>NZ_BBZI01000007.1:391628-851274 GCF_008974245.1 Streptomyces abyssomicinicus | reverse complement strand
AACAACCCCGGCTGCGTCACACCCGTCTCATGCACCAACTCGCCGTCCACAGCCTCGACAAGCGGAACATCCAGCAGACCGTCGAACGCGGCGACCACCTCGTCGAACGCCGCCGCGAACACCGGGAACGACGCATACAACCCACGCCCCATCCCCACCCGCTGCGACCCCTGACCCGTGAACAGGAACGCCAACCGACCACCAGCTGAACCAGCGACACCCGCACCGGCACCACCCGCGGCAAACGCGTCCAGCCCCGCCACCAGCTCCGCCCGGTCCGCCCCGGCCACCACAGCCCGCCGACCGAACCGCGCCCGCGACGCCACCAACGACCACGCCACATCCCGCACCCGCACGCCCGGACGCTCGTCCAACAGCGCCCGCACACGACCGGCCTGCTCCCGCAGAGCACCCTCGGTCCGCGCCGACAGCACCAACGCCGTCGGACCACCGGAGTCCCCCGACTCCCCCGACTCCCCGGTCCCGTACGAGGCCGGCTCACCCTCGGGCGCCTCGGCCAGCACCACATGGCAGTTGGTGCCCCCCATGCCGAAGGAGCTCACTCCGGCGATCAGTGGGCGTTCCGGGCTGGGCCAGTCGCCGAGCTCCGTCTGCACCCTCAGCCGCAGCCGATCGAGGGGGATGTCCGGGTTGGGTGTCTCGAAGTTGAGGCTGGGCGGGAGCCGGCGGTGCTTGATGCTGAGGACCGTCTTGATGAGGCCGGTGATGCCCGCGGCACCCTCGAGGTGTCCGACGTTGGTCTTCACGGAGCCGACGGCCAGCGCGGGGCCGTCCTCGTGGTCCGCTCCCACTGCGGCGCCGAGCGCGGCGGCCTCGATCGGGTCGCCCAGGGGCGTGCCGGTGCCGTGCAGCTCGACGTACTGGACGTCACGTCCGGTGACTCCGGCGCGGGCGAGGGCGCGGCGCAGCACCTTCTCCTGGGCGCGGCGGCTGGGGACGGTCAGGCCGTTGGTGGCCCCGTCGTTGTTGACGGCGCTGCCGCGGATGACGCAGTGGACGCGGTCGCCGTCGGCGAGGGCTTGTGCGAGCGGCTTGAGGAGGACCAGGCCGGCGCCTTCGCCCCGCACATACCCGTTGGCCCGCGCGTCGAAGGTGTGGCAGCGTCCGTCCGGGGAGAGGCCGCCGAACTTGGCGGCGCCCACGGTGCTCTCCGGGACGAGGTTGAGGTTGACGCCGCCCGCGAGGGCGAGGTTGGACTCGCCGTTGCGCAGGCTCTGGCACGCCATGTGCACGGAGACGAGGGAGGACGACTGGGCGGCGTCCACGGCCATGCTGGGGCCGTGGAGGCCGAGTGTGTAGGAGACGCGGTTGGCGATGATGCTGCGGTGCAGGCCGGTGATGGTGTGCCGGCCGATGGCGTCCGTGCCGTGCCGGTGGAGGAGCGTGGCGTAGTCGTCCCAGATGGCGCCGACGAAGACGCCGGTGCGGCTGCCGCGCAGGTCGGTGGGGACGATCCGGCCGTCCTCGAGCGCCTCCCAGCTCAGCTCCAGTATCAGCCGCTGCTGGGGGTCCATCGCCGCGGCCTCGCGCGGTGAGATGCCGAAGAAGCCGGTGTCGAAGCGGTCGACGTTCTCCAGGTGGCCGGCACGGCGGGAGTTCGTCCTGCCGGGGGCGTCCCGGTCGGCGTCGTAGTAGGCGGTGACGTCCCACCGGTCGGCGGGGACGTCGGTGATGGACTCCCTGCCCTCGACGAGGTTCTGCCAGAAGGTGCGGGGATCGGGCGCTCCGGGCAGTCGGCAGGCCAGTCCGATCACGGCGATGGCGGCGGTGTCGCCGGCGGCCGGGGAGGGAGCGGCGGTGCCGGGGGCAGCGGTGTCAGGGGCAGTGGTGTCAGGGGCAGTGGTCTCGAACTCACTCACCATTGCGTGTGCCGTCCTCTTTCACGGGTCGGAATGCGCCGTACTGACTGCGGAAGAACACCAGCGGCGGGCCGTCATGGGCCGCGGCCAGGTGGTGGACGCGGGCGACGACGATGTCGTGGTCCCCGGCGGGGTGCTCTGCCTCCACCGAGCACTCCAGCCAGCCGAGCGCGCCGTCCGGTACCGGGAATCCGCCGGGCGTGGCGGGCGTCCAGGCGAGTCCTCGGAACTTGTCCCCGCCGCGCGCCGCCAGACGTCCGCTGACGTCTCGCTGGTCCTCGCCCAGGATGGCCACGCACAACCGGTCCGACGCGCGGAGCAGCGGCCAGCTGCCGCTGGTGCGGGCGACGCAGAAGGACACCAGCGGGGGCTCGAGGGAGACGGAGGCGAAGGAGTTGGCGGCCAGTCCGGTGGGCCGGGTGCCGTCCGGTTCGTACGCGGTGACCGCGACGACGCCGGTGGCGAAGCGCCCGAGGACGTCCCGGAGGACGGCCGTGTCGAGGTGGTTCGTCGAGGGCGGCGGAGGCATCTGTCGGTACCTTTCGTGCGGCTCCGGCGAACCGGAGTGGATCCAGCCTCGCCCGGCGGCCTAACGACCGGCTTTCCGCGTTCTAAAGCTGGTCGTCGGCCGGTCGGCGCGGCGGGCGGGCGGGCGGGCGGGTCACCGTGCCGTGGGCCCGGCGGAGGCGGGCAGCACCCGGCGCAGGAGGGCGAGGACGGTGTCCTGCGCATCGCGGATGAAGAGGTGGCCGCCGGGGACGACGTGCACGGCGAACGTCCCGGCGGTGTGCCGGGCCCATTCGGCCGCCTGCCCGGGGGTGAGCAGCGGGTCGTCGGTGCCGGCGAGGACGTGGACGGGGCAGGGGAGTTCCGTCGTGGTGGCGTCGCGGTGACCGTGGCAGATCTTCAGGTCGTCGCGGATGAGCTCGAGTGCCGCCGTCCGCCATTCCGGATACGCGAGCAGCATCGGTGACATGCCTCCGATGTCGACGAGCAGATGGGTCAGGTCCTCGTCGGACATGCCGCGTACGGCGGCGAGCGGCGCGGGCAGGTGCGGGGCCTGGTACGCGCCGACGACCAGGGCCTCGGGGAGCCGGCGGTTCTCGCGGAGCCGGCGCAGGGTGAGTCCGTACGCGACGAGGGCGCCCATGCTGTGCCCGTACAGGGCGTAGGGGGCGTCCTGGTGGGGTCCGAGGTGTTCGTCGAGGGCGTCGAGGAGCGGTTCGAGGGAGGTGATGCGGGGTTCTCGTACGCGGCGCTCCCGGCCCGGCAGTTGCACGGGCACGACGCTGATGCCGGCCGGACGGAGGGCGCGGTCCCAGCCCTTGTAGACGGAGGCGGTGCCGCCGGCGTGGTGGAAGCAGAAGAGCCGGACGGCGGCCGCCGGGTCGGGCGGGCTGACGAGGTATCCGGCGGGTGGTGGGCCCGTGGCGTGGCCGGGGGGTGTGCGCGTCCGGTTCACCGGGTGGCCTCCGGGGCGGGGCCGGGGGTGGCGGCCGCGGGGCCGGTCGTGGCGAGGGTGGGCCCGCCGGTGCCGCCCGAGCCGCCCGAGCCGCCCGAGCCGCCAGCGTCGCCGGTGCCTCCGGTGTCGCCCGTGCCGGTGGTGACGGTGGTGTCCGCTGTCGGGGGGAGGGCGCGGAGCCGGGCGCGTTCCCGCCGGAGTGCCTCGTGCAGCCGGGCGCGGTGCTCGCCGCCCTCGCCGCGCATCCGCTGGACCGTGAGGAAGGTCCACAGGCGGGTCTCGTCGAGGTGGCGGGGCGAGCCGTGCACGTCGTCGTGCGCGATCAGCCGCAGGCTCGGCACGTGGCGCCGCAGCAGCTCCAGGTCCTCGCGGGGGATGATCTCGTCGCGGAGGCTGGCGACCATGCCCACCTGGGCGGTGAGGGCGCCCAGTTGGATGTCGGTGAGGGCCCAGTCGGACAGCAGCCGGGGCAGCTCGTCGGCGGGGGTGCGCGTGAGGTGGGCGAGGGTGTCCACGGTGACCCGTGGAACGCGCCGCTGCCAGGCGCTGTCCGTGAAGAACGCGCGGACGGGCACACCGGCGCCGACGATGCCCTGGAGGCGGCTGTCCTCCAGGGCCGCGCGGAGCGCCAGGTGGCCGCTGAAGCTGAGGGCGACGGCGTAGGCGTGCTCGGTGTCGGCGCTCCCGGAGACGGCGTCGAGGAGTTGGGGGATCATGGACCAGCTCTTGGCGTGGTACGGCAGCGTGTTCTCGCCGACGCCGGGCATCTCCGTGACGAGGCCGGCCATGCCGAGGTCGCGTATCTGGCCCAGGAGCGGAGCCCACTGCTCCTTGACGCTGACGATCCCGCCGAGGAACAGCAGCAGGGGGCGGGGGTTGTCGGGGTCGAGTCCGCTGGTCCAGCACCGGACCTCTCCCTCGGGGAGCCGGACGGTCAGCGGCGTGATGTCGAGGGGGACGGTCCGGCGCCAGCAGTCGAAGGTGGCCACGCACCGCTCCTGCGCGGTACGGCGGCCGGCGGAGTCGACGTACGGGAAGCGCGCCATCGTGTACTGCCGGCAGGCCTCCAGGAGTCTGCCGTGCTCGGCCAGGTGGTCGCCGGCGCGGGTCAGCTCGCCGGACCACGATCCGGGTGTGCCGTCGTCGTCGGTGCGGATCCGGTCGAGGAGGCCCTGGTACTGCTCGGCGGGGATGTTCTGCGCGCGGGCGTGTGCGGCCACGTACTGCTTGAGTTCGGCGATGTCGTTCACGGCGTGTCCGGGACGGCGGCCGGGGCCCGGAGCGCGTCGTGGGCGGCGGCCGGCGTCTCGTCCTCCTCACGGGATTCGGGAAGGTCGGGAAGGTCGGTGCGGAACGTCTCCAGGCCGTCCTTGATGTCGGCGAGGATGTCGGCGGCCTCGGCGCCGTCGATGACGCGGTGGTCGAAGGAGAGGTTGAGCCGCATGACGGGGGCCACGACGACGTGTCCTTCGCGGGCCACCGGCCGGTCCACGACCCGGCCGACGCCGAGGGTGACGGTGGTGCCGCCCACCGAGTGGAATCCGTCGACGGGGCGGTGGCCGAGCGACGTCACCGCGAACGTGCCGGTGATGAAGGGACGGGCGGCGAGGTCGCGGGCGGCGCGGCGGAAGCGCACGAGCCCGGTGAGCCAGGGCGCGCGGTGCAGGGCGCGCACGGGCGCGAACTCCGGCATGGTCTCGGCGTCGCCGTCGCGGTAGTGGTCCAGCCGGTCCTGGATCGTGTCGAGGCCGGCGGTGTCGAGGCCGGGCAGGACGGCGGCGAGGACGACGCGCCGGCCGCCGAGGACCCGGTCCAGCGTGACCTTGCCGACGGCGGTCGGGTAGCGGGTGACGCGGGGGCGGAGCCGTCCGGTAACGGCGGCGTTGGCCTCCGGGTGGGCGACGAGGACACGGGCCGCCGTGTGCAGCACGTAGCTGACGTGGGAGTAGCGCCGGCCGCGGGCGGCGGCGCGGGCGCGGTGTTCCAGCAGGGTCGTCATGTCGACCTCGGTGTCGAGGTGGACGGGGGCGAACGCCCTGACCTGGTCGAGGAAGTGCAGGGTGTGGCGTCGCTCGGGCGCGATCGGCTCGCCCCTGCGAAGGGCGCGGTTCGCGCTCACCGGCCCACCGCCACGGCGTACAGGTGCTCCAGGCTGGGCGCCTCGAGGGCGTCGGGGAGCGAGATACGGCGGCCGGTGGCGTGTTCCAGGGCGGTGAGCAGGTGGAGCAGGTGCACCGAATCCCATCCCTCCACCTGGTCGAAGCTGCGGCCGATGTCCTCCGCGCCGAGGGGGAGGCCCAGCTCGTCGCGGAGGAGGGTGACGAAGTCGTCGATCGTGTTCATCACGCGGATCCTTCGGAGGGGTCGGAGGGGTCGGAGGGGCCGGGGGACGCGGTGGCGTCGGGGCCGGCGGCGAGGTCGAGGGAGGTGTCGAGACGGACGTGACGGGGCTGCGGCAGGATGTCGGCGAGGTCGTGGCGGAACACGCGTGCGCCGGTGGTGCCGTTCCGGTCCGCGGCCTGCGCGTCGGCCCGTCCGGTGGCCGCTCCGGAATCCGGCCGGGGGTCCGCCCCGGCGTCAGGCGCGGGCGCGAAGCCGTGCCGGGTGTAGAACTCGGCGACCTTCGCGTTCTTGGGCGAGGGCCGGTACGAGCCGTACACGGTGTCCGCCCCGGTGGCGGCGGCGTGCCGCAGCAGCGCGGACAGGCAGGTCTGTTCGATGCCGCGGGCGAAGACACGGCAGCTCAGCAGGAAGTTGTCGATGGTGAGGGCGGTGCCGTCACGGTGCGCGAAGACGGCGCCGACCACGCCGTTGTCCCCGAACCGGTCGGCGCTGCGCACGGCGAGGACGAGCGCGCCGGGGTCGTCGAGGAGGGCCTGCACGTCGGCGGGCTGGAGGCGCCGCGTCGTGAGGTTGAACTGGTTGGTGCGCAGGGTGATCTGGGACAGCCGGGGCACGTCGGCCGCCCGGGCGGGCTCCAGGCTGACGCCGACGCCCAGCTCGTCGAGGTAGTCCTGGATCGAGTCGAAGCCGTGCTGGAAGTCCTTGCGCACCAGCTCGTCGCGGTAGCGCAGGGGGCGGGCGACGTCCTCGGCGGTGAGGTCGCGGGTGTCGAACCAGCCGTCGCGCAGCAGCTTCTCGATGTGCAGGGCGGGCTCGTCGTCGAGGGCGACGACGGCGACCTCCGGCAGGTCGTGGCGGACGAGTCCGCACTCGTACGGGCTGTCGTCCGCGAGGACGAAGCCGTCGACGCCGATGTTCAGGTCGGCCGCGAGGTCGGTGAGGTTGCGCGGCTTGGGCTGCCAGTTCGCGGTGATCCGCACGAAGTCGTCGGGGCGCAGCACCATGCCGGGGTGCTCACCGATCACGGCCGCGACGGGCTCCGGGTCGTTCTTGCTGACGGCCGCCAGGAGCACGCCCTGCGAGCCGATCTGCCGGGCGACGCGCTGGAACGCGGCGAACGCCTCTCCCTTGAGTCCCTCGCCGACCTCGACGCCCTCGGCGCCGTCGTCGCCGAGGATGCCGCCCCACAGGGTGCCGTCCAGGTCGAGGGCGAGGGCCTTCTTGGTGCGGCCGACGAGCCCGCGGGCCAGGTGTCCGGCCTCGCGGGCGTACCGGGCGAGGAGCGCGGGCGACAGGTGGGCCTTGGCGTAGGCGCTGAGGCGGGGGTCGTGGGCGGGGACCTCGGCGACGAGCGGGTCGGTGTCGAGGACGACGGCGGCCGCGTGGCGCTCGGCCAGGCCCAGCAGGCGGGCGTTGGCCTCGCGCCACAGCACGCCGAGCCGGGACCGGGAGCGCAGGTCGAGCAGCTGGGCGGTGAGGACGCGCAGCAGCGGCAGGGTGTTGAGGACGAGGGTGCCGTCGCCGTGCGCGGTGAACTGTTCGGCGGCCTTCTCGACGAGGGCCAGCTTGGCGTCCAGTGCGCGCCCGACGTCGTCGACGCCCCACGGCGAGGGCAGTTCGTCGAGGACGGTCATCGGGTCCAGGACGCACAGCACCAGGTCGGGGCGCGCGGCGTGGAGGTCGCTGCCGGGGTCGGTGAGGTCGGTGAGCCACGTGCCGTACGAGGACGGCACCGTGCGGAGCACGATGCCGTGCCGGGCGCCTTCGGCGGCCAGGGCGGGGAGGAGCGGGGCGAGGGTGCCGCTGCCGGTGACGGCGACGGTCAGGGACGGCGCACCGGGGTGCGCGCGCAGTACCTCGCCGGGGTCGAGGCGGGCCAGGATCCGCCCGGCACGGGCCAGTTCGTCGTCGTCCGCCTCGGCGAGCAGGGGGCCGAGGCGGGGGTACTCGACGGCGAGCGTCCCGGCCTGCTGGAGGGTGCGCAGTCGCTGTGCGACGGTCGCGTCGGAGGTCTGCGGCATGGGTCAGTCCCTTTCCAGCGCGAAGCCGGACTTGATCCACTTGCTGGACTCGATGGCGATGCCGATGGCGCGCCCGCCGGGGCCGAGCTTCGCCAGGGCACGTTCGAGCTGGAAGAAGCTGAGGCCGTTGCCGTTGTTGCCGGTCTCGTCGACGCAGCTGACCTCGGCGGCACCGGGCAGGTTCAGATGGCGCACGATGCGCTGGGTCATGCGGCCGGACAGCTGCGGGGGCAGCAGGTGGTCCACCTGCTCCCGCTCCCAGCCGAGTTCGTCGAGCAGCGTGTCGACGACCTCCGCGGCCAGGACGGGCACGTGCTGCTCGATGGCCTTGTAGTCCTCGGCGGCGGGCGCGCGCTCGGAGTGGCGGTCGACGGGGCCGAACCATTCGAGGACGGCGCCCGGTTCGCGTCCGAGGCCGACGAGCCTGGTGTGGACGGCGCGCAGCCGGACGGCGTCGGGGGCGGGGGCGGTGGTCAGCACCGCCGCTCCGGCGCCGTCGCCGAACAGCACGTAGTTGACGAGCTGGGAAGGCGGCAGGGAGGCGAGGCGCGCTCGCAGGTCGTAGAAGCGGGCGACGACGTCGCCGCCGAGGACGAGGGCGGTGCGGTGTCGGCCGGTGAGGAGCATCTGACGGGCCACGTCGAGTGCCTGGACGGCTCCGGAGCAGCCGGACTGGAGCTGGAAACTGGGGACTTGGTCGATGCCGAGGCGGTCGGCCACGACGTTGACGGTGGCCGGCATGAGCTGGTCGGGGGTGGAGGTGCCCATGACGACGAGGTCGATGTCGGCGGGCGCGACGCCCGCCGACTCCAGCGCCGAACGGCCGGCCTGCTCGGCCAGGTCCGCCAGGGAGCACCGGATCCTCCCGGTGTCGATGTCGACGGCGAGGTGGCGTGTGCGGGTGCCGATGAAGGCGTCGACCCACTGCTCCCACAGCGGGTCCATGCCGAACCGCCTCGCCAGCGCGGCATTGTCGACGGCGGGCCCGGGAAGCGCGGTCCCGACCGAGAGGATGCGAGTGTCCAAGGGGTCCGAGGGATCCATGTGGTCATCCTCGAGGGACCGCCTAAAGCGGCTCTAATCCGCTCCTAACCGCGCGTCCGGCCGCGCCCCGGCGGGCACGTCGGCCACGGCGGAGGTGTTCGCCACGGCGGGGCGTGCGCCCGGCGGGGGTGTTCGCCCGGCGGCGGGGCAGGTGTGCGCCCCGGTGCCGGTCCGTGCGTCCGGGGGCACCCGTGCCGGTGCCGGCGGGCTCACGGCCGAGGTACCCGGGCAGAGGAAGACCGCCACCGGTCCGGCGGGGGAGGGCGGACCGATGGCGGTGTCACGGGGTGGGAGGCCCCGGCCGGCGGACCGGGTCGGCCGGCCGGGGCTTCCCGTTCGGTTCAGGCGTGACCGGTGACCGGCTCGTTCGCGTCGGGGCGCGTCGTCTGCGCCGCGGGCTGCGGCTGGGGCCTGCCCGGCAGCAGCAGCCCGGCCAGGAGTACGACGCCCGCCGCGCCGACGACCCACCAGAACGCGTGGTGGAAGCCGGTGACGAGGTCGCTCGCCAGGGTCTGGCTCGCGAGGGCCCAGGCGACCAGGGCGACCGTCATGGAGCCGCCGATCTGGTTGAGGATCATCAGGGCGCTGGAGGCGCCGGCCGCGGAGCTGGGCGGCACGGTGCGGTAGACGGAGGCGAGGGCCGGCGCGCCGACCATGCCGAGGCCGAAGCCGGAGATCACGGAGCACACGGCGAGCAGGACGAGGTTGCTGTCGGCGCCGGCCTGCGTGTATCCGATGGTGCCCAGGCCCACGAGGGCCGCGCCGCCGGGGACGAGGAGCCTCGCGCCGAGCCTGTCGCTGAGCCGTCCGGCCAGCGGCATGCCGACGAGCGCTCCGATGCCCTGCGGGGCGAGGAGGAGGCCGGCGGCCAGCACGCCGTTGCCCCGGACCTGCTGGTAGTAGAGCGGGACGAGGAACAGCAGCGAGTAGAGCATGCCGCCGACGAGGAACATCGCCGCGACGCTCGCGGAGAAGCCCGAGCTGGAGAAGAGCCGCATGTCGATGAGCGGGGCGATCCTGGTACGGAGGGCGTGGACGACGTACCCGACGATCAGCGCCGCGCCGACGACGAGGCCGACGACGACCCTGGTCCGGCCGAATCCGGCGCCGCCGGCGGCCTGCGAGAACGCGAACATCAGGGCGGCGAAGCCGGGGCACAGCAGCAGCACGCCGAGCACGTCGAGGGGCTGGCCCTGGCTCTGGCCCTTCTCCGCGCCGGGCACCACCTTCAGCGCGAGCAGGACGGCGAGGACGCCGATCGGCACCTTGAAGAAGAACAGCCACTGCCAGTTCAGCCACTCGAGGACGACGCCTCCGATGACGGGGCCGATGACCGGGCCGAGCATCAGCGGCAGCGACATCAGGCCCATCACGCGCCCGGTCCGGGCGGGTCCGGCGGCGCGCGCCAGCAGCGTCAGCATGGTCGGTTCGAGCACACCGCCGCCGAAGCCGGTGAGGACCCGGAAGGCGATGAGCGACTCGGTGTTCCACGAGAAGCCCGTGAGCAGGGAGCCGACGAGGAACAGGCCGAGGCCGCTCAGCCAGACGGCGCGCCCGCCGAAGCGGTCGATCGCCCATCCGGCGACCGGGACCATCACGGCCACCGCCAGCAGGTAGCCGGTGGCGACCCACTGGACGGTCGACAGCGGCGAGTCGAACTCCTTGCCCAGGGAGTCGATGCCGACGTTGACGACCGTCGCGTCGAGCAGCGCCAGGACCGCACCCAGCACCAGGACCCAGAGCAGCCGCAGGAGCGCCGGATCGAGCCGGGCCTCCTGGGTTTCACTCATGACACCCTCCTCGTTCGATGAACTCGTCCAGCAGATTAGTTGAACCGACTAGTTCAATTCAATGGAATGGACCGTAGCATGCGCGCCCTCGGAGCCACCAGTCCCACCGGACCGCAGATCCTCGAGCGCGCCCTTGAGCAGCTCGTAGGAGCGCACCCGTTCGGAGTGGCCGCTGATCATCGACAGGGCCATGACCTCGTCCGCGCCGGTCTCCTCGACGAGCGCGGCCAGCCGCCGGCGCACGGTGTCCGGCCCGCCGACCAGCTGCGGATCGAGCCGCTCACGGACGAACGTCTCTTCGGCGGGCCCGTACCGGTGCCGGGCGGCCTCCTCGGCGGTGGGCAGCAGCGTGAACCAGTCGGAGGTCCGCATCACGATCTGCCCCAGCACGAAGGCGCGGCCGAGGTACTCGGCGCGTTCGTCGTCCTCGGCCGCCACGACGGTGGCCGCTATCGCGGCGTAGGGGCGGTCCAGCTGCACGGACGGGCGGAACGCCGCGCGGTACGCCTCCAGGGACGCGGCTCCCGCGCCGGGCCTGATCTGGTGCGCGTACACGTACGGCAGTCCGCGGGCGCCGGCGAACGCGGCGCTCTGCGGACTGGAACCGACCAGCCAGAACGGGGGCCGGCCCTCGGGCGTCGGCACGGCACGCACCGCGGCCTTCTCCCGCCCGGGGCCGAAGTAGCCCTCCAGCTCGGCGAGTCGCGAGGAGAAGTCGTCGCCGGCCGCGGCGCCGTACCCGCGCAACCGCTCCGCGGCGCTCGCGTCGGCGCCCGAGGCGCGCCCGATGCCGATGTCGACGCGCCCCGGGTACAGCGACTCGAGGACGCCGAACTGCTCGGCCACCACCAGCGGGGCGTGATTGGGCAGCAGCACGGCACCCGAGCCGACCCGGATGGTGCTCGTGACCGCCGCGATCTGTCCCGCCAGGACGGCGGGCGCGGACGTGGCGAGACTCGGGGTGTTGTGGTGCTCGGCGACCCAGTACCGCAGGTAGCCGAGGCGTTCGGCGTGCCGGGCGAGGTCGAGGGCGTTGCGCAGCGAGTCGGCCGCGGACGACCCGCGCCAGACGGGAACGGTGTCGAGGACGGACAGGTGGACGCGCGAGAAGTCGGCCATGGAAGAGCAACTCCGTTTCCTGCTTGACACCCCCGCTTGACGCGGGTGTCCAAAGGATTGAACTCGTCAGTTCAACTCGATGGGTCGGACGGTAGCATGGGGCCATGACGCCAGGCGACACGAACAGCGCACCCGACCGCCCGACCGGCCGCGGCCGGATCGACAAGCGCCGCGCGATCCTCGACGCGGCCATCCGCGTCTTCGCGCGGGAGGGGTACGTCCAGGCCGGCCTCGACGCCATCGCCGCGGAGGCGGGCGTCGCGAAGCCGACGATCTACAACCACTTCGGCGGCAAGGAGAACCTCTTCCGCGAGGCCGTGCTGGAGGCCACGCAGCGCTCCAGCGCCAAGACCCTGGCCGCGCTGGAGGGCTTCCCCACCCCCCAGCCCGACGACCTGCGCACCGAGCTCGAAGGCGTCGCCACGCGCCTGGTGGAGTGTTTCCGCGACGAGAACTCCTGGGCGCTCCAGCGTCTCCTGTACGCCGAGACCGTGCGGTTCCCCGCCGTCTTCGACGACTGGAGGGCGACCGGCCCCGCCAAGGTGTCCGACGCCCTCGCCGGCCGGCTCGCCCGGCTGGCCAACTCCGGCCGGCTCAGCATCGCAGAGCCGGACCGCGCCGCGGGCCAGTTCCTCGCACTCATCGCCGACGGCATGCCCATGCTGTCGGCCCTCGGCACCCGCCCCATCGACGACGAGGCCCTGCACGAAGCGGTGACGTCGGGCGTGGAGACCTTCCTGAAGGCCTTCTCCCCGCGCGACGCGGAGGACCAGGAGGAGCAGGAGAAGCAGGACGAGGCCTCCGGCAGGAGCGCGGGCGCCGGCCGCAGGCCCCGCTCCCGCTCCGCCGCGTCCCCCCGTCACTGAGGAGTTCGCCCTCCCGCACAGCACCGGCCAGTCACCGAAGGCCGCCCGCGGGGCGCGCCCGGGAGGCGCGCCGCCCGCGCCGCCCGCCCCGCGTTGAAGCCGGTCTAAAGCCGCTGCAAAGCGGCTCTGAGAGCTGTTTGTCGGCGCCGCGGCAGGTCACTTAGCGTCATCGGCGGACACAGTGCATCGCGCTGTCCGCCCTCGTCGACCGCTGAGGATGCTGACCATGCCCACCGCCCCACCCGGCTCACCCTCGCTCCTCGCCTTCCCGCAGCCACGAACCTGCCCGCACCAGCCCCCGCCCGGCTACGACGCGCTGCGCGGGCAGGGCCCCCTGGCGAAGGTGGCCCTGTACGACGGCCGGGACGTCTGGCTGGTCACCGGTTACGCGGAGGCACGCGCCCTGCTCTCCGACCCCCGGCTGTCGTCCGACCGGACACGGCCCGGATTCCCGGTGCTGGCCCCGCGGTTCCGCGCCTCCGTGGCCCGCAAGCTGCCGCTCATCGCGCAGGACCCGCCGGTCCACGACGTGCACCGGCGGCTGCTCAACCCCGAGTTCAGCCTGAAGCACGTGCGGGCGATGCGCCCCCAGGTGCAGGAGATCGTCGACCGCTTCATCGACCGGATGCTGGAGAAGGGCCCGCCGAGCGACCTCGTCGCCGACTTCGCGGTACCCGTCACCTCACTGGTCGTCTCCCGCCTGCTCGGCGTGCCGGTCGAGGACCAGTCGTTCTTCCAGGACGCCACCAGCCGGCTCATGCGGGCCACCGAGGCGGGCCCGTCGCAGCAGGCGGGCGGTGAACTCGCCGCGTACCTGGACCGTCTGGTCACCCGGCTGCGCACCGAGCCGGGCGACGGCGTCCTCGGCCGGCTGGCCTCCCAGGAGGTCGAGGAGGGTCGGCTCCCCCATGACGAGCTCGTCCAGATCGCCCTGGTGCTGCTGGTCGCCGGCCACGAGACGACCGCCTCGATGATCGCCCTGGGCACCATCGCCCTCCTGGAACACCCCGAGCGGCTGGCCGAGCTGCGCGCCGACCCGGACGTGCTCCCCGGGGTCGTCGAGGAGCTGCTGCGCCTGCTCGCGGTCACCGACCTCGCCGGCTCGCGCGTGGCGGTCGAGGACATCGCGATCGCCGGACACACCATCCGCGCCGGCGACGGCGTGCTCGTCTCCGGCACGCTCGCCAACCGCGACCCCGACGTGCACGCCGACCCCGACGTTTTCGACCCGAAACGCGCCGGCCGCAGCCACCTCACCTTCGGATACGGCATCCACCAGTGCCTGGGCCAGAACCTCGCCCGCCTCGAACTGGAGCTGGCCTTCCGGTCCCTGTTCACCCGTATCCCCACGCTCCGGCTCACCGTGCCCGCCGCCGAGCTGCCCGTACGCGGCACCGACACCGGGACCATCCAGAGCGCCGACCACCTTCCCGTCACCTGGTGAGGGAACGACCGATGCCGCGCGTCACCGCCGACCGCGAGCGCTGTCTGGGCGCCGGTCAGTGCGCCTACAGCGCACCCGACGTGTTCGACCAGGACGACGACGGACTCGTCACCGTCCTCGACCCCGCCCCGCCGCGCCATCGCCTGGCGTCCCTGCGGCAGGCCGCCGACCTGTGCCCCTCGGGCGCCGTGCGGCTCGAGGAAGCCGCCGAGACCCCGTAGCCCCAGCCGGTCAGGCCGCGCCCCGGCCCGGCTCCACCCCGGGCCGGTCCGCCGCGAGGACGAGCGGCCCGCCCGCCCCGGCCGGTCCGCCGCGAGACGACCGGCCCGATCCCGACACGACCGGTCGCGCCGCCCCGGCCCGCCCGTCCCCCTCTGGAGGCCCAGTGTGATTCCGATCCCCCGCAAGACACTCGGTGCGCTCACCGTCGGCGCCCAGGGCCTCGGCTGTCTCGGCATGAGCGAGTTCTACGGCCCCACCGACGAGGCGGAGGCGATCGCGACCGTGCACCGGGCCCTGGAGCTGGGCGTCACCGTGCTGGACACGGCCGACGTCTACGGCCTGGGCGCGAACGAGGAACTGCTCGGACGCGCCCTGTCCGGGGCACGCCGGGACCAGGCCGTGATCGTCACCAAGGGCGGGGTCGTGCGCCCCGACGGACGGGTCGGCCGCGGCGTGCGGGGCGACGCCCCGTACCTGCGGGCCGCCTGCGAGGCGTCCCTGCGGCGGCTCGGCACCGACCGCATCGACCTGTACCTGCTGGCGCGGGTCGATCCGGCCGTTCCCGTCGAGGACTCCGTCGGCGCGCTGGCGGACCTGGTCGCGGAAGGCAAGGTCCGTCACATCGGCCTGTCCGAGGCCGCCGCCGGCACGATCCGGCGCGCCCACGCCGTGCACCCGCTCACCGCCGTCGAGATGGAATGGTCGCTGTTCTCGCGCGAGGTGGAGGAGAAGGTCCTTCCGCTCTGCCGGGCCGAGGGCATCGGCGTCCTCGCGTACGCGCCGCTCGCCCGGGGGCTGATGACCGGGCAGCTGCGCTCGCTGGCCCAGTTCGACGCGCGGGACTTCCGGCGGATCGCCCAGCCCCGGTTCGCCGACGGCAACCTCACGCGCAACCTCGTCCTCGTCGACGCGCTGGCCGACCTGGCCAGGGTGTCCGGACTCACCCCGGCGCAGCTCGCCCTCGCGTGGCTGCACCACCGCGGCCCGGACGTGGTGCCGATCCCCGGCACCAGGCACCGCGCCCACCTGACGGAGAACGCGGCCGCGACCGCACTCGCCCTCTCCCCCGAGGAACTGGCCGCCGTCGAGAGGGCCGTCCCCGCGGGCGCGGCCGCCGGCGAACGGTACGTGCCCACGAGCATGGCGATGGTGGGCCTGTGATCCTCCGTCGACACCGGGGCGGCGGGACGCCTCCCCGCCCCGCCCGGCGCCCGCACCGCCTCCCCATGGCGCTGCTCGCCCTCCTCCTCACCGCCACGACGTCCGGCTGCGCCGGCGCCCTCGACACGCCGCGCTCCCGCGGCAACGTCCTGACCTACGGCATCGACCAGCAGCCCGACTGCCTCGACCCCCAGGTCAGCCCCCTGGACGTGACCGCGCTCGTCGACCGCAACCTCTTCGACTCGCTCGTCGAGATGGCCCCGGACGGGCACTTCCGCCCCTGGCTCGCCGAGCGGTGGAGCGTCTCCGCCGACGGCCGTACCTACACCTTCCGCGTCCGCGACGGCGTCACCTTCCACGACGGCACGCCGTTCACCGCGCACGCCGTCAAGGCCACCCTCGACCACGCCGTGGACCCGCGCACCAAGTCCCAGTACGCGGCGTCCCTGATCAGCTCCTACCGGTCCTCCCGGGTGGTGGACGCCTCGACGGTCGTGGTGCGGCTCAGCCGCCCGGACTCCGCGTTCCTCCAGGCGCTGAGCACCGCGTACCTGGGCATCCAGTCGCCCACGTCGCTGCGGGAGAACACCGGGAACCTGTGCACCGAGCCGGTGGGCAGCGGACCGTTCCGGCTGACCGGCTGGGCCCGCAACCGCAGTCTGGAGATGGAGCGGAATCCGGACTACCGCTGGGCGCCGCCCGGCGCGCGGCACTCCGGCCCCGCCCATCTCGACGGCCTGGTCGTCCAGTTCATCACCGAGGGCACGGCCCGGTTCGGCGCGCTCGCGACCGGCCAGGTCGACGCCATCGGCAACGTGCCGCCCGCGAAGATCGGTGCGCTGAAGGCGTCGGGCCAGCTGCGGCACCTGCGCGCCGAGTCGCCGGGCGTGCCCAACACCGTCTTTTTGAACACCCGTTCCGGCCCGCTCGCCGACGAGCGGGTACGCAAGGCCCTGCTGCGCAGCGTCGACCTCGACCAGCTCGTCGACACCCTGTACTTCGGCCGCTACTCCCGCGCGTGGGGCGCGCTCACGCCCACCACCCCGTACTACTCCGCGTCGGTGGAGGGCAGGGCGCCCTACGACCCGGACGAGGCCGCCCGGCTGCTCGACGCGGCCGGCTGGACCGGCCGGGACAGTCGCGGCATCCGCGTGAAGGACGGCCGTCCGCTGGCGCTCAGGTGGCCCTACATCCAGGAGGTGCACGGCAAGATGAGCGCCCTCGCCCAAGGCATGCAGGCACAGGCCAAACAAGTGGGGATCGACCTGCGCTGGACGAGCGTGGACGCCGGGGCGTTCATCCAGAAGACCGACTCCGGGCGTGGCCTGGAGATGTTCAGCGCGAGCTTCGTCCGGGCCGAGCCCGACATCCTGCGCTACTGGTTCGGCTCGCGGATGACCATCGCGAACGGCGGCGGGAACGTCTTCCACCTCGACGACCCGGTGCTGGACCGTGCCCTGGCCGACGGCGCCGCGGCGTCCGACCCGCAGGCCAGGGCGGCGGCGTACGCCCGGGCACAGCAGCGTCTGGTCGACCGCGCCCTGGCCCTGCCCACCTACGTGCCTGTCTCGCTGGTCGGCACCTCGGACCGGGTCCACGGGCTGCGCTTCGAACCCAACGCCTATCCGCTCTTCTACGATGTGCGACTGGGGGACCCACGATGACGACCGCCTCCCCCGTCCGCTGGCTGGCGCGCCGCCTGCTGCTCGCGGTGCTGGTCGTGTTCGGCTCGGCCACCGCCGCGTTCCTCGCCATGGAGCTGACACCGGGCGACCCCGTGCGCACCCTGCTCGGCACGACGCCGCAGACCGCCGAGGCCACCGAGCGGATACGCCACGACCTCGGCTTCGACCGTCCCCTGCTGGTGCGGTACGGGCTGTTCCTCGGCCGGCTGGTCACGGGCGACCTCGGTACGTCGTACCAACTGCAGGAGCCGGTCCGGTCGCTGGTCACCGGTCAGCTGTGGTCGACGGTCACGCTCGCCCTGGCCGCCTTCACCCTCGCCCTCGCGGGCGCCCTCGTGCTGGCCGTCCTCACGGCGGGCGGCCGGAGGCTGCCGCGCCGGATCGCCGGGTTCTTCGACCTGCTCACCATCTCGGCGCCCGCCTTCTGGATCGGGGTGCTGCTGCTGACCGTCTTCTCGTTCCGGCTGCGGCTCTTCCCGGCCGCCGGGGGCACCGGGCTGTCCGGGCTCGTGCTGCCCGCCGTCACCCTGGCGCTCAGCATGGTGGGCACCCTCTCCCAGGTGCTGCGGGAGGCGATGGAGCGGTCCCTCGAGGAGCCGTTCGCGCTGAGCGCCAAGGCGCGCGGGACCGGGCTTCTCGGTCTGCGGCTGCGCCACGCCCTGCGGCACGGACTGATTCCGCTCGTCACGCTGTCCGGGTGGACGCTCGGCGCGCTGCTCAGCGGCGCCGTGGTCATCGAGACGGTGTTCAGCCGCCCCGGCCTCGGCCGGGTCCTGGCCACCGCCATCACCAGCCGCGACCTGCCCGTCGTCACCGGAGTCGTGGTCGTGTCCGCCGCCGCGTTCGCGCTGATCACGGTGGCCGTCGACGCGCTCTACCGGATCATCGACCCCCGGCTGCGGGAGGTGGGCACATGACCGACCGCCTCCCCGTCCCCATCGGCTCACGCGGAGAAGGGCCTGCGATGACCGCTGCGAAGAGCGAGACCGCCGTGCAGGACGCGGCGACGGGTGCGCGGGAGCGGACCGGCGCGGTGAGCCCGGACCGGCGTGCCCCTTCCCGTGGCGGTACCCGCCCGGCGGCCCGGCGGGCCGTTCCGCGGCTGCCCGGGGCCGGCACCGTGATCGCGTCGCTGGTGCTGGCCGTCGTGGCCGTCGCCGCCGTGTGGCCCGAGCTGCTCGCCCTGCGTGCGCCGGACCAGGTGGACCCGGTCCACGCGCTCCAGGGCCCCGACGGCGCCCACCCCTTCGGCACCGACCAACTCGGGCGGGACGTGTTCAGCCGCGTGGTGCACGGTGCCCGGCTCACGATCACCCTCGGACTGGGCTCGGTCGTCGTCGCGGTCGTCGCCGGCACGCTGCTGGGACTGCTCGCCGTGGCCGGCGGGCGGGTCCTCGACGAGGTGGTCATGCGGGTCACCGACGTGCTGATGGCCTTCCCCGGGCTGCTGCTCGCCCTGCTCGTGGTGGCCGTGCTCGGCCCCGGCACCACCAACGCGATGATCGCGATCGGCGCCGCGTCGGCTCCCGGATTCGCCCGGCTGGTCCGCGGTCAGGCCCTGGTGGTACGCGAGTCGGGCTATGTGCAGGCGGCGGTGGTGCTCGGACTTCCCCGGTTCTCGGTGTTCCTCCGGCACGTCGTGCCCAACTCACTGCCGCCGGTACTGGTCTTCGCGACCGTGCACACCGGTTCGGCGATCATCGCCGGGTCGTCGCTCAGCTTCCTGGGCCTCGGTCCGCAGGCACCGGCCCCCGAGTGGGGCGCGATGCTCTCCGAAGGGCGCGACTACGTCGACCTGTCCTGGGGCCTGGGCGTGTTCCCCGGCCTCGCGGTCACCGCCACCGTCGTCGCGATCAACGTCGTCGGCACAAGGCTCAGGCGCCGTTTCGAGGGAAGGACCACCCATGGCGAACACTGACGCGACCGCGAGGCGACGGCTGCTCACGGTCGAGGACCTGCGGGTGGCCTTCCCCACCCGGCACGGCACGACGGACGCGGTGCGCGGCGTGAGCCTCACCGTGGACGCCGGTGAGTGCCTGGCCGTGGTCGGCGAGTCCGGCTCCGGCAAGAGCGTCACCGCGCGTGCGCTGCTGGGGCTCGCCGGTCCGGGAGCACGTGTCCGGGCCGGGCGGATGAGCCTGCACGACCCGGACCTGGACCTGACGGAGGTCCGCGGCCGCGGGTGGCGCGACGTACGTGGCCGCCGGATCGGCCTGGTGCTGCAGGACGCCCTGACCTCGCTCGACCCGCTGCGCACCGTGGGCGCCGAAGTCGCCGAGGCGCTGCGCAACCACCGGGTCGTCCCGCGCTCCCGCCTCGCCGAACGCTCCCTGTCCCTGCTGGAGGAGGCCCGCGTACCCGAACCCGGGCTGCGCGCCCGCCAGTACCCGCACCAGCTGTCCGGCGGACTGCGCCAGCGGGCGCTGATCGCGACCGCGCTGGCCGCCGCCCCGCCGCTGCTGATCGCCGACGAGCCCACGACGGCCCTCGACGTCACGGTCCAGGCCCGCATCCTGGACCTGCTGGCGGCCCGGAAGGAGGCCGGCACGGGTGTACTGCTGATCAGTCACGACCTGTCGGTGGTCGCCCGGCTCGCCGACCGGATCGCGGTGATGCGGCACGGCGAGATCGTCGAGGAGGGACCGGCCGCCCGGCTGCTGCACGCCCCCTCCCACCCGTACACCCGCCGGCTGCTGGAGGCCGCCGCGCGGCACACCGGTCACACCTCCGCGTCCGGCGGCCGCGACCTCGCGGCGGCCGCCGACGAGGCCGGCGCCGGTGCCGCCGAGCGGCCGGTGCTCGAGGTGAGCGGCGTCGGCAAG
Source organism: Streptomyces abyssomicinicus (assembly GCF_008974245.1). Taxonomy (GTDB): domain Bacteria; phylum Actinomycetota; class Actinomycetes; order Streptomycetales; family Streptomycetaceae; genus Streptomyces; species Streptomyces abyssomicinicus. The sequence goes on along the minus strand of NZ_BBZI01000007.1, from coordinate 831,415 downwards.
TCGTTCACGGGCCCGGACGGGCGTGCGCGACCGGCCGTCCGCGACGTGTCGTTCACCCTGCACGCGGGCGAGACCCTCGGCATCGTCGGCGAGTCCGGTTCCGGCAAGACCACCAGCGCCCAGCTCGCCCTGGGGCTGCTGGCGCCGGACACCGGCAGCGTGCGGCTGCTCGGCCAGCCGTGGTCACAGCGCCCGGAACGGGAACGCCGGCCCCTGCGGCGCCGCATCCAGCTCGTCCAGCAGGACCCGCTCGGCTCGTTCGACCCCCGCTACACCGTCGAACGGATCATCGGCGAGGCCCTGCCGCCGTCGGGCGGCGCGCCCGGCCGCGGATCGGCACGCGAACGGCGCGCGCGACTCGTCGAGCTGCTCACGCTGGTCGGGCTCGAGGAGGAGATGCTGGACCGGCGGCCCCGTCAGATGTCCGGCGGCCAGCGTCAGCGCGTCGCCGTCGCCCGCGCCCTCGCGCCCGGACCCGACGTGATCGTGTGCGACGAGCCGGTCTCCGCGCTCGACGTGTCCGTGCAGGCGCAGATCCTGGACCTCTTCGCGGACCTGCGGCGACGCCTGGGGGTGGCGCTGCTGTTCATCTCGCACGACCTGGGCGTGGTGCACCACATCAGCGACCGCGTGCTGGTGATGCGCGACGGTGAGGTCGTCGAGAGCGGAGCCGTCGGGGACGTGTTCCGGCGGCCCGCGCACCCGTACACCAGGGAGCTGCTCGCCGCGCTGCCCCGCAGCTCTCCGCCCCCCGCGGAAGCCCTCGCGGCGGCCGGGACAACGGCAGGGCCTACCGCGCACGCGGGCGAGACCGCCGCGCCGGTGGCACGCACCGCGCACGCGGTGGGTCCTGCCACCGCCCTGGTGGCACCCGCCGCGCGGGCCGGGGACGGCCCCGCGGACGCGGCCGGAAGCACCGCGGACGTCGCCGAAGGCCCCGCGTCAGCGGTCGACCGCCCGGCGGCCACGCCGTGAGCGCACGCCGGGGCGAGCTGCTCGCGGTGAGCGACCTGCACGTGGCGCACGCCGAGAACCGCCGTGTACTGGACCGGCTCCGCCCCCGTTCCGACGACGACTGGCTCATCGTCGCGGGAGACGTCGGCGAGCTGTTCGCGGATGTCGAACGAACGCTGAGGCAGCTCGCCGGCACGTTCTCCCGGGTGATCTGGACGCCCGGCAACCACGAACTGTGGACCCACCCCAAGGACCCGGTGCAGCTGCGGGGCGAGCGCCGCTACCGGCGGCTGGTCGAGGTGTGCCGCACCCTCGGCGTGGTCACGCCCGAGGACCCTTTCCCGGTGTGGGAAGGGACAGGCGGCCCGCTCACCGTGGCACCGCTGTTCCTGCTGTACGACTACTCGTTCCGGCGCGGACGCGCGGCGGGTGCGGCCACCAGGGAGGAGGCGCTGGCGTCCGCCCGGGAGGCCGGCATCGTCTGCAACGACGAGTTTTTCCTGCACCCGGACCCGTACCCGACACGGGACGCCTGGTGTCGCGAGCGGCTCGCGTACACCGAGCGCCGCCTCGCGCAGCGCGATCCCCTGCTGCCGACCGTGCTGGTCAGCCACTTCCCCCTGACGGAAGGGCCGCTTCTGCCGCTGCGCCATCCGGAGTTCGCCCTGTGGTGCGGCACCGAGCGGACCGCGGACTGGCACCGCCGGTACCGCGCGGCCGCCGTGGTCTACGGGCACCTGCACATTCCCCGGGTCCAGGAGGAGGACGGAGTGCTGTTCACCGAGGTCTCGATCGGTTACCCGCGCGAATGGCGGCGGCACGGGCTGCCCGCCGACCCGCTGCGTCGCGTGCTGCCCGTGGGGGTCCGGTGATCGAGGGACTGCTGCCGCCCGGCGCCGTCGCCGCGGAGGCGTTCGACGACGACGCGGACGGCCGGCTGCCGGCCGAGGAGGCGCGCGTCGTCGCGGGCGCGGTGGCCGGACGCCACCGCGAGTTCACCACCGGGAGGCTGTGCGCCCGCCGGGCCCTGGCGCGCGCCGGTCTGCCTCCGGTGGCGGTGCCGACCGGTCGCGCCGGGGAGCCCTGCTGGCCCGAGGGGGTGATCGGCAGCATCACGCACTGTGCCGGTTACCGCGCCGCCGCCGTGGCCCGCGCCTGCGACGTGACGGTCCTCGGCATCGACGCCGAGCCCGACCTTCCGCTGCCCGACGACACCCTGGAGGCCATCACGCTGCCCGACGAACGCCGCCGGCTGCGGCTGCTGGAGCGGGCGGCCCCCGGCCGGGCCCACTGGGGGCGGCTGCTGTTCAGCGCCAAGGAGAGCGCGTACAAGGCGTGGTTCCCCCTCGGCCGCCGGCTGCTGGACTTCTCGGACGCCGAGGCCGACATCCGGCCCGACGGCTCCTTCGAGGTGACGCTGCGCGTGCCGGGCCCGCAGGTGGACGGCGGGCGGCTCACCGGCTTCGGCGGCCGCTGGACGGCCTACGGCGGCCTGCTGCTCACAGCGGTCGGCACGGTCGTCACCACGCCCCGGCAGGTGCTCGTGGGAACGCCCACGAATTAGCCCGGCTTTAGGCGGCTTGCCTAGGTTGGTCACCGACGGCCGGTCGGTCACCGACGGCCACGGACCCGACGGACCCGACGTTCGTCCCGCCCTTTCCCCCGCCGCGCCCGCGCGGCATCCTTCGAACGGGAGCTCCATGAACACCACGTTCGCCCTGCCCGGCCACTCCCCCGCCATCGCGGCACTCGCGGCCTCGTTCGTCGACCTCGCCCAGAGCGCGGCGTCGGCCGAACCGCCCGCCGACGGGCCGGACCTCGTCCTGTGGGAGGACCTCACCGAGCACGTCGACCTGGACTACCGCTTCGCCAACCCCCCGGTCCACGGCCCCGGTGACTGGGACACGTACGACAGCACGTTCGTGACCGCGGACGGGGAGCGCGTCGGCAGTCTGAAGGGCACCGGCCGCATCCTGTACGAACGTTCCGCCGACGCCCACCTGATGATGTACTACCGCGAGGAGATCACCTTCCCCGACGGGACGGCGCAGACCGCGGGCTGGGTCGACGGGACGGCGATCCTCGGCGGTGCCTGGCAGCGGTTCCCGATCGTGGGGACCGGCGGGCGGTACGAGGGCATGATCGGCCTGCGGTCCTTCCAGCCGTCCAAGGAAGCCCCGCACAGCCGCTACCACTCCCACCTCGTGCTGCGGGAGGTCCACGGAGGCTTCCGGCCGTCCACCACCGAGGAACTCGACAGGGTGCTGTCCCTGCTCGGCGCGCTCGTCGGCCCCGCGGTCAACCCGCCCACGGCCAGCGGCCGCCTCGAACCGCCGGTCGGCGCGGCACCCGCCGCCTGATCGCCCGCGTTCCCGCCCCGCGGACACCTCTTCGGCGAAAGGCTCTCCTCCAACTCCCCGGGATCTTGGCCACTTTGGTCTGTACCACCTCATTGACGCTCGGCACCGCCAGTGATTCACTCCCTGGCTGAGAGCGCTCTCAACGTGGTTGAGGACCAGCCACATTCCGTCTTGCCCCACCACATGCAGGGAGAGCCGTGTCCAAGATTTCCTCTCGTCGTGCCATGCTCCGCGGTGCGGCGGCCGCCGCCGCGGCGGTGCCGTTGGGCGGCACCGCCGCGGGATCCGCCTTCGCGTCCTCGTCCTCTCCCGCCACCGCCGTCTCCGGCTCCTCCGACTCCGGCGTCGGCGCCGGGGACCGGGGCACCGCCGGCCACGGAGCGGCCGTTCTCGGGCGGAACGTCCTCGTCTTCGACCCCTCGATGGGCGACGCGGCCATCCAGGAGCGGATCGACGCCGTCTTCGCGGTCCAGGAGGCCAACCAGTTCGGCACCGAGCGGTTCGCCCTGGCGTTCAAGCCCGGCACCTACGACGTCGAGATCAACCTCGGCTTCTACACCCACGTGCTCGGGCTCGGCGACAGCCCCGAGGACGTCGTGATCAACGGTCATGTGACCGCCGACGCCCAGTGGTTCGACGGCAACGCCACCCAGAACTTCTGGCGGGCCTGCGAGAACGTGACCATCGTGCCGCCGGACGGCCTGGACCGCTGGGCGGTCTCCCAGGCGGCGCCGATGCGCCGGTGCCACGTCAAGGGCGACATGATCCTGATGCCCAGCCCGCCCGGCAACGGGTGGTCCAGCGGCGGGTTCCTTGCCGACAGCGTCGTGGACGGCCGGATCAACGCGGGCTCGCAGCAGCAGTGGCTGTCCCGCAACGACACCATCGGCAGCTGGGAGGGCGCCAACTGGAACATGGTCTTCCTCGGCGTCGAGGGCGCGCCGGCCACCTCCTTCCCGTCCCCGCCCATCACGACGATCGACCGCACCCCGGTGATCCGGGAGAAGCCGTTCCTGACCGTCGACCGCAAGGGCGCCTACCACGTCTTCGTGCCCGCGCTGCGGCGCAACGGCAGCGGCACCACCTGGGAGAACGGGCCTGCGGCCGGTCACCGCGTCCCCCTGGCCAAGTTCCACGTCGCACGGCCCGGCGACTCCGCCGCGCGGATGAACGCGGCACTCGCCGCCGGGAAGCACCTGCTGATCACTCCCGGCATCTATCCGCTGTCCGAGCCGCTGCGGGTCACCCGGCCGGGCACCGTCGTCCTCGGCCTCGGGCTGGCCACGCTCCAGGCCGTCGACCGCAACTCGCTCGTCGAGGTCGCCGACGTCGACGACGTCACCGTGGCCGGCGTGATGCTCGAAGCGGCCTCCGCCCACTCCCCCGTGCTGATGCGGGTCGGTGACGGCCGCAGCCGGAGGAACCACGCGCACCGGCCCACCGCGCTCTTCGACGTCTTCCCGCGCATCGGTGGCGCCGTGGCCGGCGGCACGAAGATCGGCATCCAGATCGACAGCAACGACGTGATCGCCGACCACATCTGGGCCTGGCGCGGCGACCACGGCCTCGACGGCACGATCGGCTGGTCGGTCAACCCGGCCGGCGTCGGCTTCATCGTCAACGGCGACCGGGTCACCGCCTACGGCCTCTTCGTCGAGCACTGGCAGGACCACGAGGTCATCTGGAACGGCGAGCAGGGGCGCACCTACTTCTTCCAGAACGAGCACCCGTACGACGTCCCGACCCAGTCGGCGTGGAGGCACGGCTCCACCAACGGCTACGCCGCCTACAAGGTCGGCGACCACGTCAGGGACCACAAGGCCTGGGGCCTGGGCAGCTACGCCTACTTCAACCTCAACGCGGACATCTACACCGACCGCGCCTACGAGGTCCCCGACACCCCGGGGGTCGTCCTCACCTCGCTGGTGACGGCCTGCCTCAACGGCCCGGGCGGCGGCGGCATCCTGCACACCGTCAACAAGGCGGGCGACCCCGTCACCAACGGGTTCGCGCTCCACTTCATGAAGTCGTACACGAACGGCGTCGGCACGGTCTGACCCGCCGGTTCGGGCCGGTGACGACCGACGGGGGTGGCGGGACGGGCGAACGGCTCTCCCGCCACCCCCGCCCCGGCGACCGCTCCGCCGCCCCCGTTGCCGCGCCGCCTGCCGGGCCTGCCGACCACCGGCACGGCGGCGGGTCACGGACGCTCTGCCTCGACGCCCTTCGGGCCTCGACGGTTCGGGCATCGGCGCTTCGGGCATCGGCGCTTCGGGCATCGGCGTTTCGGCCACCCGCGGTTCGCCCAGGACTCCCGTGCCGCAAGGGTCCGTGCACCCCACACCTGCGCCGACCCGCTCCGGTCCGCGGTGCGCGATCCGTCCGAAAGACATGTGTTCGACATCCGAGGCTCCGTCGTTGAACCGGACGCACCGCCCGTTCACTCCTGGAGGAGGCACGTTGGCATCGTCCGGAGCATCCGAGGACCCGGCCGAACGCGGGCCGGGGGCAGCGGCGGCCGAGAGCGCGGTCTCGGCCGCCGAGCGCGGGCCGTTCCGCCTCCTCGGCCAGGGACGCGTCGTCGAGGACGGCACCCACCAGCGGCTCATGGCCGCCGAAGGCGTCCTCTGCCAGGGCGTGGCCGGGGCGCTCGCGCTGCGTTACCGGATCACTGCCACGGCTGTCGGCGAAGGGCCGGCCGGAACCGCCACGCGCAACCACCTGGTCGAGGATTCCGAGGGTCGGCGCTGGTTCGTGAAGGTGTATCCGGACGGTACCGATCTCGCCGCGGAGGAACAGGCCCTGGCCCTGGCCGAGTACGCCCGGCACGCGGACGTCCCCGTGCCGGCGGTCTTGCGGACGGCCGACGATGCCGGTCTCGTCGCGACGGCCGAGGGCCTGTCCCTTTCCGTGTCGGCCTGGGTCGAGGACGCCGAGACGGCCGAGGGAGGGCTCTTCGGCGACCGGTGGACCGCGGTCGGGGAGACCATGGGCCGCCTGCACCACGCCCTCGCACGCCATCCCGCCGGACCACCCCGCCCCGTCCCGGCCCGCCAGGTGTGCGACGTCGCGCGGGCGGAGCGCCGGCTGCGACGGCTCCTCCGCCGCTGGGCGCCCGCACCGGCGGAGAGCGAGTTCACCCGGTGGGCCCGGCGGACGGCGGCCCGCCGACTCGACGCCCTGCCCGAGGTGGCGGCCCTGTTGGAGCCGCTGCCGCACGAGCTGACCGCCCAGGTGGTGCACGGCGACCTGGCCTCCCCCAACCTGCTGATGCGCCAGCAGGAGGTCGCGGCGGTCATCGACTTCCGGCCGCCCGGCCACCGGAGCGCCGCGTGGGAACTCGGCCGGATCCTCCTGGACCCGCGCACCGTGCTGGCCCGTCCCAACGAATGGATCACGGGCCTGGCCACCGCACTCTCCGCCTACCGGGCGGCCAACCCCGCACTCCCCCTCGACGATCTGCTCGCCGTGCCACGCGTCGCCGCGGGGAATCTGGCCTGCTCGGTCTACCCGCTGTCCGAGCCGCTGGACCGCCCGGGCGCGGTCACACCGTCGCTCGAGGCGTACGGGCGAGCCCGCCACCAGGCCGCCACGGTGCTGCGTGAGCGCCTCGACGAAGCCGAGGAGACACTCCACGCACTCCTGACCCCCGGCGACGGCTCCGGTCGGCGGCCGACCGGCCCGCGCGGCCATCCGGCCCGGCGGCTCCCCCGTCCCACCGGTACCGACGGAGGCTCCGGGTGACCCGCCCGCACCAGCCGCCGTCTCCCGCCGCCGTCTCCGACGAGGCACTGTTCGGGAAGGAGAGCGCGTCCTACGCCCGCCACCGGCCCGGGCTGCCGGACGCGGCCGTCCGCCTCCTGGCCGCCGCCCAGCACGGCGTCGCGCCCCCCGTCCTGCTCGACCTGGGCACGGGCACCGGGCAGGTACCCCTCGCGCTGCTGCCCGTGCTGCGGCGCCTGACCCTCATCCACCTGGTGGACGTGAACCGGCGGATGCTGGAGCACGCCCTCGGGGCGCTCGCGCCGGTCCGCGGCACGTGCACGGTCACCGGCTTCACCGGCGCGGCCCACAGGGGGACGGCAGCCTGTGGACCTGCGACGCCGACTGGACGGCCGCGCTGCGCGACCTGATCCGGTCCCGTCTCGGCACCGCCCGGCGGGCGGGCGCCCACGGCACGTACACCGAGCCGGGCCGCTCCTTCCGGGACGAACTCGCCGCCTCCGCGTTCAGCGAGGTCACCCGGCACGCCTTCCCCGTCGTCCGGAACCGGACGCCCGAGGACGTCATGGGGTACCTGCGCACCACCGGCTTCGCCCGCCCCGCCCTCTTCTCCGGCCGCCACCAGGAGTTCGAGACCGAGGCCCTGAGCCTGCTCCACGCCCACGCGCACGGTGGCGTGCTGCGCGAGGACGCGGTGTTCGAAGTCCTGCTCGCCCGCCGCCCCGCGGGTGCCGTGTGAGCGCCGACGAGCGGCACACCGAGCCGCTGGACGTCCACCTGATCGCCCTCCGCGACGGCGCGGCGGGACCCGAGGTGCTGCTCTCGCGCCGGGCGGGCGACGTGTACGCGGCAGGCTGCTGGCACCTGCCGTCCGGGCACCTCGACGGTCCGCACGAGGACGTCGTCACCGCCCTCGTCCGTGAGGCCCGTGAGGAAACCGGTGTGACCATCGACCCGGCCGACGTGCGCTCTGCCGTCACCGTGCACCACCGCGCCCCCGGAGGCAGGGCCCGCGTCGGCTTCTTCTTCGAGGTCCGGCGCTGGCAGGGCACCCCGCGCGTGCGGGAGCCGGAGGTCTGCGACGGCATGGGCTGGTTCCCCCTCGGCTCCCTGCCCGGGCCGATGGTCGCCTACTGCCGGGCCGGACTCGACGCCTACCGGGCCGGCGCGCGGATGGCCGTCCACTTCCAGGAACCCGGCGACCCGATCGCCTACGCCCCGGACTCCGACCGGCTGCGCCCGGTCCCCGGCCCCGGCGGCACCCCGGGCGACAGCCTTCCCCCGGCCCCCGTACGGGACTTCGCCGAGCGTGCGGTCGGCCGGATCGCCGCGTGGGCGGACGCCTCCTGGCACCGGGAGAACAGCCGCGTATGGCAGGCGCGCGGCACCACAGGCGGCACCTGGTATGTCAAGGTCCACCAGAACGACCGCTTCCACCAGCGCGAGGTGACCGCTCTGCGCGGCTGGGCCGTCGGCCTCGGCGACGCCGCGCCCCGGCTGGTCGCCGCCGACCCGGTGCTGCGCGCCGTGGTCCTCACGGCGGTGCGCGGCCGGCCCCTGCACGCGGCGGGCCATCCGCCCGAGCGGCAGCGGCGGATCTTCCGCCGCGTCGGGCAGCTCGCCGCCGCCATCCATCGGCACGCCCCGCCGCACCCCGCCGGCCGCGCCGTCCCCACCGGGAAGCTGGACCGGCACCTCGCCGGGGCACGCGCCCACCTGGCGCCGGGCGACGAGGAGTTCGTCCGCTCCACCGTCGAACGGGCCGCTGACCTGCCCGCCGTCGACACGGTGTGCACGCACGGCGATTTCCAGCCGCGCAACCTGCTCTGGGACGAAGCCGCCGACACCCTGCACGTGATCGATTTCGAGCGCAGCGAACCCGGTCCGGCCGTACGGGACCTGGCCCGCCTGTCCGACGCCTGGGCCGGCCGCCCCGACCTGCGCGAGGCCTTTCTCACCGGTTACGGCCGGACCCTGACCGCGCCGGAGCGGGAACGGCTGATCGTCGACACGGTCCTCGACTCCGTGTCCGGGATCGCCTACGGCGTGGCCCACGGTGACCCGGAACTCGTCGAACGTGGCCGGCGAACCCTGGCCACCCTCCGTGCCGAGCCCCAGCGGCGCGACTCCCCACCAGGAGACTGATCAACTACCCGACCGAGTGGTGGCACTGGAGCTTCGGCGACCGCTACTGGGCCCTGCGGACCGGGCAGCCGACCGCCCTCTACGGCCCCGTCGATCTGCCGTGAGGCCATGCCGCGACATTTCCACGCGGCAGGCCCGACAATCCGTCGATGACCGCCGAGAAGCGTCGCCTCACCCTCCATGTTGTCGTTCCTGATCTTCCGCGGAGAGGCGCAAGCGTGGAGGTCCGACCGCTGGTCGACGGTGAGGACATCTTGGCCGAGGTGTTCACAGAAGGGCCGGGCGAAGATCCCCGGTACCTCTTGCTGCCGGACGGCCCTCTCACGGCTGGCCCTGAACCGCACGAGGTTCGGCTGGCCGAGGCAACGTGCACCGAAGAGTGCTGCGGCGCTCTCTACGTGACCATCCGGCGCGACGGCGACCACGTGATCTGGAGCGAGTGGCGCAACCCCGACGAGGACAACGTCGACCTGCCTGAGCTCTGGTTCGACGCGCGGGACTACACGACAGAGGTGGAGCGAGCCGTTGCGGACCACAGCTGGGAGTGGCCGGCACGCACCGTCGCCCGGCTGTTGGAACTGGACCTCGGAGAGCGCACCGACTGGCTTGCACGATGGGAATGTGAACCAGGCGGTGTGTCCGCCTGGCTGTGGGAGCCCGACCGGATCAACCTTTTCCTCTTCCATCCGGGCCGCTCGGCCATCGGGGAAGATCGCCCATGGCTGCAGTTCCGGATGGTGCTTGACGTCTCCGATGACGACCCTGGAAGTCAGGCCGAAAGGCTTGCTGACCAACTTGCGGCGGCGGGTGACCCACGTCGGGCATCGGAGGTCTGCGGCGGATCTCCGGAGCACGCCAGAGCGCTTGGTTATGCGTGGCCGCAGCGGCGGAGGCCCTGAACGCACGATCGTGCCGACGCACGCTTCGGCTGTGGCGCCGTGTGGCACACGTGATGCCATGTGGTGCCACTTGGCGCCAAGCGGTGCCACCAAAAGTCGGATGGCGTCGTCGTGACTCAACGCGGCACCACCCATAACCGCAGGTCAGAGCTGCACGCCCGAGTGATGGCGAGAGAAGACCCGACACCTGCTTGCGCATGGCGCCATGATGGTGCCATTATGGCGTCATGGACCTCACCCCGTATGTCGACACACTCCGCCGCGAACTCGCGGTGGCCGCCGAAGCCGGCGGCGAGCAAGCCCGTGAACTGGCCGAGAGGCTCACCGCTCCGCTGGAGTCGGCGACCCGCCTGGTCATGCTCAACGTGCTCTCCGCCGCGATGAGCGAGATCACCCGCGAACTCGCCCCGGGGTCGGTCGACGTACGACTGAGGGGGCTGGACCCCGACTTCGTGGTGACGCCGCCGCCCGCCGACGCCGGCGCGCCGGCGGAGCCGGCCGGGCCCGGCGAGCACCTCAAGGCTCCGGCCCCCGTCGAGGGCGACGAGGGAGGCACGGCCCGCGTCAATCTGCGTCTGCCGGCACATCTCAAGGCGCGCGCCGAGGAGGCCGCGAGCCAGGAGGGACTGTCGGTCAACGCCTGGCTCGTGCGGGCCGTCTCGGCCGCGGTCGACGGCAGCGGCCGGCCGCGCACCACGGAGCGGACCCGCAACGTCGGCCAGAGCTTCACCGGCTGGGTCCGCTAGCCGGCCGAACCGGCCCGCACCGCCGCACCCGCACCACCCAAGCGCACCGCTCATCCCGCACCACTTCCACTTCCACCCACACCGCGTCCCACCTGCGGGGACGTCACGAAGACCCACGAGGACGGGACAGCCATGCCTTCTTTCGACACCCCCTCGCCCATCTCGGTCACCGCGACCGTGGAGGCCGGTTCCATCCAGTTCACCGCCAGCGACCGCTCCGACACCGTCGTCGAGGTGCGCCCCCGCGACCCCCAGCGGGACCTGGACACCCGGGCGGCCGACCAGACCGAGGTCCGTTACGCGAACGGCGCGCTGACGGTCAGGACGCCCAAGTCCGGCCGCCTGCTCGGCCGTACCGGCGTCGTCGACGTCACCGTCGAACTGCCCACGGGCTCGCACCTCGACGTGACCGGCTCCTGGACCCAGGTGCTCGGCGAGGGCCGGCTCGGCGAGGTCAGCGCCAAGACCTCCGCCGGCGACGCGCGGTTCGACACCACCGGCCCGCTGAAGCTGACCGCTTCGCACGGCTCGATCACCGTGGACCGCGTCGAGGGATCGGCGGAGATCACCACGAGCTCCGGCAGCCTGCGCGTGGGCGTGATCGACGGCCCCGCGGTCCTGAAGAACTCGCACGGCAGCACGACCGTCGAGGCCGCGACCGGCGAACTGCGGGTCCGCGGCGCCAACGGCGACATCGACATCCGGCGCGTCGAGGACTCGGTCACCGCGATCACCGCGCACGGCACCCTGCGCGTGGGTGAAGTGGCCCGGGGGACAGCTCAGTTGGAGACGTCCTTCGGGGCAATCGAGGTCGGCGTCCGCGAGGGGACCGCCGCCTGGCTCGACGTCAGCTCCACCTCCGGCCAGGTCCGCAACAACCTCACCGCGTCCGACGCCCCCGAGCGGGCGGAGGACACCGTCAAGGTCCGCGCCCGCACCCGGCACGGCAACATCGACATCCGCCGCGCCCGCGCCTGACGTCCGCCGGCCGAGGGGTCCGTGCCCACGGACCCCTCGGGCATCCGCGCCCGCTCCTCCGCACACCCCACTCCTTCGAAACCCCGCGAAACGGAGGGCTTCATGCCTTCATCTGTCATGCCCACGTCCAATAGCAAGGCCGGTGTCCAGTCCCCCGCGGCCGTGTCCGCGGTGGGCCTGCGCAAGTCCTACGGCGACAAGACCGTCCTCGACGGCATCGACCTGCGCATCCCCGCCGGTTCCGTGTTCGCACTGCTCGGCCCGAACGGCGCCGGCAAGACCACCGTCGTGAAGATCCTCTCCACCCTGATAGCGGCCGACGGCGGACAGGCACGGGTCGCGGGCCACGACGTCGCCACGGCCGGGCAGGCCGTGCGGGCGGCGATCGGCGTCACCGGCCAGTTCTCCGCCGTGGACGGCCTGATCACCGGCGCGGAGAACATGCTCCTCATGGCCGACCTCCACCACCTCCCCAAGGCGGAGGGCCGCCGCGTCACCGCCGAACTGCTGGAGCGCTTCGACCTGCTCGACGCGGCCGACAAGCCCGCCTCCACCTACTCCGGAGGCATGAAGCGGCGCCTCGACATCGCCATGACCCTCGTCGGCAGCCCCCGCATCATCTTCCTCGACGAACCCACCACCGGCCTCGACCCCCGCTCCCGCCACACCATGTGGCAGATCATCAGGGAACTCGTCACCGGCGGCGTCACCGTCTTCCTCACCACCCAGTACCTCGAGGAGGCCGACCAGCTCGCCGACCGCATCGCCGTCCTCCACAACGGCACCATCGCGGCCGAGGGCACCGCCGAGGAACTCAAGCGCATCATCCCCGGCGGCCACGTCCAGCTCCGCTTCACCGACCCCACCACCCACCAACGGGCCGCCACCCTCCTCACCGACGCCACCACCGACACCGACGCCCTCACTCTCCGCGTCCCCAACGACGGCAGCCAACGCGCCCTGCGCACCCTCCTCGACCACCTCGACACCGCCGGCATCGAAGCCACCGAACTCACCGTCCACACCCCCGACCTCGACGACGTCTTCTTCGCCCTCACCGACGACACCACCACCGACAAGGAGACCGCGCGATGAGCACCCTCTCCCTCGCCCTGCGCGACAGCACCACCATGCTGCGCCGCAACCTCCTGCACGCCCGCCGCTACCCGTCGCTCACCCTCAACCTGCTGCTCACGCCGATCATGCTGCTCCTGCTCTTCGTCTACATCTTCGGCGAGACCATGAGCGCCGGCGTGGGCGGCGACGGCGGCCGGGCGGCGTACATCGCCTACATCGTCCCGGGTCTGCTCCTGATGACCATCGGCTCCACCACCATCGGCACCGCCGTGTCCGTCGCCACCGACATGTCGGAGGGGATCATCGCCCGGTTCCGCACCATGGCCATCCACCGGGGCTCGGTCATCGTCGGGCACGTCATCGGCAGCGTCCTGCAGTCCGTGGCGAGCGTCCTCCTGGTCGGCGCGGTCGCCGTCGCCATCGGGTTCCGGTCCACCGACGCCACCGTCCTGGAATGGCTCGCCGCGCTCGGCCTGCTCGTCCTCTTCGCCACCGCGCTCACCTGGATCGCCGTCGGCATGGGCCTCATCAGCCCCAACGCCGAGGCGGCCAGCAACACCGCGATGCCGCTGATCCTGCTCCCGCTCCTGTCCAGCGCCTTCGTCCCGGTCGAGACCATGCCGGGCTGGTTCCAGCCGATCGCCGAGTACCAGCCCTTCACCCCGGCCATCGAGACCCTGCGCGGGCTGCTCCTCGGCACGGAGATCGGCCACAACGGCTGGCTCGCCCTCGCCTGGTGCGCCGGCCTCGCCGTCCTCGGCTACTTCTGGTCCACCGCCAAGTTCAACCAGGAGCCGAAGTAGGGTCCCGGAGCCGCGGCAGGACCCCGGCGGCTCGGCCGGCTCCCCGGGCGGCGCACCCCGACACCAGGTCGGGGTGCGCCGCCCTCGTTGTGGCACCGTGTGCGGGGGGGCGCCGAACCGAGGGCGGCGCACGGCACGGGACGAAAGCGACGACGGACCCATGGCGAATTCACCTTCCGGCGAGGCGGTCACCGAACGGATCGTCCGCGTCCTGGAGACGTTCGACACCGACCGCACGGTGCAGACGGCTTCGGAGATCGGGCGGCGCGCGGAGCTGCCCTCGTCCACCGCCCACCGCATCGTGGCCGACCTCGTGGAGTGCGGGCTGCTGGAACGCGACGAGGAGCACCGGGTGCGCCTGGGTATGCGGCTGTGGGAGCTGGCCCTGCGCGGTTCGCACGCCCTGCGTCTGCGCCAGGCGGCTCTGCCGTTCATGGAGCGGGTGCAGGCACGGGTGCGGGAGCACACGCAGCTCGCCGTGCTGGAGAACGACGAGACCCTCTTCGTCGAGCGGCTGTCCCATCCGCAGGCGGGCGCGAACATCACCCGGGTCGCCGGCCGGCTTCCGCTGCACGCCTCGTCGTCGGGGCTGGTCCTGCTCGCTCACGGCCCGCGGGAGTTGCAGGACCGCGTCCTCGCGGGCCCTCTGGCGGCGGCGTCGCCGGAGACCGTGACCGACCCGGTTCGGCTGCGCCGGATCCTGGCCGGCATCCGTCGTGAGGGTGTCGTCGTCGCACCGGGCACGGTCGAGGCCGTGTCGACCGGGGTGGCCGTGCCGGTACGGGAAGGGCGCGGGCGGGTGATCGCCGCGCTGTCGGTCGTCCTCCCCCGCGAGGCTCCCACCCGCGTGGCCGTGGACGAGCTTCGGACCGCGGCCGCGGGCATCTCCGCGGCGGTCGGCGCGCACCGTCCGTAGACCCCGCGCACCGCTCGTGGACGCCGTCGCACGCGCCGGACGTCCGGACAGCCAACGGCGGACGGCGGACGGCGGACGGCGGACGGCGGAACAGGGACGAGGAACGGGGGGAATGGCGGACGAGGTAACGAGGAACGGCGCGGCGTCCGCAGGGGTGCGGGACGGGCCGCGGGACCGGGGGCGGTCGAAGATCGCTTCCCGTTGAACGGGAAGCCCGGTCGTCAACGGGCCCGCCGCGCGCCAGACTCCTGCCATCCCCGACCCCGAAGGAGACGAGATGCCCGTCCGTACCCGTGTCGCCGTCATCGGCGCAGGCCCCGCCGGTCTGCTGCTGTCCCACCTGCTCGGCCGGCACGGCATCGAGTCGGTCGTCGTCGACTCCCGCAGCCGCGCGGAGATCGAGACCACCATCCGGGCCGGCATCCTCGAACAGGGCACGGTGGAGGTCCTCGACCGCACCGGGGCGTCGGACCGCGTCCTGACCGTCGGGCAGAAGCACGAGGGCATCGAGCTCCGGTTCGACGGCGAGGGCCACCGGATCGACTTCGCGGAGACCGTCGGCCGCGCGGTGTGGCTCTACCCCCAGCACGAGGTGCTGAAGGATCTGGTCGCCGCGCGCCTGGCGGCCGGGCAGGACCTGCGGTTCCAGGTGACCGCCGAACGCGTGGAGGACGCCGGGACGGACCGGCCCCGGGTGATCGCCCGGGACGCCGAGGGCAACCGGGTGGAGATCGAGGCCGATGTCGTGGTGGGCGCGGACGGCTCACGGAGCGTCGCGCGGGAAGCGGTCAGCGGCTCGCGCGGGGGCCACTTCCGGGAGTACCCCTTCGCCTGGTTCGGCATCCTTTGCGAGGCGCCGCCCAGCGCTGAGGAACTGATTTACAGCAACTCCCCCGACGGTTTCGCCCTGATCAGCCGGCGCAGCCCCGGTGTGCAGCGCATGTACTTCCAGTGCGACCCGCTGACGGACCCCGAGGCGTACACCGAGGAGCGGCTGTGGGAGATCCTGCAGTCGCGGGTCCCCGGCACCACGCTGACGGAGGGCCGCGTCTTCCAGCGGGACGTGCTGCGTTTCCGCAGCTTCGTCGCGCACGAGTCGCGCCGCGGCCGGGTGGTTCTGGTGGGCGACGCGGCGCACACCGTGCCCCCGACCGGCGCCAAGGGCATGAACCTCGCCGTCGCCGACGTCGTCCTGCTCACCGACGCCCTGCGCGCACTGCTGCTCGACCGGGACGAGGGTCCCCTCGACGCGTTC
This sequence comes from Streptomyces abyssomicinicus, assembly GCF_008974245.1. GTDB lineage: Bacteria > Actinomycetota > Actinomycetes > Streptomycetales > Streptomycetaceae > Streptomyces > Streptomyces abyssomicinicus. The sequence continues at coordinate 815,559 of NZ_BBZI01000007.1, read as the reverse complement.
CCGGAGACCGCCCGGCGACGGGTCTGGAAGGCGCAGCACTTCTCGTGGTGGATGACGAGCATGCTGCATCTGCTGCCCGGATCGGACGACTTCGACCGCATGCGGCAGATCGGCGAACTGCGCACGGTCGTCGAGTCGGAGGCCGGCCGCGCCTACCTCGCCGAGGCGTACACCGGCTGGCCGCTCCCCTCGACCGCGCTGGACGTGTGACGGTGGTCGGTGCACGGCGGTGAAGCGGGCACACCCTGTTCGCCCGCCCGCCGCCCGAGGCGTTCCGGCACGTCCGCCGGAGGGCCGACCCCGACCGCACTCCGGGGCGACGGCACGGTGGCGCTAACGTGTTCGGCGCACCAGGCACCAGCGCCTTCCCCGTGGCCCGTCCGCTGTCGTCGGCGGGCCGGGGGAAGTCTCGAAAGCACGTTCCCCACGGAGGCCCGGAGATGAACACCTCGCCCGTCCACCCCTTCGATCTCGTCGCCGTCGACGGACTGCTCAGCGACGAGGAGCGTGAGATCCAGCGGACCGTACGGGCGCTGGGTGAGCGGGAGTTGCGGCCGTACGTCGCCGAATGGTTCGAGGAGGGCGCGATCCCCGCCCGTGAACTGGCCCGCGCCCTGGGCAAGCTCGGTGTGCTGGGCATGCACCTGGAGGGCTACGGCTGCGCCGGTACCAGCGCCGTCTCCTACGGTCTGGCCTGTCTGGAGCTGGAGGCCGTCGACTCGGGGCTGCGGAGCCTGGTGTCGGTGCAGGGGTCGCTGGCGATGTACGCGATCTGGAAGTACGGCTCGCAGGAGCAGAAGCAGCAGTGGCTTCCCGGCATGGCGGCCGGCGAGAAGATCGGCTGCTTCGGTCTCACCGAGCCCGACGCCGGTTCGGACCCGGGCGCCATGCGCACCACCGCCCGGCGGGACGGCTCGGACTGGATCCTCGACGGCACCAAGATGTGGATCACCAACGCCTCGGTCGCCGACGTCGCCGTGGTCTGGGCCCGCACCGAGGAAGGTGTCCGGGGCTTCGTCGTCCCCACGGACACCCCGGGTTTCTCCGCTCCCGAGATCAAGCGGAAGCTCTCGCTGCGCGCCAGCGTCACCGGTGAACTGGTCCTGGAGGGCGTCCGGCTGCCCGCCGAGGCGATGCTCCCGCAGGCGCGGGGCCTGTCGGGTCCGCTCGGCTGCCTCAACGAGGCCCGTTTCGGCATCGTCTTCGGTGCCGTCGGCGCCGCCCGCGACTGTCTGGAGGCCGCCCTCTCCTACGTCCGTGAGCGCACCGTCTTCGGCCGCTCCCTCGCCTCCTACCAGCTGACCCAGCAGAAGCTGGCCGACATGGCGCTGGAGCTCGACAAGGGCATGCTGCTCGCGCTGCGCCTCGGCCGGCTGAAGGACGAGGGACGGCTGCGCCCCGAGCAGGTCAGCGTCGGCAAGCTGAACAACGTCCGTGAGGCCATCGCCATCGCCCGTGAGTGCCGCACCCTTCTCGGCGCCAACGGGGTCACCCTGGAGTACCCGGTGCTCCGGCACGCCAACAACCTGGAGTCGGTGCTGACCTACGAGGGCACCAGCGAGGTCCATTCCCTGGTCATCGGCAAGGCCCTCACCGGTGAGTCCGCCTTCCGCTGAGGCCCGCGCCGCGCGTGCCGTGCTCCGTGCGAGGATCGCGCCGTGAAGGATCTCCAGTTCCGTGCCGCGGCCGACGGTGACCTCGCCGGGCTCGTCCGGCTGCGTGACGACGCCGCCCGCTGGATGCTCTCCCGGGACATCACCGGCCAGTGGCGGCCGGGCGAGCTCGACGAGGAGCATTTCCGCCGGGTGACGGCGCGTGGCGGCGAGGTGTGGCTCGCCGCCGCCGGCGACCGGCTGGTGGGGGCGTGGGAGCTGTGGTGGAAGGACGAGGAGGCGTGGGGGCCGCAGCCGCCGGTGGCCGGCTACGTGCACCGGCTGATGGTCGACCGCCGCGCCGCCCCGCCGGGGACGGGGCGGCTCCTGCTCCGGGCCGCGGAGCGGCGGGTGGCCGCAGTCGGACGGGACCTGGTGCGCCTGGACTGCCTGGTCGGCAACGCCCGCCTCACCTCGTACTACCTCGGCCACGGGTACCGGGTCGTCGGCCGCAAGGACGGCAAGCCCCAGCCCGGCGGTCCCCCGAAGTCGTTCACCCTCCTGGAGAAGTCACTGCCGGCGGGCGACGACGGCTGAGCCCGAACGGACCCGCACGGACGCGCGCCCCCGGAGCGACGAGCAGAACGCACGCCCTGCGGCGTTCGTCGAGCCGGTCCTGGCGTTCGGCCTTGCCGGCCGAAGTGAGGGCGGGACCGCGGTGATTCGCGTTCATCTGTCCCTGGAGGCGGCACCCCCGTGGCAGCAGGGTGACGACGGCCCCGGCATCCACCAGTACGTGGTGGAGGTCGGGACGGACACCGCGGCGCTGCTCCACGCGGCCGCCCGGTGGGACCTCGCGCTGACTTCCTTCCCGCCCCGCTGATCACCGTGCGCGTACGTGCGACGACCCGCATGGCCCGCCCCCGGACCGTCACCCCGCGCCCAGTGACGTGGCTGTCCGGATGCCCCGCCCGCACCGGCTCGGCGGCGGAGCCGTCCCCTAGACTCGCGCCCGTGGGCAACTTCTCCTGAGCGGGCCGCGACGGTCCCGACAGATATCCGCCCGGCGGGTGCCGGGCCCCGTCGGCGTGTCCGCACGCCCATCTCAGGAGACATGACCACACCATGCCCGTCCACTCCCCCCGCTCCCACCGCTCCGCCCTGGACGACCGCATCGCACGCCTGCGGCAGCTCGCCCACGCCGACACCCGGCTGGAGGGCGTACTGCTCTACGGCTCGTGGACGGTGGGCGAGGCCGACGCCCACTCCGACATCGAGGCGTACCTCTACATCAAGGACGACCTTCTCGCCGACTTCGACGGCCCCGGCTTCCTGGCACAGCTCGCACCGCTCGAGCTCGCCTACACCAACATGTACGGCATCCTCGCCGTCGTCTTCGACGACCTGATGCGCGGCGAGTTCCACCTCACCCCGGCCGGTCCCGGCATCGACGAAGTCCCCACCTGGCGAGGGATGGTGCACCTGCCCCGCCCCGACGACGCCGTCCTGCTCGACCGCACGGGCCGGCTCACGAAGGCCGCCCGGGAGCTGGCCGGCTTCCGGCCGCCCGAGCCGGTGACCACCGCCCAGCGGCTCACCGACGAGCTGACCAACTGGACGCTCATGCTCGCCCACGTCCTGGCCCGCGGCGAGATCGCCCGCGCCCACAACCTGTTGCACGCCGTCGTCGCGCCCCAGCAGCTCCAGCTCTGCCGCCTGCTGCGCGACAGCACGGCCCATTGGCTCACCCCCAGCCGTGCGCTCGAACAGGACCTGCCGGACACCGACCGCCGTCGCTACGTCTCCACCACGGCTGCCGCCCGCGAGGAGGACGTGCGCACGGCGGCACGCGACAGCTGGCGCTGGAGCCGCGACCTGGCCGCCGAGGCCGCCGGGCGCTGGAGCGTCCACGTGCCCCGCGCACTCCACGAACGGATCGCCGGCCTCCTGGACGATCCTCGCTGAGCCGCGTCCGGCCGGGGCCACCGGACGAGTCCGGTGACCCCGGCCGGACGGGCCGAAGGCGGTACGGGCGGGGTGTTCAGCCCGCGGTGCCGACGAGCGGTTCGGGGGCCGCGTCGGGGCCGGGGCCGTCGTCGTCCGATCCGACCGCCCTGGTGATCTCGTCGGCGGCGGCGCTGGGCTCCGGGAAGAGGAAGCCGATGCCGACGAAGAGGACCAGGGAGGTGAGGAGCGGGGTGGCGACTGTCGCGGTCTGGTCGGTGCTCTCGATGACGTACTTGACGATGAAGTACCCGGCGAGTCCGCAGGCCCAGGAGATCAGGGCGGCCTTGGCCCCGCAACGGCGGAAGGCGGGAAGGAGCCCGAGGAGCATGGGGATGGAGATGGGTCCCATGACGGCGGCGACCAGCGCGACGATGATGCCGAGCGGCCCGCCGAGCGCCTCGGCCTGGAGGGCGACGACCATGCTCGCGCCGATGAAGACGACCGTGCAGATGCGGCCGGCGAGCAGACCCGTCCGTGGGTCGAAGGCGCGGGCGCGCCTGCTCACGGCGGGCAGGATGTCACGGACCACCACGGAGGAGATGGCGTTGGCGTCGGAGGAGGCCATGGCCATCGTGTGGGAGAACATGCCGGCCACGGTGAGGCCGACGAGGCCGACCGGCAGCAGGTCCTGGGCCATCAGCGCGTAGACCTGCTCCGGCTTCTCCAGGCCGGGCATGATCACGGGGCCGAGGACGGACGGGAAGAGGATGATCGCCGGCCAGATGAGGTAGAGCGCGGCGGAGAGCAGCGCCGAACGCTTGGCGGCCCGCGGGGAGTCGGTGGCCATGTAGCGCTGGGCCAGGTTCCACATGCCGCCGTTGTACTCGAAGAGCTTGATGACGACGTAGGCGGTGAGGAAGCCGGCGGTGTAGGGGCCGACCAGCGGCTCGGTGTGGCCGTCGGGCAGCTTCTCCAGCGTGGCGCCGAGCCGACCGAGCCCGCCGACCTGGTCGATGACGACCCAGAGCATGGTGAGCGCGGCGATGCCCTGGATGACGAACTGGCCGAAGTCGGTGAGGGCGTCCGCCCACAGGCCGCCGACGGTGCAGTAGACCAGGGTCACCAGGCCGGTGACGAGAATGCCGACGGGCATGGCGAGGCCGGTGAAGACGTTCAGCAGGATGGCCGCCGAGGCCCACTTGGCCGCCACGTCGAAGACCTTGAGCAGGGCCCCGCTCCAGGCGAGGGCCTGCTGGGTGGGCACGTTGTAACGGCGGGCCAGGTACTCCAGCGGAGAGGCCACGTCGTACTTGATGCGCAGCCGGTTCCAGCGGGGCGCGAAGACGAAGGCCCCGACGGCGGTGGCGAACGCCAGGGGCACGAACGCCCATATGTAGATGGTGATGCCGTAGCTGTAGGCGACCGCGGCGTAGGCGACGAACACCGCGGCGCTGTAGCCCGACATGTGGTGCGAGATGCCGGACAGCCACCAGGGCATGCGGCCGCCGCTGGTGAAGAAGTCGCTGACGGAGGTGATCCGCCGGTGCGACCAGAAGCCGATGAGCAGCATCACCAGGAAATAGCCGCCCAGAGCGACCCAGTCCGGCCAAGCCATACGAACTCCTCGATGTCGGCGAACGTCACGTTCCGTGCGATCGCGAGCGGGTGATGTGGCGATGAGCGGGAAGGAAGTGGAGAAAAATCAGTCCACGTATGTAGACTGCGTCTTCATTCTTGCCTTGAATTCGCGTGCAGGTTAGTGCTGCGCATTTGGGCGGTCAATCGTCCGGTCGATGTTTCGGAGGGTTTCGTTGGCGCGGGAGGAAGAGGCCGGGCGGGGCCCGGTGAAGTCGGCGGAGCGGACCGTGCGGATCATGGAGGCGCTGGCCTCCTCCGCGGAACGGCTCACCCTGGGCCGGCTGCAGGAGTTGACGGGGTATCCGCGCTCCAGCCTGTACGCGTTGCTGCGCACGCTGTCGGGGCTGAAGTGGATCGAGTCGGAGGACGGCGGGGAGTCGGCGGCCTACGGGATCGGGCCGCGGGCCCTGCTGTGCGGGACGGCGTACCTGGACCGCGACCCGGCGCTGCCGCACGCGGTGCGGCAGATCGAGCGGCTGCGGGCGGACGTGGGGTACACCACCCACTACGCGCGGCTCGACGAGGCCCGGGTGATCTACCTGGCGACCCGTGAGGCCACCGACTCACGCCGCCTGACCTCCCGGGTCGGACGGCAACTGCCGGCCCACGCCACGGCGTTGGGCAAGGCGCTGATGGCCGAACTGACCGCGCGGGAGGTCGACGCGCTGCTGTCGGAGCCGCTGGAGGCGCTGACCTCGCACACCGTGACCGGACGGCCCGAACTGGCGGACGAGCTGGACGGCGTGCGGGCCCGCGGCTGGTCGCTGGAGAGCGAGCAGAACACGCCGGGGCTGTGCTGTGTCGCGGCGGCGGTGCCCTACCGCATTCCCGCGACGGACGCGATCAGCTGCTCGATACCGCTGGACCACGCCTCGGATCAGGAGATCGAGCGGGTCTCCCGAGCGGTGCTGCACCACCGGGAGGAGCTGGCGCAGACGTTGCGGCGCGAGGGCATCCGCTGAGTTTCCGGGGCGGGCGGGCGGGCGGGTGTGCGGGCGGGCGGGCCCGGCACGGTTCGCCCGCCCGGTCGCCCGCCGGACCCCGAAGCCACGCACCCGCTGACCCGCTGACCCACCGGGTCCACCGGGTCCACCGGGTCCACCGGGTCCACCGGGTCCACCGGGTCCACCGGGTCCACCGGCACGGTAAGCGGGCGTGACCGGCCGCGCCCAGGCGCCAGGGCCCGTCCCTGCCGCCTGGGCGCAACCCGCCACAGCGCGGCCCGCTGCAGCGAGGCCCGCCGGGCGCGGATCGCCGGGCGCGGATCGCCGCGGCGCCTGAGGTCCGCGCCCACGGGCCTCAGGCGCCGGCGACGGCGGGCCCGTTCACCAGCGCGGCACCTTCTTCTCGTAGGCGGGGTCGACGGACCGCATGTACCCGGTGTCGTCACGGTCGCGCAGGCCGCAGGTGAGGTACTGCTCGTGCAGGCGGGCCAGCGCGTCCCGGTCGAGCTCGACGCCGAGCCCCGGGCGGGTCGGCACGGCCACCGCGCCGTCGCGGAACTCGAGGACCCCGGGAGCGATCACGTCCTCCGTCTTCCACGGCCAGTGGGTGTCACAGGCGTAGGTCAGGTTGGGGGTCGCGGCGGCCAGGTGGGTCATGGCGGCCAGGCTGATGCCCAGGTGGGAGTTGGAGTGCATCGACAGGCCCAGGCCGAAGGTGTCGCAGATCCCGGCGAGCAGACCCGAGCGCCGCAGGCCGCCCCAGTAGTGGTGGTCGGAGAGCACGACCTGGACGGCGTCCCGGGAGACCGCGGGGGCCACCTCCTCGAAGGAGACCACGCACATGTTGGTGGCGAGCGGCATCGACGCCTCCCGGGCGACGGCGGCCATGCCGTCCTGTCCGGGGGTGGGGTCCTCCAGGTACTCGAGGACCCCGTCGAGTTCACGGGCGACGTGCAGCGACGTCTCCACGCTCCAGGCGCAGTTGGGGTCGATCCTCAGCGGGAGCGCGGGGAAGGCCTCGCGCAGCGCGTGGACGGTGTCGATCTCCTGGTCCGGCGGGAGGACTCCGCCCTTGAGCTTGAGGGCGGTGAAACCGTAGGTGTCGACCATGCGGCGGGCCTGGGCGACGATGCCGTCGGCGTCCAGGGCCTCGCCCCAGTCGTCGTCCGCCGCGCCGGGGTGGGCGGCCCACTTGTAGAAGAGGTAGGCGCTGAAGGGCACTTGGTCGCGGACCGTCCCGCCCAGCAGGTCACTGACCGGGCGTCCCGCCGCCTGGCCCTGGATGTCGAGACAGGCGACCTCGAAGGGCGAGAAGACACGGTCCACGGTGCTGCTGGTGGTGATCATCCCGGTGAGTCCGTGGCCGTCGCTGCCGGTGTCGCCGTCGAGCACCCGGGCGACGGCGGCCCTGATGCGGCCGAGGTGATGGACGTCCAGGCCGGTCAGGGCGTCGGCCGCGGCGCGGAGACGGCGCAGATGGCCGGTGTCGGCGTAGGTCTCGCCGAGGCCCAGGATCCCCTGGTCGGTGTGCACCTCGAGGACGGCCCGCAGGGCGTACGGCTCGTGCACGCCGACGGCGTTGAGCAGCGGCGGGTCCTGGAAGGCGACGGGGGTGACGGTGACCGAGGTGATCCGTATCGCGTCGCTCATCGGCCGGCCTCCTTGCCGGTCCGCTCGACGATCTCGAGTCCGGCGTCGATGATGCGGCGCAGCCGCTCGAGGTGCTGGGGCGCCGGGTCGGTCAGCGGTGGCCGGACGCCTCCGACGTCGTGCCCGCGCAGCGCGATGCCGGCCTTGATCAGGGAGACGGCGTAGCCGGGGACCTTGTCACGCAGGGACACCAGCGGGTGGAAGAACTCCCGCAGCAGGAGGTCGGTGGTGTCCTGGTCGCCGGTGGTGACGGCGCGGTGGAAGGCGTGCGAGATCTCCGGGGCGAAGCAGAACACCGCGGAGGAGTACAGCTCGACGCCGATGCCGCGGTAGGCGGGAACGGTCACCTCGGCGGTGGGCATGCCGTTGAAGAACTGGAACGGCTTGCCGCTCCCGGCCAGCGCGGAGCGCACCGCCAGCACGGTGCGGGAGAGCCGGTCGAGGTCGCCCACTCCGTCCTTGAAGCCGACGACCCTGTCCATCCGCGCCACCTCGGCCGCCGCGTCGGGGGTGAAGCGGGCGTTGGAGCGGTTGTAGACGATCACCGGCAGGTCGCTCGCGGCCGCGACCTGCCGGGTGTAGGCGACCAGTCCGGCGGCGGGCGACTCGACCAGGTAGGGCGGGAGCAGCAGCAGGCCGTCCGCCCCCGCCTCCTGCGCGATGCGGGAGAAGCGCCGGGCCAGCGGCAACGGGCCGCCGGTTCCGGCGAAGACGGGAACCCGGCCGGCCGCCGTCTCGACGGCGGTGGAGACGACCTCGCCGTACTCCTCGGGGTCCAGGGCGTGGAACTCGCCGGTGCCGCACGCGGCGAAGACGCCTCCGGGACCGGCGTCGAGTCCGCGCCCGACGTGTTCGGCGAGCGCCGCTCTGTCGATGGCTCCGGACGCGGTGAAGGGGGTCACCGGAAAGAACAGTACGCCGTCGAACATGGGCACCTCGGGGCTCTCGCGTCCACATATGTGGACGCCATCTTCATTTGCGAACCGACGCCCGCACTGTAGGACGCCGCCTGACAGCCGGTCAAGGCACCCTCCAACACCCCTCCACGGGACGGGGCGCGAGCCCGAAGAGCTCGGCAGCCACACCAAGCCCTGTGGCCCCACCGGCCCCACGAGCCCCAGGGATCCCAGAGGCCCCAGAGGCCCCGCAGACCCCAGAGACCCTCAACGGAATCAGGAGGACCAGAATTCACAGGTGCCACAGAAATCACCGGACATCCCGGAGAGCGATATCCGTCGCGGCGCGATTCGCAACACAGCGTCAAATCATTGCCCAACGCTTTTCCCGCACGCCTTCGCGTGTGGTGCATGCGACCCCTGTTCCGGGTGAAAGTGGTGCACCGGTTCCCTGGTTCGCCCCATGCCCCGGGCATAGTCTCCTGAACCCGCCCCCCTTGAGGCCCGGGCTGCTTTTGCGCAGCGCTCCCCTGCGGCCGCGGATCCGAAGGAAACGACGCATGCTCGAAGGGTTCAGCTTTCTCTCGATCACCGATGTGCCCTCCAAGGAAGTGAAGGAGGGGATCACGGCGAAGATCCTCAAGGAAGGCACGGCGGAGGACCCGTCGGTCTTCATGGAACTCACCTTCGCCCCGGGTGCGGCCTTCGGGAGGGACGAGCACTCCGAATTGGAGATCTTGCACGTCCTGGAAGGCGAGTTCAGTGACGGAGATGCCGTTCACGGCCCCGGCACCGTGATTATCGGGCATCCTGGTTCGGTGCATTTCCCGGCCTCCTCGTCGGGCTGCCGGGTACTCGCCTTCCATCCTCAGGGATGACATTCCGGCCGGGCCGACCGTCGAGGCGGGCGGCCGGCCGGATTCTCCCGGGCGGAGTGGGGAGCGCCCGGGGTGGCCGAACACGCTCCGGAGAAGTGATCGCCGGCGACTCGCCCGGCATTCCGTTCCCGCGGGCGACGACAACACCTTCCTGGTCGATTGGCGATAACGCGTGCTCGATTACACGGACTTGGTCATCGGAGCGTCGTCCGCGCTCGGTTCGGCGATCGTGGTGTGGTCGGCCTGCCTGCCGGGCAGGCGCCGTGCCGCACGGGAGCTGGCCGAGGCATTGGCGGCCGCCCGGGAGAAGGCGGAGGCCGCCGAACTCGCCCGGCAGGAGCAGGGCCGGCACTGGCAGTACGCCCAGCAGGTGATCAGCGAGCTGGAGTGCCTGGTGGAGCGGCGGCTCCCCCAGGTGGTGCAGGAGCTGGAGGGAGTGCGGGTCCCGGCCACGGCCGGACTCGCGCACCCCGCCGTCTTCGAGGGCACCGAGGTCGCCGGCTACCTCTCCGCCGCCGAGGGCCTGGTGCGCGGCGCGGGTGACGTGGTCCGGCGCGGCGTCGAGGAGTCGGCGCGAGGAGCGCTGCGCGGCATCGCCGAGGAGGTCCAGGCCGCGCTGACGCACGCCCAGGCCGACATCGACGACGGTCTCGACGACCTGGAGCTGACCGGTGGCGGCGTGTACGCCGGTGCCAAGGACCTGCGTTCGATCCTGACCAAGGTGGACCACAGCGTCACCATGGGCGTCCACAGCGTGCAGCGGCTGCGGATCCTCACCGACTCCTGGCCCGGGATCCAGCGCGCCAGCTGCACGGTCGCGGAGATCGTGGAGAGCGCCCGCGGCCGCATCCGGCACAGCAACGCCGTCGACTACGCCTACCACGTGGACACCGGCGAGATCGTCGTCGACGGTCTGATCGTCGAGCCCGCCATCGTGGCGCTGACCGAACTGCTGGCCAACGCGACGGCCTACTCCGGTGGCACGGTCTCCGTCCACGTGCAGCGGGTGTCCAACGGGATCCGGTTCTCGGTGGAGGACCAAGGACTCGGCATGGCCCCGCTCCAGCTCGAGGAGGCGGAACGCTCCCTGGCTGCGGGCGGGGCGTGGGTGACCGATCTGGCGGAGCCGGGCCGGCTCGGATTCCTGGTGGTGGGACGGCTGATGTCCGAGTACGGGCTGCGGGCGGGCCTCGCCCCGTCCGCCGCGGGCGGGATGCGCGCCGACCTCTTGGTCCCCGACGCCCACCTGCACGACGAGGCGCCGCAGGAGCCCGCCGCCGCGGGAAACCCGCGGCGCGCGCGGGAGCGTGAGGCACCGGGCCCCACGCCCGTCGTCCCCGGTCCCCGGGCGGCCATGGCGGCGCTCTCCCCGGCGGCCGCCGACACCTGGGCCGACAACCGGGCCGACACCTGGGGCGGTACCTGGGCCGGCACGCCACCGCCGCCCACCCCGGCACGCCTGGCTCCGGCCCGGCACGCCGGGGCGTACCAGGCACAGACCCCGCGGCTGCCTGACCCCGCCCAGGGCAACGGCCAGGCCGCCCCCACCGCGCCGGAGCTCCCCGTCCTCCCCAAACGACAGCCGCGGGCGCCCCGACGCCACGCCGCGCCGTCGCCCCAGGCCCCCGCGCCCCTTCCCGACCCCGAGACGTTCACCGCGGACCTGGGACGGGTGATGGACACCCTGATGGAGGGCTACGGCGACGGCACGAACGACTTAGGAGCCTGAGATGTCCGAGTACACGCACGTCACCGCCGACACCGTCGACATGACCCCGCAGCTCAACACCCTTCTCGGCGACGGCGTGACCGGCGCCGTGCTGTTCTCCAGCGACGGGATGATGCTCACCCACACCGACGGGATCCCCCGGGACACCGCCGAGAAGCTCAGCGCGGCCTTCAGCGGGCTGGCCTCGCTGCACACCTCGGTGTTCCTGGAGTTCTCCGGGAGCCGTCCCGAGCAGATGCGGATGAAGTACAACATCATCGACTTCACCGAGATGACGGTCGCCGTGCTGTCGGCCGGGCGGAACACCGGTCTGGCGGTGGCCGTGGAGGGCGACCGCTCGCCCAGGGTCCAGGCCGCGATCGGCAAGAGCCTCAAACTCATCAAAGGGCTGGGCTCCTACCTCGAGGCCCGGGAACGGCAGCTCGCGACCGGGCAATGAGCGGCGGACCGGCAGGCAACGGGCACACACGCCGTGGCGTGGTCCGCTCCCACACCGTCATCCCCCTCCCGCGGGACACGGTCCCCGGCGAGGCGGACGGTACCGGCGTGCCCGAGGCGCCGGAGCCCCCGAGGCTGCGCACCGACCACGCCACCCTCCTCTCGCTCGCCCCGTCCGCGCCGCGGGCCGGGCTGGGCGTGCAGGCCCGCCGGGTGCTGGCGCTCTGCGCACCGGGCGTGGTGTCGGTGGCCGAGGTCGCCGCGCATCTGGAGATGCCCGGGGGCGTGGTCCGCGCGCTGGTCGCCGACCTGGTGGCGCGGGGAAACCTGCTCGCGGCCGACCCGTTCGTCCCGCAGGCCCAGCCGCACGAGAAAGAATTCCTGGAACGGATACTCGATGGCCTTCAGAAGCTCTAGCCGCCCGCACTACCTGCCACCCGGATCCACCTCCGTGAAGATCGTGGTCCTCGGCGCCTTCGGGGTCGGCAAGACGACTCTCGTGGAGACGGTCTCCGAGATCCGGCCGCTGCGCACCGAGGAACGGCTGAGCCAGGCGGGACAGGTGATCGACGACCTGCCGACCGCCGCCAAGACGACCACCACGGTCGCCATGGACTTCGGGCGGCGCACGCTGGCCGGCGGCATCGTCGTCTACCTGTTCGGCGCGCCCGGCCAGCCCCGGTTCGCCGACATGATCCGCTCCCTGCTCAACGGCGCGCTGGGCGGCATCGTCCTCCTCGACACCCGGCACGTGGACGCCTGTTACGAGTCGATCGGCCTGCTCGAGGAGGCCGGGCTGCCGTACGTCATCGCCATCAACGACTTCCCGCAGGCGCCCGTGTACCCCGAACCGGTCCTGCGTGACGCGCTGAGCCTGCCCGACGACCGGCCACTGATCCGGATCGACGCGCGGGCCCGCGAATCCGCGAAGCAGTCCCTGATCGCCCTGGTCAAGGACGTCCTCCGGCCCAAGGAGATCCAGGTGCAATGACGACTTCCGCGCACGTCCCCCGACTTCACGGCACCGCCCTCGACGAACAGGACGTCTACGCCCATCTGCGGTCGCAGGGCCCGGTGGCCTGGACGGAGATCGCCGACGGCATCCACGCGCTGGTGGTGACGGGCTGGCAGGCGGCCCGGGAGGTGCTGACCGGTCCGGCCTTCCGCAAGGACCCGGGCCACTGGGAGGCGCTGAACCGCGGCGTGGTCCCCTCCCGTCTGACCTATCTGGCCACGCCAGGACTGCACCACAGCGACGGTGAGCGCCACGAACGGCTGCGCCGGGCGGTGGGCGACTGCCTGGCCTCCGTCAACCTGCACGCGGTGCGCGAGACGGTGCAGCGGCACGCCCGGGACCTGATCGAGGACGTCGCCGAACGCGGCCACGTCGACCTGATGGCCGAGTACGCGGACCGGGTGGTCGCCCGGACGATGACCCAGCTGGCCGGCCTGCCGCTCCGGGAGGCCGACCGGGTCCGCGCGGCGACCGACCGGCTCGCCGACGCGGAGCCGGACGCCACCACCGCGTGGTGGGACCTGTACGGCATGGTCCAGGAGGTGCTCGACGCCAAACGGGAACACCCGACACGGGACTTCACGTCCTGGCTGCTGGCGCATCCGGCGGGCCTCACCGACGACGAGGTGTGCCACCAGGTGATCGCGCTGATCATCCTGGGCGCGGCGCCCACGGCGGCGTGGATCGGCACCACCCTGCACGCGCTGGTCGCCGACCCGGCGTACGCGACCCGGCTGATCGGCGGTTCGGTCACCGTGCGCGCGGCGCTCACCGAGACGCTCTCCCGCCGCTGCCCGGCCGCCACCATGTCGGCCTACTACGCGGTGCGGCCCACCGTGCTGCACGGCGTGCAGGTCCCCACCGGCGTCCCCGTCCTGATCCACCACGCGGCCACCGGGGTCGACCCCGACCGTCCGGGCGACGGCGGCGCGCACGACCGCAGCCACCTCGCCTGGTCGGCGGGGGTCCACCAGTGCCCGGCGCCCGGCCTGGCCACCACCATCGCGGAGGCCGCGACCGAGACGGCCGTCGACATGCTCTGGGACCTCACCGCACCGATCACCGCGGTCGCCCGGCGGCCCAGCCCGTTCCGCGCCTGCCCCGCCCACGTCGGCGTGCTGTTCTCCACCACCCGCAAAGGCCGAAGAAACCTTTCGACGTGGCGTGACGGACGCGCAGCACGCCCCACCGATGAGGAGTGACAGGCACATGTTGACCGTCCGAGATCTACCGGCCTTCCCCGAGCTGGGCATCACCGCCTGCCAGGTCGGGGACGACCGCGAGGTGCACTGCGCGCAGGTCCTCTCCGACACCGACTGGATCCGCTCCAGCATCGGGCACGCGCTGATCGTCACCCACGGCCGCTATCTGGAGGACGCCGAACGCATCATGTACACGTTGTCGGCGGGCGGCGCGGCGGCGCTGGTCGTCTCCGGAGCGGCCCCCGACACGCTCGACCCCGCCCTGCGGGAGACGGCGGCCCAGCACCGCCTGCCGCTGCTCACCACGTCGCACTCGCTCAGCGACTGGAAGGCGCTGCTGACCCACCGGGTCGCCGAACTCAGTGTCGTCGCCGCCCGGCGCCACGCCGCGCGGCTGAGCACCCTGCTCGACCAGCTCGCCCATCCGCAGGCCGACACGGTCACCGGGATCGCCGAGTACCTCGCGGCCGAACTGCCCGGCAGCGTGGTCGTCCGCGACTCCGGCGGAGTGCGCGCCGCGGCCCCGCCCGCCGCTCCCGTGACCCTGGCGGCCGCGCTGGAACAGCCCGACCAGCCGCGGCAGATGGTCGACGGGCTGTACGTCTCCTCGGTGCCGCTGGGAGGACAGGGCGCCCTGGTCGTCGGCACGCCCCGTCCGCTGGGGCAGGCGGAGACCGAACTCACCACCTGCGCGGCCAAGGTGCTCTCGGTGGCCATGCCGGGACGGCGGCGCTCCGACGACCTGGTGGTCTCCGACGCCGTCCGCCAGGTGCGGCTGTCGGCGTTCCAGCTGCTGATGACCGGGCACGCGGTCGACGCCCAGCGGGTCACCGCGTCGATCATGCCGGGGCTGCTGGACCCCACCCACGCCCAGGTCTACGTCACCGACTGCGGCCGGGCGGGGCGGGCACTGGTGATGGCGCAGGCCGACCGGCTCTTCGCCGGTCAGGCGCTCTCGGTCGCCTGCCCTGCCTTCGACAACCACATCATCAGCGTGGTGCCGCTGGTCGAGGAGCAGGAGCACGAGCACACCGTGCGGCATCTGCTGGACGTGTTCCGCACGGCGGGGGTCCACATCGGCGGCAGCCAGCCGCATCCGCTCAAGCAGGTGGGCGACGCCTACGACGAGGCCCTCGCCGCGCTCACCCGGGCCTCGCACTACCCGGAGCGGATCGTCATCGCGTCGCCGCGTCCACCGGGCCTCGCCGACGTCCTGCCGGCCGGGCCCGCCCGGTCGTGGGCCTCCGCGCTGCTCCAGCCGATCCTCAGCACCGCCCGGATACGTCAGCTCGAACTCACCGCCATGGCACTGGAGTTCCGCACCACGGCGGCGTCCAAGGTGCTCGGCATGCACCGCAACACCCTTGCCCGGCGGGTCACCCAGACCTGCGAGGCGGTGGGCCTCGACCCCGAGCGCACCATGCACCGGATCGCGCTCTCCCTCGCCATCCAGGTGGTGCGGATGTACGGCACCGGGAGCGCCGGGGAGGCCGGCCCGCCGGCCACCCTGCACGACCTCCTGACCGGTCCGGAGGTCCGGGCGTGGGCCGACAAGACACTGCGGCCGCTCGCCACCGACCGGCGTGACCTGGTCCGCACCCTGCGGTCCTGGGTGACCTGCGAGTTCCACGTCGACCAGGCCGCGGTCCGGGTCGGCATCGCGCCGAAGACCGTGCGCGCCCACATCCAGGCCGCGGAGCACCTGCTGGAGCGGGACTTCATCACCGGCATCCCCCAGGACCTGATGGAGGACCACGGGGAGCACCGGCTCAGCGGCATCCGGCCGCTGACCTGCGCCATGTACGCGACCACTCCGGCGGGTGAGCCCTATCCGGCCCTGACGACGACGGCGACGGCGCCGCGTCCGGCGAACGGGTCCCCCTGGCCGCTGGAGGTGTCATGACGGGCGGACCGGGGAGCGAGTTGCGGATCAAGGAGCTGATGGAGCGGCTGCGCTGGCACGCCGAGCACGTGGCGGCGGCCTGCGCCGCGCGCGACCGGCTGATGCTCCAGGCCCGGTACGAGGGCGCCGGCGCCGAGGAGGTCCGGGAGGCCGCCGGTCTGAGCCCCGACCGGGCGCGGGCCCTCGCCCTGGCGTCCGTCGTGCCGTCGCGGCTGTGGCCCGGCGCGCATCTGCGCGTGCCCGCGCAGATGCTGGCCGAGGACGAGGTGCTCCGGTCGGCGCTGACCGGGCTGTACGCCCGGCTGGTGGGGGTCGTCCCGCCGGAGGAGTGGAGCAGGGAGGAACTCGAGGAGGAGCTCATGGTCGGCGTGGCGCCGCGGATGCCGGTGGGCCACCACTGGCGGCTCGGCGTCGACGACGTCAGCGGCTGCTTCGCGTACGGCGTCTGGCCCGGGACCGCGGGATGACAGGAGGGGCGGGCTGGGCGGGCCCGGTCACCGCGACCGGGCCCCCGCGGGACGTGCCCCGCCCCGGGCCGCGTACCGCCCCTCGTGCGCGAAGGACGGTACGCCGTCCGGGGCCGGACACCACGGTGCCAGGGCCCCTGCGGGGCCACGGCACCGCTCTCACACCGCGAGGAGCCCCCGCCCGGGCCCCTGCGGGACCGTGCGGGCCACGTGGGCGAGGCGGACGGACCACGAGCCCTTGCCCTCCCCCAGTGCCGTCTCGGCCAGCCGCAGGTACTGGACGTCGGACGTGCCGGCCGGGGCGAGGATGTGGAACGCGTCCCGCACGTGCCGTTCCACCCCGCGGTCGGTGAACAGTCCGGCCGCCGCGTGGATCTCCATCGCCTGCCGGGCCGAGGTGATGGCGTACTCCGCGTTGACCGCCTTGGCGCTCATCATCTCCTCGTCGCACGGCATCCCGTGGTCGAGCAGGCTCACCGCGTGGTAGAGGGCGGTCCGCGCGGTCATCAGACGCGACTGCATCTCGCCCAGCTTGATCTTGATGTTGGTCAGGTCCTTCAGCGGCCTGCCGTAACGGATCCGTTCCGCGCAGAAGGCCGCGGTCTCCTCGACCACGGCCTGGTGGATGCCGAGCGAGACGGCGGCGAGGTTCGGTCTGCCGTAGAGCGTCGAGGAGGAGTAGGCGACGTCCAGTCCCTGGCCCTCCTCGCCGAGGCGGTGCGCGGCCGGCACGCGGACGCCGTCGAGGACGATCTCCCCGAACGAGAAGCCGTGGAGTCCCATGGACTCCCGCTGCGGGACGAGACGGACTCCCGGCCGGTCCGCCTCGACCAGGAAGGCGGTAAGCCCACGCGACCCCCGCCCGGTGCGCACCACCACACCGTGGAGATCGCCCACATGGCTGTTGCCCACGTAGACCTTGCGTCCGTCGAGTACGTAGTCGCCGCCGTCGCGGACCGCGCTGCTGGTCATTCCGAGGACGTGTCCGCCGGAGCCCGGCTCGGTGACGGCGATGGTGGGCAGACAGGCGCCCCTGGCGATCCGTGGCAGCCAGGCCGCCCGCTGCGCCGCGTCCCCGAAATGGATGATCTTGGCGACGCCGAGAATACTCGCCTGGGCCATCGCGCCCATCGCCCCGCAGACCCGGGAAAGCTCCTCGATGATCACCGTCTTGCCGAGATGACCCACACCCATGCCCTGGTACTCGCGGGAAATCGTGGCGCCGATCCAGCCCTGTTCGGCGATCATGCGCGACAATTTCTGGCCGACCTCGGCGACGATCCTCTCCGCCTCCAGCTCACCGATGCGGGGTCGTATCTCGGCCTCGGCGAACTCCCGCACCCTGCCCCGTAACGCGTCGTGTGCGGCGGTACCGAAAAGATCCACGTGGAGACCCCCTGTTCCCGTTTTCCCCGCGCGCCCGGAGCGGCGCGGAAGCAACTTGTCGGCCAATTGACGCCCCATCCAACAGCCGACTCCCTCATGCTCCAACGTTCACACGCATCCGCCTAGACAGCCGTTCAGACTTGGCCGAAACGCATACGACGCCACCCGCCGGGGCATATGCCGTTCCATTCCATGATCGCGCCTTTGCACCCTTTCCGACCTGCACCGAAACCTCTTCCGCCATTCGTCGAAATGAAACGGAAGTGCCGTCATGGTCACGAAAACAGTTCGTCAAAACCATTCGGCGAGAAGCCGCCGGTGACGCTTTTCGATCGGTGCGCGAGAGTGTCTCTGGCAATTGCGCAAGACGCTACATCCCGCCAACCGTTTCACGCGCCTTTTGCGCCCCGGCGCGCGCCCGAACGAGACGGTCCATTCCCGGGCCATGCGGCGGATCCCCGGGAAAAGTGGGTCATTCACCGTTCAACCACCACCTCGGACCGCGCACGCCGGCGTGCGATCCGGTCACCCGGGAGGGCGCCGGACGGCCGGAGGCCCCCTTCGGTCGCCCGCGCCCGCACGGCGCGAACTCGCTCTTCGCGCGCGGGGAACCCCCGCCCCCGGAGCCGGAGGCATCCGCACGATCCCGGACATCCGGGACAGCCGGGGCAGCCGGCGGTTGTGGCGAGCGCGGACTGAGCGACGGGTGAGCATCCGCTGGTCTCGCGGGTGAGCAGGTGCCGCGGCCAGGGTGGACTCCGCCGGGCGGAGCGCCCGGCGTCCACCGCGCGGCACCGTGCCGGCCCCTGCCTCCTGGAGCGCTTCCATGTCCCCCGTGCAACGCACCGGTCCCGACGGCCGGTCCCGGCGAGACGACCCGGTCGACCTGTTGCTGACCTGCCACCTCGTGCTCAACCAGGAGGCCGCGGCACCCTTGCAGGTCCACCTCCGCTACGACCTGGCCGAGCCGTTGGGCGTGAGCCTGAGCTTCACCGCCGACGGGGACCGCCGGACCCGCTGGGTATTCGCCCGCGAGCTGCTCCAGGAGGGTCTGTACCAGCCCAGCGGCGACGGCGACGTCCGCGTCTGGCCGTCCGGGGGCTGCCGCTGCGGCTGCTCCGGCAGCACCCATGCCCGGATCCTGCTGCAGAGCGCCACCGGGTACGCGCTCCTGGACCTGCCGCGCGAGCCCGTGCAGCACTGGCTCGACAGGACCTGGAGCCTGGTCCCCGACGGCAGCGAGGAGTCACGGCTCGACTGGAGCGCCGTCGACCGCCTCACGCGGCCCGGGCCTCCGGGCTGACCGGCCCACGGGAACGGCCCGCCGTGCGCGCGTCGTGCGCGCGGCGGGCCGCTCGTTCACCGATGTGGGATCCGGCACCGATGCCGGGCCGGGGTCAGTGCTTGAAGGCGTCCTTGCCCTTCTCCTTCTTCTCCCGGCCGTGCCCGCGGGCCTCGAGGGCGCCGCCCTTGGCCGCCGTGGTGTCGTCACCGGCGGCGTGGGCTCCCTTGCGGACTGCCTTGCCCAGGATCTTCTCGGCCTTGGCCTTGGCCTTCTCTGCGGCACTCATGGCACTCCCTTCGTAGGCTGTCGTCAGTTCGCCTGCCCGCGAGCGGCCGCCGGAAACGGCATACGTCGTTCCGGTCGGCTACTCGGCGGTCGCCGCGACCGGCGGCGTGGGGGCGTCCGTCTCGCGCAGTTCGGCCAGGAGCTCGTTCCGTCCCGCCAGCAGCTCGGTCAGGATGCGGCGGGCCGCGCGCAGGAGTTCCGCCACGTCGCCGCCCGCCAGCGC
Organism: Streptomyces abyssomicinicus; assembly: GCF_008974245.1. GTDB lineage: Bacteria > Actinomycetota > Actinomycetes > Streptomycetales > Streptomycetaceae > Streptomyces > Streptomyces abyssomicinicus. The sequence continues at coordinate 796,081 of NZ_BBZI01000007.1, read as the reverse complement.
GTAGCTGACGGTGGAACCCTCCCGGATGGACACGACGATGCCGGCACGGCGGAGGACGGCGAGTTGCTGCGACAGGCTGGAGGGCTCGATCTCGATGTCCGCGAGCAGATCCCGGACCGGGACCGGTCCGTGCTGGAGAAGTTCCAGGATCCTGATGCGGGCCGGGTGCCCCAGCATGCGAAAGAACTCTGCCTTGGCTTGATAGAGGGGCAGTTGCATGGCGCTCTTCCTGCCGGTCGGGGTGGCTGGCCCCATGGCGCGGCACTCCCAGGCCGCGCCATGGGCTTTTGTCCGCTCATCTTCCCGACCCGGCCGACCGACGTTCACGGATTGGAGTGATCTCCATGTGATGACTTGAAGAGTTCTTCAATTCACGGGCATGCGTCTGCCGGGTCGCGGAGCAGTTCAGACTTCCAGTTGCGCTTCCACCCGCTTGAGCACATGACGGGCCATGGCGAGGTTCGAGCGGTCCTTGTCGAGCACGAGGTAGAGGAACAGTCCGTTGCCGTTGCGGCCCGTCACCAGCCGGATGAGGTGGTACTGGGTGCCGAGCGTGATCAGGATGTCCTCGATCTGGCTCTTGAGGCCCAGGTGCTCCATGGTGCGGACCTTGGCACGGATGACGTCCGTGTTGCCGGCCGCGGCGACGGTCAGGTCCAGGTCCTTGCCGCCGCCCAGGCTGCCGAGGGCCATGCCACTGGTGTAGTCGACGACGGCCGCGCCCAGCGAGCCCTCGATCTCGGTCATCAGTTCCTTGAGTGCCACTTCCACGCCCGCCATTGGAGCCCTCCGTTGTTCGTCGACTGGAACGGGCTCCGATGACGAGCCCGCCTGCGACCGCAACGTACGCGGATCACATCGGCACGGAGAGAGGTTGATCAGCAATGACGCAAGATGATCGAACAGCCGCTTTTGTGCGACCGTCCGATGATAAGAAGCGATCAACCGCCTGCCCGTAGTCCGGCGAGTTCCGTGCGATCGCGATCGTGGGCACCGATCCGGCCGTGGCGACCGTCGAGCCCGGCCGCCAGGTCGCCGAGCGCGAGGAAGTCCTCCAGCCGTAGCCCGACGCGGGGGTCGACGTGGTGGAGCGCCGCGGGGGCGGGAGACCAGGCGGCGACGTACAGGTCGTCCAGGATGGTCGTCTCGTCGTCGACCCAGAGGAACGGGCGGCCCGCGGCGTGCTCGACGATCGCCGCGGTCTTCCAGTGGACGCCGTCGGCGCGCTCCCCGAACAGGTCGTCGCCGAAGTCCACGAACGGCAGCTCCGGGAGGCCGAGGACGGGGCCGATGTGCCGGTTCGCCTCGGACATCCAGGCGGTGGCCCAGCAGATGTCGAAGCCCTGGCGGAGCAGGGCGGGGCCGTGCGCCGGGTTGAGCCAGAGCCGCCAGGGACGGGCCGCGAGTGTGGTGGGGACGGGCCGCGCCCGGTACCCGGGCAGGGGCGCCGGTCGGGCGGCGGCGTACGGGTTGAGCGGCCCGTCGACGTCGAGAAAGAGCAGCGGCCGGCTCATGGGTCCCCCTCGTGTCGTCGTACGCGTCCAGCGTCGCGGAAGCGGCGGACCGGGTCATGAGTACGGGTACTCAGACTCCCTGGGCCGCGGCCGGCGACCAGGTCCACCGGGTGTCAGGAGCAGTCGAAGCGGTGGGCGGCCGGGCGTTCGGGACAGGCCCGGCACTCGAAGAGGTAGATCCCGCCCGCGTCGCCGAGCATCAGTCCCGCCGGTTCGCGCACGGACAGCGACCGCTCGTCGCGGAAGTCCTCCCGCCCGCCCTCGGCCGCGGACCGGTCCTCCAGGGGGATCCAGCTGCTCCACACGCCGTCGTACTCCCAGCTGGCGACGGTCAGCAGGTGGTCCATGGGACGCCCGCACGTGTCACAGCCGGGCCACTGGGGGGCCTGGGTCCAGCCGGGGTATCCGCCCAGCTTGACGCCGGGCGCCGAGGCGAGGTCGGACCCGTACTCCAGACCCGTCTCCCGCTCGAGCAGGTCGAGACGCTCGCGCAGGGCCCGCCGCAGGTCACCCGGCAGATCGGCGTCCGGGTACTCGGTGACCCGCTCGGGGTGGAGCACGCAGGGCGACGGGAGGTACTCCTCCATCGCGCCGGCCGGCGCGGGCGGAGCGGCCCGCACCTCGCCCACGGCCTCGGCCGCCCGTCGGCGCACCACCGGGCTGGGGCAGTACTGCGGGTCGTGGTCGAACGGGCACCACAGCACCTGCAACAGGTCGGTCCCGTCCGGGAACGGAACGCCGGGCGCGTCCGCCCGGTGGATCTGCAGGACGGGGACGAGCGGCGTCGCGGTCCCGTCGGGTGCTCCGTTCCCCAGGTCGACATGGGCGTCGGCGTCCGCGCACTCCGGCCACGCCTCCTCCGCCGGCCACAGCAGCGGCCCCCCGAACGAGCTCTCCCGGTGCGTCGGGTTCCCCGCCCGCGGATGGAGCCGGAGCGCCTCACGACGGAACGGGACGAGCTCCGGGAAGAGCGCCGCCACGTCGACGGGACGGGGTGGGGTGTGCCGGGTCATGACCGACCTCCGGGAAGGGTGCGCGTGACGGCAGGACCCTACGCGGCGCCTCGGACATCCGCCCCGCCCACCTCGGAGGGCCGCGGCCGTCACCGCCCCCTGCCGCGCGGGCGAGGGGGCGGTGACGCCGGGGTGGGGGCCTCTTGTCCAACCGTCCGGTGTCAGGCGCGGCCGGCCGTCGTCGTCCCGTGCGGCCCGCCCTGCCCGTCACGTGCGGCCGGCCGTCGCTCGGTTCAGCCGCCCGTCGTCGCGGTGCAGTCCGGGGCCGGCAGACCGGCCGCGGACCCGTTCGCCGTGTAGCCGAAGGTGACCGTGCCCCCGGCCGCGACCGTGCCGTTCCAGGCGGTGTTGCGCACGGTGGCCCGGCCGCCGCTGGTCGTCAGCGTGCCGTTCCACACGTTGGTGATCGTCCGGGCGCCGAGGTCCCAGCTCGCCGCCCAGCCGGTCAGCGGGGCGGTCCCGGTGTTGCGCACCGTGACGTCGGCCTGGTAGCCGCCGGACCAGGAGCTGGTCACCTTGGCGGTCACGGTGCAGATCCCGGTGCCCGGCGTCGGGGTGGGCGTGGGCTCGGGCTCGGGCTCGGGCTCGGTCACCGCGCCGTACGTCAGCCCGTGCCCGTAGGGGAACAGGGCGTCCTTGCCGTCACCCTGGTTGATCGGCTGCTGCGAGGCGCTGCGCATCCAGGTCATCGGCAGCTTGCCGGTCGGCCGGTGGTCGCCGAACAGCACGTCCGACACACCGCCGCCCTCGGTGCCCGGCAGCCAGGCGGCGACCAGGGCCTTCCAGTCGGGCAGCTGCGCGGCGATGTCCAGCGGGCGGCCGGAGACCAGCACGACCACCACCGGCACGCCGCTGGCCTTCAGCTTCGCCAGGGTCTGCAGGTCCTCCTGGTCGAGGCCCATCGCGCCCGGCCGGTCACCGCGGCCCTCGGCGTACGGGGTCTCGCCGACCACGGCGACGGCGGCGGTGTAGCTGCCGTCGATGCCGTTCCCGTACCGCTCGTAGGTGACGCGCGAGGAGTCGGTGGCGGCCTCCCGGATGCCCTCCAGGACCGTGGTGCCGGGGGTGATGTCGCCGCTCCTGCCCTGCCAGCTCATCGTCCAGCCACCGCTCATGTTGCCGATGTCGTCGGCCGACTTGCCGGCCACGAACAGCTTGGCGGACTTGGCCAGCGGCAGCACGCCGCCCTCGTTCTTGAGCAGCACCTGCGACTCGCGCACGGCCTGGCGGGCCAGCGCCCGGTGCTCCGCGGAGCCGACCGTCGAGGTGTACGCGCGGTCGGTCAAAGGCTTCTCGAACAGCCCGAGCCGGAACTTCTGGGTGAGGATGCGGCGGTTGGCGTCGTCGACGCGTGACATCGGCACCCGTCCGGCGTTCACCTCGGCCCGCAGCAGGCTGATGAACTTCTTGTAGTCGGTCGGCACCATGACCATGTCGACGCCCGCGTTGACCGCCCTGCTCACCTCGTCGGCGGTGAAGCCGGTCTGCCCGTCGAGCTGGTCGACGGCCGCCCAGTCGGAGACCACGAAGCCGTCGAAGCCCAGTTCGCCCTTGAGCAGGTCGGTGACGAGGAACTTGTGCCCGTGCACCTTGACGCCGTTCCAGCTGCTGTAGGACAGCATCACCGAGCCGACGCCCCGGTCCACCGCCGCCTTGAACGGGGGCAGATGGACGGAGCGCAGTTCGGCCTCGGTCAGCTGGGTGTTGCCCTGGTCGGTGCCGTTCGTGGTGCCGCCGTCGCCGATGTAGTGCTTGGCGGTGGCCAGGACGGAGGCCGGCACCGAGCCGGGCCCGTCGGCCCCCTGGAAGCCGTCGACGGCGGTGGCCATGGAGGAGACCAGCTCGGGCGTCTCGCCGAACGACTCGTAGGTCCGGCCCCAGCGGTCGTTCCGGGCCACGCACAGGCACGGGGCGAAGGTCCAGTCGACGCCCGTGCCGGTCACCTCCTCGGCGACCGCCCGTCCGATCCGTTCGACGAGCGCCGGGTCGCGGGTGGCGCCCAGGCCGATGTTGTGCGGGAAGATCGTCGCGCCGCGGACCGCGTTGGCGCCGTGCACCGCGTCGATGCCGTAGATCATCGGAATGGCGAGCGGTGTGGCGACGGCCTGCCGCTGGAGGGCGTCGTAGGTGTCGGCCCAGGTCTGCGCGGTGTTGGGGCTCACCGTCCCGTCGCCGCCGGACAGGACCGAACCGAGGCGGTAGGTCTTCACGTCGGACTGGGGGACGATCGCGTCCTTGTCCGCCTGCGTCATCTGACCGATCTTGTCGTCCAGCGTCATCCGCGCCAGCAGGTCGTCCACCCGTTCGTCGACGGCCAGGGAGGCATCCTGGTACGGCAGCGCCGCGGCCTGGGCGGTGGCGTCGGCCGACGGCTGGGCCACCGTCAGCACGGCCAGGGTGAGGAAGGCCGCGACGACGGACAGGGCGGCCGTCATCCGCTTGCGGCGGAGGTAGCCGGAACGGCCGCGGTGGTAGGTCGTTGGTCTCATCGACAGGCCTTTCGGATGCGCGGGAGCGGAAGCGGAAGCGGCCGGGACCGGAAGGGTTCCCGCCTCTGGGCGGTCCGGACGGAAATGGCCACGAATGCCGTAGTGGAACGTCCTTTCGGTACGCCGGTGGGGCACGCGACGAGGCACGCGACGGTGTCCGGGCGGCGGCCGGACACCGGCGCGGGGCGCCGGCCTGCCCCGTGGGGGCGGCCCCGCCGTGGGGAAGGACGGCGGGACCGTGGTGCGGGCGGTGCGGCTGCGGCGGTGCGTCCTTGCGGTGGTGCGTCCTGGCGGCAGTGCTTCCTGGCGGCAGTGCGTTCCTGCGGTGACGCCGGTGCGGAGTGCGGGCGGAGCTGGTGGTGCGACGGCCGGCTCACCGGGTCGGCGAGCCGGTGAGCCGGCCGCTGCTGCCGCGGCACCGCGGGAGAGAGGCGGCCTGCGACCACGGCTCCGCCTTGAGAGCCCGCAGGCGGCGCGATCGCTTCTGTCCCACTGTGTGCCGTTCTGGTGCGTCACAGAATCGAGAGGACTTACACGAGCGGGGATGGGAGCGCTCCCATCCCTACGGTTCATAAAGCCAGCAGGGTTCTCCGCTGTCAACAGCCGTCACAAAACCTTCGGAACTCGCGGAGGACGCGGGGTGCACCGCGAGGGTCCCCCCTCAGGGACGGACGCGCGCGTCGGGTGCGCGGCGAAGGCATCGGGCATCGCGGCGTCACCCTGCGGCGGCGTCCGGTCCGCCGAGGACGAAGGCGGGTGTGCCCGCAGAGCCGCCGGCGGCTCGCGCCAGGCAGGGCGCGAGCCATGCCTGGCCGGAGCGGACACGCCGAGCCGGCCCGGGTCGGGCGCGCCCGGTCGGGCAGGGTTCCGGGCCGGGTCCGGGCCAAGCCGGAGAAGGGACCGGGCCGGAGAAGGGGCCGGGCCGGTGAAGGGACCGGGCCAGTGAAGGGGCCGGGCCGGTGAAGGCTGCGGTGCCGTGCGGGCTGCGCCCGGGCAGCCCCCGCGTCAGGACCCGTCGCGGAGGTCGGCGGGGGCGGCGGGGGTGAAGGTCGTGCGGTCGAACACGGCGGTGCAGCCCTGACCCGTCGGCGACTGGGCGAGGAAGCCGACCGTGGTGCGTCCGGGCTCGCCCTCGTCCAGGGTGAAGTAGCGCAGCAGTCGCCACCACTCCCCGTCGGTGGAGGCGTGGAACGCCCAGGCCCGGCCCGACCGGGCGACGCGCAGCCACAGCGTGTCGCCGGTCACCTCGAAGGCGTTGGCGTCGTCGGAGGTGCCGCGGGTCACCACGGTGACGGCGGTCGGGACCTTCTGCGGCGCGTACTCGAAGCAGAGCTTGGCCCAGCGGTCCTCGGCGGCGTGCACCAGCAGGACGCCGGCGTCGAACGCCGAGGCGAACTCCACCCGCACTCGCGCCGCGAGACTGAAGTCCCCCTCGGGCGGCACTCCCGTCAGCCGTCCCCCGTCCGGCGGCGTACCGGTGCCCGCCGGGTCGAGGAACAGGTCGGTCCCCGCCTGCCCGGTCAGGCGCAGGGCGCCGTCGGCGATCTCGTGCGCGCAGGGCGGCTCGCCCTGCGCGTGGAGCGGGAAGGGCACGCCGGGCACGGTCAGCGAATTCACCGCCGCAGTCTCGTCGCGCGGGTGACAAGGTGTCAACGCCCGGTGGGAGCGCTCCCCTATGCTGTCGCCCGGTTCGCGGGGCCGACCGGCTCCGGCCGAGGGCCACTGCCGCGCCACCGTCCCGGACCCGAAACCGTACCGGACCGGACCGGGGCGGCCACCGGCGCTCTCACCGTTTCGTCATGGGAGAAAACGCACCTTGAGCAGCATCTTCATCACCGGTTCCGCCCAGGGCATCGGGCACGAGACCGCCCGGGTACTGATCGAGGCCGGCCACCGCGTCGTTGCCCATGCCCGCGACGAAGGGCGGGCCACCGCACTGCGCGCCTCGCTGCCCGGCGCAGCGGCGGTGCTGGTCGGCGATCTGGCTTCGCTGGAGGGCACCCGGGCTCTGGCCATGGCCGCCGCCGAGGCCGGCCCCTTCGACACCGTGATCCACAACGCCGGTGTGGGCGGCGGCGCCTCCCGGCGGGTGGTGACCACCGACGGTCTCGGCCAGGTCTTCCAGGTCAACGTCGTGGCGCCCTACCTGCTGACCGCGCTGCTCCCCCGCCCGGCGCGGCTGGTGTACCTCACTTCGGGGCTGGAGTCGGAGGGCCGCCTGGACTTCGACGACCTGACGTTCGAGAAGCGTGTGTGGGACGGCATGCAGGCCTACTCCGACAGCAAGCTCATGGACGTGGTGCTGGCGTTCGCCGTGGCACGGATGTGGCCCGACACCGTGGTCAGCGCGGTGGACCCCGGCTGGGTCCGCACCAGGCTCGGCGGCCCGAACGCGACGGACGCGCTGCCGGACGGGGCCGAGACCCAGGTGTGGCTGGCCTCCTCGGACGAGCCGGAGGCCCTGGCCACCGGCCGCTACCTCAAGCACCGGGTGTCCCTGCAGGCCAACCCCGCCGCCTACGACCCCGGCGTGCAGGAACGCCTGCTGGCCGTCCTCGCCGAGGCCACCGGCGAGGTCGTCACCACCTCCTGAACGGGCGGCCGTCAGGCCGCTGTTCACGCCCTGGGCGCCGAAGGTACATGACCGCGGCCGAGGGTGGCATGGGCCGTTTCCGGCCGAACTCTTATGACATGCGCATGACCATACGGCCCTGCTGGGCAGAGGTTCTGCAGTTCCGAAGTGCTGGGAGTCCCCACGAGCGCATACCCCGTCGCCGTGAACCTCCTCCCCCACCCGGCTCCTCGGGGCCGACCCCCACGAGTGAAGGGACAGCAATGCAGAAGTCCTTGTGGCTGAAGACGGCGGGCACCGCCGCGGCGATCACCCTGGCCGCGACCACGGCGGCGCAGGCCGCCCCGGCCCCGGCCGACTCCATGAGCGCCGCGGCCGTGGTGACACTCCGCTACGACGACAGCCGTGCCGCCGGCTGGGAGTCGGCGATCGCCGCGGGAGTGGCCTCCTGGAACGCGAACATCGACAACGTCGAACTGGTCGAGGCCGCGCCCGGCACCCGGGCCGAGATCGTGATCGTGGCCACCACCGGCTGGCCGCAGGCGATTCTGGGACCGGTCCGTCCGGGCGGTCAGGTGCGCGTCGAACTCGGCAGCCAGGCCGTGTCGCAGGGGTACAACAAGACCCGCATCGCCGCCCACGAGCTCGGACACAGTCTCGGCCTGCCCGACACGAAGCCCGGCCCGTGCTCCCAGCTGATGTCCGGGTCGAGCGCCGGCACCGGCTGCACCAACGCGGTTCCCAACCTGACCGAGCAGGCCCGCGTCGAGTCCCTGTACGCCAACCGCCTGACCGCGCTCGTCCCCGCCGACGGCCGCACCGTCGTCGACGCCCGGTAGGTCCGGCGACCCCGAGCCCGGTCCGCGGGCTTCCGTCCCGCCGGCGAAGGGGTTCGCCGACGGGGCGGTTGGCGCCGTTGCGCCGGGAGACGGTGCGGTTCCATCCCCGGGCGGGCCACCCGTCCTGTCACGACAGCTCGGTCGGAGGGCCGTTGCCGTGGCCGGCCGACGACCTCGCCGGCGCCCCCGGCATCGAGCTGGGCGGCTGTCCGGGCTGGATCCAGGAGCCCGTCCGGCCGGACTGCGCGGCGTGCGGACGGCGTATGGATCACCTGCTCACCGTGGCCGGCTGGGAGTACGACGGGGAGTCCTGGCGCACGTGGCTCCCACCGGGGCGAGCGGGGTCTCGCCGCCCACGACGCGGCGGGCCTGATGCTGGGCGACGCGGGCGGCGTGTACTTGTTCGAGTGCCGGTCCTGCCCCGATCGCCCGATCGGCCACCGGTTCGCCTGCTCCTGACCGTGACGCACCGGTCGTGGTCCTCGGCCGTTTCCTCCCGGCGGAAGCCGCGAGGACCGGGATCGGCTTCCTCACCGGCCGGTACCGGCGGTGTCTGCCGGAACCCGTACGACGACGAGTGAGGAGCCGTCCATTGCCGGGGCGGGCTCCGTCGGGTCGCACCGGGGACAGCCTCTCCTGACGGCGTGCGGCCCCGGAATCCGAAGGGATTCCGGGGCCGGGGCCCGCCGGCGGGAGCCGGCCGGAGCAGGGTCAGAGCAGGACGGTGGGGCCGTGGGTGTCCAGGGCGGCGATCCGGTCGCGGACCTGGGCGACGAAGACCGGGTCGGCCGCGAGGTCCTCGGCGCCGAGGACGGCGAGGAGGGACGGGACGGCCCGGTCCGCGGGCCCGTCCCAGGCGGCACGCAGCCGGCCGGCCGCCGGGTCGTCGGGCCGGTGGTCCCGCGTGTGACGGGCCCAGGCCGCGACGGCTCCGGTCAGGACCGGGACCTCACGGCCCGCGGCGCGCAGGTCGCGCAGCGGGGCCAGCCAGCGTTCGGGGACCTTGAGGGAACCGTCGGTGGCGATCTGCCCCAGCCGGTGGCGCATCGCCGGATTGGCGAACCTGTCCACCAGCCCGTCCACGTAGCCGTCGGCGTCCAGGCCGGGCGGAAGCGTCGCGGCGACCTCGGCGGCGTACGCGCGCAGGACCGGCTCGGCCCACGGGGCGGTCATGGCGTCGGCGACGGTCTCCCGGCCGTCGGCGAGGCCGAGGCAGCTCAGCAGCGTGTGGCTGCCGTTGAGCAGGCGGAGCTTCATCACCTGGTACGGGGCGACGTCCGGGACGAGGAGCGCGCCGGTGTCCTCCCAGCGGGGGCGGGCCGCCGCGAAGGTGTCCTGCAGGACCCACTGGGTGAACGGCTCGCCGGTGACCGCCGCCTCGTCACGGACGCCGAGGGCGGCGCTCGCGGCGTCCCGGTCGGCGTCGGTGGTGGCCGGGACGATGCGGTCGACGACCGTGGAGGGGAAGGCGACCGCCTCGTCGATCCAGGCGAGCAGGGTGTCGCGGTCGTCCCATCCGGAGGCCTCGACGAACTCACGGACGAGGCGGGCCACGACCTGGCCGTTGTCGGCCATGTTGTCGCACGGCAAGACGGACAGCGGGGCCCCGCAGACCACCCGCCGGGCCCGCAGGCCGTGGGCCAGCTGGCCGGGCACGCTCCCCGGCACGTGCGCGCCGGCCAGATCGTCGGCGACCAGCGGGTCGGCGGTGTCGAGGCCGCCGCCCGGGGCGCGGCGGTAGCCCTTCTCGGTCACCGTGAGGGTGACCACGGTGACCTCCGGGGAGGCCAGCAGCGCCCGCAGCCGGTCGGCGTCGTCGGCGGCGTGCAGGGCCTCACGGAGCTGGCCGACCACCCGGGTGCGGGGACCGTCGGGGGTGCGCAGGGTCAGCGAGTACAGCCCGTCCTGCGGAGCGAGCTGTTCGACCACACTGCGCCCCCGCTGGGAGAAGCCGGCGATGCCCCAGCCTCCGCCGTGCAGTGCCTCGGCCTGTTCGGTGTGGACGGCCTGGTGGGCACGGTGGAAGGCGCCCGGGCCGAGGTGGACGATGCGGGTGCGCAGGGAGCGCGGGTCGGCGAGCGGGCCGGCCCCCTCGGGCAGCCCGGCCAGCGCGCCGAGATCGAGTCTGGTCACCAGTCGTGCACCGACCCGTCCGAACGGCGGCCCACGGGCAGGTACTTGGGGTTGTACGGGAAGCGCGCCGCGGCTTCCTCGTCCAGCTCCACGCCGAGTCCGGGGGCGTCGGACGGGTACAGGGCGCCGTCACGCAGCTCGTAGGTGGGCCGGAACACCTCGTGGGTGACCGGGTCGTGCTCCATGTACTCCTGGATACCGAAGTTGGGCACGGTGACGTCCAGGTGGACGGCGGCCGACATGCTGACCGGGGAGAGGTCGGTGGCGCCGTGCGAGCCGGTGCGGACCTGGTACAGCTCGGCCAGGTTGAAGATGCGCCGCAGGTGGGTGATGCCGCCGGCGTGGGCGACGGAGCAGCGGATGTAGTCGATCAGCCGCTCGGTGATCAGCTGCTGGCAGTCCCAGATCGAGTTGAAGACCTCGCCGACCGCGATCGGCGTGGTGGTCGCCCGGCGGATCTGCCGGAAGCTCTCCTGCAGTTCGGCCGGGGACGGGTCCTCCATCCAGAACAGCCGCAGCTCCTCCAGCCGGGCGCCGAGGCGGCCCGCCTCGGTCGGGGTCAGGCGGTGGTGGACGTCGTGCAGCAGGTGGAAGTCGAAGCCGAAGCGCTCGCGGATCTCGGCGAGGTAGCGGGGCGCGAAGTCCAGGTACTTCTCGGTGTCCCAGAGCTGCTCCTCGGGAAGGGCCCCCGCGGCCGGCTCGTAGACGGCGCCCTTGCGGACGCCGTACGTGCCCGCGACACCCGGCACGGCCGCCTGGGCGCGGATCGCGCGGTAGCCCGCCTCCTTGAACCGGGCGACGTCGTCGATCAGTTCGCCGACGGTGGCGCCGCTCGCGTGGCCGTAGACCAGGACACCCTCGCGGGCCTTGCCTCCCAGGAGGTCGTACACCGGCATGCCGGCGACCTTGCCCTTGATGTCCCACAGGGCGGTGTCGACCGCGGCGATGGCCGTCATGGTGACGGGGCCGCGGCGCCAGTAGGCACCCTTGTAGAGGTACTGCCACATGTCCTCGATGCGGTCGGCGTCACGGCCGATCAGCAGGGGCACGAGGTGGTCGTTCAGGTAGGAAGCGACGGCGAGTTCGCGGCCGTTGAGGGTGGCGTCACCCAGACCCGTCACCCCGTCGGAGGTGGTGAGCTTGAGGGTGACGAAGTTGCGGCCGGGCGAGGTGACGATGACCTTCGCCTCGGTGATGGTGGCCATGGAGCAGCCCTTCCCGTGGAGCGTGGTGGATCAGTTGCCGGCGGACGCGGTGACGCGCGCGGCGTGCGGAGCGGTGGTGCCGGCGTCGGCGTCGCCGCGGCCCCAGTCGGCGTACTCCGCGCCGCCGCGGCGGCCCGGAGCGGTCTCCGGCATGAAGAACAGGGCGACGATGCTGACCAGGATCAGCGCCGCGACGTACACGGCGACCCAGGTGTAGGAGCCGTCGCCGGCGATCAGGAGCGCGGCCGCCACGACGGTGAACGGTCCGCTGGCGATCATCGAGCCGAACTGCCAGACGACCGAGACGCCGCTGTAGCGGGCGCGGGCGGGGAACAGTTCGGGGAAGTACGAGGCCTGCGGCGCGTAGGTGCCCGCGTGGCCCAGCGCGAGGCCGGCGATCAGCAGGACGACGATCACGGCCATGTTCCCGGTCTCGATCGCCTTGAACGCCGGGACGACCAGCGCCAGGTTGAGGACCGCGGCGGTGAAGTAGACCGGCTTGCGGCCCACCTTGTCGGTGAGGCGGCCGAGCAGCGGGATGGCGAGCAGCTCGCAGGCGATGGCTATCAGCACGGAGTTGAGCACCAGGCCGGAGTCGACGCCGTGTTCCTTGGCGTAGGTGACCAGGAAGACGGTGTAGAAGGGGAAGACCGCGGCCTCGACGAACTTGGTGAACAGACCGCCGAACAGCTCGCGCTTGTGGTTGCGGGCGAGCAGCTTGAGCGGCGCGGTCTGGTGCGTGCTCTGCTGCTTCTTGGCCTCCTGGAAGGTCTCCGACTCGTTGACCTTGAGCCGGATGAAGACGCCGATGGCGACGACCAGGATGCTCAGCAGGAACGGCACCCGCCAGCCCCAGGAGAGGAACGCCTCCTCGGAGAGCTGGGTGGTGAGCAGGGCGAACAGACCGGTGGGGATGAGGTACGCGGCCGGCGAGCCGAGCTGGACGAAGCTGGCGAGGAAGCCTCGTTTGCCGGGCGGTGCCGCCTCGGCGGTGAGGAGGACGGCGCCGCCCTGCTCGCCTCCGACGCCGAAGCCCTGGATGAGGCGGACCAGGACCAGGATGGCCGCGGCCCACATGCCGATCTGCTCGTAGGTGGGCAGCAGGCCGACCACGAAGGTGCCGAGCCCGGTCAGCAGCAGGGTGAAGACCAGGGCCTTCTTCCGCCCGACGCGGTCACCGATGTGCCCCCACACCAGGCCGCCCAGGGGACGGGCGAAGAAGCCGACGGCGTAGGTCGAGAACGCGGCGAGGGTGCCCACGGTGGGGTCGACCTCGGGGAAGAACACCTTGTTGAAGGCGAGCGCCGAAGCGGTGCCGTAGATGAAGAAGTCGTAGTACTCGGCGACGGTGCCGACCACCGAGGCACCGACGGTCCGGCGCACGTTCTTGGACGTCGGCGGCGCTGGGGACGCCGTGGCGGGGGTGTTGCTCATCTGCCTGCCTCCTTGCAGGGGAAAGGCCGCTGGGACGGGGATGGAGGGGGATCGAGGGGAGATCCACCCGAGTCCCTGCGGCCCCTGGTTCGTCGGCTACCATACAAGTACGTCAGACAAGGTCAAGTGGGGGAGGGCACGCGATGGTCTCGGCCAACGGGTTGCACGCGGCGCGAGCACGAGGGCGTAACACGAGGCAGCTCGTGTACGAACTGCTGCGTACGCGGATCGTGGGACTGGAGCTGCGCCCGGGCGCGGCGCTGTCGGAGAACGATCTGGCGGCCGAGCTCGGCGTGAGCCGCACGCCGGTCCGCGAGAGCCTGATACTGCTCGGCGAGGAGGGCCTGGTGGACGTGTATCCGCAGCTGGGCACCTTCGTGTCGCGGATCCGGCCGCAGGCAGTGGTCTCGGCCCAGTTCGTCCGTGAGGCCCTGGAGCTGGCCGCCCTGCGCGACGGTGTGGCGCAGGCCGGTGAACGCGACGTCCTGGAGCTGCGGGCGCTGCTCGCCGGGCAGGCGGAGGCCGACCGGCGCGGCGACCCGGAGACGTTCTTCCGTCTCGACGAGGAGTTCCACGCCCGGCTGATGGCGGTCGGCGGGCACGGCGACGCCTGGTCGGTGGTGGGGCACGCCAAGGCCCACCTGGACCGGGCGCGGCGGCTGTCGCTCCCCCTGGAGGACCGGATCCCCCTGCTGGTCCAGCAGCACACCGACGTGGTCGACGCCCTGGAGCGGGGGGACGCGGGCGGCGCCGAGACGGCGCTCCGCGGCCACCTGCGGCAGGTCTTCGCCGACGTCGAGACCATCCGCGACCGCCACCCCGAACTGTTCGGCGGCGACGACACAGCGCCGCCCCGCCGGCAGCCCCGTACGAAGGAGCACCGATGAGCATCCCCCTGAGTCCGATCCTCCTGGAGAGCCGCGTGATCGCGGTGCTGCGCGCCGCGGACGCGTCGTTCCTGCGGCCGGCGGCGGAAGTGCTGGCCGAGGAGGGCGTGCGCAGCTTCGAGGTGACGCTGACCACCGCCGGCGGCGTGGCCGCGATCGCCGACCTGGCCGGTGCCCTCGGGCCGGACGCCGAGGTGGGCGCGGGCACCGTGCTCTCGGTGGAGGACCTGGACGCCGTGCTGGCGGCCGGGGCGCGGTACGTGGTCACGCCGCACACCGATCCCGAGCTGATCCGCGCGGCGGTGCACAGGGGCGTGCCGATCGTGCCGGGCGGGCTCACGCCGACCGAGCTGCGCACCGGCTGGGCCGCCGGGGCGAGCGCTGTGAAGCTGTTCCCGGCCTCCGCGGTCGGGCCGCGGTACGTGAAGGACCTGCACGGACCGTTCCCGGCGATGCCGGTCATCCCGTCCGGCGGCGTGGACCGGGCGAGTGCCGGCGAGTGGATCCGGGTCGGGTGCCCTGCCGTGAGCATGGGCGGCCCGCTGCTCGGTGACGCCCTGGCCGGCGGTGACCTCGGTGAGCTGCGGGTTCGGGCGCGGGAGGTCGTGAAGAGCGTGACCGAGGCCGCCGCGGAGGTGTCCGGTGGCTGAGGTCGTCACCCTCGGGGAGACCATGGCCCTGCTCGCGCCCGAGCGGGTCGGCGCCCTCGCCCATGTGCCGGGGATGAGCCTGGGCATCGGCGGGGCGGAGAGCAACGTGGCGGTCGGCCTGCGCCGGCTGGGCGTGTCGGCGGCCTGGATCGGGCGGGTCGGGGACGACCCGTTCGGGCAGCGGGTGCTGCGCGAGCTGCGCGGCGAGGACCTGGACGTGCGGGCCCTGGTGGACGCGGACGCGCCGACCGGGCTGATGGTGAAGGAGCGGCGCACGGCGCGGACGGCCGGTGTCTGGTACTACCGCGCGGGCAGCGCCGGGTCCCGGCTCTCCCCCGCTGACGTGCCGGCCGAGGTGTTCCGGGACGCGCGGCTGCTGCACGTCACCGGCATCACCCCGGCCCTGTCGGCGTCGGCCGCGGAGGCCGTGCGGCATGCCGTGGCGGTCGCCCGGGAGCACGGTCTGACGGTCTCCTTCGACGTCAACCTCCGCACCAAGCTGTGGAGCCCGGCCGAGGCCGCGGAAGGGCTGGCCTGGCTGGTCCGGGAGGCGGACGTGGTGTTCGCCGGGCCGGAGGAGGCCGAGCTGTTCGTGGCCGCGGACGACGATCCGCTGGAGGTCGCCGCCTCGCTGTGCGCGCTGGGACCGTCGCAGGCGATCGTGAAGCTGGGTGCGGACGGGTGCGCCGCGGTCGCCGACGGCGAACGCGTGCGGATGCCCGCGCTGCGGGTGGACGCGGTGGACACGGTGGGCGCGGGCGACGCCTTCGTGGCCGGTTACCTCGCCGAACTCCTCGCGGGCGAACCGCTGGTGGAACGGCTCCGGACGGCGTCGGCGACGGGGGCGTTCGCCTGCACCGTCCCGGGCGACTGGGAGGGACTGCCGACCCGGCGCGAGCTGGGGCTGCTGACGGCCTCGGAGAACGTCTCGCGCTGAGGCGTCCCGGTTGCCGCGGCGCCTCCCGCCCCGTCGGCCGGCCGGCCGGTCCGGTCCCGGCCCGCCGACGGGGCGGTCGCCGGCACCCGGGGCCCGGCCTGCGGGGCCCCGGCCTCCGAGGCCCCGGGCCGCTCCGCACCTTGCTCCTCGCCGGCACCGCGTGCCCGCGCGGTGGTGGGGGCGAGCGCATGGAGGGTCTCGGCGTCACGGACCTGCCGGTCCAGGGCCGCCACGACGCCCCACGCCGCAGAGTCGTCGGCGGGGAAGGGGGTCCCTCGCACCGGTGTCGGCCGACCGGGCGCACGGGAACTCCTCGTCGGAGCCGACGTCGTCCCCTGTCCGCGGTGCCACGGTCTCATCCATGGTCCTCCTCCTTCGTGGGTCCGGTGCGCGGCCGGTCGGGCTCGGGCACCCGGAGGGCGATCAGCACGGCACCCGCGGCCAGCGCGGCACCGGCGAGGGCGGTGCCGCGGGGCCCGGTGTGGGCGATGGCGAGGCTGCCGAGGGACGAGCCCAGGGCGATACCGATGTTGTAGGCGATCGAGTTCCCCGCGGATGCCGTGTCCGTGCTGCCCGGCGCGAACTCCATGACACGGTTCTGCAGGGCCGGAGTCAGAGCACCCATGGCGAGCCCGGTGAGCACGAGGGTGGTCCCGGCAGCCACCGGGTCGGTCCCGAGGGCGAACATGCCGATCAACGTGGCTGCCAGGAGGGCGGCCGGCAGCAGCACCGCGAGCCGCTGGTTCCGGTCGGAGAGAATGCCCCCGACCGCGATCCCGCCGAAGTCGGCCAGCCCACGGGCGACCAGCAACGGGCCCAGCAGCACGGCCGGCATGCCGGCGACCGCGGTGACGAACGTGGAGGTGTACGTGAAGACGGCGAAGAATCCCGCCACCGAGAGCGCGGTGGTGGCGAGCACCAGCATGTACCGCCGGGCGTCGGGTGACGTGCCGCGTCCGGCGTGCTCGTGATGTGCCGGAGTGGTCGGCATGGCCACGGCCAGGACGAGGAACGCGAGGAGACCCAGTCCCGCCAGGGCGAGGAACGTCACCCGCCAGCCGGCCTGCTGCCCCAGCCAGGTCCCCGCGGGAACGCCCAGCATCGGGCCGAGCGAGCCGCCGGTGAACACGACGGCGGTCACCCGTCCCCGTACGCGCACCGGAAACATCCCTGCGGCGACCGGAGCCACGACAGCCCAGAAGACAGCCTGGCTGAGCGCGGTCGACAACCGGGCGGCGAACAGCAGGCCGTATCCGGGCGAGAGGCCGGACACGGCGGTGGCCGCCGTCAGCAGTGCCACGAGCCCGAGCAGCAGTGGTCTGCGGGGCGCCCGCGCCACCACCCGGGCCAGCGGCAGCGAGACGACCACGACCGTGACCCCGTACCCGGTCACCAGCAGGCCGATGTGGGAGGACGGCACGCCCAGGTCTGCGGACATCACCGACAGCAGGCCCACCGGCATGGTCTCGACCGAGACGAAGCAGAACGCCGCGACCGCGAGGGCCACGAGCGCCGACGCCGGCCGCTTCCCGAAGTCCGCCCGTTCCTTCATGTCAGTACCTCGATTGCCGCGACCCTCGCGAACGCCTCGACGGCGGCATCAAGGGGCGCGGGAGTCCGGGGGCGGCCGTCCGTGCCATCCCGGCGCCCCGCAAGAAGGTCGCACCCACACCCCGTCATGTCCACGCAACCCAGCCCACAGAGAGCTCGCCGAGACGACATCCACCGTCAACTCCGTTGCTGTAGTACCCAGTTGGCTCGCTAATGCAGACGAAGCTCCTGGTGCGCGGGGTCACGACGAGGCCGCCAGGCGCTGCCGGTGCCGGCACGCCTACGCCTGGGGCACACCTACGCGCAGACGTCTGTCAGCGCCTCGGTCCGTCCGTCGTTCGAGGCACGGGGCCTCAGGTAGGCCCCCTCGTCGACCCCACCACACCGGAGGTCTTCGCGATCAGGGCCTCGGCCGCGTCGACAAACGCTTGTGGGCACTACACCTGGGTCGTACCTCGGCAGGGCGACGCGGACAAGGGGCTCTCAGGGGCGGTTTTCGGCCCCCACAACGGCTCCGGCGAGGAACGATCGCACCGTCATGGTGGAGGCACGCACACCTGCGGCCAAAACTATGGTGTCCCACCACATGTGCGCTTGACCTGGGCCTTTCTACGTTGTGCCGACACGTAGACGTCCCCATCCCACATCTGGAAGTGGTCACCATGGCTTCATCGGCAGCCGCGCCCCCGACGCCGAACAGCTTGAAGAAGATCGTCGCCGCGAGCCTCATCGGCACCACCATCGAGTGGTACGACTTCTTCCTCTACGGCTCGGCCGCCGCGCTGGTGTTCAACACCTTGTTCTTCCCGGACGAGGACCCGCTGGTGGGTACGCTGCTGGCGTTCCTCACCTACGCGGTCGGCTTCCTGGCCCGCCCGTTGGGCGCCCTGGTGTTCGGTCACTACGGCGACCGGCTGGGCCGCAAGAAGCTGCTGGTGATCAGTCTGCTGATGATGGGTGGCGCGACCTTCGCCATCGGCCTGCTGCCGACCCACGCCACCATCGGCAGTGTGGCGCCGGTCCTGCTGACGGTGCTGCGTCTGGTGCAGGGCTTCGCCCTCGGCGGCGAGTGGGGCGGCGCGGTGCTGCTGGTGTCGGAGCACGGCGACCCGAAGCGGCGTGGATTCTGGGCCTCGTGGCCGCAGACCGGCGCCCCGGCCGGTCAGCTGCTGGCCACCGGTGTACTGGCACTGCTGACCGCCACACTCTCGGAGAGCGCCTTCAACTCGTGGGGCTGGCGCATACCGTTCCTGCTCTCCGGCCTGCTGGTGGTCGTCGGCCTGTGGATCCGCCTGTCGGTCGACGAGTCGCCCGTCTTCAAGCAGGCGCTGGCCGCCGCCGAGGCCCGCAAGGCCGAGGGCACGGCCGAGAAGCTTCCGCTGGTCGCCGTCTTCCGGTACCACTGGAAGGACATCCTGATCGCGATGGGCGCGCGGATGGCGGAGAACATCTCGTTCTACGTGATCACCGCGTTCATCCTGGTGTACGCCGTCGAGGCGGCCGAGATGTCCAAGCAGACCGCGCTGAACGCGGTGCTGGTCGGCTCCGCGATCCACTTCTGCGCGGTGCCGGCCTGGGGCGCGCTCTCCGACCGCTGGGGCCGGCGCCCGGTCTACATGATCGGCGCGGCCGGCATCGGCCTGTGGGTGTTCCCGTTCTTCTGGCTGATCGACAAGGGCGGCTTCCTCTCCCTGCTGACCGCGGTCACGGTGGGCCTGGTCCTGCACGGCGCCATGTACGCCCCGCAGGCCGCGTTCTTCTCCGAGCTGTTCTCGACCCGGGTGCGCTACTCCGGCGCCTCCATCGGCGCCCAGTTCGCCTCGGTGGCCGCGGGCGCTCCGGCGCCGCTGATCGCGACCGCGCTGCTGTCGAGCTACGGCACCTCGACCCCGATCTCCCTGTACGTGATCGCCGCGGCGGTCATCACGCTGATCGCGGTGGCCGTGGCCAAGGAGACCCGTGACCGGGACCTGAACGACATCGAGGGCTCCAGCGCCTCCGCGGCCTCCCCGGCCGCCCCGGCCGCCCCGGCCCGGAGCGAGCAGGCGGTGTGACCCCCGGCCGGGGGCGGCACCGGCCGCCCCGGCCGCACACGTGAAGGCTCCGTACACCCTGGTGTACGGAGCCTTCACGCGTCGGAGCTCAGGAGGCGGGCACCGCGCCGGTCAGCCGCGCGGGGGCGAGGTCAGGCGCTGGAGGCGCAGCGCGAGCTGGATCTCCAGGGCCCGGTCGGGCCGCTGCCAGTCCTCGCCCAGCAGGCGGCCCACCCGCTCCAGCCGCTGCGCCACCGTGTTGACGTGGACGTGGAGTTCGTCCTTGGTGCGGGCAGGGCTCATCCCGCAGGCGAAGTAGGCGTCGAGGGTGCGTACCAGGTCGGTGCCGCGCCGCTCGTCGTAGTCGACGACCTCGCCGATCGTGCGGCCGACGAACCCGGAGATGTCCCGGTCCCCCGCGAGGAGCAGGCCGACGAAGCCGAAGTCCTCGGCCGCCGCGCCGTCACCGGTCCGGCCGAGGAGACGGAGGGCGTCCAGGCAGCGGCGGGCCTCCTGGTAGGCGACGGCCACCTGGTCCGGCCCCGACGACAGCACCTCCTGCGGCGCGGACGCCCCGACGGTGACCGCGTCGTGCACGGCGGTGCCGAGCCTGCGCGCGACGTCGCGGGCCAGGTCGGTGGCGGTGCGGCCGGGCGGCAGCGGGAGCAGCAGCACCGTGCCGCCGTCGCGGGCGGCAGCCAGGCCGTGGCGGGTGGAGGCCAGGTGCGAGGCGGCGGACCAGATCCGGCGGCGGGCCTCCGCCTCGGCGTCGCCGCCGGGCGCGGTGGCGTCCAGGCGGGCGGCGAGCACCACGTGGGTGACGTCGAGGTCGGCGTGCAGGCGGGCGGCGCGCATCCGCAGCAGCCGGGGGTCGTGGTCGCGGGCGTCGAGGAGGTCGTCCAGGAGTTCGCCGCGGACCCGCTGTTCGGCCTCGGCGGCGGACCGGCGGGCGAGCAGCAGCAGGGAGGTGACCATGGCGGCCCGCTCCAGGGTGCGCTGGTCGACGGGGTCGAGGACGGGGTGCCCGCGCAGCACCAGGGCGCCGAGGAGTTCGCCGCCGGCGGTGACGGCGGCGATCCAGTCGTCGCCGTGCGGCACGGCGTGGCCCTCGGCGCGGGACGCCTCCAGCGCCTCGGCGGGGACGGCGGTGATGTCGGCGTAGGCCACCGAGCCGCCGAGCACCTCCGAGACGGCGGCGGCGACGTCGTGCACCTGGCCGCCGCGGAGCACCAGCTCGGCGAGGCGGTCGTGGACCTCGGAGGCGCGTTCGATGACGGCGCTGCGGTCCTGGATGATCTCGTTGGCCCGCTCCAGTTCGGCGACGGCGGAGCGGGTCTCGGTGAGCAGGTTGGCGGTGTCGATGGCCGCCGCGGCGAGGGCGGCGAAGCTGCTGAGCAGGGCGATCTGGCCGCGTTCGAAGACGCGGGCGCGGCGGTCCGCGGCGAACAGCACGCCGATGACGTGGTCGCCGAGCATCAGCGGGACGCCGAGGATGGCGACCAGTCCCTCGTCGTGGACCCCGGCGTCGATCGTGCCCGTGTGCAGGAACCGCGCGTCCTTGAAGTAGTCCTGGGTGACGTAGGGCCGGGCCGTCTGGGCGACGAGACCGCCGAGTCCTTCGCCCATGCCGAGCCGCAGCTGCTGGAAGCGGGCGGCGACCGATCCGTCGGTGACCCGCATGTAGGTGTCGCCGCGGGCCGGGTCGTTGAGGGAGAGGTAGGCGACATCGGTGCCGAGGAGGGAGCGGGCGCGCTGGACTATGGCCCGCAGCACGGCGTCGAGGTCGCGGGGGCCGGCGAGGTCGTGGGCGGTGGCGAAGAGGGCGGAGAGCTCCTCCTCGCGGCGGCGCCGGCCCTCGAGTTCGGACCGGACCCGCAGGGCGAGGTCCCGGGCCCGGCGCAGCGCGGCGACCTCGGCCGGGGGCCGCCCCTCGGCGCGGGCCACGAGCACGGGGCGGTCGTAGGCGTCCGCGGAGGCCCCGCGGGCCAGCAGTTCCAGGTAGGGGGCCTCCACCCCGGCCGCGCCCTCGCCCACGACACCGGGCGCGGCGTTCCTCCCGGGCGCGGCATTCGCCCCGGGCGCGGAGCTCGCCCCCGGCGCGGCATCCATGCCCGAGGCAGCATCGGCGCCGTAGGCGACGTCCGCGCGGGAGGCGGGCACGGGGGCCGGCTCGACGGCCGGCGCCACCGCGGCACCCGACCCGGCAACCACGCCGGAGGCGGCAGCGTCCCCGCCGACGGCAGACGCCGGAACCGGCTCGACGACGGGCGCGTCCAGGGCTCCGGAGGCGGCGTTCCCGTCGGAGGCGGCCGCGTCCGTACCGGGGGCGGAGTCCCGGCCGCGAGCCGCGTCCGCGTCCGTGCCGGAGGCGGGGGCGACGGCCGGGGCCGCCCCGGTCCCGGAGGCGGGGGTGGGTCCGGTGCGCGGGCCGGGCGCGGAGGAGGAACCGGCGACGGCCGGGGCGCCGGGCGCGCCGGGCGGCGGGGCGTCGGCGGGCGCCCCGTCGGCCGGGCGTGGAGCGGGCGGTTCCGCGGACGGCCGGGCCGCCGGCGACGGCCCGCTCCGCAGGTGATCGTGGGACATGGGCACAGGATTCACCATGGCCGGGGCCCCGGGACACCCCTGTGGACGACGGCCGCTCGGGGCACGGGGCGGCGGGCGGTCCGCCGCCCCGCACGGACGGTCAGTGCGCGGTCCAGCCGCCGTCCATCACGTAGGAGGACCCGGTGATCGTGGCGGCGGCCGGGCCGCAGAGGAAGGCCACCGTCTCGGCGACCTCGGCGGGCTCGATCAGCCGCTTGACGGCGGTGTCACGCAGCAGGATCTCGGAGACCACCCGGTCCTCGGGGATGCCGTGCACCGCCGCCTGGTCGGTGATCTGCTTCTCGACCAGTGGTGTGCGCACATAGCCGGGGTTCACACAGTTGGAGGTGACGCCGTGGGGCGCGCCCTCCAGGGCCACCGTCTTGGACAGTCCTTCCAGCCCATGTTTGGCGGACACATACGCCGACTTGAAGGCGGAGGCGCGCAGCCCATGGACGGAGGACACATTGATGATGCGCCCCCAGCCCTGCCCGTACATGTGCGGCAGGGCGCCGCGGATCAGCCGGAACGGCGCCTCCAGCATCACCGTGAGCACGGTGTGGAAGACCTCGGGCGGGAACTCGTGCACCGGACGCACCAGCTGGATCCCCGCGTTGTTGACCAGCACGTCGACCCCCTCGGCGGCGCGCTCGGCGGCGTCCAGGTCGGTGAGGTCGAGGACCTGGGGTTCCACGGTCCCGTTCAGCCCGGCCACCTGCCCGGTGAGTTCCGCGAGGCCGTGTTCGTCACGGTCCACCGCCCGCACCGTGGCGCCCGCGGCGGCCAGCCGCAGCGTGCAGGCGCGCCCGATGCCGCCGGCGGCGCCGGTGACCAGGGCGGTGCGCCCGGAGAGGTCGGGCGAGGAGGGGTCGAGGGGGGTGTCGACGCCCCCACCGGGGTTGCTGGGCTGCTCGGTCATGGTCCGACCCTAGGCAGCGCCCCCCAGCCACCCCATGTGGTCAGCGCCCATACTTCCCGGTCAGCTCATAGGGTCGAACCATGTGGGGGCATCCGACAGCGCCTGCTTGATCCGGGTCAGCCCGAACTCGTCCAGTTCCGGCAGCGCGTCGACCGGGAACCAGGCCACGTCCAGCGACTCGTCGTCGTTCACGCGGGCCTCGCCGCCGACGGCGTGGCAGCGGAAGGTGATGTCCATGTACTGGCAGACGTCGCCGTTCTCGTACGTCACCGGCTGGAGCGCCTGCACGCTGAGCACCCGCTCCGGGACGCAGTGCACCGCGGTCTCCTCGAAGACCTCGCGCACCGCGCAGGCGGCGGGCTGCTCCCCCGGTTCCGGGATGCCTCCGATCACCGCCCAGCGACGCGTGTCGGCGCGGCGGTTGAGCAGGACGCGGCCCTGGCCGTCGAGGACGATCGCGGTGACGCCGGGCAGCCACAGGAGCTGCCGCCCGGCGCTGGCGCGGAGCGTGCGGATGAAGTCCGGGGTTGCCATGGTCCGACCCTATCGGTCCGTTCCGGCGCGCCTGGCCGACACGGTGCGCACGGCCCGCCACGTTCCGCCCGCGACGGCGAGCGCCACCAGCGCCCACTCGGGCAGGGTGCCCAGCGTCGTCGCCGGGGTGGCGGAGGACCGCAGCGGAACCTCCTGCACCAGCGTCCCGGGCACGAACATGCCGGTGCGTGCGGTCACCCGGCCGTCGGGCAGGATGATCGCGCTGACCCCGCTGGTCACCGGCACGGTCACCGTCCGGCCGTGTTCGACCGCCCGCACCCGCGACATGGCGAGCTGCTGATAGGTCATCTCGCTGCGCCCGAAGGTGGCGTTGTTGCTGGGCACCGAGAGGAGCTGCGCGCCGGCCTGCACGGTGTCGCGCACCGCCCAGTCGAAGGCCGCCTCGTAGCAGGTGACCAGCCCGACGCCGGTGCCGTTCATCCGGAAGACGCCCGGGGTGTCGCCGCGGCTGAAGTCCCGGTGGACCATGCCCGTCCAGGTCTCGTTGATCGCGCCGATCATGGGACGCAGCGGCAGGTACTCGCCGAACGGCTGCGTCTGCCGCTTGTCGTAGGTGTCGACCGGGCCCTTCTCGGGGTCCCAGAGGATCTGCTCGTTGTAGACCTTGCCGTCCCGCTCGACCACGCCCCCGACGGCGATGGGCACGCCGACGGCCTTGGCCGCCCGGTCGATGACCTCGGCGGCGTCGGCGTTGGCGAAGGGGTCGATGTCGGAGGAGTTCTCCGGCCAGAGCACCAGGTCGGGCCGCTTGGCCTCACCGGCGTCGATGCGCTCGGCGAGCCGTTCGGTCTCCCGGACGTGGTAATCGAGCACCGCACGCCGCTGGGCGTTGAAGTCGAGGCCCAGCCGGGGGACGTTCCCCTGGATCACGGCGACGGTGGCCGTACCGTCCTCGGCGCCCGCGTCCACCGCGGCCCGCGCGCCGAGCGCGGCGCCGAACGGCGCGAGCAGGCTCAGCAGCGCGGCGGCGACAGCCCCGCGGCGCACGACACCGGTTCGCCGCGCCGAGCGGGCCTGCCGGACGGCCTCGCAGAGTCCGAAGCCGCTCAGCACCACCGCGAAGCCGAGCAGCGGGGTGCCGCCGAGCGCGGCGAGCGGCAGGAGGACGCCGTCGGCCTGACCGAAGGCGACCTTGCCCCAGGGGAAGCCGCCGAAGGGGAAACGCGCCCGGACCGCCTCACCGGCGGTCCAGACCGCCGCGGCCCACAGGGGCCAGGCGGGCAGCCGGGAGACGGCGGCGATGCCGGCCGCGGTGAGCGCGAGGAAGACCGCCTCCACGGCGACCAGCGCCAGCCACGGTCCGGGCCCGACCTCGATACCGGTCCAGACCAGCAGCGGCAGCAGGAAGCCGAGGCCGAAGAGGTATCCGAGACCGAAGGCCGGCTTCCACCGGCGGCCGCGCAACGTCTGCCCCAGGACGGCGAAGGCGGGCAGGGCCAGCCACCACAGGGTGCGGGGCGGGAAGCTCGCGTAGAGCAGCAGGCCGGAGAGGGCGGCGGCCACGGCAGGCAGGAGACGGCGCGTCCAGGTCGCGGCCCGGCTGCGGGGCGCGGCCGGCTCGGTGGGCGGCTGGTCGCCCCCGGCTTCGGTGGGGAGTGCGGTCACGGTCACTGGTGGAGTCTAAGGCGCATGTCAGGGGCCAGGAACGGGCCGGGGACCGGCCGGGCGGGACGGCCGGGGAGGTCGTGCGCGGTCGCGCGGCGCAGGACGGGCCAAGGCCGTCGAAGACGGACAGCTCCGACCGTACCGGGGGCCGCCCGTCCCGATACCGCCGGCACCGGGTGACGTCGGTCTCGCCCTGACCGGCCCGTGGACGACCCGTGCCCCGCACGCCTGGCTCCGGCGGCGGCCCGGACACCCCGCGGCACCGGTACCCCCTGACCTCCGCAGCGCCCCGTCCCTCCGCCGGGACGCCACCGCGCCCTCATGCCCCGCGGCTCCCCGCATCGCGCCTTCCCGCACCGCGGCCTCACGCCTCCACGCACCGCGGCACCGCGGCACCGCGCCCGCGCCTTCACGCACCGCGGCCTCACGCCTTCATGCACCGCACCCCGCGCACCGCGGCGTCACGCCTCCACGCACCGCGGCGTCACGCCTTCACGCACCGCGGGCTTTGCGCCTTCACGCACCGCGGGCTTTGCGCACCGCGCCTTTGCACTTCGCGCGTTTGCGCGCCCCGTGCCCCTCAGGCCGCCAGACCGCGCCCGCACGGTGCCGGGTGCGGCGGCCGCAGGGCGTCGGGACCACCGTCCGGCGTTCCCGGCGCTCAGGCAGGGGACCGGCCGCGGCGACGACCTCCGCGGCGGACGGGCGCCACCCGGCGGCGGGGCCGGGGCTCCGGCGCCTCAGCGCGCCGCGCTGACCTCGCGGAGTCCGCGCCCCTCGGCGTAGGAGAGGGCGGCGTCCGTGAGGGTGGACTCGACGCCGTCGTGGAGCACGGTCAGGGTCGCGCCGCCGGGCGGCACCACGTCGCCCGGCGTCCCGCCGATGCGGCGCAGCGCCTGCGCGGCGACCGCGCCCGCCGACCCGAGCAGTCCGGGCCGGTGACCGGCGGCGCGCTCGAGGGCGTCACCGATCCGCTCGGCGACCAGTTCGTAGTGGGTGCAGCCGAGCACCACGGTGCGCACGTCCGCGGGCGTGAGCGCGGCCGCGGCGGCGACGGCCGCGTCCACGGCGGCCTGGTCGGCGTGCTCGACGGCGTCGGCGAGTCCGGGGCAGGGCACCTCGGTGACCTCGACGCCCGCGGCGAACTGCTCGATCAGCCCTCGCTGGTAGGGGCTGCCGGTGGTGGCGGGGGTGGCCCAGATGGCGACAGGGCCGCCGTCCCCGGCCGCGGGCTTGATCGCGGGGACCGTGCCGATGACGGGCAGGCCGGGCTCCAAACGCGCGCGGAGCGTGGGCAGCGCGTGGACCGACGCCGTGTTGCAGGCGACGATCAGGGCGTCCGGGCGGTGGGCCGCGGCGGCCTCGGCGACGGCGAGCGCCCGGCGGGCGAGGTCCTCGGGGGTCCGGGGTCCCCAAGGCATCCCGGCCGGGTCGGAGGAGAGGACGAGATCGGCGTCGGGCCTGAGCCGGCGTACCGCGGCGGCCGCGGCCAGCAGCCCGATTCCGGAGTCCATGAGCGCGATCTTCACTCGGTCACCATAGTCGATGGACACGGAACGGCCCGTTCCCTGGTGCACACTGCGGCGATGGGCGTCGTGGTGTGGATCTCCGTCGTGTCCCTCGCCGTCTGGCTCTGGCTGCTGCTCGGGCACGGCTTCTTCTGGCGCACCGACATACGGCTCCCGGCGCGGAGCGAACCGGCGGTGTGGCCGCGGGTGGCGATCGTGGTGCCGGCCCGCGACGAGGCGGCGGCACTCCCGGAAAGCCTGCCGTCGCTGCTGGCCCAGGACTATCCGGGCGAGGCCGAGATCCTGCTGGTGGACGACGGCAGTACGGACGGCACCGGCGCCCTGGCCGGGGAGCTGGCCCGCCGCCACGGCGGGCTGCCCCTGACCGTCACCTCTCCCGGCGAGCCGCCGGACGGCTGGACCGGCAAGCTCTGGGCGGTCCGGCACGGCACGGAGACGGCCCGGCTGCGCGCACCGGAGTTCCTGCTGCTGACCGACGCGGACATCGCGCACGCCCCGGACAGCCTGCGAGCCCTGGTGTCGGCCGCGGTCACCGGTGGGTACGACGCGGTGTCGCTGATGGCCCGGCTGCGGGTGCGGGGCGTCTGGGAGCGGCTGGTGGTGCCGGCCTTCGTCTACTTCTTCGCCCAGCTCTACCCCTTCCGCCGGGTCGCCAGGCCGGGGGCCCGGACCGCCGCGGCCGCCGGCGGCTGTGTGCTGCTGCGCACCGCGGCGGCCGTGGCGGCGGGGGTGCCGGAGGCCGTCCGGGAGGCGGTGATCGACGACGTGGCGCTGGCGCGCGCCGTGAAACGGCGGTCGCCCTCCGCGCGGATCTGGCTCGGCCTGGCCGACGGCGTGGTCAGCGTGCGCCCGTATCCGCGGTTGCGGGACCTGTGGCGGATGGTGGCGCGCAGCGCCTACGCACAGCTGCGGCACAGTCCGCCGCTGCTGGCGGGCACGGTGCTCGGACTGTTCCTGGTCTACCTGGCGCCGCCGGTGGCCCTGGCCGCGGGCCTGGCGGCCGGCCGCCCCCTCGCGGCGGTGTGCGGCGGTGCGGCCTGGGCGGTGATGGCGGGAAGTTACGTGCCGATGCTGCGGTACCACCGGCAGCCGTCCTGGGCGGCGGTGCTGTTGCCGTTCACCGCGTTCCTCTACACCCTCATGACCGTGGACTCGGCGGTGCGCCATCACCGGGGTGTGGGCGCGGCCTGGAAGGGCCGTACCTACGGCCGCCCCGGGACGGCGTCCTTCACCCGTTCGCCGAAGGCTCCGGACGGCCGAACGGACCCTTCGGCGCAGGAGGCCTGACGGGCCACCACGGGGCCCTCCGAAACTGCCGTTGACCGTCGGTAACCTGTCCGATACAGGCGCCCATACACGATTCGTGATGGACAGAAGGAGTCTTTTTGCCAAATTAGCTCGAATTGGGTATCCAACATCACCGCCGACACGGAAAACAACCTTCTTATCCGTCTCCCCAACGACCACATCGTGGGCTTAACTTATGGGTATGACCTCCCCCCGCTCCCCTTACGGTGGCGGCTATTCAGCCGCGTTCCCGGACACCCCGATCTACGACTCCCTGGTCGCCGAGCGGGGTACCCCTCAGATCGCCCCGATCCGCGTGCCGCCCATGTACGACACGCCGTCGTACGACACCCGCCCCTCCTACGACCACGGAGGCGGCCACCTCCCGGCGCTGCCCGCGCTGCCGTCGGGTCCGTCGTACCAGCCGCCCGCACCGCAGCCGCCCATGCCGTCCTACGGCTACCCGCAGGCGCAGCCGGCGCTGCCGGCGGTCCACGCCGCGCTGCCGCCGGCGCCCTCCCCGGTCCCGGCGCCGTACATCCCGCAGCAGGCCACCTCCGGCTCGCGCGGGTACCCGGCGCCGCAGCAGCCCCGTCCGGCGCCGCACCCGGGCACCGGGTACGAGGCGATGCGCCCGGCCGCCGCGCGTCCGGCCCCCGCCCCGGCTCCGGCGCCGCAGGCCCCGTACAACGGGTCGTACGGCCAGCAGGCTCCGTACAACGGGTCGTACGGGCAGCCCGCGCAGGGCTACCAGTCGCAGTACAGCCCGCAGGAGTACCGGGGCTACTGACCGGCGCACGACCGGTCGGTGCCCGATGGCACGATGACCGCATGGGGAAAGCGGAAATCCATTCGATCCACGTACATCCGGTCAAGGCCTTCCGGGGCCAGGCGCCCCGGGAGGCACTGGTCGAGCCCTGGGGTCTGGCCGGTGACCGGCGCTGGGCGCTGATCGACGACGGGGGAAAGGTCGTCACCCAGCGCCAGCAGCCCCGCCTCGCGACAGCCGCCGCCGAGCTCCGGCCCGGCGGCGTCCGTCTGTCCGCGCCCGGCATGGAGCCGCTCACCGTGTCCGTGCCCGACCCGGGCACGTCGGACACCGCGGAGGCGGACGTCTTCGGTACCCGCGTCCGCGCGGTGCTCGCCGACGCGGCGGCGCACGCCTGGTGCCGCGCCTTCCTGGACGCTCCCGTGCGCCTGGTGCACATGGACGACCCCGCGGTCCGCCGTCCGGTCGACCCCGCGTACGCCCTGCCCGGCGAGACCGTCTCCTTCGCGGACGGCTACCCGCTGCTGGTGACCTCGCTCGCCTCGCTGGACGCCCTCAACGCGCTGATCGCCGACGGCGACCACGCCGAGGAGGGCCCGCTGCCGATGAACCGGTTCCGCCCCAGCCTGGTGGTGGACGGCTTCGAGGCGTGGGCCGAGGACGGCTGGAGCAGGGTGTCGGCCGGCGGCGTCCACTTCCGGGTCGCCAAGCCGTGCGGGCGGTGCGTGGTGACCACGACGGACCAGGAGTCCGCCCGGCGCGGCCGGGAGCCACTGGTGAGCCTGGGCCGCCACCGGCGCTTCGGATCGCGCGTGGTCTTCGGGCAGTACCTCGTGCCGCTGACGAGCGGTGCCGTCCGGGTCGGGGACCCGGTCACGGTCCTGGAGTGACGCCGCCCGCCGCCCGTCCGCCCGGTGCCGCCGAAAGGGTGAGGTCCCTCTCTTTCCCGGCGCACGGCGCGTGAACGGACGACGGCAGGGCTATCACAGAAGCGGAAAGGGGGGAGCGCCGGTGGGGGCGATCCGTGGAATCTGGCGCTGGCGGGGGAATCCGCTGCGGCGCACGACCGATCTGGTCGAGGCATGGGCGGCTCTGGTCGCCCTGCTGCTCATGGTGTTCGGCGCGCCGCTGGCCGGCCTCCTCGCCGGCTCCGTCGCGCACGACACGCTGACGCGTACGGCCGGCCGCCAGCACGCGGCCCGGCACCGCGTGACGGCGACGGTGCTGGACACCTCGACGGTCGTCGTCCCGGTCTCCGCCGACGCCGGGACGGCGACGGAACGCGACGGCCGCCGGCGCGTGTTCGCCGCGTGGACCGCGCCCGACGGCACGCAACGGCGTGCGCACACCTGGACGAACCTGCGGAACCCGGAACCCGGCCGGCGGTTCACCGTGTGGACCGACACCCGGGGCAGGCCGGTCGCCCGCCCGCTCGACGCGGGCGAGATCGCCCTGCAGGCGGGCCTGGCCGGGATCGGCGCGGCCCTGCTGACCACGGCGATCGCCGAGTCGGCGCGACGGGTGACGCTCCGGCAGCTGACGCTGCGCCGCTACGAGCGGCTGGACCGGGCGTGGGAGCGGGCCGGACCCGACTGGGGCCGGGCCGGTACCGGAAGCTGATCACGATCGTTCACCGGGCAACCCACCGTCCACGCGCGCGCTACGGTGGTGCGGCCGACACGTTCGGCCCAATCCGCTACATCCCGTGTACGACGAGGTGGGGACAGAAAAGCACCATGGCACAGGGCACGGTCCAGGTGACGCACACCGGCACGTCGCGGTGGCGTCGCCGCACGGGTGAGTACCCCTCGCTCGCCTCGGCCCTGGAGGCCGCCGGCGACGGGGACGTGCTCACCGTCTCCCCCGGCACCTACCGGGAGAACCTCCTCGTACAGCGGGCGGTGACACTGCGAGGGCCCGAGGGACAGCCGGGAGCCGTGCGCATCGCTCCCGTCGACGGCGTGCCGCTGACGGTGCGTGGCTCCGCCGTGGTGCAGGGCCTGCACCTGGAGGGGCAGGACTCCTCGGCTCCGGCACTGCTGGTGGAGGAGGGCGCCCCCGAGATCTCCGACATCCGCGTGATGACCCGGTCCGCGGCCGGGATCGAGGTGCGGGGCTCGGCCCGGCCCACGGTGCGCCGCTGCTCCGTCGACAACCCGGCGGGCGTGGGCATCGCCGTCGCGGACACCGCGGGCGGGGTCTT
This sequence comes from Streptomyces abyssomicinicus, assembly GCF_008974245.1. Taxonomy (GTDB): domain Bacteria; phylum Actinomycetota; class Actinomycetes; order Streptomycetales; family Streptomycetaceae; genus Streptomyces; species Streptomyces abyssomicinicus. Next base: position 765,374 of record NZ_BBZI01000007.1, on the reverse strand, counting down.
CGAGGAGTGCGAGGTGGCCGCGGCCGGTCAGGCCGGCGTGTCGGTGCACGGCGGGGCACGCCCGCGGCTGGAGCGCTGCCGGGTGCACCACGCCTCCGGTCCCGGTCTGAGCGTCACCGGGGAGGGCTCCTTCGTCGAGGCGGTGGGCTGCGAGATCTTCGAGGTGCGCGGCAGCGGCGTGCAGATCACCGGGCGGGCCACCGGCCAGCTCACCGACTGCGCCGTGCACCGCACCTCGGGGGACGGCGTCACGCTGGACACCGACGCGGTGCTCACCCTGGCGGACTGCCGGATCCACGACATCCCCGAGAACGCGATGGACCTGCGGTCGCGTTCGGTGCTGACGCTGACCCGCACCAGCGTGCGGCGGTTCGGGCGCAACGGGCTGTCGGTGTGGGACCCAGGGACCCGCGTCGACGCCCACGAGTGCGAGATCTTCGACTCGACCGGCGACTACCCGGCGGTCTGGGTGAGCGACGGCGCCACCGCCGTGCTGGACTCCTGCCGGGTGCACGACGTGCCCGACGCGCTGTTCGTACTGGACCGCGGGTCGCGGGCGGACGTCGTGGACAGCGACCTGAGCCAGGTCCGCAACACGGCCGTCTCGGTCAGCGACGGCGCGACGGCCCAACTGGACGACTGCCGCATCAAGGACGCCGCCACCGGCGCCTGGTTCCGTGACCACGGCAGCGGGGGCACGCTCGCCAACTGCTCGCTGGACGGCACCCAGACGGGCGTGATCGTCACCAAGGGGGCCGACCCGACGGTGGAGCGGTGCACGGTCGACGGGCCGGCCGAGGCGGGGTTCTACGTGTCGGCGGGAGGCCGCGGCACCTTCGTCGGCTGCAAGGTGACCGGCAGCGGCGGGTACGGCTTCCACGTCCTCGACGGCTGCCGCACCACGCTGCGCAGGTGCCGCACCGAGCGCTGCGCGCGGGGCGGTTACGAGTTCGCGGAGGCGGGCGCGGGCGGCGCGGGCGGCCCCGACGTGGAGGACTGCACCGGCGACGAGAGCCTCGCCGGCGGCTCCTCCCTCACCGCCGGGTCGCCCGCCGCCGACGGCCCGGTGCTGACCGCCCCGGCGCAGGTCGGCACGGGCGGGCTGCTGGGTTCGGTGCCCGCGCCGCGCGCGGAGACGCCGGCCGGTGCGGCGGACGACGCCGCCCGCGCGGCCCGGGCGCGTGAGCCGCGGGAGGTGCTGGGCGCGCTCGACGCCCTGGTGGGACTGGAGAGCGTCAAGCGGGAGGTGCGGGCGCTCACCGACATGATCGAGGTGGGCCGGCGCCGTCAGGAGGCGGGCCTCAAGGCGGCCTCGGTGCGGCGTCATCTCGTCTTCACCGGCTCCCCCGGCACCGGCAAGACGACGGTGGCCCGGCTCTACGGGGAGATCCTGGCCTCGCTGGACGTGCTGGAGAAGGGCCATCTGGTCGAGGTGTCCCGCGTCGACCTGGTCGGCGAGCACATCGGCTCCACCGCGATCCGCACCCAGGAGGCGTTCGAACGGGCGAGGGGCGGTGTGCTCTTCATCGACGAGGCGTACGCGCTCTCGCCGGAGGACTCGGGCCGGGACTTCGGCCGGGAGGCCATCGACACGCTGGTCAAGCTGATGGAGGACCACCGGGACGCCGTGGTGGTGATCGTCGCCGGCTACACCGAGGAGATGGAGCGCTTCCTGTCCGTCAACCCCGGTGTCGCCTCCCGTTTCTCGCGGACCATCAGGTTCGGCGACTACGGGCCGGACGAGCTCCTGCGGATCGTGGAGCAGCAGGCCGAGGAGCACGAGTACCGGCTGGCGGACGGCACGGGCGAGGCGTTGCTGAAGTACTTCGCGGAGATCCCCAAGGGACCCGCGTTCGGCAACGGACGCACCGCCCGCCAGACGTTCGAGGCGATGGTGGAGCGGCACGCCGGCCGGGTGGCGCAGCTTCCCGACGCGAGCACCGAGGCGCTGACCCTGCTCTATCCGGAGGACCTGCCGGAGCTGGACTGAGGGGTGTCCTGCCCGTCGCCCCCCTGGCGGGGCGCGGGCAGGCCGTCCGGCAGCCGGGCCAGCAACGCCGCGCGTTCCTCGGCGAAGACGGGGTCGGCCTGGTAGTCGCCGTGGCCGAGCACCGGCGAGGGCAGCGGGTGGGCGGGGGTGCGGCCCAGGGAGAGCGGGTCCTTGAGGGGTTCCCGGTCGACCGGGGGGCAGGGCGGGCGCCCCGAGGCGGTGGCGTCGTCCGCGTCGCCGACGAGGACCGGCCCGCCTATCGGGTCGGTGCGGCGGTGCAGGTTGCGCCAGCAGTCGACCTCCTGGTGCAGGCGGCGCAGCGCCTCGGGTCCGAAGTGGGCGGGGAACCAGCGTCCGTAGAGCCGTTCCAGCGGGGACCCGTAGGTGAGCAGGGCGACCCGGGCACGCACCGGGGAGGGCAGTTGCCAGGCGGCCGCTGCGGCCAGGACGCTGCCCTGTGAGTGCCCGGAGAGGACCAGGCGTCCGCCGGTGGAGGCGGTCCAGGTCGCCATCCGCCAGGTCAGGTCGGGCACGGCCCGCTCGGCGTAGCAGGGCGGCGCGAAGGGGTGGGCCGCGCGAGGCCAGAAGGTGCCGACGTCCCAGAGGATGCCGATGGTGCGGCGCGCGGAGGCGTCCCGGTAGGCGCGGCGGCCGAAGGTGACGAAGAGTATGAAGCCCAGCCCGATCAGCCAGGAGCCGATGGCCTGCGCCACCTCGGCGAGGCCGGCGACGGCCACCGGCGCGCCCTCGGCGGCGTCGGCGGGGGCGCGCCCGGTGCCGAGGGCGCCGGTCAGCGCCCCGGCTCCCAGCAGGAAGGTGACGACGGCGACGACGCCGACGAGCAGCGGCGCCCGGTCGGTGAGCGCGGCGAGCACGCGGACCCGGGCGACGCCGCGCACCCGCACCGGGTCGTGGGGTTCGCCGGGGTGGTCGCGCAGCACCCCGGGGATCTCTCCGCGGACGGACCGCCAGGCCCGGTGGGCGAGGACGACGACCAGCACGAGCACCACGGCCAGCAGGACGGGGATGGCGGAGGCCTGCCAGGTCAGGACCACCGGAGGACCGGCCAGGGTGCCGCTGCGGCCGTCGAGCCAGTCGGCGACCCGTTGGGCGACGCCGCCGGACATCACCCCGCCGAGGGCGCAGGCCAGCAGGGCGACGGCGGGGCCGGCCAGGCCGCGCAGGGCGGCGCGGGCGTCGGGGTGGGAGCGGTGCAGGGCGCGGGCGACGGCGGCCAGCGCGACCACCAGCACACCCTGGGCGAGGGAGATCGCCCCGAAGACGGCGTCGCCGGCCGGCGGTCCGGCCGATTTCCAGCCGGGCCGGGACCAGCAGGCGTACACCACGGCGAGGAGCAGCAGGGACGCGGAGCCGAGCGGCAGGGCGCGCTGGAGGCGGGCGTCCAGCGCGTGGTCGACGCGGCGTTCGCTGCGGCCCCTGCGGCACACCACCCAGACCACGGAGAGGGCGGCGGCGGCGAGCGCGGCCTCCAGCAGCCTGCCGGTCAGGTCCAGGAGGGCCGGGCCGCCCTCGGCGCGGTCGTGACGTGCCGCGGCGGCGGCCACCGCCGCGGCGACGGTGATCAGCGCGGCGGCGGTGTGCGCGGCGCGCAGCCGGGCGACCAGGCGGCGCCCGTACCAGAAGCCGGGCCGGCCCAGCGGCGCGTCGTCGCCGTACTCGTCCGGCCCGGTGCCGGTCAGCGGCTGCTGCGACTCGTAGGCGCTCCAGGTGCGGTGCGAGAGGTACCAGAGCAGCGTCGTCAGCGCGGTGGGGACGACGGCGGCGAGGGCCAGCCGGCGGCCGGGCGCGCTCCACCAGCCGTCGGTGAGGAACTCCAGCCAGGAGTGGGCGCTGACGCAGGCCGGGGTGCCGGCGCACTGCCAGGCGGTGAGGTCGAGGGCGACCTCGCAGGCGGCGGCGACCAGCAGCACGGTGAGGCTGAGGCCGGCGAGGCGCACCAGCGTGCCGTGGAGGCGGACGGCTCGGCCGTCGCCCCGGGCGGCGGGGCGCATCCAGTGGGCCAGGTTGACGACCATGAAGGGCAGCAGCAGGAGCCACAGGGCGCGGCTGCCGTTGCCGGAGGTCAGGTTGCACCAGACGTACGCCTCCTGGACGGGTGCGGCGGAGGCTCCGTCCCCCGTGTCCGCGCCGCCGGTGCCGCGGGCACGCCCGGCCCGTTCGGCGTCCACGTCGTCGGCGCGCCGGAACACGGCCGCGATGCCGTCGCCGGTGACGCGCACCGTCCGCGGGTCGTCGAGCATCTCCGCCGGGGTGGTGCCGCCCACCCCGTGGACGAGCAGTTCCAGCGTGGGCCCGCCGGCCGGCGGGTTCTGTGCCTGCGGCGCCGGCGCGACCGGCGTGCCCTGTTCAGATACCACGTGTCTCGCTCCCCCGTGCGTTCGATGTCCGCGGCTTCGGCTTCCGGTCCGCCCTCCCGGACCGCCCGGCATTCGAACATGTGATGCGGTCCTCCGCCCGTGGGATCTCCGTTCCGGCGCCCGCTCAACCCTTCCTCACCGAATCTCCCCTCCATCGGGTGACGGCTGTGACCCGGCGGCCGCTGCGGCCACCTGACCGACCTTCGGCGTGTCGTGCGAGGATGGAACGTCGACCGGCCCGGCACCGGAACGGAAAACTCCTGGTCACAGCACCGGTTCGGCGCGGTCCGGGGACGCGGGGCGCGGAGCGACCGCGGCGGGACGGGCACGACGGCGAGACGGCGATATGGCGATACGGCGATACGGCGATACGGCGAGACAGGGACGAGGGGCAGAGGTGGCTGAGCGGCAGAACCTCCTCGCGGAGCAACGGCGGGCACTGATCCTGGACGAGGTCCGCCGCCGCGGCGGCGTCCGGGTGAACGAGCTGACCCAGCGGCTCGGCGTGTCGGACATGACGGTGCGCCGTGACCTGGACGCGCTGGCGCGCCTGGGGGCACTGGCGAAGGTGCACGGCGGTGCGGTGCCGGTCGACGGCGCGGAGCCCACCGGGCACGAGCCCCGTTTCGAGGAGAAGACCGGCCGCGAACCGGCCGCCAAGGAGGAGATCGCCCGCGCGGCGGCGTCCTTGGTCACGCGGGGTTCGGCTGTGGCGCTCTCCGGGGGCACCACCACCTACGCGCTGGCCCAGTTGCTGGGCGGGGTCCCGGACCTGACGGTGGTCACCAACTCGGTGCGGGTGGCCGACGTGCTGCACACCGCGCGCCGCTCCCCCGACGGGACGGAGACGGGCGGGCCGACGGTGGTCCTCACCGGCGGGGTGCGCACCCCCTCCGACTCGCTGGTCGGCCCGGTCGCCGACCGGGCGATAGCGGCGCTCCACTTCGACCTGCTGTTCCTGGGCGTGCACGGCATCTCGGTGGAGGCGGGGCTCTCCACCCCGAACCTGGCGGAGGCGGAGACCAACCGGCGGCTGGTGGCCTCCGCCCGGCGTGTCGTGGTGGTCGCCGACCACACCAAGTGGGGGACGGTGGGGCTGAGTTCGTTCGCCTCGCTGTCCGAGGTGGACGTCCTGGTGACCGACGCGGGGCTGCCCGCCGTCACCCGGGCCGAACTCTCCGAGCTGCCGCTGCGGCTGCTGGTGGCCGGGGAGGACGAGGAACTGCCGGAGACGTCCGCCGAGGCGTTCCCGCCCCGCGCGGGCTGACCGCGCCACGGGGACCGCACGGTCCCGGCGCGGCGCCGCCGGGACCGGCCCGGCGCGGCGCAGGGCGGCGCCACCCGGCCGGACGCCGAGCGGGACGGGCGCGACGGCACGACACGGCGCGGGCGGGCGCGGTCCGGTCAGTCCGGCCAGGCGCCGCCGGCCAGTACCCGCTCCAGGACCTCCGTGTACGGACCGATCTCCAGCCCCTGACCGGCGAGCCAGGCGTCCGAGTAGTACTTGTCGAGGTAGCGGTCGCCCGGGTCGCACAGCAGGGTCACCACGCTGCCCGACCGCCCGGCGGCCACCATCTCGGCGACGATCTTGAGGGAGCTCCACAGCCCCGTGCCCGTGGAGCCGCCCGCCTTGCGGCCCATGACCCGCTCCAGGGTGCGCACCGCCGCGACGCTCGCCGCGTCCGGCACCTTCATCATCCGGTCCACCGCGCCGGGCAGGAAGCTGGGCTCCATCCGGGGCCGTCCGATGCCTTCGATCCGGGAGCCGCCCTCGCAGACCGGATCGGGCTCGCCGGTGGTCCAGCCGTCGAAGAAGACGGAGTTCTCCGGGTCGGCGACGCAGATCCGGGTGTCGAACTGCATGTAGTGGACGTAGCGCGCCAGGGTCGCCGAGGTGCCTCCGGTGCCGGCGGTCGCGACGATCCACGCGGGCACCGGGAAGCGCTCCATCCGCAGCTGACGGAAGATCGACTCGGCGATGTTGTTGTTGCCGCGCCAGTCCGTGGCCCGCTCGGCGTAGGTGAACTGGTCCATGTAGTGGCCGCCGGTCTCCCCCGCCAGGCGCGCGGCCTCCTCGTACATCCGGCGCGGGTCGTCCACGAAGTGGCAGCGGCCGCCGTGGAACTCGATGAGCCGGCACTTCTCGGCGCTGGTGGTACGCGGCATCACCGCGATGAACGGGATGCCGATGAGTTTGGCGAAGTAGGCCTCCGAGACGGCCGTGGAGCCGCTGGACGCCTCGATCACCGGGCGGTCCGGCCGGATCCAGCCGTTGCAGAGTCCGTAGAGGAAGAGCGAGCGGGCCAGGCGGTGCTTGAGGCTGCCGGTGGGGTGGGTCGACTCGTCCTTGAGGTACAGGTCGATGTTCCAGTGCTCGGGCAGCGGGAAGCGCAGCAGGTGGGTGTCGGCGGACCGGTTGGCGTCGGCCTGGACCCGGCGGACCGCCTCCTTGAGCCAGGCGCGGTAGGTCACGTCGCTGCGGTCGACGTCCGGCGTGGCGTCGGCGCCGGGCGGGGGAAGGGGGCTGGGCATGACAGGCTCCTCGGACGGCCCGGAAGAACCGGGAGCCCCGATCATAGACACCTTCCACACGCTTCCCACCTGCATAAACGCATCTTTGGGGACCTCAAGCGGGGCCTTGGGAGCGCGCCGGGGACAGGGGGCGCACAACGGCCGGTCCGTCCGGGCCGACGTGCCGCGCGCGCCTCGGCCCGGACCTCCGGAGGCCCTGGTGTCCGGCCGCACATCCGGGCAGACTACTCGTACGTGGCGCAACGGGGGCGCAGCGGACAAGGCGAAGGGTGGGGCGTCAGCATGGCGGAGCCGGATTTCACCGCCACGGAGGAGTTCCTGGCGGCCGGGCCCGGGGACCGGGAACAGCCCGGCGGCCAGGACGAGTTCAGCGCGACGGGCGTGCGCATCGAGCGGGGCCTCAGGTCGCTGACCAGGGCCGGCCAGGTGCGGGTGCGGGGCGGACTGGTGGAGCTGCTCAACAGCGGCGGGCGGGTCATCGCCGCCGCGCCCGCGAAGAAGGTCCGCGTCCTGCGGACGCGGTTCCGGCGGGCCGACCGTGTCCTGGTGCAGCTGGGGGGAGTGCGCTATGTCCTGACGCTCCGTGACGAGGACGCCGAGTCCGGCGCGTCCGCGCACGACGGGCGTGGACCGGACGGCGCGGAGTCGCCGGCGGTGCGCCTCGCCCGGACGGTGCGCCTGGCGGCGCGGCCACGCTGAAGGAACCCGGTCGTCCGCGTCCGGACCCGCCCTCCGGACGCCGCCGGTTGCCGCGAGTTGCGGCGGTGCGGGCGCTGGGTCACGCTGTTCTCACGTCACTCTGGGTTTACCGGCGACTACGCAGACAGCCGGTCGTCGCCATCTTCCGGACCTCTACGTCGGGGAGTTGCAGCCGTGATCAGTCACCCGAGCAGGCACTGCGCGGTGGAGCTCCAGGCCCTGCCGTCGCGGATCGGACAGGTCCGCAGAATCGTCTCGGCGCAATTGCGCTACTGGCATCTGGACTCCCTCACCGAGCGGGCCTCGCTCGGTGTCACCGAACTGCTGACCAACGTCCACCGGCACGTCCGGCCGGACAAGACCTGCACCGTGCGGCTCGAGCTGCTGCTCGACCGGCTCACCGTGTCGGTGCACGACCACGATCCCCGGCTCCCGGTGCTGGGGGACGCCGATGCCCTCGCCGACTCGCTCGCCACCTGCGGCCGCGGCCTGGCGATGATCGCCGCGCTCAGCGAGAGCTGGGGGGCGCGTCCGGACGGCGACTCCGGCAAGGTCGTCTGGTTCACCCTTCCCGCGGCCGAGGACGCCCCGCGGGCGCCGGCTCCGGGGCCGGCCCTGGCCGGCGTCCACCCTCCTGATCCGGCGCCCGGTCCGGCTGCGGCACCGGAGTTCGCGCCTGCCGCGACGCCGGAGCCGGAACCCGCCCTGGTCGAGGCCGTCGTCGCGGCCTCCCCCGCTCCCGCCCGGTCGGCCGTTCCCGGCTGACCGGGCGGTGACCCTTGAGGCGGGCGACGCGGGCGACCGCGCCGCCCGCCTCCGGCCTGCGCCGACGCGGGGCGTCTGTGACAGCCGTGACAGCCGTGACAGGACCGGCACGGTTTCACAGCTGTGTCCACGTTGTGTACCCGGCAGCTCCGCGCACCCGGCCTGCCCCTACAGTTCCCCGTGTCCCGCCCCGGTCGTCCCCCGCGGCGGCAGCTGATACGACGAAGGAACGGGGAACATGAACAAGCGCCTCTCCACGGAGTCTCCGGCGTCCGGCGGCCGCCTCCGGACGCCCTCCCGCCGCGCCCTGCTGCGCCTCGCCGGGGCGGGTCTCGGGCTGGCCGCTCTCACCGGCGCCGCCGGCTGCCGCGCCGAGGACGAGGACCCCTCCTCGGGGACCGGCACCGGGGGCGGCGGGAAGGGCGACGCCAAGGGCGGTGGCGAGGGCGGGGGCAAGGGCGGCGCGCCGAAGCCCCTGTGGCAGACGGACACCACCGCGCAGGCCATGGGCGTCGTCCACGCCCTCGTGGTGGCGGACGGCGTGGTGATAGCCACCGGCGACCCGCTCAAGGGCTTCGACGCGGCCACCGGCAAGGAGCTGTGGTCCCGGGAGGAGCTGACCGTGCCGGGCGCGCAGATGCTCATGGGCGGCGGCACGCTCTACCTGGCCAGCGGCCAGTACGACGGCGACGTGGTCGGCATCGATCCGGCCACCGGCGAGGAGACCTGGCGCAGCAGGCTCGGCGGCGCGTACGGAGACCCCCGGGTGATCGCCGTGGACGACACCCAGGTCTACGTGATCGCCGAGGAGGTGGAGAACGGTGAGCTGACCGACCGGAACGTGATCGCGGCGATCGACACCGCCTCGGGACGGGCGGTGTGGAAGGAGCGGCGTGACGCCGGCACGGAGGAGCACGGCATCATCGCGGCCGCGCGGGGGCGGCACCTGGTCTACACGGACTACCGGAAGAACCTGACGGTGCGGGACACCTCCACCGGGCAGCAGGTGTGGACGCGGAAGATCAGCGAGTTCAACTACCAGCGGTTCGCCGTGGAGGGGGATCTGGTGATCCTCGCGGACGACGGGAAGCTGCTGGCGGTCGACCTCGCCACCGGGAAGGACCGGTGGTCGCTGACGGCCGAGGAGTTCACGAAGTTCGTCGGCCCCACCGTGCTGGACGGCGTCCTGTACGTCTCGGACACCAACCGCAAACTCTTCGCCCTCGACCCGCGGACCGGCGACGTCGCCTGGGAGAACACCGGCCTGTCCGAGCGGGAGGCCACCAGCCCGTGGCACTTCGCGCTGGCGGGCGACGTCCTGTACGCGGCCACGGAGTTGAACGACCGGGGCGGCGTCTACGCGCTCGACGTGGCGACCGGCGACTACCTCTGGACGTACAACGACGGCTCCGGCGAGCTCGACGAGTGGTTCGTCACCACCACCGAGGCCGGCGTCTTCTGCCTGCACGGCAAGCGTCTGACGGCCCTCCCGGTCTGACACCGGCCCCGCATCAGCCCTCGAGCACCGCCAGGGGGTCGTCGAACACCGGCTGCCAGGCCAGTTCCGCGGCCCCCACCAGGCTGTTGAAGGGCAGTGTGCACCCCTGGAGCGGGACGGCGGCGCTCTGCCCCCACAGGCTGCGCCGGGCCACCACCGAGTGCAGCCGCCCGGGATCGGCCTCCAGCAACGCCCGGTGCAGTCCCCCGAGGATGATCCGGTCCGGGTTCAGGATGTTGACCAGGCCGGCCAGGCCCAGGCCCAGCCGGTCGATCAGCGCGTGCACGGCCGCCCGCACCGCACGGTCGTGGGCGTAGCCGTCCCGGATCAGTTCCTCGGCCTGCCGCAGCAGGGACCCCTCGGGGCCCGGTTCACGGCCGAGCACGGCGAGGAACGCCAGGGGGTCGGTCTCGACGTCGAGACAGCCGCGGCTGCCGCAGTGGCAGGGGCGCCCGTCGGAGTCGACGGTGAGGTGTCCGACCTCCAGGGCCAGTCCCGAACTCCCGGTGTGCAGGCGGCCGTCCAGCACCAGGGCGCCGCCGACGCCCTGGTGGCCGGTGGCGACGCACAGGAGGTGGTCGGCGCCGCGCCCGGCGGCGTGCCGGTGCTCGGCGAGCGCCGTGAGGTTCATGTCGTTGCCGACGAACACGGGCACCTCGATACCGGCGGCACGCAGGCACGCGACGAAGACGTCCCGTACGGGGGCTCCGGCCGGCCAGGCGAGCAGCAGCGGGTTGAGCGCCACTCCGTCCGGCTCGGTCACCGCGAACGGCACCGCGAGCCCGGCCCCCACGCACCGCAGGCCGGTCTCCCTCAGCAGCCGGGCACCCGCGCCCACGGCCACGCCGAGGAGCTGGGCGGGGTCCTCCTCCACCTTCAGCGCGCTGTGCGCGGTGGCGACGATCCGGCCGCCGAGTCCGACCAGGGCGGTACGGTAGCCGTCTACGTGCACCTGGGCCGCGAGGACGACCGGGCCCCGTTCGGCGACCATCAGCCGGTGCGACGGACGGCCCTGCGATCCCGCGGGGGCGACCGGATGCGCGTCGACCTCGATCAGTCCGAGCGCCTCCAGCTCGGCGGCGACCGCGCCCGCCGTGGCCCGCGTCACGCCCAGCTCCGAGGTCAGCACGGCGCGGGTGGGTGCCCGGCCGGTGTGGACGAGCTGCAGTGCCGGGCCGAGCGCGCCGCGTCCGCGGTCCAGCCGGGCCCGGGTCGTGCCCTCCCCCTCCGGTCGGGGGTCAGCGTTGCCGTTCATGCCGAAGAGTCTTTCATGATCCCCCGGCCGGGGACGGGCGGACGGTCTCCTGCGGCGGCTCGGCTAGCCTGGGAGCACGATGAACGACCGCTTCACCACTCCCTGGGCCGAACTCGCCCTCTCCCGCTTCCCCCGGGATCCGCGCGACCGGCTGCGGGCCTGGGACGCCGCCGACGACTACCTGCTGCGCCATCTGGCGGCCGCCGGGCCGCCGTCGTCGGGCGCCGTGGTGGTCGTCGGCGACCGCTGGGGCGCGCTGACCACGGCACTGGCCGCACGGGCCGCCGGTGCGGGTTCGGGGGCGGGTGCCGGTTCGGGTGCCGGTTCGGGTTCGGGGGCGGGTGCCGGTTCGGGTTCGGGTGCCGCGGCGGGGACCGTCACCCAGATCACCGAGTCGTTCCTGACCCGGGAGGCCACCCGGGCCAACCTGGCCGCCAACGGCCTGGCCGAGGACGCGGTCACGCTGCTGACCACCCGTGACGCGCCGCCGGAGCGGATCGACGTCCTGCTGGTCCGGGTCCCCAAGAGCCTGGCGCTGCTGGAGGACCAGCTGCACCGGCTGGCCCCGGCCCTGCACGAGGACAGCGTGGTCGTCGGCACCGGCATGGTGAAGGAGATCCACACCTCGACGCTCGCCCTGTTCGAGCGGGTCGTGGGCCCGACCCGGACCTCGCTGGCGGAGCGGAAGGCACGGCTGGTGTTCGTCACGCCCGGCGGGCCGGCGGCGGAGCGCGGCGCCAACCCGTGGCCGCTGCGGTACGAGCTGCCCGGGGACGCGGCGCTGGTGGCGGGCCGCCCGGTGGTCAACCACGCCGGGGTGTTCTGCGCCGACCGCCTCGACATCGGCACCCGCTTCTTCCTCCAGCACCTGCCAGCCGGCCCGGGCCTCGGCCGGGTGGTGGATCTCGGCTGCGGCAACGGCGTGGTCGGTGCGGCTGTGGCGCTGGCCGACCCGGACGCCGAGGTGCTGTTCACCGACGAGTCCTACCAGGCGGTCGCCTCCGCCGAGGAGACCTGCCGGGCCAACGGGCTGGGCGCGAAGGCGGAGTTCAGGGTGGGCGACGGCCTGGACCGCGTCCCGTCGGACAGCGTCGACCTGGTACTCAGCAACCCTCCGTTCCACTCCCACCAAGCGACCACCGACGCGATCGCCCGGCGGATGTTCCGGGGCGCGAAGCGGGTGCTGCGGCCCGGTGGCGAGTTGTGGATCGTGGGCAACCGGCACCTCGGCTACCACGTGTCGCTGCGACGGGTCTTCGGCAACGCCGAACTGGTCGCCTCCGACCCGAAGTTCGTGGTCCTCCGGGCGGTCCGGCGGGGCTGACGTCTCAGCCGGTGGCGGCCGCGGCGGGCGCCGTCCCGGGTTCCGGCCCGTCGCCGCCGTCGCCGTCGCCGTCGCCGTCGCCGTCGCCGTCGCCCAGGATCACTTCGAGGTAGCGCACCACCGTGTCCGCCACGGCCTCCCTCGCGGGGCCCAGGTAGCGGCGCGGGTCGACCTGCTCGGGGTGCCGGGCCAGGTGGGCGCGTACGGCGCCGGTCAGGGCCACGTTGAGGGCGGTGCCCACGTTGACCTTGCCGATGCCCCCGGTGACCGCCGCGGCCAGCTCCGCGTCGGGGACCCCGGAGGAGCCGTGCAGCACCAGCGGGACGTCGACCGCCTCGGCAAGCCGGGTCAGCAGGGCGTGGTCAAGGGTGGCGGTGCGCGTGGTCATGGCGTGGACGCTGCCGATCGCCACCGCCAGGGCGTCCACCCCGCACCCGGTGACGAACGCGCGGGCCTCGTCGGGGTCGGTGCGGGCCCCGGGCGCGTGGGCGTCCAGTGCGGGCGTGCCCTCCTTCCCGCCGACCTGGCCCAGCTCCGCCTCGATCCACAGCCCTTGGCCGTGTGCCCAGCGCGCCGCCTCGCGGGTGGCGGCGAGGTTCTCGGCGTGGGGCAGCCGGGAGGCGTCGTACATCACCGAGCCGAAGCCGGCGTCCGCCGCCTGCCGCAGCAGGTCGTCGCGGGTGACGTGGTCCAGGTGCAGGCCCACCGGCACGGCCGCCCCCTCGGCCGCCGCGGCGGCGGCCCGGGCGAGCGGCAGCAGCCGTCCGCCGTGGAACGCCACGGTGTTCTCGCTGACCTGCACGATCACCGGCGCCGCGGCCCGTTCGGCCCCCTCGATCACCGCCTCGACGTGTTCCAGGGTGATGACGTTGAAGGCGGCGACGGCCCGGCGGGCGGCGGCAGCCGCCCTGACCAGGTCGCCGGAGGGCACGAGGGGCACGGCTCTCCTTCCGTTCGGTACGACGGTGCGGCGGCCGGTCGGCGGCGGAGCGTCCGCTGGTCGGCGGCGGGGCGGTGCGCCGAGCGGTGGGGCGGTCAGGCGGTGTCGGCGAGGATCACCGAGCGGGTGAGGTGCCGGGGGCTGTCCGGGTCGAGGCCGCGCCCGGCGGCGACCGCCACGGCGAGGCGCTGGGCGCGGACCAGTTCGGCGAGCGGGTCCAGGCCGCCGTCCACCCAGAGCGCACCGGTGGCGCGCACCTGCTCGGCGAGTCCGGCGGGCGCCTCGCCCAGCATCCAGGTGGCGGTGGACCGGGTGGAGACGCTGATCGGGCCGTGCCGGTACTCCATGGCCGGATAGGCCTCGGTCCAGGACAAGGACGCCTCCCGCATCTTCAGCGCCGCCTCGTTGGCCAGGCCGACCGTCCAGCCCCGGCCGAGGAAGGTGAACTGCCCGCAGTCCACCAGTCCTTCGGGCAGCGGTGTGCCGAGGGCGGTGCGCGCGTCGGCGACGGCGGCATCGGGGTGCAGCCCGAGGTGGGCGCGGAGCAGGGTGAGCGCGGTGGTGGCGAACCGGGTCTGCACCACCGACCGTTCGTCGGCGTACGCCAGGACCACGGTCCGGTCGGCGGCCTCCATGACGGGGGTGTCGGGGTCCGCGGTGATCGCGGTGGTGGGCACGCCGTCGGCGCGCAGCCGGGCCAGCAGGTCGAGCACCTCGGTCGTGGTGCCGGACCGGGTGAGGGCCACGACCCGGTCGTAGCGGCGCCCGTGGGGGAACTCGGAGGCGGCGAAGGCGTCGGTCTCGCCCTGGCCCGCGTGCTCCCGCAGGGCGGCGGCGGCCTGGGCCATGAACCAGGAGGTGCCGCAGCCCACGACGGCGACCCGCTCACCGGGGGCCGGCAGTGCCGCCCGGTGGTCCGGCGCCTCGTCGGCCGCCCGCTGCCAGCACTCGGGCTGGCTGTTCAACTCGTCTTCGACATGGGTCACTTGCGCTTCCCTCCGCGCGGCGGGGCACGTTCGGGTGCACCCTACAGTCGGCTCCGGCAGACTCGAAGGATGAAGATTGCCGAGCACATCGAGATCCTGCGCCGTGAGGGCGAATTGCTGGCCGGGGCAGCCGAGGAGGCCGGGCTCGGCGCGCCGGTGCCGACCTGTCCGGGGTGGCGGGTGCGCGATCTGGTGGAGCACACCGGCGCGGTGCATCGCTGGGCCGCGGCGTTCGTGGGGAGGGGGCTCACCGCGCCCCGGCAGCTCGAGGCGCCTCCCCACCTGGACGGGGCCGAGCTGCTGGCCTGGTTCACCGAGGGGCACCGGGAGTTGACCTCGACGCTGGCCTCGGCCGATCCGGAGGTGGAGTGCTGGCGCTTCCTCCCCGCCCCGTCCCCGCTGGCCTTCTGGGCGCGGCGGCAGGCGCACGAGACGGCGGTGCACCGGCTGGACGCCGAGGCCGCGCGCGGGGGCGAACCGACGGAAGTGGGTGCGGAGTTCGCCGTGGACGGGATCGACGAGCTGCTGCGCGGCTTCCACGGCCGCCGCAAGAGGTGGGTGCGCTCGCCGGAACCACGCCTGCTGCGGGTGCGCGTGACGGACGTGGTGGCGGCCGCGGACCCGCTGGACGCGTCGAAGGCGGAGGCGGAGGCAGCGGCGGAGGCGGTGTGGACGGTGCGGATATCGGAGGACCCGCCCGTGACGGTGCGGGGCGCGGGCGGAGACGGCGTCGGCGGCGCGGCGGACGCGGTGGCGGACTGCGAGCTGGCGGGACCGGCGGCACAGCTGTACGCCGCGCTATGGAACCGCTCCCCCTACCCCTCGGTCAGCGGCGACGCGGGGACGGCGGAGCTGTGGCGGGAGCAGTCGAAGGAGGTCCTCGGCTGAGCCACCGCGCCCCGGCCCCGGTGCCCGGCCGGGGCCCTCCGGGGCCGCCTCCCGCCCGGCGGGCTGCGGGCCACCCGGCGTCGGACCACCCTGGCTCGGACCACCCCGACTCGGGCCACATCGGCACCGGGGCATCAAGCGCCAGGCCCCGCAACCGAGCACCGGGCATCGAGCGCCAGACTCCAGGGCATCGGGCAATGGGCAACGGGCTTCGGGCGGAAGGCGTTCGGCCTGGCCGGCCGGGCCGACGGCGCCGCCCCGCCCGAAGCGGTGGGCGAGGCGGGCCGTCCGTCAGGGCCCGGCGGCCCCTACCCGTGGACGGCGCCGAACCGGAGCGCCGGACCATCACGGTGACCGCGGAGTGCGGGCTCCGGCCACCGGGCGGGCCGCTTCGGGCAGCGAGACCCGGGGGCGCCGGGCACGTCGGGCGCCGGTGATCCCGCGGGTGGCCGCGGGCAGGTGTCACGCCTCGGGCGTGGCGCCCGGGAAGGCGATACCGACCTCATGGGCGAGTCTGGCGACCGCGTGCCGGAAGAACGGCGCCCGGTCCTCCACCACCCGGTGGAACTGGCCGAACAGCTCGAAGCCGATCAGCCCGAACAGCTCGGACCAGGCGGCGACCAGCGCGACCACCGTCTCCGGCGGCAGGTCCGGCGCCAGGTCGGCCGTCATCCGCACGGCCTCCGGGCGCAGGCCCTCGGGCAGCGGGGTACGGGAGAGCCCGGCGGGGCCTCGGTGGGCGTCGCGGGCGACGCCGATCAGCAGCAGCCCCACCCGTGAGGCGGCGGGCACGGTGGTCTCGGGCGCCCGGTAACCGGGAACCGGCGTGCCGTAGATCAGCGCGTACTCGTGCGGGTGGGCCAGTGCCCACCCGCGCACCGCCTCACAGACCGCGACCCACCGGCCCAGCGGCGTGGCGCCGGGAGCCGCGGCGGCCTCGGCCTCGACGCCCTCCGCGGCGGCGCCGAGCGAGTCGTAGGCGTCGACGATCAGGGCGGTCAGGAGGTCGTCGCGGCTCGGGAAGTAGCGGTAGACGGCGGACGAGGCCATGCCCAGCTCCCGGGCCACCGCCCGCAGCGAGAGCTTGGCGGCGCCCTCGTCCGCGAGCCGTCGCCGGGCCTCGTCCTTGATCGCCGCGGTGATCTCCCGCCGGGCGCGGGCCCGGACTCCTTCGGTTGCGCTCATGATCCGAGTGTGGCACAGATCGAGAGCAGTGCACCCATTCAAGAGCGGCGCTCATAAACGTGAGCACCGCTCTTGCTTTCTTACACCGATAACGCGCACACTGTTCTCAAGCGAGAGCACCGCTCTCATTTCCCCGGAGGTTCACCATGCGGAACGCCCAGGAGCCGACGCCGAAGACCGGCACGACCGGCGCAACCGGCACCTACTACCTCGAGGCGGGTCCCGTCGCCGCCCGCTTCAACAAGGTCGTCGGCTGGCTGGCCCGGCACGGGCTCAGCCTGATGGGCAGTGCCGAGCTGTCGGTACGGGGCCGCAGGAGCGGCGCGCTGCAGCGGATCCCGGTCAACCCCTTCGAGCTCGGCGGCGACCAGTTCCTGGTCTCCGCCCGCGGCCACTCCCAGTGGGTCCGCAACATGCGCGCGGCGGGCGGCGGTGAACTGCGCGTCGGACGCAAGGTCCGCCACTTCACGGCCACCGAGCTGCCGGACGACCAGAAGCTCGCGGTGCTGCGCGGCTACCTGGTCAAGTGGGGGTGGGAGGTCGACAAGTACTTCCAGGGCGTCACCGCCGACTCCACCGACGCGGAGCTGACGGCGGCCGCCCCCGACCACCCGGTCTTCCGGATCACCGTCACCTCCTGAGCCCCGCGGCACCGCGCCCCGTCCGCTCCACAGCGCACAGCCGCACCACGGGCGGCAGCCCCGCGGCCCCCCGGCACCGCGGCCCCCGGCCCCCTGGCACCGCGGCTTCACAGCCCCGCGGCCCGGCGCCCGCCCCGGCCCCGGCCCTGGCCCCCCGCGCCCCCTACCGCTCCAGCGCCGTGAGCGCCCGCTGCGCGAGCGGGCGGGAGCGGACGAGCTCGGCCAGCGTGGTCGCGCCCCGGGTGATGTCGGCGAACGCCCGCCAGGCGGGCCGGAAGCCGGTGATCGCGGCGTGGAGCATCCCGGGGCGGCGCTCGAAGACGGCGAGCAGCTTCCGCCCCACGCTCATCTCCACGCCGAGACCGGCCTTGATGGCGAAGGCGTAGTTGAGCGACTCGCGCCGCACGTCCACGGCGTCGTGGGCCTCGGCGATCCGCACCGCCCACTCCCCCGCCAGCCGCCCGGAGCGCAGCGCGAAGGAGATGCCCTCGCGGGTCCACGGCTCCAGCAGGCCCGCGGCGTCCCCGCAGACCAGCACGCGGCCGCGGGAGAGCGGCGAGTCGTCGGTGCGGCACCGCGTCAGGTGGCCGGAGGAGACGGCCGGTTCGAACCCGGCCAGGCCGAGCCGGCCGATGAAGTCCTCCAGGTAGCGCTTGGTCGCCGCGCCCTCGCCGCGCGCGGAGATCACACCGACGGTCAGGGTGTCGCCCTTGGGGAACACCCATCCGTAACTGCCGGGCAGCGGCCCCCAGTCGATCAGCACACGTCCGCGCCAGTCCTCGGCGACCGTCCCGGGCACCGGGATCTCGGCCTCGAGGCCCAGGTCGACCTGGCCCATCTTGACGCCGACGTGGGCTCCTATCCGGCTGGCGCTGCCGTCCGCGCCGACCACCGAGCGGGCCAGCAGGGTCTCGCCGCCCTGGAGCACCACGGCGACGGTGCGGCGGTCGGGGACCGTGGGGCCGTGCTGCTCGACCCGGGAGACGGTGACTCCGGTGCGCACCTCCGCTCCGGCCTTCTGCGCGCTCTCCACCAGCCGCTGGTCGAACTCGGGGCGGTTGACCAGGCCGAAGAGCATCCGTCGGGAACGGCGGGTGCGGGTGAACCGGCCGTTGTGGGAGAAGGTGACCGCGTTCACCCGGTCCTGGAAGGGAACCTCGAAGCCGGGAGGCAGGGCGTCGCGGGAGGGGCCGATGATGCCGCCGCCGCAGGTCTTGTAGCGGGGCAGCTCCGCCTTCTCCAGGAGCAGCACGCGCCGTCCGGCGACCGCCGCCGCGTAGGCGGCCGCCGCTCCCGACGGGCCCGCGCCCACCACCACGACGTCCCAGACGCCTTCGCCGTCCGCCGCCCGATCGGCCAGGTACTCCGCCCCCACGGCGGGGTCACCCGCCCGTCCGGCAGGTTCCTCCGCCCGTGCGCCGTCCGCGGGCGCGCCGTCCTCGGGCGCGTCTTCCGCGGGCGCGTCTTCCGCCGTCGCGTCCTCCGCCGACCCTGTCGGGTCCGAAGTGTCGTCCCGGCCGTTCTCCGCGTGCTCCGCGTGCTCCCCGTGCTCGCCGTTCTCGTCGCTCACGATCGCCAACCGCTCCCGATCACCAGTCAAGATGTCTGCCGCACTGTCCACCGCATCCTACGGCGGCAATCGCCGCAGGTGGCTGTGGGAGTATCGACGGTGCGGAACGCGGAACCACACGCGTCCGTCCGTCCTCCGTACAGGGCCCTCGATCACGGCATCCGCCGTACCGGGGCGTGTACCGGACGCTGTACCGGACCTGCCAGGGCGGTCCCGGCCCGCATCCGTGCGGACGGCCCGCCCGAACGGTCCGGCGTAAGACCCGAGATCTACGAGGAGTCCCGCACATGTCGTCGAACCCGGTCGCCGCGACCGTCGCCTCGCTGATGCCGAGAGCGAAGGAGGAACTCGCCGAGCTGGTCGCCTTCGAGTCGGTGGCCGACTTCGAGCAGTTCCCCCGCGGCGAGAGCGAGGGCGCCGCGAACTGGGTCGCCGACGCCCTGCGCGCGGAGGGCTTCCAGGACGTCGCCCTGCTCGACACCCCGGACGGCACCCAGTCCGTCTACGGCTGCCTGCCCGGCCCCGCGGGGTCCCGGACCGTCCTGCTCTACGCCCACTACGACGTCCAGCCGCCGCTGGACGAGGCGGCGTGGATCTCCCCGCCGTTCGAGCTGACGGAGCGCGACGGCCGCTGGTACGGGCGGGGCGCGGCCGACTGCAAGGGCGGCGTCGTCATGCATCTGCTGGCGTTGCGCGCCCTCAAGGCGAACGGCGGCGTGCCGGTCACCGTCAAGGTGATCGCCGAGGGTTCCGAGGAGCAGGGCACCGGTGGCCTGGAGCGGTACGCCGAGGAGCACCCCGAGCTGCTGGCCGCCGACGCGATCGTGATCGGTGACTCGGGCAACTTCCGGGTGGGGCTGCCGACCGCCACGGCCACCCTGCGCGGGATGACGATGGTGCGGATCCAGATGGACACCCTGCAGGGCAACCTGCACTCCGGGCAGTTCGGCGGCGCCGCCCCGGACGCGCTGGCGGCGCTGATCCGCGTCCTGGACTCGCTGCGCGGCGAGGACGGCTCGACGACGGTGGACGGCCTGACCGGTGACACGGTCTGGGAGGGTCTCCAGTACGACGAGGAGCAGTTCCGTGCCGACGCGAAGGTGCTGGACGGTGTCGGGCTGACCGGTTCCGGGACGGTGGCCGACCGGATCTGGGCGCGGCCCGCGGTCACCGTGCTGGGCATCGACTGCCCGCCGGTGGTCGGCGCCACGCCGTCGGTGCAGGCGAGCGCGCGGGCGCTGGTCAGCCTGCGGGTGCCGCCGGGCGTGGACGCGTCGGAGGCCTCCGCGCTGCTCCAGGCGCACGTGGAACGCCACACCCCGTGGGGGGCGCGGGTCGTCGTCGAGCAGGTCGGTCAGGGCCAGCCGTTCAGCGCCGACACCGACAGCCCGGCCTACTCCGCGATGGCGCGGGCCATGGCGGAGGCCTACCCGGGCCAGGAGATGCAGCTCGCCGGCCAGGGCGGGTCCATCCCGCTGTGCAACACCCTCGGAACGCTGTACCCGAAGGCGGAGGTGCTGCTGATCGGTCTCAGCGAGCCCGAGGCCCAGATCCACGCGCCGAACGAGAGCGTGTCCCCCGAGGAGCTGGAGCGGCTCTCGGTCGCCGAGGCCCTCTTCCTCCAGATGTACGCGGCCGGCTGACGGAGCCTCGCCCTCACGGCGGAACAGCCCCTCGCCCCGTCCGGGCGAGGGGCTGCCACCCGCACGGAAGCACCTCACGCAGCGGCAGCGGTTCGGCGGCGGCGGACCCCGCAGCGGGCGCACCGGGCCCGCGGAGGACAGCCCATGACAGACGGCCCATGGCAGGCGGCCCACGACGGGGCGCCCCGCGCCGGACGGCCCGCCGCGACCCGGCCGCCCGCCCCCGGTCATCCCACCGGCTCGCCGGCCTCCAGGTACATCGCCGCGCCCCGTTCCCGTGCGCGCAGCGCCCAGTGGAGACGCCGGTAGCGCACCGGCGGCAGCAGTTCGGCGGCCTCCGTCTCGGTGACGAACCGCCAGCCGCGCAGCTCGGGACCGGGCAGGATCACCCGGGCGGCCGCGTCACCGCGCAGCCGTCCGCCGTCGAACAGGAACCGCAGCCCGCCGTATCCGGGAGGCCGTGGCGCCTCCCAGTCGACGACCAGCAGCCTCGGTTCCTCGGCGAGGCACAGCCCGGTCTCCTCGGCCACCTCGCGCACCCCCGCCTGCGCGGGCGCCTCCCCCCGTTCGACCACCCCGCCGGGGAACTCCCAGCCCGGCTTGTAGGTGGGGTCGACGAGCAGGAACCGGTCCTGCTCGTCGAAGAGCAGCACCCCGGAGGCCACCGTCTCGGCGCTGGGTTCGGGGGTCTGCACGATGTCGCAGACGGCTGCCTCCCCGCTGCCGACCGCCCGGGCGATCCGGGCCGCGGTCTGCTGGGGGGTGAGGGTGCCGTTGTCCACGGGATGGGCGTCGGCGGCCAGCCAGGAGCCCAGCGCGGCCAGGTACGGCTCGACGTGGTCCTGGCGCCACTGGCGCACGCGCCGCTCGGCGTCGGGCAGTGCGTCAGGCGTCTCGGCGTCCGTTATCCGCTGACGGAGAATCGTTTCCGCCGGGGTGAGCACCACATGGCGGACGGTGATCCGGCGCGCGGCGAGGCCACCGAAGATCTCGTCGCGGTACTCCTGGCGCAGCAGAGTCATGGGAACGACCAGGGTGCCGCCGAGTTCCGAGAGCATCGCGGCCGCGGTGTCCACCACCAGCCGCCGCCAGATCGGCAGGTCCTGGAAATCGTCGATCCCGGCGAGGTGCTTGGGCGGCAGCATGTAAGTGAGCGCACCGCCGACCACCTCGGGATCGAAGAGCGCGCTGTCGGGCATCAGGTCCAGCAGCTCCCTCGCGGTGCTGGACTTGCCCGCGCCGAACGCGCCGTTGATCCAGACGATCACTGTTCCCCCTCTTCTCCGGATCTTCGTCCTCTCCGGACGAATGTGACGTGCCCGCCCCATCCTGCATCGGAAACCAGCCGCAGTTGAGGGGGCAACGGGGGAGCACGGAGGGATCACGGTGGCGGCGGGCGGGCCGGGGGTCCGCACCGCCGCGCGACGCGATGCGTCAGACGGCGGGCCACAGCCCCGCGTCGGGGGCCGGCAGCGCCTCGAGGGCTTCCAGCGCCTGCAGGGTCTCCAGCCCCTCCAGGTAGGCGACCCCGTCGTGGACGGTGGTGTCGGCGGACGGCCCGAAGACCTCGTGGCGGGCGATGCTGTCGTCGCCGGTGAGCTCCTCCACCGTGCCGCGCACGTCCTCGACGGGACGTTCGGCCTCCTCCCCCTCCGCGTGGGAGGGGGAGACCGCCGCGAGGACGCACCCGGCGGCGAAGGAGGCGATGGCGAGCATGCTGCGCTTCTTCATGCCGCTACAACAGCGCGGCGGGCTCGCCGGTCACGGGACACGCCCGGCGAACGACGGCTCGGTCACAATCGGCCGCAATCGGTCGAATTCAGCCGCTCAGGGCCGGACCGGGAAGCCGGAACGACGTCGGCGCCTCCTCCGCTCATCCCTCCAGTCGTCCCAGCGCGGCCGCCGCGGCGCCGATCAGCCCGGCGTCCGAGCCGGTCAGCGCCGGCACGACCCGCAGTCCGCTGGTGAAGGACAACGTCGCGTACTCCGGGAGCGCCTCGCGCAGCGGGGCGAACAGGACGTCGCCGGACTCGGCCACTCCCCCGCCGATCACCGCGACCTCTATCTCGACCAGCGCGGCCACCGCGGCGATCGAGGCGGCCAGCGCACGTCCGGCGAGGGCGAAGGAGGCCACCGCGGCCGGGTGGCCCGCCCGGGCGGCGTCGGCCACCGCGACGGCCGACGCGTCACCGCCGGGGTCCGGACGCCAGCCGTTCTCCCATGCCCGCCGGGCTATCGCGGGCCCCCGGGCCAGCCCCTCGACGCACCCGCGCGCGCCGCAGGGGCAGAGGTCGCCGGCGAGGTCGACACTGATGTGGCCGATGTGTCCGGCGTTGCCGGTGCGACCCGGCCGGACCCGTCCGCCGAGCACCAGGCCGCCACCGACACCGGTGGACACCACCATGCACAGGGCGTCGGAGCAGCCGCGGGCGGCGCCCACCCAGTGCTCGGCGGCCGCGACCGCGGCCCCGTCGCCGATCAGCTCGACCGGCAGACCGCCGACCCGTTCGCGGACCCGCTCACGCAGCGGATAGCCGCGCCAGCCGGGGATGTTGACGGGCGAGACGGCTCCCGCCGCCCGGTCCACCGGGCCCGCGCTGCCGATGCCCACCCCCCGGACCTCCGCCCAGAGCGGCGAGGCCCGGAGCTCGTCGAGCACCGCGGCGACCGCGCCCATCACCGTCCCGCCGTCCCCCGCCGCGGGCGTGGCCCGCCGCGCGCGCACCCGGAGGCGCCCCTCACCGTCCACCAGCGCGCCCGCGATCTTGGTGCCGCCGATGTCGAGCGCGGCCACCAGGCCGGCCGGCGAGAGCGCGGTACCCGTCGACGTCATGTCCCCCCTGCTTTCCTGCCGTTTCCCTGCCTGACAACGATGTCCAGACTCTATGCTCGTCGCCGCACGCCGCGCATCCGCCCTCTCAGGACAGGACCCAGCACATCGTGACCCTGACCGAAGGCCGTCCCCCCACCTCCCGTTACGGCAGCCGTCCCACCATGAAGGACGTGGCGAGCCGTGCGGGAGTGGGTCTGAAGACGGTCTCCAGGGTGGTGAACGGGGAGCCCGGGGTCACCTCGGAGACCCGGCGGCGGGTGCAGGACGCGATCGACGCCCTGGGGTTCCGGCGCAACGACAGCGCGCGGGTGCTCCGCAAGGGCCGCACCGCCACCGTGGGGCTGATCCTCGAGGACCTGGCCGACCCGTTCTACGGCCCGCTCTCCCGTGCCGTGGAGGAGGTGGCGCGGGCGCACGACACCTTGCTGATCAACGGCTCCAGCGCCCATGACCCCTACCGTGAGCAGGAGTTGGCGCTGGCCCTGTGCGCACGCCGGGTGGACGGCCTGCTGGTGGTTCCGGCGGGCCCGGACCACCGTTACCTGGAGCCGGAGATGCACGCCGGGATCGCCACGGTGTTCGTGGACCGGCCTGCCCGGGGCATCGAGGCCGACACGGTGGTCTCCGACAACCACGGTGGGGCGCGGTCGGGGGTGGCGCACCTGATCGCCCACGGGCACCGCCGGATCGGCTACATCGGGGACCTCCCGCGGATCCACACCGCCGCGGAGCGGCTGCGCGGCTACCGCACGGCGATGGAGGAGGCCGGCCTGCCGGTGCGGCCCGACTGGGTGTCGCTCGGGAGCACGGCACCGGAGCGGGTGCGGCGGGCGGCCGAGGAGATGCTGAGCGGGCCCGCTCCGGTGACGGCCCTGCTGACCGGGAACAACCGGGTGACGGTGACGGTGGTCCGGGTCCTCGCCGAACGGGATCCGCACCGCCCGGTGGCGCTGGTGGGCTTCGACGACTTCGAACTGGCCGACCTGCTGCGGCCCGCGGTCACCGTGGTGGCGCAGGACGCGGCGGGGCTCGGCCGGGTGGCGGCGCGGCGGCTGTTCGACCGGCTGGGCCAGGCGGGCCTGCCCCCTTCGCTGGTGGAGCTGCCCACACGTCTCATGGTGCGGGGATCCGGGGAACTGCCGCCGGCCGACTGAGCCGCGCCGGTCAGCGGGCCGCCCCCGGCCGGGCGTACTCCTCGAGCCTCCGGCGGGTCAGCCCGGTCCGTTGCGTCACCTCGGCCGGGTCGAAGGCTCCGCAGTCGAGGCCCCGGAGCAGGAAGGCGGCCAGCGCGCGGGCGGTGGCGGGCTCGTCGAGCACGTCCCCGGCGGTGCGGGCGGCATAGCGGGCGAGGCGGTCCGCTGCGCGGTCGAACCCTTCGAGGTGGAAGGCGAAGACGGCGGCGTAGCGGGTGGGCAGATGGCCGGGGTGCATGTCCCACCCCTGGTGGTAGGCGCGGGCCAGGGCCCGGCGGGTGAGCCGGTGGTGCAGCCGCCACGCCTCGTGCACCTGCGCCGTGCCGCCCACCGGGAGCACGTTGGTGGAGCCGTCG
Organism: Streptomyces abyssomicinicus; assembly: GCF_008974245.1. GTDB lineage: Bacteria > Actinomycetota > Actinomycetes > Streptomycetales > Streptomycetaceae > Streptomyces > Streptomyces abyssomicinicus. The sequence goes on along the minus strand of NZ_BBZI01000007.1, from coordinate 740,698 downwards.
CTGACCCGGACCCCCGTGCCGGCCGCGGCCACCTGCATCACCGCCTTGGCGTGGTCGGCGGCCGGATGGTCGCTCGCCTGGTGGGCGGCGGAGACTCCGAGGGCGGCGCTGTAGTCGAAGGTTCCGTAGTGCAGGCCCGTGGCACGGCCCTCGGCCGCGTGGATCATCCGGGCCACGGTGGCGGTGCCGTCCGCGGCGACGATCGCCTGGCTGGTCTCCACCTGGATCTCGAAGCCGAGCCGTCCGGGCTCCAGGCCGAGCGCCTTCTCGCACTCCTCCAGGAGACGGACCATGGCGGTCACCTGGTCGGCGGAGGTCACCTTGGGCAGGGTGAGCAGCAGGCCGCCGGGAAGCGGGCCGTGCTCGAGCAGCGTGGTGAGGAAGATGTCCAGGGTGCGCACGCCCCGGCGGCGGACGGGGGCCTCCAGGCACTGCATCCGGATGCCGGCGTACGGCGGCGCACAGCCGTTTCCCAGGGCCTCGGCTAGCCGGTGTGCGGCGCGTGCGGCATGCGCGTCCTCCTCCGCGTCGGCGCGCGGTCCGTAGCCGTCCTCGAAGTCGATCCGCAGGTCCTCGACGGGTTCGCGTTCCAGCTTGGCGCGGACGCGGGTGTACACCGGCTCGGCGAGGTCCTCGGGCAGGCCGAGCACGGCGGCGAAGGCGGCGGCGTCGGGGGCGTGCCGGTCGAGTGCGGCGAGGGCGCGGTCGCCCCAGTCCCGGGGGGTTCCCGCGGTGAACTCGTCGGCCGGCACGTACACGGTGTGGACGGGCTGACGGGTGCCCGGGTCTCCGGGGTAACGGCGGACCAGGTCGGCGTCGGCGGTGGCGAGCAGCGCGTCCAGCCGGTCGTGGACCGCGCCGGGCAGGGATGTCGGCACGGCCTTGCTCATGCGGGGCGCCCCTTTCGGCACGTCAACAGATTGTTGAACTGCGCGGGAGGTTACGGGTGCGTCCGCGGGCGGGTCAACAGCGTCCGGCCGGCGGCGTCCGGCCGCACACGCCGAGGGGCCCGCGGCCGGTGAACCGGCCGCGGGCCCCTCGGGCGCCGTGCGGTGATCAGGCCTTGCGGGCCTTGATCTCCTCGGTGAGCTGCGGGACGACCTGGAAGAGGTCGCCGACGACGCCGTAGTCGGCGAGCTCGAAGATCGGGGCCTCGGCGTCCTTGTTGACGGCCACGATGGTCTTCGAGGTCTGCATGCCGGCGCGGTGCTGGATGGCGCCGGAGATGCCGTTGGCGATGTACAGCTGCGGGGAGACCGACTTGCCGGTCTGGCCGACCTGGTTGGTGTGCGGGTACCAGCCGGCGTCGACGGCGGCACGGGACGCGCCCACCGCGGCGCCGAGCTCGTCGGCGAGCGCCTCGATGATGCCGAAGTTCTCGGCGCCGTTCACACCGCGGCCGCCGGAGACCACGATGGCGGCCTCGGTCAGCTCGGGGCGGCCGGTCGACTGACGCGGCGTACGGGAGACGACCTTGGTGCCGGTGGCCAGGGCGGAGAAGGTCACCGAAAGCTCCTCGACCGCACCGGCGGCCGGGGCGGCCTCGACCGGGGCCGAGTTGGGCTTCACGGTGATGACCGGCGTGCCCTTGGCGACCACGGACCTGGTGGTGAAGGAAGCGGCGAACACCGACTGGGTCGCGACCGGACCGTCGGCACCGGCCTCGACGTCGACGGCGTCGGTGATGATGCCGGAATCGATGCGCAGCGCCAGGCGGGCCGCGATCTCCTTGGCGTCGGCGGAGGTCGGCAGCAGCACGGCGGCCGGGGACACCTGCTGGTAGGCGGCCTGGAGGGCGTCGACCTTCGGGACGACCAGGTAGTCGGCGAGCTCGGCGGCCTCGTTGGTGAGGACCTTCACCGCGCCGTGCTCGGCGAGCGTGGCGGCGGTGGCCGCGGCACCGGCGCCCAGGGCGACGGCGACCGGCTCGCCGATGCGGCGGGCCAGCGTCAGGACCTCGAGGGTGGGCTTGCGGACGGCGCCGTCGACGTGGTCGACGTAGACGAGAACTTCAGCCATGGGAATGCTCTCCTGCGGATTTGCGAAGTCTGAGGGGCGGTCAGCTGGGGCGGATCAGATGAACTTCTGGCCCGCGAGGAAGGCGGCGAGCTGCTTGCCGCCCTCGCCCTCGTCCTTGACGATCGTGCCGGCGGTGCGGGCCGGACGCGCGTCGGCGGACTCGACCTTGGTGTACGCGCCCTCCAGGCCGACCTCCTCGGCCTCGATGTCGAGGTCGGACAGGTCCCAGGACTCGACCGGCTTCTTCTTCGCGGCCATGATGCCCTTGAAGGACGGGTAGCGCGCCTCGCCCGACTGGTCGGTCACGGAGACGACGGCCGGGAGGGAGGCCTCGAGCTGCTCGGAGGCGGCGTCGCCGTCGCGGCGGCCGGTGACCTTGCCGTCCTCGACCGCGATCTCGGAGAGCAGGGTGACCTGCGGGACGCCCAGGCGCTCGGCGACCAGCGCGGGCACGATGCCCATGGTGCCGTCGGTGGAGGCCATGCCGGAGATGACCACGTCGTAGCCGGCCTTCTCGATCGCCTTGGCGAGCACCAGGGAGGTACCGATGGCGTCGGTGCCGTGCAGGTCGTCGTCCTCGACGTGGACGGCCTTGTCCGCGCCCATGGACAGCGCCTTGCGCAGCGCGTCCTTGGCGTCCTCGGGGCCGACCGTGAGCACGGTGACCTCGGCGTCGTCGGCGTTCTCGGCGATCTGCAGCGCCTGCTCGACGGCGTACTCGTCCAGCTCCGACAGCAGACCGTCGACATCGTCGCGGTCGACGGTCAGGTCGTCTGCGAAGTGCCGGTCGCCGGTGGCGTCAGGCACGTACTTCACGGTGACAACGATCCTCAAGCTCACGCCGGCTCTCCTACTGCATCGTCATGTCGGGCTGCTTCCTGTCAGGCAGCATATGCGCCCGAAGCCGCCACTTCCGTCCGGGGAGTGTCCGCTCCCCGACGAATAAATTACTCACCAGTAGTACACCCGGTCACACCCGGCTAAGCAAGCGCTTTGCAGTGTGACCTTAGTAACCCTACGTAACGACCGGTATGTCAGTCCCGCAGCCCGCCGTACCGGCCCTGGTGGTAGAGGAGCGGCCGTCCCGGGCCGGCCGGATCGCCGCCCGCCACCTCGGCCACGACGATCCGGTGGTCCCCGGCCGGGACGCGCGCCACCGGGCGGCAGACCAGCCAGGCGACCACGTCGTCCAGCAGCGGGACACCGCCGGGTCCCTCGCGCCACGCGGTGGGCGGGGCGAACCGGTCGGCCCCGCTGCGGGCGAAGGTGGCGGCCAGTTCCGTCTGGTGCTCGCCGAGTATGTGGACGCCGACGTACTCCGCCCGGGCGACGGCCGGCCAGCAGGAGGAACGTTCGCTGATGCCGAACGAGACCAGGGCGGGGTCCGCGGAGACCGAGGTGAGCGAGGTGGCGGTGAATCCGTAGGCCTCGCCCCGGTGACCGGCCGTGATCACGGCCACGCCGGCGGCGTGGCGCCGGAAGACGGAACGCAGCAGGTCCGAGTGGACGACGGCGTCGGCACCCGTGGCGGAAGCACCGGGTCCGGCAGGCGCGTCGGGTCCGAAGGGCGCGTCGGGCCGGGCCGGCCCGTCGGGTCCGGTGACCGCGGGCGCGTCGGATCGGGTCGCCGGCGGCGCCTGCGCCGCCCCGCCCGCACCGGCCCCGGTACCGGAACCCGTGCCGGCCGCCGTGGAACCGACCGTCGTGGAACCGGCCGCCGTGGAACCGGCCGTCGTGGAACCGGCCGTCGTGGACTCGACCGTCATGGGGTCGTCCTTCCTCATATCGCCTCTCCGAGCGCGGCGATCACATCGGCCCTGCGCGGCACGCCCGCGGCCCGGCGCACCACGCGGCGGTCCGCGTCGAGCACCAGCGTGGTCGGGGTGGACTCGATCCCCAGCGCGCGCACCAGCGCCAGATGGGCCTCCGCGTCGATCTCCACGTGCGCCACGCCGGGGACCATCGCGGCCACCTCGGACAGGACGCGCCGTGTCGCGCGGCAGGGGGCGCAGAAGGCGGTGGAGAACTGCAGCAGGGTGGCCCGTTCACCCGGGCGGCCGCCGAGTACGGCAGTATCGACCCGCGGCCCGCCGTCGTGCCCACTCACCCGCGCTCCTCCGTTCCGCCGCCGTCGCGGCGTTCCCATCATCACCTGCCGGAAACCGTCAGCGGTGGGCGGGGGGTGAAGATTCCCCGGTCAGGGGCCATATGAGGGACGTGACGAGGATCTCTTCGGGACCAGGCACTTCATCTGGTCCTTTGCCCGTTCTTGGGGCACGATCTCTACGCGACCGTAACCTACGGCCGCGTAGGTTGGAGCGGCCGGAGCTGGAAATCCCTTGCCTGGCGGCCACACACACCAGAAGGGAGCTCGTCCCGCCCATGGCAGAGCTTGTCTACCGTCCCGTCATCGGTCTCGCCTTGTCGTTGTTCAAGGCCTGGGACCTGAAGATCGACCTGCAGGGAACGGAGAACATACCTCGGGCGGGCGGTGCGGTGCTGGCCAGCAACCACATCAGCTACCTGGACTTCATCTTCGACGGCTACGCGGCCCGTCCGCGCAAGCGGCTGGTGCGGTTCATGGCCAAGGACTCGGTCTTCCGCCACAGGATCTCCGGCCCGCTGATGCGCGGCATGCGGCACATCCCGGTGGACCGCCGCAAGGGCGACGCGGCCTACGCGCACGCGCTGGACTCGCTGCGGTCCGGCGAGGTGGTGGGCATCTTCCCCGAGGCGACGATCTCCCAGTCGTTCTGCCTGAAGGAGTTCAAGAAGGGCGCGGCGCGCCTGGCCCAGGAGTCCGGCGTCCCGCTGATCCCGATGGCGCTGTGGGGCACCCAGCGCCTGTGGACCAAGGGGCACAAGCGCGACTTCAGCCGCAGCCACACACCCGTGACCATCCGGGTGGGCGAGCCGATCGACACCTCGGAGGGAACCGCCGAGGAGCTGACGGTCCGCCTGCGGGACCGTGTCCAGGTCCTCCTCGAGGCCGCCCAGCGCGACTACCCGGACAAGCCCTCCGGCCCCGAGGACTCCTGGTGGCTCCCCGCGCACCTGGGCGGCACCGCCCCCACCGTCGAAGAGGTCGCCCGCCGCGAGCAGCACTGACCGCCGGCCCCGGCGCGGGCGCCCCCTCACCCCACGTCGCGGCGCGTGCCGGTCACAGTTCCTCCGGCAGCGTCCGCCACAGCTCGGCCCGGTCCCGCGCGCCGCGCAGCGCCGCCAGCACCGCGGGGTGGGGCTCCGCGTGGAGTTCCGGATGGTCGCGCTCGCCCCGTGAGGCGTCCACCGGGAACGCCAGCCTCTCCCCCGTCAGGGAGAACCGGGCGTCGACCCCCGGCTTGTTGCCCCGGGGGTCCTGCCGGTGCCAGGCGCCGCGGAAACGGACGGCGACCAGGCCGTGGATCACGAATCCGCCCCGGTCGTCGCCGAGCCGCTGGTAGCAGAGCGCCGTGGGGATGTCCTCGGCCCGCAGCAGCGCGGCCAGCGCGTGCGCCTTCGCGTAGCAGATGCCGGTGCGCAGTCCGATCACGTCGGAGGCGCGCCAGGTGACCCGCGGGTCGTCCGCGTCATGGGAGTGGGGAATGGCGTCGCGCACGAACTCGAAGGCGGCGCGCGCATAGTCATACGAGTCGCTGGCCGTCGAGGCCAGCCGCGCGGCGGTCCCCCGGACCAGGGGGTGCTCATGATCTATCGCGTCGGACGCGGCCAGATATGCGGACAGGTCCGGCGTCTGCTGGATGGTCTCCATGCGTCATGATCATAGGAAGGCGACCGTCCGGGGTCAATAGATTTCCGGACAGCCGCATACCTATGCATCATTTAGCGGGACGCCATCTCCTCCTTGACGGCGGCGACGAAGGCGTCGACGTCCTCCTCCGCGGTGTCGTACGCGCACATCCAGCGCACGTCACCGGCGGCCTCGTCCCAGAAGTAGAAGCGGAAGCGCTTCTGCAGTCGCTCGGTCACGGCGTGCGGCAGACGGGCGAAGACCGCGTTCGACTGCACGGGGTGAAGGATCTCCACGCCGTCCACGCCCCGGACCCCCTCGGCCAGACGCCGCGCCATCTCGTTGGCGTGCCGGGCGTTGCGGAGCCACAGGTCCTTGGCGAGCAGCGCCTCCAGCTGCACCGAGACGAACCGCATCTTCGAGGCCAGCTGCATGGAGGTCTTGCGCAGGTGCTTCATCCGGCGCACCCGCTCCTGGTCGATCACCACCACGGCCTCGCCGTACATGGCTCCGTTCTTGGTACCGCCCAGCGAGAGCAGGTCGACGCCGGCCGCGTTGGTGAAGGCCCGCATGGGCACGTCGAGGGAGGCGGCCGCGTTCCCGAGCCGGGAGCCGTCGAGGTGGACCGTCATGCCGTGGGCGTGGGCGTGGTCGCAGACGGCGCGTATCTCGTCCGGCGTGTAGACGGTGCCGAGCTCGGTCGACTGGGTGATCGAGACGACCTGTGGCATCGCCCGGTGCTCGTCGTCGAAGCCGAACGCCTGGCGGTCGATCAGCTCGGGCGTGAGCTTGCCGTCGGAGGTCGGCACGGTGAGCAGCTTGATCCCGGCCACCTGCTCCGGCGCGCCGCCCTCGTCGGTGTTGATGTGGGCGCTCTCCGCGCAGATCACCGCCCCCCAGCGGTCGGTGACCGCCTGGAGAGCCACCACGTTGGCGCCCGTGCCGTTGAAGACGGGGTAGGCCTCCGCGGTGGCGCCGAAGTGGCCGCGTACGACCTGCTGGAGGTGTTCCGTGTAGACGTCCTCGCCGTAGGCGACCTGGTGCCCGCCGTTGGCCAGGGCCAGGGCGGCGAGCACCTCGGGGTGGACCCCCGCGTAGTTGTCGCTGGCGAAGCCGCGGACCGACGGGTCGTGACGGCGGCGCGCGTCGGTCTTCGGAGGGTTCACGGCTTCTCGGTCAGCCACAGACGGTTTCCGTTCACTTCACTGGCGGGCTTCTCCCAGACTCCGGCGATGGCCTGGGCCAGGTCCTTGACGTCGGTGAAGCCCGCGAACTTCGCGTTCGGGCGCTCGGCGCGCATGGCGTCGTGCACCAGTGCCTTCACCACCAGGATGGCAGCCGCCGCGGCCGGGCCCTCCTCGCCCCCCTCCTTGCGGAAGGCGTCCGCGAGGGCCAGCGTCCAGGCCTCGGCGGCGGCCTTGGCGGCGCCGTAGGCGGCGTTGCCCGCGGTGGGCTTCGCCGCCCCGGCGGCGCTGACCAGGACGAACCGGCCGCGGTCGCTGCGCACCAGGGCGTCGTGGAAGGCGAGGGAGGTGTGCTGGACCGTGCGGACCAGCAGTTTCTCCAGCAGCTCCCAGTCGGCCAGGTCGGTCTGCGGGAAGGAGGCGCTGCCGCGCCAGCCGCCGACCAGGTGGACCATTCCGTCGATCCGGCCGTACTCCTTCTCGGTCTCGGCCGCCCAGGCACGCGTCGCGTCCAGGTCCAGCAGGTCCACCGGCTCACCGGTGACCGTGGCCCCGCCGTGCGCGTAGCGGGCCGCGTCGACGGCCTCCGCCAGGCGCACCGGGTCGTTGTCCGAGGCCACGACCACCGCGCCGGCCTCGGCCAGCCGCAGCAGCGCCGCCCGGCCGGCCGCGCCGCCCGCGCCGGCCACCGCGACGACCGCCCCCTCGAGCGCTCCGTTTCCGTTCCCCATCGCTCTCGCCTCCCAGGCGTTTCGCTGACTCGTCCGGCCGTTCCCGGGCCGGTCGGTGGCTTGTCCCGGCCGCCTACGCGGCGGTGGGCAGCTCGGCGGTTTCGGCGGTGATCCCCTTGGCGGAGGCGATCACGTGCTTGAGCTTCTTGGCGAGCGCCTCGTAGAACATGCTCAGCGGAAACTCGTCCGGCAGCACGTCGTCGACGAGCTTGCGCGGGGGCTGCGTGAGGTCGAGGGCGTCGGGGCCCTTGGCCCAGCGGGAGCCCGGGTGGGGCGCCAGGTAGGTGGAGACCAGTTCGTAGCCGGCGAACCAGTGGACCAGCTTGGGCCGGTCGATGCCGTCCCGGTAGAGCGTCTCGATCTCGGCGCAGAGCCGGTTGGTGATCTCGGGGGCGCGCTGCCAGTCGATGTGCAGCTTGTTGTCGGTCCAGCGGACGACGTCGTGCTTGTGCAGGTAGGCGAAGAGCAGCTGACCGCCGAGGCCGTCGTAGTTCCGGCTGCGCTCGCCGGTGACCGGGAAGCGGAACATGCGGTCGAAGAGGACCGCCGTCTGCACGTCGCGGGCCTGCCGGATGCCCTCGGCCTCCAGCTTCACGGCCTCCTTGAAGGCGGTGAGGTCGCAGCGCAGCTCCTCCAGGCCGTACATCCAGAACGGCTGGCGCTGCTTGATCATGAACGGGTCGAACGGCAGGTCGCCGTGGCTGTGCGTGCGGTCGTGGACCAGGTCCCACAGCACGAAGGCGTCCTGGCAGCGCCGCTGGTCGTGGACCATCTCCGCGACGTCGTCGGGGAGCTCCAGGCCGAGGATGCCGACCGCGGCCTCGGTCACCCGGCGGAAGCGGGCGGCCTCGCGGTCGCAGAAGATGCCGCCCCAGGTGAAGCGCTCGGGCGCCTCGCGCACGGCGACGGTCTCCGGGAAGAGGACGGCCGAGTTGGTGTCGTAGCCGGAGGTGAAGTCCTCGAAGGTGATGGCGCAGAAGAGCGGGTTGTCGTAGCGGGTCCGCTCCAGCTCGGCCAGCCAGTCCGGCCACACCATGCGGAGCACGACGGCCTCGAGGTTGCGGTCCGGGTTGCCGTTCTGCGTGTACATCGGGAAGACGACCAGGTGCTGGAGACCGTCCTCACGGCGCGCGGCCGGCTGGAAGGCCATCAGCGAGTCGAGGAAGTCGGGCACACCGAAGCCGGTCTCGGCCCACCGACGCAGGTCCTTGACCAGTGCCTCGTGGTAGGCGGCGTCGTGCGGCAGCAGCGGGGCGAGGGCCGTGACGGCGTCCACCACCTCGGACACGGCCCGCTCGGCCTCGGCGCGGCCGGGGGCGCCGTCGGCGGAGAGGTCGAGGGAACCGTCCTTGCTCTGCCAGGGCCGGATGCGCTCCACCGCGCCCTTGAGCGCGGGCCATGCCGGATGGTCGGCCACCCGCGCCCCGGGAGCCTGCCACTGCCCCTGAGTGCCCTTCTGCACAAGAACCTCCGTCATGTCTCACTCTCCACGGGAGTACCTCGGGTGGACTCACCGTAAGCACCATCTTCTTTTTCAGCAAGAGGAGATCTTGGGAAAACTTCCCGTCGAAGCCGCGTTTCAGAGCGAATTTTCCTGTCAAGCGGCCGCCCGGGTGACGCGGAAGCAGGACGGAAGACTGCGCGCGGCCTCTAGGCTGCGGGGCGGACAGGCATCGGAGCAGGCACAGCGCACGGGAGCGAGAAGATCTTGGGTTTCCTCACCATCGGCCACCGCGGACTCATGGGCGTCGAGCCGGAGAACACGCTGCGTTCGTTCGTCGCGGCCGAGAAGGCCGGTCTCGACCTGATCGAACTGGACCTCCACCTGAGCAGGGACGGCGCCCTGGTGGTGATGCACGACGCCACGGTCGACCGCACCACCGACGGCACGGGCCCGATCGCCGACCGCACACTGGAGGAACTGCGCAGGCTGGACGCCGGCGCCGGTGAGCGGATCCCCGTGTTCGAGGAGGTCCTGGACGCGGTGACGGCGCCGCTCCAGGCCGAGATCAAGGACGTGGCGGCGGCGCAGCGGCTGGCCGAGGTGATGCTGGGGCGCGACCTCGTGGAGCGCGTGGAGGTCATCTCGTTCCACGCGGAGGCGATCGAGGAGATCGCCCGTCTCGTCCCGGGCGTGCGGACGGCTCTGGTGGCGAGCCGCTACGACGCGGGGGTCGTCGACCGGGCGGTCCGGGCCGGCGCCCGGACCATGTCGCTGAACATCCGCCGGCTCACCCTGGAGACGGTGGAGTGCGCCCGGCGCGCGGAGCTGCGCGTCCTGGCCTGGACGGTGAACACCCCGGAGCAGCTGCGCCTGGCGCACGCCTTCGGGCTCGACGGGGTGGTCACCGACCGTCCGGAGATCAAGCCGGGCTGACCCCGGGTGCGGCCAGCTCCTTCACCAGCAGTTCGAACTCCAGGTCGTCGCGGCGGGGGATGCCGAACCGCTCGTCCCCGTAGGGGAAGGGGCTGGTCCTCCCGGTGCGGCGGTAGCCCCGGCGCTCGTACCAGGCGATCAGTTCCTCCCGGGCGGAGATCACCGTCATGTGCATCTCGGTGGCCCCCCAGGCCTCGCGGACGAAGCGCTCGGCCTCCGCCATCACGGCACGGCCCAGTCCCCCGCCCTGGAGGCCGGGCCGCACGGCGAACATGCCGAAGTACGCGTGGTCGCCGCGGTGCTCGAGCTGGCAGCAGGCGATGATCCGGCCGTCCCGTTCGGCGACCAGCAGCCGGCCCGAGGGGTCGGTGACGATCTCCCGCACGGCCTCGTGGTCGGTGCGCTGCCCGTCCAGGATGTCCGCCTCGGTGGTCCAGCCGCCCCGGCTGGCGTCCCCCCGGTAGGCGGACTCGACCAGGGCGACGAGGGCGTCGACGTCGTCGAGGGTGCCGTCGCGGAATTCCGGCGCGATGGTCGGGGTGGCGGCAGTGCCGGCTGGGCTGTCGCTGGGGCGCATGTTCTCTCCGGTGTCTAGGCTGCCGCCCATGGTGCACGTACTGGGCAGCAGGACGTTGATCCGCCCCCTCGATCCGGCGGTCTCCCGGGAGTTCTACGGCGAGAGGCTGGGCCTCGCCGTGTACCGGGAGTTCGGTACCGGCGAGGAGCGGGGGACGGTGTACTTCCTCGGCGGCGGGTTCCTGGAGCTGTCGGGACGGCGCCCCGCCGACGCCGACGGGGCCGCGTCCGACGGCGCCGTGCGGCTGTGGCTCCAGGTGGCGGACGCGGCGGCGGCCCGGGAGGAGCTGGCGGCGCGGGGCGTGGAGATCGTCCGGGAGCCGGTGCGCGAGCCGTGGGGGCTGATCGAGATGTGGATCGCCGACCCGGACGGCCTGCCGATCGTACTGGTGGAGATTCCCGCGGACCATCCGCTGCGTCACCGGCCGGCCATCTGAGAGCCGCGGCGGAGGCAGGGGGCCGGCGGCCGGTCACAGCCGTGCGGCGAGCCGGCCCTCCAGCTGGGTCAGGAGCTTGCCGAGCAGTTCCGCCAGCAGGTGACGCTCCTGCGCGTCCAGCCCCGAGAGGACGTCCGCCTCGAACGACAGCTGTTCCGGCAGCACGGCGTCGACGAGTTCCCGGCCCGCCTCGGTGAGGCGCACCAGCACCACCCTGCGGTCCCTGGCGTCGGCCCGCCGTTCCACCAGCCCTCGCTCGGTGAGTTGCTTGAGCCGTTTGGTCACCGCCGCTCCGGACGAGAACGTCTCCCGGGCCAGGTCGCCGGGCGTGAGCTCGCGCCCGGTGCGCCGGAGCGCGCCCAGCAGCTCGAACTCCGGCCGGGTGAGGCCCGGGCGGCGCAGGGGCGCGTCCTCCGCCTGCCGCAGGAGCGCGGCGCTGCGGTTGATCCGCCCGATGAGCTCCATCGGGTCGGTGTCCAGTTCCGGGAGGACGGTCCGCCACTGCCGGACGACCGCGGCGACGATGTCCGCCGCGTCCACCGGCCGCTGGCCGGGTCGGTTCCCGTTGTCCGTCATGACCTGGCGTCCTCCGTCGTCGTGCTCGGGTGGTGCGGCGGCGTCACCGCGGCGGAGCCGGGCAGTGGGTGTCGTACCGTCGCGGCGAGCGTACGGTGTCCGGCCTGGTCCTCCGTCACCACGTCCTCCATCGGCAGGGCACGCGCCCACCATTCGCCGGACGCCGCCTGGGTGGTGCCGCGCAGGCCGACCAGCGCGGCGGCCAGTTCCCGCCGGGCGACGGCCAGGGCCCCGGGTCCCGCCGAGGGCTCCGAGAGCAGCGCCTCGGCCCGGTGCCGCGCGGCCCGGGCGCGCCCGAGGGACGCGGCCACCCGGTCGACGGCCCGCCGGTCGGTGACCACCACGGCGGCGGCCAGGCCGACCAGCGCGCCCACCAGCGTGTCGACCGCCCGGTCCACCACCAGCCCGGGGGTGTCCTGCAGGTGGGCGTACTCGGTGACGAGGAGGGCCATCGGGGTGACGCAGAGGCTGCCCAGCCAGTAGTTGCGGGAGATGAGCGCCTCGGCCCCGAAGTTGAGGGCGAGGCCGGTCAGGACGAGCGTCCACGGACTGAGGTGGGCGATGGGCGCGAGCACCGCGAAGAGCACCACGCCGGCCAGGTTGCCGACGACCCGCTGGACGCTGCGGTCCCAGGTCAGCGAGAGGTTGGTCTGGAACAGCGCGGCCGCGGTGACCACCGCCCAGTAGGGCCGCCCCACGCCCAGGGCCAGGGAGGCCCAGCCTGCCAGGGCGCAGCCCAGCAGCGTACGGAGCGCGAGGGCGCGCAGCGGGGTCAGCCGGTGCCACAGGGGCGGCGGTGTGGAGGCACGCTCCATCTCGACGCCGAGCAGTTCGTCCTCGCCCGCTCCGTCGAGGGCGGGACCGAGGGTGTCCGGGACGCGGCCGAGGCCGTGCAGCCGGCCGGCCCAGCCGCGCAGCAGGGCCGCGTCGCCGGGGGCGGGCGCCGCGAGGACGGCTTCGGTGCGGACCAGCACCCGGCCGAGGGGGCGGCGCGAGGAGGAGCGGCGTCCGGTCATCAGCAGTGTCTGCCACGCGTTCTGCACCGCGCCGGCGGCGTCCGCCCGTGCCTGCGCGGCCGCCTGCCCGCCCGGCTGCGCGCCGTGGGCGGCCTCGGCGTGTTCGGCGACCCGGCGCAGGGCCTGGACCACGGCCCGGCGCTCGGGACCGTGGGGACGCGGCAGGCCGGGCGCCATGCCCACCAGCCAGGAGAACGCGCCCGCGGCGAGGGCCAGGCCCACATGGCCGGGGATCTGGCCCAGGGTCTGCGGGGTGAACAGGGCCGCCGAGGAGACGAAGGTGAGGATCACGTTCCCGGGCGGCCCGACGCGGGTGGCGTCGCAGAGCGCCTTGTGCAGAGCGGCCAGCACCGCCCCCACCGCCACCAGCACCACGCCCGAGGAGGTGAGCGAGGCCGCGGTCAGCGCCACCGCCACGCCGGCCACCATGCCGGCGACGACCCAGGCCAGCGTGCGGGCCCGGTCGGCGTAGGGGCGGTTGTGGGCGTAGAGGGCGCACAGCGACCCGGCCATCGTGTAGACCGCGAGGTCGAGACGGCCGAGGGCGACCAGCAGCAGGTTGGGCGGCGCGGTGGCCACGACCACGCTGACGGCGTGCTTGTACCAGATCTCGGCCGGCCGGCCGAGCCGTAGCACCTGGAGAAGCGGCGGGCGCGCCAAAGGACCTCCTCGGACGTCGGGCGGATGACTCACCCTTTTACGTTAACAGGTGTTTCACTCGTAAATGATCGGCGGCTTCCGTCACGCTCCGCCCGATGCTCCCCGAACGCCCCTCTGCGCCCGTATGCGCGCCGCCCCGGACGGGCATTCCCTGACCGACCGCCGCGGGGGCGGCGGCGACCTCGGGGGAAGGGGGCGGGGGTGCACGGACCGGCCACGACCGGATGGCTGCTGGTCGCCCTGTGCGCGGCGGCGGGGGCCTACTGCGTGCTGCGCATGCGCAGCGACGTGGAGGAGCAGCGCAGGGCCGCGGGAGGGGAGGCGGTGATGGGGTTCGGCATGGCGGCGATGGCCGTGCCCGCCGCCGCGCTGGATCCGCCCGGCTGGGTGTGGCCGGTGTACGCGGCCGTCTTCGCGGCTGCCGCGCTGCACTCGCTGTGGACGGCCCGGAGCAGCGCGCACCACCTGCACCATGCCGTCGGCGCGCTGGCCATGGTCCACATGGCCCTGGCGATGACCGCGTCCCCGGCCGGCCACGCGGGCCACGGCGCCGCCGTCGGCGTCCCGCCGCTGACGGGGATCCTGCTGCTGTACTACGCCGGTTACGTGCTGCTCACCGGGGCGCGGCTGCTGCCTTCGGGCGCGGTGGCCGGGGGCGGCACCGCGCGGTGGGGCGACCGGCCGGAGTTGGCGCGGGCGTGCCGGCTGGGCATGGGAATCGCCATGCTCGCCATGCTTCTGACGATGTGACGGCGTGGGCTCCTGACGAGGTGACGGCGCGGCGCGCCGGTCCTGCGCGTCGCGCCGTGCCGCGTGTCGTACGTCACTCGCGGCGCGGGTTTGTTCCCCGGCGCGGCCGGGGCTCCTACGCTGCCCTCCATGATGGTCCCCGCGGCACTGCTGCTGCTCGGCGCGCTGACCGCCGTCGTCGCGCCCCGTGTTCTGGCGCGGGCGGACGTGGACCGGGAGCCGGTGGTGGCCCTGTGGGTCTGGCAGTGCGTGGTCGCGGCCGTGCTGCTGTGTTTCGCCCTGTCGATGACGCTGAGCGCGGCGGTCGCCTGGCAGGCGGTGCGGGGCCACGTCTTCGCGCCCGCGCCCAGCCGTGTGGTCGACGTCTACGCGCCCGCGGGGACGCCCGGCACGTGGGCCGCGGCGACCGCGGTGGCGCTGGCCGCCGGCGGGCTGTGGACGGCGGCCATGCTGACCCGCGAGGTGGTACGGACGCGCTCCCGTCGCCGCCGGGACCGGGCCGCGCTGCTGGAACGCGCGCCCGTGCTGCCGGGCGAGGCCGCGGCGGCCGACGGGCTGGTGGTGCTGGAGGCCGACCGGCCGGACGCCTGGTGGCTGCCCGGTCCCGAGCCCCGGCTGGTGGTCACCACGGCCGCCCTGCGCCGCCTGGGCGAGCGCGAGCTGGACGCGGTGCGCGCCCATGAGAAGGGGCACGCCCGGGCCCGGCACGACTGGCTGCTGCACTGCTCCTCCGCGCTGGCCGGGGGGTTCCCGCGGGTGCCGGTGTTCGCCGCGTTCCGCGACGAGATCCACCGGCTGGTGGAGCTGGCCGCCGACGACTCGGCCTCCCGCCGCCACGGCCGCCTCGCCGTCGCGCTGGCCCTGGTGGGCCTCAACGAGGACCGCGGCGTCTTCGGCCCCACGCCCTCCGGCGGGCGGGCGGACGTCCCGGACCGCGTCCATCGCCTGATCGCCCCGCCGCGCCGGCTGAGCCCGTTCCGCCGGCTCGGGCTGACGGCGGCGGGCGCCCTGGTTCCCGCGGTTCCGCTGCTGGTCGCCTTCGCCCCGGGCCTGGGCGTGCTCCACCACGGCTGACGTCCGGACGGGTGAACCGCGGCCGCCTGCCGCCCACCACGGGCGGCGAACGACGCGAAAGGGTGGTTTCAGGGGGGCGGGCCGGGTCAGTATCGGCCCCATGCGCCTCTCCCCGCATGCCCCGCCCCTCGCCGCGCCCTCCGCCCCGCACCGACGGCTCCACGACGCCGCGCTGCGCACGGCGGCCTTCCTCGCCTTCTGCTCCCTGGTGCTCCTCGCCCTGGTCGAGGCCTCCTGGCAGCCCCTGATCGCCATGGACACGGAGATCGCCCGGACCACCCACCGCTGGGCGGTCGACGAGGACGGCCTCACGGCGGCCTTCCGCGTGCTCACCGACTGGGTCTGGGACCCGCTCACGCTGCGCGCCCTGACCGTGGTGGTGGCCGTCTGGCTCGTCTGGCGCCGGTCGCAGTGGTGGCCCGCGCTGTGGCTGGTGGCGGTGGTGGCCGTGGCGGCCCTGCTCCAGCAGGTGCTCAAGGCCGTCGTCGACCGGCCCCGGCCGGTGTGGCCCGATCCGGTCGACCACGCCCGCTACGCCGCCTTCCCCTCCGGTCACGCCATGACCGCGGCCGTCTGCTGCGGCCTGCTGCTGTGGGTCCTGCACCGCCGTGGTGCGGGGCGCCGGCTGTGGCGGGCGGCGGTGGCCACGGCCGTGGTCAGCGTCGTGGGGGTGGGGCTGACCCGGGTCTGGCTGGGGGTCCACTGGCTCTCGGACGTGGTGGGCGGCTGGCTGCTGGGGGCCATGACGGTGGCCGCCGCGGTGGTGATCCACGAACGGCTGCCGTGGCTGCGCGAGGCCGGTTCGCGCTCCTCCGCGAACCGGCGGCCGCGGCTACGCTCTCGCGCATGAGCGCTTCCACCCCCGCGGCCTCCGGCGCCAGGCGGTTCGAGACCGTGCTGTTCGACTTCTCCGGGACGCTGTTCCGCATCGAGCCGGTCGAGACGTGGCTGCGCGCGGTGCTCCGGGCGACCGGGACCGCCATGACGGAGGAGCACACCCTCCGCGCCGCGCGGGAGCTGGAGGAGGCGGGGGCGCTGCCCGGCGGCCCGGTGCCGCGCGCGTTGCCCGGGGACTTGGCCGACGCCTGGGAGAACCGCGACCGGACCCCGGAACTCCACCGGGGTCTCTACACGGGGCTGTCGCGCCGGGTGGAGCTTCCGGACCCCGCGCTGCACGACGCCCTGTACGACCGCCACATGACGCCCGAGGCCTGGGAGCCCTACCCGGACGCCTTGGAGGTGCTGGCGGCACTGCGCGACCGGGGTGTGGCCGTGGGTGTGGTCAGCAACATCGGG
This sequence comes from Streptomyces abyssomicinicus, assembly GCF_008974245.1. Taxonomy (GTDB): domain Bacteria; phylum Actinomycetota; class Actinomycetes; order Streptomycetales; family Streptomycetaceae; genus Streptomyces; species Streptomyces abyssomicinicus. The sequence continues at coordinate 724,272 of NZ_BBZI01000007.1, read as the reverse complement.
TGGGATCTGCGTCCTGTGTTCCGGGCACATGGGCTCGACGCCTATGTGGACACCTACACCCTGTCGTTCGAGCACGGCGCGCAGAAGCCCGAGCCGGACATCTTCCGCGTGGCCCTCGACGCCCTGGGAGCGGAACCGTCCCTGACCCTGATGGTGGGCGACGACCGCCGGGCCGACGGGGGCGCCGCGGCGCTCGGCTGCGGAGTGCGCTTCGTCGATCCGCTCCCGCCCCGGCTGCGGCCCGACGCGCTGCGGGCGGTGCTCCCGGCTGCGGCCCCCGGTCCCGGCCGCGCGCGGTAGGCCCCCGGCCGCGTGTAGGGCCCCGGCCGCGTGTAGGGCCCCGTGCCTCGCCGGGGGGCCCTGCCGCGCTGAGCGGAGCGCGCGGCCTCGGTCCGTCCGGGGCGCTCCCCCGCGTCGCCCCGGACGGCCCTCCAGGATGTCCCGGGGCCGCCGTGCGGTCAACGGGACGGCGGGTTCGGCGGAACGCACCGGTGGCACGTGGGCCCCGGAACGACGTTCCCGCCGTGCGGCTGGGCCGCACGGCGGGAACGGGAGGTGCGGGGCCGGGCGGTGAGCCACCGTCCGGCGCCCGGCGTCACCTCCGGTAGTACTTCGGCTGGGTCTGGGCGTTGAGCTCGTCCAGGTGCACGCTGTTGGCCTGGTTGGTACGCCGGTCGTTGAGCTTCAGGACGTCGAAGCCCTTGGCCATGTCGTTCGAGTACAGGTAGCCGTTGTACCAGTACGTCGACCAGGTGCCGCCGCCACCGCCGTTGGGCAGCGGGCCGCGCTCGAAGTAGGCGATCTCCTTCGGGTTCTCGGAGTCGGTGAACTCCCAGACGGACACGCCGCCCTGGTACCAGGACTGGACCATGATGTCCTTGCCCTTGACCGGGATCAGCGAGCCGTTGTGCGCCACGCAGTTCTCGGTGGAGGCCTGGTGACGGGGGATCTTGAAGTAGCTGACGAACCGCAGCTCGGCCTTGTGGCCCTTGCCGACGATGTCGTAGATGCCGTTGGCGCCGCGATTCGGGCCGATCTCCGCGTTGCAGGTGGCCATGCCGCCGCCGCCGAGCTCGTCGGTGAAGACGACCTTGTCGGCGTCCAGGTTGAACGTCGCCGAGTGCCAGAACGCGAAGTTCACGTTGTCCTGGACCTGGTCGATGACGACCGGGGCGGCCGGGTCGGAGATGTCCATCAGGATGCCGTCGCCCATGCAGGCGCCCGCCGCGAGGTTCTTCGACGGGAGGACGGTGATGTCGTGGCAGCCGGTGGTGCGGGAGACGCCCGGGTTCACCGGGGAGCCGGGGTTGCCGCCGCCGAGCTCGCCCTCACCGGGGAACAGCACCGGGAAGTCGACGACGGCCGCGGTCTCCGGGGCGTCGGTCGGCACCTTGATGACGGAGATGCCGTCGTGGGGCGGCCGGCAGTCCGGGTAGGCGGCGTTCGGCGAGTACGACGAGACGTACACGTAGACGTCGTCGCCGTCCGGCAGCAGGGTGTGGGTGTGCGAGCCGCAGGCGGTCTCGACGGCGGCGACGTACTGCGGCGCGGTGATGTCGCTGATGTCGAAGATCTTGATGCCCTCCCAGGAGGACTTCTCCGTCACCGGCTGCGTGGTGCTGTTGCAGGAGTCGTCGCTGCGCGAGGAGTCGGTGGAGAGGAAGAGGAGGTCGCCCGAGACCGAGATGTCGTTCTGCGATCCGGGACAGAGGACCTGGGCCACGACCTTGGGCTTCTTCGGATTCTTGATGTCGAAGACCTTGAATCCGTCGTAGTTGCCCGAGAACGCGTAGCGGCCCTGGAAGGCGAGGTCCGAGTTGGTGCCGGGCAGGAGGTCCTTCGGGGTGTTGCTGACATGCTCGATGTTGCGGGAGTGGACGATCTCGTCCACTGCGGGTATCTCACCGTTGTCGATGGCCGCCTCGACCTCGGCCTGGACGCTGCTGGAGAGTTTCTTCTCCGGCAGGTCGCCCGGACCGGGGACGGCGCCGGCGGGGGCTGCCGTGAGCAGGGCTGCCATGAGACCGGCGGCGGTGGCCGCGACTCCCAGCCGTCTCCGCTGCTTTCGGGGGTTCAGTCTGAGCACTTCATCCTCCCTCTTCGGTCCGTTCACACACCGAGCGGTGGACGGACCCCAGCAGTATGGGCTGCGTCATGCACAGATCAATAGATTCGAAATACAATTAACATAAGATTTTACGATCACACGCTGGTGGAACCGTGCTAGGACGGTGCTGGAAGCCGAGCAACCGTCAACCGTCCCTCCGGGAGGTCACCGTGCCCATCCGTCGCGTCCTGCGAGCAGCGATCGTCACCGCCGCGCTGCCCCTGACCCTCCTCGCGCTCGGCGGCTGTGACTCCGGTGCGGACTCCGGATCGGGCGCGGCCCAGGGGGCTTCCGTGATCGCTCCGGGGAGACCGGGCGAGCCGAACAGGACCCTCTCCGCGGAGGACGCGGCGGAGCACCGCAAGGAGGACGACTCCCCCAACAGCGCCGACGTCTCGTACGTCCGGATGATGGTCGAGCACCACGAACAGGCTTTGGAGATGGCCCGGTTGGCCCCCGACCGGGCCGCGTCGAAGGAGGTCAGGGGCCTGGCCTCGCGCATCGCGGACGTGCAGGGCGCGGAGATCGACATGATGGAGGGGTGGCTGGACGAGCACGGCTCCGGGAAGGACGCCGGCGCCCACGGCCACCAGGGGATGCGGGGCATGGCCACCCCCGAGCAGATGAAGGAGCTCGAGGCCGCCGACGGCGCCGAGTTCGACGGGCTCTTCCTCGACCTGATGACCGCTCACCACGAGGGCGCGATCGCCATGGCGGCGGACGTGAAGGCGAACGGCAACAACATCCGTGCCGAGGAGATGGCCGACGACGTGATCGCCACCCAGACCACGGAGATCGCGCGCATGGACGCCATGCGCGGCTAGCGGCACCCGAGGGCCGCGACCGCTCCGACGAGGCGTCACCCCTCGTCGGGGCAGGGGGACGAGGCCCGGCGGCGGCCGGTCCGTCCGCGGCTCCGCGGCGTTGTCGGTGGCACCGTGCAGACTGGCCGTGTCCGACTCGCTCCCATCCGGACGACGACGTCCTGAGAGGTGGCCGGCATGGCCGACGTACTGCTCGCCGTAGGCACGAACAAGGGTCTGTTCCTCGCGCGCCGCCGCTCCGGCGGCTCCTGGGAGTTCGACCCCGCTCCGCACTTCAACGCCCAGGCCGTCTACTCGGTCGCGCTCGACACCCGCGCCTCCACGCCGCGGATCCTGGTCGGCGGCGTGAGTTCCCACTGGGGGCCGTCGGTCTTCCACTCGGACGACCTCGGCCGCACCTGGGGTGAGCCGTCCAGCCCCGCCGTGCGGTTCCCGCAGGACACCGGGGCCTCGCTGGAGCGCGTCTGGCAGCTCCATCCGTCCGCCGTCGAGCCCGACGTGGTGTACGCGGGCACCGAGCCCGCCGCGCTCTTCCGCTCCGAGGACCGCGGCGAGAGCTTCTCGCTGGTCCGCCCGCTCTGGGAGCACCCCACCCGCTCCCGCTGGGCGCCCGGAGGGGGCGGCGAGGGCCTGCACACGATCCTCACCGACGCCCGCGATCCGGGCGCCCTGACGGTGGCGGTGTCCGCCGCGGGCGTCTTCCGCAGCGCGGACGGCGGCGCGAGCTGGGCCCCCTCCAACTCGGGCGTCTCGGCGGTCTTCCTGCCGGACCCCGACCCGGAGTTCGGGCAGTGCGTGCACAAGATCTCCCGGGACGCCGCCGACCCGGACCGGCTGTACCTGCAGAACCACTGGGGCGTCTACCGCAGCGACGACGCGGGTGCCCACTGGAGCGACATCGGCGAGGGGCTGCCGTCCACCTTCGGCTTCGCGGTCGCGGCCCATCCCCACCGCGGCTCCACCGCCTACCTGTTCCCGGTCAACGCCGACTCCGACCGGGTTCCGGCCGGCCGGCGCCTCAGGGTCTTCCGCACCGCCGACGGGGGCGGCCGGTGGGAGCCGCTGTCCGCCGGCCTGCCCGACGAGGACCACTACGGAGTGGTGCTCCGCGACGCCCTGTGCACCGACGACGCGGACCCCGCGGGCGTCTACTTCGGCACCCGCAACGGCGAGCTGTACGCGTCCGCGGACGACGGCGACAGCTGGCGGATGCTCGCCTCGCACCTCCCGGACGTGCTCTGTGTACGCGCCGCCGTCCTCCGCTGAGGCGGGCCCGGGCCCCCGGCGCCGACCCCGGTGGCGGGGCCACGCCGGGAAGCCTCGCCACGGGGCCGGGCCCGGCGCCGTGGGCCTGCCGCCTCAGACCATCTGCATTCCGCCGTCGACGGCGACCACCTGCCCGGTCATGTAGTCGGAGTCGGGGGCCGACAGGAAGACCGCGGTCGGCGCGAGATCCTCCGCGGTCGAGACCCGGCCGAGCGGGATGGTGTGGGCGTACTGGTCCATGAGTGCCGCCGTCCGGTCGGTGACCGAGTCCCACAGGCCGGTGTCGATGACGCCGGGGGCGATTCCGTTGACGGTGATCCCGTGCCCAGCCAGGGCGCGGGCTCCGGACTGCACGAGGGAGAGGACCGCGAACTTGCTCGCTGCGTAGGCGGAGAAATCCGGGCCGGCCTTGCGGGAGGCCGCCGAGCACAGGTTGATGATCTTTCCGCCGCCGCCCTGCTCGAGGAAGACGCGCGCGGCCTCCTGCATCCCTACGAGCACTCCGGTGACGTTGATGTCGTGGATCCGGCGGAAGTCGTCCTCGGTGGTCTCCATGAACGGCTTCCTGATGCTGATCCCGGCGTTGTTGATCATCACGTCCAGGCGTCCGTGGACGGCCACGGCCGCGTGCAGCGCGGTGGCGACCTGTTCACGTGACCGCACGTCGGCGTGGTGCCCGGAGGCGGTTCCCCCGGCGTCGACGATGTCCTCGACCGTGGCCTCGATCGCGGACCCGTCGATGTCGAGGACCGCCACGTGGGCGCCTTCCCTCGCCAGGGCGCGGGCGAAGCCCGCTCCCAGGCCGGATCCGGCTCCCGTGACCGCGATGACGCGGCCGGTCAGTCGTGGGGACATGCGCCCCTCCTTCGGGTCGTGGTGATGGTGTCCTGCTGTTCAGAGGGACGCGGCCGGGGAGGGCGACGTCTCCTTCCGCGGAGCCCGGTCGCGGCGAGGGCCGCTCGCGAAGGTCATGATCGCGCCGAGGGCGGTGACACCGCACACCAGCAGCGCCACCGAGGCCATGTCGTGGCCGCCGCTGTCGGCCAGCATCGCCGAGTAGACGAGCGGGCCGAAGCCTCCGGCGAGCGTGGCCGCGACCTGGTAGGACAGCGAGGCTCCGGTGTACCGGCCGGCCGTGCCGAACATGTCGGACAGCAGCGCGGGCAGCGGGGCGAAGACGGCGCTGATGAAGACGGAGATGACGGCGTAGGCGAGCACGGTGAGTGCGAGGGACCCGGACTTGATGATCAGCAGGAACGGGTAGCTGAAGACGGCGGCGCCCACGAGGCCGGCCGCGATGATCGGCCGGCGGCCGATCCGGTCCGACAGCCGGCCGAAGGGCAGCGAGAGGCCGACGTTGACGACGGCGCCGACGCACTGGGCGAGCAGCACCGAGGACTGGCCGAGGCCGCCCTCGTCCTTGGCCCACACCAGCCCGAAGCTGTTGACCAGCGCGTTGAAGGCCAGCGGGGCTATCCCGAACAGCAGAGCGGTGAGGAGGGCGCCCGGGTTGGCGAAGACCGCCTGCAACGGGCGCTGGGCCGTGTCCGGGTCGGCCTCGCGGCGTTCCTTCTCCTCGAGGAAGAGCGGCGACTCGGTCACCCGCAGACGGATCCACAGACCGATGGCGATCAGGACGGCGCTGAGCAGGAACGGGATGCGCCAGCCCCAGCTGTTGAACTGGTCGTCGGGCAGCAGCGAGAACAGTGCCAGCATCGCCGCTGCGAGGAGGGTGCCGCTGCCGGTACCGGCGTTGACGACGCTGGCGGCGATGCCCCGGCGCCCCTCCTGGGCATGCTCGTACGCCATCACGACGACGCCGCCCCACTCACCGCCGACGGCGATGCCCTGGACGACCCGCAGGGCGACCAGGAGCACCGCGGCCCAGGTGCCCACCTGCTGCGCCGTCGGCAGCAGGCCGATGCAGGTGGTGGCCACACCCATGATCGTCATGGTGGTGGCCAGCGTGACGCGCCGGCCCAGACGGTCACCCATCTGCCCGAAGATGAAGGCGCCGAGCGGACGTGCGACATAGCCGACCGCGAGGGTGCCGAGCGAGGCGATGGTGCCGGCGAGCGGCGGCAGGTCGCTGAAGAAGAGGTGCGCGAAGACCAGGCTCGCCGCCGCGGTGTAGAGCAGGAAGTCGTAGAACTCGATGAGGGTTCCGAAGTAACTGGACCAGAGGACGCGCCGCAGCTCACGTGGGTCGGCGGTCGGGGAAGCCTGCACTCTGTGCTCCTTTGCAGAGGTACGCCTCGGGCGTGGGCGTGGCGGGGTGTTCCGGGTGGACGGGCACCCGGGAGAAAGGCGGGGAGGGGAGCCGCCCGGCCGACGGGTTGGCCGGCGGGTCAGGCCGGAGTGTGGGCTTCGGTGAGCATGATCCCCATGCCGGTCGCCCACTCCTGGACGGGCCGATACCAGCGGTGGGCGACTCGCGGAGCGCTCGGGCCGGAGAGGGCGGCGAAGGCGGCGACCCAGGACCGGATCTCGTGGGCCGACCCGCCGCCCTCGGCCTCGAGCCATTCGTTGCTCCACCCGTCACACTCACGGACGCGGCCGCCGGCCAGGGTGTCCATCACCAGGGCGTCGAAGGCGGGGTTGACCGGAGGGCCCGGCGGGCTGCCGGGCCCGGCCGTCGCGGCGTGGGCGCGGGCGGCGGCGATGACACCGGCCTGGCGCACCGCCCGTTGGTCCGCCGTCGGGTCGCGGCCGTCCACCAGCCGCTCCCGCACCTCGGAAGAGGCGCCGTCGAGCCGGGGGACGGGCGGATCGTGCGACAGACCGCCGGATCCGACCACCAGCACCCGCTTGCCCCAGGTCGCCGCCTCACGGCCGATGGCCTCGCCCAGCAGACGGATCCGCCGCATCGGGCCGAGGGGGAAGCCGACCGCGTTGACGAAGACCGGCACGACGGGACGGGCGTAGTCGGTGCCGAAGATCATCTCCAGCGTCTGCTCGATGCCGTGGTCCACCCGCAAACGCTCGGACCGGGCGACGTCCAGACCCGAGTCGAGCACGGCGCGGATCAGCGCGGAGGCGGCCTCCGCGTCGACGGGTAGCTCCCGCTCCTGGGTCCGCCAGTCACCGACGCTGCGCGCCGCGGTGCCGATGCAGAAGGCAGGCATCATGTCGTAGAAGACGCCGTTGTAGTGGTCGGGACCGATGGCGACGGTGACCTCGGGGTCGAACTCCGCGATCCGGTCACGGACGACGGCGACGGCCGCGTCCCATTCCGCCATCACGTCGCCCGAAGGTTCGATCTCGCCGATGAGCGGCGAGTGGGACATGGTGCATACCGCCAGGCTCATGCGCGGACCTCCTCCGCGACGATCTCGTTGCACAGGATCCCGAGCCCGGTGATCTCGACCTCGACGACGTCCCCCGCCTCGAGCAGCGCCGGCGGGTCCATGAACAGACCGACACCTCCGGGCGTCCCGGTCACGATGACGTCACCGGGAGCCAGCGGGGTGAACCCGGACACGTGCTCGATGAGACGGCCGATGCCGAACTCGAGGTCGCCCAGCGACGCCGACTGCCGCCGCTCGCCGTTCACCCGGGTCTCCAACGTGCGGCTGTCGAGGTCGGTGAACTCCGCCGCCGGCACCAGGAACGGGCCCATCGCTCCGGTGGCGGGGAAGTTCTTGCCCGGGATCCACTGGCTCGTCTGGCGCTGCCAGTCACGCGCGGTGAAGTCGTTGTAGGCGCAGTAGCCCGCGACGACGGCGAGTGCGTCCTCGGCGGCCACGCGGTGGGCCGGCGCGCCGATGACGACCGCCAGCTCGCCCTCGTAGTCGAACTGGGTCGAGACGGAGGGGATCGCGACCGGACACAGGTGGCCGGTCTGGGAGTCGGCGAACCGCGTGAACACCGTGGGAGCCGGACCCGCCGCACGACCGGTCTCCGCCAGGTGGGTGCGGTAGTTGACGCCGATGCACACGATCTTGCCCGGATCGGGGATCACGGGCAGGTACTCCACCTCCGACTCGCCGGCCACGGCGGTCAGCGCCTCGAGCCGGACACGGCCGTCCGCGACGATCCCCGCGGCGATGGCCGACTTCAGACTTTCGGCCTCGGCGGCACCGCTCGGGCCGAGGTCGTAAACGGCGCCGTCGGCCATGACACCCCAGGTCGGGGCTCCGGTGGACGGAGAGAGGAAGCTGACGTACTGCACGATGCGGCTCCAGAATGCACTCTGTTAGAGAAAATATATTCTTGGGGGATAGTAGAGTTTCAGTCATGGAGGCTGTCAAGACCGTGAACAACACAACGAGTGGCGTTCAGGCACTGCGAGACGCGATCCTGTCCGGGGTGTGGTCACCCGGCCAGCGGCTGCAGCCGGCGGCTCTCGCCGACCGGCTCGGCGTGAGCACGACCGTCGTCCGGGAAGCGCTCACCCGCCTGGCCGGGGACCAGTTGGTCACCCCGATTCCGAACCGGGGGTTCTTCGTGCGCGGACTCGACCTGACCGAGTTCGCCGACATCACGGAACTCCGCTGCGTCGTCGAGGCGCTGGGCAGCCGGCTCGCGGTCGAACGGGGGGAGTTGCGCTGGGAGTCGGACCTCATCGCCGCGCATCACGCCATGACCAGGACCCCGCGTCGGGTCTCGGACGACCCCGCCCACATCAACGCCGAGTGGCAGGCCGCCCACCGCCGGTTCCACATGCAGGTGCTCGCGGCCAGCGACTGCCGGCCCATCCTGATATCGGCCGGCCAGCTCGCGGACCAGACCGAGCTCTACCTCCGGTGGGCCGCGCCCTCCACAGCGGCGTCGACCCGCGATGTCGAGGCAGAGCACCGGCGCATTCTGGACGCGGCGCTGGCGAGGGACGCCGAGGAGCTCGCCCACGCCCTGCGCGACCATTACGAAGCGACCCTGGCCGTGGTCCGCGAGGCCGGCCTCGTGGCGCCGAAGGCATCGGCCACCTAGCGTGTCTTCGGCCCGGGTGACCCTCACCCCGGGCCGCGGGACGGGCGGAGGCGGTCGCCGGGATGTGCCCGAGGAGGGGGGCCTCGGTGCCACCCTCCGGCAGCGTGGGCCAGAGCTTGATCCTCTGTCGGACCCTCGCAGTAGGGTGACGCCCGTGGCACCTAGACCTTTGCACGAGATCGTCGAGCCCGGCTGGGCCAAGGCGCTGGAACCCGTGGCCGGCCAGATCGCCCGGATGGGGGACTTCCTGCGGTCGGAGATCGCCGCGGGACGCAGCTACGTCCCGGCGGGGCCGAACATCCTGCGCGCCTTCCAGCAGCCCTTCGACGACGTCCGCGTCCTGATCGTCGGTCAGGACCCCTACCCGACACCGGGACACGCCGTCGGGCTGTCGTTCAGCGCCGCCCCCGAGGTGCGCCCGCTGCCGCCCAGCCTGATCAACATATACCGGGAGATGCAGAACGACCTCGGCGTCCCCGAGCCCTCCAACGGCGACCTCACGCCGTGGGCCGGCCAAGGCGTGCTGCTGCTCAACTCCTCGCTCACCACGGCCCCGCGCAAGCCCAACGCCCACCGGGGCAAGGGCTGGGAGCAGGTCACCGAACAGGCCGTCCGCGCCCTCGCCGAGCGCGGCAAGCCGCTGGTGGCGATCCTCTGGGGCAGCCACGCCAGGGGCGCGCGCCGCCTGCTGGGCGACTACCCGTCGGTGGAGTCCGCCCACCCCTCCCCCATGTCCGCCGACCGCGGCTTCTTCGGCTCGCGTCCGTTCAGCCGGGCCAACGACCTGTTGCTCCAGCAGGGGGCGCAGCCCGTGGACTGGCGACTGCCGTGAGCGGGACCGGGCCGCGGGACCGGGTGCTGCTGGCGGTGGACTCCGGCGGCTCTGGCCTGCGGGTCGCGGTGGGCACGGCGCGCAGCGGCCCGGTGGTCCGGCGTTCCGGGCGGGAGCCGGTGCGCACCGGTGCGCGGGGTCTCGATCCCCGGCATCTGACGGAGTTGCTCGCCCCGCTGGCCCGGGCCGCGCTGGCCGAGGCGGGGCACCGCGCCCCGGACGCGGTGGCGGTCGGGGCGGCGGGGTTCGCCTCGCTGGGCGACGCCTGGCGCGCGGAGCTGCCGGACGCCCTGACGCGGGAGTTCGGCGGCGGACGCGACGCGTGGGCCGGCACGGTTCTGGCCTCGGACGCCGTCACCGCGTACGTGGGCGCACTGGGGTTCCGGCCGGGCGCCGTGGTGGCGGCCGGGACGGGGCTCACCGCCACCGGCACCGACCTGTCGGCATGGCGGCGGGCGGACGGCTGGGGTCATCTGCTGGGCGACTGCGGGAGCGGCGCGTGGATCGGGCGGGCCGGGCTGGAGGCCGCCCTGCGCGCCCACGACGGCAGACCGGGCGGTTCCGCCGCCCTCCTGGAGCGCGGCGAGGCACTGCTGGGACCGGCCGCCGGGTGGCCGCAGGCCCTGTACCCCCGCACCGACCGCTCGGCGGTGCTGGCCTCGTTCGCCCCCGAGGTGGCGGCCTGCGCGCAGGCGGATCCGGTGGCGGAGGAGATCCTGCGGGAGGCCGCCCGTCACATGGCCGGCGCCGCGGCCGCGGCCTGCCCGGATCTCGGCGAGCCCGTGGTGTCGGTGACGGGTGGCCTGGTACGGCTCGGTGATCCCTTGCTGGCGCCGCTGCGGGAGGAGTTGGCCAAGGCCGTCCCGCACGCGCGGCAGGTGCCGCCCGAGGGCGATCCCCTGACCGGCGCCTTCCGCCTGGCCCGCGGGCTCGCCCTCGGCGATCCGGCGCTCCCTCCCGACCCGCGGCTGCTGTGCGTGACACCGGGCCGGGCGGCGGGGCCGGGGGACGGCGGAGGCGGCCGGGACGGCACGGGCCGCGATCCGGCCACCGGGACGCACGGTTGACCGGCCGCACGGTTGACCACTTGTCGACAAAGCGCCCCGCCCTCGCCCCCGTGGGCCACCGGAGCCTGCGGGAGCCCGCCGGACCCTGCCGGACCCGCCACCTTCCGCATGCTCCCGCAGGGGACGTGAGGATTCCGCAGAGGCCGTGCCCCGTCGGCAGGGGCCGCCACTCCCCCTGGAGGAGGCCTCCGGCGGCTTCCGTATGATGCGGCGTCAGGAGGCGCGGCCGGGGCGCGCACCGGCCCCCCGGCGCCTGCTCGCGGGGCCTGCCGACGTGGAGCGCGGCGGACGGGTGACGCATGCCGCCGGTCCGGCGAAATCATTCCGCTTGTCACACCATCGGGCGGACAAATGCGGACGGATACCGCTCACCCGCCCCCTCCCCGAACAGAGGAGCCCCTTGAGCCAGTAGCATGCGGCGCCATGAGCTCCCCCACTGGGCCCGCAGGCCTGCCCGTACGAATGCCGCGTCCCCGCCAGCCCGGCCGGCACCGCCGGCCCGAGCCGTTGGCGGCTCCCGAGGGTGCGCCCGCGCTGGTGCTCGCGGTGCCCGGCACCCCCGGCGCCGCGACCCGCAGCCTGGCCGAGGAGGTCGTGAGCATCGCCCGCTCCGAGCTGCCCGGTCTGGACGGGCGCATCGGTTATCTGGACGGGGACGACGCCGAGTTCCCCACCCTTCAGTCGGTGCTGGCGCAGGCCGCCGAGGAGCGGACCGCCCGTTACGAGATCGCCCGCGCGGCCGGCTCGGACGTGCAGGAGCCCGACGGCCCGGTCGCCGTCGTGGTGCCGCTGCTGGCCGGTCCGGACAGCGCGCTGCTGCGCCAGGTGCGCCACGCCGTCATCGAGAGCCGGGTGGCGGCCGACCTGACCGACGCCCTGGGCCCGCACCCGCTGCTGGCCGAGGCGCTGCACGTACGCCTGTCGGAGGCGGGTCACGCCCGCGCCGACCGCGCCCGTCTCTTCACCGTGCACACGGCGGCGGACGGCATCGTGCTGGCCACCGTGGGCGGCGACGAGGCCGTGCAGGCTGCCGGTATCACCGGCATGCTGCTGGCCGCGCGGCTCGCCGTGCCGGTGATGGCGGCGGCGCTGGACCAGGAGGGCTCGCTCGCCTCGGTCACCGAGCAGCTGCGTTCCGCGGGTTCGCAGCAGCTGGCGCTCGCCCCGTACCTGATCGGCCCGGAGGTCGAGCCGGAGCTGCTGGAGGCCGCCGCGCAGGAGGCGGGCTGCCCCGCCTCCGAGCCTCTCGGCGCCTATCCGGCCGTCGGCAAGCTGGCGCTCGCCAAGTACACGACCGCGCTGGGCATCGCTCCCCAGCAGCCGCAGGGCATGCCCGTCCGCTGAGACCCCGGTCCTGCGGATACCTGTGGTCGACAGCATGTGGACGGCCGTGGGCCCCGTCTCCCGATCCGACGTGATCCGGGCGCGGGGACCACGGCCGTCCGCCGTCTCGGACGCCGTGGCGGATGCCGTGGCGGATGCCGTGGCGGATGCCGTGGCGGATGCCGTGGCGGACGCGGCGACGGACGTGGTGGCGGACCTGGTGAAGGACGCCGTGCAGGACGCGGTGGCGGCCGGCGTCAGCCCAGGGCCACGCAGGAGGCCGCGGCGACCCGGACCGACCCGCGGCGCTCGGGCAGCCCGGTGACCGGATCGGTCGCGAACCAGGTGACGTCGCCGGAGCGCTCGTTGGCCACGTAGAGGAACCGCCCGCGGGCGGTGAGCGCACGGGGCCAGTGTCCGCCGCAGGGGACGGTTCCGCGCAGCCGGAGGGTCTCGCCGTCGACGGCGAACACGGAGATCAGGTCGGCCCCACGGGTGGCGGTCCAGACGAAACGTCCGTCGGCGGACGCCACGACGCCCGAGGGGTACGCGTCGCCCTCGGCGGCCCCCTCCAGCACCCCCAGCTCGCAGAGCGGCTCCAGCAGGCCCTCGGGGGCCTTCCAGCGGCACACGGTGACGGTGGGGGTCAGTTCGTTGAGCACGTAGGCGCGGTCGCCGTCGGGATGGAACGCCAGGTGGCGAGGGCCCGATCCGGGGCGCAGCTTGACCTCCCGGTGCAGCCGCAGCCCGTCCTCCTCGACGGCGCAGACCCGCACCGAGTCGGTGCCCAGGTCCACGCTGACCGCCCAGCGCCCGCCGGGGTCGGCCTGCACCTGATGGGCGTGCGGGCCCTGCTGGCGTGGGCCGGAGGGCCCTGACCCGCTGTGGGCGAGCACGGCGGCGGGCGCCCGGCGCAGGGCTCCGTCGGGGCGGATCCGCAGGGCGGAGACGCTGCCGGAGCTGTAGTTGGCGGTGAGCACCCGTCCGGCGAAGAGGCTCAGGTGGGTGGGGCCGCTGCCGCCGACCGGCACGGGCGGGCCGAGCAGGACGGGGCGGTCCCCGGCGACCCGGTAGGCGGCGACCGCGCCGCGGGTCGTCTCGCTCACCGCGTAGAGGACCTCGCCGTCGGCGGAGAGGGCCAGGTAGGAGGGGTCGGGCAGGTCGTCCGAGGCGCCGGTGAGGGTGAGTGCCCCGGTCGCCGGGTCCCGGTCGGCGGTGACCAGGCCGGGACCGCCGGCCGCGGTGAAGGACCCGATGTACGCCCTGGGCCGTCGTGTCGCGCTGCCCGTCACCGCCGGGTCCGTCACCGCTGATCCCCTCTCGCCGCCGTGCCGCCTGCCGGTCCACGGCGACGGTAGCAGTCGGCGGCTATTGGCCTAGACCAAACGCGGCAACGTCCCCGGAGGTGTCGCGGGCGGCGGCCAGCCGGCCCGTTCAGGCCCTGGCCGGCACCGGCGCCCGGTCGGACGCGGGGACCCGCAGCGGCTCGGCCAGGGCGACCAGCGCCCGCTCCACACCGTGCAGGTGGGCCAGCGCGCCCTCCGCGGCCGGCTCCCGGCGCCCGGCGGCCGGCGGACGCCCCTCGGCCGGCGTGGTGAGCGCCTCCACGGCCGCCTCCACCCGCCAGCAGGCCGCGGCGAGCCGTGCGTCGTGCGAGGCCTCCGGGTCGGCGGCGACGGAGACCAGCGCGCGGACCTCGCGGGCGCACTCGTCGAGCAGCACGAGCACCCGGCGGGCCCGCTCCCGGCGCGCCCTGCCCAGGTGGAGCGGGTGGACCAGTGGCGCCACGGTCTTGCGCACCTGGGCCAGCAGCGCCTCCAGTTCGGCCACCCGGGGCGCCGGGTCGGCACCGGGGTCTCCCGCCAGCCGGGCCGCGGCCTCGGTGGTACAGGCGTGCACGCAGCGGACGGCGCGCCGGATCCAGGCGTCGTTGAAGGCGTGGGTGGTGACCGGCAGCACCAGCAGCACGGCCAGCCAGGCCCCCACCGCTCCGGCCAGCGTCTCGGCGGTCCTGAGCACCAGCAGACCGCCGTCGAGCAGGCCGGCGAGTCCGTACAGGGCCTGGGCGAGCACGGTGACCGACAGCATCATCCAGGTGTAGGAGGTCTGCGCCGTGTAGAAGATCCCGAAGGTGGCGACGGCCGCGACGACGGCCGAGGGCACCGGCGCGCCGTGCAGCGGCAGGGTGAGCACCAGGCCGAGGAGCGCGCCGACGCAGGTGCCCAGCACCCGCCGGAAACCCCGCACGGCGGTCTCCCCGCGGGAGGTGACGTTGACGAAGATCCACCAGGTGGCGCCGACCGCCCAGTACCAGCGCTCCGCGGAGAGCAGGTGGCCGACGGGGAGGGCGAAGAGGCAGCCGGCCGTCACCTGCACGGCCTGCCGGGTGGTGATGCGGCGCAGGCCGGTGCCGCCGGTGGGCGGCGCCGGGGGCACGGGCAGCGGGAAGCGGCGTTCGTAGCACCACAGACCGAAGCGGACCACGGCGGCGACGGCCACGGCGATCAGGACGTCGGCGCAGAGGGACGGCAGCATGGCGGGCGTGGGCCGGGTGAACTGGGCCACGAAGTAGCACATGAAGGCGAACGCGCCCAGGGTGTGGCCGCGCGGTCCCCAGCGCCGCGCGTAGACGCCGAGACCGCCGATGGCCACGAAGACCAGACCGGCGGCCACCGGCTCGCCCCGCAGCAGCACCGCGACCGTCAGCGCGGGCAGTCCGACCACCGGCTGCAGCGCGACGGTGGCGGCCTGTCCGCGCACCGTCGGGTCGGTGACCGTGAACAGCGCCAGCAGGGCGGCGAGGCCGCCGGTGGCCATGCCGGGTATGCCGTGGCCGAGCAGCCCGCAGGCCGTCACGGCCGCCGCGATGCCGAGCACGCCCCGCGAGGCGAACCGCAGCCGGATCAGCCCGGGGTCGGCCGGCGGCACCAGCGCCTTGCGCGGCCACCCGGCCCACCGGGTCCACCGCGACGTGACCGACTTCTGTGCAAGGACCAAGGTCTCACCCTCCTCGACGCCGTCCCGGTGGCTGCCCGGCCGAACCGGCGCCTTGAAAAGCGGCACGAAAAAGGCGCCGCGGAGGTCCGCAGCGCCATTGACCCGACCATTTCACCATGCGGGACGCGGCTGGCTCAACAGGCCCACGATCACCTAGGCCATTGGCACACTCTGCGCGCGTTGATTCCGGCCACGGGAAAGCCATCGGACCACGGGAAGGCCGTCGGACCACCGCCGGGCCACGGGTCCGGTGGCCCGGCGTCGGGGGGGCGCACCGGGCCGTTGGTACAGTCGGCGGCCATGTCCGTGGACGAACTCGACACCCGCATCCTCCGGCTGCTGCTGGAGCAGCCGCGCACCAGCGCGCGTGAGTACGCGCGCATCCTCGGCGTGGCCCGGGGCACCCTGCAGGCCCGGCTGGACCAGTTGGAACGCCGGGGAGTGATCACCGGGAGCGGGCCGAGCCTCTCGCCGGCCGCGCTGGGGCATCCGGTGCTGGCGTTCGTCCACATCGAGGTGACCCAGGGCCATCTGGACGAGGTGGGCGACGAGCTGGCGGCGGTGCCCGAGATCGTCGAGGCCTTCTCCATCACCGGCGGCGGCGATCTGCTGACCCGGGTGGTGGCGCGCGACAACGGGCACCTGGAGGACGTGATCCAGAAGCTGATCAGCCTGCCGGGCGTGGTCCGCACCCGCACGGAGGTGGCGCTGCGGGAGCGGGTGCCGTACCGCCTGCTGCCGCTGGTGGAGTCCGTGGGGCGCGCGGTCGCCCCGCGGTGAGCCGGGGCCGGCGGCGGACCGTCCCGGGGCCGGGCGGGACTACCCCCGCCGCTTGGGCCTGCCGCCGCGGCGCGGGGCGCCGCCCTTGCCGCTGCCGCCCGTGGCGGCCGAGCCCCGGCCGCCGCGCGCGCCTCCCTGCGGCTTGCCCTTGCCCCCTTGAGGGGCCCTGCGGGCGGTACGGGCGGGAGTCGTCCGAGCCGGCTGTTGCTCGGGGGCCGCGGCCCGCCGCCCCCGGGTGCTGTTGGCGGTGCGTCCCCGCACCACGCCGATGAAGTCGTCCACCGCGTCCGTGGTGGCCTCCTGCGGCCAGGCGAGCGCCACCTCCGACTGCGGCCCGTCCGCGACCGTCCGGTAGGTGAGGTCCCGCCGGTGGTGCAGCCGCGCCAGGGACTGGGGGACGACCAGCACACCGATGCCGGCGGCCACCAGCTCGACGGCGTCGGCGGTGGTGGCGGGCCGTTCGAAGGCCTCCTCCCCCGGCGGCCGCTCCCAGCCGAACACGTCGTCCAGCGGATGCAGCACGACCTCGTCGGCGAGGTCCTCGAGGGAGATCTCGTCCGCCGCGGTGATCAGGTGGTCCTTGGGGACCATGGCCACCGTGGCCTCGGTGTAGAGCGGGATGGCGCTGAAGACGTCACGGTCGACCGGGAGCCGGACCAGCCCGGCGTCGGCGCCGCCGGAGCGCAGCAGCTCCTGGGCCTCGTGGGCCTCCACCGGCACGAGTTCGAGGGGGGTGGCGGGAAAGCGCTCGTTCCAGATCCGCACCCATTTGGCGGGCGTGGCTCCCGGGACGTAGGCGAGCCGGAAGACGGGGGAGGCGGCGGAGTCTGTCACCCGGCCCAGGCTACCCGGCGTGGTCGGGGGCGCTCCGCCCGGTCGTTAGGCTTGGCGGTATGAAGTCGCACCAGAGCACCCAGACGATGAAGCCCGCCACCGCGGCGAAGAAGCTGGGTGTGTACCTCGAGGCCACGCCCGCCGAGTTCCGGGAGGGCGTCGTCTCGCGCGCCGAGCTGAACCAGCTCCAGGCCGACCCGCCCGAGTGGCTGCGTGAGCTGCGGCGCGACGGCCCGCACCCGCGCCAGGTGGTCGCCGCCAGGCTGGGCGTCTCAGCCTCCGGCCTGGCCCGGGCCGGCGTGACCGAGGCCCTGACCACGGAGCAGATCGACGCGCTCAGGAGCGAGCGTCCCGAATGGCTGGAGAGGGAGCAGGCCCTCCAGGCGGACGTCCGCAAGGAGCAGGAGCGCGTCAAGCAGCTGCACGCCGAGAAGGCCGAGAAGGCGGCTGCCCGGGAGGACGCCGGCCGCTGACCCGCCGCCGCAGCACGGCCGAGGGGCCGGTTCCGCCACCGTGCGGGCCGGCCCCTTCGCCGTGGACCGCCACCTGCGGACCGACCGCCACGCTCGGGGATGCCGCCGTGGGGGGGGCGGGCGCAGCCGGTGGGCGGACGTGGCGGGTGGGACGTCGTCGTGGGTGGTCGGCGCTGTGTGTGGGGGGGCGGCGCCGTGGGACGCCCGCACCGGGACGCCCTGGGACGCCACCCGTGCCGGGTCGCCCGGGGCTCGCCGTCCGAGGGCTTCGTGGGCGGGCGGCTCGGATCACGGGCGGGCGCTGCCGGCATGATCGCCGGGTGACCACCCGCGTGATCACTCGCGTGACCACCCGCTTGATCACCCGCTTGATCACCCGATGTCAGTGGCTCGCCCTACTGTTCGTCTCGTTCGATCGATGCGTGCGGTGCGGTGCGGGAGGCTCGGTATGGGGTGGGTGCCGGCCGGCGACCACGAGGTCGCCCTGGACGGGGGCACGGTGGTGTGCCGCAACGCGGCGGGCCGTCGGCTGAGGTCCGTGCCGTCGAAACTCGCGGAGGATCCGGCCGTGGTGGGGCTCCGGCAGCTCGCCGAGTGGCTGGACCGGCACGAACGACGGTGCCGTGCCGACGTCGAGCGGTGGATGCTCCGCTCGCTCCCCGTGCCGCTCGCCGTGATCACCGGGGTCTGGCCCGACCCGGCCTGGCAGGGGGCGCTGCGTGACCTCGTGGTCGTGGACCCCGACGGCGGGACCACCGGGTTCCTGCGCGACGCCGACCCCGGGCGCGGTCTCGCCCTGACCGGCCGGGACGGGCGGACGGCGTGGGCGGCCTCCTCGGTGGTCCGCCTGCCGCACCCCGCGCTGCTCGACGACCTGGAGGCGTGGCGGGCGGCCGCCGGACCGGGCGTCGGGCAGCGGGTGGAGCAGCTGCACCGCCAGGTGTGGCGGCGGCCGCCGGGGGTGGGTTCCGGTGGGGCGAGGGCGGTCCACGACCACGCGGGCGGCGCCTTCGAGGAGGCGCGGTTCCTGCACGCCAGGGCGGCCCGGCTCGGGCACCCGGTGCGCGGCGGCTCCGTCGTCTGCTCCGTGGCGGAGGACGGCCGGACGGTCGAGGCCCGGGTGTGGGTCGGCGAGGAGCCGTCCGGTCCCGTCGAGACGGGCCCGCTGACCTGGGCCGAGCTCTCCGGGCGGCAGCTCGCGCTGTCGGAGGTGGGGCCGGTGGCCTGGTCCGAGGGGATGCGCATGGCGGCCGCGCTGTACGCGGGGCGCCGCGAAGGGCGGGGAAGCGGCGTGAGCGGCGGGATCCGTGTCCCGTCCGCCGACGAGGCCGCGCCGTCGGCGGCGGGCGCCGTGCTGCCGCCGGGCGCGTCCGGGCACCCCGAGGCGGACGTGCTGACCGCCCGCACGTACACCCATCCCGCGCTCGACGGCCGGCCGGTGGTCCGGCTCGTGCCGGGCGCGCTGGGTGAGGCGGAGGACCTCGCCATGGAGTTCCTCGGCCTGGAGCGGCAGCCGGGGACGCCAGAGGTGGGCACGGTCCGCCGCGAGGCGCTGGGGTTTCCGGCCCGGGCGCTGGTCGACGACCCGGCCAACGGGCACCACGCGCTGGCGCTGGTCAAGGACGTCGAGCGGCTGGCCCGGCAGGCCAAGGGGCTGCCCGGCGTCGCCAAGGGCGGCTTCGAGCACCTCGGCGAGCGGCTGGCGAGGTCGGTGCCGCACTTCCTGCCGCCCTTCTACGAACAGGCGGCCCGGATCTACCTGGAGCACGGGCACCGGGCGTTCGCGGCGACCTTCTTCGCCCGGGCGCGCGAGGCGGAGCGGGTGCACGCCCTGGCGGTGGACGAGGAGCAGCAGCGGGCCGCGTTCCTGGAGTTCGCGTTCGCCGGGGCGCTGTCCGTCAAGGTGCTGCGGGAGTACGCCGGGGACGTCGCCCGGCGGCTCGATCCGGCGGCGGCCTGGGAGCAGTTCCGGCGGCTGACCGTGGAGCGGTGCGCGGCGGGGCTGCCGCCGTACACGGCGATGCCGCGGGACGTGCGCGCCATGATCCGGGCGTCCGGTCTGCCGAGGACGGCCGAGGAGTGCCGGCTGCTGGCCGCCGTGGTGGCCTCGCCCGCCGCGGAGCGGGCCTCGGGTGCCTTCTGGAAGGCCTTCCTGCCCTCGCTCCAGGTCCTCGCGGCCGAACAGCCCCTGGTGCGGGTCAGGTTGCTGGAGATCATGCCGCGTGCTCTCGGACTCGGGGCGCAGGACGACGAGTTCTGGCTCTCGCTGCTGGCCGGCACCGGGGCGGACCGGCTGCTCACGGGTGAGGACGAGGCGTCCGGGGAGGTCGACGCGGCGGCCTGGCTGGCCCGTTGGGCCCGCCATCGCAAGAACCGCGGTGTCGCTCCCGGCCGTTGCCCCGCCACGCTCGCCCTGGCGGCGCGGATGGCGCCCCGGCTGCGCTCCGGGGGGCGGACGGTGGACCTGTTCACCGGGCGCTGGGAGCTGGGCGCGGACCTGGACCTCCTGGACCTCTGTCTGGCGGAGGGGGTCCCCCTGGCCGTGCCGGGCCCGGACGCCTACGTGCGCCTTTCCCTGGACCGGCGGCTGAAGGACTCCCGGCCGGGCGCGCGCGACCTGGCCGCGGTGGCGGCCGACCCGCGGACCCGTCCGCTGCTGCGGCGGGCCGTCGGCGCGGTCGCCCGCCTGCGCCCGGGCGCCGCCACGCTGGAGGCGATGGCCGGTCACCCGGTGGTCTCCGGGGTGCTGCGCGAGTGGCTGGAGGAGGCTGCCGGGACCTTCGCCGCGGCGACCGGGCCGGCGGGGGCGCGCGGCGTCGCGGAACGGCTGCGGGCGTTCGCCCCGGTCGCCGAGCGGGTGGCGCCGGGTGTTTCCGCCCGGATCGCGCGTCGCCCGGTCGCACCGCTCCTCGGTCACGCCCTGCGGACGGGACTCCTGGACGAACTGTGCTGGCCGGCCCTGGAGGAGGCGCTGGACCTGCTGGAGGAGGAACCGCCGCACCCCCGCCGGGGCGACCGGCTCCTCGTCCGGGAGGCGTGGCCCGCCCTGATCCTCTCGCGCGGCGAGCGGGTGCTGGTGGTGGGCCCGGAGCGTGTGCTGCTCGACCACAGGCTGCGGCTGCCGGACGGTCCGGACCGCTGGGAGGCTCCCCGGTTCCGGTTCGCGGACGGGGAGTTGCTGGTGATGTGGTCCCAGGCGGGCAAGCGGCACGCGTACTGGTCCTCCCGCCCATCCGACGTCTTCCTCCTGGGCGGTGCGGCGGACGACTTCCTCCCGCATGAGCCCGCGGGCGGCCCGGCGGAGACCGGCCCGCCCTCCTTCCAGCTGCCCGGGGGCGGCCGGGCCACCGGCGGCCCGCCGCTGCGCGCGGGCGACACCGTCCTGCCGCCGTCCCGTCCCCTCCTGGGCGACGGGACGGCGCTGTGGATGCTGGTCCAGGACGGTGGGGAGCGGACCTGGTGCCAGGACGGTGCGGAGCGGACCTGGCGGGAGTACGACCCGGCCACCGGCGGGCCGGGCCCGGCGTCGCTGCCGGGCTTCCTCCGCGCGGGCGAGCGGGAGGCCGCCCGGCTGCTGCCCGGGCACTGCGAGGTGCTGCCCGTCCGGCCCGGGCTGGAGGACAGTCCGCTGGGCACCGACGGGGCGGTGCTGGGGCGTTGGGTGCGCGACGAGGGCGACGGGCGGCTGAGCGCGGGCTCCCCCGACGGCCGGGTGCTCACGGTGCCCGGTGGCGGCCCGGAGGACGGCGTCTGCCCGCTGGGCGTCCTGCGGCTGCCCGGCGGGGCGGAACTGGCGGCGGTACGGCGCCGGGAGACGGTGGTGTTCTTCGCCCCCGACGACCTGTCGGAGGGCGGCGAGCTGGGCCGGGTGGCCGTCGGCGAGCAGGACTTCGGGTGCGACGCCGGTGTCCGGCTGGTGCTGCCGCCCGCCTTCTGGCACGCCCTGCGGCCTCGCGACGACGGTTCCTCGGCGGTGCTGCGGGCACTCACCGACGGACAGGCGCAGGAGCTGCTGGACGCGGCCGGGCGGGCGCTGGCGGAGTACCGGGAGGCGGACCGGGCGGACGGGTCACCGGCCGCCTCGCAGGACGCGCCCGGCCCCGACGAGGTGGTCCGCCGTGCGGTCGCCGCGACGCTGCCGGCTCTCACCGGCACGCGTCTGCTCGCCGGCGTCGCCGCGGTGGTCCGCGAGACGCTCCGGATCGCCGAACGGACGGCGGCCTTCGGCCGGGCTTCCGGCCCCGCGCCGGCCGGCCGGCGCCCGGAGGACACGCCCGCCGGACACCGCCCGCCGCACGGCGACGACCTGACCCTGGAGGCGGCCCTCGCCGGGATCGCGCACCGCGGCGGGCATCCGGGCTCGCCGGACGCCTCGTCGACGCTGCAGCAGGTCCTGGCCGTCAACCATGTGCTCGCCGGCAGCCCCGCGGACGGACGCCCGCTGATCGGCCGGGAGCGGATCGCCGCCCCGTACGACGGCTGGGTCACCGACGAGTTCACCGTGCCGGCGGCGGCGCTCCCCTGGCCGCGGCTGCTGCCGCTGCTGCGTCCCCTCGTCCGGCGGGCGGCCTCCCCGTTCCTGCCGGACGCCCACCGCGAGGCGTTGCGGCTGTTCTTCGCGGCACTGGCCGCCGGTCCGCTCACCGACGGGACGGGCGCGCTGCGCACCGTGGTGCTGAGCGAGCCGTCCGACCGGCAGCAGCGGACCGGGCAGGTGCTGCGGAAGGACGGCCGGACCGTGGTGCTCCTCGGGCGCCGGCAGGTCGACGGCCGGCGCGGCCGTCACAGCTGGACGGCACTGGACCACGACCCGTCGGGCGGGTTCGCGCCCGTCGCCCGTTTCACCGCCGAGCGGGAGACCCGCATCGTGCCGGGGCTCGGCCGCGGCCGTCTCGCGGAGGTCGTGCGGTTGCTGGAGGAGCAGGGGGCGGCGCCGTGGCGGCCGGAGGCGCCCGCCGCCCTCGCGGCGGCCACCGGGGGCGGGCTGGGCCCGCTCCAGGCGGCGGTGCTGCTGGCCGGCGCCGGTCTGGGCGGGGCGGCGTCCCCCGACGGTCCCTCCCCGGCCGGCGTCGCGCCGCGGCAGCGGGACCTGGCGCGCAACCTGCTCTCCGCACTCCCCGAGGAGGACCGGCTGGCCGTCGCGGGGGCGCTGCTGCCCGACGACCCCGCCGGGCTGTGGACGTCCGGACCCGACGTGGCGGCGGCCGGACGGGTGTGGGAGGAGCGGTTGGGCGGGCTCGTGCGGCTGCCGGAGGAGCTGGCCCCCCATCTGCCGGACGCCACGGCCGAGGCGACGCAGGCGGTCCTCAATCCGTCCCGCACCCCCTGGCTCGGCCCGGCGTCCGGGGATGCGTCCCCCGGGCCCGACTGGTACCGGCTGACCTCGTCGGTGGACGCGCTGGCCTCGCTGGCTTACGTGCTCCCGTGGGGGCATCCGCTGCGCGCCGTGCTGCCCGAGTCGCTGGACGCCCTCCGGCGCCGCCTCGCCGCGCCGGGGTTCGCCCTGGTGGTGCGGGGGCAGGCGGTGCCCGGCGGGAAGCCGCTTGCGGCGGCGGTCCGCGAGGAGCTGGGGCCGGCCGGAGCGGTGTCGCTGCGCGCCGTCCACGGCGGTCACGAGGACGTGGTGATCCGGCCGGCCGCGCTCGAGGGGCCGGACGACCCGGCGCTGGTCCTCCTCGCGGGGTGGCCCACGGTGCCCGCGGAGGACGTGTCCGCGCTGCGCACGCTGCTCGGCGAGGAGTTCACCCGCGCGGTGTCGGCGGGGACCGGCGGGGGAACGCCTCACGGCCACGCCCAGAACCCCCTGTTCTCCGTCCCGCACCTGGTGGCCGAGGTCGCCGCGGAGTACGGGCTCGGGCAGGACGCGGCGACGCTCCACCTCCAGCTGCTCGCCCTCCCCGACCCCACCGACCGCGACTGCGCCCGCTGGACGGGGTGGAGTCCCGCCCGGCTGAAGCGGGCCCGCGCCGAACTCGCGGCGACCCCGCTGGTCGTCGAGGCCAAGCGGTCACGGGCCGGGCGGTCCCTCTTCCTCCCCGGCGGGTGGCGGGCGTCGAAGGCGCCCGCGCTGCCCGTGGAGGAGTGGAAGGCCGGGCTGTACCCGCTCACCGACCACCGGCGGACGGTGCCGCGGGTCCCGGTGGCGGAACTCTTCACCCGGGCCTGGGCGCGGGTCCGGGCGGGAGACGTGCCGCGCTACACCGAGCTCGTCACCCGGGCCACCCCGAGGAGCCGCCGGTGACCGCCCTTCCGTCGCGTGGCGCCGCCCTTCCACGCCCCTCTTCTCCCCCGGTCGTCGCGCCGGGCCGCCGAAGGTGGTTGGCTGTGCCCCTGTCAGATGGATCATGTCGGCCCACGTCGGCCGCGGCGCCTCAGGAGGTCCCACCGCATGAGCACCCCCACGGGATACGAGTACAAGGTCGTCACCTTCCGCGAGTCCCTGATAGGCGACGCGCTGGACGGCGACAAGCTCGAGAAGACGCTCAACAAGCACGCCGAGGAGGGGTGGCGGCTGAAGACGATCACGTCGGCGGACGTGAAGGGCCGCATCGGCCCCGGTGCGGTCGAGGGCCTGCTGCTCACCCTGGAGCGTCCGCGCGCCTGAGACCGCCGGGGGTGCGCGGAGACCGGCACCCCCTCGAGGCGGTGGCCGGACCGGCCCGGGGCCCGTTGCCCCGGGCCTCCCACCGCTCAGGCGTCCAGCACCAGCATGATGTGCTCGCGGCCCTCGTAGCGCACCGTCCCGGCCCGTCGGAAGCCGTGCCGCTCCAGCAGCTTCACCGAGCCGGTGTTCTCCGCGTACGGGTCCGCGTACAGCGGCCGGGTGGTCTCCTGCCGGAGGAAGAGTCCGAGGGCCCGCGTACCGATGCCCCGTCCCCAGAACTCCCGGCCCAGCCAGTATCCGACGAAGCGCCGGCCGTCCTGCGACCAGGCGACCAGGTTTCCGGCCAGCACCCCGTCGACCGTCACGGCGCGCACATGGGCGTCGGGGTCGCCGAGGACCCGGGTCTTCCAGTGGGTCATGAACACCTCGCGCTCGCGCGGCGGGAAGTTGGCCCTCCTGGCGGCCTCGGGGTCCTGCTCCTGCTCGAAGAACACCTCCAGATCGGGGAGTCCGACTTCGCGTAGGCGCACGTCTTCTCTCATGCCGCGCGAGTCTGCCAGGCGCCACCGACAGAGCCCGCGTTCCGGCCGGTCAGCGCCCGTACGCCTCGTGGCACAGCGCCACGATGTCCCCCGGCGCGACGCCACGGGCCTGGCGGCACCACTCGCCCATCCGGAACCCCGGGCGCGGCGCCGGCCGGTGCCCGCCGTGCTTCCGGGGCCCGCCGTGCTTCCGGGGCCGGACGGGCCGCACCCGCACGGCCGGGGGCCTCGCCCCGGCGGCGCGCGGCGCCTGGGGGACGGCGCGCCGGTGCCCCTCCGTCACACGCCCCACGGCGGGCGGAGGGACGGCGGGAGCGCCCTGCCCCTGTGCCCGGAACCGGCCGCCGTTCGGCCCGCCCTCGCCCTTGTCCGCGCCGGCGTCCTTCTTGCCTGACCCCGGCCCGCGCCCGTGCCTGCCCTCGGCCTTGCCCTGCCGGGACTTCTCACGGCCGCTCTCCACCAGGTCCCCCCGCCCCCGCGGTGGCACCGCCCGCTCCACCGCGGGCCGGTCGACGGCGCCCGTCCCGTCACGCGAGGGCGGCCCCGCGGTCGGTGTCACGGCGACGCAGCCGGTGACCAGCAGGGGGATGAGAAGCACGAGTGCCAGATGCCGGGTTCGAGTCACGCAGTCACCTTGCTCCGTTCGGCGCAGTCCGCCCGCGGCACCACGCGGCCGGGTCACCGTCACGGATGACGGGGGTCAAGGCGCGTTACCCTCCCGTCGTGTCCCAACTGCCCGCACGCCTCACCGTCCTGGTCGGGGGTGACCCTCGCCTGCGACCTGGACCGCCGTGAGGACGTGGACGCCGCCTTCCACGCCGCCGTGGCCGCCGGCGCGGAGGCGGTGGCCGGGCCGGCGGACCGGGAGTGGGGCGGGCGCTCCGCGTACGTCGCCGACCCGGAGGGCAACCGCTGGGAACTCGCCTGGGCCCGCACCGCGCGGTTCGACGCCCGGGGAGCGCTGGTCGGGTTCGGGGAGTAGGCGGGGCGGCCGCGACGCGTCCTGCCGCGGGCCGTGTTCCACCGGCCGCGTGAAGCCTTCTGGACACCGCCCCGGGCGCACCCCGTGTCCCGGGATCGCGGGTAGAGGGTGCCTTATGGCTGAAGTGGTGGAGGCAGGGCTCTGGGGGCTGGTCGCCGGGTCGGCGCTGCTGGTGGGGGCGGTGATCGGGTTCGGGGTGCGGGTGCCGGCGAAGGTGATCGCCATGGTGATGGCCTTCGGGGCCGGCGTGTTGCTCTCGGCGGTCTCCTTCGAACTGCTGGGTGAGGCGTTCGACCAGGCCGGGCTGGCCCCCGCGGCCCTGGGCACGCTGGCGGGCGCCGTGGCGTACACCCTGGGGAACGCGTGGCTGGCCCGACGGGGCGCGCGGCACCGGAAGCGGTCGGGGCGGCACGCCGCGCACGCGCAGCCGTCGGAGGAGCAGCAGGGCGGTTCGGGCACCGCGCTGGCGCTGGGCGCGTTGCTGGACGGCATTCCCGAGTCGGCGGTGATCGGCGTCAGCCTGCTGGACGGCGGGGCGGTCAGCCTGGTGACGGTGGTGGCGGTGTTCATCAGCAACGTGCCGGAGGGGCTGTCGAGTTCGGCGGGCATGCGGAAGGCCGGCCGCGGCAAGGGGTACGTCTTCGGCGTGTGGGGCGCGATCGCGGCGGCGAGCACCGTCTCGGCGGTGCTCGGGTACACGGTCGTCGGCGCGTACTCCCCGGCGGTGATCGCGGCGGTGACGGCGGTCGCGGCCGGGGCGATCCTGGCGATGGTGGCCGACACGATGATCCCGGAGGCGTTCGAGGACGCGCACCTGGCGATCGGCCTGGTGACGGTGTGCGGGTTCCTGGTGTCGTTCGGGCTGTCGCACGCGTGAGCGCCGTCCGTGCGAGGGGACGTCGCCCTCCCCTCGCACGCGCCGTCACAGCCTCCCGCCGCCCCGTATCGCGTCGGAGGTGTCCAGCCCGAGGCGGGACCCCAGGTCCAGGGCGTCGGTGAACCGGGCCTCGTCGCCGCGGATCCGCGCGGCGGCCAGGCGGGGCGGCGTCCTGCCGTGGGCGAGGAGCGTGGCCCACCGGCGGTGCTCCAGCGACAGGAAGCGCAGCTGGGCCAGGTCGCCGAGGACGCTGGGGTCGGTCACCTCGGCACCGCACAGGTCCAGCCCGCGCAGCCCGGGCACCGACCGCAGCGGGTCGAGGGAGACCGGCACGGTGGTGCGCAGTTCGAGGGACCTGAGGAACGGGTGGCCTTCCAGCGGCGTGAGGTCGCCTCCGTCGAGGGTGACGCGGAGCGACTCCACCGGGAGGTTCCGCAGCGGGCGCAGGTCCGCCGTCGTGGCGCCGTCGCCGAGGTGCAGCCGACGCAGGCGGGGGGCGGCGGTGAGCGGGGCGAGGTCGGCGCGTCCCGGCGCGTTGACGCGGACGTCCTGGAGGGTCGCCGGGACCTCGTCGGGCACGCCGCCGCCGATGTACACGCCGGTCTCGGCGTGGGCGCTCCAGGACGGCCGGTGGACCTCGACGGTGTCGTCGTCCACCTCGAAGGAACCCTCGTCCAGGAGGCGGAGTTCCTCCCGCAGCACGGCGGTGACGGAGTCGGCCACGTACGAGGGGCCGTCGTCGTGGTCGCGCCCGGTCCTGATGACCTGGCCCGGACGGCCGTCGCGCGCGGGTGCCGTGTCGACGGCGAGGAAGTTGCCGTCGAACGCGGTGGCGAAGGGGACCCAGCCGGGATGGCTGCCGCAGCGCCGCACGGTCCCGGCCGGAGCGGCGTCGAGCACCACCTCGTCCCACTTCCGGTCCCAGTCGTACGGGGGCCGGTCCCCGAGGCCGTGGACCGCTTCATACTCCGCGACCAGCTCCTCCAGGGAGAGCCATGCCTTGTCGTGGAGGAGGTGCAGGTGGCCGTCACCGTCGGCGATCAGGTACAGCGCCCTCAGGTCGGCCGGCAGTGCCCGGCCGATGCGCCGCTCCGCCTCCTCGACGGCCTCGGCCGTGGCGGGCGGGGGCAGCGGCTCCGTCCGCCCCAGGGCAGCGGCACGCCTCTCGAGGCAGGCCCGGAGGGCCGCTGCCGCGGCCTGCGGCTCGCCGGCCGGTGCCGCCCGGCCGGCCTCCTGGTCCGTGCCGGGGCGGGGCGGGACGTAGGCGCCGTCGACCTCGACGAGGTAGCCGGCCGTGGAGCCGTACAGGCGGCACACGGCGTCGGTGAACACGACGTGGCGGAACTCGCCGGAGGGCAGGCACTCCACCTCCCAGCTGACGTGGCGCCAGCCGCGCTCGGCACGGGCGGCCTGCGCGAGGTCCCGCAGCACGGGGCTCGCGCTGGACAGGAGGCAGGCGGAGGTTCCGCCGGGCACCGTGTAGCGGCCCGTCGTCCGCGCACCGCCGTCCCGCCCCGCGCGCCCGGACACGACCGCTCCGGTCCAGCCCTCGGGCGCCCGTGCGGCGATCCGCTCCGCCATGCGGCGCATCACCTGTTCGATCACTTCCCCGCTTCCTCGTGTCCGTCACGCACCGTCATCATGCCTGGCGGTACCGACACCGGGCGGGTCCGCGGGCGGTCAGGAGGCGGTCGGCTCCGCCCCGTCCTGCCGGCGGGCCCGGAGGCGTCCGCCGATCAGCAGCAGCGCTGCGCCCAGCACGGTCCAGCCGGCCAGGACCAGTGCGGGACCCGTCGCGCCGGTGCCGTCGAAGAAGGCGTTGGCGCGCAGCAGGCTGCCGGAGGCGCCGGGCGGGAGGACCTGGCCGAGGTCGGACCAGCCGCCGGGCAGCCAGTGCGGGCCGGTGGCGAAGCCGGAGAGCGGGTTGGCCAGCAGCATCATCAGCGCCGCGCCGACACCGAAGCCGGGCAGGCCGAAGAGCGCCTCGAGTCCCAGGAGGGTGAAGGCGAGGGCCGCGATGCCCAGGGAGAGTCCGAGGGCGGTCGCCGCGTAGTCGCCGGACAGGGACCCGGTGCCGAACTGCAGCACCGCGGTGACCGCGAAGCCGGCGGTGAGCGAGAACAGCAGGCCGCCGGCCAGGCGCAATCCGGTCCGGCCGGGGAAGAGCCGGGCGAGGGCGATCGCCGGGAGGATGCCGCCGAAGACCATCGGCAGGGCCGCCGCGGAGAACCCGGCCCCGCGCGGGTCGTCCTCGGGGAAGGGCGCGAGGTCCTCGACGGTGAGTTCGGCGTGCTGCCGCTCGGCGACGGCCGTGGCCATCGCGGTGAGGGCGGCCGTGGCCTGCGGACCGGCCGCCGTCGCCTGGTACAGGGTCACGCCGGCCGGGGCCACCAGGACGCCGCCGACGATCTCACGGTCCTCGACGGCGTCGGTCAGCGCCCGGGCGTCCTCGTAGCGGGTGATCTCCCACTCCGTCCCGGCCGTCGCCTTCTCGAGCGCCGCCACGGCCTGACCCGGCCCGGCGGCGCCGACCGGGATCTCGCGCGGGCCGCCGTTGACGGCGGGCAGGGCGAAGGCCACCAGCATGGCGACGACCAGGGCGGTCAGGCCGAGCACGACGGCGATCAGCCGGCCGCCGACGGCCGGCCGGGGCCGGGGCGGCGACGGGGGTGTGCCGGGGTTCTCGGAGGGTGCGGACATGGTGGGTTCCTCACTCGCGGTGGTGACAGGAGGGGCGCCAGGACGGGTCCGGGACGCCGGGGCTGGTGTGGAACTCGATTACAGGTTACGTTTATCCATGTGTCAAACAGCCACGATGTGAGTCCGGGAGTCCCCGGGGAACTGGTCCGGGCGGCGCTGCGCGTGGCCGAGGCCAAGGGGGTGCCGGTCGCGGAGGTTCCGTTGCAGGCGGTCGCGCGGGAGGCCGGTGTCTCCCGCAGCACGCTGCTGCGCCGCCTGGGCGGCACCCGGCGCGCTCTGGACGAGGCCGTCCGCGCGGCGGGGGCCGATCCGGGCGGCCGCAGGCCGGTGCGGGACCGGGCGGTGGAGGCCGGGGCCGCGCTGATCGGTGAGCACGGTCTGGCCTCGGTCTCGTTGGAGCGGGTCGCCGCCGCCGCGGACTGTTCCGTGCACAGCCTCTACGCCGCCTTCGGTGGTCGTGACGAGCTGTTGTTCGCGATCTACGAGCGGTACAGCCCGATCCTGGACGTCGAGGCCGTCCTTGCGACGCCGGGGCTGGACCTGGAACAGCGGGTGCGGGAGATCCACCGGCTGCTGGCGGCCGCCCTCGCCCGCCGGCCGCGGGTGATGCCCGCCGTGCTGGCGGAGTTCCTCGCCCGGCCCCAGGACCCCGCGGTCCAGGCGATAGTGGGCACGATCCTCCCGCGCATGCTGGGCGGGGTCGGCAGGTGGCTGGAGTCCGAGGCCGCGGCGGGGCGGATCCGCGATCTGCCGCCGCTCCTGCTGATGCAGCAGCTCGCGGGGCCCGTCCTGACCCACTTCCTCCTGCGCTCGGGTCTGGAGGCCGCCTCCGCGGCGGACATCTCACTGCCGCCCGCCGACGAGGTGTGCGACGCCTTCGCCGACGCGTTCCTGCGCGCGGTGGCCGTCGCCCCGCGGGACCGGGAGTGACGGCCGGATGCCCTCGGGGGCTGGGCCCACCGGCCAGTCGTACCGGCCCCCTCGGACCTGGCCTCGCCGGAGCCGGCCCCGCGAGCCGGGCCGCCTGAGAGCCGAGCCACGACCGAGCCTCGCGAGCCGGGCCAGGACCGAGCCACAGGACCAAGCCCGCAGACCGGGTCACGGCCGGAACCGGAGCGCCCGGCCTCATGAGAGCGGGGCCACGACCGAGCCTCGCAAGCCAAGTCAGGCCCCAGCCGCAGACCCGACCCCGCCGGCCGGGCCACAGCCCGAACCGGAGCGCCCGGCCTCCTGAAAGCCCGGCCACGACCGAGCCTCGCGAGCGGGGCCAGGACCCAGCCGCAGACCCGACCCCGCGCGCCAGGTCACAGCCCGAACCGGAGCGCCCGGCCTCATGGAAGCCCGGCCACGACCGAGCCTCGCAAGCCCAGTCAGGCCCCAGCCGCAGACCCGACCCCGCCGGCCGGGTCGCTCGAACCCGGTTCCGCTCAGCCGGCCTGCGCCACCGCGGCAACGCGGCCCGGCCCCCGGGCGTCTGCGGCCCTCGGCAGCACCAGCCCGAACAGTACGGCCGCGCCCGCGCACAGCAGGGCGTCGACCGCCACCGCCGCCATGACTCCGCGTTCCACCCCGGCGGCGGACCCGGCGGCCGCCAGGGCGACCACGGTGGACATCACCGGGGTGCCGAGGGTGATGCCGACCTGCTGGCTCATCGTCGCCAGTCCGGTCGCCACGCCCTGCTCGGCGTCGGGGAGCCCGGAGGTGGCCGTGACCATGTAGCCCACGATGGCCACCAGGTTGGCCGCACCGCCCATGAAGGCCGCCACCAGCAGCACGGCGAGCCAGCCGGGCAGGTGGCCGAGGAGGAGCAACGGGGCCGTGGCGGCGGCCTGGACCGCGAACCCGGCGACCACCGTCCGCTTCCCGCCGAGCCGGGCGATGACCCGCGGCCCCGCCATGCCGCCGGCCACGGTGCCCGCCCCGAGCACGGCGAAGGTCAGCCCGGCCTGGAGCGGAGTGAAACCCCGCACCTCCTGGAGGTAGAGGGTCAGCAGGAAGACCAGCGAGGTCTCGGTGGCGAAGGCGAGCATCCCGGCGAGGTTCCCCCAGCCCACGGACCGGCGGGCCAGCAGTCGCGGCGGCAGCAGCGGCCGTCGCACCCGGCTCTCGATCCGCAGGAAGAGCGCCAGCAGCACGGCGGCGGCCGCCAGGGAGCCCCAGGCGGCCGGGTCGCTCCAGGAGCCCTCCCCCGCGCGGGTGAGGCCGAACACGCCCGCGATCAGGGCGAGAGTGACCGTGACCGCGCCCGGCAGATCGAGCTGGGGCCGCTCCGCGGCGCGCCCCTCGCGCAGCACGGCGGGGGCCACGGCCAGCACCACCACCGCCACGATCACGTTGACGAAGAAGGCCCAGCGCCAGCTGATCAGGTCGGTCAGCAGCCCGCCGAGGACCGCGCCGGTGGTGAAGCCCGCCGCCATCAGCGCCCCGTTGAGGCCGAGCGCGCGCTCCCTCGACGGCCCTTCGGGGAATGCGGTGGTCAGCAGCGACAGGGCGGCGGGGGTGACGGCGGCGGTAGCGATCCCCTGGGCGACGCGGGCGGCCAGCAGGAGCCAGGGCTCCTGCGCGAGCCCGCCGGCCAAGGAGGCCACGCCCAGCAGGGCGATGCCCGCGAGGAACTGGCGGCGGCGGCCGTAAAGGTCGGCGCAGCGGCCGAAGAAGAGGGTGAACCCGGCCGCGCACAGCGCGAACGAGGTCGCGATCCACTGGAGGTCGGCCAGGGCGAACCCGAGGTCGGCGCCGATGCGCGGCAGGGCCACGTTGAGGATGGAGAAGTCGACGGCGAGGGTGAAACTCGCGGTCAGCAGGACGAGGAGGGCGAGCCGTTCCCGGGTGCGCGGGCCGCCGGCCGCCGGGTGGGGCGAGCCGGCGGGCCGGGTGCCGCTGAGGTCGGTGGTGGTCATGGGCCCGAGCCTGCCGCCCGCACAAAACGCCGGCCAGATCCTCCTTATTGGTACCACTGGCAGGGGCAGGCGGAATCGTTCGAGGCCTCCGATACTGGGGTCATGTCCGTCCGTGACGCACACGAGAACGGGGCCGGCGGCCTCGGCCACTTCCTGCGCACCCGCCGCGCCGCCGTGACCCCGCAGTCCGTGGGTCTCGCCACGTGGGGCGCCCGGCGGGTGCCGGGGCTGCGCCGCGAGGAGCTGGCCCAGCTCGCCGGGATCTCGGTGAACTACTACACGCGCCTGGAACAGGGGCAGTCGGGGAACGCGGGGGACGCCGTCGTGGAGGCGCTCGCCCGGGCCCTGCGGCTGGACGACGACGAGCGCGCCCACCTGTTCGCGCTCGCCCGCCCCGCTCCGGCGGCACGCCGGGGGCCCGCCCGCGCGGAGAGCCCGGGTGCGGGAGCGGTCCGCCTGCTGGCCTCCATGCCCTCGGTGCCCGCTCTGCTGCTGGGCCGGCGCAACGACGTGCTGGCGTGGAATCCGCTCGGTCACGCCCTGCTGGCCGGGCACCTCGACCCGGACGCGCCCGACGGCCCCGGCGACCGCCCCAACCTGCTCCGCATGCTGTTCCTCGACGCGCACACCCGGGAGCTGTACCGGGACTGGCGCGAGGAGGCGGCGCTGGCCGTCTCGTCGCTGCGCTACTCGGCGGCGCACCACCCGGACGACCGCCAGCTGGCCGAGCTGATCGGCGAACTGTCGATCCACAGCCCCGCCTTCGCCGCCCTCTGGGCGCGGCACGACGTCCGTCTGTGCTCCAGCGGGACCAAGCGGTTCCACCACCCGCACGTCGGCTGCCTCGAACTCCACTACGAGGTGCTGCATCTGCCGGACAGTGACGGGCAGCGCCTGCTCACGCACACCGCGGAACCCGGCTCCGCGTCCGCCGACGCCCTGAGCCTGCTGTGCCGTCCGGGCGGCTGACGCATTTCGGGCGCAAAGCGGGGAATCTCGTGCCGGGCACCCCTTCGGGAAATGCCGAGGCATTTCCACTTGTTGCGACTGCCCGGCGAAGAGAGCGTGATCGGTTTCACGCCATGAATCCACGGCCTTGTGGCGCGACAATTGCGCCACATGACGCGACCTGGGAAGTCGCCCAACTCACCCCCACCGCCGCGCAACCCGTGAATCCGCGCCTCCGGAGCAGGAATAAAGGTCGCCGGGTGGGGAATACGTGAGGATTCTGCACCCGCCTGCTTATGGTGCCGAATTGCGGGTCCCTGGAATAGGATCCCGCAGTCATGCGTGCAGTCCCGAGCGAATGCGACAGGTGAAGTGTGAATCTGTTCAAGCGAACCGCGGCCCCCGGTCGCCCGGAGCCTCTCGCCGTCACGGACCCCGCCGTCGAGGCGAGATCCGCCTTCGCGCAGGCATCTCCCGTCGATCCCGCCCTCGCCCCGCTCACCGGTGAGTGGTTCATCGACCCGGCGCACAGCCGGGTCGGCTTCTCCGTGCGGCACGCGATGGTCACCACCGTCCGGGGATGCTTCACGGAGTACCGCAGCCGGCTCTTCTTCCACGGCACCCGGCCGACCCGCTCCCAGGCCGAGATCGTGATCGACACGGGCAGCGTGGACACCGGCGTGGAGCAGCGCGACGCGCACCTGGTGGGGCGGGACTTCCTCGACTCCGCCAACCACCCCACGATGCGGTTCGTCAGCACCTCGGTGGAGATGGCCGGTGACGACGTCTACCTGATGACCGGGGACCTCACCATCAAGGAGGTGACCCGGCCGGTGACGCTCGAGCTCACCTACATCGGCACCGTCACCGACCCGTTCGGCTACCAGCGGGCCGGGTTCGACGGGACCACCACCATCAACCGGTCGGACTGGGGCCTGACCTACGACAGCAGGCTGGCGGAGGGCGGCGCCATGGTCAGCGAGAAGGTGCGGCTCCAGTTCGACATCGCGGCGATCCGTTCCGCGCCCACCGTCTGAGGGCTCCCCCAGGGCCCGAGGGCGCATGACCGCGGGGCCCCGCCGGCCCCCGCGGTCATGCATGTGTCATGCCCTGGTCACTCGGCCGGGCTCCGGGCCGTGCCCCGGGTCACCCCGCCGCCTTCGGCCGGCCCCGCTCGTCGAGCCGGCAGCGGCTCTGGAAGAGGAGTGCGAGCGCCATCAGCGCGGCCGGAAGGGCAGTGAAGCCGAGAAGCAGCAGGTCCAGTGCCCGCTGCGACTGCGCCACGGTTCCTCCGGTGGTGGAGACGAAGCCGCCGGCCGCGAGGGCCAGCGCATACAGGTAGGGGCCCAGTGCCGTTCCGGTGGCGTCGGTGGCCGTCCAGATGCCGGAGTAGGCGCCCGCGCGGGTGCTGCCCCGCGCCTCGGCCGCGGCCACGGCGTCGGAGAGCATGCTGAACGCGAGCAGCTGGAGTCCGGCGAAGGCGACGCCGAGCAGGACGGCGACGACGACCGTCGCCGGGGTGCCGAGCCCGCCGGCCGGCCAGAGGCCCAGGCAGCCGGCCAGGAACAGCGTCTGGGCGGTCATCAGGGCCCGCTGCTTGCCGTGACGTCGGGAGAGGGCCTGCCAGAGGGGTCCCACGACGATCGCCGGGCCGAGGAAGGCGCCCATCAGCACGGAGGTCAGCTTCTCGTTCCCGAGAACGTACGCCGTGTAGTAGGGCACCGCCGCCAGGAACAGGTGCGTGGTGGTGCCGGTGACGAGGTAGGCGAGGAGCAGGGGCCGGAAGTCCCGGTCCCGCAGCGCCGTCCGGACGTCGGCGAGGACCGAGTGCCCGCTCTCCGGGGGCGGGCGGGTGCCGCATTCCTCGGTGAGCAGGCGCACCCCGCGCACGGCGACCAGACCGGTGACGACCATGAAGACGGAGAGGATCATCGCCGCGCGGGAGTACGCGTCGCGTTCCCCCGAGGCCACCAGTGCCGGGGCCGCGACGCCGGTCGCCAGCAGACCGACGGTGAGCGCCGCCATGCGGAACATGAAGACGCGGGTGCGTTCGTGGTAGCCGATGCGCAGTTCGGAGGGGGTCGTGACGTAGGGGACCTGGAAGCAGGCGAAGAGCAGGTTGCCTGCCGTGTAGGCCACGCCGACCCACAGCGCCGCGCCGAGGCCGGTGAGTCCGGAGGGCACGGTGAAGAGGGCGACGAGGGCGAGGGCGAGCGTCAGGCCGAGGGTGAGCATCCGCCGGCGGTGGCCGTACTGTCTGGCCTCGCGGTCCGACCAGGTGCCGAGGGCCGGGTGGGCCACCGCGTCGACGATCTTGGGGATCAGCAGCGTGACGCCGGCCAGTGCGGGGCTCACCCCCAGGGTGTCGGTCATGAAGTACAGCAGCAGCATGCCCGGGACGGTGATCCAGACGCCCATCCCGAGCGAGCCCGCCGAGTAGCGCAGCAGGGCGCCGGTGGCCGCCCTGGCCCCGTCGTCGGAGGACGCGGCGGCACGCTGTCCGCCGCCCGCCGCCGGTTCCTCGCGTACCGGCCCGGTGCCGCTCATGACCGTCCTCCCCGCACGCCGGTGTGGCGGGCGACCACGCCGGAGGCCGGCTCGGCGCCTTCGAAGGCCCCGGCGCCGACCCGTCCGGCGAGGGTGCGGGCCACGATCCGGTCGGTCACCGAGGGCAGGTGGCGGGCCAGCCAGAGTTCCACCGCGCCCCGCCGGGTGGTGGCCACGTCGCGCGGCGCCCTGGCGGCGGTCGCGGCCCGCAGGATCGCGTCGACGACTCCGTCCAGGGGCTCGTAGGAGCTCATGCCCTCCAGCGAGAGGCCGGCCCGGGCGGTCGAGTCGTGGATGGGGCTGCGCACCATGGACGGGTAGACGCAGGAGACGCCGACATGAGTGCCGATCTCGTGCCGGAGGGCGTCGGCGTAGGCCACGAGGGCACGCTTGGAGGCTCCGTAGGCGGCCGCCAGCGGCAGTTGGAGCACCGCCATCCGGGAGCTGACCATCACCACCCGGCCGCGGGAGGCGACCAGTGCGGGCACGCAGGCCGCGGTGACCCGCCAGGCTCCGAACAGGTTGACCTCGAACTGACGGCGGGCCTCCCGGCCGGGCTCGCGCTCCGCGGGGGCGGGGCCGCCCACTCCGGCGTTGTTGACCAGGATGTCCAGCCCGCCGAGCCGTTCCACGGCGGCGGCGACTGCCGGACCCACCGCGTCGTCGTCGGTGATGTCGCAGGCCAGCACCGGGAACGGCCCGGACTCGTCGGCCACCAGGTCCAGGCCCACCACGTTCGCGCCGAGTCCGGCGAAGCGGCGGCACAGTTCGCGCCCGAACGTCCCCGAGGCGCCGGTGACGATCACCCGGCGTCCCGCCGCGGTCGGCGTCCTCATCTCTCTTCTCCGATCGTCCGCGGGGCGGCCACGCGCACCCGTACGCCCTGTCCGGCGCGGGCCCGGTCCACCGCCGCGCGCCGTACCGCCGCCGTCTCGGCCAGGTAGCCGTCGAAGTCGATGCGCATGGCGGGGCGGCGGTCCCCTCCCCAGCGCTCGGTGCTCGCCCGCAGGGCCCGCTCCGCGTCGGCCCGCTGTTCTCCGGGCGTGGGCAGGCAGGCACGGCCGGACAGGACGTCGGCGACCAGCCGGGACTGCGCCTCCACCACGGGGAAGGCGGCGCCGGTGGACTGCATCAGCCCCACGAAGCACAGCGTGGGGTCGTCGAGGTGGAACACCCGGTGGTGGAGCAGGAGTTCCTCCGGGCCGGTGCCGAGCCACCGGTCGTCCAGGAAGGGGACGGTCACCCGGTAGCCGGTCGCCCACACCACCAGGTCGACGGTGTCGCGGCGGCCGTCGGTGAAGACCACCTGGTCACCGTCGAACCGCGCGATCCCGGGACGGTGCGCGACCTCGCCGTGGGTGAGGCGGTGCAGCAGGGTGTCGGAGACCGTCGGGTGGCTCTCCAGCAGGCCGCGGTCCGGTTTCGGCAGGCCGTACGCCTCGGGGCGTCCGACGGCCAGCCGGAGCGCCGCCTCGGAGATCCGCTGCCGCAGACGCCAGGGAAGCCCGGACAGTGCGCCGTTGGTCGCGTCGGCGGGCCTGCCGAACAGGTACTTGGGGATCACGTACGCACCCCGCCGCGACGACAGCAGCACCGGCCCCTCGGCCCGGTGGGAGGCGTCCACGGCGATGTCCACGGCGGAGTTGCCCAAGCCGACGACCAGCACCCGGCGGCCGTCGAAGGTGTCGGCGTCCTGGTAGTCGTGGGCGTGCATCTGCTCGCCGGTGAAGTCGCCGGGGTAGGCCGGATCGGGCCACCGCGGGTCGTGGTGGTGGCCGTTGGCCACCACCACCGCGTCGAAGCGCTCGGTGCCGCCGTCGGCGGTGACCAGCCAGCCGTCGCCGTCCTGGCCGCGCTCGACCCGCGTGACCTCCACGCCGAACCGGATGCGGTCGTACAGGCCGAAGCGGCGCGCGTAGTCGTCCAGGTAGCCGGCGACCAGGTCGGCGGACGGATAGTCCGGCCAGTCGGCGGGCATCGGGTGGGCGGCGAACTCGGTGCGCCCGCGGCTGGTGTTCAGGTGCAGGGAGGCGTAGGCGGGCGAGGCGTTCCCCTCGGGGTCCCTGACCCAGAGCCCGCCGGGCCGCTCGCGCCGTTCGAAACCGACGGCCTCGAGCCCGGCCTCGGTCAGCTCCTTGACGGCCGTCAGCCCGGCGGCCCCGGCACCGACGACCGCGACCCTGCAGGTCCGGGCGGCCGAGGGTATGTCTTGTGTCATGGGCAGAGGCTAGACATCTGCCCGCCGCAGGAACAGGGCCACAACGGTGCCGGCCGGGCCGCCGGGCGGTTCAGTCGTCCTCCAGGTCGTACGGGAAGTCCGCCATGCGCTGTTCCTCCTGGTCCGCGAGGTCGCCGAACCGTCCGGCGAGGGCCGCGTCGCCGCAGGACAGGGCGGCCGAGTGGGCCGCCCGGCAGAGGACCGGGGGCGGATCGCCGAGGGAGTCGAAGAGGTCGGTGCCGGTGGCCAGGAGCCCCCCGGCCAGGTCGGCGGCGCCGGCCTCGGCCGCGGCTTTCGCGAGCAGCAGGTGCTCCCCGGTGACGTCGCGTCCGAGCCCGGTGTCGCGCCAGGACGGATCCGCGGCTTCCGTTCCGGGTCCGCCCGGCGGGCCGCCGAGGTCGGCGAGGGCCCCGGCGAGCGAGTCCGCGGCGGCCCGCAGGTGGCCCGCCTCGCGCTCCAGGAGCGCCAGGCGGGTGCGGGCGGAGGCTCGGGAGCGGCCGGCGGCCTGGAGCCCGGCGTGGAGGCGCTGCGCGCGGACGGCCTGCCGGTGGTCGCCCAGCGCGGCGAACTGGTCGACGATCCACGGCAGTTCGTCGGCGTCCGCGGGTCCGGCGTCGTCGAGGACGCGTATCAGGGCGGTGCGTGCGAGTTCGGTGAGGCCCAGACGGCGCGCGAGGTCGATCCAGGTCTCGGCGTCGTCCTCGGCGGCGTCGTCCTCGGCGGCGTGGTCGCCGAACCACTCCGGGGTGTCCAGAGCCTCGGCCCACCGGCGCAGAGCCTCCGGCTCCCAGCGGGGCTCCTCGCCGTTCCCCCGCCCGGTCAGGCCGAGCGGGAGGTCGGACAGGGCGCACCAGGTGTCGAAGTTGGCGCAGCGCGCGGCGTACAGGCGGGGCAGGTCCTCCTCGGAGACGAAGCGGGCCACGAGGAAGACAGCGAGGTGCAGTTCCTCGCCCATGCCCCCGAAATCGGACTCGCGGCGGCAGCGGGTCTCCTGCTCGAGGAGGTACCGCAGCAGGGGCAGGTCGGCGGCCCTCCGGTCGCGCCGGGCGGCGTGCAGCACCGCCGCGCGCCGGGCGGCGTTGGCGTCGTGCTCCGGCACTCCCGGGCCGGCGTCCGGTACTCCCGGGCCGGTGACGGGGCTGAAGGCGGCCCGCTGCCAGGCGGAGCGGTCGGCACGCAGCCGGGCCAGTTCCTCACGGCAGGCGGCGAGCACGGTCCCGGCCGTGGACGGCCACGGGAAGGGGTCGAGCGGGGCGTGGGCGGTGCCCTCGCCCACGAGCAGCAGCAGATGGTCCGGTTCGGTGCGGCGCAGGGCGCGGCGCAGACGGGCGAGGAGCTCGGCGGGCGGGCGCGGCGTGAGGCCCAGGGCGCCGAGGAGCCGCTCGCGGTCCGCGTCGAGCGCCGGGGCGGAAGAGGACCGGACTCCGGCCTCGGCCTGCCGGGCCGCGGCGGTCACCTCGCTCTCCCGGGTGCCGGGCGGAAGGCGCAGGCAGTCCCGCCAGCCGACGAGGCCGGCGCACAGTTCCAGCGCGTCCGCGACGCTCTCGGCGATCAGGCCGGCCCGGCCCTCCAGGTCCGCGTACAGCACCCCGCCGCCCGCGCACAGGAAGTAGGTGCCGCCGGTGTCGTCGCCCGCGATCGCGGTGAGCGGCGCGCCGGAGGCCCACGCGACGTCCTCGCCGTGCTCGGCGCGGGCGAGGTCGAAGCCGAAGGGGTGCGCCGCCAGGCGGGCGGCGTCCCGGTTCCGGCGCAGGACGTCGAGCGGGCCGTCGAGCGGGCCGGGAGTGTCGGTGCGGGACATGGGACGAACCTAGCAACCGGGGGTGCCGTCACCGGGCCCGGGCGGGCGTCAGGCCGTCCGGCCGCCGGAGGCCGCACTGGCCGGATCCGGCCATGTTGCGCGCGGGAGAGGTCCGGTGTCGTCCGCCCCATTGGCCGCGAACCCATTGGTCCATACCATCTGGGGCAAGCGGAGGGAGCCTTCCCACTCGGGCCCGCTCCCCCGCCCGGCACGGCGCGCGCACGACCCTCCCCCCGCCCCCCCCACCCAAGGGACGTACATGCCATGGCAGTTGGCCTTTCGACCCACCCGGCCCGCTCGGCCCGCCCGACGAGACGGCTTCCCCTCACGACACTGACGCTGCTGCTGGCCGCCGCCCTGGCGGCCGCCCTCCTGGTGGCGGCCGGCGCGGGCGCTCCCCGCGCGGCCGCGGTCCCCGACCCCGCTCCGGCGGCGGCCGCCGTCCAGACCTGGGCGGACGAGTTCGACGGAGCGGCCGGCAGCGCCCCGGATCCGGGCAAGTGGACCCTGGAGACGGGCGGTTCGGGCAACGGCAACAACGAGCTCCAGTACTACACCAACAACAGGGCCAACTCGGCCCTCGACGGCAACGGCAACCTGACCCTCACGGCCCGCCGGAACACCGACACCAATCTCCAGTGCTGGTACGGCAGTTGTCAGTACACCTCGGCCCGCCTGAACACGGCGCGCACCTTCACCCAGGCCTACGGCC
Source organism: Streptomyces abyssomicinicus (assembly GCF_008974245.1). Lineage (GTDB taxonomy): Bacteria > Actinomycetota > Actinomycetes > Streptomycetales > Streptomycetaceae > Streptomyces > Streptomyces abyssomicinicus. The sequence goes on along the minus strand of NZ_BBZI01000007.1, from coordinate 684,009 downwards.
ACTTCGAGGCCCGCATCAAGATCCCGCGCGGCCAGGGCATCTGGCCGGCGTTCTGGATGCTCGGCAACGACCTGGGCAGCGTGGGTTGGCCGAACAGCGGCGAGATCGACATCATGGAGAACATCGGCCGTGAGCCGGGAACCGTGCACGGCACCCTGCACGGGCCGGGGTACTCCGGCGCGGAGGGCATCGGCGCGGGCTACACGCTGCCCGGCGGGCAGGCGTTCGCCGACGGCTTCCACACCTTCGCGGTGAACTGGAGCCCGAACTCGATCACCTGGTACGTCGACGGCACCGCGTACCAGACGCGGACCCCCGCGGACCTGGGCGGCGACCGCTGGGTCTTCGACCACCCGTTCTTCCTGATCCTCAACCTGGCGGTGGGCGGCAACTGGCCCGGCAGCCCCGACGGCTCCACCAGCTTCCCGCAGACCATGACCATCGACTACGTGCGGGTCTCGACCTCGGACGGCGGTTCCGTCCCCGTCCCCGGCACGGGCCCGATCCGCGGCATCGGCGGCATGTGCGTGGACGTGGCGGGCGGCGCGACCGCCGACGGAACGCCGATCCAGCTCCACAACTGCACCGGCAACGTCGCCCAGCAGTGGACCTTCCCCGGTGACGGCACCGTCCGCGCCCTCGGCAAGTGCCTCGACGTCTCGGGCGGTTCGACCGCGGACGGCGCCGTGGTCCAGCTGTGGACCTGCAACGGCACCAACGCGCAGAAGTGGGTCCGCACCGCGGCCAACGACCTGACCAACACGGGCTCGAACAAGTGCCTGGACGCCAAGGGCAACTCCTCGGCCGACGGGACCCGCCTGCAGATCTGGACCTGCACGGGCGGCGCCAACCAGAAGTGGACCGTCGGCTGACCCCGGCCCCACGACGGGGAGGGCCGGCCGGGGATCCGGCCGGCCCTCCCTGGCCGGGGCCGGGGCGGTGCGTCAGAGCCGCATCGCCTGCGGCTCGTCGCGCCGCGCCGGGTCGGGCCCGTCGAACTCGCGGACGGCCGTGTAGGCACCGTCGTGCTGGACGGGGCGGAAGCCGGCGTCCTGGACGAGTTCGACGACCTCGTCGCCCGCCGGGCCCTCGATCTCGTCGGCGCCGTGCTGGAGGGCCAGCTGGGCGGTGCGGTCGCCGTAGGTCTCCCGGGAGACCTTCAGGTGCGGCACGTTGTCCAGCAGCAGCCGGGCCACCGCGTAGGTCTTCAGCACCTCGAGGCCGGACAGGGAGCGGTCCCCGGCCGGGACGGCGGCCTGCTCGCTCCCGTCCCACTCCTCGCGCAGCCGCAGCATCGCGTCGACGTCGGCGGCGCGCTCCCGCCATCCGCCGACCCCGAACGCGAGCCCGCCGCCGGCCTCGGCTCCGTGGAAGTACGCGACGTCCCCGTGCCGCGCGGTCCGCACCTCGTGGGCCAGCGCGCCCAGCCAGGCCAGGTCGTCCGACTCGTACAGCGCGATGCCGTCCTCCCGGGTCAGGCGCTCGCCGGCCCGCACCTTCCGCTCGAGCTCACGCTTGAGTCCGACGTCCATGTGTTTCCCTTCCTGACACGACAGCGCTCGAAAAAGACAAGCGTCCGGAAAACCGTACCTGTCGCCTCCGCCCGCCCCACGGCACCCCTCCCACGCCGGGGGCGGGGCCGGGTGAGTACGGGTTCTGAGTATCCGCACTCATGTGCGCGGGCCGCCGCCGCGCCAAGGTGCCGGTATGACGACGACACCACCGCAGCCGGCCGAGGAGCTGCGGCTCATCGACGCCGAGTTGCGGGCCCTCGACGCCCGGCGGGCCCAGCTGCTGGCACGCCGCGGCTGGCTGCTCGAGGTGCTGCGGACCGCGTACGCGCCCGCACCCGCGCCCGCGCCCTCTTTCGTGCCGCCGGCGCCGGGACCCCGGAGCGAGGCGTCCGGACCGGACGTGCAGAACCTGCTGTTGCTGCTGGGCGGGCTGCTGCTCGGCATCGCCTCGCTGGTGTTCACCCTGGTGGCGTGGGGCTCCCTGGGCATCGGCGGGCGGGCCGCGGTGCTGGGCGCGCTCACGGTCGTCGTGCTGGCCTCGCCCGCGCCGCTGCTGCGGCGCGGACTGCGGGCGACGGCGGAGTCGCTGGCCGGGCTCGGGATGACCCTGACGCTGCTGGACGCGTACGCGCTGCACCGCGCGGCCCTGGCCGACGTGCCGGCGACGGCGTACGCGGCGGGGGCCTGCGCGGTGCTGGCGGCGGTCTGGGCCGGGTACGGGCGGCTGTTCCGCGAGCTGCGCGGGCCGTGGCCGGCCGCGGCCGCCGTCGCGCAGCTCGCGCTTCCGCTGTGGGCCTCGGACGGCGGTGACGGGGGCGCCGAGCTGTTCGTCGCCGCGCTGCTGACGTCGGCCGCCCTCGGCGCCGCGGCCGCGCTGTGGCTGCGGGTGACGTCGGTGCGGTGGACGGCGGGCGTCGGGGCCTGCGTCCAGGGCGCCCTCGCGGTGCCGGCCGCCCTGTGGCTGTCGCTGTCGGCGCAGGGGCCGGGCGAGTCGGTTCCGGCCGGCCTGCTGCTGGCCTTCGCCGCGGTGATCGCGGCGGTGACGGCGTGGCGGCTGCGCGAGGGCGCGTCCGCCACCGCGTCGGCGGTCCTCGCGGGCGTGCTCGCGATCGCCGCGGCGGGCGGTGCGTCGCGGGACGCGCTGCCCTCGCAGTGGGAGGTGCCGGGATACCTGGCGGGCGGGCTGCTCCTGCTCGGCGCGGTGCGCACGCCGCTGCCCCGGGTGCTGCGCGAGGGAGCGCTGTGGGCCTCGGCCGGTGTGCAGGGGGCCGCGCTGCTGTGGGCGCTGCCGCTGCCCCTGGTGGCGCTGCTGGAGCCGCTGGCCCCGCTGCGGCTGCCGTACGCGGGACCGGCGGCGGTCGTCCTCGCGGCCCTCACCGCCGTGCTGCTGGTCGCCGCCCCCGACGAGGGGTGGCGGGGCCGCGGCCGGAGGGCGGCGACCGTCCTGGGCGCCGCCGTGCTGTACGCGCTGCCGACGGTGTTCGAGCTGCCTCACGGGGCGGGCCTCGCCGTGCGGGTGCTGGTGGTGGCGGGCGCGCTGGCGCTCGCCCTGCGGACGGCGGCCATGTCCCGGACCGCGATGGTGGTGGCCCTCGTCGCCTCGGGCGGGGTGGCGCTCTCGGCGATGTCCGGGCGGTCGGCGCCCCTGGCGGTGCTGCCGGCGCTGATCGCGCTGTTCACGGCCGCCTCCCTGGTCCGCCGCCCGCTCGCCCCGGCCGGGCTGCCCGCCGCCTTGGTCCACGCCGCCCTGCTGGTCTGCTCGATCGCGTCCCTGCGGGACTGGGACGCGGCCACGGCCGGTCTGCTGCTGCTCGTGGTGACGGCGGCCGCGGCGCTGGTCGCGGCACGGCCCGCGACCGGGCCTGCGACCGTCCCGGTGGAGGTCACCGGGGCGGTGGTCGGGGCGTGCGCCCTGGCGTTCACCGTGCTGGACCCGCCGCTGCTTGCCGTCGCGCTGGCGCTGGCCGGGGTGATCGCCGGGGCGACCGCGCTGCGCGCCGGCCGCCGCCCGGTCGGCCACGCGGCGGGCGTGCTGTTCGTGCTCGCCGCGTGGGTGCGGCTGGCGGCCTGGGGGGTCGGCACCCCGGAGGCGTACGCGCTGCCGGTGGCGGTGCCCGTGCTGGTGCTGGGCGTGGTGCGGCGGCGCCGGGACGTCTCCGTGTCGTCCTGGGCGGCGTACGGTCCCGGCCTGGCCGCGGCGCTCCTGCCGAGCCTGATCGCCGCCTGGGCCGACCCGCACTGGACCCGCCCGCTGCTGCTCGGCCTGGCGGCCCTCGCCGTCACGGTGGCCGGCGCGGTGCGCCGGCTCCAGGCGCCGCTGCTGATGGGCGGCACGGTGCTGGTCCTGGACGCCCTGCACGAACTCGCGCCGTACCTGGTCCAGGCGCTCGGCGCGCTCCCCCGCTGGGCACCACCGGCCGCGGCCGGCCTGGTGCTGCTCCTGCTGGGCACCACCTACGAACGCCGTCTGCGGGACGCCCGCCGGGCCCGGGAGGCCGTGCGGCGGATGGGGTGACGCGGCGACGGACGGACGGCGGCGGGGCCGCGACCGGTGCTCCGGTCGCGGCCCCGCCGCCGTCCGTCACGCGTGGGACCCTCGTGTCCGCACGCGCGCGGTCACTCCTCGCCGAGCGCGCCCTCGACGCGCGCCAGGTCGCGCAGCCAGGTGGCCGCCGAGCTGTCGGAAGGGGCGCGCCAGTCGCCGCGGGGCGAGAGCGAGCCGCCGGCCGAGACCTTGGGGCCGTTGGGCATGGCCGACCGCTTGAACTGCGCGAAGGCGAAGAAGCGGCGGCAGAACACCTCGAGCCAGTCGTGGATCTCCTGGAGGCCGTAGGCGACCCGCTTGGCCTCCGGGAAGTTGGCCGGCCAGGCGCCCGCCTCCGCGTCGTGCCAGGCGTGCCAGGCCAGGAAGGCGATCTTCGACGGCCGGAACCCGTACCGCAGCACGTGGAAGAGGGTGAAGTCGTGCAGGGCGTAGGGGCCGATCTTCGACTCGGTGGACTGCATCTCCTCGCCGGGGACCAGCTCCGGGCTGATCTCCGTGTCGAGGATGGCGGCCAGCGTCCTCCCGGTCTCCTCGTCGAACTGTCCGCTGCCGATGACCCAGCGGATGAGGTGCTGGATGAAGGTCTTGGGGACGCCCGAGTTGACGTTGTAGTGGCTCATCTGGTCGCCGACGCCGTACGTGCTCCAGCCGAGGGCCAGCTCGGAGAGGTCGCCGGTGCCGAGCACGATGCCGCCGCGCTGGTTGGCCAGCCGGAACAGGTAGTCGGTGCGCAGGCCCGCCTGCACGTTCTCGAAGGTGACGTCGTAGACCGGCTCGCCCGCCGAGAAGGGGTGGTCCATCTCCTTCAGCATCAGCCGCGCGGTGGGCGTGATGTCGAGCTCGGCCGCCGTGACGCCGAGGGCGTTCATCAGCTTGTGGGCGTTGCCCTTGGTGTGGTCGCTGGTGGCGAAGCCGGGCAGGGTGAACGCCAGGATGTCGCTGCGGGGGCGGCCGGCGCGGTCCATGGTCTGGGCGGCGACGATCAGCGCGTGGGTGGAGTCCAGGCCGCCGGAGACCCCGATGACGATCTTCGGGTCCCCGATCGCCGCCAGACGCTGCTGGAGGGCGCTGACCTGGATGTTGTACGCCTCGTAGCAGTCCTGGGCCAGGCGTTCCGGGTCGGACGGCACGAACGGGAACCGTTCGAGCCGGCGGCGCAGCCCGAGGTCCCCGGTGGGTGCGTCCAGCCGGAAGCCGACCTCGCGGAAGTCGCCGGTGCGGGCGGCGTGGGTGCGGCGGTTGTCGTCGAAGGTGCCCATCCGCAGGCGTTCCTGGCGGAGCAGGTCGAGGTCGACGTCGGCCACCGCGTACCGCTCGTCCTGCGGGAAGCGGTCGGTCTCGGCGAGCAGGACGCCGTTCTCGTAGATCATGGTCTGCCCGTCCCAGGACAGGTCGGTGCTGGACTCGCCCAGGCCGGCCGCCGCGTACACGTAGGCGGCGAGGCAGCGGGAGGACGCCGAGCGGCAGAGCAGCTTGCGGTCCTCGGCGCGGCCGACGGTGATGGGGCTGCCGGAGAGGTTGAGCAGCACGGTGGCGCCGGCCAGCGCGGCCTCGGCGCTCGGCGGCACCGGCACCCACATGTCCTCGCAGACCTCGGCGTGGATCACCAGGCCGGGCACGTCCTCGGCGGCGAAGAGCAGGTCCACGCCGAAGGGCACGGTCTCCCCGCCGATCCGGACGGTGCCGCCGCGCTCGTCGTCGCCCGGGGCGATATGCCGCTTCTCGTAGAACTCGCGGTAGTTCGGCACGTAGGACTTGGGGGCGACGCCGAGGATCCGGCCTCGGTGCACCACCACGGCGCAGTTGTAGATCCGGTTGCGGTGACGCAGCGGGGCGCCGACCACGAGGACGGGCAGCAGGCCGGCGGACCCGGCCACCACGGCGGCGAGCGCCGTCTCCACCTCGTCGAGCAGGGCGTCCTGGAGCAGCAGGTCCTCGATGGAGTAGCCGCAGAGGTTCATCTCCGGGAAGAGGGCGACGGCCACGCCGTCCTCGTCACATCGGCGGGCCTGCCGCAGGACCGCCTCGGCGTTGGCGGTGGGGTCGGCGATGGCGGCGTGGCCGGTACAGGCGGCGATCCGCGCGAAGCCGTGCTGGTAGAGCGACCAGAAGTTCAACGGGGCTGACTCCCACGAGAGTTGGACAGGCGGCGGCCCTGACGACGACGGGTCGGCCCGGTCAGGGCACTGCAAAGCCTACGACTGCCCGGTCGCGGGCCCTCCGACGCCTCACCTGTTTCGACGGGCGTCGACATGGGCCGCCGTCCCGCCGGGTGGGACGATGGGGGCATGCCGAACAGCGAGGTGCTCCCTCTCCCCGCCCCCGCGGCCGGTGGTTCCGCCGTCGCGCCGGGCTTCCCGCCGCTGACCGAGCGCCCGCTGGGCGCCGGGGAGGCGGAGGCCGTCGCCCGCATGTTCAAGGCCCTGGGCGACCCGGTCCGGCTGCGGCTGTTCTCCGCGGTGGCCTCCCACGAGGGCGGGGAGGCGTGCGTGTGCGACATCTCCGACGTCGGCGTGTCGCAGCCGACCGTCTCCCACCACCTGAAGAAGCTCCGGGAGGCAGGCCTCCTGACCTCCGAGCGGCGCGGCACCTGGGTCTACTACCGGGTCGAGCCGTCGGTCCTCTCCACGATGGGCCACCTCCTCACGCCCCCGGCCACGGCCGCCTGACCGGGACGGCGGCGGCCACCGCGCCTCGGAGGCCGGCGGGGGGGGCTCCGGGTGGGTTCCTGCCCGTGGGCGCGGAGGGCCGTCGTTTCACGGGGCGGGTGTGGTCACGGGGCGGGTGTGGTCACGGGGCGGCCGGGCGGGGGTAGGCGCGGGGCAGGCGGTGGCCTTCCTCCGCGAGTACCGCGCGGACGGTGTCGGGGGCGTTGGTGATGAGGCCGTCCACGCCGAGACCGAGCAGGTGGCGGACGGTCGCCGGGTCGTCCACGGTCCAGGGCACCACCTTCATCCCTTCCGCGTGCGCCGCCGTGACCAACTCCCGTGTCGTGAACGGCGTGTAGCCCGGGGTCCCGATCCCGCCGCCCTGCGGATCGCCGTGCACCGGGGAGACGGCGTCGGCACCGAGGGAGGCCGCGGCGGCCACGTAGCGCCGCTGGAGCGAGCCCTCGAAGTCGTCGATGTCCAGCCCGCCGAGCCAGGGCGAGGCCCCCGGCACACCCTGCTGGAGGAACTGCTGTCCGTTGGTGAGCGCCACCACCGGCAGCCGGGGCTCCAGTTCCCGGACCCTCCTCAGCGCGCCCCAGTCGAAGCTCTGGACCGTGACCTGCCGCACCATCCGCGCCCGCCGCGTCTCGGTGATCACGGTCCGCACGAACCGCTCCCGCGGCGCGGTCTCCTGAGGCGCCCCGGCCTCGACCTTGGTCTCCACGTTCAGCGTGACACCGTAGGCCCGGTACCGGTGCACCAGCGCGTACACCTCCGAGAGCAGCGGCATCCGCGCCCCGGGCGCGAGTGCCTGGGCGGGGAACACCGCCTGGCGGAGGGACCCGCAGTCCAGCGTGCGGATCTGGGCGAGCGTGAGGTCCTTCACGTACGTCCGGCCGGGGACGTACGGGTACTCGGGGTCACCCGGGAACGCCGGCCCGGTGTCCCGGCAGTTGCGCTCCTGGACGTCCCGGTCGTGGGTGACGACCGCGTGGCCGTCCTCGGTGATCTGGACGTCGAGTTCCAGGGTCGTGACCCCGAGTTCCAGCGCCCGCGCGAAGGCCGGCAGCGTGTTCTCGACGGTCATCGCGGCGCCGCCGCGGTGCGCCTGGAGGTCGAACTGCCGCGCCTGGGGCGGGCGTTCGGAGGCCGCCGCGGTACCGGCGGCCGGAAGCACCAGCGACAGAACCAGGGCCGCGGCGACGGCCGGCCACCGGGCCGGCCGCCGGCGGGGAGGACGTGCCGCCGGCCGGGGTTCCACTGCTCTCGGACGAGGTCTCATCCCCCGAGCCTGCCCGTCCTCGGCGACGCCCGCGTGACCGGTGCCCCGCCTTCCGGTGAAGCCCGGCGGAAGCGGCCCGCCGCCCTACCGCCCCGGACCGTCCTCGCCCGGGCCGACGCGCTGCGCGAGGACCTGGCCCGGCCAGGCGCCGACCTGGAACTCCTCGGTGCGGGAGAAGCCGTTGCGCTCGTAGAACGAGACCAGCCGTCCCTCCTCGCCCGCCCAGCAGTCCACCCGCAGCAGGGCGACCCCGGCCCGCCGGGCCTCCTGGACGGCGTGGGCGAGCAGCGCGGCACCGATGCCGTGGCCGGCGTGGCGTCGGTCGGAGACCAGCAGCCGGACGTACCGCTCGGGTTCCCCGGCCGGGGGGATCGGCACCTGCGGGCTCGGGCCCGTGTGCAGCACCAGCGCTCCGGCCGGGACGCCGTCCAGTTCGGCGACGAAGGGACGGCACTCGGTGAAGTACCGCTGGACGCGCTCCACCCCGCCCTGCTTGCGCGAGTAGGGCGTCGTGCCCCACTGCTCGGTGTTGCCGCGCGCGTTCATCCAGACGATCGCGGCGTCGAGCATCGCGAGGACGGCCGGCACGTCGTCCGGGGTTCCCGGGCGGATCAGCAGGCCGGTCGCGCTCGCGGTGGTGGTCGCGCCCGCGGTGGTGGTCGGGGTCGGAGGTCGTGTGGTCACGACGGTCATCCTGCCAGGCCGTCGCGGCGCCCGAGCCGCCCGTACCGCCGCCTCCGCCGCCCACGGCCGGGCCCCGCCCGGTGGCCCCGGTCCCCCGCCTCGGCGAGGCTGGTCCTGGACCAGGCCGGACCACGGGCGCCGGCGGAGGCGGACGGGCCGGGACGGGAGCCGGAAGTGAACGAACCAGTGATCGTCGGGGTGGACGGTTCGCCGTCCGGCTTCGCCGCGGTCGACGTCGCGGCGGACGAGGCGCACCTGCGCGGCGTCCCGCTGCGCATCGTGCACGCCTTCGGCAACCGGCCCTCGCGGATGCCGGGCGTCACCCCGCCGCCGGAGATGACCGGGCGGGGCCTGGCGGGGCTGGTGCACGGGGTGCCCTCGGAGGCGGAGCAGCGGGCCCACGACCGTGTGCCGGGCCTGGAGGTCACCCGCTCGGTGGTCTCGGGCGAGCCGCTGGAGGTCCTGACCATCGAGTCGCGGTCGGCGGCGCTGGCGGTGGTCGGCAGCCGCGGCCTCAGCGGCTTCTCCTCGCTGCTGCTGGGCTCGACGGCCGTGCAGCTGGCCGCGCACGGGCGGTGCCCTCTGCTGGTGGTGCGGGGCCGTTCCTCCCCGGCCGGGCCGGTGGTGCTGGCCGTCGACGGCTCCGAGGCCGGTGAGGCGGCGGTGGCCTTCGCCTTCGCCGAGGCCGCGCTGCGCGGGGCGCCGCTGGTCGCGATGCACGTGTGGAACACCCGCAGCGAGCGGGCCCTCGACGACGACCCCCTCGACCCGCTGCGGATCGTGGTGGACGTCGACCGGCTGCGGGAGGCGCAGCGGCGCCTGCTGGACGAGACGCTGGCCCGTCACCGCGCCGCCCACCCGGACGTCGTGGTCGAGCCGCGGCTGGTCCGCTCCCGGATCCGCCCCGCCCTGCTGGAGGCGAGCGGCGACGCCCGTCTTCTCGTGGTCGGCGCCCGTGGGCGGGGCGGCTTCCAGGGCATGCTGCTCGGCTCGGTCAGCCAGGCGCTGCTCCACCACGCCGACTGCCCGGTGGTCGTGGTCCGCGGCCGTCACTGACGGACCGGAAGGCCGCCCGCCCGGGCGGCCCCGTGCGGCCGGCCGCGCGCCGGTGACCGACCGTGCGAATCCCTGTACGCTCCGCCCTTGTCGCACGGGCCGGGCGTCCAAGTCGCCTTGCGCCAAGGGCAGTCGGCCCGGGCGGCTTCCGCCGGCGCACCCACACACGGAGCTTCCCTCATGGCCGACACCGAAGCCCTCGCCTGCCCGTTCTCCGGAGCCGTCGACATCACCACCCTCGGGAACACCGCGCACGAGCAGAACGCCGGGCTCCGCGACGCGGGCCCCGCGACCCGGGTGGCACTCCCCCAGGGCGTCGAGGCATGGGTGGTGCCCCACTACGCCACGCTGCGCGACCTGCTCGCGGACCCCCGCGTCGGCAAGCATCCCTCCCACTGGACCGCCCTGTCCGAGGGCCGGGTGCCCGCCGACTGGCCGTTGATCAACTTCGCCGTCGTGCCCGGCCTGCTGACCTCCGACGGAGCCGACCACCGGCGGTTGCGCAACCTGCTCGGGCAGGCGTTCACCCCGCGCCGGGTCGAGGAGCTGCGCCCACGGGTGGAGTTCCTGGTGTCCGGGCTCCTGGACCGCCTCGCCGGCCACCCGGCGGGTCACCCGGTCGACCTGCGGCCGGAGTTCTGCCTGCCGCTGCCGGTCCAGGTCGTCTGCGAACTGGTCGGCCTGCCCGGCGACCGGTGGGACCGCATGCACGAGCTCAGCAACGCCCTCGTCGGAGCGGGGACCGGTCCCTCCGGGCCGGACATGGGCGCCGTCCAGCGCGACGCCTTCGCCCTCCTGACCGACCTGGTCGACCTGCGCGCCCGGGAGCCCGGCGACGACCTGACCACCGCGCTGATCGCCGCCCGGGAGGCCGACGGCAGCCGGCTCGGCGCCGACGAACTGGTGGGCACCCTCCTGCAGTTGCTGGTGGCGGGTCACGAGACCACCATCAACCTGATGGGCAACGCGGTCCGCGCCCTGCTCACCCACCCGGAACAGCTGGAGCTGCTGCGCTCCGGTGCGGTGCCCTGGTCGGCCGTCACCGAGGAGACCCTGCGCTGGGACTCCCCGGTCAACCACTTCCCGCTCCGCTACGCCCTGGAGGACCTGGAGGTCGACGGCGTCGTGATCCGCCGGGGCGAGGCCGTCCTCGCCTCCTTCGCCTCGGCCGGCCGCGACGGCCGGGAGTACGGGGAGAGCGCCGACGTCTTCGACCTCGCCCGTCCCGCCTTCCGCCACCTGTCCTTCGGCCACGGCCCGCATTTCTGCATCGGCGCGCCGCTCGCCCGTCTGGAGACGGAGATCGCCCTGGAGGGTCTCTTCACCCGCTTCCCGGACCTGCGCCTCGCCTCCGGTGACGAGCTGCCCCGGCGCGGCGGCGTCGTCTCCAACGCCCTCACCGGCCTCCCGGTGTTCCTGACGGCCTGACGGCCTGACCGTCTGACCGCCTGACCGCCTGACGGCGCCGGGCCGCTCCGGCGGCGGAGCCCGGCTACCGCACCGGCAGGTCGGCGGCCAGGCGGCGCAGGGTGTCGGCGGCGGGCTCGACGCGTGCCCGGCGGTGGCCTGCGCCGGCCCACAGGTGGATCATCGAGGTGTCTCCGGCCTCGGTGGCCGCCTTGCGCAGCGGGGCGGTGAGGTGGTGCAGCGCGGGGTAGCCGAGCGGGGCCGACGGGCCGTACAGGTCGGTGAAGCGGTTGCGCAGCGCGCGGGCGGGGCGGCCGGTGAACGCGGTGGTGAGCACCGTGCCGGTGAAGGCGGGGTCGGTCAGGGCGTCGCGGTGCGGCCCGGACGCCCCGCTCTCGTGGGTGCGCAGCAGCAGGGTGCCCACGGAGACGGCCTCGGCCCCGGCCCGCACCGCCGCCGCGGCGTCGCGGGCGTCGGCGACCCCGCCGGCGGCGATCAGGGGCAGCGGCACGCTGCGGCGCACCGCGTCGACCAGCTCGGGCAACGGCACGTCGGCGGGCGGGCGTTCGGGGGTGAGGGTGGCGGAGTGCCCGCCGGCCGCCGCGGCCTGCACCACCAGGCCGTCGACGCCCTGGTCCGCCGCCCGCAGGGCCTCCTCGGGTGACGTCACCGACTGGAGCACGACCGTCCCGGCGCCGCGCAGCGCCTCCACCAGCTCCACGCCGGGGAGGCCGAAGGTGAACGACACCACCGGCACCGGCCGGGCCAGCAGCAGCTCGGTCTTCTCCCGCCAGCGGTCGTCGTCCTCCACCGGCGGCCCGTCCGGCAGGGCCGTGCCGCGGCGTTCCGCCTCGGGCGCCAGGGCGTCGGCGTAGGCCCGGTACGCCCGTGGGTCGACGGGCACGGGAGGCGGGGCGAAGAGGTTGACGCCGAACACCACCCCGGTGTCCCGCACGGCCTCGATCTGTGCCGCCAGCGCCTCCGGCGTCCGGTAACCGCCCGCCAGGAAGCCCAGGCTTCCGGCCCGCGCGGCGGCCACCACCAGTTCGGGTGTCCCCGATCCGCCGGCCATCGGCGCGGCGAGGACGGGCAGGGTCGGTCCGAGGCGGTCGAGAAGGCGAGTGGGCACGATGCTCCGATGCGGGTGACGCGGACGATGCGGCGGTACGGACGGTGCGGGTGGCGCGGGATGACACGGACGGTGCGGAGGTCGGGACCCGTTGCCGTCGGGGGCCACTCTAGGGAGCCGTCCCGCACGTCCGCCCTCGGGTCCTCGCCGCGGCGTTCCCCGGACGCCCGGCCGGCCGGGATGCTCCCGCCGGCCGCTCGCCCGTCCGGTCGGCGCCCGCTCCGGCGCCCGCTCCGGCACCTCGCTCTCGTGGCCCGCTCCGGCGGCCTCCGGTCACGGCCGTCGGGGCGTCACGCCCGGCTCGCCGCCGTGGCCTGCGGGTACCGGTGCCCACGCGGCCGCGGGAGCGGGTTCACCCGCCCATCGCGCCGGTCAGGCGGGCCCGGGCCCGCGCCGCGGCGACCCGGGCCAGCCCGTCGGCGGCGACGGCCGCCCGGCGGCGGCGCGGCACCACGGCACGCCGGTGCAGCACCGCGTATCCGCAGGCCGCGACGGCGTCCAGGATGCCCTGGTAGAGCACGTACGCGGTGCGGATGCAGGGTCGCGCCACCGGGTCGAGCAGGGCGATGCCGGGTGCGGCCTCCCGGTAGACGCTCCGGGTGAGGTCCTCGGCGGCCCGCAGCGCCGCGGTGATCCGCGGGTCGTGGCGCCCGGTCCGGCGGCTCCACAGCAGCAGGGGCCGGTCGACGCCGTGTGCTGCCAGCAGGTCGGCGGGGAGGTAGATCCGGCCGCGGTCCAGGTCCTCGCCGACGTCCCGCAGGAAGTTGGTGAGCTGGAACGCGACGCCCAGTGCGGCGGCGCGCGGGGCGGCCAGTTCACGGTCCGCCGCGCCCAGCACGGGGAGCATCTGGAGGCCGATGACGGCGGCCGAGCCGTGCATGTAGCGCCGCAGGTCGCCGTAGGTGGCGTAGTCGGTGACGGTCAGGTCGCTGCGCATGGAGCGCAGGAAGTCGGTGAAGTGGGCGCCGTCGACGGCGTACCGGGCGGCGGTGTCGGCGACCGCCCGCACCACGGGGTCCTGGGCGGGAGGGCGGCCCGCCAGCGCCTGCCGCAGCCGCTGCTCCAGGCCGGTGAGGGCGGCGGCACGCTGTTCGCGGGTGGCTCCGCCACCGAGGTCGTCGACGATGTCGTCGGCCCACCGGGCGAAGCCGTAGAGCGCGTGCACGGCGGGCCGCCGCGCCGGCGGCAGCAGCCGGGTGGCGAGGAAGTAGGTGCGTCCGTGGCGGGCGTTCAGCCGGCGGCAGCGGTCGTAGGCGGCGCGCAGCGCCGGGTCGGTGATGCCGGCCGCGTCGAGTTCCCGGCGGGTCATCTCCCGCCGTCCCTCGGCCCGGTGGTCCCGGCGGCGTTCCCCGGAGCGGTCCGGTCGGCGGGTGTCACCAGGAATCCTCCTCGACGGCGTCGGCGCCCGCGGTGCGCCCGCACGGCGCGTGCCCCGCCGTACGGCGGGCCCACGGCGAACCATGCGTCCCCCTCGCCGCGCCTCCTTAGCCCGATCCCGTGGGCGGATCACCCTTCCGGCGGGCACCCGCCGCGCCGGTGCCGCGTCCCCGGCGCCGGGCGGCGCGATACTCCGCCGGAGCGCCACAGCGCGCGGTGCGGGCGGCGCGGGCGACGGACAGCGGGCGGGGACCGCCCGCCGCGGTCACCGCGCCCACCCGCCCCGCCGGTCCGCGCCGCGGCGACGGCCCCCCGGCCGCCCCGCCGTTCCCCGTCCCGTCCGTTCCGCGCCTCCCCGCCCCGCCCTGGAGCCGACCGATGACCCTGTTGCACGACGCCGAACTGACCGCGGCCTTCGACCGCGGCGCCGACTCCTACGACCGGCTGGTCGCCCTCAACCCCGGCTACCACGCCCACCTGCGCCGCTCCGCGCGCCGGCTGGCCCTGCCGGACGGCGGCACGGGCCGCCGGGTGCTGGACCTGGGCTGCGGCACGGGAGCGTCGACCGCGGCGCTGGCCGCCGCCTTCCCGCACGCGGAGATCGTGGGCGCGGACGCGTCGGCGGCGATGCTCGCCCGGGCCCGGTCCCGGCGGGGCCTCGAGCGGGTGCGGTTCGTCCACGCGACGGCGGAGAACCTGGTCGCACGGGCCTCGCACGGACCGTTCGACGCCGTCTTCGCCGCCTACCTCTTCCGCAACGTCGCCGGTCCCGACGCCCTGCTGCGCGGCGTCCACGACCTGCTGGTCCCCGACGGCCGGCTGGTGGCGCACGAGTACGCGCTCGGCGGGCGGCGCACCGACCGGGCGGTGTGGTCCGCGGTCTGCCGGGGCGTCGTGGTCCCGCTGGGCACGGTGACCGGCGACCGGGTGCTCTACCGTCATCTGTGGCGCAGCGTCCTGGAGTTCGACACCGCGCCGGAGTTCGCCGCCCGGATGCGCCGGGCGGGGTTCGACGGGGTGCGGGTGCTGCCGTTGCCGGGCTGGCAGGCGGGCGTGGCGTACACCTTCGCCGGACGGCGGCACCCCGTCACGGCGGACCGTGACCTGGTGGCGGCGGACGGCCGGCGGACCACGGCGGACGACCGCCGCGTCACGGCGGACGACGGCCCCATCACGGCGGACGGCCATCGGTGAGCGGCGGACGGTGAGCGGCGGACGGGGGCGGGGCGCGTGGACCGCACCGGGGCGCGGGAGGTGACGGCGCGGGTCAGGTGGCGGATGGGCCGGGGGGCCGGGCCGGGGCGCCGAGGGCGAGCAGCGCGGTGTCGTCCTCCAGGGCGTCGCCGAAGCGGTCCAGCAGGGCCCGCACCTCGGCGACCAGCCCGTCCGGGCCGCGGCGGGCGAGTCCGCGGGCGAACTCCCGCAGCCCGTCGCCGCCGAACAGTTCTCCGGGGCGCTCCCCGGTGCGGGCCTCGGTGAGTCCGTCCGTGTAGAGCAGCATGGTGTCGCCGGCCTCGAGGGTGGTGGCCGCGGACACGAAGTCCGCGTCGGCGACGACCCCGACCAGCATCCCGCCAGGTGTCTCCAGGTACTCCGCCCCGCCCTCCGCCCGCAGGATCAGCGCGGGCGGGTGCCCTCCGGAGACCAGCCGGACGCGGACCTCGCCCCGTTCCGGGTCCGGCTCGAGGAAGCCGACCACGGCCGTGCAGTACCGCGGATCCGCGTCGCCGTCCGCGTTGTTCCCGTACAGCGCTTCGTTGAGCGCTTCCAGCGCCCCCAGCGGGTCCTGGTCGTGGAAGGCGGCCGCCCGCAGGGTGTAGCGGGTCAGCGAGGTGACCGCCGCCGCCTCCGGTCCGCTGCCGCTGACGTCGCCGAGGAAGAACGCCCAGCGGTCCCCGCCGACTTCGAAGACGTCGTAGAAGTCACCGCCGAGCCGCTCGGCCGAGGCGGGCCGGTAGTGGCAGGCGAGTTCCAGCCCGGGCACCGTGGGCAGCTCCGGCGGCAGCAGGGCCTGCTGGAGCACCCGGAAGGTCTCCTCCAGCCGGGTCCGGTCGCCGTCGGCCTGCCTGCGGGCGGCCTCCGCCTCACGCCGGGCCTGTTCGGCTGCCTTGCGCTGCCGCAGCAGTTCCTCCTCGTAGGTCCGCCGGTCGGAGGCGTCGAACACCGTGGTGCGGATGAGCTGGGGCACGCCCTCGGCGTCGTGCTTGACGGTGGACGACACCAGGACCGGCAGCCGTGAGCCGTCGGCGGTCCGCAGTTCCAGCGCGACGCCGCCGATCTCGCCCCGCATCCGCAGCAGGGGGGCGAAGTGGGTCTCGTGGTAGAGCCGTCCCCCGGCGGTGAGGAGGTCCGCGAAGCGTCTGCGGCCCACCACCGTCTCCGCGCGGTCGGCGCCCAGCCAGCGCAGGAGCGTGGTGTTGATCCTGATGATGGTGCCGTCCATGAGCGTGGACAGGTAGCCGCAGGGCGCCGAGTCGTACAGTTCCTCCGCGTCGTCCGTGGGCAGCGTCCGCCCCGGCGGTGAGGCCCGCGGCGCGTCCGCCGATGCCACGGCGACCTCCGGAGTCTCCGGTTCCTCCGGGGCGTCCGGGGCGTCCGGGGCGTCCGGGGCGTCGGGGGCGTCGGGGGCGTCGGGAGCCTCCCGTGACGGCGCCGCGGCGCCGTCGCCCCGTTCCCCTTCCCCTTCCTCCTCCGCGCTCACCGCTCGTGCTCCAGGAAGTCGAGGACGGCGTCGGCGGTGGCGTCCGGGTCGCTCAGGTGCGGGCAGTGGCCGTTGGCGTCCAGGGTGACCTGCCGGGAGCCGGCGATGTGGTCGCGCACGAAGGCCCCGACCTCACGCGGCGCGAGCGCGTCCTGGGCGCAGTCCACCACCAGCGTGGGGACGTCCACCCGGGCGAGGTCGTCCCGGTTGTCGGAGAGGAAGGTGGCCTCCGCGAAGACGCGGGCCATGGCCGGATCGGTCGAGCAGAAGCTCTCGGTGAGTTCCTCGCCGAGTTCGGGGCGGTCGGGGTTGCCTATGATCACCGGCGCCATGGCGGACGACCAGCCGAGGTAGTTGGCGTCCAGGGAGGCCAGCAGTTCGTCGATGTCCTCCCTGCTGAAACCGCCGCGGTACCCGCCCTGGTCGATGTAGCACGGCGACGGCGTGATCATCACCAGCGCGCCGATCCGGTCCGGCGCCGCCCTGGCCGCCAGGACGCCGATTATGGAGCTCACCGAATGGCCGACGAAGGCGACGTCCCGCAGGTCGAGTTCCTCGCAGATCTCCACGACGTCGCGGGCGTACCCGTCGAGGGAGGAGTACCGCTCCTCGCTCCATGCGGAGGGGTCGGAGCCCCCGGCGCCGACGTAGTCGAACAGCACCAGGCGGTGGCGGGCGGCCAACCGGGGCACGACCAGCCGCCACATGTTCTGGTCGCATCCGAACCCGTGCGCCAGCATCACGACCGGCCCGTCGGGATCGCCGACGACATTCACCCTGTTTCTTTGCAGAACGCCCATATCACCCATCCTGCGGCAGCACGCCCACTTCACCAAGCGCGGCCCCGCGGGAAGGCGACCCGGTCGCGGGGCGGCGCGCACCGCCCCGCCACCGGTCCGTCACAGGGCGCGGACCAGCAGCATGGCGCCCATGAGCAGCATCGTGGCCGCCACCAGGGTGTCCAGGATCCGCCAGGCGGCGGGGCGGGACAGCACCCCGCCGAGGAGCCGGGCCCCGTAGCCCAGTCCCGCGAACCACACCAGGCTGGCCAGCATCGCACCACCCCCGAAGACCCAGCGCAGTGAGCCCTGGTCGGAGGCGACGGAGCCCAGCAGCAGCACCGTGTCGAGGTAGACGTGCGGGTTGAGCCAGGTCATGGCCAGGCAGGTCAGCACGGCCGTGCGCACCGAGCCCGCCGCGGCGCCCTGGACGCTCAGCGCCTCTCCGGCCGGCCGCAGGGCACGACGGGCGGCCAGCGCCCCGTAGCAGATCAGGAAGGCTCCGCCGGCGAGGCCGACCACGGTCAGCGCGGCGGGCCAGGCCGTGACCACCGCGCCCAGACCGGCGACGCCGAGCGCGATGAGCACCGCGTCGGAGACGAAGCAGATGCCGACCACGGCGAGCACCGCCTGCCGGCGCACCCCCTGACGGAGGACGAAGGCGTTCTGGGCGCCGATGGCGACGATGAGGGAGAGCCCTGTACCGAATCCGGCGAGTGCCGCCGGGAGAAAACCGCTGTTCACGTGATCCGACGCTATGCGGACGAGCCTCATTAGTACAGCTGAAGTTTCTTAACTATCATTAGCTGGCGTGATGAACGATCTGCCCCATGACCAGGTGCGCACCCTGCTCGCCGTCGTCGACGAGGGGACTTTCGACGCAGCCGCGGCCGCCCTGCACGTCACGCCGTCGGCGGTCAGTCAGCGGATCAAGACACTGGAGCAGCGCACCGGGCGCGTGCTGCTGAGCCGCACCAAGCCGGTGCGGCCGACGGAGTCCGGACAGGTGGTCGTGCGCTTCGCCCGCCAGCTGGCCGCACTGGAGCAGGACGCCGCCGCCGAGCTGGGGCTGGCGGACGCCGCGGCGCCGGCCCGGGTGCCGATCGCGGTGAACGCGGACTCCCTGGCGACCTGGTTCCTCCCGGCGCTGACCCGGGTGCCGCAGGATCCGCCGGTCTGCTTCGAGCTGCGCCGCGAGGACGAGGCGCACACCTCCACCCTGCTGCGGGACGGGCAGGTCATGGCCGCGGTGACGTCCTCGGCGGAGCCGGTGACGGGCTGCACGGTGCGCCCGTTGGGCCTGGCCCGGTACCTCCCGGTGGCGAGCCCCGGATTCATGGAGCGGCACCTGTCGGGCGGGCCGCTGGAGCGGCTCCTGCCGGAGACCCCCGTGATCGTCTTCGACCGGCGCGACGAGCTCCAGGACCGGTTCGTCCGCTCGCTCGCGCCCGGCGCCGCCGGCGCCGGGCGCCTCCGGCACCACGTGCCGACGTCCGAGGGCTTCTGCGACGCGGTGGTCGCCGGCCTGGGCTGGGGCCTGGTCCCGGAGCCGCACGCCGCACCGCTCCTGCGCGCGGGGCGACTCCGGGAACTGGCGCCGGGAAGGCGGGTGGACGTCCCGCTGCACTGGCAGCAGTGGAAGCTGGACGTCCCGGCCCTCGCCCTTGTCGCGCAGGCCGTCCTCACCGCGGCCGCCGAGGCGTTGCACCACCCCGGCGGCACGCCCGCCCCGCGCGGCTGACGGCGGTCAGCAGCCGCCGCAGTTGTAGTACGTGACGTCCCAGTGGTTGCCCTCCCGGGCATAGATGTTCCCGGAGGCCGACTGGTACTGGGCCGCGCCGTCGCTGCGGTTGGCGATGCGGGTGAAGCTGCCGGTGATGTAGTTGCCGAGGCAGGTGGTGAGGCTGTAGTCGAGCTTGTAGCCGTTCCAGTGGCTGTACGTCCCGCTCGCGTGCCCCGTCTCGGTGCCGCCGGTGATGGTCATGGCGCACCCCGACGCGTTCCGCAGCGTCACCGCGCCCTGCGCGGTGGCCAGGTTGAGCTGCTCGAACGAGGTACAGGTGGAGGTGTTGCGGTTCGAACAGCCGCCGCTGGAGGTCCAGCCGATGCCGGCGTTGCGGAACATGGTCGTCGCGGTGGAGTGACTGATCTTGGTCACCGCCGCGGCGGCCGACTCCTTGGCGACCGCGGTGCCCGGGGCCATGGCCAGCCCCATGGTCAGTACGGACGCCGCCAGGACCGCGTACGTCTTCGCCCTCATCGTTCACCCCTGATGTCTCGACCGGCCTTGATCTCTGTCATGCGCATGCTAAACCCCTTTCCCGCCGCGCGACAGAGCCCCGCACGGGCCGGACTATTGACGCACCTCATGAAACAAGTGAATAGTTTTTGTATCTTCGGCTCACCATACGGTGCTCCCCCACAGCACGCACCCTCCCCCTCGGCCCGACCCTCGACGACCTGGCCCGCACCGGCCCCGGAACAGGAGCTCCGATGACCCGAACCACCCCGGACACCACGCCACCCGCGGCGGTCTTCACCACGTACTCCCCGTCGACCGGCGAGCCGCTCGCCGAGCATCCGTCGGACGGCCCCGAGCAGGTCGCCCACGCGGTCGCCCAGGCCCGGAAGGTGCAGGAGGGCTGGGCCGCGCTGCCCGCGGCCCGGCGCCGCGCCCACCTGCTGGACTGGAAGCGCACCCTGGCCCGCGAACTGGACACCGTGGCACGGACCATCGCCGAGGAGACCGGCAAGCCGGCCGGCGACGCCCAGCTGGAGGTCGTCCTCACCCTGGAGCACCTGGCCTGGGCGGCCCGGAACGCCGAACGCGTCCTGCGCCGGCGCAAGGTGGGCACCACGCTCTTCACCGTCCACCAGCGCGCCACCGTGGAACACCGGCCGCTCGGCGTGGTCGGCGTGATCGGGCCGTGGAACTACCCCTGCTACACCCCGATGGGGTCCATCGGGTACGCCCTGGCGGCCGGGAACGCCGTGGTCTTCAAGCCCTCCGAGCTGACCCCGGCCACCGGGGTCCTGCTCGCCGCGCTCTTCGACGCCGCCGTGCCCGAGTACGCGGGACTGCTCACCACCGTCACCGGCGGCGCGGCCACCGGCGAGGCCCTGGCCCGCTCCGGCGTCGACAAGCTGGCGTTCACCGGCTCGCCGGGAACGGCCCGCAAGGTGATGGCGGTGTGCGCGGAGGGCCTGACGCCGTTCCTCGCCGAGTGCGGCGGCAAGGACGCCGTGATCGTCACCGCGGACGCCGACCTCGACGCCGCCGCCGACGCCGTCGTGTGGGGCGCGCTGAGCAACGCCGGCCAGACCTGCGCCGGGGTGGAGCGGGTCTACGCCGTGCGCGAGATCCACGCCGGGCTGTGCGAACGTGTCGTCAGGCGCGCCGAGGCCCTGCCGACGGGAGGGGAGGACGCCGCCTACGGCCCGATGACGATGCCGGGCCAGATCGCGGTCGTCGAACGGCACGTGGAGGGGGCCGTCTCGGCCGGAGGACGCGCCCTGCTCGGCGGCCCGGAGTCGGTCCGGGCGCCGTACGTCGCGCCCGTCGTGCTGACGGGGGTGCCGGAGGACGCCGCCGCGATGACCGAGGAGACCTTCGGACCGGTCGTCACGATCAACGAGGTCGCCGACGTCGACGAGGCCGTGGCCCGCGCGAACGCCTCCCGCTACGCCCTGGGCGCCGCCGTGTTCTGCCGCAACGGGCGTGCCGGGGCGGCGATCGCCGCACGGCTGCGGGCCGGCGCGGTGTCGGTGAACTCCGTGCTCGGCTTCGCGGCCGTTCCCGCCCTGCCGTTCGGCGGCTCCCAGGACTCCGGCTTCGGCCGCATCCACGGCGAGGAGGGCCTGCGCGCCTTCACCTCCGTGCAGTCGACGACCGTGCAGCGCTTCACCCCGCCCATCGCACTGACCTCCTTCGACCTGCCGGCCGCCGCCCGCGAGCGGGCCGTGCGGATGGCCCAGGCGCTGCACCGGCGCCGCTGAGCGACGCCGGCGCGCCCGGCCGGCCGGACCGCGCGTGCCGACGGTCCGGCCGGTCAGGCTCCGAGCAGGGGGGCCAGGTAGCGGCGGGCGAAGGCGCGGGACTGGTCCTCGTCGCCCGTCTCGATGCAACTGGTGGGGTTGAGCAGGAACGACACGGCGACCCGCACCATGAGCTCGGCGACCGGCCGGGGGTCCTCGTCGGGCCGCCCCTCGGCCTGCTGGGCCCTGCGCAGATGACCCGTCAGGTACTCCACCGTGGCGGAGAGCGAGGAGCCGCCCTGCACCGTGAGGTAGGGCAGCACCACCTCGGGCTCCAGGCGCAGCAGCCCTCCGAAGAGCGGGTGGGCACGGGTGTGGCGCAGGGCGACCACGAACCCCTCGACCACCCGCTCCTCCATGGTCGGCAGCGCGGCCACCGCGGCGTCCAGCCGCTGGAAGAACCGCCGGTGCTCACGCAGCAGGGTGTCCTCGACGAGCCGGTCCTTGGTCTGGAAGCGCCGGTAGACGGTGACCCGGGAGACGCCGGCCCGTTTGGCGACGTCGTCCACGGAGGAGCGGCGCAGGCCGAAAAGGGTGAACTGTTCCAGCGCGGCGTCGAGGATCCGCTGCGCCGTCCGGTCCTCGGTCTCGGACCGGCCGAGGGCCCGGGTGAGGAAGGAGTCGTCCGCGTCAGTCTTCATGGTGCTCCTCACGATACCGGCGAAGATCTCCCCGAGAGACGATGAAACACTTATCATCTCTTTGTAACTCTCTTTCCCGTGCGACCCCGGCCGGACCACCGACCGGCACCGGAGACCGGAGGACCTGATGGGCAGTCGACTCACCGAAGAACAGGCCGACTTCGTCGCGGCCATCCGCGACCTCGCCAAGCGCGAGTGCGGTACCCGTGAACAGCGTGACGCGCTGACCGACGGCGGCCGGGAGGCGCACCATCCCGGGCTGTACGGCAGGCTCGCCGATCTCGGCTGGCTCGGGGTGTGCCTGCCCACGGAGTACGGGGGCGCCGGCGGCGGGCTGGCCGACGCCTGCCTGTTCCTGGAGGAGACCTCGTACGGCATGGTCCCGGCGGGCGGTTTCGTCACCACCGTCATCGCCGCGAAGGCGTACGAGAAGTTCGGCACCGAGGAGCAGCGGCGCGAGGTGCTGACCGGCGTGATCAACGGGGACGTCCTGTCCATCGCCATGTCGGAGCCGGGGGCCGGGTCGGACGTCGGCGCGCTGCGCTGCCAGGCCCGGCGGGACGCGGACGGCTCGTGGGTGATCGACGGCCAGAAGACGTGGATCTCCAACGCGCACTGCGCGAAGCACATCCTGCTGGTGGCCCGCACCGGCGAGGACAAGCATGGCGGTCTCACCATGTTCCACCTGCCCTCCGGCACCCCGGGCGTGGAGGTGCGGCGCATCGACACCATGGGCGGCAGGGAGGTGAACGACGTCTTCCTCACCGGTGTGCGGCTGCCCGCCGACGCGGTCGTCGGGCAGGTGGACAACGGCTGGCGGCAGCTGATGGCCGGGCTGAACTACGAGCGGCTCTTCCTCGCCGCGAACATGCTGGGACTGGCGCGCCGCGCCTTCGACGACGCGGTGACCTACGTCCGCGAGCGTGAGCAGTTCGGGCGTCCCGTGGGCTCGTTCCAGGCGCTGCGGCACCGGATCGCCGACCTCGCCACCGAGATCGAGTGCACCCGGCTGCTGGTGCGCGAGGTGGCCCTGGACTGCGACGCGCAGCCGGACAAGCTGTTCCCGCGCGAGGCGTCCATGGCCAAGCTGAAGGCCACCGAGGTCGCCAAGCGGGCGGCCCTGGAAGGCATGCAGATGATGGGCGGCTACGGCTACACGACCGAGTTCGACATGGAGCGCCATCTGCGCGCCGCGGTCGTCTCCACGGTCTACGGCGGGACCAGCGAGATCCAGCGGGACGTCATCGGCAAGACCTACGGCCTCTGAGCGGGCCCTGGGTCCGCACGGATCCCCACGCGAGGCGGCCGCCCACCCCCGGTGCGGGGTGGGCGGCCGCCTCGTGCCTGCGGAGCGTGGGGGCGCCCCCGTTCAGTCCTGGTACAGCCCGGTGAGCGCGTCGGCGTACTTCTCCCGGATGACCCGGCGCCGCATCTTCAGCGACGGCGTCAGCTCGCCGCCGCCCGGCCCCCACTCCTCGGCCAGCAGCTCGTACCGCTTGACCTGCTCGGTGCGGTTGAGCCGGGAGTTGGCCGCGGCCACCGCGCGGTCCACCTCGGCGCGGACCGCGGGGTGCTCCGCCAGCGCGGCGGGTCCGCCCTCGGCGTCGACGCCGTTGGCCGCGGCCCAGGCCGGTGCGGCCTCCGGGTCGAGGACCAGCAGGGCGACCAGGTAGGAGCGGTTGTCGCCGTGCACCATCGCCTGGCCGATCAGCGGGTGCTCCTTCAGCGCGTTCTCCACCAGGGCCGGCGAGACGTTCTTGCCGGTGGAGGTGATGATCATCTCCTTCTTGCGGTCGGTGAGCCAGAGGTACCCGTCCTCGTCCGTCCGGCCGATGTCGCCGGTGGCGAGCCAGCCGTCCTCGTCGAGGGCGGAGCGCACCGAGCCGTCCGGCTGGAGGTAGCCGGAGAAGAGGGACGTGCCCCGCACCATGATCTCGCCGTCGTCGGCGATCCTGACCTCGACGGACTCCATCGGGCGCCCCACCGAGCCGAGCCGGAAGCCGAGCTTGGGGCTGTTGCTGGTGGTCACGCCGGTGGTCTCGGTCAGCCCCCAGGCGTCCATGATGACGACGCCGAAGCCGGCCCAGAACCTGACGACGTCCACCGACATGGGCGCCGACGCGCTGGCCGACCAGGTCACCCGGTCCAGGCCGCCCGCGGCCAGCATCGGCAGCAGCACGTCCTTGCGGACACGGGCGTAGCGCTCCTCCAGCTCGGCGGACGGCGTCTCGCCGCGCTCGCGGCAGGCGACGTGTTCACGGGCCACCTCGAAGGCCTGGTCGATGACGCCCCGCTGCTCGGCGGGCATCAGCGACAGGACGGCCCGCACGGCGGCGGACAGCTTCTCCCAGATCCTCGGCACGCCGAAGAACTGCGCGGGACGCACCTCGCGCACCACCCCGGCGACA
This sequence comes from Streptomyces abyssomicinicus, assembly GCF_008974245.1. Classification (GTDB taxonomy): domain Bacteria; phylum Actinomycetota; class Actinomycetes; order Streptomycetales; family Streptomycetaceae; genus Streptomyces; species Streptomyces abyssomicinicus. The sequence goes on along the minus strand of NZ_BBZI01000007.1, from coordinate 659,800 downwards.
GCCGTCGGGTCGGCGCAGAGGTAGACGTGGGAGGCCCGGTGACAGGGCAGGTAGATGCCGAGCATCCGTTCGGCTATGTGGGCGAACGGCAGGTAGCAGATGTGCTCGACGTGCGGGGGCAGCTCCACCACGGCGTCCAGCGCCAGGGCGTTGGACATCACCTGGCGGTGGGTGAGGACGACGCCCTTGGGCTCGCCGGTGGTGCCGGAGGTGTAGACGACGGTCAGCGGGTCGTCGGAGCGGGCGGCGTCCAGTTCCTTGGCGAACTCCTCCGACACCGGCTCCCGGAGCAGCGCGGCGTACGGGAAGTGGCTGCCCTCCTCGCCCGGCTCGGCCACCACGAGCCGCTCCAGCGGGGTGTCCGCGTCGGCCAGCAGCGGCTCCCACACCGCGGTCTGCGCCGTTCCCTCCACCACGGCGATCCGGGCCCGGCAGTTGCGGGCGATGTGGGTGATCTGCTCGGGGGCCGCGGTGCCGTAGACGCTGACCGGGACGGCGCCGAGCCGCACCAGCGCCAGGTCGGAGAGCCAGTGCTCGGGCCGGTTGGACATCATCATCAGCACGTGGTCGCCGCGGCCGACGCCGAGCGCGGCGTAACCGGCGGCGAGGTGGCGGGTGTGCTCGTGGATCTGCGCCCAGGTGAACGTCGTCCAGTTCTCGGGGTCCTCGGCCGGCTTCCAGGAGAGGCCGGGGAGGTCGGGGTACTCCTCGGCGTTGCGGGCGAGCAGCCGCGGCAGGGTCAGGTCGGCCGGGGCGCTGAGCAGGTCGGCGGTGGATGTCATCGGGGCCTCCATGCGGGTCGGAAGGGAACGTCCGGGGAGGCCGGGGCGGTGGGGACGCCCCGGCGGGCATGCCGGGCGGAACGCGGCATGGGGTGCGCCGGGCCGCGGTGGGCCGGGCCGAGGGGAAGGACGGCCCGGCCCGGGCGGACCGGTCGGTGCTCAGGAGGTGCGGACACGGGCCGGGGGCGCCGCGGTCCCCCGGGCGGCTCAGGAGTCGGCGAACGTCTCGCCCTTCTCCGCCTTCTCCACCAGCAGTGCGGGCGGCTGGAAGCGGTCGCCGTACTTCCCGGCCAGTTCGCGGGCGCGGGCGACGAAGCCGGGCAGGCCGGCCCCGGCGGCGCCCTGGTAGCCGTTGACGTACTGGAGCACGCCGCCGGTCCAGGCCGGGAAGCCGATGCCCATGATGGAGCCGATGTTGGCGTCCGCCACCGAGACCAGGACGTTTTCCTCCAGGCAGCGCACCGAGTCGAGCGCCTCGACGAAGAGCATCCGCTCGACCAGCTCGGTCAGGTCGGCGGGCTGCGCCGCGGGGTCGGTGAAGTGCTCGCGCAGGCCCGGCCAGAGGCCCGCCCGCCTGCCGTCCACGTAGTCGTAGAACCCGGCGCCGCCGCTGCGGCCGGTGCGGCCGAACTCGTCGATCATGCGGTCGACGACGGCGTCGGCGGGGTGCGGCTCCCAGTGCTGCCCCGCCTCCTCGACGGCTCGGCGGGTCTCCTCGCGGATCTTGCGCGGCAGGGTGAGGGTCAGCTCGTCCATCAGGTTGAGCACCTTGGCCGGGTAGCCGGCCTGGGCGGCGGCCTGCTCGACGGACGCGGGCTCGACGCCCTCGCCGACCATGGCGACGCCCTCGTCGATGAAGCGGCCGATGACGCGGGAGGTGAAGAAGCCCCGGGAGTCGTTGACCACGATCGGCGTCTTGCGGATCTGGCGCACCAGGTCGAACGCGCGGGCCAGCGCCTCGTCGCCGGTCTTCGCCCCCTTGACGATCTCCACCAGCGGCATCTTGTCGACCGGGGAGAAGAAGTGCAGGCCGACGAAGTCCTGCGGCCGCTCGACCCCCTTGGCGAGCCCGGTGATGGGGAGGGTGGAGGTGTTGGAGCACAGCAGCGCGTCGGGGGCGACGACGTCCTGGATCTCCTGGAAGACCTTGTGCTTGAGGCCGGTGTCCTCGAAGACGGCCTCGATCACCGCGTCGCAGCCGGCCAGGTCCTGGACGTCGGCGGTGGGGGTGATGAGGGCGAGCAGGGCGTCGGCCTTCTCCTGGGTGGTGCGGCCGCGGGAGACGGCCTTGGCGCAGAGCTTCTCGGAGTAGGCCTTGCCCCGGGCGGCGGCCTCGGCGGAGACGTCCTTCAGGACGACCTCGATGCCGGCCCTGGCGCAGGAGTAGGCGATGCCGGCGCCCATCATGCCCGCGCCGAGCACGGCGACCTTGGCGACCTTGCGCGGCTCGACGCCCTCGGGGCGGCTGGCGCCGGAGTTGACGGCCTGGAGGTCGAAGAAGAACGCCTGGATCATGTTCTTGGTGATCTGGCCGGTGACCAGTTCGGTCAGGTACCGGGCCTCGACGACGAAGGCGGTGTCCACGTCGACCTGGGCGGTCTCCACGGCCGCCGAGAGGATGTTGCGGGGAGCCGGGTACGGGGCACCGCCGGTCTTCTTCTTCAGCAGCGCCGGGAACGCGGGGAGTTGCGCGGCGAACTTCGGGTGCGCGGGGGTGCCGCCGGGGATGCGGTACCCGGGCGCGTCCCAGGGCTGCGCGGACTCCGGGTGCGCGTCCACGAACGCCCGCGCCTTGGCGAGGAGTTCGTCGTGGTCGGCGGCGATCTCGTCGACCAGTCCGGCTTCCAGGGCGCTCGCCGGCCCGTACTGCGTGCCCTCCAGGAGGACCTTCTGCAGGGCTTCCGCCACGCCGAACATGCGGACGGTCCGGGTCACTCCCCCGCCTCCGGGCAGCAGCCCCAGGGTGACCTCGGGAAGCCCGACGCGGGCGGAAGGGCTGTTCAGCACCACACGGTGATGACAGGCCAGCGCGATCTCGTAACCGCCGCCCAGCGCGACTCCGTTGATCGCGGCGACGACCGGCCTGCCCAGCGTCTCCAGGACGCGCAGCGAGCGCTTGACGCGCATCCCGGCCTCGAAGGAGGCCCCGGCCGTCTCCGGCGTGACGGAGATCAGGTCGCGCAGGTCTCCGCCGGCGAAGAAGGTCTTCTTGGCGGAGGTGACGACGACGCCCCGGATCTCGTCCCGGCGCTCCGTCAGCCGGGCGGCGACCGCGTCCAGCGAGTCGATGAACGCGGCGTTCATGGTGTTGACGGAGTGGTCCGGGTCGTCGAGGACGAGGGTGACGACGTGGTCGTCGGACTCTTCCCAGCGGATGGTGGAGGGTCGTGCGGTGGTGTCCATGGCTGACTGGTCTCCCGTGAAGGTGGACGGCTGCGGAGGGTCGACGGCGGTCAGAGGCGTTCGACGACGGTGGCGATGCCCATACCGCCGCCGACGCAGAGGGTGGCCAGCCCGTACCGCAGGTCGCGGCGCTCCAGTTCGTCGATCAGGGTGCCGAGGATCATCGCGCCGGTGGCACCGAGCGGGTGGCCCATGGCGATGGCGCCGCCGTTGACGTTGACCTTGTCCAGGCTCAGGCCCATGTCCTTGGCGTAGCGCAGGACGACGGCGGCGAACGCCTCGTTGATCTCGACCAGGTCGATGTCGTCGATGGTCAGGCCGGCCTTGGCGAGCGCCTTGCGGGAGGCCGGGGCGGGCCCGGTGAGCATGATGGTGGGCTCGGAGCCGGAGACGGCCGCGGAGACGATGCGCGCCCGCGGGGTCAGGCCGTGGCGCTCACCGACCTCCCTGGTCCCGATCGCGACCAGCGCCGCGCCGTCCACGATGCCCGAGGAGTTCCCCGCGTGGTGGACGTGCTCGATCCTCTCGACCCAGTGGTACTTCTGCAGCGCCACCGCGTCGAAGCCGGCCGCCTCGCCGATCGTGGCGAACGAGGGCTTGAGCCTGGCGAGCGAGTCGGCACTCGTGCCGGGCCTCATGTGCTCGTCCCGGTCGAGGACCGGCAGCCCGTTGCGGTCCCGGACGGGGACGACGGACCGGTCGAAGCGGCCGTCCTTCCACGCCGCGGCGGCCCGCTCCTGGGAGAGCGCCGCGTACTCGTCGCAGTCGCGGCGGGAGAAGCCCTCCAGGGTGGCGATCAGGTCGGCGCCGATGCCCTGGGGGACGAAGCCGGTGTCGTGGTTGGTGCGCGGGTCCTGCGCCCAGGCACCGCCGTCGCTGCCCATGGGCACACGCGACATCGACTCCACGCCGCCGGCCAGGACCAGGTCCTCCCAGCCCGAACGGACCTTCATCGCGGCCAGGTTGACGGCCTCGAGGCCGGAGGCGCAGAAGCGGTTCTCCTGCACGCCGGCCACCGTGTCCGGCAGGCCCGCGAGGATGGCGGCGGTGCGGGCGATGTCCGCTCCCTGGTCGCCCACCGGGCCGACCACGCCGAGGACGATGTCGTCGACCGCCGCCGGGTCGAGGCCCGGGAAGCGGCGGACGGTCTCGTGGATCAGGCCGACGACCAGGTCGACCGGCTTGGTTCCGTGCAGGGCCCCGTCGGCCTTGCCGCGCCCGCGGGGGGTGCGGATCGCGTCGTACACGTACGCTTCGGTGCTCACCTTGGGTGTGCCTTCCATTTCCGGGTGTGGGAGAAGCCGAGAACTCACACGGGTGGTGCGGGCGGGAGCCGGTCGGCCCTCAGCCGAGGAGGGAGCGGCCGATGATCTCCTTCATGATTTCGGTGGTGCCGCCGTAGATGGTCTGGATGCGGCTGTCGAGGAACGCCCGGGCCACCGGGAACTCGCTCATGTAGCCGTAGCCCCCGTGGAGCTGGAGGCAGCGGTCGACCACGCGCTTCTGCAGTTCGGTGGCCCACCACTTGGCCATCGAGGCGTGCACGGCGTCGAGTTCGCCCCGGCTGTGCTCGACGACGCAGCGGTCCAGGAAGGTCCGGGTGACGGCCGCCTCGGTGGCCATCTCGGCGATCTCGAAGCGGATGTGCTGGAGCCTGGCCAGCGGCCTCCCGAACGCCTCGCGCTCCTTCACGTACGTCTTGGTGACGTCGAGGATCGTCTCGGCCGCGGCGGCGGCGCCGACCGCGATGGCCAGCCGTTCCTGGGCGAGGTTGCCCATCAGGTAGGCGAAGGCCTTGTTCTCCTCGCCCAGCAGGTTCTCCTTGGGGACGCGCACGTCGTGGAAGAACAACTCGGCGGTGTCCTGGGCCTTCTGGCCGATCTTGTCGAGGTTGCGGCCGCGTTCGAAGCCCTCGGTGCCGCGCTCGACGACGAGCAGGCTCTGCCCGCCGCTGCCGCCCTCGGGCGTGGTGCGGGCGACCACGACGACGAGGTCGGCGAGGATGCCGTTGGAGATGAACGTCTTGGTGCCGTTGAGCAGGTAGTGGTCGCCCTCGTCGGTGGCCGTGGTGCGGATGCCCTGGAGGTCGGACCCGGCGCCGGGTTCCGTCATGGCGATGGCGGTGACGATGTCGCCGGAGACGAAGCCGGGCAGCCAGCGCCTTCGCTGCTCCTCGTTCGCGAGCCGGGTCAGGTAGGGCCCGACGATGTCGTTGTGCAGACTGAGGGCCAGCCCGGAGGCGCCGGCGCGGGCGAACTCCTCGATGAGCACGGCGCTGTAACGGAAGTCGCCGGTCCCTCCGCCGCCGTACTCCTCCCCGACGGCCATGCCCAGCAGACCCTGGCGGCCCGCCGAGCGCCACACCTCGCGGTCGACGACGCCGTCCTTCTCCCAGCGTTCGTGGTGCGGGGTCACCTCCTTGGCGAGGAAGGTCCGCACCGTCTCGCGGAAGGCCTCGTGGTCGGGGCCGTACAGCTCTCGGTCCATGGTCACAGCCAGCTCCTCACTTGCTCGATCAGCCGAGCGGGATCGGGACCGACGGGGGTGACGTTGAGCATCGTCACGCCCGCCTCACGGAAGACCTCGACACGGTCGCGGACGTGGCCCTCGGGGCCGGCCAGACAGATCTGCTCCAGCAGTTCCGCCGGCACGGCGGCCTCCGCGTCCTTCCTGCGGCCGGCCAGGAAGTGCTCCTGGATCGCGGCCGCGGCGGCCTCGTATCCGTAGGAGCAGACCAGGTCGTGGTAGAAGTTGCGGCCGGGAGCGCCCATGCCGCCGACGTACAGGGCGACGGTGGGCCGCATCAGGTCGCGGACCGCCTCGGCGTCGTCGCCGACGGCGAGCAGGCCGCCCGCCACGACCGAGAGCGGGCCGAGCGCCGGGTCGCGCCGGGCGGCGCCCTCGGCCAGGGACTCGCCCCACACCTTGGCGGCGTGTTCCGGCGCGAAGAGGAACGGCAGCCAACCGTCGGCGAGTTCGGCGGTCATCCGGACGTTCGCGGGTCCGAGTGCGGCGACGTACACGGGGATCGCGTCGCGTACGGGGTGGGTGAGCAGCTTCAGCGGCTTGCCGTGGGTGCCGCCCTTCTCGGGCGGCAGCGGCAGGTCGGTGATGCCGTGGTGCTCGATGACCTCGCGCCGCCAGATCCGCCGCGACAGCTCGATCACCTCGCGGGTGCGCCCCAGCGGGCGGTCGTAGCGGCGGCCGTGCCAGCCCTCGACGACCTGGGGTCCGGAGGCACCGATGCCGAGCATCGCCCGGCCGCCGGTGAGGGCGTCGAGTCCGGCCGCGGTCTGGGCGATCAGCGCGGGGGTGCGCGAGTAGACGTTGAGGATGGCCGAGCCGATCCGCATCCGCTCGGTCTTCGCGGCCAGGTACCCCATGATCGTCGGGGAGTCGAAGCCGTACGCCTCGGCCACCCAGACGGCGTCGAGTCCGGCCGACTCCAGGGCGGCGGCCTCGTCCGCGGCGGCGCGCGGATCACCCGCGTACGTCAGGGGTGAGGACAGTTCCATCAGCGGTGGTCCTTCAGCAGTTCGGGCACGTCCCAGTCGCGGGCCACGTCGGGGGTGTGCGCGCCGGGTACGGCGGGGGGCAGCCGGAGGGTGCCGGGGGTGGCGGAGAAACGGGGCGCGGGGGCCGGCTGGGTCATGCCGTGGGCCTCGGTGTAGGTGCCGCGCCCGGTCAGGTGCGGGTGCGCGGCCGCCTCGCGCAGGGAGAGGACGGGCGCGACGCAGGCGTCGGTGCCCTCGAAGACGGACGTCCACTCCGCGCGGGTGGCGCTCCGGAACCGGGCGGCGAACCGGTCCCGCAGCTCAGCCCAGTTGCGGGGGTCGGCGCGGTCCGGCAGGTCCTCGGCGTCCAGGCCCACCAGGGAGACGAAGGCCGCGTAGAACTGCGGTTCCAGGGCGCCGACCGCCATCCAGCCGCCGTCGCCGGTCTCGTAGGTCCCGTAGTAGGGGCAGCCGCCGTCGAGCAGGTTGCCCCCGCGGGCGTCCCGCCAGGTGCCCTCGGCGAGCATGCCCCAGAACATGGAGGTCAGGTGGGCGGTGCCGTCGACGATCGCCGCGTCCACCACCTGGCCCCGCCCGGTGGCGCGGGCGGTCAGGAGCGCGGCGAGCACACCGGTGGTCAGGTACAGGGAGCCGCCAGCGTAGTCGCCGAGCAGGTTGACGGGGACGGCGGGCGGGCCGTCGGCCGCCCCGATCATGGACAGGGCGCCGGCGGTGGCGATGTAGCCGATGTCGTGCCCGGCCAGGGGCGCGAGGGGTCCGCGCTGGCCCCAGCCGGTCATCCGGCCGTAGACCAAGGCCGGGTTGACGGCCATGCACTCCCCGGGGCCGACCCCCAGCCGCTCCGCGACGCCGGGCCGGTAGCCCTCCACCAGGATCTCGGCGCGCGCCGCCAGCGCCCGCACCGTCTCCGGGCCCTCGGGCGACTTGAGGTCGACCAGGACGGAGCGCTTGTTGCGGTTGGTCACGTCGAAGGCGGGATCGCCGCCGAGGGGCGAGGGGCCGGGGCGGTCGACGCGCACCACGTCGGCTCCCAGGTCGGCGAGGAGCATGGCGGCGAACGGGCCGGGGCCGATCCCCGCCAGTTCGACCACGCGTACGCCGTACAGCGGTCCGGCGCCGCCGGGGTGTCCGGCTCCGCCGGGGTCCGGAGGGTCGGAAGGGTGATGGCTCATGGGTTCCTCTCTCGGTGCGCGGCGAACTCACCGCCGAGCGGACCGGGGCCTTACTGAGCGTTCGCTAAGAACGTAGGAGGGCGACGACGATCGGTCAACTCCCCGTGCGGCAGATGTTTTTCGCGACATCGGTCAGGGAAGTGAGACGAGACCGGACGGCGGTCGCCGTGGTTTACTGATCGCTCGCTAAGCATCCGGGAGGAGATGTTCCCGCGCCTCACGGCCGTACGATGTCGCCGATCGCCGCCCGTCCCGAGGAGAGTCGTTGAGCACCGAGCCGAGCCAGGACACGCAGCCTTCAGCGGAGCACTGGCGCTCCTACGGGCCGCTCGGCCTGCACCCGATCCTGTTGCACGCCATGGAGGCCTTCAACGAGCAGGGCTACCACGGGACGTCGGTGCGCCAGATCGCCGGCCGGGTCGGCGTCACCGTGCCCGCGCTCTACTACCACTACGAGAACAAGCAGGCCCTGCTGGCCACCCTGCTGGAGACCTCCATCAAGGACGTCCTCGACCGCTGCCGCGCGGCGGCCGCGGAGGCCGGGGACGACCCGCTGGCGAGGTTCTGCGGCATGGTCGAGTCGATCGTGCTGTACATGACCCACCGTCAGCGTCTGGCCTTCCTGGACACCGAGATCCGCAGCCTGGAGCCGGAGAACCGGGCCCGCTACGTGGCCCTGCGCGACTACCTCCAGCACATGCTGCTGGACACCGTCGAGGCGGGCCGGGCCCAGGGAGTATTCACCACGCCGATCCCGGCCGACGCGGTCCGCTCGGTCCTCACCATGTGCCAGGGGGTCGCCAACTGGTTCCGTGCCGACGGACCGCTCACCGCCGAGGAGGTCGCCGAGCGCCATGTGCTGCTGAGCCTCGGCACCGTCGGGCACCCCGGCACGGTCACCGGCGGCACCGCGCTCCCGCTCGCCCGGCCGTCCCTCACCCGTTCCGCGCCGCGCGCCTCCCGGTGAGGCGGCCGGGCCCGCCGGCGTCCCGTGCGTCGGGCGGGCCCACCTGCCACGACGCCCCGCGGCACGGCGTCGTCCCGATGCTCCACATCCCTGGTTCAGCACCGACGAGAGGACATCGCATGAACACGTCCGAGGCCCGCGCCCGTTTCCAGGAGCTCCGTCAGGTGGACGGCCCGGTGGACGCCGCCGGGCTCGACGCCGTCTGGGCCGCCCTGGAGACCGTCCGCCCCGAGGAGATCCTCGGCGAGTGGAAGGGCGGCGAGTTCGAGACCGGCCACCCCCTCAACGGCATGCTGGCGAAGGCCGGCTGGTACGGCAAGTCGTTCGCCTCCGTGCACGACGTCAAGCCGCTGCTGTGCCGCGACGAGAAGGGTGAGCTGTACTCCAACGTCGAACTGGGCAAGGGCGAGGCCAGCCTGTGGACCGTCGAGTTCCGCGGCGAGTCGACGGCGACGATGGTCTACGACGGCCAGCCGGTCCTCGACCACTTCAAGCGGGTCGACGACGCCACCCTCATGGGCATCATGAACGCCAAGGGCGTCACCGCCGAGGGCCCTTACTACTACTTCTTCCTCGAGCGCGTGGCCGAGGCCCCGCGGACGGAGCCGGGCGAGGTTCCCGGAGGGCGCTCGTGAGGGTCGTCCGGGCGGCCGTCACCGGGTCGCCGGGCGCACCGTTCACCGTGCGGGAGGTGCTCCTGGAGGATCCGCGGCCGAACGAGGTCCTGGTGCGGATCACCGCGGTCGGCGTGTGCCACACGGACCTGAGCATGCGGGCCGCCTGGCCGCCGCACCTCACCCCGATGGTCTTCGGCCACGAGGGCGCCGGCCGGGTCGAGGAGGTGGGCGCGGAGGTGACCGGTCTCGCCCCGGGGGACCACGTCTGCCTCACGTTCGCCAGCTGCGGGGCGTGCGAACAGTGCGTGGCGGGACACCCGGCCTACTGCCGCAGCGCGCAGGCCCTGAACTTCTCCGGCGGCCGCGGCGACGGCACCACTCCCCTCTCCCTCGACGGCGCGCCGGTCCACGCCGGCTTCTTCGGCCAGTCCAGCTTCGCCACCCACGCCGTCGTCCACGAACGCGGCGTGGTCAAGGTGCCCTCCGACCTCCCCGCCGAGGTCGTCGCGCCGCTGGGCTGCGGAGGGCAGACCGGCGCGGGCACCGTGCTCAACCGGCTGCGTCCCGAACCGGGCAGGTCGCTGGTGGTCCTCGGGGCCGGCGGGGTGGGGCTGAGCGCGCTGATGGCGGCGGTGGCCGCCGGCTGCGACCCGGTGGTGGCCGTCGATCCCGTCCCCTCCCGGCGGTCCCTGGCCGTGGAACTGGGCGCCAGGGCGGCCCTGGCGCCCGGCGACGGCCTGGTGGCGGCACTGCGCGACCTCACCGGGGGCGGCGCGCACCACGTCGTCGACACCACCGGTCGTCCGGAGATGCTCCGCCGGGCGGTCGGGGCGCTCCGCCCCCGGGGCGACCTCGCCCTCCTCGGCATGGGCGGCGAGGTCACGTTCGACGTGATGGGCCTGCTCGCCAAGGGCGTGCGCGTCCACGGGGTGATCGAGGGGGACTCGGATCCCGCCCGGTTCATCCCCGAGCTGGTCGACCTGTACCGCGGGGGCTTCTTCCCGGTGGACCGGCTGGTCACCACGTTCCCCTTCGAGGACATCGGCGCCGCGGTGGCCGCCATGGGCGACGGCAGCGCGGTCAAGCCGGTCCTGACCTTCGCCTGACGGCGGCGACCGCGCGGGCCGGACGCCAGGGGACCCGGGTCCGGGGCGTCACGCCGCGGCGAGGACGCGGCACGCCCTCGCCGCGGCGGCGCGGCGGGGCGCGGCGGTTGCGCGGCGGGGCGCGGCGGTTGCGCGGCGGGGCGGACGGCGTCCCTCGACGGGCGGCGGCCGCGGCGCGGGCCGGTGCGGCCGGGGGCGCGGGCCGGGCGCGGGGGACCGGGCCGTCGCGCGGGCGGTCCGAGGCTGCCGAGTGGGCCCACGACCTCGGGCGACGTGTGGTTGACTGACCCGCATGGCCCCGTCCCCGCATCCGCCCGTCCGGCCGTGAGCGTCGATCCGACCACGGCGACCCGGCCGCGCAACCGCAGGCAGCTCATCGTCGAGGCGGCGGGCCGGGTCTTCAGCGAGCGCGGGTACCACCGGGCGTCGATGGAGGAGATCGCCGCCTGCGTGGGCATCACCGCGGCGGCCCTGTACCGGCACTTCCCGAACAAGTACGCGCTGTTCGCCGAGTGCGCCGACGTCATGGCGGACCGGCTCGTCGCCGCGCTCGACGACGTCCCGGCCGGCGCCCCGCCGGCGGACCTGCTCGCCGCCGTCACCCGGGTCACCGTCGCGCACCGCTCGTCGGGGGGCGTGTACCGGTGGGAGGCCCGCTACCTCAAGCCCGAGGACCGGCGGCGGCTGGCGGTGAAGTTCGGGCGGCTCGTGGGGCGGGTCGACGAGGCGGTGCAGCGCGAGTCGCCGCTGCCCGACGACCGTCTGCGGGCCGTGGCGGCCCTCGGCGCCGTCGGGTCCATCACCATGCATCACACCTCCATCGCCCAGCGCCGGGCGGAGGAACTGCTGCTGGCGTCCGCGCTGGACGTGGCCGCCACCGACCCCGCGACGGCGCCGGGCGCGGCGCGTCCCGTGCGGCTGCCCGCCCAGCCCGTGCCGCGGACACGGCGCGCGGAGATCCTCGCCGCCGCCATCCCGCTCTTCGCGCGGGACGGGTTCGCCAGCGTCACGAACGGGCAGATCGCGGAAGCGGTCGGGCTGGCACCGTCGGCCCTGTACCGCCACTACCCCGGCAAGGTCGACATCCTGGCCGCGGCCTGTCTGCAGGCGGCCGGACTGCTGGCCCAGGGGGTGGAGCAGACGCTCCAGGGGGTGAGCGGCCCCAGGGAGGCGGTGGTGGCGCTCGCCGCGACCTATGTGGCCTACAGCTTCGAGCACACCGAGCTCAACAGCGTGGCGGAGGCCGAACTGGCGGGGCTGCCGGCCGAGTTGCGGCGGCCCCTGGTGCTCGCGCAGCGGGAACACATCGCCGTCTGGGAGCAGCAGTTGCGGCTGGTCCGCCCGGACCTCGACCCTCGCCAGGCCCGGGTGCTGGTGCACGCGGGGTTCGGCGTCGCGGTCGAGGCGGGGCGGAGGCTGCGGTGGCGGGACGGCGGCGACCGCCGTGACGCCGTGACGGCCCTGGTCGTGGGCGCCCTGGGCCTGTGAGGCCCGCCGCCGGGGCCGCCACGCGGCGAGGCGCCGCGGGGTGCGGCGCCTCGCGCGGGCCCGGCCGGGTGCCCGCCCCGCGGGGATCGCGGAGCGGGCACCGGCGGGGCGGGGCGGCGGCCCGTCTCAGGCCGCCCTGTTCCCGGTGGGGATCGTGATGGGCGTCGTGGTCCCGGAACCGCCCTTGTTGAGGAACAGCATCGCCAGGCCGCGCACCAGCTGGTCCATCATGTAGAAGGTGCCGGGCATGACGGGCGACAGTCCCTCGCGGAACAGGATGAACGCCGGCCACGCGGTGCGGACCAGGGCCGCCGCCGCGTAGTCCCGCTTGAGGCCCAGCCAGTTGCCGACCTCGTCGCTGAGGACGTAGCGCACGAACTCGTTGAGGAACCCGCGGGTGACGCCGAGGTCGATCTGCGCCGTCAGGCCGAGCAGGTCCTCGGCCAGCGCGATGCCCTCGTCCGTCGGGGTGAGGATGGGGGTGAGCACCTGCTTGGACTGCGCGAGCGCGGCCGACCAGGTCTGCGGGATGTGCTCGTCCGGAACGCCGAGCAGGTGGACGGCGACCTGCCACGAGTGCAGGAACGCCTCCTGGTCCGCCGTCGAGTACGGGATCCGCCACTCGAGCAGCTTGCTGTGCACGTAGGTGCCCAGGCTGTGGAAGGTGACCAGGATGTCCGCGGCGCTGATCGGGATGGTCTCGTCGGCGGCCGCCCGCCAGCCGGGCGACTGCGGCAGGAGGTGACGCACCGCGGCGTGCACCACGCGCGTCTTGTTGGCGGTGACGACGAACTGGCCGGTCGGCTTGAAGGCGCCCAGTTCCGACAGGTCGTAGCCGAAGGTGAACGTCTTGGCCGCGCGGTCCTGCATGTCGGCGCCGCCCGCGGACCAGTAGACGCTCCTGGCCTCCCGCGGGATCACGGTGCTCATGATGCCGCTGCCGAGGCCGTACAGCATGAACAGGTAGGTGTCCCGGCGCCGGTTGAAGTCGGCGGCGCGGGTCAGCTTGGTCTGGTCCGCCCAGCTGGGGAGCTTGTTGACCTTCCCCAGGTAGGTGGCGAACTCGGCCGGAAGGCCGCTGGGCAGCGGGTCGTTGTTGTTCACCCACGACCCCCACGCGGCGTTGATCGCCGGCACGTGGCCGTTGTCGAGCATCCGGACCATCAGCGGGTCCGCCAGGTCGTCCCAGATCCACTCGGGACCGGTGCCCGCGGCGGCTCCGGCCACCGAGCCCGTCGACGCCCACGCCTGACCCGGACCCGCCACGCCCGCGAGGCCGAGCGCGGCGCCGAGCGACAGCAGTCTCCGCCTGCTGAGATTGTCCATTGACTTACCCACTTCCTTGACGGACCAGACGGCACGCCGTGCCTTTTCCACTGGCCAGTTGGGTGACCGCCATGTTTCAGAAACGGTGGAGCGATGTGATTTCTCATTAACATAGCGACGCGGGACACTGGCGGCAATGGTCGTGACGGAGAGGGGTTGCCGAGGTTGGCCGCCCCGGCGGGCAGGCGGGAACGTGAAGCGGCGGTGTGCCCGGCCGGGCACACCGCCGCTCCGTGTCTCCCCGTCCGCCGTCGTGGTCCCTTCTCGCGGCGGTCCGTCGCCGCGGTCTACCGCAGGCTCGGTTCCCTCCCTTCGGCGTCGTCGCCGGCATCCGGCGCGGCGTTGCGCGGATGCGTGGGGTCGAGGAACCACCGGCGGGCCGAGACGAGCCACCAGATGCCGCAGAAGGCGGTGACCACGCCCACCGCCACGGGCGCGTAGTTGAAGGTGCGCGCGGTGACCGGCGAGGTCTGCGGCAGCATGAACAGCACGGTGATCACCAGCACCCAGGCGACGGCGACCGTGCCCACGGGACGGGACCAGCGGCCGAGGTGCCAGGGGCCCCGCTCGAACCGGTCCCCCTGGCGGAGCCGGAGGAAGGTGGGGATGACGTAGGCGATGTACAGGCCGATGGTCGCGATCGACGTGACGGCCGCGTACGCGGTGGTGTTCCACAGGTACGGCAGGCCGAGGACGAAGGCCCCTCCTGTGGCGAGCCAGACGGCGTTGGCCGGCGTACGGGTGGCCGGGGTCAGCTGGTGCCACACCCTGGAGAACGGCAGGGCGCCGTCGCGCGAGAAGGCGTAGATCATGCGGGAGTTGGCGGTGACCGAGGCCATGCCGCAGAAGAGCTGCGCGACGATGACGACCAGCAGCAGCCACTTGCCGGCCGCCACACCCAGGGCGTCCATCAGGATCTGGGCCGGCGGGACGCCCGTTTCGGAGGCGAGGGCGCCGGTGTAGGACTGGATGGCGAAGGTGAAGCCGAACAGCAGGACGAAGCCCGCCGCGAGGGAGACGAGGATCGAGCGGACGATGCCCCGCGGGCCCGCGGTGGAGGCGCCGACGGTCTCCTCGGTCATGTGGGCGGAGGCGTCGTAGCCGGTGAAGGTGTACTGCGCCATCAGCAGCCCGATCAGCACCACGTAGAGGCTGGAGGAGAAGCCGGTGTTGTTGACGAACTCACCGAAGACGAAGCCGGCCGACCGGTGCTGGTCGGGCACCAGCACCAGGGCGCCGCAGATGACGACCACGCCGAGGATGTGCCACCAGATGGAGACCTCGTTGAGGAAGGCGACGATGCGGACCCCGAAGGTGTTGAGCACTCCGTGCAGCACCAGGATGAGCCCGAACAGCGTGATGGTGTGGCCGGGGGTGGCCGCGAAGCCGAACTGGAGGTCCAGCCAGGCGTTGAGGAAGGTCGCCGCGCCGAAGTCGACGCCCGCGGTCACCGCGATCTGGCCCAGGGTGTTGAACCAGCCGGTGAACCAGGCCCAGGCGGCGGCCGTCCTCGCGGGCGCCATGCGGTGCGCCCAGAAGTACAGCCCGGCGCTGGTCGGATAGGCGGAGCAGACCTCCGCCATCGACAGACCCACGAACAGGGTCATGAGGCCGACGAACAGCCAGCCCCACATGATCACGAGGGGGCCGCCGGTGTTCATCCCGAAGCCGTACAGGGTCATGCATCCGGACAGGATCGAGATGATGGTGAAACTGACCCCGAAGTTCGCCCGGCCGGACATCGAACGGGAGAGGGTCTGCCGGTAGCCGAGTTGCTCCAGTCGTTGTTCCTCGGACACGCGGGACTCGTCCAAAGGCATGGGAGTACCGTCCTTCGCACATCGGAGATGGTGCCGGATGCCCGGTGGTGCCGACGTCGCGCGGGGTGCGGTCGCGCCGGAGGCCGCCGCGCATCCGACGAAGCACGGGATGCATGCCCACACCGGGCGGGCCCCGAAGCACGTGCGGGCCGGCGGGCCGACGGGCGGTGTCCGGCCACGGACGGAGGGCACGGCCGGCGACCGCCGCTCCAGCCGGGGGAGGCCCGATATTCTCGTCGGATGAGCAGAGGATCGGGCAGTCTGGCGGAGCGGTTGAGGTGGGCGCGCGAACGCGCCTTCGTGGGGCGCCTGGAGGAACTCGCCGCGTTCCGTGACGCCCTGTCGGGGGCGCCGGACGCTCCCGCCGTGCTGTACGTGCACGGCCCCGGCGGGGTGGGCAAGTCGACCCTGCTGCGCCGGTTCGCGGACGAGAGCCGCGACGCCGGACGGCCCGTGGTCGAGGTGAACGGACGGCTGATCGACCCCTCCCCCGCCGGGTTCCGGGCCGAGGCCGAGGCCGTGGGCGCCGCACCGGACACCGTGCTCCTCATCGACGCGTTCGAGCACTGCCAGGGGCTGGAGGGCTGGCTGCGCGACCACTTCCTGCCCGGACTGCCCGGCCGGACCCTCACGGTGCTCGCCGGGCGGGAGGCGCCCAGCTCCGCCTGGAGGGCCGACCTCGCCTGGAGCGAGGCCCTGGCCGTCGTCCCGCTGGCCGATCTCGCGCCGGCCGACGCCGCGCGGCTGCTCGAACTGCGGGACGTGGCCCCGCTCGTGCGGGAGCAGGTATTGGCCTTCGCCGGCGGGCACCCGCTCGCGCTCAGCCTCGCCGCCGGTGTCGCGGCGCACGGCGAGGACAAGGACTGGGAGCCCACACCGGACGTGCTGACCGCGCTGCTCTCCCAGATGGTGGGAGAGGTGCCGACGCCCGACCACCGGCTGGCCCTGGAGATGGCGGCGCACGCCATGACGACGACCGAGGGACTGCTGCGGGCCGTGCTCGGCCCCGACCGGGGCGCCGAACTGTTCACCTGGCTGCGCCGCCTGCCGGTCGCCGACTGGGGGCGGCAGGGCGTGTTCCTGCACGACCTCGTCAGCGACGCCGTCGACGCCGACCTGCGCTGGCGGGACCCGCAGGGGTACGAGGAGATGCACCGCCGCGTCGGCCACCACCTGCTCGAACAGGCACGGACCGCCTCCCCCGCGGAGGCGATGGTGGCGATCCGTGAGATCAGCTACCTCAAGCGGTACGGGCCGATGGGCGAGTACTTCCAGATGCGCCGGGAGGGCGACTACCACGAGGACGTCCTGCGCCCCGGCGACTACGACGCCGTGCGACGGCTGATCACCGAGGCCGAGGGGCCCGAGTCCGCCGCCGTCGTCGACTTCTGGCTGGAGCGGCAGCCCGAGGCGTTCTGGATGTACCGCGAGTCCGCGACCGGCGAGCCGGTCGCGTTCATGACCTGGCTGCGGCTGTCCGAGCCCCGGCCCGACGAACTCGCCGCGGACCCGGTCATGGCGCAGGCGTGGGAACACACCCTGCGTACCAGCCCGCTCCGGCCCGGCGAGCACCTGCTGCTGGCGCGCTTCCTCATCCACCCGCCGGCGTACTACGAGATATCGCCGGTCCTGCACCTGATGCAGCTGCGCATCTGCGCGGACTACATCCGCTCCGGGTCCCTGGCCTGGTCGTTCATCATCAGTCCGTTCCCGCAGAACTGGGAGGCGCTGATGGAGCACCTGGGGCACGAACGGGCCACCGCCCTGCCGTGGCCCAACGGGCACACCTACACCTTGTTCGCCTGCGACTGGCGGGTCACCCCGCTGTCGATCTGGTTCGACCGCACGCAGCCGGGCGCGCTGACCGAGACCCCCGCCCGCCCCGCCGCCGACGCCCCGGCCGCGCCGCTGACCCGCGCCGCGTTCGACACCGCGGTCCGCGACGCCCTGCGTGACTGGCACCGGCCGGACGTCCTCGCCGCCGGCCCGCTGCGCACCACCCGGATGGTCACCGGCCAGCCGGGGTTCGCCGCCGAGCACTCCGGGGAGATGCTGCGGGAGCTGCTCAGCGACGCCGTGGACGCCCTGCGCGCCGATCCGCGTGACGCCAAGCTGCACCGCGTGCTGGCCACCACCTTCTTCCACCGGGTGCCCAGCCACATGGTCGCCGCCGAGCGGCTGAGCCTTCCCTACAGCACCTACCGCAGACACCTGCAGCGCGGCTGCGAACGGGTCTGCGACATCCTCTGGCAGCGGGAGACGGCCGGCCTGCCCATCCCGTCGCCGCACCCCTGACGGGAAGTGAGCACCGAACGGTCGACGGGTGAGCACCGAACGGACTGGTGACTGAGCGGTGTTCGCGGCGAACGTGGCCTTCACGACGAACTGACGTTCTCTCGAGGAGGCTTCGGATGCCGGAACGACCGGAACAGGACGTGATCGTGATCGGCGGTGGACCCGTCGGCCTGGCCACGGCGATGTCCCTGGCCGGGCAGGGACTGCGCGTCACCGTGCTGGAACGGGACGGCGAGGCAGTCGTCGCCGGGCCGGACGTCGCGGAGCACGCGTGGGGGCAGTGGCACCGGCCCGGCGTGTCCCAGTTCCGCCAGCCGCACATCCTGCTGCCCGTCGGGGCGGCGCTGCTGCGCGCGAGGCTGCCCCAGGTCGTGGACGCGCTGGAGGCGGCGGGGCCGCTGCGCATCAACTTCGTCGCGGCGGGACGGGAGTTGCCGGGTATGGGCGGTCCCCGGCCCGGCGACGAACGCTACGACACCCTCACCGCGCGCCGCCCCGTGCTGGACGCGGCGTTCGCCACGGCCGCCGCGGCGACGCCGGGGCTGACCGTGCGCCGCGGCACCGAGGTGACCGGACTGCTCACCGGGGCCGAACAGCTCGAGGGACGCCCCCGGGTGACCGGCGTGGTGACCCAGGACGGCGAGGAACTGCGGGCCGCCCTCGTGGTCGACGCCGGAGGCCGCAACTCCCCCGTGTCGGCGCTGCTCGCCCGGCTCGGCGGCCCGCCGCCCGCCAGCGAGCGGGCCGAGGCCGGCTTCGTCTACTACGCGCGGACCTACCGCGCCGTCGGCGGCGCGCCCGCCCAGGCGCCCTGGCCGCTCAACCACCACGAGGGCGTGTCCACCATCGTGATCCCCGCCGACCACGACACCTGGTCGGCGGTCCTGGTGGTCTCCAGCCGCGACCACGCCCTCAAGGCCCTGCACGACCCCTCCGCCTGGGAGCGGGCGGTGAAGCTGCTCCCCGAGCTGGACGGCCGGACCGACGGCGAGCCGATCACCGCCCCGCAGGCCATGGCCGGTCTGCACAGCCGCATCCAGCGGACCGTGGTGGAGGGACGGCCGGTCGTGACCGGTCTGCTCCACGTCGGTGACGCCTGGGCGTCCACCGACCCGCAGTTCGGACTGGGCCTGTCGATGGGGATGACCCACGCGACCGCGCTCGCCGACACGGTCGCCGCCACGGGACTGACGGACACCGTCGACCTGGCGCTGCGTTTCGACGAGGTGACCGAGCGGACGCTCGCCCCCGTCTACGGGCGCCTGCGCGAGTGGGACCACCACCGGCTCGCCGAGATCGACGCCGCGATCGCCGGCCGCCCCTACGAGACGGACGACCCGGGCTGGCACCTCACCAACGCCCTGGACGGCGTGAAGCTCGCCGACCCGGACGTGCTGCGGGCGTTCACCGAGGTGGCATGCATGCTCGACTCCCCGGAGGGTGCCTTCGGCGCCCCGGGCCTGGTCGAGCGGGCCCTCACCCTGAACGGCGGACCGGACTGGACGTGGCCGGGCCCCTCCCGCGCCGAGGTGCTGGCCGCGGTGCAGGCCGGCTGACACCGCGCGCCCCTCGGAGGGCCCTCGCGGGAGGGCCCCCACGGATCACCCCCGGCCACACGGTGCCGGGGGAGAGGACGACGCGTCCGGCCGCTCGCACGCGGCCGGACCCGTCGACGCACATCGCGATCGAACAACCGAGCAGCAGAACAGCCGAGCAGTAGAACACGAGGCGTACGCGGGGAGACCCCGCACGCCGACCGAAAGGACACCATGAACAGCCGTTCGCACGCCGCACTCACTCTTTCCGTCGTACTCGGTGCGGCCCTGCTGACGAGCGCCTGCGGCAGCGGCTCCGAGGGGAGTGCCGACACGCCCGCTTCGAGCCCCGCCGCCGAGGCCGCCCAGGAGAGCCCGGCCGACGGAGGCGACGCGACCGCCTCGGGTGACGCCGCGTCCGGTGACGCCCCGGAGCAGGACACGGACTCCTCCGACGACGCGGCGGCCGACAAGCCCGGTTACGGACAGGGGTGCGGCACCAACGACCTCGACTGGTCGGCCAAGGAGGAGACGCAGGCCGGCGGCTACGTCCTGGTCTCCGTCAAGGCGAAGTCCGGCATCACCTGCGTCCTGCCCGGCGGTCTGCCCGTGATGGCCTTCGGCTCCGGCGGCACCCAGGCCGGTCCCGCCGAGCAGTCCGCGGGCGACGAGATCACCCTCACCGGTGGCACGAAGGTCTACGCGGGGGTCGCGCCGAAGACCACCAACAGCGATGCCGGGACCGAGTACGGCACCGTCATCGTCTCCGTGAGCGAGGACGACCCCCACCCGGTCTCGCTGAAGATCGGCGCTGTCCTCGTCGACGAGCCGGTCGTGACCAACTGGCACACCGACCCGGCGGACGCCGTCCCGCTCACGCAGTGACGCCCCGGACAGCCGCTGCCCGCGCCCCCCTCGAAGGCGCGGGCGGCGGCTGCCGGTCAGCCGACCAGACCGGGCGCCCGCAGCATCTGCGCCGGGACGCCCCAGGCGTCGACGAGGTCGACCGCGAGGGGCCGCACCTTGCGGCAAAGGGAGTTCACCTCGCGGCTGATGGCCTTGGAACGCTGGACGGTCAGACGGCCGTGTTCCATGAACCAGGCCCGGTCCGCCTCGATCGTGGACAGGGCGAACAGGTCGCACAGCAGACCCAGCGCGACCTTGTTGCCGCCCTCGGGCTGCGCCTTCACCTTGTCGGTGAACGCCTCCAGCACCAGCCGCTCGACGTGGGCGTGGGCGAGCGCGATGACGTGGTCCTGCACCTGCGAGAAGACGACACCGGGGTTGCGCTTCCGGTCGATCCCGCGCTTGAGGCGGCGGGCGAGCCCGGCGAGCATGTGCTCCTCGCGGTAGCGGAGCATGGCCAGCTGGTACTCAGAGTCGAGCAGTCCGGCTTCCTGGTCCCAGTCGTCCCCGCCGGGCAGCAGGTCGCGCACCCGCTCGAGCAGCTTGTGGACCGAGGCCTTCTCGATGACCGTCTCGACGGCGAGACCGGTGACGTAGCGGACCATGCCGAGCTGGTCCAGGTCCTCGAACTCGCTCGCGTAGTGGGTGAGCAGGCCCTTGGCCACCAGTTGCAGCAGGACGTGGTTGTCGCCCTCGAAGGTGGTGAAGATGTCGCTGTCGGCCTTGAGCGCGGCGAACCGGTTGACGGTGAGGTAGCCGGCGCCGCCGCACGCCTCTCGGCACTCCTGGACGACCCGGGTGGCGTGCCAGGTGCCGAGCGCCTTGGTGCCGGCGGCCCGTGCCTCCAGCCGCCGCCGTGCCGGGGCGTCGTCCTCGGGGGCGGAGAAGACCTCGTGCAGCTGCGTGCGCACCACGTCCTGGGCGAAGTGCAGCGCGTAGGTGCGCGCGATCAGCGGGAGCAGGCGCCGCTGGTGCAGGCCGTAGTCGAGGAGGAGCTGCTCCTCCGTGTCCGAGGCCGCCTCGAACTGGCGGCGCCGGTCGGCGTACCTGGTGGCGATGGTGAGGGCCACCTTGGCGACGTTGACCCCGGCGCCACCGACGCAGACCCGGCCCTGCACCAGGGTGCCGAGCATGGTGAAGAAGCGCCGGTGGGGGTTGTCGATCGAGCTCTCGTACACGCCGTCGGGGGTGACGTCGGCGAACCGGTTGAGCAGCGCCTCGCGCGGCACCCGCACGCCGTCGAAGTGGATGCGGCCGTTGTCCACTCCGTTGAGGCCCATCTTGCGGCCGTCGTCCTCGATCCGGACGCCGGGCACGACCTCGCCGCCGGCCCGGACCGGCACCACGAACGCGTGCACGCCCTCGGACTTGCCCGCCACCTCCAGCTGGGCGAAGACCACCGCCAGTTCGGCGTGGCGTGCCGCGTTGCCGATGTAGTCCTTGCGCGCCCGGTCGTCGGGGGTGGTGATGACGAACTCCCGGGCGGCCGGGTCGTAGCGGGCGACGGTGCCGAGGGCCTGGACGTTGGAGCCGTGTCCGGTCTCGGTCATCGCGAAGCAGCCCATCAGCTTGCCGGTGACCAGGTCCGGCAGGTACGCGGCGTGGTGGCGTTCGGTGCCCAGGTGCAGGATCGCGCCGCCGAAGAGCCCGAACTGCACGCCGACCTTCACCAGCACCGACAGGTCGCCGAAGGCGAGCGTCTCGAACGCGGCGATCGAGGCTCCGATGTCGCCGCCCCCGCCGTACTCGCGCGGGAAGCCCATGCCGGTCTGTCCCGTCGCGGCCATCTCGACCACGAGCTCGCGCACCCGCTCGCGGAACGCGTCGACGCCGAGCTCCTCGGCCTCCTCGAGCACGGAGGCGTACGTCACCAGGTTGGTGCGGACGAGGTCGCGGATCCGGGCGTACCCGCCGTCCAGGACCCCGGTCAGCGCCGGGACGTCGATCTCGGGCCGGACGTAACCGCCCGCGGCGGCGGACGGGCTTGCGACGGACGGGCTTGCGGCGGACGGGCTTGCGGCGGACGTGTTTTCGGCGGCCATGCCACTCCGCTACCCCGCCGGCCGGTGGTCAAGCGGCTGACCGGGGCCCTTGGGGCCGTACGAGGGACACGGCGGCGGCCCCGAGCGCCGCGCGCGGGACGCCCACCCCGCGTTCAGGACGCCGCCCGTGGCACGGCGCGGTGCGGGTCACGGACCGGTGTGCAGGTACGCCGCCCACAGCGCGGGCGCGTCGGGACGGGCGCCGCGCAGTCCGCGCACCGCGTGGCGGAGTGCGCGGGCGGCCGGGAGCGTGCCGTCGGCCGCCCGCGGGGCCGAGTCCAGCGCCCGGTAGAAGTCCCCGGCCACCTGCGGGGCCCGGTAGTCGCTGATGGGCCACTGGGTGGCGATCACGTGCCGGAAGCCGGCGATGTGGAGCCCTCCGGCCAGGTGCGCGAACTCGTCCGCGAGATGGGCGACCCCGCCGGCCGTCTCGCAGGCGGAGAGGAAGGCGAGCTCGGCGGCGGTCAGCCTGAGGGCGGTCAGGTCGCGCAGGCCGATCACGTCGTCCGCGCAGTGCAGCGCGGCGCCGGCGGGCGAGTGCTGCGATCCGTGGCCCGCGAAGTGCAGCCAGGAATGGGACCGCACCAGGTCCAGGACGGTGGAGCGGTCGGCGCGGCGGCCGAGAACGGCGGTCACCGCGGGGAACCGTTCACGCAGGCGGTCGATCTCCGCGGTCGCGTGGCGCAGCTGCGGCATGCCGGGAGCGCCGGGGACGGCGACGCCCAGCACTGCCGGGGTGCCGGGCGCCGGGCGGTCCCCCGCCTCGAGGAGGGCGCGGAGGGTGGGCGCGTAGGAGCAGACCGCACGGTCGAGGAGGCTGGCGCCCGGCGTCCCGGTGGGCGCGTCCCCGTGGGGAGGCCGGCCGCCGGGGGCCGGGTACTCACCGGCCGCGTGCAGGGGCAGGAGGGCCAGGGGGCCGGTGGGGCACCACCACAGGCGCGGCTCCTCTCCCTCCGCCGGCCGGTCGGGCAGGCCGAGCCCGGCCAGGACCGGTTCCGCGACGTCCCTCCACAGCCAGGCGAGCAGGGACCGGAGGGCGTCGTTCGTCCCGTGCGGGGCGTCCGCGCCGGAGCCCCTGAACAGGCCGACCAGTTCACGCGCCCGGGCGGTGACGACCGGGCGGGAGATCCGCTCCAGGGGGACGAGGAGCGGCGCCTCGGACGTGTCGGAGACCAGCAGGGCGTCACAGCGGTGGCGGGAGATGTTGACGACGACGACCGGTCCGCCGCGCGCCGCCTCCCGCAGGCGGGCGTAGGGAAGCGGCCGCAGGAAGTTGGGTACCAGTGCCCTCGCGCGGTCCAGGAGACGGTCCCATTCGGCTGCCGCCTCCCGGCGGCGCTGGGACTCCACCGCCGCCAGGGCCGCCCGGCCGGCGGGGACGCCGGGCGCGTCGGGGCTCGCTCCGGCCGCGCCGGCGCCGTCGAGCCGGTGCCGGACCTCGTCCATCGCCCGGACCAGATCGGCGTCGAGGGCCCGGAGTTCATCCAGGTCCGCGCGGGCGTCGAAGGCCTGTCCCAGGAGGACGCCCCGTCCCTGCTCCAGCAGTTCCACGGCGCGTGGGAGGTCCCCGCGCCGGACGGCGACGGCCGCCGCGTCCGACGCGAGGCCGTTGGCCATGGCCAGGAAGCGCTCGCGGTCGCCGCGTTCCAGACCGTGCCAGGCCGCCTGGGGCAGCAGTTCGACGGCGTACCCGTAGGCCTGGTCGGCTTCCTCCCACCGCTCGTCCGCAGCGGCCGACGCGCCCCATGCCACGGCGGCCTTCAGCCGTACGGGCAGGCGGCCGGTGGGGAGCCGGGCGGCTTCCCGGAAGGCGTCGACGGCCTCGCCGGTGCGCCCCGCACGCGTGAGGGCGTCGCCGAGGAGCGCCAGACACCCGGCCCGGATCTCGTGGTCGACGGGGCACTGGTCGACCGCCGGACGGCAGGTCCGGAGAGCCTCCTCGAGGTCCTGCTCCCGGCCCAGGAGTTCATGGCGCCGCAGCAGCATCTCGCCGAGGCTGGACAGGAATTTCGCCTGGTCCGGGTGGTTCCCGGCCGCGACGGCGACGGCCTCACGGACCGCCGTGATCGCCGCCTCGAGGTCGTCGCGGTCGTCGGACACGTCGAAGCGGTCCTGGGTGACGATCGCGAGGTTGCAGAGGTTCATCGGTCGCCGGTGCGATGCTCGCGGCGTCACCTCGACCGCGCGGCGGGCCGTCAGGACGGCCTCGTCGAGATCGGCCCGCCGTCCGTGGCGCTGGTGCGAGACGGCCAGTGCGAGGCTCAGGTTCGCCAGGAACCGGTCCTGGGCCGGGTGGTCGGTGGCCACGGCCCCCACGGCCTCCGCGCAGGCGTCGACCGCCGCTGCCAGGTCCGCGACGTCCCCGGTCCGCTGGTAGCGGGTCAGGAGCGAATGGCCGAGCCCGCTCAGACACATCGCCCGGTGCGCGACCGTGAGTTCGGGGGCCTGGGTCGCGGCGCGTTTGGCGTCGACGGCCGCGTCCAGGTCGTCGAGTGCGCCACCGTGCTCGTAGCGCGCGTGGAGGGCGGCGCCCAGGGTGTTCAGGGCCAGAGCCCGCTCGAGCCGGTCCGGCCGGGCGCACCGTACCGCCTCGCGTGCGGTGTCGACCGCGGCGGTGAAAACGGCGCGGTCCCCGGTGTACTGGGCGCGGACCCGCAGCACACCGCCCACCGCGTTGAGGACCGTGGGCCGATGGGTCGCGTCCACGGGCGTGTCCCGTGCTGCCGCCGCGGCCGCCTCCGTCGCGGCCTCGAGGTCCGAGGGGTCGCCGCGGTCCTCGAAGCGGGAGCGCAGGATCTCGGCGCATGTCGCCCGCAGCAGGTCGGTCTCACCGCCGCCGGGGCGAAGGCCGAGGCCGCGTCGTGCGGCCTCGGCCGCCTCGTCGAGGTCCGACGCCCGCGCGGTGTGCTCGCCGTAGAGCGTGAGAAGGGCGACGGCCCGGAGGCAGAGGAGCCTGGGCAGGTCGGTGGAGGATTCCGGCAGGGCGAGGACCGCGCGACGCGTGATGTCCGCGGCGCGGCGGAGGTCGCGGGTGTCGTTGGTCCGCCCGTGGCGCTCCAGGAGGGCGGCCGCGAGCTGTGTGCGCATGTACGGGTGACGGTCGTGGCCCGGATGGTCCGTCAGGAAGCGTTCACAAACAGCGATCCCCCGGTCGAGGTCGCTTTGGCCGTCCGCGATCCCGTCCCGCCGGAGCAGTCCGTCGGCCAGGCAGAGGAGATGCAGAGGGTGTCCTTCGTCCGCCGGTCCACCCTCTTCGACCGCGTGGCCCGCCGCGAGGATCAACTCCTCGACGTCGGCATCAGCGTCGGGATCTCCCTGCCGCGCCGTCAGGACCTTGTGGTACAGCCCCAGCGCCAGGGATCCCCAGGCCGGGACACGTACCGGATCGCCCGGCCGGGACAGCGCGATCGCGCTGCGGGCCGCCTCGACCGACTCCTCGAGGGCCGCGGCGTCTCTCGTCTCCGTGTAGACCGCCCGCAGGAGTTCGGAGAGGTGCATGCGGTGGGGGGCGGCGGCCGGATGGCCGGGCGGTGCGTCCTCCACCGCGTCGCGCGTGGCGTCGAGGGCCTCCGCCAGGTGCACGGGCGAGCCGGTTCGCTGACATCTCATCATCAGCATCTGCGAGAGGTTGCCGCGGCGTGACGGCCGGCGCTCGTCCCCGGCGGCGGTGGCCGCGAGACTGCGGCGTCCCGCCGCGATCGCCGCCTCCAGGTCGGGCATCCGGTGACCGTTGCGGTATCGCTCCCAGCGGGCCAGCGCGAGATTGGACAGGATCTCGTCCAGGAAGAGGCCGTCGAGCGTCTCGCTCTCCCGCACGGCGGCCGCGCTCACCTCGACGGCCTGGTCGAGCACCCGGGGATCCCCGGTGACCTGGAACCAGCCGCGCAGGGACCGGCCCAGCTCGGTGAGGCAGCTCGGCCGTTCCCACGAGCCGGGCGGCAACTCCTCCACGGCGGTGGCCCACAGTGTCACGGCGGTCCGAACGGCACGGGGGTCGTGCGACCGCTGCCATGTCTCGAAGTGCGCCAGCGCCTCACGCATGTACCGCAACACCGTCCGACGGTCCTGCGGACCCGCCATCGACACCTCCTGACCCCGACCGGTGCGAAAGTCCCACTCAGACGCAACTCACCTATACTCACACGTAGTTCACGGCACTTGGACCCTGCGGGAGGCCCCGTTTGAGCGACTGGCGGAACGCACTGGAGGAAGCGCGTCTCCTGCTCGAGGCAGCCGGGGCGACGCCCGTGGCGAACCGCGCGGTCTGGGCCCGGCTGGACGCCGCGCTCACCGGCCTGGAGGGCGCCGTCCGCCGGAGGGACCCGGATCGTCTGCGGCTCGCCCTGTACACGCTGGAGGACTCCCTCCCGGCCGTCAGGATGCGGATGCTCGGTGGCCCGGACGACCTGACGCCCCCGCCGCCACCGCTGGCGGAACGCCTCGACCGGCTGATCACCCGTATCCGGGTGGCCGAGGCGGACGTGGCCCGCCCCGGCCGGGCGGATCCGGGCGACCACGCCGGCCCGGTCGGCCGCGTCGATCCCGCCCCCGCCGATGGCTCGTGACCGCTCCGCGGGACACGCCCTGATCGTCCACACGTTCGCCCACCTGGCAGGTGCCGCCGAGGACGAGGAGAACGGCGTCGCGTCCGTGGGGCTGATGTGGTCACGCCTGCGCGACCGGCTCGGCCTGCACGACCCGGTCCCGCACCACGGCCCGGCCGGGCTCCCCGCCCTGGCGCCGCTCGCCGGGCCGGGCCAGGACACCGGGTACCGGCTGCTCGCCGCCTGCCAGCGCACCGGATCCCGTCCGGCGCAGGCGTTCGCCTACGTCCGCCACGACGTCGTCGCCGTCACCGTCGTCCAGTTCCCGGCCCCCCGCCTCTCCTGGGGCGAGATGCTCTCCCACTGGGAGGCCGCGACGACGCCCCTCCCGCACACCACCGCCCTGGGCACTGTGCACGTCTTCCGGGCCCTCCAGGGCCGACGGACCGTGGGGAACGCCGGCGGTCCCGGCCGGCTCCTCGCCTCAGTACCCCCGTCGGCGGCGCCGCCCGACGGAGCGTGGCGTGGCACTCCCGACGGCTTCCGAATCCTGTGGTCCGCCCCTCCCCGGTCGGTCTCGGACCCGTGGGCGGTCGTCGCGGTGGGGCCCTCGGCCCGGGAGGACGCCTTCGACGCCTGGGCCTGGCACGTCCGGCGCGCCGGCGGCCCGGCTCCGCTGACGCGCTGTCTGGAGGGGGCGGCCCGCCTGCGCCACCAGGCGTCGGTGCACCGCGCGCACCGGCCGGCCTTCCGCGCCCTGTGCGCGCGCCTGTCCGACGCGTCCGAACGGCTGGCGCGGCTGTCGGGCGAGGTGCTGGCCGGCGGCTCGTCCGTGCACGACGTGCTCGCGGCCGATGCCGCCATCGCCGCGCTGTACGTCGGCGACCAGGGGATCAACCAGTCGCTGCGCGATCTGCGCGACATGCGCCACTCGGCGCGGATCACGACGGACACGATGACCGGGGTGCTGCCGCCCGGACCCGACGACGGCCCGGGCGGCCCGGGTGGCCGGGGCGGCCCCGACCAGTTGGGCGACGGCCTCATCGCCCTCCTCGACGACGACATCGGCCACGGGGAATCGGTGAAGAGGGAGGCGGACGAGATCGCCCGCACCTCGGCGGTCGTCGTGCAGCAGCGCATGCAGCTCCACCAGCAGCGGACGACGGTCACCCAGGGAGCCGTGCTCGGTTCCCTGCTCATGGCGCTCGCCGCGATCCAGGCGCTCTCCTACCGGCTGCCGCTGCCGGGCGCGCTGCACGCGCCGTCGATCACCTGGCTGTCGGTGCTGGCGCTCTCGCTGCCGGTGCAGTCGCTGCGCCGGCGGCGGGCGGACGGCGGGTCCCGCCGGCCGACCTGGTTCGACCGGCTCTCCGTGTTCGCCATGGGTGCGGCCACGGGCTGGCTGGGCGCGTCGGTGGGCGCGGTGGCCTGGACCGACGGCCCGGCCCACCCGCTGGTGAGCGCCGCGTGTGCCCTGGCCTCGGGACTCGCCGCCCTGCTCACGGACCGGGTGCGGACGTCGCGCGGCAGGTGAGGCGGCGGGTGAACACGGAACGCGGGCGGCGTCCCGCCCCGTTCACGCCGCGCCCCGCCCACGCCGCGCGCCGCCGCGCCGGGCAGCCCCGTGCGCTTGGCCCGGTGCGTGTGGCCCGGTGCTTGTGGCCCGGTGGCCGTTCAGGGCTGCCCGCGGTGGTCAGGTGGCGGCGAGCAGGTCGCGCATCCCGGCCCGAACGGCGGTGTAGGCCTGCTCCAGCACCTCGGGCGAGGTGGTGAGGTGGGCCAGGTCGTCCGGGGTGTGGAACTGGCGGAAGTTGCCGGCCAGGGAGAGCAGCGGGACCGAGGGGCCGAGGAGCTGGTTCCACACCGCGCCCTCGCCCGGGAACTTGGCCGCCTGGCCGAACCGCGCCGTGGCGAGGTCCGCGGCGAGGCCGGGAACCGTCTCGAAGGCGGGGTTGCTGGCCGCGACGCGGGGCCCGAGTTCGAAGCGCCCGTCGGCGCCGGGGGCGGCCGCTGCGAGGGCGGAGCCCAGGTGGACGACCGCGCGCGGCCGCAGGTCGAACTCTTCGGCCAGGTAGGCGCGCACGCCGTAGTTGCCGAGTTCGTGACCGGTGTTCCCGAGGAAGAACACCGGGTGCTCGCGGGCGAGTTCGGCCGCAAGGGCCAGCGACAGCGCGAGGCCGGTCCCGCGCTCCGCCGCGCAGGTGAACCATCCGCTCAGCGGGGTCGTCACGACGATCGGGTCGGCGACGGGCGTCCGGGTGCCGAGCCAGCCGGTCAGGCAGTACGCGCGTGCCGTGACGGTCCGGGCCCGGAAGTCGACGTCGGCTCCATGGCGCTGGATGCGGTCCGCGAACCGTCCGGGGACGAGGAGCGTGGGGATGCCGGTCTTCGGGGCGTCGGGGTCGCTGTTGTAGGCGACCAGTCCGTCGTAGGCGGGGTAGAGGGCGGTGGTGCTGGTGGTCGGCAGGACCGCCACCGACGCACCGGCCTGGGCGGCCTCGGCCAGGGCCGCGAGCACAGCGGGGTCGTTCCCGTCCTTGGCGGTGGTCACCGGCCGGACGAAGTCCGCGCGGCCCTTCACCCGTCCCACGCCCTCGTAGTACAGCGGGAGGGTCGGCACGTCGGCGTTCCCGACCCGGACCCGCGCCTTCCAGTCGTAGTGCGGGTATTCGTAGTACCAGCGGCCGGTGACCGCGCCCAGGTTTCGCAGCTCACGCTCGAGCCAGCGGAGCGCTGCCGCCTCGTCGCTCGTCCCGGTGCGGTGGTTCCACCTGCCGAAGGCCTCGACCAGGGAGTAGAGGGAGGCACCCGAGCCGAGCGGATCGCCGGCCGCGCCGCCCGGCCGGCCGGCGGAGCCGGCGTGGGCCGGGGCGGCCCCGAGGGCCGTGAGGCCCGCGGCGGCGACACCCGCGGCCAGGACGGCACGGCGTGACGGGCCGCCGGGAAGGTGCGATCGGTTCGAAGTCATCCACTTGCTCCAGGAGTACGTGAGGTGCCTCCCCGCTCCTCCGGAACGCCCGGGTGGGCGCGCCCGCGGGGATCACCGGTTGTGCCCGGCGGCCCCGCCGGGCCGGAGGAAGGGGGGTGTGCGGATACGCCCGCGGGGCGGATCACCGCGGCAGCCGGCCGAACCGCGCGGTCGACGTGATCGGCATTCGATCATCTGACCGGGCGGGATTCCACAGATCGACGCCGGCTGAAACATGAACGACACGAACGACGGGCCGGCCGGATGCGGCCCGGAGGTGGCGGGGTGCCGGCCCGGCGGCCCGTCAGGCGAGCTGCCCGTGCGGACGCCCTCGTTCCCGCGGCTCGCCCTCCCCCGGCCGCCGCGCCCGCCCGGGGCCGGCCGTGGTGTGGGTCAGCAGGACGACCCCTCTCGCCGCGGCGACGGCCCCCGCGAGGGCCAGCGGCACGCCGAGCAGGCCGTCCTGGAGGTGTTCCCCGAGCAGGACGAGACCGATCACGGACGCGGCCACCGGGTTGACCAGCGTGGTGACCGCCAGCGGTGCGCCGAGGCCGGAGCGGTAGGCCGTCTGCGCGATGAGCAGGCCGCCGGCCGCGAACGCCGCGACCAGGACGGCCACCATCACGGTCTGCGGGCCGAGTCCCGGGCCCCCGGGCCCGGTGGCGGCCACGGTGAGGGTCTGGGTGAGCGCCGAGGCGACACCGGACGACACCCCGGCCGCCGTGGCGTGGCGGAGTCCGGGCCTGGTGCCGGGCCGGGCCAGGACGCCCATCAGCGCGGCGGCACAGCCGGCGACCCCGATCGCGGCGACGGGCGACAGGCCGCGGACCGGCGCGGGCCCGGAGGCGGACACCAGCAGGGCGGCGAGACCCGCCAGGGTCAGGGCGGTGCCCCGCCATTCGGCGCCGCTGACCCGCCGTCCGGCAGCCTTGGCGCCCAGGGGCACCGCGACGACCAGGGTCAGCGCGCCCAGCGGCTGGACGACGGAAAGCGGGCCGTGGTCGAGCGCGACGACGTGCAGCAGCGCGCCGCCGGCGTTCAGGCCGGTGGAGGCCCACCACGGGCCCGAGCGGAGCAGCGGTGCGAGGCCGGGCCGCGGGGCGCGGGAGGCGAGGCGTTCCTGGGCCACGGCGGCCAGCGCGTAGGCGACGGCCGACAGGAGGGAGACGGCGACCGCGGTCAGGGTGTCGGTCACGGGGCCGCCGCCTCGAAGGTGCGACCGCCCGCGGCGGGTGCTGCGACGGGCCCGCGACCGGTCCGGGACCGCCCGCCGGCCGCGGCCGTCTCCCGGGACCGCGCGGGTCCCGCCGCCCGGGCGCCGCCGCGGCCGGGCACGGGGACCACGGTGAGGGCGGCGCCCAGCATGACGGCGGCGGCCACGGCGTCCAGCCAGTAGTGGTTCGCCGTCCCGACGATGACCGTCAGGGTGATCAGCGGGTGCACCAGCCACAGCGCGCGCCACCGCGACCGGGTGGCCGCGATCAGACCGATCGCGACCATCAGCGCCCAGCCGAAGTGCAGCGAGGGCATCGCGGCGAACTGGTTGGAGAGGTGGTCGGTGTTCGGGGGGCCGTACACCGACGGCCCGTAGAGCCTGCCGGTGTCCACCAGTGCGGTGGACGCCAGCATCCGCGGGGGAGCCAGGGGGAACGTGAACGGCAGGACGAGCGCCGCCGCCGTGACGAGCGCCAGGACGCGGCGCGCCCAGACGTAGTGGAGCGGGCGGCGGAGGTACAGCCACACCAGGAACAGCACGGTGGCGGGGAAGTGCACGGTCGCGTAGTAGACATTCGCCAGGTGCACCATCGTGTCGTCACGCAACAGCAGGGACTGCACGGCGCCTTCGCCGGGCAGGTGGAGCACGCGCTCGAGGTCCCACATCCGGTCCGCGTTGCGGAAGGCCGCGTCGGTACGGCCGAGGGCGAGCCGGCGTCCGATCTTGTAGACGACGAAGAGTCCCGCGACGAGCAGGAGTTCCCGGACCACCGGCGGCCGGGGCACGGCTCCCGGCCCGGACCCGGTGGGCTTCGTCAGGGCTCGCAACCCCGTCCTCTTCTCTTTCAGTCGGGCCCTCGCGCCGCGCCGACCCACCGGTACGCTCACGTATCGATACGACTCCGTATCGATAAGCGGTTGTATCCTACATTCATCCGTCGTCACGCCGGCACGACAGGGGTGGACAGGACGCCACGGCCTTCGACGCCGTGCTCGAGGAGCTCCGCGCCCCGCCCACGAGGCCGTCACCATGGAGGGCGTGGCCGCCGGGCCCGGGCGGCGCGCCCGGTGCGCGGACGTCGACGGCGCGCCGACGCGGAGCACCTGACGCGGCACGCCGAGGCCGCGACGCTGCCCGCGCCCGGCCCGGCCCGACGCGGTCCCCGCCTTCCCCGGCGGGAGCGGCCCGGCCGCTCCTCCACTCCCCCGGCCCCGCGTCTACTCCCCCAGCCCCGCTTCGTGGACGACGATCGCGATCTGCACGCGGTTGTTGAGTTCCAGCTTCGCGAGGATGCGCGAGACGTGGGTCTTCACCGTCGGCAGCGCCATGTGCAGTTCGCCCGCGATCTCCCCGTTGCTGCGGCCCCGGCCGACCGCGACGGCCACCTCGCGCTCGCGTTCCGCCAGCAGGGCGAGCCGCTGCCGGGCGTGGGCGGCCCGGGCGTCGCGTTCGTTCCGGCCGTCCGTGGCCCGGGCGATGAGCTGCCGGGTCACGGACGGCGAGAGCACCGGCTCACCGGCGACCACCCTGCGCACCGCCGCCACGATGTCCTGCGGCGGGGTGTCCTTCAGCAGGTAGCCGGCGGCGCCCGCGCGCAGGGCGCGCAGGACGAGTGCGTCGGCGTGGAAGGTGGTCAGCATCAGCACCTCCGGGGGCCGCTGGGCCCCGCGCAGGATCTCGGTGGCGGTGAGACCGTCCATGCCCGCCATCCGGATGTCCATCAGGACGATGTCGGGCAGATGCCGTGCCGCGAGGGTCTGCGCCTGCGCCCCGTCGGCGGCCTCGGCGACGACGTCGATGTCGGGGGCGCCGCCCAGCATCAGCCGCAGCGCGGACCGCACCAACGGGTCGTCGTCGACGAGCAGGACCCGGATCGTGTTCCCGACACCGCTCACGCCGTGGATCCCTCCGTCCCGCCCGGGACGCCGGCCGCCTTCCACGGCAGGCGGGCGCACACCGTGAAACGGCCGTCCCGCGCGCCGTGCTCCAGCCGGCCGCCGGCCAGCGTCACCCGTTCGGTCAGACCTGCCAGTCCCTGGCCGGCCCCGGGGATGGCGTCGCCGTCGGCGACGCGGTCCACGGCCGCCGCGCCGCCGGGCGACGGCCCCTTGTCCAGCGGATTGACCACCTCGACCGTCAGTCCCGCCCCCGGTCCGCCCGTCACCGTCACGGTCACCTCCGCCCCGGGGGCGTGCTTGCGCGCGTTGGTCAGCCCCTCCTGCACGACACGGTAGGCGGTGCGGCCGGTGGTCGCGTGCGGGGGGCCGGGGTCGGCGCCCGGTCCGGTGCCGGTGACCGCCACGCGGTGGGTGACGCGCATCCCGGCGGCCCGGGACTCGTCGAGCAGCCGCTCCAGGTCGGCGAGGCCGGGCTGCGGCCTGTCGCCCTCGTCCCCCCGCGCGCCCGGGGCGCGGAGGACGCCGATCACCTCCCGCAGGTCCTCCAGCGCCTGGTGCGCGGCGGCGCGGATCACCCCCGCGGCCCGGCGGACGTCGTCCGGCGAGGCCCCCGGGTTGTACTCGACCGCCCCGGCCTGCACGCTCAGCAGCGACAACCGGTGGGCCAGGACGTCGTGCATCTCCCTCGCGATCTCCTCCCGCACCTGCCGCCGGGCCTCGTCCGCGGCCCGGACCGCGCGCTCCTCGAGGGTCGCGACGAGGGCCCGCCGGGAGCGTACGTACAGCCCCCAGCCGATCGCGCAGGCGACCAGCGTGAAGTAGGTGAGCGCCGACCCGACGGCTTCCTCGCCCCGGTCCAGGTCCACCGCCAGGAACAGCCCGAACTGGGCGAGGGTGAAACCGCCCAGCCAGGCGGTGACCCGGCGCGGGCGGTGCGCGGCGACGGTGAACAGGGCCACCAGGGTCGCTCCGGTCAGGAAGTGGAACTGGGTGCCGGCGAGCATGAGCAGCACGGCCAGCCACACCGGCCACCGCCGCCGCAGGAACACCGCGGCGCAGCCGAGCGCCCCGGCGGCCTGCTCCGCCACCGGCACGCCGGCGGACACGTCGCCCCGGTACGAGGCGTCCGCCGTGACGACGGAGAAGACCACGGCGAAGAGGAAGAAGGCGATGTCGACGTAGAGGGCGGAGCGGGTGCGCATGGCCTCGAATGTACGGGCGACCCGGCCGTGCCCGGCGCGGTGCGCCCGGGAGCGATACTTTCGGACGACAAGGCCGCCCCCGTCCGATACCGACGCCCGACGCCGTCCGCCGACCGCGCCGTCACGATGGGCCCATGAAGGGTTTCCTCGGTTTTCTCAGCTTCGTCCTCGTCGTCGGCGGCCTCCAGGGGCTCGTCCAGCGCTTCTTCGACACGTGGATCCCCGTGATGGGCTTCATGCGGTACGTCTACGTCGACGGCTACGAGATCTACATCGGCGTCGCACTCCTCGTCCTCGGGACGGCCGTGGGGGTGGCCGCGGGCCGGAAGGACGGCACGCACGAGGGGTGAGGCCCTCGCGCCGCCGGGCACCGCCGGGGACGTGCGCAACCGCCTGCTGCGCCGCGGCCGTTGACTCCCCACAAGCCCCACACTTAACTTATCCGCATCAATTCGACAAAGGGACCGAAACTTTCGAAGACCTCGAGCCGTCACGCCCCTCGGACCGGCCGTATCGGTTCCGCCCCCGCGGAAAGGACACGCACGTGAAGACCGGACGGAAGTCACGCTTACGCCCCTTCCTGCTGACACTGCTGGGAGGGGTGGTTCCCCTGCTCACCGGCTTCCTCCTCTCGGCGCCGAGCGCACAGGCCGCCTCGCTGACCGAGGTGACCGATTTCGGGAACAATCCCGGCAACCTGCGCATGTACGAGTACGTTCCCGCCAGTGCCGGATCACGTCCGCCGGTCGTGGTCGCGGTCCACTACTGCACCGGCACCGGGCCCGGCTTCCACTCGGGCACCGAGTTCGCCTCGCTGGCCGACCGGTACGGGTTCATCGTCGTCTACCCGGACGCCAACGTCAGCGGCCAGTGTTTCGACGTCTCCTCCCCGCAGGCGCTCCGGCACGACGGTGGCAGTGACCCGACGAGCATCGCCTCCATGGTGCGCTCCGTGGTGCAGCGGCACGGCGCCGACGCGAGCCGCGTCTACGTCACCGGGGCCTCCTCGGGGGCGATGATGACCAACGTGCTCCTCGGCGACTACCCGGACGTCTTCAAGGCCGGGGCGTCGTTCATGGGCGTGCCGTTCGGGTGTTTCGCCACCACCGACGGATCGGGATGGAACAGCGCCTGCGCCAACGGCCAGATCAGCAGGACGCCCCAGCAGTGGGGTGACCTGGTGCGCGCCGCCTATCCCGGCTACGGCGGACCGCGGCCGCGCGTGCAGCTCTGGCACGGCGCGACGGACACGACGCTGCACCACAACAACCTCGGCGAAGCGGTCAAGCAGTGGACCAACGTGCTGGGCGTGAGCCAGACCCCGGTGCTGACCGACAGCCCGCAGTCCGGCTGGACCCGCACCCGCTACGGCGCCAACGGCACCCAGGCGCCCGTCGAGGCCATCAGCCTCTCGGGCGTCGGCCACAGCCTGCCCACCTCCGGCATGGCCGCCAGGGCCATCGCGTTCTTCGGCCTGGACCAGACCACACCGCCGCCCACCACGCCGCCGCCGACCACCCCTCCGCCGACCACTCCGCCGCCGAGCGGTGCCTGCCGGGTGACGAACACCGTCAGCGCGTGGAACACCGGTCTCACCGACAACATCACGATCACCAACACCGGTTCGTCGACGCTCACCGGATGGACGCTGACGTTCACCCTGCGCTCCGGGCAGACCATCACCTCCGGCTGGAACGCGACCTTCTCCTCCGCCGGCGGCGCCGTCACGGCCAGGAACGTCGGCCACAACGGGACGCTCGCCCCGGGCGCCGGCACCTCCATCGGCTTCCAGGCCACCCACGCGGGTGACGCCGGGACGCCGACGGACTTCAAGCTCAACGGATCCACCTGCCAGACCGGCTGACCGGCTGACCCACCCGGCCCCCTCGCCGCCCCGGCCCCCTCGCCGGGCGTCCCGGCGAGGGGGCCGGGGCGGTCGTCACTCCTCCGTGAGGTCGAAGCGGAGGCCCGAGGTGGAACCGCCGCGGCCGGGGCGGGTGTGGCGGGCGGTCCACAGGACGCCCCGGCCGTCGCTGCCGCGGGCGTACTGGTGGGCGCGGGTGACGGTGAGGCCCTCCCGGGGGACCTCCTCGGCGAACAGGTCGTAGGGGCCGGGGAGTCCGGGGCGGAGCAGGCGGCCGAGGGGCCGGCTCCCGTCGAGGCGGGACAGGCGCAGGCGGTAGGAGCCGGGGCGCGGTTCGACGGGGACCAGGGGCAGCCAGTGGTCGGGGACCTCGGTGCGCAGCCGGTAGGCCAGGGTGCCGGCGGGCGGGGCCGGGGCCGCCTCGGCGGGCGGGGTGGCGCGGTTGCGGTCGAGGGTGGCGCCGTGCGGCGTGGGGACGCGGCGTTCGACGGCCCAGGCCAGGTTGGCGTCCTCGTCGCGGACCAGCAGCACTTCCTCGAGCGGGTCGCTCTCCAGGGAGCTCGCGGTGACCGGCGGGACGAAGAGCGCGGTGCGGCGGCCGCCGGAGGCGGTGCCGAGGCGGTAGAGCGACCAGTGGGCGTCGCCGGCTCCGGCGCCCGGCAGCGGCAGCAGGGTGGGGCCGCCGAGTTCGGAGCTGAAGGTGTCACCGACGACGACGGAGGTCACCGTGGTGAGGGAGCCGGCCGGGACGTCCAGCGGGACCAGGTACCAGTCGTTGCCGTAGACGGTGGCGAACTCGGCGACCAGCATCCGGGCCAGGTCGGACGGCGCCGCCTCGACGGAGCCGAGGGCGACCCGCGCGTCCTCGAACTCCCAGAAGCGGCGGGCCGGCATGCCGGGGAAGCGGACGGGCGCGGGGAAGGTTGTGGACAGCAGCGGCGTGCGGTCGGGCGCCGGGGCCAGCCCGGTGGCCCCCGTGGCGGTGAAGTCGGTCCAGTCGAGGGTGCCGCCCTGGTACGCGTCGGCGGTCAGGGTGGTCTCGGTGAACCCTTCGGCGAGGCCGACCGAGAAGCGGTACTCCAGCCGCCGCGGGTCCCAGGTGTCCGGGCCCGTCCCGGCGGCGGTCAGGTGGCGTTCGTCGTACCAGGCGAGCCATGCCTCCAGGACGGGGACCGCCTCGGGCGGCAGACCCCACAGCGGTTCCTGGGGGGTGGGCGGGGAGGCGTGCAGGGTGAAGGCGACGGAGGTGCCGTCCGGCACGCGGCCGCGCAGCACCGCGAGGTAGCGCACGGTCGCCTCGTCGACGGCGCCCTCCTCGCCGGTGAGGCCGAGCGGGTAGTCGTCGAGGAGGAGGGTGACGGCCTCGGCGACGGCGTCGGCGGGAAGGTCCGCGGCGCGCAGCATGCGCAGCAGGTGCTGGCCGCTCTCGGCGCCCGCCCGCAGGTCCGCGGCGGTGGAGCCGGGGCCGCCGGGCTCGGCCTCGGCGAGCGCCTCGAGGGGGGTGTTCCCGTCGTAGGGGACGCCGGGTCCGTGCGCGGGTCCGGGGCGGTAGCGGGTGACGCGGTCGGCGTGGCCGCGGACCCGCACCCAGACGGGGCTGCCCGCGTCGTCGCCGAGGAACTCGCCGAGCTGCCACTGGCGGGCGAGCATCCAGGCGGGGTCGTGGACCTGTGCCTCCAGGGAGGGGCGCAGGTCGCCGGTGCGGGCGCGGGGTTCCAGCCGGGTCCAGCTGGTGATGGAGGGCATGGGTGACGCTCCTGTCTCCGGGAGCTCCCGGATCGGTCCGGTCCGGGGGCTACTGGGGCAGTCCGCGGGTGAAGTCGGTGGCGACGGCATCCAGGTGGGCCACGTTGGCGGCGAGGACGGCGGCGGGGGCGAGCTGCCCGATGTCGGCGACGGCGGTGGGGCTGTCGGGGTGCAGCGCCTCGTGGTCGACGGCGCGCAGCCGGGCGAGTTCCAGGGCGGACTCGACGGTCGCGCCGAGCAGGTCCGGCGTCCAGGTCGGCGAGGCGTCCGGGGGCACGGCGAGCAGGACGGCCTGCGGGGGCGCGGCGTCCGGCGCGTCGATGTGCAGGGCGAGGCCGGTGGTCTGCTCGGCGCGGGGCACCACCTCGGTCCATTCGTCGACGACCAGCCCGCGCAGCCGGCCGGTGAGCAGGTCCTCGGGCGCGGACGTGCCGGGGGTGTGCAGGACGAGGGAGAGCCGGGCGCCGGGGCTCCCGCCGGTGGCGGAGGGCAGGGCGGCCCAGCGTTCGGCGCGGGCGGGCCGGTCGGGGTGGTCGGGGTCCGGGGCGGGGGGGGTGTACGGGGTCTGGGCGACGACCGCGGTCAGGGCGTCGCCCGCTTCCAGGGCCTCGGCGTAGCCGAGGGTGGTGACCAGGCGTTCCACGCCGCGGCGGACCCGGCCGAGCCGGGTGAGCCAGCCGACCGGGGCGTGCGGGTCGCCGTC
Organism: Streptomyces abyssomicinicus; assembly: GCF_008974245.1. Lineage (GTDB taxonomy): Bacteria > Actinomycetota > Actinomycetes > Streptomycetales > Streptomycetaceae > Streptomyces > Streptomyces abyssomicinicus. Next base: position 621,685 of record NZ_BBZI01000007.1, on the reverse strand, counting down.
GAGGAGGGTGTCGGCGTGGGCGAGGGAGTCCGTGAGGTCGCCGGGTGACGGGGCGTCGAAGGAAGGCAGGAGGACGAGGTCGGTGCCGAGGAGGGCGGTGAGGGTCTGCTCGGCCCACTGGCGGGCGGTGACCACGCCGGCGGCGCGGGCCTCGGACAGCAGGTCCGCCCGGCCGCGGCGGCGGTCGAGTTCGGGGGCGACGGTGGCGGCGAGGCTGCCCAGCAGGGCGGCGTGTTCGGTGAGCCGGTCGTCCGGGGTGCCGGGGCGCGGGCGCAGCGGGGGCGCCGCCGCGGGCACGCCGATCAGGCTGGCGGTGGTCAGGCCCCGGTGGTGGGCGGTGATCCGGGTGGCGGCCGGGGCGGAGGCCGGGGTGGCGAGGTCGGCGGCGGCCTGGTCGACCACGGCGCGGACCGCGAGGGCACGTGCGGTCAGGGCGGGGTCGGCCGGTTCGGCCTCGTCCGGCCCGGTGGGCGCGGCCTCCGGCAGTGCCAGGTCGGCGGGGCGCAACGGCCGTGCGGTGCGCAGGAGCTCGCGGGCGGCGCGGACGGCCTCCAGCAGCACGCCGAGTCCGTCCTCGTCGGCCACGACGGCGACCGGGCGGGCGGTGACCTGCTGGGCGACGAGCCGGGTGTCGGCGTGCTGCAACAGGTGGCGTTCCAGGTCGGAGCCGGGGAGCGCCTCCGGGGAGAGGCCGAGGGCGAGCAGGTCGAGCGGGGACAGCGGCAGTCCGGCGAGGGGGACGCCGCGGGTGTCGCCGTCGGCGAGGCGGACGGTGAGGGTGAGGCCGGCCGGGTGGGGCAGCAGGCCGGTCAGCCAGGCGTCGAGGGCGGGTTCGGCCACGGCGCGGCTCTGGGTGGCCGGGTCGGCGGCCCAGCCCCGCCCGGCGGGCGACGGGTCCTGGCCGCCGGGGTCGCCGTCACCGTCGTCGGGCAGCGGGCCGTCGTCACCGGGCGGCGGGCCGCCGGGGCCGTCGTCGGGCAGCGGGACCACGTCGCCGCCGGGCAGTTCCTCGTCGTCCTCCGGCGGCCGGGGGACGTAGATCGGCGGGGTCTCCCCCGCGCCCCCGCCGGGGTCCTTGGCCAGGGCGCGGAGCCCGCCGGTGGCCGGCGCGTCCGCCGGGCCGGGCAGCAGCACGAGCACCCGGTGGGTGACCGCGTCGCCGGCCCGGGGGGTGCGCAGCGACTCCAGTTCCGGCGGCGGCGCCTCGCCGTTGCCCATCGCGTCGACGGTGGCCCCGGCCCGCATCGGGTTGCCCTGGGCGGCCTGGTGGACGCCTTCGACGAGCAGGGTGTCGGCGACGGCGTCCACGGCGTCGTCCAGGTCGTCGAGCACCGTGGTGAGCGCGGCGATCTCGGCGGTGGAGCCGGCCGGGACGCCCACGGTGCGGACCAGGTCGAGGCGGCCGGCGGCGCGGCGGCGGTGCAGGCTCAGGCCGTCGGTGACGTCCTCGGCGACGACGCGTTCCTCGACGGTCCCGTCGTGGGCGACGTGGGTGGCGGTGGTCGGGGCCAGTTCGCGGAAGCGGTCGGTCCAGGAGGCGAGGGTGCCCAGCGGGTGGTCCTGGAGGGCGCGTTCGAAGCGGTAGCCGAGCAGGGATCCGAGCGGGCGGCCCTGGCGGACGCCGTCGAGCAGCCAGGCGGCGGTGCGGGCCCGGGTCGAGGTGAGGTCGACGGCGGTCGGCGTGTCGGGACGGTCCCCGTGGGCGCGCTGCGCGGCGCGCAGCAGGGCCGCGGTGGTGGCCTGGGCGAGCGAGGGCGCGTGGACGGGCCCGGCGGTGCCGTCGGCCGCGAAGAGGGTCCAGGGCCGGCTGTCGCCCGGGGCGGCGAGCGGGTCGGTCCGCTCGCCCTCCGGCCGCCGCTCGTGCGGGATCTGCGCGGGTGCGGCGGAGCGGGGCACCACGTCCAGCAGCCAGCCGTAGCCGCCGACGTGGCTGCCGGAGGAGGCGCGCCTGCGCAGGTGTTCCAGGCGGCGGGTGGCCAGCGAGGTGATCCAGGCGTCCAGCCGGTGGGAGGTGGCGTCCAGGGTCTGGGCGAGCAGCAGTTCCAGTTCGCCGGAGGGCAGGGCCGCGAGGGCGGCGGCGGACTCCAGGGCCTGGTACAGCGGGGCGAGTTCGGGCCGCTGCCGGGCGGCGGGGGTCCACAGGTAGGCGTCGGCGCTCTGGCCGGTGCCGGGGACGACCTGGCCGGCACGCTTCCAGACGGTGGTGGTCAGTGCCTGCGGGTCGGTGTCGACCACCTCGGGTTCGCGACGTCCGGCGGTGCCCGTGCCGAGGACGACGTCGACGGCGCGGGCGTACTCGGCGAGCAGCGAGTGCCGGACCAGGCGGTAGAGGAGCGGGGTGGCGGGGCCGGCGGCGGGGGTGGTGCCGAGGTCGTGCCACCAGCGGGCCCAGGGCAGGTTCTTCCGGTCCTGGACGGAGGGGACGCGGGCCCAGGCGGGCGCCGGGTTCACCGGGACGGAGAGGGCGGCGAGGTATTCGGCGGGGCTGCCGCCGGGGGTGCCGGGGGGCGCGTCGGTCCAGGGGTTGTCGAGCGGCCAGGAGTCCTTGGCGTGCAGGAGGCGTCCGGGGCCCAGTTCCCACGGGGGCATCCCGAGCCGGGTGGACAGCGAGGCGGTCTGCGCGGCCAGGTTGGTGCGCCACGCGTCGTTGAGGGCGAGCGGGCCGAACCGCCAGAGGGCGGTGACGTAGTCGGTCCCCAGGGCGCTGCGGGCGTGGAGGCGGCGGGCGGTGGGGGCCATGCCGAGGATCTCGGCCACGGTGTGCCGGCCGGCCGCGCCGCGGGTGATCCGGGGGACGGCCGCCGGGTCGGCGGCGGAGGGGGCCCAGACGCGGTCGCGCAGGGTGCGCAGGAAGGCGGGGACCGCGGCGGGCAGCGGCGGCGTGCCGAGGCTGTCGCCCTCCAGGTCGGTCCAGCGGTTCAGCGGCAGCACGGGCAGCAGGCCGTAGGGCTGCGAGCCGACGCGCAGCGCGGGCAGCGGGCCGCCGGGGCGCAGGAAGCGCCGGACGTGCTCGCGGGTGCCGCGGATCTGGGCGTCGGTGAGGTGGCCCTCACCGAACTGGGAGAGGTAGTAGCCCCAGGTCGCCTCCCACAGGGCGGTGGCCATGTGGCGGGCGGCGGCCTGGTCGCCGCGGCGGGCGTTCCGGGCGCGGGCCAGCGGGGCGGGCCGGCTCATGCCGTCGGGGCCCTTGACCCCGTCGAGGTCGGCGACGGGCTGCAGGCCGAGGGCCCTGCAGGCGGCTCCCGCGTTGCTCTCGGGGTCCGTCGGGGCCTGGTCGGCGATCCGGACGCGGTAGGCGTCGCGGTGGTCCTGGTCGTCGCGGCTGTACCGGGAGGACGCGGTGCTGGTGTTGTTGGAGGGCGCGCCGGGCGGCACGTAGCCCAGCCCCCGGGTGTGGTACTGGGCTTCGAGGAGGGCGGACAGTTCGGCGGTGGCGGCTTCGGGGCCGCCCTCGTGGACGCCGTAGGCGAGGACCTGCGCGTAGCCGGTGCCGCGGGGCAGGCGGACGGCCATGCCGACGGCTTCGGCGGCGGCGAAGTCGGCCAGCCAGCGGGTGGCGTCGTCGGTGGGCGGCGCGGCCGGGTCGAGGTCCTCCAGGTCGGCGGTGGGGGCGGGTCCGACGGGCAGGGGGCCGCCGGACGGGCCCGCGACCGGGCGGGTGACGCGGGTGACGGGCGGCGCGCCGGCCTCCTTGGGCCGTCCGACGACGTACCAGCGGGTGGGCAGCGCGCGGGCGACGGCGCGCCGGGTCCACGCGGCTTCACGGGGCGGGCCGGGGTCGGGGAACCGCGGGTCGGGCACGGGGTCCTCGCCGGAGGCCGGCGGGTCGCCGGGGCCGGGGCGCTCGAGCGGGTTGACGGGTTCCAGGACGCGGGCGATCCATCCGGCGCGTTCGGCGCCGAAGCGGTCGGCGAGTTCCGCCCAGGCGGCGTCCTCGGTGGGGACGTCGCCCCGGGCGTCCCAGACGGTCCGCCAGTAGCGGCGGCCGTAGAGGTCCTCGTCCTCGGTGAGCGGGGGTTCGTGGGTGTCGACGTGGATCTCGTCCGGGTAGACGCGGACGAGGAGTTCGGTGGCGGTGAAGCGGGTCTCCAGCCGGACCGGGAGCAGCACCACGGGCAGCGCGGTGGTCAGGGTCCAGGCCGGGGGCGGCGGTGTGGTCATCGGCGTCCGTCCAGGTGGCGTCGTGCGAGGTGGAGTGGGTGGGCACGCGTCCGCGGTGCGGGCGTGCGGTGCGCGCGGCGCGGGCGCGGCCGTCCGCCGGGGTCCCGGTGCCGCGCCCGTCGTTCCGCGGGCGCGGCACCGGTCCGGCGGGTGTGCCGGGTGCGGTCGTGGTGCCGGTGCGAGGTGGTGCCTCGACCGGCCTTGGTGCCTCGACCGGCCGAGACACCGCAGCCGGCCGAGGTGCCGGCCGCGGCGGGGTGGTCAGCGTGAGGGGTAGTCCGGCCGGGGCCGGTACGCCTCGTCGGGGATGGGCGGCAGGGAGAGCAGGTTGTCGGCGGTGTGCTCGTCGGGGACGGTGCGCAGGTGGCGTCCGCCGGAGCCGTCGGACGCCGCGATGAGGGCGACGCGGTGTCCGGGCTCGGTCTCGATGTAGAGGGACTGCCGGGCGTCGAGGGCGTCCAGCGCCTCGGCGGCGGACAGCCGCCACCAGCCGCCGTCGGGGTGCCGGCCGGCGATCTCCCGGACGAAGACCGCGTCGCTGCCGGGGATCCTCTTGCGCACGTGGGTGACGCGCAGGCCGGGCCCGTGGGCGGGCAGCAGGGCGGAGGCGTGGTGCGCCACCCGGACCGGCCGCTGGAGGGTGATCCGGGCCATGGCGGCGGCGTTGTGCCCCCAGGCCTGCGGGGGCGTGCTCTCGCCCGGACGCACCGGCCGCGGGGTGGCGTCGAGGGCGGTGGCGCTGAGGTGCCGCAGCGTCTCGAGCTGCTCCGGTGAGCCGGCGACGGAGGCCCAGCTGGCGTCCTGCCAGGCGGCGGGCGGCGCGCCCCAGGCCGCGTCCGCGGGCGGGACGTCCAGGCCGAACGCGGGTGCCCCGGGGTGTTCCTCGAAGACGAAGAACACCCCGTGGCCGTGGCCGTGCTCCCCCAGCGCCTCGGCGGCGGTGAACGGGAAGCCGAGGAAGAGGACGTCCTCACCGATCGTGCCCCAGAAGACGGGGTCGGTGCGGTGGCGGTCGAGGCGGCGCGGCCCGCCGGGGGTGAGGGGTGCGAGCGCCTGGCGGGCGTGCACGCCGAGGGACGGGAACCGGCGGACCAGTTCGCCGCGGATCAGCAGGACCACGGCGTCGTCTCCGCCGGGCGGGCGGCGCAGGGTCTCGCCGAGGCGGGCGAACCGCTCCCAGGACCGCATCGGGGGCACGTCGGGCGGCTCCTGCCCGGCCTCGTAGATGCCGCGGGCGTCCCAGAAGTGGCGGAAGGAGGTCGCGGACCGGTCGGTGGGGAACTCCCGCCAGAGCAGTTCCCTGCCGAGCTCGTGGTTGGCCCCGGCCAGGAAGGCCTCGATGAAGGGGCCGTTGGCGCGCAGCAGGGTGACGGTCTCGGGCGGGACGTTGCGCACCCCGGGCAGCAGGTGGTCGGCGCCGAGGTCGGTGAGGAGCTCGGCCATCGGCCGGCCGAACGAGGGCGGGGCGAGGAGGGGTCCGAGCGGGTCGGGCAGGCCGCCGCCGAGGAGGTCCGCGCCGTCGATGCGGGCGGTGACCCGTGTGGTGACGGCCTGTTCGGGGTCGGTGGCGGCGCGGACGGCGTCGGCGATGCCGCTGAGCGGCACGGCGGGTTCGTCGGCCTGGTCGGCGCGGGCCTGTGCGGCGAGCAGCGCGCGCTGGTGGGCCTTGGCGGCGGTGCGGAAGTTGGCGGTGATGGTGGTGCGCCGCTGGGCGGTGGAGTCGGGCAGGTCGACGAGGGCGAGGCCGGCGCCTTCGCCCAGCCAGCCGTACCAGCCGCCCGGGTGGGCGGGCATGGCGGCGGACCAGGTGCGGGGGCCGGAGGCTCCCTCGACGTCCCATCCGACGCGGTAGGTGGCGGAGTTGTCGGTCGGGCCGTCCGCGACGACGAGGACGGCGAGGTCGGGCTTCTCGCTGCCGGAGAAGTCGGCGACCGCGATCCCGGCTCCGGCGACGGCCGGCCAGCTGCCGGGTATCGCCCGGGTGTTGCTCCAGCCCCCGGTGACCTTGCCGCGGGCGTTGATCCGCCATCCCACCCGGTAGGAGCCGGTGACCTGCCCCCCGTTCTCCTCCATCAGCATGACGATCAGCTCGGGGCGCAGGTCCTGGTCGAGGTCGGCGACCGCGACGTCCACGGCGCGTACCCGCGGCGCGGTCTCGGACGGGCGGCCGGGCCAGGGGATCTCGACGGAGTCCTCCCAGCCGCCGCGCGCGAGGCCGGTGTCGGGGTCGATGTTCCAGCCGATCCGCAGGAAGAGGCGGCGGTTGCCGGTGAATCCGCCGAGGTAGACGACGATCAGTTCCTGGTTGCCGTCGCCGTCGAGGTCGGCGAGGGTGGCGCTGCCGCCGCCGACGTGCACGTACTCGGTGAGCGCGCCGCCCGAGCCGGTGGGGGTGGACATCGGGCTGGGCATGGCGACCGGCCCCACCCACCGTGCCGGGTCGCCGTTCGCGTCGAGGTCGCGGCCGATGGTGTAGCGGCCGAAGTTCCCGTCGGTGGTTCCGTTGACGGTCTCCTCGATCCAGAAGAGCACCACGTCGGGGCGTCCGGACCGGTCGAGGTCGGCGGTGGCGACGCCGAAGCCCTGGGTGACCTCGTGGGTCATCCGGCCGCCGAGCCCCGTCTTGAGGGCCCATCCGCCGCGGACGGTGCCGTCGAAGTCGGTGCTCCTGCCGAAGCGCAGGTAGGGCGTGTTCGCGCCGGCCGGGGCGTCGACGTGTGCGACCAGGAGGTTGGAGAAGAAGCCGAGCTGGGGCCGCCAGCGGATGTCCCGCGGCGGGGCGGCCTCCATGGCGCCCTTGCCGCCGAAGACGGGGGCGCCCAGGGGGCGCCAGGTGTTGTCGCCCGCGCGGTCGGCGTGCCACAGGATCCCGCCGGCGACGGCGTGGACGACGGAGCCTGTGACGGTGGCGACGAGTGCCTGGTCGGGGGCGCCCGGGACGCGGCCGCCGCCGACCGGGACGCCGTCGAAGGTGGTGGAGAGGGAGCAGGCGAGGATCCGCGCGTCGGTGGTGCAGAGCAGGACCCGGTCGTCGTGACCCCGGCCGAGGTTCCCGGCGATGCTCGGCGCGCCCTGGACGGGCTGCCAGAGGAGGAAGCTGAACAGGGGGAGCTTGGTGCTGATCTGGAGGACTCCGTCCACCCCCGTTCCCATGTTCCTGGTGGCGCTGGTCCCGTCGGGCACGCCCCGCCACACGTCGAAGGCGAGGTCCGGCATGCCGGTGACGGGGGTGTGGGTCCAGCCGGCGCCTTCGTCCGCCCACCGCGACAGCTTCCCGTCGTTGTCGAGCAGGTTGAGCGCCCAGGGGCCCACCACCCGGACGCCGCGGACGAGGCGGCCGCCGGGGTTGCGGCCCGGCTCCCAGCTCCAGTTGGCGCCCTTGCCCCTGAGCGCGTGCAGGACGCCGTTGGTGTCCGCGCAGTAGACCGTCTGGTTGAGGTACTGGTTGTTGCTGGGGCCGCTCGGCGGGTTGCGGCGGACGGCCGCCGCGAGCGCGCCGTCGCCGCCGTGGAGGGGGGCGACGCCGCCCTTGCCGTGGTCGAGCCACACCCAGCGGTCGCCGTCCCAGAAGAGCTGGCGCAGGGTGCCGTCGGCGCCCGTGACGAAGACGTGCAGGTCCTGGCAGGCGACCGGGGCGGACGAGGCGGTGGTGCCGGGCGGGGTGCCGTGGTCGACCCAGCCGGGCACGCCGCCCTGGGTGACCCGGGACATCAGCCGGCCGTCGGTGGTGACGACGAAGACCCGGTTGGTCAGGGCGGCCCCGACCCAGCGGATCACCGGGGTGACGGGGTCGACGCCCTCCCGGGGATGGGTCGGGTTCGTCTCCCACCACCGGGTGGTGAGCCGGTCCGCGGTGAGCCCGTCGAACTCCTCCTCGCCGGGCAGGTCCTCGATGCCGGAGAGCCCCGGCGGGGTGGCGAGCTCCGGCACCGCGCGCTCGGTGCGGCGGGCCAGCGCGGCGGCCAGGCCGGTGACGGCGGTGTCGGCCCCCGCGGGACGGGTCCCGGTGGGGGCGGCGCGGCGGGCGACCGGGCCGCCGGGGCGCAGCAGGCGGCGCAGGGCGGGGTCGAGGGCGGCGGCGGCTTCCGCGTTGCGGGCCAGTTCGCCGGCGGCGGTGCCGGACCCGAAGTGGACGGCGGCGCGGGCGGCGGCGGTCATCTGCAGGAGCCGCGCGTCGGCCGCGTCGTCGTCGGCCGGGGTGCCGAGGGGGGTGGTGCCGGGGAGTCTGCGGTGCAGCCGGTCGCTGACGGTGCGGGCCAGCTGGCCCTGCCGGAGGGTCTCGTTGGCGCGCCGCAGTTCGGCCGCCTGGTCCCAGGCGGCGGCGACCAGGTCCTCCTGGTGGCGGCGCACCACTTCGGCGCCGAGCGCGGCGGCGGCGCGGTGGCGGGGGTCGAGGTTGAGTTCCCGCAGCCAGGTGGGCCCCGCCTGCGGGGAGGGCAGGCCCTTGCGGCCGGCCTGGGCGGCGCCGTAGACGGGCGGGGTCAGCTCGGTGCCGTCGGGGCCGGTGTCGAGCACGCTGGTGTAGGCGGCGCGGAAGGCGGCGGCGGTGTCCTTGTCCCAGGGGCGGGCGTCGGTGCCCGCGCCGCGCAGGGCGCCCTCCAGGTCGACGGTGCGGCCGGGGTGGCCCTCGGTGAGTGCGGGCAGGCCGTGTCCGGCGGCGCCGACGTCCATCGGACGGGTGCCGACGTCGCCGGGCAGGGCGCGCGGGGTCAGGGCGCGGACCAGGGACTCGAAGTCCCCGTCCTGGCCGGTGCCGAAGGTCCAGTGGTGGTAGACGGGGAGGTCGATCTCGGCCGCCCCGCCGGGCGCCGGCCAGGCCGGGGTGAGCGGGCCGTCGGGGACGGGCAGTCCGAGGCCGGCCAGGCGTCCGGCCTCGAAGGCGGGGACCACGGCGGCCAGGTAGCGGGTGTGCGGGCGCAGCCGGCGCGGGCAAAGCAGCCGTGAGAGGGTGCGGTCCGGTTCCTCGGAGAGCAGCCGGTCGACCTCTTCCGAACCGTCGCCGTCCTCGGTGGTGACCTGGGCGTGTGCCCAGGCCCAGGACTGGGTGAGGTCGGGCAGTTCCGCGGGCGCGCAGCGCAGCACCGGCAGGGCGCCGGCGGCGGGCAGCAGGGTGGCCCGCCCGGCCTCCACGACGACCAGCACGAGCCAGGGCCGCAGCCGGTCGTGTGCGCCCGCTCCGGCCGGGGTGAACATCCACGGCAGGTCGGGGCGGTCGAACTCGACGGCGGGGAGCAGGTGCGGTTCGGCGTCGGAGGTGTCGGGGGCGGGGAAGGTGCGCAGGATCTGGGCGGTGTCGACGCCGGTGACGTCGCCGGGACCGAGCAGGCGCGCGGGGACGTCGACGGGGGCCCGGCCGGTGAGGCGGGGCCGCAGGACGACGTGGTTGCGGGCGTCCATGTCGCCGGTCCCGCGATCGGGTCCGCCACCGGCGGCGGCGAGTCCTTCACGGACCCAGGAGAGGAAGGTCAGGCCGCTCAACGGGTGCCTCCGGCGGTGTCCTCCGCGGTGCTGGCCGCGGTGTTCTCGGTGGTCTTGGTGGTCCCGGTGGTCCCGGTGGTCCCGGTGGTCCCGGTGGTCTTCTCGGCCGCCTGCCCGGCGGTGGCGCGGGCGCCGTTCCCGGCGGGTACCGCGACGCCGTGGGTGTCGGGAACCAGGCGCAGGCCGTGTCCGCCGGCCTGGCGCAGGGCGCGGCGCAGTTCGGCTGCCTCGGCCCAGGTGGCCGCGCGGACCGGTGCTGGGCCGGCCGCCGCGGTGGCGCGGGCGGTGCGGGCGGCGGCGTCGGTGACGGCGGTGACGGCGGTGACGGCGGTCTGCCCGGTGCCGTCCGCGCCGCGTACCGTCCATCCGGTGTCCCGGACGCCGAGGGTGCGGGGGCGGGCGGCGAACGCCTGCCGTCCGGTGCGGCAGGTGGCGGCGCGGGCGGCCGGGGAGGCGGCGGTGCGCAGGGCGGCGGTGGTCAGGGGTTCGACGCCACCGGTCCTGGCGAAGGCCGTCGCGGCGGAGGTGGCGGTGCGGTGCGGGCCGTCCACGACGACCTCCTCGTAGCCGAGTGCCGAGCCGTGCACGCCGTCGCGTTCCCGGCCGGTGGCGAGGGCTCCGTCGGCGGTGGCTCCGGCGACGAGCCGTTCGAAGGAGGGGGCGGCGAGCTTCTCCTCGTCGGTCAGGTCGAGGTACTGGGCGGGTGCGAACTGGTCGCGGGTAGGGGTGAGCCGGAGGACGACCGGGGCGGTGGTGGCGGCGGGGTCGGTGTCCTCGACGGTGAGTTCGGGGTGGAGGTCGAGGCGGCGGGGGTCCTTCACCGGCGCGCCGCCGAAGCGGTCCAGGGTCAGCCCGAGCGGGGCGACCCGCTGGGTGAACGACAGTCCGCCGAGCGGGTGGACGATCAACTGACCTTCGGCGTCGGGGAGTTGCCGGAGGGTGACGACGGTGCGGCCGGGTCCGGTGAGCTGGGCCGTCCAGTTGCGCGGGTCGGCCATCGCCTCCTCGACCCTGGCGGCCACGTCGACCGCGGCGGGGAGTTCGGCGGGGGTGGCCCGGGCGCCGAAGGTGCGGTCGAAGCTGATCTCGCCGCTGAAGAAGAGGATCTCGAAGCGGGCCTTGCCGCGCACGTGCCAGGGCGTCGGCCCGGAGAGCGCGACCTCCACCCCGACACCCATCAGGGTGCGGCTGCCCCGCTTGAGGGCGAGGCGTCCGCCGACGTCGACCTGGAAGCCGAACGGCTCGAACTGCACCAGGGCGTCGAAGGACAGCATTCCGTCGATGCTGAAGCCGAGCGCGGCCGCGTACAGCTCCAGACGGGCGCCGAACTGCACGGTGTTGGAGGTGAGCGCGAAGTACGCCTCCAGGCGGAGCCGGGGGTTGTCGCCGTTGAGCAGCGAGATCGCCAGGCGGCGCAGCTGCGGGAACCCGTCGGGGCGCTGGAAGCGCGGGTGGAACCCGCCGGCGGACAGCGCGAAGCTGCTCTCGCCCTTCCAGCGGGCGCGCATCGCCATGTCGCCGGTGAGCGCGAACGCGGCGATCCGCGAGTCGTACAGGGTGGCGTCGACGGACGCCTCGCCGCGCTCGAAGTCGATCACGCCGAGGACGTCCATGTTGACGACGACCACGGCCCGTTCCTCGGTGGGCAGCGCCATCCGCAGCCGGCCGAGCAGCACCAGCCGTACCGGTGTGGGCAGTTCGAGCAGCAGGCCGAGGTCGAGGGTGAGCAGGGTCGGCGTGCCCCAGCCGATCCGCGCCATCGGGCCGACGACGTGGCGGCCCGGGGTGGGCGGGAAGACCGTGCCGAGGGTGGCGGCGATCTCGGGGGCGCGGGCCAGCGGGTCGCGGGGGAACAGGACGGAGTCGAGGGCCTTGGTGCGGATGCCGGCGCGCAGGGCGTCCACGGAGACGGAGCGGTTGATGCCGATGAGGCCGCCGACGCCGTTGAGGGTGAAGCCGAACCCGAGCTGGAGCGGGGTGAATTCGGCGCTGACCAGGATGAGCAGGGAGAAGCCGTCGGCGCCGTCGGGCATGCGGGTGGTGAGCAGGCCGACGGCGGTCAGCGCGATGCTCTCCAGCTGGAGGGCGAGGACGCCGGCGTACTCCTCCTTGGCGTGGTCGAAGAAGAGGTAGCCGCCTCCGGTGACGGGGCCGGCCGCGACCTTGAGCGCGGCGCCCTTGGGCGGGGCGAACTCCGCGTCGAGGCCGACCGGGCCGAGGTTGCCGTCCTGGGTGGACAGGCCGGCCTCCAGACCGATCCGTTCCACGGTGGCGGTGACCGGGCCGAGGGTGAGCCGGGCGGTCGCGGCCACCCGGGCGGTGAGTTCCTTGCGCTGCGCGTCCGCGTGCAACTCCAGGTGCACGGAGACGAGTTCGACCGGTCCGAGGCGGGCGTTGACCGGGAGGACGGCGTCCAGGCCGCCCGAGCCGGTGAAGCTCAGGCCCCGGCGGCGGGACCAGCGCAGGCCGAGGGCGAACTCGGTGCGCAGCCCGTCGGCGGGCAGCACCGAGGCGAGGAATCCGTCGCCGTCGCCGCCGGACACGACCACGGCGGCCTTGTCGGCGACGACGCCGATCTCGACGTCGGACGGGTCGGGTTCTCCGGGAAGGCCCTGCTCGAGGACCGCGCGTATCCAGGCGCGGAAGGAGCCGATCTCCAGCCGGGTGCCGTTCGCGCTGCCGAGCAGCAGGGCGGGCGGCTCCTGGCCTCCGCCGGAGGGGTCGCCCTTGCGCAGTTCGAGACCGAGTTCTGCGCGTCCTCCGGTGGGCGTGCCGCCGGAGAAGGTGACGCCGTTGGGGCCGAGCGCGACGGCCGGGCCCGCCCCGGCCAGGTCGGCGCGCAGCACCCAGTCCCCGAACTGCCGCTGGAGGGCGGCGGATCCGCGGGGCACGAGGACGACGCCGAGGTCGCCGGACTCGGCGGAGGCGATACCGAGGGTGGCGCCCAGGGTGGCGGCCGTGGTGGACGGCGCGGCGGGCGGGTCGTCGGGGCCGCCGGGGTCGGGGCCGGCCGGCGGGTTCGGGGGAAGGAGCGGCAGCTGGAAGGTGAGCATCCGGCGGCCGAGCGCCACGGAGGCGGGCGTGAGGTCGGTGCCGCTGGTGTCGCCGAGGCCGGCCAGCGTGTCGTCGACGCCGAGTGCGTGCAGCAGGCCGGCCAGGCGGGGCAGCAGGAGCGTGGCGAAGGCGTCGGCGGCGTCCTCGTCGGCCAGTCCGTCGGGCAGGTAGTCGTCGCGGAGTGCGCCGGCCGGGTCGCGGACCAGCTCGATCAGCCGCTCGGGGCGCAGTCTCTCCCGGGTCACGGGGAACCGGACGGCGGCCCCGTCCGCGCCGGTCACCGGTTCCTCCGCCGGCCCGCCCGTGGCGGGGTCCTCCTCGACGAGCACGCCGAGCAGCAGGAGGGTGGAGCGCAGCACCGGGTGGTGCAGGCGCAGCCAGTCGGCGACCAGTTGGTGGACGACGTCCTCGGCGAAGCGGCCGGGGTCGAGGTCGGCGAGGGCGGGCGGGACGGTGCGCACCACCTGGACGGCCCGGCCGACCGTGCCGAGCAGGCTCTTCAGGCCGTCGAGGTCCTGCGGCGGGTGCTCGACGGCCTGCTGGAGGGCGCCCACCACGCCGGCGACGTCCTCCAGCCAGTCGGTGATCTGTTCCCCGGTCCCGTCCCCGGCGGCCTCGGGCCGCCAGCCGGTCGCGGCGAGGAAGCGGGCCAGCGCCATCGGGTTGGCGGCGGCGTCGGTGAGCGGCGCGATCAGCCGCAGCACCTCCTCCACCAGTGCCGCCTGGCCGTCGGCGGGCGCCACGGGCTGTCCGTGCGGGGCGGGAGGGTTCTCCTGCGGGGTGGTCATCGCGGCGTCCCTTCGTGTCCGGGGAGGCTCTCCGCGCCGGTGGGCGGCGCGTTGTCGGGGGCCGTGCCGGGGGCGTCCGGGGCGAGTGTCCCGGTGGCCGGGCCGACGGGCAGCGGCAGGACGAAGCGGCTGAGCGGAGCTGCGGTCTCCTGTCCGTCGAACCGCCACCACAGGTTCTGGATCACGGACTTGTCGTCGTCGGCGCCCCAGGTGAAGGTGACCTCGCCGATGTTGTTGTGTCCCACGATCGCCCGCCCGGTGCCCTTGACGAGGTAGTTGAAGTGGTTGCCGGAGGCGGCGGCGTAGTCGGCGACGGCCTGCCGCGGGTCGTCGGGCGGGAACTCCACGGGGATCGTCGCGTTCGGCCGCGGGGCGGCCGTCGGGTCGTGGTGCTCGAAGTACTCGAACAGGCACTCCCAGTGGGGTGCGGGCCCCAGCAGCCGCCGGCCGCGGGGCGGTCTGACGATGCCGGGGGACTCGGTGAGGATCGTGCGGACCGGGTCGGGACTACTGGGCGGCCCCTCGACGTCGACGGCGATCCGCTCCCCGTGCGGCACGTTCCATCCCAGGTGGGTGGCCCAGGGGGAGGTGAAGGCGTAGCCGAGGCCCTGCAGGAACTTGGTGCCGCCCGCCTCGTTCTTCAGGGAGCTGGCGGTCAGCTGGGCCAGGACGCCGCGCACCTTGCCCTCGGGCGCGTGGTAGGCGTGTGTGGCGCCGTACCTCATGCGCACGGCGAAGCCGTAGTGGACGTCGCCGCCGAGGGAGATCACCCGGCGGCGGCGGACCCCGTCGGGGCCGGGCTGGGCCTGGCCGAGCAGCCGGGCGAGGAACTTGTGGAAGGCCGCCTCGTCGTGGCTCCATGCCTCGACGTCCTTCCACAGGTAGCCCGTCGGAATGACCTTCTTGATCGCCGGCTGGGCGATCTCCTCCAGCAGCGGGTAGCCGAGCACCGGGCACGGCGACAGCACCACGGTGACCTTCTCCGTGCCCCGGTCGGGCGCGGACTCGAGCATCGCCGCGTAGGCCGGGTCGGACCAGATCAGCGCCGGGGAGTCCTTCGGGCCGCCCCGGAAGACGCGCTGGGTGCGGGTGTCCACGGCGACGAGCTGGTGGGCGGGCCAGTCGACGCTGTAGTGCCAGGGCAGGGAGCCGTCGGCGCGCATGATGCGGCCCGAGTGGGTGCCGCTGGGCACCCCGGTGCGGCGGGCGATCACCGCGGCGGGGCCGGCGGCGGTGTGGTCGGGCTGGGCCAGGGCCGTCAGCAGGTCCCGTCCGGCCTCGCCCTCGGGTCCGGGGCCGAAGGCCGCGGGGACGTTGCCCCAGTGCTGGAAGACCGCGTAGGCGGCGATCCCGTTGGCGAGGAACCGCCGGCCGTGGTCGGTGGAGCAGACGCCGTCGACCCAGGAGGAGGCGATGTACCAGTCGTCGGTGACCTCGTGGTCGTCGAACATCATGTAGCTCGCGGTGTTGGCGAGCGCCCGCCGCACCTTGGGCAGGGTGCGGCGGAAGTCCTTCAGGTGGCCGCACCGGCCGAGGAAGGCCCGGTAGGTGCCCAGGGCCTTGCGGCGGAAGGAGTGCACGAACCACAGCTTGTCGGCCTGGTCGGGGTGCGGGTGGTCGAGGACCATGTCCTCGTAGTCGTAGAACTCCGGGAACAGCAGGCGCAGGTCGAACCCGTCGGGCCACAGGGTGTCCGACCACACCATCAGGTACATGACGCAGAATTCGGCGAGGGTCAGCAGGTGCGACTGGCCCTCGTCGCTGGTGAGGTGGAAGTCCTCGACGGTGAGCTGCTGCCGCTTGCCGGGCTTCATCAGCAGCAGCCGGTGCTCGTGGGGCAGGGTGGGGAAGGTCTCGTCGCGGCCCAGCAGGGCGCGGCCGTACTGCGTGCACATGTGCAGCAGCACCTCGGCCACGTCGTCGGCGTAGATCTGGTCGCCGGTGAGGAACAGCTGCTGCGGCCGGTGCGCGGGTTTGCCGATGTCGGTCCTGAGGACCTGGTCGAGGACGGCGAGGGCGTCCAGCCCCTCGCCGTGCGGCTTGCGGCAGGAGGCGTGGAAGAAGCGCAGCTTCGACGGGTGGTCGGGCGGCGTGACGAAGCTCGGCAGGTCGGGCGCGCCGGTGCCGGTGTAGAGCAGGCGGCGGCGCGCCTCGGCACCCTGGGCGTGCACGACCCCGTCGTCGAACAGACCGGGCGCGCCGGCCGGGACCGGGGTGTCCGGGGCGGTGGTGTCCGCGGAGAACCGCGCGGTGTACCGGTGGACGGTGCCCGGTGCGAGTGCGCCGCCGGGCGCGGGCCGGGCGGTGACCGCCACGACGTGCAGGTGTTCGCCGATCCGCGCGGTGACGGCGGTGCCGCGGGCCGCGGGCTCCGGCGGCAGCGGGCCGCTGCCGCCGGAGTACGCCTCCAGGGTCACCTTGCGGGCGGCCTTGAGCGCGAAGAAGACGGTGACGCCCGTCTCGTCGACGCGTCGGACCATCGGCCCCGCGAGCACCAGCGGCAGCTTCTCGATGTTCAGCGGCGGCAGTGTGGGCACGCTGCCGCCGCTCACCCCCGTATCCCCCATGTTTCCTCCGCTTCAGGGCGCGGCGGAGACCCCGCGCCGGAGCACCGCCGGGTGGTCGGCCACGGCGGTTTTGCACACACATCGTGCGCTTTGCGCGCAGACATTACATGAACACGTTCTTCACGCAATCGTCACGGCAAAAACTGGATGTCACAATCCGGTTGGACGTTTCGCGTTACAAGTGCTTTGTCCTTACGCCCCGTTGCTCCCGACCCGGCCCAAGGACTCCTCGGCATGGGCGTCTTCACGTCCGGTTCACGGGGCCTTCACCGCGCCTGCCTCATGTGGAGCGCCTCGGCCCAGGGCTGATACACCGAGCTGATACACCGGGCGGATCCGCCGCGCGGGACGCCGCGGCCTCCGCCCCGAACATGGCGGTCATGTTTCAGGCCCGTTCTTCGCCTGGAGCGGCGCTCGGGCGTTTGATGGAATGCCCGCATCACCGCTCCGGTAGCGCCACACCACTGCGTCGCCGGCGGTCCCGTCGTGGCACCGGACCCACCTCGCGGATCCGGCATCGGGACACGGCGCCGCTTCCCCCGGGACGACCTGCCGCGACCGGCGGGCCGGCGTCGATCCGCCGGCCGACGCCGGCCCCCTCACCACAGCCACCGCCAGCCCCGCGCTGCCCACCGGATCGGATGCCCGCATGTCCGCGACCAGGACCCCACCCGCCCAGGACCACGCCGGAGGCGACGGCATCGCCCGACGGCGCTTCCTGTCGATCGGCGCGGCGCTGGCCGGCGCCGGTGGACTGCAACTGCCCGCCTCACCGGCCGCCGCGGAGGGGACCGCTGCCCGACGGCCGAACATCCTGTGGCTGGTCAGCGAGGACAACAACCCGTACATCGGCGCCTACGGCGACCCGGTGGCCCGGACCCCCACCCTCGACACGCTGGCCGCGGAGGGCGTGCGCTACGAGAACGCGTTCTCCGTCGCCCCGGTGTGCGCGCCCTCGCGGTTCGCCCTGATCAGCGGCGTCTACCCGCAGGAGTGCGGACCGGGCCAGCACCACCGGGCGCAGGGCGGGACACCGGACTGGCTCCGCGGCTTCACGTCCTACCTGCGTGAGGCCGGCTACTACTGCACCAACAACTCCAAGACCGACTACAACGGCCCGTTCGCCCCCAAGTCGATATGGGACGCCTCGAGCGGCACGGCGCACTGGCGCGACCGGCCCGCGGACGCGCCGTTCTTCGCGGTGTTCAACCACGACGCCACCCACGAGTCCAGCCTGTTCGGCGACTGGACGCCGGTGACCGATCCGGCGTCCGTGCGGCTTCCCGCCTACCACCCGGACACCCCCACCCTGCGCCGGGACGTGCTCGTTACTACGACCGGATGAGCACGATGGACGCGAAGATCGCCGCGCGCCTCGCCGAACTCGAGGCGGCGGGGCTCGCCGACGACACGATCGTCTTCTACTACTCCGACAACGGCGGCGTCCTGCCCCGGAGCAAGCGCTACTGCTACGACAGCGGACTGCACACGCCGCTGATCGTCCGGTTCGGCAGGAACTGGGCGCATCTCGCCCCGGAGGCACCTGGTGCGGTGGTGCGTCATCCGGTCAGCGCCATCGACCTGCCCCCTACCGTCCTGAGCCTGGCCGCGCTGCGGGCACCGGACCACATGCGCGGTGTCCCCCTCGTCGGGCGGCGCGGCCGTCCCCGTCAGTACGCCTTCTCCCTGCGCGGGCGGATGGACGAGACCTACGACATGCAGCGCTCCGTGCGCGACCGCCGCTACCGCTACGTGCGCAACTACCTGCCCCACCTGGTCTACGGTCAGCACGTCGAGTACGGCTGGCGCCAGGACGGCTACCGGGAATGGCAGGACCTGCACGTCAGGGGTGAACTCACCGTGACACAGGACCGGTTCTGGCGGCAGAAGCCCGCCGAGGAGCTGTACGACCTCGCCAAGGATCCCGACGAGGTGCACAACCTCATCGACGTGCCCGCTCTCCGCTCCGTCCGCGGCCGCCTGCGCCAGGCGCTGGACGCCCATCTGATCGAGACGAACGACAACGGCTTCATCCCCGAGGGTTCGCCGCTCGAGGGCTACGACGCCAGTCGCGCGCCGGGCGCCTACCCTCTGGCCGAGGTGCTGGACGTCGCCGGCACCGCCATCCGGCGGAAGCCGGGCAACCTCGGCCGTCTCGTCGCGGCGATGGGGCACCCGAACGAGGTCGTGCGCTACTGGGGCGCCCTGGGCGCGACGATGCTCGACGCGCACGCGGCCCCCGCGACGGACACCCTCGTCGCCCTCCTCGACAATGATCCGTCCGTCCACGTGCGCATCGCCGCCGCGGAGGCCCTCGCGAGGATCGGGCACGCCGGGAGCAGCGTGCCGTGGCTCGCCGACACGCTGACCGGGCACGCCCACCACCGGGTCCGCCTCCAGGCCGTCAGCGCCCTGCGCAACGTCGGCCCGGCCGCCCTGCCGGTCCTGCCCCTCGTGGAGCAGGCGGCGGCCGGGGACGGGGACGGCCAGGTCAGGGCGAAGGCCGCCCACACCGCCGCCGTCCTGCGCGGTGAGCAGCCCGACATCCGCTAGCCGGCGCGCGGCCGGCCGATCCCGCATGCGCGGACGGCGGGCCTCCGTCACGCCGGGTGACCGGCGTGACGGAGGCCCGGCGCGGGGCAGGGGGCCGGGGCCCGGCGGCCCTGCCCCGCGTCGGGCGTCGGGCTCAGGTGTGCATGTCCATCACGACGCGGCCGTCGATCCGGCCGGCCAGCATGTCGTCGAAGATGTCGTTGACGTCGGCGAGCGGCCGCACCGTGCAGGTCGGCTCGATCAGGCCGCGGGCAAAGAAGTCGAGCGCCTCCGCCATGTCGCGGCGGGTGCCGACGATGGAGCCGCGGACGGTCAGGCCGAAGAGGACCGTCGAGAAGATGTCCAGCGGGAACTGCTCCGGCGGCAGGCCCACCAGGGAGAGCGTGCCGCCGCGGCGCAGGGCGCCGACCGCCTGGGTGAAGGCCGCGCCGTTCACGGCGGTGACCAGGCCGCCGTGGACACCGCCGTCGGTGACGTCCTGGATGGTGGCGACGGGGTCCGGGTCGGTGAGAGCGTTGACGGCCAGTTCCGCGCCGTGCCGGCGGGCCAGCTCGCTCTTCTCGTCGGAGACGTCGACGGTGACCACCCGCATCCCCATCGCGCGGGCGTACTGGACGGCGATGTGCCCGAGGCCGCCGACGCCCGAGATGAGCACCCACTGCCCCGGCTTCACCTCGGACTCCTTGAGGCCCTTGTAGACGGTGACCCCCGCGCACAGGATCGGCGCGGCGGCGGCGAGGTCGACGCCGTCGGGGATGACCGGCGCGTAGGCCGCGTCGACCAGCATGTACTGGCCGAAAGACCCGTCGACCGAGTAGCCGCCGTTCTTCTGGTCGGGGCAGAGCGTCTCCCGGCCCGTCTCGCAGAACTCGCACTCCCCGCAGGCCGACCAGAACCAGGCGTTGCCGACGATGTCGCCGACCTTGATCCGGGTCACCTCGTCGCCGACCGCGACGACCTCGCCGACGCCCTCGTGGCCGGGGACGAAGGGCGGGGCCGGCCGGACCGGCCAGTCGCCGTGGGCGGCGTGCAGGTCGGTGTGGCACACGCCGGAGTACCGGACCTTGACCAGGGCCTGCCCGAGGCCGGGCGTCGGCAGGGCGACGTCCTCGACGACGAGCGGGGCGGCGAAGTCCTTGACGACCGCTGCCTTCATCACCTGCATGGCGCAACCTTCCCGTACCGTCCTGGTCCGCACTGTCCTGGTCCGTACTGTCCTGGTCCGTACTGTCCTGGTCCGTATTGCCCTTGGCCGTCCCGGTCCGTCCTGGTTCCCGGCCTGTGGTGACAGCAGTCTGCGGCGGCCCGGCCCACGGCGCGACCGGCGGGGGCGGACCGGCGGCGGACCGCGGGGCCGGTTCACCCGGCCGGCCGCCAGGTCGCCCGCCCGGGCAGACCGCCGCGGCCGGCCCGGGCGGGCGACGCCACGCGCTCTCGTGGCGATCGCGGTGCGGTCAATGCGTCAGGGCGTTCGCAGCGATGATCATCAGGCCGATCAACATGTCCATGGCCCCCGCCCGGCAGGCGGGCGGCCAGCGACGGCCGGCGATGCGGGCGGCCGAGGTGCCCACGGCGAACAGGGCCACGGTGTTGAACAGCAGCGCCACGTCCACCGCCGTGTCCTCGGCCCACCACTCGGCCAGCGCGGCCAGGAGCATCCCCACCGTGGGCAGGACGGCCGCGACCAGTGGCCACTCGGCCAGCACCGACCTCAGTCTGCTCGTACCGGCTCCCCCGCCGGCGGACGCACGCCGGGCGATGACGTGGGCGTACCCGTGGGCGGCGCACGACGCCAGCGCGGCGAGCAGCACCCAGAGCGCGTCCGACGCGGGATCGGCCGTCTCGCCCGTCGCGTCCAGCGCGGAGATCATGGCGCTGGCCAGCACCAGTCCGTAGGTGCCGCTGAACAGCCACCGCTCCGGCGGACGCCGCGGGCCTGCTTCTGGCGCGACGCCCTCGCGGCGGACGTCGTCGGCGCGGTCGGGCATCGCATCGCCTCGGTGTGGGACAGGGTCGGGCCCGCCCATGCTCGCCCATGGGGCATCAGGGAGGACGACGCAACGCGGACGGTCCGGGGCGTTCCGCCCCGGAAGGGGGATCGACGCCGTTCACGGGGGGAACGGGGGGCGCAGCGAGAGCGTGCCGTCGGGCCCGCCGCCGACGCGGGTGCCGAACTCCCGGCTGCGCGCGTCGAGGACGGAGCGCAGCCACCGGGTGTCCTCGGCCGAGGCGTGTTCCAGCCGCATCCTGCGCGCCTGCAGCGGCACCATCCGCGCGTGGACCAGGCGGCCGGTGTCCGCCTCCACCGAGACCAGGTACAGCACCCGCAGGTCGTCCCGGTAGCGCTCGTGGCCGCCGATCCCCTCGTAGTCGTCGACGAGGTCGCCGCAGCCGTACAGGACGAGCCTGCCCCGGTACACCTCCAGCGGGCGTGGATGGTGCGAGGAGTGCCCGTGGACGACGTCCACGCCGGCGTCGACGAGTGCGTGGGCGAAGCCGGCCTCCGAACGCGACACGTCGTAGCCCCAGTTGGGGCCCCAGTGGACCGAGGCGACCGTGATGTCGCCGGGGCGCCGGGCCTGCCGGAGACGGCCGGCGATCGCGGACGCGGCGCCCGCCGACAGCTCCGTGACGACCTCGACGCCGGCCCGCCGCCCGGTGGCGGCCCAGTGCCTCGGGATCCCGCTGGACGGCATCCCGAAGGAGAGGACCAGCACCCGCCCGCCGGCGCCGAGGGGCACGGTCGCGGGTTGTCCCGCCCGCACCGCGTCCCGGCCCGCCCCGGCCGTCCGCAACCCCGCGCCCGCCAGCGCGTCGAGCGTTTCGTGGAGGCCGCGCGGGCCGAAGTCGAGCACGTGGTTGTTCGCGAGGGCGCAGACGTCCGGCCGGGCAGCGGCCAGGCACGGCAGGTTGGCCGGGCTCATCCGGTAGTGGACGCCCTTGCCGGGCGCGAAGTCCCCGTCGCCGGTGACGGACGTCTCCAGATTGATCAGCCGCACGTCCGGCGCGGCGTCGTCCAGGACCGGCAGCGCCTCGCCCCACGGCCGACGGAAGCCCACCGGCCGGGGAATCGGCCCGTTCGCCGCCTCCGCCAGCTCGACGTAGGCGCGGGCGTCGCGGATGTACGCCTCCCGCAGCGCCGGGTCACCGGGGTGCGGGAGGATCTGGTCGACGCCCCGGCCGAGCATCACGTCCCCGCCGAGGAACAGGGTGACCACGCCCTCGTGCACCCTTCCACGCTAGAGCCGTCCCCGGGCGCCGCGCAAAGGCCCCGCGCAACGGGAGCGGCGTGCGGCAGCGGCCCGCCCGGGACCTCGCGGCTGCCGCGGCTGCCGCGCCGTTCCGGTCAGGGAGACAGGTCCAGGTCCGCGTACAGCAGGTCGTGGTCCGAATGGGGCGTCGGCCGCACCCGCTGGCCGAGCGCGGTGACGCCCCGCAGGAAGACGTAGTCGAACCTGCGCAGCCAGTCCGTCGTCGGCGGGCAGCCGGCGCCCGAGGACGGACGGCAGCGGGCGTCCGCGTCGGCGGCCACGGCCCACACGGGAGCCAGCTCGGGGGCGTCGGGAACGGCGTTGAGGTCACCGAGCACGACGGCGCGGTCGTGCCGGGCGATCTCGGTGGCGAGGACGTCGGCCTGGTGCGCGCGGACCGTCTCCTGGCGACGCTGGGCGAGGTGGGTGGTGAAGACCCGCACGGATCGGCCGCCCACCGTCGTGGTGACCGCCAGGTACCCGCGGTCCTCCGATCCGCCGTCGGGATACTCCGCGGACACACGGTCCGTCATCGGCGCCGCGGACAGGACGGCCTGCCCGAAGCCGCCGGGAGCCCACGGCGTCCCCCCGCAGCGCCCCCGGTGGTGGAGGACCGGCCCGTACGCGACGTGGTAGACGAGCCCGTAGTAGCGCCGCAGGTAGTCGCGGATCCTCTCGACGTCACGCACGCACGCCTCCTGCAGCCCGACGACCTGCGGGGCGTACGTGGCGATCTCCCTCGCCCGGTCGATGTCCCTCGCGCCGCAGGGGTTGCAGAGGTTCCACGTCATGACCCGGTTCGGCACGACGCCCCGGGCGGCGCCGGCGGGCAGGGACCGGACGAAGACGTCGCCTCCGGGCACGGCGGGGCCGACCAGCAGCACGCAGACCGCGGTCAGCACGCCCGCGAGCAGCCACCTGTGTCTTCCGGCCACGTCGGCCTCCTCCCTGTCGTCGCAGGAGGACGATGCCACACGCCCCGAGGACGATGTGCCGCCTCGTTCGCGCGGACGTGGGTCGGCCGGCGTCGTGACGGTTGGCCCGTCCGGCCGACCGGTGAGGTTCGGGGGCGCCGGCCGACGGTCAGCCGCCGTGGAGGCCCCACTCGTCGAGGCCACCGTAGACATGGGCCTCGAGGCATCCCGGGGCGTCCATGGCGACGGCCTCGCCGCGGTAGAGGGCGATGAGTGAGTGCCGGCCCCGCCACCAGGTGTCGGTCAGGCCCCGCACCTCGGGTACCGGCTCGTGCCCTTCGAGGTCCAGGGAGTCGACGGCCTCGCCGGTGACTCGCGTGACGGTTCCGGCCCAGCGTCTCGCGTGGTCGGCCAGCGCCAACGACTCCACCCAGCCTTCGGTACTGCCGTGCAGCGGTGCCCAGCGGTGGCCGTGGATCCCCGAACTCACCACCGGGGCCGATCATGAACCCGTAGGCCATGGACACCCGGCAGTCCCCGGCCGGGATCCACCAGCCGTCGGTGGCCGTGCCCTCGGGAACGTCCGCGCCCAGGACGCGCGGGCCGCTCTCGTAGAACGGCGCCGGCGGCAGCGCGAGACCGCCCCAACGGTCCTGGAAGGCCACCGCGCGATCGACCTGCGCGGCCGGGACACCGTGCCCGATCCAGGCATCGCGGTGACGCCCGAGGTCCTGCCGGGCGACACGGATGCCGTGCGACTCGACGAACACCTGGGCCCTGCGGGTCAAACCGGCGGGCCCGACCGGGACGTGCGACATGGGAGCGGCAGCCGTCATGGTGCCGGAGCCTACCGGCGAGGTCCGGGGCCGAGGGCGGCCACGATGCCTTCATGGATTCCGATGAACTCATCCGCGGGGATCTCGACCACGGAGACCGCACCGGCGTCTCCGGGGTGGCTGATCAGGTGGTCCTCACGCCAATTGTCGGTGGTGGGCCCCCGGAGCAGGGCACGAAACCGGCTGCGCAGCTGGTGGTCGGCCTCGGACTCGCCGTCCCCCGCGCGCCTTTCGAGGCGCCGGTGCGTGGCTGCGGCGGACAAGCCGGCGAACGGCAGCGGGGAACCTTCGCAGGTCAGCCGCCAGGAGCAACCGGATACCGCGCCGCGCCCCGGCCACCGAGGTGAGGGGATCGTCCCGCTTCGGCCCCGGGCACGTGAAGGTGTCCGGGGCCGGGGCCACGAGCGTGGCTTCACCGTTGCGGCATTCAGCGGCCGATGCCGTCCAGTTCGGTCAAGTCCTCATGGGTGAGGGAGAGTCCCGCGCCGGCGACGTTGTCGCGCAGGTGTGCCGTCGACGACGTGCCGGGGATGAGGAGGATGTTCGGTGAACGCTGCAGCAGCCAGGCCAGCGCGACGGACATCGGTGTCGTCTCCCTTCGGGCGGCGACCGCCGAGAGCGCCGAGGACTGGAGAGGGGTGAAGCCCCCGAGGGGGAAGAAGGGCACGTACGCGACGCCGTCGGTGGCGAGCCGGTCGATGAGCTTGTCGTCGTGCCGGTGGGCGAGGTTGTACATGTTCTGCACGCACACGATCGGCGCGATGCTCCGCGCCTCGGCGACCTGCTCCTCGGTGGCGTTGCTGACCCCGAGGTGGCGGATCAGGCCCTGCCGCTGGAGCTCGACGAGCGTCTCGAACGCCTCGGCCGGCGATCCGGGTCGGGGACCTTCGGCGTCGCCGAGCCGGAGGTTGACCAGGTCCAGTACGTCGAGCCCGAGGGACGTGAGGTTGTCGTGGACCTGGCGGCGCAGGTCTTCGGGTCGCCGGGCCGGAGGCCAGCCACCCTGTTCGTCGCGGGTCGCGCCCACCTTGGTCGCGATGTGCAGCGACTCGGGATAGGGGTGCAGTGCCTCGCGGATCAACTCGTTGGTGATCCGCGGCCCGTAGGCATCGCTGGTGTCGATGTGGGTGACACCAAGCCCGACCGCTTCACGCAGAACGGACAGGGCACCCTCGCGATCGGCCGGCGGCCCCATGACCCACGGGCCGGCCAGTTGCATCGCACCGTAGCCGAACCGGGTGACGGTCAGGTCGCCCAGAGTCCAGGTGCCGCCGGGAAGGGAGAGGGAGGGTGTGCTCATCTTGTTGCCTTTCGTCGTGCACTCGGGGGGTGGCGCCTGCTGCCTCCCTGCATCAGCATGGGAGAGGAACTTCCCAGGAGGAAGTAGGCACTTGGGAGTGCGTAACCCACCCATCGGTGAGAGGTGCGAGCAGTGACGACGAACGCGGCCCGGAAGAGGGCTCAGGCCAAGGTGGAGTACAACGCGTTCCTGGCGGCATGCCCCAGCCGGCAGCTGCTCGACCGCATCTCGGACAAGTGGGTCGTCCTGGTCCTGTGTGCGCTGGGCGGCGACAGCGGCGCCGACCGGCCCGGTGCGGCACAGCCGGACGCCCCGAAGGCGATGCGCTACTCGGAGATCTCGCGTCTTCTGGCCGGGGTCAGCCAGAAGATGCTGACCCAGACGCTCCGGTCGCTGGAGCGCGACGGCCTGCTCACCCGTACCGTGACACCAACCGTCCCGGTCACCGTCTCCTACGAGCTGACCAGCCTCGGCCTCTCGCTCCACCACATGACGCGCGGGCTCAGGAACTGGGCGCAGACGCACATGGAGGAAGTCCTCGCGAACCGCGAGAACCACGATGCCCGCCCCTCCTGACGCAGTGGGCGCGGAGCGTGAGTTCAGTCGAGGACCGCGGTGGCTTCGATCTCGACCAAGTGGTCGGGGATGTCGAGCGCCGCGACGCCGATGAGCGTGGCCGGCGGCACCGGGGTGACTCCCAGCTTCGCGGCCGCCCGGGAGATGCCCTCCAGGAGCGGGGACATCTTGTCGGGGGTCCAGTCGACGACGTGGAAGGTCAGTTTCGCGACGTCGTCGAAGGAGCCGCCGACCTCCGCCAGGGCGGTGCCGATGTTGAGGTAGCACCGCTCGGCCTGAGCGGCGAGGTCACCTTCGCCGATCGTGACCCCCTCGCTGTCCCAGGCGACCTGTCCGGCGATGAAGACCAGCTTCGATCCGGATGCGATCGACACCTGCCGGTAGACATCGATCTTGGGCAATCCACTGGGGTTCACCAGGGTGATGGCCATGCTGTCTGTCTCCTCGTCATGAGTGCCCGTAGGTTCGCGTCCAGGCGACCAGGGGCGCCGTCGCTCTCTTGTGGTTACTCGGAAACCGTAGGAGAGTGAGCGCTGACGTGGAAGAACGCACTTTTCAGTGACTGGGGAACCTGATGGTGACCAAGCAGTTCGGGGACTCACCCGAGGAAGCGGATCTCAGGCGCGCGGATTCCCTGGCGCGGGAGATCTTCTCCGACGTCGCCAACAAGTGGGCGTTCCTGATCATCGAGACGCTCGGTGAACGCACCCTGCGCTTCACCGAACTCCGGAACGGGATAGAGGGCATCAGCCACAAGATGCTCACCCAGAACCTGCGCATGCTGGAGCGCAACGGCCTGGTCGAGCGCACCGTGCACCCCACGGTGCCGCCCCGGGTCGAGTACACCCTCACCGCACCGGGCCAGGGCCTGCGCGCGACCGTCGACGGGATGTGCGACTGGACCCACACCTATCTCCGTCACATCGAGACCGCCCGCCGCCGCTTCGACGCCTGACGGTGGGCCGCCTTCACGGCGCGCCACCGCCTGACGCGCGTACCGTTCCAGCGAGGTCGCCACGGCGGAGTCCTAGACCGTGACGACGATCTTCTTCCCGGCGTGGAGGCCCTTCTCGAGGTGGTGGTGTGCCTCGACGACGTCGTCGAGGGTGAACGCCGTGTCGACGGCGGGCCGCAGCGCCCCGTCGCGGACACCGGCGTTCAGGAAGGCCGCCATGCGCGCCACGACGTCGGCGTCGAGGGTGTGCTCGAAGCTCCGGTAGCTGTGGATCGTGAGCGGCGAGCCGGTCGGGAAGGGTGTGGGGCGCGGGTCCAGGAAGCCGGCGGCGACCAGCGTGCCGCCCGGGCGGGCCGAGTTCAGGAGGTCCTGCTGGCCGGGGCCCATGACGAGGTCGAGGACGATGTCCGCGCCGGTCCCGCCGGTGTGGTGGCGGACGGCTTCGACGACGTCCGTGTGGTCGGTGGCGACGACCGCGGCGGCGCCGGCCGCGAGCAGCTCGTCCTCCTTCGCGGCGTGCCGGGTCACGGCGATGGGCACGGCGCCGATCCGGTCGGCAATCTGTATCGCCGCCCGGCCCACGCCGCCGGACGCGGCGGTGATCAGGACGTGGTCCCCGGGCCGCATCCGCGCCTTCTCGACGAGCGCGCCGTAGGCGGTGGAGTACGCGACCCAGACCGCCGCCGCCTCCCTGACGCCGAGCCCGGCCGGCCGGGCGACGACCCGGCTCGCGGGGACCGTGGTGTATTCGGCGTAGCTGCCCCTGACGCTCGCGTTCGGGACGGCCGTGAGGATGACCGGGTCGCCGATCTCCAGCCCGGTGGTGTCCGGGCCCAGCGCGTCGACAACGCCGGTTCCCTCGACTCCGAGGCGGGCGTGCGGCAGGGGGACGACCGCGGGCAGGGCGCCGGAGCGCATCATCAGGTCGAGCGGGTTGACGGCGAACGCCTCGATCCTGACCCGCACTTCACCGGCTGCGGGCTCGAGGACCGGCTCCTCGACGATCCGCAGGACATCCGGCCCGCCGAACTCGTCGAACACTACGACTCGGGGCATGGTGACTCCTCAACATCCGTCGCTGGTTGCGTTGTTCGCCAGCGACGCTACGCAGGCTCGGGTTACCTCTTGGTACCTTCGGTCCTCATGCAGAACGACGCCGCACCAGGCCTCCTCGCCGACTGCCCCACGCGCCTGGCGGTCGAGATCATCTCCGACAAGTGGACCGTGCTCGTGCTCTTCGGACTCAGTCACCGGCCCCGCAGGCACGGCGAGCTCGTCGACCTCATCGGCGGCGTCTCCCGCAAGGTCCTCACCCAGACACTGCGCCGGCTCCAGCGGTACGGTCTGGTCGAGCGCCATGCGCAAGCGCCACGGCGGGTCGAGTACAGCCTCA
This sequence comes from Streptomyces abyssomicinicus, assembly GCF_008974245.1. Classification (GTDB taxonomy): domain Bacteria; phylum Actinomycetota; class Actinomycetes; order Streptomycetales; family Streptomycetaceae; genus Streptomyces; species Streptomyces abyssomicinicus. Next base: position 593,859 of record NZ_BBZI01000007.1, on the reverse strand, counting down.
CCGACCTCGGCCGGACCCTCGTCGAGCCCATCGAGGTCCTGACGAACTGGGCGAGGGACCACGGTGAGGCAGTCGTCGACTTCCAGGAGGCCGCGGAAGCCACGTCCGCCGTGCGGACCCGCACGGCGGGTTGACCTCGGCCACGCGGCGGCGGCCCCGGCGGCGGGCGGCAGACGCCAAGGGCCAGGCGGCAAGGGCCAGGCTCTGAGCGCCAGTTCCGGCGTACCGAACGATGGCGCCCGGCCCTTCCCCGGCCCGCTCCCACCCCGGTTGTTGCGGCGACATGACGGGCCCACGAAGGTGTCGGGGCGGCCCTTGACCGTCCTTGCCCGCGGGTGCGAGTCTCTCGCTCATGCCGTGGACCCCGCTGACCAGCCGCCGAGTGGTTGACTTCATGTTGATCGCCACCAGCGCGTGTCGCTTCCGCTGACGGTTCGTCCCCTCGGCCGTTCTCATCGGTCCGTCGCCGGCTCCCGCCGGACCGTCGTCGCGTTCGTCCAGCCGCTCCCCCGCCCCACTCCCGGCATCCCGGTGCGTGAGCAACGTCGCTCCGCCACCTCGGAGTTGCCCTGGCACGGGAGCTGTCACCGCTGTCTTGCCCGCTGCCGTCATGCGCCTCGACACACGCACCGGGCGGTCCTGAAGCACCGCCCTCTCCCCCTCCGACGCCGCCCGCATCACCGAGGCTGAGGCCGGGGTCACGGCGATCCGCGTTCTCGACGGCGCGGCGGTCGGTGCCGGACACGGGCTGCAACGTCGTGCCGGCGCTCGCCGCGCCCACCGGCGGGACCCCCGGCACCGGCGAGAGCCTGCGCGGCGCCTTCTCGCTGCCGAGCCGGGCCTGATCCACGAGGTCACCGCCGTGCCGTGAATCCGGACGCCACCAGCCCGACGCGCCGCAGCCCACATGCCCACACGACACGACCCCGGACGGACGAGGACGGCGCGCGGCTCGGCGCGATCGCCGACGGCGTCCCCGCCTCCCCTGAGGCGTCACCCGAGCCCCGCATCCGCACCCGAGCCCCACCCGCATCCGCATCCGGACGGAACAGGACACCGACATGAGCTACCTGTGGTACATACCGAACCAGATCGAGCCGGGCCACCGCGGCGACGACACCGGCAGGGACGAGGGCTGGGGCACACTCGACCACTCCACCGACCTGGCCCGCACCGCCGAGGAGCACGGCTGGGAGGGCGCGCTGCTGGGCACCGGCTGGGGCCGCCCCGACACCTTCACGCTGGGCTCCACGCTGGCAGCCAGGACCACGACGTTCAAGCCGCTGATCGCCGTGCGGCCCGGCTACTGGCAGCCCGCGCACTTCGCGAGCTCCGCCGCCACGCTCGACCACCTGAGCGGCGGCCGGGTGCTGGTCAACATCGTCAGCGGCCTCGACAACCTGGCGGCCTACGGCGACCACACCACCGACCCGGCCAACCGCTACGAGCGCACCCGCGAGTTCGTCCATCTGGTCCGGCGCCTGTGGACGGAGGAGAACGTCACCTACCGGGGCGAGCACTTCGCCGTGGAGAACTCCTCCGTGCTGCCGCACCCCGGCGGTTACCCCGACCGGCACCCGACCCTCTACTTCGGTGGCGCTTCCGCGGCCGCCGAGCGGGTGGCCGCCGCCGAGGCGGACGTGCAGCTGTTCTGGGGCGAGCCGCTGGGGGGCCTGGCCGAACGCATCGAGCGGCTGAGGAAGCTGGAGACCACGGTCGAACGCAGGCACAGGCCGCTGGAGTTCGGCCTGCGCATCACCACCCTCGTCCGTGACACCACCGAGGAGGCATGGCGCGACGCGGAGGCCAAGGTGGCCGGCATGGCTGAGAAGGCCGCGGCCGGCACCGGCCGGGCCGCCGTCGGCAACCGGCGGACCGCGGTGGGCCAGCGGCGCCTGCTCGAACTCGCCGAGCGCGGCGAGGTGCTCGACACCTGCCTCTACACCACGCCGGGCACGGTGGGCGGCGGCGGGGCCGGAACCACCTGGCTGGTGGGTTCGGCCGACGACGTCGCGCAGGCGCTCCAGCGCTACCGCGAGCTGGGCATCTCGCACTTCGTCCTGTCGGACACGCCCTACAAGCAGGAGATCGTCCGCGTCGGCGACGAGCTGCTGCCCAAGCTCCGCGCGCTGGAGAGCGCCCGCTGACCGTCCTCGCCACGACGCCGGCGGCCTCCCCGGCCGGCCGGGGCCCCGTCCCGCCCGGCGTGCGGCCGCCCGCCCGGCACCGCACCACCGCACCACCGGTCCACCCGCGGCTCCGCCGTGGCGACCGGCCCGTCGCCGATCCCGTTCCCTCCCGAAGAGAGGCCCTGCGCATGACCCTCATCGATTCCACGACAGTCAACCGGGCGGGCGCCCGCTACGGCGACCCGGACTTCGTCCTCGCGGCGACCTCGCCGGTCATCGAGCACCAGCTGCGCCACCGCTCGGTGCGCGCCTTCCTGCCGGACCCCGTCACCGAGGACGAACTGCGGGCCGTCGTGGCCGCGGCGTCGTCGGCGTCGACGTCCTCGAACCTGCAGGCCTGGAGCGTCGTCGCGGTGACCGACCCGGAGCGCAAGCGGCGGCTGTCGGACCTGGCGGCAGGACAGAGGTTCATCGACGAGGCGCCGTTGTTCCTGGTCTGGGTGGCCGACCTCGACCGCGGCCACCGCCTGGCGGAGCGCGACGACAAGCCGCTCGACGCCACGGCCTACCTGGAGTCCACGCTGCTCGGCGTCATCGACACCGCGCTGGCGGCCCAGAACGCGGTCGTGGCGCTGGAGTCGCTCGGCCTGGGCGCGGTCTTCGTGGGCGCGGTCCGCAACCACCCCGAGGAGGTCGCTGACGAACTGGGGCTGCCGCCGCACAGCGTGGCCGTCTTCGGGCTGGCGGTCGGGCGCCCCGACCCCGCGGAGGACGCCGACGTCAAGCCCCGCCTCCCCCAGACCGCCGTCCTGCACCGCGAGACCTACGACGCCGGCCGGGCCGACGCCGGCCTGCCGGCGTACGACGAGCGCCTGGCCGCCTACAACCACGCCCACGGACTGACCGGCGCGTGGACGGAGCGCGTCCTGGCCCGGCTCGCCGGCGCCGCCAGCCTGGCCGGCCGCGACCGTCTCCGCGACGTCCTCGAACGCCGCGAGCTGCCCTCCCGCTGACCACCGTCCCGGGCCGCCCCTGGACGCCGTCGACGAGATCGTCGCCCCCGGCACCCGATTCCTGGAGCGCGACACCGGCCGCGACATCCCTCGCTCCGGCCGGCCGCGCTGCGCCGCCGAGTTCCTTCCCCACCCCTCCCGCACGCCCCGACAGGAGAAGAGCACCCGATGAGCGAGCAGTACCCGCACTACGAGGACGTCTTCAAGGCGGCCGACGACCGCTACGCGTCCCTGCCCTACCGCCGCACCGGACGGTCCGGGCTCGGCCTTCCGGCCGTCTCCCTGGGCCTGTGGCAGAAGTTCGGCGCCGACTACGCCTACGACACCCAGCGCGACATCATCCTGCACGCCTTCGACCTGGGGATCTCCCACCTCGACAACGCCAACCGCTACGGCCCGCCGCACCGCGCCGCCGAGCGGACCCTCGGCCGTGTCCTGCGCCGGGAACTGGCGCCCTACCGCCACGAGCTGATCCTCTCCAGCAAGGCCGGCGGCATCTTCGGGCCCAACCCGAACCTCCGCGGCGGCGGCCGCAAGGCGCTGCTGTCCTCCCTGGAGCTGAGCCTGCGCGATCTGGGCACCGACTACGTCGACATCTTCTACCACCACACCCCGGACGAGACGACGCCGCTGGAGGAGACCGCCGGCGCGCTCGCCACAGCCGTCCGGTCGGGCAAGGCCCTGTACGTCGGCATCTCCAACTACAAGCCCGACCGCGCCGCGGCCATCGCCCGGCTGCTCAGGGCCGAGGGCGTGCCGCTGCTCATCCACCAGCCGCGTTACTCCCTCTACGACCGCAGCATCGACCAGAACGGCCTGGCCGACCTGGCCGTCGAGGAGGGCTTCGGTCTCATCGTCTACTCCCCGCTGGCCCAGGGCCTGCTCACCGACAAGTACCTGGAGACCATTCCGGAGGGTGCCCGCGCCGGCAACAGCGACTTCCTCACGCCCGACCAGATCGACGTGACCTACCGGCAGCGCACGGCACAACTGAACAAGATCGCCGAGAGCCGCGGCCAGTCGCTGGCCCAGCTCGCCCTGCAGTGGGTGCTGCGCAACCCCGCCGTGACCTCGGCGCTGATAGGCGCCAGCTCCAAGGAGCAGCTCGACCACAACCTGGGGGCCCTGAACGGTCCGGCGTTCACCGACGAGGAACTCGCCGCCATCGACGAGTACGGCGTGCACGGAACGGGCCAACGCCGCTGACACATCCGGGGAGTTGGCTCCCGTGCCCGCCGCCGTGGGGCGCGGGGGGCCGCCCGGCCGCGCTCGAGGCCGGTCCCGAGGGCTCACCGGCCCGGGTCCGGCGAGGCCCTGGGGAAGGAGCCCCCGCACCCGCCTCGGAACCGGTGCGGGACGGTAACCTCCCCCGGAGCAGACGGAACGTATCCATGGAACGGGGACGACAGTGGGCGCGCGACGTCCGGCCGCCGAGGCCGAGCGGACCATCCGGGGCACCCGGTGACGGCCGGGAACCGGTCGCGGAACACGGAGTCCCAGGGCCGGCCGGGCCCCCAGGGCACCTTCGACACGGCCGCGCGGCTGCGGGCGGTCACCGCGGAGCTGTCGGACCGTTTCTACGAGCGGGACGACGTGGTGCGCGCGCTGGTGGTGACGCTGCTCGCCGGGCAGCACTCCCTGCTGCTCGGCCCGCCCGGCACGGCCAAGTCCGAGATGGCCCGGGAGCTCACGGGCCGGATCGAGGGGGCCTCGTACTGGGAGATCCTGCTGTCGAAGTTCACCGCTCCGACGCGGATGTTCGGGCCCATCGACGTGGCCGCGCTGTCCCGGGGCGAGTACCGCCAGGTCTACGAGGGCCGCGCCACCACCGCGGACATCGCGTTCATCGACGAGATCTTCAAGTGCTCCACGGCCGCGCTGAACGAGACGCTGGGCTACCTCAACGAACGGATCTACCACCCCGAGAACGGCGGCGCGCCCATCCGCTGCCCCTTGATCGGCGCCATCACCGCCAGCAACGAACTCCCCGAGGGAGACGACTCCGCCGCGATCTACGACCGGCTGCTGGTGCGGATCGAGGTCGGGTACCTGACGGACCCCTCCCACTTCGCCGCGCTGGTCCGCTCCGCCGTCAGCCGCCCGGCCGCCCCGGTCCGGACCACCGTCGGACTGGACGCGCTGCGGCGGGCCGTGACCGAGACCGTTCCGGACGTCGCCGTCCCGGACACGATCGTGGACGCCGTGTGCACCCTGCGGGCCGCCCTGCGCCGCAAGGAACTCATCGCCTCCGACCGCCGCTGGCGGCAGGCGGTGCGGCTGCTCCAGGCGTCCGCGTACCTGGACGGCCGTCCGGCGGTCGCCGAGACCGACCTGTCGATCCTGACCCACGTGCTGTGGGACTCGCCCGCCCAGCGCCCGGCCGTCGAACGGGAGGTGCTGCACCTGGTCAACCCCGATGCCAAGGAGGCCCTCGACCTGGCCGACACCATCGACGAGCTGGAGACCCAGCTCGACGCCATGGCCGGGCAGTCCCGGGAGGCGCTGAGCGAGTGGGTCATCAAGAACGCCCACAACAAGCTCGCCATGGCGGGCAAGCGGCTGGAGCGACTGCGCACGGAGGCGGCGGACGCCGGGCGCTCCACCGCCGCCGTCGACCGCGTCACGGGTCGTCACCGCGCCGTCCGCGCACGCGTGCTCACCGAGGCCCTCGGCATGGACGCGAGCGCGGTGGAGGCGCAGCTCTGAGCGCCGGGGAGGCGGTGGACGGCGCCACGGACGGAACTGCCGACGGCACCACGGACGGAGCTGCCGACGGTGCCGCCGGGGGGACACCGGCCGGGCTGGACGAGCTGGTACGCCGCTCCGCGGCCTGGCTGAATTTGGGCGTCGGGCCATCCGGGCGCCACACGGCGACCGTGGTGGCCGACTTCTTCGACCGGATCGCGTGGCGCGACACGCTCGCGCAGTCGGCCGCGCTGCGCGAGCTGGCCGACGAACTCCGCTCCCAGCACGACCACGCCGACGACCTCCTCGCCGACGTGTTCCTGGCCGCGTACCGGGAGGCGGAACCCCGGCTGCGGGAGCCCTCCGAGATGGACCCCGCCCGGCTCGCCGACCACGGGATCGTCACCGCGCTGGTGCGGTCCGCGGACTTCGCCGAACTGCGCCGGGAGACCGCCGGCGACCCCTACGCCGCCGCCATGGCCGTCCTCGCCCAGGCGTCCGCCCTGCGCCGGATGCTGGTCCGGAACTGGGAGGCCCGGGAACGGGCCGCGCGGGCGGGCGGTGCCCTGCGGGACGCGCGGGACGCCGCCGACCGGGTGGGCGAGGGACTCCGGAGAGCCGCGGCCATGGCCGGCGCGGACGGCACCGTGCCGGGCCCGGTCGCCACCGCCGTGCGGCGGGCCGTGGGAGCCGCCGAGGCGGCCGAGGCCACCGCCCGGGAGGCCCGGCGGGCCGCCGCCCGGGCCGTCTCCGCGGCCGCCGCCGACATCACGGCCATGGCGCGCCATGCCACCGCGGGGGCCGCCACGGCGGTGCGGCACGAGGCGGCGCTGCAGCGGGCGTGGGGCATCGGCCGCGGTGAGCTGGAGCGGATGCCGTTCGAGGAACGCGACCGGCTCGCCGAGCGGTTGCGCGGCGGCCGCCTCGCGCGGTGGGCCGAACTGATCGGCCGCTTCCGGGAGATGGCCGGCGGCGAGCGGGCCCGCAGGGTGGAGAACACCACCGGCGAGCTGGTCGGCGTCACCGTCGGCGACGACCTCTCCCGCGTGCTGCCCTCCGAACTGGCCCACCTCGGCCTGCCCGGACTCCGCGCGGTCTTCGCCGCCCGGTACGCCGCCGGGGAACTGATGCTCCACGACAGCCAGGGCGAGCGGAGCACCGGCAAGGGCGCCGTCATCGCGTGCGTCGACACCTCGCACTCCATGTACGCCGAGGGACCCGGGGGCGTCACCCGGGAGGCATGGTCCAAGGCATGCGCCCTGGCGCTGCTGGACCAGGCCCGTGCGGCGGGGCGGGACTTCGTCGGCATCCTGTTCTCCACCGCCGACCAGCTCCGCGTGTTCCGCTTCCCGGCCGGCCGCCCGGCCGCGACCGCCGAGGTCGTCGGCTTCGCCGAGACCTTCCTCGGCGGCGGCACCGACTTCCAGCGGCCGCTGTCAGCGGCGGCGGACCTGCTGGCGGAGGAGTTCGACGCCGCCGGGCGGCAACGCGGGGACATCGTCCTCATCACCGACGACGCCTGCGAGGTCACGGAGGAGTGGACGCGCGCGTGGCGGGCCGCCAAACGCCGGCTGGGCTTCAGGCTCTTCGGCGTGGCCGTCGGCGGCCCGGCGGACACCGGGCACGGCTCGGTCCTGGAAGCCCTGTGCGACAACCTCCGCACCGTCGAGGACCTCGCCGACGTGCACGCCGCCGCCGACCTCTTCCGGCTCGTCTGAGCCGCGTGGGGCGGTGGACTCCCTCGAACGCGGGGGACGCCGGGAGCCCGGTGTCCACGGAGCGGCCGGTTGTTGACCGGCTCGCGCGGCCCCGATTATGTTGCCGCCCATGTGCCGATCCGCGCTTCTGACGACTCGAGGTCACCTCGACCTGAAGCGTGTGTGCTCCGCCGCGTGTCGTCGGACCTGAAGAGCGGCGCGGCCTCGGTTCCCTGATCTCCCGGCTCCCGGTCCTCCCGGTCCTCCCGGTCCTCCCGGTCCTCCCGGTCTTCCCGGTCTTCCCGGTCTTCCCGGGACGTTCCACCGCGTCCGGACGCGGGCTCCCGGGTGTGTCCGGGCCTGGCCAGGGCCGGCCGGGGGGCATCCCGCACCGAGCGCGCCGCGCTGCCTCGTACCCCACCGTCCCCGCACTCGTACAGGATCGGGAAGGCATCTCGTGGAGATTTCGTCGGCGACCACCCCACGGCACGGCGCGCACCTGCGGCGCTCGGACATCCCGGCCGCCCTTCCGGCGGCGCGCCGCGCCTCCGGAGCGGGCGCGGTGCTGGGCGCCGTCCTCGACCACGGCCCGGTGGCGCGCAGCACCGTCGCCCGGCTGACCGGTCTGTCACCGGCGGCGGTGAGCGGGCACTGCGGGGTCCTGATGGGCCGGGGCCTGCTCCGTGAGAGCCGGGAGACGACCGGCCGCCGCGGCCTGGGCCGGCCCCATGTGCCGGTGGAGGTCGACGCGGACCGCTACCTCGTGGCCGGCGCCCACATCGCCGTCACGCACACCACGCTGTCGCTGGTGGACCTGCGCGGCCGGATCGTCGCGGAGGAGCGGCGCCCCCATGAGGACATCGCTCCGGGCCCGGTCCTCGACGGGCTGGCTGCCCGGCTGCCGCGTCTCGTGACGGCACACGCGCAGGGCCGGACCGTACTCGCCCTGGGCGCCGCCACCGGGCACTGGGTGGACCCGGCGGCCGGTGTCGTCGTACGGCACCCCCAGCTCGGCTGGCGCGACGTGGCGGTACGCAGCGTGCTCGCCGACGCGACCGGTCTGCCGGTCCATGTCGACAGCCACGCACGGGCGTTGGCCCGCGCGGAGCAGTTGCTGGGGCAGCGCGCCACCCGGTCGAGCGCGGTGCTGCTCTTCGTGGGCAACGTCGTGGACGCGGCGTTCGTGACCGCGGGTGCCGTGCACCAGGGCCCGCGGTCCGCCGCCGGGAGGGTCGCCCATCTGCCGGTGGGCGCCGCCGACGGCGGGTCCGCGTCCTGCACCTGCAGGGTGCGCGGGTGCCTCGCGTCGGAGGTGTCGGAGGCGGCGCTGGTACGGCAGGCCGCCGCGGCGGGGCTGCCGGTGCCGTCCTTCCCGGCCCTCCTGGAACGGGCGCTGGCCGGCGAGCCGGTGGCGCGGGAGCTGTTCCTGCGCCGGGCCCGACTCGTGGGCCGGGCCGCCGCCGTGCTCCTCGACATGATCGATCCCGCCACGCTGGTCGTGGTCGAGCCGGGGGCGGGCCGGCTGCCCGAGTGCCTCGCGGCGCTGCGGTCGGAGGTGGCCGAGCGCTCGTGGGTGTGCGACGACCCCGAACGCCGTGTCGTGCCCAGCTCGTTCACCGGCTCCGTCCTCGCGACGGCCGGTCCCGCGGTGGCGCTGGGAGCGCTGTACGACGATCCGCTCGGGCCCTGGCCGGCTCTCCCGGCCGTGTCCTGACCCGCCGGTCCCCGGCGGCACCCGGCGACCGGCGAAGACCCGACTTAATTCAATCAGTTGCATTGTTGACCGCACCTGAGCGCACGCCGGAAGATGGATTCATGAGCAGCGAGCGACCTATTTCCGGGGTATTCCCCGCGACGGGATGTTGTTGTTGATCCTGTCCCGGGCCTCTGCCTGACGGCGACCCGAACCGGCATTCCGCACAGCGGTTCCACGCGGCGGAATCCGGACCTTCTCCCGCTCGGTCCACGGCTTTCCCAGGCCCTGCCGTGCCGCCATTTCCTCCGCCGCTTTCCCCGGCGTCCGGTATTCGGCATGCGGTCTCCGGAGCCGTTCTCCTGAAGCGTCATCCCCGTCCTCACGCCCTGCCGCTCCACGCCTTCTTCCGCACGCCGTACTTCCGCAGGCCGTCTTCCGCACGCCGTACTTCCGCACGCCCTCGCGCCTTCGTACGTTCGCGCCTTCGTGGCTTCCCTCCCTGGAGGAGACATGACGTTGTCCGCGCCCTCGCAGCCCCTGACGGGTGTCACCCCCGACCGTTTCAAGCAGGCCTTCCGCGCCTATCCGGCAGGTGTCGTGGTCGTCACCGCCGACGCCGGCCACGGGCCCGTCGGATTCACGGCGACGTCGTTGTCGTCGCTGTCCCTCACCCCTCCGCTCGTCTCGTTCTCCGTTGCCACGCGGTCGTCCTCCTGGCCCCACCTCGAGCAGGCCCGGACCGCCGTGGTCCACTTCCTCGGCTCCGACCAGGAGGACCTGGCCGCGCGTTTCGCCACCAGCGGCATCGACCGCTTCGCCGCGCCCACCACCTGGCGGCGGCTGCCCGAGGGCGAGCCGGTGCTCGAGGACGTGGCGGGGTGGCTGCGGCTGCACATCGAGTCCCTCGTGCCGGCCGGCGACCACCGCATCGTCGTCGCCCGCGTCGTCGACTCCTGGCAGGAGCCCGGGCGGCGCCCGCTGCTCTTCCACGACGGCGCCTACCTCCCCGTCTGACCCCTCGCCCTCCGCCCCTCGTCACCCGGCATGTCCGCCCGGCTTCCCACAGCCCGCTCCGGAACAGGACCGTCCATGGCTTCCGCCTCCGTCCCGTCACACCTGACCCGAAGAAGTTTTATCGCCCTCGCGGGAGGTGGCGCGCTCTGCCTCGCCGGCTGCGCCCCGCCGCCCTCACCCGCCGCGCATTCCGCTCCCGCGAAGAAACTCTCCACCGCTCCCCCGCCACCGGGCACCTCGCTTTCGGTGGCCGTCCGCACCGCGCGTATCCAGCTCGCGGAATCGGGCCTCGCGAAGGAACTCCCGTTCACGGTTTCCGAATGGCCGAACCTTTCCGCAGGGCCGGACATCATCCAGGGCTTCCGGGCCCAATCCATCGATCTGGCCTCCAATGCGGGAATTCCGCCGATCCAGGCGCACGCCATCGGGGTGAAGGCCCGGATCGTGGCCGTGCAGCTGCGCCGTAAGCCCACGTACGTGTTCGCCACGGCCCCGGGCTCGTCCGTCGCCCGGGCAAAGGACTTCCGCGGCAGGAAGATCGCGTTCTCCCAGGGGCAGGCCCAGGGCGTCGTGGTGCTCCGCGCGCTGCAGAAGGCGGGGATCGCCTACGACGACGTGGAGTTGGTGGAGCTGCCCAGCACCCAGTTCCTGACCGCCCTCCAGTCCCGGCAGGTGGATGTCGCCCCGCTCGGCGAGCCCACGCTGACCAAGTACCTCGACCAGTACCGCAAGGACGGCGCACGGGACGTCCGGACCGACGTCGTCGACCTGCTGACCGTCCTGTGGGCGCCGGCCGAGGTGCTGGACGATCCCGCGAAGGCCGCCGCGGTCCGCAGTTTCATCCCGCTGTGGGCGCGCGGCTCGGTGTGGGCGTGGGAGCACTCCGAGCGCTGGATCGACGCCTACTACGTCAAGGACCAAGGAGTCGGCCGCGAGGACGGCAAGCGCATCGTCGCCTCTCTCAACAAGCCGCATTTCCCGGCCCGTTGGGACGACGCGATCGCCTGGGAGCAGGAGACCGCCGATCTCCTCGCCGAGGGCGGCTTCGTGCCCCGCTTCGACGTCTCGCCGCTCTTCGACCGGCGGTTCGAGGGCCTGGCGGCCCAGGCCGTCACCGCACCGTACCGTACCGGGAGGGATCATGACCGCCGTCGTCAAGGAACGCACCCCTCGACCGCAGCACGAGGGGCACCTGGGCAAGGACTCCGGGGAGCCACCGGTCACCGGTGACGCCGCCGCCGGGGCGGGCGGCCGCGCCCGGGCCCGGCGGCGACGGCTGGGACCGGCCCGCCCGGTGCCGTTCGGCCGGCTGCTCGGACCGGCGCTGATCCTCGCCGCCTGGTGGGGTGCCTCCGCCGCGGGCCTGCTCGATCCGCGCATCCTCTCCGGACCCGGAACCGTGCTGTCCACCGCCGTCGACCTGGTCGAGGACGGGCGGCTCCAGGGCAATGTGCTCGTCTCGCTGCAGCGGGCGGGCCTCGGGCTGCTCCTCGGCGTCGTGACGGGTGTCTCGCTCGCCGTCGTGGCCGGCCTGAGCCGCCTGGGCGAATACCTGGTCGACGGGCCGCTGCAGATCAAGCGGGCGATCCCGTCCCTGGCGATGCTGCCGCTGCTGATCCTGTGGCTCGGCATCGGTGAGGACATGAAGGTCACGGTGATCGCGCTCGGCGTGGCCGTGAACATGTACATCAACACCTACGCCTCGCTCACCGGCATCGACAGCCGCCATGTGGAGCTGGCCGAGGTGCTGCGGCTCAGCCGGCTCCGGTTCGTGCGCAGGGTGGTGATCCCGGGCTCGCTGCCGGGGTTCTTCGTGGGGCTGCGGCTGGGCGTGACCTCGTCCTGGCTCGGTCTGATCGTCGTGGAGCAGATCAACGCGACCAGCGGCATCGGCTACATGATGTTCCAGGCCCAGCAGTACGCCCAGTCCGACGTGATCATCGTGGGCCTGGTGGCGTACGGAGCCTTCGGCTTCGCCTCCGACGCCCTCGTCCGCGCCGTCGAGAGGAGGGCCCTGTCGTGGCGACGTACCCTGGCGGGCTGACAGCGACCGTTCCGGCCGTCCGGACGCGTGCCCTGGTGCGCCGGTTCGGCGACCGGACCGTGCTGAAGGACATCGATCTCGACCTGGCCCCGGGCGAGTTCACCGCCCTGCTCGGGCGCAGCGGGTCCGGCAAGTCGACGCTGCTGCGTGCCGTCGCGGGCCTCGACCACGGCGTCGAGGGCACGGGCGAACTGCGGGTGCCCGACCGGGTGTCGCTGTCCTTCCAGGACTCCCGCCTGCTGCCGTGGCTGCGTGTGCTGGACAACGTCGTCCTGGGCCTGCACGGTCCCGGTGCGCGCAGGCGAGGGCTGACCGCCCTCGAGGAGGTGGGCCTCGCGGGTCGCGAACGGTCCTGGCCCCACGAGCTGTCGGGCGGCGAGCAGCAGCGCGCGGCCCTCGCCCGCGCCCTGGTCCACGATCCCGAACTGCTGCTGGCGGACGAGCCGTTCGGCGCGCTGGACGCGCTGACCCGGATCAGGATGCACGATCTGCTGCGCGAACTGTACGAACGGCACCGCCCGGCGGTGCTCCTGGTCACCCACGACGTCGACGAGGCCGTCGAGCTGGCGGACCGGGTCCTGGTCCTCGAGGACGGGCGGATCTCGCTGGACCTCGCGGTCGGACTGCCCACGCCCCGCAGCCGTCGCGACCCCCGGTTCCAGGAGCACCGCGACACCCTGCTCGCCGCGCTCGGCGTGATCCAGCCGGACTCCCCCGGGACCGGCGCCGCCTCTCCGGATCACGGTCGCCGCGACACCGGCGCTCACCCCACCGGCCGCCCGGTCGGCCGCACCCCCGCCGACGACGACCCCCGTCACGGCCTCCACGAGGAGAAGTCCCATGCCCCGCACGCCTGACCGTCCCGCCCGCAAGCCCCTGCACCTCAACGCCTTCCTGATGTCGGCGGGTCACCACGAGGCGGCGTGGCGGCTCCCCGAGAGCCCGGCACGGGGCGGTACGGACATCGCGCACTACCAGAACCTGGCGCGGATCGCCGAACGCGGCAAGCTCGACTCGGTGTTCCTGGCCGACAGTCCGGTCCTCCACGGCGATCCCGGCCGCCGGCCGTCGAGCAAGCTGGAGCCGACCGTCCTGCTGACCGCGCTCGCCGCGGTCACCAGCCACGTCGGGCTGATCGCCACCGCGTCGACGAGCTACAACGAACCCTTCAACCTCGCCCGCCGGTTCGCCTCGCTGGACCACGTGTCCGGCGGGCGCGCCGGCTGGAACATCGTGACCACGGCCGGCGCCGAGGCGGCCCGCAACTTCGGCCTGGACGACACCCCGCTGCACCACGCGCGCTACGAGCGGGCCGCCGAGTTCGTCGAGGTGGCCGCCAAGCTCTGGGACAGCTGGGCGGACGACGCCGTCGTGGCCGACAAGGAGCGCGGCGTGCACGCGCTGTCGGAGCGGGTGCGGCGGATCGAGCACCGGGGCGCGCACTTCCGGGTCGACGGCCCGCTCAACGTGGAGCGTTCGCCGCAGGGACACCCCCTCCTCGTCCAGGCCGGTTCGAGCGAGGACGGCAAGGACTTCGCCGCCCGCTACGCGGAGGCCGTGTTCACCGCCCAGCAGACGCTGGAGGACGGCATCGCCTTCTACCAGGACGTGAAGCGGCGTGCCGTCGCCTTCGGCCGGGACCCCGAAGGGATCAAGATCCTCCCCGGCATCGTGCCGGTCATCGGGGACACCGAGGCCGAGGCGCGGGAGCTGGACGCGGAGCTGGACCGGCTGATCTCGCCGGAGTACGCCAGGCGTCAGCTCGCCACGACGCTGCGGATCGCGCCGGAGGACCTCGACCTCGACCGGGAACTGCCCGAGGACATCCCCACGGAGGACGAGATCGAGGGGGCCAAGAGCCGTTTCACTCTCATCGTCGACCTCGCCCGGCGCGAGCACCTGACGGTGCGACAGCTGATCGGGCGGCTCGGCGGCGGACGCGGGCACCGGACCTTCGCCGGGACCGCCGTGCAGGTCGCCGACACCATCGAGCACTGGTACGACAGCGGCGCGGCGGACGGCTTCAACATCATGCCCGCGGTGCTCCCCTCCGGCCTGGAACGGTTCGTCGACCAGGTGGTGCCGATCCTCCAGGAGCGCGGCCTCTTCCGGACCGAGTACACCGGGACGACCCTGCGCGAGCACTACGGCCTCCCCCGCCCGGCCAGCCAGTTCTTCGACCTGTCCGGCCAGGACACGGCCGCCGAGCGGTCCGCCGCCCTGGTGGACGCCCGGTGACCGGTTGTCCCCCCTCGAACGCGCCGGGTCCGGCCGCCGCTGCGGCGGCCGGACCCGGCGGGCCTCGCCCCGACGGCTGGGCGCGCCGACTGCTCGGCTACTGCCTGCGCCACCGCCGTGACCTCGCCCTCGCCTACGGGGCGGCGGTCGTCGCCGCCCTGGCCACCGCGACACTGCCGCTGGTCCTGCGCCATGTCGTCGACACCGTGGACGCCGGGACCACGGGCTCGCTGACGCCGTGGGTCGTCCTCCTGGCCGGGCTGGGCGCGGTGCGCTTCGGCGCGAGCTTCACCCGGCGCTACCGGTCGGGGCGGGTGTCGCTCGGCGTCCAGTACGACCTGCGCAACGACGCCTTCGCCTCGCTCGTCCGGCTCGGCGGCGTCAAGCAGGGCGAGCTGCGCACGGGACAGGCCGTGAGCCGCTCCATCTCCGACATCACGCTCATCCAGACGCTGCTGCAGTTCCTGCCGAACCTCACCGGCAACGTGCTGATGTTCCTGACGTCCCTGGTGCTGATGGCACTGCTGTCCCCGCCGCTGACGGCCGTGGCGCTGGTCGTCGGGCCGCTGCTGTGGTTCATCGCCCTCCGCAGCCGCCGCGACCTGTTCCCCGCGAACTGGCACGCCCAGCAGGAGGCCGCCGAGGTCGCCTCCGCCGTGGAGGCGACGGTCACCGGGGTGCGGGTGGTGAAGGGGTTCGGGCAGGAGCGGCGCGAGCGGGCGAACCTGGACCGGCGGGCGCGCCGACTCTTCGCCTCCCGGATCCGGGTCGTGCGGTACATGAGCCGGTACAACCCGGCGCTGCAGGCGGTGCCCGCCCTCGGCCAGGTCGCGGTCCTCGCCCTCGGCGGCTGGATGGCGCTCGAGGGTCACATCTCGCTGGGCACGTTCCTGGCGTTCACCACCTACCTCGGCTCGTTCGTCACACCGGTGCGGCAGCTGGCCACCCTGCTCACGGTGTGGCAGCCCGCGCGGGCGGGCGCGGTCCGTGTCCTGGAGGTGATCGACGAGACGCCGGGCCTGACCGAGGCTCCCGACGCGACCGAGCTGCCGCCCGGCCCGCCCTCCGTCGTCTGGGAGGACGTCACCTTCGGATACGGACCGGACGGCCGGTCCGGGACGTCGTCCGGGTCGGCGTCCGGGAAGCCGCTGCTGCGCGGCTTCTCACTGGAGATCCGGCCGGGCGAGACCGTGGCGGTCATCGGGCTCGCCGGCTCGGGCAAGTCGACGGCGGCCGCGCTGCTGCCCCGCTTCTACGACGTGGCCGGCGGCCGGGTCCTGGTCGGCGGCCACGACGTGCGCGACCTGTCCCTGGACTCGCTGCGCTCGCGGATCGGCTTCGTGTTCGAGGAGTCGCTGCTGCTCTCGGACACCGTGCGGGCCAACATCGCGTACGGCTGCCCGGACGCCGACGACGAGCGGATCCGCGCGGCGGCCCGCCTCGCCCGCGCCGACGAGTTCGTCGAGCGGCTCTCCCATGGCTACGACACGGTCGTCGGCGAACAAGGGCTCACGCTCTCCGGCGGGCAGCGGCAGCGGATCGCCCTGGCCCGTGCCCTGCTGGCCGAGCCGTCCCTGCTGGTCCTGGACGACGCCACGTCGGCGATCGACACCCGGGTGGAGGCGGAGATCCACGACGCGCTGCGCAAGGAGATCCGCCGCCCCACGACGCTCGTCGTGGCGCACCGGCGCTCCACCCTGGAGCTCGCCGACCGGATCGCCGTCCTGGACGGGGGCCGGATCGTCGACACCGGCACCCTGGACGAACTCCGCTCCCGTTCCCCGCTGTTGCGGACGCTGCTGTCGGCGGCGGACGAACCCGCGCGGGCCGCGTCCACACCCGCCCCTCCGCCCGCGCCCGCCGACGCGGTCACCGCCGCCCTGTGGCGCCGCGACGAGGACGGCGCCTTCGACGCCCGCGCGGACGACGAGGGCGGCGACGCCACCGTCCGTGCCGCGCAGGCGTTCGCGGAGGCGGCTGCCACCTCCGGTCCCGGGCACGGCGGTCCGACCGGCGGCGGACTGCTCGGTTCCGCGCCGCCGAACCCGGAGATCGTGGCCGGGCTCGCCCGGATGCCGCTGCCGCGGGCCGACCCGGGGCTGCCCGCCGAGGCCGCCGAGGCGGCCGAGCCGGAGCTGACGCTGGGGCGCCTGCTGCGGCCCCTGCGGGTGCCTCTGGTGCTCGGGGTCCTGCTCGTCTCGCTCGACGCCCTGGCGCAGATCGCCGTGCCGGTCCTGGTGCGGCACGGCGTCGACGACGGCGTGGCCCGGGGCGTCCACGGCGCGCTGCTCACGGCCACGGTCGCCGCCGCGCTGGTGGTGGCGGCCAACTGGGCCGTCGGCGTCGCGCAGGTGAGGACGACGGGCCGCACCGGCGAGCGCCTGCTGTACGTGCTGCGGGTGAAGACGTTCGCCCAGTTGCAGCGGCTCGGCCTGGACTACTACGAGCGTGAGCTCGGCGGCCGGATCATGACCCGGATGACCACGGACGTGGACGCCCTGTCGACGTTCGTGCAGACGGGCCTCATCACGGCGGTGGTGAGCGCGCTGACGATCACGGGCGTGCTCGTCGCGCTGCTCGTGATCGACGCGGCGCTGGCCCTGGTCCTGGTCGCGGTGGTGCCGGTGCTCGCCGCCGCGACGGCCCTCTTCCGCCGGTACTCGGTGCCCGCCTACCGGGAGGCGCGCGAGCGCGTGAGCGTCGTGAACGCGGCCCTTCAGGAGAACGTCGCCATGATCCGGGTCACCCAGGCGTTCCGCCGCGAGGAGCACAACGCCCGTGGCTTCGCCGTGCTGGCCGGCGAGTTCCGGGACGCGCGGTTGCGCGCGCAGCGGTGCATGAGCGTGTTCTTCCCGTTCGTGGAGTTCCTGGGCACGCTCGCGGCGGCGGCCGTGCTGGCAGTCGGGGCGGGGCAGGTGACCCAGGGGCGGCTGACCGCGGGCACGCTCATCGCGTTCCTGCTGTACGTGGAGCTGTTCTTCGCGCCGATCCAGCAGCTGTCGCAGGTGTTCGACGGCTACCAGCAGGCGGTCATCGGCCTGTCACGGCTGCGGGCCCTCATGCGGACGTCGACGGGCACGCCCGCCGCACTGCGCCCGCGCGAGGTCCGGGGGCTGCGCGGCGAGGTCGAGTTCGACGCGGTGTCCTTCGCCTACCCCGGCGGCCGGCGGGTCCTCGACGGTCTGCGGCTGCGGATCGCTCCGGGCGAGACCGTCGCGCCCGTCGGCACGACGGGCGCCGGGAAGTCCACGGTCGTCAAGCTGCTCGCCCGCTTCTACGACCCGACGGACGGCACCGTCCGCGTCGACGGCGTCGACCTGCGGGCGTACGACCTGACGGGCTACCGGCGCCGGCTCGGTGTCGTTCCGCAGGAGCCGCACCTGTTCAGCGGGACCGTCCGCGACGCCATCGCCTACGGGCGCCCCGACGCCTCGGACGCCGAGGTGGAGGCCGCCGCGCGTGCCGTCGGCGCGCACGAGATGGTCGCCGCGCTGCCCCGCGGCTACCTCCAGCAGGTCGGCGAACGCGGACGGAACCTGTCCGCCGGGCAGCGCCAGCTGCTCGCGCTGGCCCGTGCCGAGCTCGTCGACCCGGACGTGCTGCTGCTCGACGAGGCCACGGCCTCTCTCGACCTGGCCACCGAACGGCGGGTGACCGCCGCCACGGAGGCCCTGACCCGGCGCCGCACCACCGTCGTGGTCGCCCACCGGCTCACCACCGCCGCCCGTGCCGACCGGGTCGTCGTCCTCGACGGCGGCCGGATCGCCGAGTCGGGCACACACGAGGAGCTGCTCGCGGCGGACGGCCCCTACCGCCGTCTGTGGGACGCCTTCCGCGACGGCGTCACCGCGGACGCCGCCGCCGCCCCCACCGCGTCCGCCACCCCCACCGATCCCCGTACCCCCGATCCCCTCATGCAGGAGAGTGCACGATGACGCAGTACCGCAATCTGGGCCGCACGGGCGTGAAGGTCAGCCCGCTGTGCCTGGGGACGATGATGTTCGGCGCCCGGGGCAACCCCGACCACGAGGACTCCGTACGGATCATCCACCGGGCGCTGGACGCGGGGATCAACTTCGTGGACACGGCCGACGTCTACTCGGCGGGCGAGTCCGAGACCATCGTCGGCAAGGCCCTCGCGGGCGGCCGGCGGGACGGCGTGGTGCTCGCCACCAAGTTCCACGGTGCTCTGGGCGACGGGCCCAACGAGCGAGGGAACTCGCGCCGTTGGATCGTCCGCGAGGTCGAGAACAGCCTGCGGCGCCTGGGCACCGACTGGATCGACCTGTACCAGGTGCACCGGCCGGAGCCCGACACCGACTTCGACGAGACGCTCGGCGCGCTCACCGACCTGGTGCGCCAGGGCAAGATCCGGTACATCGGGACGTCCACGTTCGAAGCGTCCGCGATCGTGGAGGGCCAGTGGACCGCCGAGCGACGGGGA
The DNA here is from genome assembly GCF_008974245.1 of Streptomyces abyssomicinicus. Taxonomy (GTDB): domain Bacteria; phylum Actinomycetota; class Actinomycetes; order Streptomycetales; family Streptomycetaceae; genus Streptomyces; species Streptomyces abyssomicinicus. The sequence goes on along the minus strand of NZ_BBZI01000007.1, from coordinate 574,899 downwards.
CGGGAGCGCGTCGTCGCCGAGCAGCCGCCGTACTCGCTGCTGGCCCGCGGCGTCGAGCGCGAGGTGCTGCCGGTGGCCGGGCGCTACGGCCTCGGCGTGCTCGTCTGGAGCCCGCTGGCCGGGGGCTGGCTGTCCGGCCGCTACCGCAAGGGCGCGGAGCAGCCCGTCTCCAGCCGCTCCGCGCGTCAGACCGAGCGCTTCGACATCGCCTCCCCCGAGAACGCGGCCAAGCTCGACGCGGCGGAGGCGCTCGCCCAGCTCGCCGAGGAGGCGGGGCTGACGCTGGTGCAGCTCGCCCTCGCGTTCGTCCTCGAACACCCGGCGGTCACATCCGCGATCATCGGCCCGCGCACCTTCGAGCAGCTGGAGAGCCAGCTGGGCGCGGACGCGATCCGCCTCGACCAGGACGTCCTGGACCGCATCGACAAGATCGTCCCGCCGGGCACCAACCTCTCCGCGCGCGACGGGGGTTACACCCCACCCTCCCTCACCGACCCGGCACTGCGCCGTCGCGTGCGGGCGTGACGTCGCGACGGCGCGCGGGAGGGTCGAGGACCGGCGCGCCGTCAGCAGCACCGTGGTCGTGGTCGCGGACCCGGCGGGCGGAGGACGCTCCGAAGCGGGGGCGCCCCTCCGCCGCCGGGTTCCGACGGCACCGCCGGAGGTCCGCAGGCCCGGGCGCCCGGCACGAAACCGGGGGTCACGAGACGTGCCCCTCACGACGCTCGCGCGTCGCACCCTTCCGACTTCTCGACCTCCGCCGTGAAGGACACGATCAGACGCTTCACCGCCTCGGCGTCCCTGTGATCGGAACCGTAGGCCTGGATCCCGGTGTACAGCTCCTGCTCGTACTTGGCGTCGACGCAGTCTTCCGTCCTGCCGAACCCCTGCCAGCCGGAATACACGAACCGCCCCTCCTCCGCAGTTTCCTCCACCCTGTCGAGGGTCTGGCTGCGAAGGTAATACGCCGTGTCCCGGCCACCCTGCCACCACTTCTGCACCGTTCTGACGGCGAGCTTCCCGTCCACGGACACATCGCACCAGGTCGACGAGGGAGAGACGTCCGGCTTGACGGAAAGCTTCTTCCCCGGCGGGAGGAACGGAGTGAGTTCCTTGATGTCGACGCGTATGCCGCAGAGGGTGCCCGGAACCGAGTAGTCCCTGGTCTCTTCCTTCGCGCCACATCCCGCCCCCGTGAGGGGCCAGGACGGCAATAACGACGGCGGCGAGCGCAGGACCGGAGCGGGAGCGGGGTCCGAGGACCGGTCGACGGCAAGTCATGATGGCACCTCAGAAGGGCTGTTCGCTGGGCGGGGGTTGGCAACTGCGCCAGAAGGTCGTCCGGACATCTAGGGCATCTGTCCGCCGAAGTCCGGCGAGGCAACCGCACCGTAGCCGCAAGCTCGACACCGCCGCGGGAGCCTCGAAAACTCCGCAGAACTCGCTCCCTCTCCCTCAGATCGCACCACGGTCACCAGATGACCCACGGCCACCGACACCACCCCCCGTCCGACACCTGCCGCCCAATCACCACACCTGCGGTACCACAGGCGGGGTACTTTGAGCAGGTGAAACGGGAGCGTCGGGTTCGCCCGGGCGATGCGGCCATCGACGTGCCGGCGGACTCCGGCAGCAGGGGACCGACGCACCGGGCTGCGGACGCCGCGGCGGGGGTGCCCCTGGGGTATGGACCGGAGCGTCAAGAACTGCCCATTGCCGCCACGCCCGTTCTGGACGCGGACGGCGCCTTCGCGCGGGGGTGGCTGCTCGGCAAGACGCTCGCCCCGGTTCCCGTGGGAGAGGAGCTCGGCGCGGCGCTGGCCCGCCGGATCACGGCCGGTTGCCGTGCCATGGGGGCGGCGCACATCCTGCATGTCGACCTGACCGGCCGGGGCGGCACCTCCACCGGTTCGGTCTCCCTGGCGGTCGGCGAGGAATGGACGGGAATCCGTCCGCCGAGTCTGCTCGTCACGCCCGACCTGCGGGGCGCTGTCCTGTTCCCGGAGGCGGGCCACGCCCTCGTCGCAGGCCCCGTCTCCTTCATGACGGCGGCCGTCGGTGAGGGCGTCGACGCGGCGCGAGCCCTCTTCGGCCGCTACGCGGAAACCGTCTCAGTAAGCCGCCCGGGCCTGTCCGCAGTCGCTGCCGCCCATCCCCCGCGGAACCGGGCCTGGTCCCGGCCGGAGGAAGTCGCCCCGGACAGCGCGGCAGCGCGTTTGCTGGCGCTCCTCGCCGCGTTCACACAAGGCCCCTGCACTGCCCCGGAGTTCGCACGCGGCTGGTGGGAGAACCATCGGATCTCCCAGGCGAACGGCGAAAGGATCCGTGAGCCGCTTGCCGATCTTTTCGATCAGGTGTTCCTGACGCTCGAGGACTACGCCGTCGAGCCGGACCTCGCCGAGCCGGGGGATCTCGACGATGCGGGTCTCCGCGAGGCCGTGACCCGGGCCTGGAACTCCAGGAGAGGATGAACCTCGACGCCCTCCCCGGTTCGGGGATCGCACCGTCGCCGGTCCGCTCGAGGTCCACGGCGGCGACCAGCTCGGCGGGGCGGGCACCCAGCCCCACGGTCTCCATCCCGGGCACGACCCGGTCCCGGACACGGACGTCGCCCATCTCGCCCTGCCGACGCGCACCGCCCTCTCCACGGGCACGGCCGATCCGGAAGGCGCCAGGAGCGGCCACCGGTGAGGGTGGTACCGCCGTAGCGAAAGGCCCAGGCGGCGGGCCGTCCCGGCTCATTGTCGGCTCCTGAACGATGTCAGGGCCCATGAGTTCGTGCTCCGCTCGCAGCCGACCTGTGCAGAACCAACGGCCGCGAACCCCGCTTCACGGCTCTTCGGCAGACGACGGACCGCCCGCGTGAGAGGATCGCGTTTGGCGGGCCACCCTCGCCTGGACCCAGAACTCCCGCCAGCGGCACGTGACATGACGTCCGATCAGCAACGGTGAGGTGAGGTACGGCATGACAGCCACGGCTCGGCTGCATCGCAGCCCGGAACTGCCCGCGCTGCTGGATCGGATCGACGCGCTGGGCAGGTCGCTCGACGCGGACGCGGATGCCGCGGAGGACCTCGGCAGACTTCCCGAGCACACCGCGCGGGCCCTGCTGGACGCGGGGACCGTCAGGGCGGAGTTGCCGAAGAGCCTCGGCGGATTCGAATTCACCCCCCTGCAGCTGATCGAGACGGTCGAGCGGCTCAGCTACCACGACGCGGCGGCCGGCTGGACGATGTTCGCCCTGCAACTGGTGACCGGCTCCACTGCGGCCTTCATCGGGGAGGCCGCGGCGGCCGACCTGTTCCCCGACGTCGCCGGCGGGGAGTACGCGCTGGTCGCCGGGCACGGCACCCGGCCCGGCCGGGCCGTTCCGGTGAAGGACGGCTACCTGGTCAGTGGCAACTGGCAGTTCGCCTCCGGAATGGCGCACGCCACGCACGTGCACAGCCTGATCCAGGTCGAGGACACCGGGGAGATGCGGGTCCTCGCCATGCCGAAGTCGCAGGTGACGCTCGACGGCAACTGGGACGTGCTCGGGCTGCGCGCGACGCACAGCATCGACTACCACTGCCACGACGTGTACGTCCCGCACGAGTACACCTACCTCGCCACCACGACCACCCCCGTCAACGGTGGCGCCGTCTACCGCCTCGGTCTGGTCAACATGGCCGCGATCGGGCACACCGGCTGGGCACTGGGCGTCGGACGGCGTCTGCTCGACGAGCTGAAGGAGGTCGCCCAGGCCCGCACCGGAACGCGTGGTGCCGCTGTCGACACCTCCCAGTTCCACGCGGAGTACGCGACCGCGGAAGCCCGGCTCCGGGCCGCACGGGCGTGGGCGGCAGAGGCATGGCGCGACTTCGAAGCCACCCTCGACTCGGGCGACCCGCTCACCACGGAGCAGGAGACCCTGCTGCGCCTCGTCCTCAACCACGCGACGTCGACCGCGCGGGAGGTGGGCAGCACCGTCCACCGCTGGGCGGGCTCGGCGGCGATCCGACGCGGCCCGATCGACCGCTTCCTGCGCGATCTTCACACGGGGACCCAGCACATCACCTCGAGCCCGGTGGTGCTCCAGAACTGTGGGAAGTGGCTCAGCGGCGCCCTGCCCGAGGCACGATGGAGCTTCCTCGATCTGACCCAGTGACGCTCGTCGCCCATTCGGTCGCAGTACGCCCACGCCCGACGTGGAGGCGTGGTGACGTGGTGACGCTGTCCGAGCCCCGTCCGGCGGCCTCTTGGGAGCCGGGCTTCGCCCCGGCCCCTGATGCGCGGGACGTGAACCGCGTGGACGATCATCGTGCGATGGATACAGACATGTGGCCGGTACTCCCGGACGCGGAGCGGGATGACTGGAACTACCTCCCCGGGCGCACCCTGGGTCCTCTGCGCATGGACATGCACCGGGGGGAGGTCATCGCGGCCCTGGCCGCGCACGGCTTCGTCACTCGGCTCGACGGGTACGGCCCGGGGTGGGACCCCGTGAGTTTCTCCAAGCAGGACACGCCCATGAGCCAGGGGGCGGTGGAGTGCTACTTCTCCACGAACGGAGAACTGGCCTACGTCCGCGTCGACGGGCGACTCGGTCCGCAGGTGAGCTGCGAGGGCATTCGGCTCGTCGGCCGTGTACCGTCGCAGCTCGCGCAGGACATGGAAGCCCACGCGGTCAAGCACGACACCGGTCTACGGTTCAGTCCCAGCGGCGACATCTCCTGCGACGGCTTCCAGCTTGAGATCGGCGCCCAGCGCGCCGGCGACCGCATCGTCACCTCGGCCCTGTTCTTCGTCGCAGGCGACGACCCGTCCGTTGCGCGGGACGGCGCACCTGCCGCGGTCTGGCACCGTTGGTAGACAGCGCCTCACCCACCTCACCCGTCGAACACCCCCACAGGGGATGGACTCTTCGACGACATCGTGGTCGACGAGGTGGATCCGCCCGACTCCGGTTGCGGTCGGCCCCGACGGGGCGACGAGCGCGCTCACGCACGCGTTCCTGCGGCCACCGCCTCCGCACGGCTGTGGAGGGCCGATCGACACCGCCCCGGGGGTTCGCCGGCCCTGGATGGATCGTTCCGGGCAGGGAATGGACACGGCACAGGTCGGGCGGACTGCCCTCGCACGCAGGGCCGCGGCCCGGCTCGCCTTGTCCAGCGCTTCCACGTACCGGCGCTCGGCGCGATCCGGTCAGTTGATGTCGACTGCCCGCTGCACGGTGACGGTGCGGGAGTTGCGGGCGGTGGCGAAGGTGTAGAGGCCAGGGACGAGCGTCCAGGCGCCGGCGCTCCAGATGGAGAGGTCGTCGGCGGGGACGGCGAAGGTGATGCGCCGGCTCGCTCCGGGGGCGAGGGTGAGCTTGCGGAAGGCGACGAGGCGGCGCGGTTCGGCTGACGCCGCGGCCGGGAGGGTGGCGTAGACCTGGACGACGTCGGTGCCCTCACGCTTGCCGCTGTTGGTGACGGTGACGGAGAGGGTGGCCGTCCTGGCGACCGCGTCGTACGCGGCTTCGAGGGAGCCGTGGGCGAAGGTGGTGTAGGACAGGCCGTGCCCGAAGGGGAACAGGGGCTGCTGTCCCTTGGCGTCGTAGTAGCGGTACCCGATGGCGGTGCCCTCGTCGTAGGAGACGGTGGCGTTCTTGCCGGGGTAGGTCGCGGTCATGGTGCCGGGACCCTGGGTGGTGCCGGCCGGGAAGGTGACGGGGAGCCGGCCGGAGGGGTCGCTGTCGCCGAAGAGGACGGCGGCGAGCGCGGTGCCCATGCCTCGGCCGCCGTACCAGGCCTGGACGACGGCCTCGACGTCGCCGAGCCAGGGCATCGCGACGGGCCCGTCGGTGTTCAGGACGACGACGGTGCGGGGGTTGGCGGCGGCGACGGCGGTGATGAGTTGGTTCTGGTCCGCGGGGAGGGTGAACTGCTCGTGGTCCATGGCTTCGCCGGCCATACGGTTGACGAAGACGATGGCGGCGTCGGCGGTGCGGGCGGCTTGGACGGCGGCCGGGATGAGGGAGGCGGGCTGCCAGCCGAGTGTGAGTCCGCAGGTGCTCCGGCCCATGCTGTCCGGGTCGGCGACGGCGTTGTCGTAGGTGAGTTCGACGGTGACGGTCCGGCCCGCGGTGAGCTCGACGGTGCCCTGGAGGGGGTAGTCGTGGGTGCCGAGGAAGAAGCGGCGGGTGCCTCGGGAGCCGGAGACGACGGCGACGCCGTTGATCTTGAGGACGGCGGTGCCCGCGGGCAGGAGGGAGAAGCGGTGCAGGCCCGTGTGGGTCGGGGTCAGGGTGCCGGACCATGTCGCGGACCAGACCGTGGGGAGGTTGTCGACCGGGGCACCGGTGAAGTCGATGGTGCTGTCGGTGCGGGTGGCCACCGGGGTGCCGGTGGGCTGGGCCGAGGCGTAGTAGCGGCCGGTGAGGCCGGCGGCCCCGCCGGGGGTGCGCAGGACGGTGGAGGGGACGGTGGTCAGGGGGATGTCGCCGACGGTGCCCTGGGCGTGGGCGACCTTGACGGCGCTGCCCGCGCGGGCCTTGATGGCCTGGAGTGGGGTGGTCCAGGTGCCGGGGTCGACGAAGGTGGATCCGGCGACGCCGGTGAGGGCGTCGGTTCCGGCCGGCCCGATGACGGCGAGGGTCTTGAGGGTGGCGGGCAGCGGCAGGGCTGCGGAGCGGTTGGCGAGCAGGACGGTGGAGGCGAGGGCCGCCTCGTGGGCGAGGCTCTTGTGCTCGGGGGTGCTGACGTCCGGGGCCGGCGTGGTGGGAACGGGGTTGTCGACGAGGCCGTTGGCGAACATGGTGACGAGGACGCGGCGGGCGGCGTCGTCGAGGCGCGCGGCCGGGACGGAGCCGTCGGTGAGTGCGCCGGGTGCCAGCTTCACGCCGCCGGGGCCGAGTCCGGCGAGATCCATGCCGGCCCTGGCGGCGGCGACCTGGTCGTTCCCGGCCCAGAAGTCGGGGACGGTGTAGCCCTGCAGGCCGAGGCGGTTCTTGACGTCGTCGAAGAGGGCGGGGTTCTCGGTGGCGAAGGTGCCGTTGATCTTGGGGTAGGCCATCATCACCGAGGTGGTGGGGGCTGCGGCGATCACGTGGCGGAAGGGCACCTGGTAGGTCTCGTGCAGGGCCCGGTCGGACACCGCGGTGTCGGTGAAGAAGCGGTTCGCCTCCTGGGTGTAGGCGGCGAAGTGCTTGACGGTGGAGGTGACCTGGCGGCTCTGCATACCGGTGGTGAGGGCTGCTCCGAGCCGTCCGGCGAGCAGCGGGTCCTCGCCGAGGCTTTCGGCCTGGCGGCCGAAGTGCCAGGTGCGGGTGAGGTCGACGGTGGGGCCGAGGAGCGTGTTGTAGCCCTTGGCGCGTCCTTCGGTGCCGATGGCGACGCCGATGCGGCGGGCAAGGTCCTCGTCGAAGGCCGCGGCCTGGGCGAGTGGGACGGGGAAGGCGGTGACGTTCCGCTCGCCGCGCAGTCCGGCGGAGGCGTCGACCATGGTCAGCGCGGGAATGCCGAGGTGGGCGAGGGCGGCGAAGTCACAGCGGACGAGCGCCTCCTTCTCGGCGGCCGTCATCCGTGCGAGAACGGCGTCGACGCGGTCGAGGACGCGGGGGTCGGTGGCGGCGATTGCCTGAATGGTGGCTCCAGGGCTCATGGTGGCGACCGCGGCCGTGGCGATGGCGGCGGACAGGAAGGCGCGTCGATTCACGGCGACTCTCCGGAGAGTGAGGACAGCGGGCGGGGCCCGCGGAATCGGATGCTGTGTTATCCGGCTGCAGGGGAATTGGCCGGAGCGCTCAATTTCTCCCTCGAGGTCTGCCCGCGTCCCGCGAGGACCTCAAGGAGTTTCAGGTGCTTCGATCTCAGCACCTCACGCAATTCGAAAAGCTATGGCCGCGAACTCATCGGGTCAACCCGTCGAGCTCCATGAATTCAGCTCATGCGTTCTGACCTGTGACGACGCGTCATCCACAACGGTCGGTGCAGAATTTCGCCGGTAATCCGCCGAGCACTCGACGGCTCGCCATACGAAATTGCGATGACTCCCATCTGCGGCATGAATGAGGCCGGTCCGACGACACGGAGATACACGCCTGCCCGGCATGGATGGAAATCCATGCCGGGTCCGCGCGGGGTTGTCGGATGTCGCCGGTCATTGTGAGATGACGTCGGTGGACTGAAGGGTGTGTCTGCCCGAGGTGAGTCTGCCGGGTGCGCGCCCGGGCAGTTCGACGACGGCCGTGCAGTTCGGGGGCACGGTGATCTCTGCCCTCATGCCGTCCGAGGTGGTCTCCCAGAACAAGGAGGCGGTGCCGTGCGGCGTCTCGTAGCGGGTGCGCGCCCAGGTGATGCCGCCCCCTGGGCGAGGCCGGAAGGCGAGGGCCCGGGCGCCTGGCTCGGTGACCTCGATGCCGCCGACGACCCGGTGGAGCCAGTCGGCGACGGCGCCGAGGGCGTAGTGGTTGAAGGAGGTCATGCCGCCGGGGTTGAGGGTGCCGTCGGGTCGCAGACTGTCCCAGCGCTCCCAGATCGTGGTGGCGCCCATGGAGACGGTGTACAGCCAGGAGGGGCAGTCGGTCTGCAGCAACAGCCGGTAGGCGGTGTCGAGGTGCCCGGTGTCGGTCAGCGCGTCGCAGATGAGGGGGGTGCCGACGAAGCCCGTGGCGATACGGGCTTCGTCCTGCTCGACGAGTGCGGCCAGTCGGTCACCGGCGGCCTGGCGCGAGCCCGCGTCCAGGAGGTCGAAGACGATCGCGAGGGCGTACGCGGTCGGGCTGTCGCTGGTCAGGCGGCCGTCGGGGCGGAGGTACCGGCGGCGGAAGGCCGTGGTGATCTCCTCGGCCAGGGTGCCGTAGTGGGTGGCGTCACCGGGGTTGCCCAGTTCGCGGGCGGCGCGGGCGAGATGGCGTGTGGAGTGAGCGAAGTAGGCGGTGGCGACGAGGTACCGGTCGGTGCGGCCGGCGGCGGGGTCGTCGGGCGGGGCGGCGGGGTCGAGCCAGTCGCCGAGCTGGAAGCCGGTGTCCCAGAGCCGGTCCTGGCCGGCGAGCTTCTCGACGAGGTCCACCCACGCCTTGCCCATGGCGTAGTGGCGGCGCAGGAGTTCGAGGTCCCCGAAGCGCCGGTGGAGGGCCCAGGGGGTGAGGGTGGCGACGTCGCCCCAGGCGGCTCCGGGCCGGATGGGCGTCCACATCGGTTCGCCGGGGATGACGGGAACGTACCAAGGGATGGTGCCGTCCGGGAGCTGTTCGAGGCCGACGTCGGTGAGCCAGGAGTCGAGCATGCCGGCACAGTCGTAGAGGAAGCCGGCGGTGGGGGCGAAGACCTGGATGTCGCCGGTCCAGCCGAGGCGTTCGTCGCGCTGCGGGCAGTCCGTGGGGATGTCGACGAAGTTGCCGCGCATGCTCCACAGGACGTTGTCGTGGAGCCGGTTGACCCTCGGGTCGCTGCATGTGAACCAGCCGGTGCGGCGCATGTCCGTGTGGTGGACGCGTGCGGCGACGGCGTGCGGGGCGAGCTCGCCGGGCCAGCCGGTGATCTCCGCGTACCGGAAGCCGTGGAGGGTGAAGCGGGGCTCCCAGGTGTACGGCCCGGTGCCGGGCAGGATCAGCGTGTCCGTGGAGTGCGCTTCCCGCAGGGGACGGGTGGCGAGTTCGCCGTCCTGCAGGACCTCGGCGTGGCGGAGAATGAGGGTGGTGCCGGCGGGGCCGTCGGCGGTGACGCGTAGGCGGCCGACGAGGTTCTGGCCGAAGTCGAGCAGGTGACGGCCGTCGGGGGTGCGGGTGACGGAGACCGGACGGATCTCCTCGGTGCAGCGGACCGGGGGCCCGTCGGGCGCGACGAGCGTCCGAGGGTCCCTGGTGCCGGTGCGTACGGCGGTCCAGCCGTCCGGCGATGCCGAAGGCGTGGACCAGTGGGGGTCGTCGAGACGGGCGTCGAACGTCTCCCCCTCGTACAGGCCGCTGGTGAGGATGGGACCGGGTGCCGCCTGCCAGGTGCGGTCGGTGGCGACGACGGTGGTCGTGCCGTCGGCGTAGGTGATCTCCAGCTGTGCGACGAGGGACTGGTCGGTGCCGTAGATGTTGCGGGTGCCGCCGTCGAAGCCGTACTTCCCGCGGTACCAGCCGTCGCCCAGCCAGGCGCCGATGGTGTTGGCGCCGTGCGTGAGGAAGGCGGTGACGTCATGCGTGCGGTAGCGCAGCCGGTGGGGGTAGACGGTCCAGCCCGGGGCGAGGGCCTCGTCACCGACGCGGATGCCGTTGATCTCGGCCTCGTACAGGCCATGGGCGGTGATGTAGAGCCGGGCGCTGCGGACCGGCTTGTCGTCGGCACGGAAGTGCTTGCGCACCCGGGCCGGGCGGCGTTCTGCCGCCGGGTCCTCGTCCCAGGCCGCGCCGACGGGTACCGCGGACCAGTCCGTGGGCGCGAGCAGGCCGGCCTCGACGGTGCTGGGCTCGCTCCACCCCGACGGCTCGTCGTCGCCTGCCGACCAGGTGCGGACGCGGACGACGGCGCGTTCGCGGGAGGTGAGCGGTTCGGCGGGCCAGGCGACGAGGACGTGGTCGGCTCCGGTGACGCGGCCGGTGCGGTGGGTGCGGCCGTGGCGTTCGACCTCGACTTCATAGGCGTGCTGGTCGCCGGCTTCGGCGGCGGGGGTCCAGGACAGCCGGGGGGTGCCGGTTCCGATGCCGAGACCGTCCGTCAGGTGCTCGAAGCGCGGCGGGGAGGGCTGGAAGGGCTGCAAGGAAGGGGCCTTTCGTGTGCTCGGGAGGTGGGGCGGCAGGCCGCGGTCAGCCTTTGACCGCTCCCGAGGTGAGGCCCTTCATGACCTTCTGGTTGAGGAAGAGGTAGATCACGAGGGTGCCGAAGACGTTGATGCAGATGGCCGCGAAGAGCGGGCCGTACTGGGTGGCGCCGAAGTCGCCGGAGAAGTTGAGCAGGCCGACCTGGACGGTGCGCAGGTCCTGGCTGTTGGTGAAGGTCAGCGCGATCAGCAGGTCGTTCCAGATGAAGAAGAACTGGACCAGGCCGACGGTGAGCAGGGCGTTGCGGACCATGGGCACGCTGATGGTCCAGAAGGCGCGCAGGATGCCGGCGCCGTCGAGGGTGGCGGCCTCGAGGAGTTCGCGCGGAACGGTCCTGTAGTAGGTGGCCATCATGAAGACGGTCAGGGGCAGGCCGGTGCCGGTGTAGGTGAGGACGAGCGGCCACAGGGTGCCGGACAGGCCGGTCTGGAAGTAGATGGTGAACAGCGGCAGCAGGATCATCTGCGGGGGGACCATCATGCCGGCGAGGAAGACGAGGAGGGTCAGGCTTCGGCCCTTCCAGACCATGATCTGCAGGGCGAAGCCCGCCGCGGTACCGAGCAGCAGGATGAGGGCGAGTGCGGGGACGACGGCCAGCAGGCTGTTCTTGACGTAGAGGCCGATGTTGCCGGTGGTCCAGGCTTCCGCGTAGTTGCCCCATTCCCAGGTGGTGGGCAGGCTCCAGGTGGAGTTGTCGAGATAGTCGCTGTTGGATTTGACCGAGGTCAGGAACATCCAGATCAGCGGGTAGACCTCGATGATCAGGAGGACGGCGACGGCGAGCCGGACCCACATGCGGCCGCCGGCCTTGCGTGCTGCGCGGAGCGGCGACCGCTCGGTGCGCCGGTGGCCGGTGCCGGCGGTCTTCTGGAGGGTGTCGATGGCCATGGCGTTCAGCTCTCCGTGTTGTCGCGCCGCGAGACGCGGTAGACCGCCAGGCTCACCAGGAGGCAGACGACGGTGAGGAGCAGCGCGATGGTGCTGCCGTAGCCGTACTCGCTGTAGGTGAACGACGACTGGAACATGTACAGGGTCAGCGGGGTGGTGCCGTTGCCGGGCCCGCCGTTGGTGAGGGCGACGACGGAGTCGAAGACCTTCAGGGTGCCGTTGATGCTGAAGATCAGCGACGACATGAGGACGGGCATCGAGAGCGGCAGGACGATGTGGCGGATCAGACGCGGGCCGGACGCGCCGTCGAGCCGGGCCGACTCGAGGACCTCGTCGGGGATGTCGACGAGCCCGGCGAACAGCAGGACGGCGTAGAACCCCATGGAGCGCCAGATGTCCATGATGATCAGGACCCAGAAGGCGCTGCCGGCGCTGCCGAAGAAGTCGACGGACTCGAAGCCGAAAGCGTTGAGGAGGGAGTTGACCGGTCCGGGCTGGGGGGCGACCTGGAAGAGCTTCTGGAAGAGCAGGCCGACGGCGACCGTCGGGAGTACGACCGGGAAGAAGGCCAGGGTGCGGACCGGAGCGGACGCCTTCTTGAGGAAGAAGACGTAGAGCAGGGCCAGGAGGTAGCCGGCGACGACCTGGCCGGCGGTGACGACGACCGCGTACTTCAGGGTGAACCACAAGGCGTCGTGGACGGCCGGGTCGTCGAGGAGCCGGCTGAAGTTGTCCAGGCCGTTGCCGGTGAAGCCCTCGATGGAGTTGCCCTCGGTGAAGGAGTACCCGAGCGACCACACCATCGGGACCAGCATGATCAGTGAGTAGACGAGAAGTGCGGGACCGAGCAGGATCGTGATCGCCCTGCGGTCACCGAGTACGCGGTGCATGAGTGGTGTCCACTTCGTTTCTGGTGAAGGGGCGGCCGGACGGGGACGGGCGGCGCGCCTCGGCCCGGCGGGCCGCCCGTCCCGCGGGGGTTACCGACCGCCCAGTGCGGCCTGGACGGTCTCCATGAACTGCTGGGGGCTGACGCTGCCGTTGACGAGACCGGCGGCCGTGGTGTTGCTGACCGTGGTGGCCTTGGTGCTGAAGAGCGCCTCGAACCACAGGACGTTCTGCTGGGAGGAGCTGATGGTCTTCCGGACGGTGGTGGTGACCTCGTTGGCGTCCTCGACCGGGGTGTTGACCTTGAAGCCGGAGATGGCGCCGTGGTCCTTCAGGGCGGTGCTGCCGTAGTTCTTGGAGATGCAGCCGAGCCAGTCACCGGTCTTGTCGTTGAAGGTCTTCGAGCCGAAGGTGACGGCGAGACCGATGTTGGAGGGGTACTGGTCGATGGAGCCGGCTCCGCCCTTGACGGCGGGGAAGGGCATGAAGCCGACGTTCTCGGCACCGACCTTGTTCTGCTCGGGGTCGGCGATGTTGGCGAGGGCCCAGCTGCCCATGTAGAACATGCCGGACCTGCCGGTGAGGAACTGGTTCATCGCGGTGTCGTAGTCGATGGAGCCGACGCCCTTGCCGAAGTAGCCCTTCTTCCCGAGGGCGGCGACCTCCTCGGCCGCCTTGACGTACTCGGGGTCGGTCAGCTCGGCGCTGCCGTCGGCGACCTTCTCGAGGGCGTCCGGGCCGAGGCTGCGGTAGAGGTAGCCGCTGATGAGGCGGGTGAGCGGCCAGCCCTGGGCGCCGGAGGCGGAGAACGGCTGGACGCCCTTGGCGTCCAGCTCGTCCGCGGCGGCGAGCAGTTCGTCCCAGGTGCCGGGGACGGCGATGCCGTTCTCCTCGAAGAGCTTCTTGTTGTAGAAGAAGCCCTCGATGTTGTACTCGTACGGCAGCGCCATCAGCTTGCCGCCGTACAGGGCCTTGATCGTGGAGACCGCGGCCGGCTCCAGCTGGTCGAGGGCACCGTAACGCTTCAGCTCGAGCTCGATGTCCGCGACCTTGCCGCTCTTGGCGAGCTGCTTGGTCAGCGCGGGCGCGTTGCCCGCGGCGAACTGGGCGGGCAGGGCGTCCTGACCGGCGAGCAGCTGGAGCTTCTGGTCCAGCTGCGCCTGGGGGACGGTCTCGGTCTTCAGCGGCAGGGCGTCGTTCTCGGCCTTGCAGGAGCCCTCGGAGAGCGTGGCCAGCGCCGTGCGCGTGGTCGTGTTCTCGGTGACGCCGAGGTAGGTGAAGTCCTTGGGCGCCGCGGAGGTGCCACCGCCGCCTCCACCACAGGCGGTGGCGAGAAGGGCCATGGACATGGCGCCGGCCGAGACAAGAGTCAGGCGGCGGGCACGGAGCATGCGGTGGGGCACTGGAGACTCCCAGGGATCGTGAGAGAAGAAGAAGCGCTCAGCGGGCGCGAGGGGCGGCGGGAACATCGGCCGCGCAGAGACGGAGGGTGTAGAACGTTCTCCATCAGTCTGGAAACACCATGGCGTCATCCCTCTGGCGTCGTCAAGACACAGACGCGTAACATCGGCTTCGCCTGGTCGAACACAGGAATCCCTTGCCGGCTCCGGGCGTAGAACGTTGCACCGTGAACGAGGAGATCAGGGTTCTCATGGCTACGGACAGCTCAGCCAGGAACGCCAAGCGGGTGACCATCACCGATGTCGCCCGCCACGCCGGCGTATCCACCGCCGCGGTGTCCAAGGTCATGCGCAACGCCTACGGCGTCAGTCCGGCCATGCAGGAACGGGTCCGGACCGCCATGGCCGAGCTGGGCTACCGGCCCCATGCCGCCGCCCGGGGCATGCGGGGACGCACCTACACGGTCGGCGTCCTGCTCGACAACGTCCGCAACCCGTTCTTCGCCGACATCCTCGACGGCATCCGCGACCAGTTGGAGGACAGCGAGTACACGGTGCTCATCGGGGCGGCGGGTTTCGGCGCGGAGGACCAGGCGCGCACCGTCCGGGCACTGGTGGACCGTCAGATGGACGGCCTGATCCTCATCGCGCCCGGGACTCCGCGCCCGGAGGTGCTGGCGACGGCCGCGGTGACCCCTACCGTGGTCATCGGCCACCACGACGCCTCCGACGTCCACGATTCCGTCGTGGACGCGGACGACGTGGGCGCGGGGCTGGTGGTCGACCACCTCGTCGCGCTCGGCCACCGGGACATCGCCCTGGTCTCGGCGGCCGGCAACAAGGCCGGTCGCTGGCAGCGGACTCCGGAGATCGCCCTCGCCGACGGCTACCTCCGAGCCATGGACCGCCACGGCTTGTCCGGCCGCGCACGCGTGCGTCACGCCGCCTACTCCGACGACGGCGGCCACACGGCCGGCCTCGCCCTGCTGTCCGGTGACGACCGTCCCACCGCGATCCTGACCGGCGCCGACGTCGCGGCTCTGGGTATCTACCGCGCTGCCGCCGATCTCGGGCTGTCCATCCCCGGCGACGTTTCGCTGGTCGGCTACAACAACACCGCGATCGCCTCGCTCGCTCCCGTCCAGCTCACCAGCGTGGATCAGGCCGGTCACACCATGGGCGCGACCGCCGCACGCATGCTGATCGAACGCGTCGAACGACGGCGGGACCGGGCCATGCAGACCACCATGACCCCACGGCTGGTCGTCCGGCGCAGCACCGCGGCACCCGGCGTCCGGTAGCCGCGGGTCGCTGGAACGCGCCCTTCGCCGCGTGCGGTGGCGTTGCCGCCGTCGGTCCGCCGGCGCGGCGCCCACGCCGTGGGCACGCGTGCGGGCCGTGCGCTCGTCGAGCGCACGGCCGGGCAGACTCCTCAGCACGTCCACGAGGCGGGGACACCCGAAAAGGGGGGGACACCCGAACCGGTCATGCCGTTCCACCTTGGGCGTTCCGCTCGGCACCTTGCCCGGATCACTGCCGGACACTTTCGGGCGAGCCGGCGGGTACGGGGCGACGGGCGGCCGTGAGGAGCGCCGCGGCGAGGACCGCGGTGGCCACCCCGAGGAGGGCGACGGCAGTGGCGAGGCCGCCCGCCGGTTCCTTGCCGGCCAGCAGGACCAGAGGGCAGAGGAACTCGCCGAGGAAGAAGGCGGCGGTCCACAGACCCATGCCGCGGCCCCGGTCGGCGAACTCCAGGAGGGACATGGCCCGGGTGACCAGCGACGGCAACAGCAGGCCGGTGCCGACACAGTTGACGACGGCGCCGGCGATCAGGAGGGGGAGGCTGTCGGCGAGGCCCATCAGCAGGAAGCCCGCGGCGCAGAGGAGGAGCAGGGCGGGCAGGCGGTGGCGACGGTCCGGGGAGAGACGGGTGAAGGGGACGGAGCCGAGGACGGTCGCGGCGCTCGCCACCGCCGTGACGGCCCCGATGGTGCCGGTGGAGTCGGTTCCGAGGGCGTCCAGGAGGTAGGCCATCTCGACGGGGACGGTGTAGAAGACGACGGCGCCGAAGACGGTGAGGAGGCAGACGCCGGCCATACGCCGGACGGGGAACGGACGCCGCGGGAGCGGCGCCCCGGTCTCGGTGCCGCGCTTCGACGGGCCAGGCGCCGGCAGGACGCGGGCCATGACGGGCGCGATGAGCAGGCCGACGGCGTAGAGCCAGAAGGGAGCGCGCCAGTCGGCGGCCCCGAGCACTCCCCCGAGGACGAAGAAGACCGTGGCCGAGGCGGAGGCGCACATGGTCTGCAGGGCGAGGTAGCGGTCGCGGAGCTCCCCGCTGTAGTGGTCGCCGATCAGGGTGGTGCAGGCCGTCATGATCGCCGCTTCGGCGATGCCCACCAGGACACGGCTGATCAGGATGGCGTGGAGCGACTCCAGCCAGAGGGGCGCCGTCCCGAAGAGGGCGTACAGGACGGTGGCGGCGACGAGCAGGCGCTTGCGGCCGAGCCGGTCGACGATCATCCCGGCGAAGGGGGCGAGCAGGGCGAGCGCGAGCGCCGGGACGGTGAGGACGAGGGGGACCAGCGCCGCGCTGCCCGGCACGCCGCCGAAGTGGTCCTGCATACGGGGCAGCACGGGCGCCAGGAGCACCGCTCCGAGGACGGGCAGACAGCTTCCGGCCATGAGGACGACGGCGGGAAGGCGTCCGGCCGGGGCGGTGTCGGGTACGTGTTCGTGGGACGGCGGCACGACGGAAGCGGGCATCACGGCACTCCAGTAAGGGGAGGGGTGAGAGTGGCACCCGGTCGAGGTGGCTGATGGGGGTGGCGCCGGAACCGGGGCGGAATGCCCTCGACTATGCGTGTCGCCGACCGCGCTGCCCACCCTCCCCGCCATCCGGTTTCACGATGGCTGCCATCCGTTCCGTGGATCGGAGCTCCGCCGTGTTCCCGTAGCCCCTGCGCGAAGTGGCGCACGGGGGCATTCAGGGCTGCGTGTCCGCGATGCGGCGCCCGACCCTCGCCGCGGTCTCCCTGAACCAGATGTGGGCCGCGTCATGCGTTTGCACGGGATGCCACCACAGGGCCTCGCGGAGCGGCACGGCCTCGTAGGGCGGGTCGAGGACGCGTACGGCGGCGATCGGGGCGAGCCGGTGCGCGAGGCGGGCCTGCACGAGGGCGATGCGGCGGGTGCCGGCGACGAGGGCGGGCAGGGCGTGGAAGCTGTCGCAGGAGACCTCGACGCGCGGTTCGATGCCGAGCATGCCGAGCTGGCGGACCGCCGGGGCGTCGTAGGTGCGCTGGTAGGTGACCCAGGGCAGGCGGGCGAGGTCCTGGCGGGTGAGGCGGTCCTCGACGCTGGGGTGGTCGTCGGCGACGACGAAGACCCAGCGGTCGTCGTAGAGGTCGGTGGCGGGGAAGCCGCTGATGACGCCGTGGGGCATCAACAGGCCGTCGGTGGCGCTGAGCAGACTCGCGGTGTCGTCGACGACGGTGAGGGGGGTGCGGGTGAAGCGCAGGCGGATGCCCGGGGCCTCCTCGTGCACGACGCGGGCGAGCTCGACACCGAAGACGTCGACGGCGTAGTCGGAGGAGACGATGCGGAACTCGCGGGTCTCGGTGGCCGGATCGAAGTCGGCCTGACTGGTGAAGAGACGTTCGAGCACGTCGTAGGCGGTGGCGGTGCGGTCGAGGAGCACCTGGCCGAGGGCGGTGAGTTCGTACTGGCTCCCCTCGCGGGAGAGGAGTTCGTCGTCGAAGTGGCGGCGCAGCCGGGCCAGGGCGGCGCTCATCGCGGGCTGGCTCAGACCCACGCGCTGTCCGGCTCGGGTGACGTTGCGTTCTTCGAGGAGGGCGCGGAGCGCGACCACGAGGTTGAGGTCGAGGCGGGCCAGGTTCACGAGGCGAAGTCCCTTCCGGACCGACCCATCTCCAACTATTCGTCGTACTGATGGCAGTGATCCACAGAATCTATTTCCCTGATTGCGCGATGCGGGTCCAGATTAGTCCCATCGCAATCAGGAGGACATGTCGGTGAAACCTCGATCCGCTTCTGCACTCTTCGCCGGGCCCTTCGCCCTCGGCACTCTCGCGGCCGACGACGGCCGCGCCTTCCCCGCCCTCGTCGACAGCGAAGGACAGGTCGTCGACCTGCGGACGGTGCTGGACGAACCGGCGCTGACGATGCGCGGCCTGCTGGAGCAGTGGCCAACGGCGCTCCCCCGCCTGCGGGAGATCGCCGCCTGTGCGGAGCCCGTGCGGCGTCCGCTGTCGCAGTTCCGTGTGCTCGCGCCCGTCGAGCCGCGGCAGGTGTTCCAGTCCGGCGCCAACTACCGGCAGCACGTCATCGACCTGCACGTCGCGCACCGCGCGCCGGGCGACGAGCGCCCGGACGAGGAGCGCCGGGCCGAGGCGGCCGAGATCATGGACCGCCGCGCCGCCGAGGACCTGCCGTACGTGTTCATCGGTCTGCCCACTTCCCTCACGGGCCCGTACGACGACGTCACGCTGCCCGCGTGGGCGGGGAAGCCGGACTGGGAGCTCGAGCTGGCGGCGGTGATCGGCCGGCCCGCGTACCGGGTGACGCCCGAGGAGGCGCTGGAGTACGTGGCGGGCTACACCATCGCCAACGACCTGACCGACCGGGCCACGGTGTTCCGCCGGGACATGCCGCAGATCGGCACGGACTGGCTGCGCAGCAAGAACGCGCCCGGCTTCACCCCGCTCGGCCCCTGGATCGTGCCGGCGGAGTCGGTCGGCGACACCGGCGACCTGCGACTGACGCTGCGGCTGAACGGCGAGGTCATGCAGGACGAGTCCACCAAGGACATGATCTTCGACGTCGCGCGCATGGTGGCCTACGCCTCACGGACCGCGCAGCTCCTGCCCGGTGACCTCGTGCTCACCGGCTCCCCCGCAGGCAACGGCATGCACTGGGGCCGGCTCCTGCGCGACGGCGACGTCTTGGAGGCCTCCATCACCGGTCTCGGTACGCAGCGCACCCGTTGTCTCGCGGAGGAAGCGTGAACCGCGCCGACCCCGAGGGCGCGATCGCCCAGGCCGCCGAGGAGTGCTCCAACTGGGGCCGTTGGGGCGAGGACGACCGCCTCGGCACCGTCAACTTCCTCGACGACGCCAAGCGGCGCGAGGGTGCCGCGCTGATCCGCCGCGGCGTGAGCTTCTCGCTGTCGCAGCGCTTCGACATCGACGGCCCGCAGAAGGGCTGGAGGCGGCGTACCAACCCGGTCCACACCATGCTCGACACCGGCACCGACGCGGCGCTCGGCAACCAGGGCCTGCCGCACGGGATCGGCGGCGCCGACGACGTGATCGCGATGCCGCTGCAGTGCTCGACCCAGTGGGACGGCCTGGGCCACATCTTCGACCACGGCAAGGCGTGGAACGGACGTCCGGCCGAACAGGTCGTCACCTCCGACGGCGACCTGGTCACCGGCATCGAGCACCTGGCCCCGCACATCGCCGGGCGCGCCGTCCTGCTCGACGTCGGCCGCACGGCGGGCGAGGGCGGCGAACTGCCCGACGGGTTCGCGATCACCGAGGCGCACCTCGCGGCCGCCGCGGAGGCCCACGGGGTCACGGTCGGCCAAGGCGACATCGTCCTGGTGCGTACCGGGCAGCTCGCCCGGGTGCGCCGCGAGGGCTGGGGCGACTACGCGGGCGGCCCCGCCCCGGGCCTGTCGTTCACCACCGCGTCCTGGCTCCACCGCAGCGAGATCGCCGCGATCGCCACCGACACCTGGGGCTTCGAGGTGCGGCCCAACGAGTTCGACCACGCCTTCCAGCCGCTCCACCAGGTCGCCATCCCGCACATCGGCCTGCTGATCGGTGAGATGTGGGACCTCGAGGCCCTGGCCGAGGACTGCGCGGCCGACGGCGTCCACGAGTTCTGGCTCACCGCCGCCCCGCTGCCGATCACCGGCGCCGTGGGCTCCCCCGTCAACCCCGTCGCCGTCAAGTAGTCCCGGGCGCGCACCACCGTGAGAGGGATCTCCCCATGAGCACACCCCGCAGAGTCCTGGTCGTCGGCGGCGGAGCGGCCGGCAACGCCGCCACGATCCTGCTGCGCCGCGCCGGGATCGACGTCGACCTCGTCGAGGCGAAGGACGACTGGAACGCCACTGCCGGATCCGGCATCACCCTGCAGGGCAACGCCCTGCGCGTCCTGCGCGAACTCGGTGTCTGGGAGGAGGTGAGGGCCTCCGGCTTCCCCTTCGGGTCGGCCGGGATCACCGCCCCCGACGGCACCGTCCTGCACGTCCAGCGCGACCTGCGCACCGGCGGCGACGACCTGCCGGCGACACTGGGCATCGAACGCCCGCGGCTGCAGCGGATCCTCATCGACGCGGTCCGCGCGAGCGGCGCGACCGTCCGCCTCGGCTCCACCGCCACCGTCCTGGGCCAGGACACGACCGGCGTCGACGTCCGGCTGAGCGACGGCTCCGAGCACCGCTACGACCTGGTCGTCGCCGCCGACGGCCTGAACTCGGCCACCCGCGCGCAGATCGGCATCGCGGACACGCCGGAGCCGACCGGCATGGCCATCTGGCGCGCCGCCGCACCGCGGCCCGTCGGCGTCGAGCGCACCGACCTCGCCTACGGCGGTCCGGCGTACATCGCGGGCTACTGCCCCACCAGCGCCACCACGCTGTACGCGTACGTCGTGGAGAGGAACCGCGACCGCTCCTCCATACCCGTCGAGTCGTACGCCCAGGAGATGGTCCGTCTCGCGTCGGCCTACGGCGGCGCGTGGCCGGCCATCACCGCCACGCTCACCGACCCTTCGAAGGTCAACTACACGTGGTTCGACCGGCTGCTGGTCGAAGGGTCGTGGCATCGCGGCCGGGTCGTGCTCGTCGGCGACGCCGCCCACTGCTGCCCGCCCACGTTGGCGCAGGGCGCGGCGCTGTCGCTGGAGGACGCCTGGGTCCTGGCGCAGATGCTCACCGCCTCCGACGCCTGGGACGACGCACTGCTGCAGGCGTACTACGAGCGCCGGATCGCCCGGGTCCGCCCGGTCGTGGAGGGGTCGGTCCAGATCGGCCGGTGGCAGCTCGACGGCGTCCGGGACGCCGATGTCCCCGGGCTGATGGCCCGCACCATGACCATGCTCAGGGAGCTCCCGTGACCGCGCCGACCGTGGACGTCCACGCCCATGTCCTGCTGCCGCAGATCGAGGCGCTCGTCGCGGGCCTTCCCGGGCACGCCGAGGCCAAGGCCCTCGACGCCCGCCGCAACGGACCGGACGCGCTCACCGTCAGCGGCCCCATGGTCCGCGACCGCGTCCCGGCCCTGACCGACCCCGCCGTCCGGCTCGCCCGGATGGACGCCCAGGGCGTCGACGTCCAGCTCGTCAGCCCTTCGCCGTCGCATTACCACTACTGGGCGGACACCGACACGGCAGAGAAGGTCTACCGCCTGGCCAACGAGGCGACCGCCGCGCACTGCGCGGCGGCGCCCGACCGGCTGAGGGGCCTGGGGCTGGTTCCCCTGCAGCATCCCGATCTGCTCGTGCCCGCCTTGGACCACGCGCTGGAACAGGGACTCGTCGGCGTGGAGATCTCCAGCCACGCTCCCGGCCGGGAGCTGTCGGATCCGGCCTACGCGCCGCTGTGGACGCGCGCCGAGGAGACCGGAGCGGTCGTCTTCCTGCATCCGTTCGGCTGCACCCTCGACGAGCGCCTCGACCGGTGGTACCTGTCCAACACCGTGGGCCAGCCCACCGAGAACGCGGTCGCCCTCTCGCACCTGATCTTCTCCGGCGTCCTCGACCGGCACCCCGGGCTGAAGGTCGTCGCGGCCCACGGGGGCGGCTACCTGCCCACCCACATCGGGCGCAGCGACCACGCCTGGCGGGCCCGGGCCGACGCGTCGGCGGGCTGCGCCGAGCCGCCCAGCGGCTACCTGCGGCGCCTGTACTTCGACTCGCTCGTGCACGATCCGCACGTCCTGCGCGAGCTGGTCCGGGTCGCGGGGGCCGACCGGGTGCTGCTGGGCTCCGACTTCCCCTTCGACATGGGCTCCGACGACCCCGTCGCCGCTCTGCGCGCAGCCGGGCTCTCCGGCTCCGACTTCGACGCCGTCCGGGGCGGCAACGCCGCCGCCCTCCTCCGGAAGGACTGACACCGTGCGCCTGCTCACCCACCTGCGGCACGTGGACCTGGCCGTGCCCGACTACGACAAGCAGCTCGACTTCTACGCCGGCGTCTGGGGCCTGACCAAGGTGGCCGAGGACTCCGGGATCTCCTTCCTGGCCGCCGAGGGCTCCCCCGAGCAGTACGTCGTGCGCCTGCGCAAGGCCGAGGAGAAGCGTCTCGACCTCGTCTCCTACGGCGCGGCGAGCCGGGCCGACGTCGACACCCTGGCCGAGGAACTCCTCGCCGGGGGAGTCCAGTTGATCACCCGTCCGGGCCAGGTGGACACCCCTGGCGGAGGCTACGGGTTCCGCTTCTTCGACGTCGACGGCCGCACCGTCGAGGTCTCCGCCGACGTGGAGGTGCGGCAGCACCGGAAGATCGAGGAGAAGGAGGCCATCCCGGTCAAGCTGAGCCACGTCGTGCTCAACTCCCCCGATCTGAACCGCACCCGGGCCTGGTACGAGCGCCACCTCGGCTTCCGCCTCTCCGACACGCTCAGCTCCCCGCACATGGGCGAGGTCATGCACTTCATGCGGATCAGCAACCAGCACCATTCCATGGCCATCGCCCAGGGTCCGCACACCGCGCTGCACCACATCTCCTTCGAGATGCGCGGCCTCGACGAGTACATGCGCGGCTCCGGCCGCGTGATGCGCGCCGGGTTCCGCAAGATCTGGGGGCCGGGCCGGCACATGGCGGGCGACAACACCTTCACGTACTTCCTCGACCCGCACGGCAACACCGTCGAGTACACCACCGAGCTGGAGAACCTCGACGAGGACACCTGGCACCCCCACGTCTACGACTTCTCCCAGCCTGAGGTCACCGACCAGTGGGGCACCGCCAACCCGATGAACGAGCTCGTCGCCAAGGAGTCCTTCAACGACCCCGACCGCGGCGTCTTCGTCGCCCCGCCGGTCTAGTCGGGCGCCGTCCGATCCCCGGGAACGCGGCGGGCCATGTCCCCCGGACTGCCCCGCCGCGTTCCCGGCCCCGGCCCCCCGTGTCGTCCCCCGTTTCTCCACCTGGAGCCGCTCCATGCGCTTCGCCGCATTCACCCACCGGCACCGGAACCGTGTCGCTGTCGTCGAGGACGACGGCACGTTGTTCCCTCTGCCGGGAGTCACCTCGCTCACGGACCTGATCCGCGACACCGACGGCCTGCCGGGCCTTCTCACCGCCGGGGCGGCGGCGCTGGACGTCCCGCCCGGCCCCCACGTCTCCGAGGTCCGGCTGCTCCCGCCGCTCCAGCCCTCCTCGATCAGGGACTTCGTCACCTTCGAGGAGCACGTCGAGGGCGTGCGCCGCTCCGTCAGCGGTGAGGCGGGAGTGCCCGCCCAGTGGTACGAGGCCCCCACCTTCTACTTCACCAACCCCCACGCGGTCTTCGGGCCCCATGACGACGTCCCCGTGCCCCCCGGGTCGTCCGTGCTCGACTTCGAGCTGGAGGTGGCGGCCGTCATCGGTCGCGAGGGCCGTGATCTCACCCCGGAGCAGGCACGGGAGCACATCGTCGGCTACACCGTGTTCAACGACTGGTCCGCGCGCGACCTGCAGTCCGCCGAGATGAAGGTCGGGCTCGGCCCCTGCAAGGGCAAGGACACCGCCACCACCCTGGGCCCCTACCTGGTGACCGCCGACGAGCTGGAGCCGTACCGCGACGGCGACGGCTTCCTCCGGCTGGGCCTGACGGCCGAGGTCAACGGCAAGCAGGTCGGCAGCGACCTGCTGTCCAACATGAGCTGGACGTTCGAGGAGATGACCGCCTACGCCTCGCGCGGGACCCGGATCGTCGCCGGCGACGTCCTGGGTTCCGGCACCTGCGGCAACGGCGGCTGTCTCGCCGAACTGTGGGGCCGCTCCGGCGAGCAGGTACCTCCGCCGCTCAGGCCCGGCGACATCGTCACCCTCACCGTGGAGGCCATCGGGTCCCTCACCACCCGGGTGGTCCCCGGCACCGAGCCCGTCGCCCTGCCCAGGGGCCGGCGCCGCACCCGGGAGCGGCCGTGACCGGCGGGCGCCTGGCGGGAAAGGTCGTCGTCGTCACGGGTGCCGCCCGCGGCCAGGGCGCCGCCGAGGCGGCGGCCCTGGAGCGCGAGGGTGCCACGGTCGTCGCCACCGATGTGAGCGGCAAGGAGGGCGTCCGCAGGCTCGACGTCACCCTGGCCGACGACTGGGCGGACCTGGCGGACTTCCTCCGCGGCGCCTACGGGGCCGTCCACGGCCTGGTCAACAACGCCGGCATCACCTGGCGGGCCCGGCTGGACGAGGTCACCGCCGAGGACATGAGCCGCGTCCACGCCGTCAACGTGAACGGCCCGCTCCTGGGCATCCAGCACCTCGCCCCGCTGATGCCTCCGGGCTCGTCCGTCGTGAACGTCGGTTCGTCGGCAGCGCTGACCGCCCACTACCCGGTGGCGTACACGACGAGCAAGTGGGCGCTGCGCGGACTGTCAAAGACCGCCGCCCTGGAACTCGGCCCGCGGGGGATCCGGGTGAACACCATTCATCCCGGGTTCGTCGAGACGGAGATGACGGCATCGGCCGCGCCCGCGTTCCGGGAGTCGAACATCCGCGAGACGCCCCTGGGCCGGGTGGGCACGGTCGAGGAGGTGGCCCCTGTGGTGGTCTTCCTCCTCTGCGACGACTCCTCGTTCATCACGGGCGCGGAGATACCGGTCGACGGCGGCCTCACCTCGCACGGCGGGGTGAAGTCGGTGTCCGACGCGCTGCTCGACGCGACCACGCGATGACGCGTCGTCCCCACCGACGCCGGCCTGCCCCGCCGCGCACCGCATCCACGCCGACCGCGTCGGCCAAGGCCTGGTCGGCACGAAGGGGGCACGCGGCGAACTGCCCGCCGACGCCCACCTTCCCGCGCGACGCGGCCCCGCACCTCCCCCTCGGCCGGCCCGCCGGCCCGGCGGCCGGTCCGCCGTGCCGCCGGGCCCCCTCACCTGAAAGGACACCGGAACCGTGGACAAGGTCGTCCAGAAACCCGAGGACGCCGTCGCCGGCATCCCCGACGGTGCGTCGCTCGCCGTCGGCGGCTTCGGGCTCAGCGGCATCCCCGAGACCCTGATCCGCGCCCTGCACGCCCAGGGCGCCACCGGCCTGCGAGTCGTCTCCAACAACTGCGGCACCGACGACCGGGGCCTGGGAATCCTGCTGGCGGCCGGGCGTATCAGCCGGGTCACCGGCTCCTACGTGGGTGAGAACAAGGAGTTCGCCCGCCAGTACCTCAGCGGCGAGCTGGAGGTCGAACTCGTCCCGCAGGGCACCCTCGCCGAGCGGCTGCGGGCCGGCGGCTGCGGCATCCCCGCCTTCTACACCCCGGCCGGCGTCGGCACCCAGGTCGCCGAGGGGGGACTGCCCTGGCGCTACGCCCCCGACGGCACCGTCGCCGTCGCCTCCCCCGCCAAGGAGACGCGCGTCCACGACGGCCGGCCCTGCGTCCTGGAGCACGGCATCACCACCGACTTCGCCCTCGTACGGGCCTGGCGGGGCGACCGGCACGGCAACCTCGTCTTCCGCCGCGCCGCCGCCAACTTCAACCCGCTCGCCGCGATGGCCGGGCGGATCACCGTCGCCGAGGTCGAGGAACTCGTCGAGCCAGGTGCCCTGGACCCGGACCGGGTGCATCTCCCGGGCGTCTTCGTCCAGCACGTCGTACCGCTCACGCCCGCCCAGGCGGCCGACAAGCAGATCGAGAGAAGGACGGTGCGCGCCTGATGGCCTGGACCCGCGACCGGATGGCCGCACGGGCCGCCGCCGAACTCGCCGACGGCTCGTACGTGAACCTCGGCATCGGCCTGCCGACCCTGATCCCCGCGTACGTGCCGGCCGGCGTACATGTGGTGCTGCACTCGGAGAACGGCATCCTGGGCACCGGCCCCTACCCGACCGAGGACGAGGTCGACCCCGACCTGATCAACGCCGGCAAGGAGACCGTCACCACCCTGCCCGGGGCGTCGTTCTTCGACTCCGCCCTGTCCTTCGGGATGATCCGCGGCGGCCACGTCGACACCGCCGTCCTCGGCGCCATGCAGGTCTCGGCGGCCGGCGACCTCGCCAACTGGGTGATCCCCGGCAAGATGGTCAAGGGCATGGGCGGAGCCATGGACCTCGTCCACGGTGCGCGCAGGGTCGTCGTCCTGATGGAGCACACCGCCAAGGACGGCACCCCGAAGATCGTCGAGAACTGCACCCTCCCCCTGACCGGCCGCGCCTGTGTCGACCGCGTCATCACCGACCTCGGCGTCCTGGACGTCACCGGCCACGGCCTCGCCCTGGTGGAGGCGGCCCCCGGCGTCACCGTCGAGGACATCCGCGCCCGCACCGGCGCCCCCGTGCACCTCGGCAGCGACGCAGCCGCCCGCTGACCGGTCCGCCGCCCTGGGTCCGCACGCGGACCCGCGCCGAGGGCCCCGCTCCTGCCCCGATGGTCCGTACACCAATGATCCCGACGCGGAAGAGACCTCACGTCGGGAGGCGGATCGACCCCGTCCCTCAAGGAGGCCCTGCCCGTGACGACCTCGCCCCTGCACATCGCCGTCGTCGGCGGCGGCATCGGCGGCCTGGCCGCCGCCCTCGCCGCCGCTCGCGCCGGCCACCGCGTGACCGTGGTGGAGCGCGCCGCCCGGTTCGGCGAGATCGGAGCCGGCCTCCAGCTCGCTCCGAACGCCTCCCTGGCGCTGGAGGAACTCGGCGTCCTCGACGCCGTGCGGCGCTCCGCCGTCGCCCCGCCCCAGCTCGTCATGATGGACGCGCTCACCGGCCGGCAGGTCACCGCTCTCGACCTGCGCGGCGACGCCTACCGAGCCCGCTTCGGGCATCCCTACCTCGTCACCCACCGCACCGACCTTCACGGAGCGCTGCTCGCCGCCTGCCAGGAGCACCCGTCGGTCACCCTGCGCACCGGCCACACCGTCACCGACGCGGTGCAGACCCCGGCGCGGGTGCGCCTCCGCTTCGCGGAGACGGCCGAGTGGCTGTCGGCGGACGCCGTGGTGGCCGCCGACGGCCTGCACTCCCGGCTGCGGCAGATCCTCGTCGACGACGGGGACCCCGTCTGCTCGCAGTACGTGGCCTACCGCGGCGCCCTGCCCGTCGGCAGCATGACGGGCTCGATGGCCCAGCACGCCAGGACGGAGTCGGTCGTCGTCTGGGCCGGGCCGCGCATGCACCTGGTCCAGTACCCCGTACGGCGCGGCGAGCTCTACAACCAGGTCGCCGTCTTCGAGAGTGACCACTACGACCCGGATTCCGACGACTGGGGCACCGAGGCCGAGCTGGAGGAGCGGTTCGCCGGCGCCTGCGACACCGTGCGCGACGCGCTCCCTCTGGTCGCGAGGGACCGGCGCTGGCCGCTCTTCGACCGCCTGCCGATCAGCGACTGGGTCCACGGCCGCATAGTGCTGCTGGGCGACGCCGCGCATCCGATGCTGCAGTACCTGGCCCAAGGCGCCTGTCAGGCCCTGGAGGACGCCGTCGCCCTGGGCCGTGCCCTGCGCGAGCACGACCGCCCGGAAGACGCCTTCGCCGCCTACGCCGCCGTGCGAACGGAGCGGGCCGCGTCGATCCAGACCAACGCCCGGCGCTTCGGCGAGATCTGCCACCTGGACGGCATGGGCGCCGTCCTGCGCAACCAGCTCCTGTCCGGCCGCACCGCCCAGGACTTCGACGACATCGCCTGGGTGTGGACCCCCGCCGGCGACCTCCGGCACGCCATCACCCCGTGAGAGACCACCGCGAGGAGACACCATGAACGACGACCCCGCCTACAAGGCCCTCGACGGCCTCGGCGCCGCACCGCTGTGGCGGTTCTACGGCAACCTCTTCCCCGCCCAGCCCCGCAGCAGGGCCGTCCCCTACCGGTGGAGCTGGAAGGAACTGCGGCCGCACCTGCTGCACTTCTCCCGGACCCTGTCCCTGGACGAGGCCGAACGACGGGTCCTCATGCTCGTCAACCCCGGGCTCACCGACCCTCCCGCCACGGTCAGCACCCTCTACGCCGGCCTGCAGATCATCCTGCCCGGCGAGACCGCCCAGGCCCACCGGCACACCTCCAACGCCTTCCGGTTCATCCTCGAGGGCGACGGCGCCTGGACCACCGTCAACGGCGAGCGTGTCTTCATGTCACCCGGCGACCTGCTGCTCACCCCTGGCTGGCACTGGCACGACCACACCCACGAGGGCGACGCGCCGATGATCTGGCTCGACGCACTGGACTACCCCCTCGTCAACGCGCTGGAGGCGGGCTTCTACGAGAAGTACCCCCAGCGGCTGCAGCCCGTGACCCGCCCCGACGACGCCGGCAGCCGTCAGTTCCTCCACGGCCGCCTGACCCCCGCCTGGATCACTCCTGACGGGCCGAACTCGCCGGTCACCCGCTACACCTGGCAGGAGACCGGCCGGGCGCTGGAGGCCGTCGCCGACACCGCCGAGGGCAGCGACGTCGACGGCATCGTCCTGGAGTACACCAACCCCTGGACCGGCGGCCCCGTCATGCCCACCATCGGCTGCCGGATCCAGCGGCTGCGCCCCGGCTTCACGGGGGCGGGCCGCCGCCGCACCGCCTCGACCGTCTTCAGCGTCGTCCGCGGCGAAGGCACCACCGTGGTCGACGGCGAGCGCCTGGACTGGGCCGAGAACGACACCTTCGCCGTACCGGGCTGGGCCTCCTACCGGCACCTGAACGCCTCGAAGTCCGCCGACGCGGTCCTGTTCTCGTACAGCGACGAGCCCGTGATGCGTTCCCTGGGCCTGTACCGCAGCGAGAGCGCCGACCCCGGCGCCTGATCACCCCGCTACTTCGACACCCTCAAGGAGGCCACGATGCGTCTGGCCCTGTTCGACAAGGGACGTCTCGGCATCGTCGACGGCGACACCATCACCGACGTGACCGACCAGGTCGCACCCCTCTCCGCCGGCCCGGCAGGCGCGCTCCACCAGTACATCGAGGCGGCGTCCGACGGCTCCGGGCCGGTGCTCGACGCGGCCCGCGGGCCCCGGGTACCGCTGGCCGGGGTGACACTGGAGGCACCGCTGCCCCGGCCCGGCAAGATCATCGGCGCTCCGGTCAACTACCTCGACCACAAGGCCGAGATGGACTACCCCACGTCCATCGCCGATCTGGGCGTCTTCCTGAAGGCGAACTCGTCCGTGATCGGGCCCGGCCAGGACATCGTCCTGCCCTACTCCGACATCCGCACCGACCAGGAAGGCGAACTGGCCGTCGTCATCGGCCGGACCGCGTCCCACGTCAGCGCCGAGGACGCCCTCGACCACGTCTTCGGGTACACCTGCCTGCTGGACATCACCGTCCGCTCCGGCGAGGACCGCTCCACCCGCAAGTCCTTCGACACCTTCACCCCCATCGGCCCGTGGGTCGTGACCGCCGACGAGATCGCCGATCCCGACCGGCTCGACCTGCGCTGCGAGGTGGTCGGCGAGACACGGCAGAGCACCAACACCGAGTGCCTCATCTTCGGTGTCCGTGAGCTGGTCGCCTACGCCTCCTCCGTGATGACCCTGTACCCCGGCGACGTGATCGCCACGGGCACGCCCGCCGGAGTGGGCCCGCTCCGCGGCGGCGACCGCGTCGTCGTCGAGATAGAGAGGATCGGCCGTCTCGAGGTGGGCGTGGACGGCTCCTGCGCCACGCCGTACGCGTCCCGTCCGGGGCACCGCCGCGGCTGATCCGCCCGTTCGCCGTACGGGGTGGTCCCGGACCGGAGGTGCCGGTCCGGAACCGTCCCGCGCGCGTTGCCGTGCTCAACGCCTCGCGGGGCGGGGAGGATTCGACCTGAGCACCGTCGCCCGGCCGACGTCGCCGGACAGGTCGACGGCGAGTTGCTCGCCGTCTTCCCCGGTGGAGAGCGGGACGACGTGATGCGCGTCCCGGCCCGGCTCGCCGGGCGCCGGGTCTCTCGAGTCGGCGACCTCGCCCGACCCCGCGCGGCCCGAGGGGCCCCCGACACCGCGCGGCGGGAGGGCAGGCGCGGGCTCGGGTCAGGACCGCGGTGTGCTCGACCTGCGGACGACGAGCTCCGGCTGGAGGACGATGCCGGTGTGCCGGTGACCGTGCTCCAGGTCCGTCGGCTCGATCTCCCGCAGCAGGAGCCCGGCCGCGAGACGCCCGATCTCCGCGGCCGGGTGGCGCACCGAGGTCAGCGGGATGAGGCTCGCCTCCGCGAACTCGATGTCGTCGTAGCCGACGACGGCGAGGTCCTCCGGGACGCGCACGCCCGCGTCGAAGGTCGTTTGCATGACGCCCAGGGCCAGGAGGTCGTTCGCGCAGAAGACGGCCGTCGGCCGGGGCGAGAGTCCGATGAGCCGGGCCCCGGCGTCCCGGCCGGCGCCGACGTCCAGCCTCTCGGCCGGGACGTCGACGATCGCGTCGGCGCCCAGCCCCGCCTCCTCCGCCGCACGGGCCAGGCCCTCCCGCCGGTCCCGGACCTGCCGCAGCTGACCGGGACCGCCCACGTAGGCGATGCGCCGATGGCCGGCGGCGAGCAGGTGCCGGCCCGCGAGCAGGCCTCCCTGGACATCGTCGGCGGCCACCGAACAGGCCACCTGGTCGTCGACGGCCCGGTCGACGACCACGAACGGGATGCTCGCGCGCCGCAGCGCCTCCCACGGTTCCCCGTCGGACGCGACCGGCGCCAACAGGACCCCGCGGAGACGCTGCTCGGCGAAGAGCGACAAGTACGCCTGTTCGGCCGCAACGCTTTCGGCGCTGTTGCAGACCATCACGCCGAGGCCGGCTTCGGCGGCCACCCGCTCGGTGC
This sequence comes from Streptomyces abyssomicinicus, assembly GCF_008974245.1. Lineage (GTDB taxonomy): Bacteria > Actinomycetota > Actinomycetes > Streptomycetales > Streptomycetaceae > Streptomyces > Streptomyces abyssomicinicus. The sequence continues at coordinate 544,002 of NZ_BBZI01000007.1, read as the reverse complement.
CCCGGGCGAGGGCGGCGAAGAAGGGGTTCCCGGTGTCCATGACCAGCAGCCCGAGCATGCGGCTGTGGCCGGCGCGCAGTTGCCGTGCCGACTCGCTCCGGACGTACCCCAACAGGTCGATCGCCGCGTGGACACGGGCCCGGACCTCCCCGGAGACACGCTCGGGCCTGTTGAGGACGTTGGAGACCGTTCCCACGGAGACGCCCGCCTGACGCGCCACCTCCTTGATGCCCACCACTGCCGACCGTCCGTTCGCCTCGAATCCGTGTACGCGCCATCCTAGGCCGCCACTCCTCACCACTCCTCGCCCTTGATGAATCCTTTCAACCAATGCCCTGCATACCCCTTGACCACTCGCTCGGCCTCTGCTTCGGTAGAAATGAAACGATTCATTGTGCCGACGCTCCCAGCGCGGCCCTGGTTCCGAGGTTGCCCAATGACTGACGTGCGGGACGCCGTGAAGGCCGCGCTCAAGGCCCAGACCGTCGAGACACCCTCCTGGGGCTACGGGAACTCGGGAACCCGCTTCAAGGTGTTCGCTCAGCCAGGCGTACCCAGGACGCCGTGGGAGAAGCTCGACGACGCCGCGAAGGTGCACGAGTTCACGGGGGTCGCCCCGAAGGTCTCCCTGCACATCCCCTGGGACCGGGTCGACGACTACACCGCTCTCGCGGCGTACGCCGCGGAACGCGGTCTGCGGCTGGGCGCGATCAACTCCAACACCTTCCAGGACGACGACTACCGGCTGGGCAGCGTCTGCCACCCGGACGCGAAGGTGCGCCGCAAGGCCGTCGGCCATCTTCTGGAGTGCGTCGACATCATGGACGCCACCGGCTCGTCCGACCTGAAGCTGTGGTTCGCCGACGGCACCAACTACCCCGGCCAGGACGACGTCGTCGCCCGTCAGGACCGTCTCGCCGCCGCTCTGGCGGAGGTGTACGAGCGGCTCGGCGACGAGCAGCGCCTGCTCCTGGAGTACAAGCTCTTCGAACCGGCCTTCTACACCACCGATGTCCCGGACTGGGGTACGTCCTATGCCCACTGCCTCAAACTGGGACCCAAGGCGCGGGTGGTCGTGGACACCGGCCATCACGCCCCCGGCACCAACATCGAGTTCATCGTCGCCTTCCTCCTGCGGGAGGGGAAGCTCGGCGGTTTCGACTTCAACTCGCGCTTCTACGCCGACGACGATCTGATGGTGGGCTCGTCCGACCCCTTCCAGCTGTTCCGGATCATGCACGAGGTCACGAAGAACGGCGGCCTTGCCCCGGCCGCGGACGTGGCCTTCATGCTCGACCAGTGCCACAACATCGAGGCGAAGATCCCGGCCGTCATCCGCTCCGTGATGAACGTCCAGGAGGCCACCGCCAAGGCCCTCCTCGTCGACCTCGACGCGCTCGCCGCCGCCCAGCACGCGGGTGACGTCCTCGCCGCGAACGCGGTGCTGATGGACGCGTACAACACCGACGTGCGCCCGCTGCTGCGCGAACTGCGGGAGGAGCAGGGTCTCGCACCGGACCCTCTCGCCGCCTACGCCGCTTCCGGGTGGCAGGAGCGGATCGCCACCGACCGGGTCGGCGGCGAACAGGCCGGTTGGGGAGCATGACCGCGGCCTCCCGCTCCCGGTCCACAGGACCGGGCCGATTCCCTCCCCGTCGGAGCACGGCGCTCCCCGTTCCTCGTCCCGCTCCCTCTCGACCGTGAAGGACCGATCGCACATGGCCACCCACCCCGAAGTCGCCGCGCTCCTCGGCCGCGCGCACCGGCTGGGCTCCGACCCCCGGAACACCAACTACGCCGGCGGCAACGCCTCGGTCAAAGGCACCGTCACCGACCCGGTCACCGGCTCCGACACGGAGCTGATGTGGGTGAAGGGATCCGGCGGCGACCTCGGCACGCTCACCGAGGACGGCCTGGCCGTGCTGCGCCTCGACCGGCTGCGGGCGTTGAAGGACGTCTACCCGGGCGTCGAGCGCGAGGACGAGATGGTCGCCGCCTTCGACTACTGCCTGCACGGCAGAGGCGGCGCCGCTCCCTCGATCGACACCGCCATGCACGGCCTGGTGGACGCCCCGCACGTCGACCATCTCCACCCCGACTCCGGCATCGCCCTCGCCTGCGCCGCCGACGGCGAGAAGCTGACCGCGGAGTGCTACGGCGGGAAGGTGGCCTGGGTGCCGTGGCGCCGGCCCGGCTTCCAGCTCGGCCTGGACATCGCGGCCGTCAAGGAGGCGCACCCCGACGCCGTCGGCGTGGTCCTCGGCGGGCACGGAATCACCGCCTGGGGCGGGAGTGCCCAGGAGTGCGAGACCAACGCCCTGTGGATGATCCGCACGGCGGAGGCCTTCCTCGTCGAGCGGGGCAGGGAGCGGCCGTTCGGCGCGCCCCTGGAGGGCTACGGCGCGCTGGGCGAGGAGGAGCGTCGGGAGCGGGCCGCCGCGCTCGCGCCGGTGATCCGGTCCCTGGCCTCCCAGGACCGGCCGCAGGTCGGCCACTTCACCGACTCCCAGGTCGTCCTCGACTTCCTGGCCCACGACCAGCACCCACGCCTGGCGGCATCGGGCACGTCCTGCCCGGACCACTTCCTGCGCACCAAGGTCCGCCCGATGGTGCTGGACCTGCCGGCCGACGCGCCGCTGGACGAGGCCGTGACCCGGCTGAGGGAGCTGCACGCCGAGTACCGCGAGGAGTACGCCGCCTACTACGCCCGGCACGCCACCGCCGGCTCCCCCGCGATGCGCGGCGCCGACCCCGCGATCGCCCTGGTCCCCGGCGTCGGGATGTTCTCCTTCGGCAAGGACAAGCAGACCGCCCGGGTCGCGGGCGAGTTCTACGTCAACGCGATCAACGTGATGCGCGGCGCGGAGGCCGTCTCCTCCTACGCCCCCATCGAGGAGGCGGAGAAGTTCCGCATCGAGTACTGGGAGCTGGAGGAGGCCAAGCTGCGGCGCATGCCGAAGCCGAAGTCCCTCGCGACCCGCGTCGCACTGGTGACGGGTGCGGGGTCCGGCATCGGCAAGGCCGTCGCCCGGCGCCTGGTCGCCGAGGGTGCCTGCGTCGTGGTCGCGGACCTGAACGGCGACAACGCCGCCTCGGTCGCCGAGGAGCTGGGCGGTGCGGACAAGGCCGTGGCGGTGACCGTGGACGTCACGTCCGAGGAGCAGATCGCCGCCGCGTTCCGCGAGGCCGTTCTCGCCTTCGGCGGTGTCGACCTCGTCGTCAACAACGCCGGCATCTCCATCTCCAAGCCGCTTCTGGAGACCACCGCCCGCGACTGGGACCTCCAGCACGACATCATGGCCCGCGGCTCCTTCCTCGTCTCCCGCGAGGCCGCCCGCGTGATGACCGCCCAGGGCCTGGGCGGCGACATCGTCTACATCGCCTCCAAGAACGCCGTCTTCGCCGGCCCGAACAACATCGCCTACTCCGCCACCAAGGCCGACCAGGCCCATCAGGTGCGGCTCCTCGCCGCCGAGTTGGGCGAGCACGGGATCCGCGTCAACGGAGTGAACCCGGACGGTGTGGTGCGCGGATCCGGGATCTTCGCCGGCGGATGGGGCGCCCAGCGCGCCGCCACCTACGGAATCGAGGAGGAGAAGCTCGGCGAGTTCTACGCCCAGCGGACCCTCCTCAAGCGCGAAGTGCTCCCCGAGCACGTCGCGAACGCCGTCTTCGCCCTCACCGGCGGGGAGTTGTCCCACACCACCGGCCTGCACGTCCCCGTCGACGCCGGCGTCGCCGCGGCATTCCTGCGCTGACGGCCCTCGATCGCCCTGGGGCGGGTGACCTGACACGCCCGCCCCAGGAGCGCCCGCGGACCGGCGGCGTGACACCGCACAGGGGCCGGCCCTGACGCCGTGTTCCTCCGTGCGCCGCAGGTCCGCTCCGTTCCCCCTTCCCGCTCCGTCCGTTCCCCCTTCCCGCTCCGTTCCCCCTTCCCGCTCCGTCCCCCCGTCCTGCTCCGGCCGATCCCGCCCGCACCGCAGAGGTATTCACGTGACCACCACTCCACCGTCGTCCGCCTTCGCGTCCGCGTTCGCCGCGGTCGATCTGGGCGCCACCAGCGGACGGGTGATCGTCGGCCGGGTGGGCCGGGAGAACCTCGACCTCACCGAGGTGCACCGCTTCCCCAACACCCCTGTGCGCCTGCCGGACGGGCTGCGCTGGGACGTCCTCGCCCTGTTCCAGGGCATCCTCGACGGGCTGCGCGAGGCCGCCCGGTCCGGCGGCGTCACCTCCGTCGGCGTCGACACCTGGGCCGTGGACTACGGCCTTCTCGACGTCGACGGCGCCCTGCTCGGCCACCCGTTCCACTACCGGGACAGCCGGACCGACGGTGCCGCGGCCCGTCTCCGCTCCCGGGTCGCTCCCGAGGAGCTGTACGGGATCACCGGCCTCCAGCACCTTCCCTTCAACACGGTCTTCCAGCTCGCCGCCGCCCAGGGCACCGCCCAGCAGAAGGCCGCCCGCACGCTGCTGCTCATCCCCGACCTGCTGATCCACTGGCTGACCGGATCGATCGGCGCCGAGGAGACCAACGCCTCCACCACCGGCCTCTTCGACGCCCGCACCGGCGCCTGGTCCGAGGACCTCCTGCGTCGGCTCTCCCTGGACCCCGGCCTCCTGCCTCCGCTGCGCGCCCCCGGCGACCCGGCCGGCACCCTGCTCCCCCACGTCGCCGCGTACACCGGGCTCGACCCGCGGACACCGGTGACGACGGTCGCCTCGCACAACACCGCCTCCGCGGTCGTCTCCGTGCCCGCGACCGAGCCGGACTTCGCCTACATCTCGTGCGGCACCTGGTCGCTCGCGGGCCTCGAACTGGACGCCCCGGTGCTGACCGAGGAGTCACGGGCGGCGAACTTCACCAACGAACGCGGCATCGACGGCACCGTCCGGTACCTGCGCAACATCATGGGCATGTGGCTCCTGGAGGAGTGCCGACGTACCTGGGAGAGGGAGAACCTGCCCGCCCACCTCTCCACGCTCCTCGCCGACGCGGCGCGGGCCGAGCCCTTCGCCTCCCTCGTCGACCCGGACGCCCCGGAGTTCCTCGCCCCCGGCGACATGCCGGCCCGCATCAGGGACTACTGCGCCCGCACCGGGCAGCGCGTCCCCGGCAACCAGGGCGCGATCGTCCGCTGCGTCCTGGAGAGCCTCGCGCTCGCCCACCGCCGTGCACTGCGCCGGGCCGCCGAACTCGCCGGCCGCGACATCAACCGCGTCCACCTCGTCGGCGGCGGCTCGCGCAACGACCTGCTCTGCCAGCTCACCGCCGACGCCACCGGTCTGCCCGTCGTCGCCGGTCCCACCGAAGCCACCGCCCTGGGCAACATCCTCGTCCAGGCCCGCGCCGCCGGTTTGGTCGGAGATCTCGCGGACATGCGCCGGCTGATCGCCTCCACCCAGCACCTGCGGCACTACACCCCCCGGGGGGACACCGCCGCCTGGAACGCGGCCGCCGCCCGGCTCGCCCCGGCCCCGGGGATTCCCTGATTCGCGTCGCCAGCTTCGCCGGCCCACAGCGCGCAGGTCACCGTCTGCGACTGAGGCACGGCAAGCTCCGGGTGGCGGAGCTGAACGCCGAGGACCTGGCAGGTCGTGCCCCGCCCCGCATCGAGCGGGAGTCCCGGTTTCCGGACAAGCTGCGGGGTAGTGCGCGCGGCCGGAAAGAGCGCATCCCCTCGCAACGTCAGCCCCTTGAAGGCTTCCGTTCAACCCGCTTCGCACATCTACGGGTCCAGCGTCACGCCGCTGCGCAGCAAGATGGTTTTTCCGGACGGCGCGAACCGTCCGAACACTCGACGTGAATCCCCGCAAAGACGCACAAGGCCATGACGATCTTGGCCAGCCGAGGAAGCTGAGCCGAACCTGCCGGTTCTCGTTGTCGACGTTCGTGTCGACCAACCTCCGTTGGGGCAACCCTCAGCACAGGCGGACCCTGCCCGGCGGGAGGGCCACTCCTCAACGGGCCGACGACGCCTCGTCCTTCCCCGAGTACCTGCTGACGCGACCGGTCCGGTGCGAGATACTGCGGAGGTTGCGATCCGATGATCATGCGCTGAGCTTGGAAACCAGTGAGCATTTCCATCGTGGTCAGGCGGTGACTTCGAGGCGGCGCGGTGCGAAGCCAGGGTGCTGGCTGCCGACGCCGGCAGCGGGGTGGCGTCCGAGAAGCCGTGTCCCCGTGCATGGTGGCGGTGCCCAGCGGGCCGACGTGCGGGCTGGCGTCAGGCGTCGGAGAGGAGGGGGTCGTACGGGGTGTTCGCGCGGCGGCCCGACATGAAGGAGAGGAAGTCGCCGACGAAGGCGCTGCGCCCGTAGACGCCGTCGGTGATGGTGAGGTCGCGGTGGAAGGCGGTGCGGAAAAGCGCCCGGTACTCGTCCGCATCGATGGTCCCGTTGCCGTCCTTGTCCGTGACGTCGAAGAGCACCTCGGCAACCCGGATGAGCGCGGGGCCGGCGAGGGACGGTACGGCGGCCGCGTACTCGACGACGCTCACCCGGCCGTCGCCGTCCGTGTCCAGGGCGGCCTGGAGTTCGCGCCACCAGGCGGCGAAGGCGTCGTAGAGGCGATTCTCCTCGGATTCGTCCAGGTCCAGGCGGGTGGCCAGCTCGCGCGCCATGGCGGCGAGGTCGGGCCAGTCGAGGTGGCCGTCGCCGGTCTGGTCCAGCACCTGGCGGAAGAACTCCTCCGCCGAGTGCCGGCCCTCTCCCGTGGGCGCCGAGGCGGTCGGGGCCGCGGGGGCCGGGGCGGGGCCGGTGTCAGGACTGAGTGGTGTGGCGAGGCGGAGCAGGGCCGACGCCCACTTCAGGCGGGCGCGCAGCGCGCTGGCACTCCGGGCGCGCCGGGCGTCGCCGTGGGACGGGAGGGAGAGGATCTCGATGATGGTCCCGGCGTCGATCCAGCCTGCGGGCAGGAAGCGGGTGAGCCCGGCGGCGAGGTAGGCGCCCTGCATGAGGGTCGGGGCGCCGGGCGTCTCGGGCAGACCGGCCTTGCGCCGGTAGGCGTCGGGGAGCGAAGCGACAGTGATCGCGCCGATGAGCGGGCCGACGACGGCCCGGCCGGCCGCCCACAGCGTGGGGGCCCCCTCGAGCAGGGCCGGAGCGGGCAGGTGGTCGAAGAGCCGGAAGAGGATGAGGCGGGCTGCCTCGGTGTCCTCCAGCTCCTCCTCGACGACCCGGTCGAAGTACGGCCAGAAGTCGTTCAGGCGCTCGGGGAGTTCCCGGGCGTCGCCGTCGAGGGCGGCGAGGAAGGCGCGGTACTCGGCGTACATGCGCTCCATGGTGTCCTGGTCGAGCGGCTGGCCGCTCAGCCGGCACATGGTCACGGCGCTCTCGAAGAGGGTGGCGACCACCCAGGCGCGGGTCGGACGGTCCATGGCGTCGTAGGCGCGGCCGCCGGCGTCGGAGCCGCTCATGCGGGCGTGCAGCCTGTTGAGCCGGGCGGCCTCGCGTTCCCGCACCGCCGGATCGGCGTCGAACATGCGCCGCATGCTGAGGAAAGTGTTGCGCAGCCGACGCCAGGGGTGCGCGACGAAGGTGGAGTTCTCGGCCAGGGCGGCGCCGACCTGGGGGTGCGCGGCCTCCAGCACGGTGGCCCGGATGATGCCCAGCGCCCAGCGTGGGTCGTCGAAAAAGGCACGGAACTGTGCTTCCGGGCCGAGCAAGGAGGCCCCGTCGGGCGTCCCGGTGGTGCCGGTCGTCATGACATGTCTCTGTTCGTCTGGGGCGGCACGCCACCGAAGCGGCGGTCACGGCACCGGTAGGTGTGCAGACACGCGAGGAAGTCGGGGGCCCTGAAGTCCGGCCAGAGCACCTCGGGGAAGACCCACTCGGCGTAAGCCACCTGCCAGAGCATGAAATTGGAGATGCGCTGTTCGCCGGAGGTGCGGATGACGAGGTCGATGTCGGGGGTGTCGGGGAGCGGCAGGTGGTCCGCGAAGAGGCGCTCGGTCACCTCGTCGGCCGGCGTCCCGGTGCGGATCAGCGACCTGGCGGCCTCGACGATGTCCCGGCGGCCGCCGTGGTCGAAGGCGACGGTCAGCGTCATCCCCCGGTTCTGGGCGGTCAGCGTCGCCAGGTCCTCGAAGTCCCGGGCCAGCTCACGGGGGATGCGCGGGTCCGCGGCCCCGAGGAAGCGGCAGCGGATGCCGCGGGCGAGCAGCAGCGGCGCGTGCTTGCGCACGACCCGGCGGACCAGGCGCATCAGGTAGTCGACCTCGGTGCCGGGACGATTCCAGTTCTCGGTGGAGAAGGCGTACAGGCTCAGCCACTCGACGCCCGCCGCCCGGGCAGCCTCGATGATGTCGATGACGGTGGTCTCCGCAGCCCGGTGGCCGGCCGTCCGGGGAAGCGAACGGCGTTGGGCCCAGCGGCCGTTGCCGTCCATCACGCAGGCCACGTGCCGTGGCACCGCACGCACCGGCCCGTCGTCCCGCCGCTGCCGGTCGGCGTGCCTCGGCACACCGGGCCGGTCCTCCGTCGCCGTCCGTGCGCGCCGAACGCCATGGTCCGTCACACCCGGCTCCGCCACACCCGCTCCCGTTCCGCCCGGTCCCGTCCCGGTCGGAACGGCGCGGTCGGCCCTGCCGCGCTCGGTCACACCCACCCCGTATCCCCGCACACACGCCCCGTCGGAGCGCTCCCTCCCAGGATTGTGGCGGCACGGCACGACGCCCATCCGCCGTACGGGTGGCCATCACCCTTGGCTCATGTGCCCGATTCCCTCGTGGGTGCCGGCCGGCACCGACGGACCGTCGCCCTGCCTCGTGGACCGCGGCGGTCCTGCTCCGTGACCCGCTCGCCGAACGCGTCCCGGTGCCCGTGATCGGCGGACTCGTCCTGGTCGTGAAAGGGGTGAGCTGATCCGGGGAAGGGCGGCGCGGCATCCGGCTGGTGACGCGTAGTTGACGGAGCCGGTGTCGTTGATGATGACGGCGCTCGTCGGCGCGAACGGCTCCGGCAGGACCGCCCTCGCCAAGATCCATGGAAGGGAGAAGCAGCGGCACGGCCCCCGGTGACGCTGCCGGTCAGCCGAGGAAGCTGAGACGCACCTGCCGGTTCCGGTTGTCGACGTTCGTGTCGACCAGGCACACCGACTGCCAGGTGCCCAGTTCCAGGCGGCCCGCGATGACCGGGAGGGTGGCGTGGGGCGGCACGAAGGCGGGGAGGACGTGGTCGCGGCCGTGGCCCGGGGTGCCGTGGCGGTGGCGCCAGCGGTCGTCCGCCGGGAGAAGGTCGCGGAGCGCGGCGAGCAGGTCGTCGTCGCTGCCGGCTCCGGTCTCGATGACCGCGATGCCCGCCGTGGCGTGCGGGACGAAGACGTTGAGGAGGCCGTCCCGGCCGGCGGCGGCCTCGTTCAGGAACTCCTCGCAGTCGCGGGTGATGTCGGCGACGCGTTCGGAGGAGCCGGTGGCGACGTGCAGGACGCGGGTGTGGAAACGGTCTGACATGACTTCATCCTGACGCATCGGCCGGGCGGGGGAAGACAGCCGGGCCCCAGGTCGTTGGCACGGGTGTGGAGGAGCGGATGACGCGGGAGATCGATGTCGTGGTGGTGGGCGCCGGGCAGGCGGGGCTGTCGGCTGCCTACCACCTGCGGCGTACCGGGTTCGAGCCCGGGCGGGACTTCGTGGTGCTGGACCACGCGCCGGGCCCGGGCGGCGCGTGGCAGTTCCGGTGGCCCTCGCTGACGTACGGCAAGGTGCACGGGATGCATTCCCTGCCCGGGATGGAGCTGACCAGGGCCGATCCGGGGCGGCCGTCGTCCGAGGTGATCGCCGCGTACTTCGACGCCTACGAGCGTGCCTTCGCGCTGGACGTGGTGCGGCCCGTCGACGTGCTGGCGGTGCGGGAGGGTGAGCGGGGCCGGCTGCGGGTGGAGACCTCGGCGGGGGTGTGGTCGGCCCGCGCGCTGATCAACGCGACGGGAACCTGGGACCGGCCGTTCGTGCCGCGCGTCGCGGGCCAGGAGACGTTCCGCGGGCGGCAGCTGCACACGGTGGGGTACCGGGGCCCGGAGGATTTCGCGGGGCTGCGGGCGGTGGTGGTCGGCGGGGGCGCGTCGGGAACGCAGCACCTGCTGGAGCTGGCTCCGTACGCTGCGGCGACGGCCTGGGTGACGCGGCGGCCCCCGGTGTTCCGGGAGGGGCCGTTCGACGCGGAGGCCGGACGGGCGGCCGTGGCGCTGGTCGAGGAGCGGGTGCGGCAAGGGTTGGCGCCGCGCAGCGTGGTCTCGGTCACGGGGCTGCCGCTGAACGACGCGATCCGTGAGGGACTGCGCAGCGGGGTGCTGGACCGGCTGCCGATGTTCGACCGGATGACGCCCGAGGGCGTGGAGTGGGCGGACGGGCGGAGCTTCGCGGCGGAAGTGGTGCTGTGGGCGACCGGGTTCCGGGCCAGCGTGGGGCACCTGGCGCCGCTGCGGCTGAGGGAGCCCGGCGGTGGGATCCGCCTCGTGGGCACGCGGGCGGCGGCGGACCCGCGGGTGCAGCTCGTCGGGTACGGGCCGTCGGCCAGCACGGTGGGCGCCAACCGGGCGGGGCGGGCGGCGGTGCGGGAGGTCCGCCGCCTGCTGGAGGGCGGATCCGGGCTGTCGGGGGCTGCGGCGGCGTGAGGCGGGGGCGCGGCCACGCGGCTCGGCATGATGATGCGGGGTGACCGCCGCCCGCAACCGGGGAGCCGCCCGCGTCCGAGGACCTCGCGACTTGTCCGCGGGCCGCCATCTCCGGTGGACCGTCGCCTGCTGCTGCCGCCCACCGCCTACCGCCCACCGGGCGTTCCGCGCCACTTGCGCCGGGTCACGGCCAAGGCCACGTGAGCCGGCAAGGTCCGAACTCCCCGTTCCCTCGGGCCGTCCCCGCCGCCCGCGACCGCAGGCACGGCACCGCACGCCCCCACACGTGGCGCAGGCACCGCACACGGCACGGCGCGGCACACGGGACGGCGCGGCACACGGCACGGCACGGCACACGGCACGGCGGGCGACGCCGTCACCCCCCGGCCGCCTCCAGGCGCGTGTCACGGCGGACCAGCGCGGCGTAGCGCCCGTCGAGGTGGAGGAGTTCCTCGTGGGTGCCCCGCTCGACCACTCGGCCGCGGTCGAGGACGACGATCTGGTCGGCGCCGCGGACCGTGGAGAGCCGGTGCGCGATGGTGATGGTGGTGCGGTTGGCCGAGAGCGCGTCAATCGCCTCCTGCACCGCCCGCTCCGTGCGGGTGTCCAGCGCGCTGGTCGCCTCGTCGAGGAGGAGGACCGGCGGGTCGCGCAGGATGGTGCGGGCGATGGCGAGGCGCTGCTTCTCGCCGCCGGAGAAGCGGTGGCCGCGCTCGCCGACCACCGTGTCGTAGCCGTCGGGCAGCGACATGATGTGGTCGTGGATCTGCGCGGCGCGCGCCGCCGCGTGCAGTTCCTCCACGGTGGCGTCCGGCTTGGCGAAGCGGAGGTTGTCGGCGACCGAGGCGTGGAAGAGGTAGGTCTCCTGGGAGACCACGCCCACCGCGCGGGCCAGGCTGTCGAAGTCCAGGTCGCGGACGTCCACGCCGTCGAGGGTGACCCGGCCGCCGGTGACGTCGTAGAGTCTCGGCACCAGGTGCCCCAGCGTGGACTTTCCCGCGCCGGTGGTGCCGACCACGGCGAGGCTTCCGCCCGCGGGGACGTCGATGTCGACCCCGGTGAGGACGGGGGCGCCCTGGCCACGGCGCTCGCCCCGGTCGTGGCCGACGCCCCGGTCGTGGCCGACGCCCCGGTCGTGGCCGACGCCCCGGTCGTGGCCGACGCCCTGGTCGTCGCCGTCGCCGACGTGGTCGTCGTAACGGAACTCGACGTTCTCGAAGCGCACCTCGCCCTTGGCCCGGTCCAGCCTCACCGGGTCCTCCCGCTCGGTGATGTCCACCGGGAGGTCGAGGTACTCGAAGATGCGCTGGAAGAGGGCGAGCGAGGTCTGGATCTGGACGCCGGTGGACAGCAGGCTGACGGTCGGACGGAACAGGCCCTGCTGGAGCGAGGTGAAGGCGACCAGGGTGCCCAGGGAGACGCCGGGGCCGCCGAGGTGGAGGGCGAGGCCGGCCGTCCAGTAGATCAGGGCGGGCATGGCGGACATGACGATGCCGATGACGGCCATCCGCCACCGGCCGGCCATGTTGGACCGGACCTCGAGGTCGACCAGCTTCTCCGACTCGTCGGCGAACGACCGGGTGAGGGAGTCGGCACGGCCCATGGTGCGGCCCAGCAGGATGCCGCTCACCGACAGCGACTCGGTGACCGTCGCCGCCATCACGGCCATCTGCTTCTGCCGATGGGTGGTGATCTTCTTGCGCTCGTCGCCGACCCGGCGGCTGATCCAGACGAAGACCGGCAGCAGCAGGAGGGACACGACGGTGAGCCGCCAGTCCAGCGCCAGCATGGCCACCACGGTGGCGATGACGCCGGTGAGGTTGGAGACCAGCGAGGTGACCGTCGAGGTGACGGTGGCCTGCATGCCGCCGATGTCGTTGGCGATGCGGGACTGGACCTCGCCGGTGCGGGTGCGGGTGAAGAAGGCCAGCGACATGCGCTGAAGACGCCCGTAGACGGACGTCCGCAGGTCGTGCATCACCCGCTGCCCCACGGTGGTGGAGATCAGGGTCTGCAGCACGCCGAAGACACCGCCGAGCACGGCGCTGACGATCATGCCGAGGACCAGGAGGCTCAGCAGGCCCGTGCGCTGCTGCGGGAGGGCCACGTCGAGGATCTCGCGGAGCAGGAAAGGACTCGCCACCGAGACCAGCGAGGAGGCCCCGACCAGGACGGCGACCACGGCGAGGCGGCCCCGGTAGGGGCGGAAGAGCCGCAGGATGCGGCGCACCTGCCGCGGCCGGTTCGGGTCGGCCGGTGGCGGGGTCCAGTCGATTCGGTCGGGACGCATGGGCTCCTTCGGGGCTGTGTCCTTCGAGGTCAGGAGTGCTGTAGGGGGACGAGTCGGGGCGATGTGGGACGATGCGTGATTTCAGAGCTTAGCTCATTGTTACCCTTGCTCACAATGAACCATGTTCCTGATATCGTTCCGGCATGACGCTTCCCGACTCCGACGGGCTCCTCGCCGAGCAGTTGCTGCGCCTCACCCGCCGCGTCCACCGCATTCAGAAGCGCCATCTGGAGCAGCGGGGCATGGCCATCACGCCGGCCCAGTCCCGGGCGCTGCGCGCGCTCGCCCCGTACGCCTCGCCGCCGCGGATGGCGGATCTGGCGGAGCGGCTGGAAGTGGTACCCCGGGCCGTGACGACGCTGGTCGACGGGCTGGAGGCGAGCGGCCGGGTGCGCCGGGTGCCGGATCCGGACAACCGCCGGGTGACCCGGATCGAGCTGACCGACGCGGGCCGGGCCGCGCTGCGGGAGCTGCGGGCGGCCCGCCGTGCGGCGGCGGAGGAGATCCTGGAGCCGCTCTCCCACGACCAGCGCGAAGTGCTCGGAGGCCTGCTGAACACGCTGATCGACGGATCCCCCTCGGGCCGCCCCGGCCCCGCCTGAGCGCGGCCGCCGGGCAGCCCCGTCGCCACCCGCGCGGTTTGCGCAGCACCCGGCCCCGGTGGACGCTGGACAGTGTGAGCGGCCGCCAGGCAGCGGGAGGTACTCGTGGGCATCGCCGACGGACCCGGGGACGACGTCTACCAGCCCGACGCGTCCGACATCCAGGACGACTCGGGGCTCCTCGACGTCGAGGACACGCTGGAGACGGACGACGTCGACGACCCGCTGGACCGCGGCTGGTCCCCGCCGGAGAAACCCTGGGGAGTGGAGCGGACCGGGGAGACGGCGGCCGAGCGGCACCGGGGCGAGTCCTTGGACGAGCGGTTGGCCAAGGAGGTGCCGGACGGCCCGGACCTGCGGCTGGACGGCGACGGTATCGGCGACACCGTCGGCACCGACGGGGAAGTGATGGACTCCGAGGTCGGCGCGGTCCGTGCGGGGCGGCTGGTCGCTCCCGACGAGGGACTCCGCAGGGACGAGGAGGCGGTTCTGGCCGCGCGTGACGTGGGCATCGACGGAGCGGCCGCCTCCGCGGAGGAAGCGGCCGTCCATGTGATCGACGAGGAGTGACGACCGTGCAGCAGGACAAGCATCCCGAGTACCGTCCGGTGGTCTTCCGCGACCGGGCGGCCGGTTACGCGTTTCTCACCAGGTCGACGGCGGACAGCGACCGGACGATCGAGTGGGACGACGGGCAGACGTACCCGGTGATCGACGTGGAGATCTCCTCGGAGAGCCACCCGTTCTACACGGGCAAGGCCCGGACGGTGGACACCGAGGGCCGCGTCGCGCGCTTCGAACGCCGCTACGGCGGGGGGACGGGGGAAGACGGCGCCGGCACGGCCTGAGGCCCGGCCGCGGTCCGCCGCCGGTCCGTCACGTCACCGCAGAGGTGCTCCGCGTGCGCCCCGCTCGACGCCCGCCCGGGCCGCACCGCCGACGAGGCCGCGGATGAGGCGGGCCGCGCGGTCGCGCACCGGCTCCCCGCCCGGCATCCGGCCACGTCCGTCGTTCCGTGGCCGGTTCCGGTCAGAGAAGGAAGGCGGCGTTGATGAGCCACCCCGCGCCGATGGCGGCTCCCGAGCCGACGATCAGTGCGAGCAGTGCGTATGCGCGGTCCCGCGCACCGCGTACGACGGCGAGGGGGAGGGCGACGCCCACGACGAGGTAGCACCAGCCCGCGGTCGTTCCCGGACCACTGTTCGACTGGGCGTCGGTCGCGAGCCAGAGGAAGTTGAGACCTTCCATGATCCAGACCGAGCCCGTGACTCCGGCCGCCGAGGTCCTGACGTAACGGCGGTCGTCGTCGCGCAGTGCCGCCGCCGCGCCGAGGACCGGGCCGGCGACCACACCGGCGACGGTCCAGATCACCACCGCGGACATCCCGGCCGCGAAGCCGCGCAGCTCGGAGGTCACGTAGTAGCCGGCCACGAGGCCGGCCTGGGAGAGCATGCCCGCGCACGCCGCCCTGCGCCAGTTGCCGCCGGCGCGAAGACCGACGAGGAAGGCGACCATGGTCCACGGGGCCGCCGAGTTGACGAGCGCGTGCCACCCCCCGGTGAGAACGCTCTGGCCGAAGGAGGTCGCCGCTCCCCCCGCCAGGCCGACGGCCACGGCGGCCGCGCACAGCACCCACGCCCGGGCAGGGTCGGCGTCGAGGGAGGGCGCCCGTCTCGAGGGCTCGGTCACGGTCACGGATGTCTCCCCCTGATCACTTCGTCCTCACCGCGGCACCGCGCACGGAAAGCGCGGCTCACCCCCGGTCGCCCCACCCTATCCGGGCGGGCGGGGCGGGGAACCTGGTCCCGAACGGGGCCGAGGGAGTCCGTCAAGGCGGGCGCCGGGGCGCCGCCCGAAGGCCGGGCCGGGACGGAACTCAGTCGGCCGGGACGGAACTCAGTCGCCAGGGCCCGGGTCAGGTCGTACCGCCGCGTGCAGACCGGCCCGGGCCGCTTCGAGCTGGGCGGCGAAGGCGATGCCGAGGAAAAGGGCGATGCCGGTGAGGTTCGCCCACAGCAGCAGCGCGATGAACGCGGTGAGGGGTCCGTAGACCGCGCCGAAACCTCCGCTGTTGCTGACGTACAGCTCCAGGAGCGCGGTCGCCGTCACCCATATGACCAGGTGGACGGCGGAACCGAGCGCCAGCCAGGTGTAGCCGGGCTGACGGCGGCGGGGTGACCAGCGGAAGATCACGGCCGAGGCGGTCCAGGCGAGCAGCAGTCCCAGCGGGATGTCCAGCGGCGCCCACCACCGCTCGCCGCCCGGCAGGCCGAGGGACTCGGCGACCGCACCGGCCACCGCGTCCCCCGTGACCAGGACGAGGAAGCCCAGCACCATGGGCAGCCCGGCCGCCCCGGCCAGCACCACGGCCCGCGCGTACTTGCGCGTCGCGGGCCGGTCGCGTTCCACGCCGTAGATGCGGTTGGCGCCGCGCTCGATCTGGCCCATCGCGGAGGCGAGGTTGACCACCGCGAACACCAGGCCCAGCACCAGCGCCAGGTTGCTCCACACGCCGCCGTCGGCGGTGCGCCGGGTGCCCTCCAGGACATCGCGGACGATGTCGGCGCTGTCGCCGGGGACGATCCGCCGAAGGGTGAGTTCGATGACCCGTCCGATGTCCTCGGTGTGCGCCGACGTGGCGAGCCCCACCAGCGTGGCGGTGAACGGCACCACGCCGACGACTATCTGAAAGGCCAGGGCGCGGGCGTTGGTGAAGCCGTCGGCGTAGCGGAAACGGCTGAACGAGTCGGTGAGCAGCTGCAAGCCGCCGTACTTCCGGAGGGCGGTCAGCGCCTCGTCGCCGGAGAGTTCCTCCCCGAGCATGTCCCGGGTCTGCGGGACGTGGACGACGGTTCCCATGGTGTGAGCTCTCCTCGGACTGCGGGCGGCGGGGACCGGACTGCCCGGTCCGCGGGCCGCGACGGGACCGCCCGGCCTGCGGACCGCGGACCGCGGCCGGCGGGGGCGTTCCCCTCCTCATGCCCCGCGGCCTCGCTCCCACCGCCGGTCCCCCGCCCCCGGACGGCCTCAGATGAAGCCGAGGGCCGCCGCGGCGGCCGCACCGCCGAGGAGCATGAAGCCCGGCATCAGGACCCGGACCTCCACCCAGCTGCCGGCGCGGAAGCGCATGCCCTTCGGCGGGCCCAGCGGGTACCACCGCTTGCGGCCGATCGGGATGGGCCACAGGACGGGGCAGCCGGAGACGGTGAGCGCGTCCCCGATGCAGTGGACCAGCGCCCCCAGCACGATCGGCAGGCCCAGCCACAGGTACTCCTGGCCCGGCCCGTCGAACAGCCAGGTGGCGCCGTTGCCCGGCTTGTCCAGGACACCCGCGACGATCCACGAGCTGGTGGCGGCCAGCAGCCAGACCAGCACGTCTGCGCTGGAGCCGCGGGTGGCCCGCCACAGCAGGCCCTCGATGGCCAGCACCATGTGCACGAAGAGGATGAAGAGCACGCCCCAGCGGTCGCCCAGCGTGGCGATCGCCGCCGAGCCGGCGCCGATCAGCAGCGCCCACACCCAGGTGTGGGTCAGGGTGCGGTGGCCGCCGGAGCGTCGCGGGTCACCGGGTTTCCTCGTCGACTTGTAGACCGCGTACGACAGCTTGTCGACGATCTCGCAGATCCACTTGGAGACGGGCCCGAAGGCCCGCGAGATGGTGGCCGCCTTGTGGTCGAGGTCGGGGGCGAGGGCCGCGCCGGCGCAGATCAGGGCTCCCGCCAGCAGCACGGGCCAGGGCATCGGCTCGCCCCAGGCGGCCGCCGCCGCGCCGACACCGAGCCAGGCGGCCGCGCCCGACAGTGAATGTGCTGGTCCCATCATGGCGTTGCCCGCCCCGTTCCACGTTGTGCCGCTGTTCAGTTCGGCGGTCAGCGTAGCGGTGTCGATCTTCGATTGGTGATCCGATTCCCTGATCGTGACCTGGTCCGGGCAAGATGGGGGGTGTGACCCTCATCGATCAGTTGCCGCAGACCGCCGATCCCGACGCCCTCTACGAAGCCTTCGAGTCGTGGGCCCAGGACCGGGGCCTCACGCTCTATCCCCACCAGGAGGAGGCACTGATCGAGGTCGTCTCCGGGGCGAACGTGATCGTCTCGACGCCCACCGGGTCGGGCAAGAGCATGATCGCGGCGGCCGCCCACTTCGCGGCGCTCGCCCGGGACGAGGTCACTTTCTACACGGCGCCGATCAAGGCCCTGGTCTCCGAGAAGTTCTTCGAACTCTGCAAGATCTTCGGCACCGAGAACGTCGGCATGCTGACCGGCGACGCGTCCGTGAACGCGGACGCGCCGGTGATCTGCTGCACCGCGGAGGTGCTGGCGTCCATCGCGCTGCGTGACGGCAGGAACGCCGACGTCGGCCAGGTGGTGATGGACGAGTTCCACTTCTACGCCGAGGCGGACCGCGGCTGGGCGTGGCAGATCCCGCTGCTGGAACTGCCGCAGGCGCAGTTCGTGCTGATGTCGGCGACGCTCGGCGACGTCTCGATGTTCGAGAAGGACCTCACCCGGCGCACCGGCCGGCCGACCGCCGTGGTCCGTTCGGCGACCCGCCCGGTGCCGCTGTCGTACGACTTCAAGTACACGCCGCTGACCGAGACGCTGACCGAGCTGCTGGAGACCCGGCAGGCGCCGGTCTACATCGTGCACTTCACCCAGGCGCAGGCGGTGGAGCGGGCGCAGGCCCTGATGAGCATCAACATGTGCTCCAAGGAGGAGAAGGAGAAGATCGCCGACCTGATCGGCAACTTCCGCTTCACCACCAAGTTCGGCCAGAACCTCTCCCGTTACGTCCGGCACGGCATCGGCGTGCACCACGCCGGCATGCTGCCCAAGTACCGGCGTCTGGTGGAGAAGCTGGCGCAGGCGGGTCTGCTGAAGGTCATCTGCGGCACCGACACCCTCGGCGTGGGCGTCAACGTGCCCATCCGCACGGTGCTGTTCACGGCGCTGACCAAGTACGACGGCAACCGGGTGCGCACCCTGCGGGCGCGCGAGTTCCACCAGATCGCGGGCCGGGCGGGGCGCGCCGGGTTCGACACGGCGGGCTTCGTGGTGGCGCAGGCGCCGGAGCACGTCATCGAGAACGAGAAGGCGCTGGCCAAGGCGGGGGACGACCCGAAGAAGCGCCGCAAGGTGGTGCGCAAGAAGGCTCCGGAGGGCTTCGTCGGCTGGACCGAGAACACCTTCGAGAAGCTGATCGCCTCCGATCCCGAGCCGCTGACCTCGCGTTTCCGGGTCACCCACGCGATGCTGCTGTCGGTGATCGCCCGCCCGGGCAACGCCTTCGACGCCATGCGCCGGCTGCTGGAGGACAACCACGAGCCGCGCAGGGCACAGTTGCGGCACATCCGCCGGGCCATCGCCATCTACCGGTCGCTGCTGGACGGCGGCATCGTGGAGAAGCTGGACGCCCCGGACGCCGAGGGCCGCATCGTCCGTCTGACGGTCGACCTGCAGCAGGACTTCGCGCTCAACCAGCCGCTGTCCACCTTCGCGCTGGCCGCGTTCGAGCTGCTGGACCCCGAATCGCCGTCGTACGCCCTGGACATGGTGTCGGTGGTGGAGTCCACGCTGGACGACCCCCGGCAGATCCTGCACGCGCAGCAGAACAAGGCGCGCGGCGAGGTGGTCGCGCAGCTGAAGGCGGACGGGGTCGAGTACGAGGAGCGGATGGAGCGGCTCCAGGAGGTCAGCCACCCCAAGCCGCTGGAGGAGATCCTCTTCCACGCCTACAACACGTACCGCAGGAGCCACCCCTGGGTCAGCGACTATCCGCTGTCACCCAAGTCGGTGATCCGCGACATGTACGAACGGGCGCTCACCTTCACGGAGTTCGTCTCCCTCTACGAGCTGGCCCGCACCGAGGGCATCGTGCTGCGGTACCTGGCGAGCGCCTACAAGGCGCTGGAGCACACCGTCCCCGACGACCTGAAGTCCGAGGACCTGCAGGACTTGATCGCCTGGCTGGGCGAGATGGTCCGACAGGTCGACTCCAGCCTGCTCGACGAGTGGGAGCAGCTCGCCAACCCCGAGGTGGTGACCGCGGAGGAGGCGCAGGAGAGGGCCGACCAGGTCAAGCCGGTCACCGCCAACGCCCGCGCCTTCCGGGTGCTGGTGCGCAACGCGATGTTCCGCCGGGTGGAGCTGGCCGCCCTCGACCAGGTCCGGCAACTCGGCGAGATGGACGCCGAGTCCGGCTGGGACGCGGACCGCTGGGGCGAGGCGATGGACGCCTACTGGGACGAGTACGAGGACCTCGGGACGGGTCCCGACGCCCGCGGGCCGCGCCTGCTGATGATCGAGGAGGACGCCGAGCACGGTCTGTGGCGGGTCCGCCAGGCGTTCGCCGACCCGAACGGCGACCATGACTGGGGCATCAGCGCCGAGGTCGACCTCGCGGCGTCCGACGCCGAGGGCCGTGCGGTCGTCCGGGTCACCGACGTCGGCCAGCTGTGACCTCCGCCGCCGCACGGCGGGCGCCGGCGGTCTGCTGCGGCCCCCGGCAGCCCCGGCGGAGGCGCGATGCGCGAGACGTGACGGACGTGGGACACCTGACGGACGTGGGACAGGAGAGAAGAGACCCCTCATGACGAATCCAGCGGAGGGCCTGGTCGGCCTGCTCGACCTCGAGCAGATCGAGGTCAACATCTTCCGGGGACGCAGCCCCGACGAGTCCCTGCAGCGCGTCTTCGGCGGGCAGGTCGCCGGCCAGGCGCTGGTCGCGGCCGGACGGACCGTGGAGCAGGACCGGCCGGTGCACTCGCTGCACGCCTACTTCCTGCGGCCGGGGCGGCCCGGCGTGCCGATCGTGTACCAGGTGGAGCGGGTCCGCGACGGGCGCTCGTTCACCACCCGCCGGGTCACCGCGGTGCAGCAGGGCCGGACGATCTTCAACCTGACGGCCTCGTTCCACCTGCCGGAGGAAGGGCCGTTCACGCACCAGCTCCCGCCGGCCCGCGAGATGCCGGACCCGGAGTCGCTGCCGACGGTCGCGGACGAGATCCGCGACCACCTGGGCGCGCTGCCGGAGCAGCTGGAGCGGATGGCGCGCCGCCAGCCGTTCGACATCCGGTACGTGGACCGGATGCGGTGGACGGCCGAGGAGGTCTCGGAGGCGGAGCCGCGCAGCGCGGTGTGGATGCGCGCGGTGGGTCCGCTGGGCGACGACCCGCTGGTGCACACCTGTGCGCTGACCTACGCGAGCGACATGACGCTGCTGGACGCGGTGCGGCTGCCGGTGGAACCGCTGTGGGGGCCGCGCAACTTCGACATGGCCTCGCTGGACCACGCCATGTGGTTCCACCGGCCGTTCCGGGCGGACGACTGGCTGCTGTACGACCAGGAGTCCCCGATCGCCGTCGGCGGGCGCGGCCTGGCCCGGGGTCGCATCTACGACCGTGAGGGCCGGCTGGCGGTCTCGGTGGTGCAGGAGGGTCTCTTCCGGACCCTGTGACGGCGCGGCGCCCCGGCGCAGTCCCGGTGGCCGTCGTGGCCGGGTGTGCCGAGGATGGGGTCATGGCGCACAGGATGACCGACCAGGAGTGGCGGACGTTCGTCACCGCCGGGACACGCACCGGGAAGCTGGCCACCACCCGGGCCGACGGTTCGCCGCACGTCGCCCCCGTCTGGTTCGTGCTGGACGGGGACGAGGTGGTGCTGACCACCGGCGCGGAGACCGTGAAGGGCCGCAACCTGGCCCGGGACGGGCCGGGTGGCCCTCTGCGTGGACGACGAGCGGCCCCCGTTCTCCTTCGTCTCCCTGACGGGTCGGGCCCGGCTCGACGAGGACCTGGACCAGGTACGGCACTGGGCGACGCGGATCGCCGCCCGCTACATGGGCGAGGAGCTGGCCGAGGGATACGGCGCGCGCAACGCCGTGCCGGGTGAGCTGCTGGTGCGGCTCTCCGTCGACCGGGTCAGCGCGGTCGCCGGTCTCACCGACTGACGGCCGTCGGGCCTCCACCGTCAGGCCTCCGCCGCCCTCGGGCCTCCGCCGCCGTCGGGCCTGCGCCGTCAGCCCACCGAGTCCAGCATCCGCGCGGTGTGCATCCGCCCCGCGTGTTCCACCAAGCGGATCAGCACCTCCTTGCCGGACTCCCGTCGGCGGGCGTCGCAGAGCACCACGGGCGTGCCGGGATCCAGGTCGAGGGCGACGGAGACCTCGGCGGGCGTGTAGGAACGCGCCCCCTCGAAGCAGTTGACGGCCACCACGAACGGGATACTCCGGTGCTCGAAGTAGTCCACGGCGGGGAAGCAGTCCTCGAGCCGCCGGGTGTCGGCGAGCACCACGGCGCCCAGCGCGCCCTGGGCGAGTTCGTCCCACAGGAACCAGAAGCGGTCCTGGCCGGGGGTGCCGAAGAGGTAGAGCGAGAGCCCGGCCCGGATGGTGATCCGGCCGAAGTCCATGGCGACGGTCGTGGTGGTCTTCTGGTCGACGCCCGAGATGTCGTCGACGCCCCGGCCCGCCTCGGTGAGCAGTTCCTCGGTGCGCAGCGGCCGGATCTCGCTGACGGCGCCGACCAGGGTCGTCTTGCCGACACCGAAACCGCCTGCCACGAGGATCTTCAGCGCCAGCGGGTTCGAGGCGTCCGTGGTGGCGGCACCCGTCGTCCCGCCGGAGGTGGTGTCCGTCTGCTGGGGGGCCATCGATCACTTCTCTCGGGTTTCACGGGCGAGCGGTTCGCCGCGGGAGGTCGGTCACTGTCAGGTGGGTCGGCGGGCGGTGCGGGCACAGCTGACAGCCTTTTGGCTGCTGACAGCATCTATCAGCTCACCGGATCATAGAACTCACGCGTCCCGACGACATCGTGCAGTCACAGTGCGCGCAGACCGGCGATCACCTCACGCAGCACGCGTTCGTCCGGCAGCTGGGCGGGCGGCACCGGGCGGCTGACCCTGACGCATCCGAGCTCCAGCAGATCGCCAAGGAGCACACGGACCACGCCGACGGGCAGGTCGGCCCCGGCGGCGAGTTCCGCGACCGACTGGGTCTCGGTGCGGCACAGTTCGGCCAGCAGCCGGTGCTCGGGCCCCAGGGCGGCCGCGGCGCCCGGCGGGGCCTGCGGGTCGACGTCGACCAGGGCGATCAGGTCGAAGCCGTCTCCCGACGGGCCGGGGCTGGTGCGCCCGCCGGTCATCGCGTAGGGGCGGACCAGCGGTCCGGCCTCGCCGTCGAACCACTGGCTCTCGTACCACCGGCCGCCGGGCGGCCCCGGGTCGCCGGGGCCGCCCGGGCCGCCGGAATCCCCGGCGGGCCGGGGCTGCGTCGGGTTGTGCTCACGCATCCGGACAGCGCCTCCCCGGTCAGCCGGCGACAGGCCGCGGCGGCACCCGCGGCGACTGGTGGAGGTGCTCGCCGACCCGGTTGACCAGCCGGGCCATCTCGTAGGCGATCAGGCCGATGTCGACCTTGACACCGGTCAGGACGGCCAGGCAGGAGCCGGCACCGGCGGCGGCGACGAACAGGTAGCCGTCGTCCATCTCGACCATGGTCTGCCGGACGCCGCCGACCCCGAAGTGGCGTCCGGCACCCTTGGCGAGGCTGTTGAAACCGGAGGCGACGGCGGCGAGGTGGTCGGCGTCCTCGCGGCCGAGACCGCTGGAGGAGCCGACGGCGAGCCCGTCGTCGGAGAGCACCACGGCGTGCCGGACCTCCGAGGTCCGCAGCACCAGGTCGTCCAGCAGCCAGTCGAGTTCGACGGACCGGCGGGGCCCTCCGGTCAGGGGGTCGTGGGTCATGGTGAGGGGTTCCTGGGTCCGGGTCATGCGGGGTCTCCTTCGCTGCTGTCACTGGGGGCGGCCTGGTGGGGGCCGCGGCCGGGCGGGCGCCCGCCGCCGCGCGCCCATCCGTCGCGGTAGGCGGCCATCCGGTCCCGGACCTCCTCCGGGGTGCGGTCCTCGGCCGGGGCGGGAGCGGGGGCGGTCAGCCCGGTGGGCCGCTGCCTCAGCTGCGGGACGAGGTTGCGCTGCCGCACCCGCCGGGGCAGGGGTGTGTCGCCCGGGGCGGCGGGGTGGCCGGCCGCGTCGCCGCCGGGCGGGGTGGTCGGGGTGTCCGGGGTGTCCGGGGTGGGTGTGACGGGTGACTCCGGCGATGCCCAGAGGGCCGGCGTGCCGAGGGCCGGCGTGCCGGAGCCCGCCGGGCCGGAGGCCGGAGCGCCGAAGGCTGGTGTGCCGGAGCCCGTCGGACCGAAGGCTGATACGCCCGAGGCCGGCGCACCGAACGTCGACGTGCCGGAGGCCGGTGTGCCGGAGGCCGGAGTTCCGAAGGCCGACGTGCCGGAGGCCGGGGTTCCGGAAGCCGGTGTACCGAAAGCCGACGTGCCGGAAGCCGGGGTTCCGGAAGCCGGTGTACCGAAAGCCGACGTGCCGGAAGCCGGAGCGCCGAAAGCCGACGTGCCGGAAGCCGCGGGGCCGGAGGCCGCGGGGCCGGAGGCCGCGGGGCCGGAGGCCTCCGGATCGCTGGGGGTCCTGCCCGCGGGTCCCCCGGAGGGGGCGGGGGCCGGGTGGTCCAGGGCCGGGCCCCGGGTGGAGCCGGCGGCGGGCCCGGGGACCAGGACCTGCCGGTCAGGGGCGGGTCCGGTGGCCTCCTGGCCGGGCGCGCGGCCGGGAGCCTGCCCGTCCGGGGCGGGGCCCGGGGCGGGGCACGGCGTACCCCGGGTGGCCGGACCCGGTCCGTCGGTGGCGCGGAACGGACCGGGGGCGGGCCGGGCGGCGCGCTGTCGGTCGGCGGCACGCCGCGGGCGGAGGGCGGTGACCCCTGGCGGGGGGTCCACCGGAGGGAGCCGGTCGGCGGTCCCGTCGGGCGTCCGGCCCCGGGACCGGTCCTGGTGCCGCTCCGGGGAACGGTCCTGGGCCGGTGCCGGCGCCTGTGCCCGTGCGGGCGCGGGGACCTGGTCCGGCCCATGGACATGAGTATGGGCAGGCAGCGCCGGACGCGGACCGGCCCCCGCCGGCGAGGCCGGCCCCCGGTCCGGCCCGTGACCGCCCGCGCGGGCGGTGGCGCCCGCGCCGTCCGGCGCCCGCCCCTCCTCCTCGTGCAGCAGGTTCCTCGGCAGCAGCACCACGGCGGTGGTGCCGCCGTACGGCGAGGGCCTCAGATGCACCTTGATGCCGTGCCTGGCGGCGAGACGGCTGACCACGAAGAGCCCCAGCCGGTCGCTGTCGAACAGGTCCAGCGCCTCGGACTGCTCGATCCGCCGGTTGGCGTCGGCCAGGGTCTCCGGGCCCATGCCGAGCCCGCGGTCCTCGACCTCCACCGCGTACCCGTTGCCGACGGCTTCCCCGGTGACCCGCACCTTGGTGTGCGGAGGCGAGAACTGGGCGGCGTTCTCGACGAGTTCGGCGAGCAGGTGGGTGAGGTCGGCGACCGCCGCACCGGTGACCGCGGCCTCGGCGAGCTGCCGGACGTCGACCCGCGCGTAGTCCTCGATCTCCGAGACGGCCGCGCGCACCACGTTGGTGAGCGAGACCGGCCTGCTCCAGGCCCGGCCCGGGGCCGCGCCGGAGAGGATGATCAGCGACTCGGCGTGCCGCCGCATCCGTGTCGTGAGGTGGTCGAGGCGGAACAGGTCGCTCAGCTCGTCCGGGTCCTCGGCACGGCGTTCCATGCCGTCGAGCAGGGCCAGTTGGCGGTGCACCAGCACCTGGCTGCGCCGTGCCAGGTTGACGAAGACGCCGGAGATGCCTCCGGCCAGTTCGGCGCGCTCGGCGGCGGCGCGCAGGGCGGCGCGGTGCACGGTGCCCAGTGCCTCGGCCACCTGTCCGGTCTCGTCCTCGGCAGGCGGACCGTGCGGGGCCTCGGCGTGGACGTCGATCTCCTCGCCGGCCCGCAGCTTGCGCATGGCCTGCGGGAGTTTACGGCGGGCGATCTCCAGGGCGCTGTTGCGCAGTCCCACCAGGTCGGCGACGATCCCGCGGCCGATGCGCACCGAGATCACCAGGGAGGCGGCCACCGCGAGGAGGCCGAGGAGCACGGCGGCACCGGCGGGGGTGAACAGGGCGCGCATGAGCGGGCCGGAGCCGTCGGGGTCGGTGTGGGAGGCGTGGTCGGCGATCTCGCGCAGCGTGATCTGGACCCGGTCGTGGGCGGCCTCCCACACGTCGGCCGGCACGGCACGGGCGGCCGCCTCTCCGGGTTCGGCCCGCAGCACGGCGTCCTCGGCCCGCCCGAGCGAGGCGTGCCCGCCGTCGCGGACGAGTTCCCGCCAGGCGGCGCGCTGCGGATCGCGCAGGTCGGGGGCGGCGGATGCGACGAGCGCCCGGCGGGTGGCGGTGGAGGCGGCGAAGAGGGCGCGCCGTTCGCCGTCGAACGAGGCGTCGAGCCGTGCCGAGGCGAGCAGGGCGTCCTCCTGGGCCAGCGCCTCGCCGGCCCGGCCCAGTTCCAGCATGATCCGTGCGTCGGAACCCTCCCGTACGTGCGGGATGGAGGTGAGGGCGCCGTCCACGGCGAAGGCGTCGCCGATGACGCCGGTGTAGGCCCGGTAGGTCTCCTCCCAGCGGGCGTCTCCGTCGAGCAGGGCGGAGCGCACCGGGCGCAGGGATGCGGCGCCGGCCAGGAAGGCGCGCAGCCGCTCGGGCACCTCGGGCGGCAGTTCGCCGCTGTCGGCGACGGTGCCCGTGCCGTCGACCCGCAGCCGTGCGACGGCCCGGTCGGCGGTGGCGGTGAGGGCCCGGAACTCGCCGCGTGGCGCGCCCTCGCCGCCGGCCGCGAGCCGCACCGCGGAGGCGCGTTCGGCCTGGAGGGCGACGACGGCCTCGGCCACCGGGACACGCACCCGGGAGTCCACGCGCTCGGCCTGCCGCATGGCGGCGACGTCCTGGGCGGTGGTGACGGTGGCGTAGCCCCAGAGCGCCAGCAGCGACATCACGGGGACCATCAGCAGGCTGACGACCTTGGCTCGGACGGTGCGGGGCCGCAGCCGCATACCGCCGCCGGACGGTACGGCGCGGCGATCCGCGGCGGCCGCCGCGGCCGCCACGGCGAGTTCCTCCGCGGTCTCGTCGGCGGGTGGCCCGGCGTGGGCCCTGCGGCCCCTCACCGGGGGCGGGGTGCCCGGGCCGCCGGTGCGGGAGGTGCTAGGGGATGTACGCATGGCTCCCTCGTTCGGCGGATGCTTCCCGTCCGGTGGTTGCTTCCCGTCCGGCGGACGGTCCCCGTCCGGTGGTGGCCGCCGGTCCGCCCGGGGTCTCCTCCGGGGTCCGCCCGGTGGACGCCGGTGCGCCGCGCCAGGCCCGCCGGGCGGCCTCCTCGGCGGCCCGCTCGCCCGCCGTCGGGGAGAGCGCGACGAAGGCGGAGGTCAGGAAGAGCCAGGAGCCGAGGCCCACGGCGAGCGGGAAGACGAATTGCATGGCGGTGGCCCCGGCGAGGGGTTCGGTGGAGGGGACGACCCGCACCCGCACCGCGGACATGCCGGTGTAGTGCATGCTGCTCACCGCCAGGCCCATGACCAGGGAGGCCACGGTCACCGCGAGCGGTGCGGTGATGTTGAGGGCCGCCCAGAGGGCCGCGGTGGCCGCGACGACGGCGATCACCACCGAGACGCCGATCCTGAGCGGGTCGAAGGAGACCTCGCCGTGCAGGCGCAGGGCGGCCATTCCCAGGTAGTGCATGGAGGCGACCCCCAGGCCGGTGGTGAGCCCGCCGAGGATCAGGGCCCGGGTGCGGTCCCGGCCGTATCCGACGGCGAAGACGCCGGCGCAGACCACGACCATGGCGACGACCAGGCTGAGCACGGTCAGTGGTACGTCGTAGCGCAGGTCGGTGCCGCGGACGGCGAAGCCGAGCATGGCGGTGAAGTGCATCGTCCAGATGCCCGTGCCGATCGCGGAGGCGGCGGTGAGCAGCCAGTTGCGGCGTGAGCTGCCGGTGGCCTCCAGCGCGCGGACGGTGCAGCGCAGCCCGAGGGCGGCGCCGATGCAGGCCATCGCGTACGACAGCAGCGGTGTCAGCCAGCCGAAGGCTGCGTGGTCCAGATGTCCCATGGGACCGGGACGCTAGTCAGGCGCCCGGGGCGCGACGGCCCGCCTTTCGAAAGGTGGCGGAACATGACGCTTCACCTTGCCGGACAGATCGTCGCACGACCGAACCTGCACCGTCCGTTACGGTCTTTCCGGGGGATCATGCGGGGTATGAGCGAGCGTCGCACACGCGTGTATGACCGTGACCATGTCCGTGACTTCTTCGCCGCGCGGGCGGCGGACTGGGACCGGAGGTTCCCCGACGACGGGCCCGCCTTCGCCGCCGCCGTGGCCGTGATGGGGCTGCGGCCGGGCGACCGGGTGCTGGACGCGGGCTGCGGCACGGGCCGCGCCCTGCCGGCGCTGCGGGAGGCGGTGGGGCCGACGGGAGTGGTGCTGGGCGTGGACCTCACCGAGGCGATGCTGCGGGAGGCGGTGCGGTCCGGGCGTGACCGGGACGGGGCCCTGCTGCTGGCCGACGCGGCCGCTCCTCCGCTGCGGGCGGCCTCGCTGGACGCGGTGTTCGCGGCGGGACTGGTGGCTCATCTGCCCGCGCCGGGGCGGGATCTGGCGGCGCTGGGGCGGGCGGTGCGGCCCGGGGGCGTGCTGGCTCTCTTCCACCCCGTGGGGCGTGCGGCGCTGGCGGCACGGCAGGGGCGTGAGCTGACCGCCAACGACCTGCGGGCCTTGCCCAACCTCCGGCCGCTGCTCGCGGCGGCGGGGTGGCGGCTGACCGCGTACGTCGACGAGCCCTCGCGCTTCCTCGCGCTGGCGGTGCGGGAGGCGGTGCCGGAAGGGCCCGACGCCCTCTACTGATCGGGCCGCTCCGTGCCTACGTTGGTGGCGGAAGACCGAACGCCAGGCAACGTCACGGACAAACCCGGAAGAAGGTGGTCCGCAGTGTTCGGCAAGCTGCGCACGGTGCTCACCCGGCTGACCCGCCCCACCGTTCCCGCCCCCGGGGCGCCGGGGCCGCGGCCCCGCACCCACAACCTGTTCGACGCGGCCGCCGCCTACGTCGCGGCCTCGGCGACGGACGACGAGGACGCGATGGACGAGGCGGCCTCGTGGGTCTCCCCCGAGGCGCTGTCGTTCGGGGTGAACGAACTCGCGTGCCGGGCGGTGCTCACTCTCTCCAGGGAGCGCGGGGTGAGCCCCGACGCGATGGCCCGGGAGCTGCTCGGCCTCCCCGGGCCCCGGCCCTGACCCCGGCGGCTCTCCCTGGTGACAAGGCTGCCGCCGCCGGTCTAGGGTGCGCCGACGACCTGTGACGAAGGAGGCTGCCGGCATGGCCGGAACGGATGGGTCCGCCGTCGGCGCGAAGGGCGTGCGGGACGGGGCCGTGGAGGCGGTCGCGGCCGGAGCGGCGGGCGGCGCGGCGGACGACGACGCGCTCTCCGTGCTGACCGCCGTCCTGCTCACGCCCGGGCGGTTCCCCGGCGTCCTGGGCGACGACTATCCGCAGGCCTGTGCCGCGCTGCGGCTGGAACCGACGCTCGGCGGGTACGGCCTGGTGTTCGGTCAGGACGGCGACGGCGCGCGCTGGACCGTGGTCGTCGACGACGTCCCGCTGGTCGCCACGGCCATCGCCTCGTGGGACTGCGGCATGGAGTACGACCTCTCCCCCGACGAACGGTCCATGGTGGTCGCCCTGCCGGGGTGGCCGCTGTCGGTGGCCGTGAAGGCACCGGGCCTGCCCGAGCCGCACGACCCGGACCCCGCCGAGGCCGGGCCCGCCCTGGTCCCGCCGGACACCACGGTGTGGGGGCCGGCCCAGCGGCGTCTGGGCGCCGACGAGATCGCGGCGCACTGGGCCCACTGGCGGACCCAGCTGGGCGATGCGGATTTCGCGGTGGCCCAGGGGACCGACGGTGCGGGGTCGACGGTGGGGGGCGCTCCCTCCCGTCCGGGCGTGCGCCGGGTCCTCGGGGAGGCCCGCGCCTACCTCGGCTCGCCTCCCCCGCTCGGCCGGATACGCACGTTCCTCGCCGACGGTGACGCGCGCACCGTGCGGGCCGACGGGCCGGGGTGGTCGCTGGTCGCCCGGACCGACGACATCGCGTTCCTGCTGCTGGACGACGAACCGGGGGAGATCATCCCGGTGGGCCGCGGGCCGGAGCTGCCCACCTTGCTGATGGGCCTCGCCGATCTCGCCGTGGTCCCCGTCTGACACCGGCTCCCGCCCCCAAACCGGAGGTCGCACCCGACCGAAGGCCTCGACCGACGGCCCCGACCGGTCCGGGCCCCACCACTCGGCCACGCCGCCCGGCCGAAGGCCGCCACTCGGCCGGGACCCCGGCCGGACCGGCTCCCACCGCTCGATCGCAACTCCCCGGCGCGGCGAGGCCGCCAACCGCCCGCAGAGCCCGGCCGGACCCGAGACCCCCAGCCCGACCGGAAGGCACCGCCCTGCCGGGGGGGCCAGAAGCGGCCGCCCGGCAGGGAGCCACCCCTCGGGCGGCGGCCGGGTCCGGACCGGGCCACGTCCCTCGGCCGAACGACCCAGCGCCCTGTCCTCCGCCCAGTCCGGTCCGTCCGGCCGTCCGAACCGTCCGGCAGCCCACGCTCTCCGGACCGTCCGGCTCGGGGACCCGCCGCCCCCGCCGACCGGCCGGCTCGCCCGCCCCGGTCCTCCCCCGCGGCGCCCCGGCCCATGCGGACACCCGCACCCCGAACCCTGCCGAGGCCGGCCTCGCCGCCGCGCCCGCCGCCGGACGGCGTCACACCGGCCGACCGCGCTCCGTCCCGCGGGCGGCCGGGCCTCGTGAGGGGGGCGACGGGAGGTCCAGCCGCCTCCCCCGCGGCAGGACACCGACACATGTGGCACCCCTCCACGCACCCTCGCCCATCACTGGTGCCCCACCACATGGTTGACGGCCCGTCGGCCCACCACGATGAGGCAGCCCGCGGCTCCGCCGTGACGTGCCGCAGCCGCATCCCGGCGCGCCACATCCGGCACCCGGCCACGCGCCGCCCGCACCGTTCCGCTCTCTCAGCCTCTGGAGGCCGTTCATGCGTCTGTCCCCAGGTGTGCCCTGGGTCGCCGCGACCCTGCTGGCCGTGACCGCACTCGGCGCCTCGCCCGCCGCCGCCGGCACCTCCGCGCAGGCCGGCGCCTCGGGTCACTGCGCCCGCCATGACCTCCTCAAGGTGCCCGCCGCGGACCACCAGGAGAACGCCTGCCTCCCCGACCTGACCACCACGGGCCTGGCCGGCACCCCGTACACCGACATGGCCGACCAGGCGGGCCTGACGTCCGTCGCGACCCGCAAGCCCTCCGGCGTGCCGGGCGTGCAGATCGACGGCTACTTCCCCGACACCTCCTCCTTCAACACCACCCACGGCTGGAACCACGACGCCCAGTTCGTGATCCGGCTGCCCGACGACTGGAACGGCGGCCTGGTGGTCGCCGGCGCTCCCGGCACGCGCAAGCAGTACGCGTCGGACACCGCCATCTCCGACCACGTGCTGTCCCTGGGCTACGCCTACGCCGCCACCGACAAGGGCAACAGCACGCCGGACTTCTACAGGGACGGCAGGCGTCCCGGCGACGCGATCGTCGAGTGGAACGACCGGGTCACCCAGCTCACCCGGGCCGCCAGGGCGACGGTCGCCCAGCGGTACGGCACCGCCCCGCGGCGGACCTACGTCACCGGCATCTCCAACGGCGGCTACCTCACCCGCTGGCAGCTGGAGAACCACCCCGAGCTGTACGACGGCGGCGTGGACTGGGAGGGCACACTGTGGACCGCGGACGGCCCCAACATGTTCACCTCCCTGCCGACGACGATCGCGCACACGCGCGGTGAGGCCGACGACCAGGACCTGTACGCGGCCGGCTTCGCCCGCGGTTCGGAGTTCCTGTGGCCGTACCACGCCACCGCGTACTGGGGCGTGACGCAGAAGACCTACCGCGCCGAGTTCGACCCGGCGTACGACCGGGCCTGCCCGGGCCCGTCGGCGGGATCCACCGTGGCGGAGATCCTGGCTCCGTGCGCCTCCGACGCCGCCTACGACTACGCCTCGCGTCCGCGGGCCGTGCGCGACGCGGTGAAGCGGGTCTCGCTGACCGGCCGCATCGGCCGTCCGATGATCACGCTCCACGGCGACCTGGACACCCTGCTGCCCAAGGCGGCCGACTCCGACGTGTACGCCCGCATGATCGACAAGGCGGGGCGCGGCGCCCTGCACCGCTACTACGGCATCGAGGGCGGCACCCACGTCGACGGGCTGTACGACACCTACCCCACGGCCCTGCGCCCGATCCTGCCCTGCCACCGCGCCGCCTTCGACGCGCTGACCGCCTGGGTGGAGGACGGCGTCCGTCCGCCGGCCGACCACGACGTGGCACGGCCCGCCGAGGGTGACGTGGTCAACGACTGCTCACTGGACGGCTAGCGCGACCCGGCGGAGGCGGGCCGCCGGAGCCGCCTGTCTCCGCCCCGAGGCCCCGCGGCGCCGTAGCGCCGTAGCGCCGTAGCGCCTCGAGCGGCCCGGGGGCGTACCGGCCGGCGCACCTCGACGGTCCCGGCCCGCGCACCGCGCGCACCGCGCCCGCGCCCGCGGCCCCCGCCGCGCCCGGGCCTCAGCGCCCGATCTGCTTGCGCGACACCTGGCGGAGCCGTCGCCGCTGACCGGGGTCCAGGGCGAAGTAGGCGGCGGGAACCCCGAGCACTATCAGCAGGGACACCCACCACGGCAGCCAGATCAGCAGGACCAGTCCGGCCGCCGTGGCCCCTGCGGCGATCTTCGCGTTCCTCGACATCTTCGGTCGCCTCCTCAGCGGCCCGTTGCCGCTCTCTGTCCAGTGAACGCCATCACGCTCCCGGACGGTTCCTCCGGCGTCCCCCACGCGCCCCCGACCCGTCCCGGAGAAAACCCTGAGACGACGCCCCTTACACCCATCGGCGTCGCGGGGTCACGCCGCAGTCGGGGCCACACCGCAGGTGGAGCCATGCCGCGGACGGGCCCACACCGGCAGACGGGCCCACGCCACCGGCGCAACGCACACCGCCCCGTACCGCGGGAAGCGGTACGGGGCGGTGTGCAGCGGTGCCGGACGCGGCGGAGGTCAGCCGCGGGCGCCGAGCAGGTGCTCCATGGCCAGCTGGTCGAGGCGCTCGAACGCCATGCCACGGGCGGCGGCGGCGTCGACGTCGAACTCCTCGAACGCGGAGCGGTCGGCGAGCAGGCCCTCGACGCCGTCGGCGGCGGTCTGCTGGGCCAGCTCGTCGAGGCGGGAGGCGCGCAGGGCCTCCTGGACCTCCGGGTCGGCGCGGAAGGCCAGCGCGCGCTCCTTGAGCAGGAGGTAGTTGCGCATGTTGCCCGCGGCGGACTCCCAGACGCCGTCGAAGTCCTCGGTCCGCGGCGGCTTGAAGTCGAAGTGCTTCGGGCCGTCGTAGTCGGAGCTCTCCAGCAGGTCGACCAGCCAGAACGCCTGGCGCAGGTCACCGGCGCCGAAGCGGAAGTCCTGGTCGTACTTGATGCCGGACTGGCCGTTGAGGTCGATGTGGAAGAGCTTGCCCGCCCACAGCGCCTGGGCGATGCCGTGCGGGAAGTTCAGACCGGCCATCTGCTCGTGACCGACCTCCGGGTTGAGGCCGACCAGCTCGGGGCGCTCGAGGCGGTCGATGAACGCCAGGGCGTGGCCGATGGTCGGGAGGAGGATGTCGCCGCGGGGCTCGTTCGGCTTGGGCTCGATGGCGAAGCGCAGGTCGTAGCCCTGGGAGACGACGTAGTCACCGAGGAGGTCGAACGCCTCCTTCATGCGGTCGAGGGCGACGCGGACGTCCTTGGCGGCACCGGACTCGGCACCCTCGCGGCCGCCCCAGGCGACGTAGGTGGTGGCGCCCAGCTCGACGGCGAGGTCGATGTTGCGGATGACCTTGCGCAGCGCGTAGCGGCGGATGTCGCGGTCGTTGGCGGTGAAGCCGCCGTCCTTGAAGACCGGGTGGGTGAAGAGGTTGGTGGTGGCCATCGGCACCTTCATGCCGGTGGCGTCCAGTGCCCCGCGGAAGCGCTTGACGATGGCCTCACGCTCGGCGTCGGAGGAGCCGAAAGGTATCAGGTCGTCGTCGTGGAAGGTCACGCCGTGGGCGCCGAGCTCGGCGAGACGCTGCACGGTCTCGACCGGGTCCAGGGCGGGACGGGTGGCGTCGCCGAACGGGTCCTTGCCCTGCCAGCCGACGGTCCAAAGACCAAAGGTGAACTTGTCCTCGGGGGTGGGCTGGATGCTCATGGGGTGGCTCCTTGCTTGAGGTCGACTATTTCGTCAGGCCGGTTTACAAATTAGTATGCATTGACGTCGCTGGGAAGAGACAACCTGGGGCTTCCGCCCGCAAAGGGGTCCGGACCGGCGACCGAACGAGGGACCGCGGCCCCAAGGTCGCGAGTACCACCGTCCACCAGGCAGAATCCGCATGTCGCGGAACCACAGGGAGAGCCCGATGTCAGCCAGCGAGGGTACGTACGTCGTCGGTGTGGATTCGTCCACCCAGTCCACCAAGGCGCTGGTCGTCGACGTCGCCACCGGGCGCGTCGTGGCGAGCGGCCAGGCCAAGCACACCGTCACCGGCGGCGACCGCCGTGAGAGCGACCCGCGGCAGTGGTGGGACGCGCTGTGCGCGGCGCTGGAGCAGTGCGGCGACGTGGTCCGCGAGGCCAAGGCGATATCGGTCGGCGGCCAGCAGCACGGCCTGGTGACCCTGGACGCCGACGGCGACCCTGTCCGCCCCGCGATGCTGTGGAACGACGTCCGCTCGGCGCCGCAGACCCGCCGGCTGATCGAGGAGCTCGGCGGCCCGGAGGCGTGGGCCGAGCGCACCGGCTCGGTGCCCAGCACGTCGTTCACGGTGACCAAGTGGGCCTGGCTGATGGAGCACGAGCCGGAGGCCGCCGCCCGCGTCGCCGCCGTGCGCCTCCCTCACGACTACCTGACCGAGCGCCTGACGGGCGAGGGCACCACCGACCGCGGCGACGCCTCCGGCACCGGCTGGTGGGCGTCCGCGACGGAGGAGTACGACGCCAAGACCCTCGAGCACATCGGTCTGGACGCCGCGCTGCTCCCCCGCGTCGTCCGCCCCGGCGAGGCCGCGGGCACGGTCCGTTCCGGCCTGCCGCTGGCCGAGGGCGTGCTGGTCGCCCCCGGCACGGGTGACAACGCCGCCGCCGCGCTCGGCCTGGGCGTGCGTCCGGGCACCCCGGTGATGAGCCTGGGCACCTCCGGCGTCGTCTACGCGGTGACCGGGCGCCGTCCGGCCGACCCGACGGGCACGGTGGCGGGCTTCGCCGCGGCCAACGACGGCTGGCTGCCGCTGGCCTGCACCCTGAACTGCACCCTGGCCGTCGACCGCATGGCCGAGCTGCTCGGCCTCGACCGGCAGGCCGTCGAGCCCGGCTCCGGCGTGACGATGCTGCCGTACCTGGACGGCGAGCGGACCCCTGCCCTGCCGCACGCCTCCGGCCTGATCCACGGCCTGCGCCACGACACCACGCCGGGTCAGCTGCTGCAGGCGGCCTACGACGGCGCGGTGCACTCGCTGCTGGCCGCGCTCGACCTGGTCCTGGACGAGGACGCGGACCGCACCTCGCCGCTGCTGCTGATCGGCGGCGGCGCGCGCGGCGACGCCTGGCGCAACACCGTGCGCCGCCTCTCCGGCCGCCCGGTGCAGATCCCGCAGGCCCAGGAGCTGGTGGCGCTGGGCGCCGCCGCCCAGGCCGCGGGCCTGCTCACCGGCGAGGACCCGGCGGCCGTCGCCCGTCGCTGGAACACCGCGGAGGGCCCGGTGCTGGACGCCGTGGAGCGGGACGACGCCGCGCTGGAGCGGATCGGCTCGGTGCTCTCCGCCGCGACGCCGCTGCTGGACCGGCCCTGACCCGGCCCGCGCGGTTCCCCGCCGGGACCGCGCGGACGGCAGCCAGGGGTTGACGACCGCCCGGCCCCGCGGATCCGCGGGGCCGGGCCCAGGAAGAGGTATGACCGCACGCAAGCAGCTCCCCGACACCCAGGCCGGCATGCGCCGCCGCAACCTCGCCCGCGTGATGCACACCGTGCGGGACGAGGGGCCGCTCTCCCG
Organism: Streptomyces abyssomicinicus; assembly: GCF_008974245.1. Taxonomy (GTDB): domain Bacteria; phylum Actinomycetota; class Actinomycetes; order Streptomycetales; family Streptomycetaceae; genus Streptomyces; species Streptomyces abyssomicinicus. Next base: position 508,459 of record NZ_BBZI01000007.1, on the reverse strand, counting down.
CGCCGCGGTGGCCTCGCACATCGGTCTGACCAGGGCCGCCGTCTCCACACTGGTCGACGACCTGGTGCGGTGGGGTCTGCTGGAGGAGCTGGGGCCGGAGCGCAACGGCTCGACGGGGCGCGGACGTCCCGGCTCGGCGCTCGCGGTGAGCGCGCACGGGCCGGCCGGCATCGGCGCCGAGGTGGGGGTCGACCACCTGGCGGTGTGCGCGGTCGACCTGCGCGGCGAGGTCCGCGCCCGGGCGGTCCGCTACGGACCCAACCGGGGGCGGGCACCGGAGTCGGCCCTGGAGGAACTCGGCGCTCTGGTCCGCCATGTGGTGGCCGAGGCCGAGGGCGCGGGGCTGTGGGCCGCGGGGCTGACGGTCGCGGTGCCGGGTCTGGTGGCGCGCGACGCCCGGACGGTGGTCCGCGCCCCCAACCTGGGCTGGCACCGCACCGACCTGGGCGCACTGCTGTCCTGCGGGCTGGAGCCGACCGTCGACAACGAGGCCAACCTCGGCGGCCTGGCCGAGCTGTGGCTCGGCAAGGACACCCCGCCCGACTTCCTGCACGTCTCCGCGGAGATCGGCATCGGTGCCGCCCTGGTGGTGGACGGCCGGCTGCTGCGCGGTGTGCGGGGGTTCGCGGGCGAGCTCGGCCATGTGCCGGTGCGCCCGGACGGGCCGCCGTGCGGCTGTGGCGGCATCGGGTGCCTGGAGCAGTACGCCGGTGAGGACGCGGTGCTGCGCAAGGTCGGACTCGACCCGGGCGAGGGCCGCGTCGGCCTGCTCGCCGAACGCGCCGCGGCGGGCGACGAGGCCGTGCGCGCCGCGCTGCACGACGCGGGGACGGCGCTGGGGATCGCGCTGACCGGCGCCGTGAACCTGCTCGACCCGCAGGCCGTGGTGCTGGGCGGCGAGCTGTCGGCGCTCGCGCCGTGGGTGCTGCCGTCGCTGCGGGCGGAGCTGTCCGGGCGGACGGCCGGGCGGTCCTGCGAGGTGTCGGTCTCCCGGCTGGGCCCCGAGGGGCCGCTGCTGGGGGCCGCGCACTCGGTCATCCGCGGCGTCCTGGACGACCCCGCCTCGGTGGCGGAACGCGAGGACGCCTGAGCGCCCGCGGTCACCGGCAGGTGTCCTGCGTGTCCCCGGCCCGCGTCCGCGCGGCCGGGGCGCACGGCACCTTTGAAGTCAGCAGAACCAGCCGTTCTGCACCCAGCCCCGGCGGTTGATGTCTCCGTAGGCGAAGCCGTACACCCACTCGCCCCCGGCCTGTTCGACCAGGAAGGTCTGGCCCCGGTACAGCGTTCCCGTCCAGGCTCCGTGCGGCGCGGAGGTCCGCACGAAGAGGTCCTGGGCGCAGACCGTCTCCCGTACGCCCGCCCTGCCGTCGGCGGCGGCCGCGGGGCCCGTGGTCACCGCGGCCGTCCCGGCGAGGGCCAGGACCAGGGCGGCGAGCCTGCCGGTACGCGTCATGGGGTGCCCTCCGTGTCGTCCATGCCGTCCATGCCCTCCGTGTCGTCCGTGTCGTCCGGTCGCGTGGTCACCAGGAGCCGAACCCGCCCAGGCACTCCTGCCTGACGTAGCCCCAGTCGTTGGGCCCGAAGTCGAACGTGGCCGCCCAGCCGTTGTGGACCGGGTGGGCGCCACGGGTGTGACCGACCTTGTCCCCGCGCGGAAGGACCCGCTTCAGGCCGGCCGGGCCCGAGGAACTGTCGTAGTTGGCGTAGAAGCTCGCGCTGTCGCAGACGATGACCGCGTGCTCCGGAACCGTGGGCGCCGCCTGCCCGGCGCCGGTGGCACCCAGCAGGAGGAGACCGGCCACGGACAGGACGAGACCCGCCCGAGAAGACGTGTTCATGACAGACGTCACAGTCATGACAGGCATGATGACGCACTTCGCGCCGGAAGTCAGCACCCCGACCGCACCACCGCACACGGCGGACGCGGCACACGAGGACGACCCGGACGAGCACACGACGAGGGCGCGCGCGAGGGGCGGCCCCGCCGTGCGGAGCCGCCCCTCGGTCTGTGCGTCCCGGTGCGTCCTAGCGCTCCTCGCGGAACAGGACGTGCTCCCGCGCCACCGGGTCGTACTTGCGCAGGACCATCCGGTCCGGGTCGCTGAGCCGGTTCTTCCTCGTCACGTACGTGACGCCGGTGCCGGCCGTGGACCTCAGCTTCACCACGGGACGCGCGGTACTACGTGCCATGGGACCTCCTTCCGATCTGGCCATGTCAACAGCACGGGCGGCGTCGGCATTCCCGCCCCTCCACTGTCGGAGGCATGGGCCATGATCGGGACCATGAACCGGACGACCAGCGCCCACCACCCCCCGGCACCCCGGGAATGGCCGCGTCACGAGATGTCCGCCGCCCTCGCCGGCCTCGTCACCGGGTCGGGCATGTGGCAGGAGGACGCGTTCGCCGGTGTCGCACGCACCGCGGCGTTCCTCGACGGGACCTGGACCCCCGGCCCCGGCGCGGACGGCCCCCGGCCGGCCGGCGACGGCTCCTGGACCCGCTTCATAGGCCGCACGGACGCCGTCGCGCTGCGCGCGGCGGCTCCCTCCACCCGGCCCCGTCACCGTGAGGTCCTGCTCGACTTCCTGGAGATGTGGGCCGCGACGCCCTTCGCGGACCCGGACCGCCACTTCAGGGTGGGCAGCCTCCAGGGGACGGACCGCCCCTTCGGGGTCCGTGACGAGCGGGGCGCCGCCACGAGCGTGTACTGGCCCGTCGACGGCCGGCAACGGTTCCTGGAGGCGCGGACGGCCGACGACCCCGGCCCCGCGCTGCCGGGCTCGGTGATCCACTCGACGCGGACGCGCCGAGGTCGGTACACCCGTGAACGGCTCCTGGCGCTGGTCGCCGCGGTTCGCGAGCGCGGGCCGATGCCGTGGGACCCGGCCGCCGTGACCGGTCTCGCCCGGGCCACCGGGCTGAGCCGGGCCATGGCCGCCCTGTTGCTGGCGGGCGCACCGGTGCCCTTCCGTTTCGACGCCGCGGAACGCGAGGTGCTGGGACTGGGGGCGGCCGAGGCCGACGACGGCCTGCAGGAGGTGCGCGGCCTCACGGAGGCGGACCTGATCGCGCTGCTGGCCGACGTCCTGCCCGACGACCCCGCCGATCTGTGGCGGCCCGCCGGCCCGCGGGACGTCGCCGCACGCCTGGCCCGGAGCTGGTCGGACCGGCACGGGGCGTGGCCGCAGGCGTCCGAGACAGCGTGGCAGGCCGCGCTGCCGCTGGACCGGCGCATACCGGCGGCGGACCTGTGCCGTCTCCTCCTCGACCCCGCCCGGCTGCCCCCGGCGGGCGGCATCGGCGTCAACCCCCGCTGGCTGGAGCCCGAGCACCGCCGCCTCCCCACGATCTGGGACGTCCGGAACTGGGGCGACGCCGAGCTGCTGCTCGACACGTTGCTCACCGCCGTGCCGTGGGCCTACGCGGAACTGCCCGCGGGCGACGCGGTGCGCGGTGGCGCCCCGGAGCTGGTCCGGTTCCTGCGCGGGGCGCTGTCCCGCGCGGACTCCCCGGGCCGCCTGCTGCGGGAGGGCCTGGCGCAGGGAACGCGGCACGCGGAGGAACGGCAGTGGCTGACCGGCGGGGCGTGCGATCGGATGATGGCACGGATCACCTCCGGCGCCCTGCCCGAGGGCGCGTACGAGACCGATCCGCGCGCGAGCGCGCCCGAGGTCGTCTCGCGGGCCGCCGGGCACCTGGGGGTGTCCGGGGACGCGGCCGCCCTGTACCTGCAACTGCTCACCCTCCCCTCCCCCACCGACCGGCACGTGCGCCGGTGGAACGGCTGGACCACCCGGCAGCACCGCGACGCCGCCGCCGAGCTGGCCGGCCGGGGCCTGGTGGTCCGCGACCGGCGGGCCCGGGCGGGCCGTGACGTCTTCCTGCCCGGCGCCTGGATGCCGAGCGGCAGGCCCCGGCGCGGCCTCAAGCCCCCGCCGCCGCTGGAGGGCTGGAAGGTTCCGCTGCTGGGCGCCCTGCTGGGCCACGACGGGAAGGTGACGGACCTGCCGCCCTTCCCCGACACCCTGCCCGCACTCTTCGCGCGGGCCTGGCGCCTGGTGCGCGACGGCGACGGACCGGAGCCGGCGCCCTGACGCACCCGTGCCGGGCGCGCTCCTCACCCGCGGCGCGGGCGGGCTCCTCACCGGCGACGCCGGGCGGGGTCGTCACCGGCGGCGCGGGCGGGCTCCTCACCGGCGGCGCCGGGCGGTCTCCGCCGAATCCCCGCGGCGCGACGCCTTGTCGCCCTCCCCGCCCCGGATGAGGATGTGACGACGACCGCACGTCACCGTCGCCTTGCGGGGAGGCCGCATTGACCGATCCTTGGGTGGCCCTCAAACCGGGAGCCGATCCGGTGGAGCGGGCACGGGTGCTGCGCCGGGCCCACGAGACGTTCACCCGGGCGGGAACCGTGCCCCGCCCGGTGCGCCCGGTGGTGGCCGACTCGTGGCGCAGGTCCGCCCGGGCCGGTGTGGGACCGGACCGCACGGCGGACATCGAGCTGGCCGACGCCGACCTCAACGCCTACCGGGCCGAGCATCCGCTCTCCCGGATGATGCCCCTGATCCGGGAACTGGTGGGCACCTTCGCCGACGACGGCGGCCATCTCCTGGCCGTCTGCGACGCGCACGGCCGCCTGCTCTGGGTGGAGGGCTGCCCGGCGACCCGGCGGGCAGCGGACTCCATGAACTTCGTGCCGGGCGCCCGCTGGTCGGAGAGCGCCGTGGGCACCAACGCGCCCGGCACCGCGGTCACCGTCGACCGCCCCGTGCAGGTCTTCACCGCCGAGCACTTCTGCCACCGGGTCCAGCCGTGGACCTGCGCCGCCGCCCCGGTCCACGACCCGCGCACCGGGCGCGTCCTCGGCGCCGTCGACATCACCGGGGGCAACGGCCTGGCCCATCCGCACAGCCTGGGGTTCGTCCAGGCGGTGGCGCGCGCCGTCGAGTCGCAGCTCGCCCTCCTGGAACCGCCGTCACCGGGCGGCGGAACGCTGGAGCTGACCGCACTGGGCCGGGAGGAGGCCCTGCTGCGGGCGGGCGGCGGGCGCCGACTGCGGCTGAGCCGGCGGCACTCCGAGATCGTGCTGCTGCTGGCCCGCCATCCCGAGGGACTGAGCGGCGACGAGCTGGCCTGCGCCCTCTACCCCGACGAGACCGTGCCCCCCGTGACGCTGCGCGCCGAACTGGCCCGGCTGCGGCGGGTGCTGGGCCCGGACGTGCTGGCCTCCCGCCCGTACCGGCTGACCGCCCCGGTCGTCTGCGACCTGGAGCTGGTGGAGCGGCGCCTGGAGACGGGCGCCGTCGCCGCGGCGGCCGCCGCCTACCGGGGGCCGCTGCTGCCCTCCTCGCAGGCGCCCGCGGTGGCCCGCCTGCGGCATCGGGTGGCGGACGCCCTGCGCACCGCGCTGATCATCCGGGGCGACCCGGACCTCCTGGCCGACTGGGCGCACGCCCCGTGGGGCGAGGACGACCTCGAGGTCTGGCGGGCCCTCGCCGCGGTCCGCCCCAGCGCCCCCGCACGCGCCCGGCTCGCCGCACTGGAACGCGAACTCGGCGCGCCGCCAACCCCGTTCTCCCCCGGCGCCCGCTCGCAACGTCCGCGCAACGTCGTGGCGCCTAGCCTGCGCGACCAGAGCTGACGAGCCGTCCGACGGCGGGCGGCACATCTCCGGGAGGCAGACAGATGACCCGCTACGCAAGCCCGGGCACCGAGGGCGCGATCGTCTCCTACCAGGCGCGCTACGACCACTTCATCGGCGGCGAGTACGTGCCCCCCGCGCGCGGCCAGTACTTCGAGAACCCGTCGCCGGTGAACGGGCAGCCCTTCACCGAGGTCGCACGCGGCACCGCGGAGGACGTGGAGCGCGCCCTGGACGCCGCCCACGCCGCCGCCCCGGCGTGGGGACGCACGTCCCCGACGGAGCGCGCCGGCATCCTGCTGAGGATCGCGGACCGGATGGAGGCGAACCTGGAGAAGCTGGCGGTCGCCGAGACCTGGGAGAACGGCAAGCCCGTCCGGGAGACGCTGGCCGCCGACATCCCGTTGGCCATCGACCACTTCCGCTACTTCGCGGGCGCTCTGCGCGCCCAGGAGGGCTCACTGGCGGAGATCGACGACGACACCGTCGCCTACCACTTCCACGAGCCGCTGGGCGTCGTCGCCCAGATCATCCCGTGGAACTTCCCCATCCTGATGGCCGTCTGGAAGCTCGCCCCGGCCCTCGCGGCCGGCAACGCGGTGATCCTCAAGCCGGCCGAGCAGACCCCGGCCTCCATCCACTACTGGCTGAGCCTGGTCTCGGACCTGCTCCCGCCGGGCGTGCTGAACATCGTCAACGGCTTCGGCGTCGAGGCGGGCAAGCCGCTGGCCTCCAGTCCGCGGGTCGCCAAGGTGGCGTTCACCGGTGAGACCACCACCGGGCGGCTGATCATGCAGTACGCCTCGGAGAACATCACCCCGGTCACCCTGGAGCTGGGCGGCAAGTCCCCGAACATCTTCTTCGACGACGTCTCCCGCGCGCAGGACGACTTCCTGACCAAGGCGCTCGAGGGATTCGCCATGTTCGCCCTCAACCAGGGCGAGGTCTGCACCTGTCCCTCGCGCGCCCTGATCCAGCGCGGCCACTACGGCGACTTCCTCGCCGCCGCCGTCGAGCGCACCGAGCGGATCGTCCCCGGCCACCCGCTGGACACCGCCACGATGATCGGCGCACAGGCCTCCAACGACCAGCTGGAGAAGATCCTCTCCTACCTGGACATCGGCCGCCAGGAGGGCGCCAAGATCCTCACCGGCGGCGAACGCATCGAACACGAAGGCGACTTGAAGGGCGGCTACTACGTCCAGCCCACCATCTTCGAGGGCGACAACCGCATGCGGATCTTCCAGGAGGAGATCTTCGGCCCGGTCGTCTCGGTGACCTCCTTCGGCGACTTCGACGACGCCGTCAAGATCGCGAACGACACCCTCTACGGCCTCGGGGCCGGCGTCTGGACCCGCGACGCCAACACCGCCTACCGCGCGGGCCGCGCCATCCAGGCGGGCCGCGTGTGGACCAACTGCTACCACGCCTACCCGGCCCACGCCGCCTTCGGGGGCTACAAGGGCTCGGGCATCGGCCGCGAGACGCACAAGATGATGCTGGACCACTACCAGCAGACCAAGAATATCTTGACCTCGTACTCCGCCAAGGAGGTCGGCCTCTTCTGAGAGCCTCGAAGAAGGGCGCCTGACCTGCAGGAATGCAGGTCAGGCGCCCTTGCTTCCACGACCTTGAACGGCGGAGCAGGGATGACCGGCTACTCCCGATTCCTCCCACTGGCTTCCCATCCCGGACCAGCTGTCCCGGTCTTTTCCGGTCCAAGAAGGCCCTGCCCAAGGTCATCGACGTCGCCTCGGAGCAGGCTGGGACACCCGGTCCCACTCGCGCAGCGACTGGTCGATCAACTGGTTTGCGTGCTCCTGGACGCCGTCGAGGAACTTCGCGTAGTTGCGGAAGAGAACCTCGATGCTCTGCCCCGCCCGCCTGGCGCACTCCGCGGGATCGACACCGGAGTACAGCCAGAAGGAGATACCGGCGTGCCGGAGGCCGTAGGGCCGTTTGACAAGCCCCGCGGCCAACTCCATCCGGGTCAGAGCCGCCCGCCGCGCTCGCGCCCACGTCCTCCCGTAGGCCGCGGCCTCTACGTAATTGCCCTCGGCGTTACGGAACAGCCGGCCGTCATCCGCTACGCCGAAGCGCTCAACGTGCTCCCTCAGCCGCTCCACGAACACAGGCGGTACCGGAACAGGACGCGTCGCCCTCTCGGCCCGCCTCTCGTCAGTCCTTGTCTCGGTGAGGCAGCCGTCTATGAGGTGGCTGCGGTACTGGATGTGGCGGAGGCCGCTTCGGATGCGCTGCATGAGGTGGTCCGGGGTGGTGAAGGCGACGTTGGAGAGCCAGCCGCGACGCAGGAAGTAGTGCTGGCCTTCTACCAATGGGCGGTGGGCGGGCAGTTGGTGGCTGAAGCCCCTCTCCCTCAGCGAGACCGGCCGACGCCGCTGTCCGGGTTGTCGTTCGGGTCGAGCCGGTCGAGTGCAGCCGGGACCGCGACGGTTCCAGCGACCTGCGCCCACGGCGAGGCCGACGAGAGGATCGAGTGGCTGTCGGCGGCATCCTCCCGACGCAGGCGGGACGTCGAGGTCCGCGGATATGACGTCACCGGGTTGTCGAGGCCGCTGGATTTCGCGGGTGACCGACCACCGCGACGTCGCCCGCGCCGAGGTGATCGCCGATACCCGATCCAGACCGTCCGCTGATCGCCACCCGCGCCGGCGGCAGGGCGGCCGGGCAACAGGGCCACGTCCAGCACCTGAAGCCCCCAGAACGCTACCGGCTGTTGTGGGAGACGGCCGACGGCCTGGAGTCGGCGATGTCCTGGGTACCGGCGCACAGGGCGCGGTCCACAAGCCCGCGGACGGCCCGCTCGGCGGCGAGCAGCTGCTCGCCGCCGCCGGTGCCGTTGGCGACGACGACGACTGAGCGGCGCCCGTCTGCGGAGAAGCCGGTGCGCACCGTGAATCCCTCCAGGTCCCCTCCGTGGCCCCAGGTATCGCCGCCGCAGGTCAGCGGCTGCTGCATCAGTCCCAGGCCGTACCGCAGGCCGGGAAACCCCACCTGGAAGTTCTCGCTGACGGACACGGTCCTGCGCATCTCCGCGAGCTGGGCGGGAGGCAGCAGGCGCCCGCCGAGCAGGGCGGTGAAGAAGCGGTCCACGTCGCGGTCGGTGCCGACGAGGGCAGCGGCCGCGTCCACTTGGGAGATGTTCCTGGCCGTGGTGTCGGTCCAGGTGACCGAGCCGGGGAACAGGTGGTAGGTGTGAGCATGGGGCGGCTTCAGGTACGGGTCGTCGCCGGGGGCGTAGGTGCCAGTCAGGCCGAGCGGCCGGATTATGCGGTCGCGTACCTCCTCGGCCCAGGGCCGTCCGGTGGCCTTCTCGATGATCATCCCGGCGAGGACATAGCCGGTGTTGGAGTAGTTCCAGTCGGGCTTGGGCGCATCGGCCGGTGCGGGTGGGAAGTCCGGCCGGTGGCGCACCGCGCCGGCGACCAGCTGCTCGGGGCCCCAGTGGTCAAATCGTGTCCGCTCGAAATCGGCTGCGGTGTTCCCGGAGTCCTCTTCGGGGCCGTAGTTGTGGATGCCGCTGGTGTGCTGCAGTAGGTTCCTGACGGTGATGAGGCTGCCGTCGTTGCCGTTGCCGCTCACCACACCCGGCAGCCAGCGCTCGACGGTGTCGTCCAGGGACAGGCGGCCCTCGGCGACGAGTTGCAGCACCACGGTGGCCACGAACGTCTTGGTGACGCTGCCGATCCTGAACTCCGTGCCGCGCGGCACAGGGCGGCCGGTGTGCAGCTCGGCCTTGCCCGCTCGGGCGTGTACCGTGCGGGCGCCGTCACGCACCCGCAGTGTGATGCCGACGAACCCACCCTCTGCAAGGACGCGGGCCGCTTCGCGTTGGAGCTGCCGAGAGGTGAGCCGGCCGTCGGCGGAGGCCGCGGTGTCCGCAGACGCCGGGTGGGGAGCGGCCGCAGCACCCGGCGCGAGTGCCGTGGAGGCAGCGAGGAGAGCGGCGGCGGCAAGGCGGGCCCGCGAGGTCTTCTGTATTGCCTTCATGCCCTCACACTCTGCCGGGGTGGGTCGGCTGCGCCCCATGGCGGCAGCCTCCGCAATGGGGGTGGGGATACCCCCAGGGGTCAGGTCGGGCCAGCCGAGTAACTGGTCGTTTCAGAACGCGGTGCAGAGGTCGGGTAGTTGCCGTCAGTCCTCCGGACGCTGAAGGATCTGTTTGTATTCACCGTGCTCGATGAGACCGGTGAGGACGTGGGCCATGTTGCTCACTCCGGCATCACGGACGATGAGACCGTCCGAGCACCAGTAGTAGCGGCCTTCAAGGGCCTCTCCACTCTTGGCCCACCACTTCATCAGGACCTCGACCCGGGCAACAGTGCACACGGTCGCGCTCCACCGCGAACCATCGGGCAGTCTCGCCTCGACGTCGATGTCTTCGACCGACTCCAGCTCTTCGTCGGTATCCGGCAGGAACGCGGCCTCGAACTGCTCCGTGCGGATGCGGTACCAGGGGCCGTCCCAGCTGCCCGACTATGTGCTGTCGCTCATCGGGCGAGTAGGCAGGGCAGCACTCTCCACCTCCACCACGTTGTTCTGGCACGCTTCGTGCGTGAACAACGATCTTGTACCCGATGACCTATGGGCGCGCGTGGCTCCCCTACTGACGTCAGGCCCGGAACGGCGCCACCGCCACGCGGGACGGCACCGGATATCAGACCGCATCGCGCTGGCGGGCATCCTCTACGTTCTGCGCACCGGCGTGGCCTGGCGCGATGTGCCACGCCAACTGGTCGGCTGCTCCGGCGTCACAGCCTGGCGCCGCCTGAGGGTGAAGCGCTCCGGGATCGGTGGAGGCTCTATGCATTGGCTCCAGCCACCGCTTGAGGCTGGTGTCGAGCGTAGTGGTTGGTCTCGTGTTCGTGGGGCGGGATGGTTCCGATCGCGCTGTGCAGGCGTCGGTTGTTGAACCAGTCGACCCATTCCGCAGTCGCGAGCTCGACAACGGGCAGACCGTGCCCGGGCTTGTGGTGCTTGATCAGCTCGGTTTTGTAGAGGCCGATCTGGGACTCCAGAGGGCGTTGTCCCAGCGCACGGCCCGGGCCGGGTCTTTCGTCCGGCGGGGCTGAGGTTAGGGGACAGACCGGTGAGGGCATCCGGCAGGAGGATGCCTCGTGCGGTCAACCGTCGCTGGCGGCGGGACGGGAGTACGCCTGGGGACGACCGCCGACGAAACCCTGGTTGATTGATGCGCCGTACATAGTAGCGAAGTTGACACAGCTGCTGGCCCTTTGCCGGACGCCCTCGACACCCGCGCTCTCCTAATCTCGTGGACACCTCGTCAGGACGATGTGTCGACGCACCAGCCCGATAAGAAATGTCACGTCACGACATCGGGCCTCTGCCGGGTATGGAAAATCCAGGAGCCGAGAGTGACCGTCACGACCGACCAAGGGGGAACACCATGAATGCCTCTGTCCGCACGAACCGCAAGAGGGGTAGGAACCTGAAGGGCTGGAGGGCCTGTGTCGTCGGGGCTGCCGGGGCGACCACGATGCTCGTATCCACGGCATGCGCGGCGAGTGAGCCCGAGGGCACGGGCTCCGCTCACTCGGACCGGATGAACGCGGCGGACCCGGCGAAGCCGGGGTCAACGGAGGATGCCTCTGTCGTAGAGCCTGTCGCGAAGGCCGCAGTCGTCGCATTCTCGAACAGGGTCGCCAACTTCAACGTGCACAATCCTTCCCGCGTCGGTCATTACGACCGTCACCTCACCCGGATCGTGAACGAGATCGCCAGGTATCGCCCGCAGGTCATCGCGCTTGAGGAGATCTGCGTTCAGGAAACGAAGAACATCGTCAAGAAGCTCGAGAAGAAGGGCTATCACTACTACGTCGCACACGGGAGCGTTCAGACGGACAGCTGGGCCTGCCTCGGCGCCGGCTCCGCCTACGGCAACGCGATTCTCTCCGCCGCGCCGCTGACGGGCATCGTGAACAAGCGTTACTCGGAAGGCGGGAGCGAAGAACGCGGATACGTGTCGGCCCACACCACCGTCGCCGGCAAAAAGGCACGTGTCTTCGCGACCCATCTCGCGCAGTCGGGTCAGAGGGACGCGCGGAAGAAGCAGATCAGCGAGTTGCTGTCCGCGGCCAAGAAGTACCGCAACGCCATCGTTCTGGGAGACTTCAACGCCGACCCGGCGTACTCCGAGATGAAGCCCATGTGGAACCAGTTCCGGGACGCTGACCCCTCCTGTGGCCCGACCCGGAACCGTCCCCCTTGCCAGGCGACCGCCGATGCGTCCCCGTACCGGAAGAAGTTCGACTACATCTTCCTCCGCAAGAACGGCCGCTACTCCGCACCGAGCCTGGGCGTCCACCCCACCTACTCGGACCACGACCTGGTCCACGCCGACCTGCGGGTCCGATGATCCGCTGCCCCGCTGGGCCACCACCCACCGGTGAGAGGGCGAGACGGACGGCTGTGGCCGTGATCGACGGCTATGCCTGAGCTCGTGCTTCCAGACCCTGGAAGAGCGGTTTCGGCGTACCGCGCGGCCGTGGTACCACGAAACCGATCCACGGGTGGTTCCCGCCGTACGACAGGGAAGCCTGCTCAGCGCCGGCACCACGCGCGCACTGCGAGGTGAATGATCTGGGCGTCAGCACGAATGCCGGCCGCTTCCACAAGCGAGGAAGGTGCGAGGGCGCCCGGCCAGAGCCATCCCAGCAGGTGATCGAATATCTTGACCTCGTACTCGGCCCCGCCGATGCTCGCGATCCTCGACGAGGCCGCCAACGTCTGCAAGATCAGCGACCTGCCCGACCTGTACTCCCACCTCGGCTCACGCGGCATCATCCCAATCACCATCCTGCAGTCCTACCGCCTGGGCCAGAAGGTCTGGGGCGACGCCGGCATGGACGCCATGTGGTCCGCCTCCACCATCATGGTCATCGGTTCCGGCATCGACGACCCCGACTTCGCCGACAAGCTCTCCCGCCTCATCGGCGACCACGACCTCGAGACCACCTCGACCTCCGACTCCGGCAAGTCCACCTCCGTCTCCAGGCGGCAGGAACGCATCCTGCCCGCCGACGCGATCCGCGCCCTCCCCAAGGGCACCGCCCTGTGCTTCGCCACCGGCATGCGCGCAGCCATGCTCGACCTGCGCCCCTGGTACCTCGAGCCCGACGCCGACACCCTCTCCGCCGCCTCCGCCCGCGCCTCCAAGGCCATCACCGCCCGAGCCGTCGCCAAGGCCGGGGCTCCTGCCGTGCGTACGGCATCGGACGCCTGAGACCGGCGCACCCGGATTCCGCCCCGAACTCCCGTCGGAAGAGAACCCACGCATGCACCATGCCGCCTTCCAGCCCACGGACCGCGTCCTCATCTCTCCGCGGTACCTCGCCGGTACCGGTGCGGACAGCCTGGGCAACGTCATCGGCCCGCTGACCCACCTGGTCGACTGGCACACCACCCACGACCCGGCGACCGGCCTCGTCACTCTCGACAGCCCGGACCACTGCCTGTTCATCACCTTCGAGCCCATGCGCTTCGACGGCATCTGGTGGACCATCGCCCACCACGAGCCGAACTGGGAAGTGAAGTTCACCCGCCAGACACCGGTCGAGGCCATCGCCGCCGTCACCCAGGCCCTGCCACAGCTTCTCGGTGACCACCGGCACTGTGAGCAGATCCCCCTCACGCCGGCAGCCCGTCGAGCGTCGCCGCCGACCGTCAGTGGACCGCCCGCCGCGACAGCAACGGCTTCACCTCGCCCGACGGGCACTGCACTCTGCGCCACACACCGCAAGCCCCAGCCACCTGGACCGTCAACGCCTCGCTGTGCGAGGGCTTCGACACCGAGTGGAGCGCAGTCTTCACCGACGCCCCAGAACGGCTGGTCGCCCAGTTCGTCGCCGGGATCGCCTCCGACATCCCCGTCGAGCAGGCCTTCGGCGACATCCCCTACCTCGTGCAGCACAGCACCAGCGAGCTCATCACCGCGGTCCGCGGTGCCGCGGTGAACGCCCACGTCCATCACGCCGTCGCCCTGGCCGCCCAGGCATACGCCCCCGCACCTCGCCGGTCGGCGCCCACTCCGTGACGCCCAAGCGGCCTAACACCGACGTCCCCTAGCTCTCTGGAGTCCCCCTGGCCATCACCGATCACCACGAGGTGTTCCTCGGCTCGACCAATGACGGACACACCTTCGCCGTCCTCAACAGCGACAAGCGCCGCTACCTGCGCTCAGCCCACCGCGTCTGACGAAGGCCAGCTTCGCCCCCGTCGACCACCGCGGACGCGTCATCTACCTGCTCCCGCCCACCAACGCACTCCACCAGGCCGAACAGGCCATGTACGAACTCTGCTCCCACACCTCGGACATGGCCGACCTCGCCTGGACAGCACGCCCACGGCCCGCCGCCCCCCAGGTGCGCATCCGCTTCACCGGCAACAAGGTCAGCATCGTCACCGACAGCCCTCGAGCCCGAGCGGCACTGCGGCAGCTCGGCTCCGTGAACGAGAACGAGCACGGCGACTTCGCCCTCTCGGACAGCCTTACCGAGCGGGAGAAGGTGCGCGCCGTCGTCCGGATCGACCTACGTCTCGACCGGCAGGACATCACCAGTCACATCGACCTGAGCATCGCCACCCCCGCCGCCATTCCCCCGGCCCCACACCGGCTCTCCCCGGCGGCGTCCCCCTTCTCCGCCGTGGCGAGCCGGAAGCGCTGACACCAACACCTACCTCCGTCGCGTCTGTCTGCGGTCAACAGACACCCGTCCAGAGGCACCCCCTCTGGACCACGCGTCGAGCTCCGGGACCGCCCCGTCAGGACGACCCGTCACCCTCGAAGGACCCGCTTGGCCATCACCGACCACCACGACGTCTTCGTCGGCGCGACCGCCGACGGATACACGTTCGCCCTGCTCAACCGGCCCTTGCGTGCAGGCCCCCGCCTCCTGACCGATGCCGGGTTCACCGCCCACGGCCACGGTGGCCGCACCGCCTACCTGTTCGCCCCCAGCACAGGTCAGGAGGCACACACACGAGCCGGCGACGCGCTGGCCGATCTCCTGGAGCACACCCTGGACATCGTCGACCTCGCCTGGACAACCCGCTGGCACCCCGCAGGACGACCCGCCCCCGATGTGCGTTTCCGGTTCTCCCACAGCGCCATGACTGCCACCGCCGAAACGAGCAACGGCCAATCCCTGCTCGCGGCAGAGGGCTACACCCTCTCGACTGACCAGACCTTCGGCTGCGGCGCCGTACGCGAACCCGCTACACGCGACACCGAGGGCCGACCGCTGTGTCCGAACTGCATGATCAGACAGCCCGAGAACCTGGAGGAGTGCGTCGGATGCGGCCGACGCAAGCCCGTCGCGAGCCGGCTGCCTGAAATGGCCCACGCTGCCAGAACTGCCGACCGAGGAATACCGCGGAGTGCGGTATCTGCGGGCGAACGGCTCTCTGCGACATCGGTCTGGCACCACGTGCGCCGGCTCCGGCGCCGCCTCGGTGAAGACCACACCACCCGGCTCCAGGACCTGAACGTGCGCTGCCACGTCACCGCGGCAAACAACTTCCTCGACTGGCTCGGCGGCGAAGGGCTCGCAATCGGGACCTGCACCCAGACGGACCTGGAACGCTGGATGGCCGACCCCACGGTCAGCTACCCCGACGAGACCGGCCACTTCGTCCGCTGGTCGGTACAGCACCGGCACGCAGCGACCTGACCTACGGCACCGTCCGATGGTCAGGCCCGCTCAGCACCATCGACAGCGAGAAACGCTGGGCGGACGCCCGGCGTCTCCTCACCGACGACACCCTGCCGACCCCGGACCGCGTCGCGGGACTGCTGCTGATCCTCTACGCACAGAAGATCGTCACCATCAGCCAACTCAGCGTCGACGACGTCCACTTCGACGGGGACACCGTCTCCATCACCTTCGGCACCTCGCCGGTCGTCCTCCCCGCACCGCTGGCCAGCCTGGTTCGCGAGCTCGTCGCGACTCGCCGCGGCAAGACCAAGATTGGCAACTCCCGACGACGTTCCCTGGCTGTTCCCGGGTGGCCACCCGGGGCGCCCCCTCACCGACAGTCAGATTGGCAAGCGTCTCCACCGAATCGGAGTCCGGCCCAAACAGGACCGGTCCACGGCGCTGTTCACCCTCGCGACCGAACTCCCCGCAGCGATCGATGAGTTCTACGCGAAGGTCCGAGCCCAGGGACGGGTCCCCAACAGCGAACGCAAGCTGCGGGCCGAACTGAAGAAGACCAAGGAGCGACTGGCCGAGCTGATCGAGGAGAACCAGCGTCAGCAGGCCGAGATCGAGACATTCGCCCGCGTGGTGAACGTCCTCACCGTTGAGAACCACCAGCTCCGCGGCCAGTCGGGGTAGAAGCGAGCCCCGGTGGTGGCCTTGCGCCTGGCCCCCGAGCCCGGCTCGTAGTCGCACCGCCTCGTCCGAGGCGTTGCGTTGACCACTTGAACCCGCACCGATGAGAGGGCGCAAGCGTCCTGCGAGCAACCGCACGGTCTGGCCAGGGACTGAGAGTCCGGTGTTTATACCTTGCTCGCGACCACCATGTAGTTCTCGGCCTCAAGATCGAAAGTGCTCAGTTCCGTCTGGAGTCCGACCCGGTGCAGCTCGACTTCGAGTTCCTCGTACCGGTAGGGCCAGCAGGAGAGCAGTTCCGAGCGGACAAGAACTGGCCCAGCCGCATCAACTTGGGCGATCGCAATCTCGATATGGTGCTCATCCTCCCAATGCGGCGCAATTTCCCAGCGGTAAAATACGACGGCATCGCGACCGTTCCGGCGGACGAGTCGGTCCCAGATGTCCAGCCGGGAACCTCTGGCCCTCACGAGTTCCCAAGTCCGGGACGTGAGCACCAAGCGCCCTCCCGGGCGCAGAAGCCGTGACATCGACTCCAGAGCAGCACCCCTGCCTGTCGCGCCCGCGGCATGGTGAAGCGAGTTGCCAACGCAGAACACCATGTCGAACGTGTTGTCCTGGAAATGGTCGGGCAACTCTTCCCAGTTCGCCCGTACGGCCCGCACAGATGTCCCGAACTCCTCAGACAACTCTGCAGTCCGGCGAACCATAGCCTCGCTGGCGTCAGTTGCGACAACCTGCATGCCACGACCGGCGAGGCCAACCGCCAACTGTCCGGTTCCGCAAGAACAGTCGAGGACGTGAGCGTTTGCCGGCAGGAGACGGAGGGCGTCATCGAACGACGCAGCGAACTCGGCTGGAGGCAACTTTGCATCCGAGATGAGCCATTCGTACACCTCGGCAAGCACGTCGTATTCCGTCACAACCACTACCTTCGTCAACGCGGCAAACTCACGGCGGGACGTCAGTCCATCAGCGGAGCAAGCCGGGCACCAATGGTTTTCGCAAGGATGGGCCACCGCTCGGGCACCACGGGCATCGAGGGCTCAAGCTCGTCACGCGGCCAAGGGCCGCCGAGATAGGTGTGCGCCTCTGGCGACGCCAGCAGCTCGATGAACGTCACACGGTCCCGGGCCTCGGGCTCACGGAGCGCCAGCCACCTGATCAGCAGGCTCGGCAACGATCAAGAATCGCAGACCCGATCAAGCCACCGGTCCGGGCCCCACCCTCATCAGCGGGGCCGGGCCCCACAACCACACCTGCCAGGGACGGGATGTCTCCCGTTCTCGTTCACAGCATCGACTTCGGCCGTGGCGGGCCGCATCCCGAAGTGCCGATCTACTTTCGGGATTCGTGAATAGAGCCACCCTCTCCGCTATTACGCAGAGTCACCTCAACAACGATCACCAGGAGTCAAATGAGAGATGGCTACAACACAGCTAGACTTGACAGGGAACTGGGCTGCCCGTTCCACGGCAACGCCCAGTGAGCCTTTTCCATCATCGGCCTGAGCAGGCCAGATGCAGGGTCAAGACAGCTCGGACGAGGCCCGTGACGCGGTTGGTTGAGCACCGCAGCTTGCGGAGAAGCCTCCAGGACTTGAGGGTGGCGGCCGCCTGCTCGACGAGGGCTCGGATCTTCGCGTGGGACCGGTTGACGGCCTTCTGACCTCGGGAAAGCGTTTCCCAGCGTCCCCAGTACGGGACGCGGACCGTGCCTCCGGCACCTCGGTAGCCGTTGTCGGCCCAGCACTCGATGCCGGCGTCCGTGAGGGTGTGGATGACGTCATGTTCACGGGCGGCTCGGATGTCGTGGACGGCGCCGGGCAGAGCCGGTGAGGCCCACAGCAACCGGCCGGACGATACCGAACCCGGCCGCGAGCTGGGCGTACGGTGGCCGTTGCGGAGGTGGGCAAGGGTGAGCCAGGGCCTGTCGGCCGGGGCTCAGACGCCGCCACCGGGTGCCGAGCTCCCCGCGGCGTTGGCGGAGCTTGGCGGACAGGAAGCGCAGGGCAGAGCTGGACACGTCGACGCCGGACGGGTAGACAAGCACACGAAGCCTCTGGTGGAGATGGTTCTTCTTGGTCGAAAACCCATCTACCAGGGGCTTCACCTGTCTGTCAGCCCAACTGACCATCTAGGCCGTCAGGTTGGAATGACCTCACTGGCACCGCCCCAACGGGCATCGCGCACCACTCCAGCGTCCGGCACACCGAGCAGTACTACTAGCCGACAGCTGGTGCGTTTGCAGAGGCACTGCAGAAGATGGAGCAGCCGCCCAAGTCCTGGAAGTCTCAGCGTGTTCAAGGCACGCATTTCCGCGCCGGTCCGCCGAGCAGGCGTTCTGCTGTCGTCTCAGTCGAACCTGCGCCCAAGATCCGGACCATTCCCGGACCATCGACGGGTCCCGGGTCACGCGAGTACTGGTTTCCCCTGGTCAACGGCCCCGACGTCCCTGTACCACCAGGAGACCAAGAACCTCCTGGTCTCCTGCTCCGCCAGGGAGGTCGGGCTCTTCCGGGAGCCTCGGAAAAGGGGGCCTGACCTGGAACAGCGGAGCGGGAATGACCGGCCACTCCCGATTCCTCCCACCGGTTCCCGTCCCGGACCAGCTGTCCCGGTCTATTTCCGGTCCAAGATGGCCCCTGCCCAGGGTCACCGACGTCGCCTCGGAGCAGGCCGGGACACCCGGTCCCACTCGCGCATCGACTGGTCGATCAACTGGTTGGCGTGCTCCTGGACACCATCGAGGAACTTCGCGTGGTCGCGGAAGAGAACCTCAATACTCCGTCCCGCCCGTCTGGCGCACTCCGCCCTCGTCGCTCGTTCACACCGGAGTTCAAGGCCGAGATCGTCGAGTTGTGCCGTCGCGGTGACCGCACGATCGGGCAGGTCACCCGGGACTTCTAGCTGACGGAGACCGCGGTGCGGCTGTGGGTCAGCCAGGCCCAGGTCGACGACGGTGAGAAGGACGGCCTGACCAGTGCCGAGCGGGACGAGCCGGCCCGGCTGCGGCGGGAGAACCGCTGCCTGCGCGAGGACGTCGACGTCCTCAAGCGAGCCACAGCCTTCTTCGGGAAGGAGA
Source organism: Streptomyces abyssomicinicus (assembly GCF_008974245.1). Taxonomy (GTDB): domain Bacteria; phylum Actinomycetota; class Actinomycetes; order Streptomycetales; family Streptomycetaceae; genus Streptomyces; species Streptomyces abyssomicinicus. The sequence continues at coordinate 489,360 of NZ_BBZI01000007.1, read as the reverse complement.
CCCGGTGAACGTCCACCCGTTCGTTCGAGGCGGAGAAACACACAGGTCACAGCGTCAAACGAGCCTGTGACCTGCGCAAGGTCTCCCGAGCCGCCTTCTACGCGCGCCGCACCGGCATGCCCTCCGAACGCCGCCGCCAGGACGCCGAACTCACCGACCGGATCAGCCAGGTCCGTGCCGACTCCCGCGGCGCCTGCGGCTCCCCGCGCGTCCACGCGGCACCCCGGCAGGCGGGCGCGTTATGCGGACGCCGCCGGGTCGCCCGGCTGATGCGCGAAGCCGGCCTCACCGGCCGCTGCCGCCGGTCGCGCCTGCGACGAGATGGTGTGCTGCTCATCCGTCGCGGGCATACGCGCCCCATGACGCCATCGCCGAGCAGATTGCGCAGCTCCCGCCGAGGGCCGGACCTCCGTCACGGCCGCCGCGCGGCCTGGGCCGGGTGCGCGCTTCTCGTGTTCTTCGCTCTGCCGGCGTGTGACCGCGGCGGGGGTGACAGGCCGTGGCCCGGGGCCGCCGGAGGTGCGCGGGGAGACCTGTTCGAGAGGGCCTCTCTGGCGGACGGCAGCCGTCTCCTCGTCACCACCGAGGGCGGCGTGCGGATCGTCGGGACGGACGACGAGAGCGTGCGGGTGGACGAGGCGACCCCCGCCCACTGGGACCTGGACGCGGCCACCCCTACGCTCGACCTGCTCTGCGATCAGGGTGACAAGCGGACCAAGGACAACTGCGGCGCCATGCCGCTCGTCCATGTGCCCGCCGGCATCACGCTCACCGTGCGGGCCCGCAACGCCGGCATCGAGGTCGACGGGGTGCGCGGCGAACTGACCCTGAGCACCGTCAACGGCGACGTCACCGTGCACGACTCGGGCGCGGAGGGCACCAGCCAGCACCTGGTTACCCGCAACGGCAGCGTCCGCGCCAGCGGCCTCGCCGCCGACGGCGTGAGCGCCGAGACGGTCAACGGCGACGTCGATCTGCTGTGCACGACCTCGCCGGCAACGCTCGACGGCGTGACGCGCAACGGCTCCGTGCGCGTGACCCTCCCGGCCGGCGCCCCGCCCTACAAGGCCGACGCGAGCACCGTCAACGGGCGGACGGTCGTGGACGTCCCCGCTCCCACCGCGGGCTCCGCGGACCACCCGCGCCGGCTGACCCTGCGCACCGTGAACGGCGACACCGAGGTACACCGGGGTTGAAGGATGGGCCGCCGAGGACAGCCCTGATCCCCCGTGGCTCGGTACCCCGTGGCTCAGTACACGAGACCGGCGCGCCCGTCCCGCCCGCGTACCGGCCGGCCGGTGCCGGTCAGCCCGACGGTGACCACACCGATCGGACGGCTTCCCGGTCGGGACCTCGATACGACCCAGCGGACGGTCAACCGGGCCTTGTCGGCGGCACGAGCACCCGTCGAACGAAGCGTCACGCGACTGAGGTCCCGGCGCATCTTTCGCCGAGCCCGCCGCAATGCCAGCCCAACAAGGTCGTCGACGCGATCCGCGTCCCGCTCTCTTCCTCGCGTCTCTTCCTCGCGCGAAGCTGTGTCACCATCGTCCGCGACCTGCATCGAAGTCTATTCGAGATTCTCGAAGGAGATCGGCTCGTAGGAGTGCGCGTACTCGGTGAAGAATTCCACTGCCGAGACCGGGAGAGGCAGATCGATTTTCACCGAATACTCCAGGACTCGCTTCCTGGGATGATATTCCCAGAATTGGTAGTCCGGTGATCCGTTCTCCAGCACGCCGGGATATCTCTCGCGGCTGCCGAGGAGGTCGAGCAGCTCCGGCAGCGTCGCTGATTGGATATTCGGGCCGGGGTCCTCCAGGAGGGCGACCCGGTCGACGCCTCCTTCGACGCGGGCGGGAGCTCCTTGGCCGAGAGCACGGACTTGCTGCGGGCCGAGAGTGATCCAGGATGCCTGTGCGGTGAGCACGAGCCAGCGGTCCGTGGCGGTGTTCCGGTAGATGGCACAGTCGGCGTCCTGGTGAAGCCGCTCGCTGTAGGAGAAGCCGGGCTGCTCCAGCGTGTGCTCGATCCCTTCGACTTCCAGGGTAAGGGTGCGGCCCCGGCCGGTGAGGATCCCGGCCAACTCCTTCCGGAACGGTTCGCGATGTTTCCACTGGGCAAGGCAGGAGAAGTGCAGCGGGCCGTGGAAGAACTGGTGGTCGGGGTTCCAGGTGGCCCGCAGCAGCCAGTAGCTGTGGACGATGCCGGTCGCCCCCGGGATCTGCAGCACGAACTCTCCGCAGAGCCGACACGATGTGATGTCGTCGTCGTCCATGGCGGGGAACACCTCTTTCACTCGATCGCAGACTACCAGTCAGCCGATTCTGGGGACAGGGACGATGAATCCGCGGTCGTTCACCGGACCACCCGATGGGAATTCCCCGGATGGCAGATCGAGGATTCCGTCGCCGTCGAAGAAGCGGAGGTTTCCGTCCCGGCTGACCACCACCTCGACATGATCGGAAACCTTGTTCTCAAGGTCTCGACTCATGCTGTTCGCGATACCGCGCACCCGCTCAAGATCGGTGGGCGGCCCCGGCATGCGGTCCTCCGGGTGGGTGTGGGCGATGAAATCGTAGCCCTGGCCGCGCAGTTCCACGGGAATCGTCGACGTGTATTCTGTGCCGCTGAACAGGCGCAGCTCTCCGGCCGCGTTCTGGATGATCGCGTGCTCGACCGCACTGAACCGCTGAAGCTCCGTCAGGTGCGAGACGCTGACCTCGCCGGCGCGAATGCCGATATGGCCGTGTGATTCCAGCTGCCGGACCAGGTGCTTGGCTTTCGGAGACAAGTCCCGGTACGGGATCTGTCCACCCGGCATGCGCGCCGAGCCGTGGATCGTGTCGCCCATGCCACGGACGTCCGCCGGCTGCATGCCCTGAGCGGGTCGGCCGCCAGGCTCCGGCGGTGGCTCTGCCGAGGCGGGCGGCGCCGGCGGGGGTGGGGGTGGGGGCGGCGGCATCGGCGGGGAGGCGCCGGCACCTGAGGGTTGCGGGGCCTGCGGGACAGCCATGGCCGAAGGGCGGCCTCCGGCCCAGTAGTTGTACAGAGCCCAGCCGGCCCAGCCGAGGCCGGCGGCGCCGCCCAGACTGGCGGCGCCGATCCAGGGGGCTGCGGAGTGACACCCCGGGTTGGACAGGTTCTCGGTGATCTCGGATATGTCGTCGGGGTTCGGGGGCTGCTGTCGCTCGGCGTAGGTCAGCCCGCCGCAGGCAGCCTCGGCGGTGCCGGCACCCAGCAGCAGCGGGACCGCGGTCCAGCAGGCCACGGCCGCGAGCTTCGCCAACGCGGCGACGGCGCGGCGCCTCACGACGCCGCCCCCTCATGCGGCCCGAGGAGCGGTACCGCGCCGTCCGTCTTCAGGCGCAGCACGCGCTCACGCAGCCGCGCCTCGTCACGCGTGTCGTAGGGGTCGACCTCGTCGCGGGAGGCGTGCCACCGGTGCATGCCAAGCTCGAGCTGGGCGGCGTGCAGCCGGGCCAGGCGACGGTAGGCACGCACCCCTCCGCCGCGCCGCAGCACGTCGACCTTGACCCGGAACCGGCGCGCCGGGTTGAGCAGCGCCGGCAGCTCGCCCCACGTGACCGCGCCGTGGCCACGCGCCGCCTCGGCGGACAACTCGACCGCGAGCCCGGCAGCCTGACCGCGCAGCCCGCGCCGTAACAGCAGCAGATAGAGCACCAGCAACGGGCCCTGGAGCAGGAGGATCGCGATGGGGAACACCGCCAGCACCCAGACCGCATCGCTCACGTTGGGGAACCAATCCGACACCTCGTGCTGGAAGTAGCGCAGCAGCAGGTTGTTGGCCGCGTGGGTGCTGATGGCGGCCAGGAAGCCGCAGGCGATGACCGCTCGACGCGCGCTGGGCGTCCGCAGCTGGCGCGCTATGCCGAAGCCGGCGCCGATCGCCGCGGTGAACGCCGTATGCGCGGCCATCAAGCCCAGAGACTGCCGCAACCAGTACTGGAGATTGGCGTAGACGCCGTCACCGGCGGTGATGTACAGGACACTCTCCATGTAGTTGAAGCCCAGCCCGGTAGCGGCACCGATCACGACCCCGGAGACAACGCCGTCGAAGTGGCGACGGAAGAGGAGGAACAGCACCGCGATGGCCGCGCCCTTGCCCAGTTCCTCGAACACTCCGGCGCCGACGTACACCGCGGTCTGCACGGTGTGGTCCAGCTGCGCGGCACCCACCCCCGGCGTCCACAGGTAGTTGGGGAGGTACGAAGCCAGCCAGGTGCCCGTCGTGGCCCCGAAGCCACCGCCCATGACCAGCCCGCCGACGAAGGCCGCCAGCGGCAGCCACAGCGGCATCCTGCGATACCGCTGCGCCCCGTGGACGGCCAGGACACCGAGCACGGTGCTCGGCAGGCACCCCAGGAGGACCAGGGTGGAGAGGCCGGGCGAGACGAAGATGTTGGTGACCGCCACCGCGACGGCCGCGAACGGCAGCAGCAGCAACACGACGAGGGCGATCTTGCAGTTCCGGATGAGCCGCCCGGAGGGGCCGGAGGCTGCCAGGGCCACCAGGGCGACGAGGCCCACCAAGGCGGCGGCCGACCAGCAGGCCGGGAAGCCGAAGACCATCAGCCTGCCGAGCGGCCCGGCATGGACCTGGCCGTCGAGCACACTGAACGCTCCGTCGTTCAGGAGCGTCAACTCGGGGCGGTTCAGGTCGATCAGCATCTGGATCCCCACCGCTACGTGCATCATCAGGAGGATGAGCAGCACTGCGCGGGCCCGGGTGTCCCGGGGCGGGGGCGGGGGCGGCATCGTGGGCGGACGGGGCGCGCCGGGCGGCGGCCACTGCCGCGGGTGGAACGGGGGCGGCGGGCCCGCGTGCACGGTCACGGCGCCTCCGGGAACTCGCCGAGGCTGTCGGTCGGCAGGGACCACCCGTCCGTCGGGAGGCCGGAGAAGATCGACGGGTCGATGGTCGGAAAGTCCGTCAGGTAGTCCGTGGGGAAGCCGGTCGGCACGGCGGTCAGCCAGTCCGTCGGTAAGCTCGACGGGAAGTCCGACGGCAGCTCCGTGGGGATATCGGTCGGGATCCCTGAGGGCCAGGCTGTCGGCATGGGCGTGTCGGGTAGGCCGTTCAGGTCTGGTTCGGTGTCGATCACCAGCATGAAGAGCAGTGCGACGCACGTCGACATGGCCCCGACGAGCAGGCCGTAGACGGCGAAGAAGCGTACGTGTGGTCGTCGTTCATACCCAGGCCGCTCAGGCTGGGGACTCGGCCGCTCGGCTCCGTCCGGCCCTGCCGTCGGCTCCGCCAGAGGCTGCACCGGGGAGGGGAGCCGGGGAGGCACAGACGGGCCTGGGTCTTCTCCAGGAACGTGCATACCGCCCTCACCACCGCTTGTATGCACGGCACCACCTCCCCCGAGCGAACGCACAGCATAACGAGGGGAGTTTGGTGTTTGAAGACCGTCTGCCGTGTTGCGATGAGAGGCAAGAACCTCCTGGTCTCCTCCTCCGCCAAGGAGGTCGGGCTCTTCTGAGAGCCTCGACTCGAAGAGGGGTGCCTGACCTGGGACAGCGGAGCGGGGATGACCGGCCGGTCCCGATTCCTCCCGCCGGTCTCCCATCCCGGAGCAGTTGTCCCGGCCTGTTTCCGGTCCAGGACGGCCCGGCCCAAGGTCACCGACGCCGCCTCGGAGCAGGCTCGGACACCCGGTCCGCGAGGAGGCGGTTGATCAGCAGGACGGCGATCGCGCTCGTCGGAGTTCCGCGCGCGTCCTCTTCATGCGCTCAACAGGGGAAGGCGTCCAGGCCACGGAGGACGGGTTCACCGCGCCCGCGGCCCGGGAGGGTCGCGACGCCGGAGTCAGTGCGAGTCACGGGGCACCCCCTTGGTGTGGACGATGTCCTGGTAGGCGACGGCGAGCTCCATGCAGCCGCCGCTGTCGAGCTGGCCGACCGTGGAGCGGTAGATCTCCTGCCACGGCGTCTGGTTCTCCAGCACGGGGGGCGTGTGACGGGCCAGCCGCTCGGCGATCTCCTCGTCCGGCAGCAGGACGTCGACGCGTGCGTTGTCCAGGTCGATGCGGATCCGGTCGCCGGTGCGCAGGATGGCGAGATTGCCGCCGATGGCGGCTTCGGGGCTGGCGTTGAGGATGGACGGTGCGTCCGAGGTGCCGCTCTGCCGTCCGTCACCGAGTGTCGGCAGTGCCATGATGCCTCGCTGGGCCAGCGCCGACGGGACCTCCATGTTCACGACCTCGGCCGAGCCTGGATATCCCACCGGTCCCGTGTAGCGGATGACGAGGATGCAGTTCTGGTCGATGCCGAGCGCCGGGTCGTCGATGCGCGCGTGGTAGTCCTCCGGTCCGTCGAAGACGACGGCGCGGAGCTCGAGCACGGAAGGATCGCCGGAGTGCGCCGCGTAACGGGCCCGGAAGGCATCCGTGACGACCGACATCTTCATGATCGCGGAGTCGAACAGGTTCCCCGTCATGACGAGCAGCCCACCGTGCGCGTTGACCGGGTCCTCGCAGGAGCGGATGACCGCGGGGTCGCCGGGCCGGACCTCCGCCAGGTTCTCGGCCACCGTCCGGCCCGAGACCGTCACCGCGTCACCGTGCAGGTGCCCCGCGTCATGCAGCGCCCGCATGACCGCGGGGACGCCGCCGGCGCGGTGGAAGTCCTCACCGAGGAACTCCCCCGCGGGAGCGAGGTTCACCAGCACCGGGATGTCGCGTCCGACCCGCTGCCAGTCCTGGTTGGTCAGGTTCACGCCCACGTGACGTGCGATGGCGTTGATGTGGACCGGCACGTTGGTCGACGCGGCGACGGCCGAGGCGACGACGATCGCGTTCTCGAAGGCCCGCTGTGTCATGACCTTGCGAGGCGTGAGGTCCTCCCGTACCAGCGTCACCGCCCGGCGGCCCGTCTCGTAGGCCATCTGCGCCCGCTCGCTGTAGGGAGCCGGGATCGACGCGCAACCGGGCAGGGACATGCCCAGGGCTTCGGCCAGACTGTTCATCGACAGTGCGGTGCCCATCGTGTTGCAGTGCCCGATGCTGGGTGCGGAGGCGGTCACCCGCGCCAGGTACTCGTCGTGGTCGATCTCTCCACTGGCGAGCAGCCGCTTCGACTGCCAGATCACCAGTCCCGAGCCCGTCCGCATGCCGCGGTGGTAGCCGTTGATCATGGGGCCGCCGGACAGGACGATGGCCGGGATGTTCACCGTCGCCGCGGCGGTCAGACAGGCAGGCGTGGTCTTGTCGCAGCCCGTCGTCAGGACCACCCCGTCCAGGGGGTATCCGTAGAGCACCTCGACCAGACCGAGATAGGCGAGGTTGCGGTCCAGTGCCGCGGTGGGCCTCTTCCCGGTTTCCTGCAACGGATGGACGGGGAACTCCAGCGGGATGCCACCGCCGTCTCGGACACCTGCTTTGACCCGGTCGGCGAGGGCGAGATGGTGCCGGTTGCAGGGCACCAGGTCACTGCCCGTCTGGGCGATGCCGATGACCGGCCGACCGGACTGCAGCTCTTGGCGCGTGAGACCGAAGTTGAGGAACCGCTCGAGGTACAGGGCGGTCATCTCCAGCTTCTCCGGGTTCGCCCACCACGCCTGGCTGCGCAGTCGCCCTGTGGCGCCGTTCGACGGTGACACGCTCACCTCCGGGCCGAACGGTGCGGCCTTCCGCCCCGGCACCGGGCACCGGCGGGGTTCATGGGAAGGCTTGGGCACACGGCCCGTTGCCGGTCAGCCACGGATCCTCCTCGTTCGACGGTGGCGGTCGCCGCTCAGTCCGGCCGGACAACGCAGGACTTCGCCAGACGATCGCATGGAACGCCGCCGGTTCCCGCGCGGCACGCTCGGGCATCACCGGCACGGCAGTCACCGCCCTCACGGCGACCCGCCGGTTCGCGGATCCGACCCGCATCGCCGGGTTCCTCGGTGATGCGGATCCGACCCGCATCACCGAGGAACCCGGCGGCCCCGCGGACCTCGCGGACACCGCCGAGGCGAACAGCGCCGGCGGACAGCGCCGGCGGACGGAGCCGGCCGTACCGCCGCGGTGCTCCGTCGGCTGCACGGCGCGGCGGTGACGCGTCCGGCAGTCGGTCGGTGCGACTGCGTCCGACATCGCCGACCCTCTCCTCGCGGCGCCCCGGCAGGGTGCCATCCGTGCTGAATCACACCGCGCCCGCCGGCCGCCTCCCGGGCTTCGCGCACCAGGGGCGTCACCCCTCGGGCCCGCTGCGGGGCCTGCGGGCCGTAGCGGGGCCGGCGACGCGGCGGGGCCGGAGGGATGACATGCCGCGTTCGGCGTAATCGGTGGTTGCGGTCCTTCTGGCGTGCACGCTGGGGCTGTCGAGCACGGTCCCGGCAGGGGCCCGGTGACGCACGAGTCCGGTCGGCAGCGTGGGCCCGGTCGGCGCCGCGGACGCGTTCGGCGCCGGCCATCTCAGCGCCAGGCTGGAGGGCCTCGTTCCGGCAGACCGGTTGCGCCGGGGCGCGCTGTGCGGGGCGTTTCGCGGTGTCCGTTCCCGGGGACTGGGAGGGACTGCCGCGCCGGGAGGAGCTGGCTCTACCGACCGGCACGCAGGACTGGCACCGCTGACACCGCGACCGAGGAAGAGCGTGGACCGGACGGCTGCAGGCGGAGATCGAGACCCACCGGGTCCGCGTCCCCGTATTCGGGAGCGGGCACCGGCACGCGACACCGGGACAGGGCTGAGAGGGTGACCATGGACAGCGGCAACTGGTTCGACGCGGCCTTCGACAGGAGCCCGCTGTTGGCGGTCCTCAGGGGTTACGGGCCGGCAGCGAACGGTCGAACTGGCCGAGCGGGCCTGGGACCTCGGTGTGAGGTGGGTCGAGGTGCCCGTCCAGTCCGAGGCGGGAGTGGGGTCGCTGGTCGCCGCGGTGGAGGCCGGCCGTGGCCCGGGCGTGTGCGCGGGCACCGTGACCACGGTCGAGCGGGTGCGGCAGGCAGCCGGCGCAGGGGCTCCGTTCGCCGTGGCCCCGGGTCTGGACCCCGACATCGCCGCGGCCGCCCTGGAAGCCGGTATGCCGTATCTGCCCGGGGTGGCAACCGCCTCCGGCATCCAGACCGCCGGCCGCCTCGGCCTGCGGTGGCTCAAGGTCTTTCCCGCCTCGGCGCTGGGCGCGGGATGGATCAAGAGGATGCACGGGCCCTTCCCGCGGGTGCGCTTCGCCGCCACCGGCGGAGTGGACGCGGCCAACGCCCGGCAGTTCCCGGACGCGGGCGCGCGCGTCGTCGGAGTCGGTTCCGCGCTCGAGGATCCGCTCCAACTCGACGAGCCGGCCGCCCTGTTGCCAGGTCTCTGAGGCCCGGACGGCACTGGCCGGGCCTGTCCCCCATGGCGACACCAAGCCCGCACACCGCTCGTACCGCTGCCCCGCGACCTACAGACTGGGATCCGGCATGCCCCGTATCGTCATCACCGACTGTGACCACGACACCATCGCCCCGGAGCGGCAGGTTGCCGCCGAGGCGGAGGTCGACCTCGTGCTCGCGGACTGCAAGGACGAGAACGACGTCCTCGAGGCCGCGGCCGGGGCTGACGGACTGATCGTCCAGTACGCCCCGGTCACCGCCGCGGTGTTCGATGCCGTACCGAACCTGAAGGTGGTCAGCCGTTACGGAGTGGGCGTCGACACCATCGATGTCGCTGCGGCTCAGGCGCACGGTGTCCTGGTCTGCAACGTGCCGGACTACGGGACCGAGGACGTCAGCGACCACGCTGTCGCTCTGGCCCTGGCGTTGCTGCGCGGGATCCCGCAACTCGACCGCCGCCTGCGCCGCGGTGACCACGACATCAGCGCCGTCAAACCGTTGCACCGCTTCCGCGGCCGGACGTTCGGTGTCGTCGGCCTGGGCCGGATCGGCGTGGCCACCGCCTGCAAGGCGCGGGCGCTCGGATTCGAGGTCGTCGCCCACGACCCCGCGGCGAAGGAGGTTCCCGAGCCGCTGCGTGGAGCCGAATTGCTGGGTTTCGAGGAGACACTGGGCCGGGCCGACGTGCTGTCGCTGCACGTCCCGCTGACTCCCGCCACGCACCATCTGCTCAACACGGAGACACTGCACCGGATGCGACCCGGATCGGTCCTGGTCAACACCGGCCGGGGCGCCGTCGTCGACACCGAGGCCCTGGTGGAGGCCCTCGAACGCGGGCAGATCCTCGGCGCCGCGCTGGACGTGGTGGAGAACGAGCCGCTCCTGCCGCCGCACCGGCTCTTCGAGCTGCCGAACGTCGTGCTCACCCCCCACGTCGGTTGGTACTCCGAGGAGTCGTTCACCGAGCTGAAGCAACGTGCCGCCGAGAACGCGGTCGCCGGGGTCCTCGGCCGAACGCCCCACGACGTCGTCTCCGCCGCCGTACACGACGGATGAGCGCGTGAGAAGACCGAGCCGCGGTGCTGAGCGGAGTCATGACCTCAAGAGACCGACCGCTCCGGTCCGTCGTCGCCCTGCCCCTTCCGCGACCCGGACGCGTCCGAGGACGGCGAGCAGCCGTGACGTACCCGGCAGGAGCCGTCCACCGGGTGGGCAGCCCGATGCGTCGCAGCCATGCCGCGACTTCGGTGTCGGCGTCCTTGACCTCTTCGCCATGTACTGCGAGGCCCTCAGGGACGGTCGCGCCGGGGCAGGAGGCGGCGTAGTCGCGTTCGGTGGTGCCCAGGCCGCTCATGGCCGGGGCGTCAAAGCGCGGACGCCGGGCTGCTCCCGGTTCCTCCCACCGGATTCCCACCCCCGGGCAAGATCTCCCGGTCCATCGCCGGTCCACAATGGGGCCCCGAGATCATCGGCCCTTCCCCGCCCGCCCGGCGCACTCCGCAGGATCGACGCCGCGCGACGCCGGAGTACAGCCGGAAGGAGACGCCGGCGCGCCGGAGGCCGTACGGTCGCCTGACGCGTCCCGCGGCCGACGGGCGCGTCAGGCGTCGGGTCGGGCGTCGGGCATCAGAGGTCAGGCGTCGGCGAGGCCGTTCCGGCGGAGAAGCGGCAGAACCTGGTCACGTACGGCGGGAGCCAGCCGCAGGTCCGGCTCGTCACCGGTGATCCATCGCATGTCCGCCAGTTCGGCGGCGGGGCGAGGAATCCCGCTGATGCTCGCCTCGAAAACGGTCATCCTCATGGGAACACCTTCCAGGGCCGCCTGCGCTTCGATCTCGGCCAGGAACCGCGGCTCGAACGGAGAGACCCCGAGTTCCTCGTCGAGCTCCCGGGCCAGGGCCTCCATCGGCTCCTCGCCGGCATCGGGCTTCCCGCCGGGCAGGTAGAACGTCTCGGGAGCCGCCTTCTTGCTCACGACGAGAAGGCGCCCTTCCCGGACGATCGCGGCGGCCACGACTATGAGGTGCTCTGCCCCGTCGAGGCTTCCGGAGAGCGCCGTCCCAGTACCATGTGTCATACACGCATTTTCCCACACACCCTGCCCGCGCAGGTCAGCGCCCTCAGCGCCGGGCCACCCCACCGCAACGAGTCCGCCGGGCGCCCCACCCCCGAAAGGGTGGGGCGCCCGGCGGACCTGCCGGTCAGCGTGTGATCAACGCACCGCGTAGGCGTCGTCCACGGTCTGAATGACGGAGTTGCCGTGGGTGTCGGTCAGCTCGGTCTTCAGGGTGACCGTCCTGCCGGAACCCTCGGCGTGGTTCACCGTCGCGTACCAGCGGCCGTCCTTCTGGGCGGTGGTGGCCCGGGTCCAGGTCTGCCCGCCGTCGTAGGAGTAGGAGACCTCGGCCTCCTCCAGCTTCCCGGGGGTGTACCCGGCGTGGCCGGTGACGCTCAGCCCGATCTTCTGGCCGTCCTCGGCGGCGAGGGTCTTGAGCCCGTCGCTGTCCAGGTCGTAGCGGGGGAAGAGGAGCGGGATGCCCTGCGAGTACACGTGCTCGTCCCGCGCGGAGCGGAACTTCCAGGTGGTCTCGGTGTGCGGGGAACGCTTCCACACGGCTGCCGGCGAACCGGTCTTGTAGGTGTTCAGGGTCATTTCGTAGGCCGCGTCCTCGGCCGGGACGGTGAAGACGCCGGACGGCCAGGCGGACTCGCCGATCACCTCGCCGCCGCTGCTGAGCCGGATGTTGCCCATGTCGCCGAAGGAACCCTGGATGCCCATGTGCTCGGTGTCGGCCCAGAAGCCCGGTGCGACGCCGATCAGGTTGTCCTGACGCTCGGCGGCGAGGGCCTCGCTGCCGTCGTCGTTCAGCGGAGTGCCCGGGGCGAGGATGCCGCGGTACCAGTTCTCGGTGCGCCGCGCGCCGGCCGTGTAGGTGCGCTGCGGGTCCATCATGGCCTCGCCCCAGGGGAAGCTGGAGGAGACGTAGCGCTGCCAGCCGGTGTCGTCCGTCGTGTAGTACTCGGTGCGCTTGCCGGGGACGGCGACGGTGTCGATCGTTCCGCTGGAGAACCGCCCGCCGTGCGGGCGGGTGAAGACGGCGGTGTCGGTGTAGTCGGCGTTGACGCCCATCGCCTCGTAGGTGGCCGTGGACTTCGCGAGCTTCCTGTCGCGGACCCTGTACGTACGGTCCGAGGTGATCGGGCCGTCCTCGGGGAAGAGGAGGTTGTAGACGAACGGGCTGACGGCCGTGCCCTTCCAGCGCAGCGTCACCGGGCCCTCGGCCAGCGCGGCCTTCAGACCGTCCGCCTCGCTCTTCTCGATGCCGAGGGCGGGGAGCGGCGCGGCGCCGAAACCGACGGACGGCTGCCACGGACCGTCGAGGTCGCGATGGGCGATGACCGCCTTGGCGCCGGCCGCCTCGGCGTTCCGCGCCTGGATGGACACCAGGGTGGATGCGCCGATGTCGACCAGGGCGATCTTGCCCTCGACTCCCGCGGCCTGCAGTTCGGCGGCGGTGCCGGTGCCGGCGTCGACGAGGGCGGCCTCACCGGTGCCGTCGAGGTTGACGGAGCTGGTGCCGGCGGTACGGGCGTGCAGCTGCGGGCCGCCGACCACCGACAGCTCCTCCAGCAGCGGGGCATAGGCCCGCCAGGAGGAGGCGAACTCGAACTCGCCGTCGGCGGCCCGGCCCTGGACGTCGACCAGGTAGGTCTCGACGAGGCGGCCCGCGGACATGGAGCCCGTGTGCATCCACATGTCGTCCCAGGTGCGGCCGAAGGCGAGCGTGGTGGAACGGTTCTCGGAGGCGCGGTCCTCGGTCTTCACCCGGAGCTTGTGGGCCTTGCGGGCGTCCAGGACCACGGTGGTGTCCTTGGTGACGTTCAGCTGAGGCCTGGCGAGGTAGGCCAGGGAGTCGATCGCCAGGCCGGCCTCGTCGTCCGCGTCCGGCGTGGTGACGAAGCTGGAGACGAAGTAGGCGCCGGGGCGCACCTGGTACACCTGGTCGGCGGCGCCGTCGTTGTAGCGGCGGGCGCCGGTGGCGTCGTCGGTGCCGATGACGTCCACCGAGGACATGCCGCCGGCGGGGTCGCCCGCGGCGTCGACCAGCTTGACGCGCAGGGTGACCGTCTCCGGGCCGACGTACAGCGAGAACGGCGTGGAGACCTTGACGCCGCCGGCGCCGGTGGCCAGCACACGTCCGGTGACGTCACCGTACTGGGCGGCCTTCAGCTTCGCCGTCGGGTCGATGGCCAGCGGAACCGTGACGGTGGCGCCTGCCGGGACCGTGACGGTGTTCGCCTTCAGCTCGGCGACGCCGGAGCGGACGGCGGAGCCGTCGTTGCCGGTGACGCCCTGGACCTTCAGCGACAGCTTGACCGGCTCGGTGCCGGAGTTGGTGTACGGGACCTCGACCGTGGTGCGGTCGCTCTTGTCCTGCGGCCAGTTGAACGTACCGGCCTGGACGGCGGGAGAGCCGAGGAGGCCGGTGCCGATGGCCGCCTTCACGTCGAGGCGACCGGCGCCGGTCTCCCGGACGTCCCCAGGGATGTCGCTCTTCGCCGAGGACACCAGGGCCGACTTGATCTGCTGAGGGGTCCAGTCGGGGTGGCGCTGCTTCACGATGGCCGCGGCGCCCGCGACGTGCGGGGTGGCCATCGAGGTGCCGGACATCGAGCGGTAGGCGTAGACCCCGCGACCACCGGTGGCCGCGGCCGAGATGGAGACACCGGGAGCGGCGATCTCGGGCTTGAGCGTGTGCGAGTACGGCGCGGGGCCGCGGCTGGAGAACTGGGCGGTGGAGTCGTCGCGGTCGACGGCGCCGACGGTGAGCACGCCGGGCGCGCAGGCGGGCGAGGAGACGGTGTTCAGGGTGGGCCCGGCGTTGCCCGCCGCGACCACGAACAGGGCGTCCGTGCTCCGGGCCAGTTCCTCGGCGGCGACGCTCATCGGGTCGGTGCAGTCGGTCGGTCCGTTGCTGCCGAGGCTCATCGAGACGACGTCGGCGTCCTGTTCGACGGCCCACTCCATGCCGGCGATGATCCAGGACTCGGCGCCGGAGCCGGCGTCGTTGAGGACCTTGCCCGAGAGCAGGTCGGTGCCGGGGGCGACGCCCTTGTTCCGGCCGTCGCTCGCCGCACCGGAGCCGCCCACCGTGGAGAGGGTGTGGGTGCCGTGGCCGTTCCGGTCACCGTCCGTGTCGGAGTCGGTGAAGTTCTTCGACGCGACGACCCGGCCCTCGAGGTCGGGGTGCTCGGCGTCGACACCGGTGTCGAGGACGGCGACCTTGGTTCCCTTGCCGTCGTACCCGGCCGCCCACGCGAGGTCGGCGCCGACCTGCTTCGTCGACCGGTCGAGGGTGGTCCTGACCTTGCGGTCCAGCCAGAGCTTCTTCAGGCCGGCCGCCGAGCGCGAGCGCTTGTCGGTGACGTCCGCCCAGAAGTCGCTCGCGTCCGTCTTGTCCGCCTTGAGTCCGACACCGTTGATGATGTCGAGGCCGACCGTGCGCTCGGCGCCGCGGGGGGTGGCGGGGCCCGAGCGGGCGGTGCTCTCGCCGTACACGGCGATCAGCGGCAGCGACGTGGAGTTCGCGTCGTCGTAGCCCTGGCTGATCAGTCCGGTGACATTGAACAGTTCCTCGTCGACCGTGCCGGCGGCGAGGGCGCCGACCGCGGTGTCCGGGTAGGCGTAGATGTCCTCACCCGACTGCCGGGTCTGCAGGACCGGGACGGTTCCGTCCTCGCGCGGCAGGGCCGTGACCGAGGCGTTGCCGGCGCCGTCCCTGCTGACCAGGACCTGGTCGCCGGTCACCAGGGTGACGGTGACGGGCTTGCTCTCCTCGGCCGCGGCGGTGGCACTGCCCACCAGCGGTCTCTTCGCGTTCGTTCCGTCCTGTGGTTGTGCCGCGGACGGAACCATCGCGGTGACGGCCAGGACAGCGGCAGTGGCCGCCGCTCCCAGCGCCGTGCGCGATATCGGACGCATCGCTCTCCCCAAGTGAAACCTGCATGTCATGGCGCGACCGCGGCATGCCGGAGGTCGCCGATGCCGCGGTGGCGCCACAGTGTCAGAGTGGGCGCCATTGAGGGGGAGTTGGGCGTGGCGGGTTTACGCATTGACCTCAACTCGCCAACCGTGGGCGGCGCGCTGGATCTCGACACGGTGCCGGGGTTACGCCCCTCAGGTCCGCGCGGGGCCTGAAAGCAGTCGTCACGGCGTGGCGGGTTCCTCCGCGAGCTCCTCGTGGACCTCGGAGGTCCGCTGTTCCGGTGCCGGCTTGGGGAGCCCGCGCAGAGCGGCCGTTCCCAGGACGGCGTGCAGCAGGCTCGCCACGATCACGACGACGTGCAGGCCGGTGACGAAGGCAGACTTCGCTTCCTGGATCACGGGTGCGAGCAGGGAAGGCAACTGGAGCGTCTCGTCGAGGGTGGGGGCGAGGTCCGGGCCCTGAAGGCGGAAGAGCAGCGCGGCGAGCGAGCCGAGGATCGCGATGCCGAGCGCGTTGCCGATCTCGTTGCTGGTCTCGGCGATCGCACCGGCCGAGCCCGCCCGCTCCGCGGGGACCGCGCCGACCGCGGTGTCCGCGACGACGGCGAAGGAGATGCCGTAGCCCAGTCCGGCGATCACGGTCGAGGCGACGTACCAGCCGATCCCTCCGGTGACCGTGGTGGGCAGCAGCAGCAACAGGCCGCCCGCGATGGAGAAGTGGCAGACGAGGAGAGCGGCCCGCCTGCCGATGCGTTCGACGACCGCCGGCGTGACGATGCAGGAGAGGGTGAGGGCCACCGCGCCCGGGAGGGCCAGGAGTGCCGCGTGCAGGACGCCCAGGCCCAGTACGGACTGGAGGTAGATGCCGGACAGGTACGCGGTGGCCGACCACGCGGCCAGCGGCAGCAGACCCGTGATGACGGCGATGGTGAAGACGCGGTCGCGGAAGAGGGAGAAGTCGATCAGCGGGTGGTCGAGGCGCCGTTGGCTCAGGCCGAAGAAGATCAGAACGGCGATGCCGGCGATGATCGTGGTGATCGGGAGGGCCGAGATGCCGTCGGCGGCCCAGTGCTTGATGCCATAGATCGTGAGCAGCAGGCCCCCGGCGGAGGTCACGACGCTGAGGGGGTCGACGCGGCCCGCCCCGCCCGACCGGACCTCTCCGAGGAGGACCGGGGCGAGCCCCAGGAACACGATGATGACGGGGAGGTTGACGAGGAATACCGAGCCCCACCAGAACCGGCCGAGAAGGGCGCCGCCGATGACCGGGCCGAGGGCGAAGCCGGCCGCGAAGGCCGCGGCGAAGATGCCGATGGCCTGGGCCCGGCGCCGGGGGTCGGGGAACAGCTCGCTCAGTACGGCCAGCGCCGAGGGCAGCAGGGTGGCACCGGCCACGCCCATGAGCGCCCGGCAGACGATGAGGAGTTCAGGCGTCGGTGCGAACGCGGCGCCGGCCGAGCCGAGCCCGAAGACGGTCGCGCCGATCATCAGGAGCTTCAGCCGGCCGTAGCGGTCGCCGATGGCGCCGAAGGCGACCAGCAGGGAGCCGACGGCGAAGCCGTAGACGTCAAGGATCCACAGTGCCTGGTCGGCGGTGGGCGAGAGTGCCTGGCTGATCCGGGGCATCGCCAGGAACAGGATCGATCCGTCCATGGAGACGAGGAGGACCGGGCCGAGGACCACCGCGAGCCCGATCCAGGCCCGCGGTCCGGGTGCGTCGTTCGCATGCTGTCGATTCATGGTGCCGACACTCGGGCACCGGGTGGCCGACAGCCATGCCCGTGGCGTGGGTACACCCGACAGGTACACCCACGGAACGGGCGGGCGCCCTACGCTCTTTTGCGTGGAGAGCCTCGGAACGTTCCTGAAGAGCCGTCGTGACCGCGTCACTCCGGCGGAGATCGGTCTGCTGACCTACGGCACCTCCCGCCGGGTCCCCGGCCTCAGGCGGGAGGAGCTCGCCCAGCTCGCCGGGGTGAGCCCGGGGTACTACACCCGTCTGGAGCAGGGGCAGGCCGAGACCGCCTCCGACCAGGTGCTCGACGCACTAGCCCGGGTGCTCCGGCTCGACCGGGTGGAGACCGCACACCTGCACAATCTCGCGCGGCAGTCCGTGAAGCCGGGTTTGGGTGAACCGCCCCGCGAGGAGCCCCACCCGCGGGTGCTGACCCTCCTGGACTCGCTGGGCGGGGCCACGCCCGCGGTGGTGCTCGGCAGGCGCGGCGACGTCCTCGCGTGGAACCGCACCGGGCACGCGCTGGTCGCCGAGCACGTCCCCTTCGAGGCGCCACACGATCCGCAGGGGCGTCCGTCGGTCCCGAGGATGTTCTTCCTGGACCCGCACACCCGCGACATGTACCGCAACTGGCCGGATCTCGCCAAGGTCCACGTCGCCTATCTGCGCCTCACCGCGGGCCGCTACCCCACGGACGCCCGGCTCGCCGGGCTGATCGGCGAACTCACCATGCGCAGCGTGGACTTCGGCGCGATGTGGGCGACGGGTGACGTAGCCGACTGCACGACGGGGACGATGCACCTGCAGCACCCCACCGTCGGGTCGGTGAGCGTGGACTACCAGGTGTGGCTCCAGCCCGACAGCCCCGATCACCGCGTCGAGATCTACACACCCAACGACGCGACCTCCGCGGACGCGTTGCGCGTGCTGCACCAGCAGAGCGGCCGGGGTGAGGAGCCGGAGTCGAGGACCGGACGGGCCGGGCAGCGCTGAACCACCCGCGCCCCTCCCGGAGGACGATCGCGAAGGGGCGGGTTCAAGGTCCCGCCGGAGGGGCGTTTGACCTGCGAAAACGTAGGACCGGCATCCTCCTTCCGCAACCTGGCGTGTGCAGGCCGCGGCGGATCAACTGGTCGACCAGCGTCATGGCGGCAAGCCCCAGGAGCATGGCGAGCGCGGTCCCGCAGGGAACCAGAGCGGCCGCCACGGTGAGAAGAAAGGCCAGGGTGCCTCCTGCCGAGGTCATCGCCGCGCGGCTCACCGCGGCGGCCGCGGTGGCGCCGCCGGCGCGGTGGGCCGAGGGCGTCATCACCATCAGCAGCATGGGCAGTGAGGACAGCACACCGCCCAGGAACGGCCCAGCGGCTCGAGCGACGCCCGCGGCGCAGAAGACGGTGAGCGCCGCCAGCGTCATGCGCACCAGGATCTCCCACGAAGGATCGGGCAACGCCCTTGCCCTCGTGGTGGCGGGAGGCCAGGTGAGCAGCCCCGCGACAGTGACGGTCACGGAGAGGAGCGCGGTCAGCCACACGTTCCCGCTCAGGGTGCCCGCGACCGCACCGACTGCCGCGATGCCGAGAGCGCCGAGCAGCGTGCCGACAGGCGGAAAACGGTGGGCGAGCCGCCCGTAGGCGAGGCAGAAGCAGACCACGACCAACTGCCCCGTCACGCACCCGTGAGCGGCGCGGGAGGCGGAGGCGGTACCGCTCTCCAGGCACACGAGCAACAGGAACGGACCGGTACTCGTGGGCGCACCCATGAGCCGACCGCCCGTGGCAGGCCCTGACCGGCGCGCGGCCAACGAGACGCCCAGGACGAGCAGGGGTGCCAAAGCGGTACGGGCGAGAACGACTTCCATGCCTGTGATGGTTTCACGGAGGAGACCGAGAATGCTGCGGAAAGAGTGGCCAGGGAGGGGCCCAAGCCGATATATCCTCGGCTAGATTGCCCGATGACCGAGAAACCCGAGGTTGGCCATGGACCGCATCGACCAACAGATCGTCGCCGCTCTCCTCACGGACGGGCGCATGACCTACCAGGAGCTGGGGCGCC
The DNA here is from genome assembly GCF_008974245.1 of Streptomyces abyssomicinicus. Classification (GTDB taxonomy): domain Bacteria; phylum Actinomycetota; class Actinomycetes; order Streptomycetales; family Streptomycetaceae; genus Streptomyces; species Streptomyces abyssomicinicus. The sequence goes on along the minus strand of NZ_BBZI01000007.1, from coordinate 470,267 downwards.
AGGTACGACTCTCCGCGAACAGCGTCGCCGACCGGGTGCGCCGTCTGCAGGCCTCCGGAGTGATCTGCGGCTTCCAGGCGAAGCTCGGCCTCCGCGCTTTGGGCAGGAACATGGAGATGATCAGTGACATCCGTCTGAGGGACGGTGTGGACCGTGAAGCCTTCGAGGCGGGGCTGCAAGAGGTGCCCCAGATCGTCGCGGCGATGCGGCTGACGGGTGAGTACGACTATCAACTACGCATGGCCTGCTGTGATTCGCGGGAGTTCGAGACCGTCATCGATCACTTGAAGGCAGATCTGGGCGTTCAGCGACTGCACAGTCGCCTGATGCTGCACGAGGTGCCACTCAAGGGTGACCGCCTCGTCAGGTCGTGACACCGCCGACGGACGTCGGCCACCGGTGCGGAGAATTCCTTCCGGGTCCGGGAGGGCGGAGCGCCCGCCGGCTGCCGAGCCGTCGATCGGTCCTTGAGGGGGTCAAGGGGGATGATGCTGAGTTTCACCTCCGAGCCGAAGTCGCCGATCGGGCTTCTGCGCAGGGTCGGAACGGCATCGAGCCTGGAGGACGGAGCCTTCGCCCTGGTGCTGCCGATCCTCGCCCAGCAGTCCACCGGGAGCCTCGGCGTGGCCGCGGTCTTCGTCGCGGTGACGGCACCGTGGGCGCTGGTGTCCCTGCCGGTGGGACACCTCGCGGACCACATGTCCCGGACGAGGCTGCTGAAGATCACGGCCTTCGCGCGGACCGGGCTCGCCGCCGTGCTCGCGGTGCTGTGCGTGTCCGGCACGCCGCCCCGCCGCCCGCTCGGATCGACGGGGCGGCCGGCCGGAGCGCTCACAACTCGAACAGGCCCGCCGCGCCCATGCCTCCGCCGACGCACATCGTGACCACGGCGTACCGGACGCCCCGCCGGCGTCCCTCGAGCAGGGCGTGCCCGACCATGCGGGCGCCGCTCATGCCGTACGGGTGGCCGATGGCGATGGCCCCGCCGTTGACGTTGTGGCGATCGGGGTCGATGCCGAGCTGGTCACGGCAGTACAGCGCCTGCGAGGCGAAGGCCTCGTTGAGTTCCCACAGACCGATGTCGTCGACGGTGAGGCCGTGCTGCTTGAGCAGCTTCGGGACGGCGAAGACCGGGCCGATGCCCATCTCGGCGGGCTCGCACCCGGCGACGGCCATGCCGCGGTAGGTGCCGAGCGGCTCGAGACCGCGGCGCTCGGCCTCACGGGCCTCCATCACGACGACGGCGGCCGCGCCGTCGGAGAGCTGCGACGCGTTCCCGGCGGTGATGGTCGCGCGGTGGTCCCCGCGGTCGGGCAGCACCGGGCGCAGCGCGTCGAGGTCGCCGAGTTCGGTGGCGGGCCGGTTGCCCTCGTCGAGTTCCAGGGTGAAGGGGATCGGGTCGTGGCCGTCCGGGTCCGCCCTGAGATCGAGGCGCTCGCCGCTGAACGGGGCGATCTCGTCGGCGAACAGGCCCTGTCGCTGGGCCCGCGCCGTCCGCCGCTGGGACTCCAGGGCGTAGGCGTCCTGCGCGTCCCGTGAGACGCCGTAGCGCTGCGCCACCGTCTCCGCGGTCTCCAGCATCGAGACGTAGATGTCGTGCCCGTGCTCGACCAGCCACGGGTCGTCGGCGCGGTGGCTGTTGCGGTACCGGTCGTCCTGCACCAGGGAGATGGACTCCACCCCGCCGCCGACCGCTATCCGCATGCCGTCGCTGATCACCTGCTTGGCGGCGGTCGCGACGGCCATCAGCCCCGAGGCGCACTGCCGGTCGATGGTCATGCCGGGCACCGAGACGTCGATCCCGGCCCGCAGGATCGCCTGGCGCGCCACGTTGTATCCGCTGGCGCCCTCCTGCATCGCGCAGCCGAGCAGGACGTCCTCCACCTCCTCGCCCTGGAGACCGGCCCGTTCGATCGCGGCGCTCAGGGCGTGCGCCGCGAGTGCCTGGGGCTGGGTGTTGTTGAAGGAGCCGCGGTACGCCTTGCCGATGGGTGTGCGGGCGGTCGAGACGATCACTGCTTCTCGCATGGCTGTTCTCCGTCGTCGTGGAAGTGGGGTGTCAGATCGCGATGCCGCCGTCGACGGGGAGGACCACACCGGTGATGTAGCTCGCCTCGTCCGACGCCAGGAACGCCACCGCGGAGGCCATCTCGGCCGGGTCGGCGAACCGCTTGAGCGGTATCTGCGCAAGGAGTTGCTCGCGCTTCTCCGGCGGGACGCCGGCGATCATCCGGGTCTCGGCGTTCGGTGAGATCGCGTTGACGGTGATGCCGAAGCCGGCGAGTTCCTTGGCCGTCGCCTTGGTGAAGCCGATGATCGCCGCCTTGGCGGCGCCGTAGTTGGACTGGCCGATGTTGCCGCGCAGCCCGCTGTAGGAGGTGACGTTGATGATCCGGCCCGTCCCCCGTGCCCGCATGTGCGGGACGACCGCCCGGGTGAGCTTGAAGGTGCCGCCCGTGTGGACGGCCAGGACCTGGTCCCAGTCGTCGTCCGACAGCTTCCAGACGACGCCGTCGCGCAGGATGCCTGCGTTGTTGACCACGACGTCCACCCGGCCGGTCCTTCGCAGCGCCGCCTCGACTATGGCCTCGGCGTCCGCGGTGTCCGACACGTCGGCGGCGATGCCGAAGGCGCCGATCGTCCCGGCCGCCTCACGGACGGCGGCCTCGTCGAGGTCCGCCATCACCACCTGGGCGCCCGCGGCGGCGAAGCGTCCGGCGATCGCCAGCCCCACCCCGCGGGCGGCTCCGGTGACGACGACGGTGCGTCCGCCGAAGTCGAACTCAACGTTCGCCATGTGCGCCGCTCCCCGCGTTCCTGGGGAGCGGCGCGCACGTCACCATGCCGGTGTCCTGGTCCGTCGCGTCCGCGGTGACGCTCACCATCACGGCGTCCCCGACGGCGACGTCGCTGCCCTCCTCGCAGGCGCCGGTGCGGCACACCATGCGCACGTCCGGCACGTCGTCGAAGGTGACGAGGGCGATGCCGTACGGCGTCCGGCCGCGGTTCGCCGCGGTGAACGCGTAGCGGACGGTGGTGACGCTGTAGACGGTGGCCCGCCCGGAGACGGACCCCCACGCGAGGCGCTGGGAGAAGCAGTGCGGGCAGCGCTCCATCGGGTACCAGTGGTGCCGGTCGCAGTCCTGGCAGTGGGGCAGGGCGACGGTGCCCTCGCCCCCCTCACGGAAGAACTGACCGAACGAGTCGACCGGGGCCTCGGCCGTTTCTTGCAGGCTCATGACATCTCCTAGTTGCTCAGCATCAGCAGCGCGTAGTCGGGCACGGACAGGCCGGTCACCAGACCGACACGGGCGTTCTCGACCTGGTTCGGTCCGGCGTCGCCGCGCAGCTGCCGGACCGCTTCGATGACGTGCTCGGCGCCCAGCAGGTAGCTGTGGGCCAGCAGGCCGCCGTGGGTGTTGACGGGGAGGCGGCCGTCGAGCCGGGTCTCGCCGGCGAGGGCGAACTTGCCCGCCGTCCCCCTGTCGCAGAGTCCGAGGTCCTCGAGCTGCAGCAGGCACGAGATCGTGAAGCAGTCGTAGACCTCGGCGAAGTCGGCCTCGCTCAACGGGAGCGAGGCGTCACACTCCACCGCCGCGACTGCCTGCGCCGTTCCGGGGAAGCTCAGGTAGTCCGCCCGCTGGCTGAAGATGTCGTCGCCCGAGGTCGCCTCGGACCCGAAACCGACGCCACGGACGTATACCGGCCGGTGCGGACCGTCGGCGGCGCGTTCCTCGACGGTGAGGACGTAGGCGACCGCACCGTCGCTGATCAGGCAGCAGTCCTCGAACCGCAGCGGGTCCGAGATCATCGGCGTGGCGAGGTACTGCTCCATGGTGAGCGGCGTCGTCTTCTGTCCGATGCCGGCACGGACGGCGTACTCGCGCTGCGCGACGGCGAAGGCGCCGAGTTCCTCGTCGGCCAGGCCGTACTCCTCGGCGTAGCGGGCGGCCAGCAGGCCGAAGTACTCCGGCTGGGCGTCGAAGCCGATCGGCTTCTCGTAGGCGCGCTTGGCCGGGTACATGTCGTGGAACCCGTACGGGCCGCTCGGCCGCGATCCCCAGTCGACGCCGAAGTAGACGAGCACGTTGCGGCACAGCCCCTGCCGCAGGCCGGTCCGGGCGAGCAGCGGCGCACCGACCGAGCCGGCGCCGCCGTAGGACAGCGAGGCGTCGAAGGTGCGCGTGATGCCGAGCTGTGCCGACAGCCAGTCACGGGGCACCGAGGCCGACATGATGACCGAGTCCGACACCATGCCGTCGATGTCCTCGGGCCTCAGCCCCGCGTCCTCGATCGCGGCGAGGGCCGCGTCGACCACCAGGCGCCTGATGCTGTGTGTCGACCGCCGGGCCGGTGGCGTGGCGCCGATGCCGGTGATGCAGATGTCGCTGGTGGAACTCATCAACACTCCTTCGGAAGGGACGGCGGGGCTCAGACCCACGCCTCGAGACGTTCGCGGACGACCTTCCCGGTGACGTTCCTCGGGATCTGGTCGAGCTCGATGTACCGGAAGACCTTCGGCACCTTGTAGCCGGCGAGTTCGCGGCGGCACGCCGCCTCGAGGTCGCCGGTCTCCACCGGCCGGTCGGTCGCGACGAACGCGACGGGGATCTCGCCCCACCGCGGATCGGGCCTGCGGACGACGACGACCTCCACGACGCCCGGGCAGGCCATCAGCACCCGCTCGATCTCGGCGGGGTAGACGTTCTCGCCACCGCTCTTGATCAGGTACTTGGTGCGGCCGACGAAGTGGAGGAACCCGTCCTCGTCGGCGCGCAGCAGGTCGCCCGTGCGGTACCAGCCGTCCACCAGCGACGCGTTGGTCGCCTCCTCGTCGTGGAGGTAGCAGGTGAAGAGCGTCGGACCGCTGACCAGCATCTCGCCGGGCTCGCCGAGTTCGGCGTCGGTGCCGTCCGCGCGGACCAGCCGGTGGTTCGCCAGCGCGGTGAACCGCTTGCCCAGGTGGTCCGGATAGGTGCCCGGCGCGATGCTGCCGTAGGTGAGCGGGCCGGCCTCGGTCATGCCGTAGGAGTTGTAGTACGAGGTGCCCAGCAGGCTGGTCAGCTCGCGGACCTGCTCCGGCGGGACGAGGTCCGCCATGGCGCCCACCAGGCGGATCGGCTTCACCGGCCGGTCGTCCTGGCGGAGCCGTTCGATGAGGGTGCCGATGGCCCCCGGCATCATCACGAACCAGCCGAGCCGGACCTGGTGCAGGTACTCGTTGATCGCCTCGACGTCGAAGCCGTCGACCACGATGTACCGGCTGCCCAGGACGGCGCAGACGAAGATGTAGTCGGCCGACACGAGATGGAACATCGGCGCCCAGGCGAGGTGGGCGTCGTCGGCGCCCAGACGCATGTCCGAGGCCGCGAAGGCGGCCCGGGCGATCATCGCCCGGTGCGATATCGCCGCGGCCTTCGGCCGTCCGGTCGTTCCGCTCGTGCAGATGATCGTGACGAGGTCCTCGGCGTCGACGTCGGCCGTCGGCTCGTCCGCGGCGAACGGGTCGACGAACCGCTCGTAGAAGTCGCTCTCGCCCCGGGGGGAGACGGGCTCGACCGGCCGCTGCGTGGCGGTGACCAGGTGGCGGTAGGCCGGCTGGGCGAAGACCAGTCGCGGCCGGCACAGCTCCACCGCGTAGGCGACCTCGTCCTCGCTCTGACGCCAGTTCAGCACCGCGAGCGCCGCGCCGAGTTTGGCCACGGCGTGCTGCAGCAGGACGTGCTCGACGGAGTTGCTGCCGAGGACCGCGACGGTGTCGCCGCGGCGTACGCCCGCTTCGGCCAGTCCGCTGGCCAGCCGGTTCGTGATCGCGTGCAGTTCGGCGTAGCTGTACTCCCGCCCCTGGGCGGTGAGCGCCGGGCGGTGCGGATTCGTCTTCGCCTGGTTGCGCATGACATCGGCCAGGGTCAGCCGCGGTGCGGTGCGCCGGCCGGTCGGCGGTGCGGTCAGAGATTCGACGGACATGGTCTGCCTCCTGGTTACTGAGCGCTCATTTAGCTAACTTATGGCGCAGGAGTTTGAGCCGTCAAGGACTCGTGAGGGCGGTCTTCGCCCGGTGGTCCGGACGGCTTTTCAGCCCGCTCGTGAGGAGTCATCGCATGTCACGCAAGGTCGCCGTCGCAGGGGTCGGTTACACCGGTCTGAGCCGCGACTCCGGACGTTCCGTCCTCGAACTGGCCGCCGAGGCCGCCCTGAACGCCTGCGCCGACGCGGGGCTTCCTCCGTCGGCGGTCGACGGCATCGCCAGCTTCATGGTGAGCAACGACTCCGAGCCGTGCGGGTCGCTCGCGACGGCGCTCGGCCTCCCCGGACTGCGCTACGTCATGGACGCCAACGGAGCCGGCCAGTCGCCCTGCCACCTGGTCGGGAACGCCACGATGGCGATCGCGACCGGCGCCGCCGACCACGTCCTCGTCTTCCGGGCGCTCAACGGGCGCTCCGGGATACGGGTCGGCGCCTCCCGCTTCGCCGGGAAGTCCGCGCCGTACCGCTACCCGATCGGCTACAACGCCTACATGATGTACATCGCGATGTGGGCACGCCGGTTCCTGCACGAGACCGGCCAGGGCGAGCAGGACCTCGCCGCCGTCGCGGTGGCCCAGCGGGCGTACGCCGAGCTGAACGACCGCGCCGTCCTGCGCGCGCCGTTGAGCTACGACGACTACTTCGCCTCACGGCGGGTCGTCGATCCGTTCCGGCTGCCCGACTGCACGACCGAGGTCGACGGCGCCTGCGCGGTGCTCCTCACCAGCCTCGACCGGGCCCGTGACCTCCGCAGGCCTCCGGCGGTCGTCGCCGCGCACGCCTACCGGGCCGGCGCGCGCCCTGGCCTCGACATCGGGAACCACACCATGGTCGAGGACCACACCCGCAACTTCACGGCCCTGCTGCGCGAGGACCTGTACGCGTCGGCCGGCATCGGCGCGGGCGACGTCGACTTCGCCCAGATCTACGACTGCTTCACCAGCACGGTCCTGATGGGCCTGGAGGGGCTCGGCCTGTGCGGGCGCGGCGAGTCCGGGGACTTCGTGCGCTCGGGGGCCACGGGCCCCGGCGGCTCCCTGCCGGTCAACACCAACGGCGGTCTGCTCAGCGAGGGGTACGTCCACGGTATGAACACCGTCGCCGAGGCGGTCCTCCAGATCCAGGGCCGCGGTGGTGAGCGCCAGTCGGCGCGCCACGACGTCGGGGTGGTGACGTCGGGCGCGCTGATCGACGGTTCCGCCCTGGTGCTGACCAGCGACAGGTGAGAGTCAGCCGACGCGGGACCGGCTGGTCGGTCCCGCGTCGTACGTCGCGGCGGTGAGGCCGGCGGCACGCAGGTCGCTCTTGCGGACCTTGGCGGTCTGGGTGCGCGGCAACTCGTCGAGGAACTGGAGGTAGCGCGGCACCGCGAAGTACGGCAACCGCCCCCGGCACCAGGCCAGCACGTCCTCCGGCGCCACGGCGGGCGCGTCCTCGCGCAGGACGACGGAGACCATGACCTCGTCCTCGCCGAGCTCGGAGGGGATGCCGTACGCCGCCGCGTCACGCACCGACGGGTGCGACACCACCACCTGCTCCACCTCGTAGGAGGAGATGTTCTCCCCCGAGCGGCGCATCGAGTCCTTCGCCCGGTCCAGGAAGTAGAACCATCCGTCCTCGTCGCGCCGCATGAGGTCGCCGGTGTGGAACCACAGGTTGCGCCACGCCTCGACGGTCGCCTCCGGCATGCCGTAGTACCCGAGCTGGGTGGCGAACGGCTGCCGCGGCCGTACGACGAGTTCACCGGGCCGGCCGTCCTCCACCGGTGCGTCCCATGCGTCGACGAGCCGGCACTCCCAGCCCGGCAGGGGGCGTCCGCACGCCTCGGGCCGTCGCTGGCCGTCGGGGATCCCGAGCGGCACGCCGACGTCCGTCGAGCCGTAGAGCTGGGTGCTCTCGAACCCGAACCTCCCCTCGAACTCCTCGATGTGGCCGACCGGTGGCGGGATCACGAGCGCCTTGCGCAGCCGGTGGTCGCGCTCCTCGTCACCGGGTTCGCGTTTCCACAGCAGCGCTCCCATCGAGCCCAGCATGTTCGTCACGGTGGCGCCGGACTTCCTGATCGCGGGCCAGAACCCGGAGGCGCTGAAGCGCGGTGCGACCACGAGCCTCGCCCGGACGATCAGGGCGGGCAGGAAGGAGGTGCACAGGCCGTTGGCGTGGAAGAGCGGCAGACAGGTGAAGAGGACGTCGGAGGAGGTGTGGCCCATGACGGCCATCGCGCTCTCCGCCTTGCCCATGGCCATGCGGTGGGACCACATCACTCCCTTCGAGGGCCCGGTGGTCCCGGAGGTGAACATGATGCTCGCGAACGTCGACGGGAGGGCCTCCTGCGGCGCCGGCTCCCCGGCGCCGGCCAGAAACGCACCGGTCGTCAAGGCACCGGTCGTCACAGCGCCGGCCGTCACAGCACCGGTCGTCACAGCACCGGCCGTGCTTCCGGCCGGGGCCTGGGATACCTCCAGCACCTGGGGCGCGTGCTCCAGGTCCGCCGCGACGACGGCGATGTCGGGCAGGAACTCCCGCTCCGCGACCACGAGCACCGGGCCGGAGAGACGGAGCATGTGATGCAGGACGCTGCCGCGCATCGCCGTGTTGAGCGGCACCGACACCAGGCCGGCGATGGCCGTGCCGAGCCACCAGGCGAGGAAGTCGATCCGGTTGCCGATCACCAGGGCGACCCGGTCGCCGGGAGCATGGCCCGCGCGCTGCAGGCCGAAGGCCACGGCCTTCGCCCGCTCGTACAGCTCACCGGCCGTGTACGCGCGGTCGTCGAGGAACTCGACGAGGACATGTTCCGGTGCCTCCGCGGCGAGCCGCCGGAGCACGAGGTGAGGCACGTACTCGGTCATGGCCGGTCCTCTCCGGGTGGTGCGGCCGGCTCGAAGGCCAGCCGGGTGAACTCGGGCAGGTCCTCGAAGACGGCCCGGACGGCCATGCCCGGCTCGATCCGGTCGAACGGGGCGCCGAGGAAGCGTCCGTTGACGCGGGGCCCCTCGTCCAGGTCGACGTCCAGGACCGCGTAGGGCACGTCGGCCTCGAAGGCCGGGTGGAACGCGTGGTGGGCCACGAACCAGGAATGCACCCGGCCGGTACCGGCCGCCTCGCGCAGCTCCACGTGGTCCTCTCCGGCACCGCACTCGGGACAGCCGGGCATCGGCGGGAAGAACCACTGCCCACAGACGTGGCAGAACGGGACGCGCAGCCGGTGCTCACGCAGCCCCTCCCAGAAGGGCGCCGAGTCGGGGCTCGGCACCGGTGCGGGAACGTTGACGGTCATGGGTCACCTGTCCTTCGTCAGGACGATCGCGGAACCGGAGAGGTAGGCCCCCGAGGAGACGACGGCGACGTCGTTCTTCGGCACCTGGCGCTCACCACCCAGCCCCTGCATCTGCCACACGGCCTCGGTGACCGTGTTCATGCCGTGCACATAGCCCTCCGCCAGGAGGCCGCCGTGGGTGTTGGTCGGCAGCTTCCCGCCCGGCGAGGTGTGGCCCTCGCGCGCGAACGTGCCCGCCGTCCCGGGGGCGCACAGTCCGAGCCCCTCCATGTTGAGGGCGAGCGCGCCGGTGAAGCAGTCGTAGACCTCCGCGTAGTCGACGTCCTCGGGGCCCAGCCCGGCGCGCTTCCAGAGGGGGCCCGCGAGGTGGCCGGAGAAGTTGCGGAGGTAGTCGTCGTACCGGAGCGAGCTGCCCATGTCGAGGTCGAAGCCGTGCGTGGCCCAGGCGGCGCTGCTGATGACCGCCGGGGTGAGGGCGAGGTCCCTGGCTCGCTCCACCGAGGTCACCAGCACGGCCGCCGCCCCGTCGACCTCGGTCGTGCAGTCGGGCAGCCGGAAGGGCTCGGCGACCGGGCGGGACGCGAGGTAGCCCTCCTCGGTCAGCGGCTCCCGGAGCACGGCGCGCGGATTGCGCTCCGCCCATCGGCGCTGGGCGATCGCGATGGCGCCGAAGTCGAGCTCGGTCGCCCCGGTCTCGATCATGTAGCGCCGCGCCCACATGGCCGCGACCTGGGGGTAGGCGACGAAGCCGAGCGGATAGCGGAACTCCGTGCCGCCGCCGACGGCCGCACGCTGGCCGATCCGCACGCCCGACCGGCCGTTCATGGCCCGGAAGACGAGCACGTTCTTGGCGAATCCGCAGGCCACGGCCATCGCGGCGTGCGCGACCATGTGCGCCGCCGACTGGCCGCCCTGGGCGAAGTCCATGACGTAGCTGAGGTCTCGCGCCCCGATGACCGCGCCCAGCGCCTCGGCCTGGACCGAGTCGTCGTACATGCTGTACTGCACGACCCCGTCGACCGCGGTGGGCTCCAGACCAGCGGCCGAGCAGGCGGCGAGAGCGGCCTCGCGGGCGAGGGAGAGCACGCTGCGGCCGGACCGCCGGGTCAGCTCGGTCATGCCGGCCCCGGCGATCGCGGTCCGTCCCGCGAACGGGTCCATCACACACCTCCGGTCAAGGTCAGGCCGCCGTCGACGGTGATGACCTCACCGGTGATCCACGCGGCGTCCCGTGACAGGAGGAAGGCGATCGCTGCGGCGACGTCCTCGGGCTCGCCGAGGCGCTGCATCGGGTACCGGGCGGTGACCGCGTCGTCCTGGCCGGCGAACAGCGGCGCGGCGAAGCGCGTCCGGACGACGGCGGGGGCGACCGCGTTGACCCGGATCCGCGGGGAGAGCTCGAGCGCCAGCTGCCGGGTGAGGTGCATCAGCGCGGCCTTGCTGGCGCCGTACACGCCGATCCGGTCGGCCGGCTTGAGACCCGCCACGGACGCGACGTTGACGATCGCGCCGTCGCGTTCGGCGAGCCCCGCCGCCACCGCGTGGCGGGCCCAGCCGATCGCGGCGAGCACGTTGGTGTTGAGGATCCCCGCCGCCGTCTCCAGGGGCGTGTCGACGATCCGGTGGAACGCCGGGTTGACGCCGGTGTTGTTCACCAGCAGGTCCAGCGAGCCGAAGCGCCGCACCACCGCGTCGACCGTGGCCCGCTGGTGCTCGGTGTCGTCGGCCGGGCCGGCCATCCACATGGCCACGTCCGGGCCGCCCAGTTCCTGGACGGCGTCGGCCAGCGCGGGCTCCTTGCGTCCGGTGAGGCAGACGCGGCCGCCCTCCCGCACGATGCGCCGGGCGGTCGCGAGGCCGATGCCGCGGCTGGCGCCGGTCACGACGGCCACCCGGCCCTGGAAGCGGCCGGTGCCGGGGTTCAGGGGCACGCTCATGCTGCCATCTCCTCGAAGCGAAGCTCGGTCCATTCCGGATGGTCGACGTACGCCGCCACCACGGCGAGGTCGAAGGCGGGCGAGTCGACGTCGTCCATCCGGCCGACGACCCGCACGCCCTCCTCCAGGTCGACCGTCACCAGCGCGTAGGGCACCTCGGCCGCGAACTCCGGCCGGAACGCCTGCCGGACGACGATCCAGGAGTAGATCCGTCCCCGCCCGGACAGCTCCCGCCAGCGGTGCTCCGGCGCGACGCAGTACGGGCAGCGGGACATGGCCGGGAAGCGGACCCGCTCGCAGGCGTCGCAGCTCTGCAGCCGCAGGCGGTGCTCGCGCAGCGCGTCCCAGAACGGCGCGCTGTCACGATCTCGCTCGGGCACCGGCAGCGGTGGCGCGGTCGACGGGATGGCTGATGGGGACACGCTCGACTCCTCACAGATGTAACGGGGCTCCTGCTTGCTCGCTCGCTCGACCGGTCAGGCCACGGAGACACCTCCGTTCACGCTCAGCACCTGGCCCGTCGTGCGCCCCGAACGCTCGTCGCACAGGAACGCGATCGCCTCGGCGACATCGGTGGGGCTCGCCACACCGAGGCGCGCCGCCCGCGCGGCACGGGCGAACAGTTCGGCACTGAAGCCGTCGGCCGTCACCCGCGCGGTCGTCGGAGTGCCCGAGACGAGGGAAGGGGTGACCACGTTGACGCGCACGCCGTCACGTCGGCCCTCCAGCGCGGCGACCCGGCTGAACATCACGATGCCCGCCATCGCCGCGCCGATGACCGACTCGCCGGGGGTCGGCACCTTGGCCGCGTCCGAGGCCACGTTCACGATCGCCCCGCCGCCCCGGGCCCGCATGTGCTCCAGGGCGATTCCGGTGATGTGCAGGGGCGGCAGCGCGAAGCCGGTGAGGGTCGCGGCGAAGCTCGTCACCGGCGTGCGGTGGACCAGGTCGAGCACGATGGAGGTCGGTACCGTCGAGGTGACGGCGAAGTCGAGCGGTCCGATCGCGGCGACGGCCTCGTCGACCGCGCGCCGCGCCTCGCCGGGATCGGCGGCGTCGGCCCGCACGAAGTGCGCGTCGAGGCGGCCTTCGAGGCTCGCGACCGCGGCGCGACCGCGATCGGCGTCGCGCCCCACCAGGACCACGGCTCCCAGCCCCGCGCCGGCGAGCACCCGCGCGGTCTCCAGGCCGATGCCCGACGTACCGCCGACGATCAGGGCGGTGCCCGACCGGATCCGGGGGACGTGGTGCGCCGTGTCCACGGTCAGCACCGCCCGTCGGCGCCGGGGCCCACGGCGCGCGCGTAGTGGCCGTCGACGTCGGCCAGTTCCACCCAGACGCCTTCGGCGCCGGCCAGCACCGCCCCGGTGTCGGCCGACCGCATCTCGCCGCGCATCACACGCCTGCGCTCCCCGGCGAGCGTGCCGTGCGCGGTGACGACGACCCGGCTGCCGATCGGCACCGGCCGCCGGTAGCGCACGGTGAGTTCCGACGTCACCGCCCACGAGCCGAGCGCGGTGGCGGCGTAGCCGAGGAACTCGTCGAAGACCCACGCCGTCCAGCCGCCGTGCGCCACCCTCCGGCCGACCGCGTCCTCGGGGACGACGAACTCGCCCCGGACGCTTCCGTCGGGCAGGATCCGGAGGTCGTCGACTCCGATCCGGCACGCCCCGCGGACCTCACACCGCTCGCACAGTTCGACGTCGCGCACGAGGTCGCCCTCGGCCCTCATCGCCGTCATCCTTCGCTCCCTCCGTCCGGGGAACCGTCACAGTCCGAGGTCACGGCCGATGAGTTCCTTCATGATCTCGTTGGTGCCGGCCCAGATGCGTGTCACGCGGGCGTCGCGCCAGGCACGGGCGACGCGGTACTCGTTCATGTAGCCGTAGCCGCCGTAGATCTGTACGCAGTGGTCGAGGACGGCGTTCTGCACCTCGGACGTCCAGTACTTGGCCTTGGCCGCGTCGACGGCGCCGAGGGTTCCCGCCACGTGTGCGGCGACGCACTTGTCGACGTACGCCTCGGCGACCTCGATCCGGGTGGTCAGTTCGGCGAGCAGGAACTTGTTGTGCTGGTGCTGTCCGATCGGCCTGCCGAAGGCGTGCCGCTCCTTGGCGTACTCCACGGTCTCGCCCAGGATCTGCTTCGCGTGGGCGGTGTTCGACACGGCGGCGCCCAGGCGCTCCTGCGGCAGGTTCCGCATCATGTGCACGAAGCCGTGGTCGAGTTCGCCGACGATCTCGGCGTCGGTGACCCGGACGTTGTCGAAGAAAATCTCGGCCGTGTCGGACTCGCCCTGCCCCACCTTGTCGAGCTTGTGGCCCCGGCTGAATCCCTCGGTGGTCGCCTCGATCCCGAACAGGGTGATCCCCCGGGCGCCCTTCGACGGGTCGGTGCGCACCGCCGTCAGCACCAGGTCGCACGAACCGCCGTTGGTGATGAAGGTCTTCGACCCGTTGATCACCCACGTGTCGCCGTCACGGACCGCCGTCGTCCTCAGCGCCGCCAGATCGGAACCCCCGCTCGGCTCGGTCATGCCGATCGCCGCGACGATCTCGCCGGACGCCATGCCCGGCAGCCAGCGCCGCTTCTGCTCCTCGGTGCCCAGGCGGGCGATGTACGGCGCCACGATGTCCGCGTGGATGCCCCAGCAGGAGGGCAGTGCCCCGTTCACCTTGGCGAACTCCTCGGTGACGACGGCGTTGAAGCGGTAGTCGCCGGCACCGAGACCGCCGTACTCCACGGGTATCTCGACGCCGAGCAGGCCCTGCCGTCCGGCCTCCAGCCAGAAGGAGCGGGGAATCGCCTTGTCCCGCGCGTGGGCCTCCAGCTCGGGCTGGACGGTGCGGGTCACGAACTCCCGGACCGAGGAGCGGAACAGCTCGTGGTCCTCCTCGTAGACGTCTCGCTTCACTTCGCACTCCCCACGAAGGTTGCCAGGACCTGTTCGTTGCCGAGCACCTCGGCCACCGCGCCGGAAGCGACCACGGATCCGCCCACGAGGGCGACCACCGAGTCGGCCAGGGCGGACACGAACTCGATGTCGTGATCGACCACGACCGTCGAGCAGTTCGTCCGCGCGGTCCACGCCCGGATCAGCTCGAGGATGTGGCGCCGGTCGTCCGTCGAGACGCCGGAGGTCGGCTCGTCGAGCAGGAGGAGCCGCGGCGACGAGACCATCGCGCGGAGCAGGTCCGCGACCTTGCGGACGCCGTACGGGCAGGCGCTGAGCAGCCGGTCCCGGTACGCCGCCAGGTCGAACTCCGCGATGATCTGCGAGGCCCGCTGCCGGGCCTCCGCCTCGGCTCGGCGCGAGGAGGGCAGCCCGAGGACCGCCGCGAGGCCCCGCGCCCGCCACACCGGTTCGAGTCCGAGCAGGACGTTCTCGAGCACCGTCAGGTCCTCCATCCGTCCGATGGACTGGAAGGACCTGCCGACCCCGCTCGCGGCGACGCGGGCCGGACTCCGGCCGGCCATGTCGATCCCGTCGAGACGTACGCTCCCGGCGCTGGGCCGGTAGTAGCCGGAGACGACGTTGAGCAGGCTGCTCTTGCCGGAGCCGTTGGCTCCGAGCAGGCCGAGGGTCCGTGCCGGCTCCACCGCGAGGCTCACCCCGCGCAGGATCAGCACGTCCGACAGCTTCAGCACCACTGCGTCGACCCGGAGGCGGTCGCTTTCCGCGACGTGTGCGACGTGTTGCATGGGATTGTCCTTCCTGAGCTAGAGACGCTGGGCCGAACCGGCGCCCAGGAGGCCGAAGGGCCGCACGATGAGCACGCCGAGCAGGACCACGAACGCCAGGACGTTGACCCACTGGCCGCCGAGGAAGTAGCCGCACAGGGTCAGCAGGGTGGCCATGATCACCGAGCCGAGGATGGAGCCGGGGATGCTGTTGAGCCCTCCCAGGACCGCGGCCGGGAACGCGAGCAGCAGGATGTCCGCCAGGGCGAGCGACACCGAGGTGGTCTCCGCGTACATCACTCCCGCCAGCGCCGCGCCGCCGCCGGCGATCGCCCAGGCGAGGCCCGCGAGGCGGTGCACCTTGATCCCGCTGTACGCCGCGAGTTCCTCGTTGGCGGCCAGGGCCCGCATCCTCAGGCCGGACAGGGTCCGGCTGAGGAAGAAGGTGAGTCCCACGGCGAGCACGACGGCGGTGCAGGCGTCGACGACGACGCTCCAGCGCACATGGGCCGCTCCGAGCGCGAACCAGGCGTCGGTGGAGTTCGGCACCGCGCGGGTGTCGGTGCCCCATGCCAGGACGATGATCTGGGTCAGCAGGATCGCCAGCATGAAACTCGTCACGACCTTGCGGAACTCGTCCCCACCCGTCAGCCGCCGGATCAGCACGTGGTACGAGATCCAGGAGACGACGCCGACCACGAGGGCCGCGATCGCCAGTCTCAGCGGGTACGAACCGATCTTCACGCTGGACATCACGTAGGCGCCCAGCATGACCAGCTGACCGTGACTGAAGTTCAGCACCCCGGTCGAGCGGTAGAGGAGCACCAGCCCCGTGTTGACGAGGCAGTAGATCGCGGCGAGCAGGATGCTGGCGCTCGCCAGATTGACGGTGGTGGTGATCGACATCGTTCAGTCTCCAGCCTGGCGAGCAGCAGCGAGGGGGGTCATCCGTGGCTCGCGCCGGCGAGCTCGAAGCTTCCCTTGACCGTGGTCGGGGCCTTCTTCTTCGCGTCCCAGGTGCGGAAGGCGACGGTGGTCGGGCCGGCGTGGCCGGCCGCGTCGAAGACGACCGGGCCGAAGGCGAATCCGTCGAGGTCGGAATCGAAGGCGTTGACGGTCTTGAGGAACGTGTCCGCCGGGCACGGGTAGCCGCACTTCTCCAGCACTTCCACGACCATCCGTCCCTGGGCGTAACCCTCGGGGACCATCACCGTCGCGGGGTCGCCGCCCGCCTTCGTCACGGCGTCGGCGTACGCCTTCGAGCCTGCGGCGTCACCGTCGGCGTCGAACGGCGCCGAGGCGACGTAGTGCTCCAGGCCGAGGTCCGCGACCGCGCGGAGCACCGAGGCGCCGCTGCCGAACGAGTAGTTGACGACCGGCGTCCTCGGATCCAGACCGGACGCCTGGAGGCTCTTGGCCATGTTGATGAGGTCGGTCTCGGCGGCGGTGACGAGGACCGCGTCGGGCTCCGAGGCGGTGATCGCCTGCATCGCCGCGCTGTAGCTCGCGGAGCCGACCGCCGCGGTCTGCTCGGTGACGATGTCGAAGCCCTGCGCCTTCGCGTACGGCTCGACCGCCGACCTCCAGCTCTCGCCCGCCGGACTCGAGTAGGAGAAGAGCGCCAGCTTCGGCTCGGCGGGGAGCCGGCCGTCGGCGGTGAGGCTCTTCAGGTAGTCCACTCCGCCGGTGCCCTGGGCGTTGATGCTGGCGTTGGTCGAGAACACGACGGGGTTGACCGGGTCCAGGAGGTCGCCCGGAGCACCGGCGGCCAGCATGGCGACCTTGGACTGCTGCGCGAAGTTCACGACGCCGGGGATCGAGGTGCTGGACGTGAAGCCGGTGACCGCGCTCACCTCGTAGCGGTCGACGAGTTCGCGGAACGCCGCGACGCCCTTGGCCGCGTCCGAGGCGTCGTCCCGTACGACGAGTTCGATCTTGTGACCGTTGACGCCGCCGGCGTCGTTCGCCGCCGCGATCGCGGCCTTGATGCCGACCAGCTGCGGGGCCGACACCGAGCGCACCGGGCCCGACTGGTCGACCACCACGCCGACCTGGTACGGGCCCTTCGCGGAGCCACCGGATCCGTCGCCGCAGCCCGCCAGCACCGCGACGAGCGCCAGGCCCAGAACGCCGCTGGTGAGCGGACGGCCACCGGGACGTGCCGAGGAGGACTTCATCTGGACTTCCTTCGTGAGAGGTTGGGCTTCGTGAGAGGTTGGGTTGAGGTCACTGCGTGACGCCTTGGGCCCGCGGGCCGTCGGGCTGCGGAACCGTCGCGGCCGCGACGAGCTCGTCGAGCCCGAGGAATCTGTTCTCGATGAACTCGAGAAGCTCGTCGGACGGCTCGCCGGAGCGGACGGGCCGGCCGTTCTCGAGGAGGACGAGGGTGTCCGCGAGACGCATCGCCAGGCTCGGGTTCTGCTCGGCGAGGACGATGCCGCCCGGCACCTGCGACCTGATGCGCCCGAGCACCGGCTCGAGCATGGCGATCGCGGCCGGGGACAGTCCCAGGGTCGGCTCGTCGATGAGCAGGAGATGGGGCAGCCGGGCGACGGCGGCGGCGAGTGCGAGCTGCTGCCGTTCGCCGCCGCTGAGCAGTCCGGCCCGCCGGTCGAGTTTGTCCCCGAGCGCGGGGAACGACTCCAGCAGCGTGGCCATGGCCGGCGCCTCGGCCCCGGTCCGCCGGGCCCGGGCCGTCCCGGCGGCGATCGCCTCCCGGAGGTGCTCCCGCACCGTGAGTTCCGCGAAGACCTTGTCCTCCGCCGGGATCAGCGCGACACCGAGGTCGCTGCGCTCGCTGATGGACAGCGGACGGAGGTCGGTCTCCTCGCCGTCGTGGCGGAGGCGGACCTGACCGGACACGACGCGGCCGCCCGACTGCTCCGGGTAACCGGCCAGCGCGTGGAGCAGGCTGGACTTCCCGGCGCCGTTGCGCCCGACGACCGCGGTCGTCGCACCCGCCGCGACGGTCAGTGTGACGTCGTCCAGGGCGGTCTCGCCGGCCGCGTAGGAGGCGGAGACCCCGACCAGCTCGGTCCGTGACACCTCTTCCGGCGTACCGGTCGGGGACGCCTTCGCCGGGGTACCGGTCGGGGCCTGGGGGGACGGCGCCGCCGCGGTGTCCTTGCGCGTCCGCCGCGGCCGCGTGCGACGGGCTCTCAGCAGCACGGCCGTCCCGATCAGCGCGAAGACGATGGACTCGACCGAGCCCAGGTTGCGCGACATCCAGCTGTCGGTGGTCGCCGCGCCGCCGAACAGCGAGTTCATGAACGTGGGCACCAGCGTCACGACGGCCGCGCCGGCCACCGCTCCGAGCGGACGGCCGAGTCCGCCGAGGACGATCATGACGATGAAGTTGAAGCTCATCTGGAGCGTGTAGGCCGTGTAGGAAACGGTGCTGAGGTGGTAGGCGAGCAGCGCGCCGGCGAGGAACTGGACCGCCGTCGTGAGCGCGAACGCCAGGGCGACCGACGACCCGACCCGGACTCCGGTCACGGAGGCCGCCGCCTCGTGGTCCCGGATCGCGATCCAGGCGCGGCCGTGGCGGGTCCGGCGGATGTAGGTGAAGTACTCGTACACCCCGAAGGTCAGCAGGGCGACGACGAGGAACCACGCCGAGCCGTCGGTGAGCGCGTACCCGAACAGCTGCGGCGGATCGACGAAGTAGCCGCCGAGGACCGCTTGGCGGCTCTGGACGATGTTGCCCAGATCCACCACCAGGTAGAAGACCGCGAGGGTGCTCAGCAGGAGGTAGAGGCCCGACAGCCGGCGGGCCGGGAGGGACGCCGCGAGTCCGAACACCGCTCCCACGAGGGTGACGACGACGAGGGTGGCCGGGAACGGGACCGCCATCCGGCCGGCGACGAACACGGTGCAGTAGCCGCCCGCGAGCAGGGAGCCCGCGGTCATCAGCGAGGGACGTCCCACCCATCCCATCAGCACCGTCAGCGAGATCGCCGCGATCCCGTAGATGAGCGCCGTCACCACGACCTGCTGCTGGTAGTCCCCGAGCGCGACCGCCCCGACCGCCGTCAGGGCGGCGGCGACACCGGCCCGTAGCGCCAGGCGCGCCGAGACGAGGCGTCGGGCACGCCCGAGAACGTCGTACGACCTCCGCACGGGTGCAGGAAGCCCGCTGCCGCTACTCCGCATCTCTCCACCTTCAGCCGTTTCCGCTGTGTCAGCGGGCACATTATGAGCGCTCAGTAACCTGGTCAATGGTGTGCGCAGGGAAAAGATGAGCGCTCACTCACCGGGTACGATCGGTCCATGCCGGACGAGCGAAGCGAAGACGGAGCGACTGTGGACGACACCCGGAACGACCTGCCGGCGACGGCGAAGCGCCTCCTCGAGGGCGCGACCAAATGCTTCGCCGCCAGCGGGTACCAGGCCACGACGACACGCGACATCTGCAACCACGCGGGACTCAGCCCCGGCTCGCTGTACGTGCACTTCAAGAGCAAGGAGCACCTGCTCCACGAGCTGATCCGCAGCGCGCACAGCGAGCTCCTCACCGCCCTTGAGGCCCTCCCCGAGCCGACCGCCGAGTCCGCCCTGGAAGTGGTGACCGAGCAGATCCGGACGGTGACGCACTGGCACGTCGACAACCACCTGCTGGCACGCGTCGCACAGACCGAGCTGCCCAACCTCAGCCAGGAGCACTCCCAGAGCGTGCGGGAGCAACGCGCCGCCATCCAGGCGGTGTTGACCGCTCCTGTCGTCACCGGCTGCGAGGCCGGGGTGTTCCGGTGCGCGGACCCCCGGCTGTTCGTGCGCGCGGTGCTGTCCCTGGGCGTCGACGTGATCCGCTGGTACACCCCGAGCGGGCGCTACACCGGCGCCGATCTCGCCCAGAGCAACGTCGACATCCTGAGCGCCTACCTGCTGCACCGGACCGGCTGAGAAGCCGCCGCCTGCCGATCATCCCGCCGGGCAGGACGAGTTGAGGGCCCAGCACGGTGCGGCCCCCTGCCCGGCGACGGCACCCCCCGTGGCGTCACCGCCCTTCATCGGTGGCGGCGCGTGCGCCCCGCAAACCGCTCCCCCGCGGATCCTGATACCGCGACCGGATGCGTCCGGACCTGCCGGCGCCCACCCCCCGGCCTGCGGATACCGCCCGGCGGACGGCGTCCGGACCTCGTCCGGGCCTTGTCCATACGTTCGGCTTTGGCCCATTCCCCGGCGTCGTCCGGCACCGGCCAAGGCGGCTGAATCAAAAGCCCTCATCCCCGATTCGGCCCGGATCACATATTCTCCGGTCTCCGACGGCAAGCCCTTCCGCCGGCAACGCCCAGAATTTGGACGGGCATTGTGCGTTTCCTTGGCGCGCCATATGATCGCCGAAACGCAGCGGATCAGACAGTAATGCTGCGACACGGTTCGAGATCGTCGTCGAGGGGAGGGGCCATGACCGTGAACCTGACAGGCGCATCGGCGCGACTCCTCCGCCGCGCGAGCCGGAGGCCGGCGCGCGGCGTCGTGGCGCCTCCGACCGGCCCCGTGTGTACGACCGTGCCGCGACTTCTCTGTTGTCGCCCGGTCGATGTCACCTCGGCGTAACCGCCCTCGGTCGACGCGCTGAGCGCGCGCCTCTCCACAGTCTCCGCACCTCTCAAGCGGCGCACGCCTGCGCCCGGGAATCACGGGATCACCATGCCTGCGCCTGTCATTCGCACAGCCGGCCGAGCTGAACTCGAATCATATGGACATCGCCGTCCATTGTTTCGCGGCACATACTGTCCGCCTTTCCGCGGCACGCGTTGTCAGCCGACGCACTGACCATTCCCTGCGTAATTCATTCCGTTGGATTCATTCCGTTGGCGCGGACACGAACATCACGGAGCCGACGGCCGCGCAGCCGCGCGCCCGTGGCGGTCGCCGTCCGGCACTGCGGCATGCCCTCGTCGCCCCGGTGCTCTCCGTGCGGCGGCCCGCGACACATCACCGATACAGGAGCAGTGACATGACCCGTGGACGAACAAGGCCGATCGCAACCGTCGCGACCCTCGCGGCCGCGGCGCTGGTGCTGTCGGGCTGCGGCTCGTCGGATCCGGGAGCCGCCACGGACGGGGAAGGGGGACTTCCCACCGTGAAGGTCGCCGGCGGCCTGAGCGACCCGACCGAGGAGGGCGTGATCAAGTACGTGGCCGATCACGTCGCCGCCGACTACGGAATCAGGATCGAGATCACGCCGGTGGACGACGGCAACTCGCTCATCAAGGAGCTCAACGACTCGGACAGCGTGGACGCGGCCGTCCTCGGCTACAAGCCGTGGATCGACGGTCTGAACAAGAGCGAGGGATACCACGTCGAGGCGGTGGCGCCGCTCTTCAGCCAGCACTGGGTCTTCTACTCGAAGAAGTACGAGTCGCTGGAGGACCTTCCTCGTGACGCCAGCGTCGCGTACCGGGGTGACGCCCCCTTCTACACCGGGCAGATCCTGACGTCCCTCGACGAACTCGGCGTCATCGGTCTGCGCGCGAACCCCGACCCCCTGACCGTCTCGACGGACGACATCACGTCCAACCCGAAGCACCTCGATTTCGTCAGCGTCCAGTCCGCCGCGCGAGCACTGGACGACGTGGACCTGGCGGCGAGTCAGTCGACGGAGTTCGCGCTCGCCGACATCCCGGCCAAGTACAAGATCGCTCAGGTCGAGAACCAGGATCTCTTCGCCAAGCAGCTGGCCGTGCGGGCCGACCGCGTCGACGACCCGGACATCCAGAAGGTGATCGAGGCGTTCAAGGACCCGCGCGTCGGCAAGTGGGCCACGGAGAACTTCGGGGACCTCGTCTCGGCCGTCGACGGCACCAGTTCCTGAGCGGCGTTCCACCGGGGAGCCGAGCGCACATGGGCATCGAGAGCTGAGGGACATGACTGGGACGAAGCAACGGGGTCGCCGCGAGGAGAGACCCGGGGAACCCCTCGCCGAGCGGCGGGGCAAGGAGGTCCTGCGCCACGACGGGGTGGCGGAGGTGTCGGAACTGGTCCGGGAACTGCTCGGCCGGCCGGCCGGCGAGTGGCACAGGGACACACTGGTCGCCCGGTTGACCGCCGCCGGCGCGTTCGGCCTGACGGCGGACGGCGACCCCGGCTCGGAGGTGCGGGCGGACGCCGTGGTGCGGGTGACGCTGCTGGTCGCGCGGCTGTCGCCCTCGATCGCCCAGGTGGTGCAGACGCACTACTCGGCCCTGGCCGCGCTCGCGCGCTACGTGCGGCTCGACGGCTCGCGGCCGGCGGAGCTGCCCCGTGGCCGCTACGTGCAACTCCAGTCCGAGCCCACCGGGGTGACCGGCTCCACCGTGAGCTCCACGATCCGGCGGACCCCGGACGGACTGCGCCTCGACGGCGTCAAGGACTACGCGACGGGCATCCCGTGGGCGCAGTGGCTGAACACCGGAGCGATCCTCGACGGCCGGAAGGTCCAGGTCCTCCTGCCTCGTTCGGCGGCGGGCCTCTCGGTCCGGCCGACCTGGTCGGTGTTCGGCCAGCAGGACACGGAGAGCAACCGCGTCGAACTGGTGGACGTGCCCGTCGACCCGGATCTCGTCTTCGTCCCGGACGGCGTACCGCAGTCACCCATCACGAAACTGGCCCACGCGGCCATCGACATCGGTATCGGCGAAGCGGCCCTGGACGCCTTCAGGTCGTTCCTGCTGCACGACGGGCGGATTCGGCACGGTGCGGCGAGCGCCGGAGTCGATGGCATCCTCGACGACCCCTACATCCGCCGCCAGTTCGGCCACGGGGTGGTCGAACTGGCGGCGCTGCGCGCCCGGCTCCTCGAGCTCGCCGCGGCGATCGGCGGCACACGTCCGGTCGAGCCGGTCGAGCCGGTCGAGCCGGTCGAGCCGGTCGGCGAAGACGGCCAGGACGCCGAACGTGACGCCGATCTGGAGGCGCAGATCCGCGCGTTCGCCGCCTACACGGGCGAGGCCGCGGTGAAGCTGACGTCCGAACTCTTCAGCAACGCGGGCGGGCGTGCCGCGCACCTGGAGCGCCGACTGGACGCCTTCTGGCGGGACGCACGCGTCCACACCCTGCTGAATCCGAGGGACTGGAGCCTTTCCGAACTGGGCCGGCGGTTCCTGAGCGAGAGGTCCTCCGATGACCGGGACACCTGAGCCGCTTCGCCTCGGCCTCTTCCTGCGCCCCTTCGGCCACCACGTCGGCGCCGCGGCCGTCGGGGACGTGCGGAAGTACCCGAGCCAAGTGGCGATGTACGCGGACTACGCACGGCGGGCCGAGTCGGCCCACTTCGAGTTCGTGTTCCTCGCGGACAGTCTGCTCCACACGTCGCGCCCCAAGGGCGACTTCGTCCCGCAGGTCGAACCGTTCACGGCGCTGAGCGCGATCGCGGCGCTGACCTCCCGGATCGGGCTGGTCGGGACGGTCTCGACGACCTACAACGCGCCGTACCACATCGCGAGGCGGCTCGCGGCGCTGGACCATCTGTCCGGCGGGCGCGCGGGCTGGAACGTCGTGACGTCGCGGCACGACGCCGAGGCCCGGAACTTCGGCCTGCGGGATCATCCCGATCACGTCGAGCGGTACGCCAGGGCGTCCGAGGCGATCGAGGTCGTCAGGCAGCTGTGGGACAGCTGGGAGGAGGACGCGTTCTCGCTCGACCGGCCCTACGGCGAACGGTTCGTCCCCGGCAAGGTGCGGCCGGTCGAGTTCGCCGGGAAGCACTTCACCGTCGCCGGTCCGCTCGATCTGCCGCGTCCGCCCCAGGGAGCGCCGCTGATCGTCCAGGCGGGCGGCTCGGCCGACGGTGTGGCGCTCGGTTCCGGGCAGGCCGACGTCGTGTTCACCGCGCAGAGCGATCCGGGCGAGGGGATCGACTACCGGCAACGCATCCGGGAGGCCGCCCGGCTCGCGGGGCGTCCACGGCCACCGCTCGTCGTTCCGGGTCTCTACGTCCTCCTCGGCTCCTCCGAGGAGGAGGTGCGCCGGCGCTCCGACCGGCTCGCCGAGTTCATCGACTACGGTGCGGAGCTGGAACGCCTCTCCCTGCAGCACGGGCTGTCGCTCTCCGAGGAGGATCTGGACCGGCCCGTCAGCGCGGTGGAGGAGATCCTGGTCCCCACCGGCAAGGGGAGCCTCTGGCTCCAGGCCGCCCAGGTCAGGAACGCGCTGCGCCGGGGGTTCACCCTGCGCGAGTACGTGCGCGACAACGCGGAGCGCTCCTCGCACCTGCCGCTCGCCGGAACCCCTGAACAGGTGGCCGCGGGGATCATCGCACTGCGGCGGCGTGGATTCGCCGACGGGCTGAACATCAAACCGGCCGTGATGGACGTCGACCTGCCCGCGTTCGTCGACGAGGTGGTGCCGATCCTCAGACGCGCCGGCGTCCGCCCGGCGGGCTACGAGGGAACGACGTTGCGCGAGAACCTGGGTGTCGCCGTGGGCCCCGCCGTGTCGCACGGCCGCCGGACCGCAGATGCCACCCACGCCGCCCACGCCGCCGACGCCGCCGACGCCGCCGACGCCACCGATGCCGCCGATCGGAGTGATGACAGGTGATCCAGTTGATGTCGGCCGGAAAGACGTACTATCCGCGCGGGCGCTCCCCCGTCGTCGCGCTGAAGCCCACGACGCTGGACATTCCGGCCGGCGAGGTGACGGCGATCCTCGGCGAGAGCGGTGCCGGGAAGACCACGGTCGGGCGGCTCGTCAACGGTTTGACGCGGCCGACGACCGGATCGGTCTCCATCGACGGCGTGGACATCTCACGGCTCCCGCACAAGAAGCTGATCGACGCCACGCGGAAGATCGGTGTCATCTTCCAGGGATCGGCGCTCCTGTCCCGGCGAACGGCTCTGGAGAACGTGGAGCTTCCGCTCCAGATCTCCGGGGCCGGGCGGGCAGCACGGCGTGCGCGCGCCAGGGAACTCCTCGCGCGGGTCGGGCTGGAGGAGAAGGCCGGCGCCTACCCGTCACAGCTCTCGGGCGGGCAGAAGCAGCGGGTCGCGATCGCGCGCGCCCTGTCGGCCCGCCCCGACTACCTGCTCGCCGACGAGGCCACCTCGGGGCTCGACTCGGAGACGACCAGGTCGATCCTGCGGCTTCTTCGCGAACTGCGGGACGATCTGCGGCTGACCGTCGTCCTCATCACCCACGAGATGGACGTGGTCCGGGAACTCGCGGACCGGGCGGTCCTGTTCGAGGGCGGGGCGTTGGTCGAGCAGGCGGCCGTGAGCGATGCCGCGCGAACGCCGGACTCCCGGCTCGGCCGTCTCGTCCTTCCTCCCGTCAACATCGCGCCGGCACCACCCGGCACCACGACGTGGGAGGTCGGCTACGCACGGGAGGTGGCCCTGGACTGGCTGCCGGAACTGTCGGCACGCCTGGACGCGCGCATTCCCCTCCTCGGCGGGATCTCGGAGGTCATCAACGGCCACCCGGTCAGCAGGCTCTACCTCGCGATCCCCTCCGGTCTGCCGGCCCAGGCCGTCGCCGGGGCCGGGGAGGCCCTCGGCCTGGTCCTGCTACCTCGCGGTGGCGACGCCCCGGCCGACTCCCGGAAGGTGACACTCGCGCGATGATCCTGGCTCAGAACACCTCGCTGCAGGACGCCTTGACGCTGTTCTGGCCGGCCTTGCTGCAGACCTTCCAGATGGCCGCCATCGTGCTCGCCCTCACCACGGTGATCGGCGTCCCCTTCGCCACCTACCTCTTCAACGTCTCCCCCTTCGGCCTCTTTCCCCGGTACCACGTCTACACGGTGCTGAGCTGGCTCGTCAGCCTGGGAAGGTCGGTGCCCTTCCTGGTGCTCATGGCGGCGATCGTTCCGTACACACGGGCTCTGATGGGCACCGGCATCGGCGTGCGCGGTGCGATCGTTCCGCTGACGCTGGGTGCCCTGCCGGTGGTGGTACGCCTGGTCGAGTCCGCGCTCAGGAGCGTCCCGCCCGAGATCTCGGAGGTCGCCCAGGTGTCCGGTGCGTCGCGTCTGCGGACGATCCTGGTCGTGCAGTGGCCCGAGGCCGTCCCCGCCATCATGACGAGTTCGACGATCGCGGTCATCGGCGTCTTCGAACTCATCGCCGTCGCGGGGGTGATCGGAGCCGGCGGCATCGGGTACCTCGCCATCTCCTTCGGATACAACCGGTTCGACAACACCGTCATGCTGGTGACGGTCGTGGGACTGGCGGCGATCGCCATCACCATTCAGCTGGTGGGGGACGTCTTCGCGCGGATCCTGCGGAAGTAGTCCGGGCCGCGAGGGTGTGAACGGCGCGAAAGTCCGTTCACACTCTCGCGCCCCCTGGCCTATCCTGCGCCCGTCAAGGCATTACGGCGACGCGACGGGGGCGGCGGTGGGCACGGTTACCTACGACAAGGATCTGGCCACACGGCTGGCACGGCGGGCCGTGACCGAGGCGGCTCCGCACGAGCTGGCCCAGTTCGACATCACGGCGGCGGCCTTCCACGCCGCGCCCGAGGAGCGGCGCGTCGG
The DNA here is from genome assembly GCF_008974245.1 of Streptomyces abyssomicinicus. Taxonomy (GTDB): domain Bacteria; phylum Actinomycetota; class Actinomycetes; order Streptomycetales; family Streptomycetaceae; genus Streptomyces; species Streptomyces abyssomicinicus. The sequence continues at coordinate 443,881 of NZ_BBZI01000007.1, read as the reverse complement.
CGGCGCCGTCCACCGCGGCGATCCCCTGGCCCTCGGGCTGGAGACGGCGGCCGCCATGCTCGGCACGGTCGCCCTGGCCGCCTCCGTCCAGGTCCTCACGCACCTGGGCCAGCAGGCGGCGGACCACGTGACCGACACCGCCCGCCGCGGACTGCTCAGACGCTTCGGCCGCCGCCGCCGGACCGAGGGGGCGGAGCCGCCGCGCGCGCTGGAGAGCCGCGACCCGCTCACGGCGGAGCAGCTCGCCGAACTGCGCCGGGTCGCCCGCGACACGGCGTTGCGCCGCCAGGTTCCGGAGGCGGAGGCGCGGGCGATCGCCGACGGCATCGTCGCCGAACTGGCCACCGCCACGGCGGGCGAGGCCGCGGGCCGCGCGCCCGACGGTCCCGCACCGGAACCGGAGGGCCCGTCCGAAGACGCGTCGTGACGGCGCCGCCGCCCCTGCCCCGGCCCCGTGAGACGGGCCGGTGGCTCCTGGCCCTCCCGGCCGGAACCACGGTCCGGTTCCTCCTGCTCATCGCCTCCGTGGCAGTCGCCACCTCTCTCGTGGCGAACATGGCGACGGCCGTGGTCCTGCAGGCCGTGGACGTCCGCGAGGCGCAGGCGCACATGGACTGCCTCGCGCGCGCCTCCACCGAGGCCGCACGGCGTCACGCCGACGGCGTGGCGGGCCCGGTGCCCGGCTTCCACGACACCGGCTGCGTCGACCCGCGCCCCGCCCTCGGATGGCTGGTCCCGCTGGTCGCCACCGGCGGGCTGCTGCTCGTGCTCGCGGCCGTATATCTGGCTCTTCCCCGCTGGCGCACGGTACGACGCGGATACCTGCCGCTCACCGCCATGGGCGAGCTGTCCGGGTATCTCGGCGGGCTGCTGCGGGAGACGGGGGTCCGGGCCCGGGTGACCTTCCTGGCCGAGCCGCTGAACCCGACCGTGTCGGCCCTCGCGTTCGGCCGGGCCGGACGACGGCGGGTGGTGCTGAGCGGCGGACTGCTCGCCCTCCACCAGCGCGACCGGCCGGCCTTCCGGGCGGTCGTGCTCCATGAACTGGCCCACATCCGCAACCGCGACCTGGACATCGGCTTCGTCGCCCTGATCGTGTGGCGGACCTGCGGGCCGGTCCTGCTGGTGGTCGCCACTCTGTCGCTGTTCCTCAGCCCCGCGGCCGGCAACCTCCGCCTGTTCGCCTCGCTGGTCCTCTATTCCGCCGAACTCGCCCTACTGGCCGTTCTGGTGACACTGCTCGGCAGCGCCGTGCTGCGCAGCCGTGAACTGTACGCGGACGCCAGGGTGCGCGAGTGGGAGGATTCCGGCGACTCCCTGCGGCGGCTGTTCGAGGTCTACGGCCCGGGGGTGCGGGGCGCACGCACGGGCACGGCGGCCGGCCGGCTGAAGTGGCTGGTGCGGGTGCACCCGTCCCCGGAGCGGCGGATGGCGACGCTCGTCGACACCCGCCCGTTGACCCGGCCGCGGTTCTGGGACATGGCGGCGGTCGGCGCCGCGGTGGGGTTCTTCAACGCCGTGGCGGGGCTCGGGCCGGGTGGCGGAGGCTTCCGGTCCGGCTCGGCGCCCGACGTTCTCGCGTCGGTACTCTCCGCGCTGCTGCTCCTGGCCGCCGGCGGCACGGTGGTGTGGCGCGCCGTCGCGGACGGCGCGGCGGCACCGGCGCAGCTGCGGAACGCGGGGATCGGCCTCGGCCTCGGCCTCGGCGTGACGAACCTCCTCGGCACCTACCGCGTGTGGGTGCAGTTCGGCATCGGCGGGTCGGGGCTGTCGTCGGCCGTCCCGTACGCGGTCCTGACCTGTCTCGCGGGCTGGGTGCTGGTGCGGTGGCTGGCCTCGGTCGCCCGGGCCTGGCAGCCGGTCCTGGAGCGGACCGGGCGGGCACGGCTGGTGCCGGCCCTCGTCCTGACCGTCTTGGCGGCCGGGCTCTTCACCACCGTCGACCTGGTGCTGCGGCTGCCCGGGCTGATGACCTACGCGGCGGCGTACTTCGCCCCCGACCTGCCCGGTCCGCTCCTGCTGGTCTGGGGCATCGGCCGGCTCCTGGGCGACCGGCTGACCAGCCATGTGCTGCCGCTGCTGCTCACGGCGGCGCTCGTACCCGTCGCCGGGTACGCCCTGGCCCGCCGGACGGACCGGGCCGCGCAGGGCTTCGGGGACCCGCTGCCGACGGCGGGACTCGCGGTGCGACTCGGCGTCCCGGCGGCACTGGTGGCCGCCGCGGGGAACCTGGTGGCGGCGGTCCTCCTCCCCTCCCTCCCGGTCTGGTCGTTGCTGGCGTTGTTCGGCGCGGGTCAGCTGTGGGCCGCGCTGCGGGCGACCCGCGACCATGCCCCGCTGCGGCTGGCCCGCGGGCTGACGACCGTGCTCTCGTGCGGGGCGCTGGCCTTCCTCGCCTTCGTCATGGCGGCCGAGGTGCTCGCCACCTGCCTGGACGGTGCGTGCACGCCGCTTCCGGACGCCGGGCAGACGCGCACCGTGCTGCTGGGCGTGTCGGTCACCTCGGGCCCCGCGTGGGCGCTCTTCGCCCTCCAGGTCTCGCTCACCGGCGCGTACCGCCGCCGGACCGGACGCGCGCCGGGGGGCGCGGGCCGCCGGTCCGGCACGCCCGTGCGCCCTCACCTGTGACGCGGTCGCACCGCGGAGCCCGCCTCGCCGCGGACCGGGTGCCGCACAGCGATCACTGCTCCGTCCGGCCCCATGCCCGTCAGCCTGGCCGTACACCCGATGCCCATACAGGCACATATACATATCTTGCGACCATGAGACATGTGATGAAACGCCCTCCCGGACGTTCGGCGTTCGCGTCGCCCCTGGTGCTGCTGGTGGCCGCGGGCACCGCCTGCTCGGGCACCCTCACGGCCCTGACCCTGACCGGCCGGAGCGCGGAGGTCGCATCCCGCGCCCCGGTCGTCATCGGCAATCCGGTCGAGGGGAACAACGGATTCGGCGTCGTCACCGAAGGCGACGCCACCCTCGGCAGTACCGAGTCCGAGGGTCCGGTCGCCGTCGGCGGCGACCTGACCTTCGGCGCCGGCTACAACGTCGCCCTGGACACTCCGGGCGACTTCGTCGTCCCCGGAGACGCACGGCCGACCGCCCTCCTCGTCGGCGGCAGGATCGACCACGCCGGCAGCAGCCCGGTGGGCGTCCTGAGGGTCCTCCAGGACGGCTACGTGAAGATCGGGGACGAGACCGGCAGCACCGCGCTCGACCGGGACCCCAACGGGGCGAGCGTCAACACCCGGGTGGTCGAGGAGGGCAGCACCTACGACTCCACGCCGCGCGTCGAGCTCACCGTGGGGCAGCCGGCCGGGTCGGTCTTCCGGTCCGGGCTGATGGACTTCACCTCCCTGTTCTCCGTCTACCGGGACCGCGCCGACCGGATGGCCGAGTGCGCCGCCGACGTGACGCTGCTCGACGGCTCCGGCAACCCCCTGGATCCGTCGGACATCACGCCGGGGACCGACGTGCGGATCTCGCTGACCGGCGGCCGGACGAACGTGCTGCGCCTGACCGGGCAACAGCTCAACGACATCGACGAGATCACCTTCCTCGACCGGCCCACCGCCGACACGCCACTGCTCGTGGACGTCGACACCACGGCGACCGCCGGGGTCTTCGCCTGGAACACCCCGACGCCGGCCGGCATCTCCAGCGCCGATGCCCCCTACATCCTGTGGAACTTCGCGGACGCGACGAGCATCACCATCGAGTCGGGGGACTCGGTGGAGGGGACGATCTTCGCCCCGCGTGCCGACCTCGTCGACCTCGACCCCTCGAACATCGAGGGGGACGTGATCGTGAAGACCCTGGTGGCCGGCCCGTTGACCGGCGGCCCCTCGGGCGGAGGGGTGAACGCGGGCGAGATCCATTACCACCCGTTCGACGCCGAGCTGCTGTGCGGGCCGGCCACGAGTCCCTCCCCGAGCCCGTCCGGCTCCGGGTCACCCTCCCCCAGCCCCACGGGATCCGGGTCACCCTCCCCGAGCCCGTCCGGCTCCGGGTCACCCTCCCCCAGCCCCACGGGATCCGGGTCACCCTCCCCGAGCCCGTCCGGCTCCGGGTCGCCTTCCCCCAGCCCCACCGGCTCCGGGTCACCCTCCCCCAGCCCCACGCATTCCCCGACCCGGCCGCCGAAGCCGCATCCTCCGCACCACCCGCAGCACCCGCAGCACCCGCAGCACCCTCACCCCGAGCCGGGTTACGGCTACGGGCACGACTGACGCCCCTTCCGGCCGGTACGGCGCCCCGGTCCCGGGAACGAGGTCCGGGTTCCGGGACCGAAAAAGGGGTGCCCGGCCTGCGAAGACGCAGGCCAGGCACCCCCTTGCCGTTCGGTTGCCGACCGGGGTCAGCTCACGGTGCAGCTGCCGACCGACGGGGTCGGGCTGCTGGGTCCGCTGACGGTGAAGCCGAACGACGTCGACTGCCCGGCGCCCAGGGTGCGGTTGTGGCCGGCCGGGGTCACCGTCACCACGTTCCCGCTCCTGCTGGCGGTGCCGTTCCAGAGCGAGGAGATCGTCTGGTTGCTGGCCAGCGTCACCGGCACCCGCCAGTTGGTGACCCCGCCGCTGCCGGCGGTGATGGTCACCTCACCGTTGAAGCCGTTGTTCCACGAGTTCGTGGTGCGGTACGTGGCGCTGCAGGCGCCGGTGCCGCCGGGCGGGGGCGTGGTGGGGGGCGGGGTGGTGGGGGGCGGAGTGGTGGGGGTTCCGCCGGTCAGGGAGACGTTGGAGCTGCCGGTGCTCTGGTAGCCCTCGGTGGCCATGATCATGTAGTAGTTGAACGACCCCATGGGCATCCCCGCCCGCTCCCAGGCGTCGAAGTGGACACCGGTGTTGATGGTGCCGCTGCTCCGCTTGCTCTGGCGGATGCTCCAGTACTGCTGGAAGGTCTTGGTGCCTTCCACGGAGGGCTGGTTGGTGCGGGTGGACTCGTAGATGTCGTACGTGCCGCCGCCGTCGGTGACCGTGCCGCGCTTGGCGCCGGCCGAACCGGGGTTGTACGGGCCGAAGTTCTCCACGATGTAGTACTCGACCAGCGGGTTGGCGGTCCACCCGTACAGGGCCAGGTAACCGTTGCTGCCGGGGTTGAAGCTGCCGGAGTAGGTGACGGCCCGGCGACTGCCGTTGCTCCACCCGAGGCCGCCGACCCAGTTGTTGGTGTTGCTCCACTGGCTGCTGTACTGACCGGCCGCGCCCAGCGTCATGGTGACGGAGCCCGGGTCGTCGGTCCAGAAGGAGTAGTAGTACCCGTTGTACGTACCGGTCGAGTTGCTGGTGAGGACCTGGTCGGCACGGGCCGTGCCGGGCAGGAGCAGCCCGGAACCGGCAGCTGCCACCAGCGCCCCGGCGCCACCGAGGACGAACCTCCTACGGCTGACCGGAGCTAAATCGGACTTCTTCTCGGGGGTTTCGCTCATACGAGTGTTCCTCCTCGTAAATGGCACCGTCAGTGACCGAGAGACACGCCGAACGCGCCTCCGTGTACAGCGACGAGGCGACAGGGGGACCGGCCGTACGCCTGCGACGTATGACCGGGGAGCGTCACAACAGTCTTCGGAGGCGGAGAAGTTGTCAATGGTTTCGGAACGTTTTCGAAACTTGGCGGCCTCATGGACTGCGGTAGCCCTGGGGCGACCGGACGGCGGGGAGCACGCGGACGGAGAGCGGCCGTGACGGCTCCGGCCCGGCACTCCGAAACTTTCGATCCCGTTCCGCGGCGTGCCGAGGCGGCCGCGACGGGACTTCCGGAGGCTGCGCGGCCGTCGTCCCGGCAGCCCGCACGATCACGCAGAGTGTGCGTCCCGGGCGCCGGAGCGCCCCCGGCCCCGGGGCGGGGGACGGGCCGGCGCCCGGGCGCGGAAGCGATCCGGACGCCCGCGCCGCCGCGCACCGTCCCCCTGCCCTCAGGAGGCGGCCCGCGCCGTGCAGCCGACGGCCGCCGACGGGCTTCCGCCCGTGCCGGAGCCGGTGACGATGGCGCCGAAGCCGGCGCTCGCTCCGGGAGCGAGGGTGCCGTTCCACGCCGCGTTGGTGACCCTGGCGGTACCGGCGGAGGTGGTCAGGCTGCCGTTCCAGACCTGCGTGACCCGGCCGCCGCCGGCGGGCGCGACGGTCACCGTCCAGCCGGAGAGGGCGGAGGAGGAGGTGTTGGTCACCGTCACCTCGGCCTGGTATCCGCCCTGCCACGAGGAGACGGCCCGGAAGGTCGCGGTGCAGACGGCCTCGCCGTCACCCGGTTCACCCGGTTCACCCGGCTCACCCGGCACGCCCGCGTCGAGCAGCGAGGCCAGGGCCGGGTACCAGCGGGCGGCGATCTTCGCGTCGCCCGAGGCGTTGGGGTGCACGCCGTCGTAGGTGTCGGCGGCCGTGCCGAAGCCGGTCCACTGGTCGACGACGGTGACCGGGGAGAGACTCGTACTCGTCGCGGCGGCCCAGGCGGGGATCCGCGCGTTCAGCTCGACGACGCGCTGGGCGCACTCCCCGCAGGTGCTGGGGTTCATCGGGATGATCTGCGCGACGAGGACCTTCACGTCCGCGTCGACGGCCCGCATCTGCTCCACCAGCTTGGTGTAGGCGGCGAGGATGCGGTCCGGCGGGATGTTGCTCCAGACGTCGTTGGTGCCGAAGTGCATCATCACGACGTCCGGGCGGGTCGCGGCGAGCCGCGCCGGAAGCAGGTTCTGGCCGGCCGTGTTGGTCACCAGTTCGCCGCCGTGGCCCTCGTTGTCGCCGTCGTACTCCTGCCCGCAGCCCTGCGGGCCGAGGGTGCCGACGAAGTCGACGCCGGTGTACCCCGCGTCACGCAACTGGTTCCACAGCACCGCCCGCCAGCATCCCGGGGACCCGGTGATCGAGTCGCCGAGCGGCATGACGCGCACCGGATCCGCGAGCGCCTTCCCCGTCGGCGCGGCCGCGGCGTGCGGGGCGGGGGCCAGTACCAGGGACAGGATCAGGGCGGCCAACAGGCCGAGGAACGGGAGGACTTGCGGGCGTAAGAAACCGGTCCTGCGCATCGGTGGTCCCTTCTCGAGAGGGGGGCATGGGAGCGCTCCCATGTCCCCTCAGGCCACCACCTTTGTCGTGCGTACGTCAAGACTGCCGTGGCGGGCGAGGCGTACGGGGGTGGTCGGACTTGAGTCTCCCCCCGAGGGAGGGTTCAGGGTCGGTGCCGGGGGCAGCCACAGCGCACCTCACCACCCCACACCCCACACCGCACACCGCACGAGGAGAAGACCATGCAGGACGTCCGGAGATTCGCCGAGGACTACGTCGCCGCGGCGAGCGCCGAGGACCACGAGCGGTACCTCGCGCTCTTCGCCGACGAGGCCGTCGTGCACGACGACGGTCACAGCCACCGCGGGCTCCCGGCGGTACGCCGCTGGCGGGCCTCGGTGCCCTCCGTGCGCCACGCCCTCCGCGAGGTCACGGGCACGGCCGCCGCCTGCCAGGCCGTCGCGGAGATCTGCGGGGACTTCCCCGGCAGTCCCCTCGACCTGCGTTTCGCCTTCGAGAGGGACGGGCGGGGGAAGATCGTCCTGTTGGAGATCACCGTCCGGTAGCGGGTTCCGCACCGTTGCCGGCGCGCACACGTGACCACCGGGAGCGAATCGTGACCGAGCGGCTGACCATCGGGGAGTTCTCCCGGATCACGCACCTGAGCATCCGCGCGTTGCGCCGTTACCACGAGCAGGACCTGCTCGTCCCGGCGGAGGTCGACCCGGTCTCGGGCTACCGCTACTACGCGCCGGAGCAGGTCCGGCCGGCCCTGGCCATCAGGCGGTTCCGCGAGCTCGACCTGCCGCTGGCGGATCTGCGGCGTTTCATCGAGGCCGGGTCCGCAGGCGAACCGGACGACGGCGCGGCGCAGGAGGTCGTCGTCGCCCACCTGCGGCGGCTCGAGGACCGGCTCGGCCGCACCCGGCGCGCGGTCGAGGCGCTCCGGGAACTCCTCGACCCGGACGCCGGACGGGCGGTCGCCCTGGAGGACCTGCCGCCACGGCTCGTCCTCGCCGTGTCCGTCGACGTGCCGCCCGGCGCGGACCTGAGCTGGTACGGCGACGCGATGCGTGATCTGGACGCGGCGGCCGGCCGCCGGCCGGTGTCCCCGCCGGGCGGCCGGTACGAGCACCGGCTGTTCACCGAGGGTCACGGCCGCGCCACCGTGTACCTCCCGGCGGAGCCGCCGCTGCGACCGGGAGCACCGGCCACCGTGCGCGAGCTCCGGCTGCCGCGGCGGACCGCCGCGGTCGCCACCCACTGCGGTCCGCACGACGATCTCGACCTCACCTACGCCGCGGTGGGGTCCTTCGCCGCCCGCAACGGCTTGCGCCCGGACGCCCTCGTCGAGGAGGTCTATCTCGTCGGTCCGCGTGACACCGACCGGCCGGACGAGTGGCGCACCCTCGTCGCGTGGCTGCTCGCCCCCGGCTCCGACCCCGACCCAGGCCCGGGCCCCGGTCACGGCCCCAGCCCCGGTCACGGTCGACGGCCCGCGTGACGGCCGGTCAGCCGGGGAGCGCCTCGGGTGAAGAGCCGGGTCGGCGCGGTGGGCGCGGTGATGGCGGAGCCCACGACGACGCTCGCCGCGCCCACGGCCAGGGCTGCGGCGGCCTGCGCCGGTGTGGCGATCCGCCCCCCGGCGACCACGGGCACGTCGATCGCGGCGGCCAGGTCCGCGACGAGGGCCAGGTCGGGCGCCACCTGCCGCGGGGAGCCGGGGACGTAGCCGGACAGGGTCGTCGACACCAGGTCGGCGCCCTGGGCTGCGGCCTCCCGCCCTTGGAGGTCGGCCATGGGCTGCTGCGGGATCGGCGGCGGGGTCATCGCTGTGCTCCGGTGGTGTGGGGAGGGCGCTGGGGCGAGGTGCGGGTCGGCGCGGCGGCGCCGAGGACCGCCGGGTCGGGTCCGTCCCGCGGTGCGGTGGGGCGCAACCTGCGCAGTGGCTGCACGAGTTCGCCGGCGAACGCGGCGCACAGGGCGTCCTGGTGCAGGGCGCCGATGAGCGGCACGCCGCCCGCGACGACGACCCGGTGCGGGCCGAGCGCGTCGGCGAGTCCGCCCGGGGCCCGGCCGGCCGCGCGGGCGCCGAGGGTGATGGCGGCCGTGGCGTGCGGGTCGCCGTGAGCGGCGCGGCGGGCGACGGCCCGCAGGTCGCCGGCCCGCCGGGTCACAACCGTCGTGTCTGTGTCACGAACGTGACCGCGAACGGCCCCGGCCCGGCACGGGCGGGTACGGGCGCCGCCCGGGTGGGGCACCCTCACCAGTACACGCAGACACCTGGGGGGAATTCTCATGGACCGCGCACTTCGCCCACGCCGTACCGCCGCCGCACTGGCCGCCCTCTCGCTCGGCGCCCTCCTGCTGACCGCGTGCGGCGGTGGCGACGCCGGCAAGGACACGGGAACCCCCGCCACGTCGGCCGCCCCGTCCCCGGCGGGCACCGGCGAGCCCTCCGCCACGCCCTCGACGGCCGGCCCGGGCGACGGCGGCGGCAGCAGCACCCCCGGAGGCTCCCCGGACGACGGCGACGGCACCCCGCCGCCGTCGAAGGCCGGATCCGACGACGACCAGGACGGGGGCGTAGGCATGTGCGAGACGCACGACATGGCCTACACCGTCACCGTCGCCTCCAAGCCCGCCCACCACGCGCTGCTGACCGCGGTGAACAAGGGCGGCGCTCCCTGCCTGCTCCCGGTGAACGAGCTGGTGATCACCATCCCGGGCCTCGACGGCGCCGCCGAGCACGTGGGCCCCGAGGACACGGACCGGATCGTGGAGCCCGGCGGGCGTGCGTACGCCGGGATCCGGTTCTCGCGCGGGGACGACGCGGGCGGCAAGAGCGCCGACAAGGTGGAGGTCGCCCTCACCGCCGCCGAGACGCCCGCCACGCTGCCGGTCGGCGACGGCCCCGTCACGGTCAACGACATGCTGGTCACCAGCTTCCTCACCACCGCCGAGGACGCGCTCTCCTACTGACCGGGTGCGGTCGTACCGGGCTCCCTAGCGGTCCCGGTGCGACCGCAGGAGCTGCTGGATCTGCGCCAGCGTCTCCTTGTCGAGGCCCCGGCCGTCGGCCGTGGGCTCCAGCTCGGTGACGGTGCGGATGTCGTAGGCACGTTCGTCGTCCTCACCGGGCACCGCGGCGTACTCCTCCTTCTCGGAGAAGCCGACGACCTTGTCGACGGCCTTCGCGATGAGCCAGGTGAGGACGAACGAGAAGGCGGCGACGGCGAGGATGGCGACGACCTGCCTCCAGAGCAGGGAGAGCCCGCCGCCGTAGAAGAGGCCCTCCTTGCCGCTGACGTCGCGGGTGGCGAACAGGCCCACCATCAGCAGTCCGACGAATCCGCCGGCGCCGTGGACGCCGACCACGTCGAGGGTGTCGTCGACGTTCAGGCGGTACTTGAGGGTGACGGCCCAGGCGCAGAACGCGCCGGTCACCAGGCCGGTGATCAGCGCGCCCGTGGGGTCGATCTCGCCGCACGCGGGGGTGATGGCCACCATGCCCGCCACCGCGGAGGAACCGACGCCCATCATGGTGACCTTCCTGGTCCGCGCGTACTCCACGAGCGGCCAGGTGACCATCGCGCCCGCCGCCGCGAGCTGGGTGTTGATGAAGGCGGTGGCGGCGGTGCCGGTGTCGCGGAGCGCCGAACCGGCGTTGAAGGCCAGCCAGCCGAACCACAGGAGCGCCACGCCGATCATGACCAGCGGGATGTTGCTTGGGCGCGGCTCCTTGCGCCGGAAGTCGGCGGGCCCCCTGATGACCAGCGCCGCGGCGAGCCCGGCGATGCCCGAGTTGAGTTCCACGGGCAGGCCTCCGGCGAAGTCCAGGGCGCCCAGGTGGGCCGAGATCCACCCGTTCTCCGTGTCGAAGACCCAGTGCGCGATGGGCACGTACACGATCAGCAGCCACAGCACGGAGAACACCAGCCAGCCCCGCATGGAGGCCCGGCCGGCGATGGATCCGCTGATGAGCGCCACCGTGACGATGGCGAAACCCATCTGGAAGGTGGCGTAGATGTAGGTGGGGAAGGAGTCGGTGAGGGTTTCCGGCCCGATGCCGCGGAGGAAGGCGTGGTCCAGGTTCCCGATGAGACCCACCCCGCCGACGTCCGGGCCGAAGGCGAGGCTGTACCCGATCAGGTACCAGGCGATGGTGACGAAGCACAGCGAGGCGAAGCTCATCTTGAGCATCACCAGGATGTGCTTGGTGCGCACCATGCCGCCGTAGAAGAAGGCCAGGGCGGGCGTCATCAGCAGCACCATGGCGGTCGCCGCCAGCATCCAGGCGGTGTCGCCCGAGTCGTACGCCGGTGGCATGGCGGCGAGGACGGTGGTCATGAACGTGGTCTCCTCATGGCTGACGGGGGGCGGGCGTCACGGCTTGCGCAGGTCGGGGGCCGGGTGGCCGGTGAGCAGCCGCCGGACGGCGTCCCACCCGGCCCGGACCGCCTCGGCGACCCTGGGCTGGTCCTGGCCGAGCACGCGCACCCAGGCCCCGCAGTCGTCCGGCAGCACGCTCGCCCCGTGGAGCACCGCACGGGACTCCACGGACCGGTGCAGGGCGTCGGCGAGCTCCGCGGCGGGGCGCAGGGAGCTGATCACGTAGAGCGTGGCGACGTGGTCGTGCCCGGCGAACACGCCCGGCCCGGTCACCCCGCCCGGCAGGCCGGGCCGCAGCCGCAGGGTGTCCACGGCCAGCGGCCTCCCGTCGGGGCGGCGGATCTCCAGGTCGTTGGTGAGCACCGTGTACTCGTGCCGTTCGCCGCGCGCGAGCCGCCCGGCGGTGAACGTCTCCGCGTAGACCACCGTGGCGCCCTCGTGCACCGTCAGCTCGACACCCTGGTGGAAGCGCGAGCCGCGGAACGGGATGACGGGGTCGGGCAGGTACTCGACGTAGGCGCCCTCCTCCGCGGTGAGGTGGACGCGCTGCGTCGCGTAGTCGTCCTCCATCCGGTAGACCTTGGTGGCCGCCTGGGTGGTGAAGAGGGCCTGGGTGTCCGGGCCGCACCGCAGGTCCTGGCGGTAGCGGTCGGCCTGGGCGATCCCCCCGCCCGTGGCCATCACGTAGGTGAACGCCATGCCGGGCATCGCCGGGTCGACGTAGAGCGGGCGCATGATCTGCAGCGGCGACTTCTGGTACCGCGCGACCAGTTCGGTCCGGTCGCCGCGCCGCGCGTACCCGAGGTCGAGGATCCCCACCTTGGCCGGCGAGCCGGGTGCGAGGGTTCGGGGCACGGAGGCGAACGCAGCCGTCTCGGGCGGGAGCCGGACCGGTTCGTAGTGTTCCGGCGCGAGCCGGTCGTGGGTGGCCGTCATCTCAGGTCAGGACCTTGTGCCGGGCTTCGAGGAAGGCGGCCACCTCGTCGACCCCCTGTCCCGTCAGGCAGTCGGTCAGCACCACCGGCCCGTCGCCCCGCACCCGGTGCGCGTCGGCCTCCATCACGCCGAGGTCGGTCCGCACGTAGGGGGCGATGTCCACCTTGTTGATCACCAGCAGGTCGGAGTCGGTGATGCCGGGCCCCCGCTTGCGCGGCATCTTCTCCCCCTCCGCGGTGTCCAGCACGAAGACGAAGAGGTCGACCAGCGCCGGGCTGAAGGTGAGGGTGAGGTTGTCGCCGCCGCTCTCGTAGAGGAGGACGTCGACGTCGGGGTGGCGTTCGAGCATCTCGGCCCCGGCGGCCAGGTTCATCGTGGGGTCGTCGCGGACGGCGGTGTGGGGGCACGCCCCGGTCTCGACGCCCACGACGCGGTCGCCGTCGAGGACCCCCTGGAGCGTCCGGCGGACGTGCTGGGCGTCCTCCTGGGTGTAGATGTCGTTGGTGATGACCGCCGGCCGCCTGCCCCCCGCGATCAGGACGGGCACCAAGGCCTCGATCAGGGCCGTCTTGCCGGAGCCGACGGGGCCGCCGATCCCGACGCGCAGGACGTTGTCTCGCATGGTCTTTCCTTTCCGGTGCGGACGCCGTGCAGGGCGGCCGGTCAGGTCGCGAACAGGCGGGCCTCCGCCCGCTCGTGCCGGGCGGACATGACGTCCGCCGCGAAGGTGGTCGCGCCGAGGTCGGCGAGTTCGCGGGTGAGTGCCGCGTGCGTGGTCTCCACGATCACGGGGGCCGCCTCCCGCAGCAGGGACTGGGCCCGCCGGTGGTCCGTCAGCCGCAGCCGCAGCGCGGCGCCGGCGAAGCTCGCGCAGAAGGCGAACAGGTCCGAGGCGACGGCCTGGCGGGCCGGGACCCCGCTCGCCGCGTAGACCACGCCGGCGGCCACGGCCTGGGTGCCGGGGACCCGGCGGTCGGTCACCGCCCGCAGGTGGCGGGCGATGCCGTCCGCCCCGAACACCTCGGCCGCCAGGTCGAGCAGCTGCCGGCCGGTGCGGGTGGCGGCCTGGCGCATCTCGCGGTTGAGCTTGGTGGCGTACAGCCGTCTGTCGACCGCGGCCACCGTCTCCCAGTCCTCCGCGGTCGCCGCCCGGTGGGCGAGCGCGAGCGCGGTGGCGTCCGCGGGGCCCACCCCGTGGCGGAGGAGGTCGTGGAGCAGCGCGGGCAGCGAGCCGGCGTCCACCGCCCCCGCCTGCGCGAAGCCCTCCAGTCCGTGTGACAGCGTGTAGAAGCCGCTGGGGAACGCCGAGTCGGTCAGCTGGAGGCTGACCAGGAGGCGGTCCAGCTCCGTCGTCCGCCCGCCCTCCGCCCGGGCCGCCGCCTTGCCGGCGGCCGTCTCCTCCCGGTACACGCCTCAGACCAGGAAGTAGAGCTGGTTGAGCGGCAGCTTCTGGGCCGGGGCGATCGTGGCGACCTCGCCGTTCACGGTGACCTGGTAGGTCTCCGGGTCGACGGTGATGTCCGGGACCACGTCGTTGCGGACCATGTTGTGCTTGCCGATCGTGCGGGTCTTGCGCACCGGCAGGACGGTGCGCTCCAGCCCCAGCTTCTCGGGGACGCCGGCGGCGATGCCCGCCTGGGACATGAAGGTGACGTGGGTCGCCTGCATGGCGCGGCCGTAGTGGCCGAAGGTGGGCCGGTAGTAGACCGGCTGCGGGGTCGGCAGGGAGGCGTTGGGGTCGCCCATCTGCGCCCAGGACACGATGCCGCCCTTGAGCACCATCTTCGGCTTGGCGCCGAAGGAGTGCATCGGCCACAGCACGATGTCGGCCAGCTTGCCGGCCTCCAGGGAGCCGACGTAATCGGCGATGCCGCTGGCGATGGCGGGGTTGATGGTGACCTTGGCGAGGTAGCGCAGGACGCGCTGGTTGTCGTTGCGGTCGGTGTCCTCGGGCAGCGTGCCGAGCTGTTCCTTGCACACATGCGCGATCTGGAACGCCCGGGTGACGGACTCGCCGATGCGTCCCATCGCCTGGGAGTCGGACGAGATCATGGAGATGATGCCGCGGTCGTGCAGCACCGTCTCGGCGGCGATCGTCTCCGCCCGCACCCGGCTGTCCGCGAAGGCGACGTCCTCGGGGATGTCGTGGCTGAGGTGGTGACAGACCATCACCATGTCCAGCAGCTCGTCCACGGAGTTCTTGGTGTACGGCAGGGTGGGGTTGGTGGAGGAGGGGAGGACGTTCGCCTCGCCGGTCACCCGCAGGATGTCGGGGGCGTGCCCGCCGCCCGCGCCCTCGCTGTGGAAGGTGTGGATGGTGCGGCCGTCGATCGCGGAACGGGTGTCCTCGAAGAAGCCGCCCTCGTTGAGGGTGTCGGTGTGGATGGCGATCTGGACGTCGTGCCGGTCGGCCACGGCGAGCGCGGTGTCGATGACCGCGGGGGTGGAGCCCCAGTCCTCGTGCACCTTCAGTGCGGCCGCGCCCGCCTCGATCTGCTCGTCCAGCACGCCGGGGAGGCTGGCGTTGCCCTTTCCCATGATGCCGAGGTTGACCGGCAGGTCCTCGGCTGCCTGGAGGATCCGGGCGAGGTTGTAGGGGCCGGGGGTACAGGTGGTGCCGTTGGAACCGTCCGTGGGGCCGGTGCCGCCGCCGAACAGGGTGGTGATGCCGTTGCTGAGCGCCTGCTCGCACTGCTGCGGGGAGATGAGGTGGACGTGCGAGTCCATCGCCCCGGCGGTCGCGATCAGGTGCTCGCCGGCGATGACCTCGGTACAGGCGCCGATGACGAGCCGGGGGTCGACGGCGTTCTGCGTCTGCGGGTTGCCGGCCTTGCCGATGCCCGCGATGAACCCGTCCTTGACGCCGATGTCGCACTTGACCACGCCGACCACCGGGTCCAGGACCACCACGTTGGTGATCACCAGGTCCAGGGCGCCCTGGGCGGCGGTGGCCTGCGGGTCCGAGGCCATGCCGTCGCGCATGGTCTTGCCGCCGCCGTAGACCACCTCGTCGCCGTAGGACCCGGCGCGGAAGTCCTTCTCGACCTCGATGACGAGGTTGGTGTCGGCGAGGCGGATGCGGTCGCCGACGGTGGGCCCGAACAGGTCGGAGTACTGCTTGCGGGTGATGACCGGCATGTCAGTTCGATCCCCTCTTCTTGGACTTCTTGTCGTCGGCCTTGCCCTGCCCGGTGCCGCCCTCCGGCGCGGCACCCTGGAAACCGCGCTGCAGTGCGCGGGCGACGGCCTCGACCCGGGCGGGGTGGGACTTGACGCTGCCGTTGAGAAGGCCGCTGAAGCCGGTGAGGCGGCCGGTGCCGGCGTACGTGCACAGTTCGACCTCGTGCGTGCCGCCAGGCTCGAAGCGGACGGAGAGGCCGGCCGGGATGTTGAGGTGCATCCCCAGGGTCGCGTCGCGGTCGAAGTCGAGGGCGGAGTTGGCCTCGAAGAAGTGGTAGTGGGAGCCGACCTGGATCGCCCGGTCGCCGGTGTTGCGGACCGTGACCTTGACGGTCCGCCGGCCGGCGTTGATCTCGATCTCGCCGTCTCCGTACTGGTACCGCGGGGGAAGTGTCATCGAGTGCTCCTGGTGGAGAGGTGGACGTGCGGGTGCGCGCCCGGCGCGGGAGTCCCGGCCCCGTCGCGCGCGGGAGCGGATGCGTGCGGGGCGCCGGGGAGGTGGTGCGCCGGGTGCGCCGTCGCCGGGTCGGGGTCCGGCGCCCCGGCGGGGGCCCGCGGATGCGGGCGGGCGCGGACGTCCTCGGCGGGCGCGGGCGGGGCCGTACCGGGGCCGGGGCGGTGGGCCGGGCCCCCCTCGGAACCCTCACCGCGGGGACGCCCGCGGCCTTCTTCGCCCTGACGCTGCCCTTGGCCGTCACCGTGACCGTGCCCGTTGCCCTGCCCGTTTTCCTGCCCGCCTTCGGGGTCGTGGCCGTCGCCGCGACCGTGCCCACTGCCGTGACCGTGGTCATGACCGCTGCCGCAGCCGCGGTGGTGGCCATGGCTTTCGCCGTTCCCACGGCCGCGGTCGTGGCTGTGCCCGCTTCCCCGGCCGTCGCCGTTGCCGTGCCGGTCGGCGTTGCCATTGCCGTCGCCGTGACGGTGGCCGTGGCCATGACCGTCGCCGCCATGCCCGTGGCCGTCGCCGCCATGGCCGTGGCTGCCGCCTCCGTGACCGTGCCCCTCGTCGCCGCCATGGCTGTGGCTGTGCCCGTGGCCGGGGACGGGGACGGGGACGGGCAGGTGGTCATTGCCGTGACGGTCGCCGTGACGGTGCCCGTGCTCGTCGCCGCCGGCATGACCGTGGCTGCCGCCGCCGTGACCGTGGCCGTCGCCGTGGCTGCCGCCGTCGCTGTGACCGTGCCCGTCGTCGCCGCCATGGCTGTGGCTGCCGCCGCCGTGACCGTAACCGTGGTCGTCGCCATGGCTGTGGCTGCCGCCGCCATGGCCGTGACCGTGCCCGTCACCGTGACCGTGGTCGTGGCCATGACCGTGGTCGTGATCGTGGCCATGGCCGTGGCCGTGGCCGTCGCCATGGCGGTGGCCGTCGCCGGCGTGGCTGTGGACGTCGTCGCCGTGGCTGTGGGCGTAGCCGTGGGCGTGGTCGGCGGCGAGGCCGCGGGCGAGGCCGTCGTCCCCGAGCCGCTCACGGCGCTGCCACGCCTGGCGCACGCGCGCGTCGAGCACCCCCGCGACGGCGGAGGCGGTGAGCAGCGGTCCGCCCGGCGCGCAGTGCCCGGGGTCGGGAACCGGCGGCGTGACCCACGCCGCCGGAAGCAGGGTGACGTGCTCCGCGCCGAGCGCGCGGCAGCGGCGGACGCCCTCCGCCGGGTCGGGGTCGCCCCCCAGCAGGGCGACCTCCACCGTCCGGTGACGTCCGTACTGGCGGACCAGGCGGGCGGTCCGGAAGAGGTCGGCGTCGGCGAACGGGTCGCCCGTCGGGGCGGTGACCAGCAGCGCCTCCTCCGCCGGGACCTTCGTGGCGGCCGCCCGCAGCCATCCGACGAGGTGGTCCCCGGTCCCGAACGGTTCGGCCAGGACCAGCCCGGCGCGTTCGTCCTCCGACAGCGCCCGGAGCGTCCGCGCGGTGTCGGCGACGAGCCCGGGGTCGCGCCCCAGGGTCATGGGCACGACGCACACCCGCTCGCCGCGCGCGCGGAGGGCGGCCACCCGGCGGTACAGCTCGCGGCCCTGCGTGACCACCGGCACCCGGTCGCCCAGCAGCGGGGGCAGCGCCCGCCCCTGGTCGCTCTCGTGCCCGCCGACGGCGACGACGACCCCGTGCGGCACGGCGTCAGCCTCCGACCGGGTCGTGGCAGGAGACCAGCTTGTTGCCGTCGTCGAAGGTCGCCTCGACCTGGAGGAGGGGCAGCATCTCGCGCACTCCCGGCATGGTGTCGTCCTCGCCGAGCACCTGCCGGCCGAGTTCCATGCAGTCGGCGACGCTCTTCCCGTCGCGGGCGCCCTCGAGGATGGCCTCCGTGACCAGGGCGACCGTCTCGCTGTAGTTGAGCTTCAGCCCGCGGTCGTGGCGCTTGCGGGCCAGGTCGGCCACGACGTACACGAGCAGCTTGTCGATCTCACGGGGGGCCAGGTTCATCGGGCGATGCCTTCCTCGGTAGCGGTTGCGCGCTCGGCTGTGTGCGGGGGTGGGTGACGCTCAGCCGTCCTCCGCCCTGGTGATGCGTGGCAGGAGCGGCACGGCCGCCAGCAGCGCCCAGGTGGTGATGTTGAACGGCCAGGTGAAGGTGTGGCTGCCGAACACCTTGAAGAGCACGGAGAGCGAGGCCGTCAGGCCGGTGCTGGCGGCGGCGGCCAGCACGGCGTAGCCGTAGTTCCACGGCGAGGGGCGCAGCAGCACCACCCCGAAGGCCAGCGCGGTCAGCACGGCGTTGTAGCCGTAGATGCCCTCGCCGATCAGCGCGGCGGGCGCGCCGAGCGCCCATGCGGTGAGCAGCCCGGTGACGCTGCCCACCACGGTGAACAGGCCCACCTTCCAGCCCGCCAGGAACAGGCCGACCAGCATGATCAGGCCGACGTACCAGGTGCCGGCGAAGAAGATCTGGCCGATGTTGGTGAAGAAGCCCTGCCACAGGTCCGTCCAGCTGACGACCGGGGAGGTCGGGGTGGCCGGCGTGACCGCCGTCGCGGGGGTGCCGTGCCAGACGCGTTCGAAGGACGGGGCGCCCAGGACCATGACCAGCGACACCAGGCAGAAGGGCCCGGTGAACGCCTTCAGCCCGAACGGGACGAGCAGGTGGTTGAGGGTGGCGGTGACCAGGGTGCACATGACGGCGGCGGAGACGGCCATGACGTACGTCGAGAGGCTGTGGCCGAGGTACACGACCATGGCGATGGCGCCGAGCACTCCGCAGTAGGTCATCAGCCCCTGGGTCACCGTGTCCTGGGGGACGGCCAGCAGGCGCGCGGTGAGCGTCGAGACCACCGCGCCGATGGTGGCGAAGAGGCCCATCTCCCAGCTCTCCACCCACAGGGCGGCCAGGATCACCGCGGAGGTCCACACGCTCGCCTGGAAGTCCACCTGCCCCACGCCGCGCAGCGCGCCGAGGGCGGTCCCCTTGAGGCTGTCGGTCCCGCCCCCGGCGCCGCCGGCCTGCTCGGTGCGCGTCGTCACGTCGATCCTCCGGGGTGCTGGGGGTGCTGCGCCGATCGGGCTGTTGTCCCTGCGGGGGCCCACTGCTGTCGGCTGACCGGCCGTCAGCAACCTAGGGTGACAATATGGAACATTTCGGTAGGTTCCACCTCCATTCGCATCCGGATCACACGAACGGCCCCCAGTGGCCGGTGGTCGCCGCGGTGGCGGTCGGTGGCGCGGTGGGCGCCGCGCTGCGCTTCGGGGCCGCGAACGTGTGGCGCAACGGCAGTGACGCGGAGCTGGTGTGGCCGAAGGGGGAGGCCGCCTTCCCGTGGACCACCCTGCTGGTCAACGTCGTCGGCTGTTTCCTCATGGGGGTGCTGACGGTGACGTTGAAGGAGCGGTTCACCGGGGCGCCCCGGCTGCTGAACCCGCTGCTGGGGACCGGCGTGCTCGGCGGCTTCACCACGTTCTCGTCCTACACGGACGACGCGCGGCGCCTGTTCGAGAACGACCAGCCGGGTTCCGCTCTGGGCTACCTCGTCCTCACGGTGGCGGGGGCGCTGGCGGGCGTCGCGCTGGGCGCGGTGCTGACCCGCGTGGTCCTGACGGGGCGTGGGACCACGGACGGGGAAACGGGGAGCGGCCGCCGATGAGTCACCTGCTGCTGGTCCTGCTGGGCGGAGCCGCCGGCGCCGCCGCCCGTTACCTGATCTCGGCCGCGGCGGGCAGGCGCCTTGGCGGCGCGTTCCACTGGGGCACGTTCCTCGCCAACATGGCCGCCTGTCTGATCCTCGGGTTCCTGGTCGAGGCGGGCGGGGAGGACGCGCTCGGCCCGTCCGGGCAGGCGCTGCTGGCCACGGGGTTCTGCGGCGCGCTGTCCACCTGGTCGACGTTCTCCCACGAGGTCATGGCCATGGCCGACGGCCGGCGGGTGGCAGGGGCGGCCGGCTATCTCCTCGTCACGGTCGTGGCCGGCCTCGGCCTGTCGTTCGCGGGGGCGGGCATCGCCGCGGCCCTGTGGTGACCGGAGCCGCCTCCCGCCGGGCGCACCGGTGGCGCGCGGCGCTGCCCCCGCTCGACCGGGGCCGTGGCGTCAAGGCGCTGGTCGCCTTCGGCCTCTCCGTCGGACTGGTCACGGCGGGAGCCGGCATCCACAACGGGGTCTTCACCGCCATGGGCTGCTACATCGACGCCTACGGCGCCCGCGACCCGTACCCCCGGCGGGGTCCGCTGCTCGTCGTCCTGTCCGCGGGCTTCGCCACAGCCTTCCTGGCGGGTTCGCTCGCCGCGGGACAGGTCTGGGCGATGGTGGGGGTCCTCTCCGTCTTCGCCGCCGGCGCCACCCTGCTCGTCCGCACGCTGCGGCTGAGCGGGCCGGGCAGCTACTTCGTGGTGCTGGTGGCCGCCCTGACGGCGTTCCTGCCGCCGGTGGGCCTCGCCGACACGGCGGTCCGGGTCGGCTTCCTGCTGTTCGGCGCGGCCGTGTCCTGGCTCTCCATCATGTCGGGGTGGATCTTGCGGCCCCACGGGCCGGAGGACGGCGCCGTGGCGTCCGCCCTGCGGTCCGTCGCGGCCTACGCGGAGTCGGTGGCGGAGGCGAAGGCAGGGGCAGAGGCGGGGGCGGGGGCGGAGGCAGGGGCAGAGGCGGGGGCGGGGGCGGAGGCGGGCGGGGACGGCGGCGGACCCGCGGCGCCGCGGCGCAAGGCGTACCTGGCGGTCCACGGCGGCTGGTCGGCCGTGCAGGACGCCCGGGGGCTGCGCGCGGCGCGCGGCGCCGCTCCCGCACCGCGCCTGCTGGTGCTGTACACCCTGATGCTCCGTCTGGAGGTGGTGCTCGACGCGGTGACGGATGCGGCGGAGCGGGACGGACGGGTGCCGGCCGGGTGGGCCCCGGCGCTGCGCGAGGCGGCGGGCGCGGTCGCGGCCGGCGAGGACCCGGTGCGATGGCCCGCTGCGGCGGACGGGGCGGCGGACGGGGCGTCCGCGCTGCCGCCGCCGGACGGGAGCCGCGCGCTCTCCCCCGAACTGCTGGGGGTGGCACGCGGGTTGTGGCCGAGACCGCTGCCGCCGGGCGGTGCCCTGCGCGCCGACCTGGGCGGTCTGCTGTCCTCCGCGTCCCCCTCACCGGTCCTCGCGCTGCGCGTCGGGCTCGCCGTCGCGGCGGGCACGGCCCTGGCCGCCGTGCTGCCCGTCCTGCATCCGGCCTGGGTGGCGGTGGGAGCGGCCGCCGCCCTGCAGGGCGCGAGCCAGCAGCCGGTGCGGCGTTCGCGGGGCCGTCTGACCGGCACGGTGGCCGGGGCCGGCGTGACCGCGGTGGTGTGCCACTTCTTCGAGCCCGGCGTCTGGGCGACCGTGGCGGCCGCCACCGTGGTACACGCGGTGGCCCGGGCCGTACCCGTCAGCGCCATGTTCACGCGGATGCTGCTGAACACGCCGGTGGCCCTGCTGCTCGTGGGGGCCGTGCTGCCGGAGGGCACGAGCCTGGAGGAACTGGCCCTCTACCGCATGCTCGACCTCGGCCTCGGGCTCGTCGTGGGGCTGGCCGCGGCCGTGCTCCTGCCGCGGGTGCCCGTGCGACGGGTGTGCGAGGCCGTCGCCCGCGCCGTGGCCGCGGCCGGGCACGCGGTGGGCCGGCGGCTGCGCACGGGGGCCGCCGACGCCGAGTCGGAGGGCGTGGCGTGGCGGCACATGGCGGACCTGTGGACCATGCACGCGTCGGTGCCCGCGGAGGAGCTCCGTACGACCGGCACGGCGGACCGGCTGTGGCCGGCCGTGCTGGCGGTGCGCCGTCTGCTCGTGCCCCGCCTCCTGGGCGGCGCGCCCGCACCGCCGGGCCCCGGCGACGGCGCGCTGGCCGGAGCGTACCTGGACCACGCGGCGGACGCCGCCCGCGCGGGTCTGCCCGGGTCCCCCGGCGTCCGCGCGGCGCTCGCCGACGCGCCTCCCGCGGCCCTTGCGGACCGCCGGCCGGAACTGCACCGGCGGCTGACGGAACTGCGGCGGGCCCTGCGGGGCGACGGCCCGCCCTCCGGGGCCGGGGCGCCGGGCTGACCTGCGGGGCCGGCCTTCCCCCCGGTCGCCCACCTGCTCCGCCCGGCATGCGGAGCCTCGCCGGGGACGGCACAGTGGGGCTGCGTCGGCGGCGGCCACGTCGCGGCGACCGGCCCCGCACCGAGGGCTCGGGCCCGCGTCTCCGCCGCCCGGGAAGCGCACGTCGCGGGCCGGTTGGAGGACCGATGCACGCCAAGCCACTCAGCAGGATCACCGGGAGTCTGAGACACCGCCGGCCGCGCGCGCCGGGTGCCCACGGCGACGGGCAGGGCCCTGACGCGTTCGGGCTGGACGAGGACAAGGTCGAGGGCTTCACGGCCGGGACGCTGGGGCCCGAGGACGAGGCGAGGCTGGCCGAGCAGGTCGCCGCGGTCCTCCCCCTGCGGTGGTCCCTGACGCCGCGCGCCGAGGAACGGCTGAGCCAGGTGAACGACCGTCTGGGAGGCAACCGCCGGCTGATGGAGTGGCTGGACGGTCATCCCGGTCTGCCCAGGCTGACGGCCCGGCTCGTCGTCCTGACGGAGAACCTGGACCACTTCGGCGAGAACGCCGCCGTGGTCGACGCGGTGCGCGCCTACCGGGGCCGCTCGCCGCTGCCGGCCGGGCTGCGGGACGTCCTTCCGCCGGACACCGACGAGGCGACGCTCTCCGGCATCGCCCAGCGCGTCGAGGAGTTGCTCGGGGAGCGCCGTACCCAGGACGCGACACGGCTCGCCCTGACCACGACCGAGTGGCTGGGCGGCGTCGCCCGGGGCGCCGCCCCGGACTCCCCCGAGGTCACCGAGATGAGCGAGCTGATGTCCCACCTCCACACCGACATCGCGCGGGCGGCGCCCGCCTCCTGACGCCCCGCCGCGCCCCCTCGTCACCCGTCCGACGGTGCTGCGCTGGTCGTGGCCGCCGGTCGGTGGTGCGGTGGACGCACAGCGGGAACCCCCGGAGCGCCCCGGCGCCGGGCCGTCGTTTTCTTCCGTTCCTCAGGAGGCACTGGTGACCACCCCCCGTCCGTCCGTGCCGGCCGCGGGCCCGGCCGTTCGCCCGGCCCGTTTCCTCGCCGCCGCGGCGGCGGCCGCGGCGCTGTTCGCCACCGCGGCCTGCTCCGCGGGGGAAGGGGCGACCGGGCCGCAGTCGCGCACCGGCGCCGGACCGGCTGAGCGCCCCGCCGCGGCGGCCACGCCCGCCTCCCCCTCGCCGACGCCCGGCCTCACCGAGGAGGGCGCGCGCCAGGCGCTGATCACCGAGGCGGACATCGAGGACGCCTGGACCCAGGTCGGACCCGGGACCGCGCGGGCCTGGCGGAACCGCCTGCTGCTCGGCGACGTCGACGCGGCGCAGTTCCTGACGGGCCGGTCGGACGTCTCCGACTGCGGACGCCTGGCCGAGGCGCTCTTCGACGAGACGCTGCTGGGCAGCCCTTCCGGTGCCTCGGCGCTCACCGGTTTCGAGGAGGGCGACTCCCGGCTGCTCTACCAGGTCGCCGCCTACGGGCAGTCGGACCTCGACGCGTCGATGCGGTGGCTGCGGTCGCTGCCGCAGAGCTGCGACAGCTTCACCCTCACCGGCGACGACGGCGGGCGGCGGACCGTCGAGGTGGTGGAGACGTCGCTGCCCGACGTGGGCGACGCCCGGCAGGGGCTCACGGTGACGGTGCGGGGCACCGGCGCCGGTGAACCGGCGACCCTCACCCTGGCGGTGGCGGTGGTCCAGGTCGGCGCCGACGCGATCACGGTCACCCAGGGCGGTCTGGACGGCGCGAAGGAGAGCACCACCAGGTCCGCGGTCCAGCAGGGCACCCAGCGGCTCCAGGACGTCCTCGCCGGCCGCACGCCGTCGTCCGATCCCTCGCTCTTCGACTGACGCCGGCCGGGCGTCGACGGGGCGAAGGGCCCCGGGCCCTCACGGCCCGGGGCGGGCCTGCCGCTCCCGCTCCCGCGCCCGCCGGCGCCGCAGCAGGTGCCGGACGATCAGGGCGGCGACCAGGACGCCGAGGCCGATGAGGACGTACCGCTGGTAGCGGGAGACCACCGCGTAGATCTCGGTGATGTGGTCCCCGGCCAGGTACGCGAGTGTCGCCCACAGCCCCACCCACAGTGCCGCGCCGAGTGCGTTGAAGGCGAGGAACCGCCACCACGGCATGCCGGTGGTGCCGGCGGCGATGCCGTTGACCTGGCGCAGGCCGTCGACGAAGCGGGCCACGGTGACGATCTTGCCGCCGTGGCGGGTGTAGAACGCCTCGGCCCGCGCGAACCGTTCCGGCGTCAGGAGGACGTACCTGCCCCATCGGTGCACCAGGGCGCGGCCCCCGTACCTGCCGATCAGGTAGCCGATGTTGTCCCCGGCGACGGCGGCGGCGAACGCGGTCAGCGCCACGGCCGCGATGTTCAGCCGCCCGGCCCCCGCGTAGACGCCCGCGGCGATCAGGACCGTCTCGCCGGGGACCGGGAGGCCGAAGTCCTCGACGAGGATCACGCCGCCCACCGCCCAGTAGCCGTAGTGGCCGAGCAGCGGTTCCAGATGCGCCAGGGGGCCCGGCAGGGGGTGGGCCATGGCGTCATCGTAGGCGCGGCGGGCGGCCGGTGACCGCGGCACCGCGCCGGGTCCCGCCCGCGCGCCGGCCGGCCGCCCGCGGGTTGTTCAGCCGGCCGGGTGCCAGCCGAGGAGGGGTCCCAGACGGGTGGCGAAGTCGGTGAGGATCTGCGCGTGGTCCTCCTTGGCGAACGTGAACGGCAGGGCGAAGGCCACCTCGTCGGCCTCCCGGAAGGAGGCGAGCGAGGTGAGGCGTTCGGCGAGTTCCTCGCTGGGGCCCACCAGGTCGGGGGCGAACAGCAGCCGCGCCGGACCCTGCGGGGAGCGGGTGCGGGGAAGCCGCTCCCGCGCGTACCGCTCGTAGCGGGCCCGCTGGGCCGGTGACGCGCCGTCGGTCGGGACGACCACCAGCCCGTGCGAGACACGGGCCTGTTCACCGTGCGGGTGGGCGGCGCGGAAGGCGCGGATGTGGGAGAGCTGGACGGCGTCGAAGTCCGGGACGGCGTCCTCGGGGCCCTCGGCCCTGACCACGCTGCTGGTCAGCAGGTTCATGCCCTGCTCCCCCGCCCAGCCCGCGGAACGCAGACCGGCCCCGCCGTACCACATGCGCTCGCGCAGGCCGGGCGAATGCGGCTGCACCCGGTCGGAGAAGACCTCGATGCCCTGGGTGCCGCTGAAGCGGGACGCGGGCCTGCCGGCGACCAGGTCGAGCAGGCGGCTCACCCGCCCGTACCCGAAGTCCTCGGCGTCCGCGGTGTCCGGGTAGAGCGCGTCCTTGACGTCCTCCCAGTGGACCGGCGGGCCGACGCTGACGCCGGGGTTGAGGCGGCCGCCCGACAGGACGTCCACGGTGGCCAGGTCCTCGGCGAGGCGCAGCGGGTTCTCCCAGCCGAGGGGGGTGACGGCGGTGCCCAGCGCGATGCGCCGGGTGCGCTGGGTCGCCGCGGCCAGGACCGCCACCGGCGAGGAGATGCCGTGCTGGAGGTGGCGGTGGCGCAGCCAGGCACTGTCCAGGCCGAGGCGCTCGCCGAGTTCGATCAACTCCAGCGTGGCCTCGTGGCCGGGGCGTGGGTCGGCCTCGTCGAACAGTCCGATGGTCAGGAAGCCGAGCTTGCGCAGCGGCCGGGACGTGGCGGGGGTGTCCGGGGCGGACGGCATGGGGCTCCTCGGATTCCGTCGGGCGGTGTCACCCGGTGCGAACCCCCGCCGGCGCGCTCCTGTTCCGGGCGGCCCGGCGGGGTCCGGCGTCCCGCGCGGCCCACGGTCACGGTCCCCCGAGGTGCGGGGCGAGCCGGGAGGAGAGGTGCGCGAGCAGCGCGGCCTGCCGCTCACGCAGGAAGAAGTGCCCGCCGGGCAGCACCACCGTCTCGTGCCCGGCGTCGGTGACCTGCGCCCAGGTGTCCAGGTCGGCCACCGGGCAGACGGGGTCGTCGTCGCCGCCGTAGACGGTGACCGGGACCCGCAGCCGCTCGGCCGGGGGGTCCGGGCGGTAGGCGTCGAGCAGCCGGTGGTCGCCCCGCAGGGACGGCATCAGCACCTCGCGCAGGTCGGGATGGTCGTACGCCCACGCGTCGGGGCTCGACAGGCGCCTGACCGACTCCAGCAGCCCGGCGTCGTCGAGCCGGACCGGCACCCGGCCGCCGAGGTGCGGGGCCCGCCGCCCGGACACCAGGAGCGCGACGGGTTCGGTGTCCGCCGCCCGCCGCAGGCGCAGCGCGACCTCGTAGGCGACGGCGCTGCCCATGCTGTGCCCGAACAGGGCGACGGGCAGGCCGAGGTGGGGCAGGAGGGCGGTGGTGACCGCTTCGGCCAGGCCGGCCAGGGAGTCCGCGCACGGTTCGGCGAGGCGGTCCTGCCGGCCCGGGTACTGGACCGCCAGCAGCTCCACCCCCTCGGGCAGCCCGGACGGCCAGTCGGCGTACGCCGTCGCGGCTCCCCCGGCGTGCGGGAAGCAGACCAGCCGCAGCCGCGGGCGTCCGGTCCCCTGGCGCCGGAACCAGGGGCTGTGCGCGTCGGTCCGCGCTCCGGTCGTGTCCATCAGGCGGAGCCGGTGACGGGGAGCACGACCATCCGGGTCACCGTGCCGTCCTCGGACACGACGTCCTTGACCTGGCGGAAGCCGAGCCGGCGGGACATGGCGAGGCTGGCGGCGTTCCCCGCGCCGACCATGCCCCAGACCTCCGTCAGGCCGAGGTTGTCGGCGGCGTGGCGGAGCAGGCCGCGCACCGCCTCGGTGCCCAGACCCTTGCCCCAGTACGCGGGGGCCAGGGCGGTGACGAGTTCGTGGCCCTCGACGTTGCCGGTCTTCTTCACCTCGGCGTGCCCGACGTACGTCCCCTCGTGCCACAGCCCCCACACGTCGAACAGTCGCTGCGGGTAGACCTCGTCGAGGACGGCGCGGAACAGGGCGCGGATCTCCGCCTCCGGGACCCGCTCCTGGCCCATCCAGCGGCAGACCTCCTCGTCGCGCAGCAGGGCGACGAAGGCGTCCTCGTCCGCTGGACGGTACGGCAGGAACTCCAGGCGTTCGGTGTACAGGACGGGTGTCTTCATCACGGTCTCCAGGTCGACGGGAGTGGTGGGGGCGGGTGCCGGGCGCGGCGGCACGGGCGTCGGGCCGTGCCGCCGCGCCCCGGCGTGACGCCGGATCAGGCCTCGGCGTTCTCCATGCGCTCGCGCAGGCTGCGCGGGCGCATGTCGGTCCAGACCTCGTCGACGTAGGCGGTGCACTCGGCCTCGGTGCCCTCCTTGCCGACGGGCTGCCATCCGGCGGGCACCTCGATGTCGGCCGGCCACAGCGAGTACTGGTCCTCGTCGTTGCGCAGCACCTGGTAGCGGGTGTTCTCGTCCATCTGTCTGCCTCTCCGTCTCTCTGTTTCTCTGTCTCTCTGCTTCTCTGTCTCTTGGTTCGTGCCGTCACGCCGGGCCGCTCGCGCGGCCGTGCGCCGGGCGTGTGGCGCCCCGGTGCCGGGGCGGGCAGCGCGCCCTGGCGGCGCCCATCCTCAGTTCCCCCCTCGGGCGTGGCGCGCGATGTGCCGCAGTGCCTCGGCGAAGTCCGTGGCGACGCGCCGGACCGTCTCCGTGTCGTGGACGGCGGGGCGGTGGTTCCAGGTGAAGGTGAGGCGGCCGTGGCGCACCGCGCCGCCCACCTCGAGCAGGTGGGAACCTCCGTCGCGGGGGTCGTGGTCCTGGCCGAGGCTGCCGTGCGGGGCGCGGATCAGCCCGGCGCCCTGGGCCGCGTCCGCGGCCGGGCGGGCGTCCAGCTGGCCGAGGTAGTTGAAGACGACCTGGCCGAGCGCCGCCTCGCCGCCGAGCCGCGCGCGCACCTCGGGCGGGCCGTAGGCGCGCAGGGCGCCGAAGCCGATGCCGTTGCCCGGTACGGCGCGCAGCTGGCGGCGCACGGACTTCACCAGGGCGCGCCAGTCACGGCCGGGGCAGAGGTCGTCGGGTGTGTCGACGCTCAGCGCGACCGGGTGGACGGTGGTGAACCAGCCGACGGTGCGCGACAGGTCCACCCCGTCGAGCAGGTCCTCGCGGCCGTGGCTCTCCAGGTCCAGGCGGACCCTCTTCCCGCCGGTCCACCGGGCCAGGGCGAGGGCGAGGGCGGCCAGCAGGACGTCGTTGACGCGGGTGCGGTAGGCGGTGGGGGCGGAGCGCAGCAGGGCCTCGGTGTCCTCCTCGTCGAGTTCCACGGTGAGCGTGCGGGAGGCGCCCGCGTCGGGGAGCACCCGGCCGGGCAGCGGTTCGGCGGCGGTCACCGCCTCCTCCCAGTGGGGGACTTCGTGGTCCAGGCCGCCGCCCGCCACGTGCTGTGCGAGCCCGCGGGCCCAGTCGCGGTAGGAGGTGGTGCGCTCCCCCAGGTCGACCGGTTCGCCGCGTACCGCCTGGTGGTAGGCGGTCTCCAGGTCGTCGCGCAGGATCCGCCAGGACACGGCGTCCACCACGAGGTGGTGGGCGACCAGCAGGAGGAAGGCGGGGCGGCCGGGGCCGGCGGTGAACAGCCCGGCGGCCAGCAGCGGCCCCTGCTCCAGGCCGAAGCCGGCGTGGAGTGCGTCGGCGGCCCGCTCCATGACGGCGTGGACGCGCTCCGGGGGCAGGCCCGTCAGGTGGTGGTGGACCAGGACGTCCTGCCGTTCGGCCGGCGGCGGGTTGAACTGGCGCCAGCCGTCGGTGTCCCGGGTGAAGCGCATGCGGAGCGCGTCGTGGTGGTGGAGCAGGGCGACGAGGGCCGTCTCCAGGGCCGCCGGGTCGGGTGTGCCCTCGAGTTCGAGGAGGAGGGACTGGTTGAAGTGGTGGTGCGCGGCGCGCGGGGTGGTCAGGAACCACTCCTGGATGGGGGTGAGCGGCACCTCGCCGCTGACCGGGCCGTCCCCGGTGCGCTGCGGCCCGGTGCGGACGACGGCGGCCAGGCCGGCGACGGTCTGGTGGGCGAACAGGTCGCGGGTGGCGAGGTGGAGTCCCTCGCGGCGCAGACGGGACACCACCTGCATGCTGAGGATCGAATCGCCGCCCAGGTGGAAGAAGTTGTCGTCGGCGCCGACCTCCGGCACGCCGAGGACCTCGGCCCAGACGCGGGCGACGCGCCGCTCCGTCTCCGTGCGGGGGGCGGTGCGCGGCGCGCCGGAGACCGGCGCCGGGGCGGGTGCGGGAAGGGCGCGCCGGTCCAGTTTGCCGCTCGGGGTGAGCGGCAGCGCCTCGAGCGGGACGAACACCGAGGGCACCATGTACGGCGGCAGACGCCGGGCCAGCTCCTCGCGCAGGGCGGCCGACTCGTCGTGCGGGGCGGCCGGTTCGTCGTGCGGGGCGGCCGGTTCCACGGCGGGGCGGCGGTCGCCCGCGGTGGGGCCGGTGTCCGCGGGACCCGCGCCGGTGGCCGTGGCGGTACCGGCACCGCTGTCAGTACCGGCACGGGTACCGGCACCGGCATCCGCACCGGTGGGGACGACGTAGGCCACCAGCCGTGCGGTGCCGGTCGGCCCGTCGTCGCGGACGACGACGACCGCGTCGCGCACCCGTCCGCTCCGCCGCAGGGCGGCTTCGATCTCGCCCGGCTCGATGCGGTGGCCGCGGAGTTTGACCTGGTGGTCGGCGCGCCCGGCGAACAGCAGCTGTCCGTCGGCGTCCCTGCGCACCAGGTCGCCGGTGCGGTACATCCGTTCCCCGGGCGCTCCGGACGGGTCGGGCAGGAAGCGGGCCGCGGTCAGGCCGGGCCGGCCCAGGTAGCCGCGGGCCAGGCCCGGGCCCGCGATGTACAGCTCCCCCAGCACGCCGGGCGGGACGGGCCGCAGGGCGGCGTCCAGGACGTGCACGCGGGTGGCGCCGGCCGGCCCGCCGATGGGCGGCGCTCCCGCGGCGGGGGCGAGCGGGCCGGTCCAGGTCGCCACCACGGTGGCCTCGGTGGGCCCGTAGGAGTTGATCATCCGGCGGCCGGGCGCCCACCGTTCGACCAGGTCGGCGGGGCATGCCTCGGCGCCGACGATCAGGGTGCGCAGCGCGGGGAGCCCGGCGGCGGCCGTGCCGGGGAGGGTGGCGAGGGCCGCCGGGGGGATCAGCGTGTGGCTGATGCGCCGCCCGGCGAGGACCTCGAGCAGCCGTTCGCCGACCAGCGGTCCCTCCTCCCCGGTCACCAGGGTGGCGCCGGTGAGCAGGGAGACGCACAGTTCCAGGACGGAGGCGTCGAAGCTGGGCGAGGCGAACTGCAGCATCCGGTCGCCGGGGCCCGCCGCGTAGCGTTCGGCGGCGGCCGCGGCGAACGCGGCCAGGCCGGTGTGGGTGACGACGACGCCCTTGGGGGTGCCGGTGGAGCCCGAGGTGTGGATGACGTACGCGGGGTGCGCGGTGGAGAGCGGGGCGAGGCGGTCCGCGTCGGTGGGGGCGGTGTCCGGTCCGTCGCCGTCCCACACCCGGGCCGCGTCGTCCAGCACCAGGGCGGCGCCGGCGTCGCGGAGGACGAAGGCGCGGCGCTCCTCGGGGTGGTCCGGGTCGACGGGGACGAAGGCGCCGCCCGCCTTGGCGACGGCGAGCTGGGCGACCACCGCGGCCGCGCCGCGGGGCAGCCGCAGGGCCACCACCGTCTCGGGGCCGACCCCGCGGCCGATGAGCCGGTGGGCGAGCCGGTTGGCGGCCCGGTCGGTCTCCGCGTAGGTCCACTCCCGGCCGCCCTCGGCCAGGGCGACGGCGTCCGGGGTGCGGGCCGCCTGCCGTTCGAACAGCTCGGGCAGCGTGGCCTCGGGCACCGGGCGGGCGGTGCCGCTTCCGGCGGCGAGCAGGGCCTCGAGCTCCGCGTCGGTGGAGAGCGGCAGGGCGCCCAGCGGCCGGTGCGGGTCGTCGGCGAGGGCGGTCAGCAGCGTGGTGAGCTGTGCGGCCATGCGCCGGGCGGTGGCGTCGTCGAACAGGCCGGTGCTGTAGGTGAGCAGGCCGTGCAGGGCGCCGTCGTCGCCCTCGGCGAACTCAAAGGTGAGGTCGAACGCCGCGTGCCGCAGCTCGGTCTCGGCGTCGGTGACCTCCAGGTCCGGCAGGCCGGTCGCGGGGGACGGGGTGTTCTGCAGGACGACCATCACCTGGAAGAGGGGGGTGCGGCTGGTGTCGCGTTCCGGGCGCACCTCGTCCACCACCCGCTCGAAGGGCACGTCCTGGTGGGTGAAGGCGTCGAGCACGGTCCGCCGTACGCCGGAGAGGAACTCCGGGAAGGACTGCTCGGGGCGCACCTCGGAGCGCAGGACCAGGGTGTTGACGAAGAAGCCGACCAGGTTCTGTGTCTCGGGCAGGTCGCGGCCGGAGGTGACGGTGCCGACGGCGATGTCCTGGCCGCCGGTCAGCCGGGCCAGGTAGGCCTGGGTGGCGGCGACCAGGGTGGTGAACAGGGTGGCGCCGCGCTCCTGTCCGGCCCGGGTGAGCCGGCGGGCGGTGTCCGGCGGCAGCACCAGGCGGGTGGTGGCGCCGTCGGCGGTGCGCACCGGCGGGCGCGGCCGGTCGGTCGGCAGGTCGAGCGGTTCGAGGCCGGCCAGCCGCTCCTTCCAGTACCCGAGGTGCTCTCCGGCGGCGGCGTCGGCGACGGTGCGCTGCCAGTGCGCGTAGTCGGCGTACTGCACGGGCAGCGCGGGGAGTTCGCCCGTGGCGGTGCCGGTCTCGGCCCGGTAGAGGTGGAACAGGTCGCCGGTGAGGACCCCGGTGGACCAGCCGTCGGTGACGATGTGGTGCGTCACGAGGGCCAGGACGTGTTCGTCGCCGGACAGCCGCACCAGCGCGGGGCGCAGCAGCGGCCCCTGGCGCAGGTCGAAGGGGCGGGTGCGTTCGTCCGTGAGGAGTTCCTCCAGCCGCGCCGCGCGGTCGGGTGCGGGCAGGCCGGAGAGGTCGTGCAGCGGCAGCGGGACGTCCTGCGGGGGGTGCACGATCTGCACGCCGTGGCCGTCGGCCGAGTCGAAGGTGGTGCGCAGCGACTCGTGGCGGGCGACGACGGACCGCAGCGCCCGGGTGAGGGCTCCGGTGTCCAGGCGGCCGCGCAGGCGCAGCGCGAGCGCGGTGACGTAGGCGGCGTCGCCGGGCGCGAACTCCTCGAGGAACCACAGGCGTTGCTGCGCGTAGGACATGGGCGTCGGCGTCGTGCCGTCGCGCGGCACCGGGGTCGGGGCGGGCCGTGCCGGTGCCGCGCCGGGCGCGGTGAGCAGGGCGGCGAGCGCGGCCGGGGTCGGGTGGTCGAACACGGCGCGCGGCGAGATGTCGGCGCCGAAGGTCTCCGCGAGGCGTGAGGCCAGGCGGATGCTGAGGATGGAGTCGCCACCCAGCAGGAAGAAGTCGTCCCGCACGCCGGGCCTCTCGCCGCCCAGCACCTCGGCGAAGACCTCCACGGTGCGGTGCTCGGCCTCGGTGCGGGGCTCGGCGTACGCGTCGTCCGGTCGCCCGTCGGCGTCCGCCGGGGCCGGCAGCGCCGCCCGGTCGACCTTGCCGTTGCCGCTGAGCGGGAGTGCCGGGAGCGGGACGACCGCGGAGGGCAGGAGGTAGTCGGGCAGGGTGTGCCGGGCGAACTCCAGCAGCGCTCGCGGGTCCCGGCCGGCCTCGCCGACGACGTAGGCGACCAGCCGCCTGGATCCCGGGCCGTCCTGGCGGGCCACCACCGCGACGTCCGCGACGCCCGGGTGGGCGGCGAGGGCGGCCTCGACCTCGCCGGGCTCGACGCGGAAGCCGCGGATCTTCACCTGGTCGTCGGCGCGGCCGAGGAACTCGAGGGTGCCGTCGGCGCGCCGCCGGGCGAGGTCGCCGGTGCGGTACGCGCGGGTGCCGGGCGGGCCGCAGGGGTCCGCGACGAAGCGCGCGGCGGTCTCGCCGGGGCGGCCGAGGTAGCCGCGGGCCACCCCCTCCCCCGCGACGTACAGCTCGCCGGCGCAGCCCGGCGGGACGGGGCGCAGCCTGCTGTCCAGGACGTGCGCGCGCCGGTCGTCCAGCGGACGGCCGATCGGCACGGTGCCGGGCACGGAGGCGGCGTCGGCGAGGGCGTGGGAGGTGGCGAAGGTGGTGGTCTCGGTGGGGCCGTAGCCGTCGACGACGGTCAGGCCGGGGCAGGCGGTCAGCACCCGGCGCACGGCGGCCGCAGGGACCACGTCGCCGCCGGTCCACACCTGGCGCAGTCCCGCGAAGCAGTCCGGGGCGTCCTGGGCGAGCAGGCGGAACAGGCCTGCCGTCAGCCACAGGGCGGTCAGGCCGCCGTCGCCCTCCTTCCCGGCCAGGCGTCGCAGCAGCGTCGCGTCGACGGTGTCGCCGGGGGCGACGACCACCGTCCCGCCGGACAGCAGGGGGGCCCAGACCTCGAAGGTCGCCGCGTCGAAGGCCACCGGCGAGTGCAGCAGCACCCGTGCGCACACGCCGTCGCCGAACCGGCTGTCGGTGGCGAGCGACGCCACGTCCCGGTGCCGCACGGCGACCGCCTTGGGCCGGCCGGTGGAGCCGGAGGTGAACATGACGTAGGCGAGGCGGTCGGGGTCGGCGGGCGGGAAGGGCGCGGCCGGGGTTCCGGCCGGGTCGTCGGCGGCGCACGCGGTGACGTCCTGGGCGGTGAGCCGCGCCGCCGCGCCCGCCTGCGCCAGCAGCGTCCGGCGCCGCTCCTCGGGGGCGCGGGCGTCCACCGGGACGTAGGCGCCGCCCGCCTTGAGGACCGCGAGCT
Source organism: Streptomyces abyssomicinicus (assembly GCF_008974245.1). Taxonomy (GTDB): domain Bacteria; phylum Actinomycetota; class Actinomycetes; order Streptomycetales; family Streptomycetaceae; genus Streptomyces; species Streptomyces abyssomicinicus. Next base: position 410,220 of record NZ_BBZI01000007.1, on the reverse strand, counting down.
GGGCGACGACGAGTTCGGCGCCGCGTTCCATGAGGAGGGCGACGCGGTCCTCCGGACCCACGCCGTCCCGGAGGAGGCCGGCGGCCAGCCGGTCGGACCAGGCGTCGAGGAGGCGGTAGGTGACCTCGCGGTCGCCGTCGTGGACCGCGACCGCGTCGGGGGTGCGGCGGGCCTGCGCGGCGAAGAGGCCGACGGGGCTGTCCGGCGCGGCGCGGCGGGCGGTGGTGTTCCACCGGGCCAGCGTCCGCCGGTCCTCTGCGGTCAGCAGGTCCAGGTCGTCCACCGTGACACCGCCGTCCCGGGCCTCGCCGTCGAGGGCGTCGGTGAGCGCGGTGACCAGGACGGTCAGCCGGGCCGCGGCGTCTTCCACGGTCGGGGCGTCGAACAGCGCGGAGTCGTAGGCCACATCGAGGCCCAGCCGGTCGCCGAGGTGGGCGCGCAGGCACAGCGGGAAGGTGGTGGCGTCGTCGGCGCGCACCTCCTCGACGCCCACGCCGGTGCGGGCGGCGGCGGTCTCGTCGACGGGGTAGTTCTCGAAGACCACCATGCTGTCGAACAGCGGCTCGCCGGACGGGAGCGGGCCGGCGGCCTGGATGCGGGGCAGGGCGAGGAAGTCGTGGCGGCGCGCCTCGGTCTGTTCCTCCTGCACGCCGCGCAGCCAGTCCCGCACGCTGCCGGACGGCACCCGCACCCGGGTGGGCACGGTGTTGATGAACATGCCGATCATCGTCTCGACGCCGGGCAGTTCGGCCGGACGTCCGGAGACGGTAGTGCCGAACACCACGTCGTGTCGTCCGCCGGTGCGTGCCAGCAGCAGCGCCCAGGCGCCCTGGACGACGGTGTTGACGGTGAGCCCGGCGCGCGCCGCCGCCTCCCGCAGCCGGCGGGAGGCCGGCTCGTCCAGCGTGTGGCGGACGGTGGCGGCGGAGCGGGCGCGGTGCGCCTCGGCGGGGACGCGGTCGTAGGGCAGCGGGGTGCGCCCGGTGAAGCCGGCGAGGACGCCCGCCCAGTGCCGTTCGGCCGCGGCGGCGTCGCTCTCCTCCCGCTCGGCCAGCCAGCGCAGGTACTCCGCGAAGGGCCTGCGGGCCGGGGGCGCGGCGGCCCGGCCGCCGGTGCGGGAGGCGTACAGCTCGCACACCTCGGTGAGCAGCTGCCCGGTGCTCCAGCCGTCCAGGGCGATGTGGTGGGTGGACCACACCAGCAGCACCTCGTCGCCGGGCAGGGCGGCCAGGGTGAGGCGGGTGAGCGGGGCGCGGGTGACGTCCAGGCCGGCCGCGCGGTCGTCGTCGAGGAGCCGTCCGGTCGCCTCGCTCCGCTCCCGTTCCGTCATCCCGCGCAGGTCGAGGTGGGTGACGGGCAGGTCGACGGCGCGGTGGACGACCTGGACCGGGTGCGGCAGGCCCTTCCAGTGGACGCTGGTGCGCAGGGCGGGGGTGCGGTCGGTCAGCCGCTGCCACGCCTCGGCGAAGGCGTGCGGGTCCGCGACGCCGGACAGCCGTACGGCGACGCGGTCGGCGTAGGCGTCCGCGGTGTCGACCAGCCCGTGGAAGAGCATGCCGGCCTGGAGCGGGGTCAGCGGCAGCACGTCGTCGACGTCGCGGCCGTCGCCGACGAGGCGGTCCAGCTGTTCCTGGCCGAGGCCCGCGAGCGGGAAGTCGGAGGGGGTGCGGCCGCCGGCGTCCGGGCGGGCGCAGTGCGCGGCGATCTCCCGCAGCGCGGTCAGGGTCTCCTCGGCGAGACGGCGTACGAGGGCCTCGTCGTGGACGGCGGGCGGGTAGGTCCAGCCGAGCTCGAGCCGGCCGTCCTGGACGACGCCGGTGACGTCCAGCAGGTAGGGGCGTTCCTCGTCCGGGTCGGTGTCCCGGCCCGCCGGGGGCAGCGCGCCCCGCAGCAGTCCGTCGCCGGCCGTCCCGCCCGCGTCCCACCGCCCGTGGTAGTTGAACCCGACCTGCGGCCGCAGGGCGCCGGCGAGCGGGCCGCCGGGCGCCAGGTGGCGCAGCGCCCCGTGGCTCAGCCCGCGCCGTGGCACGGCGCGCAGTTGTTCCTTGACCGAGCGGAGCGTGTCGTGCCAGCCGGCCGCGGGGTCGACGGCGAGCGCGAGCGGGAACTCGGCGGTGAACCAGCCGACGGTGCGCGACAGGTCCACGTCGTCGAACAGGTCCTCGCGGCCGTGTCCCTCGACGCCGATCAGGACGGTGTCGCGTCCGCACCAGCGGGCCAGGGTGCGGCCCAGGGCGCTCAGCAGCACGTCGTTGACCTGGGTGCGGTAGGCGTCGGGGACCCGGCGCAGCAGCGCGTCGGTCTCCTCGCGTTCCAGGGCGACGGTGACGGTGGCGGCGGCGCCGTGGGTGTTGGGGCCGATCCGGCCGGGCGGCAGGGCGGCCGCATCGGTGCCGGTCGCAGCGGTGCCGGTCGCCGTCCAGTACGCGAGGTCGGCGTCGAACGCTCCGGCGCGCGTGTGTTCCTCCAGCCGGGTGGCCCAGGTGGTGTACGCGGTCGCCACCGGGGGGAGTTCGACGGGCCGTCCGGCCGCGGCGGCGCGGTGGGCGTTCTCCAGGTCGGCGAGCAGGATGCGCCAGGAGACGCCGTCGACCGCCAGGTGGTGGACGGTGAGGACGAGTTGCTGGGGGTCCCCGTCGAGGAGCAGGGCCCGTACGACCCGCCCCTCGGCCGGGTCCAGGGCGGATTGCGCCGCGTCCACCAGGCGCCGGACCTCCGCCTCCCCGGACGGGGCGGCGTGGTGGGTGAACACCTGGTGCGGGGCCTCGGGCAGGACCTCCTGGCGCGGGCCGGCCGGTGTCTGCCGGAACCGGGTGCGCAGGGCGGGGTGGTGGCGCACGAGCGCCTCGACCGCCCGGCGCAGCGCCTCGGGGTCGGTGCCGGGGGCGAGGCGCAGGCGCTGGGTCATGGTGAAGCGCAGCGGGTCGCCGGGCCGGCGGCCGTCGAGGTACCAGTGCTGGATGGGGGTGAGCGGCGCCTCGGCGGGCGCCTCGGCGGTGGCCGCAGGAGCGCCGGAGTCGGTGACGCGCAGGGCGAGTTCGGCGACCGTCCGGTGGCGGAAGACGTCCTTGGTGGTCAGCGCCAGGCCGGCCCGGCGGGCGCGGGAGACGATCTGGATGCTGAGGATGGAGTCCCCGCCCAGGGAGAAGAAGTCGTCCCGGGCGCCGACCCGTTCGACGCCGAGGACGTCCTTCCAGATCGCCGCCAGGCGCTCCTCGGTGCCGGGGCGGGGCGCCACCCACGGGGTGCCGCCGTCGGGCTGCGCGGGGGGTGCGGGCAGCGCGCGCCGGTCGGTCTTGCCGCCGGCGGTGCGCGGGATGCGCTCGAGCGGCACGAACGCGGTGGGCACCATGTGGTCCGGCAGCGTGCGCCGCAGCCGCACCCGCAGTTCGTCGGCGGACGGGCTCCGGCCGTCGGCGGCCACCAGGTAGGCGACGAGCGTGGTGCGGCCCGCGTGCTCGCGGGCCGCGACGGCCGCGTCGGCGACGTCCGGGTGGGCGAGGAGCGCGGCCTCGACCTCGCCGGGCTCGACGCGGAACCCGCGGATCTTGACCTGCTCGTCCGCCCGGCCGAGGAACTCCAGCCGCCCGTGGGCGTCCCACCGGACACGGTCCCCGGTGCGGTACATCCGCTCCCCCGGCGCCGGGGTGAACGGGTCGGGCAGGAAGCGGGAGGCGGTCGCGCCGGGCCGGCCCACGTATCCGCGGGCGACCTGCGGTCCGGACAGGTACAGCTCGCCGGGCACGCCGGGCGGCACCGGCCGCAGGGCTCCGTCGAGGACGTGGGCGCGCAGGTTGTGGCCGGGGCGGCCGATGACCGGCCGGGCGGGGCTGTCGGCGCAGCGGCCGTAGACCGCGTCGACGGTGGTCTCGGTCGGTCCGTACATGTTGTACGCCGAGACCCCGAGTCCGGCCGCCGCGCACAACTCGCGCCAGGTGGCGCCGTCGACGGCCTCGCCGCCGACCAGGAGCAGCTCCGGACGGTGCCGCCCGGGGGCGAGGAGGCCGGCGGCGAGCAGTTCGCGCAGGAAGGTCGGCGTGACGTTGACGAGGTCCAGGCGGTGCTCGTCGATCCGGGCGCGGAAGGCGTCCGGGTCCAGGCGGGTGTCCTCGTCGATCAGGTGGACCTCGTGGCCGAGGGCGAGCAGCAGCGGGCCTTCCCAGGAGGTGTCGAAGGAGAACGAGGCGCTGAGCGCGGCGCGCAGCCGGCGGCCGCCGCCGGTGTGCGGGGCGAGCAGGTTGTCGCGGTGGTCGCGGCAGAGGTTGACCAGCTGGCGGTGTTCGACGGCGACGCCCTTGGGCCGGCCGGTGGAGCCGGAGGTGTGGACGACGTAGGCGGTGTGCCGGGGGTCGAGCGGCCGGCGCCGGTCGGCGTCGGCGGGGTCGTGCGCGGGCAGCCGGTCCCAGGGCACGGCTCGCAGGGCGTCCGGGGTCAGCACGGTGCGCGCGCCGGTGTCCGCCAGCAGGGCGGTGACGCGTGCGGCGGGCAGGCCGGGGTCGAGGAACTGCACGGCGGCGCCCGCCTTGAGCACGGCGAGCAGCGCGACCAGCAGGTCGCCGGTGCGCGGCAGCCGGACGGCGACCACGTCCTCCGGGCCCGCCCCGAGTCCGGCGAGGTGGTGGGCGAGCCGGTTGGCGCGGGTGTTGAGGGCGGCGAAGTCCCAGGTGGCGTCGCGGGTCACCAGGGCGGTGGCGTGCGGGGTGCGGGCTGCCTGGGCCTCGAACAGGGCGGTGAAGGTGGTGTCCGGTTCCGGGCGGGAGGCGCCCTGCCACGCGTGCCGGACCTGGCGCCGCTCGGCCTCGGTGAGCAGCGGCAGTTCGCCGGCGGGCCGCTCCGGGTCCGCGACGGCGGCCTCGAGGAGCAGCCGGAGCCGGCCGGCGAGGCGGCGGGCGGTGACCTCGTCGAACAGGCCGGTGCTGTACTCCAGGTGGCAGGTGACGCCGTCGTCGTGCTCGACGAAGTCGAAGGCCAGGTCGAAGGTGGCGTGCCGGACGGGCGGCGTCACCGGTTCGACGTCCAGGCCGGGCAGTTCCGGGGCCCTGGCGCCCAGGTTGTGCAGGGCGACCATGACCTGGAACAGCGGGGTGCGGCTGGTGTCGCGTTCCGGCTGGAGGGCGTCGACCAGCTGCTCGAAGGGCACCTCCTGGTGGGCGAACGCCTCCAGCACCGTCTCGCGGGCCTGCTCGAGCAGCCGCCGGAACGACAGCTCGGGCCGCACCCGGGCGCGCAGCACCAGCGTGTTGACGAACATGCCGACCAGGTCGTGGAGTTCGGGCCGCTCACGCCCCGCGGTGACGGTGCCGACGGCCACGTCCTCCTGTTCCGTCCAGCGGGCCAGCAGGATCTGGCAGGCGGTCAGCAGCGCCATGTAGAGGGTGGCGTCCGCGGTGCGGGCCGTCTCGCGCAGGCGGCCGGTGAGCGCGGCCGGCAGCTCGAAGGTGAGGAGGGCGCCTTCGCGGGTGCGGACGGCGGGCCGGGGCCGGTCGGTGGGCGGCTCCAGCGGGGTCAGCCCGTCCAGGACCCTCCGCCAGTGGGCGAGGTCCTGCTCGGCCCGGTCGGTCCGGGCGCGCTGCCAGGCGGCGAAGTCGCGGTAGCGCAGGGGCAGTTCGGGCAGGTTCGGGGGGCGGTCGCGGTGTGCCGCCGTGTACAGCTCGCTCAGGTCGCGGCCGAGGACGGCGACGGACCAGCCGTCGGTGACGATGTGGTGCAGGGCGAGGACCAGCACGTGGTCGTCGGCGGCCAGGCGGGCGAGGCGGGCCCGCAGCAGCGGGCCTGCCTCGAGGTCGAAGGGGGTGGCTGCCTCGGCGGCCAGCAGCGCGTCGAGGGCCTGCTCGCCCATGCCGGTCAGGTCGTCGGCCGGCAGGCCGACGGGGAACGGCGGGCGCACCACCTGCCGGGCTGAGCCGTCCCGTTCGGCGAAGGTGGTGCGCAGCGCCTCGTGCCGGGCGACCAGGCCGTCCAGGGCGGCGCGCAGGGCCCTCTCGTCGAGCGGGCCGCGCATCCGCAGCACGGACAGCGTCGTGTACTCGGTGGCCCCCGGTTCGAACCGGTCGAGGAACCACAGGCGTTGCTGGGCGTACGACAGCGGTGCGGGGCCGTCGGGGCGGACGGCCGGGATGAGGTCGGGTGGGCCGTCGGCCGGGTCGCCGAGTGCCGCCGCCAGCGCGGCGGGCGTGGGGTGGGTGAACAGCAGGCGGGGGGAGACGTCCGTGCCGAAGGCCGCGCGCAGCCGCGCGGTGGCGCGCACGGCGAGCAGGGAGTCCCCGCCGAGGGCGAAGAAGTCGTCCTCGGCACCGATCTCCGCGACGTCCAGGACGTCCGCCCAGGCGGCAGCGACGAGGCGTTCGGCATGGGTGCGGGGCGCGACGCGGTCGCCGCGGGCGGCGAAGCCGTCGGGGCCGGGGGCGGGCAGGGCGCGCCGGTCGAGCTTGCCGTTGACGGTCAGCGGCAGCGCGGTCAGCGGCACGTAGGCCGCGGGCACCATGTAGGACGGCAGGGACCGCTCGAGGTGGGCGCGGAGCTCGGCGGCGGACGGCGGGGTCCCGCCCGTCGCGGCACCGGTCGTCGCGTCGCCCGGGTCCTCGCCCGCGCCGGCCCCGCCGCCCGTGCCGCCGGCGGGCACGACGTAGGCGACGAGCCGCCGGGTGCCGGAGGCGTCCTGGTGGACCTCGACGGCGGCGGCGCCGATCCCCGGGTGGGTGTGCAGCGCCGCCTCGATCTCGCCCGGCTCGATGCGGTAGCCGCGGATCTTGACCTGCTGGTCGGCACGGCCCAGGTACTCCAGGGTGCCGTCGGCCCGCCGGCGGGCCCGGTCGCCGGTGCGGTACATGCGGGTGCCGGGCGCCCCGTACGGGTCGGCGGGGAAGCGGCTCGCGGTCAGCCCGGGACGGCCCAGGTAGCCGCGGGCCAGCCCCTCCCCCGCCACGTACATCTCCCCGGTCGCGCCCGGCGGCACCGGCGCCAAGGCGTCGTCGAGGACGTACACCCGCAGGTCCTCGATGCCCGTGCCGATGAGGCCGGCGGCTCCGGTCGGCCGCGTGAGGTCGAGCGTGCCGTCGAGCGGGGCGTAGGTGACGTGCACGGTGGTCTCGGTGATGCCGTACATGTTCACCAGGCGCGGCGCGTCGTGCGGGTGCCGGTCGTACCAGCGGGCGAGCGGCGCCACGTCGAGCGCCTCGCCGCCGAAGACCACCGTCCGCAGGGCCAGCCGGTCACCGGTCTCCGGGTGCTCGGCGTCGGCGCGGATCAGCGGGTGGAACGCGGACGGCGTCTGGTTGAGGACGGTGACCCGCTCGTCGGCGAGGAGCCGGAGGAAGTCCTCCGGCGAGCGGGCGACGTCGTCGGGGACGACGACGAGCCGGCCGCCGTGCAGCAGCGCGCCCCACAGCTCCCACACGGAGAAGTCGAAGGCGTAGGAGTGGAACAGCGTCCACACGTCGTGCTCGTCGAAGCCGAACCAGTGCGCGGTCCGGGTGAAGAGGCGGACCACGTTGGCGTGCGGCACGACCACGCCCTTGGGGCGGCCGGTGGAGCCGGAGGTGTGGATGGCGTACGCGGGGTGTTCCGGCAGCGGCCGCAGGGACGGGTCGCCGGGGCCGGTGGCCGGCCGGGCGGCGAGGTCCGCGGCGACCGCCGGGTCGTCCAGCGCCAGGACGGGCACGTCGGCGCCCCGGGCCCGCGGCGCGTCCTGGGCGGTGGTCACCAGCACGACCGGCCGCGCGTCGTCCAGGACGGCGGCCAGCCGCTCGTCGGGCACCCGCGGGTCGACCGGAAGGTAGGCGGCGCCGGTCTTCAGCACGGCGAGGATCGCCACGACCTGGTCGACGCCGCGGGGCAGGGCGAGCGCGACGTAGCGCTCCGGGCGGGCTCCGGCCTCGGCGAGGCGGTGGGCGAGGCGGCCCGCCCGGGCGTCGAGGCCCGCGTAGTCCAGGTGTTCGCCCCGCCAGGTGACGGCGGGGGCGGCGGGCGTGCGGGCGGCCTGCGCCTCGAAGAGGTCGACCAGGGTCTCGGCGGGGCGGCCGTGGACGGTGCCGCCCGCCCCGGCGAGCAGGCGCCGCCGCTCCTCGGGTGTCGTCCAGGGCAGTGCGCGCAGCGGGCGGCCGGGCGCGTCGGCGAAGCCCGTCAGCAGCAGACGGAGCCGGCCGGCCAGCGCCCGGACCGTCCCGGCGTCGAACAGGCCGGGGTCGTAGGCCAGGTCGAAGCCGATCCGCCCGCCCTGGAAGGCGCGCAGCACCAGCGGGTAGTTGGTGGCGTCGCGGGAGGTCACCTCGGCCAGGCGCACGCCGGAGACGGCCGTACGGGCCTCGTCGAACGGGTAGTTCTCGAAGGCGACCATGCTGTGGAACAGCGGGCTGCCCGGCGGCACGTCGCTGAGCGAGGTCAGCTCGGCCAGGGACACCGCGGCGTGCCGGCGGGCCTCGGCCTGCTCCCGCTGGAGGTCGCGCAGCCAGTCGGCGGCCGGCCGGCGGGGGTCCACCCGGACCCGGGTGGGCAGGGTGTTGATGAACATGCCGATCATCGACTCGGCGCCGGGCAGGTCGTCGGGGCGGCCGGAGACGGTGGTGCCGAACACCACGTCGTCCTGGGCGGCGTGGCGGGCGAGCAGCAGCGCCCAGGCGCCCTGCACGACGGTGCTCAGGGTCAGTCCGTTCTCCCTGGCGGCGCGGACGAGGCGTTCGGAGTCGGCGTCGCCCAGCTCGGTGGTGTGCACGGCCGCCGACCGGGCCTGGTGGGTGCGGTCCTGCGGTCGGTCGGCGGGGAGCGGCGTCGGCGCGGCGAAGCCGGCGAGGGCTTCGCGCCAGTGGTCGCGGGCGGCCTCGGTGTCCTGTTCCGCGAGCAGGCGGACGTGGTCGGCGAAGGGGCGGCGGACCGGCGGCCGGCTCTCGCCGCCCGACACGAGTGCGGCGTACTCCTCGCACACCTCGGTGAGCACCTGGGCCAGGCTCCAGCCGTCCAGGATCAGGTGGTGGGAGGTCCACAGCAGGCGCAGCTCGGCGTCGGGCAGGCGCACGAGGGTGAGCCGCATCAGCGGCGCGGCGGTGAGGTCGATGCCGCGGGCCAGGTCCTCCTCGCCCAGCCTCCTCAGCCGCTCGGCGCGTTCGCCGGGGTCGCCGCGCCGCCAGTCCAGGTGGGTGACGGGCACGGTGACGTGCCGGTGCACGATCTGCAACGGGACGGGCACGTCCTCCCACACCACCGAGGTGCGCAGCGCCGGCGTGCGGTCGGTGACCCGCTGCCAGGCGAGGGCGAAGGCCCGCGGGTCGGCGACGCCGCGCAGCAGCAGGGACGCCTGGTCGACGTACACGTCGTCGGGGCCGCCGACCAGACGGTGGAAGAGCATGCCCTCCTGGAGCGGGGTCAGCGGCAGGATGTCCTCCACCGCGCGTCCGTCACCGGCCAGCCGGTCCACGCCGGCCTGGTCGAGGCGGGCCAGGGGGAAGTCGGACGGGGTGCGGCCGCCGGCGTCCGGGCGGGCGCAGTGCTCGGCGATCGCGGCCAGCGCGGCGGTCATGCCGTCCGCCAGCCGTCGCACGGTCCGCTCGTCGTGGACCTCGTCGCTGTGGTGCCAGGTGATCTCCAGGGTGCCGTCGGTGACGGCGGCGGAGACGTCGAGGAGGTGGTCCAGCGGCTCGTCGGCCGCGATCTCCCGGCCCGGGGCCTGCCCGGCCTGGGCGAAGTCGCCCGAGCGGGGCGTCTCCCACCGGCCGTGGTAGGTGAACGACACCTGCGGCAGCGGGGAGTCGCGCAGGACGTGGGTCGCGGGGGCGGGCGAGCCGAGGTGGGCCAGTGCCTGGTGTCCGAGGCCGCGCCGGGGCACGGCGCGCAGCCGCTCCTTCACCGCCTTCAGCGTGGCGCCCCAGTCGGGCGCGCCGGCCGGTCCGGCCGGGGTGAGGGTGACCGGGTACAGGGAGGTGAACCAGCCCACCGTGCCGGAGAGGTCCAGGTCCTCCCCGGCCTCCTCGCGGCCGTGGCCCTCCAGGGCGACGGTGACGCGCTCGGCGCCGGCCCAGTCGGCGAGGACCCGGCCCAGCGCGGCGAGCAGGACGTCGTTGACCTGGGTGCGGTAGACGCCGGGCACCCGGCGCAGCAGCGCCTCGGTGGTGTCGCGGTCCACCCGCGCGCGGACGGTGCGCACCGACGCGGCCCGCGGACGGCCGGTCCGGTCCACGGGCAGCGGGGTGCGCGGCTCGGCGGCCTCGTCCAGCCAGTGGGGCAGGTCGGCGTCCAGGTCTCCGGCCCGCACCCGCTCGGCGAGGTGCGCGGCCCAGGTCGCGAAGGGCGTGGCCTCCGGTTCCAGGCGGACGGGCCCGCCGTCGGCCGCCTGGCGGTAGGCACGCTCGACGGCGGCGAGCAGCACGCGCCAGGAGACGCCGTCGACGGCCAGGTGATGGGCGGTCAGGAACAGCTGCGGGCGCTCCCCCGCGACGGCGGGCAGCAGCAGGGCGGCGCGGAAGAGGGCGCCGGTCGCGGGGTCGAGGGCGGCGCGGGCGGCGTCGGCGGCCTCCTCGCGGGCGGCCTCCGGGTCGGGCGCGGCGGACAGGTCGTGGCGGGTGAGCAGTCCGGTGGCCGGGCCTTCCCCGGGGTGCTGGCGCCAGGCGCCGTTGTCGCGGGTGAAGCGGGTGCGCAGCGCAGGGTGGCGTGCGGCCACCGCCTCCACCGCCGCCTCCAGGGCGCTCTCGTCGAGGTCGTGCGGCAGGTCGAGGAGGACCGACATGCTGAAGTGGCGCAGCGGGCCGTGGGCGGCGAGGAACCACTCCTGGACGGGGGTCAGCGGCGCCGGACCGGCCGGCCGGGGGGCGCGCGGCGCGGGGGCGGCCGGTGCGCGCCCGGCCGCGGCGGCGGCGAGGTCGGCGACGGTCTGGTGGCGGAAGACGTCCTGCGAGGACACGCGCAGGCCGGCGGCGCGGGCGCGGGCGACGGTCTGGATGCCGAGGATGGAGTCGCCGCCCAGTTCGAAGAAGTTGTCGGTGACGCCCACCCGGGCGATGCCCAGCACCTCGGCCCAGATCCCGGCCAGGGTCTCCTCGGCGGGGGTGCGCGGGGCGACGTGCTCCCGCTCGCGGCCGGCGCCGGGGTCGGGTGCGGGCAGGGCGCGCCTGTCCAGCTTGCCGCTGGTGGTGAGCGGCAGCGCGTCGAGGACGGTGAACGACGAGGGGACCATGTGCCCGGGCAGGACCCGGCTCAGGGCGTCGCGCAGCGCGGACCCGGCGGGGGCGGCGGCGGAGGCGGCGGGGACCACGTAGGCGGCGAGCCGTGTGTGGCCGTGCGCGTCGGCGGCGGCGACGACCGCGGCGGCGGTCAGCTCCGGCAGGTCGAGCAGGGCCGCCTCGATCTCGCCGGGCTCGATGCGGTGGCCGCGCACCTTCACCTGGTCGTCGGCGCGGCCGAGGTGGTCCAGGCGGCCGTCGGCGGTCCAGCGGGCCAGGTCGCCGGTGCGGTACATGCGGCCGCCGGGCGGACCGAACGGGTCGGGGAGGAAGCGCGCCGCGGTCAGGCCGGGGCGGCCGGCGTAGCCACGCGCCACCTGCTCGCCCGCCAGGTACAGTTCGCCGCCGACGCCGGGCGGCACGGGGCGCAGCCGGTCGTCGAGGACGTAGGCCCGCACGTTGGGCAGCGGGCGGCCCACCAAGGGGCGGCCGTCGCCCTCGATCCGGCAGGAGAGGGCGTCGACGGTGCACTCGGTGGGGCCGTAGAAGTTGTACGCGGCGACGTCGCGCCGCGCGGCGAGCTCGCGCCACAGGCCGGCGCCGATGGCCTCGCCGCCGACCATCAGCACCCGCGGGCGGTGCCGGGCGTCGGTGAGCAGCCCGGCGGGCAGCAGCTGGCGCAGGTAGGAGGGCGTCACGTCCAGGAAGTCGACGCGGTGCTCGACGACGTACTCCACCAGGGCGGCCGGGTCCAGGCGGGTGGTCTCGTCGACGAGGTGCAGCGGGTGGCCGTCGGCCATCAGCAGCACGCCCTCCAAGGAGGTGTCGAAGGAGAACGACGCGGTGAGCGCCACGTTCAGCGGTCCGCCGCCGGCCTCCGCGACGAAGCCCTCGCGGTGCGCGGCGAGCAGGTTCGCCACCGAGCGGTGGGTCACGGCGACGCCCTTGGGGCGGCCGGTGGAGCCGGAGGTGTGGATGACGTAGGCGGGGTGTTCGGGGTCGAGGGGGGCGCGCGGCCGGGGGCCGGCGGGCAGGGCCGGGCCGTCCAGGGCGGCGCGCACCGCCGCCTCGTCCAGGACGAGGGCGGGGCGGGCGTCGTCGAGGAGGTACCGGATGCGCTCCTCGGGCAGGGCGGGGTCGATGGGGAGGTAGCCGGCGCCCGTCTTCCACACGGCGAGGATCGCCACGATCATGTCGGCGGTGCGCGGCAGGCGCAGGGCGACCAGCCGCTCGGGTCCGGCGCCCCGGGCGGCGAGGTGGTCCGCGAGCCGTTCGGCGCGGGCGTCGAGGGTGGCGTGGTCGAGGCGTTCGCCGCCGGCGACGAGGGCGGTGGCGTGCGGGGTGCGGGCCGCCCGCTCCTCGAGGAGGCGGGGCAGGAGCGTGGCGGGGACGGGTCGGGCGGTGTCATTCCAGTCCCGGGTGACCTGGCGTTCCTCGGCCGCGGAGAGCAGCGGGAGGGTGCCCAGGGGGCGGTCGGGTTCGGCGGCGGCGCCCGCGAGCAGCCGCCCGAGCTGGTCGGCCGTCCGGCGGGCGGTGTCCGCGTCGAACAGGTCGGTGCGGTACTCCAGCAGGCCGGTCAGCGCCTCACCCTCGGGCACGAACTCGATGCTGAGGTCGAACGTCGCGGCCTGCCGGGGCACCGCGACGGGTGTGGTGGTGAGGCCGCGGAGCGCGGGGGCCGTGGGCGGGGCCGGGTGCAGCAGGACCATCACGTCGAACAGCGGGTTGCGGCCCGCCTCACGGGGCGCGCCGACGGCTTCCACGAGCCGCTCGAAGGGGATGTCGCCGTGCGCGAAGGCGTCGTTGACGGTGTCGGCGGCCACCGCCAGCAGGTCGCGGAAGGAGCCGGCGGTCTCCACGGGGGTGCGCAGGACGACGGTGGAGACGAAGAAGCCGACGGCCCGTTCCAGGTCGGTGCGCGGGCGGCCCGGGGTGAGGGAGCCCACGGTGACGTCGTCCTGCCCGGACCAGCGGGCCAGCAGCGCCTGGCAGGCGGCGGTCAGGGCGGTGAAGAGGGTGGTGTGCTGCTCGGCGGCGAGGGCGCGCAGCCGTGCGGTGACGTCGGCGGGGACCGTGAAGGAGTGCACGGCGCCCGCGCCGGACTCCTCGCCGCGGCGCGGGCGGTCCAGGGGCAGGGCGGGCGGCACGGCCCCGCGCAGTCTGTCCGCCCGGCGGGCCGCCTCGCGGTCCGGCCGGTCCCCGGAGAGCTGTTCGCGCTGCCACACCGCGAAGTCCGGGTACTGGGTGGCCACCGGCGGCAGGTCCACCGGCTCGCCGTGGGCCAGGGCGTCGTAGGCGGCGCAGAGTTCCTCCAGGACGACGCCCGTCGACCAGCCGTCGGTGACGATGTGGTGGGCCGTCAGCAGCAGGACGTGCGCGCCGGCCGTCTCGCGGAGCAGCAGCGCGCGCAGCAGGGGGCCGGTGCGCAGGTCGAAGGGGCGGGCGTACTCGGCGCGCAGCGCGGCCTCGGTCCCGGCGGGGGTGACCTCGCGTACCGGCAGCGGGACGGGGGCGGGTGCGTGGACCCGCTGCGCGGGGTGGCCGTCCTCGCCCTCGTCGAAGGTGGTGCGCAGCGCCTCGTGACGGGCCACCACCAGGTCGAGGGCGCGGCTCAGGGCGCCGTGGTCGAGCGGGCCGGTGAGCCTGAGGGCGACGGCGCTGTTGTAGCGGGCGTCGCCGGGGCGCAGGCGGTCCAGGAACCACAGGCGTCGCTGGGCGAAGGACAGCGGCAGCGGGCGGGTGCGGTCGGCGTGCGGGATGTCCTGCCGGGCGGTGGTCGCGGGCGTGGCGGCGCGGCCGGCCAGCCGGCGGCGCAGGGCCTCCCTGAGGTCCTCGGGCAGGGCCTCGGCGCGGTTTCGCTTCGAAGACGTCATCGGGGTCGGGTCCTTCACCGTTCGTAGGATTCGCCGGCGCCACGGGCGGCGGCCTCGAGTTCGCTGAGCACCTGCTCCTCGACCAGCTCCGCCAGCGCGGCGACGGTGCGGGAGACCAGGACGTCGCGGGGCGTGAGCGTGACGCCGAAGGCGTCGTTGGCGCGGGAGACGATCCGCAGGGCGCGCAGGGAGTCGCCGCCGAGCAGGAAGAAGTCGTCCTCGGCGCCGACCGGTGTGCCCAGGACCTCCTCCCAGAGGGCGGCGAGCGCCTCCTCGGTCGGGGTGCGCGGGGCGACGCGTCCGGCCGTCGCCTCGGCCCGCGGCCCGGGGGCGGGCAGCGCGGCCCGGTCGGTCTTGCCGTTCCCGGTCAGCGGGAAGCGGTCCATCACCACGATCGCCGAGGGCACCATGGGGCCGGGCAGGGTGCGGGCGGTGTGTGCCCGCAGGGCGGACGCGGTGGGCGCGGCCTGGCCGGGCGCGGTGAGGACGTGGGCGACCAGCCGGGGCAGCCCCGGCTCGTCCTCCCGGACGCCCACCACGGCGTCCAGGACGGCGGGATGACGCACCAGGGCGGCCTCGACCTCGCCGGCCTCGATGCGGTGGCCGCGCAGCTTCAGCTGGTGGTCGGTGCGGCCCAGGTGGTGCAGTTCGCCGTGGGCGTCGCTGCGTACCAGGTCGCCGGTGCGGTACATGCGGCTGCCGGGCGGGCCGAACGGGTCGGCGGTGAACCGGGCCGCGGTCAGGCCGGGCCGGCCGAGGTAGCCGCGGGCCAGCGCGTCCCCGGCCAGCCAGAGTTCGCCGGCCGTCCCGGCGGGGACCGGCCGCAGCCGTGCGTCCAGGACGTAGGCGCGGGTGCCGGGCAGGCGGCGGCCGATGGGCGGGGCGGTGCCGTCGGGCTCCAGCGGAGCGGACCAGGTGGCGACCACGGTGGCCTCGGTCGGCCCGTAGGAGTTGATCATCCGGTGGTGCGGCGCCCACCGGGCGGCCAGTTCGGCGCGGCACGCGTCGGCGCCGACCACCAGGGTCCTGAGGTCCGGCAGGGTGCCGGGGACGTCCGGGGGCACGGTGGCGAGCGCGGCCGGCGGCAGCAGCGTGTGGGTGATGCGTTCCTCGCGCAGCACCTGGGCGAGCTGTGCGCCGAGCAGCGGTCCGGGGGCCGGCACGACCAGGCGGGCGCCGTGCGGCAGGGACATGCACAGCTCCAGCACCGACGCGTCGAAGCTGGGCGTCGAGAACGCCAGCACCCGGTCGCCGGCGCGGACCCGGTAGTGGGCGGCCTCGGCGGCGGAGAAGGCGGCCAGGCCGCGGTGGGTGACCACGACGCCCTTGGGGGTGCCGGTGGACCCGGAGGTGTGGATGACGTACGCCGGGTCGTCGAGGTCCAGGGGGCGTGCGCGGTCGGCGTCGGTGGGCCGGTGCGCCGGTGCGCCGCCGGGCGGCGCCGCGAGGAGGGCGCCGGTCTCCTCGGCGTCGAGGACGACGGCGGGCGCCGCGTCGCGCAGCACCAGGGCGATGCGCTCCTCGGGGTGGCCGGGGTCGACCGGCAGGAAGGCGGCGCCGGTCTTGGCCACCGCGAACTGGGCGATCACCATCTCCGCGGAGCGGGGCAGCAGGAGCCCGACGAGCGTGCCGGGCGCGGCGCCGCGGGCGATGAGCCGGTGCGCCAGGCGGTTGGCCCGTTCCTCGATCTCCGCGAAGGTCAGTTCCAGGCCGGGTGCGGTGAGGGCGGGGGCGTCGGGCCACCGGTCCACGGCCGTCTCGATCAGCGCGGCCAGCGGCGCGGCGGTCACCGGCTCCGGGCCCGGGCCCGGGCGCGCCGGTCCGGCGAGCAGGCGTCCGCGTTCCTCCGGGGGCAGCACGTCGAGGTCGTCGAGCCGGGTGTCCTCGTCGGCGGCGGCGAGGCCCCGCAGGGTGTGCAGCAGCCGGGCGGCCAGCGAGCGGGCGGTGGTCTCCCCGAAGTACCGGGGGTCGTGGCCGAGTTCGACGGTGAGCCGCTCGCCGGGGGACACCACCACGGTGAGCGGGTAGTTGGTGGCCTCGCGGGCGTCCAGCTCGTGCACCCGGACGCCCTGGGAGCCGGCCGTGGTGTCGGCCACCGGGTAGTTCTCGAGGACGATGAGGCTGTCGAAGAGCGGCATGCCCTCGGGCAGTCCGCTCAGCGCCCGCAGCCGGGTCAGCGGCAGGTGCTCGAAGCGCCGGTCCTCGGCCCGTGCCCGCTGGGTCTCCCGCAGCCACGGCACGCAGCGGGCCTGCCCGTCGACGGTGACCCGGGCGGGCAGGGTGGTGATGAACAGGCCGGTGATGGTGTCCGCGCCGGGCAGGTCCGCCGGGCGTCCGGAGACGGTGGTGCCGAAGCAGACGTCCGGCGTGTCGCCGAGGCGGGACAGCAGCAGGGCCCAGGCTCCCTGGACGACAGTGTTGAGGGTGAGGTGGTGGCGGCGGGCGAACTCCCGGAGCCGGGTGGTCTCCCCGGCGTCGAGCCGGTGCGACAGCCAGGTGTCCGAGCGGGCCGTGGCGCCCTGCGCGGGCCGGGTGTCGTAGGGCAGCGGGGTGGGCGCGGTGAGGTCGCCGAGGACGGCGCGCCAGTGGTCGTCGGCGCCCTCGGTGCCCCGCGCGGCGAGCCAGGCCGCGTAGTCCGCGAACGGCCGTCGTTCCGGCAGCCGGGGTTCCTCGCCCCGGGCGAGCGCCGCGTGGGCCGCCAGGACGTCGCCGAGCACGTGGAAGACGCTCCAGCCGTCGAGCAGCAGGTGGTGGAAGGTCCACACCACGCGCACCTGGTCCGGGCCCAGCCGGATCAGGGTGACGCGCAGCAGCGGCGGCCGGTCCAGGGCCATGCCGCGGGCCCGGTCCTCGGCCAGCAGCCGGGTGAGCCGTTCGTCCCGCCGCGCCGGGGGCAGTGCGGACCAGTCGTCCTCGGTGACGGGCAGCCGGGCGGCGCGGCGCACCACCTGGAGGGGCTCCGGCACGTCGCTCAGGACGACGGCGGTGCGCAGCACGGGCGTGCGGTCGACGACGTGCTGCCAGGCGGCGGCGAGTGTCCGCGGATCGCGCACGCCGTCCATGACGAAGGTGATCTGTTCGACGTACAGGCCCTGCCCGGGTTCGTCCAGGGCGTGGACGACCATGCCGGCCTGGGTGGGGGTGAGCGGGTAGACGTCGGTGACGTCGCGGCCGGTGCCGGCGAGGCGGTCCACGGCGGCCTGGTCGAGGCGGGCCAGCGGGAAGTCCGACGGGGTGCGGCCGCCGGCGCCGGGGGTGGCGCAGTGCCGGACGATCGCGCGCAGTTCGTCCACCGTCTCGGCGGCGAGGCGGGCCACGGTCTCCCGGTGGTGGATCTCCCGGGAGTACGACCAGGTGAACTCCAGCCGTTTGTCGGTGACCCGGCCGAGCACGTCGATGAGGTGCGGGCGCCGCGCGCCGGGGTCCATGCCGCCGGACAGGCCGTCGCAGGGGGCGTGCAGCAGGCCGCCCGGGGCGGTGTGCCAGTCCTGCCGGCCCAGGTAGTTGAAGGAGATCTGCGGGAGTCCGGGCAGTTCGGCGGCGGTGTCGCCGCCGTCCGGGCGGAGGTACCGCAGGGCGCCGTGGCCGAGGCCGCCGTGCGGGACGGCCCGCAGGTTCTCCTTGACCGACTTCAGTACGGCCCCGGTGTCCGCCGAGCGCGGCACGTCCAGGGTGACGGGGTACATCGCGGTGAACCATCCGACGGTGCGGGAGAGGTCGGTCCCGTCGAAGAGGTCCTCGCGGCCGTGGCCCTCCAGGGCCACCGTCACCCGGTCGCGTCCCGTCCAGCGCGCGAGGACCCGGCCCAGGGCGCACAGCAGCACGTCGTTGACGCGGGTGCGGTACGCCTCGGGGACCTCCTGGAGCAGGCGGCGGGTGTCCTCGTCGTCCAGGACGGCGGTCACGCTCTCCTCGTGGGCGGCCGTGTCGGCGCCGTCGAGGTCGGTGGGCAGCTCGGTCTCCTCGACGTCCAGCCAGTACGGCAGTTCGGCGTCGAAGCCGCCGGCGGCGGTGTGCGCCGCCAGGCGCGTCGCCCAGGCGCGGAACGACGTGGTCTTCGGGCCGAGGTCCACCGGATCCCCGGCGCGCAGCGCGCGGTAGGCGGCGTCCAGGTCCTCCAGGATCACCCGCCAGGACACCGAGTCCACCACCAGGTGGTGGGCGGCCAGGAGCAGCACCGGCCGCCCTCCGTCGGCGGGGCGGCACAGCGCGGCGCGCAGCGGCGGGCCGGTGCGCAGGTCGAAGCCGCGGGCCAGGGCGGCGGCGACGGTCCGGTGCGGCGCGTCGTGCACCTCCAGGTGCGGTGCGGCGCCCGGCTCGGCGGCCCACTGGCGTGTGCCCTGGGCGCCGTCCGGCTCGTAGCGCATGCGCAGCGCGTCGTGGTGGTCGGTGACCGCCGCGAGCGCCGCCCGGAGCAGGTCGGGGTCGGTGCCGGGGTCGACGTGGTGGGAGACCGACTGGGTGAAGTGGGCGGGATCGCCGGTGAGGGTGTCGAGGAGCCAGTGCTGGACGGGGGTGAGTGGCACGTCGCCGGTCACGGCGCCCTGTTCGGCGAGGGTGGCCGCGGCGGGC
>NZ_BBZI01000007.1:344566-391603 GCF_008974245.1 Streptomyces abyssomicinicus | reverse complement strand
GCTCGGCGGCGGCGGCGAGTTCCGCGACGCTCTGGTGGGTGAACAAGTGGCGCGGCGTCAGGTGCAGCCCCGCGCGGCGGGCGGCGGAGACGATGCGGATGCCGAGGATGGAGTCGCCGCCGAGCGCGAAGTAGTTGTCGTCGGCGCCGATGCCGGGCACGCCGAGCACCTCGGACCAGATGGCGGCGAGCGTCTGCTCGGCGCCGGGCCGCGGCGGGCGGGAGGCGCCGCCGGGGCCGGGGGCGGACCACACGGGGTCGGGCAGGGCCCGCCGGTCCAGTTTGCCGGTGGCGCCGAGCGGCAGCCGCTCCAGCGGCACGACCAGCGACGGGACCAGGTGGCCGGGGAGGGTGCGGGTGAGCAGGTCGCGCAGTTCGGCCGGGTCCACGGCCCCGGACCCGCGCGGCACCGCGTAGGCGACCAGCCGGCGGTGGCCCTCGTGCTCCACCACCCGGGCCGCCGCGGCGGCCACCCGCGGGTGGCGGGTCAGCGCGGCCTCGACCTCGCCGGGTTCGATGCGGAACCCGCGCACCTTGACCTGGTCGTCCGTCCGGCCGAGGTGGACCAGGTCCCCGTCCGCGGTGCGGCGCACCAGGTCGCCGGTGCGGTACATCCGGTCGCCGGGCCGGCCGAACGGGTCGGCGAGGAAGCGGGACGCGGTCAGGCCCGGGCGGCCGAGGTAGCCGCGGGCGACGCCGGTGCCCGCGAGGTACAGCTCGCCGGTCGCGCCGGGCGGCACCGGGCGCAGCCGGGCGTCCAGGACGTGGGCGCGGGTGCCGCCGACGGGGCGGCCGATGGGCGGGTCGCGGTCCAGGTCGCCGGGGTCGCAGGCGAAGGCGGTGGCGTAGACGGTGGCCTCGGTGGGGCCGTAGACGTTCAGCACCCGGCAGCCGGGCACCGCCGCGCGCACCTGCCGCACGGTCCGCGCGGGCAGCGCCTCGCCGGCCAGGACGACGGTGTCCGCACCGGCGTGGACGGTGTCCTCGGTGAGCAGCCGGCCGAGCGCGGACGGCACGGCGCTGAGCAGGCCCGCCCGCCACGGCCCGGTCCGCTCGGCGAGCGCCAGCAGGTCCCGGACCAGTTCCACCCGGCCGCCGGACAGCAGCGGAGCGAAGATCTCGAAGACCGACACGTCGAAGGTGAGCGAGGTCGACGCCACGACGTGGTGGAGACCGTGGCCGGCGAACTCGGCGGCGGCCCAGTCGGTCAGCGCCGTCACCGACGCGTGGGCGACGACCACGCCCTTGGGCCGGCCCGTCGAGCCGGAGGTGTGGATGACGTAGGCCGGGTGGTCCGGCAGCAACGGCCGGCGGCGCTCGTCGTCGCCGACGGGGGCGGGCGAGGCGGTGGCCAGGCGCACCGCGGTCTCCGGGTCGTCGAGGGTGACGCGCGGGCACGGGCCGTCCGGGAGGCGTCCCGCGGTGGCCAGGCCGGTCACCACGGCGGCGGGCCGCACGTCGTCGAGGAGGAGGGCGATCCGTTCGGCGGGGTGGCCGGGATCGACCGGCAGGTAGCCGGCTCCGCTCTTGAGGACCGCGAGGAGCGCCACCACCAGGTCGGCGGTGCGGGGCAGCGCGAGGGCGACGAATCGTTCCGGCTCCGCGCCCGCCCCGATCAGCAGCCGGGCGAGCCGGTTGGAGCGTTCGTCGAGCTGCCGGTAGGTCAGTTCCTCGTCCCCGCAGACCACCGCCGGGGCGTCGGGGGTTCGGGCGGCCTGGGCGGCGAACGCCTCGGGCAGCGTGCGGCGCGCCGCCGTCGCCGCCTCCCCGGCGGGCCCGTGGTGCGGGACGTGCTCGTCCCCGGGGGTGAGCACCGGCAGGTCGTCCAGGCGGCGGTCGGGGTCGGCGGCCATCGCGGTCAGCAGGGTGCGCAGGCTCGCGCCCAGGCTCTCCACGGTGGCGGTGTCGAAGACGGCCGGGTCGTGGTCGAGGGAGACGGACAGGGTGTCGCCGGGGGCGACGACCACGCTGAGCGGGTAGCTGGTCGGCTCGACGTCGCGTTCCTGGGTCAGGGTCAGGCCGTGGCGGGTGACGCCGTCGCCGTCGAAGGGGTAGTTCTCGAAGACCAGGATGCTGTCGAACAGGCCGGCCCCGCCGGGCACCTCGCTCCAGGTCCGCAGCTGGGCCAGGGAGACGAAGTCGTGCCGCCGGGCCTCCGACTGGGCGGCCTGGAGTTCCCGCAGCCAGTCCGGCAGCAGGCGGCGTCCGTCGACCCGGACGCGGGTCGGCAGGGTGTTGATGAACAGGCCGACCATGGTGGTGACGCCGGGCAGGCCGGCGGGGCGCCCCGAGACGGTGGTGCCGAACACCACGTCGTCCCCGCCGCCGAAGCGCGACAGGATCAGCGCCCAGGCGCCCTGGAGCACGGTGTTGAGGGTGAGGCCGGCCCGCTGCGCGGTCTCCCGCAGCCGCGCCGAGACCCGCGGGTCGAGGGTGACGTGCACCGCCGCGCTGGAGGAGGCGCGGTGCGCCCCGGCGGGGCGGCGGTCGCGGGGCAGTTCGGTCGGCGCGGTGAACCCGGCCAGCGCCTGCCGCCAGTGGCGTTCGGCGGCCGCGGCGTCCTGGCGGGCCAGCCACCGCAGGTGGTCGGCGAACGGCGCCCGGCGGGGCACCCGCGGGCGGCCTCCCCCGGTCAGCGCCGCGTAGCGCTCGCACACCTCGTCGAAGACCTGGGCCGCGCTCCACCCGTCGAGCAGCACGTGGTGGAACGTCCACACCACCCGCACCCGGTCGGGCGCGAGGCGGATCAGCGTCAGCCGCATGAGCGGGGCGGTCGCCAGGTCGATGCCGGCCAGCCGGTCCTCGGCGAGCAGCCGGTCCAGCTCGGCCGCGCACTCCGCCTCGCTCCGGCCGGTCCGATCGAGGTGGGTGACGGGCACGACGGCGCGGCGCCGCACCACCTGGAGCGGCTCGGCGGTCTCCTGCCACACCAGTTGGGTGCGCAGCACCTCGTTGGCGTCCGCGGTGCGCTGCCACGCCTCGGCGAGGGCGTGCGGGTCGGTGACGCCGGAGAGAGTGAACTGCACCTGGTTGACGTAGGTGCGGCTGTCCGGGTCCATCAGGCCGTGGAACAGCATGCCCGCCTGCATCGGCGTCAGCGGGTACACGTCGGCGACCTCGCGGCCGTCCCCGGCGATCCGGTCCACGGCGGCCTGGTCGAGGCGGGCCAGCGGGAAGTCCGACGGGGTGCGGCCGCCCGCGCCGGGCTCGGCGCAGTGGGCGACGACGGCCTCCAGCGCGCGCACCATGTCCTCGGCCAGACGGGTCACCGTCGCGCGGCGGTGCCGTCCGGCGCTGTAGTGCCAGCCGATCTCCAGCTCGCCGTCCTCGACGCGGGCGACGACGTCGAGGAGGTGCGGACGCCGCTCCTCGGGCGCGTCGGCGCCGTCCAGGCCGCCGGGCACCGAGCGCACCAGGGCGGCGCCCTCGGTGTGCCAGTCGAAGCGGCCCAGGTAGTTGAAGCTGATCGCGGGGGCCGGGCCGGCCGGGAGGTCGCGGGTGAGGCGGGTCAGGACGCCGTGGCCGAGTCCGCGGCCGGGCACCGCCCGCAGCTGCTCCTTGACGGACTTCAGGGCGGTGCCCCAGTCCCCCTCCGGCACCCGCAGGGCCACCGGGTGGACGCTGGTGAACCAGCCGACCGTGCGGGACAGGTCGACGTCGTCGAAGAGCCCGTCCTCGCGGCCGTGGCCCTCCAGGGTGACGGCGACGGTGTCCCGCCCGGTCCAGTCGGTCAGGACCCGGCCGAGGGCGGTGAGCAGGACGTCGTCGACCCGGGTGCGGTAGACGCCCGGCACGTCGCGCAGCAGCGCGTCGGTGCGTGCGCGGTCCAGCCGTACGGTGACCGAGTCGGCGTCGGCGACGGTGTTGCCGCCGTCGGCGTCCACCGGGAGCGGCGCGGCGCAGTGCCGGGCGGTGGCCTCCCAGTGCTCCCGCTCCGCGGCGAAGCCGCCGTTCCCGGCGTGCTCGTGGAGCCTGCGCACCCACTCCCGCACGGAGGTGGTGCGCTCCGGCAGCGCGGCGGGTCCGCCGGCCCGGGCCTGCGCGTAGGCGGTCTCCAGGTCCTCCAGGAGGATGCGCCAGGAGACGCCGTCGACGGCCAGGTGGTGGACGGCGAGCAGCAGGCGGGGGGCCGGGACACCGGTGAACAGGCGGGCGGTCAGCAGCGGTCCGCTCTCCAGTTGGAAGGCGGTGTGGGCCTCGGCGGTGAGGCGGGCCTCCTCCGCCCGCGCGGCGGCCGGGTCCAGGCCGCCGAGGTCGTGCACCCGGAGCAGCGGCGGCTCCTCCTCCCCGGGGGCGGCGCAGGTCTGGAGCCAGGAGCCGTCGTCGCGCCGGGTGAAGCGGGAGCGCAGGGCGTCGTGGTGGTCCCACAGGGCGCGCAGCGCGCGGCGCAGGGCGTCCGCGTCGACGTCGGGCGGCGTCTCGACGACGACGCACTGGTCGAAGACCTCCGGGCGGCGCGGGCCGGCGTCGAGGAACCAGTGCTGGACGGGGGTGAGAGCGACCTCCCCGGTCACCGGCGCGGTCCCGGCGACCTCCGGGGCGCCGCCCGCCTCGCAGGCGGCGGCCAGGGCGGCGACGGTGGGGTGCCGGAACAGGTCGCGCGGGGTGAGGGCCAGCCCGGCGGCCCGGGCCCGGGAGACGACCTGGATGCCGAGGATCGAGTCGCCGCCCAGCATGAAGAAGTTGTCGTCGGCGCCGACCTGTCCGACGTCGAGCAGCTCCGCCCAGATCCCGGCGAGGGTCTGCTCGGCCCCGGGCCGGGGCGCGCGGTGGGCGTCGCCGGCGGCCGACCAGGCGGGGGCGGGCAGCCGGCGGCGGTCCACCTTGCCGTTGGCGGTCAGCGGCAGCTCGGGCACGGTGACGAAGGCGGCGGGCAGCATGTAGTCGGGCAGGTCCGTCGCCAGGTGCGCGCGCAGCTCGGCCGGGGCCGGCTCGGCGGTGTCCGGGGCGGGCACCAGGTGGGCGGCGAGCCGTTTGGTCCCGGCGTGCTCGTACAGGGACACCAAGGCCTCGGCGACCGCGGGGTGGGCGGTGAGACGGGCCTCGATCTCGGCGGGTTCGACCCGGAAGCCGCGGATCTTGATCTGGTCGTCCGCGCGGCCCACGAAGTGCAGTTCGCCGTCGGCGTCCCGGCGCACGATGTCGCCGGTGCGGTACATCCGCTCGCCGGGCCCGCCGAACGGGTCGGCGAGGTAGCGGGCGGCGGTCGCCCCGGGGCGGCCCGCGTAGCCGCGCGCCGGGGCGGCGCCGGCGAGGTACAGCTCGCCGGGGACGCCCGGCGGCTGGGGCTGGAGGGAGTCGTCGAGGACGTACGCCCGGGTGTTGTCGAGCGGGCGCCCGATGGGGAGCACGGCGGGCAGCGGCTCCCCGGCGGTGAAGGGGCGGCGGGTGGCGAAGGTGGTGGTCTCGGTCGGGCCGTAGCCGTCCACGACGGTCAGGCCGGGGCAGGCGTCCAGGACGCGCCGCACCGCCGCGCCCGGCACGGCCTCCCCTCCGGTCCACACCTCCCGCGCGCCGCGCAGGCAGGCGGGGTCCTCCTGGGCGAGCAGCCGGAACAGGCCCGCGGTCAGCCACAGGTGACGCACGCCCCGCTCGGTCACCGCGCGGCGCACCACGGCCGCGTCGGTCCCGCCGGGCGGCGCGAGGACGGCCGTGCCGCCGCGCAGCAGCGGCACCCACAGTTCGTAGGTGGAGGCGTCGAAGGCGTGCGGTGAGTGCACCAGGACCCGTTCGTGCCCGTCGAAGGCCCGGTCCAGGGCGAGCGCGGCGACGTCCCGCTGCCGTACGGCGACGCCCTTGGGGGTCCCGGTGGAGCCGGAGGTGAACATGAGGTACTGCGCGTTGTCGGGGTGGACCGGCGGGTGGACGGGCGGAGGGACCTGCGGCGGGACGGCGCCGGGGGGTCCCCCGGGCTCCGCGTGCGCCTCGGGTCCGCCAAGGGCGTCGGGGGCGTCGGGGGCGTCGGGGGCGTCGGGGGCGCCGTCCGCCCGGACCACCCGTCCGGCGGGCAGCACCGCGCGGGCCGTCCCCTCCCCCGCCGCGTCGGTGAGCAGCAGGTCCGCGCCGGCCTCGGCGAGCATCAGCCGCAGCCGTTCCGCGGGCGCCCGCCCGTCGAGCGGGACGTACACGCCGCCGGTGCGCACCAGCGCGAGCTGGGCGACGACCAGGTGCGCGGAGCGGTCCATGAGCACGCCCACCGGGCGTTCCGCGGCCACGCCGAGCGCCGCCAGGCGTCCGGCCAGGGCGGCCGCGCGGGCGTCGAGTTCCCGGTAGGTGAGCCGCTCGGCGCCGGTCTCCAGGGCCACGGCGTCGGGCGTCCGCCGTACCCACCCGGCGAACAGTGCGGCGGTCGTGGTCACCGGCGCGCCGGTGGTGGCGCCGTTCCCGGCGTGGACCGCCTGTTCGCGGCCCGCGGGCGTGAGCAGGGGCAGGCGGCGGGGGGCGCGGTCGAGGTCGTCGGCCATGCCCTGGAGGAGGACGGTGAGGTGCCCGGTCAGCCGTCCGGCCGTGGAGGCGTCGAACAGTTCGGGGTCGTAGCCCAGGCTCAGGGCGAGTTCGGGTCCCGGCTCGACGACCAGGCTCAGCGGGTAGTTGGTGGTCTCGACGCCTTCGAGCCCGCTCAGCCGCAGCCCGTGGGCGGCGGCCAGGCCGTCGTCCACCGGGTAGTTCTCGAAGACGACGATGCTGTCGAACAGGCCGGTGCGCTCCGGCAGCCCGGTGAACGCCTTCATGCGGGTGAGCGGTACGGAGCCGTGCCGCCGGTCCTCGCCCTGCTCCTGCTGGAGGCGGCGCAGCCACTGCGGCAGCGTGCCCGCGCGGGGCACCGTGACGCGGGTGGGCAGGGTGGCGATGAACAGGCCGGTCATGGCCTCGGCGCCGTCCAGCTCGGGCGGGCGGCCGGAGACGGTGGTGCCGAGGACGACCTCGTCACGGCCCGCGTGACGGCTCAGCAGGAGCGCCCACGCGCCCTGCACCAGGGTGCCGAGGGTCAGTCCGGCCTCCTTCGCGCGTTCCCGGAGCGCCCGGGTGGTGGTGGCGGGCAGCACGGCGCGCACCGCCTCGCGGGACTCGGCGCGGTGGCTCTCGCGCGGCTCGCGGTCGTAGGGCAGCGGGGTGGGCTCGTCGAGGGAGGCCAGCCGCTCCCGCCAGTGCCGTTCGGCCTCCTCGCGGTCGCGGTCGCCCAGCCAGGCCACGTAGTCCCGGAACGGCCGGCGGACGGGCAGCGCCGCGGTGTCCGGGTCGGCGACGCAGGCGAACACGTCCGACAGCACGTGGAAGAGGCTCCAGCCGTCGAGCACCAGGTGGTGGAAGGACCACACCACACGCACGCTGTCGTCGCCCAGCCGGACCAGCGTCAGCCGCTGCAGCGGCGCGCGGGCGAGGTCGATGCCGCGTTCGCGTTCCTCGCGCAGCAACTCCCGCAGCCGGGACTCGCGTTCGCCCTCCGCGACGCCGCTCCAGTCCAGGTGGGTGACCGGCACGGGCGCCGCGCCCCGCACCACGAGCAGCGGTTCGGGCACGTCCTGCCAGACGGGGTGGGCGCGCAGCACGGGGGTGCGGTCCGTCACCCGCTGCCAGGCGGCCTCGAGCGCCTCCGGGCCGGGCACGCCGTCGAGGACGAAGGTCAGCTGGTGGAAGTAGACGCCGCTGTCGTCCTGGGAGAGGCCGTGGAAGAGCATGCCGGCCTGGGTGGGGGTGAGCGGGTGGACGTCCTCCACGCCGGCCGGGTCGTCGCCGGTGATCCGGTCGACGGCGGCCTGGTCGAGCCGGGCGAGCGGGAAGTCCGACGGCGTGCGGCCCGCGGCGCCCGGGCGGGCGGCGTGCCGGGCCAGGCCGGTGAGCGCGTCGGCGTACCGCTCGGCGAGCCGGCCGACGGTCGCCGCGTCGTGCAGGTCCGCGGAGTAGAAGAAAGTGAACTCCAGCTCATCGTCGTTCAGTTGGCCGACGACCTCCAGCGGGTGGGGGCGTACGGCGCGCGGGTCCGCGTCCAGCCCGAGCGGGCGGAAGGCGGCGCGGTGGAGACCGTCCGGGCGGCCGTGCGGGGTGAAACGGCCCAGGTAGTTGAAGCTGATCTCGGCGGCCGGGCCGTCGGGCAGTGCGCCGGGGGCCGCCAGGTGGCGCAGCGCGTCGTGGCCGATGCCGTGCCGGGGCACCGCGCGCAGTTCCTCCTTGACCCGTTTCAGCACGGCGTCCCAGTCCTCGTCCGGTTCCACGGCGAGGGCGACGGGGTGCCGGGTGGTGAACCAGCCCACGGTCCGGCCCGTGTCGACGTCGTCGAACAGCTCCTCCCGGCCGTGGCCCTCGACGTCCACCAGGACCCGCCCGTGTCCGCTCCACGCGCACAGCGCCCGGCCGAGCGCGCTCAGCAGCACGTCGTTGGCCTGCGTGCGGTAGGTCTCCGGCAGGGTGCGCAGCAGGGCGGCGGTGTCCTCGGCGTCCAGCCGTACGGTGACGGCGCGGGCGGAGGCGTAGGTGTTGGGGCCCTGCCGGTCCGTGGGCAGGCGCGTTCCGGCGCCGGCGGTGGCCCGCGCCCAGTGGGCCTCCTCCCCGGCGAAGCCGCCGCCGGCCGTGTAGGCGCTCAGCCGCTCGGCCCAGTGGCGCAGCGGCGAGGTCTTCGGCGGCAGCGCGTGGGCGCCGTCGTGTCCGGCGCGGCGGGCGAGGTAGGCGCGGTCGAGGTCCTCGAGCAGCACGCGCCAGGAGACGCCGTCGACGACCAGGTGGTGCACGGCGAGGTGCAGCACGGGCGGGCGGCCGGCGCCGCGGTCGTGCAGCACGGCGCGCAGCAGGGGGCCGCGGGCGAGGTCGAACGGGCCGTGGTGGGGCGCGTCGGTGTCCGGCCCCCGGTGGCGGGCGAGGGCGAGGCGGGGCGCGCTCGCGTCGATGTGCCAGCGGACCGGTGTGCCGTCCTCCCCGCCGGTGAACCGGGAGCGCAGGGCGTCGTGGTGGGCGAGCAGGTCGTTGAGGGCGTCCTCCAGCGCCGCCTCGTCGACGTCGTCGCCGGTCTCCAGGGAGAGTGTCTGCGCGAAGTGCCCCGCGTGCCCGGGCCCGCGGGCGAGGAGCCAGTGCTGGATGGGCGTCAGCGGCGCGGGCCCGCTCGGCGGCACCGCCTCGGGCACGGCGGGCCGGTCGCCGGCGGCGGCGTCGGCGCACCGGGCGAGGGCCGCGACGGTCTGGTACCGGTAGACGTCGCGGGAGGTGACGGCGAGGCCCGCCTGCCGGGCCTGGGCCACGACCTGGATGCTGAGGATGGAGTCGCCGCCGAGGGCGAAGAAGTTGTCGTCCGCGCCGACCCTCTCGACGCCCAGCGCCTCGGCCCAGATGGCGGCGAGGATCCGCTCGGTGTCCGTGCGCGGCGCCACGTGGCGGGCGGGCCGCGGGGCGTGGCCGGGGTCGGGCAGCCTGCTCCGGTCCAGTTTGCCGTTGGGGTTGAGCGGCAGTTCGTCCAGGACGACGACCGTCGCGGGCACCATGTAGTCCGGCAGGGTGCGGCCGAGCGCGCGGCGCACGGCGCCGGGTTCCACCGTGGCGCCGGGCTCGGGCACGACGTAGCCGGCGAGCCGGTGGTGGCCGTCGCCGCCGTGGGCGGCGGCCGCCGCCTCGGCGACGTGCCGGCAGCCGCGCAGCGCCTCCTCCACCTCGCCGAGTTCGATGCGGAAGCCGCGCACCTTGACCTGGTCGTCCGTGCGTCCCAGGTACTCCAGTTCGCCTTCGGCGTTCCAGCGCGCCAGGTCGCCCGTGCGGTACATGCGGCCGCCCGGCACGGCGAACGGGTCGGCGACGAACCGGGTGGCGGTCAGGCCGGGACGGCGCAGGTAGCCGCGGGCCAGCCCGTCGCCGCCGAGGTACAGCTCGCCCGGGACGCCCGGTGGCTGCGGGCGGAGCATCCGGTCGAGGACGTAGGCGCGGGTGCGGGCCGCCGGGCGGCCGATGGGCGGGGCCTGGTCGGGCGCCTCGTCCCCGGCGAACCACGCGGTGGCGTAGACGGTGGCCTCGGTGGGCCCGTAGAGGTTGGCGATCTCGCAGCCCGGCATGGCGGTGCGCAGGTCGTGCACGGTCTGCGCGGGCAGCGCCTCCCCGGCCAGGACGACGGTGTCCGCCGTCACCGCCGGGACCGCGCCGGTGAGCATCCGGGACACCACCGAGGGCACGCCGCTGACCAGCCCGGCCCGCCGCGGTGCGGAGGTGTCGGCGAGGGCGGGCAGGTCGGGGACCACCTCCACGGTGCCGCCCGCCAGCAGCGG
Source organism: Streptomyces abyssomicinicus (assembly GCF_008974245.1). Classification (GTDB taxonomy): domain Bacteria; phylum Actinomycetota; class Actinomycetes; order Streptomycetales; family Streptomycetaceae; genus Streptomyces; species Streptomyces abyssomicinicus. The sequence goes on along the minus strand of NZ_BBZI01000007.1, from coordinate 381,363 downwards.
GCACAGCAGCTCGAAGACGGAGACGTCGAAGTTGAGCGAGGTGGCGGCGATCACGTGCCCGAGCCGGCCGGCGAACCGGTCCGCCGCCCAGGCGGCCAGCTCGACGACGCTGCGGTGGGTGACGACGACGCCCTTGGGACGGCCGGTCGAACCCGAGGTGTAGATGACGTACGCGGGGTGGGCGGGGTCGAGGGGGCGGGTCCGGTCCGCGTCGGTGAGGTCCGCGTCCGGGTGGCCGGGGTCCGTGCGGTGGGGGTGCGATCCGGCCGGGTCGGCGAGGCACTCCTCCAGGATCAGCGGCTCCTGGTCCGGCGGCAGCGCGTCCGCGGTGTCGCGGCCCGCCACGACGAGCGCGGGGGCGGCGTCGGCGAGCATGAAGCGGATGCGCTCGGCCGGGTATTCCGGGTCGACCGGCAGGTACCCGGCGCCGCACTTCAGGACGGCCCAGAGCGCCGGCACCAGGTCCGCGGTGCGCGACAGGCAGAGGGCCACCAGGGTCTCCGGGCCGGCGCCGCGGGCGACCAGCCGCCGGGCGAGCAGGTTGGCGCGGCGGTTCACCTCGGCGTAGTCCAGCCGTGCGGCGCCGCACACCACGGCGGTGCGGTCGGGCGTGCGGGCGGCCTGCTCCTCGAACAGGGCGGGCAGGGTCCGCCCCCCGCCGCCCCGGTCCTCGCGGTCGCGGTCCTCGCCGCCCCGGTCCTCGCGGTCGCGGTCCTCGAGGTCGTCCTGGCCGCCCTCCCGCCGCGGGGCCGCCTGCGGGCTTCCGGCGCGCAGCAGGGCGTCCCGTTCGCCGTCGGTGAGCAGCGGCAGTTCGGCGAGGGTGCGGTGCGGCCCGTCGGCCAGCCCTTCGAGGAGGTGGTGCAGGTGCCGGGCGATCCGGGCCGCGGTGCGCGGCTCGAACAGGTCGGTGTTGTACTCGACCGTCAGCTCGCAGCCGCCGTCGGGCACCGGAGTGAACTCCAGGACGAGGTCGAAGCGTGCGGCGGGCCGCGGAAGGGGGTGCTCCTCGACGTGCACGCCTGCCGCGAGCGGCGGGTGGGCGAGCGGCGTCTGCTGGACGACGAGGGCCTGCACGAGGGGCGTACGGCTCGGGTCCCGGGGCGGGGCGAGTTCCTCGACCACCCGGTCGAAGGGCGTCCCGGCGTGCGCGAAGGCGTCGAGCACCGTGGACCGCACGGACTCCAGGAACCGGTTGACGGTGAGCGTGTCGTCCACGTCGGCGCGCAGCACGACGGTGTTGGCGAAGAAGCCGGTGACCTCCTCCAGGTCCCGCCGCCCGCGCCCGTCGGTGACGGTGCCGAAGGCGACGTCCCGCTGCCCGGAGTACCGGGAGAACAGCACGGCCGCCGCACCGGCGAACAGGGTGAACAGGGTGGTCCCCCGGTACCCGGCCGACTCGCGGAGTCTGGCGATCAGGCGGGCGGGGATCCGCAGGCGGTGGGCGGCGCCCACGGTGCCGCGGACGGCCGGCCGCGGGCGGTCGGTGGGCAGGTCCAGCTGCTGGAGGCCCGCCAGGTGGCGTTTCCAGTGGGCGAGGTCCTCGGCCTCCTGCTCACCGGAGCGCCGTTCGTTCTCCCAGACGGCGAAGTCCGGGTACTGCAGCCCGGGCGCGGGCAGGCCGTCGGGCTCCCCGGACGCCTCCGACCGGTACAGCGCGGTGAGTTCGCGGACCAGCACGCCCACCGACCAGCCGTCGGTGACGATGTGGTGCTGGGCGAGCAGCAGGACGTGGTCGTCGGCGGCGCGGCGCACCAGCAGCACCCGGGTCAGCGGGCCCGCCGCGAGGTCGAAGGGGCGGCGCAGCTCCTCGGTGAGCAGGCGTTCGGTCTCCTCGGCGTGCCGTCCGGCGGGCAGCGGCGCGACGTCCGCGGTGCGCAGCGGCAGCCGGGCCCCGGGCGCCACCCGCTGGGTGCCCTGTCCGCCGGAGGTGGGGAAGGTGGTGCGCAGGGAGTCGTGACGGGCGGTGAGCCGGTCGAGGGCGCGGCGCAGCGCCTCGGGGTCGAGCGGGCCGCGCAGCCGCAGGGCGACGCCGGTGTTGTACTCGGTCCCGTCCGCGTCGAGGTCGCTGAGGAACCACAGGCGGCGCTGGGCTCCGGACAGGGGCAGCGGCCGGTCGCGCGGGGCGGGCGGGATCGGCTCCGGCGGGGCCGCGGCGGACGGGTCGTCCAGCAGCGGGGCCAGCCCGGCGACGGTGCGGGCGGTGAACACGTCCCGCACGGACAGCTTCACGCCGAGTTCCTCACGGACCCGGGAAAGGGTGCGCGCGGCGAGGACGGAGTCGCCTCCGAGGTCGAAGAAGTCGTCCTCGGCGCCCACCGGGTCGACGCGGAGCACCTCGGACCAGACGGCGGCCAGGGCGCGTTCGGCGGGGGTGCGGGGCGGCACGTGGCCGGCGGCGGGGGCGTGGGCGGGCGCGGGCAGCGCCCGGTGGTCGATCTTGTTCTGCTGGGTGAGCGGCAGGGCGTCCAGGACGACCACGGCGGAGGGGACCAGGTGCGCGGGCAGCGATTCGCCCAGCGCCGCCCGCAGCGTCTGGGGCCGGGGCGGCCGCTGCGGGTCCGCCGGAGTGACGTAGCCGACGAGCCGCCGCCGGCCGGGGGCGTCCTCGCGGGCCACCACCACGGCCTCGCGCACGGAGGCGTGTCGCAGCAGGGCCGCCTCGATCTCCCCGGGTTCGACGCGGAAGCCCCGCACCTTGACCTGCCGGTCGGCGCGGCCGAGGAACTCCAGCTCCCCGTCGGCCCGCCACCGGGCCCGGTCACCGGTGCGGTAGAGCCGGGCGCCGGGCGGCCCGAAGGGGTCGGCGACGAAGCGGGACGCGGTCAGGCCGGGACGGTTCAGGTAGCCGCGGGCCACCCCGGCCCCGCCCACGTACAGTTCACCGTCCGCGCCGGGCGCCACCTCCCGCAGCGCCTCGTCCAGGACGTGGGCCCGGACGCCGGGCAGGGGGGCGCCGATCGCCGGGGCGCCGGTGCCGGCCCGGAGCGGGCCGGTCCAGGTGGAGACGATGGTCGCCTCGGTGGGGCCGTAGGAGTTGACCATCCGCCGCCCCGGCGCCCACCGGTCGACCAGTGCGGCCGGGCAGGCCTCGGCGCCGACGATCAGGGTCCGCAGGTGCGGCGCGCCGTCCGGTCCGGGGTCGGGCAGCGTGGCGAGCGCGGCGGGCGGTATGAGCGTGTGGCTGATCCGGAACTCGTCCAGGACGGCGGCGAGTTCGTCGCCCAGCCAGGGCCCGCCCGGCGGCACCACCAGCGTGGCCCCGGCGAGCACCGACACGAACAGCTCCAGCACGGACGCGTCGAAGCTCGGCGAGGAGAACTGGAGCACCCGGTCGCCCGGACCCACGGCGTACCGCTCGGCGGCGGCCGCGACGAAGCCGCCGATCCCCCGGTGGGTGACCGTCACCCCCTTGGGAACGCCGGTGGAACCGGACGTGTAGATCACGTAGGCGGCGTGGTCCGCCCCGACGGCGACGTCGCCCGTGTGCCACCGAAAGCCCTCCGCCGAGGCCGCCTTCCCGGCCTCCGAGGCCGCCTGCGCCCGGGCCGGCGCACCCGCCTCCGCCCCCGCCCTCGTCTCCGTCGCCGCCCCCGTCTCCGTCTCCGTCTCCGCCGTCCGCCGGACGGCCGCCAGGTCGTCGAGGACGACCGCGGGCGCGGCGTCGGTGAGCATCAGCGCGCGCCGGTCCGCCGGGTATCCGGGGTCGACGGGCAGGAAGGCGGCGCCGGTGAGCGCGGTGGCCAGCTCGGCGGCGATCAGCTCCATCGAGCGCGGCAGGACCAGCGCCACCGTGCGCTCCGGTCCGGCCCCGCGCCGCAGCAGGTCGCCCGCGATGCGTCCGGCCCGTACCGCGAGCTCCCGGTAGGACCAGGTGCGGCGGCCGTCGGTGAGCGCGGGCGCCTGCGGTGTCCGCGCCGTCCACCCGGCGAACAGCGCGGCGATCGTCGGATGCGCCGTCCCGTTCCGCGCGGCCGGGGCGCCGGGGGCGGCCCACGGGAAGGAGGACGCCGGGGCGGGCTTGTCGTGCGGATCCGTCATGGATGCAGTCCTTCGGAGCGGAACGGGAACGGCGCGCGGCACCGCCGGGCCCGGGCCGCGGGGGCCGGGGCACGGCGGGGCGACGCGGCACGGGCCGCGTTCGGAGTCTGGGGAGGGTGCCGCGGGACCTGTCGGTGCTACCGCGGGGACGGCGGGGCGTCCTGGGGCCGGCCGGTACACGCGGGCCACGGGGACGTCGCCGTGGCCGTCGCGGAATCCGGCCGCGCGGCAGGGGCGGACACGGGTCCGCCTGCGGGGGAACGGGCCTCCACGCGGGCGGCCTTCACGGAGGAGCCGGTCACGGGCACCGCCGCGCCCGGGGGGCGAACGGCGGGGACGCCCGGTCCGGAGGCGTCCGCGGCACGGGCTCCCGCGGCACGGACGTCCACGGAACGGGGACGCGCTTGCGGGTCCGGCACCCGGCGGGCCGCGCGTCCGGAGATCTGCACCCGGTCGAGGACCCCGGTCAGCGGGTCGCGGTGGAAGCGTCCGCCGGGCTCCCGGCGGCCGCTCGCCGGGTCGGCCAGGTCGAAGGAGAGGTCGGCGTAGCACACCAGCGGCAGCGGGAGGTCTCCGTCGACGGAGAGGAACGGGTGGCCGGAGGCGTCCAGGCCCACCCGGTACTCGGCGGAGCCGTTGCGGTAGGAGCCGGCGCACCCGGGGGGCAGCGGGGAACGGTTCCGGCCGGGGACGGGACGCGGCGAGGCGGGCACCGCCGGGCCGGTGAACTCAGCTATCTCCCCCGCGAGTTCGCGCCACATGGCGGTCGCGGAGCTCGCGTTGCCGGTGAAGGCGACGACCACACCGGTCCCGGGGTCGGCCCGCAGGTGGCAGGAGGTGCCCTGGGCGTTGCCGTCGTGACCGCACCACCAGCGGTCCGCACCGCGGAACAGGGCCGCGCCGGCTCCCCAGGCGTCGGCCAGGGCGCCGGGGTGCGCGCCGGGTACGGGCCGGCACATCCACGCCGCGGCGGCCGGCGGCAGGGCGGTGGAGCGGCCGGCCAGCGCCCGGCCGAGCGCCAGCAGGTCGAGGGCCCCGGCGAGCAGGGCGCCGGCCGGCGCCTCGACGGGGGCGAGGTTCTGCGCGACGGGCATCGGGCGGCCGGAGGCGGTGTTGCGGGCGTGACCGGCGGCGACGGGCCGGTGGGGCGCGGCGTCACCGAGGAAGGCGGGGCGTATGCCGAGCGGTTCGAGGAGGAGCGCCCGCACCGCCTCCCGCCAGGTCATGCCGGTGACCTCTTCGACCAGCCGGCCGGCCGCCACGTATCCGGCGTTGGAGTAGCTGAAGCCGGTGCCGGGGGCGAACAGGAGGTCGCGCGGGGAGCAGACCGAGGCGAGGTGGCGGGCCGCGGTCCAGCCGGCGGCGGTGTCGGAGTCCGGGCCGGTCGGCAGCCCGGAGGTGTGGCTGAGCAGGTGACGGACGGTCACCTGCGGTAAGCGGCGCAGCTCCGGCAGCAGCACGGCGGCGGGCTCGTCGAGTTCGAGGTCGCCGTCCTCGGCGAGGAGCGTGACGACCGCGGCCGTGCACAGCTTGGTCACCGAGCCGGTCGGCACGGCGGTGTCCTCGGTGAAGGGCGCGCCCGTGGCGGCGTCGGCGGTACCGGTGTGGACGCTGATCACCTGGGTGCCGGTGTGCAGCGCCAGCTGCGCGCCGGGGACCCGGTGCGCGCGGGCGAGTTCGTCGAAACGGCCCTGGAGCGAGCGGTGGCCAGGGGCCGGACGCCTTTCGGCGACCGGTGTAGGGGGCACGTGCGGCATGGAACGGAGCCTCCTGGGAACTGGTGCTCTGGTGCTCTGGCGACGTGACACACCGACCGGACCGGGGACGGATCCGGCCGGCAGGGGGACGCTGCGCCGCACGTTCGTGACGTTCGTGCGCGGGGCCGGCCCGGGAAGGCCGGCCGCCTGGGCCGAGAGAGAGACTAAGCACAACTGCCGTGAGGCGTCTGCTAACTAGTGATTCTGGGCCATACACATCCAGACACTGATGGCCCAGCTCAAAACACCCCAGGATTTCACAGAAAGTGACCTGCCGTGTTCTCCCGGGCCGCCCGCGCGGAGTTCGGGGAAGGGAAGCGGCCTCGGCCACGCCCGCGGGGCGCGGAGCGCCGCACCCGGGCCGAAAGCAGCCCCGCGGCACGCGGGTCCTGGGACGACGGTGGAGGGGACGGGCGGATGGGGCGCCGGCCCGGCGCCCGCCCCTCCCGCTCCGCCCCGCACACCGCGTCCCAGCAGGCACGGTGGCGGCCGTCCGGCGACCCGGCCGGGCCGCCGCGGACGGCGTGGCGCCGTCCGCCGGGGGAGGTACGGCGGGACCGGGCCGGTACGGCGGGACGCACCGGTCGCGGGCCTGCTCCCGGCACCGGCGGTCCGGCCCCCGGTCGTCGGTCCGCGGACGACCGGACGGCGCGCGCCCGACGGCCGCGCCGGGCGTGCGCCGAGGGAGCCCGCGGGGCGTCCGGACGGCCGGGCGGGCGGGCGGCGCCTTCACGCCGTCCGCAAGATGGCCGACACGAGTCGGATCCCGGACGCCCCGCCCCCGTCGGCGTTCCGTGACCGCCGCGCCCCGGGCGCGGATCGCGCCGCTCCGCCGCCCCGGTGGCCCGCGCCGGTACGGGCGCGCCGCCCCGCCGGTGAGGGCCACGGCCCGTGCGGCGCGGCGGGCCACCGGGGCGGCGGGCCGGCGTCACCGCGCGGCGGCGGGGACCAGCGCGAGGACCCGGCACGGCGCGCCCGAACCGCCGACGATCGGCAGCGGCGCGGCGACGACCACCGCCCCGGTGGCCGGGAGCCGGTCCAGCCGGCGCAGCTGGGTCAGCCCGTACTTGCCCGCTCCCAGGAGCATGGAGTGGCAGGGGTAGGGCGGGTCCAGCTCGCTCGCGTGGCCGGCGTCGGTGCCGACGGTCTCCACGCCCATGCCCAGGATGCCGGTCTCCTCGGCGAGGTAGCGGGCCGCGGCCGGGGTGAGCCCGGGGGTGCGGGGACCGTTCTCCCCGACGTTGGCGAACGCCTCCGGGTCGTCGGCGTACCGGGACCAGCCGGTGCGGTGGAGCAGCCAGCTGTTCTCCGGCAGCGGCCCGTGCTCCTCCTGCCAGGCCAGCAGGTCGGGGACGTCGAGCAGGTAGGAGGGGTCGGCCTCGGTCTGCGCGGTGCTGTCGACGACCACCGCGGGGCCGGCCAGCCGCTGGGCGGGCACCTGGGCGACGTCGTCCAGGTCCCTGCCGGTGATCCAGTGGTTGGGCGCGTCGAAGTGGGTGCCGGTGTGCTCACCGGTACGGAAGTTGTTCCAGTACCAGCCCGGGCCCCGGTCGTCGAAGCGGCTGATCTCCTCCAGTTCGAAGCGGGCCGTCTGCCCGAACTGCTCCGGCAGTTGCAGCACCGGGGTCCCGGCGTGCAGGGGGGAGGTCAGGTCGACGACCTCGATCGTGCCCGAGGCCAGCTGTTCGGCCACCGCGGCCAGACCGGCCGCGGCACTGATGACGTCGCTCATGAGGGGTCCTTCCTGCTTCGGGGCGGGGGGCGGTGCCGAGCATGGCACCCGTCGGGCACGTCCGTCGAAGACCCTCCGCGCTCGGTGGACCGAACTCGCGCCGAACGGATAGCCGCTGCGCGGGCGTCTTCCTAGGGTCGCCGCACATCCCCACCCACGACCTCGGCCCACGCCGGTGGTACGGAGCAAGGAGGCAACGATGGCGGAACGGTCTTTCGCCGCCGAGATCGGCAAACTGCGGCAGGGGGCCGGGACGACCTTCAGCGGGGAGGGAATCCTGGCCGTGACCAAGGCGCTGCTGCAGTCCGGCGTCGCCTATGTGGGCGGCTACCAGGGCGCGCCGATCTCCCACCTGATGGACGTGCTCGGTGACGCGCACGAGGTGCTGTCGGAACTCGACGTGTACTTCGAGAACAGCGCGTCGGAGGCGACGGCGGCCGCGATGCTGGCCGCCTCGGTGCACCAGCCGCTGCGCGGCGCCGTCACGTTCAAGTCCACCGTCGGCACCAACGTCGCCTCGGACGCGCTGGCCAACCTCGCGAGCGGCGGTGTCACCGGAGGCGCGCTGATCATCGTCGGCGAGGACTACGGCGAGGGCTCCAGCATCATGCAGGAGCGCTCGCACGCCTTCGCGATGAAGTCGCAGATGTGGCTGCTCGACCCGCGTCCCAACCTGGAGGCGATCGTGGACGCGGTCGAGGCGGGGTTCGAGCTCTCCGAGGTCAGCAACACCCCGGTGATGCTGCAGCTCCGGCTGCGCTCCTGCCACCTGCACGGCACGTTCACCGCCAAGGACAACGTGCGCCCGCCGACGACCGTCAAGGACGCGATCGAGAACCCGCGCCGCGACATCGACCGGGTCGTCCTGCCGCCCGCGAGCTTCCTCCACGAGCGGGAGAAGCACGAACACCGGTGGCCACAGGCCGTCCGGTTCATCAAGGAGCGCGGCCTCAACGAGGTCTTCGGCAACGGTCTCGCCGACGTCGGCATCATCGTCCAGGGCGGGCTGTACAACACGCTCAACCGTTCGCTCGAGATGCTCGGCGCCTCGGACCCGTACGGCCGCACCACCGTCCCGCTCTACGTCATGAACGTCACCTACCCGGTGGTGGACGAGGAGATCCTCGACTTCTGCGCGGACAAGAAGGCCGTGCTGCTGCTCGAGGAGGGGCAGCCCGACTACCTCGAGCAGAACCTGCACGCCGTCCTGCGCCGGGCCGGCAGCACCACCGCGCTGCACGGCAAGGACCTCCTCCCCGCGGTCGGCGAGTACACCTCGACCGCGGTCACCAAGGGGGTGGCGCGGTTCCTGCGCACCCATCTGCCGGAGGCGGTCACCGAGGAGCCGTCGCTGCTGCTCGCGGAGTCCGACCCGGCGAGCCCCTTCGCGCCGCGCGTCGCCGCGCCCGCGATGCGCCCGCGCCCCCCGGGGCTCTGCACGGGCTGTCCGGAGCGTCCGATCTTCAGCGCCCTGAAGCTGGCCGAACGTGAGACCGGCCCGCACCACATCAGCGCCGACATCGGCTGCCACCTCTTCGCCGTCAACGAACCGTTCAACCTCGGTGCGACGACGATGGGGTACGGCCTGGGGTCGGCGGGCGCCTCCGCCCTGAACTCCAAGGACGCGGACCGGCGCACCGTCGCGTTCATGGGCGACGGCGGCTTCTGGCACAACGGTCTCACCAGCGGCGTCGGCAACGCGGTCTTCAACGAGAACGACCAGCTGCTGGTGGTGGTCGACAACGCCTACAGTGCCGCGACCGGCGGCCAGGACGTGCTCTCCTCCCAGGCCGACAACCCGATCCGCTCGACCAGGCACCCCATCGAGCGGGCCGTGCGCGGGATCGGCGTCCGGTGGAGCCGCACCGTCACCGACACCTACAAGGTGTCCGCCCTGCGGGACCTGTTCGTCAGGGCGCTGACCACGAAGGAGCCCGGTCCCAAGGTGATCGTGGCGCAGAGCGAGTGCCAGCTCAACCGCCAGCGCCGGGTGAAGAAGCAGCGGGCCGCCGACCTCGGGGCGGGCAGACGGGTGGTCCGGGAGCGCTTCGGCGTCGACCCGGAGACCTGTACCGGCGACCACGCCTGCATCCGCATCTCCGGATGCCCCTCCCTGACCATCACCGACAACCCGGACCCGCTGCGGACCGATCCGGTCGCGACCGTGCTGGACAGCTGTGTCGGCTGCGGTGTCTGCGGCGCGAACGCGCACGCCGCGGTGCTCTGCCCGTCCTTCTACCGCACGGACGTGGTGCAGAACCCGACCCGCCGGGACCGGTTCCTGGCCGCGGTGCGCACCCGGTGGATCGCCCTGGCCTCCAGGGGACTCGAGACCCGTGCCGCACGATACGAGGTGACAGCCTGATGACGACCACGACCCTTCGGACCGACGTGCCCGGGGCCCGCCGCGGCCCCGGCTGGCGGGACGGACTGCGTCCCGTCACCCTGGCCGTCCTGGCCATGGGCGGCGAGGGCGGCGGCGTCCTCGCCGACTGGATCGTGGCGGTCGGCGAGGAGGCCGGCTGGACCGCGCAGACCACGTCGGTGGCCGGTGTCGCCCAGCGCACCGGCGCGACCGTCTACTACGTCGAGATGCTCCCGCCGCCGGCGGGCGGCGTGCCCGTGGGAGGGCGGAGGGAACCGGTCCTCAGCCTCTTCCCCACCCCGGGCGAGGTCGACATCGTCATCGCCTCGGAGCTGATGGAGTGCGGCCGCGCCGTGCAGCGCGGCTTCGCCACACCCGACCGCACCACCCTGATCACCTCGACGAACCGGGTGTACTCGGTCGACGAGAAGATCGGGCTCGGCGACGGCCGGGTGGACGCGGACGAGCTCTTCGCCGCCGCGCAGCGCGCCGCCAGGGTCCTGGTCGCCGCCGACTTCGCCCGGATGGCCGACGACGCGGGGAGCGTCATCAGCGCCTCGCTCTACGGCGCGCTCGCCGGGTCCGGGGCCCTGCCCTTCACCCGCGAGCAGTTCGAGGCGCCGATCCGGGCGTTCCCGAAGGCCGCGGAGAAGTCCCTGAGGGCCTTCGCCGCCGCGTACACCGAGGCCGCCGGGCAGGTGTCCGCCGACGGGGCGGGGACGGCCGGGACGGGACCCGCCGGCACGGGAACGGCAACGGCAACGGCAGGGACGGCGTCGTCCGCGACGGGACCCGGCGGGGCGGAGGCGGGCGAGGAGCCGGTCACGGCCGCGCCCGCCCGGCCGGCCGCACCGGGCGGACCGGTCCCCGTGACCATCGGCCGCCGCCGCCCGGAGACCGAGGAGGACCGCAAGCGGGCCGCGGAGCGCGAGCGCACCCGGATCGCGGCGAGCGACCCGGCGTCCCTCGTCGGGCCGGCCCTGACCGCCCAGGCCGGACGGACCGCGCTGCTGCCGGCCGCCGCCCGCTCGACGGTGCTGCACGGTGTCGTCCGGACCGCCGTCTACCAGGGCCCGGAGTACGCCGACCGCTACCTGGACCGGGTCGCGAGGGTCGCGGCCGCCGACCCCGACCGCGACGGCGACGCGGCGCTCACCCGCGAGGCCGGGCGTCACATCGCGCTGTGGATGTGCTACCAGGACACCATCCAGGTGGCGCTGCAGAAGACCCGGCGCCACCGGATGGCGCGGGTTCGTGAAGAGGCGAAGGCCGGTGAGGGCCACCTGGCGCAGGTGCGGGAGTTCCTGCACCCGCAGGTCGAGGAACTGACCGACATGATGCCCGCCCGTCTGGGGGCGTGGCTGCTGCGGTCACGGGTGTTCGGGCGTCTCGTGCACCTGCTCACCCACCGGGGTCTGGTGCTCAACACCACCTCGGTCACGGGGTTCACCGCGCTGGCGGTGCTCGCCCGGATGCGCCCGCTGCGTCCGCGGTCCCTGCGGTTCGTCCGGGAGCAGGAGGCGATCGACGCCTGGCTGGACCTCGCCCTGGCGAAGGCCGCGGACGGCCCCCGTCTCGCCCGCGAGATCATCGAGTGCCAGCGGGTCCTCAAGGGGTACGGCGCCACCTACGCCCACGGCGACGACAGCTTCGGGCTGCTGATGGCCGCCGCGCGGGAGCTGCCGGCCCACGACGGCTCCGCGCGGCGCCTCGAGGCGCTGCGGGCCGCGGCCCTCGCGGACGAGGACGGCGCCACGCTGCGCGAGGAGCTGGCGAACCGGCCGGTGGCGGGCTGACACGGCCCCGGACGGCGGGAAGCCCCGGGGCCCGGTGACGGCGGAACGGACTCCGCCCTCACCGGGCCCCGGGGCTCTCCCGTGCCCCGCGGCCCGGGCGCGGACGGGTCAGGCGCCGCGCTCGCCGCCCTTGCCGGGCGTGGTCCGGGCCGACCAGTGCGGTGCGGCGTGCGCCAGCGCCCGGCCCTCCAGCAGGGCCACCAGCCGCTCGAAGAGCCGGACCGCGGCCGGACCGGCCCAGTCCTCTGCCAGCACCTCACGGGGCAGGCCGGGGTCACGGAAGGGCAGTTTGCGCCAGTGGTCGAGCACGGAGAGATAGGTGACGAAGGCGTGCTCGCCCTCGATCACCGCGGACGCGGCGAGCCGTTCCGCCTCGGCCCCGTACCGCGTGACGAACTCCCGGTAGCGCCCGTCGATCTCGTCCAGGTCCCAGCCGTTGCGCACCATGGTGTGCAGGTCCTGGCCCGCCACGTAGTCGCCGACGAAGACGGCGCAGTACCGGGTGAGGTCGAGTTCGGTGATGGCGCGCCGGGCGGCCGGGAGCATCCGCGCGGGGGCGATCCACACCGCCGAGCCGATGTTGCCGAACCCGAGGGAGGTCAGGTGCGCGGTCAGCTGGTGGCGCAGGGAGCGCGCGGACTCGGGCACGGAGAAATTGACGAAGCACCAGCCGTCGCCCAGGTCGGCGGGCTCGCGGGCGTGCCAGATGACCTGGTCGCCCTCGGCGAGCGCGTCCAGCGCGGCCGGCGTCAGCGTGTAGCCGCGCATGCCCGCGCGGGTCTCCGCGACCAGCCAGCCGCGCCTCTTGAGCCGGAAGACCGCGGTGCGCACGCTGGCCGCGTCGAGACCCGTCTCGGCCAGCAGCGCCACGGTGCCCGCGATCGGCATCCAGCCGCCCATCTTGCGGACGACCGAGCCGAGGAAGCTGACGAGCACCGTCCGCGAACGGCCGGCGGGCGCGGCGGCGGCGGTCGGGGTGCCCTTGGTCTCGGTCATTTCAGCCAGTATGCCGGACCGGCGGCACCCGGCCCGCACCCGGTCCGGCCAATGCGGTGACCCACTCCCGGGGCCACGGCACCGCCGAGGCGTCGCCGTGCGCGCCCTGTCCGACGTGCACGGTCACGTAGGAGCCGCGCGCGGCCCGGCGGGCCGGACGGCCGTCGAACTCCTCGCCCCACACCTCGAAGCCGAAGGTCATCGACGCGGTGCCGACGCGCACCAGCTCCACGACCGTCCGGACCTCCTGGCCGAAGAAGAGGGGCGCCTCGAAGTCGGCCTCGTAGCGCACCCGGGGAGCGGCCGGGAAGTAGCCGTGCAGGCCCCGCTCCCGCATGAGCGAGGCCTCCGCGGCCTCCACGAAGCGCACGACGGTGCTGTTGTGGTAGATGCCGGCCGCGTCCGTGTCGATCCACTCGATCCGGGTCCGGTGCACACCGGCGGGCCTGACGGCCGCGCCGGGTGCGCCGTCCTGCTGGGCGGTGGTCACGGGGACACCGTGTCGCGGCCGGGCGTCCACCGCACGTGCACGGCGTCGTCGCCGCCCGGGCGCAGCAGGGACAGCCGCGGCGGCACCTTGTCGGTACGCGACGCCGGCGGCCTGCGGCTGCCTGCCTTCCACTGCACCGGCCACTGGGCCCCGCTGCCCCGGTACTCCTGCGCGGCCGCCGCCTGGAGCGTCCACTGCGGGTTGTGGAGGTGGGTGCGGCCCAGGGCGCACAGGTCCGCCCGTCCGGCGAGCAGGATGGAGTTGACGTCGTCGTAGGAGGAGATCGCTCCGACGGCGATCACCCGCACGCCGGCCGGGGCGGCCACCCGGTGGCGGATCATGTCGGCGAACGGCGTCTGGTACGAGCGCCCGAAGGCGGGCTTCTCGTCCTTGGTGACCTGGCCGGAGGAGACGTCGATCGCGGCCGCGCCGTGTTCGACGAAGGCGCGGGCGATCTCCACGGCGTCCTCGGCGGTGTTGCCGTCCGGGACCCAGTCGGTCGCCGAGACGCGGACGATCACCGGGATCTCGTCCGGGACCGCGGACCGCACCGCGTCGAAGACCTCCAGGGGGAACCGCAGCCGGTTCTCCGGCGTGCCCCCGTACTCGTCGGTGCGCCGGTTGGCGACCGGGGAGAGGAAGGACGACAGCAGGTAGCCGTGGGCCGCGTGCACCTCGATCAGGTCGAACCCGGCGCGCACCCCGCGTACGGCGGCCGCGGTGAAGTCGGCGACCACCCGGTCCATGTCCTCGCGGGTCATCTCCCGGGGGGTGTGGCAGCCGCTGCCGTAGGGGATCGGGGAGGGGCCGATCACCTCCCAGTTGCCGTCCTCCAGCGGCTGGTCGATGCCGTCCCACATGAGCCGCGTCGATCCCTTGCGGCCGGAGTGGCCGAGCTGCAGCCCGATCCTGCCGGTGGTGTTCTCGTGGACGAAGTCGGTGACCCGGCGCCAGGCGTCGCCCTGCTCGTCGGTCCACAGTCCGGGGCAGCCGGGGGTGATCCGGCCCTCGGGTGACACGCAGACCATCTCGCTCATCACCAGGCCGGCCCCGCCGAGCGCCTTGGAGCCCAGGTGCACCAGGTGGAAGTCCCCCGGCACGCCCTCGACGGAGGAGTACATGTCCATCGGGGAGACGACGACGCGGTTCTTCAGTTCCAGCTCGCCGATCCGGACGGGCTGGAACATGGCCGGAGCGGCGCCGGGTGCCTGCTGGTGCCGGGCGAACTCCTCCTGCATCAGGTCCGCGAAGGCGGCGTCGCGCTCCTTGAGGTTCTCGAAGGTGATCCGGCGGGAGCGGGTGAGCAGGTTGAAGACGAACTGGGCCGGGTCCTGTCCGGCGTACATGCCGATGTTCTCGAACCACTCCAGCGACGCCTGCGCCGCCCGCTGGGTCGACTCGACGACCGGCTTGCGCTCGGCCTGGTAGGCCTCCAGCGCCTCGGCGACGCCCGCGTTCTCGTGCAGGCAGGCGGCGAGCGCGAGGGCGTCCTCCATGGCGAGCTTGGTGCCGGAACCGATCGAGAAGTGCGCGGTGTGGGCGGCGTCGCCGAGCAGCACGACGTTGCCGTCGTGCCAGCGTTCGTTGCGGACCGTGGTGAAGTTCAGCCACTTCGAGTTGTTGGTGAGGACCCGGTGGCCCTTCAGCTCGTCGGCGAAGATCTCGGCGATCCGGGCGACGGCGTACTCGTCGGAGACACCGGGCGGGAAGATCTCCGCCTCGGTCCGGTCGAACCCGGCGCGCCGCCACACGTCCTCGTGCATCTCCACGATGAAGGTGGACCCGGCGTCGGAGTACGGGTAGCCGTGGATCTGCATGGTGCCCCACTCCGTCTGCTTGACGAAGAACTGGAACGCCTCGAAGACCAGGTCGGTGCCCAGCCAGATGTACTTGTTGCGCCGCCGGTCGAGCGAGGGCCGGAAGGCGTCCGCGTACTTGGTGCGGACGGCGGAGTTGAGGCCGTCGGCGGCGACCACCAGGTCGTGGGACTGCCGCAGCTCGTCCACGTCCGGGGCCTCGCGGCGGTGGTGGACGACGACGCCGAGTTCGGCGGCCCGCTCCTGGAGGATCCGCAGCAGTTCCTTGCGGCTCATCGCCGCGAAGCCCTGGCCTCCGACGGTGAACGGCCGGCCGTCGACATCGATGTCGATGTCGGTCCAGCGGGCGAAGCGGCTCTCCATCCTGGCGTGGACGGTCTCGTCGGCGTTGTCGATGGCGCCGAGCGTCTCGTCGGAGAACACCACGCCGAACCCGAAGGTGTCGTCGGGCGCGTTGCGCTCCCAGACGGTGACCTCGTGGGCCGGGTCGAGCTGCTTCATCAGGGCGGCGAAGTAGAGGCCTCCGGGGCCGCCGCCGGCGATCGCGATCCTCATGATGTCTGTGCCTCCACGAGCTGACGCAGCTTGAAGTGCTGGAGCTTGCCGCTCGGATTGCGCGGCAGCGAGTCGGTGAAGCGCAGGTCGCGCGGGTACTTGTACGGCGCGATCTGCTGCTTGACGTGGTCCTGGATCTCCTTGGCCTTCGCCTGGTCCCCGGCGACGCCGTCGCGCAGGACGACGAACGCGCAGACCACGGAGCCCCGTTCGGGGTCGGGGGCGGCGACGACCGCCGACTCCAGGACGTCCTGGTGGGTGTCGATCGCGGCCTCGACCTCGGGGCCGGCGATGTTGTAGCCGGACGACAGGATGATGCTGTCGTCGCGCGCCTCGTACCAGAAGTAGCCGTCCTCGTCGCGGCGGAAGGTGTCGCCGGTGACGTTCCAGCCGTTGACGACGTAGGCGGCCTGGCGTTCGTCGTCGAGGTAGCGGCAGCCGACCGGGCCGATCACGGCCAGCCGCCCCGCGACGCCGGGGCCCACCTCCTCACCGTCGGGGCCGAGGACGGTGGCGCGGTAGCCGGGGACCGGCCGGCCGGTCGCGCCCGGGCGGATGTCGTCGCCGGCGGCCGAGATGAAGATGTGCAGCATCTCGGTGGCGCCGATCCCGTCGACGATCTCGATGCCGAGCCGGTCGCGCAGTTCCTCCCACAGGACCCGCGGGATGTGCTCGCCCGCGCTGACCGCCGTGCGCAGTCCGGTCAGCCGCTCGCCGGCGCCGGAGGTGAGGATCTGCCGGTAGGCGGTCGGGGCGGTGGCCAGGACGGTGACGCCGTGTTCGGCCACCAGCTCGGCGAGCCGCGCCGGAGGGGCCGTCTCGGTGAGGAAGGCGCAGGCGCCCGCCCGGAGGGTGAAGACGACCAGCATGCCCAGGCCGAAGGTGAAGGCGAGGGGCGCGGTGCAGGCGACCAGGTCGTCGGGGCGCAGCCGGAGCGTGTGCTGTCCGAAGGTGTGGTCGATGGACAGGATGTCGCGGTGGAAGTGGACGGTGATCTTCGGGACGCCGGTGCTGCCGGAGGTGGGCCCGAACAGCGCGACGTCGTCCGCGGCGGTGTCGGCCGCGGTGAACCGGCCCTCCTTCCGCGCGGCGCGGCTGCTCAGGTCGTCGGCCGTGTCTCCGCCGTGGGGGACGACGGTAAGGTCCGGCGCGTGCGTCGCGCGGACGGTGAGCACGTCGTCGAGGAAGCGGTGGTCGACCAGGGCGACGGCGGGCCGCGTCTTCTCCACGATCGGCGCCAGTTCGCGGGCCCGCAGGGCGGGCACCGTGGTGACGACGACGCCGCCCGCCTTGAGCACCCCCAGCCAGGCGGCCACGGTCCAGGGGGTGTTGGGGGACCGCAGCAGCACCCGGTTGCCGGGGACCAGGCCGAGGTCCTCGGTGAGCACCTGGGCGACCTGGTCGGCCCGCCGCCGCAGCTCGCCGTACGTCCACAGCGTGCCGTCGGGGGTGCGCAGCGCGGGCCGGTCCGGGCCGAACCGGTCGACCGCGCGGTCGGCCAGTTCGGCGGCGGCGTTGAGGCGCTGCGGGTGGTGGAGCTGCTCGGTGGTGAACTCCAGCACGGGCCACTGCCCGGCCGGCGGGAGGTGGTCGCGCGCGAAGGTGTCGGTGTGGCCGGAGGGGGAGAGGGTCATCGCCGTCCTCCCTGGGGGGCGCGGATCATCCCTTCCTGGACCACGGTGGCCAGATGGGTGCCGTCGGGCGTGAAGAAGCGGCCCGCGGCGAGGCCGCGTCCCGCGTCGGCGGCGACGGCCTGCTGGGCGTAGAGCAGCCAGCCGTCCACCGTGCCCGGCCGCGGGGCGCGGTGGAACCACATGGCGTGGTCGAGGCTGGCGGTGACGAGGCCCTCCCGCGCCCAGGGCAGGCCGAGCACGCGCAGCACCGGCTCCAGGATCGTGTAGTCGCAGACGTAGGCGAGGGCCGCGGTGTCCCGCTGGGCGTCGGTGAGCCCGTCGACTGGCCTGAGCGCGTCGAACGGCCTGACCCAGACCGCCTGGTGGGGCGTCCGCTCGCCCTCCACGGTGAGGTACACCGGGCCGGGCACGTGCCGCATGTCGAAGGAGCGGCCCGCCGACCAGTACGCCTTGGACGTATCGGTCATCGTCCCGCCGGTGCGGCCCTCGAGGTGTTCGGCGGCGCTGGGGAGTTCCTCGGGGGCGGGCGGGCCGTCGGCGCCCAGCCGGGCCGGGACCTCGGCGGCGTATCCGGCGCCGGGCTCACCGGCCGCGAAGTTGGCCAGGCAGACGTACAGGGCCTTGCCGTTCTGGTAGCCGCGGACCTGCCGGGTCGCGTACCCCCGGCCGTCGCGCAGCACCTCCACCTCGTAGCGCACCTCGGCGCCGATCTCGGCGGGGCGCATGAAGTAGGAGTGCGTGGAGTGCAGCGTCTTGCCGTCCTCGACGGTGCGCATGGCGGCGGCCGCGGCCTGGGCGACCAGGTCGCCGCCGTAGGCCTTGGGCCAGGGGCAGGGCTGGGTGACCGCGGTGAACGCGCGGTCGAAGTGCTCGGGTTCGGCGGGGGTCAGGGTGACGGCGGCGGTGAAGGTCTCGGAGGTGATGTCGGTCATCAGGGCCGCTCCGTCCAGTCGCGCAGGTCGGCGTCGGTGACCTGGGGGAGGTTGACGACGATGTTCTCCGGCGTGCGGGTGGTCATCCAGGTCAGCGGCTTGTTGCGGTCGAGGTTGCACTCGACGTGCGGCATGAACGGCGGGACGAACACCCAGTCGCCCTCGGCCATGTCGATGTAGTCCTCGAACCTGGCGCCGAAGTAGATGCGCGCCCGGCCCGAGAGCACGTAGCCGCCGGTCTCGGCCTCGCCGTGGTGGTGGGGCACGGAGCGGTAGCCGGCGTCGTTGCTGACCTTGCCGAACCAGATCCTGGTGGCCGGGGTGTGCTGGGGGCCGACCCCGGAGATCCGGCTGGCGCCCTCGGACTGGCCGGTGTTGCCGGGTTCCTGGCCGCCGCGGGTGACGACCGGCACCACCAGGCCGCTCGCGTTCGCGTACAGGGAATTGTCCCCTTCGAGGACGTACTTGCTGAAGTCGGGCTCCATGGTGGCTCCTTGTCGCGCGGGGTTGGGAGGGGGGCTTCGCGGGCGCCGGACCTCAGCCGGTGAGGCGCACGGTGTTGCGGAGGGTTCCGATGCCGCTGATCTCGGTCTCGACGACGTCGCCGTCGGCGAGGAAGCGCTGGGGGTCCCGGGCCACGCCGACCCCGCCGGGGGTGCCGGTGAGCACGAGGTCGCCGGGGCGCAGCACGGTGAAGGCGGAGATGTAGGCGAGCAGGTCGGCCGGGTCGAAGACCAGGGTCCTGGTGCTGTCGCGCTGCACCTCCTCGCCGTTGACCCGGCAGACGACCTCCAGGCCGGCGGCGGGATCGGCCTCGTCGGGGGTCACCACGACCGGCCCGACGGGCGTCGACGCGTCCCAGGCCTTCCCCTGGAACCACTCCAGGGTCCGGTACTGCCAGTCGCGCACCGAGATGTCGTTGGCCACGGTGTAGCCGGCGATCCCCGCGAGCGCGGTCCGGCGGTCCGCGCCCCGCAGGGTGGCGCCGACGACGACGGCGAGCTCGGCCTCCCAGTCGGCCTGGACGCCCGCCGGCAGGACGATGTCGTCGCCCGGGCCGGTCAGGGTGTCGGCGTACTTGGGAAAGAGCGTCGGGTGGGCCGGCAGCGCGCGTCCGGTCTCCCGGATGTGGTCCGCGTAGTTGAGGCCGCAGCAGATCACCTTGCGGGGGGCGGGCAGCGGCAGCACCGGGACGGCGTCGGCGAGGACGTCGCCGGCCGGGGCGGCCCGGAGCGCCGCCGGCGCCGTGGCCGGTGCGGCGGGCGCCGTCGCGAGCAGGGCCGACAGGTCTGTGGCGGGGAGCGCACGCCAGGTGTCCCCGTCGAGCACGGCGGCGGTGGTGGTCCCGGTCGCGTCGGCGACGGTCGCGAAGCGCATCGGACGTCCTTCCTGTTACCGGCCCCGGGCCGGCCGGCCTGGTCGCCCGGTCGGCCCGGTCGGGCTGTCGTGTTTCCTTTTTCTCTCGCCCGTCAGCAATCTGTCAATACCTGCTACGGTGGCGCGTACGACAGCACCCGTCTCGCAGGAGCCCCCATGACCAGTGGTCCGACCCCGATCCCGATCAACCCCGCGTCCCTGGCCAGGCCCAGCGGCTACTCCCACGGCACACTGAGCGGCAACACCCTGTACCTGGGCGGCCAGACGGCCCTCGACAAGGACATGCGCATCGTCCCCGGAGGCATCGTCGAGCAGTTCCGGCAGGCCTTCGGCAACGTCCTCGCCACCCTCGCCGAGGCGGGCGGCGTGCCGGAGGATCTGGTCAGCATCACGATCTACCTGACCGACATCGCCGACTACCAGGCGCACGGCAGGGAGATCGGGAAGGTCTGGCGCGAACTCGCCGGGCCGGTCTACCCCGCGATGGCCGGCATCGGCACCACGGGACTGTGGCAGCCCGAGGCGATGATCGAGATCCTCGGCGTCGCCGTCGTCCCCGACGAGCGCCTCGTCCGCCCCTCCTGAACGCGCACGTGTGCGGCGCCGCCCCGGCCGGGGCGGCGCCGCACACGTGTCACATATGTCAGAAGCATGTCGGCCGAGGAAGATTCAGAACGGATGTTCTCCTCAGCCGGCGTCGGCCCACGGGGCCTGGCGCACGGTCTCCGAGGGGCTCTCCCCGAAGCGCTGGCGGTAGGCGATCGAGAACCGGCTGAGATGGGTGAAGCCGCAGCGGTGGGCGACGGCCGCCACGGTCGGGGCGCCGCCGGAGGGCCTCGGACGCATCAGCAGCCGCCGCGCCTGCCGGAACCGGATGTCCCGCAGCACCTCGATGGGCGTCTTGCCGTAGCGCTCCCGGAAGAGGTGCTGGAGCTGTCGGGCGCTGAGGTTCATCGCGTGGGCCAGGTCGTGGACGGTCACCGGCTCCTCGTAGTGCTCCTCCAGCCACTGCCGGCCCCGTTCCACCACGTCGCCGGGCAGGCAGGTGCGGACGTCGCCGGCCAGCGCGGGGGTGCCGGTGTGCGGCAGGCCCATCAGGATGCCGGAGAGCAGCACCTCCTCCAGGTGCCGTTCCACCAGTGCTCCCAGACCCCCCGCGGGCGCGCTGCTGAGCGTGCGGCACACCATGTGCCAGCTCGTCTCCAGCAGTTCCGGCGGACCCGCGGCCCCGCCCCCGGACGGCGGCAGGAACCGCAGCGTGCGGTCGGCGACCCGGCCGGTGAGGCCGGCGAGGTGCTCCTCCAGACGGGACGTCGTGGTGGAGACGACGAGCGCCCCGGCGACCGGGTCCGGGAGCATCATGGTGTGCTGCTCCTGGAACAGCGCGAAGCCGCTCCGGAGCGTCGAGAAGGGCTGCCCCTCGCCGGAGGAGACCTTCATCGGGCCGAGGGGCACCGTCAGCGTGAACCGGTTGCGCGTGGGGAAGGCGTCCACCACGACCGGGGCGCCGTACCGGATGTAGACGAGGCTGAGCGCGCCGACGGCCGCGAAGCTGACGAACCCGTCGGGCCGCCCGCCACCGCGCGGCTCGACGTCGTGGACGACCGCGTGCCGCTGCACCGAGTCGCGGAGTTCCGAGATGCTGCGGCTGCGGACCGTGTCCCTGGAGAGCAGGGGAATCCTGGAAGTCCGCGTGTGAGACATGTGCATACGTCCTTCGCCGAGCCCCGGGTGGGGCGTGATTCTAGGCGGCGGACGACGGTGGCGGAACACATCCGGAGCTGTGGATTCCGCCACGCGCGTCACCGCCGCTCGCGTCGCCGCCGCACGCGTCACCGCGGGGCGCGGATGCCCTTGGCCTCCAGCCTGGGCAGCACTTCCTGGGCGAAGTACTCCAGCTCGGAGACGTAGTCGACGAACGCCAGGGTCATGCCGCCGAAGCCCGCGCGGTGGAACTGCTCGATGCGGTCGGCGACCTCGTCGGGCGTGCCGATCAGCGGGCAGCTGCCGTGGCCGGCCGCGAAGCGCGCGCGGTTCTCGCGGAGCATCTCGGGCGTGAACGACTGCGCGTGCATGCCCTGCAGCCGCATGAGGTTGTCCACGGCGTTCCAGTCGGCGTTCTCGTCGGCGTAGTAGTGCAGGTAGTCCTCGGCCTCCCGGCGGGTCGGGCGGCAGACGACGTGGCTGAGGGTGAAGGCGCCGACCTGCCGGGAGTAGCGCTCCCGTGCGGTCGCGTGGATCCTGTGCGCGATCGCCTCGCCGTCCTCGGGGCCGCCGACGATGGTGAAGGCGAAGTCGGCGTTGCGGGCGGCGAAGTCCCTGCCCTGCTCCGACGAACCCGCGTTGAGCACGGGCAGCACGCCGTCGTGGGGCTTGGGCAGACCCTCGACGTTGCGCAGCTGGTAGTAGGTGCCCTCGTGGTCGAAGCGGCCGGGCGTGGTCCAGATCTTCCGGATCACGTCCCACCACTCCTGCGCCAGCGCGTAGCGCTCGTCGTGGCCCTCCGGCAGCTCGACGCCGAAGGCCTCGTACTCCGGCTGGTTCCACCCGGCCACGATGTTGATCCCGGCGCGGCCCTGGCCGATGGCGTCGACGGTGGCGAGCTGCTTGGCCACGACCACCGGGTGGTTGAAGGCCGTGTGGATCGTGGCGAAGACCGAGATCCGACGGGTGTGGGCCAGCAGGCCGGCGGCGAACACGGTCGGGTCGAGCACGCCCTCGTGGAAGTTGGTCTCACCGCCGTACCCGATCCAGCGGGCGATGGGCAGCAGGAAGTCGATCCCGGCCTCGTCGGCCAGCCGCGCCAGCCGGAGGTTGTCCTCCCAGCTGCCCGACCAGCGCTCGGGAATCCTGGTGACGGCAAGACCGGACGAGCAGTTCGGGGAGAACAGGCCGAGCTTGAAGTCCTTGCCGTCCGTGATGCTCTTCGACATCGGTCACTCCAGTGGGTCGGCGCCGCACGGTGACGCGCGGCGGAGTTGGGTGTCGGCCGCCCTCAGCAGGCGGTCGGGGCCGGGAGCAGGGCGCCGCGGCTGAAGGCGAGAGCCTCGCCGCCCGGCTCGTGCACGGCGATCACACGGCCGACGAGGATCACGTGGTCCCCGCCGTCGTACTGCCGCCAGGCGCGGCACTCGAGGCGGGCCACGCCCATGTCCAGCAGCGGGGCGCCGGTCGCGCCCGGCGTCCGGTCGAGCCCGGTGAACTTGTCACCGCCCCGGCGCGTGAAGCGCCGGACGGCGTCGGTCTCGTGCGCGGCGAGGATGTGCACGGCGAAGCCGTCGGCCCGGAGCCAGGTGTCCAGGCCGGTGGAGTCCCGGCTGACGCACCAGGACACCAGCGGCGGGTCCAGCGACACGGACGCGAAGCTGTTGGACACCAGCCCCACCGGGCAGCCGTCCGCCTCCGCCGTGACCACCGCGACGCCGGTCGTCCACGCGGACAGCACCCGCCGGAACGCGGCCGGGTCCGTCGCCTGGACGGACACGCTGACAGGCACCATGCGGCACCTCCGGTGCAATCGGGGGAATCGGAGGGCTCATTGTGGGAGCGGGCCCGCGGGGAAGGCTGTCCACCGGGCGCGCCCGCTGTCCGTTCAGCGCGCTGATCCGCGGGCCGCCTCGGCACGGACCGGCACGGACCGCGCGTGGCGGTGCCGCCGCGGCGCGGGTACGCGCCGCCGTCGAGCACCGGGCGGCGGTTCCGGGGCGCGTCGGCGTCCGGGCCCGCGGGCGGGGGCGCCGCCGGATGCCGGTCCGCCTTCCGCGAATTTCCGTCCGGCACCAGGGAGCGGACGCATGGCCGCAGGTCGGCGCCACGGGCGGCCCGCGCGCGACATCTGGGCCCCGTTCGAGGGGAGTTGATCCCGCGGGTGCCGCGGCCGCGGCATGCGCGGCCCCGTGCCCCCGGCCGCCGTCGCGCCGGGCGATACCGAACCGCAATCGAAAGGACTCTTTAGGTTAGGCTAACCTCAGTGCCGTGAGAGCCGAAGAGACCTCCCTGGTCACACCCCCGCGCGGGCACCGACTCACGGCGACGGACGTCACCGTGGCCTACGACGGCACCCCTGTCGTCCACCAGGCCGACGTGACCCTGCGGCCGGGCGAGGTGACCGTCCTGGTCGGACCCAACGGCAGCGGCAAGTCCACGCTGCTGCGCACCATGGCGCGCCTCCAGCAGGCGCGCAGCGGCGCCCTCACCCTCGCCGAGGCGCCCGCCGACGAGCACACCGGCGAGCGGGCGGAGACCGACGCCCTCGCCCTGACGGCACGCGAGTTCTCCCGCCGGGTGGCCCTGCTGACGCAGGCCCGCCCCACGCCCACCGGGCTCACCGTCCGCGACGTCGTCGAGTTCGGCCGCTACCCGTACCGCGGCCGCTGGGGCAAGGCCGACCCGGGCGGCGCCGCCGCCGTGGACCGGGCGCTGGCGCTCACCGGCACCACCGGACTAGCCGACCGCGGCGCCGAGCACCTCTCCGGCGGCCAGCTCCAGCGCGTCTGGCTGGCCGGCTGCCTGGCCCAGGAGACCGGCGTCCTGCTGCTCGACGAGCCCACCACCTACCTGGACCTGCGCTACCAGGTCGAACTCCTGGACCTGATGCGCGACCTGGCGGACGACCACGGCATCGCCGTCGGCGTCGTCCTCCACGACCTCGACCAGACCGCCGCCGTCGCCGACCGGGTCGTGCTGCTGCACGACGGCCGGATCGTCGCGGACGGCGAGCCCGCCGAGGTCCTCACCCCGGACCGGCTGACCGCGACCTACGGCATCCGCATCGAGGTCGACACCGATCCCCTCACCGGCCACCTGCGCACCCGCGCGGTCGGCCGCCACCACTCCCGCACCGCCCCGGAAAGGCTCATACCCTCCTCATGAAGCGTCACCTCCTCGCCGCGGCCACGGCCGCCGTCGCCGCCCTCGCGCTCAGCGCCTGCGGCACCACCGAGCCCGCCGCCGACGCCAAGGACACCAAGGCGTCCGAGGCCGTCACCCTCACCGACGCCTCCGGCGCCGAGGTCAAGCTCGACGGCCCGGCGACCAAGGTCGTCGGCACCGAGTGGAACGTCGTCGAGAGCCTGCTGACGCTCGGCGTCGAGCCCACCGGCGTCGCCGACGTCAAGGGCTACAAGCTGTGGAACACCGCCGTCCCGCTCGAGGGCGAGCCCAAGGACATCGGCACCCGCGGCGAGCCCAGCATGGACACCGTCGCCGCGCTGGCGCCCGACCTGATCGTCGCCACCACCGACCTGCCCGAGGCCGCCGTCAAGCAGCTCCGCGACATCGCCCCGGTCCTCCAGGTCCGCTCCGCCGACGGCACCGGCCAGGTGGACCAGATGCTGGAGAACGTCGACCTCATCGCCAAGGCCACCGGCACCGAGGACAAGGCCGGGCAGGTGCGCGAGCAGTTCGACGCCAAGCTCGCCGAGGGCAAGAAAGCGCTGGAGGAGGCCGGCCTGGCCGGCGAGGGCATCGCCTTCGCCGACGGTTACGTGACGTCCAACCAGGTCTCCGTGCGCCCCTACACCGCCACCTCCCTCATCGGCGAGGTCAACACCGGCCTGGGGCTGAAGAACACCTGGGATGTGAAGGGCGACGAGTCCTACGGGCTGGGCGCCACCGACGTCGAGGGCCTCACCAAGCTCCCGGAGGACACCCACTTCGCCTACATCGGCAACGAGGGCGACGAGAACGCCACCCCGTACGCCGAGGGCGGCATCCTCAAGGACAACGCCGTCTGGAAGTCGCTCCCGTTCGTCGAGGCCGGTGACGTGCACCGCCTCGACGACGGCATCTGGATGTTCGGCGGCCCGGGCTCGATGGAGGCGTACGTCGACGCCGTCGTCGAGGCGCTGACGAAGAAGTAACGCCATGGCCGTCACCGCCCCCAGAACAGCCACCCCGGCCGCCGCCGCGGTGACGGCCGCACTGGCCCTGCTGGTCGCCGTCCTCGCGTCGGTCGACGTCACCCAGGGCACCGCCACGGCGGGCGCGCCGGAGCTGTGGAAGGCGCTCACCGGCGCCGCCGACCCCGGCGACGCCTCCGTGGTGATCGCCTCACGGCTGCCGCGCGTGGTGGCCGGCCTGCTGGTCGGCGCCGTGCTCGGCATGGCGGGCGTCGCCCTGCAGGCCGTCAGCCGCAACGTGCTCGCCTCCCCGGACACCCTGGCCGTCAACGCCGGTTCCTACCTGGCGCTCGGCGTGGCCGCGGTCACCGGGGTCTCCCTGCCGCTGCTCGCCTCCTCCGGCATCGCCTTCGCCGGCGGCCTCGCCGCCGCGGCGGTGGTCCTGTCGCTGTCGGGGCTCGGCGCGGGCACCGTCCGCCTGGTCCTCGCCGGCAGCGCCCTGACCCTGGGTCTGACCGCGGTCACCCAGGGGCTGCTGCTCCTCTTCCCCGAGCAGACCGAGGGCCTCTACGCCTGGAACCAGGGCTCCATCGCCCAGAACGGCTTCGACGGCGTGGTGCAGATGCTCCCGATCGCCGTCGTCGGCCTCACCGGACTGCTGCTGACGGCGCGCCGGGTCGACGCGCTCGCGCTCGGCGACGACGCCGCCCGCGGGGTCGGCGTCAACGTCCGCGCCACCCGCGTCACCGTGGTGGTGCTGGCCTCCCTGCTGTCCGCCGCCGCCGTCACCCTCGCCGGGCCGATCGGTTTCGTCGGCCTGTGCGCCCCCGCGCTGGTGCGGCAGCTGGCACGCCGCGTCCGCGCCTTCACCCGCCTGCGGGCGTCCGTGCCGCTCGCCGGGCTCACCGGCGCCGCCCTGGTCCTCGGCTCGGACGTGGCGCTGCGCGCCGTGGTCCCCGACGACCTCTCCGTCGCGGTGCCGACCGGCGTGGTCACCAGCCTCGTCGGGGCGGTGTTCCTCGTCGTGGCGGCGACCCGGCTGCGCGACACCGCCGAGTCGTCCGCGCCCGACCGCCTGCGGCTGCGCAGCCGGCGGGTGTTCGTCACGGTGCTGTCCGTGCTGGTGGTCCTGCTGGTGGGCGTGGCCGTCGCCGCCGTGCTTCTGGGCGACACCAAGCTGCTCCTCGGCGACGTCGCCAACTGGGCGCAGGGCAGGGCCGGACGGGCCGTCTCCTTCGTCCTCGACACCCGTGTCCCGCGGGTGGGCGCCGCGCTGCTGGCGGGTGCGGCGCTCGCGCTGGCCGGCACGCTGGTGCAGGCCGTCACCCGCAACCCGCTCGCCGAACCCGCCGTGCTGGGCGTCTCCAACGGCGCCGCGCTGGGCGCGGTCCTGCTGGTGACCTCGGTGCCGCTGGCCGGGTCCTGGGGCGTGGCCGGAGCGGCGTTCGCGGGGGCGGCGGTGGCGTCGGTGGTGGTGTTCGGGCTCGCCGCGAAGGGCGGATTCCGTCAGAACCGGCTGGTCCTGGTCGGTATGGGCGTGGCCACCGCGGCGACGTCCCTGATCAGCCTGCTCATCGTGCTCACCGACCCGTACAACGCGACCAAGGCGCTGACCTGGCTCTCCGGCTCCACCTACGGGCGCACCTTCCCGGACCTGGTGCCGCTGGCCGTGGTGCTGGCCCTGGGTGTCGCCGTGGCCGCCGCCCGGCGCACGGAGCTGGACCTGGTCTCCCTGGACGAGGACACCCCCAAGCTGCTGGGCATCGGCCTGTCGCGCGAACGCCTGGTGCTGCTGGTGCTGAGCGTGCTGCTCAGCGCCACGGCGGTGGCGGCGGCGGGCACCATCGGCTTCGTCGGCCTGGTCGCCCCGCACGCCGCCCGCGCCCTGGTCGGCCGCCGCCACGTCCGCGTCGTGCCGGTCGCCGTCCTCCTCGGCGCGGTGCTGGTCTGCACCGCCGACCTCCTCGGCCGCACGGTCATCGCCCCCGCCCAGGTGGGCGCCGGCCTGATGACCGCGCTGATCGGCACGCCGTACTTCCTCTGGCTGCTGGTCAGGAGCCGCGGGGGCCGCGGCTGACCCGGCCTTCGGCCACCGTTCGGCCACCGGGTCGCGCGGCGGGCCTTGGCCGGCCGCCGCGGCTCGAGGACGGGAGCCGCCGCATCCCCGCGGCGGCTCCCGTCCTCGTCGGTCCCGTCGGCAACGCGACGCGGTCCACGCCGACCGGCGAGCGGGCCCACCGTCCGGGCGCCTGCCCTCCGGCACGGGCGGCGTGTCCGGCGGGATGCGCCGGCACGGCTCCAGGGCACCGGTGCGGCGGACGGCGCGTGCGTCATGCCCCTCACCGCCCGTGACCCGGCACGTGCCCGGCTCACCGGCACCCACCGGGTCGATCTGAACAGCTCGGCCGCCCGGGGCGAGGCCCTCGGCTCGGAGAGTGCCCAGGCGGCCGCGTACGAGTGGTGTCACGCCGGCTGATCCGTCCGGGCGGCGGGAAGCGGGCCGCCGGCCCGCCGCGGGAGGGTCACCCGTTCCGGGCCGTGCCCCGACGGGCCGTGAGGTGACGCCGCCCGGCGGTCACATCTGGCGGACCTCGCTCTCCTCGATCGTCCGGCGGCCGAGGCCCAGCACGGAGAACAGCAGCGTCAGCAACGTCCCGCCCAGCGCCCACGCGCCGAGGACGAGCAGCGGTCCGGTGATGGCTCGGCCGTCGAAGTAGGCGATCGACCGCGCCGTCCAGGTGCCCGCCCCGGGGATGAGGGCCGGGCCGATGTCCCGCCAGAACGGGGGCAGCAGGGGGTAGGGGTACGCGCCGCCCGCGCTCGGGTTGCCCGCGATGACGACCACCAGGACGGTGAGCCCGATGCCGATGATGCCCAGCGCCGCCTGGAAGGCGAAGGTGATCGCCCCGGTCGCGAACACGACCAGCGCTCCCAGCCACCACAGGCCCGCCACGCTGCCCGGCATCGCGCCCAGCACCGGACCGATCACCACCGCCCCCAGCAGACCGAGCAGCACCGCGTACACGGCGAGCGCCAGCAGCCGGATCACCGCCCGGCGGAGGTTGGCCGGCCGTGCGCCGTACCCCACGGCCAGGATGGCCGCGCACAGGTAGCCGCCCACGCACCAGCCGACGATCAGGTAGAACGAGGACAGCCCGCGCGCGTCGCCCCGCCGCACGGGGACGACGTCGACGGTGCGCACCTGCCGTCCCTGCCGGGCCTCGGCCCGGACGACCACCTCCTCCAGCGCCTCCGCTACCGGGGTGCCGCCACCGCTCGCCACGAGCAGGCGGTCGGCGGGGGCGCGCGGGTCGACGACGAGCGCGCCGTAGATCCTCCGGTCCTCGATCTGCCGTCGCGCCTCCTCGGCGGAGGCGACGGGCCGCGCGTCGAGCGGGGACCCGGGCAGCGCGTCCAGCTGCTCCACCAGGGCGCCGCCGCGCTGCGGTGCGGTCACCACGCCGAACGCGATGTCCCGGGGCCTCGGTTCGTGGAACGCGCCGGCGTAGGAGGCGATGAACAGCACGCCCAGCGCCAGCACGCCCAGGACGAGCAGCGCGGACCGCGGGCGGACCGCGTCCTTGACCTCTTCGGCGAACGTGGGCCTGGCAGGCGCTCCGGTATGCATGGTCCCAGCCTGGCCATCCGGCCGTCACCCCGCAGGCCAGGTCCGCCGGGCGGGGGAACGGGCGGAGCCGCACGGGGGGACACGGGACCGCCCCCTGCGGGCGGTGTGACACGACCGGTGGCTGAGACGCCTGTTGTGCGGCCGGGCGTTCGTTCGCCACACTCGCCCCATGGACCGCAACGCGCACCTGAGCCGTCGACTCGACGTCGACCTCGCTCACGTGTGCTCGGCGATGTGTCACCGCGCCCTCTGAGCGCGGTGTTCCCCGCCCGGCAGTGCCGGGCTTCTCCCCTCCTGCCGGGCGGAGTGTGCACCGCTGTCCGCGTGTTCCCGCTTCCCACCCCTTGGACGGATGACCCATGCGCCTCGCGCCCCTTACCCGTGCCGCCGTCGTCGCCGCGTCGACGCTGCTGGCCCTGACCTCGGCGACCTCGGTCTCGGCGGCCCCGGGCGGGCCGCTGCCGCCCGCCAATCCGTACGCCGGCCCGCTGGGCACCGCCACCATGCACGGCGACACGGCCTCCTCGGACGCCACTCCCCTGCCGGGGCCGGCGGCCGGCACCTTGTCCTCGCGCCGCACCGCCCTCGCCTCGGCCTGCCCGACCGTGCTGGTGGGCGCGGACGGCTTCCCGGTGGCGCTCTGCACGACCATCTTCGGCCGCACCCCCACCGTCCACCTCCTCGACCCGGCCACCGGGGATTCCCTCGCGGAGCTGGCGCTCACTCAGGGGTCGCTGCTCGGCGGCGTGTACGCCTACCTCGACAACGAGGACCGGCTGGTGGCGGTCGACGGCAACCGGGACCTGCTGCGGGTCGCCCACCGGCGAGGCGCCTCCGGCGACTGGGAGCTGTACGTGGACAGCCGCCTGTCGCTCGCCCCGGCGGTGCCGGCCGGCGACTCGGTGGTCGGCGTGTCGCCCGACTGGGAGGGCCGGGTCTGGTTCGCCACGGCCCAGGGCGTGGTGGGCACCGCCGACGACCGGACCGGCACGGTGCGGTCGGTCGCCCTGCCCGCGGGCGAACAGGTCGCCAACTCGATCTCCACGGTGCCCGCCGGCACGGCCGTGGCGACCACGCACGCCACCTACCTGCTGACCGCCGCCTCGGACGGCACGCCCCGCGTCACCTGGCGCCGGACCTACGACCGGGGGCCGGGCCGCAAGCCGGGGCAGCTCAGCTGGGGCACCGGCTCGACGCCCACCTTCTTCGGCCCGCGCACCGGCGCCGAGTACCTGACCGTCATCGACAACGCCGCGCCCACCGTGAACCTGCTCGTCCACCGGGTGGATGACGGCTCCCTCGTCTGCTCGGTGCCGGTGCTCAGAGCGGGCGGCAGCGGCAGTGAGAACTCGCCCGTGGCGGTGGGAGGCAGCGTCTTCATCGCCTCGACGTACGGATACCCCTACCCGCAGCTGCCGGAGGGCGCGGGCGAGAGCGTGCCCGCGTCGGGCGCCTTCGCGGGCGGCCTCTCACGGGTGGACGTGCGGGCGGACGGCTCGGGGTGCGACCTGAAGTGGGACAACCGGGTCCGCTCGGCGGCGGTGCCCCGGCTCTCCACCGCGGACGGCAAGCTGCGCACGGTGCTGCGCGAGCCGGTGATCCCGGGCACCACCTCCACGTCGGTGCTGGACCCGTACCACTACGCCGAGATCGACCCGGAGACCGGCGCGGTGACCCGTACCAAGTGGCTGGGGAGCGGCTTCATCTTCGACACCCTGCAGATGGTCGGCTCGATCGCGCCCGGCGGCGTGGTCCTCCAGGGCACGACCACGGGCGTGCTGCGCGTGACCGCCGAGTAGCCGCGGCGCGCACACGGAGCGGGGCGGGCGGCTCCGCCGGCCGGCCCGGCCCGGCCCGGCCGCCCGCCCGGTGCGGACCGGACCCTGACGGGACGGCGGGCGGCGGGCCGTCGGCGTCCTCAGTGCTGGACGGGTTCGTCGGTCAGCTTCTGGCCGCGCAGCAGGACCCAGGCGACGGCGGCGGCGAGCAGCAGCAACGCGGCGCCGACGCCGGCGGCGAGTGCCACGCCGTCGACGAACGACTCGCGTGCCGCCCGCAGCAGCGCGGCGGCCGCCTCGCCGGGCATGTCCGCGGCGGCCACGACGGCTCCGCCCAGCGATTCGTGCGCCGCCTGCGGGGTGCCGGCCGGACCGGTGAAGTCCCGGTAGACGCCGGTGACGAGGGACCCCAGCAGGGCGATGCCCAGGGCGGTGCCCAGTTCGTACGCCGTCTCCGAGACCGCGGAGGCGGCGCCGGCCTGCTCCTTGGGGACGGCGGTGAGGATGACGTCCGAGGTGACCGTGAACGCCAGTCCCGCGCCGAAGCCGACGACCAGGAGGACGGCGCCGATCTGGGGGTAGCCGGTGGTCCGGCTGATCGTCGTCAGGGCGGCGAGGGCCAGGCCGATCACGGCCAGGCCGCCGGAGACGACCGCGCGCACCGAGAGGCGTCGTGCCGCGCCGCCCGCGACCAGACCGGCCACCACCGCGCCGACGGCGGCCGGGAGTTCGGCGATGCCCGCTTCGATGGGCCGGCGGCCCTGGACCAGTTGCAGGTACTGGGAGAGGAAGAACAGCAGCCCGGACAGCCCGAGGATGGTCAGCAGGTTCGCCAGGACGGCGCCGCTGAAACCGCGGCTGCGGAACAGCCGGACGTCCACCAGCGGGACCGGCAGACGGCGCTGGCGCCGGACGAACGCCCGGAGGGCGACCGCTCCCAGCAGACCGGCCCCGAGGGCGGGCCAGGCGAACCCGTGGGCGGCGGTCTCCTTGAGGGCGTAGACGACGCCGACCACGGCGGCCAGCGACAGGAGGACGCTCGGCAGGTCCCACGGTCCCGGCGAGGGGTTGCGCGACTCCGGGAGCGTGCGCACCCCGACGACGACCAGCAGGGCCATCACCGGAAGGTTGATCAGGAAGACGGAACCCCACCAGAAGTGCTCCAGCAGGGCGCCGCCGGCGATCGGGCCGACCGCCATGCCCGCCGAGGCCGCGGCGCTCCAGAGGCCGATGGCGAGACTGCGCTCGCGCGGGTCGTGGAAGATGTTGCGGATCAGCGCCAGCGTGGAGGGCATCAGCGTGGCACCGGCGACGCCCAGGAGCGCACGGGCGACGATCATCGTCTCCGGCGTCTGCGCGTAGGCGTTCAGCACGGAGACCAGCCCGAACGCGGTGGCCCCGATCAGCAGCAGCCGCTTGCGGCCGATGCGGTCGCCGAGGCTGCCCATGGAGATGAGCAGGCCGGCGATCACGAAGGAGTAGGCGTCGCCGATCCACAGCAGCTGCGTGCCGGAGGGCTGCAGATCCTCGCTCAGGTAGGGCGTGGCCAGACCGAGGACGGTGGCGTCCACCGCCACGAGCAGCACGGCGAGGACCAGAACGCCCAGGGCGACCCAGCGGCCGGCGGCCCGCTGCGCGCCGCCCTGTTCGGCGGCCTCGTGCACGGGAGTGGTCATGACGCGTTCCTCCGTATCGCGCCGCCGAGCAGGAGCTCGACGACCATGTGGACGAATCCGTTGCGGGCCGCCCGGCCCTCGGTGACGGCGTAACTCCCGGCCGCCAGCAGGCCGTAGAGCGCCTCGGACAGCCACGCCGCGCTCAGGTCGATGCGGAACTCCCCGCTCTCCTGGCCCCGGCGGAACAGCCCGGTGAGCCGTTCGTCGATGCGGGCCCAGCCTGCGTGCCGTTCCTCGCCCTCGAAGAGCTGGGACTCCGAGTAGAGGAAGGCCAGCAGTCCCGCGCAGGATTCGGCCTCGCGGACCAGGCGGCGCACCGCGTCCACGGCCGCGCCCTCCTCGACGCGCGCCGCGTCCAGGGCCGCTTCGCACTCGGCGATGCCCAGGTCCTCCAGGGCACGGACCAGCGCGTCGCGCCCGGCGAAATGGCGGTTCAGCGTCGCCCTGCTCACCCCCGCGGCACGGGCGACCTCCTCCATCGTCGCCGTGGCCCGCCGCGTCAGCAGCTCGGCGGCGGCGCGCAGTACGTCGTCACGATCGAAAGCCATGAGTCAACGATAACCCGAATGAGACATTGATGTCTCATGCGAGGCGAAGGTGGCGCATAAACCGCCCCTGTCTCTCCGCCGGAGCGGGCGCCGGGCGCCTGCGGGCATCCGCCGCCCGCGCGCTATTGACCTGTGCGGATGCTCCGTGTTTGTCTCGGCGCGAGGTCCTGGGGAGCGCCGACGTCGGCCGAGGCCGCCCGCTCCCGGGGCCCACCGACGGCACGGGTGGCGTGCGGAGCCGGAACGAGGGGCGTGGGGTGTTGCGGGGCTCGGGGGGACCCGTCGGGGTCGCGGGCGGGGCGGGCGCGGCGCGGGAGCGGACATGCCGGGCGGGACCGCCGTGCCCGCGGGCGCCGCACGGCGGCCGCCCGGCGACGACCGATCCGCTCCGGCGTGAGCCGCACACAGCGAAGCTGGCAGAGAAGTGACGAACATACCCGCGCAGGACCTTTCCCCGACGAGCGCGTCGAGCGAGGCGAGCGAGGCGGACGAGGCGGGCACGGCGGCCTCCGCCGGCCGGCGGAGGCGGCCGCGGAGACGGCTCTGGGTCGCGGCCGCCGTCGTGACCCTCGCGTTCCTCGTCGCCCTGGAGTTCGCCGCACGCCACCACGGGGTGCCGGGACCGATCACCAACCAGGTGCGGGAGGTGGCGTATCCGCCGGACTCGGGGGGACTGCTGTACGCCGCCATGGCGTTGACCATGGTGGTCCTCACCTGGAGGGAACGTTTCCTCGCGGTGGGCGCGGCGATCGGGGTCGACGTCGCGTTCCTGGTGGTCCGGTGGGCGGTCGACGCCCGGCCGGCCGACGGCCACCCCTTCGGCATCGGCGCCCTGTGGGTGGTCCTCGGCTGCGCGGTCGTGGCCGTCACCCGCCGCACCGGCCGCGAGCGCGTCCTGCTGCTGAAGGGGGCCGGGCTGGGCCTGCTGCTGGTGGCCGGCCGCAAGACCGGTGACACCTGGCTGCTCATCACCTCCAAGACCCGTCCGACGGTGCTCGACCAGTACCTGGCCGCCGCCGACCACGCGCTGGGCGACCCCTCCTGGCTGGCCGGCCGGCTCGTGACGGCCACCGGCCCCGTCGGCTTCCATGTCCTCGACTTCGTCTACGGCAACCTGGCGGTGGCCGCGGTCGTGGCGGCGCTGTACCAGCTGCGCCGGGTGGCGGTCGAGCGCCGCTTCCCGCGTCACCATCTGGTGCGCACGTTCCTGGTGATAGGCCTCCTCGGGCCCGCCTGCTACATGATCTTCCCGGTGGTCGGGCCGCTCTACGCCTACGGCGCCGGCAACGAGTACTGGGCGTCGGTCAGCCTGTGGGCGCCCGACTCGCCGCCCAGCCTGCCCTGGGCGGTGGGTGACCTGTGGCCCCGGATCCTGCCGCCGGCCGACGCCCCGCTGCCCATGCCGTTCGACGGGATCACCCCGCGCAACTGCATGCCCAGCCTGCACACGGCGTGGGCGACGGCGATCTTCCTCCACACCCGCACGGCCCCGCGGCCGCTGCGCTGGGCGGGAACCTTCTGGCTGGTGTCCACGGTCTGCGCGACGCTGGGGTTCGGTTACCACTACGGGGTGGACCTGCTCGCCGGTGTGGTGTTCACCCTCACCGTCGAGGCGGCGCTGCGCGCGCACGACCGCGGCTGGTGCCGGCCTGGGACCCTGCTGGCCGTCCACGGCGCGTCGGTCTTCGTCGCGCTGCTGGTGTCCTACCGCTGGCTCCCCGTGCCGATGGCGCGGCATCCGTGGGTCGCCGGGCCGCTTCTCGTGCTGGCCACGGCCTCGGTGGTGCTCGCCTACGTCCGGACCACGGCACGCTGGTCCGGGTCCTCCGTGCCGCCCCCGGACGCCGGGCCCCTGCCCCGGCAACGGCCCGCCCCGCGCGCGGAATCCGTCTGAGCGGCGACGTCCCGTCCCGCGCGCCGGGCCGCCCGCGACGGGCCCGGGCGGACCCTCACCCCTCCGGCACGTCCGCCGGACGCCGGCCCACCCGCGCGGGGGCGACCGGTTCGAGGAGCCGGGCGGGGCGGGCCTGGATCGGGGCGACGCGGCGGGTGCCCGGCACCAGCAGGGGCAGCAACGGGGAGCTGTCGACGGGCACTTCGGCGCGCGGCCCGATGCCGAGCATGGCGGGCTGCCGCACGGCCGGTTGCCGCACAGCGGGAGCGTCGTGGGCGCCGGTTCGGTTCCGTCTCCGACACGGTCGTCCCCGGCGCCGCCCCGGTGGCGGCTGCCCGCCGCCGCGGCGGACGCGAAAACCGCTGTCGCCGCGGAGCGTTCCGGGCTACCGTCGGACGGTCGAGTGACCCGTGAGGAGCTGAGGCATGGTCGGTCGTCCGAGCGCGCGTTGACGCCGTGGGCCTTCGTCGGCCCGTCATCGCGTGCCACCCTTGATCCGTGGCACGGCGAGCCCTCCCCGCCCGACCGGTGCCGCGCCCCTGTGGCGCGCGCCGGGTGGCGGGTCCCGTTCCCGGCAACCCGAGGGGTCCCCTGTGCCGTCCGCCTCCCCCGTCGTCCCCGGCGCGTCCGCCCCGGGCCTGTGGCGGGACACCGGCTTCCGCCGACTCTGGCTGGGCCAGACCGCTTCCCAGCTCGGCGAGCACACGAGCCTGGTCGTCCTGCCGCTGGTCGCCGTCCTGACGCTCCGCACCGACGCCGGTGAACTGGGCGTCCTCCGCGCGGTGGGGCAGGCGCCGATCCTGATGTTCTCGCTCCTCGTGGGCGCGTGGGTGGACCGGTGGCGGACCCGCACGGTGATGGTGCTGGCCGACGCCGGCCGGGCCGTGGTGCTGGGCACGGCGGCGGTGGCCGGCGTCCTCGGCCTGCTGGGACTGCCCGCCCTGCTCGTGGCCGCCTTCGCCGTCGGCACCCTGTCGGTCTTCTTCGACGTGGCCTACCAGGCGTCGCTGGTACGGGTGCTGAGGAGGGATCAGCTGCTGCGGGGCAACAGCGCCCTCGAGGGCAGCCGGTCCGCGGCGCAGATCGTCGGCCCCGCTCTCGGCGGCGCGCTGGTGTCCCTGCTGTCGTCGGCGGCCGCCGTCGCGTCGGGTGCGCTGTTCTTCACACTGTCGTTCCTGTCGATCCGGCGGACCGGCCGCCGCGAACCGGTCCCCGGGCGCGCGGAAGGGTCCCCGCGCGTCGGGCGGCGGATCCTGGACGGCCTCCGGTTCGTCGCCGGCGATCCGTCGCTGCGGGCCGTGTGCCTGGCCTCGGCCGCCTTCCAGTTCTCGCTGGCCGCCATGACGACCGTCCACCTGCTCTTCCTGCCGCGCGAACTGCACCTGTCGGGCACCGCCGTCGGGCTGGCGCTCGCGGCGACGGGCCCGGGCGCGCTGCTGGGCTCGCTGCTCGCCGCCCGTCTGCCGCGCAGGTTCGGGTACGGCGCGGTGCTCGTCTGCGCGGCGGCCCTGGGCGACGGCATGATGCTGTGCGTCCCCGCGCTGCACGGCCCGGCGGCGGTGACGGTTCCGGCCCTGGTGGCGGTCAACTTCGTGTTCGGCGCCTTCGGCCAGCTGGTCAACGTCACGCTCATGGCGGTCCGGCAGACGCTCACCCCGGACGGGATGCAGGGCCGGGTGGCGGCGACGATCACCTTCGCCGGGATGGGTCTGACCCCGCTGGGCTCACTGCTGGGCGGACTCATCGCGCAGTGGTGGGGGCTCCGCACGGGCCTGCTGGTGACGGCCGCCGGGATGCTGCTGTCGCCCGCGCTGATGGCACTCTCCCCGCTCGCCCGCCTGGGACGCACCCTTCCGGCCCCGCCCCCGTCCGCCACCGCCCCGCCACCGAAGCCTTCGAGGTGACCCGCGGACCCCGGGGTGGCCGGGGCCCCCGGGCCGGCGG
>NZ_BBZI01000007.1:255153-343894 GCF_008974245.1 Streptomyces abyssomicinicus | reverse complement strand
AGGGGCGCGGGGCGGCGCGTAGGGGCCGCCCGGCGCTACGCCCCCGTGCCCCCACCGGCCCCGGCCACGCGCCGCGGGCGGCTGACCGGGGCGAGGAGCATCCCGGCGATCGCGTCGGAGAGGAAGTCGCCGACGGCCGGCCAGTCGGGCTCCTCGCCGTCCCGTTCCGCGCGCTCCTCGATCTCGGCGCACGCCGAACTGATGAGGTGGGCCATCAGCGCCGTCCGGCCCCGCACCACCGCAGGGTCCAGATGGCTCAGCCGGGCGCCCACCGACTGCGCGATCCGCGCGGTGACCGGCGCCGTCGCGGCGGTCCGGCGCATCAGCTGCGAGACCGAGGGGTCGTGGAGCGCGAGGCTGAAGAAGCGGGCCCGCCACGTCGGCCTCGGCAGCTCCGCCAGCACCTCGGTCACCGGGACGACCAGGGCGCGGACGTCGCCCAGCAGCGAGTCGGAGCCGTCGAAGACGGCCCGGCCCCGCACCTCGACCTCCTCCATGTGCCGCTCGACCAGCGCGCGCAGCAGGCCGTCGCGGCCGCCGAAGTGGTAGCCGACGGCCGAGTGGTTGTTGTTGCCGGCCGCCTCCGCCACCTTCCGGTCGGAGACCTGGGCGATGCCCTGCTGGGCGAACAGCCGCTCGGCGGCGTCGAGCAGGGCGGCCCGCGCCCGCTCCGATCTGGCCATGGACGGCTCCTGGGCTCCGTGTGAGATGTCCGACGTTCAGCGCCAAGTTAACCCACCCGAAGAGAGTAAGACACCTGACTTGATTTACTCTGGGCGCTCAAGGCTAAGTCGGGCGACTTAGTTCGGCTCGCTGCACGGAGGAGCACCACACCTTGGACACCGCCACCGCACCCAACGGGGAAACCGGCGCCGCCGGGCTTCCGTCCGGTCGGCCGCCGGAGGACCGCAGGACGCGCATCGGGCGTTACGTCGCCCTGTTCGTGATGCCGTTCCTGATGGTCACGATGATGTACGCGAGCTACGTCGGCACCATGCACGAGCCGACCGCCGACCACATGCCGGTCGCGGTCGTCGGCACCGGGCCCGCCGCCGAGGCGGTCGTCTCCGCGCTCGACGACTCCCCCGGCGGCACCGTCGACGCGCGGCTGGTCGGCGACGCCGACCGGGCGGTCGGCCTGCTGCGGGACCAGGAGGTCGCCGGTGTCCTCGAGGTACCCGCCGAGGACGGCGGCCCGGCGGTCCTCACCACCGCGTCGGCGGGCGGCGCCTCCCAGGCGAGCACCGTCGCACAGCTCCTCACCCCGGTCACCGTGGGGCAGGGCTGGGACCTCGAGACGAAGGACGCGGCGCCCCTTCCGGACGGGGACATGGCGGGCATCGCCGTGCTCTTCGCCGCCATGGGCATGATGCTGGCGGGCTACGTACCGCTGAGCGTGCTGACCATGTCGATGCCGTACCTGCTGTCGGTGCGCCGCTTCGTGCCGCTGCTGGCGGGCTGGTCGTTCGTGACCAGCAGCGTGATCTGGCTGATCCTCGGGCCTCTGGTCGGCGCGGTCGACGGGCACTACCTCCAGTTCGTCGGCATCGGCATGCTGGCGACCGGTGCGGTGGGCTGCGCCCAGATGCTCTTCACCAAGCTGGTCGGGCCGCTGGCCGTGCTCGTCGGCATGCTGCTGTGGGTGTGCTTCGGCATGCCGGCGTCGAACCTGGCGCTGTCCGTCCACACCATGCCGGGCTTCTTCCAGTGGCTGCACGGCGTGCTGCCGCTGCCCGCGGCCGGCGAGTCCCTGCGCAGCCTCCTCTACTTCGACGGCCGCGGCCTGGACGGCCACCTGATCACCCTGGGCGTCTGGCTGGTCGCCGCGCTGGCGCTCGCCCTGCTCAAGGAGCGCAAGGGGCACCTGATCCCCGCCGCTCCCCCGGTGACCGACGGCAGCACCCCGCTGCCCGCGCTGGCCGGCGGGCCGGTGCGGCCGCTGTGGGTGCGCCGCCTCGCGGCGGTGGCGTTCCCGCTGTCGATCCTGGTGATGGTGGTCGGCCTGATGGGCGCCTCCATGCACAAGCCGCAGATCCACGACATGCCGGTCACCGTGGTCGGGGCGACCACCGGGCAGGCCGGGCAGGTGACGGCGGCGCTCGAGCCCGAGCTGGGCGGGATGCTCGAGCTGTCCACCGGCGACTCGGTGGAGGAGGCCGAGGAGCGGATCCTCGACCAGGAGATCGTCGGCGCCTACGTCCTGCCCACCGAGCGCGGCGGGGCGGCCACCCTGCTGACCTCCTCGGCCGCGGGCAACAGCCAGCACATGGCGCTGCGCCAGATGTTCCAGCAGATCGCCGCGGGCTCGCAGACGCCGCTGGAGACCAAGGACGTCAAGCCGCTGACCGCGCACGACACCATGGGCAGCAACAGCATGTACGTCGGCATGTCGTGGATCATGGCCGGCTTCCTGCTGATGGCGGTGCTGCGCGGCGGCGCGCCGGAGCTGACCCGGACCCGGCGGATCCTGCCGTTCCAGGCGGGCTGGGCGGTGGGAATCTCCGCCTGGCTGTGGCTGCTGTTCAACGTCATGATCGGCGCGATCGACGTCCCCGCGTGGCAGTTCGTCGCCTGCGGTGCGCTGACCGTGTTCGCCGTGTCGCTGGCCACCGCCGTGTTCACCCGCACGGTGGGCCTCGCGGCCATCGTGCCGGTGATGGTCGTGATGATGCTGGCGGGCGTGCCGGCCTCGGGCGGCGGCATGTCGGTCCACATGGTCCCGGAGGTCTTCTCCCACCTGAAGGACGTGCTGCCGCTGCCGGCGGCGGTGGACGTCGCGCGCAGCATGGTCTACTTCGACGGCCACGGCATCGGGCGGAACATGCTGGTCGTCGGCGTCTGGGGCGCGGCGGGCCTGGTCCTCAACCTCGTGGTGGACGTGTGGCTCAAGCGGCGCGAGGCACGCGCCGGCGGGGCCCCGGCCGCCGCTGTCCCCGCCGGGGGCGCCGCGGCCGACGCCACGGGCGGGGCCTCCGACGCCTCGCGGGCCCGGGACGCCTCGGCGGCCTCCCTCCGCGCCCCCGTGGGCGCCGACGCGGAAACCGGGGCGGCCACCGACGCGGACCTGGACGAACCGCAGCCGGCCGCGGCCCGCTGACCCCACGGCGCCTGACGCGCCGTGAGCAGTGAGGGAGGGCCGGCCCGGGGATCCCCGGGCCGGCCCTCCCTCACGTCACTCCCGGCGCGTCAGGCGCCGGAGGCGAGGCGGCCGGAGCGCAGCGCGGCGACGACGCCTCCGTCGACGAGGAGATCGGTGCCGGTGACGAAGGTGGCCTCCGGGCCGAGCAGGAAGGCCGCGGCGGCCGCTATGTCGTCCGGCGTGCCCAGCCGGCCGGTGCCGGAGGCCTCGACCATGGCCCTCATGTGCCGCCCGCTCTCCCCGGAGAGCTCCTGCCGGCCCATCGGCGTCGAGATGACGCCGGGGCTGATGGAGTTGACGCGCGCCCCGCGCCTGCCCCATTCCGTGGACGCGGCGTGGACGCGGAGCCGGTTGGCGTACTTCGACAGCGGATAGGCGCCCTGCGCGCCGAGGGCGTCGGCGTCCAGGAAGGGCAGCGCGAGCAGCTCGTCGGCGGGCGTGTGGGCCAGCGCCTGCTCCGTCTCGGCGGTCAGCGCCCCGGGCGGCAGCATGTGCCCGGCCATGCTGGCGATCACCACGCCGGCGCCGCCGGGGGCGACCACCCTGCCGAACTCCTCGAGCACCACGGCGGTGCCCAGCAGGTCCACCGCGAGGATCGCCTTCGCGGGGGCCTGCACCGGGGAGAGGCCCGCCGTGTGGACGACCTGGGTGACCCGCCCGAGGCCCGCGGCGGCGTCCGCGAGGGCGGCGACGGAGGCGCGCGAGGAGACGTCAACGGCGTGGGTGACCACCGAGTGGCCCTGCCCCCGCAGCTCCTCGCCCACGGCCCCCAGCGCCTTCTCGTCGAAGTCCGCGAGCACCAGGGTCCCGCCGGCGCCCTGCCGGCGGGCGATCGCCCGGCCCATGCCGCCGACGCCGATGACGACGATCACGTTGCTGCTGCTCATACACATCTCCATTAACGTTACGATCCGTTTCGTTAAGTATTTTACCGCTCGTAGAATGACCCGCATGGCACCGGAACGGCGACGTGGCAGGCCCCGCGACACGGGCACGGACGAGGCGATCCTGGACGCCGCGCGCGACCTGCTGCTCCGCGACGGCTACGCCCGGCTGTCGATGGAGCGGATCGCCGCGGAGGCGGGCGTCGGGAAGCCCACCGTGTACCGCCGCTGGCCGTCGAAGGCGGCGCTGGTCGCGGACGTCACCCGCCGCGCCTCGCTCGCGGTCGTCCCGGACGGGGAGTTCCCCTCCCCCGCCCCGGGGGAGGTCGTGCGGACCCTGGTGGCGTGGTTCGGGGCGCACGCGAGGACGGTCACCGACCCCCACAACGCCGCGCTGGTCCTCGCCCTCACGGCGGCGGCCGCGGAGAGCCCCCAGGACGCCGAGTCCCTGTACCACGCCAACACCCGCCACCAGCACGCCGTCATCGCCGGCCTGCTGCGCACGGGCGTCGAGACCGGCGAACTGCGCCCCGACACGGACGTGGACGCCGTCGTCGGGGCGCTCATCGGGTCGAGCCTCTACCTGCTGCTCACCGGCAGGCCCGCGGAGGCGCCGGAGCGGGCGGAAGGACTCGTCCGCGCCCTCCTGGACGGCCTGCGCCCACCGCCTGCCTCCGCCCCCGCCGCGCCGCGCGGCGGCCGCAGCGGCTCTCCCGGCTGACCCGCCGGCCCATGACCCGGGCGGTGCCGCGACCGCCGCGCCACCTGCCGGGCCGCTCGCCGCGGCGCCTGTCGCACCACTCGCCGCACCACATATCATGCCGCGCTTCATGCTGTTATATGACTGATCAGTCGTCACCCACCCGATCGCGCGCTCGCCCGGAACCCCGTGCGCCCCAGGGGTCACGGCACCGGCGTTTCGGCCACCGCCCGGACCTCCGGGGACCTCCCGGCACTGCGACGGCGCTCCCCGTCCCTTGCGCCGTACGGGTTGCGGCCCGTCCGAAATCGAGCGCGTTCGATTCGCCGGTCGCGTCGTTGTGCTGTGCACCGGCGCATCACCGCACCGTCG
This sequence comes from Streptomyces abyssomicinicus, assembly GCF_008974245.1. Classification (GTDB taxonomy): domain Bacteria; phylum Actinomycetota; class Actinomycetes; order Streptomycetales; family Streptomycetaceae; genus Streptomyces; species Streptomyces abyssomicinicus. The sequence goes on along the minus strand of NZ_BBZI01000007.1, from coordinate 338,799 downwards.
TGAACCCGACGCACCGTTCAGGAGGACCGCGTTGACCGCACAGGAAGCAGTACCCCCGCCGACCTCGGCGTCCGGCCCGCCCTCGTCCCCTCCCCCGCCACCCCCGCCACCCCCGCCCGCACCGGCGGAGATCACCTACCAGGGGCACTACTCCGTCAACCCCCTGGCCCAGGTCTCGTTCCGGGCCATGTGCGCGCAGATCCCCCGGGTCCTGGGCCGGATCGGTGCCCTGTGCCTGCGGACCGACCGCCGGGCGGTGCGGCTGCTGGTCGGCTGCCAGGTGGTGACGGGCGTGTCCGCGGCGGTCCTGCTGACCGCGACGGCCCGCGCGATGGGGCCCCTGCTGGCCGGCGGGGCGGTCACCGACCGGCTGCGGGGCGCGCTGCCCGCGCTGCTGGTGGTGGCCCTGGCCGCCGCGCTGGCACGCGTCTGCGGCGCCGTGGCGGTCTACGCGGAGCGGCGGGTGACCCCCGTGCTGACCACCGCGACGGACACCATGCTGGTGGAGGGGGTGTGCCGGGTGGAGGCCTCGGCCTACGCCGTCGACGGCTTCTCCGACCGCCAGGAGGCGGCCGAGATGGGGGTCATGCGCACCCAGGTGATGGTCGGCGACGCGCAGCGGTTGCTGTCCGCGCTGATCCGGATGGTGACGGCCGGCGGCGTGCTGGCGGTCCTCGATCCGGTGATGCTGCCCCTGCTCCTGCTGGCCGTGCTGCCCGCCGGGGTCGGAGCGGTGCTCACGGCCCGGGTGGACTACGGCATCCACTACGCCAACGTCGCCGACCGCAACGTCCGGGGCATGATGCGCTGGTGGGCGACGACACCGAAGTACGGCGACGAGGTCCGGGCCAACTCGATGACCGACTACCTGGTCTTCTGGTACCGGGCGCTGTCGGAACGCTGTGACCGCCGGACCCTGTCGGCGGCCCCCCGCACCTTGTGGATCTCGCTGCTCTCGGCGCTCGCCGGAGGCGTCTTCCTGGTCGCGACCTGGGGCACGCTGGCCTGGCTGGCGGCCACCGGGAGGATCGAACTCGCCGTCGCCGCCACCGCCGTCGTCGCCGTGCAGACGACGCTCGCCGCGCTCTCCCAGGTGGTGGTCAACGGGGCCGCCGTCTTCCACACCAGCCTCTACCTGGGCGACATGCAGACCTTCCTCGACGACGCCGCCGCCCGCGCCCCCAGGCGCGGCGGGCACGCCCTGACCGCCCCGGTCGAGGAGATCCGGCTGGAGGAGGCCGTCTACCGCTACCCGGGCAAGGACAGGCCCGCCGTGGACGGCGTGTCACTGACTCTGCGCCGCGGCCAGATCCTCGCCGTCGTCGGGGCCAACGGCTCCGGCAAGTCCACCCTGACGCGCCTGCTCACCGGCGTCTACCTGCCCGACCAGGGCAAGGTCACCTGGAACGGCGCCGACCTCGCCGGCACCGACCCCGCCACCGTGTGGGCCCACACCGGGCTGGTGCCGCAGATCTTCGCCCAGTGGCCGCTGCGCGTCCGGGAGAACATCACCCTCGGCCAGCCCCGCGGCCACGACGACGGGCCGGTCTGGGACGCCGTCGACGCGGTGGGCCTGCGCGAGGCCGTGGAGGACCTGCCCGCCGGGCTCGACACGCTCCTGGCCCGCGACGTGTTCGGCGGGGCGGAACTGTCCGGCGGCCAGTGGCAGCGCATCGCGTGCTCCCGCGCCCTCTACCGCAAACCCGCCCTGCTCATCCTGGACGAGCCGACCTCCCAGATGGATCCCCGCGGCGAGCACCGGATCTTCGAACGCGTGAAGGCCATCGCGGCCGACCGGATCACCATCGTCGTGACCCACCGCCTGGAGAACACGAAGATCGCCGACCACATCGTCGTCATGGAGCACGGCCGGATCACCGAGCAGGGGCGCTACGACGACCTCGTCCACGCCGGCGGCACCTTCGCCGAGCTCCTCACCCTCTCCCAGGACCGCTGACCCGGGAGACTCTGAGACCCGGCAGACTCTGGAGACCTTGGAGACCCGCCGGCCCTCCTCCCGCGCGGGGGGAGGGCCGGCGGCTTCCGTCAGGCGCAGTACTGCGCCTGCTTGCCGATCGACCGGTACATGCAGTCCGCGTTCTCCAGGAGCTGCAGCACCGCGTCACGGTTGCGGGACGTCTCCCGCTCGATCACCTCGTCGGGCGGGTAGAAGCCGCCGCCGGAGCTGGACGAGGGGTACATCTCGAAGGTGTACGAGAAGATCCTGTGCACGCCCCAGAGGTAGTCGTTGATCGACCCGTCCGTGATGTACAGGTCGCTGGACTGCTCGGCGGTGTAGCCGTTGCTGGCGGCCATCTTCTGTCCCACCGCGGCGAAGGCGTTGCGGTCGTCGGCCGTCATTCCGGTCGCCGTGTCGGAGTAGGTGTAGCCGTACGGCCACAGCACCAGCTCGCTGTAGGTGTGGAAGTCCACGCCCGCCTTGATCTGCTGCGTGCCGCCCACCACCCGGCTGCGCACGAAGTCGGCGACCACCTTGACCTCCTTGGCGGACTCCCCCGCGGTGCCCCGGTAGGTGTCGGAGGACGCCGAGCCGGAGGAACCGCCGCAGCAGCCCCAGCGGTGGGCCCAGTTGCGGTTCAGGTCCGTACCGACGTAGGAGGAACCGGAGTTGGGCTGGCGGTTCTTGCGCCAGGAGCGGTAGGAGCCGGAGGCGATGTCGTACTCGCCGCCGTCCGGGTTGAGATCCGGGACGATCCAGATCTCGCGGCCGTTCACCATGCTGGTGACCCGGGAGTCGGTGCCGTAGTCGCTGGTCAGTTCACGCAGCAGGTACAGCGCCATCTCCACCGTGAGGTGCTCACGGGCGTGCTGGTGGTGGGTGAACAGCACCTCCGGTTCGGCCTCGTCGGTGCCGACGTTGTCGCTGATCTTGACGGCGACGATGTTGCGCCCCTGGTACGAGGTGCCGATCACGCGCTGGGAGGCGATCTGCGGGTTCGCCTGGACGATCGCGTTGATCTCGCTCGTCATCTCCGCGTAGTTGTGGTACCTCGAGTCGGCGGACGGGAAGTCGAGCGGGGTGACGCCGTCCGCGCCGGCGGAACGGTCGGGGACCGCGGCGAGCGGGGTGATGTCGTAGCCCTGCGCGCGGAGTTTCTTGATGTGGCCGGCGGTGCCGGAGACGACGACGCCGTGGCCGTGGACCTCGTCGACGGTCACCCCGGCCCGCTGGATGGCGGTGCGGTCCTCGGCGGTGGAGTGCAGGTGGACCTCGTACTGGCGGATCTCGTCCGCCGCCGCGGCGCCCGTGGCCGGGGTGTCGTCGGCGGACGCCGAGACGGGGGCCGCGATGGCCAGGGCGAGCAGAACGGCGAGGGCGGCGGTGCGTCGGCGGCTTCGGGGTACCGGGCCGTGGAGGCGGAGTCGCATGAAGTCTCCTCGATTCTCCGGGAGTTCGGGATGGTTCCGGATCTGGGGAGTGGCGCGGGGTGGTGCCTCGGTGCGACGTGCGCGGTACGACGTGCTGGCGCGGGTGTGGCGCCATCGTGCGGCGATGGCATGCCCCGGTCAAGAGCGGCGAACCGGAACCTGGCCGGAACCGGCCCGGCCGCGCGGTGGTTGAATGCCCGCATGCCACAGCAGGAGACACTCGTCGAACGCCTTGCCGAGGCGGGCTTCACCGCCGTGGCGGTGGAGGAGGCCACCGGCGGAGCGATAGCCGTCGCCGGCCTGGCCACCCTGCGGGACGGCACGGAGGTCTTCGCGAAGACGGTGCGCGGGCCGGGGCCTGACCTGTTCACCGTGGAGGCCGCCGGGCTGGCCGCACTCCGCGGACTCGGCGGGGTGCGCACGCCGGACGTGCTGCTGGCCTCTCCACGGCTGCTCGTGCTGGAGCGGATGCGGCCGCGGGTGGACACCGAGGCGTTCTGGGAGGCGCTCGCACGCACCGTCGCCGCCCTGCACCTGTCCACCGTCACCGACCGGTTCGGCTGGCACCGCGACGGCTGGCTCGGCCGCATGCGTCAGGACAACACGTGGGACACGGACGGGCACCGGTTCTTCGCCGAGCGGCGGATCCTGCGGTGGCTGCCGGAACCGCGGGTCGAGGCGGCGTTCGACGCGGAGGACCGCCGGGCCCTGGAGCGGCTCTGCGCGGCCCTGCCCGAGCTGGTTCCGGACGGACCGGCGTGTCTGACCCACGGCGACCTGTGGGGGGCGAACGTCGTCGCCACGGCCGAGGGCGCACCGGTGCTCGTCGATCCCGCCGTCTCCTGCACCTGGCCGGAGGTCGACCTCAGCATGCTCTGGTGCTCGCCGCGCCCGGCCGCCGCGCGGCGGTTCTTCGCCGCGTACCGGGAGGTGGCGGGCCTCCAGGACGGCTGGGAGGAGCGCATGCCCCTGCTCAACCTCCGCGAACTGCTCAGCGCGGTCGCCCACGGCGACGACAGCTGGGGCGCGGTGGAAGAGGTCCGCAGGCTCGTCCGGCCGTTCCGCCGCACGGGGAGCGCCCCCGGGCGTCAGGCGGTCACGCCGTCGTGAGCCTCTGCTTCGACCCGGTACCCCTGCTCGGAGAGACCAGGACGGTCTTCGGCAGTGCATGGGAAGACCGTATGCGGCTGAACGTGCCCGGCCCCTTCCACGGCGCGCGGACGGGCGACGGGCCGCTCGCCCACGCCGGACGACCGGCTGCCGGATCTGTGACGGTGCCGTACGCCGGAACCGGGTCCGCACATGGCGGAACCCGGGAGCGGTATCCGGCTCCCGGGCCCCTGGGGATGCCACCCGTTGCGCACGCCGACGGCGTTTCAAGAGGCGGGATCAGACTCAGAACCTCGTGTTCTTCCATTGAACTACCGCGCCGGGAAGAGGCGCAGGCGAGAGTCGAACTCGCACTTCGAGGAGGTTCGTCCCACCCCGGTCGAACCGGCGATAGGTGGCGATGCTGAAATTCGAGCGAGAGTCTGAGATTCAGGCGGCGTGCCTCTGCCGATTGGGCCACCCCGGCGCGTGGTGCCGGGGGAAGGATTCGAACCTTCACCGTCGCCGCTTGTTCAGGCTGATGTCGTTCAGTTTCAGCTTGCGCTCGCGGTACGGACCGGTCCTCACCCGGTCCGCGCCCGATACGCACCCCCGCGCTCGCACGCGGGGGCGATCATGGGGCCACCCCTGCGACCTCAGTCGAAGAGGTAGCCGAACACCGCGTCGCCGACCCGCTGGTCGGTGACCTCGGCCGAGTTGGCCTCCTCGCGGGCGAACTTGACCGCCCGCTGGAGCTTCTCGACCCGTTCGAGCAGCTCGTTCACCCGCCGCGCCGGCAGCGCTCCGGAAAACTTCACCGTGGTCCAGTAACCGATCGGCACGTCCTCGTAGTAGACCTCGACCTGCGCCGGGTGCTTCTCGGTCGCCTCGGCCTTGACGTGGTTGCGCGGCACCTTCTTGGTGCGGATGGTGCGGACCGGGTCGGTCTTCCACCAGTCCGTGGACGGGTCGAGCGACCAGGACTCGGCGGCGTCGAGCACGGGGAGCTTCTTGACGAAGGTGTGCAGGTCGGTGAGCTGCTTCTCCAGGAAGAGCAGGTAGCTGACGGGCACGTCGGCGGCGAGCGTCCGGCCGTCGACCGTGACGTCGGCGGAGGCCGTGCGGTTGGCCCAGTCCTTGGTCGCCGTCACGTCGAACAGACGGGTCAGGGACGCGGCGGTCTCCCGCAGCACGTCCTCCGCCTTGACCTGCACGCGCGTCGACTCGGGCGGCAGCTGCTCGCCCTCCTCGTCCTTCGGCTGGTACGACCGCGAGATGCCCGCCAGCAGCGCGGGCTTCTGCACCTTGTGGTGCGCCGCGGTGATGTCCTGGAACGACTTGCTCTTGACGCCCTTTTCGACAGCGATGATCTGGTTGAGCTTCGCCATTGCGTCCCCCCTTTCGAACACGAGGACCATAGACCACGGAGGCCGGGCGTCTCCTCCGGTTTTCCGGGCCGCCGGGGCCGGCGGCACCGTACCGGAGCGCGCCGCCTTCTGGCACCATGCATCACCGGTCCCGGCCCGCTCCCCCGCCCCGGAGGACACATGCGTATCCGCTCCCTGCCTGCCCTCACGATCGTGGCGCTCTCCCTCCTCGCAGGCTGCTCCCAGGACGACGAAGCGGCGGACCACGGGTCCGGGGCCGCGTCGTCGGAGTCGTCGTCGGAGAACAAGCCCTCCGCCGGGGAGGCCAGCGCCCTGGAGCGGGCCGTGGAGGCCTATGTCACCGCCTATTTCGGCAACGACGCCCCGACGGCGCTCGGCATGATGTCGCAGCGCTGCCGGACCGTGCTCGTCCACGAGGCGGAGCACGCCGACAAGCGGGGCGAGGAGGCGTACGCGGCCGCGGTGGAGCAGGTCGCCGGGGAGCACGGCCCCCGGAAGGCCGCGGACGTGACGGTGGACGAGGTCACCGGCGACCGGGCGCGCGTCTCCTACCGGGTCGAAGGCCTCCCGGAGTTCGACCAGAAGGGGCAGCCCTGGGCACGCGAGGACGGGGCGTGGAGGTACGACGCCTGCTGACGCCCCCGCCGCCCGCGCGGCGGGCGGGTCCTCACGGCCGGGGCAGCACGAGGCGGAACGTGGCCCCGCTCCCGGGTCCCGGGTCGAGTTCGAGCCGCCCGCCGTGTCCTTCGGCGACGGCCGCGGCGATGGCCAGCCCCAGCCCCGACCCGCCCTGGGCGCGGGAGCGGGACGGATCGGCCCGGTAGAAGCGCTCGAAGACGTGCTCGGCGTCGTGCGGCGACAGCCCCGGGCCCTCGTCGGCCACCTCGACGACGACCACCCGGGTGCCGGGCAGGAAGGCGGGCGCCGTGCTGACGCGCCCCGGCGCGTCGGTCCCGCCGACGCGGGCGCCGGCCGGACCGGCGCCCACCCGGACGTGGATCGGCGTGCCGGGCGGTGTGTGGGTCCGGGCGTTCGAGAGGAGGTTCTCGACGATCTGCCGCAGCCGGTGCGGGTCGCCCAGGGCCTCGACGACGTCCAGTTCCGGGGCGTCGTCGCCGCCCGGTCCGTCACCGAGGGGTTCCAGGGTGACGGGGTGGCCCGGACGCTGGAGGGCCGCGTTGCTCACCGCGTCCGCCGCCAGCGACAGCAGGTCGACGCCCTCCCGCTGGTAGGCGGGCTCGCGGTCCAGCGTGGCGAGCAGCTGCAGGTCGTCGACGAGCAGGCCCATGCGCTCGGCGTTCTGCGCGACGAGCCGGTCGGCCTCCCGTCGCTCCCCCTCGGTCCGGCCGTCCGCGCGGAGGGCGAGCTGGGCGAAGCCCTGGATGGCGGTCAGGGGGGTGCGCAGCTCGTGACCGGCGTCGGCGACGAACTGGCGCAGCCGGCTCTCCGATGCCTGGCGTTCCTGCAGCGCCTTCTGCAGCCGGTCGAGCATGGTGTTGAGCACCCTGCCCAGTCGTCCGATCTCGGTACCGGGATCGGTGTCCGGCAGCCGCAGGTCCAGCCGTCCGGCGGTGATCGCCCCGGCGGCGCGCTCCATGCGGGTCAGCGGCAGCAGGCCGAGGCGCACCACCCCGCGGGCCAGTGCCAGCAGGGCCGCGACGGTGACGGCGAGCAGCAGGGCGTCCATCCAGAGGAGTTTGGACGTCGCCCCGTCCACGGTGTCGAGCGGCAGGGCGACGACGGCTCCCATGCCCTGCGGTCCGGTGCGCAGCAGCACCCGCCAGTTCCCGTCGCCGCTCTCCGCCTCCACCGTCTCGGGCCGGCCCTCCGTCAGGCCGAGTTCCTCCTCGGTGCCGGGGAGCCGTGGGCCCGGCGTGTCGTCGGAGCCGAGCACATAGTCCAGACGCTGTCCGGAGGCGTTGTAGAAGTAGACCCGGAAGTCCGACGGCAGTGCGCCCGCGCCCGCCACGGGCGGGGGGCCGTCGGGCCGCCGGGCGTCGCTGAAGGCCGGCGGACGCGGCTGGAACGCGGCGAGCTGCTGGTCGACCCGGTCGAGGAGCCACGACCGCAGCACGAAGAACCCGGCCAGTTCGGACGCGAGGACCGCCACCGTGGCCAGCACGGTGACACCGAGGACGAGGCGGCCGCGCAGCGAACGGGGGGCGACGGGACGACGGAACGCGCTCACTGCTCGGAGTTCCCCTGGTTCTCGCGCGGCAGCCGCAGGCAGTAGCCGACCCCCCGGACCGTGTGGATGAGCGGCGGCTCGAACCGGTCGATCTTCTTGCGCAGGTACTTGACGTAGGTCTCCACCACGCGGGTGTCGCCGGCGAAGTCGTAGCCCCACACGTGGTCGAGGATCTGCGCCTTGCTCAGCACCCGGCCGGCGTTGTCGAGGAGGTAGGAGAGCAGCTTGAACTCGGTCGGTGAAAGCTGCACGTACTGACCGGCCCGGTGCACCTCGTGCGCGGTCTCGTCGAGTTCGAGGTCGGCGTAGCGCAGGACCGTGTCCGGCAGCAGTGCCTCGGATCCCAGGGTGCGCCGCAGGATGGCCTGGATGCGCAGCAGCACCTCCTCGATGTTGAACGGCTTGGTGACGTAGTCGTCGGCGCCGGCGCTCAGCCCCTTGATGCGGTCGTCGACGCCGGCGCGGGCGGTCAGGAACAGCACGGGCACGTGGTTGCCCGCCTCGCGCAGCCGGCGGGTCACCTCGTAGCCGTCCAGGTCGGGCAGCATGACGTCCAGGAGCAGCAGGTCGGGGTGGAGCCGGTCGGCCTCGGCCAGGGCGGACCGGCCGGTCCCGACGCTGCTCACCCGGTAGCCGCTGAGCCGCAGGGTCGACTCGAGCAGGGTGCGGATGCTGGGTTCGTCCTCGACGACGAGGAGCCGGTGCTGCGGCTCCGCTCCGGAAGGGTCGGTCATGGTGCTGTGCGGTCCCGTTCTTTCGCTGAGGTCCACGGCGTGCCGGGGCGTGGGCCCGTACCGGACGTTACCTGCGGTGGGCCGCGAGCCGTGCTCGCGGCGGGCATGTCTCCTCCGGCAGGAGCGGGGGCGGGAGCATGCCCGGGCGCCCGGACGGGGCCTCGGGGGGCTCCGTCCGGGCGCGGGGGTCAGCCGGTGACCTCCTCGTCCTTCGCCAGCGCCGCGGCGCGTTCGGTGACCGTCGTGCGCAGGTTCTCCACGGCGGAGTCCAGGCCCTCGCCGTCGGCGCCCGACTCGCGCGCCGCGTCGGCGACCCGGTCGAGCGATTCCACGGCGGCACCCGAGCCGTAGAACTTCTCGTACAGCTCCTGGTAGGCCTTCTTGTACACGTCGTCGAACGCGTCGGACTCCAGGAAGCGGTCCTTGAGGGCGTGGCCCGACATTCCGCCGCCGCCCATGCCTCCCCGGCCGCCCTCGCCCTCGGCGCCTTCCTCGCCCTGGGCCGCCTCCGGGCCGCCCGGCACGCCGCCCTCCGGCATCCCTTCGGGCATTCCCCCGGGCATCCCTTCCGGCATTCCCTCGGGCATCCCTTCCGGCATTCCCTCCGGCGTCCCTCCGGGCGCGCCGCCCATGCCGATCTCGTCGTCCGGGCCGGCCGTCGCGTCACCGGAGAAGGTGAGGTTGTAGTCCCAGCCCAGAACGGTGAACTTCTTGGTGCCCAGGTCGTACCGGAGCAGGTAGTTCCTGCCCGGTCCGGCCATGTCGTCGAAGTTGAGCAGCAGATTCTGCGCCGCCACGTAGGTGGCGAAGGACTCCACGTCGACGTGCTGGCCGAGCTCCGCCGCGAACTCCTCGTCCGACGCCTCCTCGACCCACTTGACGAGCTTCATGACCGGTTCCAGGTCCTGGCTGCCGACCTTGTTCAGCTGCTTGAACGAGGACTCGTAGTCCGTCGGGTCGTCCCCCACGTAGGCGAAGCTGCTGCCGGCCCGCGCCTTGTACACCACGCCTTCGCCGTCCCCGGAGGTCTCGGCGTACTCGGTGTCGGGGCTCTCCACCATGAGCCGGGTGGTGACGGGCCGCCCGTTCACCTCGAACGAGGTGAACGCGTAGCGCTCGTTCTTCAGGCCGCTGGAGTCCATCAGGCTCAGCGCCAGCGCCTCGTTGACCGGGAGTTGCTCGTCGGTGCCGGGGCGCAGCGAGATCTCCCGCTCGCCCTGGTAGGCGCGGCCTTCGACGAATTCGTCGATCTTGATGAGCCAGGGCAGTTCCTCCGGCTTGTCCTCGGACAGGTCGTACTGCGTCATCCCTCCCCGGCCACCGCCACCGCCCTGCTGCGGGTCCTGCGCGGTACCGCCCTGCCCGGCTGCCTCCTGCGCGGTGCCGCCCTGCCCGGCCGCGGCGCCTTCCGGCGCCGTGCGGCCGCCGCCGGGCATGCCCGCACCGCCGCCGCGCAGGGACATGAGCGTGGAGTTGCCCTTGAGGCGCAGTCCGACGTCCTCCAGGTACACCCCGTCGACAGTCAGGTCCGCCTCGATGTACTCCTTGTTCCCGTCGTCCTGGAACTCCTTCATCATCTTGTCGAACTCGGTCTGGGCGTAACTGACCTGCACGCTGTGCGCCACCGAGGTGTCGTACAGGTCGACGGTGCCCTTGATGTCCTGGGTGATGGGGTCGCCCTCCGCCGTGGAGGAGGAGGTGACGTACGGCGAGATCCGGGCGTCGCCGAAGCCGTACACCATGACCGCCAGGCCCGCGCAGAGCGCCCCCACCGGTTTCCAGTGGTGCCGCAGCCGGACCGGAACGCGGTCACGCAGGCGGCGCCGGGGGGCCTTGACGTCGCCGGCCATCACAGATCGGTCGTGTCGTAACCGGTCAGCACGGTCACCCGCTGGCCGGAGGTGCGTGCCTGCAGCGCGCTCACCAGCTCGCCCGGCTCGGCACCCTTCTTCATGCGCACCGTGTAGAACACCTCGTTCAGCGCCCCGCCCCGGATCGTCTCGGTGCTCACCAGCTCGAACTCGGTGGTGTACTTGATGAGCACGTCGCTGATCGCGGGCGCGTAGTCCTCACCGGCCGGGACCTGCACCTTGACCACCTGGCGCTGGACGTTCAGGGCGAACCAGTTGAACTTGGACATCACGAGGACGACGGCGCAGATCACGACGGCGCCGACCGCGGCCAGCGTGTAGAAGCGCGCACCGCAGGCCATGCCGATCGCCATCGCCAGGAATATGAAGCCGACGTCCCTGGTCTCCTTCACCGCGTTGCGGAAGCGGACCACGGACAACGCGCCGACCAGGGAGAACGCCCGGGCCAGGTTGGAACCGACGACCAGCATGATCAGCGCGACGATCATGCCGACGATGACCAGCGTCTGGACGTACGACTGGCTGTAGGAGACGTTGCGGTGCGTGTAGCGGTACACGTAGCCGATCAACGTGCTCAGGACGAACGACAGCGCCATGGCCGCCACGACGTCGGCGACGCTGAACGTGCCGCTGAGTTCCTGCAGTTCGAAGTTCACTGTGCTCCTGCTTTCACCGGCGCATCGGACGCCGGCCGCTGCGCGGGCAGCGGCTTGTCGGTAGGGGTGGTGGGCGGCGGGTAGTCCGCCTCGTGGACGTGGAAGACGGACCGCGGGGCCCGCCCGAACGCCTCGATGGACTGCACGTACTTGGAGACCCGGACGAGGTTGAGGTTCCGGCGCGCGGTCAGGTCGGTGATCCAGTGCGGGGTGCGCTCGTTGACCTTGATCTCCATCACCGCCAGGTGGGGCGGGACGGTGAAGCGGTTCTCCGGACGGGGGGTGCCGAAGTGGAAGTCGCGGTCCCGGCCCCGGATCCGCCGGTCGAAGGTCACGCGCAGACCGGTGTCCGCGTCACGGCCGACCAGGGCCTCGCGCTGGTACCCGGTGATCGCGGTGGGCCGCAGGTTCAGCCGTACGACCAGTTCGAGGACCTCCTGGACGAAGGCGCTCTCCTTGGCCGAGTGCTCGATGAGCTGCCGGCCGTCGCAGAGCTGACGGGCGGCCCCGTAGCCGAGGGTGATCCGGCGCTTCTGGGTGACCCGGTTGACCCGCTGCTTGATCTCCACGCACACGGGGGACTCGTCGGTCACGCCGTCGAGGTCCCCGTAGTGGCGGATGCGGAGCTTGCGCCGGAACTTCAGTCCCTCGATCTTCTCCCAGTAGAAGCGCAGGTCCGGAGTGTCGTAGTAAAGGCTCCAGACTCCGTAGCCGCCGACCGGGCTGTGCAGGTCCCGGTCCATCCGCCCGGCCAGCTCGTCCCTGATGCCGGCGGCCTCCTCCACCGGCACGAGGTACTTCAGCTCGAACCGGTTGAACGCGTGCAGCCTGCTGGCCACGTGCAGGGGTTCCGTCACCCTGGGCCTCCTTCGTCGTGCGGTGCCGTTCGATCGGCACCGCACACGGAAGCAGCGCTGTGTGAGAGAACGCCGAGAATTGCGCGGCAAACGCGAGAGAGACCAGGGATGGCCGGAAGGTGAACCCGCGCCTTCCGCCCGGCACGCGTCCCCCGACGGCGGGCGCCCGCCGCCCGGCGCGGAGGGTTACCGCACGTCCGGCGGGCGGGGCGCGACGCGCGTCGTCAGGTCCTCGTCCGTGATCTTCCGGACCACCCGGCACGGCGTCCCCACCGCGACCGTCATCGCGGGGACGTCACGGCTGACGACGCTGCCCGCACCGATCACCGAGCCGTGTCCGACGCGGACGCCGGGCAGGACGACCACGTTGCTGCCGATCCACACCTTGTCCTCGATGTGGATAGGTTCCGAGAACCGCCCGAAGCCGGCGCGGCGTGCGGGGTGGACCGGGTGGCCCGTCGTGGTCAGGGTCACGCTGGGCGCGATCATCACCGCGTCACCGATGCGTATGTCCACGTCGTCGACGAAGGTCAGGTTGACGTTGCCGAAGAAGTCGTCGCCGATGTGGACGTTGCTGCCGTAAGCGGCGTGGAACGGCGGCAGCAGCACCGGGCGCTCACCGATCGAGCCGAAGATCTCGCGGAGCAGGGCCAGACGACGCCCCGTCTCGCTCGGCGGTGTCCGGTTGTAGGCGAAGACCTCGTCCGCGCGGCGCAGCGGGTCCATGAAGGCCGCGTCCGACTCGTTGTACAGCAGTCCTGCCGCGATCCGGGCCCGGACCTCCTCCTCGCGGGCACGGTCGTGGGCCTGTCCGTCCGTCACAGGGGTGCGCCCTCCCTCTTCCGCCCCCGACCGGGGGTACACCTGTCCGATCCTCCGATCCCGACCGTACGCGGACACGTGCGGTGCGCGTCGGGACTCCCGGAAAGTCGGGGCCCCCGGGGCGGTCGGCAGGGGCACCGGCCGAAGGATGTAGTCCTCGGGTCGTCCCTGACGACGATGTGCCGGTCATGTGATGTATGCGACGTTTGTGGTGTCCCTGATTCCGGCCTTTCCCTTCGAGGGAGGAACCCGATCATGACCGGCACCATGGCCCTGCCCGGCAGCTCCACCGAGGTCACCGCGGCCACCGTGGCCCCCGGCCCCGCAAGGCCGCGCCCGGTGGCCGTGACCCACGAGTGGGGCGTCCTCGAGGAGGCCGTGGTCGGCCGGACGGCGGACTTCGTCGTGCCCGCCGACCTCGCCCACGGCTTCCCTCCCGAACTCACGCACCTGCCGGAGCCTCTGCGCGCCGCTCTGCGGCGGTGGGCGGGCAGGCGCTGGTCCGAGGCCGATCCGGGCCACTACGCGGCGGCGGTCGAGCAGCTCGACGCCCTGGCCCGCTTCCTCGGACGGCGCGGTGTGACCGTGCACCGGCCGCGCGAGCTGACCCCGCACGAGATCCACGCCTACCCGGAGGGCGGCCCCGACCCGGCGGGCGAGGACGGCGCCGACCGCTTCGTGTCGCAGACCTATGTGCGCGACCCGATGGTCGTCGTCGGTGATCAGGTGATCGAGGCCGCGATGCGGCTGCCGAACCGCTTCCCCGAGCGGTTCGGCCTGCGCCCGGTCTTCGAGCTGGCCGCCGCCCGGGGGGCCCGCTGGACGGTGATGCCGCCGCCCTCCCCCGTGCCGTTCGGCGAGCTGTCCCGCGCCCGGGGTCCCTTCCTGGAGGGCGGTGACGTGATGCTCTTCGGCCGGGACGTCCTGGTCGGCTGCGGGGCGTCCTCCGACGAGGCCGGGGCCCGCTGGCTGGCCGGCCTGCTCGGGGACGGTCACCGCGTGCACCCGGTGCCGCTCGCGGCCGAGGCGATCCACCTGGACGTCGGCATCACCGCGGTCCGTGAGGGCCTGGCGGTGGTGTGCCGCGAGGTCTTCCCCCACGGCCTGCCCGCCGTGCTCGACGGCTGGGACCTCGTCGAGGTGGGCCTGAAGGAGGCGGTGGAGCTCCTGGCGGGCAACAGCCTGGTGCTGGGGCCGGGTGAGGCACTCGTCGACGACCGCCTCACCCGCCTCGCCGAGGACCTCACCGCCCGCGACGTCACGGTCCACACGCTGCCGTACGACGCGGTCTCCCTGTTCGCCGGCGGCCTGCGCTGCTCCCACCACCCGCTGGTGCGCGCACTCCCCGGCGGGCGCTGATCCCGGCCCGCGCACGCCGGCCGACCTCGCCGGCTGGGTCCCGGGCACCGCGGGCCGGGCGGCGCCGTCCACCGGCCGACCGCCGGCCGCCGCCCCCGCGCGACGGTCGCGGGCCGCGGCCGTCGTCGCGCGCGCCGGGCGAACGGATCCGGCCGCCTCGGCTCCGGGGGCTGTACCGGCGGCCCCCGAGGCCGAATACTCGGCCCGTCAGCCGAACGCCCGCCGTCCACCACTCCGCCGCCCCTCCTTGCGAAAGGCATGCGCAAATGCGACTTCCGGAGCGTCCCGTCGTTCCCGGGTTCCACCCCGACCCCAGTGTCTGCCGGGTGGGGAGCAGCTACTACCTGGTCTGCTCCAGTTTCGAGTACGCCCCCGGCGTTCCGGTGTTCCGCTCGCAGGACCTGCGGACCTGGCGGCAGATCGGCAACGTGCTGGACCGTCCCTCGCAGCTCGCGGTGAACGGGGCCGGCCCCTCCGGCGGCGTCTTCGCGCCGACGCTGCGGCACCACGACGGCCGGTTCTGGATGATCACCACCAACCACACCCACCGCGCGGGCCTGTTGCTGGTGACCGCCGAGGATCCGGCCGGGCCGTGGTCGGACCCGGTCTGGATCGACGCCCCGCCCGGTGTCGACCCCGACCTCGCCTGGGACCAGGACGGCACCTGCCTCGTCACCTGGTCGGGCGCCGACGCGTCCGGGCGCTCGGTGGTCGTGCAGGCGGAGCTCGACCCCGTCGCCGGCAAACTCCTCGAGGAGCCGCGGCAGTTGTGGAGCGGCACCGGCGGAAAGTACCCCGAGGCGCCTCACCTGTACCGGATCGGCGAGCACTGGTACCTGCTGATCGCCGAGGGCGGCACCGAGCGCGGGCACACCGTCACCATCGCCCGGGGCCCGTCCCCGGCCGGGCCCTTCGAGCCCTGCCCGGACAACCCGCTGCTGACCGCCCGCAGCCTGGCCACGACGGTGCAGAACACCGGGCACGCGGATCTCGTCCAGCGCCCGGACGGCAGCTGGGCCATGGTCTACCTGGGCGTGCGGGCCCTCGGCGGCACGCCGCACTGGCACGTGCTGGGCCGTGAGACCTACGCCGGCGAGGTCGTCCTCGACGACGACGGCTGGCCGCGCCTGGGAGACCCGATCGAGCCGGACGCGCCGGCCGCCCTGACCGAGGAGCTGACCGGGCCCGCCCTGCCGCTGTCCTGGGTGGCGGCGGAGAGGTTCCCGGCCGAGGTGCTGCGCCCGGCGGAAGGCGGAGGATGGCGGCTGACCTCGGCCGCCGGTGCCGACCCGGTGTTCGTGGGACGCCGTCAGCAGCACCTGACCATGCGGGCGCGGACCACCCTGGACGTCTCCGGCGGCACCGGCGGGCTGGAACTGCGGGTGGACGCCCGGCACGCCGTCACCCTGGAGGCCGGTCACGGTGCGGTACGCGCCGTGGCGACGATCGGCGAGGTCCGCGCGGTGCTCGGGGAGCGCGAGGCCGGTCCCGACGTCACCCTCGAACTGCGCACCGGCCCGCCGTCCGGCCCCGGCCTCTCCCACGGCCCCGGGCCGGACGAGATCGTCGCCGGCGTCGTGGACGGCGCGGGATTCCACGCACTGGGCAGGCTGGACGGCCGCTACCTGTCGACGGAGACCGCGGGCGGCTTCACCGGCCGCATGATCGGCCTCACCTGCTCCCGGGGCCAACTCGCGGTCGCCGCCTTCTCCTACCGGGGCAGCGACGAGCCGGCCCCGCCCGAGGGCGCCGGGGCGTGAGGAGGCCCGCCGGCACCCGGTCGCCCCTCAGGGCGTCCGGCGTGCCCCGGTCTCCTCGGCCGCCTCGGCCTCCCTCGCCTCCCGCGCCTTCTCGGTGAGGAACGCCGCCAGGCCGTCGAGGAGGCGCTGGAGCCCGAACTCGAACAGGGCGTCGAGGTCGAAGTCGTAACCGCCCGTGGTGACGAGGGAGAGCATGGGGAACCGGCCGGTGGCCATGACCTGCTGGAACGCGGCCTCCTGGCTGTCCAGCCACTCCTCGTTGTCGAGGCCGGTGTGCGCCTCGGCCTCCCGTTCCGTCTCCAGGTGGACGGCGATGCCGCGGGCGTGGTTGAGCAGCGTGAGATGCGTGGTGAACGCGGTCTGCGGGTCCAGCCCCTCGCCGAGCATCGTGGTGAGCATCCACTCGCTGTACTGCATGCCCGCGAGGAGCATCTGAGGGCGGGTCACCGACATGGCAGGTGCCAGCCAGGGGTGGCGGCGGAAGACGGTCCAGAGCTGCCGGGCCGCCAGCTCGACCGCCTCACGCCAGTACGCCGGCCGCTCGGCGGGCAGCGGATGCTGGGCGATCACGGTGTCCAGCATCCGCGTCAGCAGGTCGTCCTTGTCGGCCACATGACGGTACAGCGACATGGTCGCCACCCCGAGCTCGGCGGCCACCCGGCGCATCGACACCGCGGCCAGCCCTTCCGCGTCGGCCACGGCGACCGCGGCGGCGACGATCCGCGGCAGGGTCAGCGCCCCCGCGGCAGGCTGCGCGGCGCCGGGCGCGACGGGGCGCGGCAGTGCGGCGGCGGCGCGGGCCGGGCGCGCCGGGCCGGGGCCGCCCGGGGTCTCCACCACGGTCCCGACGCCGGGAACGGCACGCACCAGGCCCTCGTGGCGCAGCTCGGTGAGCACCTTGGTGGCGGTGGCCATGGCGACGCCCCACTCCTTGGTGATCTCCCGGGTCGAGGGCACGCGCTCGCCGGGCGCCAGTTCGCCGCTCGCGATCCGCTGCCGGAGTTCGGCGACGATCCGGCTGTACCGCGGTCCCGCCTGCTCACCCATGGACACCCTCCGCACTAGTGCACTCCGAGGGGGTCCATCCTAGCCGCGTCGACTGCGGATCCGCGCCGGAGCGCCGCCCGACCACCTTGAGCGCACTAGTGCGCAATACGCCAACGACCCACACCAGCAAGGCTTTTACCGCTTGCGACACATTGAGCGTACGGCGTATATTCGCCGCCATGACGAACAACGAGATACTCGTGTCCGGTGCCGGCATCGCGGGCCCCGCCCTGGCGTACTGGCTACGCAAGGGCGGTTTCACCGTCACCGTCGTGGAACGCGCGCCGGAGCCCCGCCCGGGCGGGCAGACCGTGGATCTGCGCGGCGCCGGCCGTACCGTCGTCGAGCGGATGGGCCTGATGGACCGGGCGAGGGCCGAGAGCGTGGACCAGCGGGGCCTCGCGAACGTGGACGCCTCCGGCCGCGTCACCGTCCGGGTTCCCGCCGACACCTTCGGCGGCGAGGGGATCGTCTCCGAGATCGAGATCCTCCGCGGCGATCTCGCCCGCCTGCTGTACGAGGCCACCGTGCCCGGCACCGAGTACCTCTTCGACGACACGGTCACGGAGCTGGCCCAGGACTCGGACGGCGTCACGGTCTCCTTCGAGAAGGCCGCACCGCGCCGGTTCGGGCTGGTGATCGGCGCGGACGGGCCGCACTCGGTGGTGCGCGCGCTGGCCTTCGGGCCCGAGGCACGGTTCGTCCGGCCGCTCGGCCTCTACAACGCCTGGTTCACCGCCACCGACGAGCTGGAGCTCGACGGCTGGTACCTGATGCACAACGCTCCCGGCGGCCTGGTCGCGTCAGCGCGGCCCGGGCGCCTGCCGGGCGAGATCAAGGCCGGTCTCAGCTTCCGCTCCGCACCCATCGCCTACGACCGCCGCGACGTCGACGCCCAGCGGGAGATCGTGGCCCGGCGCTTCGCCCACGTCGGCTGGGAGACCCCTCGCCTGCTGCGCGCCATGCGCACCGCCCCGGACTTCTTCCTCGACTCGATGGACCAGGTCCTCCTCGACAGCTGGTCGCGGGGCCGGGTGGCGCTGCTGGGCGACGCCGGGTACTGCGCCTCGCCGTTGACCGGCCTCGGGACCAGCCTCGCCCTGGTCGGGGCCTACGTCCTGGCCGGGGAGATCGCGGCCGCCGGGGGCGACCACCGCGTCGCGTTCCGGCGGTACGACGAGGTGATGCGCCCGTACGTCGACCGGGCCCAGCAGCTTCCGCCCGGCGGCGCCGCGGGGTTCGCCCCCTCGGGCCGGCTCGGCATCCGCCTGCGGGACCTGTCGATGCGGCAGATGACCCGCTGGCCGATGAAGTCCCTGTTCGCCGCCCAGTTCGCGAAGGCCGGGGACATCGCGCTGCCGTCGTACGAACGGTGACGAAACGCCGCCTGAGAGCGCTCTCAGACGATCGGCCGGCGACCGTGGCGAAGCCCTCGGGTGACGTCCGGCTGTGCGTCAGGTGTTGACACCCACCCCTCGGAGCCCTACGTTTCCCGCGACTTGAGAGCGCTCTCTGAACTCTCGGGTGATGTCCCAACGCTCCTTCCCCCCCGTTCCATCACGTCCCCCCGCCACCCCCGTGATGACAAGAGGTGTCCTCCATGCCAGCCCTCCCCCTGCGGCCCCTGCGGGCCTTAAGGCCGGCCTCCGTGCTGGCCGTGGCCGCGTCGCTGGCCGCCGTCGGACTCGGTCCGGCGGCGGCCCCCGCGGCGGCCGCCACCGTCCCCGTGGGTGCCGGAAGTTATTCCGACACCCGGCCTTCCGGTACGTCCGGACCCACCACCAACACCGGCACCCCGGTCAAGCCGAAGGTGACCGCTGCGGCACAGGGCAAGCCGGTGCCCACCAACGACTGGTGGTCCTCGCTCGCCTTCCAGCGTTACGGCGACAACCCGTACTCGACGCCGATGTACGGGCACCCGCTCACCTACCAGGCAGTCTCGGGCGGTCTGGAGGTCGGCTACCCGACCTCGGCCACGATCGTCGGTGAGGGCCGGCAGTACGAGTTCGCCCACAAGCGGGACCTGACCCTCGGCCTGGCGGGGCTCAACTCGCCGGACACCAAGGCGGACGCCTGGTCCGACTGGACGGTCACCCCCTACTGGTCCGACGGCTCCCGCACCCTGCGGACCACCATCGGCCACGGCCTGCCCTTCGTGTACGCGCAGGGCACCGGCGGCAACGCCCGGATCAGCACGGCCTCGACGCCGTCGGTCTTCTCCGACCAGGGCAACGTCCTGGGCATCACCGTGGGCGGCCACCACTACGCGCTGTTCGCCCCGACGGGCGCGGACTGGAACGTCTCGGGCACGGAGATCACGGCCGGGCTGGCCGGCAAGGACTACTTCTCCCTGGCCGTGCTGCCGTCCACCGACGCGCTGGCGACCTTCCGCAAGTACGCCTTCAGCTTCGTCACCGGTTCGAAGGCCGACTGGAGCTACTCCTCCGGCTCGGTGAAGGCCACGTACTCGCTGACCACGGAGGCCAAGGAGGGCACCGAGCGCGGCACCCTGCAGGCCCTGTACCGCCACCAGTGGCTGTACACCTCCGACGCGCTCACCTCGTACACCTACGTCTCGCCGCGCGGCCAGATGAAGGTCCGTGAGGGCGCCTCCTTCAGCACCACCATGAAGGCCGCCCCGTCGCTGCCGCAGATCCCGAAGAGCAGCGCGCTGGACACGGCCCGGCTGCGCACCTACGTGAACGAGGTCGCCAACTCCTCGGACCCGTTCTCCGGGGCCACGGACACGTACTGGACGGGCAAGGCCCTGGGCAAGCTGGCCCAGCTGGTCACCATCTCCGACCAGATCGGTGAGACGGCCACCCGCGACAAGCTGCTCGGCCTGATCAAGGGCAGGCTGCAGGACTGGTTCACCGCCGGCGGCGCCAACGAGTTCTCGTACGACAAGGACTGGAAGACCCTGACCGGTTACCCGGCCTCGTACGGCAGCGACACCGAGCTCAACGACCACCACTTCCACTACGGCTACTACGTCCACGCCGCCGCGATCGTCGCCCAGTACGACCCGTCGTGGGCCGCCGACTCGGCGTGGGGCGGCATGGTGAAGACGCTGGTCCGCGACACCGCCAACCCGAGCCGCACCGACAGCGCCTTCCCGTTCCTGCGCGGCTTCGACGTCTACGCCGGTCACGGCTGGGCCTCCGGCCACCAGGGCTTCGCGGCGGGCAACAACCAGGAGTCCTCCTCGGAGTCGACCAACCTGAGCGCCGCACTGGTCCTCTACGGCTCGGCCACCGGCGACACCTCGCTGCGCGACCTCGGCATCTTCCTGCTCACCACGGAGAGCGAGGCCATCGCCCAGTACTGGTTCGACAAGGACCAGCAGGTCTTCCCCTCCTCCTACACCCACGACACGCTCGGCATGGTGTGGGGCAGCGGCGGCGCGTACTCCACCTGGTGGACCGCCAACCCGGAGGAGATCCACGGCATCAACACCCTCCCGGTGACGGCCGCCAACGCCCTGCACATGGGCGCCCACAAGGACGCCATCCGGCGCAACCTGGCCGAGATGGAACGGGAGAACGGCGGTCCCGCGGTCGAGTGGCGGGACATCCTGTGGGAGTTCCAGTCGCTGGCCGACCCGGCCACCGCCAAGGGCAAGTTCGACGCGCAGAACGGCAACTACACGCCGGAGGACGGCGAGTCCAAGGCGCACACCTACCACTGGCTGTACGGGCTGGACTCGACGGGCGCCCCGGACACCTCGGTGACCGGTGACATCCCGACCTCCGCCGTATTCGCCAAGAACGGCACCCGCACCTACGTGGCGCACAACCACGGCTCCAGCGCGCGGACGGTCACCTTCTCCGACGGCCGCACGCTGAGCGTCCCGGCGCGCTCCACGGCGACCGCGACCGGGGCCGGGGGCACCGATCCGGGCACTCCCCCGGCGTCGGGGAACACCTTCCGGCTGCGGACCGGCGGCGTCCTCACCACGGCCACCGACGGCTCGGCGGGCAGCGACACCGTCGCCTCGGCGGGCGGGACCAACCGTGACGGCACCCCGTACCAGCCGCTGGTCTACGAGGTGAAGGGCGTCAACGGCACGCTCACCCCGGGCGGTTCCACCTCCTTCCGGCTGGCCGTGGACGCCGGCACCGCGGTCGGTCTCGGCCAGCAGGCCCGGATCAGCTACGACCTGACCGGTGACGGCACCTTCGACCGGACGGAGACGTACCACTACTTCGCCACCGACCCGGTGGCGGGATGGGAGCGCTACGACCAGACCCGCGGTCTGAGGTCCGCCACCGGCACGCTGGGCAACCTGCGGGGCGGGACGGTCCGGCTGGAGGTCTGGAGCGCGATCGGCAACGCGACCTCCAGGCTCCAGACGAACTCCGACTCCTCCGTGGTGGTGATTCCGTTCGGCTGACGCCGTCCGACGGCACCGCGACAGCGGCGGCGGTCACCGGGTTCCCCCCGGTGACCGCCGCCGGCGCGTTTCCCGGCCGGGCCCCCGTCAGGCCCGGCCTCAGGCCCGCTGTCCCCTGACGTCGAAGCTGGACCGTTTGCCACTGAAGTTGGATCGGGGAACGGCCGGCTGTGGCTGGTCGGGTAGGCGTCGGCTGTATCGGCGATCACAGCCCTCGTGCCCGCGCTCTGCCCGGACGCACATCGGACGGCGGCGCGGGGCCGGACAGTGGTGCTCGAGCGGTGCTCGGAGGTCAGGCGGAAATGCCGGCCCTGTCCAGAACGGCGGCCATCTCGTCCTCGGGCAGTGCCGGGTTGCCACCCGCGCTGAAGGCCAGTTCGGCGACATGGAGCGCCTCGCGGAGCCGGCGGAGCGGGAGGCGCGGATCTCCGGCCGCCGCCTGGCGCGTCCAGACCTCAGGGTCGTGGCTCAACCGTTCGATCAAGGCGGGCGTGGCGGCCGGGTCCCGGACGGCCAGCCGACGGTAGTTGCCGTCCGGGTGGTCCGCGTAGCGGGCGGCGAGGCCCTCGCGGGGGAAGCGGGGGTGGGTCTCTGCCATCCAGGCGGAGAACGTGCCACCGAGCCGCGCGTACACCCGCATCAGGACCTCCTCCGAGGCGTCGGGGTGGTGAACGCCCAGGCGGTTCTCCACCACCGGGTCCTCGGTGCGTGCGAGCAGACGCAGAAGGTCGAGCGGCAAATGGGGACTCTGGGCGGCGGCGCGCCGGAGCAGCGGGTGGGCAGAGGCCGCGGCCCGTCGCAGCACCTCGAGGTCGGCGAGCCCCTCTCGTACCCACCACACGCCGTCCCCCCTGTCCAGGTCCCCGACCGTGAAATCGATCGACATGCGCCGTGCCTCGTCCAGCTCCGGCCTGAGGGACACCGCGAGCCGTACGGCGTCGTCGGGGTCGACAGCGAGCCGCTCCACAAGGTCGGCGGGCAACGACGGGTTCTCCGCGAGGGCGGCCAGATGCGCCCCTTCGGCGACGCACCGCTCGGCGTCGGCGCGGCGCAGGAGCCCACGTCGCAGCGCCTCGGCGGCGGAGGTCGGATCGCGGAGGAGTTCGGCGGTGACGCGTGCGTCCCGTCGGCACTCCCACAGCGCGGCGGCCCGCCGCACCTCGGGTTCAGGGTCGGCCAGCAGCGCCGACCGCTCGCCCGGCATCAAGATCTCCCATGCACGCGCCGCGCCCCGGCGCGCCGCCGGATCGCGGTGCGTGGCCAGCGAGGCGACGAACGACGGCGCAAGATGGGGCGAGTCCAGCAGGGCCGCCCGTACGGAAGGGTCGGGGTCGTCGAGCAGTCGGGCGCACACGTCGTCCGGCAGTGGTGCGACTGTCGTACGCGGTTCGCGCCACTCGGGTCCGTACGCGAGAGCGGCCCGCACCTTGGGGGAAGGGTCATCCGCGAGCCGGGCCCGCTGCGCGGGCTCGGTCCTGGCGCTCATCGCGAAGTCGACGCGGGCGCGCGGGTTCGGGTGAGCCAGGATCACCGCGACGGCCTGCTCGGGAAGCCCGGCCCTCTGCAGGGCGTGACGGGGTGGTCCGTCATCGCCGTCGAAGGTGAGCAGGCGCAGAAGCAGTGGTGTCGGCAGCGCCGGGTTGAGGGCGACTCCGTCCAACGCGGACGAGTGGAAGGCGGCCATGATCCCCCGATCTCTCCGTCGACCTCGCGGCCTTCATCGATATCCCCACGCAAGAATGACCAGATCAGGGGCAAGAACCGCAGCGACCTCGTACGCAGGAGCCGGTGCCTCGCCCTGCCCCAGCCCTCTCGGTCCAACATCAATGGCAGGAACGTAGTGGTTGTCCAATTTCCCTGGCAACCGGTCCAGGTTCGGCGTCGGAGGACACCCGCCGTCACGCCCGCCGTCAGGCCCGCCGTCACGCCCGCCGTCACGCCCGCCGTCACGCCCGCCGTCAGGCCCGCCGTCAGGCCGATGCCCGGCGGACCAGCGTGGTCGGGGTGATCACGGACCCGGGCGCCTCGTCGCCCGGCCGGTCCAGCAGCCGCATCAGGAGCCTCACCATCAGCCGGCCCATGCCTTCGATGTCCTGGCGGACCGTGGTGAGGGGCGGGTCGGTGACCCCGGTGACCGCCGCCATGTCGTCGAAGCCGACCACGGCCACGTCCTGCGGCACCCGCACGCCCCGCTCGCGCAGGGTGCGCAGTGCGCCCGCCGCCATCAGGTCGTTGGCCACGAAGACGCCGTCGAGGCCGGGGCACCGCTCCAGCAGTTCGGCCATCGCCCGGGCGCCGCTCTCCTCGGTGAAGTCGCCCTGGCACAGCAGTGATTCGGGGGCGTCGACCAGGACGTCCCGGTAGCCGTCGATCCGGTCCAGGGCGGCGAACTGGTCGCGCGGCCCGGCGATGTGCGCGATCCGAGTGCGGCCCAGCGACACCAGGTGACGCACCGCCTCCCGGGCGCCGCCGCGGTTGTCGCAGTCGACGAACGGGGCGGTGGGCCCGTGCCCCGCCGCCGGGCGGCCCCCGAAGACCGCGGGTATCCGGGTCCGGGCTATCAGGGCCGCCAGCCGGTCGTCCTTGTGCAGGGAGAAGGCGAGCGCCCCGTCCACGTGGCCGCCCTCCAGGTAGCGGGCGATCCGTTCGTGGTCACCGGCGCCCTCCACCCAAAGCAGCACCAACTGGGTTTCGTGCACGCTGAGTTCACGGCTGATCCCGCGGATCTTCTGCTCGAAGAACGGGTCGGAGAACACCCGGAACTCGGGCTCCGCGATGATCACGGCGACCGCACCGGTGCGCCGGGTCACCAGGGACCGGGCCGCGTGGTTCGGGACGTACCCCAGTTCCTCGACGGCCTTGCGCACCTTGTCGACGAGCGGCGGACGCACCCCGGCGCCACCGTTGACCACCCGGGAGACCGTCGCCCGGGACACCCCGGCGCGTTCCGCGACGGCCTCGAGCGTCGGCCGGGGTCCCATGGTCTGCTCGGGCAACGGTCGGCTCCTTGTCTGCGTCCGCGGGCTCCCTCGCCCATAGCGCGCCGGTAGCCCGGCGCGGACCAGGATAGGCGCTGCGGGGGCCGCCGCCGGGAGCGCTCACGGCGAGGCCGCCGAACCGTGACCTGCCGCCGAGGCCCCGGTCAGGCGTGGGTCTCGCGCAGTTCGACCTTGCGGACCTTGCCGGAGACCGTCATCGGGAAGGCGTCCAGCACGGCCAGCCGGCTGGGGACCTTGTAGTGCGCCAGCCGGCCCTCGCAGAACGCCCGCACCTCCTCCAGGGTCGGCGGGTCCGCGGGGTCGCGGGGGATCACGCAGGCGAGCACCTCCTCGCCGTACCGCTCGTGCGGCACCCCGACGACCTGGACGTCGGAGACCTTGGGGTGGGCGTACAGGAACTCCTCGATCTCCCGGGGGTAGATGTTCTCGCCACCGCGGATGATCATGTCCTTGATGCGGCCGACGATCTCCACGTAGCCGTCCTCGCGCATCACGGCCAGGTCCCCGGTGTGCATCCAGCGGGCGGCGTCGATCGCCTCGGCGGTCCGCACGGGGTCGTCCCAGTACCCGAGCATCACGCTGTAGCCGCGGGTGCGGAGTTCGCCGGTCGCGCCCCGGGGCACCGTCACCCCGGTCGCCGGGTCGACGACCTTCACCTCGATGTGCGGCAGCGCCCGGCCGACGGTGGCGGTGCGGTGCTCGAGGTCGTCGTCCATCCGGGTCTGGAGGGAGACCGGCGAGGTCTCGGTCATGCCGTAGCAGATGGACACCTGCGCCATGTGCATCTCGGTGACCACGCGCTTCATCACCTCCACCGGGCAGGGCGAGCCCGCCATGATGCCGGTGCGCAGGGTGGACAGGTCGTAGGAGGCGAAGTCGGGGAGGGCGAGCTCGGCGATGAACATGGTCGGCACCCCGTACAGGGAGGTGCAGCGCTCCTCCTGGACGGCCCGCAGGGTGGCCGCCGCGTCGAAGGCGGGAGCGGGGATCACCATGCAGGCGCCGTGCGAGGTCGCCGCCAGGTTCGCCATGACCATGCCGAAGCAGTGGTAGAAGGGGACCGGGACGCAGATGCGGTCCTGCTCGTCGTACCCGATCGTCCGGCCCACCCAGTAGCCGTTGTTGAGGATGTTGTGGTGCGAGAGGGTGGCGCCCTTGGGGAAGCCGGTGGTGCCGGAGGTGTACTGGATGTTCACCGGGTCGTCGCAGCTCAGCCGGGCCGCGATCTCCGCTGTCCGCCCCTCGGGCACGGAGGCGGCCCCGGCGGTGAGGGCGTCCCAGGTGGGGTCGCCGATGTAGACGGCCTCACGCAGCAGCGGACAGGCTCCCGCGACCTCCTCCACCATCGCCCGGTAGTCGCTGCCGCGATGGGCGAGCGAGGAGATCAGCACCGAGACGCCGGACTGGTCGAGGACGTACTCCAGCTCGTGCGTGCGGTACGCGGGGTTGATGTTCACCATGATCGCGCCGATCCGGGCGGTGGCGTACTGGACCATCACCCACTCCGGGCAGTTCACCGCCCAGATGCCGACCCGGTCGCCCGTGACCACGCCCAGGGCGAGCAGTCCCCGGGCCACCTCGTCGACGGCGGCGCCGAACTCGGCGTAGGTCCAGCGGCGTCCGGAGGCCATGTCCACCAGGGCCTCGCGGTCCGGGTGTGCGGCGACGGTCCGGTACAGGTTCGCGCCTATGGTGTCGCCGAGCAGCGGGGTCGTGCCGGTGCCGTGGGTGTACGACGGCTCGGCCGGGGTCCGGGTGGTCATGGGCTCCTCCTGGAACTGGTCGCGGCACCATTGCCGGGCGGCTCCCCGCCATCGTGTAATCCGTGACACGGATCTCACCACCCCCGAACGGGGGTACGGCGGAAGACACGGAAGACGACGAAGGGCGGGGCGAGTCGTGCCGAGGGAAGGGACACGGGCCGCGGTCGGCGGGGACGCGGCGGCCGCCGCCGCGCTGAGGGCCGCGCTGACCCGGCTGAGCCGCGGCAGCGGACTGCCGGTCGTCTTCGGCGGGCTGGTGGAGTCCGCGCGGCCACGGATCCGGATCAGCGAGCTCAGCGGCACCCGCACCTCGGCGCTGCGCTCCCTGGCCGTCTCCTCGGGCACCGGGCTGGGCGGCCGGGCCGCGGTGCTGCTGCGGCCGTGCGCGGTCAGCGACTACGCGGCGTCCCGGCGGATCAGCCACGAGTACGACGCCGCGGTCGCCCAGGAGGGCCTCCGTTCGGTGCTGGCGGTGCCGGTGGTGGTGCGGCACCGGGTGCGCGGGGTCCTCTACGGCGCCCTGCGGACCGCCGAGCCGCTGGGCGACCGGGCGCTCGGGGCGGCCGTGGAGGCGGCCCGGCAGGCGGCCCGCGGGCTCGTCACGGCGGAGGCGGCGGCGGAGGCGGCCGTGGCGGCGCGGGAGGAGGCGTGGCGGAAGCAGGCGTGGCGGGAGGAGACGTGGCGGCCCGGGCCTCCCGAGCCGCCGCGCGAGCCCACCGGGGCCCCGCTGCGGGAGCGGGCCCGGGACGCCTACGCGGCCCTGCGGGCGCTGGCGCCGCAGGTGACCGATCCGGCGGTGCGCGCCGGGCTGGACGAGGTGTGCGCGCTGCTCGGCCCTTCCCCGGCCGACGCCGCGTCGGCGCCCCCGGCCGTCCTGACGCCGCGGGAACTCGACGTGCTGGCCTGCGTGGCCACCGGCGACAGCAACGCGGCCGCCGCCCGGCGGCTGGGACTGCGGCAGGAGACGGTCAAGGCCTACCTCGGCTCGGCGTCGCGCAAGCTGGGGGCGCGCGGACGCTGGGCGGCGGTGACGGCGGCGCGCCGGTCGGGGCTGCTGCCCTGACCTCACTCCTGCGAACGCGGACAGCGCGGAGAGCGCGGAAGGCGCCCGGCCGCGCGACGCGGGCCGGACGCCCCTTCCGTGGTTCCGTTCCCCGGCCCGCCGGCGACAGGCGGGCCGGTGGGCCGAGGACGTGCGTGGCGGCCGGGCGGCCGGCACGTCGGGCAGTCTGACCGTCAGGCGCTCGCCCCGTCACGCCGGCAGGACGTGGCGGCTTCCCTCCCCCGGTCACCGCGGTCGCCGGGCTTGCCGTGGCAGTCCTTGCCGTGACCGTGGCAGGGCTTGCCGTGACCGCCGTCGCACGGCTTGCAGTGCTTGCCCTCGCACGGCTTCCCCTCGACCTGGACGGTCACCGAGTCGGGCTCGGAGCGGACGCCGCCCTCGGCCGTGGCCACGGCCGTGTTGGTGATCCGGCCCCGCCTCGCGTCGGCCGCGGTCACCGTGTAGGCGCCGGTGCACGTCATGTCGTCGCCCGGTTCCAGCGTCGTGGAGGGACAGACGACGCGACCCACCCGGTCGTCCCGGACGACCACGCGCGCGAGGGCGGAGTCGCCGGTGTTGGTGACGACGTACCGGTAGGTGACGACCTCACCGGCCCGGTAGGTGCGGTCGTCGTCGACCCGCTTGTCGACGGTGAGTCCGGGCTCGCCGCCCCCGCCGACGCCGATCCGCGCGGTGTCCGGCTCGGACCGGACCTCGGAGCCGTCCAGGTCGCCGACGGCCCGTGCGGTGTTGGTGACGGATCCGGCCTCCGCGTCGGCCTCGGTGACCACGTAGGTTCCGGTGCAGGTGGTGTCCTCACCGGGCTCCAGGGTGGTGTCGGGACAGGTCACGGTCGCGACGCGGTCGTCCTCGATCCGCACGCCGGTGAGCGTGGTCCCGCCCGTGTTCCTGACGACGTACCGGTAGGTGACGACGTCACCGGCCTGGTAGGTGCGGTCGTCGTCGACCTGCTTGTCGACCGACAGCCCCGGCCGCCGGCCGGTCACCTCGACCAGCGCGGTGTCCGGTGGGGACACGACGTCGGTACCGCCGGACTCGCCCAGCGCCCGCGCCACGTTCACGACGGATCCTTCCGCCGCGTCCTCCTCGGTGATGGTGTAGGTGCCCCGGCAGGTGGTGGCGACGCCCGACGCCAGGGTGGTGTCCTCGCAGGTCACCCGTTCCACCCGGTCGTCGTCCACCCGGATGCCGGTGATCTCCCGGTCACCGGTGTTGGTCACCGTGTACACGTAGGCGACCTCCTCGCCCACCCGGTACTCGCGCGGGTCCTGCACCTCCTTGACGACGCTGAGGCGGGGCGCCCCGGGAGTGATGATCTGGATCTCGGCGCTGTCCGGCTCCGACACCGTCTCCCGGCTGCCGGAGCGGCCCCGCGCGAAGGCCAGGTTGACGACGCCGCCCTCGGCGGCGTCCTCCTCCCTGACGGTGTACGTTCCCCGGCAGGTGGTGAACGCGTCCGGCGCCAGTGTGGTGGCGTCGCAGGTGATGCCGGTGACCCGGTCGTCCACGACGGTGAGGCCGGTGATCTCCAGGTCGCCGCTGTTGGTGACCCGGTACTCGTAGGGGACCGTCTCGCCCACCTCGTAGGCGCGGGAGTCGTCGACCGACTTGTCCAGGAGCAGCACCAGGCTGTTGGCCACGCCGACGGTCGCCTCGGCCTCCGGGGACCTGACGTCGTCACCGTTCGCCCGGCCCGCGGCGGTGACCTGGTTGGTCACGTATCCGGTGTCGGCGTCCTGCGCCGTCACCGTGTAGGTGCCTCTGCACTCGGTGCTGTCACCGTCCCGGCCCTCGGGCGCGAGGGTCTCGGCCGCGCAGGTGATGCCGGTGACGTGGTCGTCGTCGAGCGTCAGCCCGGTGATCTCCACCGGCCCGGTGTTGGTCACCGTGTACCGGTACTCGACCACCTCACCGACCCGGTAGGCGCGGGTGTCGTCGGCGGTCTTCTCGATCCGCAGGCCGGGGCCGCGCTGGACCGGCAGGGTCATTTCGGCGGGTGGCGCGTCGACCTCCGTGCCGTTCGATCTGCCGGAGGCGCCGGCCACGTTGTGGACCCGGCCCGCCGTCGCGTCCGCGGCGGTCACCGCGTAGGTCCCGGTGCAGGTCATCGATGCGCCGACGGCGAGCGTGGCCCGGGGACAGGTGATCTCCGGTACCCGGTCGTCCCTCACCGCGACGTCGGTGAGCGGGGTGTTCCCGCTGTTGGTGACGACGTACTGGTACGGAACCTGCTGGCCCGGCACCAGCGGCAGCGGCACCTCGGGCTCCCTGGCCACCTGCTTGACCAGGTTGAGCCGGGGCAGTTCGGCGGCCGGGTGCACCGTGACGTTGCGGATCAGGTGGACGTCGGTCCAGAGCCCGGTGGACGCGGCGAGGCCGAACTTGTAGCTGGCGGGAACCGGCTGGGGGGCAGGCGTGCTCAACACCTGCTGGAATCCGCGGCCGTCCCTGAAGTCGATCCGGACGGTCACCGTCGGGTTCGGTCCGGGCGACACCTCCACCTGCACGGTGCGGCGGGACTCCTCCAGCAGCGCCTCGGCCTCCTGCGGGGTGGCGTTGGGCGGGATGGCGGTGGTCGGCCCGTGCAGCTGGCCGGGCAGGGTGCTGGGCCAGGGCCCCGTGGGGCTGTTCAGGTTCTCCGCGGTGGACGTCAGGAAGCAGTAGCCCTCGGTGCCGTCGCCGGGGCCCCGCAGGGTGACCTTGTTCGGCTCGGACTCGCGGATGGGCGTGCCCGCCGGCGAGCGGGTCTCGCAGCCGTTGCCCCGGTGCTCCCAGTCGCCGAAGAAGTTGCCGAGGACGTCGAGGCCGACACCCAGGTAGCCGTGGTCGACGCCGGGCAGGAACTCGTTGGCCGGATTGTTGTCGGGCAGCTTCTGCGCGTACCCGAGGCTGCCGCCGAAGGCACCGGGGGCCGTCAGCTCGGCCGCGCCGTCGATCAGGAAGAAGGAGATGCCGTCGGCGGACCTGGCGGTCGTACTGCCGTACTGCCACTGGTCGAAGGTGACCACCACCCCCTGGTTGGCGGGCAGGGCGTGGTCGTACAGCACGGCGGCGGACTGGTCGTTGTCCGCGGTGGTGAGGCGGAGGTAGCCGTGCGGCGCGGCGTTGTTGGGCGGGAGCGGACCGGCCCCGCCGGGCGGACAGCCCGTCAGCGGGTGGGGGCCCGTCGGGGGCGTCGGCGCCTCCGGCGCACCGGTCAGACACGCCGGGCCGTACCCCAGGAACTCGGAGTCGGCCGCGGCGCCCGTAAAGGTCTCGTCGACCAGCGGCACGCCGGCCGGCTGTGCCTGGGCCACGGGATGCAGTCCCAGGCCGGCGGCCACCATGCCGGCCACGCCCAGTGCGCACCCGACGCGGCGACGGGCGGCGCCGCGACGCTCGGACGGCAATCGCAGAATTGATCTCATGCCCGGAAAGTAGCGTTACGGCCTGGTGTACGCCTTTCTGGTGCGCAGACGGAGGAGACGACACGCCGTGACGCGGGCGTGTCGTCCCTGCGTCCCGGTGCGCGGACGTGCCGGGGCGTCACCTGCTCGACCACCGGGACGTGGCGCCGCCCCGGCCCGTCCGTCACCGGCTCCGCGCGGGCGGGCGGCTCACGTCGAAGGCACGAAAGGAATGCCGGAGGGCTTCGCCTTCTCCAGATGGGAGACGTAACTGCTGTCCTTCAGGCCGAAGTTGGCGCTGCCCCAGTTCGCCTGCGCGAGCTTGTCGCGCAGCCCCGCCGGATAGCCGTCCCAGCCGACCAGCGGCGGGTACTGCCAGGTCCCCTCGTGGTTCTCCGGCGGCTCGTCGCCCGCCGTGGCGGCGCGGAAGCAGTGGGTCCCTATGCCGTCCTTGTGGTAGACGACCTTGGGGTGGGTCCCCTCCCACGGGATGCGGTCACGGCCGTGCACGGTGAAGTCGCCGTGGTTGGACGTCGCCACGTACCGGGCGGTGCCGGTGGACTGCTCCACCCAGACCACGATGTGCTCCCAGTCGTGCCGGTGCCCGCCGATGCTGGTGCCGGCGAGGGCCTGGTCCTTCTCGAAGTAGAGCCCGTAGACCACGGCGCACCAGCCGTTGTTGCAGGTGGCGCGGGAGTAGGCGTTGGTGTTGTCGAGGTCGAAGGCGTCGCGGCAGGAGCCGTTGAGGGCGCCGGTCGGGTTCAGGCCGCCGTTGAGCGAGCCGTCGGGGCCGATGGCGGGGGTGGCGTAACAGCCGTCCCGGTCGTAGTCGAGGGCGGGCTGGAACTGCCGTTCCATCGCTGTGGCGTTGGCCGGCAGCGCGGCCGGCGGGGCGGCCTGCGCGGGCCCGGCGAGCGCGAGCAGCAGCGCGAACGCGCCGCCGGTGATGCCGAGCGCGCGAGTGGTGCGGCGGGTGCGGGATCTGACGGGGCGAGAGGTTCGTCCGGACAAGGGTTTCTCCCTGACTCGTCTGCGAGCGGCGTGACGTGAGCGCAGGGGACACTCTGCCGGGAATCGATGACGTGCTCATGAAAAACGCCCCAACGGGGGCGGGAGATACGGGGGTTGGCCGTCGTGCGGCCGGGGGACTCCCCGGCCGCACGGAGGCCCGCGGCCGTCAGAGCTGTTCGGTCACCGCCATCGCCGCGTTGTGGCCGCCCAGCGCGGAGACCGCGCCGCCGCGGACCGCGCCGGAACCGCAGAGCAGCACCGAGGGGTGGCGGGTGGCCACGCCCCAGCGGGAGGCGGGGGTGGACAGGTCGGCGTCGTCGGCGGCCCAGGGCCAGGACAGGTCGCCGTGGAAGATGTGGCCGCCGGGCATCGCCACGTCGGCCTCGACGTCCTGCGGGATCTTGGCCTCGACGCAGGGCCGCCCGTCGGCGTCCCGGGCCACCACCGAGTCGATCGGGTCGAGGAGGTGCTCGTCCAGCGAGGCGACGGCCCGCCGCACCGCCTCCGCCGTGCGTTCGGCGCGGGTGGCCGGGTCGTCGAAGAGGGTGGCGGGCAGGTGGAGGCCGAAGTAGGTGAGGGTGTGGGTGCCCTCCGGGACGTCGCCGAGGACGGACGGGTCGGTGAGCGAGTGGCAGTACACCTCTCCGGGCAGACGGCCCGGGACGCGGCCCGCGGCGGCCTCGGCGTACGCGGTTTCCAGCTCGTCGTAGTCCTCGCCGAGGTGGAGGGTGCCGGCGAAGGCGACGCGGGGGTCGGCGCCGGACCTGAGCCGGGGCAGCCGGTCGAGCAGGAAATTGATCTTCAGCTGGGAGCCGACCGGCTTGTCGGCCGGGTCGCGGTGCTCGCCGAGGAGCCCGTCGAGCACCCACGGCGCGGCGTTGGCGAGCACGAACCGGGCCTCCAGGGCGGCTCCGCCCGCGATCTCCACCTCGGCGCCACTGGGGCCGGGCCGGACGGCGGTGACCTCGGCGCCCCTCACCAGCTCGGCGCCCGCGCGGACGGCGGACGCGGCCAGGGCGTCGGTCACCGCACCCATCCCGCCGACCGGGACGCGCCACTCCCCGGTGCCGTTGCCGATGAGGTGGTAGAGGAAGCAGCGGTTCTGGATCAGCCGCGTGTCGTGCAGGCCGGCGAAGGTGCCGATCAGCGCGTCGGTGGCGACCACGCCGCGGACGGTCCGGTCCGCGAAGCGCCGCTCCAGCGTCTCCCCCAGCGGCCGCCGCACGATCTCCTCCCAAAGCCCGGCGTCGACGCGCCGCCGCAGCTCGCCCTCCCTCGGCAGCGGCTCGGTGAGGGTGGGTGCCAGGACCTCGGCCAGCTCGCCGACCTGTGCGTAGAACGCGCTCCACGCCTCGTACTCGGCGTCCGACCCGGTGAGGCGGCGGAAGCTGTCCCGGGTCACCGGGCCCTCGGGGCGCTCCACCAGGAGTCCGCCGGGCACCCCGTCACGCAGCACCGGCGTGTAGGAGGCGGTGGAGCGGGAGGCCAGCTCGAGGTCCAGGCCGAGGTCCCGGGCGATCCGCTCCGGCATCAGGGAGACCAGGTAGGAGTAGCGCGAGAGCCGGGTCGGGCGGCCGGGGAACGCCTGGGCGGAGACCGCGGCGCCGCCGGTGCGGTCCAGGCGCTCCAGCACGGCGACGGACAGACCGGCACGGGCCAGGTAGGCGGCCGCGGCGAGACCGTTGTGGCCGCCGCCGACCACGACGACGTCGTAGGCGGTGCGGCTCGTCCTGATCGGTTTGATCGATGTCATGGCCCATACCCTGGCGCACGGTTCGCGGCCGGCGTGCATGGGACCGCGCTCCCGCGGTGACCCGGAGGGGGTACGCGGAGGCTGCCGGGCCCCTCGAGGGAACCCCGCGGCCCGAGGGACACGTTCCACCACTGCGGGTACTGTGAGCGCACGCCGCCAGGGGGAAGGACCAGAAGATGATCATTTTTGGCACCAAGGGCTACCTGTACCAGCTCGCCATGCTGACGCTGGTGTGCGGCAACTGCGGCAATCCCGCCGCGCACGCGCTGCGCAAGCACGTCACGAAGTTCACGCTGTTCTTCGTGCCGCTCTTCCCGGTCTCGGTGAAGTACTCGACGCAGTGCACCTTCTGCGGTGCGCAGCGGCGGCTGAACGCCGCGGAGGCGGAGCAGCTCCAGGCGGGCGCGGCGAGCGGCCAGGGCGATCCGGTCCAGGGCCGGCCGCAGCAGCCGTACCAGTCCTGACCTCACGGCGGTCTCGCGCCCTGCCTCGCCGTGCGGGACGGCGGCGGGCCGGGTGCGGCCCGCCGCCGTCGCGCGTCCCTGTGCTTCCGGCGGTACTCCCCTACCGGTGGGAGCGGAACTCGACGACCTGCTGGTAGGTGGGACGGTTCTGCCAGCTGACCGGGGCGTGGGTGATGCCGCCCAGCGCCCGGTGGATCACGGCGTCGGCGCACCACTGGTCCCCCGCGTCGCAGTGCTCGTCACCGGGGTAGACCTGCGCGGCGGTCCGGCCCGCGGCCTCCTTGAGCGTCCGGGCCAGCACCGCCCGGCAGTCGGCGAGGTCGCCTGCGCCGCAGTAGGGGCGGGCCAGGCCGCCGTCCACCTCGTCGCCGAGGACGGCCCGCACGTCCTTGTCGACATAGCTCCACCAGCCGTACTGGAAGGCGCTTCCGGCGTGACCGCCGGTGGGGCCGTGCGAGGCCCCCGGCGGTTCGTCGACGGGCAGGTTGGCCTCGAACGCGGTGTACAGGTCCTCGCCGAGGCCCGGCTGGAACTGTGCCTCGACCAGCAGCGGCCACCACGCGTCGAGGATGCGTATGGCGTCGGCGTGGGCGTACCGCTCGGAGCCGGCCGAGGTCTCGGTGCGCAGGGATCCGGCCGACACCCAGGCGGAGAGCCTGCCGACCGCCTCGGTCACCGCCGGGTCGTCCACCGGGCCGCTGCGCAGCACCCGCAGCAGCTTGGGCAGGACCTGTTCGGCGCGCAGGTCGGCGAGGCCCGCCTCCGCCATGGCGCGGGTGAGTGACGCCCGGGTGACGTTCCCCTCGTCGACCAGTTCCCGGACGCGGTCGTCGAGCAGGTCGCCGCGGTGGACGGAGCCGTTGCCCCAGGAGGCGGCGGTGTAGCCGTCGGCGAGCTTGTTGTTCCAGGAGATGTAGTAGTCCTGGTCGACGGACTGCGGGTGCTCGGCCGGCGGCGTGTAGGAGGCCCGGTTGTTCTCCGGGTTCCAGTTCCGCCACTCGTAGCGGGGGTCGGCCCAGGCCGGGAAGTCCGGGTCGACCCCGGCGGCGCGGACCGGGTTGTCGCCGCTGTTGTAGTAGGCGGTGTGGCCGGCGTCGGCGTAGAGCCAGTTGAAGGTGAAGTTGATGTGCTGGGTGGCCTGCTGGAAGGACTGCGGGCCGGTGACGTGTCCGGGGTCGTTGAGCATCTGGAAGCCGACGATCGAGTCGACCTCGTGCCGGTAGGAGGTGCGCAGCGTGGTGTAGGCGACCTTCTTGCCGCCGACGGTGGCGCGGTACTCGACCGGACCGTACTTGGTCAGCCAGGCGCGCATCGTGTAGGAGCCGGCGGGGGTGGAGTCGGCGACGGTGGGCTTCCAGGAATTGGTGTGCTCCACCTTCTCCATGGCCACGCACTGGCCGCGGTACAGGTAGTGGAAGTCGTCCTGGCACAGTTCCACGGCGTAGGTGTCGATGATGTCCTGCGCCGAGGTCGTCGCGGACCAGGCGTAGTCCTGGCCCCGGCCGAGCTGGACGTACATCGACAGTCCCGCGAAGGAGGCGCCGCGGGCGCTGATGCCGGGGCCCTGGATCTCCTGCAGCAGCAGGAGTTGCGGGGCGAAGTAGCCGGTCTGCGGCCCGAACACGGCGACGGGGTGCCCGCTCGCGGTGTGCTCGCCGCTGACCACCAGGGCGTTGGACATGCCGCGCCGGGCCGAGCCGACGGCGGCCTCGGTGGCCGCCCTGGTGGCGGCGTCGGCCTTGGCCGTGGTGGCGCTGCCGGTGCGGTTGTGCACCAGCGGTTCTCGGGTCACCGAGCCCGGGTCGGGCAGGGCCGTGCCCTGCGGGTCGTCGGGCTTCGCGGCGTAGGGGAACGAGGCGCCGCGGACCGTGACGGCCGCTTCCGGGTCGTCGCGTTCGCGGAAGGACTCCCAGACCCGGGTGCCCTCCTCGACGCCGTAGCGGGACTGTGCGGCGAGCAGCGACAGGGCGTTCTCGACCTCGCCGCCGCCGCCGGAGCCGAAGAGGGCGCCGATGACGGAGGCCAGGGCGACCAGGTCGGTGAGCTTGAAGCGCTCGATCCTGCCCAGGTTGAGGATGGCGTCCTTGTGGCCGGTGAGCACGTACTCGCCGGGGAAGTAACGGCCCTTGTCGGAGGCCTCGATGTAGGCGTTGATGCCGTCCACGTAGGCCTGTGCGTCGGCCAGGGCCTGGCGGCCGCGTTCGCCGTTCTCGGCGGCCACCCGGTCGATCTGGGCCTGGAGTTCGGTCTCGGTGTAGGGCGCGGAACGCCAGAACTCCTGCTCCAGGGCCTGGTTGCCCAGGGCGCCGCCGGCGAAGGAGGTGAGCCGGCCGCGTCCCACGTGCCGGAAGACGTCCATCAGCCACAGCCGGTCCTCGGCGGCGGCGTACCCGGCGCCGAACTCGGTGCCGTAGCGGGTGGTGCCGGTGATGTGCGGGACGCCGGTGGCCTTGTCCCGGACGATGGTGACGTCGGTGCGTCCGGCGGGCCGCTTGGTGGAGGCGACCTGGTCGGCGGGGACCCCGAAGGAGGCGTCGTTGAAGAACTCGTCGATGGTGGAGTCGGTCAGCTCCGGATAGCCGGTGGCCAGGTCGGCGTAGGGGCCCAGCTGGTCGTCGCTGTGCGCGGGGACGATGCCGACGGTCTGGTCGAGCAGGATCTCGGCGAGGGTGGCGGTGCCGTCCGCGCCGGGCGGCAGGATGTCCGCGCAGCCGTCGCCGCAGTGGTCGGTGGCCGCGGCGGGCGCGGCGGGCGCGGCCGCGGGGGCGTTCGGTGCGGCGGCCGACGGGAGGGCGGGAGCGAGCAGGGCGCAGATCATGGCGCCGGTCAGCAGGCCGGCGGTTCTCCGGCCGGCGCGTCTGCGGGTGGTTCCTCTGTCAGGGGCGGTGCGTACGGTGTGCCGGGTCACGGCGGCTCCTCCCGACGGGGACGGGAGCAGGAGGTTACCGCCGGTAGTTCGGCAGTTGAAGATGCCGGTGCGCCAGTTTCCGTGCAGGAGTCCCGGGGTTCATGGCGGACCGGTGGAGGGTGACCACGCGTCCGTACGCCGGCCGGGCCGCGGCGTCGCGCCCGGCTCGTGACACTCGCGCCCGGTCCTGCCCGGTCGTACCCGGAGTTCCCAACTGGTCTCTTTATTCCGGAAATTGGGCTCCTTCACCACCCAGACCCTCGCGTAACGACCCGGTGGAGGAGGCCCGGGAGCCGGGGACGGGCCCGGCGCCGGGAGGTCCCCCGTATCGTGGGCGCATGGATCTTCGATTGCCCAGGTGGCCACGGAACCGTGTGCTCGCGGCGGCAGCGGCCGCCGTCGTGCTGGCGGGCGCCGGGACCTGGACGGCCGTGGCCTCCGGCGACGACGCGCCCGCGGTACGGCACACCGAGCGGATGATGACGATGGACGGCGGGGTGCGGATCGACACCTCGTACTTCACCTCCGGCCCGTCCGGCGAGCGCCGCCCCGCGGTCCTCCTCGGCCACGGGTTCGGCAACGACAAGAAGGAGGTCCGCGGGCAGGCGGAGGAACTGGCGAGGAACGGGTACGCGGTGCTGACCTGGTCGGCCCGCGGGTTCGGGGAGTCCACCGGCAAGATCGGACTCAACGACCCGAAGGCCGAGGTCGCCGACGTCTCCCGGCTGATCGACTGGCTGGCCGCCCGCCCCGAGGTGCGGCTGGACGAGAAGGGCGACCCCCGGGTGGGCGCGGCCGGCGCCTCCTACGGCGGCGCGATCGCCCTGCTGGCCGCCGGGCACGACGGCCGGATCGACGCGCTGGCACCGGCGATCACCTACTGGAACCTCTCCGACGCGCTCTTCCCCGACGGGGTCTTCAAGAAGCTGTGGGCCGGGACGTTCATCAGCTCCGGCGGCGGCTGCTCCCGCTTCGAGGAGGAGCTGTGCCGGATGTACCAGCGGGTCGCGGAGTCCGGCGAGCCGGACGTCGAGGCCATGGAACTGCTGGCCGAGCGCAGCCCGGTCGCCGTCGGTGACCGCATCAAGGCGCCGACGCTGCTGATGCAGGGCCAGAGCGACTCGCTCTTCCCCCTGGACCAAGCCGACGCCGCCGCCCGGACCATCGGCGCCAACGGAGCCCCGGTGGCGGTCGACTGGCTCGCCGGCGGGCACGACGGCGGCGACGTCGAGGGCGACCGGGTCCTGGCCCGCACCACGGCCTGGTTCGACCGCCACCTCAAGGGTGACGAGAACGCGGCCACCGGGCCCGCCTTCCGCGTCACCCGCACCGGGGGCGTGGACTCCCGGGACGGCGACGCGCAGCTGGCCGGCGCGTCCGGCGCGGAGTACCCCGGCCTGAACGGCGACCCGCTGCGCATCCCGCTGTCCGGGAAGGAGCAGCGGATCGAGAACCCCGCGGGCGCCGCGCCGCCCGCCGTCTCCTCGCTGCCCGGTCTCGCCGCGGGCGGCGGCATGTCCCAGCTCTCCTCGCTGGGCGTCGGCGTCTCCCTGGACATCCCCGGCCAGTTCGCGGCGTTCGAGTCGCGGCCGCTGGCCGAGGACGTCCGGATCACCGGGTCCCCGACCGCCACCCTCCACGTCGGGTCCACGGCGGACGACGCCGTCCTCTTCGCCAAGGTCTACGACGTCGGCCCCGACGGCCGTCAGCAGGTGCTGCCCTCCCAGCTGGTCTCCCCGCTGCGGGTGCCGGCCGGCCAGGACGCGCGGATCGCGCTGCCGGTCATCGACCACGAGGTCCGCGCCGGGCACCGGCTGCGGCTGGTCCTCGCCGCCACCGACCTCGCCTACTCCTCGCCGGTGGCACCCGCGACGTACACGGTCTCCCTGCGCGGGGACCTGATGGTCCCGACCGCGCAGGACGTGAGGACGGCCGCCACCCCGCTGCCGGCCAGGATCTGGTGGCTGCCGCTCGCCGGTCTGGTGATCGCGCTGGCGCTGCTGCTGGCCGGCCGCCGCCGCGCGGCCACCCCGCCGCCGTCCGGCGAACTCGCCGGTGTGCCGCTGCAGATCACCGGACTGAGCAAGCGGTACGCCGGTTCCGCCGACCGTTACGCGGTGCGGGACCTGTCGTTCCGGGTGGAGAAGGGCCAGGTGCTGGGCCTGCTCGGCCCCAACGGCGCCGGCAAGACCACCACCCTGCGGATGCTGATGGGCCTGATCCGGCCCGACGAGGGGGAGATCCGGGTCTTCGGCCACGCGATCCGGCCGGGCGCCCCGGCGCTCTCCCGGGTCGGCGCCTTCGTGGAGGGCGCGGGCTTCCTGCCGCACCTGTCCGGCCGCGAGAACCTGGAGCTGTACTGGCGGGCCACCGGCCGCCCCGCCGTGGACGCCCACCTGGACGAGGCGCTGGAGATCGCGGGCCTGGGCGACGCCCTGCAGCGCGCCGTGCGCACCTACTCCCAGGGCATGCGGCAGCGCCTGGCCATCGCCCAGGCCATGCTGGGGCTGCCCGACCTGATGATCCTCGACGAGCCCACCAACGGGCTCGACCCGCCGCAGATCCGTGAGATGCGCGAGGTGATGATCCGCTACGCCGCGGCCGGCCGCACGGTGATCGTCTCCAGCCACCTGCTCTCCGAGGTGGAGCAGACCTGCACCCATCTGGTCGTGATGGACCACGGCCGGCTGGTGCAGGCCGGTCCGGTCGCGGAGATCGTCGGCACCGGCGACACGCTGCTGGTCGGGACCGCCGAACCGGTGGCCGCGCCGCTGGTGGAGAAGGTGGCCGCGCTGCCCGGGGTGGACACCGCGGTGGCCACCGACGACGGCCTGGTGGTCCGGCTGAAGGCCGGCGGCGCCTCGAGCCACCTGGTCGCCGAGCTGGTCCGGCTCGACGTCCCGGTGGAGTCGGTGGGCCCGCACCGGCGGCTGGAAGACGCGTTCCTCACCCTGATCGGAGGCCCCGCATGAGCACGACGCTCACCGAGCCCGAGGCCGGCCCGGCGACCACCGCGACCGCCGAGGGCTACCGGCCGGGGCGGACCCTTCCGCTGCGGGTGGAGTTCGCCCGGCAGCTCAAGCGCGGACGCACCCTCGCCATGGGGGCCGTGCTGACGCTGCTGCCGGTGGTGATGGCGGTGGCCTTCGCCGTCGGCGACGACAGCGAGGAGGGAGCGGGCCGCCGGATCAACCTGATGGACACGGCCACCGCGTCCGGCGTCAACTTCGCCGCGACCTGCCTGTTCGTCTCGGCGAGCCTGCTGCTGGTGGTGCCGGTGGCGCTGTTCTGCGGCGACACCGTGGCCTCCGAGGCCAACTGGTCCTCGCTGCGGTACCTGCTGGCGGCGCCGGTGCCGCGGATGCGGCTGCTGTCGTCCAAGCTGGCCGTCGGGCTGGCGATGAGCCTGGCCGCCATGGTGTGGCTGCCGCTGGTGGCGCTGGCGGTGGGGTCGGTCGCCTACGGCTGGGGTCCGCTGCGCATCCCCACCGGAGGCTCGCTGCCGCTGACCGAGGCCCTCTGGCGCCTGCTGCTGATCGTCGGCTACCTGTTCGTGTCCCAGCTGGTCACGGCCGGCCTGGCGTTCTGGCTCTCCACCCGTACCGACGCGCCGCTGGGCGCGGTGGGCGGCGCGGTCGGCCTGACCATCGTCGGCAGCGTCCTGGACCAGGTCGAGGCGCTCGGGCACTGGCGTGAGTTCCTGCCCGCGCACTGGCAGTTCGCCTGGGCGGACGCCATCCAGCCGCAGCCCGTGTACGACGGGATGCTGCAGGGCATGTCGGTCTCGGTGACCTACGCGCTGGTGCTCTTCGCGCTGGCGTTCCGCGGGTTCGCCCGCAAGGACATCGTGTCCTGACCGGCACGGGCCCGCGTGCGCTCGCGGACGTACGCGTGGGGCGGCCGGGATGCCGTACGGCATCCCGGCCGCCTTTTCTCACGCGCCCCGGTCAGGCACGCCAGGTGTCGTTCAGCGTGATCTGTCCGGTGGACGGCACCGTGAGGGTGCGGTTGGCGCCGGACTCCCAGGTGACGGCGCCGGCCGCGTTCTTGCGGATGTACTTGTAGGAGCAGGTGGTCCCCGCGGGCACGGACACGTCCAGGCTCCAGACCGGGTAGGCCGCCGGGTCCAGCTTCGGGGCCTTGGAGGTGTCCCAGCCGCCCAGCTGCGAGCAGTCACCGGCGACATGGATGTTCTCACCGAGGACGGTGGTGGCGTTCACCCGGAACGCGGCCCCGGCGGTCGGCTGGACCCCTCCGGAGCAGTTGCGCGCCCCGGTGTGCAGTGCCAGCGCGGTGCCGGCGCCGAGGGTGGCGGTGAACTGGCCGGCGGAGTTGACGGTGACGGCTCGGCCGGACTGCACGTCGCAGTAGTCACCCGCTGCCAGCGAGGTCTGGAACGTCCGGGAGAACGACGAGGTGGTGTGGTTGATCGCCACGTACGCCTTGCTGCCGCGGCCGAAGGCGATCCGGTCCCCGCCGTCGTCCCACCAGTTGGTCACCGCCTGCCCGCGGGCGGTGTTGCGGAGGGCGACCATGGAGGATATCTCCCGCCAGGCGTGCTGGCACTTCCACCCGTCGCTGTAACAGGCGTTCACCTGGCCGCCGTTGGGCGGGCCGGCGTCGTGGTCGGTGAACTCGTAGCCGGAGTGGACGTCCGGCGAGCCGTAGGGCCAGGCCAGCATGAAGACGCTCGCGAGGGTGTAGGCCGAGCCGGCCTTGTAGTTGAGCGTCTCGCCGTTGCGTTCGGTGTCGTGGTTGTCGACGAAGACGCCGGCCCTGGAGGAGCCCAGGTAGCCCCAGGACTCGCCGTAGTTCTTCAGGTGGGCGAGGTTCTCGTTGGTGAAGACCCGCTTGAGGTCGCGGGCGTAGCGGAACTCCTGCACGTCACCGGTGTTGACGTACTCGTCCGGCTGGACAGCCTCCCCGGCTCCGTGGATCACCTCCTGCTTCCAGTAGGCGTTCGGGTCGGTCAGCCGCGACTTGATCGCCGCGAGGTCGGCCGCGGGCATGTGCTTCGCGGCGTCGACCCGGAAGCCGTCGGCGCCGAGCGAGAGCAGGTCGTTCATGTACGCGGCGATGCGGCCGCGGACGTAGTCCTCGCCGGTGTCGAGGTCGGCCAGGCCGACCAGCTCGCAGTTCTGGACGTTGCCGCGGTCGCCGTAGTTGCTGATCTGCGCCGTGCAGTTGTCGAAGTCGGGGGCCGAGTAGATGCCCGGGTAGTTGTACTTCGTGTACGAGGAGCCGCCGGTGCCGGTGCCGGACCCGGCCGACATGTGGTTGATCACCGTGTCGACCACGACCTTCACACCCGCCGCGTGGCAGGTGTCGATCATGCTCTTGAACGCGGTGCGGTCGCCCAGGCGGCCGGCGATCCGGTAGCTCACCGGCTGGTAGGAGGTCCACCACTGGGAGCCCTGGATGTGCTCCTGCGGGGGCGAGACCTGAACGTACCCGTAGCCGGCGGGACCGAGCTGGTCGGTGCACGCCTTGGCCACCGAGGCGAACTTCCACTCGAACAGGACCGCCGTGACGTCCTTGTCGCCGGGCGGTGCGGCCTGGGCCGGCGTCGGAGCCGCCACGACGGCTGTCGCCGCGCCCGCCACGAGGGCGAGAGCCGCGGCCGTGATCCTTCTGGCCATGTGTCCTCCACTGGGGGGAGAGGGGAACGGTGCGGGTGATTGCGGGGGGAGGTGCCGAGGGACACGCGACCGACTGCAAGAAATGGATGAGGCTTGCTGCAAGCTCTTGCAAGGACGCGCGGTCGCGACCGTACGAGCGGCCTGACCGGGCGTCAACCCCTCTCGCACGCAGGGGTTTCGCTGATCGTCGGGGAAATGCGGGCGCTTCGCCCGCCACCGCCCAGAACGCACGCCGCGACGCCGCCCACGCGTCCCGGGCGGATCGCGGGCGGATCGCGGGCAGGCACCCCGCGCCCTCCTCCGCGCTCGCCACGCCCACCGGAGGCCGTTCTCCACACCCCTTGACAGCCCTCCCGCACGGCTGAATTACTGGCCCTGCGCACGAATACCGAATGTTCGGTCGGTTACACAGGGTGGTGGAATCCGTGACGCGGACTACTCAGGGCTCCCTTGACACGGCGGAGGCCATGTTCGCCGCCGACGAGGCCTCGGCCCGGCTCGGCATCGAGCTGGTCGAGTCCTGCGCGGGGAAGGCCGTGTGCCGGATGCGGGTGACCCGCGCGATGGTGAACGGGCACGGCATCGCCCACGGCGGCTACCTGTTCCTCCTCGCCGACACCGCCTTCGCCTGCGCCTGCAACAGCCGCGGCCCGGTGACCGTCGCCGCGGGGGCCGACATCGCGTTCGTCGCCCCCGTGCACGAGGACGACGTCCTGACGGCGACCGCGGAGGAACGCATCCTTTTCGGCCGCAACGGCGTCTACGACGTCACGGTCCGGCGCGGGGACGTGGTGGTCGCGGAGTTCCGCGGCCGCAGCCGCGCGGTCGGCGGCGGAGCCGGCCGCCTCCAGCACCCGAGGAGTCGTGATGACCGCTGACCCGTCCGCCGTGCGGACCC
The DNA here is from genome assembly GCF_008974245.1 of Streptomyces abyssomicinicus. Classification (GTDB taxonomy): domain Bacteria; phylum Actinomycetota; class Actinomycetes; order Streptomycetales; family Streptomycetaceae; genus Streptomyces; species Streptomyces abyssomicinicus. The sequence goes on along the minus strand of NZ_BBZI01000007.1, from coordinate 295,361 downwards.
GCCCCGCCCGCCTCGGGGAGCCGCTCCCCGGGGAACTGCTGGACGCGGCCGAGCGCCTGACCCGGGAGGAGTTGCGGGACCTCCAGCTGGAACGGCTGCGCTCCTCGTTGCGGCACGCCTACGACAACGTCGAGCCGTACCGGCGGAAGTTCGACGAGGCCGGGGTCCGCCCGGAGGACTGCCGTTCCCTCGAGGACCTGTCCCGCTTCCCGTTCACCACCAAGAGCGACCTGCGGGACACCTACCCGTTCGGCATGTTCGCCGTGCCGATGTCCGAGGTCCGCCGGGTGCACGCCTCCAGCGGCACCACCGGCCGCCCCACCGTGGTCGGGTACACGGAGAACGACCTGTCGGCCTGGGCCGACCTGGTGGCCCGCTCCATCCGCGCCGCCGGCGGGCGCCCCGGCCACAAGGTGCACGTCAGCTACGGGTACGGCCTGTTCACCGGCGGTCTCGGGGCCCACTACGGCGCCGAGCGGGCCGGCTGCACGGTCATCCCGGCCTCCGGCGGGATGACGGCCCGCCAAGTGCGGATCATCCAGGACTTCCGTCCCGAGATCATCATGGTGACGCCCTCCTACATGCTGACCCTGCTCGACGAGTTCGAACGCCAGGGGATCGATCCGCGCACCACGTCGCTGCGCGTCGGCATCTTCGGGGCCGAGCCGTGGACGGAGGAGATGCGGCGTGAGATCGAGGAGCGCGTGGGCCTGCACGCCGTCGACATATACGGCCTGTCCGAGGTGATGGGGCCGGGCGTGGCCCAGGAGTGCGTGGAGACCAAGGACGGGCTGCACGTCTGGGAGGACCACTTCCTCCCCGAGGTCGTCGACCCGGTCACCGGCGAGGTGCTGCCGGACGGCGCCGAGGGCGAGCTGGTGTTCACCACCCTCACCAAGGAGGCGCTGCCGGTGGTCCGCTACCGCACCCGCGACCTCACCCGGCTCCTGCCGGGCACCGCCCGGCCGGCGTTCCGCCGCATCGAGAAGATCACCGGGCGCTGCGACGACATGATCATCCTGCGCGGGGTGAACGTCTTCCCGACGCAGATCGAGGAGGTCGTGCTGCGTGTCCCCGGCCTCGCCCCGCACTTCCAGGTGCAGCTGACCCGGCGTGGCCGGATGGACCACATGACGGTCCTGGTGGAGGCCGCCCAGCGGGACTCCGGCGACCGGCGGCGCGAGGAGGCGGCCCGGGCCGTGGCCCAGGGGGTCAAGGACGGTGTCGGCGTGACGGTCGAGGTGCGGGTCGTCGACCCGGAGACGCTCGAGCGGTCGGTCGGCAAGCTGAAGCGGGTCAAGGACCTGCGGGAGGACTGACCCGGGGCCTGCCGGGGGGTGCCGTGGGCCTCCGGGAGAACCGTTCCGCCCCGCCCGGCGGTTTCCCGGTACCGTGCCGCGACAGAGCCTCGACCACTCGATCGGGGCGGGCGGGGCGGGGCGGGGCGGATGAGGATCGACGGCCGGACGGTACGGGCGCTCAACGGGCTGACGGCGCGGTGGGCCGACGAGGCGCCTGCCGAGGGCAGGGGCACGGTGTTCTCCGCGGCGGGCGTCTGGCCACTGCTGGCGTTCCTGGCGGACGGGGCGGGCGGCGCGGCCCGGGCCGAACTGGCCGGCGCCGTCGGCCTGGCGGCCGGTGAAGGGGCGCGCGCGGCACGGGAGCTGATGGCCGCGCTGGACGCCGAGCAGGCGCTGGGCTTCGCACTCGGCCTGTGGACCCGCCGCACGCTCGGGATCAGGCCCGAGTGGTCGAGCCGTCTCCCGCCCGGTACGCACGGAGTGCTCACCGACGATCCCGTGGCCGACTCCGCGGCCCTGGACGCCTGGGCCGGGGAACGCACCCGCGGCCTGGTCGACCGCATGCCGGTTCCCGTCCGCGAGGGGACCGAGATGGTCATGGCCACCGCGCTCGCGATGACCACCGAGTGGTACCGGCCGTTCCAGCCCTGCGAGGCGCTGCCGGACTCCGGTCCTTGGCGGCGGGGAGAGTTCCTCACGGCGCTGCACCGCTCGAGCACCGTGCTCGACCGGCTCGACCTGGCGGACACCCCGCACGGCGCCGTCACCGGACTGACCGTCATGGGCCGTCAGGGTCTGGACGTGCGGCTGCTCCTGGGCGAGGAGTCGATGCGTCCGGCCCAGGTCCTCCGGACCGGGCTGGACGTGCTGGAGCGCCGCCGCCCGGTCGTCCGCGGCGGGCGGCTCCCGCTCGGTGAGCCGGGCCCGGGCCTCGAGGTGAGCCGGGAACTGAGCGTCGCGCCCGCACCTCCCACGCTGCACGTCCTGACCGTGCCTTTCACCGTGGAGGCCCACCACGACCTGACGCGCCACCGGGAGCTGTTCGGCCTCACCACTCTCCTGGACACCGGCCGGGGCCACCTCCCCGGCGTCGGCGAACAGCCGCTGGCGCTGGGGGCGGCGGCCCAGACCGCGACCGCCACCTTCACCGGACACGGCTTCCGGGCAGCGGCGGTCACCGCCGTCGGGATGGTCGGTGGCTGCGCCCCGGACCGGCCGCGTTACCGGGTCACCGAGATCGACGCCCGCTTCGACCGGCCGTTCGGCTTCCTCGCCGTCCACCGGCGGAGCGGGCTGGTCCTGGCGGCCGGCTGGGTCGCCGAACCCAGCCACCAGGAGTTCCCCGCGGACGATCCCGACGCCGAGGCGGACGACCGGGGCGACCGGGGCGGCCCAGGCGCCTGAACGGAGGCCGGAGCGCCGCGTGGCAGGATCGTCGGCATGTCCACGGCCAGCCACGCCCTCGCCCACCTCGGCGTCGCCCCCTCGGCGTCACTCACCCGCGTCACCGGCGAGCACGTCGCCGCCCTGACCGCTTTCCTCGACGAGGCCGACCTCACGCTCAGCGGTCTGGACGCGCCCTCCGTGCGGCTCTGGGCCGACCGCGGCCCGGACGGGACGATCACCGGAAGCACCGGGTACGAGCTGAGCGTGGACCGGCGGCACGCGCTGATCCGCAGCGTGGCGGTGAGCCCGGCGGCACGGCGCGCCGGGTACGGCTCCGCCCTGGCCCGCTTCGCCCTCGCCCGCGCCGCCGAGGAGGGCGCCGAGCACGCCTGGCTGTTCAGCCGCCGCTCCGGCCCCTTCTGGCAGAAGCTCGGCTTCGTCGCCGCCGACCGGGACGCGATGGCCACCGCCCTGGCCGACACGCACCAGGTCCGGCTCTTCGCCTCGACCGGGCAGCTGGCACGCGAGGTCGCCTGGTCCCGCCCGCTCACGGGCGGCCGGGGGGACGGCTGAGGGGTCACGGCAGCTCGGGCAGCACCAGCGCGTCGGCGACGGGCGTCCCGGTCCGCCCGGCGTACGCCAGCCGCTCCCGCACCTCGCGCAGGGTACGCGGGCGGTACCCGGCGCCACAGCCGCTGCAGTCGTTCACGTGGAAGCGGACGCCCGCGTTCAGCAGCACGGTGAGCACTCGCCACCCCTCATGGTCCCGCCGCGCGGGCGCCGCGAACACCGAGCCGGCGAGGATCAGCGGCCCCGCACAGCGCGGGCACACACGCGTCCGCCCCGCCTCACCCCGCTCGGGGAACCCCTGCTTCCACGAGGCCCGGCAAGGCAGGCAGACGAACGACGTCCTGGCGATCCCCATGCCGCCACGTTAGCGGCGGCGGTCCGCGACCGCGACAGTTCTGTGGACTGGTCCCCGACCGGCCGACGACCTGGGTCGGACGCCCCAGCTCCGCACCCGAGTGGAAGACGGAGTTCCACTACGCCATGGACCGCCCACAGCCGAACGCCGGCGGCGTACCAAGAGGTGACGTCGTCGACGTTGGCCGCGATCGTGATGACCTTGAGCGGGGTGCCGCGTCCGCCGCGCCGGTCGGCGGCGCGACGGACCGGTGTCGGCTCCCCCTTCCGGGCGCGGACTTGGGAACCGTCGACGCACGCCCTGGAGGGTCCAGCTCGCCGGCCGCGGGCAGCTTGGCGAGCAGGTGCGGCGCAGATGCTCGATGACTCCGGCCTGCTGCCATCGCCCGAGGCGCCGCCGGCAGGTCCGTCCCGAGCCGGACCCCAGCTCCAGGGTCAGCGGTTGCCAAGCGATGTCGTTGTGCGGCACGTGGAGGATGCCCTGCAGGCGCAGCCGGTCCGGCACGGCCTGGTTCACGCCGCCCAGTAGAAGTTCTTGAAGCCGCCGTCCTCGAACAAGAAGCGGAACTTGACGCCGTCCTTCACGTCCGTGGCGACCTCGTTCCACTGGCCCGCGTACCCCGAGGTCCAGCTCGCCTGGCAGTAGTTGAGCGTGTTGTCGCTGTAGTAGAAGCAGACCTTCACGCGCCCCATCGGACCGTACCCAGTCGGTTTGATGTTGATATCGGCGCAATTGCTCGTCGTTTTGGGAGGGGTCGTCCCGGTGGGGGCGATGTAGATGTTGCCGGTGGAGACAAACTGCTTCGCGCCGCCGTAACAGGTCGCTGCGGCAGCAGGCGTCGTGGTGACCATCAGGCTCCCGCCCACGATGGCGCCGGTCACGGCCAGGGCAGCCAGTTTCCTCATGTCGCGTTCCCCTCGTAGTTGCTGACCGCCGCGGCTTCCGCAGCGGCAGAACGACCATCCGGCACCGATCGTGAACGGACCTTGCGGAAACCTGGAACCGCCTGATGAACCGCCGTATCGGATCAGGTGGTGTTTGCCGCCGTCTTCCGCAGGTCGACGAGCGACGGACCGGTGTCGGCCCCCTCCTTCGGTGCGGACGGCGGAACCGTCGACGCAGGCGCTGGACCGGGACAGCTCGCCGGCCGCGCGGCGTGATCAGCGTCTCCAGCGCGGCCGCCGCCTCCTCGGCCAGCCGGTCGCGGAGCGAGCCGGCCCGCGCGTGGTACTCCGACGAAGCATGCGGGGGCATGCGTTCGACTCAGGGTGTGACCCCGTCGCCGCGCCGGCGCGTCGGGGCGGCCGGGGCGGCGCCGTCCATGTCCACGTCGGCGAAGAGGTCGAGCATCCGGCCGAGGACCTTCAGGCAGGCGTCCACCTCCTGGTGCGTGAGGTCGCCGCCGACCTGGCGGAGCAGCGTGCGTTCGTGGGCGGTGACCGCGGCCACGGCCTCCGCCCCGGCGGGGGTGAGGGCGATCAGCGGGGAGCGGCGGTGGGCGGGATTGGGGCGGCTCTCCGCGTAGCCGAGCGCGACCGCGTCGTTGACCATCCGCTGCACGAACTGCCGGCTGAGGGCCTGCGCCCGGCTCATCCGGGGCACGGTCAGCGGTCCGTGGCGGTGCAGCAGGTCGAGCACCGCGCGCACGCCGACGCTCACCCCGTCGACCGGTGTCTCCTGCTCCACCTTGCGGAAGACCTTGTGGTACAGCGGGCCGACCAGGTCGAAGACCTCCATCAGCCGCCGGGCCCCCTCGTCGGGGTCCATGGGGCCGGGTGCCGCCCGCCGCGCGTCGTCGCTCATCTCGTTCACCCCTCCATAGTGACACCTCGGTTGTCAAAAGAGCGAAACAATGACACCTTGGTTGTCATGAAGACCTTCGTCAGTCACGACGGCCCTCTCGCCTACGCCGAAGCGGGATCCGGCGCCGGCCCCTTGGTCGTCCTCCTGCACTCCGGCTACACCGACCACACCACGTGGGGACACCAGCTCACCGCGCTGGCCGAACGCTTCCACGTGGTGGCGCCCGACCTCCGTGGGCACGGCGAATCGGCCAACGCGAGCCGCCCCTTCCGCCAGGCGGACGACGTGGCCGCGCTGGTGCGCCATCTGGACGCCGGCCCGGCGGTCCTCGCCGGTGTCTCGATGGGCGCGTTCGCCGCCGTCGAGACGGCGCTCGAGCACCCCGGAGCGGTACGGGCCCTGGTGCTGTCCGGTGGCGGGGTCGCGGAGCCGCCGCCGGGCCACGACCCCCTGGAGCCGCCGCCGGTGCCCGAGTTCCCCTCCGACTGGCCGCTCTCCCTGCTGCACCGGAAGGATCCGGAGACGGTGCGCGTGCTGCGCGAGGCGCTGGCCAGGACGTTCGCCAAGCACACCGCGGACGAGGACAACCCGCTGGTGCCCGTGCCCGACGCCGCCGCGCGAGTGGGCGCGGGTGAACTGTCCGCGCTGCCGGTCCTGGCGCTGGACGGCGAGTACGAGGAACCAGGTCACCTCGCCTGCACCGCCGCGGTGACCGGTGCGGCCACGCGCGGCGAGAGCGTCCGCGTCCCCGGGGCGCTGCACCTTCCGAACATGGAGAACCCGCAGGCCTACAACAGGGAGCTGTTCGCCTTCCTCGACTCCCTCTGAGGGTCCGCGGAGACCTCCACGGGGTGAGGGGGGCGGGAGCGGGGGCGGCCGGTCAGACCTCGACCGGCAGCGGGACCTCCCAGGTCAGGGTGGTGCCGCCGCCGGGCGGGGTGGTGAGTTCCAGCGAGCCGCCCCGCTGTTCGGCCCGTTCGGCCATGTTCCGCAGCCCGCTGCGCCGTCCGCCGGGGGCCACGCCCACACCGTTGTCGCTCACCGTGAGCCGCACGGTGCGGCCGTCGGTCTCCACCACCACGTCGGCCCGGTCGCCGTGGGCGTGGCGGGCTATGTTGGCGAGTCCCTCGGCGAGCACCGCCACCAGGTCGTCGGCGGTCCGGGCCGGGACGACGGTGTCCACCAGACCCTCCATGCGCACGCCGGGCGCGAAGCCCAGCACGGGCGCGGCCTCCCCGGCGACCCGGACCACCCGGGAGCGGAGTGTGTCGGCGCCCTCGCCGTCACGGGCGCGCAGCCCGAAGATGGTCGATCGGATGATCTTGATGGTCTGGTCGAGGTCGTCGACCGCGCGCAGCACGCGGTCGGCCGCCACCGGGTGCTCGATGAACCGCCCGGCGCTCTGGAGGGTCATCCCGGTGGCGAACAGCCGCTGGATGGCGAGGTCGTGCAGGTCGCGGGCGATCCGGTCGCGGTCCTGGAGCACGGCCATCTGCTCCGCGTCGCGGCGCCGCTCGGCCAGCTCCATGGCGATCGCCGCCTGTGCCGCGAACGCCTGGAGCTGTTCGGTCTCGTCACCGGTGAACGCGGCGCCGCCGGCCTGGCGGGCGAGCAGCACGACACCGCGGACGCCCTGGCCGCCGTCACCGATCGGCACCGCGACCGCCGGGCCTTGGCCGGGCAGCAGCGAGACATCGTCCGGCAGTCCGCCGCCGTCGGCCCCGGACGCCCAGAAGGCGGGCGCGGCCGTCGAGAAGGAGCGCCCCATCAGGCTCTCCCCGGCGTCGAGGACGAGGCCGCCGAGTTCGTCGGCCCCCTCACCGGTGGCCAGCTCCACCCGGAGGGAGGAGCCGTGCGCGTCGTCGTCCAGCGGCACCGCGACGACGGCGCGGGCGGCGCGGGTGATCTCGCGGGCGCGCTCGGCCATCAGGCCCAGCACGTCGGCGCGGCCGGTCCCGGACATCAGGCTGTGGGTGATCTCGGCGTTGGCGCGCAGCCACCGCTCGCGCAGCCGCGACTCCTCGTAGAGGCGGGCGTTGTCGATCGCGACGCCGGCCGCGACGGCGAGCGTGGAGAGGACCGACTCGTCGTCCTCGTCGAACTGGGCGCCGCCGCGCTTCTCGGTCAGGTACAGGTTGCCGAAGACCTGGTCGCGCACGCGGATCGGGACGCCCAGGAAGCTGTTCATCGGCGGGTGGTGGCGCGGGAAGCTGTGCGAGGCGTGGTGCTCGGAGAGCTTGGTGAGCCGCAGCGGCTCCGGATGGCGGATCAGCTCGCCGAGGATGCCGTGCCCCTCGGGGTAGGGGCCGATCCTGGCGATCTCCTCGTCGCTCACCCCGATGGTGAGGAAGGCGGAGAGACGGCGGCCGTCCGGCCCGATCACGCCGAGCGCCGCGTACTGCGCGTCGACCAGCACGGCGGCGGCCTCGACGATGCCGTGCAGCGCCTGCTGGAGGTCGAGTTCCCTGCCCACCGATAGCACGGCCTCCAGGAGGCTGTGCACGCGGTCGCGGGTGCCCCTGGCCGCGTCCAGCCGGGCCTGCACCTCGCCCAGCAGTTCGTCGAGCCTCAGCTGCGGCAGCCGCACCCGCGGCTCCAGAGCTTCCTCAGCCACCGGTCGGCCCCCTCCATGCTTCTCCGACAACGGGTTTCTCCGACAACGGCCCGCAACCGTGAAGATTACGTGACCGGCACCGGTTCGTGGGGTGAGGGGCCGGGAAAGCCCGTCACCCCCGCGCGGCACGCGCGCGGGGGTGACGGGGCGGGGCGGAGCCGCGGGAGGGCGGGCGTCCGGGGCGTCAGCGGCCGGCCTGGAGGGCTCCCCACGTGCCGGAGCCCACGATGCCGTCGACGGTCAGGGTGCGGCTGCTCTGGTACTCCCGGACCGCCGCGTCCGTGCCCGGGCCGAAGACGCCGTCGGCGTCCACCGTCCGTCCGAGCGCCGCGGTGAGGCCTCGCTGCAGGCGTTCCACGGCGGCGCCCGTGCTTCCCTGCTGGAGGACGGGCCTGGTTCCGGCGGTGAGCAGTGCGGTCCAGGTGCGCTTGCCGACCACGCCGTCGGCGGTGAGGCCCTTGGCGGTCTGGAAGGACCGCACGGCGCCGGCCGTGCCGGAACCGAAGATCCCGTCGGCCGTGCCGGCGTTGTACCCCTGCTGGTTGAGCAGGTACTGGGCGGCGCGGACGAGGTCACCCGTGGACCCGGTGCTGACCGAGGTGTAGGCCGGGAAGGTGAGCCGGACCTCGCCGCCGGAGTTCGAGCCGCCGACCAGCTGCATGTAGTACGACCAGTCCCAGTACGGCCCGGGGTCGGTGTGGTCGTTGCCGGGCACCTCGACGTGGCCGACGATGTGCGCGCGGTCCTTGGGGATGCCGTAGCGGTCGGCGAGGTGCTTGGTGAGGGCGGCGGACGAGCGGTACATGGCGTCGGTGAACCACGCGGGCTCGCTCACGTACCCCTCGTGCTCGATGCCCACGCTGTAGGGGTTGCCGGAGCGGGCGTGCCAGGCGGTGTCCTTCTCGCGGACCGACTGGGTGACCTGGCCGTCCGAGGAGCGGATCGTGTAGTGGGCGCTCACGTCGGAGGAGGGGTTCTGGAACCAGCTGATCGACCCGGCGTACGACCCCTGGGTGACGTGCACGACCACGTGGGTGATGGCGGAGGTGCGGCCCACCGTGAAGTTGGAGGAGTCCGCGGGGACCCACAGGGCCGGCGCGTAGTCGGTGCTCTGTATGCCGAACTCGTCCCCGGCGGCCCGCTCCAGCTTCCCCCGGTCGGGCTCCACCGGACGGGGGGCGACCCGCAAGGTCTCGCCGCCCGCGGCGCGGGCGGCCAGGCCCTGGCCGAGGAAGTCGTAGACCGCGTCGGCGTACAGCCGGGCGGTCGCGTCGTCCTCGGCGCCGCCGTAGGCGGCCACGGCCTCGTACCAGGCCCCCGCGTCCCGGCGGTCGGCGGCGCTCAGGCCCCGTTCGTCGGCGAGGGCCCGCAGGACGGCGGCGCCGCCGCGGATGTTGGCGGCGGTGTCCTGACGCAGCCGGTCCGGGGACAGGCCGGTGAGCCCGGCGGCCTGCTCCAGGGTCCGGTGGTCCGGGTTGCTGACCAGGTGCATCACGCCGTAGCCGTTGGCCTGGCTGGGCCGGCCGTCGTGGTCGTCGAGGCGGCTCTCGCCGTAGGCGACGGCGACCAGCAGGTCGCGCGGCACGCCGTACTCGGCGGCCGACCGTTCGAAGGCCCGGGCCAGCGGCCCGGCGGACGCCTCGGCCGCGGCACCGTGGTCCGCGGCGCCGCGGTCCGGGGCCGCGACGCCGGCGGGGGCGCCCGTGACCATCAGGGCGGCCGCGAGCAGCGCGCCCAGGGCGGGGACGGCGGTGCGTCTGAACAACGCCGTACGTGCCCGGTGCGCCGTTGGTGTGGTCACAGTTCCTCCAGATCGCCGGAGCGGGCCCTGGGGCCGCCGATGTCGTGCGTGGCGCGCACCACTCCAGCCGATCCGTCATGCACGCGTCAAGAGCGCCGTGGTGTTCCGAGGGCCTGCGGCACGCGTGGTGACGGGGCATCGGCGGGAATCCGCTCCAGGACCCCGCCCGCGAAGACGTCGTACAGCGGCAGTGTCTCCAGGTGGACGTAGCCGATGTGACAGTCGCAGACCGCGAGCGGGCAGGTACGGGGCCGCAGAGCCGCACGGAAGGAATCGTCGTACAGGTTGCCCAGTTCCGCACGGACGAAGTGGCAGCGGCGGACCGTCCCGTCGCCGTCCACGGAGACCACCGACTCCCCCGTCCGGCAGGGCAGGCCTGCGCTGCGGTGCGGGTGACGGCTGTACGGGAAGAGCGGGTCGAGCTCCGTCCACGGTTCGGCCCCGGCGTCGGTATAGGTGTGTCCCTCGGCCGCGTTGACCCACAGGTACACCCGCTCGGGGAGGTCCGCGCGCAGCCGCCGGGCGTGCTCCAGGTGCTCCGGAAGGCCCACCACGCCCACGCTGAAGCGGACCCCGCGCGCCGCCAGGTCGTGCGTCTTGGCCAGGAAGCGGTCGTAGGGCGTCTGGCCGGGATGGTAGGTGCACCACAGGGCGAGGGTGTCCAGGTCCGCCTCGGCCAGCCAGTCGGTGCGGCAGCTGAGGTTGGTCTGGATGGCGACGCGGCGGACGTGCGGCAGCCGGGACAGCCGGACCATGGCGCGGCGGTACCAGGAGCGCACCAGGCCTTCGCCCCAGGGGGTGAGGAGGATTGACAGCGTGTCCTCGGTCCGGGTGGCCGCCCAGTCGGCGAACCGCTCCAGCGCCGCCCGGTCGGCGCGCAGTTGCTCGGGGGTGTCGCGCCGCTTGGCGAAGGGGCAGTAGGGGCAGTCGTAGTCGCAGGAGGCGAGCGGGCCCCGGTAGAGGAGTGTCAGGTCCATCGGCGGCCGCTCACTTCACGTCGTAGGCGGCCATCGCGGCGCGGACGGCCGGCGAGAACAGTTCGGGTCCCAGTGCGTCCGAGTGGGCGAGCCCTTCCTCGGAGAGCCGCAGCAGCCCGTCGGGCGCGGAGCCGTCCAGCCAGCCCCTCTCGGCGAACCGCGCCAGCTCGGCCGGGAAGTCCGCCTCGGGGCCGGAGCCGAACCGGGCGGTGTAGCCGGCCCGCTCCATCCCGTCGGCCTGGAGCAGCGACTGGAGCAGGTGACGGCGACGCGCCTCGTCGCCGTCGATCACCCTGCCGTACTCGGCGTACCGGAAGTCCTCGGCGGGACGGGCGGTGTAGTCGTCGACGATGGCGCGGATCTGCCGCATGTCGACGGCGTAGTCGAACGAGTAGTGCAGGCCGCGGGTGTAGGACCGGGCTCCGCAGCCCAGGCCGATCATGCCGTCCGTCTGGCAGGCGTGGTCCTCCTCGCCCGTCGCGGGCGCGTCGGCGCGGCGGAACATGCGCATCGACCGCTGCTCGTAACCGCGGTCCCGCAGGTGGTCGCGGCCCTGGCGGTAGAGCGCGAGGCGGTGGCGGTCCCAGGCGGCGTCCGCGTCGGCGCCGAGCCGTCCCAGACCGGTCAGCGGGCGGACGTAGAGGGGGTAGAGGTAGATCTCCTCGGGGTCCCAGGCGAGCGCGGCGTCCAGCGACTCGGTCCAGGTCCGTTCGGTCTGGCCGTCGATGCCGTAGATGAGGTCGATGTTGAGGACGGGTATCCGGGCCTCCCGGATCCGCCCGAGCGCCGCCTCGACGTCGGCCCGCCGCTGGGGCCGGACGGCGGCGCGCGCCTCGGAGTCGACGAAGCTCTGCACCCCCAGGCTGAGCCGGGTGGCGCCGCGGTCGGCGAGCACGGCGAGCCGGTCGGCCGTGGCGGTGGCCGGGGAGGCCTCCACGGAGAGCGGGACGGCCCGCAGGTCGACGCCGGCGCGGCGTTCGGCGATGTCGCAGAGCCGCTCCAGTTCGGCGGCGGTCAGGAAGGTGGGCGTGCCGCCGCCGAACGCGGCGGTGGCGAACCGCACCGGCTCCCCGTCGCCGAGCGCCTCGCGCACGGCGGTGGCCTGCCGGTCCAGGGCGTCAAGGTAGGCGCCGGTGAGCCCGTCGGGGGCGCCGATCCGGGTGAACAGGTTGCAGAAGCCGCAGCGGACCTCGCAGAACGGGATGTGCAGGTACAGCGAGAGGGCGTCCTTGGGCTCCCCCGCCCACAGCTCCCGCAGCGAGGGCCGGGGCGTCAGGCGCCGGTAGGCCGTCTTGTGGGGATAGGCGTAGACGTACTGGCTGTACGGGCGGGGAACCGCGGGGGCGGGGGCGGGGGCGTTCATCGGGCCTCGTCGTGGTCGAGGAAGAAGTGGGCGTAGGGGACGGTCCACACCACTGGGTGGCCGAGGCGGTGTCCGGTCCAGCCGTCGTCCCCGTAGGCCGTGCCGTGGTCGGAGCAGACGACGGCGAAGCAGCGGCGGCGGCTGCTCATGGCGTCGAAGAGCCGGCCGATGTGCCGGTCGACGTACTCCAGGGCGGCCGCGTGGCTGGCCCGGGTGTCCCCGTCCTCGGGGGTGGCCCCGGGCAGGTGGAACCAGTTGGGCTGGTGCAGCGCCGAGACGTTGAGGAAGAGGAAGAGCCGCCGCTCCCGCGGCAGCCGGGCCACCGCCTTCTCGGCGCAGGCCACCTGCGCCTCGAACGAGGTCGGCGAGGGCACTCCGAACTCCGGCTCCCAGTGCGACTCGGCGAAGAGTCCCGGCAGCACGGAGCCCAGCGGGCCCTGCTGGTTGAAGAAGCCGACCCCGCCCACGCACACCGTGTGGTAGCCGGCCCCGGCCAGCCCGGAGACCAGGTCGGGCGTGTCGTACACGAAGGTGCGCGGGGCCGTGGTCTCGCTGCCCGCGAACCGGGCGGCGAACAGGCGCGGGTGCGGGCCGGGCCGGGCCGGCGTGGGGAGGAAACCGGCGAAGATCGCCTGGTGGGAGGCGTAGGTGAAGCTCCCCGGCGCGTGCCGCTCCTCCCACCGCCCGCCGGGGAGGTGGCGCGCGATGTTCGGGATGCGCCCGGCCTCTGCCAGTTCGACGGCCACGTCGTACCGAAGCGTGTCCAGGGTGACCATCAGCAGGTCGTGGCTGCCGACGATCTCGTTCATGTCCGGCTCAGGCACGGCCGGCGGATCCTGCGGGGCCTGGGGAGGCCGTGGGGGCCGCGGGGACTGCGACGGCTGAGGCTGCGGTGGGATCTGTGGCGGCATGGCGGAGCTTCCTCGGGCTGTGCGGTGGTACGGAGGCGGGGTCGGTGCGCAGGACCGCGCGCACCTGGGCGGCGTAGGTGTCCAGACCCTCGGCGCCGCTGCCGGGCAGCCCGGTGAGCCGGGGCAGGAGATCACCGAAGGCGTTGACCTCGCCGACGGCGAACCGGCGCCAGCCGACGGCGGGCAACAGGTCGACGCCCACGCACAGGGTGCGCGGGAAGCAGGCGGCGGCCCGCTCGCAGACGGCGAGCAGGCCGGCCCAGTCGCCGCCGGCGGTCTCGACGGCGGCGCGGACCGCGGCCAGGTCGCCGCGCTCACCGCCGAGGTGGAGGTTGGTCATGGGCGACCGGCTGGTGCGGGCCACGGCGTGGGTGGCCCGTCCGGCGACGACCACCACCCGCAGGTCGCAGGTCCGGCCGCCGACGGCCGCCTTGGGCACCCAGCGTTCGAGGTGCAGTCCGTCGGGGGCCAGCGCGTCGACCACGGCGGCGATCTCCCGCTCGTCGTGGTGGCGCCGCAGCCGCAGGGAGTTGAACATCCGCCCGTCGTCCGCCCGCTCCACCGAGGTGGTGGCGCGGATCCGGCCGCCGGAGGCCGTCTCGATCGCCAGGACTCCGGAGGCGGAGGAGCCGTGGGCGAGCTTGAGGAAGACCCGGGGCAGGCGGTGCTCGCGCATCAGGGCGCGTACGTCCTCCCAGCCGCGGACCGGCGCCGCGCCCGGCCCGGAGGTCGGCGACGCGGGCACCGGGACACCGGCCTCGCGCAGGACCGCGTGGCAGCGGCGCTTGTCGAAGAGGACGGCGAGTTCGTCCGCGTCGTCGAGCCTGTGGCCGCCGGTCAGCGTGCGGGCGGCGGCGGTGAACCGCCGGTACCAGCGCGCGGATCCCTCCACCCGGGCGGGGTCGGTGACGTCCCGCAGCATCCGGTCGACGTCCGGGTTCTCTCCCGGCGAGTCGACCCGGACGGTCTCGTCGTCACCGAACCGCGCCCCGCCGGCGCGCAGGACGTCCAGCCACGGCACCACCCGCGGTCCGGGCAGCCCGGCGGCGCGCACCGCGGCCGAGAAGAGGGCCACCCGCCGGTTCTCCGGGTTGCCGACCACCGCGAAGCGGGTCACGTGGTCACTCCGAGACGGCGACATACCGCCAGTTCCCGGTGAAGACGGGTACACGGCTCATCAGCAGCCGCACGCCGTAGGGCTCCAGGGCGAGGCGCATCCTCGCCGTCATCGGATCGCTGAAGCAGTGATGGCGGAGGTCCAGGGTGCGCAGATGGGTGAGCGGCTGCCCGGCCAGGAGCGCGGAGCCGCCCTCGTCGCCGAGCGTGCCCATGGACAGGTCGAGCGACTCCAGTTGCGGCACCACGGGCGCTCCGGCGACGGCGGCCGCGATCTCGTCCTGGATCTCGCTGTTCGCCAGGCCGAGGTGGCGCAGCGCGGGCAGGCGGCCCCCCGGGTGCAGGAGTGGCAGCAGGTCCTCCACGGTCGTGTCCGCGCCGTACTCCTCGGCACCCAGCCAGATGTCGAGGTGCTCCAGCGCGGGCAGCTCGCAGCCGCCGAGCCCCTGGACGGGCCGGCGCGGCAGGTTCCCCGACTCGATGCGCAGTTCCCGCAGCGCCTCGTGGCGCAGCGGCTCGAGATCCAGGTCGTCCCCGCCGCGCACGCCCAGCTTCTCCAGCCTCGGGAAGGCGTGGAGCAGCGGTGTGAGGTCGCAGAGCCGGATCCAGGAGATCTCCGACTCCTCTCCCACCACGTCGGCGAGCTGGAGGGCGCGCAGGGCGGGGAACCGGTGCCGCTCCTCGATCAGGCGGCCGACGGTGGAGGCGATGCCGGTGGTGTGGTCGTCGTCCCACCAGGCGCCGATCACCAGGGCGGTGACCTCCTCCACCGCCACCTCGTCGAGGAACCTCCGCCAGACGGGTGTGAAGGCTCCGTCCCACGCCTCACCGGCCACCCGCCAGGCCACGGTGGACGCGGCAGGGAAGGGGCCGTCGCCCTGCCCGGGGGCGAGGAGCGTGAACACCGGCAGGCCGTGCAAGCGGCTCAGGTGGCCGGAGCGCGGGTCCACGACCGGGCTCATTCGGCCACCGCGATGTAGCGGCGGACGCCGTCCTCGTCCTCGTCGGACTCGGCGCCGCCCTCCTCGAGGTCGAGTTCCACACCGGCCGGTTCGAGGGTCTCCTTGAGACGGGTCCGGAGCTCCTCACCCACGAAGTGGTGGTGCAGGTCCAGCTTCCGCAGGTGGGTGAGCGGCTGGCCCGCCAGCAGGGCGGCGGCGCCCTCGTCGGACAGGGTGCCCATGGACAGGTCCAGCACCTCCAGCCGGGCCACGACGGGGGCGCCCGCCAGGGCCTCGGCTATCCGGTCCTGGACGACGCTGTTGCGCAGCGCCAGGTACCGCAGCGAGGGCAGCCGGGTGCCGTCCAGGATCTGCTGGAGGTCGGCGGGGCCGGCGTCACCGCCGTACCAGTCGGAGCCCAGCCACAGGTCCAGGTTCTCGAGCGCCGGGAAGTCGCAGGCCGCCACGTTGCGCACCACTTCCGCGCCGAGGCCGCCGGTCTCCACCACGAGCGTCTCCAGCTGTTCGTGACGCACCGGCGGGAAGGCCAGCCCGTTGCCGCCGCGCACGCCGAACCAGCGCAGCCCGGGGAAGCTCTCGAGCAGCGGGGTGACGTCCGACTGCGTGATCCAGGAGATCTCCGACTCCTCGTACGTCATGTCCCCGAGGAAGAGGGCGCGCAGTGCGGGAAGCCGGTCGCGCGCGGCGGCGAGCGCCTCGACGATCTCCTTGCTCGACTCCTCGTAGGCGTCCTGCCAGGAGCCGACGATCAGGGCGCGCACCCGCGACAGGTCCACCGCCTCGGAGAACCGGGCGAAGGCCTCCAGCCACTCCTCCTCCGGCTCGTCCACGTCCACCGCGAGACGCCAGGCGACGGTCTCCGGCTCGGGAAGTTCCAGCGTCTCCCCCACCCCCGGGAAGGAGAAGGCGGGCAGGCCGTACAGCTCTTCCAGGTGGTGATTGACGGTCATCGCGCGTCTCCTGACACATCCCGGCTCGAACAGCGGACTGCTGTTCCGCCAGCAGTTCTACCAAGGGCCACTGACAGTGACGACGGCGGGCCCTTCGGCGACGGTGCGTTGTCGGTGGCGGCCCCTACTGTCGAAGACGTGCTCCGGGGGACGGCCCCGGCACGGAGTCGAGGGGAGAACTCTGTGTACCGGCAGGGAGACGTGCTCATCGTGCCCGTCGCCGCGGACGCGGTGCCGCGGCGGGCGCTGGACGCGCCGGGCGAGGCGAGGGACGGGCGGGGGCGGCTGGTGCTGGCCCTGGGCGAGGTCACCGGCCACGCCCACGCGGTGGTCGGCGCCGGCCGGCTGGTGCGCGAGAGCGGCCCGTTCGGGCCGCTGCTGCTCCATCTCCCGGAGGGCGGGCGGGTGGTGCACGAGGAGCACGCGGCGATACCGCTCCCCAAGGGGTGGTACCGGGTGATCAGACAGCGGGAGTACGTGCCGGGTTCCGTGCGGCTGGTCGCGGACTGAGCAGGGTACGAGAGGGCGGGAGAGCAGCGCGATGACGATGACGACGGACACCGCGGGCGCCGGGGACACGGCGGCCGGTGCGGCCGCACGGCCGGTGGACTGGCGCGGCGTGGCCTCGGCGACGGCTCCGGCCGACCGCGCCGCGGCGGAGGAGGGTCTGCGCCTCGCCTACCGCAGGGCGGGGCTGGCCGGACCGGGACGCGTCCTGTGGGCCGGCTCCCCGCGCGAGGCGGTGACCCTGCTGCTCGAGACGGAGGGGCTCGGCCGCAGCGTGCGCGAGACGGTCCGGACCACGCCGTGGGCGGCGGAACGCGAGCGGGTGGCCGGCGCGGCGGGGGCGGCGGGCTGGGGCGCGCACTGGGCGGCGACCGGCGGGCGGCTCTGGGACACCACCCGCCTGCTCACCGACCGGATCACCGGCGCGGTGGTCGACGAACTGGCCGGGAACCACGCGGCGTCACGGGCCCGGATACGTCTGGTCCTCCTCGACGCGGTGCTCGGCCAGCACGACGCCGCCTGGCTGGCCGCGTTCGACACGGACCGGGCCCCGTTGGACGGCCTGGCCGCGGTGGCGCGCAACGCCGGCTGGTGGTGGCCCTACGAGAAGGCCGCGGTGCTCTGCGAACGCCCGGTGGAGCTGCACCGGGACGAGAACGGGCGGCTCGACCGCGGCGACGGCCCGGCGCTCGCCTATCCGGACGGCTTCGCGCTGTACGCGTGGCGCGGGATGCCGGTGCCGGCGGAGTTCCTCGACGGCCTCGCGTCGCTGACGCCGGAGCGGATCCGTGGCGAGGAGAACGCGGAGCTGCGGCGGGTGATGCTGGAGCACTACGGGTACGACCGCTATCTCGCCGACTCCGGCGCGCGGCCGCTGCACCGCGACGAGTCGGGAGTGCTGTGGCGGATCGACCTGCCGGACGACGAGCCGGTGGTGATGGTCGAGGTGGTGAACTCCACGGCGGAGCCGGACGGGACGTTCCGCACGTACTGGCTGCGGGTGCCGCCGCGGACCCGCACCGCGCGGGAGGGCGTCGCCTGGACCTTCGGCCTCGCCGAGGAGGCCTACACCCCCGTCCGCCAGACCTGACCCGAAGAACGGCCCCCACCACGGGGCCAGGCGCCCCACGCCACGCGCCACGCGCCCGGCCGGCACACACACCCTGCGGGCGATCGTGCCGCCCGGGCGGCACGGGTGGGCGCAGGCCGCCACGACCGCGGAGGACGGCCCGCACAACCAGGGCCAGGCACCCGGCAGGTCCGCATCCCCGCGACCCATCGTGCCGCCCGGGCGGCACGGACGGTGGCAGGCCGTCACCTCTGCGGAGGGCGGTCCGCGCAACCAGGGCCAGGCACCCGGCAGGACCACGCCCCCGCGGCCCGTCGCGCCGCCCGGGCGCGACCGGGGCCCGCACCGGGCGGGCGTCGCCCACACGCCAACGCCCGCCCCTCGGGCCGTCCTCCACGGCGGGAGCACCCACCGGCGCCGCGAACCCCGCGGCGACCGCATCGGCCCCGCCGCCGTCGTCACCCGGCGGACAGGGCGACCTTGAGCGCGCCGGTCTCGTCCGCGCGGCCGAAGACGTCGTACGCCTCGTCCATCTCCTGAAGTCCGAACCGGTGGGTGATGAACCCGCCCACGTCCAGTCCTCCTGAGCCGACCATCGTCAGCAGGGTCGGCGTGGTGCTGGTGTCGACCAGGCCCGTGGTGATGGTGATGCCCTTGATCCACAGGGTCTCGAGGTGCAGGGTCACCGGCGCGCCGTGCACACCCGCGTTGGCGATGTGGCCGCCGGGCCGGACCAGGTCGGCGCACTGCTCGAAGGTCGCCGGGATGCCGACCGCCTCGATGGTGACGTCCGCGCCCAGGCCGTCGGTGAGTTCGAGGACCTTCGCCTTGACGTCCTCGTCCGGCGAGAGGGCCACGTCCGCGCCGTGCCGCAGGGCGGCCTCGCGCCGCTGCGCGGCCGGGTCGACGGCGATCACCTGACGCGGCCCGAACAGCTTGGCGGTGGTCATGGCGGCGAGTCCCACCGGCCCGGCGCCCACCACCACGACCACGTCACCCGGCGAGACCCGGCCGTTGAGCACACCGATCTCGTAGGAGGTCGGGAGGATGTCGGCGAGCAGCAGCGCGTCCTCGTCGGAGACGCTGTCGGGCAGCTTGTAGGTGGAGGTGTCCGCGAACGGCACCCGCACGTACTCGGCCTGCACGCCGTCGATCAGGTGCCCGAGGATCCAGCTGCCGCCGCCGGTGCAGAGGCTGTAGCGGGACTCCCGGCAGAAACGGCAGCGGGCGCAGGAGGTGATGCAGGAGATCAGCACCCGGTCGCCCGGGGCGACGTTGGTGACGGAGTCACCGACGCTCTGCACGGTGCCCACGGCCTCGTGGCCGAGGATGCGTCCGGGCTTCACGGCGGGCACGTCGCCCTTGAGGATGTGCAGGTCGGTGCCGCAGATGGTGACCGCGTCGACCTTGATCACCGCGTCGGTGGAGTCCTGGACGACGGGGTCGGGGACGTCCTCCCAGGAACGCTTGCCGGGTCCGTGGAACACGAGCGCCTTCATGGTGCGGCCTCCTGAGCTCGGGCGGGAACACCCCCCGTGGAACACCCCTCGAACCAGGCTAGGGAGGGTTCCCTCCGCCCGCACCCGCGGACGCCTCACCCCCGGCGGCGCGCCCCGCCGCTCCCTCGCGGGCCGACCCCCGCCTCGCCTCGCCGCTCCCTCGCGGGCCGGCCTCCGCGCCTCACCCTCGCAGCGGCACTCGCCACTCCAGCCGGGTTCCCCCGCCCTCGCCACGTTCCAGCGTGAGGGCGCCGCCGAGCGTCCGGGCGCGTGCGGTCAGCGCGTCGAGCCCGTCGCGCGGCGACGCCTGCGCCGGGCTCGCGCCGTCGTCGGTGACGGTGAGGACGACCTGTCCGTCGACCGCCGCCAGCACCACGTCGGCCCGTCCGGCCCCGGCGCGCCGGGCGACGTCGGTGAGCGCCTCGGAGAGGACGGCCACCACCTGGTCGGCGAGGGCCGCGGGGACGTCGTTGTCGATCAGGCCCTCGGTCCGGACGCCGGGGGTGAAGCCCAGGTCCCGCGCCGCCTCGGCGACGGTCCGCACCACCCGGGAGCGCAGTCCGGCACCGGAGACCGCGTCGCGGGAGCGCAGCCCGAAGATGGCCGAACGGATGATCTTGATGGTCTCGTCCAGGTCGTCGACCGCCTGCGTCACCCGCTCGGCCGCCTCCGGATGGCTGATGAAGCGGCCCGCGCTCTGCAGGGTCATGCCGGTGGCGAAGAGCCGCTGGACGGCCAGGTCGTGCAGGTCCCGGGCGATCCGGTCGCGGTCCTGGAGCATCGCGATCTGCTCGGCCTCGCGGCGCCGGTCGGCCAGCTCCATCGCCACGGCCGCCTGAGCCGCGAAGTTCCGCAGCGGCTCGATCTCGGTGGCGGTGAACGCCGTCCGGCCGGTCTCCCTGACCAGCAGCACCACGCCCCTCACGTCGGCGGCGCCGCTGCCGATGGGCAGCGCGACGGCGGGTCCCATCCCGGCGGTGCGGGGCAGCGCGGAGAGGGCCCGGTGGTCCTTGGAGACGTCGTGCACCACCACCGGGTGGCCGGTGGCGAAGGCCCGCCCGATCAAGCTGTCGTCCTGGGCCGGCACCAGCCCGCGGTACTCCTCGGCGTCCTCGCCGATGGCGAGTTCCAGCACCAGCGAGCCGGTGTCCTCCACCGGTACCGCCACGACGGTGATCTGCGCGCCGGTGACCTCGTGGGCCCGTTCGGCGATCAGGGCCAGCGCCTCGCCGCGGTCGCTGCCGGACATCAGGCTGCGGGTGATCTCCGCGCCGGCCCGCAGCAGCCGCTGCCGCAGCAGGGACTCCTCGTAGAGGCGGGCGTTCTCGATGGCCACCCCGGCCGCCACGGCCAGGGTGGAGAGCACGGCCACGTCCTCCTCGTCGAAGCCCTGCCCGTTGCCCTTCTCGGTGAGGTAGAGGTTGCCGAAGACCTTGTCCCGGACCCGGACGGGGACGCCGAGGAAGCTCTCCATGGGCGGATGGTGCGCCGGGAAGCCGAAGGACTCCGGGTGGTCGGAGAGCCGGTCGAGGCGCAGCGGCTCCGGGTGCCGGACCAGCTGGCCGAGCACGCCGTGCCCGGCGGGGAAGCTGGAGATCTGCGCGATCCGGTCCTCGTCCACGCCGACCATGTAGAAGGAGGAGAGCCCCTGGCCGTCGGGGGTGAGCACGCCGAGCGCGCCGTACCGGGCGTCCACCAGCACGGTCGCGGCTTCGACGACGCCGCGCAGCACCTGCTCCAGGTCGAGGTCGCGGCCGACCGACAGCACCGCCTCCAGCAGACCGTGGACGCGGTCCCGGGTGCCGCGCGCGGCCTGCAGACGGCCCTGGAGCTCGCCCAGCAGGTCGTCGAGCCGCAGGTGCGGCAGGCGCACCTGGCTGGCGGCCAGGTCGTCCGCGTCGTCCACCGGTGTCCTCCCCATCGGCCCGCCGTGCGCACCTCGGCGCATATGCCAACGGTAGCGGCCGGAACGCGACACACGGTACGTGCGGGGTCGGATCGGCGACGGCCGGCGCGCGACGGTCTCCGGCCACGGCTCCCCGGGCCGGGGAGGCGGCCCCCACAGGGAGCTCGGGCCCCACAGGGAAACCGGCGGCCCCACAGGGGGCCTGCGGCCCGCACGGTCCGGGCGGACCTGCGAGGGAGGGCGCGACGAGGACCCGCGGGCCCACGGGACCGGGCGGGGGCCCCGGAGGCCCCGGAGGCCACGCGGGACGTTACCGGTGGCCGTCCCGCATCTGCGTGGCGATGACCGCGGCCTGGACCCGCCGTTCCACGCCGAGCTTGGCCAGCAGCCGGGAGATGTGGTTCTTGACCGTCTTCTCCGCCAGGAACAGCCGCTCGCCGATCTGCCGGTTGGTCAGCCCTTCCCCGATCAGCGTCAGGATCTCCCGCTCGCGCTCGGTGAGGTCGGGGAGCCGGTCGGCGGGCCGCCGGGTCTCCTCGCCGCGCAGGCGGCGCATCAGCCGGGCGGTCGCCGCCGGGTCGAGCAGCGAGCGCCCCGCGGCCACCGCGCGGACCGCGGCGACCAGGTCGGAGCCCTGGATCTGCTTGAGCACGTACCCCGCGGCCCCGGCCATCACGGAGTCCAGCAGCGCCTCGTCATCGTCGAAGGAGGTGAGCATCAGGCAGGCGAGGTCCGGCATGCGGGAGCGCAGCTCCCGGCATACGCTCACCCCGTCGCCGTCGGGCAGCCGGACGTCCAGCACGGCCACGTCCGGGCGCAGCGCGGGAGCCCGGACGAGGGCCTGGGCCACCGTGGCGGCCTCACCCACCACGGTGACGTCCGGCTCGTCGTTCAGGAGGTCGTGCACCCCGCGCCTGACCACCTCGTGGTCGTCGAGAAGAAAGACCCGTATCGGGCTCGCGGGGCCGGCCGGCCGGCTGTCCGCCATCGGTTGCTCCTTGTCGTTCGGCAGGGGGTTCCCACCGACGATCCTGCCTCGGTCCCGGGCCTTCGGGCCAGGGCCTGTCGGCCCTGACCAGGGTCCGCAGGGCCCGCGCGGCCCGTACGACACCCCGTACGACATCGAGGGAGCGGCGCCATGGCGCGTTACGTGTACGACTTCGCGGAGGGCGGCCGGGAGATGGCCGGCCTGCTCGGCGGCAAGGGGTCGAACCTGGCCGAGATGACCCGGATGGGCCTGCCGGTGCCTCCGGGCTTCGTCATCACCACGGAGGCCTGCCGCGCGTTCCTGGCCACCGGGTCGGAGCCGGAGGGAATGGCCGGGGAGGTGGCGCGGCACCTGGCGGCGGTGGAGGAGTCGGCGGGGCGGACCCTTGGTCTGGCGGACGACCCGCTGCTGCTGTCGGTGCGCTCCGGGGCCCGGTTCTCGATGCCGGGGATGATGGAGACCATCCTGGACGTCGGCCTCAACGACGAGTCGGTGCGCGGCCTGGCCAGGGTCTCGGGCAGCGACCGGTTCGCCTGGGACTCCTACCGGCGGCTGCTGCAGATGTTCGGCGCGACGGTGATGGGCGTGCCCGCGGCCCGTTTCGAGGAGGTGCTGGACGCCCTCAAGCGGCGTCGCGGCGCCTCGGACGACCTGGGGCTGGACGCGGACGACATGGCGGCGCTCGCCGGCGCCTACCAGGAACTGATCCTGCGGGAGACCGGCGAGGAGTTCCCGCAGGCCCCGGCGGAGCAGCTGCGCAGGGCGGTCCTCGCCGTGTTCGCGTCGTGGAACGGCGAGCGGGCGCGGCTCTACCGGCGGCGCGAGCGCATCCCGGAGGACCTGGGCACGGCGGTCACCGTGCAGCGGATGGTCTTCGGGAACCTGGGCGCCGACTCCGGCAGCGGGGTGGCGTTCACCCGCGACCCGGCGACCGGCCGCCCGGGGGTCTACGGCGACTACCTGCCGAACGCGCAGGGCGAGGACGTGGTGTCCGGCATCCGCAACACGGTGCCGCTGGCCGACCTGGAGGAGCTGGACCCGGCCTCCTACGCGCGGCTGCTGGACATCATGGAGACGCTGGAGGGCCACTACACGGACCTCTGCGACATCGAGTTCACCATCGAGCGCGGCCGTCTGTGGATGCTGCAGACCCGGGTCGGCAAGCGGACCGCCGAGGCGGCGTTCGCCATCGCGGACGCGCTGGTGCAGGAGGGGCTGATCGACCGCCGGGAGGCGCTGTCCCGGGTGAGCGGCGAGGGTCTGGCCCGGCTGATGTTCCCGCGGTTCGACGTGAGCCGTACCCGTGAACCGCTGGCCCGCGGGGTGGCCGCCTCGCCCGGCGCCGCGGTCGGCGCGGTGGTCTTCGACTCGGCGGAGGCGGCGCGGCGGGCGGCGGCCGGGGAGCGGGTGGTGCTGGTCCGCCAAGAGACCAACCCGGACGACCTGCCGGGCATGGTGGCCGCCCAGGCGATCCTGACCAGCCGGGGCGGCAAGACCAGCCACGCGGCGGTGGTGGCGCGCGGCATGGGCAAGGTGTGCGTGTGCGGCGCCGAGGAACTGGTGGTGGACACCGCGGGCCGCCGCTTCACCGGACCGGACGGCACGGTGGTCGAGGAGGGCCGGGTCGTCTCGGTGGACGGCTCGTCCGGCGCGGTGTACCTGGGCGAGGTGCCGCTGGTGCCGTCCGAGGTGATGCGCCACCTGGAGGCCGGCGCGGACGGCACGGCGGACGGCCCCGCGACGGACGGCACGGCGGCGGGCGGCACCGTGGACGGCCCCGCGACGGGCGGCGCCGTGGACGGCCCCGCGGCGGGCGGCGGCCTGGTGGGTGCGGTGACCCGCGCCCTGGCACAGGCGGACTCCGCGCGGCGCCTGGAGGTGCGGGCCAACGCGGACACCCCGCAGGACGCGGAACGGGCCCGCCGCTTCGGCGCGCAGGGCATCGGCCTGTGCCGCACCGAGCACATGTTCCTGGGCGAACGCCGCCTGCTGGTGGAGCAGATGATCCTGGCCCGCTCCCCCGGCGACCGCGAGCGGGCGCTGGACGCCCTGCTGCCGCTGCAGACGGCGGACTTCACCCGGATCCTGGAGGCGATGGACGGCCTCCCGGTCACTATCCGGCTGCTGGACCCGCCGCTCCACGAGTTCCTGCCCGACCGGGTGGAGCTGTCGGTCCGCGTCGCCACCGCGCGGGCGCGCGGGGAGCGGCCCGAGCTGCGTGACCTGGAGCTCCTGGAGGCCGTCGACCGGATGCACGAGGAGAACCCGATGATGGGCCTGCGCGGCGTCCGGCTGGGCCTGGCGGTGCCCGGCCTGGTGGGCATGCAGGTGCGTGCGGTCGCCTCGGCGGTGGTCGCCCGGCGGCGGGCCGGCGGGGATCCCCGGGCGGAGATCATGGTGCCGCTGGTCGGAGACGTGGAGGAGCTGCGGCTGGTGAAGGCGGAGGTGGAGCGGGTGCTGGCCGAGGTGGGTGAGGAGGCCGGGGCGCCGGTGGACTGCCCCGTGGGCACGATGATCGAACTGCCCCGCTCCGCGCTGACCGCCGGGCCGATCGCGCGGGAGGCCGCCTTCTTCTCCTTCGGCACCAACGACCTCACCCAGACCACCTGGGGCTTCTCCCGCGACGACGTGGAGGCCGAGTTCTTCCCCGCCTACATCGACCGCGGCGTCTTCGCCGCCTCGCCGTTCGAGACGCTGGACGAGGAGGGGGTGGGACGGCTGGTGCGGATCGCCGTCGAGGAGGGACGCGAGGCCCGTCCCGGGCTGGAGATCGGGGTCTGCGGCGAGCACGGCGGCGATCCGGCGTCGGTCCACTTCTTCCACGCCGCCGGGCTCGACTACGTGTCCTGCTCGCCCTTCCGGGTTCCGGTGGCGCGGCTGGAGGCGGGCCGGGCGGCGCTGGGCGACGGGGGCGGCGGGGGCGGCAGCGACAGCAGGTGAGACGGCCGGGAGCCCATGGGCCCACGGGGGGCCGACGGGGGCCGAAGGACCCTGGCGTCACCGGTGTCCGCGCTGTTGCATGGCAGGACCACCCCGGTCGCGCGCCCGGCGCCGGCCCCGACCCCTGGACACCATGCTCATGCCCCTCGACAACGCCACCCCGCGCACCGCGACGGCAGGCGGTCCCGCTGAGCCGTCCGCCCCGCTCCACGCCGACGGTCCGCGAGCCGCTCCCCCCGAGGCCCGGCGCAGCATCGCCCTCGACGCGTCCGAGGCGCTGCGGCTGATGTCCACCGTCTCGCTGGGGCGACTGGTCTTCACCCGGCGGGCACTGCCCACCGTGCGGCCGGTCAGCCATCTGCTGGACGACGGGCACATCGTCATCCGCACCCCGGACGCCGCCGCGCTGCTCACCCGCGGCCTCCCCGACGGCGGCCACGGCGTGGTGGTGGCCTACGAGGCGGGCGCCATCGACCCGGGCACCCACCTGGGCTGGAGCGTCTCGGTCACCGGTTACGCGCTGCCGGTCGAGGACGCCGCCGACCTGGAGCGCTACCGGACGCTGCTGCGTCCGCTGGGGTCTCCGCACTCCGACCGCCTGGTGCGGATCCGCCCCGAACTGGTCACCGGGGTGCTGCTGGTCCGTCAGGACGGCGGCGCCGACTGAGGGGCGCCGGGGCGCCGGCGCAACGTGGTCGCAACCTCGCGTGCGGTGGGATGGCCGCATGGACGACGACACCCCGCGCGTGGAACTCACCGAGGAGGCCGCCCGCCTGGTGCGGCGGCTGAGCGAGCGACACGGGCCCTTGATGTTCCTCCCCCGAGCTCTCGGCTGACGCTCGAGCAGGGGGGACCCCCATGTCGGGCGGCTGCTGCGACGGCAGCGCTCCGATGTGCTACCCGGAGGGCGAGTTCCGCACCGGCGACTCCGACGTCCGCCTCGCCAAGCTGCGGGTCGAGGGGGTGCAGCGGCCGGTGGGGTTCTGGATGTCACGCACCCAGTACGAGGTGTGGCGGCACACCCGGCTGATCGTGGACGTGGTCCCCGGCCGGGGCGGCGGATTCTCGCTGGAGGCCCCGGAGGGCGTCCGGTTCCTCATCCGCTCCCGGCTCCTCCGGGCGCCCGGGGAGTCCCCGCGCCCGGACCGGGACGGCGGCTCACGGGCCCGGACGGCGCACGAACCGGGACCGCTCACGGATTGAGGCTGCTCACGATCTCCGTCGTCGCGGCGAGGCCGTTGTGGATGGTGGGGGCCATGCTGGTGCCGGCGAGGCAGAACCCGAGCAGGACGCAGATCGTGGCGTGCGACAGCTTGAGCGATCCGCAGCGCAGCAGGATGGTGGCCAGGATCAGCAGCAGAACCACCACAGAGATGGAAATGGCCATCAGGAATCTCCTCCACTGCGCGCCCGGTTCACGGCTTTCGGCCGCAAGTGTGACGCAGCGGGGGTAATGTCCGAGTGGTTGACGTGTCCGCCGAACGTGTGGTGTTCCGGCGTGCGGGAGGCGGCGGTCCGTGCCGACGGACCGCCGCCCCGGGCGCGTTCCTAGGCCGACGGCCCGCGCAGGTCGACCAGTTCGGCCAGCCGCTCCTTGTGCCGTCCGGCGGAGCCGTAGGCGAGGGAGTCGGCCTTGGCCCGCTTGAGGTACAGGTGCGTCGGGTGCTCCCAGGTCATGCCGATGCCGCCGTGCAGCTGCACCGCCTCCTCCGCCGCGTGGACGGCGACCCGGCCCGCGTAGGTCTGGGCGACGGCCACCGCGACGTCGGTGTCCTCGCTGCCCGTGGCCAGCGCGTCGGCGGCACTGCGCGCGACGGCGCGGAGGTTGACCAGGTCCAGCCAGATCCTCGCCAGCCGGTGCTTGAGCGCCTGGAAGCCGCCGACCTGCCGGTTGAACTGCCTGCGGTCCTTCAGGTAGCCGACCGTCTCCGTCAGCACCCTTTCCGCGATGCCCAGTTGCTCCGAGGCGAGCAGTCCGGCCCCGGCCCGCAGGGCGCGTTCGACGGGCCCTGCGGCGTCGTCGGCGACCCGTGTCGCGGCCGCCCCGTCGAGGGTGACGGTGTCCACCGGCCGGGTGAGGTCGAGGGAGACCCGGGGGGTGACGGCGACGCCGCGGGCCGTCGTGTCGACGGCGTACAGCGCGCCGTCGCCGCCGGGCACCAGCAGCACGTCGGCGGCCCGGGCGTCGGCGACTCCGGTGAACTCACCGTGCAGCGCGCCGTTCTCCACCGTCGCCGTGCGCGGCGCGTCGCCGGGGGTGCCGGTCAGGGAGACGGCGAGGACGCCGACGGTCCGGCCGGAGGCGAGGCCGGCAAGCAGCCGGTCCGCCTCCGGGCCGGTGCAGGCCAGCAGGGCCTCGGTGGCGACGACGGCGCTGGTCAGGTACGGGACCGGCGCGACGGCGCGGCCCAGTTCCTCCAGCACGACGGCGGCCTCCCGGTGCCCGGCGCCCTGGCCGCCGCGCTCCTCGGGCACCAGCAGGCCGGCCAGGCCCATGTCCTCCGCGAGGCTCTTCCACAGCGTCGGGTCGTGCGCCTCGCCGGACTCGATCCGGGCCAGCACGGACGCCGGGTCGCACCGGTCGCCGAGCAGGTCGCGGACGGCGGCGCGGAGGTCTTCCTCCTCCTGCGAGTAGAGCAGGTCCGGGGTGGTGGCGGGGGCGCTCATCGGGCCAGGTCCTTCCAGGCGACGTCCTTGTCGGTGCGCGGCTCGGCGGGCAGGCCCAGCACGCGCTCGGCGACGATGTTGAGCAGGATCTCACTGGTCCCGCCCTCGATGCTGTTGCCCTTGGAGCGCAGGTAGCGGTAGCCGGCGTCGCGGCCGGTGAAGTCCACCTGCTCGGGGCGGACCATCGTCCAGTCCTCGTAGAGCAGACCCTCCTCGCCGAGGAGTTCCACCTCGAGACCGCTGATCTGCTGGTTGAGGCGGGCGAAGGACAACTTCATCCCGGCGCCCTCGGGGCCGGGCTGGCCGGCGACCAGCTGCTGGCGCAGCCGCGCGCCGGTGAGGCGGGCCGCCTCGGCCTCCACCCACAGGTCCAGCAGCCGCTGGTGCAGGTCGTGGGTGCGCAGCTCGGGGCGGTCGCGCCAGGTGGCGGTGACCTTGCCGATCATGCCGCCCTCGCGGGGGACGGCCGAGCCGCCGATGGCGACGCGCTCGTTGTTGAGCGTGGTCTGCGCGACCCGCCAGCCGTCGCCGACCTCGCCGAGACGGCGGTCGTCGGGGATGCGGACGCCGCTGATGAAGACCTCGTTGAACTCGGCCTCGCCGGTGATCTGGCGCAGCGGGCGGACCTCGACGCCGGGGTCGGTCATGTCGCAGACGAAGTAGGTGATGCCGCGGTGCTTGGGCACGTCCGGGTCGGTGCGGGCGATCAGGATGGCCCAACGGGCGATGTGGGCGCTGGAGGTCCACACCTTCTGGCCGTTGACCACCCAGTCGTCGCCGTCACGCACCGCGCGGGTGCCGAGCGCGGCCAGGTCGGAGCCGGCTCCGGGCTCGCTGAAGAGCTGGCACCACACCTCCTCGCCGAGCCACAGCGGCCGCAGGAAGCGCCGCTTCTGCTCCTCGGTGCCGTACTGGAGGATGGTCGGCGCGGCCATGCCGAGGCCGATGCCGATGCGGCGCGGGTCGTTGTCGGGGGCGCCGGCGGCGGCGAGTTCGGCCTCCACCACGGCCTGCAGGGTGCGCGGCAGGCCGAGGCCGCCGAGGCCCTCGGGGAAGTGGACCCACGCCAGGCCGGCGTCGAAGCGGGCCTCCAGGAAGGTCGTGCGGTCGGTGGTGGCGGGCGGGTGCGCGGCCAGGAGGTCCTGGGTCCGGCGGCGCAGGTCGCTTGCGTCCGTCATGCGGCGGCTCCGTTCTCCAGCGAGGGGACCACCACGACGCGGCCGGTGGTGACGCCGTCCCAGACCCGCTGCACGGCGTCGGCGGCGCCGCTCAGCGGCACCCGCTCGCTCACCAGCGGCTTGACGGCGCCCCGGGCGGCCAGCTCGGTGAGCTGCTCGTGGCAGTGCTGGACCAGCTTCGGGTTCTTGGTGTTGTACAGGCCCCAGTGCAGGCCGAGGATGGAGTAGTTCTTCACCAGGGCGTGGTTGAGCGCGGCGCTCGGGATGGTGCCGCTGGCGAAGCCGATGACCACGATGCGGCCCTCGAAGGCGACCACCTTGGTGGACTGCCGGAACGCCTCGCCGCCGACCGGGTCGTAGATCACGTCGGCGCCGCGTCCGCCGGTCGCCTCCTTGACGGCGGCGATGACGTCCTCGGCCTTGCGGTCGATCACCAGGTCGCAGCCGAGCGAACGGGCGACGGCGGCCTTCTCCGCGCCGCCGACCACACCGATCACGGTGGCGCCGGCGGCCTTGCCGAGCTGCACGGCGGCGCTGCCCACCCCGCCGGCGGCGGCGTGCACCAGCAGGGTCTCGCCCGCCTGGAGCGCCGCACGGCGGTGGAGGGCGAACCAGCTGGTCTGGTAGCCGATGTGCAGGGCGGCCGCCTCGGCGTCGTCCAGCGCCTCGGGGGCGGGAAGCAGGGCGCGCGCGTCGGCGAGGGCGTACTCCGCGAATCCGCCGTGCGGCAGCAGCGGGCTCGCCAGCACCCGGCGGCCGTCCTCGGTCTCGCCGCAGATCTCCACGCCCGGGGTGAACGGGAGCGGGGGCCGCACCTGGTACTCGCCCCGGCACATCAGGCCGTCGGGGAAGTTGACGTTGGCGGCGCGCACCTTGAGGAGTACCTGGTTCTCGCCGGGCTCGGGCGGGTCGGTCTCCACGGGGCGCATCACCTCACGGGGTGCGCCGTTCTCGTGCACGTGCCATGCCTGCATGGTGGGCCTCCCACGGCTGCCGGTGTCCTCGCCGACGCCGCCGGCGTCGTGTTCGCCCGCGGCGCTGTCGTCGCTGTCGTCCGGCCCGCATACTAAGCGGTCGCTTGCCCCCTGGGAAGCCTTCGGCCCCGGTGGGCCCCCGGCTGCGGGATATGCGTGCCCCGGTGGGGAACCTGGACGGCATGTTGCTGGTGCGTGTTGCCGCCGTGTCGCGTGAGGTCGCCGCCACCTCCTCGCGGTCCCGCAAGAAGGCGCTGCTCGCCGGGCTCTTCCGCGAGGCGGAGCCGTCGGACGTGCCCGTGGTCATCCCGTACCTGGCGGGCAGGCTCCCGCAGGGGCGCCTGGGCGTCGGCTGGAAGACCCTCGGCCGTCCCGTCCCGCCGGCCGCCGGGCCCACGCTCACCGTCCTGGAGACCGACCGCGCTCTCACCGCGCTGAAGTCGGTCGCCGGCCCCGGCGCGCAGACCGGGCGCACCCGCCTGGTGACCTCCCTGATGTCCCGCGCCACCGAGGAGGAGCAGGCCTTCCTGATCGCCCTGCTCACCGGCGAGGTCCGCCAGGGCGCTCTCGACGCCGCCGCCGCGGAGGGCCTCGCCGAGGCGTCCGGTGCCGCCCCGGACGACGTCCGCCGCGCGGTGATGCTGGCCGGCGGGCTCGCCCCGGTCGCCGAGGCCCTGCTGGCCGACGGGCCCGCCGCCCTGGACCGGTTCCGCCTCACCGTGGGCCGCCCGGTGCTGCCGATGCTGGCGCGGAGCGCGGCCTCGGCCGCCGACGCGGTGACCCGGCTGGGCGGTGCGGCGGCCGTCGAGGAGAAGCTGGACGGCATCCGGGTCCAGGTCCACCGCTCCGGCGACGACGTCCGGATCTTCACCCGCACCCTGGACGAGATCACCGACCGCCTCCCCGAGGTGGTCGCGGCCGCCCGCGAGCTGGGCGGCGAGCGCCTGATCCTGGACGGCGAGGTGATCGCGCTGGACGAGCACGGCCGCCCCCGCCCGTTCCAGGAGACCGCTGGCCGGATCGGTTCCCGCACCGACGTGGCCACCGCGGCCCGCGCCGTGCCCGTCTCCCCCGTCTTCTTCGACGTCCTGCACGTCGACGGCCGCGACCTGCTCGACCTCCCGTTCACCGAGCGCCACGCCGAGCTGGCCCGGCTGGTGCCCGGGCCGCGGCGGGTGCGCCGCGCCCTCACGCGCGGTCCCGAGGACGCCGCCGAGGCGGAGCGGTTCCTCGCCGCGACGCTGGAGCGGGGCCACGAGGGCGTGGTGGTGAAGTCGCTGGACGCCCCCTACAGCGCGGGCCGCCGCGGCGCGGGCTGGCTGAAGGTGAAGCCGGTGCACACCCTGGACCTGGTGGTGCTGGCCGCCGAGTGGGGCCACGGGCGGCGCGCGGGCAAGCTCTCCAACCTGCACCTGGGCGCCCGGACGGCCGACGGCGGGTTCGCGATGCTGGGCAAGACCTTCAAGGGCATGACCGACGAACTGCTGCACTGGCAGACCGGACGGCTCCGGGAGCTGGCCGTGGAGGAGCACCCCTGGGGCGTCACCGTGCGTCCCGAACTGGTGGTGGAGATCGCCTACGACGGTCTCCAGCGCTCCACCCGCTACCCGGCGGGCGTCACCCTGCGCTTCGCCCGGGTGCTGCGCTACCGCGAGGACAAGCCCGCCGCCGAGGCGGACACCGTGCGGACCCTGCTCGACACGCATCCGTCGGTCGCGCCGTGAGCGGCCGCCGCAGCGCCGGCCTGCTGCTGCACCGCCGTGGCGCGGACGGCGGCGTCGAGGTGCTGCTCGGGCACATGGGCGGCCCGTTCTTCGCCCGGCGCGGGGCGGGCGCGTGGACGATCCCCAAGGGCGAGTACGACGGGGACGAGGAGCCGTGGGCGGCG
The DNA here is from genome assembly GCF_008974245.1 of Streptomyces abyssomicinicus. Lineage (GTDB taxonomy): Bacteria > Actinomycetota > Actinomycetes > Streptomycetales > Streptomycetaceae > Streptomyces > Streptomyces abyssomicinicus. The sequence continues at coordinate 263,636 of NZ_BBZI01000007.1, read as the reverse complement.
GCGCTGCGCGAGTTCCGCGAGGAGCTGGGGCTGGAGCCGCCGGACGGTCCCGTCGTGCCGCTCGGCGAGGTCCGCCAGGCCGGCGGCAAGACGGTCACCGCGTGGGCCCTCGAGGCGGACCTCGACCCCGCCGCGGCCGTTCCGGGGACCTTCGAGATGGAGTGGCCCCGCGGGTCGGGGCGCGTCCAGGTCTTCCCCGAGCTGGACCGTGTGGCCTGGCTGCCCCTCGGCCGGGCCGCCGAGGTGATCGTGAAGGCACAGGCCGAGTTTCTCCGCCGTCTCGCTGAGCACTCGGCCTCCGGCGCACCACACGCGGGCGAACCGCGGGACGAGTGAGGAGTTGGTCGGGCATGCCCATCGCCACCGTGAACCCGGCGACCGGTGAGACGGTCCGGACGTTCGAGGCCATCGGCGCACGGGAGGTGGAGCGCAGGCTCGCGGTCGCCGACACGGCGTTCCGGTCCTACCGGACCACCCCTTTCGCGGAACGCTCCCGGCTGCTGCACCGGGCCGCCGACCTGCTGGAGCGGGAGAGCGAGGAGGTCGCCCGGACCCTCACCACCGAGATGGGCAAGCCGCTGCGGCAGGCCCGCGCGGAGGCCGCCAAGTGCGTCAAGGCGATGCGCTGGTACGCCGACCGCGCCGAGGCCCTGCTCGCCGACGAGCATCCCGACCCGGCCGACGTGGCGGACTCCGGGGGGTCCCGGGCCGTGGTGCGCTACCGGCCGATGGGCCCGGTACTGGCGGTCATGCCGTGGAACTTCCCGCTCTGGCAGGTGGTCCGGTTCGCCGCGCCCGCCCTGATGGCAGGCAACGTGGGACTGCTCAAGCACGCCTCGAACGTGCCGCAGACCGCGCTGTACCTGGACGGCCTGTTCCGGCGCGCGGGCTTCCCGGAGGGCTGCTTCCAGACGCTGCTGATCGGCTCGGCCGACGTGGAGAAGGTCGTGCGGGACCCGCGGGTGCGGGCCGCCACCCTGACCGGCAGCGAACCCGCCGGGCGCGCGGTGGCGGCCGCCGCCGGCGACGAGATCAAGCACACCGTGCTGGAACTGGGCGGCAGCGACCCGTTCGTGGTGATGCCCTCCGCGGACCTCGACCGGGCCGCCGAGGTCGCCGTCACCGCGCGCAACCAGAACGCCGGGCAGTCGTGCATCGCCGCCAAGCGGTTCATCGTGCACGCGGACGTCCACGACGCCTTCGCCGAGCGGTTCGTCACCGGTGTCCGCGCGCTGCGGACCGGCGACCCGATGGACGAGTCCACCGACGTCGGCCCGCTCTCCTCGGAGAAGGGCCGCGCCGACCTGGAGGAGCTGGTCGACGACGCGGTGGCGCAGGGCGCGCGGGTCCTCTGCGGGGGCCGCCGCCCCGAGGGGCCGGGCTGGTTCTACGAGCCCACGGTGCTGGCCGGCGTCACCGGCGCGATGCGCGTCCACCGGGAGGAGACCTTCGGCCCGGTGGCCACCCTGTACCGTGCGGCCGACCTGGACGAGGCGTTGGCGATCGCCAACGACACGCCGTTCGGGCTGAGTTCCAACGTCTGGACACGCGACGAGGAGGAGGTCGAGCGGTTCGCCCGCGACCTGGAGGCGGGCGGCGTGTACGTCAACGGGATGACCGCCTCCCACCCCGCGTTCCCGTTCGGCGGAGTGAAGCGGTCCGGATACGGACGGGAGCTTTCCGGCCACGGGATCCGGGAGTTCTGCAACATCACCACCGTTTGGCACGGAGCGTGACCCTTGCGGGTCTACCATCCCCTTTGTGAACCGCGAAGTGACTCTCCCCCTGATCGTCGACAGCGGCGGCACGTTGCAGGTGGCGGCCGCCGATGTCAGCAAGTTGCTGCGGGCGGTCGGCGGGCGGTGGCTGCGGCTGGTCGAGGACGGCCGCGACGACCTGGACGAGGACACGGTGGCGGCGCTGACCATCGAACTCGCCAAGCTGGCCGACCGGATCGACGTGGCCTGCATCGCCCACAGCAGCGAACGCCCCTGACCGCCCCTCACCTCCCGTCGAGCAGCGCGTCCCAGAACCCGGCCTCGTAGGACAGCAGCAGGCGGCCGTGCGTCCGCACGGCCGCCTCGTCGATGCGGCCGGCGTCGGACCATTCCTGGACGGCGGCCAGCACCGTCTCCTCGTGCTCCGGTGACGGCCCGGCGAACAGGTCGAAGAAGCCGCAGGCCGTGTCGTCCAGCCCGTAGTGCTCCCGCAGGCCCTGCGCGATGCGGGCGCAATAGCCGCCCCACGCGGAGAAGTTGGCGGCCAGGGCGAGCACCGTGCCGGCCGGGGCCGCGTTCAGCGCCAGCCAGGCGACGAAGGCGGGGTAGGCCTGGCAACCCGGGCGCGGCTCGTACCCCTGCCCGCCGTCACCCCCGCCGCGTGTCTCCGGGGTGCCCCCGGTGAGCCCCTCGGCCGCCCGCACGAAGTGCTCCAGCCGCTCGGCCGCCACCTCCTCACCGCGCGCGAGTTCCGCGTAGTACGCCGCGCACCGGGGCATTCCCGCGGCCCGTTCCGCGAGCCGGAGGAAGGCGCGCCGGTCGGCCGCGACCACCGCCCGTTCCTCCAGTGCCAGCGCCAGGAGCAGCCCGGGGCCGGCCTCGCCCCGCTCGACCAGGGGCACCGTCCGGTTGGCCCCGGGGTCCGGGGCCAACGCCGTCCTGGCGCGTTCCAGCAGCTCGCGGGCGTCCGTCGGCCCCATCGCGCTCTCCCGTTCCTCGGTCCTGACGTCACCTTTCCCCGGTTGGACCACTCCCGCGCGATATCCGCGCCCCGCCGGGTGAGGCTGAGTGGTGCACCGACACATCACACGAAAGCAGGTGCGCCCACATGGCCACGTTGTGCAAACCCGCGGTGTCCGTGCCCGAGCACGTGATCACCATGGAGGAGACTCTCGAACTGGCGCGGTCCCGCCACCACGACCACCCCCAACTCCCCCTCGCCCTGCGGCTGATCGAGAACACCGGGGTACGCACCCGGCGCATCGTGCAGCCCATCGAGGAGACCTTGAAGCACCCGGGCTTCGAGGACCGCAACAAGATCTACGAAGCAGAGGCCAAGGCCCGTGTCCCGGCCGTGGTGCGGGAGGCCCTGGACCACGCCGAGGTCCGGCCGAGCGACATCGACGTCATCATCTACGTCTCCTGCACGGGCTTCATGATGCCCTCGATGACCGCCTGGCTGATCAACGAGATGGGCTTCCCCTCCACGACGCGGCAGATACCGATCGCGCAGCTCGGCTGTGCGGCCGGCGGAGCCGCCGTGAACCGGGCACACGACTTCTGCACGGCCTATCCGGAGGCCAACGCGCTCATCGTGGCGTGCGAGTTCTGCTCGCTCTGCTACCAGCCCACCGACCTCGGCGTCGGCTCGCTGCTCTCCAACGGCCTGTTCGGCGACGGCATCGCCGCCGCCGTGGTCCGCGGTCAGGGCGGCACCGGCATGCGGCTGGAGCGCAACAGCTCCTACCTGATCCCCGAGACCACGGACTGGATCTCGTACGACGTCCGCGCGACCGGGTTCCACTTCCTGCTGGACAAGCGGGTCCCGGGCACCATGGAGCCGCTGGCACCCGCCCTCCACGACCTGGCCCGCGCCCACGCGTGGAACGCCTCCGAGCTGGACTTCTACATCATCCACGCCGGCGGCCCGCGCATCCTCGACGACCTGACGAAATACCTGCGCGTCGAACCGCACGCCTTCCGCTTCAGCCGTGCGACGCTGACCGAGTACGGGAACATCGCCAGCGCCGTCGTGCTCGACGCCCTGCGCCGCCTGTTCGAGGAGGGCGGCGTGGAGGACGGGGCGCGCGGCATGCTCGCCGGCTTCGGGCCCGGCATCACCGCCGAGATGTCGGTGGGCACCTGGCAGACCGACAGCGACCGCCTGGCGCGCACGGCGGCCCGAGCGGTGGGGGCGCGGGCGTGAGACGCGGTCACGACACGGCCCGGGACGCGGGCACGAGACGCGGACGGAGACGACACCCGAGATGACCTCCACCACCGACGAGGCCACCGCCTCGTCCTTGCCCCCGGTGAGGAACTGGCCGGCGATCGACCTGCACGGCGCCGACTTCGACCCGGTCCTCGACGAGCTGATGCGCGAGGGCCCGGTCACCCGGATCTCGCTGCCCAACGGCGAGGGCTGGGCCTGGCTGGTCACCCGCTACGACGACGTCCGCGCGGTGACCAACGACCCCCGCTTCAGCCGGGCCGAGGTGATGGGCCGTCCCGTCACCCGGCTGGCCCCGCACTTCATCCCCGGCTCGGACGCGATCGGCTTCCTCGATCCGCCCGACCACACCCGGCTGCGCCGCTCGGTCGCGGCGGCGTTCACCGCGCGGGGTGTGGAACGGGTGCGGGAGCGGTCACGGCGGATGCTGGACGAGCTGGTGGACGACATGCTCGCCAAGGGCCCGCCCGCCGACCTCACCGAGGCGGTGCTCAGCCCGTTCCCCATCGCCGTGGTCTGCGAGCTGATGGGCGTCCCGGCGTCGGACCGGGGCCTGATGCACGACTGGACCCAGCGGATCCTCTCCCAGTCGCACGGCGCCGAGGTCAGCGAGAAGGCGCGCGAGGACATGTCGGCCTACTTCGCCCGGCTGGTCGAGGAACGGCGCGGCGCCGACGGCGAGGACGTCACCTCGCTGCTGGGCGCCGCCGTCGGCCGCGACGAGATCACCGTGCGGGAGGCCGTCGGTCTGGCGGTGCTGGTGCAGATCGGCGGCGAGGCGGTCACCAACAACAGCGGGCAGATGTTCTACCTGCTGCTCACCCGCCCCGAGCTGGCCGAGCGGCTGCGCGCCGAGCCCGGGACGCGTCCGAAGGCGGTGGAGGAGCTCCTCCGGTACATCCCGCACCGCAACGCGGTGGGGCTGTCCCGGATCGCCACCGAGGACGTCGAGATCCGCGGTGTGCGGATCCGCGCGGGCGACGTGGTGTACAACTCCTACCTCGCCGCCAACCGGGATCCCGAGGTCTTCCCCGATCCCGACCGGATCGACCTCGACCGCAGCCCCAACCCGCATGTCGCCTTCGGCTTCGGCCCGCACTACTGCGTGGGCGGCATGCTGGCGCGGCTGGAGTCCCAGCTGCTGGTCGACGCCCTGCTGGACCGGGTGCCGGGGCTGCGGCTGGCGGTGCCGGCCGAGGAGGTGCCGTTCCGCAAGGGCGCGCTGATCCGCGGGCCCGAGTCCCTCCCGGTCACCTGGTGAGCCGCCGATGTCCATGACGGAGGGACTGCTGGTGCCACCGGGCCACGGCCGCACGGTGGCCACGCCCGCCCAGCACGTGACGTTCAAGGTCACCGGGGCGCACTCGCGGACGGCGTCCAGCTTCGAGGTCGTCGTCCCTCCCGGCTTCGACGTGGGAGCGCACGTCCACACCCGCAGCGAGGAGCTGTTCTACGTCCTCGAGGGCGAGCTGGACGTGCTCGCCTTCGAGCCGCGGGTGCGGACGCCGGACGGCTGGCGGCGCTGGGAGTCCAGCTCGGGAAGCCGCGTCGTGCGGGCCACCCCGGGCACGGTCATCGCGGTGCCCCCGGGCTGCCCGCACGCCTTCGCCAACCCGACCGACGCCCCGGCCCGGATGTTCTTCCAGGCCGCGCCGCCGCCGGACCACGAGCGGTACTTCGAGGAACTGCTGGAGATCCTCGCCGGGGGCGGTCCGCCCGACGAGGCGGCGATCGAGGCGCTGCGGGCCCGTTACGACATCCAGCAGCTCACCCCGCTCCGGCACGACGCCTCACCGGAGCGGCTGGTCACCGGATAGGACCGGGGCGCGGCGCCGCCGACGTGACGTCGGCTGCCTCCCGCGCGCCGGTCACGACGGGGCGGCCGGGTACACCCGGCCGCCCCGTCCGGCACGTGTTGCGCACCCACCCGTCCGGTGGTGTCCTCGAAGAGGGGGATACCTGTGCGATGCGGAGGGAGCTCCGTGCCGCGGGAACGCGTCGAACGGCCGCACGGCCGGGTCCGCGTTCCGGGAAGCAGCGAGAAGCAGCGAGAAGCGGAAAGCCGGACCATGCTGTTCTTCTACGACAGGCAGACCCGGGCCGCCGGAACGGGCAGGCTCGACGCCGACGGCGACTTCGTCAACCTCAAGGACTTCCCCGCCGGGCAGTTCGGCTCCTGGACGCACGTCGTGCCCGGTGGCGGACAGCTCTTCTTCTACAACAAGGACACCCGGGCCGCCGGAACGGGCAGGCTGGACGACAGCGGCGACTTCGTCAACCTCAAGGACTTCCCGGCCGGACAGTTCGGGAGCTGGACGCACGTCGTGCCCGACGGCAGCCTGGTCTTCTTCTACAGCAAGGACACCCGGGCCGCCGGAACGGGCGCGCTCGACGCCGTCGGCGGCTTCCATCACCTCAAGGACTTCCCGGCGGGCCAATTCGGGTCGTGGAGCCGCATCGTCTTCGCCGGCGGCGACCTGTTCGCCCGCTACTTCTTCTACAGCGGGGACACACGGGCCGCCGCCACGGGTGAGGTCCGGGACGACGGCGGCTTCGTCAACCTGCGCGACTTCCCCGCGGGGCAGTTCGGGAGCTGGAGCCACATCGTCTTCGACGAGGGATCCTCCCAGCTCTTCTTCTACCGCCAGGACACCCGGGCCGCCGGAACCGGCAGGCTCGACGCCGACGGCGACTTCGTCAACCTCAAGGACTTCCCCGCCGGCCAGTTCGGGAGCTGGACCGCCGTCGCGTCCACCCACCGCCGGCTCTTCTTCTACGACAGGACCACCCGCCGCGCGGCGTCCGGCGAACTCCGCCAGGACGGCGCGTTCCACAGCCTGAAGGACTTCCCCGCCGGGCAGTTCGGGGACTGGACGCACATCGGCGCGACCCAGGCCGGCACCCCCTGACGATCGGCGCGGCCCCCTCCCGGCACCAGGGAGGGGGCCGGACCCCTAGCGGACGTGGACGCCCGAGATGGTGCGGGCGATGACCAGGCGCTGGATCTCGCTGGTGCCCTCGAAGATGGTGTAGATGGCCGCGTCGCGGTGCATCCGCTCGACCGGGTACTCGCGGGTGAAGCCGTTGCCGCCCAGGATCTGGAGCGCCTGGGCGGTCACCTTCTTGGCCGTCTCGCTGGCGAAGAGCTTGGACTGCGAGCCCTCGGCGCCGTTGAACGGCCGGCCGTTGACCGCCATCCAGGAGGCGCGCCAGACCAGCAGGCGCGCGGCGTCTATGGAGGTGCGCATATCGGCGAGCTGGAAGGCCACGCCCTGGTTGTCGATGATCGGGCGGCCGAACTGCTCACGGGTCTTGGCGTACTCCAGGGCGTAGTCGTACGCCGCCCGCGCGGTGCCGACGGCCATCGCGCCGACCACCGGGCGGGACGCCTCGAAGGTCGCCATGGCGGCGTTCTTCACGCGCTCGCCGCCCGACGCCGTCCTGGCCCTCTCCCGGGCACGGGCGAGGCGCTCGTCCAGCTTCTCCTTGCCGCCGAGCAGGCAGGAGCCGGGGACGCGCACGTTGTCGAGGATGACCTCGGCGGTGTGCGAGGCGCGGATGCCGTGCTTCTGGAACTTCTGGCCCTGCGAGAGGCCTTCGGTGCCAGGCGGGACGATGAACGAGGCGTGGCCCCTGGAGCCGAGCTCCGGGTCGACCACCGCTACCACGACGTGGACGTTGGCGATGCCGCCGTTGGTCGCCCAGGTCTTGGTGCCGTTGATCACCCACTCGTCCTTGGCCTCGTCGTAGACGGCGCGGGTGCGCATGGCGGCCACGTCGGAGCCGGCGTCGGGCTCGGAGGAGCAGAAGGCGGCGACCTTCACGTCGTCCGGGGTGCCGTACATCTGGGGGATCCAGGTGCCGATCTGCTCGTCGGTGCCGTTGGCCAGCACACCGACGGCGGCGAGGCCGGTGCCCATGATCGCCAGGGCGATGCCGGCGTCGCCCCAGAAGAGCTCCTCGGTGGCCATCGGGAGGCCGAGACCGGTCTGGTCGAAGTACTGCTGGGCGTAGAAGTCCAGGGAATAGATGCCGATCTTGGCGGCTTCCTGGATGATGGGCCAGGGAGTCTCCTCACGCTCGTCCCACTCGGCGGCCGCCGGGCGCATCACGTCGGCGGCGAACCCGTGGAGCCAGTCCCGGACCTCCTTCTGCTCGTCGTTGAGCTCCATGGTGAACTCGGCCATGACCCCTCCAGTGCTGCCAAACGTGTTACCTGCGGTAACCGCAGTCTGTTACTGGCCGGTAGGAAAGTCAACCCACCTGTTTCCCGGACGTTTCCGCAGGAGGGGACCCCTTCGGCGCATGTGGGCAGCGCCACGAGTTACGAGCCGAAGGGCCGTCGCGGGCCGATCAGTGTTACTTTGCGCAAGCATCACCGATTACGCACGGGTGGGGAGAGCACCGACCATGGAGACGACGCAGCAGGGGACCGCGCAGCAGAGGTCCACCGAGCGGCGCCGCCGCGAACTGCTGGAAGCCGCGGACCGGGTGGTGCTCCGTGACGGCCCGGGCGCTTCCATGAACGCGATCGC
>NZ_BBZI01000007.1:206992-254881 GCF_008974245.1 Streptomyces abyssomicinicus | reverse complement strand
GGATCACCAAGCCCATCCTCTACCGCCACTTCGGCGACAAGGGCGGGCTGTACGCGGCGCTCGCCCAGCGGCACACCGACGCCCTGCTGGCCTCGCTGCGGGCGGCGCTGGACGCGCCGGCCGACCGGCGCCGGCAGCGGGTGGAGGCGACGCTCGACACCTACCTGGCGGCGATCGAGGCCCGTCCGCAGGTGTACCGGTTCCTGATGCACCCGGCCGACGGCGGCTCCTCGGGCGAGCCGGGATTCGACGTGGGGCGCCACTCGGCGCCGCTGCTGCGCAGGATGGGCGAGGAGCTGGCGCAGGTCATCGAGGAGCGGGTCGACCTCGGCCCGAACGGGCGGCACGTCTCGCGGGTCTGGGGCCACGGGATCGTGGGCATGATGCACGCGGCCGGCGACTGGTGGCTGGGAGAGCGCCCGTGCCCGCGCGAGGAACTGGTCAGCAGCCTGGCCGACCTCCTGTGGGGCCGCCTCGCCGACGCGGGCGACCGCGAGGACGGCCCGGCCTTCTGAGCCGCACGACGTCCCCGCCCGAGCCGCCCGCCGTCCTCCCCCCCTTCCGGGGGCCGCCCCCGCGGCGGCCCCGAGGGGCGCACGGGGCGGCGCCGGACGCACGGTGACCTCACCGCGGCCCGCGGAGCCCGGGTCCCACCCTCGCGGCCCGCGGAGCCCCGGCCTCACCACCGCGGCCCGCGGAGCCCGGCGGTCAGCCCGGCCATCACCCCCCGGCGGCCCACGCCGCCCGCGCGGCCTTCCGCAGCAGCCGCCGCTGCCGCAGCCCCGTGAGGCGGTCGGCGTAGACCAGGCCGTCCAGGTGGTCGCACTCGTGCTGCAGGCACCGCGCGAAGAACCCGGTGCCGCACACCTCCACCGGTTCGCCCGCGACGGAGAACCCGCGCACCACCGCCCGGTCGAACCGCGGCGTCCCCGCCTCCAGGCCGGGCAGGGACAGACACCCTTCCGGCCCACGCACCGTCACCCCGTCGGCCTCCACCAGCCGGGGATTCACCAGATGACCGAGATGGCGGACGTCCTCGTCGTCCGGACAGTCGTACACGAAGACCCGCACCCCCTCCCCCACCTGGTTGGCCGCGAGCCCCACGCCGCCCGCCGCGTACATGGTGGCGAACAGGTCCTCGACCAGCCGTTCGAGCTCCGGCCCGAATTCCGTCACCTCGGCGCAAGGGCTGTGGAGCAGGGGGTCGCCGTGCAGGGTGAGAGGTCTCACGCGCCCGTCGGCGCCGGGGATCGAACCGTGTCGCATGCCGGTCAGGGTACGGTCCTTCCAGGCCATGACGGTTCCGCCCACCCTCCGCTGCCCGCCGTCGCAGCCGGTCACGGTGCGGTTCCGGTATTCGGCCGGGTGAGCGGATCTCGATAGGCTGAGGCCACCACACGCTGCCGGGACTCACGCGCGGCGCGTACGCAAGGAGGATCGAGAACTGATGGCAGGCACCTCGGACCCGCTCTCGCCGCGGGCCAAGCTGGCCGTGACGGCGGGCAAGACCGCCGCGGCCGTCTCCCGGGCAGCCGGACGCGGCAGCGGATCGGTGATCGGCGGCCGGGTCGCGCTGAAGCTGGACCCCGAGCTCCTGGCCCGGCTCGCGCAGGGCCTGGACATCACGCTGGTCTCGGCGACCAACGGCAAGACCACCACGACACGCCTGATCGCCGAGGCGTTGCGCGCGGCCGGTCCGGTGGTCTCCAACGCGCTGGGCGCCAACATGCCCGCGGGCATCACCTCGGCCCTGGCCGAGCGCAACGACGAGGCCCGGTTCGGCGTGATAGAGGTCGACGAGAAGTACCTGATCGCCGTCGCCCGCGAGACCGACCCCAAGTGCGTCGCGCTGCTCAACCTCTCCCGCGACCAGCTCGACCGCGCCGCCGAGACCCGCATGCTCGCGGAGAACTGGCGCGAGGGCCTGACCGGCACCAAGGCCGTGGTGGTGGCCAACGCCGACGACCCGCTGATCGTGTGGGCGGCCTCGTCCTCCCCCAACGTGATCTGGGTCGCGGCCGGCCAGATGTGGAAGGACGACGCCTGGTCCTGCCCGTCCTGCGGCGGTGTGCTCCAGCGTCCGGGCGACGACTGGTTCTGCGGCGAGTGCGGCTTCCGCCGCCCGACGCCGAGCTGGGCGCTCTCGGGCGACCACGTCCTGGACCCGCACGGCTCCGCCTGGCCGATCCACCTCCAGCTGCCGGGCCGCGCCAACCGTGCCAACGCCACCTCCTCCGCGGCCGTCGCCGCCGTGTTCGGCGTGCCGCCGCAGGTGGCGCTGGAGCGCATGTACCACGTGCAGGCGGTGGCCGGCCGGTACGACACCGTGCAGTTCCAGGGGCGCGACCTGCGCCTGCTGCTCGCCAAGAACCCGGCGGGCTGGCTGGAGACGTTCTCGCTGATCGACCCGCCGCCGACGCCGGTGATCCTCTCGGTGAACGCCCGCGGCGCCGACGGCACCGACACCTCCTGGCTGTGGGACGTCGACTACACCCGCCTGAACGGGCACCCGATCTTCGTGCTCGGCGACCGCAAGCTGGACCTGGCGGTGCGCCTGGAGGTCGCCGACCAGAACTTCCAGGTGTGCGAGAACCTCGACGAGGCGGTCCGCCTCGCCCCGCCGGGGCGCATCGAGGTCATCGCCAACTACACCGCCTTCCAGGACCTGCGCCGCCGCGTCGGCAACTGACCCCGACCAGCGACCGCCCAGCGACTCACAGTTCGAGGACCGACTCATGAGTGACAGCCAACTCCGGCTGGTGTGGATCTACCCGGATCTGCTCAGCACCTACGGCGACCAGGGCAACGCCCTCGTCGTCGAGCGCCGGGCCCGCCAGCGCGGCCTGGACGTGGCCCGGATCGACGTGCGCAGCGACCAGCCGATCCCGACCTCCGGCGACATCTACCTGATCGGCGGTGGCGAGGACCGCCCGCAGCGCCTCGCCGCGGAGCGGCTGCGCCGCGACGGCGGCCTGCACCGCGCGGTCGGCAACGGCGCGATCGTCTTCTCGGTCTGCGCCGGCTACCAGATCCTCGGCCACGAGTTCATCAACGACCTCGGCCAGCGCGAGGCGGGCCTCGGCCTGCTCGACGTGGTCTCGGTGCGCGGCGAGGGCGCGCGCTGCGTCGGCGACGTCCTCGGCGACATCGACCCGCGGCTCGGTCTGCCCCCGCTGACCGGCTTCGAGAACCACCAGGGCGTGACCCACGTCGGCCCGAACGCCAAGCCGCTCGCCCGGGTGCGCTTCGGCAACGGCAACGGCACCGGCGACGGCACCGAGGGCGCGTACAACGACACCGTCTTCGGCACCTACATGCACGGCCCCGTGCTGGCCCGCAACCCGCACATCGCGGACCACCTGCTGAAGCTCGCGCTCGACGTCAACGCCCTGCCGCCGGTCGACGACCGGTGGTACGAGGCGCTGCGCCAGGAGCGCATCGCGGCGGCCACCCAGCCGGCCTGACGGCCGCCGGGAACGCCCCCGCGACCGGCGTCGGCGGCACCCTTCGCGACACCCCCGATCTCGCCTTCCGGAAGCCCGTTTGACGGGGCATCCGCACAGGTGAGCGGGGGTGTCCGGCTGTCGGACGCCGGGTTCGGCAGGGGGCCCTGACGCCGGTAGGGTGACGGTCGTCAAGCCCGGACGAAGCGGTCCGGTGCCGTCCCCCATCGAGAAGGTTATCCGCGCCATGCGCATTGGTGTGCTCACCTCCGGCGGCGACTGCCCCGGCCTGAACGCCGTCATCCGCTCCGTCGTCCACCGCGCCGTCGACGCCCACGGCGACGAGGTGATCGGTTTCCGTGACGGCTGGAGGGGTCTCCTCGAGGGCGACCACCTCAAGCTGGACCTGGACGCCGTCGGCGGCATCCTCGCCCGCGGCGGCACCATCCTCGGCTCCTCCCGTGTCCGCCCCGAGCATCTGCGGGACGGCGTGGAGCGGGCCAAGGGACACATGAAGGAGCTCGGGCTCGACGCCGTCATCCCGATCGGCGGCGAGGGCACCCTGAAGGCCGCCCGCCTCCTCTCCGACGGCGGGCTGCCCATCGTGGGCGTGCCCAAGACCATCGACAACGACATCGCGGTCACCGACGTCACCTTCGGTTTCGACACCGCGGTGGGCGTGGCCACCGACGCCTTGGACCGGCTGAAGACGACCGCCGAGTCCCACCAGCGGGTCCTGATCGTCGAGGTCATGGGCCGCCACACCGGCTGGATCGCCCTGCACTCCGGCATGGCGGCCGGCGCCCACGCGATCGTGGTGCCCGAGCGGCCCTTCGACATCAAGGAGCTGACCGAGCGGGTCGGCGCGCGGTTCGAGGCCGGCAAGCGGTTCGCCATCGTCGTGGTGGCCGAGGGCGCCAAGCCGCTCGCGGGCACCATGGACTTCGACGAGGGCGGCAAGGACGTCTACGGCCACGAGCGGTTCGCCGGCATCGCCAACCTGCTGGCGGTCGAGCTGGAGCACCGCCTCGGCAAGGAGGCCCGCCCGGTGATCCTCGGCCACGTCCAGCGCGGCGGCACTCCCACCGCCTACGACCGGGTGCTGGCGACCCGCTTCGGCTGGCACGCGGTGGAGGCCGTCCACCGCGGCGAGTTCGGGAGGATGACCGCGCTGCGCGGCACCGACATCGTCACCGTGCCGCTGTCCGAGGCCGTGGCCTCGCTGAAGACGGTGCCCGAGGAGCGCTACGCCGAGGCCCCCGCGGTGGTGTGAACGGCTCCGAACGGGGTGTGACCCGCGCCTCCCCGACGCCTGCGAGCCTTCCGTGAATCGCAGGTGAACCGCCCCCGGCCGCCGGCACGGCCGGGGGCGGTTCTAGTCTGGTGCGGACAGATTTGCACAACCCCCACGAAACAGGAGCCGGCGGATGGACCACAGCGGTCACGGCGCCATGGATCTGCCCCCGTTCACCCTCGGACGGGGGCTCGCCTGGTCCCCGGACGCCTTCTTCCTCGTCGCCTGCCTGCTGGGGCTGCTGCTCTACGGGTGGGGCGTCGTCCGGATGACCCGGCGCGGCGACCGCTGGCCGGTCGGCCGGACGGTCTCCTTCGTCGCCGGCGTGCTGAGTGTGGTGCTGGTGATGTGCACCGGGCTGAACGACTACGGCATGGTCATGTTCAGCGTGCACATGGTGCAGCACATGGTGCTCAGCATGCTCTCGCCGATCATGATCCTGCTGGGCGCCCCGGTCACCCTGGCGCTGCGCGCCCTGCCGGTGGCCGCCCGGGGCACGCTCGGCCCGCGCGAGCTGCTGCTGAAGCTGCTGCACAGCCGGTACATGCGGGTGATCACCCACCCGCTGTTCACCATCCCGATGTTCATCGCCAGCCTCTACGCGCTGTACTTCACGCCGCTGGTGGATGTCCTGATGGGCTCCTACCTGGGGCACATCGCGATGATGGTGCACTTCTTCGCGGTGGGCGTGGTCTTCTTCTGGCCCATCATGGGCGTGGACCCGGGTCCGCACCGCCCGAGTCACCTGATGCGGATGCTGGAGCTCTTCGCCGGCATGCCGTTCCACGCCTTCTTCGGCATCGCGCTGATGATGGCGTCCACGCCGATGATCGGCGCGTTCGCCCACCCGCCGGCCTCGCTGGGCATCGACCCCATGGAGGACCTGAACGCGGCGGGCGGCATCGCCTGGGCGTTCAGCGAGATCCCGTCCGTGCTGGTGCTGATCGCCCTGCTGTTCCAGTGGTACAGCTCGGAGCAGCGCCAGGCCAAGCGCAAGGACCGCGCGGCCGACCGGGACGGCGACGCGGAGCTGGAGGCGTACAACGCCTACCTCGCCTCCCTGCGGGCGGGGTCGGCCCGGCAGGGCTGAACGGGGCGGGCCGCGCGGGCTCCGCCCGGAAGGCCCCGCGGCACTCCGCCGGGGCCCGCCAGGTTCCGCCGGGGCCCGCCGCCGCGGGTCAGCCGCGGGTCAGGTGTCGCGCAGCGCCACCAGGGCGAGGAACAGGGCCCCGAGCACCACCCAGCCGAACCACAGCCAGCCGTTGCTGCCGAGCGCCACGGAGTAGGCCGTCACGACGACGAGGCCGCCCACCGTGAACGCTCCCATGGTCTTGGTCGAGCCGGGCGTCTTCGTTCCGTGGATCCCAGACGTGTCAGGCATCGCGCCCTCCTCAGGTCCGCTACCCCCTTGGTGCCCCGCCCGCCCCGCTTCTCACCCTCTGCGGAGGCCTCCCGTCGCGGGGCCCGCGGGGTGGACGCCCGGCCGGTACTTCGGCAGCCGCACGGTGACCTTCATCCCGGCGCCCGGGGCCGTCTCGATGACCAGGCCGTAGTCGTCGCCGTAGACCTGCCGGAGCCGGTCGTCGACGTTGGACAGGCCGATGCCCCCGGTGGGCCCGGCCTCGCCGGCCAGGATCCGCCGCAGCAGCTCCGGGTCCATGCCGACGCCGTCGTCCTCGATGACGACGACCGCCTCCGCGCCCTCGTCGCGGGCGGTGATGCCGATGCCGCACTTCTCGCCGCGCCCCTCCAGCCCGTGCTTGACCGCGTTCTCCACCAGCGGCTGGAGGCACAGGAACGGCAGGGTGACCGGCAGCACCTCGGGTGCGATCTGCAGCGTCACGGCCAGCCGGTCGCCGAAGCGGGCGCGGACCAGCGCCAGGTAGTGGTCGATGGCGTGCAGCTCGTCGGCGAGGGTGGTGAAGTCGCCGTGCCGCCGGAACGAGTAGCGCGTGAAGTCGGCGAACTCCAGCAGCAGCTCCCTGGCCCGTTCCGGGTCGGTGCGGACGAAGGAGGCGATCACGGCGAGCGAGTTGAAGATGAAGTGCGGCGAGATCTGCGCCCGCAGCGCCCTGATCTCCGCCTCGATGAGGCGGGTGCGGGAGCGGTCGAGGTCGGCGAGTTCGAGCTGGACGGAGACCCAGCGGGCGACCTCTCCCGCGGCCCGCACCAGGACGGCGGACTCCCCCGGCGCGCAGGCGACGAGCGCGCCGAGCACCCGGTCGTCCACGGTGAGCGGGGCGACCACGGCCCAGCGCAGGGAGCAGTCGGGGGTCTCGCAGCGCAGCCGGAAGGCCTCGCCGCGGCCGGTCTCCAGCGGGCCGGCGAGGCGTTCCGTGATCTCGGCCCGGTGGTGGGAGCCGGCGCCGTCCCAGGCCAGGACCTGGTCGAGGTCGGTGAGGCAGAGCGCCTCGGTGCCGAGCAGGGAGCGCAGCCTGCGGGAGGCGCGGCGGGCCGTCTCCTCGGTCAGCCCGGCGCGCAGCGGCGGCGCCGCCAGTGAGGCGGTGTGCAGGGTCTGGAAGGTGGCGTGCTCGACGGGCGTGCCGAGTCCGGCCCGGTGGAACGGCCGGGGGGACGGGCGGGCGGTCCGGCGGCCGAGCCAGAACCCCGCGGCCAGCAGCGGCGGCACGGCGACGCAGAATCCCGCCAGGAGGGCGCCCAGGGTGCTCATGCCGTGTTCTCCTTGCGGACCGGCCCGCCGCCGATCTCCTCGGGCAGGTGGAAGCGGGCGAGGACGGCGTCGGTGCCCGGGGGGATCCGGCCGGGGGTGGCCAGCGAGACCAGGATCATGGTGAGGAAGGCCAGCGGCACCGACCACAGGGCGGGCCAGGCGAGCAGGGCGTGAGGGACGCCGGTCGCCGGACGGGGGCCGACGAGGGTGACGGACACGGCGGCGAGCGCGGAGCCGCCGCCGACCAGCATTCCGGCCGCGGCGCCAGGCGGGGTGAGCCGCCGCCACCAGATGCCGAGCACCAGCAGGGGGCAGAAGGAGGACGCGGAGACCGCGAAGGCGAGTCCGACGGCGTCGGCGATCGGCAGCCGCCCGGCCAGCACGCTCGCGGCCAGCGGCACCGCCATGGCGGTCACGGCGCCCACCCGGAAGTGGCGGATGCCCCGGGAGGGCAGCGCGTCCTGGGCGATCACCCCGGCCAGCGCGACGGTGAGGCCGGAGGCGGTGGACAGGAACGCGGCGAAGGCGCCGCCGGCCACCAGGGCGCCCAGCAGGTCGCCGCCGACGCCGCCGATCATGCGGTCCGGGAGCAGCAGCACCGCGGCGTCGGTGTTGCCGGTGAGCACCAGTTCGGGGGCGTACATCCGGGCGAGCGCCCCGTACACCGGGGGCAGCAGGTAGAAGGCGCCGATCAGGCCGAGGACGACGACGGTGGTGCGGCGGGCGGCGACGCCGTTGGGGCTGGTGTAGAAGCGGACGACCACGTGGGGCAGGCCCATGGTGCCGAGGAAGGTGGCGAGGATCAGCCCGTAGGTGGCGTACAGCGGGCGTTCCCCCTGGGCGGTGGCCGCGCCGTCGGAGAGAGCGCCGTCGGACAGGACCGTGTCGGGGAGGACGGTGTCGCCGGAGCCCTGGGCCACCGGGACGGGCGCTCCGGCCGGCAGGCCGAGCCGGGCGCCCCCCTGCACCGTGTGGACGCCCTCGGGCAGGGTGACCCGGTCGCCGTCGTAGGGATGTCCGTCGACGCGGCCGTGGACGGTGACCGTGAGGGGTTCGGTCAGGCGGATCTCGACGGTGTCCTGGACCCGCACGGTGCGGTGCTCGCGCAGGGCGGCGGGTTCGTCGAACACCCGGGTGGGCGCGCCGTCGCCCTGCCAGGCGAGGACCAGGAAGAGGGCGGGGACCAGCAGGGCGGTCAGTTTGAGCCAGTACTGGAACGCCTGGACGAAGGTGATCGAGCGCATCCCGCCGGCGGCGACGTTGGCGACCACCACCACCGCGACGATCACCGAGCCGAGCATGCCGGGCGCCCCGGTGAGGACCTTGAGGGTGAGCCCGGCGCCCTGGAGCTGGGGTATCAGGTAGAGCCAGCCGATGCCGACCACGAAGCCGCTCGCCAGCTTCCGCACCCGGGGCGAGGCGAGCCGGGCCTCGGCGAAGTCGGGCAGCGTGTAGGCGCCGGAGCGGCGCAGCGGGGCGGCGACGAAGAGCAGCAGGACGAGGTATCCGGCGGTGTAGCCGACCGGGTACCAGAGCATGTCGGGGCCCTGGACGAGGACGAGTCCGGCGATGCCCAGGAAGGAGGCGGCGGAGAGGTACTCGCCGCTGATGGCGGCCGCGTTGAGGCGGGGGCCGACGGTGCGGGAGGCGACGTAGAAGTCGGAGGTGGTGCGGGAGACGCGCAGGCCGAAGGCGCCGACCAGTGCGGTGGCGACCACCACCAGGGCGACCGCGGCCACGGCGTGGCTCTCGTTCATACCGTGCGGCTCTCGTTCCTCGTGTGTCCGGTCAGCGGTCCTGGTCCTCGACGAGCCGCACGAAGTCCCTCTCGTGGCGTTCGGCGCGGCGCACGTGCCACCGGGCGAGGAGCACGAGCGGCGGGTAGAGGCAGAAGCCGAGCACCGCCCACTCCAGGAGGCGGCCGTGCGGGGCGGCGGCGAAGAGCAGCGGCAGCGGGGCGACCAGTGCGGCGAGGACGGCGAAGACGGTCAGCGCGGTGCGGAGCTGGGTGCGCATCAGGGAGCGGACGTAGGTGTGGCCGAGGGTGGTCTGCTCGTGGATCTCGGTGCGGGGCCGGTAGTGGGTCCCGCCGCCGCGGCCGGGGCCGTGGTGGCGGCGGGGCGGTCCGGTGACCACCACGCGGGCGGGCCGCTCGGCGGCCTGGCGGGGCTCGTGGGACATCGCGGGGCCTCCTACGCGGCGCCGCGGCGCATGAGCAGGTCGCGCAGTTCGCGGGCGTGGCGGCGGCTGACCTGGAGTTCCTCGTCGCCGACCAGGACGCTCACGGTTCCGGCGGCGAGCCGCAGTTCGCCGATGTGGCGCAGGGCGACCAGGTGGCGCCGGTGGATGCGGACGAAGCCGTGCGGCCGCCAGCGCTCCTCCAGGGTGGAGAGCGGGACGCGGACCAAGTGGCTGCCGGCCGCGGTGTGCAGCCGGGCGTAGTCGCCCTGGGCCTCCACGTGGGTGATGTCCTCGACCTGGACCAGCCGGCGGACGCCGCCGAGGTCCACGGTGATCGCGTCCGGCTCGGGTTCGTGCACGGGTATGCGGGCGGCGCGCAGTTCGTCGGCGCGGCGGACGGCCTCGGCGAGGCGTTCGCGGCGGACCGGCTTGAGGACGTAGTCGACCGCCTTGAGGTCGAAGGCGCGCACGGCGAAGTCCTCGTGGGCGGTGACGAAGACGACCAGGGGCGGGCTGGCGAACCCGGTGAGCAGCCGGGCCAGGTCCAGGCCGTCGAGGCCCGGCATCTGGATGTCGAGGAAGACCACGTCGATGGCCTCGGGGCCGTCGGGTCCGGACTCCAGGGCGCGGTTGATGCGGCGCAGCGCCTCGGTGGCGTCGGACGCGCCCTCGGCCCTGCCGACCCGGGGGTCGGCGTCCAGCAGGTAGAGGAGTTCGCCCAGGGAGGGGCGTTCGTCATCGACGGCGAGGGCGCGCAGCATGAGGGTGGAGTGTAGGAGGTATTCGCACGTATGGACATGCACGTACGGACATGTGTGCCCGTCACGCCAAGCGCGCCGGCGGCGACATCGGAGCGATCCGCCACGGAACACCCCGGTTGGTCCCTTGTCGGCGCTATGCCCGCTTCCTAACGTGGTGGCATGTCCGAGAGACGCTTGCCGCGGCGACGGCGCTTCCTGCTGTGCGAGCCCCGCCATTTCGACGTGTCCTACGCGATCAATCCCTGGATGCACCCCGACGAGGAGGTCGACGTCCGGCGCGCGCACCGGCAGTGGGAGGCGCTGGCCGCCGCCTACCGGGCGCACGGCCATGTGGTCGAGACACTGGCCCCGGTGCCGGGGCTGCCCGACATGGTCTTCGCGGCCAACGCCGCGCTGGTGCTGGACGGCCGCGCACTGGGGTCGCTGTTCCACGCGCCGGAGCGGCAGGACGAGTCCGGCCACTACGAGCTGTGGCTCAAGGAGGCCGGCGTCCCGGTGCGCCGGGCCCGGACGGTCTGCGAGGGCGAGGGCGACCTGGTGCCGGTGGGCGGCCGGGTGCTGGCCGGGACGGGGTTCCGCACCACGCCCGAGGCGCACCGGGAGGCCGAGGAGCACTTCGGGGTGCCGGTCGTGGGGCTCCGGCTGGTGAATCCGTTTTTCTACCATCTGGACACCGCGCTGTTCGCCCTCGACGACGAGAACGTCGCCTACTACCCGGACGCCTTCGCGCCCGAGAGCCGCGCGGTCCTGGAGCGGCTGTTCCCGCACGCGGTGATCGCCACGCTGGGTGACGCGCTGGCCTTCGGCCTGAACTCGGTCTCGGACGGACGCCACGTGTTCATCGCCCCCGGAGCGGTGGCGCTGACCGAGGAGCTGGCGCGCCGCGGCTATGTCCCGGTCCCCGTCGACCTGTCGGAGTTCCGCAAGGCAGGCGGGGGCATCAAGTGCTGCACCCTGGAGGTCCGCGCATGACCGCACCGACCGTTCCCTCCGGCCGTCCCGGCGGCCCCGAAGACCCCGACGGCGTTCACGGCACCGACGGCGCCGACGGCCCCGGCCGTGCCCTTCCCGGCGGCCCGGGCCCGGGCCGGGACTCCGCCGGCCTGATCCGCGCCGAGGAGGCCGTCCTCGCGCCCAACTACCATCCGCTGCCGGTGGTGGTGGCCCGGGCGGAGGGTGCCTGGGTGGAGGACGTGGAGGGCCGCCGCTACCTCGACCTGCTGGCCGGCTACTCCGCCCTCAACTTCGGCCACCGCCACCCCGTGCTGGTGGAGGCCGCCCATCGCCAGCTCGACCGCCTCACCCTGACCTCGCGCGCCTTCCACAACGACCGGCTGGCGGGCTTCGCCGAGCGGCTCGCCGCGCTGACCGGGCAGGAGGCGGTACTGCCCATGAACACCGGCGCCGAGGCGGTGGAGAGCGCGGTGAAGGTCGCCCGCAAATGGGCCTACGACGTCAAGGGCGTGCCCGACGGGCAGGCGACGATCGTGGTGGCCGCCGACAACTTCCACGGCCGGACGACGACGGTCGTGGGCTTCTCCACGGACGAGACGGCGCGGGCCGGCTTCGGGCCGTTCGCTCCGGGGTTCCGGATCGTGCCGTACAACGACCTGCCCGCCCTGGAGGCGGCCGTGGACGCGACCACGGCGGCGGTGCTGCTGGAGCCGGTGCAGGGCGAGGCGGGGGTGATCGTCCCGGACGACGGCTACCTGTCGGGTGTCCGGGAGATCACCCGCCGGGCCGGGTGCCTGTTCGTGGCGGACGAGATCCAGTCCGGTCTGGGCCGCACGGGGTCCACGCTGGCCGTGGACCTTGAGGAGGTGACGCCCGACCTGGTGCTGCTGGGCAAGGCGCTGGGCGGCGGCATCGTCCCGGTGTCCGCGGTCGTGGGGCGGCGGGACGTGCTGGGCGTACTGGGGCCGGGGACGCACGGCTCGACGTTCGGCGGCAATCCGCTGGCGGCGGCGGTCGGCACGGCGGTGGTGGGGCTGCTGGAGACCGGGGAGTACCAGCGGCGGGCGGCCGAGCTGGGCATCGTGCTGCGGGACGGGCTCGCGCCGCTGGTGGGGCGCGGCGTGCTGGGCTTCCGCACGCGGGGGCTGTGGGCGGGGGTCGACGTCGACCCCGCGCTGGGCACGGGCCGCGAGGTGGGTGAGCGGCTCCTCGCCGAGGGCGTCCTGGTCAAGGACACCCACGGGTCCACCATCCGCGTCGCTCCGCCCCTGACCATCACCGAGGACCAGTTGCGCGGAGCCCTCGCGGCGCTGGAGCGGGTGCTGTCCGCCGGGTGACCTGACGTCACCCGCCCCGGCCGCGGCCCTCCGCACCGGCCGCGGTCGCCCGCCTCCGCCCCGGTCACCCGCCCTCGGCGTCCCCGGCCGGACCCGCCGTCGCGCGCAGCGCCTCCTCCAGGAGGCGGCGCAGGCGCAGCGCGTCCGGTGCGAGGGCGGTGATCAGGGCGGCGGGGCCGGGCAACGCGACCAGGGACGCCGCCTGGCCGAGGAGCCGGGACGGCGGCGGCCGGACGGCGAAGGCGGGGTCGACCAGCAGGATCTGGCCGACGGCGCGGTGGCCCGCCAGCACCGCGGGCCCGTCCCAGCCGCCGGGCGCCCCCGGGCCGCACGCCAGCTCCTGGTCGAGCACGAGCCGTCCGCCCACGCGCAGGGTCAGCCGTGAGGTGAGCGTGCCGGGCGGCTCGGCGTGGCGGCCGAGCACCAGTTCCTCCCGGAGCAGCAGCCGCCCGCCCTCCGCGACCTCGGCCCGGGTGAGGAGTTCGAGGTCGCTGCCGCGGACCGAGATCAGCGGCTCGGGCTCCCACCGCAGCGCGGCGCCCGCGGCGACCCGCAGCCGGGTCTCCTGCCGTGCCGGGTCCTTGCCCTGACCGGGCAGGGCGAGGGTGGCGGCGGCCGAGCCGACGCCCAGCCGGGCGTCCGCGGCGACGTCCGCCTCCAGCAGGAACCGGTCGCCGCCCAGGGGGCCGCTCATGGCGCCGACGACCGTCACCCGCGCCTCGCCCGCCGTGCCGCGGGTCCGGCGCAGGGCGAGCGGCCCCTCGCCGGCCAGCACCGGCAGGACGGTGGAGCCCCGGCCGTCGGGCCGCGCCTCGATCCGGGCGTGCGCGCGGACCCCCGCGGTGCCGCCGCCCGCGGTCACGCCCGCCACGCGGCCAGCCGCTCCCGGACCCAGGCGGCGACCCGGTCGACTCCGGCCTCCTCCCGCAGGGACTGGAACACCACCGGCAGGTGCCCCCGCTGCGCCTTCGCGTCGGCGGCCATCCGGTCCAGGTCGGAGCCCACGTAGGGGGCCAGGTCGGTCTTGTTGACGACCAGCAGGTCCGCGGTGGTGACGCCGGGGCCGCCCTTGCGCGGGATGTCGTCGCCGCCCGCCACGTCGATCACGAAGATCTGGGCGTCCACCAGTCCCCGGGAGAAGGTGGCGGTCAGGTTGTCGCCTCCGGACTCGAGCAGGACGAGGTCCAGCGGCCCGACGGCGTCCTCCAGGTCCTCGACCGCCTCGAGGTTGGCGGAGATGTCGTCGCGGATCGCGGTGTGCGGGCAGGCGCCCGTCTCCACGGCGGTGATCCTCTCGGGCGGCAGGACCGCCTCCCGCAGCAGGAACTCGGCGTCCTCGCGGGTGTAGATGTCGTTGGTGACGACGGCCAGCGACAGCTCGGACCTCAGCTCGCGGCAGAGGGCGGCCACCGTGGCGGTCTTGCCCGAACCGACGGGCCCGCCGAGCCCGAGGCGCAGTGCGCGCCGCGTTCCGTCGGGGCGCCGGGCGGCCGCGCCGGACGGGGCGGGAGCGCCGTGGCCGTGGCCGTCGTGCGGGTGGTGCAGGTGCATGGGCGGGCTCCTGGGGACGGGGCGGAAGCGGCGGACGGAAGCAGGGGGGACACACGGCGGGAGGGCGGCGGACGCCGCGGCGGGAGGCGGCGGGAGCGGGACTTCAGGTGGCGAACAGGCGGCCGGTGCGGGCCGCGTGGACCTCCGCCGAGATCTCCAGGAGGGGCGCCGAGGCGGCGGGGAGGGCGTCCACGCCCGTATCCAGCGCCTCGCGGGCGGCCCGCACGGCCCGGTCGGCGACCCGGTCGGTGGCTGGGGCCAGCCGGGCGAGCACCCCCGTGGCGTCGAACGGGTCGAGGCCGAGCAGCCGGACGGTGGCGGTGGCGGGGCCGCCCACGCTCTCGTAGGCGGCGCAGTACGCGGCGTCCAGCGGCTCCAGCCCGGCCGCCTGGGCGACGGCGCCGAGCACCACCGGCTGGTGGGCGCCCTTGGGGAACCGCCGTGCCAGCAGGTCGAGTCCGGCGCACGGCCAGGTCGCCCGGGCGGCCCGCAGGAGCTGTCGCCCGAGCCGGCGGGCCGCGGCGCGCAGCGCCGGGGACGGGGTGCGGGCGTCGGCGGCGGCGTCCAGGTCCCCCGGGTCCACGCCGAGCGCCGCGGCCGCGGCGAGCGAGGCGGCGACCAGGCCCGAGGTGTGCAGGCGGCCCCGGCAGAACTCCTCCAGCGAGGCGGCGTCGGTGATCAGGCCGGCCCGGACCGCGGCCTCGGCGCCGCCGGAGTGGGCGTGCCCTCCGGCGGGGAAGCGTCCGTCGGCCAGCAGCAGCAGCGCGGCACGGGTCATCGGTGAGACCGCCCTCAGAAGAGGAAGTACCGCTGGGCCATGGGCAGTTCCGCGGCGGGCGTGGCCTCGACCAGTTCGCCGTCGATGCGGACGGCGAAGCTGTCGGGGTCGATTCGCACGTCCGGCCGGGCGTCGTTGCGCCGCATGTCGGCCTTGGTGACGCCGCGCGTCGACTCGATGACGGCCCACCGCTTGCCGAGCCCCAGCCGCTCGGGCAGACCGTCCTCGAGGGCCGCCGGGGCCACGAAGTTGACCGAGTTGGCGGCCGGCGCGCGCCCCAGGGACCCGAACATCGGGCGGGGCAGCACCGGCTGGGGCGTGGGGATGGACGCGTTCGCGTCGCCCATCTGCGCGTAGGCGATCTGCCCGCCCTTGACGACGAGGTGGGGTTTGACGCCGAAGAACGCCGGCTCCCAGAGCACCAGGTCGGCGAGCTTGCCGCTCTCCACCGAGCCGACCTCGCGGGAAAGTCCCTGTGCCACGGCCGGGTTGATCGTGTATTTGGCGACGTAGCGGCGGGCCCGCAGGTTGTCGGCGCGCCCGTCACCGGGCAGCGGGCCGCGCCGCCTCTTCATGACGTGGGCGGTCTGCCAGGTCCGCAGGATCACCTCCCCGACCCGGCCCATCGCCTGGGAGTCGGAGGAGATGATCGAGATGGCGCCCAGGTCGTGCAGGATGTCCTCGGCGCCGATGGTGGAGGGCCGGATCCGCGACTCGGCGAAGGCGAGGTCCTCGGGGACGGCCGGGTTCAGGTGGTGGCAGACCATCAGCATGTCGAGGTGTTCCTCGACGGTGTTGACGGTGAACGGCCGGGTCGGGTTGGTGGAGCTGGGCAGCACGTTGGGCTGCGAGACCACGGTCATGATGTCCGGGGCGTGTCCGCCGCCCGCGCCCTCGGTGTGGTAGGCGTGGATGCCCCGTCCGCCGATCGCGGCGAGGGTGTCGCCGACGAATCCGGCCTCGTTGAGGGTGTCGGTGTGGATGGCGACCTGGATGCCGGTCCGGTCGGCGACGGTGAGCGCGGCGTCGACGGCGGCCGGGGTGGAGCCCCAGTCCTCGTGGAGCTTGAGGCCGACGGCGCCGCCGCGGATCTGGGAGAGCATCGCCTCGTGCGAGACGGTGTTGCCCTTGCCCAGCAGGCCGATGTTGAGCGGGTGGCCCTCCATCGCCTCCAGCATCCGGGCCAGGTGCCACGGTCCGGGGGTGACGGTGGTGGCCTTGGACCCCTCGGCGGGTCCGGTGCCGCCGCCGACCAGGGTGGTGACGCCGGAGGCCAGCGCCTCGTCGGCGATCTGCGGGCAGATGAAGTGGACGTGCGCGTCGACCGCCCCGGCGGTGAGGATCCTGCCGTTGCCGGCGATGATCTCGGTCTCCGGTCCGATCACCAGCTCGGGGTGGACGCCGTCCATGGTGTCCGGGTTGCCGGCCTTGCCGATCCCGGTGATCCTGCCGTCCCTGATGCCGACGTCCGCCTTGACGATCCCCCAGTGGTCGAGGATCACCGCGCCGGTCACGACGGTGTCGGGGGCGCCCTCGGCCCGGGTGGTCCGGGACTGGCCCATCGACTCGCGGATCACCTTGCCGCCGCCGAAGACCGCCTCGTCCCCGGCCCGGCCCGGCCCGCCGCAGCGGTCCTCCTCGATCTCCACCAGCAGGTCGGTGTCGGCGAGCCGGATCCGGTCGCCGGTGGTGGGGCCGAAGAGGTCGGCGTACTCGGCGCGCGGCATCGCCGACGGGTGGGACGTCTCAGGCATCGAGCGGACCTCCGGTCTCCCCGCGCAGGCCCGGCACCACGCGGCGCCCGGCCAGCGGCACGAGTTCCACCTCCACCGGGATGCCGGGCTCGAACCGCACGGCGGTGCCGGCGGCGACGTGGAGCCGCCGCCCGTGTGCGGCGGCCCGGTCGAACTCCAGGCCGGGGTTGGCCTCGGCGAAGTGGTAGTGGGAGCCGACCTGCACGGGGCGGTCGGCGGCGTTCAGCACGGTGATCCGGGTGACCTCGCGGCCCTCGTTCAGGATCACGGGCGCGTCGTCCAGGACGAGCTCTCCGGGGATCATGGCGGCCCTCTTCGTCAGACGATCGGGTCGTGGACGGTGACCAGCTTGGTCCCGTCCGGGAAGGTGGCCTCGACCTGCACGTCGTGGATCATCTCGGGGACGCCTTCCATGACGTCGTCCCGGGTGAGGACGGTGCGGCCGGAGCGCATCAGCTCGGCGACGGTGCGGCCGTCGCGGGCGCCCTCGAGGATGTGGGAGGAGATCAGGGCGACGGCCTCCGGGTGGTTGAGCCTCAGCCCGCGGTCCCGGCGCCTCGCGGCGACGTCCGCCGCCACGTGGATCAGCAGTTTCTCCTGCTCGTGCGGAGTCAGTTGCACGGCGCCCCCTCGTCTCGTCGCCCCCGACGCGTCCCAGGAGGCTAGTGGCGCCTCGTTTCGGGGGCGTTAACGACGCCGTGGCGGGCGGGCACGGGCGCGCCCGTGCCGTGCGGCGGCGCGCGCACCGCGTGCCCCCGGTCGTGGCACCGCCGCCACCCCGGTGCGCTCCACCCGGACGGGCCGTACGGCGTACCGTCGTTCGGCGTAGACGCTCCTCCGTCCGACGGACCCCCCGATTTGCCCGCGCCGCGTGGACGGCGGGCGGAGCCGGCCGCTCCTGGCCTGGTGAGCGCCTCGCCGGGTGTGGTTACCGAGGGACACATCCCGTGTTGTCCACCCGAACGGCGCAGGGGTGACGAAGCGCACAACACGCCGTCAGCGGATGATCCCGGGCACCGAGTACGTGAAGATCCTCCCGACGACAAGCCCTCGCCGCAGCGGCGGGGCGGCCCGGGCGGACGCCGAATCCTGCCGCCGGCCGGGCGACGGGTCGACAGGAGTGGATCGGCAGGAGTGGAGGACCCGAGCACGACGGGCCGCCGGACTTCGTTCCGGGCGGTCCTTGGGGTGAAGCCGCCGCACGGCGGCCGGGCTACTTCGCGGCCCGAATCCGACAGGTCATCCTTCACAGGCGGCTGTCGAAGGGTTGCGCATGACCGTGCTCAATCGCGTCCCGTCCCTGCTGACCCGGGCCGGAACGGCCTCGGTCCTGACCTTCGCCGCTTTCGGAGGCGGCATCGCGGTTCCCGGCCTCAGCGCCGAGGCCCAGGCGGCCACCGTGGGCTCCAAGGCCCTCAAGGTGGCGGCCTCCAAGAAGGGGGCCCCCTACCGGTACGGCGCCACCGGTCCCTCCGCGTTCGACTGCTCGGGACTGATCCTCTACTCGTTCAAGAAGGCCGGGAAGACCCTGCCCCGCACGGCGGCGCAGCAGTACAACCGGACCAGCCGCGTCGCGGCGGGCAAGCGCAAGCCCGGCGACCTGGTCTTCTTCCATTCGGGGTACGGGGTGTACCACGTGGGCATCTACGCCGGTTCGGGCAAGCTCTGGCACGCGCCCAAGAGCGGTGACGTGGTGCGGCTGCAGAAGATCTGGACCCGGAGCGTCTGGTACGGGCGGGTGCGCTGACCCGCGGGCCGTCCCGCCCGTGAACCGCCCCGGCACCGTCGGCCCGTCCGCCGGCGCCGGGGCCGGTTCGCGTCGTCACGCACCCCATGCCGCGCCGCCGAGCGGGTACTCGTGTCCGGGTCATGGCCCTCACCCAAGGGCCACTTTGCCCGTCCTTTACTCTGGGGGTGTCACCGACCACGGTGGTATCGGCAATCTCTCGAAAGGTGTGTGAGCGTCCGCCCATGGGCGAGCCTCCCAGTAGCAGCCTCACCTGCGTGTTCTCCTCCCGCCACGGCCACGGGGAGGCGACCCGGTGACCGAGGTCCTCCTCCTGCTGCTCGCCGTCCTGCTGTCCGTGTGCTGCGGCGCGTTCGTGGCCGCGGAGTTCTCCTTGACGACGGTCGAACGCGCCGAGCTGGAGCGCGCGGCCGGGAAGGGCGACCGGGGCGCGGACAGCGCCCTCAAGGCCGTCCGCGGTCTGACCTTCCAGCTCTCCGGCGCCCAGCTGGGCATCACCGTTACCAACCTGGTGGTGGGCATGCTCGCCGAGCCGTCGATCGCCGCCCTGATCTCCGGACCGCTGGGCGCGGTCGGTCTCTCCGAGGGCACCGCGAGTTCGGTGGCCCTGGTGCTCGGCACCGCCCTGTCGACGGTCTTCCTGATGGTCGTCGGCGAGCTGGTCCCGAAGAACTGGGCGATCAGCGCGCCGCTGGCGGTGGCCCGGAAGGTGGCCACGCCGCAGCGCGTCTTCAGCGCCGTCTTCGGCCCGTTCATCACCCATCTCAACAACACCGCCAACCGGGTGGTGCGCCGGATGGGCCTGGAGCCCGCCGAGGAGCTGGCCTCCGCGCGCGGCCCGCAGGAGCTGGCGGCGCTGGCCCGCCACTCCGCCAAGCAGGGCGCGCTGGAGGCGGACACCGCCGAGCTGTTCGTCCGCACGCTCAACCTGGCGGAGCTGACGGCGGAGAACGTGATGACCCCGCGGGTCCAGGTGGTCGCCCTGGACGCCCAGGCGACCTGCGAGGACGTGGCCAACGCGACGCGTGCCACCGGTCTGTCCCGTTTCCCGGTGTACCGGGGGAACCTGGACCGGGTGGTCGGCACGGTGCACATCAAGGACGTGCTGGCGCTGCCCGTCGAGCGGCGGGCCCGGGTGCACGTGGCGGAGCTGCTGCGCGAGCCGCTGCTGGTGCCCGAGTCGCTGACCGTCGAGCGGCTGCTGGACCGGCTGTCCGGCGGCCGCACCATGGCCGTGGTGATCGACGAGTACGGCGGCACCGCGGGTGTGGTGACGCTGGAGGACATCGTCGAGGAGGTCGTGGGCGAGGTCCACGACGAGCACGACCCGTTCGAGACGCCCGATCTCGCGCCGGCCGGCACCGACGCCGACGGCCGCGCGGTCTACGACGCCGACGGCGCGGCGCGCACCGACCGGCTCGCCCGGATCGGCCTGCGCGCTCCGGACGGCCCCTACGAGACGCTGGCCGGCCTGGTCGCCACCGCCCTGGGCCGGATACCGGCCGTCGGGGACGTCGTGGAGGCCGCCGGATGGCGCCTCGAAGTGCTGGACGCCTCCGGCCACCGGGCCGCCCGCGTCCTGCTGACCGCCCCGCCGGCCGACGTCGCCGCGGACGCCGAGAAGGGACAGGGAGCGACCCGATGACCGCCGTACAACTGCTGATCGGTCTGCTGACCCTGGTCCTCAACGCGTTCTTCGTCGGGGCCGAGTTCGCCATGATCTCGGTCCGGCGCAGCCAGATCGAGCCGCACGCCGAGGAGGGCGACCGCCGCGCCGGGCGGGTGCTGTGGGGCCTGGAGCACGTCTCCGCCCTGATGGCCGCCGCGCAGCTCGGCATCACCCTGTCCACGCTGGTGCTCGGCGTGGTCGCCGAGCCGGCCATCGCGCACCTGCTGGAGCCGCTGTTCCACGCCGTGGGCGTGCCGTCCGGCGCGGGCCACGCGATCTCCTTCGTGATCGCCCTGAGCCTGGCGACCTACCTGCACATGCTGCTGGGCGAGATGGTGCCGAAGAACGTGGCGCTGGCGGAACCGGTGCGGACCGCGCTGCTGCTCGGGCCCCCGCTGGTGGCCTTCGCCAAGGCCTTCCGGCCGGTGATCTTCACCGTCAACGCCTTCGCCAACGCCCTGCTGAAGCTGATCAAGGTGGAGCCGAAGGACGAGGTCACGGCCTCCTTCTCGGACGCCGAACTGGCGCAGATGGTGAAGGACTCCCGGGAGGCCGGCCTCATCGACGACCGGGCCCGGGAGCGGCTCAACGACGCGCTGAAGCTGGGCCGCCGACCGGTGGGCGAGGTCCTGCTGCCGCTGGAGAGGGTGCGGTACGTGTCCCTGGGCGTCACGCCGGCCCAGCTGGAGGCGCTCTCCGCGGAGACCGGGTTCTCCCGGTTCCCGGTGGTCGACGACGAGCGGCGCATCATCGGCTACCTGCACGTCAAGGACGCGCTGGACGCCATGCCGCGCGACCTGCCGTTCCGGGTGCAGAACATGCGGCCCATCGCCCGGGTCAGGGAGAACACCCCGCTGGACGACGTGCTGACCGCGCTGCGCGGCAGCCGCACCCACCTCGCGGCGGTGCTGGGCTCCGACGGACGGCTGACGGGTCTGGTCACCATGGAGGACGTCCTGCGGGAGCTGTTCGGCCAGCCGGCCGCCTGAGCGGCCACCGCTCCACCCGAGGGCGACCGACTGAGCGGTATGTGACGGCGATACGATTCTCCCTGCCATGCAGACGCAGAATGATCCCGCTCCCACGTACTCCAGCCTGGTCGCCCTCGGCGACTCCTTCACCGAGGGCATGTCGGACCTCCTCCCCGACGGCACCTACCGCGGCTGGGCCGACCTCCTCGCGGTCAGGATGGCCGCCCGCAGCCCCGGCTTCCGGTACGCCAACCTGGCGATCCGCGGCAAGCTGATCGGCCAGATCGTCGACGAACAGGTGGGCCTCGCCGCGGAGATGGGCGCCGACGTGATCACCCTGGTCGGCGGGCTCAACGACGCGATGCGGCCCAACTGCGACATGGGACGGGTGTCGGGACTGCTGGAGGAGGCCGTCGAGCGGCTGGCTCCGGCCTGCAAGCAGCTGGTGCTGATGCGCAGCCCCGGGCGGCGGGGGCCGGTGATGGAGCGCTTCCGGCCGCGGATGGAGGCCCTCTTCGAGACCCTCGACTCGCTGGCGGCCCGCCACGGGGCGGTGCTGATCGACCTGTACGGGGCGCCGTCGCTGGCCGACCCCCGGGTGTGGGACGTGGACCGGATCCACCTGACGCACGAAGGGCACCGGCGGGTCGCCGAGGCGGTGTGGCAGGGGCTCGGGTACGCCCCGGAGGACCACCACTGGCACGTGCCGATGACGGCGACCCCGCCGGACCCGTGGCTGCGGCGCCGGGTCGCGGACGCCCGCTTCGCCCGCGTCCACCTCCTGCCCTGGATCGCCCGCCGCCTCACCGGCCGCTCCTCGGGCGACGGCCTGCTCCCCAAGCGGGCGGACCTGCTGCCCTACGAGTGAGCCGGGCCGCCCGCGGGCACCGGACCGTCCCGGGGCCGTGCGGGCGGCGGGGCGGCGGCGTCCGGGCAGGTGTGACGCGGCATCCCGCCGGGTACGTTCGTCCCCGGCGCGGGGCCACGCCGTGCCGGGGCGGGAGGGGAGCGGTATGAGGACCCGTCGGCTCGGGCGCACCGAGGTCGAGGTGACCGAACTCGGTTTCGGGAGCGGGCCGCTCGGCGGGCTCTACGAGCCGCTGGACGACGAGACCGCCGCCGGCGCCCTGGCCGCCGCGTGGGAATGCGGGATCCGCTTCTTCGACACCGCCCCGCACTACGGCGTCGGCCACGCCGAGCGCCGCCTGGGCGGCTTCCTGCGCGACCTCCCCCGCGAGGACTTCACCCTCTCCACCAAGGTCGGACGGCTCCTGGTGCCCCAGGACCCCGCCGGACGCGTGGACGAGAGTTTCGCCGTGCCGGCCACGCACCGCAGGGAGTGGGACTTCTCCCGGGACGGCGTGCTGCGCTGCGTCGAGGAGTCGCTGGCCCGGATGGACACCGACCGCGTGGACGTGCTGCTCCTGCACGACGCGGAGCGGCACTTCGAGGCCGCCCTGCGCACCGGTCTGCCCGCCCTGGCCGAGCTGCGCGCGCAGGGGGTGGTGGGCGCGGTCGGGGCGGGGATGCACGACACCGGGATGCTGACCCGGCTGGTCCGCGAGCACGACGTCGACGTGGTGATGCTCTCCGGCCGCTACACCCTCCTCGACCAGCGGGCGGCGCACGGCCTGCTGCCCGCCTGCGCCGAGCGCGGCGTCTCGCTGCTGGCCGCCTCGGTCTTCAATTCCGGCCTGCTGGCGACGCCGCGCCCCTCCCCCGGCGCCTACTTCGACTACGCCGCCGCCCCGCCGGACGTCCTGCGCCGCGCCCGCCGGATCGCCGACGTCTGCGCGTCGCACGGCGTGTCCCTCCCCGAGGCGGCGATGGCCTTTCCGCTGCGGCACCCCGCGGTGGCCGGCATCGTCGTCGGCATGCGTTCCGCGCGGGAGGTGCGCGCCGATCTGGCCGCGTTCCGCAAGGACGTGCCGGAGCGGCTCTGGTCCGACCTGCTGGCCGAAGGACTGCTCGATCCGCGCGCCGCGCCGTGAGTGCCTCGACGGCGGGCGGCGTCCTGGAGGTTCCGACAAACGGGGCCGCGGCGTCGACCTGCACGAACGAACAGTAGAATCCGGTTACGTGACTTCTCCCGCCAAGCCCCGCATTCCGAACGTCCTCGCCGGACGCTACGCCTCCACCGAGCTGGCCACGCTCTGGTCCCCCGAGGAAAAGGTCAAGCTGGAGCGCCGGCTCTGGCTCGCCGTGCTCCGGGCCCAGAAGGACCTCGGGATCGAGGTGCCGGACGCGGCCCTCACCGACTACGAGCGCGTGCTCGACCAGGTCGACCTCGGCTCCATCGCCGAGCGCGAGAAGGTCACCCGCCACGACGTGAAGGCCCGTATCGAGGAGTTCAACGACCTCGCCGGCCACGAGCAGGTCCACAAGGGCATGACCTCCCGGGACCTCACCGAGAACGTCGAGCAGCTGCAGATCCGCCTCTCCCTGGAGCTGGTCCGCGACCGCGTCGTCGCCGTGCTGGCCCGCCTCGGCCGGCTCTCCGCCGAGTACGGCGAGCTGGTGATGGCCGGCCGTTCGCACAACGTGGCCGCCCAGGCCACCACCCTCGGCAAGCGCTTCGCCACCGCCACGGACGAGCTGCTGGTGGCGTACGCCCGCCTGGAGGAGCTGCTCGGCCGCTACCCGCTGCGCGGCATCAAGGGCCCGGTCGGCACCGCCCAGGACATGCTGGACCTCCTCGGCGGCGACGCCGGCAAGCTGGCCGGCCTCGAGGACCGCATCGCCGCCCACCTCGGCTTCGGCCAGGCCTTCACCTCGGTCGGCCAGGTCTACCCGCGCTCCCTGGACTACGAGGTCGTCACCGCCCTCGTGCAGCTGGCGGCCGCCCCGTCCTCGCTGGCGAAGACCATCCGCCTGATGGCCGGCCACGAGCTGGTGACCGAGGGCTTCAAGCCGGGCCAGGTCGGTTCCTCGGCGATGCCGCACAAGATGAACACCCGCTCCTGCGAGCGTGTGAACGGCCTGATGGTGATCCTGCGCGGCTACGCCTCGATGACCGGCGAGCTGGCGGGCGACCAGTGGAACGAGGGCGACGTCTCCTGCTCCGTGGTCCGCCGGGTGGCGCTGCCGGACGCCTTCTTCGCGCTGGACGGCCTGCTGGAGACGTTCCTGACCGTGCTCGACGAGTTCGGCGCCTTCCCCGCCGTGATCGCCCGCGAGCTGGACCGCTACCTGCCGTTCCTGGCCACCACCAAGGTGCTGATGGCCTCGGTGCGCGCCGGGGTGGGCCGCGAGGAGGCGCACGAGGCCATCAAGGAGAACGCGGTGGCCTGCGCCCTCGCCATGCGCGAGCAGGGCGCCGAGCGCAACGAGCTGCTGGACAGGCTGGCCGCCGACGGGCGCGTCCCGCTGGACCGCGCGGGGCTGGACGCCCTGATGGCGGACAAGCTGTCCTTCACGGGCGCGGCCGCCGACCAGGTCGGTGTGGTGGTCGCCCGGGTGGAGGAGATCGTGAAGCGGCACCCGCAGGCCGCGGCGTACACCCCCGGGGCGATCCTCTGACCCGGCGTCCGGTCCGGCGATGACACCGCGCTTCACCCGCGAGGAGCTGGAGGCCGCTCGCGACCGCATCGTCCCCGATGTGGTCGCGAGCGGCCTGCGCGTGCTGTTCTGCGGGATCAACCCGGGCCTGATGACGGCCGCGACCGGGCACCACTTCGCCCGTCCGGGCAACCGCTTCTGGCCGGTGCTGCACCGGTCCGGCTTCACGCCCCGGCGGCTGGACCCCGCGGAGCAGCGGGAACTGCTGTCCTTCGGGCTCGGCATCACCAACGTGGTCGAGCGGGCGACCGCGCGGGCCGACGAGCTGACCGCCGAGGAGTACCTGGAGGGCGGCCGGATCCTGGAGGCCAAGACGGAGCTGCTGCGGCCCCGCTGGCTGGCCGTCCTGGGCGTCACGGCGTACCGGGCGGCGTTCGGCGACCGGAAGGCGGCGGTGGGTCCGCAGGAGCGGGTCATGGGCGGGGGCACCGGGGTGTGGGTGCTGCCCAACCCGAGCGGGCTGAACGCCCACTGGACCCTGGCGACCATGGCCGAGGAGTACGCCCGGCTGCGCGCGGCCGCGGAGGACCGACCTGCGCGGACGGCCACCCCGCGCCGGGGACCGGGCTGCGCCGGGGCCGGTGTGCGCGGGCGGACCCCCTCCTCCCCCGGTCCGGGGAGATCGGCATGATGGCGTGGTCCTCGATGGACAGCCGGACGACGAAGGGGCGCACGTGACAACGACGACGGAGACGGAAGCCGGTCGGCGGGTCTTCCTCGACAAGCAGCACCCGGTGGCCTACCGCGCGCTGGTGGCGACCTCCGAGGCGGTGAAGGCCGCGGCGGCGGAGGCGGGGCTGACGAGAAGGCTCGTCGAACTGGTCAACGTCCGGGTCTCCCAGCTCAACGCGTGCGCGTACTGCCTCGGCCTGCACACCGCCGTGGCCCTGCGCGCGGGCGAGACGACGCAGCGTCTGGGCGTCCTGCCGGCCTGGCGCGACACCGAACTGTTCGATCCCCGGGAGCGGGCCGCTCTCGCCCTGGCCGAGGCGGCCACCCGTCCGCAGGACGCCGGGGCCCAGGACTCCGCCTACCGCGCGGCACGGGCGGTGTTGTCGGAGGACGAGATCTCCGCCGTCGTGTGGGTGGCGATCACCATCAACGCCTTCAACCGCGTGTCGGTGATGAGCAAGCACCCCGTGCGCCCCGCGGCGGGGGGTCCCGGCGCGGGGTGAGGTGAGGGTGGAGTGACCGCGGACGGCGGCGCACCGGCGTGGGCCGGGCGCCGCCGCGCCGGTTCACCTGCCGAGTGCGGCCACGCCCGCCCGGGCGAACTTCTCGTCCAGGTCGCCGGACGGCGCCCCGGCGACGCCGATGCCCGCGATCGGCGCGCCCTTGACGGTGACCGGTGAGCCGCCCGCCAGGAAGAGGGTGTTCGGGATGTCCTTCAGGTTCGGGGCCTGGGCCAGTCGCCCGGCGAGCTCCGAGGTGGGGGCGTTCCAGGAGACGGCCGTGTACGCCTTGCGCACCGCCGACTCGTAGGACTGGGGGCCCGCGCCGTCCCCGCGCAGGGTCACGACGGTGTTGCCGTCGCGGTCCACCACGGCGACCGTCACCTTGTGGTCGGCGTCCCGTGCCGCATCCAGCGCGGCCTGCGCGGCCCGGACGGCGGCGTCGGCCGTGAGCCGGGTGGACTGGACGGTGTTCCGGGTCTTCGTCGCCTCGGCCGCGGCGGCGGGCGCCGGTCCCGCGGCGTTCGCGGTCACGGCGCCGAAGGTTCCGGCGCCCAGCGCCGCGGCGGCGACCGTGCCGAGCAGGACACGGGTGCGCAGGGTCGTCTTCGTCATGTGGAGCTCCTCGACGGTCCTTCCGGGGGCCTTCGCTCCCCGGTCTCTCGTCGTCCATCCTGGGCGCGCCCATGGCCCCGGGGCGTCGGCGTCCTGGCTGGTCACGCAGGGCCCGACGGCGGACGGGGGAGTCATCCGAACGGCTGATGCGCGGTCCGCGCGGACGGGTTTACCTGGAAGGGGCGGCGTCCCGCCGCGCCGGCGCACGGAGCGGGGCGGGCCGTGACGGCCGAAGGCCGCGAGGCCGCGCGAGGCCTCGAGGCCGCGAGCGGGCGCGTGGCCCGCGGCGAACAGGCGGCCGGGGACGGGCGCGCGACCGGAAGCGACACGAGGAAGCGGCACGAGGAAGCGGCACCATGCGGCACACACGGCACCGGCCTCCGGGCCCTGCGGAACCGGCCGGGGCGACGGCCACGGCTGCGTCAGCGGCTGCGACGACGGCCACGGCTGCGGCTGAGGCTGCGGCTGCGGCGGATCCCGACGCGCGCTGGCTGGGACCGGTGGTGCACCTGGCCTTCTACGCGCTCCTGGGCGGTTCGCTCGCCCGGGACCTGATGCGCCACCCCCTGGACTCCGGTGAGACCGGGGTGATCGTGTCGGCGGCGCTGCTGGCCGTGCTGTACGCCCTCGGCCCGGTGGCCGGCCCCGCCCGGGGGCGGGACCGGCCCGCCTCCCGCCCGCTCGCCTGGCTGGTGGCCGTGGTGGCGGCCTGGTCGGTCCTGACCCTGCTGGCGCCCAGCTTCGCCTGGTGCGCGGCCCCGCTGCTCATCCTGGCGCTGCGCTCCCTCCCGGCCGTGGCGGCCCTTCCGCTGGCGTGCCTGCTCACGGTGCTGGTCGTGGTGTCGCTGCAGCGGCTGAGCGACGGTGTCGACCCCGCGGTCCTGGTCACCCCGCCGGCCGTCGCCGCCCTGATGACCGGCGTCTTCCTGCACATGGAACGGCAGGCCGACCGGCGGCGCGCCCTCATCGAGGACCTGATGCGCACCCGGCGCGACCTCGCGGCCACCGAACGCCGCGAGGGCGCGCTGGCCGAACGCCAGCGGCTGTCGATGGAGATCCACGACACCCTCGCGCAGGGGCTGTCCAGCCAGCGGATGCTGCTCCAAGCCGCCGAACGGGTCTGGGCGAGCGATCCGTCGGCGGCCCGTGAGCACGTCCGGGAGGCCGCGCGGGTCGCCGGCCGTGACCTGGCCGAGGCCCGCCGTTTCGTGCACGACCTGGCTCCGGCCGATCTGGCGGACGGCGGCTCGCTGTCCGCCGCCCTGCGCAGCCTCGCCGAGCGTGAGACGAAGGACGGTCTCACCGTGCGCCACCATGTGGAGGGCGTGCCCCTCCCCCTGCCGGACCGCGGCGCGGCGACCCTGCTGCGGGTCGCGCAGGGTGCGCTGGCCAACGTGCGGCAGCACGCCGGGGCGACGACGGCGGCCCTCACCCTCAGCCACCTCGACGACCAGGTCGTCCTGGACGTCGCGGACGACGGCCGTGGTTTCGACCCGGGCGCCCTCCCGCCCCCCGGCCGGGAGGGCGGACACGGTCTGCCCGCCATGCGCGCCCGTGTCGCGCAGCTGGGCGGCACGCTCACCGTCGAGTCGGCGCCCGGCGAGGGCGCCGTGCTGACCGCCACGATCCCCCTCACCGCCCCGGAGCCCCGATGACCGCCCCCGCCGCGCCCTCCGACTCCTCCTCACCCGGACCGCCCGTGCGCGTGCTGGTCTGCGACGACCACGCCGTCGTGCGGGCCGGTCTGCGGGCGCTGCTCTCCAGCGCGGCCGGCATCGAGGTGGCCGGCGAGGCCGCGGGCGGCGACGAGGCCGTCGCCCTGGCCGGGCGGCTGGCGCCGCACGTCGTGCTGATGGACCTGCAGCTCGGGCCCGGCACCGACGGCGTCGAGGCCACCCGCCGCATCACCGCCCGGCCGGACGCCCCACGCGTCCTGGTGCTCACCACCTACGACACGGACGCCGACGTCGCCCGCGCGCTGGAGGCCGGGGCCACCGGCTATCTCCTGAAGGCCGAGCGGCCGGAGGAGCTGTTCGCCGCCATCCACGCCGCGGCGCAGGGCCGCACCACCCTGTCCGCGCCGGTCGCCGGCCGTGTGGTGGCGGCGATGCGCGCCCCCCGTCCGGCTCTCACCGCGCGGGAGCTCGACATCCTGGCCCAGCTCGCCCAGGGTCTGGCCAACCGCGAGATCGCCCGCGCCCTGTTCATCAGTGAGGCGACCGTGAAGACCCATCTGAGCCGCATCTACGACAAGCTCGGCGTCGACAACCGGGCCGGCGCCGTCGCCGCGGCGAAGGAGCGGCGACTGCTGCCCTGAGCACGGGGGCCACGGCCGTGAGCGTGGGCCATGACCTTGGGCCATGAGCTGGAACCGAGGGCGTGGGCCGACGCCGCCGGCGCGGCGCCGGCCCGCGGGCTCAGGCGAGGGCGGCGACCAGCAGGGTGAAGGCGCCGATGATGACGGCGACCCGGGCGTGGTGCCGACGGTCCCAGCGGTTCTGCTGCTCCCTCCAGTCCTCGGGCCGGTTCTCGGGCGTCCAGGTCTTGCCCCGGTTGTTGATCGGGACGAGCAGCAGGACCGACATGATCACGCTGAGGATCAGCAGCGCGGCGGCGACGACGACGAGGCCGGCGCCGGGGCGGTGCCGTCCGGCGACGGCCCAGACCGCGGTGAGGACGAGCGAGGTGAAGTACCAGACCGGCATCAGGGCGCCGAGCATCCGGCCCCCGTGGGCGCGGCCGAGCAGGCCGGCGTCCTCGGGAAGCGCGCCGAGGATCCGGTTGACGACGAAGGCGACGGAGAACTCCACCCCCACCATCAGGCCGACGGTCACGGTGGTGAACACCTCGAGTGCGTTGAGCATGACGACCCCTCCATGAATCTAGCGGTGCTAGATGATGGGGCAACGCTAGACCTACTGCCGCTCGATTGTCTAGCGCTGCTAGGATCGGGTCATGTCGGTACAGGAACGCAAGGAACGCGAACGGGCCGGCCGCGAGCGCCTCATCGTGGCCACGGCCCGCGAACTCGCCGAGCGGCAGGGCTGGGACGCGGTCACCACGCGCCGGCTCGCCGAGCGCATCGAATACAGCCAGCCCGTCCTCTACAGCCACTTCCGCGGCAAGCGGGAGATCATCGGCGCCGTCGCCCTCGAGGGGGCCGCCGAGATGGCGGTGGCGCTGCGGGCCGCGACCTCGGCCGCGGACGGCCCCCGCGACCGGGTCACCGCCCTCGCCCGCGCCTACCTCGGCTTCGCCGAACACAA
The DNA here is from genome assembly GCF_008974245.1 of Streptomyces abyssomicinicus. Classification (GTDB taxonomy): domain Bacteria; phylum Actinomycetota; class Actinomycetes; order Streptomycetales; family Streptomycetaceae; genus Streptomyces; species Streptomyces abyssomicinicus. Next base: position 225,159 of record NZ_BBZI01000007.1, on the reverse strand, counting down.
CCCGGCGGTCTACGACGCCATGTTCCGGCTCGACGGCGGCCTGGCGTTCGCGCACGAGGACACCCCCGAGCCGCTGAAGGACGCCTTCGCGGCCCTGCTGGAGTGCCTCGGCGAGGTCGCCGGGGACGGTGTCCACCCGGCGCTGTTCACCGAGACGTTCTGGGCCGCGCTGCACGGACTGGCCACCCTGACCCGGGCGCGCAGACTCCCGCCGGAGGACACCGCGCGCAGGGTGGAGCTGCTGGTGGACCGGCTCGCCGTGGTCTGACGCACCGCCCGACGGTCAGGCGGCCGGGACCACCCGGCCCGGAGGCGGGGCGGCACCTCCCGGTCACCACCGGGCGTCCGCCCTAGGGCGGGTCCTCGGAGGTGACCACCGCGAGGAGCGCGAACGGCAGTTCGCGGCCCTGGTGGGAGACCCCGAGGGCGAGCCAGCGGTCGTCCGCCCGCCAGAGGTGGACGTCCGGCAGGTCCTGGCAGAGCCACCCCCAGGGGTCGGGTATCTCCTCCCCCTCCACGGAACGGACGAACGCGCCGAGCAGACCCACCCGCTGCGGCTCGCCCCACCGCTCCGTCAGCCGCTCGGCCAGCGCCTCCCGGTCGCACTCGAACTGCTCGGCCGCCTCACCCTCCAGCGACCGGTCCTCCCAGAGGCCCTCGCTCCGCCGGAGCTCGGCCCCCTGCCATCCGGGCCCGCACCAGCCCGTGCCGGCGCGCCGGTCCCGGCCCTCCGGCTCCTCCGCCGACAGGTCCAGACCGCACATCCGTTCGATCACGGCGAGATGACGTGCGATGCTCATGCGCTCCAGTAAACCCGCCGCCACCGACAACTGGCGCTCCGTCAGAACAGGGGGTAACCGGATCCCCACTCTCGCCGGGATCCGGAACGCCGAGTAACATCCGCCCAACACCCCCGCGAGCTGGGAGGACGGACCCGTGGGACGCCTGACCGGCGGTGACCCTTCGTTGCTGCGACGGATCAACTCCGCCGTGGTACTGCAAGCGCTGCGCGCGGTCGACTGCGCGACGCTGACCGAGATCACACACGTGACCGGCCTGTCCCGTCCCACGGTGGAGGGCGTGGTGGAGGGGCTGATCCAGGCGGGCCTGGTGACGGAGGCCGCCCCCGACGAGAGTGCGGCCCGCCGCCAGGGCCGCCCGGCCCGCCGCTTCCGGTTCCGCGCCGAGGCGGGCCACCTGCTGGGGCTGGAGATCGGCGCCCACCGGGTGACCGCGCTCCTCGCCGACCTCGACGGGCGCGTCGTGGACAGCGTCAGCAGGGAGGTCGAGGAGACCGCCCCGGCGGACGACCGGATCGAGCGGCTGCGCTCGGTCGTCGGCGAACTGCTGCGCCGTGCTGGGGTGTCGCGCGGCTCACTGCGGGCGGTGGGCGTCGGGACGCCCGGCATCGTCGAGGCGGACGGCACGGTGCGTCTGGGCACGGCGCTGCCCGAATGGACGGGGCTGCGGCTCGGCGAGCGGCTCAGCCGCTCCTTCAAGTGCCCCGTGCTGGTCGAGAACGACGCCAACGCCGCCGCCGTCGCCGAGCACTGGAAGGGCGCCGCCGTCGACTCGGACGACGTGGTCTTCGTGCTGGCGGGCCTCAGCCCCGGTGCCGGCTCATTGATCGGCGGCCGGCTGCACCGCGGTTTCGGCGGGGCGGCGGGAGAGATCGGGGCACTGCACCTGCTGGGCCGGGAGAAGACGCCGGAGAGCCTGCTGTCCACCGAGGACGAGCCGTTGCGCCCGCTGGACGAGCAGGCGGTGGCCCAGGTGTTCCAGCAGGCCCGGGACGGCGACACCCGGTCCCGGGCCGCGGTGGAGCGGTTCATCCAGCGGCTGGTGCACGACGTGGCGGCGCTGGTGCTGGCGATGGACCCGGAGCTGGTCGTGGTCGGCGGCTGGGCGGCCGGGCTGGACGACGTGCTGGAACCGCTCCGTCAGGAGCTGTCCCGCTACTGCCTGCGCCCGCCGCGGGTGACGCTCTCCGTGCTCGGCGAGGCGGCCGTCGCCACGGGGGCGCTGCGGCTGGCCCTGGACCACGTCGAGGAGCAGCTCTTCGCGGTGGACGGCACGGCGACCGCACGCTGACGCCTCCGGCCGGCGGGGCGCCACGGCGAGCGGCGCCCCGCCGGCGCGGGCGCCGGTGCGGGCGCCGGTGCGGGCGGCGGCGCGGACGGGTCAGGAGACCCGCCGCTCCGTCTCGTGGACGATGTGCACGTCCCCGGAGGCGCCGAAGGTGAGCCGGCAGGTGTCCGCCCGGTAGGTGGCCACCGACAGCGCGGCGGTCCGGCCCTCGGCGAAGAACCGGGTGGTGACCATCAGCACCGGGGCTCCGGGAAGCCGGTCGAGGTCCTTGGCGTCCTCCGCGCGGGCCGTGCCGAGCTCGACGGCGCGGTCCTGGCCGTCCAGCGTCAGCCGCTGGAGTTCGCGCAGCACCGAGCGGGCCCGCGCCGGGCCGGCGGGCGCGTCGATGGCCGTGAGCGCGGGCACCGAGGCGGCCGGGACGTAGAGGAGTTCGGCGGCCACGATCTGCCCGTGCGCCGTCAGCGAGCGCCGCAGGACGTGCACGTTCTCGCCGTCCGCGGCACCCAGCGTGGCGGCGACGGAGGCGGGGGCGGCGGCCTGCCCGCAGTCGGCCGGCTGCCAGGCGTCCCCCGGAGCTCCCGGCCACAGCGGCCGCTCGGTCTCGACGGCCACCCCCACCCGGGGCGGCGCCACGGTCGTGCCGACCCCCCGGCGGCGCTGGAGCCGTCCTTCCAGTTCGAGCTGTTCCAGAGCCTGCCGGAGCGTCGCCCTGGCGACGCCGAAGCGGGCGGCGAGCTCCCGCTCGTTGGGCAGCACCTCGCCCACCGAGAACTCGGAGTCCAGTGCCTGGCTCAGCACCGTCCTCAGGTGCCAGTACTTCGGCTCCGACACCGATTCCAGCTGCGTGGTCCCCACCCTGTCCTCCACGGTGCGCGTGGCCGGCGACGCTTTTGACGCCCTTGTTTATTAAAGGTTGTTGAACTTTCCTGCGACGATAGGACGCCCCCACATCCTGGTCAAGACCAATCCTGGGACTTGGGGAGAAAACGGGCAGGGTACGCCGCACACCGTTCACACGATGTTCGTGAAGGAAGGCGGCCGGACTCCGGCGATCAGTCCCGCGGCGCGGCCAGCGCCCGCAGCTTGTCGGGGTTGCGCACCAGGAAGACCGTGCGGACCAGGCCGTCGGCGACCTCGGCCTGGACCAGGGTCTGCGGCACGCCGTCCTCCAGGACGAGGTAGGCGGGGCCGCCGTTGACCTCGACCGGCCGGTACGTCCATCCGGTGGTGGCCCGGTTCCTGATGCCGTGCAGGAAGCGGGCCACCTTGGCGGCCGAGAACAGCTCGCGCAGGGGGGCCTTGGCCCTGCCGCCCGTGTCGGCCACCAGACGGACGTCGGGTGCGAGGACTTCGAGCAGGCGCTCCAGATCTCCTCCGGCCGCGGCGGCGAGGAACCGTTCGGTGAGGTCCCGGCGCTCCCTGGGTCCGGCCTGGTAGCGGGGGCGGCCCTCCTCCACGTGGCGGCGGGCCCGGACGGCCATCCGGCGCACGGCCGGCTCCTCGCGGCCGAGCATGGCGGCGATCTCCGCGTGGGGATGGCCGAACGCCTCACGCAGCACGAAGACCGCGCGCTCCAGGGGCGAGAGCGTCTCCAGGAGGACCAGCACGGCGAAGGAGACCGAGTCGGCGAGCTCGGCCCTCCTGGCGGTGTCCGCCGGCTCGGGCGCGAACGCGCCGAAGTCGGTGACGTAGGGCTCCGGGAGCCATGGGCCGACGTAGGACTCGTTGCGCGCCTTGATCTGGCGCAGCCGGTCGACGGCGAGCCGGGTGACCACCCGGACCAGATAGGCACGCGGCTCGCGCACCACGGAGCGGTCGGCGCCCTCCCAGCGCAGCCAGGCGTCCTGCACCACGTCCTCCGCGTCGGAGACCCGGCCCAGCATCCGGTAGGCGACACCGGTGAGCAGGCCCCGGTGCTCCTCGAACTCGCGGGCTGCGGCCTCGGCGGCGGAGTCGGTGGTCACCGCGCCATTGTTCCATCCCAATCGGCTTGCGCTGCAAGGTGGTTGGCGATGCCGGCCACCTGCTGCGGAACCCCCTACCCGTGGGAAACCATTACTGACAAACTGTCAACCGCGTCCGGTCCGCCTCCGGCCGCCCGCCGCACCACGGCACCCCCGACACCCTCCGACGAGGAGCAGCCCGATGACCGACACCGTCTCCTTCGAGGTCCCCTCCCCCGACGGGCCGAGGACCGTGACCGTCTCCTACGAACGGCAGGGCGCCGGTGAACCGCTCCTGCTGCTGCACGGCATCGGTCACCATCTCCAGGCCTGGGACCCGGTGAGCCGGATCCTGGCGGCGGACCGGGAGGTGATCGCCGTGGACCTTCCCGGTTTCGGGGCCTCTCCCGCGCTCCCGGAAGGGCTGGAGTACGACCTTCCGACGGTCACGGCGGTGCTGGGCGGCCTCTGTGAGGCGCTGGGCGTCGAGCGGCCGCACGTGGCGGGCAATTCACTGGGCGGGCTGCTGGCCCTGGAGCTGGGCCGGCGCGGGCTGGCCCGCACGGTGACCGCGCTCTCGCCGGGCGGGTTCTGGTCGCCGGGCGAGTGGCGTTACGCCGCCTCGGTGCTGCGGGTGATGCGCGTGGGGGCACTGCGGCTCCCGGTCCCGGTGGTCCGGCGGCTGGCCCGGTCGGCGGCGGGACGGGCGGCGCTGACCGGCACCATCTACGCGCGGCCCGGCCGTCGCACGCCCGAGGCGGTGGTCGCCGAGACGCTGGCGCTCCGGCACGCCCCGGGGTTCGTGCGGACCCTGCGGGCGGGCGCCGGGCTGACCTTCACCGAGGACCTGCCGGACGTCCCGGTGACGGTGGCCTGGGGCGACCGGGACCGGCTGCTCCTGCCCCGTCAGGGCGTCCGCGCCAAGCGCGTCATCCCCCGGGCCCGTCTGGTGCGGCTGCGGGGCTGCGGACATGTGCCCATGAACGACGACCCGGCGCTGGTGGTGCGGGTGCTGCGGGACGGCAGCGGCGGGGCCGCGGGCGGCTGACCCCTCCGGGGACGGGTGCCTCCTCCGGGCAGGGTGCCTCCTCCGGGCCCGGTGCCTCCTCCGGGCCCGGTGCCTCCTCCGGGCCCGGTGCCTCCTCCGGGCCGGGTGCCCCTCCGGCCGGGTGACCGGGGAGCGCGTTGTTCACCTCCGGTTTCCGTGCGGGCCGCGCGACGGGAGTAGGTGTGACTGCGCACACCGGCCGGGCTCCGTTCCCGGCCCGTCCTGTCCCCTGCTGTTCTGGAGGCGCCGTCATGTCCGACCAGCCGTCCGTCCCGGCCCGCCGCAGCGTGCTGCGGGGCTCCCTCGCCGTCCCGGCGGCCCTCGCGCTGCCCCTGGCTCCGGGCCTCGCCGCGCCGGCGTTCGCCCGTTCCGGGCGCCCCCGCGCCGGGTGGGGCGTCCAGGCCGGTGACGTCACCTCCGACTCGGGCCTGGTGTGGGTCCGTTCGGACCGCCCGGCCCGCATGGTCGTCGAGGTGTCGCCGACCGAGTCGTTCCGCAGGGTCCGCCGGGTTCCGGGTCCGCTGCTCGGCGAGGGCACCGACTTCACCGGCACCACGCGCCTGCGCGGGCTGCCCGCCGGGGAGCAGATCCACTACCGGGTGGTGCTGGCCGACCCGGACGACCCGCGCCGCACCGGCGAGCCGGTCACCGGCACCTTCCGCACCGCCGCCGTCCGCCGCCGGGACGGGGTCCGGTTCCTGTGGTCGGGCGACCTCGCGGGGCAGGGCTGGGGCATCAACCCGGACCTCGGCGGCTACCGGATCTACGACGCGATGGCCCGGCTGGACCCGGACTTCTTCCTGCTGAGCGGCGACAGCGTCTACGCCGACGGCCCCATCGCCGCCACCGCCGCGCTGCCCGACGGGCGGGTCTACCGGAACGTGGTGACCGAGGAGAAGTCGAAGGTCGCGGAGACCCTCGCCGAGTTCCGCGGCGCCTTCCGCTACAACCTGCTCGACGAGAACCTGCGCCGCTTCAACGCGCGGGTGCCGACGATCGTGCAGTGGGACGACCACGAGGTGCGCAACAACTGGTACCCCGGCCAGGTGATCGCCGACACGGACGCCCGCTACACCGAGAAGCGCGTCGACGTGCTGGCCGAGCGGGCCCGCCGGGCGATGGGCGAGTACTTCCCCGTCTCCGCCCTGACTGCCGGGCGGCGCGAGGGCCGGATGTACCGGGTGGTGCGCCACGGTCCGCTGCTCGACGTGTTCGTGCTCGACATGCGCACCTACCGCAACGCCAACTCTCCGGGTAACCAGACCACCGACCCGCAGGGCATCCTGGGCCGCGAGCAACTGGACTGGCTCAAGCGCGAGTTGTCCCGGTCCACGGCGACGTGGAAGGTGATCGCGGCGGACATGCCGCTGGGCCTGGTGGTACCCGACACCACCGAGGGCGCGCGCAACGTGGAGGCGGTGGCCCAGGGCGACCCCGGCGCCCCGCTGGGCCGCGAGCTGCAGATCGCGGAGCTGCTGCGGTTCGTCAAGCACCGCCGGATCACCGGCACGGTCTGGCTGACGGCCGACGTCCACCACACCTCGGCGCAGCACTACCGGCCGTCGCGGGCCGCGTTCACCGACTTCGAGCCGTTCTGGGAGTTCGTCTCCGGTCCCCTCAACGCGGGTGCCTTCCCTGCCAGTTCCCTGGACGGCACCTTCGGCCCCGAGCGGGTCTTCGTGAAGGCGCCCACCGCCTCCAACGTCTCCCCGGCCGAGGGGTACCAGTTCTTCGGCGAGGTGGAGATCGACGGCGGCAGCGGGGAGATGACGGTCCGGCTGCGCGAGCAGGACGGGACGGTGCTCTTCACCAAGGTCCTGCAGCCGGGTCTGGTCGGCCAGTAGGGGCCCGGCAGGGCGAATGCCGTCGTCGCGGCGGCCGGCAGGGCGAACGCCGTCGTCGCGGCGGTCGGCAGGGCGAATGCCCTCGTCGCGGCGGGCGTTGTCGGTGGCCGGTCCTACGGTCCTCCCATGACGCGATCACTGCAGGCCGTGGCCTACACGCGTCCCTCCGCGCTGGAATCCACCGCGGAGGGACGGCTCCTGGGACTGGAGACCTCCCGGGGCGCGACGCCCACGGGCGTCCAGGACCACCCCAGCTTCTTCTCCGGCTTCCTCACGCATCCGCAGGCGGCCGCCGCGGGACTGCTGGCGGTGGCCGACGTGGCGGCCGCACGCTACTACCGGCCGCAGCTGGCGGCCTCGCTCGACCCGGTGGTGACCGGCAACGGCGACCGGCTCCGTTTCGAGTCCTTCTCCGGCTGCTGCGGCGTGTACGCCCGGCTCGACGTCCTCTCCGGCGGCCTGGACGGCGGGGACGTGGGGCACGGCACCACCAACGTGGACGTCAACAACCCGCTGCGCGAGGCGCTTTCGCGGGTGGGCACGCTCGACCCGGTCCACCTGCGGGTGGGGCCCGACGAGTTGGCGGTGACCACGACGGACGGGCCGGTCGTCGAGAAGAAGGTTCCGCTCCCGGACCGCTGGCTGCGGGGGTTCGCCGAGTCGCAGGTGGTCTCGGCGGGTTTCGAGCTGCGGGCGGAGCTCCCGGCCGCGGAGGCGGTCCGGTTCCTGCGCTCCCTTCCCCGTGGCGGGGGCCGGGGCGGTGCCTCCTGGGTGGTGCCCGCCGGGCGGGGGCTGCGGCCGACCACCCGGCCCGTGCCGGGCGCGGTGTGCCTGCCGGGGCCGGAGCGGCTCGCGGCCCTGCAGCGGGTGCTGCGGCACGCGACCGCGCTGCGGGTGTACGGACCGGGCGTGTCCGGGACCGACGCGACCGCGAGTGCCTGGGAGGCGGTGCTGCCGGGCATGCGGCTCACCCTGACGCTGTCACCGGACGCCTCCCGGGGTTTCTCCGGCGAGGGCGGGGTCCTCGCCGCGCTGGCCTCCGGCGACGCCGCCGAGGACGCGGAGCTGATATCCGTGCTGCTGGCGTGGGAGCCGCGGATCACCGTCGCCGACCTGGCCGCCTCCTCGGGACTGACCCCGGAGCGGGTGCGCGCCGCGCTGGTGCGGCTGGGCACCTCCGGACGGGTGGGCTACGACCCGGCCGAGGCGGCCTACTTCCACCGTGAGCTGCCCTACGACGCGGGCCGTGTGGAGCGCCACAACCCGCGGCTGCGGGACGCCCACGCCCTCCTCACCGCGGGCGCCGTCGCCCTGGACGGCGCGACCGCCACGGTCACCGCCGAGGACGGCCACCGGCACCGGGTGCGCGAGGAGGACGGTGCGTTGATGTGCACCTGCCTGTGGTGGGCGAAGTACCGGGGCGGGCGCGGCCCCTGCAAGCACGCGCTGGCGGTCCGGATGGCGCGACGGGAGGGGACGCTGTGACGCAGACGACGGCGACAGCGGCTGTGACGGCGGCTGTGACGGCGACGACGGCGGCGGAGCACGAGGTCCTCACGGCGGTGCGCGAGGGCGCGACCGGCCGCGTGGCGGGCCTGCTCGGAGCCATGGCGCCGGGGGAACGGCGGGCGCTGGTCCCCGCGCTCCAGGAACTGCGCAAGAAGCTCCGCCGGGAGTCGTGGACCGAGCAGCGGCGGGCCTACCCGGCGCTGCAGCTGGCCGGGGCGGCCTGCCGGACCGGAGCGGGGGCGGTCACGGACTGGCTGACCGCCGCCGACTTCCGGTGGGCCGGGGCGCCGGTGGGACTCCTGCTCGACGCGTTGCGCGGCCGGGACCCGCAGTGGCTCGCCGACCTGGCCCGCCGGGTCGCCGCGCGGCCGGTCTCCGCCGATGTGGGCTACGAGCTGCTGGACGGGCTGGTACGCCTGGCGGACTGTCCGCCGCCGGTCACCGACGCGTACGTCCACGCCTGGATCCAGCACGTCAACGGCGTCTGGCGGGGGCGGGACAGCGTCGACGCGCGCATCCGGAACACCCGCCACCTCAAGGCCCTCACCGCCGGGCTGTTCGGGACGGCCGACGCCGGCCGCGCCATGGCGAACCTCTACTCCGGCGACGACGACAGCTGGGTCTCCGTGCTGACGCGGATCACCGCCGAGGGGCTGCTGGAGCGGCGGGAGATGGTGGACGGCTGTGTGGCACGGCTGCTGCGGGGCGGGCCGACCGCCGATCTGCGGGTGTTCCAGCGGCTGCTGGCGGCCCTGGAGCTGACCGGGGAGGAACGGCGGGCGCGGACCGGGGACTGGCTGGCGCTGGCCGCCGACGCGATGCCCACGGTCGCTGCCTACGCCCAGGCGGCGCTGGGCGAGATGGCCCTGTCCGGCGAACTGACGGACCGGCGGCTCGCCGACCTGTCGGCGTCGGTGCTCTTCCGGACGGAGAAGAAGCTGGTCCGCTCCCAGCTCGTGCTGCTCGGCAAGGTGCTGGCAGCGCGGCCGAAGGCCGTGGACCTGCTGCTGCCCGGCGTCGCCCCTGCCTTCGGGCAGGCGGACGCCGACGCGCGGGAGCGCGCGGTGAAGCTGCTGGAGCGGCACGGGGGCGGGCTGAGGGACGACGGCGTACGGGACGAACTGGTCGCCGCGGCAGAACAGTTGTCCGCGGCGCTGCGCGTACGGGCACGGGCGGCGCTGGGTGTGGAGGCCGGTGAGCGGGAGCCGGAGGCGTACGAGGAGACACTGCCTCCGCCGCCGGAGCCCGGCCGCCTGGCCCCGGCACCGGTATCCGTGGCCGAACTGGCCGAGGAGACGGGCGCGTTGCTCGCCGCGCGCGAGGCGGACGTGGCCGCCTTCGAACGCGTGCTGGACGGCCTGGTCCGCCACGCCCGTCAGGACCGGGCCGCGCTGCTGGAGGCGCTGGCTCCGGTGTTCGCACGCGCCCCGTGGTACGGAGCGGAGCCCGGCACCTGGAGCGCGCCCGAGCGTTTCTTCGGTCCCGGGACGCACTACCGCGACGCCGGCCACCTCGTCGGACTCGTCCTCGCGGCACTGGCGGAGCAGGTCTCCGAGCAGGTGCTGTGGGCCGGTACGCAGAACGACTCCTGCAGCTGCCGCTGCGCACACGCCTCGCTGTACCGGGCGTTCGAGGCACGGGTCCGCGAGATCGCCCACCGGGTGCGCACCGGCCCCGTTCCCCCCTTCCTCCTCTCCACCCCCACCTGGAGCACCGGGGCCGTCGATGCCGCGGAGCTGGTGGACCGGCTGGAGGCCTACGCCGCCGCGCGGGTCCGCCCCTTGGGTGACGACTTCGCCCAGGCGATCCTGCGGGTACGTCGCTGCGACCGCCCCGCGGCCGAGGCCGCGGCCGCGCGCGCCACGGCGCTCGGGACCGAGGAGGGCGAGCGCCTGGCCCGGTGGCTGACCTCGGCGGACCCCCTGCCCGCGGCACCGGAGCGGCGCACGGCGGACGGGCGGGTGCTGCCGGGGCTCGGCGAGTGCTTCGCGCTGCAGCACGACTTCCCGCGCGACTTCGCCCGCCTGGGGCGGCCGGTGCTCGCCGAGGCCCGGCAGCTGTGGTGCCACCACCTCGTGGAGGACGTCCGTCCGTACCTGCTCTCGGTGCTTCCGGAGGACCGCGAGCTGCTCGCGGCGCGCGTGGTCCACGACGCGGTCGCGGCGGCCGTCGGGGACCAGCGGCGCGGCGCGGCCGTGCTGCCGCTGCTCGCCGAGGCCGGCGGTCCGGCCGGGCCGGCCACCCACCTGTGCGTGGCGTACGGGCTCGGCTCCCGTCACCCCGAGGACCGGCTGGCCGCGGTGGACGCCGTGCTGGTGCTTGCGGCGCGCGGGCAGCTCGACGCCGGGCGGCTGGGCGCCGACCTCGGGGAACTGGTCGTGCTCGGCGCGGTCAAGGCGACCCGGCTCGCCGACTCGCTGCGCACGGCCGCCGTCACGGGCGCGTACGCCACCGTGTGGGAGCTGCTCCGGCACGCCGTTCCGGCGCTGCTGGCCGAGGGGGTGGACGCGGCCCGCGGACTGGGCGACCTGCTGGCCGTCGCCGTGGACTGCGTCGAGCGGAGCGGCGCGGGCGGATCGCTGCCCTGCCTGGACCGGACCGCGGACCGGCCGGGCTCCTCACGGCCGGTCCGGGAGGCCCGGCGGCTGCGCGCGGCGCTGAACCGGGAGGGGACCCGATGACGACGGGGAACGGACTCGTCGAAGCGGTGAGGGCCGGGGACACGGTCCGGACGCTGGACCTGCTGGAGGGGATGTCCGCGTCCGAACGCCGCCGTCACGTACCGCTGTTGCGGGAGCTGCGCGCCGAACTTCGCCGCGACCGCTGGACCGCCGCGTCGAGGACCGCCTACCCGCCGCTCCTGGTGGCAGGGGTGGCCTGCCCGACGGGTGCCGCGGCGGTCGCCTCGTGGCTGAGCGCCCGGGACCTCTGGTGGGGGGCGGGGAGCGCCGTGCCGCCCCTGACGCTGCTGCGGCTGCTGGAGGGCCGGGAGCCCGCCTGGCTCGCCGACGTGGCGCGGCGCGTGGCGGGACACGGCGCCGCGGAGGTCGTTCCGTTCGAGCTGCTGTCAGGGCTGGTCACGCTGGCCGGCTGCCCGCCGCCGGTCACCGACGGGTATGTGTCCGGGTGGGTCCGCAGCTTCCACGTGGGCGCGTGGCGCCCGTCCGGCACACTGACCGAGCGGCTGCGGCGCGACCCCCACCTGGTTCCTCTGGTGGCGGCGCTGTTCGAGGTCGAGGAGATGGGCCGGATGCTGCCGGCCGACGCCTGGACCGACGCCCTGACCACGCTCACCTCCGAAGGGGCCCTGCCCCGCGGGGCGATGCTGGACGGCTGTCTCTCCCGGCTGCTGCGCGGTGGCTCGCCACCGAGCCTGCGGTTCTTCCTGGGTCTGCTGACGGCGCTCGGCCTCACCGCCGAGGAGCGGCGTGAGCGCGTGGCCGACTGGCAGGCGCTGGCCGCGGACGCCCCGTCCACCGTGGCCGGGTACGCCCAGGCGGTGCTCGGCGAGCTCGCGGCGGCCGGCGCGCTGACCGGGAGCGCACTCGCCGAGGTGTCCGCGTCCGTGCTGTTCCGCCCGGAGAAGAAGCTGGTCCGCGCGCAGCTCACGCTGCTGGGCAGGCATCTGGCCCGGCACCCCGGGGCGGCGGACGCGGTGCTGCCCTCGCTCGCCCCGGTCCTCGGTCACGAGGACACCGCCCTGCGGGACCGGGCCTTCGCCCTGCTGGAGCGGCGTCTGCCCGCACCGCCCGGCGGCGCGGCGGCCCGCGAGGCCCTGGCCGCCGGGGCCGGGCTGCTGCCTCCCCCGGCACGTGCCCGCCTGTTGTCGGCGCTGGGCGTCGACGACGCGGACGCGGGCCCGGCCGGGCCCTGCGAGGAGGTCCTTCCGCCGACGCCGGCCCCGCGACGCCTCGCGCCCCCGCCGGCCACCGTCGAGGAGGTCGCGGAGGAGACCGGCGCCCTGCTGGCCGGCGAGGGCCTCCCCGGGGAGGAGGTCCCGGCCTTCGAACGGACGCTGGACGGCCTGGTCCGGTGGGCCCACCGGGACCGGGGGGCCCTGCTGGAGGCGCTCGGGCCGGTGGCCGCCACCCGCTGGTGGTGGCAGGGTGGCCGCTCGTCCTACGACGGCATGCGCGCCGCTGCCCACTTCCGCCACGACCACCCCGGTCCGTTCACCCGCGCGCACGCGGTCGACCTGCTCCTGGCGACCCTGTTCCAGGTGCCGAAGCTCTCCGCGCTGCACGCGGCGACGGTGAACGGCGCGGCCGAGCACTCCTGCGCGCACGGGCAGTTGACGCGCGCCTTCCAGGCCCGGTTGTGGGAGGCGGCCTACCGGATGCGCACCGATCCGCAGCCGCTCCTGCTCTCGGTCCCGAGCTGGGGCAACGGTCTGCTGGAGCCCGGCGAACTCGTCGGGCGGCTGGAGGAGTACCGGCGGCTGAACGCCCGCGTCGGGGAGAACGACTTCGCGCAGGCGCTGCTCCGTCTCCGCCTCGGCGACCTTGTGGCCTGCGGGGCCGCGGCCGGGCGCGCCCGCGCGCTGGGCACGACGGCGGGCACCCGGCTGGCCGAGTGGCTGGACCGCGGCGGCCCCGGCCTCCCGGCGGGGCGGCAGGTCGAGGCGGAGCACGTGCTGCTGGTGGAGTACGACGGGATGCCGGACCTCCAGGACCTTCCGCGGGGGTTCCGCGGCCTGGGCACACCGGTCGGCGCGGTGGAGCGGTGCGACCGGTACCACTGCGTGGCCCGCGGCGCCGGCCTCGCCCCGTACTGGCCCTCCCTGCTTCCGGGCCACCGGGAGCTGGTGGCCGTGCGCATGCTGCACGAGTTCGCCCGCGGCACCCTCCGGGACTCCCCCGCCGACGTGCGGCTGCTGCCCCTGCTGGCGGAGTCGGCGGGCGTGGCGGGCCCGGCGCTTCGCCTGTCGGTGGCCTACGGGCTCGGCTCCCGGACCGTCGGCGACCGTCTGGCGGCGGTGGACGCCCTGCTGCTGCTCGCGGCGGGCGGCGAGCTGGACGCGGAGGCGCTGGGCGCGGACCTGGCCGCGCTGGTGCTGTCCGACGTGGTCGTGCCGGGCCGCCTCGCGGACGCCCTGCGCACGGCGGCCGACGGCGGTGCCCGCCGGACCGTGTGGTCGGTGCTGCGCGCCGTGCTTCCGCCGCTGCTGGGGGCGGACGAGCCGGTGAACGCCCGTGCTTTGGGCGAGCTGCTGGCGGTGGCCGCGGACTGCGTCGAGCGGTCCGGGGCCGGCGGTGAGGTGGCCGGTCTGGACGCGGTGGCCGGCCGCGGCGGCTCCTCGCGTCTGGTCGCCGAGGCGCGGCGGCTGCGGGCCGCCGTGGCGGACGGTTCCCGTCCCGAGGGATCCGCGGTGTGAGATCCCCCATAGCGGACAGAACTGCGCTTAACCGGAGGGTCACAAAACGTTCGTGATCACGCAACACCGGTCCCTCACCGTGGAGGCATGCATCAGAACATGTCTTCCATGAAGCGCGTGACCTGTGAACGAGACAGTGACCGGCCGGCTCCGTCCTGGCTGCGTCTGGCCCCGTCCGGATTCCAGGCCTGGTGGACCGGACGCCACGGACCCAGGCCCCCGGCCGGTGATACCGATACCGGCGCCCGGCCGTCGTCCTCCCGGGGGCGGCGGACCGGGCGGCCCGGCCCCGAACCCCTGGCGGTGGCGGGCGGGGCGCCTTCGGCGCTCTGGCGGATGCGCGCCACGGTGCGCGACGAGCCGGGCTCGCTGGCCGCGCTGTGCGCCCGGCTCGCCGGGCTCGGCGTGGACATCGTCAGCCTCCAGACCCACCCGCTGGCCGACGGCGTGGTGGACGAGTTCCTGCTCCGCGCGCCCGGCGGGGTGACCGCCGCCGAGCTGGCCGCCGAGGTGCAGCGGGCCGGCGGCTGGGACGTCTGGACGGAGCGCGGCGACGCCCACGACCTGGTGGACGCCCCGACGCGCGCCGTGACCCTGGCCACCCGCACCGCCCTCGACCCCGCCGAACTTCCGCTCGCTCTGCGCCAGTTGCTGGGCCGCTGCGCAATCCGCCAGGCTCCGCCCGGGCGGGGCGGCGGGAGCGGGGAGCAGCAGGCCGGGGCGGCGGAGCTCGACGAGGACTCCGGCACCGTGATGCGCCTGCCCACCCCGGACGGCGGCGTGATCACCGTGGACCGGCCCCACCTGCCCTTCACCCCGGCCGAGTTCGCCCGGGCCCGTGCCCTGGTGGAGCTCGACGGCCGTCTCGGGCCGCGGCTCCCGGTCTCGGAGGACCTGCTGACGGTGTCCGGCGCGGGCCACTTCACGGTCCGCCGGGCCGGACCGGGTGACCTGGAGGCGGCGAAGGCGCTCCACACCCGCTGCTCGCCGCAGACCCTGCGGCGGCGGTACCACGGCCCGGTGGGCGACGCCGACCGCTACCTGCGGCACCTGCTCAGCCCCAACTTCGGCCGCACCCTGGTGGTGGAGACCACGCGCGGTCACGTCGTCGGGCTCGGTCACCTCCTGTGGGACGGCGACGAGACCGAGGTCGCGCTGCTCGTGGAGGACGCCTGGCAGCGGCGCGGCATCGGCGGTGAACTGCTGTACCGGCTGGTGCGGATGGCCGCCGAGGCCGGCTGCGGCGCCGTCTACGCGGTGACGCAGGCGTCCAACACCGGGATGCTGGCGGCGATGCGCGGCCTCGAGCTGCCGCTGGAGTACCAGGTCGAGGAGGGCACCCTGGTGATCACCGCCCGGGTGGAGCCCGTTCCGGCTGCCCTGCCGCAGTGCGGCGCGGTGTCCGACCAGGGGCGTGCGGACGGGAGTTGAGGCGACGCGGTGGTGACGGCGGGGGCGCTTTCCGGCCGCTGTCACCACCGGACGCCCGGTCGGTGCTGACGTGGGCCCTCCTCCTGGGAAAGGATGGCCCCCATGTCAGACACCAACAACCCGCTGCCCCGCCAGGTCGCCGACGCCTATGTCGACGACCTGGTCGCCCTCGATCCGATCACCGGCACCTACCTCGGCGTCAAGGAGAGTTCGAGCAGGCTGCCGGACACCTCTCCGGCCGGGCAGGAGGCCCTGGCCGCGCTCCAGCGGGACACCCTGGCCCGGCTCGACGAGGCCGAGCGCCGGCCCGGCGCGGACACCGGCATCGAGCGGCGGTGCGCCCGCCTGCTGCGTGAGCGGCTGACCGCCGAACTCGCCGTCCACGAGGCGCAGGAGGGTCTGCGGGCGGTCAGCAACATCCACAGTCCGGTCCACTCGCTCCGTGAGGTCTTCACCGTCACCCCGGCGGACACGGAGGAGGACTGGGCCGCGCTCGCGGAGCGGCTGCGCGCCGTGCCGGCCGCGCTGGCCGGGTACCGGGAGTCGCTGGCGCTGGGTCTGGAGCGCGGGCTGTACGGCGGACCGCGGCCCACCGCGACGTTCGTGGGCCAGCTCACCGAGTGGGCGGACCCGCACGGCACCGGCCGCGGCTGGTTCGAGGACTTCGCGGCCGACGGTCCGCAGAAGCTGCGCGCCGAGCTGGACGAGGCCGCCCGTGGCGCCACCGCTTCCCTGGTGGAGCTGCGGGACTGGATGCGGGACGTGTACGCGCCGTCCGTCGCCGGCGCCCCGGACACGGTGGGCCGTGAGCGGTACGCCCGCTGGGCCCGCTACTTCAACGGCACCGACCTGGACCTCGACGAGGCGTACGCGTACGGGTGGGCCGAATACCACCGCCTGCTCGGGGAGATGCGGACCGAGGCGGAGCGCATCCTGCCCGGGGCCGCCACCCCGTGGGTGGCGCTGGCCCACCTGGACGAGCACGGACGGCACATCGAGGGCGTCGACGAGGTCCGCCAATGGCTCCAGGGGCTGATGGACCGTGCCGTCGCCGAGCTGGACGGCACCCACTTCGAGCTGGCCGAGCCGGTGAAGCGGGTGGAGTCCTGCATCGCCCCGCCCGGCAGCGCCGCCGCCCCGTACTACACCAACCCGTCGGAGGACTTCTCCCGGCCGGGCCGGACCTGGCTGCCCACCATGGGGCTGACCCGGTTCCCCGTCTACGACCTGGTCTCCACCTGGTACCACGAGGGTGTTCCCGGCCACCACCTCCAGCTCGCGCAGTGGACGTACGTGGCCAAGGACCTCTCCCGCTACCAGGCCACGGTGGGCGGTGTCAGCGCCAACATGGAGGGCTGGGCGCTGTACGCGGAGCGGCTGATGGACGAGCTGGGCTACCTGCCGGACCCGGAGGAGCGGCTCGGCTACCTGGACGCGCAGATGATGCGCGCGGCGCGGGTGATCGTCGACATCGGCATGCACCTGGAGCTGGAGATCCCCGCGGACTCGCCCTTCCACCCGGGTGAGCGGTGGACGCCCGGCCTGGCCCAGGAGTTCTTCGGTGCGCACAGCAGCCGCCCCGCGGACTTCGTGGAGAGCGAGCTGACGCGGTACCTGTCGATGCCCGCCCAGGCCATCGGCTACAAGCTGGGCGAGCGCGCCTGGCTGCTGGGCCGCGAGAAGGCCCGTGCGCGGCACGGCGACGCCTTCGACGCCAAGGCCTGGCACATGGCCGCCCTCTCGCAGGGCTCGCTGGGACTGGACGACCTGGTCGACGAGCTCTCCCGGCTGTGACGGGGTCCGGCGCCCCCGTCACAGCCCACCGGCGGGTGGACGGGCGGGGCGCCGGCTCCTCGGCCCACCCTGTTCAGCAGCCGCAGTCGGCGTCCTCGACGACGGGCGCGGTGAGCGGGTCGGGGCTCCGCCGCCCGCCGCCCTCGGCGGTCTCGTAGGCGAAGCCCTCACGGACCCAGTACTCGAAGCCGCCGAGCATCTCCTTGACCCGGTACCCGCGAAGGGACAGCGCCAGCGCGGCGCGGGTGGCGCCGTTGCAGCCGGGGCCCCAGCAGTAGGTGACGACCGGGACCGCCGGATCCAGCAGGCGGTCCGCCAGCTGCGGCAGGAGGGCGGTGGGCAGGTGCAGCGCGCCGGGCACGTGCCCCTGGTCCCACGACTCGGTGGACCGGGTGTCGACCAGCACGAAGCCCGGGTCGCCGCCGGGGCCGGCGGCGGCGAGGGCGGCCGCGACGTCGGACACGTCCGCGTGGAAGGCGAGGCTCGCCGAGAAGTAGGCGGCGGCCTCGGCCGGTGCGGCGGGCGCGACGCGCAGCACGGGGTTGTCGACGGGGGTCGATGCGTTGGCCATGGGGTGGTCCTTCCGGTGCGGCTTTCCGACACCGGAGAATCTAGGCGCCGCGGCCGCCGCCCTGAACGGCCGATCCACGGCGCTCCGGTTGTGACGCCGGGGAATCCCCGGCATGCTCGGCCCATGACCACGCATCTCCCGGCGTACACGCCGGACGCCACTGATCTGCGCATCCTCGACGTGCTGCAGCGGGACGGCCGGGCGAGCTTCACCGAGCTGGCCCGGGCCGTCTCCATGTCTCCCAGCGCCGTCACCGAGCGGGTGCGCAGGCTGGAGGAGGCCGGGGTGATCCGGGGTTACTCGGCGGTCGTCGATCCGGAGCGGCTGGGCCTGCCGGTGCTGGCGTTCGTCCGGCTGCGGTACCCGACGTCGAACTACAAGCCGTTCCACGACCTGGTGGCCGCCACTCCGGAGATCGTGGAGGCGCACCATGTGACGGGGGACGACTGCTTCGTCCTGAAGGTGACCGCGCGCTCGATGCGGCACCTGGAGGAGGTGTCCGGGCGGATCGGCGGACTCGGGTCGGTGACCACCAGCGTGGTGTACTCCTCCCCCCTCCCGCGCC
>NZ_BBZI01000007.1:0-206764 GCF_008974245.1 Streptomyces abyssomicinicus | reverse complement strand
CCGGCTGACCGTCCTCGGCCGCGAGCGGCCGGCGGTCCGCGCGCTCAGCCGGACGCCCCGCGCTGCCGCAGCACCGACCCCTGGCGGCCCTTGACCACCTCGAGCTGGGCGTGGACGCGGCGCTTGAGGTCGGCGACGTGGCTGACGATGCCCACTCTGCGGTCCCGTTCGCGCAGGGAGTCCAGGACGTCGAGGACCTCGTCGAGGGTCTGGTCGTCGAGGCTTCCGAAGCCCTCGTCGATGAAGAGGGTGTCGAGCCGGACGCCGCCCGCCTCGTCGGTGACCACGTCGGCGAGGCCGAGGGCCAGGGCGAGGGAGGCGAAGAAGGTCTCGCCGCCGGAGAGGGTGGCGGTGTCCCGCTCCCGTCCCGTCCAGGCGTCGACCACGTGCAGCCCGAGGCCGCTGCGGCCGCGGCCGGAGCGGTCGTCGGAGTGGACCAGCGTGTAGCGGCCGGAGGACATCCGCAGCAGCCGGGCGGTGGCCGCCGCCGCGACCTGTTCGAGGCGGGCGGCGAGCACGTAGGACTCCAGGCGCATCCTGCGCTCGTTGTCCGCGGAGGTGCCCGCGGCGAGGCCGGCCATCCGGGCGACCTTGTCGTGCCGGCCGCGCAGGGGGGCCAGGGCGCGGGCGGCGCGGGCGGCCTCCTCGGAGAGCCGGTCGAGGTCGGCGCAGCGCCGCTCGGCGGCGTCGTGGGCGGAGGCGGCCTCGCGGGCCCGCCGGGCGGCCGCGGCGAGCGCGGCCTCGGCGGCGCCGGCGTCGGCGGGCGGCAGCTGGGCCGCCGCTGCGGTGTCCTCCTCCTCGAGCACGGCGCGGACCGCGGCGTGCTCGTGCTGCCAGGCGTCGAGGCGGTGCTGCAGGGCGCGGTGGTCGGCGGCGTCGAGCAGCGCGTCGGCGGCGGCCTGCGGGGTGTCGAACCCGGCCCGGTAGGCGGCGTCGGACAGCCGGGCGTCGGCGTCCTTGAGCCGGCGGGCCGCGTCCTCGGCGGCGCGGGCGGCGTCGGCGGCCTCGTCGAGGAGGGTGACGGCCCGCTCGAGCTGGAGGGCGCGGGCGGTGACGCTGGCGGCGGTGCCGCGCGCCTCGGCGAGCTCCCGCTCGAGGGTGACGCGTTCCTGGTCGAGGCGTTCGCGGTGCCCGACGCGGGCGGCGGCGCGGACGGCGGCCTCCTGCCGGGCCGCGGTACGGCGGGCGTGTTCCTGCTCGGCGCGGCGCAGCTCCTCGCGGGCGGGGTGCAGGTCGCCCGCATCGAGGTGTTCCCGGCGGTGCCGCTCGGTCAGCTCGGCGAGCTCGCGGGCCAGTTCGTCGGCGGGGTCCTCGCCGGCTTCGGCGACGGCGGCGGCCAGCGCCTCGCGGAGACGCGCGTGGCGCCGCTGCGCGTCGTCGGCCGCCTCCTGGAGGCGGCGGTGCCCGGCGCGGGCGGCCTCCTCGGTGGCCCGGTCGACATGGCCGACGTCCTTGCCGGCCGGTGCCGGGTGGTCCGGGGAGCCGCAGACGGCGCAGGGCTCGCCGTCGCGCAGGGCGGCGGCGAGTTCGGCGGCGATGCCGTCCAGCCGCTGTTCGCGCAGCGTGTTCCAGTGTTCGTGGGCTGCCGCGGCGCTCAGCCGGGCGGCCGCCGCGTCCTGCCCGGCGGTCGCGGTCCCGGCGGCCAGCCGGTCCCGCTCGCGGGCGGCGTCGAGCCGCCGCCGGGCGGGTTCCTGCCGGGCGGCGAGCTGCTCGGCGCGGGTGGCCGCCGCCTGGGCCGCCTCGAGGCGGTCCTGGAGGGCGGTGCGCGTCTCCTCCCAGCCGGCCAGCCATTCCTCGGCCTCCTGGAGCGCCTCCTCGTCCGCCCGCTCCTGCCGGTCCAGCCGGTCCCGCTCGGCGGCCAGGGCGCGCAGGCGGGTCTCGGCACGGCGCGCGGACTCCAGGCCGCCCAGTTCCTCGGCGGCCCGGCGGGCGGCGGCGGCCAGTCCGGCCGCGCCGTCGCCGGCGAGCCGGGCGGGGAGCAGGCCGCGGGCGCGCTGCTCGGCGGCGGCCGCCCGCCGGTGCTCGGCCTCGGCGGAGCGCCGCAGGTCCAGGGTGGGTGCCACCGCCTCCGCCTTGCGGGAGCGCTCCATCACGCGCTGGGCCTCGTGGTGGGCGGCGGAGGCCTCCTCGAGGCGTGCGGCGCGTTCCTCGGCGTCACCGAACCGCTTCTGCAGGCGCGCCAGTTCGCGCGCTTCGACGGTGTCGCGTTCGGCCCGCGCCCGGGCCGTCTCGGCGGCGTCCAGCGCGCAGCGCGTGACGGCGAGCTGTTCGCGGGCGGTGCTGCGGGCGACCGCGGCCGCGGTGAGCACGGCCTCGGCGAGGCCGGGGTCGCCCGGCGCGAGGCCGGGCAGTTCCATGGCCTCGCCGGCGGCCTGCCGCATGCGGTGGGCGCGGTTGAGGAGGTCGGTGTCGGCGTCCTTGACCTGCGCCTCGGTGGCGCGGCGGCGCTCGGCGAGGCGCTTCTCGACCTCGCCGAACCGCTCGGTGGCGAAGAGCCGGCCGAGCAGCTTGCCGCGGGCCTCGGCGTCGGCGCGCAGGAACCGGGCGAAGTCGCCCTGCGGGAGCAGCACGACCTGGCAGAACTGTTCCCGGCTCATGCCGAGGAGCTGGGTGATCTCCTCGCCGATCTCCTGGTGGGAGCGGCTGCCGGTGCTCTTCCAGGCGCCGGCGGCGGGGTCGTACTCGCGCAGCAGGCTCTGTGCCTTCTCGGGGGTCGTTCCGGTGCCGCGCTTCTTGGGGCGGAGCCGGGCGGGCTGCCGGGTGACCTCCAGGCGGCGGCCGGCGACGGTCAGCTCCAGGGTGACCTTGGTGCTGACGGCGGGGTCGGCGTGGTCGCTGCGCAGGGCGGAGCCCTGGCCGCCGCTGTGTCCGCTCTCCCTGGCGCCGGGCACCTTGCCGTAGAGCGCGTAGCAGACGGCGTCCAGCACGGAGGTCTTGCCCGCGCCGGTGGGACCGTGCAGGAGGAACAGGCCGGCTCCGGCCAGCTCGTCGAAGTCGACGCTCTGGGTGGAGCCGAACGGGCCGAAGGCCGTCATCTCGAGCCGGTGCAGCCTCATCGGGCGGCCTCCTTGGCGAAGGCGTCGGCGCGCACGGCGTCGAAGGCCTCGCGGAGCACGGCGCGCTCCTCCTCGTCGGGCGCGGCGCCCCGGACATGGGCCACGAAGTCCTCCGCGACCTGCTGGTCGTCGCGTCCGGCGAGACGGCGCGCGTAGGAGACGCCTGCCTCGCCGGGGGCCCGCTCGGGGTCGAAGGTGAGGCTGAGGGTGTGCGGGAACCGTTCGCAGAGCCGGGCCATGGGGTCGGCCGGCCGCACCGGGTCGGTGAGGGTGGCCTCGACCCAGGCGTCCTCGTGCCGGGTGAGGTGCGGGTCGGCGAGGAGCTGTTCCAGCGGGCCGCGTATCCGGGCCAGCGCGCGGGGCACCGGGCAGTCGATCCGCTCGGCGGCCACGCCGCCCCGGGCGTCGAGCTCCACCAGCCACATGGTCTTGCGGTGGTCGGCCTCGGAGAAGGAGTAGGGCAGCGGGGAGCCGCTGTAGCGGACGCGCTCGGTGATCGTCTGGCAGCCGTGCAGGTGTCCGAGGGCGACGTAGTCGACGCCGTCGAAGACGGCGGCGGGTACCGAGGCGACGCCGCCGACGGTGATGTCGCGCTCACTGTCGCTGACCCGGCCGCCGGTGACGAAGGCGTGGGCGAGCACCACCGAGCGGGTGCCGGCGGGACGCGTCGCGAGGTCGGCCCGCACCCGGTCCATGGCGGCGCCGAGCACCGCCTCGTGGGCCGCCTTGTCGACCCCGAACTCGTCCTTGACCAGGGCGGGTTCGAGGTAGGGCAGGCCGTAGAAGGCGACCTCGCCGAAGGCGTCGGCGAGCACCACCGGGGTGCCGGCCGAGGCGGCGTCGGTGCGCAGGTGGATCCCGGCCCGGCCGATCAGCCCGGCGCCGACGCCGAGCCGGCGGGCCGAGTCGTGGTTGCCGGAGATCATGACCGTCGGCACGCCGAGGCCGGCGAGCCGGTGCAGGACGTCGTCGAACAGCTCCACGGCGGCCAGCGGCGGAACCGCCCGGTCGTACACGTCGCCCGACACCACCACCGCGTCGACCCGGTGCTCGCGCACGGCGACGAGCAGGTGGTCGACGAACGCGGCCTGGGCCCCGAGCATGTTCACCCGGTGGAACGACCGGCCCAGGTGCCAGTCCGACGTGTGCAGCAGCCTCATGCCCACCGACCTTAACGGTGGCCACCGACAGCGACGCCGTGGGCCGAATTTTGTCCGGAATGCCCCGCCTTGCTGGCGGAGGCGGCTTTGCGTGCCGCCCCCGCCCGCGCGCGGGGAACCCCGACGGCCCGTCAGGGCTGGAGCGGCATGCTCCAGCAGTTGGAGACCGCGGACCTGCCCTCCAGCCGGTCCTTCAGCCAGTCGATGGCCGCGCCCTGGTCGGTGAGGAGCGGCACCATGTGGTTGGTGACGATCTTGTCGCCGAGGTTCGGCAGCGCGATCGCCTCGTAGGTGACGTTCGCGCCCTTGCGGCACCAGTCGACCGCCATCTGCCGCGACTGCCGGTGCGGCACGATGTCGTCCTGGACCCCGGTGGCCACCCGCACCGGCCCGGAGGGCTTGAGGTTGCCGATGCGCTGGTCGTCCAGCACCTCCTGGATGCGCGGCTCGCTCTCCACGATCTGCGAGAGGGACTTCCCGTCCGTCGTCCAGGAGCTGCTGCGCCGGAACCCGTAGGCGAGGAGCGAGTCGCCGATGCACATGCCCGACAGGTCCTCCAGTGCGGCCCGGCCCTTGTCGCTGAGGTGGGCGTCGGCGATGGGCCGCAGGCCGGGGTCGGCCTGGAGGAATCCGTTGAGCGACCAGCCCAGGGCCCCGGTGAGGGCGCTGCCGTCGATGCCCTTGATCGTCTCGGTCAGGTCGGCGGGCGGCGCGCCGGAGTACGTCCCGGCCAGCTGGACGTCGGGGGCGTAGGACGCCGCCAGCTCGGCCGCGGCCGCGGTGGCGCCGCCGCCCTGGCTGTAGCCGTAGAGGCCGACCCGCGACTCGGGCCGCAGCGACGTCCCCGGCAGCGAGCGGGCGGCCCGGACCGCGTCCAGCACGGCGTGTCCGCCGTCGACACGGTTGACGTAGGTGTGCAGCCTGTCGGTGGTGCCCAGGCCGACGTAGTCGGTGACCACCACGGCGACGCCCGAGGCGAGCAGCCGGTAGATCGACAGGTCCTCGTAGCCGACCGAGACCGAGTCGCCCTCCAGCAGGATGGGGTGCTCCAGCCCCTTGGAGGCGGCGCACTCGTCGCCCTGCCCCATGGTGCCCGGCGCCACGGCCACCAGCGGGCGGGCGCCGCCGCCGCGCCACGCGGCGGAGGGCTCGATGTAGGCGCCGGTGACCGCCACGGGCTCGCCGTTGGAGTCGGTGGACCGGTACATCAGCCGGGTGGCCTTGCCGGGGAAGGGGCCGCCGAGACTCGGCAGGCTGATGGCGAGCGGCAGCGGCTCGGTGCGGACCAGGGCGCCGTTCTGCGCGGGGAGGCTCGCGGGCGGCGTGTAGAAGCCGGCGGCCGTCGCGGCCGGGGCGGCCGGGGCGGCGGGCGCGGCCTGGGCGACCGCGGTCTGCGCGCCGACGCAGGCCAGGGCGACCAGCGCGGCGGACAGCAGCAGGCGGGTGGAGCTTCGGCTGGAGCTGCGGGTCGGGGAGGCGGTTCGCGGCCGGTCGGTGGCCCTTGATCTCTCCACGCGGCTCACTCCTGTCATCGTCGGAGGGCGGGCAGGACTGCGCGTCGCCGTGTTACCGGCGGTTACCTACTGGAGAGTAAGGGGGTGCCACATGTGGTGACAAGACATGTGCGTGGACCCTATGAACGCCACGCCCACGGGGCCGGAACGGCCCTTCGAGGCGAGCGTGGGTGCGTGCGCGAGTGCGGGCGTGGGTGCAGGCGCGGCTACGCGTCCCCGTACGCCTCTCCCCCGAGCGCGAAGCCCGCCGAGCCGGCCGTGCTGTCCGCGAGCCATGCCCGGAACGCCGGCACGTCCGCGTCGGGGAGGCCGATCTCGATCTCCACCTGCTCGCCGTACCGCACGTCGCGCACCTCGCGCCCGGTGGACCGCAGGTCGTTCTGCACCTTCCCGGCCCGCTGGTGGTCCACGGTCACCGTGGCCACCCGGAACCGCCGCCGGGTGCGGGTCCCCAGGACGTCCAGGGCCTCCCCGACCGCTCCTCCGTAGGCACGGATGAGCCCGCCGGCCCCCAGCTTCACGCCGCCGTAGTACCGGGTCACCACGGCCACCACGTACCGCATGTCACGCCGCATCAGCATCTGCAGCATCGGCACGCCCGCGGTGCCGCCCGGTTCGCCGTCGTCGCCGGCCTTCTGCACGGAGGCGTCGGCGCCGATCACATAGGCGTAGCAGTTGTGCGTGGCGTCCGCGTGTTCCTTGCGGACGGCGGCGAGGAAGGCCTGGGCCTCCTCCTCGGTGGCCGCCGGGGCGAGGCTGCACAGGAAGCGGGAGCGGTTGACCTCGGTCTCGTGCACGCCCGCGCGGGCCACTGTGCGGTACTCGTCCTGCATCCGCCCAGCCTATGCGGTCGCCCGCGGGCCGCCGACGGCGCGTGCGCGGCGAAGGGCCACGGCAGGGGTCGTCGCCGACCACCGCCGTGGCCCTTCGGGCCCGCCCGGTCTACGCGCCGTTCTCCTGCCGCGGGGCGCCGTCGAAGGCGGGGAGCAGGGACGCCTGGTGCTCGATCGTCTCCTCCCCGCTTCCCTGCCCGGCGTCGGGGTTCGCCGGGGCCACCTGGTCCGGTTCCGGCAGGGCGGGCTCCCCGGTGCCGTCCTGCGTTCCGGGCTCCGTCTGCTCCGTCTGCTCGGCCGGCCACTCGGGGACGTCCTGGCCGGCCGGCGACCCGGACGGCACGGACTCCTCCGCGGCCGCGTCCGGTGCCGGCGCGGACGCCGGGCCGGCGCCCTCCTCCGGGGCTGCGGGGTCGGGAGTGACGCCCGGCTCCAGCTCCGCCGCGAACTGCGAGCCCATCGGGTCCGCGGTCGCGGTGTCCGCGCCCATGGGGTCGGCACCCATGGGGTCCGCGCCCATGAGGTTGGCGCCCATGGGGTCGGCACCCGCGAAGTCCCCGTCCGGAGACCCGACGGCCGTGGGGTCCGCGCCCATGGGGTCGGTCACCCCCGGGTCGGTCACCCCCGGGTCGGTCACCCCCGGGTCGGTGACCGCGGAGCCGGAGTCACCGGCGGCCGGGCCGGGGGCCGTGTGGTCGGCGCCCTCGGGGCCGGCGGCGGGCTCCGGCGTCCCGGGGCCGGCAGCCTGCCCGGGGTCAGCGGCGTCCTCGCCGGGGAGCGGGCCCGGTTCCGGCGAGCCGGGCGGCGCGAGCACGCCGGGCGTGCCGCTCGTACACCGGTCGTGCTCGCACCGCTCCGTGCCCCCGGAAGGCCCGGCGGCCTGGGCGAGGGGCGCCGCGACGGCGGCGACCAGGGCGGCGCTCACCACGGACAGGGCCACGCGGACACGTCGGCGTCGTACGGATCGGGTCATCTTCGTCCTCCTGGGAAGTCGGCCCCGTCCGCGGGCGCCGGGGACGTCCGCGAAGGCCTGGGCATCCGCGGACGCCGGCGGTCACCGCGTTCCACGCGCACCGCGACGGCGCCGCCCCGGACGGGGGCAGTGACCTCCACCCCAGCACGGCCCCGCCCGGCCCGCCTCGCCCATGCGCCGGGGCAGGGCCCTCCGGGGGACCCACGCACCCCGCACGGCTCAGCGCGACTGCGCCGACCGGACGGACGGTGCGGGCCCCCCGCCCGGCGGGTCAGGCCGAGACGTCTGCGGCCGGCACGTCGGCGGCCCGGACCCCGGCGACCGGTGACGCCTCCGTCGCGTCCCGCGCGATCCGGCGGCGCCGTACGGGCATCCTGAAGAGCGGGTTGGCGACGCCCCAGGCCGCGCCCTTGCAGACCAGCTCCTTGTAGAGCGCGGCGAACCGGCCGGTCAGGGCGGCGTTCACGGACCGGTCGTCCGCGGTGACGTACTGGATGAGCCCTTCCTTGCGCCCCAGCGAGACGCACTGGTTGAAGTAGCGCATCGGCGTCCTCGGGAGCTTCCCGCCGGTGAGGCGCGCCGCGAGGGAGTCGGCGGCCTGCCAGGCGGTGGGAACCCCGCTGGCGCAGGACATCCGCAGCGGCTTGTCGCCCGGGCCCATGACCAGGGCCGCGTCACCGACGGCGTAGACGTCGGGGTGGGACACGGAGCGCATCGTCGCGTCGACCACGATCTGGCCCGTCGCGCCGGTCTCGAGGCCGGTGGCCCCCGCGAGCGGATGCACGGCGAAGCCCGCCGTCCACACGGTCACCGCGGCCGGGACCTCCCGGCCGTCGGCCGTCGTGACCCGGTCGGCCGC
This sequence comes from Streptomyces abyssomicinicus, assembly GCF_008974245.1. GTDB lineage: Bacteria > Actinomycetota > Actinomycetes > Streptomycetales > Streptomycetaceae > Streptomyces > Streptomyces abyssomicinicus. The sequence continues at coordinate 198,369 of NZ_BBZI01000007.1, read as the reverse complement.
GACGCCGGTGACGTCGGCGTGCTCGTGCACGGCGATGCCGAGCCCGTCGACGACCTTCCGCAGATGCCCGCGCCCCTTCACCGACAGCCAGTCGCCCAGTTCGCCGCGGACGGCGAGGGAGACGGAGAGGTGCGGGTGGGACTCGGCGATCTCGGTGGCGGCCTCCAGACCGGTGAGGCCGCCTCCGACGACCACCACGGACCGCCCGGCCTCCAGCCCGGCCAGCCGCTCGCGGAGCCGGAGGGCGCCGGCGCGGCTCGCGACCTCGTGGGCGTGCTCCGCGACGCCGGGGACGCCGTGGTCGTCCCATCCGCTGCCGAGGGCGTACACGAGCGTGTCGTACTCCAGTTCCTCGCCGCCGCCGTCGGCCGCGGCGCCCTTGACCTTGACGGTCCTGCGGCCGACGTCGATCCCGGTGACCTCCGCCGTCCTCAGCCGGACCCCGGTGCCCTGGAACATCTCGCTCAAGGGCCGGTGCCGGAGGTTCTGACCGGCGGCGAGCTGGTGCAGCCGGACCCGCTCGACGAAGTCGGGCGCGGCGTTGACGAGGGTGATCCGTACATCCGCCGGGTCCAGCCTCCTGGCGAGGCGGCCGGCCGCGACGGCTCCGCTGTAGCCGCCGCCGAGGACGATGACGCGGTGCTGCATTTTCCTGCTCCTGTCTGTGCGGTCGGTCGCCCGTCGCGCGGGCTGTCACGCCTCTTGAACCGGACAGCCCGCCGTTTCCTGACAGGAAGCGAATGTGACCTGAGTCACATCTGACCCCGGGAGGTCAGAACGCGTGGAACAGGGGCTCCCCGCGCTCGTCCGACGCCCACCGCTCGGTGGCCCGCCGGAGCTTGTCCGGGTTGACCTGGCTGCGGAAGCCGGCGATGCCCTCGGGGGTGAGCTCGAGGCACACGACGCCGACGACCCTCCCGTCCACGACCGCCACCACGGCGGGCTCCCCGTTGGCCGTCGTGGCGTAGACACCGGGCGAGCCGCCGACCAGGTCGCGCTTGGCCTTGGCGGGCCGGAAGAGGCCCCACATGAACTTGGCGACCGCGAGCGCGCCCTCGAACGCCTTGGCCCGGGCCGGGACCTTGCCCCCGCCGTCGCCGATCGCGACGGCGTCGTCGGTGAGCAGGCGCAGCAGCCCGTCGTACCTGCCGCTGGTGGCGGCGGCCAGGAACTCCTCGGCGATCCGCCGGGCGGCGCCCGCGTCGACCTCGGTCCGGGCCTTGCCCTGTGCCAGGTGCCGCTTGGCGCGGTGGTAGATCTGCTGGCTGGCGGCCTCGCCGATGTCGAGGACGTCGGCGATCTCCCGGTGCGCGTGCCCGAACGCCTCCCTGAGCACGTACACCGCGCGCTCGTTGGGCGACAGCCGCTCCATCAGGGTCAGCACCGCGTACGACACCGACTCCCGCTGCTCCGCCGTCTCGGCCGGGCCGAGCATCGGGTCCCCCTCGAGCAGGGGCTCGGGGAGCCACTGGCCCACGTAGGTCTCACGACGCGCCCGGGCGGAGGTCAGCTGGTTGAGGCACAGCCGGGTGAGCACCTTGGTCAGCCACGCCTCGGGGACCTCGATGCGTTCCGGATCGGCGGCGTGCCAGCGCAGGTACGTCTCCTGGACGGCGTCCTCGGCGTCGCTCGCGGACCCGAGCAGCCGGTAGGCGATCGCCCCCAGCCGGGGCCGGGCGACCTCGAACCTGTCCACGTCCTCGGCGGTCAGCGGCATGCCCCGATGCTATCCGCCGTCCCCCCGCACCGCCCCCCGCCCGGGGGCCCGTGCTTTCCACGGACGCGCGGCCGCTGACCCCGAGCTGCCGCTGCCACCCGACGGACCGGCCGACCCGCCTTCCCCGGCCTGCCCACGCCGCAGGCGGGTCGGGACCACAGCGCGACGCGACCGACGGCCGGACCACCCCGCGACGCGACGCGACCGTCGGCCGGACGGGCGCCGCGGCGCCGACATGCCCCGCGGCGCGGCAGCGCACCGGCACCGGCACCGGCACCGGCACCCGAGCAAGTCCCGCAGCAGGGCAGGACCGCCCCCGCCGGTCCCGCAGCACAGCCGGACCGCCGGCCCCGACAAGCACCGCCGCACAACAGAACCAGCACCCGACAAGCCCCGCGGCGCGGACCGTCCCAGGTGGCAGGGTGAGGGCGGGGGGCCTCTACTGATCGCAAGGCACGGACGGCACGGACTACCCGGAGGGACGGTGCCATGACCCCCGCCTTCGACCCGACCCGCGTCGCCCACCTCACCGGCCGCTTCGCCCCGGTGACCGCGGAGGTCGACGCGACGGATCTCGAGGTCACCGGCGAACTCCCCCACGACCTGGACGGCGTCTACCTGCGCAACGGCCCCAATCCCCGGTTCACCCCCATCGGCAGCTACCTGTACCCGCTGGACGGCGACGGCATGGTCCACGGGGTGTGGCTGTCGGAGGGCCGCGCCCGTTACCGCAACCGCTTCGTCCGCACGCCGGCCATGATCGCCGAGGAGAAGGCCGGGCACGCCCTGTGGGGCGGGCTCGAGTCGATGATCCTCCCCGGCCCCGACGAGGTGGGGAAGTCGCTGGCGAACACCTTCAAGCCCCTGCCCGACATCAACGTCGTCCGGCATGCCGGCCGCCTGCTCGCCCTCGCCGAGTCCGACCGCCCGTTCCGCCTCGGCGCGGAGCTCGACACGCTGGGCGAGGAGACCTTCGACGGGCGGCTGCCCGCCGGCATCACCGCCCACCCCCGGATCGATCCGGTCACCGGCGAGATGGCCGTCTTCTGCTACGCCCTCGAACCGCCCTTCCTCACCTGGTCGGTCATCGGACCGGACGGCGCCGTACGGCGGGGCCCGACTCCCGTGGAGGGCGTCGACGAGCCGCAGATGATCCACGACATGGCCCTCACCGACCGCTTCCTGGTCCTGACCCTGGCGCCCGCGTACTTCGACATCGCCGCCGCGATGAACGGCGGTTCCTTCCTGGCCTGGCGTCCCGAACGGGGCACCCGCGTCGCCCTGGTCCCGCGGGACGGCGGCCCCGTGCGCTGGGCCGCCGACGAGGCGTACTGGCTGTGGCACACGGTCAACGCCTACGACGACCCGGCCGACGGCCGGGTCGTCCTCGACTACGTGCAGTGGCCCGCCCTCTCCCTCGGTCCCGGGCCCGGCTCCCCCGACCAGCACCGGGCCGGGGACGTGGACCGGCACGGCCTGACCCGTGCCGTCGTCGATCCCGCGGCCGGCACCATGACGCGCACCCGGCTCGACGACGCACGCGTGGAGCTGCCCCGGATCGACGACCGCCGCGTGGGCCGCCCGCACCGGTGGCTGGCCGTCGCGGCGGACAGCGGCCGCATCCGGGGCCTGCTGCCCGGCGAGTACGACGCGCTGCGCTGGTACGCCACCGGGAACGGCGGAGTCACCGGCGGCTGGACGTGGGACGCCGGCGACCTCTCCGTCGGCGAACCCGTCTTCGCTCCGGTGCCCGGCACGCGCGACGGCTCCCGCGGCCACTGGCTGACGTTCGCCACCGACCGCACGGACAACAGCAGTTGGCTGCTGGTACTGCCCGCGGAGGACCCGTCCGCCGGGCCGGTCGCCCGCGTGCGCATCCCCGTCCGGGTGCCCCTGGGCCTGCACGGCTGCTGGCTGCCCACCGAGGAGTGACGGCCGCGCCGAGGGGCCCGGGAGCACCTCGGCGCGGCCGCGGGGCGGGCCCGGGCGGAACGGGCCCGCCGGTCAGGGCGTGCGCACGGGCTCCACCCGGTCCTTCGGCGGGGCGGCCGCCGCCTGCCGGGTCCGGGGCCCGAAGACCGCCAGGACGATCGCGCCGAGCAGCCACGCCCCGGCGATGAGGTAGAAGACGCTTCGGTACCCGCTGCCCTGGTAGACGGCGGCGACGATCAGCGGCCCGGCCGCGTTGGACAGCCGGCCGAGGCCGTAGGAGACGCCGGTTCCCAGCGAGCGCCCGCGGGTGTCGAAGAGCTCCGGGGAGTAGGCGTAGGCGAGCGCCGTGTACCCGCGTTCGAACATGTTGACGAGGAAGCCGAAGACGATGATCAGGACCGGGTTGAAGGTGAGTCCGTACAGCAGCCCGCACAGGGCGATGACGGTGCCGAACGCCGCGAGGGACCACTTGCGTTCGAACCGGTCGGTGACCAGGGAGGCCAGGTACGAACCCAGCGGCGCGCCGACCGTGGTGAGGGCCACGTAGAAGACGGACTTCTCGACGCTGAACCCCTCGTTGGCCAGCAGCGTGGGCGCCCAGCTGGAGAAGCCGAAGAAGCCGATGGTCTGCGTCACCCACAGCACGGTGAGCAGCAGCGTCGGGTACAGGTACTTCTTCTGGAGCAGCAGGCGCAGCGGCGCACGGGTCACCGGGGGCTCCTCCACGGGCGGCAGCGGCTCGGGGAGCGGGCCCTTCTCGGCGGCGACGCTCTCCTCGATCTCCCGGAGGATCCGGTCCGCCTCGGCGTGGTCGCCCCGGCTCTCGTGCCAGCGCGGGGACTCCTTCAGCCGCTTGCCGAAGAGGACGAGCAGGATGCCGAGCGAGCCCCAGAGGTAGACCAGGCGCCACGACCAGTCGTTGAGCGGCACGACGGCACTGGCGATGAGGTTGGTGGCCGGGGTGCCGCAGATGCCGATGACGATGGCGTACGCCTGGAACTTGCCGCGCACGGCGGCCGGGTACATCTCGTTGACGTAGATCACCGCGACGACGGTCATCGCCGCGAGGCCCGCCGAGGTCAGCACGCGGAAGACGCCCAGGGACACGATGTCCCAGGCGAACACCGAGACGAACGAGAAGAAGCCGAACCACAGGGTGGTCACCATCAGGGTCCGCCTGCGGCCCCACCGGTCGGCCATGGCCCCGGCGCCGATCGAGCCGAGGAACATGCCGACGAACGACAGGGAGGTGACGTAGGCGACCTGGTCGATGGTCACGCCCCACAGGCCGATCAGCTTGGGCGCGGTCGTCGCGAAGGTGTTGATGTCCGCGAACTCGAAGAAGTAGGCGAAGGAGATGGCCAGGAGGGTGACCTTGTGGAACCGGCCGACGGGCAGCCTGTTGATCCGGTTCAGCGCGTTGGCGTGCGGTACCGCCTGCGGGTGTGTCATGGGAGGTGCCTTCTCGGGGGTGTCTGCGAGGGGTGGGGGCGGGCGAGGCGGGTCCGGCGGGCGGGGCGGGCCCCGGCGGCGGACGGTCAGGGGGTCTCGCCGGGCCAGTACAGGCGCATCGGGTTGTCGACGAGCAGCCGGCGCCGCTGGTCGGCGGTGACCGCGAAGAGCGGGATGTGGTCGACGAGGAGTCCGTCGTCGGGCATGTGGCCGGTGAGGTTGGGGTGCGGCCAGTCGGTGCCCCACAGCACGCGGTCGCAGAACTCCTCGACCACGCGGCGGGCGAAGGGGACGACGTCGGTGTAGGCGTGCCGTTCGCCGTCCACGGCCCAGGGCCCGCTCGCGCTCAGGCGCTCGGGGCAGGTGACCTTCACCCACACGTCGTTGGCCTCGACGAAGCGCAGGAACCGGCGGAATTCGGGCCCGTCGACGGGGCGGGTCACGTCGGGCCGGCCCATGTGGTCGATCACCAGCGGGGCGGGCAGGGCGGCGAAGAAGTCCTCGAGGTCCGGCAGGTCCGCGCTCTCGAAGTAGAGGACGATGTGCCAGCCGAGCGGGGCGATCTTCTTCGCGATCACGGCGAGGTCGTCCCGCGGCGAGGCGTCGACCAGGCGGCGTACGAAGTTGAACCGCACGCCGCGCACACCGGCCGCGTCCAGTTCCCGCAGTTCCCGCTCGGTGATGTCCGGGCGCACCGTGGCCACGCCGCGGGCCCGGCCGCCGGACGCCCGGACGGCGTCGACCATGGCGGAGTTGTCGGCGCCGTGACAGGTGGCCTGCACGACGACGCTGCGGGCGAAGCCCAGGCGGTCGTGGAGGGCGGACAGTTGCCGCCTGCCGGCGTCGCAGGGGGTGTACTTGCGCTCCGGAGCGAAGGGGAAGTCGGCCTGCGGGCCGAAGACGTGGCAGTGCGCGTCCACGGCGCCCGGGGGCGGCCGGAAGGCGGGCACGGACGGGTTCGGGCACCAGTCGAGCCAGCCCGGGGTCTTGGCGGCGAGGGGGTGCGGGTCGCTCATGGTTCTCCTGGTCCTGCGCGTCTTCATGGACGGCTGGAGCCTGGCCCGGCCCTGGGGCCCGAAGCAGGTGTCGCGACAGGGATCTAACCTCGCCTTAACATTCCGGCTGCCTCTCTGACGTGCGGCGATGTGCCGTACGCCACAGGTCGGCGGCGCCTTCGTGGTCTACATTCGGGGCCCCGGGTCACGTCCGGTTCCGGGGCGCCGAGGGCGACGAGGGAGGTGTGGGCACGGATGCGGATACTGCTGGCCGAGGACGACGACGGCGTGGCCGCGGCTCTCGTGGAGGTGCTGTACGACCACGGCCACGACACGCGGCGGGTCCGTCTCGGCAGGGACGTCCTGACCTACCACCGCAGCGCCGATCTGCTGATCCTCGATCTCGGACTGCCCGACGTCGACGGCCTGGAGGTGCTGCGCGGGCTGCGCGCGGTGAGCGACCTGGCGGTGGTGGTCCTGACCGCCCGCGGGGACGAGCGGTCCGTGGTGCGCGGGCTGCGTCTGGGGGCCGACGACTACCTGGTCAAGCCGGTGCGTCTCGCCGAACTGCTCGCCCGTATCGAGGCGGTGACCCGGCGGGCCGCGGCGCGCACGGCGGCGGCTCCCGCGGGCCCGCGCACGGTGTGCGCCGGTGACGTCGAGGTCGACCTCGAGGCCCGTCGGGTCCGGGTGGCGGGGGTGGCGGTCGAGCTGACCGCCAAGGAGTTCGACGTCCTGGCGGTGCTGGCGGGGCGGGCGGGCACGGCGGTCAGCCGTGAGCAGGTCCTGGACGAGGTGTGGGGCGACGCCCACCGCGCGGTCTCCCGCTCCCTGGACGTGCACCTCGCCCAGGTGCGCGCCAAGCTCGGACGGCCCGGACTGGTCACCACCATCCGGGGCTTCGGCTTCCGTTTCGGGAACTGAGGCGGGCGCGTGCGCTCCCGGGTCCAGACCGTGCTGCTGCTCTTCGTGGTCCTCACGGTGGCCGCGTTCGCCGTTCCGCTGCTGCTGTTCACCGCCTCCGACCGCACCCAGCAGCTGATCCTCGCCCGCGGTGCGGACCTCGACCGTTTCGGGTCGCTGATGGACCAGGCGGCCACGACCGGCGACTTCTCGGTCGTCGCCGCGGAGGCGCGCCGGCACACGCAGCTGTACGGGGAGCCCATCGTCATCACCGACGTCGGCCGTGCCCCGGTCGTCCAGACCGGCGGGATGCGGGCCTCGGACCCGGCGGTCGCCGGGCTGGTCGACGCGGCCCTGCGCAACCAGACGACGCACCCCACCCACGCGCTGCACCCCTGGTCGCACGGACACCGGATGTTCGCCGAGCCGGCGGGCACCGGGACCAGGGTCACGGGTGCGGTCGTGCTGCGGGCGTCGGTGGGCGCCGCGGCGCACGACGTCGGCACCCGCTGGGCCGCCGTGCTGGCCGGGACGGCGCTGGTCGCCCTCGCCTGCACCGTCCTGGCCCGCGCCGCCACCCGCTGGGTGGTGCGGCCGCTGCGCCGGCTGGACCACGCCGTCGGCAGGCTCGCCGCGGGGCTGCCGCCGGGGCCGGCCAGGGCCCAGGGCCCGCCCGAACTGCGCCAGCTGGCCGTCGGTTTCCACCGGATGGCGCGGAGCGTGACGACCGCCCTGGATCAGCAGCGGCGGCTCGTCGCGGACACCTCCCACCAGATGCGCAATCCGATGGCCGCCCTGCGGTTGCGGGTGGACGCCCTGCACACCCATCTGCCGCCGGCCGCCGACCGTACGTACACCGGCGTCACCACGGAACTCGACCGCCTGGAGACGCTGCTCGACGACATGCTGGCGCTGGCCGCCGCGGAGCACCGGGCCGGAGAGCTGACCGCGGGCACCGGCGAGGAGGCCCGCTGCGACGCGGAGGAGGTCGCCCTGACCCAGCACCGGCTGTGGGAGCCGGTCGCCCGGCGCGCCGGCGCGCGGCTCACCACCGGGGCCGGGACGGGGCCGGCCACCGCCCCGGTGGTGGCCGCCTGCTCGGACCACGAGCTGGCCCAGATAACCGGCATCCTGCTGGACAACGCCATCAAGTACGCGGGCCAGGGCGCCGTGATCACCCTCCGCTGCGCCGCCGAGGGGCCGTTCGCGGTGGTCGCCGTACGCGACGACGGTCCGGGGCTGAGCACCGGCGAACTGGCCCTGGCGAGTACGAGGTTCTGGCGCTCGTCCCGCCACGCCGGCACGTCGGGCACCGGCCTGGGCCTGGCCATCGCGCGGCAGCTCCTGTCGGGCAGGGAGGGCCGGCTGGAGCTGCGCCAGGTCCGGCCGCGGGGGCTGGAGGCCCGGGCGCTGGTGCCGCTGTCGTCGGGCGCGACGGAACGGGGGGCCGGGTGACGTCCCGTTCCGTCGACCGCCGCACGCTGCTGCGCGCCGGTGCCGGAGCCGCCGCCCTGGCCGCGGGCGGGCTCGCCGGCGACACTCCGCGGCGGCGCCCGGGCCCCAGTGGCCTCCTGCGCATCGCGACCGGTGAACCCACGGCGTTCTACGCGGCGTTCGGCCGGCTCCTCGCCGCCGAGATCACCCGGGAGTGTCCGCGTCTGCGCTGCCGTATCCGCACCACCGCGGGCGGCATCACCAACATCGGCCTGCTGCGCGACGGCGAGGTGGACCTCGCGCTCGTCATGACGGACACGGCGCTGGCCGCACGGGGCTCCGCCCTGTTCCCCGAGCCGGTGCCGCTGCGCGCGATCGGCAGGGTCTACGAGACGTACCTGCAGTTCGCGGTGCGCGCCGACTCCCCCGTGCGCGCGGTGTCCGACCTGGCCGGGCACCCGGTCTCGCTCGGAGCCGTCGGCTCGGGAGCGGCCGACCTGGGCGAACGGCTGCTGCGCGCCGCGGGTCTGGCGCCCGGCTCCGACGTGCCGGTACGGCATCTGCGGCTGGCGGAGGCGGCCGCCGCCATGCGGGAGGAGAGCGTCGACGGTCTGCTGGTGGCGGGCGGTGTGCCGCTGCCCGCGCTGTCGGCCCTGGACGCCGACCCCGGTCTGCGGTTCCTTCCGCTGGCGGGTCTGCTGCCGGGCCTCGGCCCGCACGCGGGCACCGCGGACGGCGGTGACGGCGGTGACGGCACCGCGACGACCGGTGCGGGCGGCGACCGCGCCGGTTCGGCGGTGACCGGGTCCCAGCTGACCGACATGGGGCTGGAGCAGGTGCTCTTCCCCCCGAGGGCCTACCGGGCGGCCGGCGGGGTCGCCACCGTCGGGGTGTCCAACCTGCTGGTGTGCCGCCCGGATCTCGACCCGGCCGTCGCCGGCCTGCTCACCCGCCTGTTGGTCCTCCGCGCAGCCTCGCTGGTCCCCGACCGGGCCGTCGGCGCCCAGTTCCTCGACATCCGCAGCCTGATCAGCACCGGCGCGACCCCGCTGCACCCCGGGGCCGTCACGGCGTACCGCGCGTTGCACGGGTGAGGAGGCGGGCTCCGCGCGCCCCGCCACCCCGCCCGAACGGCCACCCGCGTGCCCACCCGTACACCCACGCACCCGCACACCCGCCCGCCCGCCCGAAACATTCGGAAAGTTTCGCTCTTGTCCCGGAAGTGGCCGAATGATTCCAGTCGATGACGGCGGGGGTGGGTCTCCCGGCACCGGTTTCCCCCGATCCGTCCCACCGGGACGCCCGGTACGCCGGTGGCCAGGAGGGGCAGAACGGCCAATCTGAGACGGGTGCCGCCGGAGCGTTGTCACGCCCTCGCGCCGTTCCTAACCTGGGAGCGCTCCCGGCCCTCCCGTCCGCACCGGCGGTCGCGCGCCCGCCGCGCCGGGAGGCTCCGCCTGACCGAGGACAGCCCCACCCCGTCAGGCCGGCAGCACCGTCCCCCCACACGGCGCGGCCCCGGGCGGCTCCGGCCCGGCCGCGCCCCTCCCCCTGGAGGTCCCATGCGCTTACCCCTGCAACGGCCTTGGGCCTGGGCCCTGGCCTCGCTCGCGGCGACCGCGAGCCTGGTGTTCACCACCCTGGATCCGCGGGCCGACGCCGCGACCGCCACCCTCCCGGCCGCCGCCGCCCAGGCCGTGGCCGCCTCCACCGTCGAGGACGAGGGGGCCGACTGCCCCGTCGGGAGCACCCCGTCCGGCTCGGGTTCCCTGCTCCCCGACCCGTTCAAGCGGATCGACGGCACCCGCATCACCAGCAAGGCCGACTGGCGCTGCCGCCGGGCGGAGATCAGGGAGCTGGCCGAGCGCACCGTCTACGGCCAGAAGCCCGCGAAGCCGACCGTGACCGGCACGGTGTCCAGCGGCAACATCACGGTGAACGTCTCCGACCAGGGCCGCAGCGCCAGTTTCTCGGCGAAGGTGGAACTGCCGAGCGGCACCGGCCCGTTCCCGGCCGTGATCGTCATCGGCGGCCTGGGCGCGGACACCGCGACCATCAAGGCGGCCGGCGCCGCCGTCATCAGCTACGACCCCCTCGCCGTCGGCCGCGAGGGCACCGCCCGCACCAACAAGCAGGGCGCCTTCTACACCCTTTACGGCAACACGAGTTCCACCGGCCTGCTGATGGCCTGGTCCTGGGGCGTCAGCCGGATCATCGACGTCGTCCAGCAGTCGGGCGGCACCGTCCTGCGGGGTGACTCGCTGGGCGTCACCGGCTGCTCCCGTTACGGCAAGGGCGCGTTCGTGGCCGGTGCGTTCGACCAGCGGATCGCGCTGACCATGCCGGTCGAGTCGGGCACCGGCGGCGCGCCGATCCTCCGCGGGGTCAACGGCGAGAGCGGGGCCCAGCCCTTGAGCAGCGCCTACGGCGAACAGCCGTGGCTCGGCGACGCGTTCAGCTCCTACACCTCCTCGCCCAACAACCTGCCGGTGGACACCCACCAGATGATCGGCATGATCGCGCCGCGCGGCCTGTTCGTCATGGAGAACCCGCACGTCGACTGGCTGGCCGCCAAGTCCGGCAGCGTGGCCGCGCTCGGCGGCGCGGAGGTCTACAAGGCGCTCGGCGCGCAGAGCGCGATCTCGTACTGGTCCGACGTGCAGGACGGCACCCACTGCGCCTCGCGTTCGGAGTGGCGCACGCCGATGCAGCAGAGCATCAACGCCTTCCTGAAGAACTCGGGCAGCGGGCCCGGCGTCTTCCGCGTCGCCTCCGCCAAGGCGGGCAGCCTGTCGGGGTGGCGGGACTGGACGACCCCCGCCCTCGCCGACGGCGGGACCTCCGGTGGCACGACCAGCGGCACCACCTCGGGCACGTCGGCGGGCACCACAACCGGCACCACGTCCGGCACGTCGGCGGGCACCACCTCCGGCACGTCGGCGGGCACCACGTCCGGCACCACCTCCGGCACGTCGGCGGGCACCACGACCGGCACCACCTCCGGCACGTCGGCGGGCAGCACGACCGGCACGACCAGCGGCACCACCTCGGGCACGACGTCCGGCTCCACCGGGGGCACCCCGGGCGCCGGCTGCTCCGCGACGCACCGCACGGTCAACTCCTGGCCCGGCGGCCACCAGGGCGAGGTGACGGTCCGCAACGAGGGCACGAGCTCCGTCAGCGGCTGGTCCGTCGGCATGACCCTGGCCTCCGGCCAGACCGTCACCAGCCTCTGGAACGGCGTGCACACCGGCACCAGCGGCTCCGTCACGGTCCGCAACAACCAGTGGAACGGCACCCTGGCCGCCGGTGCCACCGTCACCTTCGGCTACACGGCCAACGGCGGCTCCACCGCTCCGGCCAACCTCACCTGCACCGCGTCCTGACCACCGGACCCCTGGTCCCCCACCGCACCGCTCTCCGGCACGCCCATGCCGGAGGGCGGTGCGGCCAGCATTCTGAACGTGTTCAATAATGGGGTCGGTGAGCGCGCGTCCCTCCGGGGCGCGACATCCACCCGGGACGCACGCCCGTCGCGCCCCGCCACTGAACCGACCTCGCGGGACGGAACGCCGATGAGACGGACCAGCACTCCACGCCGCCCGGGATGGGGCACCCTGGCGGCGACGGGCTACGTCGGCGCCGCCGCCGTGGCCGCCGTCGCCCACGGCGCCGCCGGGGCGCCCGACGACTGGGGCGCGTACCTGACCCTGGCGACCTTCCCGGGCTCCACCGTGGTCACCGTCGCCGCCCTGTGCCTGGCCGGCGGAGCAGGGGAGACCTGGGACTCCTCGGACCCCTCGGACCCCGAATTCGGCCCGTTCTCCTTCCTGGTCCCCTACGCGGCGGGCGCCTCGGCGAACGTGCTGCTGCTGTGGGGCGCCCTCACCTTCGGACGGCACTTCGTCCGCGAGGCGCGGCGCAGCCGCGGGAGCTGACGCCGCGCACCCCGCCCGTCAGGCGGCGACGGCCTCGCCCACCTCCTCCTCCGCGTCCCGCTCCTCGGCCGTGGGCAGCGCTGCGGGGGCGGCGGCCCGCCGCGCCCGCCGCTCGGTCCGGTCCGCCGCGGCGAGCACGAGGAGGCCGACGCCCAGCCAGGCGACGAGCGAGGCGAGGCGGCCGCCGAAGCCCGCGCCGGAGTGGAAGTACAGGAGGTCGCGGACGCCCTCGACGAAGCCCGCGCCGTTCCAGAAGGCGTGCAGTGCCCCGAAGAAGCCGTGCTGCAGTTCGGGGCGGAAGATGCCGCCCGAGGAGGTGAAGTTGAGCATCACGAAGAGCGTCATCATCGCCAGCGTGGTCCACCGCTTGAGGAACGTGTGCAGGCCGACGCCGATCGCGACGATGCCCGCCGAGTAGAGCCAGGCCATGGCCCACACGGCGGTGAGGCCGTGGTCGACGACGTGGAACACGGGGCCCGCCAGGACGGCGCCGATGACGCTGACCACCAGCGAGGTCACCAGGCCGATGGCGGCCCGGGTCCACAGCCTGAGGGCGGCGCCGGCGGCGCCGATGGCGGCGACACTGGCGTAGGAGCCGATGCTGATCGTGACCAGCACGAAGAAGAGTCCCTGTCCGGTGGGATCCCCGTCGGCGGTCGGCGCCACGTCCGTCACCGTCAGGACGGCGTCCCGCCCGGCCGCGACGGTCCGGAAGACACCCTCGGCGACAGTGGCCGTGGTGTCGGAGTTGCCCTTGGCGACGAGCAGCTTCGGGTGGTCCGCGGACGGCACGTACGCGGCCGCCAGGTCGCGGTCCATCAGGCGGTCCACGGCGGCGTCACGGGTGGCGACGGTCGTGACGTCGAGGGCGTCACCGGCCTCGTCCTTCAGGGTCTGGGCCAGCACCTGCACCCGCGCACCCGTCCCGACGACAGCCACCTTCATCCCGTTCGGCTCGGGCGCGTGGAAGGCGCTCAGGTAGGCGAGCCCCATCCCCAGACACATCAGCAGCGGGGTCAGCAGGTGGAGGGCGACGTGGCCGAGGACCCGGCCCGTACGGGGAGCCGCGTGCGCGGGAGCCCCGTCCGGAACGGCGGCGGCCGGGGAAGCGGTCATGGCGAGCGGTCCCTTCGATGGTCGGCGGAATTAATTGGTAAATGCAACTACTTTCATTGCATAGTACACCTATTTTCGGAGGATCCCCTGACCCGCATCCCTGGACCCGCCCCGGACGCTCGCCGGCGAGCGTTCACTCCCTTGCACGCCAGACAGCCAGCTGAACACCAACCCTTGTCAGCCCCCGGAGGGATCCCTATCGTCACGAGGAGAAAGCGCTTTCTCAACCCCTGTTGTCATGATCACGACAGACATCACGACGGGCAGTCCGTTCCGGCACCTGAACCTGGAAAGAGAGAACGAGGATGGGACGAGCAGTCGGCTTACGACTCTTCAAGACCTTGGCCATCGGGGCGGTGGCGGCAGCGACCGCAGGCGTCCTGTCGCTGCCCCTGGCAGCGACGCCCACGGCGTCGGCGGCCGCCACGGGCGCCACCGGCTTCGCCACCCAGAACGGCGGGACGACCGGAGGCGCCGGCGGACAGACCGTCCGGGCCACGACGGGCACCGCGATCCACACGGCCCTGTGCAACCGGGCCAGCAGCAGCACCCCGATCGTCATCCAGGTCGAGGGGACGATCAACCACGCCAACACCGCCAAGGTGTCGGGGAACAGCTGCAGCACCGCCGACGGGGTGATCGAGCTCAAGCAGATCAGCAACGTCACGATCGTGGGCGTCGGCGGCGGCGCCGTCTTCGACCAACTGGGCATCCACATCCGGGAGTCCAGCAACATCATCATCCAGAACGTGACCGTCCGGAACGTGAAGAAGTCGGGCTCGCCCACCTCCAACGGCGGTGACGCCATCGGCATGGAGAGCGACGTCCGCAACGTCTGGGTCGACCACACCACACTGGAGGCCTCCGGCGGCGAGTCGGAGGGCTACGACGGCCTGTTCGACATGAAGGACAACACCCAGTACGTGACGCTCTCCTACAGCATCCTGCGCAACTCGGGCCGCGGCGGCCTCATCGGGTCCAGCGAGAGCGACGTGTCGAACGGGTTCGTCACCTTCCACCACAACCTGTACCAGAACATCGACTCCCGGACGCCGCTGCTGCGGGGCGGCGTGGCCCACATCTACAACAACCACTACGTGGGCCTGAACGAGTCCGGCATCAACTCCCGTGCCGGCGCCCGCGCCAAGGTCGACAACAACTACTTCGAGGACTCCAAGGACGTCCTGGGCACCTTCTACACGGACGCGGCCGGCTACTGGCAGGTCAGCGGCAACATCTTCGACAACGTGACGTGGTCGAGCCGCAGCGGCGACAACAACCCCGCGGGGCCGAACCCGACGTCGAACACCACGGTCAGCATCCCGTACGGCTTCAGCCCCGACGCGGCGAGCTGCGTGCCCGGCGTGGTGAGCCAGACGGCGGGCGCCAACAAGGGCCTGCGCGTCTCGGACGGCAACTGCACGCCGCAGACCCCCGGCCCGACGCCCACGACGCCGGCCCCCACCACGCCCGCCCCCACGACGACGCCGTCCCAGCCCACCGGGACCAACCTCAGCCTCGGCGCCGGCGCCGACGGATCCAGCAAGGCCGACGGCACCAGCTACGGCAACGTGCGGGACGGCAGCCTGACGACCTACTGGTCGCCGGCCGGCACCACCGGCTCGGTCTCGGTCAAGTGGGGCTCGGCCACGACAGTCGCCAAGGTCGGCATCCGTGAGGCGGCGGGGGCGGTGGGCGCCGTCCGGTCCTGGAGGCTCCTCAACCACGACACCGGAGCCGTGCTCGCCACCGGCACCACCGCGGGCGTCGTCGACATCCCGCGCACCTCGCTGAGCAAGATCACCTTCGAGATCACCAGCGCCCAGGGCACCCCCCGGATCGCCGAGTTCGAGACCTACTCCGGCTAGTTCCGGCGTCCGCCCCGGCCGGTCCGCGGACCCGCTCCGGCCCGGGAGCGCCGGGACCTCCACAGGACCTCGGCCGGTGGCGGACGGTGTGCCGGCCGTGCCCCTCGCGGGGCGCGGCCGGCACATCGCGTATTCCGGGCGGGCGTTGGCCCCGGCGGGCGTCACCCGCCACCGTGACCGGACCGCAGGAACGCCAGGTGCCCGTGGACCGCGGCCGTCGGTCTGCGCTCGCCGTCGGTGGCGAGCAGGTCGAGCAGGTCGAGCAGGTCGAGCAACGCTCCCCGCAGCACGGCCGGTGTGAGCGTCCGCCGGACGGCGCCGGACGCAGCCGGCCCACGGGGAGCTCCACACGCGGCAGTTCGGCCGGAACTCCGCCCTTGAGAACCCCGCCGTCGAGACCCGGGTCGCCACGGTCGTCGCCGCACACGCCGCGAAGCACTCCCCCGCCGTGGACGCCCCCGCCGTGGACGCCGCCTGGATCGCCGAGGTCGACGGTGAGCGCGCGGGGTGAGCGCACGGGCTCGTGCCCCCGTGCCAGCGCGCGCAGCCGCCGTTGAGGCGCCCGCCGGTATCGGCCGCACCTCCGGCGGTGGCCGCCCGTGCACGCCTCCCCCCGTACAGCACCATGCCCGCCGAAACCAAATCCGTGACCGGGGCCGGTGACGGCCGGACGTACGGCGGTCCCGGCTGCGGCGGCTTTCGCGGCGGGAGGGTGACCGACTCGGACAGCACCGCCCGGACCTGCGGCTTCCGCCACGGGTACGGCGGCGACGGCCACGGGCGCGGCACGTCCTGCCGTCCTCGGCGGCCGGGTGCGGACGGGCGGCTCGAGGGGAACGCGGCGGAGACTCGAGAGGAACGCAATCGAGATTCCAGCGCGGCAGGTGAGGGTGTGGAGTGTTTCCCGTGCGATCCCACAGCTTCCCTTGCCTACATCGATGAGATGAGAGGTCGCTATGCATGTGATCGACCTGCCGCGCGCCGCATCGGGCCACGCGGCACCCCTCACCCATGTCGCCTTACGGGACGACGCCCGTCTCCTCGCCAGTTGCTCCTACGACGGGACCGTCATCGTCTGGGACGTCTCCGACCCCGCCCGTCCCACTCCCACGGCCACCCTGAAGCACCGGCGCCTGGTCAACGCCTCGGCGTGGAACCCCGCCGTCCCCCAGCTCCTCGCCACCGCCTCGGCCGACAAGACCGTCTCGGTCTGGCGCCTGTCCGAGGAGGGACCCGCGTCCCTCGTCAACGTCATGGCCCGGCACACCGACGACATCAACTCCGTCGCCTGGATGCCCGACGGGGAGCGCATCATCTGCGTCTCCGAGGACGGCCGCGCCACCCTGTGGGACGCCGTCGCCGGCCGCTTCATGAGCGAGGTCGGGTCCCACGAGGCGCACTGCATGATGGTGTCGGTGAGCTCGCAGGGCCTGGTCGCCACCGTGGGCGAGGACGGTCTCGTCGCCGTCACCGACCCGGACTTCGGCACCGCGCCCTCCTCTCGGAAGTACGAGTCCTCCATCGAGGGCTGTGCCTGGTCGGGGGACGGCGAGGTCCTGGCCGTGACCCGCGACGACGGTGCCGTCGACCTGCTCACCAAGAAGCTCGACCACCTGCGCACCGTCGAGGTGTCCACCTCGGCCGCCCGGTGCGTGGCCTGGTCGCAGGACGACGAGCGGTTCGTCGTCGGCGCCTACGACGGGGCCCTGCACTTCTTCGACGCCGAGGGCGAGCGCCTCCAGCGGGTGGACGACGCCCGCATCTGGCCGCGCTCGGTCTCCGCCGCCGGCGGGCTGCTGGCCGCCGGCAGCTTCTGGAACAGCCCTCACCTCCTCGACTTCGCCTCCACCGCCGAGATCGCCGGTCCGCTGGCGGCCACCCACGGGCCCAACGCCATGGCCGCCGACGGCGACGAGCTGTACATCGGCTGCGACTCCGGCACCGTGGTCGTCGTGTCGTCGGCCGGCGTCCCGCCGGAGCCGCGCGTCCGCCTCCTCGACCTCACCGACGGGCCGATCCTCTCCCTCGTCGTCCGCGACGGCGTCGTCCACGCGGGCACCTACTCCGGCCAGGTGATCCGGTACGACGGCGCCGCCGTGACCGTGAGCGAAGGGCTCGGCGCCCCTCTTCCGTCGCTCTGCTTCGACGACGGCTCCCTGCTCGCGGGCACGTACAACGGTGAGCTGATCGCTCTGGATCCCGTCACCCTGGCGGTGCGGGCGCGGTCGCAGGCACACGGCGGGTCGGTGAAGTCCCTGACCGCGCTGCCCGGTCCCGGGTTCCTCTCCGCCGCGACCGACCGGACCGTCGCGGTCGGCACCTTCGCCTCCCGCAGCACCCTGTGGGAGCACGGCAACCTGGTCAACGCGGTGGCCGTGCTGGACGAGGCGGTGGCCGCGAGCGCGTCCCGTGACCACACGGTCAAGGTCGGCAGACTGGCGCGCACGACGGGCGGGGAGGTGCAGGTACAGACCCTGCAGACCCTCCTGGGCCCCGACGAGTCGGTCAAGTGCGTGGCCGTCCTGGGGACCGCCGACGCGCCCTTCGTCCTGGCGGGTTCCTACGACTTCGGGCTGTACGTCTGGCCGGTCCGCTGGACCGACGGCGCCGCCGCCCTCAGCACCGGGCACCTCCTCGACGTCTTCGGGCAGGGCCTCTCCTGCATGGTGCAGCTCGACGGCTCCACGGTCGCGGTCGCCGGCTGGGACGGCCGGATCAGCATCGTCGCGTGTTCCGCCGACGGCGGACTCCCGCGGATCCGCTCCTCGTGGAGCCTTCAGGACCTGGTGCGCGGCGCCCGCGGTGCCGCCGAGACGGAAGGGCGGGACAAGTGATGGGGTACGCGAAGGCGGTACCGGCCGGCACGGAGGCCACCGCGACGGTCAGGGCACGGGTGCGGGTGACGATGGCCCGGGTGGGCGGCAGGTCGACGGAACTGGTCACCTTCTCCGGCCTTCCGGACGACGGCGAGCACGTGGCGTGCGTCCTGCCCGCCCTGCCCGGCGCCGCTCCCCTGGTCCGGCTGCACAGCGAGTGCCTCACCGGTGACCTCTTCGGGTCGGAGCGCTGCGACTGCGGCCCTCAGCTCGACGAGGCGCTGACCCACATGGAGAAGGAGGGGGGCACGGTCCTCTACCTGCGGCAGGAGGGGCGGGGCATCGGCCTGTACAACAAGCTCGACGCCTACGTGCTGCAGGACCAGGGGCTGGACACCTTCGAGGCCAACCGGTTCCTGGGGCGCGGCACCGACGAGCGGGACTACGGCGTCGCGGCGGCGATGCTGCACGCGCTCGGCCAGACCCGGATCCGCCTGCTGACCAACAACCCCGACAAGGCGTCCCAGCTGCGCGAACACGGCATCGATGTCGTCGAGGTCCTGCCGACCGGGGTGTACCTGACCGACGAGAACGCCCGGTACCTGTCCGCCAAGGCGCGGATCGGCGGCCACACGCTCGACAGCGTGGCGGAGACGTTGTCATGAGGCTCAGCGAGGTGGCGGACTCCCCCCACTTCAAGGAACAGGACGCGCTGGCGGCCCTCCCCCGGTTCCATCCGTCACCGGAGCAGGCCGAGGCCCTCCTGGCGACGGCCTGTCCCGCGCGGTTGGCCGCCCAGGTCGAGGACCCCGCCCTGCCCCTCCCGGTGCGGCTGGCGGCCGGCGCGATCCTGGCGGTCACCGGGGATCCCCGGCTGACCGGGCCGTCGCCCGCGACGCGCCTCGTCCCGGGCGGCGAGACCTCCGTGGGGCTGGCCCCCGACGAGGTCGACGGCGTGGTGGAGCGGTGGCGGCACGTCGGCGTGGTCGGCTCCTGGATCGAGAAGGAGACTCCGCGGCACACCGTGGTGCTGCGGGACTTCTGGATGGCCGCCTACCCGGTCACCAACGGCGAGTACCGGAGCTTCCTGGCCGACACGGGCCACCCGGCGCGTCCGACGACGTGGTACCTCGGCGCCTATCCCTGGGAACGCTCGAACCACCCGGTCGCCGGCGTCCGGGCCGAGGACGCCGACCTGTACGCGCGATGGCTCTCCGAACGGACCGGGCACCCCTGGCGGCTGCCCACCGAGGCCGAATGGGAGCGTGCCGCCAAGGGCGACGACGGCAGGGAGTACCCCTGGGGGCAGCTCTTCGACGGCGATGCCTGCAACACCCGGGAGGCGGGCCTCCACACCACCAGCCCGGTGGGGGCCTTCCCGGCCGGCGTCTCGCCGTACGGGGTCCACGACATGGGCGGCAACGTCGAGGAGTTCGTGGCCGACGACTACGCCCCGTACCCCGCGGGGCCGTTCGTCGAGGACCACCTGGTCGAGACCATGGACCGCTACCGCGTCGCCCGCGGCGGCAGCTTCTCGAGATACGGGGACCTGACACGCACCCGGCGCCGTCACGGGGCCTTCCCCGGCCCCCTCTACCCGGTCGGCTTCCGTGTGGCCACCGGTCAGCGGCCGTCCTGAGCGCGGCGTCCGCGCCGTCCGGGCGTTGTCGCGGTCCACGCGGTCCACGTGGTCCACGCCGTCCACGCCCGGACAGCTCCCACCTAAGCCAGAGTTGAGGAGATCGGATGAGCATTCCCGGCATCACCGACGTCGGCGACCCCGAGGAACCGGCGGGAGCCTGCCGTGCTGCGTGAGATAAGCCTCGGCGGACGGCCGGACGGCGCCACGGTGCGCGGCGCGCTGCGCGACGGCTTCTTCCTGGTGCGCAACTCCGTCCCGGAGAGCCTGCTCGACGAGTGCTACGGCTTGCTCGAGGAGTTCTTCTCGCTGCCCCTGGAGGCGAAGCTGGGCGCCCGGGTGACGGGCACCAACGGGCAGTCGGGGTACACGCCGCCGCTCGTGGAGACGGCCGAGAAGTCCGACCGCACCCCCGACTGGAAGGAACTCTTCCACTGGGGCGCGCCCCTGCCCGCGGGCCACCCGCTGCGCACCCGCTTCCCCGCCCGCTACCCGGACCCCCGCATGCCCGACGAGCTGGTTCCGGGCATCGGCCGGGCGCTGACCGAACTCCACACCCGCATGCGGGAGTTCCAGGTCCGGGTGGTCGGTGTCCTCGGCGAGGCCCTGAACGTCCACCCGGGCTACTTCGAGGAGATGCTCGAGGACGGGCCGGTGGTCAACCGCGCCGCCTGGTACCCGCCGATGCGCGACGCGCCCTCGCGGGCGCACACCTGGGCCGTGGAGCACAAGGATTTCGACCTCGTCACGGCGCTGCCCCGGGCGACCTCCCCCGGCCTGCAGGTCCTCGGGCGGGACGGCGAGTGGTTGCCGGTGCACGCCCCGGAGGGCTACGCGATCGTCAACGTCGGCATGGTCCTGGAGCGGCTCACCGACGGTCTGGCACGCGCCGCGGTGCACCGGGTGGTGGCCGATCCCCAGCAGACGGGGCCCCGGCTGTCCATCGTCCAGTTCTGTCATCCGACCCCCTGGACGGTGCTGACGCCGCTGCGGCCGCCCGGCTCGCCGGACGCACCCCGGCGCTTCCCCACACTGACCGCCGACGCGCTCTTCGAGCGCACCATGTACCGCATCAACCGGCTCGACACACGGACCGGCCCCGGTGCGGGAGAGGACGGGTGACGTCGTGCCCGCCGTGTGCGAGCCCCCGCTCGGGGCGGGGAGCGCGGGGTGTCGCCGTACGGGCTGGAAGGGCCTCGCGGTGGGCCAGGGGGCCCGGGATCAGAGGGCCCGCGGTGGGCCGGCGGGCCCTCGGTGGGCCGGCGGGCCGAACAGTTTCCGCTCCGTACCGGGAAGGACCGATGACCGATGACCACGCACACTCCGACCGACGTCCCCGTCGCCCCGCTCAGGCTCGCCGTCCTCCAGGCGGAGGCGACCCCGGCCGACGTGGCCGGCAACTCCCGGCTGGCGGCCCGCATGGTCACCGAGGCGGCCTGGCTGGGCGCGCGCGTGGCCGTCCTGCCGGAGCTCCACCTCTGCGGGTACGACCTCCCGACCCTGATGGCCGACGCGTCGCGCTGTGAGGTGGCGGCCGACGCGACCGGCACCGTCACCGACGGGCGTCTGGACGCCCTGGCCGAGGCGGCCGTGCGGACGGGGACGCTGGTACTGGCCGGTGCGGCGGTCCGGCGTGCCGACGGCCGGCTCGCCAACGGCCTGCTGGAGTTCACCCCGTCCGGCTCGGTCCGCCTCGGCTACGCGAAGCAGCACCTCTGGCACGCGGACGAGGCCAGGATCTTCACCGCCGGCACGGGCGGGGACGGTTTCTGGGAGGTCGACGGCTGGCGGCTCGGCGGAGCCGTCTGCTACGACATGTCCTTCGCCGCGCATGCCGGAGCCGCCGCCCTCTCCGGTGCGCACGTCTACGTGTGCGCCAGCGCGTTCGTCGTCGGAGCCGAGCGCCGAGCCGCTGTGTACATGCCTGCCCGCGCGCTGGAGAACACCTTCTACAGCGTCTTCGCCAACGCGATCGGCGGCCCCGCCGACCGCCGGGCGGGAGGGGCGAGCGCCGTGTACGCCCCGGACGGCGCCTTGGTCGGCGTCGCGCGGACGGACCGCGCCCAGGTTCTGGTCGGCGAACTGGAACCCGGCCGGATCACGTCCGTGCGCACGCTGTTGCGCATGCTCGCGGAGCGCGCGGAAGCCGCGCGCTCCGCGAGCAGGAGGGCGGTGCCGGCCGTGTCGGGCGGTCGTCCGTGACCCGCCCGGAACCCGGCGCCCGCCGCCCGGTCAGCCGGCGGCGAGCAGCTCGAGCGTGTCGATCACCCGGTTCGAGAAGCCCCACTCGTTGTCGTACCAGGCGACCACCTTGACGTGGCGGCCGTCGACGCGGGTGAGCTCCGAGTCGAAGATCGACGAGGCCGGGTTGCCCGTGATGTCGGAGGACACCAGCGGGTCGTCCGAGTACTCCAGGACGCCGGCGAGCGGCCCCTCGGCGGCGGCACGGTACGCGGCCAGGATCTCGTCCCGCGTCACGTCACGGGCGACGGTCGTGTTGAGCTCGACGATCGAGCCCACCGGCACCGGTACGCGGATCGAGTCGCCGGACAGCTTGCCGTCGAGGTTCGGCAGCACCAGGCCGATCGCCTTGGCCGCGCCGGTCGTGGTCGGCACGATGTTGACGCCGGCGGCGCGGGCCCGGCGGGGGTCGCGGTGCGGGCCGTCCTGCAGGTTCTGCTCCTGCGTGTAGGCGTGCACCGTCGTCATGAACCCGTGCTCGATGCCGGCGAGTTCGTCGAGGACCGCGGCCAGCGGCGCGAGCGCGTTGGTGGTGCAGGAGGCGTTCGAGACGATGGTGTGCACCGCCGGGTCGTAGGCGTCGGTGTTCACCCCGAACGCCAGCGTGACGTCCGCGCCGTCGGCGGGCGCGCTGACGAGCACCTTCTTCGCACCCGCGTCGAGGTGGGCGCCGGCGGCCTTGGCCGAGGTGAAGCGGCCGGTGGCCTCCAGGACGATGTCGACGCCGAGTTCCGCCCACGGCAGCTGCGCCGGCTCGCGCTCGGCCAGCACCTTGATCCGGCGGCCGTCGACCACGAGGACGTCACCGTCGACGGTCACCGGGCGGCCGAGCCGTCCGGAGGTGCTGTCGTAGGCGAGCAGCCGGGCGAGCGCGGTGGGCTCCGTCAGGTCGTTGACGGCGACGATCTCGAGGGTGGTGTCACGCTCGAGCAGCGCGCGCAGCACGTTGCGTCCGATGCGGCCGAATCCGTTGATGGCGATGCGAGTCATGGGTGATGTCCTTCCTTTCGCCATCAGTCTCGCCAGCCGCCCGGGCCGCTGACAGTGGCGAGATCGCCACAGTTCGAAAGGATCGTGCCACCGGTCGCCCGCCCGGCCGGTCGCCCCGTCGCCCGCCCCGTCGCCCGCCCGGTCACGCGCCCGGTCACTCGCCCGGTCACTCGCCCAGGGTGAAGGTGCGCCGGTACTCGCTCGGCGTGGTGCCGAGGATGCGCTGGAAGTGAAGACGCAGGTTGGCGCCGGTGCCCAGGCCGACGTCGGCGGCGATCTGTTCGACGCTGCGCTGCGACCGCTCGAGCAGTTCGCGGGCCAGGTCGATCCGGGCGCGCATCACCCACTGCATCGGCGTGTAGCCGGTCTCCTCGACGAAACGCCGGGAGAAGGTACGCGGCGAGACCTCGGCCTGCCGCGCCAGGACGTCGAGTGTGAGGGGTTCGCCCAGCCGGTGCAGCGCCCACTCCCGGGTGGCGCCGAAGCGCTCCCCCGTGGGCTCGGGCACGCTGCGCGGCACGTACTGGCCCTGTCCGCCGCTGCGGTAGGGGGCAGCGACCAGGCGGCGGGCCGCGTGGTTGGACGCGGCCACCCCGAGGTCGCCGCGCAGGATGTGCAGGCACAGGTCGATGCCGGAGGCGGCGCCGGCCGAGGTGAGCACGCTGCCCTCGTCGACGAACAGCACGTTCTCGTCGACCTGGACCAGCGGGTGCCTGGCCTGCAGCGCCCGCGCGTAGTGCCAGTGGGTCGTGGCACGCCTGCCGTCGAGCAGGCCCGTGGCGGCGAGGGCGAAGGCGCCGGTGGAGATGGCGGCCAGCCGCGCGCCCCGGGCGTGGGCGGCGATCAGCGCGTCGACGACGGCCCGAGGCGGGTCGTCGCGGTCCGGGAACCGATAGCCGGGGACGAAGACGATGTCGGCCCACCCGAGCGCCTCCAGCCCGTGGGCGACGTCGTACGACAGGCCGTCGCCGCCGGTCACGGGACCGGGCGCCGCCCCGCACACGCGCACCTCGTAGGGCATGCTCGCGCGGGTCGTGAAGACCTGCGCGGGGATGCCGACGTCGAGCGGCTTGGCGCCCTCGAGCACGAGCACGGCGACACGGTGGAGTCGGGAGGCTGGCATGCGACGAGGCTACGTGCGACCTGCTCCCGCCCCGCCGGGCCCTCCCCCGACGCGCTCACCGGGTCGTCAGGAACCTCTCGACCGATGTGGCCAGTGCGACGGGCGTCTCGTCGATCGCGTAGTGGCCCGCGTTGGACAGCACCTCCAGCTCGCAGCGCGGATACCACTGCCGGAAGGTGGCCTCCATGACGTCCGCGCCCAGCGCGGGGTCGTGCTCGCCGACGATCACCTTCACCTCGACCGGGTTGCCCTTGATCTCGGCGTGGAAGTCGGTCCTCGCCCACGCCTGGAGGAAGCCCGCGACGGCGGCGGGCGTGGAGTGACGCCGCGAATGGGCGACGACGGCGTCCAGCCAGACCCCGCTCAGCCGGTTGCCGGTGGTCATGTCGACGATGACCCGCCGGTTGGCGGGCTCGTCGGCCGCTCCGGAGAAGAGCGCCCAGGCCTGGTCGTCGAAGGGGACACCGCCGGCCGGCACCGGGGAGATGCCGACCATGGCGCGCACCCGGTGCGGCGCGTCGGCCAGCACCCGCTGCATGACCGCGCCGCCCATCGAATGCCCGACGAGCGAGAACCGCTCCAGGCCGAGGCGGTCGGCCAGCGCGAGGACGTCCGCCGCGGCTTCCTTCAGCGTGTGGTCACCGGTCTCGTGCAGACGGGACCCGTAGCCGCGGTAGTCGGGGAACACGTACCGGAACTCGGCGCCGTTCAGATGCGGACGGACCGTCCGCCAGGCCGCCGCCGAACCGAACCAGCCGTGCAGCGCGATGACCGCGTGCGGTCCCTCGCCGTATTCCTCGTGTGTCACGCCGCGTGTCCTTCCCCTGAACGATGACCGGTGACCGATGGCCGGTGACCGGTGACCGGTGACCGACTGAGCCGATACGGCCCCATTGTCCGGTCCTGGCCCCCCGAAGAGAAGAGCCTCGCCCGGGCGGTGGGCCGGAAGGTCCGTCGGTTCCTACTGGTACACCTTGCCCTCCTGGGGAGAGCCCTCGTACTTCGCCTGGGCCTTCGCCAGCGCGTCGGTCGCGGAAAGCCCTTCCTTCTGCATCAGTTCCTGCTGCAGGCGTGCCTTGAGTGTGCCGCTGCCTTCGACCGCCGCGGACACGGACCACGGTGTCCGGCAGGCATAGATCAGCAGCGACTTGTACCTGCTGAACGCCGGCGCGTTCTCGATGATGACGGGCAGTGGCGGCGTCTCGGCCTTCCTCGCTTCGGCGAACTCCTCGGCGACCTTGCCGGACCACTGGAAATCCAGCATGACCGCCACGTCGCAGTGGTCGACCAGCCCGGTCACGCGGTCGATCTCCAGCGAGAGTTCGGTGGCGTGGTGGGGCTGGACGTACTCACCCGGTGCGCTCGTGGTGGGTTCCCACCCGGCGTTCGCGAGGGCCTCGGGCAGTGACGCGAAGACTTGGGCATTGGCCCCGATCCGGTTCAGGCTCTGCTCCCCCTGAACGGCGAAGCCGTACTGCCGTGGCGTACCGACGGTGATGGGGTGCTTGTCCTCGTAACCGTGCGAGAACCACGCCAGCATGTCGGGGCGCTTGGGAGCGGAGGCGCTCCTGAGCATCGCGACGGTTCCCCGGCCCAGGCCCTCGATGTCGAAGGTCCGTGTCTCCAGCCTGGGCATGTCGGGCTGCCGCTCGCGCCAGACGCGGTCGGCCTCGGAAACCGTGCCCCCGGCCCGCTCCTGGTACTGCTCCATGGACTCCGGAGCGTCGCTCTGCTGCGCCGGCGACGCGACGGCGCCGATCTCCGCGTCCATCGCGGCCCTGGTCACGTTGTTGTCGAGCAGTTGCTGCAGGGCCTGCTTCTCCGGCAGTTTCGTCAACCGCGCGGGCGCGTTCCCATTGAGACCGAGGAGCTTCTGCCACACCCAGTTCTTCTGCGCAGGGGTCAGTTGAGGGCCTTCCCCGGCCCACGCCTGGAAGAAGGATCGCGAGGTCTTCGACACCCGCTGCACGACGTTGGCGTGGGCCGGGGCCGACACCGGTGAGGGGCTGTGCTCCGGAGCCACCGAACGCTGCACGCCCTTCGTCTGCCGTCCCAGTTCGGAGGCCGTGTTCTCGGCGTCGCGTTCCAGGGCGTCGGTAGGGTGGCTCACCCCCGTGGGCACGCCTCCGGCCCGCTGCTGGCGGACGTGCTGCAACTCGTGTCGCACCGTGTGGTCGTCCATGTCGGCCGCGGTGCGGAAGACGATCCGGTTGGTCTTCGTGGTGTAGGCCTTGGCCCCGAGGGCGTCGGCCGATCCGCGGTCGACGTGGACACGGACGTCGCTGAAGTCCTCGCCGCCGAAATCGCCTTCCATCTTGCGCTGGAGGTCCGCCCGCAGCGGGCTGCCCGAGGTCCGTGTCACGGCGTCCGCCTGGGCCATCGCGTCGGGCTCCACCGCCCCGTCCTCGACGAGGCGCTGAGTGGCGTTGGCGTGGCCGCAGTGCGCGTCGTGCTGGTGGCGTTCCTGTTCCATCAGACGGACGACCGCGGCGTTGCCGATCGTCCGCTGGAGGGAGCGCGCGGCCTCGGGAGACATCCCGCCGGTACGCCCGGCGGCGGCAGGCCCCGGGCCGAGGAGAGCCGGGGCCTGGCCGGCCTGCCGAGGAAGCGCCCGCTTGTCGTTGCCCTGCTCGGCGAGGCGCTGCTCTCTGTCGGCACGCATGGCCGCTTCCTCTCGTTCAGGCACACACGGATCAACGACCCATGCTGCCGCGCCGCCCGGCCGGGGAGAAGGGGAAAGAGGGCAGGGCCGGAGGAACGAGGACTGCCCGAACGTACGCACCGCTCACCGCAGCCCGGGGGCCGTGACCGCGGGGTTCGCCGGGTGCGCCAGGTGCGCCGGGGTGGGCCGTCCCGCGCGGGTCAGCGCTGGGCAGCCGGCTGCCGCAGGCCGTTCTCCAGCAGCGCGAACGCGTGCCGCGCGTCCGCCACCGCCCCCTCGAAACGCGCGTCGGCCGGCTCCCCGCCGGCCAGACGCCGGGCGTTGTCCTGCGCCAGCGCCCACTGGACCGCGACGATCTGGACGGCGGCCAGGCGTGCCGTGAGCTCCGGCGTGTCCGCCGTTTCCTCCAAGGCCAGGGCGAGTTCGCGTTCGGCGCCCGCTTTGAAGCCCTCCATCCGCGCCACCAGCGAGGGCGCGTCGTAGATCATCCGGGTGAGCCGCAGCACCTGCGGGTGGTCGTTCAGCCCGCTGATCGGGTCGCGCTCACGCAGTCCGCGCAGGAAGTGCTCGCGCACGGCGGCCAGCGGATCCGTGCCGGGCTCGCGGGCCCGCACCACGCGTGCCGCCTCGGTCTCGTGGTCGGCGAGCCGGTGCACCACGAGGTCTTCCTTGGTCGGGAAGTACGCGAACAGCGTGCGCTTGGACACCTCCGCCGCCTCGGCGACCTGTGCGACCGAGACGCGCTGGAAGCCGTGCTCGAGGAAGAGCGCGATCGCCGCGTCGGAGATCGTCGCGCGGGTCCGTCGTTTCTTGCGTTCCCGCAGCCCTGCCTTGGCGTCCTCCATGTTTCCCACGCTAGCAGTCCGCTCCCCCCAGGCTATTTTTGCACTCGGTATACTTTTGCCCTCGGGCGAGTGAATGTGAGGGGCTGGACATGGACGACGCCGGGACCGCGGGGACCGTCGAGACCGATGTGGTCGTGGTGGGCGCCGGGCCCACCGGGCTGATGCTGGCGTGCGAGTTGACGCTGGCAGGCGTCAGGACGCTGGTGCTGGAGAAATCACCCCACCGGATCGAGCAGGTCAAGGGCGGGGGGATCCAGCCGCGCTCGGCCGAGCTGCTGGAGTCGCGCGGCCTGCTCGAACCACTGCTGACGTCCTCCGCCTCGAGTGTGCCGACGGGCGGGCACTTCGCCGGCCTCCCGGTGCCCCTGGACTGTTCTCCCTGGCGGACCAGGCACCCGTTTCCCCTCTCCTGCCCGCAGTGGAGGGTCGAGGAGGTGCTCGAGGAGCGGGCCGTCGCCGGGGGCGCGCGGGTTCTCCGCGGCTCCGCGGTCCGCGCGGTCGAGCAGGACGGCGGCGAGCGGGAGGGCGGTGAGCGGCAGGGCGGCGTGCGGGACGGCGGCGTCACCGTCGTGTCGGCGGACGGGCTGCGGGTGCGGGCGCGCTACATGGTGGCCTGCGACGGCGCGCACAGCACGGTACGCAAGCTGCTGGGCCTGCCGTTCCCCGGCAGGCCGGGCACCCGGCGGGCGGTGCTCGCCGACATCCGCCTGGCCACCGCCTCGGATTCGGTGCCGCGGGAGCTGGGGCACATGAGCACGCTGACCCGCCGGGCGGGAGGCTACTGGGCCATGCTGGTGCCGCTCGGCGAAGGCCGGTACCGGCTCACCTACGGCCGCACGGACACGACGGACCGGACCGGCTCGGACGACGCCGACCTCGGCGGTGCCGGCGACGGCGACGCGCCGGTCACCCGGGAGGAGATCGGTACGGCGCTGCGGGCGGTGTACGGCGACGGGACCACCCTCGGCGAGGTCCACAACCCGTCCCGGTTCACGGACGCCACCCGGCAGCTGGAGCACTACCGGGCCGGCCGCGTCCTCTTCGCCGGCGACGCCGCGCACATCCACCCTCCGCTGGGCGGCCAAGGCCTCAACCTCGGCCTCCAGGACGCGTTCAACCTCGGCTGGAAACTGGCCGCCGAGGTCCAGGGCCGGGCACCGCACGGCCTGCTGGACAGCTACCACCACGAACGCCACCCCGTGGCGGCCGGGGTCCTGCACCACACGTCGGCACAGCGCCTCCTCGCGGATCCGGACCCGAGCGGGGACGTGGCGGCGCTGCGGGACATCGTCGTCGACCTGCTGCGCCTGCCCGACGCCAACCGCCACATCGCCGGTCTGGTGTCCGGCCTCTCCCTGCGCTACCCGCTGCCGGGCGACCACCCGCTCACCGGCCACCGGGTACCGGACGCCGGCCTCGTCACCGGCACGGGACCCACCCGCCTGTCCTCACTCCTCGGCTCCGGTCACGCCGTCCTGCTCGACCTGGCCGGCACCCTGCCGGACGGCCTCCGCCTCCCGCCCCGTGTCGACCTCGTCCGCGCCACCTGCCCGGACGGCCTCGGCGCGGCCGTCCTGCTCGTCCGGCCCGACGGCTACGTCTCCTGGGCCTCGGACCGTGCGCCCGTCGCCGGGGACACCCTGCTCTCCGCGATCGGCAGGCTGGCGCGGACCGGCTGAACCGGGACCGCCGGACGCCCCACCGCGTGGCGGAGGGGGTCGGCGCCGGTTCGGAGAGCCGGCCCCTCTCCCACCCACCCTCACGGGTACGTCAATGGGGCCCGGTGGGCCGCCTCTCCGCTCAAGGAGGCGTCCCACCGGGCCCCGGTCGCGTGCCACGCCGTCCCCACGTGCGGCACGCTCAGGCCGTCCGCCTCATCCCGCGGGCGGCCGGCCTGGGTCTTCGTCAAGTCCGAGCGAGGGCAGTACGGCGGATTCCACGAACCGCACCATGTGGCCGGCGTCGGCATAGCGGGCGGAGAGCACCGGCCTGATGCGCATCACGCCGAACAGCATGTCCGGCACGAACGGCAGCGCCGGATGGTCCGCGGGAACCTCGCCCCGGTCGACCCCCCTGCGCAGGATCGCGCGCAGAGCGGCCACCTCGGGGTCGACCAAGGCCTCGCGCAGTGCGTCGCGGAGGTCACTGTCCGCCGTGATGGCATGCCCCAGGGCCTGGGACAGCCGGGTGTCCCCGTGCGACACCTCCCCCAGGCTGGCGGCCACCTGCCGGAGGTCCCCGGCGAGCGATCCGGTGTCGATCGCGGCGAACCCTCCTCGGCGGCTGGCGCGCAGCGCGGCGGCCACGAACTGGGTCTTCGTCTTCCACTGCCGGTAGAGCGTCGACTTGCTGCACCGGGTGGCGGCCGCCACACCGTCCATGGTGACGGCCTCGTAGCCGTGCTCACGGATCAGCTCCAGCACGGCGTCGAAGAACTCCCGCTCACGCTCCGGGGTGATCTTGGAACGCCGCGAGGAGGCTTCCGGCCGGACTCCGTCCTCGGCACGCAACGCCATGCCCACTTCCTTCCTCCGCCGCTGCACCGCGGCTTCGGGGCTTGCCCACCCCTACCGATACTCGATCGTATCGATACTTGCCAGTACCGGAACTCTACCGTATCGACACGGGAACGTGTCGATAAAGCTCCGCGGCCGCCTCTGGGCGCAGGTGGGGTGAGGTGGGCGTCGGCCCGCGAGGTGCCCGGCGCCGGACCGGCCGGCCGGGCGGCCGGGCGGCCGCAGGGCCTTCCCCGGACGGGTGAGGGCGGCGGCGGGCGCGCTCGGTCGCGTCGTGGGCGCGGAGGCACGGGCACGCGGGAGGAACCGGGCGACGCGGCGGCGCCGCCCTGGCGTCACGTCGTCCGTGACGTGGACGGCGGTGCGGGTCTCAGCGGGCCCCGGCCGGGTTGGCGTCCTCCCCGAGGTAGGTGCCGTATCCCTCGACGACCAGCGGGCCGTCGAAGATCAGCACCTCGTTGACCAGACCGCCCTTCTGGTTGCGGTAGTTGATGACCAGGCAGTCCACGCCCAGGTAGCTGCCGACCACCTCGAACCGCAGGTCGGGGATGCGGCGCAGTCCCTCGGCCCAGTAGTCGCGCAGGGCCTCCTTGCCGCGGATGACCCCGTCGCCGCCGAGGAGTTGCGCGGCCACCGGCGACCGGAACGTCACGTGGTCGCTGAAGTGCGCCAGCAGGGCGTCCAGGTCGTGGGCGTTCCACGCCGTCACCCAGGAGTCGACCCACGTCCGCGCGCTGCCATGATCCATGGGCGCATTGTGCCATCGCCGAGGCGACGACCATCCCGCGATCAGAAACACCGCGGAACACGAAGGTGAGCCCAAGACCACGCGGCGCCCCGGCAGGCCCGGGGCCCGGAAACCCAGCAGCCCGGCAGCCGGAAGGCCCGGCAGCGGGCCCGGGAGGCCGGGAGGCCGGGTCCCCGGGCAGGGGGTGGGCCGTCCCGGCCGGCCGGGGCCGGTCAGGGGCAGGTGCTGCGTACCGTCCTGCCCACCCGGTGCGCCTCGTCGAGGATCAGCTTGCCGTACGGTTCCCAGACCCCCCGCAGGCGGCTGGTGACCACCACCAGGTCGACCGACTGCTCCGGCAGACAGGTACGCACCCCGAGCCCGTGCCGGACGCGGTGCGACGAGCCCCCGGCGGCCGCGCCGGCCACCACGCGTTCGTCGAAGTCGAGGAGGACGGCGTCGTCCGGCAAGGACGGCGGCAGCGACCCGCCGCAGCCGAAGACGGCGACACGCGATCCGGCCGGCACGTCCTGGATCAGGGTCTCGATCTCCTGGCGGACGCTCAGACCGCCCGCCTCCCGCGTCCAGTCGAGCAGTGACGCGTACCGGCCGTGCAGGGTCGCGGAGTTGTCCTGCACCAGCCAGTCCCCGGTGGCGAACCAGGCCCAGTTCAGCTCCACCGCCGGCTCCGGGAACTTCCTCAGCAGATGCAGGGCGTTGTGGACGACGCTCTCCGCGTTGCCCGCCGGATCGCGTTCGTGGGGTGTCTCGATGGCCCACGCCTCGCGGCCCACCCGGAACCCGGCTCCGGCCTTGTACAGCCGCAGGCCGAGGTCCAGGTCCTCCACGCCCCAGCCCTCGAAGGTCTCGTCGAACCCGCCGACCCGCCAGAAGTCCTCGGTGGTGACGGACAGGTTCACCGTCCAGGACATGATCCAGGGCATCGGGAGCGCGTCCGCGTCGAAGTCCACCGACGCGAACTCCGGGTGACGGCAGTCCTGGAAGGAGGGGTCCTCGCCGTAACGCCGGTGCACGTCCTCCGGGGAGAGCTCCGCCACGGCCTCCGCGAGACCCGGCGTGGGGTCGAACGGCCGGTAGCCGTACGTGTAGCCGATCACGACCTTCGGCCCGGCCTCGCCGTCCCGCCCGGTGTGGTGCGCGAGGTGCCCCTGGAGGAAGCCGGGGCCGGCGAGCGTCCCGGTGTCCAGGAAGACCAGGACCGGCGCTCCGGCCAGGCGCGCACCGGCGTTGCGCGCCGCGGCGGCGCGCGCGCCCCGGTCCTCCTGGAAGAAGTACCGCAACGTCAGCCGGGACGCGAAGGACCGCACCAGCTCGGCGGTCGCGTCGCTCGAACCGTCGTCGGCGACGATCACCTCGAACTCGTCGGCCGGCAGGCTCTGCCCGGCGAGCGACTCCAGGGTCGCCCGGAGTTCCTCGGCGCGGTTGTACGTGGGTATGACCACCGACGCCCGAGGGCTCGTCGAACTCATGTCTCTCCATCTTCCGGTAGGGGTTCACGCCGACGGGTCACCGCGGCGGACGGGTCCGTCACAGGCGCCCGTCGGCGACGGCCTTGGTCACCCAGGGGATCACCTCGTCGAGCATGTCCTCCAGGCTCGTCGTCGCCTCGAAGCCGAGAACCTCACGGGCCTTCGTGACGTCGGGGACGCGCCGTTGCACGTCGTGCGGGAAGGACTGCTCGCTGACGTGCCGGAAGGGCACGCCGGGCCCCTTGATCCTGTCCCAGATCAGCCGGGCCAGCTCCATGACCGTCGTCGACCGCTCGGTGGACAGGTTGAAGTCCTCGTCGAGCGCGCCGGGGTGCTCGAGCGTGTCGACGATGCCGCGGGCGAGGTCGCCCCCGTACGTGTAGTGGCGGACCTGGTTGCCGTCGCCGTGGATGTGCAGGGGGTCCTGCCCCTTGACGATCTTCTGCACCAGGTCGGGCACGACGTGGGACATGGCCAGGGTGACGTTGCCCGACAGGATCTCGGCCTGTCCCGCCGCCCGGCCCTCCCCCACGCCGACGCAGTTGAACGGCCGGACGATCGTGTACGGCAGCCCGTACTGGTCCCGGGCGGCCCTCGCGTAGTACTCGACGGCCAGCTTCTGGAAGCCGTAGCTCGACGCCGGGGGCGGTACGCGCCGCTCGTCGCCCTCCGTCGAGGGCCACCGGTCCGTCGACTCGTACACCATCGAGGACGACACGTACGTCATCTTGCGGAGGGTGCCGGCCCGGTGCGCCTCGATGGCCGCGTCGCAGGAGGCCGCCATGATCCGCTCGTTGGTGGCCAGCAGGTCGTAGGCGTAGGTGTGGAAGTAGGAGATGCCGCCGATCATCGCGGCGCCCGCGATGAAGTGGTCGCAGTCGGCGAGGAGCGACCGCACCAGCTCCACGTCCCGCGCGTCACCCTCGACCAGGCGGTACCGGGGGTGGGTGTCGTGGGCGTGGCTCACCGGCCCGTACTTGGAGTAGTCGTCCAGGCCGACCACCTCGTGGCCGCGTCCGAGCAGTTCCTGCACGACGTAGCCGCCGATGAAGCCTGCCGACCCGGTGACGAGTACCTTCACCATTTCGCGTCCGCCCCTTGAGGGTGTCGAGCGCCGGTCACCGGCGCGTCCGATGCCGGGGCCGCGGTCGTGGCGGCCCTCGGAGCCGTCATACGAGCGTCCCGCGGCCGTTGATGCCCCAGATGTCGACGACGGGTGTCCCGGTCGGCAGGTCGCGGTACTCCGGATGCGGCGCGCCGATCACCAGCAGGTCGGCGCGCTCGAGCACTTCGTCCAGCGGCAGGAACCGGTCGTCGACGACGTAGGGGTCGCTGCACAAGGTCTCGCGCGCCTTGAGCGCGAGGATCTTGCGGAGTTTGAACGACAGGCTCGCCCGCGTGTCGTCGCTGCCGGCCTTGAAGGCCATGCCGAGGATGCCGACGGTGAGCCGGGAGAGGTCGTAGCGGGCCTCGAGGCGGGCCGCCAGGTAGAGCGGCAGTCCCTCGTTGACCAGCATCGCCGAATGGCCGAGCGCGAAGTTGTTCCGGCTGAACGCCGCGAGCTGCATCGTGTCCTTGAAGAGGCACGGTCCCGCCGCGAAGCCCGGGCCCGGCAGGTCGGCCGCGCGCGGATAGTCGTGGGTGATCGCCCCGCGGATGCGGTCGAAGTCGAGGCCGGCGTCGTTCGCCATCATCCAGAACTGGTTGGCCGCGGCGAATTTGATGTAGCGCCAGGTGTTGGTGAACAGCTTCGCCAGTTCCGCCTCCTCCGGGGCCAGCCGCACGGTCTGGTCGGTGAGGTGGCGGAAGAACGCCTCCGACCGCCGGTAGGCGCGTTCGGTGCGGGCCGCGACGAGCTGCGGTAAGGAGAACAGTTCGGTCATGGCCCGGCCCTCGGCGATGCGCTCCGGGCAGAAGGCCACGTCGATGTCGAGGCCGTGTCCGGCGAGGGTCTTCTCGGTGAGCGCGGTCACGCCCGGGTGGACGGTGCTGCGCAGGACCAGCAGTTGTCCGTCGCGGAGGTGGTCGGCGCACGCCTCGACGGCCCGCGGGACCGCGCCGACGTCCGGGTTGAGGTGCTCGTCCACCGGGGTGCCGACGATCACGACGACCGTCTCGGCCTCGGCGATGCGGGACGGGTCGGTCACGGCCACCAGGCGTCCGTCACGGACCGCGGCGGCGAGCGGCTCGGCCGCGCCCGGCTCGTCGAAGGGCAGCACGCCGCTGTTGACCGTGGCGACGGCCGCCTCGTTGATGTCGTACAGGACGACCGGTAACCCCCGTGCGGCGAGGGCGATCCCCAGCGGCAGTCCGACCCTTCCGCAGCCACCGATGATCACGGTGGGGAGGAGATCCCCGTCCGCCCGGCCCAACGCGCTCAACGGCCCACCCCGATTGCCTCGTACCACACACGTCAGCCGTGGAAGATCAGGAAAGTATTCGTACGCTAGCACGACTCATCTGTACGCTGGGAGCGCTCCCGTCACATGTGTCCGGTTCCTTCCCGCCCCCGCATGCGAGAGGTGTGTTCATTGCTCAGGCAAGAGGTGTCGCTCGACGGCAAGGACGTCCCGTACCTGTACGGCGTCGACGTCACGGAGGAACTGGTCGGCGCGCTGGCCGACCTGGCCGCGACCGCGGATCTCGTGCTCCTGGTGACGGACCGTGCGGTCGCCGTCCACGCGGAGCCCGTCGCCCGCGGTCTGGCGGAGGCCGTGCGGGTGGCCCTGTTCACCGTGGACGCCGGTGAACAGCGCAAGACGCTGTCACTCGTCGAGGACATCGTCGAGTTCGCCGTCCGTCAGGGCGCCAGCCGCAGCACGGTGGTCGTCGCCATGGGCGGAGGCATGGTCGGCAACGTCGCCGGACTCGCGGCGGGGCTGCTCTTCAGGGGCGTCCGGCTGGTGCACCTGCCGACCACGCCGATCGCCGCGTTCGACTCGGTGCTGTCGGTCAAGCAGGCGGTCAACCTGAGCGGCGGCAAGAACCTCTGCGGCACCTACCACGTGCCCTCGCTCATCGCCTGCGACCTGCGCTGGCTCACCTCGGTGCCCCGCGGCCTCATGCTCACCGGTCTGGCCGAGATGGCGAAGAACGTGCTGGCGGTGGTACCGGACCGACGGCACGCGCTGGAGCAGGCCCTCGGCCGGCTGGCCGACGAACCGGCCGCCGCGTTGCTCGAACTGCTGGACATCGGCCGCGACGCCAAGGCGCCCTATCTGCGCTCCGATCCACGGGAGCGCCGCGAGGCGTTGGTGTTCGAGTACGGACACACGATGGGGCACGCGCTGGAGTTCGTCTCCCGGGGCGGGATCGGCCACGGCGAGGCGATCGCCTGGGGCATGCTGGTCGCCGCCGAGGTCAGTCACGACCTCGGGCACCTCGGCCACGACGGCCTCGCCCTGCACCGTCAGGTGGTGGGACGGCTGCGGCTGCCCCCGGCCGCCGCCGGGCCCGGCGGGCTCGACCGGGAGCGGATACGCGCGGTGCTGGCCCGGGACAACAAGCGCGGCTACCTGCCCTGCGCGCCCGACGAGGTTCCCATGGTGCTGCTGGAGTCGGCGGGACGCGTCGTCACCGGTGACCGCGGATTACCCCTGGTCCCGGTTCCCGTGGACCTCGTGATGTCCGCGCTCGGCACGGTCGTCGGGGCCGCGCCCGGGCCCACGCTCGTGGAGGCCGGGCCCGCCCGGGAGAGGCTGGGTGCCGTATGACCGGGGTGGCGCTCTTCGACGACTTCACCGACACCGTCCTGGGCCACCACCCGGACTACGTCGTCGGCCTGGCCAACGCCGCGGCGACGGTCGCCGCGCCGGGGCCGGTCCGCATGTACTGCCCGCCCGCGTACCTGACCCACCACCGGCTGGACCCGGCGGTCACCCACCGGGCCACGACCGGCGCCTCGCCCGGATCGGGCGCGGTGAAGCTGCCCTACTCCCGGGCCGTCGACCCGGGCAGGCTCGCCGAAGCCTGCCGGGACGCGCACGACCACGGGGCCACGGTCTTCCTCAACTGCTATTTCGACGAGAACTACCCGGCCTGGCCCGCCCCCGGGACCGGGCTGAGGTTCGCTCACTCCCTGCACCGGCCCGGCTATTTCGCCGCCGACGCCATGCGGCGCCTGGGCGAGGGCGGGCGGCTGGCGGATCTGGTGCGCGGGCAGGCCCCCGACGCCCTGTTCGTGGTGAACACCGCCGTCGGCGAGCGACAGGCGCGGCAGTTCGTCGACGCGCGCAACCTGCTGCGGGCCGGCTGGCCGACCGCCACCCGCGCCGAGGTCGCCGCCGCCTTCGCCCGCGGCGCGGCGCCGGCCGACGAGGAGCCCTACGTCCTGTCCATCGGCAGCGCGCGGTCCGACAAGGGCGTCCGCGTGCTGCTGTCGGCGCTGGCCGGCGGTCCCCTGCTCCGCATCCTCGGCCAGCAGTACGACGGCGTGGAGAAGCAACTGAGCGCCGAGTACCCGCACACCCGTGTCGACTGGGAGAGCGGCTGGATCTCCAGGGAACGGCTGGGTGAGGTGATCGGCCGGGCCTCCGTGATCGTCTTCCCCTACCAGCAGGAGTTCGCCGGCTACGGCGGGGCGTCCGGAGCGCTCGCGCAGGCGATCAGCGCCGGCAAGCCGGTGATCGTCTCCGAGGTGCTGGCCGAGCAGGTGCCCGACTCGCCGGCCTGCCGGGTCGTTCCCGCGGCCGACGAGCGCGCGCTGCGACGCGCGGTCGACGACGCGCTGCGCCACCTGCCCGAGCTGCGGGAGGCCGCCGCCGGTCTGCGTGCGTACGTCGAGGAGAACCACACCTACGAGGGACACGTCGAACGCGTCCTGGACCGGTGCGGCTGATGCCGGGCATCGCTCCGCAGGCGCGCCCGCACGCGCGGGTGGCCGCTCTCGTCGCGCTGGTCGTCGCCACCTTCTGCTTCGTGGCGACGGAGAACCTGCCGGGGGGCCTGCTGTCGTCGATGGCCGGAGACCTGGACACCTCCCTGTCGGCGGTGGGTCTGCTCGTCACCGGGTACGGCCTGACCGTCGCGGTGGTGTCGGTGCCCCTGGTCAGGGCGACCCGCGACGTCCCACGACGCCGTCTGCTCTCCTGGGTGCTGGCCGTGTTCGTTGCCGCGAGCTGCGTCACGGCGTTCGCTCCCGGCTACCCGTCCCTGCTGGCCGGCCGGGTGGTCACCGCGTTGGCCCACGCGGTCTTCTGGTCGGTGGTGGTCGTCACGGCGGTGGGTCTGTTCCCGCCGCGGCTGCGGGGCCGGATCGTCACGGTGGTGTTCACCGGGAGTTCGGTCGCGACGGTGATGGGGGTGCCCGCCGGCACCTGGATCGGCCAGCAGTGGGGGTGGCGGGCGCCGTTCCTGATGCTCACCGGCCTGGGCCTGGCCGCGCTGGTCACCATGGTCGTCTTCCTGCCGAACACCCGCGCCGACGAGGAGCACGTCTCCGCCACGGCACCGGACGGACGGCGGTTCGCCGTGCTGCTGGCCGCCACCGCGCTGTCGGTCACCGGCCTGTCCGCCGCCACCACGTACACCGTGCCCTTCCTCGGCGAGGTCGGCGGTTTCCCGGACTCGGCGATGGGCCCGCTGCTGTTCGTGCGGGGCGCGGCGGGCGTGGTGGTCATGGCCGTCGGCGGGATGGTGCTGGACCGCTGGCCACGGGGCGCGGTGATCGTTTCCACCGGGCTGCTCGCGTGCGCGCTGTTCGGGCTCCACGGTCTCGGCGCCTTCCGGCTCGTCACCATCGGCCTGCTCGCCCTGTTCGGTGCCGCCATGTTCCTGATGATCAGCGCGACGGCGAACCGGATCCTGTACGTGGCGCCCGGCCGCACGGAGGACGCCACCGCCGCCCACAGCGCGGTCTTCAACGCCAGCGTCGCGGCGGGCGCACTGGTCGGGGCGCTGCTGCTGCCTTCCTGGGGGGTGCGCAGCACCGCCCTGGTGGCCGCCGTCCTGGTGGCCGCCGCAGCCGTCTGCCTCGCCCTCGAGCCGAGGATCGCCGGCCGTGGGCGGGGCCCTTCCAAGCAGCCGGGGCACGACCGGCCGGTGGCCGCCGGCGGTTCCTGAGCCGGGGCCCGCGCCGGGGGCTTTGGGCGGCCGGTGGGAGCCCACCCGGCCGCCCGCCCCTCGCTATCCGACGGGCGAGGCGCCGCGCACGGGTTCACCGGGGACGGCGGCCTCCGCCGCGCTCCAGCGGGACCAGAAGCGGGCGAGGCACAGCAGCGACAGGCTCGACGTCAGGCCGAGGAACACGAGCACCGCGGTGCCTCCCCAGGCCCGTTGCACCACGGGGATCAGCAGCGGGGCGATCAGGATCGGCGCGCCGCCCATGAGGTTGAACAGGCCCTCCGCCCTGCCGATGACCTCGGGCGGCAGGTACTTGACGTTGATCAGGGCGGTGACGGCGGTCAGGGCGGAGCGCATGGTGAAGAAGACCACCATGCAGATCACGAAGAGGGTGGTCGACGGCAGCGACATGGCGAACAGGGCCAGGGTCATGGCCGTGGCGGAGGCGGCCAGGACCATGCGGGGCCGGGTGCGGGCCCGGGCGGCGATGTAGACGCTCCCCGCCAGCGCGCCGAGGTTGGCGACGGCCTGGGCGGTGCTGACGCCGCTGGCGGGCATGTGCCACTCGTCGCGCAGGTACCAGACCATGAAGGAGAGCACGCCGATGCCGCTGGCGAAGTGCAGCGGCAGTGCCATCGCCTCCGCGTAGAGGACCCGCTTCTCGGCCTTCACCACCCGCCAGCCGTCGAGGATGTCACGGCCCAGGCCGGAGACGAGCCGTCCTCCGGCCCGGGCCGGGGGCCGTTCCTTCGCGGGCGGGTGGACGCCGAGCAGCCAGACGACGACCGGGGCGAGGAAGGTGGCGGCGTTGAACCAGAGCAGCCCGAGGTAACCGACGAGGCCGAGGCCCACCGCGACGAGGAGCGGGCCGGCGATGTTGGAGGTGACGAACAGGCTGCTGAGCACCGCCCGGGACCGGGCGGCGTTGCGCGGGAACATGCCGGGGACGCCGGTGATCCATCCTGTCCGGTACATCTCGCCCCCGAGCTGCACCAGGGCGGCCATGCAGAAGAGGACCGGGGTGGAGGGGTGTCCGGCCAGCACGCTCAGGTTGAGCGCCACCGCGCCGGCGAGCTGGACCACCAGGCCGGGGACGACGAAGACGCGGGGGCCCCAGCGGTCCACGACCGCGCCCAGCCAGGGGCTGAGCAGCAGCATGGCCGGGGCCAGGGCCGCGAGGAGGGACATCGTCACCAGGGACCCGGTGAGGTCGTAGACGAACAGCGGGAGACAGACCTTGTAGGCGGCTTCTCCCAGGTTGTTGACGAAGTTCCCGGTGGCGAAGACGAGGAAGCGTCGGTCGTGCCAGGGGGCGAGTTCCTCGTCGGGCGCGGTCTGCTGGGGCATCGTCGGCTC
Source organism: Streptomyces abyssomicinicus (assembly GCF_008974245.1). Lineage (GTDB taxonomy): Bacteria > Actinomycetota > Actinomycetes > Streptomycetales > Streptomycetaceae > Streptomyces > Streptomyces abyssomicinicus. The sequence goes on along the minus strand of NZ_BBZI01000007.1, from coordinate 158,549 downwards.
TTTCACTCGGCCGCGGACGGCCGGCTCCGCAGCGTGTAGCGGGCCGGGCGGCGGGGCAGCCAGTGGTCCTCGAGCTTGGCGAACGTACCGTCCTCGGGTGACTTGTCCAGGCGGTAGAGGGACAGCAGGCCGGTGCGGCAGCCGAGGAGGAGGTGCGGTCGTCCGCTGTCGTCGCGCACGACGGTGAGGGCCTTGGGGTAGTCGGGGAGGTCTTCCATGAAGCCGACGAACTCGTCGTTCTCATAGGTGTAGGCGGCGACCTGCATGCCGTAGGAGCTCACGCAGACCAGGCCGTCGGCGACGGTCGCGTTCTCGGCGGTGTTGGACAGCAGGTCCTTCCAGGTGCGGGTGACGCCGTGACCGACGGCGATCTCCTTGAGTCCTCCGTCGCCGACGACGTAGAGGAAGTCGCCCTGCGCCCACATGCGCTTGGGGTACTCACCCTGGTCGAGGCGCCACGTCGGCCGGTCGTGGCCGGCCCCGAAGACGGCGATGACGCCGTTGCGGGTGGCCAGTACCCGGCTCCCGTCCGGCAGGTAGGCGCACGCCCACACCGGCAGCCCGTCCACGGAGAGGGAGGCGAGGGTCTCTCCGGTCGCGGTGTCGAGCTCCAGGGCGCCGGCGTTGCTCGCGACGAGGGCGCGGGCGTGGTCCGGCGAGGCGGTGACGGTGTGCAGCAGCCCTTCCGGGAGGGAGCGGCTCCACAGGACCTCTCCGCCACGGCGGGCGCGGAAGACCTGGCGGTCGCGGCTGACGCCGATCCAGCCGCCGTCCACCGGCGTGAGGCGCCGTGTGAAGCCGTGGCCGGTCTCGTGGTCCTCCAGGATGTGCAGGGTCGGTCCGCTGGGGACCTGACGGACCTCCGCGACCGCGACGCCGGAGTCGGTGGCGCAGTACAGCACGGACGGGTCCTCGGCCGAGGGCTGGATGTCCCAGACCGCCTGCCGCCTGAAGCCCAGCCCCTGGACGAAGGAGCCGTCGGGGGCGAGGCGCACGATCTCCCCGTCCTGGCACAGGACGTAGACGTCGCCGGCCGGGCTCACGGTGATGTCGGCGAGCTGGTGGGAGAAGCCCGTCACCACGCGCTCGACGCGGAGTTCCCGGTCGGTGTTGTCGAACACGTACAGCTCGCCGTCGAATCCGCCGGAGTAGGCCCGCGTGAAGTCGGGAGAGAAGGCGACGAATTCCACGTCGTCGCGGGCGAAGAGCAGTTCGCTCTCCTTGACGCCCTCCGGGCTCACCGTCACCACGCCGTTGGCGATGTCCGCGGTCTCGCCCTCGCCGAAGTCCTGGGTGCACCAGAAACGATCGTGCCGGGCGTCGTAGCGGACCCGGTGGATATTCCCGTCGTCGAGCTTCACATGAGCAGGGAATTCCAGGTCCGAGAAACTCCCGAGCCGGAGATTCCCCTTCTTGTCCGATATCGCGTGCAGGGCCGGATGCTCGGTGCACGCCCATTCCATGGGACTGGAGCCGCATATGTTGGGACGGATTTCCAGGACGTCGAAGGTGTCCAGGTCGAGGACCAGCATCTGGTGGTGGTAGCCGGCGGTCACGAAGACGCGGCCTTCCCACACCCCGATGCCCCGCGAGCTGACCGGGGAGGGCTCCTCACCCTCGATCAGGGTCGACGTGTCGCAGACGGTGGCGGGGTCGAGGCGGTTGACGAGGTCGAGGGTCTCGAGCGACCAGCGCAGCACCGCGCCCATGCGGTCCTTGCCGATGATCCAGCCGTCGGCGACCGTGAGGCCGTAGAGCGGCCGGCCCTGCCGGAGACGGGGGGAGGAGCGGACGAGCCGCAGCTCCTCGTCGAGGACGTGGACCCGGCCGAAGGAGTCCGACACGACAAGGCCCGTGCCCTCCACGTGGAGAATTCTCATGACGCGGTCTGTCAGTTCCACAGCAACCGTCCCCTTGTTCGTCGCTTGCAGAAGAGTAGGAGAGTAGGAGAAGCCGGCCGGCCGGAATGGTAATCCCGGCCGGCCGGACTCGGAGCCCGCATCGATCGCGGGTCGGACGACCATCTGGTCACTTCGCGGCGACGATGTTACGACGGACCGGCTTCTTCATGGGAGAGCACCCCCTTTCCGAATTTCGAATCCATGCGGCGGTTCGATTGAACAAGGATCCGTCGAATTGCAGCAAGAGAACCTTGCGTGACCTGGATCACACGGCCGTCGTGTTTCACGCCGGACGGTCGCGGGCAACCCCGGCCATTCGCCTCGCGATAAACGAGATGGCTCGAATCCGCCTGTTCCCCGTGGGGCCCAAGGGATTGGATGGGCGATCCGCATCGGCTACCGCACGCGCGGGCCGACCCGACGCAGGCAAGGTGGCACGTGTCCCGCGAAATCCCCGGCCAACTGTGGAAGAAGGCCACGAGCACCGTAGGTCTCGTGGCCGTGCGCCACGAGGACGGCGTGAACGTGATGTCCGCGGAGTGGTCCTACTTCGTGAACAAGGATCCCCTGTACGCCGCCGTGGTGCTGAGTCCACGCGCGCGGACCCGCGAACTCCTGCCCGTGAGCGGCGAGTTCAGCCTCACGTTGTGCTCCGAGGAGCAGGCGGAACTCGCCGACTTCGCCGGCAGCTTCTCCATCGGGGACATCGACAAGGCCGGAGCCGAACTCCTCGGTTTCGGCGCGCCGGAGGCCACCGGCACCCCGTGGGTCGACGGCGGCCTGGTGGCCCTCGAGTGCGTCCTGCGTGACACCGTCCCCTTCCCCGTGCACACGATGTTCGTGGGCGAGGTCGTGGCCGTGCACCTTCCCGACACGGACCGCAGGCCGCTGGTCAAGCACGGCGCGATGCACTCCCTCGGCGAGCCCGTGCGGCGTACCGCCGTGGTGGCCACCGCCCAGATACTCGCGGACCGCACCCTGCGGGTGGCCGCGACGGGCCCCTCGGCCCAGGGCGCCGACGTCTGGCGGGTGTTCCTGCTGAACGGCGACGGGACCAAGGTGGAACTGGGAGAGCACCCGTCCCACGAGTACGGGGACTTCCTGGTGGACCTCCCGCTGCCCGAGGCCCTCCTCTCCACGGCCGACGCACGGATCATGGTGGAGCGCGAGGGGGCACGTCCGGGCTACGCCCGCGTCCTCGGCGCCTGACGTCGCCATGGGGTGACACCCCCCTGTGGACCTCGGGCCGCGCGCTGCGGCTCCGCACGGCCGCGGCCCGCGGTCCAGGCCCTCCACGCCCTGGCCCTCGAGGCCCTCGACGGCCCCGCCGGCCTGCCGGAATTCCACGGTGGCCGCGCCGGACGCGTGCACCGCCCGATGCGCGGGCCGAGGCATCGGCAGCGCCTCCTCGGTGAGGCCCGTCGGCGCCGCGTGACGGCGACAACCCCGCGCGGGACCGGCCGCCCCCCGCAGGCCCTGGTGCCGGCTCAACGGCCACCGGCCTCCCCGTACCCGGTCATGCCCCGCCGCCCCGGCGTCTCCGTCCCGAGCGGCGCGCTGCCTCGCGGCGTGCGCGCTCCCTGGCCGTGCAGCGCGAATGCCCTGCGGGCGGCCGTGACCGGCGATCCTCCCGGTGTCCGGGGCGGGCACGAGCAGCTTTTCGGCCACCGGCGCACCGGCATCGAGTGCCGTCGCGGCCCAGACATCACGGCCCTTCGGAGGAGGAACCGTGCCCTCGACCGGGGCTCGGAACACCGCCCCACCTGGGCCGATCCCCCGGAACCCACCACGGTGGCGATCACATCGGGCTCGTCGGCGGCAGGCACGGCCCGGCGAACGCCGACGGGGCGGCCCTGAGTTCCTCTGCGCGGTGGAACGCCGTTCGCTCCACCGGTATTTGAGTTTCCGTGGATTCCCACTCCCTCGAAATTCCAGCGAAATTGCTGAATTTCACGGATCCCGCACCGGGGAAGTCCGCCCTGAGCGCCGTCGCCCGGGTCCGCGGCTTCGTCAGCAGCCCTGCTGGGGCTCGGGCGCCGCGCAGCAGCCGGAGTCACCCGACGGTGCGGAGAGGTCTTCGAAGACTCCCGCGCCGCCGCAGACCCCTGTCTCGGGCAAAACGAGTTCGACACGGTCGGCGGCCTCGGCGTCTCCGGCGAGTGCGGCGACGACGGACCTGGCCTGCTCGTAGCCGGTGAGGGCGAGAAAGGTGGGCGCGCGGCCGTAGGACTTGGCGCCCACGAGGTAGAAGCCCTTCTCGGGATGGGAGAGTTCACGGTGGCCGTGCGGATAGACGGTGCCGCAGGAGTGCTGGTTGGGGTCGATCAGCGGTGCCAGCTCGAGGGGAGCCTGGAGTCGCTCGTCGAGTCGGAGGCGGACCTCGGAGAGGAAGGACAGGTCGGGGCGGAGGCCGGTGAGGACGACCACCTCGTCGACCGGGTCGAGTCGGCGGCCGTCGTCGGCGATCAGGACGATCCGGCCGTCGGCGTCGCGTTCCATCGCTCCGGTACGGAAGCCGGTCACGGCGTCGGCGTGCCCCTGGTCCACCGCGGCCTTGGCCGCGAGGCCGAGCGCGCCGCGGGCCGGGAGCTGGTCGGCGGTTCCGCCGCCGAACGTGGAGCCGGAGATCCCCCGGCGCAGGATCCACGCCGCGTGCGTGCCGGCGCCGTCGGCCGCCCGGGCGAGCTCCGCGAGTTCCGCGAGGGCCGTGAACGCCGAGGCGCCGGAGCCGATCACCGCCGTGCGCCGACCGGCGTGGCGAGCGCGGACGGCCGGGTCGCGCAGGTCGGGCACACGGTAGGTGACGCGATCGGCGACGGCGTGTTCCCCGAGTGCCCGCAGACCGTTGCCGCCCGCCGGACCCGGAAGCGACCAGCTGCCCGAGGCATCGATGACGGCCCGGGCCAGGACCCGCTCCTCCCGGCCGTCCGGGTACGCGACCTCCACCGTGAACGGCTGCGCTTCACGGTCGGTGTCGACCACGCGGTCCCGCCCCATCCGGGACACGCCCGTGACCCGGGCGCCCCACCGGACCCGGTCGCCGAGGGCGTCCGCGAGCGGCTGGAGGTACTCCGCCACCCAGTCTGCACCGGTCGGATACGCCCCGGGATCCGGCCGCACCCAGCCGGTCGGAGCGAGCAGCTTCTCCGCGACCGGATCCACCAGCTCGCTCCAGGTCGAGAACAGGCGCACATGCGCCCATTCCCGCACCGCCGCGCCCGCCGCGGGTCCGGCCTCGAACACCACCGCGGCCATGCCACGATCCGCCAGCTGCGCGGCGGCGGCCAGCCCGACGGGCCCTGCTCCGATGACGACGACGGGATACTGCTGCTCACTCATGACCGTAAACTCCTGTAAACGAAGAGGCAATTGACAGGCAAAGCAGCCAATGACCCCTGATGGCCTCCGCGGCGCACAGGGCCCTTGCACCACCCACCATGCCAGATTGATTCGACAGACGTCAACATAGACGATTGTCGAACAATTATCGGACGGGTGCCGTTCGGGCCGAACCCTGGCCAAGCTGTTTCGAAATATGCCAACATAGACATGTGTCGAATCTCGAAATGCCCTCACCCGCCGGCCCCCCTGTCGAGGCCGGGACGCTGTGCTGCCCACCGCTCACCGAGCGCCCGCTGAGCGCACAGGAGGCGGAGACAGCCGCTCGCGTGTTCAAGGCACTCGGCGACCCGGTGCGGCTGCGCCTGTTCTCGGCGGTCGCCTCGCACCCGGGGGGCGAAGCCTGCGTGTGCGACATCTCCGACGTCGGCGTCTCCCAGCCGACCGTCTCGCACCACCTGAAGCGCCTCAAGGAGGCCGGGCTCCTCGCTTCGGAGCGGCGCGGCACCTGGGTCTACTACCGCCTCGAGCCCGGCGTACTGGCAGAGATCGGCCGCCTCCTCGCTTCAGGCGGCGCCGCCTGAGACGGGGCCCATTGCGCTACTGGTTCGACACCTGCCAATATCGAATCATGTCGAACTCATCAGCGACGTCCACAGTCGCCAGTCAGCCCAGGCAGTCCGCTGTTCCTTGCTGTCCGCCGATCGCGGCGGCCTGCCCTTCGGAACTCGACGCCGAGCGGCTGGCCGCCGTGTTCAAGGCGCTGTCCGATCCGGTTCGGCTCCGGCTGCTCTCACTGATCGCCTCCCACCCGGCGGGGGAGGCCTGCGTGTGCGACGTCTCGGACGTGGGCGTCTCCCAGCCGACCGTCTCCCACCACCTGAAGAAGCTGCGTGAGGCGGGGCTTCTGACCGCCGAGCGGCGCAGCACCTGGATCTACCACCGGATCGACCGCGACGTGTTCCAGGCGCTGTCGACCCTGCTGCGGGTGCCGTCGCGGCTCTGAGGGCGCTCCACCCGTCGGCGTGGCTGCGCGCGGCCCCCGCGGCCACGGCCTCCGAGGGGCGGCAAGGAGCCGACGGCACACGGCGGGCGGACCGCGCGGAGGTCGATCGCGCGGTCCGCCCGCCCTTCAGGCCGGAGCGATTCTGTGCACCGTCGTCCCGGCGAGGCCGACGCCGCGGAAGGGGCGCGGATCGGTCTCCTGGCCGGTGTACAGGTGCAGCCGCAAGGGGCCGGTCACGGCCGCCTCCTCGCTCTCGGCCGGCTCGTAGGACAGCAGCAGCGCCGGGTCCGACAGGGCGCCGAAGCCCACCACCCGGTCGGCCTGGTGGGAACCGCTGCCCGGCTCGATCCGCTGCCCGGGCAGGGCCGCGAAGCCGAGTCTGGACTTGAAGCTGAACAGTCCCGCGTTGCCCAGGTGGCCGTAGAGATTGATGTCCCGCCCGAGGGTGGCCCACCGTCGTCCCCGCAGGCGGGCCTCACGCAGCGTCTCCCAGTACAGGACCCTGGAGAGACTGTCGCCGCGCTGCCCCGGGGTCACGGCCGAGAAGCGGGCCCGGGTCTCGTCGCGGTCGGGCAGGTCCTGGTTGAGGCAGACGCCCACCAGTTCGTCGCGCGAGCGGACGGTGACGGCCCGGAAGGTACCGGCCTGGGCCAGGATGTGGGCCCGCTGCTCCTCCGCGACCGCCCAGCCGTGCCGCATGCCGGAGATCTGCCGCCGGTACAGGGCGAGGAACTCGTCCAGCAACTCGGGCGTCAGCGCCTCGGTGCCGACCCGCAGTCCCGCCTGCCCGGCCTTGCGGTAGGCGGCCCGGACGTCGTAGCGGTCCTTGCCGGACAGGCCCGCCAGGTACTTCTCCTCGGAGTCGAGCGCCTCGGACCGCCACATGACCACCTGCGGCTTGGGCTGGAACCCGGCCCGCCGCAGAGCGGGCCAGGACTCGGCGGGCGGGTCCTGGACCCGCACGACGTCCGCGCCGGCCGCGTGGTCGCGCCACAGGCCGCTGAGCGCGAGGTCCAGGCCGACGAGGGCCACGGGCAGGCCCCTGATGTCGACGATCACGCGGCGACCGCCGGGGAGCGCGGCTCGGCGGGCAGCCCCTCGACGTCCAGGCCGGGTACGGACGCCGCGTCCCGGGGCGCCGACGGCCGGAACCGTCGCAGCCGGAGGCTGTTTGTCACCACGAAGATGCTGGAGAGCGCCATGGCGGCACCCGCGATCATCGGGTTCAGGACCCCGGAGGCGGCCAGCGGAATGCCCGCCAGGTTGTAGACGAACGCCCAGAACAGGTTGCCCTTGATGGTGCCCAGGGTCCGCCGGGACAGCCGCACGGCGTCGGCCGCGTCCCGCAGGTCTCCGCGGACCAGCGTGATGTCGCTCGCCTCGATGGCTGCGTCGGTGCCTCCCCCGATGGCGATGCCCAGATCGGCCTGGGCCAGGGCCGCGGCGTCGTTGATGCCGTCGCCGACCATGGCCACGTTGCGGCCTTCCTCCTGGAGCCGCCGCACCACCGCCGCCTTGTCCTCGGGGAGGACCTCGGCCTCGACCTCGCCGATGCCCATCTCGTCGGCGATGCGGCGGGCCGCGCCCTCGGTGTCTCCGGTGAGGAGAAGGGGTGTGAGGCCGAGGCGGCGCATCTCGTCGACGGCCTGACGGCTGGTCGGCTTGGCCTCGTCGGCGACGAGGAGCAGACCGCGCACCGTGCCCTCCCAGCCGACGGCCACCACGGTCCGGCCGCCCGCCTGGGCCTCGAGCCGTTCCCGCAGACCGTCGGAGAGGGCCATGCGTTCCTCGACCCAGCGGAGGCGGCCCACCATCACCTCGCGGTCGAGGACCCGTCCGACGACGCCGAAGCCCGCGCTGGCCCGGAAGTCCGTGACCGGTGGCAGCTCCTGACCGAGCTCGGCGGCCGCGTCGGTCACCGCGGCGGCGATCGGGTGCTCGGACGCACGCTCCAAGGCACCTGCCATGAGCAGCAGTTCGGCCCGGTCGGCGCCGTCCGCGCACTCCGTCCCGACCAGGCGCATCCTGCCGGTGGTCACCGTGCCGGTCTTGTCCAGCACCACGGTGTCGATCCGGCGCGTGGACTCCAGGACCTGCGGGCCCCGGATGACGATGCCGAGCTGCGCCCCGCGACCCGTGCCGACCAGGAGGGCGGTGGGCGTGGCGAGCCCCAGGGAGCACGGGCAGGCCACCACCAGCACGGAGACCGCCGCGGTGAGCGCCACCGCCGCGTCTCCCCCGTTGCCGATCCAGAAGCCGGCGACGGCGAAGGCGACGGCGACCACCACGGGCACGAAGACGGCGGCGATCCGGTCGGCGAGCCGCTGGACGGGAGCCTTGCCCGCCTGCGCCTCGGAGACCAGCCGGCTGATGTGGGCGAGCTGGGTGTCGGCACCGACCCGCTCGGCGCGGACCACCAGCCGTCCGCTGGTGTTGACGGTCGCCCCGACGACGGTGTCCCCGACGGACACTTCCTGGGGCACGCTCTCTCCGGTCAGCATCGACGCGTCGACGGCGGAGCTGCCCTCGACGACGCTGCCGTCGGTGGCGATCTTCTCGCCGGGCCGGACCACGAACAGGTCGCCGACGCGCAGTTCGCCGATGGGGATGCCGATCTCCTGGCCCGCCCGGAGGGCGGTGACGTCCTTGGCACCGAGTTCGAGCAGGGCGCGCACGGCGCTTCCGGCCCGGCGCTTGGCCCGGTGCTCGGCGTAGCGGCCGACCAGGACGAACAGGGTGAGGGAGGTGGCGACCTCGAGGTAGATGTGGTGCAGTCCCTGTCCCGGCGTCGGGACCATCAGGAAGGGCATCCGCATGCCGGTGACACCGGCGTACCCGAAGAAGAGGGCGTACAGCGACCAGCCGAACGAGGCGAGCACGCCGATGGAGACCAGGGTGTCCATGGTGCCCGCGGCCTGGCGGACGTTCTTCCAGGCTGCGGCGTGGAACGGCCAGGCTCCCCAGACCGCCACCGGCGCGGCCAGGGTGAGGGAGAGCCACTGCCAGTGGTCGAACTGCAGCGGCGTGATCATCGCCATGGCGATGACCGGCACGGTGAGGGCGAGGCAGATCAGGATGCGCTGGCGCATGGAGGCGAGTTCGCGCTCCTCGGCGTCCTCCTGCGGTTCCGCGCCGTCGTCCACGACCGACTCCTGGGGCGGAGCCGGCAGGGCGGCCGTGTAACCCATCTTCACCACGGTGTCGATGAGTTCGTCGACCGTGTGCCGGTCGTCGTGGCTGACATGGGCGCGTTCGAGGGCGAAGTTGACCTCCGCGGTCACGCCTTCGAGGCGGTTGAGCTTGCGCTCGATCCGGGCCGAACAGGCCCCGCAGGTCATACCGCCGATGTCGAGCGTGACCACGGCTGGTGCCGTCGTGGCTGTGCCGGCCATGACTGCTGTCTCCTTTGCGGACGGTGAGGGTTACAGGGGCGGCAGCGCGCTGCCGACCAGCCAGGCCGCACCGAAGCAGACGGCGAGGCCCACGGCGTACAGGGCGAGCTTGAGGGCCGGGTTCACTCGGCGGTCCCGGCGAACTCGTAGCCGGTGCGCTCCACGGCGGCCCGCACGGCGTCCGGGGTGAACTCGCCGGCGGAGGTGACGGTCACCCGGCCGCTCTTGTGGTCGACCACGACCGACGCGCCGTCGCCGAGGTCGGTCTCGATCGCCGTGCGGATGCGCTTGGCGCAGCCCCCGCAGGTCATGCCGCGGACCTCGAAGACGGTGGCGGTGGTGCTCATGATGTTCTCCAAATCGTCGGCCGGCCCGACGGGCCGTGCTGGCGTGGGTGGTGGGAAGGAAGTGGGCGGTGGGAAGAAAGAAGACGGGGTGGGCGGTGGGAAGAAACGGGGGATGGGGGCTCAGGCGTCGACGGCCTTCAGGTAGGAGCCGATCCGGTCCAGCGCGAGGGCGATGTCCTCGGCGGCGACGGCGTAGGAGAGGCGCACGTGGTGGGGTGCCGCGAAGTCGTTGCCGGGCATCACCGCGACGCCGGCGTGCTCCAGCAGGTTCCCGGCCACCGTGCCCGCGTCGTCGCCGGGCCCGGTGCACAGCCCCCGGACGTCCACGAAGGCGAAGAAGCCTCCCTGCGGCGGCGCCGTCAGGCGCAGTGGGGGGAGGCCTCGCACGCCGTCCCGCATGATCGCTCGACGCCGGTTCAACTCCGCGGCCCGACGGTCGAGTTCGGTGTCCGTGTCGCCTTCCAGGGCAGCGAGCGCCGCGTACTGGGAGATGGACGACGGCGCGGAACTGGTGTGCCCCTGTACGGCGGAGAGAGCTGCGGCGACCGGCGGCGGGGCGGCGGCGAAGCCGATCCGCCATCCGGTCATCGCGTAGGTCTTGGAGAAGCCGCCGACCGTGACGGTGCGTTCGGCGATCTCCGGTCCCAGCGAGGCGAAGCTGGTGAACTCCGCGCCCTCGTGGACCAGGTCGCCGTAGATCTCGTCGCTCACCACGACCAGTCCGTGCTCCAGGGCCACGTGGGCGAGGGCGGCGAGCTCACCGCGGTCCAGGACCACGCCGGTGGGGTTGGAGGGGTTGTTGAGCAGGAGGACCTTCGTCCGGGGCGTGACGGCCTCGCGCAGGGCCTCGGGCGTGAGGCGGAAGCCGGTGGCGGAGGTGTCCACCTCGACCGGTACGGCGCCGGCGAGCCGGATCATGTGGGGGAAGCTCACCCAGTACGGGGCGGGCAGGATCACCTCGTCGCCCGGTTCGCAGAGCACGGTGAAGATCTGGGCCAGGGCCTGCTTGGCACCGTTGGTGGTGACGATCTGCGCGGGCTCGTGGGGGCTGTTCCAGCGGGTGGTGAGACGCCGGGCCACGGCCTCCCGCAGGTGTCCGACGCCCGCCACCGGGGTGTAGCGGGTGCGGCCTTCGGCGATGGCCCGCCGCGCGCCCTCGGACGCCTGCTCGGGGGTGGGGAAGTCCAGTTCACCGCCGGTGAGGTTGACGATGTCGGCGCCCTCGGCGAGCAGCGCCTTGACGTGGGCGTCCAGCGCCGCGGTACTGGACGCGGGCAGGGAGCCGGCACGACTGCTGATCACGCCTACTCCCCCGCCGTCAGGTGGAACGCGGTGGAGGACGCCTCCCCGGAGCCGGGCCTCACCTGGACGGTGATCTTCCAGTCGCCGGGCATGCCCAGGACGAGCTTGGCCTGGTAGCCCTCGCCCTCGGGCCGCGCGGTCTGGTCGCCGCCCTTCATCTTCATGTTGGGCATCTCCGGGTTGATCTCGACCTTCGCGCCCTCCACCGGCTGGCCCGCGGCGTCCTTGACGGTGATGTCGGCCGTGCCGGCCGCGCCACCGCCCTTGACCGGGCAAGGAGCCACCGCGAGCGTCACTTCGAGCCCCGCGTCGGACTTGGTGGCCCGGCAGTTCTTGTCGAGGTCGGACGTGGCCGCGGGCGCGGCGGCTCCGGTGTCCGTCGAGGGGCCGCAGGCGGCGAGCAGCGCCGCGGCCAGCACGACGGCGCCCGGGGAGGCGGCCCGGCGCATCGGCCCGCGTGGGGTGCGGGCGCCCGCCGGCGTTGCCGTGAGATCCGTTCCGGCAGGCTGACGGGTGTCCGTGCGCCGGGTCATGTGTCCTCCTTCGGACGGTTGGGGGTGGCGGTCAGCCGCAGCAGGACTTCTTGGCGGGCGCGGACGCCTGGTCGGCGGGGGCCGCGGCGGCCGGCTTGGGGCCGCAGCAGGAGGTCTGCTTCGGCTTGTCCCCGGCGTCGGCGGTGTCGGCGGCGGGCTTGGGGCCGCAGCACGAGGAGGCCTTCTTGGGCGCCTCGGCCTTCGCCGGGGCGTCGGCCTTCGCGGAGGCGTCGGCCTTCTCGGCCGCCGGCTTGGGGCCGCAGCATGACGTGGCCTTCTTGGGCTCCTCGGCGGCAGCGGCGGGCGACTGCTGGGCGGCGTCCCAGAACAGGGAGCCAAGGCTGGCGTCAGACACGGGTGTTGTCCTTTCCTTCGGTGTTCTGCCGGGTTCGGCCCTCCTGGGCCTGGCACAGTTCGGTGAGCCGCCCGCCCGCGGTGAGAAGCTCCACGGGGCGACCGGATTCGACGATGCGTCCGTCCTCCAGGACGAACACCTGGTCGAGGTCTTCGACGAGTGCGAGCCAGTGGGCGACGACGATCGCCGTACGGCCTTCCAGCAGGCGGCGGATGGCCGCGAAGACGACGCGCTGGCGGTCGGGGTCGACGCTGGAGACGGCCTCGTCGAGGACGATGACGCGCGGGTCGGCGAGCATGGCCCGGGCCAGGGCGATCAGCTGCCGCTCGCCCACCGACAGACGCGACCCCCGCTCACCGACCCGGGTGGCGTATCCGTCGCGCAGTCCGGCGATGACCTCGTCGGCCCCGACGGCCCGGGCCGCCTCGACGACCTGTCCCTCGGTGGCCTCGGGGCGGCCGAAGAGGATGTTCTCGGTGACGGTGCCGTCGAAGAGCTGCGCCTCCTGGGTGACCAGGAGCACCTGGGAGCGGACGGAGGCGCTGCTGATGCCCGCCAGGTCGTGCCCGTCGACGCGTACGGCGCCGCTGGTGGGCGTGTAGAGACGCACCAGGAGCTGCATGAGCGTGCTCTTGCCTGCGCCGCTGGTGCCCACGATGCCGATGTGCTCGCCCGGCCGCGCGCGCAGCGTGACACCGTGCAGCACTTCGGGGCCGTCGCCGTAGGCGAACCGGACGTCGTCGACCTCCACGTCGCCCTCGACCGGGGGCAGCGTGCCGGTTCCGCTCTGCTCCTCCTCCAGTTCGAGCACCTCGAGGATCCGCTGCGCGGTGGCGGCGATGTCGGAGGTCTGGCCGAGCTGGTGGGCGAGGTCGCGGACCGGGTTGAGCATGCGCTTGACGAACAGGGCGAACGCGGCGAGCGTTCCGGCGGCCAGGGCGGTGCCGGAGGCCATGCCCATCGAGGCCATCATGGTGTCGGTGCCCATGAGCATCCAGGTCATGGGCATCATGCCGGCGGCCATGTCGAAGAAGAAGCCGGAGCCGAGCTGGTGGCCGTTGATGATCTGGAGGCCGCCGAAGAAGATCAGCAGTGCCAGGGCCAGGAAGACGCCGAAGCCGAGCTGCGAGGTGAGCCACAGGCGCTTGAAGGAGAGCCGGTTGTGGACGGTGCTGTAGTCCTCGGAGCGCCGGCGCAGGTCGGCGAGGACCGCCTCCTCCTGGCCGAACGAGCGGATGTCCGCCAGGCCGTCGATGCGCTGGTTGAGGTAGCCCACGACCTGGTCCCAGCCCTCGCGCTGGGCGCGGGTGTCGGGCCGCAGGCGCTTGGTGAAGGTCACCGCGATCCAGACCATCAGCGGAATGGTGATCAGCGTGGGCAGCGCCACGGTGGGGCTGAGGGCGAGCAGGAAGACGGCGAAGGCGACGAACCAGATGACGCTGTTGGCCACCTCCATCAGGGACTTGGTGAGGAAGCCCCGGAAGCGGTTGGCCTCGAACAGCACCCGGGTGACCCATTCGCCGCTGGCCTGGGAGACGTGGCGGGACAGCTGCACGTTGTGCAGCCGCTTCACGAGGTCGTCGCGGATGGTGACCGAGAGGCGTTCGTTGATGCGGATCATCGCCGAGTTGTAGACGATGCGGATGACGTTCTCGGCGATCGTCAGCACGATCAGGTTGACGGCGGTCGACTCGACCGCGCTCATGTCGCCGATGACGATCTGCCCGATGCCGGCCATCACCGTGTACATCACGGCGATGGTGACGATCGAGTTGAGGACGGCCATCACGGTGGCGACGGTGAGCCAGGTCCAGTGCGGGCGGAGGTACGGCAGGAAGCGGCGGACCGCGCGGGCGAGGGTGCGCCGCGCCTCCTTGCCCTCGAGCGGAACCTCGGCCGGGGCGGCGGTCATGAGTCCTTTCCTCCTTCGAGGCCGGCCGCGCCGGTGAGCGTGGCCACCGCGTCCGGGGCCGTCGCACGGGGTGCGAGGCTGATGGTCCGGTCGGCGTAGCTGGTGACGGCGGTCTGCTGGGAGGCGATGACCAGGGTGCGTCCGTTGCGCACCCGCAGGACGGTCTCCAGGAGCGCTGCCTCGGTCTCGGCGTCGAGATTGGCCGTCGGGTTGTCCAGCAGCAGGACGTCCGGGTCGACGAGCAGGGCGCGGGCCAGGCCGATGCGCTGACGCTCGCCTGCGGAGAGGTCCAGGGTGCTGGCGCCGAAGCGGCGGTCGAGCGGGATGTGGGAGAGACCGGCGGCGGTGGCCGCCTGGGCGACCTCGTCACGGGTGGCCTCGGGGCGTGCGAACCGGATGTTGTCCTCGAGGGTGCCTTCGAAGACCCACTGCCGCTGCGGCAGGCACACGATGTGCCGGCGCAGGGCGTCCGGCGCGTAGGTCCGGGCGTCGACGCCGTCGTAGGTCACGCTGCCTCCGTCGGGGTCGCGCAGCCGGGCCAGGACGTGCAGCAGGGTGGACTTGCCGCTGCCGGTGGGCCCGGTCAGCGCGACCACCTCGCCGGCCTCGATGTGCAGCCCCACCTTGTCCAGGACGCGGCGTCCGGCGATGTCGACGTCGATGCCGGTGGCGTCGAGGGAGCCGAGGGCGGGCAGGTCGGTGGCGCCGTCGCGCCCGGTGATGACGGAGCGGGCGTCCATCACGCGCAGCAGGCGCTGGGCGGTGACGACGCTGCGGAAGGCTCCGTTGGTGTGCATGGCGAGCATGTGGATGCTCATCTGGAACATCATCACCAGGGCGACGACGGCGACCAGGTCGCCGACGGTGCTGGTGCCGTTCAGGACAGCCTGTCCGCCCGCCCACAGCGCGATCGGCGTGGGCAGCCCGCCGACGACGTTGAGGATCGCCTCCCACCGGCTGTAGGTGCGCTTCATCCTGCCGTCGCGCGCCGAGTGGTCCTGATTGACCTTGTTCAGCCGGTCGGAGGCCTCGGCCTCGCGGCCGTAGGACTTGACCACGTTGATGTTGGCGAGCGACTCGCCGACACCGGCCAGCAGCTTGGTGAACTGGCTCTTCAGCTCCACGAAGGCCCGCTGGAGGCGCAGTTGCACGGTGAAGTTGCCGATCACCACGAAGACCATCGGGATGACGGCGAGCAGCGTGGTCCTGGGGTCGATGACGAGCGCGGTCACCAGCATGGTGAGGGTGACCAGCAGTTGGTTGAGCAGTTCCAGGAGACCGCCGTTGGTGAGGCCGCGGACGGAGACGGCGTCGGAGACCAGGCGGGTGAGGGCGCGCCCTCCGGATGCCTCCGCGATGTCCGCGGGGCCGAGGTTCATGAGCTTGCGGAAGAGGTCCTCCCGCAGGTCGTTGACGGCCTTGCTGGCCACCGTGAACCGCATGCGCTTGCCGATGTGCAGCAGGGCGGTGGTCGCCACGCCGGCGCCGAGGACGCCCAGCGAGGTCATCAGCAGGGTGCTGGACTCACCGCCCAGGACGCCGATGTCGATGGCGTACCGCGTCAGGAGCGGGACGGCGATGTTGCCCAGGAGGCCGAGGAACATGATCACCGTGGCGATGACCATCTCGCGGCGGTAGCGCAGCGGGTAGCCATAGATGAACCGCAGCGCGCGTAGCGAGTCGTTCAACGTCGAGCCCCCTCAATGTCGTGTCGGTGGTGGTTTCGACGGGCCGCATCCCCGGGGGATGCGGCCCGCCCTTGTTCCGGTCGAACTAGTCGCAGCAGGCGCAGGCGCACCCGCACTCGGTGCCGTCCTCCGCGACGTCCTCGTTCCCGCTGGTCTCACAGCAGCCGGAACCGATCATGTCGTCGGCCATGGTTCCTCCCTCCTAGGCTAATTCGATACTTTCAAAAATATCGAATCATGGGGTGTGGTGGGGCGTCAAGACAGTGCGGAGCAGGGAGATTCGTTTCAGCAGCAGCTGGTGTGCGCGCGTTCCACGGCGGCGTCCGCGACGGGCTCGGAGACGAGGCGGACGGCGAGCTGCTCCATGACCCGCGCGTAGTCGCGCTCCAGCTGCTCCAGGCTCTCGCCGGCCAGCACGATGCGGCCGAAGGCCCCTCCGCGGGGGTGCCCGACCGGCAGTACCGCCTCGCCGGGTTCGACGTCGAACTCGACGAACGGCGGCACCGGGGACTCCAGGCCGGCCAGTTCGCGGACGTCCTTGCGCACGTAGTCGATGCGGCCCGCGGCGTCGAAGACGACGCTGCGGTACAGCCCGGCCGCGTTGCGGGCCCGGCCCGCCTCGACCCGGCGTCCGAGGGCCGCCTCGGCCGCCACCAGGCTGGGTTCGTGGCCGGTGGTGGTGCGGATCATCTCGACGGCCTGGCCGCCGGGCACCCGGGGGTTGATCTCCCCCGCACGCCAGCCGTCGGCGGTGAGGGTGAACTGCAGGGCGGCGACCCAGTCGTCCAGCCCCACGGCGGCCAGGGCCCGGGCGGTGAGGGCGTCGAGTTCGGCCCGGCGCGCGTCGTCCAGCCGGCTCGGGAAGAAGCCGCCCACCTTGACGAAGGTCGGTGGGGGGCCTACCTCGCCCTCGACCACCCACAGCACCTCGGTCTCCCCGCCGACCCGGGCGGCGAAGACGCCGAACTCCGGGCCGGTGACGTACTCCTCCAGCAGGGCGCTGTCCCGTCCGCCGGCCACGATGTCGGCGACGGCCTGCTCCACCTCTTCACGGGTCTCGCAGTACTTCAGACCTGCGGCGCTGGAGGCGTCACGCGGCTTGACGACGACGGGCAGACCCAGTTCCCCGGCCGCGGCGCCGCCCTCCGCGGCGTCCCGGACCACCCTGTTGCGCGGTACCGGCACGCCGGCCTCCGCCAGCAACCGGTGGGTGGCCGCCTTGTCGATGCAGTCGCGGGCCGCCTGCTCACCGACGCCGTGCTCCAGCTTCAGCTCCGCCCGCAGCCGTCCGGCCAGCGGCACCAGGCGCTCCACCCCGGTGACCACGGCGTCGAAGGGCTGCTGCGCGTGCGCCTCGGCGACCTGGGCGATCACCGAGTCCCAGTCGTCGAAGTCCACCTCCAGGGGGTAGTCGGCGAGCATCAGCTGCTCCAACGTCATGTTCTCCTCGGCGAGGACGACGTCGTAGTCGGTCTGCTCCTGCAGTTGCCGCACGGTACGGCCGCCGCTCAGCACGAGAACGCGAAGGGACACGGTCCATCACCTACTGGATGTCTGGCTCGACACGGAGTCGGAGCGATTCGAAGAGGGAGCGGTACCGGCTGCCCAGTTCCGCGGGGTCGTCGCCGTACAGCACGACGCGGCCGTAGCTGCCGCCCTCGGGGTCGTCGACGGCACGGACGCTGTCGCCGGGATCGACGTCGAGCATCACGGAGGACGGGTCCGGGCCCGGTGCGTCGTACCGGACCCTGCCGGGCCGGTCGAAGGTCACGCACCGGTACAGCACGTGGGTGGCGGTGGGCGTGGTCCGGGTGACCGGCCGGCCGAGGGCGATCTCCACCGCGGCGCGGGTCAGGTCGATCCCGCCGACCCGCTCGGTGGCCGCGCACAACTGCCCGCCGGGCGGTCGCGCCACCGCGTTGACCAGGACGGGGCCTTCGTCGTCGATCCTCACCTGGAGATGGCTCACACCGTTGTCGAGGCCGAGCGCGGCCAGGGTCCGCACCACGAACGCGGCCACCTCGGCCTCCACGGCGGCGGCGAGGCCGCTGGGATGGTCGTAGCCGGTCTCCACCTGGCGCGGGCCCGGGCCTACGTGCTGGGCCAGCACCGCGACGACCTCGGTGCGGCCGTCGACGGTGATGCTCTGGACCGCGAACTCCGGTCCTTCCACGAACCGTTCGACCAGCAAGGGGGTGGCGCCGAGGAGCGCGACCGCGCGGTCCACCTCGCCCGCGTCCCGGCACAGGAGGCTGCCCCGGCCGAAGGATCCGGTGACCTTCTTGACCACCACCGGCAGGCCGAGCCGCCTGGCGGCCGCCGGCGCGTCGGCCGGATCGGCGGCCGGCAGATGCTCCGGTACCCGCACTCCGGCGGCGGCCAGCACCATCCGCATCCGGATCTTGTCGTGCAGCGCGAGCGCCGCGCCCACACCCGTCCCGCGGACCCCGAGCCTGGCCGCGAGGTACGCCGCCAACGGCAGGTGCGCGTCGTAGACGCTGAGAACGGCGTCCAGCGGCCGGGACCGGTGCTCTCGGCGCAGCGCGCCCTCGACGGCCGCCCAGTCGTCGAGGTCCACGTCGACGGGCACGTCCACCCTGCAGGCGAGGTCCAGCGGTGTCGGGTCGTCGAGCAGGACGGAACGCACGCCGAGGCCGTCCATGACGTCGACGACCCTGCGCCCGGAGATGCAGGCCACGCTCTGCCGCGTGTCGGCAGTCGTCACGGCAGTCATCAGCAGCACCGCCTGGCGATGTCGAGTTGGTCGTCGGGCCCCTGACACCGCTGCTCCAGGCGTCGGAGCGCCGCGTGCAGGGACGCCCTGTCCGCGCGGCCGGAGGTGTCGAGGGCCAGGTGGAGCGGCACCGGGTGCGCGCCCAGCTTGCGCTTCTCCGGGCCGTTGGACCGGCCGAGGTCGACCGTGGCGACGTCCGTGGCGACGGCGGTCCCGATCAGGCGGGCGGCCATCGCCCGGTAGGGCACGAACGAGGGCAGCGCCCCGGTGTCCAGCCCCGCCAGCCACATCGACCAGGTCGCGCCGAACTTCCAGCCGGCGAAGACGCCCACGATCCGTCCGTCGGCGTCCGCCGAGGTCACCGTCTGCTCGAAGGGCGCCAGCCGCTCCTTGACCGCGCCGAGGAAATCGGCGGGCAGGACGTCGGTGGGGGTGCCCCGGTCGGTCAGCAGCGAGTGCACCAGCCGGACCGTGGTGGCCGTGTCCGCCGGGGTGTCCCGGACGGTGAACCCCCGTGCGGATACCCGGCGTTCCTTCGCGTACTTCCGGCGCAGCCGACCGGTGGCGAAGGACCAGTAGTCCTCCGCCGTGGGCACGTCGGTCGCGCAGCGGTAGGAGGTGGTGATGTGCGCGGTGGCGTATCCCCGGCCCATGAGCAGGCCGCAGGTGCGGCCCGCCGGGACGTTGGCGACGCCCCAGGTGCGCGCCCCGGCCGCCCGGGCGGCCGGTTCCAGCGCGGTCAGCAGCGCGTCGACCGCGTCCCGGTGACCCGGCAGGGCCAGCGGACCCCCGTCCAGGGCGGCGAGGCTGTGGGCCAGCAGGACGGGGCCGTCCGTGGTGTGGTCGGCCAGTTCCATCAGGTAGGAGAGGCGGGGGCAGTCGTGCACCAGGTAGGCGGGGCACACGGCGACCGGTTCGTCCCCCTGGTAGGCGATCAGGTGACGGGGTTCGAAGCCGCCCGGTGGGGCGTCCTCGAAGGCGGCGAGCCACTGCCAGGTGTGGAAGACGCTGCCGCCGGCCCGGGCGACCACGTCGTTCCAGGGGGCCGCGTCGGCGTCGTGGATCGTCGGCAGCGTCTCGATCCGGTACTGCCCGCAGGAGATCGTCGCGGACTCGATGACGGTCATCACGTCGCCCCTCAGCAGCAGGACTTGAATTCGCGGCTGTCCGACGCGGCGGGCGCCAGACCGTCCCCGAGCACGACCTGGAGGTCCAGGGCCTCACGGACGTGCCGCTCCGCGTCGTCCAGTTCCTCGGGCGTGGTGCCGTAGACGACGATGCGGCCGTAGACGCCGCCGTGCGGGTCGTCCTTCGGACGCACGGTCTCCCCCGGTGCGACCTCGACCTCCACGACAGGGGCGTTGGGCCCCGCCCCGGGGGTGAACTCGTCGTACAGGACGGTGCCCGCGGCGTCGAAGACGACGCTGGAGTAACGGGCGAAGGGCACGGTCGGCCCGGGGGCGGCCTCGGGCAGGCCGAGCGCCTGCCGGGTGACGGCCTCGGTCATGTCGACGCCGCTGACCGCGGTCGTCATCTCGACGAGACGGCCCCCCGGACGACGGGCGTTGACCTCGATGATCCGGAAGCCGTCGGGGCCGCGACGGACCTGGGTGTGGCTGATCCAGTCGCGGACGCCCAGCGCGGCGAGCGAGGCGCCGAGCAGCCGCTCCAGTTCGGCGTGCTCGTCCGCGTCCAGCCCGCTCGGGTGCTCGTAGCCGAGCTCGACGAAGACCGGCGGCGCGGTCATGCGCTGCCGGAAGACGCTGAGCAGGCTGGTGTCGTCACCACGCGTGAGGGTCTGGACCGCGTACTCGGGGCCGTCGACGTACTCCTCGACCAGGGCTCCCGGCAGACTGCCGGGAGGTGCGGCGAGCAGGGCGCCGACGGCCTCACGGGTCTCCTTCTCGTTCAGGCAGCACCGCACCCCGAAGGCACCGGCGCCGTCCCTCGGCTTGACGACGACCGGGAAGCCGATCGAGGTCGCCGCCTGCACCGCCTCCTCGACGTCCGCCACCAGGACGAACCGCGGAACGGGCAGACCGGCGCCGGTCAGGACCGTGCGGGTGCGCCATTTGTCCCGGCAGTTCGCGGCGGCTTCCTCATCGAGCCCGCGCGGCGTGGCGGTGAGCCGCCGGCTCAGGTGCGCCATCAGCGGAAGCCTCGGCTCGGTGTGGGTGAGCACCGCGGCCGGGGCCTCGCCGCCGAGCTCGTCGCGGATCGCCTCGGCCACCGCCTCCTGGTCGTTCAGGTCGACGTCCGCATGGGCGTCGACCCAGGACATGCAGTGCCAGGGAATCCGTTCGTCCAACAGGAGTACGCGGTGGCCGAGTTCACGCACGACGGAGAACTCCCGTTCGCTGCGGCCTCCGAGCATGACGACGACTCCGGCGCCGGCCGTGGATGGATCAGTCACTGCGGTCCTTCGGGGTGTGGGCGGCAAGACGGGCGGGGAAGGGAGGGCTCAGCAGCAGGTGTTGGCCTTCTTGGCGGCCGCCGCGACGGCCTGCACGGCGGGACGCTGGAGGGCGTCGAGCTTCATCGCCTCGACGATGCCGGCGATCTGGCCGATCTCCTCGTTCTTCAGACCCAGCTTCTTGGCGGCGGCCAGGAAGGAGCGCACGGTCTCCTCACGGTCCTGCATGAGTGCCGCGCAGAGGGCGACGGCGGCACGGACCTTGGGCTCCAGGGCGTCGTGGTCGAAGACGGCCCCGAAGAACTCCTGGTAGCTCTTGGAGAAGGCCGCGTGGTGCTCACCGACGGTGGGGGCGAGCTGGATGAGCTGGGTGGAGACGGACTGCTGGGCCGTGGCCATGGGGGTACTCCTGTCGGGAGGTGGTGGAAGGAAACGGTGAGGCGGTGGACGCGGTGACGGACGCGGTTCAGTCCCGGTCGTCGAGCCGGCCCAGGGTGGCCAGCAGCAGGCGGCCGGCCTTGCCCAGCGCCTCCGGGTCGATGCGCTCCGGGGCGTCGAGGGGCGAGTGGTAGTGCGCGGCGCCCAGGCCGATGCCCGCGGAGGGGAAGCCGGCCGACGCGTAGCGCCGGTTGTCCGACGACACCTGACCGGAGAAGAGGGGCAGGCGCTGGCTCCGTCCGGCCGAGTCGAGCGCCTCCACCAGGTGGGCGGGCAGCGGTTCGCCCGGCCCCAGTTCGACGGCGACCTGGCCGTTGTACTTGCCGGCCATGTCGAGGTTGAGGACGTCCGGCCTCACTCCCTGCTCGGCCAGCGTGCGGGCGTGGTGGGCGGAGCCGACCGTCCCGATCTCCTCGGCGTCCACCAGGGCCAGCAGTACGGGCCTGCGCCCCGGCCCCGCGGCCTGGAGCACGCGGGCCGCCTCGCACAGGACGGCGACGCCGCTGGCGTTGTCCCCGGCGCAGGGGAAGTGCAGCTGGGGATCGGATCCGACCCCGTCGTAATGGGCCGACACGAGGAGGGGCCGGGCGTCCGGATCGCGTCCGGGCAGGGTGGCGAGGATGTTGGCTCCCGTCGCGGGCTCGCGCACCAGCGGAACGTGCGCGGTGACGACGGACCCGGTCACGGACTCCAGAAGATCCGGCCGCAGTGCCACCACCGGCAGCCGCACCGGCGGCGGGCCCTGGACCCGCTTGGTGAGGTGACCGGAGGCGTCGGCCTCCTGTGCCGTGAGGATGCCGGCCGCGCCGAGTTCGGCGAACCGTTCGGCGAGTGCGGCGAAGCCTTCGCCCCGGGTGGAGCCCCGCACCACCGCCCAGTCCCCGGGCCCCGGCTCCTCGGCCACCGTGCCGGTGACCGGCCGGGGCATCGGGGCCGACCGGGGATGCTCCGCGAACTGGGCGCGGTGGGTGAGCTCCCGGACCGTCCCGTCGCCCTCCGCCCTGAACGTGGGCTGCGCGGTGAGACGCATCGTCCGCGCGATGGGGAAATGGTCCAGCCGCGGTTCCAGGCCGTGGGAGCGCAACAACGACACCAGGAACTCGGTGGCCCGGCGGTGCCCCGGCGTGCCGGGCGCGCGGCCGGACATCACGGGTGCGCACAGGGCCCGGAGCGTGGTCAGGGCGCGTTCGGCGTCGAAGTCGTCCTCGAGCCGCCTCGCCTCCGCGGTCTCCGGGCCCTGTGCGTTCGCGTTCATCCCGGGTTCCCTCAGCCCTTGCCGGACTCGCCGCAGCAGCCGCGGGGGGCGGCCGGTACGGAGGGGACCTCGATGACGGACTCCCCGCAGCAGCCGCCGCTCTGACCGCCGGGAACCACGCCGGTGGCGTCGGCGGGCTCACCGCAGCAGCCTCCGGCGGAGCTCACCGCGGCGGTGGGAGCCGTGACGAAGCCGCCCACGGGCTCCTGCTCGGACGCCTCAGAAGAACTGCTGGACATGGGGAACGTCCTTTCCGGGCCGCGGAACGCGCCCTGATTCGACTGCGACTTACTTAAACAAGTATCGAATCAGAGTGATCGCCGTGTCAATGGCGCGTCGGCCTCCGCGCCGGGTCAGTCGCCGGCCGGCACCGCCTGACGGGCCGTCTCCTGCGCGCGCACCGCGACCGCCGCCAGGAACGCCCGGATGAGCGGGTGCAACGAGTCCGGCGCGGAGGCCAGTTCCGGCTGGAAGAGGCTGCCGATGAAGAACGGATGGTCCGGCAGCTCGACGGCACGCGGAGCCCGCTCCGCGTCCCAGCCGCTGATGCGGAGCGGCCCGGACAGGATCTGCTGCTCGTAGGCCGGGTTGAGCCCGTACTTGCAGTGGTACGTCTCCACCGTCGACTCCCGCCCGGGATAGACGGAGGCGAGACGGCTGCCGGGTTCGAAGTGCAGCGGCGCGGTCTCGCCGACCAGCGAACACGCCAGCGGGACGATCAGCGGGGTCGACGCCTCGGCGTCGTACTGGACGTCCTCGGCGTCCCGCAGGCCGAGGACGTTGCGGCTGTACTCGATCAACGCGTGCTGGAACCCGCCGCAGGTGCCGAGGTAGGGGATGTTCCGGGTGCGGGCGGTGTGGATCGCCAGCAGGACGTTGGCCTGGCTGACGTAGGGGGATCCGGGCACGACCCATATGCCGTCGTACGCGCCGACGGCCTCGGTCACATCGGCGCTGGGCAGCCAGTCCACGTCCACACCGAAGTGCGGGACGATGGCGTCCAGTCTGGCGTGTGCGGGAACGCGATCGCTCCGGTCGCCGATGAGCGCGAGCTTCGGGCGAGGGGTCATGGGTGGGAGCCTCCGGTCCTGATGGGGTGGTGGATGAACCGTCCGTACGGGGGCGGGTGGCGCGCACGCGGGTCGGCCGCGTGCGCGCCCGGGGCGGCGCTGTTCCTCGGCCGGGCGGGTGCCCGGGTGTTTTCGTCACTCGGCCTCGGCCGGGTGGGCGCCCGGCCGGCCACGCAGCCCCGGGCGGGCGGGCGCCCGCACATCTCGGCCACGCAGCCCCGGGCGGGTGCCCGGGTGTTCCGGTCGCTCAGCGCCGGCCGGCGCCGGTCACCACAGCGCCCGGCCGGTCATCGCCGGCGCCGGTCCGACGCCCAGCAGCGTCAGCACGCTGGGGGCGATGTCCGCCAGTCCGGCCGGGCCGTCCGGGGCCGTGGCCGTCCGGCCCGGCGCGGGTACCAGCACCGCGGGCACCGGGTTGGTGGTGTGGCCGCCGTAAGGCCTCGGAGCGCCGCCGTCGCCGTCGGTGAGCATCTTCTCGGCGTTGCCGTGATCGCCCACCAGCAGCACCCACCGGCCGGTCGCGGCCGCCTCGCGGCAGATGGCCTCCACCGCACGGTCGGTGTGCTCCGCCGCGCGCCGGGTGGCCTCGAAGTGGCCGGTGTGCCCGACCACGTCGATGTTGGCGAGGTTGGCGACGACCAGGCCGACGTCCTTTCGCCGTGCCGCGGCCCGGATCTCCTCGGTGACCCGGTCGATGTTCATGGCGGGAGCCTTCCGGTGGTCCGGCGCGGTGTCGCCGGTGATCCGGACGTGCTCCTCGACGGGTACCCGGGTCGCGTCCCGGCCGTTGAGGTAGTAGGTGACGTGCTCGAACTTCTCGGCCTCCGCGATGCGCACCGAGCGGATCCCGTGCTCGGCGAGGCGGGCGGCCAGACCGCCGCCCGCGTCCGCCCGCCCCACCAGGGCGGTGATGTCGGCCTCGGTGTCGTACTGGGCCAGGCTGAGGAACTCCACCCCTCGCCCGGACAGGTCCCGGTGGAGGTGGTCGGCGAGTTGCTGGATGCGGTCGCTGCGGAAGTTGGTGAAGAGGACGAGGTCCCCGTCCTCGATGGGTCCCGTCGGCCGGCCGTCGGGTCCGGTGACGACGCACGGCGGCACCCATTCGTCCCCCCGCGAGGTCAGTTCCAGCGCGTCCTGGGGGTCGTCGATCGGCTCGCCCTTGCCTTCGGAGATGGCTCCGGCCGCCTTGCCGGTGAGAGTGAGATCGCCGCTCTTGTCCAGCGCGTAGCCGCGGCCGACGACGCTGGCGACGGCACCGATGCCCGCCTCGCCGATGTAGCTCCGCACCAGGCCGAGGTAGGCCGCTGCCGTGTGGTCGGCCACGTCACGGCCGTCGGTGACGGCGTGGACGTGCACCTTCGGCACGCCGGCCCGGGCGGCGACGGCCAGCAGTTCGCGCAGGTGCCGCACGTTGGCGTGGATCATGCCGTCGGAGCAGAGTCCGACGAGGTGGAGTGACCGGCCGGTCGACGTGAGCCGGGCCAGCGCGGCTTGCAGGGTGTCGTCCGCCGCCAGCTCACCGGTGGTGATCCGCTCCTCCACCAGCACGCTGTCGTAGGGGACGGGCCGCCCGGCGCCGATGACGATGTGCCCGATCTCGGAGTTGCCCACCGTGCCGGGGAGCAGCCCCACGGCCGTGCCGGAGGCCTCGGCGAGCACCGAGGCGCCGGTGGCCACCAGCTCGTCCAGGAACGGAGTGGCCGCGGCGGTGAGGGCGTTGGCCTCGCCCGGTGCGGCGTGTCCCCAGCCGTCGAGCACCAGCAGGATTCCGGGGAGCCCGCTCACAGCGTGCTCGCCCCGTCCTCGTGGAGGCTGTCGAGCGTCTGCCAGAAGGTCGGGAACGACTTGGCGACGCAGCCGGGATCCTTGATGACGACACCCTCGGTGCGCAGGCCGGCGACGGCGAAGCACATGGCGATGCGGTGGTCGTCGTAGGTGTCGACGACGGCGCCGTGCGGGGTGCCGCCGGTGATGGTCAGCGCGTCCGGGTGCTCCTCGACGGTGATGCCCATCCTGCGCAGTTCGGTGGTGACGGCCGCGATGCGGTCGCACTCCTTGATCCGCAGGCTGGCGATGTTGCTGATGTGCGTGGTGCCCTCGGCGTACGCCGCGACGACCGCGAGGGTGGGCACGACGTCGGGCATCATCTCCATGTCGATGTCGATACCGCGCAACTCCCCGCCCGTGAGGGTGATCGAGTCGTCCGTGACCTGGGAGACGCAGCCCATGCGGGTGAGCGCCTCGACCAGCGCCACATCACCCTGCCGGGAGTGCCTGCCGATGCCGGGTACGGTGACGGTCCCGCCCAGCACCGCGGCCGCGGCCAGGAAGTAGGACATCCCCGAGGCGTCGGGCTCGACGGTGACGGTACCGCCGCGCAGCTTCTGTCCGGCCGCCACGGTGAACCGGGTGTAGCCGTCGCGCTCCACCTGGACACCCATCTCGGCCAGGGCCGCGACGGTCATGTCGACGTAGGGCTTCGAGGTGAGGTCGTCGACGACGTGCACCGTGGTGTCCTGCTCGGCACGGGTGGCGTTGACGAGCAGGCTCGAGGTGAACTGGGAGCTGACCGCACCGCTGATCCGGGTCGTGCCGCCGCGGAAGCTGGGACCGGTGACGCGGATGGGCGGGCTGCCGTTGCCCCGCACCGCCTCCGCCGTGACACCGACTCCGGGCAGCGCATCGAGCAACGACCCCATGGGCCTCTCCTGCATGCGCGGCGTACCGGTGAGGACGGTGGTCCCCTCGGCATGACCTGCCATCGCGATCAGGAACCGGATCGGCGTGCCGGCCGCACCGACGTACACCTCCTCGGCGGGGGCCGTCATCGGCCGACCGGTCGGGGTGACGGTGATCCGCTCGGCGGCGGCGTCGACGTCCACCTCGACGTGACCGAACGCCCGGAGCGCGCCGGCGAGGTACTTGGTGTCGTCGCAGACGAGCGCGCCCTCGATGACGGTCGGCTCACCGGACAGCGCGGCGAGGGCCAGGTACCGGTTGGAGTAGCTCTTCGAACCGAGCACCTGCACCGTCCTGTTGAAGGTCCTCAGCGGTCGGATCGTGACGGTCTCGGCACTCAGTCGCGGGTCGTTCTGATCGGAGCTCACGCCGCCTCCTCGAATCGTGGCGCCAGGGCGCCGGTGGTGACCGGTGAAGAGCCTGCGAGTCGGCACGGGGACTGAGGAAGACCTCACGAAGGCAGCAAGTTGCCCGGCAACATGCTGTCGCGGTCCGGCTTCCAACGGTCCGGCTTCAAGGCGTCCGGTTTGCGGCCCTCCAAATGATCATCCGCGGTGCTAAGTTGAAACTCATCGATACAGTGGGCACTGGAGGGGCGCATGCTGGAGTCGTTGGGTCTCGACGAACTGGCGCACACCATCTACCGCTTCGCCCTGACGCGTTCCGGCTGCGGCATCGAGGACCTGCTGTCCGGGATCGACGCGCCGGAGAAGGACGTCCGGCGCGGTGCGGACCGGCTCGTCCAGCTCTCGCTGCTGCGACCCCTGTCGGGCAAGCTGATACCGACCCGGCCACCGATCGCCCTGCGCACGCTGCTGCAGCGGCAGCAGGCCGAAGTCATGCGGCAGCAGCAGGAGTTCGCCAGCGTCAAGGCGGCCGTGGACCGCCTCAGCGAGGAGTACGAGGACGCCCAGACGGTGGGCACGCCCGCGGGATGGGAGGTCCTTGACACCGAGGCGGCCGTGCATGCCCGGATGGAGCGACTGGCCGGCCTGGCCACCGTCGAGTGCGCGGCGATGCTCCCCGCCGAGGTGAACGGCGCCGAGGCGGTCCAGGCGCGGCGCCCGCTCGACCAGCACCTGCTGGAACGGGGCGTCTCCGTGTGGAACATCTACCAGGAGAGCATCTACAACGACCGCACCGGCGTGGCCCACGCGCGGTGGCTCTCCGCCAACGGCGCGCGGATAGGGACGGTGCCCACACTGCCCCTGTGGGTCGTGCTCTACGACCGCCGGAGCGCGCTCCTGCCCGTGGATCCGAAGGATCCGGCCGCCGGCGCGGTCCAGGTCACGGGCGCGGGCTTCCTGGCGGGGCTGGCGGCCCTGTTCGAGCAGATGTGCCAGAGCATGAAACCGCTGGACGCGTCGTGCGGGCCCGCCGCGGACCAGCCGACCCCGATGGAGCGCGAGCTGTTGCGGCTGATGGGCCAAGGCCTGACCGACGAGGCGGTGTGCCGCAAGCTCGGGGTGGGACTGCGCACCGCGCGCCGCATGATCGCCGAGCTGATGGACCGCCTGGGCGCCCGCAGCCGGTTCGAGGCGGGGGCCAACGCCGTGGACCGGGGCTGGCTCCAGCCGTGCGCGTGTGGCGGGGACCGCCCGGTCGGCGTCGATCCGCCGAGGCGGATGGCGCGGCGGCTGGACGGGACGACCGTGGGAATGTCGGCCTGACGCTCCGCTTGCCCCTGCCGGCCGCGGCCGTGGGCCGTGGGCCGTTCAGGCTGCTCGCAGTTCCGTCCCCTGCTCCACGGCGAGCAGGCCGGAGAGCAGACCCAGGCTGTCCTTGCGCACCCGGTAGTGCACCCAGGTCCCACGCCGCTCGGAGGTCACCAGGCCTGCTTCGCGGAGCGTCTTGAGGTGGTAGGAGATCGTCGGCGCCGACAGGTCGAACGGGCCGGTCAGGTCGCAGACGCAGACCCCCGCCCCGCCGTCGTCCGGAGCGGACGCGATCATGGAAAGCAGACGCAGCCTGATCGGGTCGCCGAGGGCCTTGAACATCTTCGCCGTGTCCGCCGCCTGCTCCGCGTCGAGCGGGGCGGCCACGACGGGCGGGCAGCAGGAATCGGCTCGCTGGGTGCTCTGCGACTGCGACATGCCCGAATTTTACCGTGCCGGTCGCCGGAGCGAACGACGGTGCCCGCAAGCCGCCCCCGGCCGAAGGGCCGGTGGTGGCCCGGTCCGCCGGGCCACCACCGTCCGGGTCACCACGTTGACCCGGACGGACCGGCCTCAGGCAGGGGCCTTGGTCACCTTGCAGGCGAAGCACTTGTACGCCTGCTGGCCGGAGAGGTTGTCGTAGTACCGGTCGTCCACCAGCGTGTTCACCGCTTCGTACCGGTCCCCGCCGAGCTCCTGGGCGAGCTCCTGTGCCGGGCCGAAGGTGTTCGGGACGAAGATGGTGTCCCTGCGGATGCCGGGCCAGTACAGGGCGGTGGCCGTCACCTTGCCCCGAGGGCTCTCCACGACCACCTCGTCGCGGTCCTCGATGCCGAGCTTCCGCGCGGTGTCCGGGTGTATCTGGAGGAACCTGATGCCGTTCAGCCGTGCGCCGGTCGGCGTCCAGTGGGTGACGGTGGCGAAGTGCGCCACGCTCGGGCGTCCCGTCATGCCCATCAGCGGGTAGTCGCGGTGCACGGTCCCGTCACCCTCGACGCCGAGCTTGACCGGACGGGTCACCGCCTGCGGGTTGATCGGGCTGGTGACGAAGCGGTCCTCGTAGGAGAGGGTGGGGTGGCCACCGGTCACCTCGGGATGCGTGTAGAAGACCGGAAGGGCCGAGTGGCCTGCGACGGCCAGGCGCCGGTCGAGCTCCGGGGTGTGGATCTCCACCTTGCCGCTGGGTGTCAGGAAGCGCCTGCCCTCGGCCGCGCCGAGCGCCTCGGCCGCCTCGTACCAGGAGGGGTGGTCCTGGTACAGGGCGCTCACGCCGGGGTGCTCGGGAGCGGGACAGGGCCACCGGAGCGGTTCGTCCCGTTCACGCATCCGCGCCTCGGTCATGCCGCCCATGCCGGGCGTGTGCGCGACGAACTCGGCCCACAGGGTGGAGTAGTCCTTCCACGCCTCGGGGAAGGCGCCGGTCCAGTAGGACGGAGGCTCCTTGCCGTCGTGGCGCGCCATGGCGTGGGCGAGGTCGATCCAGATCTCCCAGTCGGGCCGGGAGTCACCGCAGCGCTCGACCGCGGCCTCCTGCCAGCGGATCGCCCGGTCGTCACGCCTCATGTAGACGCCGTCGTACTCCAGTGGCGAGCTGACCGGCAGGACCACGTCGGCGTAGTACGCGGCCTCCTCCATGAACAGGCCGGTGTAGACGTAGAACTCGAGCTTGCGGTAGGCCTCCTTGACCTTCTCGGTGTTGGCCGAGGAGACCAGCGGGTTGCCCTGGGTGATGACCGCCTTGAGCGGGTAGGGCGTGCCGGTGAGGATCGCGTCCGCGAAGTGGTCGGGCCCCACCGGCAGCGCCTGGCTCAGCGCGGGTGTCCGCACGGTGAGTTCGGGCAGGCGCAGGTCTCCCGGCCAGGTGTTGTGCATGAAGTTGCAGCCTGCGCCCAGCTTCCCGATGTTGCCGGTGACGGCGGCCAGGAAGGTCAGGACCCGGTAGGTGTCGAAGGCGCCGAGTTGGTGGGAGATGCCCGCGTTGCAGAAGATGGCGGCGGTCCCGGCTCCCGCGTACTCGCGGGCGAGCCTGCGGATGGTGTCCGCGGGGACACCCGTGATCCGGGCGGCCCATTCCGGGGTGTATCCCGACTCGCGCAGGTGGGTGCGCAGTTCGTCGAAGCCGAGCACCCACCGCTTGACGAACTCCCGGTCGTGCAGGTCACGGTCGAGGACGTGGTGGAGCATGCCGAGCACCAGGGCGAGGTCGGTGTGCGGCTTCGGGGCGATCCACTCGTCCGCGACCGCGCCCGTCGCGGTCTTCCTGGGGTCGACGACGACCAGCTTGGCACCGGTGCGGGTGCGGCCCCGCAACAGGTAGTCGAAGGTCACGGGGTGGGTCTCGGCCTGGTTGGTGCCCAGGAGGAGGAAGTAGCCGGCGGACCCGAGGTCGTCCTTGCCGGTGGCCCCGTCGGTGCCGTAGCCGTTGGTGAAGTTGCCCAGACCGAAGGTCGCCGCGAGGGCGTTGCCGCCCGCGTCGTTGCACACCGGCCCGACATCCGTGTTGTTCGGGCTGCCCAGCAGGGCGAAGAGCCGGGCGACCAGCGAACCCGTGCCGCGCGGAAGACGTCCGCTGGTGCGGTTGGCGATGGCCGCCGCCTCCCCCTTGTCCCGCAGTCGCAGCAGACGCCGCGCGACGAGGTCGAGCGCCTCCTCCCAGCTCGCCTCCCGGAACGTGGAGTCCTTGGAGCCCTTACGGCCACCGGTGCGGATGAGCGGGCGGGTCAGTCGCCGCGGGTTGTGCACGAGCTCGGCCATCATGGGAGCCTTGACGCACAGGTTCCCGTTCTGCACGGGGTCGCCGGCTCCGCTGCCGACGCTGACGACCCGTCCGTTGCGCACCCCGACGGTGAGGGAGCAGTTGGAGTTGCAGAACTGACAGGCGCTCCTCACCGTCCGGTCCGGCTGGAGGGCCGCCGAACCCTCGTCGAAGTTCAGCAAGCCGCCGCCTTCACCCTCGGTGCCCGCGCCGCCGCCAGGCGGGCCCGCGGCGGCCGACCCGTCGCGCGCGACGGCGGCCGGGGTGCCCACCATCATGGCCGCGCTGGTGAGCGCCGCGCCCTGGACCAAGTTCCGCCTGGTGATCGAGTTCCTGCTCAGTGGCACGTCCGACTCCCCTGGGGTGTGTGAGGCAACGCGAGCCTATGGTGGCGATCACCCACTGTCTAGAGATTCATCTAATCAGAGGGTTACAGTGACATGACGTCCCCGGGCCCGTCCGACGGGTCCTCTTCGCCATGTCCCTGAGTGCCCTGACACCGTCCGGAGGAGGGTCGAGGTGGGCTGTCCCTGCACGCCGTCCGTCGCTTCCTCCCGGACGCCCCCGGCCTCTTCGGCCCTCCACGCCGGGCGTCGGGGCGGTGGCGCCCCGCACGAAGTCCCGCGTCTCCTCCGTGGCCTCCTGCTCACCTGGGTCGGCGTGACGCTATCCGCCGGCGGGCACGCCCTGGCCACCGGGACGACTCCGTCGCCGGGCGTGCTGCTGCCGTGTGCCGGCGTGGCGGTGGCGCTGGTCGCCCCGCTCTCCGCGCGCCGCCGCTCGGTCGCGACCGGAGCCGGGGCCCTGACGGCGCTTCAGGTCGTCCTGCACGTGTCCTTCGCGCTGCTCTCGCCGTCTGCCGTCGTCCACCACGCGATGACGGGCACCGCGCACGGCGACCTGTCATGCCTCCAGCCGCCGACCGCGCTGCTGCCCACCGTCCCCATGCTGTGCGGACACCTTCTCGCCGCCGTGGCGATGGCATGGCTGCTGAACAGCGGCGAGGCCGCGGCCGAACGCATTCTGGGCTCGTACCGGAGCGGGGCCGTCCGGGTGATCGCCGCCGTGCTGAGCGCCCTCCTCAGCAGCCCTTGCCTGGGGGTGTGCGGGCTGCCGGCCCCGGCCGCCGCCTCCCACCGGCCGCGCCGACCGGACCGGGCACCTCCGCACGGACGGTGGACCCTCGCGTACGAGGTGACCAGGAGAGGACCGCCGGGCTGAACCACCACCTCGCCGCACGCGTCGCCCTGTCGTTCCCGGGCGTCCGGCGAGGGCGGCCCACGCCCGTCCTTCACCTCTTCACCCACGGCTTGCGGCTTCGGCCGCGAGAGGCCCTGGGCTTCCACCTCTGGAGTTCTGTCATGCGCACAGCTATCCGATGCGGCATTCTCTCCCTCCCGGCCCTCGCGGCCCTCGCCCTCGCGGCCCCGGCCCAGGCCCATGTCTCGGTGCAGCCGGAGGGCGCGGCGGCCAAGGGCGGGTACGCCACCGTCAACGTGAAGGTGCCCAACGAACGCGACAACGCCTCCACCGTCAAGGTCGAGCTCTCCCTGCCCACAGACCACCCCCTGTCCTCCGTGATGCCGCAGCCCGTCCAGGGCTGGGACATCGAGGTCACCCGGAGCAAGCTGGACAAGCCGCTGACCGTGCACGGCCGCAGCATCGACGAGGCCGTCGCCAAGGTGACCTGGACCGCTACCGGCAAGGGCATCGAGCCCGGCTTCTTCCAGAAGTTCCCGCTGTCGCTCGGGCAACTGCCCGAGGACGCGGACACCCTGGTCCTCAAGTCCGTGCAGACCTACAGCAACAAGGAGGTCGTGCGCTGGATCGAGGAGCCGGCGGAAGGCCAGGAGGAGCCCGAGCACCCGGCTCCGGTGCTCCGGCTGACCGCGGCGGCCGAGGACACCCACGGCTCCTCCGCGGCCTCCGCCGCCCCGGACGAGGCGGTCGCCGCGGAAGAGGCAGCCGGTGACGGGGAGGCGACGGCCTCCGCACAGGCCGCTTCGCCCTCCGACGGCACCGCGCGCTGGCTCGGCGCGGGAGGTCTGGTGCTCGGCGTCGCGGGCCTGCTGACGGCCGTGGTCTCGGGCCGCCGCCGCACCGGCGCCTGACCCGGCGGCAGGTGTTCGATGACGGTCACCGTCTCCCGCGTCCGCGGCCTGTTCACCGTACTGCTCGCCTGGCTGGCTCTGCTGGCCGGCGGCGCGACGCCGGCCGTGGCACACGCCGTGCTGACCACCAGCACACCGGCGCAGGGGGAGGTGACCGTCGAACCCCCCTCCCGGGTGAGCCTGGTGTTCACCGAGGAGGTCTCCCTCACCCCGGACGCGTTCCGCGTGCTGGATCCGTCCGGCCACCGGGTGGACGACGCCCGGCCCTCCCCGGAGGGCGACGCCTCGTACTCGGTCGGGCTGCGTGACGCGCTCCCCCGGGGCACCTACACGGTGGCCTACCAGGTGGTGTCGGCCGACAGCCACCCGGTGGCCGGGGCGTTCACCTTCTCCGTGGGCGAGCCGTCGGCGACCACGGCCTCCGCGGCCACCGGCGTCCGCGACCCGGACACCGGGCTGGTCGGCCGCGCGTACGCGGTCGCCCGGTTCGGCGCCTATCTGGGCATGCTGCTCCTGACCGGTGCCGTGACCCTGCTCCTGCTCACCCGGGGGCAGGGCCCGCCGTTGGCCTTCTTCCGCCGGTGCGCGGCGACGGGCTGGGCACTGGCCACCGGGGCCACCGCTCTCCACCTGCTTCTCAGAGGGGCCTACACCGGTTCGGGCAGGGTCTCCGACATCGCCGACCCCGGTCTCCTGGCGGACGCACTCGCCACCAAGGCCGGCGCCCTGCCCGCGCTGCGTCTCGTCCTGCTCGTCGGCTGCGCGACGCCCTGGCTGGTCCGCCGCGCGACAGCCCCGCGCGCTGTCCGCCGGGCGGTGCCGACCGGTGCGTCCCTGGCCGGGGTGGCCCTGGCCGGGGTGGCCCTCGCCTGGACCTGGGCGGGTGCCGAACACGCCTCGACGGGCCCGCAGCCCTGGCTCGCCATGCCGGCCGACGTCGTGCACATGCTGGCCGCAGGGGTGTGGGTGGGCGGACTGCTGGTCCTGGCCGCCGGGCTGCTGCGACCGGGCGGGGTCCCGGCCTCCACCGTGGTGCGGTTCTCGTCGGCCGCCTTCGCCTCGGTGTGTCTGCTGGTGGTCACCGGGCTCTACCAGAGCTGGCGGCAGGTGGGCTCGCCGACCGCGCTGCTCGAGACCCGTTACGGGCGGCTGCTGCTGCTCAAGGTGGCCGGGGTGGCGCTGCTCCTGGCGGTCGGCGCACTGTCGAGACGCTGGACCGGACGGCTCGCGGCGGCTCCGGAGGGAACCTCGCAGGACCCGTCGGGCGCAGCGTCGGGCAAGGGGGCGCTGCGGGCACTGCGCCGGTCCGTGCTGGTGGAGGCCGCGCTGGGGCTGGGGATCGTCGTGGTCACCACCGCGCTCACCGCCACCGGACCGGCGCGGTCCGGGCTTCCCCCCACCACGGCGGCGAGTGCGCCGATGTCCATGACACTGGCGTTCGACACCGGCGGACCGGGCGGAGCGGGCGACGTCGGCGTCGTGGTGGATCCCGGGGCGGCCGGACCCAACGCCCTGCACCTGTCGGTGACAGGACCGGACGGCGACATGCTGGACGTTCCGGAACTGAAAGCGGCCTTCACCTCACCGTCGGCGGACATCGGTCCGCTGGTGGTGCCCCTCCGCCGCGTCTCGGAAGGGCACTGGACCGTCGCGGACTTCCATCTGCCCGCGGCGGGGGCGTGGGAGATGACCCTGACGGTGCGGACCTCGGACTTCGACCAGACGACCGTGCGCCGGTCACTCAGCATCCGGTGACCTCCGCGGGGAGTGGTACGACCCACCCTCATCTGAGATCATCCACCCATGCTGACATCAGTTGACGCGGAGGTACTTCGCCTCCTGGGCGACCCGCTGCGGCTGAAAATCGTGACGCTGCTGGCGAACGAATCGCTGTGTACGAGCCACTTGGTCGAGGAGACCGGGGCCCGGCAGACCAACCTCTCCAACCACCTCAAGGTGCTGCGGGAGGCGGGCATCGTCGAGGCCGAGCCCTGTGGGCGCTGGACCTTCTACCGCCTCCGCGCCGAGGCGCTCGCCTCGTTGGCCGACGAGTTGGGCAGGCTGGCCGAACTGGCGCGGACGGTGGGGGCGGAGCGCAGGCGCAGCTGCTGACCCGAACGTGCGGGTGGGGCCACTGTCCAGGACAGCGGCCCCACCCTTGCTCGCGGCGTCCCTTCAGGAGGCCGCGGCCACCGCCAACGGCTCGACGGCGGCCGGCGGCCGCAGCAGTACGGTGCGGTCGCAAAGGCGCTCGACCTGCGCGGGGTCGTGGGAGACCAGAAGCACCGTGCGGCGCCCGCGCAAGGCGGCGACCGACTCCTCCACCGTGTCCCGGCTGCGCTCGTCCAGGGCACTGGTGGGCTCGTCGAGCAGGAGCGCGGCCGGCTCGAGGGCCAACGCCCGCCCCAGACAGAGGCGTTGCCGCTGTCCCGCGGAGAGGGTCTGGGCCGACTCACCCAGCCGGTCCTTGACCTCCTGCCACAACCCCGCTTCCAGCAGCGCCTGTTCGGCGCGCTCAAGCATCACCTCGCGCGAGGCGCGCAGCAGATGACGAAGTCCGAAGAGGGCGTTGTCGAGAATGCTGCCGCCGAACACCACAGGTGTCTGGGGAACCAGGACGACCTTCGTCCGCAGGTCGGCGTCGCCCTTGCCGGGTGCGATCGGGCGGCCCTGCACCTCCAGTTCGCCGTCCCGAGTGAGTCCCGCGGGCAACAGGTCCACCAGGGCCCGCAGCACGGTCGACTTGCCCGCGCCGGACGGGCCGCACAGGCCGGTGGTCGATCCGTGTTCCAGACTGAACGTCACCGGGCCCACCAGTGTCTTGGCCCGGTCCCGTACGCGGAGGTCCCGCGCGCTGATCACGTGGTCCATCGCTCTCCTTCGAAGCGGTTGCGCAGCGCCACGGCCGCGCTCAGCAGCACTGCGGTGATGAGGACCAGGACCATGGCGCTCCCCCAGGCCTGCGCCACCGCCTGGGGATCACCGGAGTCCTGGGACAGGGTGAAGATGTGGGTGGGCAACGCCTGCACCGGAGCTTCGACGACGCCGTCGGGCAGAGCCGGGGCCCCGAAGAAGACGGTGGCGGTGAAGAGCAGCGGCGCCGTCTCCCCCGCCGCCCGGGCGAGCCCGAGCAGCAGACCGGTGAGCGTGGCCGGCCAGGTGTAGGGGACGACCACGGAGCGGACGTACTGGGCCCGGGACAGCCCGAGCGCCAGCGCCGCCTCGGTCGTCTCGGGCGGCATGCTCCGTACGCGGCCGCAGGTCGGCAGCGCCACCATGGGCACCACGACCGGTACCAGCACCAGTGCCCCCGCCAGCCACGACCTGCCCCAGCCCATCAGCGTGCAGAAGATGACGAAGCCGGCCAGTCCGAGCAGGATGGTCGGTGTCCCTCCCACCACCACGGTGAGCGTCTGCAGCACCTTCGCTGTCCGGGCCTTGGCGTACAGGCCCAGCAGGATCCCGGCCCCGAATCCCAGCGGCAGCGAGATCAGCCCCGTGGTGACGACCAGCAGCAGCGTGCCGAGGATCTGGTCGCTCACCCCGCCCCCGGCCGCGCCGGTGGCCGGGGTGACCCAGAACGACGGGGTGAAGGCACTGCTCCCCCGCACCGCCAGGATGCCGAGCATGCCCACCAGCAGGGCGCCGGGCAGCAGCAGCGCGGCGATGCGCAGCCCGCCGACGGCCCGGTCTAGCGGCACACGCATTCTCCCGGCCTGGGGGTGACGGCTGCGCCCTCCGGTCGCCTTCCTGCCGCCTCCGCGGTTTCCCCACACGGTCGCCAGGGCGACCAGGGCGAGAAGGACCAGCCCCAGGGCACACACGGCGGCGAACCAGGGCCCGGAGGTGCCCGCCAGAACAGGCTCCGGACCGGCCAGTTTGGTGGTCAGGGTCTGTCCCGGGCGCACCAGCGAATCCAGCAGTTCGCCGAAGGACCCCGGGAGGCGTCCGTCCGCCCGTCCTACCACGAGGAACACGGCGATCGCCTCGCCGAGCGCCCGGGCGAGACCGAGCAGCACGGCCGCCCGCATCCCCGATCTGGCCAGCGGAAGAACGGCCGACCGGACGACCTCGCGACGGGTGAGCCCCATCGCGTAGGCGGCCTCCCGGTACCGGCCGGGCACGGCGGCGAGGGCGTCCACGCTCACCGCCACCATTGTGGGCATGATCATGACAGCCAGAACGAGACCGGCGGCCAGCAGGCTGTCACCACCCGGAACGCCGGCCGCACCGGCGATCAGAGGGCGCACGACCATGATGCCGATGAGGCCGTAGACGATCGAGGGAACCGCGGCGAGCAGTTCCACGCTGGTACGCAGGATCCCCGCGACGCGCGGCGGCAGGTACTCGGAAACCGCGACCGCGGCGGCCCAGCTGACCGGTACCGCAAGAACCAGCGCTATCAGGCAGACGACCGCCGATCCGTAGATCATGGCGAGCCCGCCGAAGACACCCCCTGACGGATTCCACATGGATTCCGTCAGGAGCTCACCCCACGCGACCTCGCCGCCCGCGACGCCCGATCCGAGGTAGCCCAGCAGTGCCAGCAGTACGGCCCCCAGCGAGACCGCGCCGGCCAGCATCCAGGGCCACACCCACCGGGACGGCCGCGGACGCTTCAGCACGTCGGGGGCGGCCGGAGGCCGTACCCGCGTCATGAGAGCCACCGGTTACAGGCCGATCTGCTCGAGCGTCAGGTACCCGTGCGGAGCCAGCAGCGCCTGCCCCTCGTCGGACAGCAGGTAGTCGATGAACTTCTTGGTGTCGCCCTTCGGCTTCCCGTCGGTGATGACGTACAGGGGCCTGGACATCGGGTAGGTGCCGTTGGCCACGTTCTCCGCCGAGGGGGCGATGCCCTCCAGGGTCACCACCGCGAGTTTGTCCCGGCCGTCGACGAACCCGGTCGACAGCGGCCCGACCGCGCCCGGGGTGGACTCCAGCTTGTTGCGCGTCTCCAGGTTGCCGCCGACGATGGCGAAGTTGGGCGAGTTGGGCGGCGCCGGGGGCTTCCCGTCTCCGTAGACGAACTTGTCCAGGACCTCGCGGGTGCCCCGGCCGGGCTCCTTGTCGTAGACGAAGACCTCCATGTCGGGGCCGCCGACCTTCGACCAGTTGGTGATCTCGCCTTCGAAGAGGCCTCTCACCTCGTCCTTGCTGAGGTCGGTCACGCCCGCGTCGGCGACCTCCTTGGTGACGATCACCCCCACGGCGTCGGAACCTATCTGGGTCTCGACGAAGTCGGTCTTCGGGCTGGCCGCGCGGTCCTCGTCCGACACCGGCTTGGAGCTGAGGGCCACCTCGATCTGCCCCGCGGCCAGCTGGGAGATGCCACCGGCCGAGCCGCCCTGGGTGGCGACGGTGATGTCCAGGCCTTCGGCCTTGAGCGCCTCGGCAGCGTCCGCGGCCACCGGGGCGACCGTGGTGGACCCACTCGCCTGAAGCGTCTTCTTCCCGCCGCCGGTATCGGCGCAGCCGGTCGTCAGGCTCGCGAGCAACAGCGCGCCCGCAGCCAGGGCGAGGGAGCGACTTCCACGGCGGGGCAGCAGCGTGTGCGTGGTGGGGGACATACGAGGGCCTCTTCCACTCAACTGATTTGAGCGGAATCTAATCAGAGGCCCTGGAGATCTCGAACCCTCACCTACTGTGACGCTATTCACTTTGAATTCTCTTGAAATTCACCTCCAATCCTGCTTGACGCAACGTCAACTTCACTTGTGGAGCGGCGAGTTCGGCCGTGTACGGCACAGAATCCCACCGGGTGGGCGATTCAGCCGTTTCGCGCCCGCCGACGCGACACCGGCCCGAGGTGGGACGGGGCGGCCGAAGCGCGGCCGAAGCCGCCGCGCAGCGCGAGGGCGACGTGGACCAGACCGATGAGCACCGGCACCTCGATCAGCGGCCCCACCACCCCTGAGAGCGCCTGCCCCGAGGTGACGCCGAAGGTGGCGACGGCGACCGCGATGGCCAGCTCGAAGTTGTTGCCGGCGGCCGTGAACGCCAGGGTCGTCGTGCGCTCGTACGACAGACCGACGGCCTTGCCCAGCAGAAAGGCCCCGAAGAACATCAGGCCGAAGTACACCAGCAACGGCAGCGCGATCCGCGCGACGTCGAGCGGCCGGGAGGTGACGGCCTCGCCCTGCAGGGCGAAAAGGATCACGATGGTGAACAGCAATCCGTACAGGGCCCACGGCCCGAGCCTCGGGAGGAACACCCGCTCGTAGCCGGTACGGCCCATCCGCCGTTCACCGAGGCGGCGGGTGAGGTATCCGGCCAGCAGCGGAATCCCGAGGAAGACGAGGACGTTGAGCGCGACGTGCCACACGGGCACGTCCAGACCCTGACCGCCCCCGAGACCCAGCCACCGCGGCAGGACGTCGAGGTAGAACCACCCGAGGAGCCCGAACGCCACGACCTGGAAGACGGAGTTCAACGCCACGAGGACGGCCGCGGCCTCACGGTCGCCGCACGCCAGGTCGTTCCAGATGACCACCATGGCGATGCAGCGGGCCAGGCCGACGACGATCAGGCCGGTCCGGTACTCCGGGAGATCGGGCAGGAAGACCCAGGCCGCGGCGAACATCACGGCCGGACCGACGAGCCAGTTGACGACCAGCGAGGAGACCATGAGGCGCCGGTCGCCGGTCACCGCGCCCAGACTGTCGTAGCGCACCTTGGCCAGGACCGGATACATCATGACCAGCAGGCCGAGCGCGATGGGGAGCGAGATGCCACCGATCTCCACGGACGCGAGGGCCGTGCCCAGCCCCGGGACCAGCCTGCCCAGCGCCAGTCCGAGGGCCATGGCCAGCACGATCCACAACGCGAGCCAGCGGTCCAGGTTCGACAGCTTGCGGGCGACCGAGGCCCCTCCGGAAGGCGGCGCGACCACGCCCGGTCCGGCCGTCACGGACAGGCCCTCTTGTTCTCCGCGGCACCCCGGGCGGCCTCGGCGAGTGCTCCGAACTCCTCCGCCAGCCCTGCCAGCGCCTCGTGGTTCAAGCTGAAGTAGGTGTAGCGGCCGCAGGGCTCGGTGGTCACCAGGCCCGCTTCACGCAGCACCTTCATGTGGTTCGAGAGGTTGGTCTGCCGGGCTCCGGTCTCTTCGACCAGATGTGTGGTGCACAGCGTCTCGTGCGCGAGAAGCCGCACGATCTCCCAGCGGAGCGGATCGCCCAGCACACGCAACACATCAGATCCGACTGAAGTCAGCATGCACTGATATTGTCACATCATCGTCGACTGACGCCAGTCGAGACTGAAGTATGGGTGGCCGTCATACCGCCCTGCGATCCGGAAGAACGAGCACCATGGCCCACTCCACGGGCGCCAAGCCCTCCGTCCTTTTCGTTTGCGTCCACAACTCCGGCCGGTCGCAGATGGCCGCCGCCTGGCTCAGCCACCTGGCCGACGGACGGATCGAGGTCCGGTCCGCCGGGTCCGTCCCGGCCGATGCAGTCAATCCCACCGCCGTCGAGGCGATGCGCGAGGTGGGAATCGACATTTCGGCCGAGACGCCCAAGGTCCTCGACATCGACGCGGTCCGGGCATCCGATGTCTGCGTCACCATGGGGTGCGGCGACGCCTGCCCGGTCTTCCCCGGCAAGCGCTACCTGGACTGGCCTCTGGACGACCCCTCCGGCCGGGGCATGGAGGAGGTCCGCGCCATCCGGGACCAGATCAAGGACCTGGTCGAAGACCTGATCGCCCAGGTGTCGCCCGGGGAACGGCGGAGGGCGTGAGGTGACTTCCACGCCCTCGCCTGCCGCGGACGGAAGGCACGTCCCCTGCCGGAAGGCGGCGGTGACGCCGGTCAGTCCACCAGGTCCGGGGCGGTGCGGTCCGGGGCGGTGCGGTCCTGGTGAGGGACCGGGCAGCCGCGCAGGCCCGGGGTGGGGAAGGTACCGAGGTCCTCGAGGCGGTAGCCGGAGGGGTAACCCGGGTAGCTCTTGATCTCCGGATTCTGGCGGGCGTGGTGCGGGCGCCGGCGGGGTGGGAGCAGCCGGACGACCCGGGCGCGCAGGCGGAGCAGTCCGTGGACGAGGGCGCGGACGGCGGGGTGCGGGCGGGGGTAGCGGAAGGCGCGGCGCAGCGGCTCGTCGAGGAGGGACACGGTTCCGGCGCGCAGCAGCGGGGCGAGGGGGCGCGGGTACCAGGAGGCCATCAGGGCGAGGGTGGCGTCGGAAACCTGGCGGGAGCGCTCGTCCCAGGCGAAGTGGGCGGCCTCGTAGGTGTCCAGGAAGTGTTCGAACTCCTCGAAGGTGCTGGGGATGTCCTTGATGCCCATGTGCTTGCCGAGCGTGCGGTAGTAGTGGGCGGTGGCGCGGCGCTCGTGGTCGGTGAGGGGGCGCCAGCCGAAGGAGTCCAGCCAGCGGGCCGGTGTCACCACGAAGGTGCACAGCACGTACCGCATGTCGTCGTCGGAGATGTCGTAGCTGCGGTGCATGCGGTTGACCCGGCGGATCGCGGTACGGCCTTCCTCGCTGTCGAAGCCGTGTTCCACGACGGCGTCCAGCAGGAGGGAGGTGTCGTCGTACCGCTTCTGGGAGCGGTCGGTCATCTCCGCCGTCTCGGCCAGCAGTCGTCCGATGGAGGGGACGGCGTAGGTGCGGTAGAGGGCGAGTTCCAGTGCGCGGGTGTGGTCCCAGGGGAACTCGTAGGTGGCGACGAGGCGGTAGATGGTGAGGAAGTCCCGCTCGGGATCCAGTCGCTGGATCTCCTTGAGCCGGTCGTAGCGCTTGCCGCCCACCTCGGTCACCCCTCCGTCGCCGTGGCCCGACTGCCAACTCTATGCGGTTGCAGGGGGGATGTGGTTCTCTTCGTCGCTGCGGGTGGGCCGTCGCGGGACGCAGAACGGTTGGGCCCGCCCCGTCGGGGACGTCGGACGCGCGTGGCACGCTGCGGCTCATGGACGAGGAACTGACCGACACGCAGACGCCCCGGCGTCGGGTGACGGATCCGGAGGAGGCTCTCGCGCTGCTGGAGCGTGCTGTGCCCGGATTGACCGGCCTGCGTCGGCCGGCGCGTGCGGTGATCGACTGGACCATGTTCGAGGAGGGCCTGGGCACCCGGCTGCCCTCCGATTTCAAGCACCTCGCGGAGTGGTACCCGACCTTCGACATCGGCGGCTTCCTTCTGGTCGCGCTCCCTGAACCGGGCGGGGAGCGCCAGGCTCTCCAGGACACCCGTGACGCCCTTGAAGTGCTTGCCGATGCCTGGCTGGAACCCGGTCTCGGTCTGCCGGCCCACCCGGCGCCCGGTGGGCTGCTGCCCTGGGGCGAGTCGTGCGACAGCGACAAGTTCATGTGGAGCACGACGGGGCCGACCCCGCAGGACTGGGTCGTCACGGTTGCCACGCGCGGCGGGGCGTGGTGGCACTTCGGTGGCGGCGCGGTCCAGTTCCTCGCGGAGTACTGCACCGGGGGCCTGGAGCCTTGGGGATTGCCGCCGATCAACCTGGAAGTCTCCCCGAGCTGACCCTGTCCCAGGGGATCACCGGCCGGTGAGGCCCCGGCGCGGTTCCGCGTGAGGCGCCGCGGGCGCTCGGGAGGAACGCCGTACGCGCCTCGCCGCGGCGGCGGCCCGTACCAGCGCATCCCCGATCGGTCGATCCTCTGTACGCACATCGGCGTACAGGTGTACGGTCTCGACCCGATGGACTTTGGGAGCGCTCCCATCACGTTGTACCCACTCCCCCCACATACGAGGAGAAGCACCGTGAAACGCTTATTGGCGCTACTGGCCACCTGTGCGACGGGCCTGAGCCTCGCCGCGCTGAGCACCCCTCAGGCCGCGGCCGCCACCGGCTGCAAGGTCGACTACACGATCACCAGCCAGTGGCAGGGCGGCTTCCAGGCCGGCGTGAAGGTGACCAACCTGGGTGATTCCGTCACCGGCTGGAAGCTCACCTTCGACTGGCCGGACGCGGGGCAGAAGGTCGTCCAGGGGTGGGGCGCCACCTTGTCGCAGTCCGGCTCCACGGTCACCGCCTCCGCGGCCGACTGGAACCGCACGCTGGCCACCGGCGCGGCGGCAGACGTGGGCTTCGTCGGCTCGTCCACCGGCGCCAACCCCAAGCCCACGGCCTTCAAGCTCAACGGCGTCGCCTGCACGGGTTCCGTCGAAGGGCCCACGCCGACGAACCCGCCGACCACTCCGCCGCCGACCGACCCGCCGACCAACCCGCCCGCGACCGGTACTCCCGTGGGCATCAACGGGCAGCTCCGCGTGTGCGGCGTGAACCTCTGCAACCAGTACAACCGCCCCATCCAGCTGCGGGGCATGAGCACGCATGGCCTGCAGTGGTTCAGCAAGTGCTACAACACCGCGTCGCTGGACGCGCTGGCGAAGGACTGGAAGTCCGACCTGCTGCGTACCGCCATGTACGTCCAGGAGGACGGCTACGAGACCGACCCGGCGGGCTTCACCAGCAAGGTGAACAACCTCGTCGACATGGCCGAGGCCCGCGGCATGTACGCGATGATCGACTTCCACACGCTGACGCCGGGCGACCCGACCCACAACCTCGCCCGCGCCAAGACGTTCTTCGCGTCCGTCGCGGCCCGCAACGCCGACAAGAAGAACGTGATCTACGAGATCACCAACGAGCCGAACGGCGTGAGCTGGGCGACCATCAAGAGCTACGCCGAGCAGGTCATCCCGGTGATCCGGGCCGCCGACCCGGACGCCGTCGTCATCGTCGGCACCCGGGGCTGGTCCTCGCTCGGCGTCTCGGAGAGCTCCAACGAGAGCGAGATCGTCAACAACCCGGTGAACGCGACCAACATCATGTACGCGTTCCACTTCTACGCCGCCAGCCACACGGACAGCTACCGCACCGTGGTGAACCGGGCGGCCACGCAGCTCCCGCTGTTCGTCACGGAGTTCGGCACGGTGAGCTACACCGGTGGCGGAGCGGTCGACCGGGCGAGCACCACGGCCTGGCTGGACCTGCTCGACCGGCACAAGATCGGTTACGCGAACTGGACCTACTCCGACGCCGATGAGGGCAGCG
This sequence comes from Streptomyces abyssomicinicus, assembly GCF_008974245.1. GTDB lineage: Bacteria > Actinomycetota > Actinomycetes > Streptomycetales > Streptomycetaceae > Streptomyces > Streptomyces abyssomicinicus. The sequence continues at coordinate 114,593 of NZ_BBZI01000007.1, read as the reverse complement.
CGGCGTTCAAGCCGGGTACCTGCAACGGCACCGACTACAGCAGCAGCAGCGTGCTGACCGAGTCCGGTGCCCTGCTCAAGAGCCGGATCAGCACCCCGGACTCCTTCCCCACCAGCTGACCGCCGACGGGGCTCCGGCCGGGCCGGAGCCCCGTTCCGACGACCGGGGAGGGAACGGGGCGTCTCGGCCGGTGACGCAGGCCGGCGGTACCTGCCGAGGCGCGCGACCCGACCCCCTTCCCGGCTCTCCGGCCGGGACGTCGGCGTCGGCGTCGGCGAGGAGCGAGTGAGGTCCGGGGGCTGATCTCCGGACGGACGGACGAGCCGTCCGTCCGGAGATCAGGCCCCGGGCCGCCTCGGTCCGTCCCGCAGGGCGACGTGTACGCGGCGGGGGTGGGTGAGCGCCGCCCGGACAACTCGTTCGAGCATTCCGCGGTCCACGTCGACCGGCAACAGGGACCGGTGGCGGTCACCCACCGCGGATTCCCAGTGATGGGCCAGCACCAGCCGTCCGCCGCGTACGGCGGACGCGAGTCCCGCCGCGTGCCGGGCCGGGTCGACGGCCACGCGCAGGACGCGCGGTTCGGAGCCGGAACACCCGCCGGGGCCGACGGCGGGCGACACGTCGTGCTCCGTGACGGTGATACCGACGTAGCCGTTGCCGGAGCTGTGGACGAAGAGGGTCAGTGCCTTCTCCAGAACCGTTCCCGGCCTGCGGTCGCCCCGGACGACGGCCGCGGCCCCCGGCAAGCCGTCCAGATCGACGTACAGGAACGGCAGCTGCTCCTGCCCGTCACCGCCCGGCATGGTCTCCAGCGTCAAGGCGAGCAGCGGTGCGGCGTCGTGGAACGGGGGGTCGGGCACGGTCGAGCGGGGGCCGTCCGCCGAGGTGACCGTCACGTCGAGGCCCTCGGAGGGCAGCCGGGGCCTTTCCCCCGAACCGGCGACCACCGGGGTCAGGAGACGGGATCGACGGTGGGTGCCGTCACGGCCGCGACCCGCCCGTCGGGGTCCAGGACGTCGCTGCTGCGCAACCGGTTCTCGATGTGCTCCAGCACCACTCGCTCGACGTCGCAGACGGCGATCCCGTCGACGACCGTGTGCACGTTGTCCCGGTTGCTCGCGATGGGGGCGCCCGAACAAGCACCGAAGTACTTGCAGTTCAGGCAGTTCGCGGCCATCCGGGTCTCGGCGGCGGTCGCCGAGGCGTCGAAACGCGGCCCCGAGAGCAGTTCCTGGAGCGGGGTCGTGAAGATGTTGCCCAGCGAAGCCTCGGGATCCTCGTACGGATCGCCGTAGGCGTAGACGTCCCCGGGCGTGTTCACGACCATCACCGAGAGCCACTCACGCTGGTTGAAGTAGACACGCGGCGCGTCGGGGTTGAGGTGGCGCAGCACGATCTGGAAGTGGCTGTCGAGCGGGGAGACCTGCACGGGAGTGTCGCTCTCCAGCCAGAGGTCGGCCATCTCGTTGAGGGCTCCGACGATCTCCGGGACGGTGATGTCGTACGCCGCGTGCTGGTTCTCGTAGGCGCCGTCGAAGAGCGGGAGAACCCTGAAGCCGATTCCCGCCTTTTCGTAGAACGAGAAGGTGTCCTTCACCCGCCCAAGGTTCCTCCTGGTCAGCACGGTGATACAGCCGAAGGGAACGCCCTCGGCGCGCAGCCTCTCCATGTTGGCGACGACATTCTTCTGCTGGTCCCTGCCGGCGATGTTGACACGGAGACCGCTGAAGAGGTCCACGGAGACACCGACGTGATCGAAGCCGTCCCGGAGAAGCCGGATCCGCTCGTCGTCGAGGACGGTGAGATTGGTCTGGATGAAATTGCTCACCTGCAGCGACTCGCCGAAAATCTCACGCTGGTCGTCCAGGCTCCGCCAGTAGTAATCCGGTTCGATCATCAATGGTTCGCCACCGTGCCAGACGATGTGCAGGTGCGTACGCACCCCGTCCTCCTGGTCCTTCCTCACGTAGTAGTCGCGCATGTGCACGTACATGGAGCGCAATTGGTCCAGGCTCATCCGTTCACGCTGTCCGAGCTCGGCGAACTCGTAGCAGTAGGTGCACCTCAGGTTGCAGAACTTGGATATCTTGATGACGAACTGGACCTGCCTGGACGTTTCCTGTGCCACTCGTGTGTCTCCTCGCGCGCTTCGGAATCGTGGAACCGTGGATCACCGGATGCGGCCCGGACGTACGGTCCGCATCCGGTCCGGAGCCGGTGGGGGTGTGCGCGGGTCACCGGCCGGTGACGTCAGGACAGGTCGTCGAGGATCCGGCTCAGCGGAGCGGCGTCGGCCGTCTGCTCGGACGACGCCGGCGTGAAGCCCTGGAGATACGGCTGGTAGCGCTGCGAGTAGGGGTTGATCACCTCGTTGTAGACCCTGTTGTAGATCTCGTTGAACTGCCCGAACAGGCCGTCGGCGGACACCGCCTCCCGGTCCGCCTCCGCCGCCTGGGCGGCCAGCGCGGCACGTGCCGAGTCGGAGACGGTGACCGTCTGCGCGGGCTCGGCGGCCTGGGCCGCCCCTCCCGCGAACACGGGCATGCTCAGCCCGGCGGCAATACTCGCCAAATAGGCGAGATAGCGCTTGGAATCGCCTGCTCTCATAACTCCTCCTTTTCCGGGGACGCGCCCTTCGGATACGAGGAGTCGGGCCGGCACAGGCATTGCAACGACAAGGTGCGGGCACGACTTCGCATCACGGCGGAACACGTACCTCATGGCCGAAAACCGGAGCGTCGACGCCGGAGGTCAATGAACACCCTCGTACGCCTGACGCTGCCGGTATTGAAACGCAACGCCCCCTGCCGGTCAACAGGAGGCGAACCATCCCGTTACGGATTCCCCACACTCCGGCGCCCCGGGGCGGATATCCACGTAAGAATTCAGTCGTTCCCGGAAAACCGTTTCCGCTCTCTTTTTCCGGGCAATCCCAGGTGAACCCTGCCCGAGAAGCATCACACCGACTCGAGCGGGATACGCAGGTGGCGAGAAGGCGCTGCCGGGCCATTGAGCTTCTTCCGCTCGGCCGCGGAGCCGGATGGATGACCAACGAGGGCCCCGAGCAGCGTGACGGAGACGTCGGACATCTCGGTCAGCAGCTCGGGGGCCTCGCTCGTCGCGCTTCCGGCCGATCACCCGATCGGTGGCCAACTCGCGGAGTCCACACGAACGGGGGCGGAACCACCGCTCCTCCCCGCACCCCTCAACCAAGGGACCTGAGTGCAATCGCCGGTCAGCGGTCCATCACCATGTCGGCGCAGGGCTTGATCAAGTTCCCTGAGTGTCGGGGTTGTTGGTGATGCCCAGGAGTGGGAGGGCTCGTTCGGGCTGGTCACGGATTGCCCGGGTGGTCTTGGCGATGTTGTCGGCTCCGAGAATCTTGAGCACGCCGATGGCGAGGTTGCGGAGGGTGGCCATGGCGCGGGGTGCGGTGCCGGTGTGGACGGTGGAGGCGTCCTCGGCGAAGGTCACGTCTTCGACATGGTGCAGGGCTTCCACCGCCCAGTGGCCTTGGATCGCGGCGGCGAGTTCGGCCGGGGTGGTCTGGTGGGCGTCGAGGTCGGTGACGGCGTAGACGGTCTCGCGGCTCTCGCGTCGGCCGGTCTGTTTGCGGCGTCGGTGGACACGGAGGGCGAGGCGGGCGTGGAGGAAGGCGATGCCTGATCAAGCCCTGGTGGTGTCCCGGCATCCCTGCCCGGGTGCCGCTACGTGAGGCATTCTCACCGTCCGGGCGCACATTTTCCCCCACCGCCCACCCGCGCTACCGTCTGCATTCATGCGTACCACAAGAATTTTCACAGGGATCATCGCGGCAGCCCTGGCCTGCGCCGGCTGCTCCGCCTCGGGCGACTCCTCCGACGATGCCGGCCAGAACGCGAAGCCCCTGCCCCACGCCATCGACGGCCCTCAGCCCGACGTGTTCCCCCAAGGCGGCGACGAGCTTCGCGTGAAGCCCGCCCCGAAGGCCGGCGACTCCGTCGAGGAGAAGATCCAACACGCGCTCCGCGAGAACGTCCTCTCCATAGCCCACACCCCGGGCGAGACCAGCGCGAAGTGCCCCGACGGCATCACCATGAAGGCCTCCGTCACCAGCTCCTGCACCGTCACCTACGAAGGGGCCGAGATCCCCTACGAGGTGAAGATCAGCGACAGCTACCGGGAGGGCAGCATGGTGTTCTCCTACGAGAAGACGCCCAAGTCCGCCCTGCTGGTCGCGAAAGAGATCTACAACTTGATGTGGGAGCACTACGGCAAGGACAGCGGCCGCAGTGACGCGAGCAAGCTCGCGTGCGACGAGCTGCCCGCCGCGAAGGCGGTCAAGTTCGGCGCCGACACCGGCTACGCCTGCCAGTACTGGGGCGAGCACGGCACCGCCGACGGCGAGCCCGGATACGTCACCGTGGACATCATCATGGGCGACACGCCGGGCGCGATCGCCCTCCAGGAAGTCCGCTAACCGTGGGGCGGGCCCGGACCAACCCCCACGATGTACCGGACCTGCCGTGTTTACCCTGGTCAGGGCTTGGTCAAGTTCTCGGGTCGGGTGGTTGGTCAGGTGGTGACCTGTTGGGGTGCATAGCAGAGCAGGCACGGGCCTGGTGATCATTGGGGTGTCTACGCTCAACGATCACGAGGTGGCCCGTGCCTGCCGCTGCATCCTCTCCCATCCCCCGCGGTCCTGGAGAAGCTGGGCTCCCTGGATGCCAGTCACGTCGCTGACCTGCGATCTTTCCTGGAGTCGGTGCCCGACCCGCGAGAGCGGCGGGGCCGCTGGTACTCGCAGACCGCGATCCTTCTCGTCTGCGCCTGTGCGACCGTCTCGGGAGCGAGGAGCGTCGACGAGATCGCCGAATGGGCCCAGCGTGCCTCGGGCGCCGTGCTGGCAGCCGTCGGCATCCGCCGCCATCCGCTCACGTGGCGTCGTGCCCCTTCGCGGACCACCATCGGCCGGGTGCCGGCAGCCGTCGACGGTGACGCCCTCGACCAAGCGGTCGGCGCTTTTCTCGCCGGCCGGCACGACGACGCCCAGGCCGGGGCCGGGCAGCGCCGCGTGATCGCTGTCGACGGCAAGGAGCTGAAGGGCTCGGCCCGTCTGTCCGTCGGCCGCAGGCACCTGCTTGCAGCGGTCACCCACCACCAGGCCGTGACCCTCGCCCAGACGGAGGTCGACGCGAAAACGAACGAGACCGCGCATTTCCAGCCCCTGCTCGAGCCATTGGACCTGGACGGAGCCCTGGTCACCTTCGACGCGCTGCACTCGGTGAAGGCGAACGTCACCTGGCTGGTCGAGGTCAAGAAAGCCCACTACATCGCGGTGATCAAGGCCAATCAAGCGACGGCACACCGTCAACTCGCCGACCTGCCCTGGCAGGACGTCCCCTCCAGCACACCGCCTCCTCCATCGGCCACGGCCGACAAGAGTCCCGCTCGATCAAGACGTGCGGCATCGCCGACGAACTCGGCGGCATCGCCTTCCCCCACGCCCGCCTCGCCCTCCGTGTCCACCGACGCCGCAAACAGACCGGCCGACGCGAGAGCCGCGAGACCGTCTACGCCGTCACCGACCTCGACGCCCACCAGACCACCCCGGCCGAACTCGCCGCCGCGATCCAAGGCCACTGGGCGGTGGAAGCCCTGCACCATGTCGAAGACGTGACCTTCGCCGAGGACGCCTCCACCGTCCACACCGGCACCGCACCCCGCGCCATGGCCACCCTCCGCAACCTCGCCATCGGCGTGCTCAAGATTCTCGGAGCCGACAACATCGCCAAGACCACCCGGGCAATCCGCGACCAGCCCGAACGAGCCCTCCCACTCCTGGGCACCACCAACAACCCCGACAGTCAGGGAACTTGACCAAGCCCTGATGTCGGTGCCGATGGACGCATCCTTCCACGCGGCACGGTCCCCGGGGCGCTGCTCCATTCGGCGCAGCGGAGGAGCGTGCCGCCCGCTCCGCTCCTAGCATCGGAGAAACGGGAAGCGATCGCCGACGTCTGCGCAGCACCACCTCCAGGAGACGTGTAGCCGTGGATTCCTCAGGAGCAGCGGAGTCGCTCGCGCGCTCGGCCGACGGCGTGGTCCTGGGCATGTTCGAAGCCCTGGCCGGTGGCCCGCTGGTGGGCCTGCACGTTCTGGAACCCGATCTCCGCCGAGGACACTTCCGGCCTGGGCGTTCCGTTGCTGCCGAGTTGGAGGCCACGCGGCGCCGCTGGCTCGGCCGTGGGTTGTCCGACCCCCAGGTGCTCAGCCTGTTGCGCGGCGTCGCCACCGGCGGGGAAGCCGTCCACGACGTAGGGTTCCGTCTCCCCGCCGGAGAGGACGGCAGCCGGTCCGTGCCCCTCGAGCTGACCGTCGTGCCCTTGCGCGATGCCGACGGCTCCCTGGCCGGTCTCGCCCTGGCAGTCGTGGACCGCACCGCCGACGAGCAGGCGGAACGGCGCGCTCTGCTCGACCGGGCGAAATCCGGACTCGGCGATTCACTCAGCGTCTTCCAGACCGCTCAGACACTGACCGAGGTAGCGGTTCCGACCCTGGCGGACGCCGTGACAGTCGACGTCCTCGACTCCGTGCTGCACGGAGAGGCACCCGCTCCCGGGCCCATTACCGAGCCCGCCACCGTCTGGAGGGCCGGGTTCGCCTACTCGGGACTGCCGATGCCACACCCGCCCCATGAAGTCGGCAGTGTGCGGCTGATGAGGCGCGGCACTCCCCTGGCACTCGCTCTTGCCGACCTCGAGCCTCGCGTCCTGCCCTTCCTCCGCGCTGACGTCGCCTGGCTGTCGAGGAACCCCAATCATGCGGAGGCCGTCCGGGAGTCCGGGGTGCATTCCCTCCTCGTCGTGCCGTTGGCCGCCCGAGGCGTGGTGCTGGGGCTGGCGGTCTTCTGCCGGGCGAGCACTCCCCAACCGTTCTCCGCCGAGGACGCCGAACTCGCCGTCGAACTGGCCTCCCACGCGGCGCTCTGCCTCGACAACGCCCGTCTGTACACGCGCGAGCACACGGTGGCCAGAATCGCCGAGCACGAACTGCTGCCGCAGCGGCTGCCCTCCTCCGTGGCGGTCGAAGCAGTCCACACGCACCTGCCCGGTGCGAGCGGTGCCACCTGGTACGACGTCATCCGCCTGTCCGGCGCCCGCGTGGCGTTGGTCGCCGGCGAGGTCCGCGGCGAGGGACTCCGTGCGGCGACCACCATGGGGCAACTGCGCACGGCAGTGCACGCCTTCTCCGCCCTCGACCTCGATCCGTCGGAACTGCTCAGCAGGCTCGACAGGTTGGCCACCCGCCTCGCTTTCGAGCAGGCGGGGCGTCCCGCACCGTCCGAGCCCGTGGAGCGGTCGGCGGACAGTACGTTGGCGGCCTCCTGCCTCTACGTGGTGTACGACGCCGTGAACGGGAGCTGCGAGGCCGCCGCCGCGGCTCACGCCCCGCCCGTGCTGGCTTCGCCCGACACCCCTCCCCGCGTGCTGGATCTGGTGCCGGGCGCCGAGCTGGGCCGGGGGTCCGGATCGTATTCCACGGCCCGGCACGAGCTGCCCCCGGGAAGCGTGCTGGCACTGTACAGCCGAGGGCTGATGGGCGACCGTGAGGAGGGAGACGTGGTGCTCGCCCACCTCCTGTCGGAGCAACGCGCGCTCCCCTTGCGTACGGCGTGCGACAACATCGTGAGCGATCTCCTGCCGCAGGAGCTGACCGACGACGCCCTGCTGCTGCTCGCCCGTACCCGCCTGCTGGAACCAGGGCTGCACATCTCCACCTGGGTCTTCCCGGACGATCCCCGCAGCGCGAAGGACGCCCGCCGTGCCGCGTTGGAGCAGCTGACCCGGTGGGGGCTCGACGACGTGGCACCGACCGTCGAGCTCATCGTCACCGAACTGGTCACCAACGCGGTCCGGTACGCCGAGGGGGAGATCACTCTGCGGCTCCTACGCACGGAGACGCTGATCTGTGAGGTCTCGGACTCCAACAGCGCCGCGCCGCACCTGCGGATCGCCGAGGACACGGACGAGGGCGGCCGGGGACTGTATCTGGTGGGCGTGCTGGGCCGGAGCTGGGGGGTGCGGCAGACGGAGCGGGGAAAGACCCTCTGGGTCGACCTCGCTCTGACCGAGGCCGGGCGGCCGTCGTGGACGTGAGACGCTTCCGGGCGCGGTCTCAGCCGGGCCCCGGCCGCGCGACCCTGATCGGCCGTCCCTCCCCGCCACACCGGGTGAGGAGGCCAGCGTCGACGAGATGGTCGACGTGCGCCGCGGTCTCCATCAGCGCCGCTACTCTCATCCGTCCCACCTGGTCCCAGGGGCGGGACCAGGACAGGCGTGCGGTCACCTCCCAAAGGGTCGGACGGAAGGACTCCTCCACGACGAAGAGGATTTCCTCCAGGCGCCGGGAGTGGTGGGCGCGCAACTCGTCGGTGCGCCGGGCCAGTCCGCGGAACCGGTACTCATGGGCGGGCAGCGCCTCGTGGTCGTCCCAGGCGGCGAGACGCTTCAAGGAGGCGAGGAACTCGGCCAGGGGCGCCTGACCGGGGCGCCGACCGTGCAGACCGATGTTCGGGGTGATGCGGGGCAGCACGTGGTCGCCGGTGAGGATCACGCCGGCCGAGCTTTCCGCCAGACAGATGTGTCCCGGGGTGTGGCCCGGAGTCCACACCGTGACGACGTCGCGTCCACGGAGCGGGAGGTGGTCGCCGTCCTCCAGCAGGATGTCGGGGGCGGCCAGGTCGACGCGGGGCGCCGCAGACTGCCCGTCCGGCAGGCCGGTCAGGTCCCGCACGTCGTTCGCGGACGCTCCGGCCTCACGCAGCCGGGCGCCGATCGGGTCCGTCGGCGACTGCGCCCCGCCAACCTCTCCTTGCGGGACCGTGTGGTGCGGAAGACTGTCGCGTTCGGCAGGGTGCATGGCCACCCAGGCGTCGGAGGCCGCCTTGAGACGGCCGGTCATGCCGTGGTGATCGGCGTGCACATGAGTCGCCACGACGCCGGTCACATCTGCGGGACTCGCTCCGGCCTCGGTGAGGCCTCGGCACAGGGCGTCCCAACCTTCCGCACTGTCCCAGCCAGGGTCGACGACCACCAGTCCGGATTCACCCGGGATCAGGTAACTGAGCGTGTACCGCAGGGGGTTGCGCGGAATCGGGACGGGTACCGACCAGATGTCGCCGGCCAGCTGCTCGACCGGTGGAAGCAGCCGTTCCGCCCAGGCGGCCTTCTGCCGGCCGCCCGTGACCTCGAAGGGGACACCCGGGTCCGGCCGGTTGTCCACGTCTGCTCCGCGCAAGGCTCCCCGCTCTCCGTTGTCGACCGGGCCACGGCACACGGCCGCGGCCCGGATCGGTCTGCCCTGGTCTCGTCCGACGGCCCGGGCCGTTCGTGCCCGAGGGGGCGTTCAGCCCTTGCGGGCCTTGATCTCCTCGGTGAGCTGCGGGACGACCTGGAAGAGGTCGCCGACGACGCCGTAGTCGGCGAGCTCGAAGATCGGGGCCTCGGCGTCCTTGTTGACGGCCACGATGGTCTTCGAGGTCTGCATGCCGGCGCGGTGCTGGATGGCGCCGGAGATGCCGTTGGCGATGTACAGCTGCGGGGAGACCGACTTGCCGGTCTGGCCGACCTGGTTGGTGTGCGGGTACCAGCCGGCGTCGACGGCGGCACGGGACGCGCCCACCGCGGCGCCGAGCTCGTCGGCGAGCGCCTCGATGATGCCGAAGTTCTCGGCGCCGTTCACACCGCGGCCGCCGGAGACCACGATGGCGGCCTCGGTCAGCTCGGGGCGGCCGGTCGACTGCCGCGGCGTACGGGAGACGACCTTGGTGCCGGTGGCCAGGGCGGAGAAGGTCACCGAAAGCTCCTCGACCGAACCGGCGGCCGGGGCGGCCTCGACCGGGGCCGAGTTGGGCTTCACGGTGATGACCGGGGTGCCCTTGGCGACCACGGACCTGGTGGTGAAGGAAGCGGCGAACACCGACTGGGTCGCGACCGGGCCGTCGGCGCCGGCCTCGACGTCGACGGCGTCGGTGATGATGCCGGAATCGATGCGCAGCGCCAGGCGGGCCGCGATCTCCTTGGCGTCGGCGGAGGTCGGCAGCAGCACGGCGGCCGGGGACACCTGCTCGTAGGCGGCCTGGAGGGCGTCGACCTTCGGGACGACCAGGTAGTCGGCGAGCTCGGCGGCCTCGTTGGTGAGGACCTTCACCGCGCCGTGCTCGGCGAGGGTGGCGGCGGTGGCCGCGGCACCGGCGCCGAGGGCGACGGCGACCGGCTCGCCGATGCGGCGGGCCAGCGTCAGGACCTCGAGGGTGGGCTTGCGGACGGCGCCGTCGACGTGGTCGACGTAGACGAGAACTTCAGCCATGGGAATGCACTCCTGCGGATTTGCGAAGTCTGAGGGGCGGTCAGCTGGGGCGGATCAGATGAACTTCTGGCCCGCGAGGAAGGCGGCGAGCTGCTTGCCGCCCTCGCCCTCGTCCTTGACGATCGTGCCGGCGGTGCGGGCCGGACGCGCGTCGGCGGACTCGACCTTGGTGTACGCGCCCTCCAGGCCGACCTCCTCGGCCTCGATGTCGAGGTCGGACAGGTCCCAGGACTCGACCGGCTTCTTCTTCGCGGCCATGATGCCCTTGAAGGACGGGTAGCGCGCCTCGCCCGACTGGTCGGTGACGGAGACGACGGCCGGGAGGGAGGCCTCGAGCTGCTCGGAGGCGGCGTCGCCGTCACGGCGGCCGGTGACCTTGCCGTCCTCGACCGCGATCTCGGACAGCAGGGTGACCTGCGGGACGCCCAGGCGCTCGGCGACCAGCGCGGGCACGATGCCCATGGTGCCGTCGGTGGAGGCCATGCCGGAGATGACCACGTCGTAGCCGGCCTTCTCGATCGCCTTGGCGAGCACCAGGGAGGTACCGATGGCGTCGGTGCCGTGCAGGTCGTCGTCCTCGACGTGAACGGCCTTGTCCGCGCCCATGGACAGCGCCTTGCGCAGCGCGTCCTTGGCGTCCTCGGGGCCGACCGTGAGCACGGTGACCTCGGCGTCGTCCCCTCCCTGCCGGCGGCCTTCGGCGATCTGCAGCGCCTGCTCGACGGCGTACTCGTCCAGCTCCGACAGCAGACCGTCGACATCGTCGCGGTCGACGGTCAGGTCGTCTGCGAAGTGCCGGTCGCCGGTGGCGTCAGGCACGTACTTCACCAGGGCGACGATCTTGAAACTCATGCGTGATCTTCCTGTACGTCAAGGGGATCGAGGGCGAACGCCCTGGATTGAGCGATGCGGCGAGGCACCTGCTCCGGCCCGCGGAATATGTGAACGGCCACCGTCCGCAATGGGACTGTAAATCGGACAGGAGGCGTTCAGCAATAAGGGCTCCGTCACACCCACACGCCGGTTCACGCCGGGGCCGACGCAGCTGTCGGCCGCGATCAGCGCGGCCGACCCTTCCCGACGAGCACCGATGCGAGGACGAAGTCGACGAAGCGTTCGGCGTACTCCCCCGCGGCGTCGACCAGTCCCGCCCGCCGCTCGGGCGGCGTGGCGAGGCAGTGGTTCATGGCGCCGCCGCACAACGCGTCCAGCAGGAAGGTCACCGAGGTGCCCTCGGGCAGCTCCCCGCGGCGGATGCCGCGCCGGACGACGGCACGCGCGGCCAAGATCTGGGCCTGGAGGTCCTCCTGGTGACGCTCCGCCAGCTCGGGGATCGTTCTGGCCTCCAGACTGAGGCGCAGGACCGCCATCCCGTGGTCACCGGCGTACCTTTCCACCAACTGCCGCACGAGAGCGACCAGATCGCCTCGGACGGCGCCGGTGTCCACGTCGGCCACCGTGGCGAGGCGCATCCGGAGGGCCTGGGCCAGCAGCTCCTCCTTGCTGCTCCATCGCAGGTAGACGGACGCCTTGCCGACACCCGCGCGACGGGCCACCGCCTCGATGCTGAAGGACTTCCAGCCGTTCTCGCCGAAGAGCCCTACGGCGGCGTCCGCGACACGCCGGTCCACGTCGCTGTCACGTGGACGTCCGGCGGTGGGTCGGGGCTCAGTCATGACCCAATGATCCTTCACCTGGTCACGAAAGCGGCCTCGGCCAGGCGCGTCCGCGTCGATGCTCGACCGTCGTGTTGAAGCGGCGCAGATAGGTCAGATAGGCGGCGACATCCTCGTCCGACCAGTCCTCGAGCATCGCGTCGAAGCGTTCGCGCAGTACGAGCTGCTGCTCGCGCAGCTGACGCTCGCCGAGTTCGGTGATCCGGAATTTGCGCGCCATGCCGCCACCGGGGTCGGCGATACGCTCGACCAGGCCCGACTTCATGGCCGCCGTCGTCTGGCGGTGGACCGTGGAGACGTCCAGTTCGAAGGCGTCGCTCAGCTCCCCCACCGACATCGGCCCTTGCGCCTCGAGACGACTGAGCAGCACGTAAGCGCTGCGCTCCAGCGGCCGGGGCTGCCGGGACGCCATGTCGTGCAAGGTGTACCGGATCAGCAGCATGTGCTCGTAAACGAGCTCGTCGGTCGCCCTCGCCATACCTTCCTCGCATCCTCGGATCCCATCCTCGCATGCCGCACGCCCGCGAGATCGGATTGGTAGATGCAATGCGTTTGTACTATACAAATCTGGGTCCGGGCTTGGCCACGGACGTCTCCGCACCCCTTCGTCCACTCGTTCTCCGAGGAGAGACCCCCTTTGAACAGCACTCCCGGTGCCCCGCGCACGAACGTGGTGGTAGCCACGCTCGCACTCGTGGGCACGGTCGCGGCGATGATGCAGACGCTGATCACGCCGCTGCTCGCCGACCTGCCGCGCATTTTCCACGCCGATCCGTCCGACACCGCGTGGGCCGTCACGGTCACCCTGCTGGTCGCCGCGATTTTCACCCCGGTCGCGGGCCGCCTGGGGGACATGATCGGCAAACGCCGCATGATCCTCGTCTGCATCGCCCCTCTGGTGATCGGGTCGATCGTCTGCGCGCTGGCCACCTCGGTCTGGCCGATGATCATCGGACGTGGCCTGCAGGGCATGGCTCTGGGCATCGTCGCGCTCTGCGTCTCCCTGCTGCGCGACATCGTGCCCCCGGAAAGGCTCAGCACCTCCGTCGCCCTGATCAGCGCCTCACTGGGTATCGGCAGCGGCCTGGGCATGCCGGTGGCGGCCGCGATCGCCCAGTTCACCAGCTGGCGCGTGATGTTCTGGGCGATCGCCGTGTTCGGCCTGCTTCTCGCGCTGGTCATCCTCAAGGCCGTACCCAGAGACACCCCCGGGGCCGGCGGGCAGCGTTTCGACCTGCTCGGCACCGTGGCGCTCGGCGCCGGCCTGCTCTGCTTCCTGCTGGCCGTGTCGAAGGGAGCGACCTGGGGCTGGTCCGCCGCCTCGACCCTGGCCTGCTTCTCGATCGCGGTGATCGCGCTCCTGGCCTGGGGCTGGTGGGAACTGCGGACCTCCGAGCCCTTGGTGGACCTCCGTACGACGGTGCACCGTCAGGTACTTCTCACCAACGCCGCGTCCGTCTTCACCGGCATCGGCATGTGCGCGACGATGCTGCTCACTCCGCAGATCCTGATGCTGCCCACCGGGACCGGGTACGGCCTCGGCCAGTCCATGCTCGCCGCAGGTCTGTGGATGCTTCCCGGCGGCCTGATCCAGGTCTTCCTCTCCCCGGTCGGCGGCAGGCTCATCGATTCCCGCGGGGCCAGGTTCACGCTGATGGTGGGGGCGGCGATCATCGCGGTCGGGTACCTCGCGGCGCTGCTCCTGATGGGCACGGCTCCGGGCCTGATGGCGGCGCACATGATCATCAAGGCCGGCGTGGGCATCGCCTACGGCGCCATGCCCTCCCTCATCATGGGCGTCGTCCCCCGCAGCCAGACCTCCGCGGCCAACAGCTTCAACTCGCTGATGCGCTCGCTGGGCGCGTCGGTGGGCGCCGCCGTGATCGGCGTCGTCCTCGCGCAGATGACCATGTCTTCCGTCGGTGCCGGCCACACCCTCGTCTCGGAGGAAGGCTTCCGCTGGGGCCTGTCGATCGGCTGCGCCGTCGGCGTGATCGCCGCGGTGTTCGCCGCCGCCCTCCCCCGGACCCCCCGGGCGGGGCACACCCGAGCGACGGCCGCGCCGAGCCCGGCTCCCGTATCAGTCGAGGGCTGACCGGCCGGCCTGCGTTCGGCTCGGCACGCGGGCGACACACAGCGTGTCGAGCCGAACCTCGCCCGGGACCACGACCGAGCGAGACCGCAGACCCGGCAGACCTGGCAGACCTGGCAGACCGCCACCGGTCGCCACGGGGCGGCGTTCACCAGAACGCGCCTCAGCCGACCGCGCCCTCGTCGGCGATGACACGTCGCAGCGCCGGCAACAGCGCGTCCAGGTCCTGCGTGCTACGGAAGGCGACGACGGTGGTTCCGGTTCCCGCAGGTACCGGCGCGCCGGGGTGCGGAAAGAGCGCGACCACCTCACGCATGGCCTCGTCGACCTCGCCCACGGGGTCCGCGCACTCGCCCCGCAGCCATCGCCGCAGGACGTGGTTGTGCGCCGAGACGACCGAGGCGGCCATGAGCTCCGCCCTCAGCGAAGCGGTTCTCTCCCCGCTCCCCATCCAGTGGGCGATGAACTCGCGGAAGAGGCGCTGGTAGCGGGCCACACTCGCGATCTCGCGATCACGCAGGGCCGCGACCCTGCTGGTCAGCTTGTAGCGGCGGCGCGCCAGTTCGCCCTCCTCCAAGTAGTGGTGGAGGACCAGTCGCACCGCGTCCGAGACCGCGACCAGGGCGGTGGCCTCGCTGGACGTCGCCAGGCGGTCCCGGATGGCCTCCAGCAGTTGATCGTGGTCCGGGAAGATGACGTCTTCCTTGGACCGGTAGTGCCGGAAGAACGTCGTCCGCCCCAGTCCGGCCCGTTCGGCAATGTCGTCGACGGTCGTCTGCTCGTAACCACGCTCGTCGAAGAGCGCGAACGCGGCGTCTGCGAGTCGGGTCCGCGCGGTCGGCTTACTCATGATCGCCCATCCTTACCCGTCCCGGCCTCCGGAGGCCACTTGCCCATCGACATGGTACTGAGTACCGTCTCGATGGGATTGAGTACCAGAGGAGGTTCGGCGTGAGTTCGGTTGCGCGTAGTGAGTCCGGCCTGCCGATACAGGCGGTCTACGACGGATGGGCGCTGGCGGGCTTCGACCCCGAGGTCAAGCTCGGCGCCCCGGGGCGGTATCCGTTCACCCGGGGCGTGTACCCGTCGATGTACACCGGCCGGCCGTGGACCATGCGCCAGTACGCCGGCTTCGGGACGGCGAAGGAGTCGAACGAGCGCTACCACGAGCTGGTGGGTGCCGGCACCGGCGGACTGAGCGTGGCGTTCGACCTGCCGACGCAGATGGGCTACGACTCCGACGAGGCGGTCGCCCGGGGCGAGGTGGGCAAGGTCGGTGTGGCGATCGACTCGGTCGACGACATGCGGACGCTGTTCCAGGGCCTGCCGCTGGACAAGGTGTCCACGTCGATGACGATCAACGCTCCCGCGTCGACCCTGCTGCTGATGTACCAACTGGTGGCGGCCGAGCAGGGCGTCGCCGGGAGCCGGTTGACCGGCACGATCCAGAACGACGTACTCAAGGAGTACATCGCCCGCGGCACGTACATCTACCCGCCGCAGCAGTCCCTGCGACTGATCAGCGACATCTTCGCCTACTGCCACAAGGAGATGCCGCGCTGGAACACCATCTCCATCTCCGGCTACCACATGGCCGAGGCCGGGGCGACACCCGCGCAGGAGATCGCGTTCACCCTGGCCAACGCCAAGGAGTACGTCCGCACCGCGATCGCCGCGGGTCTCGACGTCGACGACTTCGCCCCGCGCCTGTCGTTCTTCTTCGTCGCGCGCACCACCCTCCTGGAGGAGATCGCGAAGTTCCGTGCCGCCCGGCGCATCTGGGCACGGATCATGCGCGAGGAGTTCCACGCCAGGAACCCGAAGTCGCAGATGCTGCGCTTCCACACCCAGACCGCCGGCGTCCAGCTGACGGCGCAGCAGCCCGAGGTGAATCTCGTCAGGGTCGCGCTGCAGGGCCTGGGCGCGGTCCTCGGCGGAACCCAGTCCCTGCACACCAACTCCTACGACGAGGCCATCGCCCTCCCCACGCAGAAGGCCGCGCGGCTCGCCCTGCGCACCCAGCAGGTCATCGCGTACGAGACCGACGTGACCAGGACGGTCGACCCCTTCGCGGGGTCCTATGTCATGGAATCGATGACCGATGCCCTGGAGGAGGCGGCACTGGAGCTGATCCGGGCCGTCGAGGACCGGGGCGGCGCGGTCGCGGCGATCGAGCAGGGCTTCCAGAAGTCCGAGATCGAGCGCTCCGCCTACCGGGTCGCGCTGGAGATCGACAACGGTGAGCGGACCGTGGTCGGAGTGAACAAGTACACCCTCGACGAGGAGGAGCCGTACGAGCCGCTGCGCGTCGACCCGCAGATCGAGATCGACCAGTGCGAACGTCTCGCCGCACTGCGTGAGGAGCGCGACAACGGAGCCGTCCGACGTGCGCTCGACGAACTGCGGGCGACCGCCCAGGGGTCCGGCAACGTCATGGTCCCGATGCGTGAGGCCCTGCGGCTGCGGGCGACCGGAGGCGAGGTCTCCCACGCCCTGCGTGACGTCTGGGGCACCTACGTCCCCCTCGATGCCTTCTGACCTGGGAGATCACGGGGCCGGGACGTGCACCGGCGACCGAGGTGACCTTCCGTGACTCGTGACGAACACCTGCCGCACCCCTGTGCGGCGCCGATGGACAAGAACAGGAACGTGTGATGAGGGACGAGCCCTTCCAGGCCGACGAGATCGATATCCACACCACCGCGGGAAAGATCGCGGATCTGCTGCGCCGACATGACGAGGCCACGCACGCCGGCTCGGAGCGTGCGGTGGAGAAGCAGCACGCCAAGGGCAAGCTGACCGCCCGCGAGCGGATCGACCTGCTGCTCGACGAGGGCTCCTTCGTGGAACTGGACGCCCTGGCTCGGCACCGGTCGACCAACTTCGGGCTGGAGTCGAACCGCCCCTACGGCGACGGCGTGGTCACCGGTTACGGCACCGTCGACGGCCGGCCGGTCGCGGTGTTCTCCCAGGACTTCACCGTCTTCGGCGGCGCCCTCGGCGAGGTCTACGGGCAGAAGATCGTCAAGGTGATGGACTTCGCGCTGAAGACCGGCTGCCCGGTCGTCGGCATCAACGACTCCGGCGGCGCCCGTATCCAGGAGGGCGTGAGCGCGCTCGGCATGTACGGCGAGATCTTCCGCCGTAACACCCACGCGTCCGGCGTGATCCCTCAGATCTCGCTGATCGTGGGACCCTGCGCGGGCGGTGCGGTGTACTCCCCCGCCATCACCGACTTCACCGTGATGGTGGACAAGACCTCGCACATGTTCATCACCGGCCCGGACGTCATCAAGACGGTGACCGGCGAGGACGTCGGCTTCGAGGAGCTGGGCGGCGCGCACACCCACAACTCCCGGTCGGGCGTGGCCCATCACCTGGCCGGCGAGGAGAAGGACGCGGTCGAGTACGTCAAGTCCCTGCTGTCCTACCTGCCGTCGAACAACCTCTCCGAGGCGCCTGTCTTCCCGGAGGAGGCGCACCTCGCGACGACCGACGAGGATCTGGAGCTCGACACGATCGTTCCGGACTCGGCGAACCAGCCTTACGACATGCGCGGGGTCGTCGAGCGCGTTCTCGACGACGAGGAGTTCCTGGAGACGCAGGCTCTGTTCGCGCCGAACATCCTCACCGGCTTCGGCCGCGTGGAGGGCTTTCCGGTCGGCGTCGTCGCCAATCAGCCGATGCAGTTCGCGGGCTGCCTGGACATCGACGCCTCCGAGAAGGCCGCACGGTTCGTCCGCACCTGCGACGCCTTCAACATACCGGTGCTGACCTTCGTGGACGTGCCCGGCTTCCTGCCGGGCGTGGACCAGGAGTACGGCGGCATCATCCGCCGCGGCGCCAAGCTGATCTACGCCTACGCGGAGGCCACCGTCCCGCTGATCACGGTGATCACCCGGAAGGCGTTCGGCGGGGCGTACGACGTGATGGGCTCCAAGCACCTGGGCGCCGACCTCAACCTGGCGTGGCCGACCGCGCAGATCGCGGTGATGGGCGCGCAGGGCGCGGTCAACATCCTGCACCGACGCACCCTCGCGGAGGCCGCGGACGTCGAAGGCACCCGCGCGAAGCTGATCGCCGAGTACGAGGACACCCTGCTCAACCCGTACGTGGCCGCGGAACGCGGCTACGTCGATGCGGTGATCGCGCCGTCCGACACCCGCGCGACGGTGGTGAAGGGACTGCGGCAGCTGCGCACCAAGCGCGAGTCGTTGCCGCCGAAGAAGCACGGCAACATCCCCCTGTAGAGGAACGGACATCGTCGTCATGGCACCGATCCGTGTGCTGCACGGGCAGCCCACCCCCGAGGAAGTCGCCGTCGTCGTCGCCCTGCTGACTTCCCTCGCCGCGGCCTCACTTCAGGCCCGCACCGCCCCTCCCCCGTACGGGTGGAACTGCTGGAACGAGCCGAAGCACCACGTCCGGCGCCCGGGACCCACCACCTGGCGCACCTCCGCCCTGCCCCTCTGATCCGATCTGAGCCACCCCACTGGAGCCACCATTGCATCCGCAGTACCCCCGGACCGCACCTGCCGCACCACGTGGCCGCGTGGTCGTCGCGAAGCCCGGGCTCGACGGTCACGACCGTGGAGCCAAGGTCATCGCACGAGCCCTGCGCGACGCCGGCTACGAAGTCGTCTACACCGGTCTGCACCAGACACCGGAGCAGATCGTGTCCAGCGTCATTGCCGAGGACGTCCCGCTGCTCGGCATGTCCATCCTGTCCGGCGCCCATCTGACCATCACCCGACGCGTGATGGACCTGCTGCGTGAACAGGACGCCGGGAACACCTTCGTGCTGGTGGGAGGCATCATCCCCGAGGCCGACGTCGCCGCACTCAAGGCGCTGGGCGTGGCTGCCGTCTTCACGCCGGGCGCCGACCTGGGCGGCATCGTCCGGACCGTCGACCGCCTGCTCACTTCCGCCGACACCGTTCTGGAGCCGACATGCTGACCAAGGTGCTCATCGCCAACCGTGGCGAAATCGCAGTCCGCGTCGCCCGGGCATGCCGGGATGCCGGTATCGCGAGCGTGGCCGTGTATGCAGACCCCGACCGGGACGCTCTGCACGTGCGTGCCGCGGACGAAGCGTTCGCCCTCGGCGGTGACACCCCGGCGACCAGCTACCTGGACATCGCCAAGGTGCTGCAGGCCGCCGCGGACTCGGGCGCCGACGCGATCCACCCCGGTTACGGGTTCCTGTCCGAGAACGCGGAGTTCGCCCAGGCGGTGATCGACGCCGGTCTGAACTGGATCGGCCCGCCGCCGCAGGCCATCCGCGATCTCGGCGACAAGGTGGCCGCCCGTCACATCGCGCAGCGCGCGGGCGCCCCGCTGGTGGCCGGCACGCCGGACCCGGTGTCCGGGGCCGACGAGGTGGTGGCGTTCGCCAAGGAGCACGGCCTGCCCATCGCCATCAAGGCGGCGTTCGGCGGCGGCGGCCGCGGCCTGAAGGTCGCCCGCACCCTCGAAGAGGTGCCGGAGCTCTACGACTCCGCCGTCCGTGAGGCCGTCGCGGCCTTCGGCCGGGGCGAGTGCTTCGTGGAGCGCTACCTGGACAAGCCGCGTCACGTCGAGACCCAGTGCCTCGCCGACAAGCACGGCAACGTGGTCGTGGTCTCCACCCGTGACTGCTCCCTGCAGCGCCGCCACCAGAAGCTGGTCGAGGAGGCCCCGGCGCCGTTCCTCTCCGAGGCGCAGGTCGAGGAGTTGTACGCCGCGTCCAAGGCCATCCTCAAGGAGGCCGGTTACGTCGGCGCGGGCACCGTGGAGTTCCTGGTCGGCGCGGACGGCACGATCTCCTTCCTGGAGGTCAACACCCGCCTCCAGGTCGAGCACCCGGTGACCGAGGAGGTCGCGGGCATCGACCTGGTGCGCGAGATGTTCCGCATCGCCGACGGCGAGGAGCTCGGCTACGGCGACCCGGAACTGCGCGGCCACTCCTTCGAGTTCCGCATCAACGGCGAGGACCCGGGCCGGGGCTTCCTGCCCGCCCCGGGCACCGTCACCGTCTTCGAGGGGCCGTCCGGCCCGGGCGTCCGCCTGGACGCCGGCGTGGAGTCGGGCAGCGTCATCGGCCCCGCCTGGGACTCCCTGCTGGCCAAGCTGATCGTCACCGGCCGCACCCGCAAGGAGGCCCTGCAGCGGGCCGCGCGCGCCCTGGACGAGTTCAAGGTCGAGGGCATGGCCACCGCCATCCCCTTCCACCGCGCGGTGGTCCGCGATGCGGCGTTCGCCCCCGAGCTCACCGGCTCGAAGGACCCGTTCACCATCTACACCCGGTGGATCGAGAGCGAGTTCGTCAACGAGATCCCGCCGTTCGCGGCCCCGGCCGACGCCGAGGGCGACGAGGACGGCGACCGCCAGACGGTCGTGGTCGAGGTCGGCGGCAAGCGCCTGGAGGTCTCGCTGCCCTCCTCCCTCGGCATGTCCCTGGCCCGCACCGGCCTCGCCGCCGGCGCCAAGCCCAAGCGCCGCGCCGCGAAGAAGTCCGGGCCGGCCGCCTCCGGCGACACCCTCGCCTCGCCCATGCAGGGCACGATCGTCAAGGTCGCGGTCGAGGAGGGCCAGGAGGTCAAGGAGGGCGACCTGATCGTCGTCCTGGAGGCCATGAAGATGGAACAGCCCCTCAACGCACACCGCTCCGGCACCGTGAAGGGCCTGACCGCCGAGATCGGCGCCTCCATCAGCTCCGGCGCCCCCATCTGCGAAATCAAGGACTGACCCCCAGAATTCCAGGGTCCTGCCCACCCGCCGCCCGCGCCCCCACCGGCGCGGGCGGCGTCGTTTCCCGGGCCCCATTCCCTGGCAGACGCATCCGACGCACCGCCCCTGACGGGTACGACTGACCCGGCCCGACTGCGGGCGCTGGGCCGCCCAGGGGCGGCACGGGCGGGCGAAGGGCCCGCACCTCCTCGGCGAGGGGCTCCCACCGTGCGCATGCCGACGGCACCGAACGCACCCCCGCAGCAGCGTCGGGCAAGGTTGAGCCCTGGAGGGCAGCACCCTCCTGTTCCCCCGACCCGCCCCCTTCCCAGAGGGGGGCTGAGGTTCCTCGGAGCGAGGCGTCTCGCCCAGTACGTGGGCCCCTTCGCCCACCCGTTCCGCCCAGCGGCACGACCGACCGCCCGCAGAGCGGGACAGGAACACAACCAGCACCGTCCGTCAGGGGGCCACAGGGTTGCCCTCAGGCGGGGCAGCCACGACGAGTGGCTCAACTGCGCCCAGGGGGAAGCGGATTGGTCGCCCTGCCCTGGCTCCGGGTACGCCGGTGGCCCGGACCGCGAGGGGGTCCGGGCCACCGAGGGGGTGTCACAGACCGAGGTCCTTGGCGATGACGGACTTCTGGACCTCGTTGGTGCCGCCGTAGATACGGGAGATGCGGGTGGACGCGTACAGACGGGCGATCGGGTACTCCAACATGTAGCCGTAACCCCCGTGCAGCTGGAGGCACTTGTCGATGACCCGGCCGGCCACCTCGGTGCAGAAGACCTTGACCTTGGCCGCGTCCGCGGAGGACACCTCGCCCGTGTCGTACAGCTGCAACGACTTGTCGACCAGAGCCTGCGCGGCCTCGGCCTCGGCGGCGCACTCGGCCAGGACGAACTTGGTGTTCTGGAAGGACGCCACCGGCTTGCCGAACACCAGCCGCTCCTTGGTGTAGTCCCGGGCGAACTCGATCGCCGCCCAGGCGGAGGCCACCGCGCCGATGCCGATGACCAGGCGCTCCTTGACCAGGTTGTCGGTGAGGTAGAAGAAGGCCTTGCCCTCCTCGCCCAGGAGGTCCTCGACAGGCACCTTGACGTCGGTGAAGGAGAGTTCGGCGGTGTCCGTGGCCTTCTGGCCGATCTTCTCGAGCTTCCGCCCGACGGCGAAGCCCTCGGCGTGGGCGTCGACATTGAGGATGGTCAGCCCGAGGCGGCGGTTGTCCTCGGGGGCCGGGGAGGTCCGGCAGACCACCAGCACCCGGTCGGCCTGGGCGCCGCCGGTGATGAAGGTCTTCGCGCCGTTCAGCACGTAGTGCGTGCCGTCCGCCGACAGCTCGGCGCGGGTGACCATGCCGGCCAGGTCGGAGCCGGTACCGGGCTCGGTCATCGCGATGGCGTACATCGTCTCGCCGCTCATGTGCTGGGGCAGCCAGCGGTGCTTCTGCTCCTCGGTGGCGTACTTGAGGAGGTATCCCAGGCAGAGCGCGGCGTGGACCCCGCCACCGCCGAAGGTGACCGCCGCGCGGTTCTGCTCCTCCAGCAGGATCGCGTCGTAGCGGATGTCGGTGATGCCGGCGCCGCCGTACTCCTCCGGCACCTCCATGCCGAAGATGCCCAGCTCGCCGAGCTTCAGGTAGAAGTCCTTGGGCACGTAGCCCTGGCGCTCCCACTGCTCGTAGTGGGGCGTGACCTCCTTGGCGATGAAGTCGCGGAGGGTGGCGCGGAAGGCCTCGTGGTCTTCGCTGAAGACAGTGCGTCGCATGACGAATGCGTCCCTTCTGAGGATGGATCGGAGGAGGAGAGGGAGTGTCGGGAGAACTGGCCGGGAGCCATTACCCGACGGTGTTGGCGGCGCGGAGCGCGGCAATGCTTCCGGCGTCGTAGCCCGCCGCGGCGAGCACCGCGTCCGTGTCGGCGCCGACGACCCGCGCCGGCCGTGGCACGGCGTTGGGAGTGGCGGAGAAACGCGGCGCGGGCGACGGCTGGATCGCGCCCTCCTCGCCGACGAGGAAGGTGCCGCGGGCCGCGTTGTGGGGGTGGGAGGGGGCCTCGGTCATCGACAGCACAGGGGCGAAGCACGCCTCCTTGTCCTCGAACGCCTTGGACCACTCGTCCCGGGTACGGCCCGCCACCACCTGGGCGATCCTGGCCTTCATCACCGGCCACTTGTCCCGGTCGTCCTGGACCGTGAAGTCCGGGTCTCCGGCGAGGCCGAGGACCCGCAGCAAGGTGGCGTAGAACCGCGGCTCCGCGGAGCCGAAGGCGATGTGCTCGCCGTCGGCGCAGCGGTAGACGGCGTAGTAAGGAGCGGCGCCGTCCAGGATGTTGGTGCCGCGCTCGGTGGTCCACCGCCCCGCGGCGAGGAAGCCGAGGGTGTGGGCCAGGAGCAGGGCGGAGCCGTCGGTCATGGCGGCGTCCACCACCTGCCCCGTGCCGGTGGCCCGGGCGTGGAGAGCCGCGGCCAGCACGCCGACGGCCAGCAGCATGCCGCCACCGCCGAAGTCGCCGACCAGGTTGAGCGGCACGACGGGATCGCCGCCCTTCGGGCCGATGGCGTGGAGTGCGCCGGTCAGCGCGATGTAGTTGATGTCGTGACCGGGCTCCTGGGCGAGCGGCCCGTCCTGACCCCAGCCGGTCATCCGGCCGTACACCAGGGCCGGCTTGACCGCTCGCAGGGCGTCGGGTCCCAGGCCCAGACGTTCGGTGACCCCGGGCCGGAAGCCCTCCAGCAGGACGTCGGCCCCGGCGGCCAGGTCCTTGATCAGCCGGACGCCCGCGGGCTGTTTGAGGTCGACGGTGATCGAGCGGCGGTTGCGGTGCAGGATGCCCCGGGAGGGGGCGCTGCCTGCCTCCTCCGGCCGGTCGATCCGGACGACCTCGGCACCGAGGTCACCGAGCAGCATCGCGCAGAACGGCCCGGGGCCGATGCCACCCAGCTCGATCACCCGGAAGCCGGCCAGCGGGCCTGCCGACGGCGCGGGGGTGGAGGCGGAAGTCATGTCCGCCGGGCCTCCGTCCCCTCGGGCGGAGTGGCAGCGGCAGACCGGCCCTTGTCGCGGACGACGGCGGAGCGGACGGCGTCGATGGCCTGCTGAGCCTCGGGGGTGGACATGACCACGGCCATGTGGGAGGAGATCAGGTCCAGGCTGGTCCGCATGTCGAGGCGGTCGCTGGAGCGCACCGCCCGCTTGATCATGCCCACGGGCAGGGACGGCCTGGCGGCGATCTTCGCCGCGAAGGCGTAGGTCTCCCCGAGCAGGTCGGCGTCGTCGACGACGCGATTGACCATGCCGATGCGCAGGGCTTCCTCGGCGTCGACGAACTCGCCGCCGAGGAGGAGCTCCAGGGCCTTGGACTGGCCGACCAGGCGGGGCAGGAAGTACGCGCCGCCGTCACCGGGCACCAGCCCGAGGCGGATGTAGCCCTCGCTCATGCGGGCGGAGCGGGCGGCGAAACGGATGTCGCACATCAGGGCCATGTCCAGACCGGCGCCGACCGCGACGCCGTTGATCGCGGCGATCACCGGCTTGTCCAGGTCCTCCAGCGCCCGGGCGACCTTGTGGATCCGCAGGTGCAGCGTGTTCTTCTGCTCCAGCGGGCCGCTCGCCCCGGTGTCGCCGACGGTGTCCATGTCGCCGCCGGCGCAGAAGCCCTCTCCCGCACCGGTCAGGACGACGACCTTGACCTCCGGATCTGCGCCCGCCGTGCGAAGGGCCCTCTCCCAGGCGTCGATCATCGTCAGGGTGAAGGCGTTGCGCTGGTCGGGGCGGTTGAGGAGGAGCGTGGCGATGCCGTCCTCGACCGTGTACACGAGCTCTTCGGTGCTCACGAGCGCTTGCCCTTCCGTGCGGTGGTTTCGACGGGAGCGCCGTCGGTGATCAGGTGCCATGGGTCGCGGCCGGCCACCAGCAGCGCCAGCACGTCGGACCAGTGGTTCTCGTCGCCGTACTCATCGCGCCAGGACCACAGGCGCAGGGTGGAGCGGCGCAGGTCGTGCTCGTGGGTGGTGCCGATGGCGCCGTGGACCTGGTGGGCCAGGTCGGTGACGACCCCGGCCGCGCGGCAGACGTTGACCCGGTCGGCTGCGATCGCGAGGGCGGCGTCGGCGGATCCGGTGTGCGTCAGCGTCACGGCGGAGCGTGTGCCGAGATCGAGAATCGCGGTCTCCGACGCCATGGTGGCCAGGTACTGCTGCACGGCCTGGAACTTTCCGATCGCGCGGCCGAACTGCTTGCGCTCTCCCGCGTAGCGCAGGCTGTGTTCCACGGCCCGCCGGGCCGCGCCGCTCATCTGGACGCTGCGGCCCAGCGCGGCGCGGGACAGAGCCGACGGCTGGCCGGCCGGGAGTTCACGGACCCGGTCGGCGGACACCGTGACCCTGTCGAAGGCGAGGTCGTCGCGGGGCTCGCCGGCCAGGTTGCGGTGCTCGGTGAGGCGGACGCCGTCCGCGGAGGGGTCGATCAGGGCGATCCGCCCTCCGGCCACGACCGCGACTGCCGCCGCGCCGCGGGCCCAGGGGACGCGCCGCACGACGCCGTCGAGGATCCAGCCGTCGCCCTCGGCCGCGAGGGTGGTCCGGCCGTCGAGTGGGAGGGCGGCGGTCAGCGGGCCTGCCGGGACGTGGAGTCCGACGGAGGCGAGGAGCGGACCGGCGAGCCACAGGGTCTCGGCGAGGGGAATCTCGGCGGCGTGGTAGCCGGCCGCGCGCAGGATGACGGCGGCCTGCTCCAGGTCACCCCCGCTGCCGCCGAGTTCCTCGGGTATGCCGACTCGGGTCAGTCCGGCCTCCTCCAGTTCCTCCCACAGGCCGGGGCGGTCCTGGTAGGAGGCGAAGATTTCGTGCGCCGTGGCCTCGAGCAGCTTCAGGTCGTCGTTCATGGTCACCGGACTCCCAGGGCACGCGCGATCACACCGCGCAGGATTTCGTTGGTCCCACCCCGGAGGGTGTTCGTCGGGGAGGCCGTGATCGCTTCCCCCAGCAGTCGCGCGAACGGATCGTCGGAGGTCAGGTCGGGTTCGACGGAGGTGGCCCGGGCCGCCTCGATCACCTCGCGTTCCCACCGGGTGCCGAGGTCCTTGACCATGGCGGCGGCCACCTCGGGGGCACGGCCCTTGGTGAGCTGCACGGCGACGGCGACGGATGCCTGGCGCAGCGACCAGAGGCGGGCGACCAGGCGGCCGACGGCACGAGGATCGGCGTCGTCGCGTGCGGCGTACAGGCGCAGCAGGACGGCGTTGGAGAGCATCCGCTCCGGTCCGGAACGCTCCCAGGCCAGTTCGCCGGTGACCTGGGCCCAGCCGTTGCCGATCTCGCCCAGCACGTCGGCGTCCGGGACGAACGCACTGGTGAAGACGAGCTCGTTGAAGTGGTGGCCGCCGTTGAGCGAACGGATGGGGCGGATCTCGACGCCGTCCCCGGGCAGTTCCACGATCATCTGGGAGAGGCCCTCGTGGCGGGAGTCACCGGCCGGTCCGGTGCGCACCAACGCCAGGACGGCGTGGGCATGGTGCGCTCCACTGGTCCAGATCTTGGTGCCGTCGATGAGCCAGCCGCCCTCGGTTCGGGTGGCCTTGGTGCGCACCGAGGCCAGGTCGGACCCGGAGTCCGGCTCCGACAGGCCGATGGCGAACAGGCACTCGCCCCGCACGATGGCCGGCAGGAAGCGCTCCTGCTGCTCCTTCGTGCCGTGGGTGATCAGCGCGGGCGCGATCTGCCGGTCCGAACCCCAGTGTGCGCTGATCGGCGCGCCCGCGGCGAGGAGTTCCTCGGCGACGACGAACCGCTCCAGGGGCGAACGGCCCGGACCGCCGTACTGCTTGGGGACGGTCATGCCCACCCAGCCGCGCTCGGCGAGCTTGCGGCTGAAGACCGGGTCCCCGCCGAACACCCAGCTGTCGCTCATCGGGGTGAAACCGCCCGACGCCCGCTCGGCGTCCAAAAACTCCCGCACCTCCTCCCGTAGGCGCTCGGCCTCCGCCGGCAGGACGCCGGGTTCCAGGTCAAACAGAGAACTCATCGTGTTTCCTCATCGACGGTGCCGCCCCGGGCTCTCCTTCACGGAGTCGCCGGGGGCCGGCCGCACCCGCCCGTGCGGTGCCGCAGGCGGCCTTGCCGGGTCGTGGGTGCTGCGAGTGCGGGGCCGTGGTCCGGCCCCGCTCTGCCGCTCGTTGTCAGGTCAGCCCGCTCCCCCGGCGCCTCCGGGTCCGCCGGAGGAACGGCTGCCGTTCGTGGCGGCGGACGGTCGTCCGGCACCGGGGGGCACGGCGTCCTGGGCCAGCGCGACGAAGGCCAGCGCGGCGGACGTCAGCGGCCCACGGCGGTGGAAGAGGTGGCAGGGGTTGGGCAGGTTGAAGGCCAGCGGGCGGACCTGCGCGCCATGGCGCTTGGCCGCCGCGGCCACCGGAGCGGGCAGCAGAGCCATCCCTGCTCCGGCCAGAACGAGCGGAACGATGGTGTCGCGGTGCGCGGTTTCCACGACAACGGTGGGCGGGGGCAGCCGCTCGGCTGCCACAACCGAGGCGAACCATACGCCAAGCTGCGAGCGGTGGGGAAGCTGAGCCACCCACGGGTGCCTCACCACGTCGGCGACGCGCAGCGGCCGGTCGGGCAGGCCCTCGGTGTGCGGTGGGAAGACGGCGAACAGTTCCTGGAGCCCCAGCGGCACGGCTTCGTGCTTGGCGTACGGCGCGGGGTGGTCGCTCACCAGCAGCTCGGCGTCGGCCCGGCGCAGCGCTTCGAAGCCGTCCGGACCGTAGGCGGCCTCGTGCAGGGCGACGAGCACTCCGGGGTGCCGGGTGCGGAACCGGGTGACCAGGGGAACCACCGGGTCCAGTCCGAGGCCGGGAACCACCGCGATGTCCAGTCGGCCGGTGGCCAGATCGTCGACCTCGTGCACCGCCGCCCGGGCCGACTCGAAGGAGCGCAGGATGCGCCGTGCGGGCCCGACCAGTGCCCGGCCCGCCGGGGTGAGGGTGAGCCGGGGCTCGCGGTGGAAGAGCCGGGTGCCCAGGTCGCGCTCCAGGTCCTTGATCGTCTGTGAGACGGCGGGCTGGCTCACCCGGAGCTTCCGGGCCGCTCCGGAGATCCCTCCGTGCTCGACGACGGCGAGGAAGTGGGTCAGGTGACGGCGGTCCATAACCTCTACTTAACACCCCCCGAAGAAGAATGGCGATTTACTTCTGACTTCGGCCGACCTACCGTGTCGATGGGCGGGCCTGCGCGGGCCGACACCTTCTTCACCACCCGCCGACGGCGTGGTGGCTGCACTGAGCAAGGAGATCCACTGATGGGAACCCTCGACGGTCGCGTCGCGATCATCACCGGCGGTGGCCGCGGCGTTGGCCGTGAGCACGCACTGCTCTTCGCCCGGGAAGGCGCCAAGGTCGTCGTCAACGACCTGGGCGGCGCGCCGAACGGCGACGGCGCCGACATCAGCGCCGCGCAGGCCGTGGTGGACGAGATCACGGCCCTCGGCGGCGAGGCCGTGGCCAACACCGACAGCGTCACCGACTGGGCCGGCGCCGAGCGCCTGGTGCGGACGGCCGTGGACACCTTCGGCGACCTCCACGTGGTCGTCAACAACGCCGGCATCCTGCGCGACCGCGTCCTGGTCAACATGAGCGAGGAGGAGTTCGACCTCGTCGTCGCCGTCCATCTCAAGGGCACCTTCGCCGTCACCCGGCACGCCGCCGCCTACTGGCGCGAGCAGGCCAAGGCCGGCGTCGAGGTGGACCGGGCCATCGTCAACACGACCTCCGGGTCCGGCCTCCACGGCAACCCGGGCCAGGTCAACTACGCCTCCGCCAAGGCCGGTATCGCCGCCATGACGGTGATCTCCGCCAAGGAGCTCGAGCGCTACCACGTCCGCGCCAACTGCATCGCGCCGGTGGCCCGCACCCGCCTCACCGAGGCCACTCCGGGCCTGGGCGACATCATGCGCTCCACCCAGGGCAGCGCCTTCGACGAGTGGGACCCGGCCAACATCTCGCCTCTGGTCGCCATGCTCGCCACCGGCGACTGCAGGTTCTCCGGCCAGGTGTTCCGCACCATGGGCGGCCAGGTCGGCCTCTACCAGGGCTGGACCGTGGTAGACGAGGTCGCCGCCGACCATCGGTGGGGGATCGACGAGCTGGCGGAGGCCACCACCCACATGCCCGCCACGCCGCAGACCAAGGTCACCGGCAAGCACGCCGAGGCCATGGGCAAGAAGTGACGGCCGACGGCGCCGGCACGTCCGGCGCCGTCACGTCGGACCGTACGGCGAGGTCGACGAAACCTGGACACAAAAACTAATACTCATTAACTTGTCAGTCGTTCCCGAAGACCGGGAACCGCTCGGCTCCGATCACCTGACGCGACAGCGTCACCGGTCGCAGCGGTGCCGCAACCCGAGGCCGCCCCGCCCGCACACGCGACGGCGGGCCGGCCTCTCCTTCACCAGGAGCCACCCTCATGTCAGAGGTCCGGATCAAGGACAAGATCTTCATCGGCGGCGCCTTCGTCGACCCGGCGACCGACCACACCCTCGACGTGGTGTCGCCGGTGACCGAAGAGGTCGTCGCCCGGGTGCCCGAGGCCCGGCCCGAGGACATCGACCGCGCGGTGGCCGCCGCACGCAGGGCCTTCGACGAGGGTCCGTGGCCGCGCATGGCTCTGCCCGAGCGGATCGCGGTGCTGCGCCGCTTCCGGGAGTGCTACGCCGCCCGGATGCAGGAGGTCGGCGCCCAGCTGTCCCGCGAGGTGGGCTCTCCGATCACCTGGTCGGTGCGCGCCCAGGCCGGCGCCCCGCTCGGTGCGCTGGACTACTACCTGACCATGGCCCCCGACTTCGCCTGGGAGCGCGAGGAGCAGGGCATCGTGGGTCCGGTCGTGGTACGCCACGAGCCGGTCGGCGTGGTCGCCGCGATCGTGGCGTGGAACGCCCCGTACTTCATCGGCATGAACAAACTGGCCCCCGCGCTGGTGGCGGGCTGCACCGCCATCCTGAAGGTGTCGCCGGAGAACGCGCTCTCCTCGTACATCCTCGCGGAGGCCGCCGCCGAGGCGGAACTGCCGGAGGGCGTGCTGTCGGTGCTGGTCGCCGACCGCGGCCCGTCGGCCCACCTGTCGCGACACCCCGGAATCGACAAGATCGGCTTCACCGGATCGGTCGCGGGCGGCCAGGCCGTCATGGCGGCCGCCGCGGCCAACCTGACCCGCGTCACCCTGGAGCTGGGCGGGAAGTCCGCAGCGATCGTCATGGAGGACGCCGACCTCGACGAGGTCCTCCCGGCGCTGGCCCCCCATCTGATCCCCAACAACGGTCAGGTGTGCGTCTCGATGACCCGGGTGCTGGTGCAGCGTTCCCGCTACGACGAGGTCGTCGAGAAGCTGGCCACGCTGTTCCGGGGCTGGAGGGTCGGCGACCCGCTCGACCCCGAGACGGTCGTCGGCCCCCTGGTCTCACGGCGTCAGCGCGACCGGGTCGAGAGCTACATCGCCAGGGGCATCTCCGAGGGCGCCCGCCTGGTCACCGGCGGCGGCCGCCCGACGGGGCTGGACAGGGGCTGGTACGTCGAGCCGACCCTCTTCGCAGACGTCGACAACTCCATGACCATCGCCCGTGAGGAGATCTTCGGCCCGGTCGTCGTGGTCATCCCCTTCGAGGACGACGACGACGCCGTGCGGATCGCCAACGACTCCGACTACGGGCTGTCCGGCAGCGTCTGGGGCGCCGACCACGCGCGCGCCCGCGGCATCGCCGACCGGATGCGCACCGGCAACGTCGGCATCAAC
Organism: Streptomyces abyssomicinicus; assembly: GCF_008974245.1. Classification (GTDB taxonomy): domain Bacteria; phylum Actinomycetota; class Actinomycetes; order Streptomycetales; family Streptomycetaceae; genus Streptomyces; species Streptomyces abyssomicinicus. The sequence goes on along the minus strand of NZ_BBZI01000007.1, from coordinate 83,987 downwards.
GGCCACGGAGCCTCCTTCAACATCCCGTTCGGCGGCTACAAGAAGTCCGGCATCGGCCGTGAGCTGGGCCCCGAGGGGCTGAAGGCGTTCCTGGAGATCAAGGCCATCCTCAACGGCGCCAGGCACTGAAGCGCGCACCGCCCGCCGTATCCCCACCCCCGACCACAGCGATTTCCCAGCAGATTTCAGGAGTACCCCCATGCGTGCCGCAGTACTGCGCGAGTTCGGCGCCCCGCTCGACGTCGTCGACCACCTGGAGACCGTCGCCACCGGCGCCGGCCAGGTCAAGGTGCGCATCCGCGCCACCGGACTGTGCCATTCCGACCTCAGCGCGATGAACGGCCTGCTCGGCCTCCCCGCGCCGTTCGTGCCCGGCCATGAAGGTGCCGGCGAGATCGTGGAGGTCGGTGAGGGCGTCACCTCGGTGGCTCCCGGCGACCGGGTCATCGTCAACTTCATGCCTCCCTGCGGCGCCTGCCCGGACTGCGCCAACGGCGAGGGCAACATGTGCATGTCCATCGCGATGGGCGCCTCGGCCACTCCGAACTTCACCGAGGACGGCGAGCCGGTGTTCGGCCTGCTGGGGTGCGGCACCTTCGCCGAGGAAGTGGTGCTGCCCCACCAGAGCGTGGTCAAGGTCGCCGAGGACGTCCCGTTCGACATCGCCGCGCTGATCGGCTGCGGCGTCACCACCGGCGTCGGCGCCGTCCTGAACACCGCCCGGGTCGAGAAGGGATCCACGGTGGCGGTGGTGGGCTGCGGCGGTGTCGGCATCGCCGCCGTCATGGGCGCGAGGCTGGCCGGCGCGGAGCAGATCGTGGCGATCGACCCGAGCGCCGCCAAGCGCGCGCTGGTCGGCTCGTACGGCGCCACGGCGGCGGTCTCGCCCGAGGAGGCCAAGGACACGATGGCCGAGCTGACCGGCGGCCGAGGTTTCGACCACACCTTCGAGGTGGTCGGCCGTTCCGCCACCGCTCAGGCCGCCTACGACCTGGTCCGCCGGGGCGGCACCATGACCGTGGTCGGCATCGGCGGTGCGCAGGAGGTCCTCCCGCTCTCCCTGCGCGCCTTCGCCGGCCAGGGCAAGCGGGTGCTGGCCTCCACGTACGGCGGCACCGACGTTCCGCGCTTCATGTCCCGGCTGGTCGACCTCTGGCGGGACGGTCGGCTCGACCTCGGCTCGATGATCACCGGCCGCTCGTTCCTGGACGACATCAACAAGGGCTTCGACCTCATGAAGACCGGTGACGCGGTGCGCACCGTCGTCGAGTTCTGACCCCACGACGCGTCGACCCGTCCGTCCTCGCCTCCCCCTCCCATCCCCAGGAGCACCTGCAGTGACCGATGCGCCCCCTGCCCCGTCGGCCGACCCGGCGGACGAGGTTCTGACCGAGTTCCGCGCGGACGGCATCCTCGTCATCACCATCAACCGGCCGAAGGCGTTCAACGCCCTGAACCGGCGGGTCGCCGAGGCCGTCGACGAGGCACTCCGTGAGCTGGACCGGCGCGACGACATGCGCATCGGCGTGCTGACCGGCGCGGGCGGCACCTTCTGCTCCGGCATGGACCTCAAGGCATTCCTGCGGGGCGAGACCCCCTTGATCGAGGGCCGGGGGCTGGCGGGTCTGACCGAAACCCCGCCCCGCAAGCCGCTGATCGCGGCCGTCGAGGGCTACGCGCTGGCCGGCGGCTGCGAACTGGCCCTCGCCTGCGACCTGGTGGTCGCCGCCGAGGACGCCACCTTCGGCATCCCGGAGGTCAGGCGCGGCCTGGTCGCGGCCGCAGGTGGTCTGACCCGGCTGCCCAAACTGATCCCGCACCGTGTGGCGATGGAACTGGCGCTCACCGGGAACTCCCTGGACGCCGCCCGGGCGCACACCTTCGGCCTGGTCAACCGCCTCACCGGGCACGGCGGCGCGCTGGAGGGCGCCTTGGCTCTGGCCTCGGAGATCGCCGCCAACGGCCCGCTCGCCGTCCTGGCGGGCAAGCGCGTCATCACCGAGTGCGAGGACTGGCCGGCCGACCGGCGGTGGGACCGGATGCGCGAGATCACCGACCCGGTCTTCGCCTCCGACGACGCCCGGGAAGGCCCCCGTGCCTTCGCCGAGAAGCGCCCGCCGCAATGGACCGGCCGATGACCGCCGCAACGCCCGCCCCCGGCCCCCTGGCGGGAGTGAGGATCATCGAGCTGGGCGGCATCGGCCCCGGTCCGTTCTGCGGGATGCTGCTGGCGGACCTCGGCGCGGAGGTCGTCCGCGTCGACCGTCCGGCCCGCGCCGGGCAGCCCAACGACATGCCGGTGCTCCACCGAAACCGCCGCTCCGTCACCGTGGACCTGAAGCACCCTGACGGCGCCGAAGTGGTGCGCGTCCTGGCCGCGAGGGCCGACGCCGTCTTCGAGGGCTTCCGCCCCGGCGTCGCCGAACGCCTGGGCCTGGGACCGGACGATCTGACGGCCCACAACCCCCGCCTGGTCTACGGGCGGATGACCGGCTGGGGTCAGCACGGCCCCCTCGCCGACCGGGCCGGCCACGACATCAACTACATCTCGCTGACCGGCGCGCTCCACGCGGTGGGCCCGTCCGAGGCTCCCGTGGTCCCGCTCAACCTGGTCGGCGACTTCGGCGGCGGCGGCATGCTGCTCGCCCTGGGCATCCTCTCCGCCGTGATCAGTGCCCGGACGACCGGCCGTGGCCAGGTCGTCGACGCCGCCATGACCGACGGCTCGGCCGCCCTGCTGGCGATGACGTTCGGCTACCTGGCACGGGGCGAGTGGCAGGACCGAAGGGCCTCCAACATGCTCGACGGCGGCGCCCCCTACTACGGCGTCTACGGCACCGCGGACGGCAAGCACATGTCGGTGGGTCCGATCGAGCCCCAGTTCTACGCCGAGATGCTGGACGTCCTCGGCCTGACCGGCGACCCGGACTTCGCCGGACAGAACGACCGGGCCAGGTGGCCGGTGATGAGGGACAGGCTCACCGCGCTGTTCGCCACCCGTACCCGGGACGAGTGGGCCGAGGAGTTCGAGGGCCGCGACGCCTGCGTCGCTCCCGTCCTCTCGCTGCTGGAAGCCCCGCTCCATCCCCACAACACCGCCCGGGGCACCTACCTCGACAGCGCCCACGGCGTTCCGGAGCCGGCCCCCGCGCCGCGGTTCTCCGGCACCCCGGCCGCCGCACCGGCCCCCGCCCCGGTGATCGGCGCACACACCGGCCAGGTCCTGGCCGAGGCCGGACTGCCCGAGGACCGCATCGCACGCCTGCGGGCGCTCGGCGCCGTGCGCTGACCGGCCGGACCCAGCGCCCGGGACCCACCGGGCGCACCGCCCCGCAAACCGCCCCACAAGGAGAAGATTTCCCATGCAGACCAACGGAGTTTCCGCCGTCGTCACCGGCGGCGCCTCGGGCCTGGGCCGGGCCACCGCCGAGCGGCTGATCGCCGGCGGCGCCGCGGTCGTCCTGCTCGACCTGCCCCGCTCCGGCGGCGAGGCCGTCGCCGAGGAGATCGGCGCCACCTTCGTCCCCGGGGACGTCACACGCGAGGAGGACGCCGCCGCGGCCGTCGCCGCGGCCGCCGGCATCGCACCGCTGCGCGTCGCCGTCAACTGCGCCGGCGTCGGACCGGCCCGCCGCACGGTGTCCAAGGAGGGGCCGCACCCGCTGGAGCTGTTCCGGACCGTCGTCGAGGTCAACCTGATCGGCAGCTTCAACGTCCTGCGACTGGCCGCCGCCGAGATGGCCCGGAACGAGGAGACGGGTGGCGAGCGCGGCGTGATCGTCAACACCTCGTCGGTGGCCGCCTACGACGGCCAGATCGGCCAGGCCGCCTACAGCGCCTCCAAGGGCGCCATCGTCGGCATGACCCTGCCGATCGCCCGCGACCTGGCGAACCTGAAGATCCGCGTGGTCACCATCGCGCCCGGCACCTTCGAGACACCGCTGCTGGCCGGTCTTCCCGAGGACGTCCGGGCCGCGCTCGGCGCGCAGGTCCCGCACCCGGCCCGCCTCGGAAACCCCGACGAGTTCGCCGCGCTGGCCGAGCACGTCGTCCACAACGCCATGCTCAACGGCGAGGTCATCCGCCTCGACGGCGCCATCCGCATGGCCCCCCGTTGAGCGGCTCCGCCGACGCGGCTTCCACCAGACACGGCGCACCGCCCGCACGGCGCGCGCCCCGGCAAGGAGAGATGTTCCATGCGTGACGCAGTCGTCGTCGACGCCATCCGTACGCCCATCGGCAGGGGGAAGCCCGGTGGCGCCCTGTCCGACGTGCACCCCGCGGACCTGTCCGCGCACGTCCTGCGCTCGCTGCAGGAGCGCACCGGCCTCGACCCGGCACTGGTCGACGACGTCATCTGGGGCTGTGTCTCCCAGGTCGGCGAGCAGACCGCCGCGATCGGCCGCTACGCCGTTCTCGGCGCCGGCTGGCCCGAGCACGTCCCGGGTCTGACGATCGACCGGCAGTGCGGCTCCTCCCAGCAGGCCGTCCACTTCGCCGCCGCCGGTGTCATCTCCGGGCAGTACGACATCGCCGTCGCGGGCGGCGTGGAGTCCATGTCCCGCGTCCCCATGGGTTCGCCCTCCGGTGACGAACGTCTGGGCCGGCCCTACGGTCCGCTCGCCCTCGCCCGGTACGGCGGCGTCGAGTTCGACCAGGGCGTCGGCGCCGAGATGATCGCCGAGGAGTGGGGCCTGACACGCGAGGAGCTGGACCAGCACGCCCTGGACTCCCATGCCCGCGCCGCCCGGGCCGTCGACGAGGGCCGTTTCACGGGCCAGATCGCCCCGGTCACCCTGCCCGACGGCACCGTGGTCGACACCGACGAGGGCGTCCGCCGCGGCGGCACCCTGGAGGCCCTGGGCAAGCTCAGGACCCCGTTCAAGACCGACGGCGTGATCTCCGCGGGCAACGCCTCACAGATCTCCGACGGATCCGCCGCGCTGCTCGTCACCACCAGCGAGATCGCCGCCCGTCACGGCTGGGTCCCGCTGGCCCGCGTCCACACCGCCGTGGTCACCGGCACCGACCCCGTCACCATGCTCAAGGGGCCCGTCCCGGCCACCGAGAAGGCCCTCAGGCGCGCCGGTCTCACCATCGACGACATCGGCGCCTACGAGATCAACGAGGCGTTCGCCTGCGTCTCGCTGGGCTGGCAGCGTCAGGTCGGCGCCGACTACGAGCGCATGAACCCCAACGGCGGTGCCATCGCCCTGGGCCACCCCCTCGGCGGCTCCGGTGCCCGGTTGATGACCACACTGGTCCACCACATGAAGGACAACGGCATCCGGTACGGCCTGCAGGCGATGTGCGAGGGCGGCGGCATGGCCAACGCCACGGTCCTCGAGCTGCTCTGACCTCCGGAACGCGCGTGGCCGCCGGTCCGGGGCACGACCACCCCGGTGCTCCGGTCCGGTGGCCGCGGGGTGCCCTGCCGGGCGCCCGGTCCCACGTCAGGCCCGTCGCGCAGGGCCGTAAGGTGGCCGGGTGAGCATCAAGAACGCGGCGCCGACCAGGAGACCCGCCGACCGCAAGGCGCAGATCCTGGCCGCGGCGACCGAGTGCTTCCACCGCTCGGGCTATCACACGACCGCCATGGAGGACATCGCCGGCGCGGTCGGGATCACCGCCGGGGCCCTCTACCGGCACTTCCGCGGCAAGCAGGAGCTGCTCAGCCGCGTACTGCTGGACGGTGTGGACGCCTTGGCGGCGCAGCTGGCCGAGGCCGGTGACCTGGAGACCATGACCCGCACCGTGGTCGGCTTCGCCCTGGACCACCGCTCGTTGCCGATGCTGCTGGAGCGGGAGACCCGCAATCTCGCCGAGCAGGACCGCACCGTCGTGCTGGAGCGCACCCGCGCCCACGCGGACGCCCTGGCCGAAGCCCTCCGTGAGCGCCGCCCCGAGGTCGACGAGAAGTCCGCCCTGCTGGTCGCCTGGTGCACGCTGGCCCTGATGACCAGCCCTTCCCACCACGACGTGTCCCTGCCCCGGCCCCGGTACGAGGCGTTGCTGCGCGCGCAGGCGTCCGCGCTGTACCGGTCCGCGGTGGTTCCCTGCCCCGAGCGGCTCACCCCGGCCCCCCGGCCGACGGGGATCGGGATCGCTCCCGTCAGCCGCCGCGAGGCACTGCTGACCGCGGCCATCCCCCTGTTCAAGCAGCGTGGTTTCCAGCAGGTCGGCATGGAGGAGATCGGCTCCGCGGCCGGCATCACCGGGCCGAGCATCTACAACCACTTCGCGGGCAAGACGGAGATCCTGGACACCGCGCTGCGCCGGGAGGCGGAGGTGGTGCAGTTCGTCCTCGCCCGCGCGCTGGCCGAGAGCCCCACCCACCGTGACGCACTGCGCTCGGTGCTGGTCTCCTACGCCAGGCTGTCCGGGATGCGCACGAGCGCCACCCCGCTGCTGATCGCCGAGATCGCGTTCCTTCCGCCGGAGCAGCGGGATCGTCTGCTCCGCGTCCGGAACGGCTTCGTCCTCGAGTGCGTGGCGCTGCTCCGCGGTATGCGGCCCGAGCTGTCGGAGGGCCAGGCTGCGGTGGCGATGCGCGGCGCGCTGGTCCTGGTCAACATCGCCTCCAGGAAGCCGTTCCTGCTGGAGGACGGCGTCCCGGCCGAGGTACTGGCCGACCTGGCCATGGACGCGCTGGACTTCGACCCCGCGCCGGCGAGGCGCGGGCGAGGATGAGGACGAGGCGGCCGGCCGGCCTCAGTCCGTCACGATCATGATCGTGCAGGAGGCACAGGCGAGCAGTCTCTCCGTCGGGTCGGTCATCCGGGCCTCCAGCACGATGTTGCGGCGCCCTCGGTGCAGCACCCGCGCCTCGCAGCGCAGCGCCCCGGTCTCGATCGCCGCGGGGCGCAGGTACTTCACGGTCAGGTCGGTGGTGGCCATTCGGGTGCCCGCGGAGACGGTGGAGTAGGAGGCGGAGGCGCACGCGCTGTCCAGCGCGGTGGCGTACATCCCGCCGTGCAGCACGCCTTGGCCGTTGAGGAGGTCGGCACGGGCGTGCATCTCCACGACGGCACGGCCGTGGTCCACCTCCACCAGGCGGATGCCGAGCAGTCGGTCGACGGGCTGCTCGACCCGCTCGGGGGCAGCGACGTATTCCCGGAGCACGTCCAGCCCGGTGGGTGCGCCGGGTGCGGCACCGGCGGGTGACGTGCCGGACGCTGGGGCGGTCGGACGGGTGGGGGCGTCGGCGGCGGAGGCGATCGGGACGACCTGCACGAGGGTTCCTCTCGAGGCATCGGGACGGGTACGGGGGCGGGGCGACGCGGTGGGCCGTGCGGCGGTACCCGCCCCGTGGGACGACCGCGGCACGTTCCCCCGTCGGCACCGGCGGGGACGCGCCTGCTCTCAGGGCCCGGGACAGCTGGGCCGACCGGTCACCCGGCCCAGCCCACCGCGCCGGAGGCGCCCAGCACATCGATCTCCGCGTCGGTCAGACCGGCGTCGGCGAGCACGTCGCGGGTGCCGTCACCGGTCACCGTGGGACGCTTCGGCAGCGAGGTCGGGGTGCCGCTGAACCGCGGCGCCGGCATCGGCTGGATCTGCCCGTCCTCGACGGTGAAGGTGTGGCGGGCCACGTTGTGGCGGTGGCGGGCGGCCTCGGACAGGGTGAGCACCGGGGTGACGCACGCCTGGGTGGACTCGAACAGCTTGGCCCAGTCGTCGCGTGTGCGAGTGGCGAAGATCTGCTCCAGCCGGGCGTGCTGGGCCGGCCACAGGGCGCGGTCCAGCTGACCGGCGAAGGCCGCTTCCCCGGTGAGGCCGAGGACGTCCAGCATCTCGGCGTAGAACTGGGGCTCGACGCAGCCGACCGCCACGTGGCCGCCGTCGGCGCAGCGGTAGGTGCGGTAGAAGGGGGCGCCGCCGTCGAGCATGTTGGACGCGCGCTCCTCGGTCCAGCTGCCGTGCCCGAGGAGGCCGAAGGTCATGGCCAGCAGCAATGACGTGCCGTCGGTCATGGCCGCGTCGACGACCTGCCCCTCGCCGGTGGTCCTGGCGCTGATCAGCGCGCAGGCGATGCCGTAGGCCAGCAGCATGCCGCCACCGCCGAAGTCGGAGACCAGGTTGAGCGGCGGGACGGGGTCGCCGTCCTTGGGTCCGATGGCGTGGAGGCCACCGGTCAGCGAGAGGTAGTTGATGTCGTGGCCGGGGGCCTGTGCCCAGGGGCCTTCCTGGCCCCAGCCGGTCATCCGGCCGTAGACCAGTCTGGGGTTGCGGGCCAGCAGCTCCTGCGGGCCGAGGCCTAGGCGCTCCGCGACACCGGGGCGGAACCCCTCGATGAGGGCGTCGCAGCCGTCGGCGATCCTGCGGACGGCCTCGACGCCTTCGGGGTTCTTGAGGTTCACGGCGATGGACCTGCGTCCGCGGTGCAGGGCCGGGTGACGCTCGGGCTGTCCTGCGGCGCGCTCCACGCGGATGACCTCGGCGCCCATGTCGGCCAGCATCATGCCGGTGAAGGGGCCAGGACCGATGCCGCCGAGTTCCAGAACGCGAATGCCGGCGAGTGGGCCGGCCGCCCGGGAGGTGTTCATCGTGATGTCTCCGTTCCGGAGTGGGTGCCGACGGACACTGCGGGCGTCCGCGGCGGCGAGGAGCGCCTGTGCCGGGGTCGGCCGGCACAGGCGCTCCGGCCTGATCTGTCGGGGAGCTTGATCTGTCGAGGAGGGGGACCTAGGCGGCGACGTCGCCTTCGACGACCGCTTGGCCCTTGAGGGTGACGGTGCCGTCCTCGAGGGTCATGGTCAGGTCGAGGTGGGTCAGCCCGTCCTCGACCTTGGCCACGGTGGCGGTGGCGGTCGGCCTGCCGTGCACCGGGGTGATGGAGCTGAACCGGACGCTGAAGGAGCGGATCCTCTCCTGGGGGAAGTTGGCCGTCAGCAGCCGCCCCAGATAGGCCATGTTGAGCATGCCGTGGGCGAAGACGTCGTCCATGCCCGCGGACCTGGCCACGTCGATGTCGATGTGCATCGGGTTGTGGTCGCCGGAGGCGCCCGCGTACAGGGCGAGGGTGGTGCGGGTGATCCTGGGGAGTTCGAGCTTCATCACTTGCCGGCCTTCGGGTCACGGACTGCCAGGGACTTGCGGACCTCCGCGACGGGCTCGCCGTCGCGGAGCACCTCGATGAGCAGGACGAGGAACTCCAGCGCGCCACCCTTCTTGCTGACGATGTCCTCGACGACGCCCTCGAAGGTCAGCGAGTCGCCGGCGTGGACCGGCCGGTGGTAGATGAAGCTCTGCTCGGCGTGGAGGACGTGGCGGACGTCGATGTCCGCGAACGCCGCCATGTCGAAGCCGTCGCTGCGCCGGCTGTCCGCGCAGAACAGGTAGGTCGGCGGCATCAGCAGGTCGCGGTGGCCGGCGGCCCTCGCGGCCTCCGGGTCGGTGTACACCGGGTCGGTCTCGCCGATGGCCTTGGCGAAGAAGCGCAGCTGCCCGCGCTCGATGTCGACCGTGTGGCTCGGGATCCGCTTCCCGATCAGGTCCTTGTCGATGGCCATGGATTCTCAGTTCACCTTCTCGTAGAGGGTCACGACGCAGGCGCCACCGAGACCCAGGTTGTGCTGGAGGGCGTGGCGGACGTCGCCTTCGACCTGGCGGGCCTCGGCCTGGCCGCGCAGTTGCCAGACCAGCTCCGCGCACTGCGCCAGCCCGGTCGCGCCCAGAGGGTGCCCCTTGGACATCAGGCCGCCGGACGGGTTGACCACGACGCGGCCGCCGTAGGTGTTGTCGCCGTCGAGGATGAACTTCTCGGCGGTGCCCTCGGGGGTGAGGCCGAGCGACTCGTAGCTGATCAGTTCATTACTGGTGAAGCAGTCGTGCAGCTCGACGACCTTGATGTCCTCGGGGCCGACGCCGGCGGTCTCGTACACCCGCTCGGCGGCGGTCCTCGCCATGTCCCAGCCGACCACCTTGATCATGTCGGTGTCCTCGTCGAAGACCCCGGCGAAGTCGGTGGTCAACTCCTGGGCGGCGATCCGGACGTCGGTCCGCAGACCGTGACGGCGGGCGAAGTCCTCACTGACGATGACCGCGGCGGCGGCCCCGCAGGTCGGCGGGCAGCACATCAGCTTCGTCAGAGGACCGAACTGGTGGGCCGAGGCCAGCACCTCTTCCTCGGTGATCGGGCTGCGGAAGACGGCGTAGGGGTTGTTCGCCGCGTGCCTGCGGGACTTCACCGCGATCTTGGCGAACAGGTCGTTGGAGACGCCGTACCTGTCGAGGTAGGCCTGGCCGGCGCCGCCGAAGAGCTGGGCGGCGCCTGGGGCGCCGTCCTGCCAGCTCTGGAGGCCGGCCATCGCGTCCAGGCTGCGCTTCATCGACGGGGGGCGGTCCTGGAGCTTGTTGTTGCCCAGCGCGCCCGCCTGCATCTGCTCGAAGCCGACGGCGAGCACGCAGTCGACCACGCCCGAGGCGACGGCCTGCCGGGCGAGCCATAGGGCGGAGGAACCGCTGGCGCAGTTGTTGTTGACGTTGACGACGGGGATGCCGGTGAGGCCGACCCCGTAGATGGCGGCCTGGCCGCTGGTGGAGTCACCGAAGACGTAGCCGGCGTACGCCTGCTGGACGAGTTCGTAGCCGATGCCCGCGTCGGCCAGGGCGGCGCGCACCGCGCGCTCGCCCATGACGTCGTAGGTGTCGCTCCGGCCAGGTTTCATGAACGGGATCATCCCGACCCCGGCCACATACACGTTGCCGCTCACTTGCGATCTCTCCTTGGTTGGCCATGAGGGTCCGACTCCCGTGGGGCCCTCCGGGCTTCCGTGCCGGGGGCGGGACGCGTCGAGAAAGCGCGCCGCGAGGTCACCGGAAGCGAAAAGTCATCGGGCCGACGGAACCGGGGGATGGACCGACTGCCCGCACACATCCCCAAACGAAGGCCGCAGTCACTATTTGACATTTACTTTCACTCCGCGCCGCCTGGCAAGTCAAGAGCACTTCCACCCCACCTCACCCGGAGGCCGCCCTTGACTGCGTGACGTGCGGCACATGCAAAGAAGCAGCCTCAGCAAGGAGGGTGCACAGGCTGGACACCGTCGGCGTCAATGCTGTGAAGGCGACCGGAAACCCTTGACACGGTCAGCGCGACGATGATGCAGTCCCCTTGTTCTACCGAATGCACATTTACTTGACGGCCGCTGGGGCGATCCTCGCGACCCTCCTCGCGCGTCGACCCCGGTCGTAGGCCCAGGGCGCCCTGCCGACGGCCGGCCATCCGATGGTGAACGGCGGCAACGGTGCCCGTGGCCCCGGACGAGCGGCGCGGCGCACCCCGCCACCGCCGGAGACGCCACCGGGGGACATCCCTCGCCAAACCGAGCCGTCACACTTCTCACGCACCGAAGGGACGTTCGCCTGATGGACACGTTCGGATTCTGGGCCCAGGCCGAGGCGAGCCCTGATCGCATCGCCGTGATCAGCGCCGAGACCGGCGCGACCGTCACCTACGGGGAACTCGCCGCGCGCGCCAACCGGCTCGGCCGGGGCCTGCGGAACCGGGGGCTGAAGGTGGGCGAGACCGTCGCCGCGCTGCTGCCCAACGTCCCCGAACTTCTCGCCGTGCAACTGGCGGCCTTCCAGGTCGGCCTGCACTTCGTACCGGTCAACCGTCACCTGACCGCCGGGGAGTGCGCGTACATCCTCGGCGACTGCGAGGCCCGCCTGCTCGTCACCGAGGCGGGGATCGCCGACGTGGCGCGCGAGGCCGCGGACGAGGCCGGGATCGCGCCGGACGCCCGGTTCTGCGTGGGCGCCGTCCCCGGGTTCACGGCACTGGAAGAACTGGAGGAAGGATCCGCCGAACGGCCGGACGAACGCACCGCCGGCGCCGTCATGGTCTACAGCTCCGGCACCACCGGTCACCCCAAGGGCATCCGCCGCCCTCTGGCCGGGGTCGACCCCGACCTGGCCGTCGGAGCCGCGCGCGCCAACGTCACGCTGCTCGGCATGGACAAGGGCGGAGTGACGTTGACGCTGGGGCCGCTGTACCACGCCGCGCCGAACTCCATGAGCGTCTCCGCCCTCCACGCCGGTCACCGACTGGTGCTGGGTCAGGGCTTCGACCCGCATCGGGCCCTGGATCTCGTCCAGCGGTACCGGATCACCCACTCGTTCATGGTGCCGACCATGTTCCAGCGCCTGCTCAAGCTGTCCGAGCGCGAACGGGCCGGATACGACGTCTCCTCGCTGGAGCTGATCATCCACTCCGCCGCCCCGTGCCCGCAGGCCGTCAAGCGCGCGATGATCGACTGGATGGGCCCGGTGATCATGGAGTTCTACGGCGCCAGCGAGAACAGCCTGGTCACGCGGGCCTTCTCCGACGAGTGGCTGGCCCGCCCCGGCACGGTCGGCAGGGCACGCGCCGGTGTGGAGCTGCGCATCCAGGACGACTCGGGCCGTGTGATGCCGGCGGGGGCCCCGGGACTGATCGCGACCCGCGGCGGCTCGGCGTTCTCGTACAACCGCTCCGCCGACGGAGCCCTCGTCCCGCACGGGGACTGGTTCGTCTCCGGTGACATCGGCTACCTCGACGAGGACGGCTGGCTCTTCCTCTGCGACCGGCGCACCGACCTGATCATCTCGGGCGGGGTGAACATCTACCCGGCCGAGATCGAAGGGGCCCTGCTGGAGCACCCGGCGGTCGCCGACGCCGTGGTGATCGGGACGCCCGACGAGGAATGGGGTCAGCGGGTGACCGCGTTGGTGGAGCCCGTCGCCGGCCGGGAGCCGGGTCCGGAGCTGGCGGAGGAGCTCATCGCGCACTGCCGGGAGCGGCTCGCCAAGTACAAGTGCCCGCGGGCCGTCGAGTTCCGCGAGCACCTGCCCCGTACCGCCTCCGGCAAGTTGAGCCGCCTGCGGATGCGTGAGGAATACCTCGCCGGAACGACCGGAGCCGGAGTCTGACGTCCGGGCCGTGCCTCACGGCCCGGGAACGCGAAACGGCTCCGCCGGGGCCCTCGCACGCCCGTAACGGGACGGCGTCGCCGACTCCCGGCCGCGTCGAGGACCGTACACCCGGCCCCGTCCGCACCGGCTCACCGATCGCGTGCCGGTGTTCCACCCGGTACGTCGGCGCGCCACCACACCACCAACCTCATCTTCTGCTTCGAGAACGAGGAGACGGCATCATGCCTTCCACACTGATCGGCCCTCTGACATGAGCGGGCGCGGAATCCTCGCCTACGGCGCCTACCTGCCCCACTGGCGACTGCGGCGTTCCGCGATCGGCGCCGCTCTGGGCAACGGCGGAGGCAAGGGCACCCGCGCTGTCGCCTCCTACGACGAGGACACCACCTCCCTCGGTGTCGAGGCGGCCCGTGCCGCTCTGGCGGGACGTGCACTCGCCCCGCGTTCGGTCTTCTTCGCGACCACAGAGCCCGCGTACCGGGACAAGACCAACGCCACCGCGATCAGTGCCGCGCTGGGCCTGGGCCACGACGTGCTCGCCGCCGACATGACCGGCGCCGTCCGCTCGGGCACAGCCGCGCTGCTGGCCGGCCTGCGCGGTGACGGGCCGGACCTGGTGGTCTGCTCCGACATCCGCACCGGGCTTCCCGGTTCGGGCGACGAGCGTGACGGCGGCGACGCGGGAGCCGCCTTCGTCGTCGGAGCGGCGCGCCCGGGCGACACAGCCGCCCCCCTGCTCGCCGAGTACCTGGGCGGCGGCTCCGCGAGCGACGAGTTCCTCGACCGGTGGCGGCTGCCGGAAGAGCTGTCTTCCCGGGTCTGGGAGGAGCGCTTCGGTGAGAACGCCTACCTGCCGATGGGCGAGCGGGCCCTCACCGCCGCGCTGAAGGCGACCGGGCTGACCACTGCCGACCTCGACCACGTCGTCGTCACCGGCACCCATGCCCGAGCGGTCCGTTCCTTCCCCAGGACCGCGGGGATCGGCCGGGAGAAGATGGCGGACACCCTGGACGCCACCGTCGGCAACACCGGGGCCGCTCACCCGGGTCTGCTGCTCGCCTCGGTGCTGGACGATGCCGAGGCCGACCGCGTCATCGCCTTGGTGGTGCTGGCCGACGGCGCCGACGTCCTGCTGTTCCGCACCACCGGCGCGCTCGCCGCCCACCGGCCGGCCCGGGGCGTCGCAGCGCGGATCGCCTCCGGCCACGCGGACGTGCCGTACGCCTCGTTCCTCACCTGGCGCGGCCACCTGGACCGGGAGTCCCCGCGCCGTCCCGAACCGGACCGGGCCACTGCCCCGCCGTCCCACCGCCTGGGAGACTGGAAGTTCGCGTTCACCGGCAGCGTGTGCGCCTGCGGTACCCGCCACCTGCCGCCGCAACGGGTCTGCGTCTCCTGCGAGGCACACGACCGGATGACGGACGAACGTCTCGCCGACGTCCGCGGCACCGTCGCCACGTACACCGTGGACCACCTGGCCTTCTCCATGGCTCCGCCGGTCGTCCTGGCCGTGATCGACTTCGACGGCGGCGGCCGCTTCACCTGTGAGCTCACCGACGCCGACCCGGCGACGCTGGAGGTGGGCACCCGCGTCGAGATGACCTTCCGCCGCCTCTACACCTCCGGCGGCATCCACAACTACTTCTGGAAGGCCCGTCCGGTCTCCGCAACCGCTGAGGGGGAGCAGGCATGAGCTCGCACGGCATCAAGGACAAGGTCGCCATCGTCGGTATGGGGTGCACCCCCTTCGGCGAGCACTGGGACCTCTCGGTCGCGGACATGCTGGTCGACTCCGCGACCCAGGCTCTGGAATCGGCCGGCCTCGACAAGCCGGCGGTGGACGCCTACTGGCTGGGCACCGCAGCCTCCGGCTGGGGTGGCATGACGCTGTCCACCGCGCTGAAGACCGACTACCGCCCGGTGAGCCGGGTGGAGAACTTCTGCGCGACGGGCTCCGAGGCGTTCCGCAACGCCTGCTACGCCGTGGCTTCCGGCGCGTACGACGTGGCGATGGCGATCGGCGTGGAGAAGCTGAAGGACTCCGGCTACTCCGGCCTGGTCAAGACCATGCCCGCCCACGACGGCACGATGGGGCAACTGACCGCACCCGCGCGGTTCTCCCTGCTCGCCCCCGCGTACTGCGCGAAGTACGGCGTCAGCCTGGACGACTTCAAGGAGGTCATGACCCGGGTCGCGTGGAAGAACCATTACAACGGCGCCCGCAACCCCCGTGCCGCCTTCCAGAAGGAGGTCCCCAGGGAGACCATCGCCAGGTCCCTCAAGGTCGCCGGCGAACTGGGCGTCTTCGACTGCTCCGGCGTCTCCGACGGTTCGGCGGCGGCGATCGTGGTGCGCGCCGAGGACGCCCACAAGTACACCGACAAGCCCCTGTACGTGAAGGCGCTGTCGATGGTGGCCGGACCCGGCAACGGGCCGATCGACCCGGACTACGACTACACCACCTTCGAGGAGGCGGTGCGCTCGGCGAAGGACGCCTACGCCCAGGCAGGTGTCACCGACCCGCGCGCGGAGCTGTCCATGGCCGAGGTCCACGACTGCTTCACCCCCACCGAGGTGGTGCTGATGGAGGACCTGGGCTTCTCCGGGCGGGGCAAGGGCTGGCAGGACTGCCGTGACGGCGTCTTCGACCTCACCGGCGAACTGCCGGTCAACCCGGACGGCGGGCTGAAGAGCTTCGGCCACCCGATCGGAGCGTCCGGTCTGCGGATGCTCTTCGAGTGCTGGCTCCAGTTGCGCGGCGAGGCCCCGGCCGAACGTCAGATCAAGATCAAGGACAAGGGCTACGGCATGACCCAGAACCTGGGCGGCGGCCCGGGCGACTGCGTCTCGTTCGTCTCCGTCGTCGGCTCCGAGCTGGGCTGACCGCCCTTTCCTTCCTCCCACGGTCCGGCGCACTCGCGCCGGGCCTTCCCCTCCCCCGTGGCCCCGGCAACGTACCGCCGCCGGGGCCACGACCGCGCCACCGAAAGGGACCACCGTGCGCCGCACCCTCTACAACCAGGACCACGAGGCATTCCGTCAGACCCTGCGGGAGTTCATCGCCAACGAGGTCACCCCGTACTACGCGGACTGGGAGCAGACCGGCCACCCTCCGCGCGACTTCTACCTCAAGCTCGGCGAGTTGGGCGTCTTCGGCATCGAGGCACCCGAAGAATACGGCGGCGCGGGCGAGACCAGCGTCAAGTACGAGGCGATCGTCGCCGAGGAGACCGCCCGCGCGGCCGTCACCTTCGGCGGCTCCTACGTGCACCCCAGTCTCTGCCTGGGCTATCTGCTGCGCTACGGCACCGAGCGGCAGAAGCGCGAGTGGCTGCCGTCCTTCATCTCCGGCGAGCAGATGTACGCGATCGCCATGACCGAGCCCGGCACGGGATCCGACCTGGCCGGCATGCAGACCACCGCCCGGCTGTCGCCGGACGGCACCCACTGGATCCTCAACGGCTCCAAGACCTTCATCACCGGCGGCGTACTCGCCGACCGGGTGCTGGTGGTCTGCCGCACCTCCCCCGCCCCCGCGGACAACCGCCGGGTGGGCCTGTCCATCCTGAACGTCGACGCCCGCAGTGAGGGTTTCGCGGTCGGGCGCAAGCTGGAGAAGCTCGGCCTGCGCGCCCAGGACACCGGGGAACTGTCGTTCACCGACGTCAAGGTGCCCGTCGAAAACCTCCTCGGAGAAGAGGGCCAAGGCTTCTTCTACCTGGGCGAGAACCTGGTCCGCGAGCGGCTCACCATCGCGCTGACCGCCACCGCCACCGCGGCGGCGGCGATCGGGTTCGCCAAGGACTACACCAAGCAGCGAACGGTGTTCGGCAAGCCGGTGGCCTCGTTCCAGAACACCAAGTTCGTGCTCGCCGAGTGCGCCACCGAGGTGGAGGCGCTGCAGGCGATGGCCGACCGGGCCGTCGAACTGCACGACGCCGGTGAGCTGACGGTCGCCGACGCGGCCAAGGTCAAGCTCTTCGCCACCGAGGTGGCCGGCCGCGTCATCGACAAGTGCCTCCAGCTGCACGGAGGTTACGGCTACATGCTGGAGTACCCGATCGCCCGCCTGTACGCCGACACCCGGGTGGCCCGGATCTACGGCGGCACCAGTGAGGTCATGAAGTCCGTCATCGCCAAGGACCTCGGTCTGTAGCCCTCCCCACGGCGAGGACCCCGACATCCGCCGTCCTGGACCGGGCCGGCGTTCCAGGCTGACCGCCGCGGCCCTGGAAGTGCCGGCTCAGTCGGCCGCCGCTTCCGGGGCTGCGGCGTGCTGCAGGGGGCGAGGAGCGGGCAGGTGGGAGGAGCGGTCCGCGAAGACCTCGATCCTCTCGCGGGTACCCCACCCGGTGCGGGCGCAGGTGGCCAGGCCGTACCACCGCATGAAGCGCAGAACGGTGCCCCTCCACACGACGGCCAGGGGGGTGCAGGCGAAGACGAGGAGCCGTGTGCGCAGGGGTTCGTCGTCGCGGCGGATCGCCAAGTAGGGAAGGCTGGTGAGGTAGCCGTAGAGCAGCGGTCCGAGCAGCAGGGGCCAGAGCGGGCCGCCGGGGCCGGTGACCTGGAAGAGAACGATCCAGGCGAGGACGGCGACGGTGGAAAGGGTGAGGAACCAACTGAGGGCCTGGTGGATGAAGGCGTAGCTGGTGGCGGGCAGGTAGCGGACGCGCCAGAAGGAGCGGATCCAGGAGCCGCGCATCCAACGGACCTGCTGCCGTAGGTGGTGGCTGAGCCGCTCGGGCATGGTGGCGCGGGCGAAGGCGGTGGGTTGCTGGACGGTCCTGCCTCGGAGGCCGGCCAACAGGGTCAGCATGGAGTCGTCGGACAACACGACGGGGCGTCCCATGAAGGTCTCGCCCACGTAGGAAACGGCGTGGTCCCGGAGCACGGAGGCACGGTAGGCGGCGCAGGCACCGGTGTTGACCATGACGGAGCCCAGCACGGACTGCGCGGAGCGTTCGGTGAGCTGCCAGCTGACGGCGTGCAGATCGAAGAGCCGGGTCAGCCAGTTCCTGTGCGCGTTGGCGGACAGGACGACGGCGGCGACCGACTGCACCCGCGGGTCGCCGAAGGGCTGCAGGATCTCCTGGAGCGCGCGCGGGTCGAGTTCGGTGTCGGAGTCGATCGTCAGGAGGTACTGGGCGTCAGGAGCGGCACCGACGGCCGTGACCTGGGCGTGGCGCTTGCCCCGGTTCTCGGTGCGTCGCCAGACCACACGGACTCCGACGCCGGCGGCCGCCGCGGAGAACCAGTCCCGTTCGGCGGTGTAGTCGACGGTGCTGCCGTCGTCGGTGACGCTCACTGTGTCCGGCAGTCGGCTCTGGTCCAACAGGGACTGCAGTGAGCGCCGCAGCAGGGCCGGGTCCTCGTTGTAGAGGGGAATCAGGACGGCGACGTGAGCCGCATCCAGAAGGCGTTGCTGGTCGGGAGAGGCCCGATAAGGGCGCTCGGTGTAGGCGAGGACGGTCTGCCAGAGGACCCACGCACAGGTCAGCGTGTAGAGGAACACGAACGGAGGGCGTCCGCCGTCACTCAGGACCACGAAGGCATCCACGCGCCGCAGCAGGAAGTAGCCCAGCAGCAGAGCGGCAAGGGTCGTGATCACCAGGACGCGGCGGCGCAGCGCTGTGGCGGGGGTGATGCGGGTCACGGCAGGGCCCCTTCACGAGGTGCACGGCAGGCGGGTGAGTGAGGGCACATCGGTGGGGTCGGGACTCTCACTCGCCCGCGGGGCGTCCGCGCCGCCAGGTGCACCGCAGCAGGACGACTCCGGTGAGGACCAGAGCGGCGGCAGCGGCGAGTACCCACAGGCCGTCGACCGTCATCCCGAAGACCGCCACGGTGCCGATCCCCAGACCGGTCCTCGCCAGTTGTCCCTCCGACATGACATACGCTCCTTCGCTTTCGCGCTGCGCGCACCTGTCCGGTGCGGGGCCACTTGGGCGTCATCAGGACCGGTCGGGCCGACCGTCCCGTACCAAAAGTTCCCCGCCCGGGCCGCGACTGGCCGTCCTGGCAGGTGAGTTCACCCCATCGGGAGGGGACCGGGGTCCAGGTGGGCTACCCCGCCCATGGTCCGGCTCCCGGCGCAGAACGCGGTTCAGAGGTATTCGACGACGGGGCCCGGCGGTGCGACGCCTCGGGCGTCCAGGAGGTAGGCGGCCTCGCCGACGATCTTCTCCAGATCGAATTCCGGGTGCGGGGTGAGGACGACCACGGCGTCGTAGTCGCCGGCGGGGCTCATCTCGCTCATGACTCCCGGTTCCGTCCCGGCGACATGTGGGTCGACCACGTCGACGGTGGCGCCCTTGGCCCGCAGGATGTCGACGACGGCCCGGGCGGGACTCTGGCGCACGTCGGCGGTGCCGGCCTTGTACGACAGGCCGAGTGCGGCGATCGCACATCCGTTCAAGGGCTTCCCCCGGGCGTTCAGCCCGTCCTGGAGCCGTTGCGCCACATAGCCGGGCTGCTCCTCGTTGATGTCCTGGGCGAGTTCGACGAAACGGAACGACTGGCCGAGACTCGTCCTGACGTGATGGCTGAGGTAGACAGGGTCAACGGGCAGGCAGTGACCCCCGACGCCGGGGCCGGGGGTGAACGTCATGAAGCCGAACGGCTTGGTACCAGCGAGCCGCAACGCGTCCCAGACGTCGATGCCGAGAGTGTGCGCCAACCGCGCCATCTCGTTGACCAGGGCGATGTTGACGTGCCGGAAGGTGTTCTCCAGGATCTTGGCCAGTTCCGCGCTCTCCAGAGAGGCCGCTTCGTGCACCGTCGCGGTGACGGTTCGGTAGAAGGCCCCCACTCGCTCGGTGCACGCCGGCGTCAGACCGGCAACCACCTTGGGCGTGTTGGCGAACGTCCACCGCGTATTGCCCGGGTCGATGCGCTCGGGGCTGAAGCCGACGTGGAAGTCCTCCCCGGCCACCAGGCCCGACGCACCTTCCAGGATCGGGACGAGGACGTCCCGGGTCGTGCCCGGGTGGGTGGTGGATTCCAGGACCACGGTCTGGTTCCGTCCGCGGCGCAGTCCACGGCCGGTCACGGCACCCGCATCGCGGACGTGGCTGAGGTCGGGCGTCCGGTCCTTGAGCGGGGTCGGCACGGCGATGACGGCGATGTCCCAGTCCGGGAGGAGCGCGCCGGACTCGGCAACCGGCAGGTAACGTCCACTGCCGAGCGCTGCCTTCAGCCGCCCGGACGGGACGTCCTCCACATAGGAGTCCGCCTCGCGCAGTCGCAGGCAGCGCCGCGGGTCGGGTTCGAAAGCGACCACATGGTGCCCGGCGTCCACCGCCGCCATCGCCAAGGGCAGACCCACGTAACCCTGACCTGCCACCAGAACCCGCGTCGATTGCTCCACAGCGCTCCGTCCTGCCGTGATCGGGGAAAGCCGGAGGACCACCCCTGGGGCAGTCGTCCCCCACGTCGGAAACACGCACAAAAATAGACAAGGGCGCGGACAACCGGTTGTGCGCCACGCGGCACAACGAGGAGTACCCGTGCGAGCCGCCGCGAGGAGAGGGACACACCGCTGGAGCGGTCGCCGCCGTGCCCGCGAGCACGGCGAAGCCGTCGGAGCGTTCCGCGGCCTGCCCGCGGCATGCGGCCCGCGACGGGGGCGGGCCTACCGCTCCTTCCGGCGTCCCTTAACTTGGGGACTTGTATTCAATCGCCGGGCACCGGTCCATCACCATGTCGAGGCCCGCCTCCCGCACCCGGTCGTAGGCCGCCTCGTCGACGACCCCGAGCTGGAACCACACCGCCTTGGCGCCGATCGCGACCGCCTCGTCGGCGACCTCGCCGGCCAGGTCGGAGCGCACGAACACGTCGACCACGTCGACGTCGAAGGGGATCGCGTCCAGCGAGGGATAGCCCTGCTCCCCGTGCACCGTCTCCGCCTTCGGGTGCACCGGCACCACGCGCTTGCCGATGCGCTGCAGCACCTGGGCCACGCCGTAGGCGGCGCGGTCGGTGTTGTTGGAGAGGCCCACGACGGCCCAGGTGTCGCCCAGGTCGGTCAGGATCCTGCGGGCCGTGGCGGTGACCTCAGCCGTGTCCGGGGCGTCGCTCATGGTTCCTCCTCGTCGTCGGACGTCGTACCTGGCGAACGGCCCGGGACGCGGCGGCATTCCCTCCGCATACGCTGGTGCTCGAACAAAGGAGCGCTGCACCGCCATGAAGTACCGCCTGCGAGCGATCACCCGTGAGGAGCACCTGGCCTTCGTCGCCCGGCGGACGTCGGTGAGCCACCTGCAGATTCCCTCCTGGGGCGAGGTGAAGAGCGACTGGCGTCCGGCCTCGCTCGGCTGGTTCGACGGCGACGGCCGGCTGGTCGGGGCCGGGCTGGTGCTGCTGCGGCCGCTGCCGAAGGTCCGGCGGTACCTCGCCTATCTGCCCGAGGGCCCGGTCCTCGACTGGTCGGCGGCGGACCTCGGGGAGTGGCTGCGGCCGATGACCGCGTACCTGAGCGACCTCGGCGCCTTCACCGTGCGGATGGGCCCGCCGGTCGTCGTGCGCCGCTGGGACGCCGCCGCGGTGCGGGCCGCGGTCGCCGACCCGGAGACCCGGTGGCTGCGGGACGTGCCGCCCTCCGAGGAGAACCCGGCGGCGCGGGAGCTCGCCGAGCGGCTCCAGGGGCTGGGCTGGCGCCCGGTCACCGCCGAGGGGGAGGACAGCGCGGCCGTCAACCAGCCCCGGTACGTGTTCCAGGTGCCGTTTTGCGGCCGGCCGCTCCGGGACGTCCAGCAGGGCTTCAGTCCGGAGTGGCGGCGCAGCGCGAAGAAGACGTGGCGGGCCGGGGTGGAGGTGGTGCGGGGCGGTTACGAGGACCTGGGCGCCTTCCACCGGCTCTACGCGGAGACCGCCGAGCGCGACGGCTTCATCCCGCGCCCGCTCTCCTACTTCCAGCGGATGTGGATCGCCCTGCGCAACGAGCACCCCGACCGGATGCGGCTCTACCGTGCCCGCCACGAGGGCGTGGACCAGGCCGCCGCCCTGATGCTCGCCGTCGGCGACCATGTATGGCACGCCTATGGGGCCTCGCC
Organism: Streptomyces abyssomicinicus; assembly: GCF_008974245.1. Taxonomy (GTDB): domain Bacteria; phylum Actinomycetota; class Actinomycetes; order Streptomycetales; family Streptomycetaceae; genus Streptomyces; species Streptomyces abyssomicinicus. The sequence continues at coordinate 62,019 of NZ_BBZI01000007.1, read as the reverse complement.
ACACAACCGTACGGACGTGTTCCCCGACCATGCGCTGCAGTGGCGGATGATGGCGGACGCCCATGAGATGGGGGCGAGCGTCTACGACCTGCGCGGTATCACGGATGCCGTGGCGGGTGACGAACTGCATCTGGCGCAGCTGCGCCACCGCCTCGGCACGGGCGGGCAGGCGGTCGAGTACCTCGGGGAGTGGGACTTCCCGATCAGCAAGGTTCTCCACAAGGCACTCGACCTCTACATCGCCCACCGCGGCGGCTGACGCGGCGTACGCCTCACGTCAGTTGAAGGTGTCCGGGTCGGGGCCGGTGCGCAGCCCCCGGTCGAGGGAGGCGAGGGAGGCCATCTCCTCGTCGGTGAGGGCGAAGTCGAAGACGTCGATGTTCTCCGCGATCCGCGACGGGGTGACCGACTTGGGGATCACGATGTTGCCGAGCTGCAGGTGCCAGCGCAGCACGATCTGCGAGGGCGACTTGCCGTGGCGCTCGGCGAGTGTGGTGATCGCCTCGTCGTCCAGCACCACTCCCCTGGCCAGCGGGCTCCACGCCTCGGTGGCGATGCCCAGTTCGGCGTGCAGCTCGCGCAGTTCGGTCTGCTGGAACGCCGGGTGCAGCTCGATCTGGTTGACGGCCGGGACCAGCGAGCTGTGGTCGAGGAGCCGGCGCAGGTGCGCGGGCTGGAAGTTGGAGACGCCCGCGGCGCGGATGCGGCCGTCGGCGGTCAGCCGCTCGATGGCGCGCCAGGTGTCGAGGTAACGGTCCTGGGCCGGGACGGGCCAGTGGATCAGGTAGAGGTCGACGTGGTCGAGGCCGAGCCGGGCCAGGCTTTCGTCGAAGGCACGCAGGGTGGCGTCGTAGCCCTGGTCGGTGTTCCAGACCTTGGTGGTGACGAACAGTTCCTCGCGGGCGATACCGGACCCGGCGATCGCCTTGCCGACGCCGGCCTCGTTGCCGTAGGCCGCGGCGGTGTCGATGGAACGGTAGCCGGCCCGGAGGGCGGCGGTGACCGTCGTCGTGTCCTCCTCGGGGACCTGGTAGACGCCGAAGCCCAGCTGGGGGATCGAGACGCCGTTGTTGAGGGTGAGGGCGGGAAGGGAGGTCATGGTGCTTCCTGTGGTGAGTACGTGTACGGGTGGGAACGGACGGGACCGGGGGAACGAGGGGGTCACAACCGTGCCGGCTCGAGCTTGTCCGATGAGCCCGTGCCGCCGCCAGGGAGGTCGGTGCCGGTGTCCGGGCCGGAACCGGCGACGACCCGCCCGGCGGTGTCGCCGTGGCCGCGCCGGTCGAGGCGGGCGGCGAGCAGGGACAGCAGGAGGGCGACCGCGGCCAGGACGGCGCCGACCCAGTTCGGGGCGGTCCAGCCGAGGCCGCCGGCGATCACCAGGCCACCCAGCCACGCGGCCAGCGCGTTGCCCAGGTTGAAGGCGCCGATGTTGGCGGCGGAAGCCAGGGTGGGCGCGGCGGACGCCTGGTCCAGCACCCACTTCTGCAGCGGCGGCACGGTGGCGAAGCCGAGGGCGCCAATCAGCGTCAGGGTGACGGCGGCGAGCACCTTGTGGTGCGCGGTGAAGGTGAAGAGCAGCAGCGTCACGGAGAGCGCGGCGAGGGCGGTGAACAGCATCGGCATCAGCGCGCGGTCGGCGAGCTTCCCGCCGGCCAGGTTGCCGAGGAACATGCCGACGCCGAACAGGACCAGCAGCCAGGTGACGGAGGCCTCCGCGTAGCCGGTGACCTCGGTCATCATCGGCGTGATGTAGGTGACGGCGGCGAAGACGCCCCCGTAGCCGAGCACGGTCATCGCCATCGCCAGCCACACCTGCACGTTGCGGAAGGCGGCGAACTCGGCCCGGACGTCGGCGGCCGGCGGGCGCCCGCTCCCGGGCACCAGCCTGGCGACGCCGAGCAGCCCGATCACACCGAGCGCGGCGACCGCGCCGAAGGTGATCCGCCAGCCGGCGGCGTGACCGAGGTAGGTGCCGCCCGGGACGCCGACGACGTTGGCCACGGTCAGGCCCATGAACATCAGCGAGATCGCCGAGGCCCGCCTGTGCGGGGCGACCAGGTCGGCGGCCACCACGGAGCCGATCCCGAAGAAGGCGCCGTGCGCCAGCGAGGCGACGATCCGGCCCGCCAGCATCAGGGCGAAGGTCGGGGCGACCGCCGAGAGCGCGTTGCCGACGACGAAGAGCGCCATCAGGAACATCAGCATCTTCTTGCGGGAGACCTTGGTGCCGAGCACGGTCAGCAGCGGGGCTCCGGCGACGACGCCGAGCGCGTAGCCCGTCACCAGCCAGCCGGCGGTGGGGATGGAGACGCCGAAGTCGTCCGCCACCTGGGGCAGCACGCCCATGATGACGAACTCGGTGGTGCCGATCCCGAAGGCCCCGATGGCCAGGGCCAGGAGCGCGAGAGGCATGGGGAGATCTCCCAGTCGTTGTGGGGGGCGGTAACAGGCGAGAACAATAATTGCACACGCTTGATAATTGCAAGCGCGGGCTAATCCTGGCCCGAGGCAACCGTCGTATGGAAGGATTGAGTCGCCCCGCGGAAAGGTCCGCCCGGAAGCCGAGTAGGAGGTCAGCGTGACCGCGACCGACCCCTCGCTCACCGCCCTCGCCGACGGCTGGTGCGCGCTCTCCCTCCTGCACGGCAGGATCGAGTCCCACCTCGAGCGCGCCCTGCAGCGGCACGGTCTGAGCGCGCGGGAGTACTCCCTGCTGGACGTGCTCAGCCGGCAGCACGACGGGGAGGGCGGCCACCTCCAGATGAAGCAGGTGGCGGACGCCGTGGTGCTGAGCCAGAGCGCGACCACGCGCCTGGTGACCCGGCTGGAGGACCGCGGCCTGCTGGCGCGCTACCTCTGCCCCACCGACCGGCGCGGCATCTACACGAACGTCTCCGAGGCCGGTCTCACCCTGCTCGCCGAGGCCCGGCCCACCCATGACGCGGCGCTGCGCGAGGCGCTGGACGAGGCGGCCGGCGATCCCCGGCTGGAGCCTCTGGTGCGGGTGGTGGAGACCGCGCGCACCACCGTCTGACGGGTCACCTCCCGTCGGTCGGACGCACGCTCGCACGCACGCACGCACGCAAAGGTTCAGATCGCGCCCAGGAGGAACGGGAGCAGGTCCTCGTACGCCGGGGCCGTGCGGGGCGTGAACCGCCGGACCTCGCCGCGGAACGAGCGGACCTCGAGCCAGCTCTCCACGCTTGCCCCGGGGAGCGCCGAGAGCAGACTCCGCAGGTCCTCGGCCTTGCAGACCAGGAACTTCTTCCTCGCCGGGGCGTGGAAGGAGGGCTGGACGTCGAACCGGAGGTCGACCACCGGCCGAGGTTCGCGGTCCCACTCCGCCCGGCGCACCGCCCCGTGGCCGTGGATGCGGGCGTCGGCCAGCACCTCGGTGTCGGCGTCGCCGATCTCGCAGTCGAAGACGGGGCAGGCGCTCGCGACGCGGTCCGCGATGCCCGGGAAGGCGTGGTGCGACCGGCCGAGGGCCGGCGAGCAGAGCAGCGCGTGCGTGAACCGCCCCACCGGGGCGGTCAGCCGGAGCTTGTGGTGCGAGCCGCCGTCGAACGGCAGGTCGCGGCGGGTGTCGAGGAAGCCGAGGAACGCCCCGACCGCCTCGGGGTCGTGCGAGGCGGCCCGCACGTTGAAGCTGATCGCACCGCGCCCGCCGTCGCGGAGGACCAGGTACTCGTGGAAGCCGGCGGTCGGATCGAGCGCCGGACGGCGACGGCGGTGGATCCCGTCGAAGCCCGCCACGGGCAGGAAGGCGTCGCCGCCCGGCAGGACGTCGAGCACGGGCCGGAGTTCCGGGCGGGCCGCCCCGGACCCGCCCCCCGCCCCGCCCGGAGTCCTGCCGCATGCCTCGTCCGGAGTCCCGCCCCACGCCCCGTCCGGGGTCCCGGCCCCGGCTCCCTTCCGGGCCCCGGCCTCGGAACCGACTCCACGACCGGCCCCGGGCCGGGCCTCGGCCGGCCCACCGGCCACTCCGTCGGTCGACGGGTCGATCGACCCGTCGACCGACCCCTCGGCCGGCCCACCGCCCCCGGCCTCCACCTCGGCGAAGCCTTTGCGCAAGTACTCCCGCGCCTTGCGCGCGGCATGGCGTCCGGCGTCCGCCACGTCGTCACGGGTGACCGTCATCGCCCGGCCGCTGCCGCCGACGGCGCCCCACCGCAGGAGACAGCGGATGCCCTCCTGCCGGACCTCCCGGTACTCGGTCCGGCCGTCGGCGGTCCGCTCGAACCGCCGCCACTGCCCCACCACGTTCTCCGTCTCCATCCGGACAGTGTGCAGGCGGGCGGGGTGACGGCCTGCCCGGGGTGCACCGGCGTGAACCGGGGTGCACCGGCTTGCACCTTTACGCGCCCACCGCGGTCACCGCCGGCTCGACGGGCACCGTCTTCTCCCGCGGCCGCTCGGCGTCCCGCACCAGCCGGTGTCCGGTGGCCAGGACCGGCACGGCCAGCAGGAAGGCGACGGCACCGACGTAGAACGGCATCGACAGATCGGTCGCCTCGGCGATCCTGCCCGCCACGTACGGCGCCAGACCACCACCGATGAACCGCACGAACCCGTAGGCGGAGGAGGCCACCGGCCGCTCGACCGGCGAGACCAGCATGACGGCCTGGGTGGTGAGGGTGTTGTTGATCCCGATGAACGCCCCGCTGGCGATCACCGCGACGATCACCACGACCGGGGTGTCGACGCCGACGGCGACGACCGCCATCAGCGCGCCCAGGCAGACCAGGTTGGCGTAGAGCACCGGCGCGGTGCCGAACCTGGCCTGCAGCCGCGGGGCGACCAGCACGCTGAAGGCGGCCACCAGCAGGCCCCAGCCGGTGAAGACCAGGCCGAGGTCGAAGGCCTCCAGCTCCATCGGGTACGGGGCGTAGCCCAGCATGGTGAAGAAGCCCCAGTTGTAGAGCAGGGCCATCAGTCCCATGGTCAGCAGCCCGCGGTGCCGCAGTGCCTTCAGCGGCGCGATCGGCGAGGTGGGGCGTTCGGGCCGTGGCGTCGACGGGACGAGGACGACGGTCGCGATCAGCGCGAGGGCCATGAGGACGGCGACGCCGAAGAACGGGCCCCGCCAGCTGATGTCGCCGAGGACACCGCCGAGCAGCGGCCCCACGGCTATACCGAGGCCCAGGGCGGTCTCGTAGAGGATGATCGCGCCGCCGAAGCCGCCGCTCGCCGAGGCCACGATCACGGCCAGCGAGGTGGCGATGAACATGGCGTTGCCCAGGCCCCAGCCGGCCCGGAAGCCGACGATGCCGTTGATGGAGTCGGTCGCGCCGGCGAGCGCCGCGAAGACCACGATGACGGCCAGCCCGACCACCAGGGTGCGCTTGGCGCCGATCCTGCTGGAGATCCAGCCGACGAACAGCATGGCGACGGCGGTGACGATCAGATAGCTGCTGAACAGCAGCGAGACCTGGCTCGCGGAGGCGTGGAGGTTCTCCGCGAGGGCGGGCAGGATCGGGTCGACCAGGCCGATGCCCATGAAGGAGATGACGCAGGCGAACGCGACGGCCCACACCGCTCTGGGCTGTCGGAACGGGCTCCCGGTCTCCCCTGACGGCGCGCTCATGATGCGGTGTCCTTTCCGGTTCTGCGGGCCACGCGACCGACTGCCGCGAGGGCGGGACCCGAACAGTTAGGTGCAACATACATCTAACGAGGTGGAGGGGGGCCTCCCTCAAAGGGAGTTGGCGGACCCCTGACCCGCTTTTTACTTCCCGCCGGTACGGCGCGGCCAAAGCGGCCGGACCGGCCCGAGCGGCCCCTGGCCGATGCAGCCCTAACCGATCTCCACCACCCGAGCCCAGTCCGGCGGGAGGTCGGGGACGTAATCGGGGTTGTCCTCCGAGTACGACGGCGCGCGGGGAAAGAGGCCCACCACCGTGCGGCAGGGCGGACGGTGGTCGGGCCACGGGGTCTGACCGTCGGTCAGCGCGACGACGACGTCCGGGCGCGGCCGTGCCTCCAGTGCCGTCGCGAACCCCTCGCGCAGGTCCGTGCCGCCTCCGCCTAGCAGCGTGATGCCCTCACCCCGGCACAGCGGGCCCACCTTCGTGGCCGCCGCGTCGCAGCTGACCACGGACACCAGGTCCCGCCGGCCGCCCACCGCGCGCGAGATGGCGGTCACCTCCAGCAGCGCGCTGCCGAGTTCCGCGTCGCTCACCGAGCCGGAGGTGTCGACGACCACCGTCACCCGCGGCGGGCGGCGGCGCAGGCTCGGCAGGACGACCCCGGGCAGCCCGGCGGAGCGGCGCGAGGGGCGTCCGTAGGTGTAGTCCTGCCCGGCCGCCGGAGCCGGTGACCGCCGAACGGATCGCCGCGCCCAGCAGCGCCCGCCACGGCTGCGGCGGGTGGAAGACCTCCTCCGCCCACCGCCGCCATCCCGCGGGGGCGTCTCCGGGCAGGCCGGTGATGCCCTGCGCGACCCGGAAGCGCACGGCGTCGCGTTCCTGGGCGGTCAGGCCGTGCGCCCCCTCGGGTCCGAGCTCCCACGGGCGGGCCATCCCGTCCGCGCCACTGCCGCAGTCCAGCCAGGTGAGGTGGAGGGTGTACCGCTTGAGCCGGAACCGGTCCAGGTAGTCCTCCATCACGCCGCCCTCCGGCATGCCCAGCAGCCGCGGGGTGACGGCCCCGGTGGGCGTGAGCAGGCCGTCGCCGAAGGCGTCGTCGTTGATCTCGCAGTCGGCGGCGATGTTCATCCGCAGCCGGTCCCCGGGGCCGGTCAGGCCGCGTGCCCGGGCCACCCGGTCGCCGCGCCCGTGGTGGTCGCGGAGCAGGTGGGAGACCTCGTGCACCCAGACGGACGCCAGTTCCTCGACGGGCAGGCGGTCCACGAACGCCGGGGAGGCGTAGCAGCGCCAGTGGCGGTCGACCCCCATGGTGGGGACCTCCCACGACTCCACCACGTGCAGCGCGTGGAGCGCCGCGGCCAGGTAGGGCCGGGCCCGGGCGGCCTGGAGCCGGGCCGCGTACAGCTTGTCGAGGTCCAGCGTCCCACGCTCGGCCGGCGCCGGCGCCGGCCGTGGAGCCGCCGCGGGCCGCGCCGTGCCCGAGGCGGGCCCCCGCCTGCGCCCGGCCAGGTCACTCGGCTTCGCGGTGGCGCCGGGGAGAGCCGCCGCCGCCTCCCCCTGCGCGCCGCGCGCCGCGACGGCCGGGTGCGGCGTGTCGCTCGGGGTCGGCGTGTCGCTCGGTCTCACCGCGTCACCTTCGCCTTCGCGCCACCGGCCACCCGTGCCGCCGCCCGGTCGGCGCGGCGGGAGATACCCACCACCCCCGCCAGCCGCTCGATCGCCTGCGGCACGTCCCACTCGTCGCGCCGCAGCGACGCCAGCGTGCTCGCCGGGACCACCACCAGGTCGGGGGCGCCGCTCTCCATGGCCCGTACCAGCAGCGTCCAGGCGGCGTCCCAGCGCTCCCTGGTCGGCCGGTTGCGCACCACGGCCACCACGCCGTCCAGCACCGCCTGCCTGAGGTCGCCCCTCTGCGGCAGCTCGGCCCCCTCGGGATCGGCGAGCACGTCCTCCGGGTCCGGCAGGTCCATCCGGTCCATGCTCGCCAGCAGCTCCAGCCCGGGTCCGTCCCCCACCGTTCCCCTGACCAGCAGCGACAGCACGTCCCGGTCGGCCCCGGCGGCGGTGGCGAAGGCGATCAGCCGCAGCGTCATCTCCCAGGTGCGGGGCGAGGGCCAGGCCCCGCCGCGGCGGGCCTCGTTGGCCGGCAGTTGGTGGACCAGTCCGGGCCGGCCGGTCAGCAGCCCGCACACCGCGCGCCGGGCGAGTCCGACCGCGCCGGGCAGCTCGGCGGCGTCGAGCCGGGGCAGGGTGGCGCGGGGCCACACTCCGCCGAGGCCGCGGACCACCACCTCGGGGTCGTGCACCCACTGGAGGTGCACGAACCGGTTGGCCAGGGGCGCGCTGAGTTCCCATCCGTCGGCGGCGGAGGCGCGCGGGTTGGCCGCGGCGACGATGCGGATGCCGGGCGGCAGCCGCAGGGCGCCGACGCGTCGTTCCAGCACGAGCCGGAGCAGGGCCGCCTGCACGGCGGGCGGCGCGGTGGACAGCTCGTCCAAAAAGAGCAGCCCGTGGCCCTGCCGCACCAGGCGGACCGCCCAGTCCGGCGGGGCCATCGGCACGCCCTGGGCCGCGGGATCGTCCCCTACGACGGGCAGGCCGGAGAAGTCGGACGGTTCGTGGACGCTGGCGATGACGGTGGTCAGCGGCAGTTCGAGGGCGGTCGCGAGCTGGGTGAGGGCCGCGGTCTTGCCGATCCCCGGTTCGCCCCACAGCAGCACCGGGAGGTCGGCGGCGACCGCCAGGGTGAGCGCCTCCAGCTGCAGGTCACGGCGCGGTTCGGTGGCGGTGTCCCCGAGCAGGGCGAGCAGCGCGGAGGCGACGTCGAGCGGGGCGCCGGAGGCAGCGGCAGAGGGGGCGGAGGGCAGGGTCGTCGTGATCATGATGAACTCCTTCGAGGCGTGGCGGGACATGACGGAACGTCACGGCGGTGGCGGACGGCGGATGACGGATGACGGATGACGGACGGCGGACGGCGGACGGCGGACGCCGGGGACACGGAGGGGCGCGGGCGGCGCTCAGCGGCGGGCGGGGTCCAGCGCGCGCCGCCGCACGGCGCGGCGGTAGGAATCGGTGAGCGGAGCACCCAGGACGTGCCGGGGGACGCCGTGCAGCCGCTCGGCCAGTCCCGCCCGGAACATGCCGTGGACGGCCCGCTGCTCGACGGCGGCATCGAGTTCGTCGAGCAACTCCCCTGCGCGCAACACGGCTTGGGGACCGAGCAGCGCCGTGACGACGTCCAGCGCCCCGTCGACGTCCCCGTGGGCGAGGCGTTCCCGCACGCCCGGCAGGCACTCCGGGCTGCGGTGGGCCTCGTCGACGGCCCGCAGGCAGGGCATCGGCGGTCCGCCCAGGGCGGCCAGCAGTTCCTCGCGACGCAGTTCCGCGGGGTCGTGGTCCAGCGGCACCAGGACGCCGTCGACCGGGGCGATCCGGTGGAGCGCGCCGCGGCACTCCACCACCCCGGGCTCCCCCGCCCGGCGCGCCGGGGCGGCGGACGGTGCAGGCGCCGGGTGGTGTCCGGGCACCAGCGCGAGGGCGACCAGCGGATGCAGTTCGTGCGGCCCGATCAGGCCGGCGGCCAGCAGGTCGAGGTCCGGGGGGATCCAGGTCGCCGCGTCCGGCAGCACCGGCAGGGCGGTGGTGGAGCCGCGCGGGTGCCGGGCGCCGGTGATCCGCCAGGCGCCGCCGCCGTCGCGTGCCACGTCCAGCACCAGCCGGGCGCGGCCCCCGAGCCGGACCAGGACGCTTCCGGCCGCACGGTGTTCCTCGGCCAGCAGGACACCGGCCTCGTCCGCCCAGCGGCCGACGGCGTACCGGCGTTCCGGCGGGAGCAGCCGCACCGGCTCGGGCCAGGGGGCCCGCCCTGCGCGTTCCCCGCCGGCCGCGGCCCCGGCCCCGGACCGGGCACGCAGCTCACCGGCCCGGTCCGCGTCCCAGAGGTGACGGTGCAGGTCCAGGCGGTGGCGGCGGCTCGGCACGGGATGCGGGTGACGGTGGGAGGCGGCGTCCCGGGCGGACGGGTCCCACAGGGCGAGGGAGATCCGTTGCCCTGCGTCCGCCCACGCGGGGGCGGTGCGGACCACCAGCCGGATCGGGCTCCGGCCGTCGGCGCCCGCCCCGTCGTACCGGGCGAGCGGCACGGTCAGGCCGGGGCGCAGCAGTCCGTCCGGGGCGATCCTCGGCAGGTGCCAGCGCAGCAGATCGGGTGCGAGGCGGCGCAGGTCGGTCCGCAGCAGGGCCGCGAACTCCTGGCCGTACCGGCGGGAGACGGTCCGCGGGTCGAGGTCCACGTCGACCCGCGCGGCGGCGCAGGCGCCGGCCCAGTCGCCGGCCCGGCGCCGGGCGGTCGCGGTCCCGATCATGGAGGGCGGCACGGCGTAGGCCCGCACGCGCCGCCAGAGGGTGAGTCGTCCGTTCGCGTTGTGGGTGGGCATCAGCACTCACCTTGCGCGGACGGGACCCCCCATCTGTGAAGGGTGTGAGTCGTCATCGCCGGGAACCATACCGCCCGGCCGACGGCTCGTCAGGTGTTTTTCACCGCCGCTCGCGGCAGCTCCCCAGGGGTCGATAAATATGTCAATAATGGACAAAGAGCGACATGAACACTGGCACTAAACTTGAATCATTCGTCTTTCTGTACCTATCGCCTCAAGGGATGTAGGGTTCGACGTCATGACCGCAAACCCCGCCTCGCCCGCCGAGGAACTGCGCGGTGCCGGCCTGCGGGTGACGGCAGCTCGCGTCGCGCTGCTCGAAACCGTCAGGGCCGGTGATCACCTCGGTGTCGAGGCGATCGCCTCCGGCGTACGCGAGCGGGTGGGCCACGTCTCCACCCAGGCCGTCTACGAGGCGCTGCACGCGCTGACGGCCGCCGGTCTGGTCCGCCGCATCGAACCGGCCGGCAGCCCGGCCCGGTACGAGGGCCGCGTCGGGGACAACCATCACCACGTCGTCTGCCGCTCCTGCGGCACCGTCGCCGACGTGGACTGCGCGGTCGGTCAGGCGCCCTGCCTGACCGCCTCCCAGAACCACGGCTTCGTCATCGAAGAGGCCGAGGTGACGTACTGGGGCCTGTGCCCCGCCTGTTCCACAGCTCGCAGCACCTGAGCCGTGATCGCCTGATCCAGAAGGACGGACATGACTGAGAACCACGACGCCATCGTCACCGAGCCGAAGGCGGAGACGGGCGGCTGCCCCGTCGCGCACGGCGCGCGCGCCCCGCACCCGACCGCGGGCGGCGGCAACCGCCAGTGGTGGCCGGAGCGGCTCAACCTCAAGATCCTCGCCAAGAACCCCGCGGTCGCCAACCCGCTGGGTGAGGACTTCGATTACGCCGAGGCGTTCAAGAACCTCGACCTCGCCGCCGTCAAGCAGGACATCGCCGCGCTCCTCACCGAGTCGCAGGACTGGTGGCCGGCGGACTACGGCCACTACGGCCCGTTCATGATCCGCATGGCGTGGCACAGCGCCGGCACCTACCGCATCACCGACGGCCGCGGTGGCGCGGGCGCCGGTCAGCAGCGCTTCGCGCCGCTGAACAGCTGGCCGGACAACGTCAACCTGGACAAGGCCCGCCGTCTGCTGTGGCCGGTCAAGAAGAAGTACGGCAAGGCCATCTCCTGGGCCGACCTGATGGTCCTCGCGGGCAACGTCTCCCTGGAGTCGATGGGCTTCGAGACGTTCGGCTTCGCCGGCGGCCGCGCGGACGTGTGGGAGCCCGACGAGGACGTGTACTGGGGCCCGGAGACCACCTGGCTCGCCGACGAGCGCTACTCCGGCGACCGTGACCTCGAGGAGCCCCTCGCCGCGGTCCAGATGGGTCTGATCTACGTCAACCCCGAGGGCCCCAACGGCAACGGCGACCCGCTCGCCGCCGCCCGCGACATCCGCGAGACGTTCCGCCGCATGGCGATGAACGACGAGGAGACCGTCGCCCTGATCGCCGGTGGCCACACCTTCGGCAAGGCGCACGGCAACGGCCCGGCGGACGCGGTCGGCGACGACCCGGAGGCGGCCGGCCTCGAGGAGCAGGGCCTGGGCTGGCGCAACAGCCACGGCACCGGCAAGGGCGCGGACACCGTGACCTCCGGTCTCGAGGGCGCCTGGACCTACGAGCCCACCAAGTGGGACAACGAGTACTTCAAGATCCTGTTCGGCTACGAGTGGGAGCAGTTCCACAGCCCCGCCGGCGCCCTGCAGTGGCGTCCGAAGCACGGCGCGGGCAAGGTCGTCCCCGACGCCCACCTCGAGGGCGTCCGGCACCAGCCGATCATGTTCACCACCGACCTCGCGCTGCGCCTGGACCCGGTCTACGAGGAGATCTCGCGCCGCTTCCTGGAGGACGAGCGCGCCTTCGCCGACGCGTTCGCCCGCGCCTGGTTCAAGCTCACCCACCGTGACATGGGCCCGGCCGTGCGGTACCTCGGCCCCGAGGTCCCGTCCGAGGTCCTGATCTGGCAGGACCCGCTGCCGGAGCGCACCTCCGAGCTCGTCGACGAGGCCGACGTCAAGGCCCTCAAGGCCAAGATCGCCGAGTCGGGTCTGACGGTCTCGCAGCTGGTGTCCACCGCGTGGGCCTCCGCGTCCTCCTTCCGCGGCAGCGACAAGCGCGGCGGCGCCAACGGCGCCCGCATCCGCCTCCAGCCGCAGGCCGACTGGGAGGTCAACGAGCCGGCGAAGCTCAAGACCGTGCTGAGCACGCTCGAGGGCGTCCAGGAGTCCTTCAACGCCTCCCTCTCCGGCGGCAAGCAGGTCTCCCTGGCCGACGTCATCGTCCTGGCCGGCGCCGTCGGCGTCGAGCTGGCCGCCAAGGAGGCCGGCTTCGAGATCGAGGTCCCGTTCACCGCGGGCCGTGTCGACGCCACCCAGGAGCAGACGGACGTCGAGTCCTTCGTCGCCCTCGAGCCCAAGGCGGACGGCTTCCGCAACTACCTCGGCAAGGCCAACCGCCTGCCCGCCGAGCACCTGCTGGTCGACCGCGCCAACCTGCTGGGCCTGAGCGCCCCCGAGATGACCGTCCTGGTCGGCGGTCTGCGCGTCCTCGGCGCCAACTACCAGGGCGCGGAGCTCGGTGTCCTCACCGACGCCCCGGGCAAGCTCACCAACGACTTCTTCGTCAACCTGCTCGACCTGGGCACGACGTGGAAGCCGGTGGACGGCGAGAACAACCTGTACGAGGCCTTCGACGAGGCCACCGGTGCGAAGAAGTGGACCGGCACCCGTGCCGACCTCGTCTTCGGTTCCAACTCCGAGCTGCGCGCCCTCGCCGAGGTCTACGCGAGCGACGACGCCAAGGAGAAGTTCGTCCAGGACTTCGTCCAGGCGTGGAACAAGGTCATGAACGCCGACCGCTTCGACCTGGTCTGATCGGCTGCCCGATCGGCTCCCCGATCGGCTCCCTGATCGATCCGGCGTGAAGGAACGCCCCCGTCCGGCCCTGGGCCGGGCGGGGGCGTTCCCGCGGTCCGGTTCCCGCGTCCCGCGGTCCGGTTGCCGCACTGCCTGTCCGCCTGCGGTCAGGCGTCCGCGCCCGCCGGGCGGGACGCCGCCTCGAGCGCCCGGCGCCGCCGCTCGGCCTCGCGCGCCAGCACACCTCCCAGGGCGACCCGCGCCCGTACCGGCAGCGGCGCGACCAGGACCCGCACCACCCGGGCGAATCTCCGCAGCCGCCGCTCCCGCCGCGGGGACCAGGACAGGCCGAAACGTTCCCGCAGCACCGGTGGAAGCGCCCCGGCGGTGATGAACAAGGCGGCGCGGCCGGCCGCACGGCCCAGCGGCCGCCAGAGGGCGTCGGGGATCCACCGGACGGGTCTGGCGGGGGCGGCCAGCGCGTCGAGCACGTCCCGCACGGACCGGTTCGCCTCCAGCCGCTCGGCGACCATGGAGTCGTAGTAGGCGACGAACGCCTCCCAGTCCGGCGGCAGGTGGTGCTCCTTGAGCCCCCACACCCGGCCGACGTTCCTCATCTCCCCGTAGTACTCGGCGAGTGCGCGCTCGTCCATCTCCCGTCCGAAGATCCGCATCGCGTCCACCGGCGCCTTGACCAGGGTGGCGTGCACCCAGTGGTACGCCTCGGGGTGCAGTGCGTGGTACCGGCGCCCGGACGGGTCGACGCCCTTCATGTCGGCGTGCACGCCGATCAGCCGCCGCGCCTCCGCGGTCGCCGCCTCCTGGCCGCCGTAGATCACCGTGCTGAGCGACAGCAGGGTGCGGCCCAGCCGGGGCCAGGGCTCGGCGCGGAAGTTGCTGTGGTCGGCCACCCCCGCCCCGACCACCGGGTGGGCCACCTGGAGCAGCAGCAGTTCCGGCGCCAGCAGCAGGGCGCGCACGTCGCCGAAGACCCGCCACACCGGGCCTCCCGGCAGCGGCGCCCTCACCTGCGAGGCGGTGACGGGGGGCGGTATCAGGGTCATGACGTCTCCTACGGCGGTGCGGAAGCCTCGAGCAGTCCGGACGGCGTCCGGAGAACGCCGCGACGGCGGCACGGGTGGAGACCCGTGCCGCCGTCGCGGCGGTTGCGGAGCGGTGCGGCTCAGGCGGCGGCGCGGGTGCGCTCGGCGACCTGGGCGAGGACCTCGGTCAGTCCGGCGACGGCCTCGGTGTCGTCGGCCGGGTGCAGCTCGGCGAAGCGGACGACCGAACCGGCGATGGCCAGCTTGGGCTCCTCGACCACCGCGGCGCCGGCGATGCCGAGCGCCTTGCGGGCCTCGTCCTGGGCCCAGACGCCACCGTACTGGCCGTAGGCGGTGCCGATGACGGCGGCCGGACGGCCGGACAGGACGCCCGCGCCGAACGGACGGGACAGCCAGTCGATGGCGTTCTTCAGCACGGCCGGCATGGTGCCGTTGTACTCCGGGGTGAAGAACAGGAGCGCGTCGGCCGCGCCGGCGGCCTCACGCAGGCGGGCGGCGGCCTCGGGCAGCGAGCCCTCGGCGTCGATGTCCTCGTTGTAGAACGGGACGTCGGCCAGACCCTCGAAGAGCTCCACCTCCACGCCCTCGGGGGCGTGCTTGGCGGCGGCCTCGGCGAGCTGGCGGTTGTGCGAGCCGGCACGGAGGCTACCGACAAGAGCGAGGACGCGGACGGACATGAGCACTCCCTGGATGAGCGGAACGTGGACGAGGCGGCGAGACGTCCTCACCGCCGGGCCGGACGCGGATGCTCCGCACCAACCCTCGTTCAAAGTTGTACCACCTATCCGGACCACGGTCCACTTCGGCTGTGTTGCGGTACTGTGAAGCTCATGGACACCGCCGCACCGCCGCCCACCGGGGAGCCGCTCCAGGTCGCCGACGCCGCGACCGGGTTGCCGGTGGACGCCTCGAGCGGCCCGTGCGGCCTGCGCGCGGACGCCGCGCGGAACCGGGCCCGGCTGCTGGACGCAGCCACCCGGCTGCTCGGCGAGCACGGCGTGGCGCACCTCACCATGGAGGCGGTCGCCCAGGCGGCCGGCGTCGGCAAGGGCACCGTCTTCCGCCGCTTCGGCGACCGCACGGGCCTGCTGATCGCCCTGCTCGACCACCGCGAGCGGCAGTTCCAGACCTCGTTCCTCTCCGGTCCGCCGCCGGTGGGCCCGGGCGCCCCCGCGCTGGAGCGGCTGCACGCCTTCGGCCCGGCCGTGCTGCGTCACGAGGCCTGCCACCAGGACCTGTTCCTGGCCCTGCAGACGGACCCGCTGCGCCATCTCAGCAGCCCGCCCCACCAACTGCGCCACACCCATCTCACGCATCTGCTGCGCGAGCACGGCGCCGGGGGCGACGTGGAGCTGCTCGCCCACACCCTGCTCGCCTTCCTCGGCACCTCGCTGACCCATCACCTGACGGTCGGCTGCGGCATGACGCTGACCCGCGTCGAGGACGCCTGGCACCACCTGGTCACCCGCCTGACCGCCTGAGGCTCAGGCCCTCCCCGGCGGCGTCCCCCCGTCCAGGCCGTTCGGGAGCTCCAGGCCGTTCAGGAGCTCCAGGCGGTTCAGGAGCTCCAGGCGGTTCAGGAGCGGTCCGCCCCCGAGCGGCGGCGCTCGCGCAGCCGCACGACGATCCAGGCCACCAGCGCCACGACCGCGGCGCCCAGCACCACCTTGGACAGCACGCCCACGTACCCCTGGACCAGCTCCCAGCGGTCGCCCAGCAGATACCCGGCCATCACCAGCACCGAGTTCCAGATCAGGCTGCCCAGCGTGGTCAGCCCGAGGAACACCGGCAGCGGCATCCGCTCCAGCCCGGCCGGCACGGAGATCAGGCTGCGGAAGACCGGCACCATGCGGCCGAAGAACACCGCCTTGGTGCCGTGCCGGGCGAACCACTCCTCGGTCCGCTCGAGGTCGGACGTCTTCACCAGCGGCAGCTTGGCCCAGATCGCGTACAGCCGACGGCGTCCGAGGAGGATGCCGATCCAGTAGAGGGCCACCGCCCCGACCACCGATCCCAGCGTGGTCCAGAACAGCGCGGAGGCCAGGCTGAGCACGCCCTGCCCGGCGGCGAAGCCGGTGAGCGGCAGGATCACCTCGCTGGGCAGCGGCGGGAAGAGGTTCTCCAGCGCGATGGCCAGCCCGGCTCCCGGACCGCCCAGGTTCTCGACCAGGTCGACGGCCCAGCCGGCGATGCCGCCCGGCTTGTCCTGCTGAGCGGCGGCCAAGGACGAAAGGTGCATGGAGTCTCCGGAGCCGCGCGGGCCGTGAAGGGAACAGGGCGTTCCCTCCACCCTAGGAAACGCCGGACGGGAACGACGGCGCGGACGGCCGCGTCCTCGGTGGCGTTCCCCACAACTGCTGCCCGCGCATCCGCCGCACACACGGGCGCGGTCCGCGCAGGTCGTGGACCCGGGCCGGGACGACGCGGGCCGGACGGCTCCGCCGTAGCGGCGCGGCCCGGGCCGGGGCCGGGGCCGCCACGGCCGTGGCGGCGCCCGGCGGTCAGCCGGCCGCCGGGACGCCCAGCCCCTCGACCACCTCGGCCCCGGGCAGCCGGGCGAACGCCTCGCCGGGCACCAGCAGCTTGCCCCGCCGCCGCCCGCTGCCCACCAGCACGTAGGGCAGCTCCACGACGGCCGGGTCCACCAGCAGCGGCCACCCGGACGGCAGCCCGACCGGGGTGATCCCGCCGTACTCCATGCCGGTGAGCCCGGTCGCCGTCTCCATCGGCGCGAACGACGCCTTGCGGGCGCCCAGCCGGCGGCGCACCACACCGTTGACGTCGGCGCGGGTGGTGGAGAGCACCAGGCAGGCCGCGTAGCTGGTCTCCGCGCCGCGCCTGCCCGCCACCACGACGCAGTTGGCCGACGTGTCCAGCAGGTCGCGCCCGTAGTGCTCGACGAAGACGGCGGTGTCCGCCAGGTCCGGGTCGGTGTCCACGTAGACGACGCTCTCCGCCGCAACGCCGCCGGCCCACGCCCGGACGGCGTCGGCGACCGGGGCGACCAGGTCGTCCAGGCACTCGGGGGCGGGGCGGGCGTGCTCGAAGGTTCCGACGGGTGCGCGCATGGCGGCACAGTAACCGATCACCCCGCACCCACTCACCGGCGAGCCGCCCGAGGCGCCCGAGGCGCCCGAGGCGCCCGGGTGCGGCACGCGGGGCGCGCCGGGGTCACTCCCCCGCCGGCTCCCTGGTCCGCCCCGTGCGCGCCGGGGCCCGCTCGCCGCCGTCGCCGGCGGCCGCGGCGGCACCGACACCGGTACCGGCAGAGGCACCGGCCACCGCCTCCGTGCGCCCCGCGGCCTGTTCCTCTCCCAGCGCGGCGAGGCGCGCCACCGTCTCCTCGTCCAGCGCGGCCAGCGCCAGCAGCTGTTCGGGGGTGCAGTCGGCGGGGATGGGCGACGGCGCGGGGGTGCGCAGCGGCGGCTGCCAGCCCTGGTCGGGGGTCCAGCGCCGGACCACCTTGGCGGGCGCGCCGACGACCACCGAGTGGTCGGGCACCACGCCCCGCACGACCGACCCCGCGCCGACCACCACGTTGCGCCCGATCCGCGCGCCGGGAAGGATCACCGCCCCGGTCCCGATCCAGCAGCCCGGGCCGATATCCACCGCCTCCGCGCGCGGCCACTGCTTGCCGATCGGCTGGTGCGGGTCGTCGTACGAGTGGTTGGTGGAGGTGACGTAGACGTACGGCCCGAAGTAGCAGTCGTCGCCGATCGACACGGCGGTGTCGGCGATCACGTGGCTGCCGCGGCCGAGGACCACCCCGTTCCCGATGCGCAGAATCGTCTCTGCACCGAGGTCCAGATCGGGCATCAGGCCGGCGGTGAGAGTGACCTGCTCGGCGATGATGCAGTAGGAGCCGATCTCGATCCAGGGCTCGCCGAAGACGGTGCCGAGCGGGAAGGCCAGCTTGCTGTGCGGACCGATGGAACGGAACCGCAGCCGGCCCGGCTGCTCGGCGGAGACCGATCCGGCGCGCTGGGCCCACGCCCAGACGGCGTGGACGCCGCGCTGCACCAGTCGGCGCCGCCACGCGGTGAGGGAGTTCTGGCTCTTGGGCACCCGCTCACGGTAACCAGGCCCTGCCACGGCGGTCGTGCCGGGGACCTGTGATCTTCACCCCAGCCGCGGTGGCATAGCGTGCCGGGGAACAGCCACCACGAGGAGGGGCAATGGCGCACGAGGCACTGGTCGCGGGCATCGGCGGCAAGGAACCGGTCCTGGAGGAGGACGCCTACGCGGCGCCCACCTCCGTCCTGCTGGGCGAGGTGACGCTGCGCCGGGGCGCGAGCGTCTGGTACGGCGCGGTGCTGCGGTCGGAGGCGGGCCCGATCGTCGTCGGCGAGGACAGCAACGTCCAGGACAACTGCACGCTCCACGTCGACCCGGGTTTCCCGGTCACCATCGGCCGGGGCGTCTCCATCGGCCACAACGCGGTGGTGCACGGCGCGACCGTGGAGGACGACTGCCTGATCGGCATGGGGGCCACCGTGCTCAACGGCGCGGTGATCGGCGCCGGTTCGCTGGTGGCCGCGCAGGCGCTGGTGCCGCAGGGGATGCGGGTGCCGCCGGGCTCCCTGGTCGCCGGGGTGCCCGCCAAGGTGCGGCGGGAGCTCACCGAGGAGGAGCGTGAGGGGCTCAAGCTGAACGCGGCCCACTACACCGAACTGGCGAAGACCCACCGCGCAGCCCACGCGGGCGACTGAGCCGCCGCGGGTTCGGGCCCCCGGGCCCGGACCCGGACCCGGGACTCGGCGCCGCGGGCTCGCGGCCTCAGCGCTCGGTGGCCGGCTCGGGCTCCCGCCCGGCCTCCGCCGGCGGCGTCGTGTCCTCCCCGGCCGGCTCCACCGCGTCCGTCCCGGGGTGGGAGGCCGTCATCCGGGCGGCCCGGCGCTTCATCAGCACCATGGAGGTGATGCCGACGGCCACCGCGAGCACCAGCCCCACCCAGGAGAACCGCTTCAGCCATGCCTCGGCGACGATGCCGACGTAGTAGATGACCGCGGTGGTGCCGCCGGCCCAGACGATGCCGCCGGTGACGTTGGCGATCAGGAACTTCCAGTACGGCATCCGCAGCACGCCCGCCAGGGGGCCGGCGAAGATCCGCAGCAGGGCGACGAACCGGCCGAAGAAGACGGCCCACATCCCCCACTTGTCGAAGGACTTCTCCGCGGCGGCCACATGCCCCTCGCTGAAGTGCTTCGGGAACTTCGCCGCCAGCCAGGCCAGCAGCGGCCGGCCGCCCTTGCGTCCGATCGCGTAGCCGATCGAGTCGCCGACGATCGCGCCGGCGCTCGCGCAGATGCCGAGGATCAGCGGATCGATGCCGGCGTGCTGGGAGGACAGCAGGGCCGAGGAGACCAGCACGATCTCGCCGGGCAGCGGGATACCCAGACTCTCCAGTCCGATGACGATGCCCACCAACGCGTAGACCGCGCCCGCCGGCACCGTCTCGAGCCACTCCTGGACGTGCACCTGTGCCTTCTTCCTGCGTTCGTCGCCGGTCGTCCGGTCACCACCGACCGGTGCGCGTGTTCGCCGTGTTCGCCTCAACGGCGCGGGGGGCGTCGGCACCCGTGCCCGCACCCGCGCCCGCTGCCGGGAAGCCTACCGTCCACCGGCCGTAACCCGGCCGCCCCGTCGGGGGCGGATCCGGTCGGCACGGCCGCCACCGGCCCCGCTCCGGTACCTCACGGACGACGAACGGTGACCAAAGCGTGTCCGCGCGCCACTAGGGTTACGAGCCATGTGGCCAGGACAGCAGCCGCCCGGTGGCGAGCAGAACCCCAACCCCCCGCAGCAGCCGGTGAACCCCTACCAGCAGCCGGGGTACCAGCAGCAGCCCAACCCGTACCAGCAGCCCGGCTACCAGCAGCAGCCGCAGCAAGGTCCGTACACCCCGCAGGGAC
Source organism: Streptomyces abyssomicinicus (assembly GCF_008974245.1). Taxonomy (GTDB): domain Bacteria; phylum Actinomycetota; class Actinomycetes; order Streptomycetales; family Streptomycetaceae; genus Streptomyces; species Streptomyces abyssomicinicus. Next base: position 42,102 of record NZ_BBZI01000007.1, on the reverse strand, counting down.
AGTGGGGCCCCGCCGTGCCCGCGGGCCCGGCGCAGTCCCCCGGCGGCGGGCCGGTGGACCCGTCGCGGCGGACCAAGCTGGTCGCGATCGTCGCGGCCTCGGCCGTGGTGCTGACCGCCGCGGTGACCGGTTTCCTGGTGCTCGGCGACGACGACGGGAAGGCCGTGGCCGGCGGTGACGCCAAGCCGTCCGCGTCCGCCTCGAAGTCCGCCTCCCCGAAGGAGAGCGCCGCCGGGGGCGAGAACCCCCGCGGCGGCGAGGAGCTGAAGCCGACCGTCCCGGGCTGGAAGGTCGTGGTGAACCCCAAGTGGGGCACCGCCTTCGACGTCCCGGCGGACTGGGAGGTGGAGAGCCCGGACACCTTCATCGGGTTCGAGGAGGACGGCGGGGAGATCGGCAAGCCGCTGATCGTCATGTCGGCGCCGGCGTACTACAAGTCGAAGTGGTGCGTCTCGGACGACGACAAGGACGGCCGCGAGGACGAGACCGCCCTGGCGGCGGTCGGCACCAAGGGCGCCAACGGGGCGAAGGACACCGACGAGGTGGCGCTCAACCACTCCCCCATCTGGGTCTTCGGCGGTTACACGCAGCCCGACAAGAAGAGCATCAAGGCCGACGAGAAGGCGGAGCCCTACACCACCGCCTCCGGCGTCGAGGGCAGCATCGCCTGGGCCCGTTCGGAGAACACCCCGGCCAAGGGCAAGTGCGCCACCGACGGCAAGGCCGTGACCTTCGGCTTCAAGAACTCCAACGGCGACTTCGTCGCCTGGAGCCTCTACGGGGCCTCCGGCGTCGACGACGAGCTGTCGGAGGACACCATCATGAAGATCCTCGACACGGTCCGGCTTGAGGGCACTCCCACCGGCTGACGCCCGGCGACCGGAAACGGGTTTGGCAGCGGCGCCGGTCGGCGGCGATAGTGCGGGGGTGACCACCCCTCCCGCCCTGTCGCCGCGCACCGGCGGCCGCCGCAACTACACCCTGCTCACCGCAGCCGCCTGCGTCACCAACCTGGGCGGCGCGGGCGCCACCATCGCCTCGGCCTTCGCCGTGCTCGAGTCCGGCGGCACGGGCGGCGACGTGGGCCTGGTGGTCGCCTCCCGCACGCTGCCGCTGGTGCTGTTCCTGCTCATCGGCGGCGCGATCGCCGACCGGCTTCCCCGGCACCGGGTGATGGTGGCGGCGAACACCGTCAACTGCCTCTCCCAGGCCGCCTTCGCCGCCCTGGTCCTCGCCGGGGAGGCGCGGCTGTGGCAGATGATGCTGCTGGCCGGTCTCGGCGGCGCCGCGCAGGCGTTCTTCGGCCCCGCCTCGGAGGGCATGCTGCTCTCCTCCGTCGCTCCCGGCGAGGCCGCCCGGGCCTTCGCCGTCTACCGCATGGCGATGCACGGCGCCTCGCTCGGCGGCGCGGCCCTCGGCGGTGCGATGGTCGCCGCGATGGGGCCCGGCTGGGTGCTGGCCGTGGACGCCGCCGCCTTCGCGGTCGCCGCCTCGCTGCGCGCGCTGCTCGACGTCCGCGGCATCGCGCCGCGTGAGCCCGGCGGAGGCATGCTCTCCGACCTCCGCGAGGGATGGCGGGAGTTCGCCTCACGGCCCTGGCTGTGGGGCATCGTCGTCCAGTTCTCGGTCGCCAACGCCGTGGTCGGCGCGGCCGAGGCGGTGTACGGGCCGCTGGTCGCCCGGGACAGTCTGGGCGGCGCGGGCCCCTGGGGTCTGGCCCTGGCCGCGTTCGGCGCGGGCACGATGGTGGGCGGTCTCCTGATGACCCGCTGGAAACCGCGCCGCCTGCTCCTGGCCGGCACCCTGTGCGTCTTTCCGCTCGCCCTGCCCAGCGCTGCCCTCGCGGTCCCGGTGCCGACCGGCGTGCTGTGGTCGGTGATGTTCGTGACGGGCGTGACCGTCGAGGTCTTCGGCGTCTCCTGGATGACGGCGCTGCACCAGGAGATACCGGAGGACAAGCTGTCCCGGGTCTCCGCCTACGACTGGTTCGGCTCGATCGCCATGGTGCCGCTGGCCACGGCGCTGGCCGGACCGGCAGAGACCGCGTTCGGCCGCACCAGCGCGCTGTGGGGCTGCGCGGGCCTCGTCGTCCTGGTGACCGCCGCGGTCCTCCTCGTCCCCGACGTCCGCAACCTCACCCGCCGCGTCACGCCGCCCGTCGGCCCGGGCGTCGCCCTCGCCGGAAAACCCTCCCCGGCATCCGCCGAGCAACCCGCTGGGGCGTCCGCCCCCGGGGCCCCGGCGGCCCCCCGCGCCGCCGCCCCCACAGCGTCCGACGTGGCCTGACCGCCGGCCCACGCACCCGTGCCGCCCCGTGACGGGGCCGCGGGGTACCCACCCCGCGCCCCGCGTCGCCAGGTGCGCCCGCGCCCCGCGTCGCCGGGTGCGCACCCCGTGCCCCTCCGCGGGCGGCACGGGGCGTCAGGGGCTCAGCCGATGCCGAAGGCCCCCTCCGGCGGCTCCGGCGACGGCACCGCGTCCGCGTCGGCGACGGGACGTGCTCGGCCGGTGAAGTCCCGCAGGGCCTCGCCGTGCACCACCCGCGCCGGGAACGCGTCCGACGCCGTCCGCCGGGCCACCGCGGCGACGTCCAGCGCGCCCCGCGAGCCGACCAGCAGCGCGTTGCCGAACCGCCGTCCCCGCAGCATCCCCGGCTCGGCGATCAGCGCCGTCTCCCCGAAGACCTCCGCGACCGTGGCGATCTGGGACCGCAGGAACGCGAACGGCGCGCCGTCCGCGAGGTTGGCGACGTACACGCCCTCCCCCCGCAGGACCCGCCCCGCCTCCCGCACGAACCCCAGGGAGGCCAGGTGCGCCGGCACCCTGGAGCCGCCGAACACGTCCGCCACCACCAGGTCCGCGCTCTCCGGCGGGGCCGACTCCAACCACACACGTGCGTCCCCCACATGTGGCCGCACCCCACTGTCCTCCGGCAGCGGCAGGTGCTCCAGCACCAGTTCCAGCAGCCCGCTGTCGTACTCGACCACCTGCTGACGCGACCCCGGCCGGGTCCCCGCCACATATCTCGGCAACGTGAGCGCCCCGCCCCCCAGATGCACCGCGTCCAGCGCCTTCCCCGGCTCCCCCAGGGTGTCCACCAGGTGTCCGATCCGGCGGGTGTACTCGAACTCCAGATGCGCCGGTTCGTCGAGGTCGACGTAGGACTGCGGCGCCCCGTCGACGGTCAGCAGCCAGGCCCGCTCGCGGTCCACGTCCGGCATCAGTTTGGCGGTGCCGTGGTCGACGGCGCGGGTCACGGGTACGGGCTCGTTCACCCGGCCATTGTGCCGGTATGACGGTATGTCGTACGCCACGGCAGGAGGCGATCACCCCACATCCTCGGTTACTGTCGCCGAATGCTCGATGCCACCACCCGCTCCGGGGGCACCGTTTCGGCTCCGTCCCCCGCCGAGGCAGCTGGATTAGTGATCGCCCCGCCCGTCCTCCCGCCCCTTCCGCATCCCCCGGCCCACGCGGCCTCCGTGGCCGCGCCCCCCGCACCGCTCCCCCGTGCTCCGATGGCCCGCTGCGCCCGCCTCCTCCTCTCGCCGTGGGCCCGGCTCGGCCTGCTGCTGGCGCTCCTCGCCGCCGCCGCCTCCGTGGTCCTGATGTTCGAGCCGCAGCGGCTGGTCTCCGAGGGCTGGCCGCCCCAGTTCGGCGGCGGCCTCGCCGCGGCCGTCTTCGGCGTGGCCTACGGCCTGTGCACGGTGGCCTTCGTGCCGCGCCCGGTGCTCAACCTGGCGGCCGGCGCGCTCTTCGGGGCCTGGCTGGGCCTGGCCGCGGCGCTCGGCGGCACGGTGCTTGGCGCAGGTCTCGCCTTCGGCCTGGGCCGCCTGCTCGGCCAGGACGCGCTGCGGCCGCTGCTGCGCGCCCGCTGGCTCCGGTCCGCCGACAGCCAGCTGAGCCGGCACGGGTTCCGCTCGATGATGGTGCTGAGACTTTTCCCGGGCGTCCCGTTCTCGGCCGCCAACTACTGCGCCTCCGTCTCCCGGATGCGCGCCTCCTCGTTCCTGTCGGCCACCGCGCTGGGCTCGGTCCCCAACACCGCCGCGTACGCGGTCGCCGGGTCCCAGGCCTCCAGCCCCACCTCGCCCGCCTTCCTGATCGCGGTGGCGGTCATCGCCCTCCCGGCCATGGGCGGCACGCTCGTCGCCTGGCGCAAACGGCACCACCTGCGCGGCCGCTGACCGGTCGACGGCACGACGCGTCGCGTTCACCCGCAGATCACCGGACGGACGGCCCGGGGCCGCTACAGTGCCCGAGCCGTCGTGGCCGTCGTCCTCCCGTCCTCCCCGATCAGCGCTGGGACTGCCTTTACCCATGTCTTGGTTCGAATCACTCGTCCTCGGGCTCGTCCAGGGGCTGACCGAGTTCCTCCCCATCTCCTCCAGTGCCCATCTGCGGCTGACCGCCGCGTTCTCCGGCTGGAGGGACCCGGGGGCCGCGTTCACCGCGATCACCCAGATCGGAACCGAGATCGCGGTCCTGATCTACTTCCGCAAGGACATCGGCCGCATCGTCTCCGCCTGGTTCCGCTCGTTGCGGGACCGGGAGATGCGGCGGGACCACGACGCGAAGATGGGCTGGCTGGTGATCGTGGGCTCGATCCCGATCGGCGTGCTCGGCGTGACGCTGAAGGACCACATCGAGGGCCCGTTCCGTGATCTGCGGGTCACCGCCACCATGCTGATCGTGGTCGGCGTCGCGATCGGCGTCGCCGACCGCCTGGCCGAACGCGCCGAGACGGGCGGGCGCCACCGCGTCCGGCAGCCGAAGGACCTCTCGCACCTCGGGTTCCGCGACGGCCTGATCTTCGGCGTCTGCCAGGCCATGGCCCTGATCCCCGGGGTCTCCCGGTCCGGCGCCACCATCAGCGGGGGCCTCTTCATGGGCTACCGCCGGGAGGCCGCCGCCCGGTATTCCTTCCTGCTGGCCATTCCGGCCGTGCTCGCCTCCGGCCTCTTCGAACTCGGCGACGCCATGAAGGGGTCCCACATCTCCTGGGGGCCGACCGTCTTCGCCACCGTGGTCGCGTTCCTCTGCGGCTACGCGGTGATCGCCTGGTTCATGCGCTTCATCTCGACCAAGTCCTTCATGCCGTTCGTCTGGTACCGGATCGCCCTTGGCCTGGTGATTCTCGGCCTGATCGGGGCCGGTGTGCTCAGCCCGCACGCGGCCGAACTGTAGCCGGGCGGTAGCGGAGTGTCATACCTTGCCCCTAGGGTGGGCGCCATGCTCCTCAATTCCGAGGTCCCCGCGCGCTCCGCCGCCGAGCTGAACGACATGATCCGCGCCCTGTGGCTCCGTTCCAGCGGCGCGCCGACCGCCCAGGACCGCGCCCGGTACGAACAGCTGGTCGTCGAGTGGGCCCGCGCCGTGCGCGCCGAGGCACTGCAGCCGGTCTAGGTCCGCCGCACCGGCTCAGGGCAGCAGGTGCGCGAAGGCCTCCGCGTCGAGCGGGTACACCCGCTCCGGCGGCAGCAGCGCCGCCGCCCCCGCCATGTCACCCGCCCTGACGTGCGCGTGGATCGCGTGCGCCTTCGGCGTCACGTCCTCGACGGACACGATCCACTCGTCCGCGTACCGGGCCGCCGCCTCACCCGCCAGCCCCAGCTGCAGCGACCGGTGGGGCAGCGGCCGCAGCCTCAGGTCCCGCTCCGGGTCCCACTGCACCCGGGCCGGCGCCCGCCGCAGCCTCCGGCTCCAGGACGCCCGGTCCTCGTGCGTGCCGCGCACGTAGTGCGAGAGACAGGCGTTGCGCAGGGCCCATTCGAACCCCTCCCGGCGGATCTCCACGGCCAGCACCGTCTCCTGGCCTTCCTTGGCGGCCCAGCCGCAGCGGTACATCATCCACAGGAAGGACGGCTTGATCCAGGTCATCCGGTCCCGCTTCCACTCCTGCGGGAACCGCCCGTCACGCGCGGCGGGCAGCCCGATGGCGGGCCGATAGGCCTGGTAGACGGTGACGGTGTCCTCCGTGTGGACCGCCCTGACCTGGTGGCGGGGGCCGGGCTCGGGGGTGTCGTGCTCGCTCATCGCGCCAGCCTCGCCGACGCGCCCCGGCGTGCGCCACACGTTTACCTCCCGCGCGCTTGCCTCCCGCGCCGACGTCCCGCGCGTCCGACCCGCGCGTTTCCGTCCCGCACGACCCGTCTCGCCGCGCGGATCGCGGGCACTTGGTGGACATGACGGCCGGGCGTTGGATCACTTCCTCCTGGCGGCGGCCGGTGGCGGCCGCCGTGGCGGGGGCGTTGCCGGTGCTCGCCTTCCCCGAGCCCGGCTGGTGGTGGATCGCCCCCGTCGCACTGGTGCCCTGGCTCCTGCTGGTCCGCCGCGCGCCGACCGGCCGGCGGGCCGCACTGGACGGCTGGTGCGGCGGCTTCGGGCTGATGCTCGCCGCGCACCACTGGCTGCTGCCGAGCCTGCACGTCTTCACGCCGGTCCCGGCGGTGCTCCTCGGGGCACTGTGGGCGCCGTGGGGCGTGCTGGCCCGGCGGCTGCTGGCCGGCACGCCCTCGGCCCGCCGTGCCGCCGCCGCGCCGGCCGCCCTGCCGTCGGCCTGGCTGATGATCGAACTGGTCCGCTCCTGGCAGGGCCTCGGCGGCCCCTGGGCCATGCTGGGCGCGAGCCAGTGGCAGACGGCTCCCGCCCTGAAGCTGGCCTCAGTGGGCGGCGTCTGGCTGCTGAGCTTCCTGCTCGTCTGCGTCAACACGGCCGTGACGCTGCTGGTCGCGGTCCGTACCGCCCGCGTTCCGGCGGTGGCCGCGCTGGCCGCCGTGGTGCTGGGCACCGTGTCGGCCTGGGCGTGGGCGCCGCGGCCCGCCCCGGGCGACACGGCCAGGGTCGCGCTGGTGCAGCCGGGCGTGGTCTCCGGCGCGGACGCACCCGAGCGGCGCTTCGCCCTCCAGGAGCGCCTGACCCGCTCCCTGACCGGGCGCGGGGTAAACCTGGTGGTCTGGGGCGAGAGCAGCGTGGGCGCGGACCTCGGCGCCCGGCCGGACCTGACCCGCAGGCTGGCCGAGCTCTCCCGCGGGACCGGCGCGCCGCTGCTGGTGAACGTGGACGCCCGCCGCTCGGACCGTCCCGGGATATACAAGAGCGCGGTGCTGGTCGGGCCGGACGGGCCCACCGGGGACCGCTACGACAAGATGCGGCTGGTCCCGTTCGGCGAGTACGTGCCGCTGAGGTCGCTGCTCGGCTGGGCCACCTCGGTGGGGCGGGCGGCCGACGAGGACCGCCGCCGGGGCTCGGACCCGGTGGTCATGGACGCCGCTCCCGGGCTGACGCTGGGGCCGCTGGTCTGCTTCGAGTCGGCCTTCCCCGACATGAGCAGGCATCTCGCGGCCGAGGGCGCGGGGCTGCTGGTCGTCCAGTCCGCCACCTCCACCTTCCAGGAGAGCTGGGCCCCGGAGCAGCACGCCTCGCTGGCCGCGCTGCGCGCCGCCGAGACGGGCGTGCCGGTGGCGCACGCCACCCTGACCGGGGTCTCCGCCGTGTACGACGGTTCCGGGCACCAGGTGGGCCCCCGGCTCGGCACCTCGGATCGCGGGGTCTCGGTCCACACGCTCCCCCTGGCCGGGCCCGGAGCCACGCTGTACACCACCTGGGGTGCCTGGCCCCTGCCGTGCGCCGCCGCCGTGCTGCTGGTCCTGGCCGCCGGCCGCGTGATGTCCCGCCGCCGCTGACGGCCCGCCGCCCGTCCCGCCCGCCGCCCGGCGCGCGGCAACCCCGGCGGCCCGGCGTCACCCGTACGAAGGGACCGCCCGCCTGTCGGCTGTTCTCCGTCGGCCCGCACCCTCCAGAGTGACGAGGGTGAAGCGAACGACGACCACCGCACTGCTTCTCGTCACCCTCTCCGGTGTCGCCCTCTCCGGCTGCGTGACGGTTCCCCCCGCGACCGCGCCCCCCGGCGCCTCCACCGCGCCGTCCGCCCGCTCCGCGCCCGGCCCGGACGGCAAGGGCGAGCCGCTGCGCGTGAAGTCCGGCGGCCCGGGCGGCGCCGAGTCCGGCTCCGGCGGCGACGCGGACGAGGACGGCGAGAACGGCGGCAAGGGGAAGGCCGGCAAGAAGGGGAAGGCCGGCAAGGGCGGCAAGAAGGGCAAGGAGGCCGACGACGCCCCGAAGGCCCGGGACGACGAGGACACGGGCCGTGGCGGGTCCGGTTCCGGCGGCTCCGGCGACACGCGGGACAAGGACGACCGCCCCGCTCCGCCGCGGGGCGGCGACCGCGGCCGCGAGGCCGCCGACCGGCCGGACAGGCCCCGCGGGGTCAGGGGCGGCTCGGTCGACGCCTGCGGCATCGGCACCGAGTACGGCGGCTGGCGTCAGGGCAGCGCCGAGGAGGCGATGTGCCGGAACATGCAGAACCGCGCCACCAAGTGAGCGGCGGGGCCGGGTGGCACCGGCGAGACCGGGCCGTGAACCTCCCGAGGCAGTGGCCCCTCCGAAGGCGATGAGCTCAACGGATGCCGCGAGCCCTCCGGACGCCGTAAGCCCTCCGGACGCCGCGAGCCCTCCGGACGCCGTAAGCCCTCCGGACGCCGTGAGCCCTCCGAAGGCGATGAGCTCCACGGACGCCGTGAACTCTCGGGAGGCCGTGAGCCCTCCGAGAGGCGGAAGCCGTCCGGGGCCCGAGCGGGCCCCGCCGGGCGCCCCTCACGGCTCCAGACCGGCCTCCAGTGACCGGATCGCCTCGCGTACCCGGGTCCCGTGACCGTCGTACGGCAGTCCCTCGGCCGCCGACCTGGCCCGGCCGAGGTGGCTGCGGGCCGCTTCCGGGCAGCCCAGTTTGGCGTAGTCGGCGGCGATGTTGAGGTGCAGCGAGGGGTACAGCGACCGCACCGACTCCATCAGCTCCTCGGCGGCTGACAGCGCCCGCAGGTCCCAGGCCAGTTCGTCCGCGGGGTCGTCCTGCGTGTCGGCCAGGTAGTGGGCGAGGGCGCAGCGGTGGAAGGCGTCGCCGTCGGCGCCGATCTCCTCCCACAGACCGAGGAAACGTCCCCGCGCCTCCTCGCGGTCACCGCCGTGGTGCAGCAGCACGGCCTGGCCGATCCGGGTCCTCACCGCGAGTCCGTTCGCGTCCGGTTCCTGAAGCTCCATCGCGTCCTCCGTCGCCCGCCGCTCCCGGCATGACCCGCGGGTCCGCCGCACGGCGGGCCCGCGGTCGACGCTAGGGCCACCGGGCCCGCACCGCCCGGCGACGCGGTCCGGTCGGCCGCACACTCCCCTTCGGCGGACGGCCGGACGGGTCGGAACCCGGGTCTCAGCCGAGGTCCGGGATCCGCCAGTCGATCGGCTCGTGGCCCTGGGCCGCGATCGCGGCGTCGATCTGGGTGAACGGCCGCGAGCCGAAGAACTTCTTGGCCGACAGCGGCGAGGGGTGCGCGCCCTTGACCACCGCGTGCCGGGTCTCGTCGATCAGCGGCAGCTTCTTCTGGGCGTAGGCGCCCCACAGCACGAAGACGGCCGGGTCGGGCCGGTCGACGACCGCGCGGATGACGGCGTCGGTGAACTTCTCCCAGCCCTTGCCCTTGTGCGAGTTGGGCTCGCTCTCGCGGACCGTGAGCACCGCGTTGAGCAGCAGCACACCCTGCTCCGCCCAGGGCATCAGGTAGCCGTTGTCCGGGATCGGGTGGCCGAGTTCGGCCTGCATCTCCTTGTAGATGTTCCGCAGCGACGGGGGCGTCCGCACGCCCGGCCGGACGGAGAAGCACAGGCCGTGGCCCTGGCCGGGGCCGTGGTAGGGGTCCTGGCCGAGGACGAGGACCTTGACCTTGTCGTAGGGCGTCGCCTCGAGGGCCGCGAAGACCTCCTCGCGGGGCGGGTAGACGGGGCCGTTCGCCCGCTCCTCCTCGACGAACCCGGTCAGCTCCTTGAAGTAGGGCTGCTCCAGTTCGCCGCCCAGAACCCCGCGCCAGGACTCGGGCAGCATGGCGATGTCGGTCACGTCAACGTCCTCCGGTGTGCGGTCACTTCCAGGTCTGGAACCTACAGGCGACCACCGACAACGCCACCGGCGGGCCGGGGCGCGCGGGGGCGTGAGGGCCGCCGACGCGGCGCGGGCCCGGCGCCGGCGGTTTCCCGCCGGCCACCGGGCCCGCGCCCGTCACCGGTGCCGGTCAGGCGACACCGGCGTTCAGGAAGAGACCGCCCTCGATCACCAGGTTCTGCCCGGTGATCCAGCCGGAGGCCTCCGAGGTGAGGAACGCGGCCGCGCCCCCGATGTCCTCCGGCACGCCGAGGCGGCCGAGCGGGTAGCCGGCCGCCACCTCGGCCTCGCGGTTCTCGTACAGCGCCTCGGCGAACTTGGTCTTGATCACTCCGGGCGAGATCGAGTTGACCCGGACCCGCGGCGAGAACTCGTGCGCCAGCTGCAGGGTCAGGTTGATCATCGCGGCCTTGCTGATGCCGTAGGGGCCGATGAACGGCGAGGCCTGGACACCGGCGACCGAGGCGATGTTGACGATGGTGCCGCCGTTCTCCCGCTGCCAGGCCGCCCAGGTCTTCTGGGCGAAGCCGAGCGCGGAGATCACGTTGGTCTCGAAGACCTTGCGCGCGACGTTCAGGTCGACGTCGGCGATCGGCCCGAAGACCGGGTTCGTACCGGCGTTGTTGACCAGGTGGTCGATCCGGCCGAACGCCTCCATGGTGGCGGCGACGACCGCTTCCTGGTGCTCCAGGTCGTGGGCCTTGCCGGCGACGCCGATGGCCCGGTCGGCGCCCAGGCGCTCGACGGCCTCCTTCAGCGCCTCCTCGTTGCGTCCGGTGATGCAGACGCGGTCACCGCGGGCGACGAACGCCTCGGCGATGCCGAAGCCGATGCCCCGGCTGGCGCCGGTGATGACGGCGACCTGGCCGGAGAGCTCGGGCTTGTCGGTCATGTGGGATTACCTCCGTGTCCCGGTACCGCGCGGTCCGGTGTCAGTTGAGGGGGCCGCCGGCCACGTACAGGACCTGGCCGGAGACGAAGCCGGCCTCCTCGCCCGTGAAGAAGGCGACGGCGTTGGCGATGTCCTCGGGAACGCCGACCCGCTGGACCGGGATCATCGCGGCGGCGCCCTTCTTGAAGTCCTCGAAGTCCACGCCCACGCGGTCGGAGGTGGCCTTGGTCATCTCGGTGGCGATGAAGCCGGGGGCGACGGCGTTGGCGGTGATGCCGAACTTGCCGAGTTCCTTGGCGAGCGTCTTGGTGAAGCCCTGCAGACCGGCCTTGGCGGCGGAGTAGTTGGCCTGGCCGCGGTTGCCCAGCGCCGACGACGAGGACAGGTTGACGATGCGGCCGAACTTGGCGTCCACCATGTACTTCTGGCAGGCGCGGGCCATCAGGAAGGCGCCCTTGAGGTGGACGTTCATGACGGTGTCCCAGTCCAGGGCGCTCATCTTGAACAGCAGGTTGTCGCGGAGCACGCCCGCGTTGTTGACCAGGACGGTCGGCGCGCCGAGCTCCTCGGCGATCCGGGCGACGGCGGCCTCCACCTGCGCCTCGTCGGAGACGTCGCAGCCGACGCCGATCGCCTTGCCGCCGGCCGCGGTGATCTGCTCGACGACGTCCTTGCAGTTGGCCTCGTCCAGGTCGATGACCGCGACGGCGCGGCCCTCGGCGGCCAGCCGGACGGCGGTGGCGGCGCCGATGCCGCGCGCGCCACCGGTGACTACCGCGACTCGCTGCTCAGTGGTGGACATGGGTGGTTCTCCTCGCCCTCGGAAAGCCTGGTACGCCTTCGGTGATCCTGCGGTGCGGCCTCGGCCCGAACGACTCGCCCGGCGGATGAGCGACCGCTTAGTACCCTCGACAGGACGTGACGCTAGAAGCCCGGGCACCCGCTGTCAACGGGCCACCGCGCGATGTGATCCACCTGACCGGTCCGGGGGACCGTGAGGGGCGCCTATCGGACGAGGAGGTCCAGCAGCCGGTCGGCCTCGGCCGCCGGATCGGCCGTCAGACCGGTGTGCACCGGGCCGGGCTGGAGCACCGTGGACCGGGGCGCGACCAGCCACCGGAACCTCTTGCCGGCGTCGTCCCCGGCGGCCTGGCCGGCCGCGTCGCCGCCCGCGCAGACGGCCTCCACCGCGCGCAGCGCGGCCCGCACGGCGGCCACGTCGGCCCGCGGGTCCAGGGCGAGCAGCCGCGCCTCGTCCAGATGGGTCCGCGCCGCGACGAACCGCTCGCCGCGGCAGTAGAGCAGCACGCCGGCATTGACGCATTCGCCCCGCTCGACCCGCGGCACGGCCCGCAGCAGCGCGTACTCGTAGACCTGCCGGTCGCGGGCGCGCCGGTCGACGACGTTGCGGGTGAACACCTGGCGGTCGGCGTCGTGCCGTTCGACGTGCCGGCTCACTTCAGTCCTTCGATGCGTCGGTGGATGCCGGCGGCGCGCGCCAGCAGTGGGCGGGCGTAGGCGCGACGGAGTTCGTCGGGCGAGCCGAACCCGGGCTCGTCGGCCAGCCAGGCGTCGGGGATCTCGGCGGTGACCTCGGCGAGGAGTTCGCCGGTCACCAGCGGCGCCAGGGCCGCGGCGGCCGCGGCGACGTCCGGGGAGAACCCGGCGAGGACGTGGTCGGCGGCGTTGTACGGCCGTGCCGCGGAGGCCTCGGCGGCGGGCCAGTTGTGGTGCCAGATCATGGTGGCGCCGTTGTCGATCAGCCAGAGCCCGCCCCGGTGCATGAGCAGGTTGGGGTTGCGCCAGGACCGGTCCACGTTGTTGACGAGGGCGTCGAACCAGACGATCCGCCCGGCCTCCTCGGGGGTGACGTGGAACGCCAGCGGGTCGAAGCCGACGGCGCCGCCGAGGAACTCCATGCCGAGGTTGAGTCCGCCGCTGCCACGCAGCAGGTCCTGCACCTCACGGTCGGGTTCGCCGAGCCCGAGCGCGGGATCGAGGTCCACGGCGACCAGGCGGGGCATCCGCAGGCCGAGCCGCCGGGCCAGTTCCCCGCACACCACCTCGGCGGTGAGCGTCTTGGGGCCCTGACCGGCGCCGCGGAACTTGAGCACGTAGAGGCCGAGGTCGTCCGCCTCGACGAGCCCGGGCATGGACCCGCCCTCACGCAAGGGCGTGACGAAGCGGGAGGCTGCGACTTCGCTGAGCATCCGCCCAGGCTATACGGTGCCGCCCCTCATGATCGGCGGGGTTCCGGGCCTGCCTGGGCCGTGGCCGGCGGGCCCGCGTCGCCGCCCGGCGGCACGTGGTCGCCGCCCAGCGGCACGTGCCAGACCAGGCGGGTGCCGCCGCCGTCGGGGGTGCTCAGGTCCATGGTCCCGCCGAGTTGTCCGGCGCGTTCGCCCATGTTGCGCACCCCGCTGCGGCGGCCTCCGGAGGGCATGCCGACGCCGTCGTCGGTGACGGTGAGCCGCACGGCCCGCCGGTCGGTCTCCAGCGAGACGTCGGCCCGGCTCGCGTGTGCGTGCCGTGCGACGTTGGTCAGCGCCTCGGAGAGCACGGCCACCACGTGGTCGGCGATCCTCGGGGACACGTCGGTGTCGACCAGGCCCTGCATCCGCACGGCGGGCGCGAACCCGAGCACCGGGGCGGCCCGGCCGGCCACCCGCACCACCCGCGCCCGCAGTCCGGACGGGGTCCCGTCGGCGTGGGAGCGGAGGCCGAAGACGGTGGACCGGATGATCTTGATGGTCTCGTCCAGGTCGTCGACCGCGCGCACCACCCGGTCCGCGGCCCGCGGGTGCTCGATGAACCGGCCGGCGCTCTGGAGGGTCATCCCGGTGGCGAACAGCCGCTGGATGGCGAGGTCGTGCAGGTCGCGGGCGATCCGGTCGCGGTCCTGGAGCACGGCCACCCGCTCGGCGTCGTGGCGGCGGTCGGCCAGTTCCATGGCGATGGCGGCCTGGGCGGCGAACGCCTGGAGCGGCTCCGTCTCCTGCTCGGTGTAGACGGGCTCCCCGGCCTCGCGCATCAGCATCACCACGCCCCGCACCTCGGTGTCGCCCGTGCCGATGGGCAGGGCGACCGCGGGACCGAGCCCGGTGACCCGGGCGGCGGAGGTGGCGAGCCGCTCGTCGTGGGCGACGTCGTCGCTGGTGACCGGCGCGGCCGAGGAGAAGGCGGTGCCGAGCAGGCCGCTGCCGGGTCTCGTCTCGGCGCCGTGGAACCTCTCGCCGTCGGCGCCGGTGGCCAGCTCGACCCGGAGGGTCTCGCCCCCGTCGACCGGGACGGCGACCAGGGCGCGGGCCGCCCCGGTGATCTCGCGGGCGCGGTCGGCGACCAGCCGGAGCACCTCGGTGCGGCCGGTGCCGGACATCAGGCTGTGGGTGACCTCCGCGTTGGCGCGCAGCCACCGCTCGCGCAGCCGCGACTCCTCGTAGAGGCGGGCGTTGTCGATCGCCACCCCCGCCGCGACGGCCAGCGTGGACAGCACCGCCTCGTCGTCCTCGTCGAACTGGGCGCCGCCCCGCTTCTCGGTCAGGTAGAGGTTGCCGAAGACCTGGTCGCGCACCCGGATCGGGACGCCCAGGAAGCTGTCCATCGGCGGGTGGTTCGGGGGCAGGCCGAAGGAGGAGGCGTGCTCGGAGAGCCGGGTGAGCCGCAGCGGCCGCGGACGCCGGATCAGTTCGCCGAGGATGCCGTGTCCCTCGGGGTGGGCGCCGATCTCCGAGATCCCGTTCTCGTCCACCCCGACGGTGTGGAAGGCGGAGAGGCGCCGGCCGTCCGGGCCGATCACGCCGAGCGCCGCGTACCGGGCGTCGACCAGGGACGCGGCCGCCTCCACGATGCCGCGGAGCGCCTGTTGGAGGTCAAGTTCCCTGCCGACCGCGAGAACCGCGTCCAGGAGGCTGTGCACCCGGTCCCGGGTGCCCCGGGCGAGGTCGAGCCGTGCCTGGACCTCCTGCAGCAGCTCGTCGAGCTGGAGCTGGGGCAGCCGCATCCGCGGCTGCTCGTGCGATGCGTCGGTGCTGCCCACCGTCGGCCTTTCAGTGCTGGTCGCGGCCCTGCCGGTCCTGTACCTGGCTGGCGATGACGGCCGCCTGGATACGGCGCTCGACGCCGAGCTTGGCCAGCAGCCGCGAGATGTGGTTCTTGACGGTCTTCTCGGCGAGGTAGAGCCGCTGCCCGATCTGCCGGTTGGTCAGGCCCTCGCCCACCAGCGCGAGGATCTCCCGCTCCCGTTCGGTCAGCCCGGGCAGCGGCTCGGGCTCCGGTTCCGGGGCCGCCCCGGCCCTGAGCCGGGCCATCAGCTTGGCGGTGGCGCTGGGGTCCAGCAGCGACTTGCCCTGGGCGACCATCCGCACGGCGGAGATCAGGTCGGATCCCTGGATCTGCTTGAGCACGTACCCGGAGGCCCCGGCCATGATGGAGTCCAGCAGGGCCTCCTCGTCGTCGAACGAGGTGAGCATCAGGCAGGCCAGGTCCGGCATCCGCGACCGCAGCTCCCGGCAGACGGACACCCCGTCGCCGTCCGGCAGGCGCACGTCGAGCACGGCGACCTGCGGGCGCAGCGCCGGCACGCGCACCATGGCCTGCTCGACGGTTCCGGCCTCGCCCACCACGGTGATGTCCGGCTCGTCGTCCAGCAGGTCGCGTACGCCCCGCCGCACCACTTCGTGATCGTCCAGCAGGAAGACCCTGACCGGGCCCTCGGTTCCGGTCCGCCCGGTGTCCGACATCGTTCTCCTTCTCGCAGGTCCGCCGCGCCGTCGTACGGCGCCGCCCGACTGGGCCGGCCCCCGCCGGAGAGCATCTCCGGCCCGGGCCGGGGGCCGACAGGGCCGGACGGCCCTCGGGCCCCCGGCCGGTCGGCCCCGGATTACAGGGTCGCCCATCGGCCGGTCGCCCCGGCGGCCGGGTCCGCCTCAGGATCCGAGGCCGGCCGTGTGCGGAGCGTGCCCGCCGATCACCTCCCGGCCGGTGACCAGTTCGGGAAGGATCCGGATGAAGACCTCCTGCCGCGCGGGCACCGGTACCCAGGAGCGGGGTCCGCGCTCCAGCAGGCGCCGGTGCTCCCGCGGGTCGGTCACCACCTCGGCGGCCCCGGTGACGACGACGCTCCAGCCCGCTCCCGCCACCCGGTCGACCTCGTCCGCCTCGAACGCGACGACGGTCCCGTCGACGGCCCGGGCCAGTTCGGAGGCGGCCGAGGTGCGCAGCACCACCGCGCCGTCGTGGTCCAGGCGGAAGTTCACCGGCAGCACGGCGGGCAGTGCCTGCCGGGTGTGCACGATCCGGCCGATGGCGGCGGTCGCCAGCAGGCGCAGGCTCTCCCGGCGGTCGAGTTCGCGGAATCCGTCGTTGCGGTACATGGCCGTTCCGTCTTTCGCCCGGTGCGGAAATGCAGAGGATGTGCGTCGATTCTCGGGGTTCGCCCCCTTCTCGTGCGAGGGTCCTCCGGCCGTCTCCGGCGCGGCCACCCGTCCCGGCCGCGGTGGGCCGTTGGGCCCCGTGCCCGCTCCGCCGCCGCGGGCCCGGAGCGGGCACGGCCGGTCGTGGTCAGTCGTGAGCGACGACCGCGACGGGCACGGTGGCGTGGTGCATCACCGCGTGGGCGACCGGCCCGATGTGGATGCCGAGCGTGCCGCGCCGGACGCGCCGTCCGACGACGACGAGGGAGGCCGCCGCCGCCGCGTCCAGCAGATGGTCGGCGGCCCCGCCGGTGCGCGAGACCTCGGTCACCCGGACCTCGGGGTGCTTCTCCCGCCACGGCGCCAGCGTCTCGGTCAGCAGCCCGGCCATCTCCCGGGCGTACTGGTCGTACAGGTCGACCGTGGCGGCCACGGCGTGGACCGTGTACGGCGGCAGCGTCCAGCTCTGCACCACGCGCAGGGGGGCGTGACGGCGGGCCGCCTCCTCGAAGGCGAAGGCGATGACGGCGTCGCTAGGCCGCTCGGTGTCGATGCCGAGGACGACGGGCCGGAAGGCGGCGTCCGTCGCGTTCCCGGCCGTGGGCAGGTGCTCGTCGGCTGCCGTCTCCCCCGCCCGCACCAGGACCACCGGCGTGCGGCCGGCGGCGACCACGGCCTGTCCCACCGAGCCGACCAGGAACCCGCCCAGCCTGCCCAGGCCGCGCGAGCCCAGCACCAGCAGTTCGGCGTCGGCGGCCGCCTCCGGAAGCACCTCGGCCGGCCGTCCGGCGATCAGCTCCTCGGACAGGTCCAGGCCGGGGTGGCGCCCGGCGATCTCCTCGGCCACCGAGCGCAGGACCTTGCCGCTCCAGTGCTCCAGGGTCGCGAGGTCGGTGGCGGTGGCGGCGGCCAGGCGGTCGGGCAGCGGCTCCCACACCTGGACGAGCTTCAGCGGCAGCCCGCGCAGCCGCGCCTCGCGGGCGGCCCAGCCGGCGGCGGCACGGCTCGCCGGGGAACCGTCGATCGCGGCGATGATGGTGCGGGTCATGGTGGCCTCCTGGATCGGCGTCTGCCGTCAGCCTGCCGGGGGACGGGGCCGTCGCGCGTGGGCCTCAGGACCTCCGGGCAGGGCCGACCGGCCCCATCCGGCCGAGGCCGGTCGGCGGACCGGCGGCGGGTGGCCCGGGCGCGCCGGACGGACGGCCCGTCTCCGGATGCACGGTCCGTCTCCGGATGCACGGCCCGTGTCCGGATGCACGGCCGGGGCGGCGGGCCCGGGCGCCGGACCGCCCGCGGGGGCCGGCCCCTTGTCCCCCGCCGGGGCCCGGGTGAGAGTGTGCTGGCCGGCGGCGCGCCGGCGACGAGACCGGGAAAGGCAGCACATGGCAGCGGAGCAGCGGCGTGGCCGGAAGATCATGATGACGGCGGAGGAACTGGACGCGTTCCTCTCCACCGGGCGCACCTGCCGTGTCGCCACCGTCTCACCGGACGGCGCCCCGCACGTGAGCGCCCTGTGGTTCGTCTGGGACGGCTTCTCTCTCTGGCTCTACTCCCTCACCCGCAGCCGTCGTTGGGCCGACCTGCGCAAGGACCCGCGGGTGGCCGTGGTGGTCGACTCCGGTGAGGAGTACGGGCAGTTGCGCGGCGCGGAGCTGTCCGGCACCGCCGAGTTCGTCGGCGAGGTCCCCCGCACCGGCGAGCCGTGCCCCGAACTGGACGTCGTGGAAACCCTGTTCGCCCGCAAGTACTTCGGCCTGGAGGAGCTGCCTCACGACCACCGGCACGCCTGGATCCGCCTCACACCGCAGGCCGTGGCCTCCTGGGACTTCCGCAAGATCCCCCGGAGCTGACCCGCCGCGCGGCGGGCGGGCGGGCGGCGGGCGGCGGGCGCCCTCACCCCTCGCCGCGCCCACCGCTCGCGCGCAGGGCCGCGACCACCGCGCGGATCGCCGGCCGCCGGTCCGCGTCCTGCCGCCACACCGCGTAGACGTGGCGCGACACCCGCGGCCGCAACGGCACGGTCACCACGCCGTCGGGGACCGGCTCCCGGCCCAGCGCGGGCACCACGCACACGCCCAGGCCGGCCGCCACCAGGGCGAGCTGGGTGTGCGTCTCGGGGGCCCGGTGGGCGAGGTCCGGCTCGACGCCCCTGGCCCGCAGGGTGGCCAGCAGCCACTCGTGGCAGAACTCCCCCGCGCCCCAGGTGATCCACTCCTCCCCGGCCAGCTCGGCGAGATCGATCTCCGCCTCCCCGGCGAGCCGGTGCCCGGCCGGGAGCGCCGCCTCGGCGGGGTCGTCGAGGAGCGGGGCCGTCCGCAGCCCATCCGGAACCGCCAGCGGCCGGTCGTGCCAGTCGAGCACCACGGCGAGGTCGTGGTCGCCGCGTGCCACGCCCACCACCGCCGCCCCCGGGTCGACCTCCCAGGACCGCACCCGCAGCGCGGGGTGCTCCGCGCGCAGCGCCGCGAGCGCCCGGGGCAGCAGGCCCCGGGCGGCGGTCGGGAACGCCGCGACCCGCAGCTCGCCCGCCACGGATCCGCGCCGCGCCTCCAGGTCCGCCCGCGCCCGTTCCGCCTGCACCAGGATGCGTGCCGCGTGCTGGGCCAGCAGCAGGCCCGCGTCGGTGAGCCGCACCCCGCGGCCGTGCTTGGCGATCAGCCGTTCCCCGGCCTCCCGCTCCAGCTTGGCCAGTTGCTGCGAGACCGCCGAGGTGGTCACGTGCAGCGCCTCGGCGGCACCGCCCACGGACCCGTGCCGCGCCAGCGCGTCCAGGACCCGCAGGCGTTCGAGGTTCATCATGACGGCGATGCTACGAGGGCCCCGGCCGCGCCCCACGGGCCTTCGTCAGACGAGCCTGCGCGCCGGGCCGCCCTCCAGTGCCCGGGCCACCGTCCGCGCCAGTGCCGCCATGTCGCCCTCGGTGAGCGTCGAGACCGTCACCCGGACCGCCGGTCCGCTCTCCATCCGGAACCGCGCCCCCGGCGCGACCGCCCACCCGGCCTGGAGCAGCGCCGCGACCGCCCCGGTCTCGTCGGGCACCGGGATCCACACGTTGACCCCGCTGCGCCCGTGCGCCGGGACGCCGTGCCGCCGCAGTTCAGCGATCAGTGCCCGGCGCCGGCGACCGTAGGACCCGGCGACGGCGGCCCGGTCGACGGCCCCGCCGGTCCACAGTTCCACCACCGCCCGCTGCGTCACCCGGCTCACCCAGCCCGGCCCCAGCCGCTGGCGGCCGCGGACCCGGTCGACGGTGACCGCGTCCCCGGTCAGCACCGCGAGCCGCAGGTCGGGCCCGTACGCCTTGGCCGCCGAGCGGACGAACGCCCAGGAACGGGTGGCCCCGGCCAGCGGATGCAGCGGCAGGTCGACCATGCCGTACCCGTGGTCGTCCTCGATCAGCAGGGTCCCGGGGTGCAGGCCCAGCACCTCGCGCAGCGCCCCGGCCCGCGCGGCGCTCACCGCGGCCCCCGTGGGGTTCTGCGCCCGGTCGGTCACCACCAGCGCCCGGGCGCCGGCCTCCAGCGCCCGCGCCACGGCGTCCGGCAGCGGGCCCTCGTCGTCCACGCCGACGGGCACGACCCGCAGCCCGAGCGCCGGGACGAGGTCGAACACGCTGCCCCATCCCGGGTCCTCCACGGCGACCGCGTCACCGGGCCGGAGGTGGGCCCCCAGCACCCGTTCCATGGCGTCGAGCGCCCCGGAGGTGACGGCGAGGGGGCCGTCGGGCACTCCGTCGGCGTCGAGGTCCGCGCGGGCGATCCGCACCAGGTCCGGGTCGAGGGGGTGGTGCCCGTAGAGCACCGGCGCCGCGTCCGTCCGCGCGGCGGCCGCGGCGAAGGCGGGCGCCAGCGGGGGCAGCAGCGCCGTGTCGGGGTTGCCCTTGGAGACGTCGCGCACCCCGGCCGGCACCTGGACCCGGATCTCGTCACGTCCCGTGGTGGCGGGCCTCGGCCGCACCCTGCTGCCCTTGCGTCCCGCCGTCTCGATCACCCCGCGCTCGCGCAGGATCCGGTAGGCGGATGCGACGGTGTTCGGATTCACCCCCAGTTCCTCCGCCAACTCCCGCATGGGAGGCAGCTGTTGCCCCGGTTCGAGCATCCCGGCGCTCACCGCGCCCTCCACGTCGGCGGCAATCTCTGTGGCGCGACGTCCCGTGATCCGATAATCTCCTAGCACAAACATTATTATGCACTAATACAATGGAGAACGCCATGCAGGGGGCCCAGTACACGGCTACCGAGCGCACCGTCCCGACCCGTTCGGCGCAGCGCGCCTCGTACGACAAGGACGTCGTGCACTCGATCCTCGACGAAGGGTGGGTCTGCCACCTGGGCTTCGTCCGCGACGGCGCCCCGATCGTGCTGCCGACCATCTACGCGCGGGTCGGCGAGCGCCTCTACCTCCACGGCTCCACCGGCTCGCGTCCGATGCGGATGGCGGGCGCCGAGGAGCCGGGCATGCAGGTCTGTGTGACCGTCACCCACGTCGACGGCGTGGTGCTGGCCCGCTCGGCCTTCCACCACTCGGTCAACTACCGCTCGGTCGTGGTGCTGGGCACGGCGTACCAGGTCACCGACCCCGAGGAGCGGAGCGCGGCGCTGGACGCCCTGGTCGACCACGTGGTCCCGGGCCGGTCGCGGGAGTGCCGCCCGGCCGACCGCAAGGAACTGGCCGCCACGGCGGTGGTGCGGCTGGATCTGACCGAGGTCTCCGCCAAGATCCGCACCGGCGGCGTCAACGACGAGCCCGAGGACCTGGCGCTCCCCCACTGGGCCGGCGTCCTCCCCCTGCGCAAGGGCTACGAGGCCCCGCTCCCGGACGCCCACCTCGCTCCCGGCACGGAGGTCCCGCCGCACATCGCGGCCGTCCTCGGATGACGGCGGCGCGGCCGTGACGGGCGCGGCGCCGGCGCACACCGCGGGGGCCGCGCCCGCCACGGCCGCCGCGCGGGACTCCCCGCCGCGGCGACGGCGCCCGGCCCGCGTCAGACCTCGTTGCGCTCCCCGGCCCGCGCCACGGGGTCGACGGCGTGGGCGACCGTCGCGCCGCCTCCGGCCACCGGCTCCGGAGCGGCCGCGGCCGGTGTCGAGGACTGGGCGACCAGCGCCCCCACGAGCACCAGCACACCGCCCGCGAGCTGCACCGCCCCCAGGTGCTCCCCGAGCAGCAGCCAGGCCGCCGCCGCTGCCACCACGGCCTCGGCGCAGGCGACCACGCCCGCGACGGCCGGCGACAGCCTCCGCACCGACACCACACCGGTGACGTACGCCAGGACGGTCGCGACCAGCACGATCCACGCCAGCAGCACCCAGGCCCGCACCGGGGTGCCGTCCATGCCGACGGTCCCCGCCAGCACGGCCCAGTCCATGCCCCACGGCCGCGCCACCACGGTCATCGCCAGGCAGCCGACCAGCAGGCCGAAGGCGATCACGCCCAGCGGGTCGGGCGCCTCCCGGCCGCCGTCGGAGCCGTGATCGGCCAGCACGAAGTAGGCGACCTGGCAGCAGGCCGCGGCGAGGGCCAGCAGCACCCCCAGGGGGTCGAAGGCCAGCCCCGACCAGAACTCGACCACGCACGCCAGCCCGGTCACCGCGAGCACCACGCCCAGCGCCGCCGCGCGGGTGACCGGCCGGCGCTGCACGAACCGCACCCAGCCCAGCACCAGGGCGGGCGCCAGGTACTCGACCAGCAGGGCGACGCCGACCGGGATCCGGGAGATGGCCGCGAAGTAGGCGGCCTGGACGCCCGCCACCGCGAACAGGCCGAACCCGAGGAGCACCAGCGGCCTGCGCCGCACCAGTCCACGGTGGCGCCACGCCACCGGGAGCAGCACCAGCGCCGCTCCGGTGATCCGCAGCCAGACCACCTCCAGCGGGTCGAGCCCCGCTTCGATCAGCGGCTTGGCCGCCACACCCGATCCACCGAACGCCACCGCGGAGAGGACTGCGAGAGCGAGTCCCGCACCCTTCCCGGAACGCTCCACGCCTGTCCCTGAGTCACGCACGCAGTCATGATGACAGCACCCGACAGGACCGTCATCCCGGGTAGCTGCTGTCTCATTCCCCGGACCCGCGCACTCCCGGCCGGCCGCGGTCCACCGGCCCGCGATTGGCCTTGTCCCGGGCCGGACACGGCCCGCTAACGTCCTGTCATGCGTATCCGACTCGTCGACGCCTTCACCGACCGCCCGTTCAGCGGCAACCCCGCGGGCGTCCTGCTCCTGGACGCCTTCCCCGACGACGCCTGGCTGCAGAACGTGGCCCTGGAGATGAACCAGGCGGAGACCGCCTTCGCCCACCCGCTGCCCGGCGGCGGCGAGGCGGACTGGGCCCTGCGCTGGTTCACCCCGGCCGCCGAGGTGAACCTCTGCGGCCACGCAACCCTCGCCACCGCCCACGTCCTGAGCACCACCGGCGCCCACCGGGGCCCGGTCCGCTTCGCCACCCGCAGCGGGGTGCTCGTGGCCACGCCGGCCGGGGACGGCTCGATCACCCTGGACTTCCCCACCGCCCCGCTGACCGCCGTGGAGGCCCCGCCGGGGCTCGCCGAGGCCCTGGGCACCGAGCCGCTCACCGTCCTGGACACCGGGCCGAACGTGGGAGACCTGCTGGTGGAGGTCGCCGACGAGGAGACCGTGCGCGGCCTGTCGCCCGATCTCAAGGCGCTGGCCACCTGCTCGGAGCGCGGCGTCATCGCCACCGCGCGCCCCACCGACCCCGCCGCCGGTCACGACTTCGTCTCCCGCTGCTTCTTCCCCCGGGTGGGCATCGACGAGGACCCGGTGACCGGCAGCGCCCACACGGCGCTGGCCCCGTTCTGGTCCGCGCGCCTGGGCGGCACCGCCCTCACCGGCCTGCAGGCGTCGCCGCGTTCGGGCCTGGTCCGCACCGAGCTCCGCGGCGAACGCACCCTGCTGACCGGCCGGGCGGTCACCGTCGTCGAGGGTGACCTGCTGGCGCTGCCGGAGTGAGCGGCCGGAGGTGACCGGGGATCAGGGCGCGGTGGGCAGCCAGTCGACCCGTCCGGCGAGCAGCGCGTAGCCCACGAACGCGCCGACGTCGAGCAGGGTGTGGGCCGCCACCAGCGGCCCCACCCGGCCCCACCGCCGGTACAGCAGCACGAACACGACGCCCATCACCAGGTTGCCGACGAATCCGCCGATGCCCTGGTAGAGGTGGTAGGTGCCGCGCAGCACCGAACTGGCGGCGAGTGCGGCGCCGGGGCTCCAGCCGAGCCCGCCCAGCCGGTGCAGCAGGTAGCCGAGGACGATGACCTCCTCGACCACCGCGTTCTGCGCGGCGGAGAGGATCAGCACCGGGAACTTCCACCACACGTCCGGCAGCGCCTCGGGCACCACGGTGAGGTTGAACCCGAGACCGCGGGCCGCGAGGTAGAAGGCGATGCCGGTGCTGCCGATCACCGCGGCGACGGCGGCGCCCCGGCCGAGGTCCGACCAGGGCCGGGTCCGGTCGAACCCGAGCGTCCGCAGGCCCCCGCCCTCACGCGTGAGGAAGTGCGCGACCAGCAGCACGGGGACGAGTGCGGAGGCGATCCCGAAGAGCTGCCAGGCGAGGTCCAGCCAGGGCCGCCCCGGAGCGGCCGAGGCGTTCAGGGTGGCCGCCTGGTCCTTGAGGCCGCCGGGCCGCGTCAACGACCCCGTGAAACTGATGACCGCCGCCACGGCGCTGGCGCCCAGCGACAGGGCGAGCACCAGCAGCGTCTCGTCCCGCAGCGTCCGCCGCGACACCACCTCGGACCCCAACCCCGTCACCCACGCCTCCGTCGGACCGCACCACCGGCCCCACAGCTTGCCAGAGCGGGCCCCGGGCGGGCACTCCCGGGCCCGGTCCCCCGGTGGGGACGGCGGCCCCTATCGCCTCCCGGACGCGGGCAGGCCGGCGGGCCAGGTGTGCACGGGGTCCCCCCGCCACTGGAGCTCCGCGTACCGCCGCGTGGTAGCGGCCAGTGCCTCCTGCCGCGACATGCCCCGCTCCAGCGCGGTGTGGAACGCCGCCGCCTGCCAGGACGCCCCGTTCACCCGCCTGCGGCACCGCTCCTCGATCACCCCGAGGTACAGCTCGCGGTCGGCCGGCTCGATGCCCCACGCCTCGAGCCCGGCGTGGGCCAGCGGCAGCAGTTCGTCGAGCACCAGCGTCACCGCCTCGACCTGCTGCGTGCCGCCCAGCCGCCCGCGGCGCGGCCACTCCAGCCGCGCGTCGATCCCGTACCGGCACGCGGTCTCGAAGTTGGCGGCCGCCGCCTCGAACGGCAGCCGCGTCCACACCGGCCGCGCCTCCTCCGCCAGCGCCCGCACCAGTCCGTAGTAGAACGCGGCGTTGGCCACCACGTCGATCACCGTCGGTCCGGCCGGCAGCACCCGGTTCTCCACCCGCAGGTGCGCGGTGCCGTCGGCGACGTCGTACACCGGGCGGTTCCACCGGTACACGGTGCCGTTGTGCAGCACCATCTCGGCGAGCTTGGGCGTGCCCCCGGCGTCGAGCACCTCCATCGGGTCCTCGTCGTCCATGATCGGCAGCAGCGCCGGGAAGTACGTCAGGTTCTCCTCGAACAGGTCGACCGCCGAGGACACCCACCGCTCGCCGAACCACGTCCGCGGCCGGACGCCCTGCGCCTGAAGCTCCGGCGGCCGGGTGTCCGTGGACTGCTGGAACAGCGGCGGCCGCGACTCCCGCCACAGCTCCTTGCCGAACAGGAAGGGGGAGTTGGCACCCACCGCGATCTGCGCCGCCGAGACGGCCTGCGCCGCGTTCCACACGTCCGGGAACCGCTCGGGCGTGACCTGCAGGTGCAGCTGCACGGAGGTGCAGGCCGCCTCCGGCGTGATCGACCGCGCGGTGGTGGTGAGCCGCTCGACGCCGTCGATCTCCAGCGTGAAGTCCTCGCCGCGCGCGGAGACGATCTGGTCGTTCAGCAGCGTGTAGCGGTCGACGTCGGAAATGTTGGCGGAGATCAGATCGTCCCGCTCGAGCGTCGGCAGGATGCCGATCATCACGATCCCGGCGTCGACCTCCCCGGCCTTTCGGTGGGCATATGCCAATGACGTCCGCAGCTCCTCCGCGAGCTGGTCGAATACCTGCCCGCCGAGCCGGTGCGGTTCGATGTTGACCTCGAGGTTGAACATCGCCAGCTCGGTCTGGAAATCACGGCTCGCGATCCGTTCCAGCACTTCCGCATTCATCATTCGCGGCATGCCGTCGGAGCCCGCGAGATTCAGCTCGATCTCCAGACCCATGAGATTCTTCGGCCGGTCGAACTGCCTCTCCTTCAGCAACCGCTCAAGACCCGCCAGGCACCGCTGGAGCTTGTCCCGGTAGCGCTGGCGGTCGGACAGGTCGAACGACCCTGCCTCGACCTTCTCCCCCATCGCCGCGTCCTCCTCGGATGGGTCGGCCGCCTCTGCGGCCGGTGTCCGTCTGTCTGTCGCCCGGGTCCCTCGCCCGGTCCGCAACTGATGATGCCCGCCCTGGACGATCGATAACGTCCCCGCGAGGACCCGCCGACCGTTAGGCTGACCTCCAGCGCCATTCGGCACATTCGCACGGCATGACCAAGGGCGCGGATTGACGGACCTCGAGGGGTATCCAAAACGGCGGTCGAATCCGGCCGACCCCGTCTCGGACATATCCCGAGGTCACCCACCCGGAGCACCCGGGAAATCGGGAGATAACGCGTCGAAATTACGGCGGGAAGAAACCTTGCCGTTCACATGGAAAACAGCTAGCGGAAACACTCCGTGAACACGGGTCGTATAAACTGCGCAAACGAGGCGGAGAAGCGCGTGCGCCCACAGCCGTGCGCCCCGTCACCCTGGTGACATCGGGCCGGACCCGGTCCGAGCGACGCGACCGGCCCGGCAACGGCTCTCCGACCCCCTCGAGCTGACAGCAGACAGCGCCCACCCTCACCCGCGCGCCACCGCGCCTGTCGAAAGAGAGGCGACCCACCATGCCGCTGCATGTCCCGCCGGCACCTCCCGCCGCCCTGCGCACCGTCCTGGCGGCCCTCGGCACCCCCGCCGCGGTCCGTCACGCGCACACACCGTCCCTGCGCAGCGCCCAGGGACCCCTCAACCCCGAACTGCCGCTTCCGGTCCACGTCCTGGACCGCATCACCGCTGAAGGGGTGCCCGTCACCCGGCTCGCCGGCTGGCGTTTCCTGATCCGTGCCGGCGACCACGCGGTGGCCGCCGCCGAAACCGCGCAGACCGCGGAGGGCTGGGCGTTCTCGCACTTCTTCGAGGGCCCGTACGTCACCTCGACCGAACGCGCCCTGCGTCAGGCCGAGGAGGCGCCGCAGCCCTACCAGCCGCGCCTGCTCTCGGTGCCGGGCCTGTACATGCTGACCCTCTGGCTGCACGCGGACGTCGCCGCGGACGCCTCGGCGGGCCTGCCGGATCCGATGGACCTGCTGATCCCGCTGGCGCCGGCCCCGCCGGGCATCGCCAGCCACCGCCCGCACCGCGTCGAGGAGCTGCTGCCGCTGCTCACCCGACGGGTCGGTCCGGCCACCCCGCCGCCGACCGCCCTGAGCCCGGCCGCCTGACCGGCTCGGGCCGCGTTCCACCGCGCCCCCACGGCCCGTCGCCGTGGGGGCGCGGCGCGCTCCTGGCCCGAAAGGACCAGGGCGAACCACCCGGAAGATCAGGGCACTTGGGGCGAACCGCTCGCAAGGGTGACGCGTCCTGAACCGTTGAGGGGGCGTACCGCGAAAACCCTGCGGAACGGCTCCCGTGAGCGCAAAACTTGTCCGCACGACGTCACCACGGGGGGAGCGGCCATGTACAGCCGCGACACGAAAGCCGAAGCGTCCATCACAGAACGAGAGAACCCGACCATGTGCCAGCACCAGCCGCCGTGCCCGACAGCCGACTCCGCCGACAGGGAATCCGCCCGCCTCGTGGCGCACCACCCCGAGCAGGGCTGGAGCCTCCTGTGCAACGGGGTCGTGCTGTTCGAGGACACCGGGGAGATCCTCCCCGACGGCCGCGTCATCGCCCCGCACCGGTTCACCACCGCCGTCTGAGAGAACGCCACAGGGGCCGGCCACAGCGCCCGAGCGCTGTCACCGGCCCCGATCACCGCGCGCGGCGCGGCGGGCGGCCGACGCCGGTCAGTCGTCGTACGCGTCCAGCGGCGGGCAGGAGCAGACCAGGTTCCGGTCGCCGAAGGCCTGGTCGATACGCCGCACCGGCGGCCAGTACTTGTCCGTCACCGAAACGCCGCCCGGGAACACCGCCGTCTCCCGCGGGTAGGCGTGCGTCCACTCGCCGGCCAGCGCGCCGGCCGTGTGCGGCGCGTTGCCCAGCGGGTTGTCGTCGGCCGGCCACTCGCCGGACCCGACCTTCTCGATCTCCGCGCGTATGGCGATCATCGCCTCGACGAACCGGTCCAGCTCCACCAGGTCCTCGGACTCGGTCGGCTCGATCATCAGGGTGCCGGCGACGGGGAACGACATCGTCGGGGCGTGGAACCCGTAGTCGATGAGGCGCTTGGCCACGTCGTCGACGCTGACGCCGGTGGCCTTGGTCAGCGGACGCAGGTCGATGATGCACTCGTGCGCCACCAGCCCGCCGGGGCCCGTGTACAGCACCGGGTAGTGCGGCTCCAGCCGCTTGGCGACGTAGTTGGCCGCCAGGACCGCCACCTGGGTGGCGCGCTTGAGGCCCTCGCCACCCATCAGGCGGACGTACGCCCAGGAGATCGGCAGGATGCCCGCGGAACCGAACGGGGCCGCCGAGATCGGGCCGACGCCCGTCTCCGGACCGGCGGCCGGCTGGAGCGGGTGGTTGGGCAGGTAGG
The DNA here is from genome assembly GCF_008974245.1 of Streptomyces abyssomicinicus. Classification (GTDB taxonomy): domain Bacteria; phylum Actinomycetota; class Actinomycetes; order Streptomycetales; family Streptomycetaceae; genus Streptomyces; species Streptomyces abyssomicinicus. The sequence goes on along the minus strand of NZ_BBZI01000007.1, from coordinate 13,992 downwards.
GCGCCAGGTGCGAGCGCACGGCCACCGGGCCGACGCCCGGACCGCCGCCGCCGTGCGGGATGCAGAAGGTCTTGTGCAGGTTGAGGTGCGAGACGTCGCCGCCGAAGTGACCCGGCTTGGCCAGCCCCACCAGCGCGTTCAGGTTGGCCCCGTCGACGTAGACCTGGCCGCCGGCCTCGTGGACCTGTGCGCAGATGTCGGCGACGTGCTCCTCGAAGACGCCGTGCGTCGACGGGTAGGTGATCATCAGCACCGACAGCTCGTCGCGGTGCTTCTCGATCTTCGCCCGCAGGTCCTCGACGTCGATCTCGCCGTCGTCGGCGGTCTTCACGACGACGACCTTCATGCCCGCCATGACCGCGCTGGCCGCGTTGGTGCCGTGCGCGGAGGACGGGATCAGGCAGACGGTGCGGTCCAGGTCGCCGTTGGCCCGGTGGTAGCCGCGGACCGCGAGGAGTCCGGCCAGCTCGCCCTGGGAGCCGGCGTTGGGCTGCAGCGAGACCTTGTCGTAGCCGGTGACCTCGGCGAGGCGGTCCTCCAGCTCGTGGATGAGCGACAGGTAGCCCTCGGCCTGCTCGGCCGGCGCGAAGGGGTGCAGCGCGCCGAACTCGGGCCAGGTGACCGGCTCCATCTCGGTGGTCGCGTTGAGCTTCATGGTGCAGGAGCCCAGCGGGATCATGCCGCGGTCCAGCGCGTAGTCGCGGTCGGAGAGCCGGCGCAGGTAGCGCAGCATGGCCGTCTCGGAGCGGTGCTGGTGGAACACCGGGTGGGTCAGGTAGGCGTCGGTGCGCAGCAGGTCCGCGGGCAGGCCGTCGGCGGCCGTGCCGTCCAGCGCCTCGACGTCGCCCTCGACGCCGAAGGCGGCCCAGACCTTCTCCAGCTGCTTGCGGCCGGTGGTCTCGTCGCAGGCGGCCGAGACGTGGTCGGCGTCGACCAGGCGGAGGTTGACGCCGAGCGCGCGGGCCGCGGCGACGACCTCGGCGGCACGCCCCTCGACCCGCGCGGTGACGGTGTCGAACCAGGCGCCGTTGACGATCTCCACCCCGCCGGCCCTCAGGCCCGCGGCGAGGATGTCGGCGTACCGGTGGGTGCGCTCGGCGATGCCCTTGAGCCCGTCGGGGCCGTGGTAGACGGCGTACATGCCGGCCATCACGGCGAGCAGGACCTGCGCGGTGCAGATGTTGCTGGTGGCCTTCTCCCGGCGGATGTGCTGCTCACGGGTCTGCAGCGCCAGGCGGTAGGCCTTGTTGCCGTCCGCGTCCTGCGAGACGCCGACCAGGCGGCCGGGCAGGTTGCGGGCGAACTGCTCGCGCACCGCCATGTATCCGGCGTGCGGACCGCCGAAGCCCATCGGGACGCCGAACCGCTGGGTGGTACCGACCGCGATGTCCGCGCCGAGCTCACCGGGGGAGGTCAGCAGGGTCAGCGCCAGGAGGTCGGCCGCGACGGTGACGACCGCGCCCAGCTCATGGGCCTGGTCGATCACCGGCTTGATGTCGCGCACGGCCCCGGAGGCGCCCGGGTACTGGAGCAGCACGCCGTTGATGTCACGCTCGGCGATCGCGGCGGGGATGCCCTGCGAGAGGTCGGCGACGACGACCTCGACGCCGGTCGGCTCGGCGCGGGTCTCGATGACGGCGATGGTCTGCGGCAGCGCGTCCGCGTCGACCAGGAACAGCCCGTTCTTCTTCTTGCCGACGCGCCGGGAGAGCGCCATCGCCTCGGCGGCCGCGGTGCCCTCGTCGAGCAGCGAGGCGCCGGAGGTCGGGAGACCGGTCAGGTCGGCGACGACCGTCTGGAAGTTCAGCAGCGCCTCGAGCCGCCCCTGCGAGATCTCCGGCTGGTACGGCGTGTACGCCGTGTACCAGGCCGGGTTCTCCATCACGTTGCGGAGGATCACCGGAGGCGTGAAGGTGCCGTAGTAGCCGAGGCCGATCATCGGGTCGAGGACCTGGTTGCGGTCGGCCAGCTCGCGCAGCTCGGCGAGCACCTCGGCCTCGGTGCGCGCGCCCGGGAGGTCGAGGGCGTCGGCGTTCTTGATCACGTCGGGGACCGCGGCGGCGGTCAGCTCGTCGAGCGAGCCGTAGCCGACCTGCGCGAGCATCTTCGCCCGGGCGCCCTCGTCGGGTCCGATGTGGCGCTGCTCGAAGGGGATGCCCTGCTCCAGTGCGGAGAGCGGGGTGCGAGGGGCGGTCATAGGCGGAGGCCTCCTGGTCTTGCGCGACCTTAAGGGGCACCACGGCGGTGGGGTGCCCGTCGGCCTCCCCCTCTGTCATCACGACCTGAGAGCTTCACCGGCCGCCCGAGGACGCCCGGCTTTCACCGTCGGTGAGAGCGGCGGACGTCCGGGGTCACCGGCGCCGCTCTGCTTTCCAGAGTGACCTCGTCCGCGCGGTACAGGGGCCTGAGAGATTCCGGGGAGGAGTTGCTCCTTCGGCGCCTCCGAACGTTCTCGGAGGACTCTCCCGCGCGGGGTCAGCAGCCACTGACCAGCCTACCAGCGAGGCCCTCGGCAAGGCCGTCGAGTGGCCGCCGCCCGGAAAGTGCACTTTGGTGGTGCCGACGGCTGTGCTGCGACCCGTGCCGCGACCAGAAGGAGGGAACGTGCAGACCGACATCGATCCCCGGAACCTGATCGGCCGCAAGGCGTACGACTGCGACGGCAACCGCATCGGCACCGTCGACGAGGTCTACCTCGACGACGCCACCGGTTCCCCCGAATGGGCGGCCGTGCGGACCGGACTCTTCGGCCGCGACGTGTTCGTCCCGTTGGAGACCAGCGAGCTGGTCGACGGCTCCCTCCGCGTCCCCTACGGCCGCGCCCACATCAAGGACGCCCCCGGCTACGGCGTCGGCCGCCACCTCTCCCCCGAACAGGAACTCTCCCTCTACCGCCACTACGGCTTCGACGTCGAACCCCCGGCTCCGCTCCCCGACCGCGGCTTCGGCCGCCTGGCGGACCCGGAGGAGATCTGACCCCGCGACGGGGCGCCCCGGACGATGTCCGGGGCGCGTCCGGGAAGGGTGCGGACCCCGGGCACGACGCAACGTCCCCGGCGGCCGGCGAAGCCCGCCCGTGGGTGGCGTCCTCCCGAAGCACGCGCCGACGGAACGCCCGCAGACAGCCTCACGGCCGCGCTCGGCACCCCTTGCCCCGGGCCACGAGCGGGCCGCCACACGCGACCCCCACCGGCCTCGGGCACCACCCGCGACCAGAGCCCCAGCCGCCGGCCGTCACGCCCCCGGCCGCCGCCCGGCCCCGTGGGGACCGGTAGCGGTCGGACGCGGAGCGCCCGGGGATCGGGACCGTCGGGCTGGTGGCCGGCCGGGAGCGCGCGACCACCAGCGAGACCGACGCCGCGGCGCACAGCACCAGCTCACCGGTGCGCGCCTCCCTCGGACGCCCGTCCGGGGCTGGGCGCTGGGCACGGCGCTGCTGCCGGCCGCGGTCCTCGTGGTGCTGGTCGTGGGGACCAGCACACACGTCCGCAGGCAGCCTCACGTCCGCGGACGGCACCCGGGCCCCGGCCACGACCGGGCCGCCGCACGTGCTCCCCTCGGACACGGAACCGCCGGCACGGCCCCGGCGGCCGCCGACCGATCACGCCGCCGGCCGCCGGGGCCCACTCCCCCTCGGCCCGGGGCCCACGGGCCTCACCGGTCCGACGGACACGGGGCCGGCGGGGCCCACGGGGCCGGCGGACGTCACGGGCGCCGCGGACGTGACCAGCGGCAAGGGTTCCGCCGGCTCCAGTTCGGGGTCGTCGACGGAGAACGTCCGCACCCGCCCCGGGGCCGGCGACTCCGGCGTCTCGAACCGCACCGTGACCCGCCCGACCCCGCTTCCCTGCACCCACCCGTGCCCGAACACCGCGTGCCGCACGTCGTGTCCGGCGGTCCACCTCCGCACCGGTCGCTCCACCGACGGCTCCCGCCCCGGTATCGACCGGTCGGCGACGTCGTCCTCCTCGCCCGGCTCCTCCTCCCCCGCGTGCGCGGCCTGGGCGAACAGGTCCTCCTGGGTGAAGTCGGCCAGCCCGGACACGCCGACCCCGAGCAGCCGCACGCCACCCGTCGTGTCGACCACCTCCAGCAGCCGCGCCGCCGCCTCCCGGACCACCGCCGGATCGTCCGTCGGACCGCGCAGCGTCTCGGACCGCGTCAGCGTGGAGAAGTCGTACCGGCGCACCTTCAGGTGGATGGTCCGTCCCGCGTGCCCGCCGGCCCGCAGTCTGCGCACGCACCGGTCGGCCAGCCGCCGCACCTCCAGCCTGATCCGCACCCGGTCGTGGATGTCGACGTCGTAGGTGTCCTCCACCGACACCGACTTGGTCTCCCGCTCCGCCACCACGGGGCGTTCGTCGCGGGCCAGCGCCATCGCGTAGAGCGCCTGTCCGTGGGCCCTGCCCACCAGCCGCACCAGTTCGTCCTCACCGGCCTCGGCCAGCTCCCCGACGGTGGCGATCCCGGCGCGGCGCAGGTGGTCGCCGGTCGCGGGCCCCACACCCGGCAGGGTCCGCACCGGCATCGGCGCCAGCAGCTCCCGCTCGGTCCCCGGGTCGATCAGCACCAGGCCGTCCGGTTTGGCCTCCTCGGAGGCGATCTTCGCCAGCATCTTGGACGCCGCCAGGCCGACCGACCCGGTGAGCCCGGTGGCGGCGCGGATGTCCGCGCGCAGCCGCTCGCCGACGCGCCGCGCGGCGTCCGGGTCCCGGGCCACCCCGCCGGCCTCCAGGTCGACGAAGGCCTCGTCCAGGCTGAGCGGCTCCACCAGCGGCGACAGGGCGCGCAGCAGCGCCATCACCTGGTCGCTGACGGAGCGGTAGAGCGAGAAGCGCGGCGCCAGGTACGCGGCGTGCGGGGCCAGCCGCCGCGCCTGCCCCATGGGCATCGCGGACCGCACACCGAAGACGCGTGCCTCGTACGAGGCGGTGGCCACGACACCGCGCGGGCCCAGTCCGCCGACCACCACCGCCTTGCCGCGCAGGCTCGGCTTGGACGCCTGTTCCGCCGCGGCGAAGAAGGCGTCCATGTCGAGATGGAGAATCGTCGGCGCGGACCTCACACCACCGATGGTGCCGCACACCACCGACACTCCGGCCCGCGGCCGGGCCTCAGACCGCCCGGTTGCTCCGCCTGCGGGCCAGTTCGTCCGCCGGGTTGTGCCCGATCAGCGTCTCGCCGGTGTCCACGCGCTCGCCGTGCAGCTGGGAGAGCGCCTTCTCCACGTCACGCCACACCACTCCGACGGCGATGCCGAAGATGCCCTGCCCCCCTTGGAGCAGGGCATGCACCTCGTCCGGCGAGGAGCACTCGTAGACCGTGGCCCCGTCGCACATCAGGGTCATCCCCTCCAGGTCGCGGAACCCCTGCTCGCGCAGGTGCTGGACCGTGGTGCGGATGTTCTGCAGCGAGACCCCGGTGTCGAGGAAGCGCTTGACGATCTTCAGGACGACGACGTCCCGGAAGCTGTAGAGCCGCTGGGTCCCCGATCCGTGGGCGGGCCGCACGCTCGGCTCGACCAGTCCCGTACGCGCCCAGTAGTCCAGCTGGCGGTAGGTGATCCCGGCCGCGGCACAGGCCGTGGGCCCGCGGTAGCCGACCTGTTCGGACGTCGTCTGCGCCCCGCCGTGGCCACCCGCACCGGTCGCCGAGCGCTGCGGCGCGTAACCGGCCGTGTTGCCGTGGGGCCGATACGAACCGCTGTCGCCCGGGACACGTCCCGGTGCACCGGCCGTATCGTCGCCGCTCATTCTCACGCCGACCTCCGTCCTAGACCTGCCTTCCAGACGGTAGGCAGTCGTCAGGGGTGCGTCAACGATCGCCACACTCGGCACGCCGAGTGATAATCACCCTGCGAGTGGTTTTTCGTGCCCCGTCGCGGGGAAAGGCTAGCCGAATGCGCCCGGCGCGGACGGCAGGACGGCTGCAGTGACACCGGCAATTGCCGACGCGCCGGCCGCGAACGGCCGGCGCGTCATCGGACTGCCTGGGAACCGGACCCTACGGCGGGTCACTGATTGCTGGTGCCGAAGTCCTCGGGAGAGATCTGGTCGAGGAACTCGCGGAACTTCTCCACCTCGTCCTCCTGCTCGTCCGGAATCGCGATCCCCGCGTCGTCGAGCACCCCGTCACTGCCGTAGATCGGCGTGCCGGTGCGCAGGGCGAGGGCTATGGCGTCGGACGGGCGGGCGCTGACCTCCACGCCGCTGGCGAAGACCAGCTCGGCGAAGAAGACGCCCTCACGCAGGTCGGTGATCCGCACCTCGCTGAGCTCCTGGCCCACCGCCTCCAGCACGTCCTTGAACAGGTCGTGCGTCAGCGGCCGTGCGGGCACCATGCCCTGCTGGGCGAATGCGATGGCCGTCGCCTCTCCCGGACCGATCCAGATGGGAAGGTAGCGGTCGCCTCCCACTTCGCGCAGGAGCACGATCGGCTGGTTGGAGGGCATTTCGACCCGGACACCTACGACATCGAGCTCGTTCACACAGCAACCCTAGGCCGTGCTCGCACGGTTTGGGTAGTCGGGCAGGGCATGGGTGGATTCCGGGAGGTCAGGACAGGCGCACGCCGAGGGCGGTCTGCAGCAGCGCGGAGTGCAGGCGCGTGGTCAGTCCCGCCAGCTCCCGTGTCCGGACCCGCGCGTGCTCCCTGGTGTCCGGATTGGGGTGCCGCTTCAGCGGGGCGACGACCTGGTCCACCAGACCGGCGTCGCGGTCCGCCGCGGTCTTCATGGCCCGCAGGTGGCGCGGCTCGATCCCGAAGCGGGCCATCTCACCGAGCAGGGTGGCCACCGTGACCGCGGCCGCGTCGTATCCGCCCTCGGGCAGCGGCTCGATCAGCCCGAACGCCTCCCAGGCCTCCAGCTGCTCCTCGCCGCTGCCGGCCGCCGCCAGGAGTTCGTCACGCCCAACACGGACCGCTGTGGCGCCGTCCGCCTCGGACTCCGGCACCAGGTCCTGCGCCGGGTCGTCCGCTCCGGCCGGACCGGAGAACCCGTCCTCGGACTCTCCCGTGGGCCCCGGCTCGCCGCCCACTGCGTCCTGGCCCGGCCGGACGCCCTCCAGGACGTCCAGCCGCTCCCGGATGACCTTCAGCGGCAGATAGCCGTCCCGCTGCATCCTCAGCACCCGGGCCAGCCGCTCGACGTCCCCGGCACTGAACTTCCGGTACCCCGACGGGGTGCGCCGGGGCTCGACCAGCCCCTCCGACTCCAGGAACCGGATCTTGGAGATGGTTACCTCGGGGAACTCGTCGCGCAGCAGGCTCAGCACCGTGCCGATGCTCATCAGCCGGCTGTCCGCGGTGGCGGCGCCGGTTCCGGCGCCGCCACTCGGTGGTTCAAGCATGGACCTTCCCTGGGGTTGCCCCCGGACGAGTCCGGAGGGTCAGACGCCCCGCTGGCTCGCGTAGAAGACCAGGCGGTACTTGCCGATCTGGACCTCGTCACCGTTGGCCAGAGCGACCTGTTCGATGCGCTCACGGTTCACGTACGTGCCGTTGAGGCTGCCCACGTCCGCCACCGTGAAGATGCCGTTCGCGTCGCGGCGGAACTCCACATGGCTGCGGGAGACCGTCACGTCGTCCAGGAAGATGTCGCTCTGCGGATGACGACCCGCCGTCGTCAGCTCGGCGTCCAGCAGGAAACGGCTGCCGGAGTTGGGGCCGCGCCGCACCACCAGGAGGGCCGAACCGGCAGGCAGCGCCTCGACCGCGGCCTGCGCCTCGGGCGACAGGGCCGGGACCTGCGTCTGACCGGTGGCCTCCGGGTCGTACGACTCGATGCCGGAGATGGAGATCGTCGAGGTCGTCTCGGAGGGACGCTCCGGGACACCGGCCCGGAGCGGAGCTCCGCAGTGCGAGCAGAAGCGGCTGTTCTCCGCATTGCGGTTGCCGCACCGCGTACACACCAGGGCCGACATGGACGGATCCTTCTGCTGCGGCTGCCCCGCCGCTGAGGTCGACGGGTCCCCGAAACCTATGCGGCCCGCCTGGGCAGGGTCAACGGCCGACGCGCCGTGACCACCGGAATTGCCACCCTCCGGACCAGCGACCTGGTCCCGGTAGAGCGGACGGTTCTGGGCGTCGGAACCATCGCGATGGCGGGCCGTCTCGCTGCCGCCCTCTCGCGCACTCTTGCCGAACAACTTCGCAAACAACTTCACGGGCGATTCCCCTTGACCGAAACAGACCCGCCCGTGGGGCAGGACGAACCCTGACTGCACCGACCGGCCGACCCGGACATCTTCACAACGTCCGTCTCCGCCATACAGTTTCCACCACACACCACTTCTATGGCGCGCCGACCCCCCGCAATCCGGCACTCCGTCGGAAGGGCGCCTGACAAGCCCCGCCTCACCGGGCCGACGACCGAGCGTAGTCAGGCCGCTTCGCCCCTCGCAAGGCGTCCACGACGATCTTCGTACCACGCTCCACGACGACGGTGGCCTGCTCCTTCTCCAGAGTCTGCACCACCCCTCCCGGGATGTTCAGCGCGGGCTCCAGATCCTGCGGCTTGCCGATGACCTTGAAACGATACGGAGCGGCGATCTTGTTCCCGTCCACCGACACTCCGGCGTCTCCGTCCGTCCGCTCCGTCAGATAGGTGCCGGCGACCACGCGGATCCCGTTGAGCTGGATGGCCTCCGCGCCCGCCGCCCGCAGTTCCTGGACGGCGTCGAGCAGCTGGTCGGCGCCGACCGCGTCCTGCGAGTCCTGGACCGTCACGGTGATCCCCGGGCCCTCGGCCGCGACCGTACCGGCCAGCACGCCGAGCTGCCGCTCCTTGGCCAGCGTCTGACGGCGGGCCTCCTCGGCCTGGTCGGAGCTGTTCTCCAGCTCCGACCGCTGGCTCTCCAGGCTCTGCTGCTCCTCCTCGAGCCGCGCCGTGCGGTCGTCGAGCTCGTCGAGGATGCGCACCAGGTCCTCCTGCCGGGCGCCCCGGAGCGCGGTGTCGCCCTCGCTGTGCGAGGCGACCTGCACGGCCAGCCCGAACCCGAGCCCGAAGAGCAGCAGGGCGACGATCAGCTGGGCTCGGCTCACCCTGGGCGGCCAGAGGCTCTGTGCGAGCCTCTGACGCCCTGTCAGCGCCGTCGGAGCCTTCTCCTCCGTCTCGCCCGCCGGAGCGGCCGAGGCGGGCCTCTCCTCCGGCAGCTCCTTGCGCAGCCGGTTGTCCGGCCTTCCTGGGCCGTCCTGCGGTCCCGGGTTCCCCTGGTGCCTCTCCTCGTTCATCGCCTCACGCCCTGAAGACGTGCCGGCGGATGGCCGCGGCGTTGGAGAAGATCCGGATGCCCAGGACGACGACCACGCCGGTGGACAGCTGGGCGCCGACTCCGAGCTCGTCGCCGAGGAAGACGATCAGCGCGGCGACGACGACGTTCGACAGGAACGACACCACGAAGACCTTGTCGTCGAAGATGCCGTCCAGCATGGCCCGCAGTCCGCCGAACACGGCGTCGAGCGCCGCGACCACGGCGATCGGAAGGTACGGCTCCACAGCCACCGGGACCTCGGGCCGGACCAGCAGGCCCACCACGACTCCCACGACCAGGCCCAGTACGGCGATCACGATGTGCCCTTCCCGCTGTCCGGCTGTTCAGCCTCAGCTGGTTCCGATGTCTGTGCCGGCTCGGCCGTGCGCAGGATCACGCTGGGGGCGGCGGGCAGCCGCAGGTCCTGCTCGACCGAGATGGCCGTGCGGATGCCGTAGTTCTCCTGCAGCGCGTAGAGGTAGAGCCCGTCCGCGCTGTCCTGGAACCGGGTGCTGAGCCGCTTCCCGTCCCCCACCGCGAGCACCGTGTACGGCGGTGCCAGCGGCTTGTTGTCGACCAGTATCGCGTCACCCGCCGCCCGGATGGCGGACAGGGCGGTCAGGCGCCGGCCGTTGACGGAGACGGCCTCGGCACCCGACTCCCACAGGCCGTTGACGACCCGCTGGAGGTCCCGGTCGCGCACCCGGCCGGTGTCGGAGAACCCGCTCGAGCCGCGCTGCTCGCCGTCGGCCCCCGTGCCCGAGCCCTCCGCGTCGTCGACGACCAGCTTGACCCCCGGCCCGTGCACGGCCACGGCGCCGGACAGGACCTGCAGCGTCTCCAGCTCGTCGCCGCCGCCCCCGTGCTCGCGCAGCGCCTCACGCTGGCGCTCCCCGACCTCGGCCCGGAGCTGGTCGACACTGCCCTCGAGCTCGTCGGCGCGCTCGGTCTGCCGCTCGATCCTGTCGATCAGTTCCTCGCGCTCCCGGGCGACCACCGGGGCGTCCTCGCGGGCCTGCGCCGCACCGAGGGTGACCACCAGGGCGGCCAGGACGAGCCCGCCGGCCAGACCCAGCTTCGCCTTGAGCGTCTTCGGCATGCCGCCGTCCTCACCGCGCTTGCGCGCGGCCGCCTCGGCGTAGCCGTCGTCGAGGCTGTGGTCCATGACGTTGGTGAGCAGCGACATGGAGGCGTCCGGGCGCGGAGGGCGATCGGGAGTGCTCCGAACGGGGGGCTGCTGCGGCATGCCGCACATCGTCGCATGCCACGACCCTGTACCACGAACGGCCCCATCGGCGTGCCGGGCGGACCCCGCCGCGGGGTCCGCCCGGCCTGTCCGGCAGGGGCGGGGCTCAGTGCCCGGCGCCCTCCACCACGGTGCTCCACTCGTCGAGGAGCGCCTGCGCCGAGGCGTCGTCGGGGCCTTCCGCCCACAGGTGGGTGACCGCCTCGGCGGGGTCGGGCAGCACCAGCACCCAGCGTCCGTCGGCCTCCACGACGCGCACGCCGTCGGTGGTGTCGACGAACCGGTCCCCGGCGGCCTCCACCACCCGGCGCATCACCAGGCCCTTCACCGCCCACGGAGTGGCCAGGTCCCGCTTGAGCACATGGGCGCGCGGAATCCGCGCGTCGATCTGGCTCAGGGTGAGCTGGGTCCGGGCCACCAGGCCGATCAGGCGCACGAAGGCGGCCGTGCCGTCGAAGACGCCGCTGAACTCGGGGACGATGAAGCCGCCCAGGCCGTCGCCGCCGAAGATGGTCGACTCCTCGCGCCCCACCCGGGTGAGGTCGTCGGGAGAGGTGGTCGTCCACTCGACCTGCGTGCCGTGGTACGCCGCGACCTGCTCGGCGATGCGGGTAGTGGTCACCGGGAGCGCCACCCGGCCGCTGCGGCGCTCGGCCGCGACCAGGTCCAGCATCACGAGCAGCGCCCGGTCGTCCTCGACGATGCGGCCCCGCTCGTCGACGAGCGACAGCCGCTCACCGACCGGGTCGAAGCGCACGCCGAAGGCGGCGCCCGACGAGGCGACGATCTCGCCGAGCCGCACGAGCCCGGCCCGCCGCATCTCCAGGGTCTCCGTCGGCCGGGCTTCGTCCAGACCCGGGTTGATGGTCAGCGAGTCGACCCCGAGCTTGCCGAGCAGGCTGGGCAGCACCAGTCCCGCACTGCCGTTGGACGCGTCCACCACGACCTTCAGTCCGGCGTCCGCGATGCCGCTGGTGTCGACGTTGCGCAGCAGCGAGCCCGTGTAGGAGTCGAAGGTGCTGGACGGGAAGTGCAGGTCGCCGATCTCGCCGGGGAAGGCGCGCCGGTACTCCTGCCGTGCGAAGACCCGGTCCAGCTTCCGCTGCCCGGCCTGCGACAGGTCGGCGCCCTGGCTGTCGAAGAACATGATGTCCACGGAGTCCGGCACGCCGGGCGTGGTCCGGATCATGATGCCGCCCGCGCTTCCGCGCGCGGTCTGCTGCCGGGCCACCGGCAGCGGCACGTTCTCCAGGTCGCGCACGTCGATCGCGCTGGCCTGCAGTGCCGAGATGACGGCCCTCTTCAAGGCCCGGGCGCCTCGCGAGTGGTCGCGCGCGGTGGTGACCGTGGCGCCCTTCTTCAAGGTCGTCGCGTACGCGCCGGCCAGCCGCACGGCGAGTTCCGGCGTGATCTCGACGTTGAGGATGCCGGAGACGCCTCGCGCGCCGAAGAGATGCGCCTGGCCTCTGGACTCCCAGATCACCGAGGTGTTGACGAAGGCGCCCGCCTCGATGGTCTTGAACGGGTAGACCCGCACATTGCCCTGCACGATCGATTCTTCACCGATCAGGCACTCGTCACCGATGACGGCGCCGTCCTCGATACGAGCGGCCCGCATGATGTCGGTGTTCTTGCCGACCACACAGCCGCGCAGATTGCTGTGCGGCCCGACGTACACGTTGTCGTGGACGACGGCCTTGTGCAGAAAGGCGCCGCTCTTGACGACCACGTTGGAACCGATCACGGTGTGCTCGCGCAGTTCCGCGCCGGCCTCCACCTTGGCGTAGTCGCCGATGTAGGCGGGCCCGCGCAGGACGGCGTCGGGGTGCACCTCGGCACCCTCGGCGACCCACACCCCGGGCGAGATCTCGAAGCCGTCGATGTCGACGTGGACCTTGCCCTCGAGGACGTCGGCCTGTGCCTTCACATAGCTCTCGTGGGTGCCCACGTCCTCCCAGTAGCCCTCGGCGACATAGCCGTAGATCGGCCGGCCTTCCTTCATGAGCTGCGGGAAGACGTCACCCGACCAGTCCACGGGGACGTCGGGCTGGACGTACTTGAAGACCTCGGGCTCCATCACGTAGATGCCCGTGTTGACGGTGTCGGAGAAGACCTGGCCCCAGGTCGGCTTCTCCAGGAAGCGCTCGACCTTGCCCTCGTCGTCGACGATCGTGATACCGAACTCCAGCGGATTCGGCACACGCGTCAGGCAGACGGTGACGAGGGCGCCCTTCTCCTTGTGGAAATTGATCAGCTCGGTCAGATCGAAGTCGGTCAGGGCGTCACCGGAGATCACGAGGAAGGCGTCGTCCTTGAGTGCCTCCTCGGCGTTCTTGACGCTTCCCGCGGTGCCGAGCGGCTTCTCCTCGTTGGCATAGGTGAGCTCCATACCGAGCTCTTCGCCGTCACCGAAGTAGTTCTTGACCAAAGAGGCCAAGAACTGGACGGTGACCACGGTTTCGTTGAGCCCATGCCTTTTCAGCAGCCTCAGGACGTGCTCCATGATCGGCCGGTTGGCAACCGGCAGGAGCGGCTTGGGCATGCTCGAGGTCATGGGGCGAAGGCGGGTGCCTTCGCCTCCGGCCATCACGACGGCCTTCATGTCGGAAGCGTCCTCCTCTGACAGGCGACGGTGAGACCGACAGCCTCCGCACGAATCGTCCCGTATGTTCCGGACACGGGCCATCCGGCCCCGAAGGGCCACTCATCGGCGAGTCAGTCGGCAGTGGCCATGGTGTCCGCGCGAACAAGGCGTCGGACCTGAACCACGTAGAGGACTCCTGCCCACCAGTAGAGGGTTGTACCCCACCCAGCGAACGCCCAACCGAAAATCGCCGCCAATGAGGCCAGCCAGCCGCTGCCGTCGCTCAGCAGAAGTAGCGGGAAGGCGTACATCAGGTTGAACGTCGCCGCCTTGCCGAGGAAGTTCACCTGCGGCGGCGGATAACCGTGCCGGCGGAGGATCGCCACCATCACCAGGAGAACGGCTTCACGCGCCAGCAGCACGATCGTCAGCCAGAGCGGAAGGATTTCCCGCCACGTCAGACCGAGCAGGGTGGAGAGGATGTACAGCCTGTCCGCCGCCGGATCCAGTAGCCGGCCGAGGCTGCTGATCTGGTTCCAGCGTCGCGCGAGCTTTCCGTCCAGATAGTCGGTGACACCGCTCAGCGCCAGGACCAGCAGGGCCCAGCCGTCACTCTTGGGGCCGCCGAACTCGGGCCGCAGAATGAGCCACAGGAACAGGGGCACGCCGAGAAGCCTCGCCATGCTGAGGATATTGGGGATGGTGAGTACCCGGTCCGTCTGGACGCGGGTCTCCTGGACCTCCACCCGGGGGCCTCCTGTGGGATACGTGTCAATGGTGCGATCGAACCTTACCGCCAGGGCCGACGCCCGGATGCGGAGGGGTCCGCCCCGAAGGCCGGAGCTCCCCATGAAACAGAAAGCCCCCGCACCATAGGTGCGGGGGCTTTCCCAAAATTTGTTCGGCGGCGT
>NZ_BBZI01000006.1:1101125-1365266 GCF_008974245.1 Streptomyces abyssomicinicus | reverse complement strand
GACGTTTAGGCTCGGAGCCATGCGCTACGACCTCGTCCTCTTTGACAACGACGGTGTGCTCGTCGACAGTGAGCCGATCTCCAACCGGCTCCTGGCCGGCTATCTCACCGAGTTGGGGCACGAGACCTCCTACGAGGACTCGATCCGCGACTACATGGGTTCTGCCCTGCACCGCGTCCACGACCTGATCCTCGAGCGGACGGGACGGCGGCTGCCCGATGAGTTCGACGACGAGTTCCACGGCCGCGTCTTCGCCGCCTTCGAGCGGGAGTTGAAGCCCGTGCCCGGTGCCGCGGACGTCCTGCGGCGGCTGACGGACGCGGGGGTGCCGTTCTGCGTCGCGTCGTCGGGGAGCCACGACCGGATCCGGGTGGGGCACCGGAGGACCGGGCTGCACAGGTGGTTCGACGACGCCCGGATCTTCAGTTCGCAGGACGTCGGCCGGGGAAAGCCGGCGCCGGACCTCTTTCTGCACGCCGCGCGGTCGATGGGTGTCGCGCCCGAGCGGTGCGCGGTGGTGGAGGACAGCCCGCTGGGCGTCCAGGCCGGTGTCGCCGCGGGGATGGACGTCTACGGGTTCACGGGCATGACGCCGCCGGAGAAGCTGGCGGGTGCGAAGACGCTGTTCTCGACGATGGGGGAGCTGGCCGCCCTGCTGGGCTGACCGGATAGCGTGGCCGTCATGAGCGGCCGCGCGCAGATGATGTGGGACGAGGCAGTCACCGGTTACGACTTCGGGCGAGGGCATCCGATGGATCCCGTCCGGTTGAAGCTGACGCGGGGCCTGGTGGCCGCTCTGGGACTGGACCGTGAGCTCACCGTGGCCGGGGCCAGCGCGGCCGGGGACTCCACGCTGCGGCTGGTGCACCGCCAGGACTACATCGAGGCCGTGAAGTCGGCCTCCGCCGATCCCGCGTCGGCCGACCCGGCGTACGGGCTGGGGACCGAGGACGATCCGGCGTTCGCCGGCATGCACGAGGTGTCGGCGCTGATCGCCGGGTTGTCGGTGGGGGCTGCCGAGGCGGTGTGGCGGGGTGATGTGCTGCACGCGGTGAACTTCGCGGGCGGGCTGCACCATGCGATGCCGGGTGCGGCGTCCGGCTTCTGCGTGTACAACGACGCGGCGCTGGCCATCGCCCGGCTCCTGGAGCTTGGTGCGGAGCGGGTCGCCTACGTGGATGTCGACGTGCATCACGGTGACGGCGTGCAGGCCGCGTTCTGGGACGACCCGCGGGTTCTGACGGTCTCTCTGCACGAGCATCCACGGACCCTTTTCCCGCAGACCGGCTGGCCCGAGGAGACGGGCGGTCCGGGCGCGGAGGGAAGCGCGGTGAACGTGGCGCTGCCGGCCGGTACGGGAGACGCGGGGTGGCTACGGGCGTTCCACTCGGTGCTGCCCGAGCTGCTGGAGGAGTTCCGGCCGCAGGTGCTGGTCACGCAGCACGGGGCGGACACGCACTTCGAGGACCCGCTGGCGCATCTGGCGGTCTCGCTCGACGCGCAGCACGCGGTGCAGGCGGCGTGCCACGGGATGGCGCACGCGCATGCCGAGGGGCGGTGGATCGCGCTCGGTGGCGGGGGTTACGAGGTGGTCGACGTCGTGCCGCGGTCGTGGACGCATCTGGTGGCGGTGGCCGCGGGGCGGCCGGTGCCGCCGGAGACTGAGGTGCCGGAGGGGTGGCGGCAGGAGGTGTATGCGCTGACCCGGCAGCCGGGGCCGCGGCGGATGACGGACGGGCGGTGGCCGGTGACGTTCCGGGAGTGGGGGGACGGGTACGACCCGGCGGATCGGCTCGACCAGGCGATCCTTGCGACGCGTAAGGCGGTCTATCCCCTGCGGGGGTTGATGCCGTGAGGGTTGCGGCGTGATGGTTGCGGTGTGGGAGCGCCGCGGCAATCGCCCTACGTGACGCCGGCGCGGCGGGTCCTGGGCCCCTTGGGCACGCGGCGGTGAGGTCACGTGCGTACGGCACCGCGGGGCTTGCGCGTGGTGGAGCGGACCGCTCGCCGCGTACGGCGCCGCCCTGCGCCCGCCCGTGCCGCCCCCTGGGCGGCCCAGCCGCCCGCAGGAGGGTGGAGTGCGGCACCGCAGGACGGTGGGGCGCGGCACCGCAGGACGGCGGGGTGTGGCACCGCAGGACGGTGGGGCGTGTGCCCGCGGGGAGGTACGGGCCCCGCTGTCCCCGGAGGGTGGAGGGGGTGCGGGGGTGGTCGGGTTCTAGTGGGATTTGGTCGTTTTTCGTCGGCTGAGCGGGCAGTATGTGATCGTGGGCGATCGGGGCGGAGTCGGCCCGTCGCGTATCCGGAATCCGGGCCGGTGGCCTTCGGGGGCGGGGGAAGCGCGGGCTCCGGTGACGGTGCGGTGGGGAAGGGGCGAGTGGCCCTCGGCAGGCCGGATGGAGGGCTCTCGACGGGTGTGACGGGTTCCCTGCGACCGATGCGGGGTCAGCGTGTCGACAAAACGACCCGGTTCCGCCTACGCATCAGCAACCCCGGCAGCCTCCTGACTGTCCCCGCCGGGCCGTCCCGGTCATTCCGGGAGGCGGGGCGCACCACCGGCGTGCCCGGGTCCGCGGCGGGCGCGGTGGAGGCGGTTCCACGGTGCGCCGCAGGGGCCGGCGGGGCGGGTACGGCGGGCCGGGCGGGATCGTGCCGCCGGGGTTGCCGGGCAGGTCAGCGCGGGTGCGGGCGAGCGGGTACGCCGGGGCGTGCGGGATGGCCGGACCCGCCGGTGGCGCGGGGGGCGCGAGCCGCCGCCGGCGTTCCGGTTGGGGTGGGTGTGAGGCCCGGGTGGCGTCCCCCGCTTATCCGTTGCGTGCTCAATCGCGGGTGTCTGTCACGGTAGGCCGGTGATGGCGGCTCCTCTTCCCCACTCGCATCACCCGCACCTAATCTGGGGAGTGAGCACGCAGCGACGAAGAGTCACCGGAAGGGGAAGCCGGTGGCCGTCGAGTGCGAAGGGTTCAGGTGTGTCATGGCAGCTGGCAGCGAAAGGCCTCTGAACGAGGTTCAGTTCCTTACCGTGGCGGAGGTCGCCTCGGTGATGCGCGTGTCCAAGATGACCGTGTACCGACTGGTGCACAGCGGTCATCTGCCCGCCATCCGGGTCGGACGGTCGTTCCGAGTTCCGGAGCAGGCGGTTCACGAGTACCTTCGCGAGAGCTATGTGGGGGTCGAGACGGCCTGAGAGGCATCGTGGGGCGGTCCCGGGGTCAACCCGGGGCCCCCTCGATTACGACCTCCCGGCCCGGGGAAGGTAGGCTTTCCCCTCGAAGGTCGTATGGGCCCATGGCGCCCAACGCCGAGTGATGAGAAGTGAGCGAGGGTAAGTCGTGGGCTCTGTTATCAAGAAGCGGCGCAAGCGGATGGCCAAGAAGAAGCACCGCAAGCTGCTCAAGCGCACGCGCGTCCAGCGTCGCAACAAGAAGTAACGCGACGCGGCACACGCCGCGAAAGCGTGCCCCTGCGGCCCCCCACCGGTTCGGTGGGGGGCCGCGGTCGTGTCCGGGGCGGGGCGGCGGGGCACGTGAGGGTGACGTGGGCGGTGGGCGGCGGCAGCGTGACGGCCACGTCCGCGCAACACGGAGCGGCTAAGTTGTCGCGTACCGCCGTAAGGGAGTCCGGCGGACGCGGGGGACGCGGGGGACGAGGGGAAGGCGCGGGTCTTGGGCAGGATCGTGCTGGTGACCGGGGCGGCCCGGCGGCTGGGGAGCCTCTACGTGCGTCGGATGCTGCGCGAGCCGGACGTGGAACGGGTGGTGGCGGTGGACGCCGTCACGCCCGAGCACGACCTGGGCGAGGCGGTGTTCGTGCGGGCGGACATCCGGCAGCCCGCGATCGGCCGGGTGCTGGCCGAGCACCGAGCCGACACCGTGGTCCATCTCGACGTCACCGGGACGGCGCTGGCCGGCGGCAACCGGTCCTCCGTGAAGGAGACCAACGTCATCGGCACCATGCAACTGCTGGGCGCCTGCCAGAAGTCGCCCGCCCTGCGGCGACTGGTGGTCAAGTCCAGTACCACCGTGTACGGGTCGGCGCCCCGCGACCCGGCGGTGTTCCGCGAGACCACGGCTCCCAAGGCGCTGCCCAGCGGCGGTTTCGCCAAGGACGCCGTCGAGGTCGAGGGATATGTGCGGGGCTTCGCGCGGCGGCGGCCGGACGTGGCGGTGTGCGTGCTCCGGTTCGCCAACATCCTCGGCCCGGGCGTGGAGACCCCGCTCGCCTCCTACTTCCGGCTGCCCGTGCTGCCGACCGTGCTCGGCTACGACCCGCGGCTGCAGTTCGTCCACGAGGACGACGTCACCGACGTGCTGCTGCGGGCCTCCCGCGAACCCGAGCCGGGGACGCTCAACAACGGCACCTTCAACATCGCGGGCGACGGGGTCCTGACGCTCTCGCAGTGCGCGCGGCGCGTGGGGCGGCCGACCGCGCCGGTGCTGCTGCCCGCGGTCACCCTGACCGGGTCGCTGATGCGGACCCTGGGGCTCTCCGACTTCTCCCCGGAGCAGATCCGGCTGCTCACCCACGGCCGGGTCGTGGACACCCGGCAGATGCGCGAGGTCCTCGGCTTCCACCCCCGGCACAGCACGGCGGAGACGTTCGCGGACTTCGCCTCGGCCACCGGACCCGGACTGCTGCCGCCGGACCTGCTCGCCGCCGCCGTCGGAAGGCTCACCGAGGCCGTCACGGGCCACGGCGTGACGGGCGACGGGCTGACGGGCGACGGAGTGGCGGGAGGCGGCCCGCCGGGGGAGGGCGCGACAGGAGACGCCGGACCGTGGGAACCAGGACCGGGCGGCGGCCCCGTCGGCCGCGGGCCCGGAGGCGGCCGGAGGAGCACCAGCACGCAGGCCACGCGGTAGACGGAGGAGCACAGTCACGATGGCGGACGCGAAGGTCATCCCGTTCGACGACGACCGTGCCCGGCGGCGTTCCGCGCCGCGCGGCGGGCGGTCCGGCGGCGACGGCACGGTGCCGCTGCCGGCCCAGGGCCACGGCGACTCCCCGGGCCCCGGCACGCCCCGCGGCCCCCGGGCCGCGCAGGCCCCCCACGGCGTCCAGGACGGGGACGGAGCCCCCCGCCGGGGCGAGGACCCCGGCGACCCCGGCCCGGCCCCCGGCGGCGGATCCGGCGGGCTGGAACGGCGGCTGGCCAAGGGACTGGCGTTCCTGCGCCGCCGGGTCACCGGCGAGTACGAGGTCGACGACTTCGGGTACGACGCCGAGCTCACCGACGAGGTGCTGATGGCGTTGCTCCGCCCGCTGTACGAGAAGTACTTCCGGGTCGAGGTGAAGGGCATCGAGAACATCCCCGCCGAGGGCGGGGCGCTCATCGTCGCCAACCACTCCGGCACCCTGCCGCTGGACGCCCTGATGATGCAGGTCGCCGTGCACGACACGCACCCGGCGGACCGTCACCTCCGGCTGCTCGCCGCCGACCTGGTCTTCCAGCTGCCCGTCGTCAACGAGATCGCCCGCAAGCTCGGACACACCCTGGCCTGTGCCGAGGACGCTGCGGAACTGCTGGCACGGGGCGAGCTGGTCGGCGTGATGCCGGAGGGCTTCAAAGGCATCGGGAAGCCGTTCGGCGAACGGTACAAACTCCAGCGGTTCGGGCGCGGCGGGTTCGTCTCCACCGCACTGCGGGCACGCGCGCCGATCGTGCCGTGCTCGGTGATCGGCGCGGAGGAGACCTACCCGATGATCGGCAACGCGCGGACCCTCGCGCGGCTGCTCGGGCTGCCCTACTTCCCCGTCACGCCCACCTTCCCCTGGCTGGGGCCGCTGGGCGCGCTGCCGCTGCCCACCAAGTGGACCATCCAGTTCGGGGAGCCCATCCCCACCGACGGGTACGCGCCGGAGGCGGCGGACGACCCAATGCTGATGTTCAACCTGACCGACCAGGTACGGGAAGAGATACAGCACACCCTGTACAAGCTGCTGGTGCGGAGGCGGTCGATCTTCTTCTGACCGGCTTCTTCTGACCGGCTGCGCGCGAGGGGGCGGCCCGACGGACCGCCCCCTCAACCGCTCACTCCGTGGAATCCCCGCCGAGGCCGAGGCCCGGAAGAAGGTCGGGGAGCAGTGGCGGGAGGGTGACCCTGCGGCCGTCCTCCTCACCCTCGGGCCGGGTGGAATCGGCCTCCTGGTCCTCCTCGGGCGGCGGGTCGAACAGACCGCCCGTGTTGCCGCCGAGCAGGCCGTCCGTGTCCGCGGACGGGGACGCCTCGGGCTCGCTCCCATCCTTCGCGCCGGTGGAGCCCGTCCCGCCCTCGCCCTTGCCGGGCGCGGTGGGCTCCCCGGACGGCGTGGAGCCGGGGGAACCGGAATCGGTGCCCCGGCCTGGCCTGGCGTCCTGCCCTCCGGACGACGGCGCCTCCGGCAGCAGCGGGCGCAGCGGCGCCACCTCCTGCTCCATGGCGTCGAAGACCGAGGTGACCTCCTCGCTCACGTCGCCCAGCTGGACCGGGAGACGGTCACGCATCTCGTCCCACGTCCGGCCGTGCCGGTCGGCGAAGGCGGAGAGGGCCCGCATCGGGGCCAGGGAGTCCGGGTCGCGCTGGTAGGCGTCGTGCAGCAGGCGGTGGCCCTCCGCGGCGTCCTCGTGCATGCCGGACAGGGTGCGGCGGATCTCGCCCACGGACTCGTGGTCCAGGTGGCCGCCACGGCCGCGCTCCATCAGCCGGCGGGTCTCGGCCAGACGCCGGGACGCCTGGTCGAGGAGCATCTCGCCGCGCTCGGTCCCGTCCTCGGCGAGACCGAGGCGGAAGTCCTCGATGCCGCGTTTGAGGCCGTAGAGCGAATCACCGGGGAGGGCGTCGGAGCTGGCCGCGGCCACGCCGCCGAAGGCACTGGCCGCCACGCCGACGCTGAGCCCGCCGGCGGCCAGTCCCTTGGTGAGGCGTGAGCGCGGCCGGAGCTTTCCCAGGGCGCTCGCCCGGTGGGCGCCGCGCGCCCGGGTCGAACGCTGGTCGGGGACCCGCGTGGACGCGTCGCCCAAGGCGCCCTCCTTGACCATGGCCTCCATCGCGGCCACCAGCTGGGCGCGCTGGACGACCTTCACCTCCGGGTCGAGCTCCGGCTTGGGCAGTTCGCCGAGACCCGCGGCGACGGCCAGCATGGCCGCCTGCCCGGTCTTCTCCGCAGCAGCCGGCGCCGGTGCCGCCGATCCCTCTGGCTGCTCGGCCGCCGTGCCCTGGTCGGACAGCTCCTCCAGGGCCTGGGCGAAGGCGTTCGCCCGCCGGTGCGCCGATACGTTCGCGATCACTGGCGGCACCTCCTCTCGTCATGACGGACGACTCCCCGGCGGGGACCTCGGGGTGTCCGCAGGGAGCCTGTATCCCGGACAACGAGCGGCCGGGCACTTCGGTTACGGACTCCGGGCGGATGGACCGCCGAGTCAACAACCTTTCACCCTACGTGAGTTGACCGGTGCGGAGGGTGGCCGTCCGGGTGGTCGTCCGGAAGGCCGGGTGCGGTGGTGTCCGCCGGTCAGCGGGCGTCGTCGGGGAGGAGCCGCGCGAGGGTGCGGACGGCGCGGTACTGGAGGGTCTTGATCGCGCCCTCGTTCTTCCCCATCACCCGGGCCGTCTCGGCGACCGACAGGCCCTGGAGGAAACGGAGCGTGACGCATTCCTGCTGCTGGGGGTTGAGCCTTCGGACGGCGTCCAGCAGGGCGGCGTTGGAGAGATGCTCCAGGACGGAGTCCTCGGGTGAGCGCTCGACCTCGTTGGCGTCGAGCATCTCGCCGGTGGTCACCTCGAGACGGAAACGGCTGGACTTGAAGTGGTCGGCGACCAGGTTGCGCGCGATGGTGACCAGCCACGCGCCGAAGTCCCTGCCCTGCCAGGTGAAGGTGCCGATGCGGCGCAGGGCGCGCAGGAAGGTCTCGCTGGTCAGGTCCTCCGCGGTCGCCCTGCTGTTCACGCGGTAGTAGATGTATCGGTAGACGGTGTCGCTGTACTGGTCGTAGAGGCGCCCGAAGGCCTCGGCCTCGCCTCCCTGGGCGCGTTCGACCAGGTCCATCATGCGGGCGCTGTCGCTGTCCGCGGCGGGACGGCGGGCGGGCGCGGCGGTGGCGCCCGCGCGGCCCCGGCGGACGACCGTCGCCCCGCCCTCGGCGAGGGCGTAGCACGGGCCGGCGGGGGCGGTGGCGGCGAGGGCGGGAACGGCGTACGCGGTGGGGACGAAGCCGCGCAACAGCTCCAGGGCCGCTGAGCGGAGCGCAGCCAGGCCCGAGGCGTCAACCCCGACGTGTGGGTACACGGGACTCCCAGAGGCAGAGCTTCCATCACGTGCAGTGCGGAACCGTTCACCCGTCGTGGCGACGGAGGGGAACCGAATTGCGTCTGAGGAGAATAACGCTTCGTACAGGCGCAGCTACGCCGAGTTGCTCAAATCATCGATTACGTCGCTTCTGTGGCTTGTTGGGGTCGGATCCGGTGTCGAAGTGGGACCGTTTGGCGATCGCATCCGGCCAAGATTCGAGCGGGCCCTGTCCGGCTCCGGCCGATGTGAGCGGAGCGTCAGGACTGCCGCGGGCGCGCGCGAAGGCGCCCGACGGGCACGCGGGCCGCGGGGGCCGGGTGCCGTCGGGCGCGGAAAGGGCGGTGGGGTGAGGAGAAGCGCAGGTCAGACCAGGCGGCGGCGACGGTGCAGCGCCAGTGCGGCGGCCGTTCCCCCGGCCACCGCGCCGACGCCGGCGGCGGCCGGGATGCCGACCATCGCGGCCTTGCGGCCGGTGCGGTAGTCACGCAGTCGCCATTCGCGCTCGCGCGCGTATTTGCGCAACCGGGTGTCAGGGTTGATCGCGTAGGGGTGGCCGACCAGCGAGAGCATCGGGATGTCGTTGAACGAGTCGCTGTAGGCGGCGCAGCGCGCCAGGTCCAGGCCCTCCGCGGCCGCGAGGGCGCGCACCGCCTCGGCCTTGGCGGGGCCGTGCAGCGGCTCGCCGACCAGGCGGCCGGTGTACACGCCGTCCACGGACTCGGCGACGGTGCCGAGGGCGCCGGTCAGGCCGAGGCGCCGGGCGATGGTCTGGGCGATCTCCACCGGGGCCGCCGTCACCAGCCACACCTTCTGGCCGGCGTCGAGGTGGGCCTGGGCCAGGGAGCGGGTTCCGCCCCAGATGCGGCCGGCCACGTACTCGTCGTAGATGTCGTCGCCGATCAGGCGGAGTTCCTCGACGCTGTGGCCCTTCACGATGGAGAGGGCGGCGTCGCTGGCCTCCTGCATGTGCGCGGGGTCCTCGACGCCGGCCAGCCGGAAGTAGGCCTGCTGCCAGGCGAACCGGAGCAGGTCGCGGGTGTCGAAGAACCTCCGCTTGTACAGGCCCCGGCCGAAGTGGAACAGGGCCGCGCCCTGCATGACCGTGTTGTCCAGGTCGAAGAAGGCCGCGGCGTGGGTGTCGCCGAGGACCGGGAACCGGGCCTCCTGCTCGAGCTCGCGGGAGGACTTGCGGGCGGCCTCCGCCGCGGCCTCGCCGGCCAGGACGCTGCGCGCCGTGGCGAAGCGCTTGCGGGGGAGGAGCCATCCAAGAGCGGCCATGCGGTGAGCATATCCAGATCGTGGGACGGCTTCGGGGCGGCGAGGTTGTCGTCCTGTGAACACCGAGGGGCGGGGCCGGGGGAGGGGGCGGGGGCCGGGGCCGTGGAGGCGGGGCGGTGGGGCCGGGCGGTGGTGCCGGGCGGGCCGGGGTCAGGCCAGGGCGGCCCGCAGGCGGGACTCGTCCACGCGCCAGAAGGTGTGCTGCTGCCCGTCGATGAGGACCACCGGGATCTGCTCCCAGTAGGCGCGGTGGAGTTCCTCGTCCTGGGTGATGTCCTTCTGCTCCCAGTGCACGCCGAGTTCTCCGCAGACCCTGGCCACCACCTTCTCCGCGTCCTCGCAGAGATGGCATCCGGGCTTGCCGATCAATGTCACCAGATCACTCATGCCCGCCATTGTGGCGCGAACCGCGGCCGTCGTGCGCGGTTGCGACGGCCGCGCGGGCCGTGGCGTCGTCGTGATCGTCTTCGCGGGCGGGCGGCCGCGGAGAGGGCCGGACGGGCGTGAAAGAGGGGGAGAACGAGCGCGGCGGAGGAGAGATAGCTCTCACCGCACCCCGGAATCTGCCTCTGACCTGCGGGTTCGCGCTGCGTGACGGTTCGGTCGACCTCTTTTGTTCGCTTAGGATTTGACCTCGAATTTGCTTGCGGGGGCGTGCATCGAAGAGGAGCGTGTGCAGCTTTGTCCCCGACGAGTGACGGACCCGGGCGCCTTGCCGCCGGTCCCGTGCGCGTGCGCGAACACCGCGTGACCCCGGTCACGTCGGTGGGGCAAAACGGACACAATCTTTGTGCACACGTTCACAAAGACATAGCCTGCATCCGACGAGGCGGTCCGGGGACGTGTGGCCGCCCCCAGCCCCGCTCTACCCGCAGGAGCATCGTGGCAACTGGCCGAACTCACCGACCGGCGACCCGCAGCCGAGGAATTCCCGAGGCCACCGTCGCCCGGCTTCCGCTGTACCTCCGCGCTCTGACCGCACTGTCGGAGCGCTCCGTGCCGACCGTCTCCTCCGAGGAGCTCGCGGCCGCCGCCGGGGTCAACTCCGCGAAGCTGCGCAAGGACTTCTCGTACCTGGGCTCCTACGGCACGCGAGGCGTCGGCTACGACGTCGAGTACCTCGTCTACCAGATCTCCCGTGAGCTCGGTCTGACCCAGGACTGGCCCGTGGTCATCGTCGGCATCGGCAACCTCGGCGCCGCGCTCGCCAACTACGGGGGCTTCGCCTCCCGTGGTTTCCGGGTCGCCGCGCTGATCGACGCCGACCCCGCGATGACGGGCAGGCCGGTCGCCGGCATCCCCGTCCAGCACGCCGACGCGCTGGAGGACATCGTGCGCGACAACGGCGTGTCCATCGGTGTCATCGCGACCCCGGCCGGGGCCGCCCAGCAGGTCTGCGACCGCCTGGTCGGGGCCGGGGTGACCTCCATCCTCAACTTCGCGCCGACCATGCTGACCGTTCCGGACGGTGTGGACGTGCGCAAGGTGGACCTCTCCATCGAACTGCAGATCCTCGCCTTCCACGAGCAGCGCAAGGCCGGCGAGGACGCCGCCGCCGACGACGACGCCATGCCCGTGCCGACCGCGGCCAAGGGCGCCGCGGCCGCGGCGGCGATGGATGCCGCCGACCCGAAGGGCACCGACGGGGAAGCCCCCGCCGTGATGCCGGCATGAGTCTGCTCGTCGTCGGCCTGAGCCACCGCAGCGCGCCGGTCAGCGCGCTGGAGCGCGCCGCGCTGGGCGCGGAGGCGAAGGCCAAGCTGCTGCGGGACACCGTCGCCGCCGAACCGGCCGCCGAGGCCGCGGTGCTGGCCACCTGCAACCGCATCGAGCTCTACGCCGACGTGGACAAGTTCCACGCCGGTGTCGCCGAGCTGTCCACCCTGCTGGCCCGCCACAGCGGGGTCGGCCTGGAGGAGCTCACTCCTTATCTCTATGTGCACTACGAGGACCGCGCCGTCCACCACCTCTACTCGGTGGCCTGCGGGCTGGACTCGATGGTGGTCGGCGAGGGGCAGATCCTCGCCCAGATCAAGGACGCGCTGGCCCAGGCGCAGGAACTGCACACCGCGGGCCGGCTGCTCAACGACCTGTTCCAGCAGGCCCTGCGGGTGGGCAAGCGCGCCCACTCGGAGACCGGCATCGACCGCGCCGGGCAGTCCCTGGTCACCTTCGGCCTGGAGCAGCTCGCGGGCGCGTCCGACGTCACGTCCTGGCTCGAGGGCCGGCGGGCGCTGGTGATCGGCGCCGGTTCGATGTCCTCGCTGGCCGCCGCCACGCTGGTGCGCGGCGGGGTGGCCGAGATCGTGGTCGCCAACCGCACCGTCGAGCGCGCCGAGCGGCTCGCGGAGAACCTCGCCGAGGTCGCCGCGGGCGGCGGTTCCCCGGTCCGCGCCCGCGCGGTGACCATGGACGCCGTCGCCGACGAGCTGTCCCGCGCCGACATCGCCGTCTCCTGTACCGGCGCCACCGGCCTGGTGCTCACCGCCGAGCGGGTGGCCGCCGCGGTCGAGGGCCGGGTCCGCCCGGCCGGTCCGACCGGCGTGGCCGCGGGCGCGGCGGGTGCCTCCGTCCAGGACGGCTCCGGCCCCTCCCTCGCCGGGTCCCTCCGGCGCGGGGCGCCGGACGCGGAGGGCTGCCCCCTCGGTCTCGACCCCACCGACCCCGTCGGCCCCGTCGCGCAGGCCGGGCCGGCCGGGCTGCCGCAGGGCGCGCCCGCGGCGGACTTCCCCGCCACCGGCGAGGCCGCCGTGGCCGGGATGGACGCCGCCACGCTGGAGCAGCACGGCGCCTGGGTGGACCGCGGTGACGCGAGGCGCCTGGACGCCGCGCGCACCGGCCAGGACGTCCGGCCCGAGCCCGACCCGGAGCTGGTCACCGCGCTGGCCGCGACCGTGGCCGCCGTGGGCCGGATCCCCGAGCGCCGCCGTCCGGAGGCCGTGGAGACCATCCGCCCCGAGCCGGTGCTGTCGGTCCTGGACCTGGCGATGCCGCGCGACGTGGACTCCGCCGTGCACCGGCTCGCCGGGGTGCGGCTGGTGGACATCGAGTCGTTGGCGGACGCCTCCGCCGACGCGCCGATGGCCGCCGACGTGGACCAGGTGCGGCGCATCGTCGCCGACGAGGTCGCCGCCTTCGGCGCCGCCCAGCGCGCCGCGACCATCACGCCGACCGTGGTGGCGCTGCGCTCGATGGCCGCCGAGGTGGTGGCGAGCGAGGTCGCCCGGCTCGAGGGCCGGCTTCCCGGCCTCGACGCCAAGCAGCGCCAGGAGATCACCCAGACCGTCAGGCGGGTGGTCGACAAGCTGCTGCACGCGCCGACCGTGCGGGTGAAGCAGCTCGCGGCGGAACCCGGCGGCGCCGGGTACGCGGACGCGCTGCGCACCCTGTTCGACCTCGACCCGGAGACGGTGGCGTCCGTCTCCCGGGCCGACAAGGCCGCCGGCCGCATCGCCGACGACGCCCTCCAGAACACCCTGATCGACGCCAACGCCAAGAACCGAGGGCGAGCATGACAGAGAAGGCTTTGAGGCTCGGCACCCGGCGGAGCAAGCTCGCCATGGCCCAGTCCGGGCACGTGGCGGAGGCAGTGAGCCGGGTCACCGGCCGGCCCGTCGAGCTCGTCGAGATCACCACCCACGGCGACGTCTCGCGCGAGCACCTGACGCAGATCGGCGGCACCGGCGTGTTCGTCGCCGCCCTGCGCGAGGCGCTGCTGCGCGGCGAGGTCGACTTCGCCGTCCACTCGCTGAAGGACCTCCCGACCTACCCGGCCGAGGGGCTGACGCTGGCCGCGATACCGGACCGCGAGGACCCGCGCGACGCGCTGGTCGCGGCCGGCGGCGCCAAGCTGGCGGACCTGCCGGACGGCGCCCGCGTCGGCACCGGCTCGCCGCGCCGGCAGGCCCAGCTCAACGCGTACGCGCGGGCCAACGGCCGGCGCCTGGAGACGGTGCCGATACGGGGCAACGTCGACACCCGGATCGGGTTCGTGGAGAGCGGGGACCTCGACGCCGTCGTGCTCGCCGCCGCGGGCCTGAACCGGCTCGGCCGCGCGGACGAGGTCACCGACTTCCTGTCGGTCGACACCGTCCTGCCGGCTCCCGGCCAGGGAGCCCTGGCCGTGGAGTGCTCCGCGGACTCCGCGGAGCTGATTGCCGCACTCTCGCAGCTCGACGACCCGCTCACGCGGGCCGCCGTGACTGCCGAGCGATCACTGCTCGCCGCCCTGGAGGCCGGTTGCAGCGCACCCGTGGGTGCCCTGGCCGACCTTCTGGGGGACGGGCAGATTGTCAAGGAAATGCGCCTGCGGGGCGTCGTCGGCACGACCGACGGCTCCCGGACGGTGCAGATGTCCACCACCGGTCCCGTCCCCGAGACGCACGAGCAGGCGATGGCGCTCGGCCGCGAACTCGCCGCCGAGATGCTTGCCCGGGGCGCGGCCGGTCTGATGGGGGAGCGAGCACAGTGAGCCCCACCACCCTTCCCGCGGTTCCCGATCAAGGGCACGTCACCTTCCTGGGTGCCGGTCCCGGCGATCCGGGGCTGCTCACGCTGCGCGCCGTCGAGGCGCTGGCGAACGCGGACGTCCTGGTCGGCGAACCCGACGTGCTGGACGTGGTGCGTGAACACGCCAGGCCGGGCGCCGTCCTGGAGAACACCGGGGCGGACGCGGACGCACCACAGCTGACGGTGGTTGACGGCACGTCAACAACCGTTGCCGTTCCGGCGGAACGTGATGCCGTTCATCTTGTCATGGCGGCCGTACGCTCCGGCAGGCGGGTGGTACGTGCCGTCACCGGCGACCCCGGACTGGACTCCGACGCGGCCCGCGAGATGCTCGCCTGCGCCGCGGCGGGCGTGCGGTTCGAGGTGGTGCCCGGCATCGCCTCCGCCGTCGGCGTGCCCGCCTACGCCGGTGTGCCGCTGCGGGACGCCGAGGGCGCCGACGTGCGGTTCGTCGACGCGCGTACGGCCAGCGCCCGCTGCTGGACCGAGCTCGGCGCCTCCGACGGCACTGTGGTCGTCTCCACCACGCTGGACGGGGTCGCGGCGACCGCCGCCGAGCTGGTCTCGGCCGGCCGCAAGCCGGACACCCCGCTCACCGTGACGGTGGCCGGCACCACGACCCGCCAGCGCAGCTGGACGGCGACGCTGGGCACCATCGCGCAGGTCTTCAAGCAGGGCAAGGTCCTTCCCTCCGCGGACGGCGGCCGGGCCGTCATAGCCGTGGTCGGCGAGCGTGCCGCCGGCGGCGACCGGCGTGACCAGCTCTCCTGGTTCGAGTCCAAGCCGCTCTTCGGCTGGAAGGTCCTCGTGCCGCGCACCAAGGAGCAGGCGGTCTCGCTCTCCGACCAACTGCGTTCCTACGGCGCGGTGCCGCACGAGGTGCCGACCATCGCCGTGGAGCCGCCGCGCACCCCGCAGCAGATGGAGCGCGCGGTCAAGGGCCTGGTCACCGGCCGCTACGAGTGGATCGCCTTCACCTCGGTCAACGCCGTCAAGGCGGTCCGGGAGAAGTTCGAGGAGTACGGCCTGGACGCGCGCGCCTTCGCGGGCATCAAGGTCGCGGCCGTCGGCGAGCAGACCGCCAAGGCGCTCATCGCCTTCGGCGTGAAGCCGGACCTGGTGCCCAGCGGCGAGCAGTCGGCCG
The DNA here is from genome assembly GCF_008974245.1 of Streptomyces abyssomicinicus. Lineage (GTDB taxonomy): Bacteria > Actinomycetota > Actinomycetes > Streptomycetales > Streptomycetaceae > Streptomyces > Streptomyces abyssomicinicus. Next base: position 1,350,067 of record NZ_BBZI01000006.1, on the reverse strand, counting down.
CGGGCCTGCTGGAGGACTGGCCGCCCTACGACCCGGTCTTCGACCCGATCGACCGCGTCTTCCTGCCGCGCGCCGACATCGCCACGGAGACCCTGGTCGCCGGGCTGATCGAGCTGGGCTGGGAGGTCGACGACGTCACGGCGTACCGCACCGTGCGCGCCTCGCCGCCGCCGGCCGAGACCCGTGAGGCGATCAAGGGCGGCGGCTTCGACGCGGTGCTCTTCACCTCGTCGTCGACGGTGCGGAACCTGGTCGGCATCGCCGGCAAGCCGCACAACGTCACCGTGATCGCCTGCATCGGCCCGGCCACCGCCAAGACGGCGGAGGAGCACGGCCTGCGGGTCGACGTGATGGCCCCCGAGCCGTCGGTCACCAAGCTGGCCGCCGCGCTCGCGGAGTTCGGCGCCAAGCGGCGTGAGGCCGCGCTCGCGGCGGGCGACCCGGTCACCCGGCCCTCCGAGCGCCGTCCCGGCGCGCGCCGCCGCCGGGCGACGACCAGCTGAGGCGCGGTCCGCGCTGACCGCGTGTGCCCCCGTACCCGTGACCCGGGTACGGGGGCACCGTGCTTCCGCGGCGGCGCCTTCCCCGGCCGGCACCGTGCTTTCCCGGCGTCCTCCGTGGCCGCGTCCTTCCCGGCCGCACCTTTCCCACCTGCGCCTTTCCCCGGTACGCTCCGCCAGTCGTCCGCTCCCCCGAAGGTGCCTGTCCCGTGGCCGAACTGCTCGCCGTCGCCGTCATCACCGTGCTCGCCGTGATCAGCCCGGGCGCCGACTTCGCGATGATCGTCCGCAACAGCTGCCTGTACGGGCGGAGGGCCGGGATGCTGGCCGCGGCCGGGGTCGCCCTGGGCGTCCTGGTGCACGTCTCCTACACCGTGCTCGGGGTGGGGCTGCTGCTCGCCGGGTCGCCGGCCGTCCTCACCGCCGTCAGGATCGCGGGCGCCTGCTACCTGGTCTGGGTCGGCCTGCAGACCTTCCGGTCCCGCGCCGACGTCGACACCTCGGACCCGTCCGCCGAGCCGCTGTCGCGGGGCGCGGCGCTGCGGACCGGGTTCCTCACCAACGCGCTCAACCCGAAGACGATGCTGTTCGTCGTCTCCACCTACACACAGGTGGTGGACGCGAGCACGCCGTTCCTGCGGCAGGCGGGCTACGGCCTGTTCATGTCCCTCGCCCACCTGGTGTGGTTCGGGCTGGTCGCGGGCGTGCTCTCCGCGCCGGCGCTGCGGACCCGGCTGCTGCGGCGCCAGGTCGCGCTCAACCGGGCCATCGGCGCGGTTCTGGTGGCCCTCGGCATTTCGCTCGCCCTCGCCCCGGCCTGATCCCTAGGCTCGGGCGTATGATCGCCACCCTGCAGTGCGTCGTCATCGACTGTCCGCGGCCACGCGAACTCGCCGCCTTCTACCGGAAGGTGCTCGGCGGGGAGGTGGACCAGCGGGACCCGCGCTGGTCGACCGACGAGACCTGGTCCACGCTCCACACCCCGGACGGCCGCGTCCTCGCCTTCCAGCAGGCCCCCGATCTCCAGCCCCCCGCCTGGCCCGACCCGTCCCGCCCCCAGCAGTACCACCTCGACCTCGGCGTGGCGGACCTGGACGCCGCGGAGGCGGGGGTGCTGGCGGCCGGCGCCACGCTGCTGGACGCGGGGGACCCGGGTCGCTGCTGGCGGGTGTACGCGGACCCGGTCGGGCACCCGTTCTGCCTCGTGCGGGAGTGACGCGACCCCGGACCCGGTGCGGGGACGCGGCCGCGCCTCCTTTTGACAGGCCGGGACCGGGCGAGGAGGTTGGAAGGGTCCGTCCGTGACCGTCGACGCGAGGGAAGAAGGTCACCGTCATGGACATCAAGCTCCAGCACGACGCGCTGGGCAGCCTGCGGCGCATCGGTGACACCGAGATCACCTACAGGAAGCTGAGCGGCAAGCCGCGCGGACTCGGCGGCTGGGAGATCGAGTACGACCGGCTCAGCGGGCGTCTGAAGCGGATCGGGCACCGCGAGGTCCGCTACGGCGGGCACGGCTCCCGGCCGCGTGCCGTCGGAGAGCTGGAGTTCGACTACGGCGGCTCCGGCCACTCGGTCCGGCGGATCGGTCCCTACCCGCTCCGGTACTCCAAGGCCGCCGGGGTGGTCCAGCGGGTCGGACCGCTGGAGGTCCGCTATTCCAAGCTCGGCGTCCTCCCGAACCGGGCGAGCCTGGAGGGCGAGGACCAGGAGCTGCCGGACGAGCTGCTGCTCGCCCTCTTCCTCGCGCTGTACCTGGAGGCCGAGGAGGACGTGGGTTTCCTGGAGGAAATCTTCGGCTAGGACGGCCGGTGGGCCCTACCGTGGGTGCGCATGGGAGCGGATGCGGCGGACGCCGCGGTTGTCCTGGTCACGGGGGTCATGGCCGCCGGGAAGTCCACCGTCGCCGAGCTGCTGGCCTCGCGGCTGCCGCGGGCGGCGCACGTGCGGGGCGACGTCTTCCGCCGGATGGTGGTCTCCGGGCGTGAGGAGATGACGCCGGAACCGGCGTCCGGCGCGCTCGCCCAGCTCGACCTGCGGCAGCGGATCGCCGCGACGGTGGCGGACGAGTACGCGGGGGCCGGGTTCACCGCGGTGGTGCAGGACATCCTGCTGGGCGATGACCTGCCGCGGTTCGTCGCGCGGGTGCGGACCCGCCCGCTGTACGTGGTCGTCCTCGCCCCGTCGGCCGAGGCCGTACGGGAGCGGGAGGCCGGCCGGGCGAAGACCGGGTACTCCGGGGGCTGGGCCGTGGACGGCTTCGTCCGCGCGCTGCGGGAGGAGACGCCGAGGATCGGCCTGTGGCTGGACACGTCCGGGCAGACGCCGCACGAGACGGTGGACGCGATCCTGGCCGGCCTGGCGCGGGCGGAGGTCCCGGAGGCGGGCGCGGGGTCCACGGGCGGCCCGTCCGCGTAGGGCCCCGTCCCGGGTGCGTCGGGCCCTGGCGCGCGGGGCGCGGGGCGCGGTCAGCGGTCGAGCAGGCCGATCATGCGGCGGACGACCTCCTCCGGGATCGCCGGATGGCTGACGGCGCCCGCTGCGGTGCGCGGATCGCGCAGCAGATCCAGAAGGCGGCGGAGGGGCAGCCGCGGATGGCGCCGCGCCGCCTTGCGGACGGCCCCGGAGGGGTCGTCCAGCAGCAGGGCCACGCCGGCCGCCGAGAGCCGCGGATCCTCGGCGGCGCGGATCCGGACCAGCTCGTGCGGGTCGCGGGCGAGGCGCTCCACCAGACCGGGCGTCGAGGCGGGATCGTCCAGGGCGAGCCGGCGGAGCCGGTGCTCGGGGTGGTCGGCGAAGCGCCGGAGGCCCTCGCGCGGGAAGTTGGGGTGGGAGCGGGGGCGATCGGGGGTGGAGAGACTGCCCGTCCACCACTGGGCGACGCGCAGCAGCATCTCGGCGGGCGCGTCGTCGCAGGACTCGGCGAGGAAGAGCTGGACCACGCGGTCCTCGTCGCGGGCGAGGCGTTCGACGACGTCCGGCGGCAGGCGGCGCGCGCGGGCCACGCCGCGGCGGACCAGCGGGTGGGCGGAGCCGGCGAGACGGCGCATCGCCTCGGGGTCGTCGTGGAGGTCGAAGATCCACAGGGGAAGGAAGTGGTGGACCGCCGGGTCGAAGTCGATCTCCACGGCCGCCCGCTGCTCCTCGGTGAGGTCGGCGCGCAGGGCGAGGTTCCAGCGGACGTGCGGGTCGGGGTCGTGGGTGAGGCGGAGCGCACGACCGGTGGGTGTGCGGGGATTGTCGGCAAGGGCGGCGCGCTGCGAGGGGTCGCCGTCACGGAGCACGTGGTCGATCAGGTCGTCGGCGAGGAGGCAGGAACGCAGGGCGTCGGCGTCCAGCGCCTCGGACGCGAACACCGCCTGGGGCAGGGGGTGTTCGCGGTGGTGCAGGAGGAGGGCCGGCCGCCGGACCTCGGGGCGGGGGTCCTCGAGGACGGACCGGCGGGTGGCGTCGTCCAGGTGCGCCCAGGCCCTCAGCAGGGCGAAGGAACGGACGGTGGGCTCGGGGTCCTCGGCGAGCCGGAGGGCGAGCGGCACCGGGAGCCCGGTGAGGCGGACGGCTTCCAGCCGGATCCGGGTGGACGGGTCGGTGGCGAGCCGTTCGCAGGCCTCCTCGGTGAGTTCGTCGCGCCGGTCCGCGGCCAGCAGGGCCAGGACCCACCGCGTGCGCTCGTCGGTCTCGGCCAGGATCATGCCCGACCGCTGCTCGCGGGTGAGGGGCTGCTGCTCGAAGGCGTCCTGCCGGAGCTTCCGGTCCGGGTGGGTGAGGGCGGCCGCCAGGACCGCCGGGGGGAGGCGGCGGTACAGCAGGTAGGGGTCGCGCTCCAGGAGCTGGAGGAGCAGCGCTTCGGGCGCGTCCCGGTGGACGGCGAGCCCGGTGGCCCATGCGTCCAGCGGCAGGTGCCTGGGCGGCGTGCCGAGCAGGGCGTCCCAGGCTGCGGCCTGTTCCCGTGCGCTGCGCGGGGCGGCGTCCGCCTCGGCCGCCGCCCTTATGCGGGCCGGTACGTCGTCCACGACGGTCAGGCGGGTGGTGCCGTTCTCCGTCACGACGCCGATCAGCGTCCCGCCGTCGAGGGAGAGGGTGACGAAGTCGCCCAGGGCGCCGGTGGGACCGGCGCCGGAGGCGAGGCGGACCCGCGTCCACATGCGGGGGCCGTGCGGACGGCCGCCCGCCTGGACCAGGAAGACGGCGGGGTGGGGTCCGGGGCCGGCGGCGTCCAGGATGCCCGCCTCGGCCGCCAGCCGGTTCCAGGCCGCGTCGGCCTCGGCCGGACGGCCGGCGGGGACCTCCGCCGACGGCGGGACCCCACCGCCGGTCACCGTCCGCCAGGCGGCACGCACCGACAGCACGGGTTCGGTCCGCCACGGGGCCACGGCCTCCAGCCCGGCGCGGCGCAGCAGCTCTTCGGTCTCGTTCCTGGTCGCCCCCACGGGCCCCATCCTGCGCTACTCGAGCGGGACGTTCCAGGCCGTCGCGCCCGGCGGATGTTCGTACCGGGGGCGGCCCTGGTTGCCGCTCGCGCGGAACGGGCGACCGCCGTCGTCGAGGCGGATCGTCCCCGACCGGCCGTCGCTGGACCACTCGAGGTCCAGCGCCCAGCTGATGTCGTGGGCCGAGGCGTGCGCGGTGACGTAGACGACCAGGGGCTCGGCGGCGGTGACCTTGTAGGGGAAGGCGCCCTGGCCCCCCTGCGGCCGGGCGGCCGGGCGCGGTTCGTCGAGACGGACGTCGAAGGACCCGGTGGAGACGTTGCCGCCGCAGCCGACGCCCATGGCGTAGTCGTTCCACGGCAGCGGGGTTGAGGACTTGAGGACCCGGACATGGAGCGCGTCGAGGACGACGGTCTCGTCCCCGGTCGCCTGGACGGTCAGCGCGATCATCTGGTCGCCCGACGCGACCGCGCCCGTGGCGGCCACCCAGCTGGGGGCGTCCGGCTCGGTGGGCGGCGGGCCCATCTCGGCGGGCGGGCGGTTCACCAGGTAGTGCTGGCTGCAGGGGCTCTCCCACACGTGGGGTCGGGTGACGACGGTCAGCGGCGTGCCGGTGGCCTTCGGCTTGGCGTCCTTTCCGCCCTCGGAGGTGGAGGAGGGGGTGGGGCTGCCCTTGCCGTCGTCGTCCCGGTCCTTCTTCCGGTCCCCGGCCGGTGAGGGGGAGGCGGTGGCGGCGGTGGTGGCGGCATGGGTGGGGGACGCCTCGGCGCCGGCGGCGGAGGTGCGGTCCCGAGTGCCGTCGTCCTGCCCGTAGCGGGTGACCAGGGTGCCGGTGAGCACCACCGCGGCCACGGCGGCGACGGCGGAGGCGACGAGCAGACGCCGGCGGTTCCGGGAGACGGAGGGAGGTACGGGGGACGCGGGTGCCTCGGAGACCGCCCGGGGGTTCCCCGCGCCGCCGGAGGCGGGGTGCGGAACCGTGCCCCTGGTGGTGCCCCCGGTGATGGTTCCGGGGGTGTCCGCCGCCTGGCCGGTGCCGACGGCCTTCGAGGCCGCGGCCTCCTGGGCGGAGGACTCCTCGGCGGAGAACGCCGGGGTGGTGGACCTCCCGGCGCCGGCCTCCGGAGCGGCGGCTCCGGCGGCACGCTCGGCCCCTCCGGCCGACGAAGCCCCCGCGGCGGGTTGGGACCCCGCGGCGGGCGCGGCAGCCCCTGGGGCCGGCGGAGCCCCCGCGGCGGATTCGGCCCCCGGGGCGGGCGTTCCGGCCCCTGCGGACGGGGAGGGCCCGGCGGAGGGTTCGGCCTCCGTGGCGGATGGCGGGGTGGGGCGCCGACGCGCGGCGTCGGCGAGCACCCAGGCGCGGTGAAGGGTCACCAGCTCCTCCGTGGACGCCCCGCACACCCGGGCGAACCGCTCCACCGGCGCGTACTCCGTCGGCACCGCGTCCCCGTTGCAGTACCGGTGCAGCGTCGACGTGCTCATGTGGAGCCGCTTGGCGAGCATGCCGTAGCTGCGTCCCGAACGGTCCTTCAACTCCCGTAGCCGCCGCGCGAACTCGGCGGTGTCCTCAGCCCCCGTCACTGTCCCTCTCCCCCTCGTCTCCGGTCGGAACGTCCCGTCCCGGCGTTCCAGGCGGTGACGTTCTCGCTGGTCAGGGCGTTAAGAACGTTCCAGCGTCCCGAACACCCCGGCATCGTCGCCGCTGGGACGAAAACGCCCACAAGCTGAGGTCATCCAAGCACGCCGCTCCGGTCGACAGGTCGGGCGGCCTGCCGAACTCCACTCTCCTGAGAGGTATTTCGCCATGCGCGTTCTCGCTTCCCGCCGCCCCCGTGTCCGTCTCCTCGCCGCCGCGACCGTCGCGTTCGCCGCGTTCTCGCTGACCGCCTGCCAGGGCGACGCGGACGCCGACGCCACCGACTCCTCCCCGCAGGCTTCCGCCCCCGCCGCCGGTTCGGACGCCTCCGACGCCGGGAAGGGAGCGAAGCCGGCCGGCTCGGAGAAGTCGGACGACGCGGCCTCCGACGCGGGCAAGGGCACCGGCTCGTCCGCCGGCTCCGCCGGCTCCGCCGGCTCCGGCGGGTCCCAGGGCACGGGCAAGGGCGGGTCGGCCGGCACCTCGGGCTCGGAATCCGGCTCCGGTTCCGGCTCGGGCTCCGGGTCCGGCTCCGACGCGGCCCCGGTCCCGTGCACCGCGGCGAACACCAAGGTGCGCGTCACGGCCGTCTCCCGCCCGATCAACCACATCCTGCTCACCGCCACCAACACCGGCACCGTCCCGTGCTTCGCCTACCACGCGCCGTTCCTGCGGTTCGACGACGCCCAGGCGCCCGTCCCGGTGCTCCGCGACAGCCGGCCCCAGGCGGTCGTGACGATCGCCCCGGGGAAGTCCGCCTACGCCGGGGTGATGACCGCGGCGGCCACCGGTGAGGGCGAGGGCGGCCACACCGCCCAGAGGCTGACCGTCACGTACGCGGGCCGCTCGGGCGACGCGGCCGGCCGCGGCGCCACCGTGGCGCTGCCCTCGGGCGGCGTGTACGTCGACAGCACCCACACGGTCACCTACTGGCAGCAGGAGATGGACCTGGCGCTGGTCTGGTGACGGCGGAGGCATCCCGGCGACGGCCCCGGCGTTCCGGGCCCCTCACCCGCGGGTCGGGTGGGGGGCCTCCCCATGTCCCGTCGCGTACCGCCGCGTCGCCGCGTACCGCCGCGACTCCGGAGCGGTCAGCCGACGAGGAGCTGGGACCGCAGCTTCCTGAGGTCCTTGGCGTCCAGGCCGAGCGCCTGCCTCTCGTACCGGGTGAATGACCCGTAGGCGTCCTCGACCTCCTCGAAACCGGAGTTCAGGTAGGAGGGGCGGACGTCCAGGAGCGGCTTGTAGACGGCGGCCTGCTGGGGCGGGAGGGCCGCGAGCGCCGCCGCGTTGGCCTCGGCGCGGTAGTGGTTGGACGCCAGGTAGTCCCGCATGACCGTCTCGCGGGGCACGCCGAGGGCGGTGAGCAGGACGGCGCTCGCCCAGCCGGTGCGGTCCTTGCCGGCCGTGCAGTGGTAGAGAGAGCCGTCCGCGTCGGCGGTGATCCCGTTCAGGACGGCGGTGTAGGCGGTCCGCGCGCTTTCGTTGCCGACCATGCCCTTCTCGCCGTCGATCATGAACTGCTCGGCCTGTTCGGGCGTGGTCGGCATCTCGAAGCCCTCCACGCCGCCGGCGGTGTCGCCCATGACGTCGGCCACGACGTACCGGACACCGTCGGGGAGACGGTCCGGGGCGGTCGTCCGTTCCGACGTGGTGCGCAGGTCGTAGTCGACGGATATGCCGAGCCTGGTCAGCTTGGCGAGATCGGTGTCCGTCAGGCGTTCCAGGGAGTCCGAGCGGTGGACGACGCCCATCTTCACCCAGTGCCCGTCCGCGGTGCGGTAGCCGCCGGCGTCACGGAAGTTGACGGTGCCGTCGAGCCGGATCAGCCGGTCGGCGAGGCGCAGCCGGCCGCCCTGGGACGGCACCAGGTCGAACCACTGCCGGTCGGCGGCGGGCAGACCGGTGACGGTCACGGAGCCGGTGGAGCCACCGCCGGCCACGGTGCGGCCGTTGGCGCGGACCGTGACGTGACGGACGCCGGGAGCCTGCCAGGTGATCCGGTACGAGCCGTCCTCCCGTGCGGTGACCTCCGCCGCGGTGAACGGGATACCGGTGGCGTCGTGCCGGTGAGCGGCCGAGGCTGCGGGAGCGGAGGGCGTGGCGGGGGCCGCGACGGCGGGGGAAGCGGTGCCGGCGAGGACGGCGAACGCGGTCAGGACGTAGGCGGTGGACCTGATGTGGGACGTGTGAGTCATGGCCCGGATCGTGCGCCGCGGAGGTGTGACGAGGGCGAACTCCCGGCCAACCGGGGGCGACCGCGCGATGGCGCGATCCGTGGCTCGTGATCCGCGATCCGCGATCCGTGGCTCGTGCCCCGTGAGCTGGCGTCGTGGTGCGGCGGCCGTCGCGGCGGCCGTCAGCCGGTCTCCTGGCTCGGGGCGCGCACGCCGTGGCGGGCCAGCAGGGACGCCAGGCCGAGCAGGAGGAGGGCCAGGGAGAGCGTGATCCAGGGGGCGGGCTCGCCCTCGAGCTGGGGGGAGACGCGACGGTGGACGTCGTAGGACACCCGCACCGTGTCCCCCGTGCCGATGTCCTCGCCCCCGCGCCCGGTGACGACCTTGCCGGGGTAGCCGCCGGGGCACTCCAGGGTGAGGCTGTGGCGGGAGGGGGCGGCGGGGCCGTCGCCCCACGACGGCTGGGCGTCCGCCGCCACGGTCAGGACCCGGCAGGTGGCCGTCTCCGCACGGGGGGTGCTGTGCTGGGCCGCGGCGGCGGTGGCGAGAAGGGCGATCATGGTCAGCACGGAGCCGAAGAAGCGGCCCGTGCCGTCGACCAGGCTCCGGTAGAGGATCCAGGCGCCGAACATCAGGACGCAGCCGCCCCCGACCCCCACGGCGAGGGGCAGCCCGCTCGCGCGGAAGAACCAGTACGCCCAGCCGTGGACGGCCGCGGCGGCGACCGGGGGAGTCGCGACGGCGACCCACCGCCGGATCGTCGTCCCGCGTGGGCCGGCGGAACTGGGTGTGGGCACGTCAGCCACCTCCGGGGTGTGGCGCGAGGTCCGCACGTTCGCACCGGAGGACGCGCGCCGGCGTCCCGCGGGTTGCACCCGCCGCGCCCGCCGCATCCGCGGCGGTCGCCCGCCGCCGCGCCCGCTGAAGCCGCCCGCCCCGCGTTCCGCCCGTCCCGCGCCCCGGCGCCCCCGGGCGGTGCGGGCGGCGCCTCCGACCCGGCGTCGGCAAAACGTCCCTTCCGGCGGGCGTAGCGTGGAGGGCATGACGACGTACGGTTCCTTCCCCGGTACGCGGCCGCGGCGGCTGCGTACGACTCCCACGATGCGGCGCATGGTGGCCGAGACCCGGCTGCACCCCGCCGACTTCATCCTCCCCGCGTTCGTGCGGGAGGGCGTGAGCGAGCCGGTGCCGATCAGCTCGATGCCGGGGGTCTTCCAGCACACCCGCGAGACGCTGAAGAAGGCGGCGGCGGAGGCCGTCGAGGCGGGCGTCTCCGGGATCATGCTCTTCGGTGTCCCGGCGGACGAGAAGAAGGACGCCCTCGGCACCTGCGGCACCGACCCGGACGGCATCCTCCAGGTCGCGCTGCGCGACGTGCGGGCGGAGGTCGGCGACGACCTGATCGTCATGTCGGACCTGTGCCTGGACGAGTTCACCGACCACGGCCACTGCGGCGTGCTCGACGCCGAGGGCCGGGTGGACAACGACGCGACGCTGGAGCGGTACGCGGAGATGGCCCAGGTCCAGGCGGACGCCGGCGCCCACGTCGTGGGGCCCAGCGGCATGATGGACGGCCAGATCGGCGTCGTCCGCGACGCGCTCGACCAGATCGGGCGGGAGGACGTGTCGATCCTCGCCTACACCGCCAAGTACTCCTCCGCCTTCTACGGCCCCTTCCGCGAGGCCGTCGGGTCGTCGCTCCAGGGCGACCGCAAGACCTACCAGCAGGACCCCGGCAACCTCCGCGAGTCGCTGCGCGAGCTGGCGCTCGACCTGGAGGAGGGCGCGGACATGGTCATGGTCAAGCCGGCCGGCCCCTACCTGGACGTCCTCGCCCGGGTCGCCGACGCGGTGGACGTCCCGGTGGCGGCGTACCAGATCTCCGGCGAGTACTCGATGGTCGAGGCGGCGGCGGAGAAGGGCTGGGTCGACCGCGACAAGGCGATCCTGGAGACCCTGACCGGCATCAAGCGGGCCGGTGCGCGCAACATCCTCACCTACTGGGCGGTGGAGGCGGCGCGCATGCTGCGCTGACGCCGGACCGGCCACCGGACGGCCACCGTGCCGTCCCGGCGGCGGGGGCGGGCCGTGCTCTCCCTGGCGCCCACCGGGTACAGTCACCCACGCTCACGGGCGGAAACCGCCGGACGTGGGCGCAGGCGCGATCCGGGGGAAGCGATGATGCCCGACCACCACCAGGGCCAGGCCGGCGATCCGGCCTGGGGCCCGCTCCCCGCCCGCCCGGCCGCCCTGCGCTGGCTGCTGCTCCTGCCGCTGACGCTGGTCTTCCTGCCGTTGTGGTGGGTGCTCTGGCTGTTCCTCGCGTTCTGCCTGTACTGCGTGGCGCCCTTCGTCGAGCTCTTCGTCCTCATGGTCCCGCGCGCCGAGAACGGCGCGATACGGATGCTGGACGCGACCCTGGGCCGCCTGCCGTTCGTCCCGCTGTGGTGCGTGAGCCCGGTGGAGCTGGTGCGGGAGGGCGACACGGAGTACTACCGGGCCCGGGTGGAGCGGCGCGTGGAGGCGGCGACCCGGCGGGCGGAGTCGTCCCGGGGCGTCGTCGCGTTCCACCGCGATCTCGCTTTGGGCGCGCGGTTCTTCCGCGGCGTCGGCGCCGGCCACGTGATGGCGGTCGCCTCGGAACGGAACTGGAGCCTCCACCCGGTGCTGCGCTCCCACCCCCGCCGCCGGCTGCGGCTGCGGCACAACGGGCGGCCGCGCGCGGGGAGGTAGGGCGCCGTCCCGGCCGGTGTCCCGCGGTCCTGCGCGTCGGTGGTAAATCCCCAGGCGGGAACGCCCGTTGACGGATGTCGATCACTGGGCGTACGTTCGCCCCCGGTGTCCGGCAGGTGGCCGTCCGCCGAGGCACGCCGGGGGGCGTCCGCACGGAGGGGGAAGCCATGCTGCACGAGCAGGTCGCCGCGGTGCTCAGGAAGGGCACCGACGTCAAGGGACGCTCGCGCCGGTCCGAGTTCTGGCGCTTCACGGTCGTCACGGCCGCGTTCCTGCCGCTCGCCATGCTGCTGCTGGACGTCAACGCCGTCCTCGCCCTGGTCCTGCTGCTGCTCATTGCCTGCTGCCTCGCGTTCTGGCTCGCGACCGCGGTCCGCCGCCTCCACGACATCGGGCGGTCCGGGGCGTGGGTCCTCCTGTCCTTCGTGCCGCTCGGGATCCTGGTGCTGCTCGTCTGGTCCGTCCGCGACGGCGAGCCGGGGACCAACCGGTGGGGCGCGAACCCCAAGTCCGCGGTGACCACCGCGACCGGGGGACGACTCCGGGACGGGGTCATACCCGAGTAGGACCCCGACCTGCCGGTATGCGACCCAGGTGGGCGGCGGGAACGGGATCGAGGGCTGACGGCGCGCGGGTGCGCGGGGCGGATGATGGTCCGGTCCCAGATCCGCCGGCCGCCAGGAGCATCCACCCGTGACCACCACCGACACCGCAGACCGGGCCACCGCCGTGGTGGCCGCGCAGGCCGCCGACCTGACGAAGGTCTACGGCCACGGCGACACCCGGGTGGTCGCCCTCGACGGCGTCACCATCGACTTCCACGAGGCCGAGTTCACCGCGATCATGGGGCCGTCCGGATCCGGCAAGTCCACCCTCATGCACTGCGTCGCCGGCCTCGACACCTTCTCCTCCGGCTCCGTCCGCATCGGCGGCACCGAGCTGGCCTCGCTGAAGGACAAGGACCTGACCCGGCTGCGCCGCGACCGGATCGGCTTCGTCTTCCAGGCGTTCAACCTGCTGCCCACCCTCACGGCCCTCGAGAACATCACGCTCCCGCTGGACATAGCCGGGCGGAAGCCGGACCGCGGGTGGCTGGACACGGTGATCGGCATGGTCGGCCTGTCCGGGCGCCTCGGGCACCGGCCGGCGCAGCTCTCCGGCGGTCAGCAGCAGCGGGTCGCGGTCGCCCGCGCGCTCGCCTCCCGCCCGCAGATCGTCTTCGCCGACGAGCCGACCGGCAACCTCGACTCCCGGTCCGGGGCGGAGATCCTCGGCTTCCTGCGCGACTCGGTGCGCGCGCACCAGCAGACCGTGGTGATGGTCACCCACGACCCGGTCGCCGCCGCCTACGCGGACCGGGTCGTCTTCCTGGCCGACGGACGGATCGTCGACGAGCTGCGGGCGCCGAGCGCGGAGGCCGTGCTCGACCGCATGAAGGAGTTCGACGCGAAGGGCCGCGTCAGCTGACCCGGCCGGCTCCGCCGCCTCCCGTACCTTCGCCGAACGAGACCGAGAGACCCTCACCCATGTTCCGTACCGCCCTGCGCAACGTCTTCGCGCACAAGGCCCGACTGCTGATGACGATGCTCGCCGTGCTGCTCGGCGTCGCGTTCGTGTCCGGCACCCTGGTCTTCACCGACACCGTCTCGAACGCCATGCGGAACAGCTCCGCCAAGGGCTTCGACCAGGTCGACGTCGCCCTCGGCCCCGACCGGGGCCCGGGCTCCGGCGACCGGAAGCCCTCCGACCCGCCCGTGCTCACGCCCGCGCTGCTGAAGAAGGCCGCGGCGGTCCCGGGCGTCGAGGAGGCGACCGGCGTGGTGACGGGCTGGGCCGCCGTGGCCGGCCGGGACGGCAAGCTGGTCACCGAGGGCTTCCAGTCGCAGGGCGGCAACTACTGGGGCGACGCCGACCCCCGCTACCCGCTGGCCGACGGACGTGCCCCGCGCGGCGCGCAGGAGGTCGCCCTCGACGAGCGGACCGCGCGCGAGGGCGGATACGAGGTCGGGGACACGGTCCGGTTGTCCGTGGACGGACCGGTCCTCACCCCGACCCTCACCGGTGTCTTCACCACCGACGACGGCGCGGTCGCCGCGGGCGGCAGCCTCGCCCTCTTCGACACGGCGACCGCGCAGGAGCTGTTCCACAGCGCCGGTGAGTACGACGAGATCTTCGTCCGGGCCGCGCCCGGCACCGGTCAGGACGAACTGCGCGCCGCGCTGAGGACGGTCCTGCCCGAGGGCGTCGCCACCAGCACCGGGGAGCAGCTCGCCGAGGACCAGGCGGAACGCATCGCGTCGCAGATGAGCGCCATGGAGAGCGGTCTCCTGGTGTTCGCCGGCATCGCGCTCTTCGTCGGCACCTTCATCATCTCCAACACCTTCTCCATGCTGGTCGCGCAGCGCACCCGTGAGCTGGCGCTGCTGCGGGCCGTCGGCGCCTCGCGGCGGCAGATCACCCGCTCGGTGCTGCTGGAGGCGGGCGCGGTCGGCGTGGTCGCGGCGGCGGCCGGACTGGCCGCGGGCGTCGGCGTGGGCGCCGGGATGCGGGCGCTCGTCGGCCGCGTCGGCGGCATGCTCCCGGACGGCCCGCTGGTGATCGCTCCCACCACGGTGGCCGTCGCGTTCGCGGTCGGTGTGCTGGTGACGGTGGGCGCCGCGTGGCTTCCGGGCCGCCGGGCCGCGAAGATCCCGCCGGTGGCCGCGATGAGCAGCGTGCACGCCACGGCGACGGTCAAGTCCCTGGTGCTGCGCAACACCCTCGGCGCGCTGCTCGCCGGGGTGGGTACCGCCGTGGTCCTGTACGCCACCACCATGGAACGGTCGGACGCGCAGGCCCCGATGGGGCTGGGCGCGGTCCTGCTGATCCTCGGCGTCTTCGTGCTCACGCCGCTGCTGTCCCGGCCGGTCGTCGCCGCCGTCGCCCCGGTGCTGAGGCTCTTCGGGGTCTCCGGCCGGCTCGCCCGGCAGAACGCCGTGCGCAACCCGCGCCGCACCGCCGCCACCGCCTCCGCGCTGATGATCGGGCTCACCCTGATCACCGGCATGACGGTGGCCGCGAGCAGCCTCCAGACGTCCATCGACCGGATGGCCACCGCCGCGATCGAGGCGGACTACGTGGTCTCGATGGGCAACGGCATGGGGCTCGACCCCGAGGTGGAGCGCCGGCTCGCCGACGCGGAAGGGGTGTCGGCGACCAGCCCGCTGCGGACGGTGCCGGCCGAGGTGGACGACGAGACCCAGTACCTGACCGCCGTGAACGGCCGGGCCTTCGACAAGGTGATGGAACTCCCGCTACTGAGCGGCGAGTTCGAGGTGGGCGGCGCCGGAGTCATGGTCGACGACCGGCTCGCCGCCGAGCACGGCTGGAAGGCCGGGACGCCCATCACCGCCACCCAGGAGGACGGCGCGGAGCAGGAGTTCACCGTCACCGGGGTCTACGAGCAGAACCAGATGTTCCGCGGCATCGTCGTGGACGCCGCGACCGTGGCCCCGCACCAGGAGCGGATCTCCGACTTCCAGGTCATGGTGAAGATGGCCGGCGGCCCCTCGGAGGCGAACGAGGACCGCCTGGAGAAGGCGCTCGGCGACAACCCGGCCATCGTGGTCCAGGACAAGCAGGCGCTCTCCGAGGAGATCGGGCAGATGTTCAGCCTGGTGCTGAACATGCTGTACGGGCTGCTCGCCATGGCGGTGGTCGTGGCCGTGCTGGGCGTGGTCAACACCCTGGCGATGTCGGTGTCCGAGCGCACCCAGGAGATCGGCATGCTCCGCGCGGTGGGCATGGTGCGCGGCGGCGTGGCGCGGATGATCCGGCTGGAGTCGCTGGTGATCTCGCTGTTCGGCGGGGTGCTCGGCGTCGGTCTGGGCGTGTTCTTCGGCTGGGCGGCCGGCGAACTGATGGGCAGCAGCATGTCGACGTACGAACTGGTCCTGCCGTGGGCGCGGATCGTCCTGTTCCTGCTGCTGTCGGCGCTGATCGGCGTCGTGGCCGCGCTGTGGCCGGCGCGGCGGGCCGCCCGTCTCGACATGCTGGGGGCGATCAAGGCCGACTAGCCGACGGACAACTCAGTCCCACCAGAACGACCAGACGTGGCTGTTGCGCACCGCCTCCTCGGCGTACCGGCCGAGCGGGGCGATGCCCTGGCCGATGTTGTCGGGACAGAACGCGTAGTGCTCGGCGGCCACCGCCTCGGCGTGCTCCGGGGTGGTGGGCGGGGAGGCGACGGAGAGGACCAGCTGGTCGAAGGTGAGGACGACGACCCGGGCGCCGAAGCGGTCCTCCCACGAGCGCAGCACGGCGCAGAGGCGGGCCACGTCGTTCTCGTGGTTGAGCGGGCCGGTCCAGCCGATGGCCGCCGGTATGTCGGCGCTGCGGCGGGCCGGCACGAGGGCGGGGCGCAGCTCCTTCAGCCAGGGGACGCCCTCCGCGAGGAAGTCCGCGGTGTCGGCGGCGTCGCCGTCCGGGTCGGCGCGGGGCGCGGTGGCGGGGGCGAGGCCCTGCCAGGCGTCGAGGGAGGCGTCCGCCTCGTCGGGGTCGTCCTGGACGGCCGCGAAGTCCGCCCAGTAGCCGTCCAGCACCTCGAAGGCGTCGTGGTCCCCCGGGTACGACGTCCCGTCGGGGTCGAGGTCCCACACGTCGGGAGTGCTCTGGCGGGTGCCGACGTCGAGGAGCACCGGCAGGAGCCCGAGGTCACGGCCGGTCGCCCGCAGCGACGCCCAGTCGCCGACGGCGGCCGGTGCGTCGGCGCACCAGAGCAGCGGCTCGTGCCACGGACCGTCGGTGGTCGCGTCGAGGAGACGGCCGGGCGGCAGCAGGAGCGTGGTGGACGGGTTCGCGAGGGCGTTGGGAAGGCTGGCCATGGGACGGGACTGTAGGGGGCGGCGCCGACAACGGCGTCACTGCCGCGGTGCGACCCCCGCGGTGAAGGCCCGCCCAGGCGGCGGGGCCCGGGAAACGGCGGGGCCCGCCGCGGAGTTCGCGGCGGGCCCCGTCAACGGGCGTGAGGACTACAGGCGTTCCGGGGTCCGGATGCCCAGGAGCGCCATGCCCTGGCGGAGGGTGCGGCCGGTGACGTCGCACAGGAAGAGGCGGTTCTCGACCTGGGCGGGGGTGTCGGCCTTCAGGACCGGGCACTTGTCGTAGAAGGTCGTGAACAGGGACGCCAGCTGGAACAGGTACGCCGTCAGCTTGTGCGGCGCGAACTCGGCGGCCGCCTCGCCGATCAGGTCGGCGAAACCGTCCAGGTGCAGCCCCAACGCGCGCTCCGCGGCATGCAGTTCGAGCTCCGGGTGGGCGACCGGGCGGGCCTCGCCGGCCTTGCGGAGGATCGACCGGATACGGGCGTAGGCGTACTGGAGGTAGACCGAGGTGTCGCCGTTGAGGGACACCATCTGGTCCAGGTCGAACTTGTAGTCGCGGTTGGCGGAGGTGGAGAGGTCCGCGTACTTCACCGCGCCGACGCCGACCTGGGCGCCACGCTCGGCGATCTCCTCCTCGGTGAGGCGCTCGGCCTCCGGGAGGTTCTCGGCCTTCTCCCGCACGACCGACGCCGCGCGCTCGGACGCCTCGTCGAGCAGGTCCTCCAGGCGGACCGTCTCGCCCTCACGGGTCTTGAACGGCTTGCCGTCCTTGCCGAGGACCGTGCCGAACTCCAGGTGCACCGCCTTGACGGCGTCGCTCAGCCAGCCGGCGCGGCGGGCCGTCTCGAACACCATCTTGAAGTGGAGCGCCTGGCGGGCGTCCACCACGTACAGCAGGGTGTCGGCCTTCAGCTGGAAGACGCGGTCGCGGATCGCCGAGAGGTCGGAGGCGGCGTAGCCGAAGCCGCCGTCGGCCTTCTGGACGATCAGCGGGACCGGCTTGTCGTCCTTGCCGCGGATGTCGTCGAAGAAGACGACCAGCGCGCCCTCGGAGCGGACCGCGACGCCGGACTCCTCCAGCATGCGGGCGGTCTCGGCCATCATGTGGTTGTACGCCGACTCGCCGACGATCTCGTCGTCCGCGACGGGCATGTCCAGCTTCTCGAAGACCGAGTAGAAGTAGATCTTCGACTCGTCGACGAACCGCTGCCACAGCGCGAGGGTCTCCTCGTCCCCGGACTGGAGGGCCACGACCCGCTGACGGGCCCGGGTCTTGAACTCCTCGTCGGAGTCGAAGACCGCGCGCGAGGCCTTGTAGAGGCGGTTCAGGTTGGACATCGCCTCTTCGCCCGCCGCCTCCACGTCGGTGGCGGGGTCGGCCTTGTGGTCCAGCTCGTGCGGGTGCTCGATCAGGTACTGGATGAGCATGCCGAACTGGGTGCCCCAGTCGCCGATGTGGTGACGGCCGACCGTCTTCTCGCCGGTGAAGTCCAGCATGCGGCGCACCGCGTCGCCGATCACGGCGGAGCGCAGGTGGCCGACGTGCATCTCCTTCGCCACGTTCGGCTGCGCGTAGTCGATGACCGTGGTCCCCGCGTCCGCGCGCCGCGGCACACCGAGGCGGCCGGAGTCGTCGGCGGCGCGCGCGGCGAGGTTCTCGGTGATCGCCCGGTCGGCGACGGTGACGTTCAGGAAGCCGGGGCCGGATACCTCGATGTCCTTGATCACGTCACCCGTGACCACCTGCTCCACGACCTGCGTCGCCAGCTCGCGCGGGTTGGCCTTGGCCTTCTTGGCGAGGGCGAGGATGCCGTTGGCCTGGTAGTCGGCCCGGTCGCTTCGTCGCAGCAGCGGGTCCGCGGGGGCGGCCTCCGGCAGGGCAGCCGAGAGGGCGTCCGCGAGGCGCGCGTGTACGGAAGCGGTGAGGGACTTGACCGAGGCCATGGAGTGGGTGCCGTTCTCCTCGAAGGTGGGTGTGCCCGGTCAGTATCCCACCTCGGCCGGTACGGCCGCCTCGCCGTTTCCCGCCCGGCGTGGGGCCGGTGGGAAAGGTGTTTTCACGGTGGGGCCCGTACCTGGGAGAATGGTGGACACGGCCGCGCGGGCATCGTGACGGCCGGGCGTCTCCCCTCAGGAAAGAAGGACGTGCCGATCGTGGCTCAGAGCACCGAGACCACCGACTGGGTCTCCCGTTTCGCGGATGAGGTCATCGAGGAGTCGGAGCGTCGGGCCCCTGGGAAAGCGACATCACCCGCCACCGCTCCGGTGGTCGTCGTCGCGTCCGGCCTGTCCCCCTCGGGACCGATCCACCTCGGCAACCTGCGCGAGGTGATGACCCCGCACCTGGTCGCCGACGAGATCCGCCGCCGCGGGTACCAGGTCCGGCACCTGATCTCCTGGGACGACTACGACCGGTACCGCAAGGTCCCGAACGGTGTCGAGGGCGTCGACGCGTCCTGGGCCGAGCACATCGGCAAGCCGCTCACCTCGGTCCCGGCGCCGAAGGGTTCCGAGTACCCGAACTGGGCCGAGCACTTCAAGGCCGCCATGGTCGCCTCGCTGGCCGAGCTGGGCGTGGAGTTCGACGGCATCAGCCAGACCGAGCAGTACACCTCGGGCGTCTACCGCGAGCAGATCCTGCACGCGATGAAGCACCGCGGCGACATCGACGCGATCCTGGACCAGTACCGGACCAAGAAGAAGGACCCGGCCCAGGAGCTCAAGCAGAAGCAGCAGAAGCAGCAGAAGCCGGTCGACGAGGCCGAGCTGGAGGCCGCCGAGGGCTCCGGCGCGGCCGAGGAGGACGACGGCGGCTCCGGCGCCGGCGGGTACTTCCCGTACAAGCCGTACTGCGGCGGCTGCGGCAAGGACTTCACCACGGTCACCTCGTACGACGACGCGACGACCGAGATGACCTACGTCTGCACCGTCGAGTCCTGCGGCCACTCCGAGACCGTGCTGCTCAACGAGTTCGACCGCGGCAAGCTGGTCTGGAAGGTCGACTGGCCGATGCGCTGGGCGTACGAGGGCGTGGTCTTCGAGCCCTCCGGCGTGGACCACTCCTCGCCGGGCTCCAGCTTCCAGGTCGGCGGGCAGATCGTCGGGATCTTCGGCGGCAAGCAGCCGATCGGCCCGATGTACGCCTTCGTCGGCATCAGCGGCATGGCGAAGATGTCCTCCAGCAAGGGCGGCGTCCCCACGCCGGCCGACGCGCTGAAGATCATGGAGCCGCAGATCCTGCGGTGGCTGTACGCGCGGCGCAGGCCCAACCAGTCGTTCAAGGTCGCCTTCGACCAGGAGATCCAGCGGCTCTACGACGAGTGGGACCGGCTGGAGGCCAAGGTGAAGGACGGCAGCGCGCTGCCGGGCGACATCGCGGCGTACACCCGTGCCGCCTCGACGGCCGCCGGTGACCTGCCGGGGACGCCGCGGGCGCTGCCGTACCGGACGCTGGCCTCGGTCGCCGACATCACCGGCGGCCACCAGGACCAGGCGCTGCGCATCCTCAGCGACCTCGACCCGGCGGACCCGCTCTCCTCGCTGGACGAGGCGCGGCCGCGGTACGACAGGGCCGAGGCGTGGATCAACACGCAGGTGCCGGCGGACCAGCGGACCATCGTGCGTGACGAGCCGGACGCGGACCTGCTGGGCTCGCTGGACGAGACCTCGCGGGAGTCGCTGCGGCTGCTGCTGGACGGCCTGGACGAGCACTGGTCGCTCGACGGTCTGACCCACCTGGTCTACGGCGTGCCCAAGGTCCAGGCGGGGTTCTCGGCCGACGCCACGCCGAAGGAGCTGCCGGCGGAGATCAAGACGGCGCAGCGGACCTTCTTCGTCCTGCTGTACCAGCTGCTGGTCTCCAAGGACACCGGGCCGCGGCTGCCCACCCTGCTGCTGGCGGTCGGCGCGGAGCGCGTGCGTCGCCTGGTCGGCGGCACCGCCGCCTGACGCGCCGCTGCCGTCCGGTTCCGCGGCCTGCCGCCGCGGAACCGGGGGCGGGGGCGGGAACGACGGTGCCCCGGTGGTCGTGCGTCGCACGACCACCGGGGGCACCGGTGCGTTCGGGGGAGCGGTGGGGCGGTGAGGCGGTGGGGCGGTGCGGCGGCGCTGCGGTGGGGCCTTCCGCGGTCCCGCTCAGCCGTCGGGCCAGTTCGGCTCGTCGGGCATCGACGAGTGGTGCTCCACCGGCCGGCTCGTGCCCCGCGCGGCCCAGACCGCGAAGACCAGCCCGGCCACCGCCAGCAGGGCGACCGGGATCAGCACCGCCCACAGCACGTCGGACATGAGGCCTCCGCCCATCCGGTTCCCGCGCTCCGCTCGACCGCAAGGGCTCCCTTCCCCGTGGCGGCGCGGCCCATGCGGGCGCGGGCCTGTGCCAGGGTGCCGGGCGTTCGTGGGGCCTAGGCGATGTGGTCCTGGGCGAGTTCCACGTCGTAGCGGGTGCCGAAGCGCTCCACGTAGTTCTTCAGCTCCGCGGTGGTGAAGGTGTGGCCGAACTGGGCCTCGAGGATCTCACCGAGCTGGCGCGGGGTGGGGAAGCCGCCGTCGATGGCACGCCGGAACACCTGGTAGTAGGCGTCCTCGCGCTCCTTCTCGGTCTCGAACTCCGCCGTGGGACCGGCGGCGGGCCGCTGCTCCTGGCGCGGCGCGGGGATGGTGATCTCCGGCTCCGGGGCGGGCGCGGGCCGCGGCTCGGGGGCCGGCTCGCCGTCGGGCTGGGCGCCCTCGCCGAGCTGCCGGGTGCGGCCGCCGGGCTGGCCGACGGGGACGGGGAAGGTGCCGGTGTCCTCGGGGGACGGCTGCGGCTCCTGGTACTGCTGCTCCTGGTGCTGCTGCTCCTGGTGCTGGGGCTCCTGCCGCGGCTGCTGGTACGGCGGCTCCTGGCCCTGCGTCCCGTTCCCCGGTCCGGGCGGGGGCCCGCCCGCCTCCGGCCGCGGCGGCTCCTGCTGGGCGTACCACTGCTCGGTGGCCGGGTCCGGCTGGTAGGTGGCCGGGCTGTAGCCGCCGACGCGGGCGTCGTAGAACCAGGCGCTGCCGTCGGAGCCGTAGTAGAGCTGCTGCTCGACGGGCGGCTGGGGCTGAGCGGCGGCGGGCGGCGCCTGCTGGTACCCCGGCTGCTGCGGCTGCTGCTGCCAGGGCTGCTGTTCCTGGGGCTGCCCCGGCGCGGCGGGGGCCTGCCGGGGGGCGGCCGCGCTCTCCAGCTCCGGGGCCGGCTCGCCGCCGGCGGCCGGGGAGGCGCCGCGCCGGAGGCCGGGGCGGTCCTCGCGCTCCACCTCGGCGGCCGCGACGACCGCGGGCTTGATGCCCGCCGCCGCCAGCCCCGCCGCGGCGGTGTCCGCGAGGGGCACGCCGAACTTGGCGAGCCGCAGCGGCATCAGCGACTCCACCGGGGCCTTGCGGCGCCAGGCGCGGCCGAAGCGGGCCCGCAGCCGGGTCCGGTACACCAGCCGCTCCTGCTCCAGCTTGATGACCTCCTCGTAGGAGCGCAGCTCCCACAGCTTCATCCGCCGCCACAGCAGGAAGGTCGGCACCGGTGACAGCAGCCACCGGGTGACCCGGACGCCCTCCATGTGCTTGTCGGCCGTGATGTCGGCGATCCGCCCGATGGCGTGCCGGGCGGCCTCGACGGCGACCACGAACAGGACCGGGATGATGGCGTGCATCCCGACGCCCAGCGGGTCGGGCCAGGCCGCCGCGCCGTTGAAGGCGATCGTCGCGGCCGTCAGCAGCCAGGCCGTCTGCCGGAGCATCGGGAACGGGATCCGGATCCACGTCAGCAGCAGGTCCAGCGCCAGCAGCACGCAGATGCCGGCGTCGATGCCGATCGGGAAGACGTAACTGAAGTTCCCGAAGCCCTTCTGGAAGGCGAGTTCCTTCACGGCCGCGTACGACCCGGCGAAGCCGATCGCGGCGATGACCACGGCGCCCGCGATCACCACCCCGATGAGTATGCGATGCGTCCGTGTGAGCTGTGGCGCGGCCACCCGACTCCCCTTCCAGACTGTCCTGTTGCGCGCACCAGGGTTGCACATGTGTACGGGTGCCGGGCGGTCGGTCGACCGCACCGGCACCCGCGAGGTGCTGCGCGACTCGGGCGGTGGCGGACGTACGGGACGTCTCGCACGCCCGCGCGGCGGGGTTTTCCCCGCTATGAGGCGTCGGAGCCGGAGGTCACGACTTGGCGGCGGACGCGGAGGCGGACGCCGACGGGGAGGCGGAGGAGCCGGAGGCGGCGTCGCCGTTCGCCGCGGCGACCTTCGCGACGGCCTCCTCGGCGGCGTCGGCCGCCCGCCCGCTCAGCGTCTTCACGCTCGGGGCGTCCTCGCCGGCCAGGCCCGCGCCGTTGTAGTCGATCGTCACCACGACGTTCTCGACCAGGGCGACCACGGTCTGCTGCTTGAAGAGGCCTTCCTTCTTCTTCAGGTCATAGGTGACCAGGGTGGCCTCTTCACCGACCCCCTTGACCGGCTTGTCGGCGACCTTCTTGGCGTCCGCGGTCTTCTTCGCGTCGGCGACCAGGGCCTCGTACTGCTCCTTGGCCTGCTCCTCGCCGGTGCCCCGCACCTGGCTGGAGTCGAAGCGCAGCAGCGAGACGCTCAGCCAGCGGTACTGCGAACCCTTGACGCCGTTGTCGTCGAGGCTGTTCCAGGTGCAGCTGCCGCGGGTGCCGGCGTCGTCGGTGCGGCCGGCCTTCTCGGTCTTCAGGCCCTTGGGCACCAGCTTGCCCAGTGTCTTCTTGCCCAGCGCGTCGCACGCCTCGGGCAGCTCCTTGTAGGCGGCCGGCGCCACCGACGGCGAGGGCTTGGCGGAGGACTCACCGCTGCCGGCGCTCTGCTTGGCGTCGGCCTTCGGCTCCGCGTCCGAGGAGCACCCCGCGGCGACGAGCATCACGGGGACCACGGCCACACCCGTCAGGGCGCGGACGACTCGCTGGACGGGACGGTTGGCTCGGTGCGCTCGCTGCATGGTTCCTTCACTCACGGCTTCGCTTCGGCTCCTGCGGGACCCGGATACCCCCGACCCGGCGGATGACCGCGGGTGTGGTGTTGATCCCGGTCCGGCAGATCACGGTACGCGGTGAGCGAGGCCCGTCGCCCGTGCCGAGGCGTTCGCCGGACAGGTGGGCGACGGCTGTGCCAGGGTGTCAGCCGACCAGTTCCTCGGCCAGCGCGGCGGCCAGTTCACGGGCCCTGTCCTGCATTTCCTCACCGTCCGTGGTCTCACCGGCCAAGGTCGGACGGCTTGTGTAAACGATCTTCACGATGACGTTGGACGTGCGGAACACCACAGTGACGGTGCGCTCGGAAGCGGTGGTTCCGGCGGCTCCGAGGCTGTCGTCGAGGAAGGCCTCGTCGCCGAGTTCCTCCAGGGAACGCGGACCGAGGTCCGCCGTGCCGTCGGTCCCCGCGGAGCCCTCGGGGGAGCCGGACGCGGGCCCGGTGTCCTCTCCGGCGGCCCCGTCGGCCCCGGCCGTCCCGCCCTTCCCGTCCGCCGTGGCGTCCGCGCCGGAGGCGGAGGCCGAGGGGGACGCGGCGTCGTCGGGGGTCGTGGACGACCCGGCGCCGGGGGCGGGGACGCCGGCCTCCTCGCGGAGGTCGGTGAAGATCTCCCCGGCCTTGGCGTCGTCGCCCACCTCGGGTTCGTAGGAGACCACCCGCTCGAAGTCGAGGGAGAGCGAGTCGGTGGCGTCCCGGGAACCGGCCTGCCAGTGGCAGCCCACCTGGCGGTCCAGGTCGTAGCTGAGGTCCGAGGTGCCCTCGTAGGCCGCCTCGCGCTTTCTGGCGTCCGTGATCTGCTTCAGGCCGGGGAGCATCCGCTCCAGCGTGCCCTCGCCCACCGCGCCACAGGGTTCGGGCAGCGTGCGGTAGCGGCCGGGCTCGGCCTCGGCCGTCGTGGCGTCGGCGGCGCCCGGCTTGGAGTCGTTGGCCTGCCCGCCCTCCGAGGGACCGCCGCTGCAGCCGGCCAGCACGGCCGCGAGCAGTGCGGCGGTGCCGATGGTGTACGCCTTCCGCGGCACGGTCGGGCTCCTCTCACGGGGGGTTAATCGGTTGCCGGGGGGACGGGGGCCCGGCAGACAATGTGTATCGCACACGCCGCCGGGAACGCCGGTTCGCGATCCCTTTCGTGACGTTGGTCATGATTCTCAGTTCTGTATGAGCTTGTCGGCTTCTGTGTGATTTCCGTTGTCGTTTTTGGGGGAGATGGTCGGTCATGTCGTACGTCGAGGTACCGGGCGCCAAGGTGCCGATCCGCATGTGGACGGATCCGGCCTCGGTCGAGGACGTGGCCATGCGCCAGCTCCACAACGTCGCGACGCTCCCGTGGATCAAGGGCCTGGCCGTGATGCCGGACGTGCACTACGGCAAGGGCGCGACGGTCGGCTCGGTGATCGCCATGCAGGGCGCGGTCTGCCCGGCGGCGGTCGGTGTCGACATCGGCTGCGGGATGTCCGCGGTGAAGACGTCGCTGACCGCGAACGACCTGCCGGGGGACCTCTCGCGGCTGCGCTCGAAGATCGAGCAGGCCATTCCGGTGGGCCGGGGGATGCACGACACCGCGGTGGACCCGGGGCGGATGCACGGCTTCGCCACCGCGGCCTGGGACGACCTGTGGGAACGGTTCGACGGGATCGCCGAAGAGGTCAAATTTCGTCAGGATCGCGCCTCCAAGCAGGCGGGAACGCTCGGAAGTGGAAACCACTTCATTGAGTTCTGTCTCGACACCGAGGGCTCGGTGTGGCTGATGCTGCACTCCGGGTCGCGGAACATCGGCAAGGAACTCGCCGAGCACCACATCGGCGTCGCCCAGCGGCTGCCGCACAACCAGGGGCTGGTCGACCGCGACCTGGCGGTGTTCGTCGCGGACACGCCGCAGATGGCCGCCTACCAGAACGACCTGTACTGGGCGCAGGAGTACGCCAGGTTCAACCGGTCGATCATGATGGCGCTCTTCAAGGACGTGGTCCGCAAGGAGTTCAAGAAGGCCAAGGTGACCTTCGAGCCCGAGATCAGCTGCCACCACAACTACGTCAGCCGTGAGCGGTACGAGGGGATGGACCTGCTGGTCACCCGGAAGGGCGCGATCAGCGCGCGGTCCGGCGAGTACGGGATCATCCCAGGCTCCATGGGCACCGGCTCGTACATCGTGAAGGGGCTGGGGAACGACAAGTCGTTCAACTCCGCGTCGCACGGCGCGGGCCGGCGGATGAGCCGGAACGCGGCCAAGCGGCGGTTCACGGCGGCGGACCTGGAGCGGCAGACGCAGGGCGTCGAGTGCCGCAAGGACTCCGGAGTGGTGGACGAGATCCCGGCGGCCTACAAGCCGATCGAGCAGGTCATCGACCAGCAGCGGGACCTGGTGGCCGTGGTGGCGCAGCTCAAGCAGGTCGTCTGCGTCAAGGGCTGACCGGGCGCCCGCCCGGTCCGCCCCCCGGCGGGCACAAGCGGGCCGCCGCGTCGCGCTACGGCTCCTCGCGCACCGTGAAGCCGATGACGGAGCCGCCGCCGTCGCGGCGGAAGGCGAACGGGGCGCCGTTGTGGGAGGCGGCGACCTCGCGGACGATCGAGAGGCCGAGGCCGGAGCCGGGGAGGCTGCGGGCGGCGGGGGTGCGGTAGAAGCGGTCGAAGACGCGGCCCAGGTGGGCGGGGGCGATGCCGGGGCCGCGGTCGAGGACCTCCACGCGGACGTGGCCGGAGCCCTCGGGGCGGATCACCCGGACCTCGATGGGGCCGGTGCCGTCCTGGTCGAACTTGGCGGCGTTCTCCACCAGGCTGGAGATGGCCCGCTGGAGGGCCGAGGCGCGGCCGTCGACCGTGGTGTCGCCGGTGACGGCGACCCGGATGTCGCGGCCGGTGCGGCGGCGGGCGTGCACGGCGACGTCCTCGGCGAGTTCCGCCAGGTCGACCGGGCGGACGGGTTCGGCGTCCGACTGGCCCGCCGCGAGGTCGACCAGCTCGTTGACCAGGTCGGTCAGCTCGCGTGACTCGGTGGCCAGGTCGTCCACCAGTTCCTCACGGGCCCGCGGCGGGAGCTCGTCGATCCGGCGGAGCGTCGAGATGTTGGTGCGCAGCGAGGTCAGCGGCGTGCGCAGCTCGTGGCCGGCGTCCTGGACCAGGCGGCGCTGGTCCTCCTCGGACTGGGCGAGCCGGTCGAGCATGCGGTCGAAGGAGCGGCCGAGGCGGCCCACCTCGTCGCCGCCGGTGACCGGGACCTGGATGGACAGCCGCCGGGTGCGGGCCACCGCCTCGGCGGCGTCGGTCAGGGCGACCAGGCGGCGGGTGATGCGGTGGGCGAGCCACCAGCCGAAGAGGCCGGCGGCGAAGACGACGGCGACGATCTGCCAGGCGGTGCGCCGCTGGAGTTCGCGCAGCAGGTCCTCGGTGTCGCTGAACTCGTGGGCGACCTGGACCGCGCCGCGCCCGCCGCCGAGGGAGACGGTGGCGATGCGGTACATGTCGTGGCCGGCCTCGATGTCGGCGTGCTCGACGGTGCGTCCGGCGGCCTGCTGGAGGGCGGTGCGGCGGTCCTCGGCGGTGACCGGGAGGGCGGGGCGGCCGGGGTCGTCGACCGCACCGTCCGGTCCCAGGACCTGCACGACCGTGCGGCTGGGGCGGACGATGTCGTGGCCGGGGACGTGTGAGGAGAAGTCCTCCGGGGTCATCCGCCGCTCCCGGACCTCGGCCCGCAGGTCGCCGACCACCTCGGCGAATATCGTCTGCTGGTCGATCCGCACCATCCGCGCGGCGGCGCTGTAGGAGAGCAGGCCGACCACCACGGTGACCGCGGCGGCGACCGCCGCGAAGGAGACGGCGAAGCCGGTCCGCAGGGAGGCCAGCCGGCCGTGGCGTGCGGGCATCCGCTCAGCCCTCCCGCAGCACGTACCCGACGCCCCGCACGGTGTGGATCAGCTGCGGGGCGCCCGGCTCGTCCAGCTTGCGGCGCAGGTAGCCGACGTAGACGGCGAGGTTCTTGGAGCCGGGGCCGAAGTCGTAGCCCCAGATGCGGTCGTAGATGGTGGCGTGGTCGAGGACCACCCCCGCGTGGCGCAGCAGCAGTTCCAGCAGGTCGAACTCGGTGCGGGTGAGCTCTATCTCGCGCTCGTCGCGCCAGACGCGGCGTGCGGAGGGGTCCATCCGCAGTCCGGCCGCGGTCAGGTCCCTCGGGCCGGTGGGGTTCGGGTCCTGCGCGGCGGGCGCGGGCAGGGGTTCCTTGCCGGCCCGGCGCAGCAGGGCGCGCAGGCGGGCGAAGACCTCGTCCACCTCGAAGGGCTTGGGTACGTAGTCGTCGGCCCCGGCGTCCAGGCCGGCGATCCGGTCGGCGGTCTCGACCAGCGCGGTCAGCATCAGGATGGGGGTGCGGTCGCCGCGGGCGCGCAGTTCGCGGCAGACCTGGAGGCCGTCGACGCCGGGCATCATCACGTCCAGCACCAGTACGTCGGGCGCGGTGGCGGTGGCCTGCTCGAGCGCGGCGGCGCCGTCGGAGACGGCGGTGACCTCGTAGCCCTCCAGGGTGAGGGCGCGGGCCAGCGCGTTGCGGATGGCGCGGTCGTCCTCGGCGAGCAGCACGGTGTGGGGCACGCGCACAGTGTGTCATTTCCGTGCAGGTGCCCCACAGGCCGTGCGGCGGGACGGGGCCCCGGAGGTCAGGACGGGCGGCGCAGCGCCTGGAGTGCCTGCTCGAAGGGGACGGTCTCCAGTTCGCCGACCCGGACGACGGCGGGGTCGTCCTCCTGCGCGGTGCGGGCGGCGGGCAGCCGGGCGGGCCCGGCCATCAGGGCGGCGAGCTGGCCGGCCGCGCGCTCGACGCGCTCCGGCAGCCCCTCGGCGCCCCAGTCCTCCGAGGCCGCGTACACGCCGGTCGGCACGACCACGGCCTTCAGGTAGCTGAAGAGCGGCCGCAGCGCGTGGTCCAGCACCAGGGAGTGGCGGGCCGAACCGCCGGTCGCGGCGATCAGCACCGGCTTGCCGTCCAGGGCGCCCTGGTCCAGGACGTCGAAGAACGCCTTGAACAGTCCGCTGTAGGAGGCGGAGAAGACCGGGGTGACGACGATCAGCCCGTCGGCCTCCGCGACCGCCTGCTGGGCTGCGGCGAGATCGCGTCCGGCGAAGCCGTTGGTGAAGTTGTGCGCGATCTCCACGGCGAGGTCGCGCACCTCGATCACCTGGATCCCGGCGCCGGTGCGGCCGGCGGTGGCCTGGGCCAGGCGGTCGGCCAGCAGCCGGGTGGACGACGGGACGCTCAGACCCGCCGAGACGACGACCAGCTTGCTCATCGTGCGGTCTCCTTCTCCTTGTCGTCCGTCGTGGAGGCCCCGGCCGTGGTCCCGGCCCCGGCCCCGGCGTCGGTCCCGGCCGCGGCCGCGGCCTTGGCCGCCTCGTCGGCGGCGACGAGCGAGGCGTGGGTGGGCGCGTCCGGCACGTCGGCCGGGCGGCCCTTTGCGAACTCCTCGCGGAGCACCGGGACGACCTCCTCGCCGAGGATGTCGAGCTGCTCCAGCACGGTCTTCAGCGGCAGGCCCGCGTGGTCCATGAGGAACAGCTGGCGCTGGTAGTCGCCGGCCACCTCGCGGAACGACAGGGTCCGCTCGATGACCTCCTGCGGGGAGCCGACGGTCAGCGGGGTCTCGCGGGTGAACTCCTCCAGGGAGGGGCCGTGGCCGTAGACCGGCGCGTTGTCGAAGTAGGGACGGAACTCGCGGACGGCGTCCTGACTGTTCTTCCGCATGAACACCTGGCCGCCGAGGCCGACGATCGCCTGCTCGGGGCGGCCGTGCCCGTAGTGGGCGAAGCGGGTCCGGTAGAACTCGACCATCCGGCGGGTGTGGTCGGAGGGCCAGAAGATGTTGTTGTGGAAGAAGCCGTCGCCGTAGTACGCGGCCTGCTCGGCGATCTCGGGGGACCGGATCGAGCCGTGCCAGACGAACGGCGGGACGTCGTCCATGGGGCGGGGCGTGGAGGTGAAGCCCTGCAGCGGCGTGCGGAACTTGCCCTCCCAGTTCACCACGTCCTCCCGCCAGAGGCGGCGGAGCAGGGCGTAGTTCTCGATGGCGAGGTTGATGCCCTCACGGATGTCCTGGCCGAACCACGGGTAGACCGGCCCGGTGTTGCCGCGGCCCATCATCAGGTCCACCCGGCCGTCCGCGAGGTGCTGGAGCATCGCGTAGTCCTCGGCGATCTTCACCGGGTCGTTGGTGGTGATCAGCGTCGTCGAGGTGGAGAGGGTGAGGGTCTTCGTCCGCGCCGCGATGTAGCCGAGCATCGTGGTGGGCGAGGAGGGCACGAAGGGCGGGTTGTGGTGCTCGCCGGTGGCGAAGACGTCGAGCCCGACCTCCTCGGCCTTGAGCGCGATGGCGACCATGGCCTTGATGCGTTCCCGCTCGCTCGGCGTGCGGCCGGTGGTGGGGTCGGTCGTCACGTCGCCGACCGAGAAGATCCCGAACTGCATGGTCATGGTCGCTCACTCCAATGTTGTTGACCATTGAACTATATCCGACAACGAGGCGGGTGCGGCAGGTATTCCGGTCGGCTCCGGTCGGCTCCGGTCGGCTCCGGGCGGGTGGGGCATGGCATGGTGGCCCGATGGGGATTGCGAGGTCCGCGGGGCTGTTCGTGCTGGCCGCGGTGCTGGAGATCGGCGGCGCGTGGCTCGTCTGGCAGGGGTTCCGGGAGAGCCGCGGGTGGGTGTGGATCGGGGCCGGGGTGCTGGCCCTGGGGGCCTACGGGTTCGTCGCCACGTTCCAGCCGGACGGGGAGTTCGGGCGGGTGCTCGCCGCGTACGGCGGGGTGTTCGTCGCGGGCTCCATCGCCTGGGGCGCGGTCGCCGACGGCTACCGGCCCGACCGGTGGGACGTCGCGGGCGCCCTCGTCTGCCTCATGGGCATGGCCCTGATCATGTACGCGCCGCGGCGGTGAACGGGGGCCCTGCCTCCTTGGCCCGCACGCCCCGGGCGGGCGGGCCACCCCGGCCGTGGAGCGGCGTGGGGGGTGTGACGGGGCCTCGCGGGGCGGGGTCCGGTGGGACGGGCTGCCGGTGGGCGCCGGGCCGCGCCTATTCTGGCGGCGTTCCGGACACCCACCTCGAACGGGAGCATCGCGCACCATGACCGCCGCCTACACCGCCACCGCCGCCCCCGCCTCCCGCATCGCCGTCGTCACCGGCGCGAGCAGCGGTATCGGCGCCGCCACCGCGCGGCAGCTCGCGGCGGCCGGCTACCGCGTGGTGCTGACCGCCCGCCGCAAGGACCGCATCGAGGCCCTCGCGGAGGAGATCAACGCCGCCGGCCACTCCGCCGCCGCCTACGCCCTGGACATCACCGACCGCGCCGCCGTCGACGAGTTCGCCACCGCCTTCAAGACCATCGGCGTGCTGGTCAACAACGCCGGCGGCGCCCTCGGCTCCGACCCGGTGGCCACCGGCGACCCGCAGGAGTGGCGCACCATGTACGAGACCAACGTGATCGGCACGCTCAACGTCACCCAGGCGCTGCTGCCCGCGCTGACGGCGAGCGGAGACGGCACCGTCGTGGTGGTCTCCTCCACCGCCGGTCACGCCACCTACGAGGGCGGCGCCGGCTACGTGGCCGCCAAGCACGCCGAGCACGTGCTCGCCGAGACCCTCCGGCTGGAGATCGTCGGCACCCCGGTGCGGGTGATCGAGGTCGCGCCCGGCATGGTGAAGACCGAGGAGTTCGCCCTCACCCGCTTCCACGGGGACAGCGAGAAGGCCGCCAAGGTCTACCAGGGCGTCGCCGAACCGCTCACCGCCGACGACGTCGCCGACACCATCGCCTGGACGGTCACCCGCCCCAGCCACGTCAACGTCGACCTCCTGGTCCTGCGCCCGCGCGCCCAGGCCTCCAACGCCAAGGTGCACCGGGAACTGTGACCTCCCCTTCCTCCCCTTCCTCCTCCGACGACCCTCGGCCCCCGGCCGACCGCCTCACCGAGCGGCAGCGCGCCGCGGAGAAGCGGCGCATCGCGCGGGAGACCAGGAACGAACGCATCATGTGGTGGAACCTGGCGTACTTCCTGTTCGGGATCCACATCGTCGCGGCCGTGATGATCTTCGCGATCAGTCACGCGAAGTAACGCATCGCCGCACCCGCCCACGGCGCCCGTCCACACCCTGTGGACGGGCGCCGTGGCGTTCGGGCCCTGCAGGGAGCCGTATCGGCGGGCGTCGGGGCCGGGGCGCGGCCGGGCGCCCCCGGGCCGGTCCGCGCACCGCCGAACCGGGCGCCGTGACGCTCCGTGGCGTTTCGTTGCCGGATATGAGAGACCGATGTTCCTACGATCTTCCCAGCAGCTCAACATCTGATGAGCCATCAGATGGTGTGCTCGGGGCGGGGATCCAGCGAACGTCAGCGCACCCTTTCCGGAAGTCACTCACATGGCAGAAACCAACCGTCGTCCGCGGATCCGCCGGAGCGTCCTCGGCGCTGCGGGAGTGCTGGTCCTGGCCGGCCTCAACGCCCCCGCCGTCTACGACTTCACCTCCCGGACCTACCACGCCTACACGATCGAGCAGCCGTCCTACAAGGCGGACCACGGTCACTGGCGGATGGTCGAGGTCCCACCGCGGTTCCGCATCAACACCATCCACGCCGCGCTGCTGCACACCGGCAAGGTGCTGTTGATCGCGGGGTCCGGCAACGACGCCAAGATGTTCGACTCCAAGACCTTCCGCACCGTCGTGTGGGACCCGGTGCGGAACACCTTCAAGAACGTGGAGACGCCGAGCGACCTGTTCTGCGCGGGTCACGCCCAGCTCCCCGGCGGAAACCTGCTGGTCGCGGGGGGCACCGAGCGGTACGAGACGCTGAAGGGCGACGTGAAGCGGGCCGGCGGCCTGATGATCGTCTACAACGAGAACCCCGACAGGCCCAAGACGCTCCCCGAGGGCACCCTGTTCACCGGCAGGGAGAGCGGGAAGACCTTCACCTCGCAGTCCGGCGTCCTGGTGCCGCGCGCGAAGAAGGAGATCGACCCGGACACCGGCAAGGCCACCGTCACCGCGTCCTCGGCGCGGGTGTACGTGGAGGCGACCCAGGAGGGCGCCCGGTACCAGACCGGCGCGCAGGACCAGTACCGGATCAAGGGGCTCAAGGGCGCCGAGAAGCGCAACGTCTACGGGATCGCCCAGAAGCTCTCCTTCGACAAGAAGGACTTCCAGGGGATCAAGGACGCCTACGAGTTCGACCCGGTCGCCGAGAAGTACATCAGGGTCGACCCGATGCACGAGGCCCGCTGGTACCCCACGCTCACCACGCTGGAGGACGGCAAGGTCCTCTCGGTCTCCGGCCTGGACGAGATCGGGCAGGTGGTCCCGGGCAAGAACGAGATCTACAACCCGAAGAAGAAGGACTGGGAGTTCGTCCGCAAGTCCCGGTTCTTCCCGACCTACCCGGCGCTCTTCCTGGCCCAGGGCGGCAAAATCTTCTACACCGGGTCGAACGCCGGGTACGGGCCGGCCGACAAGGGCCGTGTGCCCGGCCTGTGGGACCTGGACAGCGGCGCCTTCAAGGAGGTGCCGGGGCTCCCGGACCCGCAGCTGCTGGAGACCTCGATGTCGGTGCTGCTGCCGCCCGCCCAGAAGCAGCGGTACATGGTGATCGGCGGCGGGGGAGTGGGCGAGAGCCCGAGGTCCACCGAGCGCACCGGACTGGTGGACCTCAAGGCCGACGACCCCCGGTTCGTGGCCGGACCCGACCTGTACGCCAAGGCCCGCTACCCGTCCGCGGTGATCCTCCCCAACGACACGGTGCTGGTCACCAACGGCTCCGGCGACTACCGGGGCAAGGGCGACAGCAACGTGCTGAAGGCGGCGGTCTACGACCCGGCGGCGAACCGGTTCACCGCGGCCGCGGAGCCGCTGGTCGGCCGCAACTACCACTCCGGCGGCCTGCTGCTGCCGGACGGCCGGGTGATGACCTTCGGCTCGGACTCGCTCTTCTCCGACCAGGCCGACTCCAAGCCGGGCGTCTTCGACCAGCGTCTGGAGCTCTACACCCCGCCCTACCTGCACCAGGGCGGGCAGCGGCCCCGGCTCGACGAGCGGGGCGAGCACCGACGCCGGGTCGAGCTGGGCGAGTCCACCACCTACGCCAGCCCGGACGCGGCGCGGATCGAGAGGATGCGGCTGATCAGGCCGGGCTCCTTCACCCACGTCACCAACGTCGAACAGCGCTCCATCGCCCTGAAGTTCACCGCGCAGGGGGGCAGGGTGAAGGTGACGCTGCCGGACGATCCGTCCCTGGTGCCGCCCGGCTGGTACATGCTCACCGCGGTCGACAAGCGGGGTGTGCCGTCGGAGGCGGTGTGGGTGAGGGTGCCGGTCTCCGACGACGCCGAGTCCCCGAAGACGACCGAGGAGCCGCCCGCACCCGCGCTCTGACACCTCCCGCGCCCGCCCTCCGACGCCTCCCGCGCCCGCCCTCCGACACCCCGCGCAGGGACCCAGGTCCCTGGGCGGCCGGGACCTGCGACCCGGCCGCCCAGGGACTTTCGCTGTGACGCGACGGTCCCAAGGGCCCTGGGGCGGCGGTGTCCTCGAGGACGAGCATGAGCGGCGGCGGGCCGGGAAGGCCGGCACGGTCCTGTCCCCCGTAGGACCGGCTTCCCGGTCTGCTGCACGTATCAGCGCTTCGGGAGGACGACCCGGTGGACACCGCACAGCCAGTACAGCGAGACGAGCAGAAGGCCGTCACCGGTCCGCCACCGCCTCCCGTTCCCGCTCCCGCCCGGCGGATCAACTGGGTCGAGTGGCTGACCACCACCGACCACAAGAAGATCGGCACGATGTACCTGGTCAGCGCCTTCGCCTTCTTCGGCGTCGGCGGCATCCTGGCGCTGGTGATGCGCGCCGAACTGGCCCGGCCCGGTACCCAGATCCTCTCCAACGAGCAGTTCAACCAGGCGTTCACCATGCATGGCTCGATCATGCTGCTGATGTTCGCCATGCCGCTGTTCACCGGGTTCGCCAACTGGATCATGCCGCTCCAGATAGGCGCGCCGGACGTGGCGTTCCCCCGGCTGAACATGCTGTCCTACTGGCTGTTCCTGTTCGGCTCACTGATCGCGGCGTTCGGCTTCCTCACCCCCCAGGGCGCGGCCAGCTTCGGCTGGTTCCTCTACGCGCCTCTCTCCTCGGAGCTGTACTCGCCCGGCCTCGGCTCCGACCTGTGGATCATGGGCGTGGCCTTCTCCGGCTTCGGCTCGATCCTCGGCGCGGTCAACTTCATCACCACGATCATCTGCATGCGCGCGCCCGGCATGACCATGTTCCGGATGCCGATCTTCACCTGGAACGTGCTGCTGACCGGCGTGCTGATCCTGCTGGTCTTCCCGGTCCTGGCCGCCGCCCTGTTCGCCCTCGAGATGGACCGGCAGTTCGGCTCGCACATCTTCGACGCCGCCAACGGCGGGGCGCTGCTGTGGCAGCACCTGTTCTGGTTCTTCGGCCATCCGGAGGTGTACGTCCTGGCGCTGCCGTTCTTCGGGATCGTCTCGGAGGTCATCCCGGTCTTCTCCCGCAAGCCGATGTTCGGCTACATGGGCCTGGTGGGGGCCACCGTCGCCATCGCGGGCCTCTCGGTCACCGTGTGGGCCCACCACATGTACGTGACGGGCGGGGTGCTGCTGCCCTTCTTCGCCTTCATGACGATGCTGATCGCCGTGCCGACCGGGGTGAAGTTCTTCAACTGGATCGGCACCATGTGGAGGGGCTCGCTCTCCTTCGAGACGCCGATGCTGTGGGCGGTCGGCTTCCTGGTGACCTTCCTCTTCGGCGGCCTCACCGGCGTCATCCTGGCCTCGCCGGTGCTGGACTTCCACGTCTCCGACTCGTACTTCGTGGTCGCGCACTTCCACTACACGCTCTTCGGCACGGTGGTGTACGCGATGTTCGCCGGCTTCCACTTCTGGTGGCCGAAGTTCACCGGCAAGATGCTGGACGAAAGGCTCGGCAAGATCACCTTCTGGACCCTGACCGCCGGGTTCAACCTGACCTTCCTGGTCCAGCACTGGCTGGGCGCCGAGGGGATGCCGCGCCGGTACGCCGACTACCTGGCGGCCGACGGCTTCACCTTCCTCAACACCCTGTCCACCATCGGTTCCTTCCTGCTCGGCCTGTCGGTGCTGCCGTTCCTCTACAACGTGTGGAAGACCGCCCGGTACGGCAGGCCGGTCGGCGTGGACGACCCGTGGGGCTGGGGCCGCTCCCTGGAGTGGGCGACCTCCTGCCCGCCGCCGCGGCACAACTTCACCCGGCTGCCGCGGATCCGCTCCGAGTCGCCCGCCTTCGACCTGCACCACCCGGGCGTCGGCGACCGCGAGCTCGAGGCGGTGAAGTGAGGTGGACCCCTCGGTGCTCGCCCTGGGCGTGGCGGCCGTCGCGCTCGCCGGGTACGTCTGGTACGTGCCGGCCCTGCTGGAACTGCGGGCCGGGTCCGCGGACCGCCCCCGGTCCTGCCGCAGCGCGGCGGCGGCCTGCCTGGTGGCGTGGGCCACGGTGGCCCTGACCGCCGTGGTCCTCCCGGCCGGCGGGAGGAGCTGGCTGCCGCTCGGCGCGGCGGGCGGCGCGGCCGCCGTCGTGCTGCGCATCCGGGCCGCCCTCCAGGCCCGCCGGGAGAGCCGGGAGGCGGCCGGCGCGTGGGCCGAACTGCACCGCGTGAAAGAGGCGTGAGGGACCGTACAACCCTGGGGCGCGGAGGCCGGTCACACCCTGCGGAACACCGACCACGCCGGGTGAGCGACGCCTGGTCCTCCACCGAACCGCAAGAGGTGCTCATGAAGCTTCGCCGTGCCATGGCCGTAGCGGCGGCCACGGCCGTCATCGCCCCGCTGACCCTGCTGTCGGCGCCGGCGGCGTTCGCCGGGGACCCCGTACCGCCCGCCCCGCAGACGCAGCCCGGCGGCGCCGGGTCCACGGAGCCCGCCGCCGGCACCGGGACGTCCGAAACGGGCGGCGGGAGCTCGCCGGCGGACACCGAAGCCCCCGGCGAGCCCGCCGCCCCGGACCGGGACGAGCTGCCCGGCAAGGCCGGGAACCCGGGCGAAGGGAAGGGCGGGGACGGGGAGCCGGGGGAGTCCGGGGAGGTCCGCCCGCTCTGCGAGGAGTACGGGATCGACAAGGGCCTGAGCACCAAGGTCACGGGCCTGCCCTCCGCCTACGTCGCCGGCTCCGGCTGGGACGAGTTCCGGCTCACCGTCACCAACCTGACGGGCGGGGAGCTGGACCGGCTCTGGTACGACGTGTCGGTCGAGCTGGGCGCGGCCGAGGTCGAGTACCTGGGGGAGGCCGGGTGGACGGACGAGTTCCAGTGGGAGGGCGACACCGCCAGCTTCGGCGGCCACGCGGCCGACGTCGCCGTGGGTGAGATCCTCACCGCCGACCTCCGGGTCCGGGTGCCGGCGGGCTTCCGGTCCGACGAGTCGTTCGTCGTCGGCAGCGCCCTCTACCAGGACGACGACGCCACCTGCCTGCACAACGGCCACACCTACGACTTCGTCGTCCTCCCGGCCGGCAGCACCGTGCCGTCGCAGACGCCCACGCCGTCCGCCTCGCCGAGCGGGACGCCGTCCCCGTCGTCCTCCCCGACGCCCACGGCGTCCCCGTCGTCCGGCCCGAGCGGGGGGACGGGGCAGCCCACCGGCACTCTGGCCGCGACCGGCGGCGACTCCGCGCTGCCGGTGATGGGGGCCGCGGGTGCGGCCGCCGTCGTCCTGGGCGCGGGCGCCGTGTTCGCGGTCCGGCGCAGGGAGGCCGGCGCGCGGGTCTGACGCGTGACGGACCGCCGCCGAGGCGGCGGCGGTACCGGAGGGGCCCCGCAGCCGGAGGGGCCCCTTCGCCGCGCGCGGGTGGGGAAATTCCCCTTCCGCCACAACCGCCCGGCCCCGTACGTCGTCCTACCCGGTACCGAACCCTGTCGCGTCACGGACCCAACTCCGTTGCGCGGCAAGGGGATCGGTGCCATCGACGTCACTGCGGGGCCCCACAGGGCTCCCCTCGCAACAGGGGGCTTCCTCGTGCGACGCACGCACTTCCGGCTCGTCGTCGCGGTGAGCGCGGCCGCCGCGTTGACCGGCGGCCTGCTCACCGTCACGGCCGGGCCCGCCTCCGCCGCGGCCGCCGCGTACGGCGACGACTTCAACGGCGACGGCCACCGCGACTACGCGGAGTACACCTACCAGCCCACCGGCGGCGGGGTGGTGATCACCTTCGGCACCGCCTCGGGCCCGGGCACCGAGACCCAGACGATCACCCAGGCGAGCGCCGGAGTGCCCGGCGCAGCCGAGGCCGACGACGGCTTCGGCGAGCACCGCGCCGCGGCCGACTTCGACGCGGACGGCTACGGCGACCTCGCCGTCTCCGCCGTGCACGAGGATGTCGACGGCAACGAGAGCCAGGGCGCGGTGACCGTCCTGTGGGGCAGCGCGAGCGGCCTCTCCGGCGGCACCACCGTGCCCAACAAGGCGCCCGGCTCCTGGGGCGGCATGGGTCAGGACCTCGCCACCGGCGACTTCGACGGAGACGGCGAGCAGGAACTGGCCGTCATCAACGCGAACCAGGCGTTCGTCCACCGCGGCACCTTCGCCAGGAGCGGCATCACGGGCACCGTGGACACCCTCGACAAGACCTCGTTCGAAGCGAGCGCCCTGATCGCGGGCAAGGTCGACGGCGACGCCAGGACCGATCTGGTCGTCATCGGCGACGTCGTCACCGACACGCTGATCGCGTCGGACGCCTGGTACTTCAAGGGCGGCTCCACCTTCACCGCCGGGAAGACGCTCCGCCTGGAGTCGATCTCCAGCAACTCCGGCGAGGCCGACCGGGGCGGCGACGGCCTGATCGCCGACTTCGACAAGGACGGCTACGGCGACATCGCCATCGGCACAGAGCTGTACGACGACTACCGGGGCCGCGTCACGGTCTGGTCCGGTTCCTCCACCGGCCCCTCCACCAGCGCCCGGTTCACCCAGTCGACCAGCGGCATCGCCGGTACGCCCGAGTCGTGGGACTGCTTCGGGGCCTCCCTGTCCGCGGGGGACGTCAACGGCGACGGCCACCAGGACCTCGCCGTCGGAGCGCGCGCCGAGGCCATCGGGACCGTGGAGTACGCGGGCGCGGTGCACGTGCTGTACGGCGGCTCCGGCGGACTGACCGGGACCGGCTCGCAGTTCTTCGACCGCGACACCGCCGGGGTGCCCGGCGCCGTCGAGTACGGCGACGCGTTCGGCCACCGGGTGCTGCTGCGCGACGTGACCGGCGACGGCCTCGCCGACCTGCACATCGCCGGGGCGGCGTCCGCCGGCGTCCGCCTGCTCGGTTCCGCGTCGGGCGTGACCACCACCTCGGCCACGGCCGTCTCGGAGACGGTCCTCCACGGCACCCTCCGCTGAGCGGCGGGGCAACCGCAGCGGGTGACCGCAGCGGGTGACGGCAGCGGGTGACCGCGGACAGGGGCGCGGACGGCGACCATAGCCGCCCGCGCCCCTGTCCTCGAGCGGGTCTCGTCCCCGTCCCGTCCCTCTCTCTTGCCTGTCCGGGCCCGGCCTCGGCCCCGCCTCCGCCCGGCCGACGGCTCGGGCCGCATCGCGAAAGGGCGGTCCGTCGGTGAAGGGAAGCGGTCCGTCGGTGGAGGGGAATCGTGCTCCGGCGCGTCCCGCCGGTGCAGGCGTGCGGTGCGGGTGCGGGTGCGGGTGCGGACGTGCGCGTCGGGCGCTACGGCCAGACCAGGCAGTACGGCTGGTGGCCGGCCTCGTGGAGCCGGTGGCTGAAGTCCTGCCACTCGTGGAGCAACTGGTAGACGTTGAACGCGTCGCGGGGGCCGCCGCGGTCGGGGACCGTGGACCAGATGAACGCCGCCGCGCCCACCGCCTCCTCGCCTATCCCGCGCAGCGGGTCCACCGTGGTCATGGGCAGCTTGACCACCGCGTAGTCCTGGCGCAGCACCACCAGCTCGAGCGGCGGCACCTTGTTCAGCGGGACGCCCTCGATGCCGGTGAGGACCATCGCCGCCACCGTCTCGGGCTTGATCCGGGTGAACAGGCCGCCCATGCCGAGCTCGTCGCCGCCGAGCTCCTCCGGGCGCATGGTCTCCGGGACGCGGGCGGCCGCCGCGCCGCTCGGCGCGCCGAAGTACTTGTACGTCACGCCCAACCGGCTGCTCCTCGCCACGGGTCCCGCCGGCTTCTCGGCGCCGTCACTCTGCGCGCCCGCCCGGCGGGCCGCGGCCTCGGCCGCTTCCGTCGTCGTCTCCTCCGCGTCGCGCCGGTGCCTGCCCCGACGGGAACGTCGAGGACCCAGGTCGCCAGTCCCCTCGCCCAGTCCGCCACCGCGATGCATATCTCCACCCGACTGCTGTTCTAGGACGCGTCGCCCCCGCCGCGCAACCCGATCACCCGTTCATCGTGTCAGTGACCTCCCCCGCGCCCGTCCCACGAAACGTACACAGGAAAAGACCCGGAAGGAGGAACGCGCACGGGGTTCGCGTCACAGTCTCGCAGATGGGCGGAGGCCACGCTCCGTTATCTTCCAGACGACGGCCCGGTACGGCCCACCTGCCCCGGCCGCCGGTCCACCCCGTGCCACGGGCTCCGGTTACGACCGCTGGCCTACCCTGTGGGAGTCCCCCGTAACCGCAGTCGGAGATCCGGAGAAGTCGCAGGCATGACCGTTCCGTCCTACCCCTACGAAGCCCCTGCCTCGCAGGCGCTGTTCGACCGCGCGGCAGCCGTGACGCCCGGTGGCGTGAACTCGCCGGTGCGCGCCTTCCGCGCCGTGGGCGGCACGCCCCGTTTCATGGTCTCCGGCAGCGGTCCCCTCCTCACCGACGCCGACGGCCGCGAGTACGTCGACCTGGTCTGTTCCTGGGGTCCGATGATCCTGGGCCACGCCCACCCCGAGGTCATCGCCGCCGTCCAGGAGGCCGTGGCCCGCGGCACCTCCTTCGGCACGCCCGGCGAGGGCGAGGTGGCGCTGGCCGAGGAGATGGTGGCGCGGATCGCCCCCCTGGAGCAGGTGCGCCTGGTCTCCAGCGGCACCGAGGCCACCATGTCCGCGATCCGCCTGGCCCGCGGGTTCACCCGCCGCGCCAAGGTCGTGAAGTTCGCCGGCTGCTACCACGGCCACGTCGACTCGCTGCTGGCCTCGGCCGGCTCCGGCGTCGCGACCTTCGCGCTGCCCGACACCCCGGGCGTCACCGGCGCCCAGGCCGGGGACACCATCGTCCTCCCCTACAACGACCTGGACGCGGTGCGCACCGCCTTCGAGGCGCACCCCGGGGAGATCGCCTGCGTGATCACCGAGGCCTCGCCCGGCAACATGGGCGTCGTCCCGCCGCTGCCCGGCTTCAACCAGGGGCTGAAGGACCTGTGCGCCCAGCACGGCGCGCTGTACGTCTCCGACGAGGTCATGACCGGTTTCCGCACCTCGAAGGCCGGCTGGTTCGGCGTCGACGGCGTGGTCCCGGACCTGATGACGTTCGGCAAGGTCATGGGCGGCGGCTTCCCGGCCGCGGCGTTCGGCGGCCGCGCCGACGTGATGGCGCACCTCGCCCCGGCCGGCCCGGTCTACCAGGCGGGCACCCTCTCCGGGAACCCGGTCGCCACCGCCGCGGGCCTGGCCCAGCTGCGGCTGCTCGACGACGCCGCCTACGAGAAGCTGAACGCCGCCTCGACGCGGCTCCAGGGGCTGATCGGCGAGGCGCTCACCAAGGAGGGCGTCGCGCACACCGTGCAGAGCGCCTCCAACATGTTCTCGGTGTTCTTCAGCGAGACGCCGGTGCGCGACTACGAGGACGCCAAGGCCGCCGAGTCGTTCCGCTTCACCGCCTTCTTCCACTCCATGCTGGCGAGCGGTGTCTACCTGCCGCCGTCCGCGTTCGAGAGCTGGTTCCTGTCGACGGCGCACGACGACGCGGCCCTGGAGCGGGTCGCCGACGCGCTGCCCGCCGCCGC
Organism: Streptomyces abyssomicinicus; assembly: GCF_008974245.1. GTDB lineage: Bacteria > Actinomycetota > Actinomycetes > Streptomycetales > Streptomycetaceae > Streptomyces > Streptomyces abyssomicinicus. The sequence goes on along the minus strand of NZ_BBZI01000006.1, from coordinate 1,308,773 downwards.
CCGTGCCGCCGCAGGCGCCAAGGCCGCGGCATGAGCGGGGCCAAGCGCGACGACGTCACCGTCGTCCACCTGATGCGCCACGGCGAGGTGGAGAACCCGACCGGTCTCCTCTACGGGCGGCTGCCCGGTTACCACCTCTCCGAGCTCGGCCGGAAGATGGCGGACCGGGTCGCCGAGCACCTCGCGCCCCGTGACATCACCTACGTCTGCGCCTCCCCGCTGGAGCGGGCGCAGGAGACGGCGACGCCGATCGCCAAGGCGCACGACCTGCGGCTCGACACCGACGAGCGGCTGATCGAGGCGGAGAACGTCTTCCAGGGCAAGACCTTCGGCGTCGGCGACGGGGCGCTGAAGCGGCCCGGCAACTGGAAGCACCTGACCAACCCGTTCAAGCCGTCGTGGGGCGAGCCGTACACGGAGCAGGTCGCCCGGATGCGCGCGGCGCTGGACGCCGCGGCGGCCGCGGCCCGGGGCCACGAGGCCGTACTGGTCAGCCACCAGCTGCCGATCTGGATCGTGCGGTCCGCGATCGAGGGGCGGCGGCTGTGGCACGACCCGCGGCGCCGGGAGTGCACCCTGGCCTCGCTGACCTCCTTCACCTACGAGGGCGACCGGATCGTGGCCGTCGGCTACACCGAACCCGCCCGGGACCTGGTGCCCGCGCACCTGCTGGCCGGCGCCAAGCCGGTCAAGGGCGGACAGAAGGCGTTCGGCGCCTAGGCCTCACCGGAGCCCCGCGACCCCCGCTGAGGTGGGGTTTCGCGGGGCCGAGGGGGGTCCCGGAGATCCCCGGAACGGACATGCGAAACTTTTCACATGACTGGCCACAAGCGTCATTCACCGCGCAGCCACCGCCGTGCCGTGACCGCCGCAGCCACCGCTGCCGCCGCCGCGCTGCTGCTGTCCGCGTGCGGATCGGACAGTGACAGCGGCAATCCCGCCTCCGGCAGCGGCGCCAACTTCGTCACCAGCGACAGCGGCATCGCCACCGTCGCCGCGGGCGACCGGCACGCCGCGCCCCGGCTCCAGGGGAAGACGCTGGACGGCGGACAGCTGGACACCGCCGACTACCGGGGCAAGGTGGTCGTCCTCAACGTCTGGGGCTCCTGGTGCGCCCCGTGCCGCGCCGAGGCGAAGAACTTCGTGAAGGTCGCCGAGGAGACCGAGGACCAGGGCGTCCAGTTCGTCGGCATCAACACCCGCGACACCTCCACCCAGCCCGCCCTCGCCTTCGAGAAGGAGGAGGGCATCGAGTACCCGAGCCTGTACGACCCGACGGGCCGTCTGCTGCTCCGCTTCGAGAAGGGCACCCTCAACCCGCAGGCCATCCCCACCACGCTGATCATCGACCGGGACGGCCGGATAGCCGCCCGCGCGATGCAGCCGCTGAGCGAGGAGAAGCTGCGCGGCATGCTCGACCCGGTGCTGGCGGAGAAGTGACGTGACGCTCCTCGCCGTGGACGTCACGAACACCGTGATGAGCGGGGCCCTCCTGCTGGCCCTGCCCGTCGCGGTGCTCGGCGGTCTCGTGTCGTTCTTCTCGCCGTGCGTGCTGCCGCTGGTGCCCGGCTACCTCTCCTACGTCACCGGCGTCACCGGCACCGACCTGGCGGAGGCGCGCCGCGGCCGGATGGCGGCCGGGGCCTCGCTGTTCGTGCTGGGCTTCACCGTCGTCTTCGTCTCCACGGGCGCGCTCTTCGGTTACTTCGGGCAGACGCTGCAGGAGTACAGCGGCGTGCTGTCGAAGGTGCTCGGCGTGCTGATGATCGCGCTGGGCGTCTTCTTCATGGGGCTGATGCCCTGGCTGACCCAGCGGGAGTTCCGCTTCCACCGCAGGCCGGCCGCCGGGCTGGCGGGCGCGCCGCTGCTCGGCGCGCTCTTCGGCATCGGCTGGACGCCGTGCATCGGTCCGACGCTGGCGTCCGTGCTGGCGCTCTCCAGCGACCAGGCGAGCGCCGGTCGCGGCGCGATCCTGACAATCGCCTACTGCGCCGGCCTGGGCATCCCGTTCGTGCTGGCCGCGGTCGCCTTCCGCAAGGCGCTGGGGGCGTTCGGCTGGGTCAAGCGGCACTACGTATGGGTGCTCCGCATCGGCGGCACCATGATGATCGTGACCGGTGTGCTGCTGCTCACCGGCGTCTGGGACCTGCTCGTGCAGCAGATGCAGACCTGGACCACTGGCTTCACACCGGGGATCTGATCCATGAGCGAGACCACCACCGAACCGACCAGCGAGGCGGGCGACACCGAGGCGCACGCCCGGCTGTCCACCGCGCCGGTGGAGGAGTCCGGCTCGACCGCCGTGCCCGGCTCCTTCGGCGGCCGCCGCGCCCCCGGCCCGTGGGGGTGGATCACCTGGACCGCCCGGGAGATCACCGGCTGGGCCCGCTGGTTCTGGCGCCAGCTGACCTCCATGCGCACCGCGCTGCTGCTGCTCCTGCTGCTGTCGCTGGCGGCCATCCCCGGCTCGCTGATCCCGCAGAACGGCGTCGACCCGATGAAGGTCGAGCAGTTCCGCGAGGAACGCACCACCCTGACGCCGCTCTACGACGCGCTGGGCATGTTCGACGTGTACAGCTCGGTGTGGTTCTCCGCGATCTACATCCTGCTGTTCGTCTCGCTCATCGGCTGCATCGTGCCCCGCACCTGGCAGTTCGTGGGCCAGCTCCGGGGACGCCCGCCGGGCGCGCCCAAGCGGCTCGACCGGATGCCCGCGTACACGACCTGGCGCACCGCCGGGCAGCCCGAGGAGGTCCGCGAGGCCGCCCTCGGCGTGCTGCGCAAGCGGCGGTTCCGGGCCCACACGGTGGGCGACGCGGTGGCCGCGGAGAAGGGTTACCTGCGGGAACTGGGCAACCTCGCCTTCCACCTCGCGCTGATCGTGATGCTGATCGCCTTCGGCTGGGGCGAGCTGTACAAGTCCGAGGGCAACAAGCTGATCGTCGAGGGCGACGGCTTCGCCAACACACCGGTCCAGTACGACGACATGCGGTCCGGCAGCCTCTTCTCCAACGACGACCTGGAGCCGTTCAGCTTCGACCTGGACGACTTCCGCGCCACCTACGCCCAGTCCGGCCCCAACCGGGGCACGCCGCGCACCTACGAGGCGGAGCTCACCTACCGGGAGGGTGTCGACGGGACGGAGAAGAAGAAGGTCGTCGAGGTCAACAAGCCGCTGGAGATCGGCGGCACCAAGGTGTACCTGACCAGCCACGGCTACGCGCCGGTGGTCACGGTCCGGGACGGCAAGGGCGAGGTGGTCTTCTCCCAGCCGGTCCCGATGCTGCCGATCGACCAGAACATCACCTCGCAGGGCGCCGTCAAGGTGCTCGACGGCTACCGCAACCCCCAGGGCGAGGAGGAGCAGCTCGGCTTCTCCACGGTCTTCGTGCCGACCTTCGCCGGCAAGGGCAGCGGGACGATGTTCTCCCAGTTCCCGGCGCTCGAGTTCCCGGTCCTGGCGGTCGCCGGCTATCACGGCAGCCTGGGCGTGGACTCCGGCATCCTGCAGAACGTCTACCAGCTCGACGACCGGAAGATGAAGCAGTTCAAGGACGAGAACGGCGACACCCTCCGGAAGATGCTGCTGCCCGGCGAGAGCATGGAGCTGCCCGGCGGCGCCGGCTCGATCACCTTCGAGAAGGAGATCAAGGAGTGGGCGAACTTCCAGGTGGTGCGGCAGCCGGCCGGCGGCTGGGCGCTGACCGGGGCGATCGCCGCCATCGCCGGTCTGTCCGGCTCCCTGTTCATCCAGCGCCGCCGTGTCTGGGTGCGCGCCACGGCCGGTGAGGACGGGGTGACCGTCGTCGAGATGGCGGGCCTCGGCCGCAGCGAGTCCGCGCGGCTCCCGCAGGAGCTGGGCGAGCTGGTCGGGCTCGTCCACGACCGGGCCCCGACCGCGCCCGACGCCGCACCGGACCCCGATGCCGCACCGGACCCCGACGCCGCACCGGACCCCGATGCCGACGGCCCCGACTCCAAGGGTCCCGACGCCGACGGCCCGGACCCCGAAGGTCGCGACGCCGACGGCCCGGACCCCGACTCCGACCCCGCAGATTCCCCCGTACCTTCCCCTGAAGGGGCTGACAAGTGACGACGCTCGCCGCCACGACCAACGAGAGTCTCGCGCAGATCAGCAATGTGCTGATCTACTCCGCGATGGCCGTCTACACCCTGGCCTTCTTCGCCTACATCGCCGAGTGGACCTTCGGCAGCCGCAGCAAGGTGGCCCGCACGGCCGCCGCGCTGACGTCCGGCAAGGACGCGGCGGAGCCGGCCGCCGCCGCACCCGCGGTGACGGTGAAGAAGGCCGGCGGCACCACGGTGCTGGAGCGCCCCGAGGTCGTCGTCCGCTCCTCGGGCACCTCCCGCGCCGACGTCCCGGACGGCCCCGGCGCCCACGGCGGCGACGAGCAGGGCGACCTGTACGGGCGGATCGCGGTCTCGCTCACCGTCCTCGGCTTCCTGCTCTCCTTCGGCGGCGTGCTGACCCGCGCGCTGTCGGTGCAGCGGGCGCCGTGGGGCAACATGTACGAGTTCAACATCACCTTCACCACGGTGGCCGTCGGCGTGTACCTGGCGCTGCTGGCCTTCCGCCGGAACGTCCGCTGGATGGGCCTGCCGCTGGTCACCGCGGTCCTGCTGGACCTCGGCGTCGCCGTGACGTGGCTCTACACCGACAGCGACCAGCTGGTACCCGCGCTCCACTCCTACTGGCTGTACATCCACGTCTCCACCGCCATCCTCTGCGGCGCGGTGTTCTACGTGGCGGCGGTCTCCACGATCCTCTACCTGTTCCGCGACTCCTATGAGAACAAGCTGGCCACCGGCGGCACACCGGGCCGGTTCGCCACCTCGGTCATGGAGCGGCTGCCCGCCGCGAACTCGCTGGACAAGTTCGCCTACCGGGTCAACGCGGCGGTCTTCCCGCTGTGGACGTTCACGATCATCGCGGGCGCCATCTGGGCGGGCGACGCCTGGGGCCGCTACTGGGGCTGGGACCCCAAGGAGACCTGGTCGTTCATCACCTGGATCGCGTACGCCTGCTACCTGCACGCCCGCGCCACCGCCGGCTGGAAGGGCCGCAAGGCCGCCTACCTGGCGCTGCTCGCCTTCGGCTGCTGGCTGTTCAACTACTACGGCGTCAACATCTTCGTCTCCGGCAGCAAGCACTCCTACGCCGGCGTGGAGTGACGCCTCGGGCAGAGGGGGCGGCTCCGGGCCCGTCCGGGGCCTCCCTTACCCTGGCCGTCACTCAGCCCGTCGGTGGAAGGAACAAGTGAACATGGTGGCTGCTGCCCCGGTCCTGGAGGAGCTGCGGGAGGTCTGCCAGCCGCAGGCCAAGCTGGCCAGCCGCAACGGCGAGCACTGGGCCGGCCGGCTGTACATGCGGCGGATATCCCTGCGCGTGACGCGTCAGCTGGTGCGGACGCCGGTCACCCCGGACGCGCTGACCTGGACGATGGTCGTCTGCGGTGTCGCCGCGGGCGCGGCGCTGCTGATCCCCGGGCTCACCGGCCCGGTGCTGGCCGCCGTGCTCTTCCAGCTCTTCCTGCTGTTCGACTGCGTCGACGGCGAGGTGGCCCGCTGGAAGGGCCAGAACAGCGCGGCCGGCATCTACGTCGACCGCCTCGGCGCCTACCTCGCCGACGCCGCGCTGCTGGCCGGCGCCGGATTCCGGGCGGCCGGCTGGGGCGAGGGCGGCGGCTTCGACGGATGGGTCTCGCTGGGCCTTTTCACCGCGATGGGCGTGGTCCTGCTGAAGGCCTCCACCGACCTGGTGGACGTCGCCCGCGCCCGGCGCGGACTGACCGTGGCGGACGACGAGTCGACCCGCCCGCGCTCCGAGGGCGTGGCCACGCTGCGCCGGGTCGCCGCCGCGTTCAAGATCCACCGGCTCACCAACGGCATCGAGGCGTCCCTGGTCCTGCTGGCCACCGCCGTGGTCGACGTCGCCCTCGGTTCGCTGGACGCCACGCGGACAGCCCTGGTGGTCCTGGCGGCCGTGACCTGGGTGATGGTCCCGGCGCACCTCTTCTCGATCCTGTCCTCCTCCCGCCTGCGCTAGTGCCCTGACCGCCGCCGGGTCACCGGGCCGAGTGCGCTCAGCCCGGCCGCGCCGCCTTCCACGTCCATGACGTCCGGCGGGGCAGACCGTCCAGGGCCCCTCGTCCGGTGCACCACAGCAGCACGGGGACAGGCTCGCCGGGCGGGGCGTCGGGGAACAGCCGGTCGAGCACGGCCGCGCACAGCGGGGCCGGCGGCAGCCAGTCCACGCCCAGCCCACGGGCGATGTCGTGGGTGTGGAGCAGGATCTCGGCGACGCCCATCGCCGCGAACCCCGTCGGGTCGCACGGGCCCCAGTGCCAGGCCCGCAGGAACGGGTCGGCGGTGGCCAGCGCGCTGCCGAGCAGTCCGCCGCATGCGGCGGCCACCTGCAGCGTCTCGGCAGGCGAAGCGGTGGGGCGCACGCGCAGGTCGAAGAGGAGGTAGGCGTCGGCCGGGCGGGCGGCGAGCTGACCCGCGTAGGCCAGCAGGTCGTGGCCGATGTGCGCGGCCGTCCGCCGGCAACTCCACTCGAGCGAGCCGGCCCGCACCGTCCAGTCCTCGCCCGTGCGAGGCCCCAGCACCTCCAGCATCTGCGCCACGGCGGCCTGAACGTCCTGGTGGTCCATGCGGTGCTCCTCGCAGGGCATGTCGTGACGGGCTTCGCCCGGCGCGGGAACGTCTCTCCCCCGTGGGCGGCGGGGCTGTCCAGCATGACGTGGACAGGGGCGCCGTCCGGGCGGGTCGCACGGATCGACGCGAGCGCGGTCGGGGTCTTCGCGGGTGTGCGCGGGTCACTTCCTCCGGCGGTCGCGCCGCCCCGGCCAACCCGGCCAACCCGGCCAACCCGGCCAACCCGGCGAACCTTCGCGGCCGGAGCGCCGGAGGCCGCTTCGCCTCCCCTGTGACCTGGGGTCATCGGCAGGGCCGATGACCCCATCGGGAGTACGCCGCACTCGGGCGTGGCCCCCGTCGGAGGGCGGACCGTAGCGTCTGTGGCATGACAAACGCGAGGACGAACGAAGGCAAGGGAATCGCCCAGCTCACGGCGGCCATGGTGCTGTCCGGGACGATCGGCGTGTTCGTGGTCGAGTCGGGGGCCTCCTCGCTCAACGTGGTCTTCTTCCGGGTCCTGTTCGGCGCGCTGGCCCTCGGTGCCTACGTCGCCGCCCGCGGCTGGTTCCGCGGACACGGGTTCACCCGGCGGAGCCTGGCGCTGACCGTCCTGGCGGGGCTGTTCATCGTCGGGAACTGGATCCTGCTCTTCGAGTCGTACGGCAACACCTCCATCTCGGTGGCGTCCGTCGTCTACCACATGCAGCCGTTCTTCGTGGTGGTGTTCGGCGCCCTGCTCTTCCGGGAGCGGCTGACCGCCGCCACCCTCGGCTGGGTGGGTCTCGCCTTCGTGGGCCTGGTGCTGGTGTCGGGCGTCCGGCCGGAGGACCTGGTCTCGGGCGACGGCGACTACCTGCTCGGCATCGGCCAGGCGCTGGGCGCCGCCGTGCTCTACGGATTCGCCACCCTGGTGGTCAAGCGGGTGCGCGGCGTGCGTCCGCACCTGATCGCACTGGTCCAGGTCGTCGTCGGCATCCCGCTGCTGCTGCCCTTCGCCGACCTCGGCGCGATGTCCGGTGCCGGAGCCGGCGCCTGGGGCTGGCTGGTGGGGCTCGGCGTCTTCCACACTGGTGTGATGTACGTGCTGATGTACGCCGCCTACGCCGAGCTGCCCACCGCGAAGATCGCGGTGCTGGCCTTCGTCTACCCGGCGGTGGCGATGCTCGCCGACTGGGTGGTGTACGGGCACCTCATGGGGTGGGTGCAGGCGCTCGGCCTGCCGCTGATCGTGTGGGCCAGCCTCAAGGTGACGTTGCGGAAGCCGGCGGCGGCGAAGCCCGCTGCTCCCGCAGCAGTTGCCGGGTCCGCTCCACGAACAGACGCGCGGCGGGAGTCAGCTGCTTCCCGGCCCGCCACGCCAGTTGCGAATGGAGAGTGAACGACGGCCGCCAGTCGAGGCGCTGAAGCGTCCCGGCGGCCAGCGCGTCGGCGACCGTGACCTCGGGGAGCAGGGTGATCCCCAGGCCGGTCGCCGCGGCGCGTTTGGTGGCCTCCACGGTGCCGAACTCGCGGAAGGACACCGGCTCGCCCCCGGCGGCGGCCGTCAGCTCGGCCTCGAACCGGTCGCGGAAGGCGCAGCCCGACTCGACCGCGAGGAGCGTGGCCCGGCACAGTTCGGCGGTGGCCAGGGGCCGTCCGGCCAGCGGGTTCCCCGGGGCGGCGACCAGGGCCAGCGGCTCCGGCAGCAGCACCGCCGTCTCCAGCCCGGCGTGCTCGGTACCGGCTTCCATCAGGAAGCCGAGGTCGTAGCCGCCGCGCCGCAGCGCGTCGATGGTCTCGTCGCCGATGGTGGTGCGCAGCGAGAGGCGGACCTTCGGGTAGCGGTGGTGGAACAGCTCGAACAGCGGGGGCAGCCGGTAGGACGTGAGCGACTCGATGGTGCCCACGGTGAGGTGCCCCGAGGGCTCGCCCGGCGCGACGGCGGCGGCCCGGGCCTCGTCGGCGAGGTCCAGGAGGCGGCGGGCGTAGGGGAGCAGCCGCTCCCCGGCCGCGGTGAGCCGGATGCGGTTGCCGAGCCGGTCGAACAGCTCGACGCCCAGGTCCTGTTCGAGGGCCCGTACCTGCGCGGTCACCGTGGACTGCGCGTACGCCAGGTCGGCAGCGGCGCGGGTGAAGCTGAGCCGGGTGGCGACCTTCTCGAAGGTCGCCAGCAGCCGCAGTTCGAGCGTTCCGGACACGGGGTCAGCCGTCCCCGCGGTCCTGGCCGTCGGGCCCGCCGCGCTCCTGTCGGCGCAGTTCCTCCTCGCGGCGGCGCAGGTCGGCCTCCCAGTCCTTCAGGAGGGCCTCGTCCCGCTTGTTCTCCTCGGCGAGCCGGCTGAGGAAGGCCGGGTCGTCGTCAGGGGCGACGGAGCCGGGCCGGTGGTTGCGGTGCCACTCCGAGGGCGTGGAGCCGGTGGAAGCGGCGGCGCCGTGGCGGACCTTGCCGGCCACCAGCCAGGCGATGGGGCCGACCAGGACCTCGCCGAGGAAGAGGATGATCAGCACCCACACCACCTTGGGCAGGCCGCGCACCTTCTCCTCGGGGGTGTTGAGGCAGTCGATGAAGGCGTATATCCACAGGGCCAGCACCAGCAGGAACGGCAGGATCCGGAGCATGTCGAAGGTCCCCCCAGGACGCGACGCGTTGTTCGAACGGTGAGGAGCGGCAGACTAGCGGCTGCGCACGACAGGTCCCACCGGCGGCTCCTGCCGCGTCACCCGGCTCTCCGGGGTGGCGGCTCCGCGCCGGCGGCCCCGCGCCGTCGGGTCTCCGGGTCGCCGGCTCTCCGGGCCGTCAGCTCTCCGGGCTGTCCTTGTCCTCGTCGCGCTCGCGCTTGTCGTCGCGCGGCTCCTGCTTGCCGAGGTCGTCCTTCTCCTGCGGCTCCTCGCGCTTCCTGCGCGTCTCGTCGCCCAGCGACTTGAGGAAGTCCGGGTTGTCGTCGGGCGCCACGAACCGCTGCCGGCGCTGTCCGCCGCGGGGCCGCGGCGAGCCGTCCTCCGCGCCCGCGCCCCCGCCCGCACCGTGGCGGACCTTGCCGGCGATCAGCCAGGCCACCGGGCCGATCAGGGCCGTGCCCAGCAGCAGGATCACCAGCGCCCAGACCGGCTTGGGCAGTACCCGGACGTCTTCCTCGGGGGTGTTCAGGCAGTCGATGAAGGCGTAGATGGTCAGGGCCAGCACCAGGAGCAGCGGCAGGATCCTCAGCATGACGGGCGTACCCCCAGCGAACGACGGGCGGGACGGCGGCAGCCGACCCGGACCTCACCCAGGGTAGCGGCTGGGCGGGTGCTTCGTCCGAGGGGCGGACGCGGTGCCCGAAGGGCCCTCGGCGATACTGGGGGGCATGGCTTACGACGATCTTCGCTCCTTCCTGCGGGCCCTGGAGCGCGACGGAGACCTGAAGCGGGTGACGGCCGAGGTCGACCCCCACCTGGAAGTCGGGGAGATCGTCGACCGGGTCCAGAAGTCAGGAGGCCCGGCGCTCCTCTTCGAGAACGTCCGCGGCTCCGCGATGCCGCTGGCGATGAACGTCTTCGGCACCGACCGCCGCCTGCTGAAGGCGCTCGGCCTGAAGTCGTACGAGGAGATCGGCGAGACCATCGCCGGCCTGCTCAAGCCCGAACTGCCGCACGGGTTCGTGGGCGTGCGGGAGGCCTTCGGCAAGCTGGGCACCATGACGCACGTGCCGCCGAAGAAGGTGAAGGACGGCCCCGTGCAGGAGGTCGTGCTCACCGGCGACGACGTCGACCTGGAGCAGCTGCCCGCGCTCTTCACCTGGCCGCAGGACGGCGGCGCCTTCTTCAACCTCGGCCTGACCCACACCAAGGACCCCGAGACCGGCATCCGCAACCTCGGCCTCTACCGGCTGCAGCGCCACGACAAGCGCACCATCGGGATGCACTGGCAGATCCACAAGGACAGCCGCAACCACTACCAGGTGGCCGCCCGACGCGGTGAACGGCTGCCGGTGGCCATCGCGTTCGGCTGCCCGCCCGCCGTCACCTACTCGGCGACCGCGCCGCTGCCGGGCGGGATCGACGAGTACCTGTTCGCCGGGTTCGTGGCCGGCCGGCGGATCGAGATGGTCGACTGCAAGACCGTGCCGCTCCAGGTGCCGGCCAACGCCGAGGTGGTGCTGGAGGGCTGGCTCGAGCCGGGCGAGATGCTCCCCGAGGGGCCGTTCGGCGACCACACCGGCTTCTACACGCCGCAGGAACCGTTCCCCGCGCTGACCATCGACTGCGTCACCATGCGGAAGAAGCCGCTGCTCCAGTCCATCGTGGTCGGCCGGCCGCCGACCGAGGACGGGCCGCTGGGCCGGGCCACCGAGCGGTTCTTCCTGCCGCTGCTCAAGATCATCGTGCCGGACATCGTGGACTACCACCTGCCCGAGGCGGGCGGCTTCCACAACTGCGCGATCATCTCGATCGACAAGAAGTACCCGAAGCACGCGCAGAAGGTCATGCACGCCATCTGGGGCGCGCACATGATGTCGCTGACCAAGCTGATCGTCGTGGTCGACTCCGACTGCGACGTCCACGACCTGCACGAGGTCGCCTGGCGCGCGCTCGGCAACACCGACTACTCGCGCGACCTCACGATCGTCGAGGGCCCCGTCGACCACCTGGACCACGCCTCCTACCAGCAGTTCTGGGGCGGCAAGGCAGGCATCGACGCGACCGCGAAGTGGCCCGAGGAGGGCTACACCCGGGACGGCGGCTGGCCCGAGATGGTCCTGTCCGACCCGGAGACGGCGGCGAAGGTCGACCGCCGATGGAAGGAGTACGGCATTGACCGCCGCCGCTGACGCAGCCGCCGGGTCCGTCCCGGCGGAGCCCCGGCCGGGGCGGGTGCGGGCCTTCCTGCGCCTGGTGATGATCGAGCACTCGGTCTTCGCGCTGCCCTTCGCCTACATCGCCGCGCTCACCGCGATGTTCACCGTGGACCGGTCGGTGCACTGGGTGGACCTGCTGCTGGTGACGGTGGCGATGGTCGCCATGCGGACCTTCGCGATGGCGGCGAACCGGATCATCGACCGGGAGATCGACGCCCGCAACCCGCGCACCGCCCAGCGGGAGCTGGTCACCGGAGCGGTGTCGGTGCGGACGGCGTGGACCGGGGCGGTGGTCGCGCTCGCCGTCTTCCTCGTGACGGCGGCGCTGCTCAACCCGCTGTGCCTGATGCTGGGGCCGGTCGCCGCGGTGCCGATGGTGGTCTACCCGTACGGCAAGCGGTTCACGAACTTCCCGCAGGCCATCCTGGGGCTCGCCCAGGCCATCGGGCCGCTGGGCGGCTGGCTGGCCGTCACGGGGGAGTGGTCCGGGGAGGCGGTCGTCCTCGGCCTCGCCGTGGGCATCTGGATCGGCGGGTTCGACCTGATCTACGCCTGCCAGGACGTGGAGACGGACCGCGCGGTCGGCGTGAAGTCGGTGCCGGCGCGCTTCGGGATCCCGGCGGCGATCTGGGGCGCGCGGGGCTGTCACGTGGTGACGACGGCGCTCTTCGCCTGGTTCGGCCTGCTCACCGGGGCGGGACTGTTCTTCTGGCTCGGCCTGCTGGTCGTGGCCGGCGCGTTCGTCTACGAGCACACGATCGTGCGGCCGCACGACCTGTCCCGCCTCAACCGGGCGTTCTTCAGCGTCAACGGCTTCATCGGCATCGCCCTGTTCCTCTTCGCCCTGACCGACCTGGTGGTCCGCGGCCTGACCGTGTGACCCGCGGTGCGCCCGCCACCGGGAGGGGACGCCGCGGGCAGGCCGCGGTGACCGTCCCGGGCGCACCTCGCCCGTGACCGTCCCGGGCGCACCTCGCCGGGCGGTCCCGAGGTGGACACCGGGCGGTTGCCGGTCCCGTTCCCTGTCCCCTGTCCCTGGCCCTGTCCCTTTCCGCGTCTCCGCGTCCCCGGCCCTGTCCATGGCCCCGTCCTCGGGCTGGTGCGGGGACGGGGACGTCCGGCCCGGTCCGGGAGGGGGCGGCCCTCCCGGACCGGGCCGGTCGGGACGCGGTGCCGTCTCAGGCCGTGGGCCGCATGTGCCTCCGCGCCCATTCCTCGAAGCTGGTGAGGGGGATGCCGAGGTCCCTGGCGTACTGGGGGCGGCCCGGCTGGGGGGCCACGTTCAGCCACTCGTGGCCGGCTCCCATCGCCGGCATCCCGGCGGCGAAGGCTTCCTCCTCGGTCATGTCCGGTGCGGACAGTCGCGTGCCCACGGCGCGGGAGAGGACCTCGGCGATCTCCTTCATCGACAGGTGGTCGCTCGCCAGCTCCAGCTCGACCCCGTCGAACCGCTCCGGAGCGGCGATGGCCGCGGCGGCCGCCCCGCCGATGTCGTCCACCGCGACCAGGGACAGCCGGGTCTCGGGGCGCAGGACGCTCACCAGGCCGCCCTCGATGCCACGCGGGAACAGGAACGCCATGGAGGGGAGGAAGTTCTCCATGAAGAAGCCCGGCTTGAGAAGCGTCCAGTGCGGGAAGCCGGCCGTCCGGACCCGGTCCTGGATCGTGCTCTTGGCGCCCAGTGGAGGCTCCAGCGAAGCCCAGCGGCCTTCGGCCCAGCCAGGCGTCCCGGTGTGCCGGCCGACGCCGGTGGCGGACGTGTACACGAACTGCTGCACTCCGGCGGCCTTCGCGCCCTCGATGAGGTTGACGCCCTGGGTCACCTCTCCGTCGAAGTCGAAGCCCTCCGGTGTGACGGCGGGCATCTGCACGGAGAAGACGGCGCGGGCTCCCCTGGCGGCCCGGACCACGGAATCGAGGTCGTGAAGGTCGCCGGTGACCAGTTCCGCGCCGAGTGCCTCGACGGCCTTGGCCCGGTCGGTGGCGGGGTCGCGCACGAGGGCGCGGACGGGCACCCCCGCGGCGAGCAGTGCGCGGGCGGTGGCACCACCCTGCTTGCCGGTGGCGCCGGTGACCAGGACAGGTGCGGAGTCTTCGGACATCGCTGCTCCTCAGGACGCTCGTCCATTAAACGGCGGGGCCCGCCGTTTATGCTCGGGTACGATACGGCGGGCCCCGCCACTTAGCAATCCCGGAGGTGACGCCATGCCCGAACGCCAGCGTGCGGACGCCCGGCGCAACTACGCGCGCATCCTCGCCGTGGCCGAGGAGGAGGTCGCCGCCCATGGCGCCGACGCCTCCCTGGAACAGATCGCCCGCACCGCGGGGGTGGGCTCGGCGACCGTGCGCCGCCACTTCCCCACGCGCCGTGCCCTGCTGGAGGCCGTCTCCGGCCAACGGATCGAGGCCTTGTGCGTCCGCGCGCACGACCTGGCCGGCGAGGACGACAGCCGTACCGCGCTCCTGGCCTGGCTGAGTGACGTCGTCACCTACTCCGTGTCCGCCCGGGGGCTGGCCGCCGCACTGGCCTACGACGGCCCGGTGCACGAGAACAGCTGCTCGGCGGCGCTGGAAGAGGCGGCCGACCCTCTGCTGCGTCGCGCCGTGCGCGATGGCGCGGTGGCCGCCGGAGTCACTGTCGCCGACCTGATCACGCTGGTCATCGGCATCGTCCTGGCCACGGAGCATTACCCCGACCCGGCCGCCCGGGCAAACCGGCTGTTCGGGCTGGCCGTGGCGGGACTGAGCCCGCGGAGCTGAGCAGGGCAGGCGGCGCACGGTGCTGCCCGGCGCAGCCGCCGCACACGGCGCGGAACCCGACGAAGCGCTACCGGGCCGCGCGCCCGCGGCGGGCCAGGAGGAATGCCGCGGCCACGCCGGAGAGCAGGCCGATCAGGTGTCCCTGCCAGCTGACGCCCGTCTGCGTGGGGGCCAGGCCCGCCAGGATCGAGCTGCCCCAGACCGCCGTGATCAGCACCGCGACCAGCACCCCCAGCGGCCGCCGCTCGACGAACCCGGCCACCAGCAGGAACCCGAAGAGGCCGAAGATCACGCCGGAGACGCCCGCCGTGTTCACCCCCGCCGGGGATATCAGCCACACGCCCAGCCCGTCGGCGACCACGATCAGCGCGACCACCGCGAGGAACCGCCGTATCCCCCCGAGCGCGGCGAGGAAGCCCAGCACCAGCAGCGGCACGGTGTTGGCCGCCACGTGGGCGAAGCCGAAGTGGATGAACGAGGCGGGCACGACGTCCGCCAGCTCGGCGGGGACGCGGGGCACGACGCCGAAGCGGTCGAGGGCGTTGCCCAGCAGGACGTCGGCGATCTCCAGCAGCCACAACAGGGCGACCCAGCCCACCATCAGCTTTCCGGCAAGCCGTGCCCGGTCCCCGCGCGACACCGCCGCACCGGGGCTCGCGCCCGCACCGCCACCGATGGCTGCCATGGATCCCCCGTCCCTCGTCCCTCGCGTGGACCGCCTGCCCCCAGAACGCTTTGCGCCCCTTGTCCGGTTCCCGGGTTCACCCATCGGAATCGAAATCCCTTGCGGCCCACCGTCACTGCCCGGAAAGAATCACCCCATGCCCACCCCCGCCGACCGGCTGCTCTCCGCGCTCGACCCCCTGCCCTTCCCCGCCCGGCTCGCGCACACCGCGACGACCGCCCGCGACCTCGCCCGACAGGAGGACGGCGCACTCGACCGGCTGCTGGCCGAGCTGGACGCGCGGGGCCCGTACGAGCGGCGGCTCGCCGCACTGGCCGCACTCACCGGCCGGCGTACCGCCTTCCTGGCCGCACGCCTCACCGACCCGGACCCCGTGGTCGCCGGCTACGCCCTCCGCGCCGCCCGTACCCTCCCGCTGCCCGACGAGGCGGTCGAGGCGGCGTACCGGGACGCCCCCGAAGCCCTCCGCCGCCGCCTCACCGCGCTGCTCGCCTCCGGCGACCGCACCGCGCTCGCCGAACGCCTGTTCCCGCTGCTGCGGGAGGAGCGGGGTGACCGGGAGGCCGCCCGTCTGCTGCCGGCCTGCTCCACCCCCTTCGTCGCCCGGCACCTCGCCCCGGTCGCGCACGCCGTCGACGGCTGGACGGCGCCGGCCCGCCGCCACCACGAACCGGTGCTGGACCAGGTCGAGGCCGAGCTGGCACAACGCGACAGCGCGGCCCGCGACACCTGGTGGCGGAACAACGCCCCCGCCGTCGCTCCCCTCGCGGCCGCGCACCCGGACCGCGTCCTGGCGCTGCTGGAGCAGCACGGGCCCCTGAGCGTCCCCTGGCCCCTGCACGCCCTGTTCCCCCCGTTGGTGACCGCCGACGCCGAGCGGTTCACGCGGTGGCTGGTCGCCCCGGAACACGCCTTCCGCCGCTGGGAGCCGGTACTGCCGCCGGGCGTGCTGCGGCGACTGCTGCGGGCGCGGCCCCCGTCCCTGACCGCGCTCGGCCGCCACTGGGCGCGGCGCACCGCGCACCTGCGGGCGCTGCTCAAGGCCATGGCACCGGCCGCGCGCCCGGCGTTCCTCGACGCGGCACTGAGCGGCGCCGCGCACCGCGACGAGGTGCTGCTCCAGGTGCTCGACCTGCTGCCGCGCGGACGCCGCCATGCCGAGGTGCGCCGGGAGGCCGCCGGATTCGGGGCGGACGACCACGGGTGGGAGCGCCTCGACACCCTCGCCCACGGCGCCTGGGAGGAGGCCCGCGAGGAACTGCTCGCCGCGGTCCGCGCGCCCGACGCCGCCGACCGGGGCGCCGCCTGGCCGCTGCTGGTGCGCGCCGCCACCCAGGACGGCGGCCCCGGGGCCGTCACCGAACTGCTCACGGCCATGGGCCGGCTGCGCAACGAGCAGGACCCCGTCCGCCGCTCCGCCCTGGCCGCGCTGGCGCAGGCCCGGCCCCTGGTGTTCCGCCCCGTCCACGCGCCTGTGCTCGAACGGATCGCCACCGACGCGCTCGAGGCACGGGACGCCTCGGGGGCCACCCGCACCGCCGTCCGTGACCTGGCCGTGGGACTGCTCGTCGCGCACGCCGGACGTGACACGGCCCCCGCCCCGGCCGACGGGGCTCCGTCCGACGCGGCCCCGGCCGACGGCGCCCTGGCCGACGCGGCTCCGGCAGACGCGCCCTTGGCCGACGCGGCCCTGGCCACCCTCGGCCGACTTGCCGGCAGGGCGGGCATCCTGGCCTTCGGCCCGCTGTCCCGGACGCTGCGCAAGGGCCAGGAGCACCAGCTGTTCGACGCGCTCACCCCCACGCTGGACGCCGCCGCCGAGCACGGCGACTTCCGGCTGCTGCTGGGCCTCGCCGAGGCCCTCGGCAGGCGCGCCCGGCGGATGCCCGCCCTGCAGGACCGGCTGGTCACCGCCCTGGAGCGCGGTGACGACGACGCCTTCGCCGCGGCCGCCGAGCTCTGGCTCGCCGATCCGTCCACCCGCGGCGAACGGGTCGGCCGCCTGCTGGAGAGGGAGCCCTCCGCCGCCGTCCTGCCACCGGTGCGACGGGCCCTGAGCACGCGGCGTACCGATCTGCTGGACGTGCTGCTCGGGGACGAGCCGCCGTACGGGCGGTTCCTGACGCCGGGCGCCCGCCGCCCGCTGCCGGACCTCGCCGACGGCGAGCGCTGGCTGCCCCGCCAGCAGCGGGCCGCGGCCCGGGCGGCGGAGCTGACCGCCGCGGACCCCTCCCTCCCGCTGGACGAACGGGCCGCCGCGATCCGTGCCGCCGCGCCGTTGCCGGAACTCGGCGCCCGCCTGGCACTGCGGCACGTCCAGGATCCGGAGGTGGTGCTCGCGGAGGCCGCCCTGGCCGCGCTGCCGTGGACCGACCGCCCGCACGAGGTCCTGCCGGTGCTGCTGGACCAGGCCGCCACCGACCGGGCCCGGGTCGCGGTGTACGCCGCGGAGCGCGCCGCCCGCTTCACCCGGCCCTCCGCCCTCGCCCCGCTGCTGGGCGAGCTGCTCACCGGCCGGCGGCCCGCGAAGGTCACCTCGCGCAAGCAGGCGGTACGCCTCGCCCCGCGCTTCCTGGCGCCCCGCGTGGCCACCGCGCTGCTCGCGGAGGCGTTCCTGGCCGAGGACGGTCACCCGGACGTCCGGGCCGCGGTCGTCGCCGTGCTGCCGCCGCTCTCCGGGCTGCCGCAGGCGTGGGACCTGCTGGCCCGGGCCGCCCGCGCCGAGGCCCCGCAGGTGCGGCGGGCGCTGCTCGCGGTCCGTCCCGGGGACCTGCCGTCGGAGCGCCGGCGGGCCTTCGCCGGGCTGGCCGGGACGGTGTACGACGCCTTCGCGGCGACGGACGACCTCCCCTCGTCCGCGCCCGGGACCCTGGCCGCCTGGGTCCGGTACGACGCCGCCGCGGCCGACCGGCTGGCCCGCACCGTGTGTGACGTCGGCAACCACCGGAGCTGGCGGGAGGCGGCGTACCGGCTGCAGGGCGTGGCCGCGTCCGGGCTGCCGCACCCGGCGGGAGGCACGGCCGGGGGCAGCGTGTTCCACGGGGCGGTGGCCGGGCTCCTCACCGCACTGCACGCCGCGGAGGACGACCGCGACGCGCCGGACGACCGGGACCTGCCCGTGCTGCAGCGGCTGCGCATCCTGGTGTCCCGTGGCCCGGAGGCGGGCCGGACTCCCGAGGTCGTGCGGCCCCTCGTCGCCCAGCTCGCGCGGGAGCCGCTGCTGGCGTTCGAGAGGGCCGACCTGCTCGCCTCCCTGGTCGACCCGGCCGCGGGACCGGACGGGACGACCGCGCGGCTGCGCGACGTCGCCGCCGCGCTGGAGGGCGCCGGGGCGCAGGCCGCGGCGGTCGTCGCCGGCCGGCTGCTCCCCGGCGACCGGGAACTGCCCGCCGAGGCCTGCGACGCGCTGACCGTGGTGGTCCGGCGACTGGCCGGGGACGGCGGAACCGTCACGGGCCTGCTCGCGACCGGCCTGACCGTCTCCGTGGGCACCAGGCTCCGCTGGCCCGAGGGGTGGCGGGAGCTGCTCCGCGTCGCGCGCCGGCACGCGGACCCGGACGTGCGGTACCTGGCCCACCGGACCGTGACCAGGCACGAGTAGCGCGGCGGCTGCCGCGACGGCGCGGCGGCCTCCTGCCCGTGCCGGAGTCGTCGGACCCCGCCGGTAGGCTCGGAGTGTGAACGCAGGGGAAAAGCGGCGGACTCCTTGGATCGTGGGGGTCTCCGGGGCGTCGGGCACGCCATACGCGGCAGCGGTGTTGCGCGGGCTGCTCGAAGCGGGGGAGAGCGTCGACCTGATCGTCAGCCGGGCGTCCCGGCTGACGCTGCTCGACGAGACCGGGATCTCCTTCCGGGACGCCCACTGGCGGGACGACCTGCGGAGCTGGCTGGCCATGGGGGCGGACGGCAAGCCCGACAGCTTCGAGGCCCGGGTGGACGACGTCCGGTACTGGCCGGCCGGAGATCTCGCCGCCGGCCCTTCCTCCGGCTCGTACCCGGCCCGGGGGATGCTGATCGTGCCGGCCTCCACCGCCTGCGTGGCGGGGGTGGCGGTCGGCCTCTCCAAGGACCTGCTGCAGCGCACCGCCAGTGTGACGCTCAAGGAACGCCGCCCACTGGTGGTCTCCGTGCGGGAGACCCCGCTCAACGGGCAGACGCTGCGGCATCTGGTCACGCTGGACGACGCGGGTGCGAGCGTCGTCCCGGCCTCCCCGGCCTTCTACGCGGGCGCCACCCACATCCAGGACCTGGTGGACTTCGTCGCCGGCCGGGTGCTCGACGCGGCGGGCGTCCCGCACGCGCTCTACCGCCGGTGGAAGGGCGGACTCGGCGAGGCGAGGACCGCCGAGAGCTGACCACCGGCCGCCGTCGGTCCCGTCGAACGGGCCGTCGTCGAACGGGCCGTTGCCGACGTACGCATCGATCACCTGCGCGCAGATCCACCTCAGCATCCATCTCAGCATCCACCTCCGCAGATCCACCTCAGCAGATCCATCTCACCGGAAGGCAATCGATCGCATGGACGCCGTGGACAGGCAGCTCATCCAGGCTCTCAGGGAGAACGGACGGGCCTCCTACGCGGAACTCGGACGCCTCGTCGGTCTGTCGGGGCCCAGCGTCACCGACCGCATCAACCGGCTGGAGGCGGCCGGGGTCATCACCGGTTACCGGGCCACCGTCGACGCGGCCTCGCTCGGCCTCGGCGTCACCGCGCTGATCGGCATCTCGCTCTCCGACGCCGCCGACCACGAGGACGTGGCCAAGCGGCTCAAGGAGCTTCCGGAGATCGAGGACTGCTGGTTCATCGCGGGCGACGACAGCTACATGCTGAAGGCGCGGGCGAAGGACGTGGACGGGCTGGAGCGGATCATCCGCAGGCTCTCCGGCACCGACGGGGTGTCCCGGACCCGTACCACCATCGTGCTCTCCACCAAGTGGGAGAACCGGGTGGGAGAGCTGCCCGAGGAGGTCTGACCCGCCTCCCCGCGACCACCGGTCCGCGGCGGGTGCGGCGGGTGACCGCGCTCCCGCCGCGGCCTGGTGGACGACCCGCGCACGACGGCCCGGTTCCTCGGCGTCCACCCCGTGGAATCCGCTTGAACCGCGAGATGCGTAATGGTTAGCCTCTGCCCATGACCCTTACCTTCACGTTCGACCCGGCCGTCACCCCCGCCCTCCGCGACGGTGTTCTCGACCTCTGGGCCGACGTGACCAACGCCGGCGGCGCCGTCGGCTTCGTGCCGCCGGTGACGCGTGACGACATCCGCCCCGCGCTGGTCAAGCAGCTCACCCAGGTCGCCGACGGCACCGCGAGGCTGCTCGTCGGCCAGGACGGCGAGGGGCGGGTGCTGGCCACGGGCTTCCTCGCGTACAACGCCCACCGGCTGATGAAGCACTGGGTGATGGCCTACACCGTGATGGTCCACCCCGCCCACCAGGGCAAGGGCTACGGCCGCGACCTGATGGCCGCCCTCGCCGACGCGGCCCGGAGCCTCGAGGGCATCGAGGCCGTCAGACTCGGCTGCCGCGGCGGCCTGGGGCTGGAGCACTTCTACGCCTCCTGCGGCTACAAGGAGGTCGGCCGCGTGCCGGGCGCCATCCGGGTGGCCCCGGGGGACGACCGCGACGACATCACCATGTACCTGCCGCTCCACTGAGGCCGCCGGTGCCGCTCCGCCGAGGCCGCCGGTCCCTTCCCGGAGCCGGCCGGAACGCCCCGCCCGCACGATCGGTCCGCCGTCGTGTTTCACTGGACGGCAGTGCCTTCGTTGGACGGAAGAGTGGGTTTTGAGATGCTCCGCTACACACTGATGCGCCTCGGCATCTTCGTGGGCTGCCTCGCGGTGGTCTGGGGTGGTGTCTACGCGGGCCTGCTGCCGAGCGCCGTCGGCGACTCCAACGGCGTGTGGATCATCCTGCTCGCGCTGGTGCTCTCCGCTCCGATCAGCTTCGTCGTGCTGCGCGGCGAGCGTGACCGCGCCTCGGTGCAGATCGTCGAGCGGATGGAGCGCGCCAAGGTCAACCTGGAGCTCAACCGCTCCCAGGAGGACTGACGCCGTCCGCGTCGAAGCCGCCCGCGTCGACGCCACCGCGTCAACGCCTTCCGCAACCAAGTGCCCCGGCTCCCTCAGGAGTTGGGGCACTTGCCGTTTATCGGGCCGGAACGCGTTTCACCTCACAAAGAAAGGCTTTGGGCCTCCCAAAGCTTTGCTGTTAACGTATGTGCATGACGTCAGCAGCCGCGCCCTTCACGCCGCAGAGCCTCGCGCTCGTGGCGCGCCTGCATGTGGACCTCTGCCGTCGCGTCGTCGCGGCGTGTCGGCTCTGACCCGAGTCCGGGCCCCGGCCTCCACCTCCACGCGGCGCTGCTGACCGATCCCGGGGCGCCGCCGTTCAGCGTTCTTCACCCCTCCCCCCGCCACCGCGCGCGTCCCCACGACGGAGTGTGTCCGTGTCCGAGAACACGAATGCCGTGAGCAAGCCGAAGCGCTCGCTCAAGGTGCCCTTCTGGGCCCAGATCGTCGCCGGTCTGGTCCTCGGCGTCCTGCTGGGCTGGCTGGCCCGCAGCCAGGACCTGACCTGGCTGGTCACCACCCTCGACAAGATCGGCGGAACGTTCGTCCAGCTGCTGAAGCTGGCCGTCGCCCCGCTCGTCTTCTTCGCGATCCTGGTGTCCATCACCAACCTGCGGAAGGTCAACAACGCCGCCCGGCTGGCCTCCCGCACGCTGCTGTGGTTCCTGATCACCTCGCTGATAGCCGTGGTGATCGGCCTCGCCATCGGCCTGATCACCAACCCGGGCGCCGGAACCGGCCTCACCCCGAAGGACGGCGCCAAGCCGGAGAGCCAGGGCAGCTGGATCGACTTCCTGACCGGGATCATCCCGACCGACGTCATCACGCCGTTCACCGAGCTGAACGTCCTGCAGATCGTCTTCATGGCCGCCGTCGCCGGTATCGCCGCCCTCGCCATCGGCGAGAAGGCGCAGCCCGTCCTCACCTTCAGCGAGTCGGTGCTGGAGCTGCTGCAGAAGGCGCTGTGGTGGGTCATCCTGCTCGCCCCGATCGGCACCGTCGGCCTCATCGGCCGCGCCATCGCCACCTACGGCTGGGACCTGATCGGCAAGTACGCGACCTTCACCGCCGACGTCTACATCGGCTGCGCGCTGGTCATGTTCGGCGTCTACCCGCTGCTGCTCGCCACCGTCGCCAAGGTCAGCCCCGTCCAGTTCTTCAAGGGCGCCTGGCCGGCCATCCAGCTCGCCTTCGTCTCCCGCTCCTCGGTCGGCACCATGCCGCTGACCGTCAAGGTCGTCGAGCGCCTGGGCGTGCCGCGTGAGTACACCTCCTTCGCGGTGCCGTTCGGCGCGACCACCAAGATGGACGGCTGCGCCGCCATCTACCCGTCGCTGGCCGCGATCTTCGTGGCGCAGATCTTCGACATCCAGCTGGGCCTCCAGGAGTACCTGCTGATCGCGTTCGTCGCGGTCGTCGGCTCCGCCGCCACCGCCGGTCTGACCGGCGCCACGGTGATGCTGACCCTGACCCTGTCCACGCTGGGGCTGCCCCTGGAGGGCGTCGGCCTGCTGCTGGCCATCGACCCGATCCTGGACATGATGCGCACTGCCACCAACGTGGCCGGCCAGGCGCTGGTCCCGGTGATCGTCGCGGCCCGGGAGAACATCCTCGACCGCGACGCCTACCGCGGCGCCTCCTCCTCGCCGCTCGAGGAGGACGAGCCGGAGGTCCGCGACCGCGCTCCCGAGCCGGTGGCCGCCACGGCCTGACCCGCCACCGCCTGACCCCGCCGCCGCCTCCCGCGGCGACGCTTCGGACCCCCTCCGCCCCTTCCGGGCGGAGGGGGTCCTTCGCGTGCGGCGGCGCCCCCGCCGTGCCGACAGGAGGTCGGCGTGGGGCCGGCGTGAGGCCGGCGTGGGGCCGGCGTGAGCCAACACACATCGTGTCGACTGTCCGAACGGTCAGACCTGACCGTTCGGACAGTTACCGTGGGTGCATGGCACGCACGTCCAGCGGTCTGCACGAGCGGCTGCTCGCCTCCGCCCTGCGCCTGTTCGTCTCCCGCGGCTTCCGCGGCACGTCCCTCGCGGACATCGCCGCCGACGTGGGCTGCTCCAAGGCGTCCCTGCTCTACCACTTCAGCAACAAGGAGGCGATCCTCACCGAGCTGCTGATGCCGGTGGGCAACGAGGTCTTCGCCCTCGACGAGCGGTTGTCGGAGCTGGACGGCGAGGAGGCCGCGCTCACCGCGGTCCACTCCTTCGTCGGCATCACCCTGCGGTTCCGCCGCGAGATCAAGCTGCTCTTCGACAACCTCGCCGACGTGTCCTGCCTGCCCGACCTGGGCGTGGAGACGATGGACGGCATCCGCGACCGGCTGGTCGACGCGGTGGCCGGCCGTTCCGCCGCCCCGCGGGACCGCGTCGCCGCCCTGATGGCGCTCGGCGGGATCTTCGCCACCGGCGCCGCCGACCTGCCGTACGACGACCTGACCCTGCGCGAGGCGCTGCTCACCGGCGCGCTCCGCACACTCAACCTCGATCCCGGCCGCACCGTCCGGGATGCAGAGCCCGGGAAGAACTAGAAGAAGGGCCCCTTTCCCATGGCGACCTTGCTCTACCGGTTGGGCCGCGCGTGCTTCGGCCGCCGCGGCCTGGTGGTGGCCGTATGGCTGCTGCTGCTCGGCCTGATGGGAGGTGCCGCGGCGGCCTTCATGGGGGAGACCACCAACGCGTTCCGGATGCCGGGGACCGAGTCCCAGCACGCGATGGACTCCCTGAGGAAGCAGTTCCCGCAGGCCGCGGGCACCACCGGTTCCGTGGTGATCACCTCCGACGACAAGCTCACGCCGCAGGACGTCGCGCCGGTGGTGAAGGACGCCGCCGCGATACCCGGCGTGGTGGCCGCGATGGACCCGTTCCAGATGCAGTCGGTCTCGCCCGACGGGCGGTACGCGCTGGTCCAGGTCCAGTTCAAGGACGAGATCGCGGACATCACCGACAAGCAGCGCGACGCCTACGCCGAGCTGCCCGAGACCTACGACGGCGAGGGCGGCACCGTCCGCGTCGAGGTCGGCGGCGAACTCGCCCAGACCCCGCCGGAGATCGGCTCCACCGAGGCGATCGGTGTGGCGATCGCCGCCGTGGTCCTGGTGATCACCTTCGGCTCGCTGGTCGCCGCCGGAATGACCCTGCTCAACGCCCTGGTGGGCGTGGGCGTCGGCATGGCCGGGCTGTACGCGCTGACCGGCTTCGTCGAGCTCAACAGCACCAGCCCGGTGCTGGCGCTGATGCTGGGCCTGGCCGTCGGCATCGACTACTCCCTCTTCATCACCTCCCGCTACCGGCAGTTCCTGGTCGAGGGCGTGGAGCGGCGCGAGGCGGCCGGACGGGCCATCGGCACCGCGGGCTCCGCGGTGGTCTTCGCCGGCGCCACGGTGGTCATCGCCCTGGCCGGTCTGTCCGTCGTCGGGGTGCCGTTCCTGTCCGCGATGGGCCTGGCCGCCGCGGCCACCGTCGCGGTCGCCGTGCTGGTCGCGCTCACCCTGCTCCCGGCGGTCCTCGCCTTCGCCGGCGACAAGATCCTGCCGCGCAAGCTGCGCAGCACGGTGGCCGAGAAGGGCGGGGCCGAGGTCGAGCAGGGCTTCGGATACAGCTGGGGCCGTCTGGTGCTCAAGCTGCGGATCCCGATCCTGCTGGTCGGCGTCGTCGGCCTGGGCGCGCTGACGCTGCCCGCCCGCGACATGCACCTGGCCCTCCCGGACGCCGGCACGGCCGCCGTCGAGACCACCGAACGGCAGGCGTTCGACCTGACCGCCGAGGGCTTCGGCCCCGGCTTCAACGGCCGCCTGATGGCCGTCGTCTCCGGTGACGGCGCGGCCGCCACCAAGGCCGCCGTCGAGGACGTCGCCGCGCTGGTCCAGGACGTCAAGGGCGTCGCGGCCGTCGCGCCGCCGCAGTTCAACCAGGACGGCACGACCGCGCTGGTCGCGGTGGTCCCGACCACCGGCCCGACCGACCCGGCCACCGAGGACACCGTCCACGCCATCCGCGGCAAGGTCGCCGACGTCCAGGGCGCCGACGTCGCCCTGACCGGCATCACCGCCATCGGCATCGACATCTCCGAGAAGCTGGCGGACGCGCTGCCGGTCTACCTGCTGCTGGTGGTGGGCCTCTCCGTCCTGCTGCTGATGCTGGTGTTCCGCTCGGTCCTGGTGCCGGTGAAGGCCGCCCTCGGCTTCCTGCTCACCGTCGGCGCCACCTTCGGCCTGACCACGGCGGTGTTCCAGGACGGCCACCTCGCCGACCTGATCGGTGTGGACACGCCGGGGCCGCTGGTCAGCTTCCTGCCGATCATCCTCATCGGCATCCTCTTCGGCCTCGCCATGGACTACGAGGTGTTCCTCGTCTCCCGGATGCGCGAGGACTTCGTCCACGGCGACACCCCCCGCCAGGCCACCGTCAACGGGCTCGGCCACAACGCGCGGGTCGTGACGGCCGCGGCGCTGATCATGACGGCCGTCTTCGCGGGCTTCGTCTTCGCGCACGACCCGATCATCAAGTCCGTCGGCTTCGCCCTCGCGGTCGGCGTGGTGGTCGACGCGTTCGTCGTCCGCATGACGCTGGTGCCGGCGGTCATGTCGCTGCTGGGCCGCGGTGCGTGGTGGCTGCCGAAGTGGCTGGACCGTGCCCTGCCGGACCTCGACATCGAGGGGGAGAAGCTCCGTCACGCGCTGGACGGGACGGCTCCCGACCGGGAGAAGGTCGCGGTCGGCTGACGCCGCGTCGTGTGCGCGAGGCCCCGGCGGATTTCCGCCGGGGCCTCGTCGTCGCGGGTGGGGGCGCGGGGGTGCCGGGCGCGCCGGGCCTCGGCTTGAAGGAGGGGTTCCGGCCGGCGGACGGCGGCATAGGGTGGCCGCATGGTTGGAGGAGCGGTGCGGACCCGTCGCCTGCCACGGGCAGAGCGCGAACGACAGATGATGGACGCCGCCGTCCAGGTCTTCGGCCGCCGGGGGTACCGGGGCGCGTCGATGGACGAGGTGGCCGAACTGGCGGGCGTGTCCAAGCCGTTGGTGTACCTCTACCTGCATTCCAAGGAAGACCTGTTCACGGCCTGCATACGCCGGGAGGCGAAGGCGCTGACGGAGGCGGTCCGGGCGGGCGTCGCCGACTCCGGGCAGGCCGCCGACCGCCAACTCTGGGAAGGACTGCACGCGTTCTTCCGTCACACCGCCGAACATCCCGACGGATGGGCGGTGTTGCACGTCCAGGCCCGCACGCACGGCGAGCCGTTCGCCGCGGAGGTGGCGGCGATGCGCAAGGAACTGGTCGCGCTGGTCACGCGGTTGATCGCGGTGGGGGCGAGGGCGGCCCACCAGGACCCCGACCTGCCGGAACGGGAGGTCGCGGGGCTGGCCGAGGCGCTGGTGGGGGCGGCGGAGTCGCTGGCCGCGTGGGCCAACGCCACGGAGGGGGTCTCGGCGCGGCAGGCGGCCGCGACCCTGATGAACTTCTCCTGGGCCGGCCTCGCCAACCTCACCACCGGCCGCCCCTGGCTCCCGCCCCCCACCTGACCGCCCGCCGGGGCGGCCGCCCCGGGATTCCGGGGGGTCGCTAGCGCGGGGTGGCCTCGCCCTCCAGGTGGAGGTGGTCGGGGCCGCGGAGCTCGAAGCGGGGGCCGGACGCGGCGTAGGTCACCCGGCCCGGCAGCAGCACCGGCGCCTTGAACCGCACCGCCACGTCCACCTCGTCCGGCACCCCGAACGCCGCCACGGACCGCGCCGCCGTCCACATGCCGTGCGCTATCGCCCGGGGGAACCCGAAGAGCCGCGCCGTCGCCGCCGTGAGGTGGATCGGGTTCCGGTCCCCGGACGCGGCCCCGTACCGCCGCCCCAGGTCACCGGGGAGCCGCCACTGCGCCACCTCCGGCAACGGCTCACGCTCCACGGGGGACCCGCCGCGGGCCCCGGCCCCGGCCCCGCCCTCGTCCGGGGCGTCGGTGCCGGCGTCGGCGTCGGCGTCGGGAGAGGGAACGGGAACCCGGTGCCGCGCCAGGTACGTACTGCGCGACTCCCACACCACCTCCCCGTCGGCGGAGGCCTCCGTGACGACCCTCGCCTCCGTGCCCCGCCGGTGTGCCGCCAGCCCGGCGACCCGCACCGCGATCTCGTACCGCTCCCGCGCCGGCATCGCGGCCCGCCGGGTGACCGCGATGGACGTGTGCACCAGCCCCAGCACCGGCAGCGGGAACGCCCGCTCGCTCATCAGCCGCATCGTCGGCGCGAACCCGAGCACGTGCGGATAGGTGACCGGCAGCGTCCCGTCGCCGCCGAACCCGCAGATCCGCTCGTACGCGGCGAGCCGCTCCGTGTCCGCCCGCACCGCGGGCAGCACCAGCCGGGTGCGCGGGAACGGCGCGTCCGGACGGGGCCGCTTGGTGGGGGAGAGCAGCGCACCGCGGGCCAGCAGCGGCGCCAGCGCGGGAACCCGCGTCAGCACCACGCTGCGCGTCTCCTCGGGGTGCGTCTCCTCGGGGTGCGGGTCCTCGGAGCGCGTCTCCCCGGGGTGCGCCTCCCCGGAGCGCGCCTCCCCGGAACGCGGCTCCTCGGGGCATATCCCCTCCGGGCCGGGCCCGGACATCGCCTCGGTCATGCCCTCACGCCCCCAGCAGACTCTGGCCGCAGACCCGGACCACCTGGCCGTTGACGCCGCCGGAGGCGGGGCTCGCGAACCAGGCGTGGGTCTCCGCGACGTCCACCGGCAGACCGCCCTGGACCAGGGAGTTCATCCGCCGCCCGGCCTCCCGGATCACCAGCGGGACCGCCGCCGTCATCTTGGTCTCGATGAAGCCCGGCGCCACCGCGTTGACGGTGACCCCGTGCTCGGCGAGCGCCCGCGGCGCCAGCGCGCGGACCAGCCCGACGACGCCCGCCTTGCTGGCCGCGTAGTTGGTCTGGCCGGAGTTGCCGGCGATGCCCGCGATGGAGGCGGTGGCGGTGACGCGGCCGCCGCGCGGGATCAGCCCCTGCGCCAGCAGGGTGTCGGTGGTGTGCAGCACGCTCGCCAGGTTGACGTCGAGCACCGAACTCCAGCGCTCGGCGGGCATGTTGACCAGGCGCCGGTCACGGGTGATGCCCGCGTTGTGGACCAGCACGTCCAGCCGGCCGTCCGGCAGCACGGCGGCGATCCGGTCGGCGGCGTCCGCCGCGGTGATGTCCAGCCCCAGGGCGGTTCCGCCCAGCCGCCCGGCGAGGGCGCGGGCCTCGTCCTCGGCCTGCGGCACGTCCAGCACGACCACGTGGGCGCCGTCGCGCGCCAGGGTCTCGGCGACGGCCGCGCCGATGCCCCGTGCGGCGCCGGTGACCAGCGCGGTGCGCCCGGCCAGCGGGCGGTCCCAGTCCTCCGGGGCGGTCACCTCCACCTCGTCGACCCCGATCACCTGGCCGTCGACGAACGCCGACCTCGGCGACAGCAGGAACCGCAGCGTGGACTCGGCCGAGGCCGCGTCGGTGAGGCGGACCAGGTTGACGGTCCTGCCCCGGCCGATCTCCTTGCCCAGCGAGCGGACGAAGCCCTCCAGGCCCTGCTGGACCGCCGACTGGTGGTGGTCGGCGGCATCCAGCGGCGCGCCGAGGACGACCACCCGGCCGGAGCCGGCGATCGAGCGGACCACCGGGTGCAGCGCCCCGTGCACCTCGGCCAGCGCCTCCACGGTCCGCACCCCGGTGGCGTCGAGCAGTACCGCGGCGGGCCGTTCGGCGCCGCCGGTACGCACGTCCAGCCCGGTGCGGGCGAGGACCGGCGCCAGGTCGAGGGCGGGTCTGCCCGCGGACAGGTGGAGCACCGGGCCGTCCAGGCGGGGCCGCTCGGCCGACCAGCGGTGCAGGGGGGCGGGCTGCGGCAGGCCCAGGCGCCTGGTGAGGAAGCGGCCGGGCGCGGTCCGGGTGAAGCTCTGATAGCGGTCGGCCATGTGGGGGCTCCAGGCGTGTGCTGTGCGGACGGGGGGTGGCTTACTCTGGAGTAAGGTTACCGATGGTAAGCCTCGGCTCGTAGGCTCGTTCACCGGCCGCCGATGCTAGGGCGGTACGTGGCTCGACGTAAGGAGCAGGCCCGAGATGAGCGATCCCCTGCAGCCCCCGGCGACCCGCCGGGTAGCCGTCGTCGGAGGCACGCGCATTCCGTTCGCGCGCTCCGACGGCCCCTACGCCACGGCGTCCAACCAGGAGATGCTGACCGCCGCCCTGGACGGCCTGGTCGAGCGTCACGACCTCCGGGAGCCCGGAGCGGTGGGCGAGTTCGTGGCCGGCGCGGTGCTCAAGCACAGCCGCGACTTCAACCTGGCCCGGGAGACGGTGCTGGGTTCCCGGCTCGACCCCAGGACGCCCGCCTACGACATCCAGCAGGCCTGCGGCACCGGCCTCCAGGCGGTGATCGCGGTCGCCAACAAGATCATGCTGGGTCAGCTGGAATCGGGGATCGCCGGCGGGGCCGACACCGCCAGCGACGCGCCGCTGGGCCTCAACGACCGGCTGCGCAGGATCCTGCTGGAGGCACGCCGGGCCAGGTCGGCGGGCGCCCGGCTGAAGGCGCTGGCCCAGGTGCGCCCGTCCCACCTCGTTCCCGACATCCCGCGCAACGCCGAGCCGCGCACCCACCTGTCCATGGGCGAGCACGCGGCGATCACCGCGCGGGCCTGGGGTGTCACCCGCGAGGCGCAGGACGAACTGGCCGCGGCCAGCCACCGGAAGCTGGCCGCCGCCTACGAACGCGGCTTCTTCCAGGACCTGGTGGTGCCGTTCAGGGGCCTGGCGAGGGACCAGAACCTGCGGCCCGGCTCCACGGTGGAGAAGCTGGCGACCCTCGAGCCGGTCTTCGGCGTGAAGGGCCCCGGGCCGACGATGACGGCCGGCAACTCCACGCCGCTCACCGACGGCGCGGCCACCGTCCTGCTGGCGAGCGAGGAGTGGGCCGCGGCCCGCGGCCTGGAGCCGCTGGCCTACCTGACCGCGTACCGGACGGAGGCCGTGGACTTCGTGCACGGCGACGTCGCGGACGGGGAGGACGGCCTGCTGATGGCCCCCGCCCACGCGGTGCCGCGGATGCTGGAGCGGGCCGGGCTGGGCATCGAGGACTTCGACCTGGTCGAGATCCACGAGGCGTTCGCCTCCCAGGTGCTGGCCACCCTGGCCGCCTGGGAGAAGCAGGGGCTGGCCCCGGTGGACCGGGACCGGCTGAACGTGGCCGGCTCCTCGCTGGCGACCGGCCACCCGTTCGCCGCCACCGGAGCCCGGGTGGTCGCCACGCTGGCCAAGCTGCTCGCCGAGCGGGACGCTCCGGGGCGGGGCCTGATCTCCGTCTGCGCGGCCGGCGGCCAGGGCGTCACGGCGATCCTCGAACGGGCCTGAGCCGCACCACGGCGCGCGGAAGCGAAGAGGCGGAAGCGACGGAAGGGGCGGAAAAAGGCAGGAGCCCCCGGGCGCCGGCGACAGCCGGCAGGGGGCTCCTTGGGTACTGCACTCGTTCCGGAATCAACTCAACCGGAGCAGAGCATCGGGCTCTCTTCGAGCCGGAGGCTTACTGCGGGGTGACGTTCTCCGCCTGCGGGCCCTTCGGACCCTGGGTCACGTCGAACGTCACCGCCTGGTTCTCCTCGAGGGAGCGGAAACCGCTCGCGTTGATCGCGGAGTAGTGGACGAAGACGTCGGGGCCGCCGCCTTCCTGGGCGATGAAGCCAAAGCCCTTTTCGGCGTTGAACCACTTCACGGTTCCGGTAGCCATAAGCCCTCCTTGGGCCCAAAGGGTTGCCCTGCTCCAGAACCTGCAAGTGTCCGAAACAACTGCACAAGTCTGAAAACGACGAGAGCCCGCGGTCACATGCTCCGCAGGCTCTGTACTGCAAGGGAAACCAAACTGCAACTTGCGGCGAGCCTAGCACGCAGGAACCTGAATGCAAGAGAGGCCAAGATCACGTCACCCGTGTGCATAAAAATCGCAGTTCGGGGTTGACGGTGGGGTTGGGCCGTGTGGGCGACCGGGGGTCCTGACCGGCGGGTGGGCGGGTCGGAGCGCGCGGGCGCGCGGAGGAGCACCCTGAGCGCCGGGTTGCGCCGGACGGGGTCTAGTCTCGCGATGTGGACAATTCTCGCATCCGGCCGCGCGTCGGCCACATCCAGTTCCTGAACTGCCTGCCCCTCTACTGGGGGCTCGCGAGAACTGGGACGCTCCTCAACCTGGAACTGACCAAGGACACGCCGGAGAAGCTCAGCGAGAGGCTGATCGCGGGCGACCTCGACATCGGCCCCGTCACCCTGGTCGAGTTTCTGAAGAACGCCGACGACCTGGTCGCCTTCCCGGACATCGCGGTCGGCTGCGACGGGCCGGTGATGTCCTGCGTGATCGTCTCGCAGCTGCCGCTGGACCGGCTCGACGGCGCCCGGGTCGCCCTCGGCTCCACCTCCCGCACCTCCGTGCGGCTCGCCCAGCTGCTGCTGCAGGAGCGTTTCGGCGTCACGCCCGAGTACTTCACCTGCCCGCCGGACCTCGGCGCGATGATGCTGGAGGCGGACGCCGCCGTGCTGATCGGCGACGCCGCGCTGCGGGCCAGCCTGCACGACGCGCCCCGGCTCGGCCTCGCCGTCCACGACCTCGGCGCGCTGTGGAAGGAGTGGACCGGGCTCCCCTTCGTCTTCGCCGTCTGGGCCGCCCGGCGCGACTACCTGGAGCGCGAGCCGGAGCTCACCCGCCGGGTCCACGAGGCGTTCCTCGCCTCCCGCGACCTCTCCCTGGAGGAGGTCACCAAGGTCGCCGAACAGGCCGCCCGCTGGGAGGCGTTCGACGCCGAACTCCTCGAGCGGTACTTCACCACCCTGGACTTCCGCTTCGGCCCGGAGCAGCTCGGCGCGGTCGCCGAGTTCGCCCGCCGCGTCGGCCCCACCACGGGCTTCCCGGCGGACGTGACGGTGAACCTGCTGGAGGCGTAGACCACCGGCAGCGGAGCGCCCGCGGCGCCGCCGCGAGCCCCCGCCGCAGCGGTGCGCCGCCGTGCCGGCCGCCCTCGCGGTGTCGGTGCCCGATGCCAGGATGCGGGCGGTGCGGGAGTCCGCATCCCCCCGACCCGGCGGAAGGCGGTCCCCCATGGGCACCTGGGACACAGGCCCGTTCGACAACGACACCGCGGCGGACTTCTGCGGTGCCCTCGACGAGGCGGCGGAGGGCGAACGGCTGGAGATGGTCCGTGCCGTGCTCCTCCGGGCGGCCGGGACGGACCTCACCGTCCACCTCGACGCCCCCTTGGGCGAGGAGGCGGTCGCGGCGGCCGCCCTGGTCGCCGGGCAGTGCCCGCGCGGCGAACCCGTGGACACGCCCTACGCGCCGGACGAGCCGCTCCCCGACCTGACGGGCCTGCGGGCGCCGGCCGCCGAGTCGCTGGAGCGGGTGGTCACGGGGCCGTCCGACCTCCTGGAGCTCTGGGAGGGCGACCCGGCGTGGCTGTCCGTCGTGCGCCGACTCCGGGACGCCTTGCTGCCGGAGCCGGTGGGCGAGCAACTCGCCTTCGGGTGACCGGCGTCGGCGGTTGCCCGACCGCGGCCCGGCCTAGGCTGGGGACGTGATGACCGAGGTCTGGCTGACGGCGCTGGTGGCCGCGGTGTGGGGGGCGGCGGCCGGGCTGCTGCTGGGCCGGCCCGCCCACCGGCTGGCGGTGGCGCCCGAACAGCCGTGGCGCGCCGAGTGCCCCGACGGCCACCCGCTGCCCGGCTGGCTCGGCCCCGCGCGCTGCCGCGGGTGCCCCGGCCCGTACGGCAGCGGGCACGTCGCCCTGCCCGTCGTCGCCGCCGTCCTGTGCGCGGCCCTCGCGGCGGCCACCGGGCCGCGCCCGGAGCTGGCCGTCTGGCTGCTCCTGACCCCCGTGGGCGTACTCCTCGCCGCCGTCGACCTCCGGGTCCACCGGCTGCCCGACGTGCTGACACTGCCGCTGGCCGCCACCGCGGCGGTCCTGCTGGGCGTGGCCGCGCTCCTCCCCGAGCACGCGGGGCGGTGGACCGGCGCGCTGCTCGGCGCCGTCGCGCTCGCCGGCGGCTTCCTCGCCCTGCACCTCATCAGCCCGGCCGGCATGGGCTTCGGCGACGTCAAGCTCGCCCTGGCGGCCGGTGCGGTCCTCGGCTGGTACGGCTGGGGCGCCGTGTTCCTGGGAGCGTTCCTCGGCTTCCTGCTGGGCGGTCTCCACGGCCTGGCCCTGATCGCGCTGCGTCGCGGCGGCCGCCGGACGGAGATGCCCTTCGGCCCCTGCCTGCTGCTCGGCACCTATTGCGCTCTCCTCGCCGCCGCCCACGCCGCGTGACCTCACCGCCGCGAACGGTCCGCCCCTCTCCGGTCCGGCCAGGCCAGGCACCCGGCCCGTGCCACGACACCGAGGGCCGGCGCCACCGGAAGCGCCCCCCGGTCGATGACATGGGGCAGTCCAGGGAAGAACAGGAGGAAGCCGAGCCCCGCGACGACGCCGGCCACGAACGCGGCGACGGAAGCCCGGCGGCGGCCTTCCGCCTCCGGTCCTCCGGGATCCGTTCGGTGCTCGGACCGCTGCTCGTGCATGGCGCGCCTCACCGGGTGATGTGGTGGCACCGGCTCGCGAGCCGAGTGCCGTTGACGTGCAGGCGGGCGCATGTCCTCCCGTAACGCGGAAGCTTCCGCGGGCTGTTGCTCCGCATCGGATCGATACGGCATTCCGTGTGCGTCCGGCCCCGCGAGGCCGGGCACCCCCGGTGGCGGCGAAGGCGCGGGCGACCCCCGGTGTCCGGGCGGCGGGCGGTGTGCCGCCCTCTCGTCCTCCTCGGCATTGCGCATCGGCCGGCGGGACCACGGGCCGCAGGCCGGGGGTTGACACCCGCCACAGGCGGTGACCAGCGGAAACACTCACCCCGCGGGTGGGTGGCCCTCCGCAGGCCCGAGGCTGCGGTGGTCCGCCCGGAGGGCTGGCGTAGGCTGAGGCGGTCCGTCCAAACCCTTGACGAAAGGGACGCATCGGTGACCGAGAAGGCCGAACTTCAGTCTGTGCTCGACCGTGCCGCCGATGGTGGGCGGATCACTCCGGAGGAGGCGGTCGCCCTCCTCCGCGACGCCCCGCTGCACGCCCTCGGCCAGGCCGCCGACGCCGTCCGCCGCCGCAAGTTCGCCGGTACCGAGCACATCGCGACGTACATCATCGAGCGCAACATCAACTACACCAACGTGTGCGTCACCGCGTGCAAGTTCTGCGCCTTCTACGCGGCCCCCAAGGACACCAAGAAGGGCTGGACCCGCGACCTCGACGACATCCTGCGCCGCTGCGCGGAGACGGTCGAGCTGGGCGGTACCCAGATCATGTTCCAGGGCGGGCACCACCCGGACTACGGCGTCGAGTACTACGAGTCCCACTTCAAGGCCATCAAGGACGCCTTCCCGCAGCTGGTCATCCACAGCCTGGGCGCCTCCGAGGTGGAGCACATGGCCCGGATCTCCGGCGTCTCCGTCGAGGAGGCCATCACCCGGATCCACCGGGCCGGCCTGGACTCCTTCGCCGGCGCGGGCGCCGAGCTGCTGCCCGCGCGTCCGCGCAAGGCGATCGCCCCGCTGAAGGAGAGCGGCGAGCGCTGGCTGGAGATCATGGAGACCGCCCACGGGCTGGGCGTCGAGTCCACGACGACCATGCTGATGGGCACCGGCGAGACCAACGCGGAGCGGATCGAGCACCTGCGGATGATCCGCGAGGTGCAGGACCGCACGGGCGGGTTCCGCGCCTTCATCCCGTACACGTACCAGCCGGAGAACAACCACCTGAAGGGCCGCACCCAGGCCACGCTCTTCGAGTACCTGCGGATGATCGCCGTCGCGCGCCTCTTCCTGGACAACGTCACCCACATCCAGGGCTCGTGGCTGACCACGGGCAAGGAGGCCGGACAGCTCTCCCTGCACTACGGCGCGGACGACCTCGGCTCGATCATGCTGGAGGAGAACGTGGTCTCCTCGGCCGGTGCCCGGCACCGCTCGAACCGGCAGGAGATCATCGACCTGATCCGCGCCGCGGACCGCGTCCCCGCGCAGCGCGCGACCACCTACGAGCACCTCGTGGTGCACGACGACCCGGCGAACGACCCGGGCGACGGCGACCGCGTCACCTCGCACATCTCCTCCACGGCGATCGAGCGCGGCATCGCCCACCCGGAGCTGCAGATCGTCGACGCGGGCTGAGGGCCGGGCCGTTGCTGACGATCCACCGCCCCGCGGGGGGAGTGGCCGTCGCCGAGGGCGGCCCTCGCGAGCCCGGGTACGCGGTCGTCGTGCGGGGCGACCGGATCGACGCGATCGGTCCGGCCGCCGACCTGCTCGCCGAGTACGGCGCGCGGGCCCGCGTACGGGACTGGGAGGGCGTCCTCACCCCCGGCCGGTACGAGCCGGACGCCGTCGCCCTCCTGGAGTCCGCCTACTGGCCCGACCCCCGCGAGGCCGGTGAACTGGGCACGGAGCCGCTGACCGGGGAGGCGCTGGCCGCCGCCGCCCTGTCCATGACGGACACCCGGTGGGGGCACAGCGCCCGCCGCGGTGTGCAACGCCTGCTGGCCCGCGGCACCACCGTTCTCGCCGGTCCGTTCACCAGGCCCGCCGTCGCCGCCGCCGTCGCCCGCTCCGGTCTCCACGTGGCGCCGTCCCCGCCCCCGCCCCTGCGCACCTCCGGGACGGCAGACTTCACCGTCCACGCCCCCGACGGCAGCTGCCTGACCACCGTCCTGGCGGGCCGCCTCGTCTTCCGCCGCCGCTGACCGGTCGCGTCGACGCCTTGCCGGGCCGACGCCACGTCGGGCGTACACCGGAGCACCGGACGGTCAGGGGACGGACGGCCCGGAGAGGTACGTCCCGTTCTCCGCGTAGGGCCAGGCGTTGGACACACAGCCGTCCAGGCCCTTGATCTGCTGCATCATCACCGGGGCCCTGCGGCCCGGACCGGGGCAGCCCCTGTGGCCGTGGCCGAGCCAGTGGCCCACCTCGTGGTTGATGATCAGCGCCCGGTACTCGTCGGGCGAGCCGGCGAACCGGGGCGAACCGAGTTGCCAGCGCCGCAGGTTGACGGCGACGGTCCGGCCGGCGCGGCAGTTGACCTCGCCGCCGGTGTCCAGGCCGTAGCGGGCGCACAGCCGGTCGGTGGTGTCCGGGGTGGCTATCCGGATGACGAGCGTGGCGCTGTCGTCGTCGACCTGGCGGAAGGACGTGCGGCCGTCACGGGCCCAGCCCCGCTCGTCGGCGAGGATCTCGGCGATCCGGGCGGCCGCCCCGTCCGGGTCGACGCCGCTGTCGTCCTCCACCTCCACCCGGTACGGGTACCCGCCGCCGGTCACGGCGCCGGCCCGGGCGACGGTGAACGTCCCCGGACCCGACTCGGGGACGGCCGGAGGTTCCGGCTCCTCGTCCCGCTCCGACCCGGCGGACGGCCGCGGACCCGAAGCCGAGGCCCCCGGTGTGGCCCCCGGTGTGGCCGCCGGTGTGGCCGACGACGTGGCCGGCGGTGTGCGGGAGGCGGCCGCCGGGCGGCCGGGGGACGGCGTGGACCGCGCGTCCGCGGACAGGCCGGGCAGCCCCGGCACCACCGGCCGGCCGATCGCCGCCACCGTCGCCGTCGTGCCCAGACACAGCGCCACGCAGATTCCGAACAGGGCACGACGGCGTCTGTGGCGGGCCCGGCGTAACCCGGCCCGGCCCGCCGGGACGGCCCGGCGCCGACCACGCTCACCCATCGGACCGGCCCTCCTCGAAGAGAGGGCTGCCTGCCGCCCGCCGGAGGGCGGTCAGCAGCCGGGCGTCCTCGGCGGCCTCCGCGAGCTGCTCCACGGTGATCGGCGGCACGAGTCCGACGGCATGGTCGGGGTGGACGGCGAGTTCGACCTCGGAGCCCTCGTGGGCATGGGTGAACGAGACACCGGTCAGCGGACCGCCGTCCATCGGCTCGGTGCGGAAGGCGCCCACGGTGCCGTCAGGGAGGGTCACGGACGCGCAGCGGGAGTGCTTCTCGGGAATGTCCACGCACCTCGGCGGGTCGCTGTACGCGGGACGCACGGTGATCACCACCAGGAAGGTGTCCGCCCCGACGCCGCCCGCCGCCCGGTACCGGTCCGCCCGGTCCGCCTCCGGCTGGATCGTCCCCAGCCGCCCGCCCAGGGTGGCGCCGAGGGTGGCGGCCGTCCGCTGCTGGAACTCCTGGAGTTGTCCGCTCTGCGTCGTGCCGGGGCCGCGCGACGGCACGGCGTGTGCCGGGGCGGCCGGTGCGGCCCCGCCAGGCTCTCCGGCCCACGGGCCGGGCAGGGGAAGGGCCGCCACGCAGGCGGCCGCCGCGCCGGCGACCCCGGCGAACGCCGCCGTCCGCAGCCGGGTCCGGCGGCGTCGCCCCAGCCGCACCGCCTCGGGGGTCAGATCGGGCAGGGCGGGGAGCTCGTCGGCGGTGCGCCGCATGAGGTCCCGGACCAGCAGGGTCTCGTCGTCGTGGGACATGGGAGTGCCTCTCTTCCGTTGTCATGGGCGGGGCGTCATCGCGAGGGGACCTCGGCGGCGTAGGCGTGCGCGTCGCCGAGTTGTTCCCGGAGCCGGGCGAGGGAGCGGGAGCACTGGCTCTTGACCGTCGACTCGCTGCACCGCAGCTGATGGGCTACGGCCGACACGCTCTGGTCCTCCCAGTAGCGCAGTACGACCATCGCCCGTGCGCGCGGCGGCAGTTCGGCCAGCGCGGCGAGCAGGGTCACCCGGAGGTCGGGCTGTGGTCCGGCGACCACCGGATCCTGGCGGCTGTGGTGGAGCAGGTCGCGCAGACCGCGTCGCCGTTCCGCGAGGTAGACCCGGGTGAGGACCGTCCGGGCGTAACCGTCCAGGCAGTCGGCGGCCTGCGCGCGCCGCCAGTACTGGAACAGCCTCGCCAGCGTCGTCTGCACCAGGTCACGGGCGTTCTCCGCGTTCCCGCACAGCAGGTAGGCCGTCCGGTACAGACGGCCCTGTGCGGCGCGCGCGTACTCCTCGAAGTCCCGTCGCCGGTCGGAGTCCGGCATACACACCCTCCCCGTGTCTCGGTGGCGGCGGGCGGGCCGCCGTCACATCACTCACCCTGGTTCGATCGCGCCGGCCGCGAAAAGGTTGAGAGGGAACCGGAGTTTTCGAGGCCCGGTCCCGAGCAGCGGGTTCCGGGCCGGGGGTTGCGGGTGGGTTCCGGGCCGTGGGAACGGCGCGGGCCGACGACCGCCGGGGCATCGGTGTCCGGCCGGAAGGCGGCTGCAACAATGGGCGGCGTGACCCGCGCATCCTTGGACAAGCAGCCGCACGAAGTCGCCTCGATGTTCGACGGGGTGGCGAAACGCTACGACCTGACCAACGACGTGCTGTCCCTGGGCCAGGCCCGGTTGTGGCGCAAGGCGGTCGCCAAGGCGGTGGACGCGCGTCCGGGGCAGAAGGTGCTGGACCTGGCGGCCGGTACGGCGACCTCCTCGCAGCCGTTCGCGGAGGCCGGGGCGTACGTGGTGCCGTGCGACTTCTCCCTCGGCATGCTCCGGGTCGGCAAGGAACGCCACCCGTGGATGCCGTTCACGGCGGGCGACGCGACCCGGCTCCCGTTCGCGGACGGCACGTTCGACGCCGTCACCATCTCCTTCGGCCTGCGCAACGTGCAGGACACCGACACCGCGCTCGCCGAGATGTACCGGGTCACCAAGCCCGGCGGGCGCGTGGTGATCAGCGAGTTCAGCCGGCCGGTGTGGGCGCCGTTCCGCACGGTCTACATGGAGTACCTGATGAAGGCGCTGCCGCCGGTGGCGCGGGCCGTCTCGTCCAACCCGGACGCGTACGTGTACCTGGCCGAGTCGATCCAGGAGTGGCCCGACCAGCCGTCCCTGGCGGCCCTGCTGGGCAAGGCAGGCTGGAGCGAGGTGGCCTGGCGCAACCTCACGGGCGGCATCGTGGCGCTGCACCGGGGGTTCAAGCGGGTCTGACGGGGCCGTGGCGGCGGGGCCCGGCGAGCCGCCGGACCCCGTGCCGTGGCACCCGGTCCCACCTCCCGCGGCGTCAGACCAGGGAGAGCCGGTACATGTGCCCCTCCCGACCCAGGTCCGGGGTGACGAACCGCTGGACGAGCTCCATGCCCAGCCTCCGGGTGACCGCGACGGACCGCTCGTTCTCCGCGTCGACCATCGCCACCACCGACTCGACCCCGGCCTCCCGGACCCGCTCCAGCGTCTGCCGGGCCGCCGCGGTCACGTAGCCCCGTCCCCAGTACCGGCGGCCCAGCCGCCAGCCGATCTCGATCTCGCCGACCGCCGGCCCCCAGTCCTGCGGCCACGGCTGGGCGCCGACGAAGCCCATCACCCTTTCCTCCTCGTCGAGCACCGACCAGAAGCAGTAGCCGTGTTCGGCCGCGTTCCTGCGCTGGCGGGCCGTGCTCAGCTGGTAGGAGGAGACGTCCCGGGAGACGCCGCCGAAGAACTCCATCACCTCCGGGTCGTCGAAGAGCTCGTGCCAGGTCCAGGCGTCCTCGTCGGTCGGGACGCGGAGTCTCACCACGGGAAGCGTTCGGTTCACGGGGTCTGCCTTCGGCCGGAGATCGGTGGTCGCTGCATAGACTGCCCATGTCATGCCCCGTCGGCACCCTCGTTCCCGGGGAGAATCCGCTGTGACCGAGCCGCTCCCCGACCGCCCCGACAGCACCGCGGACACCGACAGTGCGGCGAGCCCCGACAGCGCCGTGGACCCCGGCAGCGCGGCGGACGCCGACGTGATCGTGGTCGGCGCCGGGCCGTCCGGCTCGGCCGCCGCCCATCATCTGGCCCGCGCCGGACTCGACGTCCTGCTGCTGGAGAAGACCGCCTTCCCCCGCGAGAAGGTCTGCGGCGACGGCCTCACCCCCCGGGCCGTCAAGGAACTGGTGGCGATGGGCGTCGACACCTCCCCGGAGGCCGGCTGGCTGCCCAACAAGGGGCTGCGCGTGATCGCCGGCGGGATGCGGCTGGAGCTGGACTGGCCGCAGCTGGCCACCTTCCCGGACCACGGACTCGTCCGCCGCCGCGACGACTTCGACGAACGGCTGGCCCGGCAGGCGGAGAAGGCCGGAGCCCGTCTCCTCCAGCGCTGCAACGTCACCGGACCGGTCCTCGACGACCGCACCGGCCGCATCGCCGGCGTACACGCCAGGCTCGGCGAGGAGAAGCGTCCGGTGACGTTCCGCGCCCCGCTGGTGGTGGCGGCCGACGGCAACTCCAGCCGCCTCTCCCTCGCGACGGGACTGCGGCGCCGCGCGGACCGGCCGATGGGAGTGGCCGTGCGGACCTACTTCACCAGCCCGCGCCACGACGACGACTACCTGGAGTCCTGGCTGGAGGTGCGGGACCGGCCGGGCCCCGGCGGCCGCCTGCTGCCCGGCTACGCCTGGGTCTTCGGCCTGGGGGACGGCACCTGCAACGTGGGCCTGGGCGTCCTGGACGCCTCGCTGCCGTACCCGGACCCGGACTGGCGACGGGTGCTGCGGGACTGGTGCGCCTCCCTGCCGGAGGAGTGGGGCTTCACCCCTGAACACATGACCGGCCCGGTCCGCGGCGCCGCGCTGCCGATGGGCTTCAACCGGCAGCCCCACTACGCCGACGGGCTGCTGCTGGTCGGCGACGCGGCGGGCGCCGTCAACCCGTTCAACGGCGAGGGCATCGCCTATGCGATGGAATCCGGGCGTACCGCCGCCGAGGTGGTGGCGCAGGCCCGGGCCCGGCGCACCGCGCAGGGCCGTGAGGCGGCGCTGCGGCTCTACCCGCGCGTCCTGAAGGACACCCACGGCGGCTACTACACGCTCGGCCGTGCCTTCGTGAAGCTGATCGGCCGGCCGGCGCTGATGGGACTGGCCACCGAGCGGGGGCTGTCCCACCCGCAGCTGATGAAGATCGCCTTCCGCCTGGTGAACAACCTGACCGATCCCACCGGCGGAGACGCCGTGGACCGCGTCCTGACCGCCCTGAAGAAGATCGCCCCCCGGTCCTGACGAGGAGCGCCCTCGGTCCTGACGAGGGTCGCCCCGGTCATGACGACCGGAAGCACTCTTCCGCTTCTTTCCGGCATGTCGGGGCAACCGGTGGCGCCGGCAGGCCGTCGTACGAGCCGGGCGCCGGCCGGCGCCCGCGTGGTGACGGGAGGGCAACGCCATGACGTGGGACGTGCGACGGCGACGCGGAAGACGTGAGCGGGTGGGCCGGGGCGCCCGCCGCCGGGGGGCGCTGGGGCTGCTGGCGGTGACGGCACTTCTGCTCGGCGGCACCACGGGAACCGCCCGGGCCGGAACCACGGATCCCTGGCCCGTCTCCGTCGGCTTCTCCCCCCAGCAGCTGGACGTGCTGCCGGGCCAGTGGGTGGAGGTCTTCCCGTACCTGGAGGTGCCGGTCTCCGAACCCGAGCCGGACCCGGAGACCGGAGTGGTCCCCCCGGTGCACGACGGGCCCTACACCCTCACCTTCGACGCGAGCGGCCTCGACGGCATCGCCTCGGTCGACCTGTCCTGCGGGGACGGCCCGGTCACCACCTGCGCGTACGACCGGATGTACTGGCCGGACGCGCCGGTCGACGTCCTCACGCTGCGTGTCGACCCCGAGGCCGTGCCCGGCGCGACCGGCACGTTCACCCTGACCGGGCAGGGCGAAGGGCTGGCCTTCACCTCGTTCCCCCTGACCGTCCGGGTGGCCGCCCCCGAGTACCAGGAGCGGGTCCTCACCGAACCGGCCGGGTTCCGCGCCGGTGACGTCCTTCCCGCCCCGCTGGGCTTCCGCATCGGCAACGGCCTCACCGGCCAGGGCGCCGTCCTGCGCGTCACCGGCACCCGTGGGCTCGCCTTCGCGCGGGCCCACGACAACTGCTGGTACGCCGAGACCACCGAGGGCCCCCTGACGGCACAGGGCGCCGAGGCCGTCTGCGTCGTGCCGGGCACCTTCGAGGCGGGCGCGGCCTACGAGCTCACGGAGCCCTTCGGCGTCACCGCCCGCCCCTTCGCGCTCCGCGAGGCCTTCACGTACACGTTCCAGGAGGGCGGGGCCGCGCGGGCCGCCGAACTGACGGCGGGCCGTGCCTTCGTGCGGGGCGACGGCGCCCCGCTGGCCGTGCGGCGGGCGGCCGGGCCGGCCGAGGGACACGCCGACGACGTCACGCTGACGCTGCCGAGCACCGGTGCCTACGACCTCGAGCTGACCGGCGACACGGCACGCGCCGGCACCGGCCGCACGGTGACCGTAGAGGCCGGCTTCCGCAACGCGGGCCCCGCCTGGTACTCCGGCGCCGGCGGGGGCGAGCCGCTGTCCCTGGTTCTCGACGCCCCGCCGGGCACCACGGTGGTCGGCGCGCCCGCGGGCTGCGCCCCCGAAGGGGACGGACGCCACCGGTGCCGGCTGGACGCGGTCGCGGAGGATGCCCGGTGGACGTACGTCTTCGAACTGCGCGTCGAGAGGAAGGTGCACGGAGCGAAGGGATCCGTCA
The DNA here is from genome assembly GCF_008974245.1 of Streptomyces abyssomicinicus. Classification (GTDB taxonomy): domain Bacteria; phylum Actinomycetota; class Actinomycetes; order Streptomycetales; family Streptomycetaceae; genus Streptomyces; species Streptomyces abyssomicinicus. Next base: position 1,266,337 of record NZ_BBZI01000006.1, on the reverse strand, counting down.
CCCTCGCGGGCGACCTGTCGCAGGACTCGGACCACGCCGACGACACCGCCGCGATCGTCGTGAACCCGGTCGGGCGCCCCTGACCGGGGTCCCGCCCTGACCGGGACCCCGGCCTGACCGGGGTCCGCCCTGACCGGGGTCCCGGCCTGACGCGGACCCCGCCCTGACGCGGGCCTCGTCCGACGCGCCCCGACCCGGTCCGCCCCGGCGGGTCCACCCGTCCGCACCGGTCCGGGTGGACCCGCCGAGGGCATCGCCCGTGCGAGGGAATCCCCCGTGGACCGCCTCCTCGGCCGCCCGGCCGAGCCGACTGCGCGGGTGTGACGGGTTCGTGATGAACTCCCGGGCAACCAGAGGCCCTTGTGTTCGGTCGAACGGGGTGCATCACCCGGTGCACCCCTTCGGCGAAAAGGTTGTCACCTCATGAACGCATCGGCCCGACGGCCACTGGGGCCCCGCGGAGCTGCCGGTCTGCTGGCCACCGCCGTCCTGCTGACCGGCGGCCTCGCGGGCACCGCGCAGGCCGAGGACGAGGCTCCGCTCACCCTCCCGATCACCGCGAGCAAGACCCACGTGGACGTCGACCTCGCCGACCACGCGGAGGGCATGCAGGGCCCGGAGGCCACCATCGGCTTCAAGGGCCCCGGCGAGGAGCCGGAGCCGGACGAGGAGGGCGTGATCTACCCGGTCCGCTACGCGGACTTCAAGGTCACCGTCGACGCCAGCGACCTGGAGGGCGTCGCCTCGGTCGACCTGTCGGGGCTGCACAACTGCGACGTGGAGGACATGGTCGCGGTCTGCAGCGGCTGGGAGGTCTACGCGGGCGAGTACTACAACGAGCTCGGCAGCATCCAGTTCAACGCCAACTCCCGCAGCGCCTCCGGTGACACCGGAACCGTCCGCATCACGGGCGAGGGCGAGAACCTGACCTTCACCCCGCAGAGCATCGACGTCCTGGTCGGCGGCGCCACCTACAAGGGCCGCACGCTCACCGAGCCCAAGGGGTTCGCGGCGGGCGACACCCTGAAGGCTCCGCTCGGCTTCAGGAACGCCGGCGGCCAGGACGGCAAGGGCGCCGTGCTCAAGGTCCACGGCAGCTACGGCCTGCTCTTCGAGCAGCGGTACCGGAACTGCACGTACACGGAGACCACCACCGGCTCCCTGCTCCACCAGGGCACCGACGTGGTCTGCGTCTTCCCCGGCACCTTCGAGGCCGGCGCGGCGTACGAGCTGTCGGCGCCCATGGAGATCGCCACCCACGACTACGCCGCGTTCGACATCGTCCACTACCGCTTCTCCACCGGGACGGCCTCCGGCACCGGGAAGCCGGGCGACGGCCCGGAGCTGACCCTGCGCGAGGTCCCGGGCGCGGACGCCGGTGACTACGCCACCTACACCGAGCTCGACTTCCCGACCAACACCCCCATCGACCTGGAGCTGACCGGCGCCTCGGTGAAGGGCGGCAAGGGCGACACCGTCACGGCCGAGCTGGGCTTCCGCAACAACGGCCCGGCCTGGATCAGCTCGCTCCGTTCGGGCGGCGAGCCCATCAGGTTCACGGTCGGGACGCCGGAGGGCACCACGGTGACGAAGGCCCCGGCGAACTGCCGGCAGGCCAACGTCGAGGACAGGCGCGAGTACCTCTGCTCGGTCGCCACCCCGATGCTCCCCGACGCCGCCTACGACCTGCCGTTCGAACTGCGCGTCGACAAGGTGGTGGCGGGCGCCAAGGGCAAGGCGGCCCTCCCCGACGGCGGCCGTCCGGACTCCGACCCGTCGAACGACACCGCCTGGATCGTGGTCAACGGCGACCAGGACACCACCCCGGGCGAGGACGACGAGCCGACGCCCGGCCCCGGTGACGGCGAGGACGACGGCCAGGACGGCGACGGCGGGGCCAAGGACGGCGAGCAGGACGGTGACACCGGCGGAGGCCTGGCCTCCACCGGTGCGGGCAACGCCCTGCTCATCGGCGGCGGCGCGCTGCTGCTGACCGCGCTGGGCGCCGGTCTGTACCTGATCCGCCGCCGGGCGGCCGGGACGACCGCGGTCTGATCCGCCGCTCCCCGGGAGGGCACACCGCTCCCGGACGAAACGAAGGGCCGCAGCCCCGAGGCTGCGGCCCTTCGCCGTGTGTGTCGCTGGTGGGTGACGTCAGAGGACGCGGACCGCGCCGGACGGCGGGTCGTAGTCCAGGGACGCCTGCACGACGCCGGTGCCGGAGTTCTGCGCGCCGACGAACTGCCCGCCGCCCACGTAGATGGCCACGTGGTACGCGCTGCCCGCGCCACCCCAGTACAGGATGTCGCCCGGCAGGAGGTTGCTCAGCGAGACCTGGGTGCCGGCCACGGACTGGTTCTGGGAGACGCGCGGCAGGCTGACGCCCGCCTGCTTGTAGGCGGCCTGCACCAGGCCGGAGCAGTCCCAGGCGTTGGGGCCGGTGGCGCCGGAGACGTAGGCGTCGCCGACCTGGGCCTTGGCGAAGGCGACCACGGCGGCGGCGGAACCGCTGACGGCCGTGGAGGCGGAGGAGGAGCTCGCGGAGGCGGTGGAGAGGGTCTCCCGGGCGGAGTCGCGGGAGGCGCGCTCGGCGGCCTCGCGGGCGGCCTTCTCCTCGGCCTCCTCCTTGGCCTCGGCCTCGGCCTTGGCCTTCTTGAGGTTGCGCTCGGCCAGGTCGGCGGCGCGCTCGGCGGCGGCGTCGCGTTCCGCCTGGAGCTCATAGGTGGCGGCGGCCGACGCGGTGGCCTCCGCGGAGAGGGCGGCCTCGGCCGTCAGGTCGGCCGTGAGCGTGGGCAGTTCCAGCGTCTGCGTCACGGGCTCGGCCGCAGTCGCCGTACCCGAGGCGCCGGCCACGGCCAGGGTGCTGAGAACGCCACCGGCGACTCCGGCCCGCATCGCGATCTTCGATGCGCTGCGGCGGGGCTTCCGGTGGCTGCGTATGTGAGCGGTCTGGGACATGGCAACCAGACCTACCAGGGGATCGTCCCTCCCTTCAACAATCGTGCCGTCCGCCACATTTGGCGCCCGTCGTCCCCGAAGTCTCCCTCCCGGAACGGGCATAGCGTGCCAAAGGGTTAAAACGGGCACGCGGTCACGGGGCTGTGAGCATGGACTTCCAGCGGTACGCCCGATTTGCCCACGCTTACCATCCGTGCACGAGTTCGCCAACTCGAAGGGGTTCCGGCGGTGGTCCGATGTGGCGGAGGTCACGGCGAGGTCACTGTTGTGATCTTCCTGTGTCGCTCGTGAACGCGTGCACACGCCGCGGGGCGGTTTCCGGACACCGGCGTGCGACGTTTTTCGTCGCCGACGGAGGAAGCGGGCGCTTATATCAATGATCAACCACTGCCGCGAATTTGCTTGCACGGGAAGACTCTTGATATAGAGACGCGCCCTCTGGCCTGGGCGTACGTGGCAACTTGTCGCTTTGTGTGATCAGTTGTGTACGTGCAGCGTCAAGATCCAAGCCGTTCCCACCCGTTGATCGCCGTCCGGGTGGCAGAGATCACAAAGACCGTCTCGTATCGCGTGTCGCAGATCACAGACCACCAGGCATAAGATGCGGAGCTACCGGGCTTGTGACCTGCTTCACATGTTCTCGATCTTCACGAGCGCCGAGCGAGCACCGAGCGAGCACCGAGAGGCAGGAGGCGGATCCGGTGTGCAATCGCCAGCAGTCAGTGCCGACTGAGAGGAGCGAGGAGCGGTGAACGCGTATGCGCCCATCCTCGTACTGGGAGCCCTCGGGGCAGGCTTTGCGATCTTCTCCGTGGTCATGGCCACGCTGGTCGGTCCAAAGCGCTACAACCGAGCGAAGCTCGAGGCGTACGAGTGCGGTATCGAGCCGACCCCTCAACCGGCCGGCGGTGGGCGATTCCCCATCAAGTACTACCTGACGGCGATGCTCTTCATCATCTTCGACATCGAGATCGTCTTCCTCTACCCGTGGGCGGTCACCTTCGACGCCCTGGGGATCTTCGGGCTCGTCGAGATGCTGCTCTTCGTGCTCACCGTCTTCGTCGCGTACGCCTACGTGTGGCGGCGCGGCGGCCTGGACTGGGACTGAGAGGCCCCCAAGGGGCCTGAGGGGCTGAGAGAGACATGGGACTCGAGGAAAAGCTGCCGAGCGGATTCCTGCTGACCACCGTCGAGCAGGCCGCGGGCTGGGTGCGCAAGTCATCCATGTTCCCCGCCACGTTCGGCCTGGCGTGCTGCGCCATCGAGATGATGACGACAGGCGCCGGCCGGTACGACCTGGCGAGGTTCGGCATGGAGGTCTTCCGCGGATCACCGCGCCAGGCCGACCTGATGATCGTGGCGGGCCGGGTGAGCCAGAAGATGGCGCCCGTCCTGCGCCAGGTCTACGACCAGATGCCCGCTCCCAAGTGGGTGATCTCCATGGGCGTCTGCGCCTCGTCGGGCGGGATGTTCAACAACTACGCGATCGTGCAGGGCGTCGACCACATCGTGCCGGTCGACATCTATCTCCCCGGCTGCCCGCCGCGGCCGGAGATGCTGATGGACGCGATTCTCAAGCTCCACGAGAAGGTCCGCACCTCCAAGCTCGGCGTGAACGCCGAGCAGGCGGCCCGGGAGGCGGAGGAGGCGGCGCTGAAGGCCCTGCCGACCATCGAGATGAAGGGCCTCCTGCGATGAGCGACGCCAAAGAACCCGACCTGAACAGCGAGCCCAACCCGGAGAAGGACCTCTCCGCCTCCAACCTCCCCGGACAGCGGGGGGACCACGGCGAGGAGATCCGCGTCCAGCGCGGCATGTTCGGCGCGAACAACGGCGGCGACACCTCGGGTTACGGCGGGCTGGTCCGCCCGGTGCGGCTCCCCGGCCCGTCCTCCCGGCCCTACGGCGGGTGGTTCGACGAGGTCGCCGACGAGCTGGAGGGCGCCCTGGAGGAGCAGGGCCTGCTGCCGGAGAACGCGATCGAGCGCACCGTCGTGGACCGCGGCGAGCTCACCTTCCACATCGAGCGCGAGCACCTGCTCCGGGTGGCCCGCACCCTGCGCGACGACCCGGCCCTGCGCTTCGAGCTGTGCACCGGGGTCAGCGGCGTGCACTACCCGAACGACAAGGGGCGTGAGCTGCACGCCGTCGTCCACCTGCGGTCGATCACCCACAACCGGCTGATCCGCCTGGAGGTCAGCGCGCCCGACAGCGACCCGCGGGTCCCCTCGCTGGTGTCGGTGTACCCGACCAACGACTGGCACGAGCGCGAGACGTACGACTTCTTCGGCATCGTCTTCGACGGCCACCCGGCACTGACGCGGATCATGATGCCGGACGACTGGCAGGGCCATCCGCAGCGCAAGGACTATTCCCTCGGCGGCATCCCCGTCGAGTACAAGGGCGCCCAGATCCCGGCTCCGGACCAGCGGAGGTCGTACTCATGAGCACGCAGTCGGCAACAGCCCGCGAGACCACCGAGGGCAAGGTCTACACGGTCACCGGAGGCGACTGGGACGAGGTCGTCGAGGCGGCCGCCAAGGCGGACGACGAGCGCATCGTCGTCAACATGGGTCCCCAGCACCCGTCCACCCACGGAGTGCTCCGGCTGATCCTGGAGATCGAGGGCGAGACCGTCACCGAGGCCCGCTGCGGCATCGGCTACCTGCACACCGGCATCGAGAAGAACCTCGAGTACCGGACGTGGACGCAGGGCACCACCTTCGTGACCCGCATGGACTACCTGACGTCCTTCTTCAACGAGACGGCCTACTGCCTCGCGGTGGAGAAGCTCCTCGGCATCGAGGACCAGGTACCCGACCGGGCGACGGTCATCCGCGTCCTGCTGATGGAGCTCAACCGGCTCTCCTCCCACCTGGTGTGCATCGCCACCGGCGGCATGGAGCTCGGCTCCACGACGATCATGATCTACGGATTCCGGGACCGCGAGATCATCCTGGACCTCTACGAGCTGATCACCGGCCTGCGGATGAACCACGCGTACATCCGGCCCGGCGGGCTCGCCCAGGACCTCCCGCCCGGCGCCGTCGACCAGATCCGCGAGGCGATCAAGAAGCTGCGGAAGAACCTCACGGAGTACGACAAGCTCGCCACCGGGAACCCCATCTTCAAGGCCCGCATGGAGGACGTCGGCCACCTCGACCTGGCCGGCTGCATGGCGCTCGGCGCCACCGGCCCGATCCTGCGCTCCACCGGCCTCCCGCACGACCTGCGCAAGACGCAGCCGTACTGCGACTACGAGACGTACGACTTCGACGTCCCGACCGCCGACACCTGTGACTCCTACGGCCGGTTCCTGATCCGGCTGGAGGAGATGCGCCAGTCGCTGCACATCGTCGAGCAGTGCCTGGACCGGCTGAAGCCGGGCCCGGTGATGGTCGCCGACAAGAAGATCGCCTGGCCGGCCCAGCTGGCGCTCGGCCCGGACGGGCTCGGCAACTCCCTCGACCACATCCGCAAGATCATGGGCACCTCCATGGAGGCCCTGATCCACCACTTCAAGCTGGTCACCGAGGGCTTCCGGGTCCCGCCCGGCCAGGCCTACACGGCGGTCGAGTCGCCCAAGGGCGAACTGGGCGTGCACGTCGTCTCCGACGGCGGAACCCGCCCCTTCCGGGTCCACTTCCGCGACCCGTCCTTCACCAACCTGCAGGCCATGGCGGCGATGTGTGAGGGCGGCCAGGTGGCCGACGTCATCGTCGCCGTCGCGTCCATCGACCCCGTGATGGGAGGCGTCGACCGGTGACCAGCACACCTGCCCAGGGCACACCCTCCCAGGGCGTCGGTCTCGGCATGCCCGAACTGCCCGCCCCGGACTACCCGCAGGACGTGCGGGCCCGGCTGGAGACCGACGCGCGCGAGATCATCGCCCGCTACCCGGACTCCCGGTCCGCGCTGCTGCCGATGCTGCACCTGGTGCAGTCGGAGGAGGGGCACGTCACCCGCACCGGCATGCGGTTCTGCGCCGAGACGCTGGACCTCACCACCGCCGAGGTCACCGCCGTCGCCACCTTCTACACGATGTACCGGCGCCGGCCGAGCGGCGACTACCAGGTGGGCGTCTGCACCAACACGCTCTGCGCGGTGATGGGCGGCGACGCCATCTTCGAGGACCTCCAGCAGCACCTGGGCGTCGGCAACAACGGCACCACGCCGGACGGCAAGGTCACGCTGGAGCACATCGAGTGCAACGCGGCCTGCGACTTCGCCCCCGTGGTGATGGTCAACTGGGAGTTCTTCGACAACATGACGCCGGCCGCCGCGCGGCAGCTGGTCGACGACCTGATCGAGGGCCGCCCGGTCACGCCGACCCGCGGCGCCCCGCTGTGCACCTTCAAGGAGACGGCGCGCATCCTGGCCGGCTTCCCCGACGAGCGCCCCGGCGCCGTCGAGGCGGGCGGCAGCGCCGGACCCGCCTCGCTGCTCGGGCTCCGCCTCGCCAAGGGCCAGCCGCTCGGCGCCCGCGTCGTCCACCCGCGCGACGCCGCGGGCCAGGGCGGGGAGCCGTCGCACGGCGCCTCCTGGGGCGACGGGCCGCGCACCGGCCCCTCGCCCGCGTCCCACCCCAGCTCGCACGACGCGCCGAGCACCACCTCGGCGTCCGACCCGGCCCACCCGGCAGGTCCCGTGGCCGGTTCCGCCGGCTCTGCCGAAGAAGAGGAGGGGGAGTGATGAGCGTGGCGACCGGCGAACTCAACGAGACGAGCCCGGACAAGCTGCTCGCTCCCGTGCTGTCGGCGTTCTGGGACGAGGACCGTTCCTGGACCCTGGACGTCTACCGGCGGCACGAGGGCTACCAGGGGCTGCGCAAGGCGCTGGCCATGACGCCCGACGAGGTCATCGCCTACGTCAAGGAATCCGGCCTGCGCGGCCGGGGCGGCGCGGGCTTCCCCACCGGGATGAAGTGGCAGTTCATCCCCCAGGGCGACGGCAAGCCGCACTACCTCGTCGTCAACGCCGACGAGTCGGAGCCCGGCACCTGCAAGGACATCCCCCTCCTCTACGCCAACCCGCACTCCCTCATCGAGGGAATGATCATCGCCTGCTACGCGATCCGCTCCTCGCACGCCTTCATCTACCTGCGCGGCGAGGTCGTCCCCGTGCTGCGGCGCCTGCACTCCGCCGTGCGCGAGGCCTACGCGGCCGGCTACCTCGGCAAGGACGCGCTGGGCAGCGGCCTCGACCTCGACATCACCGTGCACGCGGGCGCGGGCGCGTACATCTGCGGCGAGGAGACCGCCCTGCTCGACTCGCTGGAGGGACGCCGCGGCCAGCCCAGGCTGCGCCCGCCCTTCCCCGCGGTCGCCGGCCTCTACGCATGCCCCACCGTGGTGAACAACGTGGAGTCGATCGCCTCGGTTCCCGCGATCCTGCAGCACGGCAAGGAGTGGTTCCGCTCCATGGGCAGCGAGAAGTCCCCGGGCTTCACGCTGTACTCGCTCAGCGGCCACGTGGCCAACCCCGGCCAGTTCGAGGCCCCGCTCGGCATCACGCTGCGCCAGCTGCTCGAGATGAGCGGCGGCATGCGGGCGGGCCACCGCCTGAAGTTCTGGACGCCCGGCGGCTCGTCCACCCCGATGTTCACCGACGAGCACCTCGACGTCCCGCTGGACTACGAGGGGGTCGGCGAGGCCGGCTCCATGCTCGGCACCAAGGCACTCCAGTGCTTCGACGAGACCACCTGCGTGGTCCGCGCGGTCACCCGCTGGACCGAGTTCTACGCGCACGAGTCCTGCGGCAAGTGCACCCCCTGCCGCGAGGGCACCTACTGGCTGGTCCAGCTGCTGCGCGACATCGAGGCGGGCAAGGGCGTCATGGCCGACCTCGACAAGCTCAACGACATCGCCGACAACATCAACGGCAAGTCGTTCTGCGCCCTCGGCGACGGCGCAGCCTCGCCGATCTTCTCCTCCCTCAAGTACTTCCGCGACGAGTACGAGGAGCACATCAGGGGACGCGGCTGCCCCTTCGACCCGGCGAAGTCCACCCTCTGGGCGGACAAGCACCTGGAGGTGAACGCATGACCGCGCCGACCAGCGCTCCCTCCGGCGGCGGACGAGGAGCCGGGGCCGTGCCCCCGGAGGACCTCGTCACGCTGACCATCGACGGTGCGGAGATCAGCGTGCCCAAGGGCACCCTGGTCATCCGGGCCGCCGAGGAGCTCGGCATCGAGATCCCCCGGTTCTGCGACCACCCGCTCCTCGACCCGGCCGGCGCCTGCCGCCAGTGCATCGTCGAGGTGGAGGGCCAGCGCAAGCCGATGGCCTCCTGCACCATCACCTGCACCGACGGCATGGTGGTGAAGACGCAGCTGACCTCCCCGGTCGCCGAGAAGGCGCAGAAGGGGGTGATGGAGCTGCTGCTCATCAACCACCCCCTGGACTGCCCGGTCTGCGACAAGGGCGGCGAGTGCCCGCTGCAGAACCAGGCGGTCTCGCACGGCAACGCCGAGTCCCGCTTCGAGGGCCACAAGCGCACCTTCGAGAAGCCGGTCCCGATCTCCACCCAGGTGCTGCTGGACCGCGAACGCTGCGTGCTCTGCGCCCGCTGCACCCGCTTCTCCAACCAGGTCGCGGGCGACCCGATGATCGAACTGGTCGAGCGCGGCGCGCTCCAGCAGGTCGGCACCGGCGAGGGCGACCCGTTCGAGTCGTACTTCTCCGGCAACACCATCCAGATCTGCCCGGTCGGCGCGCTCACCTCGGCCGCCTACCGATTCCGCGCCCGCCCGTTCGACCTGATCTCCAGCCCCTCGGTCTGCGAGCACTGCGCCGGCGGCTGCGCCACCCGGACCGACCACCGGCGCGGCAAGGTGATGCGCCGGCTGGCCGCCGACGACCCGCAGGTCAACGAGGAATGGATCTGCGACAAGGGCCGCTTCGCCTTCCGCTACGCCCAGCAGCGTGACCGTCTGGCCTCGCCGCTGGTGCGCAACGCCGAGGGCGTGCTGGAGCCGGCCTCCTGGCCGGAGGCGCTGGAGGCCGCGGCCCGCGGGCTGAACGCCGCGCGCGGCCGGGCCGGCGTGCTCACCGGCGGCCGGCTCACCGTCGAGGACGCCTACGCGTACAGCAAGTTCGCCCGGATCGCCCTGGACACCAACGACATCGACTTCCGGGCCCGGACGCACAGCGACGAGGAGTCCGTCTTCCTCGCCTCGCGGGTCGCCGGACGCGGTGTCGGCATCGACAGCACGGGGCTGACGTACACGACGCTTGAGCAGGCGCCCTCCGTGCTGCTGGCCGGGTTCGAGGCGGAGGAGGAGGCCCCCGGCGTCTTCCTGCGGCTCCGCAAGGCCTGGCGCAAGCACGGCCAGAAGGTGTTCTCGCTGGCGAGCCACGCCACCCGGGGTCTCACCAAGGCGGGCGGCACCCTGCTGCCGGCCGCCCCGGGCACCGAGACCGCCTGGCTGGAGGCGCTCGCCGACGGCACCGGCCTGGAGGGCGACGCCCCGCAGGTGGCCGAGGCGCTGCGTGCCGAGGGCGCGGTGATCCTGGTCGGCGAACGGCTGGCCGCCGTCCCCGGCGCGCTCACCGCCGCCGTCCGGGTGGCCACCGCCACCGGGGCCCGGCTGGCGTGGATCCCGCGCCGGGCCGGCGAGCGCGGCGCGATCGAGGCGGGCGCCCTGCCCGGGCTGCTGCCCGGCGGCCGCCCCGCCCACGACCCGCGGGCCCGCCGCGAGGTGGCCGCCGCCTGGGGCACCTCCGCCCTGCCGGAGCGGCCGGGCCGTGACACCGCGCGCATCCTCGACGCGGCGGCCGAGGGCGACCTCGCGGCGCTGGTGGTCGCCGGCGTCGAGGTCGCCGACCTGCCCGACCCGGCCCTCGCCCGCCGGGCGCTCGCCGAGGTGGGCTTCCTGGTCTCGCTGGAACTGCGGCCGAGCGAGGTCACCGACCACGCCGACGTGGTGCTGCCGGTGGCCGCGGTCGCCGAGAAGGCCGGCGCCTTCGTCAACTGGGAGGGCCGGGTCCGCCCGTTCGAGGCGGCCCTGAAGCCCGAGCAGTCGGCCACCCGCCGCAACCCCGCGGACAGCAGGGTGCTGCACATGCTGGCCGACGCCATGGACCGCCACCTGGGCCTGCCCGACCTGCGCACCACCCGCGCGGAGATCGACCGGCTCGGCGCCTGGGAGGGGCAGCGCCCCGAGGGCCCGGCCGCCGTCCCCGCCGACCTGCCCCGCCCCGCCGCGGGCGAGGCGGTCCTCGCCGGCCACCGGCTCCTGCTCGACCAGGGCGTCCTCCAGCAGGGCGACGACGCCCTCGCCGGCACCCGCCACGCGGCGACCGCGCGGCTCTCCGCCGCCACCGCCGCCGAGGCCGGCGTCAAGGACGGCGACCTGGTCGCCGTGAGCGGCCCGGCCGGCAGCGTCGTGCTGCCGCTGACGGTCACCGCGATGCCGGACCGGGTGGTCTGGCTGCCGCTCAACTCCACCGGGGGCGGCGTCGCCTCCGACACCGGTGCGCTGCCCGGCGCCCTGGTCCGTGTCGGCCCGGCGACCCTCGCCGCCGAGGCCCCCGGTACCGCCGAGGAGGCCGAAGCGTGAACCCGAACCTGACGCGTCTGGCCGCGGAGGACCTCTCGATGTTCGGCCAGGACCCCTGGTGGCTGGTCGTCGTCAAGGCCGTCTTCTGCTTCGCGTTCCTGATGGTGACGGTGCTGTTCGCCATCGTCTGGGAGCGCAAGGTCGTCGCCTGGATGCAGCTGCGCGTCGGCCCCAACCGCCACGGCCCCTGGGGACTGCTGCAGTCGCTGGCCGACGGTGTGAAGCTGATGCTCAAGGAGGACGTGATCGTCCGCCGGGCCGACAAGGTGGTCTACATCCTGGCGCCGATCGTCGCCGCGATCCCCGCCTTCATGGCCATCGCGGTGATCCCGTTCGGCCCGCCGGGCAACGAGGTCTCCATCTTCGGCCAGCGCACCACCATGCAGCTGACCGACCTGCCGATCGCGATGCTCTACATCCTGGCGGTCGCCTCCGTCGGCATCTACGGCATCGTGCTGGCGGGATGGAGCTCCGGCTCGACCTACCCGCTCCTCGGCGGCCTGCGCTCCTGCGCCCAGATGATCTCCTACGAGATCGCCATGGGCGCCGCCTTCGCCTCGGTGTTCCTCTACTCCGGGTCGATGTCGACGTCCGAGATCGTCGCGCAGCAGGAGAACCGCTGGTTCATCGTGCTGCTGCCGGTCTCCTTCGTCCTCTACATCGTGACCATGGTCGGCGAGACCAACCGGGCCCCGTTCGACATGCCGGAGTCCGAGGGCGACCTGGTCGGCGGCTTCAACACCGAGTACTCGTCCATCAAGTTCGCGATGTTCATGCTCGCCGAGTACGTGAACATGGTGACGGTCTCGGCGGTCGCCACCACGCTCTTCCTGGGCGGCTGGCGGGCCCCGTACCCGATCAGCACCTTCTGGGAGGGCGCGAACCACGGCTGGTGGCCGATGCTCTGGTTCGTCCTCAAGGTGCAGCTGCTGCTCTTCCTCTTCATCTGGCTGCGCGGCTCGCTGCCCCGCGTCCGCTACGACCAGCTGATGAAGCTGGGCTGGAAGGTCCTCATCCCGGTCTCGGTGGTCTGGCTGATGGTCGTGGCCACCATGCGGGCGCTGCGCAACGAGGGCTACGGGTTCACCGACATCGCCCTCTACGTGGGCGGGGCGATCCTCGCCGTGCTGCTGGCCTCGCTGGCCGTCGACACGCTGCGCGACCGCCGCGGACCGAAGGACGGGTCCGCCGCCGCGGAACCGGCCGCCTTCGACCCGATGGCCGGCGGCTTCCCGGTGCCCCCGCTGCCGGGGCAGCAGCTGCCGCCGGTGCCCCGCCGCCGCTCGCGCACCGAGCGGGAGCTGGTCACCAGCGGCGGTGCGGACACTCTCAGTGACGGACCTCGTGACGGATCTCTGGATGGAAAGGAGGCGTCTGATGGCTGAGGAAAACAAGGCCGAGGTGCAGAAGGCCGCGGCGACGAACGACGCGGCTGACACCAGGCCGGGGTTCATGAATCCGGTGGCCGGCTTCGGCGTGACCTTCAAGGCCATGTTCAAGAAGCGGCTGACCGAGCAGTACCCGGAGCAGAAGAAGACCACGGCCCCGCGGTTCCACGGACGGCACCAGCTCAACCGCCATCCGGACGGCCTGGAGAAGTGCGTCGGCTGCGAGCTGTGCGCCTGGGCCTGTCCCGCCGACGCGATCTACGTGGAGGGCGCGGACAACACCGACGAGGAGCGCTACTCGCCCGGCGAGCGGTACGGCCGCGTCTACCAGATCAACTACGCGCGCTGCATCTTCTGCGGTCTGTGCATCGAGGCGTGCCCGACGCGGGCGCTGACCATGACCAACGACTTCGAGCTCGCCGACCTGACCCGGCAGAACCTGATCTACACCAAGGAACAGCTGCTGGCCGGGCTGGAGGAGGGCATGGTCGACGCGCCGCACGCCATCTTCCCGGGCACCGACGAGCAGGACTACTACCGGGGCCTGGTCACCGAGGCCGCCCCCGGCACGGTCCGGCAGGTCGCGGTGTCCAAGGGTGAGAGCGCCGAGGACGCCGGGACCGGACAGGAGGTGGGGGCATGAACGCGCTCGCCGCGTACTCCACCTCCACCGGCGAGGCTGTCCAGTTCTGGATCCTCGGCACGATCGCGGTGCTCGGCGCCCTGGGCACGGTCTTCATGAAGAGGGCGGTGCACAGCGCCCTCTGCCTGGCCGGCACGATGATCGTTCTCGCCGTGTTCTACCTGGCCAACGGGGCCTACTTCCTGGGCATCGTGCAGATCGTCGTCTACACCGGCGCGATCATGATGCTGTTCCTGTTCGTGGTCATGCTGGTCGGCGTCACGGCGGCGGACTCGCTGAAGGAGACCATCCGGGGCCAGCGCTGGCTCGCCCTGCTCTGCGGTCTGGGCTTCGGCGCGCTGCTGGTGGGCGGGATCGGCAACGCGACGCTCACCGAGTTCGAGGGCCTGGCCGCCGCCAACTCCGGCGGCAACATCCAGGGCCTGGCGGCCCTGCTGTTCGGCAAGTACGTCTTCGCCTTCGAGATCACCGGCGCGCTGCTGATCACGGCGGCGGTCGGCGCCATGGTGCTCACCCACCGGGAGCGCACCGAGCGGGCCAAGACCCAGAGGGAACTGGCCGAGGAGCGCATCCGCAAGGGCGAGTACATCCCGCCGCTGCCCGCGCCCGGCGTCTACGCCCGGCACAACGCGGTGGACATCGCGGGCCTGCTGCCCGACGGCACCCCGTCCGAGCTGACCGTCAGCGCCACGCTGCGCGAGCGCGGCCAGATCCGTGACGTGTCCACCGAGGCCATCGCGGACCTGCGGGCGCTGGAGCAGCGGTCCGCGGAGCGGCTGGAGCGAAAGCCCCTGGACCGGCAGCCACGGCCCGGCGGGTCCACGGAGCTGACGCGGGCGGAGGAGGCCCAGCAGTGAATCCGGTCAACTACCTCTATCTCGCGGCTCTGCTCTTCACCATCGGAGCCACCGGTGTGCTGGTCAGGCGGAACGCCATCGTGGTGTTCATGTGCATCGAGCTGATGCTCAACGCCTGCAACCTCTCACTGATCGCCTTCTCGCGGATGCACGGCAACCTCGACGGCCAGATCATCGCCTTCTTCACGATGGTCGTCGCCGCCGCGGAGGTCGTGGTCGGTCTCGCGATCATCGTGTCGCTCTTCCGTACCCGCCACTCGGCCTCGGTCGACGACGCTCGACTGATGAAGCTCTAAGGGGTCGCAGACGTGGAGAACATGATCGCGCTGCTGATCGCGGCGCCTCTGCTGGGAGCGGCCGTCCTGCTGTGCGGCGGCCGGAGACTGGACAAGGCGGGCCACTGGATCGGCACCGCGCTGGCCTTCGTCTCCTTCGGCCTGGGCGCCGTCCTCTTCGCCGGCCTGCTGGGCCGGGGCGCCGAGGACCGCACCCTGGTCCAGCACCTGTACAGCTGGGTCCCGGTGGAGGGCTTCCAGGCGGACGTGGCGTTCCGGCTGGACCAGCTGTCCATCACCTTCGTCCTGCTGATCACCGGCGTGGGCTCGCTCATCCACGTGTACTCGATCGGGTACATGGAGCACGACGAGCGCCGCCGCCGGTTCTTCGGCTACCTCAACCTGTTCCTCGCGGCGATGCTGATCCTGGTGCTCGCCGACAACTACCTGCTGCTGTACCTCGGCTGGGAGGGCGTGGGTCTCGCCTCCTACCTGCTGATCGGCTTCTGGCAGCACAAGCCCAGCGCGGCCACGGCCGCCAAGAAGGCCTTCCTGGTCAACCGGGTCGGCGACATGGGCCTGTCGATCGCGGTCATGCTGATGTTCACCACCTTCGGCACGTTCGCCTTCACGCCGGTGCTGGACTCGGTGGGGGCTGCGACATCAGGCGCTGCCGCGCCGGTGGGCGAAGGCACGCTCACCGCGATCGCCCTGATGCTGCTGCTGGCCGCCTGCGGCAAGTCCGCCCAGGTGCCGCTCCAGTCCTGGCTGGGTGACGCGATGGAGGGCCCGACCCCGGTCTCGGCCCTGATCCACGCGGCGACCATGGTCACCGCGGGCGTCTACCTGATCGTCCGCTCCGGCGCGATCTTCGACGCGGCGCCCGACGCGCAGCTGGTGGTCACCGTCGTGGGCGCGGTCACGCTGATCTTCGGTGCGATCGTCGGTTGCGCCAAGGACGACATCAAGAAGGCGCTGGCCGGCTCGACGATGTCGCAGATCGGCTACATGGTGCTGGCCGCGGGCCTCGGCCCGATCGGCTACGCGGTGGCCATCATGCACCTGGTGACGCACGGCTTCTTCAAGGCCGGACTGTTCCTCGGCGCGGGCTCCGTGATGCACGGCATGAACGACGAGGTCGACATGCGCAAGTACGGCGGCCTGCGGAAGTACATGCCGGTCACCTTCGTGACCTTCGGCCTCGGCTACCTGGCGATCATCGGCTTCCCGGGCCTGTCCGGGTTCTTCTCCAAGGACCTGATCATCGAGGCGGCCTTCGCCAAGGGCGGCGTACAGGGCTGGATCCTCGGCACGGTGACCCTGGTGGGCGCCGGAATCACCGCGTACTACATGACGCGGGTGATGCTGATGACCTTCTTCGGCGAGGAGCGCTGGCGCAACCTTCCGGCGGCCTCCCCGGACGCTCCCGACGTGGAGCCGGCCGCGGGCCACGGCGGGGTGCCGCACCCGCACGAGTCGCCGAAGGTGATGACCGTCCCGATGATCGTGCTGGCCTTCGGCTCGGTCTTCGCCGGAGCGTTCTTCGGCATCGGCGAGCGGTTCGTGCACTGGCTTGAGCCGGTGACCTCCTTCGAGCACGGCCACCCGCCGGTCAGCGCGCTGACCGTCACCGCCGCCACCGTCACCGTGATGGCGATCGGCGTCGGGCTGGCCTGGCTCCACTACGGCCGCCGTCCGGTGCCGGTGGTCGCCCCGCGCGGCTCGCTGCTCACCCGGGCGGCCCGCCGCGACCTGTACCAGGACGACTTCAACCACGTGGTCCTGGTCCGCGGCGGCGAGCACCTGACCCGCTCCCTGGTGTACGTCGACCACACCTTGGTCGACGGAGTGGTCAACGGCACCGCGGCGGGGGTGGGCGGGCTCTCCTCCCGGATGCGCCGGCTGCAGAACGGCTTCGCGCGCTCCTACGCGGTCTCGATGTTCGGCGGTACGGCGGTCCTGGTCGCCGCGACCCTGCTGATGAGGGCGGTCTGACATGAGCTTTCCCCTGCTGACGGCGACGGCGGTGCTGCCCGCCCTCGGGGCGGTCGCCACCGCCGCCGTCCCCGCGGCGCGGCGCACGGCCGCCAAGTGGCTGGCGCTGCTGGTCTCGCTGGCCACGCTGGTGCTGGCCGTCGTGGTCGCCGTCCGCTTCGAGCCGGGCGGCGCGCGGTACCAGCTCACCGAGACCTACGAGTGGATCCCGGCCTTCGGGGTCCGCTGGGAGCTCGGCGTGGACGGCATCGGCGTGGCGCTGATGCTGCTGACCGCCCTGCTGATCCCGTTCATCGTGCTGGCCGGCTGGCACGACGCCGACCCCCTGGAGACACGCAGCAAGCGGTGGCGGCCCACCCAGGGCTTCTTCGCGCTGATCCTGATGGTCGAGGCGATGGTGATCCTCTCCTTCGAGGCCACCGACGTCTTCCTCTTCTACATCTTCTTCGAAGCCATGCTGATCCCGATGTACTTCCTGATCGGCGGCTTCGGGGACCGCGCCCACCAGGGCGGCGAGGAGGCGGCCGCCACCCAGCGGTCGTACGCGGCGGTCAAGTTCCTGCTCTACAACCTGGCCGGCGGTCTGATCATGCTGGCCGCGGTGATCGGGCTCTACGTGGCCGCGGGCAGCTTCTCGCTCCCGGACATCGTGGCGGCCCGCGCGAGCGGCGAGCTGGAGATGGGCGCGAACACCGAGCGGCTGCTCTTCCTCGGCTTCTTCTTCGCCTTCGCCGTCAAGGCCCCGCTGTGGCCGCTGCACACCTGGCTGCCCAACGCCATGGGCGAGGCCACCGCCCCGGTCGCGGTGCTGATCACGGCCGTGGTCGACAAGGTCGGCACCTTCGCGATGCTCCGCTTCTGCCTCGGGCTCTTCCCGGAGGCCAGCAAGTGGGCCACCCCGGTGGTGCTGGTGCTGGCGCTGATCAGCATCGTCTACGGCGCGCTGCTGGCGGTCGGGCAGCGGGACATCAAGCGGCTGGTGGCGTACGCCTCGATCTCCCACTTCGGCTTCATCATCCTCGGCATCTTCGTCATGACCAGCCAGGGCCAGTCCGGCGCCACGCTGTACATGGTCAACCACGGGATCTCGACGGCGGCGCTGATGCTGGTGGCCGGCTTCCTGATCTCCCGCCGCGGCTCGCGCCTGATCGCCGACTACGGCGGGGTGCAGAAGGTGGCCCCGGTGCTGGCCGGCACCTTCCTGATCGGCGGGCTGGCCACCCTGTCGCTGCCCGGCCTCGCCCCGTTCGTCAGCGAGTTCCTGGTGCTGGTCGGCGCCTTCGCCCGCTACCCGGTGGTCGGCATCATCGCCACCTTCGGCATCGTGCTGGCGGCGCTCTACACGCTGGTGCTCTACCAGCGCACCATGACCGGCCCGGTCAAGCCGGAGCTGGTCAAGCTGCCCGACCTGCGGGTGCGTGAACTGGCGGTGGTGGCACCGCTGATCGCCCTGCTGATCTTCCTGGGCGTCTACCCGAAGCCCCTCACGGACCTCGTCAACCCGGCGGTCCGGCACACCATGTCCGACGTGCAGGAGCACGACCCCGAGCCCGAGGTGGAGGCGGCCAAGTGAGCGCATCAGCCGTCCACGGCCTGTGGACAGATCTGGCCGC
Source organism: Streptomyces abyssomicinicus (assembly GCF_008974245.1). Classification (GTDB taxonomy): domain Bacteria; phylum Actinomycetota; class Actinomycetes; order Streptomycetales; family Streptomycetaceae; genus Streptomyces; species Streptomyces abyssomicinicus. Next base: position 1,248,048 of record NZ_BBZI01000006.1, on the reverse strand, counting down.
ACCGGCGGCCGAGCCGATCGCCAGGATCCAGGCCCCGACGATCGAGTACGCGCAGCTCTCGCCCGTGCTGATCGTGATCGGCGCCGCGGTGCTGGGCATCCTGGTGGAGGCCTTCGTGCCCCGCCGGGGCCGCTACCACGCCCAGCTCTTCGTCTCCGGCGTGGCGCTCGCCGCCGGCTTCGCCGCCGTGGTGGCGCTTGCGGTCAGCGGCTACGCCACCACCGGGGCGGGAGTCGCCGCGGAGGGCGCGGTCGCGGTGGACGGGCCCGCGCTGTTCCTGCAGGGCGTGATCCTGCTGGTCGGCCTGGTGGCCCTGTTCACCTTCGCCGAGCGCCGCCTCGACCCGGCCACCCACGGCAACCCGGTCGACTCCTTCGCCGCCCAGGCGGCCTCGGTACCCGGCAGCGACAGCGAGAAGGCGGCCGTGAAGGCCGGCTTCACCACCACCGAGGTCTTCCCGCTGCTGCTGTTCGCGGTCGGCGGCATGATGGTCTTCCCGGCCGCCAACGACCTGCTGACCCTGTTCATCGCGCTGGAGGTCTTCTCCCTCCCGCTGTACCTGCTGTGCGCGCTGGCCCGCCGCAAGCGGCTGCTGTCGCAGGAGGCCGCGGTCAAGTACTTCCTGCTGGGCGCCTTCGCCTCGGCGTTCACCCTGTTCGGCATCGCGCTGCTCTACGGCTACGCCGGCTCGGTCAACTACGGCCGGATCGCGCAGGTCGTCGAGGGCACCGTGCAGGAGGTCAGCCCGGCGCTCGCCGGGACGATGGGCAACGACGTGCTGCTGCTCATCGGGGCGGCGCTGGTGACGATGGGCCTGCTCTTCAAGGTGGGCGCGGTGCCGTTCCACATGTGGACGCCGGACGTCTACCAGGGCGCGCCCACCCCGGTCACCGGGTTCATGGCGTCGGCCACCAAGGTGGCGGCCTTCGGCGCGCTGCTGCGGCTGCTCTACGTGGTGCTGCCGGGGCTGCGCTGGGACTGGCGGCCGGTGATGTGGGCGGTGGCCGCGGTCACCATGGTGATCGGCGCGATCGTCGCCATCACCCAGACCGACATCAAGCGGCTGCTGGCCTACTCGTCGATCGCGCACGCCGGGTTCATCCTGGCCGGTGTGATCGCGACGCGGCCGGAGGGGATCTCCTCGGTCCTCTTCTACCTGGCCGCCTACTCCTTCGTCACGGTGGGCGCGTTCGCCGTGGTGACGCTGGTGCGCGACGCGGGCGGCGAGGCCACCCACCTGTCCAAGTGGGCAGGTCTCGGGCGGCGTTCGCCGCTGGTGGCGGCGGTGTTCGCGGTCTTCCTGCTGGCCTTCGCGGGCATCCCGCTGACCTCGGGGTTCGCGGGCAAGTTCGCCGTCTTCAAGGCGGCGGCGGAGGGCGGCGCGGCGCCGCTGGTGGTGGTCGGCGTGCTGTCCTCGGCGGTCGCGGCGTTCTTCTACATCCGGGTGATCGTCCTGATGTTCTTCAGCGAGCCCAAGCCGGAGGGGCCCACGGTGGCGGTGCCGTCGCCGCTGACGACCACCGCGATCGCGGTGGGTGCCGCGGTGACGGTGGTGCTGGGCGTGGCGCCGCAGTACTTCCTGGACCTGGCGAATTCGGCGGGCGTGTTCGTCCGCTGACGGGGCCCGCACCAGCGGGTCCCCGCACGCACGCCGAAGGCCCGGCCCCGATGGACGGGGGCCGGGCCTTCGGCGTACGCGCGTCGTGCGGCGGAGTTCGATGACGGCGGCCGCGGCGTGCAGCGATGGCCGCGGGGACCGACGTGCGGGGCCGGTGCGTGGCGGGGACCGCCGACGGGGCGCTCAGCCCGCGCGGTGCACTACGGCGTCGCACAGGTGCACGAGGGCGTTCTTGGCCTCGCACTCCGGCAGCGGGGTGAGTGCCGCCCGGGCCTCCTGGGCGTAGCGGACGGTGTCCGCCCGGGCGTCCTCCAGGGCGGGGTGGGCCCGCAGGCGGGCCACCGCCTCGGCGAGGCGGGCCTCGTCCGTCAGGTCGGAGTCGAGCAGCTCGCAGAGCTCGGCGTCCTCCGCCAGCCCAAGCCGCTCCACCCGCTCGCGCAGGCGCAGCACGGGCAGCGTGGCGATGCCCTCGCGCAGGTCGGTGCCGGGGGTCTTGCCGGAGTCGGAGGAGTCGGAGGCGATGTCCAGGACGTCGTCGGCGAGCTGGAAGGCCACGCCGAGCCGCTCGCCGTACTGCGTGAGCACGTCCACGACCTGGTCGTCGGCGCCCGACATCATCGCGCCGAACCGGCAGGCGACGGCCACCAGCGAGCCGGTCTTGCCGGCCAGCACGTCGAGGTAGTGGTCGATGGGGGAGCGCCCGTCGGAGGGGCCGGCGGTCTCCAGGATCTGGCCCGTGACCAGCCGCTCGAACGCCTCGGCCTGCACCCGCACCGCCTCCGGGCCGAGGTCGGCCAGGATGTGCGAGGCACGGGCGAAGAGGAAGTCGCCGGTGAGGACGGCCACCGAGTTGCCCCAGCGGCTGTTGGCGCTGGGCACGCCGCGGCGCACCTCGGCCTCGTCCATCACGTCGTCGTGGTACAGCGTGGCGAGGTGGGTGAGCTCGACGACCACGGCCGACGGGACGATCCCCGGCGCCTCAGGGTCACCGAACTGTGCGGCGAGCGTGACGAGCAGCGGGCGGAACCGCTTGCCGCCGGCCTTCACGAGGTGCTGCGCGGCCTCCGTGATGAACGGGACCTCGCTCTTGGTGGCTTCGAGCAGACCTTCCTCGACGGCCGCCATGCCGGCCTGGACGGCGGCCTCCAGCGCCTGGTCCCGAACCCTCAGCCCGAACGGCCCGACCACGGTCACGAGGGGTCTCCTGTCTGCTGGTGTGTGCTGACGGTTACACGGTTTGTCGATAGGTCATTGCCATCACCCCACTCAGCGTATCCGGTCAGGTTTCGATCACCGACAGCCCCCACCCGCCAGATGGCCGGAGATGCCCTGTCCGGTTTCGACGGGTTGAGTGAGTCAGTGCACATTCGATCCCTTTGGGTGGGCATCGACCGATCCGTGAGGTGAGCCACAGGGGCGGGGTGCGGCCGTGCGCCGGCGAATCATGCGAACTCGCCCTCTATCGGGCGCAGTTGAGGTCCGGTGGCGGCGTGGAGGCGGGGTGCAAATCACCCGTAATCCCGATCAACCGGCGTGATCCACAGGCTTTCGTACTTGTTTCGGACATCCGCTCTCACGTACGTTTCTGGCCAGCCGGGTGGAACGCCGAATCCTGCCGCCGTCCGGTCACCACAAACCCATTCCATGACGGCAGGAGCGGGGGACCCAGGTACGCCGCCGGACCGGAGCACGCTCCGGACGGCTCGGGGTGAAGCCTGTCGCCCGACCAGGGCGACGGGCCGGGCAGCCTTTCTGGCCCGAACCCGACAGCTCACCTCGCAGGCGCCGGAAAGGAAGAGCCATGTCCCGCTTCACCCGTACCGCCTCCGCCCTCGCTGTCGCCGCGGCCGTCGTCGCCGCCCCGATCGCGGGCGCGACCGGCGCCTGGGCGGCCGAGACCCCGGCCACCGCCAAGGACTCCGCGACCGCTGCCAAGGACTCCGCGGCCGCCGCCGGCAACAAGGTCACCCAGCTCGCCGCGACGCCGGACAACCTGGACGCGTGGATCAACGAGGCCCTCGACGTCATGGAGAAGCACGACATCCCGGGCACCTACGAGGGCATCCACCGCAATGTGATGCGCGAGTCCTCCGGCAACCCGCTGGCCATCAACGACTGGGACATCAACGCCGTCAACGGCATCCCGTCCAAGGGCCTGCTCCAGGTGATCGACCCCACCTTCGACGAGTACCACGTGGAGGGCACCGGCTCCTCGCCGTTCGACCCGGTCGCCAACATCGCCGCCGCGTGCAACTACGCCGCCGACCGTTACGGCTCGATCGACAACGTCAACAGCGCGTACTGACCGGTTCCCTCAGAGGAACAGGCGCTCGAGGACGACGGCCACGCCGTCGTCCTCGTTCGTCGTGGTGACCTCGTCCGCGACCGCCTTCAGCTCGGGGTGGGCGTTGGCCATGGCCACCCCGCGGGCCGCCCAGTGGAACATGGGCACGTCGTTCGGCATGTCGCCGAAGGCGATGGCGTCCTCGGGGCCCAGGCCGAGCCGTGACGCCGCCATGGCCAGGCCGGTCGCCTTGGTGATGCCGTGCGGCTGCAGCTCCACGGTGCCCGGCCCCGACATCGTCACCGTCGCCAGTGATCCGACGGCCGCGGCGGCCGTCGCCGTCAGCTCGTCGTCGGTCAGCTCGGGGTGGCAGAGCAGGACCTTGGTGATCGGGCGCTCCCACAGGGCGTCCCGGCGGTCCACCCGCACCGAGGGGAGGGTGGGGCGGGCCATCCGGTAGCCGGGCTCGATCAGGGTGAGCCCGTTGGCGCCGTCCTGGTCGACGGCCGCGTACACCTGGCCCACCTCGGCCTCGATCTTGCCGATGGCGGTCTCCGCCAGCTCGCGGTCCAGCGTCATCGACCACACCAGGCGGTCCCGGTCCGCGTCGTAGAGCTGCGCGCCCTGCCCGCACACCGCGAAACCGCCGCCGATCCCGGCGAGCAGGTCGCGTACCCGCGGTGCGGGGCGCCCCGTCACCACCAGATGCCGGGCACCCGCCCGGGCGGCGCGTCCCAGTGCCGCGCGGGTGCGGGGGGAGATGGTGTCGTCGTCACGCAGGAGCGTGCCGTCCAGGTCCGTGGCGATGAGGGCGTACGCGGGGAGCGCACGGGAAGGGGGCGCATAGGCGGCGGGTGCGGGCATGATCAGAGAATACGGACGATCCGGAGCGCCCCCGTGACGGGTTGACACGCCGACCGGATGTGTGCAATAGGGCGCTGATCGTCTCATGTGAGCGCGATCCGGGGTGATTCCCTCGCGCGCCGGTGGCGCGACCCCGCGCCCGTGCGCCCGAGGCCGGCCCCGCGCTCGGGCGGCGGAGGCCTGGCCCCGTGCTCCGGCGGTGGAGGCCGCGGCCCCGTGCTCGGGTACCGGAGACACGGCCCCGCGCTCAGGCGCCGAGGCGTGCCTTCGCGCCCGGGCGTCGATGCGGGGCCCCGTGCCCGGGCGGCGCGGCCTGCCCCGCGCTCGAGGCCGTGCCCGGGCGGCGAGGCCTGCCCCTGTGCTCAGGCGTCGTCGAGTGACGCCAGGAGGCCGACGACGCTCTCGCCGTGGGTGGCCAGTTTCTTCTCGCCGATGCCGCTGATCCCGCGCAGCTCGTCCACCGAGGTGGGGCGGGCCGCGGCGATCTCCCGCAGGGTCGCGTCGTGGAAGATCACGTAGGCGGGGACGCCCTGCTCCCGGGCGCGCTCGCCGCGCCAGGCCCGCAGCGCCTCGAAGACCGGCTGGAGCTCCTCGGGCAGCTCCGCCACGGCCGCGGCGGCCTTCGCCTTGCGCTCGCCGCGGGCGGAGGGCGCCTTCCGGGGCTCCTTGCGCATCGGCACCGGACGCTCGCCGCGCAGCACGTCGGCGCTGCCCTCGGTCAGCACCAGCGTGCCGTACTCGCCCTCCACGGAGAGCAGGCCCTGCGCCAGCAGCTGCCGGACCACACCGCGCCACTCGCCCTCGGCGAGGTCCTCGCCGATGCCGAAGACGGACAGCTGGTCGTGGTCGAACTGGATCACCTTGGCCGTGCGCTTGCCGAGGAGGATGTCGATGATCTGGGTCGCGCCGAACTTCTGCCGCCGCTCCCGGTCCAGCCGGACCACCGTGGAGAGCACCTTCTGCGCGGCCACGGTGGCGTCCCAGGTCTCCGGCGGGGTGAGACAGGTGTCGCAGTTGCCGCACGCCTCCTCGGCCGCCTCCTGGCCGAAGTAGGCCAGCAGCTGGCCCCGGCGGCACCGGACCGTCTCGCAGAGGGCCAGCATGGCGTCCAGATGGGCCTGGGCGCGCCGGCGGAAGGCCTCGTCGCCCTCACCCGACAGGATCATCTTCCGCAGCTGGACGACGTCGTTGAGCCCGTACGTCATCCACGCCGTCGACGGCAGCCCGTCGCGCCCCGCGCGGCCGGTCTCCTGGTAGTAGCCCTCCACCGACTTCGGCAGGTCCAGATGGGCCACGAACCGCACGTCCGGCTTGTCGATGCCCATGCCGAAGGCGATGGTGGCCACGACCACCAGGCCCTCCTCGCGCAGGAACCGGGACTGGTGGGCGGCGCGGGTGGCCGCGTCGAGGCCCGCGTGGTACGGCACCGCCTCGACGCCGTTGGCGCGGAGGAACTCGGCGGTCTTCTCCACGGAGTTCCGGGAGAGGCAGTAGACGATCCCGGCGTCGCCCTGGTGCTCCTCGCGCAGGAAGGCCAGCAGCTGCTTCTTCGGCTCCGCCTTGGGCACGATCCGGTACTGGATGTTGGGGCGGTCGAACCCGGCGACGAAGTGCCGCGCCGAGTCCAGGCCGAGACGGCGGGTGATCTCCTGGTGGGTGGCGCGGGTGGCCGTCGCGGTCAGGGCGATCCGCGGCACGTCCGGCCAGCGTTCCCCCAGCACCGACAGGGCCAGGTAGTCGGGGCGGAAGTCGTGGCCCCACTGGGCCACGCAGTGCGCCTCGTCGATGGCGAAGAGGGAGACCCGGCCGCGGGAGAGCAGGTTCAGGGTGGACTCCAGGCGGAGCCGCTCGGGGGCCAGGTAGAGCAGATCCAGTTCACCGGCCCGGAACTGCGCCTCCACCAGCCGCTGCTCGTCGAGGTCCTGGGTGGAGTTGAGGAAGCCGGCCCGCACACCGGCCGCGCGCAGGGCGTCGACCTGGTCCTGCATCAGCGCGATCAGTGGGGAGACCACCACGCCCGTGCCCGGGCGGACCAGGGCGGGGATCTGGTAGCACAGCGACTTGCCGCCGCCGGTGGGCATCAGGACCACGGCGTCCCCGCCGGAGACCACGTGCTCGACCACGGCCCGCTGCTCGCCGCGGAACGACTCGTAGCCGAAGACCTTGCGCAGCGTCTCCAGCGCCGGGCCGTCCGCCTCGCGCGCGCCCGCGTCCAGCCCGTCCGCGTCCGTCGTGGATGCCGTTGTTGCCGTGGTCACACCTGTACCGCCCGTCCCTGTCGACCTCCCTCCACCATAGGGGGGCGCGCCGACGGCGCCGGAGTTTTCCACAGGCCCGGCCGGTCCGGAGCCGGGGCGGCCGGGTTCAGTGGACGCAGAACTCGTTGCCCTCCGGGTCGTACATGACCGTCCACGCGCCGCCCGGCTCCCGGACCTCGCGCAGCACACGGGCGCCCAGCGCCGTCAGCCGCCCGACCTCGCCGCCACGCGCCCCCTCGCCGGGGTGGAGGTCCAGGTGGAGCCGGTTCTTGACCGTCTTGGGCTCCGGGACCCGCTGGAACAGCAGCCGCCGCCCCAGACCGGTGCCGGACTCCTCGTCGTACGGGTCCTCCGGGTGGCGGACCGCCGCCAGGTTGCGCCAGGCGGCCCGGCCCCGCCACTCCAGGGTGGCCTCGACGGGCACCACCCCCGCGCTCAGCAGCTTCTCCACCAGCGGACTGTTGTCCTCCGGGACGTAGTGCAGCGCGGCCGCCCAGAAGTCGGCCAGTGCGTGTGGATCGGCCGCGTCGACGACGAGCTTCCAGTGGACAGGCACCGTGGATTGCGTCATGCCACCACTCTTACGGGTGGTGTGCGGGCGCGCGCAACCGGAACGCGCGATCAGGCGGTGCGCTCCCGGGAGCCCGCCGCCCCTGCCTCACCGGGCTCCGGCAGGGCGGCCGGGTCGGCCGGGCCCACCGGGGTGGCCGCCGCCACCGCGGCGGCGGCCGCCGCGCGCAGGGCGCGGGCCGAGCGGCGGGCGGTGCGCAGGGCGTCCCAGGTGAGCAGGGACAGCGCCAGCCACACCAGGGCGAAGCCCGCCCACCGCTCCGGCGGCATGGCCTCGTGGAAGTAGAGGACGCCCAGACCGAACTGGAAGACCGGCGCCAGGTACTGCAGCAGGCCCAGCGTGGACAGCGGTACCCGGATGGCGGCGGCGCCGAAGCAGATCAGCGGCACCGCGGTGACCACACCGGTGGCGGCCAGCAGGGCGGCGTGCCCGGCCCCCTCCGTGCCGAAGGTGGCCTGCCCCCGCGAGCCGAGCCACAGCAGGTAGGCCAGGGCGGGCAGGAACTGGACGGCGGTCTCGGCGGCCATCGACTCGAGCCCGCCGATGTTCACCTTCTTCTTGACCAGGCCGTACGCGGCGAAGGAGAAGGCGAGGGTCAGCGAGATCCACGGCAGCCGCCCGTAGCCCACGGTCAGCACCACCACGGCGGCGAGGCCGACACCGACCGCCGCCCACTGCACGGGACGCAGCCGCTCCTTGAGGAGGAGGACGCCGAGGGCGATGGTGACCAGGGGGTTGATGAAGTAGCCGAGGGACGCCTCGACGACGTGCCCGGCGTTGACGGACCAGATGTAGACGCCCCAGTTCACGGTGATCACCGTCGCGGCCAGGGTGATCAGCGCGAGCTTGCGGGGCTGGCGTATCAGCTCGCCGGCCCAGGCCCAGCGGCGCACCACCAGCAGGATCAGCCCGACCAGGACCAGGGACCAGATCATCCGGTGCGCCAGGATCTCCACGGCGCCGGCCGGCTTCAGCAGCGGCCAGAAGAGGGGGACCAGTCCCCACATGCCGTAGGCGGCGAATCCGTTCAGCAGACCGATCCGGTTCTCGTTCCGCGGCGCCGGCTGTGGCATTGCTCCTCCTTCTGGCTGCCACGCTCCCGCAGCGTAGGCACCATCCGGAAGGTAACGCCGCGCCCCCCGCATGTCATTCCCGTATCGACATACGGTCCTGACACGCGGGGGGCGCGGCGTTGGCGGCGAAGCGCGGGCGCACGGGGCGTCACCCGGCGCGGGCCGTGCGGCGCGGGCCGTGCGGCGGGGATCACCCGCCGCCGGTCACCCGCCGCCGGTCACCCGCCGCCGTCACCCGGCGACGGTCCAGGTGTCGCTGCCCGCCAGCAGCGCCCCCAGGTCGCCCGTGCCCTGCCGCTCGACGGCGTCCTCCAGCTGTCGCGCCATCAGCGTGTCGTACACCGGGCGCCCCACCGATCGGAGGACTCCGATGGGCGTGTGGTGCAGCGTGTCCGGGTCGGCCAGGCGGGAGAGCGCGAACGCGGTGGTCGGCGAGGCCGCGTGCGCGTCGTGGACCAGCACGTCGGCCTCGTTCTCCGGCGTGACGTCGACCACCACCAGGTCGCCGGTGACCGGGTCGCGGACCACGCCCTTGGCGTCGTCCACGCCGAAGCGGATCGGCTGCCCGTGCTCCAGGCGGATCACCGCCTCCTGGGCCTGCTCCCGGTCCTTGATCACGTCGAAGGCGCCGTCGTTGAAGATGTTGCAGTTCTGGTAGATCTCCACCAGCGCCGTGCCCTCGTGGGCGGCCGCCTGCCGGAGCACCTCGGTGAGGTGCTTGCGGTCGGAGTCCACCGTTCGCGCCACGAAGGTCGCCTCCGCGCCCAGCGCCAGCGACACCGGGTTGAAGGGGGCGTCCAGCGAGCCCATCGGCGTCGACTTGGTGATCTTGCCGATCTCGGAGGTGGGGGAGTACTGGCCCTTGGTCAGTCCGTAGATCCGGTTGTTGAAGAGCAGGATCTTCAGATTGACGTTGCGGCGCAGGGCGTGGATCAGGTGGTTGCCGCCGATGGACAGCGCGTCGCCGTCACCGGTGACCACCCAGACGCTCAGGTCCCGCCGCGAGGTGGCCAGCCCGGTCGCGATGGCCGGCGCACGCCCGTGGATGGAGTGCATCCCGTAGGTGTTCATGTAATAGGGGAAGCGGGACGAGCAGCCGATGCCGGAGACGAAGACGATGTTCTCCTTCGCCAGCCCCAGCTCCGGCATGAAGCCCTGGACGGCGGCGAGGATCGCGTAGTCGCCGCAGCCGGGGCACCAGCGGACCTCCTGGTCCGACTTGAAGTCCTTCATCGTCTGCTTGCCGGCCGCCTTGGGGACCAGTGACAGCAGGTTCGCCGACGTCTCGGTCGTGTCAGCCATCGATGGCCTCCTTCAGCGCCGCGGCGAGCTGCTCCGCCTTGAACGGCATGCCGTTGACCTGGGTGTGGGAGCGGGCGTCGACCAGGAACTTCGCCCTGATCAGGGTGGCGAGCTGGCCGAGGTTCATCTCCGGGACCACCACCTTGTCGTAGGCCCGGAGCACCTCGCCCAGGTTGGCCGGGAACGGGTTGAGGTGCCGCAGGTGGGCCTGGGCGACCGGGTGGCCGATGCCGCGCAGCCGGCGGACCGCCGCGGTGATCGGGCCGTAGGTGGAGCCCCAGCCGAGGACCAGGATCCGGGCGTCGCCGTCCGGGTCGTCGACCTCGAGGTCCGGCACCGCGATGCCGTCCACCTTGGCCTGGCGGGTGCGGACCATGAAGTCGTGGTTGGCCGGGTCGTAGGAGATGTTCCCCGTGCCGTCCTGCTTCTCGATGCCGCCGATCCGGTGCTCCAGACCGGGCGTGCCCGGCACCGCCCATGGGCGGGCCAGCGTCTCGGGATCCCGCTTGAACGGCCAGAAGACCTCGACGCCGTCCTCGGTGGTGTGGTTCGGCCCGTCGGCGAACTCCACCCGCAGGTCCGGCAGGTCCTCCACCTCGGGGACCCGCCACGGCTCGCTGCCGTTGGCGAGGTAGCCGTCGGAGAGCAGGAAGACCGGGGTGCGGTAGGTCAGCGCGATCCGGGCCGCCTCCAGCGCCGCGTCGAAGCAGTCCGCCGGGGTGCGCGGGGCGACCACCGGCACCGGCGCCTCGCCGTTGCGCCCGTACATCGCCTGGAGCAGGTCGGCCTGCTCCGTCTTGGTGGGCAGACCCGTCGAAGGCCCGCCCCGCTGGATGTCCACGATCAGCAGCGGGAGCTCCAGCGAGACCGCGAGGCCCACCGTCTCCGACTTCAGCGCCACCCCGGGACCGGAGGTCGTGGTGACCGCCAGCGAGCCGCCGAAGGCCGCGCCGAGCGCCGCCCCGATGCCGGCGATCTCGTCCTCCGCCTGGAACGTGCGCACGCCGAAGTTCTTGTGCCGGCTGAGCTCGTGCAGGATGTCGGAGGCCGGGGTGATCGGGTACGACCCCAGGTAGAGCGGCAGCCCGGCCTGGCGCGACGCGGCGACCAGGCCGTAGGAGAGCGCCAGGTTGCCGGAGATGTTGCGGTAGACGCCGGGCGGGAACGCCTTCGACGCCGGCGCCACCTCGTAGGAGACGGCGAAGTCCTCGGTCGTCTCGCCGAAGTTCCAGCCGGCCCGGTACGCCGCGATGTTCGCCTCGGCGATCTGCGGCTTCTTGGCGAACTTCTTCCTCAGGAACGCCTCGGTTCCCTCGGTCGGCCGGTGGTACATCCAGCTGAGCAGGCCCAGCGCGAACATGTTCTTGCTGCGCTCGGCCTCCTTCCGGGTGAGACCGAACTCCTTCAGCGCCTCCACCGTGAGGGTGGTCAGCGGCACCGGGTGCACCTGGTAGGCGTCGAGCGACCCGTCCGCGAGCGGATCGGCCGCGTAGCCGACCTTCTGCAGCGCACGGGAGGTGAACTCGTCGGTGTTGACGATGATCTCCGCGCCGCGCGGCAGGTCGGCGAGGTTCGCCTTCAGCGCGGCCGGGTTCATGGCGACCAGCACGTTCGGTGCGTCGCCGGGGGTGAGGATGTCGTGGTCCGCGAAGTGGAGCTGGAACGAGGAGACGCCCGGGAGGGTGCCTGCGGGTGCGCGGATCTCGGCGGGGAAGTTGGGCAGGGTCGACAGGTCGTTGCCGAAGGACGCCGTCTCCGAGGTGAAACGGTCGCCGGTGAGCTGCATCCCGTCACCCGAGTCACCCGCGAACCGGATGACCACCCGTTCGAGCCGGCGGACGTCCTTCGCCGCTGTCGGCTCGCGCTCTGTACTGACCTGGCTGGTCACTGAACTGGACCTCCCTGGGCGGCATGTGCGGGAAACGCCTTCGGCCGGTCGCTCCCGCCTCAACCCTAAGTCTGTAAGGGCTGCCTTCCTGTGTCATTCGTTGAACCGCTCGGCGTGGAAAGGCGAGGGAGCCGGAGCCCGTCGCCAGGCCGCCCGCGAACCGTTGACATTTTGTCAACAGTGACCCCCCGGTCCAGCGTGGCAGCAGTTCACCGGCTCAGGAGTTCAGATAGGTCAGGACGGCCAGAACCCGACGGTGATCCCCGTCACTCTGTGCCAGGCCCAGCTTCATGAAGATGTTGCTCACGTGTTTCTCGACCGCTCCATCACTGACCACCAAGCGACGCGCGATCGCCGAGTTGGTGCGGCCCTCCGCCATCAGCCCCAGCACCTCCCGCTCGCGTGGGGTCAGGCCCTCCAGCACGTCCTGGCGCCGGCTGCGGCCCAGCAGCTGCGCCACCACCTCCGGGTCCAGGGCAGTTCCGCCCCGGGCGACCCGGACCACCGCGTCGGTGAACTCCCGGACGTCGGCCACCCGGTCCTTGAGCAGGTACCCCACGCCCCGGCTGGAACCGGCCAGCAGCTCGGTGGCGTACCGCTCCTCCACGTACTGCGACAGCACCAGCACGCCCACCTGGGGGTGGTCCTTGCGGATCCGGACGGCGGCCCGCACCCCTTCGTCCGTATGGGTGGGCGGCATCCGCACATCCGCCACCACCACGTCGGGGAGTTCGCCCCGGGCGGCGAGATCGCTGATCGTCTTCACCAGCCCGTCTCCGTCGCCGACCCCCGCGACCACCTCGTGGCCGCGGTCGGTGAGCAGCCGCGTCAGTCCCTCCCGCAGCAGCACCGAATCCTCGGCGATGACCACCCGCACCCTGTCGTCCTCCGCGTCCTGCCGCAGCACAGTCTCCACCGGCCCAGCATCCCAGCAACATCCCGGCGGCGGGGACGATTTCCGTCCCCGCCGCCGTCGTTCGCGCCATCGATCCCGCCGTCCCGCGGCCGTTCGCCGGCCGTTCCCCGGCCGTCCCTCCGGCCGTTCCCCGCCGTCCCCCGTCAGTGCCCGGCGCGTCCCGACGGGCCGAGGAGGCCGCGGGCCAGTGCCGTGTCGACCACGGCCATGCCCCGCGTCGTCCAGGCGGCCCCCAGGGTCACCGCCGCGCCCACCAGGCAGCACACGGCCAGCTCGAACGGCTCGGAGCCCAGCAGGGCGCCGTCGCCGAGGACGTGGATCTCCCGGTTGTCGTCCGGCAGCGACCAGTACCAGGCCGGCAGCGTCAGCAGCCCCAGCCCGACCGACCAGAGGGTCACCGTCACGGTGAACGAGAACACCGCCCACGGCAGGTGCACCAGCGCGTACAGCGCCTGCCGCCAGGTCGACCCGCTGCGCAGCACCGCGCCGCACCAGGCGATGAGCCGCGGCGCGTCCCCGCGGGGCGCCGGCGGCTCGGGCTCGGCGACCCGCGCGCCCAGCAGCAGCCGCACCCGGGCCCGCTCCGCGGCGCCCAGCAGCCGGCAGCCGGCCAGGGCCAGCACCAGCACCGGCAGCCCGACCACCGTGACCAGCAGTCCGGCGCCCAGCGACAGGGTGGTCACGACATAGGTGAACAGCACGATCGCGACCGGCAGGTTCAGCAGCGAGTGCACCACGGCCAGCAGGGTCGCCGGCTCCAGGAGCGGCGCGAGCGGTGCGGGGAGCCCCGCGGTCCGCTTGTAGGGGTGGACGGCGGTCATGACGTCAGCCTTCCTTCGTGAGGGTGACGGGCCGGTCCCGCCAGGGAAGTTCGGCGGTGACCGTGGTGGGACCGCCCTCCGGGGAGTCGACGACGAACACGCCGTCCACCGCGCCCAGTCGTTCCGTCAGCCCCGCCAGGCCCGAGCCGGCGTCCGTGCGGGCGCCGCCCCGGCCGTCGTCGTGGACCTGGAGCATCAGCCGGTCCTCGGCGCGCCACACGTCCACCGAGGCGCCGCGCGCCCCGCTGTGCTTGCTGACGTTCTGCAGCAGTTCGGAGACGGTGAAGTAGGCGATGCCCTCCAGGGCCTCGGCCGGCCGGGTCTCCAGCTCCACCGAGACCCGCACAGGGACCGTGCAGCGGGACGCCACCGAGGAGAGCGCCGCGTCCAGGCCCCGGTCGGTGAGCACCGCCGGGTGGATGCCGCGGGCCAGGTCGCGCAGCTCCTGCAGGGCCAGCTTCACCTCGCCGTGCGCCTCGTCGACCATGGCGGCGGCCGTCTGCGGGTCTTCCAGGAGCTTCTCCTTGGCCAGGCCCAGTCCCATCGCCAGGTTGACCAGCCGGGCCTGCGCGCCGTCGTGCAGGTCGCGCTCGATGCGCCGCAGGTCCGCCGCCGCGGTGTCGATCACCACCCCGCGGTCGGACTCCAGCTCGGCGATCCGCCGCTCCAGGTCCGGGGACGGCGACAGCAGCCCGCGGACCATCGCCCGGTCCACCGTCGTCATCGCGCGCACCAGATAGGGGAGCACCGGCCACAGGACGAAGAGTCCGGTCAGCGTGACCGTGAAGGTGACGACGCCCCAGGGCAGGCGGATCAGGTGGTACAGCATCGACCGCCAGCCCACCGGGTCCTTGAGCGCCGTCCACAGCCGGACGAAGAAGTTGCCGGACCGGTTGTGCGAGCTCAGCGGGCTCGGCTCGTCGATCCGCAGCCCCAGCAGGCCGCGGGCCCGGCCCCGCTCCAGCCGGCCCAGCACCCGCGCGCCCATCAGGGCCAGCGCGAGCAGGGGCAGCCCGATCGCGGTCACGGCCAGCCCGGCGCCGGTCGGCAGCACCACCGCGACGTAGGTGAAGCCGAGCACGGTGACCGGGAGGTTGCACAGCAGGTACGCGATCTCCCGCCAGGTGTACGCGTCGTAGGCCAGGCGTGCCGGAGGCAGGCGGTCGCCGTCCGGGAGCGGGGCCGCCGGGGACGAAGCCTGAACCGGGGCCGCCGGGGACGAGGCCGGCAGCGGGGCCGGTGTCGGTTCGGTGGTCATGGGGCCAGCCTGCCCGGCGGCGGTCCGCCCGCGCCATGAGGCGGTCCGGCCGAGAGGTACGGGGGAAAACCCCACCACCGCACCCGGCCGCCGCCGAGGAGGCAGGGCCTAGACTCCCGTTGCGTACGTTCACGAGGCAACCGGAGTGGGGAGCGAGGACCGAGGTGCCCGACTACTTTTCGTCCTACTCGGTCGTCGGACTCCTCGCCGTGGTCGGCGTGCTGTTCGTCGCCGTCGCCTTCGGCGCGGGACGCCTGCTGCGGCCCATGGTGCCGACGCCCGAGAAGCTGCTCACCTACGAGTGCGGCGTCGACCCGGTCGGCGAGGGCTGGGCGCACACCCAGGTCCGGTACTACGTGTACGCGTTCCTTTACGTGATCTTCGCGGTGGACTCGGTGTTCCTCTTCCCCTGGGCGACCGTCTTCGACGCGCCGGGCTACGGCGCCGCCACCCTCGTGGAGATGTTCCTCTTCCTCGGCTTCCTCGCCGTGGGCCTGCTGTACGCCTACAGGAAGGGCGTCCTGGAGTGGACGTGACCGCTGCCTCCGCCGCCACCCCCGAGCCGGAGCCGGTGATGCTGCCCGAGCCCCAGCGGCTGGGCGTGCTGTCCCGGCTGGCGCCCGAGCCGATGAAGGTGGTCCTCAACTGGGGCCGCCGCTACTCGCTCTGGGTCTTCAACTTCGGGCTCGCCTGCTGCGCCATCGAGTTCATCGCCGCGTCGATGTCCCGGCACGACTTCATGCGCCTCGGCGTCATCCCGTTCGCGCCGGGACCGCGCCAGGCCGACCTGATGGTCGTCTCGGGCACCGTCACCGACAAGATGGCGCCCGCGGTGAAGCGGCTCTACGAGCAGATGCCGGAGCCGAAGTACGTCATCTCCTTCGGCGCCTGCTCCAACTGCGGCGGGCCGTACTGGGACTCCTACTCGGTCACCAAGGGCGTCGACCAGATCGTCCCCGTCGACGTCTACGTGCCGGGCTGCCCGCCGCGGCCCGAGGCGCTGCTGCAGGGGATCATCAAACTCCAGGAGAAGATCGCCCGGGAGTCGCTGGGAAAGCGGTACGGCGGGAGCGGCACGGCCCCGCGTCCTTCCACCGCGGCGCTCACGAGCGGACTGGTCCGGCCGCCCGCCGCGGAGGGGGACCGATGAGCGAGGGCTGGCTCCCGGAACCGGCGGCCGCGCTCTTCGGCGACCGGGCCGTGGCCGAGGAGTCCTACGAGGTCCTGACCGTCGACGTGCCGCCGGAGTCCTGGACCGAGGCGCTGACCGTCGCCCGGGACCGGCTGGGCTGCACCTTCTTCGACTGGCTGAGCGCGGTGGACGAGCCGGGCACGGGCTTCCGGGTCTGCGCCCATGTCGCCGCCCTGGGCCGGCCGGTCCGCCGGCTGCTGCTGCGCACCACCGTGCCGCACGACGCCCCGGTGCTGGCCTCCGCGGTCGGCGTCCACGCGGGCGCGGCCTGGCACGAGCGGGAGACCCACGAGATGTTCGGCGTGCGGTTCGAGGGCCATCCCGGCCTGGAACCGCTGCTGCTGCCCGAGGGCTTCGAGGGGCATCCGCTGCGCAAGGACTTCGTACTGGCGGCGCGGGTCGCCAAGGCATGGCCCGGGGCGAAGGAACCGGGTGAGTCGGAGCACGGTGGGCCCAAGCGGCGGCAGATGCTGCCGCCGGGGGTGCCCGACCCGAACGAGTGGGGCCCGCTGAAGGGGCAGCTCCCGGCCGCCCCGGCCCGCGGCGCGGCCCGCGCGGCGGGCGGAGACCGCCCGCGCCGCACCCGGACCGCCGCCGAGGGCACGGCCTCCCAGGCCGCCGGGAGCTCAGCCGGGCGGACCCCGGCCGCGGAGACCCCGGTCGCGGAAACCCCCGCCGCGGAGACCCCGGCCGGGCAGTCCCCGGCCGCACCCCGGCGTTCCCGCAGCGCGTCCGCGGGGTCCGCCTCGCAGCGCGAGGAGGGCGGCGCCCCCGCGGCACCGGCGCGCGGGACCGGTCCGCGGCGGTCGCGGAGCGTGTCGGAGGGCTCTGCCTCGCAGCGTGAGGAGCCGGGCGGCGAGGCCGCACCGCCCCCCGGGCCGCGTCGGTCCCGTTCCGCCTCCGGCGGGTCCGCGTCGCAGCGGGCCGAGGGGACGCCGTCCCCGGCCGAGGGGACGCCCCCGGCCGAGCCGGAACCCCGGCGGCCGAG
This sequence comes from Streptomyces abyssomicinicus, assembly GCF_008974245.1. GTDB lineage: Bacteria > Actinomycetota > Actinomycetes > Streptomycetales > Streptomycetaceae > Streptomyces > Streptomyces abyssomicinicus. Next base: position 1,231,015 of record NZ_BBZI01000006.1, on the reverse strand, counting down.
GACCGCGCCGCGCAGCCCCGACGCCCCGTGGCACCACGCCAAGCCCGCCTACGAGGAGCCGGACGGTTCCCGCGACGGCGGGCCCGCGCGGGACGAACGTCCGGAACAGCGTTCGGGCGAACGACCGGACGAACGTCCGGAGGAACGACCCACCGACGACCCCGAGGGAGGCGGACAGTGACCGACGCGCTCGACGTCACGCTGCGCCTGCTCGCCGTCCTCGCCGCCTTCCTGGTCCTCCCCCTCGTCGTGGGCCAGACCGAGCACAAGGTGATGGCCCACATGCAGGGCCGCCTCGGCCCGATGTACGCCGGCGGCTTCCACGGCTGGGCCCAGCTCGTCGCGGACGGCGTGAAGTTCGTGCAGAAGGAGGACGTGGTCCCGGCCGGTGCCGACCGCCGCGTCTTCCAGCTCGCTCCCGCCGTCGCCCTCCTGCCGTACCTGCTGGTCCTGCTGGTCATCCCGCTCGGACCCGGCGACGCGGTCGGCCAGGCCATCGACGCGGGCGTCTTCTTCGCCCTCGCCGTGATGGGCGTCGGCGTCCTCGGCTCGCTGATGGCCGGCTGGGCCTCCGCCAACAAGTACTCCCTGCTGGGCGGCCTCCGCACGGCCGCCCAGCTGCTCTCCTACGAACTGCCGATGCTGCTCGCGGCGGCCTCCGTCGCCATGGCGGCCGGGACCGTCTCGCTCACCGGCATCGCCGGCGCCTTCCAGTGGTGGTGGCTGCCCTGGCAGCTCGTCGGCGCGGTCGTCTTCTTCGTGGCCGGCCTCGCCGAGCTCCAGCGCCCGCCGTTCGACATGCCGGTGGCCGACTCGGAGATCATCTTCGGCGCGTACACCGAGTACACCGGCCTGCGCTTCGCGTTCTTCCTGCTCGCCGAGTACGCCGGCATCGTCGTCCTCTGCGGTCTGACCACCGTGCTGTTCCTCGGCGGCTGGCACGGCCCGTTCGGGGGCGACGACCTCGGCTGGTTCTGGACGCTGCTGAAGACCGCCGTCCTGGCCTTCGTGGTCATCTGGCTGCGCGTCACCTACCCCCGGCTGCGGGAGGACCAGTTGCAGAAGCTGTCATGGACCTTCCTGGTTCCGCTCGCCCTCGCCCAGATCGCCCTCACCGGCGTCGTCAAGGTGGTGATCCCGTGAAGCCGTCGGTCTCCGCCTCCGACTCCGCGTCGGCCTCCGCCTCGTCCTCCCGCGGCATCCCCGGCAGCGGGCTGGCCAAGGGCCTGGCCGTCACGCTGCGCACCATGGTGCGGAAGAACGTCACCGCGCAGTACCCGGACGTCCAGCCCGAGCTCGCCCCCCGCACCCGCGGGGTGATCGGTCTCTTCGAGGAGAACTGCACCGTCTGCATGCTGTGCGCCCGCGAGTGCCCGGACTGGTGCATCTACATCGACTCCCACAAGGAGACGGTGCCCCCGGCCGCGCCCGGCGGCCGCGAGCGGCAGCGCAACGTCCTCGACCGGTTCGCCATCGACTTCGCGCTCTGCATGTACTGCGGGATCTGCATCGAGGTGTGCCCGTTCGACGCCCTCTTCTGGTCCCCGGAGTTCGAGTACGCCGAGACGGACATCCGCGAGCTCACCCACGAGCGGGACAAGCTCCGCGAGTGGATGTGGACGGTTCCGGCGCCGCCCGCGTTGGACGCCGCCGCGGAGGAGCCCAAGGAGGTCGCCGCCGCGCGCAGGACGGCCGACAAACTGCGCCAGGCGGAAGGCCCGGCGGATGGCAAGGCGGAAGGCCCGGCGGGGGAGGAGACCCCGTGAGCCACGGATTCCTCTCCCCGACCGGGGTCGAGATCACCTTCGTCCTGGTCGGCCTGGTCACCCTGGGCGCCGCGGTGGTCAGCGTGACCACCCGGCAACTGGTGCACGCCGCGCTCTGGCTGGTGGTCGCCCTCGGCGGGCTCGCCGTCGAGTACCTGCTGCTCACCGCCGAGTTCATCGCCTGGGTGCAGGTCCTGATCTACGTCGGCTCGGTGGTCGTCCTCCTCCTCTTCGGACTGATGCTCACCCGGGCGCCGATCGGCCGCTCCCCGGACGCCGACTCCGGCAACCGCGGGGTCGCCCTCGGGGTGGCGGTGGCCGCGGCGGTCGCCCTGGTCTGGGTGGTCGTCGACGCCTTCCGCACCACCTGGATCGACCTGGACGGCGCCTCCGCCGGGACCACCGAGGTCACCGGCGCGTCCCTCTTCCAGCACTGGGTGCTCCCCTTCGAGGCCCTGTCGGTCCTGCTGCTGGCCGCCCTGGTCGGCGCCATCGTCCTCTCCCGCAAGCGGAACGCCGACTCCGGCGAAGGAGGAGAGCGCTGATGCACCTCGCCTACCCCGTCGTCCTCTCCGCCCTCCTCTTCTGCACCGGGGTCTACGGCGTCCTGGCGCGCCGCAACGCGATCCTGGTGCTGATGTCGGTCGAGCTGATGCTCAACGCCGTCAACCTCAACCTCGTCGCCTTCGACGCCTGGCTGAGCCGCGCCGCCCAGGCCGCGTTCCCGCACGACGGGCTCCACTCGGGCCAGGCACTGACCCTGTTCACCATCGCCATCGCCGCCGCCGAGATCGGCATCGGCCTGGCGATCGTCCTCGCCGTGTACCGCAACCGCGGCACCGCCGACGTCGACCGCCTCCGCGACACCGCGGAGGACCGCGGCGGGTCCGACGGCACGGACGCGACCGCACGGGCCGGCGTCCCCGCCCCGGGGAGCGGCGAGAAGGCCGAGGCCTCAGCATGAGCACGATCACCCTCGCCGTCCTCGTCCCCCTGCTGCCGTTCCTCGGCGCGGTCGCGGGACTCCTGCTGGGCCGCACCGCCCCCGGTTTCGTCCGCCCCCTCGCCGTGCTCCCGGTGGTCGCCTCCCTCGCCCTCGCCGCGCTGGTCGCGGCCCGCCAAGGCGGCGGGGACCCGATCGACGCCGCGACCGAACTCACCCCGACCGGCTCGGTGCCGATCGAGCTGGCCCTGCACGTCGACGGCTTCGCCGCCCTCACCGCCCTGCTGGTGACCCTGGTCTCGGCGTGCGTGCAGATCTACTCGACGGGCTACCTCCGCCACGACGCCCGGTACGCCTCCTACGCGGCGCTGGTCTCCCTGTTCACCGCCGCCATGCTGCTGGTCGTCTACACCGGCGACCTGATGGTGCTGCTGGTCGGCTGGGAGGTCATGGGCATCTGCTCCTACTTCCTGGTCGGCCACTACTGGGAGACCCCCGAGGCACGTGCCGCCTCGATCAAGGCCTTCCTGGTCACCAAGGCCGGTGACGTCCCGTTCCTGATCGGCCTCTTCGTGCTCGCCGCCGACGCCGGCTCGTTCCGGATCACCGAGATCCTGGAAGCCGTCCGGAACACGGCCCTGGACCCGAGCACGCCGACCTTCGCCGCGGTCGAGCGGATCGACAACCCCACCCTGATCGCCCTGCTCCTGCTGGCCGGAGTGGCCGGCAAGTCGGCGCAGTTCCCGCTGCACACCTGGCTGCCGGACGCGATGGCCGGCCCCACGCCCGTCTCCGCGCTGATCCACGCCGCGACCATGGTCGCCGCCGGCGTCTACTTCGTCGCCCGGCTGCTCCCGCTCTTCCAGGCGTCGGCCGCCGCCATGCTGGTGCTGGCGGTGATGGCCGCCGTCACCATGATCGGCTCGGCCCTCGCCGCACTCGCCCAGGACGACGTCAAACGGGTCCTGGCCTGGTCGACCATCGGCCAGCTCGGCTACATGACCGGCGCCCTCGCCGCCGGAGACCGCTCCGCCGCCGCGTTCCACCTCCTCACCCACGGCGCCTTCAAGGCGCTGCTGTTCCTCACCGCCGGCGTGCTCATCCACGCCGCCGGCACCAACTCGCTGGCCGCCATGTCCCGCATGAGCGGGCTGCGCACCCGCGTGCCCGACGCCTACTGGACGATGACCGTCGCCCTGCTCGCGCTGGCCGCGATCCCGCCGTTCAGCGGCTTCTTCTCCAAGGAGGCCGTCCTGGTCGCCGCCGAGCACGCCGCCACCGGCGAGGGCGGCCCGGTCGCCGCCGGATGGATCGTGCTGGCGGCGGGCCTGCTCACCGCGCTGCTGACCGCCGCCTACGCCACCCGCCTGTGGCTGCGCGCCTTCCGCGGCCGGGGGACCGATGCCCCCGACCACGGCAGGCAGCCGGTCGCCATGAACGCCGTCCTGTGGGTGCTGGCCGTCCCCTCCCTCGCACTGGGCGCCGCCTTCGGCGTGCTCCCCGACTGGTTCGGCGGCGGCTCGCTGGCCCCGGGCTGGGCCACCTCGCTGCTCGCCACCGGCATCGCCCTGGTCGGCGGCATCGTGACCTACGGGACCTGGCGGCACACCACCGCCTTCGCGGCCGGCACCCCGCTCGGCGCGGTCGCCGCCCACCCGGACGCGGACCCCGGCCAGGTCGAGGCGGAGGCCATCGCCAGCCACGCCCCCGCCTACGGCGACCTGGCCGACGCCCCCGACCCCTCCGACCCGGGCCGCCTCCTGCTGGGACCCCTGCACCGCCACGCGGCCGAGGGATTCCACCTGGACGCCCTCTACCGCGCGGCCTTCGTCCGCCCGGTGACCGCCGCGGCATCCCTGGTCCGGTTCCTGGACCGCGAGGTCGTCGAGACCTACGTCCGCGGCGCCGCCGCCGCGCCCCGCCTGCTGGGCGCCGCCGTCCGCCGCGCCCAGACCGGCAACCTCCAGACCTATGTGAGCGCGCTGCTCGCCGGAACCGTGGTCCTCACGGTCGCCGTCGTCCTCGCCGTCTCGGGAGCGTGAGCAGGCGTGATCGATATCAACGAGTCCGTGATGCGGGCCCTTCTCGCGTTCGTCGTGGTGATCCCGCTGGTCGGGGCCGCGGCGGCCCTCCTTCCGGCCCCGCCCGGGCTGAAGGGGAAGTCACCCGAACAGGCCGTCCTGCGGCACGGTGTGACCGTCACCGCGGCCGTCCTCCTGGCCGCCCTGGCGCTCGCCGCCGGGTTCGACCACAGCCGGCCCCAGACCATGCAGGCCACCACCGACATCAGCTGGATCCCCGCCCTCGACGTGCGGATCCACCTGGGCGTCGACGGGATCTCGCTGCCCCTGCTGGTCCTCACCGCCCTGCTCACCTTCCTCTGCGCCCTCCACGCGTACTTCAACCAGCCACCGGGCGGCTCCCCGAAGGGGTTCGTCGCCCTGCTGCTCGTCCTGGAGACCGGCACCCTCGCCTCCTTCGCCGTCCTCGACCTGCTGCTGTTCTTCCTCGCCTTCGAGACCGTGCTGATCCCGATGTACTTCCTGATCGCCCGCTGGGGCGGCGCGGGCCGCGCGCAGGCGGCCTGGAAGTTCATCCTCTTCACCCTGCTCGGCTCCGTGGTCATGCTGCTCGGCCTGCTCCTGATCGGGATCAAGGCGGGCACTTTCGACATGGTGGCACTCGCCACCGACAACGGCCGGTCACTCACCGTGACGGTGCAGGTCGTCGCGGTCCTCGCGATCGGTGTCGGCCTCGCCGTGAAGACCCCGATGTGGCCCCTGCACAGCTGGCTGCCCGACGCCCACACCGCCGCGCCCACCGTCGGCTCGGTCCTGCTGGCCGGCGTGCTGCTCAAGATGGGCACCTACGGCTTCGTGCGCATCCTGCTCCCCGCCGCGCCCGAGGGCTTCGAGGTCTTCGCGCCCTACCTGGCCGCCTTCGCCGTCGTCGGCATCGTCTACGGGTCCCTCGCCTGCCTCGCGCTGGCCCGCAAGGGCGCCAAGGGCGACCTCAAGCGCCTGATCGCGTACTCCTCCGTCGGCCACATGGGCTTCGTCCTGCTCGGCATCGCCACCATGACCCCCACCGGCGTCAACGGCGCCCTCTTCGCCAACGTCGCCCACGGCCTGATCACCGGCCTCCTCTTCTTCCTGGTCGGCGCCCTCAAAAACCGCACCGGCACCACCGACCTGGACACCCTCTCCGCCCAAGGCCTCCAGGCCACCGGCGCCGCCCTCTACGGCCGCGCGCCCCGCCTGGGGGGCCTGCTCGCCTTCGCCGCCGTCGCCTCCCTGGGCCTGCCCGGCCTGGCCGGCTTCTGGGGCGAGATGCTCGCCCTCTTCGGCGCCTTCGAACCGGCGCCGGGTCTCAGCCGCACGGCCTACCTCGTCTTCATGACGATCGGCGCCTTCGGCACCCTGCTCACCGCCGCCTACCTGCTGGTCGTGGTCCGCCGCGTCTGCATGGGCGCGCCGCCGCGGGACACCGACGAGGTGCCACTCCTCGCCGACGTCCGCGGCCACGAGTTCGCCGCCTGGACCCCGCTGGTGGTCCTCACCGTCCTCGCCGGGCTCTGGCCGAAGGTGCTCCTCGGCCTCACCGACCCGGCCGTCCAGCAGCTCCTCGCAGGAGGCACCCGATGAGCGCCCCGGCCGCCGCCGAGAGCCTGGTCCAGTCCGTCGACTGGCTCGCCGTCGCGCCCCCCACCCTCACCGCCGTGGCCGCCCTCGCGGTCCTGGTCGCCGACCTGTTCCTCCCCGAGGCCCGCAAGGCGCTCCTCGGGTGGATCTCCGTCGCCGCCCTCGCCGCCGCCCTGCTCACCCTGCTGCCGCTGCTCGACGGCGACCGCTCCACCTTCTGCCTCACCACCGACCCCAGCGTCTGCAGCTACGTCGCCGACCGCTTCACCCTGGTCGTCCAGCTCATCGTCCTCGCCGGAGCGCTGCTCGCCGCCCTCCTGTCGATGACGGCGCTCAAGGACGAGCCGCGGCGGCTGCCCGCGGGCGAGTACTGGTTCCTGCTCCTCAGCTCGGCCGCGGGCGCCGCCCTGCTGCCCGCCTCCCGTGACCTGGCCACCCTGATCGTCGCCCTCGAGGTGGCCTCCTTGCCCGCGTTCGCCCTGGTGGGCCTGCGTCACGGGGACCGCCGTTCCTCCGAGGCCGCCCTCAAGTTCTTCCTCTCCTCGGTCACCGCCACCGCCGTCAGCCTGCTCGGCGTCAGCTTCGTCTACGCCGTCACCGGGTCGATGCACCTCACCGTCGTTGCGGAGGAGATCCAGCAGGTCGACGGCCAGTTCTCGACGCTGGCCCGCACCGGCGTGATCCTCACCCTGGTCGGGTTCGCCTTCAAGACCGCCGCCGTGCCCTTCCACTTCTGGGTGCCGGACACCTACGCGGGCGCCCCGCTGCCGGTCGCCGCCTACCTCTCGGTCACCGGCAAGGCGGTCGGCTTCACCGGCCTGATCCTGGTCGCGGTCCTCGCCTTCCCGTCGTACGCCCCGGTCTGGGGCCCGGTCATGGCCGCGCTGGCCGCGCTCACCATGACCGTCGGCAACGTCGGCGCGCTGCGCCAGCGCCCCGACCGGGACCGCAGCGCCGTCCGGCTGCTGGCCTGGTCGTCGGTGGGCCAGGCCGGCTACCTGCTGGTCCCGATCGCTGCCGCCGCCTACACCGACGACGCCTCCCGGGCGATCGGCTCGACCCTCGCCTACGCCCTGATGTACGCCGCCGTGAACCTCGGCGCGTTCACCGTGGTCGCCCTGGTGGGCCGGGGCCGCCCCGCGGGCCGGGTCGACGACCACCGCGGCCTGTACGCCGCCCGCCCGGTGGCCGCGTTGCTGCTCGCCTTCTTCCTGCTCTCCCTGGCCGGACTGCCGCCGGGCATCGTCGGTCTCTTCGCCAAGGTCACCGTGTTCGCCTCGGCCGTGGAGGCGGGGATGGGCTGGCTGGCCGTGCTGATGGCCGTCAACGTGGTCATCGCGCTGGTCTACTACCTGCGCTGGACCGCGCTGCTCTTCCGTCCCGCCCCCGAGGACGCCCCCGAGGACGCCCCCGCGGCCCGCCGCGCCACGGCCCCGCTCACCGCCGCCCTGGTGGTCACCGGACTCCTCGCCGTCGCCCTCTCCGGCGCGCCCCAGCTGATCCTCCGTTTCACCGGCGTGACCCTCTTCTGACCCGCTCCGACGACCCGCTGCCCGCGCCCGGGCGCCGGTCCCGCCCGGGACGGCCTCCGTCCCTCCGCGGGGCGGGTGCGACCCGGGCGTGCCGGGGTACCCACCCGGAACCGGTGCGGGGAACTGCGACCGCCCGCACCGCGTTGACCTGTACGTAAGGGTCCACTGGACGCGACGCACCAGAGGCTCCCCCCGCCGCACCAATGGAGGGCGTACCGTGCACCGTCGGCACAACGGACTCAGAACCGCGGTCCTCCTCGGGGGGCTGTCGGCGCTCATCATCGTCATCGGCGGCTTCTTCGGGCGCAACGGCCTGATCGCCGCCGTGCTGGTGGCGCTGGCCACCAACGCCTACGCGTACTGGAACAGCGACAAACTGGCGCTGCGCGCCATGCGGGCCCGCCCGGTCAGCGAGTTCGAGGCCCCCGGCCTCTACCGGATCGTCCGCGATCTCTCCACACAGGCCCGGCGGCCCATGCCGCGGCTCTACATCTCACCGACCGACGCGCCCAACGCCTTCGCCACCGGACGCAACCCGCGCAACGCCGCGGTCTGCTGCACCGACGGCATCCTGCGCATCCTCGACGAACGCGAGCTGCGGGGCGTGATCGGGCATGAGCTGAGCCACGTCTACAACCGGGACATCCTGACCTCGTCCGTCGCGGGAGCGCTCGCATCGGTGATCATGTTCCTGGTCAACTTCGCCTGGCTGATCCCCATCGGCCGCTCGAACGACGACGAGGGGCCGGGCCTGCTCGGAATGCTGCTGATCATGCTGCTGGGCCCCCTCGCCGCCTCCGTGATCCAGCTCGCCATCAGCCGCTCGCGGGAGTACGAGGCCGACGCCGACGGCGCCCGCCTCACCGGCGACCCACTGGCCCTCGCCAGCGCCCTGCGCAAGCTGGAAGCGGGCACCAAGGCGCTGCCGCTGCCGCCGGAGCCGAAGATCGAGACGGCCAGCCACATGATGATCGCCAACCCGTTCCGGCCGGGGCAGGGCCTCTCGAAGCTGTTCTCCACCCACCCGCCCATGACCGAGCGGATCGCGCGGCTGGAGCGCATGGCAGGCAGCGACCGCGGCTGAGACCGCCGCCGCTTCCCGCGGCCCCGTGCCGACCGCCAGCCGTCAGCCGCCGACCCCCGGCCCCCGGCCCCCGGCCCCCGGCCCCCGGCCCCCGGCCGCTGGCCGAGGCCGCAGGAGCTGGGGCGGCGGTTGGAGCACATGGCGGGCAGCGACCGCGGCTGAGGCCGACGTCGGTTCCTGCGGCCTCGGGCCGACCGCCAGCCCCCGACTGTCAGCTGTCAGCTGTCAGCCGTCAGCCGCCGTCCCCTGGCCGCCATCCCCCGACCGCCAGCCGTCGGCCGCCGACCCCCGGCCGCTGGCCGAGGTCGCAGGAGCTGGGGCGGCGGTTGGAGCGCATGGCGGGCAGCGACCGCGGCTAAGGCCGACGTCGGTTCCTGCGGCCCCGTGCCGACCGCCAGCCCCCGACCGCCAGCTGTCAGCCCCCGACCGTCAGCCGTCAGCCGTCGACCGTCAGCCGCCGACCCCCGGCCGCTGGCCGCCGGCCGAGGCCGCAGGAGCTGGGGCGGCGGCTGGAGCGCATGGCAGGCAGCGACCGCGGCTGAGGCCGGCGCCGCTTCCCGCGGCCCCGTGCCGACCGCCCGCCCTCGACCGCCAGCTGTCAGCCCTCGACCGCCAACTGTCAGCCGTCGACCGTCAGCCGCCGACCCCCGTCGACCGTCAGCCGCCGACCCCCGGCCTCCGGCCCCCGGCCTCCGGCCCCCGGCCCCCGGCCGCCGGCCGAGGCCGCAGGAGCTGGGGCGGCGGTTGGAGCGCATGTTGGGCAGAGACCGCGGCTGAGGCCGGCGTCGGTTTCTGCGGCCTCGGGCCGACCGCCAGCCCTCGACCGTCAGCCGCCGACCGTCAGCTGTCAGCCGCCGACCGTCAGCCGCCGTCCCCCGGCCGCCGTCCCCCGGCCGCCGTCCCCCGGCCGCCGTCCCCCGGCCGCCGTCCCCCGGCCGCTGGCCGAGGCCGCAGGAGCTGGGGCGGCGGTTGAAGCGCATGGCGGGCAGCGACCGCGGCTGAGGCTGGCGTCGGTTTCTGCGGCCTCGGGCCGACCGCCAGCCCTCGACCGTCAGCCGCCGACCGTCAGCTGTCAGCCGCCGACCGCCGACCCCCGGCCGCCGACCCCCCGCCGCCGACCGCCGACCCCCGACCGCCGGCTGCCGACCCCGGCCGCCGACCCCCGGCCGAGGCCGCAGGAGACGGGGCAGGACAGGTCAGGAGGGGGGAGCGGGCGGAACCAGGGCGGCCGGGGCCGCCCCGTCGGCGGACGGGGCCGGACGGACGCGTTCCCGTGCGGGGTCCGTGGCGCCCTCGTAGGCCGCCACCTGCCGCAGGACACCGAGACGGGAGAGGTGGTGCTCCTCGACGGAGGCGCGCGCGGCCGCGCTCCAGCGGGCACGCCCCTCCTCGTCCGTCAGCGAGCGGAGCACCGTCCGCGGCCAGGGCCCGTCGCCTTCGGTGTAGGGGGTGAGCAGGCCGTTGACGTCGTGCCGGATCTGGGCCCGGATGCCGTCGGTGTCGGCGCCGACGACGACCGCGCCCTTCCACAGGGCCTCGGAGACGGTGAGGCCGAAGCTCTCCCGGCTGCTGTTCTGCACGACCGTGCGGGCCCGGCCGCGCAGCAGGTTGAGGGCGAGGTCCTCCCCGGTGCGCTGGACCGGGCCGAAGCGCCAGATGTGCACGCGGTCGCGCGTCCGGGGCCGGAGCTTCGCCCAGAAGTCCATGAGGTCCTGCCATATCGCACGGTTCATCGGATAGTTCTGCCGGTCGTCGATGTGCGGCCCGACGAGGACCAGCTCGGTGTCCGGGTCGTCGGCGGCGAGCCGGGCGAAGGACTTGAGGACTCCCAGCTGGCCCTTGAGCGGGTCCCACCGGGAGACCTGGAGGACGAACGGGGCGTCGGGGTGGCGCAGACCGCCGGTACCGAAGTCGTCGACCAGGATCCGCGCGTCCTCCTCGCCCGTGACACGGGCGAGGGAGCAGCCGCGCGCGGCGTGCAGGGAGGACCACAGTTCGCCGACGAGGTCGTCCGGGAGGTCCCGGTTCTTCCACGACCGGGGATCGATGCCCGGCGGGACGACGACGGTCCGGCCGTCGTCCCGCCACCCCGGCCAGACCTGGCCCGCGTCGGAGAAGAGCAGATGGTCGACGACGTCGAGCTGGGGGCGGAGGAACTCGATGGCGTTCCGGTCGACCGTGGCCAGGTTCTCCGAGCCGACGTGGCAGCGCCAGGCGATGCGTGGTGCCACCGCCCGGACGGCGGTCGCCAGCGTGAGCACCAGCGGGTCGTGCAGGACGACCACGTCGGCGTCACGGGCCGCCGCCACCACGGCCGCCTCGTTGGCGGCGAGGAAGTGGCCGACACCGTGCCGCACCCTCTCCTCGGGGAAGTCCCCGCTCCGGGCTCCGTAGAGGCCGTTGTGCAGGACGAACGCGGCGTCGTGGGCGGCGTCCAGGGCGTGCGCCAGGACCCACTGCGTCCGCCAGCCGAGTTCGGCGAGGTACGGCAGTTCGCTGCGCACGACCTCGGCGACGCCGCCCAGTTCGGTGCTGGTGCTCACATGCAGGATGCGGGGTCCGTCGTTCATCGGTTGCTTCCGTTCGGCTCGGGACGCAGCACACGTGCCGGGAACCTCTTCTCGCAGGCGACGAAGCCCAGCCCCCCGGCTCCGATCAGCAGGCCCAGGACGAGCCAGAGGACCAGACCGTTCCACCCCAGCAGTGCGCCGACGACGGCGGGGCCGGCGACGTTGGAGACGGTCCAGGACATCTGGAAGACCGAGGAGTACCTGCCGCGCAGAGGTACGGGGGCGGCGTCCATCGACAGGGCCTGGGCCGCGGGCCCGGCCGCCATCTCGCCGAGGGAGAAGAGGACCATGCCTGCTGCGGTGCACAGGAGGGCGAAGGTCAGTGGGGCGTCGTGGGCCCCGGCGAACAGGGCGAACGCCAGGACGAAGAAGCCTGCCCCGACCAGCACGGCACGGGTGCGCCGCAGGGGCATGAGCATGCGGGACACCGTCGTCTGGAACAGGACGGGCAGGACGGTGTTCATCGCGAAGGCGACCGACGGCACCCACGGCGGCAGGCTGAGGGTGTCGACGAGGTACACCGGCAGCGCCACGCTCGGCAGCAGCCAGGCGAAGGTCAGGGCGGTGTGGGCAGCGGTCATCGCGGTGTACGGGCGGTCGCGGAGCACCGCCAGCCACCCCGTGCCGGCCGCGGACGCCTCGGCCGCCCCGCCGGAACCCTGGCCCGCCCCGGAACCCTGGCCCGTCCCGCCGCCGGACCCCTCGTCCGCGCCGTCCTTCCCCGACGGGGGTGAGGGGGTCATCCGCAGCCGTGCGAACACCACCGCGGACAGGAACGAGGCGACGACCGCGGCGAGGAGGATGGCACGCAGCGTGCCGACGTCCCCGACGGAGAGGGCCACCGCCGCGAGGGCCGCTCCCAGGCCGAGCGCGCCGCTCTTGAACGCGTTGACCACCGCGAACCAGCGGTCCAGCGTTTCGCCCTCGGCGGCCTGCTCGGCCACGAAGACCGGCCAGCCGACCCAGTACAGCCGCTGGGACAACGTGATGAACGCGACCGCGACGACGAGCTGGGGCCAGCCGTGGATGTCGACGAGCCCCAGGTAGCCGACGCCGCAGCAGGCGTTCGCCGCCACGATCGTCCGCTGCGCGCCCCAGCGGTCGGCGATGCTTCCCGCGAGGGGGTTGAGCAGCAGGGCGATCACCCCGCCACAGGTCAGGATCAGGCCGATCCGGGTGACCGGCAGGTCGGTGCTGAGGCGGACGTAGAGGAAGGTCAGGGGGTAGAACGCCCCGGCCGCGATCGTGTCGACGAGCAGCACGGCCAGCATGATCTTGCGCTGCGGTGTGCTGACCAGTGAGGTCCGGGTCGTGACCGCCTTCACCGGGACCCGGACCCGTCGGTGAACGCGACCCGGACCGTGGCGCCGATCCGCCGGGCCTCGTCCAGCAGGTCGCCGGACCAGCGTCCCCACAGCCCCCGCAGCCGTGACGTGATCACGACGAGGTCCGCGGAGCCCGCCGCGAGGACGGTGCGCAGGCCGACGGCGTGGACCGCTGTGACGCCGTCGGCCGCCGGCAGGGCGTCGAGCAGCCCCCGGTCGAAGTCGACCAGGGTGCACGAGGCGCCGTCCGGAAGCCGGGGCGGGTGACCGCCGGCGCCCACGACCACCACCCGGGAGGCGGTCCCGCCGTCCGGGAGCGGCTCGGCCGCCAGCCGCTCCGCCTCCGCCCGCACGTCGAGATCCCTGGCGTGCTCCTGCCACTCCAGAAGCCGCCCGTACTCGTACTCCAGGGGCGGGTCGTAGTGGTTGCGGGAGTACATGGCGCCGTAGAGCTCCATGACCGGCTCGGGGTGCTTCTCCCACAGCAGCCAGGAATTGGCGCAGTTGCTGTTGCGGTTGCCGTCCAGGTCGCGTTCGTGGGGGCTCTCCAGGGCCCACGCCCGCTGCGACAGCACCAGGGGGAGGCCGTGCTCGTGGACCCGGAAGCCGAACTCGAGGTCTTCCCCGCCCCAGGAGCGGAAGTCCTCGTCGAAGCCGCCCACCGCCTCGAAGTCGGCGGTGGGCAGCGACAGGTTCAGCGCCCACACGTGCATCCACGGTGTGGCGAGCCGGCCGAGGTCGAACCCGGCCTCGGCGAGTTCCTCGTGGCGCAGGTCCTGGAAGTCCTTCTGCCCGCCGTAGGAGCGCACCACGTCCTCGGGATCGCTCTGCCTGAGGATCTCGGCGAGGCCGGGGAAGGGACGGTAGGGGTTGTAGCCGTAGGTGTAGCCGAGGACGAGTCGTCCGCCCGGGGTGCCGTCGGGCCGCGGCCCGACGTGCGCGGCGATGTGCTCGGCGAGGAAATCGGGTCCGACCAGGGCGCCGGTGTCGAGGAAGACCAGCAGCGGGGCGGTGGCCAGCCGGGCTCCGCCGTTGCGGGCGGCGGCGGCCCGGAACCCCAGGTCCTCCTGGGTGTGGAACCCGATCCGGAGCTTGCCGGAGAACGAGGCGACGACCTCGGCCGTGTGGTCGGCGGACCCGTCGTCGGCGACGACGACTTCGAACCGCTCTGGCGCCAGACTCTGCCGGATGAGCCCCTCGAGCTGGCGGCGCAGCAGTTCGGCCCGGTTGTAGGTCGGGATCACCACGCAAACCTGGGGGACCGGTGGGTGCGTCATGACTGTCCTGTCCTTCGCTGGGAGGTGTGGGTGGGGGGGATCAGCCGGTACGAGGCGCCCCGGTCGCGGGCCGGGCAGCCCGGGCCGCGGCAGAGGTGGCCGGGACCACCGCCGAGGTGGCCCCGCACTCCACCCGGCGACGGCCTCGCTCTCCGCGGCGTCCGTCGTGGCGCGGACGCGTCCTGGAGATCACCCGGTCCCGACCGGCTTCCCCGGCGTCGCCCGCGCGGACAAGGCGCGTGCGGACAAGACGCGTGCGGACAAGACGCGTGCGGACAGGGGACGTGCGGACAGGAGGCGCAGGCGCCGAAGCCGCCGTCCTGGACGCACCGGGTCCCTCGTCGACCGGCCGGTCCCCCGGCGGCACGCCGCACGAACCGACGCGGGGGTGAGGCGCACCCTCGCTACCGGACGGGTCTCGGTGGGGCCGGAGGTCGTGGTGTCCTGGGCCATGGTTGTTCCTCTGCTCCCTGATACGAAGGCCGTGTCTCTCGAACTGGGGCGGAACGACTCCCCCGGCGGCACGGGAAGCAGGCGGTGACCACGCGGGTGTTCCTGCTCGGCGGCGCGCCGGGTACGGGGGAACGCCGGCTTCACCAGCGCACTCGTGGGGTGCGGACGGATCAGGTCACCCGGACCGACGCGCCCGCCGACCGCGCGTGAGCGGTCCGTCCGGCGAGAGCCGGCAGGAGCGGTGCGGGTGGTGTCGCGGCGGCGGTGGTCACGTCGTCCATGACAGTTGGCGCTCCCCGTTGCGGTGGGCGGTGGGCGCTTCCCCGTGAGAAGGGAAACGGGCCGTTCCGCGGCGCTTCCGATCGATCAGGCGGTGCGCCGCGCCATGACCTTGGCAGGCACCGTTCGGTCAGTCAACGGAAAGTAATCGGACAGCGGCGACACGCGTTCGGCGTGCGCGGTCCGGTGCCCACCGGCACCCGTCCGGTCCTCGTTCTCCCAGGTCACAGAGGTGCAAGAGGGGCGGAAGCCGTCGGGACGGCGGGAGTCGCGAACGGGTCGACGGACAGCTTCTGCCCGGTTCCGCACGCGTGCGGCGGACAGCGCGGCGGGCTGCGCGGGCGTGAGTTCCGGCAGCACTCGTGCGGTCATCCACCCGCCGTGGAGGGGAAGTCCAGCCCCGCTGGAGCCGTTTTGGCCCGCCTGGGGCGCCAGGGCACGGGTGAAGGGCGGGGCCGGGCCAACGCCCTTCACCGCGCCGTCGGGGTCACCAGCGCTGCGGGCCGCCCGCCGGAGCCCGCTCGGCCTCCTCCGTGGAGACGACCTCGGTGCCGAGCGGCATCAGCGAGATCGGGATCATCTTCAGGTTCGCCCAGCCGAACGGGATGCCGATGATGGAGATGAACAACGGGATGCTGGTCACCAGGTGCCCGATGGCCAGCCACCAGCCGGCCACGATCACCCACACCACGTTCCCGATCATCGATCCCACGCCCGCCGTCGGCTTGGGCACCGTGGTCCGCCCGAACGGCCAGAGCGCGTACCCGGCCAGCCGCAGCGAGGCGACGCCGAACGGGATGGTGATGATCAGCACGAAGCTGATCAGCGCGGCCACCAGATAGCCCACCGCCATCCAGAATCCGCAGAACACCACCCACAGGATGTTGAGCACCAGATTGACCGGCTTCACGGCTGTTCCCCCTTCGTGTGAGGCCCTCTACGTCTCAAGTGTCCGCCTGATGCCGTACACGAGCGCGCCGGCCAGGACGACGGCCGACCCCACGGCCACCGGGACGGCGGGCAGCGCGAACGCCAGGACCAGACAGCCGAGCAGCCCGACACCGGGGAGGACGCGCGCGGCGGCCGTCCGGTTGAGCGTCCAGGCCGAGGCGTTGGCGATCGCGTAGTACAGCAGCACGCCGAACGACGAGAACCCGATCGCGCCCCGCAGGTCCACCGTGGCCGCCACCACCGCGACCACCACTCCCACCGCCACCTCGGCCCGGTGCGGGACATGGAACTGCGGGTGCACGGCCGCCAGGGCGCCCGGCAGGTGCCGGTCCCGGGCCATGGCCAGCGTGGTCCGGGACACGCCCAGGATCAGCGCCAGCAGCGACCCCAGCGCGGCCACCGCCGCCCCCACCCGCACCACCGGCGCCAGCCACCCGGCCCCCGCGGCCCGCACGGCGTCCGCGAGCGGCGCCGCGGACCCGGCCAGCCCGCCCGCCCCCAGCACCGACAGCACGGCCACGGTCACCACCGCGTACACCACCAGCGCGAGGCCCAGGGCCACCGGCACGGCACGCGGAATGGTCCGCGCCGGGTCCCGCACCTCCTCACCCAGCGTGGCGATCCGGGCGTAACCGGCGAACGCGAAGAACAGCAGACCCGCCGCCTCCAGCACCCCGCCCGGGGTCACCGCGGGCCCCGGCGACCGCCCCGCCTCCCCGCCCCCGCCCCCGCCCAGGCACGCCACCACCACGGCGGCCAGCACGGCCAGCACCACCGCGACGGTCACCCGCGTGACCCGGACGGAACGGCGCACCCCCCGGTAGTTCACGGCGGTCAGCGCCACCACCGCGCCCACGGCCACCGCCCGCTCGTGCCCCGGCCAGACGTACGCCCCGACCGTCAGCGCCATCGCGGCGCAGGACGCCGTCTTCCCCACCACGAACGCCCACCCGGCGAGATGGCCCCAGAACTCCCCGAGCCGCTCCCGCCCGTACACGTAAGTGCCCCCGGACGCCGGGTACAGCGCCGCCAGCCGCGCCGAGGACATGGCGTTGCAGTAGGCGACGACCGCCGCCAGCGCGAGCCCCGCCAACAGGCCGGAGCCGGCCGCCCGTGCCGCGGGAGCGGGCGCCGTGAAGATGCCGGCCCCCACCATCGAACCCAGTCCGATCACCACGGCGTCCCCGGTCCCGAGCGTCCGCCGCAGCCCGCCCTGCTCACTCATGCCGGGCACGCTACCGGCGGACGCGTCAGGCGCCCGCCGCTGCGGGCCTTCAGGTCGCCGTGGCCGCGACCGTGGCCGCCGCGCGGTCCGCGTCCCCGCGCAGCACGCAGAACTCGTTGCCCTCCGGGTCGGCCAGCACCACCCAGCCCGACCCGTCGGGTTTCCGCAGGTCGTTCACCAGGGTCGCGCCCAGCCCCATGAGCCGCGCCGCCTCCTCGTCGCGCGAGGTCCGGGGCCGCAGGCAGAGATGGACCCGGTTCTTGACCGTCTTGGGCTCCGGCACCTGGTTGAAGTACAGGTGCGGCCCCTCCGGCGCCGTCACCTGCGTCTCCAGGTCCCCGGGCCGCGCGTCCGGATCCAGCGGGAACCCGGTCACCTCGCTCCAGAACCGCGCCAGCGCGTACGCGTCCGCACAGTCGATCGCCATGTTCTGCACCACGGAAGTCATGGGGCGAATCTGCCGGACGCGGTCCCCTTTCCGCCAGGCGCGAGGGCGGGGCGGCACGGGCCGGGGGCACGGCAGCGGGGCACGGCAGGGGCGCACCGCAGGGCCGGGCCCCGCGATGCGCCCCTGCCGGTCCGGCGCCTCAACCGACCGATGGTTACCGGTAGTTGACGAACTGCAGCGCGAAGTCGAAGTCCTGGTTCTTCAGCAGTGCGATCACGGCC
Source organism: Streptomyces abyssomicinicus (assembly GCF_008974245.1). Taxonomy (GTDB): domain Bacteria; phylum Actinomycetota; class Actinomycetes; order Streptomycetales; family Streptomycetaceae; genus Streptomyces; species Streptomyces abyssomicinicus. Next base: position 1,213,300 of record NZ_BBZI01000006.1, on the reverse strand, counting down.
TGCAGGTCGTCCCGGCTCTTGGAGCTGACCCGCAGCTCCTCGCCCTGGACCTGCGCCTTGATGCCCTTGGGGCCCTCGTCGCGGATGAGCTTCGCGACCTTCTTGGCGTTCTCCTGGGAGATGCCTTCCTTGATCTCCGCGAAGAGCTTGTACTCCTTGCCGGACAGCTGCGGCTCGCCGGCGTCCAGGGCCTTCAGCGAGATGCCGCGCTTGATCAGCTTGGACTGGAAGACGTCGAGGACCGCGTTGACCCGGTCCTCGGAGTTCGCCTCCATCAGGATCTTTTCACCGGACCACGAGATCGAGGCGCCGACGCCCTTGAAGTCGTAGCGCTGCGAGATCTCCTTGGCGGCCTGGTTGAGGGCGTTGTCGACCTCCTGCCGCTCGACCTTCGAGACGATGTCGAAACTGGAGTCGGCCATGTCCTGTGGCTCCTTGCATCGGGGTCTGTGTCGGGGTGCGTGACGGGGCCGCGGACCCGGGAACGCGCCCCGGACCGAGCCCGCCCAAGCCTAGCCATCACCCGGCCCCCGAACCGCGATCAATGGAGTGGCGGAGCACCCCCGCGCATCAGGTATTGTTTACGTCGTCGCGAGGGAGACCCGGCCGCAAGCCGGTTCCACTTCGTGACACGGTCTAGGCGGTGTGCCCGAGCGGCCAAAGGGAGCAGACTGTAAATCTGCCGGCTCAGCCTTCCCAGGTTCGAATCCTGGCGCCGCCACCAGACAAACGGAGCCCCCTCCGACCAGCCATCACGGCGGGTCGGAGGGGGTTTCGCTTTGTCCGCGAGCCGTTCCGGCGGGTGAGGCCGCCAGGTGGCCTGCCCGCAGCGTGCCGGCGTGCATCCCGCACCTGATCGGTCCGTGCCCCCAGGTGCCCCCGGGGCACGCGTCTTTCGCAACGGCTGACGCAGGAGGCTTCTCTTCGGGAGGGTCTGGCCAGGATTATTTGAACGTGTTCAAATGGGTGGACGCAGATGCTCGGGCGAGAGCTGCCGCGGCTTTGTGGCAGGCATCGAGGGAGGGGTCGTGGGTTCAGGGGCCGGCGTCGTCGTTCTGGCGGCGTTCTTCTTCTATGTGCCCCTCGTGGCGCCCTTCTGTGTCCTCGTGGGTGCGAGGACGTCGCGTCGCATGGGCTGGTTGATGTCGATCCCCATGGTCTTCCTCCCTCTTGCCCTGGTGGTCGGCTTCCTGGTGCCCTGAGCGGCCGGACGGGGCCGGAGTCCGGGCTGCGTCGCGGGTGGACGAACAGCCGGAGAGTGTCAACCGCAGGTTGACGCCCGCGGGGTGTCAACTTACGGTTGACGCATGACGACGAACCCGCTCGGCGCGGCTTCCGTGCGCCTCGACGACCTGATCCACGCCATCAAGCAGGGCAACCCCGACGCCCTGACGCAGCTGCAGAACGCCATGATCGCCGCGGAACACCTCGGTGAGGTGGCGGACCACCTGATCGGCCACTTCGTGGACCAGGCCCGGCGGGCCGGGGCCTCGTGGACCGACATCGGACAGAGCATGGGCGTCACCCGCCAGGCCGCCCAGAAGCGCTTCGTGCCCAAGGAGTCCCACGACCTCGACCCCAGCCAGGGGTTCAACCGGTTCACGGCCCGCGCCCGCAACGTGGTCGGGGCGGCGCACACCGAGGCCAAGGCGGCCGGAGGTGCGGAGGGGCTGCCGGAGCACCTGGTGCTCGGCCTGCTCGCGGAGCCGGAGTCGATCGGCACCCGGGCGCTGGCGGACCAGGGCGCCACCCCGGAGGCCGTGCGGCAGGCGGTGACGGCGCTGCTCCCGCCGGCGTCCGAGAACCCGCCGGAGCTGGTTCCCTACGGCTCCGCGGCCAAGAAGGTCCTGGAGCTCACCTTCCGCGAGGCGCTGCGGCTCGGTCACAACTACGTGGGCACCGAGCACATCCTGCTCGCCCTGCTGGAGCACGAGAACGGCGAGGGCGTCCTCAGCGGCCTCGGCGTGCGGAAGGACGCCACCGAGGGGTACGTCGCGAAGGCGCTGGCGGCGTTCACCGGGGAGGGCGCACAGCCGGGCGACCGGAAGCCGCAGTAACCGGCGGCCGCGACGGCGGCAACCGGTCGGCCGGAGGCGGGAGTTCGAAAGGCCTGGGGGATCCGCGTCCCGAACTCACGCCGAGCGTGCCACTGTCTCCCATCGAGCCTCCTCCGCACTCCCGCCGAGCCTCCCGCGAACTCCGGCCCGACGCGCGCCGGTTACTCGCCGGAGACCATCTTCACCGCGTCCTGCACCGGCGTGGAGCCGCTGATCAGCTCCAGCGTGAGCCCCACCGTTCCGGGGGAGTCGAGGAGTTCGGCCAGGACCGCGGCCACGTCGTCGCGGGGGACGGGGCCCCGCCCGGTGGAGGCGCGGAGGAGGACGCGGCCGGCGCCGGCGTCCTCGGTGAGCATGCCGGGACGCAGGATCGTCCAGTCCAACGACTCGCCCAGGGCACGGACATGGGCGTCCGCCTCGCCCTTGGCGCGCAGGTAGACGTCGAAGACCTCGTCGCCCGGATGGTTCGGGTCGGCGGCCATGGAGGAGACGACCAGCAGGCGGCGGACGCCCGCGCGCACCGCGGCGTCGGCGAGCAGCACGGCGGCGCCCTTGTCGACGGTCGCCTTGCGGTCCGCCCCGCTGCCCGGACCCGCGCCCGCCGCGAAGACGGCGGCGTCGGCGCCGCGCAGGAGTGCGGCGACCTCCTCGAGCGTGGCCGACTCCAGGTCGCACACGAGGGGTTCGGCGCCGGCCTCGCGGAGGTCGGCGGCATGGTCGGGGTTGCGGATGATCCCCGCGACCTCGTCGCCCCTGGCGGCGAGCAGACGCGACAGTCGCAGGGCGATTCGGCCGTGGCCTCCGGCGATGACGATACGCATGCTCCGACCGTAACGCGGCGGACCGGACGACGCCCCGCGACGCGTCACGGACGACGCCCCGCGACGCGTCACGGATGCCGTGCCTGGCGCGGGAGTTCCGGTGCCGTGCCCGCGTGGCCGAGGTCGCAGTACTCGCGCACCGCGCTGGTCCGTGAGACGACCCGGCCGGCGTGGATGACGATCCGGCTGTACGCCAGCGAGAGGGCCCCCGCCAGCCGGTCCCCGCGGACCGCGAGCAGGTCGGCCGGGAACCCGGCCTCCACCCGCACCGCCGGCAGCCCCAGTACCGCCCGGGCGGCCTCGGACACGGTCCCGAAGGCGTCCTCCACGGGCAGGGCGTCCTGGGAGGCCAGCAGGTAGGCGGCCTCCAGCGGATCGCCGCGCCCCACCGGGTTGGACAGGTCGCGCAGGGTCCCGCTGCCGGCCGCGACCCGCACCCCGGCGGAGCGCAGCAGCCGGACCGGCGCCGTGCCGCGGCGGTCCGCGCCGGCGCAGCCGCCCTGGGGCAGGCAGACGACGCCGACCCCGGCCGCCGCCAGCCGGTCGGCGCAGCGCGAGGCCACCTCGGTGGGCAGCAGCCCCAGCCCGCCCAGCGGGCCGACCGTGACCCCGCCGCGCAGCCCGCCCGCCATCGCCGCCAGGCGGCACAGCCGGGCCGGGTCGGTGCCGTCGGTGTGCAGGTCGACCGCGCAGCCGTGGGCGGAGGCGAGTTCCAGCACCGCCTCGACGTACCCGGTGGGGTCCGGGTCGGTGTCCGGGCAGCCGCCGACGGCCGTGGCGCCCATGCCGACCGCGTCGCGGAGCATGGCCAGCCCGTCGGCCCCGGCGGCCCCGGTGAGCAGCCGGGGCATCGCCACGGGCGTGAGGTCGACGAGGTCACGCACCACGCCGCGCACCCGCAGCACGGCCTCCAGGGCGCCGAGCCCGTGGACGTCGCCGACGCGGACGTGGGAGCGGATCGCGGTGGCGCCGTGCCCGAGCTGGGCGAGCACCGCCTCGGTGGCGCGGCGCTGGACGTCCTGCGGGTCGGTCGGCACCGGGCCGTCCGACTCCGCGGTGAGCGCGGTGTCGGCGTGCGCGTGCGGCTCGACGGGGGCGGGGAGCAGGAGGTAGCCCTCCAGGTTCACGCGCGCCGGCGCCGGGGCGGCGTCCGCCGGTGCGGTGACGGGCGACGCCGGGGCGGGGGCCGGGATGGGCCCGCCGGCCAGGCTGCCCGCCGTGCCGACGGCCTCGATCCGGCCGCCGCCCAGCCGGACGTCGACCACGCGTCCGTCGGTCAGGCGCGCCCCGCAGAGGAGCAGTGCCGCCGGTTCGGCGGGACCGGGCGTGGAGGAGGGCGACGGGTTGGGCTGCTGGGGAGGCGGCTGGCTGTCGGACATCGCGTTCCTGAGGGTCCGGATCCGGGTGCGGCTGCGGGAGGGCGCCGGCGGCGGCCTCGGGAGAGGAAACGATTACGTGGTGTGACCGACCCTAGGGCGGCGACCCGCCGACCCCGGGGAGGAGCGCAATAGTCGTACCGGCGTGGTGCGGCCCGCGGCGGGGCCTGCGGAGGGAGGGCGAGGGCGGGGCGGGAAGGGCTCCGCGGGGCGCGGCTCCGGCCGGCCGAGGGCTCTTCGGGACATCCCGGCGCAGGACGCCGGGAAACGGATTTGGGGGATCGGCGGGCGACCGTGTAATGTCTTCCTCGCTCGCCCCAATAGCTCAGTCGGTAGAGCGTCTCCATGGTAAGGAGAAGGTCTACGGTTCGATTCCGTATTGGGGCTCAGGTGAGAGAGGTTCCCGCCGCAAGGCGGGAACCGATCGATCCGCAGCGGTGTAGCTCAGTCGGTAGAGCAAGCGGCTCATAATCGCTGTGTCACCGGTTCAAGTCCGGTCACCGCTACTCTTAGTAGCCGATTGCGGGGTCGGTCCTTCGGTCGGCTACTATTTTTCTGTCTGCGTTAGTTCGTCCCATCCGTTCGTCAAGGAGCACTTCACGTGGCTGCCACCGACGTCCGCCCGAAGATCACGCTGGCCTGCGTGGAGTGCAAGGAGCGGAACTACATCACCAAGAAGAACCGGCGTAACAACCCGGATCGCCTGGAGATGAAGAAGCACTGCCCGCGTTGCAATGCGCACACCGCGCACCGCGAGACGCGATAAACAGGCTCGTACGTGAGGCCGTCCCCGTCAGGGGGCGGCCTTTCGTCGTTCCACGACATCCGGCACGCCGTGTCGTTCTAGGGTTACCGCAGCAAGCACAGGCAGCAGGAGGTGGCGCCCATGGCGCTGGACCAGTCGTTCGTCGGGCGGACCTACCCGCCCACCGACCCCTATGAGGTCGGCCGGGAGAAGATCCGCGAGTTCGCGGCGTCCATCGGCGACGCGAACCCCGCGTACACGGACCCGGAGGCCGCCAAGGCCCTCGGCCACCCGGATGTGATCGCCCCGCCGACCTTCGTGTTCGCGATCTCGTTCAAGGCCGCCCACCGTGTGATCCACGACCCGGAGCTGGGCCTCGACTACAGCCGCGTGGTCCACGGCGACCAGAAGTTCGCCTACCGCCGCCCCGTGCGCGCCGGCGACCGGCTCACCGTGACCACCACCATCGACGCCATCAAGTCGCTGGCCGGCAACGACATCCTGGACATCCGCGGTGACGTGCACGACGAGATGGGCGAGCTCGTGGTGACCGCCTGGACCAAGCTGGTGGCCCGCGCCGCCGAGGAGGGATGACGAGGATGACGGCCAAGGTCGCATACGCCGACGTGGAGGTCGGCACCGAACTGCCCGCGCAGGTCTTCACCGTGACCCGCGCCACACTGGTCGAGTACGCCGGCGCGTCCGGCGACTTCAACCCGATCCACTGGAACGAGAAGTTCGCCAAGGAGGTCGGGCTGCCGGACGTCATCGCGCACGGCATGTTCACCATGGCCGAGGCGGGCCGCGTGGTCACCGACTGGGCCGGAGACCCGGGCGCGGTCGTCGAGTACGGAGTCCGCTTCACCAAGCCGGTCCCCGTCCCCAATGACGACGAGGGCGCCACGATCGAGGTCAGCGGCAAGGTCGCGGTCAAGCTCGACGACAACCGGGTCCGTGTCGACCTCACCGCCACGCACGCCGGGCAGAAGGTCCTCGGCATGTCCCGCGCGGTGGTCCAGCTCGCCTGAGCGACGCCTGAGCACCGCCTGAGCGCCACCTGGGCACCGCCGCACGCCGGGCGGCGGCACCACCACGTGCCGACGCCGGGCGGCGGCGCCACCACGTGCCGCCCGGCCCGCCGCGTAGGCTGGGCGGCGTGCTGGAACGACATGACGCCCCGCTCGCCCCGCTGACCACCTTCCGCCTCGGCGGGCCGGCCCGCCGGCTGATCACCGCGACCACCGACGCCGAGGTGATCGAAGCCGTCCGCGAGGCCGACGCCACCGGCACGCCGCTGCTGGTCGTCGGCGGCGGGTCCAACCTGGTCGTCGGCGACAAGGGCTTCGAGGGCACCGCCCTGCACATCGCCACCAGCGGCTTCTCCCTCGACGGCACCCGGCTGGAGCTGGCCGCCGGCGAGGTCTGGTCCGCGGCGGTGGCACGCACCGTGGACGCCGGTCTGGCGGGCATCGAGTGCCTGTCGGGCATCCCCGGGTCGGCGGGCGCCACGCCCATCCAGAACGTCGGCGCCTACGGCCAGGAGGTCTCCTCCACCATCACCGAGGTGATCGCCTACGACCGCGCGGCGGGCGGGACCGTCGCCCTCTCCAACGAGGAGTGCGCGTTCTCCTACCGGCACAGCCGCTTCAAGGCCGACCCGGACCGCTACGTCGTGCTGCGCGTCCGGTTCGAGCTGGAGGACGCCGCGGGCATGTCCGCGCCCGTGAAGTACCCCGAGACGGCCCGGGCCCTGGGCGTCGAGGCGGGCGACCGGGTGCCGCTGGAGCTGGCCCGGGAGACGGTGCTCAAGCTGCGGTCCGGCAAGGGGATGGTGCTGGACGCCGAGGACCACGACACCTGGTCCGCCGGATCCTTCTTCACCAACCCGATCCTCACCGACGCCGCCTTCGCGGCCTTCCGCGAGCGGGTCCACGAACGCCTCGGCGACGACGTGACGCCCCCGGCGTACCCGGCGGGGGAGGGCCGCACCAAGACCTCCGCCGCGTGGCTCATCGACAAGGCCGGCTTCACCAAGGGCTACGGCACCGGGCCGGCCCGCATCTCCACCAAGCACACCCTGGCGCTCACCAACCGGGGCTCCGCCACCACCGAGGACCTGCTCACCCTCGCCCGCGAGGTCGTCGACGGGGTGCGCGCGGCGTTCGGCATCACCCTGGTCAACGAGCCGGTGATGGTGGGCGTCGGTCTCTGACCCGCCGGCGCGGCGTCACGCCGGGGTGCTCAGCCAGGTGTCGACGCCGGCCAGCAGACGCGAGCGCACCTCGGGCGGCGCGGCCGAGCCGCGGACCGACTGGCGGGCCAGCTCGGCCAGCTCCGCGTCGTCGAACCCGTGGTGCCGCCGTGCGATCTCGTACTGCGCGGCCAGCCGGGAACCGAACAGCAGCGGGTCGTCCGCGCCCAGCGCCAGCGGGACCCCCGCGTCGAACATGGTGCGCAGCGGGACCTCCTCCGGCTTGTCGAAGACCCCGAGCGCCACGTTGGACGAGGGGCAGACCTCGCAGGTGATCTGCCGTTCCGCCAGCCGCCGCAGCAGCCGCGCGTCCTCGGCGGCCCGCACGCCGTGGCCGATCCGGGTGGCCTCCAGGTCGTCCAGGCAGTCCCGCACCGACGTCGGCCCGGTCAGCTCGCCGCCGTGCGGGGCCGCCAGCAGCCCGCCCTCCCTCGCGATCGCGAAGGCCCGGTCGAAGTCACGGGCCATGCCGCGCCGCTCGTCGTTGGAGAGCCCGAAGCCGACCACGCCCCGGTCCGCGTACCGGACCGCCAGCCGGGCCAGCGTCCGTGCGTCCAGGGGGTGCTTCATCCGGTTCGCCGCCACCAGGACCCGGATCCCCAGGCCCGTCTCGCGGGCGGCCGAGTCCACCGCGTCGAGGATGACCTCCATGGTGGGGATCAGCCCGCCCAGCCGTGGGGCGTAGGAGGTCGGGTCCACCTGGATCTCCAGCCACCCCGAGCCGTCCCGGACGTCCTCCTCGGCGGCCTCACGGACCAGCCGGCGGATGTCCTCCTCGTCCCGCAGGCAGTTCCTCGCGGCGTCGTAGAGCCGCTGGAAACGGAACCAGCCGCGCTCGTCGGTGGCACGCAGCTCCGGGGGCTCCGCCCCGGTCAGCGCCTCCGGCAGGCGGACGCCGTGCTTGTCGGCCAGTTCGAGCAGGGTCTGGGGGCGCATCGACCCGGTGAAGTGCAGGTGCAGATGAGCCTTCGGCAGCTTGGTGAGATCACGTACGCGCTCCATTGGCCGATCCTGCCGTACTCCCATGGCTCACTCCTACCCCGTTCCCCTTTCGAGACGTTGCCCGAACGAAAAAACGGGGCAGCGCGTGTGGTCACGCGCTGCCCCGTCACGGGTGCCCGACGGCTCAGTCGCGGGCCTCCGCCAGGAGCTTCTGGATCCGGCTGACGCCCTCGGCCAGGTCCTCGTCGCCCAGCGCGTAGGACAGCCGCAGGTAGCCCGGGGTACCGAAGGCCTCGCCCGGGACGACCGCGACCTCCACCTCCTCCAGGATCAGCGCGGCCAGCTCCACCGAGTTCTGCGGACGGCGGCCGCGGATCTCCTTGCCGATCAGCGCCTTCACCGACGGGTACGCGTAGAACGCGCCCTCCGGCTCCGGGCAGACCACGCCGTCGATCTCGTTCAGCATCCGCACGATGGTCCGGCGGCGGCGGTCGAAGGCCTCGCGCATCTTCGCCACGGCCGTCAGGTCGCCGGAGACGGCGGCCAGCGCGGCGGCCTGGGCCACGTTGGAGACGTTGGAGGTGGCGTGCGACTGCAGGTTGGTCGCGGCCTTGACGACGTCCTTGGGGCCGATGATCCAGCCCACCCGCCAGCCGGTCATCGCGTACGTCTTGGCGACGCCGTTGACCACGATGCACTTGTCGCGCAGCTCCGGCAGCAGGGCCGGGAGCGAGGTGAAGACGGCGTCGCCGTAGACCAGGTGCTCGTAGATCTCGTCGGTCAGCACCCACAGGCCGTGCTCGACGGCCCAGCGGCCGATCGCCTCGGCGTCCTCACGGCTGTAGACCGCGCCGGTCGGGTTCGACGGGGAGACGAACAGGACGACCTTGGTGCGCTCGGTGCGGGCCGCCTCCAGCTGCTCCACCGAGACCCGGTAGCCGGTGGTCTCGTCCGCGACGACCTCGACCGGCACGCCGCCGGCCAGACGGATCGACTCCGGGTAGGTGGTCCAGTACGGGGCGGGGACGATGACCTCGTCGCCCGGGTCCAGGATCGCGGCGAAGGCCTCGTAGATGGCCTGCTTGCCGCCGTTGGTGACCAGCACCTGCGCGGGGTCGACCTCGTAGCCGGAGTCGCGCAGCGTCTTGGCGGCGATCGCGGCCTTCAGCTCGGGCAGGCCGCCGGCCGGGGTGTAGCGGTGGAACTTCGGGTTCTTGCAGGCCTCGATCGCGGCCTCGACGATGTAGTCCGGCGTCGGGAAATCGGGCTCGCCGGCGCCGAAGCCGATCACCGGGCGCCCGGCGGCCTTGAGGGCCTTGGCCTTGGCGTCGACGGCGAGGGTCGCGGACTCGGAGATCGCGCCGATGCGGGCGGACACCCGGCGCTCGGTCGGAGAGGTAGCTGCGCTCATGAACGTCATGGTTTCAGAAAGGAAACCGCGGCGGCATCCAGGTTCGCGGAGTGAACAAGAGGTGCACAAGCGTCCGTATCCGGGCCGTCGGCCGGCAGCCTCTTCCGAGGTCGGCGCGGTTCGCGGAATTTACTGTTCGACGCGGGGCCCGAGAGCACGTACACTCTCACCTCGTTGGACACCGACGGACCGTGCTGGTCGGGAGCTTGCGAGGCACCCGATCCCATGCGGTAGGTTGGTGGACACCACAAAGGGTCGTAGCTCAATTGGTAGAGCACTGGTCTCCAAAACCAGCGGTTGGGGGTTCAAGTCCCTCCGGCCCTGCTACACACACCTAGCCAGGTTGTGTGCGCATGTCAGTACTGCTATGCACCGCCGTGCGGCTCATACCGGGCTCGTGCACGGCATGACCCGGGATTCAGGTGAGGACGAGTGACGGACGCCGTGGGCTCCATCGACATGCCTGATGCCCAGGACGAAGAGAAGAAGCCGCGTAAGGGCGGCAAGCGTGCCAAGAAGGGCCCGCTGAAGCGCCTGGCGCTCTTCTACCGCCAGATCGTCGCGGAGCTCCGCAAGGTCGTCTGGCCCACCCGCAGTCAGCTCACCACGTACACCACGGTCGTGATCATATTCGTGGTGGTCATGATCGGTCTGGTCACGGTGATCGACTTCGGCCTCGACGAGGCCGCGCGTCTCGTCTTCGGCTGACCGGCCCGCTCCTGACACCGCATCGCAGACAGGGCGTCGTGAAAACGGCGCCCTTGTTCGCGTCCTGGCCCGGTGTTCATGAACACCTGACAGGGACGAATCGTCCGCTAGGCTGAACCCCAGTGTTCCGTCGGACCGTCGATCTTCCTCCTGCGAGGGACCGGCGGAAAGCGCCCCCGGCAGGCGGCGCCCACGGAACGGCATCAACCCCCATGTACCCAGGAAGAAGCAGCCACCGTGTCTGACCCGAACCTGAACGACGCCAGCGAGTCGGTCGAGAACGTCGAGGACGAGCTCGAGATCGTCGAGGGCGCGGACACCGAGGACACCGAGACCTCCGCCGAGGTCGAGGCTGCCGACGCCGACGTCGAGGACGTCGAGGAGGCGTCCGAGGGTGCCGACGAGGAGTCGGAGGATGCCGAGGACGAGGCCGAGGAGGCCGAGGAGGAGACCGAGGCCGGCGAGGTCGTCGACCCCGTCGCCGCCCTCCGCGAGGAACTGCGTACGCTGCCCGGCGACTGGTACGTCATCCACACGTACGCCGGTTACGAGAAGCGCGTGAAGGCCAACCTCGAGCAGCGTGCCGTCTCGCTGAACGTCGAGGAGTTCATCTACCAGGCCGAGGTCCCCGAGGAAGAGATCGTCCAGATCAAGAACGGCGAGCGGAAGACGGTCAAGCAGAACAAGCTGCCCGGCTACGTCCTCGTCCGGATGGACCTGACGAACGAGTCCTGGGGCGTCGTCCGCAACACCCCCGGCGTCACCGGCTTCGTGGGCAACGCCTACGACCCGTACCCGCTGTCGCTGGACGAGATCGTGAAGATGCTCGCCCCGGAGGCCGAGGCCAAGGCCGCCCGCGAGGCCGCCGAGGCCGAGGGCAAGCCGGCTCCGCAGCGCAAGGTCGAGGTCCAGGTCCTGGACTTCGAGGTGGGCGACTCGGTCACCGTCACCGACGGCCCCTTCGCGACCCTCCAGGCGACGATCAACGAGATCAACGCCGACTCGAAGAAGGTCAAGGGCCTGGTGGAGATCTTCGGCCGCGAGACCCCGGTCGAGCTGTCCTTCGACCAGATCCAGAAGAACTGATCCAAAGTCTTCCGAAACAGGTCGGACGGCACACTTCGGTGGCCGTCTGACCTGCTCGGTTTTCAGCCGCACATGGATACCCGTTATCGTGGTGCGGTATGCCTCCATCCGGCTGAATCGGATGGTCGGCTCAAACCTCTCACTAAGACCCGGAGAGAGAGCACATGCCTCCCAAGAAGAAGAAGGTCACGGGGCTCATCAAGCTCCAGATCAACGCCGGCGCGGCCAACCCGGCTCCGCCGGTCGGCCCCGCGCTGGGCCAGCACGGCGTCAACATCATGGAGTTCTGCAAGGCCTACAACGCCGCGACCGAGTCGCAGCGTGGCTGGGTCATCCCGGTGGAGATCACGGTCTACGAGGACCGTTCCTTCACCTTCGTGACCAAGACTCCGCCGGCCGCGAAGATGATCCTCAAGGCCGCGGGTGTGGAGAAGGGCTCCGGCGAGCCTCACAAGACCAAGGTCGCGAAGATCACCGACGCGCAGGTCCGTGAGATCGCCACGACCAAGATGCCCGACCTCAACGCCAACGACATCGACGCCGCCGCGAAGATCATCGCCGGCACCGCCCGTTCCATGGGCATCACCGTCGAAGGCTGATCCACCCCCGTAGTCATTGACGTGGAAGGGCCTGCTCGGCCCGGACCACGACTCCTCTCAGTACTCAGGAGCAGAAGTGAGCAAGCGCAGCAAGTCTCTCCGCGCTGCGGACGCCAAGATCGACCGGGAGAAGCTCTACGCCCCGCTCGAGGCCGTCCGTCTCGCCAAGGAGACCTCCACGACCAAGTTCGACGGCACCGTCGAGGTCGCCTTCCGTCTGGGTGTCGACCCGCGCAAGGCCGACCAGATGGTCCGTGGCACCGTGAACCTCCCGCACGGCACCGGTAAGACCGCCCGGGTCCTGGTCTTCGCGACCGGCGACCGTGCCGAGGCCGCGCGTGCCGCGGGCGCCGACATCGTCGGCGCCGACGAGCTCATCGACGAGGTCTCCAAGGGCCGCCTGGACTTCGACGCCGTCGTCGCCACCCCGGACCTCATGGGCAAGGTCGGCCGCCTCGGCCGCGTGCTCGGTCCGCGTGGTCTGATGCCGAACCCGAAGACCGGCACCGTCACCATGGACACCGCCAAGGCCGTCACCGAGATCAAGGGCGGCAAGATCGAGTTCCGGGTCGACAAGCACTCGAACCTGCACTTCATCATCGGCAAGACGTCCTTCGACGACACCAAGCTGGTGGAGAACTACGGCGCGGCGCTGGAGGAGATCCTGCGTCTGAAGCCGTCCGCCGCGAAGGGTCGCTACATCAAGAAGGCCGCGATCTCCACGACGATGGGTCCCGGCATTCCGCTGGACTCCAACCGCACGCGGAACCTGCTCGTCGAGGAGGACCCGGCTGCGGTCTGAGCCTGACGCTCACCGCCCGTCGGTTTCTCCGGTGGCCCCGCCTCCCTCTCCGGGAGGCGGGGCCACCGCCGTTTCCCCCGCCCTCCGCGCCGCCCGGGCGTGGCCGTCCGTGCGCCTCGGCGTGGTCCCGCCTGCGGCGGGCGGCTGCGGTACCCAGGGGGCGACGGTTCTGTGCGCTCGAGCGAGCCGGAGGTCAGGGAAGGCTTGGCCCGCCCCTCCGCGGCACCCCCTCCGCCCCCTTGCGGGCACAGCCCTGATCCTCCGCGGCGCCCCTTCCGCTCCCTTCCGGGCGCATCCCTGATCTTCTGCGGTGCCCCTCCGCACCCTTGCGGGCGCAGCCCTGATCCTCCGCGGCCGGCATCCCCTGCCACCCACCCCCTGCGTCCGCGTCCGCGCCTGCCTCCCGCGCGCGTGTGCCCGCCCCTCCGTATGCGGGGCCTCGACCGTCTCTGCGCGCGTTCCTGCCCCCGTGTGAGGGCCCCGGCCGTCGTCCCTGCGTGCGCGTGCCGCGCAGTCCCGTCCGTGCGGGCGCGTGCCCGACCGCCCTGCGCGAGCAGCCTCCGGCCACCCTGTGTGCGCAGCGTCCCACCGTTCCGCGGGCGCCTGCCCGCCGCCCCGCGTGCGCGTGGCCTCGCCGTTCCGCGGGCGCGTAGTCCGACCCCCCTGCGGGCGGCTGGGCCGCCCAGGGGGCGGCACGGGCGGGCGCAGGCATCAGCCTCCGCGGCGAGCGGTCCCAACCACCATGCGCAAGCGGGCGGCACCTTACGAGCGTGACCTCACTGCGGCGCGCCAAGCCGGGCCCAGGCGGACAGCACTGTTCATCCCCCGACCCGCCCCCTTCCCAGGGGCTCAACCTCCGCGGAGCGAGCCGTCGCGTGCGCACGTGAGGCCTGCGTCCACCCGCAGACGGAGGGAAGGTGGGGTCTGCGTGCCGCGTGGCGTCGTGAGTGCCCGCAAGGGGAGGCTGGGGCTGCGTGCCGCGTGGGGGCGTGAGCCTGCGGGCGGGAAGGGTGGGGCACGCGCGCCGCATGGCTGCACGATGGCTCGCGGATGAGTAGGGCTGAGTAAGCGCGCCGCACGGCGGCACGATGGTGTGCGGGTGGAGAAGCGCGGGCTGCGTGGTGCGTGGTGGGGACGGCCGATGCGGGGTGTCAGGAGGCGGAAAGGGGGCGGTGCCCCCGGGCGCGGGGGTGGATTTGCTCCGGAGCGGGGCACTCGCGTACGCTTCCGAGGAAGCCAAAGACCGCTGGTCGTTGCCGTGCGCTCGCATGAGGGTGCGGTGGCCGAAGGATCCGCTGAAGTGCGGACGACCCGCGTAGGTGACTGTGGATGAGTTCCCGGAGCGGCACACGCCGCGACGGTCGAGCTGAGCCCCGTGCGCCTACGCATGGGGCGTTTCGTTTTTCCCAGTCCTCCTTCGGGTCCGCGCGGTCCGAATCACCCGGAAGGAGGCCGAGGCTCTATGGCGAGGCCCGACAAGGCTGCCGCGGTTGCCGAGCTCGTGGACGCGTTCCGCAGCTCCAACGCCGCCGTGCTGACCGAGTACCGCGGTCTCACCGTGGCTCAGCTCAAGCAGCTGCGCCGTTCGCTCGGTGAGAACGCCCAGTACGCCGTGGTGAAGAACACGCTGACCAAGATTGCGGCCAACGAGGCCGGGATCTCCTCGCTCGACGACCTGTTCAACGGTCCGACGGCGGTCGCCTTCGTCACCGGTGACCCGGTGGAGTCGGCGAAGGGTCTCCGTGACTTCGCCAAGGAGAACCCGAATCTCGTCATCAAGGGCGGTGTCCTTGACGGCAAGGCGCTGTCCGCCGACGAGATCAAGAAGCTTGCGGACCTCGAGTCCCGCGAGGTTCTGCTGTCCAAGCTGGCCGGTGCGTTCAAGGGCAAGCAGTCCCAGGCTGCTTCGCTCTTCCAGGCGCTCCCGTCGAAGCTCGTCCGCACCGTGGACGCGCTTCGTGCCAAGCAGGACGAGCAGGGCGGTGCCGAGTAATTCGGCTCGCTTTCTGATCCTCGCCGCCTAGAAGCGCGAGCCTCGCGGCGGCGGAGATCAACAGCGGGCCCAACGTACGCCCGCCTCACCCAGTACATCCCGGCACCACCTGCCGATTGAGTGGAAGGACCGCCATCATGGCGAAGCTCAGCCAGGAAGACCTGCTTGCCCAGTTCGAGGAGATGACCCTCATCGAGCTCTCCGAGTTCGTGAAGGCCTTCGAGGAGAAGTTCGACGTCACCGCCGCCGCCGCCGCGCCGGTCGTCGTCGCCGGTGGTGCCGCTGGTGGCGCCGCCGAGGCCGTCGAGGAGAAGGACGAGTTCGACGTCATCCTCACCGGTGCCGGCGAGAAGAAGATCCAGGTCATCAAGGTCGTGCGCGAGCTGACCTCCCTCGGCCTGAAGGAGGCCAAGGACCTGGTGGACGGCACCCCGAAGCCCGTCCTCGAGAAGGTCAACAAGGAGGCCGCGGAGAAGGCCGCCGAGTCCCTCAAGGGCGCCGGCGCCTCCGTCGAGGTCAAGTGACCTCACGGGTCCGCAGGGATCCCGCCTCGGTCGTGACAGCCGCCGCGTAAGCGGGCTGTAACGCTGACGCACTGAAGAGCGATCACCCAAGTGGGTGGTCGCTCTTCGGCGTTTCACGAGCCCTCCGGCGGGCTCCTTGCGGTGTCGGCGGCTCGGGGTATGGTGATCTTCGCCGTGCCTGGGGGAGACCCGCAAGCAGTGCTTTCCGGAGGCCGTGGCAGCGCGCCGCAAGGAGAGAGCCGGACGGCGGGGAGCCCTTGACGAACCGCACGCGGCGCGCGATTCTCAGTTCGCGCCGCGACACGATCCGTATCCGAGGCATGGATCGGCGGCGAAGAGGGCAGTATCACCGTGCGTTGACGGCAGGGGGTATCGCTCCCGTCGAAAGCGTCGTCGAGACGGTGTCGAGACAAGGTGAGAACAGCGAGGGACAACGGCGGTCGTGGGGTTCGCGCATACCCGCACTGGACATCAGTGGGCCATGTGGCTACACTGACCCTTTGCGCTGCCTGTTAGCTGCCCCCTGCCCGTCACCAGGGGTCTGCCCTCGCTCGAGCCTGGAAGGCCGGACCGTTCCGACCTGGGACGTTGTCCTCTCTTCCTCCCTTCTGCGGGGGGCCGGTACGCGCGTAGTGAGTCCGAGCCCTCGGAAGGACCCCCTCTTGGCCGCCTCGCGCACTGCCTCGACCGCGAATACGAACAACGGTGCCAGCACCGCCCCGCTGCGCATCTCCTTTGCAAAGATCAGGGAGCCCCTCGAGGTTCCGAACCTTCTGGCGCTGCAAACCGAGAGCTTCGACTGGCTGCTCGGCAACGACGCGTGGAAGGCTCGCGTCGAGGCGGCTCTGGAGTCAGGTCAGGACGTCCCCACCAAGTCCGGTCTGGAGGAGATCTTCGAGGAGATCTCCCCGATCGAGGACTTCTCCGGGTCGATGTCGCTGACCTTCCGCGACCACCGTTTCGAGCCCCCGAAGAACTCCATCGACGAGTGCAAGGAGCGCGACTTCACGTACGCGGCTCCGCTCTTCGTCACCGCCGAGTTCACCAACAACGAGACCGGCGAGATCAAGTCCCAGACGGTCTTCATGGGCGACTTCCCGCTCATGACCAACAAGGGCACCTTCGTGATCAACGGCACCGAGCGTGTCGTGGTCTCCCAGCTGGTCCGTTCCCCCGGTGTCTACTTCGACTCGTCGATCGACAAGACGTCCGACAAGGACATCTTCTCCGCCAAGATCATCCCCTCCCGGGGTGCCTGGCTGGAGATGGAGATCGACAAGCGCGACATGGTCGGTGTCCGCATCGACCGCAAGCGCAAGCAGTCGGTCACCGTGCTCCTCAAGGCGCTCGGTTACACCACCGAGCAGATCCTCGAGGAGTTCGGCGAGTACGAGTCGATCCGCGCCACCCTGGAGAAGGACCACACCCAGGGCCAGGACGACGCGCTGCTGGACATCTACCGCAAGCTGCGTCCGGGCGAGCCGCCGACCCGTGAGGCCGCGCAGACGCTGCTCGAGAACCTCTACTTCAACCCCAAGCGCTACGACCTCGCCAAGGTCGGCCGCTACAAGGTCAACAAGAAGCTGGGTGCCGACGCCCCGCTGGACGCCGGGATCCTGACCGTCGAGGACATCATCTCGACGATCAAGTACCTGGTGAAGCTGCACGCCGGCGAGACCGAGACGGTCGGCGACTCGGGTGCCTCGATCGTCGTCGAGACCGACGACATCGACCACTTCGGCAACCGCCGCCTGCGCAACGTCGGCGAGCTGATCCAGAACCAGGTCCGTACGGGTCTCGCCCGTATGGAGCGCGTCGTGCGCGAGCGCATGACCACCCAGGACGTCGAGGCGATCACGCCGCAGACCCTGATCAACATCCGGCCGGTCGTCGCCTCCATCAAGGAGTTCTTCGGCACCAGCCAGCTGTCGCAGTTCATGGACCAGAACAACCCGCTGTCGGGTCTCACCCACAAGCGCCGTCTGTCGGCGCTGGGTCCGGGTGGTCTCTCCCGTGAGCGGGCCGGCTTCGAGGTCCGTGACGTGCACCCGTCGCACTACGGCCGCATGTGCCCGATCGAGACGCCCGAAGGCCCGAACATCGGCCTGATCGGCTCGCTCGCCTCCTACGGCCGGGTCAACGCGTTCGGTTTCGTCGAGACCCCGTACCGCAAGGTCGTCGAGGGCCAGGTCACCGACGACGTCGACTACCTGACCGCCGACGAGGAGGACCGCTTCGTCATCGCGCAGGCCAACGCGCCGCTGACCGACGAGCTCCGGTTCGCCGAGGCCCGCGTGCTGGTCCGCCGCAAGGGCGGCGAGGTCGACTACGTCGGCGGCGAGGACGTCGACTACATGGACGTCTCCCCGCGCCAGATGGTGTCGGTCGCGACCGCCATGATCCCGTTCCTCGAGCACGACGACGCCAACCGTGCCCTCATGGGCGCGAACATGATGCGTCAGGCCGTGCCGCTCATCAAGAGCGAGGCCCCGCTGGTCGGCACCGGCATGGAGTACCGCTCCGCCGTCGATGCCGGCGACGTGGTCAAGGCCGAGAAGGACGGTGTGGTCCAGGAGGTCTCCGCGGACTACATCACCACGGCCAACGACGACGGCACGTACATCACGTACCGCCTGGCCAAGTTCTCCCGCTCCAACCAGGGCACCTCGGTCAACCAGAAGGTCATCGTCAACGAGGGCGACCGGATCATCACCGGTCAGGTCCTCGCCGACGGCCCGGCCACCGAGAACGGCGAGATGGCCCTCGGCAAGAACCTGCTCGTGGCGTTCATGCCGTGGGAGGGTCACAACTACGAGGACGCGATCATCCTGTCGCAGCGCCTCGTGCAGGACGACGTCCTCTCCTCGATCCACATCGAGGAGCACGAGGTCGACGCCCGTGACACCAAGCTCGGCCCCGAGGAGATCACCCGGGACATCCCGAACGTCTCCGAGGAGGTCCTGGCCGACCTCGACGAGCGCGGCATCATCCGCATCGGCGCCGAGGTCATCGCCGGCGACATCCTGGTCGGCAAGGTCACGCCCAAGGGTGAGACCGAGCTGACCCCGGAGGAGCGCCTGCTGCGCGCGATCTTCGGTGAGAAGGCCCGTGAGGTCCGTGACACCTCGCTGAAGGTGCCGCACGGCGAGACCGGCAAGGTCATCGGCGTCCGCGTCTTCGACCGCGAGGAGGGCGACGAACTGCCGCCGGGCGTGAACCAGCTGGTCCGCGTCTACGTCGCCCAGAAGCGCAAGATCACCGACGGTGACAAGCTCGCCGGCCGTCACGGCAACAAGGGCGTCATCTCGAAGATCCTGCCGATCGAGGACATGCCGTTCCTGGAGGACGGCACCCCGGTCGACATCATCCTCAACCCGCTGGGTGTGCCGTCCCGAATGAACCCGGGACAGGTGCTGGAGATCCACCTCGGCTGGCTCGCCAGCCGCGGCTGGGACGTCTCCGGACTGGCCGACGAGTGGGCCCGTCGCCTCCAGGTGATCGGCGCCGACGCGGTCGAGCCCGGCACCAACGTCGCCACCCCGGTCTTCGACGGTGCGCGTGAGGACGAGCTGGCGGGCCTGCTGCAGCACACCATCCCGAACCGCGACGGCAACCGCATGGTGCTTCCGTCCGGCAAGGCGAGGCTGTTCGACGGCCGCTCCGGCGAGCCGTTCCCGGACCCGATCTCGGTCGGGTACATGTACATCCTCAAGCTGCACCACCTGGTCGACGACAAGCTGCACGCCCGCTCGACCGGCCCGTACTCGATGATCACCCAGCAGCCGCTGGGTGGTAAGGCCCAGTTCGGTGGCCAGCGCTTCGGCGAGATGGAGGTGTGGGCCCTCGAGGCCTACGGCGCCGCGTACGCCCTCCAGGAACTGCTGACCATCAAGTCCGACGACGTGACCGGCCGCGTGAAGGTCTACGAGGCCATCGTCAAGGGCGAGAACATCCCTGAGCCCGGCATCCCCGAGTCCTTCAAGGTGCTCATCAAGGAGATGCAGTCCCTGTGCCTCAACGTGGAGGTGCTGTCCAGCGACGGCATGTCCATCGAGATGCGTGACACCGACGAGGACGTCTTCCGCGCTGCGGAGGAGCTCGGCATCGACCTGTCCAGGCGCGAGCCGAGCAGCGTCGAAGAGGTCTGACGGGAGTCAGGCGGGGGGCCTGCCTCACAGGCCGGCCCCCTGCCGATCCCGCGACCCCCGTTTCAGACCACAGACTTACAACCCTGAGAGGGATTGACGCATAGTGCTCGACGTCAACTTCTTCGACGAGCTCCGGATCGGCCTGGCCACCGCGGACGACATCCGTCAGTGGAGCCACGGCGAGGTCAAGAAGCCCGAGACGATCAACTACCGCACGCTCAAGCCGGAAAAGGACGGGCTCTTCTGCGAGAAGATCTTCGGTCCCACCCGGGACTGGGAGTGCTACTGCGGCAAGTACAAGCGTGTCCGCTTCAAGGGCATCATCTGTGAGCGCTGCGGCGTCGAGGTGACCCGCGCCAAGGTGCGCCGTGAGCGGATGGGCCACATCGAGCTCGCCGCCCCCGTCACCCACATCTGGTACTTCAAGGGCGTTCCGTCGCGGCTGGGCTACCTGCTCGACCTCGCCCCGAAGGACCTCGAGAAGGTCATCTACTTCGCCGCGTACATGATCACGTACGTGGACGAGGAGCGTCGTCAGCGCGACCTGTCCTCGCTGGAGGCCCACGTCTCCGTCGAGCGCCAGCAGATCGAGAACCGCCGTGACGCGGACCTCGAGGCCCGCGCCAAGAAGCTCGAGAACGACCTCGCCGAGCTCGAGGCCGAGGGCGCCAAGGCCGACGTGCGCCGCAAGGTGCGCGACGGCGCCGAGCGCGAGATGAAGCAGCTCCGCGACCGCGCCCAGCGCGAGATCGACCGCCTCGACGAGGTGTGGAACCGCTTCAAGAACCTCAAGGTCCAGGACCTCGAGGGCGACGAGATGCTCTACCGCGAGCTGCGTGACCGCTTCGGCACGTACTTCGACGGCTCGATGGGTGCCGCCGCGCTGCAGAAGCGGCTGGAGTCCTTCGACCTCGAGGAGGAGGCCGAGAGGCTCCGCGAGATCATCCGCACCGGCAAGGGCCAGAAGAAGACCCGTGCGCTCAAGCGCCTGAAGGTCGTCTCCGCGTTCCTGCAGACCAGCAACAGCCCCAAGGGCATGGTGCTCGACTGCGTGCCGGTCATCCCGCCGGACCTGCGTCCGATGGTGCAGCTGGACGGTGGCCGCTTCGCGACCTCCGACCTGAACGACCTGTACCGCCGCGTCATCAACCGCAACAACCGCCTGAAGCGGCTTCTCGACCTCGGTGCTCCCGAGATCATCGTGAACAACGAGAAGCGCATGCTCCAGGAGGCCGTGGACGCGCTGTTCGACAACGGCCGTCGTGGCCGGCCGGTCACCGGCCCGGGCAACCGTCCGCTGAAGTCCCTGAGCGACATGCTCAAGGGCAAGCAGGGCCGCTTCCGCCAGAACCTGCTCGGCAAGCGCGTGGACTACTCCGCGCGTTCCGTGATCGTCGTCGGTCCGCAGCTCAAGCTGCACCAGTGCGGTCTGCCGAAGGCGATGGCGCTGGAGCTCTTCAAGCCGTTCGTGATGAAGCGCCTGGTCGACCTGAACCACGCGCAGAACATCAAGAGCGCCAAGCGCATGGTCGAGCGCGGCCGCACGGTCGTGTACGACGTGCTCGAAGAGGTCATCGCGGAGCACCCGGTCCTGCTGAACCGTGCGCCCACCCTGCACCGCCTGGGCATCCAGGCCTTCGAGCCGCAGCTGGTCGAGGGCAAGGCCATCCAGATCCACCCGCTCGTCTGCACCGCGTTCAACGCGGACTTCGACGGTGACCAGATGGCCGTCCACCTGCCGCTCTCCGCGGAGGCGCAGGCCGAGGCGCGCATCCTGATGCTCTCCTCGAACAACATCCTCAAGCCGGCCGACGGCCGTCCGGTGACGATGCCGACCCAGGACATGGTCCTCGGTCTGTTCTTCCTCACCACCGACGCCGAGGGCCGCAACCCCAAGGGCGAGGGCCGCTCGTTCGCGTCCGTCGCCGAGGCGATCATGGCCTTCGACGCCGGTGAGCTCTCGCTCCAGGCCGAGGTGGACATCCGCTTCCCGGTCGGCACCATGCCGCCGCGCGGCTGGACCCCGCCGGCCGCCGAGGAGGGCGAGTCCGACACCGCGGGCGAGTGGCAGCAGGGCGACCCGTTCCGCCTGCACACCACGCTGGGCCGCGCGCTCTTCAACGAGCTGCTGCCCGAGGACTACCCGTTCGTCGACGAAGAGGTGGGCAAGAAGCAGCTCTCCGAGATCGTCAACGACCTCGCCGAGCGCTACCCCAAGGTGATCGTGGCGGCGACGCTCGACAACCTGAAGTCGTCCGGCTTCTTCTGGGCGACCCGTTCCGGTGTCACCGTGGCCATTTCCGACGTCGTCGTCCCGGACGCGAAGAAGGAGATCGTCGCTTCGTACGAGGCCAAGGACGAGAAGGTCCAGAAGCAGTACGAGCGCGGCCTGATCACCAAGGAAGAGCGCACCAACGAGCTGATCGGTATCTGGACCGAGGCGACCAACAAGGTCGCCGAGGCCATGGCGGAGAACTTCCCCAAGGTCAACCCGGTCTCGATGATGGTGAACTCGGGCGCCCGAGGCAACATGATGCAGATGCGTCAGATCGCCGGTATGCGTGGTCTGGTGTCGAACGCCAAGAACGAGACGATCCCGCGTCCCATCAAGGCGTCCTTCCGTGAGGGCCTGTCCGTGCTGGAGTACTTCATCTCCACGCACGGTGCCCGTAAGGGTCTGGCGGACACCGCCCTGCGTACCGCCGACTCGGGTTACCTCACCCGTCGTCTGGTCGACGTCTCGCAGGACGTGATCATCCGCGAGGAGGACTGCGGCACCGAGCGCGGCCTCAAGCTGAAGATCGCCGAGCGCGACGCGGCTGGCGTCTTCGCCAAGGTCGGCAACGTGGAGACCTCGGTCTACGCACGCTGCCTCGCCGAGGACATCGTCGTCGACGGCAAGGTGCTCGCCCCGGCGGGCGTCGACCTCGGCGACGTGCTCATCGACCAGCTGGTCAAGGCCGGCGTGGAGGAGGTCAAGACCCGCTCGGTCCTGACCTGTGAGTCCGCCGTCGGCACCTGCGCCATGTGCTACGGCCGCTCGCTGGCCACCGGCAAGCTGGTCGACATCGGTGAGGCGGTCGGCATCATCGCCGCCCAGTCCATCGGTGAGCCCGGCACCCAGCTGACGATGCGTACCTTCCACACCGGTGGTGTGGCCGGTGACGACATCACCCAGGGTCTGCCGCGTGTCGTCGAGCTCTTCGAGGCCCGTACCCCGAAGGGTGTCGCCCCGATCTCCGAGGCCGCCGGCCGCGTGCGGATCGAGGAGACCGAGAAGACGAAGAAGATCGTCGTCACCCCGGACGACGGCAGCGACGAGATGCCTTACCCCATCTCCAAGCGCGCCAAGGTCCTGGTGGGCGAGGGCGACCACGTCCAGGTCGGCCAGCAGCTGACCATGGGTGCCACCAACCCGCACGACGTGCTGCGCATCCTCGGCCAGCGTGCCGTCCAGGTCCACCTGGTCGGCGAGGTCCAGAAGGTCTACAACTCGCAGGGCGTGTCGATCCACGACAAGCACATCGAGATCATCATCCGGCAGATGCTGCGCCGCGTGACGATCATCGAGTCCGGCGACGCGGAGCTGCTGCCGGGCGAGCTCGTGGAGCGCTCGAAGTTCGAGACCGAGAACCGTCGTGTGGTCCAGGAAGGCGGCCACCCGGCCTCCGGCCGTCCGCAGCTGATGGGTATCACCAAGGCCTCGCTGGCGACTGAGTCGTGGCTGTCGGCGGCGTCCTTCCAGGAGACGACCAGGGTCCTGACGGACGCGGCGATCAACGCCAAGTCCGACTCCCTGATCGGCCTCAAGGAGAACGTCATCATCGGTAAGCTCATCCCGGCCGGTACGGGTCTGTCCCGCTACCGCAACATCCGGGTCGAGCCGACCGAGGAGGCCAAGGCCGCCATGTACTCGGCGGTGGGCTACGACGACATGGACTACTCGCCGTTCGGCGCCGGCTCCGGCCAGGCGGTGCCGCTGGAGGACTACGACTACGGTCCGTACAACCAGTGAGCTGACCGGTAGGTCCGCGTGACCGAAGGGCGGTCACCCCCTGTGGGGGGTGGCCGCCCTTCGGCGTGTCCCCGGGGCGGCCCGAGGGCGGCCGGGAACGGCCGGGGGCGGCCCCGGGGCTGGGCCGAACGGGGGAAAGCTGAACCGGCGGGAACCGGTCCGAAGGCGGCGGGCGTTCTCACCACCAGGAGAGAGGGGTGGTGTCGCACATGCACATGCAACCCTGGTCGCCGTACGGGGGTGGCAGCCCGATGCTGGCGTCGACGGCCGACCGCGAGCGCGCGGTCGACATACTCCGGGCCGGGTTCGCCGAGGGGCGCCTGGCCAAGGCCGAGTTCGAGGAGCGGGTCACCCGCGCGTACTCCGCCCGCACCCAGGGGGATCTCTCCGCCCTGGTCGCCGACCTTCCGCACGGTCCCATACCCACGCTGCCGGCGCCGCCCGCCTACGCGCCGGCGCCGGTGTACCCGCCGCGGTCGTACGCCGCGGCCACCAACGGCAAGGCGGTCGCCGCGCTGGTGCTCGGCATCCTCACCATGGTCAGCGGCGGTGTCACCAGCGTCCCCGCGGTCGTCCTCGGGCACATGGCGCGCGGCGAGATACGGCGGACCGGGCAGGAGGGCGACGGCTGCGCGCTGGCCGGGCTGGTGCTCGGCTGGCTCTGGGTGGCGGGTTGGGGCCTCGTCTGGCTGTTCACGGTGCTCGATCGGCTGCGGTAGTGGGGCGGAGAGCGGCCCCGGGGGACGCCCCGCGGGGGCCGGCCGCGGGGAGGGCCGGGGGCCGGGCGCGGGTGGTGGCCGCGGGGAGGGCCGGGGGAGGTGGCTGTGGGGGGTGGCCACGACAGCGGGCCGGAGCCCGTGCGCTACTCCCGCACGGCGGGGCCGTGCGTCACTCCCGCGCGTTGCGGCCGTGCGTGACCCAGCGCGGTGCGGCCGTGGGTCACTTCCACGCACGGCGGGGCCGTGCGCTACTCCCGCACGGCGGGGCCGTGGGTCACTTCCACGCGCGTTGCGGCCGTGCGTGACCCCGCGCGGTGCGGTTGTGCGTGGCTTCCGCCGGCTACTGCTGCACGGTGAAGCCGTGTGCCGCGCCCAGACGGCGCAGTGTGGTCATGCCCGGGATGCCGTCCGCGTCCGCGCCCGAGTAGCCGCAGCGGCGCTGCCAGGAGGCGTAGGCGGTGACGGTCTGCGAGCCGTAGTGTCCGTCCGCGTACCGGGCGGCCAGCAGCCCCTCCGCCACCAGGGCCCGCTCCACCGTC
This sequence comes from Streptomyces abyssomicinicus, assembly GCF_008974245.1. GTDB lineage: Bacteria > Actinomycetota > Actinomycetes > Streptomycetales > Streptomycetaceae > Streptomyces > Streptomyces abyssomicinicus. Next base: position 1,188,564 of record NZ_BBZI01000006.1, on the reverse strand, counting down.
TTCACGCCGGAGTAGGTGATGGGTGTACCCGACGCGGGCGGGTCGGCCTTGGCGGCCGCCACCAGCCGGGAGAGGTCCACCACGGGCTGCGGGGGCGGGGTCGGGGCGGCGGCGCCGAGACGGGAGGCGATGCGCTCCCGCATGGTGGCCATCGAGAAGCCGCGCGGGTCGATCTTGGTGTTGGTCCACTCCTTGTGGGCGATCACCGAGCGCGCGCTCCAGCGGTGGGCGCGGCACAGCGCCGCGGACGCCGCCTCGATCGCCTCCAGCTGCGCTGCCGGCCAGGGGTCCTTCCCGTCGCCCAGGTTGACGCACTCGAAGCCGTAGAAGCGGGCGTTGCCGTCGGTGTTGTTCTCGTTGGGCGCCGGCAGCCCCGCGGACTCGGCGACCACCGCGCGCAGTACGTCGTCGTCGCCCAGCCCGGCGTGGTTGGCGCGCCCGTTGCCGACCAGGTGCACGGTGCCGTCCTTGGCGATGACGCCGTGGCAGAGCGGGCCCGGGAGGTCCGACCTGCCGTTGAAGCACAGGCGCACGGTGGCGTCGGTGCCGCTGGTCACCGTGTGGTGGATCATCACGCCGTTGACCGGTCCCCAGGCGCCTTTGCCATTGCGGTTGTTGGTGCGCCAGCCGGAGTGCTCGACCACCTTCACGCCCTCGTCGCGGAGAGCTCTGACGAGGGCGTCGGCGGTCAGGGGTGAAGCCATGGTGGTTTCCCTTCGCTCGTGTCCTGCGCGACTCATTCCCCTTGCCGTGCGTATCAACAGATGTACGGCGAGGCATTCGTGCGTTCCCCTCTTTACCCGCCGGGGTGGCGCGCGGGTCCGTACCCGGGCGTTCGCAAGGGGCGGCCGGGGTGCGCGGGGGGCCTGCGGGTCCGGTCGCGCGCCGGTGCGGGGAAGGTGCCGGACGGCGGTGCGGGGGCGCCGGGGAGGCGTTGGGACGGCTGCGCGGGGGTGGCGTGAGGGTGGCGGTGCCGGGGCGGTGAGCGGCCGCGGGGATGGCCGCGTGGGCGCCGAGGCCGGACCGGACGGGGCCCTGGGGCATTTGTTTTGACCACGGCGTATGCGGTAGGTACGCTCAGACCTTGTGCCTGGGGTGTGCCCTGGCCCCCTTGCGTGCCTTTCCACCGCAAGGGGAGTCCGCACCGGCCACCGTGATCTGCGCAGTTTTCGCCTTGCGGCGAAGGTCCGCGGGATTCGACACACCCGACCGCGTGGGTCGGTGACGTTCCAGGTTAGCTTCACCATTCGGCACACAGAAACCGGAGAAGTAGTGCCTACGATCCAGCAGCTGGTCCGGAAGGGCCGGCAGGACAAGGTCGAGAAGAACAAGACGCCCGCACTCGAGGGATCCCCTCAGCGCCGTGGCGTCTGCACGCGTGTGTTCACGACCACCCCGAAGAAGCCGAACTCGGCCCTGCGTAAGGTCGCGCGTGTGCGTCTGACCAGCGGTATCGAGGTCACTGCTTACATTCCGGGTGAGGGACACAACCTGCAGGAGCACTCCATCGTGCTCGTGCGCGGCGGCCGTGTGAAGGACCTGCCGGGTGTTCGCTACAAGATCATCCGCGGCTCCCTCGACACCCAGGGTGTCAAGAACCGCAAGCAGGCCCGCAGCCGCTACGGCGCCAAGAAGGAGAAGTAAGAATGCCTCGTAAGGGCCCCGCCCCGAAGCGCCCGGTCATCATCGACCCGGTCTACGGTTCTCCTCTGGTGACCTCCCTGATCAACAAGGTGCTGCTGAACGGCAAGCGCTCCACCGCCGAGCGCATCGTCTACGGCGCCATGGAGGGCCTTCGCGAGAAGACCGGCAACGACCCGGTCATCACGCTGAAGCGCGCTCTCGAGAACATCAAGCCGACCCTCGAGGTCAAGTCCCGCCGCGTCGGTGGCGCCACCTACCAGGTGCCGATCGAGGTCAAGCCCGGCCGCGCCAACACGCTGGCCCTGCGCTGGCTGGTGGGTTACTCCCGCGCCCGTCGCGAGAAGACGATGACCGAGCGTCTGCTCAACGAGCTTCTCGACGCCTCGAACGGCCTCGGTGCGGCCGTCAAGAAGCGCGAGGACACGCACAAGATGGCCGAGTCCAACAAGGCCTTCGCGCACTACCGCTGGTAGTCGCAGACCCCATCGAGACCGAGAGAAGACTGAAGCCTTATGGCTACCACTTCGCTTGACCTGGCCAAGGTCCGCAACATCGGGATCATGGCCCACATCGACGCGGGCAAGACGACCACCACCGAGCGGATCCTGTTCTACACCGGCGTCAGCTACAAGATCGGTGAGGTCCACGACGGCGCCGCGACCATGGACTGGATGGAGCAGGAGCAGGAGCGTGGCATCACGATCACCTCTGCTGCCACCACCTGTCACTGGTCGCTGGAAGACGTCGACCACACCATCAACATCATCGACACCCCGGGTCACGTCGACTTCACCGTCGAGGTGGAGCGCTCCCTGCGCGTGCTCGACGGTGCCGTGACGGTGTTCGACGGCGTCGCCGGCGTGGAGCCCCAGTCCGAGACGGTGTGGCGTCAGGCCGACCGTTACGGCGTTCCGCGTATCTGCTTCGTGAACAAGCTGGACCGTACCGGCGCGGACTTCTTCCGCTGCGTTGACATGATCGTCAACCGCCTGGGCGCCCAGCCGATCGTGATGCAGCTCCCGATCGGTGCCGAGGCCGACTTCGTCGGCGTCGTGGACCTGGTCCGCATGAAGGCCCTGGTCTACTCCGCCGAGGCGTCCAAGGGCGAGATGTACGACGTCGTCGACATCCCGGCCGACCTGCAGGAGCAGGCCGAGGAGTACCGCGCCAAGCTGGTCGAGGACGTCGCGGAGAACGACGAAGAGCTGATGGAGATGTACCTCGAGGGCACCGAGCCCACCGAGGAGCAGCTCTACGCGGCGATCCGTCGTATCACCATCGCGTCCGGCAAGGGCGGCGGCACCACCGTCACCCCCGTGTTCTGCGGCACCGCGTTCAAGAACAAGGGCGTTCAGCCCCTGCTCGACGCCGTCGTGCGCTACCTGCCGTCGCCGGTCGACATCGAGGCGATCGAGGGCACGGACCCGAAGGACTCCGAGACCGTCGTCAAGCGCAAGCCGTCCGACGACGAGCCGCTCGCGGCCCTCGCCTTCAAGATCATGAGCGACCCGCACCTGGGCAAGCTCACCTTCGTCCGGGTGTACTCGGGCCGCCTGGAGTCCGGCTCTTCGGTGCTGAACTCCGTCAAGGGCAAGAAGGAGCGCATCGGCAAGATCTACCGCATGCACGCGAACAAGCGTGAGGAGATCGACTCGGTGGGCGCCGGCGACATCATCGCCGTCATGGGTCTGAAGCAGACCACGACCGGTGAGACGCTGTCGGACGACAAGGCCCCGGTCATCCTGGAGTCCATGGACTTCCCGGCGCCGGTCATCCAGGTCGCCATCGAGCCCAAGTCCAAGGGTGACCAGGAGAAGCTGGGTGTCGCCATCCAGCGTCTCGCGGAGGAGGACCCCTCCTTCCAGGTTCACTCGGACGAGGAGACCGGCCAGACCATCATCGGTGGTATGGGCGAGCTGCACCTCGAGGTGCTGGTCGACCGTATGCGCCGTGAGTTCCGGGTCGAGGCCAACGTCGGCAAGCCGCAGGTCGCGTACCGTGAGACGATCCGCAAGGCCGTCGAGCGCGTGGACTACACCCACAAGAAGCAGACCGGTGGTACCGGTCAGTTCGCCAAGGTGCAGATCGCGATCGAGCCCATCGAGGGCGGCGAGGCGTCGTACGAGTTCGTGAACAAGGTCACCGGTGGCCGCATCCCGAAGGAGTACATCCCTTCGGTGGACGCCGGTGCGCAGGAGGCCATGCAGTTCGGCATCCTGGCCGGTTACGAGATGACCGGCGTGCGCGTCACGCTGCTCGACGGTGGCTACCACGAGGTGGACTCCTCCGAGCTCGCCTTCAAGATCGCCGGTTCGCAGGCGTTCAAGGAGGCCGCGCGCAAGGCCAGCCCCGTGCTGCTCGAGCCGATGATGGCCGTCGAGGTCACCACGCCCGAGGACTACATGGGCGAGGTCATCGGCGACATCAACTCCCGTCGTGGCCAGATCCAGTCCATGGACGAGCGGGCCGGCGCCCGTGTCGTCAAGGGCCTGGTTCCGCTGTCGGAGATGTTCGGCTACGTCGGCGACCTCCGCAGCAAGACGTCGGGTCGCGCGAGCTACTCGATGCAGTTCGACTCCTACGCCGAGGTTCCGCGGAACGTCGCCGAGGAGATCATCGCGAAGGCCAAGGGCGAGTAACTCCACCGAGTTCCACGCTTTAGGCTTGACTCCGTGCCTCCAGGGGCATTCCGGCGCGAACCGAGAGGAACGCGGCGGGATGCCCCGAGGGGCCGGGCATTCCAGCAAAGATCACCTGGCGCCGATGAAGCAAGGCGTTCAGAACCACTCCCAGGAGGACCCCAGTGGCGAAGGCGAAGTTCGAGCGGACTAAGCCGCACGTCAACATCGGCACCATCGGTCACATCGACCACGGTAAGACGACCCTCACGGCCGCCATTACCAAGGTGCTGCACGACGCGTACCCGGACCTGAACGAGGCCACCGCGTTCGACAACATCGACAAGGCTCCTGAGGAGCGCCAGCGCGGTATCACCATCTCCATCGCGCACGTCGAGTACCAGACGGAGGAGCGTCACTACGCCCACGTCGACTGCCCCGGTCACGCGGACTACATCAAGAACATGATCACCGGTGCCGCCCAGATGGACGGCGCGATCCTGGTGGTCGCCGCGACCGACGGCCCGATGCCGCAGACCAAGGAGCACGTGCTCCTGGCCCGCCAGGTCGGCGTTCCGTACATCGTCGTCGCCCTGAACAAGGCCGACATGGTGGACGACGAGGAGATCCTGGAGCTCGTCGAGCTCGAGGTCCGTGAGCTCCTCACCGAGTACGAGTTCCCGGGCGACGACGTTCCGGTCGTCAAGGTCTCCGCTCTGAAGGCGCTCGAGGGCGACCAGAAGTGGGCCGACTCGGTTCTCGAGCTCATGAACGCCGTCGACACCGCGATCCCGCAGCCGGAGCGCGACGTCGACAAGCCGTTCCTCATGCCCATCGAGGACGTCTTCACGATCACCGGTCGCGGTACGGTCGTCACCGGCCGTATCGAGCGTGGTGTCCTGAAGGTCAACGAGACCGTCGACATCATCGGCATCAAGACCGAGAAGACCACCACCACGGTCACCGGCATCGAGATGTTCCGCAAGCTGCTCGACGAGGGCCAGGCCGGTGAGAACGTCGGTCTGCTCCTCCGTGGCATCAAGCGCGAGGACGTCGAGCGCGGCCAGGTCATCATCAAGCCGGGTTCGGTCACCCCGCACACCGAGTTCGAGGCCCAGGCCTACATCCTCGGCAAGGACGAGGGTGGTCGCCACACCCCGTTCTTCAACAACTACCGCCCGCAGTTCTACTTCCGTACGACGGACGTGACCGGCGTCGTGACCCTCCCCGAGGGCACCGAGATGGTCATGCCGGGTGACAACACCGAGATGAAGGTGGAGCTCATCCAGCCCATCGCCATGGAAGAGGGCCTGAAGTTCGCCATCCGTGAGGGTGGTCGTACCGTGGGCGCCGGCCAGGTCACCAAGATCGTCAAGTAAGTCCGCTTGCTTGAGGGTCACTCGCTGACCTGAGCTCTTGTGGCTCAAGGAAGGCCCGCACGACGTCTCGTCGTGCGGGCCTTTCGGCGATTTCCAGCCACCTCGCGCCGGCGCGGCGCAAGGGGTGAACAGGGCATATGGGCCCGCACGACTTTCGTGCGGGCCCTCCTCGATTTCGAAATCGGCCCCCCGTGGGGTGTCCGCCCCCGCGGCCCCGAGGCGCCCGGGGCGGGTGATTCCATAGGTGATTTCCGGATGTTCCCGGTGGTGTTCGCGTTTCGAAAGTTTTCGTTGGTGACGACCCATTGTCGTGCCCAGATTGCTGCTCCAGCATTTGTCAGGCCGGTTACCAAAATCAGCCGAGGAGTGGGTGAGCCATGCGCGGAAACGTCAGCCGTAGGTCCGTTCTTGGAACGGGGGCAGCGGCGGGCCTGGTGGCCCTTCCGATGGTCGGCGGGGTCGCCGGTACCGCGTACGCGGACCAGGGCGACGCGGGGCGCGGCGCGGCCGGAGGGGGGCCGCGCCGCACCGACGCCGGCGCCTACGTGGTGTTCCGCGCGGAGAAGGGCGCCTTCCCGCTGGTGCGCAACGGGCACGCCGCACCGGTGCTGGTCGACGAGAGAGACCACGCGGGCGTCGTCCGGGTGGCCGAGGACCTGCGGGCGGACGTCGAGCGGGTCACCGGCGTGAAGCCGGCCTCGCGGGCCGGCTCGGCCCGCGAGGTCGTCATCGTCGGCACCCTGGGCCGCAGCGAGCTGGTGGACCAGCTGGTGGAGTCCGGGAAGCTGGACGTGTCCGCGATCCGCGGCAAGTGGGAGACCTCCCAGCAGGCCGTCGTCGAGCGGCCGATGAAGGGCGTGGACCGCGCCCTGGTGATCGTCGGCAGCGACCAGCGCGGCGCGATCTTCGGCGCCTACGACGTCAGCCACGGCATCGGTGTCTCGCCCTGGTACTGGTGGGACGACGCCAAGCCCGTCCAGCGCCGCGAGATCTACGTCAAGGCCGGTTCCTGGACCCAGGGCACCCCGGTGGTGAAGTACCGCGGCGTCTTCATCAACGACGAGAACCCGAACCTCGGTACCTGGGCTCCGCAGTTCTTCGGTCCGGGCAAGGCGCCGGGCTTCGACGGCGGCTTCAACGCGGCCTTCTGGGAGAAGGTCTTCGAGGTCCTTCTCCGCCTGAAGGGCAACTACCTCTGGCCGGCCGTGTGGGGCCGGGCGTTCGCCGAGGACGACCCGGAGAACCACGCCCGCGCCACCGCCTACGGCGTCGTCATGGGCACCTCCCACGAGGCCCCGATGATGCGCGGCATCGAGGAGTGGAACCGCCACGCCAAGGCCGCCGTCCGTGACTCCGCGGGCAACATCACGACCCCGGGCAGCGACCCGTACGGCGGCACCGGCGAGTGGTCCTTCCGCCGCAACCGCGCCGCCATCGAGGCGTACTGGCGCGAGGGCATCGAGCGGATGCAGCGCGAGGACATCGAGGGCGTGGTCACCCTCGGCATGCGCGGCAACGGTGACGTCAGCCTGCCGGACGGCGACGGCATCGAGCTGATGGAAGACATCATCGCCACCCAGCGGAAGATCATCGCCGAGGTGTTCGGCTCCGAGACCGCGGTGCCGCAGGTGTGGACCCTGTACAAGGAGGTCCAGCGCTACTGGAGCCGCGGCCTGCGCGCCCCCGAGGACGTCACGGTCGTCCTCTGCGACGACAACTGGGGCAACCTCCGGATGCACCCGGACCCCAACGAGCCCGCCCGCTCCGGTGGTTACGGCATCTACTACCACTTCGACTACGTCGGTGCCGGCCGCAACTACAAGTGGGTGGACACCACCTCGCTGCCGAACATGTGGGACCAGCTCCACCAGGCCGTCGCCTACGGCAACCGCGGCCTGTGGATGACCAACGTCGGCGACCTCAAGGGCAACGAGGTCCCCACCCAGTTCTTCATGGACTACGCCTGGGACCCGCAGCGCTGGGAGCTGGAGAACATCCCGGAGTGGGAGCGCCGCTACGCGGAGCTGCACTTCGGCGAGGAGCACGCCGAGGCGATCGCCCAGATCCTCTCCCGGTACGCCCACCTGCAGCAGCTGCGCAAGCCGGAGCTGCTCAACCGCCGGATCACCCTGGACCCCACCAAGGACCTCTCCAAGGACGACAGCGCGATCGTCCAGGACGACCAGCAGACCCCGTTCCACTGGGGCGAGCTGGAGCGTGTCACCCATGCGTGGCGGGAGCTCGACCGGGACGCGGCCCGCGTCGCCCGGAAGCTGCCGGCCTCCGCCCAGGACGCCTGGTTCGAGCTGGTCGGCTACAACGTGGCGGCCACGGCCAACGTGTACTACCTGCGTGAGGCCGAGTTCACCAACATCCTCTACGCACGCCAGGGCCGCGCCCTCACCAACGAGCTCGCGGACAAGGCGGAGGCGGCCCTCCAGGAGGACTTCCGCCTGCAGGACGTCTTCAACAAGGAGATCGCTGACGGCAAGTGGAAGGACTTCCAGCTCCAGCCGCACATCGGCTACGGCGACGTCGAGCGGTACGGCCCCAACGCCCCGTGGCAGCAGCCCGAGCTGGACAACGTGGCCATCAAGGACGAGATCTTCCCGAAGGTCCGGCGCATCGAGGTGCCCGCCGCGGCGGAGATGGGCGTCGCGGTCTCCGGCTCCGAGGACTGGTGGCCGCAGGCCGAAGGCGCCGCGGTGCTGCCGGAGTTCAGCCCGTACCGCACCGGCGACGACGTGTACGTCGAGATCTTCAACCGCGGTGCGCGCTCCTTCGACTACCGGGTGACCTCGTCGGCGCCGTGGCTGCGGGTGGAGCGCACCCGGGGCACGGTCGGCAAGCAGGTCCGGCTCACGGTCTCGGTGGACTGGCACCGCGCGCCGTCCGGCCGCACCGAGGCGGAGCTGACGATCGAGGGCACCGGCCGAACCGTCACCGTCAAGGCGGTCGCCGACCGGGTGTCGCCGCGTGGTCTGAAGGGCTTCGTCGAGGCCGGCGGTTACGTCGCCGTCGACGCCCACCACTACTCCCGCGCGGTCGCCGCGAACGGCGTCGACTGGCTGCGGATCGACGGCATCGGCCGCAACGAGGCGGGCATGGAGCCGGTGCCCGTCACCGCCGCCGCGCAGACGCCGGGCGTGGGCTCGCCGTACCTGGAGTACGAGGTCACCCTGCTGACCCCGGGCGAGGTCACCGTCTGGGCCTACGTGTCGCCGCGCAACCCGGCGCTGAACCGTCCGGGCCTGAAGTACGCGGTCTCCTTCGACGACCAGGCCCCGCAGACCGTGGACATCATCGCGGCGACCGGGCCGGACGACGGCGGGATGAACAAGCGCTGGGCGCGGCACACCTCCGACAACGTCAACCGCACGTCGTCGGTGCACACGGTCGCCAAGGCCGGTGTCCACAAGCTGCGGTTCTGGGTGGTCGACCCGACCGTCGTCCTCCAGCGGCTGATCGTCGACACCGGCGGGCTCCCGGAGACCTACCTCGGCCCGGTGGAGAGCCACCGGGTCCGCTGAGACCAGGGGCGCCGGCCTGGGGAGGTCCGGCGCCCCTTCCTCCCCGATTCCCCATCCCCACCGCCGCCGCCCCCACGCGGGGCCGCGCGGCGACCGGCGGCCGCCGACGCCTCGCGCGGCGCCGCCACGCATCACCGACACACGCACCACTGACACCAAGCACCATCGAGAGGACCGCAATGAAGCACCTCCGTGCCGCTGCCGCCGTCATGGCGAGCGGGGCGCTGCTGTTCACCGGCGCCGTCACCTCCGCGCAGGCCGCTCCCGCCGGCCCGCACCACCACCACACCAAGGGCGCCCCGCTGAAGGCCCTGGCCGCCCGTAACCACCTGTTCTTCGGCACCGCGGTCAACATGGACGCCCTCGCCGAGGACTCCACGTACCGCAAGATCACGGCCCGCGAGTTCAACTCGGTCACCGCCGAGAACGTGATGAAGTGGGAGACCCTCCAGCCGCAGCGCGGGGTCTACGACTTCAGCGCGGGCGACGACCTGGTCGACTTCGCCCGGGCCAACGGCCAGGGGGTCCGTGGTCACACCCTGGTGTGGCACAACCAGCTCCCGGGCTGGCTGACCTCGGGCGTGGCCGACGGCTCGATCTCCAAGGACGAGCTGCGCCAGATCCTGCGTGAGCACATCACCACGGTGGCCAAGCACTACAAGGGCAAGATCTACCAGTGGGACGTCGTCAACGAGGTCTTCGAGGAGGACGGCAGCTACCGTCAGTCCCTCTGGTACCAGCAGCTCGGCCCGTCCTACATCGCGGACGCCTTCCGCTGGGCCCGCCAGGCCGACCCCCACGCGAAGCTGTACGTGAACGACTACAACGTCGAGGGCGTCAACGCGAAGTCCACCGCGTACTACAACCTGGTGAAGGACCTGCGCGCCCAGGGCGTCCGGGTGGACGGCTTCGGCATCCAGGGCCACCTGAGCACGCAGTACGGCTTCCCGGGCGACATCCCGCAGAACCTCGAGCGCTTCGCCGACCTGGGCGTGGAGTCCTCCTTCACCGAGGTCGACGTGCGCGGCATCATGCCGATGGACGAGACCAAGCTGAGCCGCCAGGCGGACTACTTCCGCGGCATGCTGGACGCCTGCCTCAACCAGCGGAAGTGCACCTCGTTCACCATCTGGGGCTTCGCCGACCAGTACTCGTGGGTGCCCGGGGTCTTCTCGGGTGAGGGCTCGGCCAACATCTACGACGAGTCCTACGCCCCCAAGCCGTCCTACTGGGCGGTCCGTCAGGAGCTGGCCGAGGGCCGCGACTGACCGACCCACACGGGCCGCTGAGGCCCGCATCCCCCCTGCCCGGTTGACGAGGGCAGGGGAACCGGCTCCGGCGGGCACTTCTACACCCCGCGCCGCCCGCCGGTGACGCGCCCCCGCCGGAGTCCTCCATCACTCCGGCGGGGGCGCACTGTCGTGGGGCCCCATGCGCGGGACGCGCCGCGTGCCGCAGTCCAGGGGTGCGGGACGCGCCGCGCGCCGCACCCCTGGGCGCCGCCGTTTCCCCCGGCCCTTGCACCGGCCCTGTCCAAGGCCCAAGCTCCGTGCATGGAGCTGGAGTTGCGGCATCTGAGAGTGATCAGGGAGATAGCCGACGCGGGCAGTCTGACCCGCGCGGCGACAGCGCTGGGACTGTCCCAGCCCACGCTGAGCGCGCAGCTGAAGAGGATCGAGCGCACGCTGGGCGGAGTCCTCTTCGAGCGCGGCCGGCTCGGGGTGCGGGCCACGCCGCTGGGTGAGCTGGTACTGGCGCGGACCCGTGTCGTGCTGCCGGCGGTGGAGGAGCTCCGGCAGGAGGCCGCGCTGTTCGCCCGCACCCGCTCCGGCCTGCGGCGTTTCCGGCTGGGCGGTACCCACGGGCCGTTGCTGGGCGGTCTGCTCGCCCGGCTGCCCGACGCGGCGTCCGGCGTCCCGGTGTCCACCCTCACCACCTGGTCGGAACGGGAACTGGCCACCCAGGTCTCCGACGGGCGGATCGACTTCGCGCTGGTCGGGGTCTGCGGGTCCGCGCATCCACCGGCCGCGCCGCAGGTGTCCTGGAGAGAGATCGCGGTGGACGCCGTGCACGTGATGCTGCCGGTCACCCATCCGCTGGTGGGGCGGGCGGAGATCGACCTGGCCGAGCTGGCCGGCGAGGACTGGGGAGCGGTGCCGGGGGACGGCTGCTTCGCGGACTGCTTCTCCGCGGCCTGCACCCGGGCCGGTTTCACCCCGCGGAGTTTGTACGAGACGGACACCTCGTCCGTCGTGCACCTGGTGCAGGTGGGGCGTGCGCTGGGGCTGGCGCGGGCGACGTTCCCGCCGACGCCGGGCATCGTGACGCGGCCGCTGGCGCGTACGCCGCTCACCTGGCGGCACCTGCTGGGTTGGCAGGACGCGGCGCAACCGGCCCCGGCCGTCGACCTGGTCTTCACGCAGGCGCGGGCGGCCCACGCGGACGCCCTGGAACGGGCCGCGACGGGCCAGGCGTGACGGGCGCGGGGGAGCGGCGCGGAGCCGGGTGGTGGGCGCGGGGGCGTGGGCGGTGGTGTGGGCGGGCGGGTCTGGGCGTGGGCGGCGGTGTGGGCGGGCGGGTCTGGGCGTGGGCGGCGGTGTCGGTGGGAGGTTCCGGGCGTGGGCGGTGGTGTGGGCGGGAGGGATCCATAGCTCCGGGGGAGGGGGTCGGCCGGAGGCTGACGGGGGCGAGCGGTGCGGCCGTACGGTCTCGGCAGCTCGAAGCTCCCCGCACGGCTCCTGATCCGCCTCCCACGTGTAGGAGACCTCCATGCCCAAGATCTCCCGGGCCGCCGGCACGGCGGCCCTGCTCGCCGCCGGCACCCTGGTGCTGTCCGGCCTGGTCGGCACCGCCGCCGCCCGGCCGACCGTGCCGTCCGTCCCCGACGCCCCGTCCGCGGCCGAGACCCTCCGGGTCGACCGGGCCCCGGCCGGACTGCTGCAGGCGCTCCGGCGCGACCTCGGCCTGACCGCCGGGCAGGCCGAGCGGCGCCTGGCCAACGAGGCGGAGGCCGGCCTCACGCTCGGCCGGCTGAGCCTGGAACTCGGCGCCCGCGACGCCGGTTCCTGGGTGGGCGGCGCGGAGTCCGGCACCCTCACGGTGGCCACCACCGACCGCTCCGACGTCGCCGTCATCGAGCGGGCCGGCGCGCGGGCGGTCGTCGTGGACCGCTCGCTGGGAGAGCTGGAGGCGGACAGGGACCGGCTCGACCGGGCCACCCGGGCCGTCCCCGCGCAGGACGCACCGGTCCGCTACGTCGACCCGGTGCGCAACAAGGTGGTCGTCGAGGCCGTCGATCCGGCCGTGGCCGCGAAGCTGGTCGCCGTGGCCGGCGTGGACCCGGCGGCCGTCGAGGTGGTGCGGACCGGTGAGCGCCCGCGCACCTACTACGACCTGCGCGGCGGCGACGCGTACTACATGGGCGGGGGTGGCCGGTGTTCGGTCGGTTTCCCGGTGACCCGTTCCACCACCCAGGGTTTCGTGACGGCGGGCCACTGCGGCACGGCCGGCCGGTCCACCTCCGGCCACAACCAGGTCGCCCAGGGCACCTTCCAGGGCTCCACCTTCCCCGGGCGCGACATGGCGTGGGTGGCGGTCAACTCCAGCTGGACGGCGACCGCGACCGTGGTGGGCTCCGGCTCCCAGGTGACGGGCTCCACGCAGGCCGTCGTGGGCGCGTCGATCTGCCGTTCCGGTTCCACCACCGGCTGGCGCTGCGGCACCGTCCAGCAGCACAACACCAGCGTCACCTACGCCGAGGGCACCGTCTCCGGCGTCACCCGTACGTCCGTGTGCGCGGAGCCGGGCGACTCGGGCGGCTCCCTCATCTCCGGCAGCCAGGCACAGGGCGTCACCTCCGGCGGCAGCGGCAACTGCGCCTCCGGCGGGACCACCTACTACTACCCGGTCAACCCGATCCTCTCCTCGTACGGGCTGACGCTGAAGACCGCGGGCTCGACCACCCCGCCCACCACGCCGCCGACCACCCCGCCCGACCCCGGCTCCTCCACGTGGGCGCCGGGCGTCGTCTACCAGCCGGGCGCCACCGTGACCTACAGCGGCGTGACCTACCGGTGCCTCCAGCAGCACCAGGCGCAGGGCGGCTGGGAGCCGCCGAACGTGCCGGCCCTGTGGCAGCGGGTCGCCTGACGAGCGTTCCGTCCGCCCCCGACCACCGCCCTCCCCGACTCCCCCGCCCTCGGGGGACCCCACCGACGGGACCCTGACCCCGTCGGTGCGCCGCGCCCCCGCCGGAGCCCTCCATCCCTCCGGCGGGGGCGCACCGCTGCACCGGGCGGCGGGTCGTCAGCCCAGCGCGGCCAGCAGGGCCTCGCACGCGTCCTCGCAGGAGCGGCACGCTTCGGCGCAGATCTGGCAGTGGTCGTGCTGGGTGTGCTGGGCGCACTCCTCCCCGCACGCCCGGCACGCGGCGGCGCAGGCGGTGAGCAGGGTGCGGGTGACGTTGGCGTCGTACTCGGTGTGCCGGGAGAGCACCGATGCCGTGCTGGAGCAGACGTCGGCGCAGTCCAGGTCGGAGCGGACGCACTTGGCCAGCTCGTCGACCATCTCCTCGGAGAGACAGGCGTCCGCGCACGCCGTGCACACCTGGGCGCAGCACACGCACTCCTCGACGCAGGCGATGAGCTTGTCCCGGTCCACGCCGCCCAGGGCCGCGGGGTAGGCGTCGAGCATCTCCTTGACCTTGAGCGTGGTCATACGGTCACTCTCCTTCCGCTCGTCACCCTCGCCGGGTGGGCGGATCGGGACGGGGCAAACCTGACCACGCGGCGCACGGATACGCTCCCGGCAGTGCGAGCCGTGGATCACGGGGAGGGGAGGGCTTCGATGACGCCGGGACCGGTGGGCGGGAGGCGGCGGGACGTCGTGCTGCTGCTGACGGGGGTGCTCGTGGTGGCGCTCGCGGGCCTGCTGGGCGCGTTCCTCGGCGCACCGGGGGAGCGGGTGCGCGTGCACTCGTCAACCGCCGACATCGCCCCGGACGACAGCGTGCGGATCACCGAGGTGATCGACTACGACTTCGACGGCGAGGACCGGCACGGCATCCACCGCCGTCTGCCGGTGACCGAGGCCGGACCGCCGCGGGACGTGACAGCCACCCTCGACGGGGAGCCGGTCGTCTTCGAGACGGTCGACGGCGCCGCCTCCGTGCGCGTCCGCATCGGCGACCCGGCACGGACGCTGACCGGGGTGCACCGCTACCGCCTCACCTACACCGTGCCCGGCATGGTGACCGGCGGAGCGGGACTGGTCTGGGACGTGACCGGTCCGGGCTGGGACGTGCCGGTGGACCGCCTGCGGGCGCGGGTCACCGCCCCGGCCGCGCTGGAAGGGGCGGGCTGCGACCGCTACGGCTCCGGCGAGCCCACCCTGTGCGTCACCCGGCAGACGTCGTCCGGCACGCTGGCCGTGGACGTCTCCGGCTTGGAGGCCGGGGAGGAGGTCACGGTCAGCACCGAGGTGGGCGCGGCGCTGCCCGGTGACGCGGCCCGTCCGCCCGCGGAGCGGAGCGCGACGATGCCCGGGGGCATGGCGCGTCCGCCCGCGGAGCCGGACCTGCCGCTCGCCGCGGAGGGGAGCGACAGCGCCTGGCGGGCCGGGGCGGTGTCCGCGGTGGCCGCCTCCGTCGCCGTCCTGCTCGTGGCGGCGCTGGTCCGGCTGGCCGGGCGTGACCGGGTCGCGGGACCCGACGGCGGCGTGCGCCGGGGCGGCCCGCGCCGTCCGGGCGCCGTGGTGAAGCCCTCGCCGGTTCCGCCCGAGGGGCTCACCCCGGCGCAGGCCGGGATACTCCTCGCCGGCCGGGTGCGCGACGAGCACCGCGTGGCCTGGCTGATGTCCGCCTCGCGGAACGGCACGCTGACCATCTCCGGCCGCAAGAGGCCGGTGCTCCACCGGACCCCCGGCCGCCCCGGCCGCCCCGGCCGCCCCGGCCGCCCCGGCGGCAACGGCGGCAACGGCGGCAACCGCGGCACCGGCGGCCCCGGTCCGGCCGCCGAGGGCCCCACCGCCAGGGGCGTCACGGCCGAGCACTTCACCGCCGAGGTCCTGGACGTCCTCTTCGCCCGCCCCGGCCGGATACGCCTGGGCCGGTACCACCGTGACTTCGCCGCGGCGTGGAAGCTGCTGCGCACCCGCCTCGACGAGTGGCGGGCCGCCGGCGGCGACGGCCTGTGGAGGCCGTGGGGCGACGCCCTCCACCGGACCGCCCTGTGGGCGGGCGGTGCGGCGGCGCTCGCCGGGGTCGTCCTGACCGCGGTCGCCGACCCGGACGCGCGGGCGGGCTGGGCGTTCCTGGCGGGCGCCGGCCTCGCCCTGGTCGTCCGCGGCCGGGAACTGCGCGCCCGCACGCCGCGCGGCACCCGGCTCCGGCTCGACACCGAGGCATACCGCCGCCATCTGGCCGATCCCGACACCCCCCGCACGGACGGGGCCACGCCATGGGCGGTGGCCCTCGGCCTCGCCGATACCTGGGCCGCGGGCTCCCGCCGCCACGACGGCGACCTGGTCGCGCTGACCCTTCACCTGTCCGCCGCCTCGGCCGCGAGCACCCACCTCGCGTCCTCCGCGGGCTCCGGTGGCTCCTCGTCCGGCGGGCACGGCGGGGACGGCGGCAGCGGCAGCGGCGGCGGTGGTGGTGGCGACAGCGGCGGTGGCGGGGACGGCGGCGGGTCCTGGTAGCGGGGCGCGCGGAACGCCGGAACGCCGGAGCGCCGGAACGCCGGAGGCGTCAGTGGCCGCCGCGGCGGCCACCGGGCTCCGCCGGGCGGCTCAGTGGCCGCCGCCCGCCGGGGCATGGTGGCCCCGGGCCGCCGGACCGGTGGTGACCAGCAGGCCCGCGGCGAGCGCGGCGAGCAGCATCGCGGCGACGCCCCACCACAGGGCCTGGGTGAAGCCGTGCACCATGCCCTCGCGCAGCACCCGCGCCTGGTCGGCGCCGCCGGCCAGGTGGGCGTCCACGTAGCTGCCGGTCGCCGACGCCGCGATGGTGTTCAGCAGCGCGGTGCCCAGCGAACCGCCCACCTGCTGCGAGGTGTTGACCATCGCGGAGGTGACTCCCGCGTCCTGCGGACGGACGCCCTGGGTGGCGGTGGAGAAGACCGGCATGAACGTCAGGCCCATGCCGAGGCCGAGGAGCAGCATGCCCGGCAGGACGTGCGTCACGTAGTCGGAGTCGACCTCGAGGAACGTGAGCAGGGCCAGGCCGGCCGCGCCGAGCAGCATGCCGGGGACCATCAGCAGCCGCGGCGGGGTGCGCGGCAGCAGGCGGGCGGAGATCTGGGTGGAGCCGATCATGATCGCCGCGGACATCGGCAGGAAGGCCAGGCCGGTCTTCACGGGGGAGTACCCGAGGATGCCCTGCAGGTAGTACGTCATGAAGAGGAACAGGCCGAACATGCCGATGGTGGCGAGGCCCATGGTGAGGAAGCTGCCCGCCCGGTCGCGGTCGGCCAGCACCCGCAGCGGCAGCAGCGGGGTGGCCGTCCGGGACTGCCACAGGACGAAGCCGGCCAGCAGCAGCGCGCCGCCGATCAGCAGGGCCAGCACCTCGGAGTCGCTCCAGCCCAGTGCCTCGGCCTCGGAGAAGCCGTAGACCACGGCGACCAGGCCGCCGCAGCCGAGCAGCACGCCGGGCACGTCCAGCCGGGCCTCACGGTGGCCGGGACGGTCGTGCAGCAGCACCGAGGCCCCGATCACCGCGACCAGGGCGATGGGGATGTTCACGTAGAGACACCAGCGCCAGTCGAGGTACTCGGTGAGGACGCCGCCGAGCAGCAGGCCGACCGCGCCGCCCGCGCCGGCCAGCGCGCCGTAGATGCCGAACGCCTTGCCCCGCTCGCGCGGGTCGGTGAAGGTCGTGGTCATCAGGGAGAGCGCCGACGGGGCGAGCAGCGCGCCGAAGACACCCTGCAGGGCCCGTGCCGCGAAGAGCATGCCGGGCGTCTGGGCCGCTCCGCCGATCGCCGAGGCGACGGCGAAGCCGACCAGGCCGATGACGAAGGTGCGCTTGCGGCCCACCAGGTCGGCGACGCGGCCGCCGAGCAGCAGCAGGCCGCCGAAGGCGAGGGTGTAGGCGGTGATCATCCACGCCTTGTCGCCCTCGCCGATGTCCAGCGCCTTCTGGGCGGAGGGCATCGCGATGTTCACGATCGTCGCGTCGAGCACCACCATCAGCTGGGCGAGGGCGATGACCACCAGGCCCCACCAGCGGCGGGGGTCGGGAGCGTCGCCGGGGCCACCGGGTGCGGGAGGCGACGCGGTCCCTATCGCCCCCGGGGAAGCGGCAGGAGAGGAAGGAGAGGAAGGGGGAGAAGAGGCATCGCTCATGGCGCGGCGCGCTCCTTGGGCTCGTCGGTGGGCATCGTGCATCGTGCATCGTCAGTAAGGCAGATCGTCAGTATCGCTGAACATCAGCCCTGGATACGCTTATTCCATGAAGGACGCGCCTCTCCCGGATGCCCTGGCCGGCCGGCTCGGCTACCTGCTCAAGCAGGCCCACGCCCGCCTCGCCGTCGAGATGGCGGCGGCGCTCGCGCCCTACCGCCTGCACCCGCGTGAGCTGGGGGTCATGGTCGCCATCGAGGCCGGTGGCCGGGATTCGTCGCAGATGGAGATCGCCGAGCGGATCGGCCTGGACCGCACCAGCATGGTCGGCGTGGTCGACGCGCTGGAGGAGAAGGGGTACGTCGAGCGCCACCGCAGCGACCGCGACCGCCGGCGCAACGTCGTCACCCTCACCCCGGAGGGTGAACGCACGCTGTCCGCGGCGGAGCGGGCGCGCGAAGAGGTGGACCGGTCGTTCCTGGCGCCGCTGGACCCCGCGGCGGCCGCCGCCCTGGTCGAGACGCTGGCCGCCCTGCACCGCGCGCACGGCCGGGAGGACGTCCGGCCGCCGGGGTGCCCGGGCTGAACGCACGCACGTGACGGCGGGCGGTCAGCGCAGCGGGACGGCGTTTCACCCGATCGGGGCATGATCCGCGCCACATTCGGCAGCCGCTTCCGGGCGCGCGGAGCCGTGGGCCCGCGCGCCGTGCCGCGGGGTGCGCCGCCGGGGCGGCCGGGGGATCATGGAACACGCCGAGCGTGACCCGGCTGACCTGGGTCTTCGGGCGCGTTGTGGGCGACGCCGCACCCTTGGGTTTGACGCGCTGGTCGCGCCGGGTACTCTCTTCCGCCCGATTGGCCAGGCTCCCGCGCCATATGGCACACTAGCCAAGTTGCTCGGTCGAGTGTTGATGTCGCACGTCTCCCGCCGGGAGGACCGGAAGCGAGTCCCACAGTACTCGTCAGCCCCGCGCGGGCTGGAAGTACGGGAATCTTCCGGGAAGTGCGGACGCGACACCGATCAGGCACCCGGTGGGCCTTCCGCTCCCGGTCCCGCGGCGGTGAGCCGCACTCCCCCTGGTAGGGAATCCCGTTTCGGGACTTCGTATCGACGGGAGCGCGACACGCCCGACCGCGTGGGTCGGCGAAGAGGGTGAAGAGAGATCAGAGAACCCACCGGGTTCCAGAGCGTTACTAGAGACAGGACTACTGAGTAGCCATGGCGGGACAGAAGATCCGCATCCGGCTCAAGGCCTACGACCACGAGGTCATCGACTCCTCGGCGAAGAAGATCGTCGAGACGGTGACCCGCACTGGTGCGTCGGTCGCGGGCCCGGTGCCGCTGCCCACTGAGAAGAACGTGTACTGCGTCATCAAGTCGCCGCACAAGTACAAGGACTCGCGCGAGCACTTCGAGATGCGCACGCACAAGCGCCTGATCGACATTCTCGACCCGACGCCGAAGACCGTTGACTCCCTGATGCGACTCGACCTCCCGGCCGGTGTCGACATCGAGATCAAGCTCTGAAGGCCGGTGATCTGAGAATGGCTAAGCAGATCAAGGGCATCCTGGGCGAGAAGCTCGGCATGACGCAGGTCTGGGACGCGAACAACCGCGTCGTCCCGGTCACCGTCGTCAAGGCCGCCCCGAACGTTGTGACCCAGGTCCGTACGAACGACATCGACGGCTACGAGTCGGTCCAGATCGCCTTCGGCGAGATCGACCCGCGCAAGGTGAACAAGCCCCTCAAGGGCCACTTCTCCAAGGCCGACGTCACCCCCCGCCGCCACCTCGTCGAGATCCGTACCTCGGACGCTTCCGAGTACACCCTCGGCCAGGAGATCACCGCCGAGGTGTTCGAGGCCGGCGTCAAGGTGGACGTGACCGGCAAGAGCAAGGGCAAGGGCTTCGCCGGTGTCATGAAGCGTCACAACTTCAAGGGCCTCGGCGCCGGTCACGGCACCCAGCGCAAGCACCGCTCTCCCGGCTCCATCGGTGGCTGCGCCACCCCGGGCCGTGTGTTCAAGGGCCTCCGCATGGCGGGTCGCATGGGCAACGAGCGGGTCACCACCCAGAACCTGACCGTCCACGCCGTTGACGCGGAGAAGGGTCTGCTGCTCATCAAGGGCGCGGTTCCCGGTCCGAACGGCGGCCTCGTCCTGGTCCGCACCGCGGCCAAGGGGGCCTGAGGTAACCGATGAGCACTGTTGACATCCTTTCGCCGGCGGGCGACAAGGCCGGTACCGTCGAGCTCCCCTCGGAGATCTTCGACGCCAAGGTCAGCGTTCCGCTGATCCACCAGGTCGTCGTCGCGCAGCTGGCCGCTGCCCGTCAGGGCACGCACAAGACCAAGACCCGTGGCGAGGTCCGTGGTGGTGGCCGCAAGCCGTACCGCCAGAAGGGCACCGGCCGCGCCCGTCAGGGCTCGACCCGCGCGCCCCAGTTCGCCGGTGGTGGCGTCGTGCACGGTCCCGTGCCGCGTGACTACTCGCAGCGGACCCCCAAGAAGATGAAGGCCGCCGCCCTGCGTGGCGCCCTCACCGACCGGGCGCGTCACAACCGCATCCACGTCGTCTCCGGCGTGGTCGAGGGTGCTGCCTCCACGAAGGCCGCGAAGTCGCTGTTCGGCAAGATCTCGGAGCGCAAGAACCTGCTCCTGGTCGTCGACCGCGCCGACGAGGCCGCGTGGCTGTCCGCCCGCAACCTGCCCCAGGTCCACATCCTGGAGCCGGGCCAGCTGAACACGTACGACGTTCTCGTCTCGGACGACGTGGTCTTCACCCAGGCCGCGTTCGAGTCCTTCGTGTCCGGCGGCCAGGCCGTCACCGAAGGGAGCGAGGCCTGATGGCTACGCGTCACCCGAGCATCGCCTCCAAGGCTGCGAAGGCCGCCAAGGCCGCGCGCGTCGCCAAGGCGCGTCGCCACGCCGCCGAGGGCAAGAACACCGTCGTCACCCCGGCCAGCAAGGCGTACACGGACCCCCGTGACGTGCTGCTGAAGCCGGTCGTGTCGGAGAAGAGCTACGCGCTCATCGACGAGAACAAGTACACGTTCATCGTCGCGCCGGGCTCCAACAAGACCCAGATCAAGGAGGCCGTGCAGTCGGTCTTCTCGGTCAAGGTCACCGGGGTCAACACGATCAACCGCCAGGGCAAGCGCAAGCGCACCCGCACCGGGTTCGGCAAGCGTCCCGACACCAAGCGCGCGATCGTGACCCTCGCCGAGGGCGACCGTATCGACATCTTCGGCGGTCCGACCGCCTAAGGGCGTCGGATCGTCCGAATATCGGACGAGGACTGAGAAATGGGTATCCGCAAGTACAAGCCGACGACTCCGGGCCGTCGTGGCTCCAGCGTCGCCGACTTCGTCGAGGTCACGCGGTCCACGCCGGAGAAGTCGCTGGTCCGCCCCCTGCACAGCAAGGGCGGCCGTAACAACGCCGGTCGTGTGACCGTTCGCCACCAGGGTGGTGGCCACAAGCGCGCCTACCGCGTGATCGACTTCCGTCGTCACGACAAGGACGGCGTGCCGGCGAAGGTCGCGCACATCGAGTACGACCCCAACCGCACCGCGCGCATCGCGCTGCTGCACTACGCGGACGGCGAGAAGCGCTACATCATCGCGCCGCGCAACCTGCAGCAGGGTGACCGTGTCGAGGCCGGTCCCGGGGCCGACATCAAGCCGGGCAACAACCTGGCGCTCCGCAACATCCCGGTCGGTACCACGATCCACGCGATCGAGCTCCGTCCGGGCGGCGGCGCCAAGTTCGCCCGCTCCGCAGGCGCCTCCGTGCAGCTGCTCGCGAAGGAGGGCTCGATGGCCCACCTCCGCATGCCTTCCGGCGAGATCCGTCTGGTCGACGTGCGCTGCCGCGCCACCGTCGGCGAGGTCGGCAACGCCGAGCAGAGCAACATCAACTGGGGCAAGGCCGGCCGCAAGCGGTGGCTGGGCGTTCGCCCGACCGTCCGTGGTGTCGTCATGAACCCGGTCGACCACCCGCACGGTGGTGGTGAAGGCCGTACCTCCGGTGGCCGTCACCCCGTCTCCCCGTGGGGCAAGAAGGAAGGTCGTACTCGTTCGCCCAAGAAGGCGTCGAACAAGTACATCGTCCGCCGCCGCAAGACGAACAAGAAGCGCTAGGAGCGGGTTTAGATGCCGCGTAGTCTCAAGAAGGGGCCCTTCGTCGACGACCACCTCATGAAGAAGGTGGATGTCCAGAACGAAGCCGGCACCAAGAACGTCATCAAGACCTGGTCCCGTCGCTCGATGATCGTCCCGGCCATGCTCGGCCACACGATCGCGGTGCACAACGGCAAGACCCACATCCCGGTGTTTGTCACCGAGTCCATGGTCGGCCACAAGCTCGGCGAGTTCTCGCCGACGCGCACCTTCCGGGGTCACGTCAAGGACGACCGGAAGTCGAAGCGCCGCTAAGCGGGGCTGTGAAAGACCATGACAGACACTGAAGGGA
The DNA here is from genome assembly GCF_008974245.1 of Streptomyces abyssomicinicus. Classification (GTDB taxonomy): domain Bacteria; phylum Actinomycetota; class Actinomycetes; order Streptomycetales; family Streptomycetaceae; genus Streptomyces; species Streptomyces abyssomicinicus. Next base: position 1,166,581 of record NZ_BBZI01000006.1, on the reverse strand, counting down.
CAACCATGGAAGCCAGGGCCCAGGCGCGGTACATCCGCGTCACGCCCATGAAGGCCCGCCGAGTGGTGGACCTTATCCGTGGCATGGATGCCACGGAGGCTCAGGCGGTCCTGCGTTTCGCCCCGCAGGCCGCGAGCGTGCCGGTCGGCAAGGTGCTGGACAGCGCCATCGCCAATGCCGCGCACAACTACGACCACACCGATTCGTCGAGCCTGTACGTCTCCGAGGCGTACGTCGACGAGGGCCCGACTCTGAAGCGGTTCCGTCCGCGCGCCCAGGGCCGCGCCTACCGGATCCGCAAGCGGACCAGCCACATCACCGTGGTCGTCAGCAGCAAGGAAGGAACCCGGTAATGGGCCAGAAGGTTAACCCGCATGGGTTCCGGCTCGGTGTCACGACCGACTTCAAGTCGCGTTGGTACGCCGACAAGCTGTACAAGGACTACGTCAAGGAAGACGTCGCCATCCGTCGGATGATGACGTCCGGCATGGAGCGCGCCGGCATCTCCAAGGTCGAGATCGAGCGCACCCGTGACCGCGTGCGTGTGGACATCCACACCGCTCGTCCGGGCATCGTCATCGGCCGCCGGGGCGCCGAGGCCGACCGCATCCGCGGTGACCTCGAGAAGCTCACGGGCAAGCAGGTCCAGCTGAACATCCTCGAGGTCAAGAACCCCGAGACCGATGCCCAGCTCGTGGCCCAGGCCGTCGCCGAGCAGCTGTCCTCCCGCGTCTCCTTCCGTCGCGCCATGCGTAAGAGCATGCAGTCGGCGATGAAGGCGGGCGCCAAGGGCATCAAGATCCAGTGTGGCGGTCGTCTCGGCGGTGCCGAGATGTCCCGCTCGGAGTTCTACCGCGAGGGCCGCGTGCCCCTGCACACCCTCCGCGCCAACGTCGACTACGGCTTCTTCGAGGCCAAGACGACCTTCGGCCGCATCGGTGTGAAGGTCTGGATCTACAAGGGCGACGTCAAGAACATCGCCGAGGTCCGCGCCGAGAACGCCGCCGCCCGCGCCGGCAACCGCCCGGCCCGTGGTGGCAACGACCGCCCGGCCGGCCGTGGTGGCCGCGGTGGCGAGCGTGGCGGTCGCGGTCGCAAGCCGCAGCAGTCCGCCGCGGCGGCCGAGGCCAAGCCGGCCGAGGCTCCCGCGGGCGCTGCCGCCGAGCCGAGCTCTGCCGGAAAGGAGAGCTGACCCATGCTGATCCCCCGTAGGGTCAAGCACCGCAAGCAGCACCACCCCAAGCGCCGCGGTATGGCCAAGGGCGGTACGACGGTCGCGTTCGGCGAGTACGGCATTCAGGCCATGACGCCGGCGTACGTCACCAACCGTCAGATCGAGGCCGCTCGTATCGCGATGACCCGCCACATCAAGCGTGGCGGCAAGGTCTGGATCAACATCTACCCGGACCGCCCCCTCACCAAGAAGCCCGCCGAGACCCGCATGGGTTCCGGTAAGGGTTCTCCGGAGTGGTGGGTCGCGAACGTGCACCCGGGCCGGGTCATGTTCGAGCTGTCTTACCCCAACGAGAAGATCGCCCGTGAGGCGCTGACCCGTGCGGCCCACAAGCTGCCGATGAAGTGCCGGATCGTCAAGCGCGAGGCAGGTGAAGCGTGATGTCGGCCGGTACCAAGGCGTCCGAGCTGCGCGAGCTGGGCAACGAGGAGCTTCTGGCGAAGCTCCGCGAGGCCAAGGAAGAGCTGTTCAACCTCCGCTTCCAGGCGGCGACCGGACAGCTTGAGAACCATGGCCGTCTGAAGGCGGTCCGCAAGGACATCGCCCGGGTCTACACCCTCATGCGTGAGCGTGAGCTCGGCATCGAGTCGGTGGAGAACGCATGAGCGAGAGCAACGTGACTGAAAACAGCGAGGCGCGCGGCTTCCGCAAGACCGCGCAGGGCATCGTGGTCAGCGACAAGATGGACAAGACCGTCGTCGTCGCCGTCGAGGACCGTGTGAAGCACGCTCTGTACGGCAAGGTCATCCGCCGTACGAACAAGCTCAAGGCCCACGACGAGCAGAACGCCGCCGGCGTCGGCGACCGCGTTCTCCTCATGGAGACCCGGCCGCTGTCCTCGACGAAGCGCTGGCGCATCGTCGAGATCCTGGAGAAGGCGAAGTAATCGGCCGGGGCCCCGCCCCAGCCGATACGGACCGGCCGGGGGGCTTCCCCGCCCCCCGGCCCGGTTCCCGCCCCATCGAGGCCAAGTAAATTCCCGCGGGGATTCTCCCGCGGGTGAGTTCCGCCAGGCTCTCCGGCTCTGCTCCGGAGGGAACCGGCAGACGATCAGGAGATAGACGTGATCCAGCAGGAGTCGCGACTGCGTGTCGCCGACAACACTGGTGCGAAGGAAATCCTTTGCATCCGTGTGCTCGGTGGCTCCGGTCGCCGCTACGCGGGCATCGGTGACGTCATCGTCGCCACCGTCAAGGACGCGATCCCCGGTGGCAACGTGAAGAAGGGCGACGTCGTCAAGGCCGTCGTCGTTCGCACCGTCAAGGAGCGCCGCCGTCCGGACGGCTCGTACATCCGCTTCGACGAGAACGCCGCCGTCATTCTCAAGAACGACGGCGACCCTCGCGGCACCCGTATCTTCGGCCCCGTGGGCCGTGAGCTGCGCGAGAAGAAGTTCATGAAGATCATCTCCCTCGCGCCGGAGGTGCTGTGAGCATGAAGATCAAGAAGGGCGACCTGGTCCAGGTCATCACCGGCAAGGACAAGGGCAAGCAGGGCAAGGTCGTCGCGGCCTTCCCCCGTGAGAACCGTGTCCTGGTCGAGGGTGTCAACCGGGTCAAGAAGCACACGAAGGCCGGCCCGAACCAGGCCGGCGGCATCGTGACCGTCGAGGCTCCGGTCCACGTGAGCAACGTTCAGCTCGTCGTGGAGAAGGACGGCCAGAAGGTCGTGACCCGCGTCGGTTACCGCTTCGACGACAACGGCAACAAGATCCGCGTTGCCAAGCGGACGGGTGAGGACATCTGATGGCTACCACCACTCCGCGTCTGAAGACGAAGTACCGCGAGGAGATCGCGGGCAAGCTGCGTGACGAGTTCAAGTACGAGAACGTCATGCAGGTTCCCGGCCTCGTCAAGATCGTGGTCAACATGGGTGTGGGCGACGCCGCCCGCGACTCCAAGCTGATCGACGGCGCCATCCGCGACCTCACCACGATCACCGGTCAGAAGCCGGCCGTCACCAAGGCCCGCAAGTCCATCGCGCAGTTCAAGCTGCGTGAGGGTCAGCCGATCGGTGCCCACGTCACGCTCCGTGGCGACCGCATGTGGGAGTTCCTGGACCGCACCCTGTCGCTCGCGCTCCCGCGCATCCGCGACTTCCGCGGCCTGTCCCCCAAGCAGTTCGACGGCCGTGGCAACTACACCTTCGGTCTCACGGAGCAGGTCATGTTCCACGAGATCGACCAGGACAAGATCGACCGCACCCGAGGCATGGACATCACCGTGGTGACCACGGCTGCCAACGACGACGAGGGCCGCGCTCTCCTCCGTCACCTCGGCTTCCCGTTCAAGGAGGCGTGAGCGAGATGGCGAAGAAGGCTCTCATCGCGAAGGCTGCTCGCAAGCCCAAGTTCGGCGTGCGCGCGTACACCCGCTGCCAGCGCTGCGGTCGTCCGCACTCCGTGTACCGCAAGTTCGGCCTCTGCCGCGTGTGCCTCCGTGAGATGGCTCACCGTGGCGAGCTGCCGGGCGTGACCAAGAGCTCCTGGTAAATCCCCATTTGGGGATCCCAGGCTCTCGGTAAGCAGGCCGGTCCGGCAGGCGACCCGCCACACATGGCTTAGGCTGGTGTGGTTGGGCGCTTGCCGTGCCCGGCCGTCCGCGGGCACGGTCCCGCTCATAGACGCTTACTACGCCGTAGGTCCACCGCGCCGCACCCGTCCCGTCTCGGATCGGGGAGAGGGATGGCGCACCAGGAAACCCCGGCGAGAGAGGCCTAAGGCCAATTCATGACCATGACTGATCCGATCGCAGACATGCTCACGCGTCTGCGTAACGCGAACTCGGCATACCACGACACGGTGTCGATGCCGCACTCCAAGATCAAGTCGCACATCGCGGAGATCCTCCAGCAGGAGGGCTTCATCACCGGCTGGAAGGTCGAGGACGCCGAGGTCGGCAAGAACCTCGTCCTCGAGCTGAAGTTCGGCCCGAACCGCGAGCGCTCCATCGCGGGCATCAAGCGGATCTCCAAGCCCGGTCTCCGGGTGTACGCGAAGTCCACCAACCTGCCCAAGGTCCTCGGCGGCCTCGGCGTGGCGATCATCTCCACGTCGCACGGTCTCCTGACCGACAAGCAGGCCGGCAAGAAGGGCGTGGGTGGGGAAGTCCTCGCCTACGTCTGGTAACGGAAGGGAACGAGATACAGCTATGTCGCGTATCGGCAAGCTCCCCATCGCGGTTCCCGCCGGCGTGGATGTCACCATCGACGGCCGTACGGTTGCGGTCAAGGGCCCCAAGGGCTCGCTGACCCACACCGTCGTGGCGCCGATCGAGATCGTCAAGGGCGAGGACGGCACCCTCCAGGTGACCCGCCCCAACGACGAGCGTCAGAACAAGGCCCTGCACGGCCTGTCCCGCACGCTGGTGGCGAACATGATCACCGGCGTGACCCAGGGTTACGTGAAGAAGCTCGAGATCAGCGGTGTCGGTTACCGCGTGACGGCCAAGGGTTCGAACCTCGAGTTCGCGCTCGGCTACTCGCACCCGATCACCGTCGAGGCGCCCGAGGGCATCACCTTCAAGGTGGAGACCCCCACCCGCTTCCAGGTCGAGGGCATCGACAAGCAGAAGGTCGGCGAGGTCGCGGCGAACATCCGCAAGCTGCGCAAGCCCGACCCGTACAAGGCCAAGGGCGTCAAGTACGAGGGCGAAGTCATCCGCCGCAAGGTCGGAAAGGCGGGTAAGTAACCCATGGCATACGGGCAGAAGATCCTGAAGGGCGACGCCTACAAGCGCGCCGCCATCAAGCGTCGGCACATCCGGATCCGCAAGCACATCTCCGGTACCGCCGAGCGTCCCCGTCTCGTCGTGACCCGCTCCAACCGCCACATCGTGGCCCAGGTGATCGACGACATCAAGGGTCACACCCTGGCGTCGGCGTCCACCCTGGACGCTTCGATCCGCGGTGGCGAGAGCGACAAGTCCGCGCAGGCCCAGCAGGTCGGCGCCCTGGTCGCCGAGCGCGCCAAGGCCGCGGGTGTCGAGGCTGTCGTGTTCGACCGTGGTGGCAACCAGTACGCCGGCCGCATCGCGGCCCTGGCGGACGCCGCCCGCGAAGCCGGTCTCAAGTTCTGAGCCGGTTCCGTAGCGAAGCTAGCGGAAACAGAGAGAGGTAATTCCAATGGCTGGACCCCAGCGCCGCGGCAGCGGTGCCGGTGGCGGCGAGCGGCGGGACCGGAAGGGCCGTGACGGCGGCGCAGCTGCCGCCGAGAAGACCGCTTACGTTGAGCGCGTTGTCGCGATCAACCGTGTCGCCAAGGTTGTGAAGGGTGGTCGTCGCTTCAGCTTCACCGCGCTGGTCGTGGTGGGTGACGGTGACGGCACCGTGGGTGTCGGTTACGGCAAGGCCAAGGAGGTGCCGGCCGCCATCGCCAAGGGCGTTGAGGAGGCCAAGAAGCACTTCTTCAAGGTCCCGCGTATCCAGGGCACCATCCCGCACCCCATCCAGGGTGAGAAGGCTGCCGGCGTCGTGCTGCTCAAGCCCGCGTCCCCGGGTACCGGCGTTATCGCCGGTGGTCCGGTGCGCGCCGTGCTCGAGTGCGCCGGTATCCACGACATCCTGTCGAAGTCGCTCGGCTCCGACAACGCGATCAACATCGTGCACGCGACCGTGGCGGCCCTCAAGGGCCTGCAGCGTCCCGAGGAGGTCGCGGCCCGCCGTGGTCTGCCGCTCGAGGACGTCGCTCCCGCGGCTCTCCTTCGTGCGCGTGCCGGGGCAGGTGCGTGATGGCGCAGCTGAAGATCACCCAGGTTAAGTCGTACATCGGCAGCAAGCAGAACCACCGCGACACCCTGCGTTCCCTTGGTCTCAAGGGCATCAACACGCAGGTCGTCAAGGAGGACCGCCCCGAGTTCCGCGGCATGGTGCACACCGTCCGCCACCTCGTGACGGTCGAGGAGGTCGACTGATCATGGCGGAGCAGAACCCGCTCAAGATCCACAACCTCCGTCCCGCCCCGGGCGCCAAGACCGCCAAGACCCGTGTGGGTCGTGGTGAGGCGTCGAAGGGTAAGACGGCCGGTCGTGGTACCAAGGGCACCAAGGCCCGTTACCAGGTTCCGGAGCGCTTCGAGGGTGGCCAGATGCCCCTCCACATGCGTCTCCCGAAGCTCAAGGGCTTCCGGAACCCCTTCAAGACCGAGTTCCAGGTCGTGAACCTGGACAAGCTCGCCGCCCTCTACCCCGAGGGTGGGGAGGTCACCGTTGCCGACCTGGTCGACAAGGGTGCCGTCCGCAAGAACCAGCTCGTCAAGGTCCTCGGCCAGGGCGAGATCTCCGTGGCGCTGCAGGTGACGGTCGACGCCGTCTCCGGCTCCGCCAAGGAGAAGATCACCGCCGCCGGCGGTACGGTCACCGAGCTCGTCTGACGAGTTCCGGGCCCGGCCGACATCGCTGAGATGTCCGGCTGATGTCCGTGTGACCCTGCGATTCCCGACCGGGGATGCCCCACAAATGGGGTATCCCCGGTTGGTCGTTCTCAAGGGCTTGGTGTCGCCGGTAAGGTGACCTCCACTGCCACTCTTCGACCAGTGCTCACACAATGAGCACCGGGCACTCGAAGCGGCGGCGGCCCGTTACATCGTTTGGTATTTGTCGATCCTCAAGACCGTCACCCTTGACGCAGTTGCGCGGGGGTCGCAGGAGGCACCGTGCTCACCGCGTTCGCCCGGGCGTTCAAGACGCCCGACCTGCGCAAGAAGCTGCTCTTCACGCTCGGCATCATCGTCGTCTACCGGGTCGGTACACATATCCCGATTCCCGGCGTGGACTACACGTCCGTCCAGGCGTGTGTGGACCAGATGTCCGGCAACTCCGGGCTGTTCGGCCTGGTCAACATGTTCAGCGGTGGTGCACTGCTGCAGATCACGATCTTCGCGCTCGGCATCATGCCGTACATCACGGCGAGCATCATTCTGCAGCTGCTGACCGTGGTCATCCCGCGTCTCGAGGCCCTGAAGAAGGAGGGCCAGAGCGGTACGGCGAAGATCACCCAGTACACCCGTTACCTGACGATCGCGCTGGCCGTGCTCCAGGGCACCGGCCTGGTGGCGACCGCCCGCAGCGGCGCGCTGTTCAGCGGCTGCACCGTGGCCAACCAGATCGTCCCGGACCGCGCCATCTTCATCACGGTCCTCATGGTCCTCACCATGACGGCCGGCACCGCCGTCGTCATGTGGCTGGGCGAGCTGATCACCGACCGCGGTATCGGCAACGGCATGTCGATCCTGATGTTCATCTCGATCGCCGCGACCTTCCCGGCCGCGCTCTGGGCCATCAAGGAGCAGGGCACCCTGGCCGACGGCTGGATCGAGTTCGGCACCGTGATGCTGGTCGGCTTCGTCATGGTCGGCCTGGTGGTCTTCGTCGAGCAGGCGCAGCGCCGCATTCCCGTCCAGTACGCGAAGCGGATGATCGGCCGGCGTTCCTACGGCGGCACGTCGACCTACATTCCTCTCAAGGTCAACCAGGCGGGTGTGATCCCGGTCATCTTCGCCTCGTCGCTGCTCTACATCCCGGCCCTGGTGGCCCAGTTCTCCAGCGGCACCTCCGGCTGGAAGACGTGGATCCAGGCGCACCTTGTGCAGGGCGATGACCCGATTTACATCGCCATGTACTTCCTGCTGATCGTCTTCTTCGCCTTCTTCTACGTGGCCATCACCTTCAACCCCGAAGAAGTCGCCGACAACATGAAGAAGTATGGTGGGTTCATCCCGGGCATCCGGGCTGGCCGACCGACCGCTGAGTACCTCAGCTATGTGCTCAACCGGATCACCTGGCCGGGTTCGCTGTACCTGGGTCTGATCGCTCTCGTGCCGACAATGGCGTTGGCCGGTTTCGGGGCAAACCAGAACTTCCCGTTCGGTGGCACCAGCATCCTGATCATCGTGGGTGTCGGCCTCGAAACGGTGAAGCAGATCGAGAGCCAGCTCCAGCAGCGCAATTACGAAGGGTTCCTCCGCTGATGCGAATCGTCCTCGTCGGGCCGCCTGGTGCCGGTAAGGGAACGCAGGCCGCGTTCCTGGCCGCGAACCTCTCCATCCCGCACATCTCCACGGGCGACCTGTTCCGGGCCAACATCGGCCAGCAGACGGAGCTGGGCAAGCTGGCGAAGTCCTACATGGACAAGGGCGAACTGGTACCGGACGAGGTCACCATCGCCATGGCCAAGGACCGCATGGAGCAGGCGGACGCCGTGGACGGCTTCCTCCTCGACGGCTTCCCCCGCAACGTCTCGCAGGCGCAGGCTCTGGACGGGATGCTCTCCGAGGGCGGTATGAAGCTCGACGCGGTGCTGGACCTCGAGGTCCCCGAGGACGAGATCGTGAAGCGGATCGCCGGCCGGCGCATCTGCCGCAAGGACTCCGCGCACGTCTTCCACGCCACCTACAACCCGCCGAAGACCGAGGGCGTCTGCGACGTCTGCGGCGGCGAGCTGTACCAGCGGGACGACGACACCGAGGACACGGTGCGCAAGCGCCTGGAGGTCTACCACACGCAGACCGAGCCGATCATCGACTACTACCGGGCGCAGGACCTGGTCGTGACGATCGAGGCGCTCGGCAAGGTGGACGAGGTCACGGCGCGGGCGATGTCCGCGCTGAAGGCCGGCGAGTAGTACTCGCCACCCGCACGACAACGCGGAGGCCGCGGTTCCCCCTGGGGGCCGCGGCCTCCGCGTTTCCTCCGGACGTCCCGTACCGGACGTCCCGTACCGGACGTCCCGTACCGGACGTGCCGTGCCGGGGGGCCGGGGTGCCGGGTACGGGTGCGCACGGGGTGCCTGGGGGCTCGGGCGGCACGGGTGTCCGGGCGGCCAGGGTGGCCCAGCGGGACCGGTGCCTCCAAAGCGCTGCGTGCGCGCGCGGGGCCGGGCTGTCACGGTGGGCGCCGGGAACACGTATCGTTGGTGGTGTACGTACAGGACGAAACCCAACGTCGGTCACGGCGGAGAAAGGCCCGTAGCGCTCATGGTGCAGATCAAGACCCCGGAGCAGATCGCCAAGATGCGCGAGGCGGGCCTTGTCGTCGCCGCCGTGCACGCGGCCACCCGGGAGGCCGCGGTTCCCGGCTCCACGACGCGTGACCTGGACGAGGTGGCCCGCAAGGTCCTGGCCGAGCACGGCGCCAAGTCGAACTTCCTCGGCTACGGCGGCTTCCCCGCGACGATCTGCACCTCGGTGAACGAGGTCGTCGTCCACGGCATCCCGTCCGACGAGGTGGTCCTCAAGGACGGCGACGTCATCTCCATCGACGCGGGCGCCATCATCGACGGCTGGCACGCGGACGCCGCGTACACCTGCTTCGTGGGCTCCGGCCACCTGCCCGAGCTGCACGAGCTCTCCCGGGTGACCGAGGAGTCGATGTGGGCCGGCATCGCGGCCATGAAGCAGGGCAACCGGCTGGTCGACGTCTCCCGCGCGATCGAGACCTACATCCGCCGCCAGCCGAAGCCGGGCGGCGGCAAGTACGGCATCGTCGAGGACTACGGCGGCCACGGCATCGGCACCGAGATGCACATGGACCCGCACCTGCTGAACTACGTCGAGCGGCGCCGCGGCAAGGGCCCGAAGCTGGTCACCGGCTTCTGCCTGGCCATCGAGCCGATGGTGTCGCTGGGCACGCCGAAGACCAAGGTCCTCTCCGACGACTGGACGGTCATCACCACCGACGGCACCTGGTCCTCGCACTGGGAGCACTCCGTCGCGCTGACCGAGGCGGGTCCGCTGGTCCTCACGGCGCCGGACGCCGGCCGCGCCAAGCTGGCAGAGCACGGCATCACCGCGGCGCCGGACCCGCTGTCCGCCTGAGCCCTGCCGGGCGCCCTGTCCCGGCCCCGGCCCCGGCCCCTGCCCCTGCCGCTGCCCCTGCCTCTGTCGTTGCCCCACCCCGCCGGTCGTGCGGGGTTCGGCGGGCCCGGGGGCGGGGCGCGGTCCGTTCGGCCGGCCCGAATGCCCGCCCCTCGGCCCGAGTGCCCGCCGCCGGCCCGGCGGGGACGCGCCGGGCGCCCGCCGCGTGCCCTTCCGCGGGGCCTCGCCCCGGCGCGTGCAGGACGCCGTGCCGCTGTCCGTCGCCGCTATCCGGCATAAGGATCACGCGGATGGGGCATTCTTCCCCGATTCGTATTTCACGGGGCCCTGACGTAGACTGACTCGTCGGCTCCCGTGCACCCGCATGTCCGTATGCGCTTCGCGCGGGGTCGATCAAGGTAGTCGATTCGAAGGGCGAAGCGTGGCCAAGAAGCAAGGTGCCATCGAGATCGAGGGCACTGTCGTCGAGTCTCTGCCGAACGCCATGTTCAGGGTCGAGCTCCAGAACGGCCACCAGGTCCTGGCTCACATCAGCGGCAAGATGCGTATGCACTACATCCGCATCCTCCCTGACGACCGGGTCGTGGTGGAGCTGTCTCCGTACGACCTGACGCGTGGCCGGATCGTCTACCGGTACAAGTAGATCTGCCTGCACTCCGTGCATCCGTCCGGCTTGGACGGTCCGCGCGGGTGGTGGCACTGACCCGGAGAACCTCATCCCATGAAGGTCAAGCCGAGCGTCAAGAAGATCTGCGACAAGTGCAGGGTGATCCGCCGTCACGGTCGGGTCATGGTCATCTGCGAGAACCCGCGCCACAAGCAGCGCCAGGGCTGACGCACTGACCTCCCCTCTGCTTCCGCAGAGTCTTCGCGCGACGCGAGCAAATTGTCATACGCAGGACCCGGAACCGTCTCGTCGGTTCCGACACCCCCGGTCGGAGGCTGGGGACCCGTCCCGTACCGACCCCGTGAAACGGCGGGGAACGGCGGGCGGGGGCCGGTTCTGCTGCAGACCTCCGACAACCAACTGGAGCCATTGAATGGCACGCGTTTCCGGTGTTGACATCCCGCGCGAAAAGCGCGTGGAGGTCGCCCTCACCTACGTGTTCGGCATCGGCCGGACCCTCTCCCAGCAGACGCTGGCCGCGACGGGCATCGACCCGAACATCCGTGTTCGCGACCTCTCCGAGGAGCAGCTCGTCGCGATCCGCGAGTACGTGGACGCCAACATCAAGACCGAGGGTGACCTCCGTCGCGAGGTTGCGGCCGACATCCGCCGCAAGGTCGAGATCGGCTCGTACCAGGGTCTGCGTCACCGTCGTGGCCTGCCGGTCCGCGGCCAGCGCACCAGCACGAACGCCCGTACCCGCAAGGGCCCGCGTCGCGCCATCGCCGGCAAGAAGAAGCCGGGCAAGAAGTAGTCCGCAGCGGACGACTGTCCACGGTCTTCGCTGTAGGACCGACCACCTCCCGTAGGAGATAAGACATGCCCCCCAAGGGACGTCAGGGCGCTGCCAAGAAGGTGCGCCGCAAGGAAAAGAAGAACGTCGCTCACGGCCACGCGCACATCAAGAGCACGTTCAACAACACGATCGTCTCGATCACGGACCCGTCCGGCAACGTGATCTCCTGGGCCTCCGCCGGCCACGTCGGCTTCAAGGGCTCGCGCAAGTCCACCCCGTTCGCCGCGCAGATGGCCGCCGAGTCGGCCGCGCGTCGCGCGCAGGAGCACGGCATGCGCAAGGTCGACGTCTTCGTCAAGGGTCCCGGCTCCGGCCGTGAGACCGCGATCCGCTCCCTCCAGGCCACCGGCCTCGAGGTGGGTTCGATCCAGGACGTCACCCCCACCCCGCACAACGGCTGCCGTCCGCCGAAGCGTCGTCGCGTCTGATCCGCTGCCGGGTTCTCCCGGCTGCCGGTCGCCGCGTGCGACGCCCGTGAGGGCTTGAGGTGCCGGGCGGTACGACTCCGTGAGGGGGCGTGCCGCCCGTATCCTTGCAGTACCCGTGCCTCGGCAATGGGCACGGTTTTGTCGGACGTCAAATAGCGGGCGTCCACGAAAGAAGGATCTGATCCAAGAATGCTGATCGCTCAGCGTCCCTCGTTGACCGAAGAGGTCGTCGACGAGTTCCGCTCCCGGTTCGTGATCGAGCCGCTGGAGCCGGGCTTCGGTTACACCCTCGGCAACTCCCTGCGTCGTACCCTCCTCTCCTCGATCCCGGGTGCGGCGGTCACGTCCATCCGCATCGACGGCGTGCTGCACGAGTTCACCACCGTGCCGGGCGTCAAGGAGGACGTCACCGACCTGATCCTCAACATCAAGCAGCTGGTCGTCTCCTCGGAGCACGACGAGCCGGTCGTGATGTACCTGCGCAAGCAGGGCCCGGGTCTGGTCACCGCCGCCGACATCGCGCCCCCGGCCGGTGTCGAGGTGCACAACCCCGACCTGGTTCTGGCCTCGCTGAACGGCAAGGGCAAGCTGGAGATGGAGCTGACCGTCGAGCGCGGTCGCGGCTACGTCTCCGCCGTCCAGAACAAGCAGGCCGGCCAGGAGATCGGCCGCATCCCGGTCGACTCGATCTACTCGCCGGTCCTCAAGGTCACCTACAAGGTCGAGGCGACCCGAGTCGAGCAGCGCACCGACTTCGACAAGCTGATCGTCGACGTCGAGACCAAGCAGGCCATGCGTCCGCGTGACGCCATGGCGTCGGCCGGCAAGACCCTGGTCGAGCTGTTCGGTCTGGCCCGCGAGCTCAACGTCGACGCCGAGGGCATCGACATGGGCCCGTCCCCGACGGACGCCGCCCTGGCCGCCGACCTGGCGCTGCCGATCGAGGAGCTCGAGCTCACCGTTCGGTCGTACAACTGCCTCAAGCGCGAGGGCATCCACTCCGTGGGTGAGCTCGTCGCCCGCTCCGAGGCCGACCTGCTGGACATCCGCAACTTCGGCGCGAAGTCCATCGACGAGGTCAAGGCGAAGCTGGCCGGCATGGGCCTGGCCCTCAAGGACAGCCCGCCCGGATTCGACCCGACCGCCGCCGCCGACGCGTTCGGCGCGGACGACGACTCGGACGCCGGGTTCGTCGAGACCGAGCAGTACTGACCGTCTCCTGTGGCGGGGTCCCCGGACCCCGCCACAGGCACGGTCCGCACCCTTCGGGACGCCGTACCCTGGGGTGCTGTTCACTCTTCCGGGTTCGTCCCGGATCTTCGACGGGCGACCGCCCGCTCGGATACTGACTCCGGTACCTGATACGGCCGGGGCAGACACCTAGGAGAAGACATGCCGAAGCCCACCAAGGGTGCCCGTCTGGGCGGCAGCGCCGCGCACGAGAAGCTGCTCCTCGCGAACCTCGCCAAGAGCCTCTTCGAGCACGGCCGCATCACCACCACCGAGGCCAAGGCGCGCCGTCTGCGCCCGTACGCCGAGCGTCTGGTCACCAAGGCGAAGAAGGGTGACCTTCACAACCGCCGCCAGGTGCTCTCGGTGATCACGGACAAGAGCATCGTCCACACGCTCTTCACCGAGATCGGCCCGCGCTACGAGAACCGCCCCGGTGGTTACACGCGCATCACCAAGATCGGTAACCGCCGTGGCGACAACGCGCCCATGGCCGTCATCGAGCTGGTGGAGGCCCTGACCGTGGCCCAGCAGGCCACCGGCGAGGCCGAGGCCGCCACCAAGCGCGCCGTCAAGGAGGACGAGGCCAAGCAGGCCGAGGCCACCGAGACGAACGAGGCCACCGAGGCTCCGGCCGAGGAGTCCAAGGACGCCTGATTCGGCGCCCTGGCTGACGCCTGACGCGAGCGGGTCCGCCCTTCCGGGGCGGGCCCGCTTTCGCGTGCGGGGACCTGAGAGGATCGAAGGGTGAGCGACGAAGTACAGCCCGGGTTCGTCCGGGTGCGGCTGGACCTGTCCTACGACGGGTCCGGCTTCCACGGCTGGGCCAAGCAGGCCGGCGGGAAGCGGACCGTGCAGGGCGAGATCGAGGACGCGCTGCGCACCGTGACCCGGTCGCGGGAGACGACGTACGAGCTGACCGTGGCCGGCCGCACCGATGCCGGGGTGCACGCCCGGGGGCAGGTCGCCCACGTCGACCTTCCGGAGGAGCTGTGGGCCGAGCACCGGGAGAAGCTGCTCAAGCGGCTCGCCGGGCGGCTCTCCCGGGACGTGCGGATCTGGTCCGCCGTCGAGGCGCCCGCCGGGTTCAACGCGCGGTTCTCCGCGATCTGGCGCCGGTACGCCTACCGCGTCACGGACGCCCCCGGCGGCGTCGACCCGCTGCTGCGCGGGCACGTGCTGTGGCACGACTGGCCCCTGGACGTCGCCGCGATGAACGAGGCGGCCAAGGCGCTGCTCGGCGAGCACGATTTCGCCGCGTACTGCAAGAAGCGGGAGGGCGCCACCACCATCCGCACCCTCCAGGAGCTCAGCCTGGTACGCGGGGACGACGGGATCGTCACCGCGACGGTGCGGGCGGACGCCTTCTGCCACAACATGGTGCGCTCGCTGATCGGCGCCCTGCTGTTCGTCGGCGACGGGCACCGGCCGGTCGAGTGGCCCGGGAAGGTGCTGGCGGCCGGGGTGCGGGACTCCGCCGTGCACGTGGTGCGGCCGCACGGGCTGACGCTGGAGGAGGTCGGCTATCCGGCCGACGACCAGCTCGCCGCGCGGAACCTGGCCGCCCGCAACCGGCGGACCCTGCCGGGCGCGGCGGCGGTCGAGGGCTGCGTCACCTGCGACTGAGGTGCCGCGCGGGCTCCACGGCGTCGGGGCGCTCCCCGGGGCGGGGCCGGGGCGCTCCACCGGGGCCGGGGCGCGCTCCCCGGGCCCCCGGGGAGGGCACGGACGGGCCGTGGGCGGCCGGGGCGCCGCCGAGGACCGGCTCCTCCCGGCCCGGGCCCCGCGTGAGGTTCTGGGGCTGGGCGCCGGGTCACGGGGCAGACCGTGCCCCGTGACCCCGGCGCGGGTCAGGCCGCCGGGGCCGCGGTGGCCTGCGCCTCGCCGCGGCGGTGGATCTGCTGGAAGGTGTAGTGGGCGAGCTGGTCGCCCGCGTCGAAGACCTTCCTGTCCTGCGCGGTGACGTCCTTGCCGCCGGCGAAGCCGGTGATCGTGAAGTAGGCGTACCGCCCGTAGGAATTGATGGTGGTGCGGCAGACCGCGCCGTCGCAGAACGGTTTCACCCCCTTACCGGACAGCGGCTCGATGATGGCGGCCTTGTCGGCCTGGCCGCGGGCCGCCGTGGCGTCCTCGGCGGTGTCGAAGACGGCGACGCCGACGGTGACGGCCACGCCGTCACGGGTCCAGGTGGCGCGGAGCATCTTCGTGCAGCCGTTGGCGTTCAGCACGGCCGGCAGGGTGTGCTGGGCGGCGGAGGCGCAGTCGGTGGTCTCGGCGGACGGTCCCCTGACGTAGGACGCCTGGCCGAGGGCCAGCTCGCCGCCGGCCTTGCCCGGGAAGAGCGCGGCGGGGGAGAGCGGGGCGGTGTCCTTGCGGGAGTCCGCCAGGATCTCCTCCGGGTCCAGCGGCGGGGGCGCGCTGGTGGGCGCGAACGAGGGCGTGCCGGTGGAGGCCGACGCGCCGCCGGAACCGCCGGCGGTGGACGGTTCCTCCCCGCCGCGGGTCAGGAGCACCGCGGTGACCGCGCCGGCGGCGACGACCGCGGCCGCGGCGCCCGCGGCGATGATCCGGCGGCGTTTGGCCTTGGCCGCGGAGGTGTCGGCGAGGGCTTCCCAGTCGGGTCCCCCTGATGCGTCGGTGCCGCCCTGCGACCACGGCTGAGGCGCGACGGCGTCCGGCTGCTGCGATTGGGGCTTCCAAGGGTCCCACTGCTGTGGCCCAGGCCCCCCCTGCCCATAACTCATGCCGCGCATCCTAGACGGGCCGCCGCGCGGGGCGTGAAGCGCGGGCGTTTTGACCCATGGGCGGGGCGGAGGGTAGCCTGCATGTTCGTTGTGTATTGGCTTGCTCATTCTCACGGGACGGGCCCTTACACCGGTCCACCGGGCCGATGACCAGCGACCAGCACGCGGTATGCGTCACCGCAGTGCGGTCAGGGCTGTCGTGATCGCTTCGGTGACCTTGTCTAGGACCATTCACTGAAGATAGCGAAGGCCACGAACCGTGCGTACGTTCAGCCCCAAGCCCGGCGATATCACCCGCCAGTGGCACGTCATTGACGCCCAGGACGTCGTCCTCGGCCGTCTGGCGTCCACCGCTGCCTCCCTCCTGCGGGGCAAGCACAAGCCGATCTACGCGCCCCACGTCGACGCTGGTGACTTCGTCATCATCATCAACGCGGACAAGGTGCACCTGTCCGGCAACAAGAAGACCCAGAAGATGGCCTACCGCCACTCCGGCTACCCGGGCGGTCTGCGTTCGGTTCGTTACGACGAGCTGCTCGCGAAGAACCCGGAGAAGGCCATCGAGAAGGCCGTCAAGGGCATGCTCCCCAAGAACACCCTGGGCCGTCAGATGCTCTCCAAGCTGAAGGTCTACTCGGGCGAGAACCACCCGCACGCTGCCCAGCAGCCGGTTCCGTTCGAGATCACCCAGGTCGCGCAGTAAGTACGGCCACCCCCTAAGCCTGAAGAGAATCTGAGGAGAATCGTGGCCGAGACCACTGCCGAGCAGCCGCTCGAAGAGCTTGACATCGACAGCTACACCACCGAGTCCGAGGTCCCCGTCGAGGGTGAGTACACCTCGGAGTCCATGGCCTCCCGCTTCGGCGAGCCCCAGCCGGCCGCCGGCCTGGGCCGTCGCAAGAACGCCATCGCCCGTGTCCGGATCGTCCCGGGCACCGGCAAGTGGAAGATCAACGGTCGCACCCTCGAGGACTACTTCCCGAACAAGGTGCACCAGCAGGAAGTCAACGAGCCCTTCAAGGTGCTCGAGCTCGAGGGCCGCTACGACGTCATCGCCCGCATCGCGGGTGGCGGCGTCTCCGGCCAGGCCGGTGCGCTCCGTCTGGGTGTCGCCCGTGCGCTGAACGAGGCGGACGTCGACAACAACCGTGGCGCGCTGAAGAAGGCCGGCTTCCTGAGCCGCGACGCGCGTGCCGTCGAGCGCAAGAAGGCCGGTCTGAAGAAGGCCCGTAAGGCCCCGCAGTACAGCAAGCGCTAAACCCGGCGCTGCCTGTACGTACGGCAGACCCGCAGTACGTCCGAACGCCCCGGCGGCACTCACTTTGTGCCGCCGGGGCGTTCGTTTATCAGCGGCGACAGTCATATAAGGGAACAATGTGCTGTAAGGCTCATAGGGCCTCTGGTGCGGCGTTCGTCACGATGCAGAACTTCCGACGCGGCACCTGCGACGCAGCCCCTGCGGCGCAGCACATCTGATGCAGCACTTCTCTGGAGGACCAGTGGGACGACTCTTCGGCACGGACGGTGTACGGGGTGTCGCCAACGCGGACCTGACGGCCGAGCTCGCGCTCGGTCTCTCCGTGGCGGCGGCGCACGTACTGGCCGAGGCGGGCACCTTCGAGGGGCATCGCCCCAAGGCGGTCGTCGGACGGGACCCGCGCGCGTCCGGAGAGTTCCTGGAGGCCGCCGTGGTGGCCGGTCTCGCCAGTGCGGGTGTGGACGTGCTCAAGGTGGGCGTACTGCCCACACCGGCGGTCGCCCACCTGACCGGTGTGCTCGGCGCGGACCTCGGCGTGATGCTCTCCGCCAGCCACAACGCCATGCCCGACAACGGCATCAAGTTCTTCGCCCGCGGTGGCCACAAGCTGGCCGACGAGCTCGAGGACCGCATCGAGGCCGTCTACCGCGAGCACAGCACCGGCGCCCCGTGGGACCGGCCGACCGGTGCGGGCGTCGGCCGGGTCGGCGAGCACCTGGAGGGCCTGGAGACCTACGTCGCCCACCTGCTCGGCGTGCTCCCCAACCGGCTCGACGGCCTGACGGTCGTGCTCGACGAGGCGCACGGCGCCGCGTCCCGGGTCTCCCCGGCCGCCTTCGAGCGGGCCGGCGCCCGGGTCGTCACGATCGGCGCCGAGCCGGACGGCCTCAACATCAACGACGGCTACGGCTCCACCCACCTCGGCAAGCTCAAGGCCGCGGTCGTCGAGCACGGCGCGGACCTGGGCATCGCGCACGACGGCGACGCCGACCGGTGCCTCGCGGTCGACCACACCGGCGAGGAGGTCGACGGGGACCAGATCCTGGCGATCCTCGCCCTGGCGATGCGGGAGCGCGGCGTGCTGCGCGCCGACACCGTGGTCGCGACGGTGATGTCCAACCTGGGCTTCAAGCTCGCCATGGAGCGCGAGGGCATCCAGCTCGTCCAGACCGCGGTCGGCGACCGCTACGTGCTGGAGGAGATGAAGGAGCACGGCTTCGCGCTGGGCGGTGAGCAGTCCGGCCACGTGATCGCCCTCGACCACGCCACCACCGGCGACGGCACCCTCACCGGGCTGCTGCTCGCGGCCCGGATCGCGGCGAGCGGGCGTCCGCTGCGCGAGCTGGCCTCGGTGATGGAGCGGCTGCCGCAGGTGCTGGTGAACGTGCGCGACGTCGACAAGGCGCGCGTCTCCACCTCCGCCGAGCTGGCCGCCGCCGTGGACGAGGCGGAGCGCGAGCTGGGCACCACCGGGCGGGTGCTGCTGCGGCCGTCCGGCACCGAGCCGCTGGTGCGGGTGATGGTCGAGGCGGCCGACATCCACCAGGCGGAGTCGGTGGCCGGACGGCTGGCCGACGTCGTCAAGTCCGCGCTGGGCTGACACGGGCGTACGGGAGGGGCGGCGGGCCGGACGCGGCCCGTGCGCCTTTTCGTGCTGCGTCTTCCGTGCTGCGCCTGCCCGTGCCGTGCCGCTTCGTGCGCGCCGTGCCGCGCTGCTTCGTGCCCGCCGTGCCGCGCTGCTTCGTGCCGTGCCGCGCAGCCTTTTGCGCGCCGTGCCGCGCGGCCGGTTCAGGGCGTGCCGGTGAGGGGGCGGCGGCGGAGCCTGCGGGACCAGCTCGCCTTCTGGATCAGCAGGGTCAGCGTGCCCGCCAGGACGATGCCGCCCAGGTTCACCAGGAGCTGGAGCGACGACCCCCACGCCTGCCCGTAGTAGTCGTACTCGAAGGCGACGGCGGCGTTGGCGGCCGCCGGGACCGTGGTCACCGAGATGGCGACGCCGACCAGGGCGCCCGACTTGGCCGAGGTCAGCGAGAGCATCCCCGCGCAGCCCGCCAGCAGGGCGACCACGAAGGAGAAGGCGTCCGGCGCGTAGATGAACGCGGTGTTGGGCCGCTCCGCCGCGAGCTGCTCGGCGCTGAAGAGGCCCAGTCCGGTCATCAGGAAGCTGAACAGCACCGTCAGGGCCATGGCCACCGCGAAACCGCCCAGCAGCGCGATCAGCGAGCGCACCGCCAGCCGCGGCGCGGGCCTGACCAGTGCCGTGCAGAACCCTGCGAGCGGGCCGAACTCCGGGCCCACCGCCATGGCGCCCACGATCAGCACCGCGTTGTCCAGCACCACACCGCAGGCCGCGATCATGGTGGCCAGTGACAGGAAGGCCACGTAGGTCCAGGAGAAGCTGGACTCCTCGTGCGTGGCCTCCTCCAGCTGGTCCCAGACCACCGCGTCGGCGCCCTCGCCGGGTGCCTCCTCCTCGGCCCGGTCCGCGTGCCGGGAGAGGGACAGGTCCAGGTTGTCGGCGCTGATGGAGCCCTCCTGGTCGAGGCCGATCGCACGCAGGCCGGCGATCACCTCGTCGGCGGCCTCACGGGCGACGTCCACCGTCATCAGGTCGCCCGCCGGTTCCCTGGCCGCCCCGGGGAGGACGACCAGATGGGTGCAGCCGGCGGTCTTGCGGAGGAGTGCGATCACCTCGTCCGTCCGCGCGGACGGTGTGATCAGTCGCAGGTGCAGCATGCGCGGCAGACTAGCGGGCGGCGCTCAGAGTTTGCGCAGCCGCAGTCGCTGGACCTTGTGGTCCGGGCCCTTGCGCAGGACCAGCGTGGCCCGGCCACGGGTGGGGGCCACGTTCTCCGCCAGATTGGGCCCGTTGATGGTCCGCCAGGTGCGCCGGGCGTACTCCAGGGCCTCCTCCTCGGAGACCTGGGTCCACCGGCGGAAGTACGACTCGGGGTTCTGGAACGCCGTGTCGCGCAGTCGGCGGAAGCGGTGCAGGTACCACTTCTCGACGTCCTCCGGCTTGGCGTCGACGTAGACGCTGAAGTCGAAGTAGTCGGCCAGTGCCACCCGGGTGCGGCCGTCCTTGCCGGGGAGGGCGGGCTGCAGGACGTTGAGGCCCTCGACGATCAGGATGTCGGGCCGGCGGACCGTCAGCTTCTCACCGGGGACGATGTCGTAGATCAGGTGGGAGTAGACCGGCGCGGTGACCTCGTCCTTGCCGGCCTTGATGTCGGCGACGAACCGGGTCAGCGCCCGGCGGTCGTAGGACTCGGGGAAGCCCTTGCGCTCCATCAGCCCGCGCGCCTGGAGCTCGCGGGTGGGCAGCAGGAAGCCGTCGGTGGTGACGAGTTCGACGCGCGGGTGCTCCGGCCACCGGGAGAGCAGCGCCTGCAGCAGCCGGGAGACCGTCGACTTGCCGACCGCGACCGAGCCGGCCACCCCTATGACGAACGGTGTCCCCGACTGGGAGCCCTTCTCGCCGAGGAAGGTGTTCAGGGCGGACCGCAGGTTGTCCGTGGAACGCACGTAGAGGTTGAGCAGCCGGGAGAGCGGCAGGTAGATGTCCCGCACCTCGTCCAGGTCGATGACGTCGCCGAGGCCGCGCAGGCGCTCGACCTCCTCCGCGGAGAGGGGGAGCGGCGTCTTGTCACGCAGCGCGCTCCACTCCTGGCGGGTCAGGTCCACGTACGGGGTCGCTTCCGGCCGGGACCGGTGGGCGCCGCCTGAGGGCATCGGGGAGGCCGGAGAGATCACAGTCCATTGTTACGGGCGTCCGTCCGGGCCGCGGGGTGGGGTGCGTCACTAGGACGGCGGTGGCGGCGGCCGGGCCAGGCGGGAGCGGGGCGGGGCGGCCCGGGTCGGGCGCGGGTCAGACGCGGCTCGGGCGGGCGTCGGGCGGGCCTCGGGTGTGCTCCGGGCGTGTTCCTGGCGCGCTTCGGGTGCGTACCGGGTGCGTACCGGGCCTGACGGCCGCGGGGTCCTGGTCCGGCGCGACGGCGTCCTGCTGCCGGGTGCGGGGCGCGGGGTGCCGGGGGAGGCTCGTGGACCGGGGTGCCGGGGAGCCCCGTGGAGCGGCGTGCCGGGGAGGCCCGAACGGACCACGACCGGCCGCGCGGTCGTGGGGCCGCACCTAGGGTGGGGTACATGTGCGGAATTGTGGGATATGTGGGCCGTCAGGCGGCGTTGGAGGTCGTGACGGCGGGACTGCGGAGGCTGGAGTACCGGGGCTACGACTCGGCGGGCGTGGCGGTCCTCGCCGACGGCGTGCTGGCGACGGCCAAGAAGGCGGGCAAGCTGGTCAACCTGGAGAAGGAGCTCGGCGAGCGCCCCCTCCCGGCCGCCACAACCGGTTTGGGGCACACCCGCTGGGCCACCCACGGTGCGCCCAACGACGTGAACGCCCACCCGCATCTGGACGATGCAGGCCGGGTCGCCGTCGTGCACAACGGCATCATCGAGAACTTCGCGCGGCTCCGCGCCGAGCTGGAGGAACGAGGCCACCGCCTCACCTCGGAGACCGACACCGAGGTCGTCTCCCACCTGCTGGCCGAGGAGTACTCGGCGTGCGGCGGGCTCGCCGAGGCGATGCGGCTGGTGTGCCGGCGGCTGGAGGGCGCGTTCACCCTGGTGGCGGTCGCGGCGGAGGAGCCCGGGGTGGTGGTCGGCGCCCGGCGGAACTCGCCGCTGGTGGTCGGGGTGGGCCAGGGCGAAGGGTTCCTCGCCTCGGACGTGTCCGCGTTCATCGAGTACACCCGGGACGCCATCGAGCTGGGCCAGGACCAGGTCGTCGAGCTGCGCCGCGACGGGGCCGGCGGGCCGGACGCCACGGGCGGGACGGGCGGGGCGGACGGGACGGGCGGGGCGGTCGCGGTGACGGTGACCGGCTTCGACGGGCTGCCCGCCGAGGTGCGGGAGTTCCACATCGACTGGGACGCCTCCGCCGCCGAGAAGGGCGGCTACGACTACTTCATGCTCAAGGAGATCGCCGAGCAGCCCAAGGCGGTCGCGGACACGCTGCTGGGCCGGATCGACGGCTCGGGCCACCTCTCGCTGGACGAGCTGCGGATCCCGCCGGAGGAACTGCGCGAGGTCGACAAGGTGGTGATCGTGGCCTGCGGGACCGCCCACCACGCCGGACTGATCGCCAAGTACGCCGTCGAGCACTGGACACGCGTCCCCTGCGAGGTGGACCTGGCCAGCGAGTTCCGCTACCGCGACCCCATCCTGGGACCACGCGCGCTGGTGATCGCCATCTCCCAGTCGGGGGAGACCATGGACACCCTGATGGCGCTGCGTCACGCGCGGGAGCAGGGATCCAAGGTGGTGGCCATCTGCAACACCAACGGAGCGACCATCCCCCGCGAGTCGGACGCGGTGCTGTACACCCACGCCGGGCCGGAGGTCGCCGTCGCCTCCACCAAGGCGTTCCTGACCCAGCTGGTCGCCTGCTACCTGGTCGCCCTGTACCTGGGGCAGGTACGCGGCACCCGCTCGGGGGAGGAGATCCGCGAGCAGGTGCGGGAGCTGTCGGGGATCGGCGACGCGGTGGAGCGGGTGCTGGAGACGATGGAGCCGGTGCGGGAGCTGGCGCGTTCCCTGTCCTCCCGGAACACCGTGCTGTTCCTCGGCCGGCACGTGGGCCACCCGGTGGCACTGGAGGGCGCGCTCAAGCTGAAGGAGCTCGCCTACATGCACGCCGAGGGGTTCGCGGCGGGCGAGCTGAAACACGGGCCGATCGCGCTGATCGAGGAGGGCGTGCCGGTGGTGGTGGTCGTGCCCTCGCCGCGCGACCGGGCGGTGCTGCACGACAAGATCGTCTCCAACATCCAGGAGATCCGGGCGCGGGGCGCGCGGACCATCGTCATCGCGGAGGAGGGGGACGAGGCGGTGGTGCCCTACGCCGACCACCTGGTGCGGATCCCCGCCACGCCGCCGCTGCTCCAGCCGCTGGTGGCGACGGTCCCGCTCCAGGTGTTCGCCTGCGAGCTGGCGACGGCACGCGGGAACGAGGTGGACCAGCCGAGGAACCTGGCGAAGTCCGTCACGGTGGAGTGACGGCCCCCGCGGACGCGCCTCCCGTCGGCCGGGCTCCCGGAGCCTGGAGGACCGGGGCCCCGGGCCGTGGGCACTGGGCCTTGGGCCGTGGGTCGTGGGCCCCGGGCCCGGCCGACGGCCCGGGTTCCGCGCGACGGGTGTCGGGGCCCGTCCGCGCGGGTGCCGGTCGGTTCCTGCGGGTTCCGGTCAGTTCGCGGGCCGGGTGCGCCACTGCGACCAGGCCGCCAGGGCGAGGGGCAGCTCGAGTATCCAGACGCCCAGGATGACGTCGGTGTCCGGCACCGGCGCCACCAGCTCGTCCACCGTGAGGACCACGGCCAGCAGGCCGAACAGTGCCGTCGCCGTCCAGATCAGCCACCGCAGGAACGCCCGCCCCGGCGTGGACGGCCCGGCGGTGGCGGCCGCGATCCCGGAGCCGTGCGAGGCCCTCCGGGTACGCGTGGTCGAGCGCGGGCGGGGCCGGGGAACGTCCTCCCGCGGCGGAAGGGGCACGACCGCCCCCGGCGGCACCGCGGCGTCGATCGCCGCGATCCGCTCCGGGGTGACGCCCTTGAAGAGCGTCGGCTCCACCTCCACCCGGAAGCCGTCCGGCCCGGTGAGCACACGCGCCCCGTCGGGCCGGGCCGCCATCGCCACGCACCGGTCGTACCGGACGGTCACCGGCCCGCCCGGCATCGTCAGCGAGACGCCCTCGGCGCCGATGACCAGGGTGACCCGGTCGTCCTCCAGGGACGGGTGCCGCGTCCCGGCGACCGCCGCCTCGGAGAACTGGGGCGCCGACGCGCACCCGGCCCAGGCGAGGTCCTGCCCCGGCACCTGGACCAGGGCGGTGGACCAGGCCTCCCGGGCGACGTCGCGCACGTCCTCGACGGTCACGGCGGCTATCTGCTCCCGGTGCTGGTCGGGGGTCAGGATCTCGTGCCCCATCAGCAGGTTCAGCGCCCACGACGGCAGCGCGCGCGCCGCCACGTCGGGCCCGTCCAGCGACTTGAGCGCCTTGGCCTTCGCCGACTCGAGCTCCGCCGGTTCGATCCGTCCGGCCCGCAGCCGCGCCAGCACGTCGACGAACGCGCCGGTCACCGCGTCCTGCTTCTGCGGCAGCGCGTCCGCGAAGGCGGTCACGGTCGCCCACTCGGCGTCCCGGGGGCTGTAGTCGGCGTCCACCGCGTACGAGTAGCCACCCTCCTGGCGCAGTTCCCGGAAGAGCGCCCGCCCCAGCACGTCGGAGAAGACCGACGCGGCGGTGGAACGGCGCACCACGGCGTCGAGGACCACCTGGCCGTCGTCGCCCCCGATGTACGCGGGGGTCTGCGGCAGGGCGCTGCTGGGTGCCGGGGCGGGTATCCGGCGGCCGGCGGGCAGCGTCAGGTCCAGCCCGTCGGGAACGTGGTCGCCGGTGATCCAGAGCACCGCGTTGTCGCGGGTGAAACGGGTCTGCGCCCACCACCGGACCTCGTCCGGCGTCAACCGCCAGGTGCCCAGCTCGGAGTAGCTGGAGAGGCCGTAGCCCTGCGCGCCGTACCGCCACAGCGGCAGTTGCTGGTTGACGCCGCGGCTGCGGCCCGCGGCCTCCGTGCGCAGGATCTCCTTCTCCGTCTCCAGCCGCTCCAGAGGCAGGTCGCGGAGGGAGGCGCAGACGGAGTTGAGGTGCGCCACCACCTCGGTCTCGGTGCCGGTGACGTGGAAGAGGGTGAAGGCGTTGGCGGTGGCGCCGTTGTGGTGTGCGTCGCTCAGGCCGATGCGGTGCAGGGCCAGGTGCTCCACCAGGTGCGTGATGCCGGCGGTGGCCAGGGTCTCGTCCGCGCAGCCCACCCGGAAGAACAGGCCGGCGGTGATCTCGTTGCCCGCCTGCGGGGCGAACAGGGTCGGTATCCCCTGCGTGGTGGCGTATCCGGCCAGCTCCCGCAGGGCGGCGACCTGGGCGGTGGTGTCGACGGTCATGGTGGTGGTCCCCCTCAGCGCGCTGTCAGCGCGGCTCTGCGGTGCTTGGCGAACATCGCCTTCGGGTCGCCCAGGTAGTTCCAGGGAGACCTGCAGGCCCGGTCGCCGAGTACGGCGAAGTGACGCGCGGCGTCCTGGAGATGGCCGCCGAGCGAGAAGGCCATCGCGAACGTGTTGTGCGCCGATATCCAGTTCGCGTCCGGCCGGTAGGCCGGGTGCCACACCGACACCTCGGCGGCGAAGCGCAGATCGTCGCGGACCGGCACGCCCCGCATGTAGGCCTCGTCCTCCGAGGACGGCAGGTCGAGCCAGTGCTCGATGTGCGCGTCGGCCACCAGCACGGCGCAGTCGGAGCCGTCGGGCGCGGCGGACGCGCATTCCCGGGCGAAGCCGTGCGCCAGTTCCCAGGTGCCGCCCCACTTGGGGCAGAGCTGCTGGAGGAGCTGGGACTGCGCGGCGTGGTGGTGCGGGGAGACGGCGGCGAGCCGGTCGTGGCGGCGGCGGGCCTCCGACTGCCCGAGCTCCAGGCCACGCGCCGTGATCAGGCGGACGTACCAGGCCAGAGGGAACGCCGGCTGCTCGGCGCAGACGTCGATGAGGAGCTGCTCGGCCTTGCGCAGCCAGTCGTGGAACTTCCGGAACTGGTCGCGCGAGACGTTCCGGGCGCGGTCAGCGCTGCGGATGTCCCAGCCGATCACCACCTGCCGGTAGGCGAGGAGCGTGCGGGGCAGCGGGGCGGCCGGGTGCGCGGCCGCGGCCTCGGCGAGGAAGGACTCCACGCCCGCCGTCTCGCTGACCAGGACGGCCGCGTAGGTCTGGTCCGCGGGCGTACGGGCGTCGAAGAAGGCCTGCACGGCCGGCCAGCGGCGGCCGGCCACCGCGGTGCGCAGTTCGGCCATCTCCGGCAGGAGTTCGTACGGATCCAGACGTGGTGAACCGGTGACCGTACCGGTGCTCTGGTGGATGCTGCTCATCGGCCCCCCTGGACGCCGCGCGGATGTGTCGGGCGGACCGGCTGTGCGCCGTGTCCCCTTCGATTCGGTGACGTCGCAGGCTAACAGGGGGGCGGGGTCGTCCCGGAAAGTTATCCACAGGGTGGGTGCGGGCCCGGCCCCGTTGTCCACAGGGCCCGACGGGTGCGGCGTTCGTCCGTAGGCTGAGGGCCATGAGCATCATCGGCGTCGGAATCGACGTGGCCGAGATCGACCGGTTCCAGGCCGCTCTCGCCCGTACCCCGCACATGGCACAACGCCTCTTCAACGACAGCGAACTGATACTGCCCAGCGGCGAGCGCCGCGGCATCGCCTCACTGGCCGCCCGGTTCGCGGCCAAGGAGGCGCTGGCGAAGGCGCTGGGCGCGCCGCCCGGGCTGCAGTGGCGGGACGCCGAGGTGTACCTGGAGGAGAGCGGGCAGCCCCGGCTGCGGGTCTTCGGCACGGTCGCCGCCCGCGCGGCCGAACTGGGCGTCAGTTCCTGGCACGTGTCGCTCAGTCATGACGCGGGTGTGGCCTCGGCGGTGGTGATCGCGGAGGGCTGATTCCTGGGGAAGACTCGGCTGTATGCGAAGTGCCTACAGCGTGGAGACGGTACGTGCGGCCGAGCGGGAGCTGATGGCGAGGCTTCCCGAGGGCGCTTTGATGCAGCGGGCGGCCGCCGGGCTGGCCGCCGCCTGTGCCCAGGTCCTGGGCCGGACGGCGGGCCGGGTCTACGGCAGCCGGGTGGTCCTGCTGGTCGGCAGCGGCGACAACGGTGGGGACGCGCTGTACGCCGGGGCGCGGCTGGCGCGGCGCGGGGCCGGGGTGACGGCCGTGCTCCTCTCGCCGGAGCGGGTGCACGACGGCGGGCTGGCCGCGTTGCGGCGTGCCGGGGGACGGGCCGTCGCCGTCCCGGCGGGAGGCGGGGCGCCGCCGGGCGGCTCGGGCGGCTCCGGCGGCGGCGGTGGCCCGCGTGGCTCGGGCGCTGTGCCGGGTGACGCGGCGGGTGCGGGTGCGGATGCCGGACCGGACGAGGTGGCGCGGCTGGTCATGGCGGCCGATCTGGTGGTGGACGGGATCGTCGGCATCGGCGGTCGGGGCGGACTGAGGGAGAACGCCGCGCCGCTGGCCGGGCTGGCTGCCGCGTCCGGGGCGGCGGTGGTCGCCGTCGACCTGCCGAGCGGGGTGGAGGCGGACACCGGGGAGGTACGCGGCCCCGCGGTGCGCGCCGACCTCACCGTCACCTTCGGCACGCACAAGCCGGCGCTGCTGATCGACCCGGCGCGCGAGCACGCGGGCGCGGTACGGCTGGTGGACATCGGGCTGGACCCCTGGCTTCCCGAGCGGCCCGAGCTGGAGGCGTTGCAGCACGCCGACGTCGCCCGGCTGCTGCCCCGGCCGGGCGCGGAGAGCGACAAGTACCGGCGCGGCGTGGTCGGGATCGCCGCCGGGTCGGCGCGGTACCCGGGGGCGGCGGTGCTCGCCGTCGCCGGGGCACTGCGGGGCGGTGCCGGGGCGGTGCGGTACGCGGGCCCGGCCGGCCGGGCGGTGCTGGCGCGGTACCCCGAGACACTGGTGTCCGACGGGGGACCGCGGCGGGCGGGACGCGTGCAGGCGTGGGTGGTCGGGCCCGGCGCGGGGGACGACGCCGCGACGGTGGCGGAGGTACTGGCCGTCGCCGACGAAGCGCAGGTGCCGGTGCTGATCGACGCCGACGGGCTGCGGCTCGCCGACCGCGACGCGGTGCGGTCGCGGACGGCGCCGACGCTGCTCACCCCGCACGCGGGCGAGGCGGCGGCGCTGCTCGGGGTCGACCGGGTCGAGGTGGAGTCCGCGCGGCTCGACGCGGCGCGGGAGCTGGCGGAGCGGTACCGGGCGACGGTGCTGCTGAAGGGGTCGACGACGTTGGTGGCGTCGCCGCGGGGGGACGCCCCCGTGCGGGTCAATCCCACGGGGACGCCGTGGCTGGCGACGGCCGGCTCGGGGGACGTGCTGTCCGGGCTGGCCGGGTCACTGCTGGCGGCGGGGCTCTCCGCGCGGGACGCGGGAAGTGTGGGCGCCTACGTCCACGGCCTCGCGGCCCGGGGCGCGGCGGCGGGGGCGCCGCTCGCCGCGCAGGACGTCGCGGCGGCGATCCCCGGTGTCTGGCGGGACATCACCGCTCCCGCCTGACCCGACCCGGCTCGGGCCGACCCGACCTGGCTCGACCCGGCTCGGGCCGACCCGACCCGGCTCGGGCCGACCCGACCCGGCTCGGGTCGGGGGACCGCGCCTTGCCGGACCTGGCTCGGGTCGGGGCACCGCGCCCCGCCGGACCCGGCTTGGCCCGACGCACCGCGCCCCGTCGGAACCGGCTCGGGCCGGCGCGTCGCGGCCCTGGGAGGGCGGGCCGGTCCAGCGCATGGCGTCCCCGCAGGTACCGGTCCGATCCGGCGCACCGTGTCCCTGATGGGCGGGCCCGATCCGGCGCACCGTGTCCCTGATGGGCGGGCCCGATCCGGCGCATGGCGTCCACGAGCGGGCGGGCCCCACCCCGGCGCACCGTGTCCCCGGAAGGCCGGCCCGGCCCGGTGCGTCGCGCAGCCCCCGAGGGGGCCGCGGCCGGGGCTCGTTCGCGGGGCCGCCCGGTGGTGGGGCGGGGCTCTGTCAGACTGGGGGGACCATGAGTGAGAGTGTTCCGCCCCCTCCCGGCACCGCACGCGTCCGCGCCGAGATCGACCTGGACGCCCTGCGCGGCAACGTGAGGTCGCTGCGCGCACGGGTCTCCGGCGCCGCCCTGATGGCCGTCGTGAAGGCCGACGCCTACGGCCACGGCGCCGTCCCGTGCGCCCGCGCGGCCAAGGAGGCAGGCGCCGACTGGCTGGGCACGGCCACCCCCGAGGAGGCGCTGGCGCTCCGCGAGGCCGGCCTGCCGGGGCGGATGCTCAGCTGGCTGTGGGCACCCGGCGGCCCCTGGCGCGAGGCGATCGCCGCGGACGTGGACGTGTCGGTCAGCGACCCGTGGGCGCTGCGCGAGGCGGCCGACGCGGCCCGCGCCGAGGCCCGCCCGGCCCGGGTGCACCTGAAGGCGGACACCGGCCTCGGCCGCAACGGCTGCCAGCCCGCCGACTGGCCGGAGCTGGTCGCCGCCGCCCTCGCCGCCGAGGAGGAGGGCCTGGTGCGGGTCGTCGGCATCTGGTCGCACTTCGCCTGCGCCGACGAGCCCGGGCACCCGGCCACCGACGCCCAGCTCGCCCGGTTCCGCGAGATGGTCGGGTACGCCGAGGCGCGGGGCGTGAGGCCCGAGGTGCGGCACATCGCCAACTCGCCCGCCCTCCTCACCCGCCCCGACACCCACTTCGACCTGGTCCGCGCCGGCATCGCCACCTACGGCGTGTCGCCCAGCCCCGAGCTGGGCTCCGCGGCCGACCTGGGACTGCGCCCCGTGATGCGGCTCTCGGCCGACCTGGTGCTGGTCAAGCAGGTGCCCGGCGGCCACGGCGTCAGCTACGGACACCACTACGTCACCCCGGGCGAGACCACCCTCGGCCTCGTCCCCGCCGGATACGCCGACGGCATCCCCCGGCACGCCTCCGGCGTGGGCCCGTTGCTCGTCGGCGGCAAGCTGCGCACGGTCGCCGGGCGGGTCGCCATGGACCAGTTCGTGGTGGACCTCGGCGGCGACCGGCCGGAGACGGGCAGCGAGGCCGTGCTGTTCGGCGCCGGCGACCTCGGGGAGCCGACCGCCGAGGACTGGGCGCAGGCGTGCGGGACCATCGCCTACGAGATCGTCACCCGGATCGGATCCCGGGTGCCCCGGGTGTACGTGAACGAGGACCCCACCGGGTAATCGAACGGCAGAGGGCCTGACGCGCGCACGGCGGCAGGCGGTCCGCCGGACGATCCCGGGAGACGGGAGAAGAGGGAGCGCCAGGTGAGCGAGGAGAGCCCGGTGGTGACCGTTCCGGAGCTGGTGGTCGCCGCCACGGGGGTCGCCGTCCCCGCCCCCCGGACCTGGCGCCGCACCACCGGTCTGGCGGGCGCCGCGATCGGCGTGGTCGCCGCGGGCGCCGCCGCCGGGGTCGCCGTCGAACGCCTCACCATGGGCCGCGGCATCCGCCGCAGGGCCCGCCTCGCCCTGGAGGTCACCGGTCCCTACGGCACCCTGCGCGGCACTCCCGGCGTCGCGTACGCCGAGGACGGCACCGCCCTCCACTACGAGGTGGACGAGGAGCCCGCCCCCGCGTCCGACGCCGACCCGGCTCCGCGCCGCCGCCGGCTGTTCGGCGGCCGTCGCAGGCCGCCCGAGCCGGACCCGCCGGTGACCGTGGTCCTCAGCCACGGCTACTGCCTGAACCAGGACGCCTGGCACTTCCAGCGCGCCGCCCTCCGCGCGGCCGGCGTTCGCGCCGTGTACTGGGACCAGCGCGGCCACGGCCGGTCCGGGCGCGGCCCCGCCCCCGACGGGCGGTCGGCGCCGGTCACCATCGACCAGCTGGGCGGCGACCTCAAGGCCGTCGTCGACGCCGCCGCACCGGTTGGGCCGCTGGTGCTGGTCGGGCACTCCATGGGCGGTATGACGGTGATGGCGCTGGCCGACCGGTTCCCCGAACTGGTCCGTGAGCGGGTCGCCGGGGTCGCCCTGGTGGGCACCTCCTCCGGCGGGCTCGGCGAGGTCCACTTCGGGCTGCCGGTCGCCGGGGTGAACGCGGTGCGGCGTTTCCTGCCGGGTGTGCTGCGGGCGCTGGGGCAGCGCGCGGAGCTGGTGGAGAAGGGGCGGCGGGCCACCGCGGACCTGTTCGCCGGGATCATCACCCGCTACTCGTTCGCCTCCGCCGAGGTCGACCCGGTGGTCACCCGGTTCGCCGAGCGGATGATCGAGTCCACGCCGATCGACGTGGTCGCCGACTTCTACCCGGCCTTCGACGAGCACGACAAGACGGCGGCACTGGCCCGTTTCCGCGGACTGCCGGTCCTGATCGTCTCCGGTGAGGACGATCTGGTCACCCCGGTCGGCCACAGCGAGACGATGGCGCGGGAACTGCCGGAGGCGGAGCTGGTGCGGGTGCCGGACGCCGGGCACCTGGTGATGCTGGAGCACCCCGAGGTGGTGAACGCCCGGCTCGCCGAACTCCTCACCCGCGCGGGAGCACTGCCCGGGGCGGCTACCGTGTCGTCCCATGGAAGCACCCGCGGCACCGCACAACCCCAGCGACCAGAACCTCAGCGCCCAGAATCGCAGCGCCCGGAACCCCAGCGCCCAGGACCCCAGTGCCCAGGACCGCAGTGAACCGAACCCCGGCGGCCCCGGTGACCCGGCCGGCGGCAGGCGGACGCTGGAGCTGACCGTCCACTCCGCCCAGGAGATGCTGGACCTCGGCCGCCGTCTGGCCGGGCTCCTGCGCGCCGGCGACCTGCTGATGCTCACCGGTGAACTCGGTGCCGGCAAGACCACGCTGACCCGAGGCCTCGGCGAGGGGCTGAACGTCCGCGGCGCGGTCACCTCACCGACCTTCGTGATCGCCCGGGTCCACCCCTCCCTCGGCGACGGACCGCCGCTGGTCCACGTCGACGCCTACCGGCTGGGCGGCGGGCTGGACGAGATGGAGGACCTCGACCTGGACGTCTCGCTGCCGGACTCGGTCGTCGTCGTCGAGTGGGGCGAGGGCAAGGTCGAGGAACTCACCGAGGACCGGCTGCAGATCCTGATCGCCCGGGCCACCGGGGACACCGACGACGACGTGCGGCGGCTGACCGTCACCGGTCTGGGCGACCGGTGGGTCCGGGCCGACCTCGACGCCCTCAAGCGCTGAGCAGGCCGCGAACGACCGGCCGGAGCGCAGCCGGACCGGAGCGGTGCTGGACCGGAGCGCGCCGGGCCGGGGCGGCGCTGGATCGGGGCGGTGCCGCGCCGGATCGGTTCCGCTCAGGAGCGGTGCCGCCGGAGGGGTGCTGAACCAGAACGGTGCTGAACAGAGCGGTGCTGAACAGAGCGGTGCTGGATCAGGCCGGATCTGGACCAGGCCGGATCTGGACCGGAGCGGAGCTGGGCCGCGCCGGGGCTACGCCGCCTCGCGGGCCGTCCGGCCGTCGGCCGCGGTGCGCTCCGGGCACGGGGGGACGGAGACCGCCCGGGCCGCCGCGCAGGAGGCGAGCAGGTCCCGCATCGACACCGCGGCCGCTCCACGCGCCACCGCGTCCGCCGGCGCGGCGGCCGGGTGCTGCTCCGCGGGGTCGGGGCCGGCTACCGGAAAGAGCATGACGCCTCCTGGAATCCCGAAGGGCGGGCGTGGTTAGGTAGACCTAACCACGCCGTCCGGGCGCCGCGCAATATCTTCCCGACGCGGTGTCGGAAACCCGGTGCGCACGTGCGCACGCACGGCGGACCCCGCGACGGGCGGCCCGGTCACCGGACCACGACCACCCGCGCGCCCAGGACCGCGAAGTCCCACACCGCCAGGCCGTCCGGCCCGGCCTCGCGGATGCCGCCGGTGCCCGGGGCCGGGCTGCCCGCCACCGCCGTGCCGGCACGCGGCGCGCTGAAGCCGATCACCACGCCCTCCACCTCCGCGAAGCGCACCACGTGCTCGATGGGAGCGCCGTCCGCGCCGACGCCGTGCCGGGAGCGCGAGGTCACCGTGTACCGGCCCGGCGCCGGGTCCACCGCGCCGGGGACCACCCGGAACACCCGGCGGACGCCGCCGCGCGCGTCCACCAGCCACACCCGGTCCTGCTCCAGCGAGTAGACGACCCGTTCCCCGGAGCCCGAGCGGGCGGGCAGGCCGCGCGGGCCCGGCCGTTCGGGCGCCGCGACCGCCTCGGTGGCCTCGGCGGCCGCGGGCGGGCCCGGTGAACGCAGGGCCGGCGGCACGTTCGCGTTCGCCTGGAGCCCCAGCACCACCACCGTGGTCAGCGCCGCCCCCGTCAGCATCGCCACCAACACCCCGCTGCGGACCGCCACCGCCGGTCTCCCTCGCTCGTCGGCGCGTTCGTCACCGCGCCCATCGCCGTCACTCTTCGGAGTCGGATATGAGCGTGACGTTAGCAGTGAGGCGCCCGGGAGCCCTGCGAGGCCGTGCCACGGGCCCTGGAGCCGTAGGCTGTTCGCGTGCTCTTGCTCGCTCTGGATACCGCAACCCCCGCCGTCACCGTCGCCCTGCACGACGGGACGGACGTCGTCGCCTCGTCGGGCCAGGTGGACGCGCGCCGCCACGGAGAGCTGCTGCTGCCGGCCGTCGACCGCGTCCTCGCCGCCGCGGGCACCGGGCTCGACGCCGTCACCGGCATCGTCGTCGGCGTCGGCCCCGGTCCGTACACCGGACTGCGCGTCGGCCTGATGACCGCCGACACCTTCGGCATGGCGCTCGGCGTCCCGGTCCACGGTGTGTGCACGCTGGACGGTCTGGCCTTCGCCGCCGACCTCGACGGCCCCTTCGTCGTGGCGACCGACGCCCGGCGCAAGGAGGTCTACTGGGCCCGCTACGCCGACTCCCGCACCCGCCTCACCGACCCCGCCGTCGACCGCCCGGCCGACATCGCGGAGCAGGTCGCCGGAGTGCCCGCGGTCGGCGCGGGCGCGCTGCTCTACCCGGACGCCTTCCCCGACGTGCACGGACCGGAGCACGTCTCGGCCGCCGCGCTGGCCTCGCTCGCCGCCGAGCGGCTGGCCCGCGGTGAGGATCTCGCGGCGCCGCGCCCGCTCTACCTGCGGCGGCCGGACGCGCAGGTCCCCAAGAACTACAAGGTGGTCACCCCCCGGTGAGCGCCACGGGCAACACCGCCGTGGGCGCCCCCGTCCCCACCGTCGAGCTCCGCGAGATGCGCTGGTGGGACATCGACCCGGTGCTGAGGCTGGAGAAGGAGCTGTTCCCCGAGGACGCCTGGTCCCGGGGCATGTTCTGGTCCGAACTGGCCCACGCCCGCGGCCCGGGCGCCACCCGTCGGTACGTGGTCGCCGAGACCCCGGAGGGCCGGCTGGCCGGTTACGCGGGTCTCGCCGCCGCCGGCGACCAGGGCGACGTGCAGACCATCGCCGTCGCCCCCGGCCACCAGGGCACCGGCCTCGGCAGCCGGCTGCTCGGTGAACTGCTGCGCGCGGCGACCGACTTCGAGTGCCACGAGGTGATGCTCGAGGTCCGCGTCGACAACCTCCGCGCCCAGCGGCTCTACGAGAGATTCGGCTTCGAGCCCATCGGCTTCCGCCGCGGCTACTACCAGCCGGGCAACGTCGACGCCCTCGTGATGCGCCTCACCGACCCCGCATCCGCCCCCTCCTCCGCCGCATCCCCCGCCTCCGCTGCACAAGGAACCCGGAACCATGGCTGACCTGCGGGACGAACCCCTCGTCCTCGGCATCGAGACCTCCTGCGACGAGACCGGCGTCGGCGTCGTCCGGGGCACCACCCTGCTGGCCGACGCCGTCGCCTCCAGCGTCGACGAGCACGCCCGCTTCGGCGGCGTCGTGCCGGAGGTGGCCTCCCGGGCCCACCTGGAGGCGATGGTCCCCACCATTCAACGGGCGCTGAAGGAGGCGGGCGTCAGCGCCAAGGACCTCGACGGCGTCGCGGTCACCGCCGGCCCCGGTCTCGCGGGCGCGCTGCTGGTCGGCGTCTCCGCCGCCAAGGCGTTCGCCTACGCGCTGGGCAAGCCGCTCTACGGCGTCAACCACCTGGCCTCGCACATCTGCGTCGACCAGCTCGAGCACGGGCCGCTGCCCGAGCCGACCATGGCGCTGCTGGTCTCCGGCGGCCACTCCTCGCTGCTGCTGTCGAGCGACATCACCTCCGACGTACGGCCGATGGGCGCCACCATCGACGACGCGGCCGGCGAGGCCTTCGACAAGATCGCCCGGGTGCTGAACCTCGGCTTCCCCGGCGGCCCGGTGATCGACCGGTACGCCAAGGAGGGCGACCCGACCGCCATCTCCTTCCCGCGCGGCCTGACCGGCCCGCGTGACCCCGCCTACGACTTCTCCTTCTCCGGCCTCAAGACGGCGGTCGCCCGCTGGATCGAGGCGAAGCGGGCCGCGGGCGAGGAGGTGCCGGTGCGGGACGTCGCCGCGTCCTTCCAGGAGGCCGTGGTGGACGTGCTCACCCGCAAGGCGGTGCGCGCCTGCAAGGACGAGGGTGTCGACCACCTGATGATCGGCGGCGGTGTGGCCGCCAACTCCCGGCTGCGGGCGCTGGCCCAGGAGCGGTGCGAGGCGGCGGGCATCCGGCTGCGGGTGCCGCGGCCCAAGCTGTGCACCGACAACGGCGCGATGGTCGCCGCGCTGGGCGCCGAGATGGTGGCGCGGGGACGGGCCGCCTCGGCCTGGGACCTGTCGGCCGACTCCTCCCTCCCGGTGACCGAGCCGCACGTGCCCGCCCCCGAGGGCGCCGCCGCGCACGGGCACGGGCACACGCACGCGCACTCCCACGACCATGTGCACGAGCTCTCGAAGGAGAACCTGTACTCGTGACCGTCGCACTGATGTGGGAGGCCCGGGCGCCCGAGGGCCGGGGCGCGGAACTCCTCACCTGGGCCCGCTCCCAGCCACTGCCCCGCGACCCCGCACGCCGGGAGAGCTTCCGGGCGCCGCGGGACCGGGTCCTGGTCGTCACCTGGTGGGACGCCGAGCCGCACGAGCCGCTGCCCGAACTGCCCGACCCGCCGGGCGGACTGACCTCGCGGCCG
This sequence comes from Streptomyces abyssomicinicus, assembly GCF_008974245.1. Classification (GTDB taxonomy): domain Bacteria; phylum Actinomycetota; class Actinomycetes; order Streptomycetales; family Streptomycetaceae; genus Streptomyces; species Streptomyces abyssomicinicus. The sequence continues at coordinate 1,130,792 of NZ_BBZI01000006.1, read as the reverse complement.
GTGCACCGGTGGCGCTTCGAGTCGCTCGGGGCGGAGTGACGGCCGGGTGACCTACTACGCGGACCTCACCCCCTACACCTACCTCCCGCCCGGCGGGCCCGGCACCGGGACGCCGCCGCCCTGGCACGGGCTGCCGCTGCTCAACGTCGGCTGGCTGAGCGCCGCCCGCGGGTACCGCAAGGGCACACCGCCGCCCGAACTCGCCGAGACGCTGCGGGAGATGACCCGCAGCAACCGGGCCCAGCAGACGCGCGGCTTCCACCTCTGCCCCTGGTGTTCGATGCGCCTGCTGCGCGCGGGCCCCGAATGTCCGCGCAGCAGCGCCGAGATCAGGGTGGTGGGTGACGACGTCGCCTACGCGGCCCCCGAGTTGATCGCGCACTACGTCGAGGCGCACGAGTACCTGCCGCCGAACGAGTTCGTCCACGCAGTCCTCCGGGGCCGTCAGGGCTGAACGTTCGTCCTGTGTTCCGGCCGTTGTCAGTGGCGGGTGCGAAGATCTCGGCAGGTGCTGTCGAAGGCCCGGACGGAATACCGGGCCGCCCGTAAGGGGGTCGGCGATGTGGGACGAGCGGAGCACGAGTCGCGATCGCGAACCGGTGCTGCTGCGTGACGTGCTGGCGGAGGCCACCGCCGCGTTGCGGGAGGCGTCGCGGGCGGCCGAGGTCGCGCCGCCGGCCCCGCGGTGCGGGGAGTGCGGGGCGGAGACCCGGCGGTCGCGCGCGATACCGGGGCGGCGGGCGCGCGCCGGCGCGGACGCCTCCTGCCCGTACCGTACGGCCGCGTAGAGCCCGTCCGGCGGTGTGGCCGTGGGCCGCGGGCAGGTGGTCGCGGGCAGCGGGCAGCGGGCAGCGGGCAGCGGTTCGCGGGCAGTGGGCAGCGGTTCGTGGGCCGCGGGACCCGGCCCGGTGGCCGAGGGGTGCCCGGCGCGGCCGTTCGGGGGACCCGTCCAGGCCGATCAGATGATTGATTACCCCGCCTGGCCCATCCGCCACGAGTGACGCGGGCCGCCCGGGGTCACAGCTCTCTCGCAGAACGACCGGAACGAGACGCGGGAGAGCAGATGACCTCTGGGCGCAGAAGGCAGCGGAACCACCGCGCCGTGTGGATCACCGGCGGTGTGTCCGCCTCACTGGCCGTGGCGCTGACCTGGGGCGCGGCGGCGGGCGCGGTGGCCGCGGAGCCGGCGCGGGGTGCGGCGCCGGGTGCGGCCGCTCCGCTCCCGGCGGAGAGGTGCGAGGACGATCGGGACCGGTGGGACGAGGACGGCCGCGACCGGCGGGACGAGGACGACCGGGACCGGCGGGACGAGGACGGCCGCGACCGGCGGGACGAGGACGGCCGCGACCGGCGGGACGAGGACGGCCGGGACCGTCCGTGGGACCCGGGCCGCAGGGGCGAGGGACTGGCCTCGTGGTTCTCGATGTGGGGCCTGGGCGACCGCGCGGTGCACGGCTGCGACGGCGAGTGGGACAGGTGCCGGGACCAGTCGCGGCCGCGGCCCGAGCCGCTGCAGGGCGGCGACCGGGTGGACGCCGCCCAGGGCAGGGAGAGTGTGCGCCCGCTGTCCGCCGCGGCGGCGGGGACGGCCGCGGGGCCCGGCGCACAGACGGGTACCGCCCCGCGCGACATCACGCGGGGCGGTACCTGTGAGACGAGGGACGGGCTCACCGAGGCGGTCGGCGACATCGTGACGGTCCCGGCCGGCGGGAGCGCCACCAGTGTCGCCGTCTGCCCGGACGGCATGACCGCTGTCTCCGGCGGCTGGTCCACCGTCGAGCCCGGCCTGGTCCAGGGGGTCTCCCAGCGACTGGGCTCCGACAGCTGGCGGGTCGTCTTCGACAACCCGACGGCCGAGGAACTCAGCGGGATCGCCTTCGCCTACTGCGCCGGTGAGGAGGAGTAGGCGAGGGCGGTCCCAGGCCGTCATTCGGCCTTGCTGACCTCCGTCGGGCAGAGCAGCTCCCGGTCGTGCCCGACCACCCGGGTCTCACCGTTCAGGGTGAGCGGGAAGACGTGCCGCACGTCCGCCGAGGAGGCGGCGAGGCGCAGTTCCAGCCTTCCGGGCTCGACCACCCGGGTGCCGGCGCGGCCGGTGAACGACGCGAGGTCGGCGTGGAACCGGAAGGTCACCCGGCGCGCCTCGCCGGGGGACAGCTCCACCCGCTGGTAGCCGATCAGGCGCATGTCCGGGCGGGTGACCGTGGCGACGGGGTCGTGCAGGTACAGCTGCACCACCTCGGTGCCGGCCAGGTCGCCGGTGTTGCGCACGGTCGCCGACACCTCGTAGGTGCCGTCGGTGCCGATCTCGGCGCCGGAGGCCGGGGCCTCGAAGACCTCCCAGGCGAAGGAGGCGTACGACAGGCCGTGGCCGAAGGGGTAGAGCGGCGTCGGGTCGAGGTTGGTGATCTCGTTGGCCAGGCCCAGCGGCGGCTGGAGGTAGGTCCAGGGCTGGCCGCCCGGGTCGCGCGGCACGCTGATGGGCAGCCGGCCGGACGGGGAGACCCGCCCGGAGAGCACGCCCGCCACCGCGGATCCGCCCTCCTCGCCCGGGAAGAAGCCCTGGACGACACCGGCGAGCCGGTCCGCCCAGCGGCCCAGCGCGTACGGCCGGCCGGTGAGCAGCACCAGGACGACCGGCTTGCCGGTCTCCAGGAGCGCGTCCAGCAGTTCGCCCTGCACGCCCGGCAGGGCGAGGTCGGCGGCGTCGCAGCCCTCACCCGAGGTGCCGCGGCCGAAGAGCCCGGCCCGGTCGCCCAGCACGGCGACGACCACGTCGGAGGAGGAGGCCAGCGAGGCGGCGTCCGCGAACCCGGAGGTGTCGGGGTCCTGGGTGTCGCATCCGGCGGCGAACTCCACCGTGGCGTCCGGGAACTCGCCCCGCACTGCCTCGAGCACCGTGGGGATCTCCACACCGAGTTCGACCTCGGGGTGGTGCGGCAGCACGTGGGAGGGGAACGAGTAGCAGCCCAGCATCGCCATCGCGTCGTCGGCCCGCGGACCGACCACGGCGATGCGACGGCCCGCGGAGGGGCCCAGCGGCAGGGCGCCGCCGCCGTTCGCCAGCAGCACCACCGACTCCTCGGCGATCCGGCGGGCGAGCGCGCGGTTGCCGGCGGAGTCCAGGTCGAGGGAGCCCTTGGGCTCCGGCGACCAGCCCTCGTCCAGCAGGCCCAGTTCGCACTTCTGCAGCAGCACCCGGCGTGCGGCCCGGTCCACCAGCTCCTCGGAGACCCGGCCCGCGCGCACCTCCTCCACCAGCGGCTTGCCGTAGCAGCGCAGGGTGGGCAGCTCGACGTCGACGCCCGCCTCCAGCGCCACCCGGGCGGCGTCGCCGAGGCCGTCCGCGACCCGCTGGAGGCTCTCCAGGAAACCGACGCCGAAGTAGTCGGCGACCACGGTGCCGGTGAAGCCCCACCGCTCCCGCAGCAGGTCGGTGAGGAGGGTCGCGTCGGAGTGGGAGGGAACGCCGTCGATCTCCGTGTAGGCGGCCATCACCGATCGTGCCCCGCCGTGCCGCAGTCCGTGCTCGAACGGAGGCAGCGTCACGTCGGCGAACTCGCGCTCGCCGGCGCGCACCGGGGCGTGGTTGCGGGCGCCCGCCGAGGAGGCGTAGCCGGCGAAGTGCTTGAGGGTGGCCACCACACCGGTGGACTCGAGGCCGCGCACGTACGCGGAGGCGACCGTGCCGACCAGGTACGGGTCCTCGCCGATGGTCTCCTCGACCCGGCCCCAGCGCAGGTCGCGCACCACGTCCAGCACGGGCGCGAGGCCCTGCTGGACGCCGGCCGCGACCAGGTCGGAGCCGATGCGGCGACCCAGCTCCTCGACCAGCTGCGGGTCGAAGGAGGCGCCCCAGGCGAGCGGCACCGGGTACGCGGTGGCACCCCAGGCCGTGAACCCGGCCAGGCACTCCTCGTGGGCGACGGCCGGGATGCCGAACCGGTTGGCGGCCATGATCGTCCGCTGGGCCCGGGCGAGCGCGCGGGCGCCCTCGTCCGGGGCGATCGGCGCGGTGCCGTAGGAACGGGTGATCTGGCCCAGGCCGTGGGTGATCACCTCGTCCCAGTTCCAGTCGGTGGCCATCTCGTGCTGGTGGGGGGCGACGCCGGCTTCCGCGTCCGTCGAGGCGCCGACCCACACTCCGTAGAGCTGTGCGGCCTTCTCCTCCAGGGTCATCCGGGAGAGAAGATCCTCGACACGGGCTTCGGCGGGCAGTGCGGAATCGCGCCAGGGGGCGGTCATGATGCTCCTGAGAGAAGTGTTACTTGCCGCCGACGCCCATCAACCCGCTCACCAGGGCCCGACGGGCCACCAGGTAAACGACGAAGATCGGCACGCCGGAAAGGACGACGGAGGCCAGCAGCGCGGGAATGTTGACCCCGAACTGGCTGACGTAGTTGTACAGACCCAGGGTGAGGACCCGGGGTTCTTCGGACTGGGTGAAGATCAGGGGGAACAGGAATCCGTTCCAGGCCTGCAGCGCGGAATAGATGATCACCGTGCTGATGCCGCCCTTGGCCAGCGGAATCACCAGCTGGAAGAGCATACGGGTCGGCGAGGCACCGTCCAGGGCCATCGCCTCGTACGACTCCTCGGAGATGTCGCGCAGGGTGCCGACCAGGATCAGCACCGAGACCGGCATGGCGAAGGCGGCCGTCGGCAGGACGATCGCCCACAGGCTGTCGTAGACGTTCAGCTTGGTGATCATCAGGTAGAGCGGCACCACGACGGCCTGCGCCGGGATGGCGACGCCGAGGAGGAACAGCCGGAACGCGCCGCCGGACCAGAAGCCGCGGTTGCGGACCGCGACGAAGGCCAGGGGAACCGTGAGCCCGACAACGATGGCAACGACGCCGAGAGCGGCCAGCGCGGTGTTCAGCAGGTAGTGCGGGAAACCGGACTCCAGCACCAGGCTGTAGTTGTCCAGCGTCGGATCGTTCGGAGGCTTGAGGGCGTTGCGGCCCACCGCCTCCTCGGGTCCGGCGAGCGAGGTCGTGATCATCGCGTAGAGGGGGATGAGCACGATGAGCAGCCACACGAACGAGGCGACACCCGCGACGGGGTTGCTCCGCCTCGACCGGGAGCGGCGCGGCGCGGTGGCGGTGCTGCGGTGGGACATGTGGGTCACATCCCCTCTCGGGCGCTGCGCATGGAACCGAACCCGGTGATCCGGACCATCAGCAGGGAGAGGCCGGTCGCGGCGAACACCAGGAAGGTGGCGACCGCGCTGGCGTAGCCGAAGTCGTAGGACCGGAAACCGGCTTCGTACATGAGGTACGGCAGGATCGCGGTGTCGGTGCCCGGCCCGCCCTGGGTGAGGATCAGCACGGTCTCGAAGTAGGTCAGGGAGCCCACCACCATCAGCACGCTGGACATCGCCATGGTGTGCCGCAGCTGGGGCAGCGTGATGGAGAAGAACTGGCGTACACGGCCCGCCCCGTCGATCGCGGCGGCCTGGTACAGGACCTCGGGGATCTGCCGCGCGCCACCCTGGTAGATCAGGGTGTGGAACGGGATGAACTGCCAGCCGCCGACGAAGACGATCGCCAGGAAGGCGCCCGAGGTGGTGCCGAGCGTGTCGCCCTTGATGACGCCGAAGTTCGGGTCGAGGAGGGCGAAGAAGAGCAGTGCGATCGCCGTGGAGGACAGCAGGAACGGCGTGAAGAAGATCGCCGACAGGACAGCGCGGTTGCGCTGCTTGCCGGAGGCCCAGACACCGAGCAGAAGCGCGATGACGGTCTGGAAGACCCAGCTGACGACGGTCAGCGCGACGGTGACGGTCAGTGACTGGGTGAGGCGAGGATCGCTGACGAGGTTGCGCCAGTTCTCCAGGCCCACGAATTCGGGGTCGCCGAGGCCGTTCCACTCGGTGAAGGAGAGGTAGACGGCCAGCGCCATCGGAGCGACAGCGAAGAACAGGAAGAACAGGACGCCGGGCAGCGCCCAGGACGCGTTCGGGCGACCCACCTGGGTTGCCCGAACGCCGCCCTTGGGCGCTGCGTCGACGGATTTGGTGACCGGCTCGGTCACTTGAGCCCCTTCAGTGCGGTGACGAACTCCTTGGGCGAGGACTGGCCCAGGAAGAGCTTGTCGATTTCGGTGAGCATCGGAGCAGACCAGTCGGGCTTGACGGCCTGGTCCCAGCTGAGGGTGAACGCGGGGGCGTTCTGGACCAGCTCGTACTGGAACTTCGCGAACTCCGGGTTGGGCGAGTCTTCGAGGAGCGCGCCCGCGTTGGCGGTGGTGGGGATGTCGCCGTTGGCGATCAGCGCCTTGGTGTACTCCTCGGACGCGCAGGTCTTGAGGAACTCGATCGCCGCTTCCTTGTTCTGGGTGCGGGAGCTGAGCGACCAGTAGTTGGTCGGGTTGCCGACGACGTTCCTGATGTCGCCCGCGCCGCCGTCGTACGCCGGGAAGGCGACCCAGCCGAGGTCCTTCTCGGCGAACGCCTTGAACTTGCCGAGCTGGGTCGAGTACTCCCACGAGCCCATCAGGTGCATGGCGGCCTTGCCCTTGGCCAGCAGGGCGGAGGCACCGCCGTTGTTGTACTGGACGGAGCTGAAGCCCTTGCCGAACGCCTCGTTGTCGACCAGGCCCTTGATCTCCTCGGCCGCGCGGAGCACCGCCGGGTCGCCCCAGGCGGCGGGGTCGCCGGACTGGATCTTGCGGAAGACCTCGGGGCCGCCGATGCGGTCCACCAGGTACGACACCCACATCAGCTCGGTCCACTTGTCCGCGCCGCCGAGCGCGAACGGCTGGATGCCCCTGGCCCTGAACTTCTTGTTGATCTCGACCAGCTGGGTCCAGCTGGTCGGCGGCTCGAGGCCGGCGTCCTTGAAGACCTTCTTGTTGAAGAACAGCAGGACGGGCTGCATGCCACGCATCGGAATGCCGTACGGGCGGCCCTCGAGCGCACCGGACTGGATGATCGACGGCAGGAAGCCGTTCTTCAGCGCCGGGGTGGACTCGATGATGTCGTGCAGGTCGATGAGCTGGTCCTCGTCGACGTAAGCCTTGATCGAGCCGCCGCCCCAGTTGAAGAACAGGTCCGGCGCGCTCGGCGAGCCCATGGCAGTGCGCAGCTTGGCAGGGTAGTCGCTGCCCGGAATGCGCTGCAGCTTGATCGTGCCGCCGGTCTTCTTGGCGGCGGAGGACGCGTTGAAGGTCTTGATCGCGTCTTCCTGGATCCTCGCGGCGTCGTCTCCCCAGACGAACGCCGTCAGCTCGCTGTCCTTCTTGCCGCTGCCGGAATCGCTGGAACCACAGGCGGTGAGACCGGCGGAGAGCATGGTGGCGCCACTGACGCCGAGGAACCAACGCCTGCTGTAGGACTCCATGGACTAGCACTCCTTGAAGGAAGCGGTCTTCCTTGACCGCAACTACGGGGATCGGGCGCCGTGGGGGTGTTTGCCCGTCGGGTAACTCTCGGCACGGCCCTGTGGGGTGCTTCCTTCGAAGCTTTCGAACGATGCCGCGAATGTTTTGGGAACCTAAGCGCGTCAGAGGGGTTCGTCAAGAGGTAGCGCAGATATACGATCCCGAACCATGACGTCTCCGGATTCCGCCGAAACCCCCTCCGTGCCCCGGCAGGGGCGCACAGCGACGCTTGCCGAGATCGCCCGGGCGGCCGGTGTGTCCGCTCCGACTGTTTCGAAAGTCCTCAACGGCAGGGCCGACGTGGCCCCTGCGACCCGCTCCCGCGTGGAGCGCCTGCTGCGGAGCCACGGTTACCGCAGGCGGCGTGCGGACGCCTCCAGGTCCCCGCTGATCGAACTCGTCTTCCACGAACTGGAGAGCGCCTGGGCGATGGAGGTCATCCGCGGGGTGGAGCGCGCCGCCCGGCGCGCGGGCCTCAGCGTGGTGCTCTCGGAGAGCGCCGGACGCCATACGCCCGGGGGGAGTTGGGCGGACCAGGTGGCCGCCCGCCGGCCGCACGGCGTGATCCTGGTCCTGTCCGGCCTGGACGAGGGCCAGCGCACGCTGCTGACGAGCCGGTCCATCCCGTTCGTGGTGATGGACCCGGCCGGCGACCCCGGCGCCGACGTGCCCTCGGTCGGCGCCACGAACTGGCAGGGCGGACTCTCCGCCACCCGCCACCTGGTGGAGCTCGGGCACACCCGGATCGGCGCCATCAGCGGCCCCACCCGGATGATGTGCGCGCGGGCGCGGGTGGACGGCTACCGTGCCGCGCTGGAGACCGCCGGGCTGGCCGTGGACCCGGGCCTGATCCTCGACGGTGACTTTCATCACGAGGCCGGCTACCGGCTCGGCCTGGACCTGCTGCGCCGCGAGAACCGGCCCACGGCGGTCTTCGCCGGCAACGACCTCCAGGCGCTGGGCATCTACGAGGCGGCGCGCGAACTCGGGCTGCGGATCCCCGACGACCTGAGCGTCGTGGGCTTCGACGACCTGCCGGTGGCCCGCTGGGTGGGGCCGCCGCTGACCACCGTCCGGCAGCCGCTCACCGAGATGGCCGAGGCGGCCACCAGGATGGTTCTCGAACTGGGACGCGAGGAGAAGCCCACGGCGGGCGCGCGGATGGAACTGGCCACCAGTTTGGTGGTGCGGAGCAGCACGGCTCCTCCGGCCGCGGGGGCGATCTGAGTCGCAAACGGCCGTCGAAACTTTCGGTCCATCGTTTCGGCGGCCGGCCCGGGCCGGACTGACCGGCCCGTCCGGCGGCTCCGCCCCCGGCCGTCGCTTCCACCGCCGTCCAGCCGTCGGCCGGTGGGAGATTCCCTCGGCCGGTGGGAGATTCCCTCCCGGGCCGGTGCGGACTTATGTTCTGCTCCGTGACTGAAGCAGAGGGGCACGGCGGGCGCGGCCGGGGAGCCGCCGTCCGGACGCCGAACAGGCGCTGGACCAGGGCCGTCGGATACACGCTCGGGGGAGTGCTGGTGCTCGGCGCCGCCGGTGGCGGCTGGGCGTACTGGCATCTGGACGGCAACATCCGCAGCGTCGACATCGACGCGGCGCTGGGGGACGACCGGCCGCACGCGCCGGTCGGCATGCCGGTGGGGACCGGCGAGCCGTCGCCGGAGAGCGGTGCGCGGGACGGCGGGGGCGGGGCGCTGGACATCCTGGTGCTCGGCTCCGACTCCCGTGACGGCGAGGAGAACCACCGTCTCGGGGGCGGCGACGCGTCCGGCGGGGCGCGTTCGGACACCGCGATGGTGGTGCACCTGGACGAGGGCAGGACCTCGGCGACCGTGGTCTCGATACCGCGCGACACCCTGGTGACCCGCCCGGCCTGCCCGCTGCCGGAGGGCGGCTCCACCGCCGTCGCGCACGGCGTGATGTTCAACAGCGCCTACGCGGTGGGCGGGCCGGTCTGCGCGGTGAAGACCGTGGAGGCCATGACCGGGCTGCCGGTGGACCACTACCTGGAGATCGACTTCGCCGGATTCGCGGACCTGGTGGACGCGTTGGGCGGCGTCACGGTGGAGGTGGAGCAGTCCATCGACGACGACAGGAGCCACCTGCACATCGAGGCCGGTGTCCACCGCCTCCACGGCGAACAGGCGCTGGCCCTCGCCCGCACCCGTCACGGAGTCGGTGACGGAAGCGACCTGGGGCGCATAGGGCTCCAGCAGAAGCTGGTGAAGGCACTGCTGGAGGAGGTCACGCGGGCGGAACTGCTGACCGACCCGGTGCGCCTGTACCGGGTGGCCGACGCGGCGACCTCCGGCCTCACCGCCGACACCGGCCTCGACTCGCTGGAGGAACTGGCCGCCTTCGGGCAGAGCCTGCGCGGTCTGCCGCCCGAAGGGGTCCGGACGGTGACACTTCCGGTCGTCCCCGCCCCGGCCGACCGGAACCGGGTGGTGCCCGACGAGCCGGAGGCGGGGGAGCTGTGGGCGTCGCTGCTGCCGGGGGCGGACCCGGCGGGGCCGGAACCGGAGGTGTCGTCCTCCCCGGGCGGGCGGTCCACCGTGCCGTCCACCGGGCTGTCGGCCCTCTCGTCGCAGTAACGTTTCTGCGCGGGTTGGTCCGGCAGGGCGCCGGTCCGGCAGGGCGCAGCGGTGCGGCAGGGTGCAGCGGTCCGCAGGCATCCGGTGCGCAGGCAGCCGGTCCGGCAGGAACCACGGGCCGGCGCACCCGCCGGGACGACGCACTGCCGCCACCCTCGCCGGGCTCCGCCCGGGCTCGTCCGGGCCCCGGGCGGGGCTCCTCGGTGGCCTCACCGTGGCAGCGGGTGCCCCAGCAGCATCGTCGGAGCGCCCGCCACGCGGGTGAGGAAGACCGTCACCGCGTTCCTGCCCTGCGGCTTCGGCAGTGCCTTGCGGCGCAGTTCCTCCGGCTCGACCGCCGAACCGCGCTTCTTCACGGTGAGGGTGCCGACCTGACGTTCCCGCAGCAGCGCCTTCAGCTTCTTGACGTTGAAGGGCAGCGTGTCGGTGATCTCGTACCCGGTGGCGTACGGGGTGGGGTGCGGCTCGTCGGAGGTGACGAAGGCGATGGTCTCGTCGATCAGCCCACCGCCGACCTCCTCGGCCACCTCGGCGACCAGATGCGCGCGGATCACCGCGCCGTCCGGCTCGTACAGGTACCGGCCGACGGGCCGGACGGCCGGATCGGGCAGCCCCCGGCCGTCGAGCCGGCGCGGACCCGGCAGCAGCGTGGCGCACACCGCGCCGGGGCGGGCGGCCCCGCCGAACCAGAGGACGGCCTCCTTGACGTCGCCGCCGTCCGAGATCCACTCCGCCTCGGCGTCCCCCGGCACCGCATCGTGCGGAATGCCGGGAGCCACCTTCAGCGCGGCGGCACGGGAGGCGCCGCGGGCGGCCTCCACCGCCCAGGACAGCGGCGGCGAGTAGGCCTCCGGGTCGAAGATCCGCCCCCGGCCGCCGCGGCGCGCCGGGTCCACGAACACCGCGTCGTACGGCGCGGCGTCCACCTCGGTGACGTCGGCCTCCCGCACCTCGATCAGGTCGGTGAGGCCCAGCGCCTCGGCGTTGGCCCGGGCGACGGCGGCGGTCAGCGGGTCCCGGTCGACGGCCAGCACGCGGACGCCGGCCCGGGCGAGGGCGACGGCGTCGCCGCCGATGCCGCAGCAGAGGTCGGCGACGGAGCGGACACCGAGGGCGGCGAACCGCGCGGCGCGGTGGGCGGCCACGGAGGCGCGCGTGGACTGCTCCACGCCGTTGGGGGTGAAGAACATCCGCCGGGCGTCCTCCGCGCCGAACTTGGCGGCGGCACGGGTGCGCAGACGGGCCTGGGTGAGGGCGGCCGACACCAGCTCCGGGGAGTGGGTCCTCCGCAACCGGGTGGCGGTGGCCAGTTCCTCGCCGGGGGTCACGTCCCGTACCTCGTCGAGGAGGGCGCGGCCCTCGGGGGTCAGCAGCGCCGCGAACGCGGCCAGGTGCACAGCGGTCTCACTCACCGCCCCATTGTCCCCGTCCCCAGTGCCCCCGTTCCCACCGTCCCCGCCGTCCCCGTCCCTGCCTTCCACTCTCCACCGGGCCCACCCGCCCGCGCCGCGGGACGGTGAGGGCAGGGCGGCGGGGGCGGGGAGAGTGCGGGCGGGACGCCTTGCCCTGCCGCGGGAGTTCGCGCAACCCGCCGGGAAATTGGCACTCCGCTTGACCGAGTGCTAACCCCGGTCATAGTCTCAGCTCTGGCACTCGCCCCAGGTGAGTGCCAGTAGCGACGGGCAGGTCCGGCACCCGCGACGACGGATCCACCTGGTCGCCACCTCAGACAGTTAACCCCGTGAGATCTCCGAAGGGGGAGGTCGGATCGTGACGACCGCCAGCTCCAAGGTTGCCATCAAGCCGCTCGAGGACCGCATCGTGGTCCAGCCGCTCGACGCCGAGCAGACCACGGCCTCTGGCCTGGTCATTCCGGACACCGCCAAGGAGAAGCCCCAGGAGGGCGTCATCCTGGCCGTGGGCCCGGGCCGCTTCGAGAACGGCGAGCGCCTGCCGCTCGACGTCAAGGTCGGCGACATCGTGCTCTACAGCAAGTACGGCGGCACCGAGGTGAAGTACAACGGCGAGGAGTACCTCGTCCTCTCGTCCCGCGACGTCCTCGCGGTCATCGAGAAGTAATTCACCCCGCTTCGCCGGAGCCTGCCCGCCCGATCGACGCTCGTTCGGTCGACCGCGTGCTCGCTCCCGCCGAAGCCCGCTTCTCCTGAAGCACCGAGCTGCGCCCCGGGCCCCCGCGCCATAAGCCGGGCGCCGGGGCGCAGTTCGCTTTTTCAAGACTTCGTATTGCTCCGACACAACGGCGATACACCGCATTCTCCCGAGAGGGCTGAACCGCTCCCATGGCGAAGATCCTGAAGTTCGACGAGGACGCCCGTCGCGCCCTCGAGCGCGGCGTCAACAAGCTGGCCGACACGGTCAAGGTGACGATCGGCCCCAAGGGCCGCAACGTCGTCATCGACAAGAAGTTCGGCGCCCCGACCATCACCAACGACGGCGTCACCATCGCCCGCGAGGTGGAGATCGAGGACCCGTACGAGAACCTCGGCGCCCAGCTGGTGAAGGAGGTCGCGACCAAGACCAACGACATCGCCGGTGACGGTACGACCACCGCGACCGTGCTCGCCCAGGCCCTGGTCCGCGAGGGTCTGCGCAACGTCGCCGCCGGCGCCTCCCCGGCCTCCCTGAAGAAGGGCATCGACGCCGCGGTCAAGGCCGTGTCCGAGGACCTCCTCGCCACCGCCCGCCCGATCGACGAGAAGTCCGACATCGCCGCCGTCGCCGCCCTGTCCGCCCAGGACAAGCAGGTCGGCGAGCTCATCGCCGAGGCGATGGACAAGGTCGGCAAGGACGGTGTCATCACCGTCGAGGAGTCCAACACCTTCGGTCTGGAGCTGGACTTCACCGAGGGCATGGCCTTCGACAAGGGCTACCTGTCCCCGTACTTCGTGACGGACCAGGAGCGCATGGAGGCCGTCCTCGAGGACCCGTACATCCTCATCAACCAGGGCAAGATCTCCTCCATCCAGGACCTCCTGCCGCTGCTCGAGAAGATCATCCAGACCAACGCCTCGAAGCCGCTGCTGATCATCGCCGAGGACGTCGACGGCGAGGCCCTGTCGACCCTGGTGGTCAACAAGATCCGCGGCACGTTCAACGCCGTCGCGGTCAAGGCGCCCGGCTTCGGTGACCGCCGCAAGGCGATGCTGCAGGACATGGCCGTCCTCACCGGCGCCCAGGTCATCGCCGAGGAGGTCGGCCTCAAGCTCGACCAGGTCGGCCTCGAGGTGCTCGGCTCCGCCCGCCGCGTGACCGTCACCAAGGACGACACCACCATCGTCGACGGCGCCGGCTCCTCCGCGGACGTCGCGGGCCGCGTCAACCAGATCAAGGCCGAGATCGACGCCACGGACTCCGACTGGGACCGCGAGAAGCTCCAGGAGCGCCTCGCGAAGCTGGCCGGCGGCGTGTGCGTGATCAAGGTCGGCGCCGCCACCGAGGTGGAGCTGAAGGAGAAGAAGCACCGTCTGGAGGACGCCATCTCCGCGACCCGCGCCGCGGTCGAGGAGGGCATCGTCTCCGGTGGTGGCTCCGCGCTGGTCCACGCCGCCAAGGTCCTGGAGGGCAACCTCGGCAAGACCGGCGACGAGGCCACCGGTGTCTCCGTGGTCCGCAACGCGGTCGTCGAGCCGCTGCGCTGGATCGCCGAGAACGCCGGCCTCGAGGGCTACGTGATCGTCTCCAAGGTCAAGGAGCTCGACAAGGGCCAGGGCTACAACGCCGCGTCCGGCGAGTACGGCGACCTGGTCAAGGCCGGCGTCATCGACCCGGTCAAGGTCACCCGCTCCGCCCTGGAGAACGCCGCCTCCATCGCCTCCCTCCTCCTCACGACCGAGACCCTGGTCGTCGAGAAGAAGGAAGAGGAGGAGGCCCCGGCGGGTCACGGCCACAGCCACGGCCACTCCCACTGACCCACCCCGCTCCACCCGTACCACCCCGAGGCCCGGCCTCCCGCTCCCCGCGGGACGCCGGGCCTCGGCGCGTGCGGGCCGTCCACGGGCGGCGATCCCTCGCCGAGGGCTACACCCAGGCGTCCCCGCCCGTCTGATCGCCGACCGTCCCAGCTCCCGCGATCGAGGCGAGGCAGCCGGGACAGAGGGACTCGTCCTGGGTGGGCCGGAACATCGTGGGGTGGTCGTGACGGTCGCCTTCGCACTCCCGCAGCGGTTGGGGCCGCGGTGGAGCCTCGGGCGGCGGGGTGAGCGCGCGGGCGGCGGTGGGGAGCGGCGGTACGTCGGTCAGCAGGTAGCGCAGGAGGCCACCGGGTCTGCGGACCGGGGCTCCGTCCGCGGGCAGGCCGCGCAGGACGTGGCTGCGTACGTCGGCGGGGGTGTGCCCCGCGGCCAGCCAGCGTGCGGTGAGGCGCGTCAGCTCGGGCCGCATGGCGCGAGGGATGCCCCTCAGGTCGGGATCGAGCGCCGGGAACGCTTCGACGAGCGCGCGGGCCTGGTCCAGCGCTTCGGACGCGGGACCGCCGCTGGTGCCGCTGGTGCCACTGTCGCTGCTGTCGTCCCTGGCTCGGCCGCCAGGAGCTGTTGCCGGCGTTGCCGCAGGCCCGTCCGTGGCGGAGGCTTCCACCGAGGTCGCCCCGGTTACCGCCGCGTCCCCGGCCGCCGCCGGATGGTGGGAAGTCTTTTCCTTCTCTTCCATGTTCTGGAGGGGTTGACCGCCGGTCGGCCGGGCTGTCGGCCGACCGACGGCCGGAAGGTGGCTACTCGGCCCGACCTGCGGCGTTACCCGATGCGTGGTGTCCTTCCCCTGCGCCGGCACGGCCGCGAGAAGCTTGAGCCCCTCACCCGGCCGCAGCGGCACGCTGGAGACGAGCTGCTGCGTGCTCCAGCGGCCCCGCTCGACCGGCACGCGCCGCTCGTGGACATAGCCCTCGGCGATGAGCTGCCGCTTGGCGGTGGTGAAGGCCGACCCGCCGATGCGGGCGCGCTTCGCGGTCTCCGACAGCGTCTCGGTCGCACCGGGCGGGAGGGAGAGCTGCCAGGTCAGGATGCGGGCGGCGTCCGAGGACAGTCGCGGGTGCCGGATGATCTCGTTGGCCAGCTGGGTGAAGGCGCGCTTGGGCGCGATAAAGTTGCGGCAGATCACCGTGGAGCCTCATTCCACTTGTGGTTCAAGGCCCTCGCGGACGGGTGCAACCGTCCCGGGGGCCGTTTTGTTTGCGCCAACCGGACCCGCGGCGGGTCAGGTTGACGAGACGACGCTACTGCACGCTGCGTATGTGTCCATGCGCGAAGAGTGAATATGCAAGCTCCTGGCACCCTCCCCAGTCGCTGATTCACCCGCAAGAGTCACGCCAGGCCCCAATTCACTGACCGTCCGCACGGGCGTTCCACGCTCAGGGCCCCCACCAGGCGTCGAGCCCGCGGAACCGCCGGTGCTGAGCGCGCCGTTGCTGCTCGGTTTCGGTCAGTTCCGTTCCTGACCGCCACTAGGCCCCAAGGTCGCTTGGTACGACTGGTGTCACGCCGGTGCGAGACCGGACCACGGGGGAGGCGCGGGGGACATGGCCTGGGAAGAGTGGGAGCAGTTGAAGGCGGAGGGGGCCGCACCCTCCGCCCCGTCGGGCGGGATGCGGCTCAACCAGCACGCCGCCGGCCAGGGCGGCAGCAGCGGCCCTGACCTGAAGGTCCAGCACCAGCAGCTGCGTGCCCTCGGCACGCTCGCCGTCTCCGGCGATTACCAGCAGTGGAGTGGACAGCGTCAACTACTCCATGGCGAACTGGGGCGGTATGGGGGACCTGGCTGACCGAGACGGGTATTACGGGAGGGACGACGCCCGCTTGCGAGACTTCGGAGTGGCCAACACGGTCGGCTTCCTGCGCAACATCGCAGCTGACGAGGGAGCACACCAGACCCTCGCACAAGCGCAGCAGATCTACGGGACCAGCCTGATGGCGGCCCATGGAGACAGTCAGGCGGACGCCATCAACGCGGCGGAGCGCAGCATCCGCATGCACGGGTTGATCGACGAGCCTCGTATGGAGGCCATTGCCGGTCAGTACAAGGACGAGGCCGACAAGCGAAACCAGGAGCTGGAAAAGCAGGCTGCCTGGATCGAGTACGGAGCAGGAGCACTTGTCGGGGTGGGTGCCGGTCTCGTGACGGCCCCTACTGCCGGGGTCGGGGCGGTGGCGGTGCCCATCGTCGTCGACACCGTGGGAAGTGCCGTGGAGACGGCCGTGGGAAACCACATGATGGACTGGCTCAAGGAGAACGAGTTCAAGAACGCGCATGAGGCCATCAAGACGCTCGACGGCGCCAAGTTTGCCAACCAGGCAAACGCTGCCAGCCCTTTGCGCGAGTACTTGCTGCAGACGGGCATGCCGTCGGGAGCTGTTCAGGATGTGATCGAGGAAATGGACGATGCCTACAACAGGGGCAGGATCGTGACGGATACCGACGACGTGGAGAAGTGATGCGCAGAGCAGGTGTGACCGGAGTCGCTCCCCTTCTGCTGATCTGCCTGGCCGGAGGGCTGACGTCGTGCGGGTCGTCCGGTGGTGACGTCGAAGCGCATTCGTCCTCCTCCCCGGCACAAAGAAGCGCTGGCTGCCGGGAGTTAATCGGCGCCGATGGCGTTGAGTGGTCGGAGAGGACCCATGGCGCTGCGCTCGCTGAATCGTCCCGTGATGCACAGGATGCGAATGAGGCGGTGGAGCGATTTCGCAGCAACGCCCGCTCCTGGACCCCTGAAACTGACAGCGTCTACTTCCTTCGTTCCCTGCCGACGGTATGCCGACTGGTGCCTGAGGGGGTGATGAGCGCCGAGGGTCCGGTCACGATCAAGCTCGGCCCAGGGACCTTCCCCTTCGAGGAGCTTGTGGCGGGGGCCATGGGAAAGGGGACCCATGTCACGGAGATGGACGGAGACGTCAAGTTGGTGGCGTGGGCTCCCGACGAGAAGCGAGGAAACCGGAACTCCGTCTACGTGAAGTGCCAGGTCAAAGGCGCGATGAGTGCACAGGGAGAGCGGGTGGCGATCGAGGTCACGATGAAGGACACCCTTGCTGGGGAAACCGGTGCGGTATCGCGTTTCGACGTGTTGCTTGACGCTGCACGAGTGGCGGTGAAGAAGGCCGATTGCCTCAACAGTCCGCCATTGCCGGAACATGCGCCGGACGTGTGACCGGGAATGGCAGACAGTGCGGAGCGAGCGGAGCGCATGCGGGTGTAAGCGGTCGTCTGCGAGGAGAATCCGGCGCCCCTGCCGGTCCGGCCGACCCTTCTGCAGCGGTCGACCGCGTCTGTTGTCGCCTCATCGATCGTGATGCCGGTCGTGGCGAACATTCCGGTCGATGACGAGCGCTCCGTCTTGCTTGGGTATCCGCACGAAACCGGACCAGTCCGCGGCAGGACCCGCCGCGGCCCGTCCGAGGGCCGTCACACCAGCCGCAGGCGGTCCGCGCAGACGCCGACGCGGACGGTCTGGCCCCAGGTCAGGTCGAGGGCGTCGTCCTCCATGCCGTCGCCGAAGGCCACCAGGTGCTCGGACTCGACGGTGAGGGAGAGGCGGGCGCGGGCGGCCAGTTCGCCGGCGACCAGGGAGGTGCCCGTGCCGGGGGACGGCCAGGCCTCGCGGACGTACCAGAGGAGGCGGTCCTCGGTCGGGCGGGGGAGGGGCAGCTGGGCTTGGCCGGGGCGCTCCTGCCACACGGAGCGGATCCAGCCGGTCGCGCCCGTGCCGGTGCCGATCAGGACGCCGGAGGACGCCTGCGACTCGGTGGGGGCTGAGGGGGCGTCGAGAGCCAGGCGGTAGCGGGCGGTCCGGTGGCCGGGGGCGCCCAGGTAGATCTCGTTGAGGGCGGTAAGCCGCTGGGTGTCGTCCGCGACGGCCTCGACCATGGTGAGCTCGTCGGCCCGGACGGAGGGCAGTGCCGCGTGGGGCAGGAGCCGCCGTGCGGCGGCGGGGCGGTGCCGGACCAGGACACCCGGGTTGCGGCCCGGGTCGGTGTCGATGCCGATCACCGGCTGGCCGGCGAGGTACTTGGCGACGTTGGCGACCAGGCCGTCCTGGCCGACCACGACCACCACGTCCTCCGGTGCGAACAGGAACCGGTCCACGTCGCGCCGCTCGACCCGCGCCTGCCGCCAGGTCAGCGGTATGGCGGCCGCCACCTCGGCCAGCGCGCGGCGGGTCCGCGCGTGGCGTTCGGCGACCTCGTCGATGCTCCGGCCGCGGGAGGAGAGGAAGAAGGCGGCCTGGCCGTGGGTGCCGTGCCGGGCCACCAGCTCCTCGTACTCGGTGGCCCGGTGCACCACCACGGCGCGCGGCGCGAGACTCATGCCGCGGTCCCTCCGGTGCCGGTACCGGTGCCGGTGCCCCTGCCGGTGCCGGGAACGGTGCCGCCCCCGGCCAGCTTCGCGAGCAGGCCGGTGAGGACGTCCGGCGAGATGGTGAGGTTCGCGATGTCCGGGACGTGCTGGGCGAGCTGCATGCCGGTCAGCGCCCGCAGCGTGCCGGCGTCGACCTCGGCGTGCACCCGCAGCCAGGCGGCCTGCGCCTCGGCCTTGGCCGCGCCGGTCTCCCGTTCCGCCTGTGCCTGAGCCTGTGCCAGCCGCACCGTGCGCGCCGCCTCGGCCTCGGCGCGCACCGCGTCGGCTGCCGCCTTCTCCTCAGCCTGGCGGCGCGCGTTGGTGCCGTGCTGGTCGACCAGCTGCTCCTCGCGCCGGGCCAGTTCGATCTTGCTGGCCAGCTCGTTCTCGGCGATGGTCCGCTCCCGTTCCACCGCCACCGCCCGCCGCTCGTAGGTGGCGCGGTCCGCCTCCTGCTGGATCCGCTCCCGCGCCGGGGTGCGCAGCGCCCGCTCCACCTCGGGCTCCGGCCGCAGTGCCACCACCCGCACGGTGACGATCTCGATGCCGGTCGCCGGCAGCCGCGGCTCCGCGGCCAGCCCGGCCGCGACCCTCTCCCGCACCAGCCCGACCCCGTCCGCCAGCGCCCGCTCCAGCGGGGTCCGGGCCAGCACGTCGAGCACGTGCTGCTGTGCCGACTCGGTGAGCAGCGTGGAGAGCTGCTCCAGGGGCGCGCCCCGCCAGATGCCGGTGTCCGGGTCGATGGAGAAGTCCAGTCGCTCGGCGGCGACGGCGGGGTCGCCGATCCGGTAGGTGACGGTGGCCTGCACGGTCAGGTCCTGGAAGTCGGCCGTGCGGGCGTGGAAGGTCATGGCGAGTTCGCGGTCGTCCACCGGAACCTCGGAGAGCGCGGCGGTCAGCGACCGGTACCAGAAGCTGATCCCGGGCCCCTCGTGCGCGAGCTGCCCGGAACGGTGGTGCCGGATGTGCGCGGTGGGCGTTCCGCGCAGGTGGCGCATGCCGAAGCGCTTGATGATGTCAGCCATGAGGGCCTCCCTGGCACCGGTTTTCGTCCCTCTGACGATATTGCGCCCACCTTATTTTCGTCAACCCGACGAGAAGGGGTCGCCGTCGCCGGCGTCTCCGGTGCCGGGCGAGACCGGACGGAGCGAGGAACGACGATGGCCGCCTCCCAGAGGGAGGCGGCCACGGTGCTTTACGGCTCAGCCCTGCGCGTCGGAGCTGTCCGTCCGCGCGTCGGAGCCGTCCGTCTGCGCGTCGGAGCCGTCCGTCCGCGCGTCCGTGCCCTGCGTGCGCTCGCGCATCTTGCGGAGCAGTTCCCGCTTCTGCTCGGCGGCCGTCTGCCGGCTGTTGGAGCCGGCGGTGACGGAGGCCTTCTGATCGGAACGGGACAGCTTCTTGCGCTGTCCGCCGACGCCGAGCATGTCGTTGCGTCGGTTGGCCATCGGAGTCCCATCGGTGAGTGGTGGGCTGGAGCACGGCTGGGTCATGACGCCCACCGGTGTCGGAGCTGCCCCGGCTGCTCGTAGCCTAATCGCCCCCCGGTCCAGGGCCACCATGATTAACCGCTCAGCGGTCCGGCCCGTACTTCCGGCCCGCCGACGTGGAGACGCCGCCGATCAGGTTGCGCGGGACCAGCTTGGTCAGGCCCATCAGGGTCTTGTAGCGCGGGTCCGGGATCGAGACGGTCTTGCCGCGGGTGAGGTCGGCGAGGGCCGCGGTGACGACCTTGTCGGCGTCCAGCCACATCCAGCCGGGGATGTTGTCCGTGCCCATGCCCGCCCGCTCGTGGAACTCGGTGCGCACGAAGCCGGGGCACAGGGCCATCAGGCGGACGCCGTCCGCCGCCACGTCGCGGGCCGCGCCCTGGGTGAACTGGACGACCCACGCCTTGGACGCGCCGTACGTGCCGCGCGGGAGGAAGGCAGCCACCGAGGCCACGTTGATCACGCCGCCGCGCCTGCGCTCCCGCATCCCCTCGACCGCCGCGGAGGTCAGGCGCAGCACCGCCTCGCAGTGGACCTTGAGCATCCGCAGCTCGTCGGCGACCGGGACCTCCAGGTACCGGCCCTTGTTGCCGAAGCCCGCGTTGTTGACCAGCAGGTCGACGGGGTCGCGGCGGTCGGACAGGCGGGCGGCCACCGCCTCGATGCCCTCGTCGGCGGCGAGGTCCGCGGTGAGCACCTCGGCCTCGATGCCGTGCCGGTCGTGCAGTTCGGTCGCCTGCGTGCGCAGCCGCTCGGTGTCCCTGGCCACCAGCACCAGGTTGTGCCCGCGGGCGGCCAGCTGCCGTGCGAAGGCGGCGCCCAGGCCGGCCGTCGAACCTGTGATCAGAGCCGTAGTCATGGGGTCAGATTAAGCAGGCCGGGACGCGTGGGGGAGGTGGGGCCGCAGGGTGGAACCGCGCGTCAGGACGGGCGGCCCGCGAGGAACGTGTGGACGGTCGCGCGCTCCTCCTCCGGGAGGTCGTCGCCCGCCTCCAGGAGGCGGGGCAGCAGCCCGCGCTCCAGGGTCAGGGCGCGGAAGGAGAGGGCGATCGTGATGTCGTGGTCCGGACGGCGGACGACCTCGACGGCGTCGCCGGCACGGATCTCGCCGGGGGTGACCACCCGCAGGTAGGCGCCGGGCGCCCCCTTGGCGGTGAACCGCTTCACCCACCGGGGCTCGCCCAGATGGCCCTGGAAGGTTCCGCACGGGATGCGCGGCGAGGTGACCTGGAGGACCACCTCGGGGCCGATGCGCCACCGCTCGCCGATGCGGGCGCCGGAGACGTCGAGGCCGGAGGTGGTGAGGTTCTCGCCGAAGACGCCGTTGCGCAGCGGCCGGCCGAGCTCGCGCTCCCACTCGTCCAGGTCCTCGCGGGCGAACGCGTAGACCGCCTGGTCGTCGCCGCCGTGATGGCGGGTGTGGCAGACCGCGTCACCGGTCATGCCGCTGCCTCCGGTGCCCTTGGGGCCGGGGGCGAAGACCCGGACGGGACCGTCCACCGGGCGCTTGTCGATGCCGGTGAGGCCGTCGCGCTGGCTGGTGTACGGCACGACGGCGGCGGTGGCGAGGTTGAGTGAGAGCACCTTCATACCTGGCACGGTAGCGGCGCCGTGGTCAAAGCGGGAGTCGATATTCTTCTTTCCGGTACAAGCCTCACTTATGGGCTGACCTATGCTGGGCAGGGTGATCGAGGCTCGTCATCTCCGTGTCCTGCGCGCCGTGGCCACCACCGGCTCGTTCTCCGCGGCGGCCCGTGAGCTGGGCTGCACCCAGCCGGCCGTCAGCCAGCAGATGAAGGCGCTGGAGGCCTCGGCCGGTACGCCGCTGATCGTCCGCGCCGGGCGCGGCATGCGCCTCACCCAGGCGGGTGAGGCGCTGGTGCGGCACGCCGCGGGCATCCTCGCCGGGCTGACCGCCGCGGAGGAGGAGGTCGCCGCGATCGCCGGGCTGCGCGCCGGCCGGGTCCGGCTGGTGTCCTTCCCGAGCGGCAGCTCCACGCTGGTGCCGACCGCCCTGGCCGCGCTGCGCGCCGAGCACCCCGGCACCCAGGTGTCGCTGGAGGAGGCGGAGCCGCCGCGTTCGGTGGAGATGCTCCGCGCCGGTGACTGCGACGTGGCGCTGGCCTTCCGGTACGGCGGCGCGGCGGGCTCCGCGGAGTCGCAGGAGTGGGACGACCTGGTGGTGCGGCCGCTGCTGAGCGACCGGCTGGTGGGGCTGGTGCCGCAGGGGCACCGGCTGGCGTCCGCCGAGTCGGTCGGGATCGGGGAGCTGGCCGAGGAGCCCTGGATCGCGGGCTGTCCGCGGTGCCGCGGGCAGCTGGTGCAGGTGTGCGCGGAGGCAGGGTTCACGCCGCGGATCGACTTCGCGACGGACGACTACCCGGCGGTGGTCGGGCTGGTCGGCGCCGGACTCGGGGTGGCCGTGCTCCCCCGGCTGGCGGTGGAGGCGGTGCGGGGGCGGGGCGTTCGCGAGGTCCGCGTGGAGCCGGCGGTGCGGCGCGAGGTGGTCGCCCTCACCCTCACCGACCTCGAGCAGGTTCCCGCCGTCGCGGCCACCCTCCGCCAGCTGGAGCGTGCGGCGGCCGCCCGCGTCTGAGGCCCGGCCCTCGCCGCCCGGTCACCGCCCGGGCTTCGTGCGGTGGCGTGCGGTGGTCGCGCGATGGTCGCCCGGTACGAGGCCCGGCGCTCAGGAGAAACGTTTCACTCGTCGGCGCCGTGCATGCCGTCGATGTCATCCATGCCGCCCATGCCGCCCATGCCATCGATGCCGTCCATGCCGTCCGGCCTCCCGGACACGCTGTGGACGCCGTTCATCCTCTGCGTGCCGTGCGCGGCACTCGCCCCGTGCCCCTCGTCGCGGTCGCGGTGGCCGCCCCGGTCCGGCACGGGGACCAGGCGGTGCCGCGCCCGCCCCATCAGTTCCTCGCGTTCGTCCTCGGTGAGCCCGCCCCACACCCCGTACGGCTCGCGCACCGCCAGCGCGTGGGCGGCGCACTCGGCCCGGACCGGGCACCGCATGCACACCTCCTTGGCCGAGTTCTCGCGGGCGCTGCGCGCCGCCCCGCGTTCACCCTCCGGATGGAAGAACAGCGAACTGTCGACTCCTCGGCAGGCGGCGTGGAGCTGCCAGTCCCACAGATCCGCGTTAGGGCCGGGAAGGCGGGAGAAATCAGCCATGGCGTGTCCCCTTGGTGCTGGTTGCCGGTTCGGCGACCGCGTACCCGCGATCAATGAAGATCTACGAACGATCTAAGGAGATGAAAATATGACTCATTGCGAATCTAGTCACAGACACCAGCAAAACGGAAGAAAAGGGACCAATCGGGTCAGAGGCCATGGGGAAAGCTTGTGTGCATGCTGTGAGTCACTGTGAGGTGATGACCCCCTCACGTAGAGTGCTGAAGGCGGCCTTTCTCCCCGTAACTCTTTCGAGTGACCGTCGTTGAGAGGGCGAGGCGGTCGACGGAACAAGCGCTCGGGTGGATGATCCGAGAGGCCCACGAAGGATCGACCGCACAGGTGACGATTTCGTACCAGCCTGGAGGCTCAAGGTGACGCGCATCAGCTGCGGAGGGCGGTCATGACTTCCGTCCTCGTCTGCGACGACTCCCCGCTTGCCCGAGAGGCGCTCCGCCGCGCGGTCGCGACCGTGCCCGGCGTCGAGCGTGTGACGACGGCGGCCAACGGCGAGGAAGTCCTCCGCCGCTGGGGCGCCGACCGCTCGGACCTCATCCTCATGGACGTCCGCATGCCCGGCCTGGGCGGTGTCGAGACGGTCCGCCGCCTCCTCTCCGCCGACCCCGGGGCCCGCATCATCATGCTCACCGTCGCCGAGGACCTGGACGGCGTGGCGCTCGCCGTCGCCGCCGGTGCCCGCGGCTACCTGCACAAGGACGCCTCCCGGGCGGAACTGCGCGCCACGGTGACGCAGGCCCTGGCCGATCCGACGTGGCGGCTCGCCCCTCGCCGTCTGCGCTCCGCCGAGATGGGCGCCGCGCCCACGCTCACGGCCCGCGAGATCCAGGTCCTGGAGGGCATGAGCCACGGCCGCTCCAACGCGGAGATCGGCCGTGAGCTGTTCCTCTCCGAGGACACGGTCAAGACCCATGCCCGCCGGCTCTTCAAGAAGCTCGGCGCCTCGGACCGGGCGCACGCCGTGGCGCTCGGGTTCCGGTGGGGCCTGGTCCGGTAGGACCCGCTCGTGGGTCGCCTCGATGACTGCGTCAGGGCGGGGTGCCGGAGAGCCCTCCGGAGGACCCCGCCTGCCGCACCTGTGACGGAGACGTCAGAACCTCCCGACGGGTGCCCGATGCTCGTTTCGCCGCGGATGCCGCATCCTTGAGGTGTGGAGTTCTCGGGGACGAGTCGGTCGAGCGGAAGGGGAGGGCGCAGGAGATGAGTGCCGGCGCACCTGCTCATAACGCTTCGGTGCACAACCAGGGGCACGGCGGACCCGTCTCGCAGGCTCCAGGGCACCATGGAGCGATGCGCGACGACGAGACGACGGTGATCGGTGCCCTCGTCCGTCGTGCGGTCGACGGGGACGAACAGGCGACGCACGACCTGCTGGCCCGGGTGCATCCGCTGGCGTTGCGGTACTGCCGCACCCGGCTGTCCCGGCTCCCCGGCGACGCCCGCCACTTCGTGGAGGACCTGGCGCAGGAGGTCTGCGTGGCGGTCCTGCTGGCCCTGCCGCGCTACCGGGACACCGGCCGGCCCTTCGAGGCGTTCGTCTGCGCCATCGCCGCGCACAAGGTCGCCGACCTGCAGCGCGCCGCCATGCGCCACCCCGGTTCCACGGCGGTGCCCTCCGACGAGATGCCCGAGCGGCCCGACGACTCGCTCGGCCCCGAGGAGCGGGCCCTGCTCAGCAGTGACGCGGAGTGGGCGAAGAAGCTGCTGGCCAACCTCCCGGAGAACCAGCGCGAACTGCTGCTGCTCCGCATCGCCGTCGGTCTCACGGCGGAGGAAACCGGCCAGATGTTGGGAATGTCACCCGGTGCCGTACGGGTCGCCCAGCACCGTGCGCTGAGCCGCCTGAGGGCGCTCGCCGAGCAGTGACCGTCACTGCGCGCGACGGACGGAGCGGCGATTACCGGCCACCAGGGCGTCCGTGCCCCAGCGGGGAGGCGTCCGCGCCTCCCGGCCCGGCCTCCGGTCACAGCCGGTAACCGAACGCGGAGCCGGTGCGTCACCCGCCGCGCCCACGAATGGTGGAATGCCGGACCCCTGGATCCCGTTAGCATGGACATCCGCACCGATCAAGGCCATTTGGGGAAGGTGTCATGACTGCAAACGTCGACGGAGTGCCCGCCAAATTCGCGACACTCGGGCTGACCTACGACGACGTGTTGCTGCTACCGGGAGCGTCGGACGTCCTCCCCAACGCGGTCGACACCTCCACGCGGATCTCCCGGAACATCAAGGTGAACATCCCGCTGCTCTCGGCGGCGATGGACAAGGTGACCGAGTCCCGGATGGCCATCGCCATGGCCCGCCAGGGCGGTGTCGGTGTGCTGCACCGCAACCTGTCGGTCGAGGACCAGGTCAACCAGGTCGACCTGGTGAAGCGGTCCGAGTCGGGCATGGTGACCGACCCCATCACCGTGCACCCCGAGGCCACCCTCGCCGAGGCGGACGCGCTCTGCGCCAAGTTCCGCATCAGCGGCGTCCCGGTTACCGACCCGGCGGGCAAGCTGCTGGGCATCGTCACCAACCGCGACATGGCCTTCGAGACCGACCGCAACCGCAAGGTGCACGAGGTCATGACGCCGATGCCGCTGGTCACCGGCAAGGTCGGCATCTCCGGCACGGACGCCATGGAGCTGCTGCGCCGCCACAAGATCGAGAAGCTTCCGCTGGTCGACGACGCGGGCGTCCTCAAGGGCCTGATCACGGTCAAGGACTTCGTCAAGGCCGAGCAGTACCCGAACGCCGCCAAGGACTCCGAGGGCCGGCTGCTCGTCGGCGCCGCGGTGGGCGCCAGCCCGGAGGCCCTGGAGCGGGCCCAGGCGCTGGCCGCCGCCGGCGTGGACTTCCTGATCGTGGACACCTCCCACGGCCACAACAGCAACGCCCTGTCCTGGATGGCCAAGATCAAGTCCGCGGTCGGCGTGGACGTGATCGGCGGCAACGTCGCCACCCGTGACGGCGCGCAGGCGATCATCGACGCCGGCGCGGACGGTGTGAAGGTCGGCGTCGGCCCCGGCTCCATCTGCACCACCCGCGTGGTCGCCGGCATCGGCGTGCCGCAGGTCAGCGCCATCTACGAGGCGTCCCTCGCCTGCCGTCCGGCCGGTGTGCCGGTGATCGGCGACGGCGGCCTCCAGTACTCCGGCGACATCGGCAAGGCGCTGGCGGCCGGCGCGGACAGCGTGATGCTGGGGAGCCTGCTGGCCGGCTGCGAGGAGTCCCCCGGCGAGCTGCAGTTCATCAACGGCAAGCAGTTCAAGTCCTACCGCGGCATGGGCTCGCTCGGCGCGATGCAGTCCCGCGGCCAGGGCAAGTCGTACTCCAAGGACCGCTACTTCCAGGCCGAGGTCAGCTCCGACGAGAAGCTCGTCCCGGAGGGCATCGAGGGCCAGGTCCCCTACCGCGGCCCGCTCTCCAACGTGCTGCACCAGCTCGTCGGCGGCCTCCGCCAGACCATGGGTTACGTGGGCGCGGAGACCATCGAGCAGATGGAGTCCAAGGGCCGGTTCGTCCGGATCACCTCGGCGGGCCTCAAGGAGAGCCACCCGCACGACATCCAGATGACGGTCGAGGCGCCGAACTACAGCGGCCAGCTGTAACGGGAAGCACGAAAGACACGCAGCAGGGCGGCCCCGCGGAGTGCGGGGCCGCCCTCGTCATGGGCGTCGGTGATACTGGATGACGCCTGACAAGCAGAGGGAAAGGCCACAGACGTGACTGAGATCGAGATCGGGCGCGGCAAGCGCGGCCGCCGGGCGTACGCCTTCGACGACATCGCCGTCGTCCCGAGCCGCCGTACGCGGGACCCGCAGGAGGTCTCGATCGCCTGGCAGATCGACGCCTACCGCTTCGAGCTGCCGTTCCTGGCCGCGCCGATGGACTCGGTCGTCTCCCCGGCCACCGCCATCCGGATCGGCGAGATGGGCGGCCTCGGCGTCCTCAACCTCGAGGGCCTGTGGACCCGCTACGAGGACCCGCAGCCGCTGCTGGACGAGATCGCCGGGCTGCCGGCCGAGGCGGCCACCCGCCGCCTCCAGGAGATCTACGCCGCCCCGATCAAGGAAGAGCTGATCGGGCAGCGCATCAAGGAGGTGCGCGACGCCGGTGTGGTGACCGCCGCGGCGCTCTCCCCGCAGCGCACCGCAGAGTTCTCCAAGACGGTCGTGGACGCCGGCGTCGACATCTTCGTGATCCGCGGCACCACGGTGTCCGCCGAGCACGTGTCCTCCGCGCAGGAGCCGCTGAACCTGAAGCAGTTCATCTACGAGCTGGACGTGCCGGTGATCGTGGGCGGCTGCGCCACCTACACGGCGGCGCTGCACCTGATGCGCAGCGGCGCGGCGGGCGTGCTGGTCGGTTTCGGCGGCGGCGCCGCGCACACCACCCGCAACGTGCTGGGCATCCAGGTGCCGATGGCCACCGCGGTCGCCGACGTCGCGGCCGCCCGCCGGGACTACATGGACGAGTCCGGCGGCCGCTACGTGCACGTGATCGCCGACGGTGGCGTGGGCTGGTCCGGCGACCTGCCGAAGGCGATCGCCTGCGGCGCGGACTCCGTGATGATCGGCTCCCCGCTGGCGCGCGCCACCGACGCGCCGGGCAAGGGCCACCACTGGGGCATGGAGGCGGTCAACGCCGAGCTGCCGCGCGGCAAGAAGGTCGCGCTGGGCACGGTCGGCACGCTGGAGGAGATCCTCACCGGCCCCTCGCACACGCCGGACGGATCGATGAACTTCTTCGGCGCGCTCAAGCGGGCGATGGCCACGACCGGCTACAGCGAGCTCAAGGAGTTCCAGCGCGTCGAGGTGACGGTCGCGGACTCCCAGCACCGCCGCTGACCGCACCGCTCACGCACGAGGGCCCGCCCACCGATCGCTTCGGTGGGCGGGCCCTCGTGGCGCAGGGTGCGGATCAGTCGTTGCCGACCTTCTTGGCGACGCTGAACGCCGCGGCGCCGCCCAGGGCGAGGAAGAGGAAGCTGAGGACGTCCAGCTGCTCGCTCCACACCTGCTGGACGGAGCTGAAGTCCTCCGTCAGCACCTGGAGGAAGCTGTCGTACGGCAGCAGCGGGCTGTCCGCCGCGAAGACGGCGATGCCGATCACCTGGCCGAGGTAGACGGCGCCCAGCGAGATGATCGCGGCGATCGCGCCGGTCACCGGGTTGCCGCCGCCGATCTTGCCGGCCACCAGGCCCACGAGGGCGCCGACGCCCACCGCGGCGTAGCCGATCTCCACCTCGGCCTTGCCGATGATCATGCCGTAGACGACGGCCGCCACCAGACCGGCGACCAGACCGGCCACGGCGCCCAGCGCCAGCTTGCCGCCCGAGGGCAGCGCGGGGATGGCGGGCGCGGTGTAGGCCGGAGCGGCCGGGTACTGCGGCGCACCCTGGGGCGCGCCCTGCGGCGCGCCGTAAGGGCCACCCTGGGGCGCGCCCTGGGGCGGGACGCCGGGAGCGGCGGCGTACGGGTTGCCCTCGGCGGGCTGCTGAGGAGGCGTTGGTTGGGTCATGACAGTTCCCCCGTTGGTACGAGCGGGTGTACGAAGAAGGGGCAGAGTAGCAGTGGAGCCCCGCCGCCTTCGCCGGTTTTCGGCCAGTGGTCCGCCCGTCCGTGGGGTACCGCGTCGTCAGAGCCGGTGCGCCGCTCCGGTGGGTGTGGCGCCCCGGGTGTCCAGCAGGAGCTGGGCCTTCACGGACAGACTCTGCAGGTCGTAGGCCCGGTGCTGCTGGAGCAGGATGGTGAGGTCGGCGTTGGCGGCGGCCTCGTGGAGGGAGTCGGCGCGGGGCACGGGGCGGTCGCGAACGCGCCACTCCCCGATGTACGGGTCGTGGAAGAGGACCTGGGCGCCCAGCTCACCGAGCCGGACGGCGATCTCCTCGGCGGGGGTGCTCCGCTCGTCGTCGAGGTCGGGCTTGTAGGTGACGCCGAGCAGCAGGACCCGGGCGCCGCGCGCGGACTTGCCGTGCTCGTTGAGGAGGGCGGCGGCCCGCCGGGCCACGTACAGGGGCATGCCGTCGTTGACCTGCCGGGCGAGTTCGACCATGCGCAGGGCGGGACCGTCGGGGCCGGCGGAGTGCTCGGTCAGGTCGCGGGGAAGGCCGTGGCCGCCGACGCCGGGGCCGGGGCGGAACGCCTGGAATCCGAACGGCTTGGTCTCGGCGCAGCGGATGACGTCCCAGAGGTCGACGCCGAGGCCGTGGCAGAGCACCGCCATCTCGTTGACCAGGGCGATGTTGACGTGCCGGTAGTTGGTCTCCAGCAGTTGCACCGTCTCCGCCTCGCGCAGGCCCCGGGCCCGCACCACGCGGTCGGTGATCCGGGAGTAGAAGGCGATCGCCGACTCGGTGCAGGCGGGGGTGAGGCCGCCCACGACGGTGGGGGTGTTGCCGGGCGTCCAGGCGCGGTTGCCGGGGTCGACGCGGCTGGGGGAGTAGGCGAGGTGGAAGTCGCGGCCGGCCGTCAGTCCGGAGCCCCGCTCCAGCACGTCGCGCAGGAAGCCGTCGGTGGTGCCCGGGTGGACGGGTGACTCGAGGATCACGGTGGTGTGCGGGCGCAGCCGGGCGGCCAGGGTGCGGCCGGCGGAGGCCACCTCCGTGAGGTCCAGGCCGCCGTCCGCCGCGCGGGTGACGGGCGCGCAGATGACGGCGGTGCGGACCCGGGCGAGTTCGT
>NZ_BBZI01000006.1:1069238-1100798 GCF_008974245.1 Streptomyces abyssomicinicus | reverse complement strand
TGGTGGTGGGGCGGAAGCCGCGGGCGAGCATGCGGCGGAGTTCGGCGGCGGTCAGGGAACCGGAGTCCGGTCCGGTGCGGAAGCCGAGGGTGGGGACGCCGGCGGCGACGGCGGCCTGGGCCAGCGGCAGGCCGAGCGGGCCGAGGCCGATGACGGCGAGATCTGCGGGCATGGGTGGGCCGTCCTTTCCGATAGCCGGAGGGGGACAGGGGCGCAAGCCGGGGGGTCGGAATGGGCGAGCGCACTGTCAGACTAGGAGTAAATATGACCGTTATGCGGGATTGTGGACGACGTGCGCGTGTTGATCACGCGGATCAGCCTCAGGAGTGAAGGGGCGGCAGTGACGTGCGGGAACGCCGGGCAGTCCGTCCACAGGACAGTGAGGGGTGGTGGCCGATCCGCGACAGGCCGGTGAGAATCGATCAGCACGGGTGACCCACCCGGTTCGACCGGCAGCGGCACACGACGACAGCGTGGGAGGCAGCGGTGAGGACAGCGACACTCGGGCCGGAGCAGCGCGACGGGTCCCTGGCGGCCATGGCCGAACGGGAACTCGACGTCCTGGTCGTCGGAGGAGGGGTCGTCGGCGCGGGCACCGCGCTGGACGCCGCGACCCGGGGGCTGGTGACCGGCCTGGTCGAGGCCCGCGACTGGGCCTCCGGTACCTCCAGCCGCTCCAGCAAGCTGATCCACGGCGGGCTGCGCTACCTGGAGATGCTGGACTTCGCGCTGGTCAGGGAGGCCCTGAAGGAACGGGGCCTGCTGCTGGGGCGGCTCGCCCCCCATCTGGTGAAGCCGGTCCCCTTCCTCTACCCGCTCCAGCACAAGGCGTGGGAGCGCGCCTACGCGGGCACGGGCGTCGCGCTCTACGACGTGATGTCCCTGGCCCGCGGCCACGGCCGGGGGCTGCCGGGGCACCGGCACCTGAGCCGCCGTCACGCGCTCCGCGTGGCGCCGTGCCTGCGCAAGGACGCGCTGACCGGCGCGCTCCAGTACTACGACGCCCAGATGGACGACGCCCGCTACGTCGCCACCCTGGTGCGCACCGCCGCCGCCTACGGGGCCGAGGTCGCCAACCGGACCCGCGTGACCGGCTTCATCCGGGAGGGGGAGCGCGTGGTGGGGGCGCGGGTGATGGACCTGGAGGGCGGCGGCGAGTACGAGGTGCGCGCCCAGCAGATCGTCAACGCGACCGGTGTGTGGACCGACGACACCCAGGCGATGGTCGGCGAGCGGGGCCAGTTCCACGTCAAGGCGTCCAAGGGCATCCACCTGGTCGTCCCCAAGGACCGCATCCACTCCTCGACGGGGCTGATCCTGCGGACGGAGAAGTCCGTGCTGTTCGTCATCCCCTGGGGGCGGCACTGGATCGTCGGCACCACCGACACCGAGTGGAGCCTCGACAAGGCGCATCCGGCGGCCTCCAGCGCCGACATCGACTACCTGCTGGAGCACGTCAACTCGGTGCTGTCCGTGCCGCTCACCCGGGACGACGTGGAGGGCGTCTACGCCGGCCTGCGGCCTTTGCTGGCCGGCGAGTCCGAGGCCACCAGCAAGCTGTCCCGGGAGCACACGGTGGCGCACCCGGTGCCCGGGCTGGTGGTGGTCGCGGGCGGCAAGTACACGACGTACCGGGTGATGGCCAAGGACGCCGTGGACGCGGCGGTGCACGGGCTCGACCGGAGGGTCGCGCCCTGCGTCACCGAGGAGATCCCGCTGGTCGGCGCGGAGGGGTACCGGGCGCTGTGGAACGCGCGGGCGCAGATCGCCGCCCGCCACGGCCTGCACGTGGTGCGGGTGGAGCACCTGCTCAACCGCTACGGCTCGCTGGCCGAGGAGGTGCTGGCCCTGATCGCCGAGGACCCCTCGCTGGGCGCTCCGCTCGCGGGCGCCGACGACTACCTGCGGGCCGAGGTGGTCTACGCCGCGGGCCACGAGGGCGCGCTGCACCTGGACGACGTGATGACCCGGCGTACCCGCATCTCCATCGAGACCTTCGACCGGGGGACGCGCAGCGCGCGCGAGGCGGCGGAGCTGATGGCGCCGGTCCTGGGGTGGGACGCGGAAAGGGTGGACCGGGAGGTGGAGCACTACGAGAAGCGGGTGGAGGCCGAGCGGGAGTCCCAGCGCCAGCCGGACGACCTCACGGCCGACGCGGCCAGGCTCGGCGCACCGGACATCGTGCGCTCCTGACCGCCCCCGGCGCCGCGGCGTGGCCCCGGCATGCGGACGTGGTGGCGCCCGGGCGGCGTGGGGGA
This sequence comes from Streptomyces abyssomicinicus, assembly GCF_008974245.1. Classification (GTDB taxonomy): domain Bacteria; phylum Actinomycetota; class Actinomycetes; order Streptomycetales; family Streptomycetaceae; genus Streptomyces; species Streptomyces abyssomicinicus. The sequence goes on along the minus strand of NZ_BBZI01000006.1, from coordinate 1,098,540 downwards.
GGGTGCCCGGCCGGGCGGGGCCCGGGGCGACGGCCGGGAGCGGGGTGAGGGTGGTGACGACGTTGTCGTGGCAGCCCGTCATCGCTCGCGTACGGCACGCCCGTTCAGGTGCTACCCGGCGGGCCGCCCACTTGTCGGGTGGGGGACAATGGAAGCTCTGTCAGGGCGGGTTGCATGAGGGGACGCATGTCGGAGACGGAGCGGGCGGGGACACCTCGTCAGGACAGGACCGGACGTCTCCTCGCCGGGCGCTACCGACTGGAGACAGTGCTCGGCCGAGGCGGCATGGGCACGGTCTGGCGCGCGGAGGACGAGACGCTCGGCCGGAAGGTCGCCGTCAAGGAACTGCGATTTCCGGCCAACATCGACGAGGAGGAGAAGCGCCGCCTGATCACGCGCACGCTGCGCGAGGCCAAGGCGATCGCGCGGATCCGCAACACCAGCGCGGTGACGGTCTACGACGTGGTCGACGAGGACGACCGGCCGTGGATCGTGATGGAGATCGTCGACGGCAAGTCCCTCGCCGAGGTGATCCGCGAGGACGGCACGCTCAACCCCCGCCGCGCCGCCGAGGTCGGCCTCGCCGTCCTCGACGTGCTGCGCTCCGCCCACCGCGAGGGCATCCTGCACCGCGACGTGAAGCCGTCCAACGTGCTGATGGCCGAGGACGGCCGGGTGGTCCTCACCGACTTCGGCATCGCGCAGATCGAGGGCGACCCGTCGCTCACCTCGACCGGCATGCTGGTCGGCGCCCCCTCCTACATCTCGCCGGAGCGCGCCCGCGGCCACAAGCCGGGCCCCGCGGCCGACCTGTGGTCGCTGGGCGGCCTGCTGTACGCGGCCGTCGAGGGCGTCCCGCCGTACGACAAGGGCTCCGCCATCGCCACCCTCACCGCGGTGATGACCGAGCCGGTCGAGAATCCCCGCCACGCCGGTCCGCTGCGCGAGGTCATCCTCGGCCTGCTGGAGAAGGACCCGGCCAGGCGGCTGGACGACGCCAAGGCGCGCGCGCTGCTCGGCGCCGTGCTCTCCGGCACCGCCGCCGAGGCGGAGTCGACGCCGGTGGACGCCGTGCGGACCGTTCCGCTGCCCGAGGAGCGCAAGGGCTCCGCCGCGCTGCCCCTCACCGGCACCACGCCCCGGCCCGCCCCGGCACCGGACGCGCAGGCCGCCGCCGGAGCGGCGGCCGGCTCCGGGGCCGCCACCGAGCCCGCCAGGCCGGCCACCCGTCCGGGCTGGCCGGTGATGAGCACGCCCGACGACATGCCGGAACGCCCGGTGGGCCCCAGCGCGTCGCCGAAGCCGCGCGGCTCCCTCGGCGACGTGTTCTCGCGGCAGTCCGTCCTGGTGGCCCTCGTGGTGATCGCGGCCCTCGCCGTGCTGGTCGGCGTGCTGCTGAACACGCTGGGCGGCGACTCGGACGATCCGGCCGGCTCGGGCGGCACGGCGGCGAGCGGTGAGCCCCGCCCCGGGAAGTCGGACGCCTCCGGCGAGCCCGACGGCCGCACCTCCCCCTCCGCCTCCGCCGGTGACGGAAGCGCGGACGACAAGGACAAGGGCAAGGGCGAAGAGGCCGGCGAGGACGCGGGCAAGGACGGCGGCAAGGGCAAGGGCGACGACGAGCAGGACTCCGGCACCCTCGACACCACCACCTACCGGTCCGAGCAGGGCTACACCATCGGCCTGCCCTCCGGCTGGCGCTACCGCTCCACCGACAGGGCGGGCGACCGCTTCACCGGCCCCGGCGACCAGCGGCTGCTGGTCGGCTGGACCTCCACGCCCAAGGACGACGCGGTCGCCGACTGGAAGCAGCTGGAGCGGACCATGACCCGCCCCCAGTACAAGAGGATCCGGATAGAGGCGGTGGACTTCCGCGGCTGGGAGGCCGCCGACTGGGAGTTCACCTACGTCGACGGCGGCACCAAGTACCGCACCATCGACCGCGGCTTCGTGGTGAGCCCCACCCAGGGCTACGCCCTGATGTACACGGCCCCGGCCGCGGACTGGAGCGGCGACCGCCGCGAGGACACCTGGGCCGCCCTCAGCACCACGTTCCGGCCGAAGTCCTGACCCGCCCGCGACGCGCGGTGGCAGGATGTCGCATCCGAGCGGCGAGTGTCGGCCACGGCACGTATCGTGAACCCGCGCGGACCGTACGGATACGGAAGAACAGCCGGAACGCGGCGCACACCGAACGGATTTGACCGGCCGGGCGGAGCGGGGAGGGTGTGGTGGACGACTACGCGGGACGGATACTCGCCGATCGCTATCGCCTGCCCGTGCATCCCTCCGGCGAGGACCGCTACGACCTCGCCGAGAGTCTCGCCTTCGACACGTACAGCGGGCAGGAGGTGCGGGTCCGTCAGATCCCGCTGCCCGAGGTCGTCGAGGCCGAGGTGCTGGACGCCGACGGGCTGCCCGAGGGCTTCAGCGCGGCGTCCGGGTACGGCCGCGGCCGTGGCGGCGAGCCGGCCGAGCCCGCGGTGCGGCGGGCGCTGGAGGCCGCCCGGGAGGCGGCCCGGGTCCCCGACCATCCGCGCCTGGACCAGGTCTACGACGTGTTCGCCGACGGCGGCTCCCTCTGGGTGGTCACCGAGGCGGTGCCCGGGCGCACCCTCGGGGACCTGCTCGCCGAGCGGCCGCTGACGCCGTACCGGGCCGCCGAGGTCGCCGCCGACCTGCTGATGGCGCTCCGGGTGCTGCACGCGCACGGCTGGGTGCACCGGAACATCAGCCCGCGGACGGTCCTGGTCGGTGACGACGGCCGTATCGTCCTCACCGGCCTGGCCACCGGTGCCGCCGAGGACGCCCTCTGCGGCTACGACCCCGTGCCGCCGGAGACCCCACCGCTGGACGCCCCCGAGCCGCCCGGCGAGGAGCCGGAGCCGGGTGCGGACCCGGTGCCGGGCCCGGATGCGGTGCCGGGCCCGGATGCGGCACCGGGCCTCGACCCGGGGCCGGGCCAGGATCCGGCACCGGAGGCCCACGCGGGGCTCTCCGCCGATGCCGCCGCCGGCGACGCCCTGGGCCTGCCCGCCCCGTCGCCCTCCTCCGACCACTGGAGCCCCGCCCCGGTCGCGCCCTACTGGCCGGCCGCCGCGGGCTCCGGGCAGAGCGGCACCGAGGGGACCGCCGTCACCCCGCCCGGCGTGGTCGCCGCCTACCGCGAGGGCGCCCGCGCGGCCGCCGCCAGGGTGGACGAGGCCCGGGCCGCCGCCCACGCGCGGCAGGCCGAACACGGCACCGCCGACCGCCCCGCGCTGCCGGGTGCCCGCACACCCGTCGAAGGAGTGCCCGCCCCGCAGGAGCCTCCCTCCCCGCCCGGCCGGATAGCGGACCCGTACGGCGTCCAGGGGCGCCCCTCCTGGCACGGCGCCGCACCACGGCCGGAAGCCTCCGCCGCACGACCCGCGCCGCCCGCCCCGCAGCCGTCCGCGCAGCCCGTGCCCCGCCCCGCCCACCCGCCCGTGCCGCAGCAGGCCCGGCCGCAGCCCGCACCGCCGCCCCCGCCCCCGCCGCCCCCGGGCAGGGGACCGGCCACCGCGCTCGCCGCCGAGCGGGCCCGGCAGGCGCGGATGACGGTGGTCGGCGCGGTCACCGAGCGGTGGGCGCCCGAGCAGGCGCACCCGGTGCACGACAACTGGCAGCTCGCCGCGCCCGTCGGCCCCGCCACCGACCTGTGGGCGCTGGGCGCCCTGCTGTTCCGCGCCGTGCAGGGGCACGCCCCGTACCCGGAGGAGTCCACCGCCGAGCTGGTGCAGCTGGTGTGCTCCGAACCCCCGGCGTTCGCCGAGGAGTGCGGCCCGCTGCGTCCCGTGGTGGAGTCGCTGCTGCGCCAGGACCCCACCGACCGGCCGGACATCGAGGAACTCGGCGGATGGCTGCGCTCGCTGGTGCGCTCCGCGCCGGAACCGGACGCGGGCGCGCACCTGGTCGCGCTGCCCCCGGCCGACCCGGAGCGGCTGCCGATGGTGCGCCGCAAGGGCGAACTGGTACGCCGCCGCCGCGCCTCCCGCCGTGACACGGCGCCACCGCGCGCCCGCCACCGCCGCGCCGCTGCCGACCGCGCCGAGCGGGCCCCCCGGGCCGAGCGCGCGGCACGCGCCGAACGTGTGGGGCGGGCCGAGCCGCAGGGCGCCGAGCGGTCGCCCCGCCGGCTCGGCAGGCTGCTGCTGGCCGTGGTCCTGGTCCTGCTGGCCGGCGCCGTCGCCTACGCGATGCTCTTCATGCCGAAGGCGGGCGAGCGGGCGGACGACCAGGACACCTCCAAGGGCGGCGCCGTCCCCGTGGACACCGCGCCGACCAAACCTCCCCGGAGCGAGCCGGAGCCGACCCCCACCCCGTCCGGGAAGGACACCGCCAAGCCCTCGGCCGAGCCGGACGGCGAGGTGGCGGACGGCTTCACCCTGCGCAAGGACCCCGAGGGCTTCGAGGTCGCCGTGGCGAGCGGCTGGCAGCGCGCGCCCCGCAACGGGCAGGGGCAGGTGGTCTACTCCAAGGGCGACTTCCGGCTGATCGTGGTGCCCGGCCGGGACAGCGCCGAGCAGTACGGCCGCGATCCGCAGGTCTACCAGCAGGAGCACGAGCCCGAGCTGCAGCCCTACCGCGACTCCACCTGGGCCGGCTCCGGCGGGCTGCGCCGTATCGAGGTGGGCGGAAAGGTCATGGCCGAGGGCGAGTTCACCTGGACCGACGGCCAGGGGCGCAAGCTGTACGTGCGCAACCTGGCGATCCTCGACGGCGGCCGCTACCACGTGGTGCAGCTGCGCGGCCCGGAGGCGGAGCGGGACCAGGTGACCCGTCTCTTCGAGCAGGCCTCGAAGACCTACGAGTCCACCGGCTGACCGTCACGGCTTCGTGACCGGTCGGGGGAGCGGGTGGCTCCCTGCGGGTCCGGCGCGATATGGATGTGTTCATGAGCAGCCACGGGGGAGCCGGCAACCGGCCCGAAGAACCCACCAGCTACGGCCTGCAGCCGCCGGCCCGGCCCGGCGAGCCGCAGCGGACGCCGCAGCCCGGCCGGCAGAACGCGCCGCACCCACATGCCGGAGATGATCACCAGCTCCGGGCGCAGTCGCAGCCGGTCCCGCAGCAGTCCACGGCCCACGCACCGGCTCCGCCGCATCCCTCGGCGCAGGCCCAGCCCCACCCGTACACGCCCACCCGCGAGGCTCCGCATCAGCCGCCCGCGCAGGACCCCGGCGCGGGCCGCCTGATAGCGGGCCGCTACCGGCTGCTCTCCCGGCTCGGCCACGGCGGCATGGGCACCGTATGGCGGGCCATGGACGAGACGGTGGGCCGCGAGGTGGCGGTCAAGGAGCCCCGTCTCCCGGACCACCTCCCGGAAGCCGAGCGGGAGAAGCTGTACACCCGGATGCGGCGTGAGGCGACCACCGCCGCACGCACCGACCACCCCGCCGTGGTCACCGTGCACGACGTGGCGGTGGTCGACGGCCGGCCGTGGATCGTGATGGAGCTGGTCCGCGGCCGCTCGCTGGGCGACGTCCTCCAGGAGGGCACGCTCGGCCCCCGGGAGGCCGCCCGGATCGGCCTGGAGGTGCTGGGCGCGCTGGAGGCGGTGCACGCGGCGCGCATCCTGCACCGGGACGTCAAGCCGGACAACGTGCTGCTCGGCCACCACGACCGCGTCGTCCTCACCGACTTCGGCATAGCCCAGGCCGAGGGCGACACCAGCCTCACCGACACCGGCGCCTTCGTCGGCTCGCCCGAGTACGTCGCCCCCGAGCGCGTGCTGGGGCAGCGGCCGGGCGAGGCGTCCGACCTGTGGTCACTGGGCGTGGTGCTCTACGCGGCCACCCAGGGAGTCTCGCCGTTCCGGCGCAGCAACACCCCGGCCACCCTGCAGGCCGTCCTCAACTCCGAGCCGCCCGCGCCCGCCGCCACCTCCGGCCCGCTCGCCGAGGTGATCAACGGGCTGCTGAGCAAGGACCCCGCCCGGCGCCTGGACCACGCCGGGGCCCGCCGCCTGCTGGAGGCCGCGCTGCGGCCCCCGGAGCCGCCGGCCCCGCAACGGCCCGCCCCGCCGCGCACCGGTGGGGTGTGGGTGCCGCGCAAGGTGCTGCTCGGGGCGGTGTCCGGGCTGCTGGCGGCGGTGCTGGTCGCCTGGCTGGTGGTCGCGGACCCGTTCGGCGGCACGGTGCCCGACGACTGGAAGCGCCATCCGCAGAAGGCACTCGGCGTGAGCGTCAGCGTGCCCGCCGCGTACGAGGTGCAGCGCCCGAAGGACACCGACACCTTCAAGGACTGGGTGGCCTTCCACGACCCCAGCGGTGTCATCCGGGTGAGCGTCGAGCGGTACGACCAGGAGAACAGCCTCAAGGACGTCGCCGCCAGCCCGGACGCCCAGATGCACGCCGAGAACGAGGAGTTCCGCAAGTCCGGCGAGTACGACTTCGACATGCCGGAGGCCCCGACGACCCGGCCCGCGCCCGGTCTGAAGCACCAGGAACGCCCCTCGGCCGAGAACACCGTCTCGTTCGAATCCACCGACGCCCAGAACCCGCGCCCGGTCGAGCTGCGGTTCTTCTACTACAAGAACACCGAGGAGCAGATGTACCGGGTGGTGATCGGCTACCCGGGCAAGGGCGACGTCACCGAGCGGGGCAGGGAAGTGGCGCAGAAGGCGATCGAGGCCCTGGAGTTCGACCCGGCCTGACACCGCCGCCCCACCGGGACGTGGCCGTCGTCCGAAAAGAGTTCCGCGGCCACGTCTCCCCTTGCACAACCCCTGATCAGGGCTTTTCTGCCAGCGATCACTGGCAGAATGTGTCCACCGAGTGAAGGGGTGTTACCGATGGGTACCCAAAGTGTTTCGGCCGTCATACCCTGCGCCTCATGACGGACACGCAGGCCTCGCAGGCACGGGAGACAGACCGCACGGCCGTCGGCGCCAATCCGGTGGCCGCCGCACCGCCCGGCGCGCGTGCCATCGGTGACGTGGTCACGCCGGATCTGGTGGCCCGGCTGACGAAGGGCGTGACCGGCACCGGGCGGACGTTCAACCACAGCCCGTTCACCGGTGACCGGCTCGCCGACCTGCCGGAGTCCTCGCTGGACGAGGTCCGGACGGCGTTCGACCGGGCCCGCGTGGCGCAGAAGGCCTGGGCCGCCGTCCCGGTGCGCCGCCGTGCCGCCGTGCTGCTGCGGTTCCACGACCTGGTGCTCCGCCATCAGGCCGAGATCCTGGACCTGGTCCAGGCCGAGACCGGCAAGGCCCGCCTGCACGCCCACGAGGAACTGCAGGCCGTCGCCATGGCCGCCCGCCACTACGGCCGCAAGGCCCCCGCCTACCTGGCGCCCAAGGGCCACCTGGGCGCGGTGCCGCTGCTCACCAAGGTCGAGGAACTGCGCCACCCGCGGGGCGTGATCGGCCAGATCGCGCCGTGGAACTATCCGCTGGAGCTGTCCGTCGGCGACGCGCTGCCCGCGTTCGTGGCGGGCAACGCCGTGGTGATGAAGCCGGACACCGAGACCGCGCTGACCGCTCTGTGGGCGCGGGAGAAGCTGATCGAGGCCGGGCTGCCCGCGGACGTGTGGCAGGTCGTCCTCGGCGAGGGCCCGGTCGTGGGTCCCGAGGTGGTCCGGCACGCCGACTACGTGTCGTTCACCGGCTCCACCCGCACCGGGCGGGAGGTCGCCGAGCGCGCCGCGGCCCGCCTGGTCGGCGTCTCGCTGGAGCTCGGCGGCAAGAACGCCATGGTGGTCCTCGAGGACGCCGACCTGGACAAGGCCGCCGAGGGCGCGGTGCGGGCCTGCTTCTCCACCGCGGGGCAGCTCTGCATCTCCATCGAGCGGCTCTTCGTCCACGAGGCGGTGGCGGACGCCTTCCTGGAACGGTTCGTCGCCCGTACCAAGGCCGTGCGGCTGGGCAACTTCCTCGGCTACGGCGCCGACATGGGCTCGCTGGTCAGCGAGCGCCAGCTGGAGATGGTCGTCCGGCACGTCGAGGACGCGGTCGCCAAGGGCGCCACGGTGCTCGCCGGTGGCGTCGCCCGGCCCGACGTCGGCCCGTACTTCTACGAGCCGACCATCCTCGACGGCGTCGCGGCGCCGATGGCCGTGTGCTCCGAGGAGACCTTCGGCCCGGTCGTCTCCGTCTACCGCTTCTCCGACGCCGACGAGGCGGTCGAGCGGGTCAACGCCACCGACTACGGCCTCAACTCCTCGGTCTGGTCCAAGGACATCCGCCGCGCCCGGCGGATCGCGGCCCGGCTGCAGACCGGCACCGTCAACATCAACGAGGGCTTCTCCCCCGCCTACGGCAGCGCCCGGTCGCCGATGGGAGGCATGAAGGACTCCGGACTCGGCCGCCGCCACGGCTCCGAGGGCATCCTCAAGTACACCGAGGCGCAGACCGTCGCGGTGCAGCGGATGATGCCGCTGGCGCCGTCCTTCGGCCTGAACGACGAGCAGTACGCGGCCGTGCTCAGCGCCGGACTGAAGCTGATGAAGGCGTTCCGCATCCGCTGACCCCAGGCCGGGCGGCGCACCGCCGGACCCGCACCGCCCGGCCGTACCCGCACAGCGCCGTCGGACCCGGACCGCCCGGTCCCGCTGCCGAACCCGGTCCCATTGCCGAACCCCGCCGCCCGCCACCGGTTCTCAACCGTTCTCGATGAGGAGAGCACGTGTCGCAGGAGAACGCTCCGCAGGAGAAGACCGCCGGCCTTCCCGGCGCTCCGCAGGACGACCCGTCGCCGTTCGACTACGACGTGATCGTCGTCGGCTCCGGCTTCGGCGGGTCCGTCACCGCGCTCCGTCTCACCGAGAAGGGGTACCGGGTCGGCGTCCTGGAGGCGGGCCGGCGGTTCACCCGGGAGTCCCTGCCGAAGAACTCCTGGGACCTCAAGAAGTTCCTCTGGGCCCCCGCACTCGGCATGTACGGCATCCAGCGCATCCACCTGCTGGGCAACGTGATGGTGCTGGCCGGCGCGGGCGTGGGCGGCGGGTCGCTGAACTACGCCAACACCCTGTACGTGCCGCCGACGCCCTTCTTCGAGGACCCCCAGTGGAAGGACATCACGGACTGGGAGGAGGAGCTGAAGCCGTACTACGACCAGGCCCGGCGCATGCTGGGTGTGCGGCTCAACCCCACCATGACCCCCTCCGACGTGCACCTGAAGGCGACCGCGGAGCGGATGGGAGTGGGCGACAGCTTCCACCTCGCGCCGGTCGGCGTGTTCTTCGGTGACGGCGAGGACGCCGACGGCAGCGTCACCGCCCGCCCCGGCGAGGAGGCCGCCGACCCGTACTTCGGCGGCGTCGGCCCCGCCCGCAAGGCGTGCCACGAGTGCGGTGAGTGCATGACGGGCTGCCGTCACGGGGCGAAGAACACCCTCAACGAGAACTACCTGTACCTCGCCGAGAAGGCCGGCGCGACGGTGCACCCCATGACCACCGTGCGGTCCGTCACGGAGGACGGCCACGGCGGCTTCGCCGTCGACACCATCGGCACCGACCGCAAGCGGGTCGGCCGGGGCCGCGTCCTCCGCTCCCGTCACGTGGTCGTCGCGGCCGGCACCTACGGCACGCAGACGCTGCTGCACCGGATGAAGGCGGGCGGGCAACTGCCCAGGCTCTCCAACCAGCTCGGCATGCTCACCCGCACCAACTCCGAGGCACTGGTCGGCGCGCAGACCGACGACCGGCGCTACCACCGGGTCACCGGGCAGCCCAAGGCCGACTTCACCAAGGGCGTAGCGATCACCTCGTCGATCCACCCCGACGCCAGCACCCACATCGAACCGGTGCGTTACGGCAAGGGCTCCAACGCCATGGGAGCCCTGACGGTGCTCCAGGTGCCGTACGCCGCCAAGGGCACCGGGACCGCACGGCTGCTGGGATGGCTGGGCAACACCGTCCGCCACCCGTTGCTGACCCTCCGGTCGCTGTCCAACCGGCGCTGGTCGGAGCGGACCATCATCGGGCTGGTCATGCAGTCCCTCGACAACTCGCTCACCACCCACCTCAAGCGCAAGGGCCTCGGCAAGGGACTGCTGACCGCACGCCAGGGCCACGGCGCCCCCAACCCGAAGCAGATCAAGGCGGCCGTGGAGGCGGCGTCGCTGCTGTCGGAGGAGATCAACGGCTTCGCCGGCAGCAACGTCGGAGAGCTGACCGGCATGCCGCTGACCGCGCACTTCCTCGGCGGCTGTCCGATCGGGGACTCCCCGGAGACCGGGGTCATCGACCCCTACCACCGGCTGTACGGGTACCCGGGAATCTCGGTGGTGGACGGGGCGGCGGTCTCCGCGAACCTGGGCGTCAACCCGTCGCTGACCATCACGGCACAGGCCGAGCGGGCCATGTCCTTCTGGCCCAACAAGGGCGAGGACGACCCGCGGCCCGCGCAGGGCGAGGCCTACCGGCGGCTGTCCGCGGTGCCGCCGCGGACGCCGGTCGTGCCGGAGAAGGCCTTCGCGGCGCTGCGGCTGCCGTTCCTGGGGATGCCGGTCGTGCCGCCGAAGGCGGCGGCCACGGAGGATCCGTCCGTCACGGAGGATCCGTCGGGCACGGAGGAGCCGTCGGTCACGGCTCCGGTCACGGAAGAGCCGAAGGCCACGGAGAAGCCGAAGATCACCATGCCGCGACCGGCCGGGCCGCCGGAGCCGGAGGAGCAGGTCGACCCGGCGCGGCAGGCGAAGCCGGTCGATGCCGCGGGGGCCGCGGGACCCGCGGGAACGGCGGAGTAGCAGGACCGACCGCATGGGGTCCGCCCTCGCGCGTACACGTCCACCCCGCACAACCCTGTCGCGACGGTGTCGTCACGACAGGCCAAGGACCGGGACCGTGGGTGGCGGTCCCCGTCGGCCGGCTCCGGGCGTCCCCGGAGCCGGCCGTTTCTGTTGGGTGACCGGGCTGCTGTCCCCTGCCGTCCGGTCACAACCCTGGGGCGACGGTCCCACGGCGCACGGCACGTTGATCCGTGCACCTCGCCGCCCCAGCAAGCCACGCGTGGTTTTCTCGGGAGCCGTGCCTGGCCGGCACGGACACCCGGACCAACGAAGGGCGCGGGCGGACGGTCACGGTCCCGGACGGGTGATGGTGCCGGGCCCGGACTCAGCTCGGGTCGTACGGGGTGCGAGGGGAGCGCACGCGTGCGGCCGGGGGCTGACGGGACGGATGGGTGCGGTCGGGCGTTGACGGGGCGCGTGCGGGACCGCCCGCGTACCGCCCGCCCCGCGCGGGGGCGGTACGCGCGGGACGGGCACGCGAAGGAAGGCTCGCGGCTCGCGTGAGCCACGCACACGTAGGCCAGACACACATAGGCCAGACACGCGTAGGCCAGGCATGCGTCGGGACACGGTCGGGAGTCAGACGCGGCCGCGGCAGAGCTCCAGGATGGTCATCGCCAGGGAGGTGCCCGGACGGCCCAGCGCGTCACGGTAGCGGGAGAGGACCTCCATCTCACGGGAGAGATGGACCCGCCGCCCACCGGTGGCGATCCGGGTCTGCTGGACGACCGCGGACACGGCCATGCGTTCCTGCACCAGGCCCAGGATGTGGTCGTCCAGAGCGTCGATCCTCGCCCGGGCGTCGGCGATGACGGTGGCAGGGTCCGCCACCGGAGCGGGCGCCGAGGCGGACGACGGGTCGGCCGACGTGCCGGCCGGGCGGGTGGTCATGGGGGTGATGCTCATCGGAACTCCTGCGTGGTGTGCGGAGGAGCCCCGGTGCCGGACGGTCCGGGAAAAACGACAGGCGCCCCGGGCCTTGCCGGCCCGGGGCGCCTGGGAAGTCGCTCTACGGTTATCCGCGATGAGCAACGCGACCATGGCAGCCGGCGGGCCGGGTGCCATAGATAAACGCGAAGCTCGAGTACGCGGACATGGGGGAAGTATGACGGGTGGGGCGGGGCGCCTCCACCGAGTACCGCATCGTGAGACCGCCGGCGCACGCCTGCCGCACGCCTGGCGCACGCTTCGCGGCCGGTTGACGGCCGGTCGACGGACGCCTGACGCAGCACGCTCCGCGCTCAGCCGACGGCGTCGTCCCCGTCCCGCCGCCCGCTGCGGACGGTGTGGGCCACGAGCCCGGCCACGGCGGCGATCGCCAGCCCGCCGACCACCAGGGGGACCGCCACCAGCCAGGGCATGTGCCACTCCCCGGTGGCGTCGCCCGCGTAGAGCACGCCCGCGGTGATCAGGACCAGGCCGGATATGAACCGCCCGGGCTGGAACTCATGACGCCACACGGGTCACCTCCGCGTTTCCGGCGCCGACCTCGATCCGCAGCTCGATCGTCCCCGCCTCCTTCTCGTTCCCGTCGGCGTCCCCATCGGTTCCTCCGCCGTCCACGGCCCGCAGCGTGTACTCCTCCGTCAGTCCGGCCCCCGCCCCGGTGTCCCGCCCCGGGGAGGAGGGCGAGCGGATGTCGCCGAGGCCGACGTTGATGCGGGCCCGCACCGTCACGTCGTCGGGCACGACCACCTCGACGCGGCCCGAGCCGACATTCACCCTGACCGGGACCGTCTGCCCGTCCTTCACCGGCAGGTCCGTGAGGTCGAGCCGCGCCATGCCCAGCCCCAACTGGTAGCCGTCCCGGGTGTCGGCGACGGAGACCGGACGCCATTCCCTGCGTATCCAGTCGGCGTCGACGTCGCGCGGCAGGGCTGTCGCGACCGTCAGGAGGCCCGCGGTGACCAGGCCCCAGAAGACCGTGCCCGCGCCGGTGCGGCCGAGGAAGGAACTGACCACCATGCCCGCGCCGAGGACCAGGAGGGCGCAGGCCAGTCCGTGCTGGACGGCGGTGACCGCCGGGCCGCCGGTCTCACTCAGCACGGTCACCAGCGAACCCACCGCCACGGCCAGCAGGAACGTCACCCCGCCGAGCGAGCGGGGCCGGGGCGGCCGGGCAGGCTTGTTCCTCCCCGCCGGCCCGCCCCGGCCGGCCACCGCGTCCGTGGCCCCTCCACGGGAGACCGCGAGCGCCGCGGCCAGGTCACGGTCGGACGCGTCCCCCAGATCGGCGGGGCCCCACAGGTAGCCCGTGCCCCCCACGAAGGTTCCGTCCTTGACGATCGGTTCACGCCACCACGACGGGAGCGAGGCGGCGACAGGGGGCGCCTGCGCCTCGGGCGGTGCGTCCGCGGCGGCATGGGCGGACAGCGGGTCCGGCCCGGGGGAGGCCCGGCGCCGGGACCAGTAGCCCGCCCCGGCCAGCAGCAGGGAGAGCACCGCGCCGAAGGTCAGCAGTCCACCGTCGCCCAGCATGGACAGGAACACCCCGCAGCCCACCAGGGCGAACAGCACGGAGGCCAGCGCCGGGCCGTCCACCCGCCCCGTCAGCAGGCGGCGGATCTCGTTCTCCTCCTCGTCCTCGTACGGGAGGAAGAGCCAGGCGAAGCCGTAGAAGACCAGGCCGATGCCGCCCGTCGCGGAAAGCACCGCGAGGGTGATCCGGAAGATCACCGGGTCCATGTCGCACTGACGGCCCAGGCCCGCGCAGACCCCTCCCAGCATCTTGTGCCGCCGGTCGCGACGCAGCGGCCGCGTCTCCCCCTCCGGGGGCTCCTCGTCCGCCGCGGACGCACCGGTGCGCCGCTGCGCGTCGGGGGACGCGGGGCTCGGCGCGTGGTGGTGATCCGTCATGCATTCATGGTGACGGGCGGGACGGCTTCGCGGGAGTCGGAACGACCCTGGGAGAACCCTGAAATCGCCCCCGATCCGTGCGGGGGGAATCGTTCGAGGCGCGCCGCGGCCCGGATCAGGGTTGTCTGAGGGGCCAACCCTGATGACCCTGAGGGCGCGCCGTGTGACGATCGTGGCATGCCGGAAGCCGCAGCATCACTCGACGACCCGCGGCCGCCGCGCAAGCTCTACCGCAGCGGCGACGGACGCTGGCTCGGGGGCGTGGCGCGGGGGCTCGCCGGACACCTGGGCCTGCCCGTGGCGTGGGTCCGCCTCGTCTTCGTGGGCCTGTTCGTCGCGCAAGGGCTGGGTGCCCTGTTGTACGCGGCCTTCTGGTTCTTCGTGCCGCTGGGCGTCGGCGGTGTCGGGGCCGTGGACGGCCGCAAGCAGTCGCCGCCGGCCCCGTCGGGGGATTCGGGGGCGTCCGGTGCGGTAGGGACGGGAGTGTCAGAGGCATCGAGGTCGACCGGGCCCACCAGGCCCCAGGGGGCAGCCTCGCCGCGCCGGCTGGTGGCGCGGAAGCCGGACAGGGGGCAGCTGGTCGCCCTGCTGCTGATGGTCGTGGTCGCCCTGATCTTCGTGGGCAGCATGGATCTCGGTGGCGTCGCCCGGGCGTACCTCTGGCCGGCGGTGCTGGTCGGGGCGGGTGTGGCCCTGGTGTGGCGGCAGGCGGACAACGCCCGGCGGGCCCGCTGGATGGAGGTGGGCCGCCGCCGGCGGACGGTGACGCTTGCCCGTGCCGGGGCCGGCGTCCTGCTGGTGACGGCCGGAGTGTCCGGCATGTTCGTCCTTCAGGGGTCTGCCGCCCATCTCGGTTCGGTGCTCCAGGCCGCGCTGGCCGTCCTGGTCGGGGTGGCCCTGCTCGCCGGTCCCTATCTGGTGCGGATGACGCAGGACCTGTCGGCGGAACGGCTGATGCGCATCCGCGCCCAGGAGCGGGCCGAGGTGGCCGCCCACGTCCACGACTCGGTGCTGCACACGCTGACGCTGATCCAGCGCAACGCCGACAGCCCGGGCGAGGTGCGCCGGTTGGCCCGTGCCCAGGAGCGTGAGCTGCGCGCCTGGCTGTACCGGCCGGAGGGGTCCGGCAAGGACGAGGAGGCCGAGCCGGAGACGCTCGCCGAGGCGGTCCGGAGCACCGCGGCAGAGGTGGAGGACAAGCACGGCGTCCCCCTGGAGGTCGTGGTGGTCGGAGACTGCCCGCTCGACGAGAAACTCGGTGCCCAGATCCAGGCCGCCCGGGAAGCCATGGTGAACGCCGCCAAGTACGGTGGCGAGGGCGGGCCGGTGCAGGTCTATGCCGAGGTGGAGGGGCGGTCGGTGTTCGTGTCGGTTCGTGACCGGGGCCCCGGCTTCGACCTGGACGCGATACCCGCCGACCGGATGGGTGTCCGGGAGTCGATCATCGGCCGCATGGAGCGCAACGGCGGCACGGCCCGTGTCCGGGCCGTGCCCGACGGGGGCACCGAGGTCGAGCTGGAGATGGAGAGGGCGGAGAGGACGTCATGAGCGACGCGACCGGAGCCACCGGTGCCGAGGGCACGGGCAGCGGGACGGCCGGCACGGGGGGAACGCCTGGAGCCGAGCGCCGGGTGAGGGTCGTGCTCGTCGACGACCACCGCATGTTCCGCACCGGGGTGCGCGCGGAGATCGGCGAGACGGAACGCACCGGCGTCGAGGTGGTGGGCGAGGCGGCCGACGTCGACCAGGCGGTGGAGGTGATCACCGCGACCCGGCCCGAGGTCGTCCTGCTCGACGTGCACCTGCCGGGCGGAGGCGGTGTCGAGGTGCTCCGCCGGTGCGCGGGACTGGCGGCCGACCCCGAGCGGCCGGTGCGGTTCCTCGCCCTCTCGGTCTCCGACGCGGCGGAGGACGTGATCGGCGTCATCCGTGGTGGGGCCCGTGGATACGTCACCAAGACGATCACCGGGAACGACCTGGTCGACTCGGTCTTCCGGGTGCAGGACGGCGACGCGGTCTTCTCACCCCGCCTGGCGGGTTTCGTCCTCGACGCCTTCGCCTCGACCGACGCCCCGCCGGTGGACGAGGACATGGACCGCCTCACGCAGCGGGAGCGGGAGGTGCTCCGGCTGATCGCGCGGGGCTACGCCTACAAGGAGATCGCCAAGCAGCTCTTCATCTCCGTGAAGACGGTGGAGTCCCATGTCTCGGCGGTCCTGCGCAAGCTCCAGCTCTCCAACCGGCACGAGCTGACCCGCTGGGCCACGGCCCGACGGCTGGTGTGAGGGAGCGCCCGCGCGCGGCCGGGACGGTGCGTCCGGTCCGTGCGGGGCGTTGGGTCCATGGGGCGCGTCCGCTCCGTGCGGGGCGTTTGCACCCGTGCGTCCGCCTGACCTCTGCGGGGGCGTCCTGTCCGCCTGTCCGCCTGTCGGCTGTCCGCCCGTCCACCCGGTCCTTGCGGTGCGTTCGGGCCGCGTGTCCGCCTGGTCCACCGGTCCGTGTGTCCGCCCGGGGGCGACGGGTCCGTGTGTCCGCCCGGTCCATGGGTCCACGGCTCCGTGTGTCCGGCTGGGCGGGGGTGTCCGGGATCCGTCACACCACCCGTGTCGCTCCGGCGAAGGGCATCTCGTCGACCGGGGCGACGCGGACCGGGGCGGAGGGGTTGGGTGCGTGGATCATCTTGCCGTCGCCGATGTACATGCCCACGTGGGTGACGCCGGGGTAGAAGAAGACCAGGTCGCCCGGGCGGAGCTGGGACCGGGAAACGCGCTGTCCCGCGCCGATCTGTGCGTAGGTGGTGCGCGGGAGGGACACGCCCGCGGAACGGTAGGCGGCCTGGACGAGACCTGAACAGTCGAAGGCGTTGGGGCCGGTGGCGCCCCAGACGTAGGGGCTGCCCAGCTTCCGCTGCGCGTACGAGACCGCGGCGGACGCCCGGGAGTTGGGCGCGGAGATCTTGCCCGAGGAGCTCTTCGCCCCGCCGGTTCCTCCGGGCCGGGCCGGTGGAGCCTCGGCGCTCCCGCCACCGGACTCGGCGGCGAGCCGGGCGCGTTCCTCGGCGGTGAGGCGGGAGAGCAGCCGGCGGGCCTCGGCCAGCTTCCCGGTGACGGTCTTCTTGTGCCGCTGTGCCCGCTCCTGCTGGACCTCCAGTTCCTCCAGTTCGGTCCGGGCCTCCTGGCGCACCTCGTCCAGCTCGCGGATCTGCCGTGCCACGGAGGCGATCTCGGTGGCCTGCAGGGCTCCGGCGCGCTCGGCGAGGCCGGCGTCGCGCAGGAAGCGGTCGGGGTCGGAGGAGAGCGCCAGCTGCATGGCGGGGCCGAGGCCGTTGCCGGAGCGGTACTGCGCGGCGGCGGCCGAACCCAGGGCCTCGCGAGCGGTGTTCAGCTCCTCGGTCCGCCGGGCGGCCTCGTCCTGCAGCTTGTCCACCCGGCGTTCGGCGGCCTCCGTCTTCTCCTTGGCCCCGTTGTACTTCTCGGTGGCCGCCTCGGCCTCCCGGTAGAGCTTGTCGACCTCTTCCCTGACCTGCTCCGGCGTCGGCTTGGGCGCCGCGTGTCCGACTCCGTCGAGTCCCGCCGACGCCGCCGCTCCCGCGAGTACCGCGGTGAGCAGTGCGCGGGCCCTGCTGCCGCTCCGCCTGTGCTGTGGGGGCTTGCGGTGCGATGCCACGTGGAGTCCACGTCCTTCCGTACGTCCCGCCGCCGGGCAGGGGCGGTCACACATCCGGCGGTGGCCTGCACAGGGGAGGCAGGCCACCGCCGGACCTTCGGTCGGTGGCCGACGCCGTCCTGATCAGGACGACATGAGGGGAGCCGGTCACCTGGGGGAGGACGCTAATCCGGTACGTCACCGTCCGGTAACGGTTTGTGTGCAGCTGAACGCAAAGGGTCACTACGGCTCGAGGTATTACTCCCTGGTGGTCCGGTCGTGACGGTTTGGTGTGACGGAGTGACCGAATGTGCACTTCCGGGGCGTATGTGACGGCCGGGATGCTACGCGGCGGCCCGCCTCCGGGGCGGGGAGGCGCGGTGGCTAGGCTCCCCGGCATGGACGTACTCCTGCACATCTTCGTCGGTCTTCACATCATCGGTATCGCCGCCCTGCTCGGCGGTTTCTTCCACCAGATGAAGGCCATCGGTCAGGGCACCGCCCGCTTCACCCCGGGCATGCTGCACGGCGCCCTCACCATGCTGGTCACCGGCATCGTCCTGGTCGGTCTCAACGAGGCGCAGGGCGGCTCGGTCAACCACATCAAGATCGGCGTCAAGCTGCTGCTGCTGATCGTGATTCTCGGCCTGGTCTACGTGAAGCGGGACGAGGAGCGGGTGTCCAAGGGGCAGTTCGCCCTGGTGGGTGCACTGACCACGGTGAACATCTTCATCGCGGTGCTGTGGAAGTGACCCGGCCGCGCTGACGCACGCGCGACGGCCCGCACGCTCGAGGCGTGCGGGCCGTCGTCGTCTTCCGTCCCGCGTTCCGACGTTGCCGAAGCCGAAGCCGAAGCCGAGGTCGGGCCGAGTCGGTGCCGGGGTCGGGGCTGGTGCCGGGACCGGTCAGGCGGGGCGCACGATGCTGTGGATGGAGCCCTCGCCGTCGTAGTAGATGGACTCCTCGCGGACGTACGTACCGGGCTTCGGGGCGTGGATCATCATGCCCTCGCCGATGTAGATGCCCACGTGGGTGACGTCGTCGTAGAAGAAGACCAGGTCGCCCGGCTTGGCCTCGGAGACCGGGACGGTGGTGCCGGCGTTCACCTGGTCGTAGGTGGTGCGGGGCAGGTCCACGCCTGCGGCCTTCCAGGCCGCCTGGGTGAGACCGGAGCAGTCGTAGGAGTCCGGGCCGGTGGCGCCCCAGACGTAGGGAAGGCCGATCCGGGCCTCGGCGAACGCGACCGCCTTCTGGCCCTGTGTGGCGGAGGCGTCCGTGCCCCCTCCCGTCCCGGAGCCGCCGCCCGTGCCGCTCCCGCCGCCGGCGGCCTCCTCGGCCTCCT
The DNA here is from genome assembly GCF_008974245.1 of Streptomyces abyssomicinicus. GTDB lineage: Bacteria > Actinomycetota > Actinomycetes > Streptomycetales > Streptomycetaceae > Streptomyces > Streptomyces abyssomicinicus. The sequence continues at coordinate 1,079,943 of NZ_BBZI01000006.1, read as the reverse complement.
GCTCGGCGGCCGCCTCCTGGCGGGCCTTCTCGTCGGCGGCCTGCTGACGGGCGAGCTCCTCCGCCTTCCGGCGGGCCTCCTCCTCCTTCTGCCGCTCGATCTCGGCGAGCCGCGCCTTCTCCTCGGCGGTCAGCTCGGCCAGCAGTTCCCGGGCGTCGGTCAGCTTCTTCTGGACGGTCGCCTTGCTGGTGCGCAGCTCCTCCTCGGAGGAGCTCAGCGTCTCCAGGCTCTCGGTGGCCTCCTGCCGCTTCTCGGAGGTGGCGGCCTGCCGCTCCACGAAGTCGTCGACGGCGTCCTTCTGGCGGCCCGTCAGGCGGTCCATCAGCTGCGCCTGGTCGAAGTAGTCCTGGGGCGCGTCGGCGAGGAGGAAGGTCGCGGTGTCGGGGAGGGCGGTGCCGGAGCGGTACTGGGCGGCGGCGTAGGAACCGAGTCTCTCGCGGGCCTCGTTCAGCTCCTCGGTGCGCTCGGCGACGTCGTCGAGCAGCTTGTCGAGCTCCCCGCGCTGCTGCTCGCTCTGCTCCTTGGCCGAGTTGTACTTCTCGGTGGCCGCCTCGGCCTCGCGGTAGAGGGTGTCGACCTTCTTCTGGATCTCTTCGAGGCTCGGACGGTCGGCGGGCGCGGCCTGGGCGGTCTGGGTCAGCAGGGCCACGGAGGTGAGGGCGACGGTCGCCAGTGCGGGGGTGCGTATGCCCGCGAGCAGGCCCGTGGGGCGGGGTTTTCGGTGCGACGCCAAGGCGGCGACTCCTTCCGTCTCCCGCCTACCGGGTTAGCTGTCGGGTTCGGGCGGGACTTCCGGAAGGGTTGCCCTACGGTCCGGCGGGGCCGGATCGATTCACCCCAGGTGGTGCGCGCGGGTCCCCGGCTCCGGCACGGCACCGGACTCGGCGGGGGCCGCGCGGACCGGCGAGGTTCGCCGGTCGGGATCGGACGGCCCGCGCGGCACGTTAGCCAACCCGTGGTGTCCGTGTGAAGGACGGTGTGCGTTATGCCCGATACGTTTTTGTGACCTTCGTAAAAACGTGGCCGATCGTGATGGCGTGGCGGCGTTCGGTAGCGCAGTGACGTTCCGTGGCGCAGGGGCGTGCGGGAGCGCGGTGGTGGTGCGCGAGCGCGGAGGCGGTTCGCGGAGGGTGTGGGTCCGTCCGTGGCGAGGGCCTCAGACGGTGGTCGAGTCGCCCGCCGCCCCCGCCGTCCGGCCGGCCCGCCGCGCGCGCCACGCCGCGTCGAGGGAGAGCGCGCCGCCGCCGGCCAGGATCAGCGGTGTCCACGCCATCAGGTACGGCAGGTCGTTGCCGAGGTAGTACGGCTCCGCGGTCCAGCTCATCGTCAGCCACAGGCTCAGCGAGATGAGCGCGCCCCCGGTCGCCGCCACGCGGGTGAGGAGGCCGAGGAGGGCGCCGAGGCCGACGGCCAGCTCTCCCAGGGCGATGGCGAGACCGAAGGCGACGGGGGCGTGCAGCCCGAGGTCGACCAAGGCGGGGACGGCGGAGGCGTCGCGGACCGCCTCCATCTGCCCGCCGATGGAGCCGGGGCCGGACTCCTCCAGGAAGGCGGAGTCGGTGAGCTTGTGCAGGCCCGCGTAGAGGAAGGTGACGCCGAGGAAGACCCGCAGGGGGAGCAGCGCGAAGCGTGCGGCGGCCTCCCTCGGGCCGGACGTCCGGGTGGCCCCGGTGGTGGTGACCGCCATGACCGTGGCCGCCTTTCCCGCAGGTCGGTTTATCCGTCAACCAATTCGGGGGACAGCCTACGTGCGCCGTGACGTGACGTCACTCGGTGATGTCGACGACCATCCGGTTGGTCTCCAGCCCCGCCGCGGTCACCACCTGCACCTCCACCCGGCCCGGTTCGACCTCGGCCGGGACCGGCACCGTCAGCACCGTGTCCGAGGGGTTGCTGAAGCCGCCGGTGACGGGGACCAGCGGGACGTGGACGTTGACCGCCCCTATGCGGACGACCATCCGTGACAGCCGGTCCGCGCTCTGCGCCCCCGGGGGCACGAACCCCGCGCCACGGATCTCGATGTCGTCACCGGTGCGGATCGGCCCGTCCAGGTCGCCGGCCTCGCGGGCCCGCACCACGGAGAGGACGACCGGGCGGCCGCCCTCCGCGTACTTGCCGGCCAGGTACGTCGCCGCGGAGACCAGCACCACCACGGCCAGCCCCCACGGCAGGTCGGGCAGCTGCTCCGGGCGGCGGGCGAGCCGGACCAGGCCGAAGACCAGCGCCACGGCGGAGATCACCACGTACTGGATGTCGGCGAAGCTGCCCCGCCCGGAGTCGTCGGTCAGCAGGTCGGCGGCGCGCGGGCGGTCGGCACGGACCTTCTGCAGCCGCTGGCCGTGCACCCGAAGGCTCACCACCCGCCGGACCAGCACCGCGATGGCGCAGACCACGGCCAGCACCGTCACCATGCCCGCGCCCCGGGCGAGGTCCAGGCCCGCGATCAGTGAGTCGCGCTCCCGGTGGCCGGAGGCGGCGGCCAGCTGGCCGGCCAGGGTCAGCACCGCGAACGCGGTGAACAGCACCCAGGCGGTGGCCACCGCGCGGGAGGTGGAGAGGCGGTTGTCCTCACCGATCACCGGGGCGAGTACGCCGCCGCGCTCACGGTGGTACCAGGAGGCGGCGGACAGGGCGGCGCCCGTCACCAGGGCGGCGAGCAGCCCGGCCGTGCGCGCCGGGGTCCAGCCGGCGCCGATCGCGGTGAGCGCCTGTACCAGCAGGAGCAGCACCACAGCGCCCCACACGGCGTAGAGGGTGATCCTCCAGAGCCGGGCCAGCCAGGCCTGCCCCTCGGCGCGGCTGCGTTCGGCCACCTCGGTGGCGGACTGGGTGAGCTCGTCGGAAACCCACTGCCGGGAGGCGGAGGCCGAGTGCGCGACCGCGGCCGGCAACCCCTTCCCCGCGGCGAACTCGTCCCGCTGGTGGAGGAAGGCCGCCACGGCCTTCCGGTGTCCCGCCCGCGCGCCGTGCGGGCAGTCGCCGCACGTGCAGCCGCCCCCGTGGGCGTCCTTCCCCGCGTCGGCGCCCTGCCTCGCCTCCTGCACCGCCACGCCGTGTCCGCCTTCCCGCACTGATCGTCACAGCGGCAACTCCGCTACCGCGTAGGGGAATTGTGCCGTACTTTCCACCCCGTCCGGTCTCCGGGGCCCTCTCGCACCGGGCGTACGCCGGGGCAGGGGGCGGAACCGGGACCTCACCCTTCACAACCGTTCCGAGGGGCCGTGGGTCTCGGTCACGGCGGGGAAAACTTGGCCCCGGACCGCTCCGAGCTGCCCGATCACGCCGCGGGGGTGCCGTGCAGATGCCCCGCGGGCGCCGGGGCGCCGGCCCGGCCGGGCGGGGGCGCGCGGCCCGGGCGGGGGCGCACGGCAGCCGAACTCGTCCGGTTCCCGGTTTTCCGCGCCCTCCCCCGGTGCCCTCACCCCGTCGGCCGCCGCCGGGCAGCAGACTGTGGGCATGACGAGCATCACCGACTGGGCGGCGTTCTCCCGTGCCGAACCGGAACTCGCCGACGTGGTCGAGAAGCGGTTCGGGGCCTTCACGCATCACGTCCTGGCCACCCTCCGCAGGGACGGATCACCCCGCACCACCGGCATCGAGGTGCGGTTCCTGGACGGGGACCTGTGGCTGGGCATGATGCCCGGCTCGCTGAAGGCGCTGGATCTGCTGCGCGACCCCCGCTTCAATCTGCAGGCCAACCCCGGGCCGGGCACGGGGATGGGCGGCGGTGACGTGCGGATCGCCGGGCGCGCTGTCCCGGTCGAGGACGGCGAGGCCCGAGCGCGGTATGTGGGACACGTCTCCCCGCCCGACCCGGACGGCTTCCACCTGTTCCGCGTCGACCTCACGGAGGTGGTGCGGGTTTCCGTGGAGAACGACGAGTACATGGTCGTGCAGACCTGGACGCCGGGAGCGGAACTCCGCTCGGTGAGGCGTACCTGACCAGCCAGACGTGACGGACCGGGCGCACGTGACGGACACGCCGAAGGGGCGCCGTCCGGAAGATCCGGACGGCGCCCCTTCGTCCGCGTTCATCCGCGCGGCACGCACGGCACGCGCGTCACGCGGTGGTGGGAGAGGTCACTCCCACTCGATGGTGCCCGGCGGCTTGGACGTCACGTCCAGCACCACACGGTTGACGTCGCGCACCTCGTTGGTGATGCGGGTGGAGATCTTCTCCAGCACCTCGTACGGCAGGCGCGACCAGTCGGCCGTCATGGCGTCCTCGGACGAGACCGGGCGCAGCACGATCGGGTGGCCGTAGGTGCGGCCGTCGCCCTGGACGCCGACGCTGCGGACGTCCGCGAGCAGGACCACCGGGCACTGCCAGATCAGGCTGTCCTGACCGGCCGCGGTGAGCTCCTCGCGGGCGATGGCGTCGGCCTCGCGCAGCAGGTCCAGGCGCTCCTTGGTGACCTCGCCGACGATGCGGATTCCGAGACCGGGGCCGGGGAACGGCTGGCGCTGGACGATCTCCTCCGGCAGGCCGAGCTCCTGGCCGACCATCCGGACCTCGTCCTTGAACAGCTGGCGCAGCGGCTCGATCAGCTTGAACTCGAGGTCCTCCGGCAGGCCGCCCACGTTGTGGTGGGACTTGATGTTGGCCGTGCCGGTACCGCCCCCGGACTCGACGACGTCCGGGTACAGGGTGCCCTGGACCAGGAACTCGACGGGCTGGTCGCCCGGCGCCTCGGCGACGATCTCGGCCTGCGCCTGCTCGAAGACGCGGATGAACTCGCGCCCGATGATCTTGCGCTTCTCCTCCGGGTCGCTGACGCCCGCGAGCGCGGTCAGGAACCGCTCCTCGGCGTCGACGACCTTGAGCTCCACGCCGGTGGCGGCGACGAAGTCCTTCTCGACCTGCTCGGTCTCGCCCTTGCGCATCAGGCCGTGGTCGACGTAGACGCAGGTGAGCTGCTTGCCGATGGCCTTCTGGACCAGCGCCGCGGCGACCGCGGAGTCCACGCCGCCGGACAGGCCGCAGATGGCGCGCTTGCTGCCGACCATCTCGCGGATCGCGGAGACCTGCTCCTCGATGACGTTGCCGGTGGTCCAGGTGGGCTGCAGGCCCGCGCCCCGGTACAGGAAGTGCTCGAGAACCTGCTGGCCGAACGTGGAGTGCATCACCTCGGGGTGGTGCTGCACGCCGTACAGCTTCTTGGCGTCGTTCTCGAAGGCGGCGACCGGCACCACGTCGGTGGAGGCCGTGACCTCGAAGCCCTCGGGGGCGGCGGAGCAGGCGTCGCCGTGCGACATCCACACGGGCTGCTCGTCGGGGGTGCCCTCGAAGAGGGTGGAGCCCGACCGGCTCACGTGGAGCTGGGTGCGGCCGTACTCACGGGCACCCGTGTTGTCGACCTGGCCGCCCAGCAGCCGCGCCATCAGCTGGAAGCCGTAGCACATGCCGAAGACGGGGACGCCGGCCTCGAAGAGGGCGCGGTCCAGGGTCGGCGCACCCGGCTCGTACACGGACGAGGGGCCGCCGGAGAGGATGATCGCCGCCGGGTTCTTGGCGAGGATCTCCTCGACCGGCATGGTGCTCGGCACGATCTCGCTGTAGACCCGGGCCTCGCGGACGCGGCGGGCGATGAGCTGGGCGTACTGCGCACCGAAGTCGACGACCAGGACGGTGTCGGGGGCGGCGGACGCAGCGGTGGGCGCTGATGACACGGGGGGCCTTCCGGCGTCAGGGTGTGGGTCTGTCCGCCCAATTCTACCGGTGTGCGGAGAACGCCTGTCCCGCCTCGTCCGCCGCCTCGTCCTCCGGCGTCCGTCGCCCCGCCCGCCGGTTCGCTCCCCGGTCCGCGCGGGTTTCGGACAGCGGCCGCGGGTGTCGGTGGAGGCACCTAGACTCGGAGGGCGATGAGCAGCCTCTTTGACGAAAGCTACCTGGCGAGCCTCCAGGCCCCTCCGGCCTACGACGAGGAGCCGCCGCCGCCCGAGGACGAGTACGGCGAGCACGCTCCGGAGCCGATCCCGGACGACCTGTTCGCGGGCCGCTTCGACGTGCCCCCGGCCAGGGACGCCTACTACCGGGACGGTGCCCCGCGCCCCGCGCTGAGCGGCGCCGCCCTGCTGGACGGGCTGAACGAGAACCAGCGGGACGCGGTGACGCACGCCGGGTCCCCGCTGCTCATCGTGGCCGGAGCCGGTTCCGGCAAGACCCGGGTGCTCACCCACCGCATCGCGTACCTCCTCGCCGAGCGTGGCGTGCACCCCGGCGAGATCCTGGCGATCACCTTCACCAACAAGGCCGCCGGGGAGATGAAGGAGCGGGTCGAGCAGCTGGTGGGGCCTCGTGCCGCCGCCATGTGGGTGATGACGTTCCACAGCGCCTGCGTCCGCATCCTGCGCCGTGAGAGCAAGCGCCTCGGCTTCACCTCGTCCTTCTCGATCTACGACGCCGCCGACAGCAAGCGGCTGATGGCGCTGGTCTGCCGCGACCTGGACCTGGACCCGAAGCGGTTCCCGCCCAAGTCGTTCAGCGCCAAGATCTCCAACCTGAAGAACGAGCTGATCGACGAGGAGGACTTCGCCGCGCAGGCGGCCGACGGCTTCGAGAAGACCCTCGCCCAGGCCTACGCGATGTACCAGTCCCGCCTCCGCGAGGCGAACGCGCTGGACTTCGACGACCTGATCATGACGACGGTCAACCTGTTCCGGGCCTTCCCGGACGTGGCCGAGCACTACCGCCGCCGCTTCCGGCATGTCCTGGTCGACGAGTACCAGGACACCAACCACGCCCAGTACGCGCTGGTGCGCGAGCTGGTCGGCGGCGCCTCGGAGATGCGGGACGAGGACGTGCCGCCCGCTCCCGAGGACGTGCCCCCGGCCGAGCTGTGCGTGGTCGGTGACGCCGACCAGTCGATCTACGCATTCCGCGGCGCGACGATCCGGAACATCCTCGACTTCGAGGAGGACTACCCGGACGCCACGACGATCCTGCTGGAGCAGAACTACCGCTCCACCCAGACCATCCTGAGCGCCGCCAACGCCGTCATCGAGCGCAACGAGTCCCGCAGGCCGAAGAACCTGTGGACCAACGCCGGCGCGGGCGCCCGGATCACCGGTTACGTCGCGGACAACGAGCACGACGAGGCGCAGTTCGTCGCCGACGAGATAGACCGCCTCACCGACGCGGGCGACGCCAAGCCGGGCGACGTCGCGGTCTTCTACCGGACCAACGCGCAGTCCCGTGTCTTCGAAGAGGTCTTCATCCGGGTCGGCCTGCCGTACAAGGTCGTCGGCGGCGTGCGCTTCTACGAGCGCAAGGAGGTCCGGGACGTCCTCTCCTACCTGCGGGTGCTCGCCAACCCGGAGGACGCGGTGCCGCTGCGCCGCATCCTCAACGTGCCCAAGCGCGGGATCGGCGACCGTGCCGAGGCGATGATCGAGGCGCTGGCCCGCCGGGAGCGGATCAGCTTCCCGCAGGCGCTGGTCCGTGTCGACGAGGCGTACGGCATGGCGGCCCGCTCGACCAACGCGGTCAAGCGGTTCAACACGCTGATGGAGGACCTGCGGACGGTCGCGGAGTCCGGCGCCGGTCCGGCCACGGTCCTGGAGGCCGTGCTGGAGCGCACCGGGTATCTCGCCGAGCTCCAGGCGTCCACCGACCCGCAGGACGAGACGCGCATCGAGAACCTCCAGGAGCTCGCCGCGGTGGCCCTGGAGTTCGAGCAGGAGAACGCGGAGGCGGAGAGCGGGTCCTCGCTCGCCGACTTCCTCGAGCGGGTCGCGCTGGTCGCCGACTCCGACCAGATCCCCGACGAGGAGGACGGCAACGGCGTCATCACTCTGATGACGCTGCACACCGCCAAGGGGCTGGAGTTCCCGGTGGTCTTCCTGACCGGCATGGAGGACGGCGTCTTCCCGCACATGCGGGCGCTCGGCCAGGTCAAGGAGCTGGAGGAGGAGCGGCGGCTGGCGTATGTCGGCATCACCCGCGCCCGCGAGCGGCTGTACCTGACGCGGGCGGCGCTGCGCAGCGCGTGGGGGCAGCCGGCGTACAACCCCCAGTCGCGGTTCCTCGAGGAGATCCCGGAGACGTACCTCGACTGGAAGCGCAAGGGCAGCTCCTCGCCGGGCGGTTTCGCGGCGGGTCCCGCGGCGGGTGTGGCGGCGACGCTGTCGTCCACGCGGTCGCGTTCCTCCGCCGGGGGCGGCTCCGGTTTCGCCACCCGGCGGGCGGGGGACCGGCCGGTGGCCGCGCTGTCCGTCGGCGACCGGGTCACCCACGACCAGTTCGGGCTCGGCACGGTGGTCGGCGTGGCGGGCGAGGGGGACAAGGCCCAGGCGACGATCGACTTCGGCGACGGAAGCCCGAAGCGGTTGTTGTTGCGGTACGCGCCGGTGGAGAAGCTCTAGGACGACGGAGGCCCTCCAGGACCTCATGGTCGTGGAGGGCCCGCGGACCCGGCGGGCGGGTCAGGCGACCAGACCGTCGAGACCGGGCCAGGCAGGATCAGCCGGGGGCAGTCGTGGCAATCGGCCGAGACCGGGTTCCGTCCGGGCCGGGGTCAGTCCGGGCCGGGGTCAGTCGGGGCAGGCCGGTCAAGGGGCGGTCGGCCGGGCCGGGCCGGGTTGCCAGGCCGAGCCCGGTCGGCCGGACGGTCGGGTCAGTGGGCCGAGCCGGGTCGGGCGAGGTCGGCCGCGCGGTGCGGTCGGGTTCGCCGACGCGAGCCAGGTCGGCGGGGCCGAGCCAGGTCAGACCGGGTCGGGCCGTTGGGCAGAGTCGGGTCGGGCGAGGTCAGCCGGCCGGTCGGGCGCGCTCGTCGGCACTGGGCAGGTCAGTGGGGCCGAGCCGGGCCGGGACCCGCCGGACGGTCGGGTCACCGGACCGATGCAGGGCAGGGGACGTCAGCCGGGCGGTCGGGCGCGCTCGTCGGGCTTGGCCAGGTCGGCGGGGCCGAGCCGGGACAGGCCAAGTCGGCCGGGCGGTCGGGTTCGTTGGCGCGAGCCAGGTCAGCCGGCCGGGCGGAGTCCGGTCGGTGAGGTCGGGCCGGGTCAGGTCGGGTCGATGCCGTGGCTGCGCAGCCAGGCGAGCGGGTCGACCGCTCCGCCGCCGCCCGGACGCACCTCGAAGTGCAGGTGAGGACCCGTGGAGTTGCCCGAGTTGCCCGAGTAGGCGATCGTCTCGCCGGCCTTCACGGACATGCCGTCGGCCAGCTTGTACGCGGAGAGGTGGCAGTACCAGGTCTCCGTGCCGTCCTTGGCGGTCACGATCATCATGTTGCCGTACGCGCCGTTGATCTGGGTGCGCACGGTGCCGTCGGTCGCCGCCATGACCGGCGTGCCGAAGGAGACGGGGAAGTCGATGCCCGTGTGAGCCGACATCCAGTTGACGCCGGCGGCGCCGTAGTAGGCGCTGAGGCCGCGCTGGGCGACCGGGCTGGCGAACTTGGGGCGCAGCCGTTCCTTCTTGGCGGCTTCCTCCGCCGCCCTCCGGATCTCGGCGTCGCGCTGCGCCTCGAGGTCGATCCGCTCCTGTTCGCGGCTGGCGCGGTCGCCGAAGTCGGCTGCCGCGACGGTCACTTCGCTGAACTGGGCGGAGATCTTGTCGTTGGCGGCCGAGGGCTTCACCGGCTGGGCGTCCGACGCGGCCTGGGTGGTGGTCTCCTCGACCGAGCCGCCCACCGAGGCGGCGGCGACACCCGCCACGCCCATCACACAGACGGAGGGGACCGCGACGGTCAGCAGGGCGGAGCGGCGGGCGGGGGTGCGGCGGCGGCCGCCGCGGCCCGCGGAGCGGGAGGTGTGGGGAAGGGCCACGTCCTGGTCGTCCAGGAAGCCGGGCCGGTCGTCGGCCTCGTCGCCGTGGCCTCTCGCCCCGTCGTGTTCGGCGGCGTCCGCGTCCTCACGGTGACCGTCGGCGGACCCGCGCCGGTCGTGGGCGTCCTCGCCGTCGTGTGCGGGGGAGCCGTCGCCCTCGGCGGAGTTCCAGGCGGTGGCGTCGTAGGAGCCGGTGTCGGAGTCCTGTCCGTTCCAGTTCCACTCGCCGGCGCCGTCCGGGCCGTCGGTGGCCTGCGCGGGGATCTCGGCCGTGTTCCAGGCGGCGGTGTCGAAGGAGCCGGTGTCCTGGGCCGCGTAGTGCTGGTCCGCGTAGAACTGGGCGGCGTACCCGTCGTACTGGGAGCCCATGTCCCACTGGCCGCTGTCGTAGGAGGACGTCTGCCCGTAGCCGTCACCGGTGTACTGGGCGGTCATCGACGGGTCGGTCCAGCCGGTGGCGTCGTAGGAACCGCTCGGGTACGAACCGGTATCGAAGGAGCCGGTGTCGTATCCGCCGCCGTGCTGGGTACCGGTGTCGTAGGAACCGGTGCCGTAGTCCTGGGAGACCTGGCCGTCGTACTGGGTGAAGTCCGCGTAATAGGCCTCGGACGTGCCGTACGCCGGATAGGGCGCCGACGTCGAGTCGGAGGCCGGGGCCGGGGTCGTCATGCTCCCCGACGGGTGACGCTCGTCCACCAACTTCTCTTTCGCCTCGACGACAGGGGCTGCCAGAGCAGTGCGGCGACTGTACCCGGCGGTATGCGGACTGGACAATCTTCGGCGGCCAGTCTGTGGGAACCAAAGGGACAGGAGGGCCTCTTTCGGGGCTCCTCGGGCGTGTCTTTGAGGCTGTGTTCGGCAAACGTTCGATGTTTTCGCCGGGATACGGGGTGAAGGAGCCCTTCGCTTATGCCACAGTCACGCCTACCGGCCCTTT
>NZ_BBZI01000006.1:409124-1069213 GCF_008974245.1 Streptomyces abyssomicinicus | reverse complement strand
TCCGAGCGCTCGCCAGTGGCGCGTACGCGCGGCGTGTCGAGGCCTCCGCCGGGGCCGGTGGGGCCGTCTCGGCGAGGGAAGCGGGTGCCGCTGTGTGATTTCGCCCTCCCTCTCCACCGGAAATCCCGCGGCTGAGGGATGCTGTGGATAACGTGCGTTCACTTCCCCGGCCGGTGCGGCGGGCTTGAGTCGGTTGATGGAGGCGTTGATGGGTGTGGCAGTCGGTCCGATCCGTGTGGTGGTGGCCAAGCCGGGCCTGGACGGTCACGATCGCGGGGCCAAGGTCATCGCGCGGGCCCTGCGCGACGCGGGCATGGAGGTCATCTACACGGGCCTTCACCAGACGCCCGAGCAGATCGTGGACACCGCGATCCAGGAGGACGCCGACGCGATCGGCCTCTCCATCCTCTCCGGCGCGCACAACACGCTGTTCGCCAAGGTGATCGACCTGCTCAAGGAGCGGGACGCGGCGGACATCCTGGTGTTCGGCGGCGGCATCATCCCCGAGGCGGACATCGCGCCACTGAAGGAGAAGGGCGTGGCGGAGATCTTCACGCCGGGCGCGCCCACGCAGGCGGTCGTGGACTGGGTCCGCGCCAACGTCCGCGAGGCCGCCGACGCCTGACAGGGCGTCACGAACCGTACGTCGCCGGGAACGTCACGGCGGTGCGCCCTGCGGTACACCGCGGGTGGGCGTCTCGGCGGGGCGCCACGGCGGTAGACCGCAGGACGAGGACGAGACGAGGACGGGACGAGGACAGGACGAGGGCGTGGGCGAGGCGGCGGGGCCACCGGCCGTCCGGCCGGATGCCTGGTCCGGAGCCGGGTGTCCGGCGGTGGCCTGAGCGGTACGTCCGGCGCGGCGGCTGCCGCCGGTGGGCCGGGCGGATACCCCTCACTGCTGCCTTCGCGACCCCACCCCGCCTGTGCGCGGTGGGCGTTCCCCGTTCGCGGGGGAGCTGCCGGCTGAGACGCCACCCTCTGGTGGCGCCGTGGGGCGCCCGCCCTGCCGCGGGAGGCGGCGGCCCCCGCCGGGGTCCCGCGGACCCTCATCGACACGGACCTCCAGTGACGCCGGCCTCCAGCGACGCGCCCCCGGTGACCTGCCTTCCGGTGACGCGCCTTGCGGTGACGCGGACTCCCGTCGACGCGGACCACGTCGATGCGTGGCGGACGCTGTCGCACCGCGGGGGCCCGCCGTTCGTGGCGGTCACCTCACCGGTGCGGTCCGTGCGCGGCGACGTCCGCACTGCCACGGGACCGCGCGGGACCACGCCGCAGGGTCCGGCGGGGGTGCCGCGCCGGACCCTGCGACTGAGGGCGGTGCCCGTTACGCGGCTCCCAGTTCCCGCGCCATGGTGGCGCGGAGGCGGAGGGTGCTGTCGAGACGCTGGAAGGCCTCGGACCAGTAACCCCCCGCTCCCGGCGCCGTGTTCTCCGCCTCGGCCGGGGTGGCGGTGAGGGGAGCCAGGCGGCTCGCGTCGGCCGGATCCAGGCAGCGTTCCGCCAGACCCATCACACCGCTGAAGCTCCACGGGTAGCTGCCCGCGTCCCGCGCGATGTCCAGGGCGTCGACCACTGCCTGCCCCAGCGGCGCCGACCACGGCACCGCGCAGACCCCGAGCAGCTGGAACGCCTCGGACAGCCCGTGCGCGGCGATGAACTCCGCGACCCAGACGGCGCGTTCCTCCGCGTCCAGGGTGGTGAGCAGCTTGGCCCGCTGGGCCGGCCCCACCGCGCCCGGGCCCGCGGCCTCCGGAGCGGACGGCGTGCCGAGCAGGGCCCGCGCCCAGACGGCGTCCCCCTGCCGCACCGCGGCTCGGCACCAGGCGGCGTGCAGTTCGCCCTCCCAGCCGTCGGCGATCTCCAGCGCCACGATCTCCTCGGGCGTGCGCCCGCCCAGCCGCTCCGGCCAGGTGGCCAGCGGGGCCGCCTCGACCAGCTGGCCCAGCCACCAGGACCGCTCGCCCCGCCCGGACGGGGCCTTGGCGACCACCCCGTCCCGTTCCATCTCGGCGTCGCAGGCGTGCGGCGCCTCCACCACCACGCACGGGTCCGCCCCCGTGCGGTCGAGTGCCACACAGGTCGCCGCCCGCGCGGCCATCCGCAGGGAGAGGGCCGAGCCGGGCAGCGCGGACAGCAGCTCGGCCGCGGTGCCGCGCACGTTGCGGCTGCGGTCGGCGAGTGCCCGCTCCAGGAACGGCTCGTCCTCCGCGCACAGCTGGGCGCGCAACGAGTCGAGGAACATCAGCCGGTCCTCGGCGCGCTCCGTCGTCCAGGTGGATTCCAGCAGGGAACGGGCGGCGGCTGCATCCCGGACGCGCAGCGCGGACAGCAGGGCGACCCGTTCGGCGAACAAACCCTCCTCCCACAGCTGCCGCACGCGCTCCGGGCCGGCGCCGGCCGGCAGCCCGCCGCCTCCGCCGCTGCCGGAGGCCGCACGCAGGGCGAACCGCCACTCCGGGTTCAGCCCGGCGAGCCACAGCGCGCGCGGGCCCGCGAAGGAGAGGACCGCGGGACGCAGGTCGGTGCGGCCGCGGGCGGCCTCCAGCAGTGCCGGCAGCGCCTCGGGCGGTGCGGCGTAACCGCGCCCGTCGGCCAGGGCCAGCCACTGCGGCAGCAGTTCCACCAGGTCCGGGGCGGTGCCGCGGCGTCCGCCGCCCCCGCTGCCGGGGCGGGCGGTGAGCAGCATGGAGAGCCGGCGGGCCGCGGCCGGCGGCAGCGACGGCCGGGGGTCCGCGGGGGCGGGCCGGAGGAAGGGGGCGGCCTGCGCGGGCCGCAGCCCGGCGCGTCGGCGCAGCGTCTGCTGCGCGGCCTCGTCGAGCAGGGCCACCGGGGCGTCCCGCCCGCCGGCCGGCACGGCGGGAGGCCGCCGCTCGGTGCCCAGCAGGGCGGAGGTGACCAGGTCCTCCCAGTCGGAGGGGGTGACAGCCATCAGGAACGCGTCCCTTCGACGACGGTGGCGACGGCGGTGGCAGGGCCGGCAGAGGCGGTGCGGACAGTGGCGGTGCCGGCGGTGGTGGCAGGGATGCCGTCGGCGGTGGCGGGCGCGGGGAGCAGGGTGCGGGTGGCGGCGGTCCCGGGGAGCGTGGCCGCGGCCGGGCGGCGTGCGGGGTGGGTCATCGCAGCGTCACCGCCTCTCCCGGACCCGCGGGCCATACCGTGAGCGGGGTGAAGCCGCGGTGGCCGTACTCGCCGAAGACGCGCAGGGGCGCGCCGCCGGAGAGGGCGACCAGACGCCAGAAGCCCGGCCCGGAGCAGGCCGAGGCGGTCACGGGAAGCGCTTCGCCGGCCGCGTCCGCCAGCTGCCAGCGCCCGCCCTGCGGCACCGGGGTGACGGCCTCCAGCGTCACCGGGACGGAGTCCAGCCAGGGATCGCCGCGCAGGGCCTCGCCGTACCGGGCGGCGGCCTCGGCGACGGTCAGCCCCGGCGGGCGCGGCGAGGCGGGAGCCGGGGCGGCGAACTGCTTGCCGAGCGCCGCCCGGAGCTGCCCGGCCCCGGGGTAGGAGGACAACTCCGCGTCCAGGGCCAGCCCCGTCGGCAGCATCAGGTCGGGTGCGCGGCCCGCGGCTCCGTAGGAGAGGAGCAGCGCCGTCCGTCCGGTCTGCTCGCCGTGCACCCATATACGGCGGGTGGTGAGCCGGGCGTCCGCGGTGTCGTACTGGGCGAGCACCAGCCAGCGGTCCCTCACCGGCGGGCCGTCGGCGGAGCCGGGCAGACCGACCCGGGAGCGGACCGTGGCGGCGAGTTCCGCGGGCAGGCGGTCGCGGCGCAGCCAGCCCTGGACCAGGGTGTGGAGCAGCGCGCACTCCTCCAGCAGCCGCACCGGCCAGCCCGGGCCGGAACCGGGTATCGCCCCCAGCTCCCGCACCCGCGCCGCCAGTCCGGGCGCCTGCGCGTCGACCATGCGGGCCGCGGTCTCCTCCCAGAGCGCGTACCCGGCCTGTTCGGCGCCGGCCAGGCCGGAACGCAGCAGGTCGGCGAGCCGCCGTTCCAGCTCACCCGCCCCCGCGTCGATCCGCTGCGCGCGGCGCTCGGCCCGCTTCCGTGCTGCCTCCGCGTCGGCCGCTCCTTCGCCGGATGCCGCGGCCTCCTTGCGCTCGGCCCGCTGCCGCCGGCCGTCCAGCCACTGCCGCGCCCAGTCGGGCGGCTCCTGCCCGGCGGGGACGGCCGCCGGGTCGGCGGCCCACAGGAGCAGCAGCCCCAGCGCGTGCTTGCAGGGGAACTTACGGCTCGGACAACTGCACTTGTAGGCGGGAGCCGACGACTCCGCCATGTCCACGATCGTCTGGTACGGCTTGCTGCCGCTTCCCTTGCACAGGCCCCACACCGTCCCCTCGTCATCGCAGCCCGTGCCGGACCACGGCCCGGCCGCGGCGAGTTTGCTTCCGGCTTTGCGAGACGCCGCGTCAGGCGCCAGCGCCAGCACTTGTTCCGCGCTCCAGCGCACCCCCTGCTGAGTCATGACACCGACCGTAGGACCTGCCACTGACAACGCTGCCCCGGATGGCCCAGCACCCGTCGTTCTCGCAGGTCGTGAGTGATTGTCAGTGGCGTGGTGCAAGGTGGTCAGCAGATCCGAACCGGCCGAGCTGGAGGGGGCCTCAGCCATGTCTGTGTCCATCGAACCGACGTCCGTCACCGCGGTGTCCGACGACTCCGCGCCCGCGAAGGGCGCAAAGAACGAGCAGGCGCTGCGGCCGCACGCGGAGGACGCCTTCGCCCAGGAGCTCCAGGCGCTGGCGGCCGCCGACGACCGGCCCCGCCCGGCCCGCTGGAAGATGTCCCCGTGGGCGGTCGCGACCTACCTGCTCGGCGGCACGCTCGACGACGGCACGGTGATCTCGCCGAAGTACGTCGGCCCGCGCCGCATCGTCGAGGTGGCCGTCACCACGCTCGCCACCGACCGCGCCCTGCTGCTGCTCGGTGTGCCCGGCACCGCCAAGACCTGGGTCTCCGAACACCTGGCGGCCGCCGTCAGTGGCGACTCCACACTGCTCGTCCAGGGCACCGCCGGCACCCCGGAGGAGGCCATCCGCTACGGCTGGAACTACGCCCAGTTGCTGGCCCACGGCCCCAGCCGCGACGCGCTGGTGCCCAGCCCGGTGATGCGGGCCATGGGCGAGGGAACGATCGCCCGCGTCGAGGAGCTCACCCGCATCCCGGCGGACGTCCAGGACACCCTGATCACCATCCTCTCCGAGAAGACGCTGCCGATACCGGAGCTCGGCGAGGAGGTTCAGGCGGTCCGCGGATTCAACCTGATCGCCACCGCGAACGACCGCGACCGGGGGGTCAACGACCTGTCCAGCGCGCTGCGCCGCCGCTTCAACACCGTGGTGCTGCCGCTGCCGGAGAGCCCGGAGGCGGAGGTGGAGATCGTCTCCCGCCGCGTCGACCAGCTCGGCCGCTCCCTGGAGCTGCCGCAGGCGCCGGACGGCATCGACGAGATCCGCCGGGTCGTCACGGTGTTCCGCGAGCTCCGCGACGGCCTGACCACCGACGGGCGCACCAAGCTGAAGACGCCCAGCGGCACGCTCTCCACCGCCGAGGCGATCTCGGTGGTCACCAACGGCCTGGCGCTGGCGGCCCACTTCGGCGACGGCGTGCTCCGGCCGGCGGACGTGGCGGCGGGCATCCTCGGCGCGGTGGTCCGCGACCCGGCGGCCGACCGGGTGATCTGGCAGGAGTACCTGGAGACCGTGGTCCGTGAGCGGGACGGCTGGAAGGACTTCTACCGCGCCTGCCGGGAGGTGTCGGCGTGAGCGGTTCCCACGCGCTGCCGCTGCTGCTGGGGGTGCGGCACCACGGGCCGGGCTCGGCCCGCGCGGTACGGGCCGCCCTGGACGCGGTCCGTCCCCGGGCGGTGCTGATCGAGGGGCCGCCGGAGGCCGACGCGCTCGTTCCGCTGGTCGGCGACGAGGAGATGCGGCCGCCGGTCGCCCTGCTCGCCCACGCCGTGGACGAGCCCGGCCGTTCCGCGTTCTGGCCGCTGGCCGAGTTCTCCCCGGAGTGGGTGGCCCTGCGGTGGGCCGTGGAGAACGGCGTCCCGGCGCGGTTCGTCGACCTGCCGGCCACCCATGTCCTCGCCCTGCAGGGCGAGGAGGGGACGGAGGAGGGAGCAGTGGAGGGCGCCGACCCGGCGGACGGCGGGGAGGCCGGCAGCCGGCCCGGTGACGGTCCCGACGGTCCCGACGGCGTGGGCGGCACGGGGGAGGAGGGGGAGACGGAGGGCCGGGCCGCCGACATGCGGGTCGATCCGCTGGCCGTGCTGGCGGACGCCGCCGGGTACGACGACCCGGAGCGCTGGTGGGAGGACGTGGTCGAGCACCGCGGCGCGGGGGAGGACCCGCTGGCGCCGTTCGCCGCCGTGGAGGAGGCGATGGGCGCCCTCCGCGAGGCGTACGGAACCGGCGGTCACGACCGCGACCCGGTCCGCGAGGCGTACATGCGCCTCCAGGTACGCGCGGCCCGCAAGG
Organism: Streptomyces abyssomicinicus; assembly: GCF_008974245.1. Classification (GTDB taxonomy): domain Bacteria; phylum Actinomycetota; class Actinomycetes; order Streptomycetales; family Streptomycetaceae; genus Streptomyces; species Streptomyces abyssomicinicus. Next base: position 1,062,733 of record NZ_BBZI01000006.1, on the reverse strand, counting down.
AGTTCGGTGACGGGATCGCCGTGGTCTGCGGCGCCTGGCACGTCCCCGCCCTGCGGCGGAAGAGCACCGTCGCCGCCGACCGCGCCCTGCTCAAGGGCCTGCCCAAGGTGAAGACGGAGATGACCTGGGTGCCCTGGACGCACCGCAGGCTCTCCCGGTTCAGCGGCTACGGCGCCGGCATCGACTCGCCCGGCTGGTACGGGCACCTGTTCTCCGCACCGGACCGGCCGGTGGAACGGTGGATGACCAAGGTCGCGGGCCTGCTGCGCGAGGAGGACCTGCACGTCTCCTCCGCCCACGTCATCGAGGCGGTGCGGCTCGCCGAGACGCTCGCGGTGATGCGCGGACGCCCGCTGCCCGGGCTCGGTGAGACGGTCGACGCGGTCCGCGCGGTGATGTGCGAGGGCTCCGACGTCCCGCTGGAGCTGGTCCGCGACCGGCTGATCGTCGGCGACCTGCTCGGTGAGGTTCCCTCCACCGCACCCTCCGTGCCCCTGCGGCGCGACCTCGAACGGCAGCAGCGCGCGCTGCGCCTCAAGCCCGAGGCGCTGGAGCGGGAGCTGGAACTGGACCTGCGCAAGGAGAACGACGCCGCCCGCAGCCGCCTGCTGCACCGGTTGCGCCTCCTGTCCGTCGGCTGGGGCGAACCCACCGCCTCGCGCGGCGGCACCGGTACCTTCCGGGAGACCTGGCGGCTGCGCTGGGAGCCGGAGCTCGCCGTCCGGGTGGCCGAGGCCGGGGTGTGGGGCACCACCGTGCTCGCCGCCGCCGCCGCCACCGCCAGGGCCGAGTCCGACGCCTGCGACGCCACCGCCCTCGCCGACGTGACGGCGCTCGCCGAACGGTGCCTGCTCGCCGACCTCCCGGACGCCCTGCCCACCGTGATGCGGGCCCTCGCCGACCGGGCCGCGCTCGACACCGACGTCGCCCACCTGGCGGCGGCGCTGCCCGCCCTGGTCCGCACGCTGCGCTACGGCGACGTGCGCGGCACCGACACCGGGGCGCTCGCCGAGGTCGCCGCCGGGCTCGCCGAACGGATATTCGTCGGCCTGCCGCCGGCCTGCACCGCCCTCGACACCGAGGCGGCCACCGAGATGCGCCGCCACGTGGACGCGGTGCACGCCGCGGTGGGGCTGCTCGGCGGCGTTCCCGCCGTCGACCCGGACGGGATGCGTTCCCGCTGGCACGGCGTACTGGGCAAGCTCGCCGCCCGGGACACCGCCGCCGGCGTGCTGCGCGGGCGTTCGGTTCGGCTGCTGCTCGACGACGGCGCGCTCGACACCGAGGAGGCCGCCCGGCGGATGGGCCTGGTCCTGTCGCCGGGCACCGAGCCGGCCGACGCGGCGTCCTGGATCGAGGGCTTCGTCGGCGGCGGCTCCGGCGGACTGCTCCTGGTCCACGACGAGCGGCTGCTCGGCCTGGTCGACACCTGGCTGACCGGCGTGCCGGCGGAGTCCTTCACCGACGTGCTGCCGCTGCTGCGCCGCACCTTCTCGGCCTACGAGCCCGGAGTGCGCCGCAGCCTGGGTGAACTGGTCCGCCGAGGACCGGCGGCCGGCGGCGGGACGGCGGCCGCCCCCGCGCCCGGCTTCGCCGAGGACCTCGACGCGGCCCGCGCCGACGCCGTGCTGCCCGTGGTCCGGCTGCTGCTGGGCCTGGACCCGGATCTCGATCAAGATCAACGGCCCGACGGCCCGCCCGACGACTCAGTGGAGGCAGCGGCATGACCACATCCCCCACCCCGCCCGTCACCACCCCGCCCGCCGGTCCGTCCTCCACCGTGACCGGCGGGGAGGCGGACGCGGCGGCCGAGCGGCTGCGGCGCTGGCGGCTGGTGCTCGGCGGCGACCAGGCCGACGGGACCGGCCACGCGCTCAGCGGCCGGGACGCCGCGATGGACGCCGCCCTCGCCGCGCTCTACGGCAACGGCGGGAGCGGTTCCCGGACCTCCGGCCGCCCGCGTGGCGGTGACCGTTCGGCGGGTCTCGGCGGGTCGGCGCCCTCGGTCGCCCGGTGGCTGGGCGACATCCGCACGTACTTCCCGTCCTCCGTCGTCCAGGTGATGCAGAAGGACGCCATCGACCGTCTCGGCCTGGCCTCGCTGCTGCTGGAGCCGGAGATGCTGGAGGCGGTGCAGCCGGACGTCCACCTGGTGGGCACCCTGCTCTCGCTCAACCGGGCGATGCCGGAGACCACCAAGGAGACGGCCCGCGCGGTGGTGCGCAAGGTCGTCGAGGACCTGGAGAAGCGCCTCGCCACCCGCACCCGGGCCACCCTCACCGGCGCGCTGGACCGCAGCGCCAAGGTGAACCGGCCGCGCCACCACGACATCGACTGGAACCGCACCATCGCGGCCAACCTGAAGAACTACCTGCCCGAGTACAACACCGTCGTGCCGGAGCGGCTGATCGGCTACGGACGGGCCTCGCAGGCGGTGAAGAAGGAGGTCGTGCTCTGCATCGACCAGTCCGGGTCGATGGCCGCCTCGGTGGTCTACGCCTCCGTCTTCGGCGCGGTGCTGGCCTCCATGCGGTCCATCGCCACGCGGCTGGTGGTCTTCGACACCGCGGTCGTCGACCTGACCGACCAGCTCGACGACCCGGTGGACGTCCTCTTCGGCACACAGTTGGGCGGCGGTACGGACATCAACCGCGCGCTCGCCTACTGCCAGTCGCAGATCACCCGGCCGGCCGAGACGGTGGTCGTGCTGATCAGCGACCTCTACGAGGGCGGCATACGGGACGAGATGCTCAAGCGGGTGGCCGCGATGAAGGCGGCGGGCGTGCAGTTCGTGACGCTGCTGGCCCTGTCCGACGAGGGCGCGCCGGCCTACGACCGTGACCACGCGGCGGCGCTGGCCGCGTTGGGCGCGCCGGCGTTCGCGTGCACGCCGGACCTGTTCCCGGAGGTCATGGCGGCGGCGCTGGAGAAGCGGCCGCTGCCGATACCGGACGCGGCGTGAGGGCCCGTCCCTGACGGTGCTCGTCCCTCCGCGCCCGCTCGGCGTTCCCCCACCGCCGGGACCGTTCAGCGCTCTGCGTCGGGTGCGGCCGGGGGCGTGCGGGTGCCGGGCGGTGCGGGCGGGCCTGAAGTTCGCCCCCTAGCTGGGCACGGTCAGGCCCGGTCGGTGGGGGTGCCGTCCACGGAGCCGCCACCGCGGTCACCCGTTCGGGTGGGGTCGCTGTCGGCGCGGTTGACGGCCTGTGGCCCCCTCGGCTGCGGGGGCCGTCGGTGCCGGCGGCCGTGTCGCCGACCGCGAGGTCCGGGACCTGGGGTGGTGGAGAGGCCGCCGCCGACGGCGGGGAGGCCGTGCGGGTGCCGCCCGTCGCGGACCCGGGCCGCACGGGGGAGGCCCCGTCGCGGACCGTGGCGTCGTCGACGCCGGTGACCTGGCCTCCTGCCGCTGCCGCTGCCGCTGCCGCTGCCGCTGCCGCTGCCGCTGCCGCTGCCGCTGCCGCCCGCGTCGCCTGCCCTTGTCTGCCGGGCCACCGGTCCTGGCCTTCGGCCCACCCCGGCGCGGCGGTCCGGCCGTCGGCCCGCTCGGCCCGTGGGCCGTCCGGTCGGTCGGCTGTGCCGCGGTCAGGCGGTCCGCCCGTCGGGGTGCCCTCTGATTGCCCGTGGCGTGCCCGGTCACGCCGCGCCGGTCGCCTACGGTGTCGCCGGCCGGCGCCGCAGGCCGTGCACGGCGCCAGCAGGACTGCTGGACCTGCCGTGGCCGCGCGACGACTGCTGTCGCCTCGGTCGTGCGCGAGGTTGACGCGGCCGCCGGGGCCGCGGGCCGGGATGCCCGGGCCGCGGCCGTTCCCCTGGTGGACGGCGTGCGCGGCGCCGCAGCCGAGGCGGTGCGGCGGGTGGCGGGCACGGAACGCGGCACGGTCCCCGGGACCGACGCCGCGAGGTCCATGAGGCGCGGGACGCGGTCGGCGCCGTCGTCCGGCAGGTGGGGACCGAACCGCCCCCGCGACCGCCCCCGCCGCCCCCACCGCCGGGGTCACCCCGGCGATCTGCGGCGCCGTAGGCCCGGCGGATCGCCGACGCCACGGTGGGCACCGCCCCGGCCGTCGTCCGACGGCGAGGTCCTGGGGGCGCGGCGAAGGAGGCCGTCCCGCTCGCTGCCGGAGTACCGGAGTACCGGAGTACCGGAGTACCGGAGTACCGGAGTACCGGAGTACCGGAGTACCGGGGTGCGGGGTGCCGGGGGGCGGGCGAGGCCGGGCCGGGCTGCGGGGGCGCCTCGCCCGGCCGCCGCCGCCTTCGCGCACGGCGTTGCCGGGAGGATCACGGACAGCTCGGCCGAGGCGTCAGTGCGTGGGGTGCCCGGCGCGCACGGCGCCGTCCTCGACCCCCAAGGCGAGCTCGCGTCGGGCCGCGCCGTCCGCCCGTACGCCGACCGACCGGCCCCCGACCGGCCCCCGACCTCACCGGGTCGGGGCCCGGCCCGGTGAGGTCGGTCGAGCAGGGCCGAACCGGTGAAAACCCGTGATCACCTGGGACAACATGTGACCGTTATCACCGCTCATGTGTGATGCCCGAATTAGAGCCCTCGCGGGTGGCGGGGATACCCTGCCGGACGGACATGCCGCGCGCTCGGACACCGTGTGCGCCCCCCTTGTGACACAGCGGACGTCACGTTGCCCTTCGCGGCACGCCCACGCATCCAACGAACCGCGAGATCACTGATAGGGACGGAAGCGCGTGGACCTGTTCGAGTACCAGGCGAGGGACCTCTTCGCCAAGCACGATGTACCGGTGCTTGCCGGTGAAGTCATCGACACGCCTGAGGCGGCGCGCGAGATCACCGAGCGACTCGGCGGCAAGTCGGTCGTCAAGGCGCAGGTGAAGGTCGGTGGCCGCGGCAAGGCCGGTGGCGTCAAGGTGGCCGGCTCGCCCGACGAGGCCGTGGCCCGGGCCACCGACATCCTCGGCATGGACATCAAGGGCCACACGGTCCACAAGGTCATGCTGGCGGAGCTGGCGCCGGAGATCGCGGAGGAGTACTACGTCTCCTTCCTCCTCGACCGTGCCAACCGCACGTTCCTCTCCATCGCCTCCGTCGAGGGCGGCATGGACATCGAGGAGGTGGCGGCCAACCGCCCCGAGGCCGTCGCCAAGACCCCGATCGACGCGATCGACGGTGTCACCCCGGAGAAGGCCCGCGAGATCGTCGAGGCCGCCAAGTTCCCGGCCGAGGTCGCCGACAAGGTCGTCGACGTGCTGGTGAAGCTCTGGGACGTCTTCCTCAAGGAGGACGCCCTCCTGGTCGAGGTGAACCCGCTGGCCAAGGTGGCCTCCGGCGACATCCTCGCCCTGGACGGCAAGGTCTCCCTGGACGACAACGCCGAGTTCCGTCACCCCGACTTCGAGGCGCTCCACGACAAGGCCGCGGCGAACCCGCTCGAGGCCGCTGCCAAGGAGAAGGGCCTCAACTACGTCAAGCTCGACGGTGAGGTCGGCATCATCGGCAACGGCGCCGGTCTGGTCATGTCGACCCTGGACGTCGTCGCGTACGCCGGTGAGGCCCACGGCGGCGTGAAGCCCGCCAACTTCCTCGACATCGGTGGCGGCGCCTCCGCCCAGGTGATGGCGAACGGCCTCGAGATCATCCTCGGCGACCCGGACGTCCGCTCCGTGTTCGTCAACGTCTTCGGTGGCATCACCGCCTGTGACGAGGTCGCCAACGGCATCGTCCAGGCCCTCCAGCTCCTCGAGGACAAGGGCGAGAAGGTGGAGAAGCCGCTCGTCGTCCGCCTCGACGGCAACAACGCCGAGCTGGGTCGCAAGATCCTCAGCGACGCCAACCACCCGCTGGTCCAGCGCGTCGACACCATGGACGGTGCGGCCGCGAAGGCCGCCGAGCTCGCCGCCGCCAAGTAAGCACCGAGGACGAGGACATCCACACACCATGTCTATCTGGCTCAACAAGGACAGCAAGGTCATCGTCCAGGGCATGACCGGTGCCACGGGCATGAAGCACACCAAGCTCATGCTCGGCGACGGCACCAACGTCGTGGGCGGCGTCAACCCGCGCAAGGCGGGTCAGACGGTCGACTTCGACGGCACCGAGGTACCGGTCTTCGGCTCCGTCAAGGACGCCATCGAGAAGACCGGCGCCGACGTCACGGTCATCTTCGTCCCGGAGAAGTTCACCAAGGACGCGGTCATCGAGGCGATCGACGCCGAGATCCCGCTGGCCGTGGTGATCACCGAGGGCATCGCCGTGCACGACAGCGCCGCGTTCTGGGCGTACGCCGGCAAGAAGGGCAACAAGACCCGGATCATCGGCCCGAACTGCCCCGGCATCATCACGCCGGGCGGCTCGAACGTCGGCATCATCCCGGGCGACATCACCAAGCCGGGCCGCATCGGCCTGGTCTCGAAGTCCGGCACGCTGACGTACCAGATGATGTACGAGCTGCGTGACATCGGCTTCACCACCGCCGTCGGCATCGGTGGCGACCCGATCATCGGCACCACGCACATCGACGCCCTGGCCGCGTTCCAGGACGACCCCGACACCGACCTGATCGTGATGATCGGTGAGATCGGCGGCGACGCCGAGGAGCGTGCGGCCGCGTTCATCGCGGAGAACGTGACCAAGCCGGTCGTCGGCTACGTCGCGGGCTTCACCGCGCCGGAGGGCAAGACCATGGGTCACGCCGGTGCGATCGTGTCCGGTTCGTCCGGCACGGCTCAGGCGAAGAAGGAGGCCCTCGAGGCCGCCGGTGTCAAGGTCGGCAAGACGCCGACCGAGACCGCGAAGCTCGCCCGCGAGATCCTCGCCGGCTGACGCCGCCTCTCCTTCCGGCGGGCCCGCGCCCGGGGGTACACCCCCTGAGCGCGGGCCCGCCGCCGTTTCCGGTCCCGGCCGGCCCTGCCGCCCGTCGCCCCTGGCCGGGGCCCGGTGTCACACATCCCGGCTGCGGAGCCTGGCCAGCAGGCCCCGTCGTCGTGGCGCCTCGCTCCGCTGTGCGGCGTGGCGGAGTTCGGCCACGACCCGCCAGTCGTGCCGGCCCGGGGCGGGCGGATACGGGGTGCCGTGCTGGGCGGCGCGCCGGCCGGGCCTCGGCGTACGCCGACCCCGACGACCCGGGAGTCACGCTGATACCGACCACGCTGGGCCGGCCCCATCTGCTGTTCGCCCACGCGCCCGGCCGGCGACCGGTGCTGCAGTACCCGGTGGACAGCGGCGAGCTGACGACTCCGGTCAGCCTGCGCGAGGTGCAGCGGCGGCTCGACGCGCTGGCCCACCCGCTGCGGATGCGCCTGTGCCGCACGCTCGCCCGCGGCCCGCACACCACGGGCGAACTGGTGGAGGCCTACGGCGTCACCGCGCCCGAGGTCTCCCGGCACCTGGCCGTGCTCAAGAGGGCCGGACTGCTGACCACCCGGCGCCGGGGCCGCTACGTGCTGTACCAGCTGGAGCTGGGTGCGGTGAGCAGGCTGGGCAGCGACTTCATCGAGGGCGTGCTGCGCTGAACCCGGCGGACCGCCCCGCCCGCGCGGCGGCTCGGCCGCCGTCAGGCCCGGTCAGCGGCGGAGGAGGTCCCAGCGGGCCAGGAGTGCCGTGAGCAGGGCCGGGGGGAGGGTCCACGCCGCGGCGGCCAGCCCCGTCCGCCACCAGGAAGGGCCGAACGCGGCGAGGGCACCGGTGCCGATCGGGCCCGAGGCGAGGGCCGTGAGGGCGGCCAGGGCGGCGGCGCCGAGGAGACACGCCAGCGCGGCCAGCACCGCCGTGCGGAGCCACGGCCACGGTACGCGCGCCGCGGCGGCCCGCCGGGCGACCCGTGCCCCGATGGCCGCCCCCGCCAGCACCGGCACCGCCGCCAGACCCCACGCCGGCGCCGTCCCCAGCCCTCCGGCCGGCACCGCCGCCAGCCAGGGGAAGACCGGCAGCGCGGGCACCGCGCCGCCGACGCCCAGCGGCGTCACCACCGCCGGACCCACCGCGAACCCCGGCCCCAGCGCGTACGAGGCCGCCCACACCGCCGCGCTCGGCAGCAACGCCAGGCAGAGCAGCAGCAGGGTCACGCCGTCCAGCCAGCCCCCGGCCAGCCGGCCGAACGCCTCGCCCGCGTCACCCGCCCGCAGCGCCAGCGCCACCACGGCCAGCAGCGCGCCGCCGCCCAGCAGTGCCGCCGTGCCCTCCCCGGCCGCCCGGAACACGGCGGTCAGCCGACGGCCGCGGTCGGCCCGGCCGAGGAGGAGGTCGGGAAGGCGTCCCTCCCACCGGTCCACCGCCTGCCGCGGGCGGTCGCACCCGGCCCACACACCGCCCGCCGCCAGGACGGCGGTCAGCGCCGGCAGGCACAGCGTCGTCCAGCCCCACCCCGGCCGGTACTCCCCGCCCGTGGCGTACAGCGCGGCGACCAGCCCGGCCGCCAGGTATCCGGCCGTCACCCCGGCCCACGCGGCCGTCGGCCGAGGTGGCGTGGCGTCCTCGTCGCGGCCGCCCTCCGCGGCGAACCGTCCCGCCCGGTGCAGCAGGAGCACCGGCAGCGCGGTGAGCAGCAGCGGTGCCACTCCCACGGGCGCGGGGACGCCGGACAGCGTCTCGGTGCGGACCAGTTCGACGCCGTGCGCCAGCAGCCAGAGCGCGGCCGTGGTGTGCAGGGCGTTGCCGGGCCCGCCGTCGGGATAGGGCGAGGTCATCCAGAGCAGCAGCACCGGGACCGCGAGCAGCACCAGCCCCGCCCCGGCCGCCGCCAGGCCCGCCACCAGCGCGGGAAGCGGCGGCAGCGGAACCGCCGGGCCGTGCGGCCGGGCACCCGGCCCGTTCGCTCCCGCCCCCCTGATCGCCGCACGCAGGCCCGCCGTCCCACGGGCAGCCGTGGCCGGCAGCGCCCTCCCCAGCAGCAGCCGCAGCCGCAGCCGGAGGGCGAGCCGCAGCAGCAGCCCGGCCAGGAACCGGCGCGGGGCCGACGGCGGACGCGAGGCCGCCACCCGCGACAGCGGCTCGGGCGGGTCCGCCCGCCCGGACGGCGCGGACGCAGGTGACGAGGACGGCGGCGACGAGGACTGCGGCAGTGACTGCGGCAGAGGCGATGCTCCCGGAGACGCCGGAGACGCCGGAGACGCCGGAGACGCCGGAGACGCCGGAGACGCCGGAGACGCCGGGGACGCCGGGGACGCCGGGGACGCCGGGGACGGTGCGGACGACGGGGGAGGAGGCGCGGTCTCGGGCACGCCGCCATGCTCCCAACGACACCCGCATTCCCCCCGCAACAGGCGCATGCAGGACGTGTCGCCCATCATGCGCTTAGAGGCTTTTCGGTGCGAACAGTGACGTTCCGTGCGAAGGAGAGGCGCGTGAGGAGTGACGGGGTCACGCCCGTGACGCCTGAGCAGGCGTTCGACGAGCTGTACGCAGCCTGCGCGCCGACCCTGGTCCGGCAGACCTACCTGCTCACCGGGCGGCACGGCCTCGCGCTGGAGTCGGTGGAACGGGCCTTCCGGCACGCCTGGCACCGCTGGCCGGAGGTGGCACTCGACCCTGACCCCCCGAGCTGGGTGCGGGCGGCGGCGTACGAGCACGCGCTGTCCCCCTGGCGGCGGCTGCGGCGCAGGCACCGGCGGAGGGAACGGGACCCGGTGGCGAGTCTCGCCTCACCCGCCGACCGCTCCCTGCTGGCCGCGCTGACCGCCCTGCCTCCGCCGTCCAGGCGCACCCTGCTGCTCTACGACGGCCTGGGACTGGACCTGCCCGAGACCGCGGCGGAGACCGAGGCGTCCACGGCGGCGGCCGCCGGCCGGCTCCGGTACGCCCGGGAGGCGGTGGCCGCGAGGCTGCCGGAACTGGGCGATCCCGACACGCTGCGGCAGCGGATGGCGGAGACGGCGCGGTCGGCGACGTCGACCACCCGGCCCCGGCCGCCGCGGCCGTCGTCGGTCCGCAGACGCGCGGAGCGGGTGGCCTGGGGGTGGACCGGGGCGGTGGCCGGGGCGGCGGCGGTGCTGGGCGCGCTGACGCTGGGCTGGCCGGTCACCGCCGCGAACCCGCCCGAGCCGCCGGTCGCGGAGCACGAGCGGGTGAGGGGCGGGCCGGTGCCGGGAGCGCCTGGGGGGCCGTCCACGTCGGAGGGCACGCCGCGCACGCCGCGCACGAAGCCGGAGCGGCCCCCGGCCACCGGGCCGACCCGCGTTCTCCCGCGGGCCGGCTGAGTGGAACGGGGGCCGCTCCCCGGGGAGCCCCGGTCAGGCCCAGGCCCAGGTCCAGACCCAGGGCCAGGCCCAGGCCCAGGGCCAGGTCAGCTCGGCCCGGTCAGGCTCTCGCGCAGGTTGTCCGGCACGCCCTCCGGCAGGTGCTCGACGCAGGCCTGGCGGGCGTCGCGGGTGAGGGCGTCGTCGGTGCAGACGAAGAAGTCCCGCAGGAAGACCTGCTGGGCCAGGATCAGCAGGGCCACCATCAGCAGCGCGATGGAGCCCGAGACGATGCCGATGATCGCCGCCCGCCGCTGCGGATTGCGCGCCGGAGCACCGGCGGGCGTCGCGGGGGCCGCGGCCGCCGGGCTGTCCGGGTCCTTGGGGCGCGCGGGGGAGCGCAGGGCGCTGATGCCCCAGTGCAGGGCGAGCGCGCCGAGCAGCAGGGCGAGCCAGGGCAGCCCGAAGAGCGTGAAGATCAGGCCCCAGGTGCCGCTGAGCAGGGAATACCGGGCGCGCCGCTGGGCGGGGTCGGTGGGGTCCCAGCGCAGGCCGGAGCCCCCGGGGCCCTGCTCGGAACCGCCCTGTCCCGGGCCGGGGCCCTGACCGCCCTGGCCCGGCCCGCCGGGCCGCTGGCCCCAGCCGGCCCAGCCGCCGCCACCGCTCTCGGGCTGCCGGTCGCTCCAGCGGCCTTCCTGCGAGGGCTGGTTCTCCGGCGGCGGGGCGAACGGGTTGTCCTCGTTGTCGCCGGCCGCGTTCCGCCGGCCGTCGCTGTCCCGCCGGCCGTCACGGGCCGTGGAACCGGGCTCGGAGGGCTTCCGCAGCAGCACGCCGCCACGCTCCCCTCCCGGCGAGGCATGTCCCCGTGTACCGGGCGCGAGGCGCGTGGGAAGGGTGAGGAGTCGCGGACTGCTGCGGTCGGGCATCGGGTGAGCGTCTTCCCCTGACTGGAACGGCTGGTGACTGAAGAGACTGACGTGCTGTCTGACGTGTGGTCCGGCGTGTGGTCCGGCGTGTGGTCCGGCGGGCTGTTCCTACCTGCTGGCCTGGCGTGCTGCTCCGGTGTGGTCTCGCGTGCGGGTCTGACGGCTGGACGGCTGGAAGGGCTGCGTCCCGCCGCACCGGCCGAAGCTGCCGGTTGCCACGACGGCGCCGCCCGAAGACCGCGGGAAGAGCGTCGCGGGTGTGCCGTACGGCACATCCCACGCCGGGAGGGACCCCAGGGCCCCGGCCCCTTCCCTCTTCGGAACGCGTGGCGCACCTGGGACGTTCCCGCCCGGTGCCGCGTCGCACAGGGCAGACGCTACCGCCCGGCCCCGCCCCCGTCCCGTGGGGGCCGTCCGAAGTGCCGGGTATCGTTGCTGCCGGTCGACCGCTTCGTAGACTTCCCCGTATACCGGGGCGCGAAGCATTCGTACGTCCGTACAAAGCCGCGCGTACGACCGGCCGGAAACGCCGCTCCCCCGAGAAAGGGCCCCGCCGTGGCCGCCGCCAAGCCGCCCGCGTCCGTGGTCAAGCGCCTCGTCGTCCTGGTCTCCGGATCCGGTACGAACCTCCAGGCTCTCCTCGACGCCATCGAGACGACCGGCACCGAGGAGTACGGGGCCGAGATCGTCGCCGTCGGCGCCGACCGGGAAGGCATCGAGGGGCTGGCCCGCGCCGAGCGCGCCGGGCTGCCGACCTTCGTCGTCCGGGTGAAGGACCACGCCACGCGTGAGGGGTGGGACGCCGCGCTCGCCGAGGCGGTCGCCGACCACCGGCCCGACCTGGTCGTCTCCGCCGGTTTCATGAAGATCGTGGGCAAGGAGTTCCTGGCCCGCTTCGGCGGACGGTTCGTCAACACGCACCCCGCCCTGCTGCCCAGTTTTCCCGGGGCCCATGGCGTGCGGGACGCGCTCGCGTACGGCGCCAGGGTCACCGGATGCACCGTCCACTTCGTCGACGACGGCGTCGACACCGGCCCGATCATCGCCCAGGGCGTGGTCGAGATCCGGGACGAGGACGACGAGAGCGCTCTGCACGAGCGCATCAAGGAAGTCGAGCGAAGGCTGCTCGTCGATGTCGTGGGGCGTCTCGCCCGCAACGGCTACCGCATTGAGGGACGAAAGGTAGTTATCCCGTGACCGCCGACAGCACTGTCACGACCCAGCGGCCCATCCGTCGCGCGCTGGTCAGCGTCTACGACAAGACCGGCCTCGAGGAGCTGGCCCAGGGCCTTCACGAGGCGGGCGTCGAGCTGGTCTCCACCGGCTCCACGGCCGGCCGGATCGCCGCCGCGGGCGTGCCCGTCACCAAGGTCGAGGAGCTGACCGGCTTCCCGGAGTGCCTCGACGGCCGCGTCAAGACGCTGCACCCGAAGGTCCACGCCGGCATCCTGGCCGACCTGCGCCTGGACAGCCACCGGCAGCAGCTCGACGAGCTGGGCGTCGCCCCCTTCGACCTGGTGGTCGTCAACCTCTACCCGTTCCGGGAGACCGTCGCCTCCGGCGCCTCGGCCGACGAGTGCGTCGAGCAGATCGACATCGGCGGCCCCTCCATGGTCCGCGCCGCCGCCAAGAACCACCCCTCGGTCGCCGTGGTCACCAGCCCGGCCCGCTACGCCGACGTGCTGGCCGCGGTGAAGGGCGGCGGGTTCGACCTGGCCGCCCGCAAGCGGCTGGCCGCCGAGGCGTTCCAGCACACCGCCTCCTACGACGTGGCCGTCGCCTCCTGGTTCGCCTCGGAGTACGCCCCGGCGGACGAGCAGTCGCAGTTCCCCGACTTCCTCGGCGCCACCTGGCAGCGCAGCCACACCCTGCGCTACGGCGAGAACCCGCACCAGCCCGCCGCGCTCTACCTCTCCGAGGACGCGAACGGCGGCCTGGCCCGCGCCGAGCAGCTGCACGGCAAGGAGATGTCGTACAACAACTACACGGACACGGACGCCGCGCGCCGTGCCGCGTACGACCACGCCGAGCCCTGCGTCGCGATCATCAAGCACGCCAACCCGTGCGGCATCGCGGTCGGCGCCGACGTCGCCGAGGCCCACCGCAAGGCGCACGCCTGCGACCCGCTCTCCGCGTTCGGCGGCGTGATCGCGGTCAACCGGCCCGTGTCGAAGGAGATGGCCGAGCAGGTCGCCGAGATCTTCACCGAGGTCATCGTCGCGCCCGGTTACGAGGACGGCGCCGTCGAGGTCCTCGCCCGGAAGAAGAACATCCGCGTCCTGCGGGCCCCCGAGGCCCCGTCGGCGCCCGTCGAGGTCAAGCCGATCGACGGCGGCGCGCTGCTCCAGGTCACCGACCGGCTCCAGGCCGAGGGCGACGACCCGGCCAACTGGACGCTGGCCACCGGCGAGGCGCTCTCCGAGGCCGAGCTGGCCGAGCTGGCGTTCGCCTGGAAGGCGTGCCGCGCGGTGAAGTCCAACGCGATCCTGCTCGCCAAGGACGGCGCCTCGGTCGGTGTCGGCATGGGCCAGGTCAACCGGGTCGACTCCGCCAAGCTGGCCGTCGAGCGGGCCGGCGAGGAGCGGGCGCGCGGCTCCTACGCCGCCTCCGACGCGTTCTTCCCGTTCCCGGACGGGCTGGAGATCCTCACCGCGGCGGGCGTCAAGGCCGTGGTCCAGCCGGGCGGTTCGGTCCGCGACGAGCTGGTGGTCGAGGCCGCGAAGAAGGCGGGCGTCACCATGTACTTCACCGGCACGCGGCACTTCTTCCACTGAGGTTCTTCCACCGAGGTTCCGCTGAACGCGGACCTGGTCCGCCGGTGACATGACGCGGCGGCGGTGTCGGCCTCCCATGGGGGGTGGGCCGATACCGCCGCCGTTCGCCGTTGCGCCGGGCCGTACCCCGGGCTCGGTACCGGGGGCGGGCTCAGTGCCGCAGGCTCAGTACCGCGGGCGGTTGAACCAGGCCTTGCCGGAGGGCTGGGCGCAGGCGGCGATCATGACGCCGCTGAAGGCCAGCCACAGCACGCCCGCGAACCCGCCGCCGACCAGGGCCAGCAGACCCATCGCGGCGCCGACCGCGCCGTAGACGATGGTGGTGACCCGCACGCCGTTGCCGCCCTTGGCGAACTTCACGCCGAGCGTGATGGACAGCGGCGACAGCGCCAGGAACAGCAGGCCCAGGCCCGCGAATATGCCGGTGACCGCGTCCGGGCTGATGCCGGTGAGACCGGCGCTCTCCAGCTGGCTCGTGGTCAGCGCGCCGCTGCCCGCGGCGGCGAGCAGCAGGATGCCGCCGACGATGATCTGGAAGCCGCCGATGATGAACAGGAACACCCGCGCCGTCACGAGGAGACCCGGCATCGACTGGGGGACCGGCGTGGCGCCCGGGTAGCTGGGGTAGCCCTGCTGCTGGGGGTGCTGCGGGTACCCGTAGCCCTGCTGCTGCTGCTGCTGGGCGGGCGGCTGCTGCTGCTGCGGGTAGCCGTAACCGGGGCCGGACGGCGGCTGCTGCTGCGGCGCTCCGTAGGGGTTGTTGGGGTCGCCATAGCTCATGGTGGTTCCCTTTCTCCGAAACCTCGACGCATGACAGGGCCACGACGGGCGATCGTGTGCGGAGGAAAGGTGCGCGTGTGCGGTCTGGCCCCCCGGTATTGCCCGCTGCACTGCCGATTCATCGTTCTGCACCGATTGGCCCCTGTCCACCCGTCGGGGCGACCTGTTGCGGAAGTGCAACGCGCGGCTCACCGGGAGTAGGCGCAGGCCGGAGCCGTCCGGGTTGGTCGTGGCCCCACCCCGGCCCTGTTTTGAACATGGCCAGGGTCATCCGGGAGGATGGGGGCATGAGCGCCCAGATTCTCGATGGCAAGGCCACCGCGGCCGAGATCAAGTCCGAGCTTGCCGCCCGCGTGGCGAAGCTGAAGGAGAAGGGCGTCACGCCCGGTCTCGGCACCCTGCTGGTGGGGGACGACCCCGGCAGCCGTAAGTACGTCGCCGGCAAGCACCGCGACTGCGCCCAGGTCGGCATCGCCTCCATCCAGCGTGAACTGCCCGCCACGGCCACCCAGGAGGAGATCGAGGCGGTCGTCCGCGAACTCAACGAGGACCCGGCCTGCACCGGTTACATCGTCCAGCTGCCGCTGCCCAAGGGCATCGACGAGAACCGGATCCTCGAGCTGATGGACCCGGACAAGGACGCCGACGGCCTCCACCCGATGAACCTCGGCCGCCTGGTGCTCAACGAGCCCGCACCGCTGCCCTGCACCCCCAACGGCATCCTCACGCTGCTGCGCCGCTACGGCGTGGAGACCAAGGGTGCCGAGGTGGTGGTGGTCGGGCGCGGCGTCACCATCGGCCGCCCGATGCCGCTGCTGATGACCCGCCGCTCCGAGAACGCCACGGTCACCCAGTGCCACACCGGCACCAAGGACCTGGCCGCGCACCTCAAGCGTGCCGACATCGTGGTCGCGGCGGCCGGTGCGCCGCACCTGATCCGCGCCGAGGACATCAAGCCGGGCGCGGCCGTGCTGGACGTCGGCGTCTCGCGCAACGACGAGGGCAAGATCGTCGGCGACGTCCACCCGGACGTGGCCGAGGTGGCCGGCTTCCTGTCGCCCAACCCGGGCGGCGTGGGCCCGATGACGCGGGCGCTTCTGCTGGTCAACGTGGTCGAGGCGGCGGAGCGTCGTGCCGGCTGAGACGCGGGGCGGGACCGGCTCCACGGACGCGGCGAACGTGCCGGACGCCTCGGACGCCTCGGACGCCGCGGACACCTCGGACGTGTCGGACGCCTCGGGCTCCCCGGAGACACCGGAGACCCCGGAGACCCCGGGGGCCGAGAGGGCCGAGGGCGCGTCGCCGGAGCCCGTGGTGCGGGACGCGGTCAGCGCCCCGGACGAGCAGGGGCGGCCGAGGCGGGTCACCCGCCGGTTCCCGCTGTTCACCCGGGACACCGCGCGCCCCGAGGGCGGCGGCCGCGCCGCCCCCGGGGACGCGCCGGCGCCGGCCCGGCAGTGGCCGATCCTGCTGGTCATCACGGTGGCCGCGATCGGGCTGCTGGTCACGGCGCTCGGCATGTTCCGGCTGGGCACCCTGGTGGTGGGCGCCGGGCTGCTGCTCGGCGCGGCGCTGCGGTGGGCGGTGCCCCACGTCGGCATCCTGGCGGTGCGGTCGCGGTTCACCGACGTCGTGACGTACGGGCTGCTGGGCGTGGCGATCGTGCTGCTGGCGCTGATGGTGCAGCCGGACCCCAAGCTGGAGCTGCCGTTCATCAAGGACCTCCTCCACTTCACCGTGGACGACTCCTGACCGTGTGACGGGAACGGGAGGTCTTCTCCCGCAACGGCGCGAATCGGGCTAACGTGGTCGGGACGTCCGGAATGCCGTGCGCGGGGGAGGCGCGCGGCAGGGGGCCGGACGCTCGGGCGGAGGGGGAGCCATGCCGCGTTGGAAGGCGTTGCCGGAGGAACTCGACCCGGAGGTCAGGGAGTTCACGGACGCCCTGCGGATGCTGGTGGACCGCGGCGGCCTCGGCATCGCCGCCGTCGCCGACAACACCGGGTACAGCAGGACGTCCTGGGAGCGCTACCTCAACGGCCGGCTGCTCCCGCCCAGGGGCGCGGTGATCGCGCTGGCCGAGGTGACCGGCGCCAACCCGCTGCACCTCACCACCCTGTGGGAGCTGGCGGAACGGGCGTGGAGCCGCTCGGAGATGCGGCACGACCTGACCATCGAGGCGATGCGCATCGCCCAGGCCCGCCAGGAACTGGGCGAGTTCGCCGCCCCGTCCGCTCCGTTCGCCCCGCCCGAGCCGTCCGGCACCGCAGCCGCAGCCGCAGCCGCAGCCGCGCCCGCCCTGCCGGATCCGTACCCGGCCCACGCCGCCGGGGCGGCCGCCGGGACCCCCACTGCCGGGACCCCCGCCGCCGGGACCGCCGAGGCGCGGTCCGGCCCGTCCGGCGCCGCCGGGGCCGCACCGGTGGCGACGTCCGCGCCGGGCCGGGCCGCGCCCGCCGCCCCGCCACCGCCCGCCGCCCCGGGCCGGGCCCACCGCGCGGTGACCTTCCTGGCCGGAACGGTGGGCGCCCTGCTGATCGTCGCGGCCGCGGTCTTCCTCACCCAGGCCGATCCCGAGGACGAGGCGCGGGCCTCGGACCGAGGTCCCTCCGTTCCGGCGACGAGCGCGTCCCCGCTGCCCGACGGGGTGAAGTGCCACGGCTCGGGCTGCGCGGGCGAGGACCCGGAGACGATGGGCTGCGGCGGACAGCGCGCCGTCACCGGCCGCAGCGTCACCGTGGGCCGGGCGCTCCTGGAGGTGCGGTTCAGTGAGGTGTGCGGCGCCGCCTGGGCCCGGGTCACCGGGGCGGCGGCGGGCGACCGGGTGACGGTGAGCGCCGGGGGCGGTCCGGACCGCGAGGCCGAGGTCGGGCAGGATCCCGACGCCTACACCCCCATGGTCGCCGGGCGGAGCGCGGAGAGCGTGAAGGCCTGCCTGGCGCCCGCCAAGGGCCGTCCGGTCTGCACCCGTTGACTCTTTCGGGTCATGCCGTAGGGCCGCGCGCATAAGGCCGCGGGGAGCGGGCAGGCGACCCGGATCCCCCCACGGGACGCGTGCCCGGTGGGGCGGCGATCCGGACCGGATCACCGCCCCACCGGGCACGTACGGCCCGCGGCGCGGCCGGTCGCGGTCGTGCGGCGGCGCCCGCCGCGGGGGCGCCCTGTGGGCCGGGCCACAGTCACCCGTACATAACGGGACGGCGGAGGCGCGATAGCCTGACGCCCGGATCTCTTGACGCCAAGAGATCGATCATTTGTCTCGTTGATCGATCACCATGGCGGGCAGCCGGACCGACCGTCCGGGTGCCGCCTCACGACAGGCGCCGGGGATCCCCGCACCCCGGGGCGGACCGCCCCACCGCCTGCTGTCATACGGAGAACGCCATGACCCGCACTCCCGTGAACGTCACCGTCACCGGCGCGGCCGGCCAGATCGGTTACGCCCTGCTCTTCCGCATCGCCTCCGGTCAGCTGCTCGGCGCGGACGTGCCGGTCAAGCTGCGCCTGCTGGAGATCACCCCCGCGCTCAAGGCCGCCGAGGGCACCGCCATGGAGCTCGACGACTGCGCCTTCCCGCTGCTCCAGGGCATCGAGATCACCGACGACCCGAACGTCGCCTTCGACGGCTCCAACGTCGCCCTCCTGGTCGGCGCCCGCCCGCGCACCAAGGGCATGGAGCGCGGTGACCTCCTCGAGGCCAACGGCGGCATCTTCAAGCCGCAGGGCAAGGCCATCAACGACAACGCCGCCGACGACATCCGCGTCCTGGTGGTCGGCAACCCGGCCAACACCAACGCCCTGATCGCCCAGGCCTCCGCCCCGGACGTCCCGGCCGAGCGCTTCACCGCGATGACCCGCCTCGACCACAACCGCGCGCTGACCCAGCTCGCGAAGAAGACGGGCACCTCGGTCTCCGACATCAAGCGCCTGACCATCTGGGGCAACCACTCCGCCACCCAGTACTCGGACATCCACCACGCCACCATCGGCGGCAAGAGCGCCGTCGAGGTCGTCAACGACGAGAAGTGGCTGACGGAGGAGTTCATCCCGACCGTCGCCAAGCGCGGCGCCGCGATCATCGAGGCCCGTGGCGCGTCCTCCGCCGCGTCCGCCGCCAACGCCGCCATCGACCACATCCACACCTGGGTCAACGGCACCGAGGAGGGCAACTGGACCTCCATGGCCATCCCCTCGGACGGCTCCTACGGCGTCCCGGAGGGCCTCATCTCCTCCTTCCCGGTCACCTGCAAGGACGGCAAGTACGAGATCGTCCAGGGCCTGGACATCAACGAGTTCTCCCGCACCCGGATCGACGCCTCGGTGGCCGAGCTGGCCGAGGAGCGCGACGCCGTGCGTTCGCTGGGCCTCATCTGAGCCTGACGGCACCGTTCGTCCCGACCGCCCCGGCGGCCCTTTTCACGGGCCTCCGGGGCGGTCGTGCGTCCGGTGACCGTTCGTGATCGTTCCGATGCGGTTCTCGGTTGCACCAGCCTCTCCGGTCGCCTAGATTTCACGACTCAACTGCCGTAAGCCGTACTGCCGTTCGCCGCATACGCAGAGCGTGGCAGGCGTGTTCGCACACCGGGGGATCCGCTTGACCGTCCCGTCAGTCCCGCAGCAGCCCACCGGGCCCGACCATCCGCAGCCGCCGCCCGGGCCGGTGACACCGACCGCCGTGTCACCCACGGCCGTGGGGCCGACGGTCGTGGCGCCCCACGCCAGTGAGGCGGGCCGGCTGCTGTGCGCGGGCACCTACCTGGACTCCCGGTACCGCGACCGGGTGATCGAGGAACTCTGGCTCAACGAGCAGCGGGTGTCCGCCCCCTCGCTCGGGTTCGACGCCGCCCGGGTGCTGGCGCACGCCCTGCGCGCCCGGCGCGTCGAGCTGGCCTGGGCGCTGGGCATCACCGCCCTGTGGGGCGTGGGGATGCTCATCACCCAGGGCATGCTGGCCGTCTTCCTGTTTCCCAGCCTGCTGCTGGCGCTGGCCGCCCGGCTGCGCGGGGAGGGCCGGACCGCGCCGCTGTACCGGCGGATCCCGGCGTTCGTGATGCGCTGGTGGGGCCGCGTCTTCCTGGCAGTGCTCGGCGTCACGACGCTCGGCGTGGCCCTCGGCTCCTGGGACGAGGAGAGCGGGTCGGACTACGACGGCTCGGGCTACGGGGAGTTCGGCTACGGCGACTCCGGTTACGGATACGGGGAGCCCTCCTTCGAGTTCGGCGATGTCACCGACCTCCTGAGCGGGACGGGTCAGGTGTCGGGCACCACGGCGCAGGCCTGGCTGCTGATCCTGGTCCTGGTCGCGCTCGCGCTGTGCGCGGCGGCCCAGCGGGGCCAGTTCGCGCGGGCGGTGGCCGGCGAACTCTCGCCCGGACGGTTCCCCGACGCGGCCACCGACCCCGCGGAACTCCAGCAGGGCGCGCGCTTCCAGCGGCTGATGGGGCGCATCCGGCGTGAACAGCACCAGAACGTGGTCATGTACAACGTGGCGCAGCCGTTCTGCGGTGCGGGCACACCGGTCGACACCTGGATCCTCGCCGTCGAACTGCGGCCGGCCGACCGGACGCGGAAGCCCGAGCCGATCAGCAACCGGGTGGTGCTGGACCGGGTGCGGCCGCTGCTGGAGGAGCTGCGCAGGCCGCCGCACGGCGGGCGGCCCAGCCGGGACCGGCTGCGCGGCCTGGAGGTCGACGAGTGCGTCTTCCTGCCGGCCGAGGGGCTGCGCCACCGGGACGACGCGCCCTACGGCGACGCCCCGCTGGCCGAGCACATCGACGGGTCGGTGGAGGAGGGCGCCGAACGGCGGCGCCACTTCCTGCGGATCCGGGTCGGGGGCTGGGAGGAGGAACTGGTCGTCACGGTCTTCGTGCGGGTACACACCCAGGGCAAGGTCCTGATGCTCGAGGTCGCCCCGCACGTCCTCGCGCCGGTGCGCAAGGACTTCCAGGACGTCGACCGTGCCGCGCACCGTCTGCTGTCGGCCAACCTGCTCGCCAAGGCGGCCTGGGCGGTGGCCCGGGTGCCCAGCTCCCTGGTGCGCTCGCTGATCGTCGTCGGCAAGTACCTCGCCGACAGCTGGACGCTGGCGACCGCGGGCAACGCGGCGGCCCTCGCCGAGGGCCCGTCCCTGTCGGTGCGCGAGCTGGGCGCCGCCGTGGACGGCTCGCTCTTCCAGCGGATGGACGCCGCCCGGTACCTGAAGGCCGTGCAGGACCGCATCGCCGACGGGGTGCGGCAGGCGCTGGCGGACGGCGGCTACCAGACCGACGAGTTCGTCCAGCAGATCGTCAACGTCAGCAACGGCGGCGTGCACATCGACAGCGTCGAGGGCAGCACCTTCGCCGTCGGTGAGCACGCGACCGCGTCCTCCACCTCCACCGGCCCCGTCGCCTCCGCCGGAGCCCCGGCCGCCTCCGGCGGGAAGGCCCCGCAGAAGGGATCCACCAGTCATGAGCAGTGACGAGCCCGCCGTCCGCTTCGGCAAGGTCACCAAGAGCACCTTCGCCGTGGGCAGCCACGCCCGCGCCGAGTCCCACCACTACGCGGCGGGCCGCGAGCGGGTCGAGGACCAGGACCTGCTGGAGGCGCTCCGGGAGCTGAGGTCCGAGCTGTCCGGCCGCCCGGAGTCACCCGCGGTGACCGGGATCAACGAGGCCATCGACGAGGCCGAGGAGGAGATCACCCGCACCGGCCGGGCGGGCGAGGGCCGCCGGGCCCGCCTCCGGGAGCGCCTGGAGTCGGCCGAGGGCATCACCAGCTGGATCTCGGCCGCCGCCGCGGTGGCTGCGCTGCTGGGGGTGGGCGGGGCGTCATGAGCGCTGGAGGAGCAGACGCCGCGCGGCGCTGGAACGAGGACGCGCAGCGGTGGGAGTACCCGCCCGGAGCCGCCGGAATCGGAGCCGCCGGAACCGGAGCCGCCGGGACGGTCGTGACGCCGTCCGCGCCGCCGGTGCCGCCCGCACCGTCGGCGCCGCCCGGGCCCGCCGGCGGGGGCGGTCCCTCGTACCCCTCGGCCCCGCCCGGGCTGCCGCCCGTGTTCGGGCCGTCCACCCCGCCCGCCGCTCCGCCGGACCGCACGACGGCCGTCGTCGGCGGCGTCGGCGGTGTCGGCGGGGCCCGCGGAACGGGCGACGGACGGCGGCGGTTGCTGCGGGTGGCCCTCCCGGTGCTGGTCGTGGGTGCTCTGGCCGGGGCGGCCGTGGGCTGGCAGCTGGTCGGCGGCGACGACCGTCCGTCCGGGGCGACGCCGGCCACCACGCCCACCACGGCCGCCGTGGATCCGGAGCCCACCGACGACCCCGCCGTCGCCACCGGCCCGGCCGAGACCCCGCAGGAGTCGCCCTCCCAGGACGGTGCCCAGGTGCCCGACGGGTACCGCCTGGCGGAGGACCCGGCCGGTTTCACCCTCGCCGTGCCCGAGGACTGGATCCGCGACGAGCGGGACAACGGCGTCTTCTACACGCCGGGGGACGACAGTTCCCTGGTCCAGGTCTTCGAGGTGACCGAGCCGGGGATCACGCCGCTGGAGTCGCTGGAGGCCGCCTCCGAGCACCTGGCGTCGCAGCCGGGGTACGAGGAGATCTCCCTCACCGGGACCGGGCCGCTGGAGGGCGCCTCGGACGCCGTCGGCGCGGACGCCGCGGAGCTGGTCTACGCGTACGACAGCGAGGAACTCGGCTTCCGCAAGCAGGTCGTGGACTGCGTCTTCACGGCGGACGACGGGAGGATGTACGCCGTGCTGGTCGCCGGACCGGCCGACGAGTGGCCGGTGCAGGAGGAGCAACTGGCGGCCGCGCTGGACCACTTCGCCATCTCCTGATCGGACGTCGGGCGCGCACACGGACGTAACGTGAGCAACACGCACAACGCGTGTGACGCACAAAGCTTTTCCGTCCCATGGGAACCACGGGTTCCGCGGTGTGACTATCATGTGGCCCTCGGTCGCGTTCGCGACTGTTCACAAGCACCCCCATTCCTCGGGGAGTTGCAGATTTCGCGGGCTGGTGTGCGCTCTCCGTCAGTCTGTTGCCGTGATGCGACGTGACGCCGCCATGCCCGGAGGGGAAACGTATGTTCCGTATACGGAGACGTGCCACCACGCGGCTGTCCGCCGCCGTCCTCGTCGCCGGCCTCAGCGTCGGTGGCGCCCTGGCCACGGCCGGCGTCGCCGCCGCCGACGGCCACAACCCGGCCGGCGGCACGCTGGCCACGCTCAAGTCCGGCCTCCAGGACTCCGGTGACGCCTCGATCGACGGCAAGTCCGTGCGCGCCGGTCTGTTCACCATGGACGTGGCCGGTGGCGGCACGCTGCAGAGCTACTGCATCGACGCCCACACGCCCACCGTCAGCAAGGCGCAGTACCAGGAGGTGTCCTGGGCGCAGTCCTCGCTGGCCAACAACCCCGACGCGGGCAAGATCCACTGGATCCTGAAGAACTCCTACCCGCAGGTCGGCGACATCGCCGCGCTGGCCAAGGCCGCGCAGATCACGGGCGAGTTCACCAAGAACGACGCCGCCGTCGGCACCCAGGTCGCCATCTGGCGCTTCTCCGACCACGTCCAGGCGGAGGCCAAGGACGCCGAGGCCGAGAAGCTCGCCGACTACCTGGAGAAGGCCGCCCAGTCGGTCCAGGAGCCCGGCGGCTCGCTGTCGCTGAGCGCCCCGGCCGTGGCCGGCAAGGCCGGCGAGAAGATCGGCCCGGTCACCGTCGCCACCAACGCGGGCACCGCGTCCGTCAAGGTCGCCGGTGAGGGCGTCAAGGTCGTCGACGCCTCGGGCAACCCGGTCACCGGCGTGAGCAACGGCGCCGAGCTGTACGTGGACGTCGCGGAGGGCACCCCGGCCGGCGCCGCCGAGGTCACCGTCGAGGGCTCCGTCGAGCTGTCGGTCGGCCGCGCCTTCACCGGCGTCGGCGTCAAGACGCAGACGCAGATCCTCGCGGGCTCCTCGCAGAGCAAGGTCGCCTCGTCCTTCACGGCCACGTGGAGCGAGAAGGAGACCACCGGCGCGGTGCTCGCGGCCGAGGCCGTGAACAACTGCGCCAAGGGCGGCGTCGACGTCAAGGTCACCAACAGCGGTGACGAGGCGGGCGAGGTCACCATCGGCGGCGAGAAGCACACCGTCGAGGCCGGCAAGGACGTCACCGTCACCGTCCCGGTGAAGGAGGACGCCGAGTACAGCATCGCCGTCACCGGTCCGAACGGTCTCGACCAGACCTTCACCGGCATCCTCGACTGCCAGACCGCCTCCGAGGGCGGTTCCGAGGCCCCGCAGCCCTCGACCGCGCCGAGCCCGGCCGGCGACCAGGGCGACCAGGCCGACGACGGCACCAACCTGGCCGAGACCGGCAGCAACAGCGCCACCCCGGTGATCGCCGGTGTCGCCATCGCCCTCGTGGTCCTCGGCGGCGTCACCATGCTGGTCCTGCGCAAGCGCAAGACCTCCTGACCCTCCGGTCCTGTGGTGACCCGGCGCCGCCGGGGTGAGCGCGCGTCCTGACCATCGGGCATTCACCCCGGCGGCGCGAAGGGGCGGTTCCCTGTGACAGGGAACCGCCCCTTTCCCGTGCGCGGGGCCGGCGTCCGCCGGGGGCGGACCGGGCCCGCCCCCGGAACCGCGGAGTCCGGCGGCAGCTCGGCCGCCCGGCGGGACCGGTCCGTCTGAACAGGTATTCGTCCCCGCCCCGACGGGTAGGGACAGCGTGGGCGGTGACCCTGACACCACCGTCCGACGGGCCCCGCGAGGCGCCCCCTCCAGGTGAGGGACGGCGCCCGTGGGGTCTTGTCATGTGGCCGACATTGCTCTCTTGCGCCGGTGTCCCTAGGCTGCCGGGCGTAGCTGACGCCGCACACCTGTGCGGAGGGAACCGAACGGCGGCCTCCGGGTGTCTTGGCGTCAGGCACCGCTCGCACCGAACCGGGGGGAAAGACCATGGCACAGAAGCAGCGCCGACGGCTGCGCTCCAGCACCGTCGTGCTGGGCGGAATGGGCGTCGTGGCCGCCACGCTGACGTCCTGCAGCTCCGAACCGGACCAGCGCTGCGTCGACATGGACAGTTACGAGTACGCCAACGGCTACCGCGTCGTGGCCGACTCCAACTGCTCCTCGTACGGGACGACGACGAACGCCGGCTGGTACTACGACGCCGAGGTCGACGACGGCTGGGCCGACGACGGCACCTTCAGCCGTGAGGAGGCCGTCGACCGCAACGGCTTCGGCTGCAGCGGCAGCGGCGGAGGCTGACCGACGCCGTGGAACGCCGCACCACCGAGCCCCGCCCCGACTGGCAGCGCACCGTCGAGGCGCAGGGCCTGATCTACCCCCTCACCCGCCATCCGGACGGCGTCCTGCGCCCCTACTGGGACGAGAGCGCGTACTACGCCTTCTCCCTCCCCGAGGTCGAGGCGCTGGAGGAGGTCGTCGAGGAGCTGCACGCGATGTGCCTGGAGGCGGCCGGGTTCATCGTCAAGGAGAACCGTTTCGCCGACCTCGGTGTCACCGACCGGCGGGTGGCCGAGGCCATCGCCGAGTCCTGGCGCCGCCGTGCGGAGGTCCCCTCCCTCTACGGCCGGTTCGACCTGCGCTACGACGGCACGGGCCCGGCCAAGATGCTGGAGTACAACGCCGACACCCCGACCTCCCTGGTGGAGGCGGCCAGCCCGCAGTGGTTCTGGATGGAGGAGCGGTTCCCCGGCGCCGACCAGTGGAACTCCCTGCACGAGCGGCTGGTGGACGCCTGGCGCGAGCAGGCGCACCTGCTGCCGCCCGGCTCCCCGCTCTACTTCGCCCACACCGCGGCCGACGAGCTGGGCGAGGACCTGATGACCGTCGCCTACCTCATGGAGACCGCCGAGCAGGCCGGGCTGAGCACCGAGTGGATCTCCATGGAGGACATCGGCTGGGACCGGCTGAGCCGGCGCTTCGTGGACAAGAAGCTCCGCTTCATCCGCAGTTGCTTCAAGCTCTACCCGTGGGAGTGGCTGACCACCGACCGGTTCGGGTCCCAGGTGATGCAGACCCTCGACCTGGGCGGCGGCACGGGATCCACCCTGTGGATCGAGCCGATGTGGAAGATGCTGCTCAGCAACAAGGCGCTGCTGGCGATCCTGTGGGAGCTCCACCCCGGCCACCCCAACCTGCTGCCGGCCTACGTGGACGGCCCGCGCGAGATGGCCTCCACCACCGGGTACGTGGCCAAACCGCTGCTCGGGCGCGAGGGGGCGGGAGTCACCCTGCACGAGGCCGGGTCCGTCGTGCCGGCGCGTGAGGACGCGTGCTGCTACCAGGAGCTGGCGCCGCTGCCGTCGTTCGACGGGAACCGGGTGGTGCTGGGCGCCTGGGTCGTCAAGGGCGAGGCCGCGGGCCTCGGCATCCGCGAGAGCGCGGGCCTGGTGACGGACACCTACGCGCGGTTCCTGCCGCACGTCATCCTCTAGAGCCGCGGCGCACCCACGCGGCACCCACGGCACCCACGCGGCACCCACGGCACCCACGCGGCACCCACGGCACCCACGCGGCACACGCGGCGCCGCCCGGGCGGGGGAGGCCGCGGCCTCCCCCGCCCGGGCGGGCACGGGCCTCAGCCCAGGTCGATCGTCGGGTACAGCGGGAAGCCCGAGACCAGCTCGGTGGCGCGGCGCGACACCTCGTCGGAGACCTTCGCGTCGAGGACGTGCTGCGCCTTCGACGGCGCGCCCTTGGCCGTGGTGCCGGGGACGGCCTCGGTCAGCACGCGGTCGATCAGGGCGGCGATCTCGTCCATCTCCGCCGTGCCCAGACCGCGGGTGGTCAGGGCCGGGGTGCCGATCCGGATGCCGGAGGTGTACCAGGCGCCGTTCGGGTCGGCGGGGATGGCGTTGCGGTTGGTGACGATGCCGGAGTCCAGCAGCGCCTGCTCCGCCTGGCGGCCGGTGAGGCCGTAGGAGGAGGCCACGTCGATCAGGTTGAGGTGGTTGTCGGTGCCACCGGTGACCAGCGTGGCGCCGCGCCGCATCAGCCCCTCGGCCAGCGCCTTCGCGTTGTCCACGATGCGCTGCGCGTAGTCCTGGAAGGAGGGCTGGCGCGCCTCGGCGAGGGCGACCGCCTTGGCGGCCATCACGTGCGGCAGCGGGCCGCCGAGCACCATCGGGCAGCCGCGGTCGACCTGGTCCTTCAGCGAGTCGTCGCACAGCACCATGCCGCCGCGCGGGCCGCGCAGCGACTTGTGGGTGGTGGTGGTGACGATCTGCGCGTGCGGCACCGGGTCGAAGTCGCCGGTGAGCACCTTGCCGGCCACCAGGCCCGCGAAGTGCGCCATGTCGACCATCAGGGTCGCGCCGACCTCGTCGGCGATCTCCCGCATGATCCGGAAGTTCACCAGGCGCGGGTACGCGGAGTAGCCGGCCACGATGATCAGCGGCTTGAACTCGCGGGCGGTCTCGCGCAGCGCCTCGTAGTCGACCAGGCCGGTCGCCGGGTCGGTGCCGTAGGACCGCTGGTCGAACATCTTGCCCGAGATGTTGGGGCGGAAGCCGTGCGTGAGGTGGCCGCCGGCGTCCAGCGACATGCCCAGCATCCGCTGGTTGCCGAAGGCGGTGCGCAGCTCGGCCCAGTCGGCGTCGGAGAGCTCGTTGACCTGGCGGACGCCGGCCTTGGCGAGGGCCGGCACCTCCACGCGGTCGGCGAGCACCGACCAGAAGGCGACCAGGTTGGCGTCGATGCCGGAGTGCGGCTGGACGTAGGCGTGGCGGGCGCCGAAGAGCTCGCGCGCGTGCTCGGCGGCGAGGGACTCGACGGTGTCGACGTTGCGGCAGCCGGCGTAGAAGCGGCGGCCGACGGTGCCCTCGGCGTACTTGTCGCTGAACCAGTTGCCCATCGCGAGCAGCGTCGCGGGGGAGGCGTAGTTCTCCGAGGCGATCAGCTTCAGCATCTCGCGCTGGTCGGTGAGTTCCTGGCCGATCGCGTCGGCGACGCGGGGCTCCACGGCGCGGACGACGTCCAGTGCGGCGCGGTACGCGGCGGACTCGGGGGAAAGGTCGGACATGGCGGCCTCCGGCAGAGTGCGGTCACGGTGTGGCCCAGGCGCACGGCACGTGTTCTCTCCGGGCCGCTCCCCGATGGTCCGTCCCATCCCAGCGCGCCAGTCACGGCCCTCCCTCACCCTACCGGCCCGCCCCCGCCCCCCGCCGGACGGACCGCCCTGCGGACGCCTTCGTGCGCGGCGCCGTCACCGGTCCCGGTCACCCGCCACCCGTGGCCGGCGCGCCGGGTAACCGAGGGCGGCGCGGAGGTAGGCGGCGTCGAGCGGGGGCTGTGCCGGGACGCCGTCGCGGGCCTCCAGGAGGTCCAGCGCGGTGCGCTCGTAGCTGCGGCGGTGGTAGCCGTAGCGGAGTCCGCCCGGGTTCAGCCCGACCAGATGCCGCTCCAGGTCGTTGACGGGCGACCACTCCTCGGCGATCTCCACGCGTGCCCACGGCGCCTGTGCGGCGATGGCGTCGATCCACTTCGTCAGCGGCGTGTCCACGGGATGCACCACGTGCCGCGTCACCGTTCCCGGGCCGCTGTCCTCGCCGGCCAGCCGCACGGCGGCGTCGGCCGCGTACTCGACCGGGGCGATGTTGATCAGCCCGTCCGTGCGGCCCGGCAGACGGAGACGGACACGTCCCTGTGCGTCGGGGGCCGCGGCGAACCGCTCGGCGGCGTGCCGCGGTCCCAGGGCGGCCAGCCGGCTCAAGGCCCACCGCAGCGCGGAATGCGGCGCCCGGGGGCCGCGCGGCGACGGAGGCCGGTCGGTCAGCAGCGTGCTGGGGCGCAGCACCAGCGCACGGCGGCCGTCCCGTGCCCACGAGCGGACCAGGCGCTCGGCCCGGTACTTGGACTCCTCGTAGGGGGTGACGAAGCCGTGGGAGTCGTCGAGGTCGTCCTCGCGCACCACGCCGTCGCGGCGGTCACCGGCGACGAAGGCGGTGCTGACGTGCACGAACCGCCGCTCCCGGCCGGGTGCGGCGGCCAGCTCCAGCATGTGGCGCGTGCCGTCGACGTTGGCCCCGCTGACGCTCCGCAGGGAAGCCCGCAGGTCGGTGGCGGCGGCGCAGTGCCACACCTCGTCCGTCTCGCCGGCCAGCCGCCGCAGCTCCTGGGCCCCGAGGCCCAGTCCGGGCTGCTCCAGGTCCGCCCGCAGCACGCGGAGCCGGTCCGTGCCCAGGCTCGCGGCCGCCTGCCGGGCGCCGGCGAACTCCAGCGCGCGCTCCAGACGCTGCGTGGCCTGCTGCGGTGTGCCCCGGACCAGTGCGATCACGGAGTGGCCCTGGGACAGCAGGCGGGGCAGCAGGTGACAGCCCAGGAAGCCGGTCCCGCCCGACAGTGCGATGGCCTTCGGTGAGATGACGAACTCCTCGCCGGAGCGCGAGCCCCTGCAGTGTCGGCGCGGTGCGTCGCGCGGGACGACCCGGCGGGCGGAAAGCCGCCGGGTCCACTGACACCATGACCGGACACCGGCCGGGCCACCGGGTGACGCGCTCACCACGTCACTCGTATGTCCGGAGGGCGCAAGGGGCGCAGAAGGCGCAGAAGGCGCAGAAGGCGCGGAGGGACGGAAGCCCGGAGCGCCGGCCGGCGGAGGCGGCCGGCTCCGTGACGCCGCCCGCCGCGGGCTCGCGCACCCGTTCCCAGGGGGCGGGGGAGACCTGAGAGAATGAGAGGCATGGCCTCTGATCGTCCTCGCGTGCTCTCCGGTATCCAGCCGACCTCCGGCTCGTTCCACCTCGGCAACTACCTCGGCGCCGTCCGCCAGTGGGTGGACATGCAGAAGTCCCACGACGCCTTCTACATGGTCGTCGACCTGCACGCCATCACCGTGCCGCAGGACCCGGAGACGCTGCGCCGCAACACCCGGCTCTCCGTCGCCCAGCTGCTCGCGGCCGGACTGGACCCGGAGCACTGCACCCTCTTCGTGCAGAGCCACGTCCCCGAGCACGCCCAGCTCGGCTGGGTGATGAACTGCATCACCGGCTTCGGCGAGGCCTCCCGGATGACGCAGTTCAAGGACAAGTCCGCCAAGCAGGGCAGCGACCGCACCACGGTCGGCCTGTTCACGTACCCGATGCTGATGGTCGCGGACATCCTGCTCTACCAGGCCGACCAGGTCCCGGTGGGCGAGGACCAGCGCCAGCACCTGGAGCTGACCCGCGACCTGGCCGAGCGGTTCAACGCCCAGTACGGCCAGACCTTCACCGTCCCCAGCGCGTACATCCTCAAGGAGACGGCGAAGATCTACGACCTTCAGGAGCCGTCCGCCAAGATGAGCAAGTCGACGGCGAACCCCAAGGGCCTGATCAACCTCATGGACGACCCGAAGATCACCGCGAAGAAGGTGAAGAGCGCGGTCACCGACACGGAGACCGTGATCCGCTTCGACCGGGAGAACAAGCCGGGCGTCTCCAACCTGCTCACCATCCTCTCCACCCTCACCGGCAAGGACGTCCCGGCGCTGGAGGCGGAGTACGAGGGCAAGATGTACGGCGCCCTGAAGACCGACCTGGCCGAGGTCATGGTCGACTTCGTGACGCCTTTCCGCGATCGGACGCTGGAATATCTGGACGACCCGGAGACGCTGGACCAGATCCTCGCCAAGGGCGCGGAGAAGGCGCGCGCCGTCGCGGCGGAGACGCTGGCGGCGACCTACCGGCGGATGGGCCTGGTTCCGGCCAAGCACTGACCGGAAGAGGCCCGGCGCGCCCGGGCGGCGGGGCAGCATACTCCGCCCGCCCGAGCGCCCCGCGCGCCACCGGTGATACGGGCGCGATCCTCCCGGTTGGGCGGTGCGCCGCCGTACAGTCGATGGCGGGTGGCACCACCCGTCCGGCACAGCACGGGCGTGACGGAAGACGACACGACAGGAGACGACGTGGGGACCGTAACGATCGGCGTGTCGATCTCGGTCCCGGAGCCGCACGGCAGCCTGCTCCAGCAGCGGCGCGCGGGCTTCGGCGACGCCGCGGCGTTCGGCATTCCCACGCACGTCACCCTGCTGCCGCCGACCGAGGTGGACGCCTCCGCGCTGCCCAAGATCGAGGCGCACCTCGCCGAGGTGGCCGCGGCGGCGCGGCCCTTCCCGATGCGGCTGGCGGGTACCGGGACGTTCCGTCCGCTGTCGCCCGTGGTGTACGTGCGGGTGGTGTCCGGCGCGCAGGAGTGCGCCGAACTCCAGGCCCGGGTCCGCGACGAGGCCGGGCCGGTGGCGCGGGAGCTGCAGTTCCCGTACCACCCGCACGTGACCGTCGCGCACGGCATCGCCGAGGAGGCGATGGACCGCGCCTTCGAGG
This sequence comes from Streptomyces abyssomicinicus, assembly GCF_008974245.1. Lineage (GTDB taxonomy): Bacteria > Actinomycetota > Actinomycetes > Streptomycetales > Streptomycetaceae > Streptomyces > Streptomyces abyssomicinicus. The sequence continues at coordinate 1,031,815 of NZ_BBZI01000006.1, read as the reverse complement.
AGCTGGCCGGTTACGCGGCGGAGTGGCCCTGCACCGGTTTCGCGCTGTACGAGCAGGGCGCCGACGGGGTGTGGCGCAGGCTGCGCGACTTCCCGTTCGGCGGCGCGCTGGTGCCGCCCCAGACCGCGGCGGAGAGACACCCGACGCTCCAGTAGCGCCGGCGCGCCCCGCGCGCGGCGGCGGGGCGGCCCCGTGGCGGCGCCTCCGCCGGCCCGGCGCGGGAGCCCTGGCGGCTCCGTGGTGCGGCGGCACAGCGGCTCAGGGGCCCAGCGGCCCAACGGCACCGGGTCCCAGCGGCGCACCGGCGCAGCGGCGCGGGGTCACAGCGGGAGACGCCGCATGAGCGGCCTCGGCAGGCGGCGCAGCACCGCCATCGCGGGCCGCAGCGTCCCCGGCACCCACACCGTGGCCGCCCGGCGGCGCAGCCCGGACTCCACGGCCGCCGCGACCGCGCCCGGCGTGGTCGCCAGCGGCGCCTCGGGCAGTCCGGCCGTCATCCGGGTCCGGACGAAGCCGGGCCGCACCACCATCACGTGCACGCCCGTGCCGTGCAGCGCGTCGCCCAGGCCCTGCGCGAAGGCGTCCAGGCCGGCCTTGCTGGAGCCGTAGATGAAGTTGCCGCGCCGGGCGCGCTCGGCGGCCACCGAGGAGAGCACCACCAGCGAGCCGTGGCCCTGCCCGCGCAGCGCGGCGGCCGCCACCAGCCCGGCCGAGACGGCGCCGGTGTAGTTGGTCTGCGCGACCCGCACCGCCCCGGCCGGTTCCCGCTCGTCGCGGGCCTGGTCGCCGAGGACGCCGAAGGCCAGCAGCACCAGGTCGATGTCACCCTCCGCGAAGACCTTCCCCAGGACCTCCTCGTGCGAGCCGGTGTCCAGCGCGTCGAACTCCACGGTCCGCACGTCGGCCCCGGGCCGCAGGACGCGCAGCGAGGCTGCGGCGGCGTCCAGGGCGGGTGAGGGGCGGCCCGCCAGCCACACCGTGCGGGCGCGGCGGACGAGCATGCGGCGGGCGACCGCCAGCCCGATCTCCGAGGCGCCGCCGAGCACCAGCACCGACTGGGGTGCGCCGAACGCGTCCTTCACGAGAGCTCCTAAGGGTGGTGAGGGCTGTGGGGGGTGTGGGTCAGAGGCCGAGGCGGCGGGACAGGTCGGAGGTGAACACCCCGCGCGGGTCGAGCTCGGCGCGCAGCGCGCGGAACTCGTCCAGCCGCGGGTACATGGCGGGCAGCAGCTCGGGCCGCAGCCGGGAGTCCTTGGCGAGGTAGACCCGCCCGCCGGCGGCGGCGACCTCCTCGTCCAGCTCGTCGAGGAGGCCGCCGAGGCCGGGCAGCCCGGCCGGGACGTCCAGGGCGAGCGTCCAGCCCGCCGTGGGGAACGACAGCCAGCCCGGGTCGCCGTCGCCGAACCGTTTGAGCACCGCGAGGAAGGACGGGCAGCGCCGCTCGGAGACCCGGCGCACGATCCGCCGCAGCGACTCCTCCGCGCCGTACCCGACGACGAACTGGTACTGCACGAAGCCGCCCCGGCCGTAGACCCGGTTCCAGTGCGGCACGCCGTCCAGCGGGTGGAAGAACGTGTGCAGGCGCTGCGGTTCGCCGGTGCGGCGCCGGGGCGCCCTGCGGTACCAGAGCTCGTTGAAGACGCCCACCGTGGTGCGGCCCAGCAGGCCGTCGGGGAGGAAGGACGGCGCGGCGGGCAGCCGGGAGGGGCGGAACTCCAGCGGGTCGCGGCGGGCGCGCCGGGAGCGGGGGAGGGCGTCCGGCGGGGCGTGGTCGCCCTGGGTGAGGACCGCGCGGCCGGTTGCGGCGCCGCGCGCCAGCAGGTCGATCCAGGCCACCGAGTAGCGGTGGCGGTGGTCCGTGGCGGTGAGCCTGGCCATCAGGTCGTCGAGGTCGCGGGCGCGCTCGGTGTCCACCGTCATCCAGGACGTCTCCACCGGCTGGAGCCGCAGCGAGGCGGTGAGCACCACCCCGGTGAGGCCCATGCCGCCGCACGTCGCGTCGAAGAGCGGGTCGCCGGGGGACACGGCGCGGATCGTGCCGTCGGCGGTGAGCAGCTCCATCGACAGCACATGGCGGGAGAAGGAGCCGCAGACGTGGTGGTTCTTGCCGTGGATGTCGGCGCCGATCGCCCCGCCGACGGTGACGTACCGGGTGCCGGGGGTGACCGGCACGAACCAGCCGAGCGGCAGCAGCACCCGCATCAGCCGGTGCAGCGAGACGCCCGCGTCGCACAGCACCACGCCCCCGGCGGCGTCCACCGCGTGGATCCGGTCCAGCCCGGTCATGTCGAGCACGGCGCCGCCCGCGTTCTGCGCCGCGTCGCCGTAGGCCCGGCCCAGTCCCCGGGGGATGCCGCCGCGGGCCCCGCAGTCCCGGACGGCGGCGACGGCCTCGTCGTAGCTGCGGGGGCGGACCACACGGGCGACGGTGGGCGCGGTGCGGCCCCAGCCGGTGACCGGGACGGCGAGCGCCCCGGCCGGTGACGAGGGGGCCGGCGGCGGGTGGGCCGGGGACGGGGGCTGAGTGGGCGGCATGGGCGCGACGCTAGCGGCGGGGCGTCCGTCATGCGGAGATCACTCCGGGTATGGCGCGTTTCTCGCCGGAACGGGTGATTGATAGGGCTTCACGGCATATTGCCCGGGTTCGGGACGCGCCCCGGTGAACAGTGGGCCGTATGCACGGTGTCCCCCTCCCCGCTCCTCCTCCGCCCGCCTCGCGCACGGTCCGCGCGGTCCGGCGGCTCGACGCCCGGCTGCTGGCCGCCCTGCACGCGCGCGGCGACGACCCCCGCGCCGCGGCCGCGGCCCGTGCCCTCTCCCGCGCCGGGGAGCACGGCGCGCTCTGGCTGGCCGCGGGTCTCGCCGCGGCGGCCGTGGACCGGCCCCGGCGCTCCGCCTGGCTGCGCGGGACCGCGCTCACCGCCGCGGCCCACCTGACCGGCGTGGGCGTCAAGCACCTGGTGCGCCGCCCGCGCCCCACCGCCGTCGAGGCGCGGGTGGCCGTCCTCGGCCCGCACTCCTTCCCCAGCGCGCACGCCGCCTCCAGCGCGGCGGCGGCGGTGGCCGCGGCGGCGCTGCTGCCGGCCGCGGGGACGCTGGCCGTCCCGGCCGCCGCCGCGATGTGCCTGTCCCGGGTGGTGGCGGGCGTGCACTACCCCTCCGACGTGGTCGCGGGCGCCCTGCTCGGTGCGGCCGCCGCCGGGCTGGGGCTGCGGAGCCCGCGGGGACCGAGGGGGAGGCGCCATGGCTGAGCGCGTCGCCGCCACGGGCCCGCTCCCGGGCTCACGGCCCCGCCCGCACGAGTCGGACCGCCACGAGTCGGACCGCCACGAGTTGGACCGCCATGAGTCGGACCGCCACGAGTCGGACCGCCTGGTGGTCGGGCCGCGCCGCCCCGGCGGTCCGACCACCGCGCCGCCCCGCCGCCCCGGGCCCCGCGCGCTGCTCGCCGGGCTGGTCCGCACCGCCCGCCCCCGGCAGTGGGTGAAGAACGTCCTGGTGGTGGCCGCCCCGGCGGCCGCGGGCCAGCTCCTCACCCCGGCCGCGCTGACCCGGCTGCCGCTGGTCCTGGTCCTCTTCACGGCCTGCTCGGCCGCCGTCTACCTGGTCAACGACGCCCGCGACGTCGACGCCGACCGCGCCCACCCGGTCAAACGCCACCGGCCGGTCGCCGCGGGACAGGTGCCGGTGCCGGTCGCCTACGCGGCCGGGTGCGCGCTCGCCGTGGGGGCCCCGCTCACGGCCGTGCTGCTGTGTCCGCCGCTGACCGCGGCGGTGCTGGCGGCCTACGTGGTGATGCAGTTCGCGTACTGCCTGCGGCTCAAGCGTGTGCTGGTGGTCGACCTGGCGGTGGTCGCCGCCGGCTTCCTGATGCGGGCCATGGCCGGCGGCATCGCCATGGACATCCCGCTCTCCCGCTGGTTCCTGATCACCACCGGCTTCGGCGCGCTCTTCATGGTCTCCGCCAAGCGCTACTCCGAGGCCGTCGAGATGGCCGGCGAGCGCGGGGCCACCCGGGCCCTGCTCACCGAGTACACGCCCGGCTACCTGCGGTTCGTCTGGCAGCTGGCGGCGGGCGGCGCGGTCCTCGGCTACTGCCTGTGGGCCCTGGAGACCGGCGGCGTCCCGCAGACCGGGCTGCTGCCCTGGCGGCAGCTCTCCATGATCGCCTTCATCCTGGGCGTCCTGCGCTACGCCGTCTTCGCCGACCGGGGCACCGCGGGGGAACCGGAGGACGTCGTGCTGCGGGACCGTCCGCTGGCCGCCGTCGGCCTGGTGTGGGCGGTGCTCTACGGGCTGGCGGTGACCGGCTGGTGACCGCCGCCCCGGTCACCCGCCGGGAACTCGCCGGATTCGCGGCCGCCGGACTTCTGGCCTACCTGGTGGACCTGGCCGTGTTCACCGCGCTGCTCGGCCCCGCCGGGCTGCCGCCGCTGCCGGCCAAGGCGCTGGCCTTCCTCGCCGCCTGCGCGGTCGCCTACGCCGGCAACGCGCTGGGCGCCTACCGCCGGGCCGCCTCCGCGGCGCCGCCGGGGCCCGGGGAGCGGTTGCGGCAGGCAGTCGTCTTCACCGCCGTCAACGCCGCCGGAGCCGCCGCGCAGCTGGCCTGTCTCGCCGTCAGCCACTACTGCCTCGGCCTCACCTCGCGGCGCGCGGATCTGGTCGCCGGCGCGGGAGTGGGCATGCTGCTGGGCACGGCGGTCCGGTTCTGGGGTACCCGAACTCTCGTCTTTGGCAACAGAGTCGGGAACGGGAACGGGGTCGTGGGATGGACTGGCTGAAGAACCTTCCCGTCGTCGGCCCCTGGGCGGCCCGGCTGATGGAGACGCACGCCTGGCGCGCCTTCGAGCGGCTGGACCGGGTGAAGTGGACCAGGCTCGCCGCGGCGATGACCTTCACCAGCTTCCTCGCGCTCTTCCCGCTGCTCACGGTCGCGGCGGCGGCCGCCGCGGGCACCCTCTCCACCACCCAGCAGCGGACGCTCCAGCACAAGCTGGCCGAGCAGGTGCCGGGGATCTCCGACCAGCTGGACATCGAGAAACTGGTCGCCAACGCGGGCGCGGTCGGGCTGATCGCCGGCGCGCTGCTGCTGTTCACCGGGCTGAGCTGGGTCGACTCCCTGCGGGGCTGCCTGCGCGCCGTCTGGGAGATGCCGGACCCGGACGAGAACATCCTCCTCACCAAGGCCAAGGACCTGGGCGTGCTGTTCGGGCTGGGCGGCGCGGTGCTGATCACGCTGGTGATCTCCACGGTCGCCAGCGGCATGGTGGGGCGGCTGGCACGGGAGATGGGGCTGGACGAGGGCGGGGCCGGCGGCGTCCTGCTGGGGATCGCGGCCTTCACCGTCGCCGTCCTCGCCGACTTCCTGCTGCTGCTCTACGTGCTGCGGACGGTCCCCGGGGCCCACCCCTCCAAGCGCCGCCTGGTCGAGGCGGCGCTGATCGGCGCGGCCGGTTTCGAGCTGCTGAAGCTGCTGCTCAGCGGCTACATCCAGGGAGTCGCCGCGAAGAGCATGTACGGCGCCTTCGGCGTGCCGATCGCCTTGCTGCTGTGGATCAACTTCACCTGCAAGCTGCTGCTCTACAGCGCCGCCTGGACGGCGACGGGCAAGTCCTCCGCTCCCGCCTCCCCGGCCGCCGCCCTGCCGTCCGCCCCGGCCCCGGCGTGACCTCCGGCCCCGGCGCCGCGCCACCGCTCGCGTGGGCCACGGGCCGCACCCCGCGCGGCCGGTGACCGGGCCGCGCCGGCCGCGCGGGGGCGGCCGGGGCCGCCGCCTCAGGCCGGCTGGCCCTCGCCCTTCTCCGCCGCGCGGGGCCCGGAGGCCTGCTGGGGCATCGCGGCCTCGGCGGCCTCGGCAGGCTTGTCACCCGCCGGGTCCCCGGCCTCCTCGGACGTCGCCCCTTCCGCGTCGGCGGGCTTCGCGTCGGCCTCGGCACCCGCGGGCTTCGCGGTGGCGCCGTCGGACGCGGCGGCCTCGGTGCCGGAGGAGTCCCCGGCCTTCGCCTCCGTCACGCCGGCGTCGGCGGCACCGGCGTCCGCGCCCTCCGCCGCGCCCTTCGCGCCGGAGCGGGAACCGCTCCGCGCCGCCGTGCCCGGGAGGGGCCAGCGGCGGTGGACGAGGAAGGCCCCGCCCGCGAGGAGCACCAGCACGCCCCCGACGATGGCGAACGGGATCCACACCGGTCCCGTCTCCTTCGCCTCCTCGGACGCCGCCACGTTCTCCGCCCGGCCGCCCGCCGGGGACATCGCCGCCGACGACGCCGACGGCGCGGCCGACGGCGCGGCGGACGCCGCGGACGCGGGCGGCACCAGTTCACCCACCGGCGTCACCTTGCCGGCCGCCGCGAAGCCCCAGTCCAGCAGCTCCGCCGTCTCCTTGTAGACCCGGTTGAGCTCCTTCTTCTGCGGGTTCATGACGGTGACCAGCAGCACCTTGCCGTCCCGCTCCGCCACGCCCGTGAAGGTCGCCCCGGCGTTGGTGGTGTTGCCGTTCTTGACCCCCGCGATGCCGCGGTACTGGTCGATCCCGTTGCCGGTGAGCAGCCGGTTGGTGTTCTGGATCTCGAAGTTCCCGCGGGTCTTCTTCCCGTCCTTGCCCTTCTTGGTCTCGCCCGGGAACTGCGCCCGGACCGTCGACGCGTACTCGCGGAAGTCCTTCTTCTGCAGCCCCGAACGGGCTATCAGCGTGAGGTCGTAGGCGGAGGAGACCTGCCCCTTCGCGTCGTAACCGTCCGGGCTGACCACGTGCGTGTCCAGCGCCTGGAGCTCCGCGGCGTGGGCGTTCATGTCGGCGACCGTCCTGTCGAGGCCGCCGTTCATCGAGGACAGCACGTGGACCGCGTCGTTGCCCGACTGCAGGAAGACGCCGAGCCACAGGTCGCGGACCGTGTACGTCTCGTTCGGCTTGACGCCCACCATGCTGGAGCCGGAGCCGACCTTGGAGAGCTCCTCGTCCGTCACCTTGTGCGTGTCGGTGGCGGGCCAGTGCCCCAGCAGGGTGTCGGCGAAGAGCATCTTCAGGGTGCTCGCCGGAGCCAGCTCCTGGTGCGCGTTGTGCGCGGCGAGCACCTCGCCGCTCTCGGCGTCGGCGACGATCCACGACTTGGCCGAGAGGTCGTCCGGCAGCGCGGGCGCGCCCGCGTTCGGTGCGACCTGGGTCCCGGGAGCGGCCAGCCGCGCGCCGCCCACCGTGGACCGGGACCCCGCGGGCGGAGCGTCCTTCGCCACCCCCGAGGCGGCCGGGGACGCGTCGTCGGCGGACGAACGGTCGCCCGTGGACGTCGACGGGGAGGACGTGGCCCCGCCGGCGGAGGTCGACCCGGCCGACGTGGAGCCCGAGAGGCGGCTGCCGGGCGACTTCGGGCCCGGACGCGCGGGCTGCGCCTGCGCGTCGCCCGCGGAGAGCGGCACGACCAGGCCGAGGGCCAACGAGAACAGTGCGGCGGAAGCGATCAGGACGGGTCGCTTGGCGGTCTTCTTCTGAGCGGGCACGGACGAGAACGTACATGCCAAGGACGGTGCGGGCGTACCCCCGTGTTCCTCCCGCCCCCCGCCGTGATTCGCGTCGCACTCGGCCGCCGGACCGCCACCCCGGCCACCGGCCGCGCGGTCCGGCGGCGATACTGGCCGTATGAAGCTCAGCCGACCCGTCTCCTGGTTCCTTCTCGCCTTCGGGGTGTGGAGCTGGGTCATCTGGGTCACTTTCGTCAAAAACCTCTACAAGGACGGCAGCGGTCTCGCGTTCGACGACGCGGGGGACCCGACCGGGTACTTCTGGGTCCACCTGCTGCTCGCGGTGGTCTCCTTCGTACTGGGGACGGTCGTGGGGGTCATCGGGTTGCGCGGAGTTCGCGCATTGCGGCGCAACTCATAGTCGTCGGCGCCGCCGTCGGCGCCCAACCACACACAGGGACAGGGGACTTACCGGACGTGGGCTTCCTATTCGTACTTGTCGCACTGCTCGCGGTGGCCGCGCTCGCGGCCCTGCACTGGTACATGTGGCGGCGTCTGGTGCGGGACACCACCGTCCCGAAGAGCCTGGCCCGGCGGCTGGGCACCGCGGTCTTCCTGCTGGGCGTGGTGCTGCTGTTCGGCGCCATGACCAGCCGCGGGGAGACCCTGCCGTTCTCGCTGCGCCGTGTCGTCGCCTGGCCCGGCTTCCTCTGGATGGCGGTGATGATCTACGTCCCGATGGCCCTGATCGTCACCGAGCCGCTGCGTCCGCTGCTGCGCCGCGCCCTGGCCCGCCGGGACGCCCGCCACGCGGCGGAGGCCGGGCTCGGGGCGGCCGACGCCGCGCACGCACCCGCCGCCTCCTCCGCCGCCTCGGTCCCGGGCCGCACCGCGGTTGCGGCCACGGCCGACGGCACCCGCTCCGACGCCGGCGACCCGGCCGGTTCGGTGGCCGTGCGGCCGGACGAGGAGAAGCCCGCGGGGAACGCCGACGCCAACTCCCCGGAGGGCTCCGCGGAGAAGGCCGGCGCGAAGCCGGAGGAGAAGGCCACCACGCTCCCGGAAGGCCTGTCCCGCCGCCTGTTCGTCGCCCGTTCCGTCGGCGCGGCGGCCGCGGTGGCCGGTCTCGGCACCGTCGGCGCCGGCACCTACGGCGTGCTGAACGGCCCGACCGTCAAGCGGGTCACCGTCCCGCTGGCCCGGCTGCCGCGCGCCGCGCACGGGTTCCGGATAGCCGTGGTCAGCGACGTCCACCTCAGCCCGGTGCTGGGACGCTCCTTCGCGCAGCGTGTGGTGGACACCGTCAACTCGACCCAGCCGGACCTGATCGCCGTCGTCGGCGACCTGGTCGACGGCTCCGTCCGCGACCTGGGCCCGGCCGCCGCCCCGCTCGCCGGACTGCGCGCCCGGCACGGCGCGTACTTCGTCACCGGCAACCACGAGTACTTCTCCGGCGCCGAGGAGTGGGTGGACGAGGTCCGCGACCTGGGCCTGCTCCCGCTGGAGAACGTCCGCACCGAGCTTGCCCACTTCGACCTGGCCGGCGTCAACGACATCGCGGGCGAGGACCACGGCCAGGGCCCCGACTTCGCACGGGCGCTGGGCGACCGCGACACCTCCCGCGCGGTCGTGCTCCTGTCCCACCAGCCCGTCACCATCGACGAGGCCGTGCGGCACGGCGTCGACCTCCAGCTCTCCGGCCACACCCACGGCGGTCAGCTCTGGCCGGGCCCCTACCTCGCCGGGCTGGCCAACCCCACGGTGGCCGGGCTGGAGAAGTACGGCGACACCCAGCTGTTCGTCAGCCGTGGCGCCGGCGCCTGGGGGCCTCCCACCAGGGTCGGGGCTCCCTCGGACATCACCGTGGTGGAACTGGCGTCCCTGCGGGCCTGACAGCCCCGAAATTTCGGGTTCTGGCGAACTCCTTCCCCACGCGTCACACCTGTGGTTCAGTGTGGCCGCCGATGTGAAGGTCTGACGAATATCGGCGAAATTTTGCTGTGTCGGGCCCTGGGGAGGGACCTGTGCGCTCGGTTCGGGTGCGAATTCTCGCGACCTTGCTTGTCCTCGTCGTCGTCGGCGTCGGTGCGTGGCAGTTGATGCCCGACGCCGAGGCGGACGCCAAGCCCATCGTGGTCGGCACCAGCGACGTGGTGACCTCGCTGGACCCGGCCGGCGCCTACGACGCCGGATCCTGGGGGGTGTTCTCCAACGTCTTCCAGACGTTGACGACCTATCAGCCGGGCAGCACCGAGCCGGTGCCGGACGCCGCCGAGGAGTGCGGCTTCAGTGGGGACGACGCGAAGGTCTACGTCTGCCGGCTGCGCGACGGGCTGAGGTTCCCCAGCGGCCGCGAAATGACCGCCGAGGACGTGAAGTTCTCTTTCGAGCGGGTGCTGAAGATCAACTCCGAGGTGGGGCCCGCCTCGCTCTTCTCCACCCTGGACTCGGTCAAGGCGGACGGCAAGGAGGTCACGTTCAAGCTCTCCAGCCCGGACGCCACCTTCCCGTTCAAGCTCGCCACCGGCGCCGGAGCGATCGTGGACAGCGAGGTGTACCCGGCGGAGGAGCTGCGCGGAGGCACCGGCGTGGACGGCACCGGCCGGTACCGGCTGGTCTCGTACAAGGAGGGCAAGGAGACCGTCCTCGAGCCCAACCCGGACTACCGGGGGGCCGTGGACGACAAGGCCACGCCCGTCACCCTGCGGTACTTCACCGACGCGGCGGCGCTGGACGAGGCGTGGAAGGCCCGCTCCATCGACGTCGCCTCCCGGGAGCTGCCGCCCGAGACGCTCGCCGGGATGTCGCCCGCCGACCCGGACCACCGGGTCTCCGAGAGCGACGGGTCCTCCACCAACAACCTGGTCCTCAACGTCCGTACCGGCGCCCCGCTCGCCGACCCCTCGGTGCGCAAGGCGCTGGCCTGGATGATCGACCGCGAGAAGATCGCCGCCAAGGTGCTGGAGGGCACCGTCGAGCCGCTCTACTCGCTGATCCCGGCGGGCTTCACCGGCCACAACACGTCCTTCTTCGACGCCTTCCCGGAGCGTGACCCGGGCCAGGCCCGCGAGCTGCTGCGGCGGGCCGGGGTCCAGACGCCGGTCCCGATCTCCCTCGGCTTCCCCAGGGTCGGCGCGCGGGAGAAGGAGGCCTACGAGCTCAAGGAACAGCTGGAGGAGGACGGCGTCTTCCTGGTCAAGCTGGAGGGCCGCGAGTGGTCCGCCTTCCAGAAGGACTACGTCAAGGGCGAGTTCGACGCCTACACGCTCGGCTGGATCGCGGACTACCCGGACCCGGACAACTTCTCCGCGGCGCTGATCGGCAGCGGCAACGGCATGAAGAACGGCTTCAGCGACAAGCGGATCGACGAACTGATCCGGCAGAGCCAGTCCTTCGGCGACCGGACGCGGGCGGTGCGGACCTTCGAGGAGCTGCAGAACCTGACCGCCGAGAAGGTCCCGGTGATCCCGCTCTGGCAGCGCAAGGAGTACACGGTCACCAGCAAGGACGTCCGCGGCGGCCAGTTCCTCAACGACGGCACCGGGGTCTTCCGCCTCTGGCGCCTGGGCTGGCTCTAGCCGCACGGGCGCGCCCCCGGGGCGCGCCGCCTGCCCGTACCCGACGCCGCGCCGCGCCGCGCCGCCCGCCCCGGGCCGCGCCGCCCGCGCCGCGCCGCGCCGCCCGCCCCGGGCCGCGCCGCCCGCCCCGGGCCGCGCCGCCCGCCCCGGGCCGCGCCGCCCGCCCCGGGCCGCGCCGCCCGCCGCCGGGCCGCTCAGCCGGATCGGTCGGATCGGCCGGGCGTCCGCGGGCCGGGCTCGCCGGACTTCCCGGGACCCCCGGCCCTACCGGGCTCGCCGGACTCGCCGGGCTCCCCGGGCTCCCCGGGCTCCTCCGTGGCGGCCGCGGTGCCGGTCTTCGCGTCGGCCATGCCAGGCAGGAAGTCCGTGAACAGCTCGTGGACCTCGCGGACCAGGGGCCGCAGCACCCGGAAGCGGGCCAGGGAGACACCGAGGGTGGTCAGCCGGGCGCCCCGTTCGGCGAGGCGGTAACTGCGCTCACGGCCCGGGGTGCGGTCGAAGACCCAGTACACGACCAGCCCCATCAGGGAGAGCCACATCAGCTCCGGCAGGGTGTCCTTCAGCTCGGCCGGCACCTTGGCCTTGGAACCGGCCAGCACCTCGCGGAAGATCCCGATGGACTCCTCGCGGGGGGCCCTGGAGTCGGGGGAGAAGGGGCTCAGCGGGGAGTCCGGGTCGGCGGCGTTCTTGAAGAACTGCGCGGCGAACTCGTGGTACGGCTCGGCCACGTCCAGCCAGGCCCTGAGCACGCCGGCCAGCCGGGCCTGAAGGTCGGTCTCCCGGTCCAGGACCGACCGGACCGCCACCCGGTGCTCGGCGCCGATCCGGTCGTAGAAGCCCTGGATCAGGTGTTCCTTGCCGGAGAAGTAGTAGTAGGCGTTGCCCACCGAGACCCCGGCCTCCTGGGCGACGGCCCGCATGGTGGTGCGGTCGTAGCCCCGCTCTTGGAAGAGGCGCATCGCCGTCTCCAGGATCAGCGTGCGGGTCTGCTCGCTCTTGGGCCTGGGGGCTCGGGGTTCCTTCGGTTCGGGCACGCCCCCGAGCCTAACCAGTGCCCTCAGCCCGCGGGGCACGCCCCGTCGGGGCAGCCGGGGGCGTCGAGGGCCCATCCGAGGTCGGGGTGGTAGACCCAGCCGTCCTCCCGCCGGTACACCCCGCCGCCCCAGCGGCCCGGCACCTGCGCCGCCGTCCCGCTCCTCAGGTGGGCCCGCCACTTGGAGGCCGCGAGCACCGCGGCACGCGCCACCCGGGCACCGGCCGGAGTGCTCAGCCGGTGGGCGAGCGGGCGGTACTCGCGCAGCGCCCACAGGCAGACGATCCAGGCGGCCGGGCCCGTGTAGACCTGGCCGGCGTCCCCGACCACCGTGATCTCGTCCAGGGTCGCCGCGTGGTCGACGCCGGGGAAGCGGCGCCGGGCCTCCTCGGAGGCGGCCGGCACCAGGTCCAGCCGGACCAGGCGGGGCTGCCGCCGCAGCCAGTCGCTCAGGTGCCGGCAGAGCGGGCAGTCGGCGTCGTGGAGCACCGTCAGCCCGGTGACCGGCACCCGTCGGGACGCGTTCACGCCCCGGCCGGCGCGACGGGCGGGGCCCAGGCCTGCGGGTCCACCGGCGGCACCTGCTCCTGCTCCATCCGGCCACGCCGGCGGATCCTGCTGAGCACCCAGACGTTGCCCAGGTGCAGCACGCCGAGGACCAGGAGCACCACACCGAGCTTGGTGGAGAGCGCCTCGAAGACGCCGCGGGCGCTGCCGACGGTCTCGTCCCGGTTGAGGTAGAGGGCCACGAAGCCGAAGTTCACCAGGTAGAAGCCCACCACCAGCAGGTGGTTGACGGCCCCGGCCAGCTTCTCGTCGCCCTTCATCACGTCGGCGAGGAAGATCCGCCCGTTGCTGCTGAGGGTGCGCGCCACCCAGACCGTGAGCCCGATGCTGACGACCAGGTAGACGACGTACGTGATCACCGTGAGGTCCATGCCCCCACCTTCCTTGAACGCGTTCAAAAACGCTGACGGGGATGAAGGTAGACCTCTTTTTGAACATGTTCAAGCTGGAGGCGCCCGCCGACGCGAGGCCGGACGCGGGGGGTCGCGGCGCCGTGCGCGCGCCTACGCTGGGGGAGTGACGACTCCCAAGCGGCTCATCGCCACCGTCTGGAGGCGGATCCGCGGCTCGTGGCAGTGGCGGATCCTCTGGCTGGCCAACGCGACCTACATGGTGGGCGTGACGGGCGTGGTCCGGGACGACCGAGGGCGGGTGCTGCTGCTCCGGCACCGGCTGTGGAACCCCGACCTGCCGTGGGGGCTGCCGACCGGGTTCGCCAAGCGGGGCGAGGAGTTCGGGCAGACGGTGGTCCGCGAGGTCAAGGAGGAGACGGGCCTCGACGTCCGGCCGGGCCGTCTGGTCCGGCTGCGCAGCGGATTCCGGCTGCGGCTGGAGGTCGCCTACGAGGCGGAACTGGTCGGCGGGGAACTGGTCATCGACGACTTCGAGATCCTCGAGGCGAGGTGGTGCGACCCGCAGGACCTGCCGGAGGGGCTCCAGCCGGCCCACCACGAACTGATCGAGGGCACGACCGGTCCCTGACGGGTGCGGCCCGGCACCGGGGCCTGCCGGGGGTCAGCGGCGGGAGGAGGAGTGACCGCGGCGGGCGGTGCCGCCGTCGCCGTGGCCGCCGGAGGCCGTGCGGGATGCTTCGGCGGAGCGGGAGCCGTCCCGGGAGCCGGGGGCGTGCGCGGCCGTGCGGGCGGGGCCGCCGGAGCCGGAACCGGCGGACGTCCGCCGGCCGTCGCCCCTGCCGTTCCCCCGGTCGCCCCCCTTGTCCTTGTCCTTGTCCTTGTCCCTGCCCCGGTCCTTGCCGTTGCCGGTGCCCTTGCCCCCGTCGTCCCCGTCCCGCTCCTCGTCGTTCTTCAGCCGGCCGCCGCTCGGCGGGTCGTCGTCGTCCGTGAGGCGGGCGCAGTACGCGGACACCCCGGCGTCCCCGGCCGCCGCCTCCAGCTTCCGCCGTTGCTCCGCCGTCAGCGGCCTCCCGGCGAGGAAGTCGCGGCAGGCGCTCCTCAGCGAATCCCGCGCGTCGCGCCCGTGGTCCTCGCCGTGCGCTCCGGAGAAGGGTTCGCCGCCCGAGGCCGCTCCGTCGCGGTTCCGCTCCCGCCGGTCCGCGTCCTCCGTGCCGGAGGAGCCGGAGCCCTGGCGGTCCGGTCCGGCCGTGTCCCCGCCCGACGCACCCTTCCCGGGCGACGGACGCAGCGTCGCGCCGTCGTCCGGGCCGAGGCCGTCCGGCAGGGCGTGGGAAGGGGCATCCGAGCCCAGCGGCACCGGCGTGGACGTTCCGTCCGGCAGCGGCAGCGCCGTGGCGGCCGAGCCGGCCGGCGCCCGGTCCGGGGAGCCGAGGCCGTGCAGCCCGCCGCCGATCGCCGCGCCGCCTCCGACCACACCGGCCACCAGCACCGCGGCCAGCACGTACCGGTGCCGGGCGCTCCCGCGTCCGGCCCGGCCGCGCACCGGCCGCGCCGCGCCCGGCACGTCCGCCGCGGACGCCGCACGCGCCGCGCGGAAGGCGGCCACCGCGGCGTCCTCACCCGCGAGCACACCACCGACGGTCACCCCGCCCGTGAACGGGCCGCCCGCGAGTGTGCCGCCCGCTGATGCGCCTCCTGCGAGCGTGCCGCCCGCGAACGCGTTGCCCTCGGACACGCCGCCCGTGAACGAACTGCCCGTGCACGGACCGCCCGCGGACATCCCGTCCGTGGACGCACCGTCTGTGAACGCGCCCTCGGTGGAGGCACCGTCTGTGAACGCACCCTCCGTGAACGCGCTGCCGGTGGACGCACCGTCCGTGAACGCGCTGCCGGTGGATGCGCCCTCCGTGGACGCGTCGTCCGCCGGCTCCGCCGAGAGCCGCTCCAGCATCCGCGCGAGGTCCCGGGCCGGCGCCGGGTCCCGCGCGCCCAGGCGCTCACCGCGCAGCAGACGTTCGGCCGTCGCGCGGTCCAGCCACCTGTCGTGCTCGTCGGGCATCACATGTCCTTCTGCGTCCGCGTCGGCGCGTACGTCACTCCGGCGGACGCCACCAGCCGCTGGCGCGGCCACCTGGGCGTCGGCACCAGCCCGAGCAGGCCGGTGCGTTCGGCGACGGCCTCCGCCGAGGCGACCCCCACCGGGTCCGGCTCCGGTCCCGTCCCGGCGTCGCGGCCCGACCGCGGCTCCGGCTCCGGCCCCGGCTCGGCCAGCAGTTCGGCGAGCCGCTTCAGCCCGCGGTGGGCGGCCTGCCGCACCGCGCCCGGCCGTTTGCCGAGTGTCGCGGCGGCCGACCTGGCGTCCAGACCCATGACCACGCGCAGCACCACGGCCTCGGCCTGGTCGGCCGGCAGACGGGAGATCAGCGCGAACGCCCGGTCGGTGGCGAGGGCGTCGATCGCCTCCGCCGCCGTGTCCGCGGTGGCCGGCCGGTCGGCGAGCTCCGTCTCGTCGCCCGCGGTCGCCGGACGGCGGCCCCGCATCCGTATGTGGTCGAGCGCCCGGTTGCGCGCGATGCGCGCCGCCCACCCCCGGAACCGGTCCGCGTCCCCGCTGAACCGGTGGAGGTCGCGGGCGATCTGCAGCCACGCCTCCGAGGTGACGTCCTCGGCATCCGGATCGCCCACCAGTGTGCGTACATAACCGAACAGCCGTGGATGCACCGTGCGGTACACAGTCCGGAACGCGGTCTCGTTCCCGTCCTGTGCCGCGTGCACCGCGGCGGTCAGCTCCGCGTCGTCCCCCACCCCACGCGTGCCTTTCTCGCGCCCAGACCGGCGCCGCGCCCGCGGCCCGGATTCGTCTCCGTCGCGACAGGCACGTTACGGCGCCGACGAGTCCACGTCCATGAGCCCGTGGAGGTCGCGGAGATTTTTGTGTGGTTGGTGTGACAAAACCGCGGGCGCCGACGCTGAAACGATTGCGGGCCGGAGACGGCCCGTCGGCTGCGACGGCCGGGGCCTCTCCTGTGGGGGGTGGCGGCCCCGGCCGCCGCCCGTTTCCCCGCGGCGACCGGCACCTGCCGGGCGGCCCTCAGGCATGGTGGGGCGTCACCGTATGCGGAGCCGGATGCGCGGCGGGCGCCGGCGCGGCGGCCGCCCGTTCGACGGCCTCGCGGTGCTGGAGCGTGGAGAGCCGCAGCACGAACCACGCCGCGACGACGGCGGCCACGGCGTCGAAGGCGTCCGCGCCCATCGCCAGGCCGGCGGCCTGGGCGGCGGTGGTCACATCGGTGGCGTCGGGATCGAAGGCGCCGTCGTACGAGGTGCTCGCGAGGCGGCCCAGGGCCCAGGAGCCAAGCCACATCGCCCACCAGAGGTTGAGCAGCGCCTCGCCGTGCCCGGGCCTGACCGACGCCCGCCAGACGTCGCCGGCGATCCGGCGCGGGAACCAGAGGTTCACCACCGGGACGAACCAGCCCCACACCGTCCAGCCCCGCCGCATCTCGTGGCCCTCCGGGGAGAAGACCTCGGCGTTGACCCGGACCCGGTGGAACCAGACGAGGAACACGGCGGCGCAGGCGACCAGGGCGACGGTCTGCAGCAGGGCCGCCCCCGCGACGAGCAGGTGCGCGTCGCGCGTGGTGTAGACGTCGATCATGTCGTCCCCGGCGGCCGTGCGCTCGCGGACCAGGTCGTACAGCCCGAAGTCCGCCCACAGCGCGACCAGGTCGCTCACGACCACCAGCCCCAGCAGCCCGGCCGTCCAGCGGGCCAGGGTCAGCGGCGGGCGCAGCCAGGCCCCGGGGCCGCCGGCCGTGGCGGCGGGGCGCAGCCCGGCGGCGCAGGAATCGCAGTGCACCCCCTGCGGACGCGCCTCGTGGTGGCGGCAGTTGAGGCAGAGCACGGTGGGTCTCCCGGTGAGGATGTCGGTACGGCGGGTTCGGCACAGCACGGTGCGGGCGGGCCGCGTACCGCGCCACCCGCCCGCACCCAAGGGCCGAACATACGTCCGACGATCGTCCGTCGTCCAGGGAGAACGAACCCGGGGGAAGCCGCTCCGCCCGGGAGGCCGTTCAGCCGAGCCGCTCCGCGAGCTGCTGGAAGTCCGTCCAGCTCAGCGCCGGTTCGCGTGGGTCCCAGAGCTTCTGCGTCGTGGCCCGCAGCGGCATCCGCAGCCCGGCCGCGACCTGTTCCTGGGTCTGGGCGTCGGGCCGGTCGCCCCAGACGGCCAGCGATCCGCCGAGGATCTGGGCGTCGTACCGCTCGGGCACCGGCGTGGAACCGCGCACCACCAGCGGGGTCCACTCCTCGTAGATCCGCTGCCCGGTCGGGTAGACGAAGGTCTGCGGCTCGCCGAGCACGTAGTAGAGGTACTCGTCGTTGTAGTTGATCAGCTCACGCCCGGCCTCCAGGAACTCGGCGGGCTCCCTGGCGCCGATCTCCTTGCCGGTCCAGTAGGCGACCTGGATGTCCTCCGAGGGCTCCACCGCGCCCCCGTCGAAGAAGCCGTCGTTCCAGGCGCGCGGGGTGCGGTCCAGCCTCTTCACGGTGGCGGCCCGGTCGTTGAGCCATCCGGTGGTGAGGTCCTCGACGGTGCCGTCCGGGCCGTACTTCTCGCGGGCCGCGGCCGCCAGACCCGGGTAGGACGCCTCCGGGTCGCTGACCATCAGCGCCAGGTACTCGTCGGAGCCCAGGTGCCATTCGCTGCCGGGGAAGACCTCGGAGTACTCCTCGATCAGCTCGTCGACGAGCTGCCCGGCGGCCGGCTTGGAGATGTCGATCGCGCCCGCGGTGGGCCGGCCGTTCGCGTTGTACAGCTGGAGGTCCGGATGGGACCTCAGCACCGCGCCCAGGTGCCCGGGGGAGTCGATCTCCGGGACGATCCGCACGTGCAGGCTGCGGGCGAGGTCGACGATCCGCCGGACCTCCGCCTTGGTGAGGTGCGGGTCGGAGACGATCTCGGGGTGTTCGGCCGACTCGACGCGGAAGCCCTGGTCGTCGGAGAAGTGCAGGCCGAACTCGTTGTACTTGAGGTCGGCGATCTCACGGATCCGGGTCTCGATCCAGTCGGCCGAGTAGAACTTCCGGGCGATGTCGAGCATCAGGCCGCGCTTGGCCTTGGCCGGCTCGTCCTGGATCACGCCCTCCGGAGCGGTGCCGCCCTGGGCCACCGTCTGCTTCAGGGTGCGGGTGCCGTAGAAGACGCCGGCCTCGGAAGGCCCGCTGATCACCGCGCGGCCGTCGCGGACGGTCAGCCGGTACGACTCCGGGTTCGCGCCCTGGTCCCCGCCGGTCTCCAGGCGCAGGTCGCCGTCCCGCACGTCCTTCGCGCCCTTCTCCCCGGCGTAGGTCAGGCCCAGCTCCCCGGCGACCAGACGGCCCTCGTCGGCGAGGGCGTCGTCGTTGACCACCACGCGGGCGCCGTCCGCCGGCTTCCAGCCGGGGCCGGACTCCGGGGTGTACTCGCGGACGGCCGGGATCGTCCGCGGAGGTGTGGAGGCGGGCTGGGGCGAGGTGGGGGCGGCGCGGGTGCCGGCGGGGGTGCGGCTGCCGGACGATCCGCCACTTCCGTCGTCCGGCCAGAGGTTGTACGCCAGGACGGCCGAGCCGGCGGCGACGACCGCCGCCGCGGCCCAGCGGGCCTGCCGCATCCGCCGCACCCCATCGGTGGAACGGCCGGACCTGCCGTGCTTCGGGCTGTTTGCGGTATGACGACTGTGCTGGCTCACCTTGCCAACGTAAGAGCGATTCGTCCCGCCCGCCCGTCGACGCGCGGCGTCCACCCCGCGTCCGGTCCTTCTCCCCGGCGGGTGAAAGACCTTCGTTCGGCTACCGTCTCCGTGGCCACGCCGCTACCGTGTGTCCACACCTCACGCATCGTCCGCGCATGTTCCTGCCGTACCCCACGCGGCGCCCCTCGTGGCGCCCCGGAACCCGCCGAGGACCTCCGCTGCCTTCGACACGCATCCCGGAACAGGGCCATGTCGCCCCCGAGGGCCTGGAGCGGTTCAACGGGAAGACCGAGACCGCCGCCCGGCACCTCCTGGCCCGCTGTCTGCGCAACCCCCGCTGGGCCCTCCGGATGGCGGCCCACCGCCCGTACCCGGACCTCGCCTCCCTGCTCGCCGCCTCCGACGAGGCGGCCTACGACCTCTCGCCCGACGAACTGCTCCACGCCGTACGCGAGGAGTGCCGGCTGCTCCGGACGGATGACCTCGCCCTGGCCTTCCTGGCCGCCGACGACCCGACGGCCACGCCTCCCGCGCCCGGCGCCGGGAGCGGACTGTGGTCCGAGCAGCAGCTGCGGGTGGTGCGGTCCATGCCCCGCGCCGCCCGTACCGCGGTGCGCGCCGCCTGGGTGGCCTACGAACAGAAGTTCGGGCACGGCTTCGTGCTCTCGCTGGAGGGGGTGGATCCGGAGGACGCCCTCAACCACCTCCTCGCCACGGTCCGCGACCGGCTGGCCCTGGCGCCGGAGGACGAGCGTGTGCTCGCCGCGGAGGAGCTGCGGCAACTGGCGCGGGAACGACTCACCCGACTGATTCGTTCCGATCGTGCCGGGGATTTTGATGCCGGATGTGCTGAATTCCCCCCATTCGCACCCCCGCTGGGGCTACCGGTTTGATCACATCGGCAGGGCTGCGCTAAAGGTTCCGACACCACGTCGCTACGATGGCCGGGGCCGGTGGACCGTACCCGGCCGGGCCCGACCGACAGACAAAGCCGGCGAGGCCCCAATCCCCGCTCCCGGAGGGTTCTTCCGTGCCGGCTGGAACGCTTTACCGCGGACGGGAAGGAATGTGGTCGTGGGTGGCTCACCGAGTCACCGGCGTGCTGATCTTCTTCTTCCTGTTCGTCCACGTGCTGGACACCGCTCTCGTGCGTGTCTCCCCCGAGGCCTACGACGAGGTCGTGGCCACGTACAAGACGCCCCTTGTCGCGCTGCTGGAGTACGGCCTCGTCGCCGCCATCCTCTTCCACGCGCTGAACGGCCTGCGTGTCATCGCCGTCGACTTCTGGTCGAAGGGCACGCGCTACCAGAAGCAGATGCTCTGGGCCGTCGTCGGCGTGTGGGTCGTGCTCATGATCGGCGCGCTGTACCCCGTCCTCGGTCACGCCGCTGCTGAAGTCTTCGGGAGCTGACGCGAAGCATGTCGAACAACACCGTCAAGACCGACACCGCCGCCTCGGGCATCGGCCCGGTCGAGGGGGACTCCCTCTACTCCGTCGACAACCCGGCTCCCGTCATCGAGCCCCCGCGCCAGCGCACCAAGAAGACCCCGCGGTCCACCCGGGGCAACTTCGAGCTGTACGCGTGGCTCTTCATGCGCCTGTCCGGCGTCGTGCTCGTCGTCCTGGTCATCGGCCACCTCGTGGTGCAGCTGGTGCTGGACGGCGGCGTGCAGAAGATCGGCTTCGCCTTCGTGGCCGGCCGCTGGGCCTCGCCGTTCTGGCAGGTCTGGGACCTGCTGATGCTGTGGCTCGCCATGCTCCACGGCACCATCGGCCTGCGCACGATCATCAACGACTACGCGGAGCGCGCGAACACCCGGGTGTGGCTCAAGGGCCTCCTCTACACCGCCACGGTGTTCACCATCCTGCTGGGCACGCTGGTGATCTTCACCTTCGACCCGAACATCCGCTAGACCGGGGCTGCAGACTTCATGAAGATCCACAAGTACGACACCGTCATCGTCGGCGCCGGCGGCGCCGGCATGCGCGCCGCCATCGAGGCGACGAAGCGCAGCCGCACCGCCGTGCTGACGAAGCTCTACCCGACCCGCTCCCACACGGGCGCCGCGCAGGGCGGCATGGCCGCCGCGCTGGCCAACGTGGAGGAGGACAACTGGGAGTGGCACACCTTCGACACGGTCAAGGGCGGTGACTACCTGGTCGACCAGGACGCCGCGGAGATCCTGGCGAAGGAGGCCATCGACTCGGTCCTCGACCTGGAGAAGATGGGCCTGCCGTTCAACCGGACGCCCGAGGGCCGCATCGACCAGCGACGCTTCGGCGGTCACTCCCGCAACCACGGCGAGGCCCCGGTCCGCCGGTCCTGCTACGCCGCGGACCGCACCGGCCACATGATCCTCCAGACGCTGTACCAGAACTGCGTCAAGGAGGGCGTGGAGTTCTTCAACGAGTTCTACGTCCTCGACCAGCTGCTCACCGAGGTCGACGGCAAGCAGGTCTCGGCCGGCGTCGTCGCCTACGAGCTGGCCACCGGTGAGATCCACGTCTTCCACGCGAAGTCGGTCATCTACGCCTCCGGCGGCACCGGCAAGTTCTTCCGCGTGACCTCCAACGCGCACACCCTCACCGGTGACGGCCAGGCGGCCGTCTACCGCCGGGGCATCCCGCTGGAGGACATGGAGTTCTTCCAGTTCCACCCGACCGGCATCTGGCGCATGGGCATCCTGCTCACCGAGGGCGCCCGCGGTGAGGGCGGCATCCTCCGCAACAAGCACGGCGAGCGCTTCATGGAGAAGTACGCGCCGGTGATGAAGGACCTCGCCTCCCGCGACGTCGTCTCCCGCTCCATCTACACGGAGATCCGCGAGGGCCGCGGCTGCGGTCCCGAGGGCGACCACGTCTACCTGGACCTCACCCACCTGCCGCCGGAGCAGCTGGACGCCAAGCTGCCGGACATCACCGAGTTCGCGCGCACCTACCTCGGCATCGAGCCCTACACGGACCCGATCCCGATCCAGCCCACCGCGCACTACGCCATGGGCGGCATCCCCACCAACGTGGAGGGCGAGGTCCTCGCCGACAACACCACGGTGGTGCCGGGCCTGTACGCCGCCGGCGAGGTCGCCTGCGTGTCGGTGCACGGCGCCAACCGCCTGGGCACCAACTCGCTGCTGGACATCAACGTCTTCGGCAAGCGCTCCGGCATCGCGGCCGCCGCGTACGCCCACTCCGCCGACTACGCCCCGCTGCCGGAGAACCCGGCGGAGTTCGTGGTCTCGGAGGTCGAGCGCCTGCGCTCCGCCACGGGCGAGGAGCGCGTGGCGGACATCCGCCGCGAGCTGCAGGACACCATGGACGCCAACGTCATGGTGTTCCGCACCGAGAAGACGATCCAGGCGGCCGTGGAGAAGATCCGCGAGCTGCGCGAGCGGTACAGGAACGTCTCGATCCAGGACAAGGGCAAGCGGTTCAACACCGACCTGCTCGAGGCCATCGAGCTGGGCAACCTGCTCGAGCTGGCCGAGGTCATGGCCGTCTCCGCGCTGGCCCGCAAGGAGTCCCGCGGCGGCCACTACCGCGAGGACTACCCGAACCGCGACGACGTCAACTTCATGCGCCACACCATGGCGTACCGAGAGGTGGCCGAGGACGGCTCCGCGAGCATCCGTCTCGACTACAAGCCGGTCGTCCAGACCCGCTACCAGCCGATGGAGCGTAAGTACTGATGGCAACCCCGACCCTGGAGAAGACCGACGGCGGCGCCGAGCCCGGTTTCGCCGACTCCCCGTACATCACGGTCACCTTCCGCGTCCGGCGCTTCAACCCCGAGGTGTCCGCCGAGGCGGAGTGGCAGGACTTCACGCTGGAGATGGACCCGAAGGAGCGTGTGCTCGACGGTCTCCACAAGATCAAGTGGGACCTGGACGGCACGCTCACCTTCCGCCGCTCCTGCGCGCACGGCATCTGCGGCTCCGACGCCATGCGGATCAACGGCAAGAACCGCCTGGCGTGCAAGACGCTGATCAAGGACATCAACCCCGAGAAGCCGATCACCGTCGAGGCCATAAAGGGCCTGACCGTGCTCAAGGACCTCGTCGTCGACATGGAGCCGTTCTTCCAGGCCTACCGCGACGTGATGCCCTTCCTGATCACGAAGGACACCAACGAGCCGACGCGTGAGCGTCTGCAGTCCGCCGAGGACCGCGAGCGGTTCGACGACACCACCAAGTGCATCCTGTGCGCCGCGTGCACGTCGTCCTGCCCGGTGTTCTGGAACGACGGCCAGTACTTCGGTCCGGCCGCCATCGTGAACGCCCACCGCTTCATCTTCGACAGCCGTGACGAGGCGGGCGAGCAGCGCCTGGAGATCCTCAACGACCGTGACGGCGTGTGGCGCTGCCGCACCACCTTCAACTGCACGGACGCCTGCCCCCGTGGCATCGAGATCACCAAGGCGATCCAGGAGGTCAAGCGCGCGCTGATCACGCGTCGCATCTGACCCCCGCCGCCACCCGGCGGAACGCACAGGCCGAGGGCCCCGCAGCACGCTGCGGGGCCCTCGCCCCGTGTCCCGGAGGCATCCGGTGACATTTTCGGGGCACACGGCGCTGAGTGAAGTGGGCCGACTGGTCATCGGCTGCCGCGGAGCCAGGGTTCCCCCCCGTACACCTGGCCCCGCACCCCGCGCGGGCGGGACACGTTCCCCCTGCCCCGCCCGCGCACCCCTCCCCGACGGCCCCGGCTACCGGTGGACGACGACCTTGTCGCCCTCCCGCACCGACGCGAACAGCCCGGCGATCGCCTTCTCGTCCCGCACGTTGACGCAGCCGTGGGAGGCGCCCGCGTAGCCCCGGGTGGCGAAGTCCGGCGAGTAGTGGACCGCCTGACCGCCGCTGAAGAACATGGCGTACGGCATCGGCGAGTCGTAGAGCGTCGAGACGTGGTGCCGGGACTTCCAGTAGACGGTGAACTCGCCCTCGCGGGTGGGGGTGGCCACCGAGCCGAAGCGCACCGCCATGTGGGAGACCGTCCTGCCGTCCACCATCCAGCGCAGGGTGCGCGTCGTCTTGTCGACGCACAGCACCCGCCCCTCCAGGCAGCGCGGGTCGGGCGGCCCCGGCTTCTGACCGCCCATCAGGTACAGCTCCCACCGGCCCGGTTCCCGGGTCATGTCCAGCAGCCGCTGCCATCCGGCCGTATCCATCCGCCCGGTGCGCGGCAGTCCCCGCTTCCCCTGGAAGCCCTTGACCGCCTCCTCGGTGGCCCGGTCGTACACCCCGGTGGGCCCCTCGTACAGCCAGGCGATCTGCCGCAGCCGGGCCTGGAGTTCCCGGACGTCACGGCCCTTGTCGCCCGGCTCCCACAGCACCTTCGCCGGTGTGGGGGAGGGCGACGGCGTGGCACGGCGGGCGGAGGGACTCCCCGACGGACCACCGGACGGACTCCCGGACGGCGAGGGGCCCGGGTCCGGCTTCTCCGGCGCCGGCGCGGCGGGCGAGGGGGCGGCCCGCCCGGCGTTGCGCTCGTCGTCGGTGGCCCCGGTCCAGGAGGGCTCGCTGCCCGGCTGAACCGTGCACCCCGCGACGGCGGCCGCCACCACCACCAGCGAGGCCGCCGCCCACCACGTCGTCTTCCGTCTTCCCATCGCGGCGACCCCCGTCGTCCGTGTGCCGCACCCGGCCTGATGCGCCTGTTGCCGTCATGCTCCCCGCACCGGCCGGTGGCTGAACCACGGCTCACCCTCGCGTGTCGTGCGCCGCGTGTTGTGAGCAAGGTCCCAGCGCGTGACCCTCCACCCACAGCGGGCCCGCCGCTACAGTCCGTGGCAGGTCTCCCCGGTCTCGGTGAGTGACCCCAACGGCGTGAACCAGCAAGGACGCGGAGGCACATTCCATGGCGCGCGAGTCGGAGTCCGGACTGCCCATCGAGCCGGTCTACGGACCGGGTGCCCTGGAGGGCTGGGAACCGGCCGGCAAGGTCGGTGAGCCGGGCTCGTACCCCTTCACCCGCGGCGTCTACCCGTCGATGTACACGGGCCGCCCCTGGACCATGCGGCAGTACGCGGGCTTCGGTACCGCCGTCGAGTCCAACCAGCGGTACAAGCAGCTCATCGCCAACGGCACGATGGGCCTCTCGGTCGCCTTCGACCTGCCCACCCAGATGGGCCACGACTCCGACGCCCCGATCGCCCACGGCGAGGTCGGCAAGGTCGGCGTCGCGATCGACTCCGTCGACGACATGCGGGTCCTCTTCGACGGCATCCCGCTGGACAAGGTGTCCACGTCGATGACCATCAACGCGCCCGCCTCCCTGCTGCTCCTGCTCTACCAACTGGTCGCCGAGGAGCAGGGCGTCGGTGCCGACAAGCTCACCGGCACCATCCAGAACGACGTGCTGAAGGAGTACATCGCCCGCGGGACCTACATCTTCCCGCCCAAGCCGTCGCTGCGGCTGATCGCGGACATCTTCAAGTACTGCAAGGCCGAGATCCCGAAGTGGAACACCATCTCGATCTCCGGCTACCACATGGCCGAGGCCGGCGCCTCGCCCGCGCAGGAGATCGCCTTCACCCTCGCCGACGGCATCGAGTACGTCCGCACCGCGGTCGCCGCCGGCATGGACGTGGACGACTTCGCGCCCCGGCTGTCGTTCTTCTTCGTGGCCCGCACCACGATCCTCGAAGAGGTCGCCAAGTTCCGTGCCGCCCGCCGCATCTGGGCCCGCGTCATGCGCGAGGAGTTCGGCGCGAAGAACCCCAAGTCGATGATGCTCCGCTTCCACACCCAGACCGCGGGCGTCCAGCTCACCGCCCAGCAGCCCGAGGTCAACCTGGTCCGCGTCGCGGTCCAGGGCCTCGCCGCGGTGCTCGGCGGCACGCAGTCGCTGCACACCAACTCCTTCGACGAGGCCATCGCCCTGCCCACCGACAAGTCGGCCCGCCTGGCGCTGCGCACCCAGCAGGTCCTCGCCTACGAGACCGACGTGACGGCCACCGTCGACCCGTTCGCCGGCTCCTACGTCGTGGAGCGGATGACCGACGACCTGGAGGAGCTGATCGTCGGACTGATGGACAAGGTCGAGGAGATGGGCGGCGCGGTCTCCGCCATCGAGCGCGGCTTCCAGAAGGCGGAGATCGAGCGCAGCGCCTACCGGATCTCCCAGGAGACCGACGCCGGTGAACGCGTCGTGGTGGGCGTCAACCGCTTCCAGCTCGACGAGGAGGAGCCCTACGAGCCGCTGCGGGTCGACCCGGCGATCGAGGCCCAGCAGGCGGAGCGGCTGGCCCGGCTGCGTGCCGAGCGGGACCAAGCGGCGGTGGACACGGCGCTGGAGGCACTGAAGAAGGCCGCCCACGGCGAGGACAACGTCCTGTACCCGATGAAGGACGCGCTGCGCGCCCGTGCCACCGTCGGCGAGGTCTGCGACGCCCTGCGCGAGGTGTGGGGCACGTACGTGCCCTCCGACGCCTTCTGACCGCCCCGCCGCGCCGTCGGTCCGTCCCCGCCGTTCCGCGGCGGGGCGGACGCCGACGCCCGGCCGCGACAGCCGGGCGCCGGCGCCGCCGGGCCCACTGCCGCGGCCTCCGCGACCCTGCGCGACCCGCGGGGCGCACACGCGCTGTCCGGCGCGTTCCGCGCGCGATTCGGGCCCGCCCCCGGCGGCTACCGTCCGCCGAGACCGCCGTCCGGGTGCCCGGCTGTGGCCGCCGGGTGCGGCTGGTGCCGGGCGTGCGGGCGGGTCGTCGCTCGCCCGCCGGCGGGTGCGCGTCGGGCGCTGCGGCCCGTGGCGCGCTGTCGCGGGAGGGGACGGGCGGAAGACCGCCCCGCGCCCGCGCCCGGCGTCCTGTGGCCCGGGCGGGGCGGGTCAGCGGCGGACCGCGCGGCGGACCTGGCGGGCGCGGCGGACCATGCGGCGGGCCAGCCGGTTGTCGGGGAGGAACGACAGACCGGACGGCAGCCCGCCGGGCAGGCCCAGCGAGGCCAGCCGGCGGCGCTTGAAGTACCGCAGCCACCGCTCGTCCTGATGCGCCCCGAGGAACCGCGCGGCGACCGGACGCAGCGAAGGGTGGATCTTCGCCTGCATCGCGTAACCCACCGCGGTCACCAGCTCCCCCAGCTCCTCGGCCGTCGTCCCGGGCCGCTGCTCGCGCACCGCGTCGGCGTCGCCCAGGTCGGGCAGCAGCGCGTCGACCACCGTCACCGGGATCCGGTTGCTGTTCTGGTACGGCGTCAGCCGGTCCAGCAGCAGGGTGGTGCCGGTCCGCGCCACCGGCAGGCCGTGCAGGGCGGAGGCGGTGAGCAGCGCCGTGGAGAAGCATCCGACGACCAGGGCGGGGCGGATCCGGCGGAACAGCACCTCGGCCAGGACCGGCAGGTCCAGCACGGTCAGCTCCGCGCCCAGGCGTTCGGCCTCGTCCTGCACCGCCCGGTGCCAGGCCGCCGGGGCCGTGGGGTGCGGCTTGAACACCAGCGACCGGTGGCCGAGTGCCACCGCCCCGCGCACCATCCGCAGGTGCAGCGCCTCCTCCTCGTCGGGGGTGAGGATGTCCAGCGCGGACAGGTACTGGCCGAGCAGCAGCGCCGCCCCCCGCGGAAGGCCGGGGAGCTCCTCGTGGTCGGCCAGCTCGTCGAGGACCTTGCGGAAGGCGTCCGTGGGCACCAGCTCGGCGGGGACCTGGAACTCGGTGAGCAGCAGCGGGCGCAGGCCCGGCACCAGGTCCAGGTGGAGCAGCCGGGTGACCCGGGTGCCGACCAGCGGGTCGAGCTTGATCCGCGTGGGCCCGTAGCTCATCAGGCCGTCCGCGTAGACGGTCACCGGGGCGCCGGTGAAGATCTGCGTGACGCCCAGCGCGGGCTGCGCCTGGATCGACTCCACGGCCAGCTCGACGTCGTCGTCGCCCAGTCCCCACGCCAGCCGCAGGTGACGCTCCCACAGGACGGCGTCCTCGGGGCGGGGGACCCAGCCCGAGGGGTGGAACGGGGAGATGGTCGCGTTCCAGGAGAGCACCTCGTCGAAGCGGTCGCGCAGCGCCGCGAAGCCGGGTGCCACGTCCGGCGCGGGGGTGGTCTCGGGGACGGCGGCATTGTTGGAGACCAGCAGGATGCGGCGGTCGGCGGCGCCGAAGCAGCCGGCGTCCAGGGCGGCGGCCAGGGTGGCGGCGCCGTACAGGGTCGAGGCGAGGAGGATCTGCGTGGTCACGCGGCGGCTCCCACAGCCGGGCGGCGGCGCAGGCGGCGCAGCCGGGTGGCGCGTTCCACGTCCATCGTGTCCAGGGTCCGCTCCAGCACCTCCTGCGGCATCCGGCGCAGCGCGGCGGCGGTCAGCGTGCGGAGTTTCCGGCCGACCGACGGCTGATATCTGCCTTCCGCGTCCGCGGACAGGTGGTGGCACATCATCGCGCAATAGGTGCGCACCACCTTCGGCAGGAGTTCTTCGCCGTCCCGGTCCTCGGCGGTCTCCGCCATTACCAGGTCGAATGCGCGCAGGAAATCCAATTGCCTTTCGTCACCGATCCGGGTGAGCGACGAGGCCACTCCCCGGCGGTAGAAGACGCCGTACAGGTTCACCACGGCGAACGACTCGGCCTCCCGGTGCAGCCGCCAGGTCCACAGCCGGTCCTCGCAGGTGTGCAGGCCCTCGGTGAAGCGGAGCAGGCCCCGGTCGTCGTCGAGACGGCGGTGGTAGACGTCGGCCCAGACGAACGGGTAGTCGACGGAGGTCGAGCGTTCCGCCGGCAGGATCGCCTCGCGCGGGCTCATCACGGCGTTGCGCCGCCCGTGCGGCACCCGCTGGACCACCCGCTCGCGGCCGGTGGAGCGGACGTGGTCGGTGCGGACGAAGTCGCACCCCAGGTCGTCCATGGCCGCGATCAGCCGCCCGTAGTGGCCGGGGGCGAGCCAGTCGTCCCCGTCCAGGAAGGTCACGTAGCGCCCCCGCGCGGCCGTGAGGCCGGTGTTGCGGGCGGCGGCGATGCCCCGGTTGCGCTCGTGCCGCAGCAGCCGCGCGCCCGGCAGTCCGCGCTCCGCCCTCTCGAGCAGGGCGGTGGTGTCGTCGGTCGAGCAGTCGTCGACCAGAAGGAACTCGACGTCGGGTCGTGCGTTGGCCTCAAGGCTCCTCAGGGTGTCGGGCGCGTACTGCCGCACGTTGTAGAAGGGGACGATCACGGAGAGCTTGACCACGCGTTCGACGCTAGGCGCTCGCCCGGCACGGATTCTTATCCCTCGGTGGACTGCGGGTGAACAGGGACCGGAAAACATGTGAACCGCGTTTTCCCGAACGCCTCCCACCGGCCGATTGGTTTCTCGGCGGCCTTCTGTTCACCCTTTGTTGGAGTGCGGTTGGGCCGCCCCTCGGAATGGCTTCCTAGCGTTCCGGGTGTGCCAGCAAGTACCACGGAATCAGAAACGAGGGGCCCGGCGCCCGCGGCCCTGAGGGTCGCCGTCGTCGCGGACTCCGACACCCGGTGGAAATGGGGTGCGCTCACCGCACGGCGGCTGGCGCCCGCCGGCCGGGAGGTCCGCGTCGAGGGCCGCCTCCTGCGCGGCCGCGCCACCCCCACGCCCCGCCAGCTCGCCGAGGTCGGCGCCGGGTCGGACTCACTGCGCGAGGTGAGCGCCGTCGAGTTCCTCCGCGAGGCCGCCGACGAGCCGTTCGACGTCGTGCTGCTCGCCCTGGTGGGCGGCGGCGTGCAGGCGATGCTGCACGGCCTGCGCCACGCGTGGGGGGCCCGGAGCGGCGGGCGGCGGCCGGTGGTGGTCACCGGTTACGTCGGGATTGTCTACGAGAAGCTCACGGACGGCCTGCTGCTGCGCCACGGGGCCGACCTGGTGCTGGCCAACTCCCGCCAGGACGCCGACCGTTTCCGCGCCGTCTACGAGGGCGTGGGCGCGGACGCCGGACCGGTCACCGAGGTGGCGCTGCCCTTCCTGGGCGGCGAGCCGTACCGGGGCGGCGGCGAGGACCGGCCGTACACCGTGGTGTTCGCCGCGCAGCCCTCCGTGCCGGAGTCCCGCAAGGACCGGACGTACCTGCTGGAGCGTCTGGTGCGCCACGCCCGCCGGCACCCCGAGCGGGAGGTGCTCCTCAAGCTCCGCTCGCGGCCCGGGGAGCAGACCACCCACATCGAGGAACTGCCCTACCAGAAGCTGGTGCGGGGCCTGGAACCGCCGGCCAACCTCCGCCTGGTGTACGGCCACATGGGCGAGGTGCTGGACCGCACCGACCTGCTGGTCACGGTCTCCTCCACCGCAGCCCTGGAGTCCCTGCACCGCCGCATCCCCACCGCGGTCCTCACCGACCTCGGGGTGCGCGAGGCGCTCGGCAACCACCACTTCACCGGCTCGGGCGTCCTCGCGTCCTTCGACGACCTGGACGCCGGACGCCTGCCGGTCCCCGACGAGCAGTGGCTGGCCCGGCAGGGCGTGGCCGCCGACGGCGGGTACGCGCACGCCTTCGACGCGGCCCGCGACCGCCTGGCCGTGCTGCTGGAGTCGCCCGGCCTGCCGCCGCTCGACCCGTACTACACGCTCCGCACGGCGGGCGGCTACCTGCCCGGCGTCCTCGCCCGCCACCACCTGGCGCCCGACGGCGCCCCGCTGCCCGGCGC
Organism: Streptomyces abyssomicinicus; assembly: GCF_008974245.1. Taxonomy (GTDB): domain Bacteria; phylum Actinomycetota; class Actinomycetes; order Streptomycetales; family Streptomycetaceae; genus Streptomyces; species Streptomyces abyssomicinicus. The sequence continues at coordinate 1,001,533 of NZ_BBZI01000006.1, read as the reverse complement.
GCCCGCCGGCGACCGCGCCCCCGGCCCGCTGCGCCGGGCGGTCCGGGAGACCGCCCGCGGCGCCTACCGGCACGGGGTGCAGCGAGTGGCCCCGCTGATCCGACGCCTGGGGGAACTGTGACGGCCACCGCGCCCGCGCCGGCTGCCGTGCCGGCCGCCGGGGACCGCCGCGTCCTCGCGGTGATCCCCGCCCGGGGCGGCTCCAAGGGGGTTCCCGGCAAGAACCTCACGCCGGTGGCCGGCGTCCCGCTGGTCGTCCGCGCGGTCCGTGCCTGCCTGGCCGCCCGCCTGGTCACCGACGTGGCGGTCTCCACCGACGACCCGGCGATCGCCGCCGCGGCCCGGTCCGCGGGGGCGGAGGCGGTCCTGCGCCCCGCCGCCATCGCCGGGGACACCGCCACCTCCGAGTCCGCCGTCCTGCACGCCCTGGACGCCCACGAGGCGCTGACCGGCTCACCGGTCGACGTCGTCCTCCTCGTCCAGTGCACCAGCCCGTTCCTCACCTCCGCGGACGTCGACGGCGTCGCCGCCGCGGTCGCCGAGGACGGCGCCGACACCGCGGTCACCGTCGCCCCGTTCCACGGCTTCGTCTGGCGCGAGGGCGCCGCGGGGGACGGGGGCCACGGCGTGAACCACGACAAGTCCTCCCGGCCGCGCCGCCAGGACCGTCCCCAGGACCTCCTGGAGACCGGCGCCGCCTACGCCATGGACGCGGCGGGATTCCGCGCCCGCCGGCACCGCTTCTTCGGCCGCACCGACCTGGTCCGCACGGACCCGGCCCGCGTGCTGGAGATCGACGACCCGCACGACCTCGCCCGCGCCCGGGCCCTGGCGCCCCTGCTCGACCCGGCCGCCGAGGCCGGCGGGCGCGGCGAGGCCGTCCGCGACCCCCGTACCGACCGAGAACGACGTACCGATCACGTAAGGAAGACCCCCCTCATGTCCACGATCACAAGCACCAACTCCCGTCTGCGCGCGTTCGGTTCGCGTCTCGTCGGCCCCGGCCGGCCGGTCTACGTCACCGGTGAGATCGGCATCAACCACAACGGCGACCTCGACAACGCCATCAAGCTCATCGACGCCGCCGTCGAGGCCGGCTGCGACGCCGTCAAGTTCCAGAAGCGCACCCCGGAGATCTGCACCCCCCGCGACCAGTGGGACATCGAGCGGGACACCCCCTGGGGCCGGATGACGTACATCGACTACCGCCACCGCGTCGAGTTCGGCGAGGACGAGTACCGCGCCATCGACGAGCACTGCGAGGAGCGCGGCATCCACTGGTTCGCCTCCCCCTGGGACACCGAGGCCGTCGCCTTCCTGGAGAAGTTCGACCTCCCCGCCCACAAGGTGGCCTCCGCCTCCCTCACCGACGACGAGCTGCTGCGCGCCCTGCGCGCCACCGGCCGCTCCGTCATCCTCTCCACCGGCATGTCGACGCCGCAGCAGATCCGCCACGCGGTCGAGGTCCTCGGCTCCGAGAACATCGTGCTCTGCCACGCCACGTCGACCTACCCGGCCAAGGCCGAGGAGCTCAACCTGCGGGTGATCAACACCCTGCAGCAGGAGTACCCCAACGTGCCGATCGGCTACTCCGGCCACGAGACCGGCCTGCAGACCACCCTCGCCGCGGTCGCCCTCGGCGCCGTCTTCGTCGAGCGCCACATCACCCTGGACCGCGCCATGTGGGGCTCCGACCAGGCCGCCTCGGTCGAGCCGCAGGGCCTGGTCCGCCTGGTCCGCGACATCCGCACCATCGAGGCGTCCCTGGGGGACGGCGTCAAGAAGGTCTACGAGTCGGAGCTCGGCCCGATGAAGAAGCTGCGCCGGGTCCCCGGCGTGGTCGCCGAGGCGGGCACGCAGCACCCGGCCGCGGTCTGACCACGGGCCTTCGGCACCTGCCTCCCCTGCCTCACCACCGTCACCACCGACACCCCACCCCCACCTCCAGCGACAGGACGGCGGAACGCCCATGAGCACCATGAGCCCGCGCACGCTCGCCTTCGTCGAGAGCCCCGTTCAGCTGCTCAACGCCCTGGAATGGGCGGCGCAGGCCGAGGAGCCGAGGATCACCTTCGTCGTGCTGTCGCCGACCGACCCGATGAGCCGGGGCCAGCTCCGGCGGATGTCGGAGCTGGCCCGGCGGGAAGGGCACGAGATCCGCTGGGAGGAGGCCCGGGGCGGCGCGTCGGCCCCCTTCAGGACCGTGGGCGGGCTGGCCGGCGTGCTGCGGCGGGCCGAGCGGATCGTGGTGGGGGACCCGTTCTCCCGGTACGTGCAGCTGCTGCTGACCATCACCCCCGCCCGGGACCTGGTGGTCGTCGACGACGGCACCGCCACGATGGAGTTCACCGCGCAGGTGGTCCGCCGTGAGCCGCTGGTGCGGTGGCACCGGCGGGGGGCGCGGCCCTCGCCCCGGGACCTCGCGCTCGCGCCGGTCTCGCGGTTCGCGCGGCGGCGGCTGACGCCGGGGGAGCGGCGGAGGGTGGAGATCTTCACCGCCATGCCGCTGGCGGAGGTGCCCGAGGAGGCCGTGGTCACCGTGAACGACTTCGCGTGGACCCGCGCCTCCTTCGGGCCGCCGACGGTCACCGAGGGGGCCGACCTGGTGGGCACGTCGCTGGTGGAGACGGGGGTGGTGGACGCGGACGCCTATCTGGCGGCGGTGGGGCGGCTGGCCCAGGAGCACGGGGTGCGGCGGTACTTCGCGCACCGGCGGGAGAGCGCGGAGAAACTCCACCGGCTGGCGGTGGAGACGGGGCTCGGGGTGGTGCGGCCCGACCTTCCGCTGGAGCTGATCGCCCGCCGCGGGCCCATCGCCCGCACCGTCCTGAGCTTCCCCTCCACCGTGCTGCACACCCTGCCGCCGACGCTGGCGGGGACGGGGGCCCGCGTCACGTCCTGCCCCATAGACCCCACGTGGCTGACCCCCCGCACCGCGCCCGGCGCCCAGCGCTTCCTCACCGCCATCACCACCACCGCGGCAGCCGCCTGACCTTGCCGACACCGGGGCTCCGCCCCGCGCCACGGACGCCCCGTCCGCGGCCGGGGTTCGCGCAGTTCCCCGCGCCCCTTGCGGGGCGTGTCGTGCGGGCCGGCTGTGTCCGGGCTGTCGGAAACCGCCGGCGCCGACGCCGTGGGTCGCCGGGTGCGGTGGGTTCGCGGCCGGGGTTCGCGCAGTTCCCGCGCCCCTTGCGGGGCGCGTTGCGCCGGCCCGCTGTCTCCGGGCGGGCGGAAGCCGCCGGTGCCGGGGGCCGTGCCGTCACGCGCCCTGTGCGGGGCACACCGCGCGGGCGGGGTCAGGCGGTGGCGCGTCGGCGGTTGCGGAGTGCCGCGAACGCCGCGAGCACCGCGCCGGCCGTGAGGACCACCCCGCCCCGCGCCCACACCTCGCCCTCGACCTGCGTGGCGAGCACCACGCAGGAGGCGGCGCCCAGCACCGGCACCGCCGCCGGCGCCCGGAAGTGGCCCACCGCCGACTCCCCGCGGGGGTCGTTCCGCCGCAGCACCAGCACCGCCGTGTTGACCACGAGGAAGACGACCAGGAGCAGCAGCACCAGCGTGGAGGCCAGCGTCGCCACGCTGCCGGTCACCGCGAGGAGCATCGACAGCACCGTCGTCGCCGCGATGGCCGCCCACGGCGTCCGCCGCACCGGCAGCACCCGCGCCAGCACCGGCGGCAGCAGGCCGTCCCGCGCCATCCCGTAGGCGAGGCGGGACGACATGATCCCGGTGAGCAGCGCCCCGTTGGCCACCGCCACCAGCGCGATCGCGCCGAAGAGCCACCCCGGCACGCCCCCCGCCGCCCGCACGACCTCCAGCAGCGGCCCGCTGGACCCCGCCAGCCGCTCCGTCGGCACCGACGCCGACGCGACGACGCCGACCAGCAGGTACACCACCCCCGCCGTGGCCAGCGCGCCGAACAGCGCCCGCGGGTAGGACCTGCGCGGGTCGCGGGTCTCCTCCGCCACGTTCACCGACGTCTCGAAGCCGACGAACGAGTAGAACGCCAGCACCGCGCCGCTCAGCAGCGCCGCCGCGGCCCCCTGCTCGGGGGTCCCCAGCCGGCCGAGCCGGGACAGGTCGCCGTCGCCCCGCAGCAGCAGCCACGCGCCGAGCCCCACGACCAGCAGCAGCCCGCCCACCTCGATCACCGTGGCGACCACGTTGGCCCGGGTGGACTCCTGGATGCCCCGGGCGTTCACCAGCGCCAGCACCAGCAGGAACACCACGGCGACCAGCGCCACCGGCAGCGTCACGAACTCGGCGAGGTAGTCGCCGCCGAAGCCGCGCGCCAGCGCGCCCACCGAGACGATCCCCGCGGCCAGCATGCAGAACCCGGTGACGAACCCGGCGAACGGCCCGTACGCCCGGGTGGCGTAGTGCGAGGCGCCCCCGGCGCGCGGGTACTTGGTGGCCAGTTCCGCGTAGGAGGCCGCGGTCAGCAGGGCCAGGCCGAGCGCCAGCAGCAGCGGCGCCCACACGGCGCCGCCCGCGTCCGCGGCGATCTCGCCGACCAGCACGTAGACGCCCGCGCCGAGGGTGTCGCCGAGGATGAAGAAGTAGAGCAACGGGGTGGTCAGGGCCCGCTTCAGCGGGGTGTCCGTGGACGCGGGGGGCTGGGGAGGCGAAGCGGTCGACATGCCCGTGCGTGTCCCCCGAACCGCCCCGCGCACGCCTGGCGGGCGCCCCGGTGCGTCCCGATGGGCGGACGGCGGCGGCGTGATTTCGGCCATGCGTGGTAACCGTGGTGCAGGGCCCACCGTGCCGGAACGCCCGGTTCGCGGTGGCTCCGTACGGTCGCCGGGCACGCGCCCGAAAACCGCGGAGTCTACCCACGCGAGGTGTCCCACAACCGTCGGGCGGCCGTATTTTCGTCCCCCGGCGGGCTGATTTTTCGCCGATCGCCGGGCGGAGAACCACCCCCCAGCCCTACCCTGCAGAGGGTGAACCAGTTGAAGTCCAGAGAGTCCGAGGCCGACCCGGCGGACACCGCCGAGGAGGCCGCCACAGCCGTCGCGGGCGCCGCCGTCGCGGCCGCCGAGGACGCCCGTGCGGCGGAGGCCGCCGTGGCCGCCGCCCAGGCGGCGCTGCCCGGCGCCGCCCTGCCGGGCACGCTCCCCGAGGAGCTGCGTGCCGAGCTGATCGCGTTCCGCCGCGACCTCCACATGCACCCGGAGCTCGGCAACCAGGAGTTCCGCACCACCAAGGCGATCAAGACGCGCCTGGAGCGGGCCGGCCTGAAGCCGCGGGTGCTCGCGAGCGGGACCGGACTCATCTGTGACGTGGGCGTCGAGGGGGACACGGCGGCCTACGAGGGGACGTCGGCGCCCGTCGAGGCGGGGCTGCGCGGCATGCTGGCGCTGCGCGCGGACATCGACGCGCTGCCCATCCCGGACATGAAGACCGACTGCGCCTACCGGTCCACCGTCCCCGACCGCGCCCACGCCTGCGGCCACGACGTGCACACCACCGTCGTGCTCGGCGCGGGCCTGGTCCTCGCCGAGCTGCACCGCCAGGGGCGGCTGCCCCGCCCGGTGCGGCTGATCTTCCAGCCCGCCGAGGAGGTCATGCCCGGCGGGGCGCTCGGCGCGATCGCCGACGGCGCGCTGGAGGGCGTCGGCCGGATCATCGCGGTGCACTGCGACCCGAAGGTGGAGGCGGGGCGGATCGGCCTGCGCACCGGCCCGATCACCTCGGCCTGCGACCGGCTGGAGATCGCCCTGGACGGCCCCGGCGGCCACACCGCCCGCCCGCACCTGACCACCGACCTGGTGACCGCCGCCGCGCGGATCGCGGTGGACGTGCCGGCCGTGGTGGCCCGCCGGGTCGACGCCCGCAGCGGCCTCTCGGTCACCTGGGGCCGCATCGAGTCCGGGCACGCGCCCAACGTCATCCCGCAGCGCGCCGAGCTCTCCGGCACGGTCCGCTGCCTGGACCTGGCCGCCTGGCGGGAGGCGGCCGACCTGGTGCACGCCGCGGTCGACGAGGTCGCCACCCTGCACCGCGCCAAGTCGGAGATCACCTACGTGCGGGGTGTCCCGCCGGTGGTCAACGACCCCACCGTCACCGACCTGCTGTGGGACGCGATGACGGCCCGCCGCGGCGCGGAGGCGGTGGAGGGGACCGAGCAAAGCCTCGGCGGCGAGGACTTCTCCTGGTACCTGGAGGAGGTCCCCGGCGCGATGGCCCGCCTCGGTGTCCGCACCCCCGGAGACCGCCTGGTCCGCGACCTCCACCAGGGCGACTTCGACGTCGACGAGTACGCCGTCACGGTCGGCGTCGAACTCTTCACCGCGGCCGCCCTGCTCGACGCCGCGCGCTGAGCGCGCGGTGCCGTCCTCCGGCGCCCCCGGCGCCGGAGGTCTGTCCGTTACCTCCGGAAACGGCCCGTCCTGTTACTGGTCCGTAACCCTGGGGTGACCGGTTTGGCCCCGAGTCGGCACGGTTCGATAACAGCCGGGGCAGCGAAGTTCCCTCAGGTTTCTACGCGCGTTACTGTCGCAGCGGTTTCGCCATGGGAGCGGGCCGGCAAGGCGGAGCGGGCCGGAGACGGTGCCGTGAGTTCGAAGGGGTGCTTGCAGTGCGTCTCATTTCTCGTAGGAACAGGATCACCCGCGCGGCGGTGACCGTCGCGGTGGTGGCGCTGGCCGCCGCCGGCTGCGGCGAGAGCAGCAAGTCCGCCAGCACGGGCGGCGACAAGGAGTCCGGCAAGTACTCCGGCAAGGGCATCGGCCTGGCCTACGACATCGGCGGCGAGGGCGACCAGTCCTTCAACGACGCCGCGCACGCCGGCTTCCTGAAGGCGGACGAGGACTTCAAGATCGGCGGCCAGACCTTCGAGCCGGCCGACGGCGAGGCCGAGGCCGACAAGGTCCAGCGCATCGAGAACCTGGCGAAGCAGGGCTACAACCCGGTCATCGGCGTGGGCTTCATCTACGCGCCGGCGATCAAGGAGGTCGCCGCCAAGTACCCCGACACCACCTTCGGCATCATCGACGACGAGTCGGTCGACGCCAAGAACGTCGCCTCCATGGTCTTCAGCGAGGAGCAGGCCTCCTACCTGGCCGGCGTTGCCGCGGCCAAGGCCTCCAAGACCGGCACGGTCGGCTTCATCGGCGGCGTCGACATCCCGCTGATCCACAAGTTCGGCGCCGGCTTCGAGCAGGGCGCCAAGTCGGTCGACCCGAAGATCAAGGTCATCGACAAGATCCTGACCTCCACCCCGCAGGAGGGTGGCTTCTCCAGCCCGGACAAGGGCCGTGAGGCCGCCAACGGCCAGATCGAGGCCGGCGCCGACGTGCTGTACCACGCCGCGGGCCTGTCCGGTCAGGGCGTCATCTCCGAGGCCGCCAAGAACAAGGTCTGGGCCATCGGCGTCGACTCCGACCAGTACCAGCAGGACGCGCTGAAGGAGTACAAGGACTACATCCTCGGCTCCGCCACCAAGAACGTCGGCGGCGCGGTGTACGAGCTCGCCAAGTCCGTGTACGAGGGCAAGCCGCTGAGCGGCGCCATCCGTGGCGACCTCAAGTCGGAGGGCGTCGGCTTCGCCGACTCCAACCCGAAGTACAAGGAGATGGCCGAGGTCGTCGAGGCCGTCGACAAGGCCAAGCAGGACATCATCGACGGCAAGGTCACCGTCGCGACCTCCTGACGCACGGGCTCCCGTGCGCTGCGCCCCTCGCCCCCGGGTGAGGGGCGCAGCGCTGTGGGACCACCCGGTCCTCCCCGGCCACCCCGGCCACGTGCGCGAACGCACGCGAGGATCGGTTCACCGACGGTTCTACGCGCGTTACCCTTGCGCGCGAACGATTCGCGGTACGCCTTCCGGACAGAGCGGGACCGGAAGGCATGGCCAAAAGAGCGCTGTAATGGCAGCGTTACGGCCGCGGAACGGACAGCGGGCAGCCTCGGCTTCCGTCCCGGCCCGTGGTACCACCCGGAACGGCAGGGGCGCCGGACGCGGCTCGCGGCAGGCGCCCTTCTCCCCCAGGTTTTCTCCAAGGAGTGTGCGCCATCGACGCGTCCAGCAGCCCTCCGCAGACCGAGCGGGCCACCGCGGTCGAGCTGGCGGGCATCACCAAGCGGTTCCCCGGCGTCGTCGCCAACCACGACATCCGGCTCCGCGTCCACGAGGGCACCGTCCACGCCCTCGTCGGCGAGAACGGCGCCGGCAAGTCGACGCTGATGAAGATCCTCTACGGCATGCAGAAGCCGGACGAGGGCACCATCACGGTCGGCGGCACGCGGGTGAGTTTCTCCTCGCCCGCCGACGCCATAGCCCGGGGCATCGGCATGGTCCACCAGCACTTCATGCTGGCGGACAACCTCACCGTGCTGGAGAACGTGGTGCTGGGCAGCGAGAAGCTGCACGGCATCGGCGGCGCGGCCCGGCGCAGGATCCTGGAGATCTCCGAGCGGTACGGCCTGGGCGTCCGCCCCGACGCGCTGGTCGAGGACCTGGGTGTCGCCGACCGGCAGCGCGTGGAGATCCTCAAGGTCCTCTACCGCGGCGCCCGCATCCTCATCCTGGACGAGCCGACCGCCGTCCTGGTCCCGCAGGAGGTCGACGCGCTCTTCGACAACCTGCGCGAACTCACCTCCGAGGGCCTGTCGGTCATCTTCATCTCCCACAAGCTGGGCGAGGTCCTCTCGGTCGCCGACGACATCACGGTGATCCGCCGCGGCACCACGGTCGGCACCGCCGACCCGAAGCAGACCACCGCCCGCAAGCTCGCGGAGATGATGGTCGGCAGCCAGCTCCCCACCCCGGAGACCGCCGAGTCCACGGTGACGGACCGCCCGGTCCTCACCGTCGACAGCCTGCGGCTGGAGGCCGAGGGCGGCCGTGCCGTCCTCGACGACATCACCTTCACCATCCACGCGGGCGAGGTCCTCGGCCTCGCCGGCGTCGAGGGCAACGGCCAGACCGAGCTGATCGACGCCCTGATCGGCCTGCGTCCGGCGGACTCAGGCGCCATCCACCTGGAGGGCGAGGAGATCACCTCCTGGGCCACCCGCCGCCGCCGTGAGGCAGGCATCGGCTACATCCCCGAGGACCGCCACCGGCACGCCCTGCTGCTGGACTCCCCGCTGTGGGAGAACCGCATCCTCGGCCACGTCACCGAGGCGCCCAACGCCAAGGGGTTCTGGCTCGACCCCAAGGGCGCGCAGGCCGACACCCGGCGCATCGTCGCCGAGTACGACGTCCGCACCCCCGGCATCGACGTCACGGCCGGCTCGCTCTCCGGCGGAAACCAGCAGAAGCTGATCGTCGGCCGCGAGATGAGCCACGCCCCGCGCTTCCTGATCGCCGCCCACCCCACCCGCGGTGTGGACGTCGGCGCGCAGGCCGCGATCTGGGACGTCATCCGCGAGGCCCGCCGCGAGGGCCTGGCGGTGCTGCTGATCTCCGCCGACCTGGACGAGCTGATCGGCCTGTCCGACACCCTGCGGGTGATCTACAACGGCCGCCTGGTCGCCGACGCCGACCCGTCCTCCATCACCTCGGAGGAACTGGGCTCCGCGATGACCGGAGCCGCCGCGGGCCACCTCGAGCACACGGAGGCGCCCTCGGCCGCCTCCACCGCCCCCGCCGCCCCGGAGGACGAGGCACGATGAAGAAGTTCGACAAGGAGCGGCTGCTCCTCGCCGCGGCGGGGCCGGTCATGGCCCTGGTCGCGGCGATCCTGCTGACCTCGGTGGTGCTGCTCGTCTCCGGGCGCAGCCCCATCGAGCCGTACGTGATCATGGGCGAGCAGCTCGCGTTCTCCGACGTCCAGGTGCTGATCGTCAACCAGGCGTCGCTGTACTACATCGCCGCCCTCGCGGTCGCCCTCGGCTTCCGGATGAACCTGTTCAACATCGGCGTCGACGGTCAGTACCGCCTCGCCGCCATGATGACGGCCGTGGTCGGCGCCAACATCGCCCTCCCGGCGTTCCTCCAGATCCCGCTGCTGCTGCTGGTCGCCGTGCTCACCGGCGCCTTCTGGGCGGGCATCGCGGGCGTGCTGAAGGTGACCCGCGGCGTCAGCGAGGTCGTCGCGACGATCATGCTCAACTCGATCGCCACCGCGCTGATCCTCTACCTCACCCAGGCGGACACCTGGGGCGTGCAGGTCGGCAACAACCGGACCACCGGCGAGATGCACACCTCCGGCTGGATCCCGGGCATCGACCTCGGCCCCGACGTCGGCGAGGTCTACGGCCTGGTCTTCCTCGCCGTGGTCCTCGGCGTCCTGTACTGGCTGGTCCTCAACCGCACCCGGTTCGGCTTCGACCTGCGCGCCTCGGGCCAGTCCCCGGAGGCGGCGAAGGCGTCCGGCGCCGACGCCAAGCGGATGACGCTCACCGCCATGCTGATCTCCGGCGGCGTGGCCGGCCTCTCCGGCCTGCCCCTGCTGCTCGGCGACGCGCACACCTACGACCTGAGCTTCCCCGCCACGCTCGGCTTCACCGCGATCGGCATCGCCCTGCTGGGCCGCAACCACCCCGGCGGCATCGCGCTCGCGGCGCTGCTGTGGGCCTTCCTCGACAAGGCTTCCCAGGCGCTGGACTACGCCCAGCCGGAGCCGTACGAGAAGGAGATCGCGATGATCATGCAGGGCGTGATCGTGTTCGCCGTCGTCATCTCCTACGAGGTGGTCCGCGTCTGGGGGCTGCGCCGCCAGCAGAAGCGCGTCGGCGAGGAGCTCGCCGCAGCCGCGGCGGCCGCCGCCGGCACGTCCGACAAGGGTGACAAGACCGAGAAGGAGGTGGCGGCCCGATGAGTACCGCGACCGTCGCCAAGAACCGGCCGGCCGAGAACCGGCCCGCCAAGGCCGCCAAGCCCGGCCGCCGCCGGATGTCGCTGCCCGTGGTGCTGCTGCTGATCGCCGGCGCCATCGTGCTGGTCTCCGTGGTCCGCATGATCACCGGCGCCAACGGCATCACCTCGACCGGCCAGATGTCCACCGCGCTGCGCCTGGCCGTGCCGATCGGCCTGGCCGGCCTCGGCGGCCTGTGGGCCGAGCGGGCCGGCGTGGTCAACATCGGCCTCGAGGGCATGATGATCCTCGGCACCTGGTTCGGGGCCTGGGCCGGCTACCAGTGGGGACCGTGGACCGGTGTGGTCTTCGGCATCATCGGCGGCTGCCTCGGCGGCCTCCTGCACGCCATCGCCACCGTCACCTTCAAGGTCAACCACATCGTCTCCGGTGTGGCGCTGAACATCCTGGCGCTGGGCATGGCCCGCTACCTGTCCAAGTACGCCTTCGAGGGCGTCGAGCAGGGCTCCTCCAAGCAGTCCCCGCCGATCGAGTCGCTGGGCACCTTCGACGTGCCGGGCCTCTCCGAATGGCTGACCACGCTCAACCAGAAGCACTGGTTCGTGGTCTCCGACGTCGCCGGCCTGCTCGGCGGCATGATCACCAACCTGTCGCCGCTGACCGTCGTCGCCCTCGCGCTGATCCCGCTGACCTGGTTCGTCCTGTGGCGCACCGCCTTCGGCCTGCGGCTGCGCTCCTGCGGCGAGAACCCGGTCGCCGCGGAGTCGCTGGGCGTCAACGTCTACAAGTACAAGTACATCGCGGTGATCATCTCCGGCGGCTTCGCCGGTCTGGGCGGCGCCTTCCTGTCGATCGTGGCGTCCAACGTCTACCTCGACGGCCAGACCGCCAACCGCGGCTACATCGGCCTCGCGGCGATGATCTTCGGCAACTGGATGCCGGGCGGCCTGGCCCTCGGCGCGGGCCTGTTCGGCTACACCGACAGCCTCAACCTGCGCGGCGGCACCACCAACGTCCACGCGCTGCTCCTGCTGGTGGCCCTGCTGCTGGCCGTGGGCATGGTCTACCTGGTGTGGCGCAAGCGGTACCTGCCCGCGCTGATCACCGCCGTGATCGCCGCGGTGATGTACCTCTGGTACGCCAACACCGCCGAGGTGCCCTCGCAGCTGGTCGCCGCCAGCCCGTACCTGGTCACCCTGCTGGTGCTCTCGCTCTCCGCGCAGCACCTGCGGATGCCGAAGGCGGACGGCCTGCCGTACCGCAAGGGCCAGGGCGGATGACGGCGCCGACCACCGGCGCCGACCCGGGCGGCTTCGACTGGGACGCCCTGCGGGAGGTGGCGTACGCGGCGATGACCCGCGCGTACGCCCCCTACTCGGGCTACCCCGTCGGCGTCGCCGCCCGGGTGGACGACGGGCGCGTCGTCTCCGGGTGCAACGTGGAGAACGCGTCCTACGGGCTGGGGCTGTGCGCCGAGTGCGGCCTGGTGTCGGAGCTGCAGCGCACCGGCGGAGGGTGGCTCACCCACTTCACGTGCGTGGACGGGAAGGGCGCCGTGCTGGTGCCCTGCGGGCGCTGCCGGCAGCTGCTCTACGAGTTCGGCGGCCCGGACCTCCTCCTGGAGACCCCCGAGGGGATCCTCCCCCTCTCCGCGATGCTCCCGCAGGCCTTCGGCCCCGGCCACCTCACCCAGGGCCCCGGCGCCTGAGCCCGCCACCCTGCGGGAGGGGGGCCGGGGCGGCGCCCGGCTGCCGCAACGCAGAACCACCGCAACGAAGCGAGAAGAAGGGGGCGTCATGGACGCCATCACCGTCATCCGCGCCAAGCGCGACCGCACGGAACTGACCGACCGGCAGATCGACTGGGTCGTCGACGCCTACACCCGTGGCGAGGTCGCCGACTACCAGATGGCCGCCCTCAACATGGCGATCCTCCTCAACGGCATGAACCGCCGCGAGATCGCCCGCTGGACCGCCGCGATGATCGCGTCCGGCGAGCGGATGGACTTCTCCTCCCTCTCCCGCCCCACCGCCGACAAGCACTCGACCGGCGGCGTCGGGGACAAGATCACCCTTCCCCTCGCGCCCCTGGTCGCCGCCTGCGGCGCCGCCGTCCCGCAGCTCTCCGGCCGCGGCCTCGGCCACACCGGCGGCACCCTCGACAAGCTGGAGGCCGTCCCCGGCTGGCGTGCCGCGCTCTCCAACGAGGAGATGCTCGCGATCCTCGACGACGTCGGCGCCGTGATCTGCGCCGCCGGCGCGGGCCTCGCCCCCGCCGACCGCAAGCTCTACGCGCTGCGCGACGTCACCGGCACCGTGGAGTCGATCCCGCTGATCGCCTCCTCGATCATGTCCAAGAAGATCGCCGAGGGCACCGGCGCCCTGGTCCTGGACGTCAAGGTCGGCTCCGGCGCCTTCATGAAGACCCTGGACGACGCCCGGGAACTCGCCACCACCATGGTGGGCCTGGGCCGCGACCACGGCGTGAACACCGTCGCGCTCCTCACCGACATGTCGACCCCGCTCGGCCTCACCGCCGGCAACGCGCTCGAGGTCCGCGAGTCCGTCGAGGTGCTGGCAGGCGGCGGCCCCTCCGACGTCGTCGAGCTGACCCTCGCGCTGGCCCGGGAGATGCTCACGGCGGCCGGACTGCCGGACGCCGACCCGGCCGGGGCCCTGGCCGACGGCTCCGCGATGGACGCCTGGCGCCGCATGATCCGGGCGCAGGGCGGCGACCCGGACGCCCCGCTGCCCACCTCCCGCGAGCAGCACGTGATCACCGCCCCGGCCTCCGGTGTGCTGACCCGCCTCGACGCGTACGGCGTCGGCGTCGCCGCCTGGCGCCTGGGCGCGGGCCGCGCCCGCAAGGAGGACCCCGTGCAGGCGGCCGCCGGCGTCGAGCTGCACGCCAAGCCGGGCGACACGGTCACCGCGGGCGCCCCGCTGATGACCCTGCACACCGACACCCCGGAGCGGTTCGCGTACGCCCTGGAGTCCCTGGAGGGCACCTACGACATCGCCGCCGCGGGCACGGACTTCACCGCGCCGCCGGTGGTGCTGGAGCGCATCGGCTGAGCCGGGCATGCGCGCGGCGGACCGGACCGGTGGGACTCCCACCGGTCCGGTTCCGCGTGCGGGGACCGGCTCCCGACGGGAGGAAAACCGCCCGTGAACGGGCCCGGAGGCGCCCCGGACACGGCCGGCTTCCCGACCGGCCGGGCCGCGCCGATGAATCCCGCGCCGTTGCGAGGTCTACCCGTGCATGAGGGACCCGGAGGTCGTCGTGCGCGTACCGGGCGAGCCCGTCGGCAAGGACGGCGTCGCCCGGCTCTGTGACATCGCGCGGGAAGGGCTGGCCCACGGCGCGGCCGTGGTGATCTGCGACGTCCGCGCGGTGCGGCGGCCGTCGCTCGGCGCCGTCGACCTGATCGCCCGGCTCGCGCTCACCGCCCGGCGCGGCGGGGGCCGCGTCCTGCTGCGCGGCCCCGACCCGGGGCTACTCGCCCTTCTCGACCTCGTCGGGCTGGCCGTCGGCGTCGAGATGCCCGGCGAGACCGAACAGCGGGAAGAACCGGGCGGTGTCGAGGAAGCAGTGCATCGCGGCGATCCGCCCCTCTGACACCTCCAGCACCTGCACCGCCCACGGGCTGAACCCGCCCCGCTCCGGGTCCGGCTTGTAGTGCGCGTACCCGGGCAGGCCGTTGACCTCCACCGGCAGCAGCCGGGAATCGGCGCAGCTCGCGCCGACCGTGGTCATGAAGCCGGTCATGTCCGAAGCGCCCCGCAGCCACAGGTCGAACGGCGGCATGGTCATGATCGCGTCCTCGTGGAGCAGCGCCGTCAGCGCGGCCATGTCGTACCCCTCGAAGGCGGCGACGTAGCGCTCCAGCAGCTTCCGCTGCTCCTCGTCGAGCGGGTCCGAGACGTCGCCGGGACGCTCCTGGGCCCGCTCCGCGAGGGTGGCCCGGGCCCGCTGGAGGGCGCTGTTCACCGAGGCGACGGTGGTGCCCAGCAGCTCCGCCACCTCACTGGCCTTCCAGGCCAGCACCTCCCGCAGGATCAGCACCGCCCGCTGCTTGGGCGGCAGCTCCTGAAGCGCCGCCATGAACGCCAGCCGCACCGACTCCTTGGCGACGGCCCGCTCGGCGGGGTCGGAGGCGTCCGGCAGCACCCGGGCGTCCGGCGCCGGCTCCAGCCAGGTGTGGTCGGGGCGCGGCGAGAGCGCGGCCTGGGCGAGCGGGGTGGCGGCGGTCAGGTCCACCGGCCGGGCCCGCTTGTTGCCGGCCGACAGCATGTCCAGACAGACGTTGGTGGCGATCCGGTACAGCCAGGAACGGAGACTGGACCGGCCCTCGAACTTCTCGCGGCTGCGCCAGGCCCGGATCATCGTGTCCTGGACCGCGTCCTCGGCCTCGAAGGACGAGCCGAGCATGCGGTAGCAGTAGCCGGTGAGCTCCTTGCGGTAGCCCTCCATGGCCGCCTCGGACGCGACCGCCCCGGTCGTGGTGGATACGTCGGTCATGGCAACCCGCCCCTCGGTACGCCTCTTCCGTCCAGCACTTCGGAAGCTACCGCAGCCCACTGACAACGTCCTGCGGACAGGGGGAAGTCGCAGGTGGGCGCGGTGGCGCCGGGAAAGCGGGGTCAGGCGGCCACAGCCGGCCGGCGCGCCGCCAGGGTGCCCAGCAGCGTGATCCCCGCGACGCCGGCCACGGCCAGCAGCCCCACGGCCACCGTGCCGCCCCAGCCCGCCGCGTGGAAGGCCACCGCGCCGACGGTGCTGCCGACGCTGGACCCGATGTAGTACGCCGACTGGTACAGCGCCGCCGCCTGGGCCCGCCCGTGCAGCGCCGTCCCGCTGACCGCGGAGGACGCCGCCGAGTGCCCGGCGAAGAAACCGCCGGTGACCAGGACCAGACCCAGCAGCACCGCGGGCAGCCGGTCCGACAGCGAGACCAGCAGGCCCGCCGCCGTGAGCGCGCCGGACAGGTACAGGGTGCCCCGGCGGCCGAAGCGTCCGACCAGCCGCCCGGAGGCCGAGGCGGACACCGTGCCCACCAGGTAGACCAGGAAGATCGAGCCGACCACGCCCTGCGGGAGGGAGAACGGCTCCTGCGTCAGCCGGTAGCCGATGACCGTGTACACGCCGCCGAACACCGTCATGAACAGCAGGCCGATCGCGTACAGGCGCCGCAGCAGCGGGTTGCCCAGGTGGTCGCGCACCGTGCGGGCCACCACGCCGGGCCGCAGCGAGCCGCGGGTGAAGTGCTTCGGCTCCGGCAGCAGCATCCGGAACGCCACCGCGCAGGCCACCGCCAGCACGCCCAGCACCGCCAGCGCCACGCGCCAGCCCCACTCCTGCGCGACCCAGCCGGTGAGGACCCGGCCGCTCATCCCGCCGACGCTGTTGCCGGCCACGTACAGCCCGATCGCGGTGATCAGCGCCCGCGGCCGTACCTCCTCCGCCAGGTAGGCGGTCGCCGACGCGGGCAGACCCGCCAGCGCCGCGCCCTGGACCGCGCGCAGCGCCACCAGCACGCCCAGCGAGGGCGCGAACGGCACCACCAGCCCGATGCCGACCGCCACGGCGACCGCGCCGGTCATCGTGGCGCGCCGCCCGAACCGCTCGGAGAGCGCGCTCATCGGGATGACGAACAGCGCCAGCCCGCCGGTGGCGGCCGCCACCGTCCACGACACGTCGCTGACCGAGGCGCCGTAGCTCGCGGAGATCAGCGGCAGGAGGGCCTGCGTGGAGTAGAGGAGGGCGAAGGTGGCCACACCGGCGAGGAAGAGCGCCAGGCTCATCCGGCGGTAGGCGGGGGTGCCCAGGTCGACCCGGGTGTCCGGGGCCGCGGCGGGCGCGGCGGGCGCGGTGGCCGTGGGGGAGGGGGCGGACGACGGGGAGGGGACGGTGGTGTCGGATCCGGCGCCCACGCGGGTGGACGCCTCGGTACTGGCGGCAGGCATGGTTCGACCGTACGAACGGCCATGCTCATCCGTCCAATGCATGGATTGGCCATAATCGTTCCCGTGGTGCATCAGCAGAGGTCACAGGAGTGGCTGTCACAGACCGGTGACGTGGAAGACACCGTCACGAACCTCGTCCCGCGGCTCGCCTACTTCGCCGGGGTGGCCCGGACCGAGCACGTCACCCGGGCCGCCCAGGAGATGCGGGTGCCGCAGTCGACTCTCTCCCGCGCCGTCGCCCGGCTGGAGGACGACCTCGGGGTCGACCTGTTCGCCCGGCGCGGCCGCACGGTCTCGCTCACCCCCGCCGGGCGGACCTTCCTGGCCTCGGTGGAACGGGCCCTCGCCGACCTGGAACGGGCCGCCGAGGAGGTCCGGGCGGACGCCGACCCGGCGGTCGGCAAGGTGGCCTTCGGATTCCTGCACACCATGGGCGCGGAGACGGTGCCGGGACTCATCCAGGCGTTCCGCGCCGACCACCCCCGGATCCGGTTCAGCCTGGTGCAGAACTACGGCGAGGCGATGCTGGAGGGCCTGCGCCGCGGTGAACTCGACCTCTGCCTCACCTCGCCGGTGCCGGACGCCCCCGACCTGGTGGCCCGCCGCCTCGACGAGCAGAAGCTCCGGCTGGTGGTCCCCGCCGACCACCGGCTGGCCTCGCGTCGGCGGATCCGGCTCTCGGAGGCCGCGGAGGAGACCTTCGTGACCCTGGAGGCCGGATACGGGCTGCGGCGGATCACCGACGACCTGTGCGCCCAGGCCGGGTTCCGCCCGCGGGTCGCCTTCGAGGGCGAGGAGGCGGAGACCCTGCGCGGTCTGGTCGCGGCGGGCCTCGGTGTCGCCCTGCTGCCGCCCCCCGCCTTCCCCCGGCCCGGGGTCGCCGAACTGACCGTCACCGCGCCCCGGGCGGTCCGCGAGATCGGCGTGGCCTGGCTCGGCGGCCACCCCGACACCCCGCCGGTGGCCGCCTTCAAGAAGTTCCTGCTCTCCCGGCGGGGCCGCCTCCTCCCGCACTGAGCGGTGGCCGGGCCCCGCGCCGCCGCGGGCGGTGGCTTGGCGGAAACCGGGCGGTGGCCGGGCCCGGCGAAAACCGGGTGCGTGGCCTCCGGGCGCCTGACACGCTCCGCCGTGATGAACCGTGAAGAGATCTCCCGCATCGCCCATGCCGGCCACCCCGTCGCCGCACCGCTCGACGACGACTCGGTGGACCGGCTGCTGGACCACGCCCTCCCGCGCGGCGACGAGTGGCTGCTCGACCTCGGCTGCGGCGGCGGCCAGTGGCTGCTGCGGGCCCTGACCGGCCGCCCGGGTGTCTGGGCCGAGGGCGTCGACGTCTCCGGGGCGGCGCTGGCCGAGGCACGGACGGCGGCGGGGCGGCTCGGCGTCGCGGACCACCTGGTGCTGCACCACATGGACGCCGCGGACTTCAGCCCGCCCCGCGCCTACGACGTGGTGCTCTGCGTGGGAGCCGCGCACGCCTTCGGGGGACTGCTGCCCGCCCTGGCCGCGGCCCGGGAGCATCTCGCCCCCGGAGGACGGGTCCTGGTCGGCGACGGCTTCTGGGAGGGCGAGCCGTCGGCCCGGGCCGTGGAGCTGCTGGGGGACCTCACCGACCTCCCCGCCCTGGTCGACCGGGTCGTCGCGGACGGCTGGGTCCCCGTGCAGGGGCACATCAGCACCCGGCGGGAACTCGACGCGTACGAGTGGGCCTGGACGGGCTCGCTCGCCTCCTGGGCCCTCGACCACCCCGACGACCCGGACAGCGCCCAGGCCCTCGCCACGGCCACCACCCACCGCTCCGAATGGCTCCGCGCCTACCGCCCCGCCTTCGGCTTCGCCACCCTCCTCCTGCGTCCCGCCCCCGCCTGACCGGCGCACGCGGGACCGGGTCCGGGAGGAAGCCGCCGGCACCCGCCGGCCCGCCCCCGGCCGGGCGTCACCCGGTCCCCGGGTCGCGGGCGGGAGCGGACCGGCCCCCGGAGCCGGGCGCCGTCACCGGTCCCGCAGCCGGCCGAAGCCGGAGGCCAGCGGCATCCGCAGCCCCAGCGGCGGCGGCGCCGCCAGCGCGTCCCGCACCGCCCGCGGCATCGGCGCCCCGTACATCGTGCCCAGCGCGAAGTCCGCGACGAGCGTGTGCACCTCCCACCGGTAGGCGCGCAGCGCGTGCCCGTCCGTGTGGACCTCGAACCGGCACACCTCCCGGTTGGTCTTCTTGATCCGCTCCGCCAGCCGGAACGAGAGGTCGGGTGCGGCCCGCGCGTCGTCCGTGCCGTGCACGATCAGCACATGGCGGGACGCCAGCTGCTTCACCGGCTCCGGCCCCGCCGCCGCCCCGGGCCCCCCGTCGGCCGGCAGCCACGGCGCCAGCGCGACCGCCGAGACCACCGCCGGGTGCCCCGCCGCCCGCAGCGCCGCGCGGCCGCCCATCCCGACCCCGACCAGGCACACCGGCACGTCGCCGTAACGCCGCACCGCCTCCTCGACGGCCCGCGTGGCGTCCTCCGCGAGCGCCGCCCGCGCGCCGTTCCAGCCGCGCCGTCCGTAGTGCACCAGGTGCGCGGCCAGCCCCCGCCGCTCCCCGGCGCGGGCGAGCCGGCGGCCGAGCGTGCGCAGCGCGGCGTACGAGGCCGCGGGGGAGGGCGGCCGGTCGGACTCCTCCTCGCCACGGGGCAGCAGCAGCACCACCCCGGTGGCCTCGCGCCCGTCGTCCGGACGCCGCAGGGGATGCGCGGCGAACGGCCTGCCGAGCCGGGCCGGGCGGGTTGCCGGGCGGTCCGGGATCCCTTGGTGTGCCATGGGCCAACACTGGCAGAACACCACGCCTCCGCCACCCTTCCGCGCGGGATCTACGCGCGTAGGGGATTTGGCGCTATGGTTCGTCGATGAATAGCCAGACCATCCACGCCCCGACCGCGGACCAGATCCGCCGGGCCCCGAAGGTCGTGCTGCACGACCACCTCGACGGCGGCCTGCGCCCCGGCACGGTCGTCGAACTCGCCCGGGAGAACGGGTACCAGGCCCTTCCGCACGGCGACGCCGACAAGCTCGGCTCCTGGTTCCGCGAGGCCGCCGACTCCGGCTCCCTGGAGCGGTACCTGGAGACGTTCGCCCACACCGTCGGCGTGATGCAGACCGAGGAGGCGCTGCGCCGGGTGGCCGCCGAGTGCGCCGAGGACCTCGCGGCGGACGGCGTCGTCTACGCCGAGGTGCGGTACGCCCCCGAGCAGCACCTGGAGGGCGGGCTGTCCCTGGAACAGGTCGTCGAGGCCGTCAACGACGGCTTCCGCGAGGGTGAACGCCGCGCGAGGGAGGACGGTCACCGTATCCGCGTCGGCGCCCTGCTCACCGCGATGCGGCACGCCGCCCGCTCCCTGGAGATCGCCGAACTCGCCAACCGCTACCGGGACTCCGGCGTGGTCGGCTTCGACATCGCGGGCGCCGAGGCGGGCTACCCGCCCACCCGTCACCTGGACGCGTTCGAGTTCCTGAAGCGGGAGAACAACCACTTCACCATCCACGCCGGCGAGGCCTTCGGGCTGCCGTCGATCTGGCAGGCCCTCCAGTGGTGCGGGGCCGACCGGCTCGGCCACGGCGTGCGGATCATCGACGACATCGAGGTCGCCGACGACGGCACGGTGGAACTCGGCCGGCTCGCCGCCTACGTCCGGGACAAGCGGATCCCGCTGGAGCTCTGCCCGACCTCCAACCTGCAGACCGGCGCCGTCGGCTCGTACGCGGACCATCCGATCGGACTGCTGCGCAAGCTGCACTTCCGGGTCACCGTGAACACCGACAACCGCCTGATGTCCGGCACCACCATGAGCCGCGAATTCGAGCATCTTGTCGAGACCTTCGGTTATACGCTCGACGAGATGCAGTGGTTCACCGTCAATGCGATGAAATCAGCATTCATTCCTTTCGATGAAAGGGTGGCGATGATCGATGACGTGATCAAGCCCGGGTACGCCACGCTGAAGGCGGAGTGGCTGTTCCGGTGAGCCGCCGCTGAGCTGCGGCGACGTGACGGGAGAGGGGGTCGGTCGGGAAATCCGACCGGCCCCCTCCTCGCGAACTCACCGCATTCCGGTGTTTGCGTCTCTCGGCGTGCCGTGTTTACGGTCGTGGACCGCTCAGTCCCCCGTCATCGCATTCAAGGACGCATTCACTATGAAGCAGTCTGCTGCCAAGACCCTCGGCGTCGTCGCCTTCGGCGCCGCCCTCGCGGCGGTCGGCGCGGGTGCCGCCGCGGCGGCCCCGGCCGTCCCGGACGCCGGCCCCGCGCTGAGCGGCCTGACCGGCGCGCTGCCGGCGGACGGCGTCGGGGAGGCCCTGCAGGGCCCCCTGACGGACGGGCTCCAGGGGGCCGGATCGCAGCTCGGCGGGCTCGGCGACGAGCTCGGCGGCGCGGGCATGGACGTGGCGATGGGCAGCGCCGAACGGCTCGCCGCGCAGGACCGCGACGCCCGTGCCCAGGCCAACGAGGGCAAGGAGAAGGGCTCCCCGGTCGGTGAGGTGCCGGCGCTGCTCGGCGGCCTCGGCCTCGGCGAGATGAACATGGGCTCCGGCAGCAACCTCAACGGCCTGCCGCTCGGCTGACCGGACCCGCGCACGGCCGGGCTTCCCCGGCGGGGGCGCGGTCACTCCTCGGTTCCGGGAGTGACCGCGCCCCGTCGCGCTTCCGCCTCAGGCCGCCGCCGCCCGGCCCGCGGCCCGCTTCTCGCCGGGCAGCAGGATCCACAGCGCTATGTACAGCAGCACCTGGGGGCCCGGCAGCAGGCAGGAGACCAGGAAGATCACGCGCATGGTGGTGGCGGAGACGCCGAAGCGCCGGGCCAGGGCGGCGCAGACTCCGCCGATCATCCGGCCGTGGGTGGGGCGAACGAGGCTGCTCATGGCTGCTCCTCCGTGGAGTCGTCAGAGTCGTCGGAGGCGCCGGCGAGGCGTCTCCGTCGGGGCGACCCGGTGGCCGCCCCTACGACATCAACGCTACGGCCGCAAAAGGTGCAAGGCATCGCTCTACGGGGCGATCGGGACCCTGGGAAACGTCGGGGGCCGACCCTGAGCCGCCTCCTGGTCGGGACCCGCGGGTGCCCGGTACGCGCGGCGGACGAGGCGCCGCCGCAGCGCGGCACGGCCGGCCGGGACCACCGCGAGGTGGACCAGCGTCAGCCCGGCGGTGTTGAGGATCAGCGAGTCGACGTCGACGACCTGCCCGGGCACACCGGTCTGCAGCAGTTCGATGCCGAGGGAGATCATCGCCCCGGCCACCAGGGTGCGGGCCAGCGAGAGGAGCGGCGGCACCGAGAGCCGGCCGCCCGCCATGGGGAGCAGCACGCCCAGCGGCGCCAGCAGCGCCAGGTCCTTCACGATGCGGCGCACGGCGGGACCCCAGCCGAGGGCCAGGTCGGCGCGTATGCCCGCCATCGGCCGGATGTTGGTCGGCGTCATCCACGGAACGTCCAGGGGTCTGAGCGTCAGCCAGCCGACGACGGCGAGGTGTGCGGCGAGGAGGAGGACACCTGCCGTGCGGAGACCGGAGGCGACGTTGCCGTCGCGCGAGCGTTGACGCTGCACGTGGCTCTAGACGCCGCCTTCCCGCCGCGCGGTTCCGGGCCCGCCCGCCACCGGCCGCTCAGGGGGCGCGTGCGCGGGTCCGCGCGCCGGGGCGCCCGTCACCCCGCCGTCGCGGGTGTGGCCGAGGGGACGGGTGTGGTGATCGGGTGGTTTCGCAGCGGCTGCGGACACTCGTAGCGCGTCAACGGCCCGTCGGGACCGCCCAGGGTGACCTCGCCGGAGCCCTGGGTGGCGGCGGACTCGGCGAAGGTGCACACGATCTGCGCCAGCGCCCCGGCCGGCAGCCGCTGCGGCGGGTCGGTCAGCCGGAAGGCGTCCGCAGGGTCGCCCGACCGCGGCCTCTTCACGCCGGTGCCCGACGGCACCTTGGTGCGGTAGCCGTTCTGCTGCTCGCCCGGCGAGGGGTGACGGGTCAGCTCGTCGAGCAGGCCCTGCGCCACCAGCGTCCGCCGCACCGACCCGTCGGTGCCCTCCGGCAGCCGTACCGTGCGCTCCACCAGCGTCAGCTGTCCCGCGCAGAGCAGGTAGACGCGCACCGGCACCTCGGAGTCGTCCGAAGGGCTGGGCGAGGACGCCGTGACGGCGCAGGGCATCCGGGACGGGGCCGGGCCGAAGTACGTCGGCACCTCCGTCGCCCGGATCCCGCACCCGGCGAGCGCCGGGGCCAGTACCGCCGCCAGCAGCAGCGCCGTCGCGCCTCTTCGCCTCAACGCCCGCTCCTCTGCCTCTGCTTCGCGCCCTGCTTCCCGCCCGTCGGCCGCTCCGCCCCGGCCTCCTCCGTCACCGAGGACGCGTCCAGCGGCAGGCGCAAGGTGAACACCGCCCCCCCGTCGGGGGAGTTGGCGGCCGTGATGTCGCCGCCGTGGATGTGCGCGTTCTCCAGCGCGATGGACAGGCCCAGCCCCGAGCCCTCGGAGCGCGGCCGGGAGGCGCTCGCCTTGTAGAACCGGTCGAAGACGTGCGGCAGCACCTCCTCGGGGATGCCCGGACCGTGGTCGCGCACCTGGACGACCAGCACCTTGCGGGCCGCCGCGGCGGCCTCCTCGGCCGCCTCGCCCTCGGCGTCCGCGTCCGCGTCGGCGACGCGCTCCGCCCGCTCGCCCGACTCGTGCGGCGCGAGCACCGCGTCCGGCGCGTCCTCCACCCGGACCGCGACCCGCACCGGCGACCCGCCGTGCTTGAGGGCGTTGCCGATCAGGTTGGCGAGTATCACGTCCAGCCGACGCGGGTCGAGCCGCGCCGTCACCCCGCGCTCGGCGTCGAGCTCCACCGCGTCCAGCCAGGCCCGGGCGTCCACGCAGGCGGTGATCTGGTCGGCGATGTCGACGTCGTCGAGGACCAGACGGGCGGTGCCCGCGTCGAAGCGGGTGACCTCCATCAGGTTCTCCACCAGGTCGCCCAGCCGCCGCGTCTCGCTGACCACCAGCCGCACGGCCGGCTCGATCATCGGGTCGATGCCGCCGGTCTCCGCGTCGAGCTCCTCCTCCAGCACCTCCGTCACCGCGGTGATCGCGGTCAGCGGCGTGCGCAGCTCGTGCGACATGTCGGCCACGAACCGGCGGGACGCCTCGTCGCGGGAGCTCATCTCCGCCACCCGCTGCTCCAGCGCGGCGGCGGTCCGGTTGAACGTCCGTGACAGTTCGGCCAGTTCGTCGGTGCCGGAGACCTGGAGCCGGGTGTCCAGCTTGCCCTCACCGAGACGGCGGGCGGCGATGCCCAGCCGGTGCACCGGACGCAGCACGGTGGTGGCGGCCGCCTGCGCCAGCAGCGCCGAGCCCACCAGCGCCAGCGCGGTGGCGATCCCCAGCGACCAGGCCAGCGAGTTGAGGTCCTTGGCCTCCGGCTCCAGCGACTTCAGCATGTAACCGGTCGGCCCGCCGGCCACCTTGGCCCCGGCCACCAGGTAGGGAGTGCCGCCCTCGTCCACCGTCCGCTGCCAGTACAGGTGGTACGGAGCGGAGTTGGCGGCGGTCAGCTTCTGCTCGCGGTTCACCGCCTCGCGCAGCGAACGCGGCACGTCGTCCAGCGTGAACGTGTCCAGCATGTCCGGCCCGGCGGTGATCACCCGGCCGTCGGGCGCGGCGGATATCAGCAGCACGCTGAAGTGCTGACTGCTGTCGGACATCAGGTCGGCGGCCCGCTGCAGGTCGTCCTGGGTGGGCTCGCCCGGCAGCACGCCCGCCCGGCTCTGCATCTCCTGCTCGAAGTCGCGCAGCACCGCGTCCTGGGCGCGGGTCAGCACCGCCTCGCGGTTGAGCCAGTAGGCGATCCCGGAGGCCGTCACGGCAGCGGTCAGCGCGACCAGGCCGAAGACGAGGACCAGCCGCAGCCGCAGGCTGGTGAGGCGCAGGGAGCGGGCCCGCGACGTCCTGGTACCGGTGGCGCCGCCCCCCTCGGCGGACGGACCCGGCGCGGAAGGGCCGGTGCCGGGCGACTGCGCAGCGGTCACTGCGGCTGGTCCAGGCGGTAGCCGACGCCGCGCACCGTGCGGATCAGCGTCGGGGAGGACGGCACGTCCTCCACCTTGGCGCGCAGCCGCTGCACGCACGCGTCCACCAGACGGGAGTCGCCCAGGTAGTCGTGCTCCCACACCAGCCGCAGCAACTGCTGGCGGGACAGCGCCTGGCCGGGGCGGCGGCTCAGCTCGAGCAGCAGCCGCAGTTCGGTCGGCGTGAGCTGGAGTTCCTCGCCGTTCTTGGTCACGGTCATCGCGGAACGGTCGATGACCAGCGAGCCGAACGACGCCGAGTCGCTGGACTCCCGCTCCCCGCGGCGCAGCACCGCGCGGATCCGGGCGTCGAGCACCCTGCCCTGTACGGGCTTGACCACGTAGTCGTCGGCGCCGGACTCCAGCCCGACCACCACGTCGATGTCGTCGCTGCGCGCGGTCAGCAGGATGATCGGCAACTGGTCGGTGCGGCGGATCCGCCGGCAGACCTCGAAACCGTCGATACCGGGCAGCATGACGTCCAGCACGATCAGATCCGGTCGCTGCTCGCGCAGCAACTGCAGACCGTCCTCACCGCTCGCAGCGGTCGCCACGCGGTGCCCCTGGCGGGTCAGGGAGAGCTCCAGGGCCGTACGGATGGCGTCGTCGTCCTCGATCAGCAACAGGGAAGGCACGCGCTCATTCTGGCCCATGGTCCCCGGGGAGGGAATTCCGGTCACCGCACCGGATGTTCGGCACGGCCCCCCGGCCGTGTTCCCGACGCGTGCTCGCCCGGCGGCGCGCACAGTGGGTGGGGCCTGTGACAGGTCTGTGACAGTCGGCGGACACCGTCATGAAGTGTCCCCGGCAACATTTTCCTCACGGACAGGAACATGACGGGAGGCGCGGGATGAGCACTCTGCTCAGCAATGGCACTGGCGCAGTGGCCACGCGTCTGCACGACGTGGTGATCCGGGGGGAGCGGTCCGGCGTCGTGGGGGCGCGGGGCTGCGTACGAGGGGCCGGCGGCAGCCGGCACGGCGTTCCGGCCCAGCCGGCGTCCGCCCCCGCGTCCGTGCCGGGGAAGCCTTCGGTGCCCGCCCAGCGGGCGGCGTCCGGTCCGGTCCGGGGGGACCAGGCGGCCGGACGCGCCGAAGGCGGGCTCTCGGAGGCCGAGTTCACCGCCTACGTGCGGGAGCGGCGGGCCTCGCTGTACGCCACCGCCTACCACCTGACCGGTGACCGCTTCGAGGCGGAGGACCTGCTGCAGAGCGCGCTGTTCTCCACCTACCGGGCGTGGGACCGGATCAGCGACAAGGCGGCGGTGGGCGGCTACCTGCGGCGCACCATGACCAACCTGCACATCAGTGCCTGGCGCCGCCGCAAGCTCAACGAGTACCCGACCGAGGAACTGCCGGAGACCGTCGGCGACCTGGACTCGATGCGCGGCACCGAGCTGCGCACCGTCCTGTGGCAGGCGCTCGCCCGGCTTCCCGAGCCGCAGCGCACCATGCTGGTGCTGCGCTACTACGAGGGCCGCACCGATCCGGAGATCGCGGACATCCTCGACATCAGTGTCGGCACGGTCAAGTCCAGCATCTGGCGGTCGCTGCGGCGGCTGCGGGAGGACCAGGTCCTCGGACTGGGCCGTGACGAGGAGGAAGCCTTCGGCGAACTGGTCGCCTGAAGGCCGGGGGCTCACGGGGGAGCAGAGCCCCGGGGGGAGCACGGGGGAGCGGGTCCGGACGGTTCGGGGGAGCCGGCCGGGCCGGGGGACCGCGGGGGGACACGGGGGAAAACGGGGGGACACGGGGGAAGGGCGGGACCGGAAGCGGGGGCTTTCCGGTCCCGCCTTCTGTCGTCTCCCGGTCGTGTCACGCCGTGGTCGCGGGCGTCTCCCCGGTGCGGGAGGCGGCGGCCGTCACGGCCGCGATCCGGGCCTCGGCCTCTGGCCGGTCGCAGGCGTACGCACCCAGCGAGGTCTGCCGCGCCACGATGGTCCGCTCGGAGCGCATCAGCCGCCAGCCCCGCCGCAGCAGGAACGGCACCGACTTGCGGCTCTCCCGCAGGTCCCGCAGGAACCGGCGGCGGAACGTGGTCACCGGGCCCCGGGCCAGACACAGCGCGTCGCCCAGCAGCCCCAGCTCCCGGCATCGCGAGACGATCTCCGCCGCGAAGATTCCCTCGGCGACGAACACCGGGGCGCCCCCGAGGTCCAGCTCGGTCCGCCCGGTCCGGGCGCTCAGCGAGATGTCGTACACCGGCACCTCCGTGCGGCCCGTCCGGCACAGCGACGCGATGGCGGCGACCGCCGTGTCGGCGTCCCAGGACAGCGGATGGTCCCAGTCGATGTCCTCGCTGCCCGCCACCAGGGGCAGCGACGGGTCGTCGGCCTCCTTGTAGAAGTCGTCGAGACGCAGCACCGGCAGCCCGGTGCCCGCGGCGAGCAGCGACTTTCCTGACCCGGAGGGGCCGCAGAGGAGAACGACACGGGCCTGCGAGGAGAACTGGGTGGTCACGAGATACCAGTCTGCGGCATCGAACGCCCATCGAACGAGGGGGTGACCCGACTTGGCGCGGACATCACACCGGGTAGCGGCCGGCGGCGACCGGGAACGGCGGCGGGGCGGACCGGCCGGTCCGCCCCGCCGCCGTGACGCACGGGTGAGGTGTCAGCCGCCGGGCCTGAAGCCGCGCAGCCGCAGGCTGTTGCCGACGACGAAGACCGAGGAGAACGCCATGGCGGCACCGGCGATCATCGGGTTGAGCAGCCCGGCCGCCGCGAGGGGCAGGGCGGCGACGTTGTAGGCGAAGGCCCAGAAGAGGTTGGACCGGATGGTGCCGAGGGTCCGGCGGGCCAGGCGGATGGCGTCGGCGGCGGCCCGCAGGTCGCCGCCGACCAGGGTGAGGTCGCCGGCCTCGATGGCGGCGTCCGTGCCGGTGCCCATCGCCAGCCCCAGGTCGGCCTGGGCGAGCGCGGCGGCGTCGTTGACGCCGTCGCCGACCATCGCCACCGAACGGCCCTCACCCTGCAGGCGCTTGACGACCTCGACCTTGTCCTCGGGCATGACCCCGGCGATCACCTCGTCGATGCCCACCTCGGCGGCCACCGCCTCGGCGACGGCCCGGTTGTCCCCGGTGAGCAGGATCGGCGTCAGGCCCAGGGCCCGCAGGCGGGTGATCGCCTCGGGGCTGGTGCCCCTGACGGCGTCGGCGACCTCGAGGACCGCGCGCGCCCCGCCGTCCCAGGCGACCGCGATCGCGGTGCGGCCCGCCTTCTCGGCTTCGGCCATGGCGCGCGCCAGGCCGGCCGGCAGTTCCATGGCCCACTCGGCGAGCAGCGCCGTCCGGCCGACGAGGACGGCGTGGCCCTCGACCACGCCTTGGACACCGAGGCCGGGCACGTTGGCGAAGTCCTCCGGGACCGGCAGGGCGCCCACCCGCTCGGCGGCGCCCGCGGCGACCGCCCGGGCGACCGGGTGCTCGGAGGCGTGCTCCAGGGCGCCCGCCAGCCGCAGCACCTCGCGCTCGTCGCCGCCCTCGGCGGTGTGCACGGCGAGCAGCGTCATCCGTCCGGTGGTGACGGTGCCGGTCTTGTCCAGGACGACGGTGTCGGCCTTGCGGGTGGACTCCAGCACCTCGGGGCCCTTGATGAGGATGCCGAGCTGGGCGCCGCGCCCGGTGCCGACCATCAGCGCGGTCGGGGTGGCCAGGCCCAGCGCGCACGGGCAGGCGATGATCAGCACGGCGACGGCGGCGGTGAACGCGGCCGTCAGCTCCGCGCCGTTGCCCAGCCAGAAGCCGAGGGTGCCCACGGCCAGGGCGATGACGACGGGGACGAAGACGCCGGAGATCCGGTCGGCGAGCCGCTGCGCGGCGGCCTTGCCGTTCTGCGCGTCCTCGACCAGCCTGGCCATGCGGGCGAGTTGCGTGTCCGCGCCCACCCGCGTGGCCTCCACGACCAGCCGGCCTCCCGCGTTGACCGTCGCCCCCGTGACGGCGTCCCCGACGCCGACCTCGAGGGGTGCGGACTCGCCGGTGAGCATCGAGGCGTCGACGGCCGAGGAGCCCTCCACGACGCGGCCGTCGGTGGCGATCTTCTCGCCCGGCCGGACCAGGAAGCGGTCCCCGGCCCGCAGCCCGGCCACCGGGATCCGCTCCTCCCGGCCGTCGCGCAGGACGGTCACGTCCTTGGCCCCCAGTTCGAGCAGGGCCCGCAGCGCGGCCCCGGCCTTCCGCTTGGAGCGGGCCTCGAAGTACCGGCCCGCCAGGATGAAGGCGGTCACGCCGGCGGCGGCCTCGAGGTAGATGTTGCCCGCGCCGTCCGACCGGGCGATGGTCAGCTCGAAGGGGTGGGTCATGCCGGGGGTGCCGGCGGTGCCGAGGAACAGCGCCCACAGCGACCACAGGAACGCCGCCGTGGTGCCGACCGAGATCAGCGTGTCCATCGTCGCCGCGCCGTGCCGCGCGTTGGTGAAGGCGGCCCGGTGGAAGGGCCAGGCGGCGTAGGTGACGACCGGGGCGGCCAGGGTGAGGGACAGCCACTGCCAGTACGTGAACTGCAGCGCCGGGAGCATCGCCATGGCCACCACCGGGACGGCGAGCGCCACGGCCGTGACCAACCGCTGCCGCAGCGGGCGCAGTTCGTCCTCCGTGGCCCCTCCCGCCCGGTCCGTCCCGCCGTCGTCCCCCGAGGCGGCGCCGGGGGCGGGCTCCGGCCTCGGTGCGCGGGCCGTGTAACCGGTGGCCTCGACCGTGGCGATCAGGTCCGTGACGGCGAGGTCCTGGCGGAAGGTGACCTTCGCCTTCTCGGTGGCGTAGTTGACGGTGGCGGTGACCCCTTCCATCCGGTTCAGCTTCTTCTCGATCCGGGCCGCGCACGAGGCGCAGGTCATGCCTCCGATCGCGAGTTCGACCTCGGCTGTGTCGGGGACCGTGGTGGCCATCACCGCTCCTCGGGCTGGGGTGTGGGAAAGGAATGGGGTGCGCGCGCCGGGCCCACGGCCGGGGCCCGGCGCGCGGCGGCACGGGTGGTGTTCTCAGGCCGCCCGGCCGGTGAGCCGGTAGCCGGCGTCGTCGACCACCCTCGCCGGCAGCGCGTCGTCGGGTGCGCCGGAGGTGGTGACGGCGACCTGGCCGGCCTCCAGGTCGACCTCGACCCCGAGGACGCCGTCCGCCGCGCCGATCTCCGTGGTGAGCGTGGCCTCGCAGTGCCCGCAGGTCATCCCGGCGACGTCGTAGACGGTGGTGACGCCCGCGGCGGAGCCGGTGGCCGTGCCGGTGCCGGTGCCGGTGGAGCAGCTGCCGTCGGGGGCGCAGCAGGACATGGTTCCTCCAGGAGAGCACACGGTGATGTACCCCCAGGGGGTACCCTTGGCGTCTCCTTGTATACCCCGTGGGGGTATCGTCGGCAAGTCCTTCCGAGGCGCTTGCGCATACCCCAGGGGGGTATATATTCGGCGGCGTTGGTCACCGATGGCGGTGTCGCCGCCGAACTGCCGAGGAAAGGGTCCGCCCATGAACACCGGCGTGAAGATCACTGCTTTCGCCGCCGCCGTCGCGGCCACCTTCGCCGCCGCCTACGGTGTCGGCGCGGTCGTCGACCCGGTCACCCCCGACCGGCAGCCGGCTGCCCACGCCCCGCACGACCGGCAGCCGTCCGCCCGGCCCGGAGCGGGCGGGGCGGCCGGTGACGGCCGCGCGGACGTGGTGCCGGCGGGGCTCCAGATCTCGCAGGCCGGGTACACCCTGGAGCTGCGGACCCCGCGCGTCACCGCGGGGGAGAGGGCCGAACTCCGCTTCGCCGTCCGTGACGAGGAGGGGCGGCTGCTGACGTCCTACCGCCGGGAGCACGGCAAGGAACTGCACCTCGTCCTCGCCTCACGCGACCTGGTCACCTACCGGCACCTGCACCCCACCCGGGCCGCCGACGGCACCTGGAGCACGCCCGTCACGGTGCCCACGGCCGGTTCCTACCGGGTCTTCGCGGATTTCACCCCGGCCGTGGAGGGCGCCGCGGGCCTCACCCTGGGCGCCGACCTCGCGGTCTCCGGCGCCTACCGGGCACCCGGACTGCCGGAGCCCGCCACCACCGCCACCGTCGACGGGTACACCGTCACCCTCGACGGCGGCCTCACCCCCGGCAGGCCCTCGGAACTCACCCTGTCCGTCGCCCGGAAGGGCCGCCCGGTCACCGACCTGGAGCCCTATCTCGGCGCCTACGGCCACCTCGTCGCCCTGCGCGCGGGTGACCTCGCCTACCTCCACGTCCACCCCGACGGCGGACCCGGGGACGGCGTCACCGAGCCGGGCCCCGGCATCTCCTTCACCACCACCGCGCCCACCGCGGGCGCCTACCGCCTCTTCCTGGACTTCCGGCACGACGGCGTCGTCCGCACGGCGGCCTTCACCGTCCGCGCCGACGGCGCGGCCGCCGCGCCCCGGCCGGCCGACGGCGAGCGCGAGAGGGATGCCCACCAGCACTGACGCGGCCCGCCGTGACGTGGCCCGCCGCCCGGGTGGCGGCGGCGTGTGGCGCGAACCCTGCCCGGATCAGCTCTGCCGCTCGAAGCGGCCGGGGAACGGGAAGTAGGTCTCCAGGAAGCCGTGCAGGCTCGCGGCGACGGTCTCCTGCAGCTCCGGCGGCGTGCTGACGTCGTTGAGGCAGAAGAAGTCGAAGCCCCGGGTCTCCAGCAGCTCCGTGAGCCGTGCGGAGGCGTCCTCGCGTGCGACGTCGACGTAGCGCAGCTTGTACGCGCCGGGCACGGCGCGACCGGTCAGGTAGGCGTGGTGGTGGTGCAGGCTGGCGCCCATGGCGATGTCGGTGACGTCCCGGAACCGGGAGCCCCGTGTGCGCTCCACGTCCTCGGCGAAGAGTTCCTCGATCTCCCGCATCACGCCGCGGATCTGCGGGTGCGGTGTGTGCATGAACTTGTTGACGGCGAACCGGCCGTGCTGTTCGAGCAGCAGACGCCGGACGTTCTTGCCGGCGGAGTTCGGCGCGGGCTCGTCCGCCAGCGGCGAGCCGAGGCCGTACTGGAACGGGGAGAAGGGAAGCTTCGCCACGCCGTTGCCGTGGAAGAAGTGCTCCGCGGTGACGGGACGGCCGAGGAAGACGTCGTCGTTGAAGTAGAGATAGCGCTCGGAGAGACCGTCGATGTGGTGCAGCTGGGTGCCGATGGCATGGGAGTTGAACACCGGCAGCACACTGGCGTCGGAGAAGATCTCCTTGTGGTCGACGACCTTCACGCCGGCCGCCGAGGTGTCGAGCCAGGACGGGGTCTGCCCGTCCGTGACGATGTAGACGTTCCGCACGAACGGCGCGTACATCTCCAGCGAGCGCAGCGAGTACTTCAGCTCGTCGTGGCTGGTGTAACGGGAGGCGCCGGTCTCCCGGGCGTGGATGCGGCGCGGGGACGGCGAGCCGTCGCGGTAGGCCTCGCGCTGGGCAGCCAGGCGCGGGTCGGAGCCGTCCACCCACGTGTAGACGACGTCGATGTCGAAATCGACGGACTCCACGGCGGGCCGGAAGAAATCCCGGAAGGTCGGGTGGGAACGCTCCCGCACGCGTCGCGTCGCGGGTATCCGGGCCTCGGCGGTGACCGTGTCCGAGACCGCGTTGGGCCGGGGCGCGACCCAGGTGCCGGCGAGCGCGCTCTCGGGGAGCTGGGTGCGCAGAGAGGAAAGCCGCTCGGCCGCCCGCCGGGCCGCCTCGGGGTTCTCCCCGACCGCGTCGCGCGCGGCCAGCAGGGCCTTGCCGTCCTGCCAGAACTCCACGTCGCAGCCCTCCGTGAACCCGGACAGGACCTGCCCGGCGGGGCCGATCTCCAGCTCGGTGAAGCGGATCACGCGGGCACGCTTGAGCGCGGTGGGCAGGGCCCCGTCCGCGTACAGGACGGCGTCCTCGGGCCACGCCTCCTTGCCGGGCCGGCAGGCGTACAGCGGAGCCGTCCCGTACAGCTCCCGCACGGCCGCCAGGAACGCCTTCCGGTCGTCCAGGCACACGCCGACCACGTGCCGTCCCGCGGACCGGCCCGGCACCAGGAAGTAGGCGACGCCGGCGTGCGTGAGGGCGTCGGTGACCAGGTGCAGCTGCCGGGCGCGGGCGTCCTCGGCCGTGAAGGAGGTGACGGTGCGGCCGTAGTACCCGCGGCCCTGCACGGTCAGCTCCGTGACCGCGGGGTCCGCGGCGAGCATCGCCGCGCGCCGCGCCGCGATCCGGTCCTGCTTCGCCTGCCGCGCCTCGGCCTCGCGCCGGGCCTCCTCGGCGGCGGCCGCCTCAAGACGCTCCTGCTCCTTTCGCGCCCGGACGCGACCGGGGACGAGACGTTCGGTGGCACTCGACAGGACGGACGGCATGGCGGTGACCCGTTTCTGGCAAATGTGAAAGGAGGGAGTGGATAAACGGAAGATTACTTGCCGGTGTGACGTAAGGGAATGTCGGTGACGGGTCATCCGTGACTGTTCTGGTCACACCCGGGTGCGGTGCCCGGCAATGATCTCCCCGGGGATTCCGAGGATTCCGGGGATTCCGAGGTTTCCGTGACCGGGGTTTTCCCGGCTTCCGGCCATGGGGGATCCGGGTTCCGGAGTTCGCGTCGAACGGGGCTCGAACGTGCGGTGGTCGCTTTGGCCGCGCCCCGGCACTCCACTACGCTTCGTGACTCTCCGGTCACCGAGCAGACAGAACAGGCGGCAGCACCATGGGGCGTCACTCCGCACCGAAGCAGCAGAGGCAGAGCAAGAGCGCGCACGCCGGCCGGGCCGCCGTGGTCCTCGCGGGGGCGGGGCTGGCGCTCGGCGGCGGGGCGGCGGCCGCCTCCGCCGCGCCCGCGCCGGGGCAGGACGCGGTGGAGCCGAAGGTGGCGTTGAGCGTGATCGACCTGAAGACCGGTGCGGAGGCGCTGAAGAACACGGTCGGGTACGCCACGGGGCCGGTGGGGGCGTTGAAGCCGAACCCGCTGGCCGGGACCGGGGTGGATCCGACCAACAACGGGGTGGGGACGCAGGTCTCCGACTTCGAGCCGGTGACGACGCAGACGCTCACCGACCCGCTGACCCAGGCGGAGACGGTGAACGCGCTCCCCGCGGTGGGGCAGGTCACGGGGCTGCTGGGCGGCCTCGCCCCCGCCCCGGCGGCCTGAGCGGCCCGGTCGGCGAGGACCGGGGGCGGCCGGGGCGGGAGGCGGCGCCGGGTGCGGATCGTGCGGGGAGGCGGTGCCCGCACCCGGCCCCGCGGCGGTGCCCCCTCCCCTCCTGCGGGGGGCGTGCCGCGGTCGGGCGACCGGTCAGTAGGACGAGCCGGAGGCGCCCAGGGAACCGGTGGTGTGCCAGACGGTCTTGGTCTCCAGGAACGCCGTCAGGCGCTCCGTGCCCGGCGTCGCCGCGAAGTCCTCGCCGGTGCGCGGACGCAGCACCCGCTTGAGGTTGTCCGCGGCGGCTACCTCCAGCTCCGTCGCGAGAGCCGTGCCGGCGCCCGCTCCGGTGAGGTCGACCGCGTTGACGTCCATGTGCGAGGCCAGCGTCGGCGCGATCTCCGCCGTGCGGCCGGAGAGGACGTTGACCACGCCGCCCGGGACGTCGGAGGTGGCCAGCACCTCGCCCAGCGACAGCGCGGGCAGCGGGGACCTCTCGCTCGCCACGACGACCGCCGTGTTGCCGGTGGCGACGACCGGGGCGAGCACGGAGACCAGGCCGAGCAGCGAGGACTCCTGCGGGGCCAGCACGGCCACCACACCGGTCGGCTCCGGGGTGGAGAGGTTGAAGAAGGGCCCCGCGACCGGGTTGGCGCCGCCGAGGACCTGGGCGATCTTGTCGGTCCAGCCCGCGTACCAGACCCAGCGGTCGACGGTCAGGTCGACCAGCGCCGCGGCCTTGGCCTTGGACAGGCCCTCGGCGTCGGCGACCTCACGGGTGAACTGGCTGCGGCGGCCCTCCAGCATCTCCGCGACGCGGTAGAGGACCTGGCCCCGGTTGTAGGCCGTGGCGCCCGACCAGCCGCCGAACGCCTTGCGCGCGGCGACCACCGCGTCACGGGCGTCCTTGCGGGACGACAGCGGGGCGTTGGCAAGCCAGTCCTGGTCCTTGGAGCCCGTCACCTCGTACACCCGGCCGCTCTCGGAACGCGGGAACTTGCCTCCCACGTACAGCTTGTAGGTCTTGAAAACGCTGAGACGCTCAGACATCGAGGTAGGCCTCCAGCCCGTGGCGACCGCCCTCGCGGCCGTAACCCGACTCCTTGTAACCGCCGAACGGCGAGGTGGGGTCGAACTTGTTGAACGTGTTGGACCAGACGACGCCCGCGCGCAGCTTGTTCGCCATCGCGAGGATGCGGGAGCCCTTGTCGGTCCAGATGCCCGCGGAGAGGCCGTAGGCGGTGTTGTTGGCCTTGGCGACGGCCTCGTCCGGCGTGCGGAAGGTGAGCACCGAGAGGACCGGGCCGAAGATCTCGTCGCGGGCGACGGTGTGCGCCTGGGTGACGCCGCTGAAGACGGTGGGCGCGAACCAGTAGCCGGAGGAGGGCAGTTCGCACGGGGCGGTCCAGCGCTCGGCGCCCTCCGCCTCGCCCTGGTCGGTCAGCGCGGTGATCCGGGCCAGCTGCTCGGCGGAGTTGATCGCGCCGATGTCGGTGTTCTTGTCCAGCGGGTCGCCGAGGCGGAGGGTGGCGATGCGCCGCTTGAGGGCGTCCAGCACCTCGTCGTGCACCGACTCCTGCACCAGCAGGCGGCTGCCCGCGCAGCAGACCTGGCCCTGGTTGAAGAAGATGCCGCTGACGATGCCCTCGACCGCCTGGTCGACGGGCGCGTCGTCGAAGACGATGTTGGCGCCCTTGCCGCCGAGCTCCAGGGTGAGCTTCTTGCGGGTGCCGGCCACCGTGCGGGCGATCTCCTTGCCGACGCCGGTCGAGCCGGTGAAGGCGACCTTGTCCACGCCGGGGTGGGCGACCAGCGCGGCGCCGGTGTCGCCGTAGCCGGGCAGGATGTTGACGACGCCCCTGGGCAGCCCGGCCTGGCGGCAGACGTCCGCGAAGAAGAGCGCGGACAGGGGGGTCGTCTCGGCGGGCTTGAGGACCACCGTGTTGCCGGTGGCGAGCGCGGGGGCGATCTTCCACGCCAGCATCAGCAGCGGGAAGTTCCACGGGATGACCTGCGCGGCCACGCCCAGCGGCCGGGGCGCGTGACCGTAGCCGGCGTGCTCCAGCTTGTCGGCCCAGCCCGCGTGGTAGAAGAAGTGCGCGGCGACCAGCGGGAGGTCGGTGTCGCGGGTCTCCTTGATCGGCTTGCCGTTGTCCAGGGTCTCCAGGACGGCCAGCTCACGCGAGCGCTCCTGGATGATCCGCGCGATGCGGAACAGGTACTTGGCGCGCTCGCTGCCCGGCAGCGCGGACCAGCCCTCGAAGGCGCGGCGGGCGGCGGCGACCGCGCGTTCCACGTCGGCCTCGCCGGCCCGGGCGACCTCGGAGAGGACCTCCTCGGTCGAGGGGGAGACCGTCTTGAAGACGCGGCCGTCGGCGGCCTCGGTGAACTCGCCGTCGATGAACAGCCCGTAGGCGGGGGCGATGTCCACCACCGAACGGGACTCGGGCGCCGGTGCGTACTCGAAGGTCATGGGGATCAGTCCACCGTCACGTAGTCGGGGCCGGAGTAGCGGCCGGTGGCCAGCTTCTGCCGCTGCATCAGCAGGTCGTTGAGGAGGGAGGAGGCGCCGAACCGGAACCAGTGCGGGTCCAGCCAGTCGGTGCCGGCGGTCTCGCCGACCAGCACCAGGAACTTGACCGCGTCCTTGGCGGTACGGATGCCGCCGGCCGGCTTCACGCCGATCTGCACGCCGGTGCGGTCGCGGAAGTCACGCACGGCCTGGAGCATGAGCAGGGTGTTCGCCGGGGTGGCGTTGACGGCCACCTTGCCGGTGGAGGTCTTGATGAAGTCCGCGCCCGCCAGCATCGCCAGGTAGCTCGCCCGGCGGATGTTGTCGTAGGTGGAGAGCTCGCCGGTCTCGAAGATCACCTTGAGGCGGGCGGAGTCGCCGCAGGCGTCCTTGACCGCGGTGATCTCCTCGAAGACCTTCAGGTAGCGCCCGGAGAGGAAGGCGCCGCGGTCGATGACCATGTCGACCTCGTCGGCGCCCGCGGCGACGGCCTCCCGGACGTCGGCGATCTTGACCGCCATCGAGGCGCGGCCGGCCGGGAACGCGGTGGCCACGGAGGCGACCTTCACGCCGGAGCCGGCGACGGCCTCCTTGGCGACGGCCACCATGTCCGGGTACACGCAGACCGCGGCGGTGGCGGGCGTGGTGCGGTCGGTCGGGTCCGGGTGGACCGCCTTGGCGCCCAGCGCGCGGACCTTGCCGGGGGTGTCGGCGCCCTCCAGGGTGGTCAGGTCCACCATCGAGATCGCCAGGTCGAGGGCGTACGCCTTGGAGGTGGTCTTGATCGAGCGGGTGCCGAGCGCGGCGGCGCGGGCCTCCAGGCCCACCGCGTCGACGCCGGGCAGGCCGTGGAGGAAGCGGCGCAGCGAGGCGTCGGAACCGGTGACGTCGGTCAGCGCGTGCGCGGCCGGTACGTGGGGTGTCGTCGACATGGTCACCACATGAGCATATCTACGCGTGTAGCTGAACGGGAGGGGGGAATGTCTCGACCCGATTCCGTTTCCGACGCCGGTCGGCCACCGGGGGCGGCCCTCCGCGGGGGCGTCGGGCACAATCGGGGCCATGAGCACCCCCTCCGACCACCAGTCGTCCCCGGAGCCGGGCCGTGAGCCGGGCCGTGAGGCGGGCCCCGTACGGGTCCACCGGTCGAACTCGGCCATCGCGGGCGGCATCCTGCTGAGCCTGGTCTTCGGCGCGCTGGCACTGGACGCGATCGTCAACGGCGCGGCGCGGACGGCCTGGTCGGCGCTGGCCGTCGTGCTGATCGTGGCGCCGCTGGTGGTCGCCTTCACCTTCCGCCCGGCCGTCTTCGTCGACGACGACCGGTTGCGGGTGCGCAACCCGTTCCGGACGGTCACGCTGCCTTGGGGAGCGGTGGCGACGTTCCGTTCCGGTTACTCCCACGAGGTGCTGGACACCGCGGGGAAGCGGTACCAGCTGTGGGCGCTGCCGGTGTCCCTGCGGGCGCGGAAGAAGGCGCAGCGGGTGAAGGCGCGGCAGGACGCGGTCTCGCCGGTGGCGATGTCCACGGACGGGGTCGCGGCGGGCATCGCGGCGGCGCCCGGGCGCGGGGACACGGACCGGGTCGTCGACGACCTGCGGGAGCTCCAGGAGCGGCGGGCGGCGGCGACGCCGGGCGACGTCACCGTGCGGTGGGCGTACGAGATCTTCGCCCCGGTCCTCGCGGGGCTCGTCGTCCTGGGCATCGTCCAGCTGATCGCCTGATCGCCTGATCGCCTGATCGCCTGATCGCCTGATCGCCTGATCGCCTGATCGCCCGCCCGGCCTGATCGTCTGAACGTCCGACACATGAGGGCCGGCCGAGGGCCGCCGACGGCGCCCCTGGCCCCGGTACAGTGCGCGCACGTATCGGGGAGGGTGCGCCATGAACCGTGGGCCGAACGAGCAGGCGCCTTCCTGTCGTGAAACCACGACGGAGGCGCTGAGCGGGAACGGCGGGCCGGCGGACGGGGGGCGCGGGCAGGCTGACGCCGGCCCGCGTCGCGGTGCCCGGGAGGGCGGTGCCGCGGTCGGGCGGGCCGCGTCCTGCGAAGGGCGCCGACCCGTCCGTCCGGCCCGTCACGCCCGGCCGCAGCGCCGCCCGTGTCTACAGCCCCGCGGCCTCGGCGAAGTCGCGCTTCAGGGCCGCCAGGCGTTCCGCGGCCGCCTGCCGGGCGGCGGGGAGGGAGTCGCGGGAGGCGACCGGGACGACGACCTCCAGGTAGCACTTGAGCTTGGGCTCCGTGCCGCTGGGGCGGACGATCACCCGCGCGCCGTCCAGGGTGTAGCGGAGGCCGTCGGTGGGCGGCAGGGCCTCGGAGCCCTCGGAGAGGTCCTCGACCAGGAGCACGGGGAGGCCCGCCAGCGAGGCCGGCGGGGACTTCCGCAGCCGGGCCATGGCGCCGGCGATGACGCCGAGGTCCTGGACCCGGACGGAGAGCTGGTCCGTGGCGTGCAGCCCGTGGGTGACCGCCAGGTCGTCGAGGAGGTCGACCAGCGTGCGCCCGCGCTCCTTGAGCACCGAGGCCAGCTCGGTGACCAGCAGCGCCGCCGTCACGCCGTCCTTGTCGCGCACGCCGTCCGGGTCGACGCAGTAGCCGAGCGCCTCCTCGTAGCCGTACCGCAGGCCCTCGACCCGGGCGATCCACTTGAAGCCGGTGAGGGTCTGCTCGTAGCCGACCCCCGCCTTCCCGGCGATCCGCCCGAGGAGCGAGGAGGAGACGATCGACTCGGCGAAGGTGCCGGTGACGCCCCGCTCGGCCAGGTGCGCGGCGAGCAGCGCGCCGACCTCGTCGCCGCGCAGCATGCGCCATGCGCCGCCGTCGCCCTCGTCGCCTCCGTCACCGGAGCCGCCGCCGGAGCCGCCGCGGGCGGGGTCCCGCACCGCGACCGCGCACCGGTCGGCGTCCGGGTCGTTGGCGATCACCAGATCCGGCTCCGCCTTCCGCGCCGTCGCGAAGGCGAGGTCCATCGCGCCCGGCTCCTCCGGGTTGGGGAACGCCACCGTCGGGAACGCCGGGTCCGGCTCCGCCTGCTCGGCGACCAGCACCGGCTCGGGGAACCCGGCGCGGGCGAACGCCGCCAGCACCACCTCCGTGCCGACGCCGTGCAGGGCCGTGTACACCGTCCGCGCGGTGCGCGGCGAGCCCGGCGTGAGGACCGCGTCGGTGCGGGCCAGGTAGGCGTCCAGGACGGACTCGTCCAGGACCTCCCAGCCGGACTCCGGCCGGGGGACGTCCGCCAGCGATCGCACCGCCGCGATCTCGGCGGCGATCCCCGCGTCGGCCGGCGGCACGATCTGCGAGCCGTCGCCCAGGTAGACCTTGTAGCCGTTGTCGCGCGGCGGGTTGTGGCTGGCGGTCACCTCCACGCCGGCCACCGCGCCCAGGTGGCGGACGGCGAACGCCAGCACCGGCGTCGGCAGCGGCCGGGGCAGCAGCGCCGCGCGCAGACCGGCGCCGGTCATCACGGCGGCCGTGTCGCGGGCGAAGTCGGCCGACCTGTACCGGGCGTCGTACCCGATCACCACCAGCCCGTCGCCCTGGCCGCGGGACCGCAGGTACGCGGCCAGCCCCGCGGCGGCGCGGATCACCACCGCGCGGTTCATCCGCATCGGGCCGGCGCCCAGCTCGCCGCGCAGGCCGGCGGTGCCGAACTGGAGGGTGCCGGAGAAGCGCTCGGCCAGCGCGGCCTCGTCGCCCGCCTCGATCAGGGCGCTCAGTTCCGCCCGGGTGTCCGGGTCCGGGTCCTCGGCGAGCCAGGCCCGGGCCCGGGCGGTCAGGGTGGTGTCCTGCACGGTCGGTCAACCTCCGGTTCGGTGTTTCGTTCCCGGGCTTCCCCTTACCCGGTCCGCGGCGACGTCCTTCGGGGCCGCACGGGAGCGGCGGCCCCGCCGGGGCGCGGCCGCACCGCCGTGGCCGCGCGCCCGGGGCCCGTCGCCGCCGTCGTCCCGGGCGCCCCCGCGCGTCGCGTCAGAGCGGCGGCCGTGTCACAGGCGCGGCAGCAGCCCGGCGAGGAGTTCGCCCATCCGGGCGGCGCTGTCGCGGCCGGCCTGGAGGACCTCCTCGTGGTTGAGGGGCTCGCCCGTCATGCCGGCCGCCAGGTTGGTGACCAGCGAGACGCCCAGCACCTCGGCGCCCGCCTCACGCGCCGCGATGGCCTCCAGGGCGGTGGACATGCCCACCAGGTCCGCGCCGATGACGCGGGCCATCCGGATCTCGGCGGGCGTCTCGTAGTGCGGGCCGGGGAACTGCGCGTAGACGCCGTCCTCCAGGCCGGGGTCGACCTCCCGGCACAGCTCGCGCAGGCGCGAGGAGTACAGGTCGGTGAGGTCCACGAAGTTGGCGCCGACGATCGGCGACGTGGCCGTCAGGTTGATGTGGTCGGAGATCAGCACCGGCTGGCCGGGGCGCATGCCCTCGCGCAGGCCGCCGCAGCCGTTGGTGAGGACCACCGTGCGGCAGCCCGCGGCGACGGCGGTGCGTACGCCG
The DNA here is from genome assembly GCF_008974245.1 of Streptomyces abyssomicinicus. Lineage (GTDB taxonomy): Bacteria > Actinomycetota > Actinomycetes > Streptomycetales > Streptomycetaceae > Streptomyces > Streptomyces abyssomicinicus. The sequence continues at coordinate 960,663 of NZ_BBZI01000006.1, read as the reverse complement.
TGGACCACGGAGGCGACGCCGCGGCCCTCGTAGAAGTGGGTGCGGCCGAGGAAGACCAGGACCCGGCGGTCGCCGAGCCGGTAGGACCGGACGCGCCCGCCGTGGCCCTCGACCGCCGGGGGCGGGAAGCCGGGGAGCTCGGTGACCTCCAGGTCGGCCTCCGGAGTGCCCAGGGCGTCGACGGCGGGTGCCCAGCCGGAACCCAGCACCAGGGCCACGTCGTGCGTCTCGGTGCCCGTGAGCTGCCGGATGCGGTCGGCGGCTGCGACCGCGGCGGCGTAGGGGTCGTCCCGAAGAAGAGAAGCGTTCACGCGGCAGACCTTATCCCTTCGTTCCCTACGCGCGTAGATCAGAACGGGCGCACAACGGGATCGTTGCCGTGTCGTTTCCGAGCCCGCACGGGGTACGCGAGCGGCGGTGAGACGGCGGTCGGTGGACCCCGGGCGGTGTGACCTTGAAAGGTGCGGGACAATGGGGCACGTGACTCGGATCGTGATCATTGGTGGCGGGCCCGGCGGATACGAGGCGGCCCTGGTAGCGGCGCAGCTCGGCGCGGAGGTGACCGTCGTCGACGCGGACGGTCTGGGCGGCGCGTCGGTGCTGACCGACTGCGTGCCGTCGAAGACGCTCATCGCGACGGCCGAGGTGATGACCACCTTCGACTCGTCGTACGAGGAGCTGGGGATCATCGTCGCCGACGACACCCCGCACATCGACGCCCCCGCGCGGGTGGTCGGCGTGGACCTGGGCAAGGTCAACCGCCGTGTGAAGCGCCTCGCGCTGGCGCAGTCCCACGACATCACCGCCTCGGTGACCCGGGCGGGCGCCCGGGTGCTGCGGGGCCGGGGGCGGCTGGAGGGACTGCAGGCCGCGGACGGCTCCCGCAAGGTGGTCGTGCGGGCGGTGGACGGCAGCGAGGAGACGCTCACCGCGGACGCCGTGCTGATCGCCACCGGCGGTCACCCCCGCGAGGTGCCCGACGCGCGGCCCGACGGCGAGCGCATCCTGAACTGGACCCAGGTGTACGACCTCGACGAGCTCCCCGAGGAGCTCATCGTGGTCGGTTCCGGCGTCACCGGTGCCGAGTTCGCGGGCGCGTACCAGGCGCTGGGCTCCCGCGTCACGCTGGTCTCCAGCCGCGACCGCGTGCTGCCGGGCGAGGACCCGGACGCCGCCGCGGTGCTGGAGGACGTGTTCCGCCGGCGCGGCATGAACGTGATGTCCCGCTCGCGCGCCGCGTCCGCCAAGCGGGTGGGCGACCGGGTGGAGGTCACCCTGTCGGACGGCCGGGTGATCAGCGGTACGCACTGCCTGATGGCGGTCGGAGCGATCCCCAACACCCACGAGATGGGGCTGGAGGAGGCCGGCGTCCGGCTGAAGGACTCGGGCCACATCTGGACCGACAAGGTCTCCCGGACCACGGCCCCCGGCGTCTACGCGGCCGGCGACGTCACCGGCGTGTTCGCGCTCGCCTCGGTGGCGGCCATGCAGGGCCGCATCGCGATGTACCACTTCCTGGGCGACGCGGTGGCCCCGCTCAACCTCAAGGCCGTCTCCTCCAACGTCTTCACCGACCCGGAGATCGCCACCGTCGGCTACACCCAGGCCGACGTGGACGCCGGCAAGATCGACGCCCGGGTGGTCAAGCTGCCGCTGCTGCGCAACCCGCGCGCCAAGATGCAGGGCATCCGCGACGGCTTCGTGAAGATCTTCGCGCGCCCCGGCACCGGCATCGTGGTCGGCGGCGTGGTGGTCGCGCCGCGCGCCTCGGAGCTGATCCACCCGATCTCCATCGCGGTGGACAACAACCTGACGGTGGAGCAGATCGCAAACGCGTTCACCGTCTACCCCTCGCTGTCCGGTTCGATCGCCGAGGTGGCGCGCCAGCTCCACACGCGCAAGGCCTGACACCCCCGCGTTCTGCGAGCGCCGGTCCCAACTCGGGGCCGGCGCTTGTCGTTTGTGCGGGTGACGACTTCCGTGATCACGGACCGTCGCCGCCCATGCGTGTGGCATAGTCACCCGAGCTGCGCCTTATACCATCCCGAGCGCCTGATCACGTACATCTTCTGCAATTCGCCGCAAACTGCTGAAACCAGGCGGTCGTTGGGGTTACTGTCAGTTTCGTGTTCGCTGCAGAACGTCGTCAATTGATCCTCGAAATGGTGCGCGCCAACGGAGCGGTGTCGCTCCGGGAGCTCGCCCGCGTCGTCCAGACCTCCGAAGTGACCGTGCGACGGGATGTGCGCGCGCTGGAGGCAGAAGGGCTCCTCGACCGCCGGCACGGTGGTGCGGTGCTGCCGGGCGGGTTCACGCGTGAGTCCGGCTTCCCGCAGAAGTCCCATCTCGCGACCGCCGAGAAGACCGCCATCGCCGATCTCGCCGCGGGTTTCGTCGAGGAGGGCGAGGCCATCGTGGTCGGGGCGGGCACCACCACCCAGGAACTGGCCCGTCGGCTGGCGAGGGTGCCGGGGCTGACCGTGGTCACCAACTCGCTGCTGGTGGCACAGGCGCTGGCCCATGCCAACCGGGTGGAGGTGGTGATGACCGGCGGCACCCTGCGCGGCTCCAACTACGCGCTGGTGGGCAGCGGGGCGGAGCAGTCCCTCCAGGGGCTGCGGGTCTCCAAGGCCTTCCTGTCGGGCAGTGGGCTGACCGCCGAGCGGGGCCTGTCCACCTCCAACATGCTCTCCGCGTCCGTCGACCGCGCGTTGGTGCAGGCCGCCTCCGAGGTGGTGGTCCTGGCGGACCACTCCAAGCTGGGCACCGACACGATGTTCCAGACGGTCCCCACGGAGCTGATCACGCGCCTGGTGACGGACGAGCCTCCGGGCCACGACGACCGCGCCGGTACGGAGCTGCAGGCGCTGGCCGACCAGGGCGTCCAGATCGCCGTGGCCGGAGCGCCGGGGTCCGAGCGGGCCGACCGGGCGGAACCGCAGGGCGGTGGAGGCCGTCGCCGTGACGTCCCCCTCCCGGGCCCGCGTCGCGGCCACGCCCCGGGCGGCCCCCAGCTCCGCGCCGCTTCCGTCCTGGGCGACCCCGGCCAGCCGGACCGGAGCCGCGTGGCGGACCTGCGGCGGAGGTAGGGCGGGCGGTGGGGGGCCGGTGACCCGGCGGTTCCCGGTGGCCTGGTGGTGTGGGTGGCCAGGGCCGCGTCCGCGCCCGCGTCGCTGGTGACCGGAAACGCCGGAGGGCGCGGGAGGCCGGTGGCCTCCCGCGCCCTCCGGGCGGTACGGGTCAGTCCTTGATCTCGCAGATGGCGGCGCCGGAGCTGATGGAGGCGCCGACCTCCGCGGACAGGCCCTTGACCGTGCCCGAGCGGTGGGCGTTGAGGGGCTGTTCCATCTTCATGGCCTCCAGGACGACGATCAGGTCGCCCTCCTTGACCTCCTGGCCCTCCTCGACCGCGATCTTGACGATCGTGCCCTGCATGGGCGAGGCGAGGGTGTCGCCGGAGGCGGCCGGGCCGGACTTCTTCGCGGCGCGCCGCTTGGGCTTGGCGCCGGCGGCCAGGCCCGTGCGGGCCAGGGACATGCCGAGCGAGGAGGGCAGCGAGACCTCAAGGCGCTTGCCGCCGACCTCGACCACGACCGTCTCGCGGTCGCCGTCGTCGTCGCTCTCGGTGTCGGCCGGGGCGGCGAACGGCGGGATCTCGTTGACGAACTCGGACTCGATCCACCGGGTGTAGATGGTGAACGGGTCGGCGGAGCCGGTGAGTTCCGGGGCGAACGCCGGGTCCCGGACCACCGCGCGGTGGAACGGGATGGCCGTGGCCATGCCCTCGACCTTGAACTCGTCCAGGGCGCGCGCGGCCCGCTGCAGGGCCTCCTTGCGGGTGCGGCCGGTGACGATCAGCTTGGCCAGCAGGGAGTCCCAGGCCGGGCCGATGACGCTGCCCGACTCCACGCCGGCGTCCAGGCGGACGCCGGGACCGGACGGCCCCTCGAAGACGGTGACGGTGCCCGGGGCGGGCAGGAAGCCCCGGCCCGGGTCCTCGCCGTTGATGCGGAACTCGAAGGAGTGGCCGCGCAGTTCCGGGTCGCCGTAGCCGAGCTCCTCGCCGTCGGCGATGCGGAACATCTCGCGCACCAGGTCGATGCCCGCGACCTCCTCGGTCACCGGGTGCTCCACCTGGAGGCGGGTGTTGACCTCCAGGAAGGAGATCGTGCCGTCCGCCCCGACCAGGAACTCCACGGTGCCCGCGCCGACGTAACCGGCCTCCTTGAGGATGGCCTTGGACGCGGCGTACAACTCCTCGACCTGCGCCTCGGAGAGGAACGGCGCCGGCGCCTCCTCGACCAGCTTCTGGTGGCGGCGCTGCAGGGAGCAGTCACGGGTGGAGACCACGACCACGTTGCCGTGCTTGTCGGCGAGGCACTGGGTCTCGACGTGACGCGGCTTGTCCAGGTAGCGCTCCACGAAGCACTCGCCCCGGCCGAAGGCCGCGACGGCCTCACGGACCGCGGAGTCGTAGAGCTCCGGCACCTCCTCCAGGGAGCGGGCGACCTTCAGGCCGCGGCCGCCGCCGCCGAACGCCGCCTTGATGGCGATGGGCAGGCCGTGCTCCTTGGCGAACGCCACCACCTCGTCGGCCCCGGACACCGGGTCCGGGGTGCCGGCCACCAGCGGGGCGCCCGCGCGCTGCGCGATGTGACGGGCGGCCACCTTGTCGCCGAGATCGCGGATGGCCTGCGGCGGCGGGCCGATCCAGTTCAGCCCGGCGTCGATCACCGCCTGGGCGAACTCCGCGTTCTCCGACAGGAACCCGTAACCGGGGTGGATCGCGTCGGCGCCCGAGTCCGCGGCGGCCTGCAGCACCTTGGCGATGTCCAGGTAGCTGGTCGCCGGGGTGTCACCGCCGAGGGCGAACGCTTCGTCCGCGGCACGCACGTGCAGAGCGTCCCGGTCGGGGTCTGCATACACGGCCACGCTCGCGATACCGGCATCCCGGCATGCCCGGGCGACGCGGACTGCGATTTCGCCACGGTTGGCGATGAGCACCTTGCGCACGATGAGGCTCCCTCCTTGAAACAAGCCGAGTTTAGGGACTGCCGACACGTCACTACGACCCGTCCACAGTGGTGAGCTTGCCCACACGGAGCGTGAAACCAGGGCCTGGCGGCGGGTGCCGAGCCGTGAAATCCCTTGTCGCATCGGGTGGTGCGGGACTCCCCCGGGAAACCCTAGCCCGGGGATGTGGCCCAGGTCTCTGTAAAGCCGCGCCGCCGCGGGCCGTGTTTCTTTGTGGACTCCCTACGAACACCTCGCCGAATCTTTGCGGCCGTCAGAACTCTTGCCGCTACGTATACCCGTGAGTAACGTTCGCGCCACCCTGGGAGATACCCCGGGTAATGGCCCGGTCGGGGGAGTGGCAGGCTCTCGGGAGGGTCCCCGGGCGGGTGCTCCCGCGCCCGACGGGGCACGGCGGAAACAGCGGAAGTGGGTGGGGCCGGTGGTGCGCAGGACGGTTGCCGTCGTCCTGGCGGCGGCGATGTTCGCCGAGGCGGCCGGGGTGGCGTGGCTCAACTGGTTCCTCGCCATGGTGGTCGAGGGGCAGCGGATGTCGCTCGCCGGACTCGACCCGGACATGGTGGCCCGCTCGTCGCGGATCGGGGCGGTGCTGTTCGCCCTGTTCTTCGTGGCGTGCGGCGCGGTGGTCCTGGTCTCCGCGATCCGCGGCCGCGCGCTCGGGCGCCTCGGCACGGGGCTGCTGGTGACGGTCGCCGTGGTGCACGGCGTGCTGGGCGCGGCGGCGTTCGCGCTGGTCGGGTTCAAGGCGTTCGCGGTGCTGGCGGCGGTGCTGGCGCTGATCCTGCTGTTCCTGTCGTCGCCGGGGCGCCGGCGGGAGGACCCGGGTCCCGGTGACGGCGCCGGCGCGGAGGCTCCGCCGTCGCCGTCGAGCGGGACCGCCCCGGTCGCGGCGGGATAGCGGACCTCCGGCTCCTCCGGAGCGCTTCTCCGGCGGTCGTCGTGCGGGGCACGGCGCCCGGGGAACCCGAGGGAGCCTGTTCTCGCGGTGCTGAGTGCCGCGTTCGCGCCCGCCCCGTTCACGGTCGCCCGCTCCTTCCGGCCGGTGTCGCGGGGGCCGCGTGGCTCCTGCGGCGTGATCTCGTCCGTGGGCCGGGCCCGGACGGGCGTGGCCCGCGCCGCGGCGCGGGCCACGCCGGGGTCACTCGCCCGGCCAGTCCGGGCGGCGCTTCTCGTTGAAGGCGGCGACGCCCTCGGCGCGGTCGCCGGAGAAGGCCACCGTGCGCCAGGCGTTGTCCTCGATGTCGAGCCCGGCGGGGAGGTCCTTGCCCCACCCGAGCCGCATCGCCCGCTTGGCGGCGCGCAGCCCGACGGGGGAGTTCGCGGCGATGCGCGAGGCGAGCGCCAGCGACTCTGCGCGGTCCTCGCCCTCTGCCACCAGCAGGTCGACCAGGCCCAGTTCGCGGGCCTCCCGCGCCTCCACCCGCCGTGCGGTGAAGATCAGCTCCGCGGCCCGCGCGGCGCCCACCCGCCGCGGCAGCAGCTGCGTGCCGCCGCCGCCCGGGATGACGCCCACGGAGACCTCCGGCAGCCCCACCACCGCCGTGCCGTCGGCGACGATCAGGTCGCAGGAGAGCGCGATCTCGAAGCCGCCGCCCAGCGCGAAGCCGTGCACCGAGGCGATCGTCGGCATCGGCAGCTCCAGCACACCCGTGTACGCGGCCCGGTTGACGGGGCGCTGCCGCCGCAGCTCCGCGTCACCGAAGCCGTTGCGCTCCTTGAGGTCCGCACCCACGCAGAACGCCCGCTCGTGGCTGGAGGTCAGGACGACGACCCGCGCGTCGCCGTCCGCCGCCAGCGCGTCGCAGGCCGCGGTGAGGGAGCGGGCCATCTCCGTGGAGACCGCGTTCATCGCCCGCGGGCGGTCCAGGACGAGTTCGGCGACGTGCCCGTGCCGCACCACCCGCACGAACTCCCCGTACCGCTCGCCGTCCGCGCCGGCCTCGTGTTCCGTCAGGGCCTGGTGCTCGGTCATGGTGGACAGCCTCCCGGTTTCGACGACGTCACTGTTGTCGCCGGGGATCATCTCAGGGCGTCAGCGCGGGGAGCCCCGCCGGGTGAGCAGCCACGGCTCGACCACGCCGAGACCACGCACCGGCCGCTGCCACATCGGCTGGAGGGCGAACCGGTACCTCTGCTCCTCGTCCTCCTTCACCTGCTCCTCGGCAGAGGGGGCGTCCTGGGTGCGCCGCAGCTCCTGGGCGAACTCGCTGTCGACCAGGACCGCGTCCCGGGGGGCTATGGAGGTGAGCCGGGAGGCCAGGTTCACCGTCGTGCCGAAGACATCGCCCATCCGGGTGGTGACGGTGCCGAACGCCATGCCGACGCGCAGCTCCGGCATCGTCTCGTCGTGGGCGAGGGTCTCGATCAGGCGCAGCGCGATGTCCGCGGCGACCCCGGGGTCGTCCGCCACGTAGAGGACCTCGTCGCCCAGGGTCTTCACCAGCCGGCCGCCGTGCGCGGCGACCAGGTCGGCGGCGGTGGTCTCGAACGCCTCGACGAGCTCGCCCAGCTCCTCCTCCTCCAGGCGGCGGGTCAGCCGGGTGAAGCCGACCAGGTCGGCGAAGGCGACGCACAGGCGGCGGTCGACCATCTCCTCGTCGTCCGCCGTCTGGATGACACGGCCCGTCGCGGCGGCGAGCTGGCGGCGCCAGACGTAGACCAGGAACTCCTGGAGCTCGGGCAGGAGCAGCTCGATGAGGGGGTAGGTCACCTCGGTGCGGGTCATGCCCGGCTCGGGCGGCTCGGTGAGGCCCTCCAGGAAGGAATCGATCTGCCATTCCGCCAGACGGGCGGTGGTCTGACCGGTGGAGCGGGCGACCTGCACCGCCATCGGCTCGCTGAGCAGGCCCGCCTCGACGAGACCGGCGAGGCGGCGCAGGGCGAGCACGTCGGCCTCGGTGAGGGCCTTGGCCTGGCCGATGTCGGCGAAGCCCATGGCGCGCCAGAAGCGGGAGGCGAGCTCCATGGAGACGCCGGCGCTGCGGGCGGCCTGGAAGGGGCTGTAGCGGCGCTCCGCACCGAGGATCAGGGCCTCGAGGCGCAGGGCGAGCGGGTCGTCGTCGGAGGTGCCGGTGGTGTTCTGGGCGGCGGTGCGGTCGGCGGCGGAGGGTTCCTCACCCCGGTCGGCGGCGCGGGGGCCGCCCTCGGACGGCTCGCCCTCGGCCGCGTCGTCGCCGGCCGCGTCCGCGCGGCGGGGGTCGGCGGAGGGGCCGGGCGCCGGCCGGGGGTCGCCGTCCGGCCCGGGATGTCCGCCGGTGCCGGAGCCCGTGTCGTCGACGGTCACGCCTGTTGCCCTTCCGATCTGCCGAGGTCAGGTTTCGACCGGCCTCAACTCTACGGCAGGTGTGCCGCAGCTCACTCCCGGATCGTGCCGCCGGGGTGGTGCGCCCCCGGCTCGCCACCCTGCGGCTTCGCCTCGGCGCCGCCCCTCGCCCCCGGCGCGCGCTCCGTCGCCCTCTTGCACGCTCCGCCGCCCCGGTCGGTTCACCGTCGCCGCGGACGCGCCCCTACGCCGGGCGGAGGTGGACGATGTCGCCGGCCGAGACGGGGTGGCGGGTCCCGTCGGGGGCGGTGATGACGAGGCGGCCGTCGGCGTCGAGGGCGGTGGCCTCGCCCACCAGGTCGTCGCCGCCGGGGAGCATCGCCCGGACCCGGCGGCCCAGGGTGGCGCACCCCGCGGCGTATGTCTCGAGCAGGCCGCTCATCTCGGGGTCGCCGCCGACCACCCGCCACCGGGTGTACCACTGCTCCAGCGAGCGGAGGACGCCGCGCAGCAGCGGGTCCCGGTCGGTGACCGCGGCGCCGGCGAGGGCCAGCGACCCCGCCGTGGGCACCGGCAGTTCGTCCGCCCGCAGCGTGACGTTGAGGCCGACGCCGACCACCACGCCCTCCGTGCCGGCCCGTTCGGCGAGGATTCCGCCCGCCTTGCGCTCCTCCCCGCCGACCGTGACCAGCAGGTCGTTGGGCCACTTGAGCGCCGTGTCCAGACCGGCGGTCCGGGCCAGCCCGGTCGCCACCGCGACCCCGGTGAGCAGCGGCAGCCACCCCCACCGCGGCACCGGCACGTCGTTCGGTGCCAGCAGGACGGAGAAGAAGAGCCCCGACCGGGCGGGCGCCGACCACGCGCGGTCCAGCCGCCCCCGCGCCGCGGACTGCTCCTCGGCGACCAGCACCGTGCCCTCCTCGGCGCGGCCCGCCCGCGCCGCCTCCACCAGGTCGGAGTTGGTGGAGCCGGTGGCCGGGACGACGTCGAGGGCGGTCCACAGCGACTCCTCCCGCACCAGTGCCCGCCGCAGCGCGGCGGCGTTCAGCGGGGGGCGGTCCAGGTCCGACCAGCGGCCGGGCCCGGAGCCGGGGGAGGAGGGGGGTTCGGAGCGATCACGCGGCGTCATGCAACCCAGCGTAGGTGTGGGATACGCCGCACTGCCGGACAGGCGGTCCGCCATTACGCTACGGCTGAGTAACCATCCTCCCGCAGTCCAAGCCGCCCCACGCCGACTACGACGTACACACCACCACCAGCAGGGAGCCGCACCCCCGATGGCCGAGCCGGAAGAGCTGCAGCAAGGCGACATTCACACCACCGCGGGCAAGCTGGCGGATCTCCAGGACCGCATCCACCAGGCGACGCACGCCGGTTCGGGCCCCGCGGTGGAGAAGCAGCACGCCAAGGGCAAGCTGACCGCCCGTGAGCGGATCGAACTCCTCCTGGACGAGGACTCGTTCGTGGAGCTGGACGAGTTCGCCCGGCACCGTTCCACCAACTTCGGCCTGGAGCGCAACCGTCCCTACGGCGACGGCGTCGTGACCGGCTACGGCACGGTCGACGGCCGTCCGGTGGCGGTGTTCTCGCAGGACTTCACCGTCTTCGGCGGCGCCCTGGGCGAGGTCTACGGGCAGAAGATCGCCAAGGTGATGGACTTCGCGCTGAAGACCGGCTGCCCGGTCGTCGGCATCAACGACTCCGGCGGCGCCCGTATCCAGGAGGGCGTGGCCTCGCTGGGCGCCTACGGCGAGATCTTCCGCCGCAACACCCACGCGTCCGGGGTGATCCCGCAGATCAGCCTGGTCGTCGGTCCCTGTGCGGGCGGCGCGGTGTACTCGCCCGCGATCACCGACTTCACCGTGATGGTCGACCAGACCTCGCACATGTTCATCACCGGCCCGGACGTCATCAAGACGGTCACCGGCGAGGACGTCGGGTTCGAGGAGCTGGGCGGCGCGCACACCCACAACTCGCTGTCGGGCGTGGCCCATCACATGGCCGGCGACGAGAAGGACGCCGTCGAGTACATCAAGCAGCTGCTGTCGTACCTGCCCTCCAACAACCTGAGCGAGCCGCCCGCCTTCCCGGAGGAGGCGGACCTCACGGTCACCGAGGAGGACCTGGAGCTGGACCGGCTGGTCCCGGACAGCGCCAACCAGCCGTACGACATGCACACCGTGCTCGAACACGTCCTGGACGACGGGGAGTTCTTCGAGACGCAGCCGCTGTTCGCGCCCAACATCATCACCGGCTTCGGCCGGGTCGAGGGCCGGCCGGTGGGCGTGGTCGCGAACCAGCCGATGCAGTTCGCGGGCTGCCTGGACATCAAGGCGAGCGAGAAGGCGGCGCGGTTCGTCCGGACGTGTGACGCCTTCAACGTGCCGGTGCTGACCTTCGTCGACGTCCCCGGCTTCCTGCCGGGCGTCGGGCAGGAGCACGACGGCATCATCCGCCGCGGCGCCAAGCTGATCTACGCCTACGCGGAGGCGACCGTCCCGCTGATCACCGTGATCACCCGGAAGGCGTTCGGCGGCGCGTACGACGTGATGGGTTCCAAGCACCTGGGCGCCGACCTCAACCTGGCGTGGCCGACCGCGCAGATCGCGGTGATGGGCGCGCAGGGCGCGGTCAACATCCTGCACCGGCGCACCCTGGCGGAGGCGGAGGCCAATGGCGAGGATCTGGAGGCGGTGCGGGCGCGGCTGATCCAGGAGTACGAGGACACGCTGCTCAACCCGTACATCGCCGCGGAGAACGGCTACGTGGACGCGGTGGTCGCGCCGTCCCGGACCCGGTCGCAGATCGTCCGGGGACTGCGTCATCTGCGCACCAAGCGGGAATCACTTCCGCCGAAGAAGCACGGCAACATCCCGCTCTAGGAAGGATCGTGGCTATGACGATCAAGGTCGTGCGCGGCAATCCCACCCCCGAGGAGCTGGCCGCCGCACTGGCGGTGGTCCGAGCCCGCGCCGCGGCCGCCGCCGCGGCGCCGGCGGAGTCCGGAGGGGTCCGGGACGCCTGGTCCGACCCCGCCGCGCTGGCCGCGCGCCGGCTGCCGCAGCCGGGGCCGGGCGCGTGGGGCCGCACGTACTGGCCGGTGTGACCCGCCGGCCCCGCGCGGGGGGTGCCGCGGCGGGTGACCCCGCGGTTCCCGCGGTGCGGGGCCTGGCCGGTGTGGCGCGCCGGTCCGTGCGGCGGGCCGGTTCCGGTGGGACGGCGGCGCCTCCCGGGCGCCGCGTTCGGGCGATCCGACGGGTGGGCGGGCCGGCGGTCCGTGTGATCCGCCGGCCCGTGTGAGCGGGGTGACACCAGGGGCGGGGCGGCCTGAGTACCCGTACTCAGGCGGCCGGACGGACGGTGCGCGCATCCTCGGAGGCGTGCTCTGGTCCGACCCCGATCCCGAGGCCGGGCCGCCCGAGGACCTGCGCAGGACGCAGGTGATGCTCCGGCGGCTCGGCGTGCTGATGGCTCTCGCCATGATCGTCGCGATGGCGGTCCTCGGCGTGGATACGCTGCCCCTATGACCGATCAGCTCAACGACCAGCCCGCCGGCCAGGCCGGCCGGCCCGCACGCCGGCTCGTCCTGGCGTCCCAGTCCCCCGCCCGGCTCGGACTGCTCCGGCAGGCCGGGTTCGCCCCCGAGGTGATCGTCAGCGGGGTGGACGAGGAGGCGGTGACCGCCCCCACCCCCGCCGAGCTGGCCCTCGCGCTGGCCGAGGCCAAGGCCTCGGTGGTCGCCGCCCGCCCCGACGCGTCCGGGGCGCTGGTCGTCGGCTGCGACTCCGTGCTGGACCTCGACGGCGAGCCGCTGGGCAAGCCGGCCGACGCCGCCGAGGCGACGGCCCGCTGGAGGGCGATGCGGGGCCGTGCGGGCGTCCTCCAGACCGGCCACTGCGTGTACGACACCACCACCGGGCGGTACGCCTCCGGGACGGCCTCCACCGTGGTCCGCTTCGGTGACCCCACGGACGAGGAGATCGCCGCCTACGTCGCCACCGGCGAGCCGCTGCACGTGGCCGGCGCGTTCACCCTGGACGGCCGCTCCGCGCCGTTCGTCGAGGGCATCGAGGGCGACCACGGCAACGTCATCGGGCTCAGCCTCCCGCTGCTGCGGCGACTGCTCGGCAAGCTGGACGTCAGCGTGACGGAACTCTGGGTGTGAACCCGCTCCGACCGGGGGCGTGTCACGCTCGGTGACCGCCGCCGGCCCTCCGACGTCACGTTTCGGGCGAAACATCCCTAGCCTGAACGCATGGCAGAGGAGAGCCGCCTGCGCGCGGTAGTCACGCTGGCCCAGGGGATGGCCGCCGCCAGGACGCCCCGGGAGTCCTGGCGGGCCGCCGCCCTGGGCGCCGGTCACGCGCTCGGCGGCACCTTCGCCGCGCTGTCGGTGTGGGAGCGGGAGATGGGCCGGCTCCGGGTCCTGGTCAACGTGGGCGAGCGGGCCCCGGGCGAGGAGGAGTTCCCGGAGGCCGAGTCGTACCCGGTGAACCAGTTCCCGGAGATCACCGAGTTCCTCCACGAGCGCTGGGCCAACGGCGGCGAGCCGGACGCCTGGGTGGAGAGCGTGGACGGCGTCGGGGCCGGTGGCCCGGCCGGCGGGGCCGCCCGGGACCGGGCCGGGTACTGCCACCAGCGCGTCGCCGCGCTGCGCCGCCGCGGCCGCGGATGCTGCGTGATCGCGCCGATCGTGCTGCACGGACGCGCCTGGGGCGAGCTGTACGTGGCCAGGCCTCTGGGTGCCCCCGTCTTCGACCGCTCCGACGCCGACTTCGCCACCGTGCTCGCGGCCGTCGTCGCGGCCGGGCTGGCCCAGATCGAGCGGCTGGAGGAGGCCGAACGCCTCGCCTTCACCGACGCCCTGACCGGCCTCGCCAACCGCCGCGCCGTCGACGCCCGGCTGGACGAGGCCATCGAACGCCACCGGACCGACGGCGCCGTGGTCAGCCTGGTGGTCTGCGACCTCAACGGGCTCAAACAGGTCAACGACACCCACGGCCACGCCGTCGGCGACCGCCTCCTGGAACGCTTCGGCTCGGTGCTCTCGCTCTGCGGGGCGATGCTGCCGGACACGCTGGCCGCGCGGCTCGGCGGGGACGAGTTCTGCCTGATCGCGGTGGGGCCCTCCACCGCGGAGGTGGTCGGCGCCGCCGAGGAGCTCTGCCGGCGGGCCCTGGAACTGGAGCTGGGCGAGGGCGTCGCCTGCGGGATCGCCACCACGGAGGAACCGGTCGGCCCGGTGACCTCGGCCCGGCGGCTGTTCCGGCTGGCCGACGCCGCCCAGTACCGCGCCAAGGCGGGCCGGGCCACCGGGCCGGTGGTGGCCGGCGTGGAAGGGCCCCAGGACCCGGTCCTGCGCCTGGCCGAGGCCCCTCCGCCGGAGGGCGGCGGCGAGCGACGGGCGCTGCGGGGGCGGGAGGTGCCGCCGCCGCTCGGCGGCCCCGCCCCCGGTGTGGCCCAACCCACCGATGACAGCGACGAATTCAAGCCCTAGGCTCCTGAATATGGATATGCACTCTGGGTCGATGGAACCCTCTGGGTCGAGGGAAACCGTGGTGGTCGCGACCTCCGGCCTCACGCCGGAGCAGGTGCTGGCCGTGGCGCGGCACGGCGCGCGGGTCGAGCTGTCCGAGGAGGCGGTGCGTGAACTCACCGCGACCCGTGAGGTCGTCGACGCCCTCGCCGCCAAGCCGGACCCGGTCTACGGCGTGAGCACCGGCTTCGGCGCGCTGGCGACCCGGCACATCGGCCCGGACCTGCGGACCCGGCTCCAGCGCAACATCGTCCGCTCGCACGCCGCCGGGATGGGCCCGCGGGTCGAGCGCGAGGTGGTCCGCGCGCTGATGTTCCTGCGGCTGAAGACGGTCTGCTCCGGCCGCACCGGCGTCCGCCCGCAGGTCGCCCAGGCCATGGCCGACCTGCTGAACGCCGGCATCACCCCGGTGGTGCACGAGTACGGCTCGCTGGGCTGCTCCGGCGACCTGGCCCCGCTGTCGCACTGCGCGCTCGCCCTGATGGGCGAAGGCGAGGCCGAGGGCCCCGACGGCGAACTCCGCCCCGTCCGCGAGCTGCTGGCGGCGCACGGGCTCCAGCCCGTCGAGCTCAGGGAGAAGGAGGGTCTGGCGCTGCTCAACGGCACCGACGGGATGCTCGGCATGCTGCTGATGGCCCTGGCCGACCTGCGCCTGCTGTACGCCTCCGCGGACGTCACCGCCGCCATGACCCTGGAGGCGCTGCTGGGCACCGACCGGGTGCTGGCTCCCGAGCTGCACGCCATCCGGCCGCATCCGGGCCAGGCCGACTCCGCCGCCAACATGCTGGCCGTGCTGCGCGGCTCCGAGATGACCGGGCAGCACCAGGGCGACGAGCCGCGGGTGCAGGACGCCTACTCGGTGCGGTGCGCGCCGCAGGTGGCGGGCGCCGGACGGGACACGCTGACCCACGCCGAGCTGGTGGCGGAGCGGGAGCTCGCGGCCGCGGTGGACAACCCGGTGGTGCTGCCGGACGGCCGGGTCGAGTCCAACGGCAACTTCCACGGCGCGCCGGTCGCCTACGTCCTCGACTTCCTCGCGATCGCCGCGGCGGACCTCGCCTCGATCGCCGAGCGGCGCACGGACCGGCTGCTGGACAGGACCCGCTCGCACGGGCTGCCGGCGTTCCTCGCCGACGACCCCGGGGTCGACTCCGGGCTGATGATCGCCCAGTACACGCAGGCGGCGCTGGTGAGCGAGCTGAAGCGGCTCGCGGTCCCGGCCTCGGTCGACTCCATCCCCTCCTCCGCGATGCAGGAGGACCACGTCTCCATGGGGTGGTCGGCGGCGCGGAAGCTGCGGCAGGTCGTGGACGACCTCGGGCGGGTCGTCGCCGTGGAGCTGGTCGCCGCGTCCCGCGCCCTCGAGCTGCGCCGCGGCGCGACGGGCCTGGCCCCCGCGCCGGCGACCTGGGCGGTCGTCCGGGCCGCCCGTGCCGCGGACGTCGCCGGTCCCGGCCCGGACCGCTACCTCGCCCCCGACCTCGCGGCGGCCGAGGCCTTCGTCCGCGAGGGCGGCGCCCTCCACGCGGCGCAGTCCGTCACGGGCCCCCTGCGGTAGCACCACCGCCCGCCCCGGCCCGGGGCCCGCCGCGTGCGGCCCGCCCGGCGGCCCACGGGTCTCCGGGCGAGCCGCACGGTCGCCGCGGCGGCGGATGCCTCACGGGGCAGGAGGGCGGCGGTGGAGGGCCTCGCCCGGCCCGGGGCGGAGCCTCAGGCCAGGGCCCCGCCCGGGGCGGAGCCTCAGGCCAGCTTCTTCGCCTGCGCGGCGACCACGGGCGCCGACACCTCGTACGGCTTCCCCTCCGCCATGTTCCCGAGGTTCACCGTCAGGTACGTCACCACCGTGTTCCCGTGCCGCGCCACCTGACCGTGCACGGTCGTCGCGGGACCCCCCTCCTCGAACGGCTCGCCCGTCAGCCCGTAGGCGACCGTCTCGTCCGCGCCCTCCGCGGGGGCCCCCTTCTCGGACGCGATCCTGTCGTAGGCGGACGGTTCCACACCCGGCAGCGTCACCGTGAACCCCTCCGAGCAGGACGTCACCGCCTCCGACACGCTCCGCACGGCGCGCTCCGCACCGTCCCCCTCGTAGGCGGCCAGCGTGACCGTGGTGACGTCCAGCCGTATCGCGTCGTGCAGGGACAGGTCGTCGTCCTCGCCCGACGCCGTGGGCCTCTGCTGCGTGACCTGACGGGAGAGGTGCGTTTCCGCCTCGCCGACGGGGGAGCCGCTCAGCGCACGGGCCAGCGGGTCGCAGCCGTCGCCGCCCTCGATCCTCACGTCCTCCCAGGCGCCGCCGAAGATGTCGTCCTCGCCGGGCTCGGCGACCTCGAAGCCGTCCACGTCACCCGCACCGACGATCAGCTCGGCGAGCTCCTCCGCGGAAAGGGCCTTGCCCGGGGCGGAGCCGTCGCCCGCGGCGGAGGACGCGGCACCGGGAGTCCTGCCGGCGTCCGGCTTCCCGTCGGATCCGCCGCTGCAGCCCGTGACCAGGGCCAGGGAGAGCACGCCGGTGAGGGTGAGGGCGCCCAGCCGCGCCCGCGAAGATGTGATCATGCGCCGGACTATGGGCGTACCGCCGCACCACGGTCAAGGGCGCCCCGGCCCCGGCGGCGGCCGTGAGGGGCTCGGACCCGGACGTCGGTGAGCCCCGGGCGCGCGGGCGGTTCCCGGCCGTCTACAGCCCCATCCGCTCGCGCCGCACCGAGTACACCAGGAACGCGGCCCCCATGCCGAGGAAGGCCGTCCCGCCCAGGATGTACGGCGTCGTGTCGAAGGCGCCGGTGTCGGCCAGCTCGGTGTCGCCGGCCGTGGTGCCGGTGCCGGTGCCGGTGCCGGAGTCGGTTTCGGTGCCGGAGTCGGTCGCGGGACCGGGTGAGGTGGTGTCCGCGGGGCCGGACATCGTCCGCATCCCGGAGGACTCCGGCGAGCCCGCCGTGGCCGCGGTGTGACCGCCCGGCGCGGCGACGGAGACGGGCACGGCGTGGACGTGGACAGGCCGAGGCCCCGGGCGTTCCGAGGTCACCGTCGCGTTCGCGGACGGGACGAAGGACAAGGCCCCCAGGAGGGCGCCCGCGGCGGCGGCGGTCAGCAGTGAGCGGCGCGTGGTGGACACGGATATCGATCCCCTTGTGGCGCTGGCGAATTGACCGTGTGGACCGATGCTAGTGAAAGGCGCGGGTCGCGGGAAACCCGAGGACGCCCACCGCCGTACTCTCCCAGTCATGAATTCACCCAAGAACAGACGATTCGTCCGGATCGACGTCCAGCTGATCGTGGAGGTCGACGACCCCGAGGCGCTCGAGGTCCTCGCCCGGACCCGGATCGCCGAGGACGGCACGCTCCCCGACGGCGAACGGGGCCGGATCGAGGCCGTGGTGACGCATGACACGGCGGAGGCCCTGGCCTACCTCGTGGATCCGTTCGACCTGGTCAGCGAGTTGCCCGGAATCGAACTGACCCAGACCTCGTGGAGCGCGGAGCACGTCGGGCGCCCTCTCGATTCGCTTCGCGAGGACCCCTGCGGCGATGATGCGGAGCACGACGACGCGGCATGTGCCGACGCCTTCGCGGACGATTTCGGCGACCGCCTGGACGACGGCCTCGACGAGGACTTCGACGAGGACTTCGGCGAGCGCTTCGACGGGATCGGCGACGGCGCCGGCGGCGGAGTCGGCGGCCCGCCGGCCCGCATCGGCATCGGCTGACCCCTGGCGGGGAAGGCGACGACTGCGGAACGATGTCTTCCGGTCCGCCGCGGACCGCTCCGGGCTCTCGGCTTCGCTCGAGCGAGGGACCTCCCGGGTGGTTCGCGGCGTGGCGGATTGCACAATTCACCGCGAGATGGAACCGGAGCGACCCGTCCGGGCGTTGAACAATGCTGGCGGGGAGTTTCTGCCGGGTCGTGATGCAGGGCGTCCCAAGGGGTCGGGTGACCAGTGACGATGGAGAAGCGTGTGAAGACGGTCGGTGAGCGGCGGCGGCGCAGGGGGCTGGCGGTGGCGTCCGCGCTGCTGGGCGGCGTGATGGTGCTGTCGGGGTGCAGCGGCGACGAGAAGCCGAAGGGCCCGGACGCCCAGGCCGAGGTCGACGAGGCGGCCGCCGAGAAGACCTCGGTCGCCGAGATCTCCATCACACCCAAGGACGGCACGGACAACGCGTCGATCAACAACGCGGGCCACGTGGCGGTCAAGAAGGGCACGCTCACCGAGGTCGAGGTGGAGACCAAGGACGGTGAGCAGGTCGAGGGCGAGATGTCGGCCGACAAAACCAGCTGGAAGCCGGCGGCCCAGCTCGAGCGGGCCACGACCTACAAGGTCTCGGTGACGGCCGAGGACTCCGAGGGCCGCGCCTCCCACGAGAACGCCACCTTCACCACGGTCTCGCCGACCAACAGCTTCATAGGCAACTTCACCCCGGAGGACGGCTCCACCGTCGGTGTCGGCATGCCCGTGTCGATCAAGTTCGACAAGGAGATCGCCGACAAGAAGGCCGTGCAGGAGGGCATCGACGTCTCCGTCAGCAGCGGCCAGGAGGTCGTCTGCCACTGGTTCAGCACGGTCCGCATGGACTGCCGGCCCCAGGACTACTGGAAGGAGGGGTCGACGGTCACCATGAAGCTCGCGCTGGACGGCGTCGAGGGCTCGCCCGGCGTCTACGGCGTGCAGCAGAAGACCGTCACCTTCCACATCGGCCGCAACCAGGTCTCCGTCGTCGACGCCAAGACCAAGCAGATGACGGTCACGCGCAACGGCGAGACCGTTCGCACCATCCCCATCTCCGCCGGCGCCCCCGAGAACAAGACGTACGAGGGCCAGATGGTGATCTCCGAGAAGTTCAAGGAGACCCGGATGAACGGCGCGACGGTCGGCTTCACGGACGACGACGGCAAGGGCGAGTACGACATCAAGGACGTGCCGCACGCCATGCGCCTGACCACCTCCGGCACCTTCATCCACGGCAACTACTGGGGCAAGGGCGTCTTCGGCAACGTCAACACCAGCCACGGCTGCGTGGGCCTGGAGGACGTCAAGGGCGCGAACGACCCGAACGTGCCCGGTGCCTGGTTCTTCGACAACTCGATGATCGGCGACGTCGTCGTCGTGCAGAACACCGGCGACAAGACGGTCGCCCCGGACAACGGCTTCAACGGCTGGAACATGGCCTGGGACCAGTGGGTGGCCGGCTCGGCGGTCTGACCGCCGGCGGCCGTACCGCACCGCCGGTGAGCGGTGGACGAGGCGCCCGGGGACGTGTGACCACACGTCCCCGGGCGCCTCTCCGGTTTCTCTCACACAACGCACCGAGGATTGCCAGCGCGCCGACCTAGCGTGCCGCGCATGTTCTTCACCTACTTGCGCCGCGAACTGCGCCGCCGGAGAAAGGCGGCGCTGGTCGTCGCCTCGGGTCTGGCGCTCGGCATCGCCCTCGTCATCGTCGTCAACGCCGTCTCCTCGGGCATGGGCAAGGCCCAGGCCCAGGTACTGGAGTCGCTCTACGGCCTCGGCACGGACATGACCGTCACCAAGGCCCCGGAGCCGCCCGCCGAGGGCGAGGAGGGCGAACGCCGGCCGCGCTTCCAGTTCGACGCCCAGCAGGGCGAGGACGGGGAGGAGGGCGAGGAGGGCGAGAAGCAGAGCAGCGACCGCGTGATGGTGCAGGGCTTCCAGACCCTCGACTCCGCCACCGTCACCACGGTGGGCAAGGCGGACGGCGTGGCCGCCGCGGTCGGCGGCCTCAGCCTCAACGTGGTCAAGGTGGACGGCGAGTTCACGCCCGGCCAGTTCCAGCAGGGCGAGGGCGGCGGCCGTCCGGGCGGCGGCGCCGGCGGCGAGGTGCGCGGCGGCGGCGCCGACTTCTCCATCGACAGCTTCTCCGTCTACGGCACGGACGTCACCCGGCCCGCCCTGGGCCCGCTGACCTCCTCCGAGATCACCGACGGGCGCGGCTTCGAGGAGTCCGAGACCTCGGCGAAGGTGGCCGTGGTGGACAGCGCCTACGCCAAGGAGCAGGAGCTGAAGACCGGCGACACGGTCTCGGCCGGCGGGACCGACTTCGAGATCGTGGGCCTGGCCACGGCGGCCAGCGGTGACGCCACCGCCGACGTCTACCTGCCGCTCGCCCAGGCCCAGACCCTCGCCGACGCCAAGGACAAGATCACCACCGTCTACGTCCAGGCGGACGACGCGCAGCAGCTCGACGCCGTGAAGTCGGCGGTGCTCGAGGCGGTTCCGGACGCCACCGTGACCACGTCCGAGGACCTCGCCGACACCGTCTCCGGGTCCCTGTCCACCGCCTCCGGCCTGGCCGTCACGGTCGGCCGCTGGCTGTCCGTGGTGGTCCTGGCGGCGGCGTTCCTGGTCGCCGGCCTGCTGACCTCGTCCGCGGTCTCCCGCCGGGTCCGCGAGTTCGGCACCCTCAAGGCGCTGGGCTGGCGTTCGCGCCGGGTCACCGGACAGGTGGTCGGCGAGGCCGTGGTGACCGGTCTGCTGGGCGGCGCGCTGGGCATCGCGCTCGGGCTCGCCGGCGCGTGGGCGATCACCGCGTTCGGCCCGTCGCTCTCCGCGCAGCTGGGCGGCGGCGGTGGCGCGGGCGCGGCCATGGGCGGCGGTCCCGGCGGCGGCATGGGTGGCGGCATGGGCGGCCCGGGTGGCGGCGGCATGGGCGGCGGGGCGCGCCAGGCGGCCTCCACGACGCTCGACGTGGCCCTCACCGCCCCGGTGAGCCTCTCCGTGATCGCGCTGGCGGTCGGCCTCGCCGTCGCGGGCGGCCTGATCGCCGGGGCCTTCGGAGGGTGGCGCGCCTCGCGGCTGCGCCCCGCCGACGCCCTCGCCCGGGTCGCCTGACCGGCCGCCCTCCCTCCCCTCTCCGCAGGAGCAACGACACCATGTACGAACTCACCGGCGTCACCCGCCGCTACACCCGGGGCAAGGGCGTCGTCGACGCGCTGGCCGGGGTCGACCTCACCATCGCCGACGGCGACCGCCTGGTCATCCAGGGCCCGACGGGCGGCGGCAAGTCGACCCTCCTCCAGATGCTCGGCGGCCTTGACCGGCCCACCTCCGGCAGCGTGCTGCTCGACGGCGTGGACCTCGCCCAGCTCTCCGAGGCCCGCCTGACGAAGGTCCGCAGCGAGAAGATCGGCTTCGTCTTCCAGAGCTTCAACCTCATCCCGACCCTCACCGCGCAGGAGAACGTCGAGACCGCCCTGGTCCCGCTGGGCGTGAAGCCCAGGGAGCGGCGCGAACGGGCCGCCGAGGCCCTCGCCTCGGTGGGACTCGGGGAGCGGCGGGGACACGTCCCGGGTGAACTGTCCGGCGGCCAGCAGCAGCGGGTGGCGATCGCGCGGGCGCTGGTCAAGGAGCCGAAGGTGCTGCTCGCGGACGAGCCCACGGGCAACCTGGACGAGTCCACGCGGGACGAGATCATGGACGTGCTGGAGACCCGCTGCAAGGAGCACGGGCTGACCTTCGTCATGGTCACCCACGACTCCCACCTGGCCCGGCAGGCCCCGCGGCTGGTCACCCTCCGCAAGGGTGCCCTCGTGCCGTCCTGACGCCGGAGCCGACCGGCCGCGGCCCCGCCGGGATCCCGGCGGGACCGCGGCCTGCCGCGGGGTGCGTGACGTCGCGGTACGGCCCGGTCGCCGCCTCAGTCGCCGGCCCGGTGGCCGGCCCGGTGGCCGGTCACCCCGCCCGCCCGGCGGCCCGTGCGGACGCGGGGACGGCCCGGCGGCCGGCGCGCTCCGCGGCGTGCCGGGCGATGTCCCTGCCGACCTGGTAGCCGAAGACCATGGCCGGGCCGATGTTGGCCCCGTATCCCGGGTAGCCGCCCCCGAAGACGCTGACGGCCGCGGTGCCGACGGCGTAGAGGCCGGGCACCGCCTCGCCCTCCGCCGTGACGACCTCCGAGCGGCCGTTCACCGTCAGCCCGGCGTAGGTGCCCAGGTCGCCCATCTGGATCTTCACGGCGTAGTAGGGCGCCTTGTCGATGGGGGCGAGGTTCGGGTTGGGCTTGTGCTCCATGTCGCCCTTGAAGTGGTGGAACCAGTTCGAACCACGCTGGAACCTCCCGTCGCGTCCCTCGGCCGCGTCGGCGTTGAACTCGGCCAGGGTGCGCTCCAGGGCGGTGGCCGGCACGTCGATCCTGTCGGCCAGGTCCTGCACCGAGGAGCCCTCGACGAGGTAGCCGACCTTCTTGTAGTACCAGGTGGGCAGCGGCCAGGGCTTGGCGTAGCCGATGCCGTAGGTGCGCATGGCCTTCCGGTCGGCGATGATCCACCCGAAGGTGTCGCGCTCTTCCGCGTTCTCCTTGATCATCTCCACGCCGAAGTCGTGGTAGGAGAACGACTCGTTGGCGAACCGCTCGCCCTTGCGGTTGACCGCGATCAGGCCGGGCAGGCCGAACGCGCGCAGGTGCGGGAAGACGCGGTCCTGCCCGCGCAGGTTCTTCCAGACCGTGACCGGGCCCCAGGACGCCGGCTGGTGCGGCCGGGTGTCGAGCACACCGCCGTGCCGCTCGGCCAGGAAGTAGCTGTCGCCCTGGTGGCCGATGGTGGGCGTGAAGTGGTCGTCGCCCCGCGGGTCGTGCCGGAAGGTCCGGGTGCGCAGCATGGCGTTGCCGGAGAAGCCGCCGGCCGCGACGACCACGCCGTACCTGGCGCGCACGGCACCCGGACGCGCGCCGGTGAGCACGGCGCCGTTCACCACACCGTCGTCGCCTTTGAGGATCTCGGTGACCCTGGCGTCGGTCCACAGGGGGATGCCCATGTCGCCGGCGCTCGCCAGCATGCGGGTCATCAGCGCGTTGCCGTTGGTGCGGGTGAACGCCCGGCGGAAGAGCAGCCGCTCCACCCAGGTCCTTATCACCCGCCGCTGGACGTGGAGGAACGCCTTGAGGGAGCGGTTCGCCTTGATGAACGTGGCGATGTCCGGTCCGATCTCCGGCATGTAGCCGAACACGGTGTACGTGTACAGGTAGGGCTGGACCCGCAGCCGGTTCTTCCCGAGCATCCGGCCACCGGCCCTGCTCACCGTCAGGGCCCGGCCCGACCTCCGCGCGCCCGGGGTGTCCATCTGGTAGTCCGGCGCCGTCTCCGGGTAGTGGAACTCGACGCCGGCCTCGTTCTCGAAGAAGTCCAGTGCCTCGGGCACCAGGTCGAGGAAGGACCCGACCGCCTCGGGGTCGTAGGAGTCGCCCGCCAGCGTCCTGATGTAGGTCTCGGCCTCCTCCCGGGTGTCGCCCTCGGCGACGCCCTGCCGGTTGCCGGGAACCCACAGCCAGCCGCCGGAGACGGCGGTGGTGCCGCCCAGGTACGGCTCCTTGTCGACGACCAGCACGTCCAGGCCCTGCTGCTTCGCCTTCAGCGCGGCCGAGACCCCGGCGGCGCCGGAGCCGATGACGAGCACGTCGCACTCGTAGGTCTGCTTGCTCATATCAGTCCACCTTCTCTCGGGTACGGGCTTGCTCGACTCGGGTGCGGAGCTCAGTGGGCGGTGTAGCCGCCGTCGACCACGAGCTCGGTGCCCGTGGTGAACGACGACTCGTCGGAGGCCAGGTAGAGCACCGCGTAGGCGATCTCCTCCGGTTCGCCCTGGCGGGCGATCGGGTTCCCCGAGACCAGCTGCCGGTAGTACTCCTCGGCGCCCAGCGGGCTGCGCTCCGCGGAGGAGCGGCTCATCCTGGTGGCCATGGAGCCGGGGTGGACGGAGTTGACGCGGATCCCGTACGGGCCGTAGACGACGGCGTCCGCCTTGGTCAGCAGCCGGACCGCGCCCTTGGAGGCGTGGTAGAGCGGCACGTTGCCGCCGCCCGTGAGGCCGTGGATCGAGGAGAAGTTCACGATGCTGCCGCCGCCGCGCTCGATCATGGACGGCACGACGTACTTGGTCGCCAGCCAGGTGCCCTTGACGTTGACGCCGAAGACCGCGTCGAACTCGTCCTCGGTCGACTCGTGCGACGGGGCCGGACGTCCCAGGATCCCGGCCGCGTTGACCAGGACGTCGGGTGCGCCGAACCGCTCGGTCACCTGCCGCACCGCGTTCTCGACCTGGGCGGCGTCGGTGATGTCCAGGGTCCAGTCGGCCACGGCGTCGGTGCCCCGGTCCTCGGCGGGCGCCGACCGGTCGAAACTGGCGACCGTGGCGCCGTGCGTGTGGAGCATACGGACGACGGCGGCGCCCAGGTCACCGCTGCCTCCGGTGACGATCGCGACCTTTCCGGCAACCCGTCCCGTGCGCTGCCCATCAGCGTTCATGCGTGTGTTCCTTCGTTCGCTGGTCCCACGACCGGACGGGTGCCGGGGTGCCGCGGCCGGTGGTGTCCGCCGAGCCGGTCCCGGTCGACGACGTCGGTGACGCTCGACGCCGTGGGTGGCGGCCTCCTCGCGCGGTGCGGGCGGGGAGAGCACTCGTCAGGAGAGGTGGTGGGCCCGCCGAACCGTCCCTGGGCCGGCGGTGCGCTCAGCGTGCAGCGCGGCCGAGGCGGCCCACAACGCGCCTTCCGCTCAATGGGAACGTGGCTTCGGGCCGTGGCCGCGGAGCACGTCGGCGCCCGGGTCGCGTGCGCCCATGGAACGCGTGATGCCGCGGCTCGCCGCCAGCAGCGCGGGGACCAGCGTGCGGGGGTTGGGGTCCGAGGCGGGGATCACGACCGACAGCGCCGCCACCACCTTCCCGTCGGCGTCCCGGACCGGGGCGGCGACGCCGGTGCCCGCCTCGCTGATCATCCGTGCCGCGACGACGAAGCCCTCACGGCGCACCTGTGCCAGCAGTGAGCGGAGCCGGGCGGGATCGGGGACCGTCCGGTCGGTGTACCGCTCCAGCGGCCGCGACAGCACCTCCTCCTGGAACTCGGCCGGGCTGTGCGCGAGCAGCACCAGACCCGCGGAGGTCGCGTGGACGGGGAGCCGGCCGGCGATCCTGGTGATGTTGCGGACGGCGCCGCGCGCGGAGAGACGTTCGAGGTAGAGCACGTCGTCGCCCTCCAGCACCCCGATCTGGGTGTGGTGCTTCACCACCGCCTGGAGGTCCTCCATGAAGGGCATCGCCGCCTCCCGCAGCCCGAGGGCGCGCGACGAGCGGGAGGCCAGCTCCCACAGCTGGTACCCCATGCGCACGCGTCGTCCCTCGGTCCGCTCGAGCGCTCCGAGCGCGACGAGTTCGTTGACCATCCGGTGGGCCGTGGCCACCGGGAGGCCGGCGTTGCGGGAGATCTCCGAGACGGTGAGCGTGGGGGAGCCGGGCGTGAACAGCCGCAGGATCCGCATCGCGCGCGTGAGGACCGACTCGCCCGAGTTCGACCTGGCCATGGACGATCACCTTCCGTTCCGGCTTCGGAGTTCCCCCCGTGTGTACCTGAGCGCGCCCGCCCCGACCGACGCGGGGCCGCGGGGCGCGGGCCTGCCCGGTCACCGCGAACACGGCGTTCGCGGTGACCGGGCAGGCGGGCGCGGGCCGGGTCAGATCTGCTCGGCGAGGCGCCCGAGCATGGGTGTCCACTCCCGCGCGGTGACGTCGGCGACCAGCCCGCGCAGCCGGAACGGATCGTCCTCGGTGTGCGCGAGCGCCTCCTCACGGGACGCGGCGCGGATCAGCAGCAGGGCGCCGGGCGGCTCGTCGGCACCGAACGGCCCGGAGCAGAGGTTGATCCCCTGATCGCCGAGCCCGCCCAGGTACTCCTTGTGGGCGGGGCGGTGCTCGTCACGTCCTGCGGTGTCGTCGGTGTAGGTGTAGGTGACCGCGAAGACCGGCATGCCGGTTCCTTTCGTACGGGGTGGGAGCGGGGCCGCGCCGGCGGGCTCGTTCAGCGGCGCGGAGCCGGCTTCCCGAGCTCGGCCAGGGGGACCTTGTGGGTCTCGCGCGCCACCAGGACGGCGAGCGCGGACACCGCGCCGCACACGGCGGCGAAGACCGCGACCGGGACCCAGGCGTCGACGCCGTCCCCCATGAGCGCGAAGCCGATGGCCGGTGCGAACCCCGCCAGGAGGAAGCCGAACTGACTGCCGGTCGCGAAACCGGAGTAGCGGACGCGGGCGGCGAAGAGTTCGGAGAAGTACGCGGGCCACAGGCCGTTCATGCCCGAGTAGGCGATGCCGTTGAGCAGCACCGCGAACACGAACACCAACAGGACGTCGCCCGTCGAGATCGCCCAGAAGTACCCGCAGACCAGGACCGAGCAGCTGACGGCCGCCGTGATCCACACGGGCCGTCGCCCGACCCGGTCGGAGAGCGCGGCCACCGCGGGCACCACCACCACCGCCACCGCGTTGGCGACCACGGACACCCACAGCATGGTCTCCCGCTCCAGCCCGACCTCCTCCGAGGTGGCGTACGCCAGGCCGAACACCATGAACACGGTCTGGAACACCGCGAAGAGCGAGGCGAACAGGACCTTGAGCACATCGGCCCACTGGGTGCGGAAGAGGACCGCCAGGGGGAGGGGCGCGAGGTCGTCCTCGGCCGCCTCCGCCTCGAAGACGGGGGTCTCGTCCAGCCGCCTGCGGACGACGTAGGCGAGCACGATCATGACGATGCTGAACCAGAACGGCACCCGCCAGCCCCATGACATCAGCTGGTCCTCCGGGAGGGCCGCCACCGGGATGAACACGAAGTTGGCCAGCACGATCCCGGCCATCGTGCCGGACATCGCGAAACTGGTGAAGAAGCCCCTGCGCCCCTCGGGGGAGTGCTCCAGCGTCAGGGTGCTGGCCCCCGCCGCCTCACCACCGGCGGAGAGCCCCTGGCCGAGGCGGGCGAGCACGAGCAGGACCGGCGCCACGATGCCCACCTGCTCGTACGTCGGCAGCAACCCGACGGCGAGACTGGAGGCGCCCATCATGAGCAGCGTGACGATCATGATCTTCTTCCGGCCGACCTTGTCGCCGAAGTGCCCGAGCACGACCCCGCCGACCGGCCGCGCGACGTAGCCGACGCCGAAGGTGGCGAGGGCCGAGACGACGCCCACGGCCGCGTTCTCCGAGGGGAAGAACAGCTCGGGGAACACCAGGGCGGCGGCCGACCCGTAGATGAAGAAGTCGTAGTACTCGAGCATGCTGCCCAGGAACGCGGCCAGCGCGGCCTTGCGGCCGCCGCTGGTACCGGCGCCGCCCCGGTTTCCTCCGGCACGGCCGGTGGACCGGGTGCCCGGCGGGTGCGCCGCACGGGACAGCGAGGTGGGTGTGGTCATGGATGCCTCCGAAACACGGCTCGCGGAGAGAGAGACCTGCAGAACGGTTCCCACGTGTGGTCGCACGAGGGTGTCCTCGGTCACACGCGCCGCGATACGACCTTTCCGCCCAATGGAAAGCATTCGGGCGGCCCAGGGCCCTGCGGAAGCCCCAGGACGCGTTGGTGACCGCGCGCGCCGGGCAGACGGGCATATAACGCCTCACCGAGGACGTTGCACAGTGCACCGGTCGTGCGGGGCGCGTCCCGCGCCCGGAACGCACACCCGAACACCCGAACACCAGAGAAAACCGGAGAACCACCCGGCATGACTTCTGTCGCCGCCTACGCCGCCCCCGCCGCCAAGGCTCCCCTGGAGCGCACCACCGTCGAGCGCCGGGAGGTCGGTGAGCACGACGTCCTGATCGACATCAAGTACGCCGGTATCTGCCACTCCGACATCCACACCGTCCGCGAGGAGTGGGGCCGGACCCACTTCCCGCTGACCCCCGGCCACGAGATAGCCGGTGTCGTCACCGAGGTCGGCGCCGGAGTGACCAGGTTCAAGGCCGGCGACCGTGTCGGCGTCGGCTGCATGGTCGACTCCTGCCGCGAGTGCGAGCAGTGCCTGGCCGGCCGGGAGCAGTACTGCCTCAAGGGCAACGTCGGCACCTACGGTGCCGTGGGCCGAGACGGCGAGATCACCCAGGGCGGCTACTCCACGCACATCGTCGTCGACGAGAACTACACCGTGCGCATCCCCGACGGCCTCTCCCTGGACGTCGCCGCCCCGCTGCTCTGCGCCGGCATCACCACGTACTCCCCGCTGAAGAAGTGGGGCGCGGGCCCCGGCAAGAAGGTCGCCGTCGTCGGCCTGGGCGGCCTCGGCCACATGGCCGTCAAGATCGCCCACGCCATGGGCGCCGAGGTGACGGTGCTGTCGCAGTCGCTGCGCAAGAAGGAGGACGGCCTCAAGCTGGGCGCCGACCACTACTTCGCGACGGCCGACCCCCGCACCTTCGAGGAGCTGGCCGGCTCCTTCGACCTGATCGTCTCCACGGTCTCCGCCAATGTCGACTTCAACGCCTACCTCGGCCTGCTGAAGGCCGGCGGCACCCTGGTCAACGTGGGCGCCCCCGAGCACCCCGTCTCGATCGGGCTCTTCTCCCTGATCGGCGGCGGGAAGAACCTGGCCGGCTCCATGATCGGCGGCATCGCGGAGACCCAGGAGATGCTGGACTTCTGCGCCGAGCACGGCCTGGGCGCGGAGATCGAGCTGATCTCCGCCGACCGCGTCAACGAGGCCTACGAGCGGGTCGTCGCCTCCGACGTCCGCTACCGCTTCGTCATCGACACGGCCACCATCTGACGGTCCGTCCGGCATGGCCGGGCGCACCGGCCGGGGCCCCGGCGTGTCGACACGCCGGGGCCCCGCCCTCTCCGCGGGCCGCGTCAGCCCTGCGACGCCTGCCAGGCCGCCAGCTCCGCCGGGCGGTTGGTGATGATCGCGTCCACGCCCAGCGACTCCAGCGTCTTCCACTGCGCCGGCTGGTCCACCGTCCACACCATGGTCGCCACCCCCGCCCGGTGCAGGTCGGCGACCACGGACGGCCGGGTGGCCAGCGCCGTGGCGCTCGGGTTGTAGGCGGTGAGGCCCAGTTCCTGGACGACCCCCACCGGGTCGGCGTCCAGCGTGGACGTCAGGTAGCCGCGCGGCAGGCCGGGCGCCAGCTCGCGCGCCCAGATCAGGTGCTGCTTGCTGAAGCTCTGCACGAAGACCCGGTCCGGGGTCAGGACCCCCGCCGCGCGGAGCGCATCGAGCATCCGGGCCACCTGGTCCTTGGACGCCGCCCGCTTGATCTCCAGCAGCAGCCTGCCGCCCCGCGCCTTGAGGTCGGCGCCCTGCGCCCGCAGGGTGGGCACGCGCTCACCGGCGTACCCGGGGGAGAACCAGGACCCGGCGTCCAGCGCGTCCAGCTGCGCGGAGGTCAGCGTGGTGAGGTCGCCTGTCCCGTCGGTGGTGCGGTCCACCGTGCTGTCGTGCATGACGTACGGGACGCCGTCCTTGCTGATCTGCCCGTCCGTCTCGATGAGGTCCGCGCCCGCCCGGCGCGCCAGCTCCTGCGCCGCCAGCGTGTTCTCCGGCGCCGCGGCCGACGCACCGCGGTGCGCCACCACCAGTGCCTCACCGGTGGCGGCCCGCAGGTACGGGTTGGCCGGGGCGAGGGCGGTGACCCTGACGTCGTCGAACGACACGGTCGCGCCGTCCACCAGCAGCGCCTGCCGGCCGTCCGCGGAGCGGCGCAGCGCGCCGGTGCCCAGCACCTTCCGCCCGTCGAGGTACCAGTCCGCCCTGCTGCCGTGGACGTCCACCCGCACCCGCACGTCCTTGCCGGTGCCGGCCGCGCCCACGGCGGCGGCGGTGTCGGTGACGTTCCAGGTGTCGGCCGGCGTGCGCTGCGCGAACTCCACGCCGTTGGAGGCGGTGGAGCCGGAGCGCAGGGTGGCTATCCACCACGGGGTGGCCCCGCTCGCCGGGACGTCGAGCCCGAGGGCGAACCAGCGGGTGGGCTCGGCCACCTTCTCGAACCGGGCGGTGGCCTCGAAGCGGAAGTCGGTGAGGGGCGCGCCGAAGGTGATCCGGGCGCGGGAGCCGCCGGTGCCGACGAGGCGGCCGTTCTCCACCTTCCAGGTGCCGCTGACCGGCTTCCAGCCGGCCGGCAGGGCGGTGCCGTCGAAGGACTGCCGGACCACGGTGCCGCCGGGGCCGGCGGAGACCGCGTGGAGCCGGGTGGGCGACACCCGCTCGGCACCGGTGGCCGAGGGCGCGGTCGCCCCCGCGGTGAGCGCTGCGCTGATCACCAGTACGGTCGTGGCTGTGAGGGGTCGGCTACGCGTTTCCCTGGTCATGCTCACGACGGTAGGGAGCGGCAGGTAACGCGCCGGTACCTCGAAGTGACGGGCGTCCGGCGGTCGAGTGGCGGGCGGACGCCGCGATTCAGGGCGCGGCCGGTCCCGGGATCCGGGCCGGGCCGGTCCCGGGATCCGGGCCCGGCCGGGCACGCGGCAGGGCTCCGGCCCGGGCACGCGGCAGGGCTCCGGCCCGGCGTGGTGGCAACGTGGGAACACCTGGGAGGCACGGATGAGGGAACCGACGGACGTACCGGCGGCGGAGGATCTGGACGCGGCGGTCGTGGTGGCCGACGACGAACTCTCGGACGGCCTGCGGCAGGCGCTCGCGGCGGCTCTCGGACGCCCGGTCCTGCCGGCCTCCGCCCCCGCCCCCGCCCCCGGAACCCCCGTGATCCGGGTCGGCGGACGCCGCCCCTCCTTCACCCCGGGGGAGCGCCTGGTCTGGTTCCACAGCGTCAGGGCCGGAGTGGACGCACTGCTGCGGGACGGCGACTGGCCCGCCGAGGTGCTGCTCACCCGCACGGTCGGGCGGATGGGCGAGCGGATGGCCCAGTACGTGCTGGGCTGGGTCCTGTCGGAGTGCCAGCGCGTCCCCGACTTCCTCGCCGCCCACGACCGAGCGCAGTGGGCGCGCCGCGACACCGAACTGGCGGCCGGTCAGCTGGCCCTCGTCTACGGGGCCGGACAGATCGGCTCCCGCGTGGCCCGGTACCTGCGCGGCGCGGGCATCCGTGTCGTGGAGGCGGGCCGCGCGACGGCGGACGAGGCCGACGCGCTGCTCCCCGAGGCCCGCTGGGTGATCGACGTCCTCCCCCTGACCCCCGCGACCCGCGACTTCTTCGGCCCCCGCCGCCTGGGCGCCCTGCGCGGCGCGACCTTCGTCAACATCGGCCGCGGAGCCACCGCCGACCTCGCGGCGCTGGAGGCCGCGCTGCACGCGGGCCACGTCCGCTCCGCCGTGCTCGACGTCCTCCCCGACGAACCGGCGGCCCCCGGTCACCTGGCCTGGCGCCTGCCCCGCACCGTCCTGACCTCCCACACCTCCGGCCCCACCATGGACGAGGACGTGGTCGCCGACCTCACGGCCTCCTGGCGGGCGGTCGCCGAGGGCGGGATTCCGGCGCTGGCGGTGCCGGTGGGACGGGGCTACTGACCCCAGCCGGTCCGGTCCGGTCCGCCGCCTGGTGACCGGAACCGCCTTCCTGCGCCTCCGGTGCCGCCCCTCCTCCGGTGGTCCCTCCTCCGGCGCCGCCCTTCCTCCGGCGCCGCTCGGCCGGGTGCGGCGGAGGAGGGGGCCGCGGTGTCAGCCCGCCGTGTCCGGCGCGGGGGCGACGCCCACCGGGCAGGACAGGCCCGTGCCGCCGATGCCGCAGTAGCCGTTGGGGTTCTTGGCGTCGGAGAGGTACTGCTGGTGGTACAGCTCGGCCGGGTGGAAGGGGTGGCCGGCGGCCGGTTCGATCTCCGTGGTGATCGCGCCGTAGCCGGCGTCGGCGAGGACCCGCTGATAGGCGGCGCGGGACGCCTCGGCGGCCTGGGCCTGCGCCGGGGTGTGGGTGAAGACCGCGGAGCGGTACTGGGTGCCGACGTCGTTGCCCTGGCGGTGTCCCTGGGTGGGGTCGTGGGCCTCCCAGAAGGTCTTCAGGAGGTCCTCGTAGGAGAGGACGTCGGGGTCGTACACGACGCGGACGGTCTCCGTGTGACCGGTGAGGCCCGAGCAGACCTCCTCGTAGGTGGGGTTCTCGGTGAAGCCGCCCTGGTAGCCGACGAGGGTGGTCCACACCCCCGGGAGCTGCCAGAACTTGCGCTCGGCGCCCCAGAAACAGCCCAGGGCGAAGTCGGCCGTCGCCATGCCCTCGGGGTGGTCCAGCAGCGGGGTGCCGAGGACGGTGTGGGCCCCGGCGGCCTGGGGCGTGAGGACCGGCGCGGCGCGGCCGGGCAGGGCCTGGTCGGCGGTGACCATCACGGGCGTCGTGCGGCCGAAGAGCATGGGGTCCTCCCGGGTCGGGTGGGGTGGGGTGGGCGGGCGGGCGGCCCGCCGTGGTGTTCGCTTCTACAACGCACGGGGCGGGCCGCGGATTCCTCCTCCCGCCCGGCCGCGGAAGCGGGGCGACGGCGGACGGCCCCGCCCCCTGGTACACGCCGGGAGGGCGGGGCCGCGCTGCGGCACCAGCCGGGTCAGGCGGTCCCGGTCCCGGTCCCCGTCTCCGCCGCCTCCAGGACGCGTCCGGCCGCGAAGTCCCGGATGGCGGTGTACCGCTCGGCGAAGCGCGGCTTGCCGGCCAGGTAGGTCCACGGGGAGGTGCCGATGTGGCCGTCGATCAGCTTGAACTGCTCGATCGCGGCCTCGTACCGGTCCTGCCAGTACAGCATGTACGCGAGCATGTGCCGCATCGGCAGCAGACGCCGGGCCTTCGGGTCGCCGGCCTCGGCAGCGGCGGCGGCGAGGTCCAGGAGCGCCGCGTCGACCGCCTTCATCAGCTCGGGGCGCTTGTAGTACTCGTCCTCGTCGAGGTCGTCGTGGGCGAACTCGAACTCGAAGTGGGCCTCCAGCAGGACCAGCGTCAGCAGCTGGCCCGGGGCGCCCTTGGCCGCGGCCTCCCGGGCGAAGGAGAGGGCCAGTTCGTGCGAGCCGCGCCACTTGGCGCACCAGTACTGGAGCGCGGACTGGTGGGCGCCGAGGTGGTGCGGGGCGCGCCGGACGGCCTGGTCCCACAGCTCGTTGAAGTCCTTGTGGGAGTAGCCGAGACCCATCGCCAGCGGCATCTCCACCACGTACGGGTTGGGATCGTCGCCGCCCAGCGCCTGGGCCCCGGCGCACGCCTCGCGGGCCTGCGCGAGCACCCGGTGGAAGCCGTCGAACTGCTCGCGGGTGGTGTTCTTGGCCTGCATGCTGCCCCGGATGTCCCAGGCCAGGTAGATCATCGAGTCGGCGTTGACCAGCGCGGCGTCCGCGTCCCCGGGGCGGGCGGCGCGCCAGGCCAGCAGCCAGGCGTCCTCCTTGGCGGCTTCGTGGCCGAGGATGCTCACCCGGCGGCCGCGCTCCTCCCAGTCCCGGCCGGCCTCGGCCAGGAACCGGGCGCCGGCCTCCCAGTCACCGCCGCGGACGGACTGCAGGACGGCCTCGGCGGCGGGGTCCGCGGCGCCGGGCCGGTCCAGGTCGAGGCGACTGGCGGGGAGCAGCCCGAGCTTCGCGGCCGCCTCCGCACCTTCGTTCTCGTCGGCGGCGGAGGGGTCGTGCTTGATGAATTCCTTGACGAAGACGCCGCCGAGCCACAGGCCGAAGCCGACCACGGGAAGGGCGAGGATCCCGAGGATCCAGAGCAGTACGGTCATCACACGCTTTCGATGTCGGTGCCGGTGCCCGTGCCGTTCCCGGCAGGCGCCGGCGGGAGGAGGGCGCGCAGCGGGGCGGTGTCGGGGAGGTCGGCGAGCGCGGCGGTGACGGCCGCGTCGAGGGCGTCGGCCGCGGTCTCCGGGTCACCGGGGAGGATCACAGTGGCCGACTCGGACCAGGAGAACTCCCAGCTCAGCAGCCCCTGGTTGCTCAGTTCGGAGATCACCCAGGTGCGCAGGATGCCTTCCAGCGGCGAGCGGACGAACTCGCGGAAGGCGCGGCCCTGCGCGGCGGACGCCTCGTCGGAGAGGGGGAGGCGGCGGGCGAGCTGCCAGAGGTGGCCCTCGTCGATCACCTGGAGCAGGGCGGGCAGGGTCGGGGCCTCCTTGGTGTAGAAGGCCAGGGCCCGGTGCAGCGGGGTGTCCAGCTCCGAGAGGCGCGCGGCCATGCCGGAGTCGAGGACGTCGGACCAGTCCGCGGCGCGGCGGAAGCCGAGGAGTTCGTCGGCCAGGACGGCCGGCTCCAGCGCGGCGGCCGCGCCGCGCGCGTCGCCGAGGATGTCCAGGGCGGCGCCGCGGCCGTCGTCGGCGCGGCCGTCGTCCGGCAGGGACTCGACGGCTCGGACGCGTTCGGCGATCGGCGGGTGCGAGTCGTAGGGGGAGCGCTCCGGCTCGGGGAGCTCGGCCCGCATCTCGGCGAGCTGGAGTTCGCGGGCGCTCAGCATGTCGCCGAACCCGCCGAAGAAGGCGCCCTGCGGCGGCATGGTGCGGGCGTCGAGACCCAGGGTGGCGTAGCACTCCAGGTAGAAGTCGTAGGCGTTGGCGAGGACCGGGATCTCGCGCAGGGCGGAGGCGGTGGCGTCCCGGCCGGCCAGGCGCGCGGCGTTGCGGTCGGCGGCGAGCTCCTGGCCTCGGCCGGTCGACAGCGAGGCGCGCAGGAAGAACTTGCCGTACCAGGTGTAGATCTTCGCCATGGCCCGGTAGGTGGCGCCGGCGCCGGTGGTGTCGATCTCCTTGGCCTTCTTGCCCTTGGCGACCCGGCGGGCGGACTTCTTCTCCTGCTCGGCGCGCTCCTGGGCGACCTTCTTGTCGGCCTTCTCGTGGAAGTGGGCGATGGTGCGCTGGATCTGCCGGCGGCCACGGGCGACGACCGGGCCGAGGCGGGTGTCGCCGCCGACGTAGTGGCCGTACTCGTGGGCGAGGACGGAGCGGAACTGGGCCTCGCTCAGGCCGGTGAGCAGCGGCAGGCCGATGCTGAGGCTGCGGCGGCCGGGAAGCAGGCCGCCGAGGCGGGGGTGCTCCATCACGGACGCGTTGACGTCGGCGGTGAGGATGATGGTGTCGGGCGCGCGCGTCCCGGCGGCCTCGGCCAGTTCGCGGACCACGGCCCACAGGCGGGGCTCGGCCTCCTCGGTGAGCGGGACGCCCGGGGGCTCCTCGAGCTTCGGCAGCCGGAGCATGAACATGCCCCGGATCACGGGGACGGCGAGCACGACGGAGACCAGCCAGACCTTGCTGGTGACGCTGCTCGGGGCGTGGACGGCGGCCCAGTCGACGGCCGCCAGGACACCGAGCAGGACAAGACTGAGCAGCTGGAATCCCGCGAGCAGGATCAGGGCACGTACGGCCCGCAGCGTGGAACTCATGGAGCTTCCCTACACATCACGGAAAGAGGGCAACGGGGGGCGACAGGGCGGAGCGACGGGAACGACGGGGCGGAGAAGGAAAGCGGAGAAGGAAAAGGGCATGACAAGGCGCGGCCCGGGGCCGTTTGTGGGGGAAGCGGATTATGACGCACCGCCGCCCCGAACCGCAAAGGTGTTCGGGGCGGCGGACTCCGGATGACCGAGGGCGGAGGCCCTGGGGTAACGCCTGGTCAGCGCAGCAGTGACGCCGGGCTGCCGCCGTTGGCCTCGAAGCCGGCCACGGCGAGGGCACGGTAGACGGCGTACTCGGCCGCCGGGTCCTGGCTCAGCGTCCACGGCAGCGCGCCCACGTGCCCGTCCACGTGGATCAGCTGGCCCATCGCCTCCGACCAGCGGGAGGAGTTGACCAGGAACCAGATCAGCAGGTGGCGCACGTGCGGCAGCACCGCGTCCTCGGCGCGGGCCTGGCCGGCGGCGTACAGCGCGCCGTGCATCGCCTTGGTGACGACCTCGCTCTCGTAGAGGTTGGCCACCAGGGTGAGGTCCTGGAGGTGCTCGAAGACCGCGAACAGCGGGAGCGCGGAGAGCAGGGAGCCCTGGGGCGCACGGGCGGCGGCCGCCTCGGCGAAGGAGTAGGCGAGCTCACGGGAGCCGTACCACTTCTCGCACCAGTAGTGCAGCGCGGCGAGGTGGGCGCCCATGTGGTGCGGGGCGCGGTCCAGCAGCTTCAGCCAGAGCTGCTCGAACTCCTCGCGGGAGTAGCCCAGACCGCGCGCCACCGACAGCTCCGTGATGTACGGGACCGGGTCGCCGGGGGCGAGGAGGGCGGCCCGGCCGCAGGCCTCCTTCGCCTCCTCCATGATGATCCGGAACTCGTCGCTGCCGGGGGTCGCGGTGCGCCACGCCTGCTGGACCAGGAACTCCGCGTGCACGGCCGCGCCGCCCGGGTCCTTGGGCTGCTCGGTCCGCCAGACGCGCAGCCACTGGCCGCCCGGGGTCCGGGTGGGGTCGCCGGCCGGCTTGCGGGCCAGCTCCAGGGAGGCCGCGCCGGCGAAGGCCTGCACCCGCTGCCAGCGCCGCTCGCCCTCCGTCTCGGTGCCGGCCAGCAGCTGGGAGGCCGCCCGGTGCTCCTCGGTGCGCTGCACCAGGTCCAGCACGTCCACCAGGTCCTGGTCCGGGCCGGGCAGCCGGACGTCCAGGTTCTCCTGGCGGAGGAAGCCGTACGCCGCCGGGTCCGCCGCGTCGGGGTCGCCGGGGCGGGCCAGCGCGATGCCGCCGGCGGCGTTCCTGCGGCGGTAGATCGACGCCACGACGAAGCCGAGGAAGGCGACGGCGAAGAGCACCCAGATGAATTCCATGCCACCAGCGAACCAGACGGGGTGGGGGTGAGGCCAACGTGGGGGCGATCTTGGCCTCCCGCCCCGGGCGAGGACCTGGTTCTGAGGGCCTGGTTCTGGAGGCCCTGGTCCGGCCGGTGTCCGGTTCGGGCCGGTGTCCGGTCAGTCCGCTGTCGTGTAGCCCGCCGCGCGCAGGGCGCGGTTCACCTCGGCGCAGTGTTCGGGGCCCTTGGTCTCGAGGTGGACCTCCACCTCGGCCTCCGCGGGGCCCAGGTGGGGAGCGGTACGGCGGTGACTGACGTCCAGGACGTTGACGTCCATCTCGGAGAGGACGGACAGCAGCGTCGCCAGGGAGCCCGGGCGGTCGTTCAGGCGCACCCGGACGGCGAAGTAGCGGCCCTGCACCGACATGCCGTGCCGCAGGACGCCCTGGAGGAGGACCGGGTCCACGTTGCCGCCGGAGAGCACCGCGACCACCGGCCCGCGGAACGCGCCGGGGTCGGCGAGGAGGGCCGCCACCGGGCTGGCCCCGGCCGGCTCGACCACCAGCTTGGCCCGCTCCAGGCAGTGCAGGAGCGCGGCCGACAGCTGGTCCTCGCCGACCGTACGCACCTCGTCGACCAGGTCGCTGACCAGCGCGAACGGCACCTGGCCGGGCTTGCCCACCTTGATGCCGTCGGCCATCGTCACCGGCCGGGGCACCGCCACCGGGTGGCCCGCCGCCAGGGAGGGCGGATAGGCGGCCGCGCCCTCCGCCTGGACGCCGACGATCCGCACGTCCGGCCGGAGCGACTTCACCGCCACCGCCACCCCGGCGGCGAGTCCTCCTCCGCCCATGCCGACCACGATCGTCCGCACCTCGGGGCACTGCTCCAGGATCTCCAGGCCGACCGTGCCCTGCCCGATGATCACGTCGGGGTGGTCGA
Source organism: Streptomyces abyssomicinicus (assembly GCF_008974245.1). GTDB lineage: Bacteria > Actinomycetota > Actinomycetes > Streptomycetales > Streptomycetaceae > Streptomyces > Streptomyces abyssomicinicus. The sequence goes on along the minus strand of NZ_BBZI01000006.1, from coordinate 923,516 downwards.
AGGGGTGGATGAAGACGGCGCCGGTCTCCTCGGCGTACGCCGTCGCCGCGGCCATGGTCTCGTCGACCACCTGGCCGTGGAGTATGACCTCCGCGCCGTACTCCCGGGTGGCGCTGATCTTCGGCAGGGGCGCGCCCTTCGGCATGAAGACCGTCGCCCTCACGCCGAGCAGCGAGGCGGCCAGCGCGACGCCCTGCGCGTGGTTGCCCGCGCTGGCGGCGACCACACCGGCCGCCCGCTCCTCCGGCAGCAGGCCGGCGATGCGGATGTAGGCGCCCCGCAGCTTGAACGAACCGGTGCGCTGGAGGTTCTCGCATTTCAGGTGCACCGGGGCGCCCACCAGCCGGGACAGGTACCTGCTGCCCTCCATGCCGGTGACCCGCGCGATGCCGGACAGCATTTTCTGGGCGCCGCGCACGTCGTCGAGCGTGACGGGCTGCAGAGCCGCGGTCGTGCGGTGGTTCATGTGCTCAGTCTCGCAGGCGGAGCCTTTCGCCACCCGTCCTGTGGAAAACCGGCGGGCCGCCCCCCCGTGCCCGTGCCCCGTGCCCCCAGGGACCCCGCGCGGCTGGGAGCACATGTGCACACGGGTTTTCCACAGGGTCGTTACGTGCCGGTGCCAGTCCGCGTAGCCTGTCCCCCATCACCGGCCCAGATCGAAGTGAGCTTCCGGCCATGCCCACTGCACCCGACCTCTCGACGGAGTCGATGGACGTGACGACCCCCGACGACGACGGTCTTCTCGAAGCGCTCCAGTACCAGATGGCACTGTTCGCGCGCCGTGCCGAGCAGACCCGGCTCGGTGCCGTCGGACGGCTGCGCGACTCCATGGACCGTGCGGCGTACCTGCTTCTCAACCGGCTCGAACAGGAAGGCCCGATGGGCGTCAAGGCGCTGGCCGCCGGGATGGGCATCGACTCCTCCACGGTGACCCGCCAGGTCGCCCCGCTGGTCGAGGCCGGGCTGGTCCGGCGGACCTCGCACCCCGAGGACGGCCGTGCGGTGGTGCTCGATCTGTCGGCCCGCGGCCGGGGCCGGCTGGAGGAGGTCCGGGAGTCGCGCCGCCAGCTGATGGCGGAGCTGACCGACGACTGGACGGAGGAGGAACGCCACGTGTTCTGCGCGCTGCTGACGCGGATGAACGACGCGTTCTCCGACCGGATGATGCAGTCGGGCGGCCGTTCCTCCGCCGAGTCCTCCGACGTGCCGTCGGACTCCTGACGGCCCGGCCGGGGGAGGGACGCCCGGGCGGGCGCGCCGCCCGGCGCACCACCGGCGCACCGCCCGGAGTGCCGCCCGGCGCGACGCCCGGAGGGCCGGCCCGCGGTGAGGCCGGCCCCACGAGGTGACTAGCCGAGGGCCTGGCGCAGGTCCTCGACGAGGTCGTCGGCGTTCTCGATGCCCACGGAGAGGCGCACCAGGTCCGCCGGGACCTCCAGCGCGGAACCCGCCGCGGAGGCGTGGGTCATGCGGCCCGGGTGCTCGATCAGGGACTCGACGCCGCCCAGCGACTCGCCCAGCGTGAAGACCTTGGCACGGTCGCAGACCGCCACCGCCGCCTCCTCGCCGCCCGCCACCTGGAACGACACCATGCCGCCGAACGCCCTCATCTGCTTGGCGGCGACCTCGTGCCCGGGGTGCTCCGGCAGACCCGGGTAGAGCACCTTCGTCACCTTGGGGTGACGGCTGAGCATGTCGACGACCTTCGCGGCGTTCTCCGAGTGACGGTCCATCCGCACCGCCAGCGTCTTGGTGCCGCGCAGCACCAGCCAGGAGTCGAACGGGCCGGCCACCGCGCCCATGGCGTTCTGGTGGTAGGCGAGCTCCTCGCCGAGCGCCTGGTCCGCGGTGATCAGGGCGCCGCCGACCACGTCGGAGTGGCCGCCCATGTACTTGGTGAGCGAGTGCACCACCACGTCCGCGCCGAGCGCCAGCGGCTGCTGGAGGTACGGCGTGGCGAAGGTGTTGTCGACGACCAGGCGGGCCCCGCCGTCGTGCGCGATCTGCGCGGCGGCGGCGATGTCGGTGATGCCGAGGAGCGGGTTGGAGGGGGTCTCCACCCAGACCGCCTTGGTCTTAGGGGTCATCGCTGCGCGCAGGGCGTCCGGGTCGCCGCTGTCCGCGACGGACCACTCCACGCCCCAGCGGGAGACGACCTTGGCGAAGAGACGGAACGTGCCGCCGTAGGCGTCGTTGGGGATGACCACGTGGTCGCCCGGCGCGAGCAGGGTGCGCAGCAGGCAGTCCTCGGCGGCGAGGCCGGAGGCGAAGGCGAGACCCCGGCGGCCGCCCTCCAGGGCGGCGAGGTTCTCCTCCAGGGCGGTGCGCGTGGGGTTGGCGCTGCGGCTGTACTCGTAGCCGCCGCGCAGACCGCCGACGCCGTCCTGCTTGTACGTGGAGACCTGGTAGATGGGCGGGACCACGGCACCGGTCAGGGGATCGGCGGTGTTGCCCGCGTGGATCGCCAGCGTCTCGAAGTGCTCGCTGAAGTGCTTGTCACTCATGCGAACCGAGCGTAACGGGTCTTCGCAGGACACCACGCCGCGGTGACGCCCGTACCGTCCCGTGCCGCCCCGACGGGCGGGATCGGCCGGGGAAACCTAGGCTCGGAACCGGATCGTTGTCGAGGTGGGCCGGAGGCGACATGCCGGGGGCCATTCGGGCCGAGGGGCTGGTGAAGACCTTCGGGGACGTGCGGGCGCTGGACGGCGTCGATCTGGACGTTCCCGAGGGGACCGTGCTGGGGCTGCTCGGTCCCAACGGCGCGGGGAAGACCACCGCTGTGCGATGCCTGACGACGCTGCTGCGGCCGGACGCCGGCAACGCCGTTGTCGCCGGGATCGACGTGCTGAAGGACCCCGACGCCGTACGGCACAGCATCGGGCTGTCGGGCCAGTTCGCCGCCGTGGACGAGTACCTCACCGGGCGGGAGAACCTGGTGATGGTGGGCCGGCTCTACCAGATGGGCCGTCGCGACGCGAAGGCCCGGGCCACCGAGCTGCTGGAGCAGTTCCACCTCACCGACGCGGCGGACCGCATCACCAAGAACTACTCCGGGGGCATGCGCCGCCGCCTCGACCTGGCCGCCGCGCTGGTGGTGCGGCCGCCGGTGATGTTCATGGACGAGCCGACCACCGGCCTCGACCCCCGCAACCGGCTCCAGCTCTGGGACGTGATCAAGGACCTGGTCTCCGGCGGTACGACGCTGCTGCTGACCACCCAGTACCTGGAGGAGGCGGACCACCTCGCCCACGACATCGCGGTCGTCGACCACGGCCGGGTGATCGCCCGCGGCACCTCCGACGAGCTGAAGGCCCGCACCGGCGGTGAACGGGTGGAGGTCATCGTCCGGGTCCGGGAGCTGATGCCGGAGGCGGCCGCCGTGCTCACCCGGGTCGGGGTCGGCGAGCTCGCCACGGAGGAGCACACCCGCAGGCTGACCGTCCCGGTGAGCGGCGGTCCCAAGCTGCTGGCCGAGGTGATCCGCGAGCTCGACGCCCGCGGTGTCGAACTGGACGACGTGGGATTGCGCCGCCCCACCCTGGACGACGTGTTCCTCTCGCTGACCGGTCACATGGCCGAGGCGGCGGCTGCCGAGGAGGAGGGGACCGCATGAGCGCCGTCGCGGAGGCGGGGACCGGAGGGGGAGGGGGGCGCCGCCCCGTCGCGGGCCGCGGGAGCGGGGTGCGGCAGTCCTGGCGCGACTCGCTGATCGTGGCGCGGCGCAACCTGATCCGGATGACCAGGATCCCCGAGATCGTCCTCTTCGGGCTCATCCAGCCGGTCATGTTCGTCGTGCTGTTCACCTACGTGTTCGGCGGGTCCCTGATGGTCGGCGGGTCGACCAGCGCCGCGGACTACCGGAACTTCCTGATGGCCGGCATCTTCGCCCAGACCGTCACCTTCGCCACCGCGGGCGCCGGCGCGGGCATCGCGGAGGACATGCACAAGGGGCTCATCGACCGCTTCCGCGCCCTGCCGATGGCCCGCGGCGCGGTGCTCACCGGGCGGACGCTGGCCGACCTCGTGCAGACGGCGCTGACCGTGCTCATCCTGGCCTCCGTCGCCCTGCTGCTGGGCTGGCGGGTCGGGACGAACGGCGACACCGACGCGTTCCGGGTGGCCGCCGGGTTCGGACTGCTGATGCTCTGCGGCTACGCCTTCACCTGGATCGGCGCGCTGATCGGCCTGTCGGTGCGCAGCCCGGAGGCGGCCACCAACGGCGGGCTGATCTGGCTCTTCCCGGTGACGTTCATCTCCAACGCGTTCGTCGACCCGTCCAACATGACGCCCTGGCTGCGGCACATCGCCGAGTGGAACCCGTTCAGCGCGATCGTGCAGGCCTGCCGGGTCCTGTGGGCCAACCCGGGACAGTCCACCTCGGACGCCTGGCCGATGCAGCACCCGGTGTGGGCGTCGCTGGCCTACTCGGTGGCGATCATCGTGATCTTCCGGACCCTGTCGGTGCGCAAGTACCGGTCCGCCACCGTGTGAGGGACGCGGGACGCCGGTCGCGGGCGCCGGACGCGGTGCGTCGTACCGCGGCGCCGCGGCAGGACGCACCGGGACCCCCGGGCCGACGCCCGGGGGTCCCGTCGTTGGATTGCGCGTCCTGCGCGTCCGGCGGCTCAGCCCTTGTACGGCTCGGCCTTCAGAATGCGCACGGAGGCCTTCTTGCCGTTCGGCAGCTCGTACTCCGCGTCCTCACCGACCGTGTGGCCGATCACGCCCTTGCCGAGCGGGGACTGCGGGGAGTACGTCTCGATCTCCTCGCTGGCGTACTCCCGGGAGGCGAGCAGGAACGTGAGGGTGTCGTCCTCGTCGCCGTCGAAGGCGACCGTGACGAGCATGCCCGGAGCGACCTCGCCGTCGGCGGCCGGCGCCTCGCCGACCTGCGCCGACTCCAGCAGCTGCTGGAGTTGCCGCACCCGGAGCTCCTGCTTGCCCTGCTCCTCCTTGGCGGCGTGGTAGCCGCCGTTCTCCCGCAGATCGCCCTCTTCGCGCGCGGCCGCGATCTTGGCGGCGATTTCGGTGCGCGCAGGACCAGTAAGGTACGCAAGCTCGTCCTTGAGCTTGTTGTACGCCTCCTGGGTGAGCCAGGTGACGTTCTCGCTGGTCTGGGTCACAGGTGCTCCTCGTCCGTACTGGGAATACAAAGCAACGCCCTACCCAGAAGAATGGTCCCTCATGGGTGGGCGAAACCACGAGCCTAACAATCGCGCCGCGAAAGTGGGAGAAGAAATGCCCGCCCGCCGACGGGCCGCCGCCGGCCGGGCGGACGCCGTCAGCCGGTGTGGCAGCCCAGCAGCTCGGCGGTGGTGCCGCGGCTGGTGGTGCGCAGGGTGACCGTCTTGAGCACGCGGGTGGAGTCCTCGTCGAAGCGGAAGTCGGCGCGGCCGACCTCGGCGCCGCTCTCGGCCTGGGAGCGGACCGTGCAGTAGCCGGTGACGCCGTCGTCCTTGAAGACCTCGAGTTCCACCCGGACCGAGTCCTCGGCGGTCCTGAAGGTGATCAGCTGACCGCTGATCTCGCTGCCGCCCACGTGGTGGAAACCGAACCAGGCGACGACGGCGACCAGCAGGACGCCCAGCACCGCGCCCACGGCCTTCAGGGTGCGGTCGGAGCCGCGGTCCCCGGCCGCGTCCGCGGCACGGCCGTAACGGCCGGCGGGCGGCTGCTGCCCGGTGGGCTGCGTGTTCGCCGTGCTCATGATCGGTCCTTCCGGGCGGGGGCGGAGGTCGGGTCCGGACCCCGGAATCAATCGTCCCCCGATTCCGTCACTATAGAAGGCGCGGATGGGCCCCACCCTCACCGGGGACCGCTCGCCCACGCGTGTGCGCCGCCCGGGCGCCGACCGATCTCTGAGGATTGAGCCTTGACCGAGCAGCTGCGACTGATGGCAGTCCACGCCCACCCCGACGACGAGTCGAGCAAGGGCGCCGCCACCATGGCCAAGTACGTGTCCGAGGGCGTGGACGTCCTCGTGGTGACCTGCACCGGCGGTGAGCGCGGTTCGATCCTGAACCCGAAGCTCCAGGGCGACAAGTACATCGAGGAGAACATCCACGAGGTCCGTCGCAAGGAGATGGACGCGGCGCGGGAGATCCTCGGCGTGAAGCAGGCATGGCTCGGCTTCGTCGACTCCGGCCTTCCCGAGGGCGACCCGCTGCCCCCGCTTCCCGACGGCTGCTTCGCGCTGGAGGACGTCGACAAGGCGGCCGGTGAGCTGGTGCGGCAGATCCGGTCCTTCCGGCCGCAGGTGATCACCACGTACGACGAGAACGGCGGCTACCCGCACCCCGACCACATCATGACCCACAAGATCACGATGGTGGCCTTCGAGGGCGCGACCGACCTGGAGAAGTACCCCGAGTCCGAGTACGGGCCGGCCTTCCAGCCGCAGAAGCTCTACTACAACCAGGGCTTCAACCGGCCGCGCACGGTGGCGCTGCATGAGGCGATGGAGGAGCGCGGGCTGGAGTCCCCCTACGGCGACTGGCTCAAGCGGTGGGACGAGATCGAGCGGGTCGAGCGCACGCTCACCACGTTCGTGCCGTGCGGGGACTTCTACGAGACGCGGGACCGGGCGCTGATCGCGCACGCCACGCAGATCGACCCCGACGGGGGCTGGTTCCGGATCCCGCTGGACCTCCAGCGGGAGATCTGGCCCACCGAGGAGTACGAGCTGGCGAAGTCGTTGGTGACGACCTCCATCCCCGAGTCGGACCTCTTCGCGGGCATCCGGGACAATGGCTGACATGAGCGCAAGCGCAAGCCTCCTGGTTCTGGCCGCGGAGGAATTCGACAAGGACAAGGTCACCCCGGGCGTGCTGGGGTTCATCGTCTTCGCCGTCATGGCGCTGGCGGTGTGGGGGCTGATGAAGTCCATGAACAAGCACATGGAGCGGGCGAAGCGGGTGGGGCTCGAGGACGAGGGCGAGGCCACGTCCTCGGCGCCGTCCGCGTCCTCCTCCAAGGAGTAGCCCGCCGCGGCGCGGGGCCGCCGCCCTCGTCCCCGCCGGGGCGTGGGCGGCGAGCCGTGCCGCGCGCGTGCTCCCGGCCCCGGCCGCTGGCCGCGCCCGTGGCGAGAAGGTGGGGTCGCGGGGCGGGGGGCGGTTTCGGCACCCGTGAGGGTGGGGGAGGAACACTGGGCGGCTTCGGGGGGCGCACGGGGGCAAAACCCCCGTTGGGGGCCCGCCGCAGGCGCACGGCATCGCCACCGGAGGGGGACCGGACATGCGCGACCCGCACCGCCAGGACGCCGCAGAGTTGCTCGACCGCACGGTCACGGAGGAGGCCCGCCGCACCGGCGCCGACCCCACCGCCCTGCTCACCCGCGCCCGTGCCGCCCTGGACACCATGGCCCGCGCCGCCCAGCCGGAGTACGACGCCTACCTCCGCGCCCTGGAGGCCGCCGCACCGGCCCACCCGACCTTCGCCCGGCGCTTCGCCCGTGAGGGCGGCCCCACCACCCTCCTGGTGGCCGGCGTGGCCGCCGCCACCGCGACCGTCGCCGACCTCGCCCTCGGCACCGGCGGCGCCGTCGCCCTCGGCGCGGGCCTGTCCGTCGGGCTGACGGCCACCGCGACCGCCGTCGTCAGAGTCACCGCCTCGCACCTGCCCGCCGCCCACCACCACGCCGGGGCGGTGCTGCAGCCCGGCGGCCCCGAGGCCCTGCGGCTGCAGTGGCTCACCGCCCTGGAACTGCGCGGCATCCGCCCCTGGCTGGAGCAGCAGCGCCGCCTCGCAGCACCGCAGCGCTCGCCGTCCGCACCGCCCCGGCTGCGCGGCAACGACAAGAGCGCCGCCGCCCGCCGCCGCGTCACACTGGAGCGCTCGTTCGACCAGTTACCGCCGGCCGACGCCCCCTTCGCGGGCCGCCGGGAGGAACTGACCGCCATCCGCCGCTGGGCGCGCGCCGCCCGCGCGGACGCCGACAGCCGCCCCACGGTGGTGGTGCTGCACGGCGTCCCCGGCTCCGGCCGCACCGCGCTCGCCGCCCGCGCCGCCCACGACCTGCGGGACGAGTACCGCGGCGCCTGTCTGGTCGACCTGCGGGGCGACTCCCCGTCCGACCCCCCGCTGCCCACCCGGCAGGCCCTGCTCCACCTCCTGAACCGGCTCGGCGCGCCACGCGAACAGCTGCTGTTCCGCGAGGGTTCCACTCCCGAGCAGCAGCTCACCCGCCTCACCGAGCTGTACCGCCGCCACCTGGCCGGACTGCCGGTGATCATGCTGCTGGACGACGCCTCCGACCCCGACCAGGTCCGCGCCCTGCTCCCGGAGCGCTCCGAGAGCCTGCTGCTGGTCACCTCCCGCACCCCGCTGGTCCTGCCGCGCGACCTGCCCGCCCGCACCCACCAGCTGGCCGTCCAGCCGCTGCCCGAGGACGACGCCCGCGAGGCCCTGGCCGCCTACACCCCGCCCGGCACCGACCGTCCCCGCGACGACGGGTCCGCCGACCGCGTCCACCGGCTGTGCGGCGGCCTCCCGCTGGCGCTGCGCGTCGCCGGCACCGCCCTCGGCGCCCGGACCCCCGCCCGGCTCGCGGAGGACCTGGACGCCTACGGGCCGGTCACCCCCGTGCAGCGCGCCCTGTGGCTGCGCTACACCGACCAGTCCGAGCAGGCCCGCCGCCTGCTGCGCCGCCTCGCCCTGGCCGGCCGTGCCTCGCTCGGCGCGGCGGCCGCCGCCTCGCTGCTGGCCACCGACGAGCAGGACGCCTGGCGCCACCTCGCCGCCCTGGCCCGCGCGGGCCTGGTCGAACCCGTCCGCGGCACCCGCTGCCGGCTGCACGACGTGGTCCGCGCCTTCGCCCAGGAGCGCCTCCAGGAGGAGGAGACCCCGGCCGAGCGCACCGCCGCGCAGGAACGCCTGATCAGCACCTACGCCCGGCTCGCCGACTCGGTGCTGCGGATGCTCGACGGCAACGTCTCCACCCGCACCGGACTGTCCTCCCCGGCCGGCGCCGCCCCGCAGGGCTTCTCCTCCCCCAAGGAGGCGCTGCGCTGGCTGGACGACGAGTCCGCCTTCATCACCGCCGCGCTGCGGCACGCCGACGGCGTGGACCGCTCGGCCGTGCACGCGCTACTGGGCGCCCTGTGCGACTACTGCCTGCTGCGCGGCGACATGTACCGGCTGGGGGAGATCAACGAGCTGGCCAGGTCCGTCGACGAGGGGCTGATGCTCCGCTCGGTGACCTGGCGCACCGGCATCGCCGCGCGGCAGATCGGCGACCTCGACAAGGCGAAGTCCACGCTCTCCTCACTGGTCGACGACTACCGGGCCTCCGCGCAGGAGGCCGACGCGGCGCGCGCCATGGGGTCGCTGGGCATCACCCTGCACCACCAGGGCAACCTGCCGGAGGCCGCCGCCAAGCTGCGTGAGGCGGTCCAGCTGCAGACCGCGCCGGAACTGGCCGCCGACCGGGCCTGGACCCTGCACGCGCTGGGCGCCGTCGAACGGGACCGGGGCAACCTCGCCGAGGCGCGGCAGCTGCTGGGGCAGTCGCTGGCGCTGCACCGGGCCGCGGAGGCGGTGCACGGCGAGGCGTGGGCCCGCTACCAGTTCGGCCAGCTGGCGCTGCGCACCGGCGACGTGGAACGCGGACGACAGGAGCTGCGGGCCGCGCTCGACCTGTACCGGCGCACCCGGGACACCCGCGGCCAGGCGTGGACCCGCACGCAGCTGGAGCGGGCCCGGCTGGCGGACGGCGAGGCGGCGGGCGCGGTCGAGGGGCTGCGCAAGGCGGTCGCCCTGCACCGGGAGATCGAGGACCTGCGCGGCGAGGCGTGGACGCTGCACTACCTGGGGCAGGCTCTGGAGGAGACCGGCGACCTCGACGAGGCGGGGCGTGAGCTGGAGCGCTCGCGGGCGCTGTTCTCCCGCATGAGGGACGTGTACGGCCTGGGCTGGGCGCGGCACCACCTGGCGCGGGTGACCCGCGACCAGCGGGCCGCGCGGGCCGGCTCACTGCGCAACTCCGGGTTCGCCCGGCAGCTGCTGGTGGACGCGCGGGTCGACTTCCGGCGGGCGGGGGTCGTGCACGGCGAGGCGTGGACCTGCCTGGAACTCGCGGTGATCGACGCGGGCAACTCCCGGGAGGAGCGGGGGCTCGCGCTGTGCGACGAGGCGGTGGGGCTGGCGGAGTCCTGCGGGGACGCGCGGGCGGAGGCGTGGGGACGCTTCCTGCGGTGCACGCTGCTGCCGTACGCGGCAGCGGGGGGCACGGAGACGGCGCAGGCGGAGCTGGCCGCGCTGGTGCCGGTGGTGAAGGACCCCCGGCTGGTGGACTGCGCGGCCACCTGGGAGCTCTTCCTGCGCCGGGGGCTGCCGGCCGGGGAGGGGTGGCCCGCCTGGCGGCTGGGGCTCACGCCGACGCGCGCGGCGCGCGAGATCCTGGGCGGCTGACCCCGCCGCCCCGGCCGTCCCGCCGCTCCGGCTGACCCCGCCGCCCCGCCGCTCCGGCCGCCGCGCCGGGCGGCGCGGGAGGGGTGCGGGAGGAGTGCGGGAGCGGCCGCGGCCGGCCAGGGCGACGTCGCAGGTCAGGGCATACGTCGGGGTGGCCGGCCGCGGGGCGTGGGGAGGGTGTCAGCCGAGCCGGTCGACCAGGGCCTCGTACTGGTCCCACAGCTCCTTCGGCGTGTGGTCGCCGAAGGTGTTCAGGTGGTCCGGGACCAGCGCCGCCTCCTGCTTCCAGACGTCCTTGTCGACGCTGAGCAGCAGGTCGAGGTCGGCCTCGGGCATGTCCAGGCCCTCCGTGTCGAAGGAGGACCTGGCGGGGAGGATGCCGATCGGCGTCCGCACGCCCTCCGCCTTGCCGTCGAGCCGGTCGACGATCCACTTCAGGACCCGGCTGTTCTCGCCGAACCCGGGCCACACGAAGCGGCCGGACTCGTCCTTGCGGAACCAGTTGACGTAGTAGATCTTCGGCAGCCCGGCCTGGCCGTCCTTGCCGGCGGCCTTGCCGACCTCGATCCAGTGGGCCATGTAGTCGCCCATGTTGTAGCCGCAGAACGGCAGCATGGCGAACGGGTCGCGCCGCAGCTCGCCGACCTTGCCCTCGGCGGCGGCCGTCTTCTCGCTGGCGACGTTGGCGCCCAGGAAGACGCCGTGGTTCCAGTCGAAGGACTCCGTCACCAGCGGCACCGCGCTGGCGCGCCGGCCGCCGAACAGGATGGCCGAGATCGGCACGCCCCTGGGGTCCTCCCACTCGGGCGCGATGATCGGGCACTGGGCGGCCGGGACGGTGAACCGGGCGTTGGGGTGGGCGGCGGGCGTGCCGGACTCCGGGGTCCAGTCGTTGCCCTTCCAGTCCGTGAGGTGGGCGGGGGCCTCCTCGGTCATGCCCTCCCACCACACGTCGCCGTCGTCGGTGAGCGCGACGTTGGTGAAGACCGCGTTGCCCCAGAGGGTCTTCATGGCGTTGGCGTTGGTGTGCTCGCCGGTGCCGGGGGCGACGCCGAAGAACCCGGCCTCCGGGTTGATGGCGTACAGGCGGCCGTCCTCGCCGAAGCGCATCCAGGCGATGTCGTCGCCGATGGTCTCCACCGTCCAGCCGCGGACCGTCGGCTCCAGCATGGCCAGGTTGGTCTTGCCGCAGGCGCTCGGGAACGCGGCGGCCACGTACTTCGACTCACCGCGCGGCGGCGTGAGCTTGAGGATCAGCATGTGCTCGGCGAGCCAGCCCTCGTCGCGCGCCATCACGGAGGCGATGCGCAGGGCGTAGCACTTCTTGCCGAGCAGCGCGTTGCCGCCGTAGCCCGAGCCGTAGGACCAGATCTCCCGGCTCTCGGGGAAGTGCGAGATGTACTTCGTGGTGTTGCACGGCCACGGCACGTCCTGCTCGCCCGGCTCCAGCGGGGCGCCCAGGGTGTGGACGGCCTTCACGAAGAAGCCGTCGTCGCCCAGCTCGTCGAGGACGGGCCGGCCCATCCGGGTCATGGTGCGCATCGAGACGGCGACGTAGGCCGAGTCGGTGATCTCCACGCCGATGGCGGAGAGGTCGGAGCCCAGCGGGCCCATGCAGAACGGGACGACGTACATCGTCCGGCCGCGCATCGAGCCGCGGAAGATGCCGCCCCGGCCGTCCTTGCCCTGGAACGTCTCCCGCATCTCGGCGGGGGCCTTCCAGTGGTTGGTGGGGCCGGCGTCCTCCTCGCGCTCCGCGCAGATGAAGGTGCGGTCCTCCACCCGGGCGACGTCGGTGGGGTCGGAGGCGGCGTAGTACGAGTTCGGGCGCTTGACCGGGTCCAGCTTCTTGAAGGTGCCCTTGCGGACGAGCTCCTCGCACAGCCGGTCGTACTCGGCCTCCGAGCCGTCGCACCAGACCACCCTGTCGGGCTGCGTCAGTTCGGCGATCTCGTCGACCCACGAGATCAGTTCGGGGTGCTGGGTGGGGGGTTCTTCCGTCGCGTCGGTGGTGACGGTCGGCGGAGCCTCGATGTCGCGCGCCACGAAATGCTCCTCATCAGGGTTGCTGCGGCTGCTGTTGTCCGGGACATGGGTGGTGCCCTTGTGGTGCGTTCGTACCGCCCCGGACGATGACGGGTGCTCATTCGGAGCGGACCTCACTCATATGATCTTCGAGGAGTAGCGCCCATCTGTCCAGGGGGGCGCACACCTGAGCGGAGTGAGCAAGCTCACTGATTGATGCGTTTGGTCTCGGGGGAGAGCACAATTGCCTGGTCGCGGGCGTTCACGCGCTCCTGGCACTCACCTGTAACTTACGGTTCCGTAGGTACGATGATTGACATGACCGCACCCTCTCTCCCGGAGCAGATCAAGCCCCGGCTGCGCGGATGGCTGCACCTGGGGATGTTCCCGGCAGCTTTGATCGCCGGACTCGTCCTCACCGCTCTCGCCGACTCCACCCGGGGACGTATCGCCTGTGGGATCTACACCCTCACGGCATGCCTTCTCTTCGGCGTGAGTGCTCTCTACCACCGGGGCAACTGGTCCCCCCGAATGGACGGCGTACTACGCCGACTGGACCACGCCAACATCTTCCTGATCATCGCCGGCACGTACACGCCGCTGACGATCCTGCTGCTGCCGGACGCCAAGGGGCAGTGGCTGCTGTGGGGCGTCTGGGCCGCCGCGGTGGCCGGCATCCTGTTCCGCGTCTTCTGGGTCGGCGCGCCGCGCTGGCTCTACACGCCCTGCTACATCGCGATGGGCTGGGCGGCGGTCTTCTTCCTGCCCGAGTTCATGCGGGCGGGCGGCGTCGCGGTGCTGGTGTGCGTGGTCGTCGGCGGGGTGCTCTACAGCGTGGGCGGCGTGATCTACGGCGTGAAGAAGCCGAACCCGTCGCCGCGGTACTTCGGGTTCCACGAGGTCTTCCACTCGTTCACGCTGGCGGCCTTCATCGTCCACTACGTGGGCATCTCGCTGGTGGCCTACCAGCACGCCTGACGCCCAGGAACTCGGCGGGTGCGCCCGGGCGGGCCGGAAAATGCTTCCGGCCCGCCCGGGCGCACGTGTCATTCTGGCCGCATGGTCGGCAGCGCGAGTGCTACGGGTTCGGGTGCGACGGGAATCCATGTGAGGGTCGCGCCGCAACTGCGGCTCTTCGTCCGCGGGGGAGAGGCGACGGCGGCGGTCGACGGGGTGTCGACGCTGGGCCACGTCGTGGAGTCGCTGGGGGTGCCGCTCACCGAGGTGGGCGAGCTGGTGGTCGACGGCCGGACGGTGCCGGTCTCCCACACCCCGACGGCCGGGGAGTCCGTCGAGGTCCGGCCGGTCCGGCCGCCGCAGGTCACGCCGGGGGCGCCGCAGGTGCCGCTGCGGTTCCTGCTGGACGTGCACCTGGGGACGCTGGCGCGGCGGCTGCGGCTGCTGGGGGTCGACGTCGCGTACGAGTCGCTCGACATCGGGGACCCGGCGCTGTCCGCCCGGTCGGCCGCCGAGCGGCGGGTCCTGCTCAGCCGGGACCGGGGACTGCTGCGGCGGCGCGAGATCTGGGCGGGGGCGTACGTGTACAGCACCCGGCCCGACGAGCAGCTGCGGGAGGTGCTGCGGCGGTTCGCCCCGCGGCTGCGGCCGTGGACGCGGTGCACGGCGTGCAACGGGGAGCTGCGGGGGGCGACGAAGGCGGACGTCGCGGACCGGCTGGAGGCGGGGACGACGCGGACGTACGAGGTGTTCGCCGAGTGCGGTGAGTGCGGGCGCGTGTACTGGAAGGGCGCCCACCACGAGCAGTTGGTCGCCATCGTCGACCGGGCGGTCGCCGAGTACGGCCCGGGCACGGGCTGACGCCCTCCGCGGCGCGGGCGCGTCGCCCGCCGCGGTGCGGGCGAGCGTTCCGCGGTGGCCCTGGCGTGCGTCCTGGTGGTGCGGGCGAGCGTTCCGCGGTGGTGCGGGCGTGCGTTCCGGTGGGTGCGGGCCGGGCGGGCGGCCGCAGTGCGGGTGTGGCGCACCCGTGGCCCGGGCGGGCGTTCCACGGTGGCCCGGGCGGGCGTTCCGCGGTGGTGGGGGCCGGGCGGGCGGCCGTGGGGCGCCCGGGCTCTCGGCTTCGCGTGCGTGCGGGGCGCGGCCCCCGGACGCGGGTCCGGGGGAGTGCCCCTCCCGCGCCTCGGCGGCCCGGCCGCCCGCGGGGGCGGTGCGGGCCGGGCGGGGTGTCAGGAGGTGCGGGCGTGGAGCGTGGTGGCCAGGTGGGCCGGGGACGTCGTGGGGGCGTCGCAGGTGAAGGCGCGGCAGACGTACGCTGCCGGGGCCCCGCCGACGAGGGGCCGGTCGGCGAGCAGCGGGAACTCCTCACTCCCCTCGGGGCCGACCGCGACGACCGCCCCCGGCGCCGCGCCGAGCAGCGCGGTCCGGTGCAGGACGCGCGTCGCGTCCGAGCCGCGGGGACCGACCACCGCCACCTCGCGCGGCCCGTCGATGCGCGCCTCGGCGACCGCGAGCCCCCACCCGACGAACCGCGGCACACGGTGGGCCAGCAGCTTCACGACCCCCAGCGCCCGCTCCGCCGCCGTGCGGTGCGCCTCGGACCCGGTGTGCGCCGCGTACGACAGGAGCGCCCCCGCCGCCGCCGTCCACCCCGAGGGCGCCGCGTTGTCCGTGGGGTCCTGCGGCCGCCGGAACAACCGCTCCGCGTCCGCCGCCGTGTCGTACAGCGCGCCGCTCGCGGGGTCGGTGAACCGCTCCCGGACGTGGCCGAGGAGCAGCCCGGCGAACTCCAGCCAGACGCCCTCCCCGGTGACCCCGGCCAGTGTGATCAGGCCCTCCGCGACGTCGCCGTAGTCCTCCAGCACGCCCGCGTTGGCGCCGGCCCGGCCGTCCCGGCTGGTCCGGGCGAGCCCCGCGTGCTCGTCCATGTGGACCCGCACCAGCAGGTCGGCCGCGGCCACCGCCGCCTCCACCAGGTCCGGCCGGTCGAAGTACGCGCCGGTCTCGGCGAGCGCGGCGATCGCCAGCCCGTTCCACGCCGCGACCACCTTGTCGTCCCGCCCCGGCGCGGGCCGTTCCTCGCGCGCCTCGTACAGGCGCCGCCGGATGCCCTCGATCCGCTCGGCGTCGAAGACGCCGCCCTCCTCGTCGGAGCGCTGCGGGAGCTGCAGCACCGAGGCGCCCTCCTCGAAGGTGCCCTCGGCGGTCACCCCGAAGTGGCGGGCGGCCAGTTCGGCGTCCTTCTCGCCGAGCACCTCGGCCAGCTGCGCGGGCGTCCACACGTAGTACGCGCCCTCGACGTGCCGGCCACTGCCGTCGTCGCTGTCCGCGTCCAGCGCGGAGGCGAACCCGCCCTCGGCGGTGCGTAGTTCACGCACCATGAAGCCGGCCGTCTCCAGCGCGACCCGGCGGGCCAGCTCCGAGCCGGTGGACCGCCACAGGTGGGCGTAGACGCGGCACAGCAGGGCGTTGTCGTACAGCATCTTCTCGAAGTGCGGCACCACCCAGTCCCGGTCCACCGAGTACCGGGCGAAGCCGCCGCCGAGCTGGTCGTACAGACCGCCCCGCGCCATCCGCTCGCACGTGTCGGCGGCCATCTGCAGCGCGCCCTCGGAGCCGGTGCGGGTGTGATGGCGGAGCAGGAACTCCAGGACCATGGACGGCGGGAACTTCGGCGCGCCGCCGAACCCGCCGCGGGCCGGGTCGTACTCGCGGGTGAGGCCCAGCAGCGCCGACGCCATCTCCGCCTCACCCGGCGCGACGTCACCGGCGTCGGCGTACGGCAGTTCCCGCTCGGCCAGGTCCCGCACGATCTTCCCGGCCACCTCGGTCACCTCCTCCCGCCGCTCCGCCCAGGCCGCGTGGACGCCCTGGAGCACCTGGAGGAACCCTGGCATGCCGTGGCGCGGGGCTGGTGGGAAGTAGGTCCCGAAGTAGAAGGGTTCCCGGTCCGGTGTGAGGAAGACCGTCATCGGCCAGCCGCCCTGGCCGGTCGCGGCCTGCACCGCCTCCATGTACACGGCGTCCACGTCCGGCCGTTCCTCGCGGTCCACCTTGACGGAGACGAAGTGCTCGTTGAGGTAGGCGGCGGTGGCGCTGTCCTCGAAGGACTCGTGCGCCATCACATGACACCAGTGGCAGCTGGAGTACCCGACGCTCAGCAGCACCGGCACGTCACGCCGCCGTGCCTCGTCGAAGGCGGCGGGCTCCCATTCCCACCAGTCGACGGGGTTGTCGGCGTGCTGGAGAAGATACGGGGACGTGGCCTGCGCAAGTCGGTTCGCCATGCCTACATCCTGTCGTACGACGCGCGCCCACGGGCGGTACAAGGCTCGAGCGGGAGTCGGATCCTGGATCACGGTTGTTACGAAAACGCCTTGCGGGCAACCTGTTGACGGCGCTTTCATGTGTTGCATGTGAGCGGCACCGTGTGGTGTCGCACTCCAACACCACCCGTGGGGGGCGCAGTTGCGTAGGTACGGAGCACGAACAGGCGGCAGAGCGGTGACGGTTCTGCTGGCCGCCGCCATGGCGGGAGCCGGTCTCACGGCCACGGCGGGACCGGCGGCGGGGGCGGAGGAGCCGCCCGGCGGCACCGTGGTCGAACTGCCGGTCTCGTCCTTCTCGCGGTTCACCGTGGACCCGGCCAACCAGCGGGTCTGGATCGTCGACGAGAACGCCGCCGGCGACGGGGGCACCATCCTGGGCTACGACTTCGACGGCGTCCTGCGGGCGCAGCGGCAGACCGAGGGCCGGGTCTCCGGCATCGCGGTGGAGCCGGACGGGTCCCGGATCCACGTCGGGCAGCGCGACTCGATCCAGAGCTACGACGCGGACCTCGCACCGCTGGGGTCGACCCCGGCGCCGGTGGACGACTGCGGCCGCGACATGGTCCACACCGGCGGGCTGCTGTTCTTCACGAGCCAGGAGGGTGCCTCGCCGCAGGAGTGCGCGGCGGCGATGGGCACCATCCACGCCACCGAGGCCGACGGGACGGCCCCGCAGATCATCATGTACACCAGCTCCGCCAACCACCTGGAGGCCGGCCCCGGCGGCATGCTGCTGACCGCCCCGGAGCGCAGTTCACCGGACGACGACCCCAACATCGGCCTCTACCGGGCCGGGCACGACGACCCGGAGAGCGGCCTGCTGGAGTTCCTCGGGGAGACCTGGCTCGGGAGCGACGGCACCGGTCAGGGCGGCCTCGACTTCCGCGACGCCGCCTTCTCGCCGGACGGCTCCACCCTCGCGTTCGCCGACGCGGGCCGGGGCACCGTGTTGCTCGGTACGCCCGGCCTCGCCGTCCGGGAGAACCCCTACACGCCGCTGCCCGAGGGCGCCGAGCCCACGGCCGTGACTTTCAGCGGCGACGGCAAGTGGCTCGCGCGCGGCGCCGCGGCCTCCGGCGACACCCCAGACCTCACCCTGGAGCCCGCCGACCCGGCGGACACCCGCCCGCCGGTGGAGACGGTCTTCGAGGGCGCGGCCACCGGCGACCGGGTGGTGCCGCGCGGCGTCGAGTTCTCGCCGGACGGCCGCACCCTGTTCGTGGTGACCGCCGACGCGGCGGGCACCGCCTACCGGCTGCACGTGCTGCCCGCCCCGGACGGCCTGTCCGCCTCCCGGTTCGCGGAGGGCACGGCCTACGAGCCGGACCCCGCGGTCGCCGGCGAGCAGCTGACGCTGCGCGGCCGGCTGGAGCTGGACGGCCCCGCCCCGGCCACCACGCCGCGGGTCGAGGTGGTGCGCGAGGACGCGGACGGCGTGCACACCCTGGAGCCCGTCACGGTCGGCGAGGACGGGACGTTCACCGTGCGTGACGTGCCGGGCCTGGTGGGCGAGGCCGCCTACCGGTTCCGCTACGCGGGCGACAGCCTGCACCGCCCGGCCGAGGACGCGCTGATCACCGTGCCGGTGGTCAAGGCGGCCACGGCGCTGGCGCTCACCGCGCCGCAGGAGGCGACCCGGCGGGGCGGGGTGAAGATCACCGGCACGCTCGAGGTCCGGGGCGCGCCGCTCGGCCCGCCCGCCGTGCTGACCGTGACCGCCACCGACCGGGACGGCACCGTGCGTCTGGCCCCCGTGACGGTCGCGGCCGACGGGACCTTCACGGTCACGCACACGCCGCGCGCCCGGGGAAACGTGACCTACGCGGTCGGCTGGCCGGGTGACGGCCTGCACGAGGGGGCCGAGGCCTCGGCCACGGTGTACGTGCGGCGCTGAGCCGCGGAACGCCCGGGCCCGGCGACGCGCGACGCGTCGCCGGGCCCCGGCGTTTCCACAGGTCGTGGCGCCCGGTCCGCGCCGCTTCGTGGCAAGGCGCGGACCGGGGCCGTCGGGGGAGCCTCAGCAGTGGCTCAGGGGGCGCTCGGCGGCCTCGGTGTGGGCCTCCATGCGCTCGGCGGCGAGGATGGCCGCGCGGGTGTCGGCCCGCGACGCGGCGACCACCAGCGCGCGGCCCGCCAGGTCGTACGCCCGGCGGTGCAGCGCGGTGACGCGGGGGCCCCGATCGTCGCCCGCCACCTGCTCCTGGACGGCCGCTCGGGCCGGGACCGCGCCGCCGCGGAGCCGGGTCACCTGCTGGGCGAGCTGTTCGGCGGCCTCGTCGAGCCCCTCGCAGGGCGCCTGGGAGCGGAGCTCGTCGGTCACCGCGAGCAGCGCCGCCAGGTGGCCGGCCAGCTGGAACTCGAGCTCCGCCTCACGGGACCGGCGGGGCACGTCCGAGCCGGTGCCGGCCATGCTGTGGACCGACTTGCCGCGGATCGGTTCGTACATGGGATGGCCTCCTGTGCTCTGGCAGGAAGTCATCTTACATTGGAATGAGTCTAAAGTTATCCGTTGTCGTTGAAGTGTGGCCGTCTAGACCTGACGGTAGCCCTCCAGGAACCGGCCGATGCGTCCGACGGCGTCCCGCAGGTCGGTGACCGAGGGCAGCGTGACGATGCGGAAGTGGTCGGTGTCGGGCCAGTTGAAGCCGGTGCCGTGGACGACCATGATCTTCTCGCTGCGGAGCAGGTCGAGGACCATCCGCCGGTCGTCCTTGATCGGGTAGACCTTCGGGTCCAGGCGCGGGAAGAGGTACAGGGCGCCCTTGGGCTTGACGCAGGTGACGCCGGGGATCTGGGTCAGCAGTTCGTGCGCGACGTCGCGCTGCTCGCGCAGGCGGCCGCCGGGCAGGACGAGGTCCGTGATCGACTGCCGGCCGGCGAGCGCGGCGACCACACCGTGCTGGCCCGGCATGTTGGCGCACAGGCGCATGTTGGCGAGGACGTTGAGGCCCTCGATGTAGGAGTCGGCGTGCGCCCTGGGGCCGGAGATCGCCATCCAGCCCACCCGGTAGCCCGCCACCCGGTACGCCTTGGACATGCCGTTGAAGGTGAGGGTCAGCAGGTCGGGGGCGATCGCGGCGGTGGGGGTGTGGGTGGCGTCCTCGTAGAGGATCTTGTCGTAGATCTCGTCCGAGCAGACCAGCAGGTTGTGCCGGCGGGCGATGTCGGTGAGGCCGCGCAGCAGGTCGTCGCTGTAGACGGCGCCGGTCGGGTTGTTCGGGTTGATGATCACGATCGCCTTGGTGCGGTCGGTGATCCTCGACTCGACGTCGGCGAGGTCGGGCATCCAGTCGGACTGCTCGTCGCAGACGTAGTGGACCGGGGTGCCGCCGGCGAGGGAGACCGCCGCCGTCCACAGCGGGTAGTCCGGGGCGGGGACCAGGACCTCGTCGCCGTTGTCCAGCAGGCCCTGCATGGCCATCACGATCAGCTCGGAGACGCCGTTGCCGATGAAGACGTGCTCGACGTCGGTCTCGATGCCCAGGGTCTGGTTGTGCATCACCACCGCGCGCCGCGCGGCCAGCAGGCCCTTGGCGTCGCCGTAGCCGTGCGCGGTGCCGACGTTGCGGAGTATGTCCTCGAGGATCTCCGGCGGGCACTCGAACCCGAACGCCGCCGGATTGCCGGTGTTGAGCTTGAGGATGCGGTGACCGGCCGCCTCCAGCCGGGTCGCCTCCTCGAGCACCGGGCCCCGGATCTCGTAACAGACGTTGGCGAGCTTCGACGACTGGATCACCTGCATGACGTGAGCTTACGGCGATACGTCCCGGGCCGCCTCGTGTTCTCCGCCACGTCGGGTGGCCCCGTCGGGGGCTCCGGGTGTGGCCTGCGCCACGCCGGTCTTTACAATTCGCACCCATGTCCACCACCCCCGCACACGGGCCGGGCGCGCACGGCGCACCGGAGCCGCCGGCCCACCCTCCGACAGGGGTGGCCGCCCCCTCCACCGCACGGCCCGGCGCGGGGGGCGAGGAGGCCACGCGCGAACTGCCGGTGGTGACGGACGGCCCCGCCGGGGCGGAGGCCGGTGCGCCCGGGACGCCGCCGTACCCGTACGGGGCGCCGTACGCCGACCGGGCCGCTCCCTACGGCGGAACGGCACCGTACGCGGGTCAGCCGCAGCCGTACGCGGCCCCGTCCCTCCAGGGGAGTCCCTACCCGGGCGGTCCGTCCCAGGAAGGCTCCTTCCACGCCGACGGCGGCCACGGTAATGACGTCCCTGCCGACGGCGTCCCTGCCGACGACGTCCACGGTGACGCCTCCCCTCACGAGGCCTTCCCCGGGTACGCCGCTCCGGCCTGGGACGGCACCGCCGCGGCCGCCGGGGCCGCTCCCGTCCCGGCCGGCCGGGCGGCGGCGCGGGAGGCCGCCCGGGCCGCGGCCCGGCGCGGTGCGCGCGGGCGCTGGACCCGGAGCCGTCAGACGCTGATGGCGGCCGGTGTGGGCGTGGTCGGGGTCGGGGCGCTGACCGTGCTCGGGGCGGCGCTGATCGGCGGGTCGGACGAACCGGCCGAGGGCGGAGGGCGCCGTGCCCCCGCCGGGCCGGGGATCTCGGTGGGGGACCTCTCCGACCCCGGGGCGGTGCCGTCCGTGGGCGTGCCGGATCCGGGGACGGCGGAACCGGCCGACCGGCCGGCCGGGGGGACGAGCGCGCCCGCGCCCTCACCCACCCGCGAGCCGTCCCCGGCCCCGTCGCCCAGCAGGAGCGCGCGGCCGGACGCCTCTCCCTCCGTCTCACCCGGGTGGCCCTCCGGCGACGACGACACCGGTGACGACGGTGACGAAGGTGACGACAGCGACAGCGACGACGACGGCAACGGCGGACGCGGCAACGGCTGGGGCAACGGCACCCGGCGCCCCCACTGACCCGTCGGCCACCGGCCCGTCAGCGGCGCGACCGCACCGTCCGTCCCGCCAGGACGCCGGTGCGGTGGCCGTCCTCGACGGCGAAGCGGCCGTTCACCAGGACGTAGGGGATGCCGACGGGCGGCGTCCGGGGCAGGGCGAACGTCGCGCCCGCGGCGACGGTGGCCGGATCGAACAGCACCAGATCGGCCCGGTGGCCCTCGCGGACCAGACCGCGGTCGGTGAGGCCCAGCCGGGCGGCCGGCCGCCCGGTGAGGTGGGCGACGCACTCCTCCAGCGTCAGCACTCCCAGCTCCCGCACGTACGTGCCGAGGTAGCGGGGGAACGTGCCGTACGCCCGGGGATGCGGCTTGGCGCCGCGCAGGATCCCGTCGGAGCCCCCGGTGTGCGTCCGGTGCCTCATCAGCGCGCGGACGTTCTCCTCGTGGCCGACGTGCTGGAGGATCGTCGCGCCGAGCCGGTCGGCCAGCAGCAGGCCGCGGGCCGTCTCCCAGGGGGAGCTTCCCGACGCGTCCGCCAGTTCGGCGACCGTGCGGCCCACCGCGCCGCCGAGCGAGGCGTCGACCACGCCCGAGATCTCCACCGTGGACCACTCCACCGGCACCCCGTGGCAGCCGTCCGAGCCGGTCACCTCCAGGTCGTGCCGGATGCGCTCCGCCGTGGTGTCGTCCCGCAGCCGCTCCAGGATCGCCTCGGGGCCGCCCTCGCTCGCCCAGCCGGGCAGCAGCGCGGCCAGGGTGGTGGCGCCCGGCGTGTACGGATAGGTGTCCAGGGACAGGTCGCAGCCACCGTCCAGCGCCTCGTCCAGCAGCGCCAGGAGTTCGCCCGAACGGCCGCGGTTCTCGGCGAAGTTGAGGGTGGCGTGGGCCAGGTGCAGGGCGCAGCCCGCGTCCTGGGCGATGCCGATCACCTCGCGGTAGGCGTCCAGCGCGCCGGCGCCGTAGGAGCGGTGGTGCGGGCAGTAGTAGCCGCCCGACTCCGCCACCACGCGGCACAGCTCGGTCAGTTCCGCGCGGTCCGCGTACATGCCCGGCGGGTACGTCAGCCCGGACGACATGCCCACCGCGCCCTCCCGCAGCCCGGCCGCGACCAGCTCCCGCATCCGGTCCAGTTCCACGGCGGTCGGCGGGCGGTTCTCCCAGCCCATCGCCAGCATCCGGACCGTGCCCTGCGGCACCAGGTAGGCGGCGTTGACGGCCATGCCCTCGCCGCCGACGCCCTGGTCCAGACGGTCCAGGTACTCGCCGACCGAGCGCCAGGTGAAGTCCACGTCGTCACCCGGCCCGTTCCACCCGGCGACGGCCTGACGCACCTCGGCGAGGGTGCGGTCGTCGACCGGCGCGTAGGAGAGACCGTCCTGGCCCAGGACCTCCAGGGTGACCCCCTGCGCCAGCTTGGCGGAGTGGTCCGGGTCGGTCAGCAGCGCCAGGTCGCTGTGGGAGTGCATGTCCACGAACCCCGGCGCCAGGGCGAGCCCCTCGGCGTCCAGAACGCGGGTGCCCACGGGGCGCTGGCATCCGGCCGCGGCGGCCTCGCGGACGACCTGGACGATCCTGCCGTCCTTGACCGCCACGTCGGCCCGGTAGGACGGCCCGCCGGAGCCGTCCACCACCTCGGCGTCCCGTACGACCAGATCGGCGAGATGCATGACGGCTCCCGGTGTCCCCATGGCGCTGCGCCGCCGGTGCCGGCGGGGAACCGGCGGTGGATCGGCGGCGAACGGTCGGTCAGAAGGCGAATCGGTCAGAAGGCGAACGGTCGGTCAGAAGCGAAAGGCCGGTCAGAAGAAGGTGCGGATGTAGTCCACCACCGTGCCGTCCGGCTCGACCAGAGGGATCAGCTGCCATTTGTCGAAGACGGTGCACGGGTGCGAGAGCCCCATGCCCACCCAGTCGCCGACCTCCAGGTCCGCTCCCGGGGCGGTCTCCAGCCAGGCGTGCTGGTCGGAGAGCTTGGTGACGGTGATCCCGTCCGCCGGACGCTCCCCCTCGCCCCGGCGCACCACCTGCGCCTCGGGCATCCCCAGGTCGTAGGCGGCGTCACGCTTCCCGGCGTTCACGAAGGCCTGCCCGGCGGCGGGGCGGGAGACCACCTGGGCCCACAGCCGGAACGCGGGCTCCAGCGCGCCCTCCTCGGGGATCCGGGTGAACGGCGTGACCGACCGGTAGTGGCCGTCGTCGTGCGAGACGTAGGCGCCCGAGCGCAGCAGCTTCAGCGCGGGCAGGCTGAGCGGGGGCAGGTCCGCGAAGACCTCGGCGACCGTGTCGAACCAGGCGCTGCCGCCGGCGCTGACCACGATCTCCTCCAGGCCGGTGCCGTTGAACAGACCCGCGCCGTCCAGCTTGGCGGCCAGCTCCACCAGCCGGACCAGCCAGGCGCGGACCCGCTCCGGCGTGGCGTCCGGGACCTCGCCCTCGTATCCCGCCACGCCCGCCAGCCGCAGCGACGGCGCCGCGGCCACCGCCTCGGCGACGGCCACGCAGTCGGCCTCGGTGCGCGCGCCGGTCCGGGCGCCGTCCCCGGCGGCCAGCTCCACCACCACGTCCACGGGCCGCCGGCCGGCCTCGCCCAGGGCTGCGCCCATCAGCTCCACACCGCGCACCGAGTCGGCGTAGCAGATGATCCGGAAGGCCGGGTCGGCGTTCAGCTCGGACGCGATCCAGCGCAGGGCGGCCGGGTCGACCAGTTCGTTGGCCAGGAAGATCCGCCGCACCCCGAAGGCCCGCGCCACCCGCACCTGGTGCGGCACGGCCAGGGTGATGCCCCAGGCGCCGTGGTCCAGCTGGTCCTGGAACAGGCGCGGGGCCATGGTCGTCTTGCCGTGCGGGGCGAACGCCAGGCCGTGACGCTCGGTGTACGTCTCCATCAGCCGCAGGTTGTGCCGCAGCCGCTCCGCGGAGAGGGTCAGCACCGGGGTGGTGAAGCCGCCGGTGAACAGGCTCCGCCGCTGGGCGGCCAGTTCGCCCACGGTCAGGCCGTCCGCGTCCGTCGGCAGACCCTTGAACCGGTGGTCGATCCGCTCCCCGGCGAGACGGTTGACGGCATCCGCGGACATTCGGCCTCCTGTGCGCTGCGTGATCCGGGCTGCTTCACTCTCCCATGCCGCGCTGTTCCCCGGCACGGCCGCCGTCCACGACCAACCGGAGTGTTCACCCATGACGCAGAAGACCGCACTGACCCCCAGCACCCACACCACCCCGCCCGCGGCCTTCTCGCACGGGCTGCGCAAGGGGAACATCCTCCAGGTGGCCGGACAGGTCGGCTTCCTGCCCGCCGAGGAGGGCAGGCCGGCCACGCCGGCCGGGCCGACGCTGCGCGAGCAGACCCTGCAGACCCTCGCCAACGTCAAGGCCGTGCTGGACGAGGGCGGCGCGCACTGGGACGACGTGATGATGCTCCGCGTCTACCTCACCGACGTGGACCACTTCGCGGAGCTGAACGAGATCTGGAACGCCTACTTCGCCGAGCACCTCACCCAGCCCCCGGCCTGCCGCACCACCGTCTACGTGGGGCTCCCGCCGGGCCTGCTGATCGAGATCGACGCGCTCGCCGTCCTGGACTGACGGGCGGTCCGGTCTCCGCCGGGCCGCGCCGACGCGGCCCGGCGGAGACGGCTCCTTCGCAAGGACGCCTCCATGATGGCCCCCATGTTCCCCCGGGCGTCCGCGCGAAGGAGGACCGGCACTCGGCGTCCCCCGACACCGGCGAGCGCGGCCGGGGCCCATCCTGTCGCCTCGTCACGTTGACCACGCGCCCTCGTCCCCTCACTGGACAATCTCCGGTCAACGTGAGATCAAAGCCAGCATCGCCGAGTGGCCGGGGGGTCGCACACGTCATGGGACGCCGGGAGAAGCCGATCGAGCCCGGACAGGGGGAGGTGGCCGATTTCGCGGCCGACCTCCGTACGCTCCGGCGGCGCACCGGCAACGTGCCGTACCGCGAACTCGCCTCCCGGGTGCCCTACTCGGCGTCGAGCCTCTCCGCCGCGGCCTCCGGGCACCGGCTGCCGGCCTGGCCGGTGGTCGCCGCCTATCTGGAGGCCTGCGGGGCGAACAACGCGGCGGAGTGGTACCGCCGCTGGCGTCGGGCGGCGGGACTGCCGCCGGAACCGGCCGCCGGGCCGGCGCACCCGTCGCCGCCCGCGCCGCCGTCCTGGCCGCCCGGGCCGCCCGGGCCGCCCGGGGGGCCGGCCGCGGGGCCGGCGCCCGCACCGGCGTCCGGTCCGGACCCCGCGCCGCCTCCCGGGCCCCTTGCCGCGCCGCCTCCCGGGGTCCTCGGCTCGCCGCCCCGCGGAACTTCTGGCGTGCCGCCCCGCGGGACGGGGCACGGTGCGCGTGCCGCCGTGCCGTCGGCCGGGAACGGTGCCGCCGCGCCACCGCACGGGGCGGACACCTGGGTGTCGCCCGGGCCGGAACTCGGGCCGGAACCCGGGCCACGGCCCGGGGGCGGCGGGCACGGGGCCGGGACGTCACGCGGCCCGGGGGCGCCGGTGGCCCCGCCGTCCGTGGAGGGCTCCCGGTCCCTCCACGGGCAGGGCGTGGGGCCTTCGCCCGGGTGGAGCGGCGGAGCCGGGTGGGGCGCGGCCCCGGGGCGCCCGGCCGGAAGCGGCGGCCGGCCGTCGCCCGGGACGCGGGGCGGGGCGGACGCCGGGCCGGGCGCCGGGACCTCCCACGGACCGCCCCGGACGGCGTACGGTCCCGCGGCGGGGAGTGCCGAGGGCGGTGCCCGGGCACCTCGCGGGGTACCGGACCCGCCCACCCGCTTCGTCGGCCGCGCCCGTGAGGTGGAGGACGTCAGCCGGCTGCTCGCCGAGCACCGCCTGCTCACCCTCACCGGCGTCGGTGGCGTCGGCAAGACCCGCCTCGCCCAGCGTGCCGCCCGCACCGCCGGGCTGCTGATGCGGGACGGCGCCTGCTGGGTGGAGCTCGCCGAGGTCACCAGCCCCGACGTCCTGCCGTACGCGGTCGTCGAGGGACTCGGCCTCGCCCCCGTGCCGCCGCACCTCACGCCCACGGACCACCTGATCGGCGCCCTGCACCACCGCGAGGTCCTCCTGGTGCTCGACAACTGCGAGCACCTGGCCGCCGCCTGCGCCCAGCTGTCCCACCTGCTGCTCGACCGCACCACCGGCGTACGGCTGCTCACCACCAGCCGGCTGCCGCTCGGCCCGGGCGCCGAACGGCTCTACGTGGTGCCGCCGCTCCCCGAGGACGCCTCGCTGGCGCTGCTCACCGACCGTGCCGCCCTGCTCTCCGAGGCGTCCTGGTCGCGGGACGACCTCGCGCACGCCCGCGCCGTCATCCGCAGGCTCGACGGGCTGCCGCTGGCCATCGAGTTCGCCGCCCGGCGGCTGCGCGCCCTCTCCCCGGGCCAACTCCTCGACCGGCTCGACGAACGCCTGCCACTGCTCAGCAAGGGCGACCCGGTGGCCCCCGAACGGCACCGGTCGCTGCGCGCCATGCTGGACTGGAGCCACCAGCTGTGCACCCCCGCCCAGCAGCGACTCTGGGCCCGGCTGTCGGTGTTCGCCGGCTCCATCTCGCTGGACGCCGCGCACGCCGTCCGGGAGGACGCCCCCGGGACGGCCGGCCCGGAGGCGCCGGGTCAGGCCTCGGCGGACGCGGGGACGGCGCATCCGGGAGCGGCGCATCGGGGGACGGCGCATCCGGGGGCGGAGGGCCCTGGGAAGGAAGGCCCTGGGAAGGAGGACGCCGGGAAGGAGGACGCCGGGAAGGAAGGCCGTGCGACCGGCGGAAGGACCGGCCCCGAGGAACTGCTGGACGCCGTCGACGGGCTGATCGACCACTCCCTGCTGCTCACCGAGCCCGGCGACGGCGCCGGCCGCCGCTACACCATGCTGGAGACGGTCCGCGAGTACGGCCGCGACCAACTGGCGCGCGGCGGAGGGCTCGAGGACGCCCGCACCCGGCACCTGATGTGGTTCCGGGACCGGGTCCTCGACGTCCACGACCGGTGGGCCGGCCCCGGGCAGGCCGAACTGCTGGAGCGGCTCCGCCACGACCTGCCCAACATCCGCCACGCCATGGAGTACGGGCTGCGCGAGGGAGCCGGGCCCGCGCAGACGCACGCCGCCCTCGACATCGCCCGCGGCCTCCAGTGGTACTGGACGGCCACCGGGACCGCCGGCGAGGGCACCGACCGGCTGCGCCGCGCCCTGGCGGCCACCGCGCCCGCGGACGACGACCCGGTGGTCCACGCCGCGCGGACCCGCGCCATGGCGGCCTGCGCCTTCCTCAGCGTCTTCCCCGCCGACCTGGACACGGCCGGGAGGATGGCCGACGAGGCCATAGCGCGCGCCCTCGCCGACGGGGACCGGGGCGCGGCCGGCTGGGCCGACCTGGTGCGCGGGCTGGCCGCCGAGACGAGTGGCCGGCCGGACGCCGCCCTGGCCCACCTGAGGGCGTCGCTCGAGCACTTCGAGGCGGCCGGCGAGGCGTACGGCGAGCAGCAGCTGCTGAGCATCCTCGGCAGCACGCTGTGGGCGGTGGGCCGGCTGGAGGAGTCCGCCCTCTGCGTGGAGCGCGGCATGCGCGTCGCCGTGGCGCTGGGGGAGACCTGGCACCGGCCCTACCTCGACTGGGTGATGTCCCTGGTCCGCATCACCGAACGGCGGCTGACCGGGCCCGACGGCGCACTGGCGCGCGCCCGGGCGGTCCTGGTCCCGCAGCGGGTGTTCGCCGATCCGCGCGCCCTCGCCCTCGGCCACGACGCCCTGGCGCACTGTGCCTGGCTGCTCGGCCGCCACCGCGACGCCGCCCGCCTGTTCGGCGCCTCGGAGGCGTGCTGGCCACGCGAGGAGACCCAGATCGTCTCCTACCGGCTGGATCCCCTCGGCACCGAGCGGTGCGAGGCGGACCTGCGGGAGGTGCTGGGGGAGGAGGGGTGCGCCCTGGCCCGGTCCGAAGGCGCCGGGGCGCCGCCGGAGGAGGCGCTGGAGTGGGCCATCCGATTCGCCGTGGATGTCGGTACGTGAGGGGCCGGTACCGGCCATTGCTCGGTAACGATGCGGGGACGGGGTTTTCCGCGGGGTGGTGTCGTGGACCATACTGCGGGCTGTGGAGCAGAGCATCGGTTCGAACACCAAGCCCCTGACCCCGCCCGCCGCCGTCGACCCGGCCCTGATCCCAGGGCTCACCGTCCCGGTGGCGGCCGACGGTGAGCCCGAGGACGCCGTGCGCGACGCGGTGCCGGAGGACGAGGCCGTCGTGGAGGACGCGGCGCCGGGGACGGAGGACGCCGCGAAGGCGGACCTCGCGGACCCCGCCGCTGCCGCCGAGGACGCCGACGAGGCCGAGGCCGCCGAGGCGGGGGCCGACGGCGGTCCGGTGCCCGTGCCGGACGGCCCGGTCTTCGACGCGAAGGACTTCCGCGCGCGGATCGTCGCCGACCACACGGGCATCCGCCTGAGCCTGGACGACCAGGAGTGCGACTTCCGCTGGGACGAGGTCGGCGCCGTGGAGACGCAGACCTCGAACCTCGGCAAGCGGTTCACCGTGGTCGTGCACACCCCGGACCGGCGGTGGTACTGGATCGAGATCGACGCCAAGTCCCGTGCTGACGTGACCCGTTGGGACACCGAGCTGGACGCCGTCCTCGACGCGTACTTCGAGGACGCGGCCGAGGACGTCGCCGAAAGCCCGGCCGAGGACGCCACCGAGGAAGCGGCCGAGCAGACGGCCGAGGACGCGGACGGGGAGACGGCGGAGGACGCGGCCGGGAGCGCGGCGGGGGAACGCGACAAGTAGCCGGGCCGGCCGGGGCGTTGCGGCCGCGGGCAGGGGTTTCGAAGACCGCCGTGCCGGACCCCTTGCCGGGGGCCGCGCTGTCCGCTAGGTGAGATCACCATGGCTGACACCGCGAACAACACCGCGCCCCGTAAGTCGAGTTGGAAACACATCGGCCCCGGCATCGTCGTCGCGGCGACAGGCGTCGGGGCCGGCGACCTGGTGGCCACGCTGGTCGCCGGCACCAACTTCGGCTACACCCTGCTCTGGGCCGCCGTCATCGGGTGCGTCGTCAAGATCACCCTGGCCGAGGCGGCGGGCCGCTGGCACCTGGCGACCGGCCGCACCCTCTTCGACGGCTGGGCCTCCATCGGCAGCTGGACCACCGTCTTCTTCGTCGTCTACGCCGTCGTCTGGGGCTTCGTCTACGGAGCCGCCGCGATGTCGTCCAGCGGTCTGCCGCTCCAGGCGCTGTTCCCCGGCGTGATGGACCTGGAGTGGTGGGCGGTCTCCACCGGTCTGGTCGGACTGGTCTTCGTCTGGTTCAACCGGTACGCGGTGTTCGAGAAGGTCATGACCGTCCTGGTGGGCGTCATGTTCCTGGTCACCGTCTACCTGGCGATCCGCGTGGTACCCAATCTGGGTGGTCTTCTCGCCGGGCTGCTGCCCGTCCTGCCGGAGGGCCAGGACTCCGTTCTCAACACCCTGGGCCTGATCGGCGGCGTCGGCGGCACCATCACGCTCGCCGCCTACGGCTACTGGGTCAACGCCAAGGGCTGGACGGGCCCCGGCTGGATGAAGATCATGCGGCTCGACAACCGGGTCGCCTACGTGACGACGGGCGTCTTCGTCGTCGCCATGCTCATCGTCGGCGCCGAGCTGCTGCACTCCTCGGGCATCGCGATCGCCTCCGGCGACAAGGGCCTCGTCCAGCTCGGCGACATCCTGGAGGAGCAGTACGGCGCGGCCACCGCCAAGTTCTTCCTGATCGGCTTCTTCGCCACGTCCTTCACCTCCCTGATCGGCGTCTGGCACGGTGTGAGCCTGATGTTCGCCGACTTCGTCGCCCGCTACCGGACCAAGCGGGCCGCCACGGGTGAGGAGGTCGCCGAGGGCCGCCGCGAGAAGTCGTGGGCGTTCCGCGGCTACCTGCTGTGGCTGACCTTTCCGCCGATCGTGCTGCTCTTCCAGGGGCAGCCGTTCCGCCTGGTCATCATCTACGGCGTCCTCGGCGCGGCCTTCATGCCGTTCCTCGCGCTGACCCTGATCTGGCTGCTCAACTCCGCCCGCACGCCCGCCGAATGGCGCAACGGCATCTGGAGCAACGCCATGCTCGCCGTGGCCGGACTGCTCTTCCTGGTGCTGTGCGTCAAGCAGGTCTGGGACCAGCCCTGGGCCGACTTCTTCTGACCGGTGCGGCCTTCCCGGCCGGTGCGGTCTCCGGCCGGTCAGGTCTCCGGCCGGTCAGGCGGGCGCGCGCTCCGCGCGCAGCACCATGTCGTGGACGGTGACCTCGCGGCCCTCGTGGGTCACCGTCCGCGGCCGGGCGTCCCGGGTACGGACGTGCCAGCCGCCGACCGGGACGAGGTCCTCGGCCAGTTCGTCGGCCGTGCAGAAGAGGTCCGGCTCCGGCGGTCGCGGGACGGCCCCCTCCTCCAGGTCGCGGGGGTGGTGCGCGACCACCACCAGGCTGCCGCCGGGGGCGACGGCCCCGGCCAGGCCGGCGAAGACCTGGCGCCGGACGGCGGAGGGCAGGTGCAGGAAGGCCGTGAACACCAGGCCGTACGCGCCCGTCTCCGGCATCTGGTCCAGCACGTCGGTCCACCGCCAGGCGAGCCGCCCGGCCAGCTCCGGCGGAGTGTGCGCCGCGGCCCGCTCCAGGGCGACCTGCGAGACGTCCGTGCCGGTGACCGTCCAGCCCTGCCGGGCCAGCCAGATCGAGTCCGCGCCCTCCCCGCAGCCGGCCTCCAGCGCGCGGCCGGGCGTCAGGCCGGAGACCTCCTCGACCAGTGCGGGGTTGGGGTTGCCGCTCCACAGACGCTCGGCCGAGGAGTAGCGGTCGTCCCAGAAGGAGGCGGTGAAACGGGGGTCGTCGGTCATGCTGCGCAGGCTAGCCGACGGCCCGTCCCGGTCCCGAGGACGACAGGCGGCGGACGAGCCGCACCAGGGCGCCGATGGCGAGGGCCTGGAGCAGCGCGGCGAGCGCGATCGTCAGGTAGGGGGCCCACGCGGCGTCGGCCCACGGGACCAGCGGGACGACGAGGAAGAAGGCGGGGCAGGTCAGCAGCATCGGATACACCAGGCCGAAGCCGTAGTCACCGTTGCCGAACCCGTGGACCGCCACCTCCAGCGCCAGCACGCATCCGACGACCACGCCGAGGTAGATGCGCGACGCGAGGTTGCCGAAGGTCATCCGGCCCAGCGTCCGCAGTATGTGTCCGACGGTCATGACTGCTCCTCGGTTCTCCCTGTTCCCGTCCCCGGCCGGGTGCGGGCTCTTCCTCAGCATCGGGTCCGGCCGTGCGCGATGCATGAGTAGCGGTACTCAACCGCCTCGCGGGTACGCGCGCGGGGTGAGGGCGCGGGTACCCGCGCGGGGTGAGGACGGGTGAACGCGCCCGCCCCCGCAGGCGTCAGGCTCTGCGGGGGCGGGGCCCGCCTCCGAGGCGGGGGAGGTGGGGAGGCGGGGCGGAGGGGTGGGCGTCAGCCCAGGGCGTGGACGTGCGGGCCGACGGCGTTGGACCAGGCGTTGCCGGCGGTGGCGTCCCAGTTGGTCGACCAGGTCATCGCGCCCCGCAGGTCCGGGTAGGCCTTGGAGGGCTTGAAGGAACCGCAGTTGGTGAGCTTGGTCAGGCAGTCCAGGGCGTTGTTGACGATGGTCGGCGAGACGTAGCCGCTGCCCGCTCCGCGGGTGGAGGCGGGGACGCCGAGGCCGACCTGGGAGGGTGCGAGCCCGCCCTGGAGCTGGATGCAGGCGAGGGCGGTGAGGAAGTCGACCGAGCCCTGCGAGTAGACCTTGCCGTCGCAGCCCAGCATCGAACCGCTGTTGTAGTACTGCATGTTGACGACGGTCAGGATGTCCTTGATGTTCAGCGCCGTCTGGAAGTACGAGCCCGACGTCGACTGCATGTCGATGGTCTGCGGGGCCATGGTGATGATCAGGTCCGGCCCGGCCTTCGCGGACAGCGAGCGCAGCGCCTGCGTCATGTAGGTGGCGTTGAGGCCGTTCTCCAGGTCGATGTCGACGCCGTCGAAGCCGTACTCCTGCATCAGCGCGTACACCGAGTTGGCGAAGTTGGCCGCGGAGGCCGAGTCGGCCACCCGGACCGCGCCGAGCTCGCCGCCGACGGAGATGATGACCTTCTTGCCGGCCGCCTGCTTGGCGCGGACGTCGGCCTTGAACTGGGCCTCGGTGTAACCGTTCAGGCCGGCCGAGTCCAGGGTGAAGTCGACGGTGCCCGGCGTGGCCGTGGCGTCGGCGAAGGCGACGGCGATGATGTCGTACTGGTTCTGCACCTGGGCCAGGGTCTGCACGGTCGCGCCGTTGTTGAAGTTCTGCCAGTACCCGGTGACCGCGTGCTTGGGCAGCCCGGTGCCGCCTCCGCCGTCCGTGGGCCCGGTGGTCGCGCCGACCGTGGCGGACTTCGCCGACTCGCCGGCCGCGTTGGAGGCGGTGACCTGGAACGAGTACGCGGTGGAGGCCGCCAGACCGGTGACCGTGGCCGAGGTGCCGGTGGTGGTCGCCACCGGGGTGCCGCCCCGGTAGACGGTGTAGCCGGTGGCGCCCTGGACGGTGTTCCAGGTGAGGGAGACGGAGGACGAGGTCGTCCCGGACACCGTCAGCCCGGCCGGGGCCGCGGGCAGGGCCGGCTCCTCGGGCCCGCCGCCGTCACCGCCGCCGCCGTCGGGGCCGAAGACCGAGAGGTCGTCGACGTAGTAGGCCGCCTGGCCGTACCAGCCGTGGGTGTAGACGGTCACCGACGTGGTGTTGGCGCCCGTGGTGAAGGTGGTGCGCAGTTCCTTCCAGGACCCGGAGTCCGGGGTCCAGGTGGAGGTGTCCGTGGTGCCGGTGCCCGTCACGCCGAGGTAGGCGTAACCGCCCTGGACCCAGCTGCTCAGCGTGTAGGTCGAGTTGGGCCGCACGGCGACGACCTGGCTGCACCGGGCGTTGTCCTGGCCGGCCGGGGTGGCCTTGAGGGCACGGGATCCCCCGTGCACCGGGGAGGTGACGGCCGCGCCGCTGGCCGCCGAACAGGTCCAGTTCGTGAGGCCGGACTCGAAGCCGCCGTTGCGCACGTTGTTCACGTCGGCGGCGGAGGCGGGGGCGACGCCCAGCGCGGTCGCGCCGAGCGCGAGCGCGGCGGTCAGGGCGGTGGCGAGTATCCGGGGTCTGGCCGGGGGAGGAGAGAGGGTGGTACGCGAGAACTGCATGGGGGCTCCCTGCGGGTGAGGGGGTGGCGGGGCGCGGCGAGAGGTGCGACCGGGGGTGGCCGGACCGCTCGCAACGGCGAGTTCAAGCCGGTCTAGACCAACTTGGTCCAGACCAATGCCGGTGTCAAGAGTGTGGCGGTCACAGCAACTGATGTGTGCTGAAGGTGAGTTGGCGCATATGCGGAAACGGCGTGATCATCGGACAGGTCGCGGTTGAGACGATCTCGACCAATCAGGTGTCGGATGCCGTGACCCGGGGATATCGTGCTGGTGAAAGCGCTGCGCACGTGAAGACCGGGGCCGACGGGGAGGGTGGAGCGGTGCCGACTGCCATCAGCGTGTCCGGTTCCGGCCTGGTGCTTCCCTCCGCCGACCGGCACACCCCGCCCGCCGCCCTCCAGCCACGGGCCACCGTCGAGGACACCGTCTACGAGCTCAACGCGCTCGTCGAACAGCACGGTTACGTCGTCGCCGTGCACCCGGCCGTCACCGACCCGGCCGTCGTGCGGCGGCTGCACACGGCGCGCTCCCTGCTGGAGACGGACCGGATCGCCATCCTTGCGGCCGACCTCCCGCCGCTCGGAGTCGCCCTCCTCGTGCAGCAGTTACGGCAGCTGAGCGTCTGCGACTTCGGGCCCGGGGTGCTCGCCTCGGCGGCGCGGCTGCTCGCCCACTACATCTACGCGGGCGCCCTCCTCAACTCCGTGGCCAAGCTGGACCATGTGCCCGTCACGCTCACCGCGCACGCCAAGTCCTGGATGCCGGGCGCCCAGTTCGCGGTGCTCGCCACGCCGCGGCCGGCGCTGGTCCGGCTCGGTGGCGAAGGCCGCCTTCCCGGCCCGGAGTTCGGCACCCGCATGGTCGCCGCCACCGGTCCCGGCTTCGGCGGGACCACGCCGCCGGACTGGGTCGGCGCCACGCTCGCGCCCACCTGGCGGGTCCAGCACTTCTCCACCGTCCCCGTACCCGCGGAGTCGGCGTCCTGGTGGGGGACGCCCAAGCTGGTCGAGTTCGCGGCGGGGCTGCCGGACGTGTCCGTGCTCTACCAGCTCGTCTCCTCCGTGCGGCGCGACGTCTGCCGGTGGTGCGGGCTCGAACTCATCGGTGACCGCTGCGCGTTCTGCGCCTCGCCGCTGGCGCCGCCCCCCGAGTTCCCGGACGTCACGCACACCGCCTCCGGCACCGCCACGGTCGCCGTGACCGCCCGTGCCGCGCGTCCCGCCCGAGCCGCGCGTCCCGCCGGTCCGCAGGGTCCCGCGGGGCTCAGCCGGCCGGCCGGCCCCGTCGGCGCCATAGGGCCCGGCGGCAGCCCGGACTCCCACCCCACCGGGCCCCGGGGGCTGCGGCCGATACCCGCGCCGCGGCCCGCGCACGGCGTTCCCGGGCCGGGCGTGGGGGCGGCCCACGGGACGGCCGGCGCGGCGTCCGATGCTGCCGCTGCCGCTGCCGCCGCGTCTGCCTCCGCCTCCGCCTCCGCCTCGGCGTCGGCTTCCGTTCCCGAGCAGTGGCGTGCCGGCCGGGGGCACGCCGGTCCCGCACCGCACCACGGCCCCGGGGCCCCGCAGGACGCCTTCGGGCCGGCCTGGCGCGGCGCGCCGGGCGCCCCGGGCTCAGTGCCGTTGCCCGGCCAGGGTGGTGCCGTGCGCCCGGGGGCAGGGCCGTCGGGTCCGGGGGCCGGTCCCGCACCGGACGGGTACGGGTCCGCCCCGCGTCACGCCCCCGCCGCCCCGGGCTCCGTGCCGCTGCCGGGGCAGGGGGGTGCCGGTGCCGGTACTGCCGGTGCCGGAGCGCGGGCCGCCGGGTCCGCGCCGCTGCCCGGCCACCGCCCTCCCGGCCGCCCCGGTACCGCTCCGGGCGCGGAGGACGCGACGGCGACGGGCGACGGGGGGACCGCGCACCACCCGGCCGCGGGACCCGGCGAAGGAGGCCACGAACGCGCCCCGGACCCCCGCCGGTACCCACCCGCCCCGCACCCCGAGCCGCCCGCCCCCGGCCCGGTACCGCCACCCCCGCCCTGACCGGGGGCCGCCGCACCGCCCGCACCGCCGCCCGCGCCACCGCACGAACCGTCCCGTCCCGCACGACCCGCTCCACCGCACCCCCGAAACACGAACCCCGAGGTGAGACAGACCGTGAACTCCCGCCAGCGCCGCGGCGTTCTGCTGCTGGTCCTCTCGGCGATAGCCGCCCTCGTGGCGTTCGCCGGAGTGCTCGCGGTGGTCCGGGACGTGAACTCCAAGGTCGGCCCCGAGGTGACCGCCTACCGGCTGAAGGCGGACGTCGCGCCGTACCAGGAGCTCGACCCGGGCCAGTTCGAGAAGATCAGCATGCCCGAGCGCTGGCTGTCCGGCACCGCTGTCACCGACCTCTCCGAGATCCGCGGGAAGATCGCCGTCACCCAGCTCCGCAAGGGCTCCCTGCTCCAGTCCGACATGGTGGTCGACCGCCCCGAACTCCAGCGCGGACAACAGGAGATCGCCATCATGATCGACGCCTCCACCGGCGTCGCCGGCAAGATCACCGCGGGCGCGCGGGTCAACATCTTCGCCACCTTCGAGGGCGAGGAACGCGGCCAGGACCAGTCCCGGCTGATCGTGCAGAACGCACGCGTCATCGACGTCGGCAAGCTGACCGCCCTCCAGCCCGACGGCAGCGGCGCCAACCGCCGCACCGCCACCGAGGCCGTGCCGATCACGTTCGCGCTCTCCACCGAGGACGCCCAACGTGTCGCCTACGCCGAGTCGTTCGCCGAGCACGTGCGCCTCGCCCTGGTGGCCGGCGGCGACGACGGCACCGTGCCGCCCGCCGACCGGACGTACACCCTCGAGCAGGACAAGAGCTGAGGGGCCGCCGATGACCGTCCGCATCCTCCCCGCCGTGGGAGACATCGACTCCGCCCGCGCCCTCGCCGCCCTCCTCGGCCAGCTGCCCGAGGCGGTGGCCGCGCCGCCCGTGCACGACTCCGCCACCCTGCTCGACGCCCTCGGCGCGGGCGCCGCCGAGTCGGTGGACGAGCTGCCCGAGGTCGTCCTGGTCCACGAACGGATCGGCCCGGTGCCCGCGCTGGAGCTGATCCGGGAGATCGTGCTGCGCCACCCGGCGGTCGGCGTCGTGCTGATCACCGCCGACTCGTCCTCCACCACCCTCACCGCCGCCATGGACTCCGGCGCCCGCGGCGTCGTCACCCTGCCGCTGAGCCCCGAGGGCCTGGCCGAGCGCGTGCACGCCGCCGCGGCCTGGGCGGCCGGGATGCGCCGCCACCTCTCCGCCGGCTCCGGCGCCGACCCGTACGGCCGCGGCGCGGGCGGCACCGTGGTCACCGTCACCGGCGCCAAGGGCGGCGTCGGCGCCACCGTCACCGCCGTCCACCTCGCCCTCGCCGCCCGCGCCTCCGGCCGCACCGTGGCCCTCGTCGACCTCGACCTCCAGGCCGGCGACATCGCCTCCTATCTCGACGTCCAGTACCGGCGGTCCGTCGCCGACCTGGCCGGCATCCACGACATCAACCCGCGGGTCCTCCAGGACGCCGTCTACACCCACGAGTCCGGCATCGCGCTGCTCCTCGCCCCCGCCGAGGGCGAACGCGGCGAGGAGGTCGCCGACCGCACCGCCCGCCAGGTCCTCTCCGTCCTGCGCTCCCGCTACGACGTGGTCGTCCTCGACTGCGGGGCCAGGATGGACGCCGCCACCGCCGCCGCCGTGGAGGCCGCCGACCACGCGCTGCTGGTCGTCACCCCCGACGTCATCGCGGTGCGCGCCGCCAAGCGGATGGTCCGCCTCTGGGACCGGCTCCAGATCCGCAAGGCCGAGGACACCCTCACCGTCGTCAACCGGCACGCCCGCGGCTCGGAGATCCAGCCCCAGCTCGTCCAGCGGATCACCGGCACCCGCACCGCCGCCACCCACGTGCCCGCCGCGTACAAGGAACTCTCCGCCGTGGTGGACGCCGGCCGGCTCCAGGACCTCGACGCCAAGTCCACCGTCAAGCGTGCCCTGTGGACGCTGGCGGGAGAACTCGGACTGGTCGCCCCCGCCCCCGACGACGAGGCGGCGGGCCGCGGACGGCGCCGCAAGCCCGGCGGCGGGCTGGCCCTGCGCCGCGGCGCGGGCGACCGGGGCTCGGTGACGCTCGAGTTCGCCGGGATCTTCCCCATCGTCCTGGTGGTGACGGGCCTGCTCTGGCAGGCCGTGCTGTGGGGCTACACCTTCTCCCTGGCCGGCAACGCCGCCGACGAGGCCGCCCGCGCCGCCACCGCCGCCCACGCCGTCCACGGCGACGTGGGCGGCGCCTGCTCCGCCGCGGGCACCCGGCACCTCCCCGACGCCTGGAGCGGAGCCGAGATCAGCTGCGCCGTGGACGGCGGCCTCATGCGCGCCACCGTCCGCGCGGAGGTCCCGCTGTTCTTCCCCGGCGTCGACGCCGGGTGGTCGGTGAACGGCACGGCCGGCGCGGCACTGGAGGGGGGTGACCTGGGGTGAGGCCCACGCCCCGGACACGGCCCGGACGCCTCCGCGGCGACCGCGGCGTGTCGTCCCTGGAACTGGCCGGCTACCTCCCCGTCCTCCTCCTGATCGCCATGGCCGCCCTCCAGCTCGGCCTCGTCGGCTACGGCGCCAACCAGGCCGGCACCGCCGCCCGGGCCGCCGCCCGCGCCGCCTCCCAGCACGGCGACGGAGCCGCCGCCGGCACCGCCGCCGTCAGCTCCTGGCTCGACCCCGCCGTCAGCGCCCCCACCGGACCCGAGACCACCACCGCCCGCGTCACCGTCCACGTCCCGTCCGTCATCCCGCTCCTCGGCGACGGCTGGGACATCGTCCGCGAGGCCACCATGCCCACCGACCGCCTGTCCGCCGACGGCTGAGGAAGGAGATCACCCATGAGCCTGCGATCCCGCCTCGCCGCGGCCAACGGCCCCGACGGCGCCCCGTCCGGCCTCCCCGGCCAGGACGGCGCGGCCGGCCACCGCGAGGAGAACCACCTCGTCGCCGTCTACCGGGCCAAACTGCTCGAGGAGATCGACCTCGCCGAGATGTCCGCCCTCGGCGCCACCGAGCGCCGCACGCGCCTGGAGCGCGTCCTGGGCCACATCATCAGCCGCGAGGGCCCCGTCCTCTCCTCCACCGAACGCGCCCGCCTGATCCGCCGCGTCGTCGACGAAGCCCTCGGCCTCGGCGTCCTCGAACCGCTCCTCGCCGACCCGTCGATCACCGAGATCATGGTCAACGGCCCCGACTCGATCTTCGTCGAGCGCTCCGGCCGCGTCGAACACCTGCCGCTGCGCTTCGCCTCGGCCGAACAGCTGATGCAGACCATCGAGCGCATCGTCTCCACCGTCAACCGCCGCGTGGACGAGTCCAACCCCATGGTCGACGCCCGCCTGCCCACCGGTGAGCGCGTCAACGTGATCATCCCGCCGCTCGCCCTCACCGGCCCCACCCTCACCATCCGCCGCTTCCCGCGCGCCTACACGCTCCCCGAACTGATCGGCCTCGGCTCCCTCGACGAGCAGATGCTGCTCCTGCTCGCCGCGTTCGTCCGCGCCCGCTTCAACATCATCGTCAGCGGCGGCACCGGCACCGGGAAGACGACCCTCCTCAACGCCCTCTCCGGCCTGGTCCCCTCCCACGAGCGCATCGTCACCATCGAGGACTCCGCCGAACTCCAGCTCCAGCAGAACCACGTGATCCGCCTGGAGTCCCGCCCCGCCAACATCGAAGGCAAGGGCCAGGTCACCATCCGCGACCTGGTCCGCAACTCCCTGCGCATGCGCCCCGACCGGATCATCGTCGGCGAGGTCCGCGGCGGCGAGACCCTCGACATGCTCCAGGCCATGTCCACCGGCCACGACGGCTCCCTCGCCACCGTCCACGCCAACACCGCCGAGGACGCCCTGATGCGGCTCCAGACCCTCGGCTCCATGTCCGAGGTCGGCATCCCCTTCGAGGCCCTCACCGACCAGATCAACTCCGCCGTCGACGTCGTCGTCCAGCTCGCCCGCCACGCCGACGGCGCCCGCCGCATCACGGAGATCGCCCTCCTCGTCTCCCGCGGCCGCCAGGCCTACCGCATCGCCACCGTCTCCCGGTTCGTCCCGCGGCCGATGGGCCCCGACCGCGTCGTCCACGGGCACTACCAGCACCTTCCCCTGCCCCGCGAGGCCGCCGACAAGCTGTTCCTCGCCGACGAGGCCGTCCCGCCCGCCTTCGGCGTCACCGACGCGCTCGACGCCCGCAACACCCGGGAGGCGCTGTCATGAACTGGTCGCTCCTGGCCCTCGGCGCCACCCTGCTCGCCGCCCTCCTCGCCGTGGCCGGCATCCACGTCCACGCCTCCGGGCGCGCCCAGCGCCAGGCCCTCGTCGACCGCCTGGAGGCCGAGCAGGGCGCCGTCGGCCTGGTCGGCGGCCGCCCCCGCCGCTTCACCTCCGTCGACCGCCGCCTGCGCCGCACCCGGTTCGGGCGCGCGGTCCAGCTACGGCTGGCGGCCACCGGACTGGACGTCACCGTCGGCGAGTTCGCCGCGTACGCCGGCGGCGCCGCCGTCGCCCTGTGGATCGTCGCCTCCGCCGTCCTCGCCCCCTTCTTCGGCCCCATCGCCGCGTTCGTCGCGCTGTGGTCCGCCGGGGTCTACCTCAACTGGCAGCGGCAGCGCCGCATCGAGGCGTTCATCAACCAACTCCCCGACGTGGCCCGCCTCATCGCCAACGCCACCGCCGCCGGCCTCGCCCTGCGCACCGCCCTCGCCATGGCGGCGGAGGAACTCGACGACCCCGCGGGCTCGGAGCTGGCGCGCGTCGCCGACCAGCTGACCCTCGGCCGTTCCATGGACGACGCCCTCGGCGAACTCGCCGAACGCCTCCCCTCCCGCGAACTGATCGTCCTGGTCACCACCCTGGTCCTCTCCAACAAGGCCGGCGGCTCCGTCGTCTCCTCCCTCCGCAACCTCACCAAGACCCTGGAGGAGCGCAAGGAGACCCGCCGCGAGGTCCGCACCATGCTCTCCGAGGTCAACGCCACCGCGCTGACGGTGCCGCTGCTCGGCATCGGCTCCCTCCTCCTCATCGACACCTCCAACGAGGGCGCGCTGGCCCGCGTGACCGGCTCCCCGGTGGGCCAGGCCCTGGTCCTGCTCTCGCTGGGCCTGTACGTGCTCGGCTTCCTCGCCATCCGCCGCCTCGGAAAGATCGAGGTGTGACCCATGTCGACATCGACGCTGCTCCCCCTCGGCCTCGCCCTCCTGACGGCCCTCGCCGCGGCCGGACTCCTCCTGGGCATCCGCCTGCTGCGCGCCGACGCGGCCCTCCCCGACGACCTCGCCCTCGCCCTGGAGGTGGGCTCCACCCGCGTCGGCCGCCGCGACTCCGCCGTCGACCGCCTCGGCATGCGCTTCGCCCCCACCGTCCTGCGCCTCATGGGCCCGCGCCGCGCCGACGCCAAGCGCCGCCGCATCGACATGGCCGGCAACCCCGGCGGCCTCACCCTCCAGCGGTACGCGGCGCGGCGCGCGGTCTACGGCCTCTTCGGCGCGTTCATGTTCCTCGTCTTCACCACCAACGCGTCCTGGCCGATGGCCCTGGTCTCCCTCGCCTTCGGCCTCCTCGCCGCCGACGCGCAGATCTGGCAGGCGGTCCGTGAGCGCCGCGAGGTCATCGACCGCACGCTGCCGGACTTCCTGGACGTCCTCGCCGTGGTCGTCTCGGCCGGCCTCGCCTTCCGCCAGGCCCTCGACCGCGTGGCGGAACGGTACGAGGGGCCGTGGGCCGACGAGCTGCGCATCACCCTCCGCCAGATGGACATGGGCGTCCCCCGCCGCCAGGCCTTCGACGAGCTGCGGCGCCGCAACGACAGCGAACAGGTCGCCCAGTTCGTCTCCGCCCTCCAGCAGGGGGAGGAGCTGGGGTCCCCCATCGCGGAGACGCTCATCCAGATCGCCACCGACATGCGCCGCACCGACGCCCAGAACGCCCGCCGCCGCGCGGCGAAGACCATCCCCAAGGCCACGCTGGCGACGCTGCTGTTCATGCTCCCGGCGACGCTGATCCTCATCGCCACGGGCATGTTCCTCGGCACCGCCACGGGCATCGGTTCCATCCTGGGGGGCGAATGACCACGCCCCCGCCCTCAGGTACCCCCACCCCACCCACCCACCGGGAGGCCCACCATGACCCGACTCCGCACCTGGACCAGGACCACCTTCACGCGCCTACGAGGCCCGGACCGGGACCGGGGCGCGAGCTTCATCGAGTACGCGGGGCTGCTGATCATCGTGGCGGGGGTCTTCGTGCTGATCGACCAACTGGGGCTGGACGGAACCATCTCCGGCGCGATTCGGAAGGCAGTCACCGACGTCGTCGGAGGCTAGCGCCTAGCCACGGGAGCGATCGCGGGGCAAACCTCCCCCTCTACATCTGGCTGACCGCCATCCTGCTGTTTGCCGGGCTGGCGTTCTTTGCATTCGCCCAGGCAGCCTCGGCCAGGAATCAAACCCAGACGGCGGCGGACGCCGCCGCACTGGCGGCTGCCTCGGAGGCCCGGGACCAGATCATGCAGCGACTCTCTCTGGCTATTGAAGGCGGTGAGGCATGGCAGGAGTGGGTGACGGACCCGACGGTGCCAGGGCCTTTTGGCGGGGCGGCACAGCAGCTTGCGGCAGCGAACAACGCAAGCGTAGTAGCCGGACCTCAGTTGACGGAGGTGAGCGGCTATCCCGGGTTCCGTGTGCAAGTCCGACGGAACGATTCCGTCGGTGACACCGTCATTCCTGGCACAGAAGCCATGCACGCCAAGGCTGACGCCGTTGCCGTCCTGCAGCCGAGGTGTGAGATCGACGGCGGGACGGACCCCGCCGAGCCCCTGGAGTTGAATTGTGATGGGGAGATCGTGGACATCGACCCAGAGAACTTTAAACCGGACGACCTTCCGGACGCGTCCGTGCTGTTCTCGGTGAACCTGGCCGAATAGGAAAGGGAGGCGTGCGGATGAATGTCCAACGCAGTAGTAGTTGGCGGGCCGCGTGCGCAGCGGCAATTCTGGCGGTCGTGCTGTTCGGGGCTGGCGGATGCAGTGACGACGCTCCCGAAGGGGCCGCTGCCAAGCCCTCGTCGGCGGAGGCAGCCCGGGACAGCGGCACAGATGGCAAGCAGAGCGAGGAGTCCTCACCACAATCCAGCCTTGCGGAGGTCAAGAACGGTGACATCTCCCTTGCAGTCACGGCTGCGGTCAGGGAAGACGGTGGCTTTGTGACGGTTAGCGGGACTGTTACGAACAATGGAGGTGAATTCTGGTCCGCCGCCGAGTGGAAGAGTGATGAGAACGAGCTCAGCGCGAATGGTGCATCGCTGGCCGGCGCTAGCTTGGTGGACGAAAAGAACAAGAAGAAGTATCTGGTTCTGCGCGACACCGCGGGCAAGTGTCTCTGCACACGCTTTACCGGAGCCGGCGTGGACGCGGGCAAGACCACCGACTGGTACGCCCAGTTCCCCGCGCCGGCGGAGGACGCGACCGAGGTCAAGTTCCAGGTGGGCTCCATGCCCCCCGCGACGGTCCAGCTTTCGGCAGGGGAGTAAACATGCCACCCACCCCCCGCTCCACGCCCGTCGCTCTCACCGCGCTCGCCGCGATCGTCACCCTCACCCTGACCGCGACCCCCGCCCTCGCCGACGAAGGGGGCCCCAGTGAACCCCCCGGGTCCGTGAGCTCGGCCGCGCCGCCGGAGGTGGACGGCGGGGCCGGGGGGCTGCGGCTGGAGCCGGGGGCGCAGCTCGCGCCCGCGAAGGTGCTGGACATCAAGTCCGTCGTGGAGGACCTCGGCGGCGAGGAACGCCGTG
The DNA here is from genome assembly GCF_008974245.1 of Streptomyces abyssomicinicus. Lineage (GTDB taxonomy): Bacteria > Actinomycetota > Actinomycetes > Streptomycetales > Streptomycetaceae > Streptomyces > Streptomyces abyssomicinicus. Next base: position 879,929 of record NZ_BBZI01000006.1, on the reverse strand, counting down.
AGGACACCCCCGAGTCCGTCACCCTGGCCCTCCAGGCGGAGGTGCTGTTCCCCAAGAACAGCTCCCGCCTGAACCCGGAGGCCAAGTCCCGCATCGCCGCGATCGCCGAGGAGATCGCGGGCCAGCAGGCCACCACCGTCCGCGTCTTCGGCTTCACCGACGACCTCGGCAGCTACACCCACGGCGAGAAGCTCTCCAAGGACCGCGCCGACCAGGTCCAGCGCGAGCTGGCCGCCCACCTGGGCCCCGACGTCTCCTACGAGGTCCGCGGCTACAGCGAGGACTACCCCATCGCCGACAACTCCACGGAAGAGGGCCGCCGCAAGAACCGCCGAGTGGAAGTCACCTTCCAGAAGGCCCCCGCCCCCGACATCTCCGCCTCCGCCCCCTCGGCCTGACCTGACCGGTAGGTGTGCCCGTAATTCAATGCCCTGGCGACCAGGAAGCGGCACACCTACCCCACCCGCACCCGGCCCACGCCGGAGTACTGGGCGTGGGACAGGGCTTCGGCCAGGCGGGCGAGGATGGTGTCCGGCCGGGTGCGGAGCTGGGTGGGGGTTCAGAACCGTTGGCAGTTGAACCTGTTTGGGTGAGCGTAACGCCGTGGGAGCGTGTGTCGTTGTCGTTGTATGAGAACGGTAGGGGCGGTCGAGAGCAGTGGCGGGTGCGGTGGCGTGCCGGCTGCTGTTCCGGTGGCGAAACCGTTCCGTCCGATCCGGGCGTCGTTCGTGGTGCGCGAGGCGTCCGGGTGTGCGGTCCGGACCCGGCTGAAGGACCTCACCGCGACCGATGTGGAAGTGCTGCGGCAGGTCGGCGCCCACCTGGGCTCGCTCGCCTCGCGTGATCTGCGTCTGTACGCGTCTGCCGGGTTCGAGCGGAGCAGTGTGTCGTGGGCGGTGCGGAAGCAGGCGCTCACAAGCGAGTGTTCGTCGCGGTGGGCGGGGGCGATCACCAAGGGCACGCACGACCAGTACGCGCTGGCCCGCCGCGCCCAGGGCGCCCACCTCCACGGGCTCGAGTCCGCCGTCCGCGCGATCCGGGAGCGTCTGGCGAAGCCGGTCGGCTCCCGGGGATCGAAGCGGGAGCCGGGCGGGTACCGGTCGGCGTTCGAGTGGCGGCACAAGGCACAGCGCCTCCGGGTGCTGGAGGCCCGGCACGCGCAGGTCAAGGCTGACCGGGACGCGGGCCGCGTCCGTGTGGTGCGGGGCGGGAAACGCCTGGCGAACACCCGGCACCACCTGGACGAGGCGGGCTTGTCGGAGACGCGGTGGCGGGCGCGGTGGGAGGCCGCCAGGCTGTTCCTGTCGGCGGACGGGGAGTCGGGCAAGCGGTACGGGAACGAGACGATCCGCGTCACTCCCGACGGCCAGGTCAGCATCAAACTGCCCACACCGCTGGAACACCTGGCCAACGCCCCGCACGGCCGGTACGCGCTCACCGGCCGCATCTTGTTCCGGCACCGGGGTGAGGAGTGGGCCGACCGCGTCACCGGCCACCGTGCCGTCGCCTACGACATCCGCCACGACCCCCTCCGGGACCGCTGGTACCTCACCGCCTCCTGGAAACGCCCCTCACTCCACACCGTCCCCCTCGAGACGGCGTGCGCGGACGGGGTGATCGGTGTGGACATGAACGCCGACCACCTCGCCGCCTACCGCCTCGACGCCCACGGCAACCCGGCCGGCGAGCCCCGGCGTTTCGCCTACGACCTCACCGGCGCCGCCTCACACCGCGACGCCCAGTTGCGGCACGCGCTGACCCGGCTGATGCACTGGGCGGTGGCCACGGGGGTGGGGGCGGTGGCGATCGAGGACCTCGACTTCGCCGACAGCACCACCCGGGAGAAACACGGACGCCGCACAAGGTTCCGGCAGACCATCTCCGGCATCCCCACCGGCAGGCTGAAGGCGCGGATCGTGAACATGGCCGCCGAACACGGCCTGACCGTCGTCGCCGTCGACCCCGCCTACACCAGCCAATGGGGCGCCCAGCACTGGAAGACACCCCTCACCACACCTGCCCGTGCGGTGACCCGGCACGATGCCGCGGCCATCGCCATCGGACGACGCGCCCTCGGGCGCCCGGTCCGGCGTCGGACGGCAACGCCCCCACACGACCGGAGCGATCGTGCGGGACATCGAGCCGTCCAGGCCGGACCGGGCGACCGGAGGCGTGAGGAAACCCGCCCCTCGATCCCCGGACAACGGACCAGATCCGCCACGCCGGACACGAGAGCGAAAGCGGGCGACCAGCGTGCCCAACACCGTTCGGGACACGCGGCTGAGCACGAGAAGACCTGGACCTGGACCCAGGGCTCACTCCCGCTCAGTCTTTAAGAACGGTTCCTGCCAGTGCCGCTTGCGCCGGTGGTTGACGGCGGCGCGCGTCACCCCGGCGGCCAGCAGCTCCCGCAGCGTGGCGACCTGTTCCCGCTCTGTGCGCTCGATGTCCACCGGTGAAGGCTACGGACGACGCCCCGCCTTCCGCCGGGGGCTGTGGACAACCCCCGCACGACAGAACGCCGCCCGCCTGCCCCGCCGGGAAGGGCGGGGAGGCGGGCGGCGGCAGCAGCACCGGGGCGCGGCCCGGGGCGGGGGCGCAGTGGTCGGGTGGGTCAGTGGGCTGCCGGCTGGGCCGCCTTCTTCACGTCGACGTGTCCGTCCCCCGCGGCCGGGGTGGGCCGGCGGAGGGTGAGGCCGATGAGGAGGGCGGTGACCAGGATCGCCGCGCCGACCCAGAACGACAGCTGCGCGCCGCTGGTGAGCGCTTCCGCCTTGGGGAGGCCCTCGTGGGCGAGGGACTCGGAGCGGGCGGAGAAGAGGGCGACGAACAGGGCCGTGCCCGCCGCGCCGGCGACCTGCTGGACCGTGTTCAGCGCCGCGGAGCCGTGGGAGTACAGCTGCGGGGTCAGTCCGGCCAGGGCGGTGGTGAACAGGGGGGTGAACATCATCGAGAGGCCGAGGCACAGCACGACGTGGGAGACGAGGACCAGCATCCACGAGCTGTCCGGCTTCACGGTCGACAGGCCCAGCATGGCCACCACCGTCATGACCGAACCCGGAATGACCAGCGGGCGCGGGCCGAAGCGGTCGTACCAGCCGCCCACCATGGGACCGAGCAGGCCCATCAGGATGGCGCCGGGGAGCACGATCAGGCCGGTGGATAGCGGGTCGAGCTTCATCGCCTGCTGGAGCACCAGCGGGAGGAGGATCAGCGCGCCGAACATGCCGAGGGCGGCGACGGACATCGCGGCCAGCGACTTGGAGAAGCCGGGCGCGCGGAAGACCCGCATGTCCATCAGGGCGTCGTCGGTGCGCTGGAGCTTGAGCTGGCGCAGGACGAACAGGAACAGGACCGCCAGGCCCGCGGTCACCGGGATCGCCGGGTGCACCGCGGCGCCGCCGCCCTCGCCCATCGCCGACAGGCCGTACACCAGGCCGCCGAAGCCGAGCGCGCTCAGCGGCAGGGACGGCACGTCCAGCTTCTGCTTGCTCCGCTCGGAGACGTCCTTGACCATCAGGGCGCCCAGCACCAGCGCGGCGATCGCGATCGGCAGCATCACGCCGAAGACGCCACGCCAGCCGAGCGGCTCGACCAGCGCGCCCGACATGGTGGGGCCGAGCGCGGGGGCGGCGGCGATCACCAGGGAGACGTTGCCCATGAAGCGTCCGCGCCGGGACGGCGGGACCAGGTTCATGACGGTCGTCATCAGCAGGGGCATCATCACGGCCGTGCCGCTGGCCTGGACGGCGCGGGCCAGCACCAGGACGCCGAACGTCGGGGCCAGCGCGGCCAGGGCGGTGCCCGCCGTGAAGAGCCCCATGGCTATGAGGAACGAGCCGCGGGTGCCGAGGCGCTGCAGCAGGAAGCCGGTCATGGGGATGACGACGGCCATCACCAGCATGAACACGGTGGTGAGCCACTGGCCGACGCCGGCCGACACACCGAAGTGCTCCATGATCGGCGGGAGCGCCACGCCCATGGTGGTCTCGTTGAGGATCACCACGAACGCCGCGACGAGCAGCAGGGCGATCACCGTGAAGTGGTTGCGGGACAGCTTGCCGTCCGCGGGAAGGCCGGGCGGAGCGGACGCGCCGGGCGGGGCGTGCTCCCCGTTCACCTCGGGAGAGGGTGAGGGCGTGTTCGGGCGGGCGGACGCGGTGTCCATGAAACCTCCGGGCTGCTGCTGGTTACTGGGCGACCGTGGGCCGTTACCCGGCGGGTGCAACCCGTGCCGAGGCAGGGGCATTCCTCCGCCCGTCCCCAGGTGACAGGGGTCACGTGCAGAACGGGCGGAGGAAGCGCGGGGTTCCGGTCGGCGCGGTGCGGGCCGTCATGTCGGGCACGGCGCGCACCGGCGGCAGGTTTCGGTCGTCCGGGGAGAAGTTTCTCAGATTCCCCCGAAGCGCAGCAGGGCGTCGGCCCATCGGCGCCGGCCCGGTGCCGGGCGGGCGGAGGTCAGCAGCAGCCCGGGCCGGCGGGCCCGGATCGGCGGTCACCGATCGTCGGGCCCGGATCGTCGGGCCCGGATCGTCGGGCCCGGATCGTCGGGCCCGGATCGTCGGGCCAGGGTCGGCGGGCCCGGGCCGGCGGCGCGGGCCGGTCAGTGGCGGGTGCGGCGGCCGCCCAGACCGGCAAGGTGCAGGGCGACGGCGGCGAGACCCAGGAGGGTGAGGTTGCCGGAGCTGAACACGGCGTTGGTGTCGAGTTCGGTGACGTTGATCAGGAAGGCGAGGACGAACAGCACGGCACCGGCTATGGCGAGCATGGGGCTGACTCCTTGTTGTTCGGTTGTATCCGTCGTCTCGGGGCGGGCGGCGGCCCCGCGTCCCTCGGCCGGGGCCGCCGCCCGTGCCTTCCCGTCTGCCCTCGTTCCGGGCGATCAGGCGCGGCGAGGAACCTTCGCCCCCTCGGGTCCCGGCCGCCCGCGACAGTTGTCAGTTCGTCCTGGTGTTGGTCAGGTGCGCGCCTATGTAGCCCACAATCACCCGGCCGGTGATGCCCTTGGTGTCGTCCAGGAAGTACACCCGCGGTGAGGTGCTCCCCTTGCTGTCGATCTTCAGGTGGGACTGCATCTCCGCCATGCCCGACGCGTCGACCGTCTCCGGAACCGGGAAGATCCGCTCCTCGCCCCACCGGTTCATCGTCGTCTCCGACTCCACCAGCGCGACCTGCTTGCGCGGCCACTCGCCGCCCGACTGCTGGGAGGAGCAGTACTGGTAGAAGCCGCCCTTGAACCCGTCCTTCGCCGCCCGGGCGTAGGCGTTCAGCGCCCGCAGGCCCTTCCACGCCTTGGCCGCCCAGATGTGGCCGCGCTGCGCGTCGTCGAGTTCGAGCGCGCGCTGGGCGTCCGCCGTCACCAGCACGCTGTCCAGGCTGTCCAGGCGCTCCCACACCGTCCGGAACGATTCCGGGGCGCCCGCCGCCTCCTTGACGACCGTCTCCTCGTAACGCCCCTCCTCGCACAGGCGCTCGCGCAGGACGTACACCTCCGCCTTGGCGGCCTCCTCGCCGTCCATCGCACGCAGGGCCGTCTCCATGTCCTCCTCGGCCCGGGCGACGGCCAGGTCCCGCTGCTCCTCCAGCGCCGCCGTGCTGCGCGCCGACAGGTCCGCGTCCAGCCGGGCCTGCCGCAGTTCCTCACGCGCCCGGTCGAGGTCCGCCCGCAGGCGCTCGTTCTCCCGGCGCAGTGTGGACGCCTCGTCGGCGCGGGGCGGCAGCAGGAGGGCCGGCGCGTCCGGCACGTCCGGCGCGGCGGTCCCCTTCCCGTCGGTGCCGCGCCGCCGCGTGGACTCGTCCGGGAAGAGCACCGTCCGCAGCGGCCGGGGGAGCGGAGCCTCCGTGGACAGCCGCTGGACGGCCCGGACCATGCCGAACCAGGTCCGGTCCTCGGCGTCGCACATCCGGGCCGCGGTCACGAACCGGTGCCGTGAGGCGTCCTTGCCCCAGCCCGGGTCGACGTCCCGCAGGTAGGCGCGCACGGCCCCGGGAGCGATGCCGTGGTGCTCGCCTATCGCCTCACGGAACGCGTCCACCGCCTCCAGGTCCGCCAGCAGGTACAAGGACGCGGCCCCGGCGGCCTGTTGGAGGATGCGGTCCAGCCGCTCCGACCAGAGCCCGTCGGCGGAGGGCCGGGCAGGCTGCGCCGCCACCACCACCGGCAATCGGCGCTCCGGGTCGCAGAGCACGTCCATCAGCGTCTCGACGCCTCCCGCCTCCACGGACTGTGCGTCCAGCGTCAGCCGGGCCGATCCGTCCTCCGGGCGCAGCGCTGACACCAGGTCCCGGACCAGCGCGGGCCGCCCGGGCGCGGGGTGGGCGCCCGTGTCGGGGAACACCGTGTCGTTGTCGCGGAAGACCTCCAGGCCCACCGACACCGCGGCCATGTCCCGTGAGGCCAGCGCGGTGATCGTGGTGCGCCAGACGGCCTCCGCCCTCTCCTCCCGCAGTTGCAGGCGTATCGCACGGCCGGTGCCGCCGGGGAGGCCGGCCGTGTGGTTGGTGAGCACCGTGGCCTTGTCGAGGCGGTGCCGGCCCGGGGTCAGCGGCACGGTGCCGCCGAACCTGCCCTCCAGCCACTGGGAGCTGGTCCGGCGTACGTCCCGGAAGAGGGTCTCGGCGCCCGGAACGGTCAGTACCGCTCTGTGGGCGAGGGGATGGTCGCTGAGGTCCGTCACGGTCGGTACTCCCTCCACGCAGGCGGGGCCTCGCGACCCCGCGCCTATCGCAGAGCCCCTGCCCGGCACCCTGCCGTACACAGGAGTTCGACGCTTGTCCCGGAAACGAGCGCGGAAATGCGTGAGTTCCAAGCGTCCTTCGAACGAGTGAAGGACGGCTTGTTTGTTGACGGTGCCGGGTGATGTTGAGCGGTGTTGAACAGTGTTGAGTGGTGTCGGGTCGCGGCAGGGCCGCCCGTCACGCTGGCCGGAAGGGGCGGCACCCGGGATGTGAGAAATTCCCCTCCGGTTCGGCGCATGAACCGCGCCGCGCGGGCAACAAGGGCAGCACCGTCGTGGCCGGGTGCGCCGCACGGGGCGTGTGCGGCGGACGACGCCGCACGACGGCGACGCCCCGCCGGCGCCCCGGCCCGACGCGACTCCCACTGCCCCCGGAAGGGGCCTCACCACCCCCGGGAAGGGCCTCCCCATCCCCGGGAGGGACTCACCGCCCCCGGGTGGGGGCCTCACACACCACTCCAGGAGGGGACCTCACCGCACCCGGGCGTGCAGGCGCGTGTCGTGCCACCCGTCGAGGTGCCGCATCGCACGGTGGCGCGTGCCCTCGACGGCGTAGCCCGCCTTCCCGGCCACCCTGCAGGAGGCCGGGTTGGCGGTGAAGTGCAGCAACTCCACCCGCACCAGGCCGATTTCGCCGAAGGTCCACGCGGTGGCGGCGTCGACGGCCGCTGGGCAGATGCCGCGTCCGCGAGCGGCGGGGGCCGTCCAACAGGAGATTTCCGCCTGCCCCGTCAGTCTCTGGAAGCGCTGTGGCGACACGCGTCCGAGCAGGGTGTCGTCGTGGGTGTCGGCCACTGCTCAGTGCACCGCGCTGCCGTCCGTCCAGCGCCGGCGCCGGTCGGTGATCCATGCACGGGCCTCGTCGACGGAATCGGCGCGCCGTAGGTTCCACCGCTGGATCGCCGGGTCGCGGAACACCTGCTCCAGGGCGGGGGCGTCCTCCTCGCGCCAAGGCCTCGGAACCGCTCCGGCGGCGGCCAGGGAGGGCTGCCCTCCAGGCTGGAGCGGCCCGGGGGAGAGCGCGTGATCGACGAGGAACGGCATGGGCGCATCGTGCCAGGACGGGCGAGGGGCGGGGAGACGCCGGGTGCGGTCCTCGCGGTGACACGGGCCCCCTAGGGTTCTGCATCGTTGTGTTTTCCCGACGACGGCATCCCGTCGGTGGATTCGGTACGGAAGGGGCCTCGGGTGAGCGAGGAGAAGGTCAGTGTGCTGGAGGGCTTCAAGGCCTTCCTGATGCGGGGCAACGTGATCGACATGGCCGTCGCGGTCGTGATCGGCGCGGCGTTCACCAACATCGTCAACAAGATCGTCGAGGGCGTGATCAACCCCCTCGTCGGAGCCTTCGGCACGATGGACCTGGCGCAGTACAGCACCTGCCTCAAGGGTGACTGCACCAAGAAGGGGCAGGGCGTCGAGATCATGTGGGGGCTGGTGCTCAGCGCCACCCTGACCTTCCTGATCACGGCGGCGGTCGTCTACTTCCTGATGGTCCTGCCGATGTCCCGCGTCCTGGCCCGCCAGGCGGCCCGCCGCAAGGCCAAGGAGGAGCAGCACGCGCTGGCGTCCGAGCCGGTGACCGTCACCGAACTGGAGGTCCTCCAGGAGATCCGCGACGCCCTGGTCCACCAGCGGCAGGGCGGCACCGCGGCCGGCGGGAACGTGGTCTCCCCCCGCTGACCGGCACCGCCGGGCGGGAAAGCGGCCCGCCTCGCCCGGCCCGGTCATTACAGTCGTGCCCATGACCAGAACGACCCCGCCCCGACCGCTCGACGTCGAGGCCCTCTTCCCCGAGCTGGCGCGGCACCGCGGCACCACCACCCGGCTGCACCCCCGCCCCGGCACGCCGGCCGTGACGGACAGCTCGGTGGGCGGGCCGCTGCTCCGGCCCGCGGACGAGGCGTGGCCGGTGTGCACGGAGCCGCACGACCGCGGCACCGGGTACCGGACCGCGGACGTCCGCGCCGCGCGGCGGGACCGCGGGGCGCGGCAGGACAGGGGCCGCCTGCTCGACCTGCCGGACGACCACCCCGTGCCGATGATCGCGCTGGCCCAGCTGTACCGCCGTGACGTCCCGGACCTGCGCCCGGGGCCGGACGGGGCCGATCTGCTCCAGCTCTTCGCCTGCCCCTTCGACGCCCACGGCGACACGGGCCACGGGATGAGCGTCCACGTCCGCTGGCGCCGTTCCGACGCGGTGGCCGAGGCGGAGGCGGCGGACACCCAGCCGGAGCCCGAGGTGGTCGGATGGCCGGGCTACGTGCCCGAGCCGTGTGTCCTGCACCCCGAACAGGTCGTCACCTACCCCTTCGCCGGATGCCTCCCCGAGGAGCTGGAGGAACGCATCGGCGCGTGGGAGGAGGAGCTGGAGGAGGAGGCCGAGAGCCGGACCGTCGTGAAGCCGTGGGCGGACCTCGGCCCGGACGGCGACTACGGCGACGACATCCCCGAGGTGCCCGGGTACCAGTACGACCTCTCCATCCCCCCGGGCTGGCGCGCCGGCGGTTACGCCTCCTGGCACCTCACCGATCCGTACCCGATGGACTGCCGGACGTGCGGCACGCCGATGGAGCTGCTGCTGACCGTGGACAGCCGCGAATGGGACGGCACCGTCAGCTGGCGTCCGGTGGAGGACGACGGGCTGCCCGCGCACCCCCACGCCTCCCCGACCGAGGTGGTGGTCGGCCGCTGGGGACAGCTCAACGTCTTCTCCTGCGCCGCCGACCCGGCCCACCCCCACCGGTGGAGCATCCAATAGGCCCGTCGTCGCCGACGCGCCGGGCGCGCCGTTCACCCTGAGGGAGACTGTGCGCATGGTGAGGTTGACGCGGGGCCAGACGGCCGAGCTGGTGCGGTGCGCCGCGGTCTTCGAGCCGGGCGACCCGGCGCGTACCGGGCGCGTGGCGTTCCGCCGCCCGGACGGTACGCCGCCGCCCCGGCTGCCGGCCGGGGAGCGGGGATGGGCCCGGCTGGTGGTGCCGGACGGCGGCGGCCGCCCGGTGCTGCGCAGCGTGCCGGTCGTGCGGCTCACGGTGGACGAGGCGATCCCCGTGCTGGCCCTCGCGCGCCGCGAGCACGGAGCCCCGGGGCGCGGCCCCGCCCCGGACGAAGGCCCGCACCCCGCCACCGCCTTCTGGGGCGGTGTCCTGGCGCTCGGCCTCCAACTGCTGGCACGCGAGCGCGCGTTGCCGGGCGTCTCGCCGGGCGGGTACGACACATGGCGGGCCGGGCCGTTCGACGCGGAGGACGTGGAGCGCCTCCGCGAGCTGGTGCGCGCCGCCCCTCCGGAGGCGGTCGCCGCGCCCGACTCCGACGTCGACGCCCTGGTCCGCGCCTTCCTGGACGCGGTCGCCGACACGCTGCCGCGCACCCCCGCCGCCGAGACCGCCACCGGCCGGGCCGCCTTCGCCGCCGCCGAGCCGCAGTACGTGCCCCAGCTGAGGGCCTGGGCGGACGAGATCTCCGCCGGGGTGGACTCGGGGGTACGGGTCTCGCTGCACATCGAGATCGTCGACCCGGCCGCAGCCCCCCACCCCCGCAGACCGGGCGACCGCGCCTCGACGCGCCGCACCCCCGCGGGCGGCACACCCACGGGCGGCGCCCCGGCGGGCGGCACCTCGACGCGCCGCGCTTCCGCGGGCGGCACCCCCGCGGGCGGCCCCCCGGCGGGCGGCGCTCCCGCCACCCGCCTGATCCCGCGCGCCCACAGCCTCGCCGATCCCACCCTCACCATGGACGCCGACGCCCTGTTCGCGGGCGCCGACCACGCGCTCGGCCCGGCCGCCCAGGCCGACATGGTGCGCGCCCTGCGCCGCGCCGCGGACGTGTGGCCGCCCCTGGCCCGCCTGCTGCCGGTGCCCAGGGCGCTCGACCTCACCCCGCGCGAGCTGCGCGACCTGCTGGGGACGGCCGGTGGCCGCCTGGCCGCGCAAGGGGTCGAGGTCGTCCGGCCGCCGGGTGCGGAGGCCGGCGCCCTCACCGCCCGCGCCGTCGTCGGCCCCGGACCCGAGGGCGCCGACGACCTGCACGCCTTCTTCGGCGGCCCGGGCGGCGGCCCGGGCGGCGGTTCCGTCCAGCTGACCTGGCAGCTGTGCCTGGACGACGACCCGCTCACCGAGGAGGAGGCCGCCGAGGTCACCGCCGTGGTGGAGGCGGGCGGCTCGGCCGTCCGGCTGCGCGGCCGGTGGGTGCTGATCGGCGACGCCCCCGCCCGCACCGTCCGGGAGAAGGGCGGGCTGAGACCGCTCACCGCCGTGGAGGCGCTGGCCGCCGCGCTGACCGGCGGGACCGAGGTCCAGGGAGCCGAGGTGCCCGTGCTGCCCGACGACAGGCTGGTCGAGATCGCCCGCCGCCTCACCGAACCCGGGCGCGGCGACGACACCGACGTCACCGGGCCGCCGGTCGCGCTCACCGCCACCCTGCGCGACTACCAGCTGCGCGGCCTGACCTGGCTGCACCGCCTCACCTCGCTCGGCCTCGGCGGCTGCCTCGCCGACGACATGGGCCTGGGCAAGACCGTGCAGCTGATCGCCCTCCACCTGCTGCGGCACGAGCGCGGCGAGACCACCGGCGGTCCCACCCTGGTGGTCTGCCCGGCCTCCCTCCTCGGCAACTGGGAGCGTGAGGTGAAGCGTTTCGCCCCCGGCACCCCGGTCCGCCGCCACCACGGTCCCGGCCGTGACCTCGAGGGCGTCAAGGACGGCTTCGTCCTCACGACCTACGGCACCATGCGCCTGGACGCCCCCCAGCTCGCCGCCGTCCACTGGGACCTGGTCGTCGCCGACGAGGCCCAGCACGTCAAGAACGCCTACTCCTCCACCGCCAAGGCGCTGCGCCGCATCGGCCGGGACGCCGTCCGGATCGCCCTCACCGGCACCCCGGTGGAGAACAACCTCTCCGAGCTCTGGTCGATCCTCGAATGGACCACCCCCGGACTCCTGGGCGGCCACACCCGGTTCCGACGCCGCTGGATCGCCCGCATCGACGCCGAACGCACCGGCGGCGCCGCCGCGGCGGGCGCCGGGGAGTGGTCCGCCGCCGAGCAACTGTCGGCACTGGTGAGCCCGTTCCTGCTGCGGCGGCGCAAGAGCGACCCCGGCATCGCCCCCGAGCTGCCGCCCAAGACGGAGACCGACCGCCCCGTCCCCCTCACCGCCGAACAGGCCGCGCTCTACCGCGCCCAGGTCGAGCGGGCCATGGCGCGGATCCGCGCCGCGGGTGCGCAGGAGGGCGGCGACGGGGCGTTCGCCCGGGCCGGAATGGTGCTCCGGCTGCTCACCTCGCTCAAGCAGATCTGCAACCACCCCGCGCAGTTCCTCAAGGAGGACCCCGCCCAGGCCCCGCTCGCGGGCCGGTCGGGCAAGCTGGAGCTGCTCGACGAACTGCTCGGCACCATCCTGGCCGAGGACGGCGCCGCCCTGGTCTTCACCCAGTACGTCACCATGGCCCGCCTCCTGGAACGCCACCTCGCCGCACGCGGGATCCCCGCCCTGCTGCTCCACGGCGGTACCCCGGTCGCCGAACGGGAGCGGCTGGTGCGGCGGTTCCAGGACGGCGAGGCGCCCGTCTTCCTGCTCTCGCTCAAGGCGGCCGGCACCGGCCTCAACCTGACCCGCGCCGACCACGTCGTCCACTACGACCGCTGGTGGAACCCGGCCGTCGAGGCGCAGGCCACCGACCGCGCCCACCGCATCGGGCAGACCCGGCCGGTGCAGGTGCACCGGATGATCGTCGAGGGCACCGTCGAGGACCGCATCGCCGCCCTCCTGGAGGCGAAGAAGGAACTGGCCGACGCCGTCCTCGGCTCGGGCGAGCAGGCGCTCGCCCGGCTGTCCGACGACGAACTGGCCGATCTGGTAGCGCTGAGGAGCAGCCGATGAACGACGCCGCGGTACCACCGGCCGGGTCGCCGCGGGCCCGGACCCTCGCCGGTTTCCCCACCCGCCGAGGCGGCCCCGTCCGCGGCCGGACCGCCTGGGGGCGGGCCTGGGCGGCGGCCGTGGAGGAGGTCTGGCCGGAGGCCGAGCCGCTCCGGCGTGGCCGCGCCTTCGCCCGCTCGGGCCGCCTCGGGCCCGTCACCGTCGCCCCCGGGAGGATTCGCGCCGAGAGCTTCACGGGGGACGCCGCCCACGTCACGGAGCTCACCGTGCGGGTCCTGGACGATGCGGACTGGGACCGCGTCTGCGAAGCCGTGGCCGACCGGCCGGAGCCGACGGAGGCCCTGCTGGAGGGTGTCCTGCCCGTGGAGCTGGCCGAGGCCGCCGAGGAGACGGGACTGCCCCTGCTCCCACGGCACGGCGACCTCGACGCCGACTGCGGCTGCGGCGCGCCCGAGCATCCGTGCGCGCACGCGGTGGGGCTGGCCGTCCAGACGGCCTGGCTGCTCGACCGGGACCCCTGGCTGCTGCCCCTGCTGCGCGGACGGACCCGTGAGGAGGTGCGGGACGACCTCAAGTCCGAACTGCTCCTGCGGGCGATGACGGAGGCCGTCGCCGAGGCCGACGACGGTGCCGCCGGCGACCGGGACGACGAGCCCGGCGCCCACGGCGCACCGGCCCGCCGCCGGCCGGCGGGCCCACACGGCGCACCGGACGACGACCGGCCCCCCGCCGGCGACGGCGCCGGCGGTGAGCGGGAAGCCGGGGCGCGCACCGGCGAGGAACCTGTGCCCGCGCACCCCGTCGCCGCTCACCGCGTCGGCACGGACGCCTTGGGCCGAGCGGCGCACCACCGAGCGGCGCACGACCAGCAGGCCTACGACCAGGAGGCTCCCGATGAGGAGGCCCCCGACGCGGAGGCGTTCGACCAGGACCCCTGTGCCGCGGACCCCCCGGAGCCGGACGGCAGGGCGCCGCGGAGCAACCGGGCCGCGTACGCCCGTGACCGGGTGCCGCTGCCGGAGCTGCCTCCGCTGCCCGGACCGCCGGCCGGTGCGGAGGAGCCGCCGGCCACCGGGATCGAGGCCGACCCGCTGGACCGGCTGGTCGCCGACGCCGCGGTGCGGGCGCGGGAACTGCTGGCCCACCTGCACGGGGCCGGCGGCGACGAACCGCCGCCCCCGCCCGACACCTGGCAGGACACCGTGCGGCTCGCGGCCACCCATCCGGACCCGCGGGCACGGGACCGGCTGCGGCAGGCGGTGGCCGACCGGGCCGCGGAGCGCGGCCTCGACCTGGACGCCGACCTGCTGGCCGAGGCCTGGCGCACGGGTGGCGCGGCCGGACTGGAGGTGCTGGAGCACCCCTGGACGCCGGGGCCGCACCGGACGGCGCGGGCCCGGACCGCGCTGGCCGAGGCGTGGTCCCCCGACGAGGAGCCGGTGATCACCGTCGAGGAGAACCGGTTCACTTTCGGGGAACGCGGACCGCAGCTGCGACTGGGCCGGGACGGCCGGTGGTACGGATACCGGCGACAGGGCGGGACCTGGTGGCCCGCCGGCGAACCGGCCGCCGACCCCGCGGCCGCGACCGCCGAACTGCTGGCGGCGAACGAGAGGCGTCGGTGAGGCCATGCGGAACGTGATCCTGAACATGTCCGTCTCGCTGGACGGATACATGGCGGCTCCGGACGGCGACATCTCCTGGCACCTGGTCGACGAGGAGGTGCACCGGCAGATCAACGGGTTCCTCGCCCCGGCCGGCGCCTTCCTCTGCGGCCGCCGCAACTACGTGATGATGGACGGCTTCTGGCCCACGGCCGACCAGGACCCCGACAGCCCGGAGCCGATGCGCGAGTTCGCCGCCGTCTGGCGGGACACCCCCAAGGTCGTCTACTCCCGCACCCTCGACCGCGTCGGCCGGAACGCCACCCTCGTCCGTGACGTGGTGCCCGAGGAGGTCCGCGCCCTCAAGGAGCGGTCCGGCGGCCCGCTCTTCGTCGGCGGGGCCTCGCTCGCCGCGTCGTTCCTCCGCCACGGGCTGATCGACGAGTTCCACCTCTACGTCCACCCGGTGATCCTCGGCCGGGGCCACCGGCTCTTCCCCGAACTGGACGCACGCGTCGGCCTCACCCTCGCCGACACCCGGGTCTTCACCAACGGCGTCGTCCTGCTCCACCACCGCAGGGCCTGAACACGGGCGGAACCGGACCGGCCCCGTCCGCGTCCTGCTCCCACATGGCCCGGAACCGGATACGAAGGCACGCTCCCGTCCTGCTCGCCCTGCTGGTGTCCGCCCTGCTGGCGGGCCACTCGCTGGTGCCCAACACCGGCCCCCGCCTCGGGAGCCTCCTGGAGACCTTCCTGCCGTGGCCGGGGCTGGTCGTGCCGCCGTTGCTGCTGTTCGTCCTGCTGCGCCGCCGCACGCCCGTGGCGGTGTGCGCGGTGCTGCTGCCGGCCCTCACCTGGGCCTGGCTCTTCGGTCCCCACCTGCTGCCGCGGGACGACCACGGCGCGGACCTCACCGTCGTCCAGCACAACGTGAGCGACGAGAACCCCGACCCGGCCGCCACCGCCCGGGCCCTCGCCCGTCCCGGCCCCGACCTGATCGCCCTCCAGGAAGTCACCTCCGCCACCCTCCCGGTCCTGCGGTCCGCGCTCACGGCCGACTACCCGCACCACGCCTCCCACGGCACCGTCGCCCTCTTCTCCCGCCACCCCCTCACCGACGTGCGCCCGCTCGACATCCGCCCTGCCGGGGTCGACCCCTCCTGGCAGCGGGCCCTGAGGGCGACCGTGCGCCTGCCCCGCCACGGGGAGATCGCCGTCCACGTGGCCCACCTCCCGTCGGTCCGCATCACCCCGACCGCGGGCCTCACCTCCGCCCGCCGCGACGAGAGCGCCCGCCTGCTCGCCGCCGAGATCGACGCCGAGACCCTGCCGCGGGTCCTCCTCCTCGGCGACCTCAACTCCACCCTCGACGACCGCGGCCTCTCGCCGCTCACCTCCCGCCTCCCCGCCCCCGTCCACGGCCTGGCCTTCACCTGGCCCGCCTCCCTCCCCCTCGCCCGCATCGACCAGGCCCTCGCCCGCGGCCCCCGTGCGATCGACGTCACGCCCCTGCCCCCCACCCCCAGCGACCACCTCCCCCTGCTGGCCCGGGTCCGCCTCTGACCACGCCGTGGGAGCCGGGGCCGCCGCTGCCGCCGCAGGCGCGGACGCGGGCCGGAGGTGTCATCCGGGCGCGCCGGTGGTCGCCCGGAAGGGCGAAGCGGCGCGCCGGGGACACCGGCGCCGCAACGGTCTGTGAAACAGCGGCTTCGGGGTGGGAATGCCTTGGAATGGAATGTGATGTCAGCCTCATGGGAGGGGAATCGATCATCCCGACGCGAGCCGAGAGGGCGAAGTGACCCCATTCGTCCTGGACGTCGCGTCGCTGACCGACTCCGGAGCGTAGTTGTTCGGCGCCAATGTACGCGCCATCCCTTACGAAGGGTTATGGTGGAACTCCCCCCCTCGGGCCGGTCCGTCTCCCCCCCACGGACCGGCCCGTTTTCTTTGCCCCGGCAGGGGGCCCCGTCCTCCCGGGGGGCGGGCAGGGGCGTGGCGGGGCAGGGGTACGCTTCCCGGGGGATCCGCACGGAGGGGCCGACATTCACGTGAAGCTGCGCGACAACCTTCGCCGTCTGCTTGTCAGGGTCTACGCACGCCGCGTCGAGGGCCACCTCGACCACGACCAGGTGCCCAAGCACATCGGCGTGATCATGGACGGCAACCGGCGCTGGGCGAAGGCGGCCGGCGGCACCACCGTCGAGGGCCACCAGGCCGGCGCGGAGAAGATCGAGGAGTTCCTCGGCTGGTGCGCCGAGACGGACGTCGAGGTCGTCACCCTCTGGCTGCTCTCCACGGACAACTTCGACCGTCCGCAGGAGGAGCTCGTCCCGCTGCTCGGCATCATCGAGGGTGTGGTGACCTCCCTGGCCGCGGACGGGCGCTGGCGCATCCACCACGTCGGCACCACGGACGTGCTGCCCGACGGCATGCGGCGCACACTCAAGGAGGCCGAGGAGGCCACCGCGGGCAACGAGGGGATACTCGTCAACGTCGCCATCGGCTACGGCGGGCGGCAGGAGATCGTCGACGCGGTGCGGTCGGTCCTCCAGGAGGCCTCCACGCGCGGCGCGACCCTGGACGAGGCCGCCGAGACCATCGACGTCGAGCTGATCGGCCGCCACCTCTACACCGGCGACCAGCCCGACCCGGACCTGGTGATCCGCACCAGCGGCGAGCAGCGGCTGTCCGGGTTCATGCTCTGGCAGACCGCGCACTCCGAGTACTACTTCTGCGAGGTCTTCTGGCCGGCCTTCCGCAAGGTCGACTTCCTCCGCGCGCTGCGCGACTACGCCGCCCGCCACCGGCGTTTCGGCGGCTGACACCCCGGCCCGGCACCCCGGCTGCCACGTCGGTCACCGCGCCGACGGGCCGCCCGGTCCGCAACGCCGACGCCCCCGCCGAGGCCCGCAGCGCCGACGGCCCGCAGCGCCGACGGCCGCAGCGCCGCCCCGGCCGCAGCGTCACCGCGCCCGACGCGCCGCCGCCCTGGGCGCAGTGCCCTCCGGGCCGCCCCGGCCGCCGTGCCGGCTGGACCTCGGTCGCCGCCCCCCGACCGTCCCGTGGGATACCGGCAGGGGCCCTGCCCGGGCCGTTCGCAGGCGCGGCCGACGTGGCGCGAAACGGACGGCGCCGACCGGCGCACGCCGGGCGCAGTCGGGCCACGGAGCGAGCCGATCGCCCAACTCCCTTGCCATGTCCGGGTGTTCACACAGGGGTGCGCGGCGTGGGAGAGGTGTCGCACGACGAGGCGTGACGACGGCATGGTGAGGGCCGTGGGCGGGCATAACCCCTGCAGGTCGACGCCCGAACCACGGGTGTCACACCTCAGCGGGCGGCGCAGGGGCCGTCCGTCCGGGAGGCCCATTGCACCAGCCCGACCGTGCCGCTTCCGCGGCCGCGGAAGCAGCGGGGGGCCGGTTCTCGGCCCGCGCATCGGCGCCGAGACCGGTCCAGGCCCCGTCGTCATCAGACACCGTCGTCGCTCCCCGACCTTCCCCGAGGGGGTACGTCCTTCCGTGGTGACCAGCGCACAGCGCCACAAGCCCGACCGGCGCACCTACGTTCTCGACACCAGCGTCCTGCTGGCCGATCCCAACGCCGTCCACCGTTTCGACGAGCACGAAGTGGTGCTGCCCGTCGTGGTGGTGACGGAACTGGAGGCCAAGCGGCACCATCCCGAGCTGGGCTACTTCGCGCGGCAGGCGCTCCGCCTGCTCGACGACCAGCGGGTGCGGCACGGGCGGCTGGACGCGCCCATTCCGATCGGAGACCTGGGCGGCACCCTCAGGGTCGAGCTCAACCACTCGGACCCCAGTGTGCTGCCCTCGGGCTACCGGCTGGGCGACAACGACTCCCGGATCCTCGCGGTGGCCCGGAACCTCCAGGCCGAGGGATTCGACGTCACGGTCGTCTCGAAGGACCTCCCGCTCAGGATCAAGGCGTCGTCGGTCGGTCTCCTCGCCGAGGAGTACCGGGCCGAGCTTGCCATCACGGACTCCTCCGGGTGGACCGGAATGTCCGAACTCACCCTTTCGGCGGAGCAGGTGGACCTGCTCTTCGAGGAAGGGCGGGTGCACGTCCCCGAGGCGGTCGACCTTCCCGTCCACACCGGACTGCGGATCAGCTCGGAACGGGGCAAGGCGCTGGGCCGGGTCACCGCCGAGGGCGACGTGCGGCTGGTGCGCGGGGACCGCGAGGTGTTCGGGGTGAAGGGCCGCAGCGCGGAACAGCGGGTCGCCCTGGACCTGCTGCTCGACCCGGAGATCGGCATCGTCTCGATGGGCGGCCGGGCCGGCACCGGCAAGTCCGCGCTGGCGCTCTGCGCGGGCCTCGAGGCGGTGCTGGAGCGGCGTCAGCACAAGAAGATCATGGTGTTCCGCCCGCTCTACGCGGTCGGCGGCCAGGATCTCGGCTACCTGCCGGGCTCCGAGAGCGAGAAGATGAACCCCTGGGCGCAGGCGGTCTTCGACACGCTCTCCGCGGTGACCGGCCGGGAGGTGATCGAGGAGGTCACCTCGCGCGGAATGCTGGAGGTCCTGCCGCTCACCCACATCCGCGGCCGTTCGCTGCACGACGCGTTCGTGATCGTCGACGAGGCGCAGTCGCTGGAGCGGAACGTGCTCCTGACGGTGCTCTCCCGGATCGGCGCCAACTCCCGTGTGGTGCTCACCCACGACGTGGCCCAGCGGGACAACCTCCGGGTGGGCCGGTACGACGGAGTGGTCGCGGTGGTGGAGCGGCTGAAGGGGCATCCGCTCTTCGCCCACGTCACCCTCAACCGTTCCGAGCGGTCCCAGATCGCCGCGCTGGTCACGGAGATGCTGGAGGAGAGCGCGATGTGATGGTCCGGAAAAGATGGATTTCAGGTGATGTGTGACGCCTGTCGCGTGCGACCTGATGAGCATCTCTTTCCAGTGAAGTCGACCGTCTCGCAAGGAATGTGGACGCCGTCCGGCAAAGGCACGGGAGCCTAGCCGGGCGGCGTTCGCGCGTCCTCCGGATCGGTGAAATTCCCCTGTGTGTGGGCCATGTGAGCTTTCACACGGCACAGGGAATTGCCTTGCGGTGTCCGGTTACGGCAGAGTCTCCCTTCTGTCAGGCCCCGCATACGGCTCACCGGTGCCCCCAGCGGCACCGCCCCCATGAGCATCAAGGCCAACTGCATAGCGCAGCCGTATGCCGCCCGAGCTGTACGTGGCTCTCCCGCGCAGGGAGTTGCCCACCGGGTCCGCGCCTCCGTGACCCCGTTGTTGGGAGGCCAGCGCCAAGGGCACGAACGCGTCCGCCAGGGTCACCGATGCGGGCGATGCTGGAAGGAAATCGTGTGAGCCGGATCTCGGTCCGGGGATTCGCGGTGGCTTCGGCCACGGCGGTCACCGCTGTCGGAAGTGTGGTCGGCGTCGCGACGGGCAGCACCGCCCAGCCCAACGACACGCAGGCAGCCGGCGAGGGCGCCACGCTGCTCCTCGCGGACATCCCGGCCGGCCAGCAGGCCGACGTCCAGGTCGCGCACCTGGAGGCCCAGGCCGACGCACAGCTGATCGCCGCCGACTACGAGGCCCGCAAGGGTGCCGAGGCGGAGGCGCGCAAGGAGGCCGCCAAGAAGGCGATCGCCAAGAAGCAAGCCGCGGAGCGCGAGGCCGAGCAGGAGAAGGCCGACCGGGCCGCCCGCGACGACGCGGCCCTCGCCGACGCGAGCAGCTTCGCCGCCCAGTCCTCCTACTCGGTCGCGCAGATCCAGGCGATGGCCCGTTCGATGGTCGCCGCCGACCAGTGGCAGTGCTTCAGCAACATCGTCGACCACGAGTCGGGCTGGAACTACAAGGCGGTCAACCCGTCCTCCGGCGCCTACGGCCTGTTCCAGGCGCTTCCGGCCTCCAAGATGTCGACGGCCGGCGCCGACTGGCAGACCAACCCGGCCACCCAGATCAAGTGGGGCCTGAACTACATGGAGGGCCGCTACGGCAGCCCCTGCGGCGCCTGGGACTTCTGGCAGGCCAACCACTGGTACTGACCGGACCGGAGCCGTGACGGCACGGGGGCGTCGCCCCCGCGCCACCCCGCGTTCGTGCGGCAGCCCCTCACCGTCCTACGGTGAGGGGCTGCCGCCATGTACGGTCGTGCGGACCAACTGACACGCCCGGAGTGACGGGGAGAGACGGGGGCAGAGGACGACCATGGCGCGACTTCCTGACTGGGCGGGCCGGCTCGGCGCCGGGCTCAACGCCGCGGGCAAACGGTGGGAGGAGCGGCGTGCCGAGGCGCGCCATGACGAGGGGAGCGAGTCCGACCAGGAGCCGCTCATCGTGCAGCAGGTGGTGGTACGCCCCGACCCGGCCCAGGTGGTGCCGTGGGGGCTTCGGGTGGCCGCCGAGGCCGCCTGGCGCCTGCTGGTCCTGGCCGGCACGGTCTGGGTGCTGATGCGCGTCATCAGCTCGGTCCGGCTCATCGTGCTGTCCTTCGCCGGCGCCCTCCTGGTCACCGCGCTGCTCCAGCCGCTCTCCGCCCGCCTGATCCGCAGAGGGCTCCCCCGCGGCGCCGCCACCGCGTTCACCGCCGTGCTCGGCTTCGCGGTGCTGGGCCTGCTGGGCTGGTTCGTGACGTGGCAGATCATGGAGAACGCCGACAACCTGTCGCGACAGGTCCAGGGCGGCATCGACGACCTGCGGCTGTGGCTGCTCAACTCCCCGTTCCACGTGACGGAGAGCCAGATCAACGGCATCGCCGAGAACCTGCGCGAGGCGGTCGGCTCCAACACCGAGTCCCTGACCTCGGCCGGCCTCGAAGGCGTCACGGTGGTCGTCGAGGCGCTCACCATGCTGCTGCTGATGATCTTCTGCACGCTCTTCCTGCTCCACGACGGCAAGAAGATCTGGCGGTGGACGCTCAAGCTGGTCCCGGTGGCGGCCCGGCAGGGCGTCGCGGGCGCGGGACCGATGGCCTGGCGGACG
The DNA here is from genome assembly GCF_008974245.1 of Streptomyces abyssomicinicus. Classification (GTDB taxonomy): domain Bacteria; phylum Actinomycetota; class Actinomycetes; order Streptomycetales; family Streptomycetaceae; genus Streptomyces; species Streptomyces abyssomicinicus. The sequence continues at coordinate 858,753 of NZ_BBZI01000006.1, read as the reverse complement.
CTCACCGCCTATGTGCGCGGCACGGTGGTGGTGGCACTGATCGACGCCGTCTTCATCGGGCTCGGCATCTACTTCCTGGACGTGCCGATGGCGGTGCCGCTGGCTGTCGTCATCTTCCTGTTCGCCTTCATCCCGCTGGTCGGCGCCTTCGTCTCCGGCGCGCTGGCGGTGCTGGTCGCGCTGGTCACCCAGGGCGTCTTCGTCGCCGTGATGACGCTGGTGGTGGTCCTCGCGGTGCAGCAGATCGAGGGCCACATCCTCCAGCCGTTCATCCTCGGGCGGGCGGTGCGGGTGCATCCGCTGGCGGTGGTGCTCTCCGTCTCCGCCGGCGGGATGATCGCGGGCATCGGCGGCGCGGTGGTGGCCGTGCCGCTGGTCGCCGTCCTCAACACCGTCGTCTCCTACCTGCACCGGCACGCCCACCGGTCGAGCGTCCCGCCCTCCGGGGCGACGGCCGTGTGACCGGGCGCCGGGTCGCGTGAGGGGCGGGCACCGTACGGTGCCCGCCCCTTCGGCGTCCCGTCCCCGACGGGCTCAGCGGACCTCGGTCGGCCTCGGCGGGCCCGCAGGAGTGCCCTCGGCGGGGCCTCGGCAGTGCCTCATGAGGACAGCGCGGCCTCGGCGTCGAGGGTGACGGCCACCGCCTGGAGGACGGCGGCGATCTTGGTGGCCTCCTGGACCACGTCGCGGGAGACGCCCGCCTCCCGCAGTTTGTGCTCGTGCGCGTCCAGGCAGGCACCGCAGGCGTTCACCGCGGAGACCGCGAACGCCCACAGCTCGAAGTCCGCGCGGTCCACGCCGGGATCGCCGAGGACGTTCATCCGCAGCCCGGCGCGCAGCGAGCTGTACTCCGGGTCGGACAGCAGGTGGCGGGTGCGGTAGAAGACGTTGTTCATGGCCATGATGGCCGCTGCCGTCTTCGCCGCCCGGTACGCCTCCGGCTTCAGGTTCTCCCGGGCCTCCGGCTCCAGTTCACGCAGCACGAGAGGCGAGCGGGAGGCGATGGCGCAGGCCAGCACCGTCCCCCACAGGGCCTGGGTGGGCAGCAGCGAGTTGCCGATCACGGTGCCCAGGTTGAGCCGCAGGTCCTTGGCGTAGTCCGGTATGGCCGACTTCAGTTCGGCGAGCGCCATCGGTCACCCACCCGCCAGCAGCGACGCCGCGTCCAGGGTGGCCTCGCCCTTGTTCCAGTTGCACGGGCACAGCTCGTCGGTCTGGAGGGCATCCAGGACCCGCAGCACCTCCTGCGGGTTCCGGCCGACCGAGCCGGCGGTCACCATGGTGAACTGGATGTCGTTGTTGGGGTCGACGACGAAGACCGCCCGCTGGGCGTAACCGTCCTCGTCCTCGATGCCGAGCGCCCGCATCAGCTCGTGCCGCGCGTCGGCCAGCAGCGGGAACGGCAGTTCGCGCAGGTCCGGGTGGTCCTTGCGCCAGGCGTGGTGGACGAACTCCGAGTCGCCGGAGAAGCCGAGGACCACGGCGTCGCGGTCGGCGAACTCGTCGTTCAGCCGGGCGAAGGCGGCGATCTCGGTCGGGCACACGAAGGTGAAGTCCTTCGGGTAGGAGAAGACGACCTTCCACTGACCCTCGTAGGTCTTGTGGTCGATCCGCCGGAACTCCCCGCCCTTCTCCAGCGAGACGCAGGCGGTGAGTTCGAATTCCGGGAACTTGTCACCGACAGTGAGCACGGGCTCTCCCTTGCAGGGGGGTGGACGTTCCTCGTGATCGTGGCACAGACGGGGTCCTTTCCTGAAATACGCCAACTCGCGGGTTTTGTGGCAGACGGGCGAGGTGGGACAGGGGTGAAGTTATCGGTCCTCGATCGGTCAAATGCGCGACCCATGGCGGGGGTTGCGTGGCGTGAGTGATCAGGTCCCGTCACCTGGCGACAGGTTCGCTCGCATGCGGCCGACAGGCGCCGAGCCGCTGCTAGACATTGCCCCCTCAGGGCGACGTGTCAGGCAGATGTGCGACGGCGGTGGTTCGGATCGGGGGTGTGATGTCGGGCGTTCCGGGCGGGCTTCCGGGCGTGCTTCTGGAGGGGCGTCCGGACGGGGGCGCGCGGCGGTCGCTCGACCGGGCCGGCTACGGGCGGCTGTCCGGGGCGCTCGCGGAGTGCGGACGCGAGGAGTTCACCGGGGAGCTGCGGGTCGCGGGCAGGCCCGGCGGCAGTTTCCACCTGCGGGGCGGACTGGTCGTCGGGGTGGAGAGCCCCGGCGCTCCCGGCCCGGAGGCGCTGCTGCTGAGGTCCGGCCGGGTCACCGGCGAACGCTGGGCGGAGTTGGTGCGGGACTCCGGCGGGCGGCGGTGGCCGGAGGACCAGCTCGTCGCGGACGGATGCGTGGGGGCGGCCCAGCTGCGGGTGGTCTGCATGCTGGCGCTGCAGGACGCGGCGTTCGCGGTGGTGGCGGGGCGGGTGGAGGAGTGCGAGCGGCACGCCCGAGGGGCGGGCGCGACGGAGCCGGTGGCTCCGGTGGGAGTCGGGGAGACGAGTGGGCGGCTGCTCCAGGAGGCGGTGCGCAAGCTGACCGCTCTGGACGGCATGGCCTTCCCGGTCCGCCCCGAGCACGAGACCCCGGCGGTGACGGCCGGGGCCGAAGCGGCCCTGCGCAACGGGCTTCTCACCCCGCTCCGCCGTGAGGTGCTGGCCCGCGCCGACGGCCGCAGCACGGCGCGTGACCTCGCCTTCCGGCTGGGCCGGGGCGTGTACGTGGTGACCGTCGAGGTCGCCCGCTGCCTCGCGGAGGGTCACCTCCACTGCCCGGCCGCCCCGTCCCCGATCCGCGTCGGCCCGCTCCCGCGCGACGGGGTCACGCCCCGTGCGCCCGCGGTGGCCCGGGCCCTCGCGCGGGGCCCGGCCGTCGCCGGCGAGGAGCACCCGGCCGGTGGCGGGGCGGCTTCCTCCGAGGGCCTCGCGGCGGAGGCCGCCGGGGGTGGCGGGGGCGCGGGCGGGGGGTTCGGTGCCGTCGGCGCCCGCGCTGCGGACCGCGCCCCGTCCGCCGAGCGGCCCTCCGCGGGTGGCGGTGCCGCGGCCCCGGCAGCGGGCCGGCATCAGGGCCCTGATCCGACCCGCGCCGACGGGCCGACCCATGTCGTCGGGGCGGAGGCCGCCGGGGGTGGCGGCGCGGGCGGGGGGTGCGGTGCCGCCGACGTCCCCGCTGCGGACCTCGCCCCGTCCGCCGAGCGGCCCTCCGCGGGTGGCAGTGCCGCGGCCCCGGCAGCGGACCGGCACCAGGGCCCTGATCCGACCCGTGCCGACGGGCCGACCCATGTTGTCGGGGCGGAGGCCGCCGGGGGTGGCGGGGACGGGGGGTTCGGTGCCGCCGGCGTCCCCGCTGCGGACCTCGCCCCGTCCGCCGAGCGGCCCTCCGCGGGTGGCGGTGCCGCGGCCCCGGCAGCGGACCGGCACCAGGGCCCCGCCCCGAACCGCGCCGACGGATCGACCCACGCCGACGGACCGGACGGCGCCGACGCGACGCGGTCGACGTCCGCGCCACCCGGCGCCCCCACCGATCCTGGTGACCCGAGCGACCCCGGTGACCCGAGCGATCCCCGTGACCCGGGCGATCCCCGTGACCGGACCGATTCCATCGATCCCGGCGACCCCACCGATTCCGGTGACCCGAACGATTCCATTGATCCCGGTGACCCGAGTTATCCCGGCGCCCCCACCGACCCGGCCGATTGCCGTGTCCCGAACGATTCCATCGATCCCCGTGGCCCGAGCGACCCCACCGACCCCACCGACCCCACCGGCCCCGGCGGTGCCGGGGCGGCGGTGGGGGTGCCTGTGGCGGCCGGGGGAGCGGGGAGCGCCGGGGCGGCGCGGGTGATGTCCGGCGGGGCGAGTGGGCCCGACGGGGTGGACGCCGCCCGGGTGCCGTCCACCGGGGCCGGTGGCGTCGGGGCGCAGCCCGGTGGGGGCGGGGCGGTGCGGGGGGAGGGCCGTGGCCGGGCGGGGTGGGAGGCGGTGGTGGCGTTGGCGGCGGTCACCGAGCCGTCGGCGGTGCGGGCGCGGGCGGCCCCGCCCGAACGGCTGCCGCGGCGGGAACCCGGGGCCAGCGGGATCACCGAGGTCCTGGGGCCGGGTCGCCGCGGGACGGCCTGGAAGGGGTTCTTCCGGCTGGCGGACGAATCCCGGCGATGACGAGACGACGACGAGCACCGACGAGTACCGGCGACGGCGGACAGGGGAGTGGGGCCATGGACCACGAGGCGTTGGCCAGGGAGATGCAGGACCTGCGCCGGAGGGTGACCGGCATCACCGACACGGTGGTGGCCGCCGCCGACGGACTGCTGATCGCGGCGGACACCGCCGAGTCGATCGAGCCGGAAGGCCTCGCCGCCCTCGCCGCCGCGGGCCTCGGTCTCGCCCGCCGCACCAGCGACGCCACCGCCCGCGGCGTGCTCCGCAGGACGGTGACCTACGGCAGTCACGGCTGCGCCGCCTTCTACGCGGTCGGCGACACGGCCCTGATGGTCGTGCTCGGCGACGAGGGCGTCGACGTCGAGCGCCTGAACGCGGCGGTACTGCCCGCCGTCGACCGGATCGAGTCGATCCTGACCGGCACCACCCGTACGAGCCGTTCCCCCAGCGCGAGGATGTGACCGAAGAAGATGACCACCAGACCGATGGCGGGTTTCTCGGACCAGGTGACGGGCCTGGTCAAGACCCTGCGCAACGAGGCGCCCGACTGCGTGGCGGCGGGCGTCGTCGACATGGCGACCGGCATGCTGCTGGCCTACGAGACCGTCGACTCCCACCCGCCGGAGGTCCTGGACCTGCTGGCCGGAGCCACCCTGGACCTCTTCCAGGGGCGCACCGTGGTGATGATCGAGGACCTCTTCAAGGAGCGCCGCGGCGTCCTGAGCGACGACCACTTCTTCCAGGAGATCCTCGTCAACAGCGACAACCTCACCCACCTGTTCGTGAGGATGACCGAGCAACAGGACGTGGTCGCGGTGGTCGTCTGCCGCAAGGCCGTCAACGTCGGCATGCTCTTCGCCCAGACCCGCCGGGTCGTCCGCGCGCACGGTCTGTAGCCACCGGCCGGCCGGGGTCACTCCCCGCGGGGCCGCCCCCGCCTCGGCATCGGCCCCGTGCCCTTCGGCAGCCGGCCGGCCTCCGTCAGCGCGCGGCGCAGCAGGAACTCGATCTGCGCGTTGGTGGAGCGCAGCTCCTCTCCCGCCCACCGCGCCAGCGCGTCGTGCACCAGCGGGTCCAGCCGCAGCAGGACCTGCTTGCGCTCCGCCGACCGCCGGCGCCGCGCGGGGGCCCGCTCCCCGGAGGGTTCTCCGGCGGGCTCCCCGGGCGGCGCCGGCGGTCGGTTCTCCTCGTCGCTCACTGGTACAGGGTCCCGGTGTTGAGGACCGGCTGCACCGAGCCGTGACCGCAGAGGACGACCATCAGGTTGGAGACCATGGCCGCCTTCCGCTCCTCGTCCAGCTCCACGATGTCCTGCTCGGCGATCCGGGCGAGCGCCGACTCGACCATGCCGACCGCCCCGTCGACGATCTGCCGCCGGGCGGCGACCACCGCGCCGGCCTGCTGCCGCTGGAGCATCGCGGAGGCGATCTCCGGGGCGTAGGCGAGGTGCGTGAAGCGGGACTCGATGATCTGGACGCCGGCCGCCTCGACCCGGGCGTGCAGTTCCAGGCCCAGCTTCTCGGTGATCTCCTCGGCGTTGCCGCGCAGCGACAGCTCGTCGTCACCGTGCGCGTCGTAGGGGTACTCGATCGCGATGTGCCGGACGGCGGCCTCGGTCTGGGTGGAGACGAACTCCAGGAAGTCGTCGACCTCGAACGTGGCCTGCGCGGTGTCCTCGACCCGCCAGACGACCACCGCGGCCAGCTCGATCGGGTTGCCGTAGGCGTCGTTGACCTTGAGGACGGCGGTCTCGTGGTTGCGGACCCGGGTGGAGATGCGGGAGCGGGTGGTGAGCGGGTTCACCCAGCGCAGGCCGTCCTCGCGGATCGTGCCGCGGTAGCGGCCGAAGAGCTGGACGACCCGCGCCTCACCGGGCGCGACCATGTTCAGTCCGGCCATCGCGGCCAGCGAGAGCAGCGCCAGCAGCACCGCCACCACGACGAGCGCGGCCGTGGTCCCACCGGTGGTGTGCTCGACGCCCAGGTAGCCGAGACCGGCGGCGAGCAGCACGCCGAGCAGCCCGAGCAGCAGGGCCAGCCCACCGCCGAGGGAGTTGGCCGGGACCTCCCGGACGCTCGGCCGGGGCATCGCGGGGACGTCGGCCGCGGGGGCCGGCGGAGGGGTCGCGTGAGGAGTGGCAGGCGTGGACATGGAGGCCCCCGTTTCTGTGCGGCTCTGACTGCTCTAGCTTCTTTCTATCTAAGTGATATCACATTTACCGGTGTGGCAAACCTCTCCCGCCGACCGGCCCGGGCAACCGTTCCGGCCGGTGACACGTCTGGTGCGGTAAGGGCGGAAAGTTTCGGGTGCTGATTGTCACGTCCGTAAAAGACCGGATCGGCACCCCTTTGTCACAGGGTGCGGTGTTAACTTTCGGGACTGGCCATGCTTCGGGAGACCTCCGGGGCGCAGGGCGACCAACGAGACGAAGCGGGGCGAAAGAGGATCATGGGGCGAGCTGACCTACGACGTGCGCGCCGCCGACGGGGCATACGCGGGTTCTTCACCTGGCGGAAACTCCTCGGCACGTTCCTCGGTGTCTGCCTGCTCGGCATCGGATCCTTCATAGCCCTGTACCTCGTCGTGGACGTGCCGGACGAGGGCAACGCGCTGGCCCAGAGCCAGAGCAACGTCTACCGCTACAGCGACGGCAGCGTCCTCGCCCGGCGCGGCGAGGTCAACCGGGACATCGTCGACCTCTCCGAGGTGCCCGAGGGCGTCCAGCACGCCTTCGTCGCCGCCGAGAACAAGACCTTCTACAAGGACCCCGGCGTCGACATCAAGGGCACCGCCCGCGGCCTGCTCAACACCCTGCGGGGCCAGGGCAAGCAGGGCGGTTCGACGATCACCCAGCAGTACGTGAAGAACTACTACCTCACGCAGGAGCAGACGGTCTCCCGCAAGATGCGTGAGGTCGTCATCGCGCTGAAGGTCGACCGGCAGATGTCCAAGGACGAGATCCTCGCCGGGTACATGAACACCAGCTACTACGGCCGCGGCGCCTACGGGATCCAGGCCGCCGCCCAGGCCTACTACCGCGTCGACGCCAAGGAACTCACCGTCGCGCAGGGCGCCTACCTGGCCGCCCTGCTGCAGGCGCCCAACCAGTACGACTGGGCGATCGCCTCGAAGACCGGCAAGCGGCTCGCCGAGGAACGCTGGAACTACGCCCTCGACAACATGGTCGAGATGAAGTGGCTGGACGCCTCCGAGCGCTCGGGCCTGAAGTTCCCGGTGCCGAAGGAGCCGCGTCCGGCGGCCGGCCTCGAGGGCCAGGCCGGCTACCTGGTGCAGCAGGCCAACAAGGAACTGCAGCGACAGCTGATGGACGTCGAGGGCATCTCGGCGGCCGAGGCCGAGGCCAAGGTCGAGGGCCAGGGCTGGGACCTCACCCTCAACATCGACAAGAAGAAGCAGAAGGCGCTGGAGGCCTCCGTCAAGGAGCAGCTCACCAGCAAGCTGGACCCCGAGAAGCGGAAGGTCGACGGCGCGGTGCAGGCCGGCGCGGTCTCGGTGGACCCGGAGACCGGGCGGATCGTGGCGCTCTACGGCGGCCAGGACTACCTGAAGCACTACTTCAGCAACGCGACCCGCTCCGACTTCCAGCCCGCCTCGACCTTCAAGCCGCTGATCTTCGCCGCGGCCCTGGAGGAGGGCGCGACCACCCAGGACGGGCGGCCGATCACCGCCGGCACCCTCTACGACGGCACCAGCGAGCGGCCGGTGGTCGGCAGCGACATCCCGTTCGCCCCGCCCAACGAGGACGGCGTCGACTACGGCGACATCCCCGTCCAGACGGCCATGAACAAGTCGGTCAACTCGGTGTTCGCGCAGATGGGCGTGGACGTCGGGATGCGCGACGTGCTGGAGACCGCCGAGCGGACCGGCATGGACACCGGCGACCTCGATCCGCTGCCCGCCTTCACGCTGGGGTCCATGACCTCCAGCCCGCTGGAGATGGCGGGGGCCTACTCCACGCTGGCCAACCACGGCGTGCAGGTCACCCCGGCCCTGGTGAAGAAGGCCGAGAAGGACGGCACCGAGATCGAGATGCCCGACCCGGTGGGCGAGCAGGCCATCGGCCGGAACACCGCCGACACCGTCACCTCGGTGCTGACCGGCGTGGTCGACGACGGCACCGCCCGCTACTCGGTGCGGGAGAACCCGACCCGGGCCGGCCAGCAGGTGGCGGGCAAGACGGGTACCTCCGACGACAACCAGTCGGCCTGGTTCGTCGGCTACACCCCGGACCTGGTGACCGCGGTCGGTCTGTTCGGCGAGAACCCGAAGAACAACGAGCACACGTCGCTCAGCGGCGCCACCGGGCTCATCCCTGGCAAGGGCCGGATCAACGGCGGCGGCTACCCGGCGCAGATCTGGGCCGACTACACCTTCGGCGTGACCGACGGCTCCGCCCGGTTCGACCTGGAGACCGACCAGGGCGCCGCCGTGACGCCGGCGCCCACCGGGACGCCCTCGCCGAGCCCGAGCGAGACGCCGTCGTCGACGCCCAGCGGGACGCCGACGGAGACCCCGACCGAGACGCCCACCGAGACCCCGACCGAGACGGTGACCCCGTCGCAGCCGGGCCGCCCGTCCGCCGAGGAGACGCCGACCGACCCCCGGCCCGGCGGCCCGCCGGGCGACGACGAGGACCCGGCCGCCGCCGAGGACGGCATCGGCTTCCTGAGGTAGCCCCCGGGGTTCCGAGGCGGCCCACCGGTGCCGCGGGACGGCACGGGGGCCTCGGGACAGGAGGGCCTCGGCCCCACGGCCTCGGCACGGCAGGGGGCCGGTCCGCCTCACGGCGGACCGGCCCCCTTTCCCGTCAAGGGTGGTTGAGCTCGAACCAGACGGCCTTGCCGGTCGACAGACGCGTGGCGCCCCACCGGCGGGCCAGCCGGTTGACCAGGTACAGGCCCCGGCCGCCCTCGTCGGTGGCCCGGGCCTGCCGCAGCCGCGGCAGCTGCGGGACGTCGTCCACCACCTCGCAGCGCAGCACATCGGTGCGCAGCAGCCGCAGCGTGATCGGCCGGGTCGAGTACCGCACGGCGTTGGTGACGACCTCGCTGACCAGCAGCTCCACCGAGTCCGTCAGCGCCTCCAGACCCCAGTCGTCCAGCGCCGCGCGCGCCAGCCGCCGTGCCCGGCCGGGCGCCGCGGTCTCCGGGTACAGCTCCCAGGACGCCACGTCGCTCGGCGCGATGCCGTCGAACCGCGCCGCGAGCAGCGCGATGTCGTCGTCCCGGTCGCCCGGGCCCAGCATGTCCAGCACCTCGTCGCAGAGCGCCTCCAGCGGCGGGGCGTGGTCCGAGCCGGTGAGCCGCGCGGTGGCCTCCAGCTTGTCCCTCAGCTGCTCTATCCCGGTCCACACGTCACGCAGCCGCGACTCCACCAGGCCGTCGGTGTACAGCAGCAGCGTCGCCCCCGCCGGCGCCTCCAGCTCGACGGCCTCGAAGTCGACCCCGCCCACGCCGATCGGCGCGCCCGGCGGCACCTCCAGCACCTCGGCGCGGCCGCCCAGGTGCAGGAGCACCGGCGGCGGATGGCCGGCGTTGGCGACGGTTATCCGGTGCGCGACCGGGTCGTAGACCGCGTACAGGCAGGTCGCCATCCGGTCGGTGCCCAGCCGCTGCGCCTGCTCGTCCAGGTGGTGCAGCACCTCCTGCGGCGGCAGATCCAGACCGGCCAGGGTCTGCGCCGTCGTCCGCAGCTGGCCCATGATGGCGGCGGAGGTCATCGAGTGGCCCATCACGTCGCCGACCACCAGGGCGACCCGGCTGCCGGGCAGCGGGATGGCGTCGTACCAGTCGCCGCCGACCCGGGCCGTCTGGGCCGCGGGAAGGTACCGCGAGGCCAGCCGCACGCCCGTCGGACGGGGCAGCGTCTCCGGCAGCATGGTGCGCTGGAGCTCGTCGGCGATGTACGCCTCGCGGCCGTAGAGCACCGCCTTGTCGATGCCCAGCGCGCTGTGCGTGGCCAGCTGGGCGGCGACCAGCAGGTCGTCGCCCTCGAACGGGATCCGGTCCGGGCCGCGCAGGAACACCGCCGTGCCGATCACCCGGCGGCGGCCGCGCAGCGGCGCCAGGATCGCGTGCTGGCCGGTGGCCACCGACGCCCCGGAGCCCTCGCCGAGGAGGTCGCGGAGGGCGTCGCGGGCCGACGGGGTGTCCGCGAAGACCGGGCGGACACCGCGCAGCACCTCGTCCAGCGGGCCCCCCGGGCGCACCTCCGCGGGCGGAGCCTCGCCGGTGGTGAGCGCGGGCAGCGCGGGCAGCGGGTCGGGGGCGCCGGACACCCGGTCCGGCGGGATGCGGTCGGTGCGCCGCAGCCGCAGCATCACCGGGCCGACGGGGCGCTCGTCACCGACCGGGAGCGGCTCCCGGAGATGGACCAGGATGGCGTCGGCGAAGGCCGGCACGGTCGCCCGGCACAGGCCCATCACGATCTCGTCGAGGTCCATGCCGCGCGCGATGCGCCGTGTGGCGGCGCCGATGAACCGCAGCCGCTCGCCGTCCCGGCGCATCGGCACCGGGCCGGCCCCCGGCCCGGTCGCCCGCCCGCTGCGGCGGTCCTTGCCGCCGGGCGCGCCGGCCGCCGGCGCCGCGTTCGGCGCCGCCTTCGCCGAGGCCGCGGTCTTCACGGCCGGGGCGGAACGGCCGTTTTGGCCGTTTCCCTTCCCGCCGTTGCCCTTCTGTCCGGAGGCCTTCCGGGCGGCCCGTCGGCGGGGCGGCTTGGGCTGCGCCGGGATGGAGTCCGGGGCGGGACGCGGACGCGGGGCGTCGGAGGGGCCGGGGCCGCCGTCGGGCTGGCTGTGCTCGGACCGGGTGCCGTCGGGTCCGGGCGCCCGGTCACGCGGCGCGGCGGACCGGGCCGGGCCTGCGGCGGGCCCTCCCCCGGGCGCGCCTGGGTCGGCGCCGGGGCGCACGGAGGCCGGGGTGTCGGGTGTGGGGTGCTCCGTCACGCGTGTCGAATCCATCCGTCCGGGGCCGCCAAAGGCCAATCCCGTGCTCGCCGGCCTCGCCGGCGCTGCCCTCGCGAACCGCTCTCCCTGTCCTCGCGCACCGGCCCGACTTGTCGTCAATCCCGCTTCGACCAGCCGCCGTTGACCGCCGGGCGCGTTCCGGAGGACGATCCTACGGTTCTGCTCCCAGGGCGCATCAAGGGTCTCACGAGGAGAGGTGCGCGGGCGTGCGGTCCCAGTCATCCGGCAGGGACGGCACCTTCCAGGCCGGGTCGGGCCGCCAGTGCTCCCAGCCGTCGGAGAACGGCGTGCCCCAGGCCCGGACGACCTCCACCGCCTGCCGTCCCGCCTCCCGGACCCCGGCGGCGGTCCCCGCGTCCATCAGCCCGACCCGCTGCGCCTCGGCGAACTCGTCCTCGTCGCGCCAGTCCCAGCCGCGGTCCGGGTACACCACCACGTCCAGGAAGTGGTCCTCGGAGTCCACACCGCCCGCCCAGCGGGCCAGCGGCTCCTCCAGGTTGACGTACCAGTTCTTGAACCGCCAGCCCGATTCCCAGAACAGCCACACCGACCACGGCCGCCCGGGCTGCGCCAGCTTCAGCACCCCGGTCCCGAACCACCTGTCCCGGCGCGCCGCGCGGGGCTTGGTGTAGCGGGACTCCAGCGGTTCCTGATGGATCGGCGTGCCGTCCGCGAGCACCGGCCGCACGCACTCGGTGCCGGGGGCCAGCCACACCGCCAGCAGGTCGGCGTCGTCGCGGACCACGGTGACGGGGCGGCAGATGTGGAAGCCGGCTCCGGCGTTCTCCCGGTACCGCCACAGGATGTGACTGCCGGGGGCCCAGTGCTCCGTCGCCCCGCTTCCGCCCCGCCGTTGCGCTCCGCAGTCTGCTGTCATGCCGTGATCCTAGGCGCCGGTCCGGGCGCACCGCTGCGGCGCGCATCACGCGCGCGCCGCGGCGGTTCGGCACCGGGCCGGGTCAGGGGCGGGTCATCCGCAGGACGTCCAGCGCCTCGTCCAGCTGCTCCAGGGTCAGGTCCCCGCGCTCCACGTAGCCGCACTCCAGCACCACCTGGCGGATGGTGCGGCGTTCGGCCAGCGCCCGCTTCGCCACCTTGGCGGCCTCCTCGTACCCGATGTAGCGGTTCAGCGGGGTGACCACCGACGGGGAGGACTCGGCGTACTCCAGGGCCCTCTCGCGGTGCGCGACGATCCCGTCCACCGTGCGGTCGGCCAGCAGCCGGGAGGCGTTGGCGAGCAGCCGCACCGACTCCAGCACGTTCTTGGCGATCACCGGCAGCATCACGTTCAGCTCGAAGTTGCCTGCCGCGCCCGCCCAGGCCACCGTGGCGTCGTTGCCGATCACCTGCGCCGCCACCATCAGCACCGCCTCCGGCACCACCGGGTTGACCTTGCCCGGCATGATCGACGAGCCGGGCTGCAGGTCGGGCAGGCTGATCTCGGCCAGGCCGGTGCGGGGCCCGGAGGACATCCAGCGCAGGTCGTTGCAGATCTTGGTCAGGCCGACCGCGACGGTCCGCAGCTGCCCGCTGGTCTCCACCACGCCGTCCCGGGCGCTCTGCGCCTCGAAGTGGTCCCGCGCCTCGGTGAGGGGCAGCCCGGTGTCCCGCGCCACCTCGGCGATCACCGCCGTGGAGAATCCGGGCGGGGTGTTGATGCCGGTGCCCACCGCCGTGCCGCCCAGCGGGAGTTCAGCGAGCCGCGGCAGCGAGGCCTCCAGCCGCTCCACGCCGTACCGGATCTGCGCCGCGTAGCCGCCGAACTCCTGCCCGAGGGTCACGGGGGTGGCGTCCATCAGGTGGGTCCGGCCCGCCTTCACCGCGTCGGCGAACTCCTGGGCCTTGCGCTCCAGCGCCGCCGCCAGGTGCTCCAGCGCCGGGATCAGGTCCCGGGTGACCGCCGCCGTGGCCGCGATGTGCAGGGACGACGGGAAGACGTCGTTCGAGGACTGGGAGGCGTTCACATGGTCGTTGGGATGGACGTCCCGGCCGAGCCGCTCGCTCGCCAGGGTGGCGAGCACCTCGTTCATGTTCATGTTGGACGAGGTGCCGGAGCCCGTCTGGAAGACGTCGACCGGGAAGTGGTCGTCCCACCGTCCTTCGGCGACCTCGGCCGCGGCCGCGCGGACCGCCTCCGCGATCCGGCCGTCCAGCACGCCCAGTTCGGCGTTGACCTTGGCGGCGGCGCCCTTGATGCGGGCCAGCGCCTCGATGTGGGCGCGCTCCAGGCGCTGCCCGGACAGGGGGAAGTTCTCCACCGCGCGCTGGGTCTGCGCCCGCCACCGCGCCGTGACGGGGACCCGCACCTCGCCCATCGAGTCGTGCTCGACCCGCCAGGGCCCGCCCTCCCCGGTCCCGTCCACCGCGGCTTCCCGTTCCGTCCCGCTCGTCATCGTCGTCCCTTTCCTCGTCCGCCTCATCGGGTTCCGCCCGGCCGGAGCGCCGGCCGGTCCGCCGCACGCATCCCCTCCAACCGGTTGACCGGTTCGTCCTCTTCCCAACCCCGCCTACCCGCCAGTACACACCCAGGGGGACATCCGATCGGGACATCGGACCATTCAGGAGGCGACGTGCGACGTACAGGACCCAGGACCGGGCGCGGCGGCAGACCGCGCACCAGGTGGGGTATCGGACCGGGCATCAGGCGGACGGGGGCGGTCGTCGGGGCGACGGCCACCGCGCTGCTGGGGCTCGCCGCCCCCGGCGCCCTCGCCGCGCCGGACACGGGGGCCGGGCAGCTGGCGGCGGCCGCGTCCACGCCGCTGCCGGCCCCGCTGGAGGCCGTCCGCGCGGCCGAGGCCGTCACGCTCTACGGCGACTCCGCGGAGCGGCCGCTCGACCAGCGCAAGACCTCGCTGGTCTCGCTGGGGGACAGCGAGATCTCCGGCGAGGGCGTGGGCAACTACGAGTCGCCCACCGACGGCCCCGACAACTGGTGCCACCGTTCCCGTGACGCGGCGATCCACCGCACCGGCATCCCCGCCGACGTCACCTACAACGTCTCCTGCTCCGGGGCGAGCACCGTCAACCTGCGCATCGGCGGAAGCCCGCAGTACGCCGACGAACTGGTCCAGAGCGACAGCCTGGCGGTGAAGGCGCGCAACACCAGGGTCAAGATGATCGTGGTGGTCGTCGGTGCCAACGACGACCTGCGGTTCGGCCCGGTGGTCACCGACTGCACGCTGGACTGGTTCCTCCTCCAGGGGCCCTGCTCGCCCGAGCTGGAGGCCGGCTGGCAGGACCGCATCGACGGCCTGGTCCCCAAGGTCACCGCGACCGTCGAGGACCTGAGGACCGTGATGCGCGGCGCGGGTTACGCGGACGGCGCCTACAAGATGGTGCTGATGGGCTACCCGAGCCCGGGCGGCCCCGACATCCGCGACAACCCCGACTTCCCCGGGAAGCTGCCCGGCGGCTGCACCCTGGCCGACGAGGACCTCGCCTGGGCGCGGAACGCGGCGGTGCCGTCGTTCGAGCGCGGCATCCGGCAGGCCGCCAAGCTCAGCGGCGCGCACTACCTGGACAACTCGCGGCTCTTCCACGGCCACGAGGTCTGCATGGAGGAGACCTGGGTGCGCGGTCTGACCGTCGCCGCCAACCCGTTCCCGCCGGACGAGAACGCGGTGCGGCAGTCCTTCCACCCCAACTACCGCGGCCACACGGCCTTCGCCGAGTGCTTCCGGCAGTTCTACGGCTCCACCGCGCGCGAGGGCAGCTGCGCGGACCCGGCGGGCACGGCCGGGGTCCAGGTGATCGACGGCGCCTGGGACGACATGTTCCGTCCGCTGCGCAACGAGGCGACCGGCACCTGCGCGGACGCCGCCAACGTGTCCAGCCGCAACGACACCGCGGTCACCGGCTACGGCTGCCACGGCGGGCGCAACCAGGACTGGTGGCACGACGGCTCGCGCGGGACCGTCCACAGCGCGCTCTCCCACGACCGCTGCCTCGACGTCCGCGGCGGCACCGTCGCGGCGGGCGCGCGGCTGGTCCTGTGGGACTGCCACGGCGCCGCCAACCAGCGGTTCGTCCGGCAGAGCGGCACCCTGCGGCCCGCCTCGGCCACCGGGCTGTGCGTGA
This sequence comes from Streptomyces abyssomicinicus, assembly GCF_008974245.1. GTDB lineage: Bacteria > Actinomycetota > Actinomycetes > Streptomycetales > Streptomycetaceae > Streptomyces > Streptomyces abyssomicinicus. The sequence goes on along the minus strand of NZ_BBZI01000006.1, from coordinate 843,538 downwards.
CGCTGCCGTCGGCCACCGCCAACCTGGTGCTGCAGAGCTGCACCGGCGCGGCGAACCAGCGGTTCGCGTGACGGACGCCTGATCCGGCGGTGCGCGTGAGGGACGCCTGATCCGGCGGTGCGGCGTGACCACGGCCCGGCCGTGGTCACGCCGCACCCGGTGTCCTGGGTCAGAGACCGGGGCCGCGGACCGGGATGGAGGTGAAGGTGGGCGCGGGGGCCGGGTTCTGGAAGAAGTCGTTGCCCTTGTCGTCCACCACGACGAACGCCGGGAAGTCCTCGACCTCGATCCGCCAGACCGCCTCCATGCCGAGCTCCTCGTACTCCAGGACCTCGACCTTCTTGATGCAGTCCTGCGCCAGGCGGGCGGCGGGGCCGCCGATTGAGCCCAGGTAGAAGCCGCCGTGCGCGCCGCACGCGTCGGTGACCTGCTGCGAGCGGTTGCCCTTGGCCAGCATCACCTTGGAGCCGCCCGCCGCCTGGAACTGTTCGACGTAGGAGTCCATCCGGCCGGCCGTGGTGGGGCCGAAGGAGCCGGAGGCGAAGCCCTCGGGGGTCTTCGCGGGACCGGCGTAGTACACCGGGTGGTCCTTCAGGTACTGCGGCATGCCCTCACCGGCGTCCAGGCGCTCCTTGATCTTGGCGTGCGCGATGTCGCGGGCGACGACCAGCGGACCGGTGAGCGAGAGGCGGGTCTTCACCGGGTGCTTGGTCAGCTCGGCGAGGATCTCGTCCATCGGCCGGTTGAGGTCGATCTTGACGACGTCGCCGGACTGGATGAGGTCCGCCTCGGTGGTGTCCGGGAGGAAGCGCGCCGGGTCCTTCTCCAGCTGCTCCAGGAAGACGCCCTCGGCGGTGATCTTCGCGACGGCCTGGCGGTCGGCGGAGCAGGAGACCGCGAGCGCGACGGGGCAGGACGCGCCGTGCCGGGGGAGGCGGATGACGCGGACGTCGTGGCAGAAGTACTTGCCGCCGAACTGGGCGCCGATGCCGAGCTCACGGGTGAGCTCGAAGACCTTCTCCTCCAGCTCGGTGTCGCGGAAGCCGTGGCCCAGGACGGATCCCTCGGTGGGCATGCCGTCCAGGTAGTGCGCCGAGGCGTACTTCGCGGTCTTCAGCGCGAACTCGGCGGAGGTGCCGCCGACCACGATCGCCAGGTGGTACGGCGGGCAGGCCGCGGTGCCCAGCGAGCGGATCTTCTCCTCCAGGAACTTCATCATGGAGGCCTCGTTGAGGACCGCCTTGGTCTCCTGGAAGAGGAACGACTTGTTGGCGGAACCGCCGCCCTTGGCCATGAAGAGGAACTTGTAGGCGCCGCCGTCGGTCGCGTACAGCTCGATCTGGGCGGGCAGGTTGGAGCCGGTGTTCTTCTCCTCCCACATGGTGAGCGGAGCCATCTGCGAGTAGCGCAGGTTGAGGTTCTGGTACGCGTCGTAGATGCCACGGGAGAGGGCCTCCTCGTCGCCGCCCTCGGTGAGCACGTTCTGGCCGCGCTTGCCCATCACGATCGCCGTGCCGGTGTCCTGGCACATGGGCAGGACGCCCGCGGCGGCGATGTTCGCGTTCTTCAGCAGGTCCAGGGCGACGAACTTGTCGTTGGCGGACGCCTCGGGGTCGTCGAGGATCTTCCGGAGCTGGGCGAGGTGGTCGGGCCGCAGGTAGTGCTGGATGTCGTGGACGGCCTCCTCGGCGAGCTTGCGCAGCGCCTCCGGCTCCACCTTGAGGAACGTGCGTCCGTCGGCCTCGAAGGTCGACACGCCCTCGGAGGTCACCAGCCGGTAGGGCGTGGTGTCCTCTCCGGTGGGGAGCAGATCGGTGTACGCGAACTCAGGCATCTCGCCATTCCTCACTCGAAAGATAGCCAGCGCCCACCAGCGTAGAACGTGCCCGGAGGGCCGCCGCTGTGAGGTAAGGCTCGCTTGACAGGGTGGGCGCGCGTATGAGCGGTGGGGCCCGTCGGTGATTTCGCCCTCACGAGGGGTGGTCGCGATACATCGCGACTGCTACGCTCCGTACGTGGACCTTCACAAGAACCCCGAGCTGCGCGCGTCCGACGCCGAGCGGGATCGCGTCGTGGACCAGCTGCGCGAGGCCGTCGCCGAGGGCCGGCTCACGCCGGAGGAGCATGGAGAGCGGGTCGAGGGCGTCCTCGCCGCCCGTACCGTCGGCGAGCTCGAGGCGTTCGTCCGGGACCTGCCCGCAGGGCGGGGCTCCCACTCCGCCTCCGCGTCCCCCACGCCGCTGGACCTGGAGACGCTTCCCGTGGCGGGCGAGAACGTCGCGGCGATATTCAGCGCCGCCTCCCGGACCGGGCGGTGGCGGGCGGGCCGGCGGATCAACGCGTACGCGATATTCGGCAGCGTCGAGATCGACCTCAGCGAGGCGGTCTTCGAGCACCAGCAGGTGACGGTGAAGGCGGTCTCGGTCTTCGGCAGCGTCGAGGTGTACGTGCCGGAGAACGTCACCCTGCGCGGCACCGGCGGCGGCGTCCTCGGCAGCTTCGAGGTGGACGCGGCCGACGCCGAGGACTCCAACGCCCCGGTGGTGTATGTGGACGGCTGGGCCGTCCTCGGGAGCGTCGAGGCGCAGCCGCGTCGCGGAAGCAGGGTGGCCGACATCCTGGACCGGGTGCACCGGCGCGTGGACAGGTCCCTGCGCAAGCACCTCGGGGGCGGGTACGCGGGGAGCCGGCACCTGGGGAGCGGGCCTTCGGGCGGGCACTCGGGCGGGCCTTCGGGCGGGCCCTCCGACGGCGGGCATCTCGGTTCCCCGTCAAGGGAGTTGTGACCGCCGCGCTCCGTCGCGAGGCGTGTACGCGGTGCATACGGCGCGTGCGCGAGGGGTAGTGCTTGACGCATCGCCGCTCGCTCGCGAAGCCTTCGTCAGGAGTAGACCGTGCCGCAGCACACGCGTTCGTCCCTGCAGGTCACCAAGGTCGCACAGGTCCCCCCGGTCCCGGCCACTCGGAGCGCCCGGAGGGACCGCGACCAGGAGGCTCCCTGGCACACCGACGCGGTCTGCCGCAGGGACGAGGCAGGCCTGTTCTTCGCACCGTCCAAGGAGCCCACGGCCGCCCGGCTGTCCCGTGAGGAGGCGGCCAAGCGGGTCTGTGCGCGCTGTCCGGTGATGGTGGAGTGCCGGGAGCACGCCCTGCTGCAGCCGGAGCCCTACGGCGTCTGGGGCGGGCTGACGGCCGCCGAGCGCCGTCTGGTGCTGGCCCGCCGCCGGCGCCGGGAGATCGAGCTCCAGAAGGCGGCGCGTTCCGCGGCCGGAGGGCGTATAGCGGCGGCGGGCTGACCGTCCGCGGCGCCGCGGGGGCCGGGCGGCCACGGGGGCCGCGGGGCGCGGGGCCGTTCTGCGGGGCCTGTGACGCCTGGGACGCCGAAGGGCGCCTCCGCCGCACCGGAAGCGCCCTCGGTCTGCTGCCGTACCCGTCGAGCCCGTCGCGTGCCCGTGCCCGTGCCCGTGCCTGGGTCGAACGGTCCCCGCCGGGCTACTTGGCCCGGTCGAAGTCGATCTGGCTGTACGCCCGGAGCTTGCTCAAGCGGTGCTCGGAGTGGATCTCCCGCACCGTGCCGGACTTGGAGCGCATCACGATCGACGAGGTCGTCGCCGTCTCCGAGCGGTACCGCACACCGCGCAGCAGTTCGCCGTCGGTGATGCCGGTGGCCACGAAGAACACGTTGTCGCCGGAGACCAGGTCGTCGGTGGTCAGCACCCGGTCGAGGTCGTGGCCGGCCGCGATCGCCCGCTCGCGTTCCTCGTCGTCCTTCGGCCAGAGCTTGCCCTGGATGGTGCCGCCCAGGCACTTCACCGCGCAGGCCGAGATGATGCCCTCCGGCGTGCCGCCGATGCCCAGCAGCAGGTCGATGCCGGTGCCCTCGCGCAGGGCGAGGATGGAGCCGGCCACGTCGCCGTCGGTGATCAGCTTTATCCGGGCGCCGGTCTCCCGGACCTCCTGGATCAGCTGCTGGTGCCGGGGGCGGTCCAGGATGACCACGGTGACGCCCTCGGGCGTGGACCGCTTGGCCTTGGCGACCCGGCGGATGTTCACCGACACCGGGGCGTTGATGTCGACGAAGTCGGCCGCCTCCGGGCCGGTGACCAGCTTGTCCATGTAGAAGACCGCGGACGGGTCGAACATCGAGCCCCGGTCGGCGGCGGCCAGCACGGAGATCGCGTTGGTCATGCCCTTGGCGGTGAGCGTGGTCCCGTCGATGGGGTCGACGGCGATGTCGCACTCGGGGCCGGTGCCGTCGCCCACCCGCTCACCGTTGAACAGCATCGGGGCCTCGTCCTTCTCGCCCTCGCCGATGACGACGACGCCGTTCATCGAGACGGTCGAGACGAGGGTGCGCATGGCGCGCACCGCGGCGCCGTCGGCGCCGTTCTTGTCACCGCGGCCCACCCAGCGGCCCGCCGCCATGGCGGCGGCCTCGGTGACCCGGACCAGTTCCAGGGCCAGGTTGCGGTCCGGGGCTTCGGACGGGACCTCGAGTTCGGACGGCAGCAGATTGTGCTCGGTCATCGGAGCGCACCTTCCCTGTACGACGACGGCCGGATGAGGGTCGTTCGCCCTTGACTCTAACCCCCGGGTGAAATTATGAGCAGAGGACCCCACGGATGAGCGCGACGGGTACCTGCGACGATAGGGGCGTGGCAGGTATGACAGGCAAGCAGTCGGTCCGGGACATGGTTCTCTCCCTGGGCCTCATTCTCCTCGCGGCGGGCGTGATCTACCTCTTCGTCCCGCACGACGACACCGTGCCGGAGCCGAAGCGGGTGGACTACCGGGTCGAGCTCCTGACGGCGCGCCGTGCCGCGCCGTACCCGGTGGCGGCCCCGGAGGGCCTGCCGGAGAGCTGGACGGCGACGTCGGTGCGCTACCGCGCCGAGAACGCGCGCTGGCACCTGGGATTCGCCGACCCGGACGGCGGCTACGTGGCGCTGGAGCAGTCGACGCAGGAGCCGTCCGAGTTCGTCGAGGACGCCACCCAGGGCGCCGCGAAGAAGGGCACCGTGAGCGTGGCCGGCCGCGACTGGGTCCGCTACGAGGGCGAGCGCTACGACGGTCTGGTCCTCCAGGAGGAGGGCGTCACCACCGTGGTGACCGGCAGCGGCGGCATCGAGGACCTCACCGCGATGGCCGAGGCGCTGCGGACCGAGCCGAAGCCCGCCGAGTAGGCGGCCGGCCGGAACGCGAGAGGGCCCCCCCGCGTCGTGCGCGGGGGGCCTTTCGTCTCACCTCACGGGAGCGGAGGGGAGGGGAGGCGGCGCGGCATCGCCGCCCGGTCCGCCGCTGCCGTCGGGGCCGTCGGAGCCGTCGCTCAGACGGTGGTGAAGACCTGCTCGTAGGACAGGCGCGGGGCGCGCGGGTAGTGGGCGCCCTCCTCCTCGGCGATCCGGCCGATGTTGACCACCATCAGCGGCAGGTGGTCGTCGCCGAGGAACTCCTTGCGGATGCCCTCCATGTCACCGCCGGTCATCGGGCCGGCGGCCAGACCGGCGGCGCGGACGCCGATGATGAAGTACGCGGCCTGCAGCTGCGCGTTGGAGAGAGCGGAGCGCTCGCGGACCGGGCGCTCGGCGAAGAACAGGTCCTTGGCGCCGGGGATCGCCGGGAGCAGCACGTCGAGCTCCTCGTGGAACTCGGCGTCGGCGGACAGGATCGCCGTGACCGGCGCGGAGGCGGTCTTCGCCTTGTTGCCGTCCGAGAGCAGCGCCACCAGGCGCTCGCGGGCCTCGGGTGACTGGACCAGCGTCACCCGCAGCGGCGACTGGTTGAAGGCCGTCGGGCCGAACTTGACCAGGTCGTGGATCGCCCTCAGCTGCTCCTCGGTCACCGGCTCGGAGGAGAACTTCTGGGCGGTGTGCGCCTCGCGGAACAGCAGGTCCTGGGCGGCGGGGTCAAGAGCGAGAGACATGCGTCAGCCTTTTCGGGATCCGGTGGGGGAACGGTGCCACTGTAGGACCGAAGAGGTTGAAATTTCAAATAACCGCCCTCGCGCAGGCGTGCGGGCCCCTGTAGTGGCGGCCCCGCGCTCAGTCCTCCGGGTTCCCGTCGCCCTCCTCACCGGCCAGCGCCGCGTCAAGACGCTTGCGGGCGCCCTCCAGCCAGCGGCGGCACACCTTGGCGAGCTCCTCGCCGCGCTCCCAGAGCGCCAGCGACTCCTCCAGCGAGGTGCCGCCCGCCTCCAGCCGCCGGACCACCTCGATCAGCTCGTCCCGCGCCTGCTCGTAACCGAGCATCGCCTTGCCGGCCTCGGTCGCCCCGGCGGACTGTTCGTCGGCCATGCTGCTCATTCCGTCCGTCCTCGTGCTTGGGTGTGGGTGGTGCTGTCAGGGCCTTCGGGACCGGCCCGTACGACCGTGAACTCGCCGCCGGCGACGCGGGCCCGCAGCGGCTCGCCCGCCGACGTCTCGGCCGGGTCGCGGACGACCTGCCCGTCGGCGCGCTGGAGCACCGCGTAGCCGCGGCGCAGGGTCTGCGCGGGGGAGAGGGCCACCACGCGGGCGTGGGTGTGGCTCAGCTCGGACTCCGCCCGGTCCAGCAGGTGCCCCAGGGTGCGCCGGGCGCGGTCGGCCAGCGCGCCCACCTGCTCGGCACGGTCGTCGATCATCCGGTGCGGGTCCTGTATCACCGGCCTGGCCAGCGCGTTCTGCAGGCCGCGCTCCTCGCGGGCGACCAGCGTGTCCACGCACCGCCGCGCCCGGTCGCGCAGCTGGCGCACCCGCTCGGCCTCCTCGCCGACGTCCGGCACCACCTTCTTCGCGGCGTCGGTCGGCGTGGAGGCCCGCAGGTCGGCGACGTGGTCGAGAAGCGGGGTGTCCGGCTCGTGGCCGATCGCGGACACCACCGGCGTGCGGCAGCCGGCGACCGTGCGGACCAGCTCCTCGTCGGAGAACGGCAGCAGGTCCTCCACGCTGCCGCCGCCGCGCGCCACCACGATGACGTCGACCTCCTCCATGGCGTCCAGCTCGCGCACCGCCCGCACCACCTGGGGCACGGCGTGCACGCCCTGGACGGCGACGTTGCGGACCTCGAAACGGACCGCGGGCCAGCGGCGGCGGGCGTTCTCCAGGACGTCGCGCTCGGCCGCCGAGGCCCGGCCGCAGACCAGCCCGATCAGCTGCGGCAGGAACGGCAGCGGCTTCTTCCGGTCCGCCGCGAACAGCCCCTCCGCGGCCAGGCTCTTCTTCAGCTGCTCCAGCCGCGCCAGCAGCTCGCCCATGCCCACGGGCCGGATCTCCGCCGCCCGCAGCGACAGCTCGCCGCGGGGCGCGTACCACTCCGGCTTGGCGTGCACGAGCACCCGGGCGCCCTCGCCGACGATGTCCGCCACCGCGTCGAAGACCTGCCGGTAGCAGGTGACCTTGACCGAGATGTCGTGCGACGGGTCGCGCAGCGTCATGAAGACCACGCCCGCGCCGGGGCGCCGTGACAGCTGGGTGATCTGCCCCTCCACCCAGACCGCGCCGAGCCGGTCGATCCAGCCGCCGATCAACCGCGACACCTGGCCGACGGGCAGCGGCGCCTCGGGGGTCGTGTTCACAGCCATGCGCCCGAGCGTAACGGCCCCCTACGACAGGACGGCCCAGCCCCGCACGGCCGGTGCCTGCCGCTGCCTGCCGGCGGCTGCCCGTGGGCGCCGGTGGGCGCCGGTGGTTGCCGGTGGGTGCGCAGGGGGGTGTGCCCGGGATCGGCTGCCCCGGCGGCACATCCGGGGCACACCCCGCCCTGCACCCGACCGGCGGGGAGGTGGCGGCCCGTACGATGGGGCTCATGACCGACTCTCCTGGCCGCCGCCGTGTCCTGCTCGCCTCTCCCCGCGGCTACTGCGCCGGTGTCGACCGCGCAGTGATCGCCGTGGAGAAGGCCCTGGAACAGTACGGGGCCCCGATCTACGTCCGTCACGAGATCGTCCACAACAAGTACGTGGTGCAGACGCTCGAGAAGAAAGGCGCGATCTTCGTCGAGCAGACGGACGAGGTGCCGCCCGGCAACATCGTGATGTTCTCCGCCCACGGCGTCGCCCCGACCGTGCACGACGAGGCCGCGGCCGGCCGGCTCGCCACCATCGACGCCACCTGCCCCCTGGTCACCAAGGTGCACAAGGAGGCCGTCCGGTTCGCCGACGAGGACTACGACATCCTGCTGATCGGCCACGAGGGCCACGAGGAGGTCATCGGCACCTCCGGCGAGGCCCCCGACCACATCCAGCTGGTCGACGGTCCCGAGGACGTCGCCAAGGTGGAGGTCCGCGACCCGTCGAAGGTGGTCTGGCTCTCCCAGACCACGCTCTCGGTCGACGAGACGATGGAGACGGTCGGCGCGCTCAAGGAGAAGTTCCCCCAGCTGATCTCGCCGCCCAGCGACGACATCTGCTACGCCACGCAGAACCGTCAGCTGGCCGTCAAGGAGATGGGCGCCCAGGCGGAGCTGGTCATCGTGGTCGGCTCGCGCAACTCCTCGAACTCCAAGCGCCTGGTCGAGGTCGCCAAGCTGGCCGGATCCGCTGCCGCCTACCTGGTCGACTTCGCCGACGAGATCGAGGAGGGCTGGCTGGACGGCGTCTCCACGGTCGGCGTGACCTCGGGCGCCTCGGTGCCGGACGTGCTGGTGGAGCAGGTGCTCGAGTGGCTGTCGCAGCGTGGTTTCGAGGACGTGGAGATCGTGAAGGCGGCCGAGGAGTCGATCACCTTCTCACTGCCCAAGGAGCTGCGGCGTGACCTCCGCGAGGAGGCGGCCGCGCTGGTCGCCGAGCGGACCGGCGGCGGCGCCCAGGCCTGACCCCGTTCCGCGGGCCCGCACCCTGCCCGGTGCGGGCCCGCGGCGTTTCGACGGCGCGGGCCGGCGGAGTTTCGCGCCCTTCACGCCCTTCGCGCCGGTCGCGCATCCCCTTGGAGCGGTGACGCTGTGCCGCGCGTCGTAGCGTGGTGTCATGCAGATCTTCGGTGTGGACATCGGCGGTTCCGGGATCAAGGGCGCGCCCGTGGACCTTGCGGTGGGTGACCTGGCCGCCGAGCGGCACAAGGTGCTGACTCCGCAGCCCTCGACCCCTGACGACGTGGCGGAGTGCGTCCGGCAGGTCGTCGACCACTTCAACTGGCACGGGCCCGTCGGGGTGACCTTCCCCGGCGTGGTCACCGACGCCTCCACCATCCGCACCGCGGCCAACGTCGACAAGCAGTGGGTCGACACGGACGCCGCCGCGCTCCTCGGCGAGCGGCTGGGCGGCATCCCCGTCACCGTGGTCAACGACGCCGACGCGGCGGGCGTAGCCGAGATGAACTTCGGCGCCGGACAGGGACGCAAGGGCACGGTCATCGTGCTGACCTTCGGCACCGGAATCGGCAGCGCGGTCTTCCGGGACGGGGTGCTGGTCCCCAACACGGAACTCGGCCACCTGGAGCTGAACGGGCACGACGCGGAGACCCGTGCGTCCCACAAGGCCCGCGAGGACGGCGACCTGTCCTGGGAGCACTGGGCGCGCCGGGTGGAGAAGTACCTCCGCCACGTGGAGATGCTGTTCTCGCCGGAGCTGTTCGTGGTGGGCGGCGGGGTCAGCCGCAAGGCGGAGAAGTTCCTGCCGCTGATCACCAAGGTGCGGGCGGAGATCGTGCCGGCGGGGCTGCAGAACAACGCGGGGATCGTGGGTGCGGCGATGTACGCCGCGCAGCGACGCGGCTGAGGGCGGGTGCGGGGAGGGGGCGGGGGTGCGGGCGGCGGCCGTCCGCACCCGCACCCCCGCCCGGCCCGTGGGGCGGGGTCAGCCCTCGCGGTGCGAGGGCGTGGACGTGTGGTGGAGCCACCGTCCCGTCGCCGTGAGGCCGGTGATCAGTACGCCGCCGTACAGCCACCCCGCCCCCGTGGCCAGCGCCGTGAAGTACCCCATCGCCTGTCCGCCGACCCCGCTGCCGTCGGCGATGAACAGCAGGCCCAGCGCGTACGCGATCGGTCCGATGATCGGCGCGGTCAGCAGGTCGCCGGGCCGCACCCAGACCGCCGTGAGCAGGCTGACCGGCAGGAACAGCAGCCCGTAGACCGTGAGTGATCCGCCGAGCAGCATGCTCAGCAGCCCGAGGGTGACCATGGCGGCGGCGCAGAACAGGCCGCAGCCGAGCCCGGTGAGCCGGGGGTTGGGGAAGCGCCGTATCGCCCGCGCGGCCGCCGAGCCGCGGGCCGCCGTGGCGGCGATCAACGGCACGCGGGACCCGCGTGCCGACTCCGCCGCCCGCGCGCTCCACGCCGCCAGCCCGGTCATCGCCTGCCCGGCCCGACCGGCCGCGGTGCCGCGTGCACCCGCCCGGGCGCCCATCGCCGCCCCGGCGGGCATCGCGGCGGCGGCGGACGCCGAGCGAGCGTTCGAGGGGAGCGGTTGCGCGCCGTGCGGCCCGCGTGGCCGCGGCGCCCGCCGATCGTTCCCGGAGCCGGCGCCGCGGGCCTGCGGGGGCAGCGCGGTGCGGGTGTCGCGCCGCGGTGCCGGACCGGGCCGGGCGGCCGACCGTGAGGTTCCCGTCGTCCTGTGATGCTCCACTCGCACAACCTAGGTCTGTTTATGTGCTGAATAGCCCTAATGACACGCCCAGGGGCGGCACTGGTCTGATGTTCGACAGGAGACGGGTGCCCCGTCGCGCACGCCGTAGACTGGGGGATCGGCCCCTTCAGGCCCGCCCGCCCCTTCACCTCACGTAACGGGAAGTCGCAACGTGTCGCTCACGATCGGAATCGTCGGTCTGCCGAATGTCGGCAAGTCGACCCTGTTCAACGCCCTGACCAAGAACGACGTGCTGGCGGCCAACTACCCGTTCGCCACGATCGAGCCCAACGTGGGCGTCGTCGGTGTCCCCGACCCGCGCCTGGCGAAGCTGGCCGAGATCTTCGGCTCCGCCCGGATCCTCCCGGCGACGGTCGACTTCGTCGACATCGCCGGCATCGTCCGCGGCGCGAGCGAGGGTGAGGGCCTGGGCAACAAGTTCCTCGCGAACATCCGCGAGTCCGACGCGATCTGCCAGGTCATCCGCGCCTTCAAGGACGAGAACGTCGTCCACGTCGACGGCAAGGTCTCGCCGAAGGACGACATCGAGACGATCAACACCGAGCTGATCCTCGCCGACCTCCAGACCATCGAGAAGGTCCTGCCGCGCCTCCAGAAGGAGTCGCGGATCAAGAAGGACATCGCCCCGAAGGTCAAGGCCGTCGAGGAGGCCAAGGAGATCCTGGAGCGCGGCGACACCCTCTTCTCCCAGGGCATCGTCCAGGGCACCGAGCGCAACGAGCTCCTGCACGACCTGCACCTGCTCACCACCAAGCCGTTCCTCTACGTCTTCAACGTCGACGAGGACGAGCTGACCGACGACGCCTTCAAGGCCGAGCAGCGCGCGCTGGTCGCCCCGGCCGAGGCGATCTTCCTCAACGCCAAGCTGGAGGCGGATCTCGCCGAGCTCGACGAGGAAGACGCGATGGAGCTCCTCCAGTCCGTCGGCGCCGAGGAGCCGGGCCTGGCCACCCTCGCCCACGTCGGCTTCAACACCCTCGGTCTGCAGACCTACCTGACCGCCGGTCCCAAGGAGACCCGCGCCTGGACCATCAAGAAGGGCGCCACCGCGCCCGAGGCGGCCGGCGTGATTCACACGGACTTCCAGAAGGGCTTCATCAAGGCCGAGGTCATCTCCTTCGGCGACCTCGTCGAGGCCGGCTCCGTCGCCGAGGCCCGCGCCAAGGGCCGCGCCCGCATGGAGGGCAAGGAGTACGTCATGCAGGACGGCGACGTGGTGGAGTTCCGCTTCAACGTGTAGCGTGTGGCTTACCACCACTTCACCGATCTGGCAAACATGCAGGTCAAATGGGGTCTGACTCTTCAGGGTCAGGCCCCTTTATTTTTACCGTGCTGGATAGGTGCTGGATTTCCTGACCTGTCGTCACCTGTCATCACCCCTGCTCATCCCTACCGTGCTGGATTCGCGCTGGATGGGATGGGGGTGCCCGTGCTGGAATTTGTGTGCGCGGGGCGCTGACCGAGCTGTGAGGTAGTGCTGACGTGGCGCTTTTCCTACTCGTTTGACACAATCGGGGCATGGCTGAGGCGACGTACAGCATCGGGGAAGGGCCAGCGACGCGGGTGAGCTTGTCGCTGCCGGAGGGGACTGCGGAGGCGATCCGGGCTCGGGTGGGTAAGCGGGAGTTCTCCGCGTTCATCGCGGAGGCGGTCGAGCGTGAGCTGCGCGGGCAGGTCCTGGACGAGTACCTGGCGGACTACGAGAGCCGCAAGGGGCCGGTCTCCGAGACGGCTCGTCAGCGGGCGCGGCAGGTCTTCGACGAGGTGTTCGCCGAGGAGGCCGAGTGGCCCGCCGCAGGCTGAGTCACGAGGGGACGCTCGTCCTCGACAGCGAGGGACTCGCGAAGCTGCTCGCTGACGAAGAACAGGTGGTGGCTCTGATCGCTGAGGCGCGCTCGCGTGGCATGGAGGTCGTGATCAGTGCGCTCACCATCATCGAGGCAGTCCACGCCCGTACGAACAAGTCACGCCTGAACTGGGTGCTTTCCGGGCTGCGGGTCGTCCCGGTCGGTGACGAGGAGGCGAGGGCTGCCTCGAAGTTGCTGATGAATGCCGGGTTGCACGGACACAAGTACGCGATCGATGCGGCCGTCGCCGAGGCCGCGCTGCGACAGCACCGCCCCGTGGTCATGCTGACTTCCGATATTGACGACATGGCCAAGCTGTGCGGCGAGCGGGTCCGGCTCGTGGCGGTGTGATTTCCCTTGTTCCGGCTCAGTAGGAGCGGGGTCCGTAGGGGCTCCAGTGACCGAGGAAGGGCTTGAGGTCGTCGCCGCTGGGTTTCGGCGGCGTGGGCAGTTTCGGCGCTGAGGCCGATTCGGTGAGGTTTTGGAGGTGCGCGTCCGCGAACGCGAGCCACGCCTCGACCTCGGCCCGCTCCTGCCCGGGCGGAAGTGTTGTGGCATGGACGCCTACTGCTGCGACGTATTCAGTCAGGCGCCTGGCCTCGTACCAGGTGTCTGCCTGTTTTCCGAGTTGTTTGACACAGTAGGCGTGGGCGTAGGCGGCGTGGGCTTCCTGCATGGCGGCTTCCCAGCGCTTTTGCTGTACCTCTCTGGCTTGCTGGTCTGCAAGGCGTTTGCGTTCTGCGGCTTCGCCGCGGAGTCCGACCTCCTGCACGATCTCGGCGAGTTGTTCTTCCAGAGGCCGGTCGGGGAGATCTGCCCATTCGCTTGCACGGTGCGGGCTGCCGCCGCGGAGTATGAAGCGTAGGCGGCTGGAGGGGGTGTAGTCGAAGCGGGGGATGCGCATCCATGAGTGCTTCTTGGCGTCGGCGAGTTCCTTGTCTGTGGGGACGTGTTGGCTGCGGTCCTGTTCTTGGAGGACGAGGAATCCGACACTTTCGCCGTGGGCGGTGATGGAGAAGTGCGGTGGTGCCTTGCGGCGCCGATGGGGCGGGGGCGCCCCCTCTGCGGTTCCGAGCGATGCCTTGTGGCCTTGGGCTGTGGTGGCGGCGATGAGGGTCTGGATGATGCGCAGGGCTCGGCCCTGGAGGAGTTTGGTCAGGCCCATGGGCTGCGGCTGCTTTTGGAGGGCGGCCACGACGGCATGGGGTTTGGTGAGTCTGGCCGGCACAGGGAGCGGGGTGAGTTCCGCGAGGCGCCAGGCAGGGATGTCGACCAGCTTGATCTCGTAGCCGCGGTGGGTGCGGTATCCGTGGATTTCCTGCGTGTGGGGGATCTTGCCGGACTTGCGGGCGGCGTTGACCCGTGACGCCCAATTCACCGCGTGCGGGCCGGATTCGATGGGCTTGATGAGACAGCCGTCGTTAGCAACGGCCAGTTCATCGAGTAGCTGGTCCGCGTAGTTCGCAAGGGCCTTCGGCACGGCTCGGGGGCGCGGCGGTGCCGATTTTCGGGCGGGGCGCTCCGGCGGTCGGGTGCTCTGCTCCACGGGGCGGATGCCGCGTTCGATGAGATGCTGCCGCCCCTTCTCGGTGAGGTGGGCGCTCCAAAGCCCGCGGCGTTTGATGACTTTGATAAGCCCTCGGTTCTGCAGGGCTTGTCCGCTGGTCTTGTACGTGCTGTCTGGCCAGACTCCGTCGGGACACCCCTGGCCCACCCAGCCGAGCACTGCCCGCTGCCGCTTGTTGAGGTCCTGTTCCATGTAGCCTCCCGCCGTCCCCTGGGTGCCCTGACCCCGGAGACGATGCCCGCTGCCCTTGCGGGAATTCTGGGTTGTTGAAAGGACTCCTCGTTCGGATGAGAGATATAGAGGGCGTGTTTACGGCGAGAGTCCCGGGCGGCTACGCAGCCTCGTCGCGCATGGCGGACTGGGCCGACTCGCTTTCGACGCCGATGACTTCGACGGTCACGCCGCGAGCGGCGAGGGCCTTCGCGGTCTGGGCCAGGGTGATGGCGGAGAACGGGAAGAGGGAGTCCGGCGTGAGCTTGGCTCCGTCCTTCAGAAGGATCGCGAAGACGACGCGGCGCGGGGTGAAGTCCTCGGGGATGCTGCGGGCCGGATCGCTGTTGACGTGTACGGACCGGGCGAACTCCGCGCGTACGGCCGCGTTCTCGAAGAGGAGCTCAACGGAGACGCGCGCCTGGCTGAACAGGTGACTCAGCGGGCTAGAGGAGTGCGCGGGCTTCACGAGGACAAGAGTGGCGTCCTCGGTGAACAGGTCGCAGATCTCGACGGAGTTGCTTGCCCGAAAAGGGTTGTGGACATTCTTCTTGTCCAGGCAGACCCAGCCGCGACGGGCCTGGGCGGCCAGCTTGTTGTAGTCGCCTTCGTCTACGGGACGCATCACGCGCATACCCTCCTTGTTGAGCTTCTCGACGAGCGGCCAGCGGGGGAGATCGACGGAGGGCGCGTCGGGGAACAAGGGAGCCACGGTCTCGTTGACGTTGCGCAGGTAGCCCGCCCCGAGCTCGTACCACTCACCGTCGAGCAGAGAGAACGTGCGGGAGCTGAGGGAGAAGGTGGCCTCGATCCACTTCATGGCGGTTTCCTTGGACAGGGCTTCCAGGGAGGCGGTGCGCGGGGCGAGCGCGGTCCGTGCGGAGAGCGTGTCACGAAACAGTTCGACGGTGCCCTGCCGGAGCGCCGTGACGCGGGCGCCTGCCTTGATCACACGGGCCCGCTCCAGGACGTAGTCGAGACTGAACTCGTCCCGGAGGTGGGGCGGGCAGGACCCGATCTTGATGGTGCAGGCGGTGGACCGGGGCAGGTCGGTGCTCTGGGAGAAGGGGACGGCGGTGATGATCCGGCCGTCTGCGGGACGGCCGAGCGTGGCGTCCAGTTCCGCGTCGAGCGCGTCGATGAGGGAAGGGTCCTTGACCGCGGTGATGTGCTCGACGAAGGCCAGGTCGGGGTGGGGAACGACGTGCTCGCAGATCGCGGCGATGGCGCGGATGTCCTTGATCAGTGTGGCGGGGGTGGTGCCGAGTTTGATACGGAGACCGATGCCGCCCTCCGCTGTCATGGCCCCGTTCCTGGTGCCGCTCCCTGCGGTGAGGTCGACATCGTCGAGGTAGCCGCCGAGGTGGCGGATGATCCGCCCGTGGTCCCGGAGTCCGAGTGCCGGTACGGAGGCGCCGGCATGGATGAGAGAACTGTCGATGCGCGCCTGGCCGAGGACGCTGGCAGTGAAGTCTCGCACCTGCCGCGGGTTGATGGCGCGGATGCCGAAGGACAGACCGAAGCGCGCGTCCTTCAGCTGGGTGGGGAGAAGCCGGTACCCCTGGTCGAAGCCGATCGCGTACACCGCGCCGTCGACGGCGAGCATGAGCAGTGCGCCGGTGCGCTGCTCGCTCTGCAGCAGGTCCGACCCGTCGGTGAGCCGGAGGATGTCCTTGCCCCAGGCGGCTTCCTCCTTAGCTACGGCGAAGGACACCGCGAGGGCGGGAACTCCCATGTGATCGCTGACGTCGCGCACGACCGCGTCCAGGGTGTCGAGGGCACCGACGTCGAGGGCTTCGAGCATCGACTCAGGGGTCGCCTTGACGTGGGTCAGGCGGTACAGGGTGCGCTTCGACGCGGTGCTGGACACAGAGGCCTCCTGGGGCGAGGTTGCGGTGCGGCTCGGTAACACAAGCGGCCTTACGGGGCGGGTGGTGTCGAGGGGACAGGGGTGAGTGCCCGGCAAGGGAGCAGAGGTGCGGCGATGAGGACGCCGGTGCGGTCGGACTCGTATGGGGTTGGCGTCCCGGCGGGTGGTGCCGGTGTGATGGTGACGAAGGTGCCAGAGGATTGGAGTCAAAATGTTTCGAGAACCTGATAACCCTGGTTATCAACCGCTGGCGAAGCCGAGAGCTCGACCGGCTGTAGCGTGTGAGGTGCCCTGAGAGAACGTTCTCGACCGAGAGCACCGGGCAGTCGTCACGAGGGAGCGGAACCGCATGGCTGGCACACGTGAAGCAACCGCTCCCATCCTGCCCGAGGAGATTTCCTGGCGGATCAGTTACGCCGGAATCGGGACCTTGGCCCAGGTCCAACGTCCCGTCGTCACCACCTGGGCCCGTCGGCACGCGGATTTTCCCGAGCCCGTCGCTTACGAGGGGGCCAGCCCGCTCTTCGACGGCCGTGAAGTCGCCGAATGGCTTCTGTCTACCGGCCGCGGCAACGCTGACGCCGGCCAGATCCGGGCGGAGCTTGTGCTGCACACCCTGTCCGCCTGGCGGTGCGCGATCCCCGCTCGCACGCTGGTCGACACGGTGACCGCGCTGCTCTGCCTGCGTCAGCTCCTCGACGAACCCCTCTCCGGCCTGCCCTGGCAGACGATCGTGGAGCGTGCCGCCGAGACCGACTTCGACGACACCTTCCTCCAACGTGAGCTGCGCGATCTGCCGGACGCCGAACGGCAGGGTCCTCTGCTCGCCGTGCTCGCCGACCAGCTCACCGAGGCCGCCTACACCCCGGCCGAAGCGCTCGAACGGGTCATGGACGCACGTCGCCGCCTGGGCTGCGACGACCTCGTCGCCGATGAACCGATTCCGCTGGTGAGCCGCACGATGGCCCGCCTGACCGGCCTCGCGCAGCTGAACGAGCGCGAAGAAGGGGCAACGGCCGCCGTCCTGCATCCCCGGAGCGGCGATCTACTGGTCGCCCTGGGCGAATCCGTGTCCGACGCCGAGGACTCACCTTTGTTCCTCTCCGCGGACTCGATGCCGGACCTGGCCCGGCTCGCCCGCCGCCGCCTCATGGCACAGGGCGTCCAGGAATTCGAGATGGATCTTGCCGACGGCGAGGAACTGGCCACGGAAGACTGGGGAAACCCGCACGTCATCGCCTGCTGCCTGCCCTATGAGGCGGCCGAGACCCGCAGCCCGCTCGCCGTCCTGCAGCGCCTGCAGGATCTCACCGACCTCCTTGCCGAGGACCGCACGGCCGTCGTCCTGGGACCCGCCGATGCGCTCGTCCGGCCCCTGCCCGCCCGCGGGGGAGCGGACCGTCTGCGCCGGGACTTCCTAGAACATCACCTCCTCAAGGCCGCGATTAGCCTCCCCGAAGGCGTACTCCCTTTCCGCCCGGCCCACCGCACCGCGATCTGGATCCTGCACCGCACCCCCGAAGACAAGCGCACCGGCCAGGTCCTCCTCGCCGACCTCTCCTCACGCGGCCTCACCCCGCAGACCCTGGACGCGCTGGCCGAGGACATCGACATCTTCCGCGACGCCGGCTGGAGGGCGGACAGCCGCCACGAACCGCGCAACGCCGCCGTCGTCCGGGCCACCGCGCTGACCGGCGCACCGGGTGCCGCTTTCACCCCGCAGCACCGCCCGCACGCCGACCGCTACACCCGCACCGTCGTCGAACGCCCGGCCCGCATCTCCGAGACCGAACTCCGCCTCCAGCAGCTGATCGACGCGACCCGTAGCGCACTCGACCACGCGCCCACGATCCGCGCCAACGCCGTCCTGCGCCCCGACGCCCAGCCGGCCCGCCGCACCACCGTAGCCCGCCTGCTCAAGGACCGCCGCCTGCGCCGACTGCCCGGCCACCGCATCGCCGCTGAACACCTCCTCACCGGAGGCAAGGGCCACTACACCGTCCTCACCGCGGCCGAGATCACCGGCAGCGCGCCAGTCGACAGTCACCGCATAGACCGCGCCGTACTGCTCAACACCTACGAGCACGCCTACTTCACCGAACCCGGCGACATCGTCGTCACCGCCACCCCGAGCTTCGGCGCGTACGTCGACGACGAGGGCCTGTCCGTGGTCGCCTTCCCTGCCCGCGTCCTGCGCGTACGAGCCGACGCTGAGCATCCCGTACGGCCCCGTGTCCTGGCAGCGCTCCTGCGCTCGGCGGCGGCCGAACACCGGCGGGTGAGTGGCGCGGTCCGCTCCGCCCGCCGCATAGAGGACCTCCTCATCCCCGACCTCCCCGGCGACGAGGCCGAGCGGTACGAAGCGCTCCTGGCCGACATCGCCCGCCGTACGGCCCTGCTGCGCCAGCACGCGGCGGCCCTCGACGACCTGACTTCCCTGACCGCCGCCGGCCTCGTCGACGGCACGCTGACCCTCACCGAACCCCCTCTCGTCTGATCTCTCGTCCGACTCTTGAAGGAGACCCGAGCGCCCATGCCTCCCCGGAAGAAGAAGCCCGCCGACCAGGCGGAGCTGTTCACCGCCTCCACGCCCAAGGAGATCCAGGCCATCCTCTGGAAGGCCGCCGACAAGCTGCGCGGCTCCATGGACGCCAACCAGTACAAGGAGTTCGTCCTCGGCCTGATCTTTCTCAAGTACGTCTCCGACGCCTTCGAAGAGCGCCGCGAACAGCTCGCCAAGGAATTGGCGGAGGAAGGCATTGCCGAAGACCGCCTGGAGGAGTTCCTGGAGGACCAGGACGAGTACACCGGGCACCACGTCTTCTGGGTCCCCGAGAGCGCCCGCTGGTCCTCGATCTCCGCCAATGCCAAGAGCGGCACCGTCGGCGAGGTCCTCGACCAGGCGATGGACGCCATCATGAAGGCCAACCCGTCGCTGACCGGCGTCCTCCCCAAGATCTTCAACAAGGACAACGTCGACAAGAAGCGCCTGGCCGAACTCGTCGACCTCATCACCGACGCCCGCTTCGGCGGCAGCGACGACAAGCCCGCCCAGGACGTCCTCGGCGAGGTCTACGAGTACTTCCTCGGGAACTTCGCCCGTGCCGAAGGTAAGCGGGGCGGTGAGTTCTACACCCCGAGCAGCGTCGTCCGCCTGTTGGTGGAGGTCCTGGAGCCATACGAGGGCCGCGTGTACGACCCGGCCTGCGGCTCGGGCGGCATGTTCGTCCAGGCCGCCAAGTTCATCGAGGCCCACCGCGGCCGCGGCCACAAGGCCGACATCTCCGTCTACGGCCAGGAACTCAACGAACGCACCTGGCGCCTTGCCAAGATGAACCTCGCCATCCACGGCATCGACGGCAACCTCGCTGCCCGCTGGGGCGACACCTTCGCCGACGACAAACATCCCGACCTCAAGGCCGACTACGTCATGGCCAACCCGCCCTTCAACATCAAGGACTGGGCGCGCAACGAGTCGGACCCGCGGTGGAAGTACGGCGTCCCGCCGAGGGGTAACGCCAACTACGCCTGGCTCCAGCACATGATCAGCAAGCTAGGGGAGCGGGGAACAGCGGGCGTCGTCCTCGCCAACGGCTCGATGAGCAGCCAGCAGAGCGGCGAGGGCGAGATCCGGCAGGCGCTGGTGGACGGGGACATGGTGGCGTGCATGGTCGCCCTGCCGGCCCAGCTGTTCCGGACGACGGCCATTCCGGCTTGTCTGTGGTTCCTGGCGAAGGACAAGTCGCCGGGGGGCGTGAAGGGGCAGAAGGTCGCTGCTGCGGATCGCCGGGGCGAGATCCTGTTCATCGACGCCCGGAACATGGGCGAGATGGTCGACCGTACTGAGCGCGTCCTGACGGAGGCCGACCTCGCGAAGATCGCGGGGACCTACCACGCGTGGCGCGGGACGACGAGCGCGAAGGACGCGGGGGAGACGTACGCGGATGTGCCGGGGTTCTGCGCGAGCGCGGACCTGAAGACGGTGCAGGAGCACGGGTACGTGCTGACGCCCGGACGATACGTTGGAGCGGTTGAGGCGGAGGAAGAGGACGCCGAGGCGGTCGCGGAGAAGATCGCGCGGCTGACGGTGGAGCTGTACGAACTCTTCGACAAGTCGGACGAGCTGGCAAAGACGGTACGCGAGCAGCTGGGAGGAATTCGATGAGTCACCTGTTGCTGGAGGATCTCTGCGAGCTCATCGTCGACTGCAAGAACCGCACGCCTCCAGAGGCGCAGCCCGGCGCTTCGGTGGCAGGATTCGCTATTGGAACGCCCAATATCATCGACGGGCGAATTCGAATTTCTGAGGCTAAGCCGGTAGACCAAGAAACATTCGATACTTGGACCTCCCGAGCGATCCCCCGAGAAGGGGATATTGTGCTTACCCGCGAAGCCCCAGTCGGACGGGTTGGTCGTGTTGAGGCCGGGATGGACATCTGTCTGGGGCAGCGCACTATGTTGCTGCGACCCAGTACGGTGCGATCGGACTCACGCTTTCTTCACTACCTCCTGCTGAGTCCTGTAGTCCAAGATCTCCTTCATGGTCATGCCTCTGGTTCGACGGTTGCGCATCTGCGAGTGGCTCAAGTTCGCGAATTGAAGCTCCCTGAGGTTCCCGACGTTTTCACCCAGCGGCAAATCGGCGCTGTGCTCGGGGCGCTGGACGACAAGATCGCGGTCAATCAGCGCATCGCGAGCACAGCGGATCAGCTAGCGGACGCGGTCTTCGACCGTACTGTTCGGTCGGTGGGCTCGCGCCCCATGGTGGAGATTGTCGAGCCGGTGCTTGGCGGCACCCCGGACCGTAAAGTGGAGGAGTTTTGGGGTGGCGACCTCCCATGGGCCTCTGTGAAGGATGTTGCGAACTCGGTAGCCGGCGCTCTCGTGGTGACCGAGGAGTGCATCACGACGCTCGGTGAGCAGAGCTCTCGCGCTAAGCGCATGCCAGCAGGGGCAGTAATCCTGACGGCGCGTGGGACAATCGGCCTGGTGGCGCGCTTGACGATTTCCGCGGCCTTCAACCAGTCGTGCTACGCATTCGTTCCAGGCGAAATTCCTCCGGCTGTCTTGTTCCATCTGATTCGACTCGCCTCTACTCGGATGATGGGGCTCGCCCATGGGACTGTCTTCTCGACCGTCAACATGAAGACGTTTCAGCATGTTGCAGTTCCTGACATCCCTAGGGAACTCTTGCATTCCCTGGAAGTGGAACTGAGTCCCTTGCATGGACTCATTGAGGCAAACTTGAAAGAGTCTTTGACTCTGTCAACCCTCCGCGACACCCTCCTCCCCCAACTCATGTCCGGCCGCCTCCGCGTCAAGGACGCCGAGAAGATTGTCGAGGACCACGTATGACCACGCACGGGAACGACAACGGCAGCAGCGACACCCCCGACGGCCCCACCCCGGACACCCCCACCTCCGACAACTTCCGCCCCCTCGAAATCGACTGGGAGTTCCTCGCCCTCGAAGAGCTCGTGGAGCTCGACTGGCCGAAGGCCGAGGGCAACGAGTTTGCCCCCGGCGCCGGACACCGCCGTTCCTGGGACGACCTGATCCTCTACTCCGATCTCCGTGACGCCATCGAGAGGCTCAACCCTGCCCTCCCCCCGGAGGCCGTCCACGAGGCCCTCGCGACCGCCGCGACCCCGGCCTCCCAGGACACGTACGAGGAGAACCGGACCGCGCACGGCTACCTGACCGACGGCGTCCACTCCGTCACGTACACCGACGCGCTCGGCGCCGAGCACACCCCGACCGTCCGGGTCGTCGACCTGGAGCACGCGGACGCGAACACGTACCGTGCCGTCCGTCAGGTGACCGTGATCAACGGTGAGCGCAACCGCCGCTTCGATCTCGTCCTGTACGTCAACGGCCTCCCGCTGGCCGTCATCGAGCTCAAGCGGGCCGGCGATCCGAACGCCACCCTCGCCGCCGCGCATACCCAGATCCGGCACTATGTCGAGGAGTTCCCGACCGCGTTCCGCTACAACGCGGTTGTGCTGCTCTCCGACGGGATCACCGCGAAGTACGGCACACCCTTCACCCCGTACGAGCACTTCGCCCCGTGGAACACCGACGAGTTCGGCGCCCGCGTGGACACCGTGGACGCCGCCGCTGTCCACGCCGACGCCGATGCCGACGTCCCGACCGGCCAGGACCTCGCCCTGCACGGCCTGTTCAGCCAGCCCCGCTTCCTTGCCCTCGTCCGGTCCTTCATCAACTTCGTGCCTGCCAAGCGCATGAAGCGGATCGCGAAGCCGCACCAGTACTTCGCGGTCACCCGCGCCGCCGACGCCGTGCGCCGCGCCGCCGCGACCGACGGCAAGGCCGGCGTGGTCTGGCACACCCAGGGCTCGGGCAAGTCCGAGGAGATGGTGCTGACCACCAACCTCATCATGCGCGACCCCGCTCTGCACAACCCCACCGTGGTGGTCGTCACCGACCGCACCGATCTTGACGACCAACTCTTCGACACGTTCAAGGAGAGCGAGGTCCTCCCCGAGCAGCCTCACCAGTTCCTCAACCGCGCCGCACTCCGCGAAGAGCTTGCCGCCAAGCGCACCGGCGGCATCCTGTTCACCACCCTGCAGAAGTTCGGCCGTACCAAGCAGGAGAAGGAATCCGGGACCGACCACCCGCTCCTCTCCGAGCGGCGCAACATCGTCGTCGTGGTCGACGAGGCCCACCGCAGCCACTACGACCACCTCGACGGCTACGCCCGCCACCTGCGCGACGCCCTCCCGCACGCCACGCTGCTCGCCTTCACCGGCACGCCGATCTCCGAGGCCGACCGCAACACCCGTGAGGTCTTCGGCGACTACATCGACACCTACGACCTCAAACGGGCCGCCGACGACGGCGCGACCGTGAAGGTCTACCACGAGAGCCGCGTCGTCCAGCTCGTCCTCGACCGCGACGTCGACCCCACCGCCATCGACACCGAGGCCGACCGCATCACCGACGGCCTGGACGACACCGAGCGCACCCGCGTTGAGCAGGCCGTCGCCACCATGAACGCCATGTACGGCGCCCCCGCCCGGATACGCGACCTGACCCAGGACCTGGTCGAACACTGGGAAGCGCGCCGTGCGGCGATGCTGCCGTTCGTCGCGGACGCTGACGACGCACCCGGCGGAGCCCCCGGCAAGGCGATGCTCGTCTGCGCCACCCGCGAGATCTGCGTCCGCGTCTACGACGCCCTGAAGATCCTGCGCCCCGACTGGCACACGGACGACCCGACCACCGGCGCCATGAAGATCGTCTACTCCTCGGACTCCCGCAAGGACTCCAAGGAACTGCGCGTTCACGCCCTGCGCGACTCCCAGCGCAAGGCCGTAATCAACCGTGCCAAGGACCCCGAGGACGAACTCCAGCTCCTCATCGTCAACAACATGCTCCTGACCGGCTTCGACGCGCCGTCCATCCACACCATGTACCTGGACCGGCCGCTGCGCGGCGCCGGCCTGATGCAGGCCCTCGCCCGCGTCAACCGCCGCTTCCGCAAGAAGGAGGAGGGCCTCCTCGTCGGCTACGCCCCCCTCACCGAGAACCTCCAGAAGGCCATCGCCGAGTACTCCGCCGACGACCAGGAAGACCGGACCCTCGGCCAGGACATCGACCGCGCCCTCGACGAACTCCGCAACGAATACGACATCCTCGACCAGATGCTCCTCGGCTGGAACTGGCGCGAACGCCTCTCCCGCCCCGACGTGAAGGCCTTCGTCAAGGCGGCCTATACCACGGCCGAGTACCTCCGCAGCCCCGCCACCCCGGGCAACAACCCCGACCAGCTCGACGACCCGAACCAGACCCTCAGCCGCCGCTTCCGCGAACACGGCTACCGCCTGGAACGCTTCTTCGCCCTCGCCGGCTCCTCCGCCGACGTCTCCTCCCGGTTCACCGACCAGCCGTACTGGAAGCGCGACATCCAGTTCCTCGTCGAGGTCCGTATGTACATGGCGAAGCTCGACGCCATGGACCGTGAGGCCCAGGGCCTGCCCGTCGCCCGCGACGTCGCCCTGTACCTCTCCCAGCTCACCTCCGCCGTCGTGGAGACCGGCGGCGTCACCGACCTCTTCTCCGAGGCCGGGCTGGACAAGGCCGACCTCACCCACCTCAACGACGCCCTTATCGGCCGCCTGCAGAACAGCGAAACCCCACACCTGGCCGCCGAAGCCCTGCGCCGCCTCGTCGAGCAGAAGATGCGCGAGCAGACCCGGCACAACATCGTCCGCCAGACCGCGTTCTCGGAGCGCCTCCAGGACCTGATGACCCGCTACATGCGCCAGCAGCTCACCAGCGCCGAGATCATCGCCCAGCTGGTGGAACTGGCCAAGACGGTTGCGGAAGACGCCCGGCGAGGTGAGAAGTTCACCCCGCCGCTGGGGAACGACGAACTCGCCTTCTACGACGCGGTCGCCGACCTCGGCAGCGCCCGCGACCTCATGGGCGACGAGATCCTCTCCGGTATCGCCCGGGACCTCGTGGTCCAGGTCCGCAAGAACCTCAAGAAGGACTGGATCGCCCGCGAACCGGTCCGGGCCAGGCTCCGCGCCACCATCAGGCGCCTCCTGGCCCGCCACGGCTACCCGCCGGAGCAGTCCAAGGAAGCGATCGACCTGGTGATCCGTCAGATGGAACACTTTGCCGACAAGTGGTCCCAGGACGGCTCGGCCGCCGACGCATAGCCCTCGCTCATCTTGCTTCTGGCCCCGGCAAGCGTCTGCTTGCCGGGGCGGTCGTCTGCCCGACCGCTTTATGGCAAAAGCAAATTCCCGTGCTGCGAGACATGAGGTGCGTCAGGCCACTACTTTCAAGTCTGCGGAACGAGCCGCAGAACTGCTAACTGCTGGTGGAACCGAGGGAGTTGTGGCATGTCGCAGCGAGCGCTGCTGTTGGTGGTGGTCGTCCTGGCGTCCGTGGTGGTGGGGCTCGTGGCCGGCATCCTCGATTTCGTGGGCGCGGGAGAGGTCGTCACGGCCATCCAGTACGGCGGTGCCGCCTGCGGAGCCGCTGTTCTCATCGGGCTGGCGGTCGTCTCATGGCTGAGGTCGTCGTGACTCAGGAGGAATGGGCGAACGAAGAGGGGCGGCTGAAGTACCGGCGAGTGCTGCGGGCCGTCGAGAAGCTACGCAGCGTGGCCGATGCTGCGACGACGTACCGGCTTGCCTTTCAAGTGGTCTACCTTCACTGCTGGTCCCGCCATGGATCACTGGCGGAGGTGGACCGGTTGTGGGGGCCGGGTTCGGAGTCAGCGGGGGCCAAGCTCGGCGCAGTGTGGCCGCGTACGCCCGTTGCTCGCGCCCACAGTCTTCCTGCGTATCGCGACGAAGGTGTGAGCCGTCCCTTCGAGCTCATCGACCCGGCCCTCCGTGAGCTGATCGCGGAGGTGCGGCAGCTGGATCCGGACCCGAGGCTCCTTGACGTGCTCCTCGACACGTACTCGACACGCTATGCGCGTGGCGATGACTACTTCACGTCAAACGACCTGGCGTACCTCTTCGCGGGGCTGGCCGCTCCCCGAGGAGGCGAGATTGTTCGGGACCCGGTGTGCGGTAGCGGGCGACTGCTGCGCGCCGCCGCACACCGGGCTCGGGCACAGGGGGGTGAAGTGCGCTTGTCCGGTGCAGATATCAACCTGACGGCACGTTATGCCGCAGCCGTTAACCTCGCCCTGCACGGATTCCTTGCAGACCTCGGCAAGGAAGGAGCTGACACCCTCAGGGCCGGTACTTCACCGATACCGGCCGACGTGATCGTCGCCAACCCTCCTGTGAACCAGCGGGACTGGGGGCACGGTGAACTGAAGGACGACTGGCGGTGGACCCTGGGGGTGCCACGTCCGGGTAACGCGAACTTCGCCTGGGTCCAGCACATCCTTGCCGATCTCACGCCACAAGGACGGGCCGTCGTTCTGCTGTCTTCCGGCGCGGCGCACAGCAGCAACAGCACCGACGGACTGATCCGCCGTGGGCTGCTGGAGAACGGTCTTGTCGTGGGCGTCGTGGCCTTGCCGACGTGGCTCTTTCCGCACGCCAGCGCGAGCACGGCGCTGTGGCTGCTGGCCAAAGGGGAGCGGCCGCACTCCGATCAGGTCTTGTTCGCGGATGCAGGGAAACTGCCAGCGGTGAAGGAGGGGCAGCGGCGCCACTTCGCAAAGGACTCGGCCGAACGCCTGCTGCAGATCTTCGGTGAATGGCAGGGACTTCGACGCCGTGAGGGCGAGGGGGACCCTGAATCCGTCCCATGGTGCCGTGCGGCGAGGTACGAGGAAATCGCTGAGGCGGGATTCGATCTGACTCCCGCACGCTACGTGCGGCACCGGGAGGCCGTACAGGAGAATTCAAGAGACGTAGAACGCAGCCGGAAAGCCGAGCTGTATGAGTGCTTGGACCGTAGCGCCACAGCCAGACGCCGAGTCCGCGATGCGTTGGAGGGCAGACATGACTACAGAGTCGGATGACCTAACCGCCCCGTGGCCTATCGTTGAGTTGCGGGATATTCCTGGGGTCGAGTACGCCGCTTACGGCATTACGCAACCGCAGAAGGCGCCCGATGGAATCCCGATGATCGGTGCAAAGGAGATCATCGAAGGGGAGGTGCACGTCCAGGAGTTCACGTTCGTGCCTCCGGAGGTAGCCGAACGCCACACCCGCAGCACTCTGAGAGCAGGGGACCTTCTTGTCGTGCTCGTAGGGCGAGTGGGGGAGACGGCGGTAGCGACGGAAGAACATGGGGGATGGAATGCCGCCAGGTCGCTCGCGGTTGTCCACTGGACACCGGAGGGCCACGTGCAGCAGTGGGACCTGTGGCTTCGATGGTGGCTGAAAACATCGCAGAGTCGCAGCTATCTCACGGTGTCCTCTTCGAACTCCGAGCATATGACGTTGCCTTTGCAAGCGCTCAACCGACTTCCGGTGCCGAAGCCTCCGGATCGGGTGCGGGAGAGGCTGCTTGCGCTGATCTCCCTTGCCGAGCGCAAGAATGTGTTGAACAACCGGATCGCGACGCGTGCGACGGAACTGGCGGACGCGCACTATATCGAGACGCTGAGGGCATGCGGACAAGGTCCCACTGCCGAGCGCGCGATGGGCGAGGTGGCTCAGATCACGGCGGGTGTGGCGCAGCTCCCGCCGGACCGTGAGCAGCCGACCATGCCGTGGGTGTCTCCCCGGCAAGTACTGAACTGCAGGGAAGTGCACCTGGGGGCAGTGACGTCACGGACCGTGGCGCGAGGGGAGACTGTGTGTCCGGCTGGCAGTCTGTTGATCGCGCCCCGTCCCGGTGAGGTGCGGACCGTGCTCACCACGACTCCGCTAGTTCCGGGGCGGCGGACGCTTGCACTTCACACGGAGTCCGAGGCCGACCGAATGTGGTTGCTGCACACATTGCGTCACCAGCGGCGGGAGTTGACGTCCGTAACGCAAGGCGAGCAGGCTCGTGCGATGAGGCGCAAGGACTTCTCGCGTTACAAGATCCCCTGGCCGGCAGATGTGGTCAGGCAGGGTTTCGCTACGCGTGCCGCTGCCCTGCACGACCTCGCCTACGCCTCCGCCAGGGAGCGACACGTGATGGAGGAGCTGGTGGTGCGCGAGCTGGAGAAGGGGGCCTGGCGCGTCTAACTTCGGCCAGCTGAATGCCGAGATGATCCACGTTGCCCCTCTCTGGAGCACGGAATCCAACGCGCTGAACGAACGGCGCAGTACCGCGCGCACCGTTTCTCCGCTAGTGGTCCGAGAGCGCCCTGACCAGACATGCTTGGGGCGCCCCGGCAGGACTCGAACCTGCGGCCAAGCGCTTAGAGGTCGTTTTCGCCCGATGTTTCATCCCGGTATCAGCTGCTTGGTCTGTGGTGTCGGGTCGCGCCAGGAGATGGTGTTCTCGCCGGTGAGGCGGCGGGCCATGAGGTCTGTCATGGCGAGGTGGACCATGGCTTCGGAGCGGACAGGCAGGGTTTCGTAGTCGCGGGCGAGGCGGCGGTGAAGCATGAGCCAGCCGTAGGTGCGCTCGACCACCCACCGCTT
Organism: Streptomyces abyssomicinicus; assembly: GCF_008974245.1. GTDB lineage: Bacteria > Actinomycetota > Actinomycetes > Streptomycetales > Streptomycetaceae > Streptomyces > Streptomyces abyssomicinicus. The sequence continues at coordinate 815,460 of NZ_BBZI01000006.1, read as the reverse complement.
CGGGATCGGGGTGAAGCCCTTGGTCCGGGTGCGCGTGCGCTGATCTCCATGTCGACGCCGAGAGTGGCAGCATGTTCGACGAGGTGCTGGCGGTAGCCGCCGTCGACCCAGACCTTGCGGATGCCGGGGTGCTCGGCGGCCACCTGGTCCAGGAGACGGGTGCCGGCCACGGAATCCTGCACACTCGCCGCGGTGACCAGCACCGCGAGCAGGAGTCCGAGCGTGTCGGTGACGATGCTCCGCTTGCGTCCCACGATCTTCTTTCCGGCGTCGGTGCCCTGACTCGAGGCGGGGACGCTGGTAGACGTCTTGATGCTCTGGGCGTCGAGCACGCAGGCCGATGGCTCGCTGCTTCGCCCTTCCTTCTCCCGCAGGAGTTGCCTGAGCAGACCGTTGAGCTGGGCGAATACGCCGTCCCGCTGCCACTTGGCAAAGTAGCCGTAGACCGTGTTCCAGTGCGGGAAGTCGTGCGGGAGGTAGCGCCACTGAACACCGGTGCGGTCCACGTACAAAATCGCATCCATGATGTCGCGCAGGTCATGTTCCGGCGGTCGGCCGAAGTCCAGGGCCCTGCCGCGGCGCTCGAAGCGCCAGGCCGAAAGCACTGGCTCGATCAACTCCCAGCGGGCATCGGACAGGTCACTCGGATACGGGCGTCGCGTCGGCATTTTTCACACGTACCGCCGCGGACCGAGTGCGCCCAGGCGCACAGCGACGACAACGGAAGCACGCGGCCGCCAAAGCCGGGCATCCTGGGATGAGACAGGCGCAAGACACTGCCCGCCTCATCCGCCACCCCACCTGACCAGCAAGACACAACCCGCATTTCCAGCACCGCGAGCACCACAACCCGGCGGACTGAAAACCGCTGGATACGCGGGCAGGCCAGGCGAAAACGACCTCTTACAAGTCATCTCATTTGGCGGGGTAGGCTGCTGCCGTGGTGGGGATTGTTGAGCGGCTGGTGCCGGATGAGCTGTGGGAGTTGTTCCAGCGGGTGGTGCCGGAGGCGCCGTCGCGACCGCAGGGCGGCGGCCGGCGTCGTCACGGCGACCGTGAGGTCTTGGTCGCGATCGTGTTCGTGGCGACCTCGGGCTGCACGTGGCAGCAGCTGCCGGCGGCTTCGTTCGGGCCGTCCGGGGCGACGGCGCACCGCCGGTTCACCGAGTGGACGAAGGCCCGGGTGTGGGCCAAGCTGCACCGCCTGGTCCTCGATGAGCTCGGTGCCCGCGGCGAGCTGGACTGGTCGCGGTGCGCGATCGACTCGGTCAACATGCGGGCCCTAAAAAGGGGGACCTGACAGGTCCGAATCCTGTCGACCGGGGCAAGTACGGCTCGAAGATCCATCTGATCACCGAGCGCACCGGTCTGCCCCTGTCCGTCGGCATCTCGGGCGCCAACGTCCACGACAGCCAGGCCCTGATCCCGCTCGTCAAGGGCATACCGCCGATCCGGTCCCGCCGAGGACCCCGCCGGCGAAGGCCCGGCAAGCTCCACGCCGACAAGGGTTATGACTACCGCCACCTGCGGCAATGGCTGTCACAGCGTGGCATCCAGCACCGCATCGCCCGCAAGGGCGTCGAGACCTCACAGCGACTCGGCCGACACCGCTGGACCATTGAACGCACCATGGCCTGGCTCGCCGGCTGCCGCCGACTCCACCGCCGCTACGAACGCAAGGCCGAGCACTTTCTCGCCTTCACCAGCCTCGCCTGCACCCTCATCTGCTACCGCAGACTCGCCAAATGAGATGACCTGTTAGAAGGCGCCTGCTCCACCCGCTGAGCTGTGCAGGCTGACCTGCGACAGCGCGGAAGCTTCTGACTATGCCCCGCCAAACCGAGGGTATACGGGACTTGTGGATGCTCGCGCCGGTCCCGAGATCTGGACGTGCATTCTGAGCGGTGGCCAGGCGTCGGAACTGGTCGCTGGCGTCCATGGAGACCGCGAGTGAGCGCGAGCGCTGTGCTGCTCTGCGAGTTTCGGTGCGGTGGCACGAGCCTGATGCGGGCGCTCGTAGAAGTTCCGCAGACTTCAGGCGTGTGCGGGCGCTTCCGGTTAGCGTTGGCGATCTTCGGTCTTCTTGTGCTTTGTCGCGCATCCCGTGCTGGGATGGTGCTGGGATGCGCTCTCATTTCCGCAGGTCAAAGCCTTGTGATGGAGTTCCGCTTCAACGTGTAGCGGGTGCCGTGGCTCTGCCTCGGCCGCGTTGGCAGACACGCAGGTCGGAGGGGTCGGTCCGGTTTCGGTCCGGCCCCGTCGGCGTTCCCGGTGCTGGCTTTCCGCTGGTTGGCGTGGGGGGCGGTCGGACAGCGAATTTGCTCGGTCACCAGGGCCCACGTCAGTTTGATCATGCGTGGAACGTGCGTACGGAGGCGGGTGGCGGGGAGTACGGGCGGCGAGAGCAGGGGTGGGGTATGACCCTTGAAGGGGCACGTCGTTGGCCGCCGCGTCTTAGCAGCTCGGGGTCTGCCACGGTTGCAGGGTCGGCGAGGTCTTCCCTCGCACCCAGTCAAGCCACGCATATCCGCGGGTCAACGTCGGCGCGAGCGTACTGCAGGGCCTCCGCCGCCACGACGCGCAATGCGGTGCGTCAGGCCGCAGCTTTACCAGGGACTTCATCCTCGTCCTCCGATGAACCACCCCGCTCGTAACCCGACACGACGATCTCGCGGCCGTCCTTGAGGCGCCTCCTGTGCGGGACGACATTGTGCCTGTCGGGCGATTTCCGCTGCTCGGTCCCCTCCGCGGAGTCGGCCGCCGAGTCGACACTCTTCGGGCCTGTGGTGCCCTCGGCGTGTCCGGAGAACTCGGCTTCGTTTTCTGCCGTGCCGCGCGGGGCAAGGACTCCGACCACGACAGCCATGCCTACAGTCGCCACTGCGGCTTTGGCGAAGTGGATTGTCCTGGGGTGCTTGTCGACCCAGTCCTTCGCCTTCTCGCGGAAGGTGGTGGGTTCGCCGTCCTCGGGAGTGGAGTCAGTCACAAACACAGATCTACCGGACTCATCCCTCGCCTGTCAGGTAATCACCTGACATCGCCCGATCAGGGTCCGTGGCGCTCGTACGTCTTCGCGCGCTCGCGAAGATGCAGGTGTTCGTCGGCGTTCTGGCGTGGGTGCGCTCGTGGAGCGTGCGTGGTGGTGTTTCCTGCGATGGGGCCCGAATGCGGCCGATCATGGCCCTGCGCTGACGCGTTCGTTGGCGCGGTCGGGCTCGATCATCGGTAGTCGTCGAGGACCTGGTGCCAGGTGGTGCAGGCTGTGTCGAGGTCGTGCGTCCGACGAGGGAGGCCGGGCGCCGGTGCTGGGCCGTACCGTCGAAGCGCCGCCAAGGGATGTGGAGTGGCTCCGGCTGATGCAGCGCGACGCGGTGCCGGGCACCCCACGCGGACCGAGCCCGGTCCTACGTCCCAACCGAGTGTCGTTGGGGTGACGGGGCCCGGCCCACCAAGACGATCGTCGGTGCCAGCAGTGCCAGTGGTGCCGATCAACGTGTCGGCAGTGGATGTCGCGCCACTCCGCTTTCATATTGCTAACATCAACGTTACTAACATCAAGGTCAGTAACGTCGGAGGTCAATGCCATGGCGGACTTCGTGGGGCGCCTGCAGGAGCTGGCGACGCTGGACCGGGAGTTGGGAAAGGTGGCCGCCGCGGCCGGGGGTGAGCGTCCCGGGCGGTGCGTGATGCTGCGTGGGCGACGTCGGGTGGGCAAGTCGCGACTGGTCGAGCGGTTCGTGGAGCGGAGCGGTGCGCCGTTCCTGTTCTACGCGGCCACCGGCGCCTCGACGGAGAGCGATCTGGCTCGACTGGCCAGGGATGCGCAGGCGTCGACACTGCCTCTCGCCGGCCTGGTGGCCGCAGCGCGGCCGGAGAGCTGGGACACAGCGTTCGACGTCCTGGCCGCAGCTCTTCCTGCCGACCGGACGAGTGTGCTGGTCATCGACGAGGTGCCGTACTTGATGGATGCCGACGGAGCGTTCGAGGGGATGCTGCAAAGAGCCTGGGACCGTGTGCTGGAGGCCAAGCCGGTGCTTCTGATCCTGATCGGCTCGGACCTGTCCATGATGGAGGCGCTGAACAGCTACGGACGCCCCTTCCACCAGCGTGGACGGGAGATGGTGCTGGGACCGCTGAACCCCGCCGAGGTCGGGCGGATGCTGGGGCTGGGACCCGCCGAGGCCTTCGACGCGGCGCTGGTCACCGGCGGGCTGCCGCTGATCTGCGCGGAATGGCCGCACGGCGCGGGGCTGTGGGACTTCCTCGGCGAGGCGCTGTCCGATCCGGTCTCGCCCCTGCTGGTGTCCGCCGAGCGTTCGCTTGCCGCGGAGTTCCCGCCCCAGGCGCAGGCCCGTGCGGTGCTGGCAGCCGTCGGCAGCGGCGAGCGCACCTTCACCAACATCGCCCGCGCGGCCGGCGGGATCGGCGCCACCCCGCTGCAGCGGTCGTTGGAGCTGCTCGCCCAGAAGCGGATCGTCGCTGGAGAACTGCCGGTGTCCACGCGTCCGTCCAAGGACCGCCGTTACCGGGTGACCGATCCCTACCTGCGTTTCTGGCTGCACCTGCTCGGTCCGTCCATGGAGGAGATCGAGCGGGGGCGGGGTGATCTGACCATGGCGCGGATCCGTGAGAACTGGACGAGCTGGCGCGGACGGGCCATCGAGCCGCTGGTGCGTGAGGCTCTCGCCAGGATCCTGCCCGACGACCGGCTGCCCGCGGCCCCCGCCATCGGGGGTTACTGGACGCGGACCAACGACGTCGAGATCGACATCGTCGGTGCGGACCGGGCCCCCATCGCCAAGGAGTTGCGGTTCGTCGGTTCCGTCAAGTGGCTCGAGCAGTCACCTTTCGACAAGCACGACCTTGCGGCGCTACACCGTCACCGGACCGCGCTCACCGATGTACCGATCCCGGTCGTGGCGGTGTCCCGGAGCGGAATCGACTGCGTGGGACTCGATGCCGCCTACGGTCCTGAGGATCTTCTGAGGGCCTGGCCGTTGTGACGAGGGCCAGGTGCAGGATGTCGAATAACCCCCGTGGTCCGGCCCGCGTGCTGGTTGGCTGCTGGTTCCCTGTCGACCCGTGGGAAGTCTCCGCAGGCGGCGGCCCGGCGCCCGCCGTTCCGTTTCAACGTTTAGCGGCGGCGATGGCTCGGCTTCGGTCGAGCCAACAAGTTCGCAGGTCAGCGGGGTCGGTCCGACTTCGGGCCGACCCCGTCGGCGTTGCTGGTGCTTTGCTGGTTGGCGTGGGGCGGTTCAGGGCGTGCCCGGGTCGTTCGTTGACGTGGCGCTGACCCTCCGGCAGGGTGTCGGCCGGAGTGTCACGGGTGGTCAGACGGTGCGGATGACGGGAGCGGGCTTGATGCCCTGGGCGTCGATGAGGGTGCGGATGTCGTCCGGGTCGGAAGTCCAGACAATGGCGCCGAGGGTGGCCGCCATGACGACGACGGTGGCGTCGACGACATCGGCAGTGCCCGCCTTGCCGCAGAGAATGCCCGCCGCCTTGGCGGTCTCCAGTCCCACGGACACGACGTTGCATCCGGCGAGGAATCGGCCGAGCCGGACCTGGCGCCGGGAGTCCCGCCACGCCTGGCTCACGACGACGGAGGGGACATGGATGTCGCGCCCGTCCTCCAAGGCCAGGTGATGGCGGGCCCACATGCGCCGGTCACCGTTGTCGATGGCGATGAGCGCACCGGCGTCGTACAGGTAGGGGATGTTCACGCGGCAGAGGCCCCCGAGGTGCTGAGATACTCGGCGTCGGCGTCGGCCATTTCGGCGCGGGCGGCGGCGAGCTCTTCGAGGGTGAAGGCGCTGTTCTGCGCCTGCCACTCCTGCACCACGGCCCGTCCGGCGCGTAGCCGCAGCTCGCGCTCGGCTGCTCCGGCGACGAGCCGGGACAGCGGGATGCCTTCTTCCTCGGCGGCGCTTGCCAAGGCCGCGACCAAGGACTCATCGAGGGTGATCGTCACCTTCTTGGTAGCCATACGAACACCATACTCCGGTGTGGCGCCGTGTGGGGTCGGACGCCTGCTGGTCGGTTGCTGGTTCATGCGCCCTTGCCGGCCGTCTCCGCAGGTGGCCGCCCTCTGTGCGGCGTTCCGCTTCAACGTTCGGCGGGTGTCGTGGTGCGGCTTCGGCCGAGCTGGCACATGTGCGGCTCGGCGGGGTCGGTCCGGTGGTGTGTCGGCCCCGTCGGCGTTCCCGGTGACGGTCTGCCGCTGGTCGGTGTGCGGTGGTGCTCTTCGGGCGGGGCGTGGGAGGTCGGCCGGTCCTGGGCGTGTTCCGCACCGCGGTGTACCGCCGCCACGTCCAGGTCCGTCCGTGGTGTCCGGGGGAGTCCAGTGATTCGAGCCGCGAACCGTTGTGCGGAGCCGGGCTGTGCCCGACCGGTCGGGCCGTGCCGGCGGTAGCCTGCTCGGCGTGCCGCAGAAGTATGTCGAGTTCCGCCTTGCTTCGGAGGACATCTCCACCGTCCGATTCGGCGTGTCGCCGGGGCACGAGATCGTCCACGCGGTGCGGACCCTCAGTCGGCCGCAGGAGCAGCCGCTCCAGTGGGGATGGCTGCGGGCCGTTCGCGGCGATGTCCCGCGGGAGTCCCTCGAGTTGCTGCGCCTCGTCGTGGGCGAAACCGGGTACGCGCCCGACCTGTTCACGTCGGCCGCGTCGTGGGATCTCACGCCCGCGGATGAGATCGAGCGGCTGCGACAGGCGCCGCTCGAGCCGATCTCGGTCGACCTGCGCAAGCGCGCGGTCCGCAGCGCAGGCGTCGCGCGGGCCGTGCTCGAGAGGATGGCGGACGATCCCGCGAGCATCCGCGCCACGATAGTGCGCCACGTCGAGGCGCTCTGGGAGGCCGCACTCGCGCCGTACTGGGCGCAGATCGAACGCATTCTGCACGCGGACATCGGCTCCCGGGTGCGGCGGATGACCGCGGACGGTCTGGCCGGGATGGCGGCCGATCTCGGCGAAGCTGTCGAGTGGAGCGCCGACACCGGCTTCGACACCGTGCGCGTGCGGATGGAACGACACGCGGAGATCGTCGACTGCCAGGGGCGGGGCCTCGTGCTCGTGCCGTCGTTCTTCGGCCGCCATTGCGCGGTGCTCACGGAGCCGCCCGCGCAGCCGACGCTGTTCTATCCCGCGCTCGGTGTGTCCGAGGCGTGGCACCGTGCCGATGCGACGGACGCGCTGACGGGCCTGCTCGGGGAGAGCCGCGCCGCGGTGCTCGTCGCGCTCGGCGCGCCGCTGTCGACGACGGAGACCGCGGAAGAGGTCGGGATCGCGGCCTCCACCGCGTCCCACCACCTCGACGCGCTCCGTGCCGCGGGGCTCATCGCGTCCCGGCGCGCCGGGCGGCGTGTGCTGCACGCGCGCACGCCGCTCGGCGATGCGCTCGTCCACCGCGTCTGACGCGGTGGACGGGCGCATCTGGGGGCCGGCGCCGCGGTGGTCACCGCCCGGGAACGGGGTCCGGTCCCGCGCCGTGCTCGGCGACGTACGCCTCCGGCCCCTGCTCGGCGGCCTGGGGGTCCATGTGGAGGAACTCGAGGATGTTGCCGTCCGGGTCCTCGAGGGAGCGGCCGTACATGAACCCGTGGTCCTGCGCGGGGCGCGGCTCGCGGCCACCCGCGGCGACGCCGGCGTCGACGGTCTTGTCGACGTGCTCCCGCGAGTCGCGCGAGAACGACACCAGCACCTGGGCGACCGTGTGCGGGTCGGCGATCTGCTTGTCGGTGAACTGCGAGAAGTGTCCGTGGGTGAGCACCATGAAGCTCGTGTTCTCGTCCCAGACGACGCACGCGGCGTTCTCGTCGGTGAACATCGGGTTGATGTCGCAGCCGAGTGCCGTGTAGAAGGCCTTGCTGCGCTCGAGGTCGGTCGTGGTGAGGTTGACGAAGATCATGAGGTCCCCTGAGATCGGACGGACGGGTCTTGTGGTTGCCGGGATCAGGCTGGCACCGGAGTCGTCGGCATCCCATCGATTCGACGTAGGTCGAAAGGTCGGCCGGCCGACGGGACGGGGATCGGAGGGACTGGTGCCGTGCCGGTGCCGCGGGCCCCGCTGTCCGCCCCGAGTACTGGTCGGCCGCCGGTTCGGTGTCCGTCGAGCGCGCGTCCGGGCGGTGACCGGGCGGGACCGGGCGGTGGCTGGGCGGTGGCTGGGCCCTGTGCGCGATGTTGCGCTTCAATGACAGGTCGGAGCGACGGTCCGGCCGGAGGGGGCGTGAGGCAGTGCAGCGGGTCTCGGTGGTGGGATGTTCCGGATCGGGCAAGTCGACGCTGGCGCGGCGGGTCTCCGGCATCCTCGGCGCACCTCACATCGAACTGGACGCCTTGCACTGGGGGCCCGACTGGTCCGCCGCTTCGGCTGAAGAGCTGAGCGAACGGGTCCGGCGGGCGACCGCGGCCGACGCCTGGATCGTGGACGGCAACTACCAGAGCAAGATCGGCACCCTGGTGTGGGAACGGGCGGACACCGTCGTGTGGGTGAACCCGTCCCGTTGGCGGGTGATGTGGCGCTCCGTGAGCCGAACCGCGCGGAGGGCGGCGACCGGCCAGGAGCTGTGGAGCGGCAATCGTGAGAGCTGGCGCGGCCTGCTGTTCTGGCGCGGCGAGGATTCGATCCTGTGGTGGGCGTGGACCTCGTACCCCGGCGTGCAGGAACGCTACGAGTCGGCCATGCGCGATCCGCGCAACCGTCACCTCGTCTTCCATCGGCTGAGGACGCCGAAGGAGGTCGAGCACTTCCTGGCGGCCCTCGCGCGAGACCGGCCGGAGCGGTAGCGGGCGCTCGCTCTCGGGGCTGAAGGCCGCGGGGCCCGCCCGGTCCGGTGCGGGCCAGGTCCTGACGGCCGCTACGCACCGAGGTCCGGGGCCCACCGACCGCCGGCGTGCCGGGTGAGTGCGGTGATCAGGGCATGGTGTTGCGGTTCGGGCAGCGGGCCGAGGACGCACAGCGGCTGCCAGTGCCCGGTCCGCGGCCGGGGTGGACGGGGGCGGGCCGGCCCCGCGGGGGGCGAGGTGCCGGCCGGTGCGCCGTCGGCCTCGTACCGGATCTGGAGCACGCCGTACCGGGGGCCTCCGGGGAACTCCGTCACGTACCCCAGCGTGCAGCTTCGCACGTGGCCCCAGGCGTACGTCCGGCGTCCCGTCGGCCCGGTGGTGGGTGTGGATCGGCGCGGGTCGGTGGTGGTGATGCCGTCCTCGTCGATCCGGAGCGACCAGGGGCCGGTGTGCCGGGCCGTGCGGTAATGCCGCTGCCAGGCCCGGCTTCGCCTGATGAGCCATTGGCCGTACAGGACGGCCAGCGGGACGGTCGGCAGGGCGAGCCATGCCAGCACTTCGCCGTCCGCGTTGAGTTGGCCCTGGTCGACCCACATGAAGGTCATCGGGATCAGCTGGCCGAGCGCCGCCAGGGTGAGGGCCGCGAGGGTCATCCAGTGCCACAGCCGTGGCTGTCGGCGGCGGTAGGCCACGTACTGGGAGACGGGTTCTCGGCCGGTCCAGGTGACCTCGAACGCGTCGTGCGGGTTCGTGCGGGTGCTCGCGCCGGTGCCGGTGCCGGTGCCTGCGTCGGTGCCGGTGCCTGCGTCGGCCGTTTCGTCCCGGTGGGGGAGCCGGTCGGTGAGGGGCCGGGTTGCCGTGGGCGGGACCAGGCGTTCGGTGTCGGCTTCTTCCGGGGAGGCGTCGGCGAGGCCTCCGCCGGAGCGGAGGCGTTCTACTCGTTCATGGACGGCCGCCGCTGTCCGGGGCCGTTGCTCCGGGTCGCGTCGCAGCAGGTCGGCGATGAGCGCGGCGACCGGCTCCGGGACGTCCGGGCGCAGGTCGCGCAGCCGACGGGGCTCCCCGTCGAGTTTGCGGCGGATGACCGAGAGAGGGCTGCCTTCCCCGAACGGCGGCTCGCCGGTGAGCAGGGCGAAGAGGATGCCACCCAGTGCGTAGAGGTCGGAGCGGTGGTCACCGCGTTCGTCCAGGAACTGTTCCGGCGCCCCGTACAGTGCGGTGCCGACCGGGGGCAGCTCCGCGGTGGGGACGACGGTGAAGGTGTGGGTGTGGGTGAACCCGGCGATGCCGAAGTCCACGACCTTCACCCGGCCGTCGGAGGTCAGCATGACGTTGGACGGTTTGATGTCGTAGTGGACCACCTCGGCCCGGTGGGCGGCGACCAGGGCCGCACAGATCTCCTGGGCGATCTCCAGCGCCCGTGCCGGCGGGAGCGGGGCGTGCTCGTGGAGGTGCCGGGCGAGGGTGGTGCCGGCCACGTGTTCCATCACCAGGAACGGGCGTCCGTCGTGGATGCCCCGGTCGTAGAGCGAGACCACGTTGGGGTGGTTGATCTGGGCGGCTGCGACGGCCTCCCGCTCGAACCGGTGCAGCAGGTCGGGTGCGTCGTCGTCGCGGACCAGGAGCTTCACGGCCACGTCGCGGTGCAGGTCGCGGTCGCGGGCGGACCACACCTCGCCCATGCCACCCCGGCCCAGCCGCTCCCGCATGTCGTACCTGCCCGCGATGCGCGTGCCGCGCTCCATCCCTGCCCCCGGTGAGGTGCCGTCGGAACCATCCTTGACGGTTGTCAGTCTGACCAATCACGTCGGTGGCGCAACACCGGTTCCTGGTAAGCCAGTTCGGGAAACCGGCCGGTACTGCGGCGGGCAGGGAGCACCGCGAGGCGTTCGAGGCTGTCGCAGGCCGGGGTCGGGGCGGCCGTGGTGCACTCGATCGGGTGGGACCACCCTGTCTCCGGGCACGAGGTGAGGGCGGGTGGATAGCTTCGCGCGCATGGGATCGCGTGCGCATTTTCTCGTCCACGAGGCAGGCCGGTGGGAGCGGTACTACGCACACTGGGGCGCCGAGGGCCTGGCCCTCGATCTTCTGCCCGGACCGCGGCCGGCCCTGCGTTTCGTTCGGGGGCAGGAGCAGTCGAACGACTGGTGGCACGATCCGGCCTGGCTGGAGGGGTGTGCACTCATCGACGTCGACCGGCGGGTGCTGTCCTTCGACGCTCCCTGTGGAGACCCCTCCTACCGTGCCGCGCTGCTCGCCGTCCTTGCCGAGACCTGGGCCGGGTGGCACGTCGAGTGGGCGTACTTCCGACTGGCGGGACTGGTGGCGCTGGCGGGGCGGGCCGGTATGGATCCGGGTGACGCGCGTCCGGAACCGGTCCCCGTGCATGAGGCCGGTGGCCGGGACCGGCAGGACGGTCCGTCCACGGTGCTGAGCATGGCCGACGGGGCGTCCGTGTGGATCGGCGGGCTCGTGGAATCCCCCGAGCGTGTTCTGTGCCGGGGAGGCTCCTTGCTGGTCCGGGATCCCGCTCTCCTGCGCCCGGTCGAGGTGTGGAAGGGCCGTCCCACGCACGGTCTGCATCTCGATCTCGTCCGGCGCACGGGGGGTGTGTGGACCTCGTCGAGCATGTGCGGGATCACCGAGGACACGTTCCCCGACCTGCCGTCGTGGCCGGGATGGAAGTGGCAGTTCTGGGGCGACGACGCGGGGCGGCACGCGGCGTGCCTGGCCGAGAGCGAACCGGCCGCCGAACTGGTACTGCCCGCGCTCGATCACCTGTCGGGCCTGCGGCGGCTCGCTGCCGACTTCGCCGAGCACCAGCAGCGGGACAGCGCGACGCGGTCGATCGGCGCGCTGCTCACGGTGATCGAGGCGATCCGTGGGGGCGTCGTGGAGGAGGGCGGGAAGGCGGACGTGGTCGTCGACAACGCGATGGCACACCGGCCCGGTGATCTCACCGAGGCGGAACGGGCACACGCGTGCGCGGCGATGGACCTGGTGGAGAGCCGCCTGCGCGGCAACGGCTGAACGTGTGCGGCCGGGCAGGCGGCCGGGCGAGGGCGGAGGGCGCTGACGTGCGGGCAGAGGGGTGCGCCCGGAGCGGCAGGTGTGGGGCCCTGCGCTCCGGGCGCGTGTGGGGGGTGGTCGGGTGCCGGACGGCGGTGCGGCCGGACGGTCGGGCGGTGCGGGTCAGCTGGTGAAGGTCAGGTGGTTGATGCTGACCGGGCCGGTGGTGGTGAGGTACACCGTGTGGGTGCCGGTCGGCTTGGGCCAGCAGGTGTTGGACTTCAGGTGCCAGGCGCCGTTGCCGTCGGGGTAGACGGTGCAGGCGGGGCCCGAGGTGGCGCTGTCGAGCCGGACCTGGAGGTTCACCCCGGAGGCGGAGCCGGCGGCCCTGAACTTCACGCCGCCGGCCCCCGCGGCGCCGAAGACGACGTCGTTGAGGACCAGGCGGCTGCCGCTGCCGGTGAGGTCGACGACGGTGCCGCCGTCCGCGGTCCGGGTGGTGACGCCGGTGGCCGAGTCGTAGCTCTCGGCCTCGATGACGGCGTAGGCGTCACGGTTGCGGGGGGTGTCACCACCGGTGGCGGTGGCGGTGGCCTCGCCGGACCAGGCGGAGTCCCCGGCCGCGTTGGTGGCGCGGACGCGGTAGGTGTAGGCGGTGCCCGCGGTCAGGCCGCTGTCGGTGTGGGTGGTGGCGTTGGCCGCCGGTGAGGCGAGCGCGGCCCAGGAGCCGCCGCCGGTGCGGCGTTCGACGCGGAAGCCCGTCTCGTTGGTGGAGTTGTCCGACCAGGTCAGGGTGATCTTCCCGGCGCCGTTCGGGCTCGCGGCCGGCGCGGAGGGCGCGGCCGGGGTGCTGGTGGACGGCGGCGGGTCGGTGGGCGTCGTGCCGCTCGGCTGGTGGATCCGGAAGTTGCCGCTCGCGTGCAGCAACGCCATGTAGGTGAGCAGGCCGTCGTAGTACCGGTACTGGCCGGTCGGCGGCTCCAGGTTCCAGAGGGCCTCGACGAACTTCCAGGCCCTGGCGTCGGTGGCCGCGAGGGACGCGGCGCCGTTGGAGGCGATCAGACCCGGGGAACGGTCCGAGGACAGCGAACTGCCGGACAGCGAGTACTGGTTGACGTAGGCGTTCATGCCCTGGGACTCGAAGAAGCTCTGCAGGCGGTCGGTCCGGGCGGTGGCGGAGGAGTCGGCGGCCCACCAGGCGTGGTCCACCGACCAGTTGACGGAGGTGCGCCAGGCGTCGAACCGGAAGTCGCCGTGGTTGCCGGTGTTGTTGGGGCTGCCGCTGAACTCGGCGTAGTCCGGGTTGAGGCCGGTGGTGGCGTTGGTCGCCTTGGTGAAGTAGGCGCGGCTGGTCTGGGCGGCCTCACGCCAGAACTGCCGGTCCGCGGTCTGCCGGCCCTGGTAGCCGTCGGCCCAGCGGGCCCACAGCTCGTAGAAGGCGGGCAGGTGGTAGGACGGGTCGGAGAACTTGGCGCTGTTGGCGTACGGCACGAAGACCGGCATCTTCTGCGTGTGGTCGAACATGTTGGTGACGCTGTCGACGACGCCGCCGTTCATGTCCTCCTTGTGCAGCATCGTGTCCAGGACGCTGTTCGCCTCGGCCGTGTAGTCGTAGATGCCGGTGCCGTCACCCCAGCGGTGGCCGGCGAAGAACAGCGCGGTGGCCATGTACTCCTCGCCGTCGGTGGCGGGGTTGTTGTCCTGGCAGGAGCCCGCGGTGGTGGCCTCCCAGCAGAAGTACCCGGCGCGTGCGCCGCTCTTGTGCCGCATGTAGGTGGTGGCCCAGTTCCACAGCGCGTCGAACTCGGCCTTCTTGTTCATCTGGACCGCGATCATCATGCCGTAGCTGATGCCTTCGGACCGGACGTCGTCGTTGCCGGTGTCCTTGATGTAGGCGAGCGCGCCCTCGGCGTCCGAACCGGCCGGGTAGTACAGCCGCCTGGTGTCGTCGGTGCTCGTGAAGAGCGACGCCCAGAAGGCGTCGAGCTTCGCCTTCACCGCGGCGTCGGTGAGGCTCGGGTCCCACTCCTGGAAGAGGTCGCGGTACTTGCCGCTGGTGAAGGCGCCGGTGGTCGGCGGAACGGGTGCCGGGGGCGGCGGCGGGGTCGCGCCCTCGTAGGAGAGCTGGTACTGGTCGATCCGGGTGTCGTTGCTGCCGTTGTCGGTCTCCAGGGTGAACCGGATCTCCGCCGGACCCGGCTGGGCGACGTCGAACACGGCCTGCTTCACGCTCCAGGAGGTGCCGGTGAAGCTGAGCGCGGAGGTCTTCTGCCCGCCGACGGAGACGGTGATCCCGGCCGGGTTCGAAGCGCTGGAGGACCCCGTGACGTCGATCCGGTAGCGGCCGGCCTTGTCGAAGGTGTGGGTGGCCGAGGTGGCGTCGCCGTTGCAGTAGTAGACGGCGTGCGTGGCCGCGAAGCTGGTGCATCCCGTTTTGGTGGTGCTCTCGGCCTGGGTCGTCGACAACGGGGTCGCGGCCTCGGCCTCCGACGCGGGCAGCACGGTGGGGGAGAGAAGCCCGACGAGCAGTGCCGCCGGAGCGGCGGACACGGCCAGGCGGGAGAGGGACGAGGGGGGCCCGGAACGGCCACGACGCAGGCGCACCTGCTGCTCCTCACGGTGGGGTGGGCGGTGGGGGTGAAGGCGGGGGACGACGGCCGGGGTCCGCGGTGGGACCGTCGGACGACGACGAGTGCCGGGCACCGCGGGCGCGGCGCGGCGCCTCGCGGGGCGGCGGGATGCGGCGCGACACGGCGCGATACGGCGCGATACGGCGCGACACCGGCTGCGGGCCCCGCCGGGAGGACGGGGCCCGCAGCCGGTGTCGGACGGAGCGGTGTCAGCCGCTGACGGTGATGTTCGAGCTGCCGCTGCTCTGGTAGCCCTCGGTCGCCATGACCATGTAGTACTTGAACTGGCCCAGGTTCATGCCCGCGCGGGACCAGGCGTCGAAGTGGTTGCCGGTGGTGATGGTGCCGGAGCCGCTGGTCACCTTGGACTGGCGGACGCTCCAGTACTGCTGGAAGGTCTTGGTGCCCTCCACGGACGGGGCGTTGTTGCGCGTCGTCACGTAGATGTCGTAGGTGCCGCCGTCGGTGGTGACGGTGCCCTTCTTCGTGCCGGTGGGCCGGTAGCTGCCCCAGTTGTCGACGATGTAGTACTCGACCAGCGGGTTCGAGGTCCAGCCGTAGAGGCAGCCGTAGCCGTTGCCCGACGGGTTGAAGTAGCCGTTGTAGCGGACCGTCCTGCGCCCGCCGGTGCTCCAGCCCTTGCCGGCGACGAAGTTGCCGCAGTTGGTCCACTTGGTGCTGTAGCTGCCGCCGCCGTTGAGGGTCATGGAGACGGAGCCGCCACCGTCGGTCCAGAACGTGTAGTACATCCCGTCGGTACCGGTCTGGTTGCTGGTGATGGTGGTGGCGGCGTGGGCGGTGCCGGGCAGCAGCAGCCCGGACGCGGTGGCGAGCGCGGCGGCGCCACCGCCGAGGAAGCCCCGTCGGCTCAGGCCGGGGGGAATGATCTGCTGGTTCTGGTCCTGCTGCGAGCCGTCCTGGCGCATGCTTCCTCCACGATGAAGGCAGGTGGGGGACCGGGTCGCTGCTGCGGCCCGGCGGCCTTGCATGGAACGCGGCGGGAATGCCCCGCCGTGGTGCGGTACCGGTACGACCAGGCCCCCCTCGCGGGACGCGAGGGGAACGCGGGCTTCCGTCGTTCGGCGGCCACAGTTTTCTGAGAACTCCGCGGGCGTGTCAACGGTTTCGACATTCTTTCGAAATAACTCCCTTACCCGCAGGGGTACTTGAGGGTGATGTTTGCCCAGCTCAGATTGCTGATCGCGCGATGCGGAACGAGGGGGTCAGGGGGGCGATGATTGGGGCGCAACGCAAGTGGGCATGTCCAATTCGAAAATTTCGAGGACCTGTCACCCGGCGGAGAGGGCGGGCAGCGGGGCGCCTGCGGCGCGCCCATCGGCATGCGGTGGATCTGCGCCGCCTCGCTGCGACCGCGACGGTTCACCGGATTCGCCGACGGCTGCGACCGCCGGACTGGTTGGATTACGCCCGACAACGAGGTGTTGGTCCGGGGCGTGCGAGGTTCCCCCGCGATCCTGCGACGGGAGGGCACATGCAGCGCGGCGAGGTCTGGTTGATGGACTTCGACGAGCGGCGGCCGGTAGTACTGCTGTCAGGAGACGAAGCGTCCGGGTTCCGGGCGATGCAGGTCGTCGCTCCTGCGGGGACCGAGATCAGCGGTGTGGCCGTCGAGGTGGCAGTGGGGGCGCCCGAGGGGCTGCCTCTCGAGGGCGTCCTCCGGGTGGCGCTGCCACGTCCCGGTCTCGTCCCGTGCACTTGGCTGGTCACGCCGGCCCAGGAAGATCTGATCGAGCGGGTGGGAGTCCTGTCGTCGGCGAAGCTCGGCGAGATCGAGGACGCCCTCCGTGCCGGTGGACTCGAGCAGGCGGCGCACGGGGCTGCTTGATCAGGCGACGAGCGGGTGCCGGCCTCCCCACATCCGACCAGCACGACGACCAGCGCGACGAGCAGCCCGGCGAACGTGCCCGGTCACAGCGCTAGCCCAGCAGGGAGAGCAGCTGGCCGAGGACCTCCGCGGCGGGCTGGCCCACCGTGCCGACGGCGGCCGCGATCTGCGCCAGGGACGCCAGGGTCATCGCCCGCCCGCGCATGACGGCGCGGTCGGGGACGAGCTCGGGCAGGGCCTCCTCGACGGTCCGCTCCTGGTCGGGCGAGAGGTGGGGGCGTAACTCCTCCAGGACGCGCACGAGTTCCCGGACCGCGGCCTGGAGCTCGCGGTCCTCGGTACCGCCGACGGTGCCGTAGTTGAAGCCGATGTGCCCCTGGCCGCCGTCCATGTTCACGACGGGCCCGTAGTAGTTCGACGCATCGCTCACAGCTTGAACCCCGTGTTCCCCCGGCCGTTGTTCATGTTGACGACGGGACCGTAGTTGTTGGTGTTGTGCTGCCGCACGACCGTCGTGAACTCCACGGTCGGGTTCTCGATGGCGTACGCGATCCACCCGGCGATCTGGCGCAGCTCATCCATGCTCGGCAGCGTCACGGTGACCCGGGAGCCACTGGCCATCTCGATGACCAGCATCGGCTTCGACCGGAACACGCCCCACAGGGTGACCACCAGGACCAGGACGATGAAGAGGAGCGGGGGGCTGCTGTCCCCGACGCGGGCGTCGCCCCCGTTCGTGGCGTTGATGCCGATGTAGAGAAGGGCGACGCAGAACAGCGCGGCGAGGAAACGGGCGACGACGACGCGCCAGTCGGGTCTCCATTTGAAGGCGTCGACCCAGGTGATGTTGTGCAGCGGGATGGCCGCCGACCCCACCCACAGCATCCGGCGGTTGACCCTGAGCACCAGGGAACGGTCTCCACGGGACGCCGTCACGGGGGCCGGCGGAGGCTGGGCCGGCGGAGGCTGGGCCGGTCGAGGCGGGACGTCGGGGGATGGTGCGTCGGCGTTTCCCGTGTCGTCCACGTGCTCCCCCGCGTAGTCGTCACCACCGTGCTTGCACCGCAGGAGCACCATTAAGCACCCCGATGGGTGCAGTGGCCATACAGGAACCGGTCAATCGGCGCGGGGCGCGTCCTGCGCGGTTGGCGAGGCGGAACGGGGAGAGCGTTCCCCGCGTGGATTCCGCGGGGAACGCTCCCGGGGTGTCGGGTCTGGCGTTATGCGTGCCGTAGGCCGGTGGCCGGGGCCCTGGAGGGTGCGGGGGGCCGCGGGCGGTGGCCCTGTTCCACCCGCACGGTGGTGCCGCATTCCGGGCCGGTCGAGCCGACGGCGCAGTTGGAGTCCGCGGGTCCGGTCACGGCGTTGGTGATCCGTCCGTCACCGGGTCCGCCCTGCGGTGCGACCGTCACCGAGTAGGTGATGGTCACCTTCCTGCCTGCGGGCACGTCACCCCGCCAGACCAGGTCCGGGGCTTCGTACGTCACGGTGCCCCTGCTCGCTGTGGCGTCGTGGTTGAAGGTGGCGTCGTCGAGGACGTCGGTCAGGTCGTCGGTGACGGACGCGTCCGTGTAGTCCTCGGTGCTCTCGTTCGTCACGGTGATCCTGTAGGTGAGCTTGCTGCCGGGCTTCGCCGAACCGGCCGGGTCGGCCGCCCTGTGCCGCAGCTTGCCGGGCTCGGCGGGCCCGGCCGGATCGCCGGGCTCGCCGTACGCACCGGGGTCACCCGGCCTACCCGGTTTGCCGGGCTTACCGGGCTTGCCAGGCTTGCCAGGCTTGCCGGGCTCCACGGAAACCGTCTTCTCGATCCGCAGGAAGGGCTGCGCCGCCTGTGGGGTGACCATCTGCGTGCTGCAGTTGGGGGAGCAGCCCGGGTCGTCGGTGCCGACCGCGGGGGTGACGGTCGCCCTGTTGGTGATGTCGCCCGACGCGTCGTCCGCCGGCGTGGCGGTGATGGTGAAGGTCACCTTGCCTCCGGCCGCCACCGCGACCGTCGTGTCGATGCCGCCCGTGCCGCTCTCCTCGGAGCAGGCGCTCGCCTCACCCTGTGCCGCGCACGACCAGGTGAACGCGGTGATCTGCTCGGGCTGCGGGTCGACGACGTGGACCCCGCGCGCGTCCTGGGGACCGGCGTTGTTCACGACGACGGTGTAGGTGATGGGCCGGCCCGGAGTGTAGGACGTGGGATCGGCCGTCTTGGTGACGCTCAGGCCGATGTCCGCGCACCGCGTCGGGTACAGGACCTGCGGCTCACGGGTCTCGTGGATCCACGCGCCTCCGCCGTCGTAGATCAGCGTGTCGGACGGGCTGTAGGTGTCGCCGACCGTGACGCGGGGGCCGCAGGGACTGCCCCAGTCGTTGGCGCCGCGCTCGCCGATGGCGCGCTGCGCCGGCTCGGGGTCCGACGCGGGGGGAGTGTCGCGGGCGTCGACGGCGGTGTTCCCGCCGATCATGTCGTTCTCCTGGTTGGCGTCCTGCCCGGTCTCCGCGTTGGTGAAGGTGCGGATGGCGACCGAGTCCCGCGGGAAGGTGTTGCCGCGCACCAGGACCGAGTCCCGCATGACGCGCCAGGTGCCGTCCTGCTCACCGAGCTGGATCATGGGGCCGGGCCCGGTGAAGACGTTGCCGAGGATCCGGATGTCCGAGGACGAGCGGGACTGCTGGTCCTCCGGGGTGTTCGGGTACGTCTCCGGGTCGAGGTTCTCGAACGGGGTGCCCGCCCGGAGCGCCGCCGAGTTGTCCTGCAGCGGAGTGAACGCGATCTCGTTGTCGGCGACGACCACGTCGTGCGCGGGGGCCGCGTGGACGACGTAGTTGGCGGGCCCGCCGCTCACCCGGTTGCGCAGGTAGTTGAGCGTGGTCGCGCCGAAGGGGTAGAGGACGCCCGCGGGGTTGTCGGTGAGCACGTTCTCGACGAAGGTGACGTCGCGGCTGGTCTGCTTGGCGTCCAGCCCGTCGGCGCTCGCGTTGCCGTTGATCGTCAGGTTGGCGACGCCGGCGTTGCCGGTGAAGGTGCTGTCCTGGACGCGCAGCCGGACGACCGACTCGGCGTAGGTGCCCCACAGGTCCATCTCGCTGACCGTGGCGTCGGTGACGGTGACGTCCGTCGTCATGTCCCAGTAGAAGCCGGTCGCGCCGTCGGTGAGGGTGACGTCCTCGACCGTGATGTGGTCGGAGTAGTAGAAGCGGATCGTGTTCGATCCGCGGGCCGGGGTGGTGGGGTTCGAGTAGCCCGCGATGGTCACGTCGCGGATCAGCACGTCCGTGGCCTCGTGCCCCGAGATTCCGTTGCCTCCGGCAGCTTCGGGCGTGCCGACGAGGGTCAGGGACGTGCCGACGACGCGGAACCCCGTGCTGTTGGCGGCGGCGATGCCGGTCACGCAGTCGGTGATGGTGCCGCCGGTGACCTCGGGACCGGTCAGCGGCGAGCCCGAGTTCCGGACCCACGTCTGGGCGATGCCGGTGCGGAGGCCCTCGAGCACTGGGTTGTCGATGGTCACGCCGGTGGAGCGGGCCAGCTGGATGCCGGTGCTGTTGCCGGTCCCCGTCCCGGAGACCTTCACGTCCTTGAGGACGGCGCCGGTCGTGGCGCCCAGGCTGATGCCGATCGCCGTCACCTGGGAGACGGTCACCCGGGTCAGCTGGGGACCGGCGCCCGTGGTGGTGGCGGTGGTGGTGATGCCGTTGACGTAGGAGGTGACGGTGACGTCGGTCATGACGACGCCGCTGGAGCCGCCCAGGATGATCCCGGTCGACCCGGCCAGCAGCGTTCCCGTGACGCGCACGTCGGTGAACTGCGCGCCGGTCGTGCTGCCGGTGACGATGCCCTGCAGGGTCGCCCCGATGTCCGTGTCGGAGATCCGGGGGCCGACGCCGGTGACGGCGGCCGCCATGGAGAAGCCGCGGGTGACGCCCGTGATCCTGGCGGAGCGGACGACGACGGAGGTGGAGTTGAGGGCGTTGATGCCGTACGAGGTGCCGTTGGCGGCGTTGTCCCCGTTGTCGAAGACGTAGTCCTCCACGGTCCTGCCCGTGGTCGGGGCGCCGGCGAAGGAGATGCCGGTGATGGAGGCCAGGTTCGCCGGGTTGGTGATGGTGATCCCGCGGAGCACGGTGTTCGCGGAGGTCGCCGGGACCGTCACCACGGCCGTGTTGGCCGCGGTCGGCCGGAGGGCGATGCCCGTGGTGGTCAGCCCGCCGCCGGTGACCGAGAACCGCGCGGTGAGCGTCGACTCCGAGGCGGAGGCGAGGGTGACCGCGCGGGGCACCGTGAGGATGCTGGTGAACTCGTAGGCGCCGGGGAGGATGTTGACGGTGTCCCCGTCGGCGGCCTGGTTCAGCGCCTGCTGAAGGGTGAGCAGAACGGGCGGCTGAGGGGACCCCACCCAGGCGATCGGCGCGTTGTCGCCGGGCACGGCACGGGCGGCGCGGTCGGCGGAGATTTCAGCGACGCGCTTCCTGCGGGCCTCCTGCGCCTCGGCGGGCCTGGCCCGGTCGGTGGCCCGCCCGGCCTCACCTCGGGCGGCCTCGCCGCGGGCGGGTGCGCCGGTGCGGAGGTGCTGCGCGGGCGGGCGGCCCTGGTACCGCGCCGTGGCGGTGGTTCCGCCCTTGGCGTCACCACCCGGCTCACCGCGTGCCGCCGTGGCGGGAGCCGGTGCCGGCGCCGAAGCGGGGGCCGGAGGGCCGGGGGCGGGCAGCGCGGCCGCGCTCACCCCCCACACCACCAGGCAGGTCAGCGCGGCTCTCAGTGGTCTGATGACTATCGCGGGGCATCTGGCGTGATACATCGTCCGTCTCTCCGATGGCCGTGGGTAGCCGCCTGCGGCAAGGGCGGCGTGACGATGATTAGAACACGCAAATGGGGCATATTATCCGATATATGCGGGGTTCGGGTGACCCCCGTCCCGCCGGTCCCGGGCGAGATCCGGGGCGTCGCCGGCCGAGGACCTGGCCCCGGCCGGCGCCGGCCACCCGTGTGGGCCTGGAGAGCCGGTCCCGGGCCGGTCGACGGCTGCCGCACCGGACCACCCCCTGATGCACAATGCATGACAACAACGCACCGGCGGACACCGGGAATCCGACCGCCCCCTCCGTGCCGGACCCGTGGATCCGCGGTGTCCCACCAGGTGTGAGGAGGCGTGGCCTTGGCGGAGATCGCGATGCCCTTACGGCGGCTGACGGCATGGCGTGGGACGGCCGACGTGGGCTCGGGGCTGGAACGGGCCCGGTCCTTCATGATCCTGGCCACCCTGCTCTACCGGGCGAGCCATCTGCTCGTCGGTGTCCTGGCCGTCGCCCAGCGCCAGCACGGCCCCGTGCAGTACGCGGGCGTCGCCACGGCCCTGGGCCTGAGTGCCCTGGTGTTCGGCACGGCCCTGCGGCGCGGCTGGTTCGACCGGTGGTTCGTCACGGCCGACATCCTGGTCGCCGGGGGCGCGCTGCCGTTCGTCCTGTGGGCGTGGGGCGGTGTGCAGCGCCCCGACTCGCTCGGCTGGGCCATGCTGCTCGGCACCTCGGGCATGGCCGCGGCGGCGGTCACCCTGGAAAGGCTCCACGTCCTGGCGGCCTTCGTCCTCCTCGCGGCGACACACCTCTTCGCCTACCACCTGGTCGGCGCGCAGCCCGGGGTCCTCGTCGGCCACGTCAGCTCGCTCGTGTCGTCCGCCGGAATCGCCTGGGTCTTCTGGTGGTACCTGCGCCGCCAGGGGCGGCTCCTGGACGAGGCCAACGCCCGTGCCCTGGAGGCGGAGAGGCACCGCGCGCGCTATGCCGAGCGGCTGGCGCACCACCGGGCGCTGCACGACACCGTGCTCGCCACCCTGACCGCGCTCGCGGCCGGCGGGATCGACGCCAACACCCCCCGGGTGCGCGAGCGGTGCGCCCGCGAGGCGGCCTATCTGCGCAGGCTGATCCAGCGCACCGCCGACGAGGTGCCCCACGACTCGGTCGGCGCCGCCCTCGAGGAGGCCGTCGGCTCCGTGGAGAGCCTGGGCCTCAGGGTCGTCGCCCAGTACCACGCGCTGCCCGAGGTGCCGCCCGCCGTCGCCGCCGCCCTCGCGGACGCCACCCGGGAGGCCCTCAACAACGTACGACGGCACGCCGGTACCGGGCGGGCCCACCTCACCGCGACCGGCAGCGGCGGGGAGGACATCGTCGTCACCGTGGTCGACCAGGGGGCCGGGTTCGACCCGGGGACCCACGTACCCGGGCTCGGGCTGAGAGGGTCGGTGCACGCCCGGATGACGGAGGCCGGCGGCCGGGCCACGGTGGAGTCCGCTCCCGGTGACGGCGTGCGGGTGGAGCTGCGATGGCCGGCGTGACCACGATCGGGGTGATCGACGACGACCGGATGCTCGTCGACGGCATGCGGGCCTGGCTGCGCGACGAGCCGGGCCTGCGGCTGACGGCGAGCGCGGCCACGGTGGGGGAGTTCCTCGGCCTGTGCCCGCCGGACGGCGCCCCGGCCGAGGTGGTCCTCCTCGACCTCGTGCTGCGCGACGGCTCGACGCCCACCGGCAACATCCACCGGCTGCGGGAGACCGGCAGCCGGGTCCTGGTGATCAGCACGGTCCCCGACCGCTCCCGGATCGTCGAGTCGCTCAGGGCCGGCGCCGACGGGTACCTGACCAAGGACAACGACCTGCCGACGCTGGCCGCCGCCGTCGCGGACATCGCCGCGGGCCGCGGCGCCCACTCCCCGGAACTCGCCTTCGCCTGTGCCCACGACACCGATCCGGCCCGCCCACGGCTCTCGCCCAGGGAACGGCAGATCCTGCTCGACTACGCGTCCGGGATGACGCTCAAGTCGGCCGCACGCCGCGCGGGTATCACCGTCCACACCGCCAAGGACTACCTGGACCGGGTCAAGACCAAGTACCGGGAGGCCGGCAGGGCGGCCTACACGAAGATCGACCTGGCCCGCCGGGTGCACGAGGACGGTCTGGGCGGCAGCTGATCAACGGCACGGTCCGGCGTGCCGGCGCGGTGCGCGGACGCCGCGTGCGGAGGTCGCGTGCGGACGCGGCGGGCCGTCGTGGATCTCGCCGCAAGCCCCCCAAACGGACGGCTGTGGGGCCCACCGCCCCCTTTCGTATCCTTCATGCCCGGCGGGCCCGCCGACGTGCACGAGAGCTCTCACCGATCCATCCAGGCCGCATTTCCTGTTCGGACGCATCAGGAGAGACGAATGACACAGCGGTACGTCGACACCACGAACCCCCTCGTCGGCCGGGACGCCGAACTGGAGCAGATCGGGGCCGCGCTGGCCGCCGCGCGCGCCGGGCGTGGCGCGGCCGTGTTCGTCACCGGCGAGCCCGGTGCCGGCCGGACCCGGCTCGCCGCCGAGGCCGTCGCCGCGGCGCGGGCGGACGGCATGGCCTGCGCGCAGGGCCGGGCCGGCACGGTGGCCGCGCGGGTGCCGTACCGCCCGCTCGTCGAGGCGGTCCTCGCACTGGCCCGCCAGGGACTCGTACCGGACCCCGACCGTCACGAACCGCTGCTCACCCGGCTCCTGTCCGGCACGGCGGACGCAGGGGCAGGCGGCCTGCCGCACCTCGCCGTCGCCGACGCGGTCCTGCGACTCGTCGCCGAGGCCGGCCGGGACCGCGGCTGCCTGCTCGTCCTCGACGACCTGCACGACACCGACCCGGGAACGACGGCGGTCGTCGAGTACCTGCTGGACAACATCGGCCGGCAGCCCGCCACGCTCCTGCTCACCACCGCCCACATCCCCTGCCCGGCGACGGAGCTGGCCGCGCGCGCCCGCCAGCACGGCTCGGCGGTCACCCTCCACCTGCGCCCCCTCGACCGTGCCGGCATCCGGGCGCTCCTTGCCGCCGGCCCGGCCGCCGGACCGGCGGGTGCCGCCGCCGGACTCGTCGACCAGGTTCTGGCCGACAGCGCCGGCATCCCGTTCGTCGTCACGGAGTGCCTGGCGGCACGACGCGAACCGGAACTCCCGGTGGCGGCCACGGCGCCGGGCGCGCCCGCCCCCGTGCCCCCCGCCGTGATCCAGAACGTGCGATGCCGGGCCACCGCCCTCGGGCCGGCCGGAGTGGCCTTCCTCAGTACCGCGGCACTGCTCGGGGAGCCCCTCGTGACGGCCGTGGCGCAGCGCGCCGTCGGGTGTGACGACCGGGAGACCGCCAGGATCCTGCGGGCGGCGGCCGCGTCGTACCTGATCGTGCAGGACGGGACCGCGTGCGTCTTCCGGCACCGGCTGGTGGGCCGGGCGCTGCTCGCCGACCTCGGGCCGGGCGCGCGCGCCGGGTACGCGCGCAGGGCCGCGCTCGCGGTCGAGGAACTGCACCCCGGGCTGCCCGGGAGATGGTGCGACCGCGCCGCCCACCTGTACGCGCAGGCGGGTGACCTCGAGGAAGCCGTACGCCTGTACTGCCTGGCGGCCGAGCGGGCCACGGGCGCGGACGCGGCGGACCGGGCGGTGACCCTGCTGGAGCGGGCGCGACACCACCTCGGTCCGGACACCGCACCGCAGACGCACGCCACCGTGCTGGAACACCTGCTGGACGCCGTGACCCGCGCGGCCCGCCTCGACCTGCTCCCCGGACTGACCGCCGCCGTGGACGACCTCGGTGAGTGGGATCTCCCCGCCGGGCGCCGGGCCGGGCTGCACGCCCGGCTCGCCATCGCCGCCGCCCTCACCGGCCGTTCCACGCCGGCCCTGCGGAGCCTCGACCTCGCCCGCCCCCTGCACGACACCTGTCCCGACCACCCCGACGCCGCCCTCGTGGACCTGGCGACGGCGCATGTCGAACCGTTACGGCTCACGCCCCGACGGCTGCGCACGGCCGTCGAGGCCGCCCACCGCGCGCTCGAGGCCGCCCGGCGCACCGACCGGCCCGCCCTGGCCTGCCGTGCCCTGCTGGCCCTCGGCCGGCTCACCGCGGACAGCGACGAGCCGGCCGCGACCCGCCACCTCGAGGACGCCGCCGCGATGGCCCGCGCGCACCGGCTGCCCGCGCTCCGCGTCGCCGCCGACGTCGCGCTGGCCGCGCTCGCCATGCGCCGCGACGGCCGGACCGAGCCCCTGGAGCGCGCCCACCAGGAGTCGCTGCGCCTCGGCGTGGTGCCCCTCGCCCACGAAGCCTCCCTCCTGCTCGCCCTGGAGGAGATCCGGCGGTGCGAGTTCACGGCGGCCGGGAACCGCATCCGCGCGGGCCTGGCCGACGCGGCCCGGCGTGGTCTCGGCCAGGCCGTGGCCCGGTTCCGGCTCGCGGAGGCGGTCGGTCACGCCCATCTCGGCAGCCGCCCGCGGATGCTGGAGGCCCTCGAGCGCCTCACCCCCGGCGCCGACGGGGCGCCGGGCACCCCGGCCCTGGAGTACGGCCTGGCCCGCGCGTTCTGCGCCTTGCTGGAGGAACGGCGGGAGGACGCCGAGCAGGACCTCGCCCGCGCCCTCGCGTGCGACGCGGAGAACCCGGCGGCCGGCGACTTCGGCCGGTACGGTCTGTGCCTGCTGCTCGGCGTGCTGACGGGCCGCGCCGGACGGGGACACCACACGGAGGCGGTGGCCGTCAGCGTGGCGGACACCCGCTGGAACCGCTCGTTCGCCGCCATGACGGACGCCGTGCTGCTCGGCCGCGAGGGCCGTCCGGCCGAAGCGACGGCCGCCGCGCGCACCGCACTCGACGCCGCCCGGCCCTATCCCACGGCCCGGCACCTGATCGTGCGTCTGGTAGCGCGGGAGGCGTACGAGAACGGCTGGGGCACGCCCGTCGACTGGCTGCGCGAGGCGGAGGCGTACTTCCACGACGCGGACGTCCCGGCGGTCGCCGGAGCGTGCCGCGCCCTGCTGCGCGGCATGGGCGCGCCGGTCGGACAGCGGCGCCGGGGCGTCGAGCGGGTCCCGCGCGGCCTGCGCCGGTACGGCATCACCGTGCGCGAGTTCGAGGTGGCCCGGTTGCTCGCCGAGCGGATCGGCACCAAGGACATCGCCGGCCTGATGCACATCTCGCCGCGCACCGTCGAGAAGCACGTGGCGAGCCTCCTGCAGAAGACCGGCCACCCCAACCGCTCGGCCTTCGTGGCGGCCACGCGCGACCTGGTCCTGGGCGGCCGGTCGCAGGCCGGCGCCGGACACCTCGCCATGTCCCCGGCCGCCCCGCTCCCGGCCGCCCCGCTTCCGGCCGCCCCGCTTCCGGCCGCCCCGCTCCCGGCCGCCCCGCCCCAGGCCGCGCGCCGCCTGAACGCCGTTCCGTAGTACGCCGGTTCAGGAGAGGACCGCCGCACCCGTCAGGCCCACCACGCGGTCGAAGCCGTGGTCCAGGTCCTCGTCCCCGTGGTGCACCACGAGCAGGGCACGGCCCTCGGTGCGTGCCCACAGGGTCCGCAGGACCAGGTCCCTGCCCTGCTCGTCGAGGTTCGCGAACGGCTCGTCGGCGAGGTAGACGTCGGCGTCCTCGGACAGCAGCGCGGCCACGCCGACACGCTGCCGCTGTCCGGACGACAGCTCCGAGGGAAGCTGGTCGGCCAGACCGTCCAGCGCGAGAGCCGTGCGCAGCCCGGCGTCGGCGACCAGCTCCCGCACCGGCAGCGGCGGCAGCTGCACGGGGGCGGTCAGGCACGCCACCCGGGGCGGCAGGACGACCGTACCGGCGTCGGGCGCGAGCGTCCCGGAGACGACGTGCAGGAGCGTGGTCTTGCCGCAGCCGTTGGGGCCCCGCACCAGCACGTGCTCGCCGGGACGCAGCTCGAAGTCGTCGAGCACCACCTCGGAGCCGCCCGCGCTCGCGGCCCGGTCCCCGCTCCCGTCCCCGTACCGGACCCGGGCACCCCGCACCGCGACCAGGGCGCCTTCCTCGTGGTACGGGGCCCGGCCGGAGCACCGCAGGGACTCGACGCGCCGCAGGACGGCCGAACTCCGGCGGACCTGCGGGATCGTGTTGACCAGGTCGAAGATCCCCGTGACGGCCCGCCACAGCGAGTTCACGAAGGCCAGGAAGCTTCCGAACGACATCCTGCCGGTGAACACGAAGAACGCTCCGATCACCATCGACGCGGTGTCCGACAGATTCATCACCAGATCGCTCAGCGTGCGCTGCTTCTGCTCCAGCCGGTAGTTGTCGAACCTGATGCCGAGGAACCCGCCGAGCGTCTCCCGGTTCCGCTTGAGTGCGCCGGGCAGCAGCGTGGGCAGGCCCCGCAGCGCGTGGAACGATTCCAGTGTCCGGGTCAGCCGGCCCAGGTACCGCGCCTCGGCCTCGCGCTCGGCCTCCGTGTTGTCCTCGATGCGCCGGCCCAGCCGGTTGCTCACCAGCACCAGCGGCGGCACGATCACCAGCAGGACCAGGCTCGCCTGCCAGGAGAGCCACAGCAGCACCCCGAGGAACACGGCCGAGGCCACGGCCTGCCGCGCGATGCGGACGCAGACGTCGACGGCCGGCAGGACGCCCTCGGCGACGTCGCTGTGGATCCGGCCGACGTAGGAGGCGTTCCCCGCCTTCGACACCTGCCGGCCGTCCAGCCCGAGTGTCCTGTCGAGGAGTTCCGCCTCCAGCGCCAGCACGAACGCGTTCTCCTGCCGCTTGCGCCACCAGGAGATCCAGTAGCCCCCGATGGTGAGGGTCAGCCCGAGCACCAGGTAGCCGGCGCCCAGGATCAGGAACCTGCCGAAGTCGGCGGTGAGGATGGCCTGGTCGAACAGGGCCTTGAGCAGCAGCGGATGCAGCAGCGCCTCGGCTCCGCCCGTGACCGCCTCGGCGAGAGCGATCACGACGAACCCGGTCCGGTGGCCACGCAGGGTACGCCACAGCTGGTTCATCGCGCGGCCTCGTCGAGCAGGAAGTCGGCCGCCCCGCCGTGGTTCGCCCGGTGCAGCACCCTGAGCAGGCCGGCCGACCCGGTCATGTAGTCGGTGGAGCAGCGCAGCAGGCCCTCGCCGGGAAGGCCGAGCGCAGGCACCCCGTCCTGGCCGGTGACGCCGAAGCGCTCGGCGGGCTCGAACAGGAACGCCCGTCGGACGAAATCGAGTTGGCGCAGCGCCGTGTCCCGGTAGGAAACGTCCCCGGTGAACTCGGCCGCGTCCAGCAGCGCGTCGGCGATGCCGCTCATGCCGAAGCCGTAGCCCGGAAGGACCGAGTGCCGGACGTCCAGTCCGCGCAGGACCGTGCGTGCGTCGTCCAGATCGCCGTAGCGCAGCAGCACCTGCGCCACGCCCGCGGAGCCCACCTCGACGTAGGGCTCCATGGTGCCCTCGTGTTCGAACATCAGCGGTCCGCCCTCGTCGATGGGCTTCGCGTGGTCCATCTCCCAGGCGAGCGCGCCCTGTCCGAGCCGCAGATACGACTTCTCCCCGGTGACCTGGTACATGCGCAGCAGGAACAGCGCCACCCCCGCCTGCCCGAATCCCAGTCCGGTCAGCGGTCCGTCCTTCGAGAAGTCGTTCAGCCAGTACACGTGCCGGCCGTCGCGTACGGCGGAGTCGCCCAGCGCACGCGCGCACGCCTCGGCGGCGGCCAGGTCGCGCGGGTCGCCGCCGCGCAGATGGAAACGCAGGTCGGTCGTGCCGAGCCCGGCGAGACCGTAGTAGAAGGTGTGGTCGCCCTGCTCGAGGCCCCGTTGGTTGGCCCGGGACAGCAGGTCGCGGGCGGGTGCGGCCAGGCCGAGCGAGTCGGCCGCCCAGGCGATCCCGGCCAGCCCGCACATGAGGCCGTCCGGGTACTCGTCCACGTCGACGCGGTCGAGGCGTTCCCTCAGCCAGTCGAGCCAGGCGGCCCGCAGGGGAACACCGGAGGCATGGAGCGCCCACAGGACGCCGCTCGCGCCGTAGCCGAGGCTGAGGGGGTTGGTGACGTGGGCGAACGGGTCGGTGGGGAAGAGCGTGTCGCGCCCGGGGTCGGCGGAGGCACGGACGAACGCGGCCACGCCGGCCTCGGCGGCGGCCAGGCCGAGCCGCTCCTCCCGTACCGGCGGCACCGGTGGGTCGGTGACCTGGGCGAGCAGACTCTCCTCGTCCTCCAGGGCCTCCAGCACCTCGCCCGGCCCGATCCTCGCGTGCGCCAGATCGGTGACGAGGCGGTGGACACGCTCCGGCCAGCCGAGGCCGTCGAAGAAGATCCGGAAGGTGTCGAAGATGTCCTCGCGGAGGTGGGACATCGCCGCTACCGGGAAGACGAAGTAGGCCATGGTGGTGGCCAGGCCGTACAGGTCACCCTCCGTGCCGTGCGCCTCGTAACCGCTCCGGGAGAGGCTGAAGCCCGGCGTGAACAGTTCGACGGGCCGCTCCAGCGAGGCGTCGTCACCCCCGTCCTCATCCCCGCCGGCACTCCTGCCGGCACCCCCGTCGGCACCGCCGTCGTCACCCTCGGCGCCGATCAGCCGGCACGCCTCCAGGTCGATGACGGTCACGTCGTAGGTGTCGGGGTCGACGAGCAGGTTGGCGGCGGTCAGGTCGCCGAGGATCACCCGGCGCTCGTGGGCGGTGCGCACGGCGCGGGCCAGGCTGCGGAAGACGGCGAGGTAGATCCTCAGGAACTCCCGTGACCGTTCGACGTCGAAGCCGGGGCGGGCCAGCGGGTTGCGCTCGAGGAGCACGCCGCGGATGTCGGAGCCGTCGACGAATGCCTCGGCGAGATAGTGGTGTTCCCAGTGCTGGAACCGGGCCACCGGCTCAGGGAAGGAGCCGGTGCCCGCCAGCCGGTGCAGGAACCGCCATTCCCGTCCCAGGATGTCCACCGCGTCGTGCCGCTGCCGCGGGTTGACGTTGGTGTGCGGACGGGCCTCCTTGAGCACCACCTTGCGGTCGTCGTCCGCCGTGTCCTCGGCCGTGTACACCCCGCCGCTGTTGGAGAACTGGAGCGCCCCGGTGACCCGGAACCGCCCGCCGAGCAGTCCGTCGTCGGCCGTGGGCTCGTCGGCGGGCTTCCAGTCGGTGAACGGCCAGGGGGCCCACCAGGGCTGGGCGTAGCCGAGTGCCCGGTTGTCGGGCACCGGGCCGTCCGGACCGACGATGTGCGGTCTGGGCCGGCCGAGGACGTCGACGGTGTGGGTGTCGAGGAACTGGCCGTACCGGAAGTACAGCGCCTTGCTGTCCCGGTACCTCAGGTCGGACAGCACGTACGCGCCCTCGGCGCCTTCCAGGAGCCGCGCCAGATCGGTGAGGCAGTCCCTGAACTCGGCCTCGTCGCGCGGGTATACGGTGGCCAGCTTGCCGCTGCTGCCGCGGGACATGCCCTTGGAGTTGAGCATCTCGTACACGTTGAGATCCAGGGCGATCTTGAAATCGGCGCCGCGCCGCGTGAGATACCCGATGACGGTGGCCGCGACCTCGTGCACGGAGGGCAGCCCGGCCGACACATGGATCTTCCATCCCTGGGCCGGGAGCTCGGGGTTGTGCCGGTGGCTCCACCAGATGCCGCTGCGCGTGAACCGCGCGCGCACCTCCTCGTCGAGCCCGGAGAGGAAATGGCCGTCGCGCGGCTCGTAGTACACGTCGAGCGGGTCGAAGAACAACGTGTCGTCCCACGCGAAGAGGAATCGGTCGACCCAGCGTTCGTTGCGCATGCCAGCCTCCGTGTTCGTCCGAGGGCCGCCGACGGCGGCTGGTGACGACGTGATCCGGGCAGGAGCCGGCGTGCGCTCCCACCCGGATCACGCGGTGGTGCCTCCTACCGCGGCACGCGGGCGCGGCAGTCGGCGGCGCCGGAGGTCAGGCCTGTGACCCCGACGGCAGCGGGTGCGGTGACCGGCGCCGGGCGCCGGAGCCGCAGGACGCCCGTGGGGAGCGTCGTCACCACGGGTTCTTCGTGCAGCAGCGGCTGCCGCTGGAGGTGATGCTGAGGATGGCCGCGTTGCTGGGCGTGTTGACGGGCTCGAGCTTCTGGAGCTGCAGGATGCTCATGGATTGCCTCCACGGTGCTCGGGTGCGTGGGTCACGCACCGGATGGTGATCGCTTGCCGAGGTTCGGCGGACGCCATTCAACGCGGGTGGCCCAGGCGGTACATGGGGGCGGAGCCCCCGTATATGCGACGCGCGCCACGCAGATGACCGCGGTCCGGAGCCGGTGCGAATGGTGGTGCGGTCCGCCGGGGCGCCGCCGTGAGCCCGCGGAACCCGTGCTGACCTGCGGTTTCCAGCTGCCTGCAAGGGTGCTGCAGGATCGCCCGCCCACGATGGCGACGACGCCGGGCCGGGGAAGTGCGCCACGGCGTCGACACGATTCCAAGGAGCGATCCACGATGCGCAAGATCCTCGCTGTGACCACCGTGACCGCCATGCTGACGGGGCTGGCGACCGCCCTCGCAGTCAACCCCGCGCACGCAGCGGTACACAAGAACTCGGGCGCCTATTCCGCCTCGTTCGTGGACGGCGCCGGCGCCCTCACCGACGACTTCGGCGAGCAGGCCGGTGAGCTCGGCAACTCGCTCTGCTACGGCTGCGGCAACTCCTCCGGCACCGACATCGTCGTCCTCTGGCAGAGCATCCTCGCCGCCGAGGACCTCCTCACCCTCGGCCAGATCGACGGCGACTTCGGCCCGGCGACCAGGGACGCCACCAAGGCGTGGCAGACGCGGTACAAGCTCGCCGCGGACGGCATGGTCGGCGACGCCACCTGGAGCAAGGCCGACGACCGGCTGCGCTGGCTGTCCAGTTCGCGCGTGAGCTATGCCGGCAGCTACGAGTCGGGCGCGGTGGTGCTGCACCGCGGTGACCCCAACCTCTCGCAGGACGACGGCGCGTACATGCTCGTCGAGGTCTACCGGTACAGCGGTGTGAAGTCCGTGGGCGGCTCGCGCATCGAGTTCAACTCGATGACCACGCTCTGACCGCTCGCGCACCGACCAGGAGGAAACGACCATGAGCAGGATCAGCCGGAAGCTCGGCCTCGTCATCGGCGCCGCGGGACTGTCGGCGCTGCTGACGATCACGCCGGCCCACGCCGCCTACCCCAGCAACTCGGACGCGTACGGCACCAACTACGTGGACGGCGACGGCGTCCTCACCGACGACTTCGGCGAGCAGGCCGGTGAGCTGGGCAATTCGCTGTGCTACGGCTGCGGCGAGTCCTCGGGCACCGACATCGTGAAGCTCTGGCAGAGCATCCTGGCCTCGGAGCACCTGCTGAGTATCGACGCCATCGACGGCTACTTCGGCCCGGCGACCAGGGGCGCCACCAAGGCGTGGCAGACGAAGAACAAGCTCGCCGCGGACGGCATGGTCGGCGACGCCACCTGGAGCAAGGCCGACGACCTGCTGCGCTGGAACACCAGCGGCACCACGGTGACCTACGACAGCCCCGAGGCGGGGAGCGTGACGCTGTACCGCGGGGACAACTCGAAGTACCGCGACGGCGGCGCCTACCACCTCCACAAGGTCATCCGCGGTGACGCGGTCCAGGTCTTCGACGAGGGCTACAAGATCTTCTTCGGCCTGCTGACCATCCGATAGGAGTCCGCCATGAGCGACCCCATGGTGCTGGAGGCCCAGCACTGGGTGAACGACACGTACGGGGAGGTCGACGGCTACGTCGCCTGTGACACGGACGGCTCCACCGGATGGGCCACGGTCCTCAGCCTCACCCAGGCCCTCCAGCACGAGCTCGGGCTCTCACCCGTCGTGCAGAACTTCGGGGAGAACACCCTCAACGCCGTCTACGCCCACCGGCTGCTGCCCACCGCCGAGACCAACAAGAACATCATCCGCATCTACAACTACGCCCTGTGGTGCAAGGGCTACACCGCCGCGCCCCGCGCCGACATGTGGGACACCACCTCCCAGAGTTCGCTGGACGACCTGTACGAGGACATGGGCGTCGCCGGCCACCACAACTGGTGGCTGTGGGCCCGCGTCACCCGTGCGCTGCTGCGCATGGACCAGTTCCGGCTGCTGTCCCGGGGCAGCGGCACGACCCGGGAGATCCAGCAGTACCTGAACAGCACGTATGTGGCCGGATACGTCGTACCCGCGATGGGGCTCGTCCCGTGCGACGGCTACTACGCCCGGGAGACCCAGAAGGGTCTGCTGATGGCCATCCAGTACGAGATCGGGCTGCCCACCTCCACGATCACCGGCTACTTCGGGCCGGGCACCACCACCGCGCTGAAGCAGCACACCGTGGAGAAGGGGGACACGGGCCGGCTCGCCTACCTCTTCAAGGCTGCCTGCTGGTTCAACTCGCCGACGTACGACGGCCTGAGTCCGGTCACCTTTCCCTGGGAGGACGGGCGGGCGGAGCTGACCGCCGCTACCGAGGAGTGGCTGCGGGCGTTCCAGGGCTTCACCCAGAACGCGGTCCACGGCATGGGCACCTTCCAGACCTGGGCGGAGCTGCTCATCTCCAAGGGCGACGAGAGCCGGCCCGGCACCGGGAGCGACACCGCCGAGACGATCACGGCGGCGAAGGCCGCCGCCATGCGCTCCAAGGGCTACTCCGCCGTGGGCCGCTATCTCGACGAGCACCTGCCGCCGGGGGACCAGCACTACATAGGGAAGGCGCTCCGGGAGGGTGAGGCGCAGGTCATCGTCGACTCCGGCCTGAAGTTGATCCCGCTCTTCCAGTACAACGGGACCCAACTGGGCAACTTCACCGAGCCGAAGGGCTACGACCAGGGACTCATCGCCCATTCCAAGGCGAAGGAGCACGGCATCCCGCCGGGCGCCTGCATCTACTTCGCCGTGGACTACGACGCCCAGGACCACGAGATCGGGCAGATCATCTCGTACTTCAAGGGGGTCCGCAGAGGTCTGGGCGAGCGCGGCGCGCACTACCAGTTCGGGGTGTACGGCACCCGGAACGTCTGTTCGCGCGTCTCCGACGCCACGGGCGCGCGCTGGTCGTTCGTCGCGGGGATGTCCTTCGAGTACTCGGGGAACATGGGGTTCCCGCTGCCGGTCAACTGGTCGCTCAACCAGATCTACGAGTTCAACCCGAAGGCCGTCCCGCCCACCGGTTTCACGGACGGGACCATCGCGCCGATGGGGCTGGACAAGAACGTGTGGCGCGACGGGGCCGACCCGGGCGTCTCCCGGCTCCACCTGGACGAGCGGTACCAGGACATGATCCGCCAGGTGCAGTTCGTCCGGAGGATCGAGGCGGCGTACGACGGCTACATGGAGACCCATCCGGGTGTCCCGGAGAGCGCCCGGCGCGACCACGTCCTGTCGTTCTTCCGGCATCTGAAGTACTACGACGGCCAGTGGCCGTACGTACTGCAGCCGATCCCCGTCAGCTGGATCGACCACCTCGGCTCCCAGAACATCACGCTCGACCTCGACTTCCGCTGGCCGAACGATCCGGTGGCGCACACCGCGGTGGACTTCCAGCACCTGATCGCCTCGTGTCAGGGCATGCTGAAGTACTACTCGACCTCCGTCAACACCACCCTGGGCGACGGCACCGGATGGCTCGGTGACCTCATCGCCTTCTACGCGGAGTGGCGCAACGACCACGACCATCTGAGCGGGTCCGAGTTCTGCGACCTGTACTTCGCCAACCCCGGCAGGCCGAGCGCGTTCGGGGAACAGGACCTGCGGGCCGACGCCGACGCGTTCAACCTCGCGAAGCTGCTGCACGTGTCCTCCGACGTGCGGCTGTCGGACGCCCTCGAGTCCTACTACCTGTCCGAGACCCTGGGCGGCAGCGATCTGCGCAAGGTCCACCGCAGGTTCCGGTCCTTCACCGGGGACCGGTTCGGCGGCGAGGACGGCGTCGAAGCGGCGATCAGGGGAGCACTCGAGAACGGCGACGACAACCACTCCAGCATGGTGATGACCATCGGCCGGCTCGTCCTGCTGCGCGATCTGGCGCCCTGGGAACTGCCGTGGAACCTGGGTGACGAACTCGACGGCTTCGTCGACGGGATCACCGGAAGACTGATCGAGCTCGCGAACGCGGAACCGGAGGCGTCGTGATCACCCGCAGAGACGTGCTGACCACGGCCACCGGGCTGGCGGGCGCCGCCGCCCTGACCACCGTGGGCGGCGGGGGCACCGCCCACGCCGCGCCCCGCCCCGGCCGGCGCGGCGCCGCCTCCGCGAACGGATGGCCCATCGACCCCGGGGCGATCACCGAGTTCACCGTCTCCGGTGCCGGCCGTACCGTGGCCCTGCACCGTGACGCGGCGGCCGTGCTGCTGCACGTGGCCCGGCGCTGGCACTACGAGGTGCGGCCGCTGACCGAAGGCACCCACACGGTGACCGGCCACACGACCGACCGCCGGGCGGCGGCGGACCAGGAGTCGGACCACCTGTCCGGTACGGCGATCTGCTTGCACCCCCATGCCTGGCCGGCCGGCGGGGCGGAGAGCATGGGCCGCCGGGAGAAGGTGATCGTCCGGGACATCCTGGCCGACTGCGAAGGGGCCGTCCGGTGGGGCGCTGACATGTCCCCGGCCACGCTCTCCCACTTCCAGATCGACGTGGCGCCGGACAGCGGCCTCTTCGCACGGGTCGCGGCCAAGGTGGGCGGCTGGGAGCGGCATCCCGGCCAGGGGCCCGGCACCGGGGTGGACGTGACGGCTCCCGGCCGCCGGGAGAAGGCGCGGCGCCTCGAGCGGGAACATGCCTGACGAGGGTGCCGCCGGTGACCGCTCACCGGCGGCACCCTCGCTCACGCCGGTCTCCGGCCGGGCGCGGCTCGTCGCGTCGCGGCCCGCAGCATGGCCGCCCCCACCGGCGTGAGGGTGTGCAGGACGATCGGGCCCTGCCGGACGCTGGTGATGAGCCCGGCGTCCCGCAGGGCGGTGGCGTGCCTGCTGGCGGACGACGCCGACACCCCCGCGGCGCGGGCGATCTCGCCGGTCGTGGCGCCGGTGGAGGCGGCGCGCAGGGCGACCGCCCGGGCCCGGCCGAGCAGCGCGGTCAGCGGCTTGTCGGGGTCGTCCCCGGGGACGTGGGACGGCTCGTGGAGCATCGAGTACCAGAGCACGGGCGGCAGGTCCGGATCGGCGAAGGCGACCGGCTCCGCCCAGTTGAAGTACGAGGGGACGAGGGTGAGCCCCCGCCCGTTCAGATACAGGTCCCGGTCCGGCGCCTGGGTGGGGTAGGTGACCTCCAGCACGGGCGGCCGCCAGCGCATCATGGGCCCCAGGCCCGTCAGCAGACCGTCCGTCCCCCCGTGCAGGAGCCCGCGCAGGCGCGCCGCCCGCTCGGCCTCCAGCTTCGTCTGCGTCTCCTCCCGGTACGGGGCGACGACGGCCTCGTGGTAGGCGCGCAGCATCCCGACGAGTTCGGCGCGCGGCGCCGGCTCACCCAGCCGCCGGACCCAGGACGGCGCCCCGACGGTCCGGTCGAGGATGGCCACCTCCCGCAGGACGCGCCGGGGCGGGGTGGCCAGGATCGCCTCGGCGCCCGCGTCGAGGCCCTCCAGGGCGGCGGCCGGCGTCAGGAAGTCCGGAAAGTACTCGGCGCGCGGATACAGGCGCAGCAGGACGTCCCGTACGACGCGCTCCAGCCCGTTCTCCCGTAACCGCTGCCGCGCCATGCGGGTCCAGCCCGCGTACGCCCATGAGCCCTTCCGCGACTGCAGCCGGTGCAGGCTCGCGGCCGTCTCCCAGAGCGGATCGTGCGCCGCGGCGAGCCTGGTGCGGCCCAGGTCGGCGTCACTGAAATGAATGCGGAGCATCGCGTTCTCCCCCGTCGAGCTCAGCCTTTGCACTCAGCCGCAACAGCATGGCCCACGCTCCGCGGTCTCGGCAATCGTGGGTGGGCAGGCATGGTTTTTCGAGCGCCGGCGGGCTGCCGGACCACGGGGGCGAGGGATCGTGAGGGAGTTCCGGCTGCTCGGCAGCATGGAGGCGGACGTCGGCGGCGCGGAGCCGGCGTCCCTGGGGCCGTCGCGGCAGCGGACCGTGCTGGCGGCGCTGCTGGTGGACGCGGGCCGGGTGGTCCCGATCGACGCGCTGGCGGACCGGGTGTGGGGTGACCGGGCACCGCAGCGGGCGCGGGAGACGCTGTACAGCTACGTGTCGCGGCTGCGGCGGGTGCTCGGCGGCGGCGCGGGCCCGGAGCGCGCGGGCGGCGGTTACACGGTCGCCGTCCGTGAACTCGCCGTGGACGTGCACCTGTTCCGTGATCTGCTGCGCCGGGCGTCGGCCGTGGACGACGGGACGGCGGTGGCGTTGTACCGGGAGGCGTTCGCGCTGTGGCGGGGTGAGCCGTTCGCGGGGGTGGACACGCCGTGGTTCAACGCGGCGCGGGAGGGACTGGTCCTCGAGCGGGAGGCCGCGGAGTCGGACTACGTGGAGCGGCGGCTGCGGCTCGGCGACCACGCCGCGCTGCTGCCCCTGCTGTCCGGGCGGTGCGTCGAGCGGCCGCTGGACGAGCGGGTCGCCGGCCAGTACATGCTGGCGCTCCACCGCGCCGGCCGGACCGCCGGCGCGCTCGCCCACTACCGCCTGGTCCGGGCCACGTTCGCCGAGGACCTGGGCATCGATCCTGGGCACGAGCTGCGGGCGCTGCACGCGGCGCTGCTGGCGGGGGAACCCTTGTCACCGACACCGACACCGACACCGACACCGACACCGACACCGACCCCGACCCCGACCCCGACCCCGGCCCCGGCCCCGGCCTCCGTCCCGGCCTCGGCTCCGGCTCCGGCCTCGGCCCCGGTCTCCGCCTCGGTCCCGGCCCCGGTTTCCGCCTCGGCTCCGGCTCCGGCTTTGGCTCCGGCCTCCGTCCCGGTTCCGGTCTCCGCCTTGGCCTCCGCCCCGGCCCCGGTCTCCGCCTCGCCCCCGGCCTCCGTCCCGGCCTCGCCCCCGGCCTCCGTCCCGGCCTCGGTTTCCGCCTCGGCTCCGGCTCCGGCTTTGGCTCCGGCCTCCGTCCCGGTTCCGGTCTCCGCCTTGGCCTCCGCCCCGGCCCCGGTCTCCGCCTCGCCCCCGGCCTCCGTCCCGGCCTCGCCCCCGGCCTCCGTCCCGGCCTCGGCTCCGGCCTCCGTCCCGGCTCCGGTCTCCGCCTCGGTCTCGGCCCCGGCCCCGGCCCCGGTCTCCGCCCCCGCCTCCGCCCCGGCTCCGGCCCTGGTGCCGGTGGCCCCGGCCCCGGGGGTCCCGCACGTGCCGGTTCCGGTGCCGGCGGCCGGGGCCTCCGACTGGGCGGTCCAGTGCCAGCTGCCGATGGGCGTGCCCGGGTTCGTCGGCCGTGCCGACCTGGTGCGGCGCCTGGAGCGGGAGCTGACCGCCGGGGCGGTCACGCCGGTCGTGCTGTGGGGGCCGCCGGGTGTGGGGAAGTCCGCGCTCGCCACCCTGCTGGGGCATCGGCTGCGGGAGGCCTTCCCGGACGGCCAGTGGTACGTGCGGCTGTCGGGCGACGGCGCGCGGCCGCGTGATCCGGGAGAGGTGCTGGGCGCGCTGCTGCGGGCCTCCGGGCAGCGGCCCGGGGACGTCCCCGAGTCGCCGGACGACCGGGCGGCGGCCTTCCGCAGCCGTCTGGCCGGCCGCCGGGTGCTCCTCGTCCTGGACGACGCGGCCCACGCCGAGCAGGTGAGGCCGCTGCTGCCCGGGACGCCGGGGGTCACCGTGCTGGTCACCGGCCGGTCGGACCTGCGGGGCCTGGTGGCGAGCCATGCCGCCCGCACGGTGCTCCTGGACGTGCTCGCCCCGGCCGAGGCCCGCGCGGTGCTGGCCGACGCCGTCGGCGCCCGTGAGGTGGCCGACGAGCCGGAGGCGGCCGATCGCGTGGCGGCGCTCTGCGGCCACCTGCCGCTGGCGCTGCGCATCGCCGGCGTCAACATCGCCGCGCGGCCCGTACGGTCGCTGCGCGACCACGCCCGCGACCTCGCCGGTGAGGGGCGGCTCGCCAAGCTGTGCGTACCGGGTGATCCGCGCGTTGCCGTCCGGACCGCCTTCGACCACTCCCACGCCGCGCTGGCGCCGGACGCGGCCCGGCTGTTCGCCCTGCTCGCGTTGCACCCCGGGCCCGACTTCGGCGTCGAGGCGGCGGCCCTGCTGCTCGACGCGCCCGTGGGTGTCGCGTCGCCGCTGCTCGACGCGCTGGTGACCGCGGCGCTCGTGCGGCGGACCGCCGGGGACCGGTTCCGCATTCACGACCTGCTGCGGCTCTACGCGGCCGAGCACTGCGCCGCGGTCCCGGACCGGGACGCCGCCCGGCGGCGGCTGCGCGGCGCGACGGGCCACGGGACGGCGCGAGAGACCGCGGCCGCGCGCCGCGGGGCTCTGGCCCCGTGACCGAGCCCGCTGCGGGTTCCGGACCCGCTCGCCGCTTCGCCTGAGATCCGCCCCCGGCCGTCGCCGTCGCGGTTTCGCCACGGCCGTCGCCGTCGCCGCCACGCCGACGCGGGCCGGACGGACGACGGGTGCGGCGACCGGTCCTGCCGTGGGCGCGGGCACGGGCCTGAGCGCGCTCGTGCGGGCGGGGGCGGCCGCGGCCCGGGCAGGTGCCCGACCGTTCCCCGGGGCGTTCCGCCCGCCCGGGCCGCCGCCGTCCGTCCGCCGCCGCTGACCAGGGGTTCCCGCCGTCGTGGGGGGCCGCGGCGCTCCGGTGATGCCTCCAAGGAGGCATTCCGGTACGCCCTAGGTGGCCTGGGGAAACGCCGGCAGCCCGCCTAGATTCGGATGTGCCCCTCAACTGGGCATCACTGCCGCTGAGTTGCCGTTCGAGTTCCGCCGATGCAACGACCGTGGAACCCGTCGGTCGGGCTTATGTGAATTCGGTATCACCCCGGATCACCCCCCGCATTCCCGACCACATTCCCCGACGAAAGGAAAGCAGTGTCCCGCACCCTGTCGATACGAACCGCCGTCGCCTCAGCGGCCGTACTCGCGGCCGTCGTACCCGTCGCGCTGCCGGCCGCCGCCGCCCCGGCGCAGCCGTCCCGCGCCGCCGCAGGCCATTACCTGGGCCCGGACGTGATCGAGACCCACGCGGCCGACGTGTACCCGGAAGGCTTCGCCTGGGACCCCACCCGCCGTGCCTTCATCGCCACCTCCGCCCTCTCGGGCGACCTGTCGGTCATCGAGCTGGACGGCACCGTCACCGAACTCGCCCCCAGCATCGGCATGGTGTCGACACTCGGGGTGCGGGTGGACACCGCCCGCAACCGCATCATCGTCGCCTACAGCGACTTCTGGATCCGCCAGCGCCTGGAGGTCGGCGACCAGCCGCCCACGTCCGGGGTGGCCATCTTCGCCCTCGACACGGGCGAGCTCCAGCGCCGCGTCGACCTCTCCGGAGGGCGGGAGCGGACCTTCGCCAACGACCTGACCTTCGACGACAAGGGCAACATCTACGTCACGGACTCCGTGTCGGACACGCTGCAGCGGATCGACCGCCGCGGGCGGGTCAGCACCGTGGTGAGCGACCCCCGCTTCGCCGCCGACATCGTCGGCCTGAACGGCATCGTCTGGCACCCCGACGGCTACCTGCTCGCCCTGCGCTACGACACCGGGACCATGTACCGCATCAAGCCCGACGCCCCCTACGGCCGTCGGGTGACCGAGGTCCGGCTGCCGCGGCCGATGGTCGGCACGGACGGCCTCCAGCTGCGTCCGGACGGCTCCGTGGTCGTCGTCACCAACTCCATCGGCGAGGCGGTCGGCGTGCCGGGCGGGGTGGACGGCGTCTCGGTCCTCTCCTCCCGGGACGGCTGGCGCAGCGCCACTCTCCGCAGCCAGGTCCAGCCGTGGCCGGTCGGCGGCCCCACGACCGTGGCGCTCACGCCGTACGGCGACTACGTGCTCAGCGGTCAGGTCGGTGAGGTCCTGGCCGGACGCACCTCCGACCTGATCGTCCTCCGCCGCCTCCCCGGCGCCACCTCCAGCAAGGAGAGCAACCGATGACCACCGCGACCACCACCAAGGGATCCACCTCGGTGTGGGCGTTGATCGCGACGTCCCTGCCGATGTTCATGGTCTCGCTGGACAACCTCGTCGTCACCAACGCGCTGCCGGCGATCAGCGAGCAGTTCGAGGTCAAGCAGTCCGCGCTCCAGTGGGTGATGAACGGCTACGTGCTGGCCTTCGCCGGCCTGCTGCTGGCCGGCGCCGCCCTCGGTGACCGCTTCGGCCGGCGCCGGGTGTTCCTCGGCGGTGTCGTCCTGTTCACCGCGTCCTCCGTGGCCTGCGCCCTGGCCGACTCCGTCGGCACGCTGGTCGCCGCGCGGATCCTGCAGGGCGCGGGCGCCGCGGCGATCCTGCCGGTCTCGCTCACCCTGGCCGTCGCCGCCGTCTCCCGGGCCCAGCGCAACATGGCCGTCGGGGTGTGGGGCGGGGTCAACGGCCTCGGCATCGCCTTCGGGCCGCTCGCGGGCGGCCTGGTGACCGAGCAGATCGACTGGAGCTGGATCTTCTGGATCAACGTGCCGGTCGGCGTGATCGCCCTGCCGCTCGCCCTGTGGGCGGTCAAGGAGAGCCGGGGCAACGAGCGCGAACTGAACGTCGTCAGCATGCTGCTGGTCACCGGCTCGGTCGTCGCCGCCGTCTGGGGCATCGTCTCGGCCGCCGACCACGGCTGGACCCGCACCGGCACCCTGGTCGGTCTCGGGGCGGCGCTGGTGCTGGCGGTGGCGTTCGTCGTCTCCGAGCGCGCCAGCCAGGCCCCGCTGATCCCGACGCACATGTACCGCGTGCCGGCGTTCGTGCTGAGCAACGTGGTGTCGATCACGATGTACTTCGGCGTCTTCGGGTCGATCTTCTTCCTGACGCAGTTCCTGCAGGGCCCGATGGGCTACTCGCCCTTCGAGGCCGGACTGCGGACCCTCCCGTGGACCATCGCCCCGATGATCGTGGTGCCCGTCGCCACCCAGTTCGTCGACCGCATCGGCGGCGGGATCCTGCAGGCCGCGGGCTGTGCCCTCCAGGGCATCGGCCTGGGCTGGATCGCCTTCATCCTGACCCCCGACGTCGGCTACGGCGCCATGGTCCCGGCGCTCGCCCTGGCGGGCATCGGCATGGGCCTGGTCTTCGCCGGCAACCCCGCCACGGTGATCGCCTCGGTGCGGGAGAACGAGCACAACAAGGCCTCCGGCGCCAACAACACCAGCCGCGAGTTCGGCGGCGCGCTCGGTGTCGCCGCCCTCACCACCGTCTTCAGCCACCGCTTCGCCGGCAACGACGGCGGCCCGGAGGCGGCGTTCACCGACGGCCTCGAGGGCGCGCTGTGGATCGGCGTGGCCGTGGTGATGCTCGGCGCGGTGAGCGGACTGTTCATCCGGCACCGCTCGACCCAGGCCGGCGAGGGCGACGAAGGCGTCGTCGAGCCGAAGCCGGTGGCCGTCCCGGCCGTGTGACCGGCTCACGGCACAGCACCTCGACAACTGGTCCGGAGGGAAACTGATGTCCACACAGGTACTGGAGGACGCCTCCGCGTCCGTGGTCCCCGCGGTCGAGTACGGGCGCACCATCGAACGGTCCCTCGCGCACCGGTCCGCGATCTCCGAGGTCTTCGTGACCGACGTGCGGACCGTGCGGCCGATGGCGGTGACCGCCGGGATCCACCTGCCGCTGACCCACCTCTACTACAGCGACCACCAGGAGCAGCCCCGGCTGCACGACTCGCTGCTGCTGCTGGAGGCGGGCCGGCAGGCCGCGATCGCCGGATCCCACACCAACGCCGGAGTCCCGGTCGGGACCATGGCCATCGTCCACGGCTTCCGGTTCTCGCTGCGGAACCTGGACGCGCTGCGGATCGGCGGCGAGGCGGGCGAGCCCCGCATCGACACCGACTTCTACGGGAAGACCGCCCGGCACAACGGGCGGTACCGCAAGGGCCGGCTGGAGCAGCGGATCTACATGGGGGACGTGCACGTCGGCGACCACACCATGGACGTCCTTTTCCTGAAGGGCGACGAGAACGAGATCCTGCGCCACTCCCAGCGGGGCACGCCCGCACCGCTGAGCTCGGACCTCACCGAGGTGCCCGGCGCTCCCACCCGGGTCGACCCGGCCCGGGTGGGGCGCGCCAACCCGCTGAACGTCGTCCTCGCCGCACCGGAGTTCGACGGGGAGACCGTCACGGCGGTGGTCGCGCCCCGCCTGGACAACCCGGCGCTGTTCGACCACGCCTACGACCACCTGCCGGCCATGACGCTGGTCGAGGGGGCGCGCCAGCTGGCGCTGCTCGCCGTGGGCGCCGCGACCGGTTCCGCCTCGCCCGGCTACGCCGGCGGGTACGAGGGCAGCTTCCACCGCTTCGCCGAACTGGACGTGCCGTTGACGGCGACGGCGCACCGCACCCGCGAGGACGACGGCCGGCACGCCGTGCGGGTCCGCTTCCGGCAGGACGACCAGGAGATCGCGGAGCTCACCGTCACCGTCGTCGACGCCGCCCGTCCCAACGGATCGTGAGGATCTGACATGAGCGAGAACACAGCGACCCGGTGGGCCGTCTGGTCCGACTTCGGCGGCGTCCTCACCCCTCCGCTGAGCCACACCATGGCGACGTTCTGCGCGTCGACCGGCGTGGACCAGCGGATCCTGCTGCGGGCCGTGGCCACGGTCACGGCCCGGTACGGGACCGACGACATCATGGAGCCGATCGACACCCCGCTGGTCGGCGAGGAGGAATGGCTCCGCGAGATCGGTGACGTGCTGGAGGCCGAGCACGGCGTCCGGCTCCGCCTCACCACGATGGCGGACGCCTGGTTCGACGGGCGGGAGACCAACCACGCCTGGGCGGCGCAGCTGCGCAAGGCCCGGGACGGCGGGGCGTTCGTCGGGCTGCTGTCCAACATGGTGCCCGCCTGGGACCAGCACTGGCGGCGCATGATCGACTCGGCCGAACTCTTCGACGACGTCCTGCTCTCCTTCGAGGTGGGCCACCGCAAGCCGTCCCCCGGCATGTTCGAGCTCGCCGCCCGGCGGGCGGGCGTCCCCGCGGAACGCTGCGTGCTGGTGGACGACCTCGAGCACAACTGCGCCGGCGCCGAGGCGGCCGGCTGGCGGGCGGTGCTGTTCACCGACGCCGACAGCGCGGGCGCACAGCTCGCCTCCCTCCTGGACCGCGCCGAGGCAGGCGTCCGTCCGTGACATCGCCGCAAGGCCCCCATCGCAACCGCAGAAGGAGGCGCACATGAGTCGCTCCGTCCTCGTCACCGGCGGAAACCGGGGCATCGGGCTCGCCACCGCACGGGCCCTGGCGGCCGAGGGCAACAAGGTCGCCGTGACGTACCGCACCGGGGAGCCGCCGTCCGGCCTCTTCGGAGTCCGGTGCGACGTGACCGACCCCGCCCAGGTCAAGGCCGCCGTCGAGGAGGTGACCATCCAGCAGGGGCCGGTGGAGATCCTGGTGTCCAACGCGGGCATCACCCGCGACCAGGTGCTGATCGGCATGCCGGAGGAGGACTTCCGGGACGTGATGGAGACCAACTTCCAGGCCGCCGTCACCGTCACCCGGGAGGTCGTCCCGGCGATGATCAAGGCGCGCTGGGGCCGGCTGATCTACATGTCGTCCATCAACAGCATGTCGGGCGCCCCCGGCCAGACCAACTACGCCTCGGCCAAGGCCGCGATGATCGGCT
This sequence comes from Streptomyces abyssomicinicus, assembly GCF_008974245.1. Classification (GTDB taxonomy): domain Bacteria; phylum Actinomycetota; class Actinomycetes; order Streptomycetales; family Streptomycetaceae; genus Streptomyces; species Streptomyces abyssomicinicus. Next base: position 770,765 of record NZ_BBZI01000006.1, on the reverse strand, counting down.
TCGCCCGGTCGCTCGCCATCGAGGTGGGCCGGCGCAACATCACCGTCAACGTGGTGGCGCCCGGAATGATCGAGACCGACATGGTCCAGGACGTCACCGACGCCCGCCGCCAGGCCGCCCTGGCCCGGACCGCGCTGGCCCGCACCGGAACCCCCGAGGAGGTCGCCGCGGCCGTGCGTTTCCTGGCCGGCGACGACGCCTCCTACGTGACCGCCGGAGTCATCCCGGTCACCGGCGGCCTGGGCGCCGGCCACTGAGCCCGGGACGGCCGGGCGGCGCGCAACGGGAGCGCCGCGGCGCCCGGCCGGTCCCGTACCACCCGACGGTCCGTCACCGCGCCATCCGGCGGCCCGTCCGCACCACCGCCCGAGAGATCAACCCTGTCAACCCACTCTCCAGGAGAGACGCCATGAGCACCGAAGCACTCGACCTCAGCATGAACATGGGCCTGATCTTCAACGACCTGAACGAGGAGGCCGCCCTCACGTACGTCGCCCCCGAGTTCGTCGACCACGAGGCGCAGCCCGGCGTGCCGAACGGCCCGCTCGGCTACCTCGGCACCGCCCGCTGGGTGCACAGCGCCTTCGAGGGCGCCACGTGGGAGCACCTGGACAGCTTCTCCGAGGGCGACCGCGCCGTGCTGCGGCTGCGCTTCACCGGCAAGCACACCGGCGACTTCCTGGGCATCGCCCCCACCCAGCGCCAGGTGGACGTCGAGCAGACCCACATCTACCGCATCGAGGACGGCAAGGTCGTCGAGCACTGGGGCTTCCGCCAGGACTTGCTGATGCTCACCCAGCTCGGCGCCATAGCCCTCACGCCGCCGACCCCGGCCGCCGCCTGACCCTCCGGATCCCCCCCACCTCGAGGCGCCCTCACCTCGAGGTCCCTCACCCCGAGGTCCCTCCGCACCAAGACCCCCACACCCAAGCCCCCCCACATCAAGGTCCCCCGGCCCGGGGTCCCCACGCCCCGGGCCCCCTCCGCACCACAACCACTGGAACCACGCCACTCCGGAACCACACCACTCACCGAAAAGGACGCATCATGACCGTGCAGAGCCTGGAACTCGACTCCGACCTGCGCCTGAGGGTCGTCGACATCGTCAACGAGGAGCTGGAGCTGGAGGAGGGTGAGCTGACCGAGGACGGTCACTTCATCGAGGACTACGACAGCGACTCCCTCACCCTGATCACCGTCGTCTCCCGAATAGAGAAGGAACTCGGCTACGTCCTGCCCAAGGAGGAGCTCGAGTCCCTGACCACGCTGCGGGTGCTGCTGGCGGCCGTCGCGGGATGCGCAGCGCAGAATGCCTGAGACGCCCGTGCGCCGAGTCGTCATCACGGGGCTCGGAGCGGTCAGCCCGGTCGGTATCGGCGTGAAGGACTTCGCCGATGCCGTCCGGGCGGGCCGGGTCGGCATCGGGCCGGTTCGCAGCTTCGACGCCACTCCGTTCCCCAGCCGCAAGGCCGCCGAGGTGGCCGGCTTCGAGCCGGCCGCCGTGCTGCGCAACCTCGACCCCGACCGGTGGGGACGCAGCGCGCTCCTCGCCGCCGCGGCCTCCCGCCTGGCCGTCGAGGACTCCGGGATCGACGCGCGGGAGCTCCGCGCCGGCCGGTCCGGTTCCATCATGGGCACCACCAGCGGCGAGTCCGCGGTGGCCCAGAGCCTGGGCGGCCAGTGGGTCACCCAGGGGCTCAAGGGCCTGGAGCCGCGCCTGGTCGGGCAGATGCCCGCAGGACAGATCGCCGGCGCCGTCAACGCCGAACTCGGGCTGAGCGGCGACGCCCAGACCATCCCCACCGCCTGCTCGGCCAGCAACTACGCGCTGGGGTACGCCTTCGACATGGTCCGCTCCGGCGAGGCCGACCTCATGCTGGCCGGCGGCGCCGACTCGGTGAACCGCCTCACCCACGCCGGGTTCTACGCCCTGGGCGCGATGGCGAAGGACCTGCCGCAGCCGTTCGACGCGGGCCGCTCGGGCATCGTCACCGGCGAGGGCGGAGCGGCGCTGCTGCTGGAGCCGCTCGACCACGCCCTGGCGCGCGGCGCCCGGATCTACGCCGAGGTGCTCGGGTACGCCGCCAACTGCGACGCCGCCCACATGGTGCACCCGGACGCGACCAGCATCGCCGCCTGCATCCGGGCGGCCCACCGCGACGCCGGGGTCACCCCGGAGCAGATCGACTACATCTGCGCCCACGGCACCGGCACGCCGACCAACGACTCCACCGAGATCCGGGCCGTGCGCCAGGTTTTCGGGGACCGGCTGCCGCCCATCAGCTCCATCAAGTCGATGCTCGGCCACACCATGGGCGCGGCCAGCGGCTTCGGCGCCATCGCCTGCTGCACCGCCCTCGAGCAGGACTTCCTGCCGCCCACCGCGAACCTCGTCGAGACCGACCCCGAGCTGGGTCCCGGTGTGGACTGCGTGCCGGGCCGCGGCCGCGACGCCCGGGTCGACATCGTGCAGAACCACGGGTTCGCCTTCGGCGGCAACAACGTCATCACCATCCTCGGGAGGTATTCGTGACCACGGCCGCGCCCGTGCAGTCCCTGCCCGCGCAGTCGGCGCCGGTGCAGCCGCTGGCGGTGGTCGGCGTCGGAGTGGTCTCCAGCGCCGGTCACGGGCTGGCACCCCTGGCCGCGCTGCTGGACGGGGACACCGCGCCGGACCCCGCCGTCGAGGGCGACCCGGCGTACCCGCCCCGGCCCGTCCGGCCCGTGCCCGGGTTCCGGGCCGCCGACCACCTGGGGCGCAAGGGCACCAAGAACCTCGACCGGCTGGCCGGGCTCGGCCTGGTCGCCTGCATGGAGGCGCTCGAGGCGGCGGGCCCGGCCCCGGCCGGCCTCGACCCGGAGCGCACCGGTGTGGTGCTGGCCACCAACACCGGCAGCATCGCCGGCTACTCCGACCTGCTGTACGAGACGCTCACCCTGGAGAAGCCCTACCTCATCAACCCCGGCAAGTTCTCCAACAGCGTGATGAACTGCAGCGCCGGGCAGATGGCCATCCGCTACGGCTTCAAGGGCCTGAACGCCACGGTGGCCGGCGGCCGCAGCGCCGGCCTCTACGCCTTCCGGCACGCCCGCCTGGCCATGGCCACCGGGCGCGCCGACCGGCTGCTGGTCGGCGGGGCGGAGGAGCTCAGCGCCCCGGCGGCCTGGGCCTGGCACCACGCGGGCACGCTGCGGGAGGGCGCCCCGGTCGGCGAGGGCAGCGCCGTCTTCGTCGTCTCACGCGCCCCCGAGGAGCACGCCCTGGTCGACCTGCTGGCCTGCGAGGTCGGCTACCACGGCTGGACCGGCACCACCGGCGGGGCCGCGGAGCGCCGGGCGCCGTCGCAGGTGCTGGCCGACGCCGTCACCCGGGCCCTGGAGCGCAGCGGGGTGCGCGCCGAGGACGTGGAGACCGTGTCGCTGAGCGCCGGACACCACATCGGTCTGGACCGGATCGAGGAACGCGCCGTCCACCTCGCCCTCGGCCGGGTGCCGGAGCGGGTGCGGGTGGCCGACGTGCTCGGCGAGACCTACAGCGCCGCCGGCGCCCTCCAGCTGGCCGCGCTCCTCGCCCACTGGCGGAGCCGGCCGTCCGGGACGCCCCGGATCGGCCTGGTCACCTCGGTCGGCCACGACGGCAACGCCGGCGCGCTGGTCGTGCGCGGCCGGGCCTGACGACGCCGCCGCGGACGGCGTGCGCCCGACGTACTACGAGAACAGGACGGACCGCATGGTGAAGCAGGAAGAGTGGGACGCCGTCGTCGTCGGCAGCGGCATGGGCGGCCTGGTGTGCGCGGCGTACCTGGCCGTCAGTGGCCGCCGCGTCCTGGTACTGGAACAGCACGACGTGGCGGGCGGCAACAGCCACGTCTTCCGCCGCCGGCGCGCCTACGAGTTCGACGTGGGCGTCCACTACCTGGGCGACTGCGGCCCGGACGGGGTGTTGCCGGCGATCTTCTCGGGCCTGGGCCTCGACGGCCGGGTGACCTACCGGGAGATGGACCGCGGCGGCTTCGACCGGATCGCGCTGCCCGGCCTCACGGTCGACGTGCCGGTGGGGTGGGAGGCGTACACCGGCCGGCTGACCGCGGCCCTGCCCGGGGAGGCGGAGGCGCTGGCCCGGTTCACCGGGATCTGCGCCGCCGTCGCCGGGGAGACCCGGTCGCTGCTGCTGTCCGGGAGCGAGCTGTCGGTGTCCGACCTGATGGCCCGCACACCGGTCAGCGCGCAGTGGGGGCGGCGCACCCTCGGCGAGCTCTTCGACCACTGCGGCCTGTCGCCGCGGGCGCGGACCGTGCTGGCCGCGCAGTCGCCCAACTACGGGATGGGGCCGCGCCAGGCCACCGTCGCCACCCACGCGGCCGTCACCGACCACTACCTGCGGGGCGCCTACTACCCCGAGGGCGGCGGCCAGGTCCTCGCCGCGGCACTCGTCGAGGCGCTGGAGGCGCACGGCGGCCAGCTGCGCACGAAGAGCAGGGTGGAGCGCGTCCTCGTGGAGGACGGCAGGGCCACCGGCGTCGCGATGCGGGACGGCGACGTCCACCGCGCCCCCCTGGTGGTGTCGAACGCGGACTACTCACGGACCGTGCTCGACCTGGTGGGCGAGGAGCACTTCGGCCGCCGGGTGGTCTCCCGGACCCGGCAGGCGGAGATGGCGTACCCGCTGGCCACGCTCTACATCGCGCTCGACACCGAGCTGCCCGAACGCCCCAACGCCAACCTGTGGTGGTACCGGGACGCCGACATCGAGGGCTACTACGAACAGCTGGCGAAGGAGAGCATCGACCCGGTGCCGTTCCTGTTCGTGTCGTTCGCCTCGCTGAAGGACCCGGAGGCCCGCGCGGTCTGCCCGCCGGGTCACAGCAACTTCCAGGTGATGACACTGTGCCCGCCCTCCTACGACTACTGGGGGGTGCGCGAGGGACCGGCGGCCGGCGAGCGGTACCGGCGCAACCAGGGCTACCAGGAACGCAAGGCCGCGCTGACCGAGTCGATGCTCGCCGCGGCGGAGGAGGCCCTCGGCCCGTTCCGCCGACACATCGTGCACCTGGAGACCGCCACCCCGATCACCCACGAGCGCTACACGCTGGCGACCGGCGGCACGCCGTACGGGCTGGCCCGGTGGGGAGGCACGGGAAGCCGTCCCGACACCCGCACCACCATCGAGGGCCTGCACGTGGTGGGCACCAACACCCGCTACGGCACCGGCATCACCGGATCGGCGGTCGGCGGCATGGCCTGCGCCTCGCAGATCCTGGACCGCGGCCTGCTGGCCGAGGTGCACCGGGGCGCCCGGTTCGGCGACCCTGACCTGCTGCCCGCCCGCGACGCGGACTGGGACCCGCTGGCGGTCTCCCGCGGCGCCGGCCGCCGCAGTGCCCGCGGTCTGGCCCGCATCGGCTGACCCGGCCGCGCCGGACGACAGGAAGGGCCCCGTACCCGGAGGTACGGGGCCCTTCCCGTGTGCGGCCCCGCCACCGGTGAGGAGGACCGCGGTGGCAGGGCCCGTCGGGAGCCGGCTACTTGGGGCGGCCCAGGCCGAGCTGGCCCGCCCAGCCGCCGTCCACGCGCAGCAGTTCGCCGGTGATGTACGAGGAGTCCGGGCCGGCCAGGAAGGACACCGCCCCGGCGACCTGCTCGGGCGTCGCGAACTCGCGCAGCGGGAGCTGGCGCTTGATGCTCCGGCCGCCGTCCTTCTCGAGCAGGCCGCCGATCAGCTCGGTGGCCGTGAAGCCGGCGAGGACCGCGTTGACGCGGACCTCGAAGCGGGCCAGTTCGACGGCCGCGGCCCGGGTGAAGGAGTTGACGGCCCCCTTGGAGGCCGAGTAGTTGGACTGGCCGATCCAGCCGCCCTCGCCCATGACCGACGAGATGTTGACGACCGTGCCGTCGCGCTGCGACATGAAGTGCGGGGCGGCGGCACGGGTGCAGTGGTAGACGCCGCCGACGTTGACCTTGAGCACCTCCCACCAGTCCTCGGGGGACTGGTCCCAGAGGAAGCCGTCGCGTGCCACGCCGGCGTTGTTCACCAGGACGTGCAGCCCGCCGAGGCCGCCTATGGTCTCGTCGACCAGCTGCCGCGCCTCGTCGGCGTCGGCCACGTCGGCCCGCAGGGCGACGGCCCGCCCGCCCAGGGCGGTGATCTCCTCGACGGTGCGCTCGGCCTCGTCCTTGCGGGAGCGGTAGTTGACGGCGACCGCGGCGCCGTCGGCGGCGAGACGGAGCGCGATGGCCCGTCCGATGCCGCGGGAGCCGCCGGTGACCAGGGCGACCCGGCCTTCGAGGGTCATCAATCGTCTCCTTATGAGAATGAGAGGGGAAGGCGAAGAGGAATTGCTTTCTCCGAATTCCCCGCGATGCTCCTGGAATACGCCGCACCACCGTAACGGGAATTCCCCGCGGCGGGACGTCCCGGCCCGTGTCACTTCCGCGAATTCCCGTGTCTCCTTCGAGGCATTTCCCGGTCCGGTCGATTTCCAGGTGGACTGCCGGTGGGTGGAGGAAATGGTCTGGCTGCTTTTCGCGGTTCGCTGCGAAAGTCGTTCCAGGACGACATTGAAGGGGAGGCACAGCGACGATGAGCGGGAAAAGGAATGCACCGTCCGTCATCATCGGGTACGGCCGTGCGGGCCGCGATCTGCACCATCGCGCGCTGCGGGACATCGCCGGCGGGAACCCGCCGGTGACCGCCGTCGACCCGCGTCCGGCCGAGGTGCCGGGCGGGCAGTGGGTGCCGGACGTCCGCGGCGCCGTGAGGGCCCTGCGTGCCCTGGGGCACCGGGTGTCCGACGCCGTCTTCCACGTGACGGTGCCGCCGGACGCCCACCGGGACTGCCTGGAGCAGTTGCTGTCGGTCGGGGCGCGGCACTTCATTCTGGAGAAGCCGGTCGCCCCCACCGTGCAGGAGGCCGCCCACCTCGTGGACCTGGCCGAGGTCACCCGTGCCGTGGTGCTGCCGATGAGCGTCTGGCCGAACAGCAGGGTCACCGAGGCGGCCGAGGCGCTGGTCGCCGCGGGACGGATCGGGGAACCGGTCGCGTACCACATGGAGCAGAGCAAGCCGCGGTTCCGCCGCTCGCTGCAGGACCGTGGCCACGCCAGCGCCTTCGAGGTGGAGATGCCGCACCAGATGCTGCTCGCCCTCCACCTGGCCGGGCCCGTCGCCGAGGTCACCGCCTCCCGGGGCTGGGACCTGCCGCTGCCGGCAGGCCGGCTCGCCGGGCTGGGCGGGGCCGAGGTCGAGCTGCGCCACCACGACGGCGCCATTACCACCCTGTACACCGACCTCTCCTCCCCGGTGCGCCGCCGACGGCTGCACGTCCACGGCACCGAGGGCACCCTCGTGGCGGACTACCCGGTCTCCGGCGACGACGACTTCGGACAGGTCCGCATCATCGGCAGCACCGTCCACCGGGTCGTCCAGGACGCCCCGCTGACCCGGTTCGTCGAACAGGCCTACGCCCACTTCCGCGGCGAGGGCCCCGCACCGCACGGCGACCTCGCCCTGCACCTGCGGTCCATGGAGCTCATCGACACCGCCCGCGCCACCGCCTTCCGGGACGCCGGCGCCCCAGCCTCGCGGGAAGCAGCATGACCACCGTCCTGATCATCGAGCCCCAGTCCTCCGGCCTCGAACTGGTGGCCAGGGCCCGGGACCTCGGCCACACCGTCGTCGTCCTGGCCTCCGGCGCCTCCGGCGCCGCCCCCGCCGGGGCCCACCGGGTGGTCACCGCCGACACCGCCGACCGGGCCGCCGCGCTCGAGCGGATCCGCGCCCTGCACGCCGGGACCCCGCTGGACGCCGTCCTGCCCGGCTTCGAGCACTTCGTGCCGCTGGCGGCCCGTGCCGCCGCCGAGCTCGGGCTGCCCGGCATCGACCCGGCGGGCGTGGAACGGCTGCGCCACAAGCACCGGATGCGCCGGGCGGTCGACGCGGCCGGCCTCGACCAGCCCGCCTACCGGACGGTCTCCACCGCGCGGTCCGCGGCCGCCGCCTTCACCGAGCTGGGCCCGGTGTGCGTGGTCAAGCCGGTCGACCAGTCGGGCAGCCTCGACGTGCGCAAGGTCGAATCGGAGCAGGAGGCCCGCGACGCGTTCCGCAGCGCGCTGCGCTCCGGCGCCCGTGCCGGGGCCCGAGGGCCGCGGCTGGTGCTGGTCGAGGAGTACGCCGAGGGGCCGGAGTACAGCGTCGAGGGCTATGTGGAGGACGGGCGGGTGCACGTGCTCGGGATCACCGAGAAGATCCTGGGCGCCGAACCGCACTTCGTCGAGGTGGGGCACATCGTCCCCGCCCAGCTGGCCCCCTCCGCGGCCCGGGAGATCGAGACGTACGTGGCCGGCGTCCTGGACGCCGTCGCCCTGCGCATCGGCCCCTTCCACGCCGAGGTGCGGATGAACCCGCGCGGTCCGCTGCTGATGGAGGTCGCGGCCCGGCTGCCCGGCGACCGGATCCCCGACCTGCTGCGGCTGGCCCGCGGACACGACCTGTACGAGATCATGCTCCGCTGCCACCTCGGCCTGCCCAACCCGGAACCGGCCGCACCCCGCACCGCCGCCCGGGCCGGCATCCGCTACTTCCTGCGGCCCGGACTCGACACCTACCAGGAGTTCCGGGTCGACCCCGCCCTCCGGTCGGACCCGCGGGTGCGCGAGATCGGCGTCCTGCAGCCGCCGGGCAGCGCGCTGGCCGACCCCGGCAGCTCGGCGGGCCGCCTCGGCTACGTGCTGGCCGCGGGCGCGTCCTACCGGGAGACGGCGGGGCTGCTGCAACGCGCCGAGAGCGCCGTGTCCTTCAGCTGATGCCCACCCCGGCCCCCGCCCCCGCCCCCGCCCTCGCCCCGGCCGAGGCCACGGCCCCGGCCAAAGCCCCGGCTCCGGCCAAGGCCAAAGCCTCGGCTCCGGCCAAGGCCAAAGCCTCGGCTCCGGCCAAGGCCAAAGCCCCGGCTCCGGCCAAGGCCAAAGCCCCGGCTCCGGCCAAGGCCAAAGCCCCGGCTCCGGCCAAGGCCAAAGCCCCGGCTCCGGCCACGGCCAAAGCCGCGGCCACGGCCAAAGCCGCGGCCACGGCCAAAGCCGCGGCCACGGCCAAAGCCTCGGCCAAGGCCCCGGCCGCGGCCCAACGGTCCCGGCCGCCGTCAGGCCTGCGCCCCGGCCGCGGTTCCGACCGCAGCCCCGGCCGAGGCCGCGGCCCCGGCTGCCGTCCGGCCGCCGCCCCCGCCCCGGCCCCGCCCCGCGCCCCGGTGTTCCGCCCCGGCGCCCACCGGACCCGAACAGCCCTGACCCACCCGGAGACCCGATGAACCGTCACGTACTGATCATCAACCGCTGGACCAACTCCTACGCCGAGTACCACCGCCACATCGACCACACCGCCGACCGCGTCGCCTACCTCACCACCGCGGAGGGCAGGGCCCCGCTCGATCCCGACCTGGCCGAGGACATCCGCGTGCTGTCCGACCTCGGCGACACCGCGGCCGCCCTGCGGGAGACCGAGCGGCTGATCGCCCGGTACGGCCCGTTCACCCACGTCCTCGCCCTCTCCGAGTTCGACCTCGAGCTGGCGGGCGAGATCCGCGGGCGCTTCCGGATCCCCGGACGCACCCCCGGCGAGGTCGCCGCCGTGCGGGACAAGGTCGTGATGAAGGGCCTGGTCGCCGCGGCCGGACTGCCGGTGCCCGCCTTCGCCCGGACGCCGACCGCCGCCGCCGTGCGGGAGTTCGCCGACCGCCACGGCCACCCCTTCGTCCTCAAGCCCTGCGCCGGCGCCGACAGCCAGGGCGTGCACGTGGTGCGCACCCCCGAACAGCTCGAGCGCCTGCTGGAGGACACCGACCTGAGCGACGCCCAGTGCGAGGAGTTCGTCGACGGGGTCCTCCACCAGGTCGACGGCCTGGTGTCGGGGGGCGTGCTGCTCACCTCGCGCTCCTGGCGCTGCGGCGGCAGCTGCCTCGACTTCGCCACCGGCACCGCCTTCAGCTCGGTCGCCAACGACGACCGGGACTTCGAGCGGCGGGTCACCGTCTTCGCCGAGCGGGTGTGCGAGGCCCTCGGCATCACCGACGACGTCTTCCACCTCGAGGTGTTCCGCACCCCCGAGGACGCCGGCGACGACATCGTCTTCCTGGAGATCGGGGCACGCGCCGGCGGCGGTCAGGTCCGGTACGTGTGGGACGAGGTGTACGGCGTCGACCTGGTCGCCGCCTCCGCGCTGGTGCAGCTCGGCGAGCCCCCGGCCGTCGAGGCGATGGACCTGGACGGCCCGGTCGCCGGCTACCTGATGATGCCCGAGCCGCCGGTGCGGCCCGCCGTCGTCCGCTCGGTGACCTCGCTGGTGGACCGGGTGCCCGGGATGTACGCCGAGACGCTGCCGCCGCCCGGCGCGGTGCTCAGCGGCAACGGCGGCGCGGTGCACACCGCCGGCACCTTCCGCTACCGGGGCGACAGCTCCGAAGAGGTCCGGGCGGCGATCCGGCGGACGCTGGCCGCCTACCGGCTCGACTGGCACCCGCTCGCCGCCGACGCCCCGCCCGCCCCGCCCGCCCAGCCCGCCCCGCCGGTCATGCCCGCCCCGCCCGTCCCGGCCGTGGAGGAGGTGGCACGTGTCCGCCTCTGAGCTGCTCGACGCGCCACCGGGCGCACCGGAGCCGAAGCGCCCCCGCGGGCTGTGGCACCACCGCGACTTCCGCAGGCTGTGGGCCGGCCAGACGGCCGCGCTGCTCGGCTCCCGGGTCACCGAACTGGCCCTGCCGATCACCGCGATCGTGCTGCTCGACGCCGGCGCCGCCGAGCTGGGACTGCTCAACAGCGCCCAGTACCTCCCCGTGCTGTGCGTGACCCTGTTCGCCGGCGTCCTCGCCGACCGGGTCCGCCGCCGGCCGCTGCTGATCACCGCCAACCTCGGGCGGGCCGTCATCCTCACGGCGGTGCCGCTGCTCGCCTGGCTGGGCGGGCTCGGCATCTGGGCGCTGTGCGCCGTCGCGTTCGCCACCGGCGTGCTCACCGCCGTCTTCGACGTGGCCTACCAGGCGTACCTGCCGTCCCTGGTGTCCAAGGAACGCCTGGTCGAGGGCAACAGCAAGCTGCAGGCCAGCCGCTCCGTCGCGGAGACCGCCGGGCAGGGACTCGGCGGGACGCTGATCCAGGTGCTCACCGCGCCCGTGGCCATCATCGTCGACTGCATCGGCTACCTCTTCGCCACCGGCATGCTGCTGCGCATCCGCACCCCCGAGGCCCGGCCCGAGCGGCCCCCGGGCGGGCGCTCCTCGGTCCGCAAGGACATCGTGGCGGGCCTGCGCATGACCATGAACAGCCGGCTCCTGCGCGTGATCATGTTCCACGCGTCCTGGTACAACCTGCTCTGGGACGTCGTCCTGGTCGTCTTCCCGCTCTACGGCCTCAAGGTGCTGCACCTCGGCCCGGCCGGACTCGGCCTGGTCATCGCGGCGGGCAGCGTCGGCGCGCTCGGCGGAGCCCTGTCCGCCGGACCGCTCGGGACCCGGCTCGGCGTGGGCCGCGCCATGGTCGTCGGCATGACGGTGGCCTCGGCCGCGACGCTGCTGCTGCCGCTCGCGCCCGGCGACGGCAGCGTCCTCGCACACGCGCTGCTGACCGGCGGCTACGTCCTCAACGGCTTCGGCATCGCCGTCTTCAGCATCCACTCGATCACGCTGCGCCAGGCCACCGTGCCCATCGAGCTCATCGGCCGGGTCAGCGCCACCTTCCGGTTCGTCACCTGGGCGGTGATCCCGCTGGGCGGGCTGCTCGGCGGGCTGCTCGCCGCCGCCGTCGGACCGCGCACGGCCCTGACGGTCACCGCGGTCGGCCTGACCGCGGGAGCGCTGGTCTTCCTCTGCTCCCGCACCGCCACCCGGTCGTGAGGGACCGCCCCCGGGCGGCCTGTGCGACCATCGGACCCCTTCCCGATCCAGGAGATGAGGCAACGTGTACGTCAAGGTCTGCGGCCTGAGCCGGCCGGAGGACGTGGAGGCCGCCGTCGCCGCCGGGGCCGACGCGGTCGGCTTCGTCCTCACCCCGAGCCCCCGCCAGGTCGAGCCCGCCGCCGTCCGGGCCCTGGCCGCCCTGGCCGCCCTGGTCCCCGGCTCCGTCGCCACCGTCGCCGTCTTCCGCGGGGAACCGCTGGAGGAGGTGCGCCGGGCCGCCGCCGAGGCCGGCGTCGACACCGTGCAGCTGCACGGCGAGGAGCCGCCCGAGGCGTTCGCCGCGCTGCGCGCCGACGGCTTCCGGCTCGTCCGCGCCACCTCCCCGGCCACCGGGGCCCCGCTGGAGACCGGCGCCTGGGGCGAGGACCTGCTGATCGTCGACTCGCCCAGCCCGGGTTCAGGCGAACGCTGGGACCCGGCCGCGCTCGGCAGCGCGCCCTCCGGCTCCTGGCTGCTCGCCGGCGGACTGGACCCGGACAACGTCACCGAGGCGGTGGCCGGCCTGCGGCCCTGGGGCGTCGACGTCTCCAGCGGCGTGGAGCGCGCCCGCGGGGTCAAGGACCCCGCGCTGATCGAGAAGTTCGTCACGGCGGCCAAGGCGGCCGGTGCGGCCACGGCGGGCGGGACGGGCGGGGCGGCGGGGACCGCCGGGTGAGGCGCCGGGTGACACACGGGGCTGCCTCCAAGAGCCGACCAACTGTCACCTAAGGCGGATTGAGGGCACGGCGGGGCGGCCCGCAGTATCGGGAGGGCCGTCTCCCGGACGCGTACGGGCGCACCAGGCGCACACCTGGTGCACGGCACTTCCGCATCCGCCGAACCACTGGGGGAACCATGTGGCTGCCCACGTCCGGGCGACACCGGGACTTCATCGAGCGCTACCTGACCCTGCACGACCGCTACACCGCCGGCGAGCTCCGTGAGGAGGAGTGGCGGCGGTGGGCCGAGGAACAGCTGCGCACGGTCGTCGCGCTCGCCCAGCAGGGCTCGCCCTTCTACGCCCGCCACCTCGCCGGTGTCCGGGCCGACGGGCTCACGCTCGAGAGTCTGCGGCGGCTGCCCTTCACCACCAAGGACGACCTGCGCACCGCCATGCACGACGTCCTCAGCCGCGACCTCGACGAGGCGTGCTTCTACTACGAGACCACCGGCACCACCGGCCCCGCCACCCCCTGCCCGCGCGACCCGCGCGAGGTGATCGCCTCCAACGCGCACGTGACGGAGAGCTGGCGGAACATCTTCACCGACGTCTTCGGCGACCGCGCCCCGCGGGTCGGCGTGATGGGCCCCACCGAGGTGCACTCGCTGGGCGACACCCTCGGCGACGTGGCCCGCAACGTCGGCTCCGCCGTCGCCAAGATCTGGCCGTACTCGCCCGTCATCGGCTTCCCCAAGGCGCTGCAGCTGCTCCGCGACCTCCGCCTGGACGTGGTGTTCTGCACCCCGAACGTGGCCCTGTCGCTGGCCAAGGCCGCGATCGAGGAGGGCCTCGACCCGCGCCGGGACTTCCACGTCAAGGTCTTCCTCGTCACCGGCGAGATGTGCACCCCGGACCTCGCCCGGCAGATCGACCAGGCCTGGGGCGCCCGCACCTACAACGCCCTCTACGGCGCCCAGGAGACCCTCGTCATCGCCTCCGCGTGCGCGCACGGCCGGCTCCACCTGGCCCGGCCCAACTACATCGCCGAGCTGGTCGACCCGGACACCGGCGCCCCGCTCGGCGACACCGGCACCGGGGAACTCGTCGTCACCATGCTGATCGACGGCATCAAGCCGCTGATCCGCTACCGCACCGGCGACCTGGTCGAACTCCGCGCCAACGACTGCGGCTGCGGCGTCCGCGGGCCCGTCGTCCGGGTCGTCGGCCGCACCCGCGACCGGATCGTCCTCGGCGGACACAGCTTCCAGGCCTGGCAGATCGAGCAGGCCGTCCTGGACGGCGTCGACCACGCCTACGGCTACCAGGTCGTCATCGAGCGGGACGACACCGGCGAGGACCTGGTCACCGTCCGCCTCGACCTGCCCGGCGGCCCCGCCCCGGGGCAGCAGGCCGCGCACGCGGGGCGGATCGCCGCCGCGCTCGGGGTGCGCTGCACCGTGGAGTTCCTGGACGAACTCGACCCCGTCACCACCACCGGCGCCTTCGTCAGCTGGAAGGCCGCCCGCATCCACGACCGGCGCTTCGCGTCGGACCACGAGACGGCCGCCGCCCGCCGGCTCGCCGGAGCCAGGGGGCACCGCGCATGACCGAGCCGCTGCTGCGCCCGCCGGGCATCGACCCGGCCGACGCCGACCCCACGCCGTTCCCCATCCTGTGGGAGCCCGCCCGCATACCGAACTCGCCGCTGCTGCGGCCCGGCAGCCTGCCCATCGGCACGCTCGGCCCGGACGGCACCACGTCCATGGTCGCCCTGGACCGGCTCGCGCACCGCCTCGCCCACCTCGGCGGCCCCGCCGTGCACCCCGTGCCGTACGACACCTTCGAGGAACTGCTCGCCGCCGTCGGCACCCGCGGCGGGCCCCGCTACGCGCTGGTGCCGGCGGCCGCGGAGTGCGCCACCCGGTTCTTCTGGTCGCCGTCGCTGCGGCTGGACGCCACCTTCTCCAGCCCCACCCCCGAGTACGGCGTCGCCACCCGCGGTCCGCGGCTGCGCGAGGGCCCGCTGCGGCTGGCCACCCTGCACGAGACGCGGAGCCTGGTGGAGCTGCTGGACGGCCTGGAGGGCGGGCGCGGCGGCTTCGAGATCGTCTGGGTGCCCGCCGAGTCCACCCTGCACGCCGCCCAGCTGGTGGCCGAGGGCCGCGCGGACGCCGCCGTGACCAACGAGCCCGGCCGCCGCCGGCACGGCCTGGTGTTCCAGGTGTCCCGGCCCGGCGTCCCCATGGTGTGGACGGTCTTCGGGCCCGCGGTGCTCGAGCGCCCCGCCACCCCCCTCACCCTGTCAGGAGCCGCATACCGTGACCACTGACCGACGACTGCTGCTGCACGACGTCACCGTCCAGGAGGGGCTGGGCCGCGCCTCGCTGCCGCACCGCTCCGTCCTCCTCGACGGCGAACGGATCGAGGCCGTGCTGCCGGCCTCCGAGGCGCCCGCCGACGGCGACTTCGTCCGCTGGGACCTGGCCGGGCTGACCGTCGTGCCCGGCATGACGCTGGGGCACACCCACATCGCCTACGTCAACGTCACCACGGGCCGCGAGACCCTGTTCAAGTACCGCGTGCCGGAGGTCGCCCTGCACGCGGCGCGGCACGCGGCGGACCTGCTGACCTGCGGGTACACCGCGTTCGTCGGGGCCGGTTCGGTCGCCGGGATCGACATGGCGCTGAAGAACGCCATCGAGGCCGGCGTCATCCCCGGCCCGCGCATCACCCCGTGCAGCCGCGACCTGATGGTGTCGGGCCCGCCCGGGCGGCGCAGCCCCGAGCTCAAGGAGCGGATGCCGCGCGAGCTGATGCCGGTGGTCGACGTCCTCGGCGACCTGGTGAAGTACACCGAGGAGGAGATCGACCAGGGCGCGGAGATCATCAAGGTCTTCTCCTCCGGCGACGACACCTTCCCCAACGCCCGCTCCGACGAACTGCTGTTCAGCCGCGAGGAGCTGGCCCTGGTCGTGAAGACCGCGCACGCGCGCGGGGCGAGGGTGCGGGCCCACTCGCGGGGCCTGGACGGCATCCGCAACGCGCTGGCCGCGGGCGTCGACGTCATCGACCACGCCACCTACGCCGACGACGAGGCGCTGGAGCGGATCGCCGAGCGCGGCGTCTTCGTGGTGCCGAGCCTGTTCCAGCCCGACCGGCTGCTCGCCCTGGGCGAGCGGTTCGGCAAGGCGCCGGACTACCTGGAGGCCCTCGACTTCGAGAAGGAGATCGAGAACACCCTGCGCTTCCTGCCGTTGGCCGAGGACCTCGGGCTGAAGATCGTGCCCGGTGACGACTTCGGCTTCGCCTGGACGCCGCACGGCACCTACGCGGACGAGCTGGTGATGTACGCCGAGCGGGCCGGCATCGCGCCGGAGACGGTCCTCAAGTGGGCCTGCGCCAACGGCGCGGAGCTGGCCGGGCGGGGCGACGACGCCGGTGTCGTCGCCGCGGGCCGCCTCGCCGACCTCGTGGTGTGGGACGGCGACCCGGCGGCGGACCTGCGGGTGCTCCAGGACCGCGGGGCGCTGCGTTCGGTGCTGATCGGCGGCCGCCACGCCGCCGGGCCCCTGACCCCGCCCACTGCCTGACCCACCGTCCGACCCGCGCACCGTCCGGCCCGCGCACCGCCCGACACCCGCGCACCGCCCGAACGCGTGCCCCGGGGCCGAACGCCGGCCCCGGGGCACGCGCTCGGCCCCGGGGCCGTGTCCCGCCGCCGGGCTGTTCACCCCGCGAGGGGGAGCAGCCCGGCGCGTTCGTTGCGGGGGAGGGAGAGGATCCGGGCGGTGTCCTCCCGGCCGCCGTGCGGCAGCAGCAGGACCCGCATCATGTCGATCATGCGGTCGATGAGACCGCGCGCGGCCGCCATGCCCTCGTGGTCCTCGTCCGGGGCGAACTGGTCGTGCACGAAGGCGGGGAAGCCGCTGCCCGCGAGGATCATCCGGTTGAGCAGGACGTTGTCGACGAGCTGCCCGTACACGCGGTCGTGGCTGTAGCGGCGGCCGGTGACGACCACGCCGGCCACCTTGTTGGCGAGCGGGCGCTCGAAGCGCAGGTGCCCGACCCCGGCCCGCTCGACGAAGTTCTGCATCGTGCCCGCCAGGCCGAAGCCGTGGACCGGCGCCGCGTAGAGCACTCCGTCGGCGCGGACCAGCCGGTCGACCAGGGCGGGGACGTCGTCGTCCACGGCGCAGGGCAGGGGCCGGACGTTGCAGTCGCCGCAGCGCCCGCACGGCGTGACGTCGTACTCCGCGAGCGGGATCACGTCCATGTGGACGCCGTGCTCGGCGGCGGCCGCGGCCAGCACGCGCAGTACTCGCGCGGTCAGTCCGTCGGGCCGTTCGGAACCGTTGAGGGCGGCTATCGTCGCCCAGGGGCCGTCGGAAGCCATGGCTGAATCCCTTCGAGGAAGTTGTCGACGAACGCGTGTCCGTTGCTGGTGGTGACGCTCTCCGGGTGGAACTGCAGGCCCTCGACGGGCAGGGCGCGGTGGCGCAGTCCCATCACGCAGCCGTCCTCCCGGGCCCGGGCGCTCACCACCAGCTCGGCCGGCGGCGGGTCCGCGACGGCCAGCGAGTGGTAGCGGGTGACCTCGGTGCCGTCCGGGAGCCCGGTGAAGAGCCCGGAGCCGTCGTGGGCGAGACGGCTGGTCTTGCCGTGCACGGTGCGGGCCGCTCGCTCGATCCGCCCGCCGTAGGCGAGGCCGATCGCCTGGTGCCCGAGGCAGATGCCGAGCAGCGGGACCCGGCCGGCGAAGTGCCGCACCAGCTCCACGTGGCCGGAGTCGGCCGGGTGCCCGGGGCCGGGGCCGAGGACCACCGCGTCCGGACGGCGCGCGGCCAGCTCGACGGGGGTGTGCGCGTGGGCGGTGACGACCTCGGTGAGGGCGCCGCGCTCCCGCAGGTAGTGGTCGATGATGTGCACGAAGCTGTCGCGGGCGTCGACCAGCAGGACCCTCATGCCGCCAGCTCCTCACCGGTCACGGCGGCGTAGACGGCGCCCATCTTGGCCATCGTCTCGCGCCACTCGCCGTCCGCGGAGGAGTCCGCGACGACACCGGCCGACGCCTGGAGCGCGTACGTCCCGGTGCGCGGGTCGTGCACGGCGGTGCGGATGCACAGGGCGAGCGTGGCGGCCCGCCCGCGGACGTCGATCAGGCCGACCGCGCCCGCGTAGGCGCCGCGCGGGCGGCCCTCGATCTCGGCGATCAGCTCCATGGCGCGCACCTTGGGCGCTCCGGTCATGGTGCCGGCGGGGAAGGTGGCGCGCAGCACGGACCACACGTCGGCGTCGCCGGCCAGCTCGCCGCGGACCGTGGAGACCAGGTGGTGGACCTTGGAGAACCCCTCGACGGCCATCATCCGCTCCACCGCGAGCGTGCCGGGCTCGGACACCCGGGCCACGTCGTTGCGGCACAGGTCGACCAGCATGATGTGCTCGGCGCGTTCCTTGGCGTCGGCGCGCAGCGCGGCGACCCGGCGGGCGTCCTCGGCGGGGTCGGCGGCGCGCGCGGTGGTGCCCGCGATGGGCCGCATGGCGAGGCCGCGGTCCTCGATCCGGAAGAGGAGCTCGGGGCTGGCCCCGACGAGGGTGCGGCCCGCCCACGGCACCAGGTACATGTACGGCGACGGGTTGCCCTGCCGCAGCCTGCGGTAGGCGTCCAGGGGCGGCAGCGGCGACGTGACGTCGATGCGGTGGCCCATCTGGATCTGGTACACGTCGCCCGCCCGGATGTGCTCCAGGCAGCGGTGGACACGCTCGGCGTACTCCTCCCGGCGGACGCTGTCGCGCACCGCGGTCGGGCGGGGGGCCGGCGGCACGGGGGCCTCCTCGGCGGGCAGCGTCCGCACCAGCTCCGGCAGTCCGGCGCCGAGGACGCCCGGTCCGCCGAACCCGGCGCTGCGGGCGTGCAGCTCGTGGCTCTCGCCGGTGTCCAGCTCGTAGCGGACGACGTGCCGGAAGAGGGTGAGGACGATCTCCGGGTCCTCGCCCAGGGCCTGCGGGGGCAGCTGCTCCAGGTACCGGGCGGCCTCGTAGCCGAACACCCCGAGGAACCCGAACGCGTACGAGTCGAGGGGCACGTCGGTGCGCACGTCGAACACCGTGTGCAGCTCCCGCAGCAGCCGGGGCACGTCACCGTCCGCGCGGTCCGCGCAGGCGAGCAGCCGGTCCGCCAGCTCGGGCGGGCCGTCCACGCCGACCTGCCCGTCCCGGACGGTGACGCGGGCCAGGACGCCGGCGCCGACCGCGGCGAAGCGGCAGTCGTCCTCGGGGCCGGCCAGGCTCTCGAAGAGGAACACCTCGTCCTCGCCGAGCAGTCGGCGCAGCGCGGCGCACAGCGCCAGCGGGGCGTGCGGGGCGAGCGGGGTCCGTGCCACGCCCACCCGCAGGGGTGCGGCGTCCGCGCGGGGCGGCGCGGGCGCGACGGCAGTCATGGTCATCGTGGGTGGGTCCCCTTCGGTACGTGGGTCGGCCGGCGAAGTAACGCCAGCCAACCAATCGCGCGTACCCACGGAGCAGTCCACCGGGCCGGGGCGGTGGCGTACCACTTGACCGCGGTGCGGGCCGGGGCCTGACCGCGGTGCGGGGGCCGGGGCCCGGCCGTGACCTCAGCCGCGGCCCCCGCCCAGCAGCGCGGCGGCCCGCAGGAGGGCCGTCCGGCAGGTGTCCTCGTCGACGCCGGGCACCGAGCAGGCCAGCAGCAGCACCCGGCGGGTGCCGTCGGTCACCGCCTGGTGCACCCCGTCCCGGTGCGCGAACAGCGACAGCACCCGCTCGTCGTCGGCGAGCACCGGCCGTCCGGCCTCCAGCACCACCGGACCGTCCGACCCGAGCGCGGTGAACTCCTCCGTGCCGTCGCTCAGCCGCAGCCGCACCTCGCCCGCCAGCCGGTCCCGGTCGAACAGGCCGAGCGCGACCAGGCTGTCCGCCGCGACCGCGTTGACGGCGTCGACGGCCGGGTTGATCCGAGGCCAGGCGCCGAGCGGCTTGGCCCGCAGCCCCCGGTCGATGAGCGCCTGCACGGACGGCGGCTGCTTGTCCGGGTGGCTGCCCAGCCGCCGGCTCAGCTCCCGGTAGGCGGCCACCTGCGGCGCCGACCGGATCTCGGAGCGGCTCGCCCCGGTCCAGCGGGCGTGCGCCTGGGCCCAGACGTCCTCCGCCGGGGCGGCTTTGCCCGCGGCGACCTCCGCCTCCAGGGTGAGCACCCGGACCCCGGGCATCAGCTCCCGGGCCTCGGGCTGGACGGGGATCACGCGGAAGGTGGCGGTGCGGTACGCGGCGCCGGTCATCGGGTGCCTCCGGAGAAGGTGAGGGTGTCCGTGGTGTGCAGGTCGAGGTCCTCGGCGGTGAAGACCTGATCGGTGTCGATGAGGATGTTGTAGTGGTTGGGCGCGTGGCACTCGTCGAATCCGGCCACCCGCCCGATCGGCCCGCCGGGGCCCGTCACCACGTCGCCCCGCTCGATCACCGTCGCCGCGGCGAACTCGGCGAAGCCCAGGAATCCCACGTGGTCGACCCGGTCCCCGGTGGTGGTGGGCCGGTCGGTGGTGGTGACCAGTTCGTGCACGTCGCCGGCGCGCACGCAGCGCGACTGCCAGGGCGACAGCCGCATGCCGCGGTCGGTGCGCCGGTGGAACAGCAGCTTGACCAGGTGGGCGGCGACCGGGTCCTTGGCCGGCATCCGCAGCCGTTCCTCCTTGGTCCGTCCGATTCCGTACGCCTCCTCGACCAGGTCGACGATGTGCGGGCCGCGGTCCGGCCCCCTCCGGCCGTCGCGCACCACCCGGTGGAAGTCCGCCATGATGCCGGCGTACTCGTGGTCCAGGGACGACTTGAACGCGGTGAAGCCGTCCAGCATGTCGGCGCGCAGTTCCCGGCCGTCCTTGAGGTGGACGGTGATGTCCTTGCGCTCGCCGGTCTCCAGCGCCCAGTCCAGCTCCACCCGGACCGGGATGCCCTCGGCGGTGGCAAGCTGGAGCTCGGCGCAGAACTCCACACCGGCCCGGACGTCCCCGATGGTGGCGTCGCGCAGGGTGAGCGGGCCGAGCACGGTCTCCAGGGCGTCGAGGGCGTTGGGGCCGTTGTCTATGACGCAGCCGCCGCCGCACCGCTCGATGTCCTGGTACCAGCGGTCGGAACCGGTGTGCTCCTCGATCCTCTCGTCGTAGTGGCTGGTCACGTGCGAGATCAGTTCCCGTGCGGGCAGCCGGTCCGCCAGGTCGAGCACGTGGACGTTGTAGCGGCGGTGGAAGGCGGTGAACAGGGTGGCCCCGAAGGCGTCGGCGAGCGCCGTCAGGGCGTGCGCGTCCTGGGAGGAGACGGTCAGCGGCTTCTCGCAGCACACGTGGACGCCGGCGCGCAGCGCGTCGGCGACGACCGGGGCGTGCGCGTGGTTGGGCAGGGTGACGACCACCCCGTCCACCAGGCCCGAGGCCAGCAGTTCGCGGTGGTCGGTGAAGACGGCGGTGCCGGGGCCGAATGCGGTCAGCTTGGTCTCGTCGAGGTCGCAGACGGCGGTCAGCCGCAGCCCGGGGTCGTCCTCGACGGCCCGCAGGAAGAAGGGGGCGATGACGCCCAGTCCGATCACTCCGATGCGCATGGTCGTGCGGTCCTTTCCGTTCGCGGGGTCGTTCGCGGGGTCGTTGGCGGGGTCCTTCGCGGAGGTGTTCGCCGGATCGGTCGCGTGGCCGTCCGGTCCGGCCGGGGGCGGGCTCATGCCGCCGTCCTCAGGCCCTCGCCGGTCAGCGCCGCGGGCGCCACGACGGAGAGCCGGCCGGCCAGCGCGGCCAGCCCCTCGGCGACCGGCCCGGGCAGCTCGACGCCCTCGCGCCGCGACCGCTCGTACCGCTCGGCCTCCGGGGCGCCCGGGTAGGTGACGCCCCGGGTCGCGTAGGCGGCGGCCGGGGAGTTGACGACCGTGTCCAGCAGGGTGCGGTTCTCGGCGGCGATGGTCCGCGCGGAGCCGAAGGCCGACGGGTCGATCACGATCGCGGTGTGGCCCACGTTGTCGTCGCTCGCCGGTTCGCCCTTCAGCACGCCGGGACGCGGGCCGTAGGCGGCGCCGGCCAGCGGGCCGCACAGCAGGTCGACCAGGAGGGCGAGGCCGAAGCCCTTGGCGCCGCCGGTCTCGGCGGGACCGCCCAGCCAGGCGACGTCGGCCTCCTCGTCCATGAACGCGGCCGGGTCCGTCGTCGGCGTGCCGTCGTGCCGCACCAGCCACTCCCGCGGTACCTCCTGGCCCTCGCGGTGGGCGGCCTTGATCTTGCCGGTGGCGACCACGGTGGTGCTCATGTCGAGGACGAAGGGGGCGCCCCGGGTGACCGGCACGGCGGCGCTGAGCGGGTTGGTGCCGAGCATCCGCACGGTGCCGCCCAGCGGCGGGGCGACGCCCTGCGCGCCGCAGTTGGTCATCGCCAGGCCGATCAGCCCGGCGGCGGCGGCCTTCTGCGTGTAGTAGCCGGCGCTGCCGAAGTGGGTGCTGTTGCGCACGGCGACCATGCCGATCCCGGTGGTGCGGGCCTTGTCCATGGCGATGTCCATGGCGAGGTCCATGGTGACCAGGCCGAGGCCGCGGTCACCGTCGAGCAGGGCGGCCCCGGCGGTCTCCTGGACGACGCGCGGGGCGGCGTCGGCGGCGATCCGGCCGTCGAGCAGCCGGGGCGCGTAGATGTTCACCAGTCCGTTGGTGCCGTGCGTGGTGAAGCCGTGCGCGTCGGCGTACGTGATCACGTCGGAGGCGGTGCGGGCGGACGTGGCGTCGAGGCCGCACTCGGTGAGGACGTCCTGGACGAAGGCGGTGAGCTCGGCGAGGGGGACGCGGACGGTCATGGCTGTTCTTCCTTCTTTCGGGCGGTGGGACTTTCCGGCGGGTGGGTCTTTCGGGTGGGTCTCTCGGGTGGGTGGGGCGTGGGAGGTGCGCGGGTGGGCGGGTCAGGCGGTGCGGGCGGCGAACGCGTGCACCAGCTCCTTGATCCGCCGCGCGTAGGCGTCGAGGTCGTCCAGGTTCACGAACTCGGCGGGCGTGTGGGCGCCGTTGGCGTCCAGGCGGCCCGGTCCGCACGCCGCGACGTAGCGGCCGGGTCCGGGGGCCCAGATCGCGTCGCAGGTGAACGCGGAGCCGTCGGCGAGGCCGTCGTGCCGGCTGAACCCGGCGCTCTCCAGCATCAGTTCGCCCTCCGGGTCGCGGTTGCGCAGCGTGGGCAGACCCTGCTTGAGCCAGTCCAGGCGGACGATGCGCCGCCAGTCGCGCACCGTGCGGCGGGTGAACGGGTCGTGGGCGTGCAGCTGGGCGAACTCGGTCCGGGCCTCCTCGATCAGCACCTCCAGCGAGGCGGCGAGCAGTTCGGCCTGCTCGGTCGCCGGATAGGCGATGTTGAGGAGCAGCCGGCCGCCGCCGTAGACCCGGTTGTGGGCGGTGCCGGTGTGCAGGCCGGCGACGCAGAGCTTGGCGCCCATGCCGTGCGCGAGCGGGCCCAGCCGGCGGGAGAGGAAGTCGGCGAGGAAGCCGAGCAGCACGGTGGCGTTGTGGCCGTCGGCGGGGTGGTCGTCGGTGGAGTCCTCGCCGAGCACGGTGATCCGCGGGGTCATCGCGGCGGTGCAGCCGTCCATGAAGGTGCTGCCGGTGGGCTCGGCGAAGATCATCAGCCGTCCGGTGTGTCCGGCGTCGACCAGGGCGCGGGTCCCGTACGTCCCCATCGCGCCGCCCTCCTCGCCGGGGACGGAGGCGATGCGGACCTCGATCCGGCCGTCCAGCCCCGGGTCCTCGGCGAAGGCGGCGGCCACCCCGACCGCGGCGGCGATCCCCGGGCCCTTGTCGTCGACGGCACCCCGGCCGTGCAGGATCCGCCCCTCCAGGCGCGGCGGGACGTGCGGGCCGACGGTGTCCACGTGGAAGTTGACGACCAGCCGCCGCGCCTCCGGCTGCGGGGACCCGTACCCGACGACCACCGACGGCTGACCGGCCAGG
The DNA here is from genome assembly GCF_008974245.1 of Streptomyces abyssomicinicus. Lineage (GTDB taxonomy): Bacteria > Actinomycetota > Actinomycetes > Streptomycetales > Streptomycetaceae > Streptomyces > Streptomyces abyssomicinicus. The sequence continues at coordinate 747,217 of NZ_BBZI01000006.1, read as the reverse complement.
AATCCGGGCAGGTCACGCCGGGCCGCCTCCCGCACCGGGGCCGGCACCTCCGGGCGCTCCAGCAGCTCGGGGGCGGGGGACTGGTGCAGCACGGTGGTGAAGCCGCGCTCGGCCGCACCCGCCAGGAAGACCCGCTGCGCGCGGGCCGCGCCGTCCAGGGGGCCGCCCTCCAGGGGCGAGACGGAGTCCACGGCCATCAGATCGGTCAGCCACTGCACGTCGGCGGCGCTCAGACCGGTGCCGGCGGTGGCCGTCCGGGTCGACTCAGCCATGGTGACTCTCCTTCCAGTACAGGGGGTTGTGCGCGGTGTCGACACCGAGCAGGGCGGCGAGGCGGCGGGCGTAGGCGCGGTACCCGTCGGCGAGCGCGGCCGGGTCGCCGGCCACGCCGAGGTGCGGGATGTGCGCGAGGTGGGGTTCGAGGCTGTAGTGGCCGCGGTAGCCGTGCTCCTCCAGCAGGCGCACGCACTCGGCCACCTCCGCCGTGCCCTCGCCCGGCAGGGTGAACTCGGCGGTGCCGTCGGGCCGGACCACGCCGTCCTTGATGTGCACGTGCTCCACCCAGGGCAGCACCTGCCGCAGGAACGACACCGAGTCGTAGCCGTAGGCGAGGCCGTTGCCGGTGTCGAACAGCAGCCGCAGCCGGGAGCTGCCGACCTCCTCCAGCATCCGCAGGGTGTGCGCGGCGCTCCGGCCGCCCCAGCCCTGGCAGTTCTCGTGCAGCAGGGTGACGCCGAGGCGTTCGGCCTCGCGGGCCAGCAGCCGCATCCGGCGCAGCGCCTCACGCCGCCACTCGCGCTCCGGGCGCCCGTCGTTGGGGTACGACATCACCCGCAGCCGGTCGCAGCCCAGCAGCGCCGCCGCCCGGGCGGAACGCTCCAGGACCGCCAGTTCGCTGTTGACGTCGGTGGCGACGGTGGTGGACCAGGAGCCGACCGGGGTGTCCACGACGGGCACCCGCAGCCCGGTGACGATGGTGCGCCGGGCGACGTCCGCGACGTCGCCGGGGGCCAGTTCGTGCAGACCGAACCCGTCCACGGTGCGCAGCTCGATCACTTCCATGCCGAGCTCGTGGTGGATGGCCAGCTGGCCGGTCAGGTCGGGGGCGGCCTCGTCGCCGATGCCGCACAGCCGGTCGGGGGTGATACGCGGGCCGTTCGGCACGCCCATCACGCTCACCTCCCCGCCGCGTAGAAGCGCTGCACGGCGGTGACCACGCGCTCGGCCGCGCCCGGCGCCATGTCCGGGTGCAGCGGGAGGGCGAGGGCCTCCCGGGACAGCCGCTCGGCGACCGGGAAGTCACCCTCGTGGTGGCCGAGATGGGCGAAGGCGGGCTGCAGGTGGAGGGGGCGCGGATAGTAGACGGCCGTCTCGATGCCCTGCCCCGCCAGGTGGGCGCGCAGCGCCTCGCGCTCCTGGGCGCGCACCACGTACGTGTAGACGGCGCGCCCGGCGAACCCGGCCGCCGGAGGCAGCAGCGCGGGAGCCAGCGGGCGCAGTCCCTCCTCGTAGATCTCGGCGATCGCGCGCCGCCGGCGCAGGAGCTCGTCCAGGTGCGGCAGCTTGCGCAGCAGGAACCCGGCGGTCAGCTCGTCCATCCGGCAGTTGAAGCCGAGCAGTTCGTGGTAGAAGCGCTTGCCGGCGGGCTGGCCGTGGTTGCGCAGCATGCGGGCGGTGCGGGCGAGGCCGTCGTCGTCGGTGACGATCATGCCGCCGTCCCCGATGCCGCCGGCGGGCTTGGCCGGGAAGAACGAGTACACCCCGGCGACGCCGTGCCGGCCGGCGGGCCGCCCGTCGACCTCGGCGCCCAGGGCGACGGCGCTGTCCTCGATGACGTGCAGTGCGTGCCGGGCGGCCAGCGCGGTCAGGTCGGCCATCCGCGGCGAGTCGGCGAACAGGTAGGCGGGCAGCACGGCCCGGGTCCGCCCGGTGACGGCGGCCTCGGCGGCGGCGGGGTCGAGCAGGGCCGTGTCGTACTCGACGTCGGCGAAGACCGGGCGGGCGCCCCGCAGGGCGACGGTGGAGGCGGTGGAGACGTAGGAGAAGGCCGGGGTGACGACCTCGTCTCCCTCGCCGATGCCGAGGGCGGCCAGGATCACGCTCAGCGCGCCGGTGCCGCCGGCCACGGCCACGGCGTGCGCCGCCCCGGTGCGCCGGGTGATCTCCGCCTCCAGGCGTTCCACCCGGGACTTGAGGATGAACTCGTCGCTCTCGGCGACCTCCCGGAAGACGTCCACGATGTCGTCGACCCAGCCGGCGGAACGGGCGGGCCAGTCGGCGTAGGGGATGGCTGTGGTCACGATGCATCTCCGTAGAAGGCGTGGATCAGTGCGGCGACGTGGTCGGCCTGCGCGTCGGTCAGGTCGGGGTAGAGCGGCAGGGCCAGGGCGCGCCGGGCCGCGGCCGCGGCCACCGGCACGGGGTGGCGGGAGCCCGGCAGCGGGGCGAGCAGGGGCTGCTCGGTGAGCGGGCGCGGGTAGTAGGCCTCGGTGCCGACGCCGTGCGCCTCGAGGTGGGCGGCCAGTTCGTCCCGGCGGTCGCACTCGATGAGGTAGACGTAGTAGATCTGGTTGCTCGGCGTCTTGGCGGGCGCCATCCAGGGCGTCGTCACCTTCCCGGCGAGCGGCGCGAGCAGCCGGTCGTACCGGGCGGCCAGTTCGGCGCGCCGCCCGGTCTCCTCGGTCAGCCGCTCCAGGCGGTGCAGCAGGAACGCCGACTGCAGTTCGTCGCAGCGGCTGTTGTAGCCGATCTCCTCGTGGACGTACGTGCCCTCCGTGTCCTGCCCGTGCTGGCGCAGCCGCCGGGCGCGGGCGGCGACGCGGTCGTCGTCGGTGAGCAGCATGCCCGCGTCGCCGAGCGAGCCGAGGGTCTTGGTGGGGAAGAAGGAGAGCACCCCGCCGCTGCCCCACAGGCCTGCGTGCACGCCGCCGGCCCGCATGTCGATGCCCTCGGCGCTGTCCTCCAGCAGCATCAGCCCGTGCCGGTCGGCGAGGTCCCGCAGCACCTCCATGTCGGCCATCTGGGAGAACAGGTGCACCGGCATGATCGCCTTGGTGCGCGGGGTGATGGCGGCCTCGGCGCGCGCGGGGTCCATGGCGTAGCTGCCCGGCAGGACGTCCACCAGGACCGGCTGCGCGCCGACGTGCAGCACGCACGACGCGGTCGCGAAGAAGGTGTACGCGGGCACGATCACCTCGTCGCCGGGGCCGATGCCGGCCGCCCGCAGCAGGATGACCAGGGCGTCGGTGCCGTTGGCGACGGCCACCGCGTGCCGGGCGCCGGTGCGCTCGGCGATCGCGGCCTCCAGCTCCGCGGTGACCGGGCCGGAGGTGAACCGGCCGGAGGCGGCGACCTCGCGGATCCTGGCCTCCAGCCGGGGCCAGTCGCGGCGGACGGAGGCGGCCCCGCTGAAGAAGGGGACGGTGGTGGTCTCGCTCATCGGGTGGCCGCCTTCAGGGAGGAGACCAGCTCGGTGACGGCCCGGCGGCGGCCGGCCGCGTCGCGGGCCTCGCCGACCGCCCGCAGCAGCGCGCTGCCGACGATGACGCCGTCCGTCCTGCCGTGCAGCGCCGCCACGTGCTCGGGGCGGGAGATGCCGAACCCGACGGCCATCGGGGTGTCGCCGGCCGCGCGGACCCGCTCCAGGTAGGCGTCGATGCCCGGGTCGAGCTCGGAGCGCACCCCGGTGACGCCGTTCGCGGCGAGGACGTAGAGGAAGCCGCGGGAGGCGGCGGAGGAGGCGGCGATCCGCTCCGGCGAGCTGCCGGGCGCGGCGAAGAACGCCTGCCCCAGGTCGGCGGCGCGGGCCCGCTCGAGCCACGGGCCGCCCTCGCTGACCGGCAGGTCGGGGACGACGAAGCCGTCGGCGCCGGCCGTGCGGGCGTCGTCGTACAGCTGGGTCAGCCCGTAGCGCAGGAACGGGTTGCAGTAGCCCATGAGCACGATCGGCGCCTCGACGCCGGCGGCCCGCGCCTCGGCGACCACGTCGATGGTGGCGGCCGTGGTGGTGCCGGTGTCCAGGGCGGCCTGGCCGGTGGCCTGGATGACCGGGCCGTCGCCCAGCGGGTCGGAGAAGGGGACGCCCAGTTCGATCACGTCGGCGCCCGCGTCCACGGCGGCGCGGATCAGGCCGACGGTCTCGCCGAGCGAGGGGTACCCGGAGGTGATGTAGGCGACCAGGGTCGTCTCCTCCTTGACCCGGTTGTCGGTGAAGGTCTGCTCGAGGCGCTTCATCGGGAGTTCTCCTCACGCTGCTTGAGGGCGGCCATGGCGGAGGTGAGGTCCTTGTCACCGCGGCCGGAGAGGTTGACGAGGACGGTGCTGCCGGGCTCGCAGCCGCGGGCCACCTTCAGTGCGCCGGCCACCGCGTGCGCGGACTCCAGGGCGGGGACGATGCCCTCGTGGGCGCTCAGCGCGGCGAAGGCGTCCAGGGCCTCGTCGTCGGAGGCGGAGATGTACTCGACCTTGCCGGTGTCCTTGTAGTGCGAGTGCTCGGGGCCGACGCCCGCGTAGTCGAGGCCGGGGGCGATGGAGTGGGTCAGCTGGATCTGGCCGTCGTCGTCCTGGAGCAGGTAGGTGCGGGTGCCCTGGAGGACGCCCGGCTCCCCGTACAGCAGGGGCGCCGCGTGGCCGCCGTCGCCGCCCTTGCCCTCGCCGGCCGCCTGCACGCCGACCAGCCGGACCGGGTCGTCGAGGAAGGCGCTGAACATGCCGGCCGCGTTGGAGCCGCCGCCGACGCAGGCCACGACCACGTCGGGCAGCCGGCCGTTCTCCTCCAGGAACTGGGCGCGGGCCTCGCGGCCGATGACCGACTGGAAGTTGCGCACGATGGTCGGGAAGGGGTGCGGGCCGACGACGGAGCCGAGCAGGTAGTGGGTGGTGTCGGGGTGCGCGATCCATTCGCGGATCGCCGCGTTGATGGCGTCCTTCAGGGTCGCGGTGCCCAGGTCCACCAGCTCCACCCGCGCACCGAGCAGCTTCATCCGCTGCACGTTCGGGGCCTGCCGCTCGGCGTCGACGCGGCCCATGTAGACGGTGGCGTCCAGACCCAGGTAGGCGCAGGCGGCGGCGACGGCCACGCCGTGCTGGCCGGCGCCGGTCTCGGCGATGATCCGCTTCTTGCCCAGCCGGTGGGCGAGCAGCGCCTGCCCGATCGAGTTGTTGATCTTGTGGGCGCCGGTGTGGGTGAGGTCCTCCCGCTTCAGCCAGAGCTTGACGCCGTTCTCCGTGACGCCGAGCCGGTGCAGCTCGGTGATCGGGGTCGGCCGTCCGACGAACATCTTCAGCAGCCGGTCGAGCTCCTCGGTGAACTCCGGGTCCAGCAGCGCCTTGTGGTACTCCGCCTCCAGTTCCTCCAGCGGGCCCACCAGGGTCTCCGCGACGAACTGTCCGCCGTACTCGCCGAATCGGCCGTTCACGAGGCCACCTCCAGGATCGGGACCCCGGTGCAGGACCGGACCTGCGCGGCGGGGTCGGGGCTGTTGAGCAGGGACTCGCCGATCAGCGCGGCGTCGAAGCCGTGCGCGGCGATGCGTTCGATGTCGGCGCGGCCGGACAGGCCGCTCTCGCTGACGGTCAGCACGTCGCGAGGGAGGCCGCGGCGCAGCCGGGCCGAGTTCTCCAGGTCCACCGCGAAGGTCTGCAGGTCCCGGTTGTTGATGCCGACGATGCGGGCTCCGGCGTTCAGCGCCCGGTCCACCTCGTCCTGGGTGAAGGTCTCCACCAGCGCGTCCAGGCCGAGGCCGTGCGCGCTCTGCACGAGGTCCTTCAGCAGGGCGTCGTCGACGGCGCGGACGATGACGAGGACGGCGTCGGCGCCGCTGTCGTGGGCGAGCCGCACCTGGCGGGTGTCGACGAAGAAGTCCTTGAAGAGGACCGGCACGCTCACCCACGGGTCCTCGGCGACCGAGCGGACCAGTTCGGGCGATCCGCCGAAGTACGGGGTGTCGCCGAGCACGGAGACCGCGGAGGCGCCGGCGGCGCTGTAACCGCGGGCGGTGGGGATCGCCCGGGCGAGGTCCAGCAGCTGTCCCTTGGACGGGGACTTCGGCTTGATCTCGGCGATGACCGAGACCTCCGGGCCGCCGATCGCGGCGGCGAACCGGCCGGGCTCGGCCGGGACCAGCCGGCCCCGGGCGGCGGCGTCGGCCGCGGCCGGACCGCTCCAGGCGGCCCGTTTGGCCGCGACGATGTCATCGAGATGCATGGCCATGACGGCCCTCCTGCTTGGTGTGGGAAAGGGCGAGGCGCTCGACCAGCGCGGCGGGCGCCTGGCGGCGGACGGCGTCCCGGGCGAGGGCCAGGCCGGCCGCCAGGTCGTCCGCGGCTCCCGCCAGGTGGAGCACGGCGGCCGCGTTCAGCAGCACCGTGTCCAGCAGCGGCGCCGGCGCGGCGCCGGTCAGCACCTGGCGGGCGAGGACCGTGTTGCGTGTGGCGTCGCCGCCCGCCAGGTCGGCCGGGCCCGCCGGGCTCAGCGGCAGTCCGGCCGGGTCGAGGGTGAACTCGGCGGGCTCGCCGCCGTCGACCCGCAGCACCCGCGAGGGCCCGTCGGTGGTCAGCTCGTCCATGCCGCCGGCGCCCCGGACGACCCAGGTCCGCCGGTGGCGGAGCATGGCGGCCGCCTCGGCCAGGACTTCCTGGTCCTCGCGGGTCGCGGCGCCGATGAGCCGGCCGGTCAGCGGCACCGGGTTGGAGAGCGGCCCGGAGAGGTTGAACAGGGTGCGGAAGCCCAGCCGGCGGCGGATCGGCGCGAGCCTGCGCAGCGCCGGGTGGAGCGCCGGGGTGAACAGGAACGCGAACCGGTGCTCGGCCAGCTGCCCGGGGATGCCCTCGCCGGGGTCGAGATCGACGCCGAGGGCCTCCAGCAGGTCGGCGCTGCCGCACCGTGAGGTCGCCGCCCGGTTGCCGGCCTTGGCGACCGTCGCGCCCGCCGAGGCCGCGACGAGGGCCGCCAGGGTGGAGATGTTGACCGAGCCGCTGCCGTCGCCGCCGGTGCCGACCACGTCGACCGCGGGCCGGGTCCAGGCGACCGGCCGGGCCACCGCGAGGACGCCCCGCACCGCGGCGGCCACCAGCACCGGGGTGGCCCCGCCGACCGCCACGGCGGTCAGGAAGGCGGCGACGTCCACCGGGTCCGTGGACTCGTCCAGCAGTTCGGTCACGGCCTCCCGGGCGGCCGGCGGCGACACCGTGCGGCCGGCGACCGCGTCGCGGGTGACGGCGGGCAGCGCCCGGCCGGCGAGCAGGGCCGCCGCCATCACAGCACCGCCACGGCGCTGGCCGGCGAGAGCGTGTTGTGGGTGTCGAGGACCAGCGGCGGGATGCGCCACAGCAGGTCGCGCTCCAGCCCCGGCACCGGGGTGACCAGCACCGCGGCGTCCTGCTGGGCCAGTTCGACCGCGGACCAGCCGACCGCCTTGACCGGCTCGCCGTCCAGGGCGAGGCTCGGCACCAGCGGGTCGTGGTACGACACCCGGGCGCCGGCGGCCCGCAGCCCGCGGATGATCTCCAGGGCGGGCGCGTTGCGCAGGTCGGCGACGCCGCTCTTGTAGCTGACGCCCACGATCAGCACGTGGGCGCCGTGCAGCGAGGAGCCGCGCTCCGCGAACAGCTCCGCCAGCCGGTCGACGACCTGCCGGGGCCGCCGCTCGATCCGCTCGTAGGCGGCGTCGACCAGCTTCGTCTCGGTGCCGGCCGCGGCGGCGGCCTCCCGCAGGAACAGCGGGTCGACCGGGATGCACTCGCCGCCCACGCCCGGACCGGGGTAGTGCGCGAGGAACCCGTAGGGCTTGGTGGAGGCGGCGTCGATGACCTCGCGGACGGGGATGTCCAGCTGCCGGCACAGGTCCGACAGCTCCAGCGTGAGGCTGATGTTGACCAGCCGGAACGTGTTCTCGAAGACCTTGGACAGCTCGGCGACCTCCAGCTGCGAGACCGGCACCACCGTCTCGCAGACCTGCCCGAACAGGGCCGCCGCGCGGCGGGTGCACTCCTTGGTGAGGCCGCCCACCACCTTCGGGGTGTTGGCCAGGTTCCAGCCGTTGGTGTTGGCCGGGTCGACCCGCTCGGGGGCCATCGCGACGTGGAAGTCGGTGCCCGGCTCCAGCCCGGTGGCGCGGGCCAGCTTGGCCGCCGCGGCCGCCGTGGTGCCCGCGGGGACCGTGGACTGCAGGACGATCAGCATCCCGCGGCGCAGCAGCGGCGCCACCGAGTCCATCGCGGACTCCACGTAGTCCAGGTTGGCCTGCTGGTCGCCGGTGACCGGGGTCGGCACGCAGACGATCAGGGCGTCGGAGCCGGCCAGTTCGCCGGGCTCGGTGGTGGCGCTCAGCCGGTCGGCGGCGGCGGCCAGTTCGGCGTCGCTCACGTCCGGCAGGTAGGACTCGCCGCGTATCACCTGGCCGACCCGGTGGGTGTCCGTGTCCAGGCCGCGGACCGGGAAGCCGGCGGTGGCGAACCCGAGACCGAGCGGCAGACCGGTGTAACCGAGTCCGACGATTCCCACCCGCAGCGTCCGGCGCTCGATCATCTCGTCGAACCGGGTGGCACCGTCCCGCTGGTGGAACTCGGGAGTGAGTACGCCAGTTGTCTCAGCCATGGGGCTTTCTCCTCGGAGTGCTATAACTAGGGGCCGTTGGCGCTTCTATGACGCCAGTGGACGCGGGCGGACACCCAGACCACTGCGGGGGGAACGGAGCAGACCAGATGGCCTGGCATCTGTCGGTCCAGGTGGACCGGGACTCGGCCGTACCGCTGACCACGCAGCTGCAGAACGCCATAAAGGTGCGGATCGAGGACCGGGTCCTGCAGCCCGGTGTGCGGCTCCCGTCGAGCCGTCAACTCGCCCAGGACCTGCGGCTTTCGCGCAGCGTGGTGGTCGAGGCGTACGAGCAGCTGATCGCCGAGGGGTACCTCGACGCGGTCCGCGGGTCGGGCACCCGGGTCACCCGGAAGCTGCCCGAGGGCGGCGGTTACGCGCCCCTGCTGGACTCCCGTCCGGCCGCGCAGTCGCGCTGGGACTTACGGGTCGGCATCGCGAATCTGTCGAACTTCCCCCGCCAGGAGTGGCTCAACTCCTACACCAAGGTGCTGCAGAACGTCGGCCGTGAGGGCATGGACTACCCGCCCGTCGCCGGCATCGCCGAGCTGCGCAACGAACTCGCCGGCTATCTGGGCCGGGTGCGGTCGGTGCACACCGAGCCCGCGCAGGTGATGGTCACCGCGGGGTTCGCGCAGGGACTGGCGCTGCTGTCCGACTCCCTGAAGCGGCTGGGCATCCACGAACTCGCCATCGAGGAGCCGGGGCACAACGGGCAGCGCCGCTTCATCCTGGACACCGGGATGACACCGGTGCCGGTGCCGGTCGACGAGGAGGGCCTGGTCGTCGAGGCCCTGGACCGCACGGGCGCCCGCGCCGTCCTGGTCACCCCCGCGCACCAGTTCCCGACCGGCGTGATGCTCTCGCCCGCGCGGCGGGCGCAGCTCCTCGCGTGGGCGCGGGAGCGCGACGGCTGGATCATCGAGGACGACTACGACGGCGAGTTCTGGTTCGAGCACGGCGGCAGACCCGCCGCGCTGCAGGAGGGCGACCCGGAGCGCGTGGTGTACGCGGGCACCACCAGCAAGGTCCTGGTCCCCGGGCTGCGCCTGGGCTGGCTGGCGATACCCCCGCGGCTCTACCCGCTGCTCGAGAGGGTCCGCTCCCGGCAGGACCAGGGCTCCGACACCCTCACCCAGCTCGCCTTCGCCGAGCTGATGCGCAGCGGCCTGCTGGACCGGCACCTGCGCCGGGTCCGCTCCCGCTACCGCTCCCGCCGTGAGGCGCTGGCCGCGGCCGTCCGGGAGTCCCTGCCCGAGGCGCGGCTCAGCGGCTGCGCGGCCGGCCTGCACAGCTACGCCCTGCTGCCGCCGGGCACCGACGAGGCGGCGGTGGTGCACGGCGCGCTGCGCCGCTCGGTGCTGGTCCGCGGCGGCCAGCAGTTCCGCTTCGGCGGCCCGCCCGGTCCGCCGGCGCTGATGCTGGGCTACGGCTCGCTGCCGCTGACGGGCATCGCGGAGGCGATGGCGGCGATCGGGGAGGCCTACGAGGAGGCCCGCCGCCGCTGACCGCGGGCGCGCCGCGGGCGGGGACGGCCGCGGGGCGCCCCACGGGGCCGCGCAACGGCGTGCGGCGGCGGCGTGCGGGCCACGGGGCCGCCGGGGGGCTCCTAGCGCATCAGGCGGCCCCGGGGGCCCGCGATGAGCTTGTGCGCGCGGGCCTTGTTCACCGCGTCGATCCGCGAGACCGCGTCCAGCTTGTCGAAGATGTTGCGCAGGTGCCGCTTCACGGTGCCCTCGGTGATGCCGAGCCGGACCGCGATCTGGCGGTTGCTCATGGCCTCCGCGACGCAGGACAGCACCTCGCGCTCGCGCGGGGACATCGGCCCCGCGTTCTGCTCGCCGGACTGGTCCCCGTTCACGGTGAACCCGGACCGCGGCACCAGGATGGTGACCTGGTCGTCCTCCCGGGCGGCGTTGCGGACCGTGCTGAGCAGGGCCTCGCGCGAGACGCTCTTGTGCAGGTAGCCCTGCGCCCCGAGCTGCAGCAGCTCGTGAACGAGCGGCTGGTCGTCGTACATGGTGAGGATGACGATCCGCAGCCCGGGGAAGCGCTCGAGCAGCCTGCGCACCGCCGCGCGGGGCTGGTGGTCGGGCATCTCCACGTCGAGCAGCAGCACGTGCGGCCGGTGCCGCTCCACCAGCTCGACGAGCCCGCGCCCGCTGCTCGCCTCCGCCACGACCTGGAGGTCGGGTTCGGCGTTGAGCAGCTCGGCGAGGGCCGTGCGCAGCAGCGTGTGGTCGTCGGCGGCGACGATGCGGATGAGGTCACTTGGCGGATTCAACGGAATCTCCCGGGAGGTTCCGCAGCGGAATGGTGACCGTGACCCTGGTGCCGCGGTTCTCCGGGTCGCTGCTGAAGAGGATGGTGCCGCCGAGCAGTTCGACCCGCTCGGTGGCGGAGGCGATGCCGTTGGCACGGCCCGCCGTGGCGACCTTCGAGACGTCGAAGCCGCAGCCGTCGTCCTCGATCAGCGCGTGCACGCCGTAGGGGGCGATGTCGACCACCGCGAGGACGTGGTCCGCGTCGGCGTGCGCCAGGGAGTTGCGCAGGCACTCCCGCACCACGAGGAACACCTCGTCCAGCACGGGCTGGGTGGCCCACTCCTCGCTGCCGTTGACCTGGATGCGGACCTTGGAGGAGGTGATCTCCATCGACTCCAGGAACGCGGCGAACGACGACTCCAGCGTGCCCTCGCGTTCGGCGCGGCGCAGCTGGGTGACCAGGTCGCGGATGATCCCGAGCGAGTCGGTGAGGGTCTCCTTGACGGCGCCGATCCGCGTCTCGACCTCCTGCGGGCCGACGCCCCTGCGCAGTTCGAGCTCGTGCAGCTCCAACTGGCGCAGGGCGAGGCTCACGTTGTTGCCGAGATGGTCGTGGATCTCGCGGGCGAGCTGCCGCTGGGCGGCGGCGTTGACCTCCCGCACCGTGTTGAGGAGGTAGGTGTCGTGGCCGAGCGCACCGGCCTCGAGGCGCATCCCGATGCCCCGCTGGAGCGCGCGCACCCCCGCCCGGAAGCGGTCGAACTCCTCCGGCTTCGACGCCACGACCTCGGCGAGCGCGTCGAAGACGAGGTCGAAGAGGAGGATCCCGGCACGCAGGGAGTGCACGCCGCCGATGCCCTGGGTGGCCCGCTCCGTCCCGAGGCCCTCGACCTGCTGCACCAGCGCGTTGCGCACCTCGGGCCGGCCGCTGCGCAGGCTCTCCACGCAGTCCTGGAAGATCCGTTCGGCCTGCAGGGCGCAGGTGCTCCAGGTCGCCTCGTCGGTGACCAGGGGACTTTTGATCTCTTCCAGTCGTTGACGGTAGCGTGCAATTAATTCCGGGGATCGGGCCAGAAATTGTTCAGCAATTAAACTATTCTGGCCGGCTACCGATAGGCCTGTATGAGTCACCGGAGTCCCCACCCCCCTGGAACCAACCCTGCGATACTCGCCGTCAGCTAACAGTCTGTCAATGTGCACATTAGCCCATCTCGCATCCTGGGCCGCATCCGGAAGGCGGCCAGGGAAACGATCTGACGACGGTGTCCACCGTGTGTGTGGCGACTGAACCCACGTATCCGTCGGGGCAATCGACCTCGTGCACATACCAGTCGGAGGAATCCCCGGACCGTCGCGCGCGGCGCGGTCCGCGGGCCGGCGGGCCGATGGAGACGGGGTCGCGCAGTCCGGTGCCGGCCGCCTTGCCCACGGCCTCGATGGCGGTCCAGGTCCGGAACCCGGACACCCGGTCCTGCGCGCCCACCAGGGGCAGCCGGCTCCAGTCGAAGGCGTCACGGATCCGTTCGACGTCCACGCCGACCGTGCCGGGCGCCCGGACCACGCCCACCAGGGCGGCGGAGCCGGAGTGCGACAGGCTGAACTCGAGGTGCGGCCAGGGGCCGGCCGCCAGCACGGGCCGGCCGCCGCCGCAGTCGCCGCACACCTCCGGTTCGGGGCAGCGGCGGACGAAGCGGGGCAGGTCGGGGGCGACGCCGAGGTAGCCGGCGAGCAGGGTGCGCAGCGCCAGATGCGCGGCGCGGTAGCGCCGGCGGCCGACGGGGCGGCGGATGCGTTCCGCACGCGCGCGTTCGGCGGGGGAGAGGACCGCGTCCGCGGCGTCGAGCGGAACGCGGCCCAGGGGAACGGGCCAGACGTGGATTTCCCCGGGTGCGAGAACCGGGGCACGCGGGGTCGGGGGCAGCAGGGTACGCATGAGGGCTTCCCGGGGTCGGAAATGGACCAGGGCTTGCCAACGGCCCGTCACGGGAAGCGGGGTGCCGCCAAGACGACGGCGCCCGCCTGCGCACCAGCCAAGCGCGGGCGGGAAAGGGGGGAGGGGTCCACTTCTGCGGTGGTCCGGCGTACCAGAGCGGCCGCCCGGAAAAACCCGGGAAAACGGAGGAACTTCGTCCGTTGATCGGTGTCTGTCACTTTAGGAGTACGAGTGACACATTTGCGGAGCAGTCAGGTCGGCATGTGGCTGCCTAGGCTCCTGGGCATGCCGACAGCGACGATGCGGACACTGCCCGTTGATGCGCCCAGTGATCCGATTTCCGGAATTCCGAGAACGGCCCTGCTCTGCCTCGACGAAACACGCCCCGCCGTTCTGGTGGCCTTTCAGCTCCGTTACGCCACCGGTGTGGCACTCGCGCTGGGGCCGGCGGCGGTCACCGGCGCGCGGCCGGTGCTCCAGGTGGTGCTCGGTTCCCTCGCCTGGTTCTGCGCGATTCTCTACACGTACCTCTACAACGGCTGCATGGATTGCCCCGAGGACCGTGTCAACGGCTCCACCCGGCCGATCGCGAGCGGCCGGCTGTCCCCCCGGACGGCCCTGGCCGTCGCCCGCGGCGCGGCGGTCGCCGCGCTCGTCCTCTCGGCCTGCGCGGGGGTGGGCACCCTGTTGCTCTGCGCGCTGCTGCTGCTGCTCGGGTACGGCTACTCGGCGCCGCGCACCGGCTGGAAGAACAGCACCCCCACCGCGATGGGCGTGGTGTTCTGCTCCGGACTGCTCACCTACGCCGCCGGCCCGGTCGCCCTGGGCATCCGGCCGACCATGCCGGCGCTGCTGCTGACGGCTCTGGCCATGTCGCTGTGGATGGCGCTGGTCGGCGCGGTCGTGAAGGACTTCTCGGACATCAAGGGCGATGCCGCCGCCGGGCGCCGGACCTGGGCGGTCACGCTGGGCGAGCGGCGCACCGGCGTCCTGGTCGCGGTGGGCGCGTGTCTGGTCGGAGGCGGTTTCACCGCCGGGGCGGCGCGCTGGGCGCCGCACCTGCTGCCCACCGCGGGCGCGGTCCTGGTGGGCGCACTGGTGCTCGCCGCCGTCGTCCTCACGGTCCGCTCCACCGACTCGCGCGCCCGCCGGCGACGGCCGTACCGCGTGTTCATGGGCACGCAGATGTGCGCGCACCTGTCACTGATCGGCCAGGCCGCCGCCGTCTGACGGGGGGCTGATGCCGCCGCACGGGGGGGATGTACGTGCGGCGGCTGCTCGGGAGGGGCGTCAGCGCCCCCGGTCCAGCCTCGTCGTGCCTTCCGCTCCGGCGGTCACCGCGCCGGACGCCGTGCCGCCTCCTTCCGGTCCGTGACGTCACGGCCGGCGCCGTGCCCTTCCGGCCGTCGTGCCGGCGAAGCCGTTTCCACGGTTTTCCGCCGCCCGGTCCGATCCGGTGTCACGGCGATAAAGCTAGACGCTTGAAAAGCAGGTGAACAAGGGGGAATCGGCTAAGGAAACACTGTCCCTTTCTTTAGGTGTATTGGCCCACCACCCAAGTGGAACGCGTGGTCGCACATCGCTTCAGAAGTGGTTTCATTTCTCGGAGAAACCGCGGAAAAAGCGGCCCGGTGGGCCATGTCCGGGAAGGGGACGGCGCTTGTGCCGAGGGCCGCGCACGCGGTGGAAGGCACGGAGCGGCGCATCGCGCCCGTCCGAAGGAAGGAGACGGTAGACGATGACGATCACCCGACTGGCGTTGATGTTTTCCGGCCAGGGAGCGCAGCGCCCCGGCATGGGACTGCCCTGGACCCGCAGCCCGGGTTGGGGCGTGGTGGCGGAGGTCTCCGAGGTGGCCGGCCGGGACGTCGGGACCCTCCTCCTCGACGCGGACGCCGCCACGCTGCGGCGTACCGACAACGCCCAGCTCGCCGTCCTCACCCTCGCCCTGGTGGCGCTGACCGAACTGCGCCACCAGCACCCCCTGGCCACCTTCCCGGGAGGCTGCGCCGGGCACGGCCTCGGCGAGTACTCCGCGCTCGTGGCCGCCGGGATCCTCGACGCGGGGGACGCGGTGCGCCTGGTGACGGTACGCGGCGCGGCGATGCGGGCGGCCTGCGAACGGGCCGAGGGCGCGACGGCGGCCGTGACCGGCCTGGACGCCACACGGGTCCAGCGGGTGGTCGACGACGAGCACGCGCGCGGCGGGCAGGTCTGGGTGGCGCACTTCGACGCGCCGCGGCAGGCCGTCGTCGCCGGCCGGACGGCCGACCTGGAACGCTGCGCCCGGGCGCTGGAGCGGGCCGGGGCGGTGAAGGTGACCCCGCTCGTGGCCGACGGCGCCTTCCACACCCCGCTCATGGCCGAGGCCGTCGAGCCCGTCGCGGCGGCCCTGGCCGCGGCCCGCTTCATGCCGGGCCACACCGCGGTCGTCTCCGGCTCCGACGCCCGCACCTACCGCGGCGGGCCGCACTGGGCGGAACTGCTGCGCCGCCAGCTCACCATGCCGGTCCGCTGGGCGGACACGCTGCGCACGCTCACCACGGAGCTGGCCTGCGACCGCCTGCTGGAGGTCGGCCCGGGCCGGACGCTCACCGGCCTCGCCGAGTCGGTCGTGCCCCGCGTCCCCCGGACCGCCTTCTCTGACCCCGGCAGGCCCCTGGCGCCGGCGGGGACCTGAGGTCGGCCCGCTCGTGACGTCGGCCCGCTCGTAACGTCGGCCTGCTCATGGCGTCGCCCTGCTCGTGACGTCGGCCCGCGTCCGATGCCGGAGGCCCCCTGACCCCGGCGATCCCCGGCCCGTCACGGCGGGGCCGACGGCCCCCGCCACGGCCGGCCGGGCAGGTCACGGCCGTGCGGTCCGGCGGGAGGGCTGGGATGCTGGAGGCGGGGGCGGTCCACGACCTGCGGACAGTGGTGGTGAGCGCTGTGGCGGAGACCGACGAGAACGCCCCGGGCACCGCCGGCCGGGCCGGCCCGCCCGGCGTCGACGCACTGGCGGACCCCTTCCTGCGCACCCGGATCGTGCCACCCGCCAGACCCCCGGCCCACCTGCCGCGCCCACGGCTGGTCCGCGGTCTCGACCGGGCCCTGCGGACACCGCTCACTCTGGTCGGCGGACCGGCCGGAGCGGGCAAGACCCTGCTGACCGCCGACTGGGCCACCGGCCTGCGGCAGCCGGTCGCCTGGGTCACCGTCGAGGCGGGGGACCGGCGGCCCGGCGTGTTCTGGACGTACGTCCTCCAGGCCCTGCGCTCCTGCGGGGCGCTGCGCCCCGGACCGCTCCCCACGGACGCCTCCCGGGTCGACGCCCGGCTGCTGGCCGCCCTCGCCGCCGAACTCGAGGAGGCCGGCCGGCCCGTGGTCGTCGTGCTCGACGCCTACGACCGGGTCGGCGGCGCCCCGGAGATCGCGGAGCAGCTGGAGTTCGTGCTGCGCCATGCCGGACGGGGCATGCACCTGGTCCTCGCCACCCGCGTCGAGCCGCTGCTCCCGCTGCACCGCTACCGGGCGGCGGGCGAACTGACCGAGATCCGCGCCGCGGAGCTGGCCTTCACGCCCGAGGAGGCCGCCGCACTGCTGGAACTGCACGGTCTGAGCCTTCCCGCCCAGCCCGCGCGCGCCCTGGTGGACCGCACCGGGGGCTGGGCCGCCGGCTTGGGCCTGTGCGCCCTGGCGGCCCGGGAGAGCGACGACCCGGAGAGGTACCTCAAGGAGTTCGAGGCGGGCCGCAGCGCGATCGCGGACTTCCTGCTGGCCGAGGTCCTCGAGGGGCTGACGCCGGCGACGCAGGACCTCCTGCTGCGGGTGAGCGTCCTGGACCGCTTCCGCCCCGACCTGGCGAACGCCCTGACCGGCCGCGTCGACGCCGAGCCCCTGCTCGTCGAGCTGCACCGCGCGAACGCGTTCGTCGAGGACCTCGGGCACTCGTGGTACCGGCTCCACCCGCTGTTCGGGGAGATCCTCCGGGCCCACCTGCGGGTACGGCTGCCCGGACTGGAGCCGGAACTCCACCGGCGGGCCGCGTGGTGGCTGCGCCGGGCCGGATTCCTGCCGGAGGCGCTCGCCCACGGGGCGGCGGCGCAGGAGTGGGACTTCGCCGCCGGCGCCCTCGTCGACGACCTCGCGATCGGCCGGCTCCTGACGGGGCTGCGCGCCGGTGAGCTGACCCAGCTGTTCTCCGGCATGGGCCCCGAGGCCCGGACCCCGGCGACCGACCTGGTGCGGGCGGCCCGCGACCTGGCGCGGCAGGACCTCGACCACGGGCTGGTGCACCTGCGCCACGCCGGTGAGCTGTTGGCCGGGGAACGCCCGGGCGGCGACGGCCCGGCCGACGGCTCGCCCTCGTCGGCCGCGGCGCGACTGAGCCGCGCGCTGCTCGAGGCACTGGCCGCACGGCTCGCCGGAAGCCCGCCGCCGGCCGAGAAGGCCGCCCTGGCGGCGGACCGGCTGATACGGGAGGTCCCGGCGCGTCACCTGGAGGAGCACCCGGAGCTCGCCGCGCTGCTGCTGACCCACGTCGGCTCGGCTCGCCTGTGGGGAGGCCGCTTCGAGGACGCCCGGGCGGCCCTGAGCACGGCGGCGAGGACTCCCGGCGGCCCTTCCACCGCGCTGCCCCGGGAGGAGTCGCTGGGTCACCTCGCCCTGCTCGACCTCCTGACCGGCTGGCCCGGCCGGGCGGAACGCAGGGCACTGGCGGCGGTGGCCGAGGAGGAACGGGCCGGTGTGTCCGAGCCCTCCGGCTCGGGCATCGGACGGCTGGTCCTGGCCGCGGTGGCCGTCGAGCACGACGAACGGGACCGGGCGCGCGACCTGCTCGGTGAGGCCGCCCGGGGGCGCTCCTCGCCGACGCGCGACCCGGTGCCGGCGGCCTGCGAAGCCCTCGCCACGGCCCGGCTGCTGCTGGCCGACGGCAAGGCGCGGGCCGCCGCCGAGGCCGTGCGCCCGGGCGTCCCCGCCGCCGTGGCCTCGCCCTGGGCCGCGGGCCACGCCGCGGTCGTCGCCTCCGCCGCCCACCTGGCCGAGGGACGCCCGGAAGCGGCCGTCGAACTGCTGCGGGAGGTGCCCGCCGGCCAGCCGGCCTGCGCGGTGGAGGCGGCGGCGATCCAGCTCGCCGCGGGGCGCCCGGAGGCCGCCGCCGAGCTGCTCGAGAGCGTGCGGGCCCAGGGCGGGACGGGCCCGGCGGTGTCCGTGCGGGCGGCGCTGGTGCGGGCGCGGGCCGCGGACGGCGCCGGGGACGCCGCCACCGCCCGCAGGCTCGTCGAGCGGGCGCTCCTCGACGCCCGGCGGGAGCGGCTGCGGCGTCCCTTCCTCGACGCCGGGGCGTGGATCCGGCCGCTGCTGGCCACCGCCCCGCTGCGGGAACTGGCGGCCGGCTGGCTCACGCCCGGACCGCCGCGGCCCGGCGACGAGCCGTCCCCGGCGCGGGTGCCCGGGGAACTCGTCGCGGGGGAGCTGGTCGCGGGGGAGCTGAGCGGCCGTGAGCGCGACGTCCTGGCGCGGCTGGCCGGGATGATGTCGACCGAGGAGATCGCCGCCGACCTGTGCCTGTCGGTGAACACCGTGAAGACGCACCTCAAGAGCGTGTACCGCAAGCTCGCGGTGAGCCGGCGCGGCGACGCCGTGCGCCGCGCGCGGAGCCTCGGACTCCTCTGACGCCGCGGGCTCCTCCGACGCCGCGGACTCCTCTCGCGCCGAGGCGCCTTCGAGGCCGCGGCGCGTCCGAGGCCGCCGCGAGGGCCGCACACCCTCACAGCCGCTTCGCGCTGATGCGGCCCGACCGGAAGGCGGCCTGGAGCGCCGCGAAGTCCCGCTCGTTCTGGTCGGCGTAGGCCTGGGCGAACTCGGCGAGGGCGCGGTCGAAGCGGTCGCCGCCGCCCAGGTAGGCGGCGAGGGCGACGGGATCGCCGGAGCGGGCGTGGGCCCGCGCCAGACAGGCCCCGCACAGCCGGGCGAACAGGACGAGCAGCTCCGGCCCCATGGTCTCCGGCCGCGGGATGCCCTTCCAGTCCCACAGCTGGCGGACGTAGAAGTCCCGCGGCTGCCCGTCGAGCCCCCGCAGGTGCGTCCAGCCCAGGAAGATGTCGCTGGTCGTCTGCATCAGGTGCTGCCCGGTCACCACGCGGCGGCCCTGGTTGTCGTCGCGGTCGCCGCCCGCGTACGGGGCCAGCACCGAGTCCTGGGCCTCCTTGGCCTGGAGCAGCAGGGGATCGTCGTCGTCCCTGCCGAGCAGGAGCACGATCCAGCAGCGCGTGCCGACACTGCCGACGCCCACCACTTTGCGGGCCAGGTCCACCAGGCGGTAGTGCCGCAGCAGGTGCCTGCGCTCGGGCGGCAGCGTCCGCGCGTACCCCTCCAGCAGGGTGCGCATCTCCTCCTCGAGCACCGTCCGGGAGGGCCGGTCCCGAAGACGGCCGAGCGGAGTGACCAGCGGTGGGTCCGGAGTGATGCGACGGCCCTCGGCGGTCATCCGGGTCAGCTTGGCGAAGGCGCGCAGATGGGTGCGGGTGCGGGCCCGCTCCGCGGCCTTGGCGGCACGGCGCCCGGCCTCGCCGTCCATCGAGGAGGCCAGTTCCCGGATCCGGTCGGCGTCGTCCTGGGCGTACCAGACGTCGAGGGTGCGCATGCCGGCGAACTGGCGCATCCGCTCCCGGTACGCCCGCACGCAGGCCCGCACGACGGCGTCCTGCTCCTTCACGGACAGCCCGTTCGCCCGGGCCGCCGTCACGAACCCGGACGCCAGCCGCTTCACGTCCCACTCGAACGGCCCTTGCAGGGTCTCGTCGAAGTCGTTGATGTCGAAGACCAGCCGGCGCTCCGGCGAGGCGAGCAGCCGGAAGTTCAGCGGGTGGGCGTCCCCGCAGAGCTGCACCCGCAGCCCGCTGTCGGGCAGCGGCCCCAGATCCGCCGCCATGATCGAGGCCGCGCCCCGGTAGAAGCGGAACGGCGACTCCAGCATCCGGCCGTAGCGGATCGGCACCAGGTCGGCCACCCGGGTGGCCGACTGCTCGTCGAGCACCGAGACCGGGTCGAAGCGCTGCCGCGGGGGTTCGTAGCGGCCGTGGCCCGAACGCGGCGCCCGGCCGCGCGCGCTCCGGCCGTACTCCGCGCGTCCGGCGGGGGAGAGGGACGGGGTGAAGACGCTGGGGACGGTCATGTTCCGGCCTCCTGTGCGGGCAGGGCGGCGGAGCGGCCGACTTGCGGCCGGTGCCACGCCGCTGCAACGTGCTGGTGTCCGTCCTTTCCATCCGACCACCCGGACGACCCCGGGGGCTCACCCCCGCCGGGTGAGGCCGACCGGGCACCGCCCGGAGCACGCTGGTCGTGGCACGGAAGCGGCGCAGGGCCGGGGACTCCCCGCCCAGCAGCCGGAACAGACGAAATGAGGCACACGATGAGCGCGACCAACACCTCACACACCCGGTCGGCGAGCACGGCCAAGCAGGGATGGGCGTCCGGCCTGACGGCCTTCGCCGCCGTGATGCTCCTCCTCCTCGGCCTGCTCAACATCTTCCGGGGCATCATGGCCGTGGCGGAGGACGAGGTCTTCGTCAGCACACCGAACTACGTGTTCGAGTTCGACCTGACGAGCTGGGGCTGGATCCACCTGATCCTCGGCGTGGTGGCCGTGCTGCTCAGCGCCGGACTGTTCAAGGCGGCGACCTGGGCGCGTGTCGCAGGCGTGGCCATCGCCTCGCTCGCCGTGATCGCCAACTTCCTGTCCCTGCCCTACTTCCCGATCTGGTCGCTGGTGATGATCGCGATCTCGGGCTTCATCATCTGGGCCCTGTGCGTGGTCCGGCGCGACGACGGCCTCGGCGTCTGAGACCGGCGTCCTCCCCAGGGCCGGGGCGACCCGTGACACACGACGGCGCGAGCCGGGACGACGGCAGGGGACCTGCCGCGACGGGGGCCGTGGCGGCCCCCGTTCCGCGGGGCGCCGCCGGGCGCGCCCGCCTGGCGGTGCTCGCCCTGCTGGGCAGCGTCCTGGTGCCGCTGGTCGCCGCCGGTCTGCGCAGCGTCCTCTGGGCGCTGCTCGGAATCGCCGCCCTGGCGCTGGGCGCCGTCGGGCTGTGGTGGGCGCTGTCGCACACCGGCGCGGTGCGCGTCCTCGGGACCGTCCTGGCGGTGGCCGCGCCGGCCGCGGTCCTCGCCCTGTACGGCGCCTTCGGCATGCTGGTGCCGGCGCTGGTGTCCCTGGCGCTGTGGTCGCTCGCCGCCGTCTCGGCGCGTACCGCGCTGGGCGCCCGGCACGCCGCGGCCCGGCACCCCGGCCGGTCCGTCGCGGTGCCGCCCCGGGCGCCGTGGGTCCTCATGAACCCCCGCTCCGGCGGCGGCAAGGTGGGCCGCTTCCGTCTGGT
The DNA here is from genome assembly GCF_008974245.1 of Streptomyces abyssomicinicus. Classification (GTDB taxonomy): domain Bacteria; phylum Actinomycetota; class Actinomycetes; order Streptomycetales; family Streptomycetaceae; genus Streptomyces; species Streptomyces abyssomicinicus. The sequence continues at coordinate 726,064 of NZ_BBZI01000006.1, read as the reverse complement.
GGAGAAGGCCGAGGCGGCGGGCTGCCGGGTGGTGCTGCTCGACGGGAGCCGGGACGTCACCGAACTGGCCCGGCAGGCCGTCGCCGAGGGCGCCGACCTGCTGGCGGTGGCGGGCGGCGACGGCACCCAGGCGCTGGTGGCCGAGGTGGCGGCCCGTCACGACCTGCCGTTCCTGGTGATCCCGGCCGGCACCCGCAACCACTTCGCCCTCGACCTCGGCCTGGACCGCGACGACCCCGCGAAGGCCCTCGACGCACTGGCCCACGGCACCGAGATCCGGGTCGACCTCGGGTACGCCGCGGACCGGGTGTTCGTCAACAACGCCTCGTTCGGCGTGTACGCCTTCGTCGTCACCGAGCCCGAGTACCGGGACGCCAAGGCCGCCACGACCCTGAGCCGCCTCCCCGCCCTCCTCACCGGCGAGGACGCGCCCCGGTTGACGCTGCGGGCCGACGGGACGCGCGTCGACGGGCTCCAGGCCCTGCTGGTGAGCAACAACGCCTACGGGCGCGCCGTCGACGCGGCACACCCGGGCCGCCGGGAGCGTCTGGACACCGGACTCCTCGGAGTGGTGTGCGTGCGGGTCGCGGGCGCCGCCCAGGCGGCCGACCTGGTGGCACGCGGTCCGCGCTCCCCGAGCCTCATCCGCCTGACCACCGGCGAGGCCGTCGTCGCCTCCGGGACGGACACCTTGCCGGTGGGCATCGACGGGGAGCACGTCGTGCTGCCGTCCCCGGTCGTGTGCCGCATCGCGCCCGGTGCCCTCAGGGTCCGGGTGCCGCACCGCCGTTCCGCCGTGCCGCGGGCCGCCGCGACCGACTGGCCGAGCGTGGTGCGGCTGGCCCTCGGCCGCGCCTCGCCGGCACGGGAGCGGGGGCGGGACCGGGGACGCGGCGGGAAGGCGCCGGCGCCGTAGCCGGGAGGCGCGGCGGGCGCCGAAGAACGCCAGGGCGGACGGCGCGAAGGCGGAGGACGCGAAGGCGGACGGCGCGAAGGCGCGAAGGCGGAGGGACCGGGAGGCGCTGGGGCCGGAGCCCGAGGCCAGGAAGGAGGCGCCCGGTGTTCGGACACGGTCGCGGGACGGACGGCGGTCGCCGCGCCGGGCGCGGGGACCGCCGCGTCGGCGCGGACTACACGGGCGGCGTCCACGGGTCCATGCTCGCGGCCTCGGTCGTGGTCGGCGCCGGCACCCTCGGCTCGTTCCCCCGCCTGGAACTCGTCCTCCTGCTGCTGCTCACCGGCGTGGTGTTCTGGATCGCGCACGTGCACGGCGAACTGTTCGGGGCCCGCCTCGCGCACCGGACCCTCGACCGCCGGACCGTGCTGCACGTGTGCCGTGAGGAATGGCCGATCGTCAAGGCGGCCGTCCCGCCCGCCGCCGCGGTGGCCGTCAGCCCGCTCCTCGGCCTGGACGTGCGGGGCGCGCTCTGGCTCGCGGTCGCCGTCGCCGTGGCCGGACAGGTCGGCTGGTCCGTCGCCGCGGCGCGGGTCGCCGGGGCTCCCTGGCGCCTGGTCGCCGGCACCGCCGCGGTCAACCTACTGCTGGGGCTGCTGATCATCTCCTTCAAGATCGCTCTGAAGTGACGGCCCGGTCCGCCCGCGGCAGGGCGGCGGTCACCTCCGGCGGGTGAGGCCGGCGGCGCCGCGCGGGCGGAGGATCACAGGGAGGGCACCGTCGTGGAGGGCACCGTCGGCCTGCCAAGGACGCGTCCGCTCGTGGAGGGACTTCCTGTGCGCTACGAGATCCGAGTCGAGGGACATCTGTCGGAGACGCTCGCCGAGTCCTTCCGGGAGCTGGACCACGTGGTGATGGCCGGGCAGACCGTGCTGTACGGCCCGGTCGTGGACGAGGCGCACCTGTACGGCCTGCTGGCGCGCTGCCAGTCGCTGGGGCTGCGCGTGGTGGAGATGCGGCAGCTGCCGGAGTGAGGGGCTCCGGGGCGGTCTCACCCGTGCCGGGTGAGGCCGCCCGGCGCGTCCCGTGGGCACGATGAGGTGGGCGAGGACGCTGCCGGACACCGCCGGGAGCGGGCCCGCCGGACGGAGGACCGACATGGACACCACCACCTACCTGGCGTACGACTTCCCCCTGCTGGGCGCGCTCTGGACCATGTTCGTGTTCTTCCTGTGGGTCATGTGGTTCGCCCTGCTCTTCCGGATCGTTCTCGACGTCTTCCGGGACGACACGCTGAGCGGCTGGGCCAAGGCCGGCTGGCTGGTGCTCTGCACCTTCGTGCCGTTCCTGGGCGTGTTCGCCTACGTGATGGTCCGCGGCAAGGACATGGGCCGCCGGGAGCGGGCGCAGGCGCGGGCCCAGCAGGAGGAGCTCGGCGAGTACCTCAGGGCGGCCGCGGTCGCGTCCGGCGGCCGGGCCGGCAGCGTCGACGAACTCGAGCGGCTGTCGGAGATCCGCGCCAACGGCGACATCACGGACGAGGAGTTCAGCAGGGCGAAGGAACTGGTGCTGTCCGGCCACGGCCCGACGCCCCCGGGTTCCGCCCCGCACACCTCGCACACCTCCGGGGCCTGAACCTCCCGGCCCCGCCGGGCGCGCACGCCCGGACCGCACGGAACGAGACACACGATGACCACGACGCACCACCGGCCCTCCTACACGGCCAAGCAGGGATGGGCCACCGGGCTGTACCTCTTCGCCGCCGTGATGCTCCTCCTGACCGGACTGCTCGACGTCCTCCGCGGGATCATGGGCATCGCCGGGGACGACGTCTTCGCCACGTCGCCCGACTACGTGTTCCGGTTCGACCTGACCGGCTGGAGCTGGATCCAGCTCGCCCTCGGCGTGCTCGCCGCGCTCGTCGCCGTCGCGCTGTTCCGGTCGGCGCGGTGGGCCCGCGTCGCGGGGGTGGCCGTCGCCGTCTTCGTCCTCGTCGCCAGCTTCCTCTCCCTGCCCTACGCGCCGTTGTGGTCGATCGTCGTGATCGCGCTCTCGGGGTTCGTCATCTGGGCCCTGTGCGTGGTCCGGCGCGGGCGGTGACGGGGGCGTTCCGGCCGCGGACCGGGTCCGCCCGGCACCCGGCCGGCCGGCGGTGGTGGTGACGGGGCCGTCTGTGCGACGGTGGCGACCGTACCGGTTCACCAGGCGCTGTCTCGGGGGGACGAAATGACGCGTGCGGGGGTCTATATGGCACACCCGCGGCCCGGCAGCTTCAACCACGCGGTGTTCCACGCCGTGGTGGAGGAGCTGCGCGACCGCGGTTGCGAGGTCGTCGCGCACGACCTCCACGCCGAAGGGTTCGCGGCCGCTCTGTCCGCGGAGGAGACGGAGACCGTCCGCTCCGCCGGGAGCGCCGACGATGCCCAGGTCGCGGCGCACCGCGCGGAGGTGGCCACGCTCGACGTCCTGGTGTTCATCCACCCCAACTGGTGGGGCATGCCGCCGGCCGTCCTCACGGGCTGGGTCCAGCGGGTGCTGGTGCCGGGCGTCGCCTACAAGCTGGGCACCGGCGAGGGCGAGCCGGTGGGTCTGCTGAGGGCCCGCCGGGCCCTCGTCGTGAACACCTCCGACACGCCCGCCGAGCGTGAGGACGCCGAGTTCGGCGACCCGTTGCGCAGCATCTGGACCGCCTGCGTCCTGCCCTACGTGGGCGTCGACGACGTCCGCCGGGTGGTCTTCCGGACGATCGCCGGCTCCGACGCCGCCACGCGCGAGGGCTGGCTGCGCGAGGCCCGCCGGCACGCCGCGGCCCTGCCCGCCTGACGACGGGAGCGGGCGGTACGCGCTGCGGTCGCGTTCAAGCTGTTGACACGGATTCAGCAAGCCTTACCGTAGGTAACCCCGGAGGGGCCGAACGGTCGGCCGCCCGCGTCCGACGGCCGGGAGCCCGTGGTCAGGAGCCGTGATGAGGAAGAGCGACGAGCACGACGACCTGGTGCTGACGCCCCGCGACGTCCGGTTCGACTGGGAGAACCTGCCGCTGCACTGGATCCCCCGCGAACCCCTGGCCACCCACGTGGTCAACGTCCTGCACCTGCTGCTCCCGGAGGGCGAACGCTGGTTCGTGCGGGTCTTCCTGCAGACGATGCCGCTGATCACGGACGAGGAACTGCGCGCCCGGGTCCTCGGCTTCACCGGGCAGGAAGCCGTGCACGCCGAGGCCCACCAGGGCGTGCTGGACCATCTGGCCGCCAAGGGCGTGCCGATCGACCCCTACGTCACGCAGGTCGCGTACCTCTTCCACCACGTGCTCGGCGACATCCCCGGCCAGAGCCCCCGCCGGGAGCGTCAGTACCTGATCGAGCGCGTCGCGATCATCGCCGGGATCGAGCACTTCACCGCCTTCCTCGGCGACTGGATCCTCAACGCGCCGGCGCTCGACCGCGCCGGCGCCGACCCGGTCATGCTCGACCTGCTGCGCTGGCACGGCGCGGAGGAGGTCGAACACCGCGCCGTCGCCTACGACCTGCTGCGGCACCTCGACCGCGGCTACGTCCGCCGCATCCGCACGATGGTGATCGCCACCACGACCCTGGCCCGGCTGTGGATCCGCGGGGTCAGGTACCTGGCCGCGGTGGACCCCGAACGCCGCCCGGGGAGCAGGGCCCGGTGGCGGGACGTGGCGAGGGCCGCGCGCAGGGGGCTGCTGCCCGACCCGGTGAAACTCGTCGTCTCCGTGCTGCGCTACCTGAGCCCGGGCTACCACCCCACCCAGGAGGGGTCGACGGAGCAGGCCGTCGCCTACCTCGGCACCTCGCCGGCCGCCCGGGCCGCCGCCCACTGACGCAGACGCAGGAGAACCGCCATGCCCAGGCCGCCACGACCGACCCCGCCGCCGGACCTGTTCGGCGAGGACCGGCCGGACCGCTTCCTGACCGGCCTTCAGCGGTTCACGTCCCTGTACGTCCCGCTGACCGGCCGCAAGCGGTACCGGCCGCGCCCGCCGGAGGGCGGCCGCCCCGCCGAACTCACGGTGGCCCGGCGGGAGTACGTGGCCCCGGACGTCGTCGCGCTGCGGCTGGTCGCGCCGGACGGCGGGACGCTGCCGCGCTGGCAGCCGGGGGCGCACCTGGACCTCGGCCTGCCGTCGGGGCGCCGCCGCACGTACTCGCTCTGCGGCGACCCGGCCGACCGGTACGGGTACCGCGTCGCGGTGCGGCTGATCCCCGGCGGCGGGGGCGGGTCGGCGGAGGTGCACCGGGAGCTGACGGAGGGCAGCCGGGTCCCGGTCGCGGGCCCGCGCAACGCCTTCCCGTTCGCGCGCGAGCGGCGGGTGCTCCTCGTCGCGGGCGGCATCGGCATCACCCCCCTCCTGCCGATGGCCCACGAGGCCGAGCGGCGCGGGCTCGACTGGACGCTGGTCCACACCGGCCGCACCCGCGCCTCCCTGCCCTTCGCCGACGAGACGGCGACGCTCGCCCGCCGGCACCCCGGACGCGTCGTGGTGCTCACCGACGAGGAGGACGGCCGGCCGGACGCCGCCGCGCTGCTCGCCCGCGCCCCGCGGGGAGCCGCCGTCTACTGCTGCGGACCCGCTCCGCTGCTCGACGCGCTGCGGCGGGCGTTCCCGGCCGGCCCCGCCACCGCCCTGCACTTCGAGCGCTTCACCGCCCCGCCCGTCGTCGACGGCAAGCCGTTCACCCTGCGGCTGCGCGACGGCAGGGAGCTGCCCGTGCCCGCCGACCGCAGCGCGCTCGACGTGCTGCGGGCCGCCGACCCGGCCACCGCCTACTCCTGCCGGCAGGGGTTCTGCGGTGTCTGCAGGGTCCGCGTGCTCTCCGGCACCGTCGACCACCGCGACCGCAGGCTCACCGAGGCCGAACGGGCCGCCGGTGACATGCTCGTCTGCGTCTCCCGCGCCGACGACGGCGCCTGTCTCGAACTGGACCACTGACATCCCCGACGGCACCCCGCGACGAAGGCGAGACCCTCAGCCATGAACCAGGACCACAGCGAGCCGGGCTCCGGCCCGGCGCCCCGCGGCGCCGCCGACGGCCTCCTCGCGCACGAGGTCCCTGGCCGTGGGCCGGTGCGTGCCCCGGCGGAGAAGCGCCGCACCCGTGTCCGGAGCGGCGACGTCACCCTGGCCGTCCACGAGCAGGGCGACCCGGCGGCCCCGACCGTGCTGCTCGTGCACGGCTACCCGGACACCCACCACGTCTGGGACGACGTCGCGGAGCGGCTCGCGGCCGACCACCACGTGGTGCGCTACGACGTCCGCGGCGCCGGCGACTCCGACGCCCCGCCCGGCAAGGACGCGTACCGCCTGGAGTTCCTCGCCCGGGACCTGTACGCGGTGGCCGACGCCACCAGCCCCGGCCGGCCCGTGCACGTCGTCGCCCACGACTGGGGGTCCATCCAGTCGTGGGAGGCGGTGACCGACCCGAAGGCCGCCGGGCGGATCGCCTCGTACACCACCATGTCGGGACCGTGCCTGGACCACATGGGCCACTGGCTGCGCCGCCGCCTGCGCCGCCCCACTCCGCGCCACCTGCTCCAGCTGGCCTCCCAGGCGCTGCACTCCTGGTACATCTACGTCTTCCACCTGCCGGTGGTGGCGCCCGCCGCCTGGCGGCTGGGGCTGGCCCGCGCCTGGGGAACCGTGCTGCGGGTGTCCGAGGGCGTCGCCCCGCGCCCCGGCCACCCGCATACCACGATCGCCTCCGACGCGGTGCGCGGCATCCTGCTCTACCGCGCCAACATGCTGCCCCGGCTGCTCAGGCCCCGCCCGCGTCCGACCGCCGTGCCGGTCCAGGTCGTCACCCTCACCAGGGACCGGTTCGTCAGCCCGGCCCTGACCGAGGGGCTGGAGGAGTGGGCCCCGAACCTGTGGCGCCGCGAACTGTCCGCCACGCACTGGGCGGCGCTGCTGAGGAAGGGGCCGGTCGTGGCCGGCATGGTCCGCGAGTTCGTCACCCACCTGGAGGGCGCGCCCGCCGCCCCGGCCCTGGCCAGGGCCCGGCACGGCCGGGACGACGCCGGGAAGGCGGAGTTCCCGGACCGGCCCGGCGCCGGCCCGGACAGGGTCGGCGGGTGACCGCCGGGGGCGTGCGAGGAGGTCCGCGCGCCCCCGAGTGAGGTGCGACGATGGCGCCCATGTCGCAGCACCGAGCTTCCGCCTCCCTGACCGAGATCCGTGAGCGCATCGACGCCCTCGACGCGGACCTGGTCCAACTCCTGGCCCGGCGCGAGAGGCTGGTCCGGGAGGCGGCCGGCCTCAAGAAGGACGAGCAGGCGGTGCGCGCCCCCGACCGCGCGGAGCGCGTCGTCGCGGCGGCGCGCGCCGAGGCGCGGAGGGCGGGGCTCAGCCCGGTCGTCGCGGAGGCCGTCTGGCGGGCCATGGTCGGGGCCTTCATCGACCTGGAGCTGACGGAGCACCGCCTGGAGCGCGGGGAGCGCTGATCCGCGGAGAGGGGCTTCGCGGGGGATCCACTTCGGCCATCGCCTCCACGTCATCGCCGCCCCGTCCCTCGCACCCCGTGACGAGTGCGGCACCCGGTGTCACCGTGACCTATGGGGTCCGCGCGGCCGCCGCCCGGCCCGCCGCCCGGCGATCGGATTCCGTCGACCCCTCCGGAAGCGCTTGGCCGCCCCCGCGGCGGTGCTGAAGGCTTCCCTCCGCGACGGAGCGCGCGGTGCGCTCCGGCAGAGAGGGGAGAACGCCCATGAACATCAACCACAAGCCCAGGGCCGTCCTGACCGCCGTGGCCGGTTTCGTCCTGATGCTCGGTACCGCCACGTCGGCGTCCGCGGCCACCCAGATCCCCGCGGACGGCACGGGATACGCCTACTGGCAGTCCGACCCCAGCGGATCCACCCCGGGCGACGCGTTACGGGTGTGCGACACCAAGGCCGACGGGTACGCCGTGCGGGCCGTGCTCACCACCTACTCGGGCGGCAGCTACCGCGAGGTGAGCACCTCCGGCCACGCCGCCGGCTACTGCTCCCCCTGGAAGACCGGGGACCTGCCGGAGGGCACCAAGCTGGTGATCACGACCCACTACGGCTCCAGCGGCAACTGGGTCGCCGCCGACATGGACTTCGTCACCGCCTGACCCGCCTCCTCATCGGCGTGCGGATCCTCCGCCCGCGCCCGGCGCCCCGCGTCGCACGGGCACGGGCACGGGCGGAGGTCCGAGTCCGCGAGGGCCGCCGACCGGGGCGTCCGGAAGACGCTCTTGACGGGACACTGACAAATCGCTGAGCATCGGGCTCGCTCAGTGACCAGCACGCAGTGACCAGCACGCAGTGACCGGCCGTCAGCGACCGCTGAGCCGGTCCCACCGCTCCAGACCCCGTCCGGTACACCCCGCCTCGACGAGAAAGCGCGGTTCCCCCATGAAGAGCCCCGAGCCCGGCCCGCTCCGACCGCTCCGCAGACGCGCCACGACGGTCGCCGCCGTGGCGGTGACGGCGCTGCTCGCCGTCACGCCCGCCTCGTACGGCAGCGCACCCGCCGCCGCCCCGGCCGCGCCCGCCGCCCAGGCGCTCGCCGCCCCCGACATACCGCTGGCGAACGTCAAGGCGCACCTGACCCAGTTCCAGTCGATCGCCACCGCCAACGGCGGCAACCGGGCCCACGGGCGCCCCGGTTACAAGGCATCCGTCGACCATGTGAAGGCCAAGCTCGACGCGGCCGGGTTCACCACCACCGTGCAGCAGTTCACCTCCTCCGGGGCCACCGGGTACAACCTGATCGCCGACTGGCCCGGCGGCGACCCCAACCAGGTCCTGATGGCCGGCGCGCACCTCGACTCGGTCGCCGGCGGGGCCGGGATCAACGACAACGGCTCCGGATCCGCGGCCGTGCTGGAGACGGCGCTCGCCGTCTCGCGCGCCCAGCTTCAGCCCACCAAGCACCTGAGGTTCGCCTGGTGGGGCGCGGAGGAACTCGGGCTCGTCGGCTCCAAGTACTACGTCAACAACCTGGCCACGGCCGACCGTTCACGCATCTCCGGCTACATCAACCTCGACATGGTCGCCTCCCCGAACGCGGGCTACTTCGTCTACGACGACGACCCGGGGATCGAGAAGGTGTTCAAGGACTGGTACGCCGGCATCGGCGTGCCCACCGAGATCGAGACCGAGGGTGACGGCCGCTCCGACCACGCCCCGTTCAAGAGCGCGGGCATACCCGTCGGCGGGCTCTTCACCGGAGCCAGCCGCGTCAAGACGGCGGCCCAGGCCACCAAGTGGGGCGGGACCTCCGGGCAGGCCTTCGACCGCTGCTACCACTCCTCGTGCGACTCCACGACGAACATCGACGACACCGCCCTCGACCGCAACAGCGACGCGCTCGCCCACGCCCTGTGGACCCTGGGCACGCAGGCGGCGCCGGCGCCGGGCACCTCCTTCGAGAACACCACGGACGTCGCCATCCCGGACGGCGGCGCGGCCGTGACCTCGACCATCACCGTCACCGGCCGCACCGGCAACGCGCCGTCGACGCTGCGGGTGGGCGTCGACATCAAGCACACCTGGCGCGGCGACCTCGTGGTCGACCTGCTCGCCCCCGACGGCACGGCGTACCGGCTGAAGAACTCCAGCGGCTCCGACTCGGCGGACAACGTCATCGCCACGTACACCGTCAACGCCTCCACCGAGACGGCCGACGGCGGCTGGCGCCTGCGCGTCCAGGACGTCGCCGCCCAGGACACGGGGTACATCGACAGCTGGAAGCTGACCTTCTGACCTTCCGGCCTGCTGACCTTCCGGCCCGTCCGGTCCTCGCACGCCGAAGGGCGTCCCGCACCGTACGTGCGGGACGCCCTTCGGACGAGGCCGGGACGCCGGCGTCAGACCGCGGCGGCCTCGGCCCTGTCCTCCCGGCGGGAGCGGATCCGGCCGCGGAGCATGAAGATGCCGAAGATCAGGATGATCACGCCGGTGCCGCCCGGGATGGCCCACTTCTTGTAGTCGTCGACGACGGCGGTGGTGGCGTCGGGGCCCTCCACCTTGGTCGCCACCGGGGAGGTGGGCTCGGAGTCGAAGTTGGTGTCCACCTCGACGGACGCGATCGTGAACGACTTGTCGTCGGCCTCGAACGAGCCGGTGCACGAGTAGGTGGTGCCGCTGCGGCGGGTCTTCTCGGTCTCGCACTGCTGGGCCGTGAACTGGCCCGGGGTGCCGGTCACCTGGGTGTCCGCGCGGATGACGCTGAAGACGATGAGGCCGACGCCGCCGACCAGCGCGACGATCATGATCAGGAACTGTCTGATCGCGAAAAGGCGTTCCATGGGAGCCCCCCCTGGGGTGTGGACATGGGTGTGTCGTGGATGAGGCACATGCCCCGAGGGGGAAGGCCGCACGGCAGCGTAAGGGATCACGCTTGTCGGTGTGCAGTAAATTTTGATCACGCATTCGTTGCGAACCGGGGCCCGCCGAAGGGCCCGGCCGGCGTGCCGTCGAGGGCTTGCGCCAACCGCTGTACGCCGTCCTCCAGTTGGGCCGCGCCGGGGGTGCTGACGTAGCTCAGACGCAGATGGGGCGCGGGCGGCTCGGCGGCGAAGTAGTGGGTGCCGGGCGTGACGGCGACCCCGAGACGGAGGGCTCCGGCGGCGACGGCGCGCTCGTCGGCGCCGCCCGGCAGGCGGAGCCAGAGGTGGAAGCCGCCCTGGGGAGCCCGCTGCGGCAGCAGACCGGGGAGGTGTGCGGCCAGGGCGGCCAGCAGGGCCGTGCGGCGGTCGCGCAGGGCGGTGGCCAGGGCGCGCAGGTGGCGGGGCCAGGCGGGGGAGGAGACCAGCTCGAGGGCGGTCTCCTGGAGCGGGCGCGGCACGAAGAGGCTGTCCACGGCGTGCACCGCGCGCAGCCGCTCCAGGGCCGGGCCGCGGGCGGTGAGGGCGCCGACGCGCAGGCTCGGCGCGGAGGACTTGGTGAGGGAGCGGATGTGGACGACCACCCCGTCGGGGTCCTCGGCGGCCAGCGGGGGCGGCGGGGCGGGGGAGTCCGCGTGCACCAGGCGGCGGGCGAAGTCGTCCTCGACGACGAAGGCGCCCGCCCGGCGCGCGATGCGCAGCACCTCGGCCCGGCGGGGCCCGGCGAGGGCCGTGCCCGTCGGGTTGTGGAAGAGGGGCTGGCAGACCACCAGCCGGGCGCGGGTGGCCGCGAACGCGTCGGCCAGCAGGTCGGGGCGGATCCCGTCGGCGTCCACGGGCACCGGCACCGGCCGCAGCCCGGCGGCGCGTGCGACGGCGAGGGTGCCCGGGTAGGTCGGCGACTCGACGAGCACGGGTGAGCCGGGGGCGGTCAGCGCGCGGAGCGCGGTGGTCAGCGCCACCTGGCCGCCGGAGGTGATCAGCACGTCGGAGGCGGCCAGCGGGCCCGATGGGCCGCCGATGTCGCGGGCGAACCACTCCCGCAGCTCGGGCAGGCCCTCCATGGGCGGACGGGACCAGGTGCCGGGGCGCCGGCCGGCCCGCGCCAGCGCGGAGGCCAGGGCGCGCTCCGGCTGCATGCAGGCGTGCGGGTAGCCGCCGCTGAGGTCGATGATCTCGGGCGGCGGCGCGGACAGGGTGGCCAGGATGCCGGAGGCGTCGGCGGCCCGCGGCCCGACGTCCACGGCGTTGTGCGGCGGGTCCGCGCTCAGCGCCACCTCCTGCCACGACACGTCGCCGAGCACGGTAGCGGCGGGCGGGGCGGTGGCCTTGAAGACACCCGCACCGGGGCGGGCCACGACCAGGCCCTCGGCGGTCAGCACGGCGATCGCGCGGGACACCGTCACGGGACTCACCTGGTGGGCGGCGGTCAGCTCGCGACTGGACGGCAACTTCCGCCCGGGCGCGCAGTGTTCCAGCTGGTTGCGCAGGATCGCGGCCAGCCGATCCACACTGCTACTGTTCGTCATGACAGCACACGATAGCGCTACTCTGATCGCCACGTCGGACTTCCGCAGCGGTACCGTCCCCGCCGCCCTGGGCGTGGTCTCGTTCTCGCTGACCTTCCCGGCCACGGTATGGGCCCTGGACGGCTTCGGCCCGTGGACGGCCACCGGGGTGCGGGGCCTGCTGGCCGGGCTGCTCGCCGCCCTCTGCCTGCGCCTCGCGCGGGTGCCGCTCCCGGCCCGCGCGCACTGGCCCGCACTGCTGACCGTGGCCGGCGGCTGTGTCGTCGGCTTCCCCCTGCTGACCACGCTGGCGCTGCGGACGTCCGGCACCGCGCACTCCGCCGTGGTCATCGGCCTGCTGCCGCTGGCCACCGCCGTGATCTCCTCCGCCCTCACCGGACGGCGCCCCTCCCGCGCCTTCTGGGCGGCCGCGGGCGCGGGCGCCCTCGCCGTGCTGGCCTTCACGCTGGGGCAGAGCGGCGGCGTGCCGACCGTGGGCGACCTCTGTCTCTTCGGCGCCCTGCTGGTCTGCGCCGCCGGGTACGCCCAGGGCGGGCGGCTGACCGCGCACATGCCGGGCTGGCAGGTCATCGCCTGGGGCGTGGTGGCCGCCTTCCCCGTCTCGGCGCTGGTCACGGCCCTCGCCCTGCCCGTGGAACCGGTCCGGCTCACCGGGCGGGCGGTGGCCGGAATGGCGTACGCGGCCGCGGTCTCGCAGTTCGGCGGCTTCGTGGTCTGGTACCGGGGGATGGGCGTCATCGGCGTGCCCCGCGCCAGTCAGCTCCAGCTCGCACAGCCCCTGCTGACCCTCGGCTGGGCGGTCCTGCTGCTCGGCGAGGACCTCTCGCCCCTCGCCCCGGTGACCGCCCTGGTCGTCCTCGCCTGCATCGCCGTCACCCAGCGGGCCCGGGCGTGAGAAGCGTTACGGGCCGGCGTATATGAGGGGCGGTCAGGAGGCGGGCGTGTGAGGATGTGCCGCCGTCGAACTGGAGTACGGCCCGCCTGGGGTCGTCGTCGGAGGAGGAAACCCCCTACATGACTGCCGCTGCCGCCGAGCGGACTGCTCGGCCGTGCCCCGAGTGCGGGGCACGGATGCCGGTCGACGCCCGGTTCACCGTGTGGTGCGCCGCGTGCGAATGGAACGTCGACCCGGTCCGGGCGGCGGAGGGGGAGCCGCCGGGGCTGCTGGAGAGGCGGCGGCGGGAACTGGCCCGCCGGCACGGGGAGCGGCTGCTGCGGGAGGTGGCCGACGGAGTCCCGCTGAAGGCGCGCCGTGACGTGGCGTCGGTGCTGGCCCAGGTCCTCGCGGTACTGGTCCACGGCGTGACCGTGACGCTGGTGGTGCTCGGGGCGTGGTGCCTGGTCGCGGGCTGGGGGACGCCGCTGCCGGTGCTCGGGCTGCTGCTGCTCTGCGTCGCCTGGCCGTTGCGTCCCCGCTTCGGCGAGGCGCCCGACGACGTCCCGCTGCTGCGCCGCGACGACGCGCCCGCGCTGTTCGCCCTGGTCGACGAGGTCGCCGAGGCGGCCGGGACCCGCGGCGTCGACCTGATCGCGGTCGACGACGAGTTCAACGCGTCCGTCTGCGCCTACGGCCTGCGCGGGCACCGCCTGCTCACCATCGGCCTGCCGCTGTGGGAGGTGCTGACGCCACCGCAGCGGACCGCCCTCCTCGGCCACGAACTGGGTCACTTCGCCAACGGCGACACCCGGCACGGGCGGCTGACCTGGACGGCGGAGCAGTCGCTGGAGGCCTGGTGGTACTTCCTCGCCCCGACTCCGCGGCCGGACGCCTGGACCGTCGTCGCCGTCAATGTGATCACCTTCCTCCCCTGGCTCCTGGTGCAGGGGCTGCGCCTGCTGCTGGACCAGCTCACCCTGCGCGCCGGCCAGCGCGGCGAGTACCTCGCCGACCGCGTCTCCGCGGAGGTCGGCGGCAGGGAGGGGGCGATCGGGGTGATCGACCGGCACCTGGTCGCGGACTCGGTGCTCACCGCGCTGGCCCGCGAGCGCAACCGCACCGCGCTGCGGACCTCCCGGGCGGCGGGCGCGCCGGACCCGGCCGACGGGCTCTGGGACCGGCTGGTCGCCCACGTCGGCTCCGTGCCGGAGCACGAGTTCGACCGCCTGCGCCGGGCCGGCACGCGCCGCGGCCACACGGTCGACGCCACGCATCCGCCCACCCACCTGCGCCGCCACTGCCTCACGCTCGGCCCCGCCGGGCCCGCCCGGATCGTCGTCGACACCGCGCGCGAGGCGCGGATCGCGGACGAACTCGCCGACGCGCGGCGGAAGGTGGCACGGCGCGTCCTGGGCGCACGGTACTGACGGCCGGCGGCCCAGGGCCCACGGCCGGCGACTGGCGGCCCACGGCCCACGGCCCACCGCCGGCGGCACCGGTCGCCGGTCAGCCGCCCGCGGCGAGCCCCCACGGCGCCGGGCCGCTGCCCACGGTCCAGGCGAGCAGCGCCTCACGGTCCAGGCAGAGGATGCCGCACCGTTCGGCGTACTCCAGGGCCGGGGCGGTGAAGTCGCTGGTGGTGACGAGGACGGCCAGATGGGCCTCGTGGACGGTGAAGCAGGTGCCGCCGAAGCGCTGGAGGTCCTGGGAGCCGACCTTGTTGCCGGCGCCGTACCGCTTGCACTGCAGGACGACGCGGCGTCCGTCCGGGGTCACGGCGAGGACGTCGGCGCCCAGGTCGCCCGCGCCGCCCACCACCTCGACGCCGGTGCAGCCGTCCCGCTCGCACAGCGCGGCCACGGCCTGCTCGAACTCGTAGGGGTCCAGGGAGTCGTAGTCGGGCAGCGGGATGCCCGGGTGGTGCGGCGGGAGCACCACGGTGGGCTCCGCCGCGGGCTCCGCAGCGGAGTCGGCGACGGGCTCCGCCGCCGGGTCCGCGGTGGCGTGGGGCGCACCGGGCGCTGCCACCGCCGTGGCCGCCGGCCCCGGCGCGGCGGCGGTCGCGGCCACCGGCGCGCCCACGGGACTCCCGGCGGCCGGCCCGAGTTCGCCGAGGGCCGTCTCGGTGGCACGGTCGAGCGCCTCGGCGGTGGTCCGGGCCAGCCCGGCCACCGTGCGGCGGCGCCGCCGCCTGCGAGCCGCGAGGACCACGAACACCACCAGCAGGCCCAGCACGGCGATCCACCCCGGCCGGCGCCCGATCGCCCCGGCCGCCACCCGCACCACCAGGCCCACCATCAGGACCAGCACCGCGAGCAGGGCGAACTGCATCGCCGTGGAATGCAGATCGAAGCGGCGGCGGCGACGGCCGGCCGCGGGGACGCGGTCGACGGGCGTGCCCTGCATCCGTTCCCTCCTCCTGCGCCGAACTGCGGTCGGACACCGGTGCACGTGATCGAACCGGTCGACGGCCGTCTACCCGGGCACCGGCGTTTCACCGAACGGATGTGCAGGCAAGGGTTCCTCCGGGCGGCGGCGGGCACGTGTCAGGATCGGGCGCGCGGCACACGCCGCACGGCACAGCGGAGGAAGAGCACAGTGGAAGCAACCCGCCGGTGGCGCCGGCTCGCCCCAGTACTCCTCGTCGTGGTCGTCTGGCTGCTGGCGGGTGGCTTCCTGGGGCCGTACGCCGGGAAGCTCAGCGGCGTCGCCACCAACGACCAGGCCTCCTTCCTCCCGGAGAGCGCCGAGTCGACCAAGGTCAACGAACTCCAGCAGGCCTTCGAACGCGACCGGACGGTGCCGGCCATCGTGGTGTGGGTCGCCGAGCGGGGCAAGGTCACCCCGCAGCAGCGCGAGGCGGCCGACGCGGCGCTCGCCGAGGCGGCCCGGACCCCCGGCGTCGTCGCGGACGCCCCCGGCGCCGCGCGGCTGATCCCCTCCGAGGACGGCCGCGCGCTCTCCGCGGTGCTGCCGCTGGAGACGGGCGACGAGGAACTGACCGACGGCTCCGTCGCCACCATCCGCGACACGGCGGGCGAGGCCGAAGGGCTGCGGGCCTACGTCACCGGACCGGCCGCCACCCAGGCCGACCTCTCCGACGCCTTCGCCGGCATCGACGGCATCCTGCTCGTCGTCGCGCTGTGCGTGGTGCTGCTGATCCTGCTGGTCGTCTACCGCAGTGTCCTGCTCCCGCTGGTCGTGATCCTCACCGCCGTCTTCGCGCTCGCGCTGGCCTGCGCGGTGGTGTACGCGCTGGCCCGGCGGGACGTGGTGTCCGTCGACGGGCAGGTGCAGGGCATCCTGTTCATCCTGGTGATCGGCGCGGCCACCGACTACGCGCTGCTGCTCACCGCCCGCTTCCGCGAGGAACTCGCCCTCGGGCACGAGAAGTACGCCGCGATGCGCACCGCCCTGCGGCAGACCGCCGGCGCGGTCGTGGCGAGCGGCCTGACCGTGGCCCTCGGCCTGCTGGCCCTGATGGTCAGCGACCTCTCCAACAACCGGGCGCTCGGCCCGGTCGGCGCGATCGGCGTGGTCTGCGCGATGGCCGCGGCCCTCACCTTCCTCCCCGCCGTGCTGGTGCTGCTGGGCAACGCCGCCTACTGGCCGACGCGTCCCGGATCGGCCCGGCAGAAGGCACGTCAGGAGAACGGCCTGTGGCACAAGGTCGCCGATCTGGTGGACCGCCGGCCGCGCCGCATCTGGATCACCGCGCTGGTCGGACTCGCCGCCTGCGCCGCGTTCTCCCCGCTGCTCGCCGCCAAGGGGACGCCGCTGGACGAGATCTTCGTCAACGACGCGCCCTCCGTCACCGGACAGCAGGCGCTGGCCGAGCACTTCCCTGCGGGCTCCGGCAACCCCGCGGTGATCGTCGCCGACGCCGGCAAGGCCGAGGAGGTGACCCGGGCCGCCGCCGCGACCGAGGGCGTCAGCCGGGCCGTGCCGGTCACCGCGGAGGGACCGGGGCGCGGCGAGCCGACGGTGGTCGACGGCAAGGTCCGCATCGACGCCACGCTGAAGGCGGCCGCGGACAGCGACGCCGCCAAGGAGACCATCCCCCGGCTCCGCGAGGCCGTGCACGGCGTCGAGGGCGCCGACGCGCTGGTCGGCGGCTACACCGCCCAGCAGTACGACACCCAGGCCACCGCCGCACGGGACCGGACGCTGATCGTGCCGGTGGTGCTGGCGATCATCCTGCTGATCCTGGTGCTGCTGCTGCGCGGTCTGCTGCTGCCGGTGCTGCTGGTGCTGACCGTGGGGCTCAACTACCTGGCGACCCTGGGCGTGACCGCGCTCGTCTTCCGGTACGGGTTCGGGTTCACCGGCACGGACGCGTCGGTGCCGTTGTACGGGTTCGTCTTCCTCGTCGCGCTGGGCGTGGACTACAACATCTTCCTGATGACCCGGGTGCGCGAGGAGGCGCTGCTGCACGGCACGCGGGAGGGCATTCGCACCGGCCTGTCCGCCACCGGCGGGGTGATCACCTCGGCGGGCGTGGTGCTGGCCGCCACCTTCGCGGCGCTGACCGTGATCCCGCTGGCCTTCATGGCGTTCATCGCGTTCATCGTCGCCTTCGGCGTGCTGCTGGACACCCTGGTGGTGCGCTCCCTGCTGGTGCCGGCGCTGGCGCGGGACCTCGGGGCCCGGGTGTGGTGGCCCAACCGGTCCATGCGGCCGTGAGGCCCGGCGGTCAATTCGTTTGCCCGCAGGACGCTCACCCCTCAGGGTCGGGGGCATGGATCATGCTTCCGCCCTCCTCCGGGCATACGACACCCAGCTGCGCACCGACGCGGAGACCCCCAGCGCCATCGCGGTGACCCGGCTCGGGCCGCTGCGGCTGGTGGTGTTCGGCGGCGGACGCGGGTTCGTCACCTACCAGGACCTCGACGGGGCCGACGCCGCCGAGGTGCGCCGGCTGGTCGGCGCGGCGGCCGACCACTACCGCTCGGATCCGTCGATCACCCGGGTGGAGTGGAAGACCCGGGGTCACGACCACGCCCCCGGGCTCCACGAGGCGCTGCTGGAGCACGGGTTCACGCCCGAGCAGCCCGAGTCGGTCATGATCGGTGAGGCCCGGTCGCTGGCCGTCGAGGTGCCGCTGCCGGACGGGGTGGTCCTGCGGCGGGTGACCGAGGAGGCGGACGTCCGGGCGATGTGCGCGATGCAGGACGAGGCGTTCGGCGACCCCGTGGACGCGCGGACCGCCGACGCCATCCTGTACCGGCTGTCGCTGGACGACGGCATGGAGCTGTGGGTCGCCGAGGCGGAGGGGCGCATCGTCACCGCGGGACGGCTCGAGCCGGTCGCGGGGACGGAGTTCGCCGGCATCTGGGGCGGGGCGACGCTGAAGGAGTGGCGGGGCCGGGGCATCTACCGGGCCCTCACCGCGGCGCGGGCCCGGTCGGCGCTGGCGGCCGGCAAGCGGCTGGTCCACAGCGACTCCACCGAGTACAGCCGGCCGATCCTGGAACGCTACGGGTTCCTCCGGGTCACCACGACGACGCCGTACCAGTGGGCCCGCCCCGCGGCGCGGTGACCTCCGCCGCGGGCGGCGCGTCCGCGGGTGACCCCGGCCTGCCCGGTGGGCGGCGGACCCGTGCGGGACCCGCGTACGGTCCGGCGCCGGTCCCGCGTCACGGCGCCGCCACTGCGGGCGGCGCGTCCGCGGTGACCCTGCCCGGCGGCGGCGGGCCCGCGTAGGGCGCGCCCCGGACCCACGTGCGGTCCGGTGCCGCTCTCGCGTCACGTCACCGCGCCGCCCCCGCAGACGACGCGTCCGCGGGTGACCCCGACCTGGTGGGCGGCGGACCCGCGTAGGCGCGCCCCGGACCCGCGTGCGGTCCGGTGCGGGTCCCGCGTCCCGTCACCGCGTGTCGGCGGGCGCGGGCGGCGCGTCCGCGGGGGCCGCCGCGGGCGCGGTCCCCGTCGCGGGCGCGCCGCCCCGCGTCACTCCTCGCCCCGGAGGGCGGCCGCCCGGTGGACCGCCTCCGCCAGCTCCCGCACCTGCGGATCCTCCGTCCGCCGCGCCAACGCGTCCGCGTGCTCCGCGAGCCCCGGCAACTCCGGCGTCGCCATGCCGAACCCGCTCTCCCGCAGCGCCGCCGCGAAGTGCGCCGCCACCACCGTGACCTGGAACCGCGCCGAACCCTCCCGCACCGACCGGTGGAGATCCCCCGTCTCCAGCGACCGGGACGCCTCGTGCGCCTCCCGCGTGCCCGGGTCCAGCCACCGCACGGTCGCGGTGGCCAGCCGCCCCGACGCGCCCTCCTTCAGCCGCACCGCGTACAGCGCGGTGACCGTGTGCCCGGGGCCGACCTCACCGCCGTCGGCCCCGTCGTCGCGGAAGTCCTCGTCGGCGACCCGCCGGTTCTCGTAGCCGATCAGCCGGTGCTCCTCGACCGTCTCCGGGTCGAACGCGACCTGGGCCTTGGCGTCCCGCGCGGTGAGGTCGACGTTGCGGGGCAGATCCTCGGAGAACACCCGCTCCGCCTCCTCCGGCGAGGAGACGTACACGGTGTGGCCGTCGCCCCGGTTGGTGAGGCGCTCCATCAGCGCGTCCCCGTACTCGCTGCCGACCCCCACACCGAACAGCGTGATCCCGTTGTCCTCGCGCGCGTGCGCCACCTCCGCCAGGAGGGCGTCCGCGTCCGTCTCCCCGGTGTTGGCGAGGGCGTCGGACATCAGCACCACGCGGTTGGTCGCGCCGTCGCGCAGCCCGTCCAGCGCCGCGGTGTACCCCGTCCGCACCCCCGCGCCCAGATTGGTGGAGGCGTCCGGCTCGAGACGGTCGACGGCGTCGCGGATCCGCTCGCGGCCGTCGCCGAGGCGGGTCATCGGCAGGAGCGTCTCGGCCTGATCGCTGAAGGCGACCAGCGCGACGGAGTCGTCGTCGCGCAGCCGGTCGGTCATCGTCCGCAGGCCCTGCTGGACCAGGTCGAGGCGTCCGGCCTCGGCCATCGACCCGGAGACGTCCACGACGAAGGTGAGCGCGGCCGGCGCCCTGCCGCCGTCCTCGGCCCCCGGCTCGGGACGGGTGGCGAGGCCGACCCGCATCAGCGCCCAGCCGTCGTCCCCGGCCCTGGCCCCGTCCACGGACACCCCGAAGCCGTCGCCCTCGGGCCGCTCGTAGTCCTGGCGGAAGCTGTTGACGAACTCCTCCGGCCGCACGGTCGACGGCTCGGGCAGCCGCCCGTCGGCCAGGGCGCGGCGGACGTAGCCGTAGGAGGCGGTGTCCACGTCCAGCGCGAACGTGGACAGCCGGTCGCCGCCCCGGCCCTCGCGCGGGGAGGGCGCGGGCACGTCCTCCCGGGAGACGGCCCTGTCCGGGGCCGTCTGCGAGGCGCCGTCGTCCGCGCTCCCGCCGCAGCCGGTGAGCAGCAGCGCCGCGGTGACCACCCCCGCGAACAGGGCGCGCGGCCTCGGCCGCCCGGTGGTCGCGGTCCGTTCCCCTGCCAAGATCCTCATCTCCAGCGTCCCCCTCCGATGGCGGGCGCCCCGTGGGGGCGCCGGCGGACTTCCCTTGCGTCACTGTGACGCCGGGGGGACGGGGAAGGTGCGCGACGGGGGGTTGCGCTTCGGTATCGGACCGGACACGGTGTGCCGTCCCCGTGATCCGCCCGAGAGCGGCAGGTGACGTTCCGCCTCGCGGAGGGGGACCCGCGCCCGTGACGTGGCGTCACGCGGGGTGGGAGCCGGGCCCGTGACGTCCCGTCACGCGGCGGGGCCGCCCGGACCGGTGGGTCACCGGTCCGGGCGGCCCCGCCCACGGCGTCAGCCGTTCAGGCCGGCGTCCAGCGCCTTGATCAGCTCGCCGTCGGAGGTGTCGCCGTCCAGCGACCAGATCATCGCGCCGCCGAGGCCGCGGTCCTTCACGTACTCGGCCTTGCGGGCGAGGACCCGCGGGTCGTCGTAGGTCCACAGCGTGGTGCCGTCGAAGATCCACGCGTGGCCGCCCGACCTGTCCCGGTGGACGGTCCAGGAGCCGGACGCGACGAGGGCCTTGAGCTCCTTGTAGTCCGCGTAGCCGTTGGCCCACAGGGCGGGGGCCGGGCCCGTGGCCGGCTGCCCCAGTCCGTCGCCGCCGCCGGTCACACCGGTCCAGCCCTGGCCGTAGAAGGGCACGCCCACCACGAGCTTGCGGGCCGGCGCGCCGCGCTTGAGCCATGCCTGCACGGTGCCGTGCACGCTGTAGTCGTTCCTCGCGTACAGCGCGGACTGCTGGTTGGCGACGGGCTCCCCGCTGACGTGGAAGTCGTAGCCCTGGAGCGTGACGAAGTCCAGATCCTTCATGATCTTCGGGACCTCGAAGCCGGCGTCGATCTTCGCCTCGGCGGTGGGCACGAACGCCGACAGCTCGTAGTGCTTGTGCTGCCGCCTGCCCAGCGCGTCGAGCTGCTTGCGGAACTCCGCGACCAGCTTGGTGAAGTTCTTCCGGTCCTCCGGACGGAACGTGGTGTCCACGTCACCCGACGAGCCGGGCCACTCCCAGTCGAGGTCGATGCCGTCGAAGACGCCGGCCGCCGAGCCGGGGCCGCCCCGGCCGCTGTCGGCGGGCAGGTTGCCCTTGATGTAGAGGTCGATGCAGGAGGAGACGAAGCGCTTGCGGGAGGCGTCGGTGAGCGCGGCGTCGGAGAAGTGGGTGGACCAGGACCAACCGCCCAGCGAGATCATCGCCTTGAGACCGGGGTGCTTCTCCTTCAGCTTCTTCAGCTGGAGGAAGTTGCCCGCCAGTGGCTGGTCCCAGGTGTCGGCCACGCCGTCCACCGAGTCCGCGGCCTCCAGCGGACGCACGTAGTCCGCCCAGGCGTCGGCCTCGCCGGGGATGTTGCCCATCAGGCACTCGCCCTGCGGACTCACGTTGCCGAACGCGTAGTTGAGGTGGGTCAGCCGCTCCCCCTGACCGCTCAGGTCGACGTCCTTGACCTGGAAGTCGCGGCCGTAGACGCCCCACTGGGTGAAGTAGCCGACCTGGCGGAGCGTGTGCCGTCCGGCCGCCGAGGAGGCCGTGGAGGCCGAGTCGGGGGCGGCGGACGATGCCGGGGCGAGCCCGACGACCAGAGCGAGTGCGGAAGTGACAACTCCCGCTGCGGAGAAGAGTCTTCGAGGCAGACGCATGGCCGGACGCTATTGGTCTGGACCACAGGGGTCAAGGGTGGGCGGGCGAAAGAGGCGAACGGGAACGGGAAGGGGGCCTTCCGGGCGGGGCGGGCGGATGGCGTGAAAGTGACTCTGTGTGGCGGGGGCGGCGGATCGGGGGAATGGCGTGAAGTCGGCCGGCCGGTGTCCGGAAAGCGGTCGGGCGGGCCGCGGGGAAGGGTGGTGCCTGGTCAGGGGGAGTGCCGGGGGTCGCGTGGCGGGCGGTGGTCCGCCCGCGCGGTGTGCGGTGTGACGCTCGTCTCGTTTACCGAGCGTGTGTGTGTCGTTTGGTGGCGATTGGGTCGGAGCCGGTTTGTGGCGCGGGTGTTACGGCTGCGTGGAACCTCTTGTGCAATCCGCGTAGACCATTCAATCTTTCGGCTTGGCGGCAATCCGGAGTCGCCGAGGTCTCACGACGCTGGTTGGCATGTACCTGCCGCCGCTGCGTCCGCCACAGCGGGCGCGACGGCCCCCGAACCAGCGCTCCACCTATCGCAGGAGGAACCCTCAGATGGCAGTGATACGGAGCCCGCGCAGCAGAATGCTCGCCGGCGTCAGCGCTCTGGCCGCGGCCGCCCTCACCGGCGGTCTGTTCACCGCGCTCCCCGCGAGCGCCGCCGAGGCCACCGGCACGATCGCCTACGCGAACGCGGAGAACGCGGTCGAGGGCAGCTACATCGTCACCCTGAAGGCCGACACCAAGGCCGGGTCGGCCAAGGGCAAGGGCATCGCCAAGAAGCACGGCGCCGAGGTCGAGAAGACCTTCCGCAAGGCGGTCAACGGCTACACCATCGAGGCCACCGAGGCCGAGGCCGCCAAGCTGGCCGCCGACCCGTCGGTCGCCCTGGTCGAGCAGAACCGCACGTTCACCACCCAGGCGACGCAGACGAACCCGACCTGGGGCCTGGACCGCATCGACCAGACCGCTCTGCCGCTGAACAGCTCGTACACCTACGACGACACGGCCGGCCAGGGCGTCACCGCCTACGTCATCGACACCGGTGTGCGCATCTCGCACAGCGACTTCGGCGGCCGTGCCCGCAACGGCTACGACGCGGTGGACGGCGACAACGTCGCCCAGGACGGCAACGGCCACGGCACCCACGTCGCCGGCACCATCGCGGGCAACACCTACGGTGTGGCCAAGAAGGCCTCCGTCGTCGGCGTCCGCGTGCTGGACAACAACGGCGAGGGCACCACCGCCGGCGTGATCGACGGCGTCGACTGGGTCGCGGCCAACGCGGTCAAGCCCGCCGTCGCCAACATGTCGCTCGGCGGCGGCGCCTCCACCACCCTGGACGCCGCGGTGCGCAGGGCCATCGCCGCGGGCGTGACCTTCGCGGTCGCCGCGGGCAACGAGTCCGTCACCGCGACCGGTTCGCCGGCCCGTGTGACCGAGGCCATCACCGTCGGCGCCACCACCAACACCGACGCGCGCGCCAGCTACTCCAACTACGGCTCGGTCCTGGACATCTTCGCCCCGGGCTCGTCGATCACCTCCGCCTGGTACACCGGCGACTCGGCGACCAACACCATCTCCGGCACCTCGATGGCCACCCCGCACGTCGCGGGCGCCGCGGCCCTCTACCTCGCCGACAACCCGTCGGCCACGCCGGCGGCGGTCGCCTCCGCGCTGATCGCCAACTCGGTCTCCGGCAAGGTCACCAGCCCGGGCACCGGTTCGCCCAACCGCCTGCTGTACGTCGGCGCCGGCGGCACCACCCCGCCGCCCGGGAAGTCCTTCACCAACGCCACGGACTACACGATCCGCGACAACACCACGGTGGAGTCCCCGATCACCGTGAGCGGCGTGACCGGCAACGCGCCGGCCACCCTCCAGGTGCCGGTCAACATCGTCCACACCTACATCGGTGACCTCCAGGTCCAGCTGATCGCCCCCGACGGCTCGGCCTACACCCTGAAGGCGTACGGCACCGGCTCCTCCACGGACAACATCAACACCACCTACACGGTGAACGCCTCCTCCGAGGTCGCCAACGGCACCTGGAAGCTGCGGGTCAGCGACAACGCCGCCGGCGACACCGGCTACGTCAACAGCTGGGGCCTGACCTTCTGACGCACCGTCGGGCCACTCCCCGAGAGGCCCGTCGTGCACCCCTCCTCCCCCGGCCCCGCCCCCGTCACGTCCGTCGTGACGGGGGCGGGGTCGTCCGTGCGCCCGCCGGGGCGGCACGGGTTCCGGGGGCTGCGGTACGAGGGGAAAAACCGTTCGAATAGCATGCGCTCCTCGCGTCCGGCGTCCCGCACCGCGTCCCGCCGCCCACCGCGCCGCGGACCGCGTCCGGCGGGCCGCACGTGCCGCCCGGCGCGTCCCGCGCACCGCACGCACACCACCGCACGCACCACCGCACGAGTCACCACCGCACGAGGAGCACAGCTCAGTGGCCACCGAACCACCCACCCCGCCGAACTCCGGCACCCCCGAGGCCGGCGGCCCGGACGCCACCGCGCAGACGCCCCCGTCGGTGTCCTTCGACAAGACGCCTCCGCCGCCGACGGAGCCGCCGGCGGTCCCGGCGGAGCCCGAAGCCGCGTCGGCGCCCGAGGCGCCCGCGGCCCCGGCGACGCCGGCCGGTCCGGCCGACCAGGTCCCGCCCGCGCCCGCCGTCCCGCCCGCGCCCGCAGACGCGCCCGTCCCTCCGGCGCCGCCCGCCGACGGCCGCGACCCGTGGGCGCCGCCGGAGCCGGGCAGCGTTCCCCAGACGCCCGCGGCCCCCCTGGCCGCCGCCCCGTACCCGGCGCCGCCCGCCGGAGGGTTCGGGCCGCCCGTGCCGCCCGGCCCGCAGGGCGCGGGCGCGTACCCCTACGGCCCGCCGCCCGGGCCCTACGGCGGACCGGGCCCGCAGACGTTGTACAACGGCCTCGCCATCACCGCCCTGGTCTTCGGCATCGTGTGCTGCGTCCCGCTGTTCGGCGTGCTCTTCGGCGTGATCGCCCTCTTCCAGATCAAGAAGAAGGGGCAGCGCGGCAAGGGCATGGCGATCGCCGGCATCGTGCTGTCCGCGCTGTCCGCGCTCCTGCTGGTCGTCTCCCTGCTCACCGGGTTCTGGAAGGACTTCGGGCGGGAGTTCAGCGAGGGCTTCAAGGAGGGCGCCCGGGAGGCCAACGTCACCGCGGGCCTCGAGCCGGGCGACTGCTTCGACGAGCCCGGCATGCCGGAGGGCAGCTCCGGCCTGGAGCAGTACGAGGTCCTGGACATCGAGGAGGTCTCCTGCGACGGCCCTCACGACGGCGAGGCGTACGCGCGGTTCGACCTGCCGGAGGGCGAATTCCCGGGTGAGGACGAGGTGATCGACCTCGCGGACGAACGGTGCTCGGCGGAGGTCGCCGCCTACAGCCCCGACGCGTGGAAGGTCTCCCAGCACGCGTACTACACGTACTTCTTCCCGATGGAGGAGAACTGGACGCTGCTGGACGACCGCACCGTCGTCTGCGTCTTCGCCTCCCTCACCGAGCCCGAGCCGCTGACCGTGCCGCTGCGTCAGGACAAGGACTCCCTCGACGCCGAGCAGCTGGCCTACCTGGAGCCGGCCGCGGAGGTCAACACCGCGCTGGCCCGCATACCGTTCGACATGGTCGAGGACGACCTGGAGGGCCACCAGGAGTGGGCGGCGAAGGTCGCCGAGGAACTCACCGGCTTCTCCGGGGCGATACGCGCCCACGACTGGGACCCGCAGGCGGCCCAGCTCGCCGGAAAGCTCGCCGACGAGGTCGACGCCGCCCAGGGCGAGTGGGAGAAGCTGGCGGCCGTCGACAGCGCCGACGACTTCTACCTCCAGTGGGGCGAGGCCGAACTGGCGCTCACCGACGAGACCGGGAGCGCCGTCGGCCTGCGCGGCCTGCTGGACCTGTCCACCGAGCGCCCGGACGCCGAGGACGAGGAGTACGTCGCGGGCGTCGGCGCGCTCTGATCCCGCCGTGCCGTCCCCCTCGCCCCCGTCGTGGTCAGCCGCGGCGGGGGCGAGGCACATGCGGTGCGGGGCGGTACCTACGCTGCGCTCCTGACCGGACCGACGTTCCAGGAGCGCAGCGCCATGACCGGGGACCCCATCCCTTCCTCGCCGGACACCACCCCTTCCTCGCCGGACCCCGGCACGTCCCCGCGGCCCGCTGCGAAGCGGTGGCGGCGGAGGTACCTCACCGGCGGGGCCGTCGCCCTCCTCCTCGGCGGCGCGGGGGCCGTGGCCCTCGTCCAGGGGGGCGGACCGCAGGACGGGAAGGCGGCGGCGCCCGCCGAGTGGCAGCTCCTCCGGTACGGCGGATGCCTCGCCGAGCCCGGCTTCCCCGGATACGACCGTCGTGAGTACGTGTACGCGGACACCGGCCCGGAGTTCACGGAGGTCCCCTGCGAGCAGGCGCACGAGGCGGAGGTGTTCGGGGGTCTGGACGTCGAGCCGGGCCCCTACCCCGGTGAGGCCCGCCTGACGAGGACCGCCCCCAGGGTGTGCCTGGAGAGCCTGGCCACCTACGCCATGGACCCCTGGGAGCTGCCCGGAGACGTCACCTACGCGTACTTCTACCCGCTGGAGGACGACTGGCGCGCGGGCACCCGGTCGGTCGTCTGCCTGTTCCGGCCCGACCAGGGGGCGGACCCGCTGCGGGGTTCCCTGCGGCGGACGGCGGACGCCTTCGACATCGACCAGCTCGCCTACCTCGGCGAGGCGGGCGAACTCAGCACCGCGCTGAACCTGGTGCCGGCCGGGCACCCGGAGGAGGACCTGGCCGGCAACACGGAGTGGGCCGCCGACGTCGCCCGCGAACTGGAGGAGATGGCCGCTCTGCTGGACTCCCGGGGCTGGCCCGCCGACGCGGCCCCGTCCGCCCGGTCCCTCGCCGGGGAGGTCGAGCGCGCCGCCGAGGCATGGCGGGAGCTCTCCCGGGCCGAGGACGCCGAGACCTTCTCGACCCGGTGGGAGGACGCCTCGAACCGGCTGGGCACCGGCACGCCCAGCGTGTATCCGCTGCGTGAGCGGCTGGGCCTCACCACGGAGCGGCCACAGGTGAACGGCGGCTCGATCACCCAGCCGGAGGCGCTGTGAGGGCCGTGTTTCCACGGGACTGAAGCGGCCCCGGGCTGGGCAGGATTTGCCCGCACAGAGCCTGGTCAACCGTGGTTCATCACATCGGGTGAAACGCTGGCCCTCGCTTGCGTGCAGCAACCCACGGTTGCCAGTCTGTGGCTGCCTGTACAGCCCGATCGAAGCGGAGCGGCCAGTGACATTCGGTGAGCAGCCGGCGTATCTACGCGTCGCGGGTGATCTCCGGAAGAAGATCGTCGACGGTTCGCTCCCGCCGCACACCCGTCTCCCCTCACAGGCCCGGATCCGCGAGGAGTACGGCGTCTCCGACACGGTGGCGCTGGAGGCCCGCAAGGTGCTGATGGCCGAAGGGCTGGTCGAGGGCCGGTCGGGGTCCGGGACCTACGTCCGCGAGCGCCCGGTGCCGCGTCCCGTCGCGCGCTCGGGCTACCGCCCGGCGGGGGGCGCGAGTCCGTTCCGCCAGGAGCAGGCCGACGAGAAGGCGCGCGGCACCTGGGAGTCACGCAGCGAGCAGGCGGAGGCCGATCCGGAGATCGCCGAGCGCCTGCGGATCGAGCCGGGCGACCGGGTGATGCGCACCCGGTACGTGTTCCGGGAGGCCGGGGAGCCGATGATGCTCTCCACCTCCTGGGAGCCCCTGGCCCTCACCGGGCGTACGCCGGTGATGCTGCCGGAGGAGGGCCCGCTGGGCGGGATGGGCGTGGTCGACCGGATGGCCGGGATCGACGTCGTGGTCGACAACGTCACCGAGGAGGTGTCGGCCCGCCCCGGGCTGGCCGAGGAACTGCTCGAACTCGGCGGCGTGCCCGGCCATGTGGTGCTGGTGATCCGCCGGACGTTCTTCGCCTCCGGGCGGCCCGTCGAGACGGCGGACGTAGTGGTCCCGGCCGACCGGTACCGCGTCTCCTACCACCTTCCGGTGCGGTAACTCGCGAGGTAACTCCCTTACCGGCGGCGGTGGGCGGGCTGTCACGGGCGTCGGATTTCGGACGACCTGGGGGACTGAGGGTCGTTCCGTCGCACAGGAGCGTAAAGGTCAGGCGCACGCCCCGAGGGGGCGTGCGCCCCCTCGGCATGGCCGGTTGCCTGCCTCTTTGTCCGAAGTCGTGTTCGCTGCGTGAAGGTTGGGCGTACGCTCGGGCATATGCGTACAGCGGTTTCACCGATGAGGCCGGGACTCGGAGAGGCGCGATGAACGACGGGACGATCACTCTGCCCTGGCAGGTCATTCGCCAGGACGACAACGGCAACCGCTACCGGGTGGGCCAGTACGCCACGCGCGCCGAGGCCCAGAAGATCGCCGACACCCTCGACGCGCGCGGCCACAAGCAGCTCTACTGGGTCGAGCGGATCAGCTCCGCCGACTCGGCGGGCCACCCCAGCCCGTCCAGCACCACCTGACCCGCTCCCCCTATGCTCCGGCGCATGACGGTACGCATCACCGTGGTCGGAGCCGCCCTGTTCGACGAGGGCCGGCTGCTCGCCGCGCGCCGTAGCGCGCCCCCGGAACTCGCAGGCCGCTGGGAGCTGCCCGGCGGGAAGGTCGAGGAGGGCGAGGCGCCCGAGGAGGCGCTGGTGCGCGAGCTGCGCGAGGAACTGGGCGTGCACGCGCGCGCCGTCGGGCGGGTCCCCGGCGAGTGGCCGTTGCGCGAGCCCTACGTCCTGCGGGTGTGGACCGCCGCCCTGGAACCCGGCTCCCCGGCCCCCGAACCCCTGCAGGACCACGACGAACTGCGCTGGCTGGGCCCCGAGGAGGTCTGGGACGTCGACTGGCTGGACCAGGACGTGCCCGCGGTCCGCCAGGCGCTCGGCCACCGTCCGGCGTAGCGGTCCCCTTCGTCCGGCCCCCTCCCGGCCGCCCCGCCGCCCGGCGTGCCATGCCCGGGGAGCCGTCGCCGCCCGGCGCGGCTTCCCGGGAAGTCCGTCCACCGCCACCGCCACCGCCACCGACACCGCCTCGCCGCCGCGGCGCACCCGCACCGGGCATCCCACCCGCCCCGCGGTACTCGCATGTCTGTGCGGGTATGACTCCATATGGCATGGATCGCCCGGCGAGGCGGTCACGGTCCCCGGAGAGGCGGCCGACGTGCTCGATACACGGAAGACGCACCGCGCCGCGTGGACCTTCCCCGCGTCGCCCCGCACGGTCCCGGCCGCGAGGTCGGCGGTGACCGGGCGGCTGGGGCGGTGGGGACGGGACGGCGTGCGGGACACGGCGGCCCTGCTCGTCACCGAGCTGGTCACCAACGCCGTGCGCCACGGCAGGGGTGGTCCGGTCGAGCTGCGCATCGCCGCCCCGGAGACCGGGCCGGGAACCCTGCTCGTCGAGGTCGGCGACGCGTCGCCCCGGCCGCCGCGCCACCGCGGCCGGGTAGCGCCCGAGGACGAGGGGGGCCGCGGGCTGGTGCTGCTCGCGTACTGCGCGCGGGCCTGGGGTGTACGGCCCGGCCCCCGGGGAAGGCGGTGTGGTTCGAGCTGGCGCTGCCCGGGTGAGGGCGGCGTGCCGGTCGGGGCTCGAGACCTCTCATGCCGTTACGACGTGCACACGGTTCGGGCGGGATATGGGTGGTTAGGAGACCGGGGGAGTGAAGGACGGTGTCGCACGGCGGCGCGGTGCTGGATACTGCGGGCAGCCGCCCGAGGTGACCGGCCCGGGTGGGTGTGCTGGAGGGGACGGTTCGCGTGGGCGGGATACCACCGAAGGGCCCGGGAGACGAGGCCCCCGAGGTCGGCGGGACATGGCAGAGCGGGCCGCCCGGATCTCTTTACGACGCTCTGCGCATCGCCTCCTTCTCACTCGGCCCGGACGGCCTGGTCGACCAGTGGAGCCGACGCGCCGAACGGCTGCTGGGCATCCCCGCACGGCTGGTCCTCGGCCGCGACCCGGTGGAGACCTTCGTGCCGCCCACCCTGCGCGACCGGGGCCGCCGGAAGATGGCCGAGATCCTCGACGGGCGCGAGTGGACCGGTGTCGTCCCCTACCGCCGCCCCGGCGAGGACGGCGGCGAGGGGGCCGACGGGCTCGCCGAGATCCACGTCATGCCCACCCGCAACGGCGAGGGCGAGCGGGCCGCGCTCTGCCTGGTGGTCGACGTGCGCACCCTCCAGGGGGTCGAGGCCGACCTGGCCGCCTCACAGGCCATCTTCGGTCAGTCCCCGTTCGGCTTCCTGCTGATCGACACCGACCTGCGGATCCAGCGCGCCAACCGGCGCTTCGCCGCCGTCTTCGGCGGCCGCCCCGAGGACCACCTCGGCAGGGGCGTCCACGACTACCTCTCCGCCTCCGAGGCGGAACGGGTCTCGGCCGCGCTGCGCCAGGTGCTGGAGACCGGTCACTCCGTCACCGACATGCACGTCAACGGCACCGCGGGCAAGGCCGGGCAGCCGCGCGACTGGTCGGTCAACCTGTACCGCGTGCACGGCGGCAGCGGCCGCCCGCTCGGCGTCGCCTGGCTGGGCATAGACGTCACCGCGCGCAAGGAGGCCGCCCGCGAGGCCGCCGCGGCCCGCCGCAACCTGCACCTGCTCAACGAGGCCGGCGCCCGCATCGGCAACAGCCTCGACCTGCAGACCACCGCGCGGGAACTGCTCGACGTCGTCGTCCCCCACTTCTGCGACCTCGCCACCGTGGACCTCTACGAGGCCCTGCTCGACGGCGACGAGGCCGCGCCGGGCCTGGCCGACGGCAGCGCCGCGCTGCGCCGGGTCGCCTTCGCCAGCGCGGTCGCCGACCTGGCGTTCCCCGCCGACGACGCGCCCCACGAGGTGGGCACGGTGCACCACTACCCGTTCAACTCGCCCGCCGCGGACGCCCTGCGCACCGCCGAGCCGAGGCTGGTGCCGCCGGCCGGCGGCCACCGCAGGACCCTCTCCACCCTGGCCGTGCCGATGGTCGCCCACGACACCGTGGTCGGCCTGGTGAAGTTCGCCCGGGTCACCGGCAGCGAGCCCTTCGGCGAGCGGGACCGGGCGCTGGCCGCGCAGCTGGCCTCCAGGGCCGCCGTCTGCATCGACAACGCCCGCCTCTACCGGCGCGAGCACCAGCGGGCGCTGATCATGCAGCGTTCCCTGCTGCCGCCCGGCGACCCGGAGGCGGCCGGGCTGGACATCGCCTGCCGCTACCTGCCCGGCAGCTCCACCGCCGAGGTCGGCGGCGACTGGTTCGACGTCATCGAACTCCCCGGCCACCGCACCGCCCTGGTCGTCGGCGACGTGATGGGGCGCGGCCTGCGGGCCGCCGTCGCCATGGGTGAACTGCGCACCGCCGTCCGGACGCTGGCGCTGCTCGACCTCGGCCCGGCGGAGGTGCTGGGGGCGCTCGACGAGATCGCCCGCGGCCTCGGCTCACCCGGCCTGCCCGCGCAGAAGGGCGGCCGCACGGCGCGGCGGCCGGAGGGCGCGGATCCCGCCGAGGTCTACCTCGCGACCTGCGTGTACGCCGTCTACGACTCGGTCACCCGGCGCTGCGTCTTCGCCAACGCCGGGCACCTGCCGCCGGTGGTGGTCGAACCCGGCCGGCCCGGGGTGATGCTGGAGGTCCCGCCGGGGATGCCGCTGGGCGTCGGTGGCGAGCCGTTCGAGGAGGTCGAGGTCGAGCTCCCCGACGGGGCGCTGCTGGCCCTCTACACCGACGGCCTGGTCGAGTCCCGGCACCAGCCGCTGGACGACGGTCTGGAAGCGTTCGTCGCCGCGATCACCGATCCGACCAGGCCGCTGGAGGAGGTCTGCGACCAGGTGCTGGGCGCCCTGGACACCCACCACGGCGAGGACGACATCGCGCTGCTGATGGCCCGGATCCGGGGGCTGCCGCGGGACTCGGTGGGCGACTGGACATTCCCCGCGGAGGCGCGCAGCGTGGGCCGGGCCCGCGACCACACCCGGGAGCAGCTCGCCGGATGGGGTCTTCAGGCACTGGGCGACACGGCGGAGCTCCTGGTCAGCGAGCTGGTCACCAACGCGCTGCGGTACGGCGAGGGCGACATACGGCTGCGGCTGCTGCTGGACCGGACGCTGGTGTGCGAGGTGTGGGACGCGGGGCTGGTGCAGCCGCGGCGGCGGCGGGCGCGGGACACGGACGAGGGCGGGCGAGGGCTGCAGCTCGTCCAGCTGCTCAGTGCGGCGTGGGGATCGCGCCGCACCCACCGCGGCAAGACCGTCTGGTTCGAACTCTCCCTCCCCAAGGACGGCGCCCCCGGACCCGACCCCACCGACGCCTTCCTCAGCCTCTTCTGACCGTTCCTAATCAGTGAGCAGGAGTGGGTCTTGGACCCTTACCTGGCCAACTGGCGCATTCCGAACGGTTTTGGATGCGCTGGTCGCCCGCGTTCCTGCCGCGTCCGGCTGCACACATCGCGTGCGTGGTCCGGGGACGTGGGGGCGGGGTTCCTCACGCCGCTGGTCACGTGGTCCGGCCTGGGCGGTCCGATGCCCGCCGGCATCGCTCTGGTGCTGGCGGGGCGGTGTCGTCCGTCGCCGGATCGCGTGCCCGAGGGCGCGCCTACCGATCGCCACCGAGGCGGCGGCGTGTCGGGAAGTCTGTCGTTTCTTGCTGGTCAGCGGCTTCTGCCAGTGTTCCGCGCCCCACCTGGAGGTGTAGGCGGGGTCGACGGCGATCACGCCGATACCGGCTTCCGCGCACAGCGACAGGAGCCGGGCGCGGAGTTTGCCGGTGGGGATGCCGGAGATGAGCTGCCGGAATTTCTTCTTGCGGCCGTGCTTCTCGCGGGTTGTGGAGTCGGTGAAGTCCAGGTCCTCGATCGCGATGGCCTGGACCGCGCACGCCTGCGCCCAGTGCAGGAGGCGGGTGAGGGCGTGCCGGAGTTGGGCGTCACGGTGGCCGGCCGAACCGCTGAGGTCGTAGTCGAAACGCCGGGGTGCACCGGTCGGGTTGCCGTACTGGTCCAGACGCCACGCGGCCAGGTGATCGGCGTTGGTGTCGACGCCGATCACGCCACCGGCCCGCAGGGTGTCCAGTGGGATCACGGGCAGGTCTTTGCGGGTCCAGGAAGCGTCCAGGTACCAGCGGGCACAGGTGGTGTCGAGGTCGATGCGGTAGGCCACGGCTCTGTTGTGGGCGACGCGGTCGCGCCACTCCTCGCCCCGGTGCGGGAACGAGACCTTCGCGGCCAGCACGTAACGGCTGTGCCGGGCGTTGGCCAGGCCGGCGAGCGGCGCGGGAAGTCTGATCGACACTTCGCCGTCCGGGGTGACGCGGATCGTCTCATTCCCGTACCGCTTGCCGGACTCGCCGTCGGCGGTCAGAAACCAGCGGGCCGCTTCCCACTCGGCACGCCACTGCTCGGTCGTCTTCCCGGCGGCGTTGAGGTTATGGCGCTGGTTCAGGAGGCGACGGCCGCCGCGTACGACGGACACTCGTCCGGCTTCCCGCTCGGCGTGTACCTGCTCGTAGCGCTCTTCGAGGATCGCCAGACGGCGCGTCTTGGCGAACCACTCGTGCTGGGAGCGGTAGCCGCCGGGCGTGCCCCGGCTGCCCTTCTGGCCGAGCGGGAGGGACAGGCGGTGGCGCAGGGTGCGGATACCGGCGTCCAGCGACGCCAGGTGCTGGTGCTGGGCCCGGCGGGAAAGACCGCACTGGTCGTGGGTGTGGGAGGTGACCGAACCTGCCCACCGTGAGGAAGAGTCGGCGGTCAGCTCCCGCTTCCGGGCGGCCCACGTGTCGGTGGAGTGGTCCGGGCCGTCACGGCAGCGCCGGGCCAGATCAGCGGAAGCGAGTTGGCCCATGTGCTCGCCGACGGCCCGCAACACCTTCTCGTCCTTGGGCGTGAGGCCCTTGAGACGGTCCCGAATCGAAACGCCGGACGGCCCGTCGGCGACGAACGGGCGGGCGACCTGCCGGAGCTGCTTCCTCTCAGCCATGCTCAGCCGCCTCCAGCGCCTTCCTGGCGCGGTTCTTCGCCGACCGGCGCCCGTACAAGCGAGCGCAGAACGACGTCAGCACGTCCACGATGTCCTGCACGAGGTCGTCTTCGACCTCGCCCTCGTCCAGCACGACCAGACGCCGCCCGGTCGCGGACAGGGCGGCCTCAACGAGTTCGACGTTCATCCGGCCGAGGCGGTCCTTGTGCTCCACGACAACCGTGGTCACCGCCGGATCGGCCAGCAGCCGCTTCACCTTCGTGCGGGCACCGTTCATTCCCGAGGCGATCTCCGACTCCACCCGGACCACCGGACGGCCGGTGGTCGCGGCCCAGCGAGTCAGCCGGGCTGCCTGGCGCTCCAGATCTTCCTTCTGATCACGAGAGGAGACGCGGGCATACAGTCCCAGACCGCCGACCGCTTCCGGCGCGGTGTTCGCCTCGATGTTCACCAGGATCGTGCGCGGGCCGACCCTCTGAGCCGGTACCGGCAACGTCCCCTCACGGAACCAGCGATACGCGGTCTGCGGATGCACGCCCTGCGTCTTCGCCCACTCCGTCAGATTCACACCCCAACAACGACACTCACTCATACATGGTTACGCTCACTCACCCGACTTCCCAGACCAAAGGATGGACACCCCCGCCGCCGCGCCGGGGGCGGACCCGCCGTCCGCCGCCCGGCGGGGCGGGTCACCGCGGTGTGGCGGCGGGACCGCCGGCGCTCGGTCAGGGGCGATGCCGCCCGGGCCGGTCTCACGGGGGCGACGCCGCCAGGGTCGGCCTCACGGGGCGATGCCGCCCGGGTCGGTCTCACGGGGCGTCACGGCGGAGCCGCGCCGTCCCCGGGTGGCGGGGCCGCCGAAGGAACCGGGGGGACCACCGTCCGCGCCGCCCCCCAGCAGGACGCCCCCCAGCACCGCGCCTCCGACCCCGCCGCCCCGCGGCCCGAACGCGTCCCGGTACGCGCGGACGTCCTCCTCGGCGAGCCGCCGCGCCTGCCGGGCCAGGCCGTCCGCGTCCCGCGCGTCCTCCGGGGCCCGCTCCGAGACCGCGCGGGCCAGCAACCGGTGCGCCTCCGCCAGCCGCACCCGCGCCCGCACCCCCACGGCCCCCCGGTGCGCCGCCAGGTAGTCCTCCGCGGCCGCCGCCGAACACCGGGCCACCAGCACCGCCGCCGGGAACAGCGCGTCGTCCCCGTCCGGCGGGCGGGCCTCCGGCAGCGGCACCGCCGTCGTCGAGGTCCGTACCACCCGCCGCAGCACGTCCAGCGGGTCGCAGGCGCCCTCGTCGACCTCCGCGCGCAGCGCCGTCAGCGGCTCCTTGCCCACCCTGGCGACCGCCGCCGCGAAGGCGTCCGGCACCGCCTCGTCCGCCTCGGCCAGCTCCGCCGCCAGCCGGTCCACGCCGTTGACCAGAGCGGCGACCTGTGAGATCGCGCCCTCGGCGGCACGCAGGTGCATCGCCGCGGTGGCCGGGTCGCCCAGATCGCCGGTCTGTCGCGAGCGGTTGAGCCGGCTGGTCGCGAACACCAGCCGTTCCTTGGCCAGCTCGACCTGGCCGGAGACCGTCATCACCGCGGACGGCGCGTAGCGCGCCCCGATCGCCGCGAGGTTGGCCTCGCTCGCGCCGACCCGCCCGGTCAGCGCGCGGAACCGCTGCTCGGCGACGGTCAGCGCCTCGGGGGCGCCGGAGCCGTCCTCCAGACACCGCAGCCGGTCGAACGCCTCCGTCTCGGAGTCCAGCCGCCGCCCCACCGCGCGGCACCGCTCCAGCACCTCCTGGAGCACCGCGACGCGGCCGGGGCCGGGCGCCGCGTCGTCCGCGGGCGGCTCCCCGGCGTCGTGGAGCAGGGCGAACACCGCGGCGACCTCCGCCTCGGCCGTCCGCACCGCGCGTGCGAACCCCTGGACGGCGGCCGCCCCGAACCTCGCCTCGGCGAACCCGAGCTCCTCGCGGCTGGTGCGCACGCTGTCGTCGGCCTCGACCAGCGCGCTCCCGGCCCGGCCCTCCAGTTCCGCCACCGGCACGTCCGGCCGGGCGCCCCGGGCCCGCAGCCGGGTCAGGGCACCTCCGCCGCGCGCGGTGTCCGCCGGCGCGGCCCCGGCGTCGGAGCCGGCCACTGTGTCGGTGCCGGTGGCGGGCGTACGCGTACGGGTCCGGCGGGCGCGGCGGACGTAGCCGTAACCGGCCAGGACGCCGACCGCGCCACCGAGCACCACGGGAAGGGCGACGTCCGCCACCGACGTGGCGGCCCGCTGTCCGGCCAGGTCCCCGTCCCACGCGTCCGCCGGGACGGCGCCTCCCGGATCGGCGCCTTCCGGAGCGGCGCCTTCCGGAGCGGCGCCTTCCGATGCGGCGGCCTCCGGGACGGAAGGCGCCGACGAGGCGGGCGCGGACGGCGCGGCGGAGGCCGGCGTGCTCCAGACAGGGGAGGTCAGCAGCAGGAGGAGGGCGGCGGCGGCCCCGGTCGGCGCAGGGGTGCGCCGAGGGGGCCGGGTGCGGCTCGGTGGTGACGGGGTGGGCATCACAGGGGGGAGCGTATGGCCGGGTCCGTCCGTTCGCGACCGGTATGCGGCTGAATCAGGCCAGCACCGGCCGCAGAGTGATCGACAGTGACGGCGGCCCGCGACACGCCGAGGCGGTGCGCGCGGTGTCCCGTTCGGCCCAAGGTTGCGCCGGACGGGTGGGATCGGGTGCGGTCTGCCGCCGTGTCGCAGGACAACGGCGGGTTCGTGGCCTTGAGTGGGCCATAAATCTCATCGGTAAATCGGCAAAAACGACCAAACAACCCGTTGCCCGGGCGTCGCCCGGGCGCAGCTCGACGCCCGCGAAGCGGCTCGCCCCGGAGGCAGCAGTGACGTACCACCACCGTGTCGGACCGCGCGCCGTCATGCGCTCGGTCGTCTTCCTCACCGCGGGTCTGCTCGCGGTGACCGCGCTCTCCGGATGCGGCTCCGGGGAGGTGGCGGGCGAGCCGCTGGCCGGCCCCGACATCGCGCCCGCCACCCGCGAACGGATCAAGGACGGCGGCACCCTGCGCTGGGCCGTGGACTCGGTCCCGCAGACCCTCAACACCTTCCAGTCCGACGCCGACGCCACCACCGACCGGGTCGCCCAGGCCTCGCTCCCCGTCATGTTCCGGCTGGACACCCGGGGACGCCCGCAGCGCGCGCCGGAGTTCCTGGAGTCGGCGGAGGTGGTGGGGACCGAGCCCAAGCAGGTGGTGCTCTACAAGCTCAACCCGGCCGCCGTCTGGAGCGACGGCAGGAAGATCGGCGCCGCGGACTTCACCGCCCAGTGGCACGCCCTCGCCGGACGCAACAGCGCCTTCTGGACCGCCCACAACGCCGGCTACGACCGGATCGAGAAGGTCCAGCGCGGCAAGAACGACCAGGAGGTCAAGGTCACCTTCGCCCGCCGCTACGCCGACTGGCGCTCGCTGTTCTCCCCGCTGTACCCGAAGGACGTCATGGGTACCGCGGAGGCCTTCAACACCGGCGCCCGCACCGCCCTCAAGGTGACCGCCGGGCCGTTCGCGGTGACCTCGGTCGACCGCCGGCGGGGCAACGTCGTGCTGGAGCGGAACAAGCGCTGGTGGGGCAACCCGGCCAAGCTGGAGCGGATCGAGCTGCGGGCGGTGCCGCGGGACAAGCGCACCGCGGAACTGGTCGCGGGCCGGCTGGACGTCGCCGAGGTGGACCCCGGCCAGGCCGGGCGGATCGCCTCCGCGGCCCCCGGCCCCCAGGGCAGCCCCGCGCCGAAGGGCCGGGCGGCGCCGCTGATGGGCCCGGGCGCCCCCGAGGCCGGCACACCCCTCGGCGCGCGCGGGGCCGGTCCGGCGGGCGCCGCGGACGCCGCCGCGGCCACGCTCTCCTGGGCCGCGCTGCACGGCTCCGACGAGCGGGCCGCCGACGCCGAGAGGACGGCGCTCAGGAAGCGGGCGGAGGCCGAGCGGCGGTTCACCGCCGAGCAGAAGGGGCTCGCCAAGTTCGAGGTGCGCAAGTCCCTGGAGCCCGCCTACACCCAGCTCGCCCTCAACGGCGCCGAGGGGCCGCTGGCCGACGAGCGGGTCCGCCGGGCGGTGGTCAGGGCGCTGGACCGCGGGGAGCTGGCCAGGGCCGTGCTGGGGCCGCTGGACCTGCCCACCGACCCGGTCGGCAGCCACGTGGCCCTCGCGGGACAGCCGCACTACGCCGACGGCAGCGGGGCGCTCGGCGGTCACGACGCCGAGAAGGCGCTGGCGCTGCTGGACGAGGCGGGCTGGAAGCAGGGCGGCCCGGTCAAGGAGGCCGCGGCGGGACCGGCCGGGGCGGAGGTCCGCGGCAAGCCGGCCACCACAGGCTCCCCCGCCCCTTCCCCCTCTTCCCTCTCCTCGTCCTCCTCCGCAGCCTCGTCCTCCTCTCCCTCTCCCTCTCCCGCTCCCTCCTCCTCCTCCGCGGAAGAGGAGGACGGCGACGCGACCTACGTGGTCGGCCAGGACAACCGGCCACCCGCCCGGGACGCCGGCGCGCAGCAGGGCGGCGGCATGCCCGGCGCCTACGCCCCCCGGGCCACCGCGGCGCCCGCGGGCGCGGAGGCGGCGCAGCTCGCCAAGGACGGCAGGCCGCTCACGCTGCGGTTCGTGCTG
Source organism: Streptomyces abyssomicinicus (assembly GCF_008974245.1). Lineage (GTDB taxonomy): Bacteria > Actinomycetota > Actinomycetes > Streptomycetales > Streptomycetaceae > Streptomyces > Streptomyces abyssomicinicus. The sequence goes on along the minus strand of NZ_BBZI01000006.1, from coordinate 687,686 downwards.
CCGTCCGGGCCGGGTTCGGAGTCGCTGCGGACGGTCGGCGACCGCATCCAGCGGATGCTGCGGCGGGTCGGCATCCGCACCGAGATCAGCAGGGTGCCGGACGGCGACTACTTCAAGGACCACGTCGCCAACGGCCAGTACGACCTGGCGCTGTACTCGTGGCCGGTCTCGGCCTACCCCGCCACCGACGCGCGGCCCATCTTCGCCAAGCCGGTGCCGGCGGCGGACGGGTCGCTGGTGGTGGAGCAGAACTACACGCGCGTCGGCACGGACGAGGTGGACCAGCTGTTCGAGCGGGCGGTCACCGAGCTGGACGAGGAGGAGGGGCGCGAGCTGATGCGGCGGGCCGACGAGCGGATCTGGTCGGCGGCGGGGTCCGTGCCGTTGTACCAGCGGCCGCAGTTGGTCGCCGTGCAGCGGACGGTGGCCAACGCGGGCGCGTTCGGCTTCCGCACCCCGCTCTACGAGGACATGGGCTTCCTCACCAAATGACCGTTCTCAAAGACTGAGCGGGAGTGAGTCCTGGGTCCAGGTCCAGGTCTTCTCGTGCTCAGCCGCGTGTCCCGAACGGTGTTGGGCACGCTGGTCGCCCGCTTTCGCTCTCGTGTCCGGCGTGGCGGATCTGGTCCGTTGTCCGGGGATCGAGGGGCGGGTTTCCTCACGCCTCCGGTCGCCCGGTCCGGCCTGGACGGCTCGATGTCCCGCACGATCGCTCCGGTCGTGTGGGGGCGTTGCCGTCCGACGCCGGACCGGGCGCCCGAGGGCGCGTCGTCCGATGGCGATGGCCGCGGCGTCGTGCCGGGTCACCGCACGCTTCGGTGTGGTGAGGGGTGTCTTCCAGTGCTGGGCGCCCCAGATGCTGGTGTAGGCGGGGTCGACGGCGACAACGGTCAGGCTGTGTTCGGCGGCCATGTTCACGATCCGCGCCTTCAGCCTGGCGGTGGGGATGCCGGAGATGGTCTGCCGGAACCTTGTGCGGCGTCCGTGTTTCTCCCGGGTGGTGCTGTCGGCGAAGTCGAGGTCCTCGATCGCCACCGCCCCCACCCCCGTGGCCACCGCCCAGTGCATCAGCCGGGTCAGCGCGTGCCGCAACTGGGCGTCGCGGTGTGAGGCGGCGCCGGTGAGGTCGTAGGCGAAACGCCGGGGCTCGCCGGCCGGGTTGCCGTGGGCGTCGAGGCGGTAGGCGGCGAGGTGGTCGGCGTTCATGTCCACACCGATCACCCCTGCCGCGCACGCCGTCTCGAGGGGGACGGCGTGGAGTGGGGGCCGTTTCCAGGAGGCGGTGAGGTACCAGCGGTCCCGGAGGGGGTCGTGGCGGATGCCGTAGGCGACGGCACGGTGGCCGGTGACGCGGTCGGCCCACTCCTCACCCCGGTGCCGGAACGAGATGCGGCCGGTGAGCGCGTACCGGCCGTGCGGGGCGTTCGCCAGATGCTCCAGCGGTGTGGGCAGTTTGATGCTGACCTGGCCGTCGGGGGTGACGCGGACCCCCCCCGCCCCCTTGCCTCTGCGGACAATCGTGCCGCCGCGCGGTGCCCGCCCTCCCGTGCTGCGGGCAATCGTGCCGCCGCGCGGTGCGGAGCTCCCGCCCTTCCGTCTGCGGGCAATCGTGCCGCTGGGGCGATGGGGGTGCTCCCCCAGACTCCGTCCGGGGGCACCCCCCACCTGCTCGAGCGAAGTCGAGAGCTCGGGGGAGGGTGGGCGCAGGCCGCACGTACGCACGTGACGGCTCGCTCCGCGGACGTAAGCCCCTTGGGAAGGGGGCGGGTCGGGGGATGAACAGTGCTGTCCGCCGAGGCCCGGCTTGTACATGCCGCAGTGAGGTCACGCGTGTACGGCGCAGCGCGCTTGGGCTTGGTGGAGCGGACCGCTCGCCGCGTACGGCGCCGCCCTGCGCCCGCCCGTGCCGCCCTCTGGGCGGCCCAGCCGCCCGCAGGGTGGCGGGCACGCGCCCGCAGGGCCGGTGGGGCGCGCGCCCGCAGGGAGGGCGGGGCGTACGCCCGCAGGACGGTCGGAGCAGGCGCCCGCAGGGTGGCGGGCACGCGCCCGCAGGACCGGTGGGGCACGGCCCGCGAGGCGGTGGGGGCTCGTGTCCGCAGGGTGAGGGGTGGTGGCACGCTCGCGGGGGTGCGGGGGGCCGCAGGATGGGTGCGGGGTGGGGGAGCGGGGGGTTCCGTATCCGGGGGCGGGCGGCCGGGGCGTCCCGAGGGATGGGACGGAGCGGGGTGATCGCGAGGGCGGGGGGACGGGTAAAAGGGGCCTGACCTGGAAGAAGACTCCCCGCGGCGGGGAAAGCCGCCTCACCCCCGTACGATGGGGTAAGGCCGTGGCATGTAACCGCCCGGCAGAAGGCCCCGCGCCACCCACCGAGGCGCGCGTCGGCCACCTCACACTCCCGGGAGTTAGTCGCACTATGGCCACGCGCCACGACATCCGCAACGTCGCCATCGTCGCCCACGTCGACCACGGCAAGACGACCATCGTCGATGCCATGCTCAAGCAGGCCGGCGCCTTCGCCGCGCACCAGCTGGAGTCCGTCGACGACCGCGTCATGGACTCGAACGACCTGGAGCGTGAGAAGGGCATCACGATCCTCGCCAAGAACACGGCGGTGAAGTACCACCCCAAGGACGGCGGGGAGCCCATCACCATCAACATCATCGACACCCCCGGCCACGCCGACTTCGGCGGCGAGGTCGAGCGCGGTCTGTCGATGGTGGACGGCGTCGTCCTCCTCGTGGACGCCTCCGAGGGCCCGCTGCCGCAGACCCGCTTCGTGCTGCGCAAGGCTCTGCATGCCCGCAAGCCCGTCATCCTGTGCATCAACAAGACGGACCGGCCCGACGCCCGCATCGACGAGGTCGTCAACGAGACCTACGACCTCTTCCTCGACCTGGACGCGGACGAGGACCAGATCGAGTTCCCGATCGTCTACGCCTGCGGCCGTGACGGCGTCGCCTCGCTGACCAAGCCTGCCGACGGCACGGTCCCCGAGGACAGCACCAGCCTGGAGCCGTTCTTCTCCACCATCCTGGAGCACATCCCGGCGCCGACGTACGACGAGGGCGCCCCCCTCCAGGCGCACGTCACCAACCTGGACGCCGACAACTTCCTCGGCCGCATCGCGCTGCTGCGCGTGATGAACGGCGAGCTGCGCAAGGGCCAGACCGTGGCCTGGATGAAGCGCGACGGCTCGGTGACGAACGTCCGCATCAGCGAGCTGATGATGACCGAGGCGCTCACCCGCAAGCCGGCCGAGGTGGCCGGCCCCGGCGACATCTGCGCCGTCGCGGGCATCCCCGACATCACCATCGGCGAGACGCTGGCCGACCCGGAGAACCCGGTCGCCCTGCCGCTGATCCAGGTGGACGAGCCGGCCATCTCGATGGTCATCGGCACCAACACCTCCCCGCTGGTCGGCCGCGGCGCCACCGGCAAGGGCGCCGACAACAAGGCGGCCGTCAAGGACCGCAAGGTCACCGCCCGCCAGGTCAAGGACCGCCTCGACCGAGAGCTCATCGGCAACGTCTCGCTCCGCGTCCTGGACACCGAGCGCCCCGACGCCTGGGAGGTGCAGGGCCGCGGCGAGCTGGCGCTGGCCATCCTGGTCGAGCAGATGCGCCGCGAGGGCTACGAGCTGACCGTCGGCAAGCCGCAGGTGGTCACCCGGGAGATCGACGGCAAGGTCCACGAGCCCGTGGAGCGCCTGACCGTCGACGTGCCCGAGGAGCACATGGGCGCCGTCACGCAGCTCATGGGCGTCCGCAAGGGCCGGATGGACAACATGTCCAACCACGGCTCCGGCTGGGTGCGCCTGGAGTTCGTGGTGCCGTCCCGGGGTCTCATCGGCTTCCGCACGGAGTTCCTGACCCAGACCCGCGGCACCGGCATCGCCCACTCCATCCACGAGGGCCACGAGCCCTGGTTCGGCACCCTGACGACCCGCAACAACGGTTCGCTGGTCGCCGACCGCTCCGGTGCCGTCACCGCCTTCGCGATGACCAACCTCCAGGAGCGCGGCGTGCTCTTCGTGGAGCCGGGCACCGAGGTGTACGAGGGCATGATCGTCGGCGAGAACTCCCGCTCCGACGACATGGACGTCAACATCACCAAGGAGAAGAAGCTCACGAACATGCGGTCGTCCTCGGCCGACTCGTTCGAGGCGATCGTGCCGCCGCGCAAGCTGTCGCTGGAGCAGTCCCTGGAGTTCTGCCGCGACGACGAGTGCGTCGAGGTCACCCCGGAGGCCGCCCGCATCCGCAAGGTCGTCCTCGACCAGCGTGACCGCGCGCGCACGGCGTCCCGCGCCAAGCACTCCTGAGCCACGGCGGCCGCGCGCGGCCGCCGCTCGAACCGGAGCCGGGCCTTCCTTCCACAGGAAGCGCCCGGCTCCGGCCGTTTCCGGCCTCCCGGTGCCCGGGCGCCGGAACGCGGTGTCTGGAATGCGGACGCCTCCGACCGATAGATGTGTAACAAGTCCGTTTCGCAGTGATCTATCAGCAGGTTGTTTGTCCGGATTTTGGAAGAAGTACGCCTCAGGTGTGATCGAACCGCAACCTCTTGGGTGTGGTTCGGTCCGATGTGGATGGCAGATAGTTAGGCGCGTAGATAGCTCGGGTGAACGGGGCACGTGCTGCGAACGGCGCCGACTCACGAGCGCGGGGGCGCGGCATTTCGACCGGTACGGCCAACAGGTCTTTCCGGCCATGTCGTGACACCCACGGTTGACCCACATTGGACTCATGAGGAGGACCCCCAATGCGCGGTGCAAAGAGCGCCAAGTGGCTGGCGGGAGCCATCGTCGTCGCCCTGGCCGCCACGGCCTGCAGCTCCGGCGAGAAGGACGACAAGGCCGCCGCCGGCGACAGCAAGCGGTACGTGTCGATCAACGTCGGTGAGCCGCAGAAGGGCATCATCCCCTCGGACACCAACGAGTCCAACGGCTCCTACATCGTCGACGCCGTCTTCGCCGGTCTGCTGACCTTCGACGACAAGGGCGGCATCGAGTACCTGAACGCCGAGTCGGTCACCACCGAGGACTCGAAGCTCTGGACGGTCAAGCTGAAGGAGGGCTGGAAGTTCCACGACGGCACCCCCGTCACCGCGAAGTCCTACGTGGACGCGTGGAACTGGTCCGCCCACGTCGACAACGTCCAGCAGAACTCGTTCTGGTTCGGTGACATCGCCGGCTACGACGACGTGCACCCGGCGAAGGAGGGCGCGAAGGCCAAGGCGGACACCATGTCCGGCCTGAAGGTCGTCGACGACACCACCTTCACGATCGAGCTGAAGGAGGCCATGCCCTTCTACCAGTACAAGATCGGTTACTCCACCTTCGCCCCGCTCCCCGAGGCGTTCTTCAAGGACCCGAAGGCGTTCAGCGAGAAGCCGATCGGCAACGGTCCCTACGAGTTCGAGAAGTGGGACCACAACAAGGTCATCAAGGTCAAGGCCTACGGCGAGTACAAGGGCGCCAACAAGGCGAAGAACGCCGGTGTCGAGTACAAGACGTACGAGACCCCCGAGGCCGCCTACCAGGACCTGATGTCCGGCAACCTGGACATCATCGACCAGGTCGGCCCGACGGACCTCGCCAACTACGAGTCCGACCTCGGTGACCGCGCCATCAGCCAGTCCTACGCGGCCGTCCAGACGCTGACCCCGGCCTTCTACTCGAAGTCCTTCAAGGACATCGACGTCAAGGTCCTCCAGGGCCTGTCGATGGCGATCGACCGCGAGACCATCACCAAGACGGTCCTCCAGGGCACCCGCACCCCGGCCGACGGCTTCGTCGCCCCGGGCGCGCAGGGCAAGCAGACGCTGGACACCGACGTCTTCAAGTTCGACGCGGCCAAGGCCAAGCAGCTCATCGAGGACGGCGGCGGCGTCCCGGGCAACAAGATCTTCATCCAGTACAACACCGACGGTGGCCACAAGGAGTGGGTGACCGCGGTCTGCAACTCCATCACCAAGGCCACCGGTGTGGAGTGCGAGGGCGACGCCAAGCCGGACTTCGCCACCGACCTCGAGGCTCGTGACAACGACCAGGTCAAGTCGTTCTACCGCGGTGGCTGGGTGGGCGACTACCCGCTGAACGGCAACTTCATCAAGGAGCTCTACCACTCGCAGGCCGAGTCCAACAACGGCCACTTCGAGGACAAGAAGCTCGACGACGCGATGAACAAGGCGGACGCCTCCAAGACCCTCGAGGAGTACGTCGCGGCGTACCAGGAGGTCGAGAAGGAGCTCGTCAACCACATGCCGTCCATCCCGCTGTGGTTCTACGAGATGAACGGCGGTCACGGCGAAGAGGTCGACAACGTGCACGTCGACTGGCACGGCCAGTACAAGCTGTTCGACGTCACCGTCAAGTGACGCGGTGCCGGGGGCCGTTGAGGCCCCCGGCCACACCCTGCACGACCGTCCCGGCACGCGGAGCGTTCACCCCCTCCGTGTGCCGGGCGCGCGGGGCTCGCTCCGAACCGGCCCTTACCAGGGCCCTTTCGGCGTGGGGCCCTCTTTTCGATCTCTGACCATGGAGGCACCCATGGGGCACTATGTCGCCAGACGACTGCTCCAGATGATCCCCGTCTTTATCGGGTCCACGCTGCTGGTCTTCCTGATGATGTACGCGCTGCCCGGCGACCCGGTGCGCGCGCTCGCAGGCGAGAAGGCCGCCGACCCGACACAGATCGCCAAGCTGAAGGCCGACCTGGGCCTGGACCAGCCGATCCTGGTGCAGTACTGGAACTACCTGACGGGCCTGTTCCAGGGTGACTTCGGCACCCAGATCGCTTCGCGCCGTCCGGTCGCCGACGTCATCGCCGAGGCATGGCCGGTCACCGCGCAGCTCGCGATCTTCGCCCTGGTCTTCACCGCCGTCGTCGGCATCGGCATGGGAGTCATCGCCGGTCTGAAGCCCAACAGCGTCCAGGACCGCGTCCTGCTGTTCATCACGCTGCTGCTGGTGTCCATCCCGTCGTTCGTGCTGGGCCGTCTGACCCAGACGTTCTTCGCGTTCCAGCTCGGTTGGGTCGAACCCAACGTGTCGCTGGAGGAGAACTGGCACGAGCTGCTGATGCCGGCGGCCGTCCTGGCGGCACTGTCCCTGGCCTACGTGGCACGCCTGACCCGTACGTCGGTCGTGGAGAACCTGCGCTCCGACTACATCCGCACGGCCGTCGCCAAGGGCCTGCCCCGCCGCCGCGTGGTGGGTGTGCACCTGGTGCGCAACTCGATGATCCCGGTCGTCACCTACCTCGGCGCGGACCTCGGCACCCTGCTGGCGGGCGCGGTCGTCACCGAGGGCATCTTCAACATCCACGGCATCGGCCTGACGGTCTTCGAGGCCCTGCAGCGCCGTGAGGGCTCGACCGTGGTGGGCATCGTCAGCCTCATCGTGATGGTCTACCTGATCGCCAGCCTGCTCGTCGACCTGCTGTACGCGGTCCTGGACCCGAGGATCCGGTATGCCTGAGAACACCGCCGTCGTGAAAGAGACCCCCGAGCCGGTGAAGGCCGAGGCCGCCCCGGCGAAGGGCGCCGGCACCGGCAAGCCGCGCAGCCTCTGGTCCGACGCCTGGCACGACCTGCGCCGCAGCCCCCTCTTCATCGCCTCCGCGGTGCTGATCCTGGTGCTGCTCTCCATGGCGTTCTTCCCGAGCCTGTGGACCGACGGTTCGCCCACCGAGGCGGACCTCGCCAACAACTACCTGCGCAAGCCCGAATGGGGCGCGGTGTTCCAGCCGGAGTGGTTCGGCTACGACATCCAGGGCCGCTCGGTCTACAACCGCGTGATCTACGGCGCCCGCGCCTCCATCATGGTCGGCGTCCTGGTCACGCTGATCGTGACCTTCCTGGGCACCCTGATAGGCATGCTCGCCGGCTACTTCGGCGGCCTCCTCGACACTGTGCTGTCCCGCATCACGGACATCTTCTTCGGCATCCCGTTCCTGCTGGGCGCGCTGGTCGTCCTGACCAGCTTCGAGAAGCGCAGCGTCTGGGTCGTGATCCTGGCGATCTCGTTCCTCGGCTGGACCTCGATGGCGCGTGTCGCCCGCGGTGCCGCGATCCAGGTCAAGCAGGCGGACTACATCCTCGCGGCGAAGGCCCTGGGCGCCTCCACCTTCCGGATCCTGACCCGGCACGTCCTGCCGAACGCGCTGGCGCCGATCATCGTGGTCGCCACCACCGCGCTCGGCGGTTACATCGCCACCGAGGCCACCCTGTCCTTCCTGGGCGTGGGCCTCCAGGAGCCGCTGGTCTCCTGGGGCGTGGACGTCGCCGGTGCCTTCCGCTCGATCCGCAACGCGCCCTTCGTGCTGATCATGCCGTCCGTGCTGGTCTCCATCACGGTGCTGTCCTTCCTGATGTTCGGCGATGCGGTGCGCAACGCCCTCGACCCGAAGCTGCGCTGAGGGAGGCGTACACAACATGACTCTCATCGACGAGGCTCCGGTGCCCCAGGGTGCCGACGACTCCGGGGCTCCGCTCCTGGAGGTCCGCGACCTGCACGTGGAGTTCCACACCCGGGACGGCGTGGCCAAGGCGGTCAACGGTGTCAACTACACCGTCAACGCCGGCGAGACGCTGGCCGTGCTCGGCGAGTCCGGCTCCGGCAAGTCCGTGACCGCTCAGGCGATCATGGGCATCCTGGACATGCCCCCCGGCCGCATCCCCAAGGGCGAGATCCTGTTCAAGGGACAGGACATGCTCAAGATGTCGGGCGAGGAGCGGCGGAGGATCCGCGGCGCCAAGGTCGCGATGATCTTCCAGGACGCGCTGTCCTCGCTGAACCCGGTCTACTCGGTGGGCTTCCAGCTCGGCGAGATGTTCCGGGTCCACCGCGGCATGTCCAAGAAGGAGGCCCGGGCCAAGGCCATCGAGCTGATGGACCGGGTGAAGATCCCCGCCGCCGCCCAGCGCGTGGACGACTACCCGCACCAGTTCTCCGGCGGCATGCGCCAGCGCATCATGATCGCCATGGCGCTGGCCCTGGAGCCGGACCTGATCATCGCCGACGAGCCCACCACGGCCCTCGACGTGACGGTCCAGGCCCAGGTCATGGACCTGCTGGCCGAGCTCCAGCGCGAGTACAACATGGGCCTGATCCTGATCACCCACGACCTCGGCGTGGTCGCCGACGTCGCGGACAAGATCGCGGTGATGTACGCGGGCCGGATCGTCGAGACGGCCCCGGTGCACGAGCTGTACAAGCGGCCCGCGCACCCCTACACCAAGGGCCTGCTCGAGTCGATCCCGCGCCTGGACCGCAAGGGCCAGGAGCTGTACGCGATCAAGGGCCTGCCGCCCAACCTGACCCGCATCCCCACCGGCTGCGCCTTCAACCCGCGCTGCCCGCAGGCCACCGACCTGTGCCGCAGCGACGTCCCGGCCCTGTTCCCGGTCACCGAGCGGGACGGCGCCGACCTGGCCGGCCGCGGTTCGGCCTGCCACTACTGGAAGGAGACGCTCCATGGCTGAGCTCAGCAAGAAGAACGAGCCCGCAGAGCCCGTGGACGCCACTCCGAACGTCACGGAGGTCGAGGTCGTCGACGCCGCCTCCGAGACGGCCGCCATCGCGGCCATCGAGGCGCCGGTCGACCGCGGTGAACCGATCCTGCAGGTGCGGAACCTGGTCAAGCACTTCCCGCTGACCCAGGGCATCCTCTTCAAGAAGCAGGTCGGCGCGGTCAAGGCCGTCGACGGCATCTCCTTCGACCTGTACCAGGGCGAGACGCTGGGCATCGTGGGCGAGTCCGGCTGCGGCAAGTCCACCGTGGCCAAGCTCCTGATGCACCTGGAGACGGCCACCGCGGGCCAGATCTTCTACAAGGGCCAGGACGTCACCAAGCTGTCCGGGCGCGCGCTGAAGGCGGTCCGCCGGAACATCCAGATGGTGTTCCAGGACCCCTACACCTCGCTCAACCCCCGTATGACGGTGGGCGACATCATCGGCGAGACCTTCGACATCCACCCCGAGGTCGCCCCCAAGGGCGAGCGCCGGCGGAAGGTCCAGGATCTCCTCGACGTCGTCGGCCTGAACCCGGAGTACATCAACCGCTACCCGCACCAGTTCTCCGGCGGCCAGCGCCAGCGCATCGGCATCGCCCGCGGCCTCGCGCTCAACCCGGAGATCATCATCTGCGACGAGCCGGTCTCCGCGCTCGACGTGTCGGTGCAGGCGCAGGTCATCAACCTGATGGAGAAGCTGCAGGACGAGTTCAACCTCTCCTACGTCTTCATCGCGCACGACCTGTCCATCGTGCGGCACATCTCCGACCGCGTCGGCGTGATGTACCTCGGCAAGATGGCCGAGATCGGCACGGACGCGCAGATCTACGACCACCCGACGCATCCCTACACCCAGGCGCTGCTGTCGGCGGTCCCGGTCCCGGACCCGGCTGCCCGCGAGAACCGTGAGCGGATCATCCTCACCGGTGACGTGCCGTCGCCGGCCAACCCGCCGTCGGGCTGCCGGTTCCGGACGCGGTGCTGGAAGGCGCAGGACAAGTGCGCGGAGGAGGTGCCGCTGCTGGCGGTCCCCGAGCGGTTCAAGGGGCAGGACACGCCGGCGGCGCACGAGTCCGCGTGCCACTTCGCCGAGGAGAAGGACGTCGTCCACGCGGCCTGACGTCCCTCCCCGCCCCAGCCGAAGCCCGGCCCCCGCCACGGGGCGCCGGGCTTCGGCCTGCCCGGCCCCCGTCCCGCACACGACCGGCCCACCTCGCACCCCGCCCTGCGGGCAGCCGCAGGCGCCGTCACGGGCGGGGAAGGGACCCGGGACGGCTCGTCAGTGCGCCCAGGGCAGACGGACCGCCTCGATCCCGGAGTCGTTCAGCAACGCCTCGACGAGGGCCGGGCTGCCGGCGACCTTGGTGGCCCACAGGTCGTAGTCGGTGCACAGGACCCAGGAGCGGTCGGCGGCCCAGAGGTTGGACGGGCTGAAGTCCGCCTCGGAGTGGTCGTACAGGATCCCGGCGTCGCCGAGCCGGCCTTCACGCACGTGGAGGTTGTCGAAGTCGGTGGCGCCGAGCGTCAGAGGGCTGTAGTAGGCCAGGCAGCGGGTGTCCGGCCCCGCCGGGCTCTGCCGGACGAGGACGGCGACCAGCCGGTTCCAGGTCTCGCGGTCCAGGCTTCCCTCGGTCGGCGGGATCATGCTCAGCGGCCGGCTGCCGTCCTTCGTGGCCGAGGGGAAGCAGCAGGAGGACGGCAGCAGCCCGTCGGGCACCACCGGGTCGCCGGTCCGCCGGGCGAGCTCCGCCCAGCGCAGCCGCCGCCAGCCGGGGCCAGGGTGCCGGGCACGGCCCAGCCCTCCCCCCGTGGCGATGCCCACAGCGTCGAGGTCGACGTCTCCGGCCATGTGGGGCCAGGTGCTCCCGTCGGCCACCCGTGCCCGGTGGTACTCGTCGTACGACACGTCGCTCGGGCCCTGCTCGTGCTCGTACAGGGCGTTGAGCACCCACACCGCGTCGGGCATCGCCGGGGGCATGAACCCGGTGAGGCCGTCGCCGCACAGCTTCAGCAGCCAGTCGGTGTGCCCGTACGGCACGAGCGGCCACAGGCCGGCCATCGGGTTCGGTTCCTCGTACATCCGCCCATGGTCCCAGGTGGGCTTCCGCCCCTCCGCAAGGGTGCCGGGGTGCCGGGGTGCCGGGGGTCCGAGGGTCCGGGGGTACGTGCCGAGGGGTCCGGGGGTCCGGGGGTACGTGCCGGGGGTGCCCCCGCCCCGAGCTCTCGGCTCCGCTCGAGCTGGGGCACCCCCGGACGCGCCGTGAGGCGGGGGTCAGGCGGACACCCGGGCCGCCGCCCAGTGGCACGCCGCCGCCGTACCCCCCGTGCCCGGCAGCACGGGCAGGTCCACCGTGCGGCACGCCTCCTCGACGCCGGCCCGCGCCGCCTCCCCGCCCGCCAGCACCTGGCACCGCACGTGGAACCGGCACCCGCCCGGGACGCGGGACGGGTCCGGCGGCTCGCCCGTGAGGACCACCGGCTCGCCCGGCGCCTCCGGCAGCACCGACAGGAGCGCCTGCGTGTACGGATGCCGTGGCGAGGTCAGCACCTCCTCCACCGGCCCCGTCTCCACGATCCGCCCCAGGTACATCACCGCCACCCGGTCGGCGATGTTCCACGCCAGCCCCAGGTCGTGGGTGACGACCAGCGCCGACAGCCCCAGCTCCTCCCGCAGCCGCAGCAGCAGCGCGAGGATCTCGCCCCGCACCGACGCGTCGAGCGAGGCCACCGGCTCGTCGGCCACGATCAGCTCCGGTTCCAGCACCAGCGCGCCCGCGATGACCACCCGCTGCCGCTGCCCGCCGGACAGCTCGTGCGGGTAGCGCAGGAAGAACCGTTCCGGCGGCCGCAGCCCGGCCCGCGACAGCGCCCCGGCCACCGCGGCCCGCTCGTCGCCGTCGTAGCCGTGGATCCGCAGCCCCTCGGCGACCGCGTCGTACACGGTGTGCCGGGGGTTCAGCGACCCCGTCGGGTCCTGGAGCACCAGCTGGACCCGTTTGCGGTACGCCTTGAGCGCCCGCGCACGGTACTCCAGCGGCGCCCCCGCGAAGGTGACGCGGCCGCCGGTGGGCCGCACCAGCCCCAGCAGCGAGCGGGCCAGCGTGGTCTTGCCGCAGCCGGACTCGCCGACCAGCGCGACGATCTCCCCGGGCCGGATGTCCAGGTCGACGCCGTCCACGGCCCGTGCGGGCGACGCGCCGTCGCGCCCGGGGAAGGTCACGCGCAGTGCCTCGGCGCTCAGCAGCGGCGTGCCGTTGTCGGTGGTCGTCGTCATGCGGTGGTGCTCCTCGCTCCGTCGGTACCGCCCGCCTCCGGGTCGGCCGCCCCTGTGCTGCCCGCCGCGTCCGCGCCGGACGTGCCCGCGCCGCCGTCCGCGTCCATGCCCGACGTCGCCGCGCCGCTGGAGGCTCTTGGGCCGGTGGCTTCGCCGTCGTCCGTACCCGCACGGGACCCCGTCGCGCCGGAGTCGTCGCCGTCCGCGCCGGACCCACGCACGCCGGGAATGTCCGGCAGGGTGGTGTCCGCCGCCGCGGCGCGCACCGCCGGGGCGTGCACCACCGCGGCGTCCACGACCGCGGCGGCCTCCTCCGCGCCCGCGCCCGCGTGCACGCACGCCGCGCGGCGTCCCGTCGCGGCGTCGGCGAGCCGCAACGGCTGGTCCTCCGTGGCGCAGGACTCCAGCGCCACCGGGCAGCGCGGATGGAACGCGCACCCGCCCGGCAGCGCCGACGGGTCCGGCGGGTCGCCCGCCAGCCCCGCGGGGGCGAACCGTGAGGCCGGGTCGCCGATCCGCGGGAACGCGGCCGACAGCGCCCGCGCGTACGGGTGCCGGGCGTCGTCGAAGACCCGCCCGGCGGGCCCCTCCTCGACCACCCGCCCCGCGTACATCACGGCCAGCCGGTCACAGGTGTCGGCCAGCACCGCCAGGTCGTGGCTGATCATGATGAGGCCGACGTTCTGCTCGCTGACCAGTTCCTCGATCAGGCGCAGGATCTGCGCCTGGATCATCACGTCCAGCGCGGTGGTCGGCTCGTCGGCGATCACCAGGCCGGGGTCGCAGGCCAGCGCCATGGCGATCATCACGCGCTGGCGCTGGCCGCCGGAGAGCTCGTGCGGATAGGCCGAGGCGCGGGCGGCCGGCAGGCCCACCTGCTCCAGCAGTTCGCCGGCCTTCCGCTTCGCCCCCGCGGCGGTGGCCCGGCGGTGCAGCAGAATCGGTTCGGCGATCTGGTCGCCGATGCGGTGGACCGCGTTCAGCGAGTGCATCGCGCCCTGGAAGACGATCGACGCGCCCGCCCACCGCACGGCGCGCACCTGACCCCACTTCATGGCGAGGACGTCCTCGCCGTCGAGCAGGATCCGCCCGCCCACCTTCGTCCCGGCGGGCAGCAGCCGCAGCAGCGCGAGCGCCAGGGTCGACTTGCCGCAGCCGGACTCCCCGGCGATGCCCAGCTTCTGCCCGGCCTCCAGCGTCAGGTCCACCCCGCGCACCGCGGCCGCCCCGCCGGGGTAGGTCACTTCGAGGTTCTGGACGTCCAGCAGGGTCAACGGGACACCCCCAGCCTGGGGTTGAGGACGGACTCGACGGCGCGGCCGCAGAGCGTGAACGCCAGCGCGACGGTGGCGATGCCGATGCCGGGCGGTATCACGTACCACCACTTGCCGGAGCTGACCGCGCCGGCCTCGCGGGCGTCCTGGAGCAGGCTGCCCCAGGAGACCACCGTGGGGTCGCCGAGGCCCAGGAAGGCCAGCGTCGCCTCGGTCAGGATGGAGGAGGAGATCAGCAGGGTGGTCTGGGCCAGCACCAGCGGCATCACGTTGGGCAGGACGTGCCGCGTCATGATGTGCAGGTGGCCGCCGCCGAGCGCCTTGGCGCGCTCGATGTAGGGCCGGGCCTCCACGGCCAGGGTCTGCGCGCGGACCAGGCGGGCGGTGGTCGGCCAGGTGACGATGGCGATCGCCAGCACCATCGTGCCGAGCGAGCGGGACAGCACCGTGGCCAGCGCGATGGCCAGCACCAGGGCGGGCATCACCAGGAACCAGTCGGTGATCCGCATGATCACCGTCGAGTAGACGCCGCCGAAGTGGCCGGCGGTGATGCCGACCACCGCGCCGATCACCACGGAGAGCGCCGCGGCCAGCAGCCCCACCAGGAGCGAGACCCGCGAGCCCCAGACCACCAGGCCGAACAGGTCGCGCCCGAACGAGTCGGTGCCCAGCCAGAACCGGCCGCTGGGCTCCTCCAGCGGGGAGCCGGGCGCCGTCGTCACGTCGGACACCTCGGCGCCGATGGTGAGCGGCGCGGTCAGCGCCACCAGGGCGAGGAGCGTCAGGGCGATCAGGCCGGCCAATCCGGCCCGGTGGGAGCGGTACTGCCGCCAGAACCGGGCCGCGGAGGCCCGTCGCCGTCGCCGGGTCAGCTTGCGCGCGTCGAGCGTGGCGCCGCCCGCGGTCGTTTCGTTCGTCGTCACTGGTTGCCCACCCGGGGGTCGAGCAGCGGATAGATCAGGTCGGCCAGCATGTTGGCGAGGATCATCGTCGCCGCGAAGAAGAAGAACAGCCCCTGCACCAGCGGCAGATCGGGCACGCTCAGCGCCTGGTAGAAGAGGCTGCCGAGACCCGGCCAGGAGAAGACCGTCTCCACCAGGATCACGCCCGCCACGGTGCGGCCCAGGTTGACGAAGATCAGCGTCATGGTGGGCAGCAGCGCGTTGGGCACGGCGTGCCGGGTGCGCACCTGGTCGTCGCGCAGGCCCTTGGCGCGGGCGGTGGTCAGGTAGTCGCTGCCCATCTCGTCCAGCAGGGCGGAGCGGGTGACCAGCAGCGTCTGGCCGTAGTCGACGGCCACCAGGGTGAGGACCGGCAGCACCATGTGGTGCGCCACGTCGAGCACGTGGTCGAGACCCTCCTCGCCGGTCTCCATGCCGCCGGTGGGGAACAGGCCGGGGAGCGGGCCCACGCCGTTGGCGAGAATGATGATCGCCAGCAGGCCGAGCCAGAAGGACGGCACCGAGAACAGCACCAGGGCCAGGCCGGTGTTGACCTTGTCCCCGCGGCTGTTGTGGCGCCAGGCGGACCGGGTGCCCAGGAAGACGCCGAGTGCCGTGTAGATGACGAAGGCGGTGAAGGTCAGCAGCAGCGTCGGCATCACCGCCTCGCCGATCTTGTCCATCACCGGCGCGCGGAACTGGTAGGAGGTGCCGAAGTCGCCGGTGAGGACGTTGCCGCAGTAGTCGAGGAACTGCTGCCACACCGGCAGGTCGAGCCCGAACTCCAGGCGCAGGGCGTCCAGTTGCTCCTGCGAGATGGGCCGGCCCCGGGTCATCTGGGTGACCGGGTCGCCCGGTATCAGGCGGAAGAGGAAGAAGCTGGTGACGAGGACGGCCAGCAGGGAGACGACGGCTCCCAGCAGCTTGCCCGCCACGTAGCGCAGGTAGGTCAGGGTGCGGTTGCCGGAGCCGGACCGGCCGGCCGGCGGCCCGGAGGGAACCGGGCCGTCGGCCGGCGCGGCCGGCACAGGTGCGATCTGGGTCATGTACGCCCTGCTGCTATTCGCGCTCGTCGGCGGTGGAACGGCGGCGCATCGCCAGGAAGGCGCCGACGGCGACCAGGACCACGACACCGGCGACGATGCCGATGATCACGCCGGTCGAGCCCGAGTCCTCGGAGGAGGCCTCGTCGGCGGCGACGGGCTCGGCGGACCACCAGCTCCAGTAGCCGTCCTGGCCGTAGATGTTGCCGGCCTCGGTGGGCATGGTGGTGATCGACTTGATCTGGTCGCTGCGGTAGGCCTCGACGGCGTTCGGGTAGGCCATCACGTTCATGTACCCGAGGTCGTAGAGGTGCGACTGCATCTGCTTGACCAGGTCGGCGCGCTTGGCCGGGTCGTACTCGGCGAGCTGCTCCTGGTAGAGCTCGTCGTACTTCTTGTCGCAGATGAAGTTGTCGGTGGCGCCGACGTCCTCCTTGGTGGCCGGCAGGGCGTCACAGGTGTGGATGGACAGCACGAAGTCCGGGTCCGGGTTGACCGACCAGCCGTCGAAGGCCAGGTCGTAGGTGCCGGCCAGCCAGGGGTCGGAGACGTTGTCGGAGCACTGGAGGTCCATGCCGATGCCGAGCTGGCCCCACCACTCCTCCAGGTACTGGCCGATGGCCTTGTCGTTGGGGTCGGTGGCGTGGCAGAGCACCCGGTAGACGATCGGCTTGCCGTCCTCGTCGACCCGCTTGCCGTCCTTCTTCTTCAGGCCGGCGTCGTCGAGCAGCTTGTTGGCCGCGTCGATGTCGTACGTGAGCTCCTGGTCCGGGGAGGGCTTCCAGAAGTACTTGTCGTAGCGCGGGGGTATGTAGCCCTCGCCCTTGACGGCGTGCCCCTGGAAGACCTTGTCGATGATGGCGTCGCGGTCGACGGCCTTGAAGAGGGCGTTGCGCACCCGCTGGTCCAGCAGCGACTCGTGTCCGTCGCCCAGCTTCGCGCCGTCCTTGGCCTTGGCGCCCGGGTTGACGGCCAGCGCGAAGAAGCGGCGGCCGGGGGCGTCGTTGACCTTGATGTTCCCGGCGGTCTTGAGGTCGTCGGCCTGCGCGGGCGTCAGGTTCGGGACGAAGGAGACCTCGCCCTTCTTCAGGGCGGCCACGGCGGCGTCGCCGTCCTTGTAGTACTTGAAGACCAGTTCGTCGAACTTGGGGGCGCCGCGCCAGAAGTCCTTGTTGGGCTCCAGCTTCACGTACTGGTCGACCTTGTAGTCGGTGAGCACGAACGGGCCGTTGCCGACGATCGGGAACTTCTGGTCGTTGTTGAACTTCGAGAAGTCGGTGACCTTCTCCCAGATGTGCTTGGGCACGATCGGGATGTCCAGGGCCGTCATGGTGGCCTGCGGCTTCTTGAGCTTGATGACCAGCTGGTCCTTGCTGGGCGCGCTCACCGACTCGAAGTTGCCGACGAAGCTGCCGTTGGCGGTGGCCGCGGCGTCGTCCGACATCATCTTGCCCAGCGTCCACGCCGCGTCCTCGGCGGTGGCCGGCTTGCCGTCCGACCACTTCGAGTCGTCGCGGATGGTGTACGTCCAGGTCAGCTTGTCCTCGGACGCCTCCCACTTGGTGGCGAAGGCCGGGACGGGCTCGTTCGTCTCCGGGTCGTAGTTGAGCAGGTACTCGTACATCAGGCGGTGGATGCTGGTGGAGACCAGCCGGCCGGCCAGGAACGGGCTCAGCGAGTCCACGCTCTGGGCGACGGCCACGGTGAGGACCTGCTTGTCCTCCGCGGCCTGCGCCCGAGCCTCGGCCGGCGCCGGGTTCAGCGGCGTGGCGGCCGCCCCGGTGAACGCCAGGGCGAGTGCTCCCATCGCGGCGACGAGCCGTGGGGCGCGGTGGCGTCGGCCTGTTCTGCCGTGCGCTTCTTGCGAATTCATGCTCGGACCTCGCGTCATCCTCGGACTGCTGAGCAGTGCTGCCGAATGGGAAGTGGTCTATCAGTGCGGCAGTGGGGCGTCAACGGAACCGAGACCCCAAGTGGCCTGCGGAAACGCCAAGTTGATCGATCGGACACGGGCATTGGTCTCGACCTCTGACGCCTTGCAGGTGGGAGGTTGGCGGTGCGCCTGTCCGACATGTACGGCGGAGCCGCCGGGGGTGGGGGCCGGTCGGAGCGAGGGGCGGGTGTCGGCCGGACCGAGGTGTGGGGACCGGTGGATCCGGGGGTCCGGGGCCGGACGGGGCGGGCTGCGGGGGAGGGGGCGGCGCGGAGGCCGCGAGGGAGCGGGCCGCCGCGGCCTCCGTGCCGGCTCCGAGCGTCCGGTCGGGCGACGCCGTCACCCGTAAGGGTGGATACCGGATGAATCGGAACGTCAATGGCGATATGGATCGTTCACCGAACGGATCGGTCGTGGATCGGTCGCGGATCGGCCGGACACCGGCCAGGTACGGCCCGGACATGGACCCGGGTGCGGTCAGGAACCGGCCAGGGACCGGTCAGGGAGAGGGAGGCACGCCGATGGGCGGACGACGAGCAGGGGGCGCGGCGCCCGCGGGGCGCCCGCGTACGGCGGTCCGCGCGGTGGCCGCCGCGGGCGCCTCGGCGGCCGTGCTGCTGGCCGCGGCCTGCGGTGGCGGCGGCGGTGGCGGTGGTGGCGGTGACGCCGGCGCGGTGCTCAGCTCCTCCTGGGGCGACCCGCAGAACCCGCTGGAGCCCGCCAACACCAACGAGGTGCAGGGCGGCAAGGTCCTCGACATGATCTTCCGCAACCTCAAGAAGTACGACCCGAAGACCGGCGCGGCCCAGGACATGCTCGCCGAGAAGATCGAGACCTCCGACTCCCAGAACTTCCGGATCACGGTCAAGGACGGCTGGAAGTTCAGCAACGGCGAGCCGGTCACCGCCCGTTCCTTCGTGGACGCGTGGAACTACGGCGCGAGCCTGAGGAACAACCAGAAGAACGCCTACTTCTTCCAGTACATCGAGGGCTACGAGCAGACCCACCCGGAGAGCGGCGAGCAGAGCGCCGACACCCTCTCCGGCCTGGAGGTGGTCGACGACCGGACCTTCACCGTCAAGCTCGGCCAGAAGTTCTCGACCTTCCCCGACACCCTGGGCTACAACGCCTACGCCCCGCTGCCGCGCGCCTTCTTCGACGACCACGACGCCTGGATCGCCAAGCCGATCGGCAACGGCCCGTACCAGGTCGACTCCTACGCCAAGGGCTCCCAGATGTCACTGCGCAGGTGGGACGGGTACGACGGCCCCGACAAGGCCCGCAACGGCGGAGTGGACCTGAAGGTGTACACGGACAACGCCACCGCCTACAACGACCTGATGTCCGGCAACCTCGACCTGGTCGACGACATCCCCGCCAGCCAGCTGAAGAACGCCCCCGCCGACCTCGGCGACCGGTACATCAACACCCCGGCGGGCATCCTGCAGACCCTCGCCTTCCCGTTCTACGACCCGAAGTGGAACAAGCCCGGCCTGGAGAAGGTCCGCAAGGGCCTGTCCATGGCGATCGACCGCGAGCAGATCACCGAGACGATCTTCCAGAAGACCCGCACCCCGGCCACCGACTGGACCTCCCCGGTCCTCGGAGAGGACGGCGGATTCCGCGAGGGCTTCTGCGGCGAGGCCTGCGAGTACAAGCCGCAGGAGGCCAAGAAGCTCATCGAGGAGGGCGGCGGTCTGCCCGGGGGCCAGGTCCGGATCACCTTCAACGCCGACACCGGATCGCACCGCGACTGGGTCGAGGCGGTCTGCAACAGCATCAACCGCGCCATGGGCTCGGGCAAGGCGTGCGTGCCCAATCCCGTCGGCACCTTCGCCGACTACCGCAACCAGATCGGCGAGGAGAAGATGCCCGGCCCCTTCCGGGCCGGCTGGCAGATGGACTACCCGCTGATCCAGAACTTCCTCCAGCCGCTCTACTACACCGACGCCTCCTCCAACGACGGCAAGTGGTCCAACGAGGAGTTCGACGACCGGGTCGACAAGGCGAACGCCGAGTCGGACACCGGCAAGGCCGTGGAGAACTTCCTCGAGGCCGAGGCGGTGGTCCGCGACGAGATGGCCGCCATCCCGCTCTGGTACCAGAACGGCTCGGCCGGCTACTCCGAGCGTCTCTCCGACGTCGCCCTGAACCCGTTCAGCGTCCCGGTCTACGACCAGATCAAGGTCAGCTGACCAGGGGCTCGGCCCCGCATCCAGGCCGGGAGGCACCATGGGACGCTATGTGATCAGGCGTCTGCTCCAGATGATCCCCGTCTTCGTCGGCGCGACGCTGCTCATCTTCCTGATGGTCAACGTCATGGGGGACCCGGTCGCCGGGCTCTGCGGCGACCGCGCCTGCGACCCGGCGACGGCGGCCCGCCTCAAGGCGGAGTTCGGCCTCGACCAGCCGGTGTGGAAGCAGTACCTGACCTACATGGGCAACGTGCTCTCCGGCGACTTCGGCACCGCCTTCAACGGCCAGAAGGTCACCGAGCTGATGGGCACCGCCTTCCCGGTCACCATCCGGCTGACCCTGGTGGCGATCCTCTTCGAGATCGTGATCGGGATCGCCCTCGGCGTGGTCACCGGGCTGCGCCGCGGCCGGCCGGTCGACACCGGCGTCCTGGTCGCCACCCTCGTCGTCATCTCCGTGCCCACCTTCGTCACGGGCCTGCTGCTCCAGCTGCTGCTCGGCGTGGAGTGGGGCTGGATCGACCCCTCGGTCTCCTCCGAGGCGACGTTCGGCGAACTCGTCGTCCCCGGCCTGGTGCTGGCCTCCGTCTCGCTGGCCTACGTCACCCGGCTGACCCGCACCTCCATCGCCGAGAACCGCCGCTCCGACTACGTCCGCACGGCCGTCGCCAAAGGGCTCCCGCGCCGCCGGGTGATCTCCCGCCACCTCCTGCGGAACTCGCTGATCCCCGTGGTCACCTTCATCGGCACCGACGTCGGCGCGCTGATGGGCGGCGCCATCGTCACCGAGCGGATCTTCAACATCCACGGCGTCGGTTACCAGCTCTACCAGGGCATCCTGCGCCAGAACACCCAGACCGTGGTCGGGTTCGTGACGGTGCTGGTGCTGGTCTTCCTGGTGGCCAACCTCGTCGTCGACCTCCTGTACGCCGTTCTCGACCCGAGGATCCGCTATGCCTGACGTCCGCCGGACGAACCCGGGGCCCGATCCGGAGTCCGGCGACCGCCGGCCCGGGGAGCACCCGCCCGGCGACCGCCCGCCGGGCGAACACCCGCCGGGCGACCGCCCGCGCGGGGACTGGCCCGACGGCGGCCCGGACGCCGAGGACGGCGCGGTCGCCGGGACGGGCTTCGGCGGTTCCATGGACCTGGCCACCAACGAGGGCCGGACGCTGGAGGACGACCCCGGTCCCGACGGCGGCGGTCCGTCCGGCCGGCCCCGCTCCCTGTGGTCGGACGCCTGGCGGGACCTGCGCCGCAACCCGGTCTTCCTCGTCTCCGCCCTGCTGATCCTCTTCCTGGCGCTGATCGCGATGTGGCCCTCCCTGCTGACCTCGGGCGACCCGCTCGACTGCGACCTGGCCCTGGCCCAGGAGGGCAGCCGGCCCGGCCACCCGTTCGGGTTCAACGGCCAGGGCTGCGACGTGTACACCCGCACCGTGTACGGCGCCCGCACCTCGGTCACCGTCGGCGTCTGCGCCACCCTCGGCGTCGCCCTCCTCGGCGGCGTCCTCGGCGCACTGGCCGGGTTCTTCGGCGGTCTGTGGGACGCCCTGCTCTCCCGGCTCACCGACGTCTTCTTCGCCATCCCGGTGGTCCTCGGCGGCCTGGTGCTGCTGTCGGTGGTCACCAGCAACAGCGTCTGGCCGGTGATCGGCTTCATGGTGCTGCTGGGCTGGCCGCAGATCTCACGGATCTCCCGCGGCTCGGTCATCACCGCCAAACAGCACGACTACGTGCAGGCGGCCCGCGCCCTCGGCGCCTCCGGCCCCCGGATGCTGCTGCGGCACATCGCGCCCAACGCGATCGCCCCGGTGATCGTGGTGGCCACCATCGCGCTCGGCACCTACATCGCGCTCGAGGCCACGCTGTCCTACCTGGGCGTCGGGCTGAAGCCGCCCACGGTCAGCTGGGGCATCGACATCTCCTCCGCCTCCCCGTACATCCGCAACGCCCCGCACATGCTGCTCTGGCCCGCCGGGGCGCTGGCGGTCACGGTGCTGGCGTTCATCATGCTCGGCGACGCGGTCCGCGACGCCCTCGACCCGAAGCTGAGGTGAGCCGCGCCATGCTGCTCGAGGTCCGCGACCTGCGCGTGGAGTTCGCCACCCGGGACGGCGTCGCCCAGGCGGTCAACGGGGTCGACTACACCGTCGACGCCGGCGAGACGCTGGCCGTGCTCGGCGAGTCCGGCTCCGGCAAGTCCGTCACCGCCCAGGCGATCATGGGCATCCTCGACGTGCCGCCCGGCCGGATCACCGGAGGCGAGATCCTCTTCAAGGGACGCGACCTGCTGAAGCTCAAGGAGGAGCAGCGGCGCTCCGTCCGCGGCGCCGAGATGGCGATGATCTTCCAGGACGCGCTCTCCTCCCTCAACCCGGTGCTCACCGTGGGCGACCAGCTCGGCGAGATGTTCGTCGTCCACCGCGGCATGTCCAGGAAGGACGCCCGGGCCAAGGCCGTCGAGCTGATGGACCGGGTCCGCATCCCGGCCGCGGGCCAGAGGGTGCGGGACTACCCGCACCAGTTCTCCGGCGGCATGCGCCAGCGCATCATGATCGCCATGGCGCTGGCCCTGGAGCCGGACCTGATCATCGCCGACGAGCCCACCACGGCCCTCGACGTGACCGTGCAGGCCCAGGTCATGGACCTGCTGGCCGAGCTCCAGCGCGAGTACGACATGGGCCTGATCCTGATCACCCACGACCTCGGCGTGGTCGCCGACGTCGCGGACAGGATCGCGGTGATGTACGCGGGCCGGATCGTCGAGACCGCCCCGGTGCACGACCTCTACAAGGCGCCCGCCCACCCGTACACCCGCGGCCTGCTGGACTCCATCCCGCGCCTGGACCACAAGGGCCGGGAGCTGTACGCGATCAAGGGCCTGCCGCCCAGCCTCACCGCGATCCCGCCCGGCTGCCCCTTCCACCCGCGCTGCCCGATGGCGCAGGACGTCTGCCGCACCGACGTGCCCCCGCTGTACGCCGTCGACCGGGGACCGGTCTCGGGGCCGGGGCGGGGGAGCGCCTGCCACTTCTGGCTCGACTGCCTCGAGGACTCCGCCTGCCGCGGGCCCGCGTCGGACACCCCCTAGACGGCCACCGCCGGCCGAACCGCCCGCCAGGAGAACCGATGGCCACCATGGCGCCCGTGCCCGGCACGGACACGACGACCGAGCCCCTCCTCGAGGTCGAGGGGCTGGTCAAGCACTACCCGCTCACCCAGGGCATCCTCTTCCGGAAGCAGACCGGAGCAGTGAAGGCGGTCGACGGCGTCGACTTCGTCCTCGGCCGGGGCGAGACCCTCGGCATCGTCGGGGAGTCCGGCTGCGGCAAGTCCACCGTGGCGCGGATGCTGGTCAACCTCGAGCGCCCCACCGCGGGCGCGATCCGCTACAAGGGGGAGGACGTCACCAGGCTCTCCGGGCGCGCGCTGAAGGCGGTCCGCCGGAACATCCAGATGGTGTTCCAGGACCCCTACACCTCGCTCAACCCGCGGATGACGGTGGGCGACATCGTCGGCGAGCCCTTCGACATCCACCCCGAGGCCGCGCCCAGGGGCGACCGGCGCCGGCGCGTCCAGGGGCTGCTGGAGGTGGTGGGCCTCAACCCCGAGCACCTCAACCGCTACCCGCACCAGTTCTCCGGCGGCCAGCGCCAGCGCATCGGCATCGCCCGCGGCCTCGCGCTGCGCCCGGAGATCATCGTCGCCGACGAGCCGGTCTCCGCGCTCGACGTCTCGGTCCAGGCCCAGGTCGTCAACCTCCTGGAGCGGCTCCAGGACGAATTCGGCCTCGCCTACGTCTTCATCGCCCACGACCTGTCCGTGGTGCGGCACATCTCCGACCGCGTCGGCGTGATGTACCTCGGGCGGATCGTGGAGACCGGCACCGACGCGCAGATCTACGGCCACCCCACGCACCCCTACACCCAGGCGCTGCTCTCGGCCGTCCCCGTGCCCGACCCGGCGGCCCGCGACCGCCGCGAGCGGATCATCCTCACCGGCGACGTGCCCTCCCCGGCCGACATCCCCTCCGGGTGCCGCTTCCGCACCCGCTGCTGGAAGGCCCGGCAGCGCTGCGTGGACGAGGTGCCGCTGCTCGCCGTCCCGGAGGCGTTCCGCGGCGAGGGCGGCCCGGCGGCGCATCCCTCGGCCTGTCACTTCGCCGAGGAGAAGCGGGTGGTTCCCGCCGACGCGGCGGAGGCGCGGCCCTGACGGGGCGTTAACAGGCAGGCAACTCCGCGGACCCGCCTCCGATATACGGACGTGGAAATCTGAGCACCGTACGGCCGTGCGGGTGCCGTGAGCGGGCCGGGGCGTGCCATGTCGCCCCGGCCCGTACCGCTTCCGTCACGCGCCGCCACCGCGAGGGTGGTATCGCCGCCTTGAGGCCGGTTCCGCCGCCGGGTCCGCGCCCCCGTCGTGAGGGCGGTTCTGCGCCCAGGTCCGCGCTTTCGTCGCGACGGCGGTTCCGCTGGTGCGGCGCTGGTCCGTCGTGGGGCCCGTTCCGCCACCACGAGGGCGATTCTGCTGGTGCGGGGCTGGTTCAGCCGCCGGGTCCGTTTCGCCCCCGCGAGTGCGTTCCCGCCATGGCGTCTGCGCCTCCGCCGCGAGGGCGGTTCCGGCGGCGTGGGGCTGGTGCGGTGGTGGGTCCGTCTCGCCGTCGCGAGGAAGCGGTTCAGTCGTGGGGCCGTGCATCCGCCGTTACGGGGGGTTCCGCCACCGGGTCCGTTTCGCCACCGCGAGTGCGGTCCTGCCACCGGGTCTGCGCCGCCGCCGCGAGGAAGCGGTCTCGCCGTGGGGCCCGCACCTCCGCAGCGAGGGCGGTTCCGCGGGGTGCGGAGCCGGTTCGGTTGTCGGAACCGCCCTCGCCGCGGCGAGGGCGGTTCCGGCGGCGTGGGGCTGGTCCCGCCGTGGGGGGCCGCACCTCCATCGCGAGGACGTCCCGCTGCCGTGGGTTCCGCGCCTCCGCCGCGAGTCCGGTACCGCCGCCGGGCCCGTCCGGTCGTCGCGGGGCCCGCCCGGCGGTCGTCCGGTCCGTACAACCGTGACCGGCAGGGGTGTGGCCGGGCCCGGGTGCGGCCGGGCCGGGGGCCGGCCGCCGTCCGGGCGCGGTCCTTGCTCAGCCGGCCGACGGAACTGCCGGCGCCGTCCCCGCGCTTGAGCCCGGCGGCATGCCCAGCGAGCGGCGCAGGAAGTCCACCTGGAGCAGCAGCAGGTTCTCCGCGACCTGCTCCTGCGGCGTCATGTGGGTCACCCCCGACAGCGGCAGCACCTCGTGCGGCCGCCCCGCGGCCAGCAGGGCCGAGGAGAGCCGCAGCGTGTGGGCGGCCACCACGTTGTCGTCCGCGAGCCCGTGGATCACCATCAGCGGCCGGGCGGGCGTGACGGCGCCCGAGAGGCCGTCGTCGGTCACCAGCGAACTCGTCGCGTACGCCGCCCCCTCGGCGGCCGGGTCGCCCAGGTACCGCTCCGTGTAGTGGGTGTCGTAGAGGCGCCAGTCGGTGACGGGCGCGCCGGCGACCCCCGCGGCGAAGACGTCCGGGCGGCGCAGCACGGCCAGCGCCGCGAGGTATCCGCCGAACGACCAGCCCCGGACCGCCACCCGCGAGAGGTCCAGCGGGTACCGCTCGGCGAGGTCGTGCAGGGCGTCGATCTGGTCCTCCAGGGCGAGCGTGAAGTCGCCCCGGACCGCCTTCTCCCACTCCGGCGAGCGCCCCGGCGTGCCGCGTCCGTCGGCGACGATCACCGCGAACCCCTGGTCGGCGAACCACTGCGAGGTCAGATGGGCGTTGTGCGAGGCGGACACGCGCTGCCCGTGCGGGCCTCCGTACGGGTCCATGAGGACGGGCAGGAGGTCGCCCGCGCGGTGGTGCGCGGGCAGCAGCACGGCGCACGGAATCCGCCGCGCGCCCGCCCGGGTCAGGGAGACGCCGGGGGTCAGGCCGGGGTCGGCCGCGTGCGAGGCGATCCGCGCGACCTCCTTGCCGTCCCGCTCCACCCGCACCAGGGACCCCGGCCGGTCGAGCGTGGACGACACCAGGACCGTCACCCCGCCCGCGCGGACGGCGGTGTGGACCCCCGGTTCCCGCGAGAGGCGCTCCACCCCCTCGGCGGTGACCCGGTGGACGTGCACCTCGCCGGTCTCCGGGTCGGCCGCCGCCTCGCCCGCGGAGGCCGACACCAGGACGTCGTCCTCCGACACGTCGAGGACCGCGCGCAGGTGCAGCCCGCCGTCGGTGAGCGTGCGCCCGCCCACCGCGAGGGCCCGCGCCCCGCTCTCGTCGGTGATCCGCACCAGCTCGCCGGACGGGCTCCAGCAGGGCGTGGCGGCGAACAATTCAAGCCATGTTGGGTCGCTCTCGCGCAGCAGCGTCCGGGTGGCCCCGGTGTCCGGGTCGACGGCCAGGGTCAGCTGCTCACGCTGGTCCCGCGCCTGCACCAGGATCAGCGGCGAACCCGCCGCTGACCAGTGCACTCGTGCCAGGTACGGGAACCGCTCGCGGTCCCAGACGACCTCCGTCCGGCTGCCGTCGAGGCCCAGGACGAACAACTGTACGTCCGCGTTGGGGGTCCCGGCCGCGGGGTACGCCTGCGGCCTCGGCTCCCGCCCGGGGTGCGCGGGGTCGGCGATCCACCACCGCCGCACGGGGGCGTCGTCGGCCCGGGCGGCCAGCAGCCGGTCCGACTCCGGGGCCCACCAGAAGCCGCGGAAGCGGTGCATCTCCTCCGCCGCGACGAACTCCGCGAGCCCGTACGAGACCGTCTCCGACTCCGGTTCCGCGAGCGCCCGGTCGCCGTCGCCGTCCGTCCCGACGACCCTCAGCGCACCCCCCGCGACGTAGGCGACATGGCGTCCGTCCGGGGAGGGGCGGGGGTCGATCACCGGTCCCGCGACGGGCAGTTCACGCGCCGTCCCGGTCCTCAGGCCGACCGTGAAAAGCCGCCCTGACAAGGCGAAACACGCAAGCTCCACGGCCGCGTCGGTGGCGTGGGAGACGATGCCGGCGCCACCCTCACGGCTCCGCTCGCGCCGGGCCCGCTCCTCGGCGGAGAGGTCCTCGCCGGTGCCGTCCAGCAGGGCCGCGGGGTCCGCGACGAGCCGCTCGGCGGGGCCGCCCACGGCCGCGAGGTCCAGCACCCAGAGGGCGCCCGCACGGTCCGTGCCGGAACCCGAGCGCAGGAAGACGACCCGTGAGCCGTCCGGTGCGACGGTGAACGCGCGGGGCGCCCCGAGGGTGAATCGCTGGGTGCGGGCCTGCCGCCGGGGGAAGGATTCGGTGTCCGTCTGCATGACCTGACCATATTGGCCATGCGCCCCCCCTGTGCGGCTGTGCGCCGACTCATGCGTTGCTTCGGATAGTTATGATCACTGCCGTCCGGTGGGTATCAACCTGCTGGCTGCGCGAAGGATTTGTCGCCCCTTCGGTCCGACTGCCTGTGTCCTAGGGAGCTTTGGAGGTGAACCGCCGTGGCACTCTCGATCTCGGTGGTGGTGCTGCTGGCGATCGTCGTCTTCTTGCTGATCAAGAAGTCGGGCCTGAAGGCGGGGCATGCGGTCGTCTGCATGCTGCTCGGGTTCTACCTCGCCGCGTCGTCGGTGGCCCCCACGATCAGTGAGCTGACCAACAACATCGCCGGCATGATCGGCAGCTTCAAGTTCTGACCGCGCGTCGCCCCCGTCCCGGATACCCCCGCGACGGAGGCGTACACCAGGAAGTGTGCCGGGGCGTCTCCGTCACCCCGCTTGCCCGGGTCCTGCCCCCTCCGTCCTCCGGCACGCCTGCCGGGGGAGCGCCGGGGGGCCCGGCCTAAGCTGGCCCCATGACGGACATGCCCGCTCGCCGCCTGCTGCTGGTGCACGCGCACCCGGACGACGAGTCGATCAACAACGGCGCCACCATGGCCCGCTACGCGGCCGAGGGCGCCGGGGTCACCCTGGTCACCTGCACGCTGGGCGAGCTCGGCGAGGTCATCCCGCCCGAGCTGGCCCATCTCTCCGGCGCGGCGCTGGGCGCGCACCGCCGCCAGGAGCTGGCCGCCGCCATGCGCGAGCTGGGCGTCACGGACGTCCGCCTGCTCGGCGGCGCGGGCCGCTACGGCGACTCCGGGATGATGGGTCTGCCCGACAACGACGCCCCCGGCGCCTTCTGGGGAGCCCCGGTGGACGAGGCCGCCGAACACCTGGTCGCCGTGATCCGCGAGGTGCGCCCGCAGGTCCTGGTCACCTACGACCCGGACGGCGGCTACGGCCACCCCGACCACATCCAGGCCCACCGCGTCGCCATGCGGGCGGCGGATCTGGCCGCCGACCCGGGCGTGCGCCCCGATCTCGGCGACGCCTGGGACGTTTCCCGCGTCTACTGGACCCGGATGCCCCGCGCGGTCGCCGAGGATGCCTTCGCCCGCCTCCGTGAGGAGCTGCCCGGTCTGCCGTTCCCCGCGGCGGCCCAGGTGGACGACCTGCCCGGCGTCGTCGACGACCCGGGCACGATCAGCGTCCGGGTGGACGCCGGGGGCACCCAGTACGCGGCGGCCAAGGCCGCCGCGATGACGGCGCACGCCACCCAGATCGCCGTGCACGGCCCCTGGTTCGCCCTCTCCAACGACCTGGTCCAGCCGCTGTTCGCGGTCGAGCACTACCAGCTGGTGAAGGGCGAGCCGGGCGGCCCCGGCGTGGGGGACGACCTGTTCGCCGGCATCGCGCCCGCGACCCCCGCGGGGCACGGGACGCCCGAAGGACACCGGGGAGGCGCGGCATGAGCCTGAACGGCGGCGTGAACGACAAGGGGCCGCGGCCCGCCGCGGGAAGCCCGCTGGCTCAGCCGCTGCGCCTGCCCTCGGCGGGCCGGACCGCGGCCTACGCCGGACTGTTCCTGTGCGGGGCGCTCGTCGGGGTGGCCGGCGCGCTGGTGCAGGCCGCCTTCTTCCCCGGCGGGCTGCTGCTGGCGCTCGCCGGTGCGGCCGGGACCTTCCTCGGCGGGTCGCGGCTGATGGCCTCCCGGGCGGGCGCGGCCGTGCCCGTGGCGGGCTGGCTGGTGGCGGTCGTCCTGCTCACCACCAGTCGTCCCGAGGGTGACTTCGTGTTCGGGGCCAGCCTTCGCCCCTACCTGTTTCTTCTCGGCGGCATCGTGGTCGCTATGATCTGCGCCACCCTCGGAGGCGGCCGCAACCGCTGAGTCCGCCGTCCGACATGGGATGCACATCCCGCTTCGTCCCGCCGCCCCGGTGACCCCCGGAGCGGATATGCCCTCGGCCGCGGGTTACCCACGGGAAGCGGCCAGTATCGTGGAGCGCGCCGCCGACAAGCCCGCTGTGATCGTGACGGGCGGCGGAGCCAACCGGGAGAACCTGCCTTGAGTCGTGAAACTGACAGTCCGTCCCCCACGCCCCACGGGCACGGCGGGTCCGCGCATCCCGCGGAGCCGTCGCGGCCGGAGGACCGCAAGACCGAGACCACACTGACGACCCGGGTGAAGATCAACATCCCCGGGTCCCGGCCGATCCCGCCCGTCGTCGTGCGCAAGCCCGTCGGTGACGGCCCCGCCGCCCAGGGTGAGCAGCCCCCCGCGGGCGGCGGAGCGACGCCGGCCGGCGGCACGGACACCTCGTCCGCGGCCGCCGCCGGACGGCCGTCGGCTCCCGAGGCCCCGGCCAAGGAGAAGACGAGCGACTGGTTCGCCCCGCGCAAGGCCCCCGCGGTCCCGCCGGAGGGCGGCCCGCAGGGCGCGCCGGCGGGCCCGCCCGCGCTCCCCGGTCCGTCCGGGACCTCCGGATCCTCCGGCCGCGGCCGTGCCCCCGGCCAGAGCGGTGCCCCGGGCCAGAGCGGTACCCCGGGCCAGGGCGGCGCCCCGGCCCCCGGCGGCCAGGGCCGTACGCCGGCCGCCGGCGCCCCCGCCCTCCCGCAGCGTCCCACCGCGTCCCGCCCCGGCGGCGGCGCGCCCGCCGGCGGGCGCCCGGGTGGCGCCCCCCGCGGCGGTGCGTCCGGCGCTCCCGGCGCCCCGCGCCCCGGCGGCCAGGGCAACCCCGGCGGAACCAACGGCTCCGGCCTCCCCGGCGCGACCGGCGGACCGGTGGCCCCCGGCCACGGCGGCGGCACCGGATCGGTCGACGTCACCGAGGCGCTGAACGCCGGCCCGCTCGGCCCCCGCGGCGGCCAGGCCCCCGGCACGGGCCCCGCCGGCCGTACGCCCGGCGGCCCGGCCCCCCGTCCGAAGGCCCCCACCGGCCCGACCGGCGGCCCCGTCACCGGCAGCGGCCCGCTCGGTGCCGGACCCGGACCCGCCGGCGGCAGCGGCCCGCTGGGCGCCGGCCCAGGCAGCGGCCTGAGCGACGACACCGCGGTGCTCACCCCGCAGCGCCCCGCCCCCGACGGGCCCGGCGTCCCCGGCGCCCCGCGCCGCCAGGACAACATCTCCGGCGACACCCTCACCAGCGGCCTGCCCCGGGTCCCCGCGGCCGGCTCCGCGCCGGCGGGCGGCACCCCCGGTGGTCCGGCCGGCTCCCCGCCCGGCGCCTACAGCCCCGCGCCCGCCGCTGCGGCCCCGGTCCCCGCCCCGGCACCCGCGTCCGCGCCGCCCGCCAAGAAGGGCCGCAACAAGCTGGTCCTGCTCGGTGGCGGCCTGGTCGCCCTGTTCGCCGTGGCCTACGGCGCGGGTCTGCTGCTGAACCACTCCGACGTGCCGAAGGGCACCACCGTGCTCGGCGTGGAGATAGGCGGCGGCACCCGGGAGGAGGCCGCGCAGAAGCTCGACCGGGCCCTGGGCGACCGTGTGGACCGCCCGCTGGAGTTCAGCGTCGAGGGCGAGTCCGTCAGCCTCGCACCGGAGCAGGCGGGCCTGGAGATCGACACCCGGGCGACCGTCGCCGAGGCGGCCCGGAGCGACTACAACCCGGTCTCCGTGATCGGCTCGCTCTTCGGCCAGGAGCGCGTCGTCGAACCCAACATGCCCGTCGACTCCGAGAAGCTGCGCGCCGCCCTGGAGGAGTCCGCCGGCGGCGCCGGCTCGGTCACCGAGGGCGGCATCGAGTTCAGCGCCGGCAAGGCCGTCCCGGTCTACGGCAAGCCCGGCAAGGGCATCGACGTCGAGAAGGCCGTCCCCGCGGTCAAGGAGGCGTTCCGCCTGCAGGTGGCCGACGGGAAGGCGCCCGCCACCGAACTGCCCGTCGCCACCCGCGAGCCCGGCGTCCCGGACGCCGAGGTGGACCGGATGATGAAGGAGTTCGCCGAGCCCGCCATGTCCGGCCTGGTGACCGTCCGGACCGACGCCGCGCACACCATCTCGTTCAGCCCGGAGAACTCGCTGTGGCGGTTCCTGCGGGTGCGCGCCGTCGACGGCCGGCTGGTCGAGAGCTACGACAAGGCCGAGCTGGAGAAGCTGTACGGGGAGACCTTCGACGGGGTGCTGATCACCCGTGGCACCGGCAAGAAGACCCCGGTGACCGCCGAGGACGTCATCGGCGCGCTGCGCCCGGCGCTGGTCAGCAGGACCGAGCGGACCGCCGTCATCGACACCGAGCCCAGCTGACCCGGTCCGCCGCCGAACGACGCCCGCCCGCACCGCCCTTCGGGGCCGTGCGGGCGGACTCGTCCCGGGGAGCGGTCAGTTGAGCCGGGCGCGGGCCGACCGAGCCTGCCCGCGCACCCGTTCGGCCAGCTCCTCGTCCACCGCCTCCACCACGTCGGCGTACACCTCGAGTTCCTCCGCACCCGCCATGAACTCGCCCCTGCCGACCAGGAGCTGCGCGTACTCGTAGCGGAGGTTCGCGGGCCGCGCGGGCAGCAGCAGCGACAGCTCCAGCGCCCACAGCGCGGTGGCCGACTGCTCGGGGCGGGCCGCCGCCCAGGCGCGGATGTTGTTCAGGATCCGCACCACGACCTCCAGCGGCCGGGCGGGCGTGTACACCGACGGGTCCGCCGGATCCGGGGCGGTCCCGGTCGTCTCCAGCACCAGCAGTTCGGCGTCGGCGCCGGTCAGCAGCCGCCCGCCCGCGAACGGGTCCGCCAGCACCTGCCGGGCCGGATCGTCCGCCGGGCCGAAGCCGACGACGAAGTGGCCCGGCAGCGCCACCCCGTGCACCGGCGCGCCGGCCCGCCGGGCGACCTCCGTCCACACCACCGAGAGCAGGATCGGCAGGCCGCGCCGGCGCCGCAGCACCTCGTGCAGCAGCGAGGAGCGCAGGTCGCGGTAGTCGGCCTCGGCGCCGCCGAAGCCCTCGTCCTCGCCGAGCAGCCGGCGGACCGCCTCCGCCCACTCCCGGGGACCGCCCGGCCGGTAGGGCAACCGCCCGGCCAGCCGGTCGAGTTCCATCTGCGCCTCGTCCATCCCGGCCTCGTCGAACGAGCCGTCCGCGACCGCGCCGATCAGCAGGCACAGCATCGTGAGGTCGGGGCGCTCGGCACGGGCCTCGGCGGCGAACCGGGCGGCCCAGCGGGCGCGTTGCTCCGGTCCGGCGGGGACCGGTGGGTCAGGGGTGAGCATGCCGTGCGGTCGCCTCCTCAGGCCTCGGGCCGGCGGTAGTGGTGGTAGGCGTGGTGGGCGGAGAAGCCCAGGGTGTCGTAGAGCCCGCGCGCACCGGAGTTGTCGGTCTCCACCTGGAGCCAGCCCGCCGAGGCGCCCTCCTTCATCGCCTGCCCCGCCAGCGCCGCCATCACCCGGGTGGCCAGGCCCTCCCGGCGCCGCTCGGGGGCCACCTCCACCGCGGCGAACCCGGCCCACCTGCCGTCCACCACGCACCGGCCGATGGCGGCGGGCGGGGCGCCGTCCGCGCCGGGGACGGTGGCGAACCAGACGGAGGGACCGCCCTCCAGGACCCGCCGGGCCACCTCGCTGACGCCCTTGCGCTGGTAACGCGCCCGCCAGGCGTCGTCGGTGTGCCGGGAGAACTCCACCACGGGCGCCCGCGGACCGGCTCCGGCCGGGTCCGCCCCGGCCGGGTCCACCGCGTCGGCCACGGCCGCCAGGCCGCCGATCCACACCTCGGCGGTCACCTCGCGCACCCAGCCCCGCTCCTCCAGGGCGGCGCAGAGCATCTCGTCCGTCCCCTCGGCCCCGGTCGCCGCCTGGACGTAGGCGGGCAGCCCGCGCTCGCCGTACCAGGCGGCCACGACCGCCAGCGCGTCGTCCAGCTCCAGGCCCGGGTCGCCGACCGCCAGCACCGAGTTGGCGCGCCGGGTGAACCCCGAGGAGGCGCGCAGCACCCACCCGCCGAGCGGTTCGCTCTCCACCGGCGGCCAGGCCCGCGCGGTCACCCCGGCGAGCTCCCGGAACGACGATGCCGGGCCGCGACGGCGGGCCGGCTCCGGGGGAACCACCTTGCCCGCCACGAGGGTGGACTCGTCGATCCGCACCCTCTCGCCGTTCCGACGGGTGATCAGCAGCACGCCCTCGTCCCATGATGTGAGAACACCGACCGTGTCGCTGAACTTGGCCCCTGCGCCGCCGTCTTCGGCGAGCCGCCGTACGGAGACGCGTTTGCCCACGTCAGAGCCGGTAAGGTGCAGCGCGGCTCGCGCTTCGGTGGAGAATTCCACGGGTCGGTTCACCCCTCGTGTTCGGTTCGGGTCCCGAAGTGGAGATACTAGGGGCGGGCATCGACGACGCCGCGCTCCCGCGCGCCAGGCGGCGGAGCCTGTGGAGGCCCGCCAGCGCCCTATCGAGGAGGAACGACAGCGTGACCTACGTCATCGCGCAGCCTTGTGTCGACGTGAAGGACAAGGCGTGCATCGAGGAGTGCCCGGTCGACTGCATCTACGAGGGGCAGCGGTCCCTCTACATCCACCCGGATGAGTGCGTCGACTGCGGGGCCTGCGAGCCGGTCTGCCCGGTCGAGGCCATCTTCTACGAGGACGACACGCCGGACGAGTGGAAGGACTACTACAAGGCCAATGTGGAGTTCTTCGACGAGCTCGGCTCTCCCGGCGGGGCCAGCAAGCTGGGCCTGATCGAGCGCGACCACCCGTTCGTCGCCGCGCTGCCCCCGCAGAACCAGTAGCGGAACCCGTAGGAGTGATCTCCCCCTCGGTCCCGTACGGCGGCCCACGCACCGGCCGCCTGCGGGACCGAGGCGTTCGCCGCCGCAGCCGCACCGTCCGCGGCGTGAGGAAAGTGAGCTGAACCCGTGTCCGAGCTCGTGAGCCGTCTGCCGGACTTCCCCTGGGACAAGCTGGAGCCCTACAAGGCGACCGCCGCCGGGCACCCGGACGGCGTCGTCGACCTCTCCGTCGGCACGCCGGTCGACCCGGTGCCGGACCTCGTGCAGAAGGCGCTCGCCGACGCGGCCGACTCGCCCGGCTACCCGACGGTCTGGGGAACCCCCGCACTGCGCGACGCGATCACCGGCTGGGCCGGCCGGCGACTGGGCGCCCAGGACCTGACGCACCGCAACGTGCTGCCGGTGGTGGGCTCCAAGGAACTGGTGGCCTGGCTGCCGATCCAGCTGGGCCTGGGCCCCGGCGACACCGTCGCCTTCCCGCGCCTGGCCTACCCGACGTACGAGGTGGGCGCCCGGCTGGCCCGCGCCGACTTCCTGGCCTACGACGACCCGACCACGGACCTGGACCCGGGCCCCCTGAAGCTGCTGTGGCTGAACTCGCCGTCCAACCCGACCGGCCGGGTGCTGCCCAAGGAGGAGCTGCGCCGGATCGTGGCCTGGGCGCGTGAGCACGGCGTGCTGGTCGTCTCCGACGAGTGCTACCTGGAGCTCGGCTGGGAGGCCGACCCGGTGTCGGTGCTCCACCCCGACGTCTGCGGCGGTTCGTACGACGGCCTGGTCGCCGTCCACTCGCTCTCCAAGCGGTCCAACCTGGCCGGCTACCGGGCGGCGTTCCTGCTGGGCGACTCCGAGGTGCTGATGCCGCTGCTGCAACTGCGCAAGCACGGCGGCATGATGACCTCCATGCCCACCCAGGCCGCCACGGTGGCGGCGCTGGGCGACGACGCCCACGTGGCCGAGCAGCGCAAGCGCTACGCGGCCCGGCGCGAGGTGCTGCGCGGCGCGCTGGAACGGCACGGCTTCCGCATCGAGCACAGCGAGGCCAGCCTGTACCTGTGGGCGACCCGTGACGAGTCCTGCTGGGACACGGTGGCGTACCTCGCCTCGCTGGGCATCCTGGTGGCCCCCGGCGACTTCTACGGCCCGGCCGGCGCGCGCCACGTCCGGGTGGCGTTCACCGCCACCGACGAGCGGGTGGCCGCCGCGGCGAGCCGCCTGGGCTGACGCCCCGCCATGGCGCGCCGTGCCCCGGGCCGCCCGGTCGGGCGGCCCGGGGCACGGTGCCTGCCGTCCGCCGCCCCGAAGCCCGTGCCGCGCGGGGACGCGGCGCTCGGCAAGGACGCGGACGCGGGAAGGCCCCCAGCGCCGTACGGCGCCGGGGGCCTTCCGCCGGATGCGGGAGGGCGTCAGGCGGGCAGCGGCAGCGTGCTGACCGGGAGATTGCCGACCGGCAGGTCGCCGGTCGCGCCGCCGACCATCTGGCCCGCCTGCCCGGCGACGCCACCGACCACCTGCTGGACGTCCGGCGCGCCCTCGGCGGCGTTCTTCGCCATCGACGTGCCGCCCTCGGCGGCCTTGGTACCGCCCTTGACCGCCTCGCCGCCGGCCTGGCCCGCGAGACCGGTCACGTGCGAGGTCACGCCGTCCAGGGTGGAGCCCAGCTCACCGGCGCCGTCCAGCGCCGACAGCGGAGCCAGGTCCGGGGCGGCGGGGGCGGCGTGCGCGGCGCCGGCCGCTCCGACGACGGGTGCGGCTCCCGCGGCGACGAGCAGCGCGGCACGGGCGATACGGCGGGTCAGGGAGGGGGACATGGTGCTCCTTACGTTGCGATCCACGGCCACCCGCGGGGGCGGCCGCCAGGTGCGGATCGGGCGAGGCGGACGCAGTGATTACGGGCCGGGCCCGGGGAAGGTTGCGGACCGCCGGTGTAAAGAGTTGGCAATGCGTCGCATTATCGGCTGCGGACGGAACGGGACGTTCCGGGCGCGGCGTGGCGCGCTGCGGAAACCTTCCGCCGCCCTTGTGGCAACGAATCCGGGGCGAGGTGCGCCATCAGTGCGAAAAGCGCGGTCCCGTGCCGTGCGGTGGGCGCGGAGTTGGCCCCACCGGGTGACGCCCAGCGCGCCTGTGCGATACGCGCCTGTGCGGCTCGCGTGCCTGCGGCACGCGCCTGCGCGGCACGCGCCCGTGCCGAGTCGGCCGCTGTCCGTACTCCTCGCCGGGCCGGCGCCGCTCCCGCCGGTGGCATGCGGCGGCGGGCGGCCCTAGCGGGACGTCACGATCCGGACCTGCCCGGCGCCGGGCGAGCCGTGCGCGCCCGCCGAGCCGGCGGTGGCGTCGCCCCACGACGCCTGGCCCGCAGTCCACTCCCGCCCCGCGTAGGAGACCCGCTCGATCGCCAGGGAGGAGGCATTGGCCACCGCCCAGTGGGCGAACTGCCAGCCCCGCTGCCGGGCACCGGGCTCCGCCACCGGAACCGTCACCGTCCGCCCGGCCGCCGACGACGGCGAACCCGACGCCGCGGACACCCGCGCCGCCCGGTCCCGCGACCCGCTCTCCCCGCGGCTTGCCGCCCCGTCCCCGGCGACCTCGGCCGCGGCCGTCCCCAGCACCTCGGTGCCGAAGTCCCGGGTCAGCGCCGCACGCACCGCGTCCGGCCCGGCCTGCGCGTCCGGTGCGGGGCGGCCCGAGCAGGTCAGCGTGGCCGCGCTGCGCCCGGTGAGGGCCGAAGCCATCAGCGCGGCGTCCGGCTCGTGCTTGGCGTAGGCGTCCGGGAAACCGCTGCGCTGCACCTCCTGGGCGGCCACCGTCAGCGGCAGCTCGGTGTAGTCCGGCACCTTCACCAGGTGGTCGTAGAACTGTCCGGCCGAGTACGCCGGGTCCATGATCTCCTTCGGCGTTCCCCAGCCCTGCGAGGGCCGCTGCTGGAAGAGGCCGAGGGAGTCCCGGTCGCCGTAGCGGATGTTGCGCAGCGAGGATTCCTGGAGCGCGGTGGCCAGGGCGATGGTGACGGCGCGCTCGGGCAGGCCGCGCGCCGTGCCCACGGCGGTGATGGTGGCGGCGTTCACCGCCTGCTCGGGCGTGAACGCGTACCGGGCGGGCTCACCCCGTCCACCCGAGGCGACCACCTCGCAGCCCGGTCCGGAAGGACCGGCTCCGCCACCGTGCAGGTTCCGGGTGGCGACGTAGCCCGCGAGGGAGAACAGCACCATCAGGGCCGCCCCGTAACGGAAGAGGCGACCACGACGCTTGGGGGCGGTTGACGTCTCTGTCACGGGTAACACGGTAACGGAGGTGCGTCCTCCTGCCCGAGCCCCTGTGGACAACCTCTCGCCATCGGGTGCGGGTTAAGGTCGGGGCCATGGCCGAAACCCCGCTGGACCTTTCGTTGGACGCCGCCCGGCTGACCGCGCGGCTCGTCGACCTCCCCTCCGAGAGCGGGGACGAGAAGCCGCTGGCGGACGCCATCGAGGCGGCGCTGCGCTCCCTGCCCCACCTCTCCGTCGACCGGCACGGCAACAACGTGGTGGCCCGCACCTACCTGGGCCGCTCCGAGCGGGTCGTGCTCGCCGGGCACATCGACACGGTGCCCATCGCGGAGAACGTCCCCTCCCGGCTCGACGAGGAGGGCGTGCTCTGGGGCTGCGGCACCTGCGACATGAAGTCCGGAGTCGCCGTGCAGCTGCGGATCGCCGCCACGGTGCCGGAGCCCAACCGGGACCTCACCTTCGTCTTCTACGACAACGAAGAGGTCGCCGCCCACCTCAACGGCCTCGGCCATGTGGCCGCCGCCCACCCCGACTGGCTGGAGGGCGACTTCGCCGTCCTGCTGGAGCCCACCGACGGCCAGGTCGAGGGCGGCTGCCAGGGCACCCTGCGGGTCAAGCTGCGCACCAAGGGGGAGCGGGCCCACTCCGCGCGCTCCTGGATGGGCGCCAACGCCATCCACGCCGCCGCCCCGATCCTGGAGCGCCTGGCCGCCTACGAGCCGCGCCGCCCGGTGATCGACGGCCTGGAGTACCGCGAGGGCCTGAACGCGGTGGCCGTCGAGGGGGGAGTGGCGGGCAACGTCATCCCCGACCTGTGCACCGTGACCGTCAACTTCCGGTACGCCCCCGACCGGGACGAGCAGGAGGCGATCGCGCACGTCCGCGAGGTCTTCGAGGGCTGCCCGATCGAGGAGTTCGTGGTCGACGACCACAGCCCCGGCGCCCTCCCCGGCCTCTCCCACCCGGCGGCGCGCGCCTTCATCGAGGCCGTCGGCGGCACCCCGCAGCCGAAGTTCGGCTGGACCGACGTCTCCCGGTTCAGCGCCCTGGGCGTCCCGGCCGTCAACTACGGGCCCGGCAACCCGCTGCTCGCCCACAAGCGGGACGAGCGGGTCCTGGCGTCGATGATCCCCGAGGCCGAGCGCCGGCTGCGGGACTGGCTGACCGCCTGAGCGAGGTCCCCCGCTCCCGCGCGGGTACGAAATTCGCACCGAAACGGGTACCGGACGGCACACGACGGACATGTTCGCGTCCCCAGTGGGTAACCCGCGTAGATCTAATCTTTGCAAAGGACGCGGAGAACCCGTCACGGAGAGGAGAGCCCATGACCACAGGCAACTCCGAGGGAACACAGGTATCGGTGCGCGACGAGCGGCTCGGATACCTGCTGCAGGGCCTCGACCCGGTCGAGGCCACTCCCGCGGACCGGGCGCCCGGCCGCGCGGGGGACAGCGACCGAAGACTGCTCGACCCGGACGGCGCGTCCGGCTGGACCGAACGCGACGCCTGGCAGGTCGCCCGGATCCAGGCGGAATTCGGTGAGGGCTTCCGTGCGCTGTCCGGGCTGCCGCACGCGGTCAGTGTCTTCGGCTCGGCCCGCACCAGCCCCGGATCCGCCGAGTACGAGGCGGGCGTCCGGCTGGGCCGGGCGCTGGCCGAGGCCGGCTGGGCGGTGATCACGGGAGGCGGCCCGGGCGCCATGGAGGCCGCCAACAAGGGCGCCCAGGAGGGCGGAGGCGTCTCCGTGGGCCTGGGCATCGAGCTGCCCTTCGAGACCGGTCTCAACCCTTACTGCGACATCGGGCTGAACTTCCGGTACTTCTTCGCCCGCAAGACCTGCTTCGTGAAGTACTCGCGCGGCTTCGTCGTCCTGCCCGGCGGGATGGGCACCCTCGACGAGCTCTTCGAGGCCCTCACCCTGGTCCAGACGGGCAAGGTGACCCGTTTCCCGATCGTCCTGTTCGGCACCGCGCACTGGGGCGGGCTGGTCGACTGGATCAAGTCCACCCTGGTCGCCGACGGCAAGTGCGCCGAACGCGACCTGGACCTCTTCCACCTCACCGACGACGTCGACGAGGCGGTCGCCCTGCTCTCCCGCGAGGTGGCGGACCCCGCCCGCGAGGCGGCGGACCACGAGGCCGCCGGACCCGGCGCCGGGGCGGCCTGAGGGGCCGCCCGACGGCCGGGCCGGGCCGTCAGGCCAGGCCGCGGCGGGCCACGGCCGGCGGGCGGTGTCCCGCGATCGAGGCCACCATGTCCAGCACCTGCCGGGTCTCCGCGACCTCGTGCACCCGGTACACCTGGGCGCCCAGCCAGGCCGAGACCGCGGTCGTCGCCAGTGTGCCCAGCAGCCGCTCCTTGACCGGCCGGTCCAGGGTCTCGCCGACGAAGTCCTTGTTGGAGAGCGAGACCAGCACCGGCCAGCCGGTGGCCGTCATCTCGCCGAGCCGGCGGGTCGCCTCCAGGCTGTGCCGGGTGTTCTTCCCGAAGTCGTGCCCCGGGTCGATCAGCACCGACTCGCGGGGCACGCCCAGGGACACCGCCCGCTCGGCCAGCCCCACGGTGACCTTCAGGATGTCCGCCATCACGTCGTCGTAGACCACCCGGTGCGGCCGGGTCCGCGGCTCCGCCCCGCCGGCGTGCGTGCACACCAGACCCACCCGGTACCGGGCCGCCACCTCGGCCAGCCTGGGGTCGACGCCGCCCCAGGCGTCGTTCAGCAGGTCGGCCCCGGCCTCGCAGACCGCCTCGCCGACCTCGTGCCGCCAGGTGTCCACGCTGATCACCACGTCGGGGAACCGGCGGCGCACCTCGGCCACGAAACCGACCGTGCGGCGGGCCTCCTCCTCGGCGCCGACCTCCTCGCCCGGCCCCGCCTTCACGCCGCCGATGTCGATGATCGCGGCGCCCTCGGCCACCGCCTGCTCCACCCGGGCGAGCGCCGGCTCGTCGGCGAAGGTGGCGCCCCGGTCGTAGAAGGAGTCCGGCGTCCGGTTCACGATGGCCATGATCACCGGCTCGTGCGTGTCGAACTCACGCCTGCCCAGCCTGAGCATCCCGTACGGCCTCTTTCCTCTACGTCCGGTCTTCGGCTGTCTGCGACCCTAACCGCCCCGGAGGCATGGCACGATCGGACCCCTGGCAACTTCGACACGCGGGGGGCCGCAGCCTTGGCAATGTTCCTCTTCCTGGTCGTCGCGCTCGCCGTGGTGGTGAGCGCGACCACGTTGGCCGTCGTCGGCGGCGGTGACCGCCCTGTCCTTCCCGACGCGCCGCCGGACCGTCTGCACGACCCGCTGCCCCCGCACCGTGCGGCGACGGTGCGGGACGTGGAGCAGCTGCGCTTCCCGCCGGCCCTGCGCGGCTACCGGATGGGTGACGTGGACGACGCGCTCACCCGTCTGACCCACGAGCTCACCGTGCGCGACGAGCGCATCGCCGCACTGGAGTCCGCCCTGGACACCGTCCGCGCGGACGCGGCCCGGGCGACGCTGCTCGCGGTGCGGGCGGACGAGGAGGAGCGGGAGGGGGAGAAGGACGCGCTGAGGAAGGCGCCGGCGGAGGCGCGGGAGGAGGACCGGGCGGAGGCTCGGGACGGCCAGAAGCCGGACGGGACGGTGGACGAGAAGCCGGACGGGACGGTGGACGGCGCCGGGACCTCCGGCCCGGACCCGCGGCGCGAGGGCCACGGGTGGGCCGGTCCGGGCGAGACCCGGTGAGCGCCGCCGAGCCCGCACCCACGCCCGCCGACGGCTCCACGGCGCAGGACGTCCCCGGGGCGGCCCCGGGGGCCGCCCCCGGCGCCGCCCCCGAGCCCGGCGCCGCGCCGTCCGCGTCCGGGGCACTGCCCGGCCCCGACGGCCTGCCGCGCTGTCCCTGGGGGCTCTCGACCCCCGACTACCTCGCCTACCACGACGAGGAATGGGGCCGTCCGGTCCACGGCGACGACGCCCTCTTCGAACGGCTGTGCCTGGAGGCCTTCCAGTCCGGGCTCTCCTGGCTGACCATCCTGCGCCGCCGCGCCGGGTTCCGGGCCGCCTTCGCCGGGTTCCGGATCGCCGAGGTGGCCGCCTTCACCGAGGAGGACCGGACCCGGCTGCTCGCCGACCAGGGGATCATCCGCAACCGGGCCAAGATCGACGCCACGCTCGCCAACGCCAAGGTGCTGGCCGGGTGGAAGCCGGGCGAGCTCGACGAGCTGATCTGGTCGTACGCCCCCGCTCCCCGTCCGGCCCCGCGCACCCTCGCCGAGGTCCCCGCGGTGACGGCGGAGTCCACGGCGCTGGCCAAGGAGCTCAAGCGCCGCGGCCTGCGGTTCGTGGGCCCCACCACCGCCTACGCGCTGCTCCAGGCCTGCGGTCTCACCAACGACCACCTGGCCGGCTGCGCGCGGCGCGACGGCTGAGCCGCCCGGGTGACCGGGTGCCCCGGCCGGCCGCTCAGCGGCCCAGGTACTTGGGGCGCTCCTTGTCCAGGAACGCCCGCACGGCGATCCGGTGGTCCTCGGAGGCGCCGGCCCGGCCCTGGAGCTCGTCCTCCTTCTCCAGGGTCTCCTCGAGCGAGTGGGTCAGGCCGTGGGCGACCGACTCCTTGAGCGCCGCGTAGGCGACCGTGGGCCCCGCGGCGAGCCTCCGGGCGACCTTCTCCGCCTCCGCGCGCAGGTCGGCGGCCGGCACCACCCGGCCGGCGATGCCCAGGCGCAGGGCCTCCTCGGCGTCGACGGACCGGGGGAAGAGCAGCAGGTCGGTGGCGCGGCCCGGGCCCACGACGCGGGGCAGCGTCCAGGAGACGCCCGAGTCGGCGGTCAGCGCCACACCGGCGAACGAGGTCGTGAACGTCGCGGAGTCCGCGACCACGCGGTAGTCGGCGGCCAGCGCGAAGCCGAAGCCGGCGCCGGCGGCGACCCCGTTGACGCCCGCCACCACCGGCTTCGCCATGCCGGCGATCGCGCGGACGATGGGGTTGTAGTGCTCACTCACCGTGCTCAGCCGCCCGGGACCGTCACCGCCCTCGCCGCCGTCCTGGGCGGCGAGCAGCTCGATGTGCTCCTTGAGGTCCTGGCCCACGCAGAACGCCCGGTCGCCGGCCGCGGTGAGCAGCACCGCCCGGACCCCGGGGTCCGCCGCGGCCGTCCGCAGCGCCTCCCGCAGCGCGACCTTCGCCTCCACGTTCAGGGCGTTCATCGCGGCCGGGCGGTTCAGGGTGATGATCGCCAGCGCGTCGCTGACCTCGTAGAGCACGGTGTCGGCCATGTCGACTTCCCTCCGTCGGTTCTTGTCCGAGGACAGCATGGCGGAGATTCACGAAGGCGGACGGTGACCGGTGTGTGACCTCGGCCAAAGAAATCCGGTCACCAATCGGTCGCGGCAGGTCAGATCGAGGGCGCAGTATCGCAGTGACATCCCCGAATTGAGTGGTTTTGGCCTCGCGCGTTGCGCAAGCGATGCGGACTGATGTTGGTCATTGGTGCGCGGGATGCGGGATAATGGCCAGGAAGCAATGTGTTCGATGTCGGTGACGCCTGCCCTCTCGGGGTGGGCGGTCCTTTTCGAGGTTCGTCCTCCTCAAGGTGTTCCGGCACGGCGGTTGAGCTGGTTTCAGGAAGGGGAACGAGCATGGCGGCCATGAAGCCGCGGACGGGCGACGGCCCGCTCGAGGTGACCAAGGAGGGGCGGGGCATCGTCATGCGCGTTCCGCTCGAAGGCGGCGGTCGGCTCGTCGTCGAGCTGACTCCGGACGAGGCGGATGCGCTCGGCGACGCCCTCAAGAAGGTCGTCGGCTGACGCGCGACCACCACTCAGTGTGACGTCCGCCGCCCGGTCCCCCAGGGGACCGGGCGGCGGCTGTTTCCGGCGGTCCCCTGCGATGGTCCCCTCCGGCGGTCCGTTCGGACGGCCCGTCCGCGGGTCAGCGCTTGGCGGCGCAGAGCAGGCCGTCGCCCACGGGCAGCAGGGACGGCAGGAGGACGTCGCTCTCGTGCACCTCGCGCAGCAGCTCCCGCAGCCGCAGCACCTCGGTCGGCTGCGGTCCCGTCCCGACGGTCCGGCCGTTCGCCAGGACGCCCGCGAACACCACCAGGCCGCCCGGTCTCAGCAGCCGCAACGATTCGGCGAGGTACTCCAGCACCTCCAGGCGGTCGGCGTCGCAGAACACCAGGTCGTAGCCCGAGTCCGCGAGCCGGGGCAGCACGTCCAGCGCGGATCCGGGGATCAGCCGCGCGCGGTTGACCGCGAAGCCCGACGCCCGGAACGCCTGGCGGGCCGCCTGCTGGTACTCCGGCTCGGTGTCCACCGTGGTCAGCACGCCGTCCGGCCGCATCCCGTTCAGGAGGTGGATGCCGGAGACACCGGTGCCGGTGCCGATCTCGGCGACCGCCTTCGCCCCGACCGAGGCGGCGAGCAGCCGCAGCACCGACCCCGCGGTGGGCGTCACCGGGCGCAGCCCGGCCTCCCGCGCCCGGTCCCGGGCCCGGAGCAGCGCCTCGTCCTCGGCGACGAAGGCGTCGGCCAGCGCCCAACTCGCCTGCCCGTTGCTGCTGATGGCCGCCTCCCGTCCCCGTCCCCGACCCACTCGCGCCCGCGTCCGCGCGTCCGGCGTCCGCACCGGACGCATCTCGTCGTGACTGTATCCGGAGCCGTCGGGAACCTGGCGGCGGGACGCCGCGTTTGAAGGGTGAGGGGAAAGGCATGAAGGAGACGGGGGAAGCGCCGATGGAGCGAGTGGCAAACTTTCGCAAACCTGCTTATCCGGAGCTAACGGACGAGATGGCTATGGTAGGGGCTCCACTGGACACCACCAGAGCCGACAGGGGAGGTGCGGCCGCGCCCGCAGACCGAGGCGGAGGGCTGAGACGCCTTCTCGGGTCG
Organism: Streptomyces abyssomicinicus; assembly: GCF_008974245.1. Classification (GTDB taxonomy): domain Bacteria; phylum Actinomycetota; class Actinomycetes; order Streptomycetales; family Streptomycetaceae; genus Streptomyces; species Streptomyces abyssomicinicus. Next base: position 643,383 of record NZ_BBZI01000006.1, on the reverse strand, counting down.
GCGGCCAGGCCGAAATCCGTGACCGACACCGTTGCTGACCGTGGGGCGGGCCGTGAGGCCGACCGTCCCTCCGCCGAGCCCGCCCGCACCGCGACGTTCGCCACCGACGGGGACGGGCCGGCGTGGACTCCGCCCACCTGGGAGGAGATCGTCAGCACGCACAGTGCGCGGGTGTACCGGCTCGCCTACCGGCTGACCGGCAACCAGCACGACGCCGAGGACCTCACCCAGGAGGTCTTCGTCCGGGTCTTCCGCTCGCTGTCCACGTACTCGCCCGGCACGTTCGAGGGCTGGCTGCACCGGATCACCACCAACCTCTTCCTGGACATGGTGCGCCGAAAGCAGCGCATCCGGTTCGACGCGCTCGCCGAGGACGCCGCCGAGCGGCTGCCCGGCCGTGAGCCGTCGCCCCAGCAGGTCTTCAACGACGCGCACTTCGACGCCGACATCCAGCAGGCGCTGGACACGCTGGCGCCCGAGTTCCGTGCCGCGGTCGTCCTGTGCGACATCGAAGGACTGTCGTACGAGGAGATCGCCGCGACCCTGGGGGTGAAGCTCGGCACCGTCCGCAGCCGCATCCACCGTGGGCGTTCGCAGCTCCGCAAGGCGCTCGCCCACCGCTCTCCCGAGGCGCGTGCCGAGCGGAGGTTCGGAGTCACCCGCCTTCCGGCGCTGAGAGGAGGAGGCGCGACCGCGTGAGTGAGTCACGTCCGACGCCGGCCGAACAGCACCTCGGTGACCGGCTCTCCGCCCTGGTGGACGGCGAGCTGGGACACGAGGCGCGCGAGCGTGTGCTGGCCCATCTGGCGACCTGTGGCAGATGCCGGGTCGAGGCAGAGGCCCAGCGCAGGCTGAAGCACGTCTTCGCCGAGGTCTCCACCCCCACTCCCTCCGAGAGTTTCCTCGCCCGTCTCCAGGGGCTGCCCGCGGGCGGGCTCGACGAGCTGCGCGAGACGGCCCGTGAGGCGGTCGGCGAACCGGGTGAGGAGCCCGGGAGCGCCATGTTCGGCTCCCGTCGCACCGACCCCTTCGGGCTGGCCGCCTCCGCCGCCCACGGTTTCCCCATACATGACGTCGGCCGCGCCCAGGCGGAGCGGGCGGCGGCGGCCTCGCGGAGCCGCCGGTTCGCGTTCGCCGCGGCGAGCGCGGTGTCCCTGGCGGCGGTGGCGCTCGGCGGTGTCACCACGGTGGTGCCGGTCGCCGACGCCGAACGCGGCGGTCTGCGCAGCAACGTCACCCCGGCCCGCCAGCAGGGCGCCGGCGCCGCCGCGACCACGGACGCCCGCCGTCGTACGACCGCGCCGCTGCTCGCACAGAGCGCGTCCACGCAGCGGCGCGCGCCCGCCACCGCCCCGCTGCTCTCCGGCGGCGCGCAGTCGGTGGAGGGCGACGGCGGCCTCGCTCCCACGCCGCTGATAGGTCCCGGCGCTCCGGTGGTGCCCGGGCTGCCCGGTCTGCTGGCCGCGCCCGAGCCGACCGGCACGGTGGCTCCCCCGCCGGTGGGGCGCTGACCAGGTTCTCTGCGCGCCGGGGCGGGAACCTGATTGAATCCGTGGAGCGCCGCGTCGGCGGCGCTCCGACGAATCACGCCAGGTGTTGGGGAGAGCATGAACGAGGGCACGCCGGGGAAGTCCGCGAGGCCCAAGTGGTGGAACAGGCCCCGCCCCGCGCCCGGCCCTGACGCCTCCGGCGACTTTCCCCTCGCCGCCCCCGAGCCGGCGGGGGAGGGGCCGGACCTGCCCCCGGGCGGCCGTCAGGACGTCCCGGCCACCCCGGCGTCGCCCGCCCCGCGCCCGGCCCACGAGCCCGACCACTACAGCACGCCCCCCTACGGCACTCCGGGCCCCTGGGCCCCCGCACCGCCCGTCCAGCACCCCGCCGCGCCCGCCGCGGGTCACGTCCCGCCGCAGCCGGGCGCGCCGGGGACCGCCGGTCCGTCCGGCCCGCCCGCCGTGGGCGAGGCGGGGTCTTCGGTGTCCTCCGGCTCCCCGGAGTCCGTGACGTCCTCGGCGGGTGCCGGCTCGGCCTCGGCGGTGCCCGGTGCGGGGGGCGCGCCCGCCCGCGAAGGCTCCGGTGCGGTGGTCCCGGGTCCGGCGCGCTCCGCGTCGCCGGTGCCGCCGGTGCCGCCGGTGTCCGCGGGTCCGGCTCCGGCTCCGGGGGGTGAGGGTGCCCCCGGTGTGTCTGGTCCGCCGGTCACGGGTGCCGCGGGGTGTGCGGCGGAGGCGAGCCCGCTCCCGCCGGTGCCCGAGCAGGGGGGCCCGCAGCTTCCGGACTCCCCGTCCCCCGTGGCTCCCACGGCCCCCGAGGCTCCGCCCGTGCCCGACCGGGCGCCCGGGGCGCAGGGTCCCGCTGTGCCGGGCGATCCGACACCGAGCATCCCGGCGCCCTCCGGCCCGGCGCCCTCCGGCCTGGCGCCTTCCGGCCTGGCGCCTTCCGGCCTGGCGCCTTCCGGCCTGGCGCCTTCCGGGCCGGCGCCTTCCGGGCCGGCGCCCTCCGGGCCGGCGCCCTCCGGGCCGGCGCCCTCCGGCCCGGCGCCCTCCGGCCCGGCGCCCTCCGGGCCGGCGCCCTCCGGCGCGGCGGCTTCCGGCCTGGCGCCTGACGGCCCGGCGCCCTCCGGCGCGACGCCTGACGGCGCGACGCCCTCCGGTGCGACGCCCTCCGGTGCGACGTCTTCCGGCCTGGCGCCTGGCGGCGCGGCGCCTTCCGGCCTGGCGCCTGACGGCGCGACGCCCTCCGGCCCGGCGCCCTCCGGCGCGACGCCAGACGGCGCGACCGCGACGCCAGACGGCGCGACGTCTTCCGTGCCGGACGCCGGTGCCGGTCCGGTGCCGGGGTCGGACGGCGGGCACGCCCCCGTCGCTTCCGACGCCGCCCCGCCGGGAGCTTCGGGTGCCTTGGACGCCTCGGGCGCCCCGGCCCCCGCGGCGCCGGACGCATCGCGCGACGCGGTGACGGGGTCCTGGGAGCCGCCGGTGGCCGGGGCCTCGGTCCCCGCCGGGTCCGATCCCGGCGGCCGGGCGGCTCACGGGGCGTCCGGCCCCGTCTCCGCCGCCCCCGCCGTCCCCACCCCGGACGTGGCGGGCGGGCAGCAGCAGCCCGCGGCCGCCGACGCCCTCGCGTCCGGCCCCGCCGGCCCCGCCGACCCCACCGGCCCCTGGGGCCGGTACGACCCCTGGGCCGCCCCCGGCACCGGCCCGGCCCCCGTGGACGCCCTGCCGCTCCAGGGCGGCGGGACGGCCGCCGAGAGCCCCGCGCGGCGGCGGAACCGGCGACGGCGCGCCCTCGTCGGCGGCGCCGCGGCGGTCGCGCTGGTCGCCGGACTCGGCGGCGGGGTCGCCGGCGTGTACCTGGAGCGCTACGGCGGCCTCGGTGTCGTCGAACTCTCGCAGGCGCCTCTCGGCGACACCCCCCGTGACCCGGACAGCGTGGCCGGGATCGCCGAGCGCGCCCTGCCCAGCGTGGTCACCCTGCACGTCCAGGGCTCCGGCCAGGCTGGCACCGGAACCGGCTTCGTGCTCGACGACCGCGGCCACATCCTGACCAACCACCACGTCGTGCAGGCCGCCGAGGACTCCGGCGACGGCCGTATCGCCGTCACCTTCAGCGGCGGCGAGACCGCCCGCGCCGAGCTGGTCGGCGGCGACGCCGGTTACGACCTGGCGGTGGTGCGGGTGAAGGGCGTGAAGGGCCTGAACCCCATGCCGCTGGGCAACTCCGACGACGTCCGCGTCGGCGACCCGGTGGTGGCCATCGGCGCCCCCTTCGACCTGGCCAACACCGTGACCGCGGGCATCATCAGCGCCAAGGAGCGTCCCATCACGGCCGGTGGCGAGGGCGACGGAAGCGACGTCTCCTACGTCGACGCCCTGCAGACCGACGCCCCGATCAACCCGGGCAACTCCGGCGGGCCGCTGCTCGACGCCCGGGGCCGGGTCATCGGCATCAACTCCGCCATCCGCTCCGCCGACACCGGCATCGGCACCGAGGACGGCGGGTCCGGCTCCATAGGCCTCGGATTCGCCATCCCGGTGAACCAGGCCAAGCGGGTCGCCGAGGAGCTGATCAACGAGGGTGAGGCCACCCACCCGGTCATAGGCGTCACCCTCGACATGGCCTACCCCGGCGACGGGGCACGGGTGCACACCCAGGGCGTCGACGGCGGCTCCCCGGTGACCCCCGGCGGCCCCGGCGCCGAGGCGGGGCTGAAGCCCGGCGACGTGATCACGGCCGTGGACGGCATCCGGGTGCACTCCGGCGACGAGCTGATCGTCAAGACCCGCGCGCGCCGGCCCGGCGACCGCCTGGAACTCACCGTGGAGCGGGACGGCGAGGAACGCGAGGTCACCCTGGTCCTCGGCTCCTCCGGCGGCTGACGGCCGAGCGCCACCGGGGCGTCACCCGAGCGTCATCGCGGGGTGACTCCCCGGCGGCCCGGGATGTGTTGTACGCGTCAGAGGGTGGTCGGACAGTACCGGTGGGGCGGGTCGGCCGGGTACCGTGGTTCCGCCCCGGGACATCGCAAGGAGCTTCAGGTGTTCAATGACATAGGAACGCTCGAGCTGATCACGCTCGTCGTCCTCGCCGTGCTCGTCTTCGGGCCGGAGAAGCTCCCCAAGGTCATCAGGGACGTCTCCCGGACGATCCGGAAGATCCGCGAGTTCTCCGAGAGCGCCAAGAACGACATCCGCGACGAGCTCGGTCCGGAGTACAAGGACTTCGAGTTCCAGGACCTGAACCCCAAGACGTTCATCCGCAAGCAGCTGCAGAACGACGACCTCGGTCTCAATGAGATCCGCGACTCGCTCGACCTGAAGAAGGACATCCAGCAGCTCGCCGACCCGAACGCCGTCGACGTGCCGTCGTCCTCCGGGCCCACGACGCCCCCCGTCCCGGCCACCCCGGCCATCCCGCCGTCCACCGCGACGGCCACGCCGGCGGGCCCGGTCGGCCTGGAGAAGAAGCCGGAGCCGGCCGCCGAGCGTCCCCCGTACGACCTCGACGCCACCTGAGCCGGGCGCCCGCGCCGGCACCCCTGCTGCCCCTCCTCCCTCCTTCACCGCTCCGCGCCGTCCCGACCCACCCGGTCGGCGGTAATCCCGGACCGGTGAAGAGAGGTGGCTATGCTGCCGAGTTGTTGTGCGGACCGGCGGCTGATCCTCCACGATCTCCCCGCGGTCCGGCGAGGAACGAGGAGGCGTCCGGGCATGGAGACGAGAAGTCGGGTTGGCGCGCAGGCGTCGGCGGTCGCAGGAGGCCGGCCCGCCGCGGGCGGCAGCGGGGTGGACGGTTACCTGAGGGCGCCGTTCCCCTGGTACGGCCTCGACGAGGCGTTCAGCGGGCCGCGCTGGCTGATGCAGGTCGCCGCCTCCGGCGACGGCGCGGTCGAGCACGGTTCCCTCGGCCACGGTGAGGAACCCTCGGTCCGGTACGAGGCGGCCGAGGACAAGGAACGATTCGCCGTGGTGGTCACCGTCGCCGACCAGCCGGCCCGCCGCAGCGCGGACGGCACCGGTCTGCTGGACGCCACCACCGCCTCCTCAGCCGCCTGGCTGGCCGGCCTGGGGCTGCTCTCCTACACGTGGCCCCTGCACATGGACCACACCCTGCGCGACGACTGGCTGGAGCAGCAGACCGAGACGGCCTGGGTGCTCGCCGACGACCTCGAGTGCCACGCCTGGTCCACCCTGCAGCTTCCGGTGGACGGCGAGGCGACCACCTTCCACTACCGGGAGTCCGAGTTCGGCTGGGTGCTGGCCGGCTCCACCGGCGGCGGAGTCCACATCGGCGCGTACGGCCGCGGGATGAGCGCCTACGGGCTGGGCTTCTCGGCGGTCGAGGACATCGCCGACTACGACGCCTGACCGCACGCCCCGGCCGCACCACCGCCGGACCCGCACGACCGCCGGACCCGCACCACCGCACGACGACGACACCGCACGACGACGACACCGCACGACGACGACACCGCACGACGACGACACCGCACGGCGCACCGCACGACGAGGGGCGCCGTCCGGCAAGAACGGCGCCCCTCGTGGCCGCGGTGTGTCCCGTGCCGCCCCGCGGTCCGCGGAGCGGAACACGGGGTCCTGACGGGGTCAGAACTTGTTGCGCGGGGTGATCCCCAGCGACAGGCCGGACAGGCCGCGCTGACGTCCGCCGAGCTTGCCGGCGATGGCCCGCAGCGCGGAGCCGGCCGGGGAGTCGGGGTCGGTCAGCACGACCGGCTTGCCCTCGTCGCCGCCCTCGCGCAGACGGACGTCGATGGGGATCGAGCCGAGCACCGGCACCGTGGCGCCGGTGGTGCGGGTCAGGCCGTCGGCGACCAGCTGACCGCCACCGGTGCCGAAGACGTCGACCATCTCGTCGCAGTGCGGGCAGGGCAGGCCGGACATGTTCTCGACCACGCCGACGATCTTCTGGTGCGTCTGCACGGCGATGGAACCCGCGCGCTCGGCGACCTCCGCGGCGGCCTGCTGCGGCGTCGTGACGACCAGGATCTCCGCGTTGGGGACCAGCTGGGCCACCGAGATGGCGATGTCGCCGGTGCCGGGCGGCAGGTCGAGCAGCAGCACGTCCAGGTCGCCCCAGTACACGTCGGCCAGGAACTGCTGGAGCGCGCGGTGCAGCATCGGGCCGCGCCACACCACCGGGGCGTTGCCCGGGGTGAACATGCCGATGGAGATGACCTTCACGCCGTTCGCCGACGGCGGCATGATCATGTTCTCGACCTGGGTGGGCCGGCCGTCCGCGCCCAGCATGCGCGGCACCGAGTGGCCGTAGATGTCCGCGTCGACCACACCGACCTTCAGGCCGTCCGCCGCCATCGCGGCGGCCAGGTTGACCGTCACGGAGGACTTGCCGACGCCGCCCTTGCCGGACGCCACCGCGTACACGCGGGTCAGCGAACCCGGCTTGGCGAACGGCACCTCGCGCTCGGCGGTGCCGCCGCGCAGCGCCGCCGCCAGCTCCTTGCGCTGCTCGTCGCTCATCACGTCCAGCGTCACGTCGACCGAGGTGACGCCCTCGACACGGGTCAGCGCGGACGTCACGTTGTCCGTGATGGTCCCGCGCATCGGACAGCCCGAGACGGTGAGGTACACCGTGACGGCGACCGCGCCGTCCTCGCCGATCTCCACCGACTTGACCATCCCGAGTTCGGTGATGGGCCGCTGGATCTCGGGGTCGTTCACCGTCGCCAGCGCTTCGCGCACCGCGTCTTCCGTAACCATAAGGACGATGGTACGGCCCTCGAAGAGACACCGGGCAGGCCACTCACCGGTCGTCTGCGTCACGTCCCGGGCGGTGCCCCTGCGCACGGTGGTCCTCCGCGCGGTGCCCCTCGGCACGGTGGCCGTCGGACCGGTGGCCGTCGGACCGGTGCGGGTCCGGCCGCTGCGACCCGGCCCGCTGCTCCTCCATCTCCCTGAGCAGGTCGTGCAGCTCGGAGCGGATCCAGTCACGGGTGGCGACCTCGCCCAGCCCCATCCGCAGCGCGGCGATCTCCCGGGTCAGGTACTCGGTGTCCGCGATGGAGCGTTCGTTCTGCTTGCGGTCCTGCTCCAGGTTGACCCGGTCGCGGTCGTCCTGCCGGTTCTGCGCCAGCAGGATCAGCGGGGCCGCGTACGAGGCCTGGAGCGACAGCATCAGGGTCAGGAAGATGAACGGGTACTCGTCGAAGCGCAGCGGCGTCGGCGCGGCCACGTTCCAGCCCACCCACACGGTGACCGCCACCGTCATCCACACCAGGAAGCGGCCGGTGCCCAGGAAGCGGGCGATCCGCTCCGACACCCGGCCGAAGGCGTCCGGGTCCCACTCGGGCAGCAGCCGGCGCCGGCGGGTGCCCAGCGGCAGGTCCAGACGCTCCCGCGTCCGGGTGCCGGTGGCCCCCGCGAGGGCACGCGTCTCCCGCGTCTCGCGCCGTTCCCTGCTCTCGCGGCGTTCCCTGGTCTCGCGCCGTTCCCGGCCGTGCGCCGTGGCCCGGCCGCGGCCGGGCGCGCGCTCGTCGCCGTGGCGCCGGTCGTCGCGGTCACCGGCCATCCGGAGTCGCCTCCTTCGACGCTTCCGCCGGGTTCCCGGCGGCCGGCGGTTCCTCCAGGTGGTACTCCGTCTCGCGCCAGTCGTCCGGCAGCATGTGGTCCAGCACGTCGTCCACGGTGACCGCGCCCAGCAGGGACCCCGTCTCGTCGACCACGGGCGCCGCCACCATGTCGTAGGCGGCGAAGAAGCCGGCCACCACCGGCAGGTCGGCGGTGGGCGACAGCGCCTGGAGGTCGTCGTCGATGATCGAGCCGACCAGCGTGTACGGCGGGTCCCGCAGCAGCCGCTGGAAGTGGACGGTGCCCAGGTACTTGCCGGTCGGGGTGTCCTCCGGCGGGCGGCAGACGTAGACCTGCGCGGCGAGCGCGGGGGAGAGGTCGGCGTTGCGGACCCGGGCCAGCGCGTCGGCGACCGTGGCGTCCGGGCGCAGCACGATCGGCTCGGTGGTCATCAGACCGCCCGCGGTGCGGTCCTCGTAGGCCATCAGGCGGCGCATGTCGGCGGCGTCGTCGGGCTGCATCAGGCTCAGCAGCCGTTCCTTGTCGCCCTCCGGCAGCTCGGAGAGCAGGTCGGCGGCGTCGTCCGGGTCCATCGCCTCCAGGACGTCCGCGGCGCGCTCCTCGGCGAGCTTGCCGAGGATCTCGATCTGGTCGTCCTCCGGCAGCTCCTCCAGCACGTCGGCCAGCCGGTCGTCGTCGAGCGCGGCGGCGACCTCGGCGCGGCGCTTCGCCGACAGGTGGTGCAGCACGTTGGCGAGGTCGGCGGGGCGCAGCTGCTCGAAGGTGGCCAGCAGGTTCTCCGCGCCCTGCCCCTTCTCCTCCAGGGACAGGCCGGTGACCGCCGACCACTCCACCAGGAACTGCTCGCCGGCCTTGCGGCGGAACGCCCCGCCGCGGCCGCCGCGCTGCACGAAGAGGCGGTCGACCTCCCACTCGCGCTTGTTCGGCCGCTGGTGCACCGACAGGTCGAGGACGGTGACCTCCTCGCCGTTCTCGTCGAGCCGCACCCGCCGGTCCAGCAGCTCGCCGAAGACCAGCCGCTCCGGCGGCCGCTGTTCGAAGCGGCGCACGTTGAGCACCCCGGTGCTGATCACCTGGCCGGACTGGATGCCGGTGACCCGGGTCATCGGCAGGAAGATCCGCCGCCGGGTCGGCAGCTCCACCACCATCCCGAGCAGCCGGGGCGGCTTGCGGCCCACCCGCAGCACGACGATCAGGTCCCGCACCCGACCGACCTGGTCGCCGTTCGGATCGAACACGGCCACGCCCGCGAGGTGGGAAACGAAGATGCGCCCACCCGCCATGAACAGCCTCCTTCCAGGGGCGGTCGTCTTCCCGCCCTTGCCCCGAGTTGCCCGGAAAACGCCGCAGTGGGCGGGGATCAGGCTAGCCCGTACCGGTCCGGTACGCCCTGGTGGGCGGTCCGGACGGACTGCCTCCGTCTGCCCCGTCAGGCCACCGGTACGCTGCCCCCAGCCGTCGACACCGGATGAGAGGCAGCCGCGCCTGTGACCCCGATTCCCCAGCGTCGTACCCGCATGTCCGCCCGGGTGGCGGCGGTGTGCGCCCTGGCCGTGGCGACCACGGGGCTCACCGGGTGCGGCTCGGACCCGGACGAGGGCACCAACGGGGTCGGGAAGCTGGAGCCGGCGCAGATCCGCGACCGGGCGACGAAGGCGGTCGGGTCGGCGGACTCGGTGCACCTGTCCGGCACGGTGATCACCAAGGACGGCGGCGTCGAGCTGGACATGCGGCTGTCCGACGGCGGAGGCCGGGGCGAGGTCACCTCCGGCGGCACCACCTTCGGGCTGCTGCGCGTGGGGGAGGACCTGTACCTCCAGGCCGGCGCCGACTTCTGGAACCAGGCGGCGGGCGGGGACGGCAAGGGGCTGGAGGGCACGACGGCGGAGAAGCTCGACGGCAAGTACGTGAAGGTTCCCGAGAAGGACCCCGCGTACCAGCGGTTCAGCGGCTTCACCGACATGGACTCCCTGCTGGACGGGCTGCTCGGCCTGGAGGGGAAGCCGGCGAAGGACGGCTACCACGAGGTGGGCGACGCCCGGACGATCCGGCTGATGTTCGACGAGGGAGCGGCGGGACGCCTCGACGTCTCCCTCAAGGGCACGCCGTTCCCGCTCCGCCTGGAGCGGCCCGCCGAGGGCGGCACCCTCCAGTTCGCCGACTGGAACAAGGGCCTCGATCTCAAGGAACCGCCCAAGGACGAGCAGGTCGACTACGGCCAGGACCTCCCCGAGACGTAAGGCCTCCCGCCCTCGCCGGCCGCCCGGAGGGGCCGGTCCGCCGCGGTCCGGTCCGTGGTCCGGTCCGCCGTGGTCCGGTCAGGTGCGGCGGCGGCGGAAGAGGAGGCGGGGCAGGGCTGCGGGGAGGGGTTCGCGGGTGGTGGCCGCGGTGGGCGGCGGAGCCGCGGCCAGGGCGCCGGAGGGCTGCGCGAGCGCGGGCCCCACCGGCTCGAGACGCAGGACCCGGCACTCCCGGGCCCACCTGGCCGGCATCGCCTCCGCGTCCACCGCGTTGAGCCGCTTGCCCTTGAGCTCCGCCACCGCCTCCTCCCACGCGGCCGAACCGGCGGCCGGTTCGGTGACCGCGGCGCGGCAGGCCACCAGCCGGCCGCCCTTGTCCTTGCTGCGCAGGGTCAGCACCGCGTGCCCCCCGTCGGCCAGCCCCGGCAGTGGCTGCTCACCGGGCCCGTCGCCGACCAGGCAGACCGCGCCGTCGTGCCAGACGTGCCACAGCGGCCGGTCCGGGCCGGGGACGTCGCCACCGTCCGCCCGCACCCACACCAGCGCGGACTTCTTCGCGGCCTCCTCGACGAGGGCACGGTCGAACAGCTCGGCAGTCGTCATGGCAGCAGCGTAGCGAGCCCCGCGCGGAGCGGACCGTGGCCGCTCAGAGCCAGCCGTTGCGCTTCAGGGTGCGGTGGATGCCCAGACAGATCACGACGGTGATGCCCATGACCATGGGGTAGCCGTACTTCCAGCCCAGCTCCGGCATGTGCTGGAAGTTCATCCCGTACACACCGCAGACCATGGTCGGCACGGCGATGATCGCCGCCCACGAGGTGATCTTGCGCATGTCCTCGTTCTGCGCGACCGACGCCTGCGCCAGGTTGGCCTGGAGGATCGAGTTGAGCAGCTCGTCGAAGCCGATCACCTGCTCCTGCACCCGGGCCACGTGGTCGGCGACGTCCCGGAAGTACTTCTGGATGTCCGGGTCGATCAGCCGCATCGGCCGCTCGCTGAGCAGCTGCATCGGCCGCAGCAGCGGGGCCACCGCCCGCTTGAACTCCAGCACCTCGCGCTTGAGCTGGTAGATCCGCCCCGCGTCCGTGCCCCGCGGCGCGCTGCCGCGGCGGCCGGGGGTGAACACCTCGGTCTCGACGTCGTCGATGTCGTCCTGCACCGCGTCCGCGACCGCGAGGTAGCCGTCCACGACGTGGTCGGCGATGGCGTGCAGCACCGCGGAGGGCCCCTTGGCCAGCAGTTCCGGGTCCTCCTCCAGCCGGCGCCGCAGGGCGCGCAGCGAGCCCTTGCCGCCGTGCCGGACGGTGATCAGGAAGTCCCGGCCGGTGAAGCACATGATCTCGCCGGTCTCGATGACCTCGCTGTCCGGGGTGAGCCGGTCGTGCTCGACGTAGTGGACCGTCTTGTAGACGGTGAAGAGGCTGTCGTCGTACCGCTCCAGCTTGGGCCGCTGGTGGGCCTGGACGGCGTCCTCCACGGCCAGCGGGTGCAGCCCGAACTCGGCGGCGATGCCCGCGAACTCGCCCTCGGTGGGCTCGTGCAGGCCGATCCAGACGAAGCCGCCGTCCCGCCGTGCCGCGCGCATCGCCTCCTGCGGGCCGAGCGCGCCGTCGGAGGGCACGCGGCGCCCGTCGCGGTACACCCCGCAGTCGACGACGGCGGACGGCGCGGGCGGGGCGGGAAGGACCGCGGGCTCGAGGTGGGCCAGGGCGGCCGCGCCGCGCCGGGACGGCCGGATGCGGACCGAGCGGGCGACGCGCTGGGAGGGACGGACCGCTGCGCGCAGGTCTCGGATCATCGACATGGCGGGGCTCCTTCGCTTTCGGGCAACGAAAGGCCGTGCCGCCGACGGCTGGAACCCCCCGGAACGAGGACGTGCGTGGCCATGTGCCCGGCACGTCCGCAAAGCGGGGAGCACCGCACCGTGTCGCGGCGGCGGAGCTTTCGCTGCTGATGCAGATCGAAGAGATCGACAGAGATCAGGCAGACGAAACGAAGTGCTCTTCCCCGGCGCGATGGGATGCGCCGCCGCTGCCGCGCCCGGAAGGGGAGCTGCGGGAGGGGTGGGAACGCCGGAGCCGCGTCAGCGGCCGGAAGAGCGGGTGGTACTGCACGGTCGACTTCGGTCCATCGCAGCCCCACCTCCTCCGGCCGGTCCCCCGTGAGGGACGATCCATTCCCCTGCGGGAGAGCGCGCGCGGCGGGCTCTCAGGGGGAGTATGACTGGCGTCGGGACTCGATCGCGACGCTTGGCGTGCTGTCCCGAACTGCGGCAAGACTATCAGCCGAGGTGACTGTCAAGGTGTCCGCTTGCCCACTCCTGGTGAGATCCAAACGAGTTCTATGCTCGCCGCATGGCTGATGTTCTTCCCCTGGTCGAGGCACGTCTGCGGACGGCGCTGGGCGAACCCGACGCCCGGGCCGCCGTCACCTTCCTCGGCACGGACCGCGTCGAGGTGCTCCGCTTCACCGAGGAGGACGTCGTCCGGTACGCCACCCTCGGCATGTCCGCGCACCCGATGAACGACCCCACGGCGATGGTCGCGGACCCGGTGAAGGGTCCGCGGGCGGAGCTGGTGCTCACCGTGCGGCGCGGGGTCGCGGACACCGCCAAGGTGCTCCGCCCGCTGGCCGTGCTCGCCGCGTCCCCCCAGGTGGAGGGGGTGGTGGTCGCTCCCGGCGGATCGCTGGACGTGGGGGAGCCGCTGTGGCCCGGCGCCCCCTTCACCTCCGTGCTGGTGGGTGAGCCGGGAGGGCTGGTGGAGGACCTGGAGCTGGACGAGCCGCTGGACCCGGTGCGGTTCCTGCCGCTGCTGCCGATGACGCCGAACGAGGCGGCCTGGAAGCGGGTGCACGGCGCGCAGGCGCTCCAGGAGCGGTGGCTGGCCCGCGGCACGGACCTGCGGGACCCGGTCCGCCGGCCGGTCGCCCTGGACTGAGGGACGGGGCCGGGCCACCCCGTCACGGAGTGACGGAAGTCACCTGCCCCGGGCGTCCCGCGGAGCGGTCCAACGGATCGGCGTACCGGCCCAGTTGGCCCGGCGGCCGCCGGACCGGCGGGACCGGCCCGCGGCGGCGCCACGCCGTCGCGCCCGCCGGACGGGTGATCGTCCTTGACGCGGCGCGGCCGGGGGAGGACCGTGGGACCTTATGAGGGGTGAACCCAGTTGCCCGAAGTGCGGTGGCCGGGTCAGGGCTCCCGGACTCTTCGCCGACGCGTGGCAGTGCGACGCGCACGGAGCGGTGCATCCCGTGCAGCCCGTGATCCCGCCCAGCGTCGAGGCCCTCGGTGTGGTGGTGCACCGCACCCGGGTCCCCGTCTGGATGCCGTGGCCGCTGCCGGTCGGCTGGCTCTTCACCGGCGTGGCCAGCGCGGGTGACGACCGCGGCGGAGGCCGGGCCTCGGCGGTCGCCTGTTCCGGCCCCGGGCCGCTGGGCGGCGTCGGTGAGCTGATCCTGATCGCCGAGGAACTCGGCGTGGGCCTTGGCGCCCGGTACGCGGGGATCGACGGGCCCGATCCCGGACCCCGCATCGACATCGGCAAGCCCGCCCAGGCCAAGGTGCACGCGGCCGGCCGTCCCACCCCGCTGTGGCTGGTCGACGGCGCTCCGGAGGACCGCGCGGTCTTCGCCGGCGAGGCACTCGGGATGTGGCTGTGGGCCGTCGTCTGGCCCGAGGAGTCCGGACTGGTGATGTACGACGAGATGATCCTCACCGACCTGCGGGAGGCGGGCGCGGAGATCGAACTGGTCCCGTGCGGCGCGCTCTCGCCGCGGTTGCTCGAACCCTGACGCCTGGGGCGGCTCCGTCCCACCGGCCGGACAGGTAAGCGTCGCCCACCTGGACGACCCCTTATCCTGGTGTGGCCCTGTCCGTGCAAGCCTCGTCCGCTGGAGCCGCCGTGCGTATCGACCTGCACTGCCACTCCACCGCGTCCGACGGCACCGACACCCCCGCCGGGCTGGTGCGCGCCGCGGGCGCCGCGGGCCTGGACGTCGTCGCGCTGACCGACCACGACACCACCCGCGGGCACGCCGAGGCGATCGCCGCCCTCCCCGAGGGGCTCACCCTGGTCACCGGGGCGGAGCTCTCCTGCCGCTGGAGCGAGCCCGGGGCGCGTCCCGGCGACGGGATCAGCATGCACATGCTGGCCTACCTCTTCGACCCCGAGGAGCCCGCGCTGCTCGCCGAGCGCGAGCTGGTCCGCGACGACCGGGTGCCGCGCGCCCGCGCCATGGTGGCGAGGCTGCGCGAGGCGGGCGTGGACGTCACCTGGGAGCAGGTCGCCCGGATCGCCGGGGACGGCTCCGTGGGGCGTCCGCACGTCGCCACGGCCCTGGTCGAACTCGGCGTCGTCGCCACCGTGGACGAGGCATTCACCCAGCACTGGCTGGCCGACCGGGGCCGCGCCTGGGTGCCCAAGCACGAGACGGACCCCTTCGAGGCGATCCGGCTGGTCAAGGCGGCCGGCGGGGTCACCGTGTTCGCCCACCCCGGTGCCGTCAAGCGCGGCCGCACCGTGCCGGAGTCCGCGATCGCCGCGATGGCCGAGGCCGGCCTGGACGGCATCGAGGTCGACCACATGGACCACGACCCGGCCACCCGGGCCCGGCTGCGCGGCCTCGCCGCCGAACTGGGCCTGCTGGTCACCGGTTCGTCCGACTACCACGGCACCCGCAAGACCTGCGTCCTCGGCGAGAACGTCACCGACCCCGAGGTCTACGGCGAGATCGTCCGCCGCGCCTGGGGCGCGTTCCCCGTGCCCGGCGCCGGGGGAACCTCCGCGGTGGCCTGACCCGGCAAGGACCCCGTCCGCCCGCCGCGTCCGGCGCCCCTCCCCCCCACGTCCCGCGCCGCACCGCGCCGTGTCCTGCCCGGACCCGGTGCGGACGGCGGCGTTCCGCACCACCCGCAAGGCCTATCACCGTGTTCGACATCGCCGTTTTCGGTTCGCTCTTCCTCACCCTCTTCGTGATCATGGATCCCCCCGGGGTCACCCCGATCTTCCTCGGCCTGACCGCCGGCCGGCCCGCCGCCGTGCAGAAGCGCATGGCGCTGCAGGCGGTGCTGGTGGCCGGCGGCGTGATCGCCCTCTTCGGCCTGCTGGGCCAGCGCATCCTCGACTACCTGCACATCTCCGTGCCCGCCCTGATGATCGCCGGCGGGGTGCTGCTCCTGCTGGTCGCGCTGGACCTGCTCACCGGCAAGACGGACGAGCCCCAGCAGACCAAGGACGTCAACGTGGCGCTGGTCCCGCTGGGCATGCCGCTGCTGGCCGGTCCCGGCGCCATCGTCTCGGTGATCCTCGCCGTGGAGAAGGCCGGGGACGTGGGCTCCCAGGTCGCCGTGTGGATGGCGATCCTCGCCATCCACGTCGTGATCTGGCTGATCATGCGGAACTCGCTGCTGGTGATCCGGGTGATCAAGGAGGGCGGCGTGGTCCTGGTGACCCGGCTGGCGGGCATGCTGCTCGCCGCGATCGCCGTCCAGCAGATCATCAACGGGGTGACCCAGGTGGTCCAGGGCGTCTGACCGCTCCGCGCGCCCCGGACGGCACTGCGGCCCGGTGGGGAGCCTCCTCCTGGAGGCTGCCCGCCGGGCCGCGGTGTTCGGTGACTGTTACGAGGCCGGAGTGTCGGCCGGGCGGATCCAGAGGCGCTGGCCGATCTCGGCGGCCTGCTGCACGATCCCGTTGACGGAGGCGGCGTCCACGACGGTGCTGTCGACCGGCAGGCCGCTGGCGTCGTCGAGACGCAGAATCTCGAAGCGCATGCTTCTCCCTTCCCACGTCGGTATGTACCGGGTACAACACCCGAACCGGGCGGGAAGATTCCCTAGCCAAGCAAAATTTTCGGCCGCCTAAGTATCCGCTCATGCCCGCCTGCCCGAGGCGCATGTGCGGACGCGGTATGAACTGGGTGAGACCGGTTGTCTGCGTTCCGTGACCGCCGGGACAATGGGCACCGGTATGAATGACGACCTCGCGGCGCTGACCGCAAGCATCGAGAGCACCAACGGGTTGCTCCAGCGCGTTCTCGCCGCGGTGGCGAAGGCGCAGACCGCTCCACAGTCCACCCATGCGCTCTTCGTCGACGCCGGGTACCTCTACGCGGCCGCCGGGCGGCTGGTGGTGGGCACCGAGGACCGCCGCGCCTTCGAGCTGGACACCGAGGGAGTGATCGCCGCGCTCATCGACCGGGCCGCGGCGCTCTTCCAGGACAGCCGGCTGCTGCGGGTGTACTGGTACGACGGGGCCCGCCGCCGCATCCACACGGCCGAGCAGCAGGCCATCGCGGAGCTGCCCGACGTGAAGGTCCGCCTCGGCAACCTCAACGCCAACAACCAGCAGAAGGGCGTCGACGGGCTGATCCGCTCCGACCTCGAGGCCCTGGCCCGCAACCGGGCCATCACCGACGCGGCGCTGCTCGGCGGGGACGAGGACCTGGTCCCGGCCGTGGAGGCGGCGCAGGAGTACGGCGCCCGCGTCCACCTCTGGGGCATCGAGGCACCGGACGGCCGCAACCAGGCCGAGCCGCTGCTCTGGGAGGTCGACAGCCAGCGCACCCTGGACCTGCCCTTCCTCAAGCCCTACGTCTCCCGCCGGGCCACCGCCGCCTTCGAGGCGGCCGCGGCCCGCCCCACCTGGGAGGAGGTCCGCTTCGTCGGCGCGCAGATCGCCGCGCGGTGGCTTGCCGAGCGCGGCCCGGAGCCGATGGAGGCGCTGCTCGCCGGGCAGCCGTACCTGCCCGGCTCCGACGACCAGGATCTGCTGGTCCAGGCCGAAGGGCTGCTCGGTTACTCCCTGCGCGGCCAGTCCGACCTGCGCAGGGCGCTCCGGGACGGCTTCTGGGAGCGGCTGCGCACGCTGGAGTGAGCCACCACCCCCTGGGGAGCCGGGGAGCCGGGGAGCCGGGGTGTCGAGGGCCGGGGGTGTCGAGGGCCGGGGAGCCGGGGCCGGGGGCCGGTGGGCGTCAGCCCTGGCGCCCGACGCCGTCCCAGAAGCCGGCGAGGGCTTCGGCGGTCGCGGCGGGGCGGTCGACGGCGGGGGAGTGGTCCGCGCCGTCGATCACCGTGCGCAGGGCGCCGAGGCGGACGGCCATCTCGTCGAAGAGCTCCACGGGCCAGACGTCGTCGTGGGAGCCGGACAGGACGTGGTACGGCAGGTCCACGGCGGCCAGCTCGTCGACCCGGTCCGGTTCCGCGCAGAGCTGGCGGCCGGTGGCGATCAGCTGGGCCGGCCGGGTGCGCAGCCAGCGTTCGCGCAGCGGGCGGGTGTCGGGCTGCTCGGCCAGCTCCTCGGGGGCTGCGGTGGCCTCCATTGCCTGCATCACCGCCCACACCCGGTCCATCGACATGGTGCCGAGCGCCTCGCGGAGCATGGTCACGCGTTCCCGCTGGGAGTCGGAGATCCGGGCCGGGCCGGAGGACATCAGCGTCAGGCTGAGGAACGGGGCGGCGTCCCGCAGCACGGCGGCGCGGGAGATCTGCCCGCCGAGGGAGTGGCCGAGCAGATGGATGCGCGTCCCCTCGGCCTCGGCCAGGACATGTGCCAGGGCGAGCAGGTCCTGCGCCAACTCGTCCTGCGCGTAGGCGGATTCGTCGCGCTCCGGGCCGTCGGACTCGTACTGGCCACGCCCGTCCACGGCCACCGTGCGGTAGCCGCGCGCCGCGAGCGGGGTGTGCAGGGTGATGAAGTCCTCCTTGCTGCCGGTGTATCCGGGCAGCAGCAAGGCGGTGCCCCGGTGCGGGACGCCCGACGCGGCGGGCATCTCCATGGCGGCGAACGCGCCGCGTTCGGTGGTGAGTTGGTGCACCCGCGCACCGGGCGGGGGAGTGAAGGTGTCGGGCCTGCTCATGGCGGTCAGCGTACCCAGCGCGGCGGCGGACGCCGACGGCCCGGCTCCCCTCGGGGAACCGGGCCGTCGTATGTGGCCGTCCGGGCCGCCGGACGTGGCCGACCGTCAGCTCTCGGCCGGCTGGGCGGCCTTCCGGGTGCGGCGGCGAGGCGTGCTCTCCGCCTCCTCGCCCGCCTGGGCGGGGATCTCGGGGGCCTGTGCGGCCGGCTGCGCCGCCTTGCGCGTCCGGCGGCGCGGGGCCTTGGCCTCGCCCTCGGCCGCGGCGACGCCCTCCACCGAGGCGGTCGCCTCGACGGGAGCGGCGGTCTTGCGGGTGCGGCGGCGCGGGGCCTTGGCCTCGGTGGCGTCCGCGGTGGCCTCGACCGTGTCCGCGACGGCTTCCGCGGGAGCCGCGGCGGCCTTGCGGGTGCGGCGCTTCGGGGCTGCCTCGGTGGCTTCGACCGTGTCGGCGACGGCCTCGGCGGCTTCCACCGGCGCTGCGGCGGTCTTGCGGGTACGGCGACGCGGGGCCTTGCCCTCGGTGGCGTCCGCGGCGACCGCCGGGGCCTCCACGGGGCTCACCGGCGCGGCCTCGACCGGCGCGGCCTCGACCGGCGCGGCCTCGACCGGCGCGGTCTGCACCGCGACGGTGTCGGCGCCGGCGCCCGCACGGGTCCGGCGGCGACGGCGCGGCGCGGCGGCGGTGCCCTCGGCCGTCTCGACGGCGGCCTCGGCGGCCGGAACCGCGGCGGGAGCCTCGGTGGTGGCGGCAGCGGTGGCGGCGGTGCTCACCGGCGCCCCGTTGCGGGTCCGGCGGCGGCGACGCGGTGTGCGCGGAGCGCGCTCGCCCTCGGCGGCCTCGGCGGATCCGGTGCCCTCGGCGGCGTCCCGCGAGGGACGCTCGTCACGCCCGCCGCGACCACGGCCGCCCCGGCCGCGCTCACGGTCGTTGCGGCGTCCGCCCGGCTCGCCCAGGTCCTCGATCTCCTCGGCGCCCAGCCCCGCACGCGTGCGCTCGGAGCGCGGCAGTATGCCCTTGGTGCCCTCGGGGATGGAGAGGTCGGAGAAGAGGTGCGGCGACGTCGAGTACGTCTCGACCGGGTCGTTGAAGTCCAGCCCCAGCGCCTTGTTGATGAGCTGCCAGCGCGGGATGTCGTCCCAGTCGACGAACGTGACGGCCGTGCCCTTCGCCCCGGCGCGGCCGGTGCGGCCGACGCGGTGCAGGAAGGTCTTCTCGTCCTCGGGGGACTGGTAGTTGATGACGTGCGTGACGCCCTCGACGTCGATGCCTCGGGCGGCGACGTCGGTGCAGACCAGCACGTCGACCTTGCCGTTGCGGAAGGCGCGCAGCGCCTGCTCGCGGGCACCCTGCCCCAGGTCGCCGTGGACCGCGCCGGAGGCGAACCCGCGGCGCTGGAGCTGGTCGGCGATGTCGGCGGCGGTGCGCTTGGTGCGGCAGAAGATCATCGCCAGCCCGCGGCCGTCGGCCTGCAGGATGCGGGCGACCATCTCCGGCTTGTCCATGGAGTGCGCGCGGTAGACGAGCTGCTTGATGTTCGCGACCGTCTTGCCCTCGTCGTCCGGCGCGGTGGCGCGGATGTGCGTGGGCTGCGACATGTAGCGGCGGGCCAGGCCGATGACCGCGCCCGGCATGGTCGCCGAGAACAGCATCGTCTGGCGCTTGGCCGGAAGCATGTTGATGATCTTCTCGACGTCCGGCAGGAAGCCGAGGTCGAGCATCTCGTCGGCCTCGTCGAGGACCAGGCTGCGGACGTGCTTGAGGTCCAGCTTCTTCTGGCCGGCCAGGTCCAGGAGACGGCCCGGGGTGCCGACGACCACGTCGACGCCCTTCTTCAGCGCCTCGACCTGGGGCTCGTAGGCGCGGCCGCCGTAGATCGCGAGGACCCGGACGTTGCGGACCTTGCCGGCGGTCTGCAGGTCGTTGGTGACCTGGGTGCACAGCTCACGGGTGGGGACGACCACCAGCGCCTGCGGCGCCTCGGTCAGGTCCTCCGGCTTCGCCCGCCCGGCCTCGACGTCGGCGGGGACGGTGACGCGCTCCAGGAGCGGCAGGCCGAAACCGAGCGTCTTGCCCGTGCCGGTCTTCGCCTGGCCGATGACGTCCGAGCCCGAGAGGGCCACCGGGAGCGTCATCTCCTGGATGGGGAAGGGATTGACGATGCCGACCGCCTCGAGGGCTTCGGCCGTCTCAGGGAGAATTCCGAGATCGCGGAACGTGGTAGTCAGGGTGCTGCCTCTTCTGTGTGCGCGGCGCGAGGCGAGCGCGGGGGTCCACCGTGGCGGGCACGGTCGTACCGAACCGGAAGGACGTCGTCGGCCCTGCTCGGGAGACGGGCCCGTGGCACGGGACCACGCCGACGCTCCAGCACTCGTACCGCTGAGGGTCCCTCCGTGGCCGCACGCATGGGGGCTGCGGGCGAGGAGGGCTGTCGGGTCGGAGCCGATCGGGCCACCGACCGGGCATCCTCATTCGTGCGGCCCGTCGGATACGTGGCGGGCGCATTACCACCATACCCCGGAATCGCGCACATGGGACGGTCGGTACGGCGACGTAGTGCTCCTCACATCGCGCCGTCGCCGCCACCACCCCGCCGCCGCCCCGCCCCCGCGCGCCCCCCGCTCCCGCCGTGCGCCGGGGCGGGACGGGCGCGGGCGGGCGGTGACGGCGAGCGGAACGGCCGGGCGGACTATCGTTCGTTTCATGACGACGCCTGACAACGCCACCGGCCAGACCGACGCCGCTCCGGACGCCGTGACCGACAAGGTCGCCGCGCAGACCTGGGAGCAGGCCTCCGCAGACCCGCAGTACCGCGCCGCCGTCGTGGACCTGCTGGGAGCGCTCGCGTACGGCGAGCTGTCGGCGTTCGAGCGGCTCGCCGAGGACGCCAAGCTGGCGCCGAGCCTCGCCGACAAGGGCGAGCTGGCCAAGATGGCCGCCGCCGAGTTCGGCCACTTCGACCGGCTGCGGGCCCGGCTGGCGGAGATCGACACCGACCCGGAGGAGGCCATGGCGCCCTTCGTCGCGGCGCTGGACGGCTTCCACCGGCAGACGGCCCCGTCGGACTGGCTGGAGGGCCTGGTCAAGGCCTACGTCGGCGACTCGATCGCGGCGGACTTCTACCGCGAGGTGGCGGTGCGGCTCGACTCCGACACCCGGGAGCTGGTGCTGGCGGTGCTCGACGACCTCGGGCACGCCGAGTTCGCGGTGGAGAAGGTGCGGGCCGCCATCGAGGCGGAGCCGCGGGTCGGCGGTCGGCTGGCGCTGTGGGCGCGACGGCTGATGGGCGAGGCGCTGTCGCAGTCGCAGCGCGTGGTGGCGGAGCGGGACGCGCTCTCCACCATGCTGGTGGGCGGCGTGGCGGACGGCTTCGACCTCGCGGAGGTGGGCCGGATGTTCTCCCGCATCACGGAGGCCCACACCAAGCGGATGGCCGCGCTCGGTCTGGCGGCCTGAGCCGCGGGCACACCGCCCGGGGTTCAGGCCGCGGGCACACCGCCGGGGCGGCGGAACCGGGACCGCCCCGGGGTGGACGCGGCACACCGTCCGGGGTGGACCGCGGCGTCCGGCGGAGGCGCGGGCGGACCGCGGCGTCTAGGGGAGGCGCCGACGGCGCTCCGGCCGCAGCAGCAGCGAGAGCGACGCCGCGGAGAGCGCCGCGGCGCCCAGCAGGAGCGGCGCGGGCTGGGCGGGCGCCAGGGCGCCGTGGGTGACCAGGGTGCCCAGCAGGGCGCCGGCGGCGCCGGTGGCCAGCACCGTCCCCGCCCGCGGCAGCCGGTGCGGCAGCCGGTGGACGGCCGCGTAGGCGAGCAGCAGCCCGAGGAGCACCGAGGCCGGCGCCGCGAGGAAGAACATGGCGTGGTCCCTTCACCTGAGGCGTGCTGAAAGGTCCCGGTGTGCCTACCCGCCGGCGCTGCCGCGCACACGCGAAGGGGCCGGACGGCTCAACAGCCGTCCGGCCCCTCACTGCCTGTCGCGTGGTGCGCGACGCCCCACTACAGCGCGCCGAAGCCCACCTTGCGCGGAGCGGGCTCGCCCAGCTCGACATAGGCGAGACGCTCCGCCGGGACCAGGACCTTGCGGCCGTGCTCGTCCACCAGGGTCAGCAGCGCCGCCTTGCCGGCGAGCGCCTCGGCGACGAGCCGCTCGACCTCCTCGGCGCTCTGACCGCTCTGCAGAACGATCTCGCGGGGCGCGTGCTGCACGCCGATCTTGACCTCCACGGCCATGTCCCTCCGACGGTCAGTGGTGCGCGGACATCATGGTTCCCTGTCCGCGCCGTACCCGGCACACATTAGTCCAGGCGGGGCCCGTCAGGCTGTCTCACTGCCGTGCAGGGGGAACCCGGCGATGCCGCGCCAGGCCAGCGAGGCCAGCAGCTGCACCGCCTTGTCGCGCGGCACGCTGCGGTCGCTGTGCAGCCAGGCCCGCGCCACGACCTGGGCGAGGCCGCCCAGACCCGACGCGAGCAGCATCGACTCCTCGCGGGAGAGCCCGGTGTCCTCCGCGATCACGTCGCAGATCGCCTCGGCGCACTCGTTGGTGACCTTGTCCACCCGCTCGCGGACCGCGGGCTCGTTGGTCAGGTCCGACTCGAAGACCAGGCGGAAGGCGCCCCCGTCGTCCTCGACGTACGCGAAGTAGGCGTCCATGGTGGCGCGGACGCGCTGCTTGTTGTCGCTGGTGGAGGCGAGTGCCGCCCGGACGGACTGGATCAGCGCCGCGCAGTGCTGGTCCAGCAGGGCCAGGTAGAGCTCGAGCTTCCCGGGGAAGTGCTGGTAGAGCACCGGCTTGCTGACGCCCGCCCGCTCGGCGATGTCGTCCATGGCGGCGGAGTGGTACCCCTGGGCGACGAAGACCTCCTGCGCGGCGCCCAGAAGCTGGTTCCGCCGGGCACGGCGCGGAAGCCGGGTGCCGCGCGGGCGTGCCGCCTCTGTCTGCTCGATGGCTGTCACGCCGCCTCCCATGATCGTCCTTGCGCGGTGTGCGCCGCAGCACCATCGTACTTTTCGGTAACCGTGCTGCGAGTCCTGCGACCGGAGAATTTCACCGGGTGGACAGGGGGCCGCGCGACGGGAGCGCCGGGTGTGCCCCGGCCGGACCCCCGACGGACGCCTTACGGACCCCCGACGGACCCCCGACGGACGCCTGACGGATGCCTGGCGGACCTCCGAGGGACGCCTGACGGGCGATGCCGAGGGCCATCCGGCCGGCGCCGGCCGAGGTCACCGGTAGTCGTCCTCGTCGAGTTCCACCACCCTCGCCTGCTCGGCGAGGTCGCCCTCGCTGGCGCGGTCGCCCGCGTCGCCCCGGACCGGGTCGTCCTTGCCGGGGCGGACGTCCGCCTGCTGCTCGGCGGCGTCGTGCTCGGGCGCCTCGACGTCGATCTCCGGGACGGCTTCCTCCTGCTCCTGCCGATCGGTGAAGGTCTCCGGGTCGGTCGGGTCGACGGGCATGGTGGGGCTCCCTTCGGTGGGTCTTTCCGTTCGGCTCCCCCGGTGCGGCGGGCCGCTGCGGGGGCGGGGTGCCCTGTGCAGTCGAGCCTAGGAGACACCCGGCGGCGGCGCGATGCCTCCGTGTGCGGATGTGTGCCCTGGGGCGCCCGCGTCACACCGGCCCGCCGGTGCTCGCCGGCCCCCCGGTCGGCTGTGACGGCTTGCACACCCGCGGCCGCCGCCGGAGAACCTGGCGGGGCGTGATCGTCTCGTAACATTGACGCATGTCTTCGACCGATCTCCCGCCCGTTCCGCCCGCCGGCGACGCGCTGCCCCGGGTGGCGCCGGTGCGCGTCGACGGTGAGCGGGTCCGGTCGGCCGCGCTGGGCGGCGTGACCCTGTCGGTCCGCTCACGCCCCGCCGGCAAGGGCGTCGAGCCGGCGCTGTTCCTGCACGGGCTGGGCGGTTCCTCGCAGAACTGGTCGGCGCTGATGCCGCTGCTGGACGACCTGCTGGACTGCGAGGCGGTGGACCTGCCGGGCTTCGGCGACTCCCCGCCGCCGGACGACGGCGACTACTCGATCACCGGCCACACCCGTGCGGTCGTCCGCTACCTGGAGACGTCCGGACGCGGTCCGGTCCACCTCTTCGGCAACTCGATGGGCGGCGCCGTCGCCACCAAGGTCGCGGCGCTCCGCCCCGGCCTGGTGCGCTCGCTCACCCTGGTCTCGCCCGCCCTGCCGGAGCTGCGGGTGCAGCGCGGCGCGGTGCCGACCGGGCTGCTCGCGGTGCCCGGTGTGGCGCTGCTGTTCACCCGGCTGACCCGTGAGTGGACCCCCGAACAGCGGGTTCGCGGTGTGCTGGGGCTCACCTACGGGGACCCTGGCAGGGTGACCGAGGAAGGACTGGCCGCCGCGGTGGCGGAGATGGAACGGCGTCAGCGGCTCCCCTACTTCTGGGACGCGATGGCCCGTTCGGCCCGTGGCATCGTCGACGCGTACACCCTGGCGGGGCGGCACCGGCTCTGGCGACACGCCGAACGGGTCACGGCGCCCACCCTGCTGGTCTACGGCGGCCGTGACCGGCTGGTCTCCTTCCGGATGGCCCGCCGGGCGGCCCGCGCCTTCCGCGATTCCCGGCTGCTCGCCCTGCCGGAAGCCGGACATGTGGCCATGATGGAGTGTCCGGACACGGTCGCCCGGGCCTTCCGCGAGTTCCTGAGGGACACCGCGCCCGCCGAAACCGCCCCACCGGCGGGCGGGAGCACGCGGGAGCGCCGCCCGGGGGACGCCGACGATGTCCTGGCCGCGACGGAAACCGAAAGCTGAGGGAGCGCGTGGGACGGCACAGTCGCCGGGGGCCGGCCAGGCCCGCAGATGCCGCACCCGGTTCGTCGGAGGCGGCAGCCGCCGCCCGCGACCGCCGGGACGCAGGGCCCGCGCGCCCTGCTGAGGGCGGGGGAGCCCTCGACCCCGACGACGCCTGGAGTCCCTGGGAGCCGTCCCAGGGCCCGGCGGAGTGGACCGGCGTCGCGCACGGACGGGGCGGCGCGTCCTCCCCGGTGCGCGGCGGCCACCCCCAGCACCCCGAGGGCCACGGGCCGTCCCCGCGGCACGGGGGACCCCAGGCCCCGGACCACCACCGGGGCGGCTGGGACGACTGGGCCGGGCAGCCCCGTGACCTGGTGGGGCGGGCCGAGGGCGCGGCCTCGCTGGAGCAGCGGGCGCCCTACTACGACACGCTGGACGACCGCGGCCGGTACCGGCCTGCCGCCGGGCCCGGCGGCAGGCCGGCCGGACCGGGTGGCGGCGGGCCCGGCCTGCCCGAGGACCCCTCCCTCCCCGTGGGCACCGACGACGAGGAGGCGCCCGGTCCGGCCGCGGCGCCGCGGGAGCCGTACGCCCGGCGCCGGCAGGTCGGTCCGCGGCGCGGGGTGAAGGGCCGCCTGTTCACCGGCGCGCTCGCCGTCGCGCTGCTGGTGATGCTGGGCGTGACGGTCACCGAGCAGGTCGCCGCCGACCGGTCCGGCTCGGTGAGCGGCGCGCACGCCGCCGGTGCGCCGGGCGGGGTCGGCGGCGAACCGCTGGACGCGGCCGAACCCTCGCCGCTGCCTCCGGCCTGGAACCTCGACGGCCTCACCTACGAGCAGCGGATGGGGCTCGTCTACGACCTCGGCGCCGAGCTCGAGGGTCCGGGATCGTTCACCTCGGTGCCGGGGACCGACGAACCGCCGCGCGAGGGGCAGGAGTTCCGCTACCGCGTCGACGTCGAGGACGACCTCGGCCTGGACGGCGAGCTGTTCGCCGAGGCCGTGCACAAGACGCTGAACGACGAGCGGAGCTGGGCGCACGACGGGCTGTCCTTCAAGCGGGTCCCCAAGGGCGACTCCGAGGGCGCGGACTTCGTGATCACCCTGGCCAGCCCGGGCACCACGGCCGAGTGGTGCGCCAAGTCGGGCCTGGACACCACGATCGACAACGTCTCCTGCGACTCCGCGTCGACCTCCCGCGTGATGATCAACGCCTACCGCTGGGCGCAGGGGTCGCAGACGTACGGCGACCGGGAGATCCACGCCTACCGGCAGATGCTCATCAACCACGAGGTCGGCCACCGTCTGGGCTACGGGCATGTGGAGTGCTCCAAGGACGGCGGACTCGCGCCGGTCATGCAGCAGCAGACCAAGTTCCTGGACCACGACGGGATCCACTGCAGGCCGAACGCCTGGGCCTACCCGAACGGCTGACACGCACCCGGCGCGCGATCGGCCTGTCGCTGTGCGCTACAAAACGCCCCGTGAGCGGGAAGGTTACGGGCGTTCACCCCTTCCGGTGGCGCGACGGACAACCGTCCGTCGCGCCACCGGCATATCCGCATACGTTCGTCCCGGCTACCAGCCGCCGCCGTCGACGGCGGCCGTTCCTATGGGAGATCGGGGATGTTACGCGTGCGCATCGGACTGCTGACGGAGGGTGGTTACCCGTACGCGAGGGGTGAGGCCAGGCTCTGGTGCGACCGCCTGGTGCGCGGCCTCGGCCAGCACGAGTTCAGGCTGTACGCCCTGAGCCGCGACCGGGAGCAGGAGCGGGCCGGCTGGGTCGACGTCCCCGCCCAGGTCACCCAGGTGCGCACCGCCCCGCTGTGGACCGCCGAGGTCGACGGCGCCTGGTACGGCCGCCGCGCCCGCCGCCGTTTCGCCGAGCACTACGGCGACCTCGCCGCCGGTCTCTGCGCCGGTCCGGCGGGTGCGCCCGGGCAGGGCGCCCGCTCACCGCAGGAGGCGGACCGTTTCCGCTCCGCCCTCTACGGCCTCGCCGAGCTGGCCCGTGAGGAGGGCGGAATGGTCGCCGCCCTGCGCTCGGAGGAGGCCGTCCGCGCGCTGGAGCGGGTGTGCCGCGCCCCCGGTGCCCCCCGGGCGGCGCGTGAGGCGCGGGTGACGGACCTGCTGCTCGTCGGCGCGCACCTGGAGCAGGCGCTGCGCCCCCTCTCCCTCGACTGGTACGCGGAGGGCGAACTCGGCTCGGTGGACCTCTGCCACGCCGCGGCCGGCGGGCTCGCCGCACTGCCCGGGCTGCTGGCCCGCCACTTCCACGGTGTACCGCTGGTGGTCACCGAGTACGGCGTGCCGCTGCGGGCGCACTACCTGGGCTCCGCGGACGCGCCCCCCGCGGTGCGCGCGCTGCTGGCCGCCTTCCATGGCCGGCTGGCCGCCGAGGTGTACCGCAGCGCCGCCATGCTCACGCCCGGCAATACACACGTCAGGCGCTGGCAGGAGCGGTGCGGAGCGGACCGGTCCAAGGTGCGCACGGTCTACCCGGGCATGTCTGCCGCGCGTTTTGCCGCGGCCGGCGAGCGGGCCGGCGGGCGCTCGGGGGCGGCGCACATGGCGAATGGGGCGCACATGGCGGACGTGGCGGACGGGGCGCACGTGGTGCATGC
The DNA here is from genome assembly GCF_008974245.1 of Streptomyces abyssomicinicus. Lineage (GTDB taxonomy): Bacteria > Actinomycetota > Actinomycetes > Streptomycetales > Streptomycetaceae > Streptomyces > Streptomyces abyssomicinicus. The sequence goes on along the minus strand of NZ_BBZI01000006.1, from coordinate 615,857 downwards.
GGCGGACGGGGGGACGGGGCCCGGCACGCTGGTCTGGGTGGGGCGGATCGAGCCCTCCAAGGACCTGGTGACGCTGCTGCACGCCTTCGCGGCGGTGCGGCAGCGGGTGCCCGGCGCCAGGCTGCGGATCGCGGGCTCCGCGCCCGACCCGGAGGGCGCGGCCTACCTGCTGCACTGCGAGGAGCTGGCGGGCCGGCTGTTCCAGGGTGACCCGCCGGTGGAGTTCGTGGACATGAGCGGGCCCGCCGCCCCCGGGCTGGCGGACGTGTACGCGCGGGGCGCGGTGATCGTGCTGTCCAGCGTGGTGGAGGGGTTCCCGGTCAGCGTGGTCGAGGCCATGTTCAGCGGGCGAGCCACGGTCTCCACCGACGTCGGCGCGGTGGTCGAGGTCGTCGGGGGGACGGGGCTGGTGGTGCCGCCCCGGGATCCGCGGGCGCTCGCCGACGCCTGCGTGGCCCTGCTGAGGGATCCCGCGCGCCGCGACCGGCTCGGCGCGGCGGCCCGGGCCCGGGCCATGGAGCTGTTCACGGTGGAGCAGAACGTCGCCGCCTTCCACCGCATCTATCTGGAGGTCGCCGGCCGCTGCCCGGCCCGCCGCATCGCCGAGGCGGACGCCGCGGAGCCCCGCCCGTTCGCGGTGCCGGCCGAGCTGCGGGTCGCCGGCGCGGAATCCGTGGAGGTGACCCGGTGAACGGTCTCGACAAGCGGGCGAGAGCAGCCCAGGGGGGCGGAGATCCTTCCGGGACCGGCTCGTCCGGCGTCTCGTCCGGCGTCCCTTCCGGGGTTTCGTCCGGGGTCTCGTCCGGCGTCCCTTCCGGGGCGTCGCCCGGCGTCTCGTCCGTCGTCTCCCCCGGCGTCTCCTCCGGCAGCTCCTCCGGGGTGGCGTCCGGTGCGGACCCGGTGAAGGCGCTGATGCTGCGCCACCGGGAGCTGTGCGAGCGGGCGGTGGACCCGCTGGAGATCGCCGCCGGGCTGGAGGCGCACGGCGTCACCGACCGGACGGCCGCCCGGTTCCGACACCGGGACGTCTTCTCGCTGGCCGAGGAGATGTACGCCCGGGCGGGCCGCCCCGACGAGGAGGAGGGCGCGGCCGGGCCGTCCACGCCCGCCGGACCGCCGCCCGCGCGGTGGGCGCTCCGCTCGCTGCTGCCGGGCGCGCTCTGCGTCGGCGCGGTGGCCGCGCTGCGGTGGACCACCGGGGAACTGCGGCTCGTCGTCGCCGTGCTGGGGCTGCTCGCCGTGGTCGGCGCGGTGCGTCTGGCACTCGGCCGGGGCCCGCTGAGTTCCGAGGGCCGCTCGGTGCCCGGGCCGCACGACTGGCGCACCCCGCCGGGCGCGCGCACCTGGGCCTACCTCCTGGTCGGATACGCCCTGATGGGCGACGGGCTGCTGCACACGGGCCTCGTGGGCGGTCCCGACGACCTTCCCGACGGCGGGCAGTACGGCGACTGGCCGGTCACCCTCACCCCGCTGCTGGCCCTGGGTCTGTCGTGCGTGCCCGCCGCCTGGACCGCGCACCTCTTCCGGACCGGGGTGGGCCGCAAGCTGGCCGGGAGCCGGGGCCTGGAGGAGTTCGCGGCCACCGCGCGGCCCCTGCTGCTGGGCGTGGTCGCCGTCCATCTGGCCGCGGTGTCCGGGCTGTCGGTGCTCTGCGCCGTGCTGCTCGACGAGCACTCCACTCCCGCGGCCACCGCGGCGCTGGGAGCCCTGCTGCTGATCGCCCGCCTGCTCACCGTGCACGGCTTCACCCACGCGCCGGGTGTGGTGCTGCGGGCCGTCGGCTGGACCGAGATCGCCTCCGTCTGCCTGGTGTTCGCGGGCCGGCTGCCCGGCTGCGGCGTCCTCGCGGGACCGGTGGAGACGGTGGTCTCCGTGTGGGGGGAGCACGCCGTTCCGCTGCTCGCCTGCGCGGCGGGGGCCCTGGTGCTGCTGGTCCACGCCTGCCGCCGGCTGGCCCTGGCCTCCGCCCACGCCCCGGCGGCCCCGCGCCCGCCGTCGGACCGCTGAGGCCCGGCGCTTCCCCGCCTCCCGTGCTTCCCCTGCTTCCCCGTCACTCGCGCATCCCCTGCGTCCCCCGCATTCCTTGAAGACCGCCACTCGAAGGAGAACAAGCCGCCATGAGGGTTCTGCTGATCGGAGCCAACGGATATCTCGGGCGCTTCGTCGCCGACCGACTGCTTGCCGATCCGGCCGTCCAGCTGACCGCGCTGGGCAGAGGCGACGACGCCGACGTCCGGTTCGACCTCGCGGCCGGCAGCCCCGGCGCGCTGACGCGCTTCCTGGACGCCGTCCACCCGCAGGTCGTCGTCAACTGCGCGGGCGCCACCCGGGGCGGCGCGCGTGAGCTGACCCGGCACAACACGGTGGCCGTCGCCACCGTCTGCGAGGGCCTGCGGCGCAGCGGCTGCGGCGCCCGGCTGGTGCACCTCGGCTGCGGCGCCGAGTACGGGCCCAGCCAGCCGGGGTCGTCCACCGCCGAGGACGCGGTTCCGCGCCCCGGCGGCCCGTACGGCGTGAGCAAGCTGGCCGCGACCGAGCTGGTGCTCAACTCCGGGCTGGACGCGGTGGTGCTACGGGTGTTCTCGCCGGCCGGGCCGGGCACCCCGGCGGGCTCCCCGCTGGGCCGGCTCGCGGAGGCGCTGCGCCGGGCCATGCAGTCCGGCGACGGCGAACTCAAACTGGGCGGCCTGGGCGTGCAGCGGGACTTCGTGGACGTCCGTGACGTGGCGCGCGCGGTGCACGCGGCGGCGCTCTCCGCGGCGCAAGGCGTGATCAACATCGGCTCCGGCCGTGCCGTGCGGCTGCGTGACGCCGCCGCGGTGCTGGCCCGTGTCGCCGGTTACGGGGGCGCGCTGCACGAACTGGACGGCCCGCCCGGGGCGATGGTGCGCGGCCTGATCGGCCATCAGCGCACCGATTCCGAGCACCACGCGCCGACGATGCCGGTGCACCCGTACCCCGACGGCTGCGGAAGTTGGCAGCAGGCCGACGTCCGCACCGCCCGGGACCGGCTGGGCTGGCGGCCGCGGATCGGCCTGGAGGAGTCGCTGGCGGACATCTGGATGGAGGCCGCCTGCCGCATCTGAGCCGTTCGGGCGGACGTGGGACGGACGTCGGGCGGACCGCCGCGGTGACCTGCCCGGTTGCTGGGACGCGTACGTCTCGATTGTCGGGACGGGTGTCTTGGAATGAAGAAGGGCGTGGCAGTGTTACGGGGAGAACAACCGTACTTATCCCGACCGACGGAGTCCCCGTGTCGTTGCCACCCCTGGTCGAGCCGGCCGACGAGCTCACCGTAGACGAGGTCCGCAGGTACTCCCGCCACCTGATCATCCCGGACGTCGGGATGGACGGGCAGAAGCGGCTGAAGAACGCCAAGGTGCTGTGTGTGGGCGCCGGTGGCCTGGGCTCGCCCGCGCTGATGTACCTGGCCGCGGCGGGTGTCGGCACGCTCGGCATCGTGGAGTTCGACGAGGTCGACGAGTCGAACCTGCAGCGCCAGATCATCCACAGCCAGGCGGACATCGGCCGTTCCAAGGCGGAGTCGGCCAAGGACAGCGTCCTCGGCATCAACCCGTACGTGAACGTCGTCCTTCACGAAGAGCGGCTCGAGGCCGAGAACGTGATGGAGATCTTCAGCCAGTACGACCTGATCGTCGACGGCACGGACAACTTCGCCACCCGGTACCTGGTCAACGACGCCTGCGTGCTGCTGAACAAGCCGTACGTCTGGGGCTCGATCTACCGCTTCGACGGCCAGGCCTCGGTGTTCTGGTCCGAGCACGGCCCCTGCTACCGCTGCCTCTACCCGGAGCCCCCGCCGCCGGGCATGGTCCCCTCCTGCGCCGAGGGCGGCGTGCTGGGCGTGCTCTGCGCGTCCATCGGTTCCATCCAGGTCAACGAGGCGATCAAGCTCCTGGCGGGTATCGGTGAGCCGCTGGTCGGCCGCCTGATGATCTACGACGCCCTGGAGATGCAGTACCGCCAGGTCAAGATCCGCAAGGACCCCAACTGCGCGGTCTGCGGCGAGAACCCGACGGTCACCGAGCTCATCGACTACGAGGCGTTCTGCGGCGTCGTCTCGGAGGAGGCCCAGGAGGCCGCCGCCGGTTCGACGATCACTCCCAAGCAGCTCAAGGAGTGGATCGACGACGGCGAGGACATCGACATCATCGACGTCCGCGAGCAGAACGAGTACGAGATCGTCTCGATCCCGGGCGCGCGGCTGATCCCGAAGAACGAGTTCCTGATGGGCTCGGCCCTGGAGGGCCTGCCGCAGGACAAGAAGATCGTCCTGCACTGCAAGACGGGTGTCCGCAGTGCGGAAGTCCTCGCGGTGCTGAAGTCGGCGGGCTTCTCGGACGCGGTCCACGTGGGTGGCGGCGTCATCGGCTGGGTCAACCAGATCGAGCCGCAGAAGCCGGTCTACTGACCGACCCCTTCCGCCGGCCGGCGGATTCGACCAGGCCCACGGCTCCGACCGGATCGGACGCCGTGGGCCTCGTCGTGTCCGGAGGACGGCGTCGTGCGTGGCCGAGGTGGCCCCATGGCCCGAACGTGGGACGCGCTGCGCCTTCGTGGTGCCAGCGGGAACCGGCAGGGGCCGTGCGGAGTCGAGTTGTGGCATGGACACAATCGAGCACGGGGTGGTCGGCCAAGGGCCCTTGGATCCGGAGCAGGAGACCCGCTCCTGCCTTCCCTCGGCGGGCGCCGCGCTGTGGGGAGCAGCCGCGGGCGCCGGTGGCTGGTGGCTGGCGGTGTGGGCGCGCTCCTACTGCGACGCGGCCTTCGAGCCCGCCGGGATCTTCGTCCTCAACGTCGAGTTCCCGATGATCGTCACGGGCGGGGTACTCGTCGGGCTGATGGCGCTGGCGCTCGGACGGCGTCTGGCGCCCGGCAGGACCGCCGGGCGCACGGGGGTGAGGATCGTGCTGGTGGTCGTCGCGACGGTGAGCCTGGGCTGGTGGTTCTTCGCGCAGGAGGGGACGCTCGACGGGTATCCGGGCGACTCCGGACTCTGCCCGGCGAGCAACGTCCCTCCGCAGTGGCCGGACTGGATACCGGCCTGACCGCCTGACCGCCTGACCGCCTCCGCGCTTCCGCGGCGGTCGGCCGCGGACTGTTCCGGAGCTCAGCCGCAGACGGTGCCGGAGCGGGGGACCTTCCCGTCCAGGAGGTAGCCGTTCACCGCGTCCTGGACGCAGGTGTCGCCGCTGTCGTAGGCGCCGTGGCCCTCGCCGCGGTAGGTGATCTGGACGCCGACCCCGGGCCCGAGGGCCTCGGCCATCCGCCGGGCGCCCTCGTACGGCGTCGCCGGGTCACCCGTGTTGCCGATGACCAGGATCGGCGGCGCGCCCGGAGCGCTGACGTCCGGATGGTCGGCGGCGCCCGCCACCGGCCAGTCCGCGCAGTTCAGCATCGACCAGGCCAGGTAGTCGCCGAACACCGGCGACGCCTCGCGGAACCGCGGCAGCACCCGCTGGACGTCGGCGACGGTGTACCGGGGCTTGTCGTCGGAGCAGTTGATCGCCGTGTTGGCCGCCACCATGTTGCTGTACTCGCCGCTCTGGTTGCGCCCGTTCATCGAGTCGGCGAGGGCCAGCAGCGTCCGGCCGTCGCCGTCGTACGCCTCGTCCAGCGCCTGGGTCAGGTACGGCCAGAAGTCCTGCGAGTAGAGGGACTGGGCGATGCCGCCGGTGGCGGCCGTCTCGGTGAGCCGGCGGGGGAAGATGCCCGGCAGCGAGCGCTCCTCCAGGTCGGCGAGGAGCTGGGTGATGCGCTCCTTGATGTCGTCGGCGTCGGTGCCGATCGGGCACTCCTCCTGCGGTTTGGACGCGCAGTCCTCGGCGAAGTTGTCCAGCGCCCGCTGGAACCCCCGGGCCTGACCCAGTGACCCCTGCTCGGGGTCCTGCGTCGGGTCGACCACGGCGTCGAAGACGGCCCGGCCGACCTTCTTCGGGAACAGGTGGGCGTAGACGCCGCCCAGTTCGGTGCCGTACGAGACGCCGAAGTAGTACAGCTTGTCGTCGCCGAGGACCTCCCGCATCAGGTCCAGGTCGCGGGCCGCGTCGGTGGTGCGCACGTGGGGGAGGACCTCGCCGGAGTTGTCCTCGCAGGCCTCGTTGAAGTCGAGCAGACCCTGCTTGTACTCGGCGCGCTCCTGGGCGTCGTCGGGCGTGCCGTCCTTCTGGAAGAACGCGTCCAGCCGGCTCGCGGTCTCGCACTCCACCGGCTCGCTGCGGCCGACCCCGCGCGGGTCGAAGCTGACCAGGTCGTAGCGGGTGCGCAGCGTCTCGTACTCCGGGCCGAAGGCGGGCAGGGTGGTGACGCCGGAGCCGCCGGGGCCGCCGAAGTTGAAGATCAGGGAGCCGATGCGGGACTTCCCACCTCCGGTGGAGCGGACCCGGATCAGCTCGATGCCGATGGTCTCGCCCTCCGGCTCCGACCAGTCCAGCGGCGCCCGCATGGTGGCGCACTGCCAGTCGCCGCCGCGGGGGAGCGGGGACGGCGAGGCGCCGCCGCCCTGGGCCTCCGAGGGAGCCGGGCAGTCCTCCCACTCCAGGGACTGCTTCCGCACGTCGCCGTCCTCGTCGCCGCCGCAGGCCGTGAGGGCTCCGGCGGCCAGGACGGCCGTGGTCAGCAGGGCTGCGGTGCGCTTCCGGGAGGCGTAGGGCATGCGGCCATGGTGCTGCCCCCCAGCGGCCGCCGCGCGGGCTCGGGACCCGTCCGGGTTAACCGGCGGCCGGGGCGGAGCCCGGGGCGCACGCCGGGGCAGATGCCGGGACCGATGCCGGGGCGCACGTCGGGACCGCGGGCCCCGGCGTGCGCCTCAGAGGGCTCCGCGACGGGACAGGTGGCTGAAACACAGCCAGCCGGGGAGCACCGGCAGCCACAGGGTGAGCAGACGGAAGAGCAGCACCGCGGGGACCGCCACTTCCTGCGTCAGCCCCACCGCCACCAGGCCGAGGGTCAGCGTGGCCTCCACCGCGCCGATGCCGCCCGGGGTCGGCGCGGCCGAGCCGAGCGCGTTGCCGGCCAGGAACACCACCGCGACGCTCGCCAGGCTCACGCCGGTGATCCCGCTGCCGAACGCGCGGGCCGAGGCGTCCAGGCAGAGGACGAAACAGGTGGTCAGCAGGAGCATGCCGCCGATGCCGGTGGCCAGCTTCTGCGGGCGCTGCAGCACGTCCAGCATGCGCGGCACCACACCGGCGAAGAGCGAGCGCACCCGGGTCGCCACGAACTTCCGCAGGAACGGCACCGAGGTCACCACCAGGACCAGCACCGCGACCGTCAGCAGACCGGCGATCACCGTCCGGGAGGGGGACAGGGACGGGGTCTTCTCGATGCCGGTGAGGTAGCCGACGACCAGCAGGAGCAGGATGTGCGCGCCCAGCCCGAAGAGCTGGGAGGCGCCCACGCTGGCCACCGCCAGGCCCGGCCGGACCCCCGCCTTCTGCAGGAACCGGGTGTTCAGCGCCACGCCACCGATCGCCGCCGGAGCGACGATCTTCACGAACGAGCCGGCCACCTGCGCGGAGACGGTGCGCCAGAACGGCACCCGTTCCGGCACGAACCCGAGCAGCGACATCGCCGCCGCCACGTAGCTGAGCGCCGCGAACAGCGCCGCCGCGGCCACCCAGCCCCAGTGCGCCTGGGAGATCAGCGACCCGAAGGGGACGTGTGCGAGCTGGGAGAGCAGGAAGTACGCGCCGATCGCGCCCGCGATGAAGGTGATCAGCGTCCGTGGGCGGATCCGCTCCAGGCGGGCCGGTTCCACCGGGGCCTGCGGGCGGATGCGGAGCACCTCGTGGCGGATCTGGCTGAGCAGGTCCTCCTCGCGGGCCTCCTCCAGCGCCTCGTCGACGGCACGCTTGTCGGCACGCTGCTCGGCCTTGAGGGTCTTGCGGTCGGCGGCCGTCGCGCCCCCGGCGTCCGCCTCCCGCTCGGCCGCCCGCAGCGCCCGGGCCTTGTCGGAGGCCTCCAGCACCGCCTCGCGCTCCCGCTGGGCGCGCTCCCGCCCCATCCGGCGCAGGGTGGCGCGGGTGGTGCGGGTCAGCGCGATGGGCTGGAGCAGGGGCAGGCAGTCGGCGACCGCGTCCGGTCCCAGCACCTCCACCGCGGCGGCCACCGCGCGCTCGGCGCCGACCCGCAGGCCGAGCGTGGTGAGCAGCTGGGCGATGTCCATCCGCAGCAGCAGATCGCCGGCGGCGATCTCTCCGCCGCGCAGGTCCGAGAGGACGACCCCGCCCGAACGATCCACCAGGATGGCGTCGCCCGCCAGCCTGCGGTGGGCGATCCGCCGGGACTGGAGGGCCTTCACCTGTCGCCAGGTGTCCCGCAGCAGCTCGTCGGTGATCTCCGCGTCGTCCATCTGGTCCAGCGGACGGCCACCGGTGTGCTCGTAGACCAGCATCACGGCGTCCGGGCCCAGCTCGGCGGTGGCGATCAGCTTGGGGGCGTTGGCACCGGCCGCGATGGCGGCGTAGGCCAGCAGGGCCTCCTGCTCCAGCGCCTGGCGCAGCGACTGGAGACTGCGGCGGGTGGCCGAGCCGCGCAGCGTGAGGTTGCGCCACACCCGGTAGTAGAAGGCCTGCGCCTGCTGCTCGCGGTCGACCACGGTGACGTCGAGGGGGCGGCCGTCCTCCAGGGTGACGAAGTAGCGGCGGCCGCGGTCGCTCTCGTGGCTCTCCCCGGACTCCGTCTCCTGGCGGGCCGACGCCGGGCGGAAGCCCACGTGCCGCAGACCGGCCATCAGGGTCCGCCCGGTCGGCCGGACGTTGGGCGAGCCGACGGCGTAGAGCGTGCCGTAGGCCACGCTCCAGCCGATCAGGATGGTCAGGACGATGGAGAACGGGGTGGTGTAGCCGCTGACCAGCATGGAGAAGGCGTCGAGGACCAGCACCATCCACAGGACGGTCCGCCACCGCGGTCTTCGGGACAGGCCCACGGCGGTCATGAACGCGATCACCGGCGCGAGGTAGCCGTGCACCGGATCGGTCAGCGCCGCGGTGGCGCCGCTGCCGCCGGGCGCCAGCTGGGTGAGGGCGTCCTGGATGGCGTCCGGGGCGGCGCGCGCGACCCACAGGTCGGTGGCGAGGGTGACACCGTGCGCCAGCACCGCGGCCAGCACGCCGTCGGCGATCCGCAGGGCGTCCCGCTTGATCAGCCGCTCCACGGCGAACGCCACCGGGACCAGCAGGATGGCGATGCTCGACGCCAGACCGGCGACCTTGATCAGGAGGTCGGGGGCGGCGGTGGTGCCCTCGTTGATGTCCTGCTCGAGGCCGGAGGTGGCGCCCTCGGCGAACGCGGCGACGGCCAGCAGCACGGCGACGGCCAGCAGGCCGACGAGCAGGCGCATCAGGTCGGAGGGGCGGTGGACGCGGGCGGGCAGCAGCGGCTCGTCGCCCTGGACCTCGTCACCGCCGTCGGGGTGGTCGCCGGGGCCAAGGGCGGCGCCTGTGCCTGTGCCTGTGCCGTGGGCGGCGCGGCTGTCGGTGGCGCCGCTGTCCGTTGCACCGCCGGCGGTGACGCCGTCGCGGGGCTCGCCGGGGCGGGGCGCGCCGTCGGGGGTCCCATCGCCGGAGCGGGCCGCGTCGGTGGCGCCGCCGGAGCGCTCCTTACCGGGTGCCATCGTCATGTCTGCTTTCGGGTGTGGCGAGACCTCGGCAGCGCTCTCCGCCTCTTCGGGATGCACGCCCTGCCACTCCTCGGTCTCGTTCTGCTCACGTATCACCAGTCACCGCCCGCACGATGGTGGCATGTCCGGCCGACACGTGGTGGGGTCAGGGGGCGATCCACCGGCGTGAAATGCGCCGCGCGCGCCGGCGGAGCACGCCCGGAGGGCGGTCCGGGCGTGCGACGGAGGCGCCGCGGGCGTGTCGGGAGCGTGTCGGAGGGGTGCGGCAGGATGGGACGGATGAGTGACGAGGAGCGGTCCGGCGGCGCACTCCCCGACTACGCGGAGCTGGTGCTGGACGTCGCGGAACGGATCCCTCCGGGCCGGGTGATGACCTACGGGGACGTCGCCGAATGGCTCGGTGAGGGCGGTCCGCGTCAGGTGGGGCGCGTGATGGCGCTCTACGGGAGCGCCGTGCCGTGGTGGCGGGTCGTCCGGTCCGACGGGGTGCTGCTGCCCGGCCACGAACTGCGGGCGCTGGACCACTACCGGGACGAGGGCACCCCGCTGCGGGATGCCGGCGGCGCCTCCCGGGGGTCGCTGCCGAAGCTCGACATGCGGCGGGCCCGGTGGGACGGCACTCCGGCCGGAGCGGACGCGGGACGTGCCGGAGGTCACAGTGGGTCCGGTGGGTCCGGTGGGTCCGGTGGGCGCGGGGCGCCGGGGCCGGACGGACCTCCCGGGTACGTGCCGGAGGATTTGCCGGAGGGCTGACCGGCCCGCCGCTGCTCCGTCCGGGTGAATCCCGGTATGGGCGGACTCGCACGGGCACGCCCCCGCGATGCCGTACGTTCGACAGACGACCGCATGCGCGCCGGCCCCTCCAGGACCTTCCGCGCGCATCCACCGCACCGGTCGACTCCGCCTCGCGGACTCCCACCGGTCGACTCCGCCCCACCGCTTCAGCCCGACCGCTTCCGTACCACTGGTTCCGTACCACTGGTTCGGCCCCATCGACTCCGCACCACCAGGACCGGCGAACCATGAGCATTCCCTCCACCACCGCGTCACCGCCCCGCCGTCAGGCGCGGCGGGCGGCCGACGGCGGGTACCGGCTGGTCCGCACGCCGGTCGCCGTGCCGGAGCCGCCGCGGCTCGACGCGGCGCAGCGGGCGGTGGTGGGGCACCGCTCGGGGCCGCTGCTCGTCCTGGCCGGTCCCGGCACGGGGAAGACGACCACGCTGGTGGAGTCGGTGGCCGCCCGCATCGCCCGCGGCGCGAACCCGGCGCGGATACTCGTGCTCACCTTCAGCCGCAAGGCCGCCATGGAGCTGCGGGACCGGATGGCGGCGCGGGTCGGCGCGGCCCGGGCGCCGCAGGCCACCACCTTCCACTCCTTCTGTTACGCGCTGGTCCGCGCCCATCAGGAGAGCGGGCTCTTCGCCGAGCCGCTGCGCCTGCTCTCCGGCCCCGAGCAGGACGTCACCGTGCGCGAGCTGCTGGCGGGCCAGCCGGAACTGGAGCGGCTGGGACTGTCCCATGTCCGCTGGCCCGACGACCTGCGGGCCTGCCTCACCACCCGCGGTTTCGCCGACGAGGTGCGCGCCGTGCTGGCGCGCAGCCGTGAACTCGGACTGGACCCGGCCGCGCTGGACGCCTTCGCCCGCCGGATAGGCAGGCCCGACTGGCGGGCCGCCGCGGCGTTCCTCGCCGAGTACCTGGACGTTCTCGACCTCCAGGGTGTCGTCGACTACGCGGAGCTGGTGCACCGGGCGGTGCTGCTGGCCAACCGCCCGGAGGTGGGCACCCGCCTCGCCGCCGAGTACGACGCCGTCCTGGTCGACGAGTACCAGGACACCGACCCCGCCCAGGTCCGGCTGCTGCGGGCGCTGGCCGGGGACGGCCGCACCCTGGTCGCTTTCGGCGACCCCGACCAGTCGATCTACGCCTTCCGCGGCGCCGACGTGAACGGCATCCTCGACTTCCCGCACGTCTTCCCCCGGGCCGACGGCCGCCCGGCGCCGGTCGAGGTGCTGCGCACCTCGCGGCGGGCCGGGGCCGGCCTGCTCGCCGCGACCCGGCTGCTCACCCGGCGGATGCCGCTGACCAGGCTTCCCGCCGAGAAGGTCCGTGCCCACCGCGAGCTGGTCCCCGACCGTGAGGGCGGCTCGGTGGAGGTGTACACCTACCCCACCGCCGGTACGGAGCTGGCCAACGTCGCCGACATCCTGCGCCGCGCCCATCTGGAGGACGGCGTGCCGTGGTCGGAGATGGCGGTGCTGGTGAGGGCCGGCTCGCGGTCCCTGCCGGTGGTGCGGCGCGCCCTCACGGCCGCGGGCGTGCCGCTGGACATCGACGGCGACGACGTGCCGCTGAGGCACGAGCCGGCGGTGGCCCCGCTGCTGACGGCCCTGCGCGCGGTGGCCCGCGCGGAGTCGGGCGCGGCCGGGACCTCCGTACCCGGGGCCTCCCCCGCGGAGGACCGCCCCGCGCCTGAGCCCGGGGCGGCGGCCGCGGGGGACGAGAGCCACCTCACGGAGGGTGGCACGGCAGTGGCCGGGAGCGGCGCCGGTGCGGCGGGCGCCGAGCCCGGTGCGGGCGTGGTGGACGCGGACCCGGTGGACCCGGACCCGGACCCGATGGACCGTGACGGTGTGGTGGTCGCGGACGCGGTGGACCGTGACGGTGTGGTGGTCGCGGACGCGAACGCGGACGCGGACGATCCCGGCCGCGCGGTGGACGGGGAGCTGGTGGCCGGTCCGGGGGACCGGAGCGGTGACGGCGCGGCGGGGGCGGCCGGGATCGTCCCGGCGTGGCTGGACACCGAGACGGCGCTGACGCTGCTGGCGTCGCCGCTGGCCAACATGGACACCGCCGACCTGCGCCGCCTGGGCCGCGCCCTGCGGGACGAGGAGCGCGCGGCGGGCAACCCGCTGCCCCCGCCGTCCGACGACCTGATCGCCCGGGCCCTGGCCGAGCCGGAGCGGCTGGCCGTGCACGACCCCGCGTACGCCCGCGGCGCCCAGCAACTCGGCGAACTGCTCCGCGGCGCCCGGCGGCTGCTCGCCGAAGGCGGCACGGCCGAGGAGGCCCTGTGGGAGCTGTGGAACGGCACCACCTGGCCGTCCCGTCTGGAACGGGCCGCCCGCCGCGGCGGCGCGGCCGGGCGCAACGCGGACCGTGACCTGGACGCCGTCTGCGCGCTGTTCGCCACCGCGGCCCGCGCCGAGGAACGCATCGGCGGCCGTGGCGCCCTCAACTTCCTGGAGGAGACGGACGCCCAGGACATCGCCGCCGACACGCTGACCCGCCGAGCCGTCCGGCCCGAGGCGGTCAAGCTGATGACCGCGCACCGCTCCAAGGGCCTGGAATGGCGGCTGGTGGTGGTCGCCGGCGTCCAGGAGGGGCTCTGGCCCGACCTGCGCCGCCGCGGCTCGCTGCTGGAGGCCGACCGCATCGGGCGGGACGGCCTCGCCGAGCCGCTCTCCCCGGGAGCGCTGCTCGCCGAGGAACGCCGGCTGTTCTACGTGGCCGCCACGCGCGCCCGTGAGCGGCTGGTCGTCACCGCGGTGAAGGCCCCCGCCGAGGACGGTGACCAGCCCTCCCGGTTCCTGACCGAGCTGGGGGTCGACCCTCGGGACGTGACCGGCCGTCCCCGCCGTCCGCTGTCGGTGGCCGCCCTCGTGGCCGAGCTGCGGGCCACCACCGTCGACCCCGAGGCATCCGAGGGGCTGCGGGACGCGGCAGCCCGCCGGCTGGCCCGGCTGGCGGCCCTCACCGACGAGGAGGGCCGCCCGCTGGTGCCCGCCGCGCACCCCTACCGGTGGTGGGGCATGCTCGAGCGCACCGAGAGCAAGGTGCCGCTGCGGGAGCGGGACCGCCCGGTCGCCCTGTCCGGCAGCGCCCTGGACCAGCTGGCGAACACCTGCGCGTTGCAGTGGTTCCTCGGCCGCGAGGTGAAGGCCGACACCCCGGCCACGGCCGCCCAGGGCTTCGGCAACGTGGTGCACGTGCTGGCCGACGAGGTCGCCTCCGGGCGGACCCCCGCCGACCTGGACGTGCTGATGGAGCGGCTGGACTCGGTGTGGAACGCGCTCGCCTTCGACGCCCCGTGGAAGTCCGCGCAGGAGCGGGAGAACGCCCGGGCGGTGCTGGAGCGTTTCCTGAACTGGCACGTCATCGGCCGTGAGACGGCCGGCCGCACACCCGTCGCCGCCGAGCACGACTTCGACGTCACCATCGAGGCGGGGGAGTACCAGGTCCGCGTCCGCGGGTCCATGGACCGGGTGGAGCGGGACGCCCGCGGGCGGGCCTACGTGGTGGACTTCAAGACCGGCAAGAACGCGCCGAGCGGCGCCGAGGTGGCGCGTCATCCGCAGCTCGCCGTGTACCAGCTGGCCCTCCGCGAGGGCGCGGTGGACGACCTCTTCGACGGCGAGCGGCCCGAGCCCGGGGGAGCGGAACTGGTCCACCTGCGGCAGGCCGCCGCCAAGCGGGACGGCGGGGACGCCCTGCCCAAGGTGCAGGCGCAGTCGCCGGACGGCGGCGAGTGGGTCGGGGACCTGCTCGCCACGGCCGCGGGCAAGGTGCTGGACGAGCGGTTCACCCCGTCCACCGGGCGGCAGTGCGACCACTGCGCGTTCCGCTCCAGCTGCTCGGCCCGGCCGGAGGGACGTCACACGGTCGAGTGAGGCTCCGGGACGACGCCCCCGCGGTGGGGTGACGTCGCGCGGCGGTGCGCCCACGCGGCGGTGCGCCCGGGCGGGGAATGCCCACGCGGCCGAGCACCTGGGCAGGGCACGCCCTGGCTGGGCGTGCCCACGGAGGGAGTGCCGGGGCCTGGCGTGCCGGGGCGCTGGGGCGTGGCGTGCCGTGGTGCCGCGTGGCGGGGCGTGCCGAAGTGTGGCGGGGCGTGCCGGGGCGTGCCCGAGGTTGTGAACTCCCGCACCTCGCGCGGCGTCGACCTGCGGCGATCCGCGCCGGGCGGTCGGAGATGTCCGCGCGCGCCGTTAGCCTCGAGACGTGTCCCGCGCCCGTCTCACCGATCCCGAGCAGCTGAAGTCCCTGCTCGGGATTCCGTTCACCCCCGAGCAGATCGCCTGCATCACGGCCCCGCCCGCGCCGCAGGTGATCGTCGCGGGCGCCGGCTCCGGCAAGACGACCGTGATGGCCGCCCGCGTGGTCTGGCTGGCCGGCACCGGGCAGGTCGCCCCCGAGCAGGTGCTCGGGCTCACCTTCACCAACAAGGCCGCCGCCGAGCTGTCCGAACGGGTCCGCAAGGCCCTGGTCAAGGCGGGTGTCACCGACCCGGACGCCATGGACCCCACCGGTTCCGGCGCGGCGGACCCCGACAGCGTGCCCGGCGAGCCGCTGATCTCCACGTACCACTCGTTCGCCGGCCGCCTGCTCACCGACCACGGCCTGCGCATCGGCCTCGAACCCACCGCCCGCCTGCTCACCGGAGCCGCCCGGTTCCAGCTCGCGGCCCGCGTGCTGCGCGAGGCCCCGGGCCCCTACCCCTCGCTCACCGGCACCTTCTCCACCCTGGTCAGCGACCTCCTCGCCCTCGACGGCGAACTCGCCGAGCACCTGGTGGAGCCCGGGCGCCTGCGGGACTTCGACGCCGGACTGCTCGACGCCCTCGGCCGCGCCAAGCTCTCCAACGCGGACCTGCGCAAGGTCCCCGAGGCCGCCTCCGCCCGCCGTGAACTGACCGAGCTGGTCACCCGCTACCGCGCCGTCAAGAGCGAGCGCGATCTGCTCGACTTCGGCGACCAGATCGCCCTGTCCGCCCGGCTGGCCCGCACCCGCCCCGAGGTCGGCGCGATCCTGCGCGACCAGTACCGGGTCGTGCTGCTCGACGAGTACCAGGACACATCGGTCGCCCAGCGCATCCTGCTCTCCCACCTCTTCGGCAACGGCACCGGCCACCCGGTCACCGCGGTCGGCGACCCCTGCCAGGCCATCTACGGCTGGCGCGGCGCCTCCGTCGCCAACCTCGACGACTTCCCCGAGCACTTCCCGCACGCCGACGGCCGCCAGGCCGACCGGCTCGCCCTCAGCGAGAACCGCCGCAGCGGCGGCCGCCTCCTCGACCTGGCCAACGGCCTCGCCGCCCCGCTGCGCGGGATGCACGAAGGCGTCGAGGCTTTGCGCCCCGCCCCCGGCGCCGAACGCGACGGCGTGGTCCGCTGCGCCCTGCTGCCCACCCACGCCGAGGAGATGGCGTGGGCCGCCGACTCGATCGCCCACCTGGTCCGCACCGGGACGGCACCCGGCGAGATCGCCGTGCTCTGCCGCAAGTCCGCCGACTTCCCGGAGATCCACGCCGCGCTGGTCGCCCGGGACGTGCCGGTGGAGGTGGTCGGCCTGTCCGGGCTGCTCAGCCTGCCGGAGGTCGCCGACCTGGTCGCCACCTGCGAGGTGCTCCAGGATCCCGGCGCCAACGCCTCCCTGGTGCGGCTGCTCACCGGCCCGCGCTGGCGGATCGGCCCGCGCGACCTCGCCCTGCTCGGCCGCCGCGCCCGGCTGCTGGTCGCCCGCGACCGGGGCGAGGACGACCCGGAGCGCCGGCTGGCCGCCGCCGTCGAGGGCACCGACCCGGCCGAGGTGATCTCGCTCGCCGACGCCCTCGACACCTTCCTGGAGTCCTCCCTCGACGGCTCCGACGACGGGCTGCCGTTCTCCGCCCAGGCCCGGGTCCGTTTCGCCCGGCTCGCCGCGGAACTGCGCGACCTGCGGCGTTCCCTCGCCGACCCGCTGATGGACGTGCTGCACCGGGTCCTCGCGGTGACCGGCCTGGAGGTCGAGCTCTCCGCCTCGCCGCAAGCCCTGGCCGCCCGCCGCCGTGAGACGCTGCACAACTTCCTCGACGTCGCCGCCTCGTTCGCCGCCACGGCCACCGCCGAGGAGGGCCGCGCCACCCTGCTCGCCTTCCTCGGCTTCCTGCGCACCGCCCAGCAGTACGAGAAGGGCCTGGACAACGCGCTGCCCGGCGGCGAGAACACCGTCAAGGTGCTCACCGCGCACAAGTCCAAGGGGCTGGAGTGGGACGTCGTGGTGGTGCCCGGGCTGGTCACCGGCACCTTCCCGGACGGCAAGGGGCAGGAGCGGTGGACCGCCCACGGCAAGGTGCTCCCGCACGCGCTGCGCGGCGACGCCGGAACGCTGCCGGACGTCGGGGAGTGGGACGCGGCGGGGCTCAAGGCCTTCCACGCCGACATGAAGGACCACCACGCCACCGAGGAACTCCGCCTCGGCTACGTCACCTTCACCCGGCCGCGCTCGCTGCTGCTGGGCTCGGGCCACTGGTGGGGGCCCAGCCAGAAGACCCGGCGGGGCCCGTCCGCGTTCCTCCGGGCGCTGCACGACCACTGTGCCGCCGGGTACGGCGAGACCGAGGTCTGGGCGGACGAGCCGGAGCCGGGGGAGGAGAACCCGGCGCTCGCCGAGGACGCCGTGGAGCAGGCGTGGCCGCTGCCGCTGGACCGCGAGGCGCTGCGCCGCCGGCGCGAGGCCGAACGGACGGTGCTGGAGTACCTCGGGCGCGCCGCCGCACAGGAGGACGACCACCCTCCCGCCGACGCCGCGGGGCCCGGCCCCGTCCCGGACCCGGGCCCCGAGCCGTACGACCCCGACTGGCCCCCGCCGCCGGACGATCCGGACGACGTCCCGCCGGAGGAGTCCGCGGACTTCGGCGAGCCCCTCGACTGGGACTCGCTGTCCACGCGGCGCCCGGAGCGCCCCGCCGCCGTCCCGCACCAGGCGCCCGCCCCCGCCGCCGAGCAGGAGCCCGAGCCCGAGCCCGGGACCGAGCCCGAGCCCGAGCACGGTCCCGAGCCCGAGCCCGAGCGCGGTCCGGAGCCCGAGCCGTGGCCCGGGGACGAGCCGTGGTCCGGGCAGGAGCCCGCCGGCGCGCCGCCGCACGCACCGGTCCCGCAGCAGGACGCGCCGCGCACCGCCCGCCTCACGCCCGAGGAGGCGCGCGCCGTCGCGTCCTGGGACCGGGACCTGGACGCGCTCGCCGACGAGCTGCTGCGCGCCCGGCATGCGGTCACCGAGGTCCGGCTGCCCGCCTCGCTCACCGCTTCCGAGCTGATGCGCCTCAACGAGGACCCCGACGCCTTCGCCCGTGAGCTGGCGCGCCCCATGCCGCGCCCGCCGGCGCCCGCCGCCCGCCGCGGCACGCGCTTCCACGCCTGGGTGGAGTCCCGTTTCGAGGCGCTGCGGCTGCCCATGCTGGAGCCCGACGAGCTGCCCGGCACGGACGCGGAGATCGAGGACGAACGCGATCTGGAGGCCCTCAAGGAGGCGTTCGAGCGCACCGACTACGCACGCCGCACCCCGTACCGCGTGGAGGCGCCGTTCCAGCTGGCCCTGGCCGGCCGGGTGGTGCGCGGCCGGATCGACGCCGTCTACCGGGAGACCGGCGGCGAGGAGGCCCGGTACGAGATCGTCGACTGGAAGACCCACCGGGCCCCCACCGCCGACCCCCTCCAGCTCGCCGTCTACCGGCTGGCGTGGGCGGAACAGCGGGGAGTGCCCGTGGAATCCGTCACAGCCTCCTTCCTGTACGTGCGCACCGGAGAGGTCGTCCGGCCGGACCCGCTGCCCGGCCGTGCCGAGCTGGAGCGGCTCCTGTCAGGGGAATTCGCGGACGAAGGGGACGAGGAGGGATCCTCCGGCCCGCCGGGGGTGTCCGGTTCCACGGAGGCGGGCTCCCCGTCACCCCACCGGCACCCGCGTGCGGGCGGATAGGGTCGGAGCATGAGCGAGACCTTGGACAGCGCCGTCCAGACGTACATCCAGCAGCACCGCGCCTCGTTCCTCGAGGAGCTGGCCCAGTGGCTCCGCATACCGTCGGTCTCGGCGCAGCCCGAGCACGCCGAGGACGTGCGGCGCAGCGCCGATTGGCTGGCCGGCGCCCTGAAGACGACCGGTTTCCCGGTGGTCGAGGTCTGGGACACTCCGGGAGCTCCGGCCGTCTTCGCCGAGTGGCCCGCCGAGGAGCCGGACGCGCCGGTCGTCCTGGTGTACGGCCACCACGACGTGCAGCCCGCCGCCCGTGAGGACGGCTGGGACACCGACCCGTTCGAGCCAGTCGTCAAGGACGGCCGCCTGTACGCGCGCGGCGCAGCCGACGACAAGGGCCAGGTGTTCTTCCACACCCTGGGCGTCCGGGCGCATCTCGCCGCCACCGGCCGCACCTCGCCCGCCGTCCACCTGAAGCTGCTGGTGGAGGGCGAGGAGGAGTCCGGCTCGCCGCACTTCCGGGCCCTGGTCGAGGAGCGCGCCGAGCGGCTCGCCGCCGACGCGGTGATCGTCTCCGACACCGGCATGTGGTCCGAGGACACCCCCACGGTCTGCACCGGCATGCGCGGCCTCGCCGAGTTCGAGGTCCGCCTGTCCGGACCGGACCAGGACATCCACTCCGGTTCCTTCGGCGGCGCCGTGCCCAACCCGGCCACCGCCGTCGCCCGCCTGGTCGCCGCGCTGCACGACGCGGACGGCCGGGTCGCCGTCCCCGGTTTCTACGACGGCGTCGTCGAACTGACCGAACGGGAGCGGGCCCTCTTCGCCGAGCTGCCGTTCGACGAGGAGCGGTGGCTGCGCACCGCCAAGTCGTACGCCGCCTCCGGCGAGGCCGGCTACAGCACGCTGGAGCGCATCTGGGCCCGCCCCACCGCCGAGGTCAACGGCATCGGCGGCGGCTACCAGGGCACGGGCGGCAAGACGATCATCCCGTCCTCGGCCATGGTCAAGCTGACCTTCCGGCTGGTCGCCGGTCAGGACCCCGCGCGGATCGAGCGGCTGGTGCGCGCCTGGGTCGCGGAGCGCGTCCCCGCCGGCATCCGCCACGAGATCCACTTCGGCGGCTCCACCCGGCCCTGTCTCACCCCGCTGGACCACCCCGCCCTGCAGTCGCTGGCCCGCGCCATGGGGCGCGCCTTCCGGCAGCCGGTCCGCTTCACCCGTGAGGGCGGCTCCGGCCCCGCCGTCGACCTCCAGGAGGTGCTGGGCGCGCCGGTGCTGTTCCTCGGCATCTCGGTGCCCTCCGACGGATGGCACGCGCCCAACGAGAAGGTCGAGCTGGACCTCCTCGTCAAGGGCGTCGAGACCGCCGCGTACCTCTGGGGCGACCTTGCCGAAGGCCTGCGCGATGCCCGCTGACACCACCGACGCCAACGCCGCCGCCGCAGGCGGGCCGGCCGACTCACAGGGGGAGCCCGAACCCGCCGTGACCGCTTCGACCACCGAACGCGAAACGACCGACCCCGCACCGGACGGCGGGGCCGGCCCCGCCGGACCCGGCGGGGGCCTCGCCGGCCGGCCCGTCGCGCTGACCGCGCCCTCCGGCATCGACCGCGCCGCCCATCACCGGCTGGACGAGGCGTGGCTGGCCGCCGCCTGGAGCCACCCGACCACCCGCTGCTTCGTGGTCTCGGGCGGCCAGGTGCTCATCGACGAGACGCCGGACGGGCGCACCGAGCTGGTGACCACCCCGTCGTTCGAGGCGCCGCTCACCGAGGCGCACCGCTACTTCCTCGGCACCGACGACGACGGTGTGCGGTACTTCGCCCTCCAGCGGGACGCGCTGCCGGGCCGCATGGACCAGTCGGCGCGCCCGGCAGGGCTGCGGGAGGCGGGGCTGCTGCTGTCCGACCGGGACGCCGGGCTGATGGTGCACGCGGTCGCGCTGGAGAACTGGCAGCGGCTGCACCGGTTCTGCTCCCGCTGCGGCGGCAAGACGGTGATCGCGGCGGCCGGACACGTGCGGCGCTGCCCCAAGTGCGGGGCGGAGCACTACCCGCGCACCGACCCCGCGGTGATCATGGCGGTCACCGACGACGACGACCGCATCCTGCTCGGGCGGCAGGTGCACTGGCCCGAGGGCCGGTTCTCCACGCTGGCCGGGTTCGTGGAGCCGGGCGAGTCCATCGAGGCGGCGGTGCGGCGCGAGGTCTTCGAGGAGGCCGGGGTCGTCGTGGGTGACGTCTCCTACGTGGCCAGCCAGCCGTGGCCGTTCCCCTCCAGCCTGATGCTCGGGTTCATGGCGCACGCGACCACCACGCACACGCAGGTCGACGGCGAGGAGATAAGCGAGGCCCGGTGGTTCTCGCGGGACGAGCTCACCGCCGCGTTCGCCTCCGGCGAGGTGCTGCCCCCCTTCGGCATCTCCATCGCCGCGCGCCTCATCGAAACCTGGTACGGCCGGCCGCTCCCCACCCGGGGGGCCTGACCAGCCGTCCGGCCGCCTCCTGGGCGCGGGTGGCCGGCGGTGCCCGTCGGGCGGGCGCCGGACAGGCCTCCCGCTGCGGGCGCCGGGCGGCCGCCCGTTCCGCAGGGCGGGGCCGCCCGGGTCCTTCGCGGGCCCTCGCGTCGTGACGGCGCGCGGTGTCCGCCGGGCGTGAGGTGCCGCCGGGTGCGCGGCCCGTCGACCGGGGGCCGTCAGGCGGGGTCCGTCAGGCGGGGTCCGGGAGGGGGCGGAGAGCCTCCACGAGGGCGGTGTGCAGCGCGTCGGCGTCGTCGGCGTGGAACCGGATCACGTGAACCGCCCGCTCCGCCCCCAGCAGCCGCGGCGCGTTCACCGGCTCCGTCAGCTCCACCGTGAGGGACGTCTGCGACCCCACCGGCAGATTCAGCTCCCCCTCGGCCTCGCCGTGCGAGTACAACGACTGCCGCCGCACCGCGGCGATCCGCTCCAGCGGTATCGCGACGTCCACGTGCGCCCCGCTCCGCACCCGCAGCACCCCGCCCCCCAGCACGTGCGGGCGGACGACGGCCGCCGCCCGCAGCCCCAGCAGGAACAGCACCGTCTGGACGTCGAGCACCAGCACCACCGCGTGCGCGACGGGCCAGTCGGCCAGCAGCACCGACAGGCCCACCGTCTCGACCACGCATACGAAGAGCAGCCCGTACATCATGGCGGCGTCCCCCCGCGCGTGACCGAACGCGAGGTCGCCCTCCCGGACCCCGTGCCGCCTCCGCAGCGCCCACAGGGCCATGCTCTGCCACAGCCGCAGCTCGTGCCCGACGAGACGCAGCACCGGCTCCGGTACCAGCTGCCGGCTCATCGCGCGCTCTCCGAGCGGGCATCCCCCGGACCGGGAGCTTCCGTGCCGGCACCTGCCGCGCCGGCGCCTTCCGGGCCGTGCGCACGTGCCTCCTCCGCCCGCTCCCCGGCCAGCCGCAGCCCGTGCCGCACCGCAGCTCGCTGGGCGGGGGACAGTCCGGAGAAGAACACCTCGGCGGCCGCGGCGTCCGGCCCCGAGTCGTCCCAGCCGGCGAGCAGCTCCGCCGGAATCAGCTCGGCCATGAGTTCGCCCGCCCACGCGACCCGGGGGTCGTCCGACGGGGCGTCGGCCAGCTCGTCCAGCAGCCGGTACAGGCCGTGCGCCCGCTCGACCGTGTCCGGCCGCGCGGCCATCGCGCCGATCGTGCCCATCAGCCGCTCCCGCTCCTCGGGAGGCATGACGGCGTCCAGCAGGGTCAGGACCTCCCGGTCCAGCGCGGCCATCGGCGAGTCCGCCGTCGCGCCCAGCGAGGCGAGCAGTCCGGCCAGCTGAGGGGAGAGGGGGCCCTCGGAGGTCAGCCGCCCGGCCCGGGCGTCCTCCAGCACCAGCGAGAGCCGCTCACGGCGTTCCCGGATCAGCCGCTCCTGCCGCGCCAGGTCGTCGTCGAGCTCCTCCAGCACCTCGGCCAGCTCCCGCCCCGCGTCGTCGGCGAGGACGTCACGCACCTCGTCCAGCCCGAGGCCCAGCTCGGTGAGGCGCCGGATCCGCGCCAGCAGCACGGCGTGGCGCAGCGTGTACCGCCGATAACCGTTGGGGTCGCGCTCCGGCTCGGGCAGCACCCCGACGTGGTGGTAGTGCCGCACCGCCCGCGGGGTCACCCCGACCAGCGCGGCCATCTCTCCCGTTCGCATGGGGCCAGTAGAAACCCTGACGCTGCGGCAAGGTCAAGGCGCGACGGGGACGGTCCACGGCCGGCGGGCCCCGCCCCCGACGCACGGGACCCCCGCCGGGCCGGAGAACGGCCGCGGCGGGGGTCCCGTGCGTCGGGGGAGGGGACGTCAGGCGCCCAGCGCCTGCTTGACCTGCGCCAGGCTCGGGTTGGTCATCACGACGGCCTCGCCGCCCGCCGTGGGCACCACGCGGACCGTCGGCACGACCTGGTTGCCACCGTTGACCTGCTCCACGAACAGGGCCGACTCCGGGTCCTGCTCGATGTTGATCTCCTCGTAGGCGATGCCCTCACGGCTCAGCTGGCTCTTCAGCCGGTGGCAGTAGCCGCACCAGGTGGTGCTGTACATCGTCACAGTGCCGGGCATGGGCTTCGCGCTCCTCGGGGAGATGGGGGCAATGCAGTCGCACGACAGTTCGTCGCACACGGTGAACGTCCGGTGTCCGGCCGGCATTCCCCACCGTCGGGTTGAGTGAGCTGCGCCGCAATTCATACGAAGAATGCCTGTGCCCTGTGGACGGCCGCCTCCTCCGCCCCGGCCGACCTGGCAGCATGGCGGGGTGACACCAGCAACGCACTCCTCCCTCTTCCCAGCCGTCCCGGAATCGGCCGACGCGGTGCTGGAAGGGCTCGACCCCGAGCAGCGCGCGGTGGCCACCGCACTGCACGGACCGGTGTGCGTGCTGGCCGGCGCGGGCACCGGCAAGACCCGGGCCATCACCCACCGCATCGCCTACGGCGTGCGCGCGGGCATCCTCCAGCCCACCACCGTGCTCGCCGTCACCTTCACCAACCGCGCGGCCGGCGAGATGCGCGGCCGGCTCCGCCAGCTCGGCGCGACGGGCGTCCAGGCCCGCACCTTCCACGCGGCGGCGCTGCGCCAGCTCCAGTACTTCTGGCCCAAGGCGGTGGGCGGAGCGCTGCCCCGGATCGTCGACCGCAAGGTGCAGGTGGTCGCCGAGGCGGCCGCCTCCTGCGGCATCCGCCTGGACCGCGGCGAGCTCAGGGACGTCACCGCGGAGATCGAATGGGCCAAGGTCACCCAGACCGTGCCCGCCGACTACGCGCCCGCGACCGAGAAGGCGGGGCGGGAGGCCCCCCGCGACCCGGCGGAGGTCGCCCGGGTCTACGACATGTACGAGGAGCTCAAGCGCGACCGCGGCCTCATCGACTTCGAGGACGTCCTGCTGCTGACCGTCGGCATCCTCCAGGACCGGCCGGACATCGCCCGCGAGGTCCGCGCCCAGTACCAGCACTTCGTGGTCGACGAGTACCAGGACGTCTCCCCGCTCCAGCAGCGGCTGCTGGAGCTCTGGCTGGGCGACCGGGAGAGCATCTGCGTGGTCGGCGACGCCAGCCAGACCATCTACTCGTTCACCGGTGCCACCCCCGACCACCTGCTGGACTTCCGCGTCCGGCACCCCGGTGCCACCGTCGTCAAGCTGGTCCGCGACTACCGGTCCACGCCCCAGGTCGTGCGGCTCGCGAACGGCCTGCTGACCCAGGCCACCGGCCGGGCCGCCGACCACCGGCTGGAGCTGGTGTCGCAGCGTCCGTCCGGGCCCGAGCCCCGCTGGGCCGAATATCCCGACGAGCCCTCCGAGGCCGAGGGCGCCGCCCGCCACATCCGCGAGCTGATCGACTCGGGCGTTCCGGCGAGCGAGATCGCCGTGCTGTTCCGGACCAACGCCCAGTCCGAGACCTACGAACAGGCGCTCGCCGACGCCGGCGTGCCCTACCAGCTGCGGGGCGCCGAGCGGTTCTTCGAACGGCAGGAGGTCCGCCGGGCCGTCCACCAGCTCCGCGCCGCCGCCCGCTTCGGCGGGAACGACGCCCTGCTCGGCGACGCCGAGGACCTGCCCGGTCAGGTCCGGGCGGTGCTCTCCGGTCAGGGATGGAGCCCGGCGCCACCGGCCGGTTCGGGCGCCGCCCGCGAGAAGTGGGAGTCGCTGGCCGCCCTGGTCCACCTCGCCGAGGGCTTCGCCCGTGCCCGGCCGCAGGTCACCCTCGCCGAACTGGTCGCCGAACTCGACGAGAGGGCCGCCGCCCAGCACGCCCCCACCGTCCAGGGCGTCA
Organism: Streptomyces abyssomicinicus; assembly: GCF_008974245.1. Taxonomy (GTDB): domain Bacteria; phylum Actinomycetota; class Actinomycetes; order Streptomycetales; family Streptomycetaceae; genus Streptomyces; species Streptomyces abyssomicinicus. The sequence continues at coordinate 591,196 of NZ_BBZI01000006.1, read as the reverse complement.
CCCTGGCCTCCCTGCACTCGGCCAAGGGCCTGGAGTGGGATGCCGTCTTCCTGGTCGGCGTCGCCGAGGGCATGATGCCGATCACCTACGCCCGGACGGACGAGCAGATCGAGGAGGAGCGGCGCCTCCTCTACGTGGGCGTGACCCGCGCACGAGAACGGCTCCACCTTTCCTGGGCCCTTTCCCGGACCCCGGGAGGCCGGCCCCACCGCAGGCCCAGCAGGTTCCTCGACGGGCTGCGCCCCGGCAGCGGCTCGGCCGTGGCGGCGCGGAGCGGTCCCGGGGCCTCCGGCGGCATCGAGTACGGCGCCGCGGGGACCGGCGGCGCGGACGGTACCCGGGCAGCCGCTGCGCGGGCCGAGCGGGCGGCGCCCCGGCCGACCCGTCGCACCGTCGCCCGCTGCAAGGTCTGCGGCCGCACCCTCACCGACGCCGGTGAGATGAAGCTGATGCGCTGCGAGGACTGCCCGTCCGAGATGGACGAGGGCGTCTACGAACGGCTGCGGTCCTGGCGCGAGGTCCAGGCACGGCGCAGCGGGCAGCCGGCCTTCTGCGTCTTCACCGACAAGACGCTGATCGCCATCGCGGAGACCGTGCCGGAGGACCCGGTGGAACTGGCCCGGATCCCCGGTGTCGGCATGCGCAAGCTGGATCGTTACGGCGCCGACGTCCTGGCCATCTGCGCCGGTCAGGACCGCGCGGAGGAGGACTGAACGGGTCCGCGACACACCGTTGCGAAGTCGTCGCAAAAATAGTTTGCGCGCTCCCCGTAGTGCCCCATAGGTTCTAGAGCACGGAACACGGAGCCTGTCGAAAGGCTTCCGCTCCGTGCTGTACTGACGTCTGTATCCGCCGGACCGTTCACGGTCCCGAAGACGCCGAGAGGAGGCGATCGAAGTGTTCAGCAAGACCAACACCACCGGCATCAGCACCATGCGTGCCCTGGGCACCGCCGTTCTGGAGAACGATCACCACGTCGCCTCGCTGTGCACTCTCGCCTTCGACCGTGGCACCGGTGTGTCCGCCTCCGAGCTTTCCGGCTCGAAGATTTCGGCCTCCGAGCTGTTCGGCACCCAGGTGTCCGGCAACCAGGTGTCCGGCAGCCGGTCCGAGTCGTCCTTCGCGGGCATTCCCGTCCGCGTCCGCGACGAGCGACCGACCAAGGCACTGGAAGCAGGAGTGGCCCAGGCGTACGCCTTCGGCTACGCGGCAGCCGGTGCCGGAGCCCTCAAGCAGACGACGACCCACCCCCAGATGATGTGGGCCCTCCGCGGGCCGGAACCCTGGAGCGATCCAGCCTGACGTACTCAGGCCGGTGCCTTCAGGGCCGCGGAACCCCATCCGGGATCCGCGGCCCTTCTGTTTTCCCCGGACACGGGAGACGGACCGAAGGACCTCGGGACAAGAGAACAACCGGTACCCACCACCCGGCCGACCGGCCGGACGACACCAGACGAGGAAGACACCCCGTGCAACTCGAAGCGCACGCCCCGTCCGTACCGACTTCCGACACCATCCCCCCGCCCGGCCTCACGGAGGACCTTTCCTTGACTCCGCTCATCACCCTGACCGCTCTCGACGACGCCATCGAGGGCCTCGGCACCCCGGTCCCGTGCCGCTCCAACGACCCGGAGGTCTTCTTCGCCGAGTCCCCGGCCGACGTGGAGTACGCCAAGTCGCTGTGCCGTACCTGCCCGCTGGTGGACGCCTGCCTCGCCGGTGCCAAGGAGCGCCGGGAGCCCTGGGGCGTCTGGGGCGGCGAGCTGTTCGTCCAGGGCGTCGTGGTCGCCCGCAAGCGGCCGCGTGGCCGCCCGCGCAAGAACCCGGTCGCGGCATGACCGGCCACCGCACCATCGACGCTCCCCACACGCACGATCCCCGGAAACAGGCCCCGATGAAGCCGTCCACCCACGAGCCCGCAGGTTCCCTGCCCGCCACCCGAGACTTCCCCCTCACCGGTGCGCCCGAGGTGCGCCAGAACAGGACCCGAGAAATGCAACTCATCCCAGAAGCCATGGCCCGTGCGCATATGCACGAGCGGTTGCGTGAGGCCGAGCTCGCCCGGCCCGCGCTCCGCGTGGTCGCCGCCCGGCGGATGCAGCGGCGGGCCGAGCGCGCGTCGATGCGCGCCCGGCGCGCTCTCGCCCTCGCCGTGATGCAGTAAGGCCGGGACGCGGTAACACCGTCACCGGCCCACGGGGCCGCCCCCACCCGGGGGCGGTCCCGTCGCGCGTTCCACCCCGGGGCGCCGGTCCCGCCCCGCCACCGGGCGGGCCTGCCTCGTGCGTGCCTTCGTCGGCCGGGTCCGCGCCCCGGGGCACCTCGGCCGGGTGTGCGCCCGGGGCACTTCGGCCGGGTGTGCCTCCGCGGCGCCGCCTCGACCGGGTGCACCCCGCGGCGCCGCCTCGGCCCGGGTCCGCCTCGGCCCGGGCCCGTTCGGCCGGGGTCGACCTCGGCCGAGCTCGCCCTGGCCGGTTCAGGCATCGCCGGCTCGGCCGGGCCCGCCCGGTGGGGTCCGCCCGGGTCCCGCCGGGCCGCGGGCCGGGGCCGTCGCCGCTGGGCGGCCCCGGTCACTCGGCCGCGGCGAAACCCGGGAGCCAGGACTCCAGTTCGTGCCGGAGCCGCACGGTGGCACCGAGCTGGCACAGGACACCGATCGTGCTCAGCGTCACCCGGTGTATCAGCAGGTACGACGGCGGCAGATTGAGCCGCTTGCCCAACTGGTGGGCCGGGGAGCGGGGATCGGCGAGACGCGCCGCCTGGCCCCGCAGCCATCCCCGGCTGAAGGAGAACTCCGCCACCCGCGCCGGCTCGATGATCGGCAGCAGGTACTCCAGGACCTCCTCCGGGTCGAGTTCCACGGTGTCCTTGACGAACCCTTCGGCGTGCAGCCGCGCGTGGACCGCCTCGGCCTCGCCGTCCAGCGCCATCCGCAGCGCCTCGCCGATCGGCGAGGGCAGCCCACCCGGCAGCCGGTCCACGGTGCCGAAGTCCAGCACCCCCAGACGCCAGTCCTCCGGGTCGTCCGAACCGTCCGTCAGCAGCCGGAAGTTGCCCGGATGGGGATCGGCGTGCAGCAGTCCGGTGCGGGCGGGGCCGGAGAAGAGGAAGCGGGCCAGCAACTGCCCGGCGCGGTCCCGTTGTTCCGGTGTGCCGTCGGATATCACCCCCGACAGCGGTGTGCCCTCCATCCACTCGGTGACCAGCACCTGTTCGCTCCGGTGGACCACGGCGGGCACCAGGACGTCCGGATCGTCCGCGAACTCCTCCGCGTGCGCCTGCTGCGCCTCGGCCTCCAGCTCGTAGTCCAGTTCCTCGCAGACACGCTCCTTCAGCTCGGTGACCAGCGGCTTGACGTCGATGCCCGGAACCAGCGGCCCCAGCAACCGCGCGAAGCGGGCCAGTTGGGTGAGGTCGGAGACCAGTGCGTCCCCGGCGCCCGGGTACTGCACCTTCACGGCGACCTCGCGGCCGTCCCGCCACACCGCGTGGTGCACCTGTCCTATGGACGCGGCGGCCGAAGGGGTGTCGTCGAACTTCTGGAAGAGGTCCCGCCAGTCGTCGCCCAGCCGCTCGCCCAGCACCGCGTGGACGGCGCGGGTGGGCATCGGCGGCGCGGCGTCCTGGAGCTTGGTGAGTGCCGCACGGTAGGGGCCGGCCAACTCCTCCGGAAGGGCCGACTCGAAGACGGACATGGCCTGCCCGAACTTCATGGCCCCGCCCTTGAGTTCACCGAGAACCTTGAAGAGCTGCTCGGCCGTGCGCTGCTGGAGTTCACGCCCCACGAGGTCCGCCGACTCCCCGACGATCCGCCTGCCCAGCCCCCAGGTGGCCCGGCCGGCGAGACCGAGTGGCAGCGCGGCGAGTTTGGCGGTCCTGGTGATCGCCTTCCGGGGAAGATCAGACATGCGTCCTCCAAGTCCCGGGCCGCCGCGCCGCGTTTGCCCCATGGCATGACTCCGACGACGGCCCGTGCTCCGCCATTGTGTCCTGTGACTGCCCCGGTGCCCCGGTCAGTTCCGGCCCCGGCCGCTCCGCCGCACCGCAAGGGCAGCGCGGGTGCGGGACGATGTCCCGGGAACGCCATCGCAGCGCGGGCAGCGCCGTCTCCCAGCGCACCCCCGCTGAGTGCGGGGACCCGGCCGCGGACAGCCCGTCGAGGAAGGCGAGCGCGTGTCCCGCCGCCGTGCCGGCGACCGCGGCGGCCAGCGTCACGTCGCAGGCGGCCACCGCCCGCGTCCGCCGGGAACGCCACTGCGCGAGCAGCCGGGGCCAGGTCGGATCGCGTTCCACCCGCCATCGGTGCAGGCACTCGGCACAGGACGTCTCGCCGGGCAGGACCAGCGGACCGACCACGCCCGTCCCCTCCACCACCCCCGCGTACAGGTGGGGGATGCCCGCCGCCAGCAGGGGTTCCGCGTCCCGGGGATCGGGGGAGTGGACGGCCAGGTCGTCGCGCGGGGCGAGCAGCACCAGGGCGAAGCCCGCGTCGTCGCGGAACGGGCAGGGGGAGCCCCGGCGCGGCGGGCGTTCCGGCGCGGCGTCACGGACCAGACGCCGGGCGGCGTCGGAGCGGCGTTCGCCGATCGAGGCCGGCGGCAGCCCGCCCGGGGCGACGTCCCACGGCTGGACACAGCCGCCGTCCCGCACGTCCACCTCTCCCACCCCCGCGGCCGAGAGCAGCGCGGCCAGCGCGGCGCCGACCCGGCCCGCGCCGCGCACCTGCACCCGCAGCCTGCGGCGGGCCGCCAGCCGCCGGATCGCGTCACCGGGAGCCGGGGCCGTCAGGGAGAGCGTGGCGAGGTCGGGCCGGAGCCGGTCCAGGGTGTGGGGTCGCTCGCGCAGCGCCTCTCCCTCCGGTCCGCCGCCGGTGGCGTCGTCCAGCAGACCGGCCTCGGAGAGACGTCCGACCAGTCCGTCCGCGTGATCCTCCGGCAGCCCCATCCGCACCGCCTCCTCACGCAGCAGCTCCATGCCCCGGGTGCCGTTGAGGAGGTCGAGGAAGGTGCCTGTCGCCGTGTCGACCGGCGCGAGCGTCATGGCGTGCGCCGGGGTCATCCCGAACTGCACCGTGTTCAGATCACGCCAGCCGCGGCGGAGCGCGGTCTTCACCCTGGGATGCACGACGACCAACCCTTTCCGGTCCAACCGGGGCATGTGGCACCGGATGTGACGAAATCAACTGGAACGGCACGGAGCGGGCCGTCGGTCGACAGCATGCCCCCATCCGCCCCACCGGTGCCGGGAGTTGTCCACAGGCACTTGGTATTCGTCGTACCAACTGCGGAACGGACGGCTCCGGCGGTGTGGATATCGGATCGGATCCGGTGCGCACCGGGGACGTCTCCTGTCGCAGGCGGTAACGTCGAGGGGTGCCCTACGACGCCTCCTCCCAAGCCGTGACGCAGCAGAGCGGTGTCCCGGGCGTGGCCTCCCGGGTCCCCTCGGCGGACGCGGTCGAGGTACGCAGGAGCGCCCGCAGGCGCCGTACGGTCTCCGCCTACCGGGAGGGCGACCGCACCATCGTGCTGATCCCGGCCCGCATGTCCGAGGCGGAGGAACGGCGCTGGGTGCGGGTGATGCTGGACAAGCTGGCCGCCCAGGAGAGCCGGCGCACCCTGGACGACTCCGAGCTGGGCCGGCGTGCCGCGCGGCTGTCCGAGCAGTACCTGGGAGGCCGGGCCAGACCCGTCTCGGTGCGCTGGGTGACCAACCAGAACAGCCGCTGGGGGTCCTGCACCCCCGCCGAGGGAAGCATCCGGCTCTCCCACCGGCTCCAGGGCATGCCGGAGTACGTCGTCGACTACGTCCTGCTCCACGAACTCGCCCACCTGCTGGTCCCCGGCCACGGATCGGACTTCTGGCGACTGCTGGAGACGTACCCCCGAACCGAGCGTGCCCGGGGGTACCTCGAAGGAGTGGTGGCCGCGGAACGGTTGCCGCATCTGCCCGCCGCGCGGCCCGGCGAGCCGGACTGAGTTGGTCCCCGTTCTGTAGCGGCTGTGTCCCGGCCGACCCGGTCCCCGGGATGACCAGCTAGCCTGGCCGAGCATCTTTCGGGACCGGAATGGGGGACGGGCGTAACGCATGACCAGGGAATTCCAACGCGGCCACAAGGCCAGGATCAGTGATCTGACCGCGGGCACCGACCTCTACGTCGGTGTGCGGATCGCGGGGCCAGGGCTGAGCTTCGACATCAGCTGCTTCGGGCTGGACGCCGACGAGCGTCTCTCGGACGACCGCTACTTCATCTTCTACAACCAGCCGAAGTCGCCCGAGGAGGCGATCCAGCTGCTGGGCGAGCAGGCGGGTGACACGCAGTCGTTCCGGGTCACGCTGGACCGGATACCGCCGGCGATCCAGAAGCTGTCGTTCACCGCGACCCTCGACGGCGCGGGCCAGATGTCCCAGGTCGGGCCGGGTTACATCCGGATCGTCGCGGGCGGCGAGGAGGTGGCCCGCTACCCGTTCGACGGCAGCGAGTTCTCCACCGAGCGCGCGGTGATGCTGGCGGATCTGTACCTCAAGGACGTCTGGCGCTTCGCCGCCGTCGGCCAGGGCTTCGACGGGGGCCTCGACGCCCTGCTGCGGAACTTCGGCGGCGAGGTCGCCGAGGAGGAGCCCGCTGCGCCCGCCGCGCCGCAGGCCGCACCGGGCTTCGCCCCGCCGGCCGCGCAGGCGGCGCCCCCGGCGTTCGGGGTCCCGTCGGGTCCCGCGCCGGTACCCGCGCAGCAGCCACCGGCCCCGGCGCCCGCCTTCGGCGCGCCCGCCGCCCCGGCCCCGGCCCCGGCTCCGGCGTTCGGCGCGCCGCCCGCGCAGCCGCAGGCACCGGCGCCCGCCGCCCAGCCGTCCGGATACGGTTTCCCGCCGCCCGGCGCTCCCGCGGCCCCGCCCGTCCACGCCGCGCCGACCATGGCTTCCCCGACGGCGCCCCCCGGGTACGGACAGCCTCCGGGCGCCCCGACGGCGCCCCCCGGGTACGGACAGCCTCCGGGCGCCCCGACGGCGCCCCCCGGGTACGGACAGCCTCCGGGCGCCCCGACGGCGCCGCCCGGTCATGGGCAACCCCCCGGCGCCCCGACGGCGCCCCCTGGTTACGGGCAGCCCCCCGGCGCCCCCGGCATGCCGCCCGCCCCCGGGACACCCGGCGCCCCCGGCATCCCGGGCCAGCAGGCATACACCGGTGTCCCCGGCACCCCGCAGACCCCCGGGGTCCTGGGCGCGCTCAGCCTGTACAAGGAGAAGCCCACCGGCCAGCGCTGGACCCAGCAGAGCGAGAAGCTGGTCCGCGTCGACCTGAGCGTCGGCGGCCAGCCCGTCCTCGCCCGCCAGGGCAGCATGGTGCTGTACCAGGGCAAGGTCGAGTTCGGGTACAAGGGCGCCGGCTTCAGCGGCCGGATCGTCGGCAACGCCACCGGCCAGGAGATGCAGCTGATGCGCTGCAGCGGCTACGGCCAGGTGTTCCTCGCGGAGAGCGCCGCCCACCTGCACACCGTGGAGCTCCAGGGCGACGCCCTGTGCGTGTCGGCGGAGAACGTGCTCGCCTTCGACGAGTCCCTCCAGTACGAGGTCCGCCGCGTCGAGGGCCACGGCATCCCCGGTGGCGCGCTGTTCACCATGCAGTTCCACGGCACCGGCACGCTGGTGCTCAAGACCCACGGCGTCCCCGTGGTGCTGCCGGTCACGCCGACCACCTTCGCCGACGCGAACTCGGTGGTGGCCTGGTCGGCCGCCGCCCAGGTGATCGTCTCCAGCCAGGTGCGGATGCGGCGCAACGCCTACCCGGGCGACACCGGGGAGAGCGTCAACCTGCAGTTCCGGGGCGCACCCGGCAACTTCATCGTCGTCCAGCCGTACGAGGTCTGAGGGAGCCCGTCATGAACCAGCAACTCGCGGGCCATGCCCCCGCACCCGTCGTCGCCCGCATGGAGAACCACGGGACCCACATGGCGAAGATCGCCATGCAGACCGGCCACGACGTACTCGCCAGGGTGGGGTCGATGGTCGCGTACGAGGGCTTCGTGCAGTACGAGCCCAACCCGCCGGCCGTCCGGCAGATCGCCAAGGACTGGGTCACCGGCGAGGGCGCCGCGCTGATGCGCTGCCACGGCGACGGCATCCTGTACCTGGCGGACTACGGCGCCGACGTCGTCGTGATCAACCTCAACGGCGAGGCCATCTCGGTCAACGCCACCAACCTGCTCGCCTTCGACGCCCACCTGAAGTGGGGCGTGGAGCGGGTGAAGGGCATGGCCAAGTTCGCCGGCCAGGGGCTGTGGAACACCCGGATCGAGGGGCAGGGCTGGGTGGCGATCACCTCCCGCGGGACCCCCATCGTGGTCGACTGCGGCGGCGGCGAGGACGAGACCTACGTCGACCCGGACGCGCTGATCGCCTGGTCCCCGAACCTCAAGGTCAAGGGCAAGCGCAGCTTCAAGGCGTCCTCGCTGATCGGCCGCGGCAGCGGCGAGGCCTTCCAGATGGCCTTCTCCGGCCAGGGCATCGTCGTCGTCCAGCCGAGCGAGGACAGCACCGACCGACTCCGGATCCGGGGCTGAGGGGGAGAACGACCGATCATGCAGAGCTCGATTTTCGCCTACAACGAGCAGCAGACCCAGGAACCGTGGAGTCTGCAGAACAGCCAGATGCTCCGCGTCCTCGTCGACGGCAACAACGACGTCCTGGCCCGCAAGGGGTCCATGGTCGCCTACCAGGGCCTCGTGGAGTTCGACGCCGAGTACCGGACGGCCAACCAGCGCAACGCCCGGCGCCGCACCGGTGAGGGCCTCGACCTGATGCGCTGCCACGGTCAGGGCACCGTCTTCCTGGCCAACCTCGCCCAGTACATCCACGTGGTGGACGTCGACCAGGACGGCCTCACCGTCGACAGCTCCTACGTCCTGGCCATGGACTCGGCGCTGCACCACGAGGTCATCGCGGTCGACAGCCTGTACGGCATCTCCGGTTCGGGGAAGTACCAGCTCAACATCTCCGGACGGGGCAAGGTCGCGCTGATGACCTCCGGCGCGCCGCTGATGCTCCAGGTCACGCCGGACCGGTACGTCAACGTGGACGCCGACGCGGTGGTCGCCTGGTCGACCTCGCTGCGGGTGCAGATGCAGGCGCAGACCCACTCCTCGGGCGTCTGGCGGCGCCGCGGCAACACCGGCGAGGGCTGGGAGCTCAGCTTCATGGGCACCGGTTACGCGCTGGTGCAGCCCAGCGAGCTCCTCCCGCCCCAGAACGCGCAGATCGGCTCGGGCGCCGCCGCCCAGTTCGGCATGGGCCAGCAGGGCGCGCGGGGACAGAACCAGAACAACGTCTGGAACTGACGGTGTGCGAAGGGGCGGTCACCGGTACCGGTGACCGCCCCTTCGCCGTCGGGTCTCACAGCCGGGAGCGGGTGGCCTCCACCAGGCGGACCACCGAGGTGTCCGCGACGCCCGCGACCTCGTCGTAAGGGAACCAGCGCAGGTCCAGCGACTCGTCGCTGATGGCCTCCACCGCCCCGCCCGGCGCCAGCGCGGCGTACTGGACGTCCAGGTGCCAGGCACAGGGCGTGTGGTGCCGGTCCAGCCGCACCGGGACCTCGCCCAGCAGGCGCAGCCCGGCGATGCCGGACTCCTCCGTCGCCTCACGCAGCGCCGCCCCCGCCAGGGTGGTGTCATCGGGCTCGCAGTGACCGCCCATCTGGAGCCACATCCGCAGCTTGCGGTGGAAGGTCAGCAGCACCCGGCCGCCCTCCGGGTCGATCACCAGGGCACTCGCCGTGACGTGCCCGTCGGAGCACTCGCGCCACATGCCGTCGGCGTGCTCGTCCAGGTGCTTCCGGTAGAGGAGGCGGAGCTCCTCCTGGGAGTCCGTCGCGGTCTCCAGACCGTCCAGCACCCGGACGGCGTCGTCGCGCAGGGTCACTCGGAGCCGTTGCCCTTCCGGTCGTCGCCGGCGTCACCGCCCGCGTCGCCCTTCGGGCCGTCCTTCGGGCCGTCCTTCGGGCTGTCCTCGGAACCGCCCTCGGGCCGCTCCGGGGCCTTCGCCCCGCCGGCCGCCTCGCCGAGCATCCTGTCCCACTCGGAGAAGTCCATGTGCTCCCGGTGGACGAACCCGTCCGGGTCGTCCAGGTCGGTGGCGGTGGGCAGCATGTCGGGGTGCGCCCACAGCGCGTCCCGGCCGTCCACGCCGCGCGCGTCGGTCAGCGAGGCCCACAGGCGCGAGGCGTCGCGCAGCCGGCGCGGGCGCAGCTCCAGGCCGATCAGCGTGGCGAAGGTCTGCTCCGCGGGGCCACCGGAGGCGCGACGGCGGCGCAGCGTCTCGCGCAGCGCCCCCGCCGACGTCAGGCGCGGCGTGGCGGCGGCGTGCACCACCGCGTCCACCCAGCCCTCGACCAGCGCCAGAGCCGTCTCCAGGCGGGCCAGGGCGGCCTTCTGCTCCGGGGTGTCCTCGGGCTGGAACATGCCCTGCTGGAGCGCCTCCTGCAGCTGCTCCGGGTTCTGCGGGTCGAACTGGCCGACCACGTCCTCCAGCTTCGAGGTGTCCACCTTGATGCCGCGCGCGTAGCCCTCGACCGCGCCGAACAGGTGCGACCGCAGCCACGGCACATGGGCGAAGAGCCGCTGGTGGGCGGCCTCCCGCAGGGCCAGGTAGAGGCGGACCTCCTCCTGCGGCACGCCCAGGTCCTTGCCGAACGTCTCCACGTTCCGGGGCAGCAGCGCGGCCTTGCCGGCCGGCCCGAGCGGCAGGCCGATGTCGGTCGAGCCGACGACCTCGCCCGCCAGCACGCCCACGGCCTGGCCGATCTGGGCGCCGAACATGGCGCCGCCCATCGAGCGCATCATGCCGAGCAGCGGGCCCGCCATGGCCTGCATCTCCTCGGGCAGCACCTGGCCCATGGCCGTGCCGACGCGCTCGGCGACCGGGTCGACGAGCTCCTTCCAGGCGGGCAGGGTCGCCTCGACCCACTCCGCGCGGCTCCAGGCCAGGGTCGTCGCCGCGCCGGAGGGCAGGGACGTCACCCCGTCCAGCCACACGTCGGCGAGGCGGACGGCCTCCTCGACGGCGGAGCGCTCGGCGGGGCCGATGCTGGCGTCCTTGGTGCCGTCCGGCGCGCCCTGGGAGACCGCCTGGCGGGCGATCTGCTTGGCCATGTCCCAGTTCACCGGGCCGCCCTCGTAGGAGAGCATCTGGCCCAGCTGCTGGAAGGCGGCGCCCAGATCGGCGGGGTTCATGCCACCGGCGTTCGGGGCCCCGAAGGACCCGAACAGCGACGCGAACGGATTGTCCCCGCCCGCACCGCCGAAGCCTCCTGCTCCCGGCGCGCCGAAACCGAACGGGTTGGCCGGTTCCTGCCCGCCGCCGCTCTGCTGGTCCTTCTTCTTGCCCTCGTCGCCGTCGTCCGGCTCCTCCGGCGGAAGGCCGAATCCGAATGGATTGTCACTCACGGGGGTTCCTCGGCTGGTAGGGCCACCGGTTTTTCTCCGGCGGCGCGGCTGCCCGACAACACCACCCAGCGTAGACACCCCGGCCCGATAGAGCCTTGATGCTCCGCCGACCATCGGCCTGCGGCAGGATGGATGGCACCTGGTTCGTACACGCGGCACGCGCGTTCCTCTCGAGACAACCGCTGGAGACGCCTGGTGAGTTCCCCAGATCCGCAGGTTCGCGCAGCGCGAAACGCCCCGGCCGACGCGCCGTCGGCCCCTGCCCCCGGCACGCGGGGGCCGGTGGTGGCCGTGACCGGCGCGGCCGCCGGTGTCGGAGCGCTGCTGACCGAGCGGCTCGCCGCCTCGCCGGAGATCCGGCAGGTGGTGGCCCTGGACGAGCGGCGCGGCGACTGCGCCGCCGCGCTCTGGCACGTCCTCGACATCCGCGACCCGGCCCTCGCCGAGCGGCTGCGCGGGGTGGACGTGGTCGTCCACCTGGCGGTCGACCTCGACCTGGAGACCGACCCCGCGGCCCGCACCGCCTACAACGTGCGCGGGACCCAGACGGTGCTCACCGCGTCCGCCGCGGCCGGGGTGCGGCGGGTGGTGCTCTGCACCTCCGCCATGGTCTACGGCGCGCTGCCGGACAACGAGCTGCCGCTGGCCGAGGACGCCGAGCTGAGGGCCACCGCCGAGGCCACGGCCGTCGGCGACCTGCTGGAGATCGAGCGGCTGGGGCGGCGGGCGCCGCGTGCCCATCCGGGTCTCAACGTGACCGTGCTGCGGCCCGCCGTGCTGGTCGGCGGGGGCACCGACACGGCGCTGACCAGGTACTTCGAGTCACCGCGGCTGCTGGTGGTGGCCGGGTCGCGGCCCGCCTGGCAGTTCTGCCACGTCGACGACCTGTGCTCGGCCCTGGAGTACGCGGTGCTGGAGAAGGCCGACGGCGAGCTGGCCGTCGGCTGCGACGGCTGGCTGGAGCAGGAGGAGGTCGAGGAGCTCAGCGGCATCCGCCGGATGGAGCTGCCGTCCGCGGTGGCGCTCGGCGCGGCGGCGCGGCTGCACCGGATCGGGCTGACGCCGTCCCCGGCGGGTGACCTCGCCTACACGATGTATCCGTGGGTGGTCAGCGGCAGCCGGCTGCACGACGCCGGGTGGCGGCCGCGCTGGAGCAACGAGGAGGTGCTCGCCGAGCTGCTGGCCGAGGTCGCCGGGCGGCACACGGTGGCCGGGCGCAGGCTGGGCCGCAAGGACGCCACGGCGGCGGGCGCGGCGGGCGCCACGGTGGCGCTGCTGGGCACCGCCGCGGTGATCCGGCGGGCCCGGCGGGCGCGGCGGCGGTGACCGCGAGGGCGCCGGACCGCGGGTCGCGGCGGGCCCGGCGTCCGGTGTGACCTGCCGGTACGGCAGGTCGGCCCTTCCCGTGGCGTGAGCCGTGCGGCACGATGGCGTGCATGGCCGACTCCCACACCACCTCCCACACCACCTCCCACACCACCGCCTCGCACGACGCCGCCGTCTCCGCCGTTCCGTCCGGGGCCGCTTCCCCGGGCGTCCGTGCGGGCGTCCATCCGGGTGAGCGCGCGGCGGCGCAGCCCCTGAAGCTCGTCGCGATCCGCGACACGCCGCTCTCCCTGGACGAGGTGTTCCGCGCCGTCGGTGACGAGGCGGCCGGCGGTACGGCGCTGTTCGTCGGCACGGTGCGCAACCACGACGGGGGAGCGGACGTGGACGCGCTGGGGTACTCCGCCCATCCCTCCGCCGAGACGGAGCTGCGGCGGGTGGCGGAGAAGGTGGCCGCGGACTTCCCCGTCCGGGCGCTGGCGGCCGTCCACCGTGTGGGTGACCTGGAGGTCGGGGACCTCGCGGTGGTGGTGGCGGTGTCGTGTCCGCACCGGGCGGAGGCCTTCGAGGCGTGCCGGCGGCTCATCGACGACCTCAAGCACGAGGTGCCCATCTGGAAGCACCAGCGCTTCAGTGACGGCACCGAGGAGTGGGTCGGCTCCTGCTGAGCGGGCCGCCCGGCCGCGGTCCGGGCGGAAAGCCGCCCCGCCTCCGGTTGCGTAACCGAGGGGTGGCCACGAGCGTTGTCACTGCGGAAGGTTAATCTGCTGATCAGTCAGTTGCAGTCGCTCATTCGGGTTGGGAGGTCGGCATGGCGGCTCTCGCCTGGTTGCTGATTCCGCTTGTGGCTGCGATCGGTGCGAGTCTCTGGGGCACCTGGGCCCTGCGGACCCGCAGGTCCCGGGGGGACGGTCCGGAACTCGTCGGATACGCCCGTTTCCGCGAGGCGATGGAGAGGTCGACGACGACCACCTCGGTCCCCGGCTCCTGAGGAGCGCGCCTCGCCCGGCACAAGCGGCACAGGACCGGGGCGCCGCCGGGGCAGCCCGTACGGACGGCCCCGGCGGTGCTCCGGCGGGCCGGTCCCGTACTGTCGTTCCATGCCACGCCGCACTGCGACGATGCTCGCCTCGACCCTGATGCTGATCGTGCTCCTGTGCGCGGGACTGGCCGTCCCGACCGAGTACTCGGAGATGACGCCCGGCCCGACGGTGAACACCCTCGGCAAGCACGACGGCGAGCCCGTGCTGCACATCTCCGGTCACCGCACCTATCCCGCGGACGGCCACCTCAACATGACCACGGTGCGGGTCACGAGCCCCGACTACCGGCTGAACCTGGTCTCGGCGATGTACGGCTGGCTGGCACACGACAACAAGGTGGTTCCGCACGACACGCTCTTCCCCGAGGGGCAGACCGAGGAGGAGTCGAGCCAGGAGAACGCCGAGGAGTTCAGCCAGTCCCAGGAGAGCGCCAAGGTCGCCGCCCTGCGCGAGCTGGACATCCCGGTGAAGTCCTGGGTGGTGGTCTCCACGGTGGTCAAGGACACCCCGGCCGAGGGCGTGCTGCACGCCGGCGACGTGATCAGGTCCGTCGACGGCACCGCGGTGAAGGAGCCCGGCGACGTCTCGAAGCTGGTGACCCGGCACAAGCCCGGCGAGAAGGTGGTCTTCACCGTCGTGCCCGCCAAGGAGCAGGCGGCCGCCGAGCGGGAGGGCCGCGAGGCCACCAGGACCGAGGACCTCACCATCACCACGGCGAAGTCCGAGGACGGCGGCGAGCCGCGCGCCATCGTGGGCATCGCGGCCGGGACCGACCACACCTTCCCGTTCGCCATCGACATCAAGCTCGCCGACGTCGGCGGCCCCAGCGCCGGTCTGATGTTCGCGCTCGGCATCTACGACAAGCTGACGCCCGGCAGCCTCACCGGCGGGGCCTTCGTGGCCGGCACCGGCACCATCGACGACGCGGGCGAGGTCGGGCCGATCGGTGGCATCAGCATGAAGACGGTGGGCGCGCGGGCCAAGGGCGCGAAGTACTTCCTCACCCCGGAGAAGAACTGCGCGACGGCCGCCGAGGACATCCCGGCCGGCCTCACGCTGGTCAAGGTCGGCGACCTGGACGACGCGCTGGACGCCCTGGAGGACATCCGCGAGGGCCGCACCGGGGAACTCTCCCGGTGTCCGGCGAGCTGAGCCCGCCGGACCCGGCCGCAGCCCACGGGCGAGCCGGGTCCCGCTCCGGGAAGAGGCCGCGGGCGTTCCCGGCGGGTGGGCCCGCGGGGTGGGACCCGCACGGCCGGTCGCGGCCGCCGGTCCCGCGCGGTCAGTCCTCGAAGGTCGCCGACAGCGCCTCGGCGAGCCCCGGGACCAGTCCGGCGCCGGTGAGCACCTCGGTGGCGGAGTCCTTCTCCCGCAGCCGCAGCGCCGACTCGCGGGAGCCGTCGCGCAGCACGGCCACCGTCATCCGGACCTCCTGACGCTGCGGGTGGTCGGCGACCCAGCGGGCCAGCCCGGCGTCGTCCAGGCCGATCGGCACCTCGGCCTCCGCGGTCGGCGGGAGCATCAGTCGCTCCACGGTGAGGGCGCAGCCGGCGACGGCGTCAGGCCAGGCGATGGTGGCGAGGAACTCGTCCAGCGGCTGCGAGGCCGGGATCTCGTCCTGCTCCACGGGGGTGAGGGCGGCGGGCTCCGCCTCGTCGGGCAGGCCCAGCTGGTCCGCGAGGGCGGGCTCCTGGGCGCGGAGCGCCGAGGTGTCGACGAGGGCGAAGAGGCGGGCGGGCTGGTCCCAGCCGAGGGTGGAGGCGTACTCGTCGATCTCGAGCACTGCCCGGGTGAGCGGGTTCGCCGCCATGGGGGTGTTGGACATGGTCACAATCCTGCCTGGTATCCACCCGTAATCGGGAACTGGGTAAAGCATCGGTAAGTTGCATAGGTGGGGATCCATGATGAACGGGTCCCCCCGCCGGGTCCGCCGAGGACCTGACGGCTCCACACTGACTTGAGGTGCGCACCTTGGCTTTCCAGATGCCGGACCGCGGCGGAGGCCCGACAGGGCCGCGGATGAGAGTGGGCCGCCCGTCCCGGCGGTCCCGGACCCTGCTCATGACGCTGGGCGTCCTTGCCGTCCTCGGTATGGCGTTCACCATGTTCGCGGGGTTCTGGACCGACTGGCTCTGGTACCGCTCGGTGGACTACTCGTCGGTCTTCACCACCACGCTGACCACGAAGATCGGGCTCTTCTTCGTCTTCGGCCTGCTGATGGCCGCCGCCGTCGGCGTCAACATCTGGCTGGCGCACCGCCTGCGGCCGCCGCTGAGCGCCATGTCGGTCGAGCAGCAGAACCTCGACCGGTACCGGATGGGCATCGCGCCCTACAAGAAGTGGGTGCTGCTGGCGATCACGGCCCTGGTGGGCCTGGTCGCGGGCGCCTCGGCCGGAAGCCAGTGGCGCACCTGGCTCACCTGGGTCAACGGCGTCGACTTCGGCAAGAAGGACCCCCAGTTCTCGCTGGACGTCGCCTTCTACGCGTTCGACCTGCCCTGGTACCGGTTCCTGCTGGGCTTCGGGTTCGCCGCCGTGGTCCTCTCGCTGATCGCGGCCGCCGTGACGCACTACCTCTACGGCGGCCTGCGGCTGAGCTCCCCGGGCGCCAAGGCCACCGGCGCGGCCACCGGGCACCTGTCGGTGCTCCTCGGCCTGTTCGTGAGCCTGAAGGCGGTCGCCTACTGGCTGGACCGTTACGGCCTCGCCGTGAAGTCCAGCGACTTCAAGGCCACCGACAACTGGACCGGCCTGCGGTACGTCGACGCCAACGCCTACCTGCCGGCCAAGACCATCCTGTTCTGCATCGCCGTCATCTGCGCGCTGCTGTTCTTCGCCACGCTGTGGCGGCGGACCTGGCAGCTGCCGGTCATCGGCTTCGGCCTGATGGTCCTGTCGGCGCTGCTGATCGGCGGCCTGTACCCGGCCATCGTGCAGAAGTTCCAGGTCCAGCCGAACGAGCAGGCCAAGGAGGCGCCGTACGTCGCCAAGAACATCGACGCGACGCGGTACGCCTACGACATCGACGACACCAAGGTGACCGGCTACTCCGGCCGCGGCGCGGACCCGGAGCAGAAGCCGGAGCTGCGGACCCAGGCCGACCAGGCAGCCAGCATCCGTCTGCTCGACCCGAACATCGTCTCGCCGACGTTCCAGCAGCGTCAGCAGATCCGCAGCTACTACGGCTTCCCGGAGAACCTGGACGTCGACCGGTACAAGGTCGACGGCCAGACCCAGGACACCGTGATCGGTCTGCGCGAGCTGGACCTGAACGGCGTGCCCAAGCGGAACTGGATCAACGACCACTTCCGCTACACCCACGGCTACGGCGTGGTGGCCGCCAAGGGCACCGAGGCCGACGGCGAGGGCCTGCCCGTCTTCACCGAGTACGACCTTCCCTCCCAGGGCCAGCTGGGCACCTACCAGCAGGCCGTCTACTACGGCGAGAAGACCACCCAGTACTCGATCGTCGGCGGTCCGCAGGAGGAGATCGACTACTCCAAGGACGGCCAGGAGGTCGGCACCCGCTACAAGGGCGACAGCGGCGTCAGCCTGGCGAACCCGCTCAACCGGGCGGCGTACGCGGTGGCCTTCAGCGAGCCGCAGATCCTCTACTCGGGCGCCATCGGCGACGGTTCGAAGATCCTCTACAACCGCACCCCCAAGGAGCGGGTCGAGGCGGTCGCCCCGTGGCTGACCATCGACGGCGACCCCTACCCGGCGGTCATCGGCGGGAAGATCCAGTGGATCGTGGACGCCTACACGACGTCCAACGGCTACCCGTACGCCTCGCGCACCACCCTCGGCGACACCACCTCCGACTCGCTGACCACGGACCAGCGGGCCGTGATCGCCCAGGAGGACCGGGTCAACTACATCCGCAACTCGGTCAAGGCGACGGTCGACGCCTACACGGGCGAGGTCAAGCTCTACGAGTGGGACACCAAGGACCCCGTCCTGAAGACCTGGATGAAGGCCTTCCCGGACACCGTCGAGCCGCGCTCGGCCATCTCCGACCAGCTGATGGACCACCTGCGCTACCCGCAGGACCTGTTCAAGGTCCAGCGTGAGCTGCTGACCCGCTACCACGTCGAGGACTCCGAGACGTTCCTCAGCGGCAGCGAGGTCTGGCAGGTGCCCGACGACCCGACGACCCGGGCCGGCGAGGCGGTGCCCCCGTACTACCTCTCCATGAAGATGCCGGACCAGCAGCAGCAGGCCTTCTCGCTGACGACGACGTTCACGCCCAACGGCCGCGACAACCTGAGCGCCTTCATGGCGGTCAACGCCGAGGCGGGCACGGACGACTACGGAAGCATCCGCATCCTGAAGCTGCCGACCAGCACCACGGTCCAGGGACCCAAGCAGGTCCAGTCGATGTTCAACTCCGAACAGGACATCGCCGAGACCATCCGGCTGCTGCGCGGCGGCGACTCCGAGGTGGAGTACGGCAACCTGCTGACGGTGCCGCTCGACGAGGGCCTGCTCTACGTCGAGCCGGTCTACGTCCGCGGCGGCGGCCTCAAGTACCCGCTGCTGCGCAAGGTGCTGGTGAGCTACAACGGGCAGACCGCCTTCGAGGACACCCTGGCGCAGGCGCTGGACAAGGTCTTCGGAGCCGGCGGCGAGGCCCAGCCGCCCGAGGAGGAGACCCCGCCCGGTGAGGAGACCACCCCGCCTGACAAGGGCGACGCCACGCTCGACGAGGCGCTGAAGGACGTCCAAGAGGCCTTCGACGCGGGCCAGGAGGCCTTCAGGAAGGGCGACTGGGAGGCCTACGGCCGGGCACAGGAAGATCTCGAGGAGGCGCTGAAGCGCGCCGAGGAGGCCCGGGCCCCCTCGGCCGGCGACTGACCTTCCCGGTCGGTAGCTGAAACCGCGGCGCCAATACCGGATCTTCGGATGCGACGCAAGGCCCGGGTCCCTCGTTCGGGGGAACCGGGCCTTGTCCGTTCCGGGCTGCGCCGCAGGCCGGAAGGGCTCAACACCCCTTGGGGTGCGGGGGCAGTTGGGCCGCCAGGGTTTCGCTTGTCTCTCTGTGGGCATGTCGACAAAACGCTGAAGTGACCTCCAAGGCTGCGGTATACCAGGTGTACCCGGGGTTCGGGTGGTGCGACGATGGACGTTATGGGGGACAAGGGAACTCTGTTGGACACAGGGCGATTTGCACCGTCCGTCGATACGGACGGGACGGCCGGGGCCGATGAGGTCACCGGGGCCGAGGGAGCCGGGGCGACCGCCGGCTTCGTCGGCGACCCGGCGGACGAAGCCGGGCAGCGGATCGCCGCCGAAGCCGGGGACGTCGAGGCGATGAGCGTCCTCGGCGCCATGCTGCTGCGCCGTGGCGACCTGGACGGGGCCGAGGGCCCGCTGCGCGCCGCCACCGCGGCGGGCGACCGCGCCGCCGCCAACAACCTGGGTGTGCTTCTCCATCAGCGTGGTTACGCCGAGGAGGCGGCCGGCTGGTGGCGCATCGCCGCCGTGGCCGGATCCGCCGCCGCCGCGCACGGCCTCGGCCGCCACCTGCGTGAGCGCGGGGACGAGCCCGGCGCCGAGTACTGGCTGCGCCAGGCCGCCGAGCAGGGCCATGTGCTGGGCGCCTTCGCCCTGGCCGACCTGCTGGAACACCGTGGCGCGAGCACCGAGGCGGAGACCTGGATGCGGGCCGCCGCCGACCGCGGGCACCGCGAGGCCGCCTACCGTCTCGCCGCCGCCCTCGAGCGCCGCGCCGCCGACCGGGCCGAGTCCGAGGAACCGACCGCCGGCGGCCGGGCCTCCCGGGCCGGCGGGCCGACGGCCGGCGCCGCCGCCCGTGAGGCCGAGCAGTGGTACCGGCAGGCCGCCGCCCGCGGTCACCACCAGGCGGCGCTGCGCCTCGGCGAGATCCTGGAGCGCCGCGGCGACCTCAAGGAGGCCGGCCGCTGGTACCTGACCTCCGCCAAGGGCGGCGAGGCGCGTGCCGCCTGCGCGCTGGGCCACCTGCTGAGGGACGCCGGGGACACCGAGAACGCCGCCTCCTGGTGGCTCAAGGCGGCCCGGGACGGGGACGGCGCCGCCGCCAACGCCCTGGGCGCCCTGCACGCGGAGCGCGGCGAGCAGCAGACCGCGGCCCGCTGGTACCGCGCCGCCCTCGACGCCGGGGACGTCAACGGCGCCTACAACCTGGGTCTGCTCTGCGCCGGGCAGGGCCGCACCGCACAGGCCGAGCAGTGGTACCGCCGTGCCGCCTACGCGGGGCACCGCGAGGCCTCCAACGCCCTGGCCGTCCTGCTGCTGGCCAACGGTGACCCGTCCGGCGCCGAGCCGTGGTTCTCCAAGGCCGCCGAGGCCGGCAGCGTGGAGGCGGCCTGCAACCTCGGCATCCTGTACAGCAACCGCGGCGAGGAGAGGGAGGCGCTGCGCTGGTACGAGCGGGCCGCCTCGGCCGGGCACCCCGACGCCGCCCTCCAGGTCGGGGTGGCCCTGCTGCGCGACGGCGAGGAGCAGGAGGCCGAGCGGTACCTGCGCTGCGCCGCCGGTGCGGGCAGCGCCGAGGCCGCCTACCGGCTGGCCATGGTGCTCGACCGCCGCCGCCCGCCCGCGCCCGCGCACGAGCTGGGTCAGTGCGCGCACCGGAAGACCGAGTGCGAGGAGTGGTACGAGCGGGCCGCCGGCCAGGGGCACCGCAAGGCGCAGGTCAGAGCCGGGATGCTGGCCGCCGCGCGGGGCGACACGGAGGAGGCCGCCCGGTGGTACCGGGAGGCCGCGCAGGCCGGGTCGGACAGCGGGGCCTTCAACCTGGGGCTGCTGCTGGCGCGCGAGGGCAGCGAGGCCGAGGCCGTGCTCTGGTGGAAGCGTGCCGCGGCCGCGGGCCACGGCGGCGCCGCGCTGCGGCTGGCGCTGGCCCACGCCCGGCGGGGCGAGCTGTCCGAGGGGCAGCGCTGGGCCGAGCGGGCGACGGCGCTGGGGCCGGACAAGGTGCGCGAGCGCGCCGCCCGGCTGGGGGACGTCCTGCGCGAGGAGCTCTCCGCGTGACGCTCTCCGCGTGACGGCCCCTGCGGCTCCCTGGCGGCTCCTGCGACCCCTGACGGCTCCAGCGGGCCCTGCGGGCCTGGCCCTGTCGCCTCCTGCGGGCCCTGCGGCCACCGCGGGCTCCTGCGGCCCTTGCGGGCCTGGCCCTGACGCCCCCTGACGGGCCCCGGTGGCTCTGACCGGCGGGATCTGATTTGCGTGCCCCGCCCGCGTCGCGTAGTGTTCAACGAGTCGACGCGGGGTGGAGCAGCTCGGTAGCTCGCTGGGCTCATAACCCAGAGGTCGCAGGTTCAAATCCTGTCCCCGCTACTGAAACCCGAAGGGGTCGGACCGGTTCGCCGGTCCGACCCCTTCGGCATTTCCGCCGATGCGCGCCGTGATGGCGACTCCAGGTCCTGCGCCGCCGCTCAGGGCGAGAACACCAAGGCGCGGCACCGCGCGGCGGCAGGGCCACGCACACGGCCGCACGCACGGCCGCACACACCACCGCGCGCGGCCGGGGGCGCGTCAGGCGGAGCACTCCGGGCACAGCCCCCGGTAGGTGACCTCGACGTCGGAGACGGTGAACCCGAAACGCTCCGACGCCGGCAGTTCGGCCAGCGGGTCGCCGGTCGGGTGGACGTCCTTGATGGCGCCGCAGCGCGCGCACACCAGGTGGTGGTGCGGCCGGTGGGCGTTGGGGTCGTAGCGCTTGGCGCGCCTGTCCGTGGTGACCTCGACGACCTCGCCGAGGGAGACCAGTTCGCCCAGCGTGTTGTACACGGTCGCCCGGGAGATCTCCGGCAGCTTCACCGCGGCGCGGGCGTGGACCTCGTCGGCCGTCAGGTGGACGTGCTCGCCTTCGAGGACCTCGGCCACCACACGCCGCTGCGCGGTCATTCGCCAGCCGCGTCCGCGCAGGCGTTCCAAGAGGTCGCTCATGGTGGCCAAGCCTAACAGTGACGCATGAGCCTGTCTTGAATTGGACAGGTTCTAAATCGCGCCCCGGCGGGACAGGCATCGCAGCACGTCGCGCACCGAGACGATCCCGGCCGGCTCCCCGCCCTCCAGGACCACCAGGTGGCGGAAGCCTCCGTGGGCCATGGCGCGGACGGCGTCGTCGATGCTCCACGAGGGGTCCGCGAGGACGACGTCGGCGGTGAGGTGGGCGTGGGCGCGCTCGACGTCCGGGTCCTGCCCGAGGCCGAGCGAGTTGAGTATGTCCCGCTCGGTCAGGATGCCCGGGTGGGCGGCCTCGGGGTCCAGCACCAGGGCGGCGCCGACCCGGCGGGACGACATCAGGACGGCGGCCTGGCGGAGCGTGTGGGCGGGGCCCACGGTGAGCAGCGCCCTGCTCATGGCGTCGCGGACGAGCATCGGCCGGAGTCACCTCCTCCTGCGAAGCGCCCGCTCACGGCACCGCGCGCGGCATTCGCGCACGGCACCGCACACGGCGCTTCACAAACGCACAAACGGGGGAGCTGTCAGCGTCGCAGGCGGACGGGAAGGCCGACAAGACATCACCCCGGGGCGCGTGGGGCATCCCGGGGTGTTCGGGGCGTACGGAACCGTCGCGCGGGGCGCCGCGGGCTCAGTAGCGCTGGTTGAGGTATCCCAGCAACTCGTCGTGGAGCAGCCCGTTGGAGGCGGCCGCGTTGCCGCTGTGCGGGCCGGGACGGCCGTCGAGGCCGGTGAAGGAGCCGCCCGCCTCGGTGACGATCACGGCGGTGGCCGCCATGTCCCACAGCGAGAGCTCCGGTTCCGCGCAGATGTCCACCGCGCCCTCGGCGACCATCATGTACGGCCAGAAATCACCGTAGGCGCGGGTCCGCCACACCTCGCGGGTCAGGTCCAGGAAGCCGTCGAGGCGGCCCTGCTCCTCCCAGCCGGTCAGCGACGAGTACGCGAACGAGGCGTCCTGCATGCGGGACACCTGGGACACCTGGATCCGGGAGGCCGAGGTCAGGCTGCGGCCGGTGAACGCGCCGTGGCCCTTGGCCGCCCACCAGCGGCGGCCGAGCGCGGGGGCGGAGACCACGCCGACCACCGGCTGGTAGCCGCCCTCGGCGGCCTCCATCAGCGCGATCAGCGTCGCCCACACGGGGACGCCGCGGACGTAGTTCTTGGTCCCGTCGATCGGGTCGATCACCCAGCGGCGGGGGCCGGTGCCCTCCACGCCGTACTCCTCGCCCAGGATGGCGTCCCGGGGCCGGGCGCGCTGGAGCTGACCGCGGATCAGCTCCTCGGCGGCCTTGTCGGCCTCGCTCACCGGCGTCATGTCCGGCTTGGTCTCCACCTTCAGGTCGAGCGCCTTGAAACGGGCCGTCGTCGCGGCGTCGGCGGTGTCCGCCAGGACGTGGGCGAAACGCAGGTCATCGAGGTAGTCGGCCATGGCCGAACCGTATCGGCCGGTTGCGCGGCGGGGCCACATGGGGCGGAGGGCGGTTGACGCGGGCCGGGCGGTCCAGGGCCTTGACAGTGCCGGGAGGCGCGTCAAGTCTGGGCGCAGGCCCCCGGGCCCGCCGCCGGGCCGCGCCGCGGGGCCGACCGCCCGGGAGGGGGAGGCGACGATGCACACGGCACGCGACACGCTGCTGGAGGCCGCCGGGAAGGCGCTGGAGCGGCAGTCCTGGGCGGTGGTGCGGATGGTCGACGTGGCCGCCGCGGCGGGAGTCTCCCGGCAGACCCTCTACAACGAGTTCGGCAGCAAGGAAGGGCTGGGCCGCGCACTGGTGCGGCGGGAGGCCGACGCCTATCTGGCGGGCCTGGACCGCGCGCTGGCCTCGCGCACCGACCCCTGGGAACGGCTCGCCGCGGTCGCGGAGTGGACCGCGCGGGCGGGGCGGGGCGGTGCGCTGGCGCGGGCCGTGCTCACCGGGTGCTGGAACGAGCGGCTGCCGGCTCCCGTCCTCACGGCGGTGCCGTCCTCGTCGACGACGCCGGCGCAGCGGCGGGCGGACGGGCCGTTACCGTCGCCCGCGGAGCTGGTGGTCCTGGCGCGGGAACGGGCGGTCGCGGCGCTGGCGGCGCCGCCGGGAGCGCTGGGAGTGCCCCCGGCCCGGACGGAGTCGAGAGCCTGGGGGAGGGCGTGCGAACTCGCCGTCCGCGTCGGCCTGTCCTGTGTCGTCGCCCCACCGGGCCCGGGCACGTCCGTCTCCGACCTCGTCCGTTCCGCGTTACCCCGGAGGGTTGCGGGGGGCGTCGTCTGACCTTCCGCCTCCCCCACCGCCGCACGGGACGGGAGGCACGGAGGGCGCGCGGTCAGGGCAGAGTGGCGGTCCAGGCGACGACGGCGGTGGTGACGACGCGCACCGCGTCGTCCTGGGAGAGCGGCGCCCGCTTCGGGACCGCGAAGCCGTGGTCGGCGTGCGGCACGACCGCGCCCGGACGCAGCCCCTCGGGGAACTCCTCCGGGCGGCCGAACGGGTCGTTTGCCCCCTGCACCACGAGCAGCGGCACCGGGACCCCAGACAACTCCTCGGCCCGCGACCGTTCCGGCCGCCCGGGCGGATGCAGCGGAAAGCTGAGGGCCAGCACACCCGCCGCACCGAGCTCCCCGGCGGTCCGGCACGCCACCCGCGCCCCCGCGCTGCGCCCGCCGGAGATCACCGGCAGTCCGGACCGGGCCACCGCGGGCCAGATCCCCCGCCACCCCACGTCCAGCGTCCTCGGCGCCGGGGCGACCTTCTTCCCCGCCACCCGCCACGGCTGTTCCACCAGCGCCACGCTGACCCCGTGCTCCGGCAGCACCGAGGCCAGTGCCCGGAGGTCCCGCGCCTCGATGCCGCCTCCCGCGCCGTGGCTCACGGCCAGCACCAGCCGGGCGTCGCGCGCCCGCCGCCAGGTGATCCGGGCCTCCCCGGCGTCGGTGGGCACCAGCTCCGCCGCGGAGTCCGTCCCGCCGGAGGCATCGGAGGCATCGGAGGCATCGGCGGCGTCAGAGGCATCGGCGGCGTCGGAACCCCTGCCGCGGGGGCCGGGGGCATCGGGGGTCATGTCGGAGGTCACGTCAGAAGAGTGTGCCCTCCTCCGGGCCCGCCAGCTCCTTCAGCAGCTCCGGCCCGTTGTTGCGGACGTTGCTGACCGCCGTGGAGACGGGGTAGGCGCGCATCAGGCCGCCGGGCGGCGGGGCCAGCAGGCCGCGCAGCAGGTCCGGGTCCTCGTGGCGCGGATCGAGCCAGGCGTCCCAGCGGTCCCGGGTCAGCATCAGCGGCATCCGCGGGTGGATGTCCGCCAGCGCCCCCGGTCCCTCGACGGGGGCGACCGCGAGTGCGGAGGTCTCCGCCTCGGTGGTGATCACCGAGCAGGTCGCCCACCAGGCCTGGGGATGGTCGTCCGGCAGGGTGCGGTCGCGCCAGAACTCGTAGAGCCCGGCCATCGCGAAGACCGAGCCGTCGGCCGGGGTGACGAAGTACGGCTGCTTGCGCGGCCGCTTCCGCCTGCCCTCGACCTCCAGCTCCCGCTCCTCCTTGCCGGTGACCCACTCGTAGTAGCCGTCGGCGGGCAGGATGCAGCGGCGGGTGGCGAAGGCGCGGCGGTAGGACGGCTTCTCGTGCACCGTCTCGGCCCGCGCGTTGATCATGCGGGCCGCGCCCTCCGGGGACCTGGCCCAGGCCGGCACCAGTCCCCACTTCAGACGGCGCAGCTGCCGCACCGGGCGGGGGTCGCCGCTCCCCTTGAGCGGGCGGTCGAGGACGGCGAACACCTCCTTGGTCGGAGCGACGTTGTAATCAGGGGCGAAGGACTCCTCCGGCACGCCGCCCGGCGCGCCGGAGCCGGGGAGCAGCGAGGGGAGTCCGGCCTCGACGCCGAAGAGGTCCGCGAGGTCCTCCGGAGCCCGCGTGGATGCATACCGTCCGCACATACGTGCCACACTGCCAGGCCCGGCCCCGGCCGGGCCACCGGCTCCCGGACTCCGGAGCGCGGAGCGCGCCCCGGCGGGGCCACCGGCGACCACCGGCGACCACCGGCGACACCGGTGACACCAGCGACACCGGCGACACGAACGACACGAACGACGCGAAGGAGAGCAGCGCGATGGACCAGGTCCTCGGCCGCCAGCCCGACCCAGACCTGTGGGTGGTGGTCGCCACCGCCGCGGCCGCGCTGGCCGTGGTGCTGCCGTCCGCGGTGTGGCGGGTGGCCCGCAACGCCGTCACCATCGCGCACGAGGGCGGCCACGCCCTGGTGGCGCTGCTCACCGGCCGTACCCTCACCGGCATACGGCTGCACTCGGACACCAGCGGTCTCACCGTCAGCCGGGGCAAGCCCCGCGGGCTCGGCATGGTGCTCACCGCGCTGGCCGGGTACACCGCACCGCCGCTGCTCGGCCTGGGCGGCGCGGCCCTGCTCTCCGAGGGCCGGATCACCCTGCTGCTGTGGCTCTCCACCGCGCTGCTGCTGGCCATGCTGGTGATGATCCGCAACGTCTACGGCGTGATCACGGTGCTGGCCACCGGGGCGCTCTTCCTGTTCGTGTCCTGGCGGGCCGGCCCGCAGGTGCAGGCGGCGTTCGCCTACGCGGTGGTCTGGTTCCTCCTGCTGGGTGGCGTCCGACCGGGTTTCGAGCTCCAGCGGGAGCGGCGGCACAACCCCACCGGCGCCTCGGACGCGGACCAGCTGGCCCACCTCACCGGCACCCCGCCGGCCCTCTGGCTCTTCTTCTTCCACGTGGTCTCGCTGTGCTGCCTGATGGGCGGCGCGCGCTGGCTGCTCGACCTCTGACCGCTCCCGGGCCGGTAGCGGCCGGCGGCCGTCTCGGACTGTGAGCCGCCGCGATACGGAAACCCGCTACCACAGACCCGTTTCGGCGATATTTCCTCGATTTTGATCAGGAATCTCCCTCGCGGCCAGCCACTAGAGTGGGCCGTATGACCGTTCACTCCGCGCAGCAGACCGATCTCTGGCCCGCCCCCACCGCGAGCGGGCCCGTCGACGCGACGGTCCACGTGCCGGGATCGAAATCGGTCACCAACCGCGCGTTGGTGCTGGCCGCCCTGGCCTCCGAGCCGGGCTGGATCCGGCGCCCGCTGCGCTCCCGCGACACCCTGCTGATGGCCGAGGCGCTGCGCGCGCTCGGCGTCGGCATCGAGGAGACCGTCTCCTCCAGCTCCGCGGTGACCCTCGGCGGCGAGAAGGCCGGCGAGGCGTGGCGGGTCATTCCCGCGCAGCCGGCCGGCCCGGCCTCGGTCGACGTGGGCAACGCGGGAACGGTGATGCGCTTCCTGCCGCCCGTCGCCGCCCTCGCCTCCGGCCCGGTCCGCTTCGACGGCGACCCCCGCTCCTACGAGCGGCCGCTGCACGGCGTGATCGACGCCCTGCGCGCCCTCGGCGCCCGGATCGACGACGAGGGACGCGGCGCACTCCCGCTCACCGTGCACGGCAGCGGCGCCCTGGAGGGCGGGCCGGTCGAGGTGGACGCCTCCTCGTCCTCGCAGTTCGTCTCCGCCCTGCTGCTCTCCGGCGCCCGCTTCAACCAGGGCGTGGAGGTCCGGCACACCGGCGCCACCCTGCCCTCGCTGCCGCACATCCAGATGACCGTGGACATGCTGCGCGCCGCGGGCGCCCAGGTCGACACCCCCGAGTCCGGCGGCGAGGCCAACGTCTGGCGGGTGACGCCCGGCGCGCTGCTCGGCCGTGACCTGACCGTCGAGCCCGACCTGTCCAACGCGCAGCCGTTCCTCGCCGCGGCGCTGGTGACCGGCGGACGGGTGATCGTCCCGGACTGGCCCGAGCGCACCACCCAGCCCGGTGACCAGCTGCGCGAGATCTTCACCCGGATGGGTGGAAGCTGCGAGCTGAAGGAGTACGGCCTGGAGTTCACCGGCTCCGGCAAGGTCCACGGGATCGACGTCGACCTCTCCGAGGTCGGCGAGCTCACCCCCGGCATCGCCGCCGTCGCCGCCCTCGCCGACTCGCCGTCGACCCTGCGCGGCGTGGCCCACCTGCGCCTCCACGAGACCGACCGGCTGGCCGCGCTCACCCAGGAGATCAACGCGCTCGGCGGCGACGTCACCGAGACCGCCGACGGCCTGCACATCCGTCCCCGCGCGCTGCGCGGCGGCGTCTTCCACACCTACGACGACCACCGGATGGCGACCGCCGGCGCGATCATCGGCCTCGCCGTCGAGGGGGTCGAGATCGAGAACGTGGGGACCACTGCCAAGACCCTGCCCGACTTCACACGGCTCTGGACGGGGATGCTCGAGGACCGGCGGTAGAGAAGCCATGCGTCGCTACGGCAAGCACACCGACGAGGACGACATCCGCAGCCGCCCCAACCGCAAGGGCAACCGGCCGCGGACCCACATCCGGCCCAAGCACGAGGACGCGGCCGAGGGGCTGGTCCTCACCGTCGACCGGGGCCGGCTGACCTGTCTGGTCGAGGACCGGACGGTGACTGCCATGAAGGCCCGCGAGCTGGGCCGCAAGGCGGCGGTGGTCGGTGACCGGGTGGCGCTGGTGGGCGACCTGTCGGGCACGAAGGACACGCTGGCGCGGATCGTCCGCATCGAGGAGCGCGCCTCGTTGCTGCGGCGGACGGCGGACGACGACGACCCGTACGAGCGGGTGGTCGTCGCCAACGCCGACCAGCTCGCCATCGTCACGGCCCTCGCCGACCCCGAGCCGCGGCCGCGGCTGATCGACCGCTGCCTGGTCGCCGCCTTCGACGGAGGGCTCACGCCGCTGCTGGTGCTCACCAAGTCCGACCTGGCCCCGCCGGACACGCTGCTCGAGCTCTACGGCGCGCTGGACATCCCGTACGTGGTCACCAGCCGTGAGGAGCTGGAGACCGGAGGCGCGGCGGACCGGGTGCGCGAGCACCTGGCGGGCAAGGTCACCGCCTTCGTCGGGCACTCCGGCGTCGGCAAGACCACGCTGGTCAACGCGCTGGTGCCCGAGGAGCGGCGGCGGATCACCGGACACGTCAACGCGGTGACCGGGCGCGGCCGGCACACCACCACCTCCGCGCTGGCGCTGCCGTTGGAGAAGGCCGAGGGCTGGGTCGTCGACACGCCGGGCGTGCGGTCGTTCGGTCTCGCCCACATCGACCCCTCCCGGGTCATCCACGCCTTCCCCGACCTGGAGGCCGGGACCGCCGACTGCCCCCGGGCCTGCAGCCACGACGAACCCGACTGCGCGCTCGACCGGTGGGTCGCCGACGGCCACGCAGACCCGGCGCGGCTCTACTCGCTGCGGCGGCTGCTCTCGACGCGCGAGCGGCGCGAGGGGGACTGACCTGAGCGGCCTGGCCGGACAAGCCGGGCATAATCGCATCAACCGGTCCGGATCGAGCGGTCACGGAGCGTGATTGATGCGGAGGACATCCCATGGCGTGGCTGCTGGTCGTGGTCGCCGGACTGCTCGAGACCGGCTTCGCGGTCTGTCTCAAGCTCTCGCACGGGTTCACCCGGCTCTATCCGACGATGGCCTTCTGCGTCTTCGCGCTGGGCAGCTTCGCGCTCCTCACCCTCGCGCTCAAGAAGCTCGACGTGGGGCCGGCCTACGCGGTCTGGACCGGCATCGGCGCGGCGGGCACCGCGGTCTACGGGATGATCTTCATGGGTGACGTGGTCTCCGTGCTGAAGATCGTATCGATCAGCCTGGTCATCATCGGCGTGATCGGACTCCAGCTCACCGGGTCCGTGCACTAGGGCCGGCGGCCGTTCGGGCGGGGGCGGGAATGCGGCGGTGGGGCGTGAGGTTGAAGGGGGAGAACAACACGTATCGACCAGTCGTCCCGGGAGGAATCCGCCGCATGGGATCCGTTGCGTGCCCCAGCCGCCGCGCCACCGAACTCGAGTGGTCGGTGCTTCCCTCGAACCGTACCGGTGCCGCCCGGCGGGCGGGGGGAGGGGAACGTCGTCTATCCTCCGATTCGAGTGGCACGTCGCTGGAGGAGGTGGGTCCGGTCGCCGGGACCGACGCGGAGCAGCCCGCGAGCGCCGAGGGCGCCGAGGGCAGGCAGACGACCGAGACGACCGAGGAGCGCAGCGCCCGGTTCGAGCGGGACGCGCTGGAGTTCCTCGACCAGATGTACTCGGCCGCGCTGCGCATGACGCGCAACCCGGCCGACGCCGAAGACCTGGTGCAGGAGACCTACGCCAAGGCGTACGCGTCGTTCCACCAGTTCCGTGAGGGCACCAACCTCAAGGCCTGGCTGTACCGGATCCTCACCAACACGTTCATCAACTCCTACCGCAAGAAGCAGCGGGAGCCGCAGCGCAGCGCCGCCGAGGACATCGAGGACTGGCAGCTCGCCCGCGCCGAGTCGCACATGTCGACCGGTCTGCGCTCCGCCGAGTCCCAGGCCCTCGACCACCTGCCGGACTCCGACGTGAAGTCGGCGCTGCAGGCCATCCCCGAGGAGTTCCGGATCGCCGTGTACCTGGCGGACGTCGAGGGGTTTGCCTACAAGGAGATCGCGGACATCATGGGGACACCCATCGGTACGGTGATGTCCCGGCTGCACCGGGGCCGCCGTCAGCTGCGCGGCATGCTCGAGGACTACGCCCGGGACCGCGGGCTCGTCCCCGCCGGCGCCGGAGAGTCGAACGAAGCGAAAGGCTCGGGCTCATGAGCTGTGGAGAGCCGCACGAGACGGACTGCGCCGAGATCCTCGACCATCTCTACGAGTTCCTGGACCGTGAGATGCCGGACTCGGCCTGCACGAAGTTCGAGGAGCACTTCGAGGAGTGCTCGCCCTGCCTGGAGAAGTACGGCCTCGAGCAGGCCGTGAAGAAGCTGGTCAAGCGCTGCTGCGGTCATGACGACGTACCCGCCGACCTGCGCGCCAAGGTGATGGGCCGCATCGAGCTGATCCGCTCGGGCGAGACCGGACACGGTCCCGTGACACCCGGCGTGGAGCAGCAGGGCGCGTCGGTGACGCCCGCGTCATCCGGCGACGCCTGAGCTTTCACCCGTACGTGCTAATCCGCGGGTCATAGGCCCGCGGATTCACCTATCAGGCTCCCCGTAACCCGTTCGGCCGCTCTACTCTCCGGAGCAGAACGGACACGGACCGGACCGCCCCGGTCCGGGCCGGGGGAGGGGACGCCATGGGGTCTGTTCCGGCGGCATCTGTTCCGGCCGGAGCGCGCGTCTGCGCGGCTGCCGCCGTGGCCGCCGCCGGCGCCTGTCTCCTGTCGCTGCCCGAGCTGCGCACACCGTGGTGGGCGGTGCTGCTGCTCGCCGCGGTCTACGCCGCCTGCGGGCAGGCGGGGCGCCGGGCCGGGCTCGACGCCTTCTATCCGGTGCTGCTCGCCGCCGCCTTCCTGCTCCCGCCGCCCGCCGCCGCCCTGGTCGCGGTGCCGGGCACCCTCCTCACGCCGGTCGGCGACCCGCCGCGGCCGCTGCGCCGCCTCTGGCGGGCCGCCTCGCTGTGCCTGTCCGTCCACGCCACCGCCTGGACCTACTGGGTGCTCGGCGGGCGGGACGCCGTGGTCGCCTCCGACCTGCCGCGGGCCCTGCTCGCCGCCGCCTTCGCCGTGCCCGTGTTCTGCCTCACCGCCGCGCTGCTGGACGGCGCGATGAGGATGCTCGCCGACCGGGTCCCGGCGCGGGCCGCCTGGCGGCACCGGTTCGTCCCCTCGCTGCCCCCGATGGCGGTGCACGGGCTCGCCGGGGTGATGATGGCGGTCCTCTGGCGCTCCCCGCACGGCCCGGCGGCTGCCCTGCTGGTGCTGCTGCCGATGTACGTCACCTGGTGGGTGTTCGCGCAGTCCGACCGGGAACGCACCGCCCACCGGTCCACGGTCCGCGCGCTGGTGCGGGCCGTCGACCTCAAGGACGGCTACACCCGCGGCCACAGCGAGCGGGTCGGACAGGCCTCGGTCATGATCGCCCGCGAGCTCGGCATGGACGACGACCGGGTCGAGGTCATCCGCTTCGCGGGCATCCTGCACGACGTCGGGAAGATCGGCGTCCCCACCCGGCTGCTCCGCAAGGAGGGCCCGCTGACCCCGGCGGAGCGCCGGGCCATCGAACTGCACCCCGAGTACGGGCACGAGATGACCCGCGGCATCGGCTTCCTGGAGGAGGCCCGGGCCGCCATCCTCCACCACCACGAACGGCTCGACGGCAGTGGTTACCCGTACGGGCTGTCGGGGTGCCGGATCCCCGAGTGCGCGCGGGTGGTCGCCGTCGCCGACGCCTTCGACGCGATGACCTCCACCCGCTCCTACCGCCGCGCCCGGCCCGTCGCCGCCGCCCTCGAGGAACTCGCCCGCTGCGCGGGCACCCAGTTCGACCCCCGCATGGTCACCGCCCTCACCGGCGCGCTGGCCCGCCACGGCTGGAACCCCGTGGTCACCTCCGACGAACCCGCGCCGGCCGCCGCGCCTCCCGCCGCGCCGTCTGCCGTGCCGTCTGCCGCGCCGGCGGGCGGGGCCCCGCCCGCGCCCCCCTGCCGGGTCCCGGCCGCCACCGAGTCCGCCGCCGAGTCCGCCGCCCCGTCCGGCGACGCCGCCGCCGCGCCCCCGGGGCCCACCGCACCGGCCGGGGGCACCGCCGTCGCCGTCGGCCGGGCCCCCGCCCCCGGTGTCCGCGCCCGCGGGCCCGGCGAAGGTGCCGCCCGGTGAGTCCGCGCCGCCCGCCCGCCCCGCGCCTCGGCCCCCTGTTCCGCGCCGCGTTGTACACCGCCGCCGCGCTGCTCGCGCTCGTCTCGGTCGGCGACATGCTCCGGAACGGCTTCGCCGGCCGGGAGACCGCCTTCGTCTTCTTCGTGTTCATCGCCTTCGGCGAGCTGCTCCGGCTGCCCGACTGCCTGCCCGAGGAACGCGATCCCGCCCCGGTCGGCGCCGCCGGGGCCCTGGCCTACGCGTTGCTCGCGCCCGCCGCCGTGACCCAGGTGGTCGCCGTGGTCGCCGTCGCCACGCTGGTCGGCCGGATCCCGCACATCGCCCGCCCCCGGCCCGGCGGCCGGACCACCGGCGACCACCTGGCCCGCCGGGTGCTCGCCGTCGGCTTCATCGCCGTCTGCTGCCGGCCGCTGACCGCCCCCGCCCCCGACGCGCCCGGACCCGGCCCGGGACACGTCCTGCTGGTGATCGTCGTGCTGCTGCTCTCCGCGCTGTGCGACTCGGTGGCCGGCGCCGTCCTCGTGCACTCCCGTACCGGACGGACGTTCGGACCGGCGCTGCGGGAGGAACTGCGCGGGACCACCCGCATGAGCTCGGTCACCGGCTCCTCCGGGACGGTGATCGCCTTCGCGGTGGACGCCGTCGGGCTGTCGGCGCTGCCGGTCTTCTGCGTCCCGCTGCTCCTCGTCCAGCTGGCCTTCCGGCGCTACGCCGCCGTCCGCACGACCTGCCGGCAGACCATCGTTTCCCTGGCCCGTGCCACCGAGGTCGCCGGGTACACCCCGCACGGGCACGCCCACCGGGTGGCCGCGCTGAGCCTGGCGGTCGGCCGCGACATGGGACTGACCGGCTCCGACCTCACCGTGCTGGAGTACGCGGCGCTGATGCACGACATCGGCCAGCTCGGCCTCGTCGACCCGGTGCCGGGCGGCGCCACCGCCCGGCTGTCCGCGGCGGAGCAGCGGCGGATGGCGCTCCTCGGCGGCGCGGTCGTCCGTCAGACCGGCGTCGACCCCCGGGTGGCCGCCGTCGTCGAGGCCCAGGCCGAGCCGTGGACCCGGCAGCCGCCGGCGGCGCGCATCGTGCGGGCCGCCAACGCCTACGAGGAGATGGCCCGGCGCGCTCCCGACGCCGCCGCCCGCCTGCGCGCCCTGGAGGAGCTGCGCCTCGGCACGGCCGGCACCTACGCCCCCGACGTGGTCGAGTCGCTGGCCAGGGTGCTGCTCCGTGACCCGGCCGGCGTCGCGGTGCCCGGACCGGGCGCCGCCGCGAAGCAGGGAACCGCCCGGTCTGAGGCTGCCCCCGGCTGGGTAACCCATGGGTAATGAGCGACCGTCCGACCGTCCGTGGTTGGATGCGGGTGAGCGGGCCCACGGGGGCAGGGACCGGTCCGCTCCACAGAACTGGCAGGCGGGAATCGTGAGGATCTTCGGCAAGGGACGGCACCGGCCCTCCGCCTCCTGGCGGCAGGCCACGGACCGCGCGTTCACGCTGATCGGGGACGGCCGGTACGAGGACGCGGGCGCGCTCCTGACGCGCGCCGCCGACCTCGAGCCCTGGCTGTCCGAGTCCTGGTTCAACCTGGCACTGCTGCACAAGTTCCGGCACGACTGGGAGCAGGCCCGCGCCGCCGGGCTGCGCGCGGTGGCCCTGCTCGACCGGGACACCGGGGCCCCGGACTGGTGGAACGTCGGCATCGCCGCGACCGCCCTGCAGGACTGGCCGCTCGCCCGTCGCGCCTGGCAGGAGTACGGGCTGCGGGTACCGGGCGGCTCCGCCGCCTCCGGGCCGCCCACCGGGATGGAGCTGGGCAGCGCGGCCGTCCGGCTCTCCCCGGAGGGCGAGGCCGAGGTGGTCTGGGGACGCCGCCTGGACCCGGCGCGGATCGAGGTGCTCTCCATCCCGCTGCCGTCCTCCGGCCGCCGCTGGGGCGAGGTCGTCCTGCACGACGGCGTGCCGCACGGCGAGCGGACCACCGCCACCGGCCACAGCTTCCCGGTCTTCGACGAGATCGAGCTCTGGGCGCCGTCCCCGGTGCCGACCTGGGTGGTGCTGCTGGAGGCCGCCTCGGAGGAGGACCGGGACGCGCTGGAGGCGCTCGCCGCCGACGCGGGATTCGCGGCCGAGGACTGGTCGTCGTCGGTGCGGCTGCTGTGCCGGATGTGCTCGGAGTCGCGGATGGCGTCCGTCGAGGGCGACGGCGAGCACCTGGACCCGCACGACCACAGCGAGCCCGGCCAGCCCGGCCCGCTCGGGTACCGCACCGACGGGCAGCTGTGGGTGCCGGAACGCGAGTGCGGCGTGGCGGCCCCGGCCCCGCTGGTGCGCGGGCTGCTGGACGGCTGGGTGGCCGACAGCCCGGACACCCGGGACTGGCGGGACCTCGAGGAGGTCTGCTGACGGCCATGGGACCGCGGGCACGCGCCCGCCCCGTAGGCTATGCGTCTGTCAGGGACGTGGACACCGAGGAAGGCATACGTCGGGCATGGCGCAGCAGGAGACCGATCAGCAGCACGCGGGCGTGCTCCCCGTGGACGACGAGGGTTACGTCATCGACACCGAGGACTGCGAGGAGCGCGAGAGCGCGTACCGCGGGCGCGGCACCTCGCGTCCCATCACGGTCGTCGGCAACCCGGTCCTGCACAAGGAGTGCCGGGACGTCACCGAGTTCGACGACGAGCTGCGCAAGCTGGTCGACGACATGTTCGCCAGCCAGCGCACCGCCGAGGGCGTGGGCCTGGCCGCCAACCAGATCGGCGTGGCCCTGAAGGTCTTCGTCTACGACTGCCCGGACGACGAGGGCGCCCGCCACGTCGGCGTGGTCTGCAACCCCAAGCTGGTGGAGCTGCCCGCCGACCGCCGGATCCTCGACGACAGCAACGAGGGCTGCCTCTCGGTGCCGACCGCCTACGCGCCGCTGGCCCGTCCGGACTTCGCCGAGGTCACCGGCCAGGACGAGTACGGCAACCCGGTCAAGGTGCGCGGCACCGGCTACTTCGCCCGCTGCCTCCAGCACGAGACGGACCACCTGTACGGCTACCTGTACATCGACCGTCTCTCCAAGCGCGAGCGGAAGAACGCGCTGCGGCAGATGGAGGAGAACGAGCCGCGCTACCCCGTGGTCGCGAACGACTGACGCCACCTCGCGGTCGTGGTCGCGGACGCGGTCGTGGACGACCGATCCGTTCCCCGTACACGCGCGCAGAAGGCCGGGCCCCCAGGAGCCCGGCCTTCCGCGTAGGTGCTGCCGCCGTCGCCGGCGGGATCAGATGCCGCAGTTCGGGGCGTCCCAGAACGGCGACGGGTCGTGCGCCACGTGGGTGTGGTCGTTGTGGCCGGGGTAGCCCGGGCCGAGGATCTCCGAGAACCCGTGGGTGCGGGCCTGCTGCGCGAGGCGGCAGAAGCTCGGGGAGCCGGTCAGGTCGGCGGCGTCACCGTACGTGTGACGGCTGCCCGCCGCCCCGCCCACCGCGCTGTTGCAGGAGTTGGAACGGAAGCCGCTGGAGACGGTGATCGGCACGTCGCCCAGCGCGTGCCGCATGGCCTCCAGCTTCCACATGGTCTTCAGCGCGTTGGACTTGGCGGTGGCCGCCGAGACCGCGCCGCCCGACCAGTCCGAGTTGCACTTGTTCAGCTCGGCGTAGGTGAAGTGGATCGGCGTGCAGTCGGCGTCCTGCAGCGCGTAGATCTTGCTGAAGGTGTTCGGGCCGGCGACGCCGTCCGCGGCCAGGCCGTACGCCGCCTGGAACTTGGCGACGGCGGCCTTGGTGCGGGCGCCGTACACGCCGTCGTAGGAGAGCCGTTCGCCGGAAGTCACCCAGCCCGCGACCCGGATCTGCAACTGGGTCACGTCGGCACCGGACGCGCCCTCGGAGAGGGAGCGGCTCCAGGTGTAGCACTCGTCGGCGTGCGCGGTGCCGGCGGTGGCACCGACGCCGACCACTGCACCTGCCAGGATCATGACAAAACTGATGAGCGCGCGGGACATGCGTCTGATCATTGCGGCCTCCTGACCGTGGATCGGTGGGGGCGGCGCCGGGGGGTTGCCGGGGCGCCGCTGCAAGAGTGGGGCCGATGGGCTACGCGCGTCAACACCGTCTGCGGCGAAGGATCTGCGGCGTTCCGATGACGGAACCGGACGCTCCGGACGCTCCGGGAGGTTCCGGCGCCGCGGATCGTCAGATCGTCAACTCGTAGGCCAGCAAGGCGAAGTGGGGGATGTCGGGGAGCGGGTTCCAGTCGCGGTGCGGCGCCCGCACGAAGCCGAGGCGTTCGTAGAGGCGGTGGGCGGCGCGCATCCCCGGCTGGGTGGAGAGCACCAGCCGGCGGCAGCCGTCCAGGGCGCGGGCACGGTCGGCGCAGTGGCGGACCAAGGCCTCGCCGGCCCCGCGGCCGCGGGCCTCGCCGGACACCGCGAGCATGCGGATCTCGGCCTCGTCCGGTGCGGCTATGTCGGCGAGAGGCCCTCCGGCGACGAAGGTGACGTTGCCGAGGAGCCGGTCGCCGTCCACCGCGACCAGCACCTCCGCGCCGGGGGTGGTGGCCCGGGCGCGCACGTCCCGGAGCGCGTCGCGGTAGGCGTCGCCGCTGTCGAAGGCGAGTAGTCCGTCGTCCAGGTAGGCGCGCGCGGTGATCTCACCGAGGGCGTCGAACTCGGCGTCGAGCGCGGGGCGGATGGTGATGTCCATCCGCCCAGCATGCCCGAGACCCCGACGGGCCCAGGCCCCCGGCTCCCGGGAACCGGAATCCCAGGTCCTGGCCCGAGCCCGTGAGCCCCGCAGCCGAGGGCGGGGCCGACACCAGGGGGCCGGGAGCGGCGAGTCGCGGCCGGAAGCCGGGAGAGGGGGCCGGAGACCACCGGGGGAGCCGGGGAGCCGAGGGCCTGGGGCAGGAGGCCGGTACCGGAGAGCCGAGGCCGGAGCCCGTGCCCCTGCCGGAGCCGGAGCCGGAGCAGAGCCGGAGCCTGTGCCGGTGCCGGTGCCGGATCTGGAGCCGGTGCCGGTGCCGGTGCCGGGAGTGGAGCGGGTGTGGGCGGCCGGGGGCTCTGACGGGTTCGGGGACCGTGGCGCAGGCCGGGACGGGTTCCGCGGCATGGGGGGCAGGGCCCAGGGGGCCGGAGCTGGTGCCGGTACTGGAGCTGGGGATGGAGCCGGAAGTGGAGCCGGCGTCGGTTCGGCGGCCGGGGGTCCTGACGGGTTCGGGGTTCGGGGACCGTGGCGTGGCTCGGGTTCCGGGCGGGCTCCGCGGCCCGGGGGGTTGGGGCCGAGGGTGCCGGGTGCCGAGGGCCGGCTGCCGGGAGTCGCGCCCGGTCAGCGGCCGTTCGCGTTCGGGAGCAGGGCCGGAGGGCGGACCGGGAGCCGACGGCCTGTCGCGGGCCGGGAGAACGGGAGTCGGGGTACGGGCCGGAGGGCGACGGCCGGTTCGCGGTCCGGGAGTTCAGGTGGCCGGGAGCCGGGTCGGAGGCTGGAGCGGCTGAGGGCCCGGCGGGGGGTCGGGGCGAGGGCCCGGACGGGTCGCGGCCCCGGGCACGTGGGTGCGCGGGGCCGCGGAACCGGAACGGACGGGACGGGTCAGTGCGTGGGGGCGGTGACCGGCGGGACTTCCGGGTCGACGCCCCGGTCGCCGGCGTCGGCGGTGTAGTCCGACGGGCTGGTCTCGTCGACGCCGTCCGGCGCCTTGGCGGCGCGGAGGACGAAGGTGAGGACCACGGTGACGAGCACGTTCAGGACGATGGCCGTGAAGCCGATGTAGCCGATCTCGCCGATCAGCGGCATCTCGGCGGAGGAGCCGCCGAAGTGCTTCTGCGTCGGGGAGGAGACCTGGTACGCCTGGTAGGTGCCGTAGATCATGCCGACCGCCCAGCCGGCGATCAGGGCCCAGCGGTGGAACCAGCGGGTGAACAGGCCGCCGACCAGGGCCGGGAAGGTCTGCAGGATCCAGATGCCGCCCAGCAGCTGGAAGTTGATGGCGACCGTCTTGTCCATGCCGAGGACGAAGACCAGCGCGCCGACCTTCACCAGCAGCGAGACGATCTTCGAGACCTTGGTCTCCTGCTCCGGCGTGGCGTCCGGCTTCAGGAAGTCCTTGTAGATGTTCCGGGTGAACAGGTTGGCCGCGGCGATGGACATGATCGCCGCAGGGACCAGCGCGCCGATGCCGATGGCGGCGAAGGCGACGCCGGCGAACCAGCTCGGGAACATGCTCTCGAAGAGCTGCGGGATGGCCAGCTGGCCGTTGGCCACCTTGATGCCGGCCGCGATGGCCATGAAGCCGAGCAGCGCCAGCAGGCCCAGCATCAGCGAGTAGAGCGGCAGGATGGTGGTGTTGCGGCGGATGACCTCACGGCTCTTGGAGGAGAGCGTCGCGGTGATCGAGTGCGGGTACATGAACAGCGCGAGCGCGGAACCGAGCGCCAGGGTGGCGTAGGTCCACTGGCCCGGCTCGGCCGGCACGAGGGCGCCGGTCGGCTTCTCGGTGACCGGGTTGATGGCCTCGAACTTGCCACTCGCCGCCTCGAAGATGGCGTCGAAGCCGCCCAGCTTGATCGGGATGTAGATGATCGCCACGGCGATCACGAGGTAGATCAGGGTGTCCTTGACGAACGCGATCAGCGCGGGCGCCCGCAGGCCGGAGGAGTACGTGTAGGCGGCCAGCACACCGAAGGCGATGAGCAGCGGCAGGTCCTTGATGAACCAGTGGGTGTTCTCCCCGCCGCCGACGCCCATCACGTCCAGCACCGCCTGGATGCCGACGAGCTGCAGCGCGATGTACGGCATCGTGGCGAGGATGCCGGTGATCGCCACCGCGAGGGAGAGGCCCTTGGAGCCGTACCGGCCGCGGACGAAGTCCGAGGTGGTCACGTAGCCGTGGCGGTGCGAGACCGACCACAGGCGGGGCAGGAAGGTGAAGATCAGCGGGTACACCAGGATGGTGTACGGCACCGCGAAGAAGCCGGCCGCGCCACCCGCGTAGATGGCCGCCGGGACGGCGACGAAGGTGTACGCGGTGTAGAGGTCGCCACCCAGCAGGAACCAGGTGATCCAGGTGCCGAACGAGCGGCCGCCCAGGCCCCATTCGTCCAGCGAGTTCTCGTTCGCGGCCTTGCGCCACTTCGCCGCCAGGAAGCCCATCACGGTGACGGCGACGAAGAAGAGGCAGAAGACGACCAGTGCGACGACGTTCACGCCCTCGGTCATGACGACGCACCCCCGTCCTTCGTGGAGGAGTGACGGGAGGCGGCGCGACCGCGCTGGTCACGGCGCCACAGGACGTAGGCGATCATGGTGAGCGCGGTGGAGATAAGGACCCACGCCATCTGGTACCAGTAGAAGAACGGGATGCCGATGAAGGTCGGTTCGACCTTCGCGTAGGACCCCACCCACAGCATCGCCACGAAGGGCGCGAGCAGGCACAGCGCGATGACGACCCGCACGGGGGTCACCGTCCCTCCGCCTGCCCCTGATGATTCGGACATCGAACAGCTCCATTGCCTCTGGCTTGTTGGCGTCGGCAATGTAAGTGACGCGGCACACAGCTGGATAGCCTCGTTCGCGTTGCGAATCGGTAAGTGTGCGGGTCGGGGCGCGGTCAGTCCTCCGGGCGCCGCAGCCGGGCGACGAACTTGTACCGGTCGCCGCGGTAGACCGAACGCACCCATTCCACCGGTCCGCCGTCCATGTCCAGCGAATGACGGGAGAGCATCAGCATCGGAAGGCCCACGTCGGTGCCGAGCAGCCCGGCCTCCCGCGGTGTGGCCAGGGAGGTCTCTATGGTCTCCTCCGCCTCGGAGAGCCGGACGTCGTAGACCTCGGCCAGCGCCGTGTACAGGGACGTGTACTTGGCCAGGCTGCGGCGCAGCGCGGGGAAGCGCTTGGCCGACAGGTGCGTGGTCTCGATCGCCATCGGCTCGGAGTCGGCCATGCGCAGCCGCTCGATGCGCAGCACCCGGCCGCCGGGGGTCATGTCCAGCAGCCCGGCCAGCGTGTCGTCGGCGGTGATGTACCCGATGTCCAGCAGCTGCGAGGTGGGTTCGAGGCCCTGGGCGCGCATGTCCTCGGTGTACGAGGTGAGTTGCAGGGACTGGGCGACCTTGGGCTTGGCGACGAAGGTGCCCTTGCCCTGGATGCGCTCCAGCCGGCCCTCCACCACCAGCTCCTGGAGCGCCTGGCGGACCGTGGTGCGGGAGGTGTCGAACTCCGCGGCGAGGGTGCGCTCGGGAGGGACCGGGGTGCCGGGCGGCAGGGTCTCGGTCATCTCCAGCAGGTGTTTCTTCAGGCGGTAGTACTTGGGCACGCGCGCGGTGCGGACGACGGCTCCGCCCTCGCCCTCGGCGCTGCTGACGTCGGTGCTCATCTTCCGCCTCTCGTCGGGGCCTTCCGTGGGGGGTGAGGAGGGGGAGCGCCTACGCTCCGTGATCCCCGCGAAGATCCTGTATACCGTCGGCCGCTCGCTTTGGTCTAGTCCATAGCGTCGCTGCGATGATTGGTCTACCCGCCCGCCCATCCTCGCGCGGGGGCCGCTCCGGGAGCGAATCCCGCAGGAACCCTGCATATCTCGGAAGCGTCACGGACCTCCGTGCCTGTGTTCCGACTCCTTGACAGCCCTATTGGTCTGGGCCAAGCTCCCCCTACTGGTCTACACCATTGGTCCAGGTCCCGGCCCCACGGGCAGTACACGTCGGCAGCAGCACGCGGCTCTTCGGCACCGAGGTGGGCAGGGGGGTATGTGGCATCCCTGAGGAGGGTGGCGTGAAGCGCAAGCTGACAGCCGCGGCGGTCGCCGCGGGCATGATGGTCTCCGTCGCGGCGTGCGGTGGCTCGGACGGCACGGACGATGCCAAGTCCGGCAAGGACGGCTTCAAGGGCGAGACCCTGACCGTCTGGGCGATGGACGGGTCGACGCCCGAGCAGTGGCAGAAGGACCTGACCGCCGAGTTCGAGAAGAAGACCGGCGCGAAGCTCAAGATCGAGATCCAGCAGTGGAACGGGATCCAGCAGAAGGTCACCACCGCCCTCTCGGAGAGCAACCCGCCGGACGTCCTGGAGATCGGTAACACCCAGACGCCCGCCTACGCGGCCACCGGCGGTCTCGCCGACCTGACCGACCTCAAGGCCGAGATCGGCGGCGAGTGGACCGAGGCCCTCAACAAGTCCTCCGTCTACGACGGTGTCCAGTACGCCGCTCCCTGGTACTTCGCCAACCGCGTGGTGATCTACAACAAGGAGATCTGGGAGGAGGCCGGCGTCAAGGAGACCCCGAAGACCCGGGACGACTTCTTCAAGGCCCTCGACGCCATCGAGAAGAAGACCGACGCCGAGCCGATCTACCTGCCCGGCCAGAACTGGTACTTCTTCACCGGCCTGACCATCGGCAAGGGCGCGGAGCTGGTCAAGAAGGACGGGGACAAGTGGGTCTCCAACCTCTCCGACCCGAAGGTCGCCGAGGCGGCGGAGCTCTACAAGAAGTTCCAGTCCTACTCCAAGGCCCCCAAGGACAAGGACGAGGCCACCCCGCAGCAGGGTGAGGTCTTCGGCAAGGGCAAGGTCGGCGCCTTCATCGGCATGGGCTGGGAAGCCGGCATCGCCATCGAGGCCGACAAGTCCATCGAGGACAAGATCGGCTACTTCACCATCCCCGGTGACACCGCCGAGAAGCCCGAGGGTGTCTTCCTCGGTGGCTCGAACCTGGCCGTCGCCGCGGGCAGCAAGAAGCAGGAGCTCGCCAAGGAGTTCCTGAAGCTCGCGCTGTCCGACAAGTACGAGGGCCAGCTGGCCAAGGAGAACGGCGTCCTCCCGAACAAGGAGGCGCTCAACTCCAACCTGACCGGCAACGCCGCCGCCGAGGCCGCCGCCCCGGCCGCCGCGTTCGGTGGCACCACTCCGCTGATCCCGTCCTGGGCCCCGGTGGAGAACGACCCCAACCCGATCAAGACGTACCTGACGGCCGTCCTGAACGGAAAGTCGCCCGCCGAGGCCGCCAAGCAGGTCGAGGACGAGATCAACAAGCGTCTCGCGCAGACCAGCTGAGCGATGTGACGCCGGGGGCGGCCCTGAGGCCGCCCCCGGCCATGTCTCGATGACTTCACGGAGTGTGTTGTGACTGCGCAGACCGAGCGCTTGGACGCGGACCCGGCTGCCGGGTCCCCCGTGTCCGTCAAGATCCCCAACGGCTCGGGGAGCGGCCGCCCCAAGCGGCGCGGCGAGTCGTCCGCCCCCTACCTGCTGCTGATCCCGTCGCTGCTCGCCACGGCGGTGCTGCTGGGCTGGCCGCTGGTCAAGAACCTGGTCATCTCGTTCCAGAACCTCAACCCGCGCCAGCTCATCCAGCACCTCACCGAGTGGACCGGGTTCAGCAACTACCAGGAGGCCCTCGGCAGCGAGATCTTCTGGCGCGTCACCCTGCGGTCGATCGTCTTCACCTCGATCAACGTGGTGCTGATCATGGTGCTGGGCACCCTGATCGGCCTGCTGCTGGCCCGCCTCGGCCGCCGCATGCGCACCCTGCTGCTGCTCGGCCTGGTCCTCGCCTGGGCCATGCCGACCATCGCCGGCACCACCGTCTTCCAGTGGCTGTTCGCCCAGCGGTTCGGCGTCGTCAACTGGATCCTGGCCCAGCTCGGCTGGGAGTCCATGGCCGACTACAACTGGTTCGGCAGCCAGGTCTCCACCTTCTCGGTGATCATCCTGCTGATCGTCTGGCAGTCGATCCCGTTCGTCGCGATCAACCTCTACGCGGCGACGACCACGATCTCCAAGGAGCTCTACGAGGCCGCCTCGCTGGACGGCGCCGGCGCGTGGAAGAGCTTCACCTCGGTGACCTTCCCGCACATCAAGCCGTTCCTGTGGGCGACGACCTTCCTCGAGGTCATCTGGGTCTTCAAGGCCCTCACCCAGGTGTACGCGATCAACCGCGGCGGACCGGACCGGCTGACCGAGATCCTGCCGCTCTACGCCTTCGTCGAGGGCCCCGGCAACCAGCACTACGGCATGGGCGCGGCGATCTCGTTCCTGACCATCGCCATCCTGCTGGTGCTGACCGCCTACTACCTGCGTACCGTGCTCAAGCAAGGGGAGGACGAGCTGTGAACCGCTCGCTGTTCGCCCGCACATGGCCAGGCACCCTTGCCGTGCTGCTCTTCGTCGTCTTCGTCTTCCCCGTCTACTGGATGTTCTCCACCGCGTTCAAGCAGCGCGGCGACATCGTCTCCGAGACCCCGGTCTTCCTGCCGCTCGACGGCACGCTGGAGAACTTCCGCACCGCGTTCGCGGCGGACCACTTCTGGAAGCTGGT
Organism: Streptomyces abyssomicinicus; assembly: GCF_008974245.1. Classification (GTDB taxonomy): domain Bacteria; phylum Actinomycetota; class Actinomycetes; order Streptomycetales; family Streptomycetaceae; genus Streptomyces; species Streptomyces abyssomicinicus. Next base: position 547,531 of record NZ_BBZI01000006.1, on the reverse strand, counting down.
GGGCAACTCCGTCACGGTCACCGTGTCCGCCGTGCTGCTGTCCCTGGTCATCGGCCTGGCCGCGTCCTTCGCGCTGGCCCGGATGAAGTTCAAGGGCCGGCGCGGCTTCGTCGTCGCCTTCATGATCGCGCAGATGGCCCCCTGGGAGGTCATGGTCATCGCGATCTACCTGATCGTGCGTGACGCCGACATGCTCAACAGCCTGGTGCCGCTCACCCTGTTCTACATGGTGATGGTGCTCCCCTTCACGATCCTCACGCTGCGCGGCTACGTCGCCGCGGTGCCCAGGGAACTGGAGGAGTCCGCCATGGTGGACGGCTGCAGCCGGCCGCAGGCCTTCATCAAGGTGATCTTCCCGCTGCTGGCGCCCGGCCTGATGGCGACCTCCCTGTTCGGCTTCATCACCGCCTGGAACGAGTTCCCGATGGTGCTGATCCTCAACAAGGACGTCGAGATGCAGACCCTGCCGCTGTGGCTCACCAGCTTCCAGACCATCTTCGGCGACAACTGGGGCGCCACCATGGCCGCGTCCTCGCTGTTCGCCGTGCCCATCCTGATCGTCTTCGTCTTCCTGCAGCGCAGGGCCGTCGCCGGGCTGACCTCGGGCGCGGTGAAGGGGTGACCCGCCGATGACCACCACGGCACCACGCATGGACACGCTCACCCGGGACGCGCTGACCGTCCTCCAGCCAGGCTTCACCGGCACCACCGCCCCCGACTGGCTGCTGCGCCGGCTGGGCGAGGGGCTCGCCTCGGTCGGCCTGTTCGGACGCAACATCGCCTCCCCGGAGCAGCTCGCCGCGCTGACGGCACGCCTGCGCCAGGAGCGTGAGGACGTCCTCGTCGCCATCGACGAGGAGGGCGGCGACGTCACCCGCCTGGAGGTCCGCACCGGCTCCTCCTTCCCCGGCAACCACGCGCTGGGCGCGGTGGACGACGTCGACCTCACCCGCCGGGTCGCCGCTGAGCTGGGGCGGCGCCTCGCGGAGTGCGGCGTCAACCTCAACTGGGCACCGTCCGCCGACATCAACTCCAACGCCGCAAACCCGGTGATCGGGGTGCGCTCCTTCGGCGCCGACCCCGCCCTGGTCGCCCGGCACACCGCGGCCTACGTCGAGGGACTGCAGTCCGCGGGCGTCGCCGCCTGCACCAAGCACTTCCCCGGACACGGCGACACCGCGGTCGACTCGCACCACGCGCTGCCGCGGATCGACATCGATGCCGAGGTGCTGCGCGAGAGGGAACTCGCGCCGTTCCGGGCGGCGGTCGCCGCCGGGTCGCGTGCCGTGATGAGCGCGCACATCCTCGTCCCGGCCCTCGACCCCGAGTTCCCGGCCACCCTGTCGCAGCGGATCCTCGGGGGGCTGCTGCGCCGGGAACTGGGCTACGACGGGCTGATCGTCACCGACGGCATGGAGATGCGCGCGATCGCCGCCACGTACGGCATCGAGCGCGGCAGCGTGCTGGCCGTCGCGGCGGGCGCCGACGCCATCTGCGTGGGTGGCGGACTCGCCGACGACGAGACGGTGCGGCGGCTGCGGGACGCGCTGGTGGACGCGGTGCGGTCGGGTGAGCTGCCGGAGGAACGGCTGGCCGAGGCGGCCCGGCGGGTGCGGGAGCTGGCGGCCTGGGTGCCGCGGGGTCCCGTCGCCGGCGCGCCCGCGCCCGCGCCGGAGGTGGGCCTCGACGCCGCCCGGCGGGCGCTGCGGCTGACGGTGGGGGAGCGGGGGTTCACGCCGCTCTCCGGGGAGCCGTACGTCGCCTCGTTCACGCCGGTCGCCAACATCGCCGTGGGCGACGAGACGCCGTGGGGTGTCGCCGCCGAGCTGGCGCGCAGGTTGCCGGGCACGGTGGGGGGCAGCTTCGGCGGGGAGACCGGCGAGACCGGGGAGACCGGGGAGACCGGCGAGGAGGCTGCCGGTGCGTCCGGCGGTGCGTCCGGCGGTGAGTCTGCCGGTGCGTCCGGTGGGACGTCCGCGGAAGTCGCCGGTCAGGCCGGCGGGACGTTCGCGGAGGCCGCCGGGCAGGCCGGGCAGGCCGCCGCGGAGGCGGCGCTGGCCGCGGCGGGTGACCGGCGGATCGTCGCCGTGGTCCGCGACGAGCACCGGCATCCGTGGATGGCGCGGGCGCTGGACGTGCTGCTGGCGGCGCGGCCGGACACGGTGGTGGTCGAGATGGGGCTGCCCCAGGCGGCGCCGCGGGGGGCGGTGCATGTGGCCACGCACGGTGCGGCACGTGTCTGTGGTGTGGCCGCGGCGGAGGCCCTCCTCACCGCCTGACCACCGCGACCGGGGCCCCGCCACACCGGCAGGGCCCCGGGGCGCCCCCGCCCCACCGGCAGGGCCGCAGGGGGCGGGCCCCTGCCTCGCGGCCAGGTACGCCGCCCTCAGACGTTCCTCACCCGCGCCCCGGGTCGAGTCCCCGCCACCGAATCCACCCCGGTCGGCGGGCCGCACGTCACGTGCCCTCGAGCCGGCCCAGGGGCTGCGCTGCCGTTTGCGTCCCTGCCCGCGCCCGCAGGCCCGTGCTCCGACCACCCTGCGGCGCCTGGTTGGTCACCCTGCCGCACCCCGCCGCCCTGCAGGCGACTCGCCTGGCCACCCCGCGGGCCCCTGCCCCACCACCTTGCGGGCCCCTGCTCCACCGCCCCGCGGGTGCCTGCTCCACCGCCCTGCGGGCGGCTGCTCCGCCCCCCCTGCGGGCGGCTGCTCCGACCTCCCTGCGGGCGGCTGCTCCGACCCCCCTGCGGGCGGCTGGGCCGCCCAGGGGGCGGCACGGGCGGGCGCAGGGCGGCGCCTCCGCGGCGAGCGGTCCGCTCCACCAAGCCCAAGCGGGCGGCGCCGTACACGGCGTGACCTCACTGCGGCGTGCACAAGCCGGGCCCCGGCGGACAGCACTGTTCATCCCCCGACCCGCCCCCTTCCCAGGGGCTCAACTTCCGCGGAGCGAGCCGTCACGTGCGTACGTGAGGCCTGCGCCCACCCGTGCCGCCCTTAGCGGCACGATTGCCCGCAGACGGAAGGGCGGGAGCTCCACACCGCACGGCGGCACAACTGCCCGCAGACGGAAGGGAGGGCGTGATGTGCGCACCGTGTGGTGGGGGCTGCCCGCGGGCGGGGTGGGCCTGATGTGCGCATCGTGCGGCGGGGGCTGCCCGCAGACGGGAGGGCGTGATGGGCGCACCGCGCGGCGGAGCTGCACGCGGGCGGGACGGGCGTGATGGGCGCACCCCGTGGCGGGAGTTGCCCGCGGGTGGGATGGGGGTGATCTGTGCGGGCGTGCCGCGGTGACCGCACACAGGGGGCGCGGGCGGGGCCGGGGTGGGGTCAGGCGAGGACGTGGTCCACGAAGCACCACCGCCACGCCTCACCCGGCTCGAACGTCCGCATCACCGGATGCCCCGTCTCCTCGAAATGCCCCGCCGCGTGCCGCAGCGGCGACGAGTCGCAGCACCCCACGTGCCCGCACTCCAGACACATCCGCAGCTGCACCGGATGGGTGCCGGCCGCCAGACACCCCTGGCAGGTGTCCGACCGAGGCGCCGGTTCGGGACGCGGCAGCGAGTCGACGTGCGCGCAGTGTTTCATGGGACTCAGATTACGTCCGGTGCAGGTGATGCACACGGAGCGAGGATGGGACCCCGATGCATGTGATGCCCCTGCTGCTGCTGATCGCGGGCAGCGCGGCCGTCGCCGGCGCCGCCCGCCGGACCCGCGTCCCGGCGCCGCTCGTGCTGCTGGCGGTCGGCCTGCTGGTGTCGTACCTGCCGGGGGTCCCCGAGTACGAGCTCGACCCGGACGTCGTCCTGCCGCTGGTGCTGCCGCCACTGCTCTACACGGCGGCCACGGACAGCTCCTACCTGGACCTGCGCGCCCAGAAGCGGCCGGTGGCGCTGCTCTCGGTGGGCTACGTGCTGTTCTCGACGCTGGTGGTGGGGCTGATGGTGCACACCTTCGTGCCCGGCCTCTCCGCCGCCGCCGCGCTGGTGCTGGCCGCGGTGATCGCACCCCCGGACGCGGTCGCCGCCACCGCCATCGCCCGCCGGCTGAGGCTGCCCGCGCGGGTCACCACCATCCTGCAGGGCGAGTCCCTGGTGAACGACGCCACCGCGATCACCGCCTACAAGGTGGCGCTGGCCGCCGCCCTGGGCGAGAGCGTCGGCTGGCTCGACGGGAGCCTGGAGTTCCTGATGGCCTCGGTGGGCGGCGTCGGCGTCGGCCTCGCGCTGATGGTGCCGCTGCACTGGCTGCGCACCCGGCTGAAGGACCCGCTGCTGCAGAACACGCTCTCCCTGGTGATCCCCTTCTTCGCCTACGCGCTGGCCGAGCAGGTCCACGCCTCCGGTGTGCTGGCCGTGGTGGTGGTCGCCCTCTACCTGGGCCACCACGCCTGGCAGGTCGACTTCGCCACCCGGCTCCAGGAGGGGGCGGTGTGGCGGATGGTCGCCTTCGTGCTGGAGTCGGCGGTCTTCGCGCTGATCGGCCTGCAACTGCCCGTGGTGGTCCGGGACCTGGGCGACGACTACGGCACCGGGGAGGTGCTCTGGTACTCGGTGGCTCTGTTCGTGACGGTGGTGGTCGTCCGGTTCGTCTGGGTGTACCCGGCGACCTTCGTGCCGCGGCTGCTGTCCCGCCGCATCCGGGAGCGCGAGGCCAACCCGACCTGGAAGGGCTCGTTCATCATCTCCTGGGCCGGGATGCGGGGCGTGGTCTCGCTGGCCATCGCCTTCTCGATCCCCGCCACCCTGAGCGACGGGGAGGAGTTCCCCGGGCGGAACCTGATCCTCTTCCTCACCTTCACCACCGTGATCGGCACGCTGGTGGTGCAGGGCCTGACGCTGCCCCCGCTGATCCGGGCGTTCCGGCTGCCCGGACGGGACGTCCAGGCGGAGACGCTCGTCGAGGCCAACGCCCAGGCGCAGGCCTCGAGCGCCGCCGAGGAGCGGCTGGAGGAACTGATGGCCGACGAGCGCAACGCGCTGCCGCAGCCGCTGGCGGACCGGCTGCGACGGGTCATGGAACGCCGCCGGAACGCGGTGTGGGAGCGGCTGGGCACCCGCAACCCGCTGACGGGGGAGAACACGGACGACACCTACCGGCGGCTCGCCAGCGAGGTCATCGCGGCCGAGCGGGACGTGTTCGTGCGCCTGCGCGACGCCCGGTACATCGACGACGAGATGCTGCGGACGCTGCTGATGCGGCTCGACCTGGAGGAGGCGGCCGCGTTCCGGGAGGCGGAGGGGGACTGAGCCGGGCGGCGGGCGGCGGGCCGCGGGCCGCCGGGGGCGGCGTCAGCCCTCCGGGAACGGACGCCCGGTGACCACCGCGGCGAGCCTGGTCCCCGGTGCGAACGCGCCCTCCTCGGCCAGGACGGTCAGCGCGAACAGCAGCTTGGCGACGTACACCCGCTCCACGCCCAGCCCGTGGCGGTCCTCGAAGTCCCGCGCGAAGGCGTCCAGCTCCGCGGGGACCCGGGCGAAGCCTCCGCAGTGGAAGCGGTCCTCCACCTCCCACCGGCCCCTGGGCCCGCCGAATCCTTCCTGCTGGAGCCGCCGCACCTCCTCGGCCAGGAAGCCGCCCTTCAGCACGGCCACCCCCAGCGCACGCTGCGCGGGGGCCAGCCCCGCCGCCATGCCGGCCAGCGTCCCGCCGGTGCCGCAGGCCACCGCGGCGACGTCCGCCAGGCCGCGCAGTTCCTCGCCCAGTGCCACGCAGCCGCGCACGGCCGGCCCGTTGCTCCCGCCCTCCGGCACCACGAAGGCGTCCGGTGGTGTCCCGGCGTCCCGCAGCAGCCCCGCCAGCACCTCCGGCTCGGCCTTGCGCCGGTACGTCGCCCGGTCGGCGAAGCACAGCCGCATCCCGTCCGCCACGCACCGCTCCAGGGACGCGTTGCGCTCCCGGTCCGCCAGTTCGTCCCCCCGGACGATGCCCACCGTCTCCAGCCCCAGCAGCCGTCCGGCGGCGGCCGTCGCCCGCAGGTGGTTCGACCAGGCGCCGCCGAAGGTCACCAGCGGCCGGCCCCCCGCGGCCCGCAGGCTGGGCGTCAGCTTGCGCCACTTGTTGCCGACCAGGTCCGGATGGATCAGGTCGTCCCGCTTCAGCAGCAGACGCACCCCGCGCCGGGCGAACCGCTCGTCCGCGACCTCCACCAGCGGCGACGGCACCCGTCCCGGCACCCGGACCTCGTTCACCCGCCCATTGTCGCCCCCGGCCCGCCGCCCGCGTCATCGGTGTCCCCACGCCACCCGCGGGCCTGCGCCCCCGTGTCACCCGCGCCCCCGCGTCACCCGCGTGCCTCCGTCACCGGCCTCGCTCGCCCGCCGGAGCCTCCCGCCTCACTTCAGGCGTTCCGCCACCCGCTCCCGCAGCGCCTTCATGGTGAACCCCCGGGGGTCGGTCTTCCCCGGCTGCCATTCCAGGTGCCCGATCACCGACCGCGCCGACCACCCGTGGTGCCGGCAGATCGCCGCGGCCGCACGGGCGACGGCGTCGATCTGCTCGTCCGGCCAGGGGTCGTCCCCGTCGCCGAGGTTCTCGCACTCGAAGCCGTAGAAGTACCGGTTGCCGTCGGCCCGCGCCTCGTTCCCGGGCGGGAGCGCGCGCTCGGTGATCACCGCCCGCAGCACCTCGTCGTCGCCCAGCCCCGCGTGGTTGGCGCGCCCGCAGCCGACCAGATGGACCGTGCCGTCCTTGGTGATCACGCCGTGGCAGAGCGGCCCCGGCAGGTCCGACCTGCCCTCCCGGCAGATCTCCACCGTCCGCTCCGCCCCCTCGGTGGCCGTGTGGTGGACCATCACCCCGTGGACCGGCCCCCAGGAGCCGGCCGAGTTGCGGTTGTGATCCCTCCAGTCACCCACCTCCTCGACCCGCAGGCCCTCGTCCTTCAAGATCCTCAGGAACGTCCTCGCCGACATGGGCTTGGCCACGACGGACCTCCTTCGCGCACAGTGACCGTTCCGTCACGCACGGTTCCTACCGCGGTCGGGCCGAGCGGAATCCTCTTCCGGCCGTGTTCGCGGAGCCTACGGGCGCGTTCACGGCGCATCCGGACCCGAACTGCGAGCCCTGCCCCGTCGAACGCGCCTTCAGTCCCGCTCTTTCGGGTAATGGCGCGGACACGTTCCGTCGCCGAGAGTGGATCACGTCAACAGGCCCCGCCACGCTGTACCGGCGCGGGGCACAACCGGGAGGGCAATTCTTTATGTCGGTAGGCGAAGAGATCCGCACCGAGCAGGACCGGCCGCAGCAGAGCCTCGGCACGGCAGCCGCGCGGAACCTGGCCACCACCACCAAGTCCGCTCCGCAGATGCAGGAGATCAGCTCCCGCTGGCTGCTGCGCACCCTTCCCTGGGTGAACGTGCAGGGCGGCACCTACCGGGTGAACCGCAGGCTCACCTACGCCGTGGGGGACGGCCGGATCACCTTCGTGAAGACGGGTGACCAGGTCGAGGTGATCCCGGCGGAACTCGGCGAACTGCCCGCGCTGCGCGAATTCGAGGACCTGGAGGTGCTGGGCGAGCTCGCCCAGCGGTGTCGGCAGCGGGAGTTCGCGCCGGGCCAGATCATCGCCTCCTTCGGCAGTCAGGTGGACGAGGTCTTCCTCCTCGCCCACGGCAAGGTGGAGAAGGTCGGATCCGGCCCCTACGACGAGGACGCCGTCCTCGGGGTCCTCGCCGACGGCGCCTACTTCGGCGACCAGTCGATCCTCGACCCGGAGTCCATCTGGGAGTTCACCCTCCGCGCCGTCACCGGTTGCACCGTGCTCGCACTGCCCCGCCGCGACCTGGACCAGATCGCGGAACGCTCCGAGCCGCTGCGCGAGCACCTGCGCCGGCAGCGCGCCATCCCCGCCCAGCGGACCAACAAGTACGGCGAGAAGGCCATCGACCTGTCCGCCGGACACGCCGGTGAGGTGGACATCCCGCGGACCTTCGTGGACTACGAGGCGCGGCCCCGCGAGTACGAACTGAGCGTCGCCCAGACGGTCCTGAGCATCCACAGCCGGATCGCCGACCTGTACAACCAGCCGATGAACCAGACCGAGCACCAGCTCCGGCTGACGGTCGAGGCGCTCAAGGAGCGCCAGGAGCACGAGCTGGTCAACAACCGCGAGTTCGGCCTGCTGCACAACTGCGAGTACGACCAGCGCATCCAGCCGCACGACGGCGTCCCCGGCCCCGACGACATGGACGAGCTGCTCAGCCGGCGCCGCGGCACCAAGCTGTTCCTCGCCCACCCGCGCGCCATCGCCGCCTTCGGCCGCGAACTCAACAAGCGCGGTCTGGTGCCGGAGTCGGTCGACGTGGGCGGCCAGCGGGTGCCCACCTGGCGCGGCGTCCCCCTCTACCCGTGCAACAAGATCCCGGTGACCGAGGCGCGCACGACCTCGATCATCGCCATGCGTACCGGCGAGGACGACCAGGGTGTCGTCGGCCTCCACCAGACCGGCATCCCGGACGAGATCGAGCCCGGGCTGTCCGTCCGGTTCATGGGCATCAACGAGCAGGCAATCATCAACTACCTGGTGACGACGTACTACTCGGCGGCCGTGCTGGTTCCGGATGCGCTCGGAGTGCTGGAGAACGTGGAGATCGGGCGATGGAGGTGAGCTGACCCGCGCCGACCGGTGTCCCCGCCCGGCAGGGTGGGGACATTGCGGGGGGAGATCGGCGAACAGAAGTGAAAGGAGTTCCCCGAGGGGGGCCATGAGTCACGTGATCACGACACAGGTACCGCAGGGCACGCACGACGCACGGGACCGGGGGGAAACGCAGGCCGCACAGGCCACACAGCCCGCACAGGGCGCACAGGGCGCACAGGGCGCACGCGGCGCCGCGGATCCGCAGGGGGCCCGGCGGACGGAGGCCGGCAGAGGCCGGGACCGACCCGACGAACCCGAGGCGGCGGCGCTGCTGGAACGGGTCAAGACGGTGGTGGAGCCCGCGCTCCTGCGGGCGGTGGACGGGCTGCCGGGCCAGATCCGGCGGATCGCCCGCTACCACTTCGGCCAGGAGGACGCCCACGGCGCTCCCGCGGACGCACCGACGGGCAAGGCCATCCGCCCCGCCCTGGTGCTCACCGCCGCGTCGGCGCTCGCCGGCGGCTCCGGACCGGCCGCCGAGGACGCGACCCGGGCGGCGGTGCCCGCGGCCGTCGCGGTGGAGCTCACGCACAACTTCACCCTGCTCCATGACGACGTGATGGACCGGGACACCACCCGCCGCCACCGGGCCACGGCCTGGACGGTGTTCGGCGACAGCGCGGCCATCCTGGCCGGGGACGCCCTGCAGGCCCTGGCCACCCGTCTCCTGGCCGAGGACCCGCACCCGGCGGCCGCCCGGGCCTCGGCCCTGCTGGCCGACTGCGTGATCGAACTGTGCGCGGGCCAGCAGGCCGACACTGCCCTGGAGCGGCGCCGCCCCGGCGAGGTCACCGTGGAGGAGGTGCTGGCCATGGCGGAGGCGAAGACGGGCGCGCTGCTCGGCGCCTCCTGCGCCATGGGCGGACTGTACGCCGGGGCCGACGAGGAGCGGGTGCGGGCGCTGGACGCCTTCGGCCGCCAGGCCGGGCTCGCCTTCCAGCTGATCGACGACCTGATCGGCCTGTGGGGCGACCCGCGGCGCACCGGCAAACCGGCCGGGGCGGACCTCACCGCGCGCAAGAAGTCCCTGCCGGTGGTCGCCGCCCTCGCCTCCGGAACCCCGGCGGGGGCCCGCCTGGCCGAGCTGTACGCGGCCGAGCCCGCACCCGGTGAGGACCTGGACGCCATGCTCCGGGCGGTGGAGGAGGCGGGCGGCCGGGACTGGGCGCACACCCAGGCGGCCGACCGGATGGCGCGGGCGATGCACGAGCTGTCCCGGGCCGTGCCCGACCCCGAGGCCGCCGACGGCCTGCTCGCCCTGGCCGAGTTCGTCACCCGCCGCACCAGCTGACCGGGTTCCTCGCCGCCTTCCGCGCCGCCGGGGGAGGCGGCGAGGGGGAGGGTGCGGGGGCGGGCGGCCCGAACTACCCTGGGGGTATGGACAGTGACCGATATGTCTGTCCGTCCTGCGGGCAGCCTGTGCCGATGGTGGTCCGGCGGCACAAGATGATGGGCACGTACGTGCCCGTGTGGCGTCCCGGGCACTGCGAGAACCCGGATTGCCCGGCCAAGGGGCAGGAGCCCGGCGAGGCGAGGCTGCGGGCCCCCGCCGCGGAGGTGCCCCACGAACGGATCGCCCACCATCACCGCCGCGGCCGCCGCTGACCGCACGGCCGCACCACCCACCCCGTCCGGCGAACCACCGGGCGGGCCTTCGGCGTCCTCGGGGCGCTCCGGCACGTGACCGACACGGTCCGGTCACAGCATCGACACCCCTTCCGCGTGACGCGGTTGGCGCGTGGGACGGATGGGTACGTCAATCCGGCACAGAGTGACGACGTGCGAGCACGCACCCCCTGTACACGCTCCGTGAATAAGTGTTCACTGGGAGTGAGTTCACAGCGACGGGGTCCCGGGGACAGGAATGTCCCGCGCGCGGTAGCGTCACCGCTGAACCATGTATCGCGTTACCCCGGAGGGGCGACTCCCGGGGCCCTGAAAACGCTTGTACCACCTTGGAGGTGAGGGTGTCCCAGATCGCAGGCGAGCCCGCGACCCAGGACTTCGTGGAAGTCCGGCTGCCGGCAGCGGGTGCCTACCTGTCGGTGCTGCGGACGGCCACGGCCGGTCTCGCCGCCCGCTTGGACTTCACCCTCGACGAGATCGAGGACCTGCGCATCGCGGTGGACGAGGCCTGCGCGATCCTGCTCCAGCAGGCCGTGCCCGGCTCGGTCCTCAGTTGTGTCTTCCGGCTGGTCGACGACTCTCTCGAGGTCACGGTCTCGGCCCCGACCACGGACGGGAACGCGCCGTCGCGCGACACCTTCGCGTGGACGGTCCTGTCGGCGCTCGCGGGCAAGGTGTCGTCCGCCGTGGACGAGGACCGGACGGTGTCGATCAGCCTCTACAAACAGCGCGGCGCGGGACCCGGGCCGACGTGAGGAACGGGGAGGGGCCGGTGCGGGACGACGAACGCGGCGCCCTCGGGGCCGCGGCGGCCGGGCGCGCGGACGGGGCCGACGGGATTCCCGGTCAGGCCCGGCCGCATCCGGACGGGGCGACGGAGCCGAGCGGCGCATCCGGCAGGCCCCGCACCAGGGGGGACGCCGGGCGCCGGGGGGTTCGGGGAAGGGCTACGGGCAGGGCGATGAGCGAGCACGACCGGGACGCCGGAGAAGGCGCGGGGAGCGCGCCCTTCGTGGAGCGCGGGCACGACGCGGCCGCGGACGGAGCGGTCCCCGTGGTCGCCGCCGTCGACGCGGCGGACGGGGCCGGGGCGGCGCCGGACCACGAGCGGCCTCCCGCGCAGTCCGACGAGCCGGTCCACGAGTACCAGGAGCAGGACCACCGGCGGACCCGCGAGACGCGGGTGGCGCAGGACCGGAGCGCGGCGCGGGCGCTGTTCGTGCGGCTGCGGTCGCTGGAGCCCGGTACGCCCGAGTACGGCGAGCTGCGGGACCGCCTGGTCCGGATGCACCTGCCGCTGGTCGAGCACCTGGCCCGCCGCTTCCGCAACCGGGGCGAGCCGCTGGACGACCTGACGCAGGTCGCGACCATCGGCCTGATCAAGTCGGTGGACCGCTTCGATCCCGACCGCGGGGTGGAGTTCTCCACGTACGCGACGCCCACCGTGGTGGGCGAGATCAAGCGGCACTTCCGCGACAAGGGCTGGGCGGTGCGGGTGCCGCGGCGGCTCCAGGAACTGCGGCTGTCGCTGACCACGGCGACCGCGGAACTCTCCCAGACGCACGGCCGCTCGCCGACGGTGCACGAGCTCGCCGAGCGGCTGGGGATCTCCGAGGAGGAGGTCCTGGAGGGCCTGGAGTCGGCCAACGCCTACTCGACGCTCTCCCTGGACGTGCCGGACACGGACGACGAGTCGCCGGCCGTCGCCGACACGCTGGGCGCGGAGGACGAGGCGCTGGAGGGCGTCGAGTACCGGGAGTCGCTCAAGCCCCTGCTGGAGGACCTCCCGCCGCGCGAGAAGCGGATCCTGCTGCTGCGCTTCTTCGGCAACATGACGCAGTCGCAGATCGCGCAGGAGGTGGGCATCTCCCAGATGCACGTCTCCCGGCTCCTGGCCCGCACCCTGGCCCAGCTCCGGGAGAAGCTCCTCATCGAGGAGTGACCCGCCGCTACTCCCGGCCGGGGCCCCGCACCCCGAGGGCCTGCGCCGTCGCCGGGTGGACCAGCAGTACCAGGCCCACCACGGCGGCGGCGGCCAGCAGGATGCCCGCCCAGATGGCCACGCTGTCGGCCTGGAGCAGGCTGTACGCCACCGGCAGCGCCAGCAGCTGCGTGATCACCGCGGGCCCGCGGCTCCAGCTCCGGCGGGCCAGCAGCCCGCGCGCCGCGATCAGCGGCAGCAGCGCCAGCGCCAGCAGCGTGGCGCCTCCGGTGACGGCGGACCGCAGGTTCCCGTCGCCCGCCCCCACGACGATCATCGCGATGCCGCCGGCCAGCAGGGCGAACCCCTCCAGGCCGGCGATCGCGGCCGCGGCGGTCAGCCGTCCGGGGCGCGGGCCCCGGGGCTCCTGCGGGCCGGCGGCGGGGGAGGCGGAGGCGGATTTCGGCTGAGGGCTCACGACGGCCAGGATAGTCGTCCCGCTCCGCAGTCCCGCCGTACGGGCAGGCTTCGTATGGGCCGGGTACCGATCAGTAGGTAACCTGCACACCATGCGCGCACTCCTCGTGGTCAACCCGACGGCAACCACCACCAGTGCCCGGACGCGTGACGTCCTCACCCACGCGCTGGCGAGCGAGGTGGACCTGGAGGCCGTCACCACGGAACGCCGGGGTCACGCGCACGATCTCGCACGGGCCGCCGCCCGCGGCAAGGACGTCGACCTGGTGGTCGCCCTCGGCGGCGACGGCACCGTCAACGAGGTCGTCAACGGACTGCTGCACGACGGGCCCGACCCGGAGCGCCTGCCCGGGCTCGCGGTGGTCCCGGGCGGTTCCACCAACGTCTTCGCGCGCGCCCTCGGCCTCCCCAACAACGCGGTGGAGGCCACCGGCGCCCTGCTGGACGCCCTGCGCCAAGGACGGGAACGCACCGTCGGGCTCGGTTTGGCCGAGCCGGCCCCGGGTACCGGGGACGACGGCGCTCCGCTCCGCTGGTTCACCTTCTGCGCCGGTCTCGGCTTCGACGCCGGGGTCGTCGGGCGGGTGGAACAGCAGAGGGAGCGCGGCAGGAGGTCCACGCACCCCCTGTACGTCCGCCAGGTGCTCCGCCAGTTCCTGGGAGACCCGCACCGCACCAGAGGGACGATCTCCCTCCGGCGGGACGGCGAGGAGTCGGTGGACGGACTGGTGGTGTCCCTTATTTCGAACACGTCCCCGTGGACGTATCTCGGCAACAAGCCGCTGTACCCGTCGCCCGGGGCGTCGTTCGACAAGGGGCTGGACGTGCTGGGGCTGAGCAGCATGTCCACGGTTTCGGCGATGCGCTACGGCAGCCAGCTGGTGGCCTCGACGCCGGAGCGGGGGCCGCGCGGCAAGCACGCGGTGTCGCTTCACGATCTCCGTGCGTTCACCTTGGTTTCCAAGGTCCCCTTGCCGTTCCAGGTGGACGGTGACCACCTGGGGCTGCGGACGGGCGTGAAGTTCACAGGCGTACGCCATGCACTGCGTGTGATTGTGTGAGTGGATCGCGCCTTAAACCTTTCACTCGAACGTATTGAGCAGGGTCCACCCCATGGAAGTACGGCTGTGACCTAGCAGACACCGAAGAATCAAAAAAAACTTTCCGGAAGGGGTTGTATCCGCCGCTGAGGTTTGCGAGTCTCTACGTGGCGCTCGGGACAAGCCGCCGGACGGCGTCCCACCAGAGCCCCGAACCCCCCTCCAAGCCAAGGATGGCCACCCCGGGAAACCGGAACATGGCCTTCACTTGTTGGGGGATTCGTGAAAGCGTTCACATTCACAAGCACCTGCACGTATACACAGGAGAGGTAGCAGCCATGGACTGGCGTCACCACGCCGTTTGCCGCGAAGAAGACCCCGAGCTCTTCTTCCCCATCGGCAACACCGGTCCTGCGCTGCTGCAGATCGAGGAAGCCAAGGCCGTTTGCCGCCGCTGCCCGGTGATCGAGCAGTGTCTGCAGTGGGCGCTCGAGTCCGGCCAGGACTCCGGCGTCTGGGGTGGTCTCAGCGAGGACGAGCGTCGCGCCATGAAGCGCCGCGCCGCCCGCAACCGGGCCCGTCAGGCCTCCGCCTGACAACCCACCCCGCGAACAGCCTGAGCTTGGCGGCGCGTACAGCGTGTACGCATCTCCCGCCCCCGAGCCGCAGCGCGCAGTAACCTGGTTCTGATCGAGAGCCCCGGACCGAGCGGTCCGGGGCTCTCGGCATGTCCGTGGCCGGTCGCGTCCCCGCGACGGGCCGCCCGGTCACTTCTGGGACTTGACCGGGATGTCCAGCAGGACCCGGGTGCCGCCCTCGGGGGTGACCCGCACCATGTCGAAGGAGCCGCCGAGTTCGCCCTCCACCAGCGTCCGGACGATCTGCAGTCCGAGGTTGCCGGAGCTGTGCGGGTCGAAGCCCTCGGGCAGGCCCACGCCGTCGTCGAGCACGGTCACCAGCAGCCGTTCCTCACGGGGTGTGCCGCCGCGCACCGCGGACACCTCGACGGTGCCGGTGTCGCCGGGGCCGAAGCCGTGCTCCAGGGCGTTCTGCAGCACCTCGGTGAGGACCATCGACAGCGGGGTGGCCACCTCGGCGTCCAGGATGCCGAAGCGTCCGCTGCGCCGGCCGGTGACGGTGCCGGGGGAGATCTCGGCGACCATGGCGAGCACCCGGTCGGCGATCTCGTCGAACTCGACGCGCTCGTCGAGGGTCTGGGAGAGCGTCTCGTGGACGATGGCGATGGAGCCGACCCGCCGCACGGCCTCCTGGAGCGCCTCCCGGCCCCGGGCGGAGTCCATCCGCCGGGCCTGGAGCCGCAGCAGCGCGGCGACCGTCTGGAGGTTGTTCTTCACCCGGTGGTGGATCTCCCGGATGGTGGCGTCCTTGGTGATCAACTCGCGCTCGCGCCGCCGCAGTTCGGTGACGTCGCGGAGCAGCACCAGAGAACCGATGCGGGTGCCCTTGGGTTTGAGCGGGATGGCCCGGAACTGGATGACGCCGTCGCTGGCCTCGATCTCGAACTCCCGCGGCGCCCAGCCGCTCGCCACCTTGGCCAGCGCCTCGTCCACCGGGCCCCGGGAGGGCGCGAGTTCGGCCGTGGTGCGGCCCAGGTGGCAGCCGACCAGGTCGGCGGCGAGACCCATCCGGTGGTACGCGGAGAGGGCGTTGGGGGAGGCGTAGGTGACGACGCCGTCGGCGTCCAGCCGGACCAGGCCGTCGCCCACCCGCGGCGCGGCGTCCATGTCGACCTGCTGGTCGGGGAAGGGGAACGAGCCGGCGGCGATCATCTGCGCCAGGTCCGAGGCGGACTGCAGGTAGGTCAGCTCCAGCCGGCTCGGGGTGCGCACGCTCAGCAGGTTGGTGTTGCGGGCGATCACGCCCAGCACCCGCCCCTCGCGGCGCACCGGGATGGACTCCACCCGGACGGGGACCTCCTCCCGCCACTCCGGGTCGCCCTCGCGCACGATGCGGCCCTCGTCCAGCGCCGCGTCCAGCAGCGGGCGGCGGCCGCGGGGCACGAGGTGACCGACCATGTCGTTCTGGTACGAGGTCGGGCCGGTGTTGGGGCGCATCTGCGCCACCGAGACGTACTTGGCGCCGTCCCGGGTCGGCAGCCACAGGACCAGGTCGGCGAACGAGAGGTCGGAGAGCAGCTGCCACTCGGAGACCAGCAGGTGGAGCCACTCGAGATCGGTGTCACCGAGGTCGGTGTGCTGGCGTACGAGTTCGTTCATGGAGGGCACGTCTGCGAGCGTACCCGGGCGGTGCGCGGGTGCCGCACCCACGGGCCGCGGCGCAGGAAGGGACCCTCAACCCTCCCGGCACCGCAGCCCGGAGCAGCAATCGGCCTCGGGTGTGCGGCCCGGACCGACCGGTGAGGAGCCAGGCGCAGTCAGGGCAGAGAGGCCCGGTTCCTCGGTCCGCCTTCCTGTGCGGGGAAGGCGGCGTCTGTGCGTCCCTGCCTCTCACCCGCAATTGTGGACCGGCCGCTCGGTCGTGTCCATGGGCAAAGGGGCGGGGGTCTCGCTGCGTGCAGCCTAGCCCGCCCGGGCCGCCTCCGGGACCCGTCCGCGGTGATTGGGGGAGCGCTCCCACGCGCGGGCGGGGCCCTTCCGGGCGGGTTCCGCGGGGCGGTCCTTCTTGGTAGATTGGTCTAAACCATAGGTCTATACCAGGATGGTGGCCCCAGCGTGGAAGTTGTCATCGTTCCCGACGCCCGGGCGGGCGGCGAACTGATCGCCGGCGCGATGGCGTCGCTGCTCCGCGGCAGGCCCGGCGCGGTCCTCGGCGTCGCCACCGGCTCGACGCCGCTGCCGGTGTACGAGGCGCTGGCCGAGCTGGTGCGTACCGGGGAGGCGGACGTCTCGCGGGCGCGGATCGCGCAGCTCGACGAGTACGTGGGGCTCCCCGCCGGGCACCCCGAGTCCTACCGGTCGGTGCTGCGGCGCGAGGTGCTGGAACCGCTCGGCATCAAGGAGGAGGCCTTCCTCGGACCGGACGGCACGGCGGCCGACCCGGTGGCCGCGTGCGCCGCCTACGAGCGCGCCCTGGCCGCGGCGGGCGGCGTGGACCTCCAGCTCCTCGGCATCGGCACGGACGGGCACATCGGGTTCAACGAGCCGTGCAGCTCGCTGGCCTCCCGGACGCGGCTCAAGACGCTCACCGAGCAGACCCGGACCGACAACGCCCGCTTCTTCGACGGCGACGTGGACCAGGTGCCGCGGCACGTGATCACCCAGGGCATCGGCACCATCCTCGACGCCCGACACCTGGTGCTGCTGGCCACCGGCGAGGGCAAGGCGCAGGCGGTGGCCGCCGCGGTGGAGGGCCCGGTCGCGGCCGTCTGCCCCGCCTCGGCGCTCCAGCTCCACCCGCACGCCACGGTGGTCGTCGACGAGGCGGCCGCCTCGGGGCTGCGGCTCGCCGACTACTTCCGCCACACCTGGGCCCACAAGCCCTCCTGGCAGGGCATCTGACCCGGCCGGCGGGCGGCGCCCGGAGCGTGGGGCGCGGCGGCGACGTGGACGCCTTTCGGGCCGACACGGGGAAGGGGCCCGGCTCGCGGTGAGCCGGGCCCCTTCCGGGCGAGCGAGAAGGTCAGGCCTTCTTGGTCTCCCAGAAGATCTTGTCGATCTCGGCGATGAGGTCCAGGGCCTTCTGACCGGTCGCCGGGTCCTTCGACGCCTTGGCGGCCGAGAGGGCCTTCAGGGCGTCGTTGACCAGCTGGTGCAGCTGCGGGTACTTCTCGAAGTGCGGAGCCTTGAAGTAGTCGCTCCACAGCACCGAGACGTGGTGCTTGGCCAGCTCGGCGCGCTGCTCCTTGATGATGGTGGCGCGCGTCTGGAAGTGCGGGTCGTCGTTGGCCTGCATCTTCTCCTGCGTGGCCTTGACCGACTCGGCCTCGATGCGGGCCTGGGCCGGGTCGTACACACCGCAGGGCAGGTCGCAGTGGGCGCTGACCTTCACGCTGCGGGCAAACAGGCGGGAAAGCATGAAGCAATCCTTCCTCGTGATCGTCTTCTCAGGTGGGACATTACTCCGTAGGGCCCGGGAAATCGCGGGTGCCCCCATGGGCGTACGGCAAAAGTACGTGCCGCGCATGGGACTGTCGGAGGAGCGGACCGAGGAGGTACCGGGCATGACGGAAGTGTCGCCGCAGGACAGCGAGCGGGAGCGGGCCCTGCTTCCCTTCGGGCTCGCCGAGGTCACCGGGCCCTCGATGGTGCCGACCCTGCACCACGGGGACCGCCTGCTGGTGCGTTACGGGGCCCGGGTGCGGCCCGGGGACGTGGTGGTGCTGCGCCATCCCTTCCAGCAGGACCTGCTGGTGGTGAAGCGGGCGGTGGAGCGCCGGGAGGGCGGCTGGTGGGTGCTCGGTGACAACGCCTTCGCGGGCGGCGACAGCACCGACTACGGCGTCGTCCCGCCGGAACTGGTGCTGGCCCGGGTGGTGCTGCGGGCGCGCCCGCGCCGCCCCGGTCAGCGTTCGTTGCCGGCGGTGCTCGCCTGGGCGCTCTCCTCGGTCAGGCCGGTGCTCGCCGACCGGTCGGCCTCCAGCCGTTTGCGGGCCCGGTAGGCGGCCACGTTGGCCCGGGTGGCGCACCGGTCGGAGCAGTAGCGCCGGGAGCGGTTGGTCGAGGTGTCCAGGTAGGCGTTGCGGCACGGCGCCGCCTCGCACAGGCCCAGCCGGTCGACGCCGTACTCGGTCAGGTGGAAGGCCAGCCCCATCGCGGCGATCGCCGCGTAGCCGGCCGTCGCGTTGGACGGGTGGTCGGCCAGGTGCAGGTGCCACAGCGGGCGGCCGTCCTCGTCGCGGTGGTCGTGGCCGGAGATCTGCGGGCTCACCGGGAACTCCAGCAGCAGCGAGTTCAGCAGGTCCACCGCCAGCGTCTCGTCCCCCGAGTCGGCCGCCTCGAAGACCGACCGCAGCCGCCCCCGTACCGCCCTGAGCCGGGTGACGTCGGCGTCGGTGGCCCGCCGGGCCGCGGAACGGTTGGCGCCGAACAGGTCCCGCACGGCGTCCACCGTCGTCAGTTCGTCCCTGCCCCGGGCCGGCTCCTCGCTGTTGACCAGACGGACGGCGTAATCCGAGTAATAGGCCAGTTCCACTTGTAGTCCTTACGCAGGGGCTCTAAGGTTCCGGTGTGCGGCCGGTAATGGCTGATCTTGCGTCCAGGGTATTACGCCTGGTGCGCGGTGCCGTCTGTTTCTCCGCCGTGCCGCCGCATCACGAGGCGCAGCGACGACGGAGGGCCGGAGATGACCACGACCACCACCACCGACTGGCAGGCCTGGCAGCGCAGCTGGGACCGGCAGCAGGAGTGGTACATGCCGGACCGCGAGGAGCGGTTCCGGATCATGCTGGACATGGTCGAGGCCCTCGTCGGCCGCGCGCCGCGGGTGCTGGACCTCGCGTGCGGTACGGGAAGTATCACGGCTCGGCTGCTCGCCCGGTTCCCGGACGCCGTCAGCACCGGCGTCGACCTGGACCCGGCGTTGCTCACCATCGCCCGGGGGACCTTCGAGGGCGACGAGCGGGTCTCCTTCGTCACCGCGGACCTCAAGGACCCCACCTGGACGTCGGCGCTGCCCCACGCGTCGTACGACGCCGTCCTGACCGCCACCGCCCTGCACTGGCTGCACGAGGGGCCGCTGGCCGCGCTCTACGGCCGGATCGCCGGGCTGGTCCGTGAGGGCGGCGTCTTCATGAACGCCGACCGCATGGCTGACCGCGACACCCCGCGGATCAACGCCGCCGAACGGGCGTTGCGGCACGCGCGGATGGACGAGGCCAAGGCGGCCGGCGTGACCGACTGGGCCGAGTGGTGGCGCCTCGCCGCCCAGGACCCGGTGCTCGCCGGGCCGACCGCGCGGCGGTTCGAGATCTTCGGCGAGCACGCCGACGGCGACGTGCCGAGCGCCGCGTGGCACGCGGGGGTGCTGCGGGAGAAGGGCTTCGCGGAGGCCCGCCCCGTGTGGTGCTCCCCCTCGGACACGCTGCTGCTCGCCCTCCGGTAGCCGGCCGGGTACAACGTGAAGGGGCGGTACGGGTTCTCCCGTACCGCCCCTTCAGCCGTTGCCGCCGCTGCCGGGCGGGGTCACAGCACCTTCGACAGGAAGGACTGCGTCCGCTCGTGCCGCGGGTTGTTCAGCACCTCGCGCGGGTCGCCGGACTCCACGACCACGCCGCCGTCCATGAAGACCAGGTTGTCGCCCACCTCGCGGGCGAAGCCCATCTCGTGGGTGACGACCACCATCGTCATGCCGCTCTCGGCGAGGTCCCGCATGACGTCCAGGACGTCGCCGACCAGCTCGGGGTCGAGCGCGGAGGTCGGCTCGTCGAAGAGCATCAGCTTGGGGTCCATGGCCAGCGCGCGGGCGATCGCCACACGCTGCTGCTGGCCGCCGGAGAGCTGCGCGGGGTAGTTCCGGGCCTTGTCGCCCAGTCCCACCCGCTCCAGCAGGTGGTGCGCCCGTTCCTTGGCGGCCGCCTTGCTGACGCCCTTGACCTGGATCGGCGCCTCCATCACGTTCTCCGCCGCGGTCATGTGCGGGAAGAGGTTGAAGCGCTGGAAGACCATGCCGATGTCCCGGCGCTGGAGGGCGACCTCGCTGTCCTTGAGCTCGTACAGCTTGTCGCCCTTCTGGCGGTAGCCGACGAGCTCGCCGTCGACGTACAGCCGGCCGGCGTTGATCTTCTCCAGGTGGTTGATGCACCGCAGGAAGGTCGACTTGCCGGAGCCGGAGGGGCCGATGAGGCAGAAGACCTCGCCCTTCCGGACCTCCAGGTCGATGCCCTTGAGGACCTCGACGCTGCCGTACGACTTGTGGACGCCCTCGGACTTCACCATGACGCTCATACCGAGACACCCCCGTTCCTGGTGCCGGAGAAGTTCGCCTTGATCCGCTGGAAGACCGTCGGCGGCAGGTTCCGGCTGGAGCCCTTCGCGTAGTGGCGCTCCAGGTAGTACTGGAAGACGCTGAAGACGCTGGTCAGCGACAGGTACCAGATGGAGGCCACGAAGAGCATCTCCATCACCGCGTAGCTGCGGGAACCGATCGACGAGGTGGCGCGCAGCAGTTCGGTGTACGCCACCGCGTAGGCCAGCGACGAGGTCTTCAGCATGTTGATGAACTCGTTGCCGGTCGGCGGCACGATGACCCGCATGGCCTGCGGGATCACGATGCGCCGCAGCGTCCTGCCGTGGCTCATGCCCAGCGCGTGCGCCGCCTCGGTCTGGCCCTCGTCGACCGAGAGCAGGCCCGCGCGGCAGATCTCGGCCATGTACGCCGCCTCGTTCAGACCGAGACCGAGCAGGGCGCACATGAACGGCGTCATGACGTCCGTCATCTCGTCCTTGTAGAACGGACCGAGATTCAGGTACTCGAAGATCAGGCCGAGGTTGAACCACATCAGCAGCTGGACGTAGACCGGCGTGCCGCGGAAGAACCAGATGTACAGCCAGGAGACCCCGTTGACCACGGGGTTCTTGGACATGCGCATCACGGCCAGGACGACACCCAGCACGACGCCCATGACCATGGCCAGGACGCTGATCAGCAGGGTGGCCCCGGCGCCCTTGACCACGCTCGGGTCGAAGAGCGTCTCGGGGATCGCCTGCCAGTTGATGTTGCCCTCGGAGAAGGCGTAGATCAGCCCCGCGAGCAGGGCCACCACGACGACGCCGCCGACCCACCGGCCGTAGTGCCGGACGGGAATGGCTTTGATCGCTTCCGGACTCTTCGAGACCGGCACGGCCGCGGGTGCCGTGTCCTTCTGTACGGGATTGTCAGTCATGGTGACTGCCCTTCGGTGGAGCCTTCGTGCCTGCGCGTTCCTCGGCCGTACTACTTGCCGCTGTTGACGGCGGCGGCGTCGATCGCGCCGGACTCGGCGCCCCACTTCTCGAGGACCTTCTTGTAGGAGCCGTCCGCGATGATCGCGTCCACGGCCTCCTTGAGGGCGTCGCGCAGCTGGGTGTTGTCCTTGTCGACGGCGATGCCGAACGGACCGGCGTCGTACTGCTCGCCGACGATCTCGAAGGCGTTGCCGTTGTCGGCCTTGCGGGCGAGCTCCAGGGCGACCGGGTAGTCGTTGACACCGGCCACGGCGCCGCCGGACTTCACGCGGGTCTGGGCCTCGGTGTCGTTCTCGAACGACTCGATCTCGATGGCCTTCTCGCCGTCGTCCTTGCACTTCTTGGACTGCGCCTTCAGCGCGTCCTCGTAGGTGGTGCCGCGCTGCACGGCGGCCGTCTTGCCGCACAGGTCCTCGAGCGACTTGACGCCCTCGGGGTTGCCCTTCTTCACGTACACGGCGGTGCCGGCGACGAAGTAGTCCACGAAGTCGACGCCCTCGCCGAGCTTCTTGCCCTTGTCGTCCAGGCCCTCCTGGCGGGCCTTGTTGTCCGTGATGGAGGACATGGCTATGTCGTAGCGGCCGGAGTTCAGCGAGGTGATCAGACCGTCGAAGGAGCCGGACGTGAACTTGAACTCGACGCCGAGCTGCTTGCTCAGGGCCTCGGCCAGGTCGGGGTCGACACCGACGATCTTGCCGCCGTCCATGAACTCCATCGGGGCGTACTCGGCGTTGGTGCCGACCTCGATGACGCCCTTCTTCTGGATCTCCTCGGGGAGCTTGTCGAAGAGGGGGGCCTCGGACGTGGAGGACTTGTCGCCCGCCGGGGCGGCGCTCTCGGTCTGGTCGCCGCAGGCGGTCAGCAGCAGGGCGCCGGCGACCGCGATCGCACCGATCGCAACGGGCCTCAGCGGCGCGGCGGACGGACGACGGGTGAAGCGTGCGGTCATGGTGGGATCCTCCGGCGGGTGGGTGGAGTAACCGAGGACGCGAGCACACGGCCTTGGGTGTCGCGCAGGGCAATGACCGCATCTTGCCATTCGGACTCACTCGTTCGAGTGATCGCCCAGGTCAAAATCGCATAACGGACACGCCTGAAAGGCTCAAGACGGGCTAGGGAAGGGCGTTACTTCTCCGGTCATTTCCGATACCGGCCGAAAAATCTCCCGTGCGTCTCGGAATGCGGACATGCGATTGTCTGGCTCCGGGTGGCCGAGACCGGACTGCGGCGACTTGTCCATCTTTCCGGGCATGAGTCATCTCACTGGGGTGTGAGCTTCACGGTATGGACTCGTCCTCGCGATCGTCGTCCGGTAAGAAAGTTCTTTACACCCCACATCGGGGGCTCGGGGCGCGTGTGCGGCGCGCCCGTCGCGTACGGCCGGTCATGGCATCCCTCCATGGCCGTGCGCGGTGCCCGCCCGCTCCTCACCCGGAGCGGTCACCCTCAACCAAAGAAGCCTTAAGGGGTACGACACGTGTCAGCGGAGATCGTCAATCCTCGCAGTGACCACACCATCGACGCCCAGGACTCCCTGGACTCGATCGACCCGGCCTTCGCCCTGCACCGGGGCGGCAAGATGGCCGTGCAGGCCACCGTGCCGGTCCGGGACAAGGACGACCTGTCCCTCGCCTACACGCCGGGCGTCGCCCGGGTGTGCAGCGCCATCGCCGAGCAGCCGGACCTGGTCAACGACTACACCTGGAAGTCCTCGGTCGTCGCCGTGGTCACCGACGGGACCGCGGTCCTGGGCCTCGGCGACATCGGGCCCGAGGCGTCCCTCCCCGTGATGGAGGGCAAGGCCATCCTGTTCAAGCAGTTCGGTGGCGTCGACGCCGTGCCGATCGCCCTCGACTGCACCGGCGTCGACGAGATCGTCGAGACCGTCGCCCGGCTCGCGCCGTCCTTCGGCGGCATCAACCTGGAGGACATCTCGGCGCCCCGCTGCTTCGAGATCGAGGCCCGGCTGCGCGAACGCCTCGACATCCCGGTCTTCCACGACGACCAGCACGGCACCGCCATCGTCACCCTGGCCGCCATGCGCAACGCGGCCCGTCTGACCGGCCGGACCCTCGGCCAGCTGCGCGCGGTGATCTCCGGCGCGGGTGCCGCGGGCATCGCCATCGCGAAGATGCTGCTGGAGGCCGGCATCGGCGACGTGGCCGTCGCCGACCGCAAGGGCGTCGTCTCCAGCGACCGGACGGACCTCACCCCGGTCAAGGCGGAGATCGCCGCCATGACGAACAAGGCGCGGATCAGCGGGTCGCTGGAGGAGGCGCTGGCGGGCGCCGACGTCTTCATCGGCGTCTCCGGCGGAACCGTCCCGGAGCCGGCGGTCGCCTCCATGGCCGACAACGCCTTCGTGTTCGCGATGGCCAACCCGGACCCGGAGGTCCACCCGGAGATCGCGCACAAGCACGCGGCCGTGGTGGCGACCGGACGGTCCGACTTCCCCAACCAGATCAACAACGTGCTGGCCTTCCCCGGCATCTTCGCCGGCGCGCTCCAGGTGCGGGCCTCCCGGATCACCGAGGGCATGAAGCTGGCCGCCGCCGAGGCGCTGGCGGCCGTGGTCGGCGACGACCTGGCGGCGGACTACGTCATCCCCTCGCCGTTCGACGAGCGGGTCGCCCCGGCGGTCACCGCGGCCGTGGCGGCGGCCGCGCGGGCCGAGGGCGTGGCCCGGATCTGACCGGGCCCGACGCGTTCGCGTGAGCACCGTTCCGGCCCCCGGCGCCCTTCGCGGCACCGGGGGCCGCGGCGTGCCGGCGGGCGCCGCGGGAGCGGGGCGGTGGGGCGCCGGGACGGGGCGCCGGGGCGGTGGGGGTGTTCACGCGAGGCGTGACGGCCACGTCACAGTGCCGGATGGTTCCCCGAGGCCCGGACGCGACCTAGGGTCGAGGTCATGTTCGCCGCCTATGCCGCACGCATCGATCGTGACCAGCCGCTGAACGGACTCGAGTTGGGGGACCGCCCGGCGCCCGAGGCGCGCCCCGGCTGGACCACCGTCAACGTGAAGGCCGCCTCGCTCAACCACCACGACCTGTGGTCCCTCAAGGGCGTCGGCCTCGCCGAGGACAAGCTGCCGATGATCCTGGGATGCGACGCCGCGGGCGTCGACGAGGACGGCAACGAGGTCGTCCTGCACTCCGTCATCGGGCAGACCGGCCACGGAGTCGGGCCCAAGGAGCCCCGCTCCATCCTCACCGAGCGGTACCAGGGCACCTTCGCGGAGCAGGTCTCCGTGCCTGCCTGGAACGTGCTGCCCAAGCCGAAGGAGCTCTCCTTCGAGGAGGCCGCCTGCCTGCCCACCGCCTGGCTGACCGCCTACCGGATGCTCTTCACCAACGCCGGTGTCCGGCCGGGCGACTCGGTGCTGGTCCAGGGCGCCGGCGGCGGTGTCGCCACCGCGGCGATCGTGCTCGGCAGGGCCGCCGGGCTCAAGGTGTTCGCCACCAGCCGCGACGAGGCCAAGCGCAAGCGGGCCCTGGAACTCGGGGCGGTCGAGGCGGTGGAGAGCGGCGCACGGCTGCCGCAGCGGGTGGACGCCGTCATCGAGACCGTCGGCGCCGCCACCTGGTCCCACTCGGTGAAGTCGCTGCGCCCCGGCGGCACCCTGGTCATCTCGGGCGCCACCAGCGGTGACGCACCGTCGAAGGCCGAACTGACGCGGATCTTCTTCCTGGAGCTCAAGGTGGTCGGCTCCACCATGGGCACCAAGGACGAGCTGGAGGACCTGCTCTCCTTCTGCGCCGCCACCGGCGTGCGGCCCGTCATCGACGAGGTGCTGCCGCTGGACCGCGCGCGGGAGGGCTTCGAGCGGATGGCCTCCGGCGACCACTTCGGCAAGATCGTCCTGACCGGCGCCTGACGCCGCCCCGGCGGGCGACCGCCCGGCCCGCCCGCCCCACAGACCTCCGGCACCCTTGTTCCCCCGGGTGCCGGAGGTCTTCCGCGTGGGCCTCCGCCCGGGTGCTCCCACCGCCGCCCCCCGGCTGCCCGCCGTTCCCCTGTTCCGCACTCCGCTGTCAACCGGGGTTGACATTGCCGTCAGTGTCAACCATGGTTGACAGTATGACGGAAGCAACGGACCTCGCCGAGCGGGCCGGGGACCGCGATCCCCGCGTGGGACTGCGCGCGGTCACCGCGCTGCGGAAGCTGCTGGAGCAACTGGAGGCCGTCCAGGTGCGCAACGCGCGCAACCAGGGCTGGTCCTGGCAGGAGATCGCCGCCGAGCTCGGCGTGAGCAGGCAGGCCGTGCACAAGAAGTACGGGAGGCAGTGATGTTCGAACGGTTCACCAAGGACGCCCGGGACGTGGTCACCGGAGCGGTCGAGCACGCGGAGCGGTCCGGAGCGGAACGGGTCGACGAGGGGCACCTGCTGCTCGCCCTGCTGGACCGCACCGGCAGCCGCGGGTCGTTCGCCCTCGGGGCGCTCGGACTCGCCGAACGGCGGGACGCCATGGCCGAGTCGCTGGCCGCGGCGCGACGCCGGGGAGGGCTCACCGGGGCCGACGCCGAGGCCCTGTCGGGCCTGGGGATCGACCTGGACGAGATCGTCTCCCGGGTCGAGGCCGTCCACGGCGCCGGAGCGCTCGCCCGGTGGAGGAGCGGTGGCCGCAAGCGGCTCGGGCACCGGCCCTTCACCCGGGGGGCCAAGGGAATCCTCGAGGAGTCGCTGCGCGGCGCACTCGCACACCGGGAGCGGCGCATCGGCGACGAACACCTGCTGCTGGCCCTGGCCGGCCGCCCCGGAATCGCCTCCGGGGTCCTTGCCGAACACGGGGTGACGGCCGAGTCGCTGGAGCGGGTGCTGTGGGGCGGGGGAGAGGCCGCCGCGAGCTGACCGCGGGCCGCGGGCGGCCCGGCCCGCACCCTGCGGCGGGCTGGCCCGCACCCGTGCGGGCCCCGTGCCCGTGCGGGCCCCGTGCCCGTGCCGGCCTCGTGCCCGTGCCGGCCTCGTGCCCGTGTCAGCCTCGCGTCCGCGCGCATCCGTGCCCGTGCCCGCCCGTGCCCGTGCCCGGGGTGGGTGGCCGCCCTCCGTGCCCGCGCGGGCTCCGGCGCGCGGGGAGCCGTTCCGGAAGCTCCCCGCGAGGCCGCCCCGGGAACTGCCCGCGGGCTGTCCTGAGCGGTCAGGAGCTGCCGGAAATCGCCCGGGTTGCCTGGGAGCCGCTCCGGTCTCCTCCTGGCGGGCCGGGGTGCGATCCGGGCTCCCCGCCTGCGCTGAAGGGCCGTCCGGTCGGTGTCGAGGCCCGGTGGTCCTCCGGACGGCGTCGCCGCCGGGCAGCTGGGGGTAGCCGTGCGGCCTCACCTGGGCGGGAGCAGTTCCCGAAGCTCCCAGGAAGCTGTCCCAGGTTCGCCCGGAAGCTGTCGGGAGTCGCCAGGGAGCCGTCCCGGTTCGTCCTGTCGGGGCCGGGGCCGGGGCCGGGGCGCGAGGCCGGGGTCGGGGGTAGGCGCCCTGCCTGTGCTGGAGGGCTGCTCGGGCGGCGTTGCGGCCCGGTGGTCCTCCGAGGGCGTCGCCGCCGGGCGGCACGGGGCCTTCCGGCGGCGACGCCCTCGGCGCTCAGTGGCGCGGCGCCTGGAGTATCGCGGAGACGCGGGCCGCGGCGGTGGCCAGGTGGCCGCGGGCCTCGGCCAGCTGGTCCGCGGTGACCCCGTGGTCCCGGGCGGCGTCCCGGATGTCGTCCCGCAGCCGGTCCAGCAGACGCTCCAGATCGCGGAGCGGGTCGCCGGTGCCGGCGTCGTGGGCCCATTCCGGCTCGTAGCCGACCTCCAGGCCGTCCGCCACAGGGGCGAAGACGGGGCCGGATCCGTCGGGCGCGGGAACCGGGGACGGCTTCGGAGCGGACTCGGGCTCCGACTTCTCGAAGGGGTCCGAGGTGCGCTCCGCGTCGGGGGCACGGTCGGCGGTGGTGGGCCTGCCGAACGACCCGAAGCCTCCGAACTGGGCGAACTGGCCGAACTCCTTGGTGAGCTCGGAGAGACCCTCACGCAGCCCGGTGGGCCAGTCGCCGCGGGTGAAGTGGTCCTGCACCTGCTCCTGGACGCGGCGGGCGATCCGCTGGACCTCCTGCTGCGCCTCCTGGGCCTGGCGGCGGGACCGCTCCGCCTCCTCGCGGGCGCGGCGGCTCTCGTCCTTGGCCCGGCGGGCCTGTTCCTTCCACTCCTGCCGGGCGCGGCGCATCTCCTCCTTGGCCACCTGCCAGGCGTCCTTGTCGCCGAGGCCGCCCTCCCCGAAGGGGCCGAACGGGCGGCCCTTGCCGCCGGCGGAAGCTCCCCGCCCGCCGCGGGAACCTCCGCCCGAGCCGGTCTGCCCGGCGGCGGCCCGCATCTCACGGCGCAGGTCGCCCGCCGCGTCGCGCACCTCGTCGCGGATCTCGGCGGCCAGCTCCGCCACCGACTCGAGGATCTCCACCTCCAGGTCGGCCAGCTCGGCGCTGCGGTCCGCGAGCTCCCGGCGGCCCGCCTCGGTGATCGCGTAGACCTTGCGGCCGCCCTCGGTGGTGTGGGTGACGAGGCCCTCGGCCTCCAGCTTGGCCAGGCGCGGGTAGACCGTGCCGGCAGAGGGGGCGTAGAGGCCCTGGAAGCGCTCCTCCAGCAGGCGGATCACCTCGTAGCCGTGACGGGGCGCCTCGTCGAGGAGCTTCAGCAGGTAGAGGCGGAGGCGGCCGTGGGCGAAGACGGGAGGCATGTCAGAGCACCTTCTCGGTAGGGGCGTCGGTTTCCCCGGCGTCCGGGGCGGCGGGCCGGCGGAGCAGGGCGATGGAACCGGAGACCGTGGTGGCGCGGATCTGGCCGCTGCCCGCGCCGAGGCGGCCGGTGACCCGGCGGGTGCCGGGCATGCCGCCCACCCTCAGGTCCTCGAAGGCGTTGGAGATGGAACCGGCGGTGGTGTCCGCGTGGACCTCGGCGTCCGTGGGCTCGGGGAGGCGGACGGCGATCTCGCCCGAGACGTTCGAGAGCTGGAGGTCGGCGGGGCCCGTGCGGCCCAGGTCGATCATCACCGAGCCGGTCACCGACTCGGCCCGCACGGAGCGGCTCGTGCCCTCGACCACGGTCAGGTCGCCGCCGACGGAGCTGAAGCGGATGTCGCCGGAGAGGGCCTGAGCCTCCACGGAGCCGGTGACGGTGGACGCCGAGACCGGCCCGGCGAGACCGACGAGGGTGGTGTCGCCGTTGACGCCCTGCACCTCCGTGCGGCCGCTGATGCCGGAGACCACGGCCGCGGCGTCCACCGAGCCGATCCGTACGGCGGTGCCGGCGGGGACCGCGAGGGTGACGACCGCGCTGCTGCGCCAGGAGTCACGGTCCAGCAGCTTGCGGAAGTTCTGCCACGGCAGGTCCCGGTAGGCCACCGTGAGGACACCCTCCTCCAGGGTGACCTCCAGGGGGTCGCCCTCCACGGCGGACACCTCCAGACGCGCGGCGGTCTCTTCGGTGCCGACCACGTTCACCGCACCCCGGAGGAGGCGGACGTGCAGGGCGCTGACGGGTTCGTCGAGCGTGAGCTTGAGCGGCTCGGTCACCGACCACTCGGGCATGCGGACCTCCTCGGCGGGACGCGGTGTATCGCGTTTTCTCCAGAACACGATATATCGCGGTCCGGTGAAGTCAATACGCCCATCCGGGGGAGATGTGGTCCGGGAGGCGGGTTTAGGAGGTCGGGTGAGTCGGGTGAACAGAGCGGGAGGAATCGTTCCGGCTGGCCTACCGTGGCGATCATGGCGAGTCGACGTGCGGGCGGCGCGGGCGCAAGAGGCGGAGCGGGCGGGGCCGGCGGAGCGGGCGGCACAAGTGGGGCAGGTGGCGCAGGTGGGCGCGGCGCGGCCGCGGGGGCGTTGCTGCTGTGCAGGGCGGAGCCCCGGGCGGTGGGGCCCGCGGCGCGGTTGCTGCGGGAGCGGATGCTGCTGGGCGGGGCGGGCGCGGGGTGGAGCGTTTTGGTCCCGGAGCGGGGGCCGTGGACGCGTGAGGAGGAGGGAGCCTCCGTCGGGCGGGTCGTCGGCAGGTGGGCGGCGGCGCTGGCGGTGGCGGCGCCGTGGCCGGTGCTGGGCCTGTGGTGGGACGCGGAGGGCAGCGGGTTCCTGCTGGCGTCGGGGTTCCGCCGGGCGGTCGGGCTCCGGTGGCGCGCCGACGGCACGGCGGTGGGTGCGCCGGGGAGCTCCACGGCCGGCGGAGAGGCCTCGCCCGGTGAGCCGCCGGAGCCGTCGGGGCCGCCGGAGCCCAGGCCGCCGACGGAGCCGAGGGAGCTCCGGGAGAGGGAACAGGAGTCGCTGGTGATGGCCCTGGTGAGGAGGCTGGGGCTCGACCCGGTGCTCGACGCGGAGCTGCTGGAAGGGCTGAGCGCACCGGACCCGGAGGCGGACGCGCGGGCGCGGCTGCGGGGGCTGCTGGCGGTGCTGACCCGGGTGGGCGTCGCGCTGCCGCCGGGGGTGGAACCGGGGCTCCCCGCCGAGGCGTTGCACGAGGCGCTGTGGGGGCGGGCCGGTGCGCGGCGGGTGGAGCGGCCCGGGTGGCGGGAGGCGGCGTTGGCCGAGTTTGGCGTCGTGCCCGGCGGGCGGCTCGGGGAGTGGATGCCGTGGAGCGGAGGGCCGCGGGCGGCGGGGCTCGCCGCGGCCCAGGTCGCGGCGGGGCTCCCGCTCACACTGGCCGGGGCCCGGCGGGGACGAGGGGGAGCAGTGGCCGCCGGGGCGCTGCTGACGGCCAATGGGCTGGTGGGGGTGGCCTACGGGCTGCTGCACCGGGGAGCGCGGTAGGGCCGGGTCACGCGCGCGAGGCGCCGCGCCGTTCCCGGGCCTCGCCCGGGAACGTTGCTCCGGCGAGGCCGGCCGCGCCGCGGGCGTGCGACGGGCCGGGGTCACGGGTGTCGGGTGGCGGACCGGAGGCATGCTGACGGCGGCGCGGTCGGTGCCTCGTGACCCCCGCGGGACCGCAGGCAGCGGGGTGGCCGTGGCGCGGGGAGTTGCCGCCGCGGGCCGCCCCCGCTCCGGGCCTCGCCTGCGCATTTCCGGACGGGTGGGCTGAGCCACGTCGTGTGTGTGAGTCGGGGCGGTGGTCACCGCTGTCGGGCGGTGGAGGGGCGGCATGTCGAGGGTGGGGCGGTCGGTGCCCGGTGAGTCGGGGGAGCGGTACGGCAGCGGTGGGGTGGCCGCGGCGCGGGGAGTTGCCGCCACGGGCCGCCCCTGCTCCGGGCCTCGCCTGTGCTGTTCCGGACGGGTGGGCCGAGTCACGCCGTGTGTGTGAGCCGGGGCGGTGGTCACCGCTGTCGGGCGGTGGAGGGGCGGCATGTCGAGGGTGGGGCGGTCGGTGCCCGGTGAGTCGGGGGAGCGGTACGGCAGCGGTGGGGTGGCCGCGGCGCGGGGAGTTGCCGCCACGGGCCGCCCCGGTTTCGGGCCCACGCCCGGGAGCGCTGTGCCGGGCGAGGTCGGCTGCGCCGCGTGCGTGAGACGGGCCGGTGGTCACGGGTGTCCGGGGTGGAGCGGAGGCCTGCTGACGCGGCGCGGTCGGTGCCCCGTGAGGGTGACCCGGGCCGCGGGACAACGGGCGGTGGGGTGGCCGCAGCGCGGGGGTCACCGCCGCGTGCCACCCCGGCCCCCGCCTGGGCGTGCGGTTCTGGACGGGGTGGGCCGGCCCGCGCCATGCAGGTGAGACGGGCCGACGGTCACCGCTGTCGGGCGGTGGAGGGGCGGCATGTCGAGGGTGGGGCGGTCGGTGCCCGGTGAGCTGGGGCACGGGACCACGAGGGCCGCGGCGCGGGGAGTTGCCGTCCGCGTGTCGCCCCGGCCTCGGCCCCGTCCGGGAGCGCTGTTCCGGATGGGCCGGCCCCCTACGGGCGCGCGAGACGGACTGGCGGTCGCCGGTGGCGGGCGGTGGGGCGGCGGCACGGGAGCCGGGTCGCGGGACCACGGCGGTGGGGTGGCCGCAGCGTGGGGAGGCCCCGCCGGGCGGAGTTGGGCGGCGGCGCGTGGAGGCCCCGCCGGGCGGAGTCGGGCGGCGGCGTGTGGGGGTCGGGCGGCGGCGCGTGAGGGTCGTGCCGCTCGCGTTCCCGTGGGGGTGGCGTGGCGGGAAGGGGCGCGTGGTCAGCGCAGGACGTCGGCCGCGTACAACGCGCCGATGCCCGCCGCGAGGAGGCCGAGCAGGAGGCGGAGGGCGGTCTCGGGCAGGAGCGGCTGGAGACGGGCGCCGAGGTAGCCGCCGAGCAGGCCCCCGGCCCCGCAGGCCAGGCCCAGCGCCCAGTCGGGGGCGACGTCCCCCGTGGCGGCCAGGGAGAGCAGCGCGTAGGTCGCCGCGCCGACGACGGACGTCACGAACGTCGAGGCCAGCGCGGCGGGCGCGACGGCGGCCACCGGTACGCCGCGGCCGACGAGGACCGGGCCGATCAGGGAGCCGCCCCCGATGCCGTAGACGCCCCCCGCCACACCGACGGCCAGGGCCAGCGAGGTCGTCGCGCGGGGCGACGGCGGGCGGGCCGCACGGTCCGGCGCCCGCCGCACGGTCCGCGCGCACAGCCACAGCCCGAGCGGCAGCAGCAGCACGGCGATCAGCAGACGGAAGACCCGCGGCCCCGGGACGGCGAACACCCGGACCACCGCGCCGACGACGACCCCGGGCACGGTGCCGGTGACGAGCCTGCGGGTCAGCGGGCCCGTCAGACGCCCGGCGCGCCAGTGGCGCAGGAGGGCGCCGGGGCCGGACACCACGTTGTACAGCAGGTTCGTCGGTGTCACCGCGGGGCTCGGCACGCCCAGGACACTCATCTGCACGGGCAGCAGGAAGACCGCCCCGGAGACGCCCACGGGGGTGGCGGCCACCGATATCAGGAGCCCGGCGACGAACCCGAGCACACCCGTGGACCAGGTCACCACGGCCTCCTCGGCCAGGGAGAAGGCCCTCCGGGACCACGGCAGGGGTCCCGGGGGCCGGGGCGGGGCCCCGGAGGGCGGGACGTGAGCGCGCCGGTGTTACTCGTCGTCCTCGTCGTCGAGGCGGGCGAGCCAGGTGGCGAGGCGCTCGACCGGAACCTCGAAGTCGGGGTTGAGGTCGACGAAGGTGCGGAGCTGCTCGGCGAGCCACTCGAAGGTGACCTCCTCCTCGCCGCGTCGCTTCTCCAGCTCCTCGATGCCGCGGTCGGTGAAGTACATGGGGGTGGTGTCTCCTGCGGTTCGGAAAGGGCGGTGGGATCAAAGGCGGTGGGACCAAGGCGCGGGACCAAAGGCGTGGGGCCGAAGGCGCGGGACCAAAGGCGCGGGACCAAAGGCGCGGGAC
This sequence comes from Streptomyces abyssomicinicus, assembly GCF_008974245.1. Classification (GTDB taxonomy): domain Bacteria; phylum Actinomycetota; class Actinomycetes; order Streptomycetales; family Streptomycetaceae; genus Streptomyces; species Streptomyces abyssomicinicus. The sequence goes on along the minus strand of NZ_BBZI01000006.1, from coordinate 514,702 downwards.
CAAAGGCGCGCAACCAATGGCGGTGGGGCGACGGCCGGGTGCGGCGAACGGCGGGACGCCACGGTGGGACAGGACCGGCGGGACCGGTGGGACACGACCGTACGCAGACAGGGTAAGGGCCCGGCCCGGGAATCCGGACCGGGCCCTCACCTCGAGGACTGCGGGGCCTTACGCCTCGAAGACCTCACGGACCAGCTGCTCCTGCTCGGCCTGGTGACGCTTGGCGGAGCCGACGGCCGGCGACGAGCCGTGCGGACGCGAGATGCGGCGCAGGCGCTCGGCGGCGGGGACGTCCGCGCCGACCTTCAGGTCGAGGTGGTCGATCAGGTTCAGCGCGATGAACGGCCAGAAGCCCTGGTTCGCCGGCTCCTCCTGCACCCAGAGGAACTTCTCGGCGTTCGGGAACTTGGCCAGCTCGGCCTGGATCTCCTCACCCGGCAGCGGGTACAGCCGCTCCAGGCGGATGATCGCCGTCTCGGTGTCGCCGCGCTTCTTCCGCTCGGCGTCGAGGTCGTAGTAGACCTTGCCGGCGCAGAAGACGACCTTGCGGACCGAGGCCGGGTTCACCGACTCGTCGCCGATGACCGGACGGAAGCTGCCCGTCGTGAACTCCTCCGCCTTCGACGCGGCGGCCTTGAGACGCAGCATCGACTTCGGGGTGAAGACCACCAGCGGCTTGTGGTGCGGGTTGTGCACCTGCCACCGCAGGAGGTGGAAGTAGTTCGACGGGAGCGTCGGCATGGCGACCGTCATGTTGTTCTGCGCGCACATCTGGAGGAAGCGCTCCGGGCGGGCGGACGAGTGGTCCGGGCCCTGGCCCTCGTAGCCGTGCGGCAGGAGCAGGGTGACGCCGGAGGTCTGGCCCCACTTCTGCTCGGCGGAGGAGATGAACTCGTCCACGACCGTCTGCGCGCCGTTGACGAAGTCGCCGAACTGCGCCTCCCACATGACCAGAGCCTCGGGGCGGGCCAGCGAGTAGCCGTACTCGAAGCCCATCGCCGCGTACTCGGAGAGGAGGGAGTTGTAGACGTTCAGGCGGGCCTGCTCGTCCGACAGGTACAGCAGCGGCGTGAACTCCTCGCCGGTCTCGCGGTCGATGATGACCGCGTGACGCTGGCCGAAGGTGCCGCGCTGCGAGTCCTGGCCGGCCAGGCGGACCGGGACGCCCTCGAGGAGGAGCGAGCCGACGGCGAGGGTCTCGCCCATGCCCCAGTCGATCGTGCCGTCCTCGACCATGGCCGCACGGCGCTGCAGCTGCGGCAGCAGACGCGGGTGCGCGGTGATGTGGTCGGGGATGTTGACCTGGGACTCGGCGATCCGCTTGACGACCTCGCTGGAGATCGCGGTGGTCACCGGGACCGGGAAGCCGGCCTGCGGGTCCACGGCCTCGGTGGGGACGGGCTGCGCGGTGGCCTCGCGGACCTCCGTGAAGACCTTCTCCAGCTGGCCCTGGTAGTCCTGCAGCGCCTGCTCGGCCTCTTCCAGGGTGATGTCGCCGCGACCGATGAGGGACTCGGTGTACAGCTTGCGCACCGAGCGCTTCTTGTCGATCAGGTCGTACATCAGCGGCTGGGTGAACGCCGGGTTGTCCGACTCGTTGTGACCGCGGCGGCGGTAGCAGATGAGGTCGATGACCACGTCCTTGTTGAACGCCTGGCGGAACTCGAAGGCGAGCCGGGCGACACGGACGACGGCCTCGGGGTCGTCGCCGTTGACGTGGAAGATCGGCGCCTCGATCATCCGGGCCACGTCCGTCGCGTACATGGAGGAACGCGAGGACTCGGGGGCCGCGGTGAAGCCGACCTGGTTGTTGATGACGATGTGGACCGTGCCGCCGGTGCGGTAGCCGCGCAGCTGCGACATGTTCAGGGTCTCGGCCACCACGCCCTGGCCCGCGAAGGCCGCGTCACCGTGTATGGCGATCGGCAGGACGGTGAAGTCCGTGCCGCCCTTGTTGATGATGTCCTGCTTGGCGCGGGCGACGCCCTCCAGGACCGGGTCCACCGCCTCCAGGTGCGAGGGGTTGGCGACCAGCGAGACGGCGATCTGCTCGCCGTCCAGGCCGGTGAAGGTGCCCTCGGCGCCCAAGTGGTACTTCACGTCGCCGGAGCCGTGCATCGACTTCGGGTCGAGGTTGCCCTCGAACTCGCGGAAGATCTGCGCGTAGGACTTGCCGACGATGTTGGCGAGGACGTTCAGGCGGCCGCGGTGGGCCATGCCGATGACGACCTCGTCCAGGCGGGACTCGGCGGCCGAGTCGATCACCGCGTCGAGCAGCGGGATGACGGACTCGCCGCCCTCCAGCGAGAAGCGCTTCTGGCCGACGTACTTGGTCTGCAGGAACGTCTCGAAGGCCTCGGCGGCGTTCAGGCGGCGCAGGATCCGCAGCTGCTCCTCGCGCTCCGGCTTGGAGTGCGGGCGCTCGATGCGGTCCTGGAGCCACTTGCGCTGCTTCGGGTCCTGGATGTGCATGTACTCGATGCCGGTGGTGCGGCAGTACGAGTCGCGGAGCACGCCGAGGATGTCGCGCAGCTTCATCATCGACTTGCCGGCGAAGCCGCCGACGGCGAACTCACGCTCGAGGTCCCACAGGGTGAGGCCGTGCTCGGTGATGTCCAGGTCGGGGTGCTTGCGCTGCTGGTACTCCAGCGGGTCGGTGTCGGCCATGACGTGGCCGCGGACCCGGTAGGAGTGGATCAGCTCGAAGACGCGGGCGGCCTTGGTGACGTCGTCGTCGTGCGAGGCGTCGATGTCCTTGAGCCAGCGGACCGGCTCGTAGGGGATGCGCAGCGCCTCGAAGATCTCGTCGTAGAAGCCGTTCTCGCCGAGCAGCAGGTTCGACACGATCCGCAGGAACTCGCCGGAGGCGGCGCCCTGGATGGTGCGGTGGTCGTACGTCGAGGTGAGGGTCATCACCTTGGAGATGCCCAGCTTGTTCAGGGTGTCCTGGGAGGTGCCCTGGAACTCGGCGGGGTACTCCATGGCGCCGACGCCCATGATCACCGACTGGCCGGGCATCAGGCGCGGCACGGAGTGCACGGTGCCGATGCCGCCGGGGTTGGTGAGGGAGACCGTCACGCCGGTGAAGTCGTCCATCGTCAGCTTGTTGTCGCGGGCGCGACGGACGATGTCCTCGTAGGCCTGCCAGAACTCGAAGAAGTTCAGGGTCTCGGCCTTCTTGATGGCCGCGACGACGAGCTGGCGGTCGCCGTTGGGCTTCACCAGGTCGATGGCCAGACCGAGGTTGACGTGCTCGGGCTTGACCAGCGTCGGCTTGCCGTCCTTCTGCGCGAAGGACCAGTTCATCGACGGCATGGCCTTGACGGCCTGCACCATCGCGTACCCGATGAGGTGCGTGAAGGAGATCTTCCCGCCGCGGGCGCGCTTGAGGTGGTTGTTGATGACGATGCGGTTGTCGAACAGCAGCTTCACCGGGACCGCGCGGACCGACGTGGCGGTCGGCAGCTCCAGGGAGGCGTTCATGTTCTTGGCGACGGCGGCGCCGGGGCCACGGAGCGTGACGTACTCGGGGCCCGACGTGGCCTCGGCCTGCGGCTCGGCCTTCGCCTTGGCGGGAGCCTTCGCCGGAGCCGGCACGGCGGCCGGGGCGGCGGCGGGCTTCGCCGGAGCGGGCTTCGCGGGGGCCGGAGCGGCGGCCTGCTGCGGGGCGGCGGGAGCGGCGGCCTGCACCGGAGCCGCGGCCTGGGCCGGGGCGGCGGGCTGGGCCGGAGCGGCCGGGGCCGGCGCGGCGGACTGCTGGGCGGAGGAGCCCGGCTTGTAGTCGGCGAAGAAGTCCCACCAGGCGCGGTCTACCGAATTCGGGTCCTGGAGGTACTGCTGATAGATCTCGTCGACGAGCCACTCATTGGCGCCGAACGCAGCGGCGGGGTTCTTACCCGCCGAGCCTGCGTCGGTCGAGACACTCGAGTTACTGGACTGTGGCGACACGGCGGCAACCGCCCTCTTCCGCTTCACAAGGTTATGGACAGCGGGAACAAAGGCTACGCCTCCCCGGCAGGGATGGTCAGGCCGGGCCCGGTCATCGTCGCGCAAGTCACATCCGCAGACGTGTTTCGGCGGCGGAAATGGCGGGAAACAACCGGGGTTCCCCTAGGAAACAGGTGTGTACGGGCACGACGGTGGAAGCCGCGCACGACTTCTGTACGCGCCTGTTCCCCCCTTCCACGTGCTCACACGTGCCCGACCGGCGCGGACGCCGCTCGATCTTGAAGGGTTCTTGATTCGAACTTTACGTCAACCCTGCTCCGGGAGCGTCCCCGGAAGGGTGACGAGTATGCGACACCCGCGATCGGATTCGGCCACGCGGATGCGTCCACCGTGCAGCTCGACGGCCCAGCGGGCGATGGCGAGACCGAGGCCGGTGCCGCCGTCGCTGCCCGGACCGTGGGACGGCGCGGCCGAGCCCCGGTTGAAACGTTCGAAGACGCGGTGCCACTCGGCGCGCGGAATGCCCGGACCCTCGTCCTGGACCTCCAGCGTCAGGGAGCCCGGGTACGGGCCGCCCCGCGCGCGCACGGTGACCCGGCCGCGGGCCGGGCTGTGCTTCATCGCGTTGTCGATGAGGTTGGCGAGCACCTGGTGCAGCCGCTCGGGGTCCGCGTGCGCGGTCAGGTGGGTGGGCTGCACGTCCAGGTGCAGGTGGACGTCGCTGCGGGTGTGGGTGCCGGAGCCGGACGCCAGGCCCGGGCGGGCGGCGGCGACCATCCCGGCCTCCTTGATGATCCCCGAGAGGTACGGCCACACCTCGAAGGTGCGGGCCTTCAGCGGCACCACGCCGTTGTCCAGCCGGGACAGGTCCAGCAGGGTGTCCACCAGCCGGCCCAGCCGCTCGGTCTGCCGCAGCGCCGTCCGCATGGTCTCCGGGTCCGCCTCGCAGACGCCGTCCACCACGTTCTCCAGCACCGCGCGCAGGCCGGCGATGGGGGTGCGCAGCTCGTGCGAGACGTTCGCCACAAGCTCCTTGCGCTGGCGGTCCTGGGTGTCCAGCTCGTCGGCCATCCGGTTGATCGCCCGGGACAGGTCGCCGAGCTCGTCCCGCCGGTTCTCGCTGACCCGGCGGCCGTAGTCGCCGTGGGCTATGGCCCGGGCCACGCCGGTCATCGCGTCCAGCGGCGCGGTCAGCGACTGCGCCACGAACTGGGTGATCAGCAGCGTGGCGATCATGGAGAAGACCATGACGAAGCGCAGCTCGGTGTCCGTGCGCAGCGCTATCAGCAGGAAACCCGTGGTGATCAGCACCGAGGCCACGACCAGGACGCACAGCTTGGTCTTGATCGAGAACGGGCGCATGCCCCGCCGGGGGCACGGCGGCCCGTACGGTCTGCGCCCGCCCACCGGGCTCCCGCCCGCCGGGTCGCTGGTCATGGCGTCGGCGTCTCCAGGGCGTAGCCCACGCCGTGCACGGTCCGGATGCGCTCGGCGCCGATCTTCCGGCGCAGCGCCTTGATGTGGCTGTCGACGGTCCGCGTGCCGGAGGCGTCGGCCCAGTCCCACACCTCGGCCAGCAGCTGCTCACGGGAGAGCACCGCGCGCGGGGTGTTGGCCAGGCACACCAGCAGGTCGAACTCGGTGGGCGTCAGGTGGACGTCCTCGGAGCGGACCCGCACCCGGCGCTGGGCGTGGTCGATCTCCAGCTCGCCCAGGCGCAGCACGCCGGAGCGCGGCGTGGCGGCGGCCAGGGCCGCGCGCTCCATGCGGCGCAGCAGCACGTGGACGCGCGCCGCCAGCTCCCGCATGGAGAACGGCTTGGTCATGTAGTCGTCGGCGCCGACGCCGAGGCCCACCAGCATGTCCGTCTCGTCGTCGCGCGCGGTGAGCATCAGCACCGGCACCGGACGCTGGGCCTGCACGCGGCGGCAGACCTCGAGGCCGTCGAAGCCGGGCAGCATGACGTCGAGGATCAGCAGGTCGGGCTGCCAGGCCTCCGCGGTGTCCACGGCGGCCGGTCCGTCGCCCGCCGTTTGCACCAGGAATCCTTCGGCGCGCAGGCGGGCCGCGATCGCGTCGACGATCGTCGGGTCGTCCTCGACCACCAGGACTCTGCGCTGCGCGCCCTGCGTCGCCGTGCTTCCGCTGTGCGAGGTGTGTGTCTGCTCCATCGCCCGCCCCTGGTGTGCTTTCCGGAATCCGTGGGGTGATTCCCATGCCTGCGGTCAAGGCGCCGGTGATCGGCGCCAAGGGGCAGCGTACGGGGATTCACCCGGCGAGAGCCATCCCGGGCCGCAGCGCGAGGTGCACCACGTCGGGGACTCCTCGGGCAACGGGGACCTGATCGGTACGCACCTGCCGGAATCCGGCATTCCGCAAGCTACCTTCGAATTTCGCGGACGGCTGGGCGGACCACACCGCCAGCACTCCGTCAGGCCGCAAAACCCTTGCGCAGCTTGCGAGTCCGGCCGGTGAGTAGAGGCTGTCGTTGCCCTCGTCGACGGTCCATCCGGGGCCGTTGTCGATATCCAGGCACAGGGCGTCCCAGGTGCGGGAAGTCACATCCAGATAACGAATCACATCGGCCTCGACGATCTCCGTGCGCGGGTCCGCGAGGGCCTCGGCGGTGAGGTGCGACAGGGGCCCGGAGCGGTGCCAGCCGATGACCGCGGACTCGCGCTCGACCACCGTGATCCGGCCCCATCGAGGGTCGGCCGCGGCGTGTGCGAGCGAAAATCCGACACCCAGGCCGCCGATCAGCAGGTGCGGTTCCGTGCGGCCGCCCGCCTCGTCGAGGGCGCGGGCGGCGGCGTCGACCAGCAGGCGCTCGGAGCGGCCGTCGGAGGTGTCCATCAGGAAGCAGCCGTTGGCGATGATCTGCAGCAGCGCGCCGTGGCGGCGCAGGACGATCTCGCCGTGGGGGCCGGTGCGGCGGTCCACGACGACAGGGGCTTCGGTCTCCCCGGCCGGTGCCGGGGTGTGCGCGGCGGACATGGCCTCCATCCTGCCAAGCGCGGTGGCCGGATTCCGGCGAACGGCGGATCCGTCGGGCCGGAGCGGGGGGCGGGCGCTCTTTTCGGGGGAGCTCTACGGGCGTAGCGTCGATCCCGGCACCACTGACATGTTCGCGCCAAGCAGCAGCTTTCAGCTCCCCTCACCGGAGGTACGCATGTCCGTGCTCAGACCCTCGCGCGCCGTCCTCGCCGGCGCGCTCCTCGCGGCCCTCGCCGCGTTCACCGCCACCCCCGCCTCGGCCGCCACCCCTGGCTCCGCCGGCGCCACCCCTGGCTCCGCCGGCGCCGTCCCCGCCCGCGGCTCGGCCCACCTGGGCATGGGCGTCCTGGCCCACGACGGCCGGCAGGGCACGCCCTCCGGCATCGGGGCCGCCGCCACCCAGACCGAGGGCGTCGACGTCAGCAGCCACCAGGGCAACGTGGACTGGACCGGGCTGTGGAACAGCGGCGTGAAGTGGGCCTACGTCAAGGCCACCGAGGGCACGTACTACAAGAACACGTACTTCACGCAGCAGTACAACGGCTCGTACAACGTCGGGATGATCCGCGGCACCTACCACTTCGCCACCCCGGACACCACGAGCGGCGCAACCCAGGCCAACTACTTCGTCGACAACGGGGGCGGATGGTCCCGCGACGGCAAGACCCTGCCGGGTGTGCTGGACATCGAGTGGAACCCGTACGGGGCCGCCTGCTACGGGAAGACGCAGAGCCAGATGGTGGCGTGGATCCGTGACTTCGTCACCACCTACAAGGCGCGGACCGGGCGCGACGCGGTGATCTACACCGCCACCAGCTGGTGGACCCAGTGCACCGGGAACAACGGCGGCTTCGGCGCCACCAACCCGCTCTGGGTCGCGCGGTACGCCACCGCGGTGGGGACGCTGCCGGCCGGGTGGCCGTACTACACGATGTGGCAGTACACCTCGACCGGGCCGATCGTCGGTGACCACAACCGGTTCAACGGCGCGCTGGACCGGGTGCGGGCGCTGGCCCTGGGCTGAGGCCCGGCGGGTTCGGCGCCCGGCGGGACCCGGGCGCGCGGCGGAACCCCGGGCGCGCGGCGGAACCTCGCGCATGGCGGGACCCCGGCGTCCGGTGGGCCACGGCGTCCCGCCTCCGCGCGGTCAGCGCTCGACGCCCGCGTGTCCCGGGTGGAGGCCGCCGCCGGTCGCCGTGGTGGCGGCCGGGGCGGTCGCCGGGGCGGGGGCGGTCAGGGACGACAGGTCGTGGGCGTAGACGCCGGCCGCGTGCGCGATCACGTCGATGTTGGCGTCGAAGGCGGCCATGGAGATGTTGTCCAGGTCGTCGCAGGCCCGGTGGTAGCACGGGTCGTACGGCTTGCCCGCCTCGCCGCCGAACAGGGCGGCCACCTTCTCGGTCTTGATCCCCTCCGCGCCGGTGAACGCTCCGCCGGAGGGGATGCCGGCCTCGATGAACGGACCGTAGTCGGACCTGCCGTTGAAATCGGTGCCGAGGTGGGAGAGGCCGCGGCGGTCGAGGAAGCCGGTGAGCTGCCGCTCCAGCTGGGCCGAGCCGGCCGGGCCGGGGCCCGCGCCGACGCCGTCGGAGTCGTCGCCGTCGTAGACGAACAACGCGTGGTTCGGCGAGGCGATCATGTCGAAGTTCAGGTAGAGCCGGATGTCCTCGCGCCGGTCGGCCGGCAGGGCGTCCACGTAGGCGGTGGAGCCCAGCAGCCCGAACTCCTCGGCGGACCACCAGGCGAAGCGCACCCGCTGGGCGGGGTGGTGCTCGGCCCGGGCCAGCTCCAGGGCCACCTCCAGGAGGCCGGCCGAGCCGGAGGCGTTGTCGTTGATGCCGGGGCCTTCGGTGACGGAGTCCAGGTGGGCGCCGAGCATCACCGTGCGGGAGGGGGCGCCGCCGCGGGTCTCGGCGGTCACGTTGTGGGTGGTGCGCTGCTCGCGGCGCTCGCGGAGGTCGAGGGTGACGGTGGTGCGCGGGGCCTCCCCGGGGTTAGGGGTCTCTCCGGTGTGCGGGGCGTCCGCGGTGTCCTCGGCCCGCGCGGTGGTCCGGGCCGCCGCGGCCAGGGCTCTGCCGTCCTCGCGGGTGACCCCGCCGGTGGGGACGGCGGCGGCCGAGGGGTCACCGAGGGTGCCGTGCAGGGGGCCCTCGGTGTTGTTGGAGATCAGCGCGGCGACGGCGCCGGCGTCGGCCGCGGCCTTCTGCTTCTCGGTGAACGAGCAGGCGCCGCGCGGGATCAGGACGACCTTGCCGCGCACGTCGTGCGGGGCGTAGTCGGAGGGCTCGCAGCCGGGGGTCGAGTCGCCCTCCTCGGGCAGCGCGGCGAGGGGGGCGGTGAGGCCCCCCTCGGGGGTGGAGACGGTGTACGTCATCAGCGAGACGTCGACGTCGCGGGCGGGCCCGCCGGGGGCGGTGACGGTCAGCTTCTCGGCGAGGGTCTCGGCGAAGGTGAACTCGAACGGGGTCGAGGTGACCCGGTAACCGGCGTCGCGCAGGGCGTCGCGCACGTAGGCGGCGGAGGCGTCGCCGCCGGGGGTGCCGGCGGCGCGGTGTCCGCCGTTGGCGTCGGCGATGCGCTGGAAGGCGGCGAGGTGGCGGTACGCGTCGTGGGCGTCGGCGCGGGTCACCAGGCGGGCGGCCAGGGCGGTGGCGGCGGCGGGGTCCCCCTCGGCGGAGGGGCCGTCGCCCGGGGCCGGGGCGGTGGTCGGGTCAGGGTGCGGGCCCGGGCCGGTGCCCATGCCCGTGCCCGGGCCCGGGCCCGGGGCGGTGGCGCCGAGGAGGAGCGCGGTGGCGAGGGCGGTGGTCACGGAGGCTGCCTTGCGGCGGGGTCTGCGCACGCGGGGTCCTTCCGGCGGCGGGGCACCTTGCCGCCATGCTCACCCCGGTGGGGTTGGGCCGCAACGCGGGGGCGGGCGCGTGGTGCGGGTGGCTCCCGTGGCCGTGGGGTCCGCGTGCGTGCGGGGCTTGGGCGCGGGGGCTTGCGTTCCGCGGTTGTGGGGTTCGCGTGCGTACGGGAGGCCTGCCGCGGTGTGCTCAGGTCCCGTGGTCGTGACGTCGCGTGGGTGCGGGGCGCCTGGGCGCGGGGGGCGTGGCTCCCGTGGTCGTGGGGTCGCGTGGGTACGCGCCGTCTGCGCCCGCCCTCCCCCGAGCTCTCGACTTCGCTCGAGCAGGGGGTGCCGCCAGCGCTCCTGGGCGGCCCGCCCGGCCGCAGACGGGACTGTCCCGGCCGCCGCTCGCAGACGGGACGGGCTCAGCTGCTCGTGGACGGGGCTGTCTTGGTCCTCGCGGGCGGGGCGGGTTCAGCTGCTCGCGGTGAGGGCCGGGTCGGTTCCACGGAGGGAGGGACTGGGGCGGTTGCGCGTAGCCCGTGCTTTGGTTCCGCGGGTGTGGGGTCGCGTGCGTATGCGCCGCCGGTGCCTGCCCTCCCCCGAGCTCTCGACTTCGCTCGAGCGGGGGGTGCCCCCATCGCCTGCTGGGCGGCCCAGCCGCCCGTGGAACGGGTCGTCTCGGCCGCCCGCAGAGAGGGCTGTTCCCCCTCGCCCGCAGAAGGGGCTGGGTCGGCTGTTCGCAGGGGACGGCCGGGTCGGCTGCCCGTGGGGAGGGCTGGGGCGGCTACCTGCGGGGGAGGAGCTGGACCGGTCGCTCGCGGGGAGGCGGGCCGGGGATCAGAGGTGGAGGTGGGCGAGGGTGGCGTCGTCGTGGGTCTTGGAGGGGCCGAGGTACGCGCGGGTCTCGGCGTCGGCCCGTTCGAGCGCGCGGACCTCCGCGACGAGCGCCGCCGCGCCCCGCTCGCGGACCAGCGACACCGCGTCGCCCCAGCCGCCCCGCCCGAAGACCTCGACCCAGCGGGCCGCCCCGTCGGTGAGGGCGGTCAAGGAGCGCACCCCGTCCCGCGGCACCGTGCCGGTGACCGCCCGCGCGGCGACCCCGGGGTCCGCCGCCGCCGTCCAGAAGCCGCCCTCCTTGTTGCGCAGCGTCGCGTCGACCACCGCCGCGGACCGCAACCGCTCCCGGGGGATCCGCGCGAGCCGGTCGTCGGTGTGGGCGGTCACCTCCCCGCCGTCCCGCTCGATCAGCAGCACCGAGTCGGCGAGCGCCAGGTGCTCCACCGTCTCCGCGTCCCAACGCGCCACCACCACCGTGGCCTGCGGCGTTCGTGGGTGAGAAAGGTCACAGTCGTACGCGTGGGCGGCCGCCGTCCGCCCGATCGCCTCGGCGAGGACCTCCGCCAGGGGAAGATCCCGCCGGGAAAGGGACAGTTCGGTCAGCGCCCCGCCGAGCCGGGCGGTGAACCAGGGCACGGAGTGCGCACACCCGGTTTCGCCGCGTGGGGGAGTCACCCCGTCGAGCACCACCAGCGCCCCGCCGAGACCGGAGGCGGGGAGTCCGACGGAAACGAAGTCCTCGTTGGGAAGGCCGAGTTCGGACGGCTCGGAGACCAGATCGGTGCGCATGGGGCCAGTCTGCCCCGGGCCCGGCCGGTCACCGCGAGGGCGTCTGCCGGTGGCGAACCGGACGCTGCGGAACTCCCCGTCCGTGCCCGGTTGGTGGGGAAACCGGCGCGATTGTGAAGGTGTGGCGGCGAATCCTGCCAAAGACCGTGACGGTCGTCCACCCGGCGCTCCGGACGCTCGCACGGACGACCGCGCGGGTGGGAGGCTGGAACTTGCCCCTCAACTACCCTCCGATGTTCACTCCTTCGGGTGGCGGGACGGTTGATGACCGGTCACCGCCCACCGGCACTGGGAGGGTCGGACACCGAAAAACCGGAACCGTACCGGGTGAGTGTCGCCCCAGTTGACGGCAGGTCACCCGGGCCTTGGGTACACGAGTCAGGAATGCGAGCACCGGTGCAGAAGACGCGGCCTCGGCGTACGGGCAAGAAGAAGGCCTCCCGCGAGGGTACGGAGAACTCGCCCACCACCACCGGCACCCCGGGCGCCTCCGCCCCGGCCGGCGGCGAGGTGGGCCGGGGCCGTGCCACGCATGTACGCAACCGGCTCATCGTCGCGGTGGCCGTGGTGGCCGCCGCCGTCGCGGGAGCCGGTACCCCCTCCATCCTCTCCGCCGTGGGGCGGCTGGACGAGAGCAAGGACCTGGTCGCGCTCACCGAGCAGACCCAGGACGCGCTGACCCTCGCCCACGCCCTCGCCGACGAGCGGGACGAGGTCACCCCGTACATCGCCGCCGGGAGGCCCGAGACCCGGGCGCCGTCCGAGCAGCGGGGCGCGCGCGTCGACCGTGAGATAGAGGATCTGCGGGCCGACGCCGAGGTCCCGGCCGCGCTCCGGGCCGACCTGGACGAGATCGCCACCGTCCGGCGAGCGGCGCTCTCCGGCAAGAGCACCGCTCTCGAAGCGCACGAGGCGTACTCCAGGGCCATCGCCGAGCTGCACCGGCTCGCCGGCGACCTGGCCGAGCGGATGCCGCCCCGGGCCGGCGCCGGCGCGCACGCGCTGGCCGAGCTGGACTCCGCCGTCCAGCAGGCGGCCGCGGCCCGCGGTCTGCTGCTGGCCGCGCTGGCCGTGCCGAGCACCAGCACCCCCGCCTACGACCCGGTCACCGGCACCACCACGACCATCTCGGTGACCTCCGAGGCCGACGCCGCCAAGCGGGACGCCCTCACCGCCGCCGCCCAGCAGGCCCAGGTCCGCTCCGACGCCGCGCTCACCGAGTTCCGCGCCACCGCGCCCGACCGGACCGCGGCCGCGTTCGACTCCACCGTCACCGGCCCGGAGTCGGAGGCCGCGGGCAAGTACCTGGAGAGCCTCACCGACCAGCCGGTGATGAACGACAAGGACCTGGCCACCGACCCCGAGAAGCTGGCCGCCGCGCTCTCCGCCCGGCTGGACCTGATGCGCGGTGCCGAGTCCTCGCTCTACGAAGGCCGTGTGAAGGACCTCGTGGAGTTGCGTGACAACGATGTAACGGAGCTGGAGATCCGCATCGCCGCGCTGGTCGCGCTGCTGCTGGTCGCCGTCGGCATCGCCACCGCGCTGGCCCGCTCGCTGACCCGGCCGCTGGCCGTGCTGCGGCTCGGCTCGGCCAGGCTCGCGCAGAACCCGGAGGGCGAGGAGCCCATCCGGTTCACCGGCCGCAAGGACGAGTTCGCCCAGGTCGTCCGCTCCGTCAACACCCTGCACGGCCACGCGCTCGCCCTCCAGGAGCGGCTGACCACGCTGGAGGCCGACCGCAAGCACCTGATCGGCGAGCGGCAGCGGATGGCGGACGCACGCGAGGAGCTGCGCGCCGAGCTGAAGAGCGCGCGGGACCAGCTGGACCGGTCGCAGAACTCCGTCGAGGGCGCCTACGTCAGCCTGGCGCTTCGGATCCTCGGACTGGTCGAGCGTCAGCTCACCGTCATCGAGGGGCTGGAGGCGCGCGAGGAGGACCCGGAGGGGCTCTCGACGCTCTTCAAGGTCGACCACTTCGCCACCGTGATGCGCCGCCACAGCGAGAACCTGCTGGTGCTGGCGGGCGTCGAGCACGGGCAGCAGCACGCCGGACCGGTGCCGCTGGTCGACGTGGTGCGCGCCGCGGTCAGCGAGATCGAGCGGTACGAGCGGGTGCGGATCGGTGCGCTGCCGCCGGCCGCGCACCTCGCGGGCTTCGTCGCCGACGACCTGAGCCACCTGCTGGCCGAACTGCTGGAGAACGCCACGGCGTTCTCGCCGCCGGAGCTGCCGGTGGAGGTGTCGGGCTGGCTGCTGGAGAGCGGCGAGGTGATGCTCTCCGTCCAGGACGAGGGCATCGGCGTCACCGCCGACCGGCTGGAGCGGCTCAACACGCGTCTGGCCGAGTTCGACCCCGAGGAGCCGCACGGCCCCGAGGGTGAGGAAGGGCTGGGCCTCGGCCTCTACGTCGTGGCCCGCCTCGCGCACCGGCACGGGGTGCGGGTGCGGCTGCGGGAGCAGAAGCAGGGCGGCGTGACGGCCGTGGCCGTGCTGCCCACGTCGCTGCTGGCCGCCGCGCCGGCCGCGGCGCCGGTCACCACCGCGCCGGTGGGCAAGCCGGGGGCGCCGACCTCGCTGCCGGGGGCGGACGCGGAGGCCAACTCCAACGTGCTGCCCGGGCGCACGGCGTCCGCCGCCGCCGTGCGGGGCGGCGCGGCGCCCGACGCCGCCGGTGAGGACCGGCTCGCCGCCGAGGCCCTCGAGGCGGGTCCCGCCCCGGTTCCGCAGCCGCGGGCCGAGACGGTCGCGGGGGAGGGCGACGGCACCGGCCTGGACGTCACCGCGGCGCCCGCGGCGCCCGCGGTGACCGCCGGGGAGCCGGCCGACCCCGCCATCGCCGCGGCCGAGCGGGCCATCAGCGCCGCGGAGGCGCAGGCCGCCGCCGCGCAGACCGCCCCGCGACCCGCCGAAGCGGAGGCCGCTGAAGCGCGGCCCACCGAAGCGGAGGCCGCCGCTGCAGACGCCGTTAACGCCGTGGACACCGCAGGCACCGCGGACGCCGCGGGACCGGCGGGCGGGCCCACGGCGGCCACCTCCGCCACCGGCGACGCCGCCACCGGGGCGACCGCCTCGGCGGCGGGCGGGGCGCCGGCCGGGGCCGCCGCCGCGGACGGAACGGGCGCCGACCGGGCCGGTGGGGACCGGCACGAGACGGCGGCCGAGGAGACGGCGACGCTCCGGCTCCCCGCGCAGATGTCCGGCGAGGAGGCCGAGCGCCGGGTCGTGGGCGAGGGGGAGGCCGCCGACCCGTACGCGATCGGGCCGGAGCGGCACGAGCGGGCCGCCGACGAGGCCGAGGCCGAGCCGGTGACCGACAAGGGCCTGCCCAAGCGCACACCCAAGGTGGTGTCGGCCCCGGCTCCGCGTCCGCGCACCGGCGGGGTGGACGCCGAGGCGCTGCGGCGCAGGCTGGGCGGGTTCCGCCAGGGCTCGCAGGCCGGCCGGCGCGACATCGAGGCCGAGCTGGCCGCGAAGAACGGGAAGAACGCGAAGAACGGGGAGCCGGGCGCTCAGGGGGCGCCGGGCACGCGGGGGGACCGGGACGACGAGGACGCCGACGCGCCTCGCCCGGGTCAGGGGACCGCATCGGAGCAGGCCATGGGGGGCACCGTCGAGGAGGCAAGCAGTTGACCGCGCCCAGCACCGTCGGACTGAGCAGTGAGGCTCGCAACCTGCACTGGCTGTTGACCAACCTCGTCGAGGAGGTGCCCGGACTCCTGTCGGTGGCGGTCGTCTCCTCCGACGGGCTGCTCCTGCTCTCCTCCGACCCGGCCGACCACACCGCCGCGGAACGGAAGGAGGCCAAGGCCCCCACCGGTCCGCGGGGATCCGCCGCCGACCTGGCGACCGTGGTGTCCGGCATCGGCAGCCTCACGGTCGGCGCGTCCAAGCTGCTGGACTTCGGGGGAGTCCGCCAGACCATGGTCGCCATGGAGGAGGGGAGCCTCTTCGTGACCGCGATCAGCGACGGCTCGCTCCTGGGCGCGCACGCCTCGCCCGACTGCGACATGAGCGTGATCGCCTACCACATGGCGCTCTTCGTGGGCCGCGCCGGACACGTGCTCACCCCCGAACTCCGCAGCGAGCTGCGCGACTCGCTGGAACGCAAGGCCGGCCCCGTGAGGAGCGGACGATGAGTGCCCCCAAGCTTCCGGTGCGCGGCGGGGAGAACCGCAAGCCCGCCCGCGTGCGGCCCTATTCGCTCACCGGCGGCCGGACCCGCTTCGGCCACGTGCTGCTGGTGGAGACGTTCGTCGCGGCGCTGGACGCGCCCCCGGAGCGCAAGGAGCTGCCGAACGGCTCGCTCGTCAGCCGGGTGATGCCGGAGATGCGCGCCATCGTCGAGCTCTGCCGCCGGATGCGCACGGTGGCGGAGATCGCCGCGCTGCTCAAGATGCCGCTGGGTGTCGTCCGCGTACTGCTGAGCGACCTCGCGGACCAGGGAAAGATCCGCGTGTACGGGTCCGGGCACGCCTCCGGCCGACCCGACCGCGCACTGCTCGAAAGGGTGCTCCATGGCCTTCGCCGTCTCTGACGTCGTGAACCCCACCGTCTCCGACGCCGTCGAGGCGGCCGAGGAGGAGGACCTCCGGCCCTGGCAGACCGACCGGAACCGGGCCCCGGTGGCCACCAAGATCCTGGTGGCAGGAGGGTTCGGCGTCGGCAAGACGACCATGGTCGCCGCGGTCTCCGAGATCAAGCCGCTGGAGACCGAGGCCTTGATGACCGAGGCCAGCGTGGGCACCGACGACATCACCGCCACGCCGGGCAAGACCACCACCACGGTGGCGATGGACTTCGGCCGCATCACCCTCGACGACGACCTGGTCCTCTACCTCTTCGGCACCCCCGGCCAGCAGCGCTTCTGGTTCATGTGGGACGACCTCGCCCGCGGCGCGGTCGGCGCCGTGGTGCTGGCGGACACCCGCCGGCTCAAGGACTGCTGGCCCGCGCTGGACTACTTCGAGAGCTGCGGGCTGCCCTACGTGGTGGCCGTCAACCACTTCGACGGCAGCGAGCGGTTCGAACCCGAGGACGTCCGGGAGGCGCTCTCCATACCTCCGGCCGTGCCCGTCATGATCATGGACGCGCGCAGCCGGATCTCGGTGATCGAGACCCTGCTGGGCCTCGTGGGCCACGCGCTCGAGGCTCTCCCCGAATAAGGCCCGCCTGTCAGATCCGATCAACCAGGCGCGTCGCAGCGTCCGGAGTAGGAGACATTCCGCATGCGGAAGATACTCGTCGTCGGAGCCGGTCAGTCCGGTCTCCAGCTCGCCCTCGGCCTGCAGCAGCACGGCTACGAGGTCACCCTGATGTCCAACCGGACCGCGGACGAGATCCGCTCCGGCCGCGTCATGTCGACGCAGTGCATGTTCCACACCGCCCTCCAGCACGAGCGGGACCTTCAGCTGAACTTCTGGGAGTCCCAGGCGCCGAAGATCGAGGGCCTGGGTGTCTCGGTCGCCGGCCCCGAGTCGCAGCGGGTCGTCGACTGGGTGGGCAAGCTCGACGGCCACGCCCAGTCCGTGGACCAGCGGGTCAAGATGGCGGGCTGGATGGAGACCTTCGCCCAGCGCGGCGGCCAGCTCGTCATCCACGGGGCGGCCGTCTCCGACCTCGACTACTTCTCCCGCACCTACGACCTGGTGCTGGTCTCGGCCGGCAAGGGCGAGCTGGTCTCCATGTTCGAGCGGGACGCCTCCCGCTCGCCCTACACCGAGCCGCAGCGCGCGCTGGCGGTGGCCTACGTCCACGGCCTGGGCCCGCGCCCCGAGCACCCGGAGTTCGACGCGGTCCGCTGCAACCTGGTGCCGGGCGTCGGCGAGCTGTTCATCATGCCGACGTACACCGTCTCCGGCCGCGCCGACATCCTCTTCTGGGAGGGCGTGCCCGGCGGCCCGCTGGACGTCTTCCGGGGCGTCAAGGACCCCTCCGAGCACCTGGCGCTCACCCTGGAGCTGATGGAGCGCTTCACGCCCTGGGAGTACGCCCGCGCCACCAATGTGGAGCTCACCGACGCGGGCGGCACCCTCTCCGGCCGGTACGCGCCCACCGTGCGCAACCCGATCGGGCGGCTGCCCGGCGGCGGCTCGGTGCTCGGCGTCGCGGACGTGGTCGTGGCCAACGACCCGATCACCGGCCAGGGTTCCAACTCGGCCTCCAAGTGCGCCGCCGCCTACCTGGCGGCCATCGTCGAGCACGGCGACAAGCCGTTCGACGACGACTGGATGCGGGCCACCTTCGACCGCTACTGGGCGACCGCCCAGCACGTCACGAAGTGGACCAACGCCATGCTGGCCCCGCCGCCGGAGCACGTGCTCAACCTGATCGGCGCCGCCGGTCAGCTCCCGCCGGTCGCCGACCGGTTCGCCAACGGGTTCAACGACCCGGCGGACTTCGAGAACTTCTTCTTCGACCCGGACAAGGCGAACGCCTACCTGGCCTCCGTCAGCGGCTGACGCCCCGCGCGCCGCGGCAGCCGTGGTCCCCGCCGCCCCGCCTTCCGGCCGGGCGGCGGGGCCGTTTCCGGACCGCTGCGCGGCCCGCCGTCCCGCCCGCCCGAGCGGACGGGCGGGGGCGGGTCCGGTCATCCGCGGGCGGTCGGCTGCCCGGTTCGCGTCCCGGCACCTCCCGGCGTCCCGCCGCCGTTCGGCGTCCCGGCACCTCCCGGCGTCCCGCCGCCGTTCGGCGTCCCGGCACCGCCCGGCGTTCCGCCGCCGCCCTGTGTCCCGGCACCGTCCTGCGTCGCGCCGCCGCCCTGTGTCCCGGCACCGCCCGGCGTCCCGCCGCTGTTCGGCGTCCCGGCACCGCCCGGCGTGCCGCCGCTGTTCGGCGTCGCGCCGCCGCCCGGCGTGCCGCCGCTGTTCGGCGTCGCGGTACCGCCCGGCGTGCCGCCGCTGTTCGGCGTGCCGGCACCGCCCGGCGTGCCGCCGCCGTTCGGCGTCCCGGCATCGTCCTGCGTCGCGCCGCCATTCGGCGTTCCGCCGCCGCCCGGCGTCCCGCCGCCGTTCGGCGTGCTGGCACCGCCCGGCGTTGCGTCACCGTTCGGCGTCTCCACCGGTGCGGCGCTCGTGGGCGGCCAGCGCCCGCAACTGGGCCGGCGTCAGTGAGGCGAGCAGCGCCTCGATGCGGCCGAGCCTGTCCCGGACCCGGTCGTCGGCCTTCTTCCTCCGCTCCGCCAGCACCAGTTGCGCGTCCAGCGCGGCGCGCGCCCGGCGGGCCAGGTCGCGTACCCGGTGCTCGCCGCCGGTCAGCCGCTCCACCGAGCGGGCGTGCTCGCGGGCCGCGCGGGCGAGCAGGCGGCCCTCCTCCACGGCGGTCTGCGGGTCGCGGGCGAACAGCACCCGCACGTACGGTGAGACCGCGCCCGTGGTGTCGCGGTACTGGGCGCGGGCGAAGCGTCCGGCCGCCGCGCGGCTGTCGTCCAGGGAGAGCCGGGTCCGGGCCAGCTCGGCGTCGAGCCGGTCCGCCTTCTCCCGCTCCCGCGCGAGCCGTTCGCCGGCCGCGTCGTACGCCTCGGCGGCCTTCCCGGCCTGCCGGTGGAGGATGCGCAGGTCGGCAAGGAGGACGGCGACCGGCCGCCGGGCGGCGGAGGGCGGCGCCGAGTCGTCCTCGGCGAAGGCGGTCGGTAC
Organism: Streptomyces abyssomicinicus; assembly: GCF_008974245.1. Classification (GTDB taxonomy): domain Bacteria; phylum Actinomycetota; class Actinomycetes; order Streptomycetales; family Streptomycetaceae; genus Streptomyces; species Streptomyces abyssomicinicus. The sequence goes on along the minus strand of NZ_BBZI01000006.1, from coordinate 495,673 downwards.
GGGGGAGAGGGCGCCGGCCGCCACCGCGGCGGCGCACAGCAGGCGGGCAACGGCCCCGTACGATGGGCGTCCTGGCATGACGTCACCTCCGGTGCGGGGCGGTCCTTCCGCTCCGCACCGGCAGGATGGGCGCGTCCGCCGCGGCCCGCGCGCCGAGGGTCGGCGGGTGGCGCAACGATGTCACCCGCCGGTGGGCGGGGAGACGCGCGAGGGGCGCGACCAGGGCCAGCGCGGACGCCCCTCGTCGCCGGTGCCGTCGGGGACGAAGACGTACTTCCAGCCGGTCGGCAGCCCGAGCCGGCGCCCGTGCGCCCGCGGCTCCCGGCGGTAGACCAGGACGGTGGGCGGCCCGCCGCCGGGGTCGGGCACCGGCACCTTGTAGTACTTGGGCGGCTGCCCGGTCATCCCCAGCAGCACGGGCAGCCGCCGGCCGTCCAGGGGGCCGCCCTCGAAGGGCGTCTCTTCACTCTTCACCCCACCAGTGTGGCGCGCGAGCCGCCGCGTCCCCCGGCGGGGCGCGGCGGGGCGCGGCGGGCATGCGCGAGCCCCCGGCGCGGGTCAGGCCAGCAGGCCCGAGGACTGCCAGAGCTTGCGGCCCGGGCCGCGCAGCACACCGATGTCGTCGAGGAAGTCGGTCAGCTTCCTGGCGCCGGTCTGCATCACGTCCCGGCGGTGGCCGCTGTTCCTGACCTGCTCCATCGCCTGCCGCTTGTCGAGGCCGACGTTGGTGTACACGTCCGGGTTGACGAAGGCGACCGAGAAGACCCGGGCGAACTCGCCGGAGGTGAGCCGGGTGAACTCACGCGACCAGCGCGGCGCGGTCACCATCTGGCGGCGCAGCTCCTCGCGTGCGTAGCGGACGTGGCGGGCCTCCTCCACGACGTGGATCCGGGTGACGCCGCGGGTGAGGGTCTGGACCCGCTCGTCCGGGAAGGTCAGCCGCTGCATCCAGTCGAGGATCTCCTCGCCGAGCAGCGTCGCGGTGAACGATCCGGGGGTGGTGGATATGGTCTTGAAGAGCCGCCCCAGGTTCTGGTGCACGGTGCTGACCGGGTACTCCGGGCAGCCGGACCGCTGGATGAACCGGGCGAACATCTTCGAGTGCCGGCACTCGTCCTCGATCTCGGTGAGGGCGTACCGGACGTGGTTGCTGGTCGGGTTCTTGTCGTAGATGTGCCGGCAGAGCAGCTGCATCAGGATGATCTCGAACCAGATGCCGAGCGAGCAGAGCGCGGCGGCCTCGTGCTTGGAGAGCTCGATGCGCTGCTCCTCGCTCATCCGCTTCCACATCGGCGTGCCGTAGAGCGACACCAGCTCCGGGGGCCAGAACCACTTGCCCTCCTCGAAGGGGGCGTCCCAGTCCAGCTCCTTGTCCGGGTCGAAGGAGTGCTTCGCGGACGAGTCGAGCAGCCGCTTGGCGACCTGCTCGCGGTCCTTCAGCAGGCCGAGCGCGTCGCGCAGTCCGGCGAGCGTGTCGGTGTCCGTCACGGTCGTCATGGCTCTCCACCTCGTCGTGCGGTCGGTCGTACGAGTGTTACCGGCGGTATCCCTCTCTTATGAGACTGCGTGTCAGCAAGCGCGTCAATCCCCTGGGTGACACCGGTCGGTGGATTGTCCGACGAGGTGATGTGCGGGTTCCGTGGACCGCCTGCCCGGCCGTGCCGGCGCCTTCCGCGGCGCCGGTCCGGCAGGGGGCCGGTCAGGGCCGGTCAGGCAGGGGGGCCGGTTAGGAGGAGAGGGCCGCCGCCATGACCGCGCGGGCGACGGGGGCCGCGACGTCGCCGCCGGTGATGTCGCCGCGGTCGGCCTCGGCGTCCTCGACGACCACCGCCACCGCGACCCGCGGCTCCAGCTCCGCCTCGCCCCGCGCCCACGACACGAACCACGCGTACGGAGTCCCCGTGTTCCCCACCCCGTGCTGCGCCGTGCCCGTCTTGCCCCCCACCACCGCACCGGCGATCGCCGCCTGGCGGCCGGTCCCGTCCGTGATCACCCCCGTCATCAGCTCCCGCAGCAGCCGTGCGGTGGACGGCCGCACCACCTGCCGCAGCCCCCGTGGCCCGGCTCGGCCGATCGTGGTCCCGCCGTCCGTCGTGGTCCGCTCCACCAGGTACGGCGTGCGTGTCAGCCCGCCGCCCGCCACCGCCGCCGCGACCCGCGCCATCTGCAGCGGCGTGGCCCGGGTGTTGTACTGCCCGATCGAGGACAGGGCGAGCTGCGCCGGGTCGACGTCCGCGTCGAACGTCGACCGGGCCACCGAGAACGGCACCCGCAGCCCGTCGTCGTTGAAACCGAACCCGCGCGCCGTCCGCGCCATCCGCTGCGCGCCCACCCGGACGCCCAGCCGGGCGAAGACCGTGTTGCAGGACCACTCGAAGGCCTGCCGCAGCGTGGCCCGGCCGCACTCCGCCCGCTCGTCGGTCAGCTCGGTGTCCGTGCCCGGCAGCCGGTAGGGGCCCGGCTCGCCGACCCGCTGGTCGAGGTCGCGCACGACCCGTGCCTCCAGGGCGGCCGCGGCGGTGACCACCTTGAAGGTCGAGCCCGGCGGATACGTCTGCCGCGCCGCGCGGTTGAGCATCGGCTGGTCCGCGTCCGCCAGCAGCCGGCGCCAGGCCCGCGCCGCCGACGGCCCGTTGCTCGACAGTTCGGCCGGGTCGTAGGAGGGGGTGGAGACCATCGCCAGGATCCGCCCGGTGGCCGGCTCCAGCGCCACCACCGCGCCCTTGCGGTCGCCCAGCCCTTCGAACGCGGCCCGCTGCGCCGCCGGTTCGATGGTGGTGACCACGTCGCCGCCGCGGTCGGCCGGGCCGCCGAGCAGGGGGAGGGCGGCGAGCAGCGGATGACTGCCGCTGAGGACGTCGTCCTCGGTGTGCTCCAGCAGGGTGGTCCCGTACGCCTGCGAGGCGAAGCCGGTGACCGGCGCGTACAACGGTCCTTCGGCGTAGGTGCGTTCATGGCGCAGCCGCCCCCCGGAATCCATGGAGCCGGTGACCGGGCGTCCGCCGACCAGGATGTCGCCGCGGGCCCGGTGGTAGCGGTCGATGTCGGCCCGCCGGTTGGCCGGGCTGTGCTCGTACGCCCCCGCATCGAACACCTGCACCCGGGCGGCGTTCACCAGCAGCGCGGCGAGCAGCAGCAGGCAGAACACCGCGGCGTGGCGCACGGTGCGGGTCACGGCCCCGCCACCGCCCTCCGTCCGCCCGCGGGCCCGCCGCCCCCGCGTGCGCCGTCCGCGGGTTCGCCGCCCCCGCGTGTGCCGCCCTCGCGTGTGCCGTCCGCGGGTTCGCCGCCCTCGCGTGTGCCGCCGGCGGGGTCGCTGTACGCGGGTTCGACGTCCGCGGGTTCCCGTTCCGCGGTGTCGCCGTCGGCGGGGTCGCGGTTGGCCGCGTCGCCGAGCCGGATCAGCAGGGCGACGATCACCCAGTTGGTGACCACGGAGGATCCGCCCTGTGCCAGGAACGGCATCGCCATCCCGGTCAGCGGGATCAGCCCGGTCACCCCGCCCGCGATGACGAACACCTGGACGGCGATCAAGGAGGCCAGCCCCACCGCCAGCAGCCGCCCGAACGGGTCGCGCGTCAACTGTGCTGCGCGGTAGCCCCGTTCGACGAGCAGCGCGTAGAGCACGATCACCGCGCTCAGCCCGGCCAGCCCCAGCTCCTCGCCGGCCGTGGCCAGGATGAAGTCCGACTTGGCCGCGAAGCCGATCAGGATCGACTGCCCCTGGCCCAGCCCCTCCCCGAACAGCCCGCCGGCCGAGAAGGCGAAGAGCGACTGGGCGATCTGGCCCGCGCCCAGGCCCGCCTCCACCGAGGCGAACGGGTCCAGCCAGTCCGCCACCCGCCCGCGCACGTGCGGCTCGACGCGTGCCACCGCCACCGCGGCGGCCGACAGCAGGGCGAGCCCCAACGCGATCCAGGCGAGGCGGCCGGTGGCGACGTAGAGCAGGATCACGAACAGGGTGAAGAAGAGCAGCGAGGTGCCCAGGTCCCGTTCCAGCACCAGGACGCCCACGCTCAGCAGCCAGGTCGCCACCACCGGGCCCAGCGCCCGGCGGCCGGTCTCGGCGAGCGCCTCGCGGTGCACGGCCAGGTGCCCCGCGAAGAAGACCACCAGCAGCACCTTGGCGAACTCCGCGGGCTGGAGCGAGAAACCGGCCAGACGGATCCAGATCCGGGCGCCGTTCACCGCCGGGAAGAGGACCGGGAGCACCAGCAGGACCAGCGCGGAGATCCCGCAGGCCTTGGTGGCCTGCCGCAGGACGCGGTGGTCCCGCAGCAGCCAGACGACCGCGACGAACAGCCCGATTCCCAGCGTCGACCACATCAGCTGCGCCGGTGCGGCCCGGTCGCCGGGGGTCTCCAGGTCGAGGCGGTGGATCAGCACCAGGCCCAGGCCGTTGAGCAGCACGGCGATGGGCAGCGGGAGCGGGTCCGCGTGGGGCGCCCGCAGCCGGACCGCGAGGTGGGCCAGCAGGGCCAGCACCCCGAGCCCGGCGCCGTGACGGACGGCGTCGGGCGGGAGGTGACCGGTGCGGGCCAGGCCCACGGCGCAGTAGCCGCACACGGAGAGGAACACGGCGAGGAGGATCAGGGCGAGCTCGACGCCCCGGCGGCCGACGGGTGCCGCCGTGACGGGCGTGGGCTCCGCCGTCCTCCGGTCCCGCGCGGCCTGGGTGGTCATGGCTCGGAACGTAGCAAGCGGTGGCCGTGATGTCCTGTTATGTCAGCACCAACGGGGTGCCGGGCCGATGTTGTCGATGTAGCGGGCGGGGCCCCAGGCCCAGGTGCCGTCGGCCAGCAGGTACCAGAGCGGGTTGCCGTCCACGGTCTGGCCGGGCGCCTTGCAGAAGATGTCGACCACCGAGCCCTTGGGTGCGAAGCCGATCACCTCGCTGCCGGTGGTGGGCGAGGTGTGCAGCTGCAGGCCGCCCCGGGCCGTCACCAGGCCCTTGAAGAACCGGTCGCCCGGCGGGGTGGGGTGTGCGTCGGCGACGGCCGGCGCGGCCCCGGTGAGGAGCAGGGCGGTGGCGGCGGCGCTCATGGCGACGCGGGACAGGGAACGGCGCAGGGCCATGGGGACCTCCGGTATGTCGCGGACCCGTTACGTGCTGCCACGCTAGGCACCCGCCGCTCCCCCCGCCCGCCGTACGACGCCGTCCGGGTGCAGCGCCGCGCGGGTCGCCCTGCGCGGGCGGGCCTCGGCCGGGACGGGTCGCCCGGCGGCGGCCGGGACGGTGTCGCTCGCGGTGGCGGGGCTGGTGGGCTCATCCGGTGCGGGCGGGTTCGGGGTGGGACATCACCCGGCGGCGGGCGGTCCGGCGGGCTCACCTGACGTGACCAGGTCGGAACGGGTTGCCGGGGCGCGGGCGGGGCGGTCCGGCTTGGCGTGGGCGACGCTGCTCACCCGGCGCGGGTGGGCTTCGGGCGGGCAGGTCGCCCGTTGGCGGGCGGGACGGTGTCGCCCGGCGCGCGCCGGGCGGTGGGCTCCCGGCGTGGGCCGGACGGACGGGTCGCCCGCTGTGTGCGGGCCGGTGGGCTCGCGGGCGGGCCGGACGGGTCGCTGGGCGTGAGCGAGTCAGTGGGCTCTCCTGGCGGGGGCCGGTTTAGGGCTGGACGGGTCGCCCGGTGGCGGGCGCGATGGTGTCGCCCGGCGCACGCGGGTCGGTGGGGTCGCCGGGCGTGGGCGGGCTGGGCGGGTGGTCCGGCGCGCGGGCGGGACTGTGTCGCCGGGTGCAGGCCGGCCGGACGGGTGCCCTGGTGTGGGCGGGTCGGACGGGTCGCCCGGTGTGTGCGGGCCGGTCAGGGGGGTAGGGGGCTTGCGCGGGTGGGGTCCAGGAGCGCTGCCATCAGGTCGCCGTCCCGCTCCAGCCGGGTCAGTACGTCCGGCGCCCGCAGCGCCAGCCGTTCCGGCGCGCCGGAGGCGACCTCGTCCCAGGTCACCGGCGCCGACACGGCCGCCGTGGGCCGCGCCCGCACCGTGTACGGCGCGGCGGTGGTCTTCTTCGCGGCGTTCTGGCTCCAGTCGACGAACACCTTGCCCGGCCGCAGGCTGCGCGTCATCCGGTGCAGCACCGTCCGCGGCATCGCCGCCTCCGCCTCGACCGCCAGCGCCTTCGCGTACGCGCTGGTCCGCTCCGACGACGCGGACCGCACCGCCGCCAGCAGGTGCAGGCCCTTGGACCCGGAGGTCTTGGGGTACGCCTCGACCCCGTCCTCGGCCAGCCGGTCGCGCAGCCACAGCGCCACCTCGCAGCACTCGCCGATCCCGGCCGGCGGCCCCGGGTCCAGGTCGAACACCAGCCGGTCCGCCTCGCCGGGCGCGTCCGCGCGCCACTGGTGGGTGTGGAACTCGGTCACCAGATTGGCCGCCCACATCAGCGAGGGCAGGTCCTGCACCATCACCATGCGGGACGGACCCTCCGACCGCGGGACCTCCGCCGTGGTGACCCATTCGGGGGTACCGGGGGGAACGTTCTTGGAGAAGAAGACCTGGCCGCGCGGCCCGTCCGGATACCGGAGGAAGGAGACCGGCCGGTCCCTCAGGTGCGGCAGCAGCGCCCCGGCGGCCGTGGCGTAGTAGTGCAGCAGCTCCCCCTTGGTGAAGCCGTCCTCGGGATGGATCACCTTCTCCAGGTTGGAGAGCGGGATCCGCCGCCCCTCCACCTCTGTGATCGGCGTCATACGATAAGAATCCCACGCAAGGGGCGCATATCGAGGGAAGCCTGTCGAAAGGGTGCTGAACGTGCGATCGATCTGGAACGGCGCCATCTCCTTCGGCCTGGTCAGCATCCCGATCAAGCTGGTGAACGCGACCGAGAACCACAACGTGTCCTTCCGGCAGATCCACACCGAGGACGGCGGCCGGATCCGCTACCGGAAGGTCTGCGAGCTGGAGAACAAGGAGGTCAGCCAGGCGGAGATCGGCAAGGCGTACGAGGAGTCGGACGGCTCCATGATCCCGATCACCGACGACGACCTCCAGCAGCTGCCCATCCCGACCGCCAAGACCATCGAGATCGTCGCCTTCGTGCCGACCGAGCGGATCGACCCCATGCAGATGGAGTCCGCCTACTACCTCGCGGCCGGCGGCGCCCAGGCCGCCAAGCCGTACACGCTGCTGCGGGAGGCGCTCAAACGCAGCAACAAGGTCGCCATCGCCAAGTTCGCCCTGCGGGGCAGGGAGCGGCTGGGGATGCTGCGGGTGGTGGACGAGGCGATCGTGATGCACGGCCTGCTCTGGCCCGACGAGATCCGGCAGCCGGAGGGCGTGGCGCCCGAGGGCGACGTCAGGGTCCGCGAGCAGGAGCTCGACCTGGCGGACGCGCTGATGGACACGCTCGGCGAGGTCGACCTCGACGACCTGCACGACGAGTACCGCGAGGCGGTGGAGGAGATGGTCGCCGCCAAGGCCGCCGGCCAGGAGGCCCCGGTCGTGCCGGAGGCCCCCGAGGGCGGCGGCAAGGTCCTCGACCTGATGGCCGCGCTGGAGAACAGCGTCCGCGCGGCCCAGCAGTCCCGGGGAGAGGGCGGCGAGGTCCACCGGATGGAGGGGTCCCGGGCCACGCCCAAGGAAACCTCCGGCAAGAAGTCGACGTCCACCGCGAAGAAGTCCCCGGCCAGGAAGACGGCGTCCTCGCGCGGCGGATCGGGCGGTTCCGGCGGATCGCGCGGCTCCGGCGGTTCCGGCGGCTCCGCGAAGAAGTCCACGACCACCGGCAAGAGGACGGCCGCCAAGAAGACCACAGCCAAGAAGACCGCCTCACGGAAGAAGTCGGCCTGACGGTCCGCCCCGCGGGGCGGACCGTCACACCTCCTGCGCGGGCCAGTCGAGGAGGCGCGCGCCGATCGCGGCGGTCTGGAGCGTGTACCGCTGCCCCGCGTCCGCGGGGTCCGCCCCCGTCAGCTTCCGTATCCGCTCCAGCCGGTAGGTGAACGCCCGGACGCTCAACGACAGCCGCCGGGCCGCCTCCGCCGCCACGCAACCGGAGTCGAAGTACGCGGTGAGCGTGTCCAGCAGCGGCTGGGCCCCGCCCCGCGCCGCGCGCAGCGGTCCCAGCGCGCTCACCACCAGGTCGGCGAGCGCCTGCCGGTCGCGTGCCAGCACCGGGTAGACCAGCAGGTCCGCCGCCCTCAGCACCGGCCCTTCGAACCCCAGTCGCTCCGCCATCTCCAGCGTGCCCAGCGCCTCCTCGTACGACTGGACGACGCCCCCGGGCCCCTGATGGGCCCGCCCGACCGCCACCCGCCCGCCGTCCGTCGCCGCGTAGGCGTGCTTGGCGAACCAGGCGAGGACGTCGTCCTGGTCGCCCGGCGCGATGCACAGCAGCCGCCCCTCCTTGGTGGTGACGAGGATCCGCCGGCTGCCGAACCGTGCGGTCACCGCCCGCACCACCCGCCGCGGCACCGGGTCGCCCTCCTCGTACGCCGCCGGGCCCTCGGCCACGGCCACCGCGTGCGCCCGGGCCAGCCGCAGGCCGTACCGTTCGGCCCGCTCCGCCAGCCGGCCCAGGTCGCTGCGGCCGTGCAGCAGGTCGTCGATGAACTCCCGCCGCCCCGCCTCCTCCTGGCGGATGGCCTGCCGCTGCGCCCGTTCGTACCCCTCGGCGAAGGAGTCGACCACCTGCTGCACCGCGGCCAGCGCGCGGTCCGCCGAACCCCGCCCGCCGCCGGGCCCGCCGGCCGCGGCGGGCCAGGCCTCCCGGGCCGCGGCGAGGTGCGCGCTGACCATTCCGCGCAGTCCGAGCCCCGACTCGGCCGCCTGCTCGCCCAGTTCGCGCCGCGACTCCACCTCGTCCCGCGTCAGGCGGCGTCCGGTGGCCGCGACCTCCGTCAGGATGCGGTCGAGTCCTTCCAGGAACACCGCCGGTCCCTCTGCTGCGGACATCGCCCCACCGCCCGTTCCTTGACGCTTCTTAACGCGTTCTTGACGCCTCTCTGGCAGGAAGACCCTAGTCAACGCTGCCGGAAACCGGCAATGCGCCGGTGGATCACGGGCGTTCATGATGCGTACACGGGGAGCACGGGGGACGACTCCGGTTCCGGACCCCGGCAGTGTGCCGGGTTCCGGAGCCGGACCCCCGCCGACGGCCCCGCCGTGGCCTCGCCCGCGCGCCGTCCGATCGTTCTCCGTACCGCTCAGAGGTCTTCCCTGACGCTTGAGGACGTTGCCATGGACGCTGTCTCCACCGGTATCGGCGTGGTTCTCGCCGGCTGCCTGCTCGTCGCCCTGCTGCTGGTGCTGGTCTTCTCCAAGCTGTTCCGAAAGGTGGAGCAGGGCAAGGCGCTGATCGTCTCCAAGATGCGGAAGGTGGACGTCACGTTCACCGGCCAGATCGTGCTGCCGGTGCTGCACAAGGCCGAGGTGATGGACACCTCGGTGAAGACCATCGAGATCGGCCGCACCGGACGGGACGGTCTGATCTGCCGGGACAACATCCGCGCCGACATCCGGATCACCTTCTTCGTCAAGGTCAACAAGACCGTCAACGACGTCATCCGGGTCGCCCAGTCCATCGGCACCGCCCGCGCCAGCGACCAGGGCACGTTGCAGGAGCTGTTCAACGCCAAGTTCTCCGAGGCGCTGAAGACCGTCGGCAAGCAGATGGACTTCACCGACCTCTACACCAAGCGCGAGGAACTGCGGTTCCGGATCATCGAGGTCATCGGTGTCGACCTCAACGGCTACTGCCTCGAGGACGCCGCGATCGACTACCTGGAGCAGACCCCGCTCACCCAGCTCGACCCGGCCAACGTCCTGGACGCGCAGGGCATCCGCAAGATCACCGAACTCACCGCGATCGAGCACGTCCGCACCAACGAGGCGCGCCGGACCGAGGAGAAGGAGATCACCCGGCAGGACGTGGACGCCCGCGAGGCCATCCTGGAACTGGAGCGCCGGCAGGCCGACGCGGAGATCAAGCAGAAGCGGGAGATCGACACCGTCCGCGCCCGCGAGGAGGCGGAGACCGCGCGGGTGGTGGAGGAGGAGCGCCTGCGGGCACAGGCCGCCTTCCTGCGCACCGAGGAGCAGCTCGGCATCCAGCGGGAGAACCAGGCCCGGGAGATCGCCGTCGCCGCGAAGAACCGTGAGCGGGTCATCTCGATCGAGAACGAGCGGATCGAGAAGGACCGGCTGCTGGAGGTCATCGCCCGCGAGAGGGAGACCCAGCTGACCCGCATCGCCGCCGAGAAGGAGGTCGAGGCGGAGCGCCGGGAGATCGCCGAGGTGGTGCGTGAGCGAGTCGCCGTGGACCGGACGGTCGCCGAGCAGGAGGAGTCCATCAAGCGGCTGCGCGCGGTCGAGGAGGCCGAGCGGGAGCGTCAGGCCGTCGTCATCGCGGCGGAGGCCGAGGCGCAGGAGAAGCTGGTCAAGGACATCAAGGCCGCCGAGGCGGCGGAGGCCGCCGCGACACACCGGGCCGCGGAGCAGCTCACCCTGGCCGAGGCGCGGCTGAAGACGGCGGACCTGGACGCGCGGGCCAAGCTGCGGCTCGCGGAGGCGGTCCGGGCGGAGGCCGCCGCGGAAGGGCTCGCGGCGGTGGCGGTCCGGGACGCGGAGGCCGAGGTGGTGCAGAAGACCGGGCTGGCCGAGGCCGCCGCCACCGAGGCGCGGATGCGGGCCGAGGCGGAGGGGCTGGAGGTCCGGCTGCGCGCCGAGGCGGCCGGCCTCACCGAGAAGGCCGCCGCCATGGCCGCGCTGGACGACGCCTCCCGCACCCACGAGGAGTACCGGCTGCGGCTGGAGGCGGAGAAGGACGTCCGGCTGGCCGGGCTGGACGTCCAGCGCCAGGTCGCCGAGGCGCAGGCCACGGTGCTGGCCACGGGGCTGGAGAACGCCGACATCAGCATCGTCGGAGGGGAGTCCGTCTTCCTGGACCGGCTGGTCTCCTCGGTCTCGCTCGGCAAGGGGATCGACGGCTTCGTCCAGAACTCGCAGACGGCCCAGGCCCTCGGCAGGTCGTGGCTGGACGGAACGTCGGACTTCACGCAGGACCTCAGCCGGATGGTGGGCGCGGTCTCGGCCGGAGACGTCCGCGACCTGACGGTGTCGGCGCTGCTGACCCGGCTGATGTCCTCGCAGGACGGCGACGCCCGGTTGCGGTCCCTGCTCGACCGCGCCACGGAGCTCGGGCTCGCCGACACGCCGCTGGCGTCCCTGAACGGCCACGTGGCCGCGGCCGCCCCCTGACCGCGCCACCACCCCGCGCGGCCCGCGCTGCCGGCGCACCGGCCGGGGCGTACCGGGGCACCACCGCGCGCGGACCGGGTTGTCGCTCGGGGCGTATCGGGGCGCGGTTCTTGCGGCCCGGTGTATCGGCCAGGGCGTACCGGGCGTTGCTCCGGGTGGGCCGGGGTTGCCGGTCGGGAGGTGCCGGGGCGCCGCTCCTCGCAGGCCGGGCTGTCGCTCCGGGTGTACTGGGGTGCGGTTCTTGCGGCCCGGTGTATCGGCCGGGGCGTGTCGGGGCATTGCTCCGGGCGGCAGCCCCCCGTGCGTACCGGGCTACCGCCCGGGCGTGCTGGGGCGCGGGTCTCGCGGACCGGTGCACCGCCCCGGACGTACCCGGGCCTCCGCCCCGGGGAGTCCTGGGGCATCGTCCCGCGCGCACCGCGCACCGCGCACCGCGCACCGCGCACCGCGCACCGTGCACCCGCCCCGGTACGCACGGGGCCACCGCTCCGGGCGTACCGGGGCGGGGCCTCGCGGGGTGGTCCGCCTCGCGGGGAGCCGGGGCGGGGCTCCGCTACCCGGGGACCGGCTTCGCGCCGCCGGGCACCGGGCGTGGACGGCAGGTCCGCGTCCACCTCGCCGGCCGCACGCCCCGCCCGCGGACGGAAGGCGCGGACCCCACCGTCCCGCGGGCGGACGGCGGGGGCCGCGTCCGCGCGGCACGGTCCGACCGCCCCGCGGCACGGCAGGGCCCGCCCCGACCGCCCGCGGGACGGTACCGCCCGCCCCGCTCCACCGCTGGACCCGTCCACCCCGGAGGCACGCCATGACCGAGACCACCGCCCCCGCGCCGTCCGGCGCCGCCCCCGCTCCCGCGCCGTCCGGCGCCGCCCCGACCCCGGTGGCCGCCCCCGCGGCCGTGGACGCCGCCGCGTACGACATCCTCCGCACCCGCCTCGCCGGCCGCGCCGCGGAGCTCGCGGCGCGCGCGGAGGCGCTCAACGCCGCCCGCACCGCCGCCTTCGGCGACACCCGCCTCGAACTCACCCGCACCGCGCGCCTGCACACCGACCGCCCCGCCGTCCTGTGCGACCTCCTGCCGGTGGCCGACGGCGTCCTGCTGGCGGCCCGCAACACCACCCCGCCGCCGGGCGAACACGCCACCGTCGCCGACGTGTTCACCCTCCACGCCCGCGACGACCTGAGCCCGCTGCCCGAGGACACGGTCCCCGGCCTGCTCGACGACGCCGCGTTCCGGCGGGAGTTCGCCGCGCTGCACCGCTACTACCGCGACGCCCGCCTGGTCCGGCTCCGCAGGGTCGACGACAAGCTCCTCGCCGTCTTCCGCACCGGCGGCCGCGGCGGAGCGGGCTCCGGCTCCGGCCCCGCCGCCGGATCCGCCGAACACCCCGACGACATCCGCGTCCTGCGCTGGTCCCTCCCGCAGACCGCCGGCCGGGCCGCCGGCGCCGCCTTCCTCGACGCCCGCGGCGACCGCGACCACGTCCTGCCGCCCGCCCACGACTTCGCCTGGACCACCGCGATCCGCGAGGACCACGTCCCCGGCCGCCACCCCCACGTCCGCGTCCAGGACGGCCTCCACGTCAGCACCCTCGGCGGCGTCCTCACCGTCAAGACGGAGAACGACACCACCACCCCCGACGGCATCCACTCCGAGCCGCTCCAGGACCCCCTCCAGTCGCTGGCCGACGCGGAGATCGCACACGCCCGCGTCGGCCACCTGGTGCTGCTGCGCGTCCGCCCCTACAACGAGGACACCGTCCGCTGCCTGGTGTACGACACCCTCACCCGGACCGTGGTCCGGCTGGACGCCGTCGGCCAGGCCTGCCGACGGCTCCCCAACGACCAGGGCATCGTCTTCCCCGGCGGCTGCTTCCTCGCGGGCACCGGCCACCGCGCGTTCCAACTCGACCTCCCGCGGATGGAGTTCGAGCGCGAGGTGCGCTCACCCAACGGCGAGGACGTCCTCTACGCCTTCCACTCCGCGGCGACCGGCGCCGGCCTGCTGCTGCCCTACAACCTGATCCGCCAGGAGATCGCCACGCCGGTCCTCTGCCGGGGCTGGGCGCTCTTCGACGACGGCGCCCTGCTGGTGCTGCGCGCCGACGGCGACGAGGCGGCCCGCGTCCACCCCGTCGCGGTCTGGCGCTCCCCGTTCGTCTCCGACACCCACGCGGCCGCTGCGGCCGCACCCGCCGACGCCGCCGACCCCCTGCTGCGGATCGGCAACGCCGACCTGGTCCGCGGCGTCTCCGCCTGCCTCGCCGTCGCCCGCACCGTCACCGAGACCGCCGACGCGCCCACCCCGGACGCCTACCGCGCCCTGGCCGCGGCCTGCCGGCGCGCCGCCGATGCCCACCACTGGCTCACCGAGCCGGAGCTGGGCGCCCCGGCCGAACCCCTGGAACAGGTCCGGGAGGCCGCCGAACAGGTCCTGGCCGAGTACGAGACGGTCCGCCTGCTGACCGCCCGCGCCGAGGAGGAGGTCGCCGAGGCCGAGGCCCGGGCCGCCTCCCTCGTCCGGCGGCTGCGCGGCGAGACCCCACGCACCGCGCTCGCCTGGGTCGAGGGCCTCACCGGGCTGCGCTCCCGCCTCGGCCGGCTGCTCGGCCTGCGCGACCTCCGGTACGCCGACACCGGCCGCGTCGACGCGGCCGCCGCCGACCTCACCGAGAACCTGGAGAGCTTCGGCCGCCGCGCCGTCTCCTTCCTCGCCCGCGACGACGCCTTCACCGCCCACCACGAGGCGGTCGAAGAGCTGGTCGCGGAGGCCGGCCGTATCGCCACCGCCGCCGCGGCGGCCCCGGTCACCGCCCGCCTGGACGAACTGTCCGCCGGCCTGACCACCGTCACCGAGGTCGTCACCGGGCTGGAGATCGCCGACGCCACCGTGCGCACCACCGTGCTGGAACGGGTCGCGGAGGCGCTCGGCGGCGTCAACCGCGCCCGCGCCGTCCTCGCCGCCCGCCGCCGCACCCTGCTCGACCAGGAAGGCCGCGCCGAGTTCGCCGCCGAGTTCGCGCTGCTGGGCCAGACGGCCGGCGGCGCCCTGTCCGCCGTGGACACCCCCCAGGACTGCGAGGACCAGCTCGCCCGTGTGCTGGCGCGACTGGAGGACCTGGAGTCGCGGTTCGCCGGGCACGACGACTTCCTCGCCCGGCTCGACGACAAGCGCGCCGAGCTCCACGAGGCGTTCACCGCCCGCCGCCAGGCCCTCGCCGACGCCCGCGCCCGCCGCGCCGAGCAGCTCACCGCCTCCGCCGAGCGGGTCCTCGGCACCGTCTCGCGCCGGGCGGCCGAGCTGGCGGACGCCGACGCCGTGGCCGCCTACTTCGCCTCCGACCCGATGGTCGCCAAGGTCCGCCGCACCGCGGAGGAACTGCGCGCCCTGGAGGAGACCGTCCGGGCCGGGGAGCTCGACGGCCGCCTGGAGACCGCCCGCCAGGAGGCCGCCCGCGCCCTGCGCGACCGCACCGACCTCTACACCGACGGCGGCCGCACCCTGCGCCTGGGCGCCCACCGCTTCGCCGTCACCACCCAGCCCCCGCAGCTCACCCTGGTGCCCCACGGCGACGGCCTGGCCTTCACCGTCACCGGCACCGACTACCGGGCGCCGCTCGCCGCCACCGCACCGGACCAGGCCGACGCCCTGCTCCTCGCCGACCGGCAGCTCGCCTCCGAGTCACCCCGGGTCGGCCGCGCCGAACACCTCGCCGCCCGGGTCCTCGCCGCCCACGGCCCCGCCGCCCTCGCCGCGCACCAGGACCTCACCGGGCCGGTCCGTGAGATCGCCCGCCGCGACTACGAGGACGGCTACGAGCGCGGCGTCCACGACCACGACGCCGCGCTGATCCTCGCCGCGCTGCTCCCGCTCCACGAGAAGGCGGGCCTGCTGCGCCACGAGCCGTCGGCGCGCGCCGACGCCCAGCTCTTCTGGGCCCACGCCGCCGGGGAGGAGGAGCGGGGGACCTGGACCCGCCGGGCCCGCTCCCTCGCCCGCGCCGGCGCCACGTTCGGCGCGCCCGGCGTCCTGGACGCCCTGCGCACGGAACTCGCCGAGGCGATCGGCGCCCGGCCGGTCCTCACCGGCGTGCGGGAGGCCGCCGCCCCCGAGGCCGTGGCCGCCTACCTCCTCGACGAACTCACCACCGGACCCGACGGGTTCACGCTCGCCGCAGGCGTCCACGCCCTGCTGGAGGGCTTCCGCCACGCCACCGCCGGCACCGGCTACGCCGACGACCTGGCCGCCCTCACCGGCCCGGCCGCCCGCCACCAGCTCGCCGAGACCTGGATCGCCGCCTACGCCGCCGCCCAGGGCGCCGCCCTCACCCCCGGCGACCTGGCCGAGGCCGTCGCCGTCGAGCTGACCCGCGACCGGCTCACCCACCACGTCGCCGAGGCCGTCCTGACCACCACCATCGACGGCCTGCTGGCCGCCCACCCCCGCGTCACCGACGGCAGCCTCACCCTCCGCCTCGACGAGTTCCTCGCCCGCACCACCCGGTTCGCCGCCCACGAGGTCCCCGCCTTCCGGGCCGCCCAGCGCCGCCGCACCGCGCTGGTCGCCGACGAGCGCGCCCGCCTGCGGCTGGACGAGTTCCGCCCCCGCGTCATGGACGCCTTCGTCCGCAACCGCCTGGTCGACGAGGTCTACCTCCCCCTCGTCGGCGACAGCCTGCACAAGCAACTCGGCGGAACCGGCGGCCTGTTGCTGCTCATCTCGCCTCCCGGGTACGGCAAGACGACGCTGATGGAGTACGTCGCCGACCGCCTCGGCCTCCTCCTGGTCAAGGTCAGCGGCCCTGCCCTCGGGCACGCGGTCACCTCGCTGGACCCCGCCGATGCGCCCGACGCGGCCGCCCGCCGCGAGATCGAGAAGATCAACTTCGCGCTGGCGGCCGGCAACAACACGCTGCTCCACCTCGACGACGTCCAGCACACCTCGCCGGAGTTCCTGCAGAAGTTCATCCCCCTCTGCGACGCCACCCGGCGGGTGGAGGGCGTGCGGGACGGCGAGCCCCGCACCTTCGACCTGCGCGGCAAGCGGTTCGCCGTCTGCATGACCGGCAACCCCTACACGGAGTCGGGCGGCCTCTTCCGCATCCCCGACATGCTCGCCAACCGCGCCGACGTGTGGAACCTCGGCGACGTCCTGACCGGCAAGGAGGACGCCTTCGCCCTGAGCTTCGTGGAGAACGCCCTCACCGCCAACCCGGTCCTCGCCCCGCTCGCCTCCCGCGACCGCGCCGACCTCGCCCTCCTGCTCCGCCTCGCCTCCGGCGACCCCACCGCCCGCGCCGACCGCCTCACCCGCCCCCTGGCGCCCGCCGAACTCGACCGCGCGGTCGCGGTGCTGCGCCACCTGCTCACCGCCCGCGAGGTGGTCCTCGCGGTCAACGCCGAGTACATCGCCTCCGCCGCCCGCTCCGCCGAGACCCGCACCGAGCCGCCGTTCCAGCTCCAGGGCTCGTACCGCAACATGAACCGCATCGCCCAGCGCCTCCAGCCCGTCATGTCGGACGCCGAGGTGGAGACCGTGATCGACGACCACTACCGCGCCGAGGCGCAGACGCTCACCACCGGAGCCGAGGCCAACCTGCTCCGGCTGTCGGAGCTGCGTGGCAGGCTGACCGCAGAACAGGCCGACCGCCTCCGGGAGATCAGGGCCGCGTACTCCCGCGCCCGCGCCCTCGGCGGACCGGAGTCCGACCCCGTCACCCGGGCGGTCGCCGCCCTCGGCCTGCTCGCCGACCGCGTCGCCGCGATCGAGACCGCTCTCACCAGGACGCACCGCGACCGTGACCCCGCGCACGGACCCCACCGGGACACCGCGCACGACCACGCCCGCGCGTACGACCGTGACCGGAAGGAGACCCCCTGATGGCCCCCTACCTGATCCCCGTCGCTCCCGCCCTCCTGCTGATCGCCGTCTCCACGGCGTACCAGGTCCGCCGCGACCGCCGCGTCGTCGAGGGGTTCCTGCCGAGCGAGGAACGCGACCCGCAGGACTGACCCGCCCAATCCCGCCCCGGACCCCGCCGTGCTCCGCTAGGGTCCCTGGCGCACCGCAGTCACCGTCCCGCCTGAAGGGTCCCACCGTGTCCCCGGAACAACGTCCGCCGGCCGAGCCCGTGCCCGGGCCCGCCGCCCCGCAGGCCCGCCGGCGCCCGCTGCGGTTGCGCGCGGTCCTGGTGGTCTGCGCGCTGTCCTCCACAATGCTGCTCACCGCCGCCTGCGGTGACAGCTGCGCCGTCTCCGGAGGCCGCAAGGGCGGCTCCGGCGGCTCGCACGGCGGGGGCTCGTCCTCCTGCTCCAGCGGCGGTTCGTCCGGCTACGGCGGCTACCACGACTACGACGACGATGACGACGACGGCGGCCACGGCTCGGGCTCCGGCGACCAGTCCGGTTCCTCCGGCTCCTCCGGCTCGGACCCCACCGACCTCTACGACGCGGAGTTCCCGGACGCTGCGGAGCCGGGCGACGCGACCCAGGTGGTCACCGTCTACCTGAACCAGCAGTACTTCCCGGAAGTCATCGCCTGGACCAAGGACCCCGCCACCGGTACGTGGAAGGACGAGTTCTCCGCCGGTCTCGCGGAGGACGGCATCGGCGTCCCCGAGGGCACCTACCCCGTCACCACGGCCTTCGGCGACCGGAAGGCCCCCGAGGGAACGCGCTTCCCCTACGAGCGCGTCACCGGGGGAACCTTCCGGGGCCTCGACCTCCGCCCGTCGAACGTCTCCTACGGTTTCGTCGTGGACACCGACGAGGAGGAGGACACCCTGGTCCATGGATACGGCGAGCCGGACGACACCGACCTGATGGTCGACGGCGACACGGTCGAGAAGATCGTCGCCTGGCTCGACCCCGAGGCGCACCCGCGGATCACCTTCTACCGCTGAGCGGGCGGCGGGCGGCGGGCGTCGGGCGCGCCGGCCGGTGGTCCGCCGGTCAGTAGTCCGGGAACTGGACCAGCCGGTCCTCACGCCCCGTGATCTCCGGCCGGTACACCTCGGCGTCCCAGTCCTCGCGCTCCACCGGCTCCAGCCCGATGGACACGGCCCCCGCCCGCACCCCGAACGCCTCCTGCACCGCCTCCGAGACCCGGGCCGCCAGTCGCGCCCGGGTCTCCTCGTCGAGGTCCTTGGGGAAGTGCTTGATGATCACGTGCGGCATGCGCCGGTCCTCCGTCTCGTGGCCAGGCGCGCGGGCGGGATCCCCGCGCGCCGTCCCCACGATGGTGGCAGCGGGGCCGGGCCCGGACGGCACCGGCCCGCATCACGGACGGTCGCAGCCGCCCTACAGGTCGTCCGGGCACAGCTCGTACAGGTCACCCCAGTACCGCTTCCCCCGGTTGTCCCAGATCCGGTAGCCGCCGGGCACCCCCCGGGCCACATAACGCCGCTTGGCCACGCCGCCTCGCCCTCCCCGCCTCAGTCGTCGTCCAGGTTCTCCGCGTCGACGTCCTCGTCGTCGAGGTCGTGGGCGTCCATCACCGCGCGGGCCTCCTCGGCGGCCCCGCGCGCGCGGAGGGCGAGCACCAGGGTGACGGCCGCCGTCCAGTCGTCGTCCCCGTCGAGGGCGAGGGCCGCGCGGGCGGCCTCCTCCGCGGCCCCGTGCTCGCCGAGCCGCAACCGCACCACGCCCAGGGCGGTGAGCGCGTCGGCGAGTGTCCCCCGCGCCTCCGGGCCGGAGCCGGAGAGTTGCCCGCGGACCGTCTCCAGGTGGACCACGGCCTCCTCGGGGCGGCCCGCGTCGCGCAGCACCCTGGCGAGGACGAGGCGCAGGCGTGCCCCGCGGAGGGCCCCGACCCCGGGCTCGGCCACGGCCGCCTCGACCTCCGCGGCGGCAACGGCCAGCGCCTCGGCGCCGGCCGCGCTGCGCAGGGCCATGGCCAGCGTCCGCAACCGCCCGTCGGTGTGGCCGGCGGCGGCGTGACCGCGGGAGGCCGACAGGTACCAGCGGTGCCGCTCGGCGCTGCCCCGCAGCAGGCGGGCCAGGTCCTCCTCCAGTTCGGGCCGGGACGGCAGGCCCTCGAACCCGGGGTCCGGGGCGGCGCCCTCCAGCAGGCCGCGCAGCGCGTCGGCGGCCCGTGACCGGTCGCCGTCCGCCCGGTGCGCGCGGACCAGCAGCCAGGCGGCGCGCGTCCGGTGCCCGCTCAGGCCGAGGCGCTCGACCTCCCGGGCGGCTTCCTCCGCGGCCTCCGCGGCCTCCCCGGTTCGGTCGGCGCCGAGCAGCGCCTCCGCCGCCTCCAGCCGGGCCAGGGCCGCGGCGTCGGCCTCACCGGCGGCGGTCAGGGCGGCGACGTTCTCCACCAGCTCCCGGATCCGCCGTGCCTGAGGATCCGCGGCGGAGTGCGCGCCCGGGTGGAAGACGTGCAGCGGCAGCGGTTCGCCGAGCGGGCCCGCCGCCATCCGCCGCCGCAGCCGCTCGCCCTGGTAGCCGTTGCCGTTGCGGGTGTCGAACCGCTCGCCCAGACGCAGTGCCCGCTCCCGCAGTTCCGCGGCGAGCGACGCCACGGTGACGGCGCTGCGCTCGCGCGCCGATCCGGCCCGGGGGCGCACCGGGCGGTCGCCCTCGCCCTGCTCGTCCAGGGTGCGCAGCACCGCCACCGCGGCCGCGCAGAAGTCGGCGTCGGCGAGCGGCGTGCGCGGGGCGTCCAGCCAGTGCAGGTGCCGTTCGACCAGGTCGAGGCCACGCTCCGGGTTGCCGGTGTGCACGCAGAACATCAGGTGCAGCGCGAGTTCGGCCAGGTGGTACGGCTTCTCCCGGATCCGCCGGTAGGCGGTGCGGTGTGCCTCCAGCGCCTTGTGCGGCTGCCCGGTCCGCAGGTACGGCAGCAGCAGCTCCGAGTTGATCCACTGCGGCTGGTCGGAGCACCAGGAGGTGCGGGCCGGCTCGCCGACCTCGATCGCCTCCTCGTCGCGGCCCAGCGCGACCAGGGTGCGGGTCTGGCTGCTGGGCACGCAGCCCGCGCAGTCGGAGAGACGGTCGCGCGGGGTCCGGGCCATCTGCTCGTAGTACTCCTGGGCCCGATCCAGCTCGCCGACGCTCTCGGCGATCAGCCCCCGGTGCTGCAGCACGGCGTGCAGGCTGTGGCCGCCGCGCCGGTAACGCCGTTCCATGTCCTCCAGCAGGTCCCCGGCCCGCCGCAGCGGGATCTCGGGGAACTGGTGGACGTTGTAGATCATCCACTTCAGGTTCCACAGCAGGCCGCGCTCGGCGTACGCGCCGAAGCGGTCCGGTTCGCGGTCGTAGGCCGCCAGGCACCAGGAGAAGGCCACCATCGCCTTCTGCGCGGCGCCGTTGTTGTGGAAGACGGAGGTGGCATCCATCCGGACCTGGAAGGCGAACTCCACCAGCCCGAGGGCGTCCGCGTGGCGCACCACCTGCTCCAGCGCGGCGAACTTCGCCGGCCCGGCGGGCATCCGGTTCGCCTCGGCGTAGAGCTGCCTGACCTCCTGCTCGGTGCGGCTCATCGGTCGTCTCCCGGGGACGTGGCGGACGCGGACACGGCGCGGCCGATCAGGCCGAGGAACGACTGGTTGAGCGCGGCGGTGTCCGCCGGGCGCAGCGGATGGTGGCCCAGCAGCAGGGCCTGGACGTACAGCCCCTCCAGGCAGGTGGCCCGCAGCTCCGGGTCGGCGAGCGTCAGCACCTGCCGGGCCAGCGCGTTGCGGTGGTTGAGCACCAGCCGTGGCCGGGGCTCGCCGTCCGCCTCCAGGCTGCCCAGGATCGACGCCCACACGTCGTCGACCTGTTCCTTGGTCTCGCGCAGGTCCATCTGGAACGCCGTGTCGTCGTCCAGCAGGTACAGGGCGGGCAGCCCGGCCGGCTGGAACGACCGCACCAGCAGGTCGCAGCCGAGCCCGCCCAGCACCCGCTCGGCCGCCGCCAGGGCCGGGGCCAGCGCCCGCTCCTCCTCGACCTCCAGCCGCTCCAGGTGAGTGGTGAGGTCCGCGGCCCGCAGCACCTCCGTCTCCAGGTCCGGCTCCACCGCGGCGAGCCGTTCCAGGATCTGCGCGTCGTAGACGTAACCGGCGTTGACCACGGCCAGCCCCTGCGCGGCGGCCACCGGGGCGAGCTGGCGGAACTCGTCCACCAGCGGTGTCCAGCGGACCAGGCCGTAGCGCTCGCGGAACTCGCTCAGGGTGTGCGGGCCGACGTTGGTCTCCATCGGCCAGAAGTCGGCGACCAGCCGCAGCATGTCGTCGTCGTGCAGCGCCAGCGCCTTCACGCCCAGGTGGTGCACGCGCAGGAAGTCCCGCAGCCGCGCGGGGTCCTGGCGGCTGAGCCGCACCAGCCAGGCACGCAGCGCGGCCCCCAGCGCGTCGCGGGTGGACTCCAGCAGCGCGTCCTCGTACAGCGCCTCCCGGCTGGCGGTGGGCCGCAGCTCGGCCGTGTCGACGACACACCGCACGAAGAACGCCCACTCCGGCAGCAGTCGTTCGGCCCGCTCGGAGAGGAGCATCTGCTTCAGGTAGACCCGGTGCGCGGCGGGCACCGACGGGTTGGCCGGCATCGGCAGCACGAACGCCACACCGCGCAGTCCCGCCTCGGCGGTCTCCAGGTCCACCACGTCGAACGGCGCGAACCCGAACACCTCCTCGCAGTACGCCTCCAGCCGGGCCCGCCGCAGGGCCGGCGTCTCGTCGGCCGGGCGGTCCCAGGGGGCCGGTCCGCCGGTGATCTCCACGCCGTCCACGGTGACCGCGTGCGGCAGCCGTCCGCCGAAGCGGGTCGCCAGCTCGGTCACCGAGGCCCGGGTCAGCAGGTGCTCGCTGCCCCGCCGGGGCCGCAGCGTGACCGTGGTGCCGGTCTCCGCGCGCTCCTCGCCCGGCCGGGCGGTACGCACCGTGTAGCTGCCGTCGGACCTGCCGTGCCAGAGCACGGTGGGTTCGCCCGCACGGCGGGTGGTGACCTCGATGGCGTCCGACACCATGAAGCAGGAGAGCAGCCCGATGCCGAACTGGCCGAGGAACTCGTGCCGGGCGAAGCCGAGTTCGTCACGCTTGGAACTGCGGCCGATGGTCGCCAGCAGCTCGTGCACCTGGGTCTCGGACAGTCCGACACCGTTGTCCGTGACGGTCAGCGAACCGTCCCCCGTGCCGTCCGCCGACTCCAGCGCGATGCGGCCCACGCCGCGTGGACCGGCGTCCGCCCCGTGCGCCGCGGTGATGGCGTCCACCGCGTTCTGCAACAGCTCCCGCGCGTACACCTGCGGGCTGGTGTACAGGTGGTGGCTCAGCAGATCGACGATCCCGCGCAGGTCCACGCGGAAGCTCTGACTCACCCGGTTCCTCCCCTGTCCGCCCTTCCGGGCCCTCGAACTGGAAGAACACTAGAGCGAGTCGCCAACACCCGTGGCCGAATATCGGCGCACCGTCCGGCGGGTGGTCACTCCAGCCGGCAGACCGCCCACACGGTCTTGCCGGACGGCGGCCGGGGCCGCCACCCCCAGGCGACGGTGAGCGTCCCGACCAGCAGCAGTCCGTTCCCCGAGCCCTCACCGCCGCGGCCCCGCGGCGCCGGGGCGCGTTCACCCCTCGGATCGTCGACCGCCACGAACAGCGACCTGGTGTCCGGCAGTTCGAGACTCAGCCGGAAGCCCCTCCCCGGCAGGCAACCGTGCGTGACGGCATTGGCCGCGAGTTCCGCGACCACCAGGGCCACCGTCCCGCTCGCTTCCGACGTCGGCGGCGCGCCCCACAACTCCAGCCGGCGGACGGCCAGGAGCCGTGCGAGGCGGGCCCCGCGAGGCGTGCCGCTGAACAGTTGTGCCCACCGTGTGCCGGTGTGAGTTGCGTGAACCATGTGACTCAGCGTGTCCGCCGCGGCCTACTCTGGCGAGCAGGACGGCCGGTACAGGCAGGCCCGTGCGGATGCGGCACGTGATGTGTACGGCTCGTCGGGCGGAAGGCGGTGGCGCCGATGGCGTGCGAGGCGGAGGAACCCGAGCCGTACGAGGAGCTGTTCCGTGCGGTCGGCAGACAGGTCAAGCTTCTGCGGGAGCGGGCCGGCTTGACCCAGCGCGACCTCGGCGACCGGCTCGGCTACAGCGAGGACCTGATCTCCTCCCTGGAACGCGGACGCCGTACCCCGCGGAGGGAGTTCCTGGCCGCCGCCGACGAACTGCTCGGCGGGGGAGGGCTGCTGCGGGCGATCGCCGACGAGGTGGAGCGGGCGATGGCGAAGTCCCGGGTCCGTCACCCGGCCTGGTTCCGCGACTACGCCCGGCTGGAGGCGAGTGCGGTCGCCATCGACTTCTACAACAACAACGATGTGCCCGGGCTGCTCCAGACGGAGGGCCGGGCTCGCGCGCTCTACGAGATGCGCACACCCCTGCTCGACCAGGAGACCATCGAGCGACGTGTGGCCTCACGCCTCGCACGGCAGGAGATCCTGCGTCACTGGCCGCCGCCGATGGTCACCGCCGTCGTCGAGGAAGGTGCCCTCCGCCGCCCGCTGGGCGGACCGGTGGTGCACAAGGAGCAGCTGCGGACGCTTCTCGAGCTGGCCCGGCTCCGCAACGTGTCCCTGCAGGTGATGCCCACCGAGCGCTACGAGCACGCGGGCATGGGCGGTTCCTTCGTCCTTCTGACGCCGAAGGGCGGACCGCAGGTGGCCTACGTGGAGAACCACAGCCGGGGCAGCCTGCTCACGGAGCCCGAGGAAATCCGTATCCTGGCGGCACGTTACGGCACGATCAGGGCCCAGGCGCTGACGCCGTCTGAGTCGCTGACGCTGATCGAGCACATCATGGGGGCCCGATGACCGACGGTACGGCAGCCGAACCGTCCTGGCGCAGGAGCAGTTACAGCGGCAACGAGGGCGGGGAGTGCGTCGAGGTCGCCCTCGGTCGCGCCGCGGTGTACGTGCGGGACTCCAAGGACACCGCCCGCCCCGCGCTCACCCTCGCCCCCGCCGTCTGGACGGCGTTCCTCGGCCTCGCGGCGAGGGCGGCCGCCTGACCGTCAGCCCCGCGAGGCCGTCCCGGTCTCCGGGGCGAAGGGCTGCGCGTCGTCGGGCCAGAAGTCGTCGTCCTCCCCGAAGTCCGGGGCCTGGAACGGCTGGGTCGCCGGAGGGGGCGAGGACACGGCGGCGCGCTGCTGGGACGCCCCGTCGGGGGCGGAGAACAGCGAGGACAGTTCGATGGGGGATCTCCCGTTCGTCGACGGGCCCGCACAGCCGCGGGCCCGGGTGCCATGGGCCGGGCACAGCGGCGGTGAGGGTGGGGGTGACGCTCGTGGAGCTCTAGAGCTTGCTCATCTTGGCGTACGGGCTCAGGACCCGCACCTGCGACGGGCCGAAGTCCACGAGGGCGGCGATCCCGTCCTCGATGCCGATCACCCGGCCGAGGCCGTACAGGTCGTGGGTGACCCGGTCACCCACGGCGAAGTGTTTGAGGGGCGGCGCGACCGGGGCCTTGAAGGGGCTGGTCGGCAGATGGCGCTTAGGTGCTGCTGACTTTGTCATTGAGGCCAGTATGCGCCTGCCGGGGCCGTCCGGCAGGCCCTCCTGCCCTGTGAGATGCGACCGTGACGACGAGCGGCGGGTTCCGCCGGACGGCTGAACGCGGAAGAGGCCCCCCGGCGTGCTGCCGGGGGGCCTCGTTCACCTGCCGTGCTCAGATCTTGACGCCCTTGGAGGCGAGGAACTGGGCCGGGTCGATCGCCGAGCCGTAGTTGGCGGTGGTGCGGATCTCGAAGTGCAGGTGCGGACCGCTGGAGTTGCCGGTGTTGCCGGACAGGGCGATCTGCTCGCCGGTGTTCACCTTCTCGCCGACGCTCACCTGGACCTTGGAGAGGTGGGCGTACTGCGAGTAGGTGCCGTTGCCGTGCTTGATCACGACGGCGTTGCCGTAGGCGGGGCCGTCACCGGCGCCCCAGCTGCCGGCCTTGACGACGGTGCCCTCGTGGGCGGCGAAGACCTTGGTGCCGGTCGGCACGGCGAAGTCCTGGCCGGAGTGCTTGGACGCCCACATGCCGCCGTTCTGGGCGAAGCTCGCGGACAGCTTGTAGTGCTGGACCGGGTCGACCCAGCTCGGCTTCGCGGCCGTCTTGGCCTCGGTGACCGCCTGAGTGGCGGCCCCCTCGGGAGCGCCGGCCGCCGTCGCGACTCCGGCCCCCAGGACCACCGAAGCTCCGAGGCCGGCCGCGATGACCGCGGCGCGGGTGCGGAGGGCGGAGGTACCGGTGGTGCGAAGCGTGACGCGCTGGAACATGCGGAACCCTTTGGCTCGGAGATCGGGACTGCCACCGGTGAACCAGGACGGTGCCCGGCGACGGGTTCATTGGTAACCGGTTCTCCGGCCGGGTGACAAAGGTGTGATCTACGAAGCTTCTTCGTAAGGGGTCCTGAATCGTGTGCAATCGTGCGCAACGCGCCAAATCGGTATGAAACGGAAGTGCGCAGGTGAAGGCAGCGAGGAACGCCCCGTGGCCTCCGGTGAGGCGGGTCCCGGCCCTCAACCATCCTTACTAGCCGGCGTAGTAAGTGATCTGGGCCCTATGGGTCACCTCACCGCCGGGCCGCTTCCCGGAGGTGTGAAGCGGCCCGGGGAAGGGTTCAGGCCGGCGCGCCGCCCTTCCAGTCGACCAGCTGCACGATCACGCCGTTCGGGTCGCGGACCTGGAAGGCGCGCTCGCCCCACTCCTCCACGGTCAGCGGCATCGTGACGGTCACGCCCTCGCCCTCCAGGCGGGCCAGTTCCCCCTCCAGGTCGTCCACCTCGAAGGCGAGGATCAGGCCCTGCGCGTGGTCGTCGCGCTGGTCCGCCGGCAGCGTCTCCAGGCCGCGGCGCAGGAACACCACGTTCACGCCGACGTCGTCACGGGTGAGTGAGGCGAAGCCGTCGGCGGCCATCGCCTCCTGGAAGCCGAAGTGGTCCCTGAGGAAGGCGCTGGAGGCGGGAACGTCCTCGACGTTCAGGGAGACGGCGCATGCGGTGATCTTCATGGGACCTCCTGGGTGGAAGCGGTGAGCGGTGGGCGGTGAGCGGTGCGGCCGGAGGGCTGCCCGCCCGCCCGCCTGGTTGGCCTGGTCGGGCCTGCCGAACAACTCTATACGACGTACATTATACGGCGTACAGGGATTTCGCCGGGGATGATGAGGACGTGCCGACCGAACGAACCAGTGCGGGGGACCCCGCCAGCACCCTGCGCCTGCTGTGGCGCGACGCCCTCCGGGACCCGGGGGCCGAAGCGCCCGCCACCACCCGCCGGGGTCCTCGCCGGGCCCTGAGCGTCGACGCCGTGCTGGACATGGCGACCCGCATCGCCGACGCCGAGGGTCTGGAGGCGCTCACCATGCGCCGGGTCGCCGGTGACCTCGGTGTGGTTCCGATGACCCTCTACACCTACGTCCCCGGCAAGGCCGAGCTGCTCGACCTGATGCTGGACGCCGCCTACGCCCGGATGCCGCGCACCGGCACCGCCGGACGTCCCTGGCGGGACAGGGCCACCGCGGTCGCCGACGACAACCGCGCGCTCTTCGCCCGCCACCCCTGGGCCGCCACCGTCTCCACCGTCCGGCCGCCGCTCGGACCGGGGCAGATGGCCAAGTACGAGCACGAGCTCTCGGCCTTCGACGGGCTTGGGCTCGACGACGTCACCATGGACGACTGCCTGACCCACCTCCTCACCTTCGTCCAGGCGAACGCCCGCACCGCCGCCGACGCGCGCGCCGCCCGGGGCGACGCCGGCATGGACGACCAGGAGTGGTGGGAGGCCAACGCCCCCCTGCTCGCCCGGGTCCTCGACCCCGCCGCCTACCCCCTCGCCTCACGTGTCGGCACGGCCGCGGGCGAGACGCACGGCAGCGCCCTCGACCCGGACCACGCCTACACCTTCGGGCTGCTGCGCGTGCTGGACTCGTTCGCCGCGCTGATCGAGGCCGCGCGGTAGGACCCGGGCGTCCGCGGGACCTTCGCGGGGTACGGGCGGCCGATGGCACCCGGCTCGTTTGCCGCGGGTCCCGGCGGGGACCCGGCGGCCATGACCACGACCCCCCGTCGCCGCCGACTGCGGCAGAACCGAACCCTGAGGCTGCTGGACCGTCTGGAGCGTGAGCCGGCGGCGGACGCCCTGATCGAGACCATCCGCGAGCGGGTCCGCGCCCTGCCGCTCGGAAGCGGCCGGGACGTCCTGCACGGCAGGTCGATCGGCCACCCGCTGCACCCGGCGCTGGTGCAGATCCCGGTCGGCACCTGGCTCTCCGCCGCGGTGCTCGACATGTGCCCCGGCCGTTCCCGTGAGGCGCGCCTGCTGATCGGCGTGGGCCTGGCCGCGGCCGCCCCCTCCGCCCTGTCCGGCGCCGTGGACTGGGCGGACCTGCACCGCCAGCAGCAGCGCGTCGGCCTGGTCCACGCCGTGGCCAACGTCGTGGCCGTCGGCCTGTACGCCGCCTCCTTCGCCAGCCGCGTCAAGGAGGACGGCGCCACGGCGGGCCGCGTACTCGGCTTCCTCGGCCTGACGGCCGTCGGTCTCGGCGGCATGCTGGGCGGCCACCTGGCCTACCACCAGGCCTCCGGCGCCAACCACGCGGAAGAGGTCCCGCACCTCGTCACCGAGGGCTGGCACCGCGTCGGCCCGGTGGCCGACTTCCCCGTCGGCCGGCCGGTGCGGCGCATGGTGGACGACGTCCCGGTGCTGGTGGTCCGGGAGACGGGCGGCACGGTGCACGCGCTGGCCGACCGGTGCAGCCACCTCGCGGGCCCGCTCTCCGAGGGCACCGTCGCCGACGGCTGCGTCGAGTGCCCCTGGCACGGCAGTGTCTTCCGCCTCTCCGACGGCTGGAACGTCCGCGGCCCCGCGACCGCCCCGCAGCCCGCCTTCGACACCCGCATCGTCGGCGGCCACGTCGAGGTCTGCCTGCGGCAGCAGGACGGCGGGCGCGCCGTGTCGGATCAGGTGCCGGTCGGGGGCGCGGCCGGCCGGTGAGGCGCCGCGGACGAGGGCGGCGCCGGGTGACGCACGGGCGCTCCGCGAGCCGATGGCCCCGCGACGGCCGCGCGGGGCCATCGGCTCGCGGGGCCATCGGCCCGTGACGGCCGCGCGGGTGATCGCGCGGCCGTCTCACGGGGCGCCGTGCCGGGGCCCGCTCACCCGCCCCGCGGGCCCGGGGAGGACCCCGGGCCCGCTTCGGTCACTCGCGTCCCGCCGACGACCCGCTCATGTCCGGGTAGCGTTCGCCCGAGACCCGCTCCGCGAGCGGTTCCAGCTGCTTCAGCTCCTCCGCCGTGAGCCGGACCGCCGCGGCCGCCGTGTTCTCCTCCACCCGCTCGGGCCTGCGGGTGCCGGGGATCGGTACGACCGCGACCCCGTGCACCTCGGCCTGCGTGTGCACCCAGGCCAGCGCCACCTGCCCCAGCGCGAGCGAGCGCTCCTCGGCGATCTGCCGCATCGGCGCCAGCAGTTCCGCGTTCAGCGCCGCGTTCCTCTCGGTGAAGCGGGGGAGCGAACGCCGGAAGTCGTCGGCCGACAGTTCACCCGCCGACGTGACCGCGCCGGTGAGGAAGCCCCGGCCCAGCGGCGAGTACGGCACGAACGTCACCCCCAGCTCCGCCGCCGTCGGCACCGCCGTCCGCTCCACGTCACGGCTGAACACCGACCACTCCGACTGCAGCGCCGCGATCGGGTGCACCGCGTGCGCCGCCCGCAGCTCGGGACCGGTCACCTCGCTCAGCCCGAGCTGCTTGACCTTGCCCTCCTCCACCAGCTCCGCCATCGCGCCGACCGTCTCCTCGATGGGGACGGCGGGGTCACGCCGGTGCATGTAGTAGAGGTCGATCACCTCGACGCCGAGCCGCCGCAGACTGCCCTCGACGGCCTGGCGGATGTACGGCCGGTCGTTGCGGATCGCGCGCAACTCCGGCCGTTGCGGGTCCAGCTGGATCGCGAACTTCGTCGCCACGGTGATCTCGTCGCGGTGCGAGGCGACGAACGGCGCGATGAACTTCTCGTTCTCCCCCAGCCCGTACATGTCGGCCGTGTCGTACAGCGTCACGCCCAGCTCCAGCGCCCGCTCCAGGGTGGCCCGCGCCTCGTCGGCGTCGGTCGGCCCGTAGGCGAAGCTCATGCCCATGCACCCGAGCCCCTGCACGCCGATCTCCGGGCCGTCCGCGCCGCCGAGCCGTACCGTGTCGAGGGGTGTCCTGTCGATCGTCACCGCGCCGCACCTCCGTAGAGTTCGATCTTGAAGTCGAGGACCGCGAGCGTCGCCTGGAGATCGGCGATGTGCCGCCGCACGTCCTCCCGGTGCCGGACCAGCAGCTCCTGCCGGGCGGCGAACGTGTGGTCGCCCTCGCGCAGCAGCTCCGCGTACCGCACCATGTCGGCCACCGGCATCCCGGTCAGCCGCAGCCTGCCGACGAACTCCAGCCAGCGGAGATCGTCGTTGTCGTACCGGCGCTGCCCGTTGTGCGAGCGGTCCACCCGGGACATCAGCCCGATCCGCTCGTACCACCGCAGCGTGTGGGCGCTCAGGCCCGTCAGCGCCACGACCTCGCCGATGGTGTAGTTGTCCTGCCCGTCCGGCCGCGGCCGGACCGCCGTCCCGGACGCGCAGTCGTCCACTTCGGTCGCCGCGGCTGCCTCGGTCACCGTCATGACCTCCACGCTAGAGACTTGGAGTGCACTCCAGGCAAGCACAACCGGCGTTCACGGGCGCGCCGCATTCACCCATGGACGACGTGGACGGTCGGTCCCGGCCACTATGCTGATCATCCGTTCGAACAATTTCGAACGGCGGTGCGGAGGGGGAGCATGATCGACGTCGACGGATATCTGGCCGTGCTGGGGGTCGCGCGGCCGGCGGCCCCGACCCTGGAGGCGCTGCGGGCACTGCACCGGGCGCAGGCGGAGCGGGTCCCCTACGAGACCCTCGACATCCACCTGGGACGGCCGACGGGCATCGGCGCCGCCGAGTCCGTGGCCCGGATCCTGCGCGGGCGGGGCGGTTACTGCTTCCACCTCAACGGGGCCTTCGCCGCCCTGCTGACCGCCCTCGGCTACGACGTCACCCTGCACCGGGCCGGCGTGCAGGGCACCCCGGAGGCCCCCGCGGGCGCCTCCGGCGACCACCTCGCGCTCACCGTGCCCCTCGACGGCGAGCGGTGGCTGGTCGACACCGGGCTCGCGGGTGCGATCCACGAGCCGCTCCCGCTGCGCGAAGGCACCTACACCCAGGGCCCGTTCACCTACGGCATGGCACGGTCGACGGCCGAGCCCGGCGGCTGGCGCTTCACCCACGACCCCCGCGGCGCGTTCACGGCGATGGACTTCGCGCCCGGCCCGGTGGAACTGTCCTCCTTCGCCGCCGAGCACGTCCGGCTGTCGACGTCCGCCGAGTCCGGCTTCGTCCGGGTGCTCGCCGCCTACCTCCGCGACGCCAAGGGCGCGGACGTCCTGCGCGGCCGCGTGCTGCGCAGGGTCGACGCCGGGGGCACGGAGGAGCGGACCATCGACTCCGCCGACGACTGGTACGACGTCCTGACCGGCGTCTTCCATCTGGACCTGACCGACGTCGACGCCCCCGCGCGGGCCGCCCTCTGGGACCGCGTCGTCATCGCGCACCACGACTGGGAGACGGCGCAGCGGCGGTGAGGTGAAGGCCCCGCAGGCTCCGGCACAGGGCCGCGAACGAGAGGGGCGGCGGGCGAGAGGCGGGCGGCGAGAAGCGGGCGGCGAGGGACGGGTGGCGAGGGATGGGTGGCGAGGGTTGGACCCACACGGGTCCGTACCGGCCCGACCTGGCGGCGGCCTTCCGGCAGGCCCAGGACGAGGAACTGGCGAGGGACGACCGCGGCTTCGCGGGGCGGTCCGTCGCGGAGCTGTGGCGCGAGCCGGAGTGGATCGACCGCGTCCTGACCGGAGGCACCCGCACGGTGCTGGACTTCCCCCTCGTGCTCGAGGCCACGGATCCGCACGACGGCCCGTTCCTCCGGCCGTTGACCGACGCCGAGGTGCGGACCTGGGCCCCCGGCGGCCGGCCCACCCACGAGGAGTGGGCGGCGGCCCTCGGTTCCGGCCGCCTGGCGTTCCCCGCCCGGGGCCAGGGGAACTGCACGGTGCTCTTCCGCGACGGCGTGCCCGTCGCGATCGGCTACTGGGGGGTCACCTCCGACTAGCCGGCCGCGCAACCCGTCGCGGCGACGCCGGAACTCAGTCCGGTCCCAGGTCGGGGTAGGGGCAGGGTTCCAGCGGCGCGGCGGGGCGGTCCGCCCACTTCCACCACACGTGCCCGCCGGAGCACCCCCAGGCCATACGGCACACGCGGCGGTCGTCCTCCGCGCGGTGGCAGAGCGCCATGGAACCGGCCCGCAACACGGCCCCGCACTGCGGGCAGGTCGGCGCGGCATCGATCGACATCCCCGCACCGTACCCGGGCGCGCACGGGAGGGGGCCGAAATCCTCGGCTCCGCGACGCCCCCCGACACCGTGACCGGGCGTCAGTCGTCCCGAGGCGTGATCTCCAGCGCCCGGTAGGCGTACCCGTCCTGCCGGAACCCGGGAGCCTCCCACCGCAGCTCGACGAGCTGCCCGGGGGACAGCGTGCGGAAGCCCTTCATCCGGATGTGTGAGTAGTGGCCCCAGCAGCCGCCGGGGGTCTCGGGGGAGTCGAGTACGCCCCACCCTTCCTCGTCGCGCCACTCACGGACGGTCGCGGTCACCATGGCCCGAACCCTACGCTCCGGCCGGGCGCGCCCCGGTCCCGGGCCCGTCGGCGACTTCGTCCGGATATCCGACACGGCCTCGGGGTACCCGCATCGCCACGGCCTCTTCCACGCACGGCCGAGTCCACTACGCGGTGACAGCAACGGAGACCCAGATGACGGCCTGCCGCTCAGCAGCCATGCCCACGGATCCGCCGGCACCGGTGCCGGCGGATCCGTGGTCCGTCGAGCTCCTGGCCGACCGCTACCGCCTGGGCGCGAAGATCGGCTCGGGCGGCATGGCCGACGTCTACGAAGGGGTCGACACGCGGCTTCGGCGGCCCGTGGCCGTCAAGGTCTTCCGGCCCGGCCCCGGCGCCGACGCGCAGACCGAGGACAGCCTCTCGACGGAGGCCCTCCTCCTCGCCCGGCTCCACGACCCCGGCCTGGTCACCGTCTACGACGTCGGACAGCACGACGAGCGCCCGTTCCTCGTCATGCAACTGGTCGACGGCCCCACCCTGCGCGGCCTCCTGTCGGACGGACCGCTGCCCGAGCGACGCGTGGCCGACCTCGGCGCGGCCCTCGCGCAGGCCCTCGCCCACGTCCACCAGGCCGGCATCGTGCACCGGGACGTCAAGCCGTCGAACGTCCTGCTCGACCCGGCGGGCGCCCCGCACCTGGCCGACTTCGGCATCGCACGCCTGGTCGACGCCACCCGCCACACGGCGTCCGACGTGCTGACGGGCACCGCCGCCTACCTGGCGCCCGAGCAGGTCGAGGGGAAGCGCATCGGACCGGCCGCGGACGTCTACGCGCTCGGCCTGGTCCTGCTGGAGTGCCTGAAGGGCGAACCGGAGTACGAGGGCGCCTTCCTGGAGGCGGCGATCGCCCGCGTCCACCGCCCGCCCGTGGTCCCCGCCGGGCTGTCCCCGGACCTGGCCTCCCTGCTCCGGGCCATGACCGACCAGGACCCCGGGGCCCGCCCGGACGCCGCGCGGTGCGCGACGGTACTCGACGCCCTGGAGACCCACGCCGCTGCGGAGACCCACGCCGCCCCGGGGTCCCTGGCCGCCCCGGGAACCCCGGGAACCCCGGGCACCCCCGCGGGCGCTCCGCGTCCGGCCCCCTCGCCCCCGGTGACACCGCACCCGAGCCGCTCCGCGACGTCCCGGCCCACAGGTCGCGATCGCGACCCGCACGGGACCCTCCGCGCGAAGGGCACGGCGGTGACCCGGACCTCCCCACGGCCGGCCCCCCGGCACAGCCGCCGCCTGGCCGTGAGCACCGTCCTGGCGGCGCTCTCCGTGGCCCTGGGCGCCACCGTCGCCGTCGCCCCGGGCACCGACCCAACCCGCGACGACCCCACCTCGACCGCCGCCGCCCCCGCCGACCGGCCCTCCGGCACGGCGGACACCCCGGCACCCGACGACCGTCGCACCGCGGCCCCCCGCACCGACTCCCGCACCGTCCCCGCCTCGACCGACCCAGAGCCGTCCGGCCGAGCGGCCCCCGCGCACCGGGGGATGGGCCGGCAGAAGGACGCCGCACCCAGTGACACGGCCCCGGGCCGCCCCCAGCACGCGGCCGACAACGCCGGGACCGGCAAGCCCGCACACCCGCCGACGCGCAACGGTCACGGCTGAGACGCCGCCCTCACCGCCTGTCGTACGGCTCCCGTAGCGTGTCGGCATGGTCATGAGCGGAGAGAGCCCCGACCAGGACACGGCCGATCGGCCGGGCGAGCTCACGGCGGGGGTGCAGCCCTACTACGCGCACCACGCAGGGTCGCTGGCCGAGAGATACGAGAGCGTGTCCTTCGAGGCCGTACACGGCGACGTCCTGGACCTGTTGCCGCCCCCTCCGGCCAGAGCGGCCGACATCGGGGCGGGCACCGGCAGGGACGCCGCGGCACTCGCCCGGCGCGGGTACGACGTCCTGGCGGTGGAGCCGGTGCCAGAACTGCGCCAGGTGGCACAGCGGTTGCACCCGATCCCCTCCGTCTCCTGGACCGAGGGCTCCCTGCCCGAACTGCGCTCCCTCTCGGGCCCGTTGGACCTCATCCTGCTGTCGGCCGTATGGATGCACCTGGCACCGGCCGACCGCAGCCCGGCGATGGGACGGCTGGCCGGACTCCTGGCACCGTCGGGCATCCTCGTGATCTCCCTGCGCCGAGGCGAGCCCCCGACCGACCGGGTGATGTACGACGTGCCGGCCGAAGAGGTCGTGAGCCTCGGGGAGACGGCGGGGCTGCACATCGTGAGGGTGGCCGAGAACGACACGGACAGCCTGGGCAGGGATGCCATCTGGTGGCAGAGCGTCGTCCTGCGCCGGGAGGCGCAGTGAGCGCCCAGGAGTTCTACGCCGGGGACACCTCTCCCCGCGCCTCGTGGCGCCTGGCGGTGTTGATGGGGGCCAACTCCCGTACGTACAAGTTCGCCCTGGGTGATGCCCTGCTGGACGCCGCCCGGCAGGGACGGGACGCGGTGCCCCTCAAGGACCTCGCGGCGGCGTACGGCATCGCCATGGCACGACACCTGGCCGAGGCGCCCCAGGCGCCGCACGCCACCCACCTGGGCGAGCGGGACTTCCTCACGGTGGCCGAGCAGGAGAGCGCCGCGACCCTGGCCGCGGGCAGACCAACCGAGAAGCTGGTGGCCGCGGCGGAACGATCGATGCCCGCGATGGTGATGCGCAAGTTCCACAACCTGCGGGGCAGCGACACGGTCCCCCACACCTTCTATGAACTGCTCGGCACCGGCCGGCATCGCACGGTGCGCCTGAGCAGCCACCTGCTGCGCCTGGCGCGCTCGGAACAGGCCGCCCTCCTGTCGGCCGAACTGGGCGCGCGCTGGAGCATCGTCGAAACCTCCTTCGCGTCAGGAGTGGGACGGAGCCTGGTCGAGGAAGGGATGGCCCACGACCTGGAGACGCTCAAGCTCACGGACAAACTCCGCCGCCGCTCCGTGACCGGTCTGGTCGAGGCCACGATCGGTTTCCAGCACGGTCGTTGCCAGATCTGCGGCGAGGTCATCGGCCCGGACGAGCCCATAGCGGTCGACCATGTCTTCCCGTTCGCGTTGATGCAGCGCTACCGAAGCGTCGGCGCCTGGTGCGGCCCGGACCTCGACGCGCTGTGGAACCTCGCTCCGGCTCACGCGGCCTG
The DNA here is from genome assembly GCF_008974245.1 of Streptomyces abyssomicinicus. Taxonomy (GTDB): domain Bacteria; phylum Actinomycetota; class Actinomycetes; order Streptomycetales; family Streptomycetaceae; genus Streptomyces; species Streptomyces abyssomicinicus. The sequence goes on along the minus strand of NZ_BBZI01000006.1, from coordinate 460,664 downwards.
CAACGGGACGAAGAGCGACCGCCTTCCCCTGCCGGCCGAACTGGACCGCCTGGCGGCGCGCAACGAGGCGATCATGCAATCACCTCACCCTCTCCGACAGACCCTCCGGCGCCCGCTGGAGAGGGCCGGAGCGGCCTCCTGGCGTCACTTCCTGGCGGCCGTGCCCCCGAGCTGACGCCATCTGACGCCGTGGGCGGGGAAGTTGGCTAGGCGGCGTCCCGCCAGACGGTCATTTCGCCCTTGAGGAAGGCGAGTTTCGGCATCGCGGTCGACTTCGTCTGGATCACCAGCAGCCCGATGTTCCCGGACGCGTCCTTGACGCAGATTTCCGTCCCGTTCGCCGCCCCGGCCAGTAGGAGGGTGTGTGACTTCGCGCCGGAGAGCATGAACCGGCACGTGTCCAGTGAGCCGGTGCCGGGGGCGCCTGCCATCTGGAGGAATACGGCCGTGTCGCTCTTCAGCTCACAGCCGGCCGACGCGCAGCCGAAGCGGATCTCGCCCTTGCCGTTCGTCAGCTGCTCCTGCGGGTCCTCCAGGTTCGCCGAGTTCTCCGCGTCCACCCAGAACAAGGGGTACGGGGTGGCGACGGGCTTCGCGGGCGACGTCGGGGAGGTCCGGGAGCCCCCGGACGTACCGTTGCCGGTGCCCAGGGCAGCCGCGTCGTCGGTGCCGGCCGCGTCGTCCGCGTCGTCGGCGCTGTCCGTGCTGTCCGTGCCGGACGAGGACCCCGACGCCGACCCCGACGCCCGTGCGGTCGGGTCCGCGGTGGACGCCGTGGAGTCCGCCGCGTTCAGGCGGCCGAAGCCCTCGGTGTTCATGATCTTCCAGGTCAGGGCCGTCACCAGCAGCGCGGACCCCGCCACTCCGACGGCCGAGATCAGCGCCCTGCGCCGTCTGTGGGCCTTCCGCTCCTCCGGCGTCATCGCAGGCCGTCCGTCCGGCGGCTGCGGGTAGCTGATCAGGGGCTGCGGCGCTATGAGCGTCGCCTCCGGCGCCGTCACCGGGGCCGCCACAGGTTCCGTCACCGGATCCGGCACCGCGACGGCCGGCCCGTTGATCTCCCGCCATACGGCCGGAGCCCCGCCCGCGTCGGCGTCCGCCTCCAGCCGCTGCCGGCACCACTCCACGACCTCCGCCGGGGTGGGTCGCTCCGCCGGATCGGAGGCCAGGCACCGGGCCAGCAACGGCCGCAGCGGCTCGGGCAGCAGGGACAGGTCGGGCTCGGAGTGCACGATCCGGTAGAGCACGTTGAGCGCCGAGCCCTCCCCGTACAGCGGCTTGCCCAGCGCGGCGAACGCCGCCGTCTGCGCGAGCGCGAAGACATCGGTCGCCGCCGTGACGTCGTCGCCGGTCGCCTGCTCCGGCGCCATGAAGGAGGGCGTGCCGATGGTCCCGCCCGTGGCCGTGTACGCCGTCGCGTCGGCCGCCAGCGCGATGCCGAAGTCGATCACCCGGGGCCCGTCGGCGGCCAGCAGCACGTTCGACGGCTTCAGGTCCCGGTGCACGATGCCTGCCCCGTGGATGGCCTGAAGGGCCTCGGCCACCCCCGCCATCAGGCACAGCAGCGCCGGCACCGGCAGCGGCCCGCGCCGGGCGACCGCCTCCGTCAGGGACGGCCCGGGCACGTACAGCGTGGCCAGCCAGGGCGGCGTGCCGTCCGCGTCCCCGTCGATCAACTCCGCCGTGTACGCACCGCGGACGCGCCGGGCCGCCTTGATCTCGCGGCCGAACCGCCGCCTGAAGTCCGGGTCGTCCGCCAGCTCCGGCCGCACGACCTTGACCGCCACCGGCCGTCCGCCCTGCGTGTGCGACAGGTACACCACGCCCATGCCGCCCGCCCCGAGCCGGGCGGCCATCCGGAACCCGGCCACCACGGCCGGATCATCCGCCTGCAGCGGCTGGAACACCTCCGTCACACGGCTCATCGACCCGTTCCTCCCCTGCCTGCCTGCCCGCCCGCACCCGCCAGGACAGCAGTCTAAAACTCGATCATGAGCACGACGATCTCCCGGGCGCCTCCGGGAAAGACGGGAGCACCTGTCCGGAACCGGGCGACGTCCGCGAACTCCGCGCGGCCCCGCATTGCGGGCATCGTCCGTGCCGTCGGTGATACCCGCCAGGGGCAAGCGTTGTGGCGCCCTCGTCCCGCCGGGCGCGACCGAAGCCGCGCGGTGCGCCGCACGCAGCGCGCGGAGCGGGCAGGCGGCGCCGGGCGGGACCCGTACGCTCCCGGTCGCCCCGGCCGGGTGACCGGTCGCCACCACGGACGTTGTTCCGCACAAGGAGGAAATGTGGCGACCGAGACGTTCAGCATCGACAAACGACCCCTGCGGGACCTGCTCCAACAGGTGGCGGCGGGGAAGATCCAGCTACCGGAGTTCCAGCGCGGCTGGGTCTGGCCGTGGCCCAACATCGCGAGTCTGCTGGCCTCGGTGTCCCTCAACTACCCCATCGGCACGGTGATGCTGCTCGAGGGCGGCGGCGACGTCCGGTTCAAGTACCGGCCCATCGAAGGGGCGACCCCGGGCGAGCACGTGCAGCCCGAGTCGCTGGTCCTCGACGGGCAGCAGCGGCTCACCTCGTTGTTCCAGTCACTCGCCATGGACCGTCCCGTGGCCACCCAGGACGAGCGCAAGCGCCGGGTGTCCGGCTGGTTCTACGTCGACATGGTCAAGGCGCTCGACGAGAACGAGGACCGCGAGGAGGCGATCCGCTTCGTCCCGCCCTCCCGCCAGGTCGTCAACTTCCGCGGGGAGGTCCTGCAGGACCACTCCACCCGGGAGCTGGAGTACCAGCACCGTGTCTTCCCGCTGGGCAGCCTCTTCGACAACTCCTGGGGCGACGGGTTCGCCCGCCACTGGGGCTTCGCACAGGACGCCATGGAACTCTGGTACGGCTTCCGGGACGGCTTCATCCGTTCGTTCGACCTCTACCACTTCCCGGTCATCGAACTCGGCAAGGGCACCCCGCGCCAGGCCGTGTGCCAGGTCTTCGAGAAGGTCAACACCGGCGGAGTCACCCTCACCGTCTTCGAGCTCCTGACGGCGACGTACGCCGCCGACGAGTTCGACCTCCGGCGTCACTGGGAGGAGTGCCGCTCGGCCTGGGAGGCGCCTGAGTACACCATCCTCAAGGAGGTCTCCAACACCGACTTCCTCCAGGCGGTCACCCTTCTGGCCACCGCCGAGCGCCGGCGTCGCGAGGAGGAAGCGGGCACCGAGGAGGAACGCCTGCCCCGCATCGGCTGCAAGCGCAAGGACATGCTCGCGCTGAGCCTGGAGGACTACCGGCGGTACGCGCCGGACGTCGTCGCCGGCTTCAAGGCCACCGCGAAGTTCCTGCGCCAGCAGTTCGTCTTCGACACGCGCTTCCTCCCGTACGGCACGCAGCTCATCCCGCTGGCCGCGATCTTCGCCCTCGCCGACAAGGACGCGGAGTCCGCGGGCGCCCAGGAGAAGCTGGCCCGCTGGTACTGGTGCGGTGTCTTCGGCGAGCTGTACGGCGGCACCACCGAGACCCGCTTCAACCTCGACCTCCCCGATGTCGTCGACTGGATCCGCGGCTCCACCACCGAACCCCGCACGGTGACCCAGGCGCAGTTCGCCGCGAGCCGCCTCCTGACCCTGCGGACCCGCCAGAGCGCCGCGTACAAGGGCATCTACGCGCTCCTGCTCAAGGCAGGCGCCGTGGACTGGCGCACGGGGGAGAAGGCGGAGGTCAGCGTCTACTTCGACGAGGCGATGGACATCCACCACATCTTCCCGCAGGCGTGGTGCCAGAAGAACGGCCACGAGCGCTCCGTGTGCAACTCCGTCATCAACAAGACCCCGCTGACGGCCCGCACCAACCGGATCATCGGCGGCAACGCCCCGTCCGAATATCTCCAGCGGCTCGCCAAGGCGGCCGCGACCAGCCCCGAGGGCGTCGAGCAGCGCATCCGCACCCACCTCGCGGACCCGGCGCTGATGCGGGCCGACGACTTCGAGGCCTTCTTCGAGGCCCGGCGCGAGGTGCTCCAGGAACACATCGCCACCGCCATGGGCAAGCCGGTGGTGGACGACCACATCCCCGGCCAGCGCCCGGAAGCGGCGATCCAGGCGGCCGAGAACGGGACGGAAGTTGGCGTCCCGGTGCCCGCGCGGCCGTGAGAACCCGGTCCGTGCCCGGTGCCGGACGTCAGGCACCGCACGTATCCGGCGCCAGCCACCGGATGCCGGACACCGGGCACGGACCGAGGCCCCGCTACGGAAGCGGCCGTCCCCATGCGACGGCCACCAGCCCCGCGCCGGCGTCGGCGCAGTCCCGGCACCGCTGGGGATCGGCCCCGCGATAGCCGCGGTCGCACTCCTCGCAGTTCCGCAGCGGATACCGCTCCGGCGTCGGCTCCAGGGCCGCGGCAGCGGACGGACGCAGCGGTGGCGGCGCCGGCAGGTCCACGCGCAGCCGGTACGCGACGAACGCCGCAGGCCACCGTGGCCCACCTTCCGGCAGTCCCGTGAACAGGGCCCGGCGGATCTCCCCGGAGGTGACCTCACGCTCCAGCCAGGCCACCACTCCGGGCGTGAGGTGCTCGACCTCGCACGCGGTGAACCTCAGCTCGGACACGTACCTCCGCAGCCCCGTGAGCAACTCGACGGCCCGCTCGGCCAATTCCGGTCGCGCCAGCAGCGGTTGCGGCACGGGCGGCAACGGCTTGCGCTTTCTGTGCCCGTGCCGCGGTGGCGCCGACACGGCCTTCGCCACCGGCTCCTGGGCGGACTCCGGCTGCTGCTCAACAACCGGCTGTGACACGACAGAACCGGTCCCGAAGGACGTCGCACACGAGGACGCCACCTCGACCCCGCACACCGCTTCCCTCACCACTTCGTAGGGCCGGCCACCCTCTGGCACGTGACGCCCGGCCGCACCGACATCACGACGGGCAGCGGCCTCCGGCTTGTTGCAGTACACGGTTCGCGTGACGATCCGCCCACCCGCGATGCGAACCTTCTCCCGCCGCAGGTAGCCGTGCGCCTCCAACTCCCGCAGAGCTGCCGCGATCCGCACCGCGCCCTCGCACCGGCGGCTGACCAAGGTCTTGATGCTGATGGGTGTCCCGGACGGCAGTGACTGGACGTACACGGCCAGCCCGATCGCCGTGAGCGACAGATCATCGTGCTGCGCCAAGTGATTTCCCACGACCGTGAAGTGCGTGGTGTGGCGGTGAGCCTCGTGGACCACGCCGCCACAACGGGCGGCGTCACGAGCACGGTCGGTAAGATGCATTGCACCCATCAGGAAGTTCTTGCCTTCCTCGGTGGTCAGACCCTCGTCCGGGATGTCCGTCCCGGCGGGGGTCGTCTCATGTCGCCTGTTGTCTGCGCCGAGCGTAAGCCCACGAACCACCCAACCCCGGCCGATCTGCGGCATATTCACTCAGCCGTGTGAGCGCCGAGCCCTGCCCCGCCCAGCCGTGACCGGGGAGGCAGGGAGGGGCTTGGCAGGCGTTTCTTTCCCCCGGTTCTTTGATCTTGGAGCGTCCCGACGCCCCAGAACTCGGAAACCCGTGCCCCGGTGCCCCAGCCCCCCAAGGCCCGCCCCCTGGGCCCCGAGCTGCCCCTGCTCCACACACCTCGACACCGCAAGCCGACGCAACCGATTCGCTATTTCCCCTGCCCATGCCGTACGGTCAAGACACAACGACGCGGGGTGGAGCAGCTCGGTAGCTCGCTGGGCTCATAACCCAGAGGTCGCAGGTTCAAATCCTGTCCCCGCTACCAACACTGTGGGCCGAGATCCTCTTTGGATCTCGGCCCACAGTTCTGTGCCCGAGCAGGCCGGTCCCGACCCCTGACTGTCGCGGTTGACCGGCGAGTCTCGTCCCTCCGGTCAGTCCTGGCGTGCCAGGCCGAGGAAGGCGGACCACGCGCAGGGCCGCACGGTGAGCGTGCCGCGGGCCGGAGCCTTGGAGTCGCGGATGTGGACGATGGCTGGAGTGGGGGCGACCTCAACACACTCGCCGCCCTCGCCGCCGCTGTAGCTGCTCTTGAAGTACGTGATGGACTGGACGCGGGACTGCTCGGTGTTCATGGCTCTCCTTGCAGCAACTTCTCGATGTGGCACAGCGATTGGACAGGCGACAGCGCCTGGGCTCGCAGGATTCCATACCGAACCGCCATCATGCGTACGGCTTCGCGATCGGTGAGCACCTGGCCGCTGCCTTGGCTCTCGGCGTAGGCGACCTGCTCTCCGCCAGCCGGCGTCATCAAGGTGAAGGGGCCGTCCGCGCCGGCGTGATCCTCGCTCCGAGTGAGCATGATCTGGATCTCCACGTTGGGGTTCTCGCCCACGATCCGAAGGTGCTCCAGTTGTTCACGAAGCACGCCGACGCCACCGTAAGGCCTCTGCAGCACGGACTCCTCGATCAAGAAGCTGAGCGTCGGTGCCGGCAGTCGCTCGAACATCTTGTGCCGTGCCATGCGCGCGGTGACCATCTGCTCGATCTCGGCTTCGCTGCGGCGAGGACGGCGAACGGTGAACATGGTCCGCGCGTACCCCTCCGTCTGCAGAAGCCCTGGGATCGCGAGCACCGCATAGGCGTGGAACTCAACGGCCTCTTCCTCGATCCGCGCCGCGTCACGGAAGAAGGCGGGGTACCGCGTCAACGCCACCGGCCGCTTCATCGCCAGCAACATGCCGCCGGCGTCGAGTAGTTGATCCAACTTGCCGATCATGTCGGGTCGGGCAATCCGCCGCCCCTGCTCGATCGCCGCGATCTGCGCCTCGCTGTAGCCGAGGAGCTGCCCCAGCGCGGCCTGGGTATGGCCGGCCCGCTCCCGCAGGATCTTGACCTGCCTCCCGAACGACCGCAGCAGCTCGTCGGCTGGATCCTCGCTCCGGCGTGCAACGGCCTGCTCCGGGACCTGCGTCATCGTGTTCTCCCCGTCCTCCGGCCCACCAGCACCCCGACAGGCCACCCCACGCGGTGGCACAGTGACGCTGTGTATGGGTGTCGACGCTGGTCACGGTACGCACGCCGGACCACGCTCAGGGGCCATGACGACAGAAACGCACCCATCCGGGGAGACCTGCGGGCCGTGCGCCCGCCGACTGGCGCCGCCCGTCCGGGAGCTCCGCATGACGTTCACCTCGACACCCCGCGGCGCCCGCCTGGCCCGTCGACTCGCCTCCCAGCGGCTCGACGCCTGGGGCCACCCTTACGAGTCCGACCTGAACACCACAGTGACCCTGATCGTCGCCGAGCTCGCCGCGAACGCGGTGACGCACGGCCTCGTACCCGGCCGCGACTTCAGGCTATGCCTGTGGCTCGACCGGTCCGCGGGGCTCGTGCGCGTGGAAGTGACGGACACCCGGGGTGACCGCATGCCGCTGACGTCGCCCTCGTTGCCGGCCGAGCGGGACGCGGAGTCCGGCCGCGGCCTCCGCCTGGTCTCCGCGCTGGCGAGCCGCTGGGCGGTGGTACCGCGCACGGACGGAGGACCGGGCAAAACGCTGCTTGCGGAGGTCGACATCTGATCGCGAAGACAGCGAGGTCTGCCCGTCGGACTGTCAGTGCCTCCTGTCAGCATCCCGCCATGCTGTACGACGACTCGGCGGATCCCGAAGCCCGGCTGCCCCACTCGCTGACCGACCCCGGCTTCACCGCGGACGACCAGACCGCGGTGGGGGAGCGACGGCCGTCCTCCACGCCCGACGCGTGCCGCCGGGTGTTCGAAGCGCTCCTCGAGAAGTGCGAGACACACGGCTGGGCCGATCTCACCCTGGGCCTGAACGCGCTGGAGCACTGCACGGGCCCGCTGCCCGACGTGACCGAACAAGCGCGCAAGCTGGTCGAGTTCTCACTGAGGAAGGAAACCGTGCCCCAACCTCACGCCCTGCTCGCGGTCGCCCGGATCGCTGGCCAGGTGACACTGCGCGCGGCCGTACGGCGCCTCTCCCGCGACGTGGGGCCCATCGTCGCCGACGAGATGGCCGTGGTCGCCGGCCTGTCCCGCGCCGAGCAGACACTGCTGTCCCGCGCCGATCGGGATGGCAGGTTCACCCCACCACCCCCGGACACGTGGCGCAGGCTGGCCGGCACCCCCGCCTACGTGGCGTTCACCCGCCGTGCGCTGGAATCGGCGGCCGACCGCACCGACGCGATCGCCACGGGCGAGATCCCCTACCAGGCGGACAAGGCGTTCACGGACCGGGAGATCACCGCGCTCGGACGCGCCCTGAGGGTGGCACTGCTCCGTGACGAGCCGTGGCTGCCGGAGCTGTTCGACCGCCTGCTGCCCGGCGTCGCCCTCGCCCCGACGGCGGCGGCGAAGACACTTCCCTCCCAGGCCCTCCTGTACGAGATGGTCCGCGCCGCGCAGGACTTCCCGACGCCCGAGCTGGCGACGGCGATCCGCACGGTGCGCCGGTCCGTGCGGCACGCCGGGGTGCCCAAGCAGCTCGACAAGATGCTCAAGAAGGTGGACGCGGCCCTGGCCGAACGCACCGAAGTGGCACTGCGGCTGCCGAGGCTCGACTTCGAGGCCGTCACCGTCGGCGGCTCCACCGTGGGCGGCGTCCTGCGCCGGACGGCCGGTGATCACGAGGCCGTCGTCACGGTCGCCGAGACCGCCACGCTGACCTGGGAGAAGGACGGCCGCCCGCTCCGCAGCGTCCCCGCCGCGGTGCGCCGCGAGCACCCCGCCCTGCTCAAGGAACTGCGCGACCTGGTGAAGCGCGTGAACGCCCACCTCGCGACGCTCACCCGCGCGCTGGAGGGCGGTTTCACCGTCGACGCCACCCACCCCTACCGCTGGTGGCGCGACGAGCTCGTCGGACACCCGCTCGCCCGGACCCTCGTCCGCAGGCTGATCTGGGAGATCGAGGTCGCCCCGGCGAGTGGCGAGCCGTACTCCCCGAGGCGGACGAGCCCGACGCCTCCGACGCCTCCGACGCCTCCGAGGTCTCCGACACCCTGGGCGCACTGGGCGCACTGGGCGCCCTGGACGCCCTCGACGTCGCCGACGACGCCCGCGTACGGCTGTGGCACCCGCTCCGCTCCGACCCCGGCAGCGTGCGGGCCTGGCGGGACCTCCTCACCGAGCGGCGCGTCCGGCAACCGTTCAAGCAGGCGTTCCGCGAGGTCTACCGCCTCACCCCGGCCGAGGAGCAGACCCGCGTCTACTCCAACCGCTTCGCCGCGCACCTCGTCCACTACCGCCGGATGTTCGCCCTGTTCCGGGCCCGGGGATGGAAGAGCGACCTGCTCGGCCCCTGGGACGGCGGCGACGACGCCCACGCCGAGCGGACCCTCGCGGCGGGGGAGTGGCGGGTCCGCTTCTTCCACACGTGGGCCGACTGGTCGGACGACGACGAACTCGCCTCGACCGACCAGATCCGCTTCCACCACCGGGTGGACGGCACCTGGCGTGAGGCGCCGCTCGCCGACGTTCCGCCACTGCTCCTCAGCGAGGCGATGCGCGACGTGGACCTCTTCGTCGGCGTGACCTCGATCGCCGCCGACCCCGACTGGACCGACGGGGGACCCGGGCGCACCTACTGGGAACGGGCCGGCTTCGCCGAACTGACCGAGAGCGCCGAGGCCCGCCGCGACGCCCTGCAACGCATCCTGCCCCGCCTGAAGATCGCCGACCGGTGCACCCTCGCGGGCCGCTTCCTCGTCGTCCGGGGCGACCTGCGCACCTACAAGATCCACATAGGCTCCGCCAACATCCTCATGGAACCGGACGACAGCTACCTCTGCATCGTCCCGGCGGGCCGCCCCGCGGCCAGGAGCAGCGCCCAGCTCTTCCTCCCCTTCGAGGACGACCGGCTGTCCCTCATCCTCAGCAAGGCGTTCCTGCTCGCCGCCGACGCCGGCATCACCGACCGGTCCATCCTCACGCAGATCGAGCGAGGCGCCTGATGGCCACCGTGACGTTCCGGGACGAGACCGCGACCGGCAGACCGGTCACCGCATGGCAGGTCACCGGCCTGCCGGAGCGGATGACGGTCCGCGAGCTGATCACCCTCCGGATCCGCGAGGAGGTCACCCGCCACAACGCCCGCCCCAGTGACCGCTTCACCGGCCTCGTCCGCCCCGACGACGCCGAGACGGACCGCGACGGGCACCGCCTCCGCGAACCCCGCCGCATCGACTGGCGGCGCCAGGCCGAGATTGCCGAACGCGCCTTCCTGGCCAACGGGTTCTTCGTCCTGGCCGGCGACCGCCAGGTGGACCACCTCGACGACGTCGTGGACCTCACCACCGGCCCGGACCTGGTCTTCATCAAGCTCGTCGCCCTCGCGGGCGGCTGAACGCGACCCGCGCGCATGCGGAACGCCTTTCCTGCACCCCTGGCCAAGGCGCCCGGAGCCCGGAGTGACGGAGCGCCTCGGCCGACGTGGTCGCCGGGGGCGTCGGCGGCGGCTGTTCCTTCTACCTGATCGAACCTGTGCCCGCGGCCGGTGCCATGTGGTTCGCTGGCGGCATGGTCGTCATCGCCGCAAGCCTCATCGCAGTGCTGGGCACGCTCCTCGGCGCGGGAGCGACTCACCTGTTCCAGCGCAACACCCTGCGACGCGCGGAGGAGACCGCTCGGAACGAGAAGCTCAGGCAGGAACGGATAGACGCCTACTGCGCGTTCGGCGGTGCCCTGGCCAACTACCGCCGCGGGCAGATGGATCACTGGTTCGCGGACAGGGGCCATGACGGACGCGTGGCGAGCGAGACCGAGATCCATGAACTGCGCAGGGAAGCCCAGCGTTTGAGGGCTGCGGCCATGGAGGCGATGTTCCGCGCCGAACTTCTGACCGACTCGCCCGAGTTGGCCTCCCTCGGACGTGAGGCACTCAAGGCGGCCGACGGCATCGACCGGGCGGCGTCGCGGGCCGAGTTGGATCGGGCACGAGACGAGTCCCGGAGGTTGATCTACGGCTTCATCGCAGACGCCAGGTCACACATTCCGGGGCTCTCCACCGAGCTGGCCCTCGACCGGTAGCCGCTGCCGGGGGCGGGTTCTCCCGCCGAACGGGACTCGCGGGGCCTCGCCGTCCCCGACACCGACGACGCCGCACCTTCCACCACGGGCAGGTGCGGCGTCGTGCCGGTACCGGCATTGGTCACGGCATTGGTACCGGGAGACGGTCAGGTCAGGCGTCCGCCGGCCGGCGCTCCGTGGAGGCGACGCTCAGGTCCGTGCGGAGCGGGGCGGCCGCGACGTTCCGGCCGACGATGCGGCCGGACACCATCGCCCAGCCGATGTGCAGGCCGTGGTTGAGCAGCTGGAGGCCGCCCTGGCCGGTGGACCCGGCGGCCCACAGGCCGGGCACCGGCGTGCCGTCCTCGCGTATCACGCGCAGCTCGTCGTCGACGCCGAGGCCGCCGTCGGCGAGCGTGACGTAGGCGTTCATGGGGCCCAGCGCGTAGAACGGGCCCTGCGTGACGCCCTCACCCAGGTGTTGGCGGCCGTGGTCCTCGTCCCTGCCGTCCCGCACGCTCCGGTTCCACCGGTCCACCGTGGCACGCAGGGTGGCCGGGTCGACGCCGATCCTGCCCGCCAGCTCCTCCAGGGTGTCGGCACGGTGGTACACGTCCGGCCTGAACCGCTTGTAGTCCTGCACGTACGCGTACGCGACGCCGGGGAACGTGGAGACCGGGTTCGGCCACGCGGAGAACTTCCGCGCGATCCGCTCGTCGAACACCATGAACCCGGTGTTGCCGCCCGTGGCGGCCACCGCCCGCGCCATCGCCGAGTCGGTGTCCTCGTTCGCCAGGCGGCGCCCCGCGTCGTCCACGAGGATCGCCCCCGCCCGGTATATGGTGACGTTCGGACCGATCCAGCTGGTCAGCGCGCCCCGGATCACGTACGCCAGCAGGTTCTTCGGCAGCCGCTCCACCACGAAGCGCATCACCCGGTTCAGCGCGGGGACCGCCGGCAGCATCTTGATCAGGTCCGGCCGCTTCGACGGCGCGAACCGCAGGCCCTCGTAGAGGCGGTCCATCTGCAGGGTGAACCCGCCGGCCTCCTCGCCCAGGTGGAACCCGTCGCCGGTGTTCGCCGGGTTCACCGGCGGGATCCGCGCCGCGTCCTCGCCCACGTGCTTCGCCTTCAGCTCCGTGGAGGCGGAGTAGTCGCCGGTGGTCAGGACGACGCCCCGGCGCCCGAAGAAGCGCGTGCCGTTCGCCGCCGCACCGACGATCTCCCCGTCGGCGTTCCGCAGCAGCTCGTCCACCGGCATCGACGTGCGGATCTCCACACCCAGCCGCCGGCACTCCCGCAGCAGCGCGTCACGGTAGGCCCGCGAGTTCGGCAGCACGTTGTGCATGCGCGGCTTCTCGTACGGCGGCTCCGGCGTCGGGCCCAGGAACTGCACCCCCAGCGACGACAGCCACTCCACCGTCGGCCCGGCGTTCTCGGCCAGGATCCGCCGCAACGACTGGTTCTCCCGCGCCTCGAACGGGCCGTTGGCCGTCTTCATGTCCTCGACGAACAGGTCGATGCTGTCGTTGACCCGCGCCCGGAACTGGTAACTCGTGTTCGCCGCGGTGAACGACCCCACGGACAGCGCGGTGGAGCCACCCACGTCCGGGCACTTCTCCAGCACGACGACCGACGCCCCGCTGCTCGCCGCCGAGATCGCGGCCGCCATGCCGGAACCGCCGGCTCCCACGATCAGGACGTCTGCGGTGTGGACCATGATTCTTCTCCTCGTCAGGTTCCGTGGCTCAGACGCCGGCGGTCACGCCGGCCGGTGGACGGGGCTCGGCGCCCGTGGCCCGGGCGGCGCCCGCGACCCGGGCGGCGCTGCGCCCGGCCCGCCGTCCGGTGATGTAGGCAGGGGCGAGGCCGCCCGCGTACCCGAGGTTGGACAGCCCGCCGATGTCCGCCCCGGCGGCGTGCAGGCCGGGCACGGGGCGGCCGTCGGGGTCCAGGACCCGGGCCTGGTCGTCGACGCGCACGCCGCCGAAGGTGAAGGTGATGCTGGGCTGCACCTTCAGCGCGTGGAACGGGCCGGTCCGCGGGGCACGGGCCCGGGAGGACACCGGGTGCCCGCCCGCGAACCCGCCGCCGGCGGATGCGGCCGCCACGTAGTCCTGGAGGGTCCGCCCCAGGACGGCCGGGTCGATCCCCCAGGCGGCCGTCCGCGCGACCAGGTCCTCCAGGGTGTCGGCCCGCGCGTGCAGGGCCCCGTTGTCGACGGCGACCTGGTAGCGGTCCACGGCGCCGAGCCCGGGGAAGGGCTCGTCGGTGCCGACGGTGGTGCGCACGTGGTCGTCGAAGACCAGCACGCCGCCCGCCTGCGGCTGGTGCAGGAGGGCCTGGTTGAGGATCTCGTCGCCCAGGGTCTCGTCGACGAACCGGCGGCCCTCCATGTTCACCAGGACGGCGTGGTCGGAGTAGTACTGCGAGTTCGGCAGGAAGTCCTGCGGCTCGAAGCGGTTCACGGGGGACCCGATGAGGTGTCCGTAGAACGTGCTCATCGCGGTGGTGCCGCCGGCCCCGGCCTGCCGGGCCAGGCGCAGGCCGTCGCCGACGCTGCCCGGGTTGGAGCGCAGCAGCAGCCGGTCGGCGTTCGGCCCCATCGCACGGGTCAGCTCGTCGCGCGCCCCCTGGAAGCCGCCGCCCGCCAGCACCACCGCCGGGGCCTCGTACCGCACCCGGCCGCCCTGTGCGGTGCGGGCCAGCAGACCCGTGACCGCGCCGTCGTCGTCCAGCAGGACCCGCAGCGCCGCCGTGCCGGTGCGGCACACCCCGCCGCCCGCCTCCACCTGGGCCCGGCACCAGGCCAGGATCGCGAGAATGTCCGTGGAATAGCCGATGCCGAACGTCATGATGTCCGTCTTCGGCGTGTCGGAGACCCGCTCGCCGGTGGCGTGCAGCTCCTCCAGGCACTCGGCGTAGTCCTCGACGACGGCGCGGCCCAGGGACTCGTCCCCGAGGGGGACCCGGCGCCGGTAGGCGTCCAGGTCGGGCGCCGTCCAGAACATGCCGGCCGACAGGGCGGTGGACCCGCCGAACGTGTCCTGCTTCTCCAGGAGCGCCACCCGGGCGCCCCGCCGCGTGGCCGCCACCGCGGCCGAGGAACCGGCGATGCCGGACCCCACCACGACGACGTCGAAGCCCTCCGTGCGCACGGCGCTCATGCCGCGACCTCCTCCTGCTCGCTGCTGTTCCCGTGCTGCGGCTCGGTCCCGGCGAGGGCGGCGCCGAGCATGTGCCCGAACACCGCGCCCTTGCCCAGGGACGTGCCGGTGATGTAGGTGGCCCCGTGGAAGCCGCCCACGACCTCCCCGACGGCGTACAGGCCGCCGATCGGCTCGCCGTCGACGGTGGTGACCCGCGCGTCCGGGGTGACGGTCACCCCGCAGTAGGTCGTCGTCATCAGGGCCTTGGCCGGGTAGGCGTAGTACGGCGGGGCGTCGATCGGCGTCAGCTCGCCCACGCCGTTGCACAGGCCGGTGCGCCCCTGCTCGTCCGCGGCCGTCCCGGCCACGGCGGCGTTGTACCGCTCGACCGTGGCGACCAGTTCCCCGGGGGCGACGCCGGCCAGGCGGGCGACCTCCTCCAGGGTGTCGGCCTCGTGCAGGTGCCCCAGCTCCTCCAGGGCGTCCATGTCCTTCAGGGGGATGCCACGGTGGGACTGCGCGCGCACCCGGGAGTCGAACACCTGGACGCCGAGTCCGTCGGGCTGGCCCAGGACGGCCCGGCCCAGCGACTTGTAGTCGATCGACTCGTCCACGAACCGCCTCCCGGCCGTGTTCACGACGATCGCGCCCATGTAGTAGGCGGTCAGCAGCTCGTGGAACTCCTCACCCGTCTCGGGGTGGGAGCCGTAGGTCGCCGCCACGAACGACATGTCCGCCATCCCCGCGCCCAGGCGCCAGGCCATGCGCAGGCCGTCACCGGTGTTGCCGCGCCCGCCGTACGGGATGGCCGCCAGCTGCTCCGGCGCGAAGACCTTCAGCATCTCGGTGCCGCGGCTGAACCCGCCCGTGGCCAGCACGACGCCCCGGCGGCCGTACAGCTCCACCGGCCCGTCCGGGCCCTCCGCCAGCACGCCCACGACCCGTCCGCCGTCGTCGGTCAGCAGACGCCGCGCGGCCGTGTCCGTCAGCGTGCTGCCGCCCGCCGCGGCGAACGCCGCGTGCAGGGTCGCCAGGACGTCCTTGATCTCGCTGTTGTGCCCGCGAGCGGCCGACATCCCGGAGCTGATCGCCACCTCGCGGAAGCGCACCCCGTGGTCCTTCAGGAACCGGTGGGCCGCGTGCTGGTGGGCCAGGTAGGCGTCCACCAGGGCCGGGTCGTTCAGGTGCCCGCCGCCCTCCAGCAGGTCGTGCCGGAACAGGTCCTCGGAGTCCTCGACGCCCCCCTCGGCCTGTTCCGGGGTGCCGGAGAAGGCGAACCAGCCGCCGCTCATCGCCGAGGAGCCGCCCAGCGAGGGCTGCTTCTCGACCAGCAGGACGTCCAGCCCTGCCTCGGCGGCCGTGGTCGCGGTGGTCTGCCCGGCGATGCCGGAGCCCAGGACCACCAGGTCGTGCTCACTGCGGTGCTTCATGGTGCGTCGCTCTCCTGGTCGAGGCCGGTGCACGAGGTGGGTGCACGGGGTCGTGGCGCGGGGTTGTGGCGCGAGGTCGTGCCGCGGAGTCGTGGCGCGGCCGCCCGGGCCCGGGGCCGGGGCGGGGGCGGACCGTGGCGGGGTCAGGCGCGGGGGGCCCAGCCACCGTCGACGTCGATGCTGGTGCCGGTGATGTAGGACGCCTGCGGGGACAGCAGGAACTCCACGGCCGCCGCCACCTCCTCCGGGCGCGCGTACCGGTGGGCCGGGACCTGGTCCACGATCGGGCCGGTCGGCGGGACCTGGCCCATCATCGGCGTCCCCACGAACCCCGGGGCGACCCCGTTGACCCGGATGCGCCGCCCGGCCAGCTCGTGCGCCAGACTGATCGTCAGGTTCGCCAGCGCGGCCTTCGAGGCCCCGTAGACCATCGCCGACGGCAGGAACGGCGGGTACGGGGCGCCCGCCGGGCCGCCGGTCCCCGTGCGCCCCGCGATCGACAGCAGGTTCACGATGCTCGCGCTGCCGTCGTCGGGCATCAGGGGGGCGGCCTCGCGCACCAGGAAGAACGGCGCGGCCACGTTGACCGCCATGACCTGGTGGAACAGGTCGTCGTCGATGTCGGCCAGCTCGATCTTGCGGCCCTCACGCTTCGGGGAGATGCCGACGGCGTTCACGACGGCTCCGAGCGGGGCCAGAGCCGAGGCCGCCGCCGCGAGGTCCGCGTTCACGGCCGACGACGTCAGGTCGCCGCCGAAGCCGAGGTGGCCCTCGCCGGGCAGACCCTTCGCGGTGGCCTCGGCACGGGCGCCGTCGACGTCCGCGACGACCACGCGGTAGCCGGAGCGCGCCAGCCGGGCCGAGATCACGGAGCCGATGCCGCCGGCGCCGCCGGTCACGATCGCCGAGCGCCCGGAAGGGGAGGCCGGCGAGGCCTGCGGGCTCCGCGCGGGTGCGGGCTGGGCAGGGGTGGTGGTCATGTCAGACACCTCCGACGGTGTGGTCCGCCTGCCGCGGGGCCGCGGACAGGGCGTTGCTGGTGGGGGTGGCCTGCTCGGCCCGGTCGTCGGCTCGGTCGTCAGCTCGGTCGTCGGCGTGGTCGCCGGCCGGGTCGGCGCCCCCGTCGTCGGCGCGGTCCGGGTCACGTCCGTCGGCGAGGTCCGCGTCACGGCGGCCGTCGAAGTGGTGGCGCTCGCCCTCGAGCGTGCGGTAGTCGCCCATGCGGGCCATCACGAGCAGCGCGACGACGATCGTCACGGCCCAGAAGACCGTGATGCCGAGCGTGGAGCCGCCCGAGACGTCCAGCAGCCACGAGGCGAGGAACGGCGCCGGGGCCGCGAACAGGAGGTTGGTGCCCGTCAGGGCAAGGGCCGAGCCGGTGTAGCGCATGCGGGTCGGGAAGGCCTCGGCGAACAGGGCGCCCTGCCCGGCGTTGCCGAACTGCGCGCACACCAGGGCGAAGGAGACCATCAGCAGGGCCGCCGGGAAGCTGCCGGTGCCGACCACGGGGAAGAACACCACGGCGGCCACGAGGGTGCCGGCCGAGCCCGTCATCAGGACCCGGCGCCGCCCGAAGCGGTCCGCCGCGCGGCCACCGCACCAGATCGCCACGACCGAGCACAGGTTGGCGATCGTCACGATGGTGAACGTCTGGCTGCGGGAGAAGCCGATGCCCGTCAGGTAGCTCAGGCCGTACACGCTCACCACGTAGAACGTGATGACGATCGGGGAGAACGCCAGGATCAGGCGCACGATCGTGGCGCCGTGGCCGCGCAGCACCTCGGCCGGCGTGCTGGTCGCGGCCGCGGCTTCCGCCACGTCCTCCCGGAAGACCGGGGTCTCCTCCACCTTGAACCGGATGTAGACGCCGACGGCGACCAGCAGGATGCTCGCCAGGAATGGGACGCGCCAGCCCCAGGACATGAACGCCTGCTCGCTCAGCGTCGCCGACAGGAGCGTCAGCGCCAGATTGGCGGCGACCTGGCTGATCGGCGAGCCCATCGCCATCAGGGCCCCGTAGAACGCGCGCCGGTCCCCCGGCGCGTGCTCCATGGTCATCAACTGGGCCCCGGTGGCCTCCCCGCCGAGGGCGAACCCCTGGACGAAGCGCATCGCCACCAGCAGGACCGGCGCGGCCACCCCGATCTGCGAGACCGACGGCAGCAGCCCGATCACCAGGGAGGCCAGCCCCATCGAGACGAAGGTGACCAGCAGGATCCTGCGGCGCCCGACCTTGTCCCCCAGGTGGCCGAAGACGATGCCGCCCAGCGGGCGGGCGAAGAAACCGACGCCGAACGTGGCGAACGAGGCCAGCAGGCCGGCCGCCTCACCCATCCCGGTGAAGAACAGGGCCGGGAAGACGGTGGCGGCCATGGCGCCGTAGACGGCGAAGTCGAACCACTCCAGCGCGGACCCGAAGGTCCCGCTGGCCACGGCCCTGCGCGCCTGCGGCGGCGCGGGTGTGCGCCCGCGGCGGCTGCCGGGGGACCGCTGGTGGGCCTGCTGCTGGATGGTGCTCATCCCGAAACCCCTTCGTCTCGACACGGAGCGAGCGCGGTGCGGTCCGGACAGCCACGTCCGTGTGGCCTCCCCGCTCCCGGGCTCGTGTGACCGTAGTCACCTACTTGCGAACAGTGCAATGAAAGATAGGTTTGTTGCATGGAGCGCAATGAAGGATTTCGCGTGGAGGCGGCGCACCGCGTGCTCGTCCTCGTCAAACTGCTGGGCTCGGCAGGCTCGTTGAGCGTCACGGAGGCCGCCGCCGCCCTCGACGTCAACCCGTCCACCGCCCAGCGGCTGCTGGCCACGATGGTCGGCGACGGGTTCGCCCGGCAGGGCGAGCGCCGCCGCTACCTCCCCGGCCCGGAGATGGCCCGCCCCGCCGCGGCCGCCGCCCCCACCCTGCGCGACCAGGTGCGCCCCTACCTGGAGCAGCTCTTCGAGGCGGTCAACGAGACCGTCCACCTCGCCACCCTGGTCGGCACCGAGATCCACCACGTCGACGGCATCGAGGCCACCGACCACGTCATCCGGTTCGGCCTGCGCACCGGCGTGCGCCTCTCCGCGCACGTCACCTCGGCCGGCAAGGCGATGCTCGCCGGCCTCTCCGACGACGACGTCCAGGCCCGCTACCAGGTGGCCTCCAGCGGGCGCCGCCGACGCCCCCTGGGGGCCGACATGGACCACCTGCGGGAAGCCCTGGACAAGGTGCGCAAGCACCGCATCGCCTCCAACTTCGAGGAGAGCGAGGTCGGCGTGGCCGCGTTCGCCGTCAGCCTCGGCAGCCACGAGGGACAGCACGCCGCCCTCAGCATCGCCCTGCCCGTCATGCGGTGCGGCCGCGCCGACGCCGCCCGCTTCGGCGAGGCCCTCGTCGCCGTCGCCGACCGATACCTCGTCGACCAGGGCCGGGGGCGGTGAGGGGGCGGCCGCACGTTGAGGCGGCCGCACGTTGAGGCGGGGCCGGGCGCGCCGAGGCGGGGTGCGGCGCCCCGTCCTGCGGGCGCCCACCCCGCCTCTCGCGCTTCGTCCTTCGTCCCTGCGGGACTCCTCGTCAGTCGTCGATCCGGCGACCCAGCTGTGCCAGCGGCACCTTGTGGGTCTCACGGGCCGTGGCCACCGCGATCGCGGAGATCACACAGGCCAGCGAGGTGAAGGCGGCCGCCGGCCACCAGGAGTCGCCGGTGGCGGAGGAGACGGACTGGATGATCGTCGGGGAGAACCCGGTCAGGATCATGCCGAGCTGCAGGCCCACGGCCATGCCGCTGACACGGAAGCGGACGTTGAACATCTCGCTGAAGAAGGCCGGGTACACGGCGTTCGTCGCGGCGAACCCGAGCGTGATGCAGAGGAAGAAGCCCAGGTAGATCATCGGCACGTCCGCGTTCCCGACGGCCCAGAAGAACTGCCAGACGGCCACCGCGCCGAACAGGTTGCCGCCGATCAGCACCGGGCGGCGGCCCACCCGGTCGCTCAGCGCGGCGAACAGCGGCTGCGTCACCAGGGCCGTGGCGTACCCGAACACGACCGCCCACAGCATCGTCGAGGAGGACACGCCCACCACGTGCGTCGCGTACGTCAGGCCCCACACCGGCACCACCGAGCTGATGACGATCAGGAAGGCCGAGAACACCACGCGCACCACGTCCGCGGGCTGGTGCTTGAAGACCAGACCGATGGGCGCCTTGGCGACCTTGCCCTGCTCCTTCTGCTCCCGGAACGCCTCCGGGTCCTCCAGGGCGCGGCGGATGACCACGCCCACGATCACGATGACCGCGGAGGCCCAGAACGGCACCCGCCAGCCCCAGGACAACATCTGCTCCTCGGGAAGCGCCGCCACCCCGATGAACGCCAGGGTGGCCAGGATGTAGCCCACCCAGATGCCGTTGATCATCCACGAGCAGTACAGGCCGCGGCGTCCCTCCGGGGCGTGCTCCAGCGTCAGGGACGCCGAGCCGGAGGCCTCACCGCCCACCGACAGGCCCTGGAACAGGCGCAGCGTGATCAACACGGCCGGCGCCCACATGCCGATCGTGGCGTACGAGGGAAGGCAGCCGATGAGGAACGTCGCCACGCCCATCGTGATCAGTGTGATGATCATGATGTCACGGCGCCCGAACCGGTCACCGATGTGGCCGGCCAGGAACCCGCCCAGCGGGCGGGCCACGTACGCCACGCCGTAGGAGCCCAGGCTCAGCAGCAGGCCCATCGCCCCGGCGTCCGGGAAGAACACCTGACTGAACACCAGGGCCGAGGCCGAGGCGTAGATGTACATGTCGTAGTACTCCAGCGCGGAGCCCACGAAACCGGCGGCGGAGGCCTTCTTGCCCTGACTGGGGCCGCCCTTGCCGGGGCCGTCCTTGCCGGGGGTGCCCTCGCCGGGGGCGGAGGCCGCGCCGGGCTCCAGCGGCACCCCGGTCCCGCCCGCGGCGGAGACGGATGACGTGGTCGTCGTTGACATGGTGCGTCGTCCTGTTCGTCGGGAGGTGTGCGCCGTCGCACCCTCGATGTCGGTGGTCCGCGTCAGTAGTCCGCCCGGCCGCCCGAGGCGTCGTACACGAACCCGGTCGTGAACGAGGCCTGGGGCGAGACGATGTAGGCGACCAGGTGCGCGATCTCCTGGACGGTGCCGAAGCGGTGCATCGGGATCAGGGACTTCTGGATCTCCTGGCGTTCCGGCGTCATGCCCTGGATCAGGGGCGTCTCCACGGACGCGGGAGCGACGGCGTTCACCGTCACCCCGGAGGGGGCGTACTCCTTGCCGACGGCCTTGACCATCCCGATCACGCCCGCCTTCGAGGCGGAGTAGGCCGCCATCTGCGGGTTGCCCTCCTTGCCGGCCACCGAGGCGATGTGCACGATCCGCCCGTAGCCGCGCGGCAGCATCAGCTCCAGCGCCGCCCGCGTCACCGTGAAGGCGCCCCCCAGATTGAGGTCCACGATCCGCTCGAACGTCTCCTGCGACGTCTCCACGGTCGGGGCCACCGGCCCGAGAATCCCCGCACAGTTCACGACGATCTCGACCGACCCGAACGCCTCCTCGGCGCCCTTCAGCGCCGACTCCACCGACGCCACGTCCGTGACGTCCACCGCGCCCGTCATGCCCGCCACCTCGTCGTTCCACGAGGCCGACGGCAGGTCCAGGGCCAGCGTCTTGACCCCCTGCGCGCGCAGCGTGTCCACGATCGCGGAACCCATGCCGCTCGAGGCGCCGATGACGACCGCGTGCTGCTCGGCCGGAGCCCCGCCGCCCTTCGGGCCCAGGCCGCCCGGCTCGCGCTGCTGCTGGTCTGCCACCATGGTTGCTCTCCCTGCGTGAACGTCGTCGTCCGCTGTCCGGCGGGGCGCCCCTGCCCTCGCCGTGGTGTGACGGTAGGCACACTTGCGCTGGCAGCAAAGAGTTCGCTCACAAGTTGCACACCACGCAACAAGCCCATGGCGACACCGACAGCGCCAACCCCCTGCCCGCCTCCCTCTCCGGGCGCCCGTCTCCGCCTCCCAGCCGACGCGGACACGGGAAGTACCGTGACCACCCGAGAGCTCCGGTACAGGCCGCTGCCGGGTACCGGACGCACGCCCCCGGCACGCCGGCGGACGCACAGAAGGAGGCGAGCCCGTGGCATCACAAGGCATGGCGGGACCGGTGAGGCCCGGCGAGCTGTTGTCCGAGCCCGAGGTGGCGCTCCTGACCCGCGCGCTCGCCGAGTGGGGCGGCCCTGCGCACTGCAGCCCCCAACTCGCCGTCGGCATGGGCTTCACCGGCACGCAGGACCTGCTCGACCAGTGCCGAAGGCTACGCCAGGCTCTCGGCGACAACACCCCGCTCACCGCGGCGGACTGGGCACGGACACTTCTGGCCACCGAGATCGTCTTCGTCAGCGACCTCGTCGGCTCAGGCGTCGAATGGCCAACAACCACGGGCCGCGACGACGCCGAGACGCTCCAGCTACTCCGAACGATCCAACGCAAACTGGCCCCAACCGTCAGCCCTTACTACGGCAAGCGACCGAGCGAGTAACTCCTCCGCCGCAGGCCAGCGGTTCCGATCTCGCCCCAACGCGTGAGCATCATCCGGGAGCACATCGAAACTCTTCGTACGACGACGGACGCCTGTTCTTCAGCGCGAGCGGGAGAACGGCGTGCTCCTCCACCCGCTACCGAGCTTGGCAGGATGCCGAGATCTCGCGCTTCCGTTGGCCGTTGTTGCCTCACCTCTTTTCCGGCGGCCGTACGACCTCCGACATTCCACGCTCTCGACGTGTGTTCAACGCAGGTGTGGACGCCTTGGATTTGCCGAGCGCGTCGGCAACAGCGCGGAGGGCGTACTGATCCGATACCGAAGCGCCTCGAAGGCCGTCAGGAGGTGGCGAGCCGACGCATCGAGACTTGCCCCGCGCATACCCGTAGGGCCAGGTGACCGTGTCTGTCGTGCTGCCCAGGGATCTTGTCCCATTTGGCGAACTGCCCTACCCGCTTCGATGACCCGGATACGCCTTCAGACCGTCTGGCGTCGCTCTGCGGCGAGTGCGTCCGCGAGGCTGGCGCGTGCGCTGTCGAGTGCAGCGACCATCTGTATCCGGGTCTGTTCGAAGTGGGGATCGACCTCGACGCCGAGGTCATGCCGCAGCACGACGCGCAGCAGGTACACGCCATCGGACAGAGGGCCACTGAACCATGTCCTGGCCCGCTGGTACGCCTTGTCGGTCTGCGGACTGCTCGGCAGCTGTTTCACGGCCGAGTAACCGACTCCGAGCGACCTGTTGAGAGCCGAGGCAATCTGCAGGACATCGTTGGTCAGCGCCATCTGTGCTTGGGAGTACTGCTCGGCCCAGGCTTCCTTGGCACCATCGAGGAGCCCCGGGTCGACTCTTTCCCCGCGTGCTGCGGCTTCGACAGCATCTCTGGCAGCGACTCGGTAAGCACGGGCTGCTGTGTTCAGATGGGCATAGAGGTCCCGCTTGGCCTGGAGTGCCTGCTCGGCGCGTCCTTCCTCTCGTTCACGGTCGGCACGCCGGTTCTGTTCCGCGACTTGCGCCCGGACGGCGCGCTGACTGAGCACTGCTCCGCCAAGGGCTCCACCTAGTACCCCGCCGGCGCTGATGAGGGCGACGGCCAGCGTGTTCACATCCACGAGATCCCCCAGGTCATCCACTCGTTCCGTTCCATCCGTGGGCGGTGATGCAGCACCGCGCTACGGTCCTCGGACCGAGTGCTCGCTCACCCCCCGGGGGACATCATCCAAGACCCGCACGTGAGAATGAAGAGCGGCAAGGCATGCCAGAGGCATGGCGTCACCAGCCGAAACGGGCCCGAACTTGTCCCGGAGGTCCGCAGGACATACGCCTGCTGAGCGCAGCACACCCTGCACATGCAACAAGACCCGGGCCCGCGCCCGGCGTCTCCACTGATCATGGGGTCGCTTTGCAATCCTTGCGAATTGCCCCGGCAGAATTCGTACCTGCGCACACGGCTCCGAAGGGCATGCCCAAGTCCCGGGTTAAACAGCAACTGACCTGCTGGTTCTTCTCCGGGGCAGCTGGCTAGTGGCGATCTCTATCGCATACCTTGCGCAAGCCTCGCCACCGGAGCGGACACGAACCATCGGCCGCGGGCAAGAGTCCGTACGCTCACCGAGTCTGCGGGTCTCGATCAGCGGTCCATCTGCCAGGATGCGTCGAGACGCCGGCAGCTGGCGAGACGTCTCCCGCCACCGGTAACTTTTGGTCTTCCGGTCGAGGGACTGTAGAGCCACCTGAGAGGTTGGGGCCTTGATGGATCCACAGATAGCTGCCCTTGCGGGCACCGCTGGTACAACGATTGTCACGCTCATGGCCACGGATGCCTGGCAGCGCACACGTGATGGAGTCGTAGCTGTCTGGCGGCGGGTGTCCCCAGAGAGGGCCGACAGCGTAGCCGGTGAGCTCAATCAGACGCGCGAGGACCTGTTGGTGGCCCAGAGCGGCGAGGACTCGCAGACAGAGACCGAGCTTCGAGCGGAATGGCAAGGCAGGGTCCGGCGGTTGCTACTTGCTGATCCGAGCATTGCAGAGGAGTTGCGCGCGCTGTTGGACGAACTGGCGCCGCACGATAAATCGAGCGATAGCGTCGTTCAGATGCACGCTAATGCGACGGGAAATGGGCGTGTTTACCAGGCTGGCCGTGACCAGCACATTAAAGAATCATGAGTGATTCCGAAAGGTATGTGTCACTTGACGCGCAAGCCTCGGGGCAGTCGCGAATCTACCAAGCGGGGCGTGACCTTTACGTTAATGAAATCGGTAACCCTGCTGTTCCACCAACGGTTATCCCCCTAAGTCAAACGGGGCGCATGCGCGGCGATTTCGTAGGACGCGACGGAGAAATCGAACGCATTTTTGCTCACCTTCAGCCGCAAGGCGAGGGTGTCAGCGTCAGCAGTGTCCTAGTGCTATCAGGGCTCGGCGGCATTGGGAAGACTGAGCTTGCGACCCGGGCTGCTCGTTTAGCTGTGGATCAGAATCGCTTCCCCGGTGGTGCCGTATCCGTTGACCTTCGTGGTTATGAAGCGCTATCCGATCTTTCTGTGTACCCGCACCAGGTATATTCACCGCTACTCAAAGCGCTGGGGGTCGATGCAATAGATCCCATGCCTGAGAATGTCGGGCCACAGTTCCATGCCGAGCTGGAGAAGCGGGCGGGCGCAAAGCTACCCGTTTTGATCCTTTTGGATAATGCTCGTGATCCGGAGCAAGTTCTTTCGCTCATCCCCGACTCGCACATTCATAGAGTAATCGTAACGTCCCGCAATGCAATCGCACCTCTGATCCCTGGGGCGATTAATGTTCGACTCGATGTGCTCTCCCCCGAAGATGCGGTAAGCCTGATCAAGGTAAAAGCGAGAAGAGAGCTTCCCCTGGCGAGCGGGCTTAGCCTGGCGAAACTCTGCGGCCACTTGCCTTTGGCGCTAAGTGTCGTCGGCGCTATTTTGGCGTCTGACCCGGAATTGAGCGTAGCCGAATTGGTGGGTGAGCTTACTCAGGAAGAGCAGCGACTGGAGGGCCTGGAACACGAAAATGTTGCCGTTCGTGCGGCCTTCGAGCGATCCTATGTTCGACTGAATGAGTTCCATGCAGCTGCATTTAGGTCGCTCGCGCTTGCTCCAGGTACTGATATTTCGGTAGAGGTAACAGCTCGCTTGCTCGACAACCAGGAGCTGAAGGCCAGGCGCGCCCTCCGGCATCTCCTTAACTGTCACCTGGTCGAGGCGGGTCATGGCCCGGGCAGGTGGAGGATGCATGATCTGGTCCGACTCTATGCGACTGAACAGGCCCAGAGGATAGACAGTAAGGAGTTGCGCGACGCTGCTCAGGTGAGAGCCGTATCCTACCTTTCAGATCGGGCTGAGCTTGCGGCTGAATGGACCAATGGGCACCCGCGGAATCAGTCGCCTTATGGATTTTCAGACCGTTCTGCTGCCATGGAGTGGCTCGCTACCGAGGCGTCAAACTTGGTCGCCAGTGCCGAGGTTGCTGCAGAGTTGGAAGCATTCGACAAGAGTGCAGACTTGTCTGCATCGGTTGTGCCGTACTTGATTAATGTAGCTGACTTTTCTTCCTCTCTGTCTGTTCTTTCTATCGGGATAGAGGCTGCGAAAAGAAGCGAAGACCGATCACGCCTCGCTGGTGCTTACAATAATCTCGGTATTACGTACACCTCTATGAGGAAACACCGGGATGCGGTGCGATGGTTTAATAAGTCGGTAGCTACTGCGCGCTCTCTGGGTGATCGTGACGCCGAGGCGAAGGCGCTCATTAACCTAAGCGGTGCATTGAGGGATTTTGTTGGTGTTGAGGCCGGCATGGAACCCTTGGAAAGGGCCATGAGGCTCGGCGGGGGGCGTGGCGAAAGTGAAGGTTTCGGCCTCACTAATGCGGGGATCGCCCTTCGTGAATCGGGCAAATTTCAAGAGGCCGAGAAAGTGCTACGGCAAGCCCTTGCAATCCATGCTCGAAAGGGTGCCAGGAAAGCGGAAGCTTCAACGCTGGCTCAGCTCGGAACGGCGATAATGCAGCGGGCGACGCGGGAGCTCAACCCCGCCCTCCTTCAAGAAGGGGCAAATTACCTGGGCGCAGCGATTGCGGCCTTTCGAGATGTAAGGGATCGTCAGGGGGAAGCGATGTGTTTCCTCAATCTTGGAAACGCATTTTCTTTGGCGGCTAACCTTAAGTCGGCCCTTGAGCATTATCAATCTGCCCTGGAGCTGTCTCGTGAAGCGGGAGATAGTCACGGAGAGGGGATGATCATGGCTGCCATCGGGCTGGCGTTGGTCACGCGTGGGGAAAAGGAGCGCGGGCGGTCTGCTCTAAGAGAGGCTCAGCGTCTTCTTGAGCCCTTCCATGAGCCTGGGCGCAAGCAATTGATCGCCAAGCATCTCCAGGATCATGATGGGTAGGGCGATCGAGCGTGCCCTTGCTCGACGCTTGGCCCGGTGGGCTTGCTTCGGTTTGACGGACATCCGAGATCAGGGGTTGAGCCCCCGGAAGGATGTCCACCATGGAGAGCATGGGGAAGAAGAAGCCACGCCCTCGCCGCTCGTTCACACCCGAGTTCAAGGCCGAGATCGTCGAGCTGTGCCGACGCGGTGACCGCACGATCGGTCAGGTCGCCCGGGACTTTGACCTGACCGAGACCGCGGTACGACTTTGGGTCAGCCAGGCCCAGGTCGACGACGGTGAGAAGGACGGCCTGACCAGCGTCGAACGGGACGAGCTGGCCCTGCTGCGGCGGGAGAACCGCCGACTGCGCGAGGACGTCGAGGTCCTCAAGCGCGCCACGGCTTTCTTCGCGAAGGAGACCCGGTGAACGTGCACCCGTTCATCGAGGCGGAGAAGCACGCAGGTCACAGTGTCAAACGAGCCTGTGAACTGCTCATGGTCTCCCGAGCCGCCTACTACGCCCGCCGCTCCGCCACCCCTCCCTCGCGCCGCAGCCAGGACGCCGAACTCATCGAACGGATCGGCCTCGTCCATGCCGGCTCCCGCGGCGCCTACGGTGCTCCGCGCGTCCACGCCGCCCTGCGGCAGGCGGGCACGTTATGCGGACGGCGCCGGGTCGCCCGGCTCATGCGTGAGGCCGGCCTCACCGGCCGCTGCCGCAGGCCACGCGTCCGCACCACCGTCCCCGACCTCCGGGCCGGCCACCGGCCTGATCTCCTGGACCGTGACTTCGCACCTTCCACCAGGTTGAACACCCGCTGGTGCGGTGACATCACCTACATCGCGACCGCCGAGGGCTGGCTCTACCTGGCCACCGTCATCGACATCGCCTCCCGCAAGGTGGTCGGCTGGGCTACCGCCGACCACCTGCGGACCTCCCGGGTTACCGAGGCCCTCACCGCCGCTTTCCAGACGCGAAAGCCCAGGCCAGGAGTCGTTTTTCACTCGGACAGGGGCTGCCAGTACACCAGCCGGGAACTCGGGGCCGCAGCCGACCGGTTGGGCATACGCCTGTCCGTCGGCCGGACCGGAGTCTGCTGGGACAACGCTCTCGCGGAGTCCTTCTTCGCTACCCTCAAGCGCGAGCTCGTCCCGGCCGACGGCCACGTGTGGTCCAGCAGGACCGCCGCCCGTGCTGCGATCTTCGAGTACGTCGAAGGCTGGTACAACGTCCGCCGCCTGCACAGCAGCCTGGGCTATCGCAGCCCCACCGACTACGAAACCGCCCTCACGGCCTGACCGACACAACCACCGTGTCCGTCAAAGCGGAGCAAGCTCAGGACCCAGTGAGATCGGGTCCCGCTGTCTTGTGATCGACGTACGTGGCCCAGATGCCAGCGAATCGTGTGATCCGGAGACGGGGGCAACCTCCCCACGCTATTTGTCGGGAAGATCTCGAATGTACTTGAGGTGAGGCTGCAACAGCGTCCGCAAGTCTGCACTCTCAACTGCAACTTGGCTCATGAAGGAGGGGAGTGCTTCGACTGTTACCACGTGAATGAACGTGTACGAACCCGGTCTTGAGGACGTTAGCAGTACCCCTCGCTCCACCTGCTCGAGCTGCACGTCTTCTTCTTCTGCGGGAAGAAAGCACCTGATTAGCGGCGTGTCGATGACGACAACGGGGAGATAGAGGACTGCGTGTCCGTGACTTCCGATGTCTCGTGCGGTTTCCTCAGCGGCTGCGGAGACTCCTCGCACAGCGTGAAATGCGGCGTCCTGGTTGTCCGTGTGCGCGCGAGCAAGGTTGAACCCCGTGATCCCATCCGGCGCCCGAAACATGGTCATGTCAGTGACTGGCGACAACATGCGCCGCCCTCTGAGTGTCCTGGCTAACGCCTTCTTGACCAGCGGAGTCGCTGGGGTTGACCGGGCCAGTCCTGTGGGTGTCAGGCCGGGCCGATCCGTGCCGAACAAGACCCAGGGCTTGTCGCGCGAGTGCTTGCACTCGAAGACCACGTGGACGGACAGCTCCTGTCGGGGCCCGTCGAAGTAGCCGAAGAGGTCGATCTCGCGTGTCTTATCCGTGACTGGATCCGTGTAGACCCGTCCATGGTCCCAACCGGCCCCGGCCGCTCCCACGATGCGAGCAACGCGCATCTCCAGTGGGTAGCCCTGGTCCGACAACCACTTCCTCACGCGATCTTCAAGTGATGACATGGTCCTGAAGTATCGCTGGAGTAGGCGGGCCGTGCCCTCATTTTTCTACTGCCTGGGACCCATCCCTGCGCAGGCTTTCCTATCGCAGGTCTATCGCGATCAGCGCGAATCAACGACAAAGAGCGGGACCCAGTGAGACTGGGGCCCGCTCTCTCATGTCGGCATCCGCCCTGGTCAGCACTGTTTTTCGCTGATCCTGGGCGAGTGCCCCCGGCAGGATTTGAACCTGCGCACACGGCTCCGGAGGGCGTGGGATCTCGCGGCTTCCGCGCAGGTCAGGTGCCTGACTGACATACTCCCGCGTCTCTCCGTCCACAGATGGTCCACAGCCAAGTGAGCACCGCTTTAGGAGATCATCCGGACCGACCGACCGGGGAGCAAATCCGCGGACCTGGCCGGGCCACCGCCGACCGCACGATGCTGCCCACGGCTGGGCTCGTTGATGTCACTCGTGGATGTCAGCCTCGTCAGCCGGTGGGCTCCGTCACCGCTTCTTCCGGAGCTTCCGCAGCTTCGCTTCGGCTTCCTTCTTCTTCCTCTGCTGCACCCCGTACGGGGACCACGGCCCCTGATGCTTGGCGCACCGCGAGCTGCCGATGAGCGCCTTGCTCTGGCAGCGTCACCTCGCCCTTCCCCCCTTCGGTCCGGCCCCCGGTCAGGCGCTGGAATGGTTCCAGCGCCCAGGGCGGCGCGGGGAGGCGCAAGCGCCGCGGACGAAAGCACAGCGGCGTGCGGACCCAGATGCAGTACGCCACGGGAAGCCAGGCCGGCCTGCCGCAGGCAGACTTGGGGCCTGAGCGGGTGGGGTCCCTCGTCCGTCGGGCAGCTCCGCCGCACCCGGGTTCTCCGAGGGGTGCCAAGGCTCACATCGTGACGCTTGCGCTTGGCCTTGGCGCCCCTCGGAGGTTCCGGGTACGCCCGCAGGGTGACCGGCCGGCGAGGGACCCTGCCCGCGACCCACCAGAACAACACCGCAAGCTTGCGGCCACCCCCCTCAGAGGGAGGGCCGGGGTCTGGGGCGGAGCCCCACCAGACAGACGATCAGACGCCGCCGATGTCGGAAGTGTTGCCAAGGCTGGGACCGCCACCAAGCGATCAGATTATAGTGCTCGGCAAGAGTGATCGAGGTGGGGCGCATATGGCATCGGATGCGGGTAGTCGAACAGACGATGAAACGCGACACGATTTCGCGCTAGAGCGATATCGGTACATTCTCCAGCAGATTCACGCGGTAAACGAAAACACGTATCGCTTCCTAGGGATCTACCAGACCCTCGCAACGGCGATTGTTGCTGCGACCCTCGCCTTGTTCGTAGGGTACCGTAAGTGGGAAATATCACCCGACGTGGCTCGCGGTGGCGTTATCGGATTGCTGATTTTGGCGACCGTAGTGGCAGCTTATACTGCAGTGCTGGTAATTGTGGGTTCGTTGACTTGGCTTGACTATCGCAACGAGGAATGCGACATCACCGACGAAATGGTGCGTCAAGGATTCCGCGAACGCCCACAGGCGAAGAATTTCTTCCGATGGTACGAGACCTACATCCTCCTGTTCATTCTGACTTCAGTGGTCATGATGTGGCTACTTGCCGGGATATTCGTTATCCCGGCGATGAAATGATCAGCATCGTCGATACGCAGGTTCTCGCCCTACGCGGCCAGCAGCATTTTGTCCGAAGTCTGGAATAGATTGGTGGGCTGTAGTCAGCATGAAGAGCATGATGCAACCTGAAGATTCCGCACGCCCAGCACTTTGGCGCAGCGCCTTCGGTCGAGATGTCTTCACCGGCGACTCCCAAGCGCGAGATAGGCTAAGAAGAGCTTTTCTTGACATGGAGGAAAGGGCTGGAGTGCTTGCGAATGAGATCGCTGGCGACATGCCGGAATTTACGCAGCATGACATAAGCCATTGCTTCTCTCTATGGGAGATAGCGAATCACATTGCTGGGCCAGAACATGCTCTGAACCCTGCGGAAGCCTACGTTTTGGGCGGCGCGATACTGGTCCACGATCTGGCAATGAGCAGAGCCGCCCACCAACTATCAGGAAAAAGTCTCCGGGATCGCCGGGAGTGGCCTGATGCGCTGGCCAGCGAAATTAGAAGACAGCTAGGCCGGCCTCCGCACCCTTTGGAACTAGCGTCACCGCCAGAAGAACTCGCACTCAAGGCTGATAAGCAACTGTTGCGCTTGCTGCATGCAGAAATTGCAGAAGATCTCCCGTTGGCATCTTGGGCGTCCATGGGCAGGAGTACGGAATATCTCATCACGGACCCTGAAATTAGACAAGCCTACGGTCGACTTATCGGCCTGGTGGCCGCGAGCCATCACTGGAATTCAGACGAAATAACAAAGAGGCTTTCTACACCAGTTGGGGCTCCTGGCTTCGCTCCGATCGATTGGCGCGTCGACACACTCGTTCTAGCTTCTCTTCTCCGGACAGCTGACGCAGCGCATCTCGACTCAACGCGAGCACCTAGCATGCTTTCGGCTGTACGAGATCTACCCCCACTTTCCAGTGATCATTGGCTATTTCAGACCCGGATACAGCGCCCCTACCTGAAAAATGGGCGACTTGTTTTTACGGCGCCAGATGGATTCTCCTCGCAAGAAATGTCAGCCTGGTGGCTCGCCTACGAAACGTTGGCGATGGTTGACGAGGAACTGCGCAACACTGACAGCATTCTTGCCGACAATGGGCGCGCGACACTCTCTGCGAGAGGCGTTGCCAATGTCGAATCACCGAGGGCTTTCAGCGTCGTAGCGCCATGCCGTGATTGGGAGCCCGTCGAGGCAAAAATCAAAGTTGATGACGTGGCTGGACTGGTGAGGCGCCTTGGTGGGAGTGAGCTCTACGGAGAGAATTGGCTCGTCGGTCTAAGAGAAATAGTTACGAACGCGTGTGATGCCGTAAAAGCGCGAGAAGCGCTGGCCGACTATCGTGGCGGCCGGCCTTTTGCCGGAAGAGTTACTGTATGGCTTGAGGATAGGGAAGGTGAAAAGTGGCTGGCATGCAATGACAATGGAATAGGGATGACGCCCGCTATCTTGGGTGGTAAGTTGCTCGACTTCGGTAATACGTCTTGGCTGAGTTCAGATGTGGTGCGCGAGAACCCCGGTCTTCTAGCGAGCAGATTTGAACCCTCAGGACGGTTCGGTATTGGATTCTTCTCTGTCTTCATGATGGGGCGCAGTGTTCAAGTCACGTCACGTCCTGTTTCTGCAGGGCCAGCAGATACATGGATACTTGAATTCAGTGACGGGGTAGAGCATCGACCGATTCTTCGCAGGGCCTCGGGTGATGAACAGCTTGAGGAGCCCGGAACGACCATCAAGGTCCGCTTGGATGCTGGCCTCTGCGGCTCGCCTTCCACCGAGGAAGATCCGGTGTTCCTGCGGGCGAAGATTGACAGGATGTCTTGGAAAGTCGAAGAATGGAATACCCTTAGTATTTTGCTGCGGTACTTGATGCCAGCTTCTGAGGTTGATATTTGGTCAAGTGATGGCATTGGGATTCGGCAGGTAGCGTGCACGATTTCTGCTCAGGAGTGGATATCGATGGACGGAGTCAAGTTGATGCGTCGAATGCTCGCCCTTCCTGAGAATGGACTGGACGATGAGGAGCAGCCCACCCCCCCAATGCGCGACGAGGAAGACGATGACGACTTCTGGGATGGGGTGGAATTTGCTGAAGAGATCGCGGTTCACGTAGGAGATCGTCTCCGGGTTGTTCATGATGCGCTTGGAAGGCCTGCTGGCAGAATTACAATATGCGACCCCCAGATGTTGGAATTCGACTACGTGTATCCCACGGCATCAATAGTCACAGCAGGTCCCGCCCATACGGGGACGAGTATGCAGAACGTGGCTGGAATTCTGCTTGGTAGGCCACATGGGGCCGCTCGGGAATTCGCTGTACCCATCGCCAGCACTTCATCTATGGCTGAATGGATCGATGTGGAAATGGCAAGGATCGCAGACGTTCCAATTAGGAGTGAAGATGGTTGGGCTGTGGCATTTGCAGAAATGTCGTGGACCCTCGATAGAGACGCTCGACACCTTCCCTGTTGGCGCACCAAAACGGGATGGATTGATTATTCCGAACTCGTGAAATGGCTAGCTACTAGATCAGAATTCTTGGTCGTTGATCCATACGCGTTCCGAATCGAACTCGGTATGGAAGATTTTGTGGCAGATCCCAATGAAAATGTCCTATCGTTCGCCATGAGTCGCTATTTCTATGTCTCGGGTGGTGCGACGACTTTCAATTGGCCAACGAACGAGAAGTTCGGATCGCGCCAAGCGCTCACCCATATGTTTGGTGTGGCGGTAGAGGAAGCTTGGGGTGTCAACCGTGATGACACGTACAGGTGCTTCAGACGTTCTCGGGTAAGGCGTGTGGAGGTGGGCAGGTTCCAAGACAGGCCGCTCATGGCGGCGGCCCATCTCTTTAAGCGTCCGGATCTCCACGAGTGAGCGCGGAGATCGAGTCCACGCAATGCCGGGACGTTCGGGCAACGGTGCGGGCGTCGGCCGGGCTGGAGCGGGGCGGAGACAGGAGCGCAGGCCCGGACGGCGGCCGGGCCGCGCGGGGAGCGGAGCGAGCCGCCTTGATGGAGTAGGGAAAGTCTGTCCCCGCTTCGACAGACCCTGCAGGGGGCGGTCCCCAGTAGTCTGCGTGGGTGACTGACAGCTGGGACGAAGCACGGTTGATAGCCGACGGGTTCGAGCGCGTGCACGTCGAGTTGGAGTGGTACGACGGGCCACGCTTCGGACTCGCCGATGTGGAGAGCGAGCCCCACTACTTCCAGGCCTGCAGTTACGACCGTACCGACGAACCTGGCGAGTACGTTGTCTGGCCGGCAAGTGACGCCGTGGCGGCGTTGGAGCGCGAGCAATGGGCGCTATTTGTCGAATGGAACGCGCGCTACGAGGCTGGGCTGACGGGGCCGGAGACGCACCCGGGCAGCGGTGGCATGGACGCCCGTTACGACGAGTTGGACGAGGCCCTGGCGTCCTGGCGCCGGGAGCCCAGCGGAGCTAGGCGGCTTGTAGGCGAGATGCGGTTCGACGACAACGACCGCTACCGGGTCGAAGGCCTTGATTACTGGTTCCGCTGGCGCCCCAGCAATTGACCTTGCGCCGCCTCTTCTCCTACCGCTTCGCACAGTTCAGGCGTCGAAGTCGTACTCAAGGATGTAGGCCGCGGAGTCGAGGGTCATGCGGTTGAACTCGACGGGGTGGCCTTCCTCGGCGAACGCGGTACGGGTGATGAGGATGACCGGGGTGCCCATGGAGAGGTTGAGGCGCTCGGCCTCTGCGGCCAGGGGCATCCGGGACCGGAGCTCTTCGCGGAAGTGGACCGGCTTGTGGCCGAGTTCGGCCAGGCGGGCGTAGGTGCCGCCGGGGCCGGTGTCCTCCTGGGTGATGGCGGAGCCGGCGACGATGGTCGCGGGAAGGTAGGAGCGGGCCAGGAGGACGGGCTTGCCGTCCAGGACGAAGCGACGGCTGCGAACGCAGACCGGCGAGCCGGGCTCTACGTCCAAGGCGAGGGCGATGTCCTCCGCGGCTTCTTCCTCGGTGACCTCCAGCTGGTCGACGGTGAGGTCGCGGTTCTCGGTCTCCGTGGACCAGATCGACTTGCCTGATCCCCACTGCCGCTCGGACAGTCGCTGGATGCCGCGGCGCCGGATCGGGTGAAAGCTGCGGACGAATACGCCGGCGCCCTTGCGGGCCTCGGCGATGCCCTCGCTCTGCAGGACGCCGAGCGCCTGGCGGGCGGTCATCCGGGCCACGTCGTAGGTGGCCATGATGTCGTTCTCGCCGGGGAGTCGATCACCAGGAACGTACTGACCAGCGCGGATGTCCTCCTTCAGTTCATCCGCGATGCGCTGGTACTTGGGCCGGCGGTCAGCCCGCTCGTTGGTCATCGAATGCTCCTTCGCTTCTCTAGACACCTTACGGGCAGCTGCCGCACACATGGCAACCGATGTTGATCGGTTCCCCCGCCACGCCTTCGCCAACATCTCTAGAGAGCTGATTGACAGGTGGAGTCGACGCCGCTTCACTAGAAACATCTCTAGAGATGCTGCCGGTAGGGTGGCATCGCTCATCAGTGGAGGAGTGCGCCCATGCGCCAGATCCCTGTCGACACGTCCGCGGCGACCGTGATGGTCGCCAAAGCTCCTGAGATCAAGCTCCGTGACCGGCGGACCGGTGAGATCGCCGTCGACGCCGACGGTGTGAAGCTGATGACCGTGGACGTGATGTTCGCGGCGTTCGGCGAGGTGGAGATCCTGACCGTGGCGGTCCCCGAGACGGGGATCTCCGGTGACCTGGTGATGGGGACCCCGGTGGCGCTGACGCAGTTGGTGGCGCGGCCGTGGGAGTCGGAGTTCAACGGTCGGCAGCGGCACGGGATCGCTTTTCGGGCGGTGGCGGTGACGTCGCTGGTGGCCGGTGGTGCGGTGCCGAGGCCGGAAGCCGCGTGACATGCGGGAGCTCGGGCTCGTGGTCCTGGTCGTGGCCGTCGGCGCGGGGGTTCTGCGGTGGCGGCGCCCGGCCTGGTACTGGCTGACTTTCGGTGCCTTGGTCGCCATGACGCGGGTAGCTCACCGCTATGCGGGGGTGATGGAGGGCTGCGGGCTCTCCGTCCCTCCCTCCCGCTGGCGGGTAGCCCTCGCCAGGCTGCAGAAGCGGTCGGCGCCCCGGCCGCGGGTGCCGAAGGTTCTGCGGACGCGGGTGACGCGGACGGGGCTGGTGCTGCGGGTGCGGCTCTGCCCCGGGCAGGACGCACCGCAGTTCGCGCAGGCGGCGGACCGGCTGCGTCACGGCTTCGGGATGTA
Source organism: Streptomyces abyssomicinicus (assembly GCF_008974245.1). GTDB lineage: Bacteria > Actinomycetota > Actinomycetes > Streptomycetales > Streptomycetaceae > Streptomyces > Streptomyces abyssomicinicus. The sequence goes on along the minus strand of NZ_BBZI01000006.1, from coordinate 425,150 downwards.
CGGGGTGACGTCGCGGGAGGTGCGGGCCGGGGTCGTCGAGCTGCGGATGACCGCCTACGACGTCCTGAAGCGGGTGTACCTGCCGCGGGTGCGGCGTGAGCCGATGCGGGTGCCGGTAGCTCTGCGGGAGGACGGGGCTGTGCACTTCCGGGACTACCGGACGGTCCCGCACGCGCTGACGATCGGGGCGACGAAGTCGGGGAAGTCCGTCTACCAGCGTCATCTGGTCGCGGAACTGGCAGCGCAGGATGTGGCGTTGGTGGGGATCGATTGCAAGCAGGGCGTCGAGCTGTTCCCCCTCGCGCGCCGGTTCTCGGCTTTGGCGGACAACCCGGACGACGCGGCCGAGCTGCTGGACGCGCTGATCCGGCGGATGGAGGCCGTCTATCAGGTGATCCGGGCCGAGCAGCGGGTTGCGGCGAGTGTGCCGGACGCGGAGATCGCCGCCGATATCTGGGACCTGCCCGCCGACCGGCGCCCCACGCCGGTGGTGGTCCTGGTGGACGAGGTCGCCGAGCTCGCCCTGTTCGCGAGCAAGGAGGAGGAGAAGCGGCGGGACCGGATCGTCACCGCCCTGGTCCGTCTCGCCCAGCTCGGCCGTGCGGCCGGCATCTACCTGGAGGTGTGCGGGCAGCGCTTCGGCTCCGAACTCGGCAAGGGCATCACCATGCTCCGCGCCCAGCTCACCGGCCGCACCGCCCACCGCGTCAACGACGAAGCCTCCGCCAAGATGGCCTTCGAGGACATCTCCGCCGACGCCGTCCAGGCCGCCACCCAGATCAGCACCCGCATACCCGGCCTCGCCGTCGCCGGTGACTCCTCCGGCGGCTGGGCCCGCATCCGCGCCCCCCACATTTCACTCAGGCACGCGGTCGACGTCTGCAACAAGCACGCCCACCGCACACCACAGATCCCGGAACTCGCGCTCTTCCGGCCGACGTTCGACGTCGTCGCCCCGCAGCGCGGGCCGCTGGCCAAGGCCGCGGCCTCCAGCACGGCCTGACTCTCTTCACCCCTCCCGGTCGGCGCAACCGCCCTCGTGCGCCAGGTCCCTACCCGACGCATGCCTTAAACCGAAGGAGACGACCTCGTGTCCCGGATCCGCCTCGACGCCGTCCTGGTCCAGGCCCTCATCGCCGGTGCGCTGTCCTTCGCCCACCTCCACGACCTCGCTGCCGCGGCCGGACAAGACGACTGGAAGGCGTGGGCCTACCCGGTCTCCGTCGACCTGCTGATGGTCGCGGCCTGGCGACGCCTGCGAACCGGGGGCTCCTCGCGGCTGGTGTGGTTCTGGTTCCTCACCGCCCTGGCCGCCTCCCTCGGCGCCAACATCGCCACCGCCGGACTCCTCAACCTGGACGACCCGCCCACCTGGCTGCGGCTCGGGGTCGCCGGATGGCCGGCACTCGCCTTCCTCGGCGGCACCCTCCTCGCCCACGGCCACCACCACGAGCACGCCGAACCCGGCGGCGAAGTGAGCGCGGAGACCGACGAACCAGAGCCGGTCCTGGAGGTCCCTGCAGAAGCACCGGTACTGGAGCCCCTGCCGACAGCAACGGCTCCAGCCGCACCGCCGCCGGTTGCCGTTCCAGATGTGCCGCCCGCACTCGTGGCACACGCCCGCCGCTTGGCCGAGGAGCACCACACCCGCACCGGCCACCGGATCGACCTCAACACCCTCCGCGCCCGGCTCGGCGTCCCCGCGCCGCTCGCCGAGGCCATCGCCACCCAACTCGGATGAACAAGAGAGGCAGCAACACCATGCGTCCACACCTGCAACGCCTGCTCGAGCGGGCTGCCCGAGCAGCCCGAGAAGGCCGACACTCCGAAGCCATTTCATGCGGCGAGGCCGCCATCTTCCGCGCCGCGAACCAACAAGAGGCCGACGAGATCGCCGAGTGGCTGCAGGACCACGCCCAGGACTTCCACCCCGGGCAGTAACCCGGCCCCCGGGCGGCACGCAACCGCCAAGAAGCAGCCGTCCGGGAGCCGTCCCTTACCTAACCGAGAGATCCGGAAGGACCACCAAGCATGACGTACTCGTCCCACCCGGCGTGGCGCATCTGCCGAGCATGTGACGGATTCGCCGCCGTGGCCGTCACCGTCGCAGGCCGGGATCGCCGCGGACTCCTGCGTACCAAGGCAGTGCCCTGCCTTGCCTGCCGCGGAGCCGGACGCACCCCTGTCACTTCGAAGCGACAGGAGACGGTCCGTGCCTAGCGACCTCGACACCCTCACCCTCGGCGACCTGCTCCGCGTGGCATCGGCCGACGGCTTCGACCGCTGGCGCGACCAGGTCCACCGCACCGGAGGCTGCGCGAACCCGATCCACCTGTCCGGCTGGACCGCCACCCAGGACAAGACGAGCGGCGACACCCTGCACCGCTACTCGACCGACGCCGAGCCGGGCGGGCGTCTGCGGATCGCATGCGGCAACCGGAGGGCCTCCCGCTGCCCCTCCTGCGCCTGGACCTACGCGGGCGACACCTTCCACCTCATCCGCGCCGGCCTCGCCGGAGATGACCGCCGCGCCATCCCGGCCACCGTCCGCGAAGGACCTCGGGTCTTCCTCACCCTCACCGCACCGTCCTTCGGCCCGGTCCACAACCGGCCCGCCTCCGGACGCTGCCGCTGCGGCACTCAGCACACCGAAACCGACCCGGCCCTGGGCACGCCGCTCCACCCGGACCGCTACGACTACGAGGGTGCCGTCCTCTTCAACAACCTGGCCGGCCAACTCTGGCACCGCTTCACCAACCGCCTGCGCCGCGAACTCGCCCTCGCCGCAGGCATCACCCGCCGCGAACTCCCCGAGTACCTGCGGCTGTCCTACGCCAAGGTCGCCGAGTTCCAGAAACGCGGAGCCGTCCACTTTCACGCCGTGGTCCGGCTCGACGGCCCCGCAGGACCAGGAAGCCGACCTCCGGCCTGGGCCACGACCGAACTCCTCACCGCCGCGATCAAGGCCGCAGCGGCCCACCCCTACACGACCGTCACCCTCCCGCCCGCCGCCGACCGGCCCGAGCGCCACTTCCAGTGGGGCGCCCAGCTCGACGTCCGCTCCATCCACGCCTTCGGCGACGACACCGACGACGTCACCGAGCAGGCCGTCGCCTCCTACATCGCCAAGTACGCCACCAAGGCCGCCGAGACCACCGGCACCCTGGACCGCCGCATCGGCGAACTCGGCGAGCTCGACCGCCACCAGGTCCCGCCCCACGCCCGCCGCCTCATCACAGCCTGCAAGACCCTCGACCCCCTCTACCCCGACCGCCGTCTGTGGGCCTGGGCCCACATGCTCGGCTTCCGCGGCCACTTCAGCTCCAAGTCCCGCCGCTACTCCACCACCCTCGGCGTCCTCCGCCAGGCCCGCGCCGACTACCGCTCCGCCCAGGAACACGCCGCCCTCGGCCTCGAGGACCGCGACCCCGACACCACCCTCGTCCTCGCCGACTGGCGCTACGCCGGCCACGGCCACAGCCCCGGCGAATCCGTCCTCGCCGCCACCATCGCCCGTGGCATCGCCCTCAACCGACGCACCGCCCGCGAAGAACTCGCCGCGTCGTCCCAGAAGGGAGCGTGACCGTGAAAGACGAGCTGATGACCGTCCCGCAGGTCCTCGCCGAACTGGGAGGAATCTCGCGGCGGACGTTCTACCGCTGGCGCGAGCTCGGCAACGGCCCGGCCGCCTTCAAGCTGCCCAACGGCGAGCTGCGGGTGTGGCGGAGCGACTTCATGACCTGGCTGCGGCAACTGGAGTCGGCATGAAGTCGCTGGACGTGAAGGTCTGGGGCATCCGCAAGCGCGCGACCCAGAAGAGCTCGTACGACGTCCGCTGGCGCGTGGCGGGGAAGGTCTTCTCCGAGCAGTTCCGCACGAAGGGCCTCGCGGAGAGTTTCCGGACCAAGCTGCTGTGGGCCACGCGGGAGGGCGAGGAGTTCGACACGGAGAGCGGCCTCCCGGCCTCGATGGACGAGAAGAAGCCGTCGCTCACCTGGTACGAGTTCGCCTTGCGGTACCTGGCGATGAAGTGGCCACACGCCGCCCCGAACACCAGGGACGCGATCAACGAGGCGTTGGCCTCGGTCACCCTCGGCTTCCTCACCGAGCGGCCAGGGCGGCCGACGGACACGGAGATCCGGCGGGCCCTGCGCAATTGGGCCTTCGTGCTGCCCGGGCCCGATGCCCGGGACGACGTTCCCGACGACGTGCTCAACGTCCTGCGCTGGGTTGCCAAGGCATCCCGCCCACTCGCCGAGCTGGCGGAGCCCGCCACCGCGCGGGCAGTCCTTGACTCGCTGAAGCTCAAGCTGGACGGGAGGGCCGCTGCGGCCGAGACCGTGCGACGGAAGCGGCGGACCTTCGTCAACGCGATCAACTACGCCGTCGATCTGGGTGAGTTCCAGGAGAACCCGGTGACGGCCGTGCGGTGGCAGAAGCCGAAGGTGTCCGGGGAGGTGGATCCCCGGGTGGTCGCCAACCCGGTGCAGGCGCGGAATCTGCTGGCCGCAGTGTCGTACGTCGGGGGGTACCGCCGGGCTCGGGGCCGGCGCCTGGTCGGGTTCTTCGCCGCGATGTACTACGGCGGCCTGCGTCCGGCCGAGGCGGTGGGGCTCTCGGAGAGCGACCTGGTGCTCCCGGCTCAGGGGTGGGGGAGTGCCACCCTGCACCGCACCCGACCCACGGCGGGGAGGCAGTGGACCGACTCGGGGGAGACGCACGACGACCGCGGCCTGAAGAACCGGCCGGTCGAGGAGGTGCGCCGGGTGCCGCTGCCGCCGCAGTTGGTGGCGGAGTTCCGGGAGCACCTGGAGACGTTCGGCACGGCTGCGGACGGGCGGCTGTTCTTCACGGAGAAGGGGTCGGTCGTGCCCTCGTCGACGTACTACCGCGTCTGGCAGGAGGCCCGCCTCCTGGCGCTGCCCCCGGCTGCGGCCGCCTCACCGCTGGCGGCCCGACCGTACGACCTCCGCCACTCCGCGCTCTCGACCTGGCTCAACGCCGGCGTCGACCCGACCGAGGTGGCGGAACGGGCGGGCAACTCCGTGGAGGTGCTGCTGGGCCGGTACGCGAAGTGCCTCGACGGGCGCCAGGAGGTGGCGAACAGCCGGATCGAGAGGCTGCTCAGCGAGTACGACTGAGGTCCGCGGTGTGCCCTGGGACACCCGCAGACCCTCACCCACATCAGCCCCCCGGTGGCCCCGGGGGGCTCGCTGCGCTTCGTGCTCGGCCACGGGCCGTCGGAAATTCAGCAGTTGACCTGCGGAAACGCTGACCGGCCCTGTCCACGAATAGTCCACAGACCCTGTCGCAGGGCCACTTCCGGCGGCACACGGCTGCACTCGCACCGGACGCACGCAAAAGCCCCGCCTCAGCGTTTTCGCTGGTGGCGGGGCTTCCTGGCACCTCATACAAGGTGCCCCCGGCAGGATTCGAACCTGCGCACACGGCTCCGGAGGCCGTTGCTCTATCCCCTGAGCTACGGGGGCGTGTCGTCCGCGTTCGCGTTCGTTGCGGTGACGGGTAGAACACTACCAGCTGATCGCGGGTGGTCGTGAACGGGTTTCGACAGGGCGCCTGGTGGTGGGTGGAGGCACTCCGTGTCCTGTCCGGTACGGGCGGAAGTGCGGAAAACCGGGACGGGGGCTGCACCCCGTGCCTACTCTCTAGTTGTGGCGGGCGCTTCCGGCCGGATCCTTGTCGTCGACGACAGCGAGGTGATCCGGCAGCTGATCAGGGTCAATCTCGAGCTGGAAGGGTTCGAGGTGGTGACCGCGGCCGATGGTGCCGAGTGTCTTGAAGTGATCCATCAGGTGCGCCCGGACGTCGTCACGCTGGACGTCGTGATGCCGCGGCTCGACGGGCTCGGGACGGCGGCGCGGCTGAGGTCGGATCCCGGGACGCGTGATCTGCCTCTCGCCATCGTGAGCGCGTGCAGCCGTCCCGAGGTGGAGGCGGGGCTGGACGTCGGGGTCGACGCGTTCGTGGCGAAGCCGTTCGAGCCGGCCGAACTCGTCGGGGTGGTGCGGGGGTTGATGGAGAGGGCGCGGCGGGCTTCGTCAAGCGGCGGAAACTGAGACGTGCACACCCAAAGGGGACACGGGTTGTCCGGATGGCGGGACCCCGCTGAATCAGGTCGACCTACCCCGCCCCGGCTCCCCTAATCTGGTCCACGTGACCCCCGTCGAGCTCTCGCACACCGTGCTTCACGCGGTGCGTTCCGCCGTGGACGAGGGCGAGCTGACGGTGGCCGTGCCCGAGACCGTCAAGGTCGCCCCGCCCGGCCCCGGGGGCTGCGGGGACTACGCGACCAACGTCGCGCTGCGGCTGGCGCGGCCCGCGGGGCGCCCCGCCGCGGAGGTGGCGGAGGTGCTGCGCACCCGCCTGCTGCGGGCGAGTGGCGTGCGCGACGTCGCCGTCACCGGGCCCGGGTTCCTCAACATCAGCCTGGCTGGGGACGCCGACGTGGCGCAGGTCCGCCGGATCGTTGCCCAGGGCCCGCGCTACGGCCACGGGGACGGGCTCGCCGGCCGGACGGTCACCCTGCGCGTTCCCCGCGAGATCCGCGCCGAGGTCGTCGCCGAGGTCACGGCCCGGCTGATCGAGGCCCAGGGCGGCCGGGCGCACGTGGAGCACGCGGCGCCTGCCGCACACGAGGAGCCCGCGGCGCCCGCCGCCCACGCGGCCCGCACCCCGCGCCCCGCCCCCGTCGACATCCGCCCCGTCCCCGCCCCCGGCGACCCCGCCCCCCTCGGCCCCGCCGCCGCCCGCTGGGCGCTGCTGCACCCCGCGCCGCACGATCGACCGAGCCTTGGCGGCGAGCACCTGGTGCAGCGGGAGGGCAACCCCCTGTTCCGTGTCCGGTACGCGCACGCCCGTACCCGCGCCACCGCGCGCAACGCCGCGCAGCTCGGCTTCACCGCCGAGCCCGGCCCCACGGACGGCCCCCTGAGCAGCGCCACGGACGCCCCCGTGAACCGCCCCGTGAGTAGCCCCACGGACGCCGCCGTGAACCGCCACACGGACGCCCCCGTACACACCGAGGCAGACGGCAACGCAGGCACCGACGCGGTGGCCGCGGCGCGTACCGCCCCCGCCGCCCCCCTCCTCCGCGCCCTCGCCGACCACCCCCGCGTCCTCGCGCGGGCCGCCCGGGACCACGCCCCGGACCGGCTGGCCCGGCACCTGGTGACGGTCGCCGACGCCACGCTGGAGTTCCTGACGTACGCCCCGGTGCTGCCGACGGGGGAGGAGAAACCCTCGGCCGCCCACCGTGCCCGGCTCGCGCTCGCCGAAGCCGCCGGGACGGTGCTGGCCGGTGGCCTCGACCTGCTCGGCATCGACGCACCCGAACATCTCTGACCAGGCGAGACAGAAGCCGGCCGGAGCCGAAGAGAGACGCAGAGACGCAGACATGAGCCGTTCCGCACACCCCGCAGGGCCCCGTCACGCCGACGTCCTCACCGAGGGCCACTACACCGCCCCGCCCACCGACCTCAACGCCCTCGACCCCAAGGTCTGGGCGGGCTCGGTGACGCGTGACGAGGACGGCGCCGTCCGCGTGGGCGGGGTCGACGTCCGGGAGATCGCCCGGGAGCACGGCACCCCGGCCTACGTGATGGACGAGGACGACTTCCGGGCGCGCGCCCGCGCCTGGCGGGAGGCGTTCGGCGAGGGCGCCGACGTGTACTACGCCGGCAAGGCGTTCCTGTCGAAGGCCGTGGTGCGGTGGCTGCACGAGGAAGGGCTGAACCTCGACGTCTGCTCCTCCGGCGAGCTGGCGACCGCGCTGGCCGCCGGGATGCCCGCCGGGCGGATCGCGTTCCACGGCAACAACAAGTCGCTCGCCGAGATCGAGCGGGCGGTGACCGTCGGGGTCGGGCACATCGTGCTCGACTCGTTCCAGGAGATCGTGCGGGTCGCCCACGTCGCCCAGTCGCACGGGGTGCGGCAGAAGGTGCTGATCCGCGTCACCGTCGGCGTCGAGGCTCACACCCACGAGTTCATCGCCACCGCGCACGAGGACCAGAAGTTCGGCATCCCGCTGGCCGGCGGGCAGGCCGCCGAGGCGGTGCGCCGGGCGCTGAAGCTGGACGGGCTGGAGCTGGCCGGCATCCACAGCCACATCGGGTCGCAGATCTTCGACATGGCCGGGTTCGAGGTCGCCGCGCGGCGGGTCGTCGGGCTGCTGGCCGAGATCCGCGACGAGCACGGGGTCGAGCTGCCCGAGATCGACCTGGGCGGCGGCCTGGGCATCGCCTACACGAGCGACGACGACCCGCAGGGGCCGCACGAGATCGCCAAGTCGCTCGGCGAGATCGTCGCCCGCGAGTGCGAGGGCGCCGGGCTGGCCGTGCCGCGGATCTCCGTGGAGCCGGGACGGGCGATCGTCGGGCCCACCGCCTTCACGCTGTACGAGGTGGGGACGTTGAAGCCGCTCGACGGGCTGCGGACGTACGTGTCGGTGGACGGCGGGATGTCGGACAACATCCGCACCGCGCTCTACGACGCCGAGTACTCCGTCGCCCTCGTCTCGCGGACCAGCGACGCCGAGCCGATGCTCGCCCGCGTGGTCGGCAAGCACTGCGAGAGTGGTGACATCGTGGTCAGGGACGCGTTCCTGCCGGCCGACCTCGCGCCCGGTGACCTGATCGCGGTGCCCGCCACCGGCGCCTACTGCCGCTCCATGGCGAGCAACTACAACCACGTGCTGCGCCCGCCGGTGCTCGCCGTCAGGAACGGTGACACCCGGGTGATCGTCCGCCGTGAGACGGAGGAGGACCTGCTCCGTCTCGACGTCGGGTGACGTCGGGTGAAGTGAGGACGTCCGGCGGAAAAGCCGCTGGAAACCCGGGAAGATCCCGGAAACCTGGGTCTCAGGATCCGGACGAATGGAAGATTTTTCCGTCCGGTGCCTGAGACTGGACAACCGTTGACCGGTATGAGGAAACGAGGTCGGATGATGCGTACGCGTCCGCTGAAGGTGGCGCTGCTGGGCTGTGGAGTGGTCGGCTCAGAGGTGGCGCGCATCATGACGACGCACGCGGCCGACCTCGCCGCGCGGATCGGCGCGCCGGTGGAGCTGGCCGGTGTCGCCGTCCGCCGTCCGGACAGGGTCCGGGCCGGGATCGACCCCTCGTTGGTCACCACCGACGCGACCGCCCTGGTCAAACGGGGGGACATCGACGTCGTCGTCGAGGTGATCGGCGGGATCGAGCCGGCCCGGACGCTGATCACCACCGCGTTCCAGCACGGCGCCTCCGTGGTGTCCGCGAACAAGGCGCTCATCGCGCAGGACGGCGCGGCGCTGCACGCGGCGGCCGAGGAGCAGGGCCGGGACCTGTACTACGAGGCGGCGGTGGCGGGTGCCATCCCGCTGATCCGGCCGCTGCGCGAGTCGATGGCCGGCGACAAGGTCAACCGAGTGCTGGGCATCGTCAACGGCACGACGAACTTCATCCTCGACAAGATGGACACCACGGGCGCCGGCTACCAGGAGGCGCTGGACGAGGCGACCGCGCTGGGGTACGCCGAGGCGGACCCGACGGCCGACGTCGAGGGCTTCGACGCCGCGGCCAAGGCCGCGATCCTGTCCGGCATCGCCTTCCACTCCCGGGTCCTCCTCGACGACGTGTACCGCGAGGGCATGACCGAGGTGACCGCCGCGGACTTCGCCTCCGCCAAGGAGATGGGCTGCACCATCAAGCTGCTCGCCATCTGCGAGCGGGCGGCGGACGGCGGCTCGGTCACCGCGCGGGTGCACCCCGCGATGATCCCGCTCACCCACCCGCTCGCCTCGGTGCGCGGCGCGTACAACGCGGTGTTCGTGGAGTCCGAGGCGGCCGGGCAGCTGATGTTCTACGGGCCGGGCGCGGGTGGTTCGCCCACCGCCTCGGCCGTGCTGGGCGACCTGGTCGCGGTCTGCCGCAACCGGCTGGCCGGGGCCACCGGTCCCGGTGACTCCGCGTACGCGGCGCTTCCGGTGTCGCCGATGGGCGAGGTGGTCACGCGGTACCACATCAGCCTGGACGTCGCCGACAAGCCGGGCGTGCTCGCCCAGGTGGCCACTGTTTTTGCCGAGCACGGAGTGTCGATCGACACCGTGCGTCAGCAGGGAAAGGACGGCGAGGCCTCCCTCGTCGTCGTCACCCATCGTGCGTCCGACGCCTCGCTCAGCGGGGTCGTCGAGGCGCTGCGCGGCCTGGACACCGTCCGGGGCGTCGCCAGCATCATGCGGGTCGAAGGAGAGTAGGCGGAGTCATGACTCAGACTCACCAGTGGCGCGGAATCATCGAGGAGTACCGGGACCGGCTTCCGGTCTCCGACACGACGGAGGTCGTGACGCTCCGCGAGGGCGGTACGCCGCTCGTGCCCGCGCAGGTGCTCTCCGAGCGCACCGGTTGCGAGGTACACCTCAAGGTCGAGGGTGCGAACCCGACGGGTTCGTTCAAGGACCGCGGGATGACGATGGCGATCACGCGGGCCAAGGAGGAAGGCGCGAAGGCGGTCATCTGCGCGTCCACCGGCAACACGTCGGCCTCGGCCGCCGCCTACGCGGTGCGCGCCGGCATGGTGTGCGCGGTGCTGGTGCCGCAGGGGAAGATCGCGCTCGGCAAGATGGGCCAGGCGCTGGTCCACGGCGCGAAGATCCTCCAGGTCGACGGCAACTTCGACGACTGCCTCACGCTGGCGCGGTCGCTGTCCGACAACTACCCGGTGGCGCTGGTCAATTCGGTGAACCCGGTGCGGATCGAGGGGCAGAAGACCGCTGCCTTCGAGATCGTGGACATGCTGGGCGACGCCCCCGACGTGCACGTGCTGCCGGTGGGCAACGCGGGCAACATCACCGCGTACTGGAAGGGCTACCGGGAGTACGCCGCGGACGGGCTCGCCACGCGCAAGCCGCGGATGTGGGGCTTCCAGGCGTCCGGCAGCGCGCCGCTGGTGCGCGGCGAGGTCGTCAAGGACCCGCAGACCATCGCCACGGCGATCCGGATCGGCAACCCCGCGTCCTGGGAGTACGCCGAGGCGGCGCGGGACGACTCGGGCGGCCTGATCGACGAGGTGACGGACCGTGAAATCCTGCGGGCGTACCGGCTGTTGGCCTCGCAGGAGGGCGTCTTCGTCGAGCCGGCGTCGGCGGCGTCGGTGGCCGGTCTGCTGAAGGCGACCGAGGCCGGCCTGGTCGACCCGGGCCAGCGGATCGTGTGCACCGTGACCGGCAACGGGCTCAAGGACCCCGACTGGGCGGTCATGGGCGCGCCGACCCGCCCGGAGGTCGTGCCGGTGGACGCCGCCGCGGCGGCGGAGCGGCTCGGCCTCGTCTGAGGCACCCGGCCCGGAAACGGTGGGCACGGGGCGGGGGAGCGTCGCACGACGTTCCCCCGCCCCGCGCCTGTACCGGGGCGGCCGGTGCCCGCACCGCCGCCGGTCCGGTGCCCGCCAGGCGGTTCGTCCGGTGCCGCCCCGCCGCCGGTGCCGCCCCGTCGGCGCCGCCGCCCGGCCCGTCGCTCGTCCCGTCCCCGCCCCGGCGGGGAGTTGGCGTGAATCGACACGCACCGTGCGCCTCCTGTGCGCCCTATGTCGCCGGGGAAGCATCCTTCGATAGTCTGTACTGAACCAGCCCGCCGCATATGCCGTGCTCGGTTCCGACGCGTTCGCGTCCCGCGAAGTCCCGCGTCTTCCAGCGTCCTGCAGTCAAGGAGAGTCATCCAGCGATGGCCGGTCCCGCCTTCCGAGCCGCCGCCGTCCGCGTGCGCGTGCCCGCAACCAGCGCAAATCTCGGACCGGGGTTCGACGCCCTGGGTCTTTCGCTGGGGCTCTATGACGACGTTGTCGTCCGGGTGGCCGATTCCGGACTGCACATCGACATCGCCGGCGAGGGCAGCGACAACCTGCCGCGCGACGAGAAGCACCTGCTGGTGCGCTCGATGCGCGCCGCGTTCGACGCGCTCGGCGGGCAGCCCCGCGGGCTGGAAATCGTCTGCGCCAACCGCATTCCGCACGGCCGTGGCCTCGGTTCCTCCTCCGCCGCGATCTGCGCCGGAATCGTCGCCGCCCGCGCGGTGACCATAGGCGGCGAGCACCGTCTCGACGACGACGCGCTGCTGGAACTCGCCACCGAGATCGAGGGCCACCCCGACAACGTCGCCGCCTGCCTGCTCGGCGGATTCACCCTTGCGTGGATGGAGGGCGGCGTCGGCCGCGCCGTCCGCAGCGAGCCTTCGGATTCCATCGTTCCGGTGGTTTTCGTTCCCGGAAAGCCGGTACTGACCGAGACCGCGCGGGGTCTGCTCCCGCGCAACGTCCCGCATGTCGACGCGGCCGCCAACGCCGGCCGTGCCGCGCTGCTCGTCGAGGCCCTCACCAGGCGCCCCGAGCTGCTGATGCCGGCCACCGAGGACCGCCTCCACCAGGAATACCGCGCCCCGGCCATGCCGGAGAGCGCCGCCCTGGTGGAGCGGCTGCGCGCCGACGGAATTCCCGCCGTGATCTCCGGCGCGGGCCCCACCGTACTGGCGCTGGCCAGCGAGGAAACGGCCCAGAAGGTGGAGATGTCGGCGGGCGAGGGCTGGGCCGCGAACCGGCTGGGCCTGGATCTGTCGGGCGCGAGCGTGCTGCCGCTGGCGGCCGCCGCATGAACGGCCGTGTTCCCGGATAAGCAGTGACCGGGGATGTGTACGAGCGCGCATTCAGGCGATTGCCGGATGTGGAGAGGGGGAATGTTTGTGGGATCCGGTAGTGTTAATGTCAAGTCCGCACCCGACCACCCGAGCGTGGCGAGGTGCTTCACGTCCCCGTCCGGGACAGACATTCTTCCGGGAGTCTCCCAAGCCGCACTGTGTTTCGTACGGTACGTAGTACGCGGGCAGCAACCCGTACGCGAATACTGAGCAGCTCCCAGGGCACGCTCCGGAACCGGTGCGCCCGAGCCACGTGACACGAATTTCGTCGTCGCCGTCGCGGGGAGCGCCACCAATCACCAGTTGTTTTCCTCCGCCGCTGTTGCGGACCACCGCCCCGGACCGGTCCATTCGATCAGGACCGATTCCGGACAGCACAACCGGTCGCCGAGCCAGACAGGCCGACGCCCGCTCCAGGGAAGGACCCTTCGTGAGCGACACCACCGATCTGATGGGCGCACGTGTCGACGAGACCGCTGCCGCGCCCGCCACGGACGCCTCCACGCCTGCCAGCGGTGCCGGCTCGCGGCGGCGTCGCGGTACCGGCCTCGAGGGCATGGTGCTGGCCGAACTGCAGCAGGTCGCCTCCGGCCTCGGCATCAGGGGCACGGCGCGGATGCGCAAGAGCCAGCTGATCGAGGTCATCAAGGAGGCCCAGGCCTCCGGGGGCGCCCCCGCCAAGGCGGCCGCGTCCGGTACCGACAGCGAGGCGAAGCCCAAGCGCCGCACCACGTCGCGCACCCGTACGGGTGAGGAGTCGGCCGCCGAGAAGGCGCAGATCCCCGGCCAGCCCTCGCCCAAGGCCGAGGCCGCGAAGACCGAGGCCGAGCAGGAGCCGAAGAGCGACGAGCAGCCGGCCGAGCGCCGCCGTCGCCGCGCCACCGCCGAGGCGGGCAGCCCCGAGACCGTCACCGCCGAGGCCAAGGCCGAGGCTCCGGCCGCCGACAAGGGCGACCGTGGCAGAAGTGACAGTGCCAAGAGCGACGCGCGCGGTGACAAGAACGACGTGAAGACCGAAACCAAGCAGGACACCGGCGACCGGACGCAGGGCGAGCGGGGCGACTCCGCCGACGCCGAGGGCCGTTCGGGCCGCACGCGCGACCGGGACCGCAACCGCAACCGCGGTGACCGTGAGCGCGGCGACCGCGGTGACCGCGGCGACCGCCGCAAGGGCGACGACCAGCAGGGCGGCGGCCAGGGCGGCCGGCAGAACCAGCAGGGCGGCGGCGCCCAGGGCCGTGACCGCGACCGTCAGCAGCAGCAGGACGACGACGACTTCGAGGGCGGCCGCCGTGGCCGCCGGGGCCGCTACCGCGACCGCCGTGGCCGCCGTGGCCGCGACGAGATCGCCGAGCCGCAGGTCGCCGACGACGACGTGCTGATCCCCGTCGCGGGCATCCTCGACATCCTCGACAACTACGCGTTCATCCGGACCTCCGGCTACCTGCCGGGCCCGAACGACGTGTACGTCTCCCTCGCCCAGGTCCGCAAGAACGGCCTGCGCAAGGGCGACCACGTCACCGGCGCGGTCCGTCAGCCGAAGGACGGCGAGCGCCGCGAGAAGTTCAACGCGCTGGTCCGCCTGGACTCCGTCAACGGCATGGCGCCCGAACACGGCCGCGGCCGACCGGAGTTCAACAAGCTGACGCCGCTCTACCCGCAGGACCGGCTCCGCCTGGAGACCGACCCGGGCGTGCTGACCACGCGGATCATCGACCTCGTGTCGCCGATCGGCAAGGGCCAGCGCGGTCTGATCGTGGCCCCGCCGAAGACCGGTAAGACCATGATCATGCAGGCGGTCGCCAACGCGATCACCCGCAACAACCCCGAGTGCCACCTGATGGTCGTCCTGGTCGACGAGCGTCCGGAAGAGGTCACCGACATGCAGCGGTCGGTCAAGGGCGAGGTCATCTCCTCGACCTTCGACCGCCCGGCCGAGGACCACACGACCGTCGCCGAGCTCGCCATCGAGCGCGCCAAGCGCCTGGTCGAGCTGGGCCACGACGTGGTCGTCCTGCTGGACTCGATCACCCGACTGGGCCGCGCCTACAACCTGGCCGCCCCGGCCTCCGGGCGCATCCTGTCCGGTGGTGTCGACTCCACGGCGCTGTACCCGCCCAAGCGCTTCTTCGGCGCCGCGCGCAACATCGAGGACGGCGGTTCGCTGACCATCCTCGCCACCGCGCTGGTGGACACCGGGTCCCGCATGGACGAGGTGATCTTCGAGGAGTTCAAGGGCACCGGCAACATGGAGCTCAAGCTCGACCGGAAGCTCGCCGACAAGCGCATCTTCCCGGCCGTCGACGTCGACGCCTCCGGCACCCGTAAGGAAGAGATCCTGCTGGGCGCCGAGGAGCTGGCGATCGTCTGGAAGCTGCGGCGCGTGCTGCACGCCCTGGACCAGCAGCAGGCCATCGAGCTGCTCCTCGACAAGATGAAGCAGTCGAAGTCGAACGCCGAGTTCCTGATGATGATCCAGAAGAACACGCCGAACCCCAGCGGCGACTGAGGACGGCGCCGGCACACCACCGGCGGTCGAAGGGCCGCCCCGCGCATCGCGCGGGGCGGCCCTTCGCCGTGCGCGGGCACGAGCCCGGCGCGGTTTCCCACCCCCGGGACCGCAGGGGCGGCGCGAGAGCTTCCCCACAGCGGGCGCGCCGCCGGTGATCGCGATCCGGTGCGGGAACGCGCAGGTGGGAGGCGGTGCGCGCGGCCGCGCGGCGGGTGGGCCGGTGGTCGTCCGGGCACGGAGCGCACACCCCCCGTGTGCGAATCTTTCGGCTTCGCCCGGCACGGGTACACCGTCCAACCGAGAGGCCCAGAGGATCCAGATGTCAGCCGAGAGCACGCCGCCGCCCGGCATACCGGAGGAGAACCCCGGCAGGCCCGGCACCGGGCGCGCGAAAACACGCGGCGGGGGCAAGGGCCGCCGCCGCAGGCCCCGCACCCCCCGGCAGCGGGCGCTGCGCGCCGCCGCCTGGAGCGCCGCCGCCGTCGTGGCGCTCGGCGGCGCGGGACTCGGCTACGTGTACACGCAGCTCAACGGCAACATCGAGAGCATCGACATCGACCGCGTCCTCGGCTCCGCGCGCCCCGCCGACACCGACAACGGGTCGCAGGACATCCTCGTGCTCGGCTCCGACAGCCGCTCCGGCGGCAGCAACAAGCGGCTCGGCGGCGGCGCGGCGGACGGCGGGGCCCGCGCGGACACGGCGATGCTGGTCCACGTCCACAAGGGCCGCACCGCGGCCAGCGTGGTGTCCATACCGCGCGACACCCTCGTCGACCGGCCCTCGTGCGTCGACCGGTCCGGACAGCGGCAGCCCGCCGAGAAGATCGGAAG
>NZ_BBZI01000006.1:370946-408855 GCF_008974245.1 Streptomyces abyssomicinicus | reverse complement strand
ATGTTCAACTCGGCGTACGCGACCGGCGGGGCGGCCTGCACGGTGAAGACCGTGGAGTCGATGAGCGGCGTCCGGGTCGACCACTTCCTCGAGGTCGACTTCACCGGCTTCCGGCGGATGGTCGACGCGCTGGGCGGCGTCGAGGTCACCACCAAGGAGAAGATCTCCGACCCGGAGAGCCACCTCAGACTCGACGCCGGCACCCACCGGCTGAGCGGAACCCAGGCGCTCGGTCTGGTCCGCACCCGGCACGGCGTCGGGGACGGGTCCGACCTCGGGCGGATCCAGCTGCAGCAGGCCTTCCTCAAGGCGCTGGCGCAGCAGGTCGAGAAGGTCGGCGTGCTGTCCAACCCCAAGCGGCTCTACGACCTCGCCGACACCGCCACCAAGTCGGTCACCACCGACGAGAGCCTCGGCAGCGTCACCGCGCTCGCCTCCTTCGCCGGCGGGCTGAAGGACATCGGCCCGTCGAGGATGACGATGACCACACTGCCGGTCGCGTACGACCCGGACGCCCCGAACCGGGTCCTGGTCGACGAGGACAAGGCCGCACTGGTCTGGTCGGCGATGCGGCACGACAAGGCGATCCCGGCCAAGGCCAAGGGCTCCGCCACCGGGCACGCGGACGAGGTCGTCGGCTCCCCGTCACCCACCGCCGCCTCCCGCGTCGCCTCCTGAGGCCCGGGGGACGGAAGGGGGAATAGAACAGCCCCGCCCCCGGTTTTGGGGGATGCGGCCAGTGCTGGCAGACTGGTACGTCGGCTCCGGTTCACGCTCCCGCATCCCGCGGCGGCGACCCGGCGCCCTCCCGAAATCTAGGAGACACCTTGAAGCGCGACATCCACCCCGAGTACGTCGAGACGCAGGTCAGCTGCACCTGCGGCGCGTCGTTCACGACTCGCAGCACCATCTCCTCCGGCACCGTCCGTGCCGAGGTCTGCTCCGAGTGCCACCCGTTCTACACGGGCAAGCAGAAGATCCTCGACACCGGTGGCCGCGTGGCCCGCTTCGAGGCCCGCTTCGGCAAGGCGGCTGCCGGCTCGAAGAAGTAGCGAGCCACCGCGCCGGTCCACGGCCGCCCCGCACAGGGCGGCCGGGACCGGCGTTTTTGGTCGCCACACCTTCGTCCACCAGCACGCCCTTCCAGGAGCCAGGAGCCCCACATGTTCGAGGCCGTCGAGGAACTCGTCGGTGAGCACGCCGATCTCGAGAAGAAGCTCGCCGATCCGTCGGTCCACGCCGACCAGGCCAACGCGCGCAAGCTGAACAAGCGCTACGCCGAGCTGACTCCGATCGTCGCCACCTACCGCTCCTGGAAGCAGACCGGGGACGACATCGAGACCGCCAGGGAACTGGCCGCCGACGACCCCGACTTCGCCGCCGAGGTCAAGGAGCTGGAGAAGCTCCGCGGGGAACTCACCGAGAAGCTGCGCCTGCTGCTGGTCCCGCGCGACCCCAGCGACGACAAGGACGTGATCCTCGAGATCAAGGCCGGCGCGGGCGGTGACGAGTCCGCGCTGTTCGCGGGCGACCTGCTGCGCATGTACCTGCGGTACGCCGAGCGCGTGGGGTGGAAGACGGAGATCATCGACGCCACCGAGTCGGAGCTGGGCGGGTACAAGGACGTCCAGGTCGCGGTGAAGACCAAGGGCGGCAACGGGGCCACCGAGCCCGGCCAGGGCGTCTGGGCGCGGCTGAAGTACGAGGGCGGCGTGCACCGTGTGCAGCGGGTGCCGGCCACCGAGTCGCAGGGCCGCATCCACACCTCCGCGGCCGGTGTGCTGGTGACGCCGGAGGCCGAGGAGGTCGACGTCGAGATCAACCCGAACGACCTGCGGATCGACGTCTACCGGTCCTCCGGTCCGGGTGGGCAGTCCGTGAACACGACCGACTCCGCGGTGCGCATCACGCACCTTCCGACCGGTGTCGTCGCCTCCTGCCAGAACGAGAAGAGCCAGCTGCAGAACAAGGAGCAGGCCCTGCGTATCCTGCGCTCCAGGCTGCTCGCCGCCGCGCAGGAGGAGGCGGAGCGGGAGGCCGCGGACGCCCGCCGCAGCCAGGTCCGCACCGTGGACCGCTCGGAGAAGATCCGCACGTACAACTTCCCGGAGAACCGGATCTCCGACCACCGGGTCGGCTTCAAGGCCTACAACCTCGACCAGGTCCTCGACGGCGAGCTGGACGCGGTGATCCAGGCCTGCGTCGACGCGGACTCGGCCGCCAAGCTCGCCGCCGCCTGACGTCCGGCGCCCACCGCGCGAAGACGCCCCCTGACGACACCGGAGGACCAGCGTGCCGCAGAACCAGAGCCCGCGCAGCGTGCTGCTCGCCGAGGTGGCCCAGGCCACCCAGCGGCTGGCGGACGCCGGCGTGCCCTCGCCGCGCAACGACGCGGAGGAGCTCGCCGCGTTCGTGCACGGCGTGAAGCGGGGCCAGCTGCACACCGTCAAGGACTCCGACTTCGACGCCCGCTACTGGGAGGTCGTCGCCCGGCGGGAGGCCCGCGAGCCGCTGCAGCACATCACCGGCCGCGCCTTCTTCCGCTACCTGGAGCTCCAGGTCGGCCCCGGGGTGTTCGTGCCCCGGCCGGAGACGGAGTCGGTGGTGGGCTGGGCCATAGACGCGGTCCGCGCCATGGACGTCGCCGAGCCCCGCATCGTCGACCTGTGCACCGGCTCCGGCGCGATCGCGCTGGCCATGGCGCAGGAGGTGCCGCGGTCCTCGGTGCACGCCGTGGAGCTCTCCGAGGAGGCCCTGGAGTGGGCCCGCAAGAACATGGAGGGCTCCCGCGTCGACCTGCGCCACGGTGACGCGCTGACCGCCTTCCCCGACCTGGACGGCCAGGTCGACCTGGTCATCACCAACCCGCCGTACATCCCGCTCACCGAGTGGGAGTACGTCGCCCCCGAGGCGCGGGACCACGACCCGGACATGGCGCTGTTCTCCGGCCAGGACGGGCTCGACTTGATCCGCGGCCTGGAACGCACCGCGCACCGGCTGCTGCGGCCCGGCGGCGTCGTCGTGGTCGAGCACGCCGACACCCAGGGCGGCCAGGTCCCCTGGATCTTCACCGAGGAGAGGGGCTGGGCCGACGCCGCCGACCACCCCGACCTCAACAACCGGCCGCGGTTCGCCACGGCCCGCAAGGCGACGCCGTGAACACGCGTCCCACAGGCACCACCCCTTCCGAACGACTCTCCCCCCTGCACGACCCGCACGAGGAGGCCAGCTGACATGGCACGGCGATACGACACCAACGACGCGACCGACCGCGCGACCGGTCTGCGCGAAGCCGCGTCCGCCGTCCGCCGTGGCGAACTGGTCGTCCTGCCGACGGACACGGTGTACGGCATCGGCGCGGACGCCTTCTCCTCCGAGGCCGTCGGCGACCTGCTGGAGGCCAAGGGCCGCGGCCGCAACATGCCCTCCCCGGTGCTGATCGGCTCGCCCAACACGCTGCACGGACTGGTCACCGACTTCTCCGAGACCGCCTGGGAGCTGGTCGACGCCTTCTGGCCCGGCGCGCTCACCCTGGTCGCCCGCCACCAGCCCTCGCTGGTCTGGGACCTCGGCGAGACCCGCGGCACGGTCGCGGTGCGCATGCCGCTGCACCCGGTCGCCATCGAGCTGCTCACCGAGGTCGGCCCGATGGCCGTCTCCTCCGCCAACCTGACCGGCCACCCCTCGCCGGAGACCTGCGACGCCGCCCAGCAGATGCTCGGCGACTCCGTCTCCGTGTACCTCGACGGCGGACCGACGCCGGGCAACGTGCCCTCGTCGATCGTCGACGTCACCGGCCGGGTGCCGGTGCTGCTGCGCGAGGGCGCCATCTCCGCCGAGGAGCTGCGCAAGGTGGTACCCGACCTCGAGGTGGCGAATTGACCCCCGCCCCTGACGCGGGGCTTGGCATACGAGAGGAAGACGGCGGGGAGGCCGGCTTCCGGATCCTGCATGTCAGCACCGGAAACGTGTGCCGCTCGCCGATCACCGAGCGGCTGACCCGGCATGCCCTCGCCCAGCGGCTCGGCGACACCCGGTGGGGCGGACTCGTGGTCGAGTCCGCCGGCACCTGGGGGCACGAGGGCGCTCCCATGGAGGAGAACGCCGTCACCGTGCTCGGCGAGTACGGCGCGGACGCCTCCGGCTTCACCGGGCGCGAGCTGCGCGACGAGCACGTCATCCGCGCCGACCTGGTGCTGACGGCCACCCGCGACCACCGGGCCCACGTCATCTCGATGGGGCACTCGGCCGGGCTGCGCACCTTCACGCTCAAGGAGTTCACCCGGCTGGTGCGGGCCATCGACCCCGCGACCCTGCCGCCGGTGGAGGACGGGGTCTGCGCGCGGGCCCGGGCCCTGGTGCGGGCCGCCGCGGCGCTGCGGGGGTGGCTGCTGGCGCCCACGCCGGAGGCGGACGAGGTGTACGACCCGTACGGGGCGCCGCTGCCGTTCTTCCGCTCGGTCGGCGACGAGATACACGGCGCCCTCGACCCGGTGGTCACCGCGCTCACGGGCGTGCAGGGCTGACCCGGGCCGGTCCCCGGCCGCCCCGCGCGCCGCGCAGCCCCGCCCCCCGCGTCCTACGCTGGAGCTGACGTCCGGACGAGGAGGTTCCGCATGGGGACCGTCGCGCACGCCCAGGCGCTGCGAGACCAGGTGCTGAGGGCCCAGGATCCCGAGATGGCGGGGATCCTCGAGGCCGAGGCGGAGCGCCGCCGCACCACGCTCCAGCTGATCGCCGCCGAGAACTTCACCTCGCCCGCCGTGCTGTCGGCCCTCGGCTCCCCGCTGGCCGACAAGTACGCCGAGGGCTATCCCGGCAACCGCTTCCACGGCGGCTGCGCCTACGCCGATCTCGCCGAGCGCACCGCCGTCGAGCGCGCCACCGCCCTCTTCGGCGCCGCGCACGTCAACGTCCAGCCGCACTCCGGCTCGTCCGCCGTGCTGGCCGCCTACGCCGCGCTGCTGCGTCCCGGCGACCCGGTGCTGGCGCTGGGACTGGCCTTCGGCGGCCACCTCACCCACGGCTCGCCCGCCAACTTCTCCGGCCGGTGGTTCCGCTTCACCGGCTACGGGGTCGACGCCGAGTCCGGACTCCTGGACTACGAGCAGGTCAGGGCGCTGGCCCGGGCCACCAGGCCCAAGGCGGTGGTGTGCGGGTCGATCGCCTACCCGCGCCACATCGACCACGCGGCGTTCCGGGAGATCGCCGACGACGTCGGCGCCTACCTGATCGTCGACGCCGCGCACCCCATCGGCCTGGTGGCGGGCGGCGCCGCGCCCAGCCCGGTGCCGTACGCCGACGTGGTCTGCGCGACCACCCACAAGGTGCTCCGCGGCCCGCGCGGCGGGATGATCCTGTGCACCGCGGAGCTGGCCGAACGCGTCGACCGCGCGGTCTTCCCGTTCACCCAGGGCGGGGCGCCGATGAACGTGGTGGCGGCCAAGGCGGTCGCCTTCGGCGAGGCCGCGACGCCCGGTTACGCCGCCTACACGCACCGCACGGTCGCCAACGCCCGGGCCCTCGCGGCCGGTCTCGCCGACGAGGGGCTGCACGTCTCCACCGGGGGCACCGACACCCACCTGGTGATCGCCGACCCGGCCCCGGTCGGCGGTCTGGACGGCCGCGCGGCCCGCGATCTGCTGGGCGCCGCCGGCATGGTCCTCGACACATCGGCACTGCCGCACGAAGGGCGGGGTATCCGCCTGGGGACGGCCGCCGTGACGACCCTGGGCATGGGGGAGGAGGAGGCCCGGACCATCGCGTCCCTGGTCGGGCGGGCCCTGCGGGGCGATGTGGACGGTGCTCGCGCGGGGGCGCGGGAACTGGCCGAGGCCTTCCCGCCCGCGTACCCGTGACCCCCGGGTGAAACCGTCCCGGCCACCCGGAAGTCATCACTCACGACCGTCCCTCGCTAGGGTGTGGGTCGGAATGGCCAGCGAGATCTGTGGGGAAGCCCGTGCGTGAATACCTGCTGACGGTCTGCATCACGGCCGCGGTGACGTACCTCCTGACGGGTCCGGTGCGGAAGTTCGCGATCGTGGCGGGAGCCATGCCCCAGGTGCGGGCGCGGGACGTGCACCGAGAACCCACCCCGCGGCTCGGCGGCATCGCGATGTTCTTCGGCCTGTGCGCCGGTCTGCTGGTCGCCTCCCAGCTCACCAACCTCGGCCAGGTCTTCGAGCGGTCCAACGAGCCGCGCGCGCTGCTCTCCGGGGCGGCGCTGATCTGGATCATCGGCGTGCTGGACGACAAGTTCGAGCTGGACGCCCTGATCAAGCTGGGCGCGCAGATGATCGCGGCCGGCGTCATGGTGATGCAGGGCCTGACCATCCTGTGGCTGCCGGTGCCGGGCTTCGGCCTGGTGGCGCTGACCTCGTGGCAGGGCACGCTGCTCACCGTGGCACTGGTGGTGATCACCATCAACGCGGTGAACTTCGTCGACGGCCTCGACGGTCTGGCCTCCGGCATGGTGGGCATCGCCTCGCTGGCGTTCTTCCTGTACGGCTACCGCATCTGGTTCGGCTTCGGCATCGAGGCGGCCGCCCCGGCCACCCTGTTCGCCGCCATCCTGATCGGCATGTGCGTGGGCTTCCTGCCGCACAACATGCACCCGGCGCGGATCTTCATGGGCGACTCCGGGTCGATGCTGATCGGCCTGATCCTGGCGGCCGGCGCCATCTCCATCACCGGCCAGATCGACCCGGACGCGCTGAAGCTGTTCGCCGGGTCCGAGCGCAGCGCGGTGCACGCGACCGTGCCGGTCTACATCCCGCTGCTGCTGCCGCTGACCATCATCGCGATCCCCGCCGCCGACCTGGTGCTGGCCATCGTGCGCCGCACCTGGCGCGGGCAGTCGCCGTTCGCCGCGGACCGCGGGCACCTGCACCACCGGCTGCTGGAGATCGGCCACTCGCACAGCCGGGCCGTGCTGATCATGTACTTCTGGTGCGGGCTGATCGCGTTCGGCGCCCTGTCGTACTCGGTGACCGCCGCCTCGATGTGGATCGTGCTGAGCGTCGCCCTGCTGAGCGCGCTGGGCCTGGTGCTGCTGCTGATGCCGCGCTTCACGCCGCGCGCCCCCCGCTGGGCGGAACGGATGCTGCCGCCCCGTTACCGCCGCTCCGGGGCGGGTACCGGCACGGAGGCCGACGGGAGCGCCGTCACGGCCCCGGAGGACGCCGGCCCGGGCCAGGAGGCCCGGCGGGGGCCCGCGGGGGCGCACGCCGCCGACAGCGCCGCGGACGGCCCCACGGAGGCGGGAGAGGGCGCGGACACCGGGGCCGGGGAGCCCGGCGGGCGGGAGTACCGGGAGCCGGTGGCGGTGGGCGCCGCCCGGGTCGCCGGCGGGTCCTCCGCCGTGGGCCACCGCAGCCGGTTCCGCCGGCCCGGCCCGCCCCCGTCCGCGCGCCAGCCGCGCTAGGCGCCCCAGGCGCCCAGGCGCCCTAGGTAAGAATCCGGCTAGAGCTTGACCCACCCGAGGGACGCCCTTGGGGAGTGCTTGGGTGGGCAAATCGGCTCTATATCAGTCAGAAGGTGCGCGGAATCGTTACTGGCGCGCCCCTTAACCCCCTCGTGTGACAGTCGGCACACGAAGTAGGTAAAGACCTCATCAAATAGTTTGTGATAGCGTTCACGAGTAGCCCGGACCGGAGCCGGACGAGCGCGCACGGTCCCCCAGTGCGGCGGTCCCCCGGACCGAGGTTCTCCCTCTCACCCCGGGTCTACGCTCGTCCATGACGACACCCTGCCCCCTCAGCAAGCGGAGTTGCCGCCATGCCGTCCAACGACGTTCGGATGCTCATCCATACCGCGGTGCCCACCGCTGCCGCCGGCGCGATCGCCGCGGTGCTCAGTGGTGTGTTCGCCGGCGGCAAGGGTGCGCTCGGCGCCGTCGTGGGAACGCTGGTCGTGCTCTTCTTCATGGGTCTCGGGCTCTACGTGCTGCAGCGCGTCGCGAAGTCGCTTCCGCACCTGTTCCAGGCCATGGGCCTGATGCTCTACACGGTGCAGATCCTGCTCATGTTCTTCTTCGTGGCCGTCTTCAAGGACACGTCGTTGTTCCACCCCAAGACCTTCGCGATCGCGCTGGTCGCCGCGACCATCGTCTGGGTCGCCGCGCAGGCCCGCGCGCAGATGAAGGCCAAGATCTTGTACGTCGATCCCGAGTCGACCGAGAACGAGAAGCCGCAGAAGACGGGGCGCTCGTCGTGAGGAACGGGGCCGGGGCAAGCACAGGTGAGCGTTCCTGCTATCGTCCGTTGCCGACTGCGGCATCGCGGGCGCGGGCATCCGAGCTGACGCCTGCTCGAACGCGAGGCTTGATGCCCCCCAGCCGCCCCCACATCCGTAAGACCAGTCCCGTGCCGAACCGCGGCCTCGTGCCGCGCCGACACAACGAGGTTGCCGTACCTATGCGCCACGCTGAAGGAGCCCGCGGTGAGTGCTGATCCGACGCAGGTGCTCGCCTTCGAGACCGACTGCCACATCTTCGATGGCTGTGGCTTCCCGGCTCCGGGCCTGCACTCGTTCCTGTTCGAGCCCCTGTGGGGCGACGCGGACAGCAACCTGTACTTCAACAAGCCGATGCTGCTCGCCCTGCTGGGCTCGGTCATCGTGATCGGCTTCTTCTGGGCCGCCTTCCGCAAGCCGAAGCTGGTTCCCGGCAAGCTGCAGATGGTCGCCGAGTTCGGTTACGACTTCATCCGCCGCGGCGTGGTCTACGAGACCCTCGGGCGCAAGGAGGGCGAGAAGTACGTCCCCCTGGTCGTCTCGATGTTCTTCTTCATCTGGATGATGAACCTCTGGTCGATCGTCCCGCTGGCCCAGTTCCCGGTGACGTCGATCATCGCGTACCCGGCGGTGCTGGCGCTGATCGTCTACGTGCTGTGGGTCAGCCTGACCTTCAAGCGCCACGGCTTCGTCGGCGGCTGGAAGAACATCACCGGCTACAACAAGGACCTCGGCCCGGTTCTTCCGCTGGCCATGCTGATCGAGTTCTTCTCGAACCTGCTGGTCCGCCCCTTCACCCACGCGGTGCGACTGTTCGCGAACATGTTCGCGGGCCACACGCTTCTGGTGCTCTTCACGATCGCCAGCTGGTACCTGCTGAACGGCATCGGCATCGCCTACGCCGGCGTCAGCTTCGTCATGGTCATCGTGATGACGGTCTTCGAGCTGTTCATCCAGGCCCTGCAGGCGTACGTCTTCGTGCTGCTGACCTGCACCTTCATCCAGGGCGCGCTCGCAGAGCACCACTGAGTCATCGCCCGTAGACCCGACCCCCAGTCGTCCGGTGGCCAACCCCCACCGGTCCGTTGAGAAAAGGAAGAACTGGCATGTCCACTCTTGCCGCAGTTACCGGTTCTGTCGCCTCCATCGGCTACGGCCTCGCCGCCATCGGCCCCGGCGTCGGCGTCGGCATCATCTTCGGTAACGGCACCCAGGCGCTGGCCCGCCAGCCCGAGGCCGCCGGCCTGATCCGTGCCAACCAGATCCTCGGCTTCGCCTTCTGTGAGGCGCTCGCCCTCATCGGTCTGGTCATGCCGTTCGTCTACGGCCAGTGATCTAGCGATCCCCACCAGCCGACTAGACGAAAGGCATTGACATGAGCCAGCTGCTCACGATCGCGGCTGAGGAGGTCCAGAACCCCCTCGTCCCGCCGATCCCCGAGCTCGTCATCGGCCTGATCGCCTTCGTCATCGTCTTCGGCGTCTTCGCCTGGAAGCTCCTCCCGAACATCAACAAGGTTCTGGACGAGCGCCGCGAGGCCATCGAGGGCGGTATCGAGAAGGCCGAGGCCGCCCAGACCGAGGCCCAGAGCGTGCTCGAGCAGTACAAGGCTCAGCTCGCCGAGGCCCGCCACGAGGCCGCGCGCCTGCGCTCGGAAGCGCAGGAGCAGGGTGCCGCGCTCATCGCCGAGATGCGTGCGGAGGGCCAGCGTCAGCGCGAGGACATCATCGCCGCCGGCCACGCGCAGATCGAGGCCGACCGCAAGGCCGCCGCGACCGCGCTGCGCCAGGACGTCGGCAAGCTCGCCACCGACCTGGCCGGCAAGCTCGTCGGGGAGTCCCTCGAGGACCACGCCCGTCAGAGCCGCGTCATCGACCGCTTCCTCGGCGAGCTCGAGGAGAAGGCCGAGGCCGCGCGATGAACGGAGCGAGCCGCGAGGCCCTGGCAGCCGCCCGTGAGCGACTCGACGCGCTGACGGACTCCACGTCCGTCGACGCGGCGCAGCTCGCCGACGAGCTGGCCGCCGTCACCGCGCTGCTCGACCGCGAGGTGTCGCTGCGTCGGGTCCTCACCGACCCGGCGCAGTCCGGAGAGGCCAAGGCCGACCTGGTCCAGCGCCTGCTGGGCAGCCAGATCGGCGGTCCGGCCACCGACCTGGTGTCGGGCATGGTCCGGTCCCGCTGGTCCGCCCCGCGCCACCTGGTGGACGCGGTGGAGGAACTGGCGAACCTCGCCGACCTCACGGCCGCGCAGAAGGCCGGTGCCCTGGACGACGTCGAGGACGAGCTGTTCCGGTTCGGCCGGATCGTCGCCTCGAACGGCGCCCTGCGCGCCGCGCTGACCGACCGGTCCGCGAGCGCCGAGGCCAAGAGCGGTCTGCTGCGCAGCCTGCTCGGCGGCCGGGCGAACGCCGTCACCGAGCGCCTGGTGGTCCGTCTGGTGTCCGCGCCGCGTGGACGTAGCCTGGAGACGGGACTCGAGTCCCTCGCCAAGCTCGCCGCCGGCCGTCGCAACCGGATGGTCGCCGTGGTCACCTCCGCGGTGCCGCTGAGCGACACCCAGAAGCAGCGCCTGAGCGCCGCCCTGGTGAAGCTCTACGGCCGCGCCATGCACCTCAACCTCGACGTGGACCCCGCGGTCCTCGGCGGGATCCGGGTGCAGGTCGGCGACGAGGTCATCAACGGCTCCGTCGTGGACCGCCTCGAGGACGCCAACCGGCGCCTCGCCGGCTGACCGAGCCACACAGCAGAAGTACGTTTTTACGGCCCTGGTTGGGCCGTGCAGAGGATGCAAAGTTTCTGGGGGAGCCCCCCAGATTCCCCCAAGAAACTTCGGGCCCAACAAGGAGAGCAGGGAACCCAGATGGCGGAGCTCACGATCCG
Source organism: Streptomyces abyssomicinicus (assembly GCF_008974245.1). Taxonomy (GTDB): domain Bacteria; phylum Actinomycetota; class Actinomycetes; order Streptomycetales; family Streptomycetaceae; genus Streptomyces; species Streptomyces abyssomicinicus. The sequence goes on along the minus strand of NZ_BBZI01000006.1, from coordinate 397,741 downwards.
GCCGGAGGAGATCCGGGACGCGCTGGAGAACTTTGTCCAGTCGTACAAGCCGGACGCGGCCTCGCGCGAGGAGGTCGGTACGGTCACCCTTGCCGGCGACGGCATCGCGAAGGTCGAGGGTCTTCCCTCGGCCATGGCCAACGAACTGCTGAAGTTCGAGGACGGCACCCTCGGCCTCGCCCTCAACCTCGAGGAGCGCGAGATCGGTGCCATCGTCCTCGGCGAGTTCAGCGGCATCGAGGAGGGCCAGCCGGTGCACCGCACCGGAGAGGTCCTGTCGGTCGCCGTGGGCGAGGGCTACCTCGGCCGCGTGGTCGACCCCCTCGGCAACCCCATCGACGGGCTCGGCGAGATCGCGACCGAGGGCCGCCGCGCCCTCGAGCTGCAGGCCCCCACGGTCATGCAGCGCAAGTCGGTGCACGAGCCGATGGAGACCGGCTACAAGGCCGTCGACGCGATGACCCCCGTCGGCCGTGGCCAGCGTCAGCTGGTCATCGGTGACCGCCAGACCGGCAAGACCGCCCTGGCCGTCGACACCATCATCAACCAGAAGGCCAACTGGAAGACGGGCGACCCGTCGAAGCAGGTCCGCTGCATCTACGTCGCCATCGGCCAGAAGGGCTCCACCATCGCGTCGGTCCGCCGCGCGCTGGAGGAGAACGGCGCTCTGGAGTACACGACCATCGTCGCCGCCCCGGCGTCCGACCCGGCCGGCTTCAAGTACCTGGCGCCGTACACCGGCTCGGCCATCGGCCAGCACTGGATGTACCAGGGCAAGCACGTCCTGATCATCTTCGACGACCTGTCGAAGCAGGCCGACGCCTACCGCGCCGTGTCGCTGCTGCTGCGTCGTCCGCCGGGCCGCGAGGCCTACCCGGGTGACGTCTTCTACCTGCACTCGCGTCTGCTGGAGCGCTGCGCCAAGCTCTCCGACGACATGGGCGCCGGTTCGATGACCGGTCTGCCGATCGTCGAGACCAAGGCCAACGACGTCTCGGCGTTCATCCCGACCAACGTCATCTCCATCACCGACGGCCAGTGCTTCCTGGAGTCGGACCTGTTCAACGCCGGTCAGCGCCCCGCGCTGAACGTCGGTATCTCCGTCTCCCGAGTCGGTGGTTCCGCGCAGCACAAGGCGATGAAGCAGGTCTCCGGCCGTCTGCGCGTGGACCTGGCCCAGTTCCGTGAGCTGGAGGCGTTCGCCGCCTTCGGTTCCGACCTGGACGCCGCGTCGAAGGCGCAGCTGGAGCGCGGTCAGCGCATGGTCGAGCTGCTCAAGCAGGCTCAGTACCAGCCGATGGCCACCGAGGAGCAGGTCGTCTCCGTCTGGGCCGGCACCACCGGCAAGATGGACGACGTCCCGGTCGTGGACATCCGCCGCTTCGAGTCGGAGCTGCTGGCCCACCTGCGTCAGACCGAGGCGGGCCTGCTCCTGTCGATCCGCGAGGGCGGCAAGATGTCGGACGACACGCTGACGGCCGTCGCCGACGCCATCGCCGCGTTCAAGAAGACGTTCACGACGTCGGACGGCAAGCTGCTCGGCGAGGACGCTCCGGTTTCCGTCTCCAAGTGACGTAAGGAAGGGACCTGACTCATGGGAGCTCAGCTCCGGGTCTACAAGCGTCGCATCCGATCCGTCACCGCGACCAAGAAGATCACCAAGGCGATGGAGATGATCGCCGCCTCGCGTGTCGTCAAGGCGCAGCGCAAGGTGGCGGCCTCCACGCCGTACGCGACCGAGCTCACCCGCGCGGTCACGGCGGTGGGCACCGGTTCGAACACGCGCCACCCGCTGACCACGGAGGCGGACAACCCGACCCGTGCCGCGGTCCTGCTCCTGTCGAGCGACCGCGGTCTGGCCGGCGCGTTCAACTCCAACGCCATCAAGGCGGCGGAGCAGCTGACGGCGAAGCTCGAGGCCGACGGCAAGCAGGTCGACACGTTCATCGTCGGCCGGCGCGGCGTCGCCCACTACAACTTCCGCGAGCGCACGATCTCGGGGCAGTGGACGGGCTTCACCGACGAGCCGACGTACGCGGACGCCAAGCAGGTCGCGGCACCGCTGATCGAGGCGATCGAGAAGGACACGGCCGAGGGTGGTGTGGACGAACTCCACATCGTCTACACCGAGTTCGTCTCGATGATGACGCAGACCGCCATCCAGGCGCAGCTGCTTCCGCTCAAGCTCGATGAAGTGGCGGAGGAGTCGCCCTCCAAGGACGAGATCCTCCCGCTGTACGACTTCGAGCCGTCCGCGGAGGACGTCCTCGACGCCCTGCTGCCGCGGTACGTCGAGAGCCGTATCTACAACGCGCTGCTGCAGTCGGCCGCTTCGAAGCACGCCGCCACGCGGCGCGCGATGAAGTCGGCCACCGACAACGCCGGAGAGCTCATCGAGACGCTCTCCCGGCTTGCCAACGCGGCCCGCCAGGCCGAAATCACCCAGGAAATCAGCGAGATCGTCGGTGGCGCAGGCGCCCTGGCCGACGCGACCGCGGGGAGTGACAACTAATGACCACCACTGTTGAGCCGACCGCTGGCGCGGGCGTGGCCACCGGCCGCGTCGCGCGGGTCATCGGCCCGGTCGTCGACGTGGAGTTCCCCGTCGACGCGATGCCGGAGATCTACAACGCCCTTCACGTCGAGGTGGCCGACCCGGCCAACGCCGGCGAGAAGAAGACGCTGACCCTCGAGGTCGCCCAGCACCTGGGCGACGGCCTGGTCCGCGCCATCTCCATGCAGCCCACCGACGGTCTGGTCCGCCAGGCCGCGGTGGCCGACACGGGCACGGGCATCACCGTCCCGGTCGGCGACTTCACCAAGGGCAAGGTGTTCAACACCCTCGGTGAGGTGCTGAACTCCGAGGAGTCCTACGACGGCGAGCGCTGGTCCATCCACCGCCAGGCGCCGAACTTCGACGAGCTCGAGTCGAAGACCGAGATGTTCGAGACCGGCGTCAAGGTCATCGACCTGCTGACCCCGTACGTCAAGGGCGGCAAGATCGGTCTGTTCGGCGGCGCCGGCGTCGGCAAGACGGTGCTCATCCAGGAGATGATCTACCGCGTCGCCAACAACCACGACGGTGTCTCCGTGTTCGCCGGTGTCGGTGAGCGCACCCGTGAGGGCAACGACCTGATCGAGGAGATGTCGGACTCCGGCGTCATCGACAAGACCGCGCTGGTCTTCGGTCAGATGGACGAGCCCCCGGGCACCCGTCTGCGCGTGGCCCTGGCCGGTCTGACCATGGCGGAGTACTTCCGCGATGTGCAGAAGCAGGACGTGCTGTTCTTCATCGACAACATCTTCCGCTTCACCCAGGCCGGTTCCGAGGTGTCGACCCTGCTCGGCCGTATGCCCTCCGCGGTGGGCTACCAGCCGAACCTGGCCGACGAGATGGGTCTCCTCCAAGAGCGCATCACCTCGACCCGTGGTCACTCGATCACCTCGATGCAGGCGATCTACGTCCCCGCGGACGACCTGACCGACCCGGCCCCGGCCACCACCTTCGCCCACCTCGACGCGACGACGGTTCTCTCCCGTCCGATCTCCGAGAAGGGCATCTACCCGGCCGTGGACCCGCTGGACTCCACGTCCCGGATCCTGGACCCGCGCTACATCGCGGCGGACCACTACAACACCGCCATGCGCGTCAAGGGGATCCTGCAGAAGTACAAGGACCTCCAGGACATCATCGCGATCCTCGGTATCGACGAGCTCGGCGAGGAGGACAAGCTCGTCGTCCACCGTGCCCGTCGCGTGGAGCGCTTCCTGTCCCAGAACACCCACGTCGCCAAGCAGTTCACCGGCGTGGACGGTTCGGACGTGCCGCTGGACGAGTCGATCTCCGCCTTCAACGCGATCTGCGACGGTGAGTTCGACCACTTCCCGGAGCAGGCGTTCTTCATGTGCGGTGGCCTCGAGGACCTCAAGGCCAACGCCCGGGAGCTGGGCGTTTCCTGAACCTCCTGAGGTTCGGCGGAGCCGGACGAGGTGAGAGGGCCCGTCTTCGGGCCGGCCCTCTCGCTCCGGTCTCCCGCCCCCGCTCCACCCCGGGACCCGTTCCCGGGACCCCCGTCTTCGGACGGGTCTAGACTTTGACCCAACACCCGGCATACCGCCGGGTGGTGACCCGAGGAGCCAACCTTGGCTGCTGAGCTGCACGTCGAGATGGTCGCTGCCGACCGCCAGGTCTGGTCCGGTGCGGCCACCCTGGTCGTCGCGCGCACCACCTCCGGCGACATCGGCGTCATGCCCGGTCACCAGCCGCTGCTCGGTGTGCTGGAGTCGGGCCCCGTGACCATCCGTACCAGCGGTGGTGAGACGGTCGTGGCAGCGGTCCACGGCGGTTTCATCTCCTTCGCGGACAACAAGCTGTCGCTGCTGGCCGAGATCGCCGAGCTTTCGGACGAGATCGACGTCCAGCGCGCGGAGCGGGCGCTCGAGCGCGCCAAGTCGGAGGCCGACGCCTCCGCCGAGCGCCGCGCCGACGTCCGCCTGCGGGCGGTGTCGGCTCGCTGACCCCGGCGCGCCCTGCGCGCGCTGTGCACGTGCGTGACTCAGCCGCGGCCGGTTCCGGAATACTCCGGAACCGGCCGCGGCTGAGGTGAATCCGGAGACGGTTCGTGCGTCGCCGGTTTCTGCGTTACCGGTTTTCATCTTTGCCAGTTGACAGGTTCCCAGTTCTAGGAGACGAGGAGGTCGGTGCCGATGATCCTCGCTCTGACTGTGTTCGGGACGCTGGTCGTGCTCGCGGTGGTGGGCCTGTTCGCCTTCGGGATGCGGCGCCGGCTGATCCAGCGGTCGGGGGGCACCTTCGACTGCAGCCTCCGCTGGGAGGCCCCCGAGCTGCCCGAGGGCATCGAGGGCGACGGCAAGGGGTGGGCGTACGGGGTGGCCCGGTACAGCGGTGACAGCATCGCCTGGTACCGGGTGTTCTCGTATTCGCCCCGGCCGCGCCGGATGCTGGAACGCTCCGCCATCGAGGTGGTGGGCCGGCGGATGCCGGAGGGTGAGGAGGAGCTGGCGCTGCTGCTGAACGCGGTGGTGCTGGCCTGCGTCCACCAGGGCACGCGGCTGGAGCTGGCGATGAGCGAGGACGCGCTGACGGGTTTCCTGGCATGGCTGGAGGCCGCCCCGCCCGGGCAGAGGGTGAACGTCGCGTAGACGCGACACCGACATGGAGGGGGCGGCCCACGGCCGCCCCCTCCGCTTTCCCCCGACTGCCGCTGCCGCTGCCCACCCCCTTGCGGGCGGCTGGGCCGCCCAGGGGGCGATGGGGGAGGGCGGGCGCAGGGCGGTGCGTGCGTGGCGAGGGGTTCGCACCACCGTGCGCGGGACCCGCGGTCGCAGGACCCGCGGTCGCGGGGACCCGCGGTGCGCCCCACCGCCCCGCACAGCCGTGAGCCCCGGGCAGTCGCGGCGGCGTGCACGGGGCGGCGGAGGAACGCGAGAAGCGGGGGCGGCCGGTGGGGCCGCCCCCGCTTCGTGGTGCTGGTGCGGTACTACAGGTTGTTCGCGATGGCGCTCACGAGCTCGCCGTTGGCGGTGTCACCGCTGAACTCCCAGAAGAAGGCGCCACCGAGGCCCTGGGACTTGGCCCAGGACATCTTGCCCGCGATGGTCGCCGGGGTGTCGTAGCTCCACCAGTTGGTGCCGCAGTGGGCGTAGGCGGTGCCGGCGATGGTGCCGGTCGCCGGGCAGGAGTTCTTGAGGACCTTGTAGTCCTCGATGCCCGCCTCGTAGGTGCCGGGCGCGGCGCCGGTCGCAGCGCCGCCGGGGGCGGACTGGGTGACGCCGGTCCAGCCGCGGCCGTAGAAGCCGATGCCGAGCAGCAGCTTGGCGGACGGCACGCCCTTCGCCTTGAGCTTGGCGATCGCGTCCGCGGAGTTGAAGCCCGCGGCCGGGATGCCGGAGTACGAGGTGAGCGGCGAGTGCGGGGCGGTCGGGCCGTCCTTGTCGAACGCGCCGAAGTAGTCGTACGTCATCACGTTGTACCAGTCGAGGTACTGCGCGGCGCCGCCGTAGTCGGCCGCGTCGATCTTGCCGCCGGACGAGCCGTCGGCGGTGATCGCCGCGGTGACGAGGTAGTTCGGGCCGAACTCGGTGCGCAGCGCCGAGGCCAGGTTCTTGAACGCGGCCGGGCCGGAGGTGTCGCAGGTCAGGCCGCAGGCGTTCGGGTACTCCCAGTCGATGTCGATGCCGTCGAAGACATCGGCCCAGCGCGGGTCCTCCACGACGGCCTTGCAGGACTTGGCGAACGCCGCGGCGTTCTGCGCGGCCTGGCCGAAGCCGCCGGAGTAGGTCCAGCCGCCGAAGGAGTACAGGACCTTGATGTGCGGGTACTTCGCCTTCAGCTTGCGCAGCTGGTTGAAGTTGCCGCGCAGCGGCTGGTCCCAGGTGTCGGCGACGCCGTCGACGGACTGGTCGGCGGTGTACGCCTTGTCGGTGGCGGCGAAGGAGTCGTCGAGGACGCACTGCCCGTTCTTGACGTTGCCGAACGAGTAGTTGATGTGCGTGATCTTCGAGGCCGATCCGGAGGTCACCAGGTTCTTGACGTGGTAGTTCCGGCCGTAGATGCCCCACTCGGTGAAGTAGCCGAGGTTGATCTTGCCGCCGGGCGGCGGGTCGGTGGGCGTGGTGGAGCCGCCGGTGGTGCGGACCGCGACGGAGTCGCTGACCGGGCCGGTCTGGTCGGCGGTGTCACGCGCCTGGACGGCGTAGGAGTAGTCGGTGCCGGCGCTCAGGCCCGAGTCGGTGTACGAGGTGCCGGTGACGGTGGCGACCTTCACACCGCCGCGGAGCACGTCGTAGTTCTTGACGCCCTTGTCGTCGGTGGCGGCGCTCCAGGCGAGCCGGACCGACGTGTCGGTGACGTTGGAGGCGGCCGGCTTGCCGGGGGCGGACGGGGCGCTGTCGCCGGGGACGGGGGTCCCGCCGTCGCAGGAGCCGCCGTTGATCTTGCAGCCGGTGGGGGAGCCGGCGCCCGAGCCGTTGAAGCCGAAGGAGATGGAGGCGCCCGGGGCGAGGCTGCCGTTCCAGGACAGGTTCTTGCCCGTCCAGTGGTCACCGGAGTTGGTGACGGTGGCGTCCCAGGCCGAGGTCACCTTGGTGCCGGAGGGGAAGTCCCACTCGACGGTCCAGGAGGAGAGGGACGTGGTGCCGGTGTTCTTGACGGTCCACTTGCCTTCGAAGCCGGTGCCCCAGTCCTGGGTCTTGGCGTAGGTGGCGGTGACCGAGGTGGCCGCCTGGGCGGGCGTGGCGAGCCCGACCAGTCCGGCGACGGGAAGGACGAGCGTGGCGACTGCCGCCGTCACTCGTTGTCTGAAGCGCATCTGCGCCTCCTCGGGGGTGAGGGTGAGGGGGGTGCTGCGACTGCGACTACCAGGTACCTTGACGGGTCCATGACGCCGTGCAAGTGCGGTCAGCGTAGAAAGGTCTGGACCACCGGTCAATAGGTCTGGACCAATGCAGGTTTCTTGTTTAAAGCACGGTCCGGCGCCGGGGCGGTCGCCGCCCTCAGATCCCCAACTCCTGCGCGAGTACCGCCGCTTGTACGCGGCTGCGCAGATCGAGCTTGCCGAGCAGGCGGCTGACGTGCGTCTTCACCGTGGCCTCCGCCATCTCCAGGCGGGTGGCGATCTGCGCGTTGGACAGCCCCTCACCGAGGCAGGAGAGTACCTCGCGCTCCCGGGGCGTCAGGGTGTCCAGCGCCGCCGCGTCCGGTCCGCCCTCGCGGGGCAGGCGTCCCGGCGCGCCGGCGGCGAACGCCGCGATCAGCCGCCGGGTGACGGCCGGGGCGATCAGCCCCTCGCCGCGGGCCACCGTCCGCACCCCCTCGATCAGCTCGGCCGCCTCGGCGCTCTTCAGCAGGAAACCGGCCGCGCCCGCGCGCAGGGTGCCGAAGACGTACTCGTCCAGGTCGAAGGTGGTCAGCACCAGCACGTCGGCCAGATGCTCGGCGGCGATCCGCCGGGTGGCGCCCACCCCGTCGAGCAGCGGCATCCGCACGTCCATGAGGACGACGTCCGGCCGCAGCTCACGGGCCAGCTCCACCGCCCGCTCCCCGTCGGCGGCCTCCCCGACCACCTCGATGCCCGGGGCGCTGCCCAGGATCAGCACCAGTCCGGCCCGCACGGCCGACTGGTCCTCGGCGACCACCACCCTGATCACGACCTCACCCTTCCCCTTCCGGCACGGGAAGTTGCGCCCGCACCACCCATCGCCCGTCCCGCGGCCCGGCGTCGAAACCGCCGCCGACCAGCAGGGCCCGCTCCCGCATCCCGATCAGCCCGGCTCCCGCCCCCGGCGCGCGGGCCGCTTCCCCGTCCGGCGTGCCGAGCGCGCTGGTGACCTCCACCCGCAGCGCGCCGCCGTCGAGCGACACGCCGACCCTCACCGGGCCGGGCGCGCCGTGCTTGAGCACGTTGGTCAGCGACTCCTGCACGATCCGGTAGGCGGCCAGCTCCACCGGCGAGGGCAGGCGGGTGCGGCCGTACCCGGTGTCGGGGCCGGATCCCAGACCGGGGCCGAGGTCCAGGGTCACCGCGAAGCCCGCCGCCCGGACCCCCTCGGCCAGGGGCTCCAGCCCCTCCAGGGTGGGTGCGGGGGACGGCTCCAGGTCGTCGCCGCCGGCCCGCAGCAGGCCGATCAGGCGGCGCATCTCGGTGAGCGCCGCCACGCTGTTCTCCCGGATCACGCCCAGTGCCCGGCGGGACGTCTGCGCGTCGTCCAGCGACAGCGCCGCCGTGGAGTGCACCGCCACCGCGGCCAGGTGCCCGGCGATCACGTCGTGCAACTCCCGCGCCATCCGCGTCCGTTCGGCGGTGACGGCCTGGGCGCGGTCCAGCTCGGCCAGCCGCGCGGTCTGCTCCGCCTCCCTGCGGGCGGCCCGGGCCGCGTCGCGGTGGTGGCGCACCAGGGCGCCGGTGGCGGCCGGGCCGAACGCGACCAGGCCCACCCCCAGGCCCGCCATCAGCGAGTAGGCGTCCTGCCAGGTGGCCACGCCCCAGCCGATGAACGCCAGGGTCAGCGCGCCCGTCTGCACCGGGAGGCGGCGGCTCAGCCGCGCGCTGCCGTAGACGGTGGCCGCGTACATCAGGTCCGTGAAGAGCAGCAGCGTCACCACACTGCCGGTGGTGAACTGATCGGCCACCAGGGCCACGGTGCCGGCGAGCAGGCCCGCCAGCGGCCGGATGCGGCGCAGCGGCTCCAGGCCCGCCATCACGGCCAGCGGCACCAGCACCCACCAGTCGGGCACGTCCCGCTGCGGATACAGGTCCAGGCCCACCGACCACAGCAGCAGGCCCAGCGCCAGCCCGCCCAGTGCCGTCGCCACGTCGAACGGGCGAGGGCGCCGCGGGGAGGTGGTCTCGACGGTCATGACCCCATCCAACACGTCCGGCCCCCGCGGCACATGCGGCCGGCGCACCCTTGTCGGCGCGGCGTGTACATCGAAGGATGCAGCCGGATCTCGTCGGGGTGGCCGATGCGCGCGCGCCGGGCCGGGGGGAGGGTGGAAGGCGACGGAGGACGGAGGGAACCCGACATGATCCTGGCCCTGATCATCGCCTGCGAGGTCGGCTTCTGGGTGCTGCTCGCCGCGGGGCTCGCGGTGCGGTACCTGCTGCGCAGGCGGCGGCTGAGCACCGTCCTGCTGCTGTGCGAGCCGCTGCTGGAGGTGGTGCTGTTCGTGGTGACCCTGGTCGACCTGCGGGGCGGCGCCGAGCCCGACTGGCAGCACGGCCTGGCCGCCCTCTACATCGGCTTCACCGTGGCCTACGGGCACTACACGATCACCTGGCTCGACGGCCACGCCGCGCACCGCCTGGCCGGCGCGCCGCGCCCGCCGAAGCCGCCGCGGTACGGCATGGCCCGCGCCGTCCACGAAGGCCGGCTCTGGCTGCGCACGCTGCTCGCCGCCGCAGTGGCCGCCGCCCTGCTGCAGGGCGGCGTCCTCTACATCGGCGACGACGGCGACACGTCCACGCTGCGGTCCTTCCAGGAGACCGCGCTGCGGATCGTCCTCGTCCACGGGGTGATCGCCCTCAGCTACCTGCTCTTCCCCAAGCGGTCCAAGGACGGGCGGTCCGAGGACGGGCGGGCCACGGGCGGGCCGGAGGAGTCAGCGCTCGCCGCCCGGGACCCACAGGACGTCGCCCGTGGACAGGTTGGCGACGCGCGCAAGGATGAAGAGCAGGTCCGATAGCCGGTTGAGGTAGGTCGCGGTCAGGGGGTTCATGGTCTCGCCGTGGACCTCCAGGGCCGCCCAGGTCGAACGCTCGGCCCGGCGCACCACCGTGCACGCCTGGTGGAGCAGCGCCGCGCCGGGCGTGCCGCCCGGCAGGATGAAGGAACGCAGCTTCTCCAGGCGGTCGTTGAACCGGTCGCAGTCCTCCTCCAGCCGGTCGACGTAGAACTGCTCCACCCGCAGCGGCGGGTACTGGGGGGCCTCCACGACCGGCGTCGACAGGTCGGCGCCCACGTCGAAGAGATCGTTCTGGACCCGGGTGAGGACCGCGGTCACGTCCTCCTCCAGACCGCCCAGGGCGACGGCGGTGCCGATGACGGCGTTCGCCTCGTTGGCGTCGGCATAGGCCGAAATGCGGAGATCGGTCTTCGGGACCCGGCTCATGTCGCCGAGGTTGGTGGTGCCCTTGTCCCCGGTACGGGTGTAGATGCGCGTCAGATTGACCATGGGCCCCAGCCTAGGGAACGACTCCGGGGGGAGCGCCGCCGGTGTGATGTCCGTCAAATGAGACGTGACGCGCATTACTTAGGGGTCACGAGCGTCTCCCCGGGCGCTAATGTCCGAGCGGTAGACACGAGAACAGGGAGTGGCAGTGGCAGGAAAGCTCGCCGTCATCGGGGCCGGCCTCATGGGTTCCGGCATTGCCCAGGTCTCCGCGCAGGCGGGTTGGGACGTCGTCCTGCGCGATGTCACCGACGAGGCGCTCTCCCGGGGCCTGGACGGCATCAAGGCCTCGTACGACAAGTTCGTGGGCAAGGGCAAGCTCGACGCCGCCGACGCCGAGGCCGCGCTGGCCCGGATCACCACCACCACCGACCTCGACGCCGTCGGCGACGCGGACGTGGTCGTGGAGGCCGTCTTCGAGAAGATCGAGGTCAAGCACGAGATCTTCCGCGCCCTGGACAAGATCGCGCGTGAGGACGCGGTGCTCGCGTCGAACACCTCCGCCATCCCGATCACCAAGATCGCCGCGGTGACCGGGCGGCCCGAGCGGGTCGTGGGCACGCACTTCTTCTCGCCGGTGCCGATGATGCAGCTCTGCGAGCTGGTCCGCGGCTACAAGACCAGCGACGAAACCCTCGCCAAGGCACGGGAGTTCGCCGAGTCGGTGGGCAAGACCTGCATCGTGGTCAACCGCGACGTGGCGGGCTTCGTCACCACCCGGCTGATCTCCGCCCTGGTCGTCGAGGCCGCCAAGCTGCACGAGTCGGGCGTCGCCAGCGCCGAGGACATCGACATCGCCTGCAAGCTGGGCTTCGGCCACGCGATGGGCCCGCTGGCCACCGCCGACCTGACGGGCGTCGACATCCTGCTCCACGCGACCTCCAACATCTACACGGAGTCGCAGGACGAGAAGTTCGCCCCGCCGGAGTCGATGCGCCGAATGGTGGACGCCGGTGACATCGGCCGCAAGAGCGGGCAGGGCTTCTACAAGCACTGACCGACAGCAACGACCGCGGGCCCGCCCGCACGCCGGACCGGGATCACCCCTCGGATCACCCGAGAGGGTGATTTCGGTATCGGTTCGCTTACAGACGGCAACTTCTGGTCCGTCAGTGGCGTCAGAAGTGGCATCACCGTACACAGACGGTGCAACAAGACGTATTCCCGGGGAGCACTTATGTTCATCAGGGGCGACCACGCCGAGCTGGTCGTCGGGGGCCGCCTCGACGTCCGCAGCGCGGCGGACGCCCGTACGGTCCTGCACTCCGCCGTCGACGACGGCGTCGGCGACCTGGTCCTGGACCTCTCGGAACTCCACTCCTGGGACGCCACCGGACTGGGCGTGATCATGGGTGTGCACCGTCGGGCCGGCCGCGCCGGACGCCGGCTGGTGCTGCGCGGCGTGCCGCCGCAGATGCAGCGGCTGCTGGTGGCCACCCGGCTCCACCGCATCCTCGCCATCGAGGGCGGCCTCGCCGCGGAGACCCTGCCGCGGGTCTGACCGCGCCGCCTCCCCGCCGCCTTACCGCCGCCCCCTTCCGCCGTCTCCCTGCCGCGGCACCGCGGCGGACGCCCGGGACCCCGGGGACCCCTAGGACCCCTAGGACCCCGTGACGCAGGGATCCCGGACACCTCCGCATCCCGGGCCACCGTCCTCCGGAACCCCTCGCACCACCCGGCCGCACGCCGGTCCCACCCGCAGCGCGGCGGTCTGTCGCGCGGCGCCAATCCACATCAGACTGTGATGTCGCGGACGCAGCCGCACCCCGGCTGGTCGGAGATACTGAGCGAGGTTTAAGGTTCGGTCGCCCGCCGACCCGACATCGGACATACCCTGCGGCGGCCCGGACCAGAGGTGACCGCGCGGTGTGCGGCAAGGCCGGGAGGGCTCGGCACACGACGCTTTGGGGGCATTGGACTCATGGACCCGAACAGCCGCGGACCCGAGGAGCGCGGCCACGGGGGAAGCGGCCGTCCGCCGCGCCCGCGTGCGCCCCGGGACCCGCTCACGCCGGACTTCGGCCAGCACGCGCCCTCGGTGGCACGCACCACCGAGGTGTTCACCGACGACCTGCTGCTGACCGTCAACCCCGTCGACGGCAGCGAGATCGAACTCTGCCCGCCCGAACGCACCCCCGCGCCGCCCGCCAAGCTCACCCTCGAGCAGCGCGCCGAGGCGGACCGGGCCGCGGCCCGCGCCGCCGCGCCCGCCGCCGACACGTCCGCGAGCCTCCCGTCGCTGCCGCTGCTGGAGCGTCAGGAGGAGCGCGAGGAACTCGTGCGGCTGCTGGCCCGCGGCCGCTCCGCCCGCCTGGTCGGCCCCTCCGGCTCCGGCCGCAGCCGCCTGCTCGACATCGTCGCCGAGGACTGCGCCGACCTCGCCCCCGACGGCGTCATCCGCCTCAGCGGCCTCGGCCGCAGCTGCGACGAGCTCCTGCACGACCTCCTCCACGCCGCCTACGACGCCCCCCGGCGCCGCCCCGGCGATGACGAACTGCACGACCTGCTCGGCCGGATCGGCGCCGTGGTCGTCGTCGACGACCTCGCCTTCGGCGGCGCCGACCTCGTCCGGCTGCTCGACGCCACCCCCGAGTGCGCCTTCCTGATATCCGCGACGCCCGACGTCCCCGAACCCGCCGCCGAGGCGCTGGTGGAGACGGTCACCCTCACCGGCCTCACCCGGGCGTCCGGCCTCCGGCTGCTCGGCCACGCCGTCGGACGCTCCCTCACCGAGGAGGAGACGACCTGGGCGGGCGACCTCTGGTTCGAGTCCGAGGGCCTGCCGCTGCGGTTCGTCCAGGCCGGCGCGCTGCTGCGCCAGCGTGACCGCCTGCGCGCCGCCACCGACGTGGTGGACGAGGTCGGCGTCTTCCAGGACGCGGTGCCCGTCCCCGACACCGACACCCCCTTCGACACCCGCGAGGAGGCCGCCCCGCTGCCCTCGCTGGCGGAGGGCGCCGCCCCCGCCCCGCTGCTCGCCTCCCGGCTCTCCGCCTCCGCCCGCGACGCCCTGCGGTTCGCGGTGGCCCTCGGCGGCGAACTGCCGCAGCCGGCCCACCTGCCCGCCCTGGTCGGCGACACCCACGCCGACGGCGCGCTGGGCGAACTCCTCGGCTGCGCCCTGGTCTCGCCCGCGGGCGGCCGCCACCGGCTCGCCGCCGGCGTACCGGCCCAGCTGGAGGCCGCCGGGTACGCGGACGACGCGGAGCAGCGCGTGCGCACCGCCGCCGAGCACTACGCCTGGTGGACCGGACACCAGTCCGTCACCCCGGAGCGGGTCCGCGCCGAGGCCGACGCCATCCTGGCCGTGCTGGCCGCGCTGCCGCCGGCCGACGGCGGCCTGGCGCTGCGCCTCGCCCGCAACGCCGCACCCGCCTTCGCCGCCGGCCTGGCCTGGTCCGCCTGGGAACGGGCGCTGCGCGCCGGCTCGGAGGCGGCGCGCCTGGTCGGTGAGGTCTCCGAGCAGGGCTACTTCCACCACGAACTGGGCGTGCTGGCACTCTGTCAGGGACGGTACGAGCGGGCGCGAGCCGAGCTGGACGCCGCGGTGGCGCTGCGGGCGGCCGCCGCCGACAAGCGGGGGCAGGTCGCGGGACGCCGCGCGCTGGCCCTGGTCGCCGACCGCACGGGCGACCTGCCCGGCATGGACCTCGCGACGCCCTCCCCGGAGACCTCCGCCGCCGCGGCGTCCGCCGGAGCGGCCCTCACCGCCTTCGGGGCGTTCGAGGCCTTCGGCTCCGGCGACACCGAGCAGTACCCCCCGAAGGACGCGACCGGCCCCGCGCAGGACGGCGGCACGGTCTTCGTCGGCGACGCCCCCGTCACCCGCCGCCCCGAACCGGCGGGCAGGGCCCGCGGCCTGGTGGGCGGCGCCCGGAAGAACCTGGTCGCCGCCGGCGCGGGCGCGCTGCTCGTGGCGGTCCTGGGCACCGTGGTGACACTGGGCGCGACGGGCGGCGACCAGGACGTGCCGACCGAGGGCACCGGCCCGAACCCGACCGCCAGCCAGGGCTACGGCGACGAACTCGGCGCCGACGAGGCCACCGGCGACGGCGACGACACCGGAACGGCCACCAGCCGTCCCACCGACCCCGGCCCCGACGGCGTGCTCGGCACCCCCGACGACCCGGCGAACCCCTCCGGGGACCCCGGCCCGACGGACGAGGACGACGAGGACGAGGAGTCCGGCCCGACCGGCGGCAGCACCACCAAGCCGCCGGCCACCACCAAGCCGACCAAGCCGTCGGGCGGCTCCGGCAGCCCGAGCGGCTCCGGCGGGTCGACCACCTCGGGCAGCCCCTCGGGCGGCTCCGACGCGGGCACCAGTACCGGCACCACCACCGGCGGCACGCCCACCACCGGCGGCACCACCACCGGCGGCACCACCGACGGGACCACCGAAGGCGGCACCACCGAAGGCAGCACGGACGGCGGCGCCACCGACGGGGGAGCGGACGGCGGCGCCACCGACGGCGCCGACGGCGGGACGACGACCACCACCACGACGGCCGGCGGCGTCCAGGTCCCACCGTCCCTGACGAGCCCGCCCGGGCCGGACCCGTCGCAGACGCCCGCCCTCGCCTGAGACGTCCCGGCACCGACCGCGCAACGCACACCGGCCGCGCAGCACACCGCCCGCGCAGCACACCGCCCGCGCAGCACACCGCCCCCCACGGCCACGAACCGTGGGGGGCGGTGCCGTCCGTACGGAGCCGGCCGCGCCGGGGACGCGGGCCGGAGACCGGCGTCAGAACAGGCGGAGCTTGTCGTCCTCGATGCCGCGGAGGGCGTCGTAGTCGAGGACCTGGCAGGCGATGCCCCGGTCCGTCGCCAGCACCCGGGCCTGCGGCTTGATCTCCTGCGCCGCGAACACCCCCCGCACCGGCGCGAGCAACGGGTCCCGGTTCAACAGCTCCAGATAGCGCGTCAGCTGCTCGACGCCGTCGATCTCACCGCGCCGCTTGATCTCCACGGCCACGGTCCCGCCCTGCCCGTCGCGGCACAGGATGTCGACCGGCCCGATCGCCGTCATGTACTCGCGGCGGATCAGCGTGTAGCCCTCGCCCAGCGTGTCGATGCGGTCGGCGAGCAGCTCCTGCAGGTGCGCCTCGACGCCGTCCTTGATCAGACCCGGGTCCACGCCCAGCTCGTGCGAGGAGTCGTGGAGGATCTCCTCCATCGTGATGATCAGCTTCTCGCCCGCCTTGTTGATCACCGTCCAGACGCCGGCGTCGTCGCCCGTGCCCTCCTTGAGGGCGCACGGCGGCGACATCCAGTTCAGCGGCTTGTAGGCGCGGTCGTCCGCGTGGATCGAGACGCTCCCGTCCGCCTTGACCAGGATCAGGCGGGGAGCGGACGGCAGATGTGCGGTGAGGCGCCCCGCGTAGTCGACGGAGCAGCGGGCGATGACAAGACGCATGGTCCGCAACGCTACTCGACCCACGGTGCTCCACGCGATTCGCCCTGGGAGCTCCCTGTGCGGTTCTGGCTGATTGTGTGCGGAGCATGACGATGCGGATCCGGACAAGTACGCCGTCTCCTGGTGCGGGGGACCTGGAGGTGCCTACCGTAGTGAACGGGCGGTCGTGGCACGGGTACGCAGCGTGTCCGGCACCCGCCGTCCCGTCCCGTCCGGCAACCCCCTTCGCCGAGGGGGTGCGAGAGGAGAACTCATGTCGCTCGACGTCTCACCGGCCCTGCTCGAACAGGCCGAGCGAGGCGAGGTCGACGAAGCGGCCTTCGTCGACTGCGTCCGGACCTCCCTGCCCTACGCCTGGGAGATGATCAGCTCACTGGTGGCCCAGCTCGAGGTGGACGGCGGACCGTTCGCCGACAACCAGACGCCGCCGCCGGACGAGCAGGCACGGGGTCAGCTCCTGCGCGCGCTCGCCAGCGACGCGATCCGGGGGGCCCTGCAGCGCCACTTCGGTGTGCGCCTCGCGTTCCAGAACTGCCACCGCGTCGCGGTGTTCCCGCTCGACGGGAGCGAGGAGAGGCTTGCCCGCTTCACCTCGGTGCGCGCACAACTCCTCAACCAGTCGCCGGAACTGCGGGACTGCTGACCCCGATGAGGCACGGTCCGACGTCCCGGCGGGGACGACCACCCACTCGCCAGGACGCCGGACCGCTCCCCTCACCGCCGGCATCCCGCCCGCGGAGCCGGCCGCCAGACCGGTCCCGGTCGTGGCGCACCTCGTCACGCCCTTCTTCACGCTTTTCGTACCGTCCGTCGCCCCGGTCGTCACACCAGACGCGGCAGGACCTCGCCGCCGAGCCGCCGGAGGTTCTCCTCGGTGGCCGCGAGATCGCCCGACCCCTCCGTGAGCAGCGCGAACCGCCGGATGCCGGTGCGCTCCGCGGTGGCCGCGAGCCGGTCGGCGCAGAGGCGGGGCGTGCCCACCGGATGCAATTGGCAGAGCATCTCCGTGTAGGCGTGGGGATCGCGCATCGCGCGCACCCGGTTGTCCACCGTCACATGCGCGGCAAGGCCCTGTTTCAGCCAACCCGGCATGGACTTCAGCAGCGTCTCCCTGGCGTCTTCCGGCCGGTCGGCGATCTGGCAGAGACCCGCCGAGACGTGGGCCGCGGAGCGGACGGCCTCCTCCGGCCGGCCCGCCGCCCGCGCGTGCTCCTGCCAGGCCCGCACCATGGCGGCCTTCTCCTCGTCCCCGGCGTGCATGCCCAGCAGCATCGGCAGTCCGCGCTCGCCGGCCAGCCGGACGCTCGCCGGGGAGGTGCAGGCGACCACGACCTCCGGGGCGGCGCCGCCCTCCAGCGCCTCGTTCGGCCGCGGCACCACCGGTACCTCACGGAACGGGAAGCGACCGCCGTCCCCCGCCACCGAGGGATCGCGCAGCCAGCGCAGCAGCAGGTCGAGCGAGTCGGGGAAGCCCCGCTCGTACGCCTCCAGGCCGGCGCCGAAGACCTCCAGGTCCACCCAGGGGCCGCCGCGGCCCACCCCCAGCGAGAAGCGCCCGCCGGAGGTGATGTGCAGCAGCGCGGCCTGCTCGCCCAGGGCCACCGGGTGCGCGGTGGGCAGCACGCTCACCGCCGTGCCCACCCGCAGCCGCCGGGTCCGGCCCAGCAGCGTCGCCGCGAGGGTCACGGCCGAGGGGCAGACGCCGTACGGGACGAAATGGTGCTCGGCCAGCCACACCTGGGCGAGCCCGGCCTCCTCGGCGACCTCCGCGGAGCGGACCGCGCGGTGCAGCGGCTCCCCGTGGCCCTGGCCCGGGAACTGGGCGGCGACGATGAAACTTCCGACGTGCATGGACACTTCCTGCTTTCCTGGCTCCCGAGTCGGAGCTCCCCCACGCGGCATAACCGCCTGACACGTGCCGAAGTCACGGGCGGATCCAGGAATTTGCCGATTGTCTGCAGAATGGGTCGCCCGTGTTCCCGAGGCGAAGGAGAGACGCCGGCGTCCGGTCGGGCAACGCGCCTCCCGGCGGTCTGCCCCGAGGGCCGCGCGGGGCCGCGTAGGCTGGTGCAGGTCCCAGCCCGCACCCGTCCCGTGAGGTGAACCGTGTCCCCGCGCCGCAACCGACCCAAGGGCCCCGCCGGAGGGAACGGACGGGGCGGCCCCCTCGAGGACGAGGAGGGCGGCGGCCGGTACGGCGGCTGGCAGTCCTCGGAGAACTGGCAGGGCGAGGACTGGAGCGTGCGGCACGTCGCCGGGTCGAGCGCCGCGGGCAAGACCTACCGCTGCCCGGGCTGCGACCAGATGATCCCCTCCGGCGTCCCGCACGTGGTGGCCTGGCCCGCCCATTCCGGCGTCGACGACCGCCGCCACTGGCACAAGGCGTGCTGGAACGCCAGGGACCGCCGGTCCACGAGGTCCCAGCGGTCCCGTAACGCGCCCCGGTACTGAACCGGGGCGGGGCGTGCCTACACGTCCCGGTTGGCCTGGACGCCGAAGGCCCCGGCGCACGCCAGGACGGTCAGCGTCGCGAGGAACGCGATCTGGGCGCCCCCGGTGCCGGTGGACCGGTCGCCCTCGAAGATCAGCGACAGGGCGTTGATGGCGTTGTAGTCGCTCATCACCTGCGCGACGTCCGCCAGGCCGTCGTTGAAGAGCAGGAACGCGGGCAGGATCGCGGGGACCAGCAGCACGCCCAGCATGGTGGTGATGGCGCCGGCCGAGTGCCGCATCATCGAGCCCACCGCGAGCGCCAGCACGCCCATCAGCGACACGTAGAGCGCGCCCGTGAAGACGGTCGGCAGCCAGTTCGCGTTGGTCCGCGCGCCCACCGTGATCTGGGCGTAGAGGCCGACCGCGGCGATCGCCACCGCGGCGGTCACGAACGCCACCGCGAAGAACACCAGGATCTTCGCCGCCAGCACGCGGTGCCGCTGCGGGGAGGCGGTGAAGGTGGTGCGGATCATCCCGGTGCCGTACTCGGAGGACACCACCAGCACGCCCAGCGACACCAGGCACATCTGGCCGAGCAGCAGGCCGAAGAAGGCGGGCATCGTGTACGGGGTGTTGAGGTAGGTGTCCGCGCCGATCAGCCCGGCCATCATGCAGCCGAGCAGGACCACCAGCGCCAGGAAGACGCCCAGCGTCCACAGGGTGGAGCGCACCGAACGGATCTTGGTCCACTCCGAGGCGAGCGCATGGCCCAGATGCGTCCGGCTGATCGGGATGGGTGAGACGTAGGAGGGGGTCCGGGGGGCCTGGCTGGGGATCGGCTGGGTGGTCATCGGGCGTCCTCGGTGAGGGTCGGGCGGTCGGAGGCGTGGACGGGCTGCTGCGGCGGGGACCAGCCGGGCTCGTCGTCCCATCCGTCCTCCCGGCCCGGGGCGGGCTCGGGCCGCATGCCGATCTGCGGGTCGGCGGTGGAGCGGTAGTCGACCATGCCCTGGGTCAGGCGCATGTACGCCTCCTCCAGCGAGGCGTGGTGCGGGGACAGCTCCCACAGCCGGACCCCCGCCTCGTGGGCGACGTCGCTGATCCGCGGCAGCGGCAGGCCGGTCACCCGCACCGCCCCGTCCTGCTCGGGCAGTACCTGCGCCCCGGCCGCGGTCAGCGCCGCGGTGAGCTTCTCGCGCTGCCCCTCGTCGGTGTCCGGCACCCGGACCCGGGCGAAGCCCGCCGAGTTGGCGGCGATGAACTCCCGCACGCTCATGTCGGCGAGCAGCCGTCCCCGGGCGATGACGACCAGGTGGTCGGCGGTCAGGGCCATCTCGCTCATCAGGTGCGAGGAGACGAAGACGGTGCGGCCCTCGGCGGCCAGCGACTTCATCAGGTTGCGCACCCAGAGGATGCCCTCCGGGTCGAGACCGTTGACCGGCTCGTCGAAGAGCAGCACCTGCGGGTCGCCCAGGAGCGCGGCGGCGATGCCCAGGCGCTGGCCCATGCCCAGCGAGAAGCCCTTGGTGCGGCGGCCCGCCACCTCGGAGAGGCCGACGAGCTGGAGCACGTCGTCCACCCGGTGGGCGGGGATGCCGGAGAGCTGGGCGATGCTCAGCAGATGGCGGTAGGCGTCCCGGCCGCCGTGCACGGCCTTGGCGTCCAGCAGCGCGCCGACGTGCCGGGGGGCGTTGGGCAGGCGGCGGTAGGGGTAGCCGTTGACCGTCACATGGCCCGCCGTGGGCGTGTCCAGGCCGAGGACCATCCTCATGGTCGTCGACTTGCCGGAGCCGTTGGGCCCGAGGAAGCCGGTGACCATGCCGGGCCGCACCTGGAAGGAAAGGTCGTCCACGGCGGTCTTGTCGCCGTAGCGCTTGGTCAGGCCAACTGCCTCGATCATGCTTCACCCATCGTTCGGCACCGCGTCGTGGTGGCCGGGGGCGCGGTGCTCCCCGACAGGGTTAGGAGACCATCAGCGGGGGCCGTGGTTCCAGAGCGGAGGCAGGAAAATCGTTCTGCGTCGCTTTTGCTCCGTTACGCGTCGCGCCGCCTGAGCAACAGGTAGCCGCCGGCGACGACCACCAGGCACCACAGCGCCATGATCCCGAGGCCGCCCCACGGACCGTAGGGGACGTCGTCGCCGATCGTCACCACCTGCATCACCCGGGCCCCCGCCTGGTCGGGCAGGTACTGGCCGACCTTCTTGGTCGCCTCCACCGTGCCGAGGATGGGGGAGAGCAGGAAGAACAGCGGCATCAGTACGCCGAGCGAGAGCATCGGCGAGCGCAGCATCGCGGCCACGCCCATCGAGAAGACGGCGATCAGCGTCATGTACAGCGCGCCGCCGACCACCGCCCGCAGCACCCCGTCCTCGCCGAGCGACGTCCGGTGCGGGCCCAGCACGGCCTGACCCAGGAAGAACGCGGCGAAGGCGGTGACCAGCGCGACCACGAAGGCCGGCGCCGTCGCCACGGCCAGCTTGGATCCGTAGAACACCCCGCGCTGCGGCACCGCGGCCAGCGAGGTGCGGATCATGCCGGTGCTGTACTCGTTGGAGACCACCAGTACCCCGAAGACGATCATGGCGAGCTGGCCGAGGCTCATCCCGGCGAAGCTGATGAAGGTCGGGTCGAAGGTGAGCCGGTCCCGGGCGGGCATGTTGCCGAACTCGCGGCGGGTGAGCCAGGAGATCAGCACCCCGAGGGCGACCGTCACCACCAGGGCGACGGAGAGCGTCCAGACGGTGGAGGCCACCGACCGGATCTTGGTCCACTCGGAGCGGACGACCTGCGCGACGGCCATGCTCATCCCTTCTTCCAGCCGGCGCCCCAGGACGCCTGCTCGTCGGCCGCCGGGCCGCTGTGCGCGTGGTACTCGACGGACTCCGCGGTCAGCCGCATGAACGCCTCCTCCAGCGAGGCCTGCTGCGGGCTCAGCTCGTGCAGCACCAGAGCGTGCCGGGCGGCCAGCTCGCCTACCTGCTCGGCGGCCACCCCGTCGAGCTCCAGCACGTCACCGGTCTCCATCGCGGTGATGCCGGCGGAGCGGAGCACGTCCAGGAACCGTTCCCGGTCAGGAGTGCGGACGCGGACGTAGGAGCGGGAGTTCTGCCGGATGAAGTCCGCCATGGACATGTCCGCCAGGAGCCGGCCCTGGCCGATGACGATCAGGTGCTCGGCGGTCAGGGCCATCTCGCTCATCAGGTGCGAGGAGACGAAGACGGTGCGGCCCTCGGCGGCCAGACGCTGCATCAGGGTGCGGATCCAGTGGATGCCCTCGGGGTCGAGGCCGTTGACCGGTTCGTCGAACATCAGGATCCGCGGGTCGCCGAGCAGGGCCGCGGCGATGCCGAGGCGCTGGCCCATGCCCATGGAGAAGCCCTTGGCCTTCTTCTTCGCCACGGTGGTCAGACCGACGATGTCCAGGACCTCGTGCACCCGGCGCTCGGGCAGGCCGTTGCTCTGGGCGAGGCAGAGGAGGTGGTGGTAGGCGCTGCGGCCGCCGTGGTTCGCGGTGGCGTCGAGCAGGGCGCCGATGGACTTCAGGGGATCACGCAGCTGCGCGTAGTGGCGGCCCTCGACGCGGACGTCGCCGGAGGTGGGGTGGTCCAGACCGAGGATCATGCGCATGGTGGTGGACTTGCCCGCGCCGTTGGGGCCGAGGAAGCCGGTCACGATGCCTGGGCGTACCTCGAACGTCAGGTCGTTCACGGCGACCTTCTCGCCGTACCTCTTGGTCAGCCCCTCCAGCGAAATCATGGCCCCCACGGTAGGGGGGCGAGGGGTGCGTTGCCACCGGAACCGGGGCTTCGGCACCGCCGTTCGTCCCGGAATGCGGAAGGCCCGCACCGCGGGGGCGGTGCGGGCCTTCCGGACGGACCGTCGGGTCAGCAGGTCAGCGGGCCTGCCGGCCGGCGGGTCAGCGGGTCTGCTGGGCCGGGACCGTGCGGGCCGGCTCCTCGTCGGCGGGGGAACCCGCAGCGGCCACCGCGGCGCCGGTGAGCGTCGCCAGCATCTCGCGCACGTTGGTGAGCTGGGCGTTGATCGAGTCGCGGCGGTTGGTCAGCGCCGCCAGCTCCCGCTCGGATTCCGAACGGATCCGGTCCGCCTTGGCGTTCGCGTCGGCCACGATGTCCTCGGCCTGGCGCTGCGCGGTCTCCACCGTCTGGCGGGCACGGCGCTCGGCGTCGGTGCGCAGCTTCTCCGCCTCCAGACGCAGCTGCTCGGCGCGGTGCTCGATCTCGGCGAGACGCTTCTCCGCCTTGGCCTGACGCGAGGCGAGGTCCCGCTCCGACTGCTCCCGGCGCTTGGCGAGGTTGGTCTCGAAGTCGGCGGCGGCCTGCGCGGCCTTGGCGCGGGTGTCCTCGAAGAGGGCGTCCGCCTCCTCACGCTTGGCCTGCGCGTCCCTCTGCGCGTCGGAGCGCAGCTGGGACGCGTCGGACTTGGCCTTCTCGACGATCCGCAGACCCTCGTCCTCCGCCTTGGCCTTGCGCTCCGACGCGTAGGACTCCGCGTCGTTGCGCACCTGCTGGGCGGCGGCCTCGGCGAGCTCCCGGTGCTGCTCGGCGGCGCGACGGGCCTCCTCGCGCAGATCCTTCGCCTCCTCCTCGGCGAGACGGAGGATCTTCTCGACGCGGGCGCCGAGGCCGGCGTAGGACGGCTCCGACTCGTCGGGCTGCGCCTGGACGTTCTGCGTCTCGAGGTGGAGCTCCTCGATGCGCTTCTCCAGCGCGGTGATGCGGGCGAGCGCGCTGTCGCGGTCGGAGACGAGCTTCGAGATACGTTCGTCCACCTGAGCGCGGTCGTACCCACGCCGGACCAGTTCGAAGCCGTAGGGGGAAGTGTCGCTCATGGGGTTCCTGTCGAATGAGACCGGTGAGGTGATAGGGGGAATCCTAGGCTGCTGGGCGGCGTGTCATCGAGCGGAAAGCCCGATTCATCGGGAGAATGCCGCCCGTTTTGGGAGGAAATCGCCGGTCCTGGTGCGGGTTACAACGGCAGGACCGTCCCAAGGACACCGAAATTCACCCTCCGGTCAGTTGTCGGACGACTTGCCACTCGATCGGGTGTTCCCTGCCGAGGCCCCCGCCTTGACGCCGGCGTCCTTCGCCGGGCTCGGCGCCTCGAAAGACTCCAACGCCTCCAGTACGTCCTGGACACGGGAGATCTCGGCGTTGATGTCCTCCCGGCGACGCACCAGGACCTCGAGTTCCCGCTTGCCCTCCTCGACGGTCCGCTCGGCCTCGGCGACGGCCTCCGCCCTGATCTTCTCGGCCTCGGCGACCAGCGACGCCTTCTTCTGCTCGGCCTCCTTGAGCAGCACCTCGGCCTTCTTCACCGCGGCGATGCGCACCTTGCCGGCCTCCGAACCGGCCTCCGCCAGAACGTCCTTGGCCTTGGCCTCCGCCTTCGCCAGCTGCTCCTCGGCGGCCTTGATCAGCGCGTCGCAGCGCTCACCGGTGGACTTCATGGTCTCGGCGGCCTCGTGGCGGGCCCGCTCGTGCAGCTCCTCCACCTCGGTCGTGATCCGGTCGCGCAGCTCCTCGGCCCGCTCACGGATCGAGGTCGCGTCCCGGCGGGTGCCGGCCAGCAGTTCGTCGGCGTCCTTGCGCGCCTTCTCCACCAGGGAGTTGCCCTCGACGGTCGCCTCGGAGACCAGCCGCTCCGCCTCCTTGCGGGCGGCGCCGACCATGGTGTCGGCCTGCGCCTCCGCGTCCGCGGTGGTCCGCAGTGCCTGCTGCTGCGCGTCGGCGAGCAGCTTGTCGGCCTCGGCGGCCGTCTCGGAGATCAGCGTGTCGACCTGCTCGGCCGCCTCCGAACGCCGCTTGTTGGCGTCCTGACGCGCCTCGTCCAGGGTGCGCCCGGCCTCCTCGCGGGCCGCGGCGGTGAGCCGCTCGGCCTCCGCCTCGGCCTCCTCGCGCAGCCGCCGGGACTCCTCGCGGGTCCGCTCGGCGCGCTCCCGCGCCGTCGCCACCGTCTGCGTGGCCTCGGCCCGCAGCCGCTCGCTCTCCGCGGCGGTCTCGGACCGCAGGCGGTCGGTCTCGGCCACGGTCTCGGCACGCAGCCGGTCGGTCTCGGCGACCGTCTCCGCGGTCAGCCGCTCCGCCTCGCCGCGGGCCTCGCCGATCAGGGTGTCGACCTGCGCGGCGGCGTCGCTGCGGATGCGGTTGGCGTCCTCACGGGCCTCGGCGCGCGTCCGGGTCGCCGTCCGCTCGGCCTCGGCGGTCGTCTCCGCGGCCTCCTCGCGGGCCCGGCGGGCCTTCTCCTCGGCCTCGGTGCGCAGCCGCTCCGCCTCGGCCGCGGCCTCGGTGACCGTCCGGTCGGCGAGGGACCTGGCGGCCTCCGCCTCCTCGCGGGCGGTGCCGAGGATCCGGCCGGCGTCCTCGGCGGCCCGCTCGCGCTCCGCGTAGGCGTCGCCGCGGACCCGGTCCGCCTCCTCCTCGGCCTCCTTGCGGGCGCGGTCGGCCGCCACCTCGGCGGCGGTGCGCAGGCCCTGGATCTCCTCCTGGGCCTGCTCGTGCAGCCCGGCCACCGACTCGCGCACCTGCTGGGCGTGCTGCTCGGCCGCCGACACCATCTCGCCGGCCCGGCGTTCGGCGTCCTCGACCAGGCGCAGCGCCTCGGCCTGCGCCTCCTCGACCCGCTTGCGGGCCGAGGCGAGCAGCTCCTCGCTCTGCTCGCGGGCCCGCTCGCGCTCCTGGCCCGCCTCCTCGCGGGCGGCGCCCAGCATCTCCTCCGCCTCGCGGCGGCGTCGGGCGGCCTCCTCCTGGGCGGCGGCCAGGGTCTCGGCGGCCTCGGCGGCGATCCGGTCGGCGGCCGTCCTGGCCTCCGCGCGGAGCCGGTCGGCGGTCTCCTGGGCGTCGGTCTTCAGCCGCTCCGCCTCGGCGGCGGCCTCCGACCGCAGCCGGACGGCGACCGACTCGCCCTCGGCGCGGGAGGCGGCGGCGTCGGAGGCGGCCTCGGTGCGCAGCCGCTCCGCCTCCTGTTCGGCCTGGGCGCGCAGCGAGGCGATCCGCTCGGCGGCCTCGGTGCGCAGCCGCTCGCTCTCCTCGGTGGTCTCCCGGCGCAGCCGCTCCGCCTCGGCGCGCGCCTCGGTCAGCGCCTCCTCGGCGGCCGTGTGCCGCTCCTCGGCCTCGGTGCGCAGGCGGGTCAGTTCCTCGGCGGCCTCGGCCTTGCGGGCCCGGGCGGCGGCCTCGGCCTCCTCGCGCAGGACGCGGGCGGCCTCCTCGGCCTCGGACCGGACCTCCTCGGCCCGCTCGGTGGCCTCCGCCTTGAGCCGGTCCGCCTCGGCGCGGGCGCGCTCCAGCGCCTCGTCGGCCTGGCGGCGCAGGGTGGTGGCCCGGGTGAGGGCCTCGGTGCGGACCTTCTCGCTGTCGGCGGTGGCGGTCTGCCGCATGTCGTCGGCGTCGGCCTTGGCCTTGGCCAGCAGTTCCTCGGCCGACTTGGCGGCCTCCTCGATCTGCTGGACGGCCTCCTTGCGGGCCTCCTGCCGGATCCGCTCGCCCTCGGCGACCGCGTCGGACCGCAGCTGCTCGGCCTCGCCGCGCAGCCGGCGCGCCTCCTCCTGGAGCTCGACCGTGCGGGCCCGGTACTCCTCGGTGTCGTCCTTCGCGCTGCCCTTGAGCTGCTCGGCGATCTCGTGCGCCTCGGCGCGCAGCCGGTCGGCCTCCGTCTCGGCCTCGGTCCGGATCCGCTCGGCCTCGTCGGCGGCCGCCTTGGTTGTCTTCCGGGCGTCCTCGGAGGCCTTGGTGAGGACCTCCTCGGCGGTCCGGGCGGCCTGCGCGAGCTGGGTGGCGCTCTCCTCGGCGGTGACGGCGCGGGCCTTCTCACCGGCCTCGGCGACGATCTTCTCGGCCTCGGCGCGGGCGGCCGCGACGATCTGCTCGGCCTCGGCCTTGGTGGTCTCGGCCTCCTCGGTGGCCTCGCTGACCAGCCGGGCCACCTGCTCCTTGGCCGTGCGGACGCGCTGCTCCTGCGCGGCCTCGGCGCCGGAGAGGGCCTTGGCGGCGGCCTCCTTGGCCTCCGTGACGACCTTGTCGGCCTCCGTGCGCGCGGTGCGCAGGGCCTCCTCGGCCTCCGCCATCCGCTGTTCGGCGGCGCGGCTCAGCTCGGTGGCCTGGCGGCGGGCGGTGTCGGACTCGGCGACGGTGGTGGTGCGCAGCCGCTCGGCGTGCTCGGTGGCCTCCTGCGCCTGCGCGGAGGCGGCGTTCAGCAGGCGTTCGGCGTCGGCGCGGGCGCGGCGCAGGATCTGGTC
>NZ_BBZI01000006.1:276271-370392 GCF_008974245.1 Streptomyces abyssomicinicus | reverse complement strand
CCGCCTCGCCGGAGAGCCGCTGGCGGGCCTCCGTGACCAGCCGCTCGGCCTCGGCGCGGGCGGCGGCCATGGCCTGCTCGGCCTCGGCGCGGGACTCCTCGAGGAGCCGGCGGGCCTGCTGCTCCGTACGGGAGCGCAGCTGCTCGGCCCAGGCGACGTTCTCGTTGACGTGCGACTCGACGGTGGCGCGGCGTTCGGCCAGCTCCTGGTCGAGCTGCTGGCGGCGGGTGACGGCCTCGGAGTGCAGCTCGGCCTGGAGGCGGGCGGCCTGTTCGGCGTGCTCCTGGAGGATCCGCTGGGTCTGGGCGCGGACCTGGCTCAGCTCGCGCTCGGCGTCCTGGCGGAGCTGGTCGGCCTGCATCTGGGCGTTACGCAGGAGCTGTTCGGCGTGGTAGCCGATGTCGCCGCCCTCGAAGGGGGGCCGGAACATGAGGGTGCGGCGCGCCTCGTGGAGCTTGGCGCGCAGCACCTCGACCTGGTAGCCGAGGTCCTCGGCGTGCTGGATCGCCTTCTCCCGCTCGGTCTTCAGCCGCTTCATCTCGGCCTCGAACCGAGTCAGGTGGTCGACGTCATCCGCCGGTTCCCGCTCCTGGCTTTCGTAGCCCCGCACAGCGCGGTCCCATCCGTCCCCTGGTCGCAAGCGTGTCAACGAGCTCCGTCCAGTCGGTCGGACGGGGCCCCCGGGGAATGGTGTCGGACTCGCTGGGCAAGGGCTGCTGCCTGCCCGCGCGCCCCCCGATACCCGGACCCCGGCCCGCGGTCGTCACTCCTACGGAGACCCGAAGGAGACCCGGAGAAGAGACGACCGCCCCCACCCTACCGGCCCCTTTCGGGGGAGGTCAGTGGTCCGCGGACTCGGAAGGTGCGGAAGTGACCAGTTCTGTCAGGACTCCGTGGCAGTCCTTGGGGTGCAGGAAGGTGATCCGGGAACCCATGGAGCCCCGTCGCGGCTCCTCGTAGAGGACCCGGACGCCCTTGTCCTTGATGTCCGCGGCGTCCGCGTCGACGTCGGCGGTGCCGAAGGCGATGTGGTGGACGCCCTCGCCGTTCTTGGCGAGCCACTTGGCGACGGTGGAGTCCTCGCGGATGGGTTCGAGGAGCTGCAGGTAGGAAGCGCCGCCGTCCGACGTATCGTTGATCTTGAGCATGGCCTCGCGGACTCCCTGCTCCTCGTTGATCTCGGAGTGGAAGACCTCGAAGCCGTAGGTGGACCGGTAGAACTCGACGGTCCGGTCCAGGTCGAAGCAGGCGATTCCGATGTGGTCGATGCGCGTCAGCATGCGGACCAGTGCAGCGTGCACCGGCCGGTTACGCAACGTGCGCGCGATCACACCCATGGCCCGATGACGCCCCGACGACCGCTCAGTACATTCGGAGAAACCCTCGTCAAGTCCACGGCCGGAAGGCCGGAAGGGACGCCATTCCATGTCGGTCAAGAACAACGCGGCTGGAACGACCAGCACAGTGATCGTCGCGGGCGCACGCACGCCCATGGGGCGACTGCTGGGCTCGCTGAAGAACTTCTCCGGTGCCGACCTCGGCGGCATCGCCATCAAGGCCGCCCTCGACCGTGCGGGTATCGGGGGCGACCAGGTGCAGTACGTGATCATGGGGCAGGTGCTTCAGGCCGGTGCGGGCCAGATCCCTGCGCGCCAGGCCGCCGTCAAGGCGGGCATTCCGATGAACGTGCCCGCGCTCACCATCAACAAGGTCTGCCTGTCCGGCCTCGACGCGGTCGCGCTGGCCGACCAGCTGATCCGGGCCGGCGAGTTCGACATCGTCGTGGCCGGTGGCCAGGAGTCGATGACCAACGCCCCGCACCTGCTGCCGAAGTCCCGCGAGGGCTTCAAGTACGGCGCGGTCCAGATGCTCGACGCGATGGCCCACGACGGTCTCACCGACGCCTTCGAGAACATCGCGATGGGCGAGTCCACCGAGAAGCACAACACCCGCCTGGGCATCGGCCGCGCCGAGCAGGACGAGATCGCCGCCCTGTCGCACCAGCGGGCCGCCGCCGCGCAGAAGAACGGCGTGTTCGAGGCCGAGATCACCCCCGTGGAGATCCCGCAGCGCAAGGGCGAGCCGGTCGTCTTCAGCAAGGACGAGGGCATCCGCGCGGAGACCACCGCGGAGTCCCTGGGCAAGCTGCGCCCGGCCTTCTCCAAGGAGGGCACCATCACGGCGGGCTCCTCCTCGCAGATCTCCGACGGCGCCGCCGCCGTCGTGGTGATGAGCAGGGCCAAGGCCGAGGAGCTGGGCCTGGAGTGGATCGCCGAGATCGGCGCCCACGGCAACGTGGCCGGCCCGGACAACTCGCTCCAGTCGCAGCCGGCCAACGCCATCGCGCACGCGCTGAAGAAGGACGGACTCCAGGTGTCCGACCTCGACCTGATCGAGATCAACGAGGCCTTCGCGGCGGTCGCCGTGCAGTCAATGAAGGACCTCGGGGTTTCCTCGGAAAAGGTGAACGTCAACGGCGGCGCGATCGCGCTGGGTCACCCGATCGGCATGTCCGGCGCCCGGCTCGTGCTGCACTTGGCGCTGGAGCTCAAGCGGCGCGGCGGCGGCGTCGGCGCGGCGGCGCTGTGCGGCGGCGGTGGTCAGGGCGACGCCCTGATCCTGCGCGTGCCCAAGGCCTGACCCCGGCCGGAAGCCGCCTCCCCGACCCGTTGGTCCCCTTTCCCCTCTGCTGAACGGAGCTGTTGGATGCAGGACGTCGCCTCGCTGGTCGCCCAGGCGCGGGAGGGCCGGCCGCGGGCCGTGGCCCGGCTGATCTCCCTGGTGGAAGGGGCGTCGCCGCAGCTGCGGGAGGTGATGGCCGCGCTGGCGCCGCTGACCGGCGGCGCCTACGTGGTCGGGCTGACGGGATCACCGGGCGTCGGCAAGTCGACGTCCACCTCGGCGCTGGTGACGGCGTACCGCAAGCAGGGGAAGCGGGTCGGCGTGCTCGCCGTCGACCCGTCCTCCCCGTTCTCCGGCGGCGCGCTGCTGGGGGACCGGGTGCGGATGTCGGAGCACGCCTCCGACCCCGGCGTGTACATCCGGTCCATGGCCACCCGGGGGCACCTGGGCGGCCTGGCCTGGGCGGCGCCGCAGGCGATCCGGGTGCTGGACGCGGCCGGGTGCGACGTGGTCCTGGTCGAGACGGTGGGCGTCGGGCAGTCCGAGGTGGAGATCGCCTCGCAGGCCGACACGTCCATGGTGCTGCTGGCGCCGGGCATGGGCGACGGGATCCAGGCGGCCAAGGCCGGAATCCTGGAGATCGGCGATGTCTACGTCGTCAACAAGGCGGACCGGGACGGCGCGGACGCGACGGCCCGGGAGCTGAACCACATGCTGGGCCTCGGCGAGGCGCGTGAGCCGGGGGACTGGCGGCCGCCGATCGTGAAGACGGTCGCCGCCCGGGGCGAGGGGGTCGACGAGGTCGTCGAGGCCCTGGAGAAGCACCGGGCGTGGATGGAGGAGCGGGGCGTGCTGACGGCGCGCAGGCTCGCCCGGGCGGAGCGGGAGGTGGAGACGATCGCGGTCACCGCGTTGCGGGAGCGGATCGGGGACCTTCACGGCGACCGGCGCCTCGGTGCGCTCGCCGAGCGGATCGTTGCCGGCGACCTCGACCCGTACCGCGCCGCCGACGAACTGGTCGCCGGCCTCACCCAGGGCTGACCCCGGGGGCTGACCCCGCGCCTGCCGCGTCGGAGTCGTCCCCGCCCCGCCCCGCCCCCGCCCGCTCCCGCGGGCGGGGGCGGGGTTCGTCCAGGGGGCGGCACACGGCCGCCGTCCCGCTCCGCGTCCGCGGCCCGGTGGCCGTGCCCCGGGCCCGGTGGACGGCACTGGTTGCCGCGGACCGGCTACGGCCGGGTGCGGTGGGTGCGGAGGTGGTCGGCGATGGGGGTGAGGGCCGACGAGAGGGAGTGGAGGGACTCCGGGGAGAGGAGGCCGAGGAAGTGGCGGCGGACCGAGGCGACGTGGTGCGGGGCGACCTTGCGCATCGTCTCCAGGCCCTGGTCGGTCAGGACCGCGAACAGCCCACGCCGGTCGGACTCGCAGTTCTCCCGCCGTACCAGCCCCGCGTTCTCCATCCGCGTGATCTGGTGCGACAGCCGGCTCTTGGACTGCAGCGTCGCCGCCGCCAGGTCGCTCATCCGCAGCCGGCGCCCCTCCGCCTCGGAGAGGTTCACCAGGATCTCGTAGTCGTTCATGGTCAGGCCGAACGGCTGGAGGTCGCGCTCCAGCTGGTGCGTCAGCAGCCTGTTGACCTCAAGATGGGTGCGCCAAGCGCACTGCTCCTCGGCCGTCAGCCACCTCGTGTCCGTCTCGCTCTCCATGCGGTCAAGTCTACCTAAGATGTTGAAATCTGGACTACTGGGGTGGGTCGACCGGGGCGAACCTCACAGTCCGAAGCGCCGCTGGAGGTCGCCGAGCTGCCCCGGCATCCGCGGCATGCCCGACCCGAGGGGTCCGTGCCCCCCGGACGCGTGCCCCGGACCCCCGCCCGGTACACCCGGCTCGTGCGGCACCGCTCCCGTCGCCTGCTCCGGCATCAGCGCCTCGCTCGACTGGAGCAGCACCGTGCCGGCCCCGACGAACTCGAACTGGTGCTCCTCGCCGCTGGAGCCGCCGATGCCGGTCAGCGCCCGCAGTCCGCCGATCACGCCCCGGGCGTACCCGTGGTCGTAGTGGTGGCAGGGGGACGGGCAGTCCGCCCAGCCGACCAGCGCCTGCGGGTCCACCCGCAGCGGCGGCTCCATGAAGACCACCGGCCCGCTGGAGGCGGCGACGAACTTCCCGGTGCCGATCAGCGTCAGGAAGCCGGGCACGATCGACTGCTTGAGCGCCAGGCTGGGCTGGTAGGCGAGCAGGTTGCCGGCCCGGATGGTGAGGTTGCCCTCGTCCAGGTCGAAGGAGTTCACGTCGAAGGCCCGGTCGGCCAGCAGCATCTTGCCGGAGCCCTGCGCCACCACCCAGTCGCCCGCGTGCAGCGGGGAGTGGAAGCTGGTGCGCACCAGGCGGTCCAGCGCCCCGTGGCCGATGCCGTTGAACTCGATCTGCCCGTAGTAGGCGATCATCTTGCCCTTCTGCAGGAACCACTGGGATCCCTTGAGCTCCACGCAGAAGGTGTACGGGTTGACGTTGTCGTCCGCCGGGAGCGTGGCGGGGTCGAGGACCTGGACGGTCACAGCTTCTCCTCCGAGGCCTGGACGTACACCGTGCCGCTGCCGCTGAGCTCCAGCTGGAACGCCTCCCCGGAGCCGCGGCCGACCATGTCCCGCCAGCCGAGCGCCGTGGACAGCTTGTTGCGCAGGTCGCCGCGGTGCGCGACGTAGGCCTGCGGGTCGACGTGGACCGGGCGCTGCGGGGTCACCTGGAGCTCGAAGACCCCGCCGTGGGCCATCACGGCGACCGAGCCCTGGCCCTGCAGGGTGGTGGTGAACAGGCCCTGGCCGGTGACCTGACCGCGGACCATGCCCATCACGCCGCCCTGCGAACCCATGAACATCGTGCCCTGGCGGAGCGTGCCGTCGAAGGCGAGCAGCCGGTCCGCCTCGACGTACAGGGTCTCGCCGGTGAGCCGCACGACGTGGACGTGGTGACCGCCGTGGCCGAAGTACACCGTGCCGCTGCCCTCGACCGTCATCAGCGGGGTCGCCTCGTCGGCGA
Source organism: Streptomyces abyssomicinicus (assembly GCF_008974245.1). Classification (GTDB taxonomy): domain Bacteria; phylum Actinomycetota; class Actinomycetes; order Streptomycetales; family Streptomycetaceae; genus Streptomyces; species Streptomyces abyssomicinicus. The sequence goes on along the minus strand of NZ_BBZI01000006.1, from coordinate 364,734 downwards.
CCCGGCGGCCGATCATCGACATCAGGCCGCCCTGCCCGCCCTGGACGTTCGGGGTGAAGGAGACCTCGCCCCGGTAGGCGAGCATCGCGCCGCGCTGGCTGTACATGGTCTGCCCGGGGCCGACGGTCGCCTCGACCATCTTCGCGTTGACCTCGCGGAAAGGCATCAGACGTCCCCCGCCACCGTGTTGCGCTCGCTCGGCTGCACGTACACCAGGCCGTCCCCCTCGAACCGCATCTGGAAGGCCTCGCCGCCGCCCTCGCCGAGGAACGTCCGGAAGGTCACGCCGGACTGCAGCGTCTGTCGCAGGTTGCCCTGGTGGGCGACGTACGCGCCCGGGTCCACGGAGAGCGGGTACTGCGGGGAGACCCGCAGCACCACGGCGGGCCCGTCGGAGAGCAGGGCGGCCTGCCCGTGGCCCTCGACGGTCGTGGTGAACAGCCCGTTGCCCTGGGAGGCGCCGCGCAGGCCGGTGAAGGTGGTGCCGGTGCGCAGACCGGCGTCGGTGGCGAGCAGGTTGCTCGCCTCCACGTGGAGCTTGTCGCCCTGGAGGGTGACCAGGTTGATCTCGGAGGCGCGGTCGGCGAACCAGCAGGTCCCCCGCCCCTTCACCTCCATCAGCGTCATCTGCTCGCCGGTGAGGCGCCGGGTGACCATGCCGCGCAGGCCCTCGCCCCCGCCGCTGAGCTTCTTGAAGGCCATCTCCCCGTCGTAGGCGACCATCGACCCGTTCTTGGCCCGCACGGAGTCCCCGGTCATCTCGACGGCGAGCACCTTGCTTCCCTGAAGTCGGAACATCGCCACCCTGCGACCGTATCCGCCGACGGGGCCCGGTGGACAGGGGACGGCGGGGATGTGTGGCCCTGAAAATCCCCTTAGGGGACGGAAAGGGAACTCCGCGAGACCCCCGCCCGTTGGGCTGTCCGGGGGATGCCACAATGAGCCAGGCGCGCTTGTGCGTGTTTTCACAAAGTGTGACGTTCCTCCGACCGAAGGTGACCCGTGGAACTCCAGACCGCTGCCGCCCTCCGCCGCCTCCGCCTGGTGTCGGCGCCCGAGGCCGTGTCGTTCATCCTCCTGCTGGTGTGTTCGGTGCTCAAGCGCACCACCGAGTTCAACGCCGTACCGGTGATGGGCGCGGTCCACGCCGTGCTGTGGATCCTGTACGTCCTCTTCTGGGTGGACGCCTGGTACCGGGCCAAGTGGTCGCTGATGACCGGCGCGCTGTACTTCGTGCTCGGCGTGCTGCCGTTCGGAGGCTTCTACGCCGAGCGCCGTCTGCGGCGGGAGACCGAGGACGCGGTGATCGCGGCCCGGGCGCGCAAGGAGATGGCGAAGGGGACGGCCGCCGCATGATCGTCGCCTTCTCCGTGACCCCGCTCGGCGTGGGCGAGGACGTCGGCGAGTACGTCGCCGACGCCGTAAGGGTGGTCCGCGAGTCCGGTCTGCCGAACCACACCGACGCGATGTTCACCTCGATCGAGGGTGACTGGGACCAAGTGATGGACGTGGTCAAGCGCGCCGTCGCCGCCGTGGAGGCGCGGGCCCCGCGCGTCTCGGTGGTGCTGAAGGCGGACATCCGTCCCGGGGTGCGGGACGGACTGACCTCCAAGGTGGAGACGGTGGAGCGGTATCTCGCCGCGGAGTGACCCGGCGGCGCACACGCCTTCGCCGCCTGCGGGTGGAGCCCCGGCCCGATGCGGGCCGGGGCTCCATCGTGTCGTCATCGTGTCGTCGCCGGTCCGCCGTGGCCGGTTCTCGCCGTCGTTCCCTCTGCCCGTGTCCGCCGTATTGAGCGACTGCTCAAACAGGTGTACGTTTCGAGCCTCGGAGTTTGAGCGGTCGCTCAACTGCGCTGCCGGAACGGGGGGTTCAGGGTGGGAATCTATGTGGAGGCCAAGGTAAGGGCGGATCTCGACGAGCTGTGGCTGCGTACCCAGGACGCGGCCAGCCACCAGCGGTGGGACCTGCGCTTCACCGAGATCCGGCCGCTGCCCGGCCCTGAGGACGCCCCGGTCCGCTTCCGCTACGCCACCCGGGTGCTGCCGGGGCTCACCGTGTCCGGCACCGGCGTCTCGGCGGGGGAGCGGGAACGCCCCGACGGCACCCGGACCTCCGCGCTCCGTTTCGACTGCCCGCACCCGCTCTCCCCGCTCGTCGAGGGCAGCGGCTACTGGCGCTACGTCCCCGACGGCGACGGGGTGCGCTTCCTCACCGGCTACGACTACCGCCCCCGCTGGGGGCGCCCCGGAGCCGTGCTCGACCGGCTGGTGTTCCGCCCCCTGATGGGCTGGGCCACCGCCTGGTCGTTCGACCGGCTCCGCCTCTGGCTGGAACACGGGATCACCCCGGAGCGGGCCCTGCTGCGCTGGATCGCCGAGATGACGGTGCGCTCGCTGGTGATCGCCGTCTCCTGCTTCCTGCTCCTGGCCGGTCCGCTCCAGATCGCCGAGGTCGTCGGCCCGCTCGGCCCCGAAGCCGTCTTCGCCCTGCCGCTGGTGGCCGCGCTCGCCGTCACCCTCGCCCTGATCAAGACCCCGCTGCCCGGCACCCCGGCCGCCCGTCGCTGCCTGCGCACCCCGCCCCTGCGGGTCCGCGCGCCCCTGCTCCCGTCCCTCGACGGAGTCCGGGCGGGGGGAACCCCCGCCCTCGTCTGCGCGGAGGGGTCCGGGACGTGACGCGAGGATCGATCTTCCGCCGGGCGATGGGCGCGGACTTCGGCCGGCTCCACCCCGAACTGCGCCGCCGGTTCTCCGTCGGACTGGACAGCGGTGAGGCGTGCACCGGCACCGGGGTGATGGACCGCGTCTGGCACGGACGCGGCTTCGTCCGGCCGTTCCTGGCGCTCGGCGCCACCCGCAACATCCTGGTGCCGGAGGAGGGGCGCGACGTGCCGTTCGTCATCGAGAACGTCCCCTACGCCGACTCCTACGGCCGGGAGACGGTCACCTTCGTGCGCACCTTCCACCTGCCGGGCGGTCCCCGCCGGTTCGACGCGCAGATGGTGCTCGCGCCGCGGGGCGACCGGATCCTGGACTACCTCGGCACCCACCAGCACCTCGCCAGCGACCTGCACCTCCGTGCCGGCGAGCGGGGCGAGCTGGTCGTCCGCTCCGGCGTCCACCGCTTCCGGGAGGGACCGGTGGACGTCCGGGTGCCCGAGCTCGTCGGCGGGGAGGCCGAGGTGCGGGAGGCGTTCGACGAGGAGACCGGGCGCTTCCGCATCCGGGTCCGCGTGGTCAACCGGTACTTCGGGCCGCTCTTCGGCTACGACGGCTCCTTCACCGCCGTCTACACGGACGCCGCCCGCCTCGGTGTCCGCCCCGGGCTGCGGCCGGTGCGAGAGGAGGCCCGGGCGTGAACGCCTCCGGCACGGACGACGACCGCGACGCCGGCCGCGACGGTGACCGCGACGCCGGCCGCGAGGGCGGCCGTGGCACCGTCGGCCACACCGGCGGCGAGGGCGGCCGTGGTACCGCCGGCCCGGCCGCCGCACCCGACACCCGCACCCGGCTGCTGGAGGGAGCCCTGCGCACCCTCGCCGGGCAGGGGATCGCCAAGGTGTCCGCCCGCAGCGTGGCGGCCGCGGCCGGCGTCAACCAGGCCTTGGTCTTCTACCACTTCGGGTCGATGGACGAACTGCTCGCCGCCGCCTGCCGGCACGGCGCGGAGGAGCGGGTCGCCCGCTACCGGGGGCGGCTCGCCGAGGTGACCTCCCTGTCGGGGCTGCTCGCCATCGGCCGGGAGATCCACGACGCCGAGCGCGCGGCCGGGCACGTGGCGCTCATCGGCCAGATGCTGGCCGGCGCCCAGACCCACGCCCGCCTGGGCCCGGCCACCGCCGCCGGGCTGGACCTGTGGATCGCCGAGATCGAGCGGGTCCTGCGCCGTGTGCTGTCCTCCACCCCGTTCGGCGAGTTCGCCGACCCGGAGGGCCTGGCCCGCGCGATCGCCGCCTCCTTCGTCGGCCTGGAGCTCTACGAGGGCGCCGACAGCGAGGGCGCGGGCCGCGCCCTGGACGCCCTCCAGCGGCTGGCCGACCTGGTCGCCGCGGTCGACGCCCTGGGGCCGGTCGCGCGGCGCGCCGTCCGCGCCCACCTCCACCGTTCCGTCGCTCGCCCGGTGAGGTCATCCCGCTCGGCCGAATGAGCGCATTTCCGCGCCACGCCGACCGACACGCCGAAGCGCCGGGAACCTCGCCCGACACCACGGTTCCCGGGCCGCCGCCCGTTCTCCGCACCCTCGGAACCCGCTCCCGCGACCGCCCACGCCCGGACGCGCCCAAGTCGACAGCTCCCGGAATATCCACTTTTGTGTGGATAGCATCTTGTCCGGTTCTGATCGCCGATCTTCGATCTGCGAACCCCGAGCTTCGATCTTCGATCCCCGAAGCGCGGATTCGATCATTGGAGGGTGCTGTGCTGCCGGAGGGCTACGACTACGACACCCATAGCCGACTGGCGGGGCCGCTCACCGAGCCACCCGCCGGCCGGCCCTACCGGGTGCGGTACACCTCCCTGCTCTCGCGTGAGCCCCACCGCATGTGGGCGGTCGCCATGATGGCGCTCGCGCCGCTGCTCACCGGCCTGCTGCTGGTCTATCTGGTGTGGCCCACCCACTGGGTGGAGCGGGACGAGAGCCAGACCCTGCTCGCCGTCCTCGACATCGCCATGCTGACCGGGATCGGCCTGATCGAGTTCTTCATGGTCGTGAACGTCTTCTCCGTCGCCCACGCCACGATGGTCGCCCGCGACCCCGTGCCGGTGACCCCCGAACCCGGCACCCGGGTCGCCTTCATCACCACCTACGTGCCCGGCAAGGAACCGCTGTCGATGCTCCGCGCCACCCTCGAGGGCGCGACCCGCATCACCCACGACGGCCGGGTCGACGTCTGGCTCCTCGACGAGGGCGACGACCACGAGGCCAAGGCCCTCTGCCGGGAGCTGGGCGTGCGCCACTTCTCCCGCAAGGGGGTCGACCGCTGGAACCGCCCCACGGGCCACCACAAGGCGAAGACCAAGCACGGTAACTACAACGCCTGGCTCGACGCCCACGGCGACGAGTACGACTTCTTCGCCTCCGTCGACACCGACCACATCCCGCTCCCCAACTTCCTGGAACGGATGACGGGCTACTTCCGCGACCCCGACGTGGCGTTCGTGGTCGGCCCCCAGGTCTACGGCAATTACACCAACCCCGTGACCAAGGCCGCCGAGTCGCAGCAGTACCTCTTCCACGCGCTGATCCAGCGGGCCGGCAACCGCTACCGGGCGCCCATGTTCGTCGGCACCAACAACGTCGTGCGGATCTCCGCCGTCAAGCAGATCGGCGGCCTGTACGACTCCATCACCGAGGACATGGCCACCGGCTTCGAACTGCACCGCACCCGCAACCCGCTCACCCGGCGGCGCTGGCGCTCCGTGTACACCCCCGACGTCCTCGCGGTCGGTGAGGGCCCGACCTCGTGGACCGACTTCTTCACCCAGCAGATGCGCTGGTCCCGCGGCACCTACGAGACGCTCTTCAAGCAGTTCTGGAAGGCGCCGTTCACCATGCCCTACGGGCGTCTGTTCCAGTACTCGCTGATGGTCTGCTACTACCCGATGACCGCGGTCAACTGGTTCCTGGGCGTCTTCAGCTGCGTCCTGTTCATGTGGTTCGGTGCCTCGGGCACCTCGGTCTCCACGTCGGTCTGGCTGATGCTCTACAGCGACGCCGCCGCACTCCAGATCGGCCTCTACCTCTGGAACCGGCGGCACAACGTCTCGCCGCACGAGCCAAAGGGGTCCGGCGGCCTCGCCGGGATGGCGATGTCGGCCATCTCCGCGCCGATCTACCTGAAGTCCTTCACCGCGGCCCTGCTGCGCCGCCCGTGCCGGTTCGTGGTCACCCCCAAGGGCGGAGACAGCAGCGCGGACCGGCTGCTCACCTTCAGGGTCCACCTGTTCTGGGCCGTGGTGCTCGTCGCCTCGCTCGTCGCCTCGCAGGCCTTCGGCCACACGCACGCCGCGATGCGGACCTGGGCGGTGCTGGCGCTGGTGATCGCGCTCTCGCCGGTGGCGATCTGGTGGTACACGGTGGCCGCCGAGTCCCGCCGCCGCAAGGCCGCGGCCCCGGTGGCCGTGCCGGTCGCGGTGTCCGTCGCGCTGCCGGACGCCGCACCGGACGCCGCACCGGTCATCGCGGCGGACGTCACGGCGGCGCCCGCGCGGGACGCGGACACGGCAACCGAGCCGCTCCCGGTGGGCGCCGGGGCGCCGGAGCGCGAACCGAAGGCCGGGCGGAAGTCCGGGCCCGCGCCGGTCCGCGAGTCCGAGCCGGTGGCGGAGCCCGGGACCGTCCCCGACCCCACGCCGGCCGCCACGCCGGAGCCGGCCGCGGAGCCCGCCCCCGAGCCGGAGCCGGCCCCCGAGCCCGTCCCGGCCGGTGCGCCCGAGCCCGTCCCGGCCGGTGTGGCCGCGAAGGAGGAGACGCCCGCCCCCGTGGCCCCGGCGCCCGCGCCGGAGCCCGTCCCGCAGGTGGACGTGCGGCCGGCGCAGCCCGTCGTCCAGCCGCTGCAGCCCGTACTGCCCGCCATGTACCCGGTTCCCGCGCTGCAGGCCGCGGCCCTTCCGGCGCACGCCCCGCTGAGCGGGCCGCCGGCCGGCCACGAGGCCGGACAGCCGGAACGCCGGCCGCTGCCGGCGTTCGTGGGCGCCGGCTCCGCCCCGGCCGCCGGTGCAACGCTGCCCGCCGGCTCCGTGCTGGACGCCCCGGGTTCCGCCGTGGCGACCGCCGCCGCGGTGGTGGCGGCCACCACGCCCACCGCCACCCCCAGCCGGACCCCGCTCACGGGCGGCGCCCAGGACGGGAAGCCGACGATGATTTGACTCGGTGAGTCTCGTCGGCGCACCCGAAAGGGCCCGGACCTCCCCCTCGTCAGAGGAGGTCCGGGCCCACGTCGTCGCGCCGGACGGGTCCGCCTCAGAAGCCCGCCGGCTCCGTGTAGACGCCCCACTCCTCGCGGAGGACGTCGCAGATCTCGCCCAGCGTGGCCTCGGCGCGGACCGCCTCGACCATCGGCTCGATCATGTTGGCCCCGGAGCGCGCCGCGGCCAGCATCGCCTCCAGCGCCCCCCGCACGGCCGTCTCGTCGCGGGCGGCCCGCCGCCCGGTCAGCGTGCGCACCTGCTCACGCTCCACCTCGTGGCTGACCCGCAGGATCTCCAGGTCGCCGGTGACCGATCCGGTGTGGGTGTTGACGCCCACGACCCTCTTGTCGCCCTTCTCCAGGGACCGCTGGTACTGGAAGGCCGCCTCCGCGATCTCCCCGGTGAACCAGCCGTCCTCGATGCCGCGCAGGATGCCCGAGGTGATCGGGCCGATCGGGTGCTCGCCGTCCGGGTGGGCCCGCAGGCCGCGTTCCCTTATCTGCTCGAAGATCTTCTCCGCGTCCGCCTCGATGCGGTCCGTCAGCTGCTCGACGTACCAGGAGCCGCCCAGCGGGTCCGCCACGTTGGCGACGCCGGTCTCCTCCATCAGTACCTGCTGGGTGCGCAGCGCGATCTCCGCCGCCTGCTCGCTGGGCAGCGCCAGCGTCTCGTCGAGGGCGTTGGTGTGCAGCGAGTTGGTGCCGCCGAGCACCGCGGCCAGGGCCTCCACGGCCGTGCGGACCACGTTGTTGTACGGCTGCTGCGCGGTGAGCGAGACGCCCGCGGTCTGGGTGTGGAAGCGCAGCCACTGCGCCTTCTCGGTCTTCGCGCCGTACTCGTCCCGCAGCCAGCGTGCCCAGATACGGCGGGCGGCGCGGAACTTGGCGATCTCCTCGAAGAAGTCCACGTGCGCGTCGAAGAAGAAGCTCAGGCCGGGCGCGAACACGTCCACGTCCAGGCCCCGGCTGAGCCCGAGCTCCACGTAGCCGAAGCCGTCGGCCAGCGTGTAGGCCAGCTCCTGCGCGGCCGTGGATCCGGCCTCGCGGATGTGGTAGCCGGAGACCGAGAGCGGCTTGTAGGCGGGGATGCGCTCGGCGCAGTACTCCATCAGGTCGCCGATCAGCCGCAGATGGGGCTCGGGCTCGAACAGCCACTCCTTCTGCGCGATGTACTCCTTGAAGATGTCCGTCTGCAGCGTGCCGTTGAGCACCGACGGGTCGACGCCCTGGCGCTCGGCGGCCACCAGGTACATGCAGAAGACCGGCACGGCCGGACCGCTGATCGTCATCGAGGTGGTGACGTCGCCGAGCGGGATGTCCCGGAACAGCACCTCCATGTCGGCGGCGGAGTCGATGGCCACCCCGCAGTGCCCGACCTCGCCCAGCGAGCGGGGGTCGTCGGAGTCGCGGCCCATCAGGGTCGGCATGTCGAACGCCACCGACAGGCCCCCGCCGCCGTTGGCGAGGATCATCTTGTAGCGCTCGTTGGTCTGCTCGGCGTTGCCGAAGCCGGCGAACTGGCGGATGGTCCAGGTGCGGCCCCGGTAGCCGGTCGGGTACAGGCCCCGGGTGAAGGGGTACTCGCCCGGCCAGCCGATCCGCTCGAACCCCTCGTACACGTCCCCGGGCCGGGGGCCGTAGACCGGCTCCACCGGATCGCCGGAGAGCGTGGTGAAGTCGGCGTCCCGCTTGCGTGCGGAGTCGTACCGGGCCTGCCAGCGGCGGCGGCCCTCCTCGATGGCGTCAGCGTCCATGTCTCCAAGTTACTAGGACGTCCTAGTAAATGTCGACGCGCAAGGCCGCGCCGGTGCGGCGCGGCCTCGGGAAAAACGGGGGACGGGGCGGTCGGGCCCCGACCGGCGGAGGGTGCGGTCAGGCCTTGACGGCGGAGGGTGCGGCGCCGTCGGTGATCCGGGGCTCCAGCTCCTTGGCGATCTTCCGCTCGACGAAGAACGCGGCGGTGGGGATCGTGCCGGCCAGCAGCACCCAGAGCTGCTTGGCGACCGGCCACTTCGCCTTGGAGCCGAGGTCGAAGGCGAAGATCAGGTAGATCACGTACAGCCAGCCGTGCGCGATGCTCACCACCTGGGTGAAGCCGGCGGCGCCGTCGATCTCCAGCAGGTACTTGGCGATCATGCCCACGCAGAGCAGGATCAGCAGTACACCCGTGATGTAGGCCATCGCGCGGTAACGGGTCAGCACGGCTCGCTTCATGCCTAAGAGGGTAACCGTGGACTTTGCGCGATCTTGACCCGCCCCCGCCCCCGGCCAGGGGGCCGGCCAGGGGCCCGGCGGGTACCGGCCGAGCGTCAGGAGTCCTCGAAGTCCCCCGCCGCCACCCGCAGGGGGCGGAGCAGCGCGAAGATCTCGCCGCACTCCTCGGCGTCGTAGGCGCCCAGGCCGAAATCCATCGCCATCAGGTCACGGGTGGCCGCGTCGACCACCTCGCGGCCCTTGTCGGTGATGCCTGCCAGGGTGCCCCGCCCGTCGTCCGGGTTGGGACGCTTGGCCACCAGCCCCGACCGCACCAGGCGGTCCACCGTGTTCGTCACCGAGGTCGGGTGGACCATCAGCCGCTCACCGATCTTGGACATCGGCAGCTCGCCGCTGCGGGAGAAGGTGAGCAGCACCAGCGCCTCGTAGCGGGCGAAGGTCAGGCCGTACGGCTTGACGACGGCGTCCACCTCGGCGAGCAGGATCTGGTGGGCGCGCATGATCGACGTGATCGCGGCCATCGAGGGAACGCCGCCCCACCGCTGCTTCCACAGTTCGTCTGCGCGGGCGATGGGGTCGAAGGCAAGGCTGAGCGGCTTCGGCACGACGCCGACGATACCCGCAGGGTGGTCAGCGGGCCGGAGTGGAGCCGAGGCCGGCGAGCAGCAGGGCGGTGAAGTCGCGCGCCCAGGTCTCGTCGACCGGCTCGGCGCTCACCAGGCTGCGGTGCACCACGCTGCCGGCCACCACGTCGAAGATCAGGTCGAAGGAGCGGTCGGCCGCCTCCGGGTCGGGGTCCGGCGGCAGCTCGCCGCGGCCCTGGGCGCGGGTCTTGCCCTCGCGGACCAGCCGCTTCTGGCGCTCCACGATCGAGGTGCGGATGCGTTCCCGCAGGGAGTCGTCGAGCGTCGACTCGGCCACCACGGCCATCAGCCCGCTGCGCGCCTCCGGACGGGCCAGGATGGCCGCGAACCGCAGCACCACCCCCTCGATGTCGGCGGCCAGGCTGCCCCGGTCGGGCAGTTCCAGTGCGTCGAAGAGCTCGGCCACCGCGTCGACGACCAGTTCGTTCTTGCCGGGCCAGCGGCGGTACAGGGTGGTCTTGGCGACGCCGGCCCGCAGCGCCACGTCGCCGAGGGTGAGCCGGGACCAGCCGAGCTCGACCAGGGCCTCGCGGGTGGCGGCCAGGATCGCGGTGTCGGCCGCGGCGCTGCGGGGGCGGCCGGTGCGGGGGCGGCCGGTCCCTGACGGGCCGGGGTGGGGGTCGGGCGTGCGGCGGGGCATGACACACGACGATACGGCCGTGAGGCACATCACTCGGGAGCCGGTGGGCGTGGAGGCCGGAGATGGTTACGCTACGGGTCGTAGCGAAAACCGGGCCGAGCCCGGTGAGCGACGACCACGACCGGCGTCAGGTGGGGACCCGACGCCACCGGTGGGGCCCGGCGCCGATGCCCGGCGGGCGGGGTCCGCCGACAGTTACCTCCGGAGCGCGCCGACGGGGGAGGATAGGCGCATGCAGCCACGGAACATGTCCATGAGCGGAGTCGTCGACCTCGCCGCCGTGAAGGCGGCCCAGGAGGCCAAGGCGAAGGCGGAGCAGGCGCGCGCCGAGACCGCCCGCCGGGGCGGGGGAGGAGCCGTCTCCCCCGCCGACCTGGTGTACGACGTCGATGAGGCCGCCTTCGAGCGCGACGTCCTTCAGAAGTCCACCGAGGTGCCCGTCGTCCTCGACTTCTGGGCCGAGTGGTGTCAGCCGTGCAAGCAGCTGAGCCCGGTGCTGGAGCGGCTGGCCGTCGAGTACAACGGCCGGATCGTGCTGGCCAAGGTCGACGTCGACGCCAATCAGATGCTGATGCAGCAGTTCGGGATCCAGGGGATCCCGGCGGTGTTCGCGGTGGTCGCCGGCCAGGCGCTGCCGCTCTTCCAGGGGGCCGCGCCCGAGGCGCAGATCCGCGAGACCCTCGACCAGCTGATCGCGGTCGGCGAGCAGCGGTTCGGCCTGACCGGTCTGACCGTCGACCCGGAGGCCGAGCCGGGCGGCGGGGCCGACGCCGACGCCGCGATGCCGGTGGGCCCGCACGACGCCGCGCTGGAGGCGGCGGCCTCGGCGCTGGACGCCGGGGACCTGGGCGGCGCGATCCGCGCCTACCGCAACGTGCTCTCCGACGACCCGGGCAACGAGGAGGCCAAGCTGGGCCTCGCCCAGGCGCAGTTGCTGGAGCGGGTGCGGGATCTGGATCCCCAGAAGGTGCGGCGGGACGCGGCCGAGAAGCCCGCGGACTCCGCGGCGCAGATCGCCGCCGCCGACCTGGACCTGGTGGGCGGTCATGTCGAGGACGCCTTCGGCCGGCTCATCGACGCGGTGCGCCGGACGGCCGGCGACGACCGGGAGGCCGTGCGGGTGCGGCTGCTGGAGATGTTCGAGGTCGTCGGGGGTGACGACCCGCGGGTGGTCGCCGCGCGGCGCGCGCTGGCGCGCGCCCTGTTCTAGTCCGGTCCGGGTCCGGACCGGTCCGGACCCGGACCCGGTTCCGGGAGGTCCGCCGGCGGTCGTGAGGGTGTGAGGGCGGGACGGGGAGGCGCTCCCCGTCCCGCCCTTCCCGTTGTGCGGAACTCCCGCGCGGAAAGTTTCGCGGGGAAAGCATGGGCCCGGTGTGAAGGGAGTTCCCTCGAGGGGCATGTTGCGGCCACGCTTTGCCAAATCTTGGGAAATGAACCAGCTGTTACTGGCAGTAAGAGTTGGGCTGCGATGCGCCCCGCTGCGCGGATCTTTGCCCGCCTTTGTCCCGTGATGGGACGCAACCCTCCGTCGTGGACCGGTGCGGGGCGGGTGATCCTTCGTGGCCTCGCCGTTACCAGCGGGTAACGAGACCCCTTGCGGGGGCGCGAAGAATGCACAACGATCGGCGACGCTCGGTCCTATTCCGTACGCCCGACAACCAATCGGGCGCATGTGATCAAGGGTCCCCACCGGGCAGGGGCGGCGTCACCGTGACGCCGCGCCTGAGGACAGGGGGGTCTTCGCCCGTGGCGGAGCCTGTCCGAAAAGGTCGCACGGGACCACCTGTCCCATGCGGCCAGTGGTTGTCGCTCGGGGGTGATCGCCGGTGATTCGGGCGCATGCCGCGTCGTACGAGAAACAGGCGCTCTCCTTCCCGAGGACGTAGCACTTCTCCCATCCCTGCCCGGCCCGAGCCGCCATCTGTGGCAGCCGGGACCAGGAGATGTACGTCCGAGAAGGAGGACATATGCAGTCCCAGCTGCGTGGCGGTACCAGATGGAAGCGGTTCGCCGTCGTCATGGTGCCCAGCATCGCCGCCACCGCCGCGATAGGCGTCGGCCTGTCGCAGGGCGCGCTCGCCGCGTCGTTCAGCGTCTCCGGCCAGTCGTTCAAGGTGACGGCCGACCGTCTCGACGGTAAGGGCTTCAACCAGTACGGCTCCATGGACAAGGGCGTCACCCTTGACGGCAAGGAGACGTACCACCCGGTCGCGGTCTCGGCGTTCAAGACGGCCGACATCACCAACATGTGCCAGTCCGTCGTGACGCCGCACGTGCCGGTCTTCGGCAACATCAGCCTCAAGCTGACAGCGGGCACCGGTGGTACGCCGGTCAAGGCCGAGAACCTGTACATCGACGTCGAGAGCCTCGAGACCACCTCGGCCGAGTTCAGCAACATCGACATCGGTGTCGCGGCCGGCCAGAGCGCCGCCAGCAAGGGCGGCCGCGGTCCGGAGCTCTCCGCGGGCGCCAACCCCAACGGTTTCTCGCAGCAGGCCGAGGGCGCGGTCCTCACCGGCGTGAAGCAGACCGCGTGGGCGACCACCGCCGGCACCTTCAACCTCAGCAACCTGAACATGTCGCTGAAGACGGGTGTCCACGAGTGCTACTGAGCACTCGCTGACGAGCGAGGGAGCCTCGGCTCCCCCGCTCGTCCCAGCCCCACGCACCACCACACTCATCACGGCAACGCCGTTCCAGGGAGCTGTTTTCCATGAGCGCCGAGACTCCTGCCGCGCCCGGTAGCGAACGCCTTCGGGTCATCCGGGGGAACTTCCGCACGTGGCGGGGCACGCGGCCGTTCTGGGCCGGCCTCTTCGTCATGTTCGCGGGTCTGCCCATCGGGTACTTCCCCTACGCCGACCTGCACATCGGCAACCTGACCATGACCATGGCCACCACCGCCGGCGCCGGTTCGCTGATCATCGGCGTGCTGCTCGGCGTGCTCGGTCTGTGCCTGTGGTTCCAGCGTCACATCCAGATCTTCTGCGGCGTGGCCGCCATCCTGCTGGGCCTGGTCTCCATCCCGGTGTCCAACCTCGGCGGGTTCTTCATCGGTTTCCTGTTCGCCCTCATCGGCGGTGCCATGGCGGTCGCCTGGGCGCCGGGCGGCCCGGACCGGCAGGCGCCGGCCGACGGCGACGAGGCGTTCGCGGGTGAGCCGGCGGCCGCCGGCCCGACCGTGCCGCTCACCAAGGACGCCGGTGCCGGCGCCGCGGTGGGCGACGAGCACGCGGCCGGCACCGTCGTCGCCCGGCTCCCGGAGGCGCGCCGCGGAGACGGCGGGTCCGCCGGCGAGTGGAACGAACTGTCCAGCACCAACCCGGCCAACGAGGTGAACGGGAGGCACAGTGCCGGCTGACGAGGAGGTCCACGGCCCGGCCGTGGACGAGTCGGACGCGAGAACAGGGCCGCGGCACGCGGCGCCCAGGAAGCCGTTGCGCGCCCGGCTCCAGATCCCCCGCGGCAGGGCGATGGCCATCGCCGCGATGCCGACCGCGGTCCTCATGGGCATGGGCCTCGCACCGTCGCTCGCCCAGGCCGACGACCGGCCCGACCTTCCCAAGAGCACCCTCACGGCCGAGGAGTACCAGGCCTGCGTCGAGGTGATCGAGGAGGCCGAGAAGGGCGGCACGCCCGAGGAGGACAAGGGCGCCGAGGAGACCCCCGGCGACGAGCCCGGGACCCCCGAGAAGCCCGCGCCGGAGGAGCCGGAGCCCGAGGAGCCCGGGACGGAGGAGCCCGCGCCCGAGGAGCCCGGGTCCGAGGAGCCCGCCCCGGAGGAGCCCGCGCCCGGCGACACCGCGCCCGAGGAGCCCGCGCCCGAGGAGGAGGCCAAGAAGCCGAACCTGCTCGAAGGCATCGGCGACGCCATCAAGGACCTCCTCGACGGGCCGGGGACGACGGACGACGCCGCCGGGACGCCCGCGGGCGAGGCCCCTGCCGAGGAGCCGGCCGAGGCCGACGCCCCGGAGGAGGACGCCGAGGCCGGGACGGAGAGCGGGAAGGAGTCCGAGCCGGCCGCCGACGCCCCGAAGGACGCGGTCGAGGAGACCGCCAAGGCCGTCGAGGAGGCGAAGAAGGAGGCCGAGAAGGAGGCCGAGGAGGCCGAGCCGGCCGAGGAGGAGACCGCGAAGCCCGCGGTCGACCCCGAGGACTGCCCCGTCGCCACCGACGAGGAGGGCGGCCTCGAGGACATCGTCGCCCTGCCCGACCGGGCCTGGGAACTGCGGGCCAGCTCCCTGCTGCTCAAGGGCGCCAGGTACGAGGGCGTCGTGAAGGTGAAGACGGCCAACGGCACCGTCAAGGAGGTGCTGAAGTACGTCGTCTCCAGCGGCACCGACATCGGCGACCTGCACCAGGTCGTGCACGACGAGCAGAACGGCAAGACCCATCACGCGGTCGCGGGCAAGGGCACCACGTCCACCATCCGCGGCGGCGACACGGTGATGTACACCGAGTCCATCTCCGGCAACCTGCTGGGTCTGCTCCCGGTGGAGTTCTCCCCGGAGAACCCGCCGCCGCTGGACATCGCGATCATCTACTTCACCAACGTGAAGGTGGTCCAGGCCGGCCAGTTCGGCGGCAACCTGACCATTCCGGGCCTGCGCCAGTACGCCGACTGACGCCTCCCCGGCACACGACGGAGCCCCCACCGCCCGCAGGGCGGTGGGGGCTCCGTCGTCGCGCCCGGGGGCGGGCCCGCCGGGGTCAGCTCGCGCTGTCGGCGCCCAGGTGGAGCACCCGGACCATGTTGGTGGTGCCGGGGACGCCGGGGGGCGAACCGGCGGTGATCACCACGATCGAGCCCGGCTCGAACCGGCGCAGGCGCGTCAGTTCCTGGTCGACCAGCTCGACCATCTCGTCGGTGCTGTTGACGAACGGCACCACGTGCGGCTCGACACCCCAGCTCAGGCAGAGCTGGTTGCGGGCGGACTCCTCGGTGGTGAAGGCGAGGATCGGCTGCGAGGCCCGGTAGCGGGACAGGCGGCGGGCGGTGTCGCCGGACTTGGTGAAGGCGACCAGGCCCTTGCCGCCGAGGAAGTCGGCGATCTCGGCGGCCGCGCGGGCCACCGAACCGCCCTGGGTGCGCGGCTTCTTGCCCGGCACCAGCGGCTGGAGGCCCTTGGAGAGGAGCTCCTCCTCGGCGGCCTGGACGATCCGGGACATGGTCCGGACGGTCTCGATCGGGTACGCGCCCACGGAGGACTCGGCGGACAGCATCACCGCGTCGGCGCCGTCCAGGATCGCGTTGGCCACGTCGGATGCCTCGGCGCGGGTCGGCCGCGAGTTGGTGATCATCGACTCCATCATCTGGGTCGCCACGATCACCGGCTTGGCGTTGCGGCGGCAGAGCTCCACCAGGCGCTTCTGCACCATCGGGACCTTCTCCAGCGGGTACTCCACGGCGAGGTCGCCGCGGGCCACCATCACACCGTCGAAGGCCGCCACCACGGCCTCCATGTTCTCCACCGCCTGCGGCTTCTCCACCTTGGCGATGACCGGGACCCGGCGGCCCACCTCGTCCATCACCTTGTGGACGTCGCGCACGTCGTCGGTGTCCCGGACGAAGGAGAGGGCGACCAGGTCGCAGCCCATCCGCAGGGCGAACCGGAGGTCGTCGACGTCCTTCTCGGACAGCGCGGGCACGTTCACCGCCGCGCCGGGCAGGTTGATGCCCTTGTGGTCGGAGATCACCCCGCCCTCGATCACGATGGTCCGCACCCGCGGGCCCTCGACGTCCAGGACCTTGAGCTCGACGTTGCCGTCGTTGATCAGGATCTGGTCGCCGCGGTCGACGTCGCCGGGCAGGCCCTTGTAGGTGGTGCCGCAGATCGACTTGTCGCCCGGCACGTCCTCGGTGGTGATGGTGAACTCGTCGCCCCGCACCAGCTCGACGGGACCTTCGGCGAAGGTCTCCAGCCGGATCTTCGGGCCCTGGAGGTCGGCGAGCACGCCCACCGGGCGGCCCGTCTCCTGGGACGCGGCGCGCACCCTGTCGTAGCGGCCCTGGTGTTCCGCGTGGGAGCCATGGCTGAAGTTGAAGCGGGCGACGTTCATCCCCGCTTCGATCAGCGCGACGAGTTGCTCATGGGAGTCGACCGCAGGGCCGAGAGTACAGACGATCTTCGAACGGCGCATGGAAGGGATCCTATCCGTTTGTTTCGCAGCGGAATAAATACCCGGGGGTAGTTTGACGGCCCCGTCCGCTCTCACAGTCTCTGCCGGACGCCCGTGACCAGCTCGTACGTCTCGGCCGCGATCTCCAGTTCCTCGTCGGTGGGCACCACGGCGACCGCGACGGACGTGTGCCGGGGCGAGATCAGCCGCGGCCCGTCGCCGCGGGCAGCGTTCAGCCGCTCGTCCACCGCCAGGCCCAGGCCGTCCAGCCCGGCCAGGGCGGCGGCCCGTACGGGGGCGGAGTTCTCGCCGACCCCGGCGGTGAAGGCGAGCACGTCCACCCGGCCGAGTACCGCGTAGTACGCCCCGATGTACTTGCGCAGCCGGTGCACGTAGACGTCGAAGGCGAGTTCCGCCGCCTCGTCCCCCTCGTCGACCCGGCGGCGGATCTCCCGCATGTCGTTGTCGCCGCAGAGCCCCACCAGCCCGGACCTCTTGTTCAGCAGGACGTCGATCTCGTCGGCCGACATGCCGCCCACCCGCATCAGGTGGAAGACCACCGCCGGATCGAGGTCCCCGGACCGGGTGCCCATCACCAGGCCCTCCAACGGTGTCAGGCCCATCGACGTCTCCACGCACCGCCCGCCGCGCACGGCCGAGGCCGAGGCGCCGTTGCCCAGGTGCAGCACGATCACGTTCGCCTCGGACGGGTCCTTGCCCACCAGCTGGGCCGCGGCCCGTGAGACGTAGGCGTGCGAGGTGCCGTGGAAGCCGTAACGGCGTACCCGGTGGCGGTCGGCGGTCTCCACGTCGATCGCATAACGGGCCGCCGCCTCCGGGATGGTCGAGTGGAACGCGGTGTCGAACACCGCCACGTGGGGCAGGTCGGGGCGCAGCTTCTGCGCGGTGCGGATGCCGGTCAGGTTGGCCGGGTTGTGCAGCGGGGCCACCGGGGCGAGCCGCTCGATCTCGTTGACCACCGCGGTGTCGATCAGGGCCGGCTCGGTGAAGCGCTTCCCGCCGTGCACCACCCGGTGGCCGACGGCGGCCAGTTCCGGCGAGTCCAGGCCCAGCCCGTCACGGGCGAGTTCCTCGGCGACGGCCTCCAGCGCGGACCGGTGGTCCGGGACCGGGCCGGTGGTCTCCCGGGTGCGCTCCCGGCCCTGGGGGCCGCTGACCAGGGTGTGCTTGATCCGGCCGGTCTCCTCGCCGATCCGCTCGACCAGGCCCACCGCCAGGCGGGAGCGGTCCGCCATGTCCAGCAGCTGGTACTTCACCGACGAGGAACCGGTGTTGAGGACGAGGACACGGGTCGCGGTCATGACCGGCTCCCCTTCTGCGGACGGTCCGCTCCGGTGGGCGTGGGCTGCTGCGCCTGGACGGCCGTGATCGCGACCGTGTTGACGATGTCCTGCACCAGGGCGCCGCGTGACAGGTCGTTGACCGGCTTGCGCAGCCCCTGGAGGACGGGGCCGACGGCGATGGCGCCGGCCGAGCGCTGGACCGCCTTGTAGGTGTTGTTGCCCGTGTTGAGGTCCGGGAAGATCAGCACGGTGGCCTGGCCGGCCACCTGGGATCCGGGCAGCTTCGTCGCCGCCACGGTGGGCTCCACGGCGGCGTCGTACTGGATCGGTCCCTCCACCGGCAGGTCGGGGCGGCGCTCGCGGAGGATCCTGGTGGCCTCCCGCACCTTCTCCACGTCGGCGCCGGAACCGGAGGCGCCGGTCGAGTAGGACAGCATCGCGATGCGCGGCTCCACGCCGAACTGGGCGGCGGTCTCCGCCGACCGGAGGGCGATGTCGGCGAGCTGGGCGGCGTCCGGGTCGGGGTTGACCGCGCAGTCGCCGTAGACGAGCACCCGGTCGGCGAGGCACATGAAGAAGACCGAGGAGACCAGCCCGGCGTCCGGCCGGGTCCTGATCACCTCGAAGGCGGGGCGGATGGTCGCGGCGGTGGAGTGCACCGAACCGGAGACCATGCCGTCGGCGAAGCCGTCCAGCACCATGAGGGTGCCGAAGTAGTTGACGTCCGAGACCACGTCGTGGGCCAGGTCGAAGCCGACGCCCTTGTGGGCGCGCAGCGCGGCGTAGCGGTGGGCGAACGACTCCCGCAGTTCCGAGGTCTGCGGGTCGATCAGTTCGGCGTCGGCGATGTCCAGGCCCAGGTCGGCGGCCTTCCTGCGGATCTGCTCGGACGGTCCCAGCAGGGTCAGGTCGCACACCCCGCGGCGCAGCAGCACCTCGGCGGCGCGCAGCACCCGCTCCTCGGTGCCCTCCGGCAGCACCACCCGGCGCCGGTCGGCGCGGGCCCGCTCGATCAGGCCGTGCTCGAACATCATCGGGGTGACGCGGCCGCTGCTGGGCGCGGAGACGAGGGACCGCAGGCGGACGACGTCCACGTGGCGCTCGAAGAGGCCGAGGGCGGTCTCCGCCTTGCGCGGCGTGGCGGCGTTGAGCCGGCCCTCGAGGGTGAACAGCCGCGTCGCGGTGGGGAAGCTGTTCTCCCGCACGGACAGGACGGGGGTGCCGGGGGCCAGGCGGGCGGCCAGCGCCATCAGGTCGGGGTCCGGGCGCAGGCCGAGGGTCAGCAGCACGCCCGCGATGGGCGGCGACCCGGCGCTGTGCGCGGCCAGCGCGCCCATCACCAGGTCGGCGCGGTCGCCGGGGGCGATGATCAGGCAGCCGGGGGTGAGTGCCTTGAGCAGGTTGGGCAGGGTGGCGCCGCCGAAGACGAAGCCGAGGGCGTCGCGGGCCAGCCCCGCCGCGTCGCCGAGCAGCACCTCCGCGTCCAGGGTCTGCGCGATCTGCCCCACCGTGGGGGCGGCCAGCGCGGGCTCGTCGGGGAGCACGAAGCCGGGCAGGCCGTGGCGCCGGTCGAGCCGCTCGTCGAGCAGGGCGGCCACGGTGTCCCGGTCGTCCGGGGCCACCCGGTTGGCGATCATGGCGAGGACGTCGCAGCCCAGGTCCTGGTAGGCGCGGCAGGCGTTGCGGACCTCGGCGGCCACCGCCTCGGCCGGGTGCCCGCGGCCGCCCACCACGGCGATCACCGAGGCGCCGAACTCGTTGGCCAGCCGGGCGTTGAGGGCCAGCTCGTCGGGGAGGTTCTCGGCGGTGAAGTCGGTGCCGAGGACCAGGACGACCTCGTAGGCGTCGGCGACGGCGTGGAACCGGGCGACCAGGGCGGTGATGAGTTCGTCCATGCCGCGCTCGGCCTGGAGGGCGGAGGCCTCCTCGTAGGACATGCCGTACACGGTGGCGGGGTCCTGGCTCAGGCGGTAGCGGGCGCGCAGGAGTTCGAAGAGGCGGTCGGGGGAGTCGTGCACGAGGGGGCGGAAGACGCCGACGCGGTCGACCTGGCGGGTGAGGAGCTCCATCACCCCCAGGTCGACGACCTGGCGGCCGTCGCCGCGGTCGATGCCCGTCACGTACACGCTGCGCGTCACGCGGGATCTCCGTTCCTGTGCCGGTTGCCGTTGCTCCGGTTCCGGTGCCTCTGGGCCAGCCTGTCAAACATCGCCCCGGGTGGGGTACCGGGGGGTGTTCCGGCTACGCCGCGTGGGGGAGAGGGCGTGCGCGGGCGGCGGGAGTGCCTCCGGACGTGCGCGGCCGCCCCGCCGGGTGCGGCGCCGGCGTAGGCGGCCCCGTCCTCCGGCGCGTCACGGATCGTCACCCGGAGATCCGGACGGCGCGCGTCGGCACCCGGGGCGTGGCACCATGGGGCCGGACGGGACAGGCGAGACGCGGGAGCGGCATGCGCATCGGAGTTCTTACCGCCGGAGGCGACTGCCCCGGCCTCAACGCGGTGATCCGTTCCGTGGTGCACCGCGCCGTCTCCCAGTACGGTGACGAGGTCATCGGCTTCGAGGACGGCTACGAGGGCCTCCTCGACGGCCGCTACCGCCCCCTCGACCTGGACGCCGTCAGCGGCATCCTGGCCCGCGGCGGCACGATACTGGGCTCCTCCCGGCTTCCGCGGGCCCGTCTCCAGGAGGCGTGCCGGGACGTCCGCGAGACCGCCAACCGGTTCGGCATCGACGTCCTGATCCCCATCGGCGGCGAGGGCACCCTGACCGCCGCCAGCATGCTGGCCGAGGCCGGCATGCCGATCGTGGGCGTGCCGAAGACCATCGACAACGACATCTCCTCCACCGACCGCACCTTCGGCTTCGACACGGCCGTGACGGTCGCGACCGAGGCGATGGACCGGCTGAAGACGACCGCCGAGTCCCACCAGCGGGTGATGGTGGTCGAGGTGATGGGACGCCACGCGGGCTGGATCGCCCTGGAGTCGGGCATGGCCGCCGGCGCGCACGGCATCTGTCTGCCGGAGCGGCCGTTCGACCCCGCCGAACTGGTCGAGATGGTCGAGGCGCGGTTCGCGCGCGGCAAGAAGTTCGCCGTGGTCTGCGTGGCCGAGGGCGCCCACCCGGCGGAGGGCACCATGGACTACCGCAAGGGCGAGATCGACCAGTACGGCCACGAGCGGTTCCAGGGCATCGGCACGGCCCTCGCCCGGGAACTCGAGCGGCGCCTGGGCAAGGAGGCCCGGCCGGTGATCCTCGGCCACGTCCAGCGCGGCGGCACCCCCACCGCCTACGACCGCGTGCTGGCCACCCGGTTCGGCTGGCACGCCGTGGAGGCGGCGCACCGCGGGGTCTCCGGGATGATGACCGCCCTGCACGGGACCGAGATCGTGATGGTTCCCCTGGCGGAGGCGACCGCCGAGCTCAAGCACGTGCCGCAGAGCCGCATGGAGGAGGCGGAGTCGGTCTTCTTCTGACCGGTCTTCGGCGACCCGGCTCGCGGCGCCCCGGTTCGCGGCAACCCGGCTCGCGGCGCCCCGGCTCGCGGCCAACCCGCTTGCGGCGGTCGGCGCCGCCCGGCCGCGCTCCCGCCCCGCCGCCGCGTCAGGCGCTCGCCCGGACCGCTTCCCAGAAGTGGTCCACGGCGTGCGAGGCGAACACCTCCGGGTCCGGCGCGGCGGTGTGCCCGGCGCGCAGCCGCCGCAGCGCCACGTCGACGACCCGGCGGTCCAGTGAGGCGGTGCGGGCCACTGCGCGGGCCGCGCCGGCGCCCCGCGCCGTGAAGGTCTCGCGCAGAAGAAGTGAGAGTTTCGCGTTGCGTCCGCAAACCGCGACCAGGTCGGACTGATCGAGCCGGAACAACGCGCGCAGCTGCTGGGTGGACCTGTCCCCGCCGCGCCACACGTTCTCCTGCTCCATGCGCAGATAGGCCAGCACGTCCAGTCCGACCGCCGCGGCCACCTCCTCGGGGGTGAGTCCGCGGGCGAGGCGGTGTTCGCGCAGCGTGCGCGGCCGGCCTGCCAGATCGGCGGGGGAGCACCAGAGCATGCCGGCCAGACCGGCCAACTCGTCGCGGCCCGGCGGGAGTTCGCCCCTCTCCCAGGCGGTGACCAGCTCGGCCGTCACATGGCCGAGTCCGAAGGCGGTGCGCATGCCGTGCGCGACCTCCCCGGGGTCCAGCCCCAGTGCGGTGCGGATGCGGTGCGCGGCGGCGGCGTCGAAGGAGCGGTCGAGGGATCTGTGCACCCGGCACACGGTAGGTACTGCCCCACTCCAGCCGCCACCGATTGCTCATATGTGATTACTTTCGGTGAACATCTGCACCGTCCTGGCCGAAG
Organism: Streptomyces abyssomicinicus; assembly: GCF_008974245.1. Lineage (GTDB taxonomy): Bacteria > Actinomycetota > Actinomycetes > Streptomycetales > Streptomycetaceae > Streptomyces > Streptomyces abyssomicinicus. The sequence goes on along the minus strand of NZ_BBZI01000006.1, from coordinate 342,566 downwards.
GGGTGGTCACGGACACCTCCGGTACGCCACCTTGGGTGCTCTCCCCTGCCCACGTGCCGTATGCAAATATCGTCGGACGTTTTTTCGCCGACAAGGATGTCAAGGAGGCCGTTCCATGACCAGCACGCCCGCATCGGGCCCCGCCGGGCCGGACGCGAAGCCCCGACGGGACCGCACGCACTTCCTCTATCTCGCGGTCGTGGTCGCGGTGGTGCTCGGTATCACTCTCGGCCTGGCCGCGCCCGACGTGGCGAAGGAGCTCAAACCGATCGGCACCGCCTTCGTCGGGCTGATCAAGATGATGATCTCGCCGATCATCTTCTGCACCATCGTGCTCGGCATCGGCTCGGTGCGGAAGGCGGCCAAGGTCGGCAAGGTGGGCGGACTGGCCCTCGGCTACTTCGTGACGATGTCGTTCGTCGCGCTGGCCATCGGCCTGGTCGTCGGCAACGTCGTCCATCCGGGCGGCGGCGTGGAACTGACCGAGGCCGCCAAGGGCGTGGGCCAGGAGCAGGCCGCCGCCGGCACCGAGACCACCATGACCGACTTCCTGCTCGGCATCATCCCGACCACCCTGGTCTCCGCCTTCACCGAGGGCGTCGTGCTGCAGACCCTGCTGGTCGCCCTGCTGGCCGGCTTCGCGCTGCAGACCATGGGCGGCGTCGGCGAGCCGATCCTGCGCGGCGTCGAGCACATCCAGCGGCTGGTCTTCCGCATCCTCGCCATGATCATGTGGGCGGCCCCGGTGGGCGCCTTCGGCGCCATCGCCGCGGTGGTCGGCGAGACCGGCGTCGACGCCCTCAAGGCGCTGGCCGCCATCATGATCGGCTTCTACGTCACCTGCGCCCTGTTCGTGCTGGTGGTGCTGGGCGCGATGGTCCGGATCGTCGCCAAGGTGAACCTGTTCAGCCTGCTGAAGTACCTGGGCCGCGAGTTCCTGCTGATCTTCTCGACCTCCTCCTCCGAGTCGGCCCTGCCGCGGCTGATCGCCAAGATGGAGCACCTGGGCGTCAGCCGCCCGGTCGTCGGCATCACCGTGCCGACCGGCTACTCCTTCAACCTCGACGGCACGATGATCTACCTGACCATGGCCTCGCTGTTCATCGCCGAGGCGATGGGCGACCCGATGACCGTCGGCCAGCAGATCACCCTGCTGCTCTTCATGATGGTCGCCTCCAAGGGTGCCGCCGGAGTCACCGGCGCGGGCCTGGCGACGCTGGCCGGCGCGCTCCAGTCGCACAAGCCGGAGCTGGTCGACGGGGTCGGCATGATCGTCGGCATCGACCGCTTCATGAGCGAGGCGCGCGCGCTGACCAACTTCGCCGGCAACGCGGTGGCCACCCTGCTGATCGGCACCTGGACCAAGGAGGTCGACAAGGAGCGGGTCAAGCGCGTCCTCGCCGGTGAACTGCCCTTCGACGAGCGCACGCTGCTCGACGGCGACGGGCACGGCGGCGGTCACGTCGGCGCTCAGGGCGGCCCCGGGCGCGAGGGCGCCGGTGACCCGCGCGACGCCGGACCGGGCGGCCGCGGGAAGGAGTCGGTCGGGGTCTGACGGCGGGCCCCGGCCCGCCCCGGCCCGTCAACCCCCTCCGCCCGTCGTCCGGTTCGGGCCGCGGGCGGAGGCGCCGGGGAGGGAGTGTGCTCGGATGTGCACCCCAACTTACAAATCAATGAGCGGACTTGATCGTCTCTGGGTACAGTCCAACTCGTCAGTAACCACGGTTTCCCCCGAGGCCTTGCGGCCGTTCGGGGTTCCTGTCACGCCGTGAAGTGGGGGCGCGGGGGCGCGGGGGGCCACGAGACGAAGGACCGCCCGTGCCACCACGCTCGTCATCCCTGCCCGCGTTCGGCAGACGCACCGCGTCCGCCGCGCTGGCCGGATTCGCCCTGGCCGCCCTCCTGGCGGTGCTGATGGCCGCCCTGGCCGGCAGCGTGTCCGGGACACCCGGACTGCTGGCCTCCGTCGTCCTGGACGGCAGGACCGACACACCCGCCCTCGCCTTCGCCGCGGTGACGGGAGCCACGGTCACCTGGGACCTGGCCTCCGCGACCGGCGGTGAGTTCTCGCTGCTGCGCTCCGCCACGGCGAACCCGCTGTGGGCCGCGGCCCTCCTCGTGCCGGTCCTCCCCGGCCTGCTGGTGGGCCGCTCTGCGCGCCGCCACACCGACCGCCCGGGCCGTGCCACCTGGGCGCTGTCGGCCGCCGCGGTCGTCGGCTACGGCCTGCTGGTGACCGCCGCCGTCGCCGTGGTGCCGTCCGGCGCCACCGGACTGGTTTCCCTGCACGCCGACCCGGTCGCCACCGGAGCGCTCGCCACCGCCTGGGCGGCGGTGGGCGCGTCGGCCGGACTCCTGCTCCTCCGCTCCGGCCGTCCGGTCCGGACGGGAGCGCCGCGCAGGAGCGCGGCCGCGCTGTCCACCCTGCTGACCGCCGGACTGCTGATGCCCACGGCCGCCTCGGCCGCGCCCCAGGACCCGTCCGCCGTGCCCGGCAAGGGCGCCCAGCACCGTGACCCGGCGGCCGAGCGGGCCCTCGGGCGGCTGAAGGGCCCCGAGGGCGGCAAGGCCGCCGCGACCTGGAACGCCAGGACGGGCACCCCGTCCACCGTGCTGCTGGAGAGCGCCTTCCCCGGTGACGCCGAGGCGTGGCTGCGCAAGCAGACCGGCCTGGTCTCCCGCACCGACCCCACTCCCTACCTCCGCAAGGACGCCGAGCGCACGCGCGCCGGCTCCTCCGCGCGCAGGGCCGGACCCGGGGTGACCGAGCTCGACCACTGGTACGAGCAGGTCGTCGACGGCGTCCCGGTCTACCAGGGCCGCCTGGGCGTCCACCTGGACCCGACCGGCAAGGAGGTCTGGTCCGTCACCAACGCCTTCAAGCCGGGCCTGGAGAACGCGCCGACCGAGCCGTCCGTCGACGCGGACGCCGCCACCGCCCAGGCGCGCGCCGCCCTGCCGGAGGCCCGCCTGGTCGAGGAGCCCGTCCTCTACGTGCGCGAGGGCCGGACGGAGGGCGCCGCACCCGAACTCGTCTGGCACGTCTGGCTGATGGACGACGCGCGGCAGATATCCCAGGTCTACTTCGTGGACGCCCTCGCCGGCCGGGGCGTGCTGGACGTGGAGGACCGCACCCGCCACGCGCTCAAGCGCATGGTCCACGACTTCGCGCACACCGACGACTGGCCGGCCCCGCTGGCCCGCTCGGAAGGCGCCGACGCCTCCCAGGTCGCGGACGTCAACTACGCCTACCAGTACACCGGCGCCACCTACGAGTACTTCAAGGACTCGCACAACCGCGACAGCTACGACAACGCGGGCGCCACCCTGGTCAGCGGTGTCCGGTACCGCGAGGATCCCGACGAGGCGCTCGAGAACGCCTTCTGGGACGGCGAGAAGATGATCTTCGGTGACGACATGACGTCCATCGACGTCACCGCCCACGAACTCACCCACGCCGTCACCGATCTCAGTGGCGGGCTCGACTACCAGGACCAGTCGGGCGCGCTCAACGAGAGCTTCTCCGACGTCTTCGGCGAGATGGTCGAGAGGGACGTCCGGGGCAGCAACGACTGGCTGATGGGCGCCGACCTCCCGATGGGCGCCATCCGCAGCATGGCCGACCCGGGCAAGCACGACCAGCCCGCGCACATGCGGGACTACGAGGCCCAGTGCGGCGACGGCGGCGGCGTGCACCACAACAGCGGCATCCCCAACCACGCCTTCTACAAGGCGTTCAAGGGCTCCGCGGACCGGGGCGAGACCGAGAAGATCTGGTACGCGGCGCTGACGGACTTCCTGTACCCGCAGGCCACCTTCGCCGACGCCCGCAACGCCACCATCGCGGCCGCCTGGCGCCTGTACGGCAAGGGCTCCTGGGAGAGCGAGGTCGTCGCGGTCGCCTGGTCCGAGGTCGGCGTCGAGTCCGACACCCCCGCCTCGAACAGCGGTGACAACTGCTCCTGCGTGATGGGCGCCGGCCTGAGCACGGTGGACTACGCCGCGGACGGACCGAAGGAGGCGGAGATCCGGTCGACCCTGTACCGGGCCCGCGACGTGCTGCCGACCGCCGAGCCCGCGGTCGCCTACTACGTGGAGCTGTACAACGAGGACAGCCCGCGGCTCGACCCGCTGATCAACGAGGACGAGGCGCTGCGCACCGAGCTCGGCATGCTCCTGATGCAGCTCAACCCGTTGTTCATGTGGGCGAGCGGTGAGCAGGAGGGCGAGCCGCCGGTGGTGTCCGATGCCGACATCGCGGCCATCGACCACTTCTTCGACGCGGTCGCCCGCGCCGACCTCGCCCAGGAGGGCGGCGGCGCGCTCGCCCAGTCCGTCCAGGTCCGCTGGCCCGCCGCGGGCTACCGGGACACCATCGGCCTCGACGGCGACACGGCCCTGGACCACATGAACGACCAGGTGGAGAACATCCCCGGACGATGAGCCCGGTCCCGCTCCGCTGATCCACCCACCCCGCACCGCCGCCGCGCGCCACCCGCGCCCGGCGGCGGTGTGCCGTGTCGCGCCCCGGCCCGGGGCGTCGTGCCGCAAGTCCGTCTAGGAGAAACCGTGTTGAAGCCACCCCGCGGCCGGGCGAGACCCGCCCCGCTGCTGCGGGCCGCCCTGGCCCTGCTCGTCACCGCGCTGGCCCTGCCGCCGGTCACCGCCTCCGCCGCCCCGGCGCCGGACACGAAGGCCGAGGCCGCCGCCGCGCCCGAGGACAAGATCGCCGAGTCGCTGAAGGACCGCCTGGCCAAGGGGCCCGCGGACTTCTACGTCGTGATGAAGGAGAAGGCCGACCTGTCGGGCCTCGCCCGCATCGAGGACCACGCCAAGCGCACCGGGCGCGGCCGGGCCGACCTGGTCCGCGTCGCCGAACGGAGCCAGCGCGACGTGGTGGGCCTGCTGGCCGAGGAGAAGGTCGCGCACGACTCGCACTGGATCATCAACACGGTGCGCGTCGAGCAGGGCGACGAGCGGCTGGCCGAGAAGATCGCCGCCCTGCCGTCGGTCGAGGAGGTCCGCCAGGTGGCCGACATCCGGCTGACCGGCGCCGAGGGCGTCGAGGACGCCGGGCAGGCGGGGGCCGAGGAGGACGAGACCGCCTGGGGCGTCGCCGACATCGGCGCCCCGCAGGCATGGGCGGACTCCGGGACCCGCGGCGAGGGCGTGGTGGTCGCCAACATCGACACCGGCGTCCGCCTCGACCACGAGGCGCTGGCGGGCAACTACCGGGGCAACCGCGGCGACGGCACCTTCAGCCACGACTACAACTGGTTCGACCCGGCCGGCATCTGCGGGGCGACCTCCGGGCCGTGCGACAACCAGGGCCACGGCACCCACACCATGGGCACCATGGCCGGCGGCGGCCCGCACCGGATCGGTGTGGCCCCCGGGGCGACCTGGATCGCCGCCAAGGGCTGCGAAGGCGGCTCCTGCACCTCGGAGTCGCTGCTCTCCTCCGGCGAATGGATCATCGCGCCCACCGACGTCAACGGGCAGAACCCGCGCCCGGAGATGGCCCCGAACATCGTCAACAACTCCTGGGGAACCAGCGTCCACGACCCCTTCTACGAGGAGATCGTCCAGCGCTGGACCGAGGTCGGCATCTTCGCGGTGTTCTCGGCCGGCAACGAGGGGCCCGACTGCTCCACCATGGGCTCGCCGGCGGACTACGCGTCCACCTTCTCCGTCGCCGCCTACGCCGCGGACCACGCGATCACCGACTTCTCCAGCCGCGGTTCGGACACCTCCACGGTCCGGCCCGACATCGCGGCCCCCGGTGACGAGATCCTGTCCGCCGCCAAGGGCGGCGGCTACGTGACCAACCGGGGCACCTCGATGGCCGCGCCGCACGTGGCGGGCACGGTCGCGCTGCTGTGGTCGTACGCGCCGCAGATGTTCGGCGACATCGAGAGCACCTGGCGGGTCCTCCAGGAGTCGGCGACCGACGTGGACGACACCTCGTGCGGCGGCGACGCCGGCACCGACGGCGTCTGGGGCGCCGGCCGCCTGAACGTCCCCGCCGCGCTGGCGGCCGTCCCCGACGAGCCGCTCGGCACGCTGGAGCTGACCGTGACCCAGGCCGACGACGGCAGCCGGGTCGTCGGCGCCCCGGTGACCGTGACCGGCGACTCGGGCCGCCGCAGGTACACCACCACCAGCAGCGACGGCGTGGCCCGGCTGGTGCTCCAGGCCGGGTCCTACCAGGTCACCACCAGCGCCTTCGGACTGCACGAGGCCTCACGGAACTTCACCGTGACCGCCGGCGCCGCCACCGAACTGACCCTGCCGCTGGCCGTCATGTCCCGGCACACCCTCGCCGGACGGGTCGTGGACACCGCCGGGGTGCCCGTGGTGGGCGCGCAGGTGCGGCTGACCGACGTCCCCCTCTCGCCGGTGGAGAGCGACGGCCAGGGGCGCTTCCGGTTCGAGAAGATCCCGGCCGGCAGCTACCGGATCGGCGGCACCGCGGCGGGCTGCACCATGCCGCTGAACACCAGGATCACCATGCGGGACGCGGACACCTCGGTCGACGTGGCGGCGCCGCCGCGCACCGACAAGTTCGGCCAGGCCTGTTACGGAGCCGCCCCCGACCCGGTGGCCGGCACCTCGGCCATCGCCCTCACCGGGGACGACGAGGCGGGCCGGATCGACCTGCCGTTCGCCTTCCCCTTCTACGGCGAGACCTACTCCCAGGCGTACGTCGGCACCAACGGCTTCCTGAGCTTCACCGCGGCCGCCACCATGCCGATCAACGTGCCCCTGCCGCACGGCGGCAAGCCGAACGCGGCCGTGCTGCCGTTCTGGGACGACCTGGTGATCGACGCCTCCGCCTCGATCCGCACCGGCGTCGAGGGCAGCGCGCCCGACCGGCGGTTCGCCGTCGAGTGGCGCGACGCCCTGATCTACGGCACCCAGGAGCGCATCACCGTCCAGGCGGTGCTGCACGAGAGCGGCGCGGTCGGCTTCGAGTACGTCGACCTCGGCGAGAGCGACGCCGCCCGCGGCGCCTCGGCGACCGCCGGCATGGAGGACGCGACCGGCGAGGACGCCGTCCCGCTGAACGCCAACAAGCCGTGGCTGCGGTCGGGCACCGCGTTCCGCGTGCACCTGCCGGGCAGGATCCACGGACGGGTCACCGACCACGACTCCGGCGCGCCGGTCGAGGACGTCATGGTCCTCTCCAGCCATGAGGGAGGGCAGACCACCCTGTACGCGTCGAGCGGTCCGGACGGCACCTACTCGCTGCCCGTCCCGTACGGCGACCACCAGGTGGTGGCCTGGGCCGAGGAGTACGCCTACGTCATCGAGGAGATGACGCTGGACGGGGCCGGCCCCGAGCGGGAGGTCGACTTCGATCTCGACCGCAACGTCGTGTCGGGCACGGTGACCGACCACCAGGGCAACCCCGTCGTGGCGGCGAGGATCAGCTCCCCGCAGGGCCCGCACCTCGAGACGGTGACCGGCGCGGACGGGACCTACCGGATGACCATGGTCCCGGTCGGCGAGCTCACCCTCACGGTGGACGCGTGGGGTTGCTCCCTCAGGACCTCGCGCACCATCACGGTGGACGGGGACGAACGGGCGGACTTCACCCTGGCCGAGCGGGTGGAGGGCGGCTGGAGCTGTGACGCCACCACCGGGCCGCCGCTCCCGGTCGACACCCGCGTCGACCTCACCGGGGACGAGGGCGGGACCACGGTCGACCTGCCCTTCGCGTTCCCCTTCCGGGGGACCTCGGCGGACGAGGTGACCATCTCCGTCAACGGCGTGCTCTCCTTCGACGGCTCGGCGGCCGGCTGGAACGGGACGGAACTGCCCAACCCGAACCAGCCCGACGGCGGGATCTACCCCTTCTGGGACGATCTCCTCCTGGACGAGGGCAGTTCGGTGTGGACCGGTGTCGTCGGCGAGGGAAGCGGCCGGCGGTTCGTGGTGGAGTGGCGCGACGCGCAGTTCTTCGCCGGCGACGGCCCCGTCACCTTCCAGGCGGCGCTGGGCGCGGACGGCACGGTCACCTTCCACTACCGGGACCTCGCGGACACCATCGGCGCGCAGGGGGCGTACGCGGTGATCGGAGTGGAGAACCCGGACGGAGCCACCGCGTTCAACTGGTCCGTCAGCGGCTCCCAGTCGTTGAGTGAGAATCTCACCGTCACCTTCACCAGCACCGGCTGACCGGTTTCACCGGCGCCGGCCCACCGGTCCGGGCACGCACGCCCCCGAGCACCTCCAGGAGACCACGTCCGATGACCCCGCCCCCGCCCTCGCCGCGGCGTCCGTACGCGACGCCCGAGCCCCACCCGTCCGGCGTCCGCCCGCCGGTGCTGCCGGACGGGCTGACGCCCGGCCACGTGGCCGTGCTGATGGACGGCAACGGGCGGTGGGCCGCGCAGCGCGGACTGCCGCGCAGCGAGGGGCACCGGGCGGGGGCGGACGTCATCCTGGAGGTGCTCGCCGGCTGCCTGGAACTCGGCGTCCGGAATCTCTCCCTGTACGCCTTCTCCACGGAGAACTGGAAGCGTTCCCCGGACGAGGTGCGGTTCCTGATGAATTTCGACCCGGCGGTGATCCGGCGGCGGCGCGACGCCATGGACGCGCTCGGCGTCCGGATCCGCTGGGTCGGCCGGATGCCCGCCGTGTGGCGGACCGTCGTCCAGGAACTCCAGGTCGCCGAGGAACGAACCCGGGACAACGACGCCATGACGCTCTACTTCTGCGTCAACTACGGCGGCCGGGCGGAAATGGCCGACGCGGCCAGGGCGATGGCCGTCGAGGTCGCGGCGGGAAGGCTGGACCCGGCGGAGATAACCGAGGAGACGGTGGCGGCGCACCTCTACCACCCGGACATGCCCGACGTCGACCTGCTCCTGCGGCCGAGCGGCGAACGGCGCGTCTCCAACTACCTGCTCTGGCAGGCCGGCCATGCACAGCTGGTGTTCCAGGACGTGCTCTGGCCGGACTTCGACCGGCGTCACCTGTGGCGGGCCTGCGAGGAGTACGCGGAGCGGGTCCCCCGCGCGCGAAGGCCGTGAGGTGCGGGAGCGCACACGAGAAATCCCCCGGGCGATTCGCCCGGGGGATTTCTCTTTTGGTATCTTGGGCAATTCACGACTCAGCTATGGGGCGAGTCAGTTCAATTGCTAAGCAAAGCTTATCCGGGCAGGAGTGGAATTGTCAAGCGCGCGGTCGAACAAGCAAGGGCAGGACACCGGGGACGACCTCGAACTGCGCGGCGAACAGGAATTCGTCGACGGCCTCTACGGGCGGATCGAGGCACTGCGGGACGAGGCGGAGGCCGCCGTGCGGGAGGCGCTGGGCCGGGGGGCCACCCCCATGCAGGCCCGGCTGGAACGCGACATCCTGGTCGCCGAACGCTCCGGCATGCTCGCCGTGCTGGACGCGGTGGAGGGCTCGCTCTGCTTCGGCCGGATCGACCTGACCGACGGCGTGACCCATCACATCGGCCGCGTCGGCATCCGGGAGGACGACGCCGAGCGCACGCCGCTGCTGATCGACTGGCGGGCGGACGTGGCCCGCCCGTTCTACCTGGCCACCGGGCACACCCCGATGGGGCTGCGCCGCCGGCGGCACATCTCCAGCCAGGGCCGCAGGGTCACCGCCGTGCACGACGAGATCCTCGACCTCGGCGACACCACGCGCACCGGCCACGAGGACCCGACCGGCGACGCGGTGCTGCTGGCCGCCCTCAACGAGGCCCGCACCGGCCGGATGGGCGACATCGTGCGCACCATCCAGGCCGACCAGGACCGCATCATCCGCGCCCCCCACCAGGGCGTGATGGTGGTCGAGGGAGGCCCCGGCACCGGCAAGACGGCGGTCGCCCTGCACCGGGCCGCCTTCCTCCTCTACGAGCACCGCGAGCTGCTGGCGCGGCGCGCGGTGCTGATCGTCGGCCCCAACCCGGCCTTCCTCGGCTACATCGGCGAGGTGCTGCCCTCGCTGGGCGAGACGGGCGTGCTGCTGGCCACCGTCGGCGAACTCTTCCCCGGCGTCCACGCGACGGCCGCGGACAGCCCGGCCGCGGCCGCGGTCAAGGGGCGCGCGGAGACGGCCGAGGTGCTGGAGCGGCTGGTCCGCGACCACCAGCGGCTGCCGGACCCGGTGCTCGCCGTCGAGCACGACCGTCAGGTGGTGATGCTCGACGAGGGCCTGGTGCGGGTCGCCCGCGACCGGGCCCGGTCCACGGGGCTGCCGCACAACCTGGCGCGGGAGTACTTCGAGGGCCACCTGCTCAACACGCTCACCGAGCTCGTCGCCGAGCAGATCGGCACCGACCCGTACGACGGGTCCAACCTGCTGGACGACAGCGACATCTCGGCGATCCGCGACGAGCTGGCGGAGAACCCGGCGGTGTGGGACGCCATCGACGAGCTGTGGCCGGTGCTCACCCCGCAGCAGCTGGTCGCCCGGCTGCTGGCCGAGCCGGACGGCTACCTGGAGCCGCGGGACGCCGACGCGGTGCGGCGGCCGGTGACCACGGAGTGGACCGTCGCGGACGTGCCGCTGCTGGACGAGGCCGCCGAGCTGCTGGGCGAGGACGACCGGGCGGCGCGGGACCGGGCGGCACGCGAGCGGCAGGCCCGGATCGCCTACGCGCAGGGCGTGCTGGACGTCGCCTACGCCTCCCGGACGTACGAGTTCGAGGACAAGGACGACGAGGACGCCGAGGTGCTCGGCGTGCAGGACATCATCGACGCGGAGCGGTTCGCCGAGCGGCACGAGGAGGCCGACCACCGCAGCGCCGCGGAGCGGGCCGCCGCGGACCGCACCTGGGCGTTCGGGCACATCATCGTGGACGAGGCGCAGGAACTGTCGCCGATGGCCTGGCGGCTGCTGATGCGGCGGTCCCCGACGCGGTCGATGACGCTGGTGGGCGACCCGGCGCAGACCGCGGAGGCGGCGGGGGTTGGGTCCTGGGAGGGGATCCTGCGGCCATACGTCGAGGACCGGTGGACGCATACCCGGCTGGCAGTGAACTACCGGACGCCGGCCGAGATCATGGATGTCGCGGCGGCGGTGGTGCGGGCCGAGGTGGCGGGCTTCGAGCCGCCGCGGTCGGTGCGGGAGACGGGGGTGCGGCCGTTCGCCGTCGCGGCGGGCGGTTCCGGCGAGCTGCCGGGAGTCGTCGCCTCGGTGGTGGGCGACCTCACGCCCGAGGAGGGGCGCCTCGCGGTGATCGCGCCTCGGAAGCTGCACGGGGAACTGGGGGAGGCCCTCGGGGTTCCGGTCACGGCCCTGCCGGATCTGACCCGGCAGGTCGTGCTGGTGGACCCCCGCGGGGCGAAGGGGCTGGAGTTCGACGCCGTGGTCGTGGTCGAGCCGGCCGCGTTCGGGGTGAGCGACCTGTACGTTGCGCTGACCCGTGCGACCCAGCGGCTCGCGGTGGTGCACGCCGCGCCGCTGCCGGACGCGTTGGCGCGGTCGGAGGCGCTCGACCGGAAGTGACCGACCACGCCCGGACGGGGGCGGGGCGGAGGCACGGCCCGGGGTCGCGCCCCCGCCCTCCCGCCCCGGGGAGGCTCAGTCCTGCCGGTGGCGGGCGTAGTGGCGCCGCACCTTGGCGCGGTTGCCGCAGCCGGACATGGAACACCAGCGGCGGGTCCCGTTCTTCGAGACGTCGTGGAAGTGCAGTACGCACGCCGGGTTGGCGCATGCCCGGATGCGGTCGGGCCGGTCCGCCAGGAGGCGCAGCCAGTCGGCCGCCGCGGCCCAGGCCGGAAGCCACTCCGGCTCGTCCACCTCGACCGTGGTGCCGGGGCCGTCCACGCTCAGGACGCGGCGCAGACGGCCGTGCGCCAGCACCTCGTTGAGGGCGGCGACCGCCTCGGGGGACGGGTGCGCGGGATCGGCCGCGGCCAGGTCCAGTGCCGCCCGGGCGGTCAGCAGGGCAGCGCGGGTCGTCTCGCCCGGCGGAACGGCCGCGCCGTCGAGACGGGTCGTCTGCGAGGCCAGCCAGATACCCGTGCCGGCCGGTCCGTCCAGCAGGTCGTGGAAGCCCTCCTCGTCGATCCAGCGGGTGTTGAGCAGGTCGACGGCGAGCGGTTCGCCGGTCAGCGGCCGGGGGTCCGACGGTGGCACGCCGGCCAGGTCGTCCTCGCTCGTGCCCACGGTCGACTCCTTCGCGTCTCGGGCCCTCAGGCGTCCACGAGCATAACCGGTCATCCGCACATGACCAGTTGACCCCTCGCTGACTAACCGTTAATTTTGATTTCAGTGGTTACGAGATCGGCTCGGAACCTCGTACGGAGGCGTGTGATCGAGCATGGGAAAGTTCAAGAGCCTGCAGACGGGTCACGTCGCACTGAACGTCACCGACCTGGAGCGGTCCCTCGGGTTCTACCGGGAGCTCTTCGGTCTCGACGTGCTGGAGGACGGCAAGGACGGAGACCGCCGCTGGGCCCTGCTCGGCCGTGACGGCCGCCTGCTGGTGGCGCTGTGGGAGCAGAGCGAGGCGGCCTTCGCCACCGACCGCGCGGGCCTGCACCACCTGTCCTTCCAGGTGGAGACCGTCGAAGAGGTCCAGGAGGCCGAACAGGCGCTGCGGGCCCTGGGCGCCGAGTTCGCCTACGAGGGTGTCGTCCCGCACGGCGAGGGCGCGGCCTCCGGCGGCATCTTTTTCACCGACCCGGACGGCATCCGGCTCGAGATCTACGCCCCCACCGGTGCCGACCCGTCCGCCGCCCCCGTCGCGGGCGCGCCGACCTGCGGGTTCTTCTAGACGGCTCCCGCCGGGCGCCGCCCGCGCCCGGCCCGCACCGTCACCCGGCCCACCCACCTCAGGCTCCGGCCCCTCGACGCACGGAGCCCGGGCCGTCAGGGCGTTCCCGCCCGGCGGCCGGAAAGGAAGACGTGTCCACCTATCACCCGGGCGAACTCGCGGTGCAGGAGCGTGCGGGACTCGCCACCCAGGCGGCGTTCTCCCTGGGCGGCATCGGTGACACCGTCCCGCCCGTGGCCCGCGAGTTCCTGGCCGGACAGCCGATGATCGTGCTGGGCGCGGCGGACGAGAGGGGCCGGATGTGGGCGACGCTGCTCACCGGGCCCGAGGGGTTCCTGCGGTCTCCCGATCCGGGAACCCTGGTCGTCCACGCGCCGCCCGCGCCGGGGGACCCGCTGGCCGCCGCCTTCGTGGACGGCCGGACGGTCCGGGCCGGCCTCATCGCCGTCGAACCGGCGACGCGCCGCAGGATGCGGCTCAACGGCCGTGCCCGGCGGGACGGCGACGAGATCCGGGTCGCCCTGGACCAGGTGATCGCCAACTGCCCCAAGTACCTGCAGAGGCGTCAACTGGAGAGCCGCGCGAGCGCCCGGCCCCACGGAGCGGTCACCACGGCCGCGCTCGGCGCGGCGCAGCAGGCCGCGATCGTCGCCGCCGACACCTTCTTCGTCGCCACCGCCTCCGTGCGCGGCGACGCCGACGCCTCGCACCGGGGCGGCAACCCCGGCTTCGTCCAGGTGCTGTCGCCCACCCTGCTGCGCTGGCCCGACTACGTGGGCAACGCGATGTTCCTGACGCTCGGGAACCTCCACCTCAGGCCGGAGGCGGGGCTGCTGTTCCCGGACTGGGAGACCGGTTCGCTGCTCCACCTGACCGGAGCCGCCCGCACCGTGTGGGACGAGACCGAGACGGTCCGGCACCCGGGCGCCCAGCGGCTGGTGGAGTTCTCCGTCGCCGAGGTGCGTGAGGTGGCGGACGGCTCACCGCTGCGGTGGTCGAAGCCGCAGTACTCCCGCTTCAACCCGTGACCCCGCCCCGTCCCCGTACCACTCCCTCACCAGCCGCCCCCTCCACCGACCGGAGTCACCGTCATGCGCGTCACCGTGGACATGGACCTCTGCCAGAGCCACGGGCAGTGCGTCTTCGCCGCCCCCGAGATCTTCGCCTTCGACGACGAGGAGAACCTCGTCCACCAGGAGCACCCGGACGAGGCGGAGCGGGAGCAGGCCGAACGGGCCGCGGCCCTCTGCCCCGTACGCGCGGTCACCGTCGCGCCCGCCCCCTCCCCGGCGGCGCCCTGATGCGCGCACCGCACCGGGTGGTCGTCGTCGGCGCCTCGCTGGCCGGGCTGAGCGCGGCGCGGACGCTGCGGGCCGAAGGCTGGACGGGCTCGCTGACGGTCGTCGGCGCCGAACCCCACCTTCCCTACGACCGCCCTCCCCTCTCCAAGGAGGTGCTCGCGCGCGAGGAGGAACCCGAGCTTCCCCGACTGCCCCTCCCCGCCGGTCCGGACGCCCGGTGGCTGCTGGGCCGCCGGGCCGTACGCCTGGACACCTCCGAACGCCGCGTCACCCTGTCGGACGGCACCGGACTCGCCTACGACGGACTGGTGATCGCCACCGGCGCGCACGCCCGCACCCCGCGAGCCGGCGGCCCCGCGCCGCCGGGAGTGTTCACCCTGCGCGGCTGGGACGACGCGCTCGCCGTGCGGGCCCGGCTGGGGGCGGGACGCTCCCTGGTGGTGGTGGGCGGAGGCTTCCTCGGAAGTGAGATCGCCGCGGCGGCCCGGGCGCGCGGTACGGCCGTCACCCTGGTGGAAGCCGCGGAACAGCCGCTGACGCGCGCGCTCGGCCGGGTGGCGGGCGCCTACGTCGCGGGCCTGCAGGAGGAGGCCGGGATCACCGTGCGCACCGGCACCCGGGTCACCGGGTTCCGCACCGCTCTTGGCGGAGGGCTGTGCGCGGTGGAGCTCACGAACGCCTCCGCGGTTCCCGCGGACACCGCGGTCGTCGCGCTCGGCGGGGTCCCGGCCACCGACTGGCTGGCGGGCTCCGGTCTCCTGCTGGACCAAGGCGTCTGCTGCGACCCCTTCCTGCGCGCACTGCGCGGCGACGGCTCACCGGCTCCCGGCGTGGTCGCGGCAGGGGACGCGGCCAAGGTGCCGTACGCCCTGGCCGGCGGGAGCCGGGTGACGACGGGGCACTGGGCCGACGCCCTCGCACAGGGCGCGGCCGCCGCGTCGACCCTGCTGCACGGGGAGACGGCCGGCCCCTACGACACCGTGCCGTCCTTCTGGGCAGACCTGCACGGCGCCCGGTTCCGCTCGGTCGGTCTCCCCTCCCTGGCGGACGAGGCGACCGTCCTCGAGCACGACCCGGCGGGACGGCGGCTGGAGATCGCCTACCACCACCGGGGCAGTCCGGTCGGGGCGCTGACGGCCGGCCGGACCTCCCGCCTGGCCGCCTACCGCGCCGAACTGGCCTCCGCCGCACGGTCGGCCGGGGTCTGCGCCGCCGCGCCGTCGGCGGGCACCCGGACGGGCTGACGGAACACCCACCGGGCACGTACGGCGGAGTGCCTGCCGGGAACGGCGCGGGGGCCCGTACCGCCACCCGCGGTACGGGTCCCCGCCGTGCTCAGTGGGCCGGGGCCGAGCTCACGCCGGGGACAGCCACACCGTGGAGAGCGGCGGCAGGGTGAGGCGCAGGCTCGCCGGGAGGCCGTGCCACGGTTGGGGTTCCGGCTTCAGCGGGCCGGACCCGCACAGGCCGGACCCCCCGTACCGCTGCGCGTCCGTGTTGAGGACCTCCCCCCACGCGGGGACGTCGTCCGGGACGCCCACCCGGTAGTCGTCCCGCACCACGGGGGAGAAGTTGCAGACCGCCAGCAGCGGTGAGCCCTGCGCGTCGAACCGCAGGAACGCCAGCACGTTGTCCGCCGCCCCGTCCGCCAGCACCCACCGGAACCCGTCCGGCGCGATGTCCCGCTGCCACAGCGCGGGCGTCCGCCGGTACACCGCGTTGAGGTCGCCGACCAGCTCCCGCACGCCCCGGTGGTCGGCCGCCGCCCCGTACGAGGGGTCGAGCAGCCACCAGTCCGGCCCGTGCGCCTCCGACCACTCCGCGCCCTGCGCGAACTCCTGGCCCATGAACAGCAGTTGCTTGCCCGGGTGGGCCCACATGAAGCCCAGGTAGGCCCGCAGGTCGGCCCGCTGCCGCCACCAGTCGCCCGGCATCTTCGACACCAGCGACCGCTTGCCGTGCACCACCTCGTCGTGCGAGACCGGCAGCACGTAGTTCTCGCTGTAGGCGTACACCATGGAGAAGGTGATCTCGTCGTGGTGGTACGCGCGGTGCACCGGGTCGTGGGCCATGTACTGCAGCGAGTCGTGCATCCAGCCCATGTTCCACTTCAGGCCGAAGCCGAGGCCGCCGAAGCCGGACGGGCCCACGTGGTGGGTGGCGCGGGTGACGCCGTCCCAGGCGGTGGACTCCTCGGCGATCGTCACCACGCCCGGCACCCGGCGGTAGACGGTCGCGTTCATCTCCTGCAGGAAGGCCACCGCGTCCAGGTTCTCCCGCCCGCCGCGCTCGTTGGGCGTCCACTGCCCGTCCTCGCGGGAGTAGTCCAGGTAGAGCATGGAGGCGACGGCGTCGACCCGCAGGCCGTCGATGTGGAACTCCTCGCACCAGTACACGGCGTTGGCGACCAGGAAGTTGCGCACCTCGCGCCGCCCCAGGTCGAACTCCAGGGTGCCCCAGTCGGGGTGGGCGGCCCGCTTCGGGTCGGGGTGCTCGTAGAGGGGACGGCCGTCGAACTCGGCCAGCGCCCAGGCGTCGCGCGGGAAGTGGGCCGGCACCCAGTCCATGATCACGCCGATGCCGGCCCGGTGCAGGCTGTCGACCAGATGCTTGAAGTCGTCCGGGGTGCCCAGACGGGCGGTCGGGGCGTAGAAGCCGGTGACCTGGTACCCCCAGGAGCCGCCGAACGGGTGCTCGGCGACCGGCATCAGCTCGACGTGGGTGAAGCCGAGCTCCGCCACGTACGCGGGGAGCTGCTCGGCGAGCTGCCGGTAGGTGAGCCCCGGCCGCCAGGAGGCCAGGTGGACCTCGTAGACGGAGAACGGCGCCTCGTGCGCGGGGAGTTCACCGCGCCGGGCCAGCCACTCCTGGTCGCCCCACCGGTACCCGGAGGTGGTGATCACCGAGGCGGTGGCGGGCGGGCACTCGGTGCGGCGGGCCATCGGGTCGGCGCGCAGGGTGCGGGTGCCGTCGGGGCGGGTGATCTCGAACTTGTAGAGCTCGCCCTCGCCGATCGCCGGCACGAACAGCTCCCAGACGCCGGAGCCGCCCAGCGAGCGCATCGGGAACCCGGTGCCGTCCCAGAAGTTGAAGGTGCCGGTGACCCGCACCCCGAGGGCGTTGGGCGCCCACACGGTGAAGCGGGTGCCGGTGACGCCCTGGTGGGTCATGGGGTGGGCGCCCAGGGCCTTCCAGAGCTCCTCGTGGCGTCCCTCGCCGATCAGGTGCAGGTCGAGGTCGCCGAGGGCGGGCAGGAAGCGGTGGGCGTCCTCGGTGTCGTGCGTACCGCCGTCGTAGCCGACCAGGAACCGGTGGGCGGGGACCGCCTCGCCCGCGGGCGCCGGGAGACGGCCGGAGAAGAGGCCGTCGCCGTCGTCGTGGAGTTCGGCCCGCAGCCCCTCGGCGACCACGGTGACGGAGCGGGCGTGCGGGCGCAGGGCGCGGATCACCAGGCCGCCGTCCACCGGGTGCGCGCCGAGCACGCCGTGCGGGTCGTGATGGGTGCCGGCCAGCAGCCGCTCACGGTCCTCGGGGGAGCAGGGCGCGGGCACCACGGTGGGCGGCGCGGGCGGCCGCCGCGCGGCGGGCGGCGGCCCGTCCACCGGGGTGCGCTGCTGAGGCGGCCGGGCGGCGGGCGTCCTGCGGACGGCGGCCGCCCGTTCCCTGCCGCCGGCGGCCGGACGGGCGGACGGTTGGCTGGGCTTCACCACAGGAGCCTCCTCGGAGGGGAACACTGACGGTCCGACGTGTGGAGCGGTACCGGATCACGGCGGTACGGATCACGGCGGTGCGGATCACGGCGGTGCGGATCACGGCGATACGGGATCACGGCGGTACGGCGGCGGGCGCGCGCCCGGTCGCGCGACCGGGGGCGGGGCCCGGCCGCGCGGCTCACGGCACGGTCCCGGCGGCTCCGGCGGACAGGCGCCGTATGGCGGACAGCGGCACCCGCAGCCAGTCCGGCCGGTGCCGGGCCTCGTACACCACCTCGTAGACGGCCTTCTCCGTCTCGCAGGCCCGCAGCATCACCGGATCGGTGCGCGGGTCCTGGCCGGTGGCCTCCGCGTAGCCCGTGCAGAACGCGGCCCGGCAGGCGTCGGCCCAGCCCGGCGGCCAGGGACGCCCGGCGTGCGCCGCGTAGTCGAAGGAACGGAGCATCCCCGCGACGTCGCGGACGGCCGGCTGCTCCAGGCGCCGCTCGGCCAGCGGGCGTGACGGCTCGCCCTCGAAGTCGATCAGCGACCACTCGCCGTCGGGGGTGCGCAGGCACTGGCCGAGGTGGAGGTCGCCGTGGATCCGCTGGGCGGTCCAGGTGCGGCCCTCCGAGGCCAGGTCGGCCAGCGCGGTGTAGGCGGAGCGCAGCCCGTCGGCGTAGGGGACCAACGCGGGGACCGCCCGGACCGCGTCGTCCAGGCGTCCGCACATCCCCTCGACCATCTGCGAGAGCTGGGCCCGGCCCAGGGTGACCGTGGGCAGCGCCCGGGCCAGGGAGAGATGCACCTCCGCGGTGGCACGGCCGAGGGAGCGGGCCTCGGTCGTGAAGTCCCGGTCCTCGGCGAGGCGTGCCAGCGCGAGCTGCCAGCCGTCGTCGGCGCCGCGCAGGAAGGGCTGGAGGACGGCCAGCAGGTACGGCTCCGGCTCGCCGGGCAGGCCGGCGGTGAGCCAGCCGGCCGGCGCGGGGACCCGGGAGCAGCCCTCGCGGGCCAGGGCGAGCGGGAGCTCCAGATCGGGGTTGACGCCGGGGGTGACCCGGCGGAGCAGCTTGAGGATCAGCGATTCGCCGTAGACGACCGAGGAGTTGGACTGCTCGGAGGTGATCAGCCGCGGCACGGCGTCCAGGGGTAACGGTTGCTCGCCCTCCCGTTCGAAGCGCAGTCCGCCGACCCGGGCGCGGCTGCGCAGCGCCTCCAGCAGCAGGCCGGTCGCGCGCGGGTCGTGCAGCGCGTCGTAGACCGTCGCGCCGGCGAACGGGCCGTGGCGGAGGTGGCCGACGAGGGCGGGCGCCAGGTGGGGCGGCAGGGTGCGGCGCACACCGAGCAGCAGCTGGTAGCAGTCGCCGGGGGTCCGGCCGGCGCGGACCAGCAGGTGCACCAGCCCCGGCTGGTTCCCGGAGGCGGGCAGTGGCAGCAGCTCCGTCTCGGTCACCACCGAGACGTGGGAGAGCGGGCTCCCCTTGCCGGCGAACCAGCGCCGGCGTGGCAGCCACTCCAGGAGCAGCGGTTCCAGCGAGGCGGGCAGGGGCGGCCCGGGCACGGCGGAGCGGGCGGGGGCGTACGGCGAGGCTTCCGACATGACGTCGCGTCCTTTCCCCTGGGGGACGGGGGAGCGGGTGCTTTCGCGTGCCCGTCGCGAGGCGGCCGAAACCGCCTCACGACGGACCTGTCCGGTTGTGCCCGGTCCTCCTACGCCGGGTCCCTGCGCAGGCGGAACCAGTAGAAGCCGTGGCCCGCCAGGGTCAGCAGGTACGGCAGCTCCCCGATCGCCGGGAAGCGCACCCCGCCGATCAGCTCCACCGGGTGCAGGCCGGTGAACTCCCGCAGGTCCAGCTCGGTGGGCTGGGCGAAGCGGGAGAAGTTGTGCACGCACAGCACCGTGTCGTCCTCGTACTCGCGCAGGAAGGCGAGCACCGCCGGGTTCGAGGAGGGGAGTTCGGTGTACGCGCCCAGACCGAAGGCGGGGTTCTGCTTGCGGATCTCGATCATCCGGCGGGTCCAGTGGAGCAGCGACGAGGGGGAGCTCATCGAGGCTTCCACGTTGGTGACCTGGTAGCCGAAGACCGGGTCCATGATGGTCGGCAGGTACAGGCGGCCCGGGTCGCAGGAGGAGAACCCGGCGTTGCGGTCCGGGGTCCACTGCATGGGGGTGCGCACGCCGTCGCGGTCGCCGAGCCAGATGTTGTCGCCCATGCCGATCTCGTCGCCGTAGTACAGGACGGGCGATCCGGGCAGGGAGAGCAGCAGCGCGGTGAAGAGCTCGATCTGGTTGCGGTCGTTGTCGAGGAGCGGCGCGAGACGGCGGCGGATGCCGATGTTGGCCCGCATCCGCGGGTCCTTGGCGTACTCCGCGTACATGTAGTCGCGTTCCTCGTCGGTGACCATCTCCAGGGTCAGCTCGTCGTGGTTGCGCAGGAAGATGCCCCACTGGCAGTTCTGCGGGATGGCCGGGGTCTTCGCCAGGACCTCCGACACGGGGTAGCGCGACTCGCGCCGGACGGCCATGAAGATGCGGGGCATGACCGGGAAGTGGAAGGCCATGTGGCACTCGTCGCCGCCGGCGGAGTAGTCGCCGAAGTAGTCGACGACGTCCTCCGGCCACTGGTTGGCCTCGGCGAGCAGCACGGTGTCCGGGTAGTGCGCGTCGATCTCCTTGCGCACCCGCTTGAGGAACTGGTGGGTGGCCGGCAGGTTCTCGCAGTTGGTGCCCTCCTGCTGGTACAGGTAGGGCACCGCGTCGAGGCGGAAGCCGTCGATCCCCAGGTCCAGCCAGAACCTCAGCGCGGAGACGATCTCCTCCTGAACGGCCGGGTTCTCGTAGTTGAGGTCCGGCTGGTGGGCGAAGAACCGGTGCCAGTAGTACTGCTTGCGCACCGGGTCGAAGGTCCAGTTGGAGGTCTCGGTGTCGACGAAGATGATCCGGGCGTCCTGGTACTGCTTGTCGTCGTCGGCCCAGACGTAGTAGTCGCCGTAGGGGCCGTCGGGGTCCTTGCGGGACTCCTGGAACCACGGGTGCTGGTCGCTGGTGTGGTTCATGACGAAGTCGATGATCACGCGCATGCCCCGCTGGTGGGCGGCGTCGACGAACTCCACGAAGTCGGCGAGGTCGCCGAACTCCGGCAGCACCGAGGTGTAGTCGGAGACGTCGTAACCGCCGTCACGCAGCGGCGACTTGAAGAACGGCGGAAGCCACAGGCAGTCCACGCCGAGCCACTGGAGGTAGTCCAGCTTGGCGGTGATGCCCTTCAGGTCGCCGACGCCGTCGCCGTTGGAGTCCTGGAAGGAGCGGACCAGCACCTCGTAGAAGACGGCGCGTTTGAACCAGTCCGGGTCCCGGTCACGGGCGGGGGTGTCTTCGAAAGTGTCCGGGACGGGCTCGTTGACGATCATATGGCGGGTGACCCTCCGATCTGCGGTGAGGACGGTCGCAGGGCGTCGCCGCCACCGGCGCCGACGGTCAGCACATGTGCTCCCCCGGGCCCGAGGCGTACGTAGGCGGCCCTGCCCCAGTGATAGGTCTCACCGGTGAGCTCGTCGCGCACCGGTACCGACTCGTGCCACTTCAGGCCGAGTTGCGGCATGTCCAACGACACCGTGGCCTCCTGGGTGTGGTGCGGGTCCAGGTTCGCCACCACCAGAACCGTGTTCGATCCGTGCCGCTTGGAGTACGCGATCACCTCGTCCTTGTCGGCGTGGTGGAAGCGCAGGTTGCGCAGGTGGCGCAGGGCGGGGCTGGCGCGGCGGATCGCGTTGAGCCGGGCGAGCAGCGGGGCGATGGTGCGGCCCTCGCGCTCGGCGGCCTCCCAGTCACGCGGCCGGAGCTGGTACTTCTCCGAGTCCAGGTACTCCTCGCTGCCCTCCCGCACGGGCGTGTTCTCGCAGAGTTCGTAGCCGGCGTAGACGCCCCAGGTGGGGCCGAGGGTGGCCGCCAGGACGGCCCGGACCTCGAAGGCGGGACGGCCGCCGTGCTGGAGGTAGCCGTGCAGGATGTCCGGGGTGTTCACGAACAGGTTGGGCCGCAGGTAGGCCGCCGACTCTCGGCTGAGCTCGGAGAGGTGTTCGGTGATCTCCTCCTTCGTGTTCCGCCAGGTGAAGTAGGTGTAGGACTGCTGGAACCCGGTCTGGGCGAGGGTGCGCATCATGGCGGGGCGGGTGAAGGCCTCGGCCAGGAAGATCACGTCGGGGTCGGTGGCGTTGACCGTGCCGATGACCCGTTCCCAGAAGACCACCGGCTTGGTGTGCGGGTTGTCCACGCGGAAGATGCGGACGCCGTGCTCCCTCCAGAACCTCAGGACACGGACGGTCTCCTCGACCAGGCCGTCCATGTCCCGGTCGAAGGCGATCGGGTAGATGTCCTGGTACTTCTTCGGCGGGTTCTCCGCGTACGCGATCGACCCGTCGGGACGGTGGTGGAACCAGTCGGGGTGCTTCTCGACCCAGGGGTGGTCCGGTGAGCACTGGAGGGCGAAGTCCAGGGCGATCTCCAGGCCGTGCTCCGCGGCCTTCGCCACGAAGGCGTCGAAGTCCTCGATCGTCCCGAGGTCCGGGTGGACCGCGTCGTGGCCGCCCTCGGGCGAGCCGATCGCCCAGGGGACGCCGACGTCCCACTCGTGGGCGGACAGGGTGTTGTTGGGGCCCTTGCGGTGGGTCCGGCCGATGGGGTGGACCGGGGGCAGGTAGACGACGTCGAAGCCCATGGCGGCGATCGCCGGGAGGCGTTCGGCGGCCGTCGCGAAGGTGCCGCTCACCGGCGGACCGTCCTCGGGCACGACCGCGCCTTCGGAGCGGGGGAAGAACTCGTACCAGGCCCCGTACAGCGCCCGTTCGCGCTCCACCAGCAGCGGCAACGGTGCGCAGGCGCCGACCAGTTCGCGCAGCGGGTGGCGTGCGAGGACCTCGGTCACCTCCGGGGCGAGGGCGGCCGCCAGGCGGGAGGCTACCGGTCGGCGCTCGTCGCGCAGCGCGGCCACCGCGGTCAGCACCGCCTCGCGGGCGGGACCGTCGGGGACGTTCCCGGCGGCGCGTTCGTGGAGCCGGGCGCCCTCCTCCAGCACCAGGTGGGTGTCGATGCCGGCCGGGACCTTGATGCCCGCGGCGTGCCGCCAGGTGCCGACGGGGTCGCTCCACGCCTCGACGGTGAAGCTCCACCGCCCGGTGCGGTCCGGTGTGACGGTGGCGGCCCACCGGTCGGTGCCGGGGGCGACCTCGCGCATCGGGGTCCACGGGCCCGGGCCGCCGTCGGGGTCGCGCAGCACCACGTTGGCGGCGACGGCGTCGTGGCCCTCGCGGAACACGGTCGCGGTGACCTCGAAACTCTCGCCGACCACCGCCTTGGCGGGGCGCCGCCCGTCGGCGACACGGGGCCGCACGTCCTCCACGGGGATGCGCCCCACGGTCACCGCGGGGGCGGCAGCCGGGGCGGACGCGGGGGAGGTCACCGGGGTGGTCGCGGGGCGGAGAGCGCCGGCGGCCGCCTTGTCGGCGCCCTTGCCGGGCGCCTCGCGGGTCCGCTGCTTCTTCTTCGCCGACCCCTTGCCGGCGGACCTGCCGGTGGTTTCCTTCGCGGCCTTGGCGGCGGCCTTGGCGGCGGGCCTGGCGGAGGGCTTCGCGGCGGCCTCGGCGGCGGCCTCGGCTGCTTCGTTCGCGGCCTGGGCGACGGGCGTGTGGGCGGGCCCGGCCCCGGTCCGGTCCGCCGGGTGGGCCGAGGGCGTGGCCGCTGCCGTGACGGCGGGGTCGGCCGGGACCTCGTCCGGAGCCTGGGCGGCGGGCGTCGTAGGTGTCCGGGGCGGGTCGTCGGCGCCGGGCCGGGCGGGTGTCCCGGCCGGCCTCACCGCGCTGGTGGTACCGGGGGAGCCGGAAGCCGTACGGGCGGCCCCCGGGGCCCCCGCGCGGCCCTCGCCGGGATGGGCGCTCGCCCCGGCCTCCGCCGCACCGTCACCGGCCGGGGCGTGCTGCGGGGCGGGATCGTCGGGCGGCGTCGCGCCACCGGCGCGCGGCGGCGGGGTGTGCGCCGGGGCGGAGCCGTCGGACGCCGCGGCGCCGCGGGGTGGCTGCGGACGTGGGCGGGCTGCTGCGTCCGGCTCCGTGGTACGGGCCGTCGGACGATGTGTGGCGGGCATGACCACTCCTCCGCGTCAACGTGGGTGGGCGGATGGGGAGATGTGGGGAGGCGGTTCCCGCGAGAGCCACCGAAGGGGTACCGGGGGAGCCTTCCCACCCTCTTCGGGTGAGCAATCCGGCGCTTTGTTAACTACTCATGCGTATCCGGGAGCACAAGACCGGACTCATGCCCGATCGAGACGAGACGGACTTGTACGTCGTTCGTCGTATTCCCGTCCTGGCGCCGGGTATTTCACCCGCACGCCCCGCGCGTCGTGGCACGTCGTGCCGCGCCGTGCCCCGCGTGCTCCGGCGGCACGCCGGAAAGCCGCGCGCCGTGGTTGATCCGGCTCCGCGCGGATACCGTCTGGGGTGACGACGGGGACACATTCGTACGGATGTGTCCCTCCTCCGCACGCCCAGCCGAGGTGGAAACGTGAAGGCGATCCGTCGATTCACCGTCCGACCCGTCCTCCCCCAACCCCTCCGCCCGCTCAGCGATCTGGCGCGAAACCTGCGCTGGTCGTGGCACGCCGGGACCCGTGACCTCTTCCGGTCGGTCGATCCCGAACGCTGGGCGGCCTGCGGCGGCGACCCGGTGCGTCTGCTGGGCAGCGTCCCGCCGGCCAGGCTCGCCGAACTCGCCCAGGACGCCGAGTTCACGGCCCGGCTGACCGCGGTCGCCGAGGACCTCGCCGAGTACACCGGGGGCCCGCGCTGGTACCAGGAGCAGTCCGACGGCCTGCCCGCCGCCGTGGCCTACTTCTCGCCCGAGTTCGGCATCACCGCCGCCCTCCCGCAGTACTCCGGCGGGCTCGGCATCCTGGCGGGCGACCACCTCAAGGCCGCCTCCGACCTCGGGGTCCCGCTGATCGGCGTGGGGCTGCTCTACCGGCACGGGTACTTCCGCCAGTCGCTCTCCCGCGACGGCTGGCAGCAGGAGCACTACCCGGTGCTCGACCCCAACGAGCTGCCCCTCACCCCGCTCGCCCGCGCCGACGGCACGCCCGCCCACGTCTCGCTCGCCCTGCCCGGCGGCACCTCGCTGCGGGCCAGGATCTGGCTCGCCCAGGTCGGCCGGGTGCCGCTGCTGCTGCTCGACTCCGACGTCGAGGACAACGGGGCCGGCGAACGCGGCGTCACCGACCGGCTGTACGGCGGGGGCAGCGAGCACCGGCTGCTGCAGGAGATGCTCCTCGGCATAGGAGGTGTCCGGGCGGTACGCGAGTACTGCGAGCTCACCGGCCACCCCCGGCCCGAGGTGTTCCACACCAACGAGGGTCACGCCGGATTCCTCGGCCTGGAACGCATCCACGAACTCGTCACCGAGGGACTGGACTTCGACGCCGCCCTCGAGGCGGTCCGGGCCGGCACGGTCTTCACCACCCACACCCCCGTGCCGGCCGGCATCGACCGGTTCGACCGCAACCTGGTCGCCCGCCAGTTCGGGCAGGACGGCGAGCTGCCGCGGATCGACGTCGACCGGGTGCTCCGGCTGGGTGCCGAGACCTACCCCGGCGGCGACCCGGGCGTCTTCAACATGGCGGTGATGGGCCTGCGCCTGGCCCAGCGGGCCAACGGCGTCTCGCTGCTGCACGGCCGGGTGAGCCGGGAGATGTTCGCCGGACTCTGGCCGGGATTCGACCCCGAGGAGGTGCCGATCACCTCCGTCACCAACGGCGTCCACGCGCCCACCTGGGTGGCCCCCGAGGTGCTCCGGCTCGGCGCGCGCGGCGTCGGCGAACGGCGGGCCGAGGACGCGCTGAGCGTCGGCGGCTCCGAACGGTGGGACGGTGTGGCGGAGATCTCCGACGAGGAGATCTGGGAACTGCGCCGGTCCCTGCGCGGACAGCTGGTGGAGGAGGTCCGGCGGCGGCTGCGCGAGGCCTGGCGGCAGCGCGGCGCCGGGGACGCCGAGCTCGGCTGGATCGACGGCGTGCTCGACCCCGACGTGCTGACCATCGGCTTCGCCCGCCGCGTGCCGTCCTACAAGCGGCTCACCCTGATGCTGCGCGACCACGAGCGGCTGCGGTCGCTGCTGCTGCACCCCGAACGGCCGGTGCAGCTGGTGGTGGCGGGCAAGGCGCACCCGGCCGACGAGAGCGGGAAGCGCCTGATCCAGGAACTGGTGCGGTTCGCCGACGACCCACGGGTGCGGCACCGGATCGTCTTCCTGCCCGACTACGGCATGGGCATGGCGCAGAAGCTGTACCCGGGCTGCGACATCTGGCTGAACAATCCGCTCCGCCCGCTGGAGGCGTGCGGCACCAGCGGCATGAAGTCGGCGCTCAACGGCGGCCTCAACCTCTCGGTGCTGGACGGCTGGTGGGACGAGTGGTACCAGCCGGACTTCGGCTGGGCGATCCCCACCGCCGACGGCACCGGGACCGGCCCCGAGCGGCGGGACGACCTGGAGGCCGCCGCCCTGTACGACCTGCTGGAGCGGCGGGTCACGCCCCGGTTCTACGAGAAGGGCGGCTCCACCCAACTGCCCGACCGGTGGATCGAGATGGTCCGGCGGACCCTCACCCACCTGGGGCCCAAGGTGCTGGCGGGTCGGATGGTGCGCGAGTACGTGGAGCGCCTCTACGCGCCCGCCGCGTGCTCGCACCGGACGATGACGGCCGAGGCGGCGCGCGAGCTGGCGGAGTGGAAGGCGAGGGTCCGCGGTGGCTGGCCGGCCGTCCGGGTGGGCCATGTGGAGACCTCGTCCGCCGCCAGCACCGCGGAACTCGGCGCCACCCTGACCCTGCGGGTGCGGGTGGGGCTCGGCGGACTCGCCCCGGAGGACGTGGAGGTCCAGGCCGCCGCGGGCCGGGTCGACGCGGAGGACCGGCTCACCGCCCCCACCACGGTCCCGCTGAAGCCGGTGTCCCACGGGCCGGACACGGAGGGCGACCGGGTCTACGAGGGCCCGCTGACCCTGGACCGGACGGGGCCCTTCGGGTACACGGTGCGGGTGCTGCCCGCGCACCGGCTGCTCGCCTCCGGCGCGGAGCTGGGCCTGGTCGCCCTGCCGGCGGAGGAAGTGGTCGAGGCGGCGGGCGTGCTCATGCGGTGACGGCGGCCGCGGTGCTCATGCGGTGACGGCGCCCGACGCGCGGCCCCGGGGTGTACGGCCCCGGGGCCGCGCGGCGCCGCGTCAGAACTCCGCCGGAGGGTCGGCGAGGCGGCGCAGCACCACCCCGCACCGTCGCGCGTAGGCGTGCTGGAAACCCCGGGTCGCCGGGCCGCCCGCCTTGGCGTACCACTTGGCCGGCCGGGAGAACGCGGTGACCGTGAGCCAGACCGTGCCGTCGCCGGTGCGGTTGACCACGAAGGCCTCCTCGCCGGACTCGGGGTGGCCGGGCAGGGTGCCGTACGCCCAGCCGGCGCGGCGCGGCTCGTCCGCCGTCCACACCACCCGGCACGGAGCCTTCACGATGCCGGCCAGGGTCACCGTGACGTCGACCCCCGGTGCCGCGCGCTCGGCGGAGGCGGTGACGCCCACCCCCATCTCCCGGTGCATCCGCCAGGTCATCAGCGCCTCGGCGGCACGGCGGAACACGTCCTCGCCCTCTCCGATCCGGGCGCGCTCGTGCAGGGAACGGAAGCCGGGCGGGCAGGGGACGCCGCCGTCGCGCGTGGCTCCGACGTCCTCGTAGGTGAACGACATGAGGCCCAAGACTAAGCGGCACCCGGGGGCTCGCGCCCTCCAGGTGCCGCTCATTCGTTCGAGAGGTCAGGCCGCGCCCGACCGGGTGGACGTCACTTGACGTTGACCGCCGCCCAGGCCGAGTTCACCGCGTTGTACTCCGCGCTGCCCGAGCCGTACAGGGCGGTCGCCGCGTTGAGCGTGGCGGTGCGGGCGCCCGCGTACTTGGTGGTGGAGGTCATGTACGTGGTGAGCGCCTTGTACCAGATCTGGAGCGCCTTGGCGCGGCCGATGCCGGTCACCGCGGCGCCGTCGTACGTCGGCGAGTTGTAGCTCACGCCGTTGATCGTCTTGGCGCCGCTGCCCTCGGAGAGCAGGTAGAAGAAGTGGTTGGCGGGGCCGGACGAGTAGTGCACGTCCACCCTGTTGGTGCTGGTGGACCAGTAGTCCTGGGAGGCGCCGTCCTTGCTCGGCTTGTCCATGTAGCGCAGCGGCGTGCCGTCGCCGTTGATGTTGATCTTCTCGCCGATGAGGTAGTCGCCCACGTCGGTGGCGTTGGCGGCGAAGAACTCGGTGCCGGTGGCGAGGATGTCGGAGGTGGCCTCGTTCAGGCCGCCGGACTCACCGCTGTAGTTGAGGCGGGCGGTGACCGAGGTGACGCCGTGGGTCATCTCGTGGGCCGCCACGTCCAGCGAGGTCAGCGGGTGGGTGTTGCCCGAGCCGTCGCCGTAGGTCATGCAGAAGCAGGAGTCCTGCCAGAAGGCGTTGACGTAGGAGCTGCCGTAGTGGACCCGCGAGTAGGCGGCCTTGCCGTCGTTCTTGATGCCGCTGCGGTTGAAAGTGCTCTTGTAGAAGTCCCAGGTCTTCTGGGCGCCGTAGGCGGCGTCCGCGGCGGCGGTCTGGTCGGTCGACGAGCTGGAGGCGGCGCCGGTGCCCCAGACGTCGTCCGCGTCGGTGAAGAGCGTGCCGGTGCCGGAGGTGGAGCGGGCCAGGTTGTACGTCTTGTGGCCGCCACGGGTGGAGTCGGTCAGCTGGTACGTCGAGCCGGAGAGCGTGGTGTTCAGGGTGACGCTGCCGGAGTACAGAGTCTTGCCGGTGCCGGTGTGCACGCCCTGGAACTCGTGGATCTTCTCGCCGGTGGCGGCGTCGGTGATCACGTGGAGCTCGTTGGGGGTGCCGTCGGACTGGAAGCCGCCGATCACCGTCTCGTAGGCGAGTCTGGGCTCGCCCTCGGCGGCCCAGACCACCTTGCGGGAGTTCTCGACGGCGGACTTCTCGGCGCCGGAGGCCTCGGATGAGGTGAGCGCCTGGCGCTCCGCCTTGCCGGCGGTGACCTCGGCGGTCAGGTCGGCCTTGATCTCGGCCTTGGTGGCCTTGGTGACGCCCTGCCGCTCGCCGGACGGCGAGGTGTGGACGACCAGGTCGCCGCCGAGGACCGGCAGGCCCTGGTAGGTGCGCTCGTAGCGGGTGTGCAGCGAGCCGTCGGCGTCCTGGACGACGTCGCGGACCACCAGCTTCTCCCCGGTGGCCAGGCCTATCGCCTTGCCGGTGTCGGCCACGCGGCCCTCCGCCGCCTTCAGCAGGGCGGTGCGCGCGGCGGGGGAGAGCTGCACCGGCATGGCGGCGGGGACGGCCGCGGCCTGCGAGGGGGCCGGCGTGGTGTCGGGGGCGCCGGAGGCGGTGCCGGCGGTGATCAGCAGGGAGCCTGCGGCGAGCGCGGTGGCGACGGCCAGCGCGGGGCGCCGGTGACGCGCGTAGAGAGCGGACACGCGATCTCCTTGGGTGGGGGTCCGGGCGGAGTCGGGGGCCTGCCCGGAGGTGGTCTGGTGGGGAGGTGCTCGGTGCGTTCGCTCGGCGCGTCCGCACTGCTGACGAACTGTTGCACCGAGGCGCACACGTGTCATGACCACGCCGTGAGGTTGACCGGAAGTTGACAGGTGCATGAACGTTACGTGCGAGTAACCGACGCCGTGGAGCGGTAAAGCGACAACCAAGGGAAGGGTCGTCCCGCGTAAAGGAAGATCAAAGAACGCGGCCGCGGGTTCCGGCCCGACGCCTGGCACGCCCGGGTGACGGGGCGGTCGGTGGTCAGGAGCCGGCAAAGCGGCCGGAGGGAGGCGTCCGGGGGAGTCCGTCCGGAGGAGGTTGGCGGAAAAGTGACGCAACCCCGGTGGCGGTCGGGCGGCGCGGGGCGGGGATACTGGCCGGCATGCGTGCCGACTTCGACCCGGGGACCACCGGTTCCGGCGACTTCTACCGTCTGCTCACGGCGGTGGTCGTACCGCGGCCCATTGCCTGGGTGTCCACCCTGTCGGCCGACGGGGTGGCCAACCTGGCGCCGCACAGCTTCTACACGGTGGCGAGCACCGAGCCGCCGGTGGTCCAGTTCACCTCGGTGGGCGCCAAGGACACGCTGCGGAACGTACTGGCCACGGGGGAGTTCGTGGTGAACCTCGCCGCCGAGGACCAGTTCGCGGCGGTCAACGACACCGCGACGGACTTCCCGCCCGGGCTCGGGGAGTTCGCGGCGGTGGGGATCGCACCGGAGCCGTCCGCGACGGTCGCGCCGCCCCGGGTGGCGGGCTCGCCGGTGGCGATCGAGTGCGGGCTGCACGACACGGTGGTCGTCGGGAACTGCACGGTGGTGTTCGGCCGGGTGCGGCATGTGGCCGTCGCGGTGGAGGCGCTGGACGAGGGCGGGCGTCCGGTGCTCGGTCGTCTGCGGCCGTTGTCGCGTCTCGGCGGGGACGAGTGGGGGGCGACGTCCGTCGTCCACGACCGGCGGAGGATCCGGTACGAGGAGTGGCGCGGCGGGCGGCGGACCGACGGCTGAGGCGGGAGGGGCGGCCCCGGCCGCCCCTCAGGCGTGGGTGCCGGTCACCCGGCCGCGGAGGCGGCAGGCGTACCAGGTGGTGGCGAAGCAGATGCCGAGGTACAGCACCACGGCCTGTAGGGCGAAGTTGCCGTGGTGGAAGTCCCACGGGTGGCCTCCGGCGTCGACGACCGGGGCGGGGTTGTCCCGCACGTACGGGCGGACCACGCCTGCCAGGCCGCCCAGGCACTGCGCCGTGACGTAGAGGACGACCAGCTCGCCGAGCACCAGGAGGTAGGCCCGGCGATCCCGGCGGCGGAATTGTGCGACCGACCGCCGGGCACGGCCGGGGAGCCAGTCGGGGGGCGCGGGGGCCACGCGGGCGCAGAGCGCCGGCGCGTACACGACCGCGGTCACCACGGCGGCGGTCAGGGCGAGGGTGACCAGCCCCATCAGCGCCTCGCTCCCGCCCGCGTAGCGGCTGCGGCCCCAGGGCAGCAGGAGGATGCCGAGGAGGGGGAGGTGGGTGAGGAGGGCGGCGGCGTAGGTCCTCGCCAGGACGGGGGCGGCAGGTGCGGAGAAGCGGGGGCGGGATCCGGTTCGCGTCGTCATGTGTCGATGCAAACAGCGGTGGCCCCGCCGAACCATCGGCGTGACACCACCCTCGGGGTGTACCCACCTCCACCCCGGGCCGGACCGGGCCTTCGAGCTCCCGCCGTCATGTGACGGCGGGAGGCTCCGGTGCCGGCGGGACCGGCGTGGTCAGCGAGCGGCGGGGCCGCCGTGCCAGGTCTGCCAGAGGGAGGCGTACTCGCCCCCGGCGGCGACCAGTTCGTCGTGGGAGCCCAGCTCCGTGAGGAGCCCGCCCCGCATCACCGCGACCCGGTCCGCGTCGTGCGCGGTGTGCAGCCGGTGGGCCACCGCGATCACCGTGCGCCCCTCCAGCACCGCCGCAAGGGCGCGCTCGGTGTGACGGGCGGTGGCCGGGTCGAGGAGCGCGGTCGCCTCGTCGAGGACCAGCGTGTGGGGGTCGGCCAGCACCACGCGGGCCAGGGCGAGCTGCTGGGCCTGCGGACCCGACGTGCGGTACGCGTCCGCACCCAGCACCGTGTCCAGCCCCTCCGGCAGGGCGGACACCCACTCCGCGCCGACCGCCTTCAGCGCCGCCCACAACTCGGCGTCCTCCGCCCGCGGTTCGGCGATCAGCAGGTTGTCCCGCACCGTGCCGAGGAAGACGTGGTGCTCCTGGGTGACCAGCACCACCTGGCGCCGCAGCCGCTCCGGCGCCAGCGACACCACCGGCACCCCGCCCACCGTCACCGTGCCCTCACCCGGGGCGTCGATCCCCGCGATCAGCCGGCTCAGCGTCGTCTTGCCCGCCCCGGACGGCCCCACCACCGCCAGCCGTTCACCGGGCCGCACCACCAGGTCCACGCCCCCCAGCACCTCCGGGCCGCCCGGGTAGGCGAACCGGGCGCCGCGCACCTCGATCACGTCGTCCGCGGGCTCGGCCGTCACGCCGCGCTCGTCCCGGGGGGCCCGCGCCAGGCCCTCGACGCGGGCGAACGAGGCCCCGGAGGACTGCAGCTGCTCGACCATGTCCAGCAGGTGGTCCAGCGGATTCTCCAGCTGCCGCATGTACAGTGCCGCCGCCACCACCGAGCCCAGGCTCAACGCCGCCTGGAAGTGGAGGTATCCGCCGACCAGCAGCACGCCGGCCACCGGCAGCGCGTAGGAGAAGTCCAGGGTGGGGAAGAACACGCAGCGCAGGAAGAGCGTCCGCATCCGGGTGCGGCGGGCCTCCTCGACCGCCTCACGGTTGGCCGCGACGCGCCGCCGCTCCAGCCGGAACGCCTCCACCGTCCGCGCGCCGGACGCCGTGGAGGTGAGCTCCTCGGCCAGCTCGGAGGTGGCCGCTCCCTGCTCCAGGTAGGCGTCGCGGGCCCGCCGCAGGTACCAGCGGGTCGCCGTGAGGATGCCCGCGAAGCCGAGGACCAGGCAGGCGCCGAGCAGCGGATGGATGAGGAACACCGCGGCGATCAGCACCAGCGCCTGGGCCGAGTGGATCAGCAGGTCGGGTCCGGAGTCCCGCAGTGTCTTCCCGACGGCGGCGACGTCCGCCGTGCCCCGGGTCGTCAGGTCGCCCGCCCCGGCCCGCTCCACCACCGACGCGGGCAGCGCCAGGGCCCGGTCCACGAACTCCTCGCGCACCCGGGCCAGCGCCCGCTCGCCCATCCGGTGCGCGGCGTACCGCGCCCACCGGGCCAGCAGCAGCTGCGCGGCGGCGGCCAGCAGGATCAGCACCGCCAGCCGGTCCACGGCCGACACCGGGGATCCCGCCCGCACCGCGTCCACCACGCGGCCGATCAGCCACGGGGCCGCGAGGCCCGTCAGCGCGGCCAGCGCGTTGACGGCCAGCACGCCCGCGAAGGCCCGCCCGTCCGCCCGGACCAGCCGGCCCGCGGCCCGCCGTACCTCGGCCGGTCCGGCGACCGGCAGCCGCTCGGTCATACCACCGCTCCTTCCGGGGAGTCGCCCGCGGGACCGCCGGAGGCGCCGCCCGCGGGACCGCCGGAGGCGCCGCCCGCGGGACCGCCGGAGGCGCCGCCCGCGGGACCGCCGGAGGCGCCGCCCGCGGGACCGTCCGGGGCGGCGGCCGGGGTGGTACCGCCCGCGGTACCGACCGGGGAGTCGCCCGGAGCGCGGTCCGAGGCGTCGGCGTTGCGTGCCACCAGGGCGCGGTACGCCGGCACGGAGCGCATCAGCTCCCGGTGCGTCCCGGACGCCGCGACCGCGCCGCCGGCCAGGAAGCACACCGCGTCGGCCCGCTCCAGGAGCAGCGGGGATGTGCAGGTCACCACCGTGGTGCGCCCCGCCCGGGCCTCCCGCAGCCGCCGGGCGACCAGGTCCTCGGTGTGCGCGTCCAGCGCCGAGGTGGGCTCGGCGAGCAGCAGCACCTCCGGGTCCGCGGCCAGCGCCCGGGCCAGCCGCACGCGCTGCCGCTGGCCCCCGGAGAGGTTCCGGCCGCCCGCGTCGAGCACCGCGTCCAGGCCGCCGGGCAGGCCCCGCACCACGTCCTCCGCGGCCGCCGCCCGCACCGCGCGGCGCAGCCGGTCCCCGGACGCGTCCCCCGCGCCGCGCAGCACGTCGCGCAGGGTTCCGGCGAACAGCGCGGACTCGTGGTCGGCCAGCAGGATCCGCCGCCGGACCTCCGCCCGGCCCACCGCGTCCAGGCGCACCCCGCCCCAGGTGACGTCGGCCGGGGCGAAGCAGCCGAGCCGGTCCAGCACCTCCTCGGCCTCCCCGCTGCGGCCCGACACCAGCGCGGTCAGCCGCCCCGGCGCGACCACCACACCGGACACCGGGTCGCACAGGTCCGCCGGGCCGTCCGGCCCGGCCGCGGCCTCACCGGGCGCGGGTCCCGTCTCCGGCTCCAGCCGCAGCAGGCCCACCACCCGGCCGGCGGCCACCAGCGCGCGGTTCAGCAGGTACCAGGCCTCCACCAGGTAGGCCATCGGCGACACCAGCGCCGCCACGTACCCGTACACCGCGACCAGTTCGCCCACCGTGATGTGTCCGGACGCCGCCATCCGGGCCGCCAGCCAGGTGATCAGCGCCAGGAAGAGGACGGGCAGGCCGGTGCCGAGCGACTGGATCCACCCGGCCACCGCGCCCACCCGGTACCCCTGTTCGCGCACCAGCGCGGAGTCCCGCCGGAACGCCCGTGCCACCAGGTCCTTGCCGCCGAGACCGCCCAGCACCCGCAGGCCGCCCGCCAGGTCGCCGATCCGCGCGGTGAGGAGTTTCTGTCCGTCCCGGTAGTCGCTCTCCCGGGCCTGGAGCCGCTTCATCAGCGGCCGGGTCAGCATCGCGATCACCGGCATCCCGGTCAGCAGCACCAGGGCCAGCAGCGGGGAGACGTCCAGCAGCAGCACCGCGACCAGCACCGAGGCGACGACCGCCCCGACACCCGGCCCGACCAGTGTCAGCGACTCGGAGATGGTCTGCACGTCGCCGACGCCGATGGTGACCACCTCACCCGCCGCCGTGCGCCGCGACAGGCCCGCCCCCAGGCGGGCCGCGTGCTCCGAGACGACCTTCACGGTGCGGAGGTTGGCGTCCATCCGGAGCTGGCTCATGGTGCGGTGGCGGCCGAGCCCCAGGAGCGCGCCGAGCAGCCCGAAGGCGAGCAGCGCCGACGTCCAGCCCAGCAGCGCACCCGCGTCACGGGGGCCGAGGCCGTCGTCGATCGCGTGCGAGAGGGTCCAGGGGGTGAGGGCGAAGGTGCCCATCCACAGGCTCGCGTACAGCGAGCCGAGGACCGCCCGCCCCTTCTGGCGGGACAGCAGCCACCACAGGTACCGTCCCGCGCCGCGGGAGTCGGGGACGCCGGGGTCCTCGTAGGCGTCGACGGGCCGGCCGGTGAACCCGGGCCTCATGCCAGGCTGTCCCGCCAGGCGCGGTGCAGGTCGGCGAAGCGGCCCTGGCCGCCGACGAGTCCGGCGGGGGAGCCGTCCTCGACGATCCGGCCCTTCTCCATGACCAGGACCCGGTCGGCGATCTCCACGGTGGAGAGCCGGTGCGCGACGACCACCGCCGTGCGGCCCCTCAGCACCGTCGACATGGCCCGCTGCACGGCCCGTTCACCGGGGACGTCCAGCGAACTGGTCGCCTCGTCGAGGATCAGCACCGCCGGGTCGGCCAGCAACGCCCGCGCGAACGCGACGAGCTGGCGCTGACCGGCGGAGATCCGGCCGCCGCGCTTGCGGACGTCGGTGTCGTAGCCGTCGGGCAGCGCGGCGATGAACTCGTGCGCCCCGATGGCCCGGGCGGCCTCCACCACCTCCTCGCGGGTGGCCTCCGGGCGGCCGATGGCGATGTTCTCGGCGACCGTGCCGGAGAAGAGGAACGCCTCCTGGGTCACCATGACCACCCCGCGCCGCAGATCCGCGTTGGCCAGGTCGCGCAGGTCGACGCCGTCCAGCAGGACCCGCCCGCCGGAGGGGTCGTAGAACCGCGCCAGCAGCTTGGCCAGCGTGGACTTCCCGGCGCCGGTGGAACCGACGACGGCGACGGTCTGCCCGGCGGGGATCGTCAGGTCGAAGCGGGGCAGCACCTCCCCGCCGGTGCGGTAGGCGAACCGGACGGAGTCGAAGACCACCTCACGGCCCGGACGCCCGTCGAGTGTCGCGGGCAGCTCGCGCGGGGCGTCCGGCTCGGGGACCGCGGGCACCTGCGCCAGCAGGCCGGCGATCTTCTCCAGCGAGGCGGCCGCCGACTGGTAGGAGTTGAGGAACATGCCCAGCCGGTCGATCGGGTCGTACAGGCGGCGCAGGTAGAGCACCGAGGCGGCCAGCACGCCCAGCGCCAGGGTGGAGCCGGCCACCCGGTAGGCGCCCCACAGCACGATGCCGGCGACGGTGACGTTGGCGACCAGCCGGGACCCCACCACGTAGCGGGCCATCTCCAGCAGCGCGTCGCCGTTGGTCCGCTCGTGGCGCTTGTTCAGCGGGGCGAACTCGGCGTCGTTGGCCGCCTCCCGGCGGAAGGCGCGGACCGGGCGGATGCCGTTCATGGTTTCGGTGAACTTCACGATCACCGCCGCGATCGCCGTGGACCGCTCCCGGTAGATGCGCCCGGCCCGGTGCTGGTAGCCGCGGATGAGCAGGGCCAGCGGAAGGAAGGAGGCCACCGCCACCGCGCCGAGGCCCAGGTCCAGCCAGAGCAGCAGGGCCGAGATGTAGACGAAGGAGACGACCACCGAGATCAGCTCCTGCAGCCCCTCGCTGAGGAGTTCGCGCAGCGACTCCACGTCGGTGGTGGCACGGGAGATCAGCCGGCCCGAGGTGTACCGCTCGTGGAAGTCGACGCTGAGCGCCTGCGCGTGCCGGAAGATCCGGCCCCGCAGGTCCAGCAGGGCGTCCTGGTTGACCCGCGCGGAACAGGTGATGAAGGCGTACTCCAGGACGCCGCCGGAGGCCGCGGCGAACAGGTAGGCCACCGCGACCAGCAGCAGCGGCCCGTGGTCGCTCACCCGGAAGGCGGGCACCGCGCTGTCGATGGCGTATGCCACCAGCAGCGGTCCGGCCTGCGTCGCCGCCTGCTGGAGCAGCAGCAGGACGGCGGCCAGCGCCACCCGGCCGCGCAGCGGCGCGAGCAGCGACTTCAGCAGAGCGGCGGTCGCGCCGGGCGGGGTGGGCAGGACGTCCCGGTCGAAGGCGTCGCGCGGGTCCTCGCCCGCGACGGGGGCGTCGTCCACGCCGGGAGACCCCTCGTGCCGCCCCCGCCTCTCGTTCTGCCGGCGCGACTGCGCGGCGGGAGCCGTCATCGGCGTGCCTCCTCGGGCTCCAGGGCGGCGCCCGACATGAGCCAGGCGTACTCGGTGTTGGTCCGCAGCAGTTCGTGGTGGTCGCCGACGGCGGTGATCCGTCCGCCGGACAGCAGCGCCACCCGGTCGGCGAGCAGCACGGTGGACGGGCGGTGGGCGACGATCAGGGCGGTGGTGTCCGCCAGCACCTCGCGCAGGGCGGCCTCGACGGCGGCCTCGGTGTGCACGTCGAGCGCGGACAGCGGGTCGTCCAGGACCAGGAAGTCGGGGCGTCCCACCACCGCGCGGGCCAGCGCGAGACGCTGGCGCTGACCGCCGGAGAGGCTCAGTCCCTGTTCGCCGACCTGGGTGCCGGCTCCTTGCGGAAGGGCGTGCACGAAGCCGGCCTGGGCGACCCCGAGGGCGCGTTCGAGGGCGTCGGCGCCGTCGGCGTCCTCGGCCCCGTCGCCGCCCGCCGCGCCCATCAGCACGTTCTCGCCGACGGTGGCGGAGAACAGGGTGGGGTCCTCGAAGGCGACGGCCACCCGGGAGCGCAGTTCCTCCCGGGGCATGGCGGTGATGTCGACGCCGTCCAGGGTGATCCGGCCCTCGGTGAGCTCGTGGAGCCGGGGCACGAGGGCGGTGAGGGTGGTCTTGCCGGACCCCGTGACGCCGACCAGGGCCAGCGACTCGCCGGGCCGCACGTGGAGGTCCACGCCGTCCAGCACCGGCGGGGAGTCCTTGGGGGCGTCGGGGTAGCGGAACCGGACGCCCTCCAGGCGCAGCCCGCCCTCCCGCGCGGGGGGCGCGGTGGCCGTGAAGGGGCTCGGACAGACGGTCGGGACGACGGCGGGCAGGTCGGCCGGGACGCCGGAAGACACGGTGGCCGGGACGCCGGAAGGCACGGTGGCCGGGACGCCGGAAGGCACGGCGGCCGGGACACCGCCGGGCACGGTGGCCGAAGCGGCGGCCGGGACGGACGTGCCGGACTCCGGTTCGGTGTCCATGACCTCGAAGTAGCGGGCGGTGGCGGTGGCGGCCTCCTGGCTCATCGCCAGCAGGAACCCGATGGAGACGATCGGCCAGTGCAGCGCGAGCGCGGTGGAGAGGAAGGCCACCAGGGTGCCCGCGGAGAGCGTGCCGTCGGCGACCCGCACGCTGCCCAGGACCAGGCAGGCGCCGATCGCCAGCTCGGGCAGGGTGACGATGACGGTCATGATCGCGCCGAGCAGCCGCGCCTTGCGCAGCTCGGTGCCGCGCAGGCGGTGCGTCAGTTCCCGGAAGGCGCGGGCCTGGCTGCGGTGACGGCCGAACCCCTTGATCACCCGGATGCCCAGCACGCTCTCCTCGACCAGCGTGGTCACGTCGCCCACCTGGTCCTGGGCGGCGCGGGACGCCTCGGAGAAGCGCTTCTCGAAGGCCGTGCAGACGAGGATGACCGGCAGCACCGGGATGAGGACCAGCAGGCCCAGCGTCGGGTCCATGACCAGCATGACGACCACGCCGGCCAGGATGGTCACCCCGTTGACCAGCAGGAAGGTCAGGGGGAAGGCGAGGAACTGGCGGACCATCATCAGGTCGGTGGTCGCCCGGGAGAGCAGCTGGCCGGAGGCCCAGCGGTCGTGGAAGGCGATGGGCAGCCGCTGGAGCCGCCGGTAGAGCGCCTCGCGCATGCCGGCCTCCACACCGGACAGCGGCCGGGCCACCAGCCACCGCCGCAGGCCGAACAGCACCGCCTCGGCGAGGCCCAGCAGCAGCACCCACAGCGCGCCCAGCCAGACCCCCGCGGTGTCGCCGTCGGCGATCGGGCCGTCCACCATCCACTTCAGGACGACCGGTATGACCAGGCTGGTCAGCGAGGCGATGACCGCGATGACCGCGGCGGCGAACCACCGTCCCCGGACCGGCCGCAGGTACGGCCACAGACGGAGCAGGGTGCGGACCGCGGGGGTGCGCCCGGGGGCGGCTTCTTCGGGGTTCAGGTCACTGGGCATCAGGAGCGAGCCTAAGGTTCGATACTGACAATCCCCAGTGATTTTCGGGGCGCCCCGGAAGCCCTCGCGGGCGCACCGGGAGCGGGACGGGGAGCACCGGGCGAGCCCCGTGACCCCTGGTGCCCGCTCTCCCGCCCCAGGTCAGCGCACCCTCAGCAGCAGCACCGTGCGGGGCGGCACGACGACCGTGGAGCCCGCCCGGTGGGTCTCGCCGGGCGCCCGCCGCTGCTCCTCCAGCCCGGTGTCCACCACCACCTCGTACCGCTCGGCCCAGGGCCGGTCCGGCAGGGTGAACGCCACCGGCCGGTGACCGGCGTGCAGGACGGCGAGGAAGCTGTCGTCGACGACCGGCTCGCCCCGCTCGTCGCGCCCGGGGATGTCCCGGCCCGACAGGTACATCCCCAGCGTGGTGGTGGGCGCGTACCAGTCGGACTCGGTCATCTCGCCGCCGTCCGCGGTGAACCAGGCCAGGTCCCGCAGGCCGTCCGCCCCCTGCGGGCGGCCGGAGAAGAAGGCGCGCCGCCGCAGCACCGGGTGGCGGTGGCGCAGCGCGATCAGCCGCGAGGTCAGCTCCAGGAGCTCCCGCCAGCCGGGGTCCTCCAGCAGGGTCCAGTCCACCCAGCCGGTCTCGTTGTCCTGGCAGTAGGCGTTGTTGTTGCCGCCCTGGGTGCGGCCCATCTCGTCGCCCGCCACCAGCATCGGCACCCCGGTGGAGAGCAGGAGGGTGGTCAGCAGGTTCCGCAGCTGCCGCCGGCGCAGCGCGTTGACGCCCTCGTCGGCGGTCTCGCCCTCGGCGCCGCAGTTCCAGGACCGGTTGTCGCTCGTCCCGTCGCGGTTGCCCTCGCCGTTGGCCTCGTTGTGCTTGTGGTGGTAGGAGACCAGGTCGCGCAGGGTGAAGCCGTCGTGCGCGGTGACGAAGTTGACCGAGGCGTAGGGCCGCCGTCCACCCCAGGCGTAGAGGTCGCTGGAGCCGGACAGCCGGTAGCCGAGGTCCCGGACGTCCGGCAGCGCGCCGCGCCAGTAGTCGCGGACGGCGTCCCGGTACCGGTCGTTCCACTCGGTCCACAGCGGCGGGAACGCCCCCACCTGGTAGCCGCCCGAGCCGACGTCCCACGGCTCGGCGATCAGCTTCACCCGGCGCAGCACCGGGTCCTGGGCGATCACCGCGAGGAACGGCGAGAGCATGTCGACGTCGTGCATGGAGCGGGCCAGCGCCGCCGCCAGGTCGAAGCGGAAGCCGTCCACGCCCATCTCGGTCACCCAGTAGCGCAGCGAGTCGGTGATCAGCCGCAGCACCTGCGGGCGCACCACGTGCAGGGTGTTGCCGCAGCCGGTGTAGTCGGCGTAGCGGCGGGCGTCGGACTGCAGGCGGTAGTAGGCGCGGTTGTCGACGCCCTTGAGGGAGAGCGTCGGGCCGAGTTCCCCGGCCTCGGCGGTGTGGTTGTAGACCACGTCGAGGATCACCTCGATGCCCGCCGCGTGCAGGGCGCGCACCATCCGCTTGAACTCGCCGACCTGCTGGCCGCCCGTGCCGGTGGCCGCGTAGCCCGCGTGCGGGGCGAAGTAGCCGATGGAGTTGTAGCCCCAGTGGTTGGTCAGCCCGCGGCGCAGCAGGTGGTCCTCGTGGGCGAACTGGTGCACCGGCAGCAGCTCCACGGCGGTGACCCCGAGGCGGGTCAGGTGCTCGATCGCCGCCGGGTGGGCGAGGCCCGCGTAGGTGCCGCGCAGCTCCTCGGGGACGCCGGGGTGGCGCATGGTGAAGCCGCGGACGTGCAGTTCGTAGATGACCGAGTCGGACCAGGGCGTCTTGGGCCGCCGGTCGTCCGCCCAGTCGTCGTCGTCATGGACGACCACGCCCTTGGGGACGAACGGCGCGGAGTCGCGGTCGTCCCGGACGGTGTCCGCGACCTGCTGGTCCGGCCAGTCCCGGACGTGCCCGTAGACCTCCGGCGGCAGCGTGAACTCGCCGTCGACGGCCCGCGCGTACGGGTCGAGGAGCAGCTTGGCCGGGTTCCAGCGGGCTCCGGTCCACGGGTCCCACCGGCCGTGCACCCGGTAGCCGTAGCGCTGCCCGGGGCGCACCCCGGGCACGAACCCGTGCCAGATCTCGTGGGTCAGTTCGGCGAGCGGCACCCGCAGCTCGGTGCCGTCGGCCTCGAAGAGGCACAGCTCCACCGCCTCCGCGCCGCCCGCCCACAGGGCGAAGTTGGTCCCGGCCACGCCGTCGGGCCCCACCCGGTACCGGGCGCCCAGCGGGGTGGAGGAGCCCGGCCACACCCGCGGCACGGGCGCCGGGGCGTGCGGGGTCCCGTTCAGCACGGCGGCCGCGAGGACGTCGTGGTCCAC
The DNA here is from genome assembly GCF_008974245.1 of Streptomyces abyssomicinicus. Lineage (GTDB taxonomy): Bacteria > Actinomycetota > Actinomycetes > Streptomycetales > Streptomycetaceae > Streptomyces > Streptomyces abyssomicinicus. The sequence goes on along the minus strand of NZ_BBZI01000006.1, from coordinate 301,615 downwards.
GTCGGCGGCGCGCTGGTCCGCCACTGCCTCCTGCTCGGCTGCGCTCGACACCGGTTGGCCTCCCGCGGCTCGTGGGGCGACAACGTACGAGGGGCGCATCGTCCCACCGCTGCCGCCCCGGAGCGTCGTCCTACCCCAGGTTTCTGCCCACCCCGGGCGTCCCGCTCACGTCCCCGGAGAGGGTGCCGACGGCAACGCTTCGGAAAATTTCGTCTCCTGACAGGTTTGGGGCTGAACTTGGGACGAAACGGTGACCTTCCTGCCGGGGGAGGTGTCCGATCCTGCCTTTACGATTCGTGATGGCGCGCGTGACGCGCCGGGAGGGGGTCTGACCAGGCCCGATGAGGGGAATAGGGGGAGCACACGTGAACGTGTGGTCTACAGCGGGAACGACGTCCGGCCGACGGTCCGGAGCGAGGCGCACGGGCGCCGCGGCCCTGATGGCGAGCCTGCTGATGGTCGCCGTCACCGCCTGCGGCGGCGGGGAGACGACGGACGCCAAGGGGGAGGGCACCGGAGGCGGTGCCGCGACGGCGGCGCCGGCCGCCAAGCAGTCCGACGCGGTGCTGACGATCAGCCCGGAGGACGGCGCCAAGGACGTGAAGACCAGCGGGGCGCTGAAGGTCTTCGTGGAGAAGGGCAAGCTGACCAAGGTCGAGGTCAAGGACGACGAGGGCAACGCCGTCGCCGGCGACATATCCGCGGACGGAGCGGCCTGGATCCCGGCCACCCACCTCGCCGCCGGCGCCGAGTACACCGTGCACGCCGAGGCGAAGGACGCGGACGGCCGGGTCGCCGTCAAGGACACCGGCTTCACCACGCTGACGCCGGCCAACACCTTCATCGGCCACTACAGCCCCGAGGACGGCTCCAAGGTCGGTGTGGGCATGCCGTTCTCGGTGCGCTTCACCCGTGGCATCACCGACCCCGGCGCGGTGGAGAAGGCCATCGAGATCAAGACCGACCCGCCGGTCGAGGTCGAGGGCCACTGGTTCGGCAACGACCGCCTGGACTTCCGCCCCGAGGAGTACTGGAAGGCCGGCACCAAGGTCACCGTCAAGCTCAACCTGGACGGCGTCGAGGGCCGCCCGGGCGTCTACGGCAGCCAGTCCAAGACCGTGGAGTTCGAGATCGGCCGCCGCCAGGTGTCCACCGTCGACGCCAAGAAGCTCACCATGAAGGTCGAGCGCGACGGCGAGGTCGTCAAGACCATCCCGGTCACCACCGGCGCCCCCGGCTCCGCGACCTGGAACGGCAAGATGGTCATCAGCGAGCGGTACGAGGTCACCCGCATGAACGGTGACACCGTCGGCTACGAGGGCGAGTACGACATCGAGGACGTGCCCCACGCCATGCGCCTGACCGACTCCGGCACCTTCATCCACGGCAACTACTGGGGCGGCGACGCCTTCGGCAACTACAACGCCAGCCACGGCTGCGTCGGCCTGCGCGACACCCGCGGCGGCTGGGACAAGAAGGCCCCCGGCGCCTGGTTCTTCGACAACTCGCTGATCGGCGACGTCGTCGAGGTCAAGAACAGCGCGGACGCGGTCGTCGCGCCGGGCAACGGCCTCAACGGCTGGAACATGTCCTGGGAGGAATGGAAGAAGTAGGGATCCCCGCTCCTCCCGCGGACCCTCACGGCCGGCCCGGTGTGACACAGCGCACCGGGCCGGCCGCCGCGTTGGGCCCGTAACCTGCTGCGCATGACCGTTCATCTCGAAGTCGCCGAAGGCGTCGGCACGCTGCGCCTGGACCGCCCGCCCATGAACGCCCTGGACATCGCGACCCAGGACCGCATCAAGGAACTCGCCGAGGAGATCACCCGGCGCGACGACGTCCGCGCCGTGGTCGTGTACGGCGGGGAGAAGGTGTTCGCCGCCGGCGCGGACATCAAGGAGATGCGCGCCATGGACCACGCGGCCATGGTCGCCCGGGCCCGGGGCCTCCAGGACTCCTTCACCGCGGTCGCCCGCATCCCCAAGCCGGTGGTCGCCGCGATCACCGGCTACGCCCTGGGCGGTGGCTGCGAACTGGCGCTGTGCGCCGACTACCGCATCGCCGCCGACAACGCCAAGCTCGGCCAGCCCGAGATCCTGCTCGGCCTGATCCCGGGCGCCGGCGGCACCCAGCGCCTGTCCCGCCTGATCGGTCCGTCGCGGGCCAAGGACCTCATCTTCACCGGCCGCCACGTCCGCGCCGACGAGGCGCTGACCCTGGGCCTGGTGGACCGTGTCGTCCCGGCCGCCGACGTCTACACCGAGGCCCACGCCTGGGCCGCGAAGCTCGCCCAGGGGCCGGCCATCGCGCTGCGCGCCGCCAAGGAGTCGGTGGACGCGGGCCTGGAGACCGACCTGGACACCGGACTCGCCATCGAGCGGAACTGGTTCGCCGGGCTGTTCGCAACCGAGGACCGGGAGCGGGGCATGAAGTCCTTCGTCGAGGAGGGTCCGGGCAAGGCCAAGTTCCTCTAGCCGGACGGGAGTCGACCCCTCCGGTTGTCGTCTCCGCAAAGGCTCTGGCCAGGGCTCAGGAATGATTCCTTGGCATATGTCACCCGAACGGACGGAATCGATCGCTCCGGTGTGCGGATTCCTACGGAACCGCCCCCGGAGCGCTCGTCCGACGGTCATGATGGGGGGCATGGCGGGGCTCGAGGGCATCGAACAGTCACGGGGACCTGGCGGCGTCCCCCTCGTGCGATGGTCGCCCGCGGTGGAGGACGAACGGGCGCTCGCCGCTGTCGCCGCCTACGGGAACCCGGCGGAGGCGGAGGTCGTCCTGCCGTCCTGCCCGGAGACCCGGGGCACCGCGCGGCGCCTGGTGCAGGTCGTCATCCTGCGTCACTGGGCGCTGGGTCCCAAGCTCGCCGAGGACTGCACCCTGCTGGTCTCCGAACTCGAGGGCAACGCCGTCCGGCACACCGGCGCCGCCCACTACGGGCTGCGGATGCGCCGCCGGCGCGGCTGGATCCGCCTCGAACTCCGCGACCCGTCCCGCGGGCTGCCCTGCCTGCTGCCCGTCCAGCCGACGGACGAGAGCGGCCGGGGCCTGTACCTGATCGACCGCATGGCGGACCGGTGGGGCGTCGACCTGCTGCCCCGCGGCAAGCGGACCTGGTTCGAGATGCGGGTCGCCGACCGGGTCTAGCGTTCCCCGTGCCTGGGTGCCTGGGTGCCTGGGTGCCTGGGTGCCCGGAGGCCCGGAGGTTCGGGTGTCTGGATGCCCGGGTGACCGGCGGTGGCGCGCGCCGCTTGAGTCTCCACCCGCTGGAGACCGCAGACTCGCTGCCATGACCGACGACAGCACCCCTCCCGGGGCGGACCCGCTGCTGACCATCGGGGACCTGGCCCGCGCGACCGGTCTGACGGTGCGCACCATCCGTTACTGGTCCGACGAGGGACTCCTGCCCCCGGTGGACCGTTCCGCCGGCGGCTACCGCCTCTACGACGCCGCCTCGGCGGCGCGCCTGGAGCTGATCCACACGCTGCGCGAACTGGGCCTCGGCCTGGACGACGTGCGGCGGGTGGTCGCCGGGGAGACCACGGTGGCGGAGGTGGCCGCCCGCCACGTCGCCGCCCTGGACGCGCAGATCCGTGCCCTGCGGGTCACCCGCGCGGTGCTGTCGACCGTCGCCGACCGCGGTTCGACCGCAGAGGAGATGACCCTGATGAACAAGCTGGCCCGTCTGTCCGCCGCCGAACGCGCGCGGATCATCGAGGAGTTCGTGGAGGAGACCTTCCGCGGTCTGGACACCGCCGACCCGGTGATCCGTGAGCGGATGCGCGGCGCCGCGGCCGACCTGCCCGACGACCCCACCCCGGAACAGGTCGACGCTTGGGTCGAGCTGGCCGAACTGCTCCAGGACCCGGAGTTCCGCGCCCGGATGCGGGCCGCCGCCGAGTTCAACGCGGCGGACCGCGACGGCTCCACGCCGGCGGGAGCCTCGATGTGGTTCATGCGGCGCCTGGTGCAGCTCGCCTCCGAGGCCCGCGGGCGCGGAGTGTCGCCCGAGTCGCCGGAGGCCGGCGACGTGCTGCGGGAGCTCCTCGGCGAGGACGCCGACCACGCCGCCGTGCTGGCCCGCATGGAGGCCAACACCACCGACAAGCTCTCCCGTTACCGGGAGTTGCTGGCGGTGGTGAAGGGGCGGCGGCCGGACGCCGACCACCGGGAGGAGTTCGCCTGGGTGGTCGCCGCACTGCGCTCCCGTGCGGCCGGATAATCTCTTCATCGTCAATCAGATGTAGAAGCAGATGTGGACGCGGGCGCGAGCAGGCGGCGCGTCCGGCACGAAGGGGAGGGTCCGGCATGGCGGACATTCAGGAAGCCCGCAAGGAGTTCGACCGGCTCGACGCCGACGGGGACGGCTTCGTCACCGCCGCCGAGTTCAAGAAGGCGCTCGCGCAGGCCGGCGACTGGAATGTCACCGACGCCGTCGCCGAGTCCATCATCGCCTCGCGCGACCTGGACGGCGACAAGCTCCTCTCCTTCGACGAGTTCTGGGCCTACCTCGCCAAGTGACGCCCTGACCGGGTGTTCACCCGCCCCGCCCCGCGCCCTCGCCGGCATGGGGCGGGGTGCGTGAGTGTGGCGGCGCCGGAGTGCGCGGGTGCGGGGGTCAGGCGCCCTCCGCCCACGTGCGCAGCGACTCCGCGCTGCGGAAGTCGGCGACGTTCTTGTCCACCGGGTCGTCGGTGTACTGGTGGATCACCCACTTCGCCTTGATCCTGGGTTTTCCCCGGCCGACCCCGTAGTGGGCAATCCACAGCCCGTCGCCGTCGTACGAACTCCTGTCGACGTTCAGCCAGAAGGTCCGGTTGCAGTACAGCAGCACCCGGTTGCGGGGCTTGAGCGACTTCACCTTGCGGAGGAACCGGTCCTTCTCCGCGCTGCTCGCCCGCGTGCCCCGGCTGGTGGTCTCCCAGTCGCAGGCCAGCAGGTCGCCCGCCCGCACCGGCGCCTGCTGCGCGAAGTACTCGGCCTGCTCGTTGATGTTGCCGGGCCACAGGAAGTGGTAGAAGCCGACCACCAGCCCCGCCTCCCGGGCGCGCTCGGCCTGCGCCTCCATCTTCGGGTTCACGTAGGACCGGCCCTCGGTCGCCTTGACGATGACGAAGGCGAGTCCGTCGGTGTCGTAGGTGGCGGACTGGTGGGAGCTGACGTCGATGCCGTGAAGCATGGGGGGTCTCCCTCAAGTTGCTCCGGAATGAGTTGGGTTGAAGGGAGCATTCCCTTTGTGAACGGGAGCGACCCCCATCGAACGGCATCAAACGCCGTATAGGCCGGTTTCTGGACAATCCGGGGTCCTCGGGCGGCCCGGCCCCCCGCGACCCGCCGTCGCCGCGTGGAACGTACCGTTCCTTCCATGGAACTGATCGGTGAGATGTCCCCCGGCCGCCCGCTGTTCGTCCTGGCGGTCAAGGAGGAGGCGGCGGAGCTCCGGGGCACGGCGCCCGTGCTGCTGACCGGTATGGGCAAGGTCAACGCGGCCGCGGCGCTGGCGGGTGTGCTGGGGCGCGGGGTGCTGCCGCGCGAGATCGTGAACCTCGGCACGGCCGGTGCGCTGCGGCCGGGGTGGACCGGGACGCACGTGATCACCCGGGTGATCCAGCACGACCTGGACTCGCGGCTGCTGGCGGGACTGACCGGCGAGGTCTACGGCGCGCCGATCACGCTCACCGAGGACGGCGGCGACGGCGACGGCCCGGTGCTGGCCACCGGCGACAGCTTCATCTCCGACGACGCCGCCCGCGACCGTCTCGCCGAGCAGGCCGCCCTCGTCGACATGGAGGGCTACGCCCTGGCCCACGTGGCCCGGCAGTCCGGCGTCCCGATTCGGCTGGTGAAGCACGTGAGCGACGACGCCGGCGACGGCGCCGCGCGGACCTGGCGCGAGTCGGTCGCCGCCTGCGCGGTGGAACTGGCCCGCTGGGCGGAGCGCAACGTGCCCTCGGAGTGAGCCCCTGGCCGGGGCTCGTCGCGCCGGGCGGTGTGGTGCCCGCCGGCCTCGTCGTCGCCCTCGTGGCCACGGCTCACTCGATCGGATGAGAAGTCCCGGTGATCCTTTCCGGCCCGGGACGGCGGGACCCACAATCGAACCGGTTCCGTCCACGCCGTTCCGCCCGTCTCGGGTCCGAACCGCCCGATCAGGGGGTCAGCGGCATGATCCGTCCCGTGCCGAAGCGCCGGGCGCTCGCGCTCGTGCTGAGCGCTCTCTGGGGGGCCACCGCCGTCGCCTACTGGCTGATCGCCGGGGTCACCGGCGACCGGAGCGGCATGGGTGTCCGGATGGCCGCCACCGCGGTCTTCTTCGGGGTGGGCACGGGGCTGATCCTGCGGGCCCGCCGGGAACTGCTCCGCGAGCTGCGGCACACCTGGGACATCGCGGCCACGGCCCAGGGAGTCCTGGTGCGCCCGCTGCCGCCCCGGGTCGGCGGCCTGGACGTGGCCGCGGTCCAGCGTTCGGCGGACCCCGGCGCCGTCATCGGGGGTGACGTCTACGAGGTGCTGGACACCGAGCACGGAGTCCGCGCGCTCATCGGGGACGTCCGCGGCCACGGTCTGGCCGCCGTCCCGGCCGCCGCCGCGGTGCTCGGCTGCTTCCGCGAGGCGGCGCACGAGGAGTACGAGCTGCACGGGGTGCTCCGCCGCCTCGACCGGGCCTTCGCCCGCCACCTCAGGCGCCGCGCCCAGGAGGAGCGGCATCCCGCGGTCGAGGAGTTCGTCACCCTGCTGCTGCTGGAGATCCGTGCCGACGGCGTCCTGCGCGCGGTCAACTGCGCCCACCCGTGGCCGTACCGCGTCGGCGTGGGGCCGACGCAGCCGCTCTCGGACGCCGAACCTCTGCCGCCGCTCGGCCCGTTCCCGCTGCCGGAGCACATCCCGGTGACCCACTGCGGCCGGATGCGGCCGGACGACGCCCTGATCCTGCACACCGACGGCGTCACCGAGGCCCGCGACGACCACGGACGTCTCTTCCCGCTCTCCGAGACGCTCACCGGTGCGGCCCGCGGCCGTCCGCACACCGCCCGGTACCTGCTCCACTCGCTGGAGTCCGCGCTGCTGCACCACACCGGGGGCAGCCCCTCCGACGACACGGCCCTGCTGATCCTGCACAACGACGCGCGGCTCTTCGCCCCGCTGCCGGCCGCCGGCCAGGCGTCCCAGGTCGTCCACCCGATCCCGTAGTCGGCGGGCCCGGGCCGCCACGGCCGGCGGGCCCGGGACCCGTGAAGGTCCCGGGCCCGCAGGTGCGGCCGGACTCAGGTGGCGCGGCTCAGTCGTCGCGACTCGGGTGTCGCCGCTCGGGTGTCGCCGCTCAGTTGTTGGTGACGAAGTCCGTGACCAGGCGGTTGAACTCGTCGGGGTGCTCGATCATCGCCCAGTGCCCGCACCGGTTCAGGACGACCAGCCGGCTGTCGGGGATGTTCGCCAGCAGGAAGAGCGAGGTCTCGTAGGAGACGACGCGGTCGTCGCGGCCGTGGATGAGCAGGGTCGGCACCTTGATCTGCGGCAGCAGCTCCGGCTTGACCCACTTCGGCAGCGGCGCGCCCTTGGGGAGCCCCTCGACGTAGTTGCTCAGGTGCTCCGGGCGGCCCAGCGCGGCGTCCGAGCGGGCCTGGCACAGCTCGGGCGTGGCGAACCGGGCCTTGTCGAAGACCATGATCTCGACGAGCCGGCGCATGTTCTCCGGGCTCGGGTCGCGGTAGGCCTCGATCAGGACCTTCAGGCCCTCGGACGGGCCGTCGCCGGCGCCGAAGAGGGTGGGGATGCGGCCGACCGGGGGGCCCATGGTGACCAGGTGGGTGATGCGCTCGGGGTGCTCGGTGGCGAGCCGGATCGAGGTCTGGCCGCCCATCGAGTTGCCGACGAACGCGGCCTTCTCGATGCCGAGGGTGTCCAGGAACTGGATCGCGGCGTCGACGTGGTCGAGCTGGTCGACGGTGGCGGCGGAGGACTCGCCCCAGCCGGGCATGTCGACGGCGTACACGTGGAAGTGCTCGGCCAGCGCCTCGATGTTGCCGGAGAAGTTGCTCCACCCGGTGGCGCCGGGGCCGCTGCCGTGCAGGAGCACGAGCGGGTGGCCGGAGCCGGCCTCGTAGTAACGGAGCTCCCAGTCGGCGGTCCTGACCGTGCGGGCGATGTCCTGGGGGTCGAGCGCCATCAGTGGTCCTCTCCGTGCGGGGCGGGGGCGGCGGCGAGCAGCTCGGCGACGACGGCCGAGGGGCGGTGGCCCCAGCTGTGCAGGCGGTCGAGCGTCTTCACCTCCCACGTCTCGTCGTCGATGATCAGTCCGCCCCAGCCGTACTCGACGCTGAAGCCGGACGGGGTGAAGACGTAGAAGCTGAACATGTGGTCGTTCGGGTGCATGCCGAGCGTCATCTCGAACGGCTGCTTGGCGTCCATGCACCGGTCGTAGGCCATGCCGACGTCGCGGATGTCCTGCACCTCGACCATGAAGTGGTGGGTCTTCTTCGGGTGCGGCATGTCGCCGAAGGCCACCGTGTGGTGACGGCCGTTGCAGTGCAGGAAGATCAGGTCGGCGACGATGCCGGGAGCCAGCTCCTCGACGATGATGTCGCTGATCCTGAAGCCCAGCAGGTCGATGTAGAAGGCGAGGTAGGTCTCCCGGGAGACGCCGTGCGCCAGGAGGACCTGGTGGCCCGCGCCGCCGGCGCCGGTCACGAAGCCGCCGAGCAGCTTCTTGGAGGCGAACGGCGTGGCCGCGTCGGCCAGACCGGTGACCAGCTCGACCCGGTTGCCCATCGGGTCGGTCGTGACGAAGATCCGCTCCACCTTGCGGGCGGCTGCCAGGGCGGTGTCGCCCTCGGTCACCTCGACGCCGGCCGCGCGCACCTTGGCGACCAGGGCGTCCAGCGCGACCTCTTCCGACACCTCGTAGCCGGTGGCGACCAGGTCGTCGGCGGGGCCCTCGGTGATCACCCAGCGGTGCGCCTTCTCGTCGGTGCGCAGGGTGAAGCCGTCGTCGGTCTTCTCGCCGAGCTGCATGCCGAGCAGTTCGACGCCGAAGTGCTCCCAGTCCGCGAGGCCGCTCACCTCGTAGACGACGTAGCCCAGTTCCTTGACTCCGGACATCTGTTCTTCTCCTTACTGCTTGTCGCTGTGGGACGTGCTGCTCAGGCGGGGACGGCGAGGCCGCTGACGTCGGCCGCGGCGACGAACCGGTCCGGGCGGACGGCCACGGCCCGCGCGCCGTAGCGGCGCAGCCAGGGCAGGAGGACCTCCTGGAGGTCGACCAGGTCGTCGTCGGAGGTGGTGTAGGAGGTCTTCGGCCGCACCGCGACGTACCGGGCGCCGAGCGCGTCCCACCCGGCCTTCTCCTCGGCCGTCAGCAGGGTGGCCGGGTCGACGTCGTCGCCCAGCAGCACGAAGTCGTCCCCCAGCAGGTCGTCCAGGCGGGCCATCCGCCCGGCGACGTCGCCGGTGACGGGCTGCGGGATCATCCGGCCGACGGCGCTGGCGTCGCCGACCGCTCCCCGGAACCAGCCGGCCTCCAGCACCGGCGGGCGCGTGAGCGGAGGCTCGAAGGGGGTGACCGTGTTCTCGGGCACGGCATTCATCGCGGCGACCTCCTCCTCGGAGGCCTCCTGCCGGATGACCCGGCCGAGTCCGACCGCGAGGCCGGTGAAGAAGGCCGCGTTGGGACGGCGCTCCGCCTCGTAGGTGTCCAGCCAGCTCTCCGGGAGCTCGCCCTTGAGCACCCGGGCGAGCTTCCAGCCCAGGTCGTGGGCGTCACGCATGCCGGTCTGCATGCCGGCGCCCGCCCACGGCGGCATCAGATGGGCCGCGTCGCCGGCCAGGAAGACCCGGCCCTTGCGCCAGGTGTCGGCCATCCGGACGTGGTGCTTGTAGAAGGCGTGCTGGTGGATCTCGACGTCGTCCTCGGTGACGCCGAGGGCCTTGAGCAGCGGCCAGACCTCGGCACTCGTCGGGTAGTCGGCCGGAGTCTCGTCGGGCTTGAGCGGGACCTCCCACCGGTGGTTGCCCGCGGAGAGCGCGATGTCGACGACCGGGCGCTCCCGGTCGGACCAGAAGGTGAGGAGGTCGCGGTCCGGCCACCACCGCTTGACGTGGCAGTCGATGACCACCCAGGTGGTCTCGTCGGTGTCGCCCAGCAGCCGGCAGCCGACGTGGCCGCGGGTGAACGAGCTTCCGCCGTCCGAGCCGATCACGTACCGGGTCCGAGTGGTGCGGGGCCCGTCGTCGCCCGTCGAGGTGAGGGTGACGCCGTCGGCGTCCTGGGTGATCGCGGTGACCTCGTCGCCGTAGTGGACGGTGACCAGGCCGGCGTGCCGCTCCCGGACGGCCGCGCGCAGCTCGGCCTCCATGACCGGCTGGTAGATGTTGTAGAAGCGCGGCCCGCGGCCCAGGGTCGACGGCGGGTGCTCGACCCGCATGATCTCCGCGCCGTCGTAGGTCACCCAGCGCAGGGCGCGCTGGGGGTCGATCACCTTCTCGACCCGCTCGTCCACCCCGAGGTTCTGGAAGATCCGCATCGTCCAGTCGTTGACGGTCACGGCGCGGGCCCGGGCGTAGATGTCCCGGTCCCGTTCGAAGGCCACGGCGGAGATGCCGTACTTGGCGAGGGTGAGGGCGGCGATCACTCCGGTCGGGCCGAACCCGACGATCGCGACATCCGCGTCGTAGCTCATGGTCATGCGCTGGCTCCGTTGTCACAGCTCGGACGCAATGCGAAGTTTTGTACCAACTGTTCGGTATGTGGGAGGGAGTGAACCTGCCCGGCGGTAATGGCGTCAAGGGGGCCGGGGAGGGGAGTCCCGAAGTATTGGACCGATCGGTCGGTACATTCCCAGGGAACGGCCTGGACGGTGCGGGTGTCAAGAGGTGAGCCGTGATCACTCTCCGGTGGTGGCCCGGCACCCGTTCCCGGACCGCTTAAAATCCCCGGGTGGAGAAGGCGGAGAGCGTGGAGCAGGCGGAACCGGTGGACTCGGCGGAGAAGTTCAGGCCGCCGACGCACGCCGGCAACAGCCGGGGCCGCCGGTCACGGCAGGAGATCCTCGACGCGGCCGCCCGGGTGATGTCGGTCCGCGGCTATGCAGGGACGTCGATGTCGGCGCTGGCCAAGGAGACCGGCCTGCCCAAGAGCGCCTTCTACCACCACTTCGAGTCCAAGGCCGGGCTGCTCTCCGCCGTCATGGCCCAGGGGGCGCACGACTTCTTCGAGGCCATGGACCGGGCCCACGCGAACCCGCCGGAGGGCGGTACGCCCCGGGAGCGGCTGCGGTGGTACCTGGGCAGGACCGGCGCGGTCCTCGAGCACGGCGAGGAGTTCCTGCGCCTGCTGTTCGTGCTGGTCATGAGCCGTGAGGCCGCCGAGGCGCCGGAGGCGATGCGGACGGTGATCGAGGTCCGCGACGAGGGACGCGTCCACATGTGGCGCATGGTGCACTCGTCGTTCCTGGGCGCCGGCGAGGAGGACGCGAGGCGGGTCGCCGACTCCCTCGCGGCGTTCGGCATGGCCGGATTCGACGGCGCCTTCGTGGCCGTCCAGTCGGAGGGCGGCCGGGCGATCGCGGACTGGATGGACCAGCTCGCCGACGCCATGGCAGGGCTCGGCGAGGCGATGCTCGCTGACGGCTGACGGCTGACGGCTGACGGCTGACGGCTGACGGCTGACGGCTGACGGCCGGCGAGTGGCGGCCGCCGGTCTGCGGCCCGCGGTCTGCGGGCGCCGGCTGACGGCTGCCCGGTGGTGGCCGACGCGTGGCGGCGCGCGCGTGGCGCAGGCGCGGCTCAGCCGCGCGAGCGTCCCGCCATCACCGCGCCCAGCGCCGCCGCGGCCGACCGCACGGTGTTGGCGTGCGGCTCCGGGCGGAACCGTCCCACCGGCCCCGTCACGCTGATCGCCGCCACCGCCGTGCGTCCGTCGGGCTCGAGCACCGGCGCGGCGACACAGAGCAGACCCTGCGTCGACTCCTCGTACTCGTAGGCGACGCCCGCCTCCACCGCCTTCGCCAACTGCCGGCGCAGCAGGCCCGGGGCCACCACCGTGCGGGGCGTCCGCCGCTCCAGCGGACCCGAGAGCACGGCCGTCAGCTCCTCCTCGTCGGCATGGGCCAGCAGCACCTTGCCGATCGCGGTGCAGTGCACCGGCATCCGGCCCCCGGTGCGCGACGGCGTCCTGGCCTGGCGGTGGCCGCCGATCTTCGTCAGGTACAGCACCTCGCCGCCCTGGCGCACCCCGAGGTGCACCGTCTCGTGGGTGCGCTCGTACAGGTCCTGGAGGAACGGCATCGCCAGCTCCACCAGCGTGCGCTCGGCGGCGGCGCGCAGCCCCAGCTCGAACAGTCCGCCGGACAGCCGGTAGCCGTGCTCGGTCCGGTCGAGCAGCCGGTGGTGGACCAGGTCCCCCGCGACGCGGTGCGCGGTCCCCTTGGCCAGGCCGGTGCGGCGCACCAGCTCGGCCAGCGGCAGCACCGAGTCGGCCGGGCCGAACGCCCGCAGGACGGCCAGTGCCTTGCCCAGGACCGTGTCGAGGTCGTCCCGGTCCCGCTGGTGCTCCATGCCGAACAGCGTACCGCTGAGCGGAACGCCGTCGTGGAGAACGCAGGTCCGGTGCCGCACTGTGGACGGCATGTCCCAGACCCAGCCCGCTGTCGGCCCCGACAGCATCGCCGCCGCTGCCGCCCGTCTCCGCGAGGCCGCGGCCACCGGCGTCCCCGCCGCCCCCGTGCGTGACCTGATCGGCCGGGACGACGTCGCGGCCGCGTACGCCGTGCAGTCGCTGCTCGCCGCCGAGCGGACCGAGGCGGGCGCCCGGCTCGTCGGCCGGAAGATCGGCCTGACCTCGACCGCCGTCCAGCAGCAGCTCGGCGTCGACCAGCCCGACTTCGGAGTCCTCTTCGACGACATGGAGTACGCCGACGGCTCGGTCACCCCGGCCGACGCGATCCTCCAGCCGCGGATCGAGGCCGAGATCGCCTTCGTCCTCAAGGCCGACCTCGCCGAGGGCCCGCTCGACGACGCCCAGGTCCGCGAGGCCGTCGACCACGCCGTCGCCGCGCTGGAGATCTGCGGCAGCCGGGTGGCCGGCTGGGACATCAGCTTCGGCGACACCGTCGCCGACAACGCCTCGGCCGGCGGCTACGTCCTCGGCTCGCAGCGCGTCCCGCTCGCCGACTTCGACCCCGTCGCCGCCGAGATGACCATGACGATCGACGGCGAGACCGTCTCCACCGGCAACGGCGCCGCCTGCCTCGGGGACCCGGTCAACGCCCTCGTCTGGCTCGCCCGCCAGGCCCGCGAGCTGGGCTCCCCGCTCCGCGCCGGCCAGGTGATCCTGTCCGGCGCCCTCGGCCCGATGCGCCCGGTCGCGGCGGGCAACGCCGTCCGGGCCACCGTCACCGGCCTCGGCACGGTCTCGGTCACCTTCTCCTGACCCCCTCCGCCTCTCCTCCCGCAAGGAACCCACGATGAGCAAGACCAAGGTCGCCGTCATCGGGTCGGGCAACATCGGCACCGACCTGATGATCAAGATCATGCGCAACGCGCAGCACCTCGAGATGGGGGTCATGGTCGGCATCGACCCGGCCTCCGACGGCCTCGCCCGCGCCGCCCGCTTCGGCTTCGAGACCACCGCCGAGGGCGTCGACGGCCTGCTGAAGTCGCCGCGGATCGACGAGATCGGCATCGTCTTCGACGCCACCTCCGCCGGCGCGCACCGCTACAACGACGAGAAGCTGCGCCCGCTCGGCATCCGGATGATCGACCTGACCCCGGCCGCGATCGGTCCGTACGTCATCCCGGCGGTCAACCTGGACGAGCACCTCGACGCGCCCAACGTGAACATGGTCACCTGCGGCGGCCAGGCCACCATCCCGGTCGTCGCCGCGATCAGCCGGGTCGTCCCGGTCGCGTACGCGGAGATCGTCGCCTCCATCGCCTCCAGGTCGGCCGGCCCCGGCACCCGGGCCAACATCGACGAGTTCACCGAGACGACCTCCGAGGCCATCGTGAAGGTCGGCGGCGCCCGGCGCGGCAAGGCGATCATCATCCTCAACCCGGCCGAGCCGCCGCTGATGATGCGCGACACCGTCTTCGCCCTGGCCACCCTCCCCGGGGGCGAGGACACGGCGACCGCCATGCGGCAGATCACCGAGTCCGTGGAGAAGATGGTCGCCGAGGTCAACGCCTACGTTCCCGGCTACCGGATGGTCCAGGACGTGCAGATCTCCGAGATCCCCGCCGACCAGCCGGTCGAGACGCTCCTCGCGGAGGGGGACGCCGCCCGGCCGACCCATCAGGTGTCGGTCTTCCTCAAGGTCGAGGGCGCCGGCATGTACCTGCCGGAGTACGCCGGAAACCTCGACATCATGACCTCGGCCGCGGTGCAGATGGCCGAGAAGATCGCCGCCGCGAAGGAGACCGCGAAGTGAGCACCCCCGACTCGGACGTCCAGGTCTTCGTCCAGGACGTCACCCTCCGGGACGGCATGCACGCCGTCCGGCACCGGATCACCCCCGAGGACGTCAAGCGCATCGTGCTGGCGCTCGACGAGGCCGGTGTGGACGCCATCGAGGTCGCGCACGGCGACGGCCTGGCCGGCGGCTCGCTCAACTACGGCCCCGGCTCGAACACCGACTGGGAGTGGATCGAGGCCGCCGCCTCCGTCCTCAAGAACGCCCGCCTCACCACGCTCCTCCTCCCGGGCGTGGGCACCATCGACGAGCTGAAGCACGCCTACGACCTCGGCGTCCGCTCGGTCCGGGTGGCCACCCACTGCACCGAGGCCGACATCTCCGCCCAGCACATCGCGGCCGCCCGCGAGCTCGGCATGGACGTCTCCGGCTTCCTGATGCTCTCCCACATGGCCGAGCCCGAGAAGCTCGCACAGCAGGCGCAGCTGATGGAGAAGTACGGCGCCCAGTGCGTCTACGTCACCGACTCCGGAGGCCGGCTCACCATGAACGACGTGGCCGCGCGGGTCCGCGCCTACCGGGACGTCCTCGACCCGGCCACCGAGATCGGCATCCACGCCCACGAGAACCTGTCGCTCTCCGTGGCCAACTCGGTGGTGGCGGTGGAGAACGGCGTCCGCCGCGTCGACGCCTCCCTCGCCGGCCACGGCGCGGGCGCGGGCAACTGCCCCCTCGAGGCGTTCGTCGCCGTCGCCAACCTGTCGGGCTACCGGCACGGCTGCGACCTGTTCAAGCTGCAGGACGCCGCCGACGACATCGTCCGGCCGCTCCAGGACCGCCCGGTGCGTGTCGACCGCGAAACCCTCACCCTCGGGTACGCGGGCGTCTACTCCAGCTTCCTGCGGCACGCGGAGATCGCCTCCCGGCGCTACGGCGTCGACGTCCGCGACATCCTGATGGAGTGCGGCCGACGGCGTCTGGTCGGCGGGCAGGAGGACATGATCATCGACATCGCCCTCGACCTGGCGGCCGGGCGCGAGGCCCCGGCGGCCTGAGGCAGGTCGGGGCGGCCCGAGGGTGACCGGGTGGCCGGAGGGGGAGCGGGCGGCCGGAGGAAGGCGCGGCACGCCCCGGGGTCAGGCGGGTGTGCCGCCCCATTCCGCGCACGCGTCGAAGCAACTGCTCGCGGTGAGCGGGGCCGCGAGCCCCGGGGCGGTCAGCCGGACGACCACCAGCGGGTAGTCCTGGGCGTCGTTGCTGCGGGGCGGTTCGCCGGCCATGAGGTCGTCGAAGGAGACCCCCGGCCGGAGTGCGGAGTCCGGGAGCTCCACGACCAGCTCCGCCCACCGTCCCGCGCCCACCGACGCGCCGTCGCCGTGCGGCGCGGCCTCGTGCGGGGCGCTGCCCCGCTCCACCGTTGGCGGCAGCCCGACGGCGTGCGCGATCCGGCCTCCGCCGTGCGGGGCGCAGACGGTGACCTCCGCCCTCGCCCCGGAGAGCGGGGCGTCCAGGCGCAGCGGCCGTTCGCCCGCGGCGAGGCGAAGGCGGAGGGTGAACCGCGGGCTGCCGTCGGCCGTCTCCGTGTTGGACGAGCCGAACGACCCGAGGGTGAGCGACGGGCCGCCGGAGGGCTGCCCGGCCGCCGCCACGGGGAGCTCCGCGCAGTCCCCGGTCCTCGGCCCGGTGAGGGGCTCGCGCCCGCGCGCCTCGTCGGACGCCCTGCCGCCGAGGAGGGCGAGGCCGAGGAGCACGGTCACCAGCAGAGCCGTCAGCACCCAGGTACGGGGACGCATCCGCACGCCTCTCGTCACCCCTCGTCACGAATCGTCAGCCACCGCGCCGCGCCGCAGGTGTACGACGACGGGGGCGCGGAAGGAGCCGCCGGACCGGCCGGCCGGGAGGTGACCGGCGCCCAGCCACCCGTCCGTGCCGGGCACCGGGTCGATCTCCCACGGCCACACCCGGTCCTCACGCGCATCGCCGTTCCCCCTCCCCGGCCGCTCCACTCCCGGGGAACCGTCCCGGCGAGGCAGCGTACCCGCGCCGGGGCGGGACCGGGGGCGCGGCCCCGGGTGGTGCGCGGAGACCTGCCTTACGGCGGCGGCCGCCCGCCGGCACCCGGCGTCAGGCGACGCCGCCGTCACCCGCCGGTCCCGGCGGGGCGAGGTGGGCGGTGTCGCCCCAGGAGGCCAAGCGCAGACGGTGGCCGTCGCCGGCCCAGTACGACACCGAGGCGTTCGGGACGGGCGGCAGAGCCTCCGGCGCGGTGGCCCCGATGCCGGCCAGGACGTGGCGCAGGGCGACCAGCACGCCGTCGTGCGCGACGAGCAGGACGCGGCGTCCGGGTGCCGCCCGGCCGAGGTCGGAGACGAACTGCCCGACCCGGACGGCGACGTCGGTGAAGGCCTCGCCGCCGGGCGGCCGGTAGTACCAGTCGCCCAGCAGCTCCCGGCGGGCCGCCTCCCGCGGCGCCCGGGCGCGCAGCGCGGGCGCCGGGTGCAGTTCGAAGACGCCCATCTCCCGGTCCCGCAGCCGCTCGTCCACCCGGACGTCCAGCGGCGCCAGGCCGAGCCCGGCGGCGTGGGACGCCATTTCCTCCCACGTCCGCAGGGCGCGCAGGTAGGGGGAGCAGACGACCAGGTCCGGTCCGGTTCCGGGAGCCGGCCCGGCCAGCCAGCCCCCCAGCGCGCGGGCCTGAGCCACCCCCGCGGGGGACAGGGGGACGTCCCGGTCGCGGCCCGGCACGGGCTCCGTGGAGCCGGACTCCACCGCCGCGGCGAAGGCCACGTTGGCAGTGCTCTGCCCGTGCCGCACGGCCCACAGGCCGGCCAGGGCGCAGGGCGGGGCCAGGGCGGCCGGCGGGCCCGGGTCGGGCGGCCGTGTCATGCCGGCCCCTCGCGCCGGCCGGTCGCGGACGGATCCATCGCGCACTCCTCACGGGGAAGGCCGTCGCCGCCAGACTAGGGCCGCACGGACCCGCGCGGGACGCGGCACCGACGCCCCGGTGCCGTCCACGCGGACCACCCGGGCGGGCCCCCGCGTCTGGACTGTCGGAAGCCGGTCCAGCGCCGGAACCGTCCGGAGCCGGCCCGTGCCGGGGCCCTCAGCGGTCGGCCCGTCGCCGGTACCCTCCCGTCAGCACTCGATGATGTTGACCGCGAGCCCGCCCCGCGCCGTCTCCTTGTACTTCACCGACATGTCCGCGCCGGTCTCCTTCATGGTCTTGATGACCTTGTCGAGGGAGACCTTGTGCGAGCCGTCGCCCCGCAGGGCCATCTTCGCCGCGGTCACCGCCTTCACCGCGGCCATGCCGTTGCGCTCGATGCACGGGATCTGGACCAGGCCGCCGACCGGGTCACAGGTCAGGCCCAGGTTGTGCTCCATGCCGATCTCGGCGGCGTTCTCCACCTGCTCGGGGGAGCCGCCCATGACCTCGGCCAGGGCGCCGGCCGCCATCGAGCAGGCGGAGCCGACCTCGCCCTGGCAGCCGACCTCGGCGCCGGAGATGGAGGCGTTCTCCTTGAAGAGCATGCCGATGGCGCCCGCGGCGAGGAGGAAGCGGACCACGCCGTCCTCGTCCGCGCCCGGAACGAAGTTCAGGTAGTAGTGCAGGACGGCGGGAATGATGCCCGCGGCGCCGTTGGTGGGGGCGGTGACGACCCGGCCGCCGGCCGCGTTCTCCTCGTTGACCGCCATGGCGTAGAGGGTGATCCACTCCATGGAGTGGGCCAGCGGGTCGCCGGCCGCGCGCAGCTGGCGGGCGGTGACGGCGGCCCGGCGGCGGACCTTCAGCCCGCCGGGGAGGATGCCCTCGCGGGACATGCCGCGGTCGACGCACTCGCGCATCACGCGCCAGATGTCGAGCAGACCGGCGCGGATCTCCTCCTCGGTGCGCCAGGCCTTCTCGTTCTCCAGCATCAGCGAGGAGACGGACAGGCCGGTCTCCTTGGTGAGGCGCAGCAGCTCGTCGCCGGTGCGGAAGGGGTGCTTGAGCACCGTGTCGTCCAGCTTGACGCGGTCCGCGCCGACGGCCTCCTCGTCGACGACGAAGCCGCCGCCGACCGAGTAGTACGTCTTGTGGAGCAGCTCCTCGCCGCCGTGCCCGTAGGCGGCGACCGTCATGCCGTTGGCGTGGTACGGGAGCGCCTCGCGGCGGTGCAGGACCAGGTCGGTGTCGAAGGCGAAGGCGATCTCGTGGTCGCCCAGCAGGCGCAGGAGGCCGGTCTCCTTGATCTTCTCGACGCGCTCGTCGGCCGACTCCACGTCGACGCTGCGCGGCGAGTCGCCCTCCAGGCCAAGCAGCACGGCCTTGGGCGTGCCGTGGCCGTGCCCGGTGGCGCCCAGTGAGCCGTAGAGCTCGCAGCGGACGGAGACGGTGGCCTCCAGCAGACCCTCGTTGCGCAGGCGGGCGGCGAACATGCGCGCGGCGCGCATCGGGCCCACCGTGTGGGAGCTGGACGGGCCGATGCCTATCGAGAACAGGTCGAAGACCGATACGGCCACGTCGACTCCTCGTTGAATCGTTGGCTGTGGGGTGGGGGGAAGGGCGCGGGGCGCCCCGCCCACCAGGCGGTGGTGGGCGGGACGCCCCACAGCACGTACGGGAATCGTACGTAATGCCCCAGGCAGTGCGAAATCCGCACGCGCCGTGCGGGGCCGGTTACAGCGTCGCCGGGATCACAGCGCCGGGTACAGCGGGTGCTTCGCGGCGAGGGCCTCGACCCGCGCCTTGAGGGCGGCGGCCGTGTCGGCCGGGAACGGCGACGGGGCCTTCAGCGCCTCGGCGATCACGTCCGCGACCTCGGCGAAGTCCTCGGCGCCGAAGCCGCGGGTGGCCAGCGCCGGGGTGCCGACACGCAGCCCGGAGGTCACCATCGGCGGCCGCGGGTCGTTGGGGACCGCGTTCCGGTTGACGGTGATGCCGATCTCGTGGAGCCGGTCCTCGGCCTGCTGCCCGTCCAGCTCGGAGTCGCGCAGATCGACCAGGACCAGGTGGACGTCCGTGCCGCCGGACAGGACGGAGACGCCCGCCGCGGTGACGTCGTCCCGCACCAGGCGCTCGGCCAGGATGCGGGAGCCCTCCAGGGTCCGGCGCTGCCGGTCCTTGAACTCGTCGGAGGCCGCGACCTTGAAGGCCACCGCCTTGCCCGCGATCACGTGCTCCAGCGGGCCGCCCTGCTGGCCGGGGAAGACCGCGGAGTTGATCTTCTTGGCCAGCTCGGCGGTGGAGAGGATCACACCGCCGCGCGGGCCGCCCAGCGTCTTGTGGGTGGTGGTGGTGACGACGTGGGCGTGAGGCACCGGGCTCGGGTGCAGGCCCGCGGCCACCAGGCCCGCGAAGTGCGACATGTCCACCATCAGGTAGGCGCCGACCTCGTCCGCGATCCGGCGGAACGCGGCGAAGTCCAGCTGCCGCGGGTAGGCCGACCAGCCGGCGACGATCAGCTTCGGCCGCGACTCCTTGGCCAGGCGCTCGACCTCGGCCATGTCGACCTGACCGTCCTCGCCGACGTGGTAGGGCACCACGTCGTAGAGCCGGCCCGAGAAGTTGATCTTCATGCCGTGGGTCAGGTGCCCGCCGTGGGCCAGGTCGAGGCCCATGATGGTGTCGCCCGGCCTGATCAGGGCGTGCATCACGGCGGCGTTGGCCTGGGCGCCCGAGTGGGGCTGCACGTTGGCGTGCTCGGCGCCGAAGAGCTCCTTGAGGCGGTCGATCGCGATCTGCTCGATCACGTCGACGTGCTCGCAGCCGCCGTAGTAGCGGCGGCCGGGGTAGCCCTCGGCGTACTTGTTGGTGAGCACCGAGCCCTGGGCCTCCATGACGGCGACCGGAGCGAAGTTCTCCGACGCGATCATCTCGAGGGTGGACTGCTGGCGCGTCAGCTCGGCGTCGATCGCCGCGGCGACCTCGGGGTCGAGCTGGTGGAGGGGAGTGTTCAGGGTCGACATCAGGTTCAGTTCCCGGCGAACTCGGTGTACTCGTCGGCGGAGAGCAGGTCGCTCGGCTCCTCGGAGAGGCGGACCTTGAAGAGCCAGCCGCCCTCGAAGGGCTCGGAGTTCACCAGGGACGGGTCGTTGACGACGTCCTCGTTGATCTCGGTGACCTCGCCGGAGACCGGGGAGTAGAGGTCGGAGACCGACTTGGTGGACTCCAGCTCGCCGCAGGTCTCGCCCTCGGCGACGCTCTCGCCGACCTCGGGGAGCTGGGCGTAGACGACGTCACCGAGCGCGTCGGCCGCGAACTTGGTGATGCCGATGGTGGCGACGCCGTCCTCGACGGGCGACAGCCACTCGTGCTCCTTGCTGTAGCGCAGGTCCGTGGGGTTGCTCATGACAGAGATTCTCCTGTACGCGGGGAGTGTCCGAGGGAACGGGAAAACGGGAGGGGCGGCGGAAGGGTTACTTCTGACGCCGGTAGAACGGCAGCGCGACGACCTCGTACGGCTCGTGGGTGCCCCGGATGTCGACGCCCACGCCGGCCGTGCCGGGCCCGGCGTACGCGGCGTCCACGTAGGCCATGGCGATCGGCTTCCCCAGGGTGGGGGAGGGGGCGCCGGAGGTGACCTCGCCGATCACCTCGCCGTTCGCGACCACCGAGTAGCCCGCGCGGGGGACCCGGCGGCCCTCGGCGACCAGGCCGACCAGCTTGCGCGGCGGGTTCGCCTCCGCGCGCGCGGCGGCCTCGGTGAGGGCGGCGCGGCCGACGAAGTCCCCCTCCTTCGCGAACTTCACGACCCGGCCGAGCCCGGCGTCGAAGGGGGTGAGGGAGGTGGAGAGCTCGTGGCCGTACAGCGGCATGCCCGCCTCCAGGCGCAGCGTGTCCCGGCAGGACAGGCCGCACGGGATCAGGCCCTCGGCCTCGCCCGCCGCGGTCAGCGCGCGCCACAGCTTCTCGGCGTGCTCCGGGGCGGTGAACAGCTCGAAGCCGTCCTCGCCGGTGTAGCCGGTCCGGGCGATCAGCGCCGGGACACCCGCCACGGTGCCGGGCAGGCCCGCGTAGTACTTCAGGCCGTCCAGGTCGGCGTCCGTGAGGGAGGCCAGGATGCCGGGGGAGGCGGGGCCCTGGACGGCGATCAGGGCGTAGGCGTCCCGGTCGTCGCGGACCTCGGCGTCGAAGCCGGCCGCGCGCTCGGTGAGCGCGTCGAGGACGACCTGGGCGTTCGAGGCGTTGGCGACCACCATGTAGGTCCGCAGGCCGGCCTCGGTGTCCGCGAGGCGGTAGACGATCAGGTCGTCCAGGATGCCGCCGTCCTCCCGGCAGATCATCGTGTACCGGGCGCGGCCCGCGCCGACCGAGGCGATGTCGCCGACGAGGGCGTGGTTCAGCAGTTCGGCGGCCTGCGGGCCGGTGACGGTGATCTCTCCCATGTGGGACAGGTCGAACAGGCCGGCGCTCGTGCGGACGGCGTTGTGCTCGTCGCGCTCGGAGCCGTACCGCAGCGGCATGTCCCAGCCGGCGAAGTCGGTCATGGTGGCGCCGAGCGAGCGGTGCAGGGCGTCGAGCGCGGTGTGACGGAGGTCGGAACTGCTCATGGCGGACTCCCGGTACGGGCGAGGGCGTGACGGTGGGGTGTTTCCTCCCCATCTGTCATCGGAACCTGAGAGGTTCGCCATGACCGCCGGCCGTGGACGGCGGTGTCAGGGCTTGCACCGTGGGTGGGACCGCCGCGGGGGCGGACCGCTTTTCAGATGTGCCTCGCCCGCGCGGTGACTGGGCCTGAGAGATTCAAGGGAGGGACTTGCTCCTTCGGCGCCCGGGCCGACCGCACATCTGGGAAGACGTGGGTCCGGGGCCCGGGACTCTCCCGCGCGGATTCAAGCGGCCGGTATGCAGTTGACGCGCTCATCATCGCACGGCCCCCCGGGACCTGGCGGCCCCCCTGTGTGTTGCGGGACTGTGGCGGGAACCGGGCGGAAATGAGACGACCGCCGCATTACCTTCTCTTTACACTTGAGGGGGATGCTTCAGGTCCCGAACCCGAGGGGGAGGACGACCACGTGAAGAGGACGATCGCCGGCACCGGGTACGCGGTGCCCGTGACCGGACCCGGGCCGCGCCACCGCGCGCGCTCCTGGGCCGGGGCACGGGCCGCGGGCCCGGCGGTCCGGGCCAGGGCCGGCGCGGACCGTGCGGTGCGCTGCGCGGCGGGCGGAGCCCCCGCGAGGAAGGTGTGCGACCTGCGTGGGAAGGGCGCCGGAGGGTCCGGGGCGCGGCTCGTCTTCGGGGCGCGGGACGTGGTCGTGGTCACCGGGCTGCCGGGCAGCGGGAAGTCCACCATGATGCGGCGGGCCGTCGGGGAGGACGCCGTCCGGGTCGACTCCCAGGACACCCGCGACCGGTGGGACGCGCGGATGCCCCGGGCGCTCCCCTACGCCGTGTACCGGCCGCTGGTGCGGCTCGACCACTACGCGGGACTGCGGCGCGCGCTGCGCGGACCGAAGCCCGTGGTGGTGCACGACTGCGGCACCCAGCGATGGGTCCGCTCCTGGCTGGGCCGCGCCGCCCGCCGGCGGGGCGGGGCATTGCGGCTCGTCCTGCTCGACGCCACCCCCGGCGAGGCCCTGCAGGGCCAGCGGGCGAGGGGGCGCGGCGTCTCCCGCTACGCCTTCGCCCGGCACCGCACGGCGGTCGGGCGACTGCTCTCCGACGTCGTGGAGCGGGGCCGGCTGCCGCGGGACTGCGGTTCGGCGGTGCTGCTGGACCGCGCGGCGGCGAGGGCGCTGCGCGGGATCGGGTTCGCCCCCGGCCGGGGCTCCGGCGTCCCGTAGTCTGACCAGCCGCAGACAGGCAGTCGACAAGAGCGGGAACCCGGGCGGTAGGCGATGGACGCGGCAGGGATGAACTACGGGGCCGACGGCACGGCGGCAGCGGGCGGACGGCCCGTCAACGAGCTGGAGGAGGTGCTGGCCGCGTCGGCCGGCGCCCCGGCCTCCCCGGCCACCGGCGGCAGGGTCCTCGAGGTGCTGACCCGCAGCTTCGTCTGGATCCCGCTCCCCGGCGGCGGCGACCGGGACAGCGTCACCCTCGACCTGCCCACCGTGGAACTGGGCGGGCAGCCCTTCGTCCCCGTCTTCAGCTCCCAGGAGCAGTTCCAGCGGGTCGTCGGCTCCCACATGTCGTTCACCGTCGCTCCGCTCGTGGAGTTCGCCCGGGGGCTGCCGCCCGAGGTGGGCATCGCCGTCAACCCGGACGGCGCGGTCGGCATCCCGCTGCCTCCGGCGGCGGTGGCCGAACTGTGCCGCGCGGCCGGGCCCGACGCCGGCGCGCGCGGCGGGCGCGTCCGGCTGTGGGAACCGGACTGGCAGGACGACCCGGTGGACTTCCTGCGCGCCGCCTCCGAGGAGTTCGCCGCCCTCGGCGTGGTCGCGAGCGCGCGCCGCTGCCTGGCGACGATCGAGACGGCGGAGCCGACGCTGTTCGTCGGCGTCGGACTCGCCACCTGGGACGCCCCGTCGGGGGACGCCCGGGCCCTGCCGCTGGACGCCCTCGGACGCGCCCTGGGGCGTCACCCGGTCCGCTGGCCCGTCAACCTCGTCCTCCTCGACGCGGTCGCGGACCCCGTCTGCGACTACCTGCGCACCAAGGTGCGGCCCTTCTACGGCGCCGGCTGAGCGGGCCGGGCGGCCGGGCGGGGCAAATCGCCCGGCAGGTCCCGGCTCGGTCAAGGTGGTGTCTTCGACCCCGCTTAAGCTGGTTTCATAATCCCGGTCGAACACTCGCTGTCGGACATCGATGGGGCGGAAAACCAATGTCGTCGCGAAAGGCTGGTTGAGGTGAGCGCGTCGGGCACGGCCGCTGCCGGGCAGGTGGAGCAGATGCTGCGCCAGGTGACGCCCGGGCGCTATGACGCCTACGAGGCGCTGCTGGGCGCCCTCGCGGCCCCGTCCGCCGGCCGGCTCTGGATGCTGCTGTGGCACGGCCGTTCCGGGGCCCCCGACGCGCAGTACGGGATCATGGAGGTCGACGGGTATGCCTACGTGCCCTGTGTGACCTCCGACCGGGAACTCTCCGCCAGCGGCTGGAGCCGCGGCTACGAGGTGGTCGACGCCCTCGAGGCCGCCGACGCCCTCTACCCGGACCACCACGGCCTGTGGCTCAACCCGCACGCGCCCGGTGGTGGCGTCGGCATCCCCTGGCTGGACCTGCGCCGGATCTCCGCCGGCCTCGACCGGCAGCCGGCCGGGCCGCTGCGGCTGTCCGAACCCGCCATAGAGGTACCGCAGTTCTACGCCCTGCTGGCACAGAACGCCCACCGCACCCCGGCGGTGCGCGCGCTGCGCCGTGCCTGGGTGCAGCCGGTGCTCGGCGCGCCCTACCTGGCGATCGGGCTCGACGTCTACCAGGCCTCGCCCGCCGCGGTGGAGTCGGTGCGGTCGATGATGAGCCAGTCGGTCGGCGCGGTGCCGGACGGCCTGGCGGTCTCCACGGTCGCCATGGCCGACGACCACGACCCGGTCGCGCTGTGGATGCGGGCCAATGCCCGCCCGTTCTACGACCGGGACGCGCACGCCCGCCCGGCCGGCGCCTACGGATACCCCCCGGTCACCGGCGCCTGACGCCACCTCCCTTCCCCCCCCCTGGCGCGGCACCCCGCCGACCCGCCTCCCGCCGACCCGCTTCCCGGCGACCCGCCCTCCGGCGATCCGCCTCCCGGCGATCCGTCCTCCGGCGATCCGCTTCCCGGCGATCCGCCCTCCGCCGACCCGCCTCCTGGCGCGAGCTGATCCCGCCTCAACGCTCCTCCGTACCTCGCCGGGGCCACACAGGCCCGCGCCCGAGCGGCCGTACCGCCGACCCGCCGTCCGGGACGGCCTGATCCCGCCCGGCGCTCCTCACCGCACGCCGCCCGGGTGTCACCGGCCCGCGCCCGCGCGGCCGTGCCGCCGTGCCGCCTTTCGGCACGGCTTGATCCCGTCGGGTGTTCTCCTCCCTCCGCCA
>NZ_BBZI01000006.1:129871-275953 GCF_008974245.1 Streptomyces abyssomicinicus | reverse complement strand
CTGGGGCGGCGCCTCGCCGACCCGTTTTTGGCAGGGGCTGATCGCGCCCGGTGCCGTACGCCGTCGGGGCGCCACCGGCCCCGCGCCCGCGCGGCCGCCCCGTCGACCCGCCGTCCGGGGCGGCCTGATCCCGCCCGGCGCTCCTCACCGCACGCCGCCCGGGCGCTACGGGCCCGCGCCGGCCGGCCCGTGCGGCCGCCCCGCCGCGCGGTCCGCCCGGTCATCCCGGGCCGCTGTACGGCCCCGCCGGCCGTCGGGCCGCTCCGGCCGGCCCCCGACGCGTCCGCGTCCGGCGGCGGTCCTCGGCGTCCCCGTGGCCGATTCCGAACGGCGCCCGGCGGCACGGGTGGGCGGGGTCGGCGGGCCTGCCGGTCGACGCGGATCGGGGCGGATCGGGGCGGCCGAGGGCGGCAGGCCGGTCCCCGTTCCGGTGGCGGCCCGCGGGTGAGGAACCCCTGGCGGAACCGGTCCAGCATGCGTCCGGAGGCGGGGTCTTCGCGCGTAACCCCCGGGCGATTTGGACCAGTTGCGCGGCGTTCCGGCGCACCTGTCCCGACGCGGGTGTGTCCGCCCCTTGATGACCGCCGTCCGAATAACGGAACTCCCAGCTCAGCATCACAGTTGCGCATCCATTCCCCGGGAGCTCTGGCGATTCGTCGCCATGGCCATGAAAACTCCCCGCAAGGGTGTGCGCTACGCACCCTTTTGCACGACGGACAGGTCAAGCCGCTACCGCGGCATGTGCGGCCCGGCTACCGCCGGTTGAGAGGGGTCCCTGCCAGATGACGGCACCATTGCACGAGCCGACCGCCGAGGCGGCCCCGAGCGCGGCCGTGGAAGCGGCCGCTGCCAGCAGCGGGACGAAGGCCGTCCAGGGACGTTCCCTCGGACGGATCGCCTGGGAGCGCCTGAAGCGGGACAAGCTGGCACTGTTCGGCGGCGTCGTCGTGGTGTTGCTGGTGCTCGTGGCGGTCTTCGCCCCGCTGATCACCAGCCTGGTCGGACAGGACCCGGACCTGCGGCACGAGGAGCTGATCGACCCGCTGTTCGGTACGCCCGTCGGTTCGCTCGGCGGCGTGAGCGGCGACCACTGGTTCGGCGTCGAGCCGGTCAGCGGCCGCGACATCTTCGCCCGCATCGTCCACGGCGCCCGGGTCTCGCTCCTCGTCGGCTTCGCCTCCGCGCTGGTCGCCGTGGTGCTGGGCACCGTCCTCGGTATCCTGGCCGGCTTCTTCGGCGGCTGGGTCGACGCACTCATCAGCCGCGTGATGGACGGTCTGCTGGCCTTCCCGCAGCTGCTCTTCACGATCGCCCTGGTCTCCGTGATGCCCAACGACCTGCTGGGTCTCAGCGGCTCCGGCGTCCGGGTGTTCGTGATGATCCTGGTCATCGGTTTCTTCGGCTGGCCCTACGTCGGTCGCGTGGTGCGCGGCCAGACGCTCTCCATGCGGGAGCGCGAGTACGTCGAGGCGGCCCGTTCGCTGGGTGCCGGGCGGCTCTACATCCTGTTCAAGGAGCTGCTGCCGAACCTGGTGGCGCCGATCATCGTGTACACGACGATGATGATCCCCACCAACATCCTCACCGAGGCGGCCCTCAGCTTCCTGGGCGTGGGCGTGAAGCCGCCCACCTCGTCCTGGGGCCAGATGCTCTCCAGCGCGATCAGCTACTACCAGTCGGACCCCATGTACATGGTGGTTCCCGGTCTGGCGATCTTCATCACCGTCCTTGCCTTCAACCTCTTCGGCGACGGCGTCCGCGACGCCCTCGACCCGAAGGGTTCGCGCTGAGGTACCGAACCCACTGAGCGTCCCGTGGCTCAAGCACACGGGATCTTTCATCAATCCGGAGGATCCGAGATCGTGACTACCCACACCACAGGGCGGCGGAAGCGGGCTCTCGCCGCTGCCGCCGTGGTCGCGGCGCTGCTGTCCACGGCGGCGTGCGGCGGCGGAAGCGACAGCACCGACAAGGCCGGCGGCACCGCCAAGGCCGCGGGCTTCGACGCCGCGAACAACAAGGTCGCCCAGGCCGAACTGGTCGCCAAGGGCGGCGAGCTGAAGTTCGCGGGCGCCCAGGACGCCGACTCGTGGGACACCACGCGTGGCTACTACGGCTTCATGTGGAACTTCGCCCGGTACTACTCCCGCACGCTGGTGACCAACACGCCGGCCCCGGGTGCCGAGGGCGCGGGCATCACGCCGGACCTGGCGACCGCCGCCGCTGAGATCAGCGACGACGGCAAGACCTACAAGTACACCCTCCGGGACGGGGTGACCTGGGAGGATGGCAAGCCCATCACCTCCAAGGACATCAAGTACGGCATCGAGCGCATCTGGGCGCAGGACGTGCTGTCGGGTGGCCCGGTCTACCTGAAGGACGTCCTCGACCCCAAGGGCGAGTACGAGGGCCCGTACAAGGACAAGGACCCGGAGAAGCTCGGCCTCAAGGCGATCGAGACTCCGGACGACAAGACGATCATCTTCAAGCTGCCGGAGGCCAACTCCGACTTCGAGGAGATGCTCGCCATGGTCTCGGCGTCCCCGGTCCGCGCGGACAAGGACACCAAGGCCCAGTACCAGCTGCACCCGTTCTCCTCCGGCCCGTACAAGTTCGAGTCGTACGAGCCCGGCAAGAAGCTGGTCCTGGTCCGCAACGACAAGTGGTCGCAGGAGTCCGACCCGGTCCGCAAGGCCTACCCGGACAAGGTCTCGGTGACGTTCTTCTCGGACGCCAACGACATGGACCAGCGCCTGATCAACGGTGACTACCACCTGGACGTCAACCAGACCGGTATGTCCCCGCAGGGCCGCCAGACCGCGCTGCAGGAGCACAAGGGCAACCTGGACAACCCGGTCTCGGGTTACATCCGCTACGCCGTCTTCCCGCAGTCCGTGGCGCCGTTCGACGACGAGCACTGCCGCAAGGCCGTGATCTACGGCGCCGACCACGAGTCGCTGCAGACCGCCCGCGGTGGCCCGATCGCCGGTGGCGACATCGGCACCAACATGCTCCCGCCGTCGGTGCCCGGCGCCGAGGGCCAGAAGTACGACCCCTTCGAGCTCGCCGGTGCGAACAAGAAGGGCAACGCGGAGAAGGCCAAGGAGGAGCTCGAGGCCTGCGGCAAGCCCGACGGCTTCAAGACCCGCATCGCGGTCCGCAACAACAAGCCGGTCGAGGTCGCGACCGCCGAGTCGCTGCAGGCGTCGCTGAAGAAGGTCGGCATCGAGGCCGAGATCGACCAGTACGACGGCTCGCAGACCTCCTCCATCATCGGTAGCCCCGAGAACGTGAAGAAGAAGGGCTACGGCATCATCATCATGGGCTGGGGCCCGGACTTCCCGTCCGTCCAGGGCTACGGTCTGCCGCTGTGGCACAGCGACTACATCCTCGAGAGCGGTAACAACAACTACGCGCTGATCGAGGACAAGGAGGTCGACGGCCTCTTCGACGACTACGTCAAGGAGCTCGACGACGCCAAGAAGGCGGAGATCTCCACCCAGATCAACCACAAGGTCATGGAGGGCGGCTACTACCTGCCGTTCGTCTTCGAGAAGTTCATCAACTGGCGCTCCCCGGAGCTGGCCAACGTGTACACCTCGGACGGCTACAGCGGCATGTACGACTTCGTCAACCTGGGCCTGAAGAAGTAAACCCCTCCGGCACACCCGCCGTACGGCACGAAAGGCAGGTGAAGGCCGGCGCGGCGTGACCGCGGGCCGACCGGGGGACGAACTCCCGCCGCTCACAAGGCGGCTGGGGAACGTCCCCCGGCCCGGCCCGCCGTCCGCGGCGGGCCGAGAGCTGTGCTCGCTTACCTCATCAGGCGGCTCATAGCCGCCGCAGTGATGCTGGTGGTCATCATCGTGGTGGTCTTCGGCATCTTCTTCCTGATCCCCAAGTGGGCCGGCATCGATCCCGCGGCCAACTTCGTGGGCAAGCAGGCGGACCCCGCGGCCATCGAAGCCGTGCGGCAGAAGCTCGGCCTGGCCGAGCCGATCCACTCCCAGGTCTGGGAGTTCTTCAAGGGCATCTTCGCCGGCCGCACGTACGTGGGCGGCGGCGACGTCACCAACTGCGCGGCTCCCTGCTTCGGTTACTCCTTCCGTACCGAGCAGGAGATCTTCCCCGTCCTGATGGACCGCTTCCCGGTGACGCTGGCCCTCGCGCTGGGCGCCGCGCTGCTGTGGCTGCTCCTCGGCGTCTCCGCCGGTGTGCTCTCCGCCCTCAAGCGGGGAAGCATCTGGGACCGCGGCGCCATGGTCATCGCCCTCGGCGGCGTCTCTCTGCCCATCTACTTCACCGGCATGGTGGCGGCGGCGATCTTCATCTACGGACTCGGCTGGATCGACGGCCAGTTCGTGCCGCTGGAGGAGAGCTTCACCGGGTGGCTGGGCGGCCTGATCCTGCCCTGGATCACCCTGGCCTTCCTCTACGCGGCCATGTACGCCCGGATCACCCGCGCCACCATGCTGGAGGTCCTCGGCGAGGACTACATCCGCACGGCGCGCGCCAAGGGCCTGGCCGAGAAGACCGTGATCGGCAAGCACGCCATGCGTTCCGCCATGACGCCGGTGCTGACCATGCTGGGCATGGACATCGGTGCCCTCATCGGCGGCGCGATCCTCACCGAGACCACCTTCAACCTGCCCGGGCTGGGCCAGGCCGTCCTCCAGGCGATCCGCACCCAGGACCTGCCCGTCATCCTGGGCGTCGTGCTGATCACCTCCATCGCGGTGATCGTCGCCAACCTCGTGGTGGACGTCCTCTACTCCGCGATCGACCCCCGGGTGAGGCTCGCATGACCGACATCAGCAAGAACGCCGGCTCCACGAACGCACCCGGCACGGCCGTGGGCGAGCCGGTCCTGGGCCGCCCGGCCGGCGGCGGCGAGGCCTTCCTCGACGTCCGTGACCTCAAGGTGCACTTCCCCACCGACGACGGCCTGGTCAAGTCCGTCGACGGGCTCAGCTTCCAGCTCGAGCGGGGCAAGACCCTCGGCATCGTGGGCGAGTCGGGTTCCGGCAAGTCGGTCACCTCGCTCGGCATCATGGGCCTGCACACCGCCGGTCAGTACGGCAAGCGCAAGGCCCGGATATCCGGCGAGATCTGGCTGAACGGCACCGAGCTCCTCTCCGCCGACCCCGACCACGTGCGCAAGCTGCGCGGCCGGGACATGGCGATGATCTTCCAGGACCCGCTCTCCGCGCTGCACCCGTATTACACGATCGGGCAGCAGATCGTGGAGGCGTACCGCATCCACCACGACGTGGACAAGAAGACGGCGAAGCGCCGCGCGGTCGAGATGCTCGACCGCGTGGGCATCCCGCAGCCGGACAAGCGGGTGGACAGCTACCCGCACGAGTTCTCCGGTGGCATGCGCCAGCGCGCCATGATCGCGATGTCCCTGGTCAACAACCCCGAGCTGCTGATCGCCGACGAGCCGACGACCGCCCTGGACGTGACCGTCCAGGCGCAGATCCTCGACCTCATCCGCGACCTCCAGAAGGAGTTCGGCTCCGCGGTCATCGTCATCACCCACGACCTGGGCGTCGTCGCCGAACTCGCCGACGACATCCTGGTGATGTATGGCGGCCGCTGCGTCGAGCGCGGTCCGGCCGAGAAGGTCTTCTACGAGCCCCGTCACCCCTACACCTGGGGTCTGCTCGGCTCGATGCCGCGGCTGGACCGCGAGCAGCAGGAGCGTCTCGTCCCGGTCAAGGGCTCCCCGCCGTCGCTGATCAACCTCCCGTCCGGCTGCGCCTTCAACCCGCGCTGCCCGTACGCGGACATCCCGAAGGACGACGTCACCCGCACGGTCCGGCCGGAGCTGACCGAGGTCGGCAGCCGTCACTGGGCCGCCTGCCACATGAGCCAGGAGCAGCGGGAGCGTATCTGGACCGAAGAGATTGCGCCGAAGCTGTGAGCGAGAACCGAGAGAACCGTACGGGCCCCGTGGGTTCCGGGGAGACCGCCGACGGCGAGATCCTGCTGAAGGTCACCGGGCTCCAGAAGCACTTCCCGATCCGCAGCGGCCTGCTGAAGCGGCAGACCGGGGCGGTCCGCGCCGTCGACGGCCTGGACTTCGAGGTCCGCCGGGGCGAGACGCTGGGCGTCGTCGGCGAGTCCGGCTGCGGCAAGTCGACCATGGGCCGGCTGATCACCCGCCTGCTGGAGCCGACCGGCGGCACGGTCGAGTTCGAGGGCAAGGACATCACCCACCTCGGCGTGGGCGGCATGCGCCCGCTCCGGCGTGACGTGCAGATGATCTTCCAGGACCCGTACTCGTCGCTGAACCCGCGCCACACCATCGGCACGATCGTCGGCGCCCCCTTCAAGCTCCAGGGCGTCACGCCCGAGGGCGGTGTGAAGAAGGAGGTCCAGCGGCTGCTGGAGGTCGTGGGCCTCAACCCGGAGCACTACAACCGCTACCCGCACGAGTTCTCCGGCGGCCAGCGCCAGCGCATCGGCATCGCCCGCGCGCTCGCGCTCAAGCCGAAGCTGGTCGTCGCGGACGAGCCGGTCTCCGCGCTCGACGTGTCCATCCAGGCACAGGTGGTCAACCTGCTGGACGACCTCCAGCAGGAGCTCGGGCTCACCTACGTGATCATCGCGCACGACCTGTCGGTGGTCCGGCACGTCTCCGACCGGATCGCGGTGATGTACCTCGGCAAGATCGTCGAGCTGGCGGACCGGAACTCGCTGTACCGGTCGCCGATGCACCCGTACACCAAGGCGCTGATGTCGGCGGTGCCGATCCCGGACCCGTCGCGCAAGTCGGCGAAGAGCGAGCGGATCCTGCTCCAGGGCGACGTCCCCTCGCCGATCGCCCCGCCGAGCGGCTGCCGGTTCCACACCCGGTGCTGGAAGGCGACCGAGGTGTGCCGCACGACCGAGCCGCCGCTGCTGGAGCTGCGGCCCGGGCAGCGGGTGGCGTGCCACCACCCGGAGAACTTCGAGGACCAGGCGCCGCAGGACACCGTGCTGCTCTCCGGGGCCAAGGAGGCGGCCGAGCTGGTGCCGGACGCCGTCCTGGAGGAGTCCACCTCGGCCGCGGTCGTGGCCGAGCGGGAATCCGGCACGGAACCGGGCCAGGACGAGGGCCCGGACGCGGACCCGGACGAGGGCTCCGAGGGGTCCGCCGGGGGCTCCGAGGGCTCCGGCGAAGGGTCCGGCGAGGCTGTCACCAAGGAGTGACTCCCGACGGTCGAGGGGGCGGTGTCCAACGGGGCGCCGCCCCCTCGTCTGTCGACGTGACGCATTGAACTCCAGGCATCTCGCATGCTGGACCTTTTATTGCAAGGCTTCCGCCGGGTTCCGGGCACAATATTGAGGTGTCTCCCCAACTGTTCAGCCCGGGTGTTCAGCACACGCTCGAACTGGTCGGCATCTTCGTCTTCGCCATCTCCGGCGCGCTGCTCGCCGTGCGCAAGAACTTCGACGTCTTCGGCATGGCCGTGCTCGCCGAGGTCACCGCGCTCGGCGGCGGTCTCCTGCGTGACGTGGTGATCGGCGCCGTGCCGCCGGTCGCCTTCACCGACCTCGGGTACTTCCTCACCCCCCTCGCGGCCACCGCCCTGGTCTTCTTCCTCCACCCGCAGGTGGAGCGCATCCAGACGGCGGTGAACGTCTTCGACGCGGCCGGCCTCGGTCTGTTCTGCGTGGCCGGCACCCTCAAGGCGTACGAGTACGGCCTGGGGCTCACCGCCTCCGCGACGCTGGGCATGGCGACCGCCGTCGGCGGCGGCGTGCTGAGGGACATGCTCGCCAACGAGGTGCCCTCGCTGCTGCGCTGGGACCGCGACCTCTACGCGGTGCCCGCCATCGTCGGCTCGGCGATGGTCGCGGTCTGCATCAAGCTGGACGAGCTCACCCCCGCCACCCTGGGCCTGGCCGTCATGGTCGCCTTCGTGCTGCGCCTGCTCGCCATGCGGTACCACTGGCGCGCCCCGCGTGCCTGGCACCGGCGGTCGACGGTCAAGGAGGTGCGGCCGGAGGAGGTCGCGGTGTGATGTGGGCCACTGTGGGCGGGGGGAAAGCTACCGCTTAGTAACGTGCGTTGTATCGTTCTCCCATGGCAGAAGCAGCCTCCGCCCAGGCGACCCGGGCCACGATCGGTGACAGCGAGTTCGACCGGGACAGCACGGTCACCCGCCGAGAGCCCGGCGTGTACGACATCGACCTCTCCGCCGACTGGACGATCTTCAACGCGGTCAACGGCGGATTCCTGCTGGCCGTGGCGGCCCGCGCCCTCTCCGACGCGCTGCCGCACGACGACCCGTTCTCCATCACGGCCCACTACCTGACCGCCTCCACGCCCGGCCCGGCCGTGGTGCGCACGTCCGTGGTCCGCACCGGCCGGACCCTCTCCACCGGCCAGGCGTCGATCCTCCAGGAGGACGAGGACGGCAACGAGGTCGAGCGGATCCGGGTCCTCGCCTCCTACGGCGACCTGGGCTCACTGCCCGACGACGTCCGGACCAGCGCCGTTCCGCCGCGGTTCCCGCCGATCGAGCAGTGCTTCGGGCCGGACGACTCGCCGGAGCCGCTGCCGGGCGCGTCCGCCATCACGGACCGCCTGTTCATGAAGCTGGACCCGGCCACGCTGGGCTGGGCGCTGGGCACGCCCTCCGGCAAGGGCGAGGTACGCGGCTGGTTCGGGCTCGCCGACGGGCGGGACGCCGACCCGTTCTCGCTCCTGCTGACCGTGGACGCGCTGCCGCCGACCGCGTTCGACCTGGGGATCAAGGGGTGGGTACCGACCGTGGAGCTCACCGCCCACATCCGGTGCCGCCCGGCCCCCGGCCCGCTGCGGGTCTCCATCACCACGCGCAACCTCGCCGGCGGCTTCCTCGAGGAGGACTGCGAGGTCTGGGACACCGCCGGCCGCCTCGTCGCCCAGTCCCGGCAGCTCGCACGGGCGCGCCTGGCCTGACCGCCCACGGGGCCGCGCGGCGCGGGGGAGGGGTCCGCGCCGCGCGCCCCCCACAGCATCCGCCCGGGAGGCGGCCGGCACCGCCTCCCGGGCGGACCCCGGCACCCCGAAAGGCCCCGCCGCCCCGCCCCGTAGAATCGAGGCACCATGGCATACCTCGACCACGCGGCGACCACACCCATGCTGCCGGAGGCCGCCGCCGCGCTGACCGCCCAGCTGGCCGTCACCGGCAACGCGTCCTCCCTGCACGCGGCCGGCCGCCGCGCCCGCCGCACCGTCGAGGAGGCCCGGGAGACCCTCGCCGAGGCCCTCGGCGCGCGCCCCAGCGAGGTGGTGTTCACCTCCGGCGGCACCGAGGCCGACAACCTCGCCGTCAAGGGCCTGTACTGGTCCCGCCGCGACGCCGACCCGGCCCGCACCCGCGTCCTGGCCAGCCCCGTCGAGCATCACGCCGTCCTGGACGCCGTGCACTGGCTGTCCGAGCACGAGGGCGCCACCGTCGAGTACCTGCCCGTGGACTCCCACGGCCGGGTCCACGCCGACGCCCTGCGCGAGGCCATCGCCCGCGACCCCGACGACGTCGCCCTGGCCACCGTGATGTGGGCCAACAACGAGATCGGCACCCTGATGCCGGTCCGCGCGCTCGCCGACGCCGCCGCCGAGTTCGGCGTCCCGCTGCACGCCGACGCGGTGCAGGCCTTCGGCCAGGTCCCGCTGTCCTTCGAGGAGTCCGGCCTCGCCGCCGCCACCGTCTCCGGCCACAAGATCGGCGGCCCCTACGGCATCGGCGCGCTGCTGCTGCGCCGGGAGCACACCCCCGTCCCGGTGCTCCACGGCGGCGGGCAGGAACGCCACGTCCGCTCCGGCACCCTGGACGTCCCGGCCGTCGCCGCCTTCGCGGTCGCCGGACAGCACGCCGCCGCCCACCAGCAGCTCTTCGCGCAGCGCGTCGGCGGGCTGCGCGACGAACTGGTCGAGGCGGTCCGCGCGGCCGTGCCCGACGCGATCCTGGGCGGTGACCCCGACCCGGCCGGCCGGCTCCCCGCCAACGCGCACTTCACCTTCCCCGGCTGCGAGGGCGACTCCCTGCTGCTCCTGCTGGACGCCCAGGGCATCGAGTGCTCCACCGGTTCCGCCTGCACGGCCGGGGTGGCCCAGCCCAGCCACGTCCTGCTGGCCACCGGTCTCGACCCGGACCTGGCCCGGGGCACCCTGCGGTTCTCCCTCGGCCACACCTCCACGCCCGCCGACGTGGAGGCCGTCGCCAAGGCGATCGGCCCCGCCGTGGAACGCGCCCGCGCCGCCGGCCTCAGCTGACGCCACCCGGCCGCCGGGCCGGCGCCACCCGGCCGCCGCTCCCCGGCGTCAGGCCGTGGACCTCAGCGCCTCGCGCACCAGCTTCATGTACCGGTCCCAGTCCCAGTGCGGGCCCGGATCCGTGTGGTCGGCGCCGGGCACCTCGTGGTGGCCGATGACGTGCGAGCGGTCCACCGGGATGCCGTAGCGCTCGCATATTCGGGCCGTGAGCCGCGCCGACGCCGCGTACATGGCGTCCGTGAAGTCCTTCGGCCGGTCCACGAAGCCGACGTGCTCGATCCCGACGCTGCGCTCGTTGTAGTCCCGGTTGCCCGCGTGGTACGCCACGTCGAGCTCGCGGATCATCTGGGTGACGCTGCCGTCCTGGTCGACGATGTAGTGCGTCGCCGCCTGGTGGTCCGGGTTCTTGAACACCCGCACCGCGCTGTCGTAACTGCCCTGGGTGACGTGGACGACCACCAGCTCGACGGGGTGGTCGTCGGGCCGGTCGGCCCGGCGGTAGTTGGCCTCCGAGGCGGCCGTCCAGCGCGCGCCGGAGAAATCCACGGCGCCCTCGACGCGCGGCTTCTCCACCCCCGGGACCCGCCACCACAGCCGGCCCAGCTCGTCGCGCCCCAGCGCGGCGGCGCCGACGGCCGTCGCGAGGCCGCCGATCAGCAGGGTCCGGCGCCCCACGCGCCGGTCCCCTTCCCCCGCTCCGCGGGCCCTGGTCCTGTCGCTCACAGACTGCACAACGCATATCCGGGAGCGGCGGTTCCCCGGCGCCCCGTACCCTTGAGGGGTTATGACCGACACCCCGCAGCGCCCCCTCCGCGTCCTCGCCGCCATGTCCGGCGGTGTCGACTCCGCCGTCGCCGCCGCCCGTGCCGCCGAGGCCGGACACGAGGTGACCGGAGTGCACCTCGCGCTCTCCGCCAACCCGCAGTCCTTCCGCACCGGAGCGCGTGGCTGCTGCACCGTCGAGGACTCCCGCGACGCCCGCCGCGCCGCGGACGTCATCGGCATCCCCTTCTACGTGTGGGACCTCGCCGACCGCTTCAAGGAGGACGTGGTCGACGACTTCGTCGCCGAGTACGAGGCCGGCCGCACCCCCAACCCCTGCCTGCGCTGCAACGAGAAGATCAAGTTCGCGGCGCTCCTCGACAAGGCGCTCGCCCTCGGCTTCGACGCGGTCTGCACCGGCCACTACGCGAAGGTGATCGTCCGCGAGGACGGCTCCCGCGAGCTGCACCGTGCCTCGGACATGGCCAAGGACCAGTCCTACGTCCTCGGCGTCCTCGACGACCGCCAGCTGGCCCACGCCCTCTTCCCGCTCGGTGACACGGTCACCACCAAGGAGGAGATCCGCGCCGAGGCCGCCCGCCGGGGCCTCGCCGTCGCGAGGAAGCCCGACTCGCACGACATCTGCTTCATCGCCGACGGCGACACCCAGGGCTTTCTCGCCAAGCGCCTCGGCAAGGCGGAGGGCGACATCGTCGACGAGTCCGGCGCCAAGCTCGGCACCCACGAGGGCGCCTACGGCTTCACCATCGGCCAGCGCAAGGGCCTGCGCATCGGCACGCCCGCCGCCGACGGCAAGCCGCGCTACGTCCTCGACATCTCGCCGGTGAACAACACGGTGACCGTCGGCCCCGCCGCCGCCCTCGACGTCACCGGCCTCACCGCGATCAGGCCCCGCTGGTGCGGCACCGCACCCTCCGGCCCGGGCGCCTACACCGCCCAGCTCCGCGCCCACGGCGACGAGACCCCGGTCACCGCCGAGCTGATCGACGGCACCCTCCACGTCGCCTTCGCCGAACCGGCCCGCGGCGTCGCCCCCGGCCAGGCCGTCGTCCTCTACGACGGCACCCGGGTCGTCGGCTCGGCCACCATCGCCTCCACGGTCCGGGCCACCTCGGCCGTCTGACGCCCGCGCCGCGGCGGGGAAACCGATCCCGCGCCGCGGCGGGGAACCGCTGTCGGCGCCCGCTGCCACGATGGCGGGATGACCGACGCCTCCGCGATCGCCGCGTACTGGAACGCCGCCGCATCCGCCTTCGACGAGGAGCCCGACCACGGGCTGCGGGAGGCGGGGACCCGGGCCGCCTGGGACCGGCTGCTGCGCCGCTGGGCGCCGCCGCCGCCCGCCGACGTGCTGGACCTCGGCTGCGGCACCGGCTCGCTCGCGGCGCTGCTCGCCGGGGCCGGACACCGGGTGACGGGCGTGGACCTCGCGCCCGCCATGGTGGAGGCCGCCCGCGCCAAGCTGGACGCGGCGGGGCTGCCGGGGCGGTTCCTCCTCGGGGACGCGGCCGCGCCGCCGGTGGGGCGGGAGCGGTTCGACATGGTGGTCGTGCGGCACCTGATGTGGACGCTGCCCGACCCGCGGGCCGCCCTGCGGGACTGGGCGGGCCGGATCCGCCCCGGCGGCACGCTGCTGCTGGTGGAGGGCCGCTGGCGGCAGTCCGCCGACGCCGCGCCGTACGTGGACGGTGCGGCGGCGCTGCCCTGGACCGGCGGGGTCCTGCCGGACGCCCTGCGGGCGGCGGTGGCGCCCCTCGCGTCGGAGATCACCCTCGAGGACCTGACGGGCGACCTGGGCCTGTGGGGGCGCGAGGTCGACGACGTCCGTTACGCGCTGGTCGCGCGGATGCGGTGACCGGGGCCGGGCGGCGCGGCGGGCGGGACCGCCCGGCCCCGGGTCGCCGCGCTGCTCAATCCGCCTTCTCCGCGGCCTGCTTGACCGCCTTCAGCGTCGCGTCCATGCCCTCGCCCAGCTCGCGGAGGCGGTACGCGATCACCGCCTCCTCCTTCTCCGGCATCCTGGCGATCACCGCGGTGAGCCCGGAGGGGCCCGGGCCGATCACCGTCGACTGGTGGAGCAGGGTGCCGCCGTCGGCGGGCGTCAGACGGAACGACCAGGTGGCCATGCGCCGTTCCAGCGCCTCGGCCGGCTCCCCGAAGCGTCCGTCGACGTCCAGGACGGCCCAGGTGAGCAGCCGCTCGGGCTCGAACTCCGTGATGTGGGCGAGCGTGCGGCCCTTTCCGGCCACCGGGTGCTCGTTGTGGCCGACGTACCGCGCGCCGAGCGCCGCTCCGGTGGCGCCGTCGAGCCACTCGGTGCGCATCAGCTCCGGGCTGCCCTGGGCCAGTTCCTCGACGTCGCAGACCACCGCCCACACCCGGGCGGGCTCCGCCGCGACGAACACCTCGCGCTCCGTGGAAGGCCGGTCGGAGTAGCGCACGTCGTCCCCCATTCCCGGGGCACGGTCGCTCGCCGCCCCCGCAGGGCGATGCTAGACCCGCCAACGCCGGGCGGAGGATGTGCGGTCGACCACAGCGGTCGGGTGGGGTGCCGCACCGAGTGCCACGGCGGACGCCACGCGGGGCACGACGGCGGGCACCGCATCCGGCGCCGCATCGGGCACCACGGCGGGCACCGCATCCGGCGCCGCATCGGGCGCCGCGCGGTGCGCCCGGCGGCGGTCCGGATCAGGCCCGGGTGCCGTACCGCTGGGCGACCTCGTCCACCAGCCGCGCCGTGACCGGCGCGGACACGCCCTCGCGCCCGGCGGCCCGCAGGACGGCGCCGCCGATGGCGTCCAGCTCCAGCGCGCGGCCCGCCTCGGCGTCCCGCCGCATCGAGGACAGCATCCCGGGCGGGCAGGCGTCGTACATCGCGAGGCTCCTCGCCGGGTCCAGCGGCGCCCCGCAGGCGGTGGCCACCGCGGTGATCTCCTCGGTCAGCGCGACCAGATCCGCCCGGTGCGTGGTGCGCACCCCTTCCGCGTCGGTCATGTGCCGGGTGGTGAGCAGCGCGAACGGGGCGAGGAAGGCCAGCTTCGACCAGAGTGCCAAGGCCTCCGAGGGGGCGATCCGCGCCCGCACCTGCGCGGCGGACAACAGCTCCACCACCGGTTCGAGCACCGGCTGCGGCAGTCCGGCCAGGTCGATCTCGCAGAACGGGCTGCCGTGCTCCACCACGCCCGGCGCGACCCTGGTCGCCTCCACCCGGATCACCCCCGCGGCCACCCGCCCGGCGCCGTAGTGGCCACGCAGCACCTCGACGTGCTCGACGCCGTTCAGCAGCGGCACCACCACCGTGTCCGGCCCCACCGCCCCCTCCGGCAACCGCTCCAGCGCGGCCTCCAGCGACGTCTGCTTGACGGCCACGACGCACAGGCCCACCGGCTCACGAAGCTCGGTGTCCGCCTCCACCGCGGCCGTGAAGTCGCCGAACGCCGCGCTGTGGACGGTGACGCCCCGCTCCCGCAGCACCGACGCGGTCTCCTCGCGGGCCAGGCAGATCACCCGGTGCCCCGCCCGGGACAGCAGGCCGGCGAGCAGCCCGCCGACGCCGCCGGGGCCGAGCACCGCGACGGTGGAGGGGGCGGGGGACGCCGAGGTGGGGGACGGCATGGCGGAGTTCCTTCCGGCGGACGTACGGGGCCCGCTCCAGGGTCCCGCCGAGATCATCGGCCCTCCCCGACCCAGGGGCAAGACCAGGGATCGGTCGTCAGGAGCAAGGGAGGGCTTGGGGGAGCGGGTCCGGTTCCGATATCCCGGGGCGGCGCGCAGTGATCACCCCTAGAGTGCGGGCCATGACAACTACGCGGGGGCACACGCCGGTTGTGGCGTTTCGGGGTGCCG
This sequence comes from Streptomyces abyssomicinicus, assembly GCF_008974245.1. GTDB lineage: Bacteria > Actinomycetota > Actinomycetes > Streptomycetales > Streptomycetaceae > Streptomyces > Streptomyces abyssomicinicus. Next base: position 261,072 of record NZ_BBZI01000006.1, on the reverse strand, counting down.
TCAAGGAGTACGGCGCCGTGCGGGCGGTGGACGGTCTCGACCTGGAGTTCGCCGCGGGGGAGCGGGTCGCCCTGCTGGGCCGCAACGGCGCCGGGAAGTCCACCTCCATCGCCCTGATGCTGGGCCTGGAGGAACCGACCGCGGGAAGCGTCGAGCTGTTCGGCGGGCCGCCGCGCGAGCGGGTGGAGAGCGGGCGCGTCGGGGCGATGCTGCAGGACTTCAAGCCCGTCTCCCGGCTCACCGTGCGGGAGCTGATCGGCTTCGTCGCCTCCGCCTACCCGGCGCCCCTGCCGGTGGCGGAGGTGCTGGACCTCGCCGGCATCTCCCACCTCGCCAAACGCCGGGTGGAGAAGCTCTCCGGCGGCCAGACCCAGCGGGTCTGCTTCGCCGTCGCGCTGGCCGGCGACCCGGACCTGCTGGTCCTCGACGAGCCCACCGCCGCGCTGGACGTGCAGGCGCGGCAGGAGTTCTGGAAGTCGATGCGCGCCCTCACCGACCGCGGCAAGACGGTGCTGTTCTCCACCCACTACCTGGAGGAGGCCGACCGCAACGCCGACCGGATCGTGGTGATCGACCACGGGCGGCTGATCGCCGACGGCGGCAGCGCGGAGATCAAGCGGGCCGTGGGGACCGGCCGCGTCTCCTTCGACGCGGTGGACGGCGCGCTCCCCGAGGGCGTGGACACCCTCCCCGGGGTGGTGGGCGCCGAGACCGCCGACGGCCGGGTCCGGCTGCGCACCACGGACCCCGACGCGACCACCGTCGCCCTGGTCGGGCTTCTCCTCCCGCGCAACCTGGAGGTCACCCAGGCCGGTCTCGAGGAGGCCTTCCTCACCCTGACGTCCGAGCCCGCGGCCTCCGGCACCCCGGCCGTGGCAGAGAAGGGAGCCGCCCGATGAGCGCCGGCACCGCCACCGTCCTCCGTTACGTCGGCGTCGAACTGCGGCGCACCTTCCGCGACGTGGGCTTCGTGATCTTCGGCATCGGCACGCCCGTGCTGATGTACAGCATCTTCACCTCGGTGGGCGACCAGGGCGGGACGGCCGGCGGGTGGGCGGTCCTCGCCATGGTCGGCATGGCCTCCTACGGCGCGCTGGGCGCCGCCCTGACGGCAGGGTCGGCGGTCGCCGAGGACAAGGCCAACGGCTGGCTGAGACAACTGCGCGTCACCCCGCTCACGCCCGCCCAGGTGGTCGCCGGACGGACGCTGACCGGCTCCCTGATGGTGCTCCCCGCGGTCGTCGTCGTGCTGCTCACCGCCCGGCTGCTCAACGGCGTCGACATGGCCGCGTGGCAGTGGCTCGCGCTGACCGGGCTGCTGTGGGTCGGGTCGCTGCCCTTCACCATGCTCGGGATCGCCAACGGGTACCTGCTGTCGCAGCAGACGGCCAACGTCACCAACGTCACCTGCAACCTGGCCTTCGCCGTCATCGGCGGCCTGTGGTTCCCGGTCTCGGAGTTCCCCTCCGGACTGGCCGCCGTCGCCGAGTGGACCCCCGGCTACCTCTTCGCCCGGCTCGGCCACGACACCGTCGACGGCCACGCCCCGGGTCTCGTCACGGTGGCCGTGCTGGCCGCCTGGCTGCTCGTCTTCGGCGCCTACGCGGCCCACGGATACCGCAGGGCGGGACGGCGGGCCTGACCTCCCGGAGCCCGGGGGCCGCGGCCGGACATCCCCGGCGGCGGCCCCCGGGCGACCGAGTACGGTGAGCGGTATGAACATCTGCGTCTTCCTCTCCGCCGCCGACCTCGACGAGAAGTACACCCGGCCCGCCCGGGAGTTCGCCGAGCTCATCGGCCGGGGCGGGCACACCCTCGTGTGGGGCGGGTCCGACTCCGGGCTGATGAAGGTCGTCGCGGACGGCGTGGAGGAGTCCGGCGGAGGGCTGTACGGCGTCTCGGTGGACTTCCTGGCGGCGAAGGCGCGGCCGGGCCTGGACACCATGGTCGTCGCCAAGGACCTGGCCGAGCGCAAGCGGCTGATGCTGGAGCGCGCCGACGCCGTGGTGATCATGGTGGGCGGCACCGGCACGCTGGACGAGGCCACCGAGATCATGGAGCTCAAGAAGCACGGGCACACCGAGATGCCGATCGTGCTGCTCAACACCGCCGGGTTCTACGACGGGCTGCGCCAGCAGTTCCTGCGGATGGAGGCCGAGGGCTTCCTGTTCCGGCCGCTCACCGAGATGCTCTTCTTCGCCGAGGAGCCGCTGGGCGCCATGGCGTACCTGGAGGAAAGCCTCGGCCACGTCTGATGCGACCATGAGGCGCATGGCAACCCATGTGATCACCGGCGCCGGCTCCGGCATCGGCGCCGCCGTCGCCCGCAGGCTCCTGGACCGCGGTGACGAGCTCGTCCTGCACGCCCGTGACGCGGGCCGCGCCAAGGAACTCGCGGCCCGCTTCCCCGGGGCGCGGACCCTCGTCGGCGACCTGAACGACCCGGACAGGCTGTCCTGGGCGTTCTCCCACCAGACCCTGCCCGAGCGGATCGACTCGCTGCTGCACATCGCCGGCGTCGTCGACCTCGGCCCGGTGGGCGACCTCACCCCCAAGGCGTGGCGCCACCAGCTGAACGTCAACCTGATCGCGCCCGCCGAGCTGACCCGGCACTTCCTGCCGCAGCTGCGGGTCGCCAAGGGACACGTCGTCTTCGTCAACTCCGGGGCCGGACTCAGCGCCTCGCCGAACTGGGCGGCGTACGCGGCCTCCAAGCACGGTCTGAAGGCGCTGGCCGACTCGCTGCGGCAGGAGGAGCACGGCAACGGTGTCCGCGTCACCTCCGTGTACCCCGGGCGCACCGCCACGCCGATGCAGGCCAAGGTGCACCAGCAGGAGGGCAGGGAGTACGACGAGGCCCGGTGGATCGATCCCGAGTCGGTGGCCACCGCACTCCTGACGGCCCTCGACCTCCCCCGCGACGCCGAGGTCAACGACCTCACCATCCGCCCCGGCCGCTGACCACCGCCCCCTGGGGCGCATGCCCCGCCCCCCCCCCCCCCCCCCCGCGGGCGGCCGGGCCGCCCAAGGGGGCGATCCGCTCGGGCAGGGGCCGGCCCCCGCCACGGCCTCAGCGCGAAGCCGTCCCGGTGGCGGCCGGTTCCGCGTCCGGCCGGAGGTCGCACCGGGCGGGAGCACGTGTGCCGTCCGTCCCCCGCAGCGTCACCGGCACGCCGCCCGCGGCGCTCTCCGCGTACGCCACCGTGCAGACGAGCTGCCGTGCGGCGCGTTCGGTGAGCCCGTCGAGAGGCGCCGCCAGGCCGAGTTCCACCCCGCCGCCGGACACCGCGACGTCCACCCGGGTCCTCGGGCCGGGCAGCGACGGCTCGTTGTCCATCCCCGCGCGCCTCTCCTGCGGGGTCGGCCCGCCCAGCAGCGCGGCGACCGTCTTCTCGACGGAGGGCGGGGCGGTCTCCACCGCGCTCTCCGGCGCCTGCCGTCCATCGTCGAATCCGCCGCCGCCGCCGACGGTCCGGGGCGACGGCATCAACCGGCCGTCCGGGGAGAGGAAGAACAGGAGCATCCTGATCTGACGGGCGGGAAGCACGTCGACCGTCGCGCCACCGCCCGCCCCGATGACGTCCGTCTCCTGGATGCCGCACGCGGTGAACGGGAGCAGCGCCGCGAGCGCGGCGGCCGCGCGCAGGCGCGCCCTCATGCCGTGGCCCCCTTCCCGGCGCCGGGCGCGTGACCCGCTCCCGCCGCCGCGTCCGTGCCGGATCCGTCCGTGCCGGATCCGTCCGTGCCGATGGGTCCGCCGAGCGGGATCTCGACCGTGAGGACGGCACCGCCGCCCGGTCCGTTCCCGGCACGCACGGTGCCGCCGTGCAGCCGGACGTTCTCCTGGGTGATCGCGAGACCGAGGCCGCTGCCCGCCGACCGGGTACGGGCCGCGTCGGCCTTGTAGAACCGGTCGAAGATGTGGGGCAGCACGTCCGGCCGTATGCCGGGCCCGCCGTCGGTGACCTCGGTGACCAGCAGGGCCGTCCCGTCGGCGGCCGTCCGGGTGCCCAGGCGCACGGTGACCGGCTCGGAGCCGTGCCGCAGGGCGTTGCCGACGAGGTTGGCGACGACGACGTCGAACCGGCGCGGGTCCAGACGGGCCCGGATCCCGTCGGGCAGCTCGGTGCGGACGCGGTCGTTCCAGTGCCGGTGCAGGAGCGTCTTGCGGATCGTCTCGGCGGCGTCGACCTCGTCGGAGTTCAGCTCGGCGGCGCGGGCGTCGAAGCGGGAGATCTCCATCAGGTCCTCCACCAGCACCGCCAGCTTGCCGGTCTCGGCGCTGATCAGCCGTACGGCACGGGCCGTGTCCGGGTCGAGGCCGTCCGCGTCCTCGTCGAGGACCTCGGTGACGGCGAGCATCCCGGCGAGCGGGGTGCGCAGTTCGTGCGAGACGTCGGAGGCGAACCGGCGGGCGCGGGCCTCGGCCTGCTGCAGTTCGTCGACCGACCTCTCCAGTTCCGCCGCCGACTCGTTGAACGTGCGGGCCAGGTCCGCCAGTTCGTCCCTCCCGGACACCTTGATCCGCGCGTCGAGCCGGCCGCTGCCCATGGAGCGGGCCGCCTCGCGCAACTCACGGACCGGGCGCAGCACCCCGCGCGCGGCGAGCAGCGCGGGCACGAGGGCGATGGCGAGGCCGGGCAGGGCGCCGTCGCGGGCGGCGGTGACCAGGGCGTCGACACTGGCCTGCTCGTCACTCATCCGCATCACGGCGTAGAGGACCAGCCCGGTCGGCATGCTGTCGCCCGCGCCGGTCCTCGTCAGGACGGGCACCGCGATCGTGAGGTAGGGGACACCGTCCTTCACCACCCTCTCGAAGCTGCTGTGCGACCTCGTCAGGGCGGTGCGGCGCAGGCCGGGCGTGATGACGGAGGAGGTGGGACGGGTGCTGGAGGAGACCCGCAGCGAGCCGTACTCGGCGAAGACGATCCACGGGTGCGGTTTCGCCTTGCTCGCGAGGACGTACAGGTATTCGCGCAGTATCTCCGGATCGACGGGCAGCGAGGGCGCGAGCGTCTCCACCTGTTCACGGAAGGAGGCGACCGCGGTGTCCTGGGCGCTGACGAGGACGGCGTTGCGCGCCTCGCGGTAGGTGAGGGCCGCGGTCGTTCCCGCGCTGACGGCGGCGACCAGCAGGAACGCCAGGACGAGTCGCGTGCGCAGCCCGAAGGGGACGATCCGGCGCAGGCGGCCGCGGGCGGCGGTCACAGGGGCCCGAAACGGTAGCCGAAGCCCCGCAGGGTCTGTATGTAGCGAGGGCTGCCGGGGGTGTCCTCGATCTTGTTGCGCAGCCTGCGGACACAGGCGTCGACGAGGCGGGCGTCGCCGTGGTAGCTGTGCTCCCAGACGTGTTCGAGCAGTTGCTGCCGGCTGAACACCTGCTCCGGCGCCGCGGTCAGGTGGAGCAGCAGCTTCATCTCGGAGGGGGCCAGGGCGAGGCGTTCGCCGGACTTGGCGACGGTGAGGCCGACGCGGTCGACGGCGAGGTCCCCGTGGAACTCCACGGCGGGCCGGCCGCTGCCCGGGACCTCCATCCTGCGCAGCACGGCCCGGATGCGGGCGTCGATCACCTCGGTGCGGGCCGGTTTGACGATGTAGTCGTCGGCGCCGGCCTCAAGGCCGACGACGACATCGAAGTCGTCGCCGCGGGCGGTGAGCATGATGATGGGCAGCTGGCTGTCCTCCCGCACCCGGCGGCAGACCTGGACCCCGTTCATGCCGGGCAGCATCAGGTCCAGCAGGAGCAGGTCGGGCCGGAACGTACGGAGCGCGGCCAGGCCGGCCTCACCGGTGGCGGCCGTGCGGACCTCGTGGCCGCGGCGGCGCAGTCCCAGCTCGACGCCCTCGCGCACGGAGGGGTCGTCTTCGATCAGGAGCACGCGGGGCATGTGCGGGGTATCCCTGGGGGTCGGAGGGGGCGGGTTCAGGAAGGTTCACGGTTGCGGAGGGTTGCACGGTTCCGGGTGCCTCACGGCCGGCGGCGGAGCCGGGCGGCCGCGCCGGTGACGAGGGCCTCGACCTCGGCGAGGCGCAGGGGGCGGGCGAGCACGGCGAAGACGGCGGCGATCACCAGTGCGCCGGCTCCGGCGGCGACGGCCGGCCCGGCGGGGAGCGACCCACGGGCGGCGCCGAGGCCGAGCAGGGTGGCGGGCACGGCCGCGGCGAGGAGCCGTGCCTGGGAGGCGACGGTGACGGAACGCCACAGCCGGGGGCCGCGCCGCCGGGTGCCCGGCGGGCCCGCGGGGTCGTCGCGAGGCGTCAGCCGGCGGTGCAGCACCAGGGCGGTGACGGCCCAGCCCGCGAACAGCGCCAGCGAGTAGGCCCCCGCCATGCCGGTCACGGCCCAGCGCGCCGGAAGCAGCTGGTACGCCGTCCACGACAGGCCCGCGTGGAGACCGGCGATCACCAGGTTCAGCAGGAAGGGGGTGCGCGTGTCGGACAGGGCGTAGAAGGAGCGGGACAGCACGTACTGGCCGGAGAAGGCGATCAGTCCGGGGGCGAAGGCCATCAGGATGCCCGCGAGCACGGCGATGTCCTGCGGGCCGGTCCTGCCGTGCTGGAAGACCAGCGCCGTCGCCGGGTGTGCCAGGGCGAACAGCGCGCACGAGGCGGGCACGATGACGGCTCCGCTCGTGCGCAGCGCGTACCCCGCGTCCCGGCGGACCGCCGCCGTGTCGCCGTCGGCGGCCGACCGGCTCATCCGCGGCATCAGCGCCGTCACCAGGGAGACCGTGACGATGCCGTGCGGCACCATCCACAGCGTGTACGCGTTGTTGTAGGCGCTGAATCCCGCGCCCTCGACGTGCTCGGCGGCGGCGCGGGCACCGGCGGAGGTCGCGAGCCTGGTGGTGAGCCAGTAGGCGGCCTGGTTGCTGAGCACCAGCAGCACCAGCCAGCCCGCGGAGCGCAGCGGACGGGTCAGACCGCTGCCGCGCCAGTCGAACCGGGGCCGGTAGCGGAAACCGGCGGCCCGCAGCGACGGCAGCAGCGCGAGCGCCTGGACGACGATGCCGGCCGTGGTGCCCCACCCGAGCAGTGCTCTCTCCCCCGCGGTGAGCGTCCCGCCCCGGCCGGCCGCCAGGCAGAGGCCGAACACCGCGATGACGACGACGTTGTTCAGGACCGGCGTCCACATCATCGCCCCGAAGCGGCCCCGCGCGTTGAGCACCTGTCCCAGCAGCGTGAACAGGCCGAGGAAGAAGATCTGGGGCAGGCAGTACCGGGCGAACGCCACCGTCGTCGCGTGCTGCCGGGGCGGGTAGTCCGCGTAGACCCCGACGATCGCCGGCGCCGCCCACACCGCCACCACCGTCAGCACGAGCAGCGCCGGCACACACACCGTGAGCAGCCGGTCGGTGTAGGCCGCGCCCCCGTCCGCGTGGTCCTTCGCGGCCCTGACCAGCTCCGGCACGAAGACGGCGTTGAGCGCTCCGCCGAGCAGCAGGACGTAGACGACGGTCGGGACCGAGTTGCCCACCGCGTAGCCGTCGGCGGCCATCCCGAGGCCGAGCGTCGCGGCGACGACCGCGGACCGCAGGAACCCGGTGGCGCGGGAGACGACCGACCCGGCGGCCATGATCGCGCCGCTGCGCAGCGCGGACGGCGGCCCCGCCTTCGGTCCGGCCTTCGGTCCGGCCGCGGCGGTGCCGCTCATCGGCGCGCCAGATAGGTCTGGAAGAGGCGGTACAGCGCGTGGTTGGCCGGGCCGTCCATCGGTCTCTCCCACTCTCCCAGGGTCTCGACGACCTCGCCGCCGGTGCCGAGCTTCCAGCGCAGCAGCCCGTACGGACGGTCGCCGGGGTCGAGGGTGGAGGGCACCCCGCGCATGTCGTAGACGTCGGCGCCCAGGGCGTGGGCGTCGAGCAGCATGCGCCACTGCAGCAGGTTGGAGGGCCGGACCTCGCGGCGGTGGTCGGCGGAGGCACCGGTCTGGTACCAGATCCGGCGGCCGACGTGGATCATGGTGTGGGCGGCGAGGATCTCGCCCTCGTACCGGGCCAGGTAGAGCCGCATGCGGCCCGGCTCCTCGGCGTTGAGGGCCGCGTACTGCCGTTCGTAGTACCGCAGGGACCGTCCGAGGCGGAATCCGTCGCGCTCCTCGGTGACGCGCAGCAGCCGGTAGAACTCCGGCAGGTCGGCCGCGCTGCCGACGACCACCTCGACGCCCGACTTCTGCGCTCGGCGGACGTTGCGCCGCCACTCCTGGTTGAGCCCGGACCACAGGTCCTCCCGCGTGCGCCCGGCGAGCGGTATGCGGAAGACGTGGCGCGGCTGCGCGTCCCCGTCGTCCTCGCCGCCGCACCGGTTCCAGCCGCGGGCCCGCAGCCGCTCGCCGACGGCGGTGCCCAGCGGGTCCACCTCGCTCGCGAGCACGTCGGAGAGCCTGCGGCCCGGCCCGGTCGCCGACTTGAGGCGTGCCGCGCTCCAGCGTCGGTATACGGGCGAGGGGCCGATCCGCACGGCGAACACCCCCGACGCGCGCAGATGCCTCAGCAGCGGGCCGAGCCAGCCGTCGATGGCCGGGTCGGCCCAGTCGGCGACCGGCCCTTCCGGCAGATAGGCGAAGTACTTGCGGGTGCCCGGCAGCTGCCGCAGCAGGACGAGAGCGACTCCGGAGAGCCGGCCGGCCGCCGGATCGGGTCCCCAGCCGACCGTCCGGGCCCGCCAGCCGTCCTTGACCTGCGCCCAGGACGGGCACTGCAGGAACCCGGCGCCCAGTTCCGAGCCCGCGTCGGAGGAGAGGAACGAACGGTAGGTCTCGGCGGTGATGGCCCCCAGCGGTGTTTCCTGGCCGCGGGCGGCCGTCATGAGCATCGCTGACACGGTGTGAGCCTCTCTGTGGGAATGCGGAGGATGCTCACAGCCGTCCGTGACCGCTGCGCGCGGCGAATGTGACCGGACCATGACCGTTGCTCTGCAGTCGCCGTCACATGGCCCGCACCACCGCTCACCTGCGCGTCCTCGGCCCTACAGTCGCCGTGTTCCAGCCCGACCACCATGGACGGAGGCTCCGTTGAGCCAGATACGTGTGCGCATCGCGGCGGTGGCCGTGCTGCTGGCGCCGCTCACCGCCTGCTCAGCCGGAGCGGGACCGGACGATGCGGCGAAGGACGCCAAGGGCGGCGGCTCCCAGGCCGCGGAGGACCGCACCGCGACGGTGACGGTGACGCCGAAGGGCAAGGGCGTGCGGGCCGGTGGCACGGTGCGGGTCACCGCGGCGGGCGGCACGCTCACCTCGGTCGCGGTGACCGACGACGAGGGCCGCGAACTCGTCGGCAAGGTCGCCGCCGACCGCACGAGGTGGGCCTCGGACCGCAAGGCGGTCCCCGGTACCTCGTACACGGTCACCGCCGTGACCACGACGAAGGCCGGCACGAGGAACACCGCCACGTCCGTGTTCACCACGGCCGGGGCCGACAAGGTCAACAAGGTGGACTGGCGGCCCGGCGCGGACAGCACCGTCGGCATCGCCCAGCCGGTCTCCCTCGTCTTCGACAACCCGGTCACCGACAAGGCCGCCGTCGAACGGCAGTTGAAGCTCACCACCTCGAACGGCACCGAGGGCTCCTGGGCCTGGCTGGAGGACCACTCCGGCCGCGACCGGATCGACTGGCGTCCCAGGCAGTACTGGAAGCCCGGTACGAAGGTCACTCTCGAGGCCGAGCTGAACGGCACCGACTCCGGCGACGGCGGCTGGTTCGTCCGCGACTACACCACCCGCTTCACCGTCGGCACGGGCCAGGTCGTCAAGGTCGACCTCGACCGGAAGCAGCTCACCCTGGAGCGGGACGGGAAGGCGGTCCGCACGATCCCGGTCTCCGGCGGCACCCCCGGCGGCGACAAGCGCTCCTGGCGCGGCACGGCGGTGCTGATGGCGAAGGAGGGCACGATCAACATGAACTCCGAGACGGTCGGGCTCGCCGACGCCTACGACAAGATGGTCGACAAGTCGATGCGGCTGACCTGGTCCGGCATGTACGCCCATGCCGCGCCGTGGAACGACAGGTGGTTCGGCAAGGCCAACATGAGCTCCGGATGCATCGGCATGAGCGACGCGGACGCCGCCTGGTTCTACGACCAGGTCCGCCCGGGCGACCCGTTCGAGATCAAGGGCAAGGACACCAAGGGCGTCGTCGCACCGGGCAACGGCTTCGGCGCCTGGAACGTGCCGTGGGCCGAGTGGCGGGCCAAGAGCGCGCTCGGCTGACGACTTCGCCGGTGGCACGGCCGCCGGTCGGCGGCCGGCGGGGGAGGTCACGGGTGCGGGTGCGTCCACGGGTGCGTGTGCGTGTGCGTGTGGGGTGCGGTCGCGTGTGCGGTGCGATGCGCGGAGCGGCGGCCCCCTGCCGCCGTGACCCCGCCCACTTCCGTACGCTTCCCGGGTGAGTGAAAAGCGCAGGTTCACCTTCGGGGCCGCCACCGGGGTCGGCTCCCTCCCCGGCGAGGACGCGCGGGAGGCCGCGCGGACAGCCGTCGGGTCGTTCGAGACGTTCGCCTTCCTCCCCGAGCTGCCCGCCCGCGGACCCGGCGCGGACATGATCGGCCGTACCGCCGGACTCCTGGTCGAGATGTACGCCCGGGTCGAGCCCAGCGGCTGGCGCCTGGGCGACCGCCCCGGCCGGGACACCCGCCGCGCCCACTCCTGGCTGCGGCAGGACCTCGACGCCCTGGAGGAGCACACCCAGGGCTACGAGGGCCAGTTGAAGGTCCAGGCCGTCGGGCCGTGGACGCTGGCCGCCGCGCTGGAGCTGCGGAACGGCGAGGCCGTCCTCTCCGACCCCGGCGCCGCCCGCGACCTCACCGGCTCCCTCGCAGAGGGGCTGCGGAACCACCTCGCCGAGCTGCGCCGCCGCGTCCCCGGCGCGGAGCTCGTGCTCCAGCTCGACGAGCCCTCCCTCACCGCCGTGCTCCGCGGCCAGGTGCGCACCGCCAGCGGCTACCGCACCCACCGCGCCGTCGACCGGCAGGTCGTGGAGGCGGGCCTGCGCGAGGTGGCCGGCGTCCACGACGGCCCCGTGGTCGTCCACTCCTGCGCACCCGACGTCCCCTTCGCCCTGCTGCGCCGCTCCGGCGTCGCCGCCGTGTCGTTCGACTTCTCGCTGCTCACCGAGCGTGACGACGACACCATCGGCGAGGCGGTCGAGGGCGGGCTGCGGCTCTTCGCCGGAGTGGTGCCGGGCACCGACGCCCCGTTGTCGGACCCTGCCGGTAGCGTCATGGGTGTCAGGACGCTCTGGCGCAGGCTGGGACTGCATCCGGGTCTTCTCCCGGAGGCGGTCACGATCACGCCGGCGTGCGGACTCGCGGGGGCCACCCCGGGGTACGCGCGCAAGGCGCTCGCACAGTGCGTCCGGGCGGCGACATCGCTCGCGGACAACCCTGAGTAACGGGAGGACCGACAGTGGCCGGCGACGAGCAGGCGAACACGGCGGGCGGCGCGGCGGAAGGCGCCGCGCCCAGCGAGGCGCGGGAGCGTCACGCGCAGCTGGCCGAGCAGATCGAGGAGCACCGCTTCCGTTACTACGTGAAGGACGCTCCCGTCGTCAGCGACGCGGAGTTCGACAGGCTGCTGCGCGACCTCCAGGCGCTGGAGGAGGAGTACCCCGAGCTGCGCACGCCCGACTCCCCGACCCAGAAGGTCGCCGGGGCGTACGAGACGGAGTTCACCGCCGTCCGGCACCGCGAGCGGATGCTCTCCCTCGACAACGCCTTCGACGACGAGGAACTCGCCGCCTGGGCCGACCGCGTCGCGAAGGAGATCGGCGCCTCCGCCCACCACTTCCTGTGCGAGCTCAAGGTCGACGGCCTCGCCGTCAACCTCACCTACGAGCACGGCCGCCTCACCCGCGCCGCCACCCGCGGCGACGGCCGCACCGGTGAGGACATCACGCCCAACGTGCGGACCATCGCCGAGATCCCGCACCGGCTGAGCGGGGACGACCTCCCCGGCCTGGTGGAGATCCGCGGCGAGGTCTACTTCCCGATGGAGAAGTTCCAGGAGCTCAACGCCCGTCTGGTCGAGGCCGGCGACAAGCCCTTCGCCAACCCGCGCAACGCGGCGGCCGGTTCGCTGCGCCAGAAGGACCCCAGGGTCACCGCCTCCCGCCCGCTGCACATGGTGGTGCACGGCATCGGCGCCCTGGAGGGCTACACGGGAGGCGGGATGTCCCGGCTCTCCGAGGCCTACGACCTGCTGCGCTCCTGGGGCCTGCCGACGGCCCGGCACAACAAGGTGGTCGACGACCTGCCGTCGGTGCGCGAGTTCATCGCCCATTTCGGCGAGAACCGCCACTCCGTCGAGCACGAGATCGACGGCGTCGTCGTCAAGCTCGACGAGATCCCGCTCCAGGGCCGCCTCGGCTCCACCTCCCGCGCGCCGCGCTGGGCCATCGCCTGGAAGTACGCGCCGGAGGAGGTCAACACCAAGCTGGTCAACATCCGCGTGGGCGTCGGCCGCACGGGCCGCGTGACCCCGTACGCGCAGGTCGAGCCGGTCACCGTGGCCGGCTCGGAGGTCGAGTTCGCCACCCTGCACAACCAGGAGGTCGTCAAGGCCAAGGGCGTCCTCATCGGCGACACCGTGGTGCTGCGCAAGGCCGGCGACGTCATCCCCGAGATCCTCGGCCCGGTGGCCGACCTCCGGGACGGCAGCGAGCGGGAGTTCGTGATGCCTGCCGCATGCCCCGAGTGCGGCACGGCGCTGCGGCCGATGAAGGAGGGCGACATCGACCTGCGGTGCCCCAACGCCCGCAGCTGCCCCGCCCAGTTGCGGGAACGGCTCTTCTACCTGGGCGGCCGCAAGGCCCTCGACATCGAGAACTTCGGCTATGTGGCCGCCGCCGCGCTCACCCAGCCGCTGGAGCCGTCCGATCCGCCGCTGAAGGACGAGGGCGGTCTCTTCGACCTCACCATCGAGCAGCTGCTGCCCATCAAGGCCTACGTCCTGGACAAGGACAGCGGCATCCCCAAGCGGGACCCGAAGACCGGCGAGGACAAGATCGTCACCGTCTTCGCCAACCAGCAGGGCGAGCCGCGGAAGAACGCGGTCGCCATGCTGGAGAACATCGCCGCCGCCAAGGAACGCCCGCTCGCCCGGATCCTCACCAGCCTCTCCATCCGCCACGTCGGGCCGGTCGCCGCCGAGGCGCTGGCCCGCGAGTTCCGCTCGATGGAGCGCATCGAGGCCGCCACCGAGGAGGAACTGGCCGCCACCGAGGGCGTCGGCCCGATCATCGCCGCCTCGCTCAAGGAATGGTTCGCCGAGGACTGGCACCAGGAGATCCTCACCAGATGGCGCGCGGCCGGCGTGCGCATGGAGGACGAGGCCACCGGCGAGGAGCAGGGCCCGCGCCCGCTGGAGGGCCTGACGGTGGTGGTCACCGGGACGCTCACCGGGTACACCCGGGACGGTGCCAAGGAGGCGCTGGTGAGCCGGGGCGCCAAGGTGACCGGGTCGGTGTCGAAGAAGACCTCGTTCGTGGTGGTCGGCGACAACCCCGGCTCCAAGTACGACAAGGCGATGCAGCTCAAGGTGCCGGTGCTCGACGAGGACGGCTTCCGCGTCCTGCTGGAACAGGGCCCGGACGCCGCCCTCGAGGCCGCCCTGCCCGCCGAAGGCGCCGCCGGAGGCGCACCCGGGACCGCCGACGGCGGAGCGGAGCAGGCCGGATAGGCGCGGCCCGGCAGCGGCGCCGAAACCCCCGGAAGACCGCCCATGCGGCGGAAGCGGGCCTTTCGGGCGGGCCGGGGCGTATACGGGTAACCTCGGGTGACCGCTGCCCAGAAAGCCGTCGGCCGCCTACTGTTGGGGTGTTGCACCGGACCGCACGACGGCGTCCGGGCACGCCCCCGCAGCCAAACCGCCGCGGGACGGATGTTTCGGACACGCGCGGCCGCGAGGTTGTCGCACCGGCCGCGCGGCGCGGGCACCGCCGGCCGTGAGAGGGACGGGGTATGGAACCGACCGAGAACGCCGCGTCGGGGCCTCGGCTGCCCGCACGTGTGTCCGACGCCCTGCGGCGGTCGTTCTCCCGGCTCGCCCCCGGCCCCGCGGCCCGCTCCCGCGTCCCCGGCTTCCCCAGCTTCCAGGACCCCGGGCAGCCGGCCTCGGGGCGCGAGTCCGAACCCTCCCCGCTCCGGTGGAGACGGACCGCGCCGGAGTCCGCCGCCCGCCCGGCGGGCCTCCTCGCCCTCCCCGCCTCCCCGGCGCGCGGTGACGTGGGCGAGGACGGCGACCGGCAGATGCTCTCCTGGCCGGTGCTGCCCGTGGTGGTGGTCGCCGCCGCGGGATTCGTCCTGGGCGCCGGCTTCTACCGGGCGCTCTCCGGCGACCACGCCCTCTTCCCGCCCGGCGCCGTCGGCTGGTCCCTGGCCCTGCTCACCGGGGTGATCGTCGGTCACCTGGTGCTGCTCGGCCGGACCCGCTGGTGGGGCGGCACCGGCTCCGGCGCCGCCCTCACCCTCGCCGTCCTGCTGCTCTACGGCTGGGTGCCCGCCGGTCTGGTCAGCCTCACCGTCGTCGTGTTCTCCGGGGCCGCCCGGCGGCGCAGCAGACGCCAGAACCTGCTGTGCGGCGCCGTCGACATCCTCGGCATCGCCGTCGGGGCGCTGCTGCTCGCCCTGTTCGGCAGGTTCCCCTCCGTCGAGAACCCCTGGTCCGCGCAGTTCTGGACCGGCACCGTCGCCCTTCAGATCGCGGTGGTGGCGATCGCCTACCTCACCGTCACCCGCGTGCTGCTCTGGTACCTCCAGGCCCCCTGCAGCGACAGCCTTCCGGTCTTCACCGGCACCGACGTCACCCGGCAGGGGCTGCTCGCCGCCGCGCTGCTCGGCACCGCCCCGCTGATGTGCGTGGTCGCCTCGGTCCAGCCGATGATGCTGCCGCTGTTCGCCATCCCGCTGATCGCCCTCGACCGCACGCTGTGGATGGCCCGGGCCCGCGCCGAGGAGCAGCTCCGCGATCCGCTCACCGGCCTGCCCAACCGGCAGTGGCTGCTGGAGCGGGCCTGGAGCGCGCTCGACGACGCCGAGCGGCAGGACGCCCGGACCGCCCTGGTCCTGATCGACCTCGACCGCTTCCGCTCCGTCAACGACACCCTCGGCCACCTCGCCGGCGACCGGCTGCTGGTGCAGATAGCCGACCGCCTGCGGCGCGTCCTGCCCGAGGGCGCGGAGGCCGCCCGGCTCGGCGGCGACGAGTTCGCGGTCCTGCTGCCGCTGACCGACTCCACCACCTCCGCGACCCGGGTGGCGCGTGCCCTGGTGGCCGAACTGGGATCCCCGCTCGACCTGGACGGGCTGACCCTGGTGCTGGAGGCCAGCGCGGGCGTCGCCCTCTACCCCGACCACGCGCCGGACGCCGAAGGCCTGCTGCGGCGGGCCGACGTCGCCATGTACCAGGCCAAGCGGGACCGCACGGGGGTGGAGGCGTACGAGTCGAAGCGGGACTCCAACACCCCGGACCGGCTCGGCCTGCTGGGCGACCTGCGCAGGGCGCTCGACGCCCACGAGGTCGAGCTCCACTACCAGCCCAAGGTCCGCTTCGACGGACAGGTCGCGGGGCTGGAGGCACTGATGCGGTGGGTGCATCCCGAGCGGGGCAAGGTGCCGCCGGACGAGTTCATCGCCATCGCCGAGTCCTCCGGGCTGATGCCGCACCTCACCGAGTACGTGCTGGAGACGGCGCTCGCCCAGGTCGCCGAGTGGCGGGCACAGGGCCTGATGGTGCCGGTCGCGGTCAACGTCTCGCCGCGCGACGTCCACACCCCCGGTTTCGCGGGCTCCGTGGCCGCGCGCCTGGCCCGGCACGGCGTCCCGACCGGGTCCCTCCAGCTGGAGATCACCGAGCACGTGCTGCTGGAGGACCCGCAGCGGGCCGCCGACACGCTGGCGGCGCTCAGCGGCCACGGCGTGAAGATGTCCCTGGACGACTTCGGCACCGGCTACTCCTCCCTGGTCCACCTGCGCCGGCTCCCGGTGAGCGAGCTGAAGATCGACCGTTCCTTCGTGGCGCGCCTCGCGGTGGACCCGCAGGACGCGGAGATCGTCCGCTGCACCCTCGACCTGGCCCACTCGCTGGGCCTGCTGGTCGTCGCCGAGGGCGTCGAGGACGACGAGACCTGGGAACGCCTGCGGGACCTCGGCTGCGACGCGGTGCAGGGCTGGCTGGTCTCCGCGGCGATGCCGGCGGACGAGACCACGGCGTGGCTGCGGGCCCGGGGCGCCCGCCGCGCCCGGGCCGCCCTCGACCCCGGCCGGGGCTGACCGAACCGCCCGCCGCCCACCGCCCACCGCCCGCGCCTCGCGGGCGACGGCTCCCTCGGTGGCGCCCGGTGCCGGCGCCCGGGCCCGGCCCCGGCCCCGGGCCGGAGCCGCGGTCGGGGCAAGGGGCGGGACGGGGACGGGGCGCCGTGCCGCGGAACCCGAAAGTGGGCCCCGGGGAAACCGGTGCGTGGCGGGCCGCCCGCGAGCCATAGGATTGGGTTCCACACCACACAGAACTCTCACCCCCAGAGGATCGCTGCATGCCTGGCATCACGCGCGAGGAGGTCGCCCACCTCGCCCGGCTGGCGCGTCTGGAGCTGAAGCCCGAAGAGCTCGAC
This sequence comes from Streptomyces abyssomicinicus, assembly GCF_008974245.1. Taxonomy (GTDB): domain Bacteria; phylum Actinomycetota; class Actinomycetes; order Streptomycetales; family Streptomycetaceae; genus Streptomyces; species Streptomyces abyssomicinicus. The sequence goes on along the minus strand of NZ_BBZI01000006.1, from coordinate 244,471 downwards.
CACTTCGCAGGCCAGCTCGACGACATCATCGGCGCGGTCGCCCGCGTCAGCGAGGTCGCCGACCAAGACGTGCCCCCGACCTCCCACCCGCTCCCGCTGACCAACGTCATGCGGGCGGACGAGGTCCGTCCCTCGCTCACCCCGGAGCAGGCGCTCTCCGGCGCCCCTGCCCAGGAGCAGCAGCGTTTCAAGGTGCCGCAGATCCTGGGTGAGGAGCAGTAGTCATGACCGAGATCACCAAGTCCGAGATCATCAGGCTCACCGCGGCCGCGACCGCCGAGAAGATCGCCTCGGGCGAACTCACGGCCGTCGAGGTGGCCGAGGCGCACCTCGCCCGCATCGAGGCCGTCGACGAGAAGGTCAACGCCTTCCTGCACATCGACCGCGAGGGCGCCCTCGCGCAGGCCCGCGAGGTCGACGCCAAGCGCGAGCGCGGCGAGAAGCTCGGCCCGCTGGCCGGCGTGCCGCTGGCGCTGAAGGACATCTTCACCACCGAGGGCGTCCCGACCACGGTCGGCTCCAAGATCCTCGAGGGCTGGATCCCGCCGTACGACGCCACGCTGGTCACGCGCCTGAAGGCGGCCGACGTCGTCATCCTCGGCAAGACCAACATGGACGAGTTCGCGATGGGCTCCTCCACGGAGAACAGCGCCTACGGCCCGACCGGCAACCCGTGGGACCTCACCCGCATCCCCGGCGGCTCCGGCGGCGGTTCCTCCGCCGCGCTCGCCGCGTACATGGCCCCGCTGGCCATCGGCACCGACACCGGCGGCTCCATCCGCCAGCCGGCCGCCGTCACCGGCACGGTCGGCGTCAAGCCGACCTACGGCGCGGTCTCCCGCTACGGCATGGTGGCGTTCTCGTCCTCCCTGGACCAGGGCGGCCCCTGCGCCCGCACCGTCCTCGACGCGGCCCTGCTGCACGAGGCGATCGCCGGCCACGACCCGATGGACTCCACCTCCATCGACGCCCCGGTCCCGCCGGTCGTCGAGGCGGCCCGCAACGGCTCCGTGGCCGGCATGCGGGTCGGCGTGGTCAAGCAGTTCCGCGGCGAGGGCTACCAGGCCGGCGTGGTGCAGCGGTTCGAGGAGTCGGTCGAGCTGCTCAAGGAGCTCGGTGCCGAGATCGTCGAGCTGGACTGCCCGTCCTTCGACCTGGCCCTCTCCGCGTACTACCTGATCGCGCCCTCCGAGTGCTCGTCCAACCTGGCCCGCTTCGACGGCCTGCGCTACGGCCTGCGCGTCGGCGACGACGGCACGGCCTCGGCCGAGTCGGTCACCTCGCTCACCCGTGAGGCCGGCTTCGGCGACGAGGTCAAGCGCCGCATCATGCTCGGCACCTACGCGCTCAGCTCCGGCTACTACGACGCCTACTACGGCAGCGCGCAGAAGGTCCGCACGCTGATCACCCGGGACTTCGAGAAGGCCTTCGAGCAGGTCGACGTCATCGTGTCGCCGACCACGCCGACCACCGCCTTCCCGATCGGCGAGCGCGCCGACGACCCGATCGCGATGTACCTGGCCGACCTGTGCACCATCCCGACCAACCTCGCGGGCAACTCGGCCATGTCCCTGCCCTGCGGTCTCGCGCCGGAGGACAACCTCCCGGTGGGCCTGCAGATCATCGCCCCGGCGATGAAGGACGACCGTCTCTACAAGGTCGGGGCAGCGGTCGAGGCCGCCTTCGTGGAAAGGTGGGGACACCCGCTCCTCGAGGAGGCTCCGTCACTGTGAACTCGCTGAACAAGGCCAAGGGCTTCAAGAAGTCCCGCACCGGGACCTACCTGTCCATCGCCACCACCGCCTTCGGTGCCGTGACGGTCGTCAAGCAGATCCGCAAGGCCCGTACGGAGAGCGACACCCTGCGGCTGCTGGACGCGGCCGTCTCCGGCGTCGCCATCGTCACCGGCCTCGCCCTCCTGCTGCGCGATCTGAAGCAGCTGGGCGACGACGACGTCCTGCTGGGCTGAGAGGGAAGTTTCACCGTGACCACCACGACCGACCTGGTGTCGTACGAGGACGCGCTGGCGTCCTACGACCCCGTCATGGGCCTCGAGGTCCATGTCGAACTCGGCACCAACACGAAGATGTTCTGCGGTTGCTCGACCTCGCTCGGCGCGGACCCGAACACCCAGACCTGCCCCACCTGCCTCGGCATGCCCGGCGCGCTCCCGGTCGTCAACGCGACCGGCGTGGAGTCGGCGATCAAGATCGGTCTCGCGCTGAACTGCGAGATCGCCGAGTGGTGCCGCTTCGCCCGGAAGAACTACTTCTATCCGGACATGCCGAAGAACTTCCAGACCTCCCAGTACGACGAGCCGATCGCCTTCAACGGCTACCTCGACGTGCAGCTGGAGGACGGGGAGACCTTCCGCGTCGAGATCGAGCGCGCCCACATGGAGGAGGACACCGGCAAGTCGCTGCACGTCGGCGGCGCCACCGGCCGCATCCATGGCGCCTCGCACTCCCTGCTGGACTACAACCGCGCCGGCATCCCGCTGATCGAGATCGTCACCAAGCCCATCGTGGGCGCCGGTGAGCGCGCTCCCGAGGTGGCCCGCGCCTACGTGCGCGAGCTGCGCGAGCTGATCCGTGCCCTCGGCGTCTCCGAGGCCCGCATGGAGCAGGGCCAGATGCGCTGCGACGTCAACCTGTCGCTGCGCCCGCACGGCCGGGAGAAGTTCGGCACCCGCAGCGAGACCAAGAACGTCAACTCGCTGCGCTCGGTGGAGCGGGCCGCCCGCTTCGAGATCCAGCGGCACGCGGCGGTGCTGTCCTCCGGCGGCACCATCGTGCAGGAGACCCGCCACTTCCACGAGGACACCGGGTCCACGACCTCGGGCCGCGTGAAGGAGGAGGCGGAGGACTACCGCTACTTCCCGGAGCCGGACCTGGTCCCGGTCGCCCCGTCCCGCGAGTGGGTCGAGGAGATCCGCGGCTCGCTGCCGGAGCTGCCGCTGGCCCGCCGCAACCGGCTGCGCGAGGAGTGGGGCGTGTCGGGCACCGACATGCAGGCCATCCTCAACGCCGGCACGCTGGACCTGATCGTCCGGACGATCGAGGCCGGCGCGGACGCCGCCTCCGCCCGCAAGTGGTGGATGGGTGAACTGGCCCGCAGCGCCAACGAGTCGGGCGTCGCGCCCGACCAGCTCGCGATCACCCCGGACCAGGTGGCGCGGGTGTCCGAGCTGGTCGCCAAGGGCGAGCTCAACGACAAGCTGGCCCGCCAGGTCATCGAGGGCGTGCTGGCCGGCGAGGGCACGCCGGACGAGGTCGTGGACAAGCGCGGCCTGAAGGTCGTCTCCGACGAGGGCGCGCTGGGCACGGCCGTGGACGAGGCGATCGCCGGCAACCCGGGTGTCGCGGACAAGATCCGCGGCGGCAAGGTGGCGGCGGCCGGCGCGCTGGTCGGCGCGGTCATGAAGGCCACCCGTGGCCAGGCCGACGCGGCCCGCGTCAAGGAGCTGATCCTGGAGAAGCTCGGCGTCAGCGAGGGCTGAGCGCCTCGGCGACCGCACGGCGGCGCCCCGGACCGGAAGAGCCTTCCGGTGCGGGGCGCCGCCGTGTGCGGGGCGCCGCCGTGTGCGGGGCGCTGACGTATGCGGGGCCCCGGTGTCGGCGGGCCGTCAGGACGGGGTGTCGTCCGGAAGCCGGAGGACGCCCGGCACGGTCAGCGCCGGGGCGGGCCGGCTGCCCTCCGAGTTCCTGGAGACCTGGCGCGCCAACGGGCCCGACCGCTCCCGGGCCGCGCTCGCCGAGCGCTTCCGCGAGCTGGCCGAGGAGGGCTGGTTCGAGGCCCCCGACCCCGGACAGGCCGCGCCGCACTTCCTGCTGCTCACCGGCACCGAGATCGGCAGCCGCACCCACCCGGGCGCCACGCCCCTGCCGGAGTCCGAACACGAGGCGCTGATCGCCGCCGGGGTACGGACCTTCCTGTACGGACACCTGCCGCGCCGAACCTGAACCCCCGCGCGAGGCACGGACGTTCGCGCGAAGGTCATCGCACCCGCAGCTCCAGCACCCGGTCGTCGCCGTCCTTCGGCTCCCCGCGCCCGTCCGTGTTGGAGGTGACCAGCCACAGCCGGTCGCCGCCCGCCGCGACCACCGTGCGCAGTCGCCCGTACTTCCCCTCCAGGAACGCCTGCGGCTCGGCCGACGCCTCGGTGCCGTCCAGCGGGATCCGCCACAGCCGCTCGCCGCGCAGACCGGCCATCCAGACCGAGCCCTCCGCGTAGGCGATCCCGCTGGGGGAGGCCTCGTCGGTGCTCCACTGGGCGAGCGGATCGCGGAACTCCTTGCCGCCTCCCTTGCCCTCCTGCTCGGGCCAGCCGTAGTTGCCGCCCGGCTCGATGTGGTTCACCTCGTCCCAGGTGTCCTGGCCGAACTCCGCCGCGAACAACCGCTGTTCGCCGTCGAAGGCGAGACCCTGCACGTTGCGGTGACCCCACGAGAAGACCGGGGAGTCCGGGAACGGGTTGCCCGGCGCGGGCTCGCCCTCCGGGGTCAGACGGAGGATCTTGCCGCCGAGCGACTCCCGGTCCTGCGACAGCTCCTCGTCGCCCGCCTCCCCGGTGCCGACGTACAGCAGCTTGTCCGGGCCGAACGCGATCCGCCCGCCGTTGTGCACGAAGGCCTTCGGAATGCCCCGGAACACCACGTCCGGCTCGCCGAGCTGCTCGCCCGCCGGCCGGTCCGGGCGGTACAGCATCCGCACGATCCGGTTGTCGGAGGCGGAGGTGAAGTAGGCGTACAGGTAGTGGTCCGAGGAGAACGCGGGGGACAGCGCGAGGCCGAGCAGACCGCCCTCGCCCTCCGGGGCGACCCCGGGCACCTCGCCGACCTCGGTCTTCTTCCCGCTCGCGGCCTCGACCCGGGTGACGGTCCCCTCGTCGCGGGAGGCGACCAGCAGCGCGTCGTCACCCACGGGGGCGACACCCCAGGGCGACTTCAGCCCGGTCGCGACGGTCCGGACCACCTCCACCGACCCCTTGGCGGGCGGGGTCCTAGCCCCCGGGCTCCCCGAGGGCGACGGGTTCGCCGTCGCGCCGCTCACCGAGGGGGACGGCGCGGCGTCCCCGCTTCCGGAGGAGCAGCCGGCCGTCAGCAGGAGCGCGGAGGAGGCCAGCACGGCCGCCACGGCCGCGCATCGTCCAGGACGTCGCACGATGAGGGTCCCTTCGGTCGGATCGGTCACGTCACGGGGCCGAGCGGTACCGCACGGGTTCCGGCTTCACCCTGTCCTACCCCGGACGGCTCCCGAAAGTTCCCGCTCCGCCGCGATCGCGCCGTCCGGCCGCAGGGAGACCGGCGCTCAGTCCCAGGAGCCGAGCGCCGCCGGCAGCTCCCGCAGCTCCGTCAGGTCCTCGGCGGTCAGCCGCAGCGCGGCCGCGCCGGTGTTGGGGCCGACCCAGCGCTCCTGCTTCGTCCCCGGCACCGCCACCACGTGCGGCCCCTGCGCCAGCACCCACGCCAGCGCCACCTGTCCCGGCGTCACGTCCGCACCGTGCCGTGCGGCGACCCGGCGCAGCCCGGCCACCACGGGCTGGTTGGCGGCCATCATCTCCGCGGTGAACCTCGGATGCCGCGCCCGCGGGTCGTCCGGCTCGAACCCCTCGCCCGGGGTGAGCGTGCCGGTGAGGTAACCGCTGCCCAGCGGCATCGCGGCGAGGAACCCCACCCCGTGCGCCGTGCACCAGGGGAGCAGGGCCTCCAGCGCCTCCCGGGACCAGACGGACAGCTCCGCCTCGACCGCGGTCACCGGGAACACCCGCTGGAGCCGGCTCAGCTCCGCCAGCGTGCCCTGGTACGGCCGTGCCCCGGTCCGGCGGCCGGTACGGGCGCCGCCCACCGCGCACAGTCCCAGCGAGCGCACCTTGCCCTCACGCACCAGCTCGGCCATGGCGCCCCAGGTCTCCTCGACCGGCACCTCGGGGTCGGAGCGGTGCAGCTGGTACAGGTCGATCACATCGGTCTGCAGCCGCCGCAGCGAGGCGTCGCAGGCACGCCGCACGTAGCCGGGCCGGCCGTTGGCGACCAGATGGCCCTCTCCCACCAGCAGACCGACCTTGGTCGAGACGAACGCGTCCTGGCGCCGCTCCTTCAGCACCCGGCCCAGCAGCAGTTCGTTGGTGAACGGCCCGTACATGTCGGCCGTGTCGAGCAGTGCCGCCCCGGCCCCCAGGTCGAGCGCCCGGTGCACGGCGCGCAGCGATTCGCCACCGCGCTGCCGCGAGGCGCTGTACCCCCAGCTCATCGGCATGCACCCGAGCCCGACGGCACCGACCTCGAGCGTCGTCGAGCCCAACCTCCTGCGCTCCACCTGCCCCCGACCCTCCCTAGGCATGCCCTGCCGCCACCACCGGATCCCGCGAGAAACCAACCTAACGTCTGCCGCCCGCGGGCACTGACCTAGCCTCGGTGGCATGACTGCTGAAGTGTGGCTGCCCTACCGCGAGGACGAGATGGAGGGACTCCCCGAGGGTCCCGTGTACCGGTTCTGGAACGGGGAGGAGGAGTATCCGGCGGACCCGTCCGCCTGCGACTTCTACGTCGTCCCCTACCTCAAGGCCGGCGCGGTGACCACCCGCCCGATGCGGGAGATGACCTCGGTGCGGGTGGTGCAGACGCTCTCCGCCGGAATCGACCACGTCGAGCCGGGCCTCGCCGCGCTGCCCGACGGCGTCCAGGTCTGCAACGCCCGGGGGGTGCACGACGCCAGCACCGCCGAGCTGACCCTGGCGCTGATCCTGGCCCAGCTGCGCGGCATCCCCGACTTCGTGCGCGCCCAGGAACGCGGTGAGTGGGCGAGCGGCTTCCGGCCCGCGCTGGCCGACCGGACGGTGCTGATCGTCGGTTACGGGGCGATCGGCTCGGCGGTCGAGGATCGGCTCGTCCCGTTCGAACCCGCGCGGGTGGTACGGGTCGCGCGCTCCGCGCGCACGACGGCGCGCGGTCCCGTGCACCAGCTCGCCGACCTCCCGAGGCTGCTGCCCGAGGCCGACGTGGTGGTACTGCTGACGCCGCTCACCGAGGCCACCCGCCATCTCGTGGACGCCTCGTTCCTGGCCCGCATGAAGGACGGGGCGCTGCTGGTGAACGTGGCCCGGGGGCCCGTGGTGGAGACCAAGGCCCTGCTCGCGGAGGTGGAGACCGGAAGGATCAAGGCCGCCCTGGACGTCACCGACCCCGAGCCGCTGCCGCCCGGTCACCCGCTGTGGACGGCTCCCGGCGTGCTGATCTCCCCTCATGTGGGCGGTCCCACCAGTGCGTTCGAGCCGAGGGCCAAGAGGCTGCTGGTGGACCAGTTGTCTCGATTCGCCGACGGACGCCCTCTGCGCAATGTGATGCTGACGACCGGTGAACCAGGCATGGCCTGACCCGGTCCGGGTACTCTCCGCTGTCCCGCGGAAGCGGACCGTCTCCGAACCTCCGTTCGTCATCACGCAGAGTAGATGAACTATGTCCCTGAGTGACGATGCTGGTGTATCGTCACTCGGGGGCTGCGCCCGCATCGAGGCGCCGGAGACGGACTGGACCGAACTGCGAGGGGGGCGACGGGCGATGCACGGCCGATGTACCGGACGACGGACCCATGAGGCTGCGACCTACCACGTCGCCCAGCACGCCGGGAAGACCGGGACCCCGCGCGCCGTGAGCCGCCGTCGCGCCGTGGCTCCTCCCGCGGTGGTTCATCGGGCAGCCGCCCACCGCCCCGCCGCCAACCGCGCCGCCGCCCGCCACCTTGTGCTCGACCCCGCCGTCACCCACCCCGCCGTGCCCCACCGCCCCGGGGTCGGCCGCCTCGGGGGCGGCCGGTTCGGGGCCGGCCGGGCCGGGGCGCCGGCGGACCCGCGGTACCCGGAGCGCACCACCGCGCGCACCCGGCCCTTCCGTCGCGGGGTGTGCGCCGCCCGGCGGCCCGGCGGCTGCGGGAGGCCCCGGTGATCTCTCCGTCCCTCTCCCCGCCCGTGCTCGACGGCGCGGGCCGCGGCGCCCACGAGCCGTGGCTCCCCGCCGCCCCCGCCGCTGCCCCGGCCAGGCCCCCGGCCGGCGTGCGCCGTGCCGTGATGCCGGTGCCGCTCGTGCTCCTCACCCTGGTCTGCGCGGGCTACGCGCTCGGCTCCGCGGTCGGCTGGGGGTCGCACCGCGCGGCCCTGGTGATGGGCGACTTCGGGCTGAGCGCCGCCGGTGCGACGGCCGCCGTCTCGTGCTTCCTCTACGCCCGCCGGCAGGGCGAACTGCGCCCGGCCTGGCTGCTGTTCGCGTTCTCCTCGGCGATGGCCAGCATGGGCAACCTGGTCTGGGGCTGGTACGAGGTGGTCCTCCGGGCCGAGATGCCGCGCCCCAGCCTGGCCGACTTCTTCTTCCTGTGCTTCGCGCCGCCCGCCATCCTCGGCCTGCTGATGCTGGCGAGGCGCCCGCTGAACGGAGCCGGCTGGGTCTGCCTGGTGCTCGACGCCTGGCTGATCGGCGGCTCGCTGCTCACGCTCTCCTGGAGCCTGGCGCTGGGCCGCACGGCCGGCGCGGCCGACCAGGGCGTCGCGCACGCCGCCCTCCAACTGGCCTACCCGATACTGGACATCGCCCTGGTGAGCGTGGTCCTCGCGCTGCACTTCCGGCGCACCGCGGCCAACCGCGCCGCGGTCAACGCCGCGGTCGCCGCGCTTGCGCTCACCGTCGTCTGCGACGCCATGTTCACCTCGCCGCTGCTCCACCAGAGCTACCGGTCCGGGCAGTTGCTGGACGCGGGCTGGTTCGCGGGCTCGCTGCTGCTCGCCTACGCCCCCTGGGCGGCCACCTTCGCCCGGCCGCGAGAGGGCCGCCGGTCCCGCCCGCTCCTGCGGGGCCGCCGGTTCCGCCGGAGTGCGGGCACCGGGCGCCCCGGCGCGCTGCCGCGACCCGGCCCGGCCGCCGGGAAGGCCGAGACCCCCGCCGGTCCGCCCGACACCCCGGCCGCGACGCCGCGGACCGACCCGGTCCGTCCCCGTCCCGCCGCCCCGGGGCCTCCCGCACCGGGCGTGGACCCCGGGTACTACGCACCGGCGCGGCCCATAGCGGGATCGCTGGCCGCGCTCCTGCCCTACCTGGCCGCGGCCGTGTGCACGCTGGGCATCCTCTACAACGTGCTGGCCGGCCGCAGCGTGGACCAGGTCGTGCTGCTGACGGCCGGCGCCGTGGTCCTGGCGCTGCTGGTCCGGCAGGGCATCATGCTGCTCGACAACATGGCGCTCACCGAGAAGCTGGCCGAGAACGAGAACCACTTCCGTTCCCTGGTCCAGGGCTCCAGCGACGTCATCATGATCGCCGCGCCCAACGGCCGCCTGAAATACGTCAGCGACGCCTCCGAGGGCGTGTACGGCCTCCTCCCGGAGGAGCTGGTCGGCCGGGAGCTGGCCGGTCTGATCCACCCCGAGGACCTGCCGGCCGTCCTGCACGAACTGCGCCGCTTCCTCGCCGCCGGCCCGCCCGCCGACCCCACCACCCGGATCGAGTACCGCTTCCGCAGCGGCGACGGGGGCTGGCTCAACGTCGAGTCGACGGTCAACCGGCACCAGGGCGGCCTGATCCTCAACAGCCGCGACGTGACCGAACGCGTACGCCTCCAGGCGCAGTTGCAGCACAGCGCCGAGCACGACGCGCTCACCGACCTGCCCAACCGCGCGCTGTTCACCCGGCGGGTCGGGCAGGCCCTCTCCGGCCGGCGGCAGTCCGACCAGGGCACGGCGGTGCTCTTCATCGACCTCGACGGATTCAAGGCGGTCAACGACACCATCGGGCACCAGGCCGGGGACGAACTCCTCGTCCAGGCCGCCCGCCGCCTCCAGGAGGCCGTCCGCCAGGGCGACACCGCCGCCCGCCTCGGCGGGGACGAGTTCGCCGCGCTGATCCTCGGCGACGGCGTGAGCGACCGGACCGCCCGCGAGGGCCACATCCTGGAGCTCGCCGACCGGCTGCGACTACGGCTCTCCCAGCCCTACGAGATCGACGGCAACGACGTCCGGGTGGCCGCCTCCATCGGCGTGGCCTTCGCCGAACCCGGCCTGGGCGCCGGAGAGCTGCTGCGCAACGCGGACCTCGCGATGTACCGGGCCAAGGCGGCAGGCAAGGATCGCGTCGAGCTCTACGCGCCCCAGATGCAGCAGGACGTGGTGCGCAGGGCCGAGGTCGCCGCCCGGCTGCGGAACGCCCTGCACGAGGGCGAGTTCACCCTGCTCCACCAGCCCATGGTCTCGCTGGCCGACGGCCGGATCACCGCCGTCTCGGCCCAGGCCCGCTGGCGGTCCGCGCAGGGCGCGCTGTTCACGCCCGCCGAGTTCCTGCGGGCCGCCGAAGAGGGCGACCGGACGGCCGAACTCGGCCGCTGGGTGCTGGAGGAGGCCGTCGTCCAGGCCGCAGACCGGTCCCGGGCGGGTCTGCGCACCCCGGTGGCGGTACGGATCGCCGCCCGGCGCCTGCTCGACCGGTCGTTGCCGCTCACCTCGATAGAGGCGCTGCTGACCCGGCACGGACTGGCGCCCGGGTCACTGATGATCGAACTCGCCGGACTCGACCCGAGCCTCCCGCTGGACGACCTGGAGCGCCGCCTCACGGCGCTGCGCCGGCTGGGCGTCAGGTTCGCCCTGGACGGCTTCGGCACCGGCTACGGATCCATCACCGCGCTGCGCCGGCTGCCTGTGGAGGTGCTCAAGCTCGACCGGAGCCTGGTTGAAGGCGTGGTGGAGTCCGCCCGCCTGCACAAGATCACCAGCGGGCTGCTGCGGATCGCCGGCGACCTCGGCATGCAGACCGTCGCCGAGGGCGTGGACCTGCCCGACCAGGCGGGCGTCCTGCGCGCCATGGGCTGCACCCACGGCATGGGCGGCGCCTTCTCCGCACCTCTGGACGAGTACCGGATCCGCCGGCTGCTCGCCGACGGGCACTGCCCGGTCCCCGCAGGCCACCCCAGGCCCGGCGGAACCGGCGGCAGGCCCACCAGCGCCGTAGCGTCCCGGGGCCACGCACAGAGCCGTCCGGGCGGCGCCGCGACCGGCCCCGGGAGCGGAGCGGGCGCCCGCCCCCCGGTGCCTCCCGCCCGCAGTGCGGGAGCGGCCTACGCGGGTCTCCAGCACGGCGCCGCACGCCCACATTCTGAGACCGTCGTCCCACCCCCTTGACACCCGACCTGCGTCGGGTAGAGGGTCAAGGTCATGCGCACCCGAATTCTCGTACTTGGACAGCGCGTCGGCTGAGCTGGACCTTCGGATTGAGAACCGGAGACCCAGCGCCTAACCGCCCGACGCGCTCCCCTCGCTTGCCTGACGGCACGAGGGGTTTTTTGTTGCACCGGGGCGGACGCGCCAACCGAACAAAATTCTCAAAAGCTCGCACACACCACTCTGCATCGAGAAGAGAATGCCGATGACCGAGCAGGCCACCGGGGCCCACCATCCGCAGCCGCGGCCCCGTTCCGGAGGACTCCAGCAGTCCGCGACCGAGCACGTCACGGGCGCCCAGTCGCTCATCCGCTCGCTCGAGGAGGTGGGGGTCGACACGGTCTTCGGCATTCCCGGCGGCACGATCCTGCCCGCGTACGACCCGATGATGGACTCCACGCGGGTGCGCCACGTCCTGGTCCGCCACGAGCAGGGCGCCGGCCACGCGGCCACCGGCTACGCGCAGGCCACCGGCAAGGTCGGTGTCTGCATGGCCACCTCCGGTCCGGGCGCCACCAACCTGGTCACCCCGATCGCCGACGCCAACATGGACTCCGTGCCGCTGGTCGCGATCACCGGGCAGGTGGTGTCCGCCGCGATCGGCACGGACGCCTTCCAGGAGGCGGACATCGTCGGCATCACCATGCCGATCACCAAGCACAGCTTCCTGGTCACCCGCGCCGAGGACATCCCCCGGGTCATCGCCGAGGCCTTCCACATCGCCTCGACCGGCCGCCCCGGCCCGGTCCTGGTCGACATCCCGAAGGACATCCTCCAGACGAAGACCACGTTCTCCTGGCCCCCGGTCGCCGACCTGCCCGGTTACCGCCCGGTCACCAAGCCGCACGCCAAGCAGATCCGCGAGGCCGCCCGGCTGATCACCACCGCCAAGCGGCCGGTGCTCTACGTCGGTGGCGGCGTCCTCAAGGCCGGCGCCACCGCCGAGCTGAAGGTCCTGGCGGAGCTGACCGGTGCCCCCGTCACCACCACCCTGATGGCGCTGGGCGCCTTCCCGGACAGCCACCCGCAGCACCTGGGCATGCCCGGCATGCACGGCTCGGTCGCCGCCGTCACCGGGCTGCAGAAGGCCGACCTGATCGTCGCCCTCGGCGCCCGCTTCGACGACCGCGTCACCGGCAGGCTGGACAGCTTCGCACCGCACGCCAAGGTCGTCCACGCGGACATCGACCCGGCCGAGATCGGCAAGAACCGCGAGGCGGACGTGCCGATCGTCGGCGACGCCCGCGAGGTGATCGCCGACCTGGTCCAGGCCGTGCAGAAGGAGCACTCCGAAGGCCACCGCGCCGACCTGGACGCCTGGTGGGCCGACCTGGACCGCTGGCGGGAGAACTACCCGCTGGGCTACGAGCTGCCCGCCGACGGCTCGCTCTCCCCGCAGCAGGTCATCGAGCGGATCGGGCAGCTCGCCCCCGAGGGCACGATCTTCACCGCGGGCGTCGGCCAGCACCAGATGTGGGCCGCGCACTTCCTCCAGCACGAGAAGCCGGCCACCTGGCTGAACTCCGGCGGCGCCGGGACCATGGGCTACGCGGTCCCCGCCGCGATGGGCGCCAAGGCCGGCCGCCCGGAGCGCGCGGTCTGGGCGATCGACGGCGACGGCTGCTTCCAGATGACCAACCAGGAGCTCACCACCTGCGCCCTGAACAACATCCCGATCAAGGTCGCCGTCATCAACAACGGCGCCCTGGGGATGGTCCGCCAGTGGCAGACGCTCTTCTACAACCAGCGCTACTCCAACACGGTGCTGCACTCCGGCCCCGGCGCGGACGCGACGGGCCCGAGCGCCGGCACCCGGGTCCCGGACTTCGTCAAGCTGTCCGAGGCGATGGGCTGCCACGCCATCCGCTGCGAGTCGCCCGAGGACCTGGACAAGGTCATCGAGGAGGCGAACTCGATCAACGACCGTCCGGTCGTCGTGGACTTCATCGTCCACGAGGACGCGATGGTCTGGCCGATGGTCCCGGCCGGCACCTCCAACGACGAGATCATGGCCGCCCGGGACGTCCGCCCCGACTTCGGCGACAACGAAGAGTGACCGAGCGAGGAACACCTGACATGTCGAAGCACACGCTCTCCGTCCTGGTGCAGAACACGCCGGGCATCCTGGCGCGGATCGCCGCGCTCTTCTCCCGCCGCGGGTTCAACATCGACTCCCTGGCCGTGGGCGTCACCGAGCACCCCGACATCTCCCGCATCACCATCGTGGTGGGCGTGGAGGACCTGCCGCTGGAGCAGGTCACCAAGCAGCTGAACAAGCTGGTCAACGTGCTGAAGATCGTCGAGCTCGACCCGGTCGCGTCGGTCCGGCGCCAGCTGGTCCTGGTCAAGGTCCGCGCGGACAACGAGACCCGCTCGCAGATCGTCCAGATCGTCGACCTGTTCCGGGCCAAGACCGTGGACGTCTCCCCGGACGCCGTCACCATCGAGGCGACCGGCGGCAGCGACAAGCTCGAGGCCATGCTCAAGATGCTCGAGCCGTACGGCATCAAGGAACTGGTGCAGTCCGGCACGATCGCCATAGGGCGCGGCGCGCGGTCGATCACCGACCGCTCGCTGCGGGCCGTCGAACGCGCCTCCTGACGGGCCCGGAACCCCCGGCTCGCCCGTATGGCGAGACCGTCAACCCCTTCTCCACCGCCCGGTCATACGCTGGGCGCAACACCTGCGACACCTGCGGGCCCTACACCTGCAGACATGAGGAGTGAACCGAAGTGGCCGAGCTGTTCTACGACGCCGATGCCGACCTGTCCATCATCCAGGGCCGCAAGGTCGCGGTCATCGGCTACGGCAGCCAGGGCCACGCCCACGCCCTGTCGCTGCGCGACTCGGGTGTGGACGTCCGCGTCGGTCTGCACGAGGGCTCCAAGTCCCGTGCCAAGGCCGAGGAGCAGGGCCTGCGCGTGGTCACCCCGGCCGAGGCCGCCGCCGAGGCCGACGTCGTGATGATCCTGGTCCCGGACCCGATCCAGGGCCAGGTCTACGAGGAGTCGATCAAGGACAACCTGAAGGACGGCGACGCGCTGTTCTTCGGGCACGGCTTCAACATCCGGTTCGGCTTCATCAAGCCCCCGGCCGGCGTCGACGTCTGCATGGTCGCCCCCAAGGGCCCGGGCCACCTGGTGCGCCGTCAGTACGAGGAGGGCCGCGGCGTCCCCTGCATCGCGGCCGTCGAGCAGGACGCCACGGGCAAGGGCTTCGAGCTGGCGCTGTCCTACGCCAAGGCGATCGGCGGCACCCGTGCCGGCGTCATCAAGACGACCTTCACCGAGGAGACCGAGACCGACCTGTTCGGTGAGCAGGCCGTGCTCTGCGGCGGCACCGCCGCGCTGGTCAAGGCGGGCTTCGAGACCCTGACCGAGGCGGGCTACCAGCCGGAGATCGCCTACTTCGAGTGCCTCCACGAGCTGAAGCTGATCGTCGACCTGATGTACGAGGGCGGCCTGGAGAAGATGCGCTGGTCGATCTCCGAGACCGCCGAGTGGGGCGACTACGTCACCGGCCCGCGCGTCATCACCGACGCCACCAAGGCCGAGATGAAGAAGGTCCTCGCCGAGATCCAGGACGGCACCTTCGCCAACAACTGGATGGCCGAGTACCAGGGCGGTCTGAAGAAGTACAACGAGTACAAGAACCAGGACTCCCAGCACCTGCTGGAGACCACCGGCAAGGAGCTGCGCAAGCTCATGAGCTGGGTGGACGAGGAGGCCTGATCCTCTTGACGGGGCCGGGGCGTCGCCCCGGCCCCGTGCTTCGCCCGTGGTGGAAACGCACGGACGGGTGATCCTTCCGCAGGGGCGAGGGACGAGGTCCCCGGCCCCACTACACTGCACTGCATACGCGTCAGGCCCACAGCGTCGTGCGTCTTCCACGCGGCTAGCAACCCTCCACGCCTGCGGCCGTCGGGACGGCCGTCCGCATCGCACCTGAGGACTCACGTGAGCTCGAAACCTGTCGTACTCATCGCTGAAGAGCTGTCGCCCGCCACCGTCGACGCGCTCGGTCCGGACTTCGAGATCCGGCACTGCAACGGAGCCGACCGGGGCGAACTGCTCCCGGCCATCGCCGACGTCGACGCGATCCTGGTCCGTTCGGCGACCAAGGTCGACGCCGAGGCGATCGCCGCGGCCGGCAAGCTGAAGGTCGTCGCCCGCGCGGGCGTGGGCCTGGACAACGTCGACGTCTCCGCCGCCACCAAGGCCGGCGTGATGGTCGTCAACGCCCCCACCTCCAACATCGTGACCGCCGCCGAGCTGGCCTGCGGCCTGCTCGTGGCCACGGCCCGCAACATCCCGCAGGCCAACGCCGCGCTGAAGAACGGCGAGTGGAAGCGCTCCAAGTACACCGGCGTCGAGCTGGCGGAGAAGACACTCGGCGTGGTCGGCCTCGGCCGGATCGGCGCGCTGGTCGCCCAGCGCATGTCCGCGTTCGGCATGAAGGTCGTGGCCTACGACCCGTACGTCCAGCCCGCGCGCGCCGCGCAGATGGGCGTCAAGGTCCTGACGCTGGACGAGCTGCTCGAGGTCTCGGACTTCATCACGGTCCACCTGCCCAAGACGCCGGAGACGCTCGGCCTGATCGGCGACGAGGCCCTGCGCAAGGTCAAGCCGACGGTCCGGATCGTCAACGCCGCGCGCGGCGGCATCGTCGACGAGGAGGCGCTGTACTCGGCGCTCAAGGAGGGCCGGGTCGCCGGCGCCGGCCTCGACGTCTACGCCAAGGAGCCGTGCACGGACTCGCCGCTGTTCGAGTTCGACCAGGTCGTCTGCACGCCGCACCTGGGCGCGTCCACGGACGAGGCGCAGGAGAAGGCCGGTATCGCGGTCGCCCGGTCGGTGCGCCTGGCGCTCGCCGGTGAGCTGGTTCCGGACGCGGTCAACGTGCAGGGCGGCGTGATCGCCGAGGACGTCAAGCCGGGTCTTCCGCTGGCCGAGCGGCTGGGCCGGATCTTCACGGCGCTGGCCGGCGAGGTCGCGCTGCGCCTCGACGTCGAGGTGTACGGCGAGATCACCCAGCACGACGTCAAGGTGCTGGAGCTGTCGGCGCTCAAGGGCGTCTTCGAGGACGTCGTCGAGGACACCGTGTCCTATGTGAACGCCCCGCTGTTCGCGCAGGAGCGCGGCGTCGAGGTGCGGCTGACCACCAGCTCCGAGTCGCCGGACCACCGCAACGTGGTCACGGTCCGCGGCACGCTGGGCAACGGCACCGAGGTGTCGGTCTCCGGCACGCTGGCCGGCCCGAAGCACCACCAGAAGCTGGTCGCGGTGGGCGAGTTCGACGTGGACCTGGCGCTCACCGACCACATGCTGGTGCTGCGGTACGCCGACCGTCCCGGCGTGGTCGGCACGGTCGGCCGGGTGCTCGGCGAGTCCGGCGTCAACATCGCCGGCATGCAGGTCGCCCGTGCGGCGGCCGGCGGCGAGGCGCTGGCTGTGCTGACGGTCGACGACACGGTCCCGCAGACGGTGCTGTCGGAGCTGGCCGAGGAGATCGGCGCGACGTCCGCCCGGGCCATCAACCTGACCTGACCGCCTTCCGGTCCGGTCCGGTCCGGTCCGGTCCGGCACTCCGCACGACGAAGGACCCGCCCGCCGCTCCACGCGGCAGGCGGGTCCTGGTCGTTGTCCCTTCCCTTTCTCCCCCCCGGGAGCGGGCCGACGGGCCCGTTACCGGATCACCGGGTCACCGGGTCACCGGATCACCGGGGTGACCGCGTCGCCGGGCGCCGGAGACTCCACCCGGATCCGGCGGAGGGCCGTCGCGGCGACCACGGCGGCGACGGCGAGGACCACCGCGCCGGTCAGGCCCGCCGCGTGCATGCCGTCGGTGAAGGCCACTCGCGCGGCGAGGGCCAGCGACTCGCCCGCTTGGCCGGGCAGTTCCGCGGCGACCGCCAGCGCGCCGCCCAGCGTCTCCCGGGCCGCCTCCGGGGCGGCGGCCGGCATGCCGTCCCGGAAGACGGCGGTCCCCACGGAGCCCAGCACGGCCATGCCCAGCGCACCGCCGAACTCCGCCCCGGTCTCCAGCAGGGAGGAGGCCGAACCCGCCTTCTCCACCGGTGCCGCGCTCAGCGCCAGGTCCGCCATCTGGGACATCACCAGGACGATTCCGCAGGCCAGCACGCCGGCGGCCACCAGGACCAGAGCCAGCGAGTCGGTCCCGGGCGTGGTGAGGAGGGCGTAACCTCCGGCGGCGATCAGGAAACCGGCCGCCACCACATGGGCGCGCGGGACCCCCTTCTGCACCAGCGCGGTGGCGGCCGGCGCCGCGGCGGCGATCGGCAGGGAGGGGACCAGCGACCACAGCGCCGCCTCCAGCGCGCTCATCCCGAGCACCGACTGCAGGTACTGCGTGGTGAAGAAGGCGGAGCCCATCAGACCGAGGGCGGAGACCGAGTTGAGCACCACCGCCGGGGCGAAGCCGGGCGAGCGGAACAGCCCGCGCGGGACCATCGGGGAGGCCGCGGTGCGCTGCCGCCACACGAAGAGCACCCCGAAGAGCAGCCCGGCGCCGACGAACACGCCCTGCTCCGGCCGCCAGCCGTCGGAGGCGAACTCCTTCAGCCCGTGGATCAGCGGCAGCACCGCGGCCATCGAGAGGGGCACGCTCAGCAGGTCGAACCGGCCGGGGGAGGGGTCCTTGGACTCGGGCAGCAGGAGCGGGCCGAGGACCAGCAGCAGGGCCATCGCGGGCAGGTTCACCAGGAAGACCGAGCCCCACCAGAAGAACTCGACCAGCAGGCCGCTCATCACCGAGCCCAGCGCCACGCCGCCGGTCATCACCGCGCTCCACAGGCCCACCGCCTGGGCGCGCTGACGCGGGTCGGTGAACATCGTGCGGATCAGCGCGATCGTCGACGGCATCAGGGTGGCTCCGCCGATGCCCAGCACGGCGCGGGCGGCGATCAGCATCTCCGGGCTGTCGGCGTAGGCGGCGGCCAGCGAGGCCGCCCCGAACGCCGCGGCGCCGAACATCAGCAGCCGACGGCGGCCGATGCGGTCACCGAGGGAGCCCATGGTCATCAGCAGGCCGGCCAGGACGAAGGCGTAGATGTCGAAGATCCAGAGCTGCTCGGTGCCGGTGGGCGCGAGGTCGGCGTTGATCGCCGGCACGGCGAAGTAGAGCACCGACACGTCCATCGAGACCAGCAGCAGCGGCAGCATCAGCACGGCCACCGCGGTCCATTCACGGCGCCCGGCCCGGGCCGGGGAAGGGGTTGTCGTCGTCATGCGAGTGACCGTACACGCGTCTTATACGGCTGTCTAGAACAACTGTATAAGACGGGTGTCCGTGACGCGTGTACAGGCGCGGTTTACGCTGGTGGCATGGGTCATCGCGAAGATTTGCTGGACGGTGCCAAGCGCTGTCTGCTGGAGAAGGGTTTCGCCCGGACCACCGCGCGCGACATCGTGCGGGAGTCGGGGGCCAATCTGGCGTCGATCGGTTACCACTACGGGTCCAAGGACGCCCTGCTCGCCGAGGCCTACGTGGCGCTGGTGGAGGAGCAGGCGGAGCGGTTCGACTGGGACGCCGGCGCGGCCGGCACCCCTCCCGGTTCGCACGAGAGGCTGCGGGCGACGATGCGGACGCTCGCGGACTCACTGAAGCGCCCGGACTCGATCTGGCACCTGAGCATCGAGATCATCGCCATGGGTGACCGGCTTCCGGAGATCCGCCGCAACCTGGCGCTCGCCCAGCGCAGCGGCGGCCGTGGCCTCGCCGCACTGCTGCTGGGCATTCCGGAGGAGAAGGTCGACGACGACCTCACCGACACCGTGGGGAACTTCGCCATGGTCCTGCTGACCGGCCTGATCGCCCAGAACTCGCTGGATCCGGACGGCACCCCGACCGGGGACCAGCTTGCCGACGGCCTGCTCCGGCTGGTCGCCGGCCCGGCTCCGGAGGGCGGCCGGTGACTACAGCCGCGCGGCCTTGACGCCCATGTGGAGCAGGAGCCGGTGTTCGCCGTCGTCCAGGTCGAGGCCGGTGAGCTGCTCCACCCGGGAGAGGCGGTAGTAGAGCGTCTGCCGGTGGATGCCCAGGGCCGCCGCCGTCCGGCCCGCCTGCCCGGCGTGGTCGAGGTAGACCTCCACGGTGCGGGCCAGCTCCGGGTGGGCGAGCAGTTCGCGCAGTGCCGCGTCCTCCGCCGTCACCCCGGCCGGAAGGCGGGTGAGCAGGCGGTAGGGGCCGATCGACGACCACCGCGCCACCGGCCCCAGCCGCGGTTCGGCCGACGCGGCACGCGCGGCGGCCAGCGCCTGGTCCCAGAGCACGCCCGCCTCGCGGGCCCCGCGGCGGGGTCCGCCGACCCCCGTCGCCGAGCCGGGGGCCAGCCGGGCGGCCGCGGTCAGCACCGAGGCGGGCACCTCGGCGCCGGTGCGCACCCGCACCAGCAGAGCCAGCATCCGCGGGCCGCCCGTCAGCGGCGCGGCGCAGGCCGCCGCCGTGCCCGGCACCCTGCGCACCGACGGCGGCTCGCCCTCGGTCCACGGCGTCACGCACAGGGCGGTGTACAGGTCGCCCGCGTCGGGCCCGAGCGCCGACTCCAGCGCGGTCAGCGCGATCTCCCGCTCCCGGCCCGGACCGCCGCTCTCCAGCACCCGTCGGAACTCCCGGGTCACCGAGTCCTCGGCGGAGGCCTCCTCGGCGAGCAGCCCGCCGATGCGCTCGGCCACCCGCATGGCCGACGCCAGCTGGGCCTCGGTGGGGCCGGGGTCGGACTCCAGGAGCCACACGTACCCCTGGACGACCTCACGGGAGCGGGCCGGCAGGCAGATCCGCCCCCGCAGCACCCCCGCCTCCGGCGCCGGGGGGATACGGACCGGGCCGGTGGCACGGGCGATGCCGAAACCCTCGAACCAGGCTTTGACCTGCGCCGACGAGCTGCGCGCGAGGATCGTCCGGGTCCGCACCGGGTCGAGTTCGGCCTCGTCGCCGAGCCCGTCGTGCACGCCGAAGGCGATCAGCCCGAAGTCGCGGCCCTCGAGGGTGGCCGGGACGCCCAGCAGCGCGGAGATCTCGTCGACCAGTTCCTGGTAGTCGGGTTTCACGGCTCCATTCTCCCTCCTCTTCATACAGATGTCTGAGAGGAAAGCCGGTGATCCGTGACAGGTGTCGATAGGTGAAACCGAACCCGGATCCCTACCGTTCGAAGCGGCGGTCCACGCCCTCGTCACTTTCGTTTTTCCAGGAGGTCCCGTGCTGGGTCCCGTGATTCTCGCCGCCTCGCGCAGCGACAGGATGCGCCGTCTCGTCACCGCGGCACCGGGCACCAAGCAGGTCGTCGACCGGTTCATCCCCGGTGAGACGGTCGGCGACGTGCTGCCGATCATCCGCCGGCTCACCGGCCAGGGCCTCGAGCTCACCATGGACGTGGTGGGCGAGGACATCACCACCCCCGAGCAGGCCGAGGCGGCCCGCGACGCGTACCTGGAGCTCATCGCCCACGTCGGCGAGCTGGAGCTCGGTCCCCGGGTGGAGATGTCCGTCAAGCTCTCGATGTTCGGCCAGGACCTGGAGGACGGCGTCGCGCTGTCCCGCGCCAACGTGCGCCCGGTCGTCGAGGCCGCCGCCGCGATCGGCACCACCGTCACCCTCGACGCCGAGGACCACACCACCATCGACAGGATGCTGGCCACCCACGCCTGGCTGCGCGAGGACTTCCCGCAGACCGGCTGCGTGATCCAGGCGATGCTGTTCCGCACCGAGGAGGACGCCCGTCGTCTCGCGGCGAGCGGCAGCCGGGTGCGCATCGTCAAGGGCGCCTACAAGGAGCCCGCCGAGGTGGCGTACCAGTCGAAGGCCGAGATCGACAAGGCGTACGTCCGGATCATGAAGATCCTGATGGACGGCGACGGCTACCCGATGATCGGCTCGCACGATCCGCGGATGATCTCCATCGGACAGGAGCTCGCGCGGCGCGCAGGGCGCAAGATGGACGAGTACGAGTTTCAGATGCTGTTCGGCATCCGCGGCGACGAATCGCTGCGTCTCGCCGCCGAGGGTCACCGGATGCGTGTCTACACCGCGTACGGCACCGACTGGTACGGCTACTTCATGCGCCGTCTCGCGGAGAAGCCGTCGAACCTGAAGTTCTTCCTGCGTTCGATGGTCAGCAAGGGCTGAGCCCCGCACCGCTCAACCGCACCCACCGCTCAGAGCTCTCACAAGGAGAAGGAACCCATGGACGCTGTGACCCAGGTCCCCACGCCCGTGAACGAGCCGGTGCACGGCTACGCCCCCGGCTCCGCCGAGCGCGCCCGGCTGGAGGCCAAGCTCAAGGAGCTGGCCGACAACCCGATCGAGCTCCCGATGACCATCGGCGGCGCAAAGCGCCTCGGCGGCGGCGAGGAGTTCAAGGTCGTCCAGCCGCACAACCACCAGGCGGTCCTCGGCACCGGCCGAGGCGCCACCCAGCAGGACGCCCAGGATGCGATCGACGCCGCCCTGGCCGCCGCCCCGGCCTGGCGCGCGATGTCCTTCGACGACCGCGCCGCGATCATCCTGCGCGCCGCCGAGCTGCTGTCCGGCCCGTGGCGCGAGACGCTGGCCGCCTCCACCATGCTCGGCCAGGGCAAGACCGCCCAGCAGGCCGAGATCGACACCCCCTGCGAGCTCGTCGACTTCTGGCGCTTCAACGTGCACTACGCGCGCCAGATCCTCGCCGAGCAGCCCCCGGCCAACTCCCCGGGCGTGTGGAACCGCATGGACCACCGCCCGCTGGAGGGCTTCGTCTACGCGATCACGCCGTTCAACTTCACGGCCATCGCCGCCAACCTGCCGACCGCGCCCGCGCTGATGGGCAACGTCGTGGTGTGGAAGCCGTCCCCGACGCAGACCCACGCCGCCGTGCTGATGATGAGCCTGCTGGAGGAGGCGGGCCTGCCCAAGGGCGTCATCAACCTGGTCACCGGTGACGGCATCGCGGTCTCGGAGGTCGCGCTGAACCACCGCGACCTCGCCGGCATCCACTTCACCGGCTCGACCAAGACCTTCCAGCACCTGTGGAAGACGGTCGGCGCCAACATCGAGAACTACCGCACCTACCCGCGCCTGGTCGGCGAGACCGGCGGCAAGGACTTCGTCGTCGCCCACCCGAGCGCCGACCGCGCGATCCTGAAGACCGCGCTGACCCGCGGCGCCTTCGAGTACCAGGGCCAGAAGTGCTCCGCCACCTCCCGCGCCTACATCCCGGCCTCCATCTGGAACGACGGGTTCAAGGAGGAGTTCGCGGCCGAGATCGACGGCATCAAGATGGGTGACGTCACCGACCTGTCGAACTTCATCGGCGCCGTGATCGACGAGCGCGCCTTCGCCAAGAACAAGGCCGCCGTCGACCGCGCCAAGGCCGACGACGCCTGCACGATCGTGGCCGGCGGCACCTACGACGACTCGGTCGGCTGGTTCGTCCGCCCGACCGTCATCGAGTGCACCGACCCGGAGAACGAGGTCTTCACGACCGAGTACTTCGGCCCGATCCTCGCCGTCCACGTCTACGAGGACGACCGGTACGACGAGATGCTGACCCAGATGGAGTCGGCCTCCGACTACGCCCTCACCGGCTCGGTCATCTCCGGCGACCGCGCCGCGGCGGCGTACACGATGGACAAGCTCCGCTACGCGGCGGGCAACTTCTACATCAACGACAAGTCGACCGGCGCCGTGGTCGGCCAGCAGCCGTTCGGCGGCGGCCGCGCCTCCGGCACCAACGACAAGGCCGGCGCCCCGCAGAACCTGCAGCGCTGGACCCTGACCCGGGCCATCAAGGAGACCCTGGTCCCGCCGACCGAGTACGGCTACCCGCACATGGGCTGACGGCCCACGCGCACCACGGCTCCGCCCCCGTTCCCTCCTCCGAGGGGGCGGGGGCGGAGCCGTGTGCTGTGACGGACGGGGCGGGAGTGAACGCGTGGGCCCGTTGGGGTGGTCTCCGTCTCGGATAGTAGGACGTCCGACTAACTGTGGAGACAACCAAGCCCGCCTGGCCTAGCTTGGTGGAAGCCGAACATCTCGCCCGACCCGGCGAACGGCGTTGGCGAGCCACGCCCCCACGCAGGCGACCCCTGCGGCGTGCCGCTCCCCGCCCCTTCCGGCGCCTCTCGTCACTCTTCCTCCGAAGGAGCCGATGCGTCATGTCCGAGACGACCGTCGCCGCGCACCCGCACACCGCCGTCCGCCCCCGGACCCGTCGCGCCCGGGTGGCCGACGCGGACCGCCGCAATGCCGCCGCCGCGCTCCAGCGGGCCCTCGACCGCCGCGACAACGGCGGCTCCACCGGCCACTGACCCCGCCCCCGGTTTCCCGCCCTCCATCTCCCGGCCTCCCGGCCTCCCGGCCTCCCGGCCTCCCGGCCTCCCGGCCTCCCGGCCTCCCGGCGGCCCGAGCGTGGTCGTCGGCCTTGGCGGCCGGTTTGCCGACCCGGCTTCCGGTCGGGCCGGTGAGCGTCGCGGCTCCCCCGAAGCGTGCGGCGGGGTCCGCGGAGCCTCACGGCGCCGTCCTCCGGCCCGGCGAACGGTCCGGTGAGGGCATGGCCCGGTCGCAGGGGGTGAGTGAAACCGCACGTCACGGTGCCGGCTGTCCGTATGGCGGATGGTGCGGGCCACTCCTTGGGACGACCCACTAAGGTGCCGACATGTCTCGCAGCATCGATCTCGCAGTGATCCCCGGTGACGGCATCGGGCAGGAAGTCGTGGCCGAAGGCCTCAAGGTCCTCTCCGCCGTCCTCCCGCAGGATGTGAAGCTGGAGACCACGGAGTACGACTTCGGCGCACGCCGCTACCACGCCACCGGTGAGACCCTCACCGACGCGGACCTGGCCGCCCTCAAGGGGCACGACGCCATCCTGCTCGGCGCCATCGGCGACCCGTCCGTCCCCTCGGGCGTCCTGGAGCGCGGCTTCCTGCTCAAGCTCCGCTTCGCCTTCGACCACCACGTCAACCTCCGCCCGTCCAAGCTCCTGCCGGGTGTCGCCACCCCGCTGGCCGGCGAGCCGGAGATCGACTTCGTCGTGGTCCGCGAGGGCACCGAGGGCCCGTACACGGGCAACGGCGGAACCATCCGCAAGGGCACCGAGCACGAGGTCGCCACCGAGGTCTCGGTGAACACCGCGTACGGCGTCGAGCGCGTGGTCCGTGACGCCTTCGCCCGCGCCCAGGCCCGCCCGCGCAAGAAGCTCGCGCTGATCCACAAGAACAACGTGCTGACCTTCGCCGGCCACCTGTGGACCGACGTGTTCAACCGGGTCGCCCAGGAGTTCCCCGAGGTCACCACCGAGTACATGCACGTCGACGCGGCGACCATCTACCTGGTCACCCAGCCGGAGCGCTTCGACGTGATCGTCACCGACAACCTCTTCGGCGACATCGTCACCGACCTCGCCGCCGCCGTCTCCGGCGGAATCGGCGTGGCCGCCTCGGGCAACATCAACCCGAGCGGTGCGTACCCGTCCATGTTCGAGCCGGTCCACGGCTCGGCCCCGGACATCGCCGGCCAGGGCAAGGCCGACCCCACGGCCACCGTCCTGTCCGTCGCCCTCCTGCTGCGCCACCTCGGGTACGACGCCGAGGCGGCGCGCATCGACGACGCCGTCGCCGCCGACCTGGTCGAGCGCGTGGCTCTCGCCGCCCGCTCCACCGAGGAGATCGGCGACGCGCTCGCCGCCCGAGTAGCCGGCTGACCCCGGCCCGCCCACCTTTCGAAAGCCGCCGGGAGCACCTCGCACCCGGCGGCTTCCGCCATGTCCCGCCGGGTGCCACCATCGAAACGCAGGGTCTCGACCCCGCACCGTTCCTTCACCGGGCACCCTCTTGCGATAATCGAACGTGGAGTCGCGTCGACGAGGGCGCCGACCGGACGTCCCCTCACCGGACCTCCGGACCCCGGCGGCAAGGACGAGCGGAAACGCGGCCCGTCACTACAACGGTGAAGGACAGTTCTGCTGATGACGACGACGCCCACGATCGAGCTCAAGCCCACCTCGCACCCGCTGCCCGCGGCCGAGCGGGAGGCGATCCTGGCCAGCCCCGGGTTCGGCCGCCACTTCACCGACCACATGGTGACGATCAAGTGGACCGAGGGGCGCGGCTGGCACGACGCCGAACTCGTCCCGTACGGCCCGCTCTCCCTCGACCCGGCCAACATGACCCTGCACTACGCGCAGGAGATCTTCGAGGGCCTCAAGGCGTACCGCCGCGCCGACGGCTCGGTGGGCATCTTCCGCCCCGAGAAGAACGCCCGCCGCTTCCAGGCATCCGCCCGCCGCCTGGCCATGCCGGAGCTGCCGGTCGAGACCTTCATCGAGGCCTGTGACGTGCTGGTCCGCCAGGACGAGGCGTGGGTCCCGGCGCACGGCGGCGAGGAGTCCCTGTACCTGCGGCCGTTCATGATCGCCACCGAGGTGGGGCTGGGCGTCCGTCCGGCCAAGGAGTACCTCTTCCTGGTCATCGCCTCCCCGGCCGGCGCCTACTTCCCGGGCGGCGTGAAGCCGGTCTCCATCTGGGTCGCCGAGGAGCACGTCCGCGCGGTCCCGGGCGGCATGGGCGACGCCAAGACCGGCGGCAACTACGCGGCCTCCCTGATGGCGCAGGCCGAGGCCGCCAAGGTGGGCTGCGACCAGGTCTGCTACCTCGACGCCATCGAGCGCCGGTGGATCGAGGAGCTCGGCGGCATGAACCTGTACTTCGTCTACGAGGACCGGATCGTCACCCCGTCGCTCAGCGGCTCCATCCTGGAGGGCGTCACCCGCGACTCCCTGCTGTCGGTCGCCCAGGACCTCGGCCTCGCCCCCGAGGAGGGGAAGGTCTCCGTCGACCAGTGGCAGGCGGACGCCGAGAGCGGCGCCCTCAAGGAGGTCTTCGCCTGCGGCACGGCCGCAGTGATCACCCCGGTCGGCACGGTCAAGCGCAGCAGCGGCGCCGAGTGGAAGCACGGCACCGGCGAGCCGGGCGAGGTCACCCTGCGCCTGCGCGACGCCCTGCTGGACATCCAGCGCGGCACGGCCGAGGACAAGCACGGCTGGATGCACAAGGTCTGCTGAGGCCCCGCCAGGCCCGTCCGGCCCGGGCAGGCCCGTCCGCCCCACGGGGCCCGTCCGCCCCGCCAGGCGCACCGGGCCCGGTCCGGGGCCCGGATGACGACGACGGCCCCGGGGAGTGTCCCGCACTCCCCGGGGCCGTCGTCGTCATCCGGGGCGAACGCCCCGGCGTGGGACGGTTCGCCCGTATCCTGAGACACCCGGCCGGTCGTGGGGCGTCTGTGCCAGACTGACGCCGTGCCCTCGTTCGCCATGATTATCGGCAGCAGGCGCGCCGGTCCGCAGTGACCGCCCGTACGTACCCCGTACGCGTGGTCACCCTCGTCGTCGACCCGCGCGCAGACCTCTCGCACCCGCGAGGGGTTTTCTTTGTTTCGGCCCCACCCGCGGCCGAAACGGAGGGCGTGCGGCATTCGAGGGCGGTGGCGCCGGTTCTTCCGGTCCGACCGAGACGACCAGTTCAGGAGTTCCTGCCATGACGGAAACCAGCCGACCCGACGACGCCTTCCACGTCTTCGACACCACGCTGCGCGACGGCGCCCAGCGGGAGGGCATCAACCTCACCGTCTCCGACAAGCTGGCCATCGCGCGCCACCTGGACGAGTTCGGCGTGGGGTTCATCGAGGGCGGCTGGCCCGGTGCCAACCCGCGCGACACCGAGTTCTTCGCCCGCGCCCGTGAGGAGATCGACTTCCGCCACGCCCAGCTGGTCGCCTTCGGCGCGACGCGCCGGGCCGGCGGATCGGCGGCGGACGACCCCCAGGTCAAGGCGCTCCTGGACTCCGGCGCGGACGTGATCACCCTGGTCGCCAAGGCCCACGACCGCCACGTGGAACTGGCCCTGCGCACCACCCTGGACGAGAACCTCGAGATGGTCCGCGACACCGTCGCCCACCTCCGGGCGGCCGGCCGCCGGGTCTTCGTCGACTGCGAGCACTTCTTCGACGGCTACCGGGCCAACCCCGAGTACGCCACGGCCGTGGTCCGCACCGCCGCGGAGGCCGGCGCCGACGTGGTCGTCCTGTGCGACACCAACGGCGGCCTGCTCCCCGCCCAGATCCACTCGGTGGTCTCCACCGTCCTCGCCGCCGTGCGCACCGACAAGGGCGACGCCCGCCTCGGCATCCACGCCCAGGACGACACCGGCTGCGCCGTCGCCAACACCCTCGCGGCCGTGGACGCCGGCGCCACCCACGTCCAGTGCACCGCCAACGGCTACGGCGAGCGGGTCGGCAACGCCAACCTGTTCCCGGTCGTCGCCGCGCTGGAGATCAAGTACGGCAAGCGGGTCCTGCCCGAGGGCAAGCTCCGTGAGATGACCCGGATCTCCCACGCCATCGCCGAGGTCGTCAACCTCACCCCCTCCACCCACCAGCCCTACGTCGGCGTCTCCGCCTTCGCCCACAAGGCCGGGCTGCACGCCTCCGCCATCAAGGTCGACCCCGACCTGTACCAGCACATCGACCCCGAGCAGGTCGGCAACACCATGCGGATGCTCGTCTCCGACATGGCGGGCCGGGCCTCCGTCGAGCTCAAGGGCAAGGAACTCGGCATCGACCTCGGCGGCGACCGGGAGCTGGTCGGCCGGGTCGTCGAGCGGGTCAAGGAGCGGGAGCTCAAGGGCTACACCTACGAGGCCGCCGACGCCAGCTTCGAGCTGCTGCTGCGCGCCGAGGCCGGCACCGCCCCGGTCTACTTCGAGGTGGAGTCCTGGCGCGCGATCACCGAGGACCGCCCCGACGGCAGCCACGCCAACGAGGCCACCGTGAAGCTGCGCGCCAAGGGGGAGACCATCCACGCGGCCGGCGAGGGCAACGGCCCGGTCAACGCGCTGGACCGGGCGCTGCGCGCGGGCCTGGAGCGGATCTACCCCGAGCTGGCCAAGATCGGCCTGGTGGACTACAAGGTCCGCATCCTCGAGGGCCGCTCCGGCACCGACTCCACCACGCGCGTGCTGATCTCCACCTCCGACGGCCGCGCCGAGTGGTCCACCGTCGGGGTCGCCGACAACGTCATCGCCGCCTCCTGGCAGGCGCTCGCCGACGCCTACACCTACGGGCTGCTGCGCGCCGGGGTCGCACCCGCGTAGGCGCGGTCCGCCGCCGGACGGGCGGCGGGGGCGAGGTCCTGCGCGGACCCGGGCGGGCCCGCGCAGGACCTCCGCCGCCGCTTCGTCCGGCACCCGGCCGCCGCTCCGTCCGGCACCCCGCCGTCGGTCCCTCCGGTCCCGCGTCGGGCCCTCGCGTCGGCGACCGAGGCCCGCGGTGCACGCGGGGAGGGTGCCCATTATGGCCTCGGGTGACCTATTTCACCCTTTCGGGCCATGAGGCGTACCTTCGAACGTATGAAGGGCACCCCGACCCGCCGGCGCCTCGGGCGACCGGCCTCCCTCGTGGCGGCGACGCTGCTCACTACGTCGGCCACCCTGGTGACCGGCGTGCCCCTCGCCTCCGCCGCGCCCACCGGGACAGTGGCCGCGGCGGAGTTCAGCGTCGCACCGGCCGCCGCCCCGATATCCGACATAGCCGAACGGCTGCGGGAGAACCCCGTCTACGTCGACCCCGAGGCGTCCGACCAGCTCTCGCGGGCCGACGCGAACGCGCTCACCGACCAGATCGAGGAGTCCGGCCGTCCGATCTTCCTGATCGTCCTGCCGGCCGACTACCCGACCGACAACATCTTCGGAGACCTGCGCGCCGCGACCGGCGTCACCGGTGTCTACGGCATACGCCTGGGCGACCGCTTCGACGCCCGGGCGGACTCGTCGGTGATGTCCCGCCAGGCCGTGAGCAACCTGGCCCGCAGCGTGGACGGAGAGCCGGCCGCGCAGCAGCTGAACGACTTCACCGACCGGGCCGTCGCCACCATGAG
Organism: Streptomyces abyssomicinicus; assembly: GCF_008974245.1. Classification (GTDB taxonomy): domain Bacteria; phylum Actinomycetota; class Actinomycetes; order Streptomycetales; family Streptomycetaceae; genus Streptomyces; species Streptomyces abyssomicinicus. The sequence goes on along the minus strand of NZ_BBZI01000006.1, from coordinate 215,360 downwards.
CGGCTCGGCGCCCGCCGGCCGGACGGCAGGCGAGGCCAACGGCGTGGGCGCCCTGGTGACCGTCGGCGCGCTCGCCGCGGCGGTCGGCGGCAGCGCGCTGGTGGTGTCCCGCCGGGGCCGCCGCCGGACCGAGGCCGCGCAGAAGGAGTCGCTGGAGCGGCTGAGGGTCGTCGTCGACGAGGACATCACCGCGTACGGCGAGGAACTGGACCGGCTGGACTTCCACCCGGCCGAGCCCGGAGCCGACGACGCGATGCGCGCGGACTACGCGCGGGCCCTGGACAGCTACGAGGACGCCAAGCGGAAGATGGCGGCCGCCAAGCGGCCGGACGACGTCAAGGGCGTCACCGAGACGCTGGAGGACGGCCGGTTCGCACTCTCCGTGCTGGCCGCGCGGCGGGAGGGCCGGCCGCTGCCGGAGCGGCGCGCCCCCTGCTTCTTCGACCCCCGGCACGGGCCCTCGGTGGCCGACGCCCGGTGGACGCCGCCCGGCGGCACGGCCCGCGAGGTGCCGGTCTGCGCCGCCGACCAGGCGCGGCTCGCGGACGGGCTGGAGCCGATGATCCGTGAGGTCGACACCGGGTACGGCAACCGCCGCCCCTACTGGGACGCGGGCCCCGCCTACGGCCCGTGGGCCGGCGGCTACTTCGGCGGAGCGCTGCTGCCGGGGCTGCTGATGGGCACCATGCTCGGCGGCATGATGGCCGGCCCCGCGTACGGGGCGGGCTGGGGGGACGGGTACGCCGGCGGCCACGAAGGCGGCGACTTCAGCGGCGGCGACTTCAACTCCGGTGACTTCGGAGGCGGGTTCGGCGGCGGCGGTGACTTCGGCGGAGGCGGCGACTTCGGCGGCGGCTTCTGACCCACCCGGCCCGGCGCGCCCGACCCGGGCGTCCCCGGCTCCGCCACCTCGGCTGCGGCGCACCTGGCCCGGCATCCTCGCTCCGGCCCGGCCACCGCCGCTCCGGCGTCTCTGCCTCCGCCGTGGCGCGCCCGGCCCGGCATCCTCGCTCCGGCGTCCCAGGCTCGGCCACCCCCGCCCCGGCGTCCCGGCTCCGTCACCCCCGCGCTTGCTCTGGCGTGGCCTGGCCCGGTGTCTTGGCTCCGGTGTCTCTGGCCCGGTCACCGGCGCTGCGGCGCGCTTGGCCAGGCGTCTCCGGCTGCGCTGCCTCTGCTGTGGCGTGGCCCGGCCCGGTGTCTTGGCTCCGGTGTCTCTGGCCCGGTCACCGGCGCTGCGGCGCGCCTGGCCAGGCGTCTCCGGCTGCGCTGCCTCTGCTCTGGCGCGGCCCGGCCCGGCATCCTCGCTCCGGCGTCCCCGGTACGGCCACCCCCGGTCCGGCGTACCGGCTCAGTCACCCCCGCTCCGGGGCGCCAGGCGCTCCGTGCCTGCCGGGACGGCCGTGTTCCGTGGGGCGGGTCCCCGCCGGGACCGCCGCGTTGCGCGCCGTGCGTGGCTGCCGGTCCCGGCCGTGCCGCTCCCGCCGGGGCCGGTCGCCCCCGGGGCGCCGAGGAGCGGCCGGCCGGGTGGGTCACACCGCCGCGTACACCGCGTTCAGGTACTGCGCCCCCGTCTCGGACCCCACCAGCCCCGCCTTCATCTCGTTCATCACGTAGCAGAAGGTCATCCGCCGCTCCAGGTCCATCACGATCTGCGAACCGCCCCAGCCGCCCCAGAAGCAGATCCGCCCCTCGGGGATGAACGGCACTCCCGCCGGCTCCGGCAGCGCGTACCCGATGCCCCACCGCAGGGGGATCGCCAGCACCTGGTCGACTCCGTGAGCCTGCTCGCGGAAGATCAGCTCGATGGTCTCGGGCGACAGCAGCCGCACCCCGTCCACCTCGCCCCCGCGCGAGACCACGGAGAGGATCCGCGCGATCGAGGCCGCGTTGCCGTGGCCGTTGGCCCCGCCGATGTCGGCGAGCCGCCACTGGGGAGTGTTCGCGATCTCCGCCCGCAGCGGCGCCCCCATCAGCGTCTTCGCCAGCACGCTCCGCGGGTCGACGGCGCCCGGGTCGATCTGCATCGGCGGCGGAGGGACGATCTCCGCGCAGCGCCCCCAGTCCGCCTCCCGCGCGCCGATCCGGAAGTCCGCGCCCAGCGGGCCCGAGATCTCCTCGTCCACGAACCGCTTCAACGGCTTCCCGCTGACCCGCCGCACCACCTCGCCGACCAGATGCCCGAAGTTGAGCAGGTGGTACCCGGACCCCTCGCCCGGCGTCCACCACGGGGCCTGCGCGGCCAGGTGGGCCGTCGAGCGCTCCCAGTCGAAGAGGTCCGCCACGTCGAACGGCGCGGCCCAGCCGGACACCCCGGAGGTGTGGCTCAGCACGTGCCGGACCAGCACCCCCTCCTTGCCGTCGGTGGCGAACTCCGGCCAGTACTTGGCCACCGGGGCGTCGACGTCCAGCTCCCCGCGGTCCACCAGCATCAACGCGGCGAGCGAGGCCACCGTCTTGGTCGTGGACCACACGTTGACGACCGTGTCCCGCTCCCAGGGCCGGGTCCGCGCCGCGTCGGCGTGCCCGCCCCACAGGTCGATCACCCGCTCCCCGTCGATGTCCAGGTACACCGACAGCCCGGTCTCCGCGCCGACCGCCAGGTTCGCCTCCGCGGCCTCCCGCACCGCCGCGAAGCGCTCGTCCACATACCCGTTGAGTCCGGCCACCGCCGCGCCCCCTGTCCCTCCCGGCCGGACCCGACCGTCCGCACCGCCTGACCAGCACCCTAGAAGGGCCCCGCCCCACCAGGGAACGCGCGGAACAAGATTCAGTGCACACGCACACACCTGCGACCCGTTCCATGGTCAGCAGTGATCGAGCGCCTGCTCCAGGAACTCCTCCCGCGTCATCGTTCCCTGGCCGGTCAGGACCTCACCGGGGCGGAGCGAGGCGAGGTCGGCGGTGCTGAAGGAGTAGAGGAATCCGCGGTGGTCGACGAAGCCGCCGCTGGACTCCACGGCGAACTCGAGGTCGTACGAACCCCCGGGGACCAGCCGCTGCTCGCCGGTGCGGGTGACCTGCCAGGAGTCGGGCGGCGAGAAAAGCCGGAACACCGCGCTCCCGGCCTTCCGCGTGCGGGCCTGCCAGCCGTCCCAGCCCTGGTCGCGCAGCTCCACGGTCATGGAGTGGTCCTGGTCACGCTCGCACGGCCGGAGGACCGCCGCGGGCCCCCCGGTCGGCAGCTCGAGCACCGCCACCAGCGGCAACAAAGGGGGAGAGCAGCCGTTCGTCGCGCCCAGAGCCAGCACCGTGCACACCGCGGCGACCAGCCGGCCACGTCTCATCGAGCCCCCCTCGCATCACTGTCCAGGGTCGGGCGTCCGCACGGCGGAACGGTCACCTCTCGATCTCGAACCGGCCACACCGCCGTGGCGAAGGTGCCCCGGAAAGAGCGGCGGGAGCGGGTACGCCCCTCGCCGCGGGCCAACCGGTCGAGGAAGGCGGACACGGGAGCGGACACGGGAGCGGGGTGGTACCCGGGCCACCGGACACCACCCCGCTCCTGCGCCCACGCCGGGCCGGACGCTACGCCGCCAGCCTCGCCAGCGCGGCGTCGACGCGGGCCAGCGTCTTCTCCTTGCCCAGGACCTCGAGCGACTCGAAGAGCGGCAGGCCCACAGTGCGGCCGGTGACGGCGACCCGGACCGGGGCCTGGGCCTTGCCGAGCTTGAGCCCGTGGGCCTCGCCGGCGGCCAGGACGGCCTCCTTCAGGGACTCCGCGGAGGACCAGTCGGCGGCCTCCAGCTTCTCGCGCGCCGTGCGCAGCAGCGCGTCCGAGCCCTCCTTCATCGCCTTGCTCCAGGACGCCTCGTCGAAGACCGGCTCCGGCAGGAAGAGGAAGTCGACGTTCGCGGTGATCTCGGCGAGCATCCGCAGACGGGTCTGCGCGTGCGGCGCGATCGCCGCCCACTTGGCCTCGTCGAAGTCCTCCGGCGCCCACGGCGCGAACGGCGCCCGCAGCCACGGCTCGCACCGGGCCGCGAACTCCTTCGGGTCGAGCATCCGGATGTGGTCGCCGTTGATCGCCTCGCACTTCTTCAGGTCGAAGCGCGCCGGGTTCGGGTTGACGTCCTTCAGGTCGAACGCGGCGACCATCTCCTCGATGGAGAAGACGTCACGGTCGGCGGAGAGGGACCAGCCCAGCAGCGAGAGGTAGTTGAGCAGGCCCTCGGGCAGGAAGCCCTGCTCCCGGTAGAGGTTCAGCGAGGCCTGCGGGTCGCGCTTGGAGAGCTTCTTGTTGCCCTCGCCCATCACGTACGGCAGGTGGCCGAAGGCGGGGACGGCCTTGGCGACGCCCAGCTCGATCAGCGCGCCGTAGAGCGCGATCTGCCGCGGGGTGGAGGAGAGCAGGTCCTCGCCGCGCAGGACGTGGGTGATCTCCATCAGCGCGTCGTCGACCGGGTTCACCAGGGTGTACAGCGGGGCGCCGTTGGCCCGGACGATGCCGTAGTCCGGAACGTTCTCCGGGGTGAAGGTCAGCTCGCCGCGGACCAGGTCGTCGAAGGTGATCGGGGTGTCCGGCATCCGGAAGCGCACGATCGGCCTGCGGCCCTCGGCCTCGTAGGCCGCGACCTGCTCGGCGGTCAGCTCGCGGCAGTGGCCGTCGTAGCCGGACGGGCGGCCGGCCGCGCGGGCGGCCTCGCGGCGCTCGTCGAGCTCCTCGGTGGAGCAGTAGCAGTGGTAGGCGTGACCGCCGTCCAGCAGCTTCTGCGCGACGTCGCGGTAGATGTCCATCCGCTCGGACTGCCGGTACGGCGCGTGCGGGCCGCCGACCTCGGGGCCCTCGTCCCAGTCGAAGCCCAGCCAGCGCATCGCGTCCAGGAGCTGCTGGTACGACTCCTCCGAGTCGCGGGCCGCGTCGGTGTCCTCGATGCGGAAGACCAGGGTGCCCTGGTGGCGCCGGGCGTACGCCCAGTTGAACAGGGCGGTGCGCACCAGGCCCACGTGGGGGTTACCGGTGGGGGAGGGGCAGAAACGAACACGGACGGGTGCGCTAGCCACGCTTGACAACCTTGTTGGTGAGAGTGCCGATGCCTTCGATGGTGACGGCGACCTCGTCGCCGTCCTGGAGCGGGCCGACGCCCGCCGGGGTCCCGGTGAGGATCACGTCGCCGGGGAGCAGCGTCATCGCCGCCGAGATGTTGACGATCAGGTCCTCGACCGGGTTCACCATCTGCGCGGTGCTGCCCAGCTGACGCTGCTGACCGTTGACCGTGCACTGGACCGTGAGGTCGGCGGGGTCGACGTCGGTCTCGATCCAGGGGCCGAGCGGGCAGGAGGAGTCGAAGCCCTTGGCGCGCGCCCACTGCTGCTCACGGCGCTGCACGTCGCGGGCGGTGACGTCGTTGGCGCAGGTGTAGCCGAGGATCACGTCCTTGACGCGCTCCCGCGGCACCTCGCGGCACATCCGCCCGATCACCACGGCCAGCTCCGCCTCGTGGTGGAGCTCCTCGGTGAAGGAGGGGTACTGGATGACGTCGCCGGAGCCGATCACCGAGGTCGACGGCTTGAAGAAGGCGAACGGGTCCTCGGCCGCCCGGGAGCCCATCTCCGCCGCGTGGTCCGCGTAGTTGCGGCCGAAGGCGACGACCTTGCTGGGCAGCACGGGCGGCAGCAGCCGGACCTTGCTCAGCGGGACCTTGGTGCCGGAGAGCTCGAACTCCGCGAACGGGATGCCCTTGATGATGTCGAGGACGAGTTCGTCCTGCTTGTCGCCCTCGACCGCGCCGAAGGCGACGTTCCCGTCGATGGAGAATCTGGCGATGCGCACGGGATTCTGATGCCCCTCACTGAGCTGCCGGCCGGAGTCTGACGCTCCAGGCTAACGCGGCGGAGGAGGCCCGGGTGGCGCGCCGCCCGGACGGCCCGGCCGGGCGGAGGGGCCCCGGCTCACTCCGCGACGGCGCGGACCGGGATCTCGTTGAGCACCGTGCGCCGGGGGTTGGCGGTCTGCGCCGGCAGTTCGACGGAGTGCTCCCGCTCCTCGCCGAGCAGGTGCGCGGCGTCTTCCAGGTGCGCCAGGGTGGTGCGGCGCGGGTTGGCGGTGATGCGAGAGCTCATGTTCGTCTTCACTGTCGATCGGACCCCTCTGGTGGCGGATGCTGCTGGGGAGCTGCCGTCGACGGCACGCCGACGGTTCCTGTAAAGGGTCAGGCTAAAACGTCAGACTAAACGTGCGATTCCCCGCCCAAGCCGTGAAGGGTCGGTGAATCCTCAGTGATTTTCCTCACTCTCCAGCTCGCCATTCGGGGCGTAACGGGTGAAAGCGGACTCTGTTCGATAGCGGACATAAGTAAGTGAAAGTCGTCATTCCGCTCCTGATCATGGCGACTGGGACACCGGGCGGGGACTGCCGGATCCTGGGTGAACGTCCGGTTTGTCAGGGATGAGCCTCGACATGCGGTGACAGCTCACTCACGCGGTGTCATCTGGGTCACGGGCTGCCCTACGGGCCTTGTTGAGGATCGGCCACTGTGCTGGAATTCCACGGACCGTCGTGGGATCCAGTCGACGCTCCGGTGCGAGAACCGTCCCGGGCGGTGGACAGGAGGGGGAAGAAACGCCGGTCCACCACGACCACGAAGGTCACTTGACGACCGACAACGGGGGCGCAGCCCGAACGCGCCCCTCACACGCCGACACCGTCCCTTCCTCTCCGGGGGGACGCCTGGTCCAGAGGTTGCGACGCTAGTGCAGGGACGTTTCAAGAGGGATGGCAGCGCTTCGGCGGAGCCGGAGCCACACAACGGGACCGCACGCGGTGCCTCGCCCCAGCACGCCCAGCCCCCGGGCCAGGGGCAGGCCGCCGAGCCGGCGGCCCCCGTGCTGAAGCCGGCCGGCAGCGGGTCCACGGGCCCGGGCGCCCGCATAGCCCTGCGCAACTGGCGCATCTCCACCCGACTGGTGTCGCTGCTGGCCCTGCCCGTGGTCGCCGCGACCACCCTGGGCGGGCTGCGGATCAGCGACTCGCTCGAGGACATGCAGCAGCTGGAGAACATGCAGCTGCTCACCGAGATGACCAAGCAGGCCACCGAGCTGGCCAACGCGCTCCAGGAGGAGCGCGACGTCACCGCCGGCCCGCTGGCCCACGGCGCCAAGGACTCCGACTACAAGGTCAGGACGCCGCGGGAGAAGACGGACAAGGCCAAGGACCAGTTCCTCAAGGACACCGAGACCGTCGACGACAACCTCGGCGAGGGCGACCTCCAGGGCGTCCGCGACAGCCTCGTCGGCCTCATCGTCGAGCTGCGCGGACTCGACAAGCTCCGCGAGAACGCCTACGACGCCAAGGACAACTCGACCCAGACCGTCGAGTCCTACCACCGGCTCATCACCCAGCTGCTCGAACTGTCCACGGACATGGCCGAGGCCACCAGCAACCCGGAGATGATCCAGCACACCCGTGCCCTGGCCGCCTTCTCCTCGGCCAAGGAGTACGCGTCCATGCAGCGCGCGGTCATCGCCGCCTCGCTGCCCAAGGACGCCTCGTCCTTCGCGGACATCTCCGAGAACGACCGCCTCTACGGCGAGGCCGCCCGCGAGGGCGAGAAGAGCGAACTCGACGCCTTCGAGACCATCTACGGCTCCGGCCGCCAGAAGATGCTCGAGCCGCTCGAGAACAACAGCGTGATCGAGGTCGCCGACAAGTACTCGAACACGGTGCTCAGCCCCAACGGCAGCCGCAACGTGGGCAAGCAGTCCTACCAGGACTGGGTCGACGACGCCTCGACGAAGATCGAGTCGATGGGGAGCATCGAGCACACGCTCCTGGAGGAGATGGAGCAGAAGGCCCGCGAGCTCCAGGACGAGGCACAGCGCGAGGCGCTGATCTCCGGTGTCCTGATCCTCCTCGTGCTCGGCGTGTCCCTGGTCGGCGCCTTCGTGGTGGCCCGCTCCATGATCCGCTCGCTGCGCCGCCTGCAGGACACCGCGACCAAGGTCGCCAAGGACCGCCTGCCCGAGCTGGTCAAGCAGCTCTCCGAGTCGGACCCGCAGGACGTCGACACCACCGTCGAGTCGGTCGGTGTGCACTCCCGCGACGAGATCGGCCAGGTGGCCGCGGCCTTCGACGACGTGCACCGCGAGGCGGTCCGCCTCGCCGCCGAGCAGGCCCTCCTGCGAGGCAACGTCAACGCGATGTTCACCAACCTCTCGCGCCGCTCGCAGGGCCTCATCCAGCGCCAGCTGACCCTGATCTCCGAACTGGAGTCCCGCGAGGCCGACCCGGACCAGCTGTCCTCGCTCTTCAAGCTGGACCACCTCGCCACCCGCATGCGCCGTAACGGCGAGAACCTCCTCGTCCTCGCGGGCGAGGAGCCCGGCCGCCGCTGGACCCGCCCGGTCCCGCTGGTCGACGTGCTCCGCGCCGCGGCCTCCGAGGTGGAGCAGTACGAGCGCATCGAGCTGGCCACGGTCCCCAAGACCGAGATCGCCGGCCGCGTCGTCAACGACCTCGTGCACCTGCTCGCCGAGCTGCTGGAGAACGCCACCTCGTTCTCCTCCCCGCAGACCAAGGTCCGGGTCACCGGTCACGCGCTGCCCGACGGCCGTGCGCTGATCGAGATCCACGACACCGGCATCGGCCTCTCGCCGGAGGACCTCTCCGCGATCAACGAGCGCCTCGCGGCGCCGCCCACCGTGGACGTCTCGGTCTCCCGGCGCATGGGTCTGTTCGTGGTCGGCCGCCTCTCGCAGCGCCACGGCATCCGCATCCAGCTGCGCCCCTCGGACTCCGGCGGCACCACCGCGCTGGTCATGCTCCCGGTGGACGTCGCGCAGGGCGACAAGAAGGCACCCGTCGGCAAGGGCGGCCAGGGCGGCGGCGGTGTCGCCGCGGCCGCGGCCGGCGCCGCGGCGGCCCGCCGCAGCACCGGCGCGGCGATCGGCGCGGGACAGTCGGCCCGTCCGGCGCTGCCCGGCCGTGACTCCGGCTCCGGCGGCTTCGGCGGCCAGGGCGCCTTCGGTCAGGGCGGTCCCGGCGGCTTCGGCAACCAGGGCGGTCCCGGCGGCTTCGGCCAGGGCGGTCCCGGCAACCAGGGCGGTCCGGGCGGCGCGCCCGCCGGCGGTCCCGGTCAGGGCCGTGCCGGTGCGGGCGCCGGCTTCGGCGGTCCCGCCGCGCAGGCCCCGGCCGGACAGGCCCCGCAGGGCGGCTTCCCGTCCGGCCCCGCACCGCAGCAGGGCCGCGGATCCGTCCCGGCGCAGCGTTCCGCCTCCACCCCGCACTCCGCCCAGCAGGGCATGGGCCAGGGTCCGGGGACGGGCCAGGGCATGGCGCAGGGCCCCGGCGCGGGCCGGCCGAACCCGCCGCAGGGCGGCCAGCCCGGCCAGCGTCAGCCCCAGCTGCCGCCTCCCGGCGCCCAGCGCCCCGAGCTGCCGGGCGGTCCCGCCCAGCGGCCCGACACGCCGCGCGGCCACGACGACTTCGGCCAGACCGCGCAGATGCCGCGCGTCGAGGACCACGGGGCGGGCTCCACGGCCCAGTTCCCCCGCCCGGACTTCGACGCCCCCGCCCCGCAGCAGCAGCCTCCGGCGGCGGGCCGGCAGCACCCCCAGCAGGGCGGCCGTCCGCAGGCCCCGCAGCCGCCGCAGGCCCCGCAGTACGGCGGTGCCGGCGGCCAGTACCCGCAGCAGGGCTACGGCAACCCGCAGGACCCGTCGTCGACCGGCCAGTTCCCGGTCCCGGGCCAGTACCAGGCCCAGGACCCCACGAGCACCGGTCAGTTCGCCCAGCCGCAGACGGGCCAGCAGCCGCAGTACGGCGGTTACGCCGCGCAGCAGCAGCCCGCACAGGGCGACCTGCCGCCGGTCAACGGCCGTGCCGACGGCGGCACCCCGCTGTTCGACTCGCTGGAGACCAACTGGTTCCGCGGTCAGCAGCAGGCCGGCCAGCAGCAGGGCCAGCCGGGCCAGCAGGCCCCGCAGGGCGGGCAGCCGCAGCAGCACCGCCAGCAGCCGCAGGCCGGCCGCCCCGGCCCGCAGCAGCAGGCGCCCGGGCAGGCCCGGCGCCCGCAGCAGCCGCAGCAGGCCCCGCAGGGCCGGCCGCAGCAGGCGGGTCAGCAGCAGCCCACGCAGCAGCGGCCCGGTGCCGGGGCCGCGCCCCAGCGGCCGTCCGCCGCACCCTGGCGCAGCTCGCCCAACGACGAGCTGTCCCGCCAGGCTGAGCGCGCCCGCAAGCCCAGCGCGGGCGGCGTCACCACGTCCGGCCTGCCCAAGCGGGTGCCCAAGGCGAACCTCGTCCCGGGCACGGCGCAGCAGAACCAGCACACCGGAGGGCCGCAGGTCTCCCGCGCGCCCGACGCCGTGCGGGGCCGGCTGACCAATCTCCGCCGGGGCATCGCGCAGGGACGGCAGGCCACTTCCGGCCAGACCGGTTCCTTCCCGAACCCCACTCACCAGCAGGAGCGCTAGTTGAGCCCGATGAGCCAGGCTGCACAGAACCTGAACTGGTTGATCACGAACTTCGTGGACAACACGCCCGGGGTCTCCCACACCGTCGTCGTCTCCGCCGACGGTCTGCTCCTGGCGATGTCCGAGGGCTTCCCGCGCGACCGCGCCGACCAGCTCGCCGCGGTCGCGTCGGGGCTCACCTCGCTGACCGCGGGAGCCTCGCGGATCTTCGAGGGTGGCCATGTGAACCAGACGGTCGTCGAGATGGAACGCGGTTTCCTCTTGATCATGTCCATCTCGGACGGCTCGTCGCTCGCGGTGCTGGCCCACCCGGAGTGCGACATCGGCCTGGTGGGCTACGAGATGGCCCTCCTCGTCGACCGCGCCGGCGCCGTGCTCACGCCCGACCTGCGTGCAGAACTACAGGGCAGCCTTCTCCGCTGAGACCTGTCCGCGCCATGTGACCGTCCCCCACCGTCCGGCCGTCAGCAAAGCAACCCCCCACCGGCCTACGGCACTTCAATCCGACTTGCTGTCCGCCCGGAGGATGCATGAACCCGCCAACCGCCGCTCACGATCCGTACAGAGACCAGTACGGGGAAGAGGGGCCGCTGGTCAGGCCCTATGCCATGACCGGCGGCCGGACCCGGCCGCGCTACCAGCTCGCCATCGAGGCGCTGATCAGCACGACCGCGAATCCGGCACAGACGCAGGGGCTGCTCCCCGAGCACCAGCGCATTTGTCACCTCTGCCGGGAGGTGAAGTCGGTGGCCGAGGTGTCGGCACTGCTGTCCATGCCCCTGGGCGTGGCACGGATCCTCGTCGCCGACCTCGCCGAGGCGGGCATGGTCGCCGTCCACCAGCCGGGTGGCGACGAGAACAACGGCGGTGCACCGGATGTGACACTGCTCGAAAGGGTGCTCAGTGGACTTCGCAACCTCTGACGGGAGCCGGGCGACCACCTCGGCGAAGATCGTGGTGGCGGGTGGCTTCGGCGTGGGCAAGACCACGTTCGTCAGCTCCGTCTCCGAGATCGACCCCCTGCGCACGGAGGCCGTCATGACGTCCGCCTCGGCGGGCATCGACGACCTCAGCCACACGTCCGGGAAGACCACCACCACGGTCGCCATGGACTTCGGCCGCATCACGCTCGACCAGGACCTGATCCTGTACCTGTTCGGCACCCCCGGTCAGGACCGGTTCTGGTTCATGTGGGACGACCTGGTCCGCGGCGCCATCGGCGCGGTGGTCCTGGTGGACACCCGGCGTCTCGCCGACTGCTTCCCGGCGGTCGACTACTTCGAGAACTCCGGGCTGCCGTTCGTCGTGGCGCTCAACAACTTCGACGGGCACCAGCCCTACCAGCCGGAAGAGGTCCGCGAGGCGCTGCAGATCAGCGCCGGCACCCCGATCATCGCCACCGACGCCCGGCACCGCGCCGAGGCCAAGGGCGCCCTGATCCACCTCGTGGAACACGCCCTGATGGCGCGACTGCGTTAGACCGGCGGCACCCGGAACCCGGCCGCGCCCACCGGCGCCGCCGGGTTCCGCCGTCCGGCGCACCCGGGGCGCTCGCGAGCCCCCAAGTGCGCCGCGCGGAACAGCAGTTATGACGTGCCTCAACAGGCCTCTGTGGCCTTGGCCACCTGGTGGCGCGTGTTCATAACATTTCGACAGAGATATGTGCCACGTCCTGCGACAGCGCGCGTTCGCGTGGTGCCGCAGCGCGCACAAACACCCCGTCTTTTGCCGGGCGACAGTCCATATGTCCTGTTTGCGGGGCGGATTCCGCGCGGAATCGAGTCCTGTCCGGACGTTTGGAACTGTCCGTACCGGCGTGCTGGAATGCCAGAACTGCCCATTGGTCACAAGGGCCCAGAGACACCGCGGCACGACGAAGGTGCCGACCGCCGAGAGGTTGTTGGTCGAGTGAGGCGAAGCAAGAACGGACCCGAGCCGTCGGCGCGGGGCAACTTCACGCCGCCCCCGCGGGCGGATGAGCTGCCCGGCTCCGAGCCGGTCGCCGCGCCGGAAGCGGGCGGCGGACGTCTTTCGCCCCGTAACTGGCGCGTGCGGACGCGTCTGAACGCGATCATGCTCATACCCGTCGTCCTCGGCCTCATTCTGGCCGCGGTCGAGGTCAAGGGGTCGATCGACACCTGGCAGGAGGCCGAGGACGCCGCGGCCACCGCGCGCGTCGTCCGGAGTGCCCTGGACTACGCCGACGCGCTGTCCGAGGAGCGCGACCGGAGCGCCGCCCCCCTCCTGGAGGGCAAGGGCAAGGACAACCCGGTCGTCAAGGAGACCCGCGCGCGCACCGACAAGGCGGCCGCGGAGTTCAAGACCGTCCTGAAGGAACTGCCGCAGAAGGAGGGCCTGGAGCGCCGCCGCGACCTGTTCCTCGAGGCCGAGAAGCTCCTCCCCGCGCTGCGCGAGGGCGCCTACACCAAGCGCCTGCCCGGCACCAGGACGGAGGAGGGGTACGTCAAGGTCATCCACCCCCTCATGGACTTCTCCAACGAGCTCACGCTCGACGAGGGCAACGTCGTCTCCTACGGCCGTACCGCGTACGCGATGTCGCTGACCAAGGGCGCCCAGTCGCTGCAGCGTTCCATCGGCACCCACGTCCTGGTGAAGCCGGACGAGGACGAGGCCGAGCGGATGTCCCAGCTGGTCACGCTCTCCTCCTACGCCTACCTCGAGCGCATCGCGCTGGAGGAGTACGCCGGAGCGGGCCGCCAGGAGGACGCCGACCGCCTCGAAGCCGAGATGGTCGAGGTGAAGCGCGGCTTCGAGAAGACGGCGGCCGAGACCCCGTTCCACAAGAACCTGACGGACACCACCGAGATCATCAAGGTGATCCTCGCGCTCAACCCGGGCACCGTGGAGGGCAAGGCGCAGCTCGAGGCCATGGGCGTCAACGCCAAGACCTGGCAGGAGGTCAACGACCCGAAGTTCGAGGCCTACGGCAAGATCGAGTCCGACCTCGCCGACGCCGCGGTGGATGGCTCCCAGAAGGTCGCCGACGACGCGAAGACCGCCGCGTTCCTCGCCGGTGCAGCGGTGCTCATCGCCCTCATCGCCGCCTTCGTCCTGGCCGGTCTCGTCGCCCGTCAGATGAGCCGCTCGATGCGCGACCTGCGCAACGCGGCCTTCGACGTCGCCGAGCAGCGCCTGCCGATGCTGGTCGACCAGCTCTCGCGCACCGACCCGGGCCGGGTCGACACCCGCGTGGTCCCGATCCCGATCAGCACCACCGACGAGATCGGCGAGGTCGCGCGCGCCTTCGACCAGGTCCACCGCGAGGCGGTCCGGCTCGCCGCGGAGCAGGCCCTGCTCCGGGGCAATATCAACGCGATCTTCACCAACCTGTCGCGCCGCAACCAGTCGCTGATCGAGGGCCAGCTGACCCTGATCACCGACCTGGAGAACAACGAGGCCGACCCGGACCAGCTGGAGAACCTCTTCAAGCTGGACCACCTGGCCACCCGTATGCGCCGCAACGGCGAGAACCTCCTGGTCCTCGCCGGCGAGGAGCCCGGCCGCCGCTGGGACCAGCCGGTCCCGCTGGTCGACATCCTGCGCGCCGCCTCCTCCGAGGTGGAGCAGTACGACCGCATCGAGCTGGCCGGCGTCCCGGAGGCCGAGATCCACGGCCGCGCCGTGACCGACCTCGTGCACCTGCTCGCCGAGCTGCTGGAGAACGCCACCACGTTCTCCTCCCCGCAGACCAAGGTCCGCGTCACCGCGACCCGTCTGCCGGACGGCCGCGTGATGATCGAGATCCACGACAAGGGCATCGGCCTCACCGCCGAGGACTTCGCGGACATCAACCACAAGCTGGCCAACCCGCCGACCGTGGACGCCGCGATCTCCCAGCACATGGGCCTCTTCGTGGTCGGCCGCCTGTCCGACCGGCACGGCATCCGTGTCCAGCTCCGCCCCTCGGGCGAGCAGGCCGGCACCACCTCGCTGGTCATGCTCCCGGACAACATCACCCACGGTGGTGTCGCCCAGGACGTGCCGGCCGACGAGTTCACGGTCTCCCAGATCATCCCGAAGCAGCAGCTCCAGCAGGCTCCCGAGCAGGCGCCGCTGCGGACCGCCGCCGAGCTGGGCTTCGACGACACCCGCTACCAGCAGGTGCCGGAGGACGTCCGCGAGCTCGACCCGGTCGGCCGCCAGATGCTCCGCGAGGGGCGCCGCGCCGCCCTGGAGTCCCAGAGCCGTCCGGAGTACGACAACGGCCAGGGCTACGACGAGAGCCAGGGCCAGGCCCAGGGCTACCAGGACGGCCAGGGTTACCAGGACGGTCAGGGCTACCAGGACGGCGGCTACGACCAGCAGGGCTACCAGGAGCAGCAGCAGTACGACGAGTCGTACTACGCCGCCGACGGGTCCGTGAACGGCTACCCCGAGCAGGGCTATGCGGAAGCCGGTCAGGGCCAGCACCAGGGTGGCGGCCAGGACGGTTACCAGAACTACGGCGAGCAGTCCTACCAGGACGACTGGCAGCAGCAGCAGGGCTACCAGAACGACTACGCCGAGGGCTACGGGGCGCAAGCGGAATCCCCGCAGGGTCCTGACGGGGGCATGCAGAACGGCGTAGGCTTCGGCCAGGGCCCGGCGACCACCGAAGCAGGACTTCCGCGACGCGGAGGATTCGGCGGCGCCGCCGGTCAGGGCAACGGCCAGGAACCGGCTGCCGCGGGCGACGACTGGCGTTCGGCCAACGACGGCCGCTGGGAGTCCGCCTCCAAGCTCCGCAAGCCCAAGGCGGGCGGAGTGACCTCTTCCGGTCTGCCGAAGCGGGTACCCAAGGCGAACCTCGTGGAGGGCACCGCCGAGGCCACCCCGCAGGGCGGCCCGCAGGTCTCCCGCAACCCCGACGAAGTACGGGGCCGGCTGAGCAACCTGCGGCGGGGCGTCCAGCGCGGACGTACCGCAGGCAACGAAACGAACGGCCAGGCCGACGGGAACGAATTCCGTGGTCCTGACAGCACCTACAACCAGGAGCGTTAGTGTGAGCCCGATGAGCCAGGCGGCGCAGAACCTGAACTGGTTGATCACCAATTTCGTGGACAACACCCCGGGTGTTTCCCACACCGTGGTGGTCTCCGCCGACGGCCTCCTTCTGGCGATGTCGGAAGGCTTCCCGCGTGACCGCGCGGACCAGCTGGCCGCGGTCGCCTCGGGTCTGACCTCGCTGACCGCGGGAGCCTCGCGGATCTTCGAGGGCGGCCATGTGAACCAGACGGTGGTCGAGATGGAGCGGGGATTCCTCTTCATCATGTCCATTTCGGACGGTTCATCACTTGCCGTGCTGGCCCACCCCGAGGCGGACATCGGTCTCGTGGGGTACGAGATGGCCCTTCTGGTCGACCGTGCAGGTACGGTACTTACGCCGGATCTTCGTGCGGAGCTTCAGGGAAGCCTGCTCAACTAGCAGACACCGCGTGCGCCTTGGCGTCCCGAGACCGTAAGGTTTCGGGACGCGGCGTCCACACGTTGGGTGCCCGGCACAGTTGGAGGAGGAGAGAGAGTGGCAACATCCCCAGGCGGTCCGAACCCGGGCGGCTGGTCGTACGACCAGGGCCAGAACGGGCAGCACGGCGAGCAGTCGTACGACTTTTCCTCCGCTGCGAGCCACACGCACCAGCAGCCGTATGCGCCCTACAACCCGCAAGGGCCGGGTCATGGGCAGCATTCGCCGTACGGGCAGCCGGCTGCCCCGTACGAGCGGCCCGTGGCACCGCAGCGGCGTGGTCCCGAGCCGACGCCCGCCGCGGCGCCGTCGGCCAAGAACCCCCTGGTGCGTCCGTACGCGATGACGGGCGGCCGTACCAGGCCCCGCTACCAGCTCGCCATCGAGGCGCTGGTGCACACCACCGCGCAGCCGCACCAGATGCAGGGGCAGCTTCCCGAGCATCAGCGGATCTGCAACCTCTGCCGGGAGATCAAGTCGGTCGCCGAGGTCTCGGCCCTGCTGCAGATCCCTCTCGGTGTGGCCAGGATCCTCGTCGCCGACTTGGCGGAGGCGGGCCTGGTCGCCATCCATCAGCCCGGCGGCGACGAGAACGCCGGCGGCCAGCCAGACGTGACACTGCTCGAAAGGGTGCTCAGTGGACTTCGCAAGCTCTGACGGTGGGTCTTCCCGCTCCACCACCTCCGCGAAGATCGTGGTGGCGGGCGGCTTCGGCGTGGGCAAGACCACGTTCGTCGGCGCCGTCTCGGAGATCAACCCGCTGCGCACGGAGGCCGTCATGACGTCTGCTTCGGCGGGCATCGACGACCTCACCCACACCGGGGACAAGACGACCACCACGGTCGCCATGGACTTCGGCCGCATCACGCTCGACCAGGATCTGATCCTGTACCTGTTCGGCACCCCCGGTCAGGACCGGTTCTGGTTCATGTGGGACGACCTGGTCCGCGGCGCCATCGGCGCGGTGGTCCTGGTGGACACCCGGCGTCTCGCCGACTGCTTCCCGGCGGTCGACTACTTCGAGAACTCGGGTCTCCCGTTCGTCATCGCCCTGAACGGCTTCGACGGCCACCAGCCGTACCAGCCGGAAGAGGTGCGGGAGGCGCTGCAGATCGGGCCGGACACCCCGATCATCACCACCGACGCGCGGCACCGCGCCGACGCCAAGTCGGCGCTCATCACGCTCGTGGAGCACGCCCTCATGGCGCGCCTCCGCTAGTCGCGGGTTCATACCCGGAGCCCGGCACCGCCCCCACGGCGGTGCCGGGCTCCGGCGTTTTCAGGGGCCGCCGGCCGCCGGCTGCCGGTGCACTCCGTGAGCCCGCACCGGCACGCGTCGTACCCGCGCGGGAACGGCACGCGTCGTACCCGCGCGGAACGGCACACGCACCCGCACGGGAACACGCGAAGGCCCGCCCGCCCCTCGAGGGGGCGGGCGGGCCTTCACACGGTGTCCCGGGGGCGTCAGCGCCAGCTGTGCGGGGCGCGGAAGCCGGGCTCACGCTCCAGCCGCCGCCAGGCGGCGCGCACGGAGCCTCCGCCGCGCCACGCCTCCGGGGCGGGCCCCGAGGAGGCCCGGGCCAGCAGGATGGCCGTGAGAGCCGCGAGCTCCTCCGGCTCGGCCTGTCCCTTCTCCACGCGGATGTCCACCGGTGTGCTCATGAACGTGTCTCCCTACTGCCTTCCTGAGGCGCGACTGTCTTACTGGGGCGGGTTGCCGTGCTTGCGCGAGGGCAGGTCCGCGTGCTTGGTGCGGAGCATCGCGAGGGACCTGATCAAGACTTCGCGGGTCTCGGCGGGATCGATGACGTCATCGACGAGTCCCCGCTCTGCCGCGTAGTACGGGTGCATCAGCTCGGACTTGTATTCCTTGACCATGCGGGTCCGCATGGCTTCGGGGTTGTCGGCGTCGGCGATCTGGCGTCGGAAGATGACGTTGGCGGCGCCTTCGGCGCCCATGACGGCGATCTCGTTGGTGGGCCAGGCGTAGGTGAGGTCGGCGCCGATGGACTGGGAGTCCATGACGATGTAGGCGCCGCCGTAGGCCTTGCGGAGGATCAGGGAGATCCGCGGGACGGTGGCGTTGCAGTAGGCGTAGAGGAGTTTGGCGCCGTGGCGGATGATGCCGCCGTGTTCCTGGTCGACGCCGGGCAGGAAGCCGGGGACGTCGAGGAAGGTCAGGATGGGGATGTTGAAGGCGTCGCACATCTGGACGAAGCGGGCGGCTTTCTCGCTGGCTTCGATGTCGAGGACGCCGGCGAGGACCTGGGGCTGGTTGGCGACGATGCCGACGACCTGGCCGTCGAGGCGGCCGAGGGCGCAGATGATGTTGCGGGCCCAGCGTTCGTGGACCTCGAGGTAGTCGCCGTCGTCGACGATCTCCTCGATGACCTTGGTCATGTCGTAGGGGCGGTTGCCGTCCGCGGGGACCAGGTCGAGCAGGACGTCGGAGCGGCGGTCCAGGGCGTCGGTGGCGGCGGCCTGCGGGGGGTTCTCGCGGTTGTTCTGCGGGAGCATCGCGAGGAGGTAGCGGACCTCGGCGATGCAGGTTTCCTCGTCGTCGTAGGCGAAGTGGCAGACGCCGGAGGTCTCGGCGTGGACGTCGGCGCCGCCGAGGCCGTTCTGGGTGATCTCCTCACCGGTGACGGCCTTGACGACGTCCGGTCCGGTGATGAACATCTGCGAGGTCTCGCGGACCATGAACACGAAGTCGGTGAGGGCGGGGCTGTAGGCGGCGCCGCCGGCGCACGGGCCGAGCATCACGCTGATCTGCGGGATGACGCCGGAGGCCTTGGTGTTGCGCTGGAAGATGCCGCCGTAGCCGGCCAGCGCGGAGACGCCCTCCTGGATACGGGCGCCGGCGCCGTCGTTCAGCGACACCAGCGGCGCACCCGCCGCGATGGCCATGTCCATGATCTTGTGGATCTTCGTCGCGTGGGCCTCGCCCAGCGCGCCGCCGAAGATCCGGAAGTCGTGGGCGTAGACGAAGACCGTACGGCCCTCGACCGTCCCCCAGCCGGTGATCACACCGTCCGTGTACGGCTTCTTCGCCTCCAGACCGAAGCCCTGGGCACGGTGCCGCCGCAACTGCTCGACCTCCTGGAAGGAGCCCGCGTCCAGCAGCAGCTCGATACGCTCCCGCGCGGTCAGCTTGCCCTTGGCATGCTGCGCGGCGGTGGCCTTCTCACTCGGCCCGGCCAGTGCCTGGATGCGGATCGCGTGCAGCTCCGCGGTGCGTGCGGCCAGTCCTGCGGTTTCCTGCCGTTGCCGGGCAGGGGCAGTGATCGTCGCCATGTCGGTTCCCTCCTGGGGCGAGGCCGAGAAGGTCCCGCCCCGGATCCGTAACAGGGATGCTAACAAACCGCGCGTGCGGTTTGTATGCGTGAAGCGTGTTTTCTTCGTCCGGTGCGCTCTCAGTGCCAGCTGCCGGGCGCCTCGTAGTCCGTCCGCCGTTCCCACCAGCCGGAAGCGGTCCGTGGCCGGACTTCTTCCGTCGAGCCGGCCTTGCGGGGCAGCGACAGCAACACGGCGGTGAGCGCCGCGAGTTCCTCGTCGCTGGCCCGCCCCCTTTCCACCCGGAGAACAGGCCCCCGGGCGTCGTTCGTCTGATGACCGTCCATCGGCATGCGGCGACCCCCTCGGTGTCGTGATGTGGTCCACCGGACACCGTCGAACGAGCCGCTCAAGAATCGCTATGGGCCCACTGGAGGTCCGGTTGGGGCGGGATGGCCCTACTCCCGGGCCGGGGGTGGGCCACGCGGTGGGCCGAGGCCGCCGCGGAGGCCCGGTGGAAGGTCAACTCCCAGGTGGGTTCGGGTCGATGGGGCGATCCGGACCGCTGGAGGGGTGCCGAAGGAACGGTTGCTTCCAGTTCTTGTACGACTTGAGGACGGCTGGTGATGGAAATGAAACCGGGTGGTCTGTATCTTTACGAGGACCGGGGGAGCTCCTCCCCTCGCATTCAGGCAACTCACACCAGGAGGAACCATGTCTGCGAGCACGATCCGCATTGCCCGCCGCCGCGTCCTGGAGCGTCATCACGGGATTCCGGGGCAAAGGACGGAGAGCGTTCAGCGGTTTCAGGGGCTGACCACGACCGTTCCGAAGGAACTCGTGCACCGCGCCGGCGTCGCCGAGGTGATGCTGACCGGCTGGCGCCGGAGCGGCGAGGAGGATCGTTTCTCCTTGACGGGTCAGTGGCCGCGCAGCCACAGCTTCTTCACCGGTGTCCAGGGCTGCCACGACCCCCTCCTGGCGGCCGAGACGGTGCGGCAGGCCGGCATCCTCCTGGCCCACACCGAGTACGGCGTCCCGCTCGGTCACCATTTCCTGGTGCACGACCTGCAGGTCTCCGTCCGTCCTGAGCACATGCGGGTCGGCCTCGCGCCGGCCTCGCTGCAGCTGGACGTCAGATGCTCCGAGGTGAGACGCCGCGGCCGCACCCTGATGGGGCTCCGCATCCACGTGGAGATCCGCCGCGACGGCCACGTCGTCGCCACCGGCGGCGGCTCGCTGAGCTGTGTGGCCCCCCTCGTCTACCGGCGACTGCGCGCCGACCATCTTCCCGGCGACGGTCCTTCGAAGGTGATCCGGCTGACCGCGCCCGTCCCGCCGCAGGCCGTCGGGCGCATCTCGCCCACCGACGTGGTCCTCTCCCCTCTCGGGGCGGACGACCGCTGGCAGTTGAGGCTGGACACCAATCACCCGGTGCTGTTCGAGCACGCCAACGACCACGTGCCCGGCATGGTGCTGATGGAGGCCGCCCGGCAGGCGGCGACCGCCTTCCTCGGCCGGGACGGCCTGCCGCTCGAGGTCACCTGTGACTTCGACCGGTACGCCGAACTGGACACGCCGTGCATCATCCAGGCAGCCCCGGAGCCCGCCGGGCCGGGTGCGAGTGCCGTGCGGGTCACCGGCACGCAGAACGGTGCGCGGGTGTTCTCCTCCACGGTGACGCTGGCACAGCCCTTCCCGGGGCAGCACGCCGCGCTCTAGGCGCGTCGATCAGGGGCAGCGATCAGGCGCACCGCCCCTCACAGACTTCGCCGGACCGGCGCGTGACGGCAAAAGGGCCCGCCCCGGGGGGAGGACCCTTTGGCCTTGCGCCGGCCGGCCCCGTGCCGACGCCCGGTGGGGCGTCGGCACGACCGCGTTCGCGGCGGGGCCGGGAGGTTCCGTTCAGACGCCGTTGACGTTGTTGCCGACGTTGGCGTTGACGTTGTTGTTGTTCGCGTTGTTGTTCGCGTTGTTGTTCAGGTTGTTGTTCACGACGTTGTTGTCGTTCACGTTGTTGTTGTTCAGGTTCGACGTCATCCGGTTCCCCTGTCGTGAGAGCGGTTCCTGTGTCGTGCGGGAGGGCGGACCGGGCTTCCGGGGACGTCCCTCCGGATGTCCGGTCCGCACTCGTGAAATTAGCCAGGGATCCTCGAGTATCCGTCGAGTACTCCTCGTGCGGCGGTGGACCGGTGCCGCCCCTACGCGGGGCCCGGGGCCGGGGTGAAGGCGGTGAGGTGCTCGTGCGCCCAGTCCCGGAACGTCCGGGCGTCGCGGCCCGTCACCGCTCGCACGGTGTCCTCCACCTGTGCCTTCGCGCCGTCCCGCGCGCGGTCGGCGCTCTCCAGCAGTGCCTCGGCGACCGGGTCCGGATGGCGCCGGCGCAGCGCCGTCCGTGCCTGGTCCCGGCCCAGTTCCTCGAAGCGCAGTGACCGGCCGAGCAGGTCGCCCAGCACCCGTGTCTGTTCGGCCGCGCTGATCGCCTGCGGCCCCGTCAGGGTGTAGGAGCTGCCTTCGTGCCCTTCCTCGGTGAGGGCCCGGACGGCCACCTCCGCCACGTCCCCGGGGTCCACGCAGGAGGTGACCGCGTTCCCGTGGAGCGCGCGCACCACCTGCTCGGCGCGCACCGACCCCGCCCAGCCGAGGGCGTTGGACATGAACGCGCGCGGACGCAGCAGTGTCCAGCCGAGCCCGGAGCTCCGCAGGGCCTCCTCGCAGGACCGCTGCCACCGGGTGACGAGGTCCTGCGCGCCGTGGTCGAGGACGGCGGCCGCCGACAGCTTCACCACCTGCCGCACCCCCGCCTCGCCGGCGGCCCGCAGGAAGCGGACGTCGTCGTCGCCGTCGACGGCGTTGGTGACGAGGAACGCCCGCCGTACCCCCCGCAGGGCGGTGGCCAGGGACCGCGGGTCACGGTGGTCGCCCCGCACGGCCTCCACCGCGTGCCCCGCGGCGGACACCCGTGCGGGATCCCTCGACATGGCCCGGACCTCCGCCCCGGCGGGAAGCCGTCTCAGCACCTCGGATCCGACCGTGCCGCTGGCACCGGTCACCAGGATCATCCGTTCTCCCTCCCGGCGTCCGGCCGGCCCCAGTCGCCCCTGCCCGAAGATTTTCGGGGCAACGGCACAGCGCCCGGCCGACCGCGAACTGTAAGATACAAACTGGACGGTTTTTTTAGTGGTTGGCCCGGACCGACGGGCGGAAGGCGGGCCCACGTGGTCAAGCAGGACCGAGCGATTCGTACGCGGAAGGTGATCCTCGAGTCGGCGGCGCGAGTCTTCGAGGAACGCGGCTACAAGGCCGCGACCATCAACGAGATCCTCACGGCGGCCGGTGTCACCAAGGGGGCGCTCTACTTCCACTTCCCTTCCAAGGAGGCTCTGGCCGACGGGATCATGCACGCGCAGAACCAGTGGCGTGCCGTTCCCGAGCGCGCCTGCCGTGTCCAGCAGCTCGTCGACACCATCGCCGTGCACGCCTACCGTCTGCAGAGCGACCCGATGGTGCGGGCAGGCGTGCGCCTGACCCTCGACCAGCAGGCCGGCGGGCTGGACCGCAGCGGTCCCTTCGACCACTGGCGGCTGGTGGGCACCGAGTTGCTGGAGAAGGCCGGCGCCCAGAACGAGCTGCTGCCGCACGTCGATTTCGCCGAGACCACCGACGTCCTGGTCGGCAGCTTCGCCGGGATCCAGGCCATGTCGCAGGCGCTCAGCGACTATCAGGACCTGCCGCGCCGGGTCAGTTCGCTGATCCGTCACATCCTGCCGGGCGTCGTGGTGCCCTCCGTCCTGGCGGCCGTCGACCTGTCGGAGGGCCGGGGGGAGGCCGTGCACGAAGAACTGCTGGAGGATCCGCTGGACCACCTGTGACGGCCGCGGCCGCTCACGCCGCCACCCCTTCCCCGAGGCCGGCCAGGTCGACCGCGGTCGGACCGCCGTGGTCGCCGTCGCCGTTGTCGGGCGAGGCCCAGGCGATGTAGCCGTCGGGGCGTACCAGCAGCGCCGCGCACGGAACGCCGGGGACGGCCTCGGCGCGCACCACGCTCACCACGTCCTTCCACCGGGAAGGCAGCGTCACGTCGCGGTGTCCGCCGTCGCCCAGGAGGAGCAGCAGGGGCCTGCCCGCGCGGAGCAGGGTGATCACGTCGGTGGGGCCTTCGGTGGTGCTGAGTGCGGCGTTGTAGAGGAACGTCCCTTCCCAGGAGGACGCCGTCGCCGGGTGCGACGGGAGCCGGGTGTCCTGGGCACTCACCCGTGCCGCCAGGGCGGCGCCCTCGCCGGCCGCGCCGCCCAGCAGCAGGTCCGCGAAGAGGGCGCGCACCGGGTCGAGTCCGGTGTCGGGGCGCATCAGCGCGAGTTGGGCGCGGGTGTTGTCGATGACCTGCTGGGCGGCGGGTCTGCGTTCGCGTTCGTAGGTGTCGAGCAGTCCTTCGCCGGCCGGGCCGCGGACCGCGTAGGCCAGTTTCCAGCCCAGGTTGACGGCGTCGAGCAGTCCGGTGCTGAGTCCTTGTCCGCCGATGGGGAAGTGCAGGTGGGCGGCGTCCCCTGCGAGGAGGATCCGGCCGCGGCGGTAGGAGCGGGCGAGCAGCGAGAAGTCGCTGAACCGGCTGAGCCAGCGCGGCTGTTCCATCGGGACGTCCTCGCCGAGGATCCACGACACCTCCTGGCCGAGTTCCTCCAGGGTGGGTGTCTCGTGCCGCGCGGGGTGGGCGCCCGAGCAGTTGAGCGTCCGCAGCCGCGTCCTGCCGCCGGCCACGTGCTTGACGACGATCCATCCCCGGTCGGTCCGGTGCCAGCCGGGCCGCAGGGCGCAGTGGCGGGACAGGGTGACGTCCCCGGCCAGTGCGGACACCGTGGCCGGGCTGGTGTCGGCCTCGATCCCGGCGAGCCGGCGCACGCTGCTGCGGGCGCCGTCCGCTCCCACGACGTACTCGGCGGAGCAGGTCACCGGGCCGTCGGGCCCCTCGGTGGTCAGGTGTACGCCCTCGTCCGTCTGCCGCAGGCCGGTGACCCGGTGCCCGCGCAGGATGCGGGCACCGGCGGCCTCGGCCCGCCGCTCGAGGTGGCGCTCGATCTCGTCCTGGGCGCACTTGAGGATCGGCTCGGGTTCGCCGGCCGGCGCGGAGACGGTGAGGCCGGGGAGGCCGGCGAAGTGGAACGGCATGGTGACCGTTCCGCGGCTGCCTGCGCGGGCGCCGGCGACCAGCCCGTCGAGGTGGCCGCGCCGTACGAGGCTCTGCACCGCCCGGGCGTGCAGCGTCGTCGCCTTCGGCCGTCCGGAGACCGTCGTGCGGCGCTCCACGACGACCGTGCCGACTCCCTCACGCGCCAGTTCGCAGGCGAGCAGCAGACCCACCGGTCCCCCGCCCACCACGGCAACCTGACCCCGTACGTCCCGCGGCATCGACCCGGCCCCCCTGGCCTCGCGGCCGGCAGGCAAGCCCGGCACGCACTCGTATGACGTTGTCCCCGGGCGGAAAATATACCGGTTGGACGGTTCGTTGGAAGTGGTCCGGCGTTCTGCTTCCCGCCTGTTCACGCGGCGGTTCCCGACGGGTCCGGCAGATAGCTGCCCGATGCAAATAACAGCAAGACAAGCGTGCGAACTCACCCGTCAGGGTGGCGGGCGGAGCCCGGGGCGCCGTGCGGGAACCGTTCCGGTACGGGGTGGTCCGGGTCGGACCGTGACGGACCGAAGCGGGACCCGCAGGGGCAGGCGGAGGGTGTGAGGGGAGCTTTTTGCTGTTATTGAGATCGAGGAGGGGTGCTGGGGCTGTCCTCGCTCCGCGCGAGGACCGTGACGCCAAGCTGCCAGGCGCGATGATGCCGCAGGTCAACGCGTGACAGGGCCGGTGCCCGCGGACAAGCTTGATGCGACGGAAAGAAACCCGGCCCGATCCCCGGGCCGGCCAACGGTCACCACCCAAAGGAGCGTGTCATGCGTCGTCGTGTCGTCCGGGTCGCGGTTCTGTTCCTGATGCTCTTCGGCACCGGCCTCGGCGGCTCCGCCCAGGCGCTGGCGGCCGCACCGGCCACGACCGGCGAGGCGGGCGTGCTGGACGACGGCTTCGGCTGGTAGCCCCGGGACGGTCTCGTCCCGCCCCCGCCCGGCCGAAAGGCAACCCATGTACCTGTACACCCTCACGATGACCGGCCCCGAGCTGGATCCCGGCGAGACCGCAGGGATCGTCCACCGCATCCGCGCCCGGGCCGAGGACGTCGCCGGCGTCGAGCACCTGCGCGTGCACAGCGGGCCCGGGGAGATCGCACTGGCCGTCTTCCTGCTCGCCGACGACGCGCCGCACGCCCGGAGAACCGTCCGCGAACTGTGCCGCCGCGTCCTCGACGGCACCGGAGCGCCCGCCCGCTGGTTCCTCTCCTCCCCGCCCGTCGCCCACGACGGCGGGCTCACGCCATGGTGAGCGGCGCGCGCACCACCGCCCGGCCGCCCCGCACCAGGCCGGCCGCACCCGCCCCGGCCGCCGCCCCCTCCCCCGTCCGCGTGCACGGCCCGGCCGGACCCTGGGCCGGCGTGCGCGCCGCCCTGGAGAGCGGTGGCAGGGCCGTCCTCCACACCCTCGGCGCCGACTGGCCCGCCGACGGACCGCCCCGGCACCCCACGCACCGCGAGAACCGTGAGCACCCCGGCCACCTGGAGCACCTGGAGCACCTGGAGCACCCGGAGCACCACACGACCGCGCAGCAGGTCGTCCGGCACGCCGCCGCCGCCGTCCTGGGCCTCGACCCGCGCTCCGTCGAGCTCGGCCACCGCATCGGCGGCCGCCCGTTCCTGCCCGGATGCGACCTGGAGGTCAGCCTGTCGCACACCGGGGACGTCATCGTGGTCGCGCTCTCCTGCGGCGG
Organism: Streptomyces abyssomicinicus; assembly: GCF_008974245.1. Classification (GTDB taxonomy): domain Bacteria; phylum Actinomycetota; class Actinomycetes; order Streptomycetales; family Streptomycetaceae; genus Streptomyces; species Streptomyces abyssomicinicus. The sequence goes on along the minus strand of NZ_BBZI01000006.1, from coordinate 189,350 downwards.
CCGGGTGGGCGTCGACCTCGAGCCGCTGGACCGGCGCACCGACGTCGGCCTGCTGAGCGCCCAGGCCTGCACCCCCGGCGAACTGCGCGCCCTCGCGCAGCTGCCGCCGCGGCCGCGCAAGGACGCGCTGCTGCGGCTGTGGACCCTCAAGGAGGCCTACAGCAAGGCCCTCGGACAGGGCCTGCGCCTGGACTTCACCACCTTCGGCTTCGGCAGCCAGGGCGTCGGCCCCCCGCCGGACGGCGGCCTCTTCCGCCACGGCGACTGGGTCCTCGCCACCCACACCGTCCTCGACGGGTACGTGCTGAGCGCCGCCTACCAGGACACCCCGTACGGCACCCGGCCCTGGAGCGGCCCGCATCCCGGCGGAGTCGACGGCGGGCTGACCGCCGCGATGGAGGAACTGCTGCGGCGGTGACCGCCGGCGCCCGAGGACGTCGCCTCCCTGTAGATGCTCCCCTGCCGCGCTCCAGGCTCGCTGGAGGAACCGGACACCTTACTGCTGGTACGCCTACCGTTTGCCATAACGCCTGCACGGCGAGCATCCGGACCGGCGACCGCGGGGAGGAGGAGGGCCACGGCCCGACGGACCGTTGACCGACGACCTCTCCACCGCCCCCGCCTCGGTAGTGACCGTGGCCCCCGGGCCGTCGCCCGACGGCCACCCGCCCCTGCTGGAGCTCTTCGGAGCCCCGCACGAGGATCGGGTCGCCACCGCCCTGGACGACGAGCCCGACGGACCGCGCCACACCCTGCGCCGGCTCGGCGCGGGCCACTACCTGCTGACCCCCGAAACGGCCCGGCCCTTCCCGGCGGGCCGGGTCGCGGACCTGCTCACCATGCCCGGCCGGCCCGCCGTCACCCCGGGACCGGGACAGCGCGCCCTGCTGCGCCTGCACGAGACCGGCCACCGGCCGCCGCCGCGCTCCGCCACCCTGAACCTGCCCGAGCCGGTGGATCCGGAGGCACTCGCCGCCGCCCTTGCCGCCCTGGCGGAGGCCCACCCGCTGCTCGCGTCGCGGATCGGCGACGGCCCGGCGGCCGGGGTCCGCCCGGTCCCGCCCGCCGACGCCGTGGCCTGCACCGTGGCCGCCGTCCCCCGGACCCGCGAGCGGCAGGCGGTCGCCGACGCCGGCCGCATGCTCGACGCGCACGCCGGACGCACCCTGCACGCCGTCGCCCTGCGCGGCGGGCGCCGGATCGTGCTGCTGGCCGACCCGCTGGCGGCCGACCACGCCTCCCTGCGGGTCCTCCTCGCCGACCTGGCCGACGCTCTCCTCGGCGGCGCGTACCCCGCCGCCGAGGAGGTCCGCTACAGCGACTGGATCGGCTCGCTGCCGGACGTCGCCGCCGACCCCCGCGAGACCGGCCACTGGCAGACGGTGGCCGAGGGCCGCGCCGCCGCCCACCCGTTCCGTCCGCGGCGGGACCTGCGCGACTCCGGGGAGGCGGACCACCGCCCGGCCCTCGTCCTGGGCAAGGCCGCCACCCGGCGGGTGACGGTCACCCTGGCCCGCCGTCTCGGCCTGACCGCCCCCCAGGTGCTGGCGGGCGCCGCCGGACTGGCCCTGGCCCGGTGGCGGGACGACGACCGGGCGTCCTTCGACGTCCACACCGACGGCCGCCAGGACAGCCCCGCCCTGCGCCGCACGGTCGGTCCGCTCGCCGTCACCGAGCCGGTACTGCTCGACGGCGCGGCCGACGGTGACGGGCCGGACTTCCTCGCCCGGGCCGCGTCCCGGCTGGCCGTCGTCGGACGGGCCTCCTTCGCGGCGTGCCGGGAGCACGCGCCCTCCCCGGCGCTCCGGCTCGTCCTGCGCGAACTCGTCCCGGCCCTGATGCGCTTCACCCCCGACGCCGACGCCGCGCCGCCCCCCGCCGACACCCCGCACCTGCTCGACCTCACCGCCCGGACCCGCGGCGGCAGGCTCCGGATGGAGCTCGGCTGGACGCCCTCGCCCCACGACGCGGTGGACCGGGAGTCGGCGGACCGGCTCGTCGCCGTCCTGCGCGACACGCTGGAGGAACTGGCCCGCGGCGCGGACCGGCCGGCCGACGGCATCCGCGTGATCGAGGCGAGCCCCCTTCAGCGGGAACTGCTCGCCGACGCCGACGCCCACCCGGGAACGGGCCGTCAGATCGAGCAGCTCAGCTGGATCTGGCACGGCCCGCTGGAGCCGGAGCGGTTCACCACGGCCTGGCAGTCCGTCTTCGACCGGGAGACGGTGCTGCGCGCGTCGTTCGGCGGCGGCCCCGACGTCCAGGTGCTGATCCACGAGCGGGTGACGCCCGAGGTGATCCGGGCGGCCTCCGGGGAGCTGGTCTGGTCCGACCTGCTCGCCGCCGACCGCCGTCGCGGCATCGACCCGCGCGCGCCGGGCCCGCTGCGGGTCACCCTGGTGGAGGACCCCGAGGCCACCCCCTCGCAGCCGGCCACCCGCGTCCTGGTCACCTACCACCAGGCGCTGCTGGACGCGTGGAGCGTGCGGCTGCTGGTGGAGCAGTTCTGCCTCGCCTACCTGGCCGACGGAAGCCTGCCGGGCGGCGACCGGCGTCCCGACGTGCGCGACCACGCCCGCTGGCTGGCCGGCCAGGACACCGCCCCGGCCAAGGACTTCTGGCAGCGGTCGGCCCCCGTCTCGGGCGCGGGCACCCAGGTCGTGGCCCTGCCGGGCGACGGCGCGGCCGCCTCGTCCGCGCGGTGGCAGGGGCCGGGCCGGGTACGCGCCCGGCTCGCTCCCACCGAGGCGTCCCGGCTCGCGGCCTGGGCGGCGCGACTCGGCGCGACCGAGAGCAGCGCGGTGCAGGCGGCCTGGGCGATCCTTCTCCACCACGCCTCGGGCGCCGTCCGCCGCGGTCCCGTGCGGTACAGCGTGGCCCTCTCCGGCCGGGGCATCGCGCTGGACGGCGTCGAGCGGCTGCCCGGCGCCCTGCGCAACCCCGTGCCGGTGTCGGTGGAGGTCGACCCCGCCGGGACCGTGCCCGACCTGCTGGTGACGCTGCGGGACCAGGCGCTGGACCTGGCGTCCTACGAATGGGTCTCCGCGGGGCAGATCCGGTCCTGGACCCACGCCCCGGACGGTCCGGCCCATCCGCCCGGCGGGCCGGGGCGCGTCACCGCCCGGCGGACGCCGGCCGCGGACCAGGACGCCGGGAGCCTGCTCGTCTTCGACAGCAGGATCAACCCCTTCGAGCGGCTGGAGCCGTCGTTCGCCGCCCTCGGCGTGCGCATGGAGTTCCCCTGGACCACGGGCGCCAGGACGGCGTTCTCACTGACCCTGGTCGCGCACCGCGACGAGGGGGGCGGCCTGGTGCTGACGGCGGAGCACGACCGCGGACGTCTGCCCGACGTGTCCGGCGTGCTCTCGCACTGCGTGCGTCTGCTGCGCAGCTTCCCCTCCGACGCCGACGACGCGACGCCCATCGCCCGGCTGCTGGAACTGCTGCCCGGCACCTCGGCCTCCGGCCCGCCGTTCGTGACCCTGCGGCCCGGGACGGGCCGGGTGATCGGGCTGGTGCCCTCCCCCGGCGCCCCGCTCTCCTGGTACGTGCGGCTCGCCCAGCTGTACACCGGCCCGGAGGAACTGATCCTGCTGCGCTCGGGCGAGGACCAGGTCCGCTCGTGGCACGAGGTGCTGCGGGTCGTCGCCGGCGACCGCCTGGCCGCGCTGGGCACGTTCTCCGGCGGCGGAGAGGCCGCCTGGGAGCTGGCGCGGCTGGTCGGCGAGGACACCCGGAGCCTTCCCGCGGTGGTCGTCGCCGCGGCGTCGGCGTCCGTCGGGACGCAGGCCCTGGCCACCCGCCTCGGCAAGGCGGTGCGGCCCTCGTCGGGCGTCTCCCGCCCTCGGGACCGCCGCCCCTGACGGTGCGGGGACCCGGCGGCGCCCACCGCCGGGTCCCCGCACCGCACGTCACAGCCCCCGGTCGGCCAGCCACTCCTGGATCCGCTTGGCCACGTCCTCGGAGTGGTCGCCCAGCATGGTGAAGTGGTCGCCGGGGACGTCCACGACCTCGTGCGGGTGGGGCCAGCTGGCGTGCCAGTCGCCGTCCTCCGGGACGGTGCCGAGCGGGGTGTCCGCACGGACCAGCAGGGTCGGCACGTCCAGCCGCTGTGCCGTCCAGCTGCTGAAGAACTGCAGGTAGGCCGCCCAGGCGGTGGTGCGGTAGTCGTCCATGGGCGTGAAGGCGGTGTCCCGTTCCACCATGCCGTCGAGCATCTGGGGGATCCAGTCCACCAGGATCGGGCTGTCGAACGGATAGCTGTCCATCAGGACCACCGCGGCCGGCGGGCGTCCCTGGCGGGCCAGTTCCAGCGACAGGACGTTGGCCACCATGGCGCCGCCGGAATGGCCGGTGAGGACGAACGGCGCGTCACCGACGGTCCGCAGCACGGTGTCGGCGTGGGTGCGGGTCAGGACGCCCAGGTCCTGCGGGAGGGACTGGCCGGCCGAGAAGCCGGGGTGCGGCAGCGCGTAGACGTCCCGGGCGCCCCGGAATCCTGCGGCCAGCCGGGCGTACTCGTGCGCGCCCGACAGCATCGACATGGTGCAGCAGCTGATCAGGGCGGGGGCCCGGCCTCCGGCGCGCCCCGAGAGGGGAACGGCCCGGTGGGGTGTCTCCAGGGCGGTGTGGTCGTCGTAGACCGGCCGGAAGGACGCCAGGTTGATCAGCAGCTCGGTGTACTCGGCGGGCCGGCCGGTGTCGCGGCTGTGCCGGAACAGCTCTCCCAGCAGGTGACTCTCCGCCGCGGCCTCCTGCGGCGCCTCCTCCTCGTCGCCGCCCAGGACCCGCGCCGCCAGGTGCCGGGCCAGCCGGACCGGCGTGGGGTGGTCGAACAGCAGGGTCGCGGACAGGTCGACGCCGAGGGCCTGGCGCAGGTTGTTGCGCAGCCGCAGGGCGCTCAGGGAGTCGAAGCCCTGCTCGAGGAAGTTGGTGTCGGTCTCGACGACGTCGGCGGACGCGTGGCCGAGGACCGCGGCGGCGTGCTGGGTCACCAGGCCGAGGAGGGCCCAGTGGCGCTCCGCCGCCGGGACCTCACGCAGCCGCGCCGCGAACTCGCGTCCGGCGGCGGCCTCCTCCTCGTCGACCTCGCCGTCCGGAGCGTCGCCGGACGGTTCCGTCGCCGCGGGGACCGGTGAGAGGGCGCCGGGGGCCGGCGGGTCGGGCCAGAAGTGCCGCCGCTGGAAGGGATAGGTGGGCAGGCCGGTACGGCGGGCGCCGGTACCGGCGAAGACGGTGTCCCAGTCGACGGCCACACCGTGGCAGTGGGCCTCCGCCAGGGAGGTCAGGAAGCGCTCCGGTCCGCCCTCGTCGCGGCGGAGGGTGCCGAGGACGGCGGCTGCCGCGCCGACGTCCTCCACGGTGCCCTGGAGGCCGATGGCGAGGACCGGGTGGGGGCTGACCTCGACGAACACCCCGTGCCCGTCGGCGAGTGCGGCACGGGCCGCGTTCTCGAACTCGACGGTGCCGCGCAGGTTGTCGTACCAGTAGCCGCCGTCCATCGCCGTCTCGGTGACGTCCAGCAGGCGACCGGTGAGGGAGGAGTAGAGGGGCGTGCCGCCCTGCTGCGGGGTGATGCCGGTCAGGAGGCGGGCGAGTTCGTCGCGGATCGCCTCCACGTGCGCGGAGTGGGAGGCGTAGTCGACATCCACCTTGCGGGCCCGGACCTCGCTGTTCCGGCAGTGGGCCAGGAACTCGTCCAGGGCGTCGACGTCACCCGACACCACCGTCGAGGTGGGGCCGTTGACGGCGGCGACGGAGATGCGCCCGTCCCACGCGGCGATCGCCTCGCGCACGGTGTCCGCCGCCTGGGCGACGGAGACCATGCCGCCGAGTCCGGCGAGGGCGGTGATGGCTCGGGATCGGAGGGCGACGACCTTGGCGGCGTCCTCCAGCGTGAGGATGCCGGCGACCGCGGCGGCGGCGATCTCGCCCTGCGAGTGACCGATCACCGCGGCCGGCTGGACCCCGTACGAACGCCACAGCTCGGCGAGGGACACCATGACGGCCCACAGGACCGGCTGGACCACGTCCACGCGCTCCAGGCCTTCGCCGCTGCGGACGACGTCGAGCAGGGACCAGTCGGTGTGCGGGGCGAGGGCGGCGGCGCATTCCGCCATGCGTGCCGCGAAGACCGGGGAGGTGTCGAGGAGTTCGACGGCCATGCCCGCCCATTGGGCGCCCTGGCCGGGGAAGACGAACACCGGACGCGTCCCGCGGCCCGCGACGCCCGCGACGACGGCGGGCGCGGGCGCGCCCGACACGATCGACGCCAGTGCGGTCTCGAGGTCCTCCCGCCCGGCGGCCACCACCGCCGCACGGTGGTTGAACGCGGTCCGGGTCAGTGCCAGCGAGTAGCCGATGTCCGCGACCGGCACGTCCGGGTGCTCGCCGACGTGGGCCAGCAGCCGCTCCGCCTGCGCCTTCAGCGCCTGCTCCGACTTGGCGGACAGCACCCACGGCACCACCGCGAGCCCGTCCCCGGCCGGCGCCGTGCCGCCCGACGTGGTGCCGGTGCCGGCGGCCGCGACGTCGTCCGAAGCGGCGTCAGGTTCGGGGGCGTCCGGCTCGGGGGCCTGCTCGAGGATGATGTGCACGTTCGTGCCGCTCATGCCGAAGGAGGACACGGCGGCGCGCCGCGGCCTGCCGGTCTCCGGCCATGGGCGGGCCTCGTCGAGCAGCCGTACCGCACCGGCCGACCAGTCGACGTGCGGGGAGGGCTCGTCGGCGTGCAGGGTCTTCGGAAGCACCCCGTGCCGCATCGCCATCACCATCTTCACGACGCCCGCGACACCGGCGGCGGCCTGCGGATGGCCGATGTTCGACTTCAGCGAACCGAGCCAGAGGGGACTGTCCTCGGGGCGGTCCTTGCCGTAGGTGGCGAGCAGCGCGCGGGCCTCGATGGGGTCGCCCAGCGTCGTGCCCGTGCCGTGCGCCTCCACCACGTCCACGTCGGCCGCGGTGAGACGGGCGTCGGCGAGCGCCTGGCGGATGACGCGGCGCTGCGCCGGACCGCTGGGCGCGGTGAGCCCGTTGCTGGCGCCGTCCTGGTTGACGGCGGAGCCGCGGATGACCGCCAGCACCTCATGACCGTTGCGGCGGGCGTCGGAGAGCTTCTCCAGGAGGAGCATGCCCACGCCCTCGGCCCACCCGGTGCCGTCGGCGTCGGCGGAGAACGCCTTGCAGCGGCCGTCGCCGGCCAGCCCGCCCTGCTTGCTGAACTCCGCGAAGACGCCCGGTGTCGCGATCACGGCCGCGCCGCCGGCGACCGCCAGCGAACACTCGCCGCGGCGCAGGGACTGGACCGCCAGGTGCAGCGCCACGGACGACGACGAGCAGGCCGTGTCGACGGTGACCGCCGGTCCTTCGAGCCCGAAGGTGTAGGACAGCCGCCCGGAGAGCACACCGCCCGCGGTGCCGGTGAGCAGGTAGGACTCGCTCCCCTGGGCGTCGCCGTACATGGTGGCGCTGTACCCGGAGGCCGAGCAGCCGACGAAGACGCCGGTGGGCGACCCCTTCAGCGAGGCCGGGTCGAGGCCACCGCGTTCGAGCACCTCCCAGGTGGCCTCCAGCAGCAGGCGCTGCTGGGGGTCCATCGCCAGTGCTTCGCGGGGGCTGATGCCGAACGGCGCCGGGTCGAAGCGCGACGCGTCGTGGACGAATCCTGCCTCCAGGGTGACCGGCGCGTCCTCCGGTTCACCGGGGCCGCGCAGCCAGGCGGGGTCCCACCCCCGGTCGGTGGGCACCGACGACACGGCGTCCGTGCCGTCGAGCACCAGTTGCCACAGCGCCTCGGGCGAGACGGCTTCGCCCGGCAGCCTGCAGCTCATCGCGACGACGGCGACGGGCTCGGTGGCCGTGTCGGCCAGCTTCCGGTTCAGCACCCGCAGCCGCTCGTTGTCCACCAGGGCGGAGCGCAGCGCCTCGACTATCTGGTCGGTACCCGCGTTCATCAGCTGTTCGTCTCCAAGGCCATGCGGATCAGGTCCTGGACGTCCATGTCCCTGATCTGGTCGCTGCGGTCGGTGCGGTCTCCCTCGGTGGCCGGGTCGAGGTCGGTCGCCGCGAGCGCCGCCTCGGTCCCGTCCTCGTCCGCTGCCAGTCCCAGTTCGCGGCGGAGTCTCGCCGCGAGGGCCTCGGGGGACGGTTCGTCGAAGACGATCGTCGACTCGAGGTCGAGGCCGGTCTTGTCGTTGAGGCGGTTGCGCAGTTCGATGCCCATGACCGAGTCGAAGCCGAGGTCGCGGAAGGCGCGGTCGGCTTCCACCGCGTGGGCGGACGTGTGTCCGAGCACGCGGGCGGCCTCCGTCTGGACCAGTTCCTGGAGGAGGCGGCTCTGTTCGTCGGCCGGCACGGAGAGGAGCTGCCGGCGGAACGCCTCGGAGGTCTCCTCCTCGGCCTCCGCGGTGTGCGAGGGACCCTCGGCGGTCGTCCCGCGGCGCGGGTCGTACAGCTCGCCGAGCAGGGCGCTGGGGCGCATCGCGGTGAACGAGGGCGCGAACTTCTCCCATGTCACCTCGGCGACGGTCGTGCAGGGGTCGCCCAGGGTGAGTGCCTGCTCCATCGCCGCGATCGCGACGTCCGGGTCCATGAGGGTCAGCCCGCGCCGCTCCAGCTGCTCCACGGCCTCGCCCTGGGCCAGGCCTCCGCCGGCCCAGGGGCCCCAGGCGACGGAGGTGGCCGCCAGGCCGCGGGCGCGGCACTGTTCGGCGAGGGCGTCGAGGTAGGTGTTGGCCGCGGCGTACCCTCCCTGCCAACCGCTGCCCCAGGTGGCGGCGATGGAGGAGAAGAGGACGAACGCGTCGAGGTCGGCGTCGGCGAACACGGCGTGCAGGTTGGCGGCGCCGGTCACCTTGGCGTCCATCACCTCGGCGAGTTCCGCGCGGGTCATGGCGGCGAGGGCCGTCGCCTGCCCGACACCGGCGGTGTGGACGACGGCACGGACCGGGGTGCCGTCGGCGCGGAGGGTGTCGGCGAGGGCGGTGAGGGCGTCGCGGTCGGTGGCGTCGCAGGCCACGACGGTCGCCCTCGCGCCCAGCTCCTCGATCCGCGTGCACAGCTCCGCCGCGCCGGGCGCGTCAGGCCCGCGACGGCTGGTCAGGACGACGCGCTCGGCACCGTTCTCGGCCGCCCAGCAGGCGACCCGAGCCCCCAGACCACCGGTCCCGCCGGTGATCAGGACCGTGCCCCGCACCTTCCACGCCTTGCCCGCGTCGGAGGCGGTCGCCCGCACCACACGGCGGGCGAGGACACCGGCCGGACGCACCGCCGCCTGGTCCTCACCCTCACCACCGGCGAGGACGGCGGCAGTACGCTCCCACGCCTGCCCGTCCAGCACATCCGGCAGATCGACCAGACCACCCCACCGCTTCGGCTCCTCCAGCGCCACGACCCGGCCCAGACCCCACACCTGCGCCTGCGCGGCACTGCGCACCGGGTCCGAGTCGCCGGTGGTGACGGCGCCCTGGGTCAGGGACCACAACGGAGCCTGCACACCGGCCTCACCCAGACGCTGGACCAGCTCGAGCGTCGCCGCCAGGCCAGGAGCGACACCGGCGTCCGGCACGTCGTCATCGTCGTCGACCGCCAGCAGGGACAGAACACCGGCCGCCTGCCGGTGCGGCGACAGATCGCTGTCGGCACCGATCCGCACGACCTCCGCACCGGAGCTCTTCAGCCCGTAGGCGGCCCACTCGACGGTGAACTCGTCCAGCGTCTCCGGCACGACCAGCAGCCACCGGCCCTTCAGAGCGGCGGAGCCCGCGGTGTCGAGCGGCTTCCACGTCACCCCGTAGCGCCAGGTGTCGGCCACCGCGTGGCGGCGCCGACGAGTGCGCCAGGAGGAGAGGGCCGGCAGGGCGTCCTGCAGCGGAAGGTCTCCGGTGAGGTTCAGCTCCGTGAGGAAGGCGGACAGGTCTCCCGTGTCGATCGCCTCCCACAGCGCCGTGTCCACGGACGTTTCCACGGCGGGTGCGGGCACGGCGACCGGGGCGGCGACGGGTTCCGGGGCCTGCGGCCAGTAGCGCTGACGGTCGAAGGCGTAGGTGGGCAGCTCGGCGAGGGTGGCGCCGGTACCCGTGTAGAAGCGCGTCCAGTCGACGGCAGCGCCGTGCACGTGTGCCTCGGCGATGGCTCCCATGACGCTCCGGGGCTCGTCGAACGCCTTGCGGAGGGCGGGGATGAGGGTCTTCCTCCGCGCATCGGCCAGGCAGTCCTTCCCCATGGCCGCGAGCACGCCGCCCGGGCCGAGCTCCAGGTAGGTGGTCACGCCCTGGATCTCGAGGTGGCGGATGCCGTCCGCGAACCGGACCGCCTGACGGACGTGGTCCACCCAGTAGTCCGCGGTCAGCAGCTCCTCCCCGGCGATGGTGCCGGTGAGGTTGGAGACGATCGGGACGCGCGGGGCGTGGAAGGTGGCCGCCTGCAGGAGGCTGCGGAACTCCTCGAGCATGGGTTCCATACGCGGCGAGTGGAACGCGTGGCTGACGCGGAGCCGCTTCGACTTCGCGAACCGGCCCGCGATGGCGGTGGCCTCGTCCTCGTCGCCCGAGATCACCACCGAGGTGGGACCGTTCAGGGCGGCGATGGACACGTTGTCGGTGAGCAGGGGCAGGACGTCGTCCTCGGTCGCCTGCACGGCGATCATCGCGCCGCCCTCCGGCAGCGCCTGCATCAGCCGGCCGCGGGCGGCCACCAGAGCTGCAGCGTCCTCGAGGGACCAGACACCCGCGACGTGGGCGGCGGCCAGCTCACCGATGGAGTGGCCGAGGAGGTAGTCGGGCATGACGCCCCAGTGCTCCACCAGCCGGAACAGGGCCACCTCGACGGCGAAGAGGCCCGCCTGCGTGTAGACGGTCCTGTCGAGGAGGTCCGACTCGGCATCGAAGACCAGGTCCTTCACCGGCCGGTCCAGGTGCTTGTCCAGCTCCGCGCAGACCGCGTCGAACGCGTCCGCGAACACCGGGAAGGCTTCGTACAGCTCCCGGCCCATCCCGGCCCGCTGCGAACCCTGTCCCGAGAACAGGAACGCCGTCCGGCCCTCCACGGCCTGGCCGCGGAAGACGCCCGGGGTGGTCTCCCCGGAGGCGAGGTACTCCAGGCCGCTGAGGAACTCCGCACGGTCGGCGGCGACCACGGCGGCGCGGCGCTCGAGGTGGGCGCGGCCGGTGGCCAGGGAGAAGCCGACGTCCATGAGGGAGGCCCCGGCGTCACCCCTCGCGTGGGCGAGGAGCCGCTCGGCCTGCTGTGCGAGGGCACGGTCCGAGCGGGCGGAGAGCACCCACGGCACCAGGGGCGGCAGCGCCCCGGTGTCCTCGGGCCGGGTGACGGGCTCCTCCTGGGCCTGCTCGAGGATGACGTGGGCGTTGGTGCCGCTGATGCCGAACGACGAGACGGCGGCGCGGCGCGGACGCTCCGCGGTCTCCGGCCACGGGCGCTCCTGCGTGAGCAGCGCCACCGTGCCCGGTGACCAGTCGATCTGGGTGGAGGGTTCGCCCACGTGGAGCGTGCGGGGCAGGACGCCGTGGCGGAGGGCCAGGACCATCTTGATGATGCCGGCGACGCCCGCGGCGGCCTGTGTGTGCCCGATGTTGGACTTGACGGACCCCAGCCACAGCGGCCGGTCCGCGGCGCGTTCCCGGCCGTAGGTGGCCAGCAGCGCCTGCGCCTCGATCGGGTCGCCGAGGGTGGTGCCGGTGCCGTGGGCCTCGACGGCGTCCACGTCGGCGCCGGTCAGGCCCGCCCCGGCGAGCGCCGCGCGGATGACGCGCTGCTGCGACGGCCCGTTGGGGGCGGTGAGGCCGTTGCTGGCGCCGTCCTGGTTGACGGCCGAGCCCCGCACCACCGCCAGCACCTGGTGCCCGTTGCGGCGGGCGTCGGACAGCCGCTCGACCAGCAGCACGCCCACGCCCTCGCCCCAGCCGGTGCCGTCCGCGTCGTCCGAGAAGGCCTTCACCCGGCCGTCGGAGGCGAGGACGCCCTGCTGGCTGAACTCCAGGAACACACCCGGGGTGGCCATGACGGTGACACCGCCGGTGAGGGCGAGGTCGCACTCGCCGGAGCGCAGTGCCTGGATGGCCTGGTGGAGTGCCACCAGGGACGAGGAGCAGGCGGTGTCGACGGACACGGCCGGGCCCTCCAGGCCGAGGGTGTAGGAGACACGGCCGGACAGCACGCTGGCGGAGCTGCCGGTGGCGACGTAGCCCTGGACGCCTTCGGTGGAGCCGATCAGGAGGTTGGCGTAGTCCTGGCCGTTGGTGCCGATGTACACGCCGGTGCGGCTGCCGCGGAGCGAGGTGGGGGCGATGCCCGCGCGTTCGAGGGCGTCCCAGGAGGTCTCGAGCAGGAGCCGCTGCTGCGGGTCCATGGCCAGGGCCTCGCGCGGCGAGATGCCGAAGAACGCCGGGTCGAACTCGGTGATGGCGTCGATGAATCCGCCCTCCCGGACGCGGGAGGCGCCGGGCCGGTCGGGGTCGTAGTAGTCCTCCAGGCTCCAGCCGCGGTCGCCGGGCAGCGGCGAGATCGCGTCGGTGCCCGCGAGGAGCAGTTCCCACAGGTCGTCCGGGCTGGACACGCCGGCCGGGAAGCGGCAGCCCATGCCGACGATCGCTATGGGCTCGTCACGGTCGTCGGGTGCGGCCGGGCGGGCGGGCGCCTCGGTGGCGTCCGGTGCCCCGGTGAGCTCGGCGTGGAGGTGGGTGGCGAGGGCGGTGGGGTTCGGGTGGTCGAAGACGAGGGTGGTGGGCAGGCGCAGGCCGGTCGCCCCGGCCAGGGAGTTGCGCAGTTCGACGGCGGTCAGGGAGTCGAAGCCGAGTTCCCGGAACGCCTTGCCGGGCAGCACCGCCTCGGCGGAGGCGTGGCCGAGGACGGCCGCCGCCTGGCCGCGGACGAGGTCCAGGATCAGGCGGGTGCCGTCGGCGGGCGTGAGTCCGGCGAGCTGTGCGGCCAGGGCTCCGGTCGGGGTCTCCTCGGCGGGCGCCGACGCTCCACGCGGTGTCTCGAGGGCGCGCCGCACGTCGTCGATGTCGCGGATCAGGGAGATCCGTCCGGTGGCGAGCCGGGCGGGCGCGAGGACGGACCAGTCGACGTCGGCGACGGCCGTGCAGGGCGCGCCGGTGGTGACCGACCGCGCCATGACGGCCACGGCGGTCTCGGGGTCCATGACGGGCATGCCGCCGCGCTCCATGCGCCGGGCCACCAGCGGGTCGGTGGCGAGCCCGCCGCCGCCCCAGGCGCCCCAGGCGATGGAGACCGCGGGCAGTCCGAGGCCGCGGCGGTGCTGGGCGAGGGCGTCCAGCACGGCGTTGGCGGAGGCGTAGTTGGCCTGGCCGGCGTTGCCGAACGTGCCGGCGAGGGAGGAGAACAGCACGAACGCGTCGAGCGGCAGGTCGCGGGTCAGCTCGTGCAGGTGGAGGGCGGCGGTCGCCTTGGCGGCGAGCACCGGGGCGAGGCGGGCGGGGTTCATCGAGGGCAGGACACCGTCGTCGAGCACACCCGCCGTGTGGACGACGGCGGTCAGCGGCTGGTCGGCGGGTATCGCGGCGAGCACGGCCGACAGCGCGGCGCGGTCGGCGACGTCGCAGGCGGTGAGGGTGACGCGCGCGCCGAGGCCGGCCAGCTCCTCGCACAGGTCCGCGGCACCGGGGGCGTCCGCGCCACGGCGGCTGAGCAGCACGATGTGGGCGGCGCCGTTCCGGGCCAGCCAGCGGGCCACGTGGCCGCCGAGCGCCCCGGTGCCTCCGGTGACGAGGACGGTGCCGCGCGGCGTCCACGCGTCGGTGTCCTCGGCGAGCGGGGCACGCTCGAGCCGGCGGGTGAGGACGCCCGTCGTGCGGACGGCGAACTCGTCGCCCTCGCAGCCGGCCAGGAGACCGGTGAGGCGGTCGACGGCCCGGTCGTCCACGACGAGCGGCAGGTCGATCAGGCCGCGCCACTGGGCGGGCTGCTCGAGGGCGGCCACCTGGCCGAGGCCCCAGACGCCCGACCGGTCGGGGCAGGGCAGCGGCTCGAGCTCGTGGGTGGCGACGGCGGCCCGGGTGACGCACCAGAGCGGGGCTTCGACATCGGCCTCGCCCAGCGCCTGGAGCAGCGTGAGGTCGCCCGCGAGGCCGGCCGGAACGGCCGGATGCGCGGCGTGGGTTCCGTCGGCCAGCGCCAGCAGGGACAGGACGCCCGTCAGGCGCCAGTCGCCGGCCAGCAGCGCGGTGAGCCTGCCGCGGTCGGGAGCCTCGGCGGAGACGGCGATCCTGGCGACCTCGGCGCCGTGCCGGGCGAGTCCGGCGGCGACGGTCTCCACCACCAGCCGGTCGTCGTCGGCGAGGCGGTCGGGGACGACGAGCAGCCATCGCCCCGTCAGGGTGGTGTCCAGGGAGGGGTCGGGGGCGGGCTTCCAGGCGACGCGGTAGTGCCACGCCTCCGCGGCCGAGCGCTCGGAGCGGCGGCGGCGCCAGGAGGCGAGCACCGGAAGGACCGCCGCCAGGGAGGCCTCGGTGGCCTCGTCCACCGCGCCGAGCGCTTCTCCGAGGGCCTCAAGGTCCTGCCGTTCCACCGCTTCCCAGAAGCGGGCGTCCTCGGGGTCGAGGACCTCCGCCAGTTCGGCTGCAGGGGACTCCGGCCAGTAGCGCTGCCGCTGGAAGGCGTAGGTGGGCAGGCCGGTGCGGCGGGCGCCGGTGCCGGCGAAGACGGTGGTCCAGTCGACGGTGACGCCGTGGCAGTGCGCCTCCGCCAGGGAGGTCAGGAAGCGGTCGAGGCCGCCCTCGTCGCGGCGGAGGGTGCCGAGCACGGCGGCGTTCTCGACCGTGCCCTGGAGGCCCAGGCCGAGGACCGGGTGCGGGCTGACCTCGACGAACACGGTGTGACCGTCGGCGAGGGCAGCGCGGGTGGCGTCCTCGAACTCGACGGTGTTGCGGAGGTTGTCGTACCAGTAGCCGCCGTCCATCGCCGTCTCCGCCGCGTCGAGGAGACGGCCGGTCAGCGAGGAGTAGAGCGGGGTGTTGCCCTGCTGCGGCGTGATGCCGGTCAGGAGCTTGGCGAGTTCGTCGCGGATGGCCTCGACGTGCGCGGAGTGGGAGGCGTAGTCCACGTCCACCTTGCGGGCCCGGACCTCGTTGCTCTGGCAGTGGGCCAGGAACTCGTCCAGGGCGTCGACCTCACCGGACACCACCGTCGACGAGGGGCCGTTGACCGCTGCGACGGAGATCCGGCCGTCCCACGCGGTGATCGCCTCACGGACGGTGTCCGCCGCCTGGGCCACGGACACCATGCCGCCGAGTCCGGCCAGCGCCGTGATGGCGCGGGACCGCAGGGCGACGACCTTGGCCGCGTCCTCCAGCGACAGGATCCCCGCGACCGCCGCGGCGGCGATCTCGCCCTGCGAGTGCCCGATCACCGCGGCCGGCTGGACCCCGTAGGAGCGCCACAGCTCGGCGAGCGACACCATGACGGCCCACAGGACCGGCTGGACCACGTCCACCCGCTCCAAGCCCTCACCACTGCGCACGACGTCCAGCAGCGACCAGTCGGTGTGCGGGGCGAGCGCCGCCGCGCACTCCGCCATCCGCGCCGCGAACACCTGCGAGGAGTCGAGCAGCTCGACCGCCATGCCGACCCACTGCGCCCCCTGCCCCGGGAACACGAAGACCGGACGGTCCCCCTCCGACGCCGCGCCGCGCACCACACCGGGGACCGGGCGGCCCTCGGCCAGCGCGGCGAGCGCCGCCTCGAGATCGTCCCTGCCGGCCGCCACCACGGCCGCACGGTGTTCGAAGTGGGAGCGGGTCAGCGCCAGCGAGTGGCCTATGTCCGCGACCGGCGCGTCCGGGTTCTCCCGGACGTGGGCCAGCAGCCGCTCCGCCTGGGCGCGCAGGGCGGCCTCGGTCTTGCCCGACAGCACCCACGGCACCGCACCCGCCGGGGCGGAGACCGCCTCCGGCTCGGCGGCAGGCTCTCCGGCGGGCGCCTCCTCCAGGATCACGTGCGCGTTCGTTCCGCTGACGCCGAACGAGGAGACGCCCGCCCGGCGCGGTCCGCCGGCCTCCCAGGGCCGGTTCTCGGTCAGCAGGGAGACCCGGCCGGCGCTCCAGTCGACGTGCGTGGAGGGCTCGTCGATGTGGAGGCTCCGGGGCAGCACGCGGTGTCGCAGCGCCATGACGGCCTTGATGATGCCCGCGACACCCGCCGCGGCCTGGGTGTGGCCGATGTTGGACTTGATGGAGCCCAGCCACAGCGGCCGGTCCTCGGGCCGGTCCTGGCCGTAGGTGCCCAGCAGGGCCTGCGCCTCGATCGGGTCGCCCAGCGTGGTGCCGGTGCCGTGTCCCTCCACGAGGTCGACGTCCCCGGTCGAGAGTCCGGCGTTGTCGAGGGCCTTGAGGATGACGCGGCGCTGGGAGGGGCCGTTGGGTGCGGTGAGCCCGTTGCTGGTGCCGTCCTGGTTGACCGCGGAGCCGCGCACGACGGCGAGCACCTGGTGGCCGTTGCGCCGGGCGTCCGACAGCCGCTCCAGCAGCAGCATGCCCACGCCCTCGGAGAACCCGGTGCCGTCGGCTGCCTCGGCGAACGCCTTGCAGCGGCCGTTGCCGGCGAGACCGCGCTGCCGGCTGAAGTCGATGAACATGCCGGGGGTGGCCATGAGGGTGACACCGCCGGCGAGGGCCATCGTGGACTCGCCGGAGCGCAGGGACTGCACGGCGAGGTGCAGGGCGACCAGCGAGGACGAGCAGGCCGTGTCGACCGTGACGGCCGGGCCCTCCAGCCCCAGGGTGTAGGAGACACGGCCGGACACCACGGCGGCGGCGCTGCCGGTGCCGAGGTAGCCCTCCAGGCCGGACTGGTTGCCGACCAGCAGCAGCGGGTAGTCCTGGCCGTTCGTGCCGGCGAACACCCCCACGTGGCTGCCCCGCACGGCCTCGGGGTCGATGCCCGCGTGTTCGAAGGCCTCCCAGGAGGTCTCCAGCAGCAGGCGCTGCTGCGGGTCCATGGCGAGCGCCTCGCGCGGCGAGATGCCGAAGAACGCCGGGTCGAACTCCGCGACGCCGTCGAGGAATCCGCCGTCGGCGACGTACGAGGTGCCCGCCTGGCCGGAACCCGTGTCATCGATGATCGATCCCAGGTCCCAGCCCCGGTCCGTGGGGAAGGGCGTCATGGCGTCGGTGCCGTCGTGCACCATCCGCCACAGGGCGGCGGGGCTGCGCACGCCGCCGGGGAACCGGCAGCTCATGCCGACGACCGCGATCGGCTCCGTGTTGCGGGCCTCCATCTCTCGCAGCCGCTCGTGGGCCGCGTCGAGATCGGTGCTGACGCGCTTGAGGAAATAGCGGAGCTTCTCTTCGTTCGCCACCCTGACGTCCTTTCCTTGACGTGTCGTCGCCGCGCGGGGCAGCGGGTTACGAGATGCCGAACTTCTCGCCGAGCAGCTGGAACATCTCGTCGTCGGAGGCGGAGTCGATCTCCGCCGCCGAGGCCGGCGCGTCGCCATGGGATTCCTGCCAGGCGGCGACCATTGCCTTCATCCGCAGCAGGACTCGCGTCCGGCCGACGTCGTCGGCACCGACGGACGCCATCGCGGTCTCGATCCGGTCGAGCTCCTCGAGGGCGGCCGTCGCGACGGCCTCACCGTCCTGGAGTAGCCGGTCGCGCATGAACGCGGCCAGAGTCTTGGAAGTGGGGTAGTCGAACGCGGTCGTGACCGGCAGTTTCAGGCCGGTGCGGGAGGAGAGGCGGTTGCGCAGCTCGACGGCGGTGACGGAATCGAAGCCCATCTCCCGGAACGCCTTGCGGACCGGTACGGCCTCGTTCCCGGAGAAGCCGAGGACCGCGGAGACGCACTCGCGGATCAGCTCCACGAGGACGTTCTCCTGCTCCTGCTCGGTCAGGCCGGCCAGGCGCTGGACCAGCTCGGACGGCTCGTCGCCGCCGCCGGACTCGGCCATGGCGCGGGCGACCGCCTTGACCTCGGGGATGTCCTCGAGCAGCGGGCTGGACCTGATCGCGGTGAAGGCGGTGTAGAAACGCTCCCAGTCGATGTCGGCGATGAGCAGACTCGTCTCGTCCTGCTCCAGTGCCTGCTGGAGTGCCCCGGTGGCGAGTTCGGGCTTCATCTCCCGCAGGCCGTGACGGCTGAGGGTGTCGCCGAAGTCGCCCTCGGCCATGCCGCCGCCCGCCCAGGCGCCCCAGGCGACGGAGGTGGCGGGCAGGCCGCGGCTCCTGCGGTGCACGGCGAGGGCGTCCAGGACGGCGTTGCCCGGCGCGTAGTTGCCCTGGCCGGGGGTGCCGACGGTGCCGCCGAAGGACGAGAAGAGCACGAACGCCTTGAGGCCGAAGCCGGCGGTCAGCTCGTGCAGGTTGAACGCGGCCCGCGCCTTGGCGTGCAGGGCCCGGTCGATCTGCTCGAGGTCCAGCGAGTCGATGACGCTGTCGTCGAGCACGGCGGCGGTGTGCACCACGGCGCTCAGCGGCCGGTCCTCGGGCACGGAGGCGATGAGGGCGGCGAGCGCGTCACGGTCTCCGGTGTCGCAGGCGGCGACGGTGACCTGGGCTCCGAGCGCGGTGAGTTCGTCGCGCAGCGCGTCGGCGCCGGGTGCGGCGGGGCCGCGGCGGCTGACGAGCAGCAGGTGCTCGGCGCCGTTGCCCGCGAGCCAGCGGGCGACCTGGCCGCCCAGCGCGCCGGTGCCACCGGTGACGAGGACGGTGCCGTTGGTGCGCCAGGAGTTGTCGCCGGACGCGGCCTTCAGGGGCAGGCGGCGCAGGCGCCGTACGAAGGTCCCGGCCGTGCGGACGGCGAGCTGGTCCTCGGGGCCGTTGTCGCCCAGCGCGGCGGCGAGCAGCGCCGAGGTGCGCTCGTCGAGGACGGGCGGCAGGTCGAGCAGTCCGCCCCACCGGTCCGGGTGCTCCAGTGCGGCGACGCGGCCCATGCCCCAGACGGCGGCCTGGTACGGCGAGTCGAGCGGGTCGGCGACGTTGACGGAGACGGCTCCGCGGGTGGCCGTCCACAGGGGCGCGTGGATTCCCGCCCGGCCCAGGGCCTGGAGCAGGGTGACCGTGGCGGCGTAGCCGCGGGGCACCGCGGAGGCGTCCGGGTGGGGGACGCCGTCGAGGGCGAGCAGCGACAGGACCCCGGCCGGGGAGGCCAGGGGATCCCGCGTGAGGGCGTCGCCGACCCGGGCGGCGAGGGCCTGCGGGTCGGTGGTGTCCGCCTCGGGGACCGCGAGCAGGACGGCTTCGGCGCCGTGCTGCTCGAGCGCGGTGAGGACGGCCGCCGTGTACGGGTCGTCGGCCAGGCTCTCCGCGACGGGCACCAGCCAGGTGCCGGTGAGGCGGGCGGTGGCGGGCCGGGGGTTGGCCCGCCAGGTGACCTCGTAGCGCCAGTCGTCGGTGGAGGAGGTCTCCCGCAGCCGCTTCCGCCAGGCGGACAGGTAGGGCACGGTGGCGCCCAGGGTCTGGGCGGCCTCCTCGGCGTCGACGCGCAGCAGGTCGGCGACGGCCTGGACGTCGGCGAGCTCGACGGCCTCCCAGAAGGCGGTGTCGGCGGGGTTCGCCTCGACGTCCGCCGGGGCCGGCGGGGCGATCTCGTCCGCGATCCAGTAGCGGTTGCCCTGGAAGGCGTAGGTGGGCAGGTCGGTGCGGCGGGCGCCGGTGCCGGCGAAGACGGTGTCCCAGTCGACGGTGACGCCGTGGCAGTGCGCCTCGGCGAGCGAGGTCAGGAAGCGCTCCGGTCCGCCCTCGTCGCGGCGGAGGGTGCCGAGGACGGCGGCGTCGGTGCCGGCCTCCTCGACGGTGCCCTGGAGGCCGATGCCGAGGACCGGGTGGGGGCTGACCTCGACGAACACGGTGTGACCGTCGGTGAGGGCGGCGCGGGTGGCGTCCTCGAACTCGACCGTGTTGCGCAGGTTGTCGTACCAGTAGCCGCCGTCCATCGCCGTCTCGGCGATGTCCAGGAGACGGCCGGTCAGCGAGGAGTAGAGCGGGGTGTTGCCCTGCTGCGGCGTGATGCCGGTCAGGAGCTTGGCGAGCTCGTCACGGATCGCCTCGACGTGCGCGGAGTGCGAGGCGTAGTCCACGTCCACCTTGCGGGCCCGGACCCCGGCCGACTCGCACGCGGCGATCAGCTCGTCCAGGGCGTCGACGTCACCGGAGACCACGGTGGAGGAGGGGCCGTTGACGGCCGCGACGGATATCCGGCCGTCCCACGCGGTGATCGTGTCGCGGACCCAGGCGGCGGGCTGCGCGATCGAGACCATCCCACCGAGACCGGCCAGCGCGGTGATCGCCCGGGACCGCAGGGCCACGACCTTGGCCGCGTCCTCCAGCGACAGGATCCCCGCCACCGCGGCGGCGGCGATCTCGCCCTGCGAGTGCCCGATCACCGCGGCCGGCTGAACACCGTACGAACGCCACAGCTCCGCGAGGGACACCATGACGGCCCACAGCACCGGCTGGACCACGTCCACCCGCTCCAAGCCCTCACCACTGCGCACCACATCCAGCAGCGACCAGTCGATGTACGGAGCCAGAGCCGCCGCACACTCCGCCATCCGCGCCGCGAACACCGGCGAGGACTCCAGCAGCTCGACCGCCATCCCCACCCACTGCGCCCCCTGCCCCGGGAACACGAACACCGGACGCGTCCCCCGGCCCGCCACGCCCGACACCACGGCGGGTACCGGGGTGCCCGTCGCGATCGACGCGAGGGCCGCCTCGAAGTCGTTCCGCCCGGCGGCCACCACCGCCGCACGGTGCTCGAAGCGGGAGCGGGTCAGCGCCAGCGACAGGCCGATGTCGGCGACCGGTACGCCCGGGTTCTCGCCGATGTGCGCCAGCAGCCGCTCGGCCTGCGCCTTCAGCGCCTGTTCCGACTTGGCGGACAGCACCCACGGCACCACCGAGGTGGTCGGCGCGGCGGTGTCGTCCTGCTCGGCGGGCTCCTCGGGAGGGGCCTGCTCGACGATGACGTGCGCGTTGGTGCCGCTGACGCCGAAGGAGGAGACGCCCGCCCGGCGCGGCGCGCCGGTCTCCGGCCAGCGGGTGAGCTCGGTCACCAGGCCCAGCTCGCCCGCGCTCCAGTCCACGTGCTCGGAGGGCCGCTCGACGTGCAGGGTGGGAGGCATCGCCCCGTGCTGGAGGGCCATCACCGTCTTGACGAGGCCCGCGGCGCCGGCGGCGGCCTGGGTGTGGCCGATGTTGGACTTCACCGAGCCCAGCCAGAGCGGGCGGCCCTCGGGGCGGCTCTTGCCGAACACCGCGTGCAGCGCCTGCGCCTCGATCGGGTCGCCCAGCTTGGTGCCGGTGCCGTGCGCCTCGACCAGGTCGATCTGCGCGGTGGACAGGCCCGCGTCCTCAAGGGCGGCGCGGATGACGCGCTGCTGCGACGGACCGTTGGGCGCGGTCAGGCCGTTGGACGCGCCGTCCTGGTTCATCGCCGACCCGCGGATGACGGCCAGCACCCGGCGGCCGGCCCTGCGGGCGTCGGAGAGGCGCTCGACGAGGAACATGCCGACGCCCTCGCCCCAGCCCGTGCCGTCGGCGTCGGCGGAGAACGCCTTGCAGCGGCCGCTGGTGGAGAGTCCCCGCTGGCGGCTGAACTCGGTGAACGCGCCGGCGTTGGCCATGACGGTGACACCGCCCACGATGGCCATGGAGCACTCGTCCTTGCGCAGCGACTGGCAGGCCAGGTGGAGCGCGACCAGGGACGAGGAGCAGGCGGTGTCGACGGTGACCGCCGGTCCGTTGAGGCCGAAGCTGTAGGCGACCCGGCCGGAGGCGACGCTGATGGTGGTGCCGATGCCGAGGTAGAGCTCAGTGCCCTCCGGCGGGTTCTCGATCGAGGCGCCGTAGCCCTGGAAGCTGGTGCCGAGGAAGACGCCCGTCTGCGAGCCGCGCAGGGAGGCCATGTCGATGCCGGCCCGCTCGACGACCTCCCAGGCGGTCTCCAGGACGATGCGCTGCTGCGGGTCCATGGCGATGGCCTCGCGCGGCGAGATCCCGAAGAAGTCGGAGTCGAAGCGGGGCACGTCGTACACGAACCCGCCCTCGAGGGAGTACGACTTGTCGGGCTCGTCGTCGTCCTTGAAGAACAGGCCCTCGAAGTCCCACCCGCGGTCCTCGGGGAACGAGGACAGCGCGTCGGTGCCGGAGGACACGATGCGCCACAGGTCCTCGGGGCTGCGCACGTCGCCGGGGAAGCGGCAGCTCATGGCCGTGATGGCGATGGGCTCGTGCGCCTTGGCCTCGGTCTCCTGGAGCTTGTCGCGGGTTTCCTTGAGGTCGGCCGTCACCCGCTTGAGGAAGTAACGAAGCTTCTGTTCGTCGGTCTTCGATGCGTCAGTCATGGTGGAGTCGCTCCTCGAAGCGGATGTGTGCCGTAAAGGTCCGGGAAGGGCGGGCGCGGCCGGTCATGCGATGCCGAACTCACGGCCGAGGAACTCGAAGATCTCGTCGTCGGTGGCCTCGTCGATGTCGGTGTCGTCGGAGTCGGCGCCGTCCTTGGCCTGGGGGGTGTCCCACTGGGCGACGAGGCCCTTGAGCCGTTCGGTGATCAGGGAGCGGCGGTCGGTGTGGCCGATGCCGGCGAGGACGGCGGCGAGCCGGTCGAGTTCGGCGAGGACCGGCGCGGCGGCGTCCGCGGCGGTGTCGGGGACCACCTCGCCCCTCAGGTGGGCGGCGAGCTCCACGGGAGTCGGGTAGTCGAAGACGAGCGTGGCGGGCAGCCGGAGCCCGGTCACACCGTTCAGCCGGTTGCGCAGGTCGATCGCGATCAGCGAGTCGAAGCCGAGCTTCTTGAACGCGTCGTGCGGGTCGATGGCGTCGGGCGTGGCGTGGCCGAGGACGGCGGCGGCGTGGGTGCGCACCAGGTCGAGAACGACGTTGTCGCGCTCCTCCTCGGACAGGCCGGCCAGGCGCTGGGCGAGCGGGACGGCGGGCACTCCGCCGGCCTCGGCGGCGCGCCGGGCGCGGTCGCGGACGAGGCCGCGCAGCAGGCCGGGCAGTCCGCCGGCGGCGGCACGGGCCCGCAGACCGGGGAGGTCCAGGCGCAGCGGCAGCAGCAGGGCGTCGGCGCGGGCGAGGGCCCGGTCGAACAGGGCGAGGCCCTGGGCGGTGGTGAGGCCGACGACGCCGGCGCCGCTCATGCGGCGGACGTCGGCCTCGTCGAGGTGCCCGGTCATGCTGCTGGCCTCGGCCCAGAAGCCCCAGGCCAGGGCGGTCGCGGGCAGCCCCTGGGCGCGGCGGTGCTGCGCCAGGGCGTCCACGAACGCGTTGCCCGCGGCGTAGTTGCCCTGCCCGGAGCTGCCGAGGGTGCCGGCGGCGGACGAGTAGAGCACGAACGCGGCCAGGTCGTGGCCCGCGGTGAGGTCGTGCAGGTTCCAGGCGGCGTCGGTCTTGGGGCGCAGCACCGCGGCGAGCCGCTCGGGGGTGAGCGAGGTGATGACGCCGTCGTCCAGGACGCCCGCGGTGTGCACGACCGCGGTCAGGGGGTGCTCGGCGTCGATCCCGTCGAGGACCTTCGCCAGGGCGTCGCGGTCGGCGGCGTCGCAGGCGACGACGTCGGCGTGGGTGCCGACGGCCTCGAGGTCGGCGAGCAGGCCGGCCGCGCCGGGGGCGTCCGGGCCCTGACGGCTCAGCAGCAGGAGGCGGCGGGCGCCGTGCTCGGTCGCGAGGTGACGGGCCAGGTGGCCGCCGAGGACGCCGGTACCGCCGGTGATCAGCACGGTGCCGTCGGGGTCGAGCGCCGCGGCCGTGTCGTCGGGCACGGCCGGGGCGCGGCCCAGGCGCGGGACGAGGACGGCGCCGTCGCGCAGGGCGAACTGCTGCTCCGTGCCGCTCGTCAGGGCCCCGGCCAGGGCGGCCCAGGACGCCTCGCCGCCGTCGGTGTCGACGAGGACGAAGCGGTCCGGGTGCTCGGGCTGCGCGGACCTGACGAGGCCCCAGGCCGGCGCGGCGGCCAGGTCCACGACGTCCTCGCCCGGCCGGCAGGCCACGGCGTGGACGGTGGTGAGCACGAGGTCGCTGTCGGCGAGGCGTTCGTCGGCGAGCCACCGCTGGAGCAGGTCGAGGGTGTCCGCGGCCGTGGTGTGCGCGGCCGCGGCGGGTGTCGTGCCGGCGGCGCCGCGGATCTCGGCGACGACGGTCCCGGGCACGGCGGCGCCCGCGTCGAGGGCGGCCAGCAGCTCGGTGAGGCCGGTGTACGCGGCCGGGCGCGCGCCCGCCACGGTGTAGGGGGCCTCCGGGGCGCCGAGGTGGGCCCACACCGCGTCGGTGGCGGGCGCCGTCGGCGCGGTGGCGGGCGCCGGGTTCCACTCGAGGAGGTACAGGGAGTCGTCCCCGGCGGGCCGGGTCGCGGCCTTGAGCTGCTCGGGTTCGACGGGCCGCATCGCGAGCTCGCCGACGGTGATGACGGGGGCGCCGGTGGTGTCGGCGATCTGGAAGCCGATGCCGTTGGGTCCGACGGGCAGGAGCCGGGCCCGCAGCGCGGAGGCGCCGGTGGCGTGCAGGGTCACGCCCCGCCAGGCGAACGGCAGACGGGGCTTGCCCGCGTCCTCGCCACGGCCCGTCCCGGGCTTGAAGTCACCGAGTCCCATGGACTGCAGGGCGGCGTCGAGCAGTCCGGGGTGCAGCCCGTACTCCGCGGCCTCGGCCCGGCCGTCCTGCGGGAGGGAGAGGTCGGCGTAGATGTCCTCGCCGAGCTGCCAGGCGCGGGTGATGCCCTGGAACATGGGGCCGTAGTCGAAGCCGGTCAGGGTGGCCTGGTCGTAGAACCCGGCCACCGGGAGCTCGACCGCGCCGGTGGGCGGCCAGGCGGTGAAGTCGTAGCGCGGCAGGGCGTCGGTGGCGTCCGCCGGGGCGAGGACTCCGGTGGCGTGCCGGAGCCAGGAGCGGTCCGCGTCCTGGTCGGCGCCGGCCGGACGGGAGTGCACGGTGACGCCGCGGCGGCCCGTCTCGTCGGCCGCGCCCACCGTCACCTGCATCTGACGGGCCTCGTCCTCGGCGAGGGTGAGCGGCGCCTCGATGGTGAGTTCCTCGACGGTGTCGCAACCGCTGAGGTGGGCGGCGTGGTTGGCCATCTCCACGAAGGCGGTGCCGGGGACGATGACCGTCCCCATCACGACGTGCTCGGCCATCCACGGGTGGCTCCGGGTGGAGAACCGGCCGGTGAGGACGTGGCTGTCGTTCTCCGCCAGGTGGACGGCGGCGGTGAGCATCGGGTGCTCGGTGCCGTCGAGGCCCGCCGAGCCGAGGTCGCCGACCCCGTCGCCGGGCATGGGCAGCCAGTAGTGCTGCCGCTGGAAGGCGTAGGTGGGGAGGTCGGTGCGGTGGGCGCCGGTGCCGGCGAAGACGGTGTCCCAGTCGACGGTGACGCCGTGGCAGTGCGCCTCGGCGAGCGAGGTCAGGAAGCGCTCCGGTCCGCCCTCGTCGCGGCGGAGGGTGCCGAGGACGGCGGCGTCGGTGCCGGTGTCCTCGACGGTGCCCTGGAGTCCCACCGCCAGCACGGGGTGCGGGCTGACCTCGACGAGGACGGTGTGTCCGTCGGCGAGGGCGGCGCGGGTCGCGTTCTCGAACTCGACCGTGTTGCGCAGGTTGTCGTACCAGTAGCCGCCGTCCATCGCCGTCTCGGTGATGTCCAGGAGACGGCCGGTGAGGGAGGAGTAGAGCGGGATGCCGCCGGGCTGGGGCGTGATCCCGTCCAGCAGGGTGGCCAGCTCGTCGCGGATGGCCTCGACGTGCGCGGAGTGGGAGGCGTAGTCCACGTCCACCTTGCGGGCGCGGACCCCGGCTTCCTCGCACGCGGCGATCAGCTCGTCCAGGGCGTCCACGTCGCCCGACACCACGGTCGACGTGGGGCCGTTCACCGCTGCGACGGATATCCGGCCGTCCCACGCGGCGATCGTCTCCCGCACGGCGTCCGCCGCCCGGGCGACCGACACCATGCCGCCTAGTCCGGCCAGCGCGGTGATGGCGCGGGACCGCAGGGCGACGACCTTGGCCGCGTCCTGCAGCGACAGGACGCCCGCCACCGCCGCGGCGGCGATCTCGCCCTGGGAGTGCCCGATCACGGCGGCCGGCTGGACACCGTGGAAGCGCCACAGCTCGGCCAGCGACACCATGACGGCCCACAGGACCGGCTGGACGACGTCCACCCGCTCCAGACCCTCACCGTTGCGGACCACGTCGAGCAGCGACCAGTCGGTGTGCGGAGCCAGCGCGGCGGCGCACTCCGCCATCCGTGCCGCGAACACCGGGGAGGTGTCGAGCAGCTCGACCGCCATCCCGGCCCACTGGGCGCCCTGCCCCGGGAACACGAACACCGGGCGCGCCGCGGTCTCGGCCGCCGCACCGGTGACGGTGCCGGCGGCGGCGACGCCGTCGGCCAGGGAGCGCAGGTCCCTCAGCAGGGTGTCCCGGTCGCGCGGCACGAGGGCGGCGCGGCGTTCGAAGTGGGCACGGGTGGTGGCCAGGGACCAGGCCACGTCCGTGAGCGGCAGGCCGGGACGGCGCTCGAGGTGGTCCGCGAGGCCGGCGGCCTGGGCGTGCAGCGCCTCGTCGGTCCGGGCGGACAGGACGAGGGGCAGGCCGGGGACGGCGGCCGGGTCCAGGGCGCCCTGCGGGTCCGGGGCCGGCGCCCGGCGAGCGGGCTCCTGCTCGGGCGCCTGCTCGAGGACGACGTGGGCGTTGGTGCCGCTGACGCCGAAGGAGGAGACGGCGCTGCGGCGCGGCCGGCCGGTCTCGGGCCAGTCGTGGTTCTCGGTGAGCACTTCCACCGCCCCCGCCGACCAGTCGACGTGGCTGGTCGGCCGGTCGACGTGGAGGGTCCTGGGCAGCACGCCCTCACGCATGGCCATGACCATCTTGATGATCCCGGCGACGCCGGCCGCGGCCTGGGCGTGGCCGATGTTGCTCTTGATGGAGCCCAGCAGCAGCGGCCGGTCCTCGGGCCGGTCCTGGCCGTAGGTCGCGAGCAGGGCCTGCGCCTCGATGGGGTCGCCCAGCTTGGTGCCGGTGCCGTGGGCCTCGACGGCGTCGACGTCGGCCGTGGTCAGGCCCGCGTCGGCGAGGGCGGCGCGGATGACGCGCTGCTGCGACGGGCCGTTCGGCGCGGTGAGGCCGTTGCTGGCGCCGTCCTGGTTGATCGCCGTGCCCCGCACCACCGCCAGCACCTCGTGGCCGTTGCGGAGGGCGTCGGAGAGGCGCTCGACGAGGAGGACGCCGACGCCCTCGGACCAGCCGGTGCCGTCGGCGGCGTCGGCGAAGGCCTTGCAGCGGCCGTCGGCGGCGAAGCCGCCCTGGCCGCTGAGGCCGGCGAAGGCGGCGGGGGTCGCCATCACCATGGCGCCTCCGGCGAGGGCCATGGTGCATTCGCCGTTGCGCAGCGCCTGGGCGGCGAGGTGCAGGGCGACGAGGGAGGACGAGCAGGCGGTGTCAACGGTGACGGCCGGGCCCTCGAGGCCGAAGGCGTAGGAGACGCGGCCGGAGACGACACTGGCGGAGATGCCGGTGAGGAGGTAGCCCTCGTTGCCCTCGGAGGCGTTGAGGAGCGCCGAGTAGTCCTGGCCGCTGGAGCCGGTGAAGACGCCGACCCGGGAGCCCTTGACCGACGCCGGGTCGATCCCGGCGCGTTCGAAGACCTCCCAGGAGGTCTCCAGCAGCAGGCGCTGCTGCGGGTCCATCGCCAGGGCCTCGCGCGGCGAGATGCCGAAGAAGGCCGGGTCGAAGCCGCCCGGGTCGGTGACGAACCCGCCGAGCAGGTCGAGGGAGCCGTCCTGGCCGGGTTCCATGCCGGGGAGGGCGGTGATGCGCCAGCCCCGGTCGGTGGGGACGGGGCCCATGGCGTCGCGGCCGTCGAGGACCAGCTGCCACAGGTCCTCGGGCGACCGGACGTCTCCGGGCAGCCGGCAGCTCATGCCGACGATGGCGATCGGGTCGTCGTCGCGGTCCTTGGAGACGGCCGCGGCCTCGGTGAAGTCGGGCCGGCCGAGCAGCTCGGCGCACAGGTGTTCGGCGAGGGCGGCCGGGGTGGGGAAGTCGAAGACGAGGGTGGCGGGCAGGCGGGTCTCGGTCACCAGGCTCAGCCGGTTGCGCATCTCGACCGCGGTGAGCGAGTCGAAGCCGAGGTCGCTGAAGGCCCGCTGGGGCTGGATCTCGCTGCCGGAGCGGTGGCCGAGGACGCCGGCCGCGGCGTCGCGGACGACGTCGAGGACGAAGCCGGTGCGGTCCTCCTCGGGCAGCTGGGCCAGGCGGCGGGCCAGGGAGGAGGCGGCGGTGGCCTCCGCCGAGGCGGCGGCACGGGCGGCGGGGCGGATCAGGCCGCGCAGCATCGGGGGGATGGCCTCGAGGGGCACGTCGGCGCGGGTCGGCAGGTCGATGTGGGCGGCGACGACGACGGGTTCGGGCCGTGCGGTCGCGGCGTCGAACAGGGCGAGGCCGTCCTCGGCGGACATGGCGGTCACGCCGGCCCGGTCGATGCGCTGCAGGTGCGAGTCGTCGAGGTCGGCGGCGAGGCCGCTGCGGTCGGCCCACAGTCCCCAGGCGAGGGCGACGGCGGGCAGGCCGCGGTCGCGGCGGTGGGTGGCGAGGGCGTCCAGGAACAGGTTGGCGGCCGCGTAGTTGCCCTGGCCGGGGCCGCCGAGGGTGGCGGCGAGGGAGGAGAACAGGACGAAGGAGTCGAGCGCCAGGTCCTGGGTGAGTTCGTGCAGGTGCGCGGCGGCGTCCAGCTTGGGGGCGAGGACGTGGTCGACGCGCTCGGGGGTGAGGGCGGTGAGGACGCCGTCGTCGGAGAGGGCGGCGGCGTGGATGACGGAGGTGAGGGGGTGCTCGGCGGGGACGGCGGCGACGACGCGGGCGAGGGCGTCGCGGTCACCGGCGTCGGCGGCGGCGAAGGTGACGGCGGCGCCGAGTTCCTCGAGCCGCGCGGCCAGTTCGGCCGCGCCGGGCGCGTCGGCGCCGCGGCGGCTGAGCAGCAGCAGGTGGCGGGCGTCGTGGACGCGGACGAGGTGCTCCGCGAGGAGGGCGCCGATGGTGCCGGTGGCCCCGGTGAGCAGGACGGTGCCCTGCGGGTCGAGCAGGGGGCGGCCGGTGTCGTCCGCCCGGGGCGCGCGGGCCAGCCGCGGCGCGTACAGGGCGCCGTCGCGGACGGCGAGCTGGGGCTCGGGGGCGACGAGGGCGCGCAGCAGGGCGCGGCGGGAGGCGGTGGCGGCGTCCAGGTCGACCAGGACCAGGCGGGCCGGGTTCTCGTTCTGCGCGGATCGCACCAGCCCCCAGGCGGCGGACGCCGCGGGGTCGTCGAGGGGGTCGCCCTCGCCGGTGC
This sequence comes from Streptomyces abyssomicinicus, assembly GCF_008974245.1. GTDB lineage: Bacteria > Actinomycetota > Actinomycetes > Streptomycetales > Streptomycetaceae > Streptomyces > Streptomyces abyssomicinicus. Next base: position 160,063 of record NZ_BBZI01000006.1, on the reverse strand, counting down.
TGACGGCCCCGCGCGTCACCAGGACGAGCCGGCTGTGCTCGAACCGCTCGTCGGCGAGCAGCCCTTGGGCGAGTTCCAGCGCGCGGTGCGTGAGGTGGTGGGCGGAGTCGGCGAGCGGGGCGGCCGGGTCGGCCGTGAGGGCGGCGACGACGACGGAGGGCACCGGCATGCCGTCGTCGACGGCGGCGGCGAGCGCGGCCAGGTCGTCGAAGCGGGCGCCGGCGGGCAGCTTGAGGCCGTTGTCGCCGATCAGCACGCAGTCGTCGGGGTCGTGGCTGCCGTCGGCGGCGACGGGGGTCCAGTCGACGCGGAACAGGGAGTCGCGGCCCGCGGTGGAGCCGGCGGCGAGCTGTTCGGCGGAGACGGGGCGGAAGACCAGTTCGTCGATGGTGGCGACCGGCCGGCCGGTGGTGTCGGCGAGGTGGACGGTGACGGCGTCGCCGCCCCCGGTGCGGCGCAGCCGGACCCGCACGGCGCCCGCGCCGGTCGCGTGGACGGTGACGCCGTTCCAGGAGAACGGCAGGCGGCCGCGGCCCTCGCCCAGGCCGCCGTCGAGGTCGTTGAGGGCGTTGACGTGCATGGCCGTGTCGAGCAGCGCCGGGTGCAGGCCGAACGTGCGGGCGCCGGTGGCGACGTCCTCGGGCAGGGAGACCTCGGCGAAGAGCTCGTCGTCGCGGCGCCAGGCCGCGGTCAGGCCCTGGAAGGCGGGCCCGTAGTCGTAGCTCTGGGCGGCGAGGTCCTCGTAGAAGGAGCCGAGGGCGAGCGGGGTAGCGCCGGGCGGCGGCCAGGCGGTGAGGTCGCCGTCCGTGCCGTGGGCGGCGGCCGTGCCGGGCGCCAGGATGCCGTCGGCGTGGCGGGTCCAGGGCTCGTCGGTGTCGCCGGAGGGCCGGGAGTGCACGCTGACGGAGCGCAGGCCCTCCGCGTCGGCGGGGCCCACGGACACCTGGACGGCGACGCCGCCCCGCCCGGGCAGGATCAGGGGGTTGTGCAGGGTGAGTTCGCGGACCTCGTCGCAGCCCAGCTCGTGGCCGGCGGCACCGGCGATCTCGACGAAGGCGGTGCCGGGCAGCAGGGTGGCGCCCAGGACGACGTGGTCGGCGAGCCAGGGGTGGGTCTGCACGGACAGGGAGCCGGTGAACAGCATGCCGTCGCCCTCGGCGAGGCTGACCGCGGCGCCGAGCAGGGGGTGTGCGGCGGAGCTCTGGCCGATGGCGGTGACGTCCCCGGTCCAGCCGGTGGGCAGTTCGGGCCAGTAGCGCCGGTGCTGGAAGGCGTAGGTGGGCAGGGTGACGGCACGGGCGCCGGACCCGTCGTAGAAGGCCTGCCAGTCGGCCTGGACGCCGCGGACGTGGAGTTCGGCGAGCGCCGCGGTGACCGACCGGTTCTCGGGGCGGTCCTTGCGCAGGACGGGCACGAACGCGGCGTCCGCGCGGACGCTGTCGCCGCCCACCGCGGAGAGCGCGCCGCCGGGGCCGAGCTCGAGGTAGGCGGTGATCCCGAGGCCGTCGAGGGTGCGCAGTCCGTCGGCGAACCGGACGGCCTCGCGCACGTGCCGCACCCAGTGGCCGGGGCTGCGCAGTTCGTCGGCGGGCAGGACGTCGCCGGTGAGGTTGGAGACGATCGGCAGGGCCGGCTCGTGGTAGGTGAGGGTGGCGGCGACCTCGGCGAAGTCGTCCAGCATGGCGTCCATGTGCGGGGAGTGGAAGGCGTGGCTGACGCGCAGCCGCTTCGTCTTCGCGAACCGCGCGGCGATCGCGGTGACCTCGTCCTCGTCGCCGGAGATCACCACCGAGGTGGGGCCGTTGACCGCGGCGATCGCGACGCCGTCGGTGAGCAGCGGCAGGACCTCGTCCTCGGTCGCCTGGACGGCGACCATCGCGCCGCCCTCCGGCAGGGCCTGCATCAGCCGGCCGCGGGCGGCGACGATCCTGGCCGCGTCCTCCAGCGACCACACCCCGGCGACGTGCGCGGCGGCGAGTTCACCGATGGAGTGGCCGATGAGGTAGTCGGGGGTGACGCCCCAATGCTCCATCAGCCGGAACAGGGCGACCTCGACGGCGAAGAGGCCCGCCTGGGTGTAGACGGTGCGGTCGAGCAGGTCCGACTCGGCGTCGAAGACAAGCTCCTTGACCGGCCGGTCCAGGTGCTTGTCCAGCTCCGCGCAGACGGCGTCGAATGCCTCCGCGAACACCGGGTGGGACGCGTACAGCTCACGTCCCATGCCGGGGCGCTGCGAGCCCTGGCCCGGGAACAGGAAGGCCAGCCCGCCGTGTTCCAGGGCGTTGCCGCGGAGCACGGCCGGGGCGGGGGCGCCGTCGGCGACGGCCCGCAGTGCGTCGAGGAGTTCGTCGCGGCCGGTGCCGAGGAGGGCGACCCGCAGGTCGAGGGCGGAGCGGGTGACGGCGGTGGACCAGGCGACGTCCAGGACGTCGGCCGGCTCGGACTCCAGTCGGGCGAGGAGGCGGGCGGCCTGCTCGGCGACGGCCTGCTCCGTGTGGCCGGACAGCAGCCAGGGGGTGCCGGCCGGGGTGCGTACCGGGCGGGCCGGGCCGTCGTCGGTGGCGTCGGCGTCGGCCTGGGCGTCCGCGTCGTCGTCCGGGGCCTGCTCGAGGATGGTGTGGGCGTTGGTGCCGCTGATGCCGAACGAGGAGATCGCGAAGCGGCGCGGCTCGCCGGTCTCCGGCCAGGCACGGGCCTCGGTGAGCAGTTCGACGTCGCCCGCGGACCAGTCGACGTGCGAGGTCGGCTCGTCCACGTGCAGGGTCCTGGGCAGCACGCCGTGGCGCATCGCCATGACCATCTTGATGATGCCGGCGACGCCCGCGGCGGCCTGGGTGTGGCCGAGGTTCGACTTCAGGGAGCCCAGCCACAGCGGGCGGCCCTCGGGCCGGTCCTGGCCGTAGGTGGCCAGCAGGGCCTGGGCCTCGATCGGGTCGCCCAGCCGGGTGCCCGTGCCGTGGGCCTCCACGGCGTCGATCTGCGCGGCGGACAGTCCCGCGTTCGCCAGGGCCTGGCGGATGACGCGCTGCTGGGACGGCCCGTTGGGGGCGGTGAGGCCGTTGCTGGCGCCGTCCTGGTTGACGGCCGAGCCGCGGATGACCGCGAGGACCTCGTGCCCGTTGCGGCGGGCGTCGGACAGCCGCTCCAGCAGCACCAGGCCGACGCCCTCCGCCCAGCCGGTGCCGTCGGCGGAGTCGGCGAACGCCTTGCAGCGGCCGTCGGACGCCAGGCCCCGCTGGCGGCTGAACTCGATGAACATGCCCGGCGCGGACATCACCGTCACGCCGCCGGCGACGGCGAGGGTGCACTCGCGCTGGCGCAGCGCCTGCGCGGCCAGGTGGATGGAGACCAGGGCCGAGGAGCAGGCGGTGTCGACGGAGACCGCCGGTCCCTCCAGGCCGAAGGTGTAGCTGATGCGGCCCGAGACGATGCTGCCGGAGGTGCCGGTGAGGTAGTAGCCCTCGACGCCCTCGGTGTGGCCGAGCAGCGACGAGTAGTCCTCGCCGGCCGCGCCCGCGAACACGCCGACCGGACGGCCGCGCAGCGAGGACGGGGCCATGCCGGCCCGCTCGAACAGCTCCCAGGTGCTCTCCAGCAGCAGCCGCTGCTGCGGGTCCATGGCGAGCGCCTCGCGGGGGCTGATGTCGAACAGCGCCGGGTCGAAGTCGCCGGCCGCGTCGAGGAATCCGCCCGAGGCCGCGTACGACGATCCGCGCTTGTCGGGGTCGGCGTCGTAGAGCCCCTCGAGGTCCCAGCCGCGGTCCTCGGGGAACCCGGAGATCGCGTCCCGGCCCTCGTCGACCAGCTGCCACAGGTCCTCCGGCGACCGGACGCCGCCGGGGAAGCGGCAGGCCATGGAGACGATGGCGATCGGCTCGTGCTCCCCCGCCTCCAGTTCGCGCAGCCGCTGCCGGGTCTGGTGGAGGTCCGCGGTCATCCGCTTCAGGTATTCGAGGACCCTCTTGTCATCCGCCATGCCCCGCCAGCCTCTCCAGGAATTCCGTACGTTCGGCAATCACGCTTGCTCAGGCCTCTCCGAACTCGTTGTCGATGAAGGCCAGTACTTCTTCGGCGCTCGCGGCGTCCAGCCGGTCGGCGACGTCGGCCGTCGCGTCGGCGGGCGCGGGCCCGCCGTCGAGCCGGGTCACCAGGGCCCGCAGCCGGGAGGTGATCCGCTGCCGGGCGCCCTCGTCGTCGTCGAGGCCCGCCAGGCCGGCCTCCAGCCGGTCCAGCTCCGACAGCACCGCGGTCTCCGCGCCTTCCTGGGAGCGGACCGCGCCGCCGATCTCGCCGCGCAGGAACTCCGCCAGCGCGGTCGGCGTGGGGTGGTCGAACACCAGCGTGACGGGCAGCTTCAGCCCGGTCCGCGCGCTCAGCTGGTTGCGCAGGTTGACGGCGGTGAGCGACTCGAACCCGAGGTCGCGGAAGGGGCGCCGGGCGCCGATCTGCTCGGCGGACTCGTATCCCAGGACGGCCGCGGCCTCGCCGCGCACCAGGTCCAGCAGCTTGCGCGTGACCTCGGACTCCGGCAGCCCCCGCAGGGACGCCCGGAAGGCCTCGGCGCCGTCCGCGTCGTCGCCCGTCTGCGTCCGCTCCGCGCGGGCCAGGTGGGCCCGGACCTCCGGGACGTCCTCCAGCCAGGCCGCCGGGCGGGCGGCGAGGTAGGCCGGCAGGTACGTAGCCCAGTCGACGTCGGCGACCAGGAGGGCCGCCGCGGGTCCGGCCGGGTCCGTGGCCCTGTCCGGGCCGGGCACGGCGCGGAGCAGGGCGGTCAGGGCCGCGTCGGTGGGCAGTACCGGAAGTCCGCGGGCCCGCATGCGGTCCGCGAAGCCCGGGTCGTCCTGGGCGGTGCCGCCCTCCGCCCACGGGCCCCAGGCGAGGGAGACGCCGGGCAGGCCCCGTGCGGCGCGGTGGACGGCGAGCGCGTCGAGGTGTGCCGCGGCCGCGGCGTACGCGCCCTGCCCGACGCCGCCGACCGTGCCGGCGAACGCGGAGAACAGCACGAACGCGTCCAGGTCGCGGTCCGCGGTGAGCTGGTGCAGCCGGGCCGCACCCGTCGTGGACACGCGCAGCGCCTCGGTGAGCCGGTCGGGCGCCAGTCCGTCCAGGAGCCCGTCGGCCGCCGCGCCCGCGGTGTGGACCACGGCCGTCAGGGGCGTGCCGTCGGCGTCGATCCGGGCGAACAGCGCCTCCAGCGCCGCCCCGTCGGTGATGTCGCAGGCGGCCACGGTGACCCGGGCGCCCAGAGCGGTGATCTCCTCCCGCAGGGTGTCCGCGCCGGGCGCGTCCGGCCCGCGGCGTCCGACCAGCACCAGGTGCTCGGCTCCCCGCTCGGCAAGCCGTCGGGCGACCCGTCCGCCGAGAGCCCCCGTACCTCCGGTGACCAGCACCGTGCCGGAGGGCTGCCACGCGTCGGCCGCTCCGGCGGCTCCGGCGCGCACCAGGCGTCGCGTGAAGACTCCGGCGTGCCGGACCGCGAACTGGTCCTCGCCGCCGTGCGTTCCGTCGAGCACCGCGCACAGCCGGGCGGCGACGTCCGCGTCCCACTCGGCCGGCAGGTCCACGAGACCGCCCCAGCGCTGCGGCAGCTCCAGGCCGGCTACCCGGCCCAGGCCCCACACCGCGGCCTGGTGCGGCGCGTCCAGCGGGTCGTTCCCGCCCACGGACACGGCGCCCCGGGTCAGCGCCCACAGCGGGGCCTGCACCCCGGCGTCGCCCAGCGCCTGCGCCAGCTCGACCGTGCCGAGTACGCCCGCCGCGCCGTGTTCGCCGGCGTCGGCGAGGCCCGTCAGCGAGACGATGCCGTCGACACCCTGCGGTTCCAGCGCGGCGAGGGCCGCGGCGAGGTCCGCCCGCCCGGTCACCCTCACCGGGGTGACGTCCGCGCCGCGCTCGGTCATGGCCTGTGCGACGGCGTCGACGAACGTGTGGTCCACGGACCCGCCGTCCGGCACGGCGATCAGCCAGCGACCCGGCAGCACCGCCGGCGCGGATCCCTCGTCGACGCGCTTCCACACGACGCGGTAGGTCCAGCCGTCCAGGGCCGCCTGCTCACGCCGCTGCCGCCGCCAGCTCGACAGCGTGGGCAGAGCGGCCTTCAGCGGCTCGGTGTCCGCGCCGCCCAGCGCCTGCGCCAGCGCCTCCAGGTCCTGCCCCTCGACGGCGTCCCAGAACGAGGCGTCCGCCGGGTCCGCCGCCGTGGCGGGCGTCTGCGCCGACAGTTCGGGCCAGTAGTGCTGGTGCTGGAAGGCGTAGGTGGGGAGGTGGGTGCGGTGGGCGCCGGTGGGGGTGAAGACGGTGGTCCAGTCGACGGTGAGGCCGTGGCAGTGGGCCTCGGTGAGGGAGGTGAGGAAGCGGTCGGGGCCGCCTTCGTCGCGGCGGAGGGTGCCGAGGACGGCGGCGTCGGTGCCGGTGTCCTCGACGGTGCCCTGGAGTCCCAGTGACAGGACGGGGTGGGGGCTGACCTCGATGTAGACGGTGTGGCCGTCGGTGAGGGCGGCGCGGGTGGCGTTCTCGAACTCGACGGTGTTGCGGAGGTTGTCGTACCAGTAGCCGCCGTCCATCGCCGTCTCGGTGATGTCCAGGAGACGGCCGGTGAGGGAGGAGTAGAGGGGGATGCCGCCGGGCTGGGGCGTGATCCCGTCCAGCAGGCCGGCGAGTTCGTCGCGGATGGCCTCGACGTGCGCGGAGTGCGAGGCGTAGTCCACGCCCACCTTGCGGGCGCGGACCTCTGCCGATTCGCACGCGGCGATCAGCTCGTCGAGGGCGTCGACGTCGCCGGAGACCACGGTGGAGGTGGGGCCGTTGACGGCGGCGACGGAGATCCGGCCGTCCCAGGCGGCGATGGTGTCGCGGACGGTGTCGGCCGCCTGGGCGACGGAGACCATGCCGCCGAGTCCGGCGAGGGCGGTGATGGCTCGGGACCGGAGGGCGACGACCTTGGCGGCGTCCTGCAGCGTGAGGATGCCGGCGACCGCGGCGGCGGCGATCTCGCCCTGGGAGTGCCCGATGACGGCGGCCGGCTGGACGCCGTACGAACGCCAGAGTTCGGCGAGGGAGACCATGACGGCCCACAGGACCGGCTGGACCACGTCCACGCGCTCCAGGCCTTCGCCGCTGCGGACGACGTCGAGCAGGGACCAGTCGGTGTGCGGGGCGAGTGCGGCCGCGCATTCCGCCATGCGTGCCGCGAAGACCGGGGAGGTGTCGAGGAGTTCGACGGCCATGCCCGCCCATTGGGCGCCCTGGCCGGGGAAGACGAAGACGGTGCGGGGGTTGGTGTGGGCTTCGGCGGTGAGGGTGGTGGTGCTCGGGCGGTCCTCGGCGAGGGCGGTCAGGGCGGTTTCGAAGTCCTGGAGGTCGCTCGCGACGATCGCGGCGCGGTACTCGAAACGGGAACGGGTCAGCGCCAGCGAGTAACCGACGTCCGCGACCGGGACATCCGGGTTCTCCCGGACATGAGCCAGCAGCCGCTCCGCCTGCGCCCGCACCGCCGCCTCGGACTTGCCCGACAGCACCCACGGCACCGCACCCGCCGGAGCGGGAACGGTCTCGGGCTCGGCGGACGGCTCGCCGTCCGGCGCCTGCTCGAGGATCACGTGCGCGTTCGTCCCGCTGAGCCCGAAGGAGGAGACGCCCGCGCGGCGGGGGTGGTCGGGGGTGTCGGGCCAGTCGCGGGTCTCGGTGAGGAGTTCGACGGCGCCGGTGGTCCAGTCGACGTGGCTGCTGGGCCGGTCGACGTGGAGGGTCTGCGGGACGGTGCCGTGCCGCATGGCCAGGACCATCTTCATGACGCCGGCGACGCCCGCGGCCGCCTGGGTGTGACCGATGTTGGACTTGATGGAGCCCAGCAGCAGCGGCCGCTCCTCGGGCCGGTCCTGGCCGTAGGTCGCCAGGAGTGCCTGGGCCTCGATCGGGTCGCCGAGCGTCGTGCCGGTGCCGTGCGCCTCGACCACGTCCACGTCGGCCGTGGTCAGACCCGCGTTGGCCAGTGCCTGGCGGATGACGCGCTGCTGCGACGGCCCGTTCGGCGCGGTGAGCCCGTTGCTCGCACCGTCCTGGTTGACCGCCGTACTCCGCACGACGGCCAGGACCTCGTGTCCCTTGCGCCGGGCCTCCGACAGCCGCTCCACGAGCAGTACGCCGACGCCCTCGCCCCAGATGGCTCCGTCGGCGGCGTCCGCGAACGCCTTGCACCGGGCGTCCGAGGACATGGCGTCCTGCTTGCCGAAGTCGGCGAAGGTGCCGGGGGTCGCCATCACGTTGACACCGCCGACCAGCGCCATCGTGCATTCGCCGTTGCGCAGCGCCTGGCCGGCGAGGTGGAGGGCGACCAGCGAGGAGGAGCAGGCGGTGTCGACGGTGACGGCCGGGCCCTCCAGACCGAAGGTGTAGGAGATGCGGCCGGAAGCGACGCTCCCGGAGGTACCGCTGGCCACATAGCCCTCGGCACCCGCCGGGACCCTGGCGAGCAGGGATACGTAGTCCTGGGTGTTCACCCCGACGAACACACCGGCCGGGCTGCCCTTGAGGCCGCGCGGGTCGATGCCGGCGTTCTCGAAGGTCTCCCATGCCGCCTCGAGCAGCAGCCGGTGCTGCGGGTCCATCGCCAGCGCCTCGCGGGGGCTGATCCCGAAGAAGCCGGGATCGAACTCACCGGCGCCCCGCAGGAACCCGCCCTGGATGGCCGGCGGAGCCTGCCATCCGTCCGCCGAGGCGGACGGCAGGAGCAGTTCCCACTGCCGGTCGTGGGGGACGGTGTCGATGGCGTCGCGGCCCTGAAGGACGAGCTGCCAGAGGTCGTCGGGTGAGGTGACGTCGCCGGGGAAGCGGCAGGCCATGCCGACGATGACGATCGGATCGTCGCCGCCGGTGTCCGTGGTGGCGGCCGTGGCCGCGGTGACCGCGGCGGTCTGGCCGAGGAGTTCCTCGCGGAGGTGGTCGACGAGGTCCTGGGGGGTGGGGTAATCGAAGACGAGGGTGGAGGGCAGCCGCAGGCCGGTGGCGGTGTTGAGGCGGTTGCGGATCTCGACGGCGGTGAGGGAGTCGAAGCCGAGTTCGCGGAAGGCGCGGGTGGTGTCGACGGTTTCCGGGGTGGCGTGGCCGAGGACGGCGGCGACGTGGGTGCGGACCAGGTCGAGCAGGGTCCGCTCGGCCGCGTCCGTCGGCAGCGCCGCCAGCTGACGCGCCAGCGAGGGGGCCTCGACCGCCTGGGTGGCGGTCGCCGCACGACGCGCGGGCGCCTTGACCAGGCCGCGCATCAGCGGGGGAACGCCGATGCGGTCGTTCTCCGCGAAACGCCGGACGGCGGCCAGGTCGAGATGGGCCGCGACCAGGTGGGACTGGGAGGAGCCGCCCGCCGCGTCGAAGGCCGCGAGTCCGAACTCGCTCGCCATCGGCAGGATGCCCGCCCGCGCCATACGGGTCACCTCGGTCTCGCCGAGGTGGGCGGTCATGGTGCTGCGTTCCTCCCACATGCCCCAGGCGATCGCCTGGCCCGGCAGGCCCAGGGTCTGCCGGTAGCGGGCCAGCTCGTCCAGATAGGCGTTGGCCGCCGCGTAGTTGCCCTGGCCCGGACCGCCCACCGTCGCCGCGGTGGACGAGTAGAGGACGAATTCGGTGAGGTCGTGGTGGTGGAGGGTGAGTTGGTGGAGGTTCCAGGCGGCGTCGGTCTTCGGGCGCAGGACCCGGTCGACGCGGTCGGCGTCGAGTTCGGCGATGACGCCGTCGTCGAGGACGCCCGCGGTGTGGACGACGCCGGTCAGCGGGTGTTCGGCGGGGATGCGGGCCACGGCCGCGGCGAGGGCGTCGGGGTCGGCGGCGTCGCAGGCGACGAGGTCGACCCGGGCGCCGGCGGCCTCCAGCTCCGCGACGAGTGCGTCCGCGCCGGGGGCGGCGGGGCCGCTGCGGCTGAGGAGCAGCAGGCTGCGCACCCCACGCGTGGTGACGAGGTGGCGGGCCAGGAGCCCGCCGAGGGTTCCGGTCGCGCCGGTGACGAGGTAGGTGCCGGCCGCATCCGGTGTGCGGGGCATGGTCAGGACGACCTTGCCGATGTGGCGGGCCTGGCTGACGTGCCGCAGGGCCTGCGGCGCCTGCCGCACGTCCCACGCCCGCAGCGGCGGCAGGGACAGCGCCCCCTGTGCGAACAGGGCGGTCACCTCCCGCAGCATCTGCTGGATGCGGTCCAGACCGGCGTCCATCAGCTCGAACGGCGCGTAGGCCACACCCGGGTGACGGGCGGCGACGTCGGCGGGCTCGCGGACGTCGGTCTTGCCCATCTCCAGGAACCGCCCGCCCTCCGCGAGCAGTCCGAGAGAGGCGTCGACGAACTCCCCGGCCAGCGAGTTCAGCACCACGTCCACCCCCCGGCCGCCCGAAGCGGCCCGGAAGGCGTCCGCGAAGTCGGTGCTGCGCGAGGAGGCGATCCGCTCCGCCGGAATGCCCCGCTCACGCAGGACCCGCTGCTTCGCCTCACTCGCCGTCGCGTAGACGGTCGCGCCCAGGTGGCGGGCCAGCTGCACCGCGGCCGTCCCCACACCACCCGTCGCCGCATGGATGAGCACGGAATCACCGGCACGCAGTCCGCCGAGGTCGACCAGGCCGTAGTAGGCGGTGAGGAACACCGCCGGCACGACCGCCGCCTGGGCGTAGGTCCAGTGATCAGGGATGAGGGTGAGGGCGCGGTGGTCGGTGACGGCCTCCGGGCCGAACGATCCGGAGACCAGACCCATGACCCGGTCACCGGGCCGCACCCCGGTCACCCCCGGCCCGGTCTCCAGGACCACACCCGCGGCCTCGGCGCCCAGCGGCACCTCCGGCCCCGGATACATGCCCAGCGCGTTCAGCACGTCACGGAAGTTGACCCCCGCGGCCCGCACCGCCAGCCGCACCTGACCCTCCGCCAGTCCAGCGGCGGAGTCCTCCTCGGGGAGCAGCGCCAGATTCTCCAGCGTCCCCTTCCCGGTACTGCGCAGCGACCATCGGTCGCCGCCCGACGGCACCGTCAGCTCCCCGCCCGCCGCACGCGCCAGACGCGGCACGAACCAGCCGCCTCCACGCACCGCGACCTGCGGCTCGCCCCACGACGCCACCGGCAGCACATCGTCCACCGAACCGTCGGTGTCGACCAGCACGATCCGGCCCGGGTTCTCCGACTGCGCCGACCGCAGCAAACCCCACACCGCACCGAGCGCCAGATCACCGCCGAACGACCCGACCGCCACCGCACCCCGCGTCACGACCAGCAGACGCGCGTCACTCTCCCGCTCCGCCGCCAGCCACTCCTGCAACGACCCCAGCACCCGCACGACCGCGTCGCGGGTGTCCTCGGAGTCCTCCACGCCCAGCTCGACCACCTGGGTCGGCGCCGCGTCCACCGGTTCGGCGGGGGCGGCCTTGGGCGTCCAGTCCACGCGGTAGAGGGAATCGGTGCCGGTCTCCTGGACGGCGGCGCCGTCCAGCTGCCCCGGCGAGACGGAACGCAGGACCAGCGAGCCGATACGGCCCACCGGCACCCCGATGCCGTCGGCCAGGTCCAGCGAGATCCTGCCGCCCTCGCCTGCCGTCATCCGCACGCGCAGCGCGGGCGATCCGACGGCGAACAGCTCCACGCCGGTCCAGGCGAAGGGCAGACCCGGTCCGTCCAGGTCGGACACGCCTCCGGTCAGACCGATGGCGTGCAGGGCCGAGTCCAGCAGCGCAGGGTGCAGACCGAACCGGCCCGCCTGCTCCGCCGCCTCGCCCTCGAGACCGACCTCGACGAACAGGTCGTCGCCACGCCGCCAGACCGCGCGCAGACCCCGGAACACCGGGCCGTAGCCGTAGCCCATGTCGGCGAGGAGGTCGTACATGCCCTCGACCGGCACCGCCTCGGCTCCCGCCGGCGGCCACTGGACCATGCCCACGGCGCTCTCGGCGGTCTGTTCCTGGCTCTCGGCGACGAAGCCGGAGGCGTGCAGGGTCCAGACGGTGTCGACGTCCTCGCTCGGCACCGCCGAGTGGATCGTCAGCGGACGCCTGCCGTCGGACTCGGCTGCTCCGACCATGATCTGCAGCGCGCGGGCGCCGCGCTCCGGCAGCACCAGCGGCGCCTGGATGGTGAGTTCGTCGAGCACCGGGCAGCCGACCCGGCCACCGGCGTGCAGGGCGAGCTCGACGAACGCGGTGCCCGGCAGCAGCACCGTTCCGAGGACGGCGTGGTCCGCCAGCCAGGGGTGCGAGTCCAGCGACAGGCGGCTGGTGAACAGCGACACGTCCTCGCCGGCGACCGCGACGGAACCCGCCAGGAGCGGGTGCGCGGAGCTGCTCAGCCCGGCACTGGCGAGGTCGCCGGTGCGGTTGAAGTTGCGCGGCCAGTAGTGCTGGTGCTCGAAGGCGTAGGTGGGGAGGTCGGTGCGGTGGGCGCCGGTGCCGGCGAAGACGGTGTCCCAGTCGACGGTGATGCCGTGGCAGTGCGCCTCCGTCAGGGAGGTGAGGAAGCGGTCGAGGCCGCCCTCGTCGCGGCGGAGGGTGCCCAGGACGGCGGCGTTCTCGACGGTGCCCTGGAGGCCCAGGCCGAGGACCGGGTGGGGACTGACCTCGACGAACACGGTGTGTCCGTCGGTGAGGGCGGCGCGGGTGGCGTCCTCGAATTCGACGGTGTTGCGGAGGTTGTCGTACCAGTAGCCGCCGTCCATCGCCGTCTCGGCGATGTCCAGGAGACGGCCGGTCAGCGAGGAGTAGAGCGGGGTGTTGCCCTGCTGCGGCGTGATGCCGGTCAGGAGCTTGGCGAGCTCGTCACGGATCGCCTCGACGTGCGCGGAGTGCGAAGCGTAGTCCACGTCGACCTTGCGGGCCCGGACCCCGGCTTCCTCGCACGCGGCGATCAGCTCGTCCAGGGCGTCCACATCACCCGACACCACGGTCGAGGAGGGGCCGTTGACGGCGGCGACGGATATCCGGCCGTCCCACGCGGTGATCGTGTCGCGGACCCAGGCGGCGGGCTGCGCGATCGAGACCATCCCGCCGAGACCGGCCAGCGCCCTGATCGCCCGCGATCGGAGGGCGACGACCTTCGCCGCGTCCTCCAGCGACAGGATCCCCGCCACCGCCGCGGCGGCGATCTCACCCTGCGAGTGCCCGATCACCGCGGCCGGCTGAACACCGTACGAACGCCACAGCTCCGCCAGGGACACCATGACGGCCCACAGCACCGGCTGGACCACGTCCACCCGCTCCAAGCCCTCACCACTGCGCACCACATCCAGCAGCGACCAGTCGATGTGCGGAGCCAGAGCCGCCGCACACTCCGCCATCCGCGCCGCGAACACCGGCGAGGACTCCAGCAGCTCGACCGCCATCCCCACCCACTGCGCCCCCTGACCCGGGAACACGAACACGGTCTTGGCGACACGGCCGGCGGTGGAAGCGGTGGTGACGGCGGCGGACGGTGCTCCCTCCACGAGGGAGGCCAGGGCCGCCTCGAACTCGCCCGGCGCGGCCGCGATCACGGCCGCGCGGTGGGGGAAGGACGTCCGAGTCAGGGCCAGCGAGTAGCCGATGTCGGCGACCGGCACGTCCGGGTTCTCCCGGAGGTGGGCCAGCAGTCGTTCGGCCTGCGCCTTCAGCGCCTGCTCCGACTTGGCGGACAGCACCCACGGCACCGCCGCACCAGCCGGTGCGGGGACCGCCTCCGGCTCGGCGGCCGGCTCTCCGGCGGGCGCCTGCTCGAGGATGACGTGGGCGTTCGTCCCGCTGACGCCGAACGAGGAGACGCCCGCCCGGCGGGGACGGTCCTCCGTGTCCCGCCATACCTGCGCTTCGGTCAGCAGCCGTACCGCGCCCACCGACCAGTCGACCTTGCCGGACGGCTGGTCGACGTGGAGGGTCCTGGGCAGGACGCCGTGGCGCATCGCCATGACCATCTTGATGATCCCGGCGACGCCGGCCGCGGCCTGGGTGTGACCGACGTTGGACTTGATCGAGCCGAGCCACAGCGGCCGACCGTCCTCGGGACGGTCCTGGCCGTAGGTCGTCAGCAGCGCCTGGGCCTCGATCGGGTCGCCGAGCGTCGTGCCGGTGCCGTGGGCCTCGACGGCGTCGACGTCGGCCGTGGTCAGGCCCGCGTCGGCGAGGGCGGCGCGGATGACGCGCTGCTGCGACGGGCCGTTCGGCGCGGTGAGGCCGTTGCTGGCGCCGTCCTGGTTGACGGCCGAGCCCCGCACCACCGCGAGCACGCGGTGTCCGTTGCGGCGGGCGTCGGAGAGCCGCTCGACGACGAGCACGCCCACGCCTTCGCCCCAGCCGGTGCCGTCCGCCGCGTCGGCGAACGCCTTCACCCGGCCGTCGGCCGCCATACCCCGCTGACGGCTGAACTCGGTGAACGACATGGGGGTCGACATGACGGTGACGCCGCCCGCGAGCGCCAGGTCGCACTCGCCCCGGCGCAGGGCCTGGGCGGCGAGGTGCAGCGCGACGAGGGAGGAGGAGCAGCCGGTGTCGACGGTCGCGGCGGGGCCCTCGAGGCCGAGGGTGTAGGAGACCCGACCGGACAGGACGCTGGCCGCGTTGCTGGTGAGGGTGGAGTCGGCGCCCTCGGCGGAGGCCATCAGCAAGGGGGCGTAGTCCTGGCCGTTCGTACCGGCGTACACGCCCGTACGGCTGCCGTGCAGCACCGTCGGGTCGATGCCGGCGTGCTCGAAGGCCTCCCAGGAGGTCTCCAGCAGCAGGCGCTGCTGCGGGTCCATCGCCAGGGCCTCACGCGGCGAGATGCCGAAGAACGCCGGGTCGAAGTGGCCGGCCCCCGCGACGAAGCCGCCCTCGGCGACGTAGGAGGCGCCGGGACGGCCCTCCGGGTCGTAGACGGCGTCGAGGTCCCAGCCCCGGTTGCCGGGGAAGGCCCCCATCGCGTCGACGCCGTCGGCCACGAGGCGCCACAGGTCGTCGGGGGAGTTCACGTCTCCGGGGTAACGGCAGGCCATGCCGACGATGGCGATCGGCTCGTCGTCGGAGAAGCCGGTGGCGCGGACCGCGGCCGCCGCGGCTGTCGCTGCCGTCGGGGCGCCGAGGAGTTCCTCGCGCAGGAAGGCGGCGAGCCGGGTCGCGTCGGGGTGGTCGAAGACCAGCGTGGTCGGCAGCTTGAGGCCGGTGGCCTCCGAGAGGCGGTTGCGCAGTTCGACGGCGGTGAGGGAGTCGAAGCCGAGTTCCCGGAAGGCCCGGGCGGGCGGCACGGCGTCCGCGTCCTGGTGGCCGAGGACGGCGGCGGCCTCGGCACGCACCAGGCCGATCAGGATCTCCTTCTGGCGGTCGGCGGTCAGCCCGTCGAGCCTGCCGCGCAGGGCCGAGGAACCGGCCTGGGCGTCGGGTGCGGCGTCCTCCTCGCCCGCGAGGGCCCGCCGGACCTCCGGGATGTCGCCGATCAGCGGGCGCGGCCGGGACATGGCGTAGAGGGGCGCGAAGCGCTCCCAGTCCATGTCGGCCACGCTCACGCAGGTCTCGTCGTGCTCGACGGCCTGGCGCAGCGCCTCGATGGCCAGCTCGGCGGGCATGGCGGCGAGGCCGCGGCGGGCCAGCTGCTCGCCCGCGTCGCCGCCGGACATGCCGCCGCCGTCCCAGGCGCCCCAGGCGACGGAGGTCGCGGTCAGACCGCGGGAGCGCCGGCTCAGGGCGAGGCCGTCGAGATAGGCGTTGGAGGCCGCGTAGGCCGCGTGGCCTCCGCTGCCCCAGACCCCCGAGTTGGAGGAGAAGAGGATGAAGGCGTCGAGCGAGTCGTCGTCGAACAGCTCGTCGAGGTGGGCGGCGCCCAGGGTCTTGGCGGCCAGGACCTCGTGCAGCTGCTGCGCGTCGAGGGTGAGGAGGTCGCCGGTCCGGTCGACGCCCGCCGCGTGCAGCACCGCCGTGATCGTCTCGCCGGCCTCCCGCAGGTCGCCGACGAGCGCCTCCAGCGCGTCCCGGTCGGCGACGTCGCACGCGGCGACGGTGACCCGGGCGCCCAGGGCGGTGAGTTCGTCGCGCAGCTCCGGGGCCCCGGGCGCGTCGATCCCGCGGCGGCTGGTGAGCACCAGGTGCTCGGCGCCGGTCTCGGCGAGCCGGTGCGCGACCCGTGAGGCGATCGCACCGGTGCCGCCGGTGATGAGCACGGTTCCCCGAGGCGTCCAGTTCCGGGAGCCCGGACGGCCGCCGATCGGGGAACGGGTCAGGCGGCAGACGTACGCGCCGGAGTCCCGGACCGCCCACTGGTCCTCGTCGCCCGCCGCGGCGAGGATGCCGCAGAGGCGGGACGCGCCGCGGTCGTCGAGTCCGGCGGGCACGTCGACCAGTCCGCCCCAGCCCTGGGGAAGTTCCAGGGCGGCGACCCGTCCCAGTCCCCAGACGGCGCTCTGGGCCGCGTCGACCACGCGGTCCGAGACGCCGGCCTTGACCGCGGAGCGGGTGACGGCCCACAGCGGCGCGGTCGCCTCCATGCCGGCGAGGGCGCGCAGCAGTTCCACCGTGGCCGCCGGGCCGGTGGGTACCCCGGGATGCGTGGAGAGCCGTGCGGCGGTGTCGAGCGCGAGCAGCGAGAGCACGCCGTCGACGTCCTCGATGCCGTCCAGGGCGGCGAGTTCGGCGAGGGTGCGCCGGTCCGCCTCGGCCCCGTGCCGGACGAGCGCCGCGGTGAGGGTGTCGGCCAGGGCGGACGTCTCGGCGTCCAGGTGGTCCGGCAGGACGACCAGCCACCGGCCGGTCAGGCGCGCGTCGAGGGCGGCCGTCCCCGGCTTCCAGCCGAGGCTGTACCGCCAGGAGTCGATCGTGGCGTTGGTGCGCCGCCTTCTCCGCCACGAGGACAGGGCGGGCAGCGCCGCGTCCAGCAGCTCGGCGTCGGCGGGGTCGAAGGCGTCGGCGAGGGCCGCCAGGTTGCCCTGCTCCACGGCTTCCCAGAAGCGGGCGTCCTCGGGGTCGAGGTTCTCCGCCAGTTCGGCGACGGGCGACTCCGGCCAGTAGCGCTGCCGCTGGAAGGCGTAGGTCGGCAGGTCGACGCGGCGAGCGCCGGTGCCGGCGAAGACGGTGTCCCAGTCGACGGTGACGCCGTGGCAGTGCGCCTCGGCGAGGGAGGTGAGGAAGCGGTCGAGGCCGCCTTCGTCGCGGCGGAGGGTGCCGAGGACGGAGGCGTCGGCGCCGGTGTCCTCGACGGTGCCCTGAAGGCCGAGGGCGAGGACCGGATGGGGGCTGACCTCGACGAGGACGGTGTGCCCGTCGGCGAGGGCGGCGCGGGTCGCGTTCTCGAACTCGACCGTGTTGCGCAGGTTGTCGTACCAGTAGCCGCCGTCCATCGCCGTCTCGGCGATGTCCAGGAGACGACCGGTCAGCGAGGAGTAGAGGGGTGTGCCGCCCTGCTGCGGGGTGATGCCGGTCAGGAGGGCGGCGAGTTCGTCGCGGATCGCTTCCACATGCGCCGAGTGGGAGGCGTAGTCGACGTCGACCCTGCGGGCGCGGATGTCGTTGTCCTGGCAGTGGGCCAGGAACTCCTCGAGGGCGTCGACGTCGCCCGACACCACGGTGGAGGAGGGGCCGTTGACCGCGGCGACCGAGATCCGGCCGTCCCACGCGGCGATCGCCTCGCGCACGACCTCGGCCGCGTGGGCCACGGACACCATGCCGCCCAGACCCGCCAGCGCGGTGATCGCCCGCGAACGCAGGGCCACGACCTTCGCGGCGTCCTCCAGCGACAGGATCCCCGCGACCGCCGCGGCGGCGATCTCACCCTGCGAGTGACCGATCACCGCGGCCGGCTGAACACCGTACGAACGCCACAGCTCCGCGAGGGACACCATGACGGCCCACAGGACCGGCTGGACCACGTCCACCCGCTCCAGACCCTCACCGCTGCGGACGACGTCCAGCAGCGACCAGTCCGTATGGGGGGCGAGCACGGCCGCGCACTCCGCCATCCGCGCCGCGAACACCGGCGAGGACTCGAGGAGTTGCACGGCCATGCCCGCCCACTGCGCTCCCTGACCCGGGAACACGAACACCGTCCTGGCCTCCCCCGCGGACGCGCCGCGCACCGCGCCGGGGGCCGGACGGCCCTCGGCCAGTGCGGCGAGCGCCGCCGCGAAGTCGTCCCTGCCGGCCGCCACCACGGCCGCACGGTGTTCGAAGCGGGAGCGGGTCAGCGCCAGCGAGTAACCGATGTCCGCGACCGGCGTGTCCGGGTTCTCGCGGACGTGGGCCAGCAGACGCTCCGCCTGGGCGCGCACCGCGGCCTCTGTCCTGCCCGACAGCACCCACGGCACCACGCCGCGGGACGTCACCGGGACCTGGTCGGTCCCGGTCGGCGGTTCCTCCGCCGGCGCCTGCTCGAGGATCACGTGCGCGTTGGTACCGCTGATGCCGAAAGAGGAGACGCCGGCACGGCGCGGCCCGCCGGTCTCCGGCCACGAACGCTGTGCGTCGATCAGCTCGACGGCGCCCGCGGTCCAGTCGACGTGGGTGGAGGGCTCGTCGATGTGCAGGCTCTCCGGCAGCACGCCGTTGCGCATCGCCAGCACCATCTTGATGACGCCGGCGACGCCGGCGGCGGCCTGGGTGTGCCCGATGTTGGACTTGACCGAGCCCAGCAGCAGCGGCCGGCCTTCCGGTCGCTCCTGGCCGTAGGTGGCCAGCAGCGCCTGCGCCTCGATCGGGTCGCCCAGGGAGGTGCCCGTGCCGTGGGCCTCGACGACGTCGACCTGGTCCGCGGAGACCTTCGCGTCGGCGAGGGCGGCGCGGATGACGCGCTGCTGCGCGGGCCCGTTGGGGGCGGTGAGGCCGTTGCTGGCGCCGTCCTGGTTGATCGCGGAGCCACGCACGACCGCCAGCACCTGGTGGCCGTTGCGCCGGGCGTCCGACAGGCGCTCCAGCAGCAGCACGCCCACGCCTTCGGCCATGCCCATGCCGTCCGCCGCGTCGGCGAACGCCTTGCACCGGCCGTCGCGGGCCAGGCCCTGCTGACGGCTGAACTCCATCAGGCCCGCCGGGTTCGGCATGATCGAGGCGCCGCCCGCCAGGGCCATGGCGCACTCGCCGTTGCGCAGGGACTGCACGGCGAGGTGGAGTGCCACCAGGGAGGAGGAGCAGGCCGTGTCGAGGGTGACGGCCGGGCCCTCCAGGCCGAGCGTGTAGGAGACGCGCCCGGACAGCACGGAGGTCACCGTGCCGGTGAGGATGTAGCCCTCGGAGCCGGCCGAACCGCTCAGGTCGCCGCCGTAGCCCTGGCTCGCCGCGCCGACGAACACGCCGGTGGGGCTGCCCGCGACGGTCGTCGGATCGATGCCGGCCCGCTCGAGCGCCTCCCAGGAGGTCTCGAGCAGGAGCCGCTGCTGCGGGTCCATGGCCAGGGCCTCACGCGGCGAGATGCCGAAGAAGCCCGGGTCGAAGTCGCCCGCGTCGTGCAGGAAGCCGCCTTCGAGGGCGTAGATCTTGCCCGTGGCGGACGGGTCGGGGTCGTACAGGTCCTCGATGTTCCAGCCGCGGTCGGTCGGGAGGCCCGAGATGGCGTCGCCGCCCGAGGACAGGAGGTTCCACAGGTCCTCGGGCGAGGCGACGCCTCCCGGAAGGCGACAGCTCATGGAGACGATCGCGACCGGCTCCGCTTCCCGCGATTCGACGTCTCGAAGGTGTTGGCGAGTCTGCTGCAACTCGGTGACCACACGGGTCAGGTATTCCCGCAGCTTCTCTTCGTCCGCCATCGAAAGGTCGCTCCCGTCGGGTCTGACTCACGGTGAGTACTGCTGCTGCTACTCGGAAGGGAGAGGCAGGCAGGGTCAGGAAAGCCCGAGATCCCTGTCGATCAGATCGAACAACTCCTCGTTAGTAGCGGACTCGAGTCCTGCCATAGCGCCGTCCTGCGCTCCCGTCGCCGGCTCGTCGCCGTGCCCGCGGCTGAGCTTGGACAGGAGTGCCTCGAGCCGCATGACGACCCGGACGCGGCCGATGTCGTCACCCGTCCGTGCGGCGAGCGCCTCCTCGAGAAGGTCCAGTTCCTCGACCGAGGGCAGTACCTGGCCCGGTGCGGTGGGCAGCACCTCGGCCTTGACGAAGGAGGCGAGCGCGGCCGGCGTCGGGTGGTCGAACACCATGGTCGCGGGAAGCCTCAGTCCGGTGGCGGCACCGAGGCGGTTGCGGAGTTCGACGGCGGTCAGGGAGTCGAAGCCCAGGTCCTGGAAGGGGCGCCGGGCCTCGATCTCCTGGGCGGAGGAGTGTCCGAGCACCGACGCGGTGTGCTCCCGCACGAGATCCAGGACGCGCTGGTCCTGTTCCGCGCCGGACAGGGCGGCGAGTTCGGCCCGCAGCGCGGGCGCCGAACCGGTCTCCTCGGAGACCAGCGCGTCCTGGCGTGCGGTCAGCTCCTTGACCTGCGGGATCTCCGTCAGCAGGGGCCGGTCGCCGCTCATGGTGAAGACGGGGGCGAACCGCTCCCAGTCCATGTCCGCCAGCACGATCGCCGTGTCGTCGTGGTCGAGGGCCTGCTGCAGGGCGACCATCGCCAGTTCGGGCCGCAGGGCCAGCACGCCGTGCCGGGTGAGGGCTCCCTCTCCCCCGCCCTCGCCGGCGCCGGCCACCATGCCTCCGTCCGCCCACGGGCCCCACGCCACCGCCACGGAGGGGACTCCGCGGGCCCGGCTCTGCTGCGCCAGTGCGTCGAGGTGGGCGTTCGCGGCCGCATAGACGCCGTGCTCACCGACGCCCCAGACACCGGCGACGGACGTGAAGTGGACGACCGCGTCGAGCCGCGCCGGGTCGAGGAGTTCGTCGAAGTGGCGGGCGCCGGCCACCTTGCCGGTCGCCACGTAGGCGGCCGCCTCGGGCCCGCACTCGGTCAGCGGGGCCAGCAGGCCCACGCCCGCGGCGTGCATGACCGTGCGGACCTCGTCGCCGTCCGACGCCAGCTTGGCGAGCAGTTCCTCCACGGAGTCGCGGTCGGCGACGTCGCAGGCCGCGACCGTCACCCGGCTGCCCGCCGCCTCCAGCTCCGCCTTGAGTTCACGGGCGCCCGGGGCGTCCTCGCCACGTCGGCTGGTCAGCACCAGGTGTTCGGCGCCGTTCGCGGCCAGCCAGCGCCCGACGTGGCCGCCGATGGCCCCGGTGCCGCCGGTGACGACGACGGTTCCCCTCGGCCGCCACCGGCGACGGGGTTCGGCGCCGTTCGTGGCCGCGGGGACCAGGCGCCGGGTGAGGACTCCGGAGGCCCGGACGGCCACCTGGTCCTCGACACCGCCCGGCGGAGGCCCGGCCGCCGCGGTGCGCTGGGCGAGGACCGAGACCATCCGGCTCAGGTCACCGCTGCCGGGCTGCTCCGGGAGGTCGACGAGTCCACCCCAGCGCCTGGGGTGCTCGAGAGCGGCCACCCGGCCCAGACCCCACGTCTGCGCCTGCGTCGGCCGTACCGGCCCGTCCTGCCCGGTGACGGCGACCGCGGAACGGGTCACCGACCACACCGGCACGTCGAGTTCGGCCTCGGCCATCGCCTTGAGGAGGGCGAGCCCGCCCGCGAGTCCGTTCGGCACGATCTCGTGTTCGGGGTGCGGACGCTCGTCCATGGCCAGCAGCGACAGCACCCCGTCCGGCGCGGCCGCCGAGAAGGACCGCAGCCGTGCGGCCAGGTCCGGCTCCTCGGCCGGCCTCAGGATCTCGACGGACGCCCCGTGCTCGGTCAGCGCGGCGGAGCACGCCGTGACCAGGCTCTCCTCGGCGCCCGCCTCCGGGACGACGAGCAGCCAGGTACCGCTCAGCGCCGGCACGGCCGGCTCGGTGAGCGGCCGCCACACGATCTTGTAGCGCCAGGCGTCCGCCGCCGTCCGCTCCCGCTGCGCCTGGTGCCAGGACGACAGCGCGGGCAGCACGTCACCGAGTGCAGCGGCCTTCTCCTCACCGCCGAGACCGAGCGTCTCGGAGAGCCCGGCCAGGTCGGCCCGGTGCACCGCCTCCCAGAAGGCGTCGTCCGTTGCCTCGCCCTGCTCGACGGTGCCGCTCGGGGCGCCGAAGGACACCTTGGGCCAGTAGTGCTGGTGCTGGAAGGCGTAGGTGGGGAGGTCGACGCGTCGGGGGTTGGTGCCGGTGTAGTAGGCGGTCCAGTCGACGGTGGTGCCGTGGGTGTGGAGTTCGGCGAGGGCGGTGACGACGGCGTCGGTCTCGGGGCGGTTCTTGCGGAGGGCCGGGACGAACGTGGCGTCGGTGGTCGTTTCCTGGGCCATGGCGGACAGGACGCCGCCGGGGCCGAGCTCCAGGTAGGTGGTCACGCCCTGGGCGTCCAGGTGGCTGATGCCGTCGGCGAACCGGACCGCCTGGCGGACGTGGTTGACCCAGTAGTCGGCGGTCAGCAGTTCTTCGCCCGCCGTTTGACCGGTGAGGTTGGAGACGATCGGGATGCGGGGGGCGTGGAAGGTGGCCGTCTGCAGGAGGGTGCGGAACTCCTCCAGCATCGGTTCCATGCGGGGCGAGTGGAAGGCGTGGCTGACGCGGAGCTTCTTCGACTTCTCGAAGCGCTCGGCGATGGCGGTGACTTCGTCTTGGTCGCCGGAGATGACGACGGAGTTCGGGCCGTTGAGGGCGGCGATGGAGACGTTGTCGGTGAGCAGGGGCAGGACGTCGTCCTCGGTCGCCTGGACGGCGACCATTGCCCCGCCTTCGGGCAGGGCCTGCATCAGCCGGCCACGCGCGGCGACCAGAGCGGCAGCGTCCTCGAGGGACCAGACGCCCGCGACGTGCGCGGCAGCCAGCTCACCGATCGAGTGGCCCAGCAGGTAGTCAGGGGTGACACCCCAGTGCTCCACCAGCCGGAACAGGGCCACCTCGACGGCGAACAGACCCGCCTGCGTGTAGACGGTCTTGTCGAGGAGGTCGGACTCGGCGTCGAAGACCAGTTCCTTCACCTGCCGGTCCAGGTGCTTGTCCAGCTCCGCGCAGACCGCGTCGAACGCCTCGGCGAACACCGGGAACGCGTCGTACAGCTCGCGTCCCATCCCGGCCCGCTGCGAGCCCTGGCCCGAGAACAGGAACGCCGTCTCGCCGCCCAAGGCCACGCCTCGCACGATTCCCCCGGCGGTGTCCTCGCCCTGGGCGAGGTGACCGAGCGCCGCGACGAGCTCGTCGCGGTCGTGTCCCTGGACCACGGCCCGGTAGGGCAGGGCCGCACGGGTCGTCGCCAGCGAGTGTCCGACGTCGA
Source organism: Streptomyces abyssomicinicus (assembly GCF_008974245.1). Lineage (GTDB taxonomy): Bacteria > Actinomycetota > Actinomycetes > Streptomycetales > Streptomycetaceae > Streptomyces > Streptomyces abyssomicinicus. The sequence continues at coordinate 136,902 of NZ_BBZI01000006.1, read as the reverse complement.
TGAGGTCGGGCGCGTCCACGGCGTGTGCGCGCAGCCGTTCGGCCTGGGCACGCAGAGCGCGCTCCGACATGCCGGAGACCGGCCATGACAGCAGGCCCGCGACCGGGACGCCTCTGTCCTCGCCGGGCTCCCGGTCGTCCTCGGCGTCGGGTGCTTCGAGGATGACGTGTGCGTTGGTGCCGCTGATGCCGAAGGAGGAGACGGCGGCGCGGCGGGGCCGGCCGTCGGTGTGCCACTGCCGGTCCTCGGTGAGGAGTTCGACCGATCCGGCACTCCAGTCCACGTGGGTGGACGGCTGGTCGACGTGAAGCGTCCTGGGCAGCACCCCGTGTCGCATCGCCATGACCATCTTGATGATCCCGGCGACACCGGCCGCGGCCTGGGTGTGGCCGATGTTGGACTTCACCGAGCCCAGCCACAGCGGCCGGCCGTCCTCCGGACGGTCCTGGCCGTAGGTGGCGAGCAGAGCCTGCGCCTCGATCGGGTCGCCGAGGGTGGTGCCGGTGCCGTGCGCCTCCACCGCGTCGACGTCGGCACCGGTCAGGCCACCACTGGCCAGAGCGGCGCGGATGACGCGCTGCTGCGCCGGACCGTTCGGGGCGGTGAGGCCGTTGCTGGCGCCGTCCTGGTTGATCGCGGAGCCACGGACGACCGCGAGGACGGGGTGGCCGTTACGGCGTGCGTCCGACAGACGCTCCACCAGGAGCATGCCGACGCCCTCGCCCCAGCCGGTGCCGTCGGCGGCGTCGGCGAAGGCCTTGACCCGGCCGTCGGAGGCGAGTCCGCCCTGCCGGGAGAACTCGATGAACGCGCCCGGCGTGGACATCACCGTCACACCACCGGCCAGCGCGAGATCGCACTCACCCGAACGCAGCGCCTGCACCGCCAGGTGCAGAGCGACCAGCGACGACGAGCACGCCGTGTCCACCGTCACCGCCGGCCCCTCCAGACCGAACGTGTACGACAGACGACCCGACACCACACTCGCCGCATTGCTGGTCATCGACAGGCTGTCGGCGTCGGTGACGCCCAGCAGCAAGGTGGCGTAGTCCTGGCCGTTGGTACCGGCGAAGACACCGGTCCGGGTACCGCGCACGGACGCCGGATCGATGCCCGACCGCTCGAACGCCTCCCACGACGTCTCCAGCAGCAGACGCTGCTGCGGGTCCATGCCGAGTGCCTCACGCGGCGAGATGCCGAACAGCGCCGGGTCGAAGTACCCGGCATCGTAGAGGAAACCGCCCCGATCGACGTAGGTGGTGTTCGGCGTGCTGCGCGTCGGGTCGTACAGCCGCTCCAGGTCCCAGCCGCGATCCACCGGGAAGCCCGCGACGGCGTCCTCGCCGGCCGCGATGAGCTCCCACAGCTGCTCGGGGGAGTTCACGCCGCCGGGGAAGCGGCAGCTCATGCCGACGACGACGATCGGGTCGTCGTCCGTCACGCCGTCGCGCGCGGCCGGGAACTCGTCCCGCTCCGCGGTGCCGGAGTCGCCGACGAGAGCGCCGTGGAGGTGGCGGGCAAGGGCCTCGGGCGACGGGTGGTCGAAGGCGAGGGTGGCTGCCAGCGACAGACCGGTGGCGGCCTTCAGACGGTTCCGCAGTTCGACGACGGCGAGCGAGTCGAACCCGAGGTCCTGGAAGACCCGCCCCGGCTTCACCGCCTCGGGACCGGAGTGCCCCAGCACGGCTGCCGCCTCGGTCCGCACCAGCTTGAGCAGCGTCTGATGCTGCTCGGCGGCGGAGAGCCCGCGCAGCCGGGCGACGAACGCCGAGCCGCCGGCGGACCCGTCCCGCAGCGCCTGTTCGGCCGTCCGGGCGAGGGCCTGGACCTCGGGGATCTCGGAGATCAGCGGTCGGGGGCGGGCCGCCGTGAAGCGGGGGGCGAACAGTTCCCAGTCGACGTCCGCCACGACCTGGCAGGTCTCGTCGGACGCGGTCGCGTGCTCGAGGGCCAGCAGGGCCAGGCCGGGGTCCATCAGCGGAAGACCGCGCTTGCGCATCAGTTCGCCCGCCTCGCCGTCGGCCATACCTCCGCCGCCCCAGGCCCCCCAGGCCAGGGAGGTGGCGGCGAGGCCGCGCGAGCGGCGCTGTTCGGCGAGGGCGTCGAGGTGCGCGTTGGCGGCGGCGTAGGCGCCCTGGCCGGCGCTGCCCCACACACCCGCGCTGGAGGAGAAGAGGACGAACGCGTCCAGGGGGACGTCGTCGTCGAAGTACGCGTCGAGGAGGAGGGCGCCGCGCACCTTGGCCTCCTGTACGGCCCGCAGCTCCTCGTCGTCCAGGTCGGTGACGGGGCGGGTGGGACCGATACCGGCGGTGTGGACGACCGCGGTGATCTCCTCCTGCGCGGCGCGCAGTCCGTCGAGCAGCTGGTACAGGGCCTCCTGGTCGGTGACGTCGCAGGCCGCGACCGTCACGCGCGCTCCCGCCGCGGAGAGTTCCTCACGCAGCTCGACGGCGCCCGGTGCCTCGATGCCACGGCGGCTGGTGAGGACGAGGTGCTCGGCACCGCCTTCCGCGAGGCGGCGGGCGACCCGGGCGCCCAGCGCGCCGGTTCCTCCGGTGACGACGACGGTGCCGCGTGGCCTCCATGCGGTGGAGACGCTGTGCCCGGCGAAGCCCCGGACCAGCCGACGCGCGTACACGCCGGTCCCCCGCACGGCCACCTGGTCCTCGTCCCCCGCGGAGGCGAGAACCGCGCACAGCCGTGCGGCCGCGCCGTCGTCGAGCTCCTCCGGCAGGTCGACGAGCCCGCCCCAGCGATGGGGCAGCTCCAGTGCGGCGACCCGGCCGATGCCCCACACGGCGGCCTGCTCCGGGCGGACCACCGGGTCCTCGGCACCGGTGGAGATCGCACCCCGGGTCAGGCACCACAGGGGCGCCGTCACGTCCGCGTCGCCGAGTGCCTGGACGAGGACGACGGTGTCCGCCAGGTCCAGGGTCGAGAGGACCCCGGTCACGGCACCCTGAGCGACGGCCTCGGCGAGACGCCCGGCCAGCGCGACACGGTCGGTCGCCGCAACGCGCACCACATCGGCGCCGTGCCCGGCCAGTGCCTCGGCGAGGACGCCCGCACCCAGCCCGTCGTCGGCCGGGTCACCCGCGGGCTCCACCAGCAGCCAGCGCCCGGTGACGTCCCCGTCCGTGATCCGCACGGGTCTCCAGGCGATCCGGTAGCGCCACCGGTCGAGGGTGGAGTGCTGCCGCTGCCGGTCACGCCAGGACGACAGGGCCGGCAGGGCGTCCTTGAGGCTGAGGTCCCCGCTGAGGTCCAGCGCGGACAGGTCCTCGTCCTCCACCGCCTTCCAGAACGCCGCATCGGCGGGATCGGCAGCGGTGAGGACTTCCTCCTTGGCCGGCTCGGGCCAGTAGTGCTGGTGCTGGAAGGCGTAGGTGGGGAGGTCGACGCGCTTGGCGCTGGTGCCGGCGAAGTAGGCCGTCCAGTCGACAGCGGTGCCGTTGGTGTGGAGTTCGGCGAGAGCGGTGACGACGGCGTCGGTCTCGGAGCGGTTCTTCCGCAGGGCCGGAATGAACGCGGCCTCGGCCACCGTCTCCTGGGCCATGGCGGACAGGACACCGCCGGGGCCCAGCTCCAGGTAGGCGGTCACGCCCTGCGTGTCGAGGTGGCGGATGCCGTCGGCGAACCGGACCGCCCGGCGGACGTGGTCCACCCAGTAGTCGGCGGTCAGCAGTTCCTCCCCGGCGACGGTGCCGGTGAGGTTGGAGACGATCGGGATGCGCGGGGCGTGGAAAGTCGCCGTTTGCACGACCTGCCGGAACACCTCCAGCATCAGCCCCATGCGGGGGGAGTGGAAGGCGTGGCTGACCCGCAGCCGCTTCGACTTCTCGAAGCGCTCAGCGATCGCCAGTACTTCGTCCTCGTCACCGGAGATCACGACGGAGGTAGGTCCGTTGAGGGCGGCGATGGACAAGTTGTCGGTGAGCAGGGGGAGGATCTCGTCCTCGGTCGCCTGGACGGCGACCATCGCCCCACCCTCGGGCAGGGCCTGCATCAGCCGACCCCGTGCGGCCACCAGAGCGGCAGCGTCCTCCAGTGACCACACGCCCGCGACGTGCGCGGCGGCGAGTTCGCCGATCGAGTGACCCAGGAGGTAGTCGGGCGTGACGCCCCAGTGCTCCATCAGCCGGAACAGGGCGACCTCGACGGCGAAGAGGCTCGCCTGGGTGTAGACGGTGCGGTCGAGGAGGTCCGACTCCGGGTCGAAGACCAGCTCCTTCACCGGCCGGTCCAGGTGCCTGTCCAGCTCCGCGCACACCGCGTCGAACGCCTCGGCGAACACCGGGAACGCCTCGTACAGCTCCCGGCCCATCCCCGCCCGCTGCGAGCCCTGGCCGGAGAAGAGGAACGCCGAACGCCCGTTCCCGGCCACGCCGGACACCACACCTGCGGCCGAACGGCCCTCGGCCACCGCGCGCAGCAGTTCCTCGCGGTCCTCACCGAAGATCACCGCACGGTGATCGAACAGGGTGCGTGCGGACACCAGGGACCAGCCGACATCGACTGGTGAGACCTCGCCCGTGGCCAGCGGCAGAAGGCGTTCGGCCTGCCCGGCTAGGGCCTCAGGGGACTTGGCGGACAGCACCCACGGCACTGCGGGGAGCGCGGTCTCCGGCTCTTCCGTCCCGGTGGCCGGGGCGGGGTCGGGCTCGGGCGCCTCCAGGATGACGTGCGCGTTGGTTCCGCTGATGCCGAAGGAGGAGACACCCGCACGGCGCGGCCGGTCGTTCGTCTGCGGCCAGTCGCGTGCTTCGGTCAGCAGCTCCACCGCGCCGGCGGCCCAGTCGACCTTCGACGAGGGCTGTGCGGCGTGGAGGGTGGGCGGCAGGATGCCGTGGCGCATGGCCATGACCATCTTGATGATCCCGGCGACACCCGCCGCTGCCTGCGTGTGGCCCAGGTTGGACTTGATCGAGCCCAGCCACAGCGGCCGCCCGTCCTCCGGACGCTCCTGACCGTAGGTGGCCAGCAGCGCCTGCGCCTCGATGGGGTCGCCGAGGGTGGTGCCGGTGCCGTGGGCCTCGACGGCGTCGATGTCGGCGCCGGTCAGGCCGGCCGCGGCGAGTGCGGCGCGGATGACGCGCTGCTGGGACGGGCCGTTGGGGGCGGTGAGGCCGTTGCTGGCACCGTCCTGATTGACGGCGGAGCCGCGCACGACCGCGAGGACCTGGTGGCCGTTGCGGCGGGCGTCGGAGAGACGCTCGACCAGCAGCACGCCGACGCCTTCGCCCCAGCCGGTGCCGTCCGCCTCGTCAGAGAACGACTTGCAGCGCCCGTCGAAGGCCAGTCCACCCTGGCGGGAGAACTCGGCGAAGGTGGTCGGGGTGGCCATGACGGTCACACCGCCCGCGAGGGCCATGTCGCACTCGCCGGAACGCAGGGCCTGGATGGCCCAGTGCAGAGCGACCAGCGACGACGAGCACGCCGTGTCCACCGTGACCGCCGGGCCCTCAAGCCCCAGGGCATACGCCACGCGGCCCGAAACAACGCTGCCCGCGTTACCCGTTCCGAGGTAACCCTCCGCGGTCTCCACGCCCGACACCTGGGTGACGTAGTCGTGGTACATGAGGCCGGCGAAGACGCCGGTGCGGCTGCCGCGCAGAGACGTCGGGTCAAGCCCTGCCCGCTCCAGTGCCTCCCAGGAGGTCTCGAGCAGCAGGCGCTGCTGCGGGTCCATGGCCAGGGCCTCACGCGGGCCGATGCCGAAGAAATCGGCGTCGAACTCGCCCGCGTCGTAGAGGAAACCGCCCTCCGGGGCACGGCCCTCTCCGGTGTCGAGGTCCCAGCCGCGGTTGGTGGGGAAGGTGGAGATGCCGTCGGTGGCGGTGGCGACGAGGTTCCAGAGGTCGTTGGGGTTGGTGATGCCGCCGGGGTAGCGGCAGGCCATGCCGACGATGGCGATGGGTTCGTCGTCGGTGCTGGTGGTGCTGGTGGTGGGGTTGGTGGTGTGGGGGTTGGTGGTGTCGGTGGGGAGGAGTTCGGTTTCGATGTGGTGGGCGAGGAGGGTGGGGTTGGGGTGGTCGAAGACGAGGGTGGCGGGGAGGCGGAGGCCGGTGACGGTGTTGAGGTGGTTGCGGAGTTCGACGGCGGTGAGGGAGTCGAAGCCGAGTTCGGTGAAGGCGCGTTCGGCGGGGATGGTGTCGGGTGTGTCGTGGCCGAGGACGGCGGCGATCTCGGCGCGGACGGTGTCGAGGAGGAGGCGGGTGCGTTCGGGGGTGGGGAGGGTGAGGAGTCGTTGGGCGAGGGCGGAGGTGTGGCCGGTGCCGGTTTGCGCGGTGCGGCGGCTGGGGGTGCGGATGAGGCCGCGCAGCAGTGCGGGCACGGCCGGGGCCTTGCGGAAGGCCGCCAGGTTCAACCGGACCGGCGCCACCGCCGGAACACCCGACACCACACCCGCGTCGAACAGGGCGAGGCCTTCGTCGGGGGCGAGCGGGGGTATGCCGCCGCGGCGCATGCGGGCGAGGTCTGCGGCGTCGAGGTTCTGGAGCATGCCGCTGTCGGCCCAGGGTCCCCAGGCAAGGGAGGTGGCGGGCAGACCGGTGGTGTGGCGGTGGGTGGCGAGGGCGTCGAGGAATGCGTTCGCGGCGGCGTAGTTCGCCTGACCTGCCGAACCCAGCACACCCGCCGCGGAGGAGTAGAGGACGAAGAAGGCGAGGTCCAGGTCGGCGGTCAGCTGGTGGAGGTGCCAGGCGGCGTCCGCCTTGGGCCGCAGTACCGTGGCCAGTCGCTCGGGGGTGAGGGACTCCAGAACGCCGTCGTCGACGACGCCCGCGGCGTGGACCACACCGGCAAGGCCGGGGCCGTCGGCCGCGGCCAGCTCGCCGATGAGGCCGGCCAGGGCGTCGCGGTCGGTGACGTCGCAGGACGCCCACCGGACGTCGGCACCCAGTTCCTGCAGCTCCTCGACCAGCGTGGTGGAGGGGCGGCGGGAGACCAGGACGAGGTCGCGGACGCCGTGGGTGGTGACGAGGTGGCGGGCGATCAGGCCGCCCAGGGCACCGCCGGCGCCGGTGATC
>NZ_BBZI01000006.1:123162-129586 GCF_008974245.1 Streptomyces abyssomicinicus | reverse complement strand
CGAGGACGGTCTGCACAGCTGCCGGGACGTCACCGTCGATGTCCGAGGCAGGGATCTCGAGGAGGGTTGCGTGTGCAGGGGCTTCCGCCGGGGTGGCGGTGAGGTGCTGCCAGTCGAGGTGGAAGAGGGAGTCGTGGGTGGGGGTGGTGTCGAGCTGTTCGGCCGTGACGGGGCGCAGGGTGAGGGTGTCGATGCGGCCGAGGGGCGTGCCGGTGGCATCGGCCAGGTCGAGGGCGATGCCGCCGTTGTTGGTGGTGATGCGGGTGCGCAGGACGGGTGAGCCGACCGCGTTCAGCTGGACGCCGCTCCATGCGAAGGGCAGGCCGGGGCCGTCGATTCCGGTGGGCAGGCCGCTGATGCCGATGGCGTGGAGGGCGGCGTCCAGCAGGGCGGGGTGGATCCCGAAGCGGCCGGCTTCCGCCCACGCCTCCTGCGGCAGCGCGACCTCCGCGAACACCTCCCCCTTCCGCCGCCACACGCCGCGCAGGCCCTGGAACACCGGGCCGTAACCGAACCCGGCATCCGCGAGGACCTCGTACAGGCCTTCCACCGAGATGGGTTCCGCCTGGCGCGGCGGCCACTCGGTGAGCACGACACCCGCCGCGACCGGCGTGGTGGGGGTGAGGTAGCCGGAGGCGTGCCGGGTCCAGGAGTCGCTGTCGTCGCCCGCGGGCGAGGAGTGCACGGTGACCGGACGGCGTCCGCCGTCCTCGGCCGCGCCGACCACCACCTGCAGACTCACCCCGCCACGCTCGGGCAGGACCAGCGGAGTCTCCAGCGTGAGGTCGTCCAGGACCGGGCAGCCGACCCGCTCACCGGCATGCAGAGCCAGCTCCACGAACGCGGTCCCCGGCAGCAGCACCGTCCCGAACACAGCGTGATCCGCCAGCCACGGATACGACTCCAACGACAACCGACCCGTGAACAACGAAACATCCTCACCGGCCAGCACCACCGCTCCCGCGAGCAGCGGGTGTTCAGCAGCGCTCATACCGACGCCGGAGATGTCGATCGCCTGCAACGACCTCTTGGGCCAGTAGTGCTGGTGCTGGAAGGCGTAGGTGGGGAGGTCGATCTGCTGGGCGTTGGTGCCGGCGTAGTAGGCCGTCCAGTCGACGGTGGCGCCGTGGGTGTGGAGTTCGGCAAGAGCAGTGACGACGGCGTCGGTCTCGGAACGGTTCTTGCGCAGGGCCGGGACGAACGCGGCCTCGGCCACGCTTTCCTGGGCCATGGCGGACAGAACCCCGCCCGGGCCCAGCTCCAGGTAGGTGCTCACGCCCTGGGCTTCCAGGTACCGGATGCCGTCGGCGAACCGGACCGCCTGGCGGACGTGGTTCACCCAGTAGTCGGCGGTCAGCAGCTCCTCGCCCGCCGTTTCACCGGTGAGGTTGGAGACGATCGGGATGCGGGGGGCGTGGAAGGTGGCCGCCCGCAGGAGGGTGCGGAACTCGTCGAGCATGGGCTCCATGCGCGGCGAGTGGAATGCGTGGCTCACCCGCAGCCGCTTCGACTTCTCGAACTGGTCAGCGATCGCCAGTACTTCGTTCTCGTCGCCGGAGATGACGACGGAGTTCGGGCCGTTGAGGGCGGCGATGGAGACGTTGTCGGTGAGCAGGGGCAGGACGTCGTCCTCGGTCGCCTGGACGGCGACCATCGCGCCGCCTTCGGGCAGGGCCTGCATCAGCCGACCGCGGGCGGCGACGAGCGCGGCCGCGTCCTCCAGCGACCAGACGCCCGCGACGTGCGCGGCAGCCAGCTCACCGATGGAGTGGCCCAGCAGGTAGTCAGGGGTGACACCCCAGTGCTCCACCAGCCGGAACAGGGCCACCTCGACGGCGAACAGACCGGCCTGCGTGTACACAGTCCTGTCCAGCAGGTCCGACTCCGCGTCGAAGACCAGCTCCTTCACCGGCCGGTCCAGGTGCCTGTCGAGTTCCGCGCAGACCGCGTCGAACGCGTCCGCGAACACCGGGAACGCCTCGTACAGCTCCCGGCCCATCCCCGCCCGCTGCGACCCCTGGCCGGAGAACAGGAACGCCGAACGCCCGCCGCCCCGCGCGGCCGTGCCCGTCACCGCACCGGAGGCGATCGCCTCCAGGCCCTGCACGAGGTCCTCCCGGCCGGAGCCCACCACCGCCGCACGCCGCTCGAAATGCGAACGGGTGAGGGCCAACGAGCAGGCCAGGTCCAGCGGTGCAAGCTCCGCGTTCTCCCGGACCTGGGCCAGCAGGCGTCCCGCCTGGTCCGCCAGTGCCTCCGGCGACTTCGCCGACAGCACCCACGGCACCACGGGGAGGACGACCTCCGGCTCACCGGCCGGCTCCGGCTCTTCCTCGGCCACCGCCTGCTCGAGGACCACATGGGCGTTGGTCCCGCTCACGCCGAACGAGGAGACGGCGGCCCGGCGCGGGCGCTCACCCGTCTCCGGCCACTCCCGCGCCTCCGTCAGCAGCTCCACCGCACCCGCCGACCAGTCCACCTGGGTCGACGGGCGTTCCACGTGGAGCGTCCGGGGCAGCACACCGTGACGCATCGCCATGACCATCTTGATGATCCCGGCGACACCCGCCGCCGCCTGGGCGTGGCCGATGTTGGACTTCAGCGAACCCAGCCACAGCGGCCGCCCGTCCTCCGGGCGGTCCTGGCCGTAGGTCGCCAGCAGCGCCTGCGCCTCGATCGGGTCACCCAGCGTCGTGCCCGTGCCGTGCGCCTCCACCACGTCCACGTCGGCGGCCGGAACACGGGCGTTGGCCAGCGCCTGGCGGATCACCCGCTGCTGCGACGGCCCGTTCGGCGCCGTCAGGCCGCTGCTGGCGCCGTCCTGGTTGACGGCCGAACCCCGCACCACCGCCAGCACCCGGTGACCGTTGCGGCGGGCGTCCGACAGACGCTCGACCAGCAGCACGCCCACGCCCTCGGACCAGCCGGTGCCGTCCGCGTCGTCCGAGAACGACTTGCAGCGCCCGTCGAAGGAGAGCCCGTCCTGCCGGCTGAAGTCGACGAAGGTGCCGGGCGTCGACATGACGGTGACGCCGCCCGCCAGCGCCATCGAGCACTCGCCGTTGCGCAGCGCCTGGACGGCCAAGTGCAGGGCGACCAGCGACGACGAGCACGCCGTGTCCACCGTCACCGCCGGCCCCTCCAGGCCCAGGATGTAGGCGACCCGGCCGGAGAGCACGCTGCCGGAGGTGCCGGTGCCGAGGTAACCCTCGACGCCTTCGGGAAGGGACTGCATCAGCGTCAGGTAGTCGTGGTACATCAGGCCGGCGAAGACACCCGTGCGGCTGCCCTTCACCGAGGCCGGATCGATGCCGGCCCGCTCGAAGACCTCCCAGGACGCCTCCAGCAGCAGACGCTGCTGCGGGTCCATGGCGAGGGCCTCACGCGGTGAGATGCCGAAGAAGGCCGGGTCGAACACCGTGGCGCCCTCGAGGAAGCCTCCGGCGTGAGCGTTCGAGGTCCCGGCCTCACCGTCGCCGAACAGGTGCTCGACGTCCCATCCCCGGTCGTCCGGGAACTCCGCTATCGCGTCACCGCCGGCCTGGACGAGGCGCCACAGGTCCTCCGGGGAGGTGACCCCTCCGGGATAACGGCAGGCCATGCCGACGATGGCGATGGGCTCACGGTCCCGGTCCTCGTACTCCCGCAGCCTGGTGCGCGCCTCGCGGAGATCCGCCGTGGCGCGCTTGAGGTAGGCGAGGTACTTCTCCTCGTTCGGCATGAGGTGGCACTCCTTGAAGGGCGAGGCAGGATCGACGGAAGGCGGCCCCCGCGAAGGGGCCGCCGTACGGGGTCAGGAAAGTCCCAGCTCGCCGTCGAGAAGATCGAAGAGTTCGTCCGCGGTCGCGGAGTCGAGGTCGGCGACGTCGTCGCCGTCGGGCCTGCTGTCCGTCCAGGCGGCGAGCAGTCCACGGAGGCGCTCCGTCACCTGGGACCGGTCGTCGTCGTCCGCGGGCACCGCCGCGAGCGAGGACTCGAGCCGGTCGAGTTCGCTGAGCAGCGTCAGGGCGGTGACGTTGCCTCCGGGGGCGAGTTCCGCCAGCAGGTGGCGGGCGAGCGCCTCGGGAGAGGGGTGGTCGAAGATCAGCGTGGCCGCCAGCTTCAGGCCCGTGAGCTGGTTGACCCGGTTGCGGAACTCGACTGCGGTGAGGGAGTCGAAGCCGATCTCCAGGAAACCGCGGCTCACCTCCACCGATGCCGCGGAGGAGTGACCGAGCACGGCCGCGATGGCGTCCCGGACGAGGTCGAGCACCAGGCGGTGGGCTTCGTCCTCGGAGCACCGGGCGAGACGTTCCTTCAGCGCGGCAGCGGACTCGGCGGCGGGCCGCTGGGCACTGGTTGCCTGCCTGCGCAGGGCCGCCCGGAAGAACGGGCGCAGCAGCGGGGGAAGCATGTCCGGCCGCACCTGGGACTCGTTCGGGGTGAGACGGGCGACCAGCAGGTGCGGCCGCTCCTCGGCGGAGGTGGCCACCGCCAGGTCGAACAGGTCGAGGCCCTGGTCGGCGCTCAGCGGAACGAGGCCCGCCCGCGCCATGCGGGCGATGTCCGCCGGGGTGAGCTCCCCCAGCATGCCGCTGTCGGCCCAGGGGCCCCAGGCGAGGGAGGTGGCGGGCAGACCGGTGGTGTGGCGGTGGGTGGCGAGGGCATCGAGGAAGGCGTTGGCGGCGGCGTAGTTGGCCTGGCCGGGTCCGCCGAAGGTGCCGGCGGCGGAGGAGTAGAGGACGAAGAAGGCGAGGTCCAGGTCGGCGGTCAACTGGTGCAGGTGCCAGGCGGCATCCGCCTTGGGCCGCAGCACGGTGGCCAGTCGCTCGGGGGTGAGGGACTCCAGAACGCCGTCGTCTACGACGCCCGCGGCGTGGACCACACCGGCGAGGCCGGGGCCGTCGGGCGCGGTCAGCTCACCGACCAGTGCGGCCAGGGCGTCGCGGTCGGTGACGTCGCAGGACGCCCACCGCACGTCGGCACCCAGCTCCCGCAGCTCCTCCACCAACGCGGTGGAGGGGCGACGCGAAACGAGGACGAGGTCCCGCACACCGTGGGTGGTGACGAGGTGCCGGGCGACCAGGCCGCCCAGCGCGCCGCCGGCACCCGTGACCAGAACCGCCCCTTCGGCGGCCGGCAGGGTGGCGTCAGCAGACGTGGTGGTGCGGGCCAGCCGGGGAACCAGAACCTCACCCGCACGGATGGCGAGCTGGCTCTCGCCGAGGGAGGAGAGCTTGAGCAGGTCCTCCGTCGACCCGTCGGTGTCGACGAGGACGATCCGGTCGGGGTGCTCGGACTGCGCGGAGCGCACGAGGCCCCACACCGTCGCGGCGACGAGGTCCGTCACCTCCTCGGCCCGGTTCGCGGCCACCGCGCCACGCGTGACGACGACCAGACGCCCGTCCTGCTCACTCGACGCGAGCCACTCCTGCAGCCGGGTCAGCACGTCGGCGGCGACTGCCCGCACGGCCGCGGGAACGTCACCGTCGAGGCTCGAGACGGGTACCTCGATGACCTCCGGGACAACGGCCGGCGCCTCGGCCCGTCCGACGGCCGGGCCCGAGACCCATTCGATCTCGAACACCGAGTCGGAACCGCTGCTCCGGGAGGGGGCGTCGAGTTGCCCCGCGCTGAGGGGACGCATGACCAGCGAGTCGATCCGGGCGACCGGCATTCCGTCGCTGTCGGCGAGATCGAGCGACACCTCACCGTTGTCGGCGGTGGTGATCCGGACCCGCAGCGCGGACGAGCCCACCGCGTACAGGCTGATGCCCGACCAGGCGAAGGGAAGTCGGCCACCCTCGGCGAGGGATCCTCCACTGACCCCGATGGCGTGCAGGGCGGAGTCCAGCAGTGCCGGGTGCAGCCCGAATCGGCTCCCCTCCTCCCACGCGTCCTCGGGCAGCGCCACCTCGGCGAAGACCTCGTCCTCGGCCGTCCACACGGCACGCAGGCCCTGGAAGACCGGCCCGTAGCCGTAACCGATGTCGTTCATGGCGTCGTAGACCCCGTCGACCGGGACCTGCTCGGCCCCACGCGGCGGCCACTCGGCCATCGTCCGGCCCTCGGAAGCGGAAGGCGCGTCGACCGCGAGAACGCCACCCGCGTGACGGCTCCACGGCGCGGTGGCGCTGGAGGCCGGACGGGAGTGGATCTCCAGCGGACGCCGCCCGCTCTCGTCGGCGGGTCCGACCCAGAGCTGCAGGACCACGGACGCCGTGGCCTCGAGCACCAGGGGGGCGGCGATGGTGAGCTCCTCGACCCGGTCGCAGCCGGCCGCCAGCGCGACGTGCGCGGCAAGGTCGACGAACGCGGCACCCGGCAGCAGCACCGTGCCGAGGACGGCGTGGTCCGCCAGCCACGGGTGGGTGTCGAGACCGATCCGGCCGCTGAACAGCAGGCCGTCGGACCCCGCCACGGCCACGGAAGCATCGAGGAACGG
>NZ_BBZI01000006.1:94370-123136 GCF_008974245.1 Streptomyces abyssomicinicus | reverse complement strand
CGCCGGGCCCATGCCCATCAGATCGAGACCGGCGATCGAAGGACCGGCGGAGCGAAGCCAGTAGCTCTGGTGCTGGAAGGGGTAGGTGGGGAGGTCGACGCGTCGTCGGTTCGTGCCGGTGTAGTAGGCGGTCCAGTCGACGGTGGAGCCGTTCACGTGCAGTTCGGCGAGAGCGGTGACGACGGCGTCGGTCTCGGAACGGTTCTTGCGCAGGGCCGGGACGAACGCGGCGTCTGCCGCCGTTTCCTGGGCCATGGCGGACAGAACCCCGCCCGGTCCCAGCTCCAGGTAGGTGGTCACGCCCTGGGTGTCCAGGTGACGGATGCCGTCCGCGAACCGGACCGCCTGGCGGACGTGGTTCACCCAGTAGTCGGCGGTCAGCAGTTCCTCGCCCGCCGTTTCACCGGTGAGGTTGGAGACGATCGGAATGCGCGGGGCGGCGAAAGTGGCCGCCTGCACGACCTGCCGGAACTCCTCCAGCATGGGCTCCATGCGCGGCGAGTGGAACGCGTGGCTGACCCGCAGCCGCTTCGACTTCTCGAACCGGTCAGCGATCGCCAGTACTTCGTTCTCGTCGCCGGAGATGACGACCGAGGTGGGCCCGTTGAGGGCGGCGATGGAGACGTTGTCGGTGAGCAGGGGCAGGATCTCGTCCTCGGTCGCCTGCACGGCGACCATCGCCCCACCCTCGGGCAGGGCCTGCATCAGCTGGCCGCGTGCGGCGACCAGAGCGGCAGCGTCCTCCAGCGACCAGACGCCCGCGACGTGCGCGGCAGCCAGCTCACCGATCGAGTGGCCGAGGAGGTAGTCGGGGGTGACGCCCCAGTGCTCGACCAGCCGGAAGAGAGCCACCTCGACCGCGAACAAACCGGCCTGCGTATAGACAGTCCTGTCCAGCAGGTCCGACTCGACGTCGAAGACCAGGTCCTTCACCGGCCGGTCCAGGTGCCTGTCGAGTTCCGCGCAGACCGCGTCGAACGCGTCCGCGAACACCGGGAACGCCTCGTACAGCTCCCGGCCCATCCCGGCCCGCTGCGAGCCCTGGCCCGAGAACAGGAACGCAGAACGCCCGCCCCCAGCCACACCCGACACCGCACCCGCGGCCGAACGGCCCTCGGCCACCGCGCAGAGTGCCGCGATCAGGTCCTCCGGCGCCGTGGCGACGACCGCCGCCCGGTGTTCCAGGTGGGCGCGGCCGGTGGCCAGTGAGTACGCCACGTCCAGGGGCGACGTCGTCCCGCTCACCGAGTCGGCCAGGCGTTCGGCCTGCGCACGCAGACCGGCCTCGCTACGGGCCGACAGGACCCACGGCACGACCGCCGAGGACGCGGGGGACACCGGGGAAACGGAGGACACGGGGCTCTCGGCACCGGCCTCGTCGACGGGCGCGGCTTCGAGAACGGTGTGGGCGTTGGTGCCGCTGACACCGAAGGACGAGACGGCGGCCCGGCGCGGGCGCTCGCCCGTCTCCGGCCACTCCCGAGCCTCCGTCAGCAGCTCCACCGCGCCGGCCGACCAGTCGACCTTCGACGACGGCTCACCGACGTGCAGAGTCGCGGGCAGCACCCCGTGGCGCATCGCCATGACCATCTTGATCACGCCCGCCACACCGGCCGCTGCCTGCGTGTGCCCGATGTTGGACTTCAGCGAACCCAGCCACAGCGGCCGCCCGTCCTCCGGACGTTCCTGACCGTACGTGGCCAGCAGCGCCTGCGCCTCGATCGGGTCGCCCAGCGTCGTGCCCGTGCCGTGCGCCTCCACCGCGTCGACGTCGGCGCCGGTCAGACCGGCCCCGGCGAGCGCCGCGCGGATGACGCGCTGCTGCGACGGCCCGTTGGGGGCGGTGAGGCCGTTGCTCGCGCCGTCCTGGTTGATCGCCGAGCCGCGCACCACCGCCAGCACCTGATGCCCGTTGCGCCGCGCGTCGGACAGACGCTCGACCAGCACCACGCCGACGCCTTCGCCCCAGCCGGTGCCGTCCGCCTCGTCCGAGAAGGCCTTCACCCGGCCGTCCGCGGCCAGGCCGCCCTGACGGGAGAACTCCGCGAACACGGTGCCGGTGGCCATCACGGCGACGCCTCCGACGAGAGCGGCCTCGCATTCGCCGTTGCGCAGCGCCTGGACGGCCATGTGGAGGGCGACCAGCGACGACGAGCACGCCGTGTCCACCGTCACCGCCGGACCTTCCAGGCCCAGCACGTACGACACGCGGCCCGAGAGCACGGCGGTGGCCGTGCCGGTCATGAGGTAGCCCTCGGTGCCCTCCGGCGCCTGGACGACGTCGCTGCCGTAGCCCTGGGAGGAGGCGCCGACGTAGACGCCGGTGCGGCTGCCCTTCATCGACGAGGGGTCGATGCCCGCCCGTTCGAAGACCTCCCAGGACGCCTCCAGCAGCAGACGCTGCTGCGGATCCATGGCCAGGGCCTCACGCGGGTTGATGCCGAAGAACGCGGCGTCGAAGTCGCCGGCTCCGGAGAGCCAGCCGGCTGCGACGGACAAGCCGTCCTCGGGGGCGGCACCCGGCCATGTCCGGTCGACGGGGATGTCGCCGACGGTGTCCACGCCCTCGGCGACGACCCGCCAGAGTTCCTCCGGCGAGCTCACGCCCCCGGGGAACCGGCAGCTCATCCCGACGATGACCACCGGGTCGTCGTCGGACGGAGCGAGGCCGTCGAGCGGGCCGGTCACCGCGGACCGTGCCGTGTTCCCGTCGGCCGGCTGTCCGAGGACGAGCGTCAGGAGGTGGTCGGCGAGGTCGGCGACGGTGGGGTAGTCGAAGACCAGGGTGGTGGGGAGGCGCAGACCGCTGAGCGTGCTGAGCCGGTTGCGGACGTCCACGGCCGTGAGGGAGTCGAAGCCGAGTTCGCGGAAGGGGCGTGCCGCGTCGAGTTCGGCGGCGTTGGCGTAGCCGAGGACTGCGGCCGCCTCCCCCCGGACGAGGTCGAGGACGCGGTTGCGCTGTTCGGCCGGGGCCAGCCCGGCGAGGCTCTGCTGCAGCGCGGAGGTGACGGCGGACTCGCCGCCCGCCTCGGCCTCGGCGGCGTCCAGGATCTCCCGCACCTCGGGCAGGTCCTCGAGCAGCGGACTGCGGCGCGCGACGGTGAACGAGGGGACGAAGCGGTCCCACCGGACGTCGGCGACGGTGAGGGCCGTCTCGTTCCGGGCGACGGCCTGCCGCAGCGCGTTGATGTTGAGGTCGGGGTCCATGACGGGCAGACCACGGCGGCTGAGCAGCTGCTCCGCCTCGCCCTTGGCCATGCCGGCGCCGCCCCACGCACCCCAGGACAGGGCGGTCGCGGTACGGCCACGGGCCCGGCGGGCGGCGACGAACGCGTCCAGGTAGGTGTTGGCCGCGGCGTAGGCGCCCTGACCGCCACTGCCCCAGATGCCGGAGATGGAGGAGAACACGACGAAGGCGTCGAGCGGCTCGTCACCGAGGACGTCGTCCAGGTTCCGGGCGCCGGCGACCTTGGCCGTGATCACGTCGGCGAAGGTGGTGGGGTCGGTGTCCTCGATGGAGCTGAGCTGGCTGACGCCGGCCGTGTGGATCACTGCGGTGACCGTGTCCCCTTGCTCGCGCAGCCCGTCGACGAGCAGCTGCACGGCGGCTCGGTCGGCGACGTCGCAGGCGGCGACGGTGACGCGCACGCCCTGGGCGGTCAGCTCCTCCCGGAGTTCGGCGGCGCCCGGCGCGGCCGGTCCACGACGGCTGGTCAGCACCAGGTGCTCGGCCCCCAGCTCCGCGAACCGGCGGGCCAGGAAGGTACCGAGGGCACCCGTGCCACCCGTGATGAGGACGGTGCCGCGCGGGGTCCAGCTCTCGGTGGCCCCTCCCATCGGGGCGCGCAGCAGGCGCCTGGCGTGGACGCCGGTGGACCGGACGGCCACCTGGTCCTCGCCGTCGTCCCCGCCGGCCGCCCCGAGGACGGCGCACACCCTGGCCAGGGCACGGTCGTCGAGGACCGCGGGAAGGTCGATCTGCCCACCCCAGCGCGCCGGGTGCTCGAGGCCGACGACCCGTCCGAAACCGGAGACCATGGACTGCGCGGGTGCGGTGAGCGTGTCCGACCTGCCGACGGAGACGGCCCCACGGGTGAGCGTCCACAGCGGGGCGGAACCCCGCGTGGCCACGAGCGCCTTCACCAGGTCGACGGTGGAGACGAGCCCGGTGGGCAGCGCCGGGAAGTCGGGGTGCGGGGTCTCGTCGAGTCCGAGCAGGGAGAGGACGCCGTGGACGTCCTCGGTGTCGTCGAGTCCGGTGAACGCGTCGAGGGTGAGCTGTCGTGCCTCGGCGCCGTGCCGGGCGAGCCCGGTGACGAGGACGTCGGCAAGGCCGGACGTCTCGGCGGCCGGCGCGTCCGGTACGACGACCAGCCAGCGCCCGGTCAGGGCGGCGGGCGCCTCACCGGACGTGGCCACGGGCTTCCAGGTGACGTGGTAGCGCCAGGCGTCGATCGTCGAACGTTCCTTGCGTCCGCGCCGCCACGAGCTGATGACGGGCAGGGCCGCGTGCAGCGGCTCGCTGTCGGCCCCGCCGAGGGCGGCGGCCAACGCTTCCGCGTTGCCCTGCTCGACGGCCTCCCAGAAGCGCGCCTCGTCGGGGTCCGCGGTCCGCGCGGTCCCCGGTACGGCGGCACCGGCCGGGGCGTCCGGCCAGTAGCGCTGCTTCTGGAACGCGTAGGTGGGAAGTGGGGTGCGGCGGGCGCCGGTGCCGGCGAAGACGGTGGTCCAGTCGACGGTGACGCCGTGGCAGTGCGCCTCCGCCAGGGAGGTCAGGAAGCGGTCGAGGCCGCCCTCGTCGCGGCGGAGGGTGCCGAGTACGGCGGCGTCGGTACCGGTGTCCTCGACGGTGCCCTGAAGGCCGAGAGCCAGGACCGGATGAGGGCTGACCTCGACGAGGACGGTGTGCCCGTCGGTGAGGGCGGCGCGGGTCGCGTTCTCGAACTCGACGGTGTTGCGGAGGTTGTCGTACCAGTAGCCGCCGTCCATCGCCGTCTCGGCGATGTCCAGGAGGCGGCCGGTCAGGGACGAGTAGAGGGGCGTGCTGCCCTGCTGGGGGGTGATCCCGCCCAGCAGAGAGGCCAGCTCCTCCCGGATGGCTTCGACGTGGGCGGAGTGGGAGGCGTAGTCGACGTCGACCCTGCGGGCGCGGATGTCGTTGTCCTGGCAGTGGGCCAGGAACTCCTCGAGGGCGTCGACGTCGCCCGACACCACGGTCGACGAGGGCCCGTTGACCGCGGCGACCGAGATCCGGCCGTCCCACGCGGCGATCGCCTCGCGCACGACGTCGGCCTCGTGGGCCACGGACACCATGCCGCCGAGACCGGCGAGGGCGGTGATGGCGCGGGACCGCAGGGCGACGACCTTCGCCGCGTCCTCCAGCGACAGGATGCCCGCCACCGCGGCGGCGGCGATCTCGCCCTGCGAGTGACCGATCACCGCGGCGGGCTGAACACCGTACGAACGCCACAGCTCGGCGAGGGACACCATGACGGCCCACAGGACCGGCTGGACCACGTCCACCCGCTCCAGACCCTCACCACTGCGCACCATATCCAGCAGCGACCAGTCGATGTGCGGAGCCAGAGCCGCCGCACACTCCGCCATCCGCGCCGCGAACACCGGCGAGGACTCCAGCAGCTCGACCGCCATCCCGACCCACTGCGCCCCCTGACCCGGGAACACGAACACCGGACGGGTGCCTCCCGCCGACGCACCGCGCACCACGCCCGGGGACGGACGGCCCTCCACCAGCGCGGACAGCGCGGCCTCGAAACCGTCGAGGTCCGAGGCCACCACCGCCGCACGGTGGGTGAAGGCCGTACGGGTCAGTGCCAGGGAGTGGCCGACGTCCGCGACCGGCGCGCCAGGGTTCTCCCGGACGTGGACCAGCAGGCTCTCCGCCTGGGCCTTCAGCGCCTGCTCCGACTTGGCGGACAGCACCCACGGCACCGCCGCGCCCACCGCACCCGCCGGGGCGGAGGGTGTCTCCGCCTGGGCGGTCGTTTCGGACGACTCCTCGGCAGGCGCCTCCTCCAGGATCACGTGCGCGTTGGTCCCGCTCATGCCGAAGGACGAGACCCCGGCCCGGCGCGGCGCGTCGGCGGCCGGCCAGGCGACCGGCTCGCGCAGCAGTTCGACGGCGCCGGCGGTCCAGTCGACGTGCGGGGTGGGCTCGTCGGCGTGCAGGGTCTTCGGGAGCATCCCGTGCCGCATCGCCATGACCATCTTGATGACGCCGCCGACTCCGGCGGCGCCCTGGGTGTGGCCGATGTTGGACTTCAGGGAGCCGAGCCGCAGCGGACGGCCGTCCGCGGGCCGCTCCTGGCCGTAGGTGGCGAGCAGGGCCTCGGCCTCGATCGGGTCACCGAGCCTGGTGCCGGTGCCGTGCGCCTCGACCACGTCGACGTCGGCGGCGGTGAGGCGGGCCCCGGCGAGGGCGTCCAGGATGACGCGCTGCTGCGACGGTCCGTTGGGCGCGGTGAGGCCGTTGCTGGCGCCGTCCTGGTTGACGGCCGAACCGCGCACCACCGCCAGCACCTGGTGCCCGTTGCGGCGGGCGTCGGACAGCCGCTCCAGCAGCAGCATGCCCACGCCCTCGCTCCACGCGGTGCCGTCGGCGGCCGCCGAGAAGGCCTTGCAGCGGGCGTCGGCGGCGAGGCCGCCCTGTTCGCTGAAGCCTCCGAAGGCGCTCGGCGTCGACATGACGGTGGCCCCGCCGGCGAGCGCGAGGGAGCACTCGCCGTTGCGCAGGGACTGCGCGGCCAGGTGGATGTTCACCAGGGAGGTGGAACAGGCCGTGTCGACGGAGACGGCCGGTCCCTCCAGGCCGAGGGTGTAGGCGATGCGGCCGGAGACGACGCTGGCGGCCGTGCCGGTGAGGATGTAGCCCTCGGTGCCCGCAGGCGGGGGTGCGAGCAGGTGCGCGTAGTCCTGGCCGGTGGTGCCCGCGAAGACCCCGGTGCGGGTCCCGGCGAGGGAGTCGGGGGTGATGCCGGCGGCCTCGAGCGTCTCCCAGGCGACCTCCAGCAGCAGCCGCTGCTGCGGGTCCATCGCCAGCGCCTCGCGCGGCGAGATGCCGAAGAAGGCGGGGTCGAAGTCGGTGGCGTCGTGGACGAAGCCGCCTTCCTCGCAGAAGTCCGTGCCGTCCGGCGACTCGAGGGGCCAGCCGCGGTCCCGCGGGAATCCGGACATCGCGTCGGTGCCCTCGGCGACCAGTCGCCAGAGCTGTTCGGGCGTGCGCACACCACCCGGGTACCGGCAGCCCATCGAGACGACGGCGATGGGTTCGCTGTCGCGGGCCTCCACCTCACGCAGGCGCTGCCGCGTCTGGTGCAGGTCCGCCGCGACCAGCTTCAGGTAGTCCCGGAGCGTCTCTTCGTTCGCCATTCATCCCCACCCTGGGCAGCAGCCAGCGCATTGCGTCGACACAGAGACCCGGGAATGCTCCCGAGTTCGCGCAGGAATCGCGGCCTCCGGAGCGTTTTCCGGCGCTCTGCGTTTTCCCGGCGAGGAAAATACCGAACGGCAAACGATCGGGACTCGAGTCCGCCTCGAGCGGGCCCGTTCTTCTCGGTTTTCCCCTCGACAGGAATCTCTCCCGGAAGCTATTCCAGGACGTCGACGGCGCTCAACCCCTGAATTCCGGGGTGGGGACACCCCTATCAGGCAGCGGTCATCGCCACGCTCCGGGGTCGGTGGGCCGGCTGCCGGCGAGGTCGGCGACGCGACGGGCGAGTTCGACGGACTGCGCACGGTTCAGGCGGGGGTCGCAGGAGGACTCGTAGCGGCGCGGGAGGTCCTCGTGCCCGACCGCCCCGGCGCCCACGCACTCCGTCACGTCCTGCCCGGTCATCTCCAGGTGGACCCCGCCCGGGTGGGTGCCGAGCGCGTGGTGGACCTCGAAGAAGCCCCGGATCTCGTCGAGGACGTCGTCGAAGGCCCGGGTCTTGTGACCGGTGGGGGCGGTGTAGGTGTTGCCGTGCATGGGGTCGCTGACCCAGCCGACGCGGGTCCCGGAGGCGGCGACCTTCTCCACCAGGAGGGGCAGCCGTTCGCGGACCGCCCGGGCGCCCATGCGGACGACGAACGTGAGCCGCCCCGGCTCCTGGTGGGGGTCGAGGCGTTCGATCAGGGCCAGCAGCTCGTCCGGCTCGGCGGTGGGGCCGATCTTGACGGCGACCGGGTTGGCGACGCCGGCGAGGAAGGCGATGTGCGCCCCGTCGGGGTCGCGGGTGCGCTCACCGGCCCACAGCAGGTGGCCGGTTCCCGCGTAGGCACGGCCGGTGCGGGGGTCGACGCGGGTCAGCGGCGTCTCGTGGTCGAGGAGCAGGGCCTCGTGGGAGACGAACATCTCCTCCGGGACCTGCCGGGCCGGGGATCCGGCGCGGTGGCCGACGAGCGCGCGAACCATGTTCATGGTCGCCGCGGCGGCCTGGTGGGCACGGAGCATCCGGTAGGGGTCGGCCGTGCGTGCCTCGGGGGTGAACTCCGGTCCGTTGACGGAGTCGCCCCGGTAGGAGGGCAGCGTCACGCCGTCCCGCGTCTCGTGGGCGCTGGAACGGGGCTTGGCGTACTGGCCGGCCAGCCGCCCCACCACGACCACGGGCAGCAGGAAGGACTCGGACAGCAGCGAGGCCATCCGGCTCAGGGTGTCGATCCTCCTCTCGACGTCGTCCAGGGAGGTGTGCAGCCGTTCGGCGCAGTCACCTCCTTGCAGGAGCAGGGCTCGGCCCTCGGCGACCGCCGCGAGCCGGCGCCGGAGCAGATCGCACTCGTGGGGCATGACGATCGGCAGGCTCGCCTCGAGGGTCCGCCGGACCTCGTCGAGCCGCTCGGGATCGGGCCAGTCTGGTTGCTGCTGGGGAACGGTTGGCTGCAGAAGTCTTGGCATCAGGCGCCCTCGTCACGTGGAAGGGAAGTTCACGCACCGGACCAGCAGGCACGACGAATCGTCCTGCTCCGTGGAAGACAATCGGTAAACAGTTGATACAAAGCCGCTAGAAAATCGCCGGAACGGGAGTGGAATTCCTGATCAGAGCGTCGGGAAGAAGACCGGCGCCGCCCGGTTAGGGGTTGTGGACGGCAATTCCACTGCATAGCTTCCTTTCTTGAGGGCGATCATGGGTGCTTTCGATGACGCCGCCTGCCGGCCGCCGTTTCCGTCGTCCATGGGCATCGATCCGGACACGGAACTGATCGCCATGAACGGACGAGAGAGCGACGGCTTCCACGAGGGCGGGGCGTTTCCATGGCAAGTGAAGAAAAGCTGCTCGATCACCTGAAGTGGATGACGGCCGAGCTGCGTCAGGCGAAGCAGCGCCTGCGCGAGGCGGACTCCGCCGCGCGGGAGCCGGTCGCGATCGTCGGCATGGCCTGCCGCTTCCCGGGCGGGGTCGCCTCCCCCGAGGACCTGTGGCGGCTGGTGGCCGACGGCACGGACGCCGTCGGCGCGTTCCCCGGTGACCGCGGCTGGGAGTCGGCGGTGCGGGTCGGCCAGGACGGTCCCGGCTCGTCCCACAGCGACCAGGGCGGATTCCTGCACGACGCCGCCGAGTTCGACGCCTCGTTCTTCGGCATCTCGCCGCGTGAGGCGCTGGCGATGGACCCGCAGCAGCGGCTGGTGCTGGAGACGTCCTGGGAACTGTTCGAACGCTCGGGCATCGCCCCCGGGTCGCTGCGCGGCAGCCGCACCGGCGTGTTCGTCGGCACGAACGGCCAGGACTACCCGATGCTGCTGCCGAACAGCGCCGAGAACGTCGAGGGCCACGTGGTGGTGGGCGGCTCGGCGAGCGTGCTGTCCGGCCGCGTCTCCTACACCCTCGGTCTGGAGGGACCGGCGGTGACCGTGGACACCGCCTGCTCGTCCTCCCTGGTGGCCCTTCACCTCGCCACCCGGGCCCTGCGCAACGGGGAGTGCACCCTGGCCGCGGCCGGTGGCGTCGCCCTGATGTCCACGCCGGGCACCTTCCAGGAGTTCAGCCGGCAGGGCGCGATGTCCTCCGACGGCCGGTGCAAGGCGTTCGCCGACGCGGCGGACGGCACCGGCTGGGGCGAGGGCGTCGGCATGCTCCTGCTCGAGCGGCTCTCCGACGCCCGTCGCAACGGCCACCGGATCCTCGCGGTGATCCGCGGTTCCGCGGTCAACCAGGACGGTGCGAGCAGCGGACTCACCGTGCCCAACGGGCCCGCGCAGCAGCACGTCATCCGCGCCGCCCTCACGGACGCCGGTCTGACCACGGCCGACGTGGACGTGGTCGAGGCGCACGGCACCGGCACCAAGCTCGGCGACCCCATCGAGGCGCAGGCCCTGCTCGCCACCTACGGCCAGGACCGCCCCGGGAACCAGCCGCTGTGGCTGGGCTCGCTGAAGTCCAACATCGGTCACACCCAGGCCGCCGCGGGCGTCGCCGGCGTCATCAAGATGGTCATGGCCATGCGCCACGGCGTCATGCCGCGCACCCTCCACGTGAACACGCCCTCCTCGCACGTCGACTGGGCTTCGGGCGCCGTCGAACTTCTCACCGCTCCCCGCGCCTGGGAACGCCCGGGCCGGCTGCGGCGGGCCGGCGTCTCCGCGTTCGGCATGAGCGGAACCAACGCCCACGCCGTCATCGAGGAGGCGCCCGAGGCCGACCCCTCCGAGGAGACGCCCGGCGAGGCCACCGGCCCCGCCGGCTCCCACGGTCGTCCGGCCGGCCCGGTGCCGTGGCTCCTCTCCGCACGGACCGAAGCCGCGCTCGCCGACCAGGCCGGCCGGCTCCTCCAGCACGTGCGCACCGCGGAACCGGGTGCCGCCGCGGCGGACGTCGGCCTGTCGCTGCTGCGGACCCGTACCGCCTTCGACCACCGCGCCGTGGTGGTCGGCGACGACGTGACGTCCATGGCGGACCGTCTCCTCGCCCTGGCGGAGGGCGACCTCCCCGCCGGTGCCGCGCGTGGGGCCGTCGGCGATCACGGCCGTCCGGTGTTCGTGTTCCCGGGTCAGGGGGCGCAGTGGGTGGGGATGGCGGTCGAGCTGCTGGAGTCCTCGCCGGTGTTCGCGGCGCGGATGGCGGAGTGTGCGGCGGCTCTGGCTCCGCACATCGACTGGTCGCTGCTGGATGTGGTGCGCAGTGGTGAGGGCCTCGAGCGGGTGGACGTGGTCCAGCCGGTGCTGTGGGCCGTCATGGTGTCCCTGGCGGAGCTGTGGCGTTCGTACGGTGTTCAGCCGGCCGCGGTGATCGGTCACTCGCAGGGTGAGATCGCCGCCGCCGCGGTGGCGGGCATCCTGTCGCTGGAGGACGCGGCGAAGGTCGTCGCCCTGCGGTCCCGGGCGATCACCGCGCTGGCCGGTCTCGGCGGCATGGTCTCGATCGCGCAGCCCGCCGCCTGGGTCCGCGACACGATCACCGCGTGGGACGGCCGGATATCCGTCGCCGCCGTCAACGGCCCCTCCTCCACCGTGGTCTCCGGTGACGTCGACGCCCTGGACGAGCTGATCACCGCATGCGAGGAAGCCGGGGTCCGCGCCCGCAAGGTCGACGTGGACTACGCCTCCCACTCCGCGCACGTCGAAGCCATCCGCGACGAACTCGCCACCCTCCTGACCGGCATCACGCCGCAGCAGGGCAACACCCCGCTCTACTCCTCGCTGACCGGCCGTCTCCTGGACATCGCCGAGACGGCGATGGACGGCGGCTACTGGTACGACAACCTCCGCAACACCGTCGAGTTCGAGGACGCCACCCGCGCCGCCCTCACCGACGGACACACCGTCTTCATCGAGGTCAGCCCCCACCCCGTCCTCGGCATCGGCCTCCAGGGCACCGTCGGGAACGCCGACACCGACGCCGCCGTCCTCGGCACCCTCCGCCGCGACGAAGGCGGCCTCGACCGCTTCCTTACCTCCCTCGCCGAGCTGTGGGTCCTCGGCCTGGACGTGGAGTGGGACGTCGTCTTCACCGGCACCGGCGCAGACCTCACCGACCTGCCGACCTACCCCTTCCAGCGGCAGCGCTTCTGGCCGCGTCCGGCCGCCTTCACCGGCGACGTGGCCTCCGTGGGCCTCGAGAGCGCCGAGCACCCGCTGCTCGGGGCGGTGCTCGAGCTGCCCGAGCCGGGCGGGGTGGTGCTGACCGGACGCCTGTCCGTCCGCACGCATCCCTGGCTGGCCGATCACGCCGTGGAAGGGCGGGTGCTGGTACCGGGCACCGCCCTGGTCGAACTGGCGGTGCGCGCCGGTGACGAGGCCGGCACGGGAACGCTGTCGGAACTCGTCCTCGAGCAGCCTCTGCTGCTGCCGGAGAACGGTGCCGTCGCGCTCCGGGTCGTGGTGGGTGCGGAAGGCGAGGACGACGCGGGCCCCGATGCCCGGCCCGTCGCCGTGTACGGACGTGCCGAGGACTCCGAGACGTGGACGCGACACGCGTCCGGCGTGGTGACCGACGCCGCCGGGGAGCGGCCGCACACCCCGGATTGGGCCGCGGTCTGGCCTCCGGAGGGAGCCGAGCCGGTCGACGTGACCGGTTTCTACGCGGGCGCCGAGACCACCGGGTACGGCTACGGCCCGGTGTTCCAGGGCCTGCGCGCGGTCTGGCGGACCGGCGGCGAGGTGTTCGCCGAGGTCGGCCTCGAGGGCGATGCCGCGGAGCAGGCGGGCCGGTTCGGTCTGCACCCTGCGCTGCTGGACTCGGCCCTGCACGCCGTGGGCGCGGGCGACCTCCTCCCGGGCAGCGACGGCCTGCGGCTGCCCTTCGCCTGGGAGGGCGTCGAGCTGTTCGCGGCCGGCGCGGCGACCCTGCGGGTTCGGCTCACCTCACCGGACGGCCGTGCTGTGCGCGTCGAGGCGGCCGACGTCACGGGTGGGCCCGTGGCGACGGTCGGGTCGCTGGTCTTCCGCCAGGTCGACGCCGACCGGCTGACGTCGGCGGAACACGGGGCCGCCGCCGACTCCCTGTACCGCGTCGACTGGACGCCGCTCACGGGATCGCCCACGACGGCTCCCGACGAGGAGCTCGAGGTCCTGCACGTCCTCGACGGACCGGCGCCGGCCGGTGACGGCACCCCCGAGGGTGCTCGCGAGCTGGTGGTGCGGGTGCTGGGGTCGTTGCAGGAGTGGCTGGCGGCGGAGCGGGAGAGTGACGCGCGTCTGCTGGTCGTGACGCGGGGTGCGGTGGCGGTCGGGTCGTTCGGCGGTGATCCGGCGTTGGGCGCGGTGTGGGGTCTGCTGCGGTCGGCGCAGTCGGAGAACCCGGGCCGGATTCTGCTGGTCGACACCGACGGTTCGGTGGACGATGTGCTGCCGGTGGCGTCGTGGGGCGAGCCGCAGGTCGCGGTGCGTGGAGGCGGCTGGTTCGTGCCGCGTCTGGCGCGTGCGGCGGGCGGGGAGCTCACGGTGCCGTCGGGCGGCGACCGATGGTCGCTGCGGAGCACGGGCAAGGGGACGCTGGAGAACCTGGCGCTGCTCCCCGAGGAGTCGGCCGGTGCTCTGGCGGAGGGTCAGGTGCGGCTGGCGGTGCGGGCCGCGGGGGTCAACTTCCGTGACGTGCTGAACGCGCTGGGCATGTATCCGGGGCCGGAGGTGCCGCTGGGTGCCGAGGCCGCGGGTGTGGTCCTGGAGACCGGGCCGGGGGTGACCGGGGTGCGGCCCGGTGACCGGGTCATGGGTCTGGTCTCCGGATCCTTCGGTAACGAAGCAGTCGCCGACCACCGCGCCCTCACCCCCATCCCCGGGGACTGGACCTACGCCCAGGCGGCGACCGTCCCTTCCGTCTATCTGACGGCGTATTACGCACTGGTCGACCTCGCCCGTGTCCAGGAGAACGACACGGTCCTGGTCCATGCGGCGACGGGTGGTGTGGGGACGGCCGCGGTGCAGCTGGCCCGCCACCTGGGCGCGACCGTCTACGCGACGGCGAGTGAGGCGAAGCAGCGGGTCCTGCGCGAGCGGGGCATTCCGGCGGAGCGGATCGCCTCCTCGCGCAGCACCGACTTCGCGGACGCCTTCCGGGCCGCTTCGGGCGGCCGGGGGGTGGACGTGGTGCTGAACTCGCTGGCCGGGGAGTTCGTCGACGCCTCCCTCGGACTGCTCGCGGAGGGCGGGCGGTTCCTGGAGATGGGCAAGACCGACGTCCGCGATCCCGCCGACGTCGCCGCCCGTCACCCGGGTGTCTTCTACGCGCCGTTCGAGCTGATGGACGCCGGTCTGGACCGCATCCAGCAGATGCTGCGGGAGGTGACCGCCCTGTTCACGCAAGGCGCGCTCACCCTGCCGCCGCTGCGGGCGTGGGACGTGCGGCAGGCGCCGCAGGCCCTGCGGCACGTCAGCCAGGCCCGCCACATCGGCAAGGTCGTCCTGACCATGCCCCGCACACCGGATGCGGACGGCACCTACCTCGTCACCGGCGCGACCGGAACCCTCGGCGGGCTCCTGGCCCGCCACCTCGTCACCACGCGTGGCGTGCGCAGCCTGCTGCTCCTCAGCCGCAGCGGCCCCGCCGCCCCCGGCGCGGACGCACTCGTCGCGGAGCTGGAGGCCGCCGGCGCCCGGGTCGACCTCGTCGCCTGCGACGCCGCCGACCCCGACGCCCTCGCCGCGGCCATGGCCCGCATCCCCGCCGAACACCCGCTGACCGGCGTCGTCCACACCGCGGGCGTCCTCGACGACGGCGTCATCGCCGAACTCGACGCCGACCGCGTCGACCGGGTCCTGCGCCCGAAGACCGACGCCGCCTGGAACCTCCACCAACTCACCCTCCACCACCACGACCTCACCGAATTCGTCCTCTATTCCGGAGGCGCGGGCATCTTCGGCGGCCCCGGACAGGGCAGCTACGCGGCGGCCAACGTCTATCTGGACGAGCTGGCCCGTCACCGGCAGGCCCTGGGGCTGCCGGGCCAGGCGATCGCCTGGGGCATGTGGGAGGAACGCAGCACCATGACCGCCCACCTCGGCGACACCGAGATGGCCCGCATGGCGCGGACAGGTCAGCTCACTCTGCCCACCTCACTCGCCCTGACACTGCTCGACGCGGCGGGCGGCTCCTCCCGGTCCCACCTGGTCGCGGCCCGCCTCGACCTGGCCGCCGTGCGCCGCTACGCGGCCGACGACCCGGCCGGTGTGCCGCCGTTGTTCCGTGGCCTCGTCAGGTCCACCGCGCGGCGCACCGCCGTCGGCGGCGCAGTTGAGGGCACCTCGCTGGCGGGTCGGCTGGCGGCGCTGCCGGCGGACGCGGCCGAGCGGACCCTGCTCGACCTGGTCCGCACCCACGTCGCCGCCGTCCTCGGCCACGCCACCCCGGAAACCGTCGACACCACCCGCGCCTTCCGCGAACTCGGCTTCGACTCCCTCACCGCCGTCGAGATCCGCAACCGCCTCAACACCGCCACCGGCCTGCGGCTGCCCTCCACCCTCGTCTTCGACTACCCGACGCCGCAGGACCTCGTCGACCATCTCCGCGAGGAACTCCTCGGCCAGACCGCCACGGTCACCGCGGCCACGGCCGCCACCACGGACACCGGCGGCGACGATCCGATCGTCATCGTCGGCATGGCCTGCCGCTTCCCCGGCGACGTCACCACCCCCGACGACCTCTGGAACCTGGTCGCCCAGGGCCAGGACGCGATCGGTCCCGTCCCCGACGACCGCAACTGGAACCTGGAGGTCTTCCGGCACACGACGGGAGACTCCCAGGGGACCTCCTACGTGGCCGAGGGCGGGTTCCTGCGGGGCGCCGGTGAGTTCGATCCCGGCTTCTTCGGGATCAGCCCCCGCGAGGCGCTGGCGATGGACCCGCAGCAGCGACTGCTGCTCGAGGCGGCATGGGAGACCTTCGAGAACGCCGGCATCGACCCGGCGCGGGTGCGCCGGACCCGTACCGGCGTGTACGTGGGGGCGGCGGCCTCCGGATACGGCGGGGCGACACGTGTCCGCCCCAACGGCTTTGAGGGCCATCTGCTGACCGGCACCGCGGGCAGCGTCGTCTCCGGCCGCGTCTCCTACGCCCTCGGTCTGGAGGGCCCGGCCGTCACCGTCGACACCGCCTGCTCCTCCTCGCTCGTGGCCATCCACATGGCCACCCAGGCGCTGCGCAACGACGAGTGCACGATGGCACTGGCGGGCGGCGTCATGATCATGGGCACGCCGACCTCGTTCGTGGAGTTCAGCAGACAGCAGGCGCTGGGGGCCGACGGTCGCTGCAAGGCCTTCTCGGAGGCCGCCGACGGATTCGCGCTGGCGGAGGGCGTCGGCGTGCTCCTGCTCGAGCGGCTGTCGCAGGCCCGGCGCAACGGGCATGAGGTTCTGGCCGTCGTGCGTGGCTCGGCCGTGAACCAGGACGGTGCGAGCAACGGGCTCACCGCGCCGAACGGGCCGTCGCAGCAGCGTGTCATCCGTCAGGCGCTGGCCAACGCGGGTCTGACCACGGCCGACGTGGACGTGGTCGAGGCGCACGGCACCGGCACGACGCTCGGCGACCCGATCGAGGCCCAGGCACTCCTGGCGACCTACGGGCAGGACCGGCCCGAGGAGCGGCCGCTGCTGCTGGGTTCCATCAAGTCCAACATCGGTCACACCCAGGCGGCCGCGGGCGTCGCCGGCGTCATGAAGATGGTCCTCGCCATGCGGCACGGCACCGTCCCGCAGACCCTCCACATCGACCGGCCCAGCAGCCACGTCGACTGGACCACCGGCGCCGTCGAACTCCTCACCGAGACCCGCGACTGGCCCGACACCCCCGACCACCCCCGCCGCGCAGGCGTCTCGTCGTTCGGCATGAGCGGGACGAACGCGCATCTCGTGCTCGAGGAGGCTCCCGCCGACGAGCGGGGGGACGTGGCGCAGCCTGTGGACCCGTCGCACCACCCGGTGCCCTGGGTGCTCTCCGCCAAGACGGAACGGGCCCTGGCCGTCCAGGCGGAGCGGCTGCTGGCTCATGTCCGGGAGAACCCGGACGTCCCGGTCGCGGACGTCGGCTACTCGCTGGCACTGACCCGTTCCCGCTTCGAGTACCGCGCCGCGATCGTCGCGAGCGACCTCCAGGACTTCGAAACCGCCCTGACCGCCCTCGCCGAGGACCGCCCGAGCACCACCACCCTCACCGCCGAAGCCCACACCAACCCCCGCACCGTCTTCGTCTTCCCCGGCCAAGGCGCCCAATGGGCGGGCATGGCCGTCGAACTCCTCGACACCTCCCCGGTCTTCGCAGCACGCATGGCGGAATGCGCCGCCGCACTCGCCCCCCACACCGACTGGTCCCTGCTCGACGTCGTCCGCAGCGGCGAAGGCCTGGAACGGGTCGACGTGGTCCAGCCGGTCCTGTGGGCCGTCATGGTCTCCCTCGCCGAACTCTGGCGCTCCCACGGCGTCCAGCCGGCCGCCGTCATCGGCCACTCCCAGGGCGAGATCGCCGCCGCCGCGGTCGCCGGCATCCTCACGCTGCAGGACGCCGCCAAGGTCGTCGCCCTCCGATCCCGCGCCATCACCGCCCTCGCCGGACTCGGCGGCATGGTGTCCGTCGCCCAGGCAGCGGACACCGTCCGCGACACCATCGCCGCGTGGGACGGCCGGATCTCCGTCGCCGCCGTCAACGGCCCCACCTCCACCGTGGTCTCCGGCGACGTCGACGCCCTCGACGAGCTGATCGCCGCGTGCGAATCGGCAGAGGTTCGCGCCCGCAAGGTGGGCGTGGACTACGCGTCCCACTCCGCGCACGTCGAAGCCATCCGCGACGAACTCGCCGGCCTGCTGGACGGGATCACGCCCCAGCCCGGCGGCATCCCCCTCTACTCCTCCCTCACCGGCCGTCTCCTGGACATCACCGAGACGGCGATGGACGGCGGCTACTGGTACGACAACCTCCGCAACACCGTCGAGTTCGAGAACGCCACCCGCGCCGCCCTCACCGACGGACACACCGTCTACATCGAGGTCAGCCCCCACCCCGTCCTGTCACTGGGACTCCAGGGCACCGTCGAGGACACCGGCACCGACGCCGCCGTCCTCGGCACCCTCCGCCGCGACGAAGGCGGCCCCGACCGCTTCCTCACCTCCCTCACCGAGGCGCACTGCCACGGCCTCACCGTCGACTGGAACACCGTCTTCGCCGCCACCGGCGCCCACCGCACCCACCTCCCCACCTACGCCTTCCAGCACCAGCACTACTGGCTGGAGGAGGAGCCCGAGGTTGCCGCCCCCGTGCGGTCGGATCTCCCGCCGGTGGAGGCGGAGTTCTGGAAGGCCGTCGAGGCGGAGGATCCGGAGGCGCTGGCCCGGCAGTTGGAGGGCGTCGGGGCGGACGTCCTCGGGGCTGTACTGCCCGCCCTCGCCGCGTGGCGGCGCGAGGCGACGACCCGCGCGCAGGTGGATTCGTGGCGCTACCGGATCTCCTGGAAGCCGCTGCGCGCGGGCGCACGCGCCGGAAGCCTCGACGGCGTCTGGCTCGTGGTCGCGCCGGAGAGCGGCGGCGACGCAACCGTGGCCGCGGCCGCCGCGCGGGCGCTCGAGGGCCGCGGCGCGCGGGTGGTGTCCCTGGCGCTCGGTGAGCACCAGCGGGACCGGGAGGGCATCGCCAAGGCGCTGCGGGCCGCGCTGGAGGAGACGGACGGGACGCCGCTCGGCGGTGTGCTGTCGCTCCTGGCCGTGGCGGACGGGGCGGCCGCCCGGGACGCGGAGAACGCCCTGGGTGTCGGGCTTCCCGCCGTGACCGCGGGCACGCTCGCGCTCGTCCAGGCACTCGACGACAGCGGGACGCGAGCGCCGCTGTGGTGCGTCACGAGCGGCGCCGTCCACATTGGGCGGGCCGGGCAGGTGGAGCCGGCCGGCAGTCCGGTGCAGGCGCAGTTGTGGGGGATGGGGCAGGCCATCGCCCTGGAGGCGCCGGGGAGCTGGGGCGGTCTGATCGACCTGCCCGACACCACGGGGGCCGAAGGGAGCGACGCGTCGGTGATGGAGCGGATGTGCGCCGTGCTCGCCGGGGACCTCGGCAACGAGGACCAGGTGGCGGTGCGCGGCTCCGAGGTCTTCGCCCGCCGGGTCGAGCGTGCTGTGCTCACCGGCGCGGGTCACCGGTTCGAGCCGCGGGACACCGCTCTGGTCACCGGGGGCACCGGCTCCGTCGGTGGGCGGCTCGCCCGCTGGCTGGCCGGACGGGGCGCCCGTCACATCGTGCTGACGAGCCGTCGGGGCCCGGACGCTCCGGGAGCGGCGGAACTGGTGGCCGAGCTGGCCCGCTCCGGTGCGACGGCGACGGTGGTCGCCTGTGACGTGGCGGACGGCGAGCAGGTCAGGGACCTGGTCGAGCGACTGGCGGGCGAGGGCCGGCCGGTGCGCAGTGTCTTCCACACGGCGGGTGTCGACGACACAGCGGCCTTCCAGGACACCGACGCCGACGCCTACGCGGCGGTGCTGGCGGGCAAGGTGACCGGCGCGCTCCACCTGGACGAGGCGCTCGGGGATTCCGTGGACGCCTTCGTGCTCTTCTCCTCGATCTCCGGTGTGTGGGGCAACGCCCGGCACTCCGCGTACGCCGCGGCGAACGCCTCCCTGGACGCGCTGGCCCACCGCAGGAGGTCCCTGGGCCGGGCGGCGACGTCCGTGGCCTGGGGCTGGTGGGAAGGCGGCGGGCTGGCGGGTGAGGCCGGTGTCGGCGACGCCCTGAGCGGACTGGGCCTGTCGGCGATGTCCGCCGGTCCGGCCCTGGCGGCCATGGCGCAGGCGGTCGAGCACGAGGAGACCGCGGTCGTCGTCGCCGACGTCGACTGGGCACGGTTCGCGCCCGTGTTCACCGCGATGCGTCCCAGCCCGCTGATCGGCGACCTGCCGGAGGTGCGCGGCCTGCTGTCCGCCGAGGACGCACGGGATGCGCAGGACTCGGCGGACGCCGAGGGCTCGGCACCCGACGCGGCCGGCCGTCTCCGCGCCGAACTGGTCGAACTGTCGGTGCCGGAGCGGGAGTTCACCCTCCTCGAACTCGTCCGCGACCACGCGGCGGCGGTGCTGGGGCTGGACGGGTCCGGCGAGGTGCGGCCCGACCGGGCGTTCCGCAAGCTCGGCTTCGACTCGCTCACCGCGGTGGACCTGCGGAACCGGGTCGCCCGGGCCACCGGTCTGAAGCTGCCCGCCGCCCTGGTCTTCGACCACCCGACGCCCGCCGTGCTGGCGCGCTTCCTGCTCGGCAGGCTGGACCTTCCGCCGGTGGCGGACGACGATCCGGCCACGCCGCCCGCGGCCGCCCCCGCCCCGGTCTCCGCCCCTGTTCCGGTCTCCGCCGGGGCGGCGTCCCCGGTGGCGGACGACTCGATCGACGACTTGGACGCCGAAAGCCTGATCCAGCTCGCGCTGGGCGACAACGGCTCGTGATGACGTGCGAAATGTGGAGTGAATGATGGCTGCTTCGGCGGACAAGGTTCTTGAGGCTCTGCGGGCGTCGGTCAAGGAGACCGAGCGGCTGCGCCGGGAGAATGCCCGGATCACCGAGGCGGCGCGCGAGCCCGTCGCGATCGTCGGCATGAGCTGCCGCTACCCCGGCGGGATCGCGGGCCCCGAGGACCTGTGGCGGCTCGTGGACGAGGGCCGTGACGCGGTGGGCCCGTTCCCCACGGACCGGGGGTGGGACGTCGACGGCCTGTACGCGTCGAGTCCGGCCGGCTCGGGGGCGTACGAGGGCGGGTTCGTGCACGACGCCACCGAGTTCGACGCCGGGTTCTTCGGGATCTCGCCGCGCGAGGCGCTCGCCATGGACCCGCAGCAGCGGCTGCTCCTGGAGGCCGCGTGGGAGGCGGTGGAGCGGGCCGGGATCGCGCCCACCGCGCTGCGCGGCACCCGTACCGGCGTCTTCGCCGGCGCGGCGGTCTCCGGTTACGAGTCGAAGCTGCAGAACGCCTCCGAGGACGTCGAGGGCTACTTCCTCACGGGTACGGCAGGCAGCGTCGTGTCCGGCCGCATCGCCTACACGCTGGGGCTGGAGGGCCCCGCGGT
This sequence comes from Streptomyces abyssomicinicus, assembly GCF_008974245.1. Classification (GTDB taxonomy): domain Bacteria; phylum Actinomycetota; class Actinomycetes; order Streptomycetales; family Streptomycetaceae; genus Streptomyces; species Streptomyces abyssomicinicus. Next base: position 102,180 of record NZ_BBZI01000006.1, on the reverse strand, counting down.
CACCGTCGACACCGCCTGCTCGTCGTCGCTGGTCGCCCTCCACATGGCCGTGCAGGCCCTGCGGTCGGGCGAGTGCGACCTGGCGCTGGCCGGCGGTGTCGCGGTGATGGCGGTGCCGGAGGCGTACGCCGAGTTCAGCAAGCAGGGCGGCCTCGCCGTCGACGGCCGCTGCAAGTCGTTCGCGGCGGCGGCGGACGGAACGGGCTGGGCCGAGGGCGTCGGCGTGCTGCTGGTCGAGCGGCTGTCGGACGCGGTGCGCAACGGGCACGAGGTCCTGGCGGTCGTCCGGGGCACCGCCGTCAACCAGGACGGCGCCAGCAACGGCCTGACCGCCCCCAACGGCACCGCCCAGCAGCGGGTCATCCACGCCGCGCTCGCCAACGCGGGGCTGACCACGGCCGACGTCGACGCGGTCGAGGCGCACGGCACCGGCACGGTGCTGGGCGACCCGATCGAGGCGCAGGCCGTCGTGGAGACGTACGGCCAGGACCGCGCCGACGGCCGGCCGCTGTGGCTGGGTTCGCTGAAGTCGAACATCGGTCACGCCCAGGCGGCGTCCGGTGTGGCCGGCGTGATCAAGATGGTCATGGCGGTGCGCCACGGCGTACTGCCCAGGACCCTGCACGTGGACGAGCCGACCCCGCACGTCGACTGGTCGGCGGGCGCGGTGGAGCTGCTGGCGGAGGCCCGCGGGTGGCCGGAGACCGGGGCCCCGCGCCGTGCCGCCGTGTCGTCGTTCGGGGTGAGCGGCACCAACGCGCACGTCATCGTGGAGCAGGCTCCCGGAACCGCCGCCGGGCAGGACGCCGGTGCCGGGCAGGACGCCCGTGCCGGGCAGGACGCCGGTGCCGTGGCGGAGGCGGAGCAGGCGGCGGCTTCCGGCGCGTCCGCCCCCGCCGCCCTTCCGGTCCACCCCTGGCTGGTGTCCGGCGCCTCCGCGCAGGGGCTCGCCGCTCAGGCGCAGCGTCTTCTGGACCGGCTCGCCGAGGACGCTGCCGCGCCCGCGGGCGCCGCCCCGGCCACCGCCACCGCCCTGGACGCCGGTTTCTCCCTCGCCACCGGGCGGGCCGCGCTGGACCACCGGGCCGTGGTGCTCGGCGAGGACCGCGCCGCGCTGCTGGACGGGCTGCGCGCGCTGGCCCGGGGCGAGGAGACCGCGGGAACGGTGCGGGGGCTGGCCGTGCCGGGCCGGCTCGGTGTGATGTTCTCCGGCCAGGGCTCGCAGCGGGCCGGGATGGGCCGCGAGCTGTACGAGGCGTTCCCGGTGTACGCCGAGGCGTTCGACGCGGTGTGCGCCGAGCTCGACCGGAACCTCGCCGGGCACGTGGAACTTCCCCTGCGGGACGTCGTGTTCGCGCAGGAGGGCAGTGCGGACGCCGCGCTGCTGGACCGGACCGTCTACACGCAGGCCGCCCTGTTCGCCGTGGAGACGGCGCTGTACCGCCTCATCGCGTCCTGGGGTGTCACGCCCGACCACCTGATGGGCCACTCCGTCGGTGAGATCACCGCCGCGCACGTGGCGGGCGTCCTCGACCTCGCGGACGCGGCCGCGCTGGTCGCCGCGCGCGGCCGGCTCATGCAGGCCCTCCCGGCAGGCGGGGCCATGGTGTCCGTGGAGGCCACCGAGGAGGAGGTCGCCGCGGTCCTGGCCGGCCGGCCGGAGGTGTCGGTCGCCGCCGTCAACGGTCCGCGTTCGGTGGTGGTCTCGGGTGCCGAGGCGGCGGTGCTGGAGACCGCCGCGGTCTTCGAGGAGCAGGGCCGCAGGATCCGGCGGCTGAGGGTGTCGCACGCCTTCCACTCGCCGCTGATGGAGCCGATGCTCGAGGCGTTCCGCTCGGTCGCCGAGGGCCTGACCTTCCGCTCCCCGCGGTTGTCGGTGGTCTCGAACGTCACCGGCCGGCCGCTGCGCGCTCGGGAGATCCGCGACCCCGGCTACTGGGTCCGCCACGTCCGTGAGGCGGTCCGCTTCGAGCAGGGCGTCCGCACGCTGCTCGACCAGGGCGTCACCTCGTTCCTCGAGCTCGGCCCCGGCGGCGTGCTGACCTCCATGGCCCAGGACTGCGCCGCCGGTGGCGGTGACACGGGCGCGGTGTCCTTCGTGGCCGCCCTGCGCAAGGACCGGCCCGGGACGGCGGCGCTGACCGCGGCCGTCGCCGCGCTGCACGTGAACGGCGTGCCGGTGGACTGGTCCGCCTTCTACGCCGGTACGGGCGCCCGCCGGGTGGCCCTGCCCACGTACGCCTTCCAGCGGCAGCGCTACTGGCCGACGCCGAGCGCCGCGCAGGACGCGGCCGAGGTGCTCGCCACCTTCCGCAACGAGGCGCGCTTCTGGGAGGCGGTGGAGCGCGAGGACCTCACCGCCCTCGCCGACGCGCTGGGTCCGGTGGACGTCGACCCGCTGGCCGCCGCGCTGCCGGCGCTCGCCGCGTGGCGGCGGCGCAACCGCGATCTCGACGTCGTCGACTCGCTGCGCTACCGCATCGACTGGAAGCCGGTCGCGCCGGCCACCGGGCCGGCGGCCCACCCGCTCACCGGCGCCTGGCTCGTCCTCGTGCCCGCCCGCACCGCACACGGGCAGCTCGTGTCCCGTGTCGTCGACGCGCTCGGCGCCCGCGGGGCCACCGTGTCCACGGTCGCCGTGGACACCGCCCTCGACCGCTCCGCACTGGCGGCGCTGCTCACCGGGCACACCGGCACGGACGCCCCCGCCGGGGTGCTGTCCCTGCTCGCCCTGGCCGAGGACGACACGCAGGACCCGTTCGCCGCCGGGAGCCTCCCGGCCGGTGTCGCCGCCACCGTCGTGCTGGCTCAGGCCCTGCACGACACCGCGGCGGCCGCCCCGCTGTGGATCGCCACCCGCGGCGCCGTCTCCGTCGGCCGCTCCGACTCCGCCCTCTCCCCCGCCCAGGCGCCGCTGTGGGGGCTGGGCCGCGTCATCGGCCTGGAGCAGGGCGAGCGCTGGGGCGGTCTGCTGGACCTCCCCGCCGAGCTCGACGAGCGCGCCGCCGACCGGCTCGCCGCCGCGCTCGCCGACGGCTCCGAGGACCAGATCGCCCTGCGCTCCTCCGGCGTGTTCGTCCGCCGTCTCCTGCACGACCCGCGCCCCGGCGTCCCTTCCGGCCCCGGCGCGTTCACCCCGCGCGGCACCGCCCTGATCACCGGCGGCACCGGCGCGCTCGGCGCGCACACGGCACGCTGGCTGGCCCGCAACGGCGCGGAGCGCGTCGTGCTGACCGGCCGGCGCGGCCCCGGCGCCCCCGGCGCCGCGGAACTCGTGGCGGAGCTCGAGGCACTGGGCGCCACCGCCCTCGTGGTGGCCTGCGACGTCTCCGACCGGACGGCCCTGGCCGCGCTCCTCGACTCCCTGCGCACCGACGGCGGTCCCCCGCTGCGTTCGGTGTTCCACACCGCGGGCGTCGCCACCGACACCGCGCTGTCCGACGTCGACCTGGCGTCCTTCGCCGTCGAGATCCGGGCCAAGGCCACCGGCGCGGCCCTCCTCGACGACCTGCTGGGCGACCTCGACGCGGAACTCGACGCGTTCGTGCTGTTCTCGTCCATCTCCAGCGTGTGGGGCAGCCGCGGCCAGGCCGCCTACGCCACCGGCAACACCTACCTCGACGCCCTGGCCGTGCGCCGGCAAGCCCGCGGCGCCGCCGCGACGTCGGTCTCCTGGGGTGCCTGGGGCGGCGGCGGACTCGCCGACGGACGGGAGGGCGAGCGGCTGGCCCGCCGGGGCATCCGCACGATGGACCCCGAGCACGCCGTCGCCGCGCTGCGGCACGCCCTGGACCACGGTGACACGCACGTCGCCGTCGCCGACGTCCACTGGGACCGCTTCCTGCCGGCGTTCACCGCGGTCCGCCCGCGCCCGCTGCTGAGCGACCTCCCGGAGGCGGTCGCCCTCACCTCCGCGACCACCGGGCAGGACGACTCTCCCGAGGCGGACGACGCCCGCACCCGGCTGCGCGACCAGCTCGCCGCGCTGTCCCCCGCCGACCGCGCGGACCACCTGGTGCGACGCGTCCGCGAGGCCGCCGCCGCGGTCCTCGGTCTCGGCGACACCACGGAGATCAGGCCCGACCGCGCCTTCCGCGACCTGGGCTTCGACTCGCTGACCGCCGTCGACCTGCGCAACCGGCTCGCCCGTGAGCTGGGCATCGCTCTGCCCAGCACCCTCGTCTTCGACCACCCCAACCCGGCCGCGCTGGCCCGGTTCGTGGAGTCCGAGCTCCTCCCGGCGGAGGCCGCCACCGCGTCCCGCTCCGAGGCGGGCGTCGTGGGCGCCGCCGACGACGAGCCGATCGCCATCGTCGGCATGGCCTGCCGCTATCCCGGCGGTGTGGCCGGCCCCGACGACCTGTGGCGGCTCGTGGAGTCCGGCGGCGACGGCATCACGCCGTTCCCCACCGACCGCGGATGGGACCTCGACGCCCTCTACGACCCCGACCCCGAGACGCCCGGCACCTCCTACGTCCGCGACGGCGGGTTCCTGCACGACGCCCCAGGCTTCGACGCCGGCTTCTTCGGCATCTCGCCGCGCGAGGCGCTGGCGATGGACCCGCAGCAGCGGCTGATGCTGGAGGCGTCCTGGGAGGTCTTCGAACGGGCCGGCATCGACGCCGCCTCCGTCCGCGGCCACCGCGTCGGCGTCTTCGCCGGCGCGTCCGCCTCCGGCTACGGCGCCGACCTCTCCGGCACCGCCGACGGCACGGGCACCGAGGGCCACCTGCTGACCGGCATGGCCACCAGCGTGCTCTCCGGCCGCGTCGCCTACGTCCTGGGCCTGGAGGGCCCGGCCATCACCGTGGACACGGCGTGCTCGTCGTCCCTGGTCGCCCTGCACCTGGCCGTCCAGGCGCTGCGCAGCGGCGAGTGCACGATGGCGTTGGCGGGCGGTGTCGCTCTGATGGCGACGCCGACCGGTTTCGTCGAGTTCAGCCGTCAGCGCGGCCTGGCCGCGGACGGCCGCTGCAAGTCGTTCTCGGACGAGGCGGACGGCACCGGCTGGTCCGAGGGCGTCGGCGTGCTGCTGGTGGAGCGTCTGTCCGACGCGCGCCGCAACGGGCACCAGGTGCTGGCGGTGGTGCGGGGTTCGGCGGTCAACCAGGACGGCGCGAGCAACGGCCTCACCGCCCCCAACGGGCCGTCGCAGCAGCGCGTCATCCGCGCCGCCCTGGCCGGGGCCGGTCTGACCGGCGCCGACGTCGACGCGGTGGAGGCGCACGGCACGGGGACGACGCTGGGTGACCCGATCGAGGCGCAGGCACTGCTGGCCACGTACGGTCAGGAACGCCCGGAGGACGGCCGGCCGCTGTGGCTCGGCTCGATCAAGTCCAACATCGGGCACGCCGCGGCCGCGTCGGGCGTCGGCGGCGTGATCAAGATGGTCATGGCGATGCGCCACGGGCTCCTGCCCCGGACCCTGCACGTCGGCGAGCCGTCGTCGAAGGTGGACTGGTCGGCGGGTGCGGTGGAGCTGCTGACGGAGGCGCGGGAGTGGCCGGAGGCGGGTGACCGGCCGCGTCGTGCGGGTGTGTCGTCGTTCGGCATCAGCGGGACCAACGCGCACGTCATCCTGGAGTCCGCCGAGGAGGAGCCGGAGCCCGTCCGTGAGGCGGGGTCCGTGCTTCCGGCGGTGCCGTGGGTGTTGTCGGCGAAGTCGCCGGAGGCGCTGGCGGGCCAGGCGGAGCGTCTGCTGCCGCTGGCCGCGGGCGGTGTCTCGCCGGTGGACGTGGGCTGGTCCCTGGTGTCCGCACGCACCCTGTTCGACCACCGTGCGGTGGTCTTCGGCGAGGACCGCGAGGAACTGCTGCGCGCGGTGGCCGAGGGCCGCTCGGCCACGGGTGTCGTGTCCGGTGTGGCCGGGGGCGGGCGTTCTGCGTTCCTGTTCTCCGGCCAGGGCTCGCAGCGGGCCGGGATGGGACGCGAGCTGTACGAAGCCTTCCCGGTGTTCGCGGACGCGTTCGACGCCGTCTGCGCGGAGCTCGACAAGCACCTGGACCGGCCGGTCAAGGACCTGGTCTTCGACGCGGAGTCGGACCTGCTGGACAGGACTGTCTACACGCAGGCTGGTCTGTTCGCCGTTGAGGTGGCCCTGTTCCGGCTGGTGGAGCACTGGGGCGTCACGCCTGACTACCTGCTGGGCCACTCGATCGGTGAGCTGGCTGCCGCGCACGTCGCGGGTGTGTGGTCGCTGGAGGACGCTGCCGCTCTGGTGGCTGCGCGTGGCCGGCTGATGCAGGCGCTGCCCGAGGGCGGGGCGATGGTCGCCGTGCAGGCGACCGAGGACGAGATCCTGCCGCTGCTCACGGACAACGTGTCCATCGCCGCCCTGAACGGTCCCACCTCGGTCGTCATCTCCGGTGACGAGGACGAGGTGCTGGCCATCGCGGGCCGGTTCGAGAAGTCGAAGCGGCTGCGGGTCAGCCACGCCTTCCACTCGCCGCGCATGGAACCGATGCTGGAGGAGTTCCGGCAGGTTGTGCAGGCGGCCAGTTTCGCCGCCCCGCGCATTCCGATCGTCTCCAACCTCACCGGTGAAACGGCGGGTGAGGAGTTGCTGACCGCGGACTACTGGGTGGACCACGTCCGCCAGGCGGTCCGGTTCGCGGACGGCATCCGTCACCTGGACACCCAGGGCGTGAGCACCTACCTCGAACTCGGTCCGGGCGGGGTTCTGTCCGCGATGGCTCAGGCGACGGTGGCCGAGGCCGCGTTCGTCCCGGCCCTGCGCAAGAACCGTTCCGAGACCGACGCCGTCGTCACTGCTCTTGCCGAACTCCACACCCACGGCGCCACCGTCGACTGGACGGCCTACTACGCCGGCACCAACGCCCAGCAGATCGACCTCCCCACCTACGCCTTCCAGCACGAGCGGTACTGGCCTGAGTCCGTCCGGGGCTCGATGGGTGACGTCACCGGCTTCGGCCTCCGCACGGCTGAGCACCCCTTGCTGGGTGCCGAGGTGCTGCTCGCGGACGGCGACGGACTCGTCCTCACCAACCGGCTCTCGCTGGACACACACCCCTGGCTGGCCGATCACGCGATCTTCGGGACAGTGCTGCTGCCGGGGACCGCGTTCGTGGAACTGGCCCTGCACGCCGGTGACCGCCTCGGTTGCGGCGTCCTGGACGACCTCACCCTGCAATCCCCGCTAGTCCTGCCCGAGCGTGGCGGGGTGAGCCTGCAGGTGGTGGTCGGCGCGGCCGAGGACGGCGGACGCCGTCCGGTAACCGTGCACTCCTCGCCCGCGGGTGACGACAGCGACATCTGGACCCTGCACGCCTCCGGCTACGTCGCCCCTGCCGTGGCACAGGCCAGCACTCCGCTGACCGAGTGGCCGCCGCGCCGGGCAAAGCCCGTTTCCGTGGACGGCATGTACGACACCATGACCGAGCTCGGCTACGGCTACGGCCCGGTGTTCCAGGGCCTGCGCGGTGTGTGGCGCCGGAAGCAGGAGGTGTTCGCGGAGGTCGCGCTGCCGCAGGAGGCGTGGGCGGAGGCCGGTCGTTTCGGCATCCACCCCGCCCTGCTGGACGCTGCCCTCCACGCCATCGGCATCAGCGGCCTGCCCACCGGAATCGACGGCCCCGGACTGCCCTTCGCATGGAGCGGCGTCCAGCTGAACGCGGTCGGCTCACCCGTCCTGCGCACCCGCATCACCACCAACCGTGGCGGCGGGATCGCCCTCGACCTGGCCGATGCCACCGGCACGCCCCTCGGCCGTATCGACACCCTCACCCTGCGCCCCGTCACGGCCGAACAACTCGACACCACCCCCACCCACGACTCCCTCTTCCACCTCGCC
>NZ_BBZI01000006.1:88899-93742 GCF_008974245.1 Streptomyces abyssomicinicus | reverse complement strand
TCCGGCCGAAGCCGCGCTCCCGCCGGTCACCGGCCCCGTACTGGTCACCGGTGCCGGCGGTGCGCTGGGCGGTCTGGTCGCCCGGCACCTCGTCACCACCCACGGTGTGCGGGACCTCGTCCTGGTCTCCCGCCGCCCCTCCACCGCGTTGGTGGAGGAGCTGCAGGAACTGGGTGCCGACGTGCGGTGGGCGTCCTGCGACGTCACCGACCGCGACGCCCTGGCCGCACTGGTCGGTGAACTGACCGCGGCCGACGGCCCTGGCCTTGCCGGTGTGGTCCACGCCGCGGGTGTCGTCGACGACGGTGTTCTGGAGTCACTGACCCCCGAGCGGCTGGCCACGGTGCTGCGGCCCAAGGCGGACGCCGCCTGGCACCTGCACCAGCTGACCGCCGACCTGGACCTCGCCTTCTTCGTCCTCTACTCCTCCGCGGCGGGTGTGCTGGGTTCGGCAGGTCAGGCGAACTACGCCGCCGCCAACGCCTTCCTCGACGCCCTCGCCACCCACCGCCACACCACCGGTCTGCCCGCCACCTCCCTCGCCTGGGGCCCCTGGGCCGATAGCGGCATGCTGCAACTGGCTGCCGCCGACGCGGAGAAGATGAGTCGGAGCGGTATCGCGCCGTTCACGCACGAACAGGGCTTGGGCCTGTTCGATGCGGGTGTGGTGTCGGGTGTTCCGGCGGTGGCGCCGGTCCGGTTGAACCTGGCGGCCTTCCGCAAGGCCCCGGCCGTGCCCGCACTGCTGCGCGGCCTCATCCGCACCCCCAGCCGCCGCACCGCACAAACCGGCACCGGCCACGCCTCCGCCCTCGCCCAACGACTCCTCACCCTCCCCACCCCCGAACGCACCCGCCTCCTCCTCGACACCGTCCGCGCCGAGATCGCCGCCGTCCTCGGCCACGACACACCCGACACCATCCCCGCCGAACGCGCCTTCACCGAACTCGGCTTCGACTCCCTCACCGCCGTCGAACTCCGCAACCGCCTCAACACCGTCACCGGCCTCCGCCTCCCCGCCACCCTCGTCTTCGACCACCCCAACCCCACCCTCCTCGCCCACCACATCGAAACCGAACTCCTCCCCACCAACACCACCACCCCCCACACCACCAACCCCACCACCAGCACCACCGACGACGAACCCATCGCCATCGTCGGCATGGCCTGCCGCTACCCCGGCGGCATCACCAACCCCAACGACCTCTGGAACCTCGTCGCCACCGCCACCGACGGCATCTCCACCTTCCCCACCAACCGCGGCTGGGACCTCGACACCCTGCTCGACACGGATCCCGACCACCAGGAACTCGCCCTTGAGGGAGGCTTCCTCCACGAGGCCGGTCGCTTCGACCCCGGCTTCTTCGGGATCTCGCCGCGTGAGGCCCTGGCCATGGACCCGCAGCAGCGGCTGCTGCTCGAGTCCTCATGGGAAGCCATGGAGCAGGCGGGCATCGCGCCCACCACCCTGCGCGGCAGCCGCACCGGCGTCTTCGCCGGCCTCATGTACCACGACTACGCGATGTCCCCGAACTCCGTTCCGGAGGGCGTGGAAGCGTTCCTCGGCATCGGGAACACCGGCAGTGTCGTCACCGGTCGCATCGCCTACACCCTGGGCCTGGAAGGTCCGGCGGTGACGGTGGACACGGCGTGCTCGTCGTCCCTGGTCGCCCTGCACCTGGCCGCGCAGGCGCTGCGCTCCGGCGAGTGCGACATGGCCCTCGCCGGTGGTGTGACCGTCATGGCCACGCCCACCGCCTTCCTGGACTTCCAGCGTCAAGGTGGCCTGGCCGCCGACGGCCGCTGCAAGTCGTTCTCCGACGACGCTGACGGCACGGGCTGGTCCGAGGGCGTCGGCATGCTCCTCGTGGAGCGGCTCTCGGACGCCCGCCGCAACGGCCACCAGGTCCTCGCGGTCGTCCGGGGCTCCGCCGTCAACCAGGACGGCGCGAGCAACGGCCTCACCGCCCCCAACGGCCCCGCCCAGCAGCGCGTCATCCGCGCCGCCCTCGCCAACGCGGGTCTGACCGGCGCCGACGTCGACGCCGTCGAGGCCCACGGCACCGGCACCACCCTCGGCGACCCGATCGAGGCGCAGGCGCTGCTGGCGACCTACGGTCAGGAGCGCCCGGAGGACGGCCGGCCGCTGTGGCTCGGCTCGCTGAAGTCGAACCTGGGCCACACCCAGGCCGCCGCGGGCGTCGCCGGAATCATCAAGATGGTCATGGCCATGCGTCATGGCGTCCTGCCGCCCACCCTCCACGCCGCACAGCCCTCGTCGAAGGTCGACTGGGCCGCCGGAGCAGTCGAGCTGCTGACGGAGGCGCGGGAGTGGCCGGAGGCGGGTGACCGGCCGCGTCGTGCGGGTGTGTCGTCGTTCGGTGTGAGCGGGACGAACGCGCACGTGATTCTCGAGGCCGCTGCCGGTGAGGAGCCGGTGGCGGAGGTGGAGCCGACGGTCGAGCTTCCGGTGGTGCCGTGGGTGCTGTCGGCGAAGTCGCCGGAGGCGCTGGCCGGTCAGGCGCGGCGTCTGTTGTCGCGGGTGCGTGAGGACGAGGAGACGTCGACCGGCGACAACGGCTGGTCCCTGGTCTCCACCCGCTCGCACTTCGAGTACCGGGCCGCCGTGGTGGCGGCGGGCCGGGAGGACTTCGTCCGGGGGCTGGAGGTCCTGGTCTCCGGCGGCACCGCGCCCGGTGTGGTCCGGGGCACGGCCATGAGTGGGCGTTCGGCGTTCCTGTTCTCCGGCCAGGGCTCGCAGCGGGCGGGGATGGGCCGGGAGCTGTACGAGGCGTTCCCGGTGTTCGCCGAGGCGTTCGACGCGGTGTGCGCGGAGCTGGACAGGCACCTGGACCGGCCGGTGAAGGACCTGGTCTTCGACACGGAGTCGGACCTGCTGGACAGGACCGTCTACACGCAGGCTGGTCTGTTCGCGGTCGAGGTGGCCCTCTTCCGGCTGGTCGAGCACTGGGGCGTCACCCCCGACTACCTCCTCGGCCACTCCATCGGTGAGCTGGCCGCCGCGCACGTCGCCGGCGTCTGGTCCCTCGAGGACGCTGCCGCTCTGGTCGCCGCACGCGGCCGGCTGATGCAGGCCCTGCCCGAAGGCGGGGCAATGGTCGCCGTCCAGGCGACCGAGGACGAGATCCTGCCCCTGCTCACGGACAACGTCTCCATCGCCGCCCTGAACGGGCCCACCTCGGTCGTCATCTCCGGCGACGAGGACGAAGTACTGGCGATCGCTGACCGGTTCGAGAAGTCGAAGCGGCTGCGGGTCAGCCACGCCTTCCACTCGCCGCGCATGGAACCCATGCTCGACGAGTTCCGCACCCTCCTCCAGTCGGCCACCTTCCACGCGCCCCGCATTCCGATCGTCTCCAACCTGAGCGGTGAGACGGCGGGTGAGGAGTTGCTGACCGCCGACTACTGGGTGAACCACGTCCGCCAGGCAGTCCGGTTCGCGGATGGCATCAGCCATCTGGACGCCCAGGGCGTGAGCACCTACCTGGAGCTGGGCCCGGGCGGGGTTCTGTCCGCCATGGCCCAGGAAAGCGTGGCCGAGGCCGCGTTCGTGCCGGCCCTGCGGAAGAACCGGGCCGAGACCGACGCCGTCGTCACCGCCCTCGCCGAACTCCACACCCACGGCACCACCGTCGACTGGGCGGCCTACTACACCGGCACCAACCCCCGACGCGTCGACCTCCCCACCTACGCCTTCCAGCACGAAGAGTTCTGGCTCCGTTCGGGATCCGCAGCCGGTGATCCGACCGGATTCGGCCTCCGTACCGCTGGGCACCCCTTGCTGGCTGCCGAGGTGCTGCTCGCGGACGGCGACGGACTCGTCCTCACCAGCCGGCTCTCGCTGGACACGCACCCCTGGCTGGCCGATCACGCTGTGTTCGGGACGGTGCTGCTGCCCGGAACCGCGTTCGTGGAGCTGGCCCTGCACGCCGGTGACCGCCTCGGTTGCGGCGTCCTGGACGACCTCACCCTCGAGGCCCCTCTCGTGCTCCCCGAGCACGGGGCGGTCGCGGTCCAGGTCATGGTCTCCACGACTGAGCCTGACGGACGCCGTCCGGTCACCATCCACTCCTCGCCCGCGGGCGATCACAACGGCATCTGGACCCGGCACGCCTCCGGCTACCTCACCCCGACCGCGCCGGTCGCGGCGGGTGTTGCGCTCACCGAGTGGCCGCCGCGTCAGGCGGAACCCGTCTCGGTGGAGGGCCTGTACGAGGTCCTCGCGGATGCCGGGTTCGGTTACGGCCCGGTGTTCCAGGGCCTGCGCGGCGTGTGGCGCAGGAAGCAGGAGGTGTTCGCGGAGGTCGCGCTGCCCCAGGAGGCGTGGGCGGAAGCCGGCCGCTTCGGGATCCACCCCGCCCTGCTGGACGCCGCCCTCCACGCCATCGGCATCAGCGGCCTGCCCACCGGAATCGACGGCCCCGGACTGCCCTTCGCCTTCACCAGCGTGCACCTGAGCGCGGTCGGCTCACCGGTCCTGCGCACCCGCATCACCACCACCAACGGCGGGATCGCCCTCGACCTGGCCGACGCCACCGGCACGCCCCTCGGCCGTATCGACACCCTCACCCTGCGCCCCGTCACGGCCGAACAACTCGACACCACCCCCACCCACGACTCCCTCTTCCACCTCGACTGGCGCACCCTCCCCACCCCTGCCCCGAACACCACCAGCAGTGCGGACATCCTCGAAGTCCCCGCCAGCACCATCGACGGTGACGTCCCGACGGCCGTGCAGACCGTCCTCACCGACGTCCTGGCCCGGCTGCAGGAATGGCTCACCGCCGACGAGCAGGACCAGCGTCTGGTCGTCGCCACCCGA
>NZ_BBZI01000006.1:84875-88795 GCF_008974245.1 Streptomyces abyssomicinicus | reverse complement strand
ACCTGGACGAACCGCAGCTCGCCATCCGCGCGGGCGAGGTCCTCGTCCCCCGACTCGCCCGCACCACCACGTCCGCTGACACCACCCTGCCGGCCGCCGAAGGGGCGGTACTGGTCACCGGCGCCGGCGGTGCCCTGGGCGGCCTGATCGCCCGGCACCTCGTCACCACCCACGGTGTGCGGGACCTCGTCCTGGTCTCGCGTCGCCCCTCGACCGCGTTGGTGGAGGAGCTGCGGGAGCTGGGTGCCGACGTGCGGTGGGCATCGTGTGATGTGACCGACCGCGACGCCCTGGCCGCACTGGTCGGTGAACTGACCGCGCCCGACGGCCCCGGCCTCGCCGGTGTGGTCCACGCCGCAGGCGTCGTCGACGACGGCGTTCTGGAGTCCCTCACCCCCGAGCGACTGGCCACCGTGCTGCGGCCCAAGGCCGACGCCGCCTGGCACCTCCACCAGCTCACCACCCACCTCGACCTCGCCTTCTTCGTCCTCTACTCCTCCGCCGCCGGCACCTTCGGCGGACCCGGCCAGGCCAACTACGCCGCCGCCAACGCATTCCTCGACGCCCTCGCCACCCACCGCCACACCACCGGTCTGCCCGCCACCTCCCTCGCCTGGGGCCCCTGGGCCGACAGCGGCATGCTCCAGAACCTCGACGCCGCAGACCTCGCCCGCATGCGCCGCGGCGGCATACCCCCGCTCGCCCCCGACGAAGGCCTCGCCCTGTTCGACGCGGGTGTCGCCACCGGTCTGGCGGCGCTCGTGCCGGTCCACGTCGAACTGGACGCGATGCGCAAGGCGGCCGCGCAGGGGGCCGAGATCACTCCCCTGCTGCGCGACCTGGTGCCGGTGCGGCACCGGCGGACCGCCGCTCAGGTGGATGTCGCGGCGCCCGGCGGCCTGGCGGCGCGCCTCGCGGGGCAGACGGCGGAGGAGCAGGTCCAGACGGTGCTGGAGACGGTGCGGTCGGAGGTGGCTGCCGTCCTCGGCCACGCCTCCGCCCAGGCCGTCCCCGACCGCCGGGCCTTCACCGAGCTCGGCTTCGACTCCCTCACCGCCGTCGAACTCCGCAACCGCCTCGGCAAGATCACCGGCCTCCGCCTGCCCGCCACCCTCGTCTTCGACCACCCCAACCCGATCGTCCTGGCGGAGTTCCTGACCCAGGAGCTGACCGGCGGTCTCTCGGGGAACGGCACCCAGGCAACCCCGTACGGGCCGACCGCCGTCGCTCCCGCCGGCTCCGACGAACTGATCGCGATCGTCGGCATGGCGTGCCGTTACCCCGGCGGTGTGTCCTCGCCCGACGACCTGTGGCGACTCGTCTCCACCGGAACCGACGGCATCTCGTCCTTCCCCACCGACCGCGGCTGGGACCTCGACGGCCTGTACGCCGAGGCGGTTGCGGACGACCCGGAGCAGCGTTCGCTGACCCTGGAGGGCGGTTTCCTCTACGACGCCGACCAGTTCGACGCCGACTTCTTCGGGATCTCACCGCGTGAGGCCCTGGCCATGGACCCGCAGCAGCGCCTGCTGCTGGAGGCCTCGTGGGAGGCGTTGGAGCGCGGCGGGGTGGACCCGCTGTCCCTGCGTGGCAGTCGCACCGGCGTCTTCGCCGGCCTCATGTACCACGACTACGGTTCCGGCGCCGAGGCGATTCCCGACGGTGTCGAGGCGTTCCTGGGGCTGGGCACCTCCGGCAGTGTGCTCTCCGGCCGCGTGTCGTACGCGCTGGGGCTCGAGGGCCCGGCGGTCACGGTGGACACGGCGTGCTCGTCGTCGCTCGTCGCCCTGCACTGGGCCATTCAGGCCCTGCGTTCCGGCGAGTGCGACATGGCCCTCGCGGGCGGTGTGACCGTCATGGCCACCCCGACCACCTTCGCCGAGTTCTCCCGCCAGCGCGGTCTGGCCTCCAACGGGCGCTGCAAGTCGTTCTCGGACGAGGCGGACGGCACCGGCTGGGGCGAAGGCGTCGGCGTGCTGCTGGTCGAGCGTCTCTCCGACGCCCGCCGCAACGGCCACCAGGTCCTCGCGGTCGTGCGCGGCTCCGCCGTCAATCAGGACGGTGCCAGCAACGGCCTCACCGCCCCCAACGGCCCGTCCCAGCAGCGCGTCATCCGCGCCGCACTCGCCGGGGCCGGCCTGACCGGCGCCGACATCGACGCCGTCGAGGCCCACGGCACCGGCACCACCCTCGGCGACCCCATCGAGGCGCAGGCACTGCTGGCCACCTACGGCCAGGAGCACCCCGAGGACCAGCCCCTGCTCCTGGGCTCCATCAAGTCCAACATCGGCCACACGCAGGCCGCCGCGGGTGTCGCCGGGATCATCAAGATGGTCATGGCCATGCGCCACGGCATCCTGCCCCCCACCCTCCACGCCGCACAGCCCTCGTCGAAGGTCGACTGGGCCGCCGGAGCGGTGGAGCTGCTGACCGAAGCACGCGACTGGCCGCAGACGAACGACCGGCCGCGCCGTGCCGGTGTCTCCTCCTTCGGCATCAGCGGCACCAACGCACACGTCATCCTGGAGTCGCCCGAGCCCGAGCCCGACCCCGCCCCGGCCACCGGGACGGAAGAGCCGGAGACCGCGCTCCCCGCAGTGCCGTGGGTGCTGTCCGCCAAGTCCCCCGAGGCCCTCGCCGGACAGGCTCGACGACTGCTCGAGCGACTGCGGTCCGACGACGAGATCTCCGTCATCGACATCGGCTACTCCCTCGCCCTGACGCGCTCCCGGTTCGAGCACCGGACCGTTCTGGTCGCGATCTCTCGCGAGGACTTCCTGACGGCTCTGGAGGTACTGGCCTCCGACCCCGCCGCAGCCAGCGGGCGAACCGTCGTGCTTCCGGACGCAGACCTCCAGGGCTCCGAGGTCCTTGCCCTCGCCGAGGCCCACGCCGCCGGTGAGAGCGTCGGCTGGCAGACCTTCTTCGCCGGCACCGGCGCGCGCCTGGTCGACCTGCCCACCTATGCCTTCCAGCACGAACGTTTCTGGCTGGCGTCCTCCCTGAACGGTGGCAGCCGCACGGACCTGTCCTCGGTCGGCCTGCTCCTCGAGGACCATCCTCTTGCCGTCGGCTCGGTAGCTGTCGCCGGTGAGGATGTCTCGTTGTTCACGGGTCGGTTGTCGTTGGAGTCGTATCCGTGGCTGGCGGATCACGCGGTGTTCGGGACGGTGCTGCTGCCCGGAACCGCGTTCGTGGAGCTGGCTCTGCATGCCGGTGAGCGGGTCGGCTGCCCGGTCCTGGACGACCTCACGCTGGAGACTCCGCTGGTCCTGCCCGAGCGTGGCGGGGTGAGTCTGCAGGTGGTGGTCGGCGCGGCCGAGGACGGCGGACGCCGTCCGGTCACCATCCACTCCTCGCCCGCGGGCGACGACAACGACTCCTGGACCCGGCACGCCTCCGGCTACCTCACCCCGACCGCGCCGGTCGAGGCGGGTGTGGCGCTCACCGAGTGGCCGCCGCGTCAGGCGGAACCCGTCTCGGTGGAGGGCCTGTACGAGGTCCTCGCGGATGCCGGGTTCGGTTACGGCCCGGTGTTCCAGGGCCTGCGCGGCGTGTGGCGGCGGAAGGGGGAGGTGTTCGCGGAGGTCGCGCTGCCGCAGGAGGCGTGGGCGGAAGCCGGCCGTTTCGGTATCCACCCCGCCCTGCTGGACGCCGCCCTCCACGCCATCGGCATCAGCGGCCTGCCCACCGGAATCGACGGCCCCGGACTGCCCTTCGCCTTCACCAGCGTGCACCTGAGCGCGGTCGGCTCACCGGTCCTGCGCACCCGCATCACCACCAACAACGGCGGGATCGCTCTCGACCTGGCCGATGCCACCGGCACGCCCCTCGGCCGTATCGACACCCTCACCCTGCGCCCCGTCACGGCCGAACAACTCGACACCACCCCCACCCACGACTCCCTCTTCCACCTCGAC
>NZ_BBZI01000006.1:0-84008 GCF_008974245.1 Streptomyces abyssomicinicus | reverse complement strand
GGTCACCGGCGCCGGCGGTGCCCTGGGCGGTCTGGTCGCCCGGCACCTCGTCACCACCCACGGCGTCCGCGACCTCGTCCTGGTCTCCCGCCGCCCCTCCACCGCGCTGGTGGAGGAGCTGCAGGAACTGGGCGCCGACGTGCGGTGGGCGTCCTGCGACGTCACCGACCGCGACGCACTGGCCGGCCTCATCGGCGAGCTGGCCGCGGCCGACGGCCCCGGCCTTGCCGGTGTCGTGCACGCCGCGGGCGTCGTAGACGACGGTGTTCTGGAGTCGCTGACCCCCGAGCGGCTGGCCACGGTGCTGCGGCCCAAGGTGGACGCCGCCTGGCACCTGCACCAGTTGACCGCCGACCTGGACCTCGCCTTCTTCGTCCTCTACTCCTCCGCCGCCGGCACCTTCGGCGGACCCGGCCAGGCGAACTACGCCGCCGCCAACGCCTTCCTCGACGCCCTCGCCACCCACCGCCACACCACCGGTCTGCCCGCCACCTCCCTCGCCTGGGGACCCTGGGCCGAAGGGGGCATGCTCCAGAGCCTTGACTCGGCAGACGTGGAGCGCATGAACCGGAGCGGTGTCCTGCCTCTGTCTCCGGAGGAGGGACTCGAGCTCTTCGACAACACGCTGCGGTCCGACCGCGCGACGGTTGCGCCGATCCGCCTGGACGTGGCGTCCTTCCGCAAGGCCCCGACCGTCCCGCACTTGCTGCGCGGGCTGGTCCGCGGGACGGGCACGGGCCGTCGGGCGGCACGGTCGTCGGGAAAGTCGGCGTTCGCCCAGCGCCTGCTGACGGTCGGGCAGGATCAGCGTGCCTCGCTGGTGCTGGAGACGGTGCGGACGGAGGTAGCTGCCGTCCTCGGCCACGCCTCCGCCCAGGCCATCCCTGCCCACCGCGCCTTCACCGAGCTCGGCTTCGACTCCCTCACCGCCGTCGAACTCCGCAACCGCCTCAACACCGTCACCGGCCTCCGACTGCCCGCCACCCTCGTCTTCGACCACCCGAACCCGGCCGTCCTGGCGGAGCACATCGTCTCCGAGAGCGTCGGCTCGATGGAGGAGGCGGCCGACAAGCCGTCGGGGGCCGCGGGAACTCCCGCTCTCCTCGACGCCGACGACCCGGTGGTCATCGTGGGTATGAGCTGCCGCTATCCCGGTGCGGTGGCCGGACCCGACGACCTGTGGCGCCTGGTGGCGTCCGGCGGCGACGCGATCTCGCCGCTTCCCGACGACCGGGGCTGGGACATCAGCCGCCTCTTCGAGCGCGGTGAGGGAGACGGCACCGGTACGTCCTACGCGACCGAGGGCGGCTTCCTCACCGGCGCCGACGAGTTCGACCCGGCGTTCTTCGGCATCTCGCCCCGCGAGGCCCTGGCGATGGACCCGCAGCAGCGCCTGCTGCTCGAGGCCTCGTGGGAGGCCATCGAGCACGCGGGCATCGACCCGACGGCCCTGCGCGGCAGCCGCACCGGCGTCTACGCCGGCCTCATGTACCACGACTACGTGGCGCAGCTCGTCGAGGTTCCGCAGGGGGTCGAAGGCTTCCTCACCACCGGTACCGCCGGCAGTGTGGTGTCCGGCCGGGTCTCCTACGTACTCGGTCTCGAGGGCCCGGCGGTCACGGTGGACACGGCGTGCTCGTCGTCGCTCGTCGCCCTGCACCTGGCGGCACAGGCTCTGCGCTCCGGCGAATGCTCGCTGGCTCTCGCCGGTGGTGCGACCGTCATGGCCACGCCCGGAAGCTTCATCGAGTTCAGCCGGCAGCGCGGGCTCGCTCCCGACGGCCGGGTCAAGGCCTTCGCCGACACGGCCGACGGAACGGCGTGGTCGGAGGGCGTGGGCGTCCTCCTCCTCGAGCGTCTGTCGGACGCCCGCCGCAACGGGCACCAGGTGCTGGCGGTGGTGCGCGGCTCCGCGGTCAACCAGGACGGCGCCAGCAACGGCCTCACCGCTCCGAGCGGTCCTTCCCAGCAGCGCGTCATCCGCGCGGCGCTCGCGAGCGCCGGCCTCTCGCCCGCCCAGGTGGACGTGGTCGAGGCCCACGGCACGGGCACCAAGCTGGGTGACCCCATCGAGGCGCAGGCCCTGCTCGCCACCTACGGCCAGGAACGCCCGGAGGACGGCCGGCCGCTGTGGCTCGGCTCGGTCAAGTCCAACATCGGGCACACGCAGGCCGCGGCCGGCGTGGCCGGCATCATCAAGATGGTCATGGCCATGCGCCACGGCGTCCTGCCGCAGACCCTGAACGTCGATCTTCCGTCCTCCGAGGTGGACTGGTCGGCGGGCGCGGTCGAGCTGGTCAAGACGCCGATCGCCTGGCCTTCCCGGCAGGAACCGCGGCGTGCGGGAGTGTCGTCGTTCGGCATCAGTGGCACCAACGCGCACGTCATCGTGGAGGAGTCGCCGGACGGCTACGGCACCCCGTCGCTTCCCCCGCAGGTCTCCGAGGCACCGGGCCGAACCGCGTTCCTGTTCTCGGGACAGGGCTCGCAGCGGGCCGGGATGGGCCGGGAGCTGTACGACGCGTTCCCCGTGTTCGCCAACGCGTTCGACGCCGTCTGCGCGGAGCTCGACAAGCACCTGGACCGGCCGGTGAAGGACCTGGTCTTCGACGCGCAGTCGGACCTGCTGGACCGCACCGTCTACACGCAGGCGGGTCTGTTCGCCATCGAGGTGGCCCTGTTCCGGCTGGTCGAGCACTGGGGTGTCACGCCCGACCACCTCCTCGGCCACTCCATCGGCGAACTCGCCGCCGCACACGTCGCAGGCGTCTGGTCCCTCAAGGACGCCGCCGCCCTCGTCGCCGCCCGCGGCCGGCTGATGCAGGCCCTGCCCGAAGGCGGCGCGATGATCGCCGTCCAGGCGACCGAGGACGACGTCCTGCCCCTGCTCACCGACAACGTGTCCATCGCCGCCCTCAACAGCCCGAACTCCGTCGTCATCTCCGGCGACGCAAACGAAGTCACCGCCATCGCGGCACGCTTCGCCAAGTCGAAGCGCCTGCAGGTCAGCCACGCGTTCCACTCGCCGCGCATGGAACCCATGCTCGACGAGTTCCGCAGGGTCGCGGCCGGTCTCACCTTCCACGCCCCCCGCATCCCGATCGTCTCCAACCTCACCGGCACCATCGCGGGCGAGGAACTGCTGACCGCCGACTACTGGGTCAACCACGTCCGCCAGGCCGTCCGGTTCGCCGACGGCATCCACACGCTCGCCACCTTGGACACCACCCAGTTCGTGGAGCTCGGACCGGACGGAGTCCTCACCTCACTCGCGCGCCAGTGCCTTGAGGACGGGAATGCTCTGACCGTCTCTGTACTCAGCAAGAGCGCTCCGGCTGTCCGTCAGGTCACGAACACGGCGATGGCACTGCGTCAGCGGAACGTGCCGTGCGACGCCGACACGATGCTCTCCGAACTCCGCAACGCGCCCACAGCGGTGCTTCCGGCGGTGCCGTGGGTGTTGTCGGCGAAGTCGCCGGAGGCGCTGGCGGGCCAGGCGGAGCGTCTGCTGCCGCTGGCCGCGGACGGTGTCTCGCCGGTGGACGTGGGCTGGTCCCTGGTGTCCGCACGGACCCTGTTCGACCACCGTGCGGTGGTCTTCGGCGAGGACCGCGAGGAACTGCTGCGCGCGGTGGCCGAGGGCCGCTCGGCCGCGGGTGTCGTGTCGGGTGTGGCCGGGGGCGGGCGTTCGGCGTTCCTGTTCTCGGGCCAGGGTTCGCAGCGGGCGGGGATGGGCCGGGAGCTGTACGAGGCGTTCCCGGTGTTCGCCGAGGCGTTCGACGCGGTGTGCGCGGAGCTGGACAAGCACCTGGACCGGCCGGTGAAGGACCTGGTCTTCGACGCGGAGTCGGACCTCCTCGACCGCACCGTCTACACGCAGGCTGGTTTGTTCGCGGTCGAGGTGGCTCTGTTCCGGCTGGTCGAGCACTGGGGCGTCACCCCTGACTACCTCCAGGGCCACTCGATCGGTGAGCTGGCTGCCGCACACGTCGCAGGTGTCTGGTCGCTGGAGGACGCTGCTGCTCTGGTGGCCGCACGCGGTCGGCTGATGCAGGCCCTGCCCGAGGGCGGGGCGATGGTCGCCGTCCAGGCGACCGAGGACGACGTCCTCCCGCTGCTGACGGACAACGTGTCCATCGCCGCCCTGAACGGCCCGAACTCCGTGGTCATCTCCGGTGACGAGGACGAAGTACTGGCGATCGCTGAGCGCTTCGAGAAGTCGAAGCGGCTGCGGGTCAGCCACGCCTTCCACTCGCCGCGCATGGAGCCGATGCTGGAGGAGTTCCGGCAGGTCGTGCAGGCGGCCAGTTTCGCCGCCCCGCGCATCCCGATCGTCTCCAACCTCACCGGCACCATCGCCGGGGAGGAACTGCTGACCGCCGACTACTGGGTGGACCACGTCCGCCAGGCGGTCCGCTTCGCGGACGGTATCCGGCATCTGGACGCCCAGGGCGTGACCACCTACCTCGAACTCGGCCCCGGCGGCGTCCTGTCCGCCATGGCCCAGGAAACGGCGGTCGATGCCGCGTTCGTGCCGGCGTTGCGGAAGAACCGCTCCGAGACCGACGCGATGGTCACCGCTGTTGCCGAACTGCACGTGAACGGCTCCACCGTCGACTGGGCGGCCTTCTACGCGGGTGCCGATGCCCGTCGGGTCGATCTGCCCACGTATGCGTTCCAGCACGAGCGGTTCTGGCCCGAGGCGCCCAAGCGGGGGGACATCCGCAGCACTGCGGATCCGGTCGATGAGGCGTTCTGGAAGGCGGTGGAGGACGAGGACCTGTCCGTGCTCGACGTCAGCGGGGACCTCAGCCTCAAGGACGCCCTGCCGGCCCTGTCGTCCTGGCGCGACCGGCAGCGGCAGCACTCCACCCTCGACCAGTGGCGCTACCACGTCACCTGGAAGCCCGTCCCCACCACCAACCCCACCCTCGAGGGTGTCTGGCTGCTGGCGGTGCCCGAGAACCTGGACGCGGCCCTCGCCGACCGGGCCGCCGAGGGCCTGGCAGCCAACGGCGCCGACATCGTGAGAATCGATGCCGACACCGACCTCACCGCCCACACCGACGCCACCGGTGTCCTGTCCCTGCTCGCTCTGCCCGACCACGACCAGCACCTCCAAGCAGGTGTCGCCCCCGGCCTCACCCACACCGTCACCCTCCTCCAGCGCCTCGGTGAAGCCGGCGTGCACGCGCCCCTGTGGTCCCTGACCCAAGGCGCCGTCACCACCGGTGATGCGGACCCGATCCGCAACACCGCCCAAGCCCAGCTCTGGGGCCTCGGCCGCGTCGCCGCACTGGAAGAACCCACCCGCTGGGGCGGACTCATCGACCTCCCCGAGGTACTGGACACCCAGACGTGGCAGCACACCGCCGCCGTCCTCACCGGAAGCCACGGCGAGGACCAGACCGCGATACGCCCGGCCGGTGTCCTCGCCCGCCGCATCACACGGGCAACCCCCGCCCCCACAGGCAAGGCATGGAAGGTGCGGGGCACGGTCCTGATCACCGGCGGCACCGGCGGTCTCGGCGCCCGCGTCGCCTGCTGGGCCGCCGCCAACGGCGCCGAACACATCGTCCTCACCAGCCGCCGCGGCCCCGACGCCCCCGGCGCGGCGGAACTGCGCACGCGGATCGAGGAACTGGGCGCCACGGCCACCGTCGTGGCCTGCGACGCCACCGACCGCGACGCCCTCACCACCCTCGCCGACACCCTCCGCGCCGACGGCACCCCAGTACGCGCGATCGTCCACACCGCCGGCATCGGCCAGGCCACCCCTCTCGCCACCATGACCCACACCGACCTCACCGAGGTCATGCACGCCAAGGTCACCGGCGCCGCCAACCTCCACACCGTCTTCGCCGACACCGACCTCGACGCCTTCGTCCTCTTCTCCTCCATCGCCGCCACCTGGGGCAGCGGCGGCCAAGCCGCCTACGCCGCCGCCAACACCTACCTCAACGCCCTCGCCCAACACCGCCACACCCACCACCTCCCCGCCACCTCCATCGCCTGGGGACCCTGGGCCGAGGGCGGAATGGCGGACGAGGCGATGGCGACCGAACTGGATCGGCGCGGGCTTCCGGCGATGGCACCCGACCTCGCGGTCGCGGTCGTCGGCCGGTCCCTGGCTCTCGGCGAAACCTGTGTCACGGTGGCGGACGTGGACTGGGCGCGGTTCGTCCAGCCCTTCACCGCCCTCCGCCCCAGCCCACTCCTCGCGGACCTGGCCAAGAGCGAGGGCGTCCTCGTGGAGAGCGCCGCCCCCAAGACGTCCGGTGCCGAATCGGTGCTCCGTGGTCGTCTCTCCGGTCTGACCGGCGCGGAGCAGCTGCGGCTGCTGCTGAGCACGGTCCGGGAGCAGGCGGCCATGGTGCTCGGTCACACCGGTGCCGGGGCGGTCGGTGAGACCGTCACCTTCCGCGAGCTGGGCTTCGACTCACTCACCGCGGTGGAGTTCCGCAACGCGCTGGGGACCGCTACGGGGCTTTCGCTTCCTGCCACCCTCGTCTTCGACTACCCGAGCCCGGCCGTGCTGGCCGAGTACTTGCGCGACGAGATCGTGGGCGCCCAGGACCAGGCCCTGACGCCGCACGCATCGGTCACCGGTGCCGGTGGCGAGGACGACCCCGTCGCCATCGTCGGCATGAGCTGCCGCTACCCGGGTGCGGTCGCCTCGCCGGAGGAGCTGTGGAGTCTGGTCATGGCGGGCGCGGACGCGGTCTCCGGGTTCCCGGTGGATCGCGGCTGGGACCTGGAGCGGCTGTACGACCCGACGCGTGAACGCGAAGCGTCCTGCTACGTCGACCAGGGCGGCTTCCTGCACGACGCCGGTGAGTTCGATCCGCTCTTCTTCGGCATCTCGCCGCGTGAGGCGCTTGCCATGGACCCGCAGCAGCGTCTGCTGCTGGAGACGTCGTGGGAGGCGTTCGAGCGGTCGGGCATCGACCCGGCGTCCGTGCGCGGTACCCGCACCGGCGTCTTCGCCGGCACCAACGGCCAGGACTACACGGGGCTGTTGCTCGCCTCTCCGGACAGCGCCGAAGGACACGTCGGCACGGGCAATGCGGCGAGTGTGGTGTCGGGTCGTCTGTCGTACACGTTCGGTCTGGAGGGGCCGGCGGTGACGGTGGACACGGCGTGCTCGTCGTCGCTGGTCGCTCTGCACCTGGCGGTGCAGGCGCTGCGTTCGGGTGAGTGCGATCTCGCGCTGGCCGGTGGTGTGACGGTGATGTCCACGCCGGGCGCGTTCATCGAGTTCTCCCGGCAGGGCGGACTCGCCTCCGACGGCCGGGTCAAGGCCTTCGCCGACGCCGCCGACGGCACCGGCTGGGGCGAGGGCGTCGGCATGCTCCTGGTGGAGCGTCTGTCCGACGCCCGCCGTAACGGACACCCCGTCCTCGCGGTCGTCCGTGGCTCCGCGATCAACCAGGACGGCGCCAGCAACGGCCTCACCGCCCCCAACGGTCCCGCGCAGCAGCGCGTCATCCGCGCCGCTCTGGCCAGTGGTGGCCTGACCGGCGCCGACGTCGACGCGGTGGAGGCGCACGGCACCGGCACCACCCTCGGCGACCCGATCGAGGCGCAGGCCCTGCTCGCCACCTACGGCCAGGACCGTCCGGAGGACGGCCGGCCGCTGTGGCTGGGCTCGGTGAAGTCCAACATCGGCCACACCCAGGCCGCGGCCGGTGTCGCCGGGATCATCAAGATGGTCATGGCGATGCGACACGGGGTACTGCCCAGGACGCTCCACGTCGACCAGCCGTCCACCCACGTGGACTGGAGTGCCGGATCGGTCGAACTCCTCACCGAGGACCGGCAGTGGCACACCGAAGGCCGGCCCCGCCGCGCCGCCGTCTCCTCCTTCGGCATCAGCGGCACCAACGCACACGTCATCCTCGAAGCACCCGACGAGGAGCCTGAAGCGCGGCAGGAGGCCGATGCCGTCCTGCCGGCGGTCCCGTGGGTGTTGTCGGCCAAGACGCAGACGGCTCTGGCCGCCCAGGCCCGCGCTCTGCACACGCACCTGCAACAGCAGCCGGAACTCACCGTGTCGGACGTCGCTTATGCGCTCGCCACGACCCGTAGCGCCCTGGAGTACCGAGCCGCCGTGGTCGGCGGCGACCGGCTGCGGATGCTCGAGGCCGTCAAGGCACTGTCCGAGGCGGGCACGGACGGGGATCTCGTTCTCGGCCGAGCCCGACCGGGTCGGCAGACGGCGTTCCTGTTCTCGGGCCAGGGCTCGCAGCGGGCGGGGATGGGACGCGAGCTGTACGACGCGTTCCCGGTGTTCGCCGAGGCGTTCGACGCGGTCTGCGCGGAGCTGGACAAGCACCTGGACCGGCCGGTCAAGGACCTGGTCTTCGACCCGGAGTCGGACCTGCTGGACAGGACTGTCTACACGCAGGCCGGTTTGTTCGCGGTCGAGGTGGCCCTGTTCCGGCTGGTGGAGCACTGGGGTGTCACCCCCGACTACCTGCTGGGCCACTCGATCGGTGAGCTGGCCGCCGCGCACGTCGCCGGCGTCTGGTCCCTCGAGGACGCCGCCGCTCTCGTCGCCGCCCGGGGTCGACTGATGCAGGCGCTGCCCGAAGGCGGGGCGATGGTCGCCGTGCAGGCGACCGAGGACGACGTCCTGCCCCTGCTCACCGACAACGTGTCCATCGCCGCCCTCAACGGCCCGAACTCCGTCGTCATCTCCGGCGACGAAGACGAAGTCACCGCCATCGCCGAGCGCTTCGAGAAGTCGAAGAAGCTCCGCGTCAGCCACGCCTTCCACTCGCCCCGCATGGAACCCATGCTCGACGAGTTCCGCGCCCTCCTGCAGGCGGCCACCTTCCACGCCCCCCGCATCCCGATCGTCTCCAACCTCACCGGCACCACCGCGGGCGAGGAGCTGCTGACCGCCGACTACTGGGTGAACCACGTCCGCCAGGCGGTCCGGTTCGCCGACGGCATCAGCCACCTGGACACCCAGGGCGTGACCACCTACCTCGAACTCGGTCCCGGCGGTGTCCTGTCGGCCATGGCTCAGGAGACGGTGGCCGAGGCCGCGTTCGTCCCGGCCCTCCGCAAGAACCGCCCCGAGACCGACGCCGTCGTCACCGCCCTCGCCGAACTCCACACCAACGGCACCACCGTCGACTGGACCGCCTACTACACCGGCACCAACCCCCGACGCGTCGACCTCCCCACCTACGCCTTCCAGCACCAGCACTACTGGCCCAAGCCCCCCGCCGCCGGCACCCACCCGGGTGCGGCGCAGGCGGCCCCGGGTGCGGACGAGGCGTTCTGGGCTGCGGTGGAACGGGAGGACCTCTCCGCGTTCGAGCTCAGTGGCGACCTGCCGCTGAAGGACGCGCTTCCCGTGCTGTCGACGTGGAGGGACCGGCAGCGGCAGCGTTCCGCCCTCGACCAGTGGCGGTACCAGGTCGTCTGGAAGCCCGTCCGTCCGACCGGCCCCGCCGCTCTCGACGGAGTCTGGCTCCTGGCCGTGCCGGAGACGCTGGACGCGGATGTCGCCGACTGGGCCGCGCAGGGGCTGAAGGGCTCCGGCGCCGAGGTCGTGCCCGTCGGAGCCGACAGCGACCTGTCCGCGTACGCGGGCGCGGCCGGTGTCCTCTCCCTCTTGGCCCTCCCCGACCACGACGGGGCCCTCGGTGATCACGCCGGGGTCGCGCCCGGCCTCTCGGAGACGCTCGAGCTCCTGCGTCGTCTGGCGGAGGCCGGTGTGGCGGCGCCGGTGTGGTGCCTGACCCGGGGCGCCGTCTCCACCACGCACACCGACCCGGTGCGCAGTGCCGCGCAGGCGCAGGTCTGGGGTCTGGGCCGGGTCGTCGCACTGGAGGAACCGAAGCGGTGGGGTGGTCTCGTCGACCTCCCCGAGGCGCTCGACACCCGTGCCTGGGACCACGTCGCCGCCGTACTCGCCTCGGCCGGTGGTGAGGACCAGACCGCGGTGCGCGCCGCGGGCGTCCACGCCGGCCGGCTGATGCAGGCGTCCGCCCCCGCGGGTGACGGAGCGTGGGAGCCGCGGGGCACCGTGCTGGTCAGTGACGGCACCTCGCCGGCCGCCGCGGCGGTCGTGGAGTGGCTGGCCGGCACGGAAGCGGAGCGGGTGGTACTGCTGGCGCCCGCGGGCGGTGCCGTCGACGCCGGTGCGCTGGCGCCGCTCGGTGAGCGTGCCGTCGTGAAGTCCGTCGACGTCGCCGACCGGGCGGAACTCGCCGCCCTCGCTGCCGAGCTGGCGGCGGACGGCGCCCCGGTGAGGGCCGTGCTGCACACCCCGGGCGACGGCACGGACGTCGGCACGGACGGCGTGCGGCCGGACGAGGCGCTGCGCGGCCGCGTGCTGGGCGCGGCCAACCTGGACGCGGTGTTCGCGGACACCGACCTGGACGCGTTCGTGCTGTTCTCCTCGGTCGCCGGGGTATGGGGCGGCGGCGGCCAGGGCGCCTTGGCCGCGGGGTCCGCGTACCTCGACGCGCTGGCCCAGCTGCGGCGGGCCCGGGGCCTGGCCGCCACGTCGGTGGCGTGGGGCCCGTGGTCCGGTGAGGTCGTGGACGACGGGGCGGATGAGCTGCGCAGGCGCGGGCTGACCCCGCTGGAGCCGGAGCGGGCGCTGACCGCGCTGGCCCGGGCGGCTGCCGGGGAGACCGCGGCGCTGACCCTCGCCGACGTGGACTGGGAGCGCTTCGTGCCCGCGTACACGGCGCTGCGGCCGAGTCCGCTGCTGGCGGACCTGCCGCAGGCCACCCGCGCCCTGACCGCCGCCGCCGACGGCGGGGACGGTGCGGACGACGCCGACGTGTCGGCCGGGTTGCGGGAGCAGCTCGCGGCGTTGTCGGAGGAGGAGCAGGAGGCACGGTTGCTGGAGCTGATCCGGCAGCACGCGGCCGCGGTGCTCGGCCACGCGACGCCGGCCGAGGTGGAGCCGGACCGGGCCTTCCGGGAGATGGGATTCGACTCGCTGATGGCCGTGGACCTGCGCAACCGGCTCACCCGGTCGACGGGGCTGCGGCTGGCGACCGGTTTCGTCTTCGACCACCCCAACGCGGTGGCCGGCGCCCGGGTGCTGCGGCAGGAGCTCTTCCGGGACGGCACGGCGAGCGGGGAGTCCCTGCTGCGGGAGCTGGATCTGCTGGAGGCGTCCCTGGGAGCGGGGGCGTCCGAGCCCGACGCGCTGACCCGTACCCGGGTGGCGGTGCGGCTGCAGGCCTTCCTCTCCAGGTGGCAGGGCCAGGAGCGGCAGGCCCAGGACTGGCAGCCGCAGGAGTGGCAGGGCCAGGCCTCCGAGGAGGGGACCGCGTCGCAGGGCGGGGTGCTGGGGCAGCTGGAGTCGGCGTCCGACGACGAACTGCTCGGGTTCCTCGACCGTGAGCTGGGGCGGTAGGGGGCGGCGCCGGCCGCTCCCCCTGGGGTCGGGCCCCTGTTCCATCGGGGCTCGACCCGCCCTGTAGCCGACGGCAGAACCCTGGTAGGGGCCAAGGGGTTTCGGTGTCCACCGGGGCACCCCCTACGGCCACCGGTTCGGCCGACGCTCAGGGGGTTGCTGTGGAAGGCGATTGCGGAGAAGCCCTGGACGACCTGGTCCGGCAGCTCGGCGAGTGCGCTGCCGGGACCGGGCAGCTCGCCCTGGTGTCGGCCGGTCTCGCGGGGGGCAAGACGCGGCTGCTCCACGCGTTCGCCCGGCACGCCAAGGAGGCGGGCGCGCTGCGGCTGCTGGCGACCGGGTCGCGCGACGGCGCCGCCTTCCCCGTGGGGGTGGCCGACCAGTTGTTCCGGAGCGCCGATCTGCCGCCCGAGGTCGCGGCGCGCGCGTCGCGGCTGCTGGCCGGGCCGCCGGACGGCGTCGACGAGGCCGGCGTGGTGCATGTGCTGTGTCTGGAGCTGCTGGCGCTGGCCCGGGCCGGCCGTCCGCTGGTGGTGCTCGTCGACGACGTGCAGTTCGCGGACGACTTCACGCTGCGGCTGCTCCTTCATCTGCGGCAGCGGATCGCCTCCGCGCACGTCATGATCGTGCTGTCGGAGTGGAGCTGGGCGCAGCCCGACATGACGCCGTTCCACGCCGGGATCACGCAGTATCCGCACCGCCGGATCCGGCTGCGGCCGATGGACGAGGCCGCCGTGCTGGGCCTGATGGCGTCGCGGCCGGACGACCGGGCCTCCCGGGCGCACGTCGCCGAGGTGGTGCGGCTGACCGGGGGGAACCCGCTGCTGGTGGCGGCGCTGCTGGACGACCTGGCGGCCGCCCGGCCGGGAGGTCCGGGCGCGGGGTCGCCCGGTGCGGCCGAACCGCCGTGTTTCACGGACGGGGCGCCGGTGGCCGGTCCGGCCTTCACGCAGGCGGTGCTGAACTGTCTGTACCGCTGGGACCCGGTGCTGCTGAAGGTCGCCCAGGGGGTGGCCGTGCTGGGCCGTGAGGCCTCCGCTTCGCTGGTGGCGGGTCTGGTGTCGCTGCCGGTGGGAACGGTCGAGCGGGTGCTGG
This sequence comes from Streptomyces abyssomicinicus, assembly GCF_008974245.1. Lineage (GTDB taxonomy): Bacteria > Actinomycetota > Actinomycetes > Streptomycetales > Streptomycetaceae > Streptomyces > Streptomyces abyssomicinicus. Next base: position 71,521 of record NZ_BBZI01000006.1, on the reverse strand, counting down.
CGACGCTGTCCGCGGCGGGTGTGCTGGACGGTGCCGCCTTCCGGCATCCGACGGCGGAGAGCGCCGTGCTGGGCGCCGTCGCGGCGGGCGAGCGGGCACGGATGCAGGTGACCGCGGCCGAGCTGCTGCACCGTGCGGGCGGGGCGCCGGGGACGGTGGCGGCGAAGCTTCTGGAGGCCGCGCGGGTGTCGGTGGGCGGGGATCCGGGCTGCCCGCCGGACGCCCGCGCCGGGGCCGGGCCTGCCGCGTGGCCGTCCTGGGCGGCCGGGGTGCTGCGGGACGCCGCGTCGGAGGCCGCGGCGGGTGACGACGTGGGCATGGTGACGCGGTGTCTCGAGCTGGCGCTGGAGGTGCCGGCGGACCCGGGTGAGCGGGACGAGGTGCGGCGCGCGCTGGCCCAGGCGGTGTGGCGGGTCGACCCGGCCGCGGCGGAGCGGTGGCAGGAGGACGACCGCGGCGCCCTGGAGCGGGGCGCGCTCACCGGACGTGACGTGCTCCCGCTGCTGCGGCAGGCCCTGTGGCGGGGTGACCGCCCCGGCGCCGACCGGGCCCGCGCCGCCTACGCCTCCGGCGGGGACGACCTGAGCGGCCCGAACGGCCTGAACGGCCTGAACGGCGTCGACGGCGGGCGCGGCCTGGACGGCGGGCGCGGCGCCGATCTGTACGCGGAGGCGGAACTCCTGCTGGCGCACAAGTGGTTCTACGGCGCCAGGACGGGCACGTCGGCCTCCCCGGAGCGGCAGGCGGCGAACGCGGCCCCGGCGAAGGACCGTCTCCCGGAGGATCCGTGGATCCGCGCGGTGCGCGCCATCGCGGACGGCTGCGCCGGGCTGAGCGCGAAGAGCGCGCTGCCCAGCGCGGAGCACGTCCTGGAGAGCTGCCGGCTGGACGAGACGATGCTCGAGGTGGTGCTGGCGGCGCTGCTCACGCTGATGCGCGGCGACCGGCCGGAGGCGGCGGCGGAACGGACGGACGCGCTGCGCGCGCAGGCCGTCCGCCGCGGCGGTGTGGTGTGGCAGGCCGCGCTGGACGGCGTCCGGGCGGACCTCGCGCTGCGCTGCGGCGAGCTGGTGCGTGCGGCGGGGCTCGCGCGGGGGGCGCTGGACATGCTGCCGCCGCGGTCGTGGGGCGTGCTGCGGGGCTACCCGCTGAGTGTCCTGATATCGGCTCAGACGCTGCTGGGGCAGCACGGCTCGGCGGAGGCGTCGTTGCGTGCGCTGACCCCTGAGCTGCTGGAGGGCTCCGTGTGGGGGGCCTGCTGCCTGTACGCGCGCGGACAGCACCATCTGGCGACGGACAGGGTGCTGGCCGCCGTGAAGGACTTCCAGGCGTGTGCCCGCATCACCCGGGAGCGCGAGTTCGACGTCGCCGAACTCGTGCCCTGGCGGAACGGGCTGGCCGAGGCCAACCTGCGGCTCGGACGCACCGCGGCGGCGCGCGACCTGCTCAAGCAGCAGTTGGGGCTCGCGCAGGAGGTCAGTCTGCGTACCCAGGGCGCGACGCTGCGGCTGGCGGCCGCGGCCGGTGAGCTGGCGCAGCGCCCCGGCCTGCTGCGCAAGTCCGTCGACGCGCTGCAGGCGGCGGGCGACCGCATGGAGCTGTCCCGCGCCCTGACCGACCTGAGCGTGGCCTGCCGCGGGGTGGGCGAACTCGACCAGGCGCGGGCGGCCTCGTGGCGTGCGGCGCAGGAGGCGAAGCTGTGCCGGTCGACGCCGCGCCCGGTGCCCCTGCCGGGTCCGGGGCCGGGCCCGGGTCCGCGGGCCGCCGCCCGGCCCGAGCCCTTCCCGGCGCTCGGCGTGGCCTACGAGGTGGTGCCGGCGGACGAGGGTGGCGCCGAGCCGGCGGGGCCGCTGCTGCTCAGCGACGCCGAGAGCCGGGTGGCGCTGCTGGCGGCCCGGGGCTTCAGCAACCGGGAGATCAGCCAGCAGCTGTTCATCACCGTGAGCACGGTCGAGCAGCACCTGACCCGTGTCTACCGCAAGCTCGGGGTGAGCAGCCGGCGGGCCCTGCCCACCCGGCTCCTCGCCCAGCAGACGTGACCCCGCCGCACCGCGCCGCACGACGCCACACCGCGCCACACCGCGCCACACCTTCGAACGGAGAACCGTGAAGTCCCCCAGTGCTCTGCGTCTGTTCCTGTTCCCGCACGCCGGCGGGTCACAGCTGCTGTTCCGTGAGTGGACCTCGCTCTTCCCCGACGACTGGCGGTTCCTGCCCCAGGACTATCCGGGGCACGGGCTGCTGGCCGGGCTGGCGCCGCTGGACGACGCCGACACCCTGGTCGACTGGTTCCTCGACCGGCTGGACGCCGAGTTCGGCGATCCTGACGTCCCGTTCGCCTGCTTCGGGCACAGCATGGGCTCGCTGGTGGCCTTCGAGGTGACCCGGCGGCTCGTCGAGCGCGGTGGCCCGCGGCCGGTGTGGCTCGGCCTGTCGGGCTGCGGGGCGCCGTACACCACCCGCGAGCCGGTGGCGGCGGGTGAACTGACCGACGCGGAGCTGCGCCGCCGGCTCGTCAGGCTGGGCGGCACCCCGCCGCGCATCCTGGACGACCCGGAGCTGTGGAGCGTTTTCGCGCCCGTGATCCGCGCCGACGTCACCCTGGTCGCCAACTGGCGCCCGCCCCGCCGGCTGACCCCGCTGCCGGTTCCGCTGACGGTGTTCCACGGGACGCAGGACGTGCTGGCCCCCGACGGGCCGCTGGAGGAATGGGCGGACTCGACCACGGATTTCGTGGGGGTGCGGCGTTTCGACGGCGGTCATTTCTACTTCCAGGACGATCCGGAGCGACTGGCCGCGCTGATCACCGGGGATGTGCGAAGGTCCTTGGTGCGGGCCGCGGCGACGAGAGGCACCCGGCGCTTTCTGGAGGACAACTCGAGAACCGCTTGAGTCCCGCTGGAAAGCGGGTGGAGTCCACCGTTCTCCTTGACGGGAACACGGCATTCCGCACTCCGCGCCGGCCCACCCTCCCCGAAATCCACGAGAGCGCCCCGGAAGGCCGCGGGGGGGCCGGAACCGCGTCCCGGAGGAGAATGCGGGAAGGGGCATTCCGGTGACACCGTCCGACCGCGCCCTCCGCACGGACGCACGGGCCCGGCCGGAAATGTACGTCCGGTCCTCCCGGCCCGCCCCGGCCGGCACGGACCATTCCGGCAATCGCCCTCCGGGGCGACTTCCCCCGCCGTCTCCCTGTTCCACCGGCGGCCGCCCTCCACGACAATCCCCTATTCCCGCCCCGCCCGCCGGGATTTCTTAGGGGTTCCCCGGGGACCACCCCTGAGTGCGGCGCATTGTATGGATTCGACGACCGCTCCGTAATAACTTGAGACTCCCTTGAGCGGCTGAAGGGCGAGACGCTCACGACGGTGTCTTCGAATGGGAAGACACGGGAGGTGTCTGTGCGGTTCCGACCGATGCCCGGGGTGAGCGTCGCCTCCGTCAAGTCCGACGGCTGCCTGGAACTCGTCGCCGACACGGCGAGGGGCCGTGCGCGCTACCGCTGCGGCCCGACGGCCACGGCGATGTGGATAGCTTTGCGCGTTCACGACGGCAATCCGGACGCGGCCGCCCACATCCTCGCCGACCTGTGGCGCACCGATCCGGTCAACGCGCGCACCGACCTGGAGATCTGGGTCGAGGAGATGAGCGACGCGGGGCTGATGCGCGCCGAACCGTGAGCCCGGCCGGCCCCGCCACGCCCCCGACGACGGCCACGCCCTCCGGACGACGAGGGGGCGCCCCCGGACGACGAGGCGCGCCCCCCACGACGGCCGCGGCCCCTTCACGACCGTGGCGGTCGTGAAGGGGCCGGCGGGCGGGGTCAGGCCGCGGCGGGAATCCGCAGGCGGGCCGACTCGTGCGGGAGCAGCGGGGGCGCGGTGAGCACCGGGACCTCGGGGCCGCGGCGCAGCGCCGCGAACAGCCGCGGGCTCTGGATCTCCGTGACGGTCGCCGACAGGGTCATCAGCGCGAGCGCCGCCCTGGCGACGTCACGGTTGCGGGTGGCCAGCGCGCCCATCATGTCCGCGTCGCGCCGGTCGGCCGCCGACCCGGTGAGGGCCGGATCGGTGCCGGAGACCCGGCAGCCGGGGTAGCCGACGTCGTTGGAGGTCGCCATCGTCCACGCGTCGTCGGCGGCCCGGGCGACCGCGCGCTGGGCGGCACGGCCGAGTCCGGCGGTGAGGCCCCGGTCGCGCAGCTGCTCCTCCAGGCCCTTGACGCTGCGGGCCGCGGCGCTCATCCCGTGTCCGTAGACGGGGTTGAAGGCGGTGGTGGCGTCTCCGATCACCACCAGTCCCTCCGGCCAGACGCCGAGCCGGTCGTAGTGCAGGCGCCGGCTGACGGTGGAGTGGGAGCGCTGCACGGCGGTCAGCGGTTCCAGCCCCTCGATCAGGTCGCCGATCAGCGGGTGCCGGACGCCGTCGCGCGCGTAGGCGAGGAACTCATCGGCGTCCGCCGGGGGCTCGCCGCCGCGGGTGCCGGAGAGGGTGACGATCCACCGCCCGTCCTCGATCGGCATCAGGACCGCGCCGCGCCCGGGAACCGGCCGTCTGGCGTCGGCGAGCACGCTGACCAGGGGGAACCCGGATTCCATCCCCTCCGGGGCCTGGAACACCCGGGTCGCGTAGACCATGCCGGTGTCCACGGACTCCTCCTCGGGCGCCGGCACGCCGAACCGCTCCAGCCAGCGGCGCATGCCCGAGCCCCGGCCGGTGGCGTCGACCACCAGATCGGCCTCGAGCAGGCGCTCGTCACCCGAGTCGCGATCGCGAATCTGTACTCCGGTGACCCGGTCGGCTCCGCCGGCCAGTCCCAGGACCTCCGTGCGCTCCAGCACGGTGATCCGGTCCTGGCGCAGCGTCTCCTCCCGCATCACCTGGTCCAGCAGCGCGCGGCTCGAGGCGAGGGTGAACTCGGTCGACGGGAAACGGTGCTGCCACCCGAAGGGAGTAAGGGAGACCAGGCCGTCGGGAATCCCGATGCGATGGGCTCCGGCGTCCAGCAGTTTCCTCGTCATGCCGGGCAGATAGGTCTCGGCGATGCGTGCGCCGCCGGACCACAGGATGTGACAGTGACGCGCCTGGGGAACTCCCTTGCGTGGTAGTGCCCCGGCCGGGTATTCGTCGCGTTCCACGACGACCACCTCGTCGATGTGCCGGGCCAGCATCGCCGAAGTGAGCATCGCGGTGAAACCGCCGCCCAGCACCACCGCTCGTCCGTGTCCGTGTGCAGTCATACCCGAATCGATTCCTTTCCCGTCGCCTGAATAACGAACCACGCTACGGCAAGGGAGGGGATCCCTCCGGAACGCGGCGGCACGATCTCCGAGTGAGGGGTGAATAGGGGTGGCTATCGGGGAAGACCCCTGTTTCCTTTCCGGCCACCGGAGAAAGCACAGCGTGCGCGAAGGGCCTCCGTGCAGTGTTATTCACACACCTGGAGAAACGGAAAAGCTTGCTACCCCGCGCCGAACACTCCTCGTACAGTGAGCGCATGACGACAATCCACACGACGACACCGGTGGTCGTATTTACCGGCGCGGTCAAGGAGTTCGGCGCGGTACGCGCCGTGGACGGCCTCGACCTCACGATCGGACGGGGTGAACGGGTCGCCCTGCTGGGCCGCAACGGCGCGGGCAAGTCGACGTCCATCGGGCTGCTGCTCGGCCTGGACGATCCGACCGCCGGTTCGGTGCGGCTGTGCGGCGTCCCCCCGGTCCAGGCGGTCCGCGACGGGCGGGTCGGGGCGATGCTCCAGGACTTCAAGCCGGTCTCCCGGGCGACGGTGCGCGAACTGGTGTCGTTCGTGGCCGGCACCTACCCGGCGCCGCTGCCGGTGGACGAGGTGCTGGAGCTGGCGGGTCTGACGGAGCTGGCCGGGCGTCGTGCGGACAAGCTTTCCGGCGGCCAGGCCCAGCGGGTCAGCTTCGCCGTCGCGATGGCCGGGGACCCGGACCTCCTGGTCCTCGACGAGCCGACGGCCGCGCTCGACGTCCAGGCCCGGCGGGCCTTCTGGGCGTCCATGCGCACCTTCACCGACCGCGGCAAGACCGTGCTGTTCTCCACGCACCACCTGGAGGAGGCCGACCAGAACTCCGACCGGATCGTCGTCATCGACCGGGGCCGACTGATCGCCGACGGAAGCAGCGCGGAGATCAAGCGGACGGTAGGGGTGGGTGTCGTCTCCTTCGACCTCCCGTCGGGTCCGCTGCCCTCGGGTCTGGAGGACCTTCCCGGCGTCGTCTCCGTCGAGGTGGCCGGCGGACGGGTGCGCCTGCGCACCTCGGACTCGGACGCGACCGTGGGCGCGCTGCCGCGGCTGGTGGCACCCCGTGGCCTGGAGATCGCCGCGGCCGGTCTGGAGGACGCGTTCCTCAGCCTCACCTCGCACACCGCCACCGCCTCCTCCACCGCCTCTTCCGCCGCGTCCTCCTCCGCGGACGCCCCCGTGACCACCCAGAAGGCAGGTATGTGATGGCCGGCAACGTCGTGCTGGTGTCGCGTTACGTCAATTTCGAGCTGCGCCGCACGCTCCGTGACGTCGGCTTCGTCATCTTCGGCATCGGCACCCCGGTGCTGATGTACATCATGTTCACCAACGTCGGCGACAAGGCCTCGGCCGGATCCTCCGACTGGGCCGTCAGCGCGATGGTGGGGCTGGCCGCCTACGGCGCCCTCAGCGCCGGCCTGACGACCGGCACCGCCGTCGCCGAGGACAAGGCGGTGGGCTGGCTGCGCCAGCTGCGCATCACTCCGCTCTCGCCCGCCCAGGTCGTGCTCGGCCGTGCGGTGACGGGTTCCCTGATGGTCCTGCCCGCCATCGTCGTCGTGTTCCTCACCGCCATGATCGGCAACGGGGTCCGGCTGGACGCCTGGCAGTGGCTCGCCCTGACGCTGCTGCTGTGGGTGGGTTCGCTGCCGTTCACCATGCTGGGCATCGCCAACGGCTACCAGCTGTCGGCGCAGACGACCAACGTCACCAACATCATCTGCAACCTGACCCTGGCCCTGATCGGCGGTCTGTGGTTCCCGCTGTCGGAGTTCCCCGGCTGGCTGGCCTCGGTGGCCGAGTGGACCCCCGGCCACCTGCTCGGCCGGCTGGGCTGGGACACCGTCGACGGCAACGCGCCCGGCGCGGTCACCATCGTGGGCCTGGCGGCCTGGCTGCTGGTCTTCGGCGCCTACGCGGCCTACGCCTACCGGCGATCCGGCCGCAGGGCGTGACCTGCTGGAATGACCCGCTTGCCCCCGGAGACAGGCCGACCGGGGGAACAGAAGAAGGGCGGTGGGGCATCCGTATCCGGATGCCCCACCGCCCTTCTTCCGTCCGCTCTTGCGTCTGCCGGGCCGTCAGTCCAGGGCCCGGCGGGTGAAGCCCCGGATCCCGACGACGGCGGCCACCACGGTGGCGACGGCCAGCACCGCCATGTCGATGCCGTACGGGACCGACTCGACCTTCCCCAGCAGCACGTCCCGCAGGCCCTCGTTGATGTAGGTGATGGGGTTGATGCCGACCGCCACCTGGAACCAGCGCAGACCGTGCAGGCTGAGCAGCGAGTACTGGGCTGCCGCGGTGAACATCAGCGGCGTCAGCGCCAGGCCGAAGACCACACCCACCCGGCGGGCCGGAACCATCGTGCCGAGCACCAGGCCGAGCGCCCCGCCCAGCAGCGAGCCGAGGACGAGCACGCCGACGATCGCCGGCAGGGACGAGGCCGGCCACCACGGCACGCCGAGGATCAGGATCCCCACCGGCACCATGAGCGCGGCGGCGACGAATCCGCGGATGCCGCCGAACAGGATCTTCTCCAGGGCGACCAGGCGGACGCCGACCGGGGCCATCAGCCGGTCCTCGATCTCCTTGGAGTAGGAGAAGTCCATGACCAGCGGCAGCGCGGTGGCCTGCAGCGCGCTGATGAAGGCCGTCAGGCCGACGATGCCCGGCAACAGCAGCGGCACATAGCTCTCGTCGACGTAGTTCATGTCGGCGAGGACCTTGCCGAAGACGAACAGGATGAACAGGGGCTGGAGCAGCGCCTCCGCGAGGAACAGCCACGGCTGACGGACCGTGACCAGCACGTCCCGCCAGAGGATGGAGGTGAAGATGCGGCGCTGCGAGACCTTCCGCGGCCCGGTGGGCGTGCGGGCGAGCGAAGCCGCCGGGCGGGCGCGCTCCGCCACCGCTTCGTCGGCGGACGTGGTCGTCGTGGTAGTCGTGAGAGTCACCGAAGTCCCTTGCCAGTGAGGTGGATGAAGACGTCTTCGAGGCTGGCCTCCCGTACCGCGAGGTCCTTGACCTCGCAGTGCAGCTCGCCCAGCACCTTGAAGACGGCGGGCAGCACGTCGCCGGCGCCGGACTCGACGCTGAGCACGTACCGGTCCTCCTCCGGTTCGGGGGCCGGCATGCCCGGGAAGGGCGGTGCCGCGGCGGGCGTTCCCGGCACGTACTCCGCGGCCGCCACCCAGGGGGCACCGGTCAGCGCCTCGGTCACGTCGCGCGGGGAGTCGGAGTCGTCCAGGAGGTTCAGCTTGAGGGTGATCGTCGTGCCGCCCGGGAGGCTGTGGATCAGTTCCTCGGGCGTGCCCAGGGTCAGCAGCTTGCCGTGGTCGACGATGCCGATCCGGTCGCACAGCTTGGCGGCCTCCTCCATGTCGTGCGTGGTGATCACCACGGTCACGCCCTGACGGCCCAGCTCCGCGACCAGGTCGTGCACGAACAGCCGGGCCTGCGGATCCAGACCCGTGGCCGGCTCGTCCAGGAACATCACGCTCGGGTCGTGCATGAGCGCCCGGGCGATCATGACGCGCTGCGCCTGGCCCCCGGACATCTCGTCCACGAGCGAGTCCGCCCGGTCGGCGAGCTGCACGCGCTCCAGCAGCTCGTCGGCCCGGCGACGGCGCTCGGACCGGGAGATGCCGTGGTAGGCGGCGTGAAAGAGGAGGTTCTGCCGGACCGTCAGCGACCGGTCCAGGTTGTTGTGCTGCGGCACCACGGCGAGCACGGCGCGCACCCGGTCGGGCTGCCCCAGGACGTCGATGCCGTCCAGGAACGCCTGGCCGGACGTGGCCCTGGCCATGGTGGTGAGCATGCGGATCGTGGTGGTCTTGCCGGCGCCGTTGGGGCCGAGGAGGCCGAACACCTCACCGCGCGTGACGGTGAAGCTCAGCCCGTCGACCGCCGGCGGCATCGCGGGGTGGTACCGCTTGACGAGGTCCTGGACCACCACGACCTCGTCGCCGGCGCTCCCCACCGTCCCCGGTGCCCCCGTTGCTTCTGCTGTCTCTGACACTTTCACTCTCCGTCGGTAGGTGGGAATCGGCCGGGAATCGGCGGGCGCGCGAACCGGGCGACGCCGCGTTCCTCTCGGGCCGTCGGTCAGGCTTTTCCGAATTCACGCTGGATGAGCTCGAACATCTCGTCGGGCGTCGCCACGTCGAGCAGGTCGTCGACGTCCGGCTCCGCCTCCGGCCGGTGTGCGGCGGTGACGCCGTTCCACCGGGTGAGCAGGGCCTCCAGGCGCCTGGCGACCTCGTCGCCTCCGCCGCCGCCCTCCGGGGCCAGGGAACCGAGGAGACGCTCCAGCCTGTCGATCTCCGCCAGTGCGCCGGCCTCGCCGGCCGTGTCTCCGTCGTCCTCGGGCGCGAACTGCTCGGCGAGGTGCCGTACGAGGTCGTCGGGGGTCGGGAAGTCGAACACCAGGGTCGCCGGGAGCCGGAGCCCGGTCCGGCGGCCCAGCCCGTTGCGGAGTTCGACCGCCATCAGGGAGTCGAAGCCCGCCGCGACGAACCCGTTCCGCGCCTTGATCCGCGTGGGGTCGTCGATGCCGAGCACCCGCGCCGCCTCCTCCCGCACGAGCGCCAGGAGGATCTCCTCCCTCGCCTCGGCGCCCCCGCCGGCGTTGCCGGAACCGGCCGCGGCGAGACGGTCACGCAGTTCGGCGGCGGGGTCCGCTCCCTGGGCGGCCGGGGATCCGGCGGCTTGCCGGGCGTCGGCCTCGTCACCGGCGACGGCCGCCGCTTCGGGCAGGTCGGCGAGGAGTGGGCTGGGGCGGAGGGCGGTGAAGGGCTGGACGAACCGCGCCCAGTCCACGTCCGCCACCGCCACGGACGTCTCCTCCGCCGCCACAGCCATCTCCAGCGCGGCCAGCGCGTGCTCCGGCTTCATCACCGGAAGCCCTCGCCGCCCCAGCCGCTCCTCGCTCTCCGTGGTGACCAGTCCCCCGCCGGCCCAGGGGCCCCAGGCGATGGAGGTGGCCGTCAGGCCGCGGGCGCGGCGCTGCTGGGCGAGGGCGTCGAGGTAGGTGTTGGCCGCGGCGTACGCGGCCTGGCCACCACTGCCCCAGGTGGCGGCGATGGAGGAGAACAGGACGAAGGCGTCGAGGTCGGTGTCGGTGTCGGTGTCAGCGAAGACCGCGTGCAGGTTGGCGGCGCCGGTCACCTTCGCGTGCAGCACGTCCGCCAGCTCCGCCGCACCGATCTCCTTCAGCGGCGTGATCTGCCCGGCCCCCGCCGCGTGCACCACCGCGCGCACCGGGGTGCCGTCGGCGCGGAGGGTGTCGGCGAGGGCGGTGAGGGCGTCGCGGTCGGTGGCGTCGCAGGCCACGACGGTGGCCGTCGCGCCCAGCTCCTCGATCCGCGTGCACAGTTCCGCCGCGCCGGGCGCGTCAGGCCCGCGACGGCTGGTCAGGACAACCCGCTCGGCACCGTTCTCGGCCGCCCAGCAGGCGACCCGAGCGCCCAGACCACCGGTCCCACCGGTGATCAGGACCGTGCCCCGCACCTTCCACGCCTTGCCCGCGTCGGAGGCGGTCGCCCGCGTGACGCGGCGGGCGAGGACACCGGCCGGACGCACCGCCGCCTGGTCCTCACCGTCACCACCGGCGAGGACGGCGGCAGTACGCTCCCACGCCTGCCCGTCCAGCACATCCGGCAGATCGACGAGTCCGCCCCACCGCTTCGGCTCCTCCAGCGCGACGACCCGGCCGAAGCCCCAGACCTGCGCCTGCGCGGCACTGCGCACCGGGTCCGAGTCGCTGGTGGTGACGGCGCCCTGGGTCAGGGACCACAACGGAGCCTGCACACCGGCCTCACCCAGGCGCTGGACCAGCTCGAGCGTCGCCGCGAGACCAGGAGCGACACCCGTCTGCGACACGTCCTCGTCGTCGACCGCCAGCAGGGAAAGGACACCGGCCGCGTCCTGGTGAACGGTCAGGTCGGTGTCGGCACCGATCCGCACGACCTCCGCGCCCGAGCTCCTCAGCCCGTAGGCGGCCCACTCGACGGTGAACTCGTCCAGCGTCTCCGGCACGACCAGCAGCCACCGGCCCTCGAGAGCGGCGGACTCCGCGGCGGCGACGGGCTTCCAGGTGACGTGATAGCGCCAGCCGTCAACGGTCCACCGCCGCCGCTGCCGGTCGCGCCAGGACGCGAGCACAGGAAGGGCGTCCTTCAGCGGCACGTCACCACTGAGGTCCATCGCGGACAGATCCTCACGCTGCACTGCCTCCCAGAACACTTCGTCCATGGCCGACGAAGCGAGCGGCGAGCGAACGGCCGGCTTCTCCTTCAGCCAGAACTGCTGGTGCTGGAAGGCGTAGGTGGGGAGGTCGATCTGCTGGGCGTTGGTGCCGGCGTAGTAGGCCGTCCAGTCGACGGCGGTGCCGTTCACGTGCAGTTCGGCGAGGGCGGTGACGACGGCGTCGGTCTCGGAACGGTTCTTGCGCAGGGCCGGCACGAACGCGGCATCCACCGCCGTTTCCTGGGCCATGGCGGAGAGGACGCCGCCGGGGCCGAGTTCGAGGTAGGTGGTCACGCCCTGGGTGTCCAGGTGGCGGATGCCGTCGGCGAACCGGACCGCCTGGCGGACGTGGTCCACCCAGTAGTCCGCGGTCAGCAGTTCCTCACCCGCGACAGAGCCGGTGAGGTTGGAGACGATCGGGATGCGGGGGGCGTGGAAGGTGGCCGACTGGAGGAGGGTGCGGAACTCGTCGAGCATGGGTTCCATGCGCGGCGAGTGGAACGCGTGGCTGACCCGCAGCCGCTTCGACTTCTCGAAACGGCCCGCGATGGCCAGTACCTCGTCCTCGTCACCGGAGATCACGACCGAGGTGGGACCGTTCAGGGCGGCGATGGAGACGTTGTCGGTGAGCAGGGGCAGGACGTCGTCCTCGGTCGCCTGGACGGCGACCATCGCCCCACCCTCGGGCAGGGCCTGCATCAGCCGACCGCGGGCGGCGACGAGCGCGGCCGCGTTCTCCAGCGACCAGACGCCCGCGACGTGCGCGGCAGCCAGCTCACCGATCGAGTGGCCGAGGAGGTAGTCGGGGGTGACACCCCAGTGCTCCACCAGCCGGAACAGAGCCACCTCGACCGCGAACAGACCAGCCTGCGTGTAGACGGTCCTGTCGAGGAGGTCCGACTCCGCGTCGAAGACCAGCTCCTTAACCGGCCGGTCCAGATGCTTGTCCAGCTCCGCGCAGACCGCGTCGAACGCGTCCGCGAACACCGGGAACGCCGCGTACAGCTCCCGGCCCATCCCCGCCCGCTGCGAACCCTGGCCCGAGAACAGGAACGCCGAACGCCCGCCCCCGGCCACACCCGACACGACACCCGTTGCCGAACGCCCCTCGGCCACCGCGCGCAGAAGTTCCTCGCGGTCCTCGCCGAAGACCACCGCACGGTGGTCGAACAGGGTGCGTGCGGACACCAGGGACCAGCCCACGTCCACCGGCGAGACACCGCCCGCGGCCAGCGGCAGCAGACGCTCCGCCTGGCCCGCCAGCGCCTCCGGCGACTTCGCGGACAACACCCACGGCACCGCCGGAAGCACGGACCCCGCCTCACGGACGGGCTCCGGCTCCTCCTCGGCGGACTCCAGGATGATGTGCGCGTTCGTACCGCTGATACCGAACGACGACACACCCGCACGCCGCGGACGCTCACCCGCCTCCGGCCACTCCCGAGCCTCCGTCAGCAACTCCACCGCACCCGCCGACCAGTCCACCTTCGACGACGCCTGCGCGGCGTGGAGGGTGGGCGGCAGGACGCCGTGGCGCATGGCCATGACCATCTTGATGATCCCGGCGACGCCCGCCGCGGCCTGCGTGTGCCCGACGTTGGACTTCAGTGAGCCGAGCCACAGCGGCCGACCGTCCTCGGGACGGTCCTGGCCGTAGGTGGCGAGCAGCGCCTGCGCCTCGATCGGGTCACCCAGCTTCGTGCCGGTGCCGTGGGCCTCGACGGCGTCCACGTCGGCACCGGTCAGACCCGCCCCGGCGAGCGCCGCGCGGATGACACGCTGCTGCGACGGCCCGTTGGGGGCGGTGAGGCCGTTGCTGGCGCCGTCCTGGTTGACCGCCGAGCCCCGCACCACCGCCAGCACCTGATGCCCGTTGCGGCGCGCGTCCGAGAGCCGCTCCACGAGGATCATGCCGACGCCCTCGCCCCAGCCGGTGCCGTCCGCGTCGTCGGAGAACGACTTGCACCGGCCGTCCGCGGCCAGACCACCTTGGCGGGAGAACTCCACGAAACCTGCGGGCGTCGCCATCACCGTGACACCGCCCGCCAGGGCCATGTCGCACTCGCCGCTACGCAGTGCCTGCGCGGCCAGGTGCAGGGCGACCAGCGACGACGAGCATGCCGTGTCCACCGTCACCGCCGGCCCTTCCAGCCCGAAGGCGTAGGACAGCCGACCGGAAAGCACACTGGTCGCCGTGCCGGTCAGGAGCTGACCGCTGACACCCTTCTCGCCCTGCGCCAGTGCCCCACTTCCATAACCCTGGCTGCAACCGCCGACGAAGACACCGGTTCGGCTGCCCCGCAGGCTGGTGGGAGCTATCCCCGCTCCCTCGACCGTCGCCCAGGCCGTCTCCAAGGCCAGCCGCTGCTGCGGATCCATGGCCAGGGCCTCGCGGGGCGAGATGCCGAAGAACTCGGGGTCGAAGGAACCGGCGTCGTGCAGGAACCCTCCGACCCGCGCGAACCCACCGGCCCCGGTGTCCAGATCCGCGAGAGAGACGCCCTCCCAGCCACGGTCCACGGGGAACCCGGTGATGCCCTCCAGCCCGGAACTGACCATCTGCCACAAGTCCTCGGGCGATGCCACCCCACCCGGCAACCGGCACCCCATACCGACGATCGCGATCGGATCATCGTCAACGGGCATCGTCCGGACATCGGGCACGGCGATGGTCCGGACCGAATCGTCCATGAGGTGTTCGGCGAGGTGAGCGGCCAGGGCCTGCGTGTCCGGGTAGTCGAACACCAAGGTTGCGGGCAGCTGCAGCCCGGTCTCCTCGGCAAGGCGGTTGCGGAGCTCGACTGCCATCAGCGAGTCGAACCCGAGGTCGCGGAACGCCGTCGTGGGGGCAACGGCGGAAACGTCGCGATGCCCCAGCACGGCTGCGGCGTGTTCGCGGACCACCTCGCGCAACGCCGCCAGGATCTCCTGCTCCTCGAGCCCCCGCAGACGCTCCTTCAAGGCCGAACGGGCCGAGGACCGCTCGGGAGAGGCGCTGTCCGTCGCGTCCTGGCTGATGGCCGCTTCGGGGAGATCGGCGAGGAGTGGGCTGGGGCGGAGGGCGGTGAAGGGCTGGACGAACCGCGCCCAGTCCACGTCCGCCACCGCCACGGACGGCTGCTTTGCCGCGACCGCCATGCCGAGCGCGGCCAGGGCGTGTTCCGGATCCATCACCGGAAGCCCCTGCCGGCCCAGCCGCTGCTCACCCTCACTGGTCACCAGCCCTCCACCGGCCCAGGGGCCCCAGGCGATGGAGGTGGCGGGCAGGTTGTGGGCGTGGCGGTGTTGGGCGAGGGCGTCGAGGTAGGTGTTGGCGGCGGCGTACGCGGCCTGGCCGCCGCTGCCCCAGGTGGCGGCGATGGAGGAGAACAGGACGAACGCGTCGAGGTCGGCATCGGCGTCGGCGAAGACGGCGTGCAGGTTGGCGGCGCCGGTCACCTTCGCGTGCAGCACGTCCGCCAGCTCCGCCGCACCGATCTCCTTCAGCGGCGTGATCTGCCCGACGCCCGCCGCATGTACCACCGCGCGCACCGGGGTGCCGTCGGCGCGGAGGGTGTCGGCGAGGGCGGTGAGGGCGTCGCGGTCGGTGGCGTCGCAGGCCACGACGGTGGCCGTGGCGCCCAGTTCCTCGATCCGTGTGCACAGTTCCGCCGCGCCGGGCGCGTCGGGGCCGCGACGGCTGGTCAGGACGACGCGCTCGGCTCCGTTCTCGGCGGCCCAGCAGGCGACCCGGGCGCCCAGGCCGCCGGTGCCGCCGGTGATCAGGACCGTGCCCCGCACCTTCCACACCCCGCCCGCGGGAGCGGGGGCCGCCCGCGTGACGCGGCGGGCGAGGACACCGCCGGGGCGTATCGCGGTCTGGTCCTCACCGGCACTTCCGGCGAGGACGGCGGCGGTGTGCTGCCACGCCTGCCCGTCCAGGACCTCGGGGAGGTCGATGAGTCCGCCCCACCGGGTGGGTTCCTCCAGTGCGGCGACCCGGCCGAAGCCCCAGACCTGGGCCTGGGCGGTGTTGCGGATCGGGTCCGCATCGCCGGTGGTGACGGCGCCCTGGGTCAGGGACCACAACGGAGCCTGCACACCGGCCTCACCCAGACGCTGGACCAGCTCGAGCGTCGCGGCAAGACCAGGAGCGACACCGGCGTCCGACACGTCATCGTCGTCGCCGACCGCCAGGAGGGAGAGGACACCGGTGGCGTCGGTGTGTGCGGTGAGGTCGGTGTCGGTGTCGATTCTCACGATGTCGGCGCCGGTGGCTGTCAGGCCCTCGGTGGCCCAGTCGGTGATTGTCGTGTCCAGGTTTTCGGGCACGGCCAGCAGCCAGACACCCTCGAGGGTGGGGTTGGTGGTGGGGACGGGCTTCCAGGTGACGTGGTAGCGCCACTGGTCGAGGGTGGAGTGCTGCCGCTGCCGGTCACGCCAGGACGACAGGGCCGGCAGGGCGTCCTTGAGGCTGAGGTCGCCGCTGACGTCGAGTGCGGACAGGTCCTCGCTGTCCACGGCGTTCCAGAACGCCTCGTCGACCGGATCCGCGCCGGTGCGGGTGTCCCGCAGGGGTGCCTCGGGCCAGAACCGTTCGTGCTGGAACGCGTACGTGGGCAGATCGGCCCGACGGGCGTCGGCACCCGCAAAGTAAGCCGCCCAGTCCACGACCACGCCACCGACATGCAACTCGGCCAACGCGGCCACCACCGCGTCGGTCTCCGACCGGTTCTTCCGCAACGCCGGCACGAACACGGCGGCGTCGGCCACCGACGCCTGGGCCATGGCGGACAGAACCCCGCCCGGGCCCAGCTCCAGATAGGTGCTCACGCCCTGGGCGTCCAGGTGACCGATACCGTCCGCGAACCGGACCGCCTGGCGGACGTGGTCCACCCAGTAGTCCGCGGTCAGCAACTCCTCCCCGGCGACGGTGCCGCTCAGGTTGGAGACGATCGGGATCCGCGGGGCGTGGAAGGTGGCGGCCTGCACGACCTGCCGGAACTCCTCGAGCATCGGCTCCATGCGCGGGGAGTGGAAGGCGTGACTGACGCGGAGCTTCTTCGACTTCTCGAACCGGCCAGCGATCGCCAGCACCTCGTCCTCGTCGCCGGAGATGACGACCGAGGCCGGCCCGTTGAGGGCGGCGATGGACACGTTGTCCGTCAGCAGCGGGAGGACATCGTCCTCGGTCGCCTGCACGGCGACCATCGCCCCGCCCTCGGGCAGGGCCTGCATCAGCCGGCCGCGTGCGGCCACGAGTGCAGCAGCGTCCTCGAGGGACCAGACGCCCGCGACGTGTGCGGCGGCGAGTTCGCCGATGGAGTGGCCCAGCAGATAGTCGGGCGTCACGCCCCAACGCTCCATCAGCCGGAACAGCGCCACCTCGACCGCGAACAGACCCGCCTGCGTGTAGACGGTCCGGTCCAGCAAGTCGGACTCGATGTCGAAGACCAGGTCCTTGACCGGCCGGTCCAGGTGCTTGTCGAGCTCCGCGCAGACGGCGTCGAACGCGTCGGCGAACACCGGGAACGCCTCGTACAGCTCGCGTCCCATCCCGGCCCGCTGCGAACCCTGGCCCGAGAACAGGAACGCCGAACGCCCGCCCCCGGCCACACCCGACACGACACCCGCGGCCGAACGCCCCTCGGCCACCGCGCGCAGCAGTTCCTCGCTGTCCTCGCCGAAGACCACCGCACGGTGCTCCAGGTGAGCGCGATGCAGCGCGAGGGTCAGGCCCACGTCGGACGTGGAGAGTTCGGCGGCGCTCACCGCCTCGAGCAGGCGACCGGCCTGTGCGGCCAGCGCCTCCGGGGTCCTGCCCGACAAGGCCCACGGCACCACAGGCAGCACGGCCCCCACCTCGCGGATGGGCTCCGGCTCCTCCTCGGCGGACTCCAGGATGACGTGCGCGTTGGTCCCGCTGATGCCGAACGACGACACACCCGCACGGCGCGGACGCTCACCGGTCTCCGGCCACTCCCGCGCCTCCGTCAGCAGCTCCACCGCACCCGCCGACCAGTCCACCTTCGACGACGGCTCACCGACGTGCAAGGTCCCCGGCAGCACACCGTGGCGCATCGCCATGACCATCTTGATCACACTCGCGACGCCCGCGGCCGCCTGCGTGTGCCCGATGTTGGACTTGATCGAACCCAGCCACAGCGGCCGGCCGTCCTCCGGGCGTTCCTGACCGTACGTGGCCAGCAGCGCCTGCGCCTCGATCGGGTCGCCCAACTTCGTGCCCGTGCCGTGCGCGTCGACGGCGTCCACGTCGGCGCCGGTCAGACCCGCCCCGGCGAGCGCCGCGCGGATGACGCGCTGCTGCGACGGCCCGTTGGGTGCGGTGAGGCCGTTGCTGGCGCCGTCCTGGTTGACGGCCGAGCCCCGCACCACCGCCAGCACCTGATGCCCGTTGCGGCGGGCGTCGGACAGCAGCTCCACCAGCAGCACGCCGACACCCTCGCCCCAGCCGGTGCCGTCCGCGTCGTCCGAGAAGGCCTTCACCCGGCCGTCCGGGGCAAGGCCGCCCTGACGGGAGAACTCCACGAAGCCGGCCGGTGTCGCCATCACCGTGACGCCACCCACCACGGCCAGGTCGCACTCGCCGGAGCGCAGCGCCTGCGCCGCCAGGTGCAGGGCGACCAGCGACGACGAGCACGCCGTGTCCACCGTCACCGCCGGGCCCTCCAGCCCGAAGGCGTAGGACAGCCGACCGGAAAGCACGCTGGCCAGGCTTCCGATGGCGCCGTGCCCCGCGGTGGAGTCCTCGGCCGCCTGGACGACGTTCGCGTAATCCTGTCCGTTGGTGCCCGCGAACACCCCGGTACGGCTGCCGCGGAGGGACAGCGGGTCGACTCCCGCGCGTTCGAAGGCCTCCCAGGACGTCTCCAGCAGCAGCCGCTGCTGGGGGTCCATGGCGAGTGCCTCACGCGGCGAGATGCCGAAGAACGCGGGATCGAACGCGGGGGCGTCGTGCAGGAAGCAACCGTGGCCGACGTAGGACGTGTTCGGTGTGCCGCGTGTCGGGTCGTACAGGGCGGCGACGTCCCAGCCACGGTCGGCGGGGAAGCCGCTGAGGCCGTCACGCCCGGCCACCAGCATCTGCCACAGCTCCTCGGGCGACGTCACGCCCCCGGGGAACCGGCAGCTCATCCCGACCACCACGACCGGGTCGTCGGCGGTGGCGGAGGCAGCGTGCCCAACGGTCACGGGGCCCGCGTCCTGCGAGGGCGTCCCGATGCCGTCGAGATGGGCGACCAGGTGTGCTGCGAGCGCGGTGGGCGTCGGGTAGTCGAAGACGAGGGTGGCGGGCATGGAGAGCCCGGTGGCTGCGCCCAGGTGGTTCCGCAGGTCCACGGCGCTCATCGAGTTGAAGCCGAGGTCCTGGAACGTCCGGTCCTTGGGAATCCTGCTGGTGTCGCTGTGGCCGAGCACGGTGGCCGTCTCGGCCAGCACCAGATCGAGCACGGCACGCGCCCGCTCGGCCGCCGGCAGCGCGAGGAGCCCGTCGACCTGCGAGGAGAAGCGGCCCTTGCCGCCGTCGGCGGGGGCGTCGGCCGACGCGGCACGCTCGTCGTCGCGGAAGTCCGGGAGTTCACGGATCAGCGGGCTCGGGCGGCGCGTCGCGGTGTGGGCGACCATGCGTCGCCAGTCGACGTCGGCCACCACGAGGCAGGTCTCGTCGTCCTCGAGTGCCTGCTCCAGCCCGGCGAGCGCCTGCTCGGGGTCCATGGCGTGGGCGCCGACCCGGTCGAAGCGCTCCTCCGCGCTGCCCTGGGCGAGCCCCGCCCCGCCCCAACGGCCCCAGGCGACGGACGTGGCGGGCAGACCCGCGGCCCGCCGGGCTTGGGCGAGCGCGTCGAGGAAGGCGTTGCCGGGAGCGTAGTTCCCCTGCCCCGGAGCCCCGACGACACCGCTGAGGGAGGAGAAGAGCACGAACGCGGACAGGTTCAGCCCGACGGTGAGGTCGTGCAGGTTGCGCGCTCCGTCGACCTTGGCACGCAGCGCGTGCGCGAGGCGTTCGGGCGTCAGGGCGTCGATGAGAGCGTCGTCGAGGGCGGCCGCGGTGTGCACGACGGCCGTCAGCGCAGACTCCTCGGGGATCGAGGAGATGACCGCGGCCAGGGCGTCCCGGTCCTCCACCGGGCACGCCTCGACCCGCACCCGGCAGCCCAGGCCCTCGAGCTCGGCGGCGAGGTCCGCCGCACCGGGTGCGTCGAGCCCACGACGGCTGGTGAGGACGAGCCGGCGCACGCCACGGCTCGCGAGGCGGCGGGCGACGTGGGCGCCGAGCGCACCCGTGCCGCCGGTGACGAGGACGGTTCCGTCCGGGTTCCAGTCCGTGGCCCGGCCGGTGTCCGTAGCGAGGTTCGTGTCCGTGGCCCGGTTCCGCTTCTGTGCCGACGACGGCGCCCGGACGAGGCGTCGGGCGAACGTTCCGGCCGACCGGATCGCGAGGTGATCCTCGTCCTCGTTGCCCGCGAGCACCTGGCGCAGCCGCTCGTGGCCGCGCTCGTCAAGGTCCTCCGGCAGGTCGATGAGGCCGCCCCAGCGCTGCGGGTACTCGGTGGCGACGACTTCGCCCAGGCCCCAGCACAGTGCCTGTGAGGCCCCGACGACGGGTTCGTACGGCCAGACGGCGACCGCTCCGCAGGTGGCGGTCCACAGCGGTGCGTCGAGCCGGACGTCGTCCATGGCCTGAGCAAGAGCGACCGAGGCCGCGTAACCGGCGGGGAGATCCGGTACTCCGGGGTGCTCGCGTTCGTCGAGCGGGAGCAGGGAGAGGACGCGTCCGACGGCGGTCGGCAGCTCTCCGGTCGCCTCTGCCAGCCGGTCGGCGATCGTGGCCCGGGAGGCGTCGGCGGGAACGCGGAGAACCGCGGCGCCGTCACCCAGCGCGGCGAGGCACGCGTCCGTCAGGGGCGATTCGGTGCGGTCGGTGACAACGACGAGGGTGGTGCCGGGCAGCGCGGACGTCGGGCCGGTAGAGCCCGACAGACGCTGCCAGGTGGTCCGGTACCGCCAGGAGTCCAGAGCGTCCGCCGCTCTGCGCCGACGTCTCCAGTCCGACAGGGCCGGCACGACGGCGGTGAACGGGTCGTCGAGACCGACGTCCAAGGCCCGGGCGAGCGACTCGAGATCACCTTCTCCGACGGCCTCCCAGAAGGCGTCGTCTCCCTCGGCCGCCTCCGCGACGAGGCGCGCCGCCTGAGCGGCGTTGAGCCAATAGCGTTCACGCTGGAAGGCGTAGGTGGGGAGGTCGACGCGTCGGGGGTTGGTGCCGGTGTAGTAGGCGGTCCAGTCGACGGTGGTGCCGTGGGTGTGGAGTTCGGCGAGGGCGGTGACGACGGCGTCGGTCTCGGGGCGGTTCTTCCGCAGGGCCGGCACGAACGCGGCATCGGCCACGCTTTCCTGGGCCATGGCGGACAGAACCCCGCCCGGGCCCAGCTCCAGGTAGGTGGTCACGCCCTGGGCGTCCAGGTGGCGGATGCCGTCCGCGAACCGGACCGCCTGGCGGACGTGGTTCACCCAGTAGTCGGCGGTCAGCAACTCCTCACCCGCGGTGGTGCCGCTCAGGTTGGAGACGATCGGAATGCGGGGCGCGTGGAAGGTGGCCGCCCGCAGGAGGGCGCGGAACTCCTCGAGCATGGGTTCCATGCGCGGCGAGTGGAACGCGTGACTGACGCGCAGCCGCTTCGACTTCTCGAAACGGCCCGCGATGGCCAGCACCTCGTCCTCGTCGCCGGAGATGACGACGGAGTTCGGGCCGTTCAGGGCGGCGATGGACACGTTGTCGGTGAGCAGGGGCAGGATCTCGTCCTCGGTCGCCTGGACGGCGACCATCGCCCCGCCCTCCGGCAGCGCCTGCATCAGCCGACCGCGTGCGGCCACCAGAGCGGCAGCGTCCTCGAGGGACCAGACACCGGCAACGTGCGCGGCGGCGAGTTCACCGATCGAGTGGCCGAGAAGGTAGTCGGGGGTGACGCCCCAGTGCTCGACCAGCCGGAACAGGGCCACCTCGACCGCGAACAGACCGGCCTGCGTGTAGACGGTCCTGTCCAGCAGGTCCGACTCCGGGTCGAAGACCAGGTCCTTGACCGGCCGGTCCAGGTGCCTGTCGAGTTCCGCGCAGACGGCGTCGAACGCCTCGGCGAACACCGGGAACGCGTCGTACAGCTCGCGTCCCATCCCGGCCCGCTGCGAGCCCTGGCCGGAGAAGAGGAACGCCGAACGCCCACTCACGGCCGTGCCCCGGACCACACCGGGCGCGGTGCCGCCGGAGACCAGGATTTCCAGCCCCCGGACGAAGTCCTCCCGGCCCGCCGCCACCACGGCGGCCCGGTGCTCGAAGTGCGAGCGGGTGGAGACCAGGGACCAGCCGTTGTCGCCGGTCGACGTCTCCTCGTCCTCACGCACCCGCGACAACAGACGCCGCGCCTGACCGGCCAGCGCCTCCGGCGACTTCGCCGACAGCACCCACGGCACCACCGGAAGCACGGCCCCCGCCTCGTGGGTGGGCTCCGGCTCCTCCTCGACGGACTCCAGGATGACGTGCGCGTTCGTCCCGCTCACACCGAACGACGACACACCCGCACGACGCGGCCGGTCACCCGCCTCCGGCCACTCCCGCGCCTCCGTCAGCAGCTCCACGCCGCCGGCGGCCCAGTCGACCTTCGACGACGGCCGTTCCGCGTGCAGGGTCCGGGGCAGAACCCCGTGGTGCATCGCCATGACCATCTTGATCACGCCACCGACGCCCGCGGCGGCCTGTGTGTGCCCGATGTTGGACTTCAGCGAGCCGAGCCACAGCGGCCGTCCGCCCTCGGGGCGCTCCTGGCCGTAGGTCGCCAGCAGCGCCTGCGCCTCGATCGGGTCGCCCAGCGTCGTGCCCGTGCCGTGCGCCTCCACCACGTCGACGTCGGCGCCGGTCAGACCGGCTCCGGCGAGGGCGGCGCGGATGACACGTTCCTGCGCGGGCGCGTTCGGCGCGGTCAGCCCGTTGCTGGCGCCGTCCTGGTTGACGGCCGAACCTCGCACCACCGCCAGCACCCGGTGACCGTTGCGGCGCGCGTCCGACAGACGCTCCACCAGCAGCACGCCGACGCCTTCGCCCCAGCCCGTGCCGTCCGCGTCCTCGGAGAACGACTTGCAGCGCCCGTCGGTCGACAGACCGCCCTGGCGCTGGAAGTCGGTGAAGGCGGCGGGGGTGGCCATGACGGTGGCTCCGCCCGCGAGGGCCATGTCGCACTCGCCGTTGCGCAGCGCCTGGACGGCCAGGTGCAGGGCGACCAGCGACGACGAGCACGCCGTGTCCACCGTCACCGCCGGCCCTTCCAGGCCCAGGGTGTAGGCGACGCGGCCCGAGGCGACGCTGCCGATGTTCCCGATGCCCAGCAGCCCCGCGACCCCCTCGGGGACGTCCTCGTCGGCGATCCCCGCCGCGTAGTCGTGGTACATGAGGCCGACGTACACGCCGGTCCGACTGCCGCGCAGGCCGGCCGGGCCGATGCCGGCACGCTCCACGGCCTCCCAGGACGTCTCCAGCAGCAGCCGCTGCTGGGGATTCATGGCGAGCGCCTCGCGCGGCGAGATCCGGAAGGGAGCGGGGTCGAAGTCGCCGGCGTCGTGCAGGAAACCGCCCGCGCTCATCCCGGGGGTGACGGCCTGGACCCCGTTGGGGTCGTAGAGGTTGTCGGCGTCCCAGCCGCGGTCGGCGGGGAAGCCGCTGACCGCGTCGGTGCCGGTGGCGACGAGCCTCCACAGCGCCTCGGGGTCAAAGACCCCGCCGGGGTAGCGACAGGCCATGCCGATGATGGCGACGGGCTCCCGGTCCTTGGCCTCGGCGCGACGCAGTCGCTCGCTGGTCTCGTGCAGGTCGGCTGTGACTCGCCTCAAGTAGGAGCGGAGCTTTTCTTCGTTCGCCATCAGAGCGTCACCTGTCCGGATAACCGACGAGCTGGAACTTCGTGAGGGAGCAGAAACGGGGCGGGGGCGGAGGGCGGGGCGGAAGGGCGGGGGCGGGGGCGGGGCGGGATGCGGCGGATCCACATCCGGTCGGGGTCCGTCCGGGGTCCGTCCGGGGTCCGGTCTGCGTCCGGCACGGAAAGTGCCCGGGAAGACGGGGAAAGGCGGGGGCGGGCCTCACCGGCCACGCCGCCCGCCTGTTCCGGGCGTACGGCCGTCAGGGGAGTCGTCCGGCGCGGGGGCCGCCGGGCGGCGCCCGCCTAGCGGCTGCCGACGGCGGCGGTCGCCAACCGGTCCGAGATGATCTTCAGCATGGCGGGCTGGTGGTTGGAGAGGAAGAAGTGGCCGCCCGTGTACGTGTGCATCTCGAACGCGGCGTCCGTGTGGTCCTCCCAGGACCGGGCCTCGTCGAGGGTTACCTTCGGGTCGTCGTCGCCCGTGAAGACGGTGATGGGGCACGACAGCGCGGGACCGGGCTCGTAGGCGTAGGTCTCGGCGGCGCGGTAGTCGCCGCGGATCGCGGGGAGCGACATGCGCAGCACCTCCTCGTCGCCGAGGACACGCGGGTCCGTGCCGCTGAGCAGGCGCAGTTCGGCGAGCATGCCCTCGTCGTCCCGCAGGTGCACGGTCTCGTGGCGCGGGCGGGAGGGTGCGCGGCGGCCGGAGGCGAAGAGGTGGACGGGGGCGGCGCCGCGGGCCTCCATCAGCCGGGCCATCTCGAAACCGAGGGTGGCACCGAGGCTGTGGCCGAACAGGGCGGTCGGCGGGTCGTCGGGGCCGGGGGAGAGCACGTCGACGATCTGCCGGGCGAGTTCCTGAAGCGTTTCCACGCATTTCTCGTGGCGGCGGTCCTGGCGCCCCGGGTACTGCACGGAAATGACGTCCAGTTCGGGGGAAAGGGCTCTGGCGACCGGGAAGAAGAACGTCGCCGAGCCGCCGGCGTGCGGCAGGCAGACGAGTCGTGTTCTCCGTCCGGACGTTTCACTGAATCTGCGGAGCCACAGCGTGTGGTCGACTTCCGGAGCAGCCATGTGAGACGTGGGTCCTTTCCGCTTTTCCCGCTTTCCCGCCACTTCCCGTCGACGGTAGAAGGGGGAGTCCGGCGGCCCAACCCCTCCGGTCCGGACTGTTCCCCCTACTCCCCCGGCGCCGCGTAGGGGGCGACCCGGAGACGGACCCGGGTGGGGGCCGGGGCCGAAGGGGCGGACCGAAGGGGCCGGCCGGCCGTCAGAGGAGAGCCGGCTCGGGCAGTACGGCGCCCTGACGGCGCAGCTCGGCGCCGACCTCGGAGCCGTCCGGCGTCCCGCCGTCGGCCACCACGGCCGCGGCGACACCCGCCGCCTGCCCGGTGGCGAAGGCGGTGCCCATGACCCGCAGCGAGGCCCCGGCGAGGCGGTCGCCGTCGACGTTGCGGCCGGCGGCGAACAGGTTGTCCGTGTCGGCGCTCCACAGCGACCCCAGCGGGATCTCGTAGTAGCCGTCCCCCTTGATGAAGTGCCACTCGGACGGCCGGCCGGGGCCCGGGTGGTACTCGACCGGCCAGGCGCCGACCGCCACCGCGTCGTGGAACCGTGCGGCGCCCAGGACCTCGTCAACGCCGAGCCGGTAGCGGGCGATGACGTGACGGGACTCGCGCGTCCCCAGCTCGGGACCGGTGCTGACGATGTACGCGCCCTCGGCTCCGGGCAGGGAGCGGATGACGTCGAGGTAGGCGTGCGCCTGGACGCGGGCGCGGGCCTCGGCGCGGCTGACGTCGGCGGCGTCGCGGGCGTCGTACGCCTCGTCGACGATGTAGGCGATGACGTCCCCGGACACCGGCAGCCGGGCGACCAGTCCGTGGGCGGAGACCAGCGGGCTCACGCCTCGGGCGCGAGCGGTGTGGACGGCGGCGGAGACCTGGGCCCTGGAGACGTCGACGTGCCGCGGGATGCCTCCGAACCGGACGCCGAGCGACCCGTTCTGCACCATGCCGTCCGTTCCGTAGCGGACCGCCGCGCCGGCGAAGGCGGCGAGGTCGGCCTCGCCGCTGGCGTCGACGAAGGCGTCCGCGGCGACCTCCGTGACGCCGCGGTGGCCGGCGACGCTCACCCGGGTGATCCTCCCGTCCACCCGGTGCGCCCCGGACACATGGCTGTGCAGGCGGACGTCGACGCCCGCGGCGGCGCACAGCGTGTCCAGGGCCCGCTTGACGGCCTCCGGCTCGAACACGACGCACACGCCGTTGAACCGCTGCGGAGCGCTGACCGCGCCTTCCTCCCGGAGCGCGGACAGGACTTCCTCGGCCACGCCGAACACCACCTGCCGGGGCTCGTCCTCGCGGGTGTAGATCCCGCAGTACGTCAGGACGTTGCGCAGCGTGGCGGCGCCGCCGAGGCAGGGGCCGCGCTCCAGCAGCAGGGTGCGGGCACCGGCGCGGCGCGCCCCCACGGCGGCGGCGACGCCGGCGGACCCGCCGCCCACGACGACCACGTCGTACTTCTCTGCCATCTGAGGGCCTTCCGTAGAGGAATCGTTCGGGATCGGGATATCGGTCGGACGGATGCACGGCGCGGAGAACATTCGGCCGATCCACCCGCCGAAGGCTGCGCACGGAAAGTCGGTACGGTTCCGTGCGGTTCCGTGCGCGCCGGAAAAGACAATTGTGGCCAGGGTCTTCAGAGAAGCACTCGGGAGGGACCCCTACCAAGAATTCCGCCCCCCTACCGGGGGCGGTCAGGGGTGCTTGAAAGGGGCGGATCCGAAGAAGAATGAGGCTGGATCGAGACGAGAGGTGTGCCGATGACACAGACCCTGCCCTTTCCCTCAGGCACGACGAACAGCCCCGTCCGACTCGAAGGAGGCCCTGCCGAACTCATCGGCAACGTGGATTTGAAGGATTTCCGCGAATTGATCTTCTCCGACGAGAAGATCAAAATCCGGCACGGCAACGGCTACGAGCACTACACGCCGTCCGGCAACGCGCCAGGGGTCTACCAATGGGTGGGCCGCACCAAGATCGCCGAATAGTCAGGCGAGTCCCGCAAGGCCTCAGGGTCCGTCCTCCGCCACCGCGGATGGCGGACCCTGAAGCTTGTGCGGGCGAACGCCGACCGCGGCGAGGACGAAGGCCGAGGCGAGGGCGAGGGCCAAGGCCAAGGCCAGAGCGAGGGGCACTCGCGCGCCCCTCGCCCGTGCCTCAGGTGGTGCTGAACCGCTGGTCGATGAACGCGAACAGTTCGTCGTCCGAGGCCGAGTCGATTTCCTCCCGGACGTCCGCGTCACCCTCCTCCTCGAACGGGACGTGTCCGGCCGGCCCTTCCCGGACCTCGTCCCACCGTGCCAGCAGGTTCCTCAGCCGCAGTGCCACGGACTCCGCGGGCCCGCCGTCCGGGGCGAGTCCCTTGGCGCGTTCCGGTGTCAGCGTCTCGAACGCCTCCTCCAGCCGCCGCAGTTCCGCGTCAAGGTCGATCGGTCCTCCCGCGTCCGGCCGGGCGTCGGGGGCGGGCGCCAGCAAGGACAGGACGTGGGCGGCCAGGTCCAGGGGCGTCGGATGGTTGAAGACCAGGGTCGCGGGCAGCCGCAGCCCGGTCAGCGCGTTGAGCCGGTTGCGCAGTTCGACCGCGGTCAAGGAGTCGAACCCCAGCTCGCTGAAGGCGTGCCCCTCTGCGACCCGGTGTCCGGGGGCGTGGCCGAGCACCGACGCCACCTCGTTCACGACCACGTCGACCACCATCGCCTGACGCCTCTCGGGGGCGGCCTCGGCGAGCCGGTCCCCCAGCGTCCGTCCGGCCTCCGTCCCGCTGCCCGCGGCGGCCCGGCGCGGAACCGCCCGCAGCAGCCGCCGCATGAGCGGAGGGACGACCCCGGTCTCGGCGGCGTTCCGCCGCCCGGCCGACAGGTCCAGCACCACGGGCACGACCGCCCCGTGGGGGGCGTCCACCGCCGCGTCGAACAGCTCGAGGCCGCGCGCGGCGGACATCGGCGCCATCCCGGAGCGCCGCAGCCGCCGCACGTCCGCCTCCCCCAGGTTCCCCAGCATGCCGCTCTCCGCCCAAGGTCCCCAGGCGAGGGCCACGGCGGGCAGCCCGCGCGCCCGGCGGTGCAGCGCCAAGGCGTCCACGTAGGCGTTGGCCGCCGCGTAGTTGGCCTGTCCGGGCGCGCCGATCACACCGGCGACCGAGGAGAACAGCACGAAGAACGACAGGTCCATGTCGGCGGTCAGTTCGTGCAGGTACCGGGCGGCGTCCGCCTTGGGGCGGAAGACCGTCGCGACGCGCTCCGCGGTCAGCGACGCGACCACACCGTCGTCCAGCACGCCCGCGGTGTGCACCACGCCGGCCAGCCGGCCGCCGGTGACGGCCGTGGCCAGCAGGGTGGACAGCGCCGCACGGTCACCGACGTCACACGCCTCCACCCGCACCGCCGCGCCCGCTTCGCGCAGCTCGGCGACGAGTTCGTCCGTACCGGGCGCGGCCGCGCCGCGCCGGCTGACCAGGAGGAGGTCCCGGGCCCCCCACGCGGTGACCAGGTGCCGTGCCATCAGACCGCCCAGGGTGCCGGAGGCCCCCGTCACCAGGACGGTGCCGTCGACGTCCGGACGGCTTCCGGACCCGGCCGCCACGTCGGACCGTGTCAGGCGGGCGGCGTACGGCACTCCGTCGCGCACGGCGAGTTGCGGCTCGTCCAGGCGTGCCAGGGACGCGAGGTCCCGGACGGAGCCGTCCGTGTCGACGAGCACGACCCGCCCCGGGTACTCCGACTGAACCGACCGCACGAGGCCCCACACACCGGCGGCGCCCGGGTCCGGCACGTCACCGCCGTCGACGGCGACCGCGCCGCGGGTGACCACCAGCACGGGGCGGTCGTCCGGGGGGTTCCCGCCGAGCCACACCTGAAGCCGCTCCAGCACCCGTGTCACCTGGTGGCGGGCCTCGGCCGCACGGTCCACGTCCGCGCCTTCGGCGGCGGCCTGGACGGTGAGCACCAGCGCGTCAGGAGCGCCGTCCTCGAGCACGGTCGGTGCGTCCACCGGAACCCAGTCCACCTGGTACAGGTCGTTCCCGGGCGCGCCGCCGCCTCCCGCCCGGCCGAGCTGCTCCGCCTCGAGCGGCCTGAGCTCCAGCGACTCCACCGAGGCCACCGGGGCGCCGGTCTCGTCCGCGCACACGACGGAGACCCCCGGGCCCCCTGCCCCGGCAGGCGCCAGCCGCACCCGGAGCCGCCGAGCCCCGACGGCGTGCAGCCTCACCCCGCTCCACGCGAACGGCAGCCGGGTCCGGCCGTCCGTCTCCCCGGGCTCCGGGGCCGGCAGCAGGCCGAGCGCCACGGGGTGCAGGGCGGCGTCCAGCAGCGCGGGATGCACGCCGTACCCGTGGACATCGCCGCCGGCCGCCTCGGGAAGCTCCACCTCGGCGAACACCTCGTCCCCGCGCCGCCACACGGCGCCGAGCCCCTGGAACGCCGGGCCGTACTCCAGCCCCGTCTCCGCCAGTTCGCCGTACGCGGCCCCGGTCGGGACCTCTCGGGCGCCGGCCGGGGGCCAGACCTCCAGGGATCCGGTGTCCCGCACGGACACACCGGCATCCGCGTCCGCGTCCGTGAGCACGCCCGCGGCGTTGAGCACCCACCCGTCCCCGTCGTCGCCGGAGACACGGGAGTGGACGCGAACGTCTCGCCGCCCGTCCTCGCCAGGAGTATCGACCGCGATCTGGAGGGACACCCCTCCCCGCTCGGGCAGCACCAGCGGCGCGTGCAGCGTCAGTTCCTCCAGCAGCGGCGCACCGACCCGCCCACCCGCGTGCAAAGCCCAGTCCACCAAGGCCGTGCCGGGCACCAGGCGGGTGCCCATGACGACGTGATCGCCCAGCCAGGCGTGGGACGCGGACAGGGACCCCGTGAACAGGGCGGCCTCCGACCCCGCGACCTCCGTCTCGGCACCGAGCAGCGGATGCCCGGTGCGGTCCAGCCCGAGCCCCACGGGGTCACCGGCCCCGGCGGGAGAGGACTCCAGCCAGTAGCGCTGGTGCTGGAAGGCGTAGGTGGGCAGGTCCACGCGTCGGGCGTCGGTGTCCGCGTAGTAGGCCGCCCAATCGACGGTGGTGCCGTTGGTGTGGAGTTCGGCGAGGGCGGTGACGACGGCGTCGGTCTCGGGCCGGTTCTTGCGCAGGGCCGGGACGAACGTGGCGTCGGTGGTCGTTTCCTGGGCCATGGCGGACAGGACACCGCCGGGGCCAAGCTCCAGATAGGTGGTCACGCCCTGCTTGTCGAGGTGGCGGATGCCGTCGGCGAACCGGACCGCCTGGCGGACGTGGTGCACCCAGTAGTCGGCGGTCAGCAGTTCCTCGCCGGCCGTCTCACCGGTCAGGTTGGAGACGATCAGGATGCGGGGAGCGTGGAACGTGGCCGTCTGCAGGAGGGTGCGGAACTCCTCGAGCATGGGCTCCATGCGCGGCGAGTGGAACGCGTGGCTGACGCGGAGCTTCTTCGACTTCGCGAAGCGCTCGGCGATCGCTGTGACTTCGTCCTCGTCGCCGGAGATGACGACGGACGTGGGCCCGTTGAGGGCGGCGATGGAGACGTTGTCGGTGAGCAGGGGCAGGATCTCGTCCTCGGTCGCCTGGACGGCGACCATGGCGCCGCCTTCGGGCAGGGCCTGCATCAGTCGACCCCGGGCGGCGACGAGAGCGGCGGCGTCCTCGAGGGACCAGACGCCGGCGACGTGCGCGGCGGCCAGCTCACCAATGGAGTGGCCCAGCAGATAGTCGGGCGTGACGCCCCAGTGCTCCACCAACCGGAACAGAGCCACCTCGACCGCGAACAGCCCAGCCTGCGTGTAGACAGTCCTGTCCAGCAGGTCCGACTCCGCGTCGAAGACCAGCTCCTTCACCGGCCGGTCCAGATGCTTGTCCAGCTCCGCGCACACCGCGTCGAACGCGTCCGCGAACACCGGGAACGCTTCATACAGCTCACGGCCCATCCCGGCCCGCTGCGAGCCCTGACCGGAGAACAGGAACGCCGAACGCCCGCCGCCCCGCGCGGCCGTGCCCGTCACCGCACCGGAGGCGATCGCCTTCAGGCCCTGCACGAGGTCCTCGTGGCCGGAGCCCACCACCGCCGCACGCCGGTCGAAATGCGTACGGGTGAGGGCCAGCGAGCAGGCCAGGTCCAGCGGTGCGAGCTCCGCGTCCTCCCGGACCCGGGCCAGCAGGCGTTCGGCCTGGTCCGCCAGCGCCTCCGGCGACTTCGCCGACAGCACCCACGGCACCACGGGGAGCACGGCCTCGGGCTCCAGCTCCTCCCGGAGCACCGCCTCTTCCGCGGCCGACTCCAGAACGACGTGCGCGTTGGTCCCGCTGATGCCGAACGACGAGACGGCGGCCCGGCGCGGGCGCTCAGCGGTCTCCGGCCACTCCCGCGCCTCCGTCAGCAGCTCCACCGCCCCGGCCGACCAGTCCACCTTCGACGACGGCTCCCGTACGTTCAGCGTCGCGGGAAGAACCCCGTGACGCATCGCCATGACCATCTTGATCACGCCCGCGACACCCGCCGCCGCCTGGGCGTGGCCGATGTTGGACTTCAGCGAACCCAGCCACAGCGGCCGCCCGTCCTCCGGGCGGTCCTGGCCGTAGGTCGCCAGCAGCGCCTGCGCCTCGATCGGGTCACCCAGCGTCGTGCCCGTGCCGTGCGCCTCCACCACGTCCACGTCGGCGCCGGTCAGTCCCGCCCCGGCGAGCGCCGCACGGATCACCCGCTGCTGCGACGGCCCGTTCGGCGCGGTCAGCCCGTTGCTCGCACCGTCCTGGTTGACCGCCGAGCCCCGCACCACCGCCAGAACCCGGTGACCGTTGCGGCGGGCGTCCGACAACCGCTCGACCAGCAGCACGCCGACGCCCTCGGACCAGCCGGTGCCGTCCGCGTCGTCCGAGAACGGCTTGCAGTGACCGTCGACGGCCAGGCCGCGCTGGCGGGAGAACTCGATGAACGACGTGGTCTGCGCCATCACCGCAACGCCCCCCACCAGGGCGAGGTCGCACTCGCCGCTGCGCAGCGCCTGGACGGCCAGGTGCAGGGCGACGAGCGACGACGAGCACGCCGTGTCCACCGTCACCGCCGGCCCCTCCAGCCCCAGGGTGTACGCCACCCGGCCCGAGGCGACGCTGCCCGCGGTGCCGGTGGAGACGTACCCCTCGGCGGGGCCGGTGGCGGTGCCGTTCGCCCCGGTCCCGTAGTCGTGGTACATGAGGCCCGTGTACACGCCCGTGAGGCTGGCGCGCAGCGTGGCGGGGGCGATTCCGGCCCGTTCCAGCGCCTCCCAGGACACCTCGAGCAGCAGCCGCTGCTGCGGGTCCATCGCGAGCGCCTCGCGCGGCGAGATACCGAAGAACTCGGCGTCGAACTCCGCGGCGTCGTGCAGGAAGCCGCCGTCGCGGACGTACATCGTGCCGGTCTGCGACGGGTCCGGGTGGTAGAGGGAGGCGAGGTCCCAGCCCCGGTCCTGCGGGAACGGGGTGATGCCGTGTCCGCCGTCGGCCACCATGCGCCACAGGTCCTCGGGCGAGGCGACCCCGCCGGGGAGGCGGCACGCCATGGAGACGATCGCCACGGGCTCGTCCGCGCCGGCACCGCGCCCCGGGCCGTGGCCCTCGGCGACCGTGTAGGCGGGGACCGCCTCGTCGCGGCCTCCCAGGAGGGCGTCCAGGTGGCGGGCGACGGCGCGGGGCGTGGGGTGGTCGAAGGCGAGGGTGGCCGGCAGGGCGAGGCCCGTCGCGGCGACGATCCCGTCCCGGAAGCGGACGGCGGTGGTGGAGCTGAAGCCGAGGGACTTGAAGTCACGGTCGGGGTCGACGCCGTCGGCGTCGCGCAGGCCGGCGGCGGTGACGGCCTCGGACCGGACGATCTCGAGGAGGGTGCGCTGCCGGTCGGTGCCGGTGAGGGTCGCGAGCACCGTCCGCAGGGCGGCCGCCGCGTCGGCCTGGACCGCGGTGGCGGGGGTGGGCCGGGCGTGGGAGGCGGAGGGGTCCGCCACCAGGCCGGGCTCGTCCAGCATCAGGGCCGCGTCGAGGGCGGCGAACCGTTCGCGGTCGGTGAGGCCGTCACGGAAGGTCAGGGCGAGGCCGGGCAGCCCTCGGCCGCGGCGGTGCGCGGTCAGGGCGTGGGCGAGCGCGTCGGCGGCGGGGTCCGCCCCGTGGGGGCTGAGGAGCAGGAGTCGGGCCGGGCCGGCCATTGCGTCGATCCGGCGCAGGGCGTCCAGGTCGGCCGGCCGGCCGTCGGAGGGGAGGGCGTGGACGACGAGTGCCGAGGCCGGGTCGTCCAGTTGCCCGTGCGCGGCGGTGACGTCGGCCCCGGCGGCGCGCAGGTCCGTCTCGAGTTCCTCCCGCGCCGCCGCCGCTCGCCCCGGGTCCGGGTCGGCGTCCGGGTCGGCGTAGGGGGCTGCGTCGGGGCCGGCCGGGAGGACGAACCGGCGGACGCCGTGCGCCCGCGCCAGGTGGCGGGCGACGTCCGCGGCGGCCGGGTCGCTCGCCACGGGGACGACGACGGTGTCCGTCGCGCCGTCGGACGGGCGCAGGTCGCCGTGCGTGACGTCGCCCGGTGCGGGCGCGAGCGCGCGGCCTTCCCGCACGGCGGTCTCCGCCTCACCGCTCGCGACGGCGGCCAGGAGGGCGTCGGCGGTGGCCGGGGCGTGCGGGTCGTCGACGTCGACGACCCGCACGTCCGCACGCTCGCGCAGTACGCCGCGCGCGGCCGCCCCGGCGAGGTCGCGCGGCGGGTCCTCGGGGCCGGTGGAGAGCGTGCCCTCGGTGACGACGACGGCGCGGGGCCGGCCGGGGCCGGTTTCCCCGGCGAGCCGGTCGAGTACCGCGGTGAGGCCCTGGGATCCCTCGGCCGGGAGGCCGAGGAGCACCACGTCGGGGTCGGGAGCGCCCGGTGCCGGCTGCGGCCAGGCCCGGACGTCGGTCCCCGCGGCCGCCAGGCTCTCGGCGAGGCCCCGGGGGACGCTGTCGTGGACGGCCCAGACCTGGGCCTGGCGCGGGGCGGGCGGCAGTTCGGTCCAGCGGGTGCGGTGCAGGCTCTCGTGCCGGTCGGACACCGCGAGCAGCCGGGCCGGGACGTCGAGCAGGGACCGGCGGCTGACCTTGCCGGACCCGGTGCGCGGGATCTCCCGCACCTGGTACAGCTCGTGGGGCACCTTGTAGGACGACAGCCGGTGCCGGCACGCCTGGTACAGGGCGGCGGGGTCCACGCCCTCGGGCCCGGGGACCACGAAGGCGACCGGGACCTCGCCGAGGACGGGATGCGGCCGCCCGGTGACCCCGGCGTCGGCCACGTCGGGCCGACCCAGCAGGACGTCCTCGACCTCCGTGGGGTGGATGTTCTCGCCGCCGCGGATGATGAGTTCCTTGAGGCGGCCGGTGATGGTGACGTGGCCGGAGGGCGAGCGGCGCGCCAGGTCCCCGGTGCGGTACCACCCGTCGACCAGGACCTCGGCCGTGGCGTCGGGGCGGTTGTGGTAGCCGGTCATGACGTTGGGGCCCTTGACCCAGATCTCGCCCTCCTCCCCGGGTGCCGTGTCCTGCCCGTCGGCGGGGTCGACGAGGCGGACCTCGAGGCCGGGGACGGGCAGTCCGCAGGAGCCCTCCACGCGCGGGCCGTCGACCGTGCTCATGGTGACGGCACCGCACGCCTCGGTGCTTCCGTACAGGTTGAGGAGGGGGACTCCGTAGGCGGTCTCGAAGGCGCTCTGGAGACTGGACGTGGTGACCGCGCCGGCCACCAGGCAGGTGCGCAGGGACGGGGTCCGGAACCCCTGTCCGTCCGCCGCGGCGACGAGGTGGTGGTACAGCGCCGGGACGCCGGCCAGGAAGGTGGCGGACTCCTGCTGGACGGCGTGGGCGATGTCCTCGGCGGCGAGGCCGTCGAGGATCCGCGCCGTGGCCCCGACGGCGGTCACCCCGACGACGCACGCGATGTGGGAGAAGCTGTGGAACAGCGGCAGCGGCCACACGACCCGGTCGTCGGTGGACAGCCCGGCGACGGGTGCGTAGGAGGCGGCGACCGCCCAGAGGCCGTTGCGCTGGGTGGACAGGACGCCCTTGGGGCGCCCGGTGGTGCCCGAGGTGTAGAGCTGCCAGGTGATGTCGTCCAGGCCGAGGCTGTCGGGGGCGGGTACGGACGGTTCCGTGGTGGCGAGCGTCTCGAAGCAGTGGGTGCCGGGCGCGGCGGGCTCCGGGGGGAGGACGTCGGGGACGACCACGAGCAGCGGGTCCGCCCCGGCCGCCGCGCGGCGCACCTGCGGGAGGTGGGCGGCGTCCGTCACGACGGCCCGCGCGCCGCTGTCGGCGAGGATGTGCGCGAGTTCGTCGTCCGAGGAGCGGGGGTTGACGGGCACGCCGACGGCGGCGGCGCGGACGGCGGCGAGATAGCTCTCGACGGTCTCGACACGGTTGCCGAGGAAGATCACCAGCCGGTCCCCGGGGGAGATCCCGAGGGCTGCCAGGTGGCCGGCGAGCCGGGCGGTGCGCCGCTCCAGGGCCGCGTAGGTGAGTGACCGGCGTGCGTCGCGGAAAGCCGTCTTGCCGGCGTGCCGTTCGGCGTGCCCCTTGAGGATGTCGGGGAATGGGCGGATCAGCTCGGCACGCAGCATGTCACCATGTCCGTCTCTCGAGTCGGCCTCTCGGCCTCTCGGCGGCACCCACCGTCCGGCAGCGCCCCGGCCGGGAGTGTTTTTCCGTCAGTGTGCACAGACCGGGTCGGCCCCGCCGAACCCCTGCCACCCCCTGTTCCCGTCGCCGGTCGCCCGTCGTCACGGGGCCGGGATCACGTCGATCCTCACGTCGGGCGGAAATCCCTCTCCGGGGCCGCCGACCCTTCGGGCGAATTCGGTGAGCGCCGCCAGCTCCCTCTCGCCGAAATCGAAGCGGAGACCCCGGAGGTAATAGTCCTTCAGTCTTTCCGCGTCGAATTCGGCCCGCTCCGCGATCTGCTCACAGATGAGGTCGATCTCCTGGATGGAGAGGTCGCGCGCCTCGATCAGGCAGGAATGCACGTGGCGGACCACGTCGGGCTGCCGGGCGAGGAACTCCTTGCGGGCGGCGAACACGGCGAAGACGAACGGGAGGCCCGTCCACTCGCGCCACATCCCGCCGAGGTCGTGGACGTGCAGGCCGAGCCGGGGCGCGTCGTGGCGGGCGGCGCGCAGGGCGGCGTCGCCGATGACGACGGCGGCCTGGGCGTCCTCGAGCATCCGGGGCAGGTCGGGCGGGGCCACGTGGTATTCGGGGCGGACCCCGACCCGTTCGGCGAGCAGCAGCTGGGCGAGCCGGACCGAGGTGCGGCTGGTGGAGCCGAGGGCGACCCTGGCGCCGTCGAGGTCGGCGAGCGGGACCTTGCTGAAGAGCAGGCAGGACTGGACGTCCCCGTCGCTGCCGACCGCGATGTCCGAGAGGGCGACCAGGTCCTCGGCGTGCTTGAGGAACTCGAAGACGCTGATGGCGCCCATGTCCAGCCGGCCCTCGGCGAGGGCCGTGTTGAGGATGTCGGGGCTGGCCTCCGTCAGGTCCACGTCGGAGAGGGCACCCGACTTGGCCAGCCCCCACAGCAGGGGGACGCAGTTGAGGAAGGAGATGTGTCCCACCCGGGGCCGCACGGGTTCCGTGCCGTCCTGCGGCCCGGTGACCCCGACGAACTCACGGGACCAGTCGGTCCGCGGCGCCGCGCGGGGACGGAACGGTTCGCGTCTGCCGTCGATGTCGATCGTCGATTTCAAAGAGGTGCCCACGCTTTCCGGTTTCGGTCTTCCTCGGATAGCGGCTTCGGCCGGCACCGCTTTCCGACCGCTGATTCCGGCACACATTTCCGGTCGCCGCCACGAGCTGTGAGTGCGGCAACCGTACATCCGGGCCACGGCACCCCCGCCGGGCAATGGACGGCATCAAGTGGCCTGGCAGCAAACGGCCAATTCCTCTAGGGGTTTCCACCCCTATGCGGAAAACCCCCGGCCGATTCGTTAAGGGTTGCCCGGCTTTCCGGCCGCTTCTAGCCTCGCTCGAGGAATCGCCTGGCATTCCTCAGTCCATCCTGGCGAATGATTGGAGAACCATGTCAGCTCCCACGGAGGTGATGAACCCCACCGGTGCGGTCTTCCGCCTGGACAGCGCCGAGCACGACGCGCTCGCCGAGCTGGCCGCCACCCTGGCCGGCGTCGCGCCCGGTCTGGTGGACGACGACGGCTGGGTGGCGGCCGCCCGCCGGCTCACCGGCGACCTGCCCGCCCGGCTGCGGTCCCGGCTGCGCGAGTTCACCTGGGACCCGGGCACCGACGCGATGCTGCTGCTGCGGAACCTGCCACTGGAGCCGGCCGGCCCGCCGGCGACGCCGACCGTCCCCGGCTCGGTGCAGCGCACCGCGACCCTGCCGGCCGCCGCCGTCATGCTCATCGGCATGGCGCTGGGCGAGGTCGTCGCCTTCGACAAGGAGAAGTCGGGCGCCCTGCTGCAGGACGTGGTGCCGGTGCCGGGCATGGAGACCTTCCAGGGCAACGCCGGCTCCGTGAAGCTGAACATGCACACGGAGAACGCCTTCCACCCGCTGCGTCCGGACCTGGTGGGCCTGATGTGCCTGCGCAACGACCACGAGAACGTGGCCAAGCTCCGGGTGGCGTCGGTGCGCAGGATCGTCCCGTTGCTGCCCGCTCCCGTTCGCGCGGTGCTGCACGAGCCGCGCTTCCTCGTCGAGGCCCCGGCCTCCTTCGACATGCCCTCCGGCAGCGCCCGGCCGCGCGGTGTGCTGACCGGCAGCCCCGACGACCCGGACCTGACGGTCGACTTCAGCAGCACCGTGGCCCTCGACGGCGAGGCCACCGACGCGCTCCTCCTGCTGGAGAAGGCGGTCGAACGCAGCTACCGGGAGCTGCTGCTGCAGCCGGGCGACCTGGCCTTCGTCGACAACCGCATGGCGCTGCACGGCCGCAGCGCCTTCGTTCCGCGCTACGACGGCGCGGACCGCTGGCTCCAGCGCATCTTCGTGCACTTCGACCACCGGCGGTCGCGCGCCCTGCGCCCGACCGGGGGCCAGGTCCTGCAGAGCGCCGCGCCGGCCGCCACCCCGACCGAGAGGTAACACGTCATGGCCATCGGGGCAGTCCCCCTCCCCTACACCCGGCCGGTCTCCCCGATGGAGGCATGGTTCCTGGTCTACCCGGACTCGGTGCCCGGAGTCATGCACCTGCTCGTCGAAGGAACCGGGGTGATCACCGGGCCCCAGCTCGCCGACGCCGTCGAGCAGGCCGCCCGGTCCTGCCCGGGCACCCGGCTCACCCGGGACGGGATGACCTGGAAGGACAGCGGGACGGCCCCCGAGGTCCGTGAGCTGCCCCCGGGCGGCCTCGACCTGGCCGCCGATCCGCCCGAACTGCACCGTCCGCTGATGGGCGACCCGGGCCCCACCTGCGAGGTGCTGCTGTCCTCCGGGGACGGCAGGACCCGGGTGGTGTTCCGTGCCTTCCACGGCGCCCTGGACGGCAAGGGCCTGATGTTCTGGGCCGAGGAGGTCTTCCGCGCCCTGCGCGGCGAGCCCCTGCAGGGTGCCCCCGACGCGGTGAGCGAGGCCGAGCTTCTGGACCGGCTGGACGCCCGGGGTGTGACGAGCTCGCCGGGCGTCGAGGCCGACCTCGAGTGGCCGTCCGCGCTGGGCGCCCGGCGTGCGGGCGGCGGCCGGGGGTTCTTCTGGCGCCGCCGCACCGTCGACGGCTCGCACCCGGGCGCCGTCGCCAAGGTGGCCCTGGCCGTCACCCGGGCCCGTGGCCTGGACACCGGACGCTTCATGGTGCCGGTGGACCTGCGCCGGCACGCCCCCGAACTGCGCTCGACGGGCAACCTCACCCACAACCCGCTGCTGGAGGTGGACGCCGACTCCGGCTGGGAGGAGGCGCACGAGCGGATGCTGACGCTGCTGGCCGGCAACCACGACCTGGCGGCGCGCGCCGACACCGTGATGACCCAGGTGCCGTTGGACGTGCTGCGCCGTCAGATCGCGGAGCTGGACGGGTACTCCGCCGCACGGAACAAGTACGCGGCCCTGGCGATCGTCTCCCACATGGGCCGCGTCGACGAGGCGGCCCTGAGCACCGATGCCTTCCGGGCCACCGAGGTCTTCGTCCTGCCGAACTCGGGCCCCGTCGGCCCTCCCGAGATCGACCTGATGGAGTTCGGCGGCCGCACCGAGATCACCATCGGCTGGCACGACGAACCGGGCACGGCGCAGCGGGCCGAGGCCCTCCTCGACGCCATCGAGGAGGAGCTCTCCCCCGCCCACCGCCGGCGCTGGGCGGGCAACGCCGCCCCCCGTCCGCTGTCGCGGACCGGCACGGTGGTGGAGCAGTTCGAGGCCCAGGTGGCGCGTACGCCCGACGCGGTGGCGCTGACCGGCCCGGAGGGGCCGGTGGACTACGCGGAGCTCAACCGCCGGGCCGACGCGGTCGCCGCCGAACTGCAGGACCGGGGCGTCGGGCGCGGTTCGGTGGTGGGGCTCGCCGTGGGCCGCACCGTCGCGGCGATGGCCGGCGTCTGGGGCGTGCTCAAGGCGGGCGCGGCCTACCTGCCGCTGGACCCGGCCCATCCCGACCAGCGGCTGAAGGGCCTGCTGCGGGACGCCCGGGTCTCCGTCTGCCTGGTGGGGTCGGACCTGGCCAAGCGGGACCTGGTCCCGGTGGGCTGCGAGGCGGCGGTCGTGGAGGACCTGGCCGGCCGCGGCGGCCGCCCGGTCCCGGCGGGGGTACGGCCGGACGACCTGGCCTACGTCATCTATACGTCCGGTTCGACGGGCCGCCCCAAGGGTGTCGAGATCGAGCACGCCCAGCTGTCCGTGTTCGCCGACTGGGCGATCCCCCTCTACGGCGTGGACGCCACGACCCGGTTCCCGCTGTTCACTTCGCTGGCCTTCGACCTGTCCAACACGGCGCTGTTCCTGCCGCTGCTGGTGGGCGGTTCCGTCGCCCTGGTCCCCGACGACCTCGACCACACGGTGCTCCGGGACATGCTCACCTCCTCGGGCGCGAACGCCCTCAAGCTGACCCCCACCCACCTCGATCTCATCAGCAGGCTGGGGCTGCGGCCGGTGGGCTTCCGCACGGTCGTCGCCGGCGGCGAGCTGCTGCGCGGAGCGGTGGCCGCCCGGGCGCAGGAGATCTTCGGCCCGCAGTGCCGGATCTTCAACGAGTACGGGCCGACCGAGACGACGATCGGCTGCATGTCACGCCGGTTCGACCCGGAACGGGACGCGGAGCTGCCGTCGGTGCCGATCGGCCTGCCTACCCCGAACACCGCCATCCACCTGCTCGACACCCGGGGCCGTTTCGTCGAACCGGGCGAGGTGGGCGAGATGTTCCTGGCCGGTGACCAGTTGGCCCGCGGCTACCGGGGCCGGCCGGATCTCGACGCGGAACGCTTCGTGCGCCTGGCCGACGGGACCCGCGTGTACCGCAGCGGAGATCTCGCCCGGCTGCTGCCGTCCGGGGAACTGGAGTCCGCGGGGCGCACCGACGAGCAGGTCAAGGTGCACGGCCACCGGGTGGAACCCGCGGAGATCGCCCGGATCCTGGAGGAACACCCGTCGGTGGCGAGCGCCTTCGCCGCGGGGCTGACCCGCCCCGGGACGACCGACCGGACCCTGTGCGCCTGGGCCGTCCCCGCCGGCGACGACACGCCCG
Organism: Streptomyces abyssomicinicus; assembly: GCF_008974245.1. Lineage (GTDB taxonomy): Bacteria > Actinomycetota > Actinomycetes > Streptomycetales > Streptomycetaceae > Streptomyces > Streptomyces abyssomicinicus. Next base: position 31,374 of record NZ_BBZI01000006.1, on the reverse strand, counting down.
CGGTCCTGCTTCCCCTGCTCGAGGACCACCTGCGGGAGCGGCTGCCGCGCTACATGGTGCCCTCGACCATCCTGCTCATCCCCGAACTGCCCCTGACGCACAACGGCAAGGTGGACGTCTCCGCCCTGCCGAGGCCTTCCGGCTCCGCCGGCCCCTCCCAGGGCTCAGGCGACGCCGGAGGGTTCGCCGGGAGCCGCGACGAAGTGGAGGAGACCATCGCCGAGATCTGGACCGAGGTCCTGGGGCTGCCCGCCGACCGGCTGGGCCAGGACCCCGACTTCCACGCCCTGGGCGGGGACTCGGTGTCCCTGCTGACCATGCTGGCGCGCGTGTCGTCGGACGTCGTGGGCCGCGAGGGGGAGAAGGAGTTCATGTCCCACCTGGCCGGCTTCATCGCCCGCCCCACCCTGCGACACGTCTCGGAGGTGGCCGGCCGACTGCGCTGACGAAGTGAACCGGTGGGGACGGGGCCTGCGCGGCTCGTCCCCACCGGTTCGTGTGGTCGTCGGTCCGGTCCTGTTCCGGCGGTGTTCTCAGGCCGCGAAGAGGTCGAACGTGGAGGTGCGCCGGGGTCCGGCCATCTGGTCCAGCTGGGGGTCCACGGTGAGCATCGCCTGGTGCAGGCGCTGGAGCTGCGGGGACGGTTCCACCCCGAGTTCCTCGATCAGCCGCATCCGCAGCCTGCGGTAGATCTCCAGGGCGGAACCCTGCCGCCCCGCCCGGTACAGGGCCACCATGGCCTGCGAGTGGAGCCCCTCGTGATGCGGGTGGCGCGCGGTCAGCTCGGTCAGCTCGGCGATCAGCTCGCTGTGCCGGCCCAGCCGCAGGTCGGCGTCGATCCGCCGTTCCACCGCCACCAGCCGGCTCTCCTCCAGCCGCAGCACCTCGATCTCGAGGACCGGGCCGAGCCGGACGTCCACCAGGGCGTTGCCGTCCCACAGTTCGAGGGCCTGCCGGTAGCACCGGGCGGACCCCTCGTTGTCGCCGGCCTCGAAGGCCGCCAGCCCCTGGGCGGTCAGCTCCTCGTAGCGGTGCACGTCCACGCAGCCGGAGGGGATCTGCAGCACGTACCCGTTGTGCCGGGTGGCCAGGACGTCCTTGGCGCTGGTGCCGGCGTCACACCCCATGGCGGCGCTCAGACGGCGTCGCAGCTGCAGGATGTACGTCTGCAGCGTGGTGAGGGCGCTCTGCGGAGGGTGGCTGCCCCAGATCTCCTCCATGAGTCTCTGTACCGGCACCACTCTGCCTGGGTACAACGTCAGCAACGACAGGATCTGTCGTGGCTTGGCCGCGGACGGCACGATCGACGCTCCGTTGACATGGGCCTCGAGCGGGCCCAGAACCTGAATTTTCATGCCGGCCTCCCCCTTCGCATACCGTCGACCACTCGCGTCGCACGCTAGTCCGAAACGTGTCGGTCGAGCGGTGGCCTCCAGTCCCTCTCCAATTGCTTTCCAGGCGGCTTCCACTCGCGGGCCTCATCCTGGCCGGATCAGCTGAGGTCACCGGGGGGACATCACGCCTCCGGCGCGATCGGCGGTGCCGCGCCCGGTCGTCGAGCCGCGCAGGTGCGGGCCGGCGGTCGGCCCTCCGTCGTCGAAGCGCGGCCGTGCGGCGCCGTTGGGCGCTCCGCGCCGCGCGGAACCTCCCGGGGGCTCCTCCGGCCCCGCCCCCGGGACACGGGCTGCCGGGCCGGGCGTCACTGCCGGGTTTGGCCCCGCCGGCAGCATGAGAAGACGTCAGCGGGTGTGTGGGGCGCACCCTGCTGGAGGAACGCTTGAGCCTCGCTGGAGAAATGGCCGGGCGCTTCAGGAGGAAAAACTCCCCCGCCGGGGCGGAAGCCGCCCGTCCGCGGACGGAACCACTGATTCCACAGGTCGCAGGGGTCGGACCGCGCCCCTGTTTCCTGACGTTGCGTCACCATCGCACCCCGGCGCGGGAACCACTGACGGCCCGCACCTTCTAATAAGGAAGAGGCCTACGTTTCCGCAGGTCAGAGAGGTGCGTATGGCTCAGAAGTTACCTCATGAGGCAACTTCGGCACCCTGAGATTGCCTCATGAGGTAACTTCGGCCCTTCCATTGCGACTTATGTGCGCAATAGTGCGACCACCGGAAGTTACCTCATGAGGTAACTTCGCGGCGCGAACGCGCCGATAGGTCGCATCGTTGCTACCTATCTGCGCAACTGACTAGGGTGAGCGGGTCTTGGTTTCGACAAAGGAGGGCTCATGGCCCAGCCGCAGCGGGACGACCACCGGTCACCCCGCTCGTCACCCGCGCCCGAAAGCCCCTACAACCTCGCCCCCAGACCCAGGGACAATCTCGTCCGCCTGCCGGCCGGGCACTCGGCCGAGGTCCGTCCTCCGGTCAGCGCGGGCAACTTCATCGGCGGGTACTTCGCTCAGGACTCGCTGGAGTTCCTGTGCTGGATGGCTCAGTACTTCCGCGACGACAACACCTCGTTGCGTGTCCTGCTCTGGCTGATGGGCAGCCAGGACGTGGGCGGCGCCGTGTGCCTCAAGCAGCGGGAAATCGCCGACGCCCTGCAGCTCACCCGGCCTCAGGTGTCGCGCAGCATCCACAAGCTGGAGAACCTGGGCCTGGTGTTCTCGCCCAGGCGGGGTCACTATCAGCTCCAGCCCGCCGTCACCCTGCGCGGCGGCTACCGAGCCGTTCCCAAGCCCGGCAGGGGCTCGGGTCGCAGGGTCACCGTCCCCGTCGAGCAGCTCAGCCTGCTGAGCGACCTCGCGCTGGATCCGAACGTTCCGGACGAGTTCCGTGCGCTGGGGCTGCCCGGCGCACGGCTGCCGGAGAAACCCGAGGAGGCCTGACCATGCCGCTGCCTGCGCCGATTCAGCAGGAGCTGTCCGTCGGCACGTTCAACGTCTTCGCGTACATGCCCGCCATGCCAGGCATCGCCTACCGGGTTCTCTTCGAACTGCTGGGCACGCAGCAGAACGGAGGGCTGTGCCTGGTGACCGAGGAGGCACTGGCGGCCCAGCTCGGCGTGCACCGCTCCATGGCCGGGCGCGGCCTGCAGTCGCTCATCCACGCCCGCATGGTGTTCCGCGAGGCCCGCGGCACCTACCGGCTCAACCCCATGCTGGCCGGCGGCCGCACCTTCGAGGAGCACCTCGAGGCCATCCGCGACCTGGACCCCGAGGACCGTCTCGACGTCGACCACTTCCAGGACCGCTACGACCGCGCCGTCGCCGAGGCATCCATCGCCCGTCAGCGCCGCAACAAGGGCCGGGCGAAGGCGTCGTCGGCTCCGGACACCCGCCGGGAGCGGACCGTCGCCGAGGCCGACGTCGTCAGCATCACCACCGCCAGGCGGCGCCCCCGGCGGCAGCCGTCCTGACGGTCCACGGCCGAAGGACCCCGGAAACCATCGGAGCCCCGCCGAGAAGGCGGGGCTCCGATGTGTCTTGGTTTCGCTGCAAACTTTACAGCACCGCCTCGGCCGCTGCGGGCGTGCCCGCCCCGCGTCCGGCCCCCGGTGGCCGGAATGCCGCCGGTCAGCGGCTCCCCCGGCCCGTGGTCACCAGGCCATCGCGGACATGTGCGAGCCCCGTCCGGCGGCTCCTTCCTGAGGACGGCCGATTTTCGCGCGTGGTGCCGCCCGGTTATCACGGCGTGATAATTCCGCCGGTCCCACGGCCCGGTCCCTCGTCGGGCCACGGGCAGCCGCGGTGCCTGTTCTCCCGCCGTTTCCCCGCGCCTAGGATGCGGAGACCAGGCGGGAGGAGGGGGTTCCGGTGGGAGAAGTACCCGGTGCTCGGGCCGGGTTGGACCGGCTCGGCCGGGCCCTGCGTGCGCAGCTCGTCGAGCTGATCGACGACCTGACGCCCGGCGCCGACCTGGGCCTGCTCCTCCTCGACGAGCCGAAGGTCGTCGACTGGCACGATCCCCTGCGCTACAGCTACTCGGCCGTCTTCCGCGGGGAACGCCGCGATGGGGTCGGCGCCGCCGACGCCGCCTCGCGGTCCGCCGACCTTCTCGGCCGGGCCGGCTGGGACGTCAGCGGGCCGTGGCAGGAGAGCGACGGCACGTGCGTCCTCACCGCACACCGCGACGGCACCCTCATCGAGGTCACCACGGGCGAGCACCCGACCGTGCTGTACCGGGGGCAGACCGCCGCCCGGGCGCTGCGCGAGCCGGAGGACCACCGGTGGCCGGAGCCGGTGCGCACGCCGGGGACGCTCTCGCCCGGCTACGTGCTGTGCTACGAGTGCGACGGCCTCGGCGCCTGCGACTGCTGCGGTGGACGCGGATGGGTGCCCGACGAGCCGAGCGGGCGCCGCCGGTGCCCCCAGTGCGCCACGCGGCGTGTCTGCCCCATCTGCCGGGGCGAGGGGCAGCTGGCGGTGTCCCAGCTGACGTCCTACCAGCTGGGGTACTACCCGGAACTGGGCCGGTAGCCGCTGTCGGCGCGAAGCGGCGCGAGGGAGGTTCCCCGAAGGCGGTCGGCACCGGTCGCGGGCCGGCCGGAGGCGTCACGGAGTGTCACCGGTCCAGTCCCACCGGGCCGGGTTGCCGGGGCGCGGGTCGTACATCGCCCTGCCGCCGGGGCCGAACCGGCCCAGCTCGGTGGGGAGGACGACCCCGGTGGCGGCCTCGCCCCGCGTCCAGCCGGTGATGTCGAGCAGCAGCCCGTCCAGCGGGCCGCCGACGAGCTCGGCGTAGCGGCGGTCCGGCCGCGGGTCCGGGTGTTCGTGGTCGGCGCCGTAGACCCGGCGGCGCAGCGACTCCCGTTCGTCGTCACGGTCCATCCGTCCAGTCTCCCGGCGACCGCCGACAACGCGGCCCGGACGTGGATGCTGTCCGGTGCTCAGGGAGCGGAGGCCAGTAGGGAGACGACCGGCCGTGCGGCGTCGGGGGTCGAGGAACATCCGTGTCAGATCGTTGCCCGACCTGCCTGGCGGCCTGCGCCCGCTGCGGGCCCCCGATACCGCCGATGATGTGTAGGAAGGTGCATCAGCATTCTCGGTGGCGGAATTGATCGTGCGGCTTGGGCTCCGGGGCAAACCGGGCACGGAGACAAAGGTGGACCTGGCTCAGATGCCGGGTCCCGGGCTCTGGCCGCCCGCGGCGGTGACATCCGGCGTCTCGGACCGCTGTGATTCCGGATCCCCGAGCGACTGCTCTTCATCGCCATCCCCTGTGGGCGGCGAAGGGCGGATCCACCCGCCCTGACGGCGCGCGTCCCTCCGTCGGGGCCGGCTCCGCGCCGGCCGACGGCCGCTGAGGAGCACGGGGCCGGGGAGCCGGGTTGTAGGTTGATCATCCGCGTCGCTCCTGAGCGCGAGGACGGGCCGACGACGGCACCAGAAAAATTCGGCGAAGAAAGTTGTCGTCGGATGTCGAGGACCCGATTCCCGCTCCGACTGAGGGGTGACAGCGCGCCGACGGGGCGCGCGGGAGCGAGGGGACCCGACATGAAGTACGTCGCGATGATCTACGGCAACCAGGCCAAGTGGGACTCCTTCCCGGCCGAGGCATGGCCCGAGGCGATCGCCAGGCAGGAGGCGTTCAACAGGAAGTACCGCGAGAGCGGTGAGCTCCTCGGCGCCTACGGCCTGGCGGACGCGGCCAACGCACAGCTCGTGCGCTGTGAGGACGGGGTCCCGGCGGTCACCGACGGCCCGTACCTCGAGACCAAGGAGTACATCGCCAGCTTCTACCTGCTGGACTGCGACAGCCTGGAGCGGGCGCAGGCGATCGCCGCGGACATGCCGTTCGCCGACGTGGACCCGGTCGAGCTGTGGCCGGTGCTGCACGAGTCCGCGGCGGACGTGTGACCGCCGGGCGTCCTGCCGTCGAGGACCTGCTGCGCGAGCTGGCGCCGCAGGTCCTCGGCGCGCTCGTACGCCGCTACGGCCTCTTCGACGAGTGCGAGGACGCGGTCCAGGAAGCCCTCCTGGCCGCCGTCCTGCAGTGGCCCGGGGCCACGGTCCCGGACAACCCCCGGGGCTGGCTGGTGACCGTCGCCTCCCGCAGGCTGGTCGACCGGATCCGCGGCGACAGCGCCCGCCGGCGTCGCGAGGACGCCCTCGCGCTGGCCACCCCGCAGGCCGAACTGCTCGGCCACGCCGCCGACACCGTGCCCGACGCGGACCGGGACGACTCGCTGGCCCTGTTGTTCCTGTGCTGCCATCCCGCGCTGTCGCAGGCCAGCCGGATCGCCCTTACGCTGCGCGCGGTCGGTGGCCTGACGACCCGGCAGATCGCCGCGGCCTTCCTGGTGCCCGAGGCGACCATGGCCCAGCGCGTCAGCCGCGCCAAGCAGACCGTCAAGGCGTCCGGCACACCCCTGGCCGTGCCCGAGGGCGCCGAACTCACCGAGCGGCTCGCCGAAGTGCGGCACGTGCTCTACCTGGTCTTCAACGAGGGGTACACCACCACCGGCGGTACCGACGACACCGGCCTGACCGCTCCGGAACTGTCCGACGAGGCCATCCGGCTCACCCGGATGCTGCACCGTCTGATGCCCGACGACACCGAGACCGCGGGCCTCCTCGCGCTGATGCTGCTCACCGACGCGCGCCGCCCCGCCCGCACCGGTCCTTCCGGCGAGGTGGTGCCGCTGGCGGAACAGGACCGCGGCCGATGGGACCGCCGTGCCATCGCCGAGGGAGTCGACCTGATCAGCCGGACCCTGCCGCGCGGCAGGGTCGGCCCGTACCAGCTGCAGGCGGCCATCGCGGCCGTGCACGACGAGGCCGAGGACACCGACGCCACCGACTGGCCCCAGATCCTCGCCCTGTACGAGATCCTGGAACGGTTCGGGCCGAACCCGATGGTCACGCTCAACCGCGCGGTCGCCGTCGCCATGGTCCACGGCCCGGCCGCGGGACTCGACCTGGTCACGGCGCTGGAGACCGACCCCCGCACGGCCCGCCACCACCGGCTGCTCGCCACTCGTGCCCACCTCCTCGAGCTCCTCGGCGAGCACGAGGCCGCGGCGGCCTCCTACCGCGAAGCCGCCCGCCGCACCACCAGCGCCCCCGAGCGCCGCCACCTCAGCGCCTGCGCCCACCGCCTGGAAGCCCGTGTCTGAACGCGCGGCCCGAGCCGCCGCTCCGAGTCAGCGGGGGGCGAGGAGGCAGAACTCGTTGCCTTCCGGGTCGGCCAGCACCGTCCAGTGGATCGCGGACCGGTCGACGCCGGGGTCGGTGGCGCCCAGGGCGAGCAGCCGGGCCTCCTCCGCCGCGATGTCGTCACCGGGGTAGGGGCGGACGTCGAGGTGCACGCGGTTCCACACGACCTTGGTGTCGGGGGTACGGACGAACTCCAGGTACGGACCGACGCCTTGGGCGGAACGCATCCTCGCGTGGCGGTCGGAGACCTCGTGCACCGTCCAGTCCATCGCCTCACCCCAGAACCGCGCCATCGCCCGGGGGTCGGCGCAGTCGACCACCACCGCGGCGATCGGCCCGGTGTCCTGGTGGATCGGGCGGGGCTCCAGGACGCAGAACTCGTTGCCCTCCGGGTCCGCCATGACCGTCCAGGGGACGTCGCCCTGACCCACGTCGGCGAGCGTCGCACCAAGACCCTTCAGACGCGCCACCAGTTCCGCCTGGTGGGCGGTCGAGGTGGTGGCCAGGTCGAGGTGGACCCGGTTCTTCACCTTCTTCGGTTCCGGACGCGCCACGATGTCGATGCAGACCGCCGCGGGGTCGGGGTAGGAGAAACCCACGGGTTCGAGGTTGGTCACAGTGGGCTCTTCGCTGTCGATACCCCACCCGAGTACCTCCGCCCAGAACCGACCGAGCGCGGAGTCGTCGTGGGCCTTCATGTTGATCTGTACAAGTCGTGTCGCCATGCGCGGATCCTAGATCCCAGAGGCGCCCAAGGTGGCATGGGCAGGCCAAACAGCGCCGGGCGGGGCGAAGGGCGGGCACCCGTCAGTCGTCGCCGAGGTCGTCCTGCGCCAGGCGGAGGCCGATGTCGTCGGCCCACCGCTGGGCCCAGGCGAGGAGGGCGTCGACGATGTCCTCCCCGGCTCCGTACTGCTCGAATTCGAGGGGGTCGAGCCAGGCGACGCCGGTGAGGCGGCTCTGCAGTTCCTCGAGGTCGAAGCGGCCACGGGCGTGGAGGCGGCCGAAGTGTTCGAGGTCGGCGGTGGTCCAGCGCCGGGACGCGGCGAAGACGTCGAGGGCGTCGCGTGGCGCGCCCCGTTCGGCCAGCGCGCGGACCTTGGTGCCGACGACGTCCTGTTCGGAGAGGACCGGGCCGTAGGCGCAGACGGCCGGGGGCCGCGTGAAGGACTCCTTGAGGATGTCGACCTCGCACTCCTGCCCGTCGGCGCCGGTAGCGGTGAGGCGGGCGGAGAGCGGGGCGATCTCGATCACCTCGATGCGCCAGCCGCGTGCGGTGAGGCCCTCGGCGAGGCTGTGGACGATGTCGCCCATCGGGGCCGGGTTCTCGGTGGCGACGTCGACGTCCTGGCTGGGGCGGGCGAGGAGCTCGTGGGCCTGGACGCCGTATCCCCCGGTGATCACCAGCGGATACGGGGACCCGAGGGCCAGGACGTCGGCGAGGAGCCGGGCGTGCAGGTCGGGCAGTTTCACGCGGCCGTCCGGTGCCGGCGGACCGGGGGCGGCGCGGTCGGCGGCAGGTGGGTGAGGGCACGCAGCTCGGCGAAGGTGTCCTCCCACACGTCGCGCACGGACGAGGAGACCAGGGTGCGCAGCGTGGGCCACAGCTGCAGCAGCAGGTCGCGGTTGAGCAGGGTGCACAGGTCGTGGCGCATGCCCTCGGCGAGGACCACGCGGTACAGGCTCATCCGCTGCCGCTCGTTTCCGAGGTCGAAAGCCCGCAGCCCCGACCACACCACCGTCAGCGGCGGCTCGACGACGCCTTCGCGGGGGCCGTGCATCTCGTCCAGGGAGGCGGGCAGACGGCGGCGGAACTTCTCCCGGTAGAGGCGCAGATCGTCGGCGTGCCCGGCCGGTCCGCCGGTGACGGGCGGCAGCGGGCGTGACGCGGACGACGGGGACGCACTCATGTCACCAGTATGCCGGGCGTGGCGGACGCTGCGGGTGCGGCGGACGAGGTCCTGGGCACGCCGCGCCCGCGAACCGGATCGGCGACGACGCACGCGGGTCACCGCAGTGGTCTGACAACCGCTCGGGCGAGGGCCTCGGCGCGGGAACGCGGAGCGGCGTCAGCCTCCGGGCCATGGGCGTAGTAGCGCAGGAACGCCTCCTGGAAGCACGCGCCGATCAGCAGGGCCGCCGCCGCGTCCGGGTCCGCGTCCTCGGCGATGCGCCCGAGGCCCTGCTCGGCCCGCAGGTAGGAGGCGAAGCCGGCGACCGCCTTCTCGGGGCCGCCGCCGTGCCGGCTCATGGCCACCCGGTGTGCCGCCATGCGCTGCGGGTCCGCCAGGAGCGCGCCCAGCATCGGGATCGACCGCTGGTAGAAGTCCAGGACCGCGTGCGCGAGCTCGGCGAGGTTCTCCTCGACGTCGCCCTCGCCCGGGCGGACCGAGAGGCGCGACAGGCCGGGCAGCCGTTCCTCCAGGACGGCGAGCAGCAGCCGCTCCTTGTCCCCGAAGTACTTGTACAACGTGGGCTCCGAGACGCCCGTCTCCTGCGCGATCTCCTTGGTCGTGGCGTACACGACGCCACGGGTGCGCAGGATGCCCGCAGCCGCGTCGAGGATCCGCTCCCGTGTGCTCATCGCCGTCCATCCTCCCCCGCTTGACAGGTTAGTGAACACTAGCGCACCCTCGGGTTAGTGTTCACTAACCCCATCTGGAGGGTCGGCATGCGTATCACCGTCTTAGGAATCCCTGGCAGCGACGGACGGCGCCTCGAGCGCCAGGCGGCGCGGAAGTGGATCGTCATCGCCCTGTGCGCGCTGGCCCTGGCGGTGCTGGGGGCCGCCGGCAGCGTCGGCTACCTGACGTTTCTGCGCGCGCCCTCCAACCCGCCGGGCGACGCCTGTGCCGGCGGGCGCCCGGCGGGCGGCGGACCGGTGGTCGTCGCGGCCGGCGCGAGCATGACGCAGGGCACGCTCGGCCGTGACTGGGTCGGCGACCTGCGGGAGAGGCCCGAGTTCCGCGGATACGCGTTCGTCAACGCCGGCGACAACGGCAACACCAGCGCGGACCTCCGCGAACGGATCGACAGCGACGTCGTGGCCTGCGACCCGGATGCGGTCATCCTCCTCATCGGTACCAACGACGTCCGTGACGGCGTTCCCCTGGGGGAGTACCGGGAGAACCTGACCGCGATCATCGAGCGCATCAGGAGCGGGACCTCCGCCCGCATCGCGCTGATGTCCCTGCCGCCGCTCGGCGAGGACCTCGACTCCGAGATCAATCACAGGCTCCGCGGCTACAACGCCGCGATCAAGGAGATCGCCACCCGCACAGCGGTCGGCCACGTGCCCGTGAACGAGCGCTTCACCGGCCATCTCCGGAACAGGAGCCACCGGCCCACCTACGACTTCGGCTTCGGCACGGCGTACTGGGCGGCCGCCAAGTACTACCTGCTCGGAAACGGCTGGGACGAGGTTGCCCGCGACAACGGGCTCGAACTGTTCGTCGATCACATCCACCTGAGCGACCGCGGCGGAGCGATGGTCACCGACCTCGCCGCTCAGTGGCTGTCCTCCGCCGAGGGCGTCGCGAGGAACCATCCGTAGGCCGGGGCCGGCCCGCTCCGGAGGTGACCGGGGCCGCGGCCGGGACTCGAGGAACATCGGAACGTCAAAGGGCGCCGAGCAGCGCCCGGAAGGGACGGCTCGGCGCCGGCGGCCCCTGTCAGGCGAGGCCTTGGGCGGCGTTGTCGTCCCAGCCGTCGATGCGTTGGATGTAGCGGTTGAGGGAGCGGGAGTGGCGGGCCCAGCCGCCTTGGTCGGCGATGGTGATGGTGTCCTTGCCGTGGGCGCGGGCGGTGGTGGCGAGGCCGATGCGCAGGCTGTGGCCGGTCCAGGTGAGGGGGACACCGGCGCGGTCGCTGATGCGGGTGGCGGCGCGGGTGACGGAGTCGGGGGTGAGGCCGCCGGTGGGGTTGCCCCAGCGGTCGATGCCGAGGAATGCCGGGGCGTCGGGCGCGCTCCAGCGGGGGTCGGCCTCCGCGGCGAGGCGCTGGCGGTAGGTGATCCAGGCGCGGACGGGGCAGAGGTCGGGGTCCTCGGCGTAGGGGATCTTGGCGTCGCGCACGGTGTGTTTGGTCTTGCCGGTGAGGACGGAGACGACCAGGCCGCGGTACTCGAGGCGGACGTCGGCGGCCAGCAGGCCGGCGGGGTCCTGGGCGCGGGCGGCGTAGTGGAAGGAGGTGAGGACGAGGGCCTTGTCGCGGTGGCCGGCGAGGGTGTCGGGGCAGGCGCGGGCGACGGCGCGCAGGTCGGCGACGGTGGCGGCCGGGGCTTGGCCGCGGCCGCGGCGTTCGCCCTGCTGGAGGAGCCGGACGGTGAGGCCCTCGAGGGCCTTGCGGGCGGCGGCCTGGTCGTCCCGGCTGACCGCGTGGCCGCGCGCCCGCAGGCCGGTCACGGCTCCGGCGAGGTGCGTGGAGGCGGAGGTGGGCGCGTAACCGGACGCGTCGGTGCGGCCCTCCCGGAGCATCCAGGTCACGAAGGCGACCAGCGAGCCGCGGGTGGCCTCGCCGGCCGGCAGTCCGGCGGCCTCGCAGAAGCGCTCCCACACCCGCCAGGACTTGGCATACGTGTCGCGGGTGTTGGCCGGGGTGGTCTCGACGGCGACCGCGTCGGCCAGGTCCTCCGCCTCCGCCAAACGCCGGGCGGTGTCGACACCGTGCCGTGCGGCCCACCGCCGCAGGAGGGCGGCACGGTCGTCGCCGGGGCCGGCGGGGCCCGGGACGAGAGGGGTGGTGGTCATCGGTGCTCCTCGGGCGGGTCCTGGGCGACCGACCGGCGCAGCCGGGGCGCGTTCGAGTGAGCGAACCGGGCCTCGTAGGCCCTGGCTCGGGCGATGCAGTCCGGTTCGGTGCACACCACGGCCGCGTCCGCCCAGATCCATCCGTCGTCCTCGACGCTCAGCACGGGGTCCGGGCAGGCGGTAAGCAGGGTCGGGCAGTGACGGCGGTCCGGCCGTGCGGCCGAGGCCCGGAACCGCTCGAGGAGAAAGTCGAAGAGTTCGGCCTGCAGGGCGTCGTCGAGTGCGGCGGCGGGCGGGGTGAGGCTCTCGGCGTGGACGACCGCCTCGCGGCCGGCCGCCGTGGTGACGCTCACGTCGAGCAACGGATCGCTCTCCTGCTCCCGGGGGTGGCTCCGAAGGCCTCGTCGGGCCACGGTTTCTGACATCGGATAAGGAGAGCTTATCCGACGCCAGCCCCCGCCGTCGGCCACCCGGCGAGGGAGATTCACAGAATGTGAAACCAGCAGATGAGGCACAATCAGCAACCATGGCGAGGAAGAAGAACACCGCCCGCGACGCCGCCGCACCCTTGCGCAAGGCACCCGTGCGCATCGGCCAGGTCAACACGAACGCCCTGGTCAGCGAGTTGCGGGCACTGCACGAGGCGGCCGGCGGCGCGGACACCATGCCGGACGACACCGAGCTGTACGCCGCCCTGCAATGGACCGAACGCCACGCGGCTCAACTCGATGCGGCCGCACCCGAGGTCCGCCGCCGCGCCGCCCTCACCCGCGTCCTGCTATGGGAACACCTGCGCGAACAGACCGACCTGCACCAGATGCGCGCCGTCACCGCCGCCCGCGACGCCGGCGCCACCTGGGCCGACCTCACCACCCCCCTCGCCGTCCGCGCCCCCTCCGCCGCCTACAACAAGGCCCAACGCCTGGCCGCCGCCGCCCTCACCGACGCCACCGACGACGACCGCCCCGTCCGCCGCACCCCCGAAGCCCTCGCCGCCGCCCGCCTCCGCCACGCCGCACGCGAACGCGCCACCCATCAACGCCGCCAGGCCGCCACCGAACGCCACCCCCTCGTCGCCGCCGCCGCCCATCGCCTCCTCGATCACCGCGAACACCTCACCGCCGACGACGACACCGACTTCTGGCTCGACGAAGCCGCCTACGTCCTCACCGACTGCACCACCGCCATCCAGCAGGAGAGCCTCCAGCGCTACCTCGCCGCCGCCCTCCGCCACCTCCAGCACCACCACCGCACCATCGGTCAGCCCCCCACCACCCACCCCCACGCACTCGCCGCGCTGCAAGCGGTCGCCGCTCTGGTGGCGAACCCCTCCTGAGCGGCTTCGACGTGACGGCCTCACACGCCCGCAGAGGCCCGGGCGGGGCTCCTCACGGGGTGATCTCCTCCCGGGCCCGCTGGAGCTGCTCCACGGTGACGCTGCCGGTCTCCGGGAGCCCCGCGGCCGTCCATGCCGCCTGGGCGCGCGGGATGGAGCCCTCCGTGTCGTCGAGGAGGATCTTCTTGGCCAGGTTGACCGTGAGGGCGCCCTCGCCCAGATCCATGAGGTGGGCGAGCATGCGGATGCTCCGGGCCGCGCCGGCGGCCTCGTTGTAGCGGTACACGAGCACCCAGCGGCCCTCGAGGGAACGGGCCCGTTCGATCAGGCGGCGTCCGCGGTCGGTCTCCTGCTGTTCGGTGCGGATGTGCTCGGCATCGCCTGCCGGGGAGCGCAGGGTGAGCAGGCCCCGGCGGCTGGTCTCCTCGATCTCCACCTTTTCCAGGAAGGCGACGAAGCGCTTGGCGCTCTCCAGGCGGGCGATGTCCTGGGCGGCCTGCTGGGCGAGCATGTGGAGGTCCACGGTCAGGGAGTGCACACGGCGGCCCCAGTCGGCCTCCTGGCCCTCCGGGCACGGTCCGGCGGCCTGTGCGGCGGCGATCACGAGGCTGTAGTCCACGGCACCCATCATGACTGGCCTGACCGACAGCCCGGACCGGGGGCCCGAGGGGGTGCCGGACAGCGACCGAAGCGACGCTCCTTCGGGGAAAACCCCAGCACAGCGGGGGCGGGCGGGCCCCGTCCCGTTCGGTCGCTGTGTTCAGTCGCTGCCGCGGCCGTTCGGTCGCTGCTTTTATCAGCCCGCAGAGGGCGAAGAGGGCCTCCTGAGGCCCTCGGAGGCGCACAGCGACTGAAGAACAGCGACTGAAGGGCTTTCGGTCGCTGCTTCAGTCGCTCATACAAAGCGCAGGTCAGGGGGCGTTTCACTGAAGGGCAGCGACCGAAGCGACCAAACTTCGGGGTATATAAGCCCTTAGTGCGTGCGCGTGTGTGCGTGATAGATAGAGAGGTTGAGTCGCTTCAGTCGCTGTTTTCTCTGCGGCAAGCCTGTGACCTGCGGTTTTGTCGAGCGACTGAAGCAGCGACCGAAGTGCTTCGGTCGCTGTTCGCTCTTCCTTCAGTCGCTGCCGTTCGCGACGCCCGGGAACCGGAGCGCGACGATGCCCGTCATCAGCTCCACAGATGTCTCCGAGGGCCCTTCGACACGTCTCCGACGCTGTTTCCACAGGGGTACGCGGAGCCACCGCCACTCTTCGCTAGGCTGTGTCCGTCGTTGAGTCGCTTCGGTCGCTGATGGGGGACGCAGATGCCTGCTGAGCTGCGTTTTTCTCGCAGCGACTCAACCGGGTCGCCCTCTGGGCCCCCGGTCGCCGAGTCTGCCGTCCGCACCGCCCTCCGGTGCGCCGAGCAGGGCTGGCCCGTCCACCCGCTGTCCGCCGGCCGCAAGACGCCCGCCGCCAACTGCGCGAGCTGCCGCACCCGCCCGCACACCCCGGCGGAGTGTCCTTGCCTCCCCCAGGGACGCTGGTGCCACGGATTCCACGCCGCAACCCTCGACCCCGCCCGCATCTACGACTGGTGGGGTGCCCGGCCGGACTTCGGCGTCGGAGTCGCCTGCGGTCCCGCCCGGCTGGTCGTCGTCGACGTCGACGCCCATGCCGCCGAACCCCCGACCCGTGACCGGCTGCTGCCGGGCATCCCGATCGGGGAGCAGGTCGACCTCACCGGCCTGTCCAGCGGCTTCCACACGCTCGCCGTCCTCGCCGCGCTGCGTTCCCGGCCCTCGCCCGCCGAGGACGTCACCACGCTGCGCGTCCGCACGCCCTCGGGCGGCATGCACATCTGGTACCGGGTCCCGGACGGCCGCCGCTGGCAGAGTTCCGCGGGCTCCAGCGCCGGCCGTGCCCTCGCCTGGCAGGTCGACGTCCGTGGCCACGGCGGCTACATCGTCGCCCCCGGGACCGTCACCCGTGACGGCGCCTACACGCCCGTCGGGGACACCCGCGTCCCCGCCCCGCTCCCCGCCTGGCTCGCGCAGGAACTCGAGCGCACCGGGCACCTCGCCACGCCCCGGCAGCCCTCAGGGCCGCGCTCGGTGCCGCCCAGGGCCCAGCAGGCGGTCCTGGCGGCCGGAGGCGGCGCCAAGCGCATCGGAAGCACTCTGGAGGCCGTCCTGGCCCCTGTGCGGGCCTGCGGGCAGGCATCCGAGGGCGCCGGGTTCTCCGACGCCCTCAACCGGGCCGCCTACACCCTCGGAGGCCTCGTCTCCGCCGGGCGTCTGCCCCGGGACGACGCGGAGAAGGCGCTCCGCGACACCGCGGCGGCCGTCCGCCCGGGACAGGAACGCCGTGCCCAGCAGATCATCCGCAGCGGGCTGGCCGCAGGCCTGCGGCATCCCCTCTACAGCCGAGGGCGCCGCCCGTGACCGTCAACCTGCCCCCCAGCCCCGGCAACGGGACACTCTTCGACGCCGAGGCCGTCGCCGCGCAGATCCGCAGCGCCCAGATGCCCCTCCCGCTGCCCGCACAGGGAGGCCCCGCGGCCTCTCCCGCCGCCGGGGAGGCCACGGCCGCCGGGCTGCTCCCGGACACCCTCAGCGACCGCGGCAACGCCAAACTCTTCGTCAAGCTCTACTCCAACGACTACCGGCACGTCCCGGGCATCGGCTGGTACCGCTGGGACGGCACCCGCTGGCAGATCGACGAGGACGACACCGTCCTGTGGGCCGCCGGAGACCTCGCCGAGAACATCGCCGACCAGGACCCCCGGGGCCTCTTCACGGCCGCCGCCCTCAAGCAGCACCGCCGCCGCGCCCTGTCCACCACCGGCATCAACGCCATGCTCACCCAGGCCCGGTCCGCCCCCGGCATGGTCCTCAACGCCGCGCTCCTCGACGCCGATCCCTACGCCCTGTGCACCCCCGCCGGCATCGTCGACCTGCGCACCGGCCTGGTGAAGGCCCCCGACCCGAACAAGGACTTCCACTCCCGGTCCACCACCGTCGGCCCCAGCCACACCCGCACCCCGCGCTGGGACCGCTTCCTCACCGACACCTTCGGCGACGACGCCGAAGGCCGGGAGATGATCGACTTCCTGCACCTGCTGCTCGGGTACTCGATCACCGGCGACGTCGGCGGCCAGATCCTGCCGTTCCTCTTCGGCGAGGGGAAGAACGGCAAGTCCGTCCTCCTGGACGTGCTGATGAAGCTCCTCGGCGACTACGCCGACGCCGCCCCGCCCGGCTTCCTGATGGCCCGCCCCTACGAGGGCCACCCCACCGACCTGGCCGAACTCCACGGACGTCGCGTCATCGTCTGCTCAGAGGTCAAGCACGGCGACAAGTTCGACGAGGCGCGCGTCAAGCTCCTCACCGGCGGCGACCGCATCAAGGCCCGCCGTATGCGGCAGGACTTCTTCAGCTTCCAGCCCACCCACAAGCTCTGGCTCCTCGGCAACCACCGCCCCGAGGTCGGCACCGGCGGCTTCGCCTTCTGGCGACGGATGCGGCTGATCCCCTTCGAGCGGACCGTCTCCGACGACCGCAAGATCGACAACCTTGCCGACATCCTCGTCACCGAGGAAGGCCCCGGCATCCTCGGCTGGCTCATCGACGGCGCCCGCCGGTACGTCAACGGTGCCCGGGACCTGACCGGCCCCGAACGCGTCCGCATCGCCACCAGCGCCTACGCCGAGACCGAGGACCACACCGGCCGGTTCTACGACGAACGCTGCGTCCTCGGCGCCGAACTGAGGGCCGAACAGTCCGGCCTCTACGCGGCCTACCGGGCGTGGTGCCGCAACGAGGGCGCGCCCGCCATGACGTCCCGCGCCTTCGCGGCCCGCACCCGTGAACTCGTCGGGCTCAGCTCACCGAGGCAGATGATGACCTCCAACCAGCGCAAGTACTACCCGGGCATCGGACTGCTCGCCGACCAGGAAGGTGAGGGAACGGCATGAGCTCCCTGATCAGCGAGGAGGAGATCGCCCACGAGACCGAGCTGGTCTGGCTCGAGGACCCGCAGGCCCTCGACTACGTCCGGCAGAGTCTCGACCGCCTCCCCACCCGCAAGGGCAAGCCCGCCTACCACCGCGACGGGCGCATGGTCGGCTACGCCATCCTCGGGCCCGGCGCCAAGCCCTCCCGCTCCTCCGGCACCTTCCGCCGCCGGGTCTTCTGGCTCCTCCCCCACGACCGGGACACCGACCCCACCGGGCTGTACACCAAGGGCGCCCCGGCCGAGGCCGTCGACCCGCGGACCGTGGCCGCGGGTGTCAAGGGCTACAAGACGGAGCGTTCCGAAGGCGGCCCTCCGTCGACCGCGATGCGGGAGCTGGGCATAACGCTGCCGTTGTGACCGGGCATTGGGCCGAACCGGTGATGTGCGGGGAGGACGGGAGGACCCGCGGCCAACGGAGTGACACAGTGGCCTCATGAAAAGGCTCGCACCGACGGCGGTGACGGCCACGGCCGCAGCGGCTCTTCTCGCCGCATGCCTCGTCACGCCCGCCCACGCAGGGCCGGCCTGGGACAAGACGGTCAAGTGCCGGCAGAAGGACTGGGACGGCAGGATGATCGCCACCCGTGCCGGCAACACCGAGCTGGGGTGGAAGCACTTCTCCGGCCCGCACAACATCAAGAAGTGCAGGATCGTCAACGCCGCCATCGACGGCAAGCCCGACCGGAAGAGCGGCGCCCGCCTCGAGTACTGGGCCTACGCCTGGAGCGGCAACCGGCGGGTGCAGGTCGTCGTCATCGCCCAGCACGCCCGCAAGACCGCCGACGCGCGCTACGACGCCGGTCCCGGGCAGACGATCGGCGTCATCACCGCCTACTGCAAGGGCATGAACAGGTGCCCGAGCTGGCTCAACCAGTGACAGGGTGACGCCCGTGACCCTCACGTACGACGACATCGCGGAGCAGCAGGCGGACATCGTCGGTCCGCTGCTTCCCTACTTCCGCGCCCCGCTGCCCGACGGGCAGTTCATCCGGGGTGTCCTGCCGTCGCCGCCTCCCTCCGAGGCGGTCCGTGTCGTCGTGGGCCCTCCAGGGGGCGGTGAGCCGGAGGAGATGACGGTCTGGGAGATTCCCCTGCGCACGGCCGGCGATGCCGGGGATCTGGCGGGCGCGGACGACGTGCTCGGCATGGTGCGGGCCCTGCACACCGGGACCCAGATCTTCTCCAGCAGCCGCACGGACACGGTGATGGGCATGCGGCTCGTCCGGGTGGATCCCGCCGCGGTGGAGCCGGCCGACCCGGACGAGGGGGACCTCGCGCTCGTCGTGCTGCGCACCCTCGTCCATCCGTGGACCGAGGAGAGGCCCGTTCCCCGCCTGCGGGGCTTCCTGCTCCGTGGCCCCGACCGGATGCGCCTGTACTGCGACCGCGAGGAGGACACCGCCGTGGTGGCCGCCGACGTTCGTCTCTCCGGAGCCCTCACGGCCGTGCTCGCCGCGCTTCCCTCCCTGACCGAGGAGGAAGGGACCGCACCGGGGGACGCCGACCCGCACTGCTCCCGGCTGGTCGACCTCACCGGCTGGTAGCGCCCCGGGTCCTCGGCGCACACGCCGTCGTGCTGCCCGGCAGCCGCGAGCGGTTGTCCGCCACCCACCGGTACACGACATGAGCGGCCCACCGCACGGGGGGCAGGGTGAGCAGCGCCCCCAGAACCGGCCAGCCGCCGCGCGCGCTCAGGAGCAGTTTGGCGACGGCCTGGGACCCGCCGTACACGGCCCCGGTCGGGGTCACCCACAACGCTTCGTGCTCGGCGCGATCCTGGGTGACGCCGAGCGCTTCCAGAGGCGCGAACTGCCACGGCGTCGCCGTGCAGCGGGGGCGGAGCAGCCGCTCGGCGAACCCGACCGAGACGCTGCAGAACCCGCAGTCTCCGTCATAGACCAGCACAGGCCGGCTCCGCATGGGTGCCTCGTTCCTCGTCGGCTGCCGTGAAGCTGACGTCTCGACGCTACCGTGAACGAACCGCGCAGGAGCTACTGGATCAGGCATTTCGGATGTCGGCTCGCGAACGGCAGGCGGGCCTCGCTGGAAGGCCCGTGATTATCACGGCGTGATAGTTCGGTGCCGGCGCCGGTGCCGGTGCCGGTGCCGGGTGCCGGGTGCGGGATCGGTGGCCCGTGGGCGCCGGGGCGGCGGATTATCACGGCGTGATAGTTGCCGGGCGAAGGGCGAGTTGGAGCCGACGCTCGGGGCCGGTCCGGAGCGCACCCGCACAACCCGCGAGCGGCGACGCGGCCAGCTCGGGGAGCGAAACCTGAGCAATCAGCGGCAAGCCTGCACCAATTTCCCCACCGGCGTCAGTATGCTGACGTCATGTCCTCTCCCTACCCTGATGGAGACCGGGAAAAGGTAGCGTCCAAGCTGCCCTCGGCTCTCCAGCAGCAGCTCAAGATCCGATGCGCCGAACTCGGCCTGGACATCCAGGACGCGGTCACCGCAGCCGTCACCGACTGGCGTGCGAGCAGCCGGCCGGCACCCGACATCGACACCGCGGGGGCGAAGTCGTTCTCGACGTGGCTCCCGACGGGGCTGTACGACCGGTTCAAGGAGACCTGCGCGGAGCGGGGCGTCTCCTACACGCAGGGGCTGGCGCAGTCGGTCCGCGGGTGGCTCGACGCCCACCCCTCTCCCCGCTCCGACGTCCGTGGTGACGAGCCCGCCCGCATCGTTGTCTGCAACCAGAAGGGCGGCGTCGGCAAGACGGCCGTCTCCGCCGGTATCGCCCAGGCATACGCCGAGGCCGGCAAGCGTGTTCTCCTCGTCGACTACGACCCGCAGGGCCACCTCAGCGAGCAGCTCGGGGTCCCGCAGATCGAGCCGGACCACGACAGCCTCGTCGCCCATATGCGGGGCGAGTCCGACGGTGACCTGCGTGAGCTGGTCACGGTGATAGAGGAGGACCGCTTCGAGAAGCGGCTGCACCTGCTCCCGTCGTGCTTCGACGGGTTCCTCCTCGACTCCAGCCTGGGCATACTGTCCGCCCAGAAGCGCGGCTTCCAGAAGGAGTCGGCGCTGGAGATGGCGCTGCGGCCGGTCGAGTCGGAGTACGACGTCATCATCCTGGACTGCCCGCCCAGCCTCGGCATCGCCATGGACGCCGGCCTCTACTACGGGCGACGCCGCCGTGGCGAGGCCGCGGGACGTTCCGGCGTGCTGATCCCGGTGCTCGCGGAGGACTCGTCGGCCACGGCCTACACGATGCTGTCGCAGCAGATCGAGGACCTCTGCGAGGACCTCCGGATGGAGATCGACTACCTCGGACTCGTCGTCAACCTCTACGACTCCCGCCGGGGTTATGTGGCCACCAGCTCGCTGGAGCAGTGGAAGAGCATCGGCGACCCGCCGGTCCTCGCCGTCATCAGTGATCTGAAGGAGCAGCGGGAGGCGGTCCGCATGCGCAGGCCGCTGCTCGCGTACGCACCGCACAGTGACCAGGCCGAGGCCATGCGGCAGATCGCGAAGGGAGCAGGCCGATGAGCAAGGCGGACACGTTGGGGGCCGCCCCCGCGTTCGGGGCGGCCCGTGGGGCGCGCAGTTCCCGCCGGACGGCGATCGAGCGCGTGACCGGTGGGGAGTCCTCCGAGCTGGCCTCGCTGACGGAGCTTCCTCTCCCTCTCATCAGCGAGAACCCGGACAACCCGCGCAACCACCTGCGCAACCTCGACGACACGGTGGAGACGGTGCGCGAGCTCGGCGTGATCCTGCCGATCGTCGTCGCCACGGTCGATGCCTATCTCCGGGACCGGCCGGAGCGGGCCGGGGACCTGGAGGAGGGCGCCCAGTACATCGTGATCGACGGTCACCGCCGGCTGGAGGCCGCCCGCCGGGTCGGGCTCGCGACCATTCCCGTGCGCGTGGACAACGCCCGCGTCAGCAGCGACGAGGCGCTGCTCGAGGCCGCGTTCGTCGCCAACTACCACCGCGACGACATGACCGATCTGGAGGAGGCCCAGGCACTCCAGACACTGGTCGACCACTACGGCTCGCAGACGAAGGCGGCCAAGCGGCTCGGCATTCCGCAGGGGACCATCTCCAGCAAGCTGTCGCTGCTGAAGCTGAGCCCGGAACTGCAGCGCGACCTGGTCGAGGGGGTGCGGAAGGTCGAGCACGTCCGCAACCTGGGCAAGCTCTCGCCGGAGGAGCAGAGGGCCAAGGCGGACGAGCGTGCCACGGCCGCGCGGCGGGAGCCGGACGCCGAGGCGACGGCGGGGGAGCGGAGCACGGATTATCACGCCGTGATAGTTCGCGACCCTGAGACCGCCCAGACGCCCACGCAGACGCTCACGCCGGCACCTGCCCGGGCATCGGTGCCGTCTGCTCCGGAGGCACCGTCTGCTCCGGAGGCACCGACTGTTCCGGCGGTTCCGGCCGCCGCGCCGGTCGGTGAAGCGGTGACCGCTGCCGCGGCAGCGGGCCGGCCGAACGGTGGGGGAGAGGTGGGTGACGAACCCGCCGCCGCTCCCGCGGAGAGCTCCGACGTGGTTCCCGTGCCCCGGGCCGCGCAGACGGTCCCCGATGCCGAGCCGGCGCAGCAGCCCAAGAGGCTGCCGTACGACCAGCCGCTCTACATCGGCATGCATCTCGAGCGGAAGATGTCGCCCGGTGACCTGAAGGCCATGGTGACCTACCTCCTGAAGCAGTTCCGGCAGAACGACCCGGAGCTTCTGGCGGAGGTCCTGCGAGCCGCCGACGCGGGGGAGTGACCTTCCCCGCGCCAGTCGAAGAGCCCCGCCCCGGAGCCGCATCCCGGGACGGGGCTCTCGCACGTGAACGCCCTGCACCGCAACCCGGGACGGAGAACCGCCGCGGGCCCGGATTATCACGCCGTGATAATCCGGGGAGGGTTCCGCCGTGGCCACCGGCTCCCCGCCAGGGACGGGCGTGGCGACCGGCGGAACTATCACGGCGTGATAATCCCGCCCGGGAGCCAGCCCGCGTTCAGTCCCGCCGGAGCAGTGCCCCCGGGCGCACCGGGCGGCCGAGGAGCTGCAGCACCAGGGTGCGGTGGGCGGCGTGGAGGGTGCGGACGGCGGCGCGGTTGATGCCCGGTTTGAGAGCTTCGGCGCCGTCGCGGGGGCGGCCGGGCTTGGTGGGGATCCAGAGGTGGCCCGGGTCGCTGCCCTCGAGGCGGGCGGTGATGTGGCCGCGGACGTCCAGCCAGCGGCGCAGGACCTCGACGGCACGGGTGTCGAGGGGATGGGACCCGGTGTCGAGGTGGACGACCCGCTGGTCGAGGTCGATGTCGTCGGTGCGCAGCCTGTGCAGTTCGGGGACCGTGCGCCCGGTGCCCGCGACGAGGGCGGCGACCGCGGCGGTGCGGATGCTGGTCGCGGCGTTCGCGCCTGTGGGGCGTTTGACGGCGAGCGTGTGCAGGAGGCGGTCGGCCTCGTCGGGAGTGAGGTGTTCGCCGGCGCCCTGCGGGGGCATCTCGATGCGTTCCGGTGCGCCGAGGTGGGAGGCGAGGGAGTTGTAGCTCTGCACGCGGGCCCGCTGGGACTCCTCCGCCGCCCGGGCGTCCGGCCCGCGCAGCGTGTTGCGCCGGCGGGTGGCTCCCTCGGCGGCCGCCTCCAGCCATGCCGTGGCACGGTCGGGCTCCAGGAGTTCGCCGGCGGTCAGCGCGGCCGTCTTCTCCTTGCCGAGGACGTGCTCCAGGAACTCGGCCAGCAGGATGGCGCGCAGTCGGCAGGTCGCGGGTGCGTACCCCTCGCGTCGCAGGCTCTCGAGGAAGTCGTCGATCGCCGCGCGGGCGTCCTGGCGCTTCCAGTCGTCCTGGCCGGCGGCTGCTTCGGACACGGTCGGCATGGGCACCAGGGTACGGATCCCGGGGGGCGCGCCGCGCCGGCGACGGGCGGGCTGCTCGCCGGGTCGGATCACCTGCATGTCAGATCCAGCCCCTTCTGGCCGCGTTGACGCCGGCCTGGAAACGGCTGGACGCGCCGAGGCGGTCCATCAGCTCCGCCATCCTCCGGCGCACGGTGCGCAGTGAGACGCCCAGCTTCCTGGCCGCCGCCTCGTCGGTGTCGCCCTGACTGATCATCCTCAGCAGCGTGGTCTCCTCAGGGGTGCATCCCTTGTCGTCGACCTGGGGCGCCTCACCGAACGGTGTGCCCACGGACCAGACCTGCTCGAACAGGGCGCACGCCACCGCGACCATCGCCGCGTTGCGCACCTCCAGGGCGCCCGCCCTCGGGTCGCCGGGGTCGAGCGGCAGGACGACCACCTTGCGGTCGATCACGATCATCTGCAGCGGGACGGTGGGGACGGTCCTCATGAAGCCGCCGAGACCGGTCATCCACTGGGCGTAGGCGAGCGTGTCGGCGTCGTTGCGGAAGCTGTCGCGGCAGATCGCCCGGATCACCACGCCCCGCTCCAGCGCCTGCTGGTTGAGGGGCTGCGCGGCGGCCCGCGCGTCGGGGCGGTGCGCTCCCCCGGGATTGAGGGAGAGGACCTCCGAGCGGGTCATCCGCTGGAGCTCCTCCAGCCTGATGCGCACCGCGTCGATCCCCTCCAGCCGCAGAGCGCCGTCAATCCCGCGGTGGCGTTCGTGCTCGGCCGCGATCGCGGCGATCTCCGCCCGGGTGGCCTCGATGCGGGCCTGCGTCTTCGCCGCCTCCGACTCCGCCGTCGCCAGCAGAGCCGTCAGTCCCACCTCCGGGCTGACCGGGCGCAGCGCGTTCGCGCCCGTCGACGACGCTCGCAGCAGGGCCAGGTCGCCCAGCTCGTCCAGGGCTTGCCTCACGTCGGCGGTGCCGAGCGACGCCTCCTCGGCGAGGGCGGCGACGCCATGGCCGGGATGGGCGAGCATGGCGCGGTAGACCCTCTCAGCCCTTGCGGACAGACCCAGTATCTCCAGCATTGCTCCTCCACACGGTCGGTGCGCGTGACGTACGGCGGTCGGTGCGTGCGTGTGCAGCACTTCTCACTCCGTGCTCGGCACCAGCCCGTCGATGTCGTAGGAACGCCCGGTGCGCCGGCGGGCCGTCAGTTCCGCGAGCACGGCGCCGAGCGGCCCGGCGGGGTCGGCCTGGGCGCCCGCGGCCGGGCGGCCGATCCGCGCCAGCAGACGGGACAGGGCCAGCACGGCCCAGGACGGATCGGCCATGAACGGGTCGCGGCCGTCCTGGCTCTCCCAGGTGCCGAGGACCGCCGCGGCGGCGGTTATCACGGCGTAGCGGTCGCCCAGGACCCGCAGCGAGTGCTCGGCGGCCGGTCCGGGCATGACCGTCGTGCGCGGGAGGCGTTCACGCAGCAGCCGCAGTTCCGTCAGGAACGCCTGCGCCAGTTCGGCGAGCAGCGCCACCGTCCCGCCGAGCCGGCGCGCCCCGTCGAGGCGTTGGGCGGAGGCTTCCAGCGCCGCCCCCAGGATGTCGTCCCCGCCCCCGGCGCCGAGCTGCCGGAGGTCCGCGGGGGGAAGGCCGGCCCCCGAGGCGAACAGCCGCCCGTCGGGTTCGGGCGCGGCGGGCCTGGCCGTCGATCCCCGTAGCCAGGGGATGACGACGGCCCGGCAGAGGGCGAGGCCGGCGGGTCCGGCCAGGGCGGCCGGGAGGAGGCGGCTCAGTCGCGTGTACCCGGCCGGTGCGGTACCCGGACGGGGGTGGCCCACCGGACCCAGCACGATGGCCAGCTCCTCCAGGCCGTCGCGCAGCACCTCCGGTACCAGGCATCCG
This sequence comes from Streptomyces abyssomicinicus, assembly GCF_008974245.1. Classification (GTDB taxonomy): domain Bacteria; phylum Actinomycetota; class Actinomycetes; order Streptomycetales; family Streptomycetaceae; genus Streptomyces; species Streptomyces abyssomicinicus. The sequence goes on along the minus strand of NZ_BBZI01000006.1, from coordinate 6,505 downwards.
GCCGCCGCGGCCGGCAGGGCGGCCTGGCGGGGCGTCAGGCTCGTCGCCCGCAGGGCGGCTCCGGTCAGCGCGGCGCAGGCCAGCAGGTCGGCGAAGAACCCCGAGAGCACCCTGGCGTGGTGCTCGTCGCGCGGTGGTCCCGCCCGGTGCGCCGTCGCCGCCCGGACCGCCTCGCCGAGCGCCGTGCCGGCCGCCGCGGTGAGTCCGTCGCAGATCAGCAGACGGCCGAACGGGAGGGTGCGCAGCGCGAGGGCGGTGCCTTCGCCCTCCTCGCCCACCAGGGCGTCGAGCGGCACCGGGCAGTCCTTCGCCGGAGGCCCGGCGTGCGGCGTCGTGCGGGAGTGGTCGGCCGACGTCCGGTGCGGCCGGCGCGCCGGGCCGGACAGCGGTTCGGTGTCCAGCAGCAGGGCGGTGTGGCTGTGCGGCACGTCGCCCTGTGCGGTGCGGGCGTACACCAGGCTCGAGCCGGCCCGGGCCGTGCCGACGGCCAGGTCGCTGTTGCCGTGCAGCACGTAGGCGCGCGCGGACCTGCGGGCGTGGATCCCGCCGTAGCGCGCGGTGCCCCGCGGTCCGGTCTCCGGGGGCACGAGTGTCAGGTGGCCGCCGTCCAGCAGTCGCCGCGCGAGCCGGCGGCGCTGGCCGGGGGTTCCCGCCGCCCACACCGCAGTCGCGGCGGACAGCGAGGTGACCCGGTGGACGAGGGCGAGGTCCGCGTGGTGGCGGAACAGGGGGCGCAGCACGGTGGCGAGGATGTCGGGGCGGACCAGCCGCCCGCCTTCCTCGGCGGGGACGAACTGATCAGTGACGTCCTCGCCGAGGAGCGGTTCCCCGTTCGGGGGGCAGGCGCCGTCCGTGTCCGTCGGCAGACGGTCCGGGTGTGCGGGACGCTCCTGGGCTCGTGGCGTCCAGGGCTGCGGCCGGGTGCGGGACGGGTTGCCGGGTGGGGTGCGGGACGGTGCGCCGGGCGGTGTGGCCGGCGGTGTGGCGACCCGGTGGCGGGGTGTGGCCGCCGGGCCGTCCGTCTTGTCGCGCCGCGCGTCGAGGACCGGCGGAAGGTCACCCATGGCCAGCGCTCCCCACGGTTCGTCGGATCGGTATGTCTCACCGTCCGACGAACCGCTGGAAGAGTGTTCGAGAGCCGCTGGAGGATCGCTCGCGCCGGGCTGGGCGGGCCGGTCAGGCCGGCCCGAGGTACTCCGGAACGGCCAGGGTCCGGGGGGCCTTCCTGCTCCAGGGGAAGCCGTGCCGCAGTTCGAGGACGAGTTCCTCGTTCTCCTCCGCCATCACGGCCACGGCGGCGAGCACGCCCGGCACCGGCTCGAGTTCGAGGAACCGCCACCGGTGCCCGTGGTCGTCGTCCGGCGGGCGGAACCCGAGGACGCCCCGGTCCTCGTCGAGTCGGAAGGAGAAGCTGTCGAAGGGCAGGCCCAGGCCCAGTCCGCGCGCCTTGGTGTACGCCTCCTTCAGGGTCCACAGGCGCAGCACCCGCTGGTCCCGGCTCCGTCCGGGTGCGGCGCGGGCGACCCAGTCCTGCTCGCTGCGCGCGAAGGTCTGCACGATGGTGTCGAAGCCCTGGTCGCCCCGGTCGAGCCGTTCGACGTCCACCCCGATCCGGTGGCGGCGCACCACTCCGACGACGTTGTGGCCGCCCGCGTGGGAGAGGTTGAAGTCGAGCTCCTGACCGTCACGGGGCAGTCCTCCCGCGGGTTTCCGCAGGAACGGCCGGCCGCGGGAGGAACGCCAGATGTCGGCCTCCTTCTCCGGGACGCCGCACTCCAGGGCCAGCACCCGGCGCACCAGCACGTGGGAGAGCAGGTACTGGCGGCGGTCGCGGTCGAACAGGAACTGCTCGAGGGTCTGCCGTTCGTGTTCGTCCAGCCAGTGGTCGCCCAGCACCGCGGCGACCTCGGGGCCCAGTTCCTCGTCGGGGCAGAACCACAGCCGTACCGTGCGGGTCGCCGGCTGTGCGGCCACGCTCATCCTGCGGCCTCCTGTCCGTCGCGCAGCCACAGGGGGCGCCGCAGGAACACCGAGGTGGGCGGCGCGGCGCCGGGACGGCGGGCCCGCCCGGCGTCCAGAGCCGGCCAGCGGACCTGGACCCCCGTCAGCCACAGGCCGGTCACCTGCGCCCGGTGTCCTGCCCGCCAGAGCGCGGCGAGATAGGCGTCCGTCTCCGGCAGGCCGCTCAGCCGGTGGGGGTCACCGGTGTCCTTGCGGAGGTCGGCCGCGCCCTCGCCGGTACGCAGGAACGCCTCCAGGGCGGCACGCAGGCCCGGGGCGTCCTGGACGCCCATCGCCAGGCGGCACGGCCCGGTGAGTCTGCGCAGCCGCAGTTCCCCGGCGAGCCCCGGCAGGTCGAGGGTCTGCGGGTCCTGGGTGTCCAGCCAGTCGGCGAGCCGCTGTGCCGACGCCGCCAGGTGGCCGGGGGTCGGCCCGGAGAGCAGGACCGCCTCGTCACCGTCCGCGGGGTGGCCCGGTGCCGGTTCCGGTGGGAGCGGCGGGCACTCCTCGAGGATCAGGGGGCCCGGGCCGCCCCATCCGGAGGTCTGGTCGTCGTGGCGGCGCGCGGGTGCGACGACCGCGCGGCGGGGGGAGTTCCGGGGCCGGAGCCGCCCGTCGTCCTTCGCGGGTGCGCGTTCGCCCCGGTCGAGGTGCAGCACCGCGGCGGTGATCGCGGCGATCGAGGTGGCGGCACCGGCGTCGCCGACCCGCCGCCCCGCCGCGTCACAGCTCTCGTGGAGGGCCGCCGCCTCCCGGTCCGGCGCGGGCGGCCAGGCGCCCGCCGGGGTGGTCCGGACGACGGCGAGCACCGGGTCCCCGTCGGCGAGGGCGTCCCCCAGGGGCCGCAGCACCAGGGCGCCCACTCCCTCGCCGGCGCCGGACCGGGCGCGTGAGGGATGCAGCAGCAGTTCCGCCCCGCCGGCCACGGCGGCCGCGCACTCCCCGGCGGCCACCGCCGCCACCGCCATCTCCACGGCGGTGAGGCCGCAGCCCCACAGGCTGCGCGGCGGACCGTTCAGGCCGAGCAGTCGCACCAGGCGTCCCGCGGGACCCCAGGAGTGGCCCTGGGGCATCTCCCGCCCGCCGCGCGCCCATGCCTCGGCGCCCAGCAGGTGGTAGTCGGCCGACGACAGCCCGACGAAGACCCCGACGTCCCGGCTCCGACCGTCCCGGCCGGTGAGGGTGTCCAGCCGTGATCCGGCGAGCCCGGCCTGTTCGAGGGCCTCCCAGGCGGTCTCCAGCAGGAGTCGCTCCTGCGGGTCCATCAGGCGTGCCTCGTCCTCGGCGAGTCCGAAGAACTCCGGGTCGAACTCCGCCACCGCGTCCAGCAGGAGTGCGCCGCGGGCCTGTTCGGGCAGCGGCGGGCCGGGCCGCAGGGGTGCGGCCGGCACGGCGGGCGCCGGCTCGCGCAGGCTCTCCCAGAAGGCGTCGAGGCCGTCCGCGCCGGGATACCGGCCGGCCATGCCGACGACGGCGACGGCGTCGGGGCCGACGGGGCCGGGCCCGACGGCGTCGGGGCCGGGGCGTTGGCGGAGCCTCGCCCGGACCGGAGGGCCGTGCGGCGCAGGGGCGTCGTCGGGCGGGAGAGGTGTCTCCCGCGTCTCGGCCGTCGCGCCGGTCAGGGAGTTCAGCAGGTGCGCCGCGTCGGCGCGGTCCAGCAGTCCGTCCCGGTAGCGGGTCAGTACGTCGCGTACGTCCATCGCCGTCCGCCTCAGCCGTGCTGCGACAGGAGGGTCACTGCCTCGTCGATGCCGAGCCTTCCGTCGCGCACGAAGTCCAAGACCGAGTCGACGTCCCAGGGCCGGGGCGCCAGGGTGCGGGCGAGACGGGCGGCGAGCGCCGCCACGGTGGGGTGGTCCTGGAGGACGGGACCGCGTTCCGCCGTGCCGTACACCCGGTTCACGGCGGCGAGGAACTCCGCTCCCAGGATGGAGTCGACGCCCAGGAGGCGGAACGGGGCCTGCTCGTCGATGTCGTGCGGGGAGCAGGACAGCAGGGCGGCGAGCTCCTCCTTGAGGACGTGCCGGACGCCCAGCACGTCGGGCGCCGTCCGCGTGTCCGCCACCGGCCGCTCGTCCTCCGGCTCGGCGGACGGCGGGGAGGCCAGGGACGCCAGGGGTGCGGAGGGGAGGGTGGACGAGGCGTGCCGGGCGAGCGCGACGGGGGTGGGGTGGTCCGCCAGGGCCCCTACCCGGACCGCGGTCCCGCACCGGCGGTTGACGTCCGCCACGAACTCGACGGCCAGCATGGAGTCGAGGCCGAGGACCCGGAAGGTCTGCCGCGGGTCGATCTGCTCGGGCTTCAGCTGGAGCACGTCGGCCAGCACCGCCACGACCTCGGCGGTGAGGTTGACGAGCGCGAGCAGGGACCCCTCGGGAGCGTCGGGGCGCGGAGGGACACTGAGCATGGGGGCAACTCCAGGACGGTCGGACGGAAGAGGAGGCGCGGCGCGGGACGGCCCGCCGGACCGCGTCAGATCGCGTGGGCGCGGCGGTCGACGCCGTGCCCGACGGCGACCGCCGTGTGGGGCGCCTGCTCGGGGCCGGTCATCAGCAGGGAACGCTGCAGCTTGCGGATGCCGGGCGACGGCTCCAGACCCAGGTCGCGGACCAGCGTGCGGCGCAGCCGCTGGTAGGTCTCCAGGGCCTCGGAGCGCCGGCCGGAGCGGTGCAGCGCCACCATGAACTGGCCGTGCAGCGCCTCGTGCGTGGGGTACCGGCTGACCAGCGCGGACAGCTCCCCCAGCAGTTCCCGGTGGCGGCCGATCCTGAGTTCGGCCTCGATCCGCTGGTCCAGGGCGCACAGCCGGCTCTCCTCGAGCCTGCGGGCCTCGCGGGAGAGCTGCGGTCCGGTCTGCACGTCGGTCAGCACGTCCCCCTTCCACAGGGCCAGCGCCTCGCGGAGCTGCCGTGCCGCCGCGGTGTAGTCGCCGGCGTCCATGGAGCGGTATCCCAGCCCCGCCAGCCGCTCGAACTCCTGGACGTCGCTGTCGGCGTGCGAGGTCTTCAGCATGTAGCCGCCGGGGGCGGTGACGAGGACGTCCTTCGCCGTGCGGGGAGCCGCTTCGGCGGGGTCCTGGAGCAGGGCGGAGGCGATCAGTTCCCTCAGCTGCAGCACGTAGGTCTGCAGGGTGGCCTTGGCGCTGCGCGGAGGCCGCGCGCCCCACAGTTCCTCGGACAGCGTGGCCACGGACACCACCTGGTCGGCGTTGAAGGCCAGCAGCGCCAGTACCTGTCGGGGCTTGGGGGCGGTCGGCGCTATGGAGACGCCGTTCTCCCGGACGACCAGCCCGCCCAGCACAGAGATGTCCATGGTCTCTTCTCCTCCATGCGCTGCATGTGTAGGTGCTTCCTCCCCCCCGCACGGACGAGCCGGCCAGACGGCTCGCGGGAGCACCTGAGGTTAAAAACAGGACGCACGGTTTGTCAATAAGAAACCGACCGTCCTGTTTTTATCGAGGGTAAACTTACCGGTACGCGCTGGTAGTTGGCGTGCAGCGGGTGCTGGTTCGTTCATGCGTCGACCGTCGAAGCAGCCGACATGCGTCCAGCGGGTCGGTTACTCCGACCCCGCAAAGAGACCACGCGGTCTGTTAAGCGACCGCCTCGTCGGACAGACGGGGCAGGAGCAGCTGCCAGAAGGCCGTGACGGTGTCCGGGGACAGCCAGTCGAGGTCCTGGGAGCTCAGCAGTTCCCACCCCGTCGTGAGTGCCACGACGGCGGAGGCGGCGGCGTCGACCGGGGCGTCCACGGCGAGCCGCCCCTCGGTCAGTGCGCGCCGCAGGGTGTCCTCCACCCAGCGGTGCCACTGCCGCCTCAGATCGACACCGCCCTCGACGTCCCTGCCGTGGGCCAGGCGGAAGCCGGCCCGCACGACGCTGTCCGACTCCAGGAGCGACACGAGCAGGTGGGTGGCGTCGACCAGGACGTGCAGGCTTCCGCCGCCGCGCGCCTCGGCGGCCGCGGTCAGCCCCGCGAGCCGCGCGGACGCCTCCTCCTGCACCGCGACCGCCATGGCGTTCTTGCTGCTGAAGTGGAAGTACAGCGCGCCGTTGCTCACTCCGGCCCGGCCACTGACGGCGGAGAGCGAGGCGGACGCGAACGCCCCCTCGGTGAAGACCTCCGACGCCGCCTGTATCAGCGCGTGCCGGGTCCGGACCGCCCGCTCCTGCTTGGTCATTGCGAGCCTTTCTCCTGTCATCGTCGTCCTGCCGCCGTACCCCGTCGCGGACGCCTCACTGGGGCGGGTTGCCGTGCTTGCGGGACGGCAGGTCCGCGTGCTTGGTGCGGAGCATCGCGAGGGACCTGATGAGGACTTCGCGGGTCTCGGCGGGATCGATGACGTCGTGGACGAGGCCGCGTTCCGCCGCGTAGTAGGGGTGCATCAGTTCCGCCTTGTACTCGTCGACCATCTTCCGGCGCATGGCTTCGGGGTCGTCGGCGTCGGCGATCTGGCGTCGGAAGATGACGTTGGCGGCGCCTTCGGCGCCCATGACGGCGATTT
>NZ_BBZI01000005.1:1288750-1876413 GCF_008974245.1 Streptomyces abyssomicinicus | reverse complement strand
AGCGCCTCCTATCAGCGGTTGTTCGCCCACTTCCGGGATGCGCGCACGCTGTTGATGTCGGCGTGCTTCCAGCGTCTGGACGGCAAGCCGATCGACGCCGATGTCGTCTACCGCTACCGGCTGGTGGATTCCATCGCGGATGGCTCGGCGAAGAACCTGCGCGTGCACCGGTTCGCCCCGGATGCGGCGGCGACGGTGTACGAGGCGGTGTGGCCCGACGGGCGGCGTGAGCAGATCGTGGGCCGCGACGCCCTGCTGGCCGCGCTCGGAGACGAGCGGAAGATGGCCCGCATCACCGCGCAGTCCGATGCTTCAATCCGGCAGGTGATGGCCGTGACACGGGCCTGTTTGGACGCGCAGGCCAAGCTGCTGGCCCCCGTCAAACCCCGGGTCCTGTTTGCGGCGTTGGGGCATGCCCACGCCCACCAGATCGCCCGGATTGCCGAAGAGCACGGCATCTCCTGCGCCACGCTGCACCACAGCATGTCGGCGTCGGCGATCAAAGCCACCCGGCGGCGTTTCGAGTCGGACGCGGGTGATCTGCAGGGCATCGTGCAGTTGCGGACGCTCGGCCAGGGCTACGACTTCCCGCCCATCACCGTGGTCGTGCCCGTGCGCCCCTACGGCAGCTTCGGCGAGTTCTACCAGTTCATCGGGCGCGGGGTACGGGTGCTGCGGCATCCCGGTCTGGCGGCCGATCAGCAGTACCTGGATGTGGTCTGCCATGCCGAACTCGGCCTCGAGGACCACCTGGAGGGCATGTGCGAGGACAACGACATGGATCCCGCGCTGCTGCTCGACGTCCCCCTGATCGATGCCGACACGCTGGAGGCTGGCGTCGTGGGTGGTGACGACGCTGAAGAGGAGACATCTGACAGTGCGTTCCTGGGCGGGGTCGAGGCGTTCGTGCTGTACGAGCAGGGGCGTGTGGAGCAGCGGGTCGTGCACGACCTGGACCGGGTGGAGGCCCGGAGGACGGAGCGGGAGTTGCAGCTGATGGCGCAGCGCTACGCCGTCTACGCGCAGAACACCGCGACGCCGATGCCGTTTGAGCAGTTCGTCGAGTACATGCGGAGGCTGACCGGTGGCCGGTGATCTGTCGCGCTGGTGGCAGCCTGCTCTCGACGCGTCTCCCGAGGACTGGCTTGCCCTGGAGGCTGCTGCCGGTCGGCAGCAGCGGTTCGCTCAGCTCGACGCCCTCGCGGCCCGGCTGCTGGCCGCGGCGCTGGCCGGCCGGCGGGTGGCCTCGGTGGTCAAAGGGACAGGGCCGGAGGCAGCGGACAGCGTCAAGGTGTTGAGACTCACCGCCCGGCAGAGGGCATGGTGCGCCGAGGCGTTCGGCGTTCAGGAGCAGCAGCGGCGCGGTGCCTGGTATCTGCCGCAGAAGATGTCACTGAAAGGCGGGGCGGTGAATCTGCCGCACCTGGTGCGCCAACGGCCCGCTCACGCGCTGACGTTGGCCGCGGACGACTCGGCCGGCATCATCCTGGTGGACGGGTCGGCCGACGCGGTGTTGCTGTGGTCGGTGCTGGTCCCGTTGTTCGAGACACTGATCGATCCGATCCGGGTGCGGGCCGACGGGCCCGGCCAAGACCATCGACGACCAGCGGCGGCTGTGGTCCGGCATTGAGGAGGGCTACCGCCTGCTCGGCATTGCCGACGAGGCGCTGGAGGACTTCACCTTCGGCGGCGGCTGGCACCGGTTGGACCGGCCCGGGCAGCAACGCGCCCGTCTGCGTCTCCTGGACTCTCTTACCTCCGTCGATCCGATGCAGCTGGCCACCCGCCACCGCAGCCTGCAGCTGCAGGCCCTGATGGCCGCCTTCGCGAAGAAGGCCGCTAAGACCGGCACTGTCCTGGCGCGCCGGGTGCTGACGCGCGCCCTGCAGCCGGTCATCTCCGGCTACTTCGCCGGCGACTGGCTGGCCGTGATGGACTACCTTCAGGCGCCGCCGCACCCGGACGAGGAGGTCATCACCGCACTGCCTGAGCCGCGCCTGTATGTGGGGATGTCCGCCCAGGCGGCCGGCATGGCGGCCGAGGCGGGCATCCCGGAGGACGAGATTCATGCAATGCTCGCGGCCTTCCTCGGCGGCCCGACCTCCCTCTCTCCCGTCGAGGAACGCGTGGCAGCCCTGCGCAACTGGTGGACGGCCTTCGACCAGGCGCACGCCGCCCAACGCCCCGGCATGCGGTCGCTGTGGGGACTCGTCGATGACAGCATCATGGCCTTCGTGCCGGACGATCACGGCTTCACCCAGCAGCTGTACCGGCAGGTGCTGCCCGCTGCGGTCAACGAGCAGGTGGACCGGCTGTGGCAGTCGGTGACGCTGCAGCGGCACGCCAAGAGCATCGTCAGCAACCCACAACCCCACCAGCTGATGGCCGAAACCCTCGGCCCGGCCCTGGAGTTCTGGCACGGCGTCGCGCTCACCGCCTGGTTCGTGTGCGAAGGCCCCTACTCCCGCGCCCCACTGTCCGGTGTGGCCGACTACTACAGCCGCCCCCTCGCCGCACTGCGAGATACCGGCTGCCCCGTCTCGCCAGACCTTTTCGAGGAACTGCGCACCGCTGAACGGCATTTGGGACCGGAGGAGGCAATCGTCAAGCGACGCAGCAAGCTCCCGGTGGACACGGACGTCGGTTCCTTCAGCCTGACCATGAGCTACAGCAGCGGCCGCGGCAGCGGCAGGGAAGGCTTCGAGCGGGTCCGCGACATCGTCACCCGCCATCGCCGTGCCTGGGCCGAGCAGTATTTCGACACCTACCTTGAGCAGCGCTGGCGCACCGCGCTGGAAGACGTCGCCCGCGCCCATCACCGGCACGTGGCCGCGAAGAGCAGGCCGCCCACCCTGATCCAGTTCGCCCAGTTCGCCACCACCACGGCCAACCAGTGGACCGGCGGCGACCTCGGCGCGCTGTATACCGCGATCGGCGAGCCCGCACCCACCCAGCAGGAGCGCCCGGCCCGTCTCCTGCCGGGGGGCGACGGCCATGACTTCGCCCGCCGCGTCTACACCGCGCTCGGCGGCATCGCCGTCGACGACGATCTGCGCATGAACCAGCCCGAAGAAGCCGGACGGCAATGGCAACTCAGCTGCCTGGCCGTCGAAAGTCTGCGCTACGTGCAGCTCCACGAAGCCCTCGGCCAACCCCCCACACCCAAACAGTTCGGCTCCACGCGGCTGGCCTTGGTCTGGCCCGGAGGAGAAGCCGAAGGCTGGCCCGTCTTCCAACACACCCTGGCCGCGCTCACCAACACCAACCTGCCCTCAGAGCGATCGGACGCCGGGCCGACCGAGAGCCACCGTGATGCCCCGCAAAGCGCCGGGAGGGCGCTGAGCAAGGGGGCGAACGCCCCTCTGGAAGCCGAAGCCGTCACGGTACGCCTCATCACCACCGGCGCACCCGTCGATGTCTCCGCCGTGCTCCTCACCAGCCACGGCAGAGTACGCGGCGACCACGATCTCGTCTTCTACAACCACCCCCACCAAGACGGAGTCCACAGCAGCACAGCCGCCATCACCGCGGAACTACCCCATATCCCTGCCGACGTCCACAGCATCGCCGTCATCGCCAGCATCGGCCTCGAAGCACAGCCTACGGCCGTCTTCGACCAGCAATCCATATGGCGTGCGGAGACCACCCAACCCTCGGGCACCAACTTTTCCTTCGAGCCAGCACCCTTCACTTCGAGCGAGACCGTCTCCATCGTCGTGGAGATCTATCGGCACGCTTCGGGCTGGAAAATGCGTGCTGTCGGTCAGGGCTACGACACGGGGCTTGCCAGCCTGGCCGCGGACTACGGCATCGACGTCGAACCCTGACAGCGAAGTCAACGCCCGCCGCGCCCTCTGCTGCCTCACTCGCCCTTGCGTGACCTACAACGCCCGCACGGGGCCCGCTGGTGGGCACCGCCCGGAAGGAGAGCAGAGGACAGTCGAGTCATCAATGCGGCGGTTGGCTTCGCCTGGAGATGCATGGGGGTGGTCATGGGGCGCAGGGCCGGTGACGTGGCGAGGGCGGACGGGCAGCAGGTGCTGCGGCTGCGGGCCATGGCTGCCGACATGGTCGTCGAGCTGCAGCGAGCGGATGCCAAAGCCACTGCTGTGTGCGGGGCGGCGGCGGGATTTCTGACGGCTGGCGTGGCGATGTTGTTCGGGGTGAATGCCCCTAGCGGCCTTGAGGTGGCGCTGCTGTCCACCTCGTTGTTGTTGACGGCGGCGGTAGGCGCGGCCTTGTGGGCTCTGCGCCCGGTTCTTCCCCCGGCCGGTGCGCCTGACGAACTGCTCGGGTTGCGGCGGGGAGCGGACGCCGGGTTGCTGGTGGCCTCATTTGCCGAGATGAGCAGTGCGCGCCAACGGGACCTGGCGGAGAAGCGGTTGTCGGTGATGGCTGTTCTGGCGCGGCGGAAGTTCCGGGCGGTCCGTCTGGCGGTGGATCTGGTGGGGATTGCCCTGACGGTGGCCGGAATTGGGCTGTTGATCACCTACATGCCATGTTGAGACCATCCGAATGTGAGGGGCGCCACACCTGGGGGGACTGTGTATCAGCCGCACATCACGGTGATCGGTGAACAGTTGTGGTCTCAGTTGCGTGATCTCGCACCGCGGAGGTCGCGGCCGGCGCGCAGTGTGCTGTTACGGCAGGGCGATCCCGGGACGCATGTGATCCTGCTGGATTCCGGTTCCACGCTCGTGACGCTGACCGGCCAGAGCGGGGAACGGACGCTGCTGGCCGTGCGGGGAGCCGGTGAACTGCTGGGTGAGCTGGCGGTGCTGGACTCCCAACCCCGCTCAGCGTCGGTCATTGCGGCGGAGACCTGCATGGTACACATCGTCCCGGCCGCGGACTTCCTCGCCTTCGTGGACAAGTACGACTTGCTGGCGCCGTTGCTGCGACATGCCATCGCCCGCGTACGTGAGGCGGAGTCGGTGCGGCTCGAGCTGGCCACGGCGTCGGTTCCTGCCCGGCTTGCCTCGGCCCTGACCCGCCTGGCGGACCTCTCCTCAGCGACAACACGCGAGCTGTCGGTCCGTCTCACGCAAACCGAGCTTTCCCAGATGATCGGTGCCTCCCGCAACGCTGTCGGCACCGCTCTCAGGCCGTGGCGCGAGCACGGCTGGCTGGACACGACCCCCGGCGGGGGACTTGTGGTGCGCGACATCGCGGCCATCCGACGGCACGTCCGCGCCGCAACGTGACGCACAGCATCACAGTGATGCCCATTCCTGGGCACCACCCGCAGAAGGCCTAAATCAGCATGGCACCTGCTGTGACCGCCATGACTGAAAGGCCCGGCTTCCATGGATGCATCTGTCCTTCCGGACAGTCTCGACGTACCCCCGGAGCATGCGCTCCTGGTCGTCGACATGAGGAACTACAGCCAGCTACCCGAAGCGAAGATGGCTCCGATCCGCGCCGACCTGGATGACATCATCCTCAACACGGTCTTCCCGCACAGCGGGCTCGACGACCCCCGGTCGCGGGAGGGCGCTTACCGGGACACCGGCGACGGCGCCATCTGCGTGGTGCCGGCGCGTGACACGGCACGACTGGTGGACCCGCTGCTCGGCCACCTGAACGCGGCTCTTTCTCGCTACGACCAGTCCCGGCTGCGCGGCGGATCTGCGATCTGGGTCCGCGTCAGCGTCCACGTCGGTCCCCTCTCTTTGCCTGACCACCGGGGCGACGCCATCAACGAGGCCTGCCGCCTGGTCGACAGCCAGGCAGTGCGGCAGGCCATGACCGCGGCCACGAAGCACGGAGCCTACGTCGCGGCCGTCCTGTCAGGACCGGTGTTCGACCGCACCGTGCACGCCGGGCGCACGCCGCACCTGCAGCAGACGCACTTCCTGACGGCTGTCGCGCGCGTTGAGGGCAAGAGTTTCGAGCAGCCTTGCCAGCTTCACGTCCCGGGGATGGCGGCCGAGACGCTGCAGGGCTACATCACCGAACGGCCCCCGGCCGCCGACGCGGTCCCGGCTGATCCGCCGCCGGCCCCTGCAGATTCCGGGACCACGATGCAGTTCCTGGGGTCCATGAAAGACACCAACGTCATCGGCAGCGTCGGCACCTACTACCACAACAGTCCTGGGCGCTGAAACGCTCGCACTCAGCGTCCGCCGCTCCCCCATCACAGACGAGGCAGTGCATGTCAGAACAGGGTTTCGGGCCGTTAGGGCCAGATCATTCAGCCATCCCCCAGCCCGGTGAGCCGGAGCCGAATGGATCCGGCGGCTGGCGGCCGCCGTGGCGGCGGCAAGCGGACCGGCCAGAGAACTCTCCCCCGAGCAGCGTCCTGCCGCAGGGCTCGTCGAAAGGCCCGCACGCGGGCGCAGGCCCGGCGGATGCCGTGCCGGATGTACTCCTCACCAACGGCGCCGGCACTCATCTGTACGGCAGAGTCGACGTGGTCGCCGGCAGCATCAACAAGTTCGTCAGCCAAACGCGCAAGCTGGACCTGCTGGAGGGCGTGCGGATCGATCGCGGAGAGGTCCTGAGCCGGCCCTTCGTCTGCGAGGGGCAGTGGGCCGAAGCCTGGCAGCAGGCACTCACCCCGGAGGCGCCGCGACCGCGGCAGCGTGTGGTGATTGTGGTGGCACCCCGTTCCTTCGGCGCCACGACCTTCGCGTTGCGGCTTCTGGCTGAGCACACCGACAGTACGACCACGCTGGTCAAACTGGACGGGGACTGGAATGCGCCGAGCCAGGGGCGGCTGCCGTTGGAGGAAGAGCACGCCTACCAGCTGGACCTGAAGGATCCCGAGAGCGACCGGCCGTCGGCGGATTTCCTCGATGCCCTCAGCACATTCGCCGACCACCTCGGGGATGCCCGTTCCTACCTCGTGCTGACGGTCGCCCAGGAGCTGTGGGACGACCGGCTGACTACCCGCAAGGGTGTACAGGTCGTGTATCTCAGCGAGCCTCCGGATGCCCTGCGGGTGGTGGAAACCCGTCTGAACGCGGCCGGGCATGCGCCGCTCGTCGCCGACCTTCGCTCCTTCCCGAAAGCCGTGGCCTCGCTGCGGGGACTGCACGCTATGGCAGCCGTACGCGCCGCAAACACCATCGTCATGACGTGGCAGGAGCACAAGCGCCTGCAGGACGCCTGCACCTCAGCGGCCCTCCCCCGGTCTGCACCGGCCGACGCCTATCTCAGCCTGGAAGACCGCATCACCGCAGCGCTGTCGGACTGGAGGGATCACCTCGACGGGCTCTTCGGCGAGGTGGCGACCACTCACGACAATGTCAAGGGCTCCCTCACGCTGGAGGACCGCTGCCTGCTGCTGGCCCTGGCGGTGCGCCAGTCGGCTCCCCTGCCGATCGTGGCCAGCACCGCACGCGCCCTACACCAAGCCCTCGCCCCGAAGGACGCGGGCACCAGGTCGAGCCTCTCACCCACTCAGAGTTCCTTCGCCGGCCGCGGGCTGCGCCGCCGCATCCAGGACGTCGGCGCAGCCGTCGGCTCCCAGGACACCGTGCTCTTCGACCGGCCCGCCTACGGCCGGGCCATCCTCGAGTACGTCTGGGACAACTACGAGGCCATCCGCGAGGCGATGCTTGCCTGGCTCGTGCAGAGCGCCGCCGGCTACAGCACGGCCGATCTCTCGGTTGCCGCCCTGTCCGCCCTGGTCCTGCGCCACGGCACGACCGCCCACCTCACCACCCTGGGCGCCATCGCCCGCGAATCCCACCCCGACCTCCTCAGCGCCGTCCTGGACGTAACCGTCCACGACGAACACGTCGGACGCCTGGCCTGGGACGTTCTATACCGCTGGGCCGAGCAGAAGCCCTACGCGCCCACCGTCATCTCCGCTTGCCGCCGCGTCCTGCACGACGACGCCGCCAACGCGTCAACGGCGAAAAGGGCCATGGTGCGACTGCGGCGCATCGCCCACACCACCAGCGAGCCGGACCTGCGCCGTGACGTTCTCAAGGCCTTCGAAGAACTGGCCAGCCGGCCCACGGGCACCGCCCGGCTGGTGGCCGAAGTCCGCGACTGGCAGGAGTCCCAGGCATCCGCGAAGAGCGGGAGCTTGGCCTTTCTGGCCCTGATGCCCGTCCAGGACGACGGCATGCCCTGGCTCATGTCCGACCGCGCGCCGGACATCGACGTCCAGCGGGCCTTGCAGGACCTCCTCAGCAGTCCGGACACGACGGCCGAGGCCATCCCGTACCTCACCGGATGGATCCGTACGTGCGCGCCCGACCCCGCCTCCTACGGTCGCCTGCGCGACCAGCTTCTGCCGGCGCTGCGCGGTCACAACATGTTCCACGCCGGCATGGAGCTGATGAAGGCTCTGGCCGACGTCACCACGCCCCAGGGTGTCAACGCCGGCGAGGACTTCTACCAGCACCTGGTCGACCACCGTCTGCAGCCGGTGTTCTCTCTCACGAGGGACCCGGCATGAGGTGGCCCTGGCAGCGGGCGGAACGCACCACCACCTGCCCGCTTCCACGGCTGCTGGCCAGCGCGACCCCCGGCATCCCGTTCGAAGCGGTCTACACGCTGCGCTGGCGTCCCACACTGCGCCTGCGCCCCAACCTCGACGACCTCGTCCGCGCCGACGTCCATCAGAAGGCCGCCGCGACGGCGGCACGCTGGGACGCCGCCGACCTGCCCGCTGCCCAGGACGCCCTGAACGCCGCTTTGGGCGCTTCGCACGAGGGCAACCGCCACTATCGGATCCTGGCAACCCAGGTGGTGTTGCGTCTGTCGCCGGAGTCCCGGGAACGTCTCGCGCAGCGCACAGCGGACACCGAACGCATCCGGCGCCTGCAGTTCCTCAAGACACACCTTTACGACCACCCCGGCCTCGTCGTGCTCGACCGTCTCGAACGCCACCCCGGACGCCTCCCGGACGAGGAGACTGCCGCGCTGCAACGCCTGGCCCGCACGATCAAAGGCTGTGACCAGTGGTGGTATCCGCTGCTGGAACAGTGGGAACAACTCGGCGACGGCTTCAGCGATGCCGACAAGCAGCAGCGGGCGATGCTCGCCCTGCTCAACTCCGTCGCCGCGCTCAACGGCAGCGCATCATCCGCGGCGCAGGCGCCCGCCAACTGACGTCCATCACACGGCCCTTGGCACGTGGCGAACAAGGACTCTCACCGTGAAGCTTGTCCTTTGGAGAGCCGTGCTCTCCCCCCTGACCAGCCTGCAGGCCCTGCTCCTGCAACGGCGAAGCAAGACGCCGCTGTCCTACGACACGGCCTGGCGGCAGGCCCGCATGCTGCACGCACCTGACGAAATGGTCTACCGGCTCCACGGACACCACGCCGCCCCCGTCCCGTCCAACACGCCTGACCCAGCCCGTCCGTCCCCTCCCGACCCGACGGCGCGGCCAGAGGGCGGACCGCACTGAGTACGCGCTCGGGAAATCCACCTCCTCCCGGCCGGCCTGCACGCTGCTTCCGCAAGAAACCAGAGCCACGCAGGCGGCGAGTGAACCTGCCGGGCACCCCGGGGCTGGCGACAAGCCTGGGCGGGTCACAGCAGCTGTACATGCTCCAGGCTGGCCCGCAGTACCGGCGAGGCGTCTTCGACGACGTGTCCGTGCTCGAGGCTCTTGAGGATGACCTTGTCCTTGGGTGCACGGTCCACGTGGAAGGTGGACCACAGCCGGCACGTAGGACAGTCCCGGCCGACCAGGAACGGGCGCAGGAGGTGCAGCTCGTGGTCGCTGTCGCGCATGTAGAGGCTGCCGGCCTCGAGGTCGTTGCGGGGCACCGTCATGGTGCGGGTCGGCACGACCGGATGATCGCCTGCCAGCTCACGGTATTCGAGTGCGGCAGTCCGGGTGAGTGAATCCCAGCGGACGGTCGTGAGGTGCAGGAGAGGCCAGTCCGCGAGAAACCTCGCCGCCTCCAACAGGCAAGTCAGGTCGGCAAGGGCCTCTGAGGTAGCCCGCGGCAGGTCCACAGGGTCGATCCGCCGCAGGTGTGCCTGGTCGTTACGGCGGTCGCTGAGTCGTTGGCGAGCCTGGGCGGTCTCCTTGTTGTCGAGCAGAGACCGCAGGTCGTGAAGCGGGTGTCCTGGTGGCAGAGCGCGCAGTTTGCGGCTGGTGGAGACCTCCTGCAGGACGAAGGCCCACTCACCGAACCCGGGACCACCACGTCCAGCGGACAGCTTGTCCTTGATGGCGGTGGCCGATTCGAGTTCGATACCCGAAGACCAGGCGAGTGCCAATGCCAACTGGGCCGTGTAGCACAACAGAATCTCGGTCGTGTCCAGCACGGCCGCGTAAGCGCCCTGCGATGGTCCGGCGCTTGTCTGGGCCTCAGCCTCACGCCAGCGGGAGGCGACAGGGTAGGGGAATCGGGTGCGCACCGTGTGGCCCAGGTTGTCCAGCAACGATGCGGCCTCGACACGCAGCCGCAGACCTCGGCCCGATGCGATGATCCGCGACCGCGCCGCAGCCGCAGTCCTGTCCAGGAACACCGAGGCCAACAGGGAGTCTGCTTCCTCCCGCCACTCCTCAAGACGCGTCCTCGCAGCGGTGACGTCGTCCAGCGCCTTGGCAAGTGCTTCGTCAGGTTGCGGAATCGGCAAGGCCCGAAGCTTGCTGCCTCCCAAGTACAGTCCCGCCTGCAGTCCGATGAGCTTGCGGGCCAGCGGCATGCCCAGGAACAACACGGCAAAGCGGCGCTGCTGCGCGTCCAGACCGGGGCGAGGCCTCAGCGGAATGGCCATGTGAGTCGCCGCCGCGGGGAGGTTCTGGGGGGTCAGTTCCGCAACGACGAACCCGCCAGGATCCGTTGAGTGTTGGACGGGACGCACCAAGAGGTCACCGGGGGCCAGCAGATGCGACTCGGGAACATGCCCCCACAATGTCTCCTCCGTGGTGGGTGCAATCGTCCTGTCACGTCCGACATCGCGTCCTCCCAACAGCCGTACCGCACCGGGGTCTTCTGCCGTGCAGGTCCAGTTCTTCGCGTCGGCAAGATGGAGCGTCGGCAGCTGGTGATAGAGGTCGCCGAGCAAGCTCACGCCACCAAATCCGGCAAGGTCAGAGCGGCGGTCTTCGATGTCCGGGTCGTGAAGATCGAACGCCAATGATGCTGCGGGATCGGGGCGCCTACGGGCCACGTAGCCATGGCGCGCTCGGCCCCCGCCCCGGGAGAGCAGCCCCTGGAAGTCCTTCTCTACGGCGCCTTCGTCGTCGGGTCTGTAGCGTGAACGGTGTAACTCCCCGATAGGTCGCGGCAGTTAGGGCTGCTGTGACTGATGGGAGCAAGACCGTGAAGCAGAGTACGCGTTCGACCACTGAGGCGGACCAGAAGACGGCTGCGCCGTCTGTGGACAGGACCTTGGTGGCCCAGCTGATGGCTCAGGCGAAGGCTGACGGCGTGAGCCTGACCGGAGAAGGAGGACTTCTCGGCCAGCTGACGAAGCTGGTGCTGGAGGGAGCGTTGGAAGGCGAGCTCACCGACCATCTGGGCCGGGAGAACGGTGAGCGGACGGACGACGGCCGCAGCGGGAACTACCGCAACGGACACCGGTCGAAGACGGTGACGACCGAGGTTCGGGCCGGTGGAGATCGACGTCCCGCGAGACCGGAACGGGTCCTTCGAGCCGGAGCTGGTGAAGAAGCGGCAGCGGCGGCTGACGGGCGTCGACGAGATGGTGCTGTCGCTGTCGGCGAAGGGCCTCACCCATGGAGAGATCTCCGCACATCTCGCCGAGGTCTACGGCGCCGAGGTGTCCAAGCAGACGATCTCCACGATCACGGACAGCGTGCTCGAGCGGATGACCGAGTGGCAGAACCGCCCGCTCGACCGCGTCTACCCGGTCGTGTTCATCGACTGCGCGAACGTCAAGATCCGCGACGGCCAGGTCGCCAACCGGCCCGTCTACATGGCGCTCGCCGTGACCGCGGAAGGGACCCGGGACATCCTCGGCCTGTGGGTCGGTGACGGCGGCGAGGGCGCCAAGTACTGGCAGCACGTCCTCACCGAGATCAAGAACCGGGGCGTCGCGGATGTCCTCATGGTGGTCTGCGACGGGCTCAGGGAACTTCCCGAGTCCGTGACCCGCGTCTGACCCCAGGCCGTGGTCCAGACCTGCGTGGTTCATCTGCTGCGGAACAGCTTCCGCTACGCGGGCCGGCAGGACTGGGAGAAGCTCGCGAAGGACCTGCGGCCCGTCTACACGGCTCCGACCGAGGCCGCGGCAGCCGAGCGGTTCGGCGAGTTCCAGGAGAAATGGAGAACGAAGTACCGGGCAATCGTCCGGCTCTGGGACAACGCCTGGGCGGAGTTCGCACCCTTCCTCTCCTTCGACGCAGAAATCCGGAAGATCATCTGCACGACCAACGCGATCGAGTCGGTCAACGCCAGGATCCGCAAGGCCGTCCGGGCCCGCGGCCACTTCCCGACCGACCAGGCCGCCCTCAAGTGCATCTACCTGGCGATCATGAGCCTGGACCCGAAGGGCACCGGCACGAAAGCGTGGACCCGACGCTGGAAGCCGGCCCTGAACGCATTCGACATCGCGTTCGACGGCCGACTCACCACCGGCCTGACCAACAACTGACATCAGCAAACGGAGTTACACCGCTTCGCAGACACTCCCAGGTGAGATGCAGCGCACTGTGAAGCTACCAGTTATGAAAGGAAGGTTGCGAGCAGGTCGTCACAGGATGAGAGGGGTCAGTTTCGGTGACGTCCCAAGACCTGTCAGGAGGCTGACCTTGGGCACGGGCTTGTCCGCCTCGCGGCGTCCTAGAACCTCATCCCTTACAGCATCCACAGTCGTCTGCGCCCACTGCTCCTGCACCGTGGCCAGGACCAGGCCGGCCGCACCGGCCAGGGCGCACCCCTGAAGAAGCTTGGCGGCCTCATCCTTCCTCTTTCTGTGGGTGTTTGCGAGCGCGTCGTTCTTCTTGGCCTCCCCCAGCCACAGTTCCTGGGCAGTGGCGAGCGCGAAGTCCATCTCGACACAAGGGTTGCCGTCTACAAGGAGCTCGAACTCCTCGCAGACCAGTGCCTGCCGCGCCCAGTGCTCGCTGCGGAGGAACCGTGTGGCCAGAAGGGGGACGTCCCCGTCGTTCACCACGAGTTCCAGGACTGCCGGATGCAGGTCGTAGAACCATCGAGGCTCTGGTGCCGCAGGTCTCCACCGGTCAGATGTCAGCTGGTTGGTGCCCCCGCAACGCCGGCACAGATAGCTCTGACTGATCTCCGACAGAGGATAGAACTCAAGGATCGGGCAGTGGCCGCAGCCCAGCATCAGTCCGCGGCGCAGTACGCCCTGGGACGTCCACTGATCCACCTGCTCTCGCCGCGCCGTCGGCTCCCATCCATGGTCATCGAGGCCGGCGATGGCCTCCCAGGACAGCACCGTTGCCGACTTGAGCTTCCACCAGCTGCCCACCGGGCAGCCCCCGGGGACGGCTGGAGACATGAACATGCGCAGCAGGGCCCACCCAGGGCTGGCAGCAAGATCTTCCAGCGCTGTCCTGGAACCAAGGAGGCGTTCGGTGATGGCTGCCCGCTTCCCCGCTGGACTCGGGCGAACGTCTGCGCCTTGGGCAGATGCGGCGACCTTCAGCGTGCTCTTGATACCCGGCCAAGCCAGCCGTGGGGAGGCGAGGGAACCTGCCAGGGAAGCCCCACTGGGGACAAAGTCGAAACGGTGCGACCAGTAGGTGACTCCCCCGTCCGCAGCTCGAGCAAAGGTCTCCCACGGGTTCTGCCCTGCGGCCATCACGGCGTGCGAACCCAGTACAGGAAGCGGCGGCACGGGGTGGCTGGGGGCGGTAAGGGTGACCTGCCAGCGGTGCCTGTCGGGATCCAGACCGTTCGGGACTTCCGCGGCCAGCGAGAGAGAGGCCTGAAGGGTGCCATCAGGTTCCCTGGTGACGGGCAGTGAACGCGGTTGGTCCCAGCTGTCCTTCAGGACCACCATCAACGGGTGGTCAATGTCGATGGCGTCAGGGTGCACTGCTTCGAAGGGACGTTCTTCCTCTTCCGGTGGAATCGACCTGAAGGAGCGCTTGTGCCACCTCTCCTCGATCTGCTGCCGAGTCTCCTCAACGGTCAGCGACGCACTCGTCACCAGCACGCGCTTACGCGGCGAGAACAACCACATGTCGTACAGGCCAGGCTCAGCCCACGGAATCCACGTCACCACGCCACGGATCTGGCGCAGCACTTCAGCAAGGGCAAAGTCCTCCGGGCGGTCCCCCAGAACCACAACGGGCTCCCGTCGCTGGAACGCTCTTGAGACCGAGACACACAGCGCCGCCTCATGCGAGCGGGCGGGACAAGAATCCCCAAGTTCACCTGGATGCAGCTGCGAGAGCAGAGGCGACTCACTGCCGCGGGTGGCGGCCTCCTGCCACTGGCCGGCCGTGATCTGGCCTTCCACTTCGAGTTCACCGATACCCACGTGCATCGCATAGGCGAGGGCCTCCACCGCCGTCACCAGACGCCTCGGGACACCGACGCCCGTTGCCTTCGTGACCGCAGACAGTGGCGTGAGGTCGTGCACGTCGGCGTCGAACAGGTGGCTGCTCTGCACATGCTCATCGCGCCTGTTCGTACCACACAGCTCACGCAGTTCGTCGGCCGCTGCCTCGGCCTCCTGAACGATGGGCGCGTTCCACGGTTCCTTACGCAGCATCTCCTCGAACTGCTCGACAGCAGCCTCGCCGCCGGCCACCCTGGCTGCTCGACCAGCTATCAGCCCATCGATGGTGCCCGGCCACACCCCGTCGGCCGTAGCCCACGACGGCACGTAGGCGAGCACGTGATCAGGATTGAAACGCGTCAAGCAACGCTCCACAGCCGGGTGCGTGACGGCGGCAGACGGGATGACCACGCTGCCGCTGCACCCCCACACCCTGGACAGCCGTGCCAGACCCGCCGCGGCCCAAGCCACCCAGTTGTCATCATCGTGCGGGGCCACCAGGACCACTCTGGGCGGCCTGGCCGCGTAGGACAGAGGCAGAAAAGCAAACGACTGCTCAGACACCCGCCCAGTGTCTCTTATTTAGAGGTCGTTTTCGCCCGATGTTTCATCCCGGAATCGGCTGCTTGATCCGTGTTGTCGGGTCGCGCCAGGAGATGGCGTTCTCGCCGGTGAGGCGGCGGGCCATGAGGTCGGTCATGGCGATGTGGACCATGGCTTCGGAGCGGACGGGCAGGGTTTCGTAGTCGCGGGCGAGGCGGCGGTGGAGCATGAGCCAGCCGTAGGTTCGCTCGACCGCCCACCGCTTCGGGATCGGGGCGAAGCCCTTGGTACCGGGTGTGCGTGCGCTGATCTCCATGTCGATGCCGAGGGTGGCGGCATGTTCGACGAGGTGCTGGCGGTAGCCGCCGTCGACCCAGACCTTGCGGACGCCAGGGTGCTCGGCGGCCACCTGGTCCAGGAGACGGGTGCCGGCCACGGAATCCTGCACACCCGCCGCGGTGATCAGCACCGCGAGCAGGAGTCCGAGCGTGTCGGTGACGACGCTCCGCTTGCGTCCCACAATCTTCTTCCCGGCATCGGTGCCCTGGCTGGAGGCGGGGACGCTGGTGGACGTCTTGACGCTCTGGGCGTCGAGCACACAGGCCGACGGCTCGCCGTTCCGCCCTTCCTTCTCCCGCAGCAGTTGCCTGAGTAGACCGTTGAGCTGGGCGAATACGCCGTCCTGCTGCCACTTGGCGAAGTAGCCGTAGACCGTGTTCCAGTGCGGGAAGTCGTGTGGGAAGTATCGCCACTGAGCACCAGTGCGATCCACGTACAAGATCGCGTCCATGATGTCGCGCAGGTCATGTTCCGGTGGTCGGCCGAAGTCCAGAGCCCTGCCGCGGCGCTCGAAGCGCCAGGCCGAAAGCACTGGCTCGATCAACTCCCCAGCGGGCATCGGACAGATTACTCGGATACGGGCGTCGCGTCGGCTTTCTTCAAACGTACCGCCGCGGACCGAGTGCGCCCAGGCGCATAGCGACGACAACGGAAGCACGCGGCCGCGAAAGCCGGGCGTCCTGGGATGAGACAGGCGCAAGACACTGCCTGCCTCATCTGCCACCCCACCTGACCAGCAGGAATCAACCCGCACCGCCAGCACCACGGGCACCACAACCCGCCAATCCAAAAACCGCTGGATAGGTGGACAGTCCAGATGAAAACGACCTCTAAGTGGGCGTTTGGTTCGCTGTTGTCCGTTTGAGCCGGAGCTGGCTGGCAGCCAACCGCCCTCGCTCGCCAGCACGCCCAACGCAGGGCTTCTCCAGCCTCCCCGCTACAGTTCCGTCTCGTGACCGAGCCCACCCGCCGAATTGCTGCGGACGACGACGCGCTTCTAGAGAGGCTGCACGCACTTGCATGGGGTGCGGAGGGCGCGGTCCCTTCCCGCGGAGGTCTCCCGGACAAGCCCTTCCCACCCGTCACGATGGCCGAAGTCGAGCACGTGGAACAGAGGCTCGGGTATCGGCTGCCCGAGTTGCTTCGGCGTATATACACCGAGATCGGGGACGGAGGATTCGGGCCGGATGGCGGCCTCGCATCACTGATACCGCGCAGCATTCCGCACTGGCACGTCCAGGACTGGCCCTGCGCAACCGCCGTGCACGACCAGCGGTCTGGATGGGGGCCACCGGCCTCGTGGTTCTTCCTGACGGGTGGCGGCTGCACCATGGAGTGGCATGTCTCCCTGATAGCGATCGACAATCCGGTGCTTCTCTGGGACTCCGACGGCTGGGTACCGGAATGGGGCCAGAACCCTCACGATGGCCTGTGCTACGCGGCACCGTCTCTGCGCCGATGGCTGTGGACCTGGGCGGATGGAGGGGACGTTTGGGACGAGGCACTGGTGCAGATCAAGAAGGACGCCAGCAACTGAACGTGCTCGGCCACGAGCTCCTGCCGAAGAACATCGAAGGCACCCGCGCCAAGCTGAAACGCCTGGTCAAACTCGGCCTCCTCGCTGAGGCAGAGTCCGGAAACTTCACCATGGAACACCAGCCATATGGCTCGTGACCTGCGGCAATGTTAGCCTCACCGGGATCGAGCATCAGCTCACGACCCGGATCGCTGCCATTTCGTCCTCCTGTCCGGAGGCTTTCACGCCGTATACAGCTGCGTCCGTGACCGGCATCGCTCAGGTGTCGTACTCGCCGTTCCACGGGCTCGTGAAGCCCAGCCCATCGGGGTAAAGCTCAGCCCAGTCGTCCTCGCCGTCCCCATCATCGTCATGACACTCCGTGACGAGGCCGAAGAGCACCCCATCAACAGTGAGGCGGAAGGGGCGGATGGCGATGTTGCAGTACTCACGTTCCGCAAGGGCGGCGAGGTTGGCGGTGAGCCGGGCTTCCGCGCGGGCGACGACAGAGTCCTCGTCAAGCGGATGCTTCATCTGTTCTGCCCAGGTGCCGGCGCACCAGATGTCGGACTCTTGATGGTGGCCTCCATGGTCGAACTTGTGGAGCACCACGAAGAGCCGCTTGTGTTCCTCCCAGCCGTCTCCCATCGTGAACCCATCCGGAAACGCGTAGGTGATCGAAGCCAGAAACTGGCCGTCGCTGAACCGGCCAATGGTGCTCGTTCGATAGTCCGGCTCATGGGCGATGGGGATGATCTCAGGGACAGCCATGCCCCGCACCATAAACAGTCCGGTGAGCCCCACCCCTCAGCGGGCTCGAGACCAGAAACAGGCGTTTACCTGTAAACCGACATCACCTCACGAACCGCCCTCTAAGACCCGCCTTCCACCGCCACCTGCTGAACAAACGAACCGCCGCGGCAACGACGCCGTGAACACCCCAAAAACACCCCTCCCCCCCGACACGCCCACCCTCAACAGGTGAGTGGTCACGGCGGTCAGGGTGCTCCATGTCCGGCCCAGCTGTTGTCGAGGCGGTCCGCGCGGGGTGTGAGCGGCGACCGCGAGGTGACGGGCTGAGCCGTCACCTCGCGGGGTGGGTCGTCAGTTCCAGGTGTAGGCGTCAAAGTTCCGGCTGAACTCCCAGTTGTTGAAGCGGTCCCAGTTGATCGACCAGGTCATCAGGCCGCGCAGGGACGACCAGGTGCCGTGGGTCTGGTAGGAGCCGCAGTTCTGCTTCCTGGTGAGGCAGTCCAGGGCCTTGTTCACCTCGGCGGGGGTGGTGTGACCGTTGCCCGCCTGGGTGGAGGCGGGGAGGCCGATGGCCACCTGGTCGGGGCGGAGGCCGGGGAAGAAGCGCTCGGCGTTGCCGGCGACCGGGAAACCGGTGAGCAGCATGTCGGTCATGGCGATGTGGAAGTCGGCGCCGCCCATCGAGTGGTACTGGTTGTCGAGGCCCATGATGGGGCCGGAGTTGTAGTCCTGGACGTGGAGCAGGGTGAGGTCGTCGCGCAGCGCGTGGATGACCGGCAGGTAGGCGCCGGCGCGCGGGTCCTGACCGCCCCAGGGACCGGAGCCGTAGAACTGGTAGCCGAGCTGGACGAAGAAGGTCTCCGGGGCCATCGTCAGGACGAACTTCGCGCCGTACTTCGCTTTGAGGGCCTTGACCGCCTGGATGAGGTTGACGACGACCGGGCTGGTGGGGTTGCGGAAGTCGGTGTCGCCGGTCTGGAGCGAGAGCGAGTGGCCCTCGAAGTCGATGTCGAGGCCGTCGAGCCCGTACTCGTCGATGATCTTCGAGACGGAGGAGACGAAGGTGTCGCGGGCGGCCGGGGTGGCGAGCTGGACCTGCCCGTTCTGGCCGCCGATGGAGATGAGGACCTTCTTGCCGGCGGCCTGCTTGGCCTTGATGGCGGCCTTGAATTCGGCGGGCGACTCGACGCCGGGGCACTCGGCGGCCGGGCAGAGGCTGAAGCGGATGTCGCCCGAGGTCACCGAGGTGGGCTCGCCGAAGGCGAGGTTGATGACGTCCCAGGAGTCGGGTACGTCGGCCATGCGGGTGTAGCCGGAGCCGTTGGCGAAGCTGGAGTGGAGGTAGCCGACGAGGGCGCGGGCGGGCAGCTCGCCGCCTCCCCCGCCGTTTCCGGAGGCCGTGGTGGCGGTGACGGCCGCGGACTTCGCGGACTCGCCCGCGCTGTTGGCCGCCGACACCTGGAAGGAGTACGCGGTGCTCGGGCTGAGACCGGTGGCGGTGTACGAGGTGCCGGTCGCGGTGCCGAGCCGGCTCCCGCCCCGGTAGACCTTGTACGAGGTGGCTCCCGCGACGGCGGGCCAGCTGAGCGGCACCGAGGTGGCGGTCGGGGTGCCGGCGGCGAGGCCCGTCGGGGCGGCGGGGATCTGGACCGGGTCGCCGCCGGGCCCGAGGAGGGAGAGGTCGTCGGCCTGGTAGGCGGGGGTGCCGTACCAGCCGTGGGTGTAGATGGTGACCGAGGTGGTGTTCGCGCCGGTGGTGAAGGTCTTGGCGAGCTTCTGCCATTCCGGGGCCGACTGGGTCCAGGCGTACCCGTCGGTGGTGCCGGCACCGGCGACGCCGAGGTACACGTAGCTGCCGCGGACCCAGCCGCTCAGCGTGTAGGTCGCGTTCGGCTTCACGGTGACGGTCTGGGAGCACTTGGCATTGTCGCTGCCGGCCGGCGTGGCCTGCAGCGCCTTGGTGCCGCTGCGCACGGGGGTGGTGACGACGGCGCCGCTGCCCGCCGTACAGCTCCAGCCGTCCAGGCCGGCCTCGAAGCCGCCGTTGCGGGCGAGTTCGGAGTCGGCGGCCTGGGCGGCCGGGGTGAGCGCGGTGAGCCCGCCGACGGCGAGCGCGCCCACCAGTAGCAGGGTGAGAGGTCTGGTGCGGTCCACGACTGCCTCCGGGGGTGAGGGATCGGAGTGGAGCGCGCCACAGCATGGTCCAGACCAATCAAGTGGTCAAGACCTCTGTACGGGACTCGACGAGCGGGCCGACGACCACACCGTCCTCGTGCACGTCCGCAGCGTCAGCGTCAGCGTCAATGGTCGCGCCATGGCTGGTCTTCTCGGGGTTGTGTGCGCGATGCCGATTCCGCGGGCGGTCAGGGGAAGGCGGGCAGGACCGGGTGGTCGATGTGGTGCTCGGCATCGACTCCCCACGCGCCGCCCCACGCGGCCGTCGGTCCCCTGGGGTGCCGCGGACCCGCGCAGCAGGGCGGCGCGGGTCCGGGCGGCCGGGAGCTCGGCGGCCGAGGGCCACTGTCCGTATGGCCCTGAGGGCGTCACGCACCTGAAGCCGGGCGCGGCTGTGGCTGTGGCTGTGGCTGTGAAGGACGCTCCTGAGCGGGGGCCGTTTCCGGGTCAGTTCTCCACGTGCGGGCTGGTGAGGGCGGCGCCGAAGGAGGCGTTGTAGTCGCCCACGGTGATACCGGCGTTCTTGCCGCACAGGTTGACCGAGCCGTCCGGCACGGGGCCGGCGGCGGAGCCGCGGGCGATCCAGGCGCAGCCGTCGGAGTTCTCGCCGGGGGTGCCGACGATTGTTTCGGCCTTGCCGTCGTTGTCGAGGTCGGCGAGGTGGACGGCGGTGCCGAAGCTGTCGTCGGCCTCGGCGGTGCCGGGGATGCCCGCGGTGTTCTGGGTGTAGCCGGCCGCTTCGGCGGTTGTCAGGCCGGCGGCGGAGCCGCGCAGCAGGACGGCGGTGCCCGCCCGGGCGAGCGTCCCGACGGCCTCGCCGGGGGCGCCGACCAGGACGTCGGCGTATCCGTCGGCGTCGACGTCGCCGACGGACAGGGACTGGCCGAACTGGTCACCCCATTCGGCGGCGCCGGGAACTCCGGCCGTGTCCTGGTGGAAGACCTGCGGCTTCTGGTCGGCGGTGATGCCCTGGGCGCTGCCGAACAGGACCTGGATCTCGCCGCCCTGGTGGGCGGCGGGCGTAGGCGCGTCGCCGTAGCCGTCGTAGGCGATGCCGGTGACGAGGTCGCCGTAGCCGTCGCCGTTGATGTCGCCGATCTGCCCCGCGTGACCGTCGGCGTACGGCAGCGCAACGGGGTAGTTGGCGAGCGGGTCCTCGGGGTCGAGGACGCCCACGTCCAGTCTCACCGGTCCGCGGATGTCGCCGCCGGTGGGGCCGGCCAGGTAGAAGCGCTCGGCCCTGCCATCGCCGTTCACGTCGCCCATCACCACACCCCGGGCGTTCGCCCGCCACTCGCGGTAGTGGGCGGCGGCCTGGCCGGTGCGGGTGAAGGGCCCGCTGTAGGCGCTGATGCCGCAGCCCGAGCCGACACCGACCTCCGGCGCGCCGTCGCCGTCCATGTCGCCGGCGGCGATCGACATGCCGAAGCGGCAGGCGGTTCTGCCCTCGCCGTAGCCGGCCGGCGGGCTGATGGTCGCACCGCCGTTCAGTCCGCCGGGGCCGCCCCACACCACGGTCACCGAACCCCGCGACTCACCCGCGCCGTCGACGTTCTCACGGGGGGAGCTGACGAGGAGGTCGGCGTAGCCGTCACGGTCCAGGTCGGCGCCGGCCACCGTCCCGCCGAAGTGGTCGTATTCCTCGGCGGCGCCGGGGATACCGGTCGAGGCCTGGGTGATGACCGTGCGGCGGGTGGTGTTCACCGAGGACGCGGAGCCGTAGAGCACGACGACCGCCCCGGCTCCCTCCACCGTGCCGACGGCGGCGGCCGGGGCGCCGACGGCCAGGTCGCGGTAGCCGTCACCGTTGAAGTCGTCCTGTACGGGCGCGGTGTTGGCACCCTGGAAAGGGGCGGCGGCGGACGATGTCACCGGGGTGAGGGTGACGGCCATGGAGGCGGCGAGCACCGCTCCCACCGTGGCTGCTCTGCGCAACGAACACTCCTGTCTCAAGCAACGCAACGCCCCCATGACGCACGAGCAGCACGAAAGGTTGTACGCCCGATGCACACTCGCCGACCGCCCGCCGTCTCCCACGCCTGGGCGCGGCAGAGCGGTTCGGGAGCTGGTGGAGTCGGCGGCCCTGCCGGGCCGGCTGGGCCGTGGTGCGGCGCCCTGCGGGACGTTTCGGGCCTTGGGTCGAGCCGGCTCGACCTGCGGCATTCCCCAGGGCAGCACGGGAGTCGGGACGTCGAGCACCGCGCGCATGACACGGTCGGTGTATCCGTCAGGGGTGGGGGACGCAGCTCGACGTGGGCGCCCGCCTCGACTTCGCCGTGGCCTCCGTACCGGGGCCCCGGGCCCCCGGCCGTCAGGCCGCGCTCCGCTGTGGAGAGAACGTACGAACCCTGCGCCTGTACAGCACCGTTGAGAGGGCTGTGCCGGCGTTTCGCGTGGCGGCACCCCGGCCCATGGACGCCCCGGGCGCGCCACGGAGGGGAGAGCGCGGAGGCTACGGTGTCAGCACGATCCTGCCGAAGACTTCGCCTGCGTCCATCTTCCGGTGTGCCGACACGGCCTCGTCCAACGGCAGCAGTTCGTGCACCACTGCTTCGATCTCGCCTCGGCCGGCTGCGCCGAACTGCTTGCTGCGTACGGCACTCAGGTCGGCCGGGGAGACGGTGGCTGCGCTGAAAGCGGCGAAGGACATCGACTTCTGGAACGCCGCCATGATCTTCGTGCCGAAGTCCGCGGGCGGCTGACCTGCGACGGCGCCCACGGCCACCATGCGGCCGTTCGGGTTGAGCCTGTCGAAGAACGACGACATGTCCTCACCGGCCACAACGTCGATGATGACGTCGTAGCCCGTGGGAGCCGCTTCCCCTCCGTCGCCGGAGCGGTCCAGCACGTGGGTCGCGCCGAGACGGCGCAGCCGCTCGCCGCGCTCGGACGACGATGTCGTGACCGCCACAGCGGCGGCACCCCCGCGAGCCGCGAGCTGCACTGCCATGATCCCGATACTGCCGGCCGCGCCACGCACCAGGACCGTCTCGCCGGGAGCGAAATGGCCGTGGGCAAGCCCGAAGTGGGCCACCGCACCGGCGCTGCCGAGCGTCACCGCGGCGGCGGCCGACAGGCGGTCGGGCAGGGGAAGAATCTGCTCGACCGGCGCGACGGCCTGTTCGACGTAGCCTCCGCCGGTGCCGGTGAAGCCCCACACTCGCCGGCCGATCCACGACACGTCGACGCCGTCACCGACCGCGGTCACGGTGCCCGCCACCTCGCCACCCGGGATGTGGCCCTCCTTGAAGCCGTGGGCGGCCAGAGCCCCGCTCCGGATCACGGTATCGACACCGCCGACGCCCACCGCCTCGGTGGCGATCAGCACCTGCCCGGCAGCGGGTGCGGGTACCGGGAGGTCGACAACAGCCAGACCGTCAGGACTTCCGAACGTCCGGATCGAGATTGCCTTCAAAGTGGTCTCCAGGTCTTCGGACTGCTCAAGCGCGAGAGCTTCTACGTCGCGGGACGGTAACGGACGCCCCCGTCCGTCTGGGTAAAGTGAGAGTGGTGACCGACCGCTTGCCTCATACGTTGCGTTCCGACGCGCTGGACAATCGCGAACGCATCCTCGACGCGGCCCGGGCGCTGTTCTCCGCCGATGGCCTGGACGTGCCGATGCGGGAGGTCGCGCGGCGTGCCGGGGTGGGACCCGCCACCTTGTACCGTCACTTCCCGACCAAGCAGGCGCTGGTCGCCGATGCCTCCGCGGACCAGTTGCAGGCATGCCGCGCCATTGTCGACGAGGGGTGCGCGGATCCTGATCCGTGGCGTGGCCTGTGCATGGTGATCGAGAAGATCTGTGAGCTGCACGCCCTCGATCGGGGCTTCACCGAAGCCTTCCTGTCGGCCTACCCGGGGGTGACGGATGTCGCCGCGGGCCGTGAGTACACGGTGCAGGAAGTCGCCGAACTGGCCCGGCGGGCCAAGGAGGCAGGGCGCCTGCGGTCCGACTTCGTGCTGGACGACCTGATTCTCGTGCTCATGGCCAACAAGGGGATCCACGCCGCATCGGCCGCCACCCAGGTCAAGGCCTCCCGACGCTTTTCAGGGCTGGTGATCCAGGCGTTCGAAGCCTGCCCTCGCCACGCACCGCTGCCTCCAGCGGCACGACTGGCATCCGCACCACCCCAGGGCCTGTCGCGGTAGGTACCGGACCTACCACGACAGAAAGGTGACCCCGCTCCCGACGACTACGGAAATGCCGGTGGCGGCCATCGCCCGGCATCGCGCCGAGGTCCCTCGAGGAACCCGTCCGTCGCTGCCCCTGTGCCGAGGCAGCCGCGCTGGTCCACACCCTCGGTCGCTGCCAGTGGCTGGAGCACGGCGACCTCCTCGTCGCCGCGGCGACCGGCGTCATGCGTCTCGGTCGGGGTGGCGGCGTGTGCGGTACGTCCAGAGAGCGGACAGCCGGTGGTCGTGCTCGGAGAAGGCGTCGAGCGGTCCGATCCGCTCGTACGCCAACTCGGCCCGTGGGTCGTCGCGGCGGGCGAGAGCGAAGGCCGCCTCCAGGCGCAGGTCCTTGTCGTCCTCGTCGAGGAGGCCGAGGAACGCGTGCAACGTGGGGGCGGACCGGTCGTCGGAGCAGGCGAGGGACTCGGCGGCGCGGTGCCGCACCGGGAGGGCGTCGTCGTCGATCAGGCGGAGCAGGGCGTCCCGCATCGCCGGAGTGAGGTGGTTGCCGGGTGTGAACCGTGGAGCGAACACCTGGGCCACGGCGGCCCGGACGGCGGGCTCGGGATCGTGAACCATACCGAGCAGTGCGGACATGGCCGCCTCACCGCGTGCGGTTCCTTCCCGGCTCAGGCAGAACGCCGCCTCGCTGCGTACGCCCGGGTCCGGGTGGTCGGCGTACCGGAGGCCGATGGCCTCCTGGTCGGGATGATCCCAGCCGTTGTAGGCGTCCAGGATGCCGGCGAGCACGTGCCCGTCGGGCTCGTCCTGCGCCCAGGACGCCAGGAAGTCGGCATCCTGGGCGAGGTCCGACGCGCGGTCGTCCGGCTGGAGAAAGCACCGCTGCCACAGAACCGAGACCAGGAAACGGCGGTGCGTGGGATCGGGATGCCGGCGCAGAGCGGTGAGCTCGGACCATACGCGTGGGCCCCGGCGCTCGCCCAGGCAGTGGGCGGCGATGAACCAGTTGCTGTCCCATTCCTCCGCGTGCGGGACGGCGCGTGCCATCACTTCGGCGACGGGCGGCAGCACACCGAACCGCCACTCCAGTTGGGTGAGAACGGCCCCGTGCCCGGCCCGCACCGTGAGCCCTCCGAGGGAAACCTCGTCGATCGTGTCGCCGTCGGTCTCGTCGATCCGGTGCTTCACGGCCGGTCCGGCGGCCCCGGTCCGGCGGCGCAGCTCCTCCACCACACCGGTCTCATGCCAGTGCCGGGCCAGATCGAGCAGTTGCTGCCGGGAAGCCTCGGGCAGGCGGAGCCGAGGAGCGTCCCCGAGTACCACGGAGACCAGCGCCGGGGAGCCGGTGTCGACCGCCCGCAGCAAGGGAGTGCTCCCGTCCGGAAGGACGCGGTCCTGGTCGGCGCCCTCTTCGACCAGGACCTCGGCGGTGAGGTGGTCGCGCCGTGCCACGGCGGTGCAGAGCAGGGGCAAGCCGTCGGGCCCCGAGCTGTCCGGTGCCGCGCCCTGCTCCAGACAGGCCCGCACCGTGTCGGTGTCACCGGCAATCACGGCACTGACCAGCCGCTCGGTCAGGTCCAACGACGGCTTCGGCAACGCTCTCCTCGACGATGTGTTCGAAGGAGGCAACGTACCAGGAACAGGGCGGGTCGGATGTCCCCACCCGCTCTCCCGGGCACGACGGAGCTTTCCTCAACGTCCCCGGGCACCTGCTCGCACCACTCCGGAACTGGGTGCGCCATGTGCTCGTCGGCCAGCCGCTGGGCGCCGCGTTGTCCGCAGGGCGCTGCCGATGCGGATCACGGCCCGTCCGGGGTGTGTACGGCCAGGTGATCGCCGACGATGTCCGTGCAGCCGTCTCCGGTGACGGGTGCGTCGGGTAACGGCCGGAATCCCGCTGGGAAGCGCGCACGTCAGGCTGCGGTCCACCACCGTCCGCGAGCGTTCACCCCTGCCGTCGTCCTCGGCGGCCTGCGACACCATCGCGGAGGCCCGACGCCGCTGCCGCAGCCGGCTCTCAGCGATGCCGAGTTCGACCGCACGCGCCAATGACGGGTTCGGTGCGGTCCTCTTCCTCGCCGCCAGCAGGAACGCCGTCACGCTCGGCCTGATCGCCGGTGCGGGTGATCAGGCTCGTGGCCGGGCGCTTGTGGCGGGACGCCCGTAAGGCCAGGCGTGCGGAAGCCGCCATGTGGAGCCGGAGGGTGACCGCCGGAGACCTCGAGTCCGCCCGGACCCGACGGCACATAGCCCGTCTGGCAGCGCACGGCCTGGACACTCACTCCTTGGAACGCCCCTACGTCAGCGCCGCACTCCTGGTCGCCGTCGCAGGGGTGGCCCGCCTGTGCGCATCGGACGTGACCGTCCGACCGGGCGGAAAACAGTTTTCAGCCGAACCGGCAGGCAATGCCATCAGGTGACCCTCGGTCATGACGGGCACCCTCACTCGTCGTCGACGTGGCGAAGGACTTCATCCTCCGGTATGCACGGGAACCTGATTCCTGGAAACCTCGCCTGCCAGGCTCCATAGGGGTCGAAGGCGAGGACTGCCTCGATGAACGGCTGGGGCGGCAGGTAGGCGTGGTCGACGACGTAGTGGCCGATGAGGCTCGGGGCGGCGAAAACAGTGCCTGGGCTGCCGGGGACGCGGATCTCACCACTTCCGGCGCTTGCGCGCAGGTCTCCCGGGCGTGGTGTGTACCAGGGGTGGGAGTCGGGGAGAGGCGTGGGGCAAAGATCGCACTCGTGCAGGCCCAACATGACATTGACTTGCTGGGCATCGACTATCGCCAGGAGCTTGCGGGCGAATTCCCGGGGAGCCTGGCCGCTCGTCCAAGCGTAGCCACCTTCCAGCCAGCCTATGTTGAGTCGGTCGTAGGCTGGCTGAAAGCTGACAAAACGACAGCCGTCGGTCACGTCGATGAATTCGTCCCCTTCGCCCCAGTAGGCGTACGGGCTGAGGTCCGCGTAGAACATGTGCCCATCATCGCGCCGCGTCCCAGCGGTCGGGGCGGTAGCCGTCGGCGATCATGCCCAGGCGATCGCCCCCGCCACAAAGGTCCCGCCGTACGCGGCGAGGATGCGGCCGAATCTGTCGTCGGACTGGAAGGTCGCCACCACGCCGTCCTCGCCTGCGGTCTGCTGTCGTGCTCTGCTTCGTCCGTTGGATCGCTCCATGCCTGCTGACGAACGTGTAACCCGGTCCATGTGTCGTGTCCAGTGAACCGGGGCGGGCGCGGTCGACGGGTGAGGGACCAACGTGGTCCCCCTGCGTGCAGGCGTGGCCCGGTCTCGCCCACAGGGCCGCGCACGGCGGTGCACGTGTTGGACGGCAGGCGTCGGCCTAACGTCTGCCACGGACTCGAGGTCGTTCGGCGGGGTTTGTGCGAGGCGGCGTGCGAGGGCCGCGGTCGCGTCGTCGAAGTCGGCGCCGGGCCGTTCCACCATTCCGTCGGTGTAGAGGGCGAGTACGGCTTTCGCCGGGAAGGGGAACGGGCGGTGGGTCTGTTGCCGCTGCATCGGCAGGTACGTCACCACTGGGCTCACCCGGCGCGCTGTCCGACGCGGAGGACGCTCAGGTAACGGCGGGATGCTCGGTCGCCCATCCGCGTGCGGATGCGCTCGGCGATTGCGTCGAGCAGGGGCTCACGGACGTCGCGGTCGAGGCTCCGGTACGACGACAACGAGCGAAGGTGATCGGCAAAGCCGTCCCCGTCGAACCACTGAACGGTTGGGTACCAGCGCACGATCGTGGGGCCGAACAATCCTCCGGGGTCGTCGACCAGGCCCCAGCCCTCGGCGGTGGTGGGCACGTCGTCCTCCAGGGGAGGGTGACCCCAGTCAGGGTTCCCGGGGCAGAACCGCTCGTGGAGATCGGCGGTCTCGGCGTACACCTCCGGCTCCCATGCTCGGCGGACAACGACGTTGCCGAGCAGTGCCATCCAGCCTGCGGGACGGAGCACGTCGTGCGCTCGTTGCCAGCCGATCGACGGGTCGACCCAGTGCCACGACGACGCAGCCACGAGGACGTCGAAGCGTCGACCGCGGTCGTCCCACTCCTCGAACATCGACGTCTCGACTCCGACGTTGCCGAAGGTGGCGATCCGCCGACGGGCGAGTGCGGCCATTTCGTCGCCCGGCTCGATCGCGGTCACTGACCATCCGAGCGCTGCCAGCGAGTGCGTCGCCTGGCCGGTTCCGCAGCCCACCTCCAGCACCGACGACCCGTCGTCGATTCCGGTGATGGTGGCAAGGTCCGCGAACAGCTCGTCAGGGTATCCCGGTCGGACCCGGTCGTAGATCTCGGGCACTTCGTTGAACACCCGACCGAGGTCACGTCGATTCGGGCGCGTCTTCGGATCGTCTGTCACGAGTGCCCGCTCTCCGTTCCGACCGCAACCCGGCGGACTTCCGTCTGGTCGTCGAGCAGGTACTGAGCGATGGTCGCACAGCGGCTCGCAGCGGTGTGGGACAAGGCGAGGGCCAGGGCGAGGTACAAAGGGCCGGCGCCGGTGGTCAGCGCTTCGTGCAGTATCCGATCGCCGCGGATGCGTTCCGCGGGGCGTCGTCCAGGTCTCCAGCGGGGGGCGAACGTTGCCGAGGTGGATGTAGAGGCAGGTGCGGGGCTGTGGCCGGGCTCGGCTGTCGCCGCCGAGCAGTAGCAGCGGCCGGGTGCGGACGTCGCGGGCGAAGCCGGCGGCAGTTCGACGGTGCGGGCGTCGATGCGGGAGCGGGTCGCCAAGGGGCTTTCTTCGCCCGGAAGTTCCAGGTCGGTGAGGGCCTCGGCGACCCGAACTCGGGGACCGTTGGTCACCCCTCACGGGAAAGTCGCCCGGCAGGACATAGATGTGCGGCCCTGTGTCCGTCTGAGTGGTGCAAGGAGTTCGACAGACGCATCACTGGGACTCGCAGGAGGAGTCAGATGGAGATCAGGAGCGGATGGAGGCGGCTCGCCACGATGGGCGCCGCGGCCGTGGTGCTGGCGGGCGGTGCCGGTGCGGCCGTGGCCGTGGAGCGGACGGCCGGGCATGCCGCCCAGGTGCTGGCGACCGTGGACGCGGCGGCACCGGCGAAGGCCCCTGACCGTGCGACGACGGCCCCGGGG
Source organism: Streptomyces abyssomicinicus (assembly GCF_008974245.1). Lineage (GTDB taxonomy): Bacteria > Actinomycetota > Actinomycetes > Streptomycetales > Streptomycetaceae > Streptomyces > Streptomyces abyssomicinicus. Next base: position 1,847,434 of record NZ_BBZI01000005.1, on the reverse strand, counting down.
CCGCGAATCGTGCGGGCGTACCAGCCGGTGAGCATCGGGCAGGGCGCCGTCATGGCCCTGCTGCCCGAGGGGCGGCAGAACTACGTCGTGGCCTGGACGGACGTGCGTGAAGCGGTCGAGCAGGCCCGGGAGATGGTGGGCGACGACATCCGGCCCGAGAGCCTCAGCGGCGGCACCACCGTCGACGGGGCCGACGTGCTGTACACGGGCGCGTGGCGCACCAGCACCCCGCCTTCCCGGATAACCGTCCGCACGGCTGACGGCGCCGAACGGGACGCGGGCGTGCTGAGCCTGCCCGGCAGACCGGGCTGGGGGACCTACTACCTCGACGCCGCCGGATCGGGGGCCCCGCAGGGAACCGTCACGGTCACCGCGTACGGCCCTGACGGCGAGGTCCTGGCGACCCTGGCGTTCGACACGTTCCCGGCCGGACGCTGACAGCGACCGCAGACCCCGTGGCCGGAGCCTTCCGTGCTGTCCCGGTGCACCCTCGCACCGGGGCAGTGCGGCGGACGGGGGCCGGACACGGCGAACAGAGGACCCGAGTGAAGACCGACGCGGAAGCGGAGTTCGGGGCATTCATGGTCAGCCGCTGGCACCGGATGCTCAGGACCGCTCACCTGCTCACCGGACACCACCACGACGCGGAGGACTTGGTGCAGACGGCCCTGGCGAAGGCGTATGCCCGATGGGAACGGGTGAGGCGCAGCGACGATCCCGACGCCTATGTCTGGCGCATCATGATCAACGCCAACCGGGACCGGCTGCGCGTGCCACGGGCCCGGGAGTGGCTGACCAACCGCTTCCCCGAGGCGGCCGCATCGGAAAGGGCCGACTCGATCACCGAGCATTCCGCGCTCATGGCGGCTCTGGCCCGGCTTCCGCAGCGGCAGCGGGCGGTCGTCGTCCTGCGCTACCTGGAGGACCGCAGTGAGAGCGAGGTCGCCGCACTCCTGGGGACGCGGGTGGGCACGGTGCGCAGCCATGCCGCCCGTGCCCTGCGCAAGCTCCGCGCCGAGCCGGCTGTGACCGGACGCGACGGCGGACCCGTCCCTCTGGAGCGCAGCGAGGCCGTGCGGGAGGAGGTCCGCCGGTGAACGAGGACGACAGGCGGCTCGCCCAGGCGCTCCACCGCGCGGCCGACGCCTTCCCCATGAGCCCGGCCCCCGTCGACGCAGTGATGCGGCGTGGCCGGGTCCTGAGCCGTCGCCGCCGCGCCCGGGCAGGCGGCGCCTGGGCCGCCGCGCTGGTGGCGGCCACGACCCTCGGGGCGCTCACCGGGCAAGGCACGCACGACGGGACCGCACCGGTGCCACCCGCCACCGCCATGCCCAGCCCGCCACCGACCAGTTCCCCACCGCAGCAGGGTGCCCAGAGGGTGCGGGCCTATGAACAGGTGCCGATCGGGCACGGCCTGCGGATGGCGCTGCTGCCGGAAGGACGGCAGAGCTACGTCGTCGGCCAGGGCGACCTGACCCGGCCCATCGAGCTCGCCCGGGCCCACGCGGGCGGCGACAGCCTGAACCTCGGCGGCATCAGCTCCGGCACGAGCACGGTGGCGCAGGGAGTGGTGTGCACGGGCGCCTTCCGCACCCGCACCCCACCCGCCCGGCTGGTGATACAGGTCGGCAACGGCACGCCGCACGAGGCCCAGCTGCTCGTCCTGCAGGGCGACCCGGGCTGGGGCGCCTACCACGCGTTCCTCGACGGCGTGCCTCAGGACGCCACACTCACCGTCACGGCGCTCGCGCCGGACGGACACGTCCTGGCCCGGCTGCGCACGGAAGCACCACGCTGAGCCGTGAGCTGCCACGAGGTGTGCGGCATCCCGCGGGTTCGTCCTGGTCGTCGTCATCTCCCGGTGCCGCAGGTCGGCCCGGCAGATGGGAGCGAGGGATCGGGGCACGCGTCCTCGACGGCATGAACGCGGTAGCCGACGGCGAGCGTTGGGTGATCGTGTTACCGGCTCCGAGGCTGCCGTCCCTGCCCGGAAAGGCGTCGGCGAGGTCTTGGTGCTCACGGACGGACTGGGCCGCCCCTTTGTGGAGAGGGGCGGCCCAGCAGTCCTCAGGGGCGCGGATCAGGCTCGGCCGCGGGAGGCGGATCAGTAGCCGTACAGGTCGACGCACCAGTTGGCGAAGCGTGCGAAGGCGGCCCGGGTACCGTCCCCGGCAATGCCGTCGATCGGGCCGGTGTAGTTCCAGGCATCCTTCATCGCGCGCTGCAGCGCCTTGATGGTGTTGGGCCCGACGATCCCGTCGATGGCATCCGTGTACAAGCCGCCGTCCCGAAAGGCGGTCTGCAAGGCCTTCCAGCTGTTCGTGCCCAGGTAGCCGTCGATGGTTCCGGGGTTGTACCCGAACTCCTTGAGCCGGCGCTGGATGCCCTTGGCCTGTCTGGTGCTCAGCCCGAGGTTCTGGGTGGCCAGCGGGGTGATCTCGGAGGTGATGGTCGACGTGGTGTCTGCCGGAGCCGCAGTGGCGGTGGCGTTCGCGCCTGCGAGGGTACCGACGGCGATCCCCACGGATACGGCCGCACTGACGAACGTGCGCTTCCAGATTCCGAGTTGCATGCTCTTCCTCCTTCTGGTGCAGCTTGCGGGAGTCACCATGGCAGTTGATGGCTTGACGAAACCTTGCAGGAAGCTTGTGGACGCGTGAACGCTGTGGTCGTGCCCGTCTCTGCCATCGCCGGGTGCCCGGCATCAGGGCTTCACCGGCTGCCTGCACCTCCTGCACAGGTACATGAACCAGCGCCGCGCGGACACCGACCGAAGCCATGTCTCGTCACGCGGGCTCGCCCGGAGGCTGCAGGCCCGGCCCGGCAACCTCGAGGCCGGCCGACTCGCCCAGGCCGACAAGCTCCGCGGACTGCGGCGCGTCCAGGCCTGGTGATGCTGTTGTCACCGAGCGGCCTCCCAGGCCGTCCACAGCGCGGCGTACACACCACCGGCGTCGACCAGCTCTCCGTGGGTGCCGGTCTCGATGATCCGGCCGCGCTCCATCACCATGATCCGGTCGCAGGCCGCTGCTTGGGAGAGACGGTGCGCGACCACAACTGCGGTGCGCCCGGCGAGGACAGCATCAGCAGCGCGGTCGAGCTGCCCGGCGTAGGCGGAACCGGCCTCGGCGGTCGCTTCGTCAAGGATCACCAGATCGGCGTCGGCGAGCAGCAGGCGGGCGAGGGCGAGTTGCTGCGCCTGTGCGTCGGTGAGCGGGTGTCCGCCGACACCTAGCGGGGCGTCCATCCGGTCGGGGAGGACATCGAGGAGGGATGCGGCGCCGGTGGCCTCCAGCGCTGCGTGGAGGTCGCGGTCGGTGGCCCCGGGTGCGGCGAGGGTGAGGTTGTCGCGCAGGGTGCCCGTGAAGACGTGGACCTCCTGGGTGATCATCGCGGTACGGCTGGGGCGGGTCACCCTCCCGGCCTCAGGCAGGTGGGTGCCTGCGACGACGCCGGCGAGCGTGGTCTTGCCTGCCCCGGACACGCCGACGACGGCGACGCGCTGACCGGACGGAATGGTGAGGGTGATGTCGTCGAGTACGCGTGGCCCCTCGCCGTAACGGAATGAGACCTCGTCGAGTTGTACGGCGGTGCTCGCGGCCCGCGCCGGGACGTCCGACGGGCTGAACGGAATCGTGACGACCCCGATCATGCGGCTCAGCGATGCGAGGGCGGACTGGAGGGTGTCGATGACCAGCAGCAGCTGGTTGACCGGTCCGAGCAGGCGTAGCACGAGCAGCATGGCGGTGGTGGCGCCGCCGACGGTCGATGCGTCGTGGTCGATCAGGACGAAGCCGACGACGAGTACAGCGGCCAGGCTCAGGCACTCCCCGAGGTTGAGCCGGGCATTGAGCATGCTCAGCACGGTGCGTGCGCGGAGCGACTGCCTCGCGACGCGCCAGGAGTCCGTCATCACGGCTTGGTGTCGTTGCTCGGCGAGCCCGAAGCCGAGCACGGTGGCGTGGCCGCGCTGGGACTCGAGGATCTGCTGGGCACGCGCGCTCATCGCCGTGCGCTCGGCGCGGTAGACCCCTGGTCCGGTGCGCAGGTACCACCGCACGGCCAGCACGTAGACCGGCAGCACGACGGCGCAGGCGGCCGCGTAGGGCCATTCCAGTGCCGCGAGCCCGCCCAGCGACACGACGATGGTGAAGGCGGTGACGGTGAGCGCCGGGATCACGGCGGGGGCGGCGTCGGCGACCGCGGTGACGTCGTCGCTGGACCGGGATATCAGGTCTCCGGTGCCGGCGCGCTCGACGAGGTGCTGTGGGAGGGTCATGGCACGGCTCACGAGCTGCTCGCGCAGCGCGGCGAGGACGGAGTGGTAGACGCGGGTGGCGAGCACGATCGTCAGCGCGGTGCCCCCGGCACCGAGGACTGCCGAGAGCGTCATGACGGCCGTGACCGTCAGCACTGTGGGGAGGTCCGCGGTGCCGGCCTGCACGTGGTCGACGAGGTGTCCGATCGCGACGGAAACGATCAGGTCGGCGCCGGTGCTGACGATCCCCAGCATCCCGGTTACGGCGAGCCGGAGCCGGTACCCGTGGCTGAGCCGCCACACCTCCCGGACCGTCTCGCGGCCGCTCGCGACGGGCAGCCCGGAATCGGGAGCCGCTGTCCCGGGCATGGTGGAGGTGCCGCTCATTGCGCCGTCCTCGAGGTCGTAGGTGCGTCGTCAGGCAGTTCGACGACGCGGTCGCAGGCTGCGAGCAGTGCCGGGGTCGAGGCGATCAGCAGCGTCGAGCGGCCTGCCCGGACACCGCGCAGCCGGCCCGCGATCGTGTGCTCGGTGACCGAGTCGACCGCGGTGGTCGGGTCGTGCAGCACGAGCACCGGCGCGTCGCTCGCCAGGGCGCGGGCGAGCGCGATCCGCTGGCGCTGGCCGCCCGAGAGCCGGTTGCCGCCCTCGCCGACCGGGACGTCGAGGTCGGCCGCGAAGTCGTCGCAAGCGGCGGCGCGCACCGCGGCGTCCACGCGCTCGGGCGCGCCCGGGATCAGGGCGACGTTGTCGCGGAGGGTGCCGCTGAAGAGGGTGGCGCGGTGCGGCGCGACGGTGACCCGGGAGCGGTACTCGAGCGGGGACAGCTTCCGCGCCGCGACCCCGTCGAGCCGCGCCTCGATCCCTCCTTCGGCCCGCGGGTCGAGCAGCGCCTCGACGATACGGGCGGCGGTCCGGTCGTCGGCGCGCACGCCCACGAGCTTGCCGGGCTCGACCCGGATCGTCACGCCGGGCCCGGAGGTGCTCGGCACGACCACGTCCAGCTCCGGCAGCGCGGTGACCTCCCGCCGGGTCGCGTCATCGGGCCCGGCCGTCGGCTTCGCGTCGTCCCGCAGCACGTCGAGGACACGCACGGACGAGGCGCGTGCGCCGGCCAGGTTGGGGATGGACGTGCTCGCGATCGCCTGGATCTGCGGCAGCAGTGCCTGGGCGAGGCCGACGGCGGTGATCAGCCCGCCGACGCTGAGCTGTCCGTCGAGGGCGAACCAGCCCGCCAGCCCCACCACTGCGGCGACGAAGGTGCCGCTGAGCACGCCCGAGCCCATGAGGAACCTCCCCAGCAGGCCCGCGTTGCGCGTGGCACCGGCAAGGGTTCTCTGGCTTGCCTGCCGGTACCGGCCGGTCGCCTCGGCCTCGGCACGCATCCCTTTGATCACCCGGTAGCCGGCGACCAGGTCCGTGGCCTGTCCGACCGTGGAGGCCAGCAGCTCCTGGTACTCGCGGGTGTCCCGGGAGAGCCGCTCGCTGAGCATGCCCATCGACCAGACCGCGACCGGCGCCCCGAACAGCACCACGAGTCCGAGCAGCCGGTGCGTCGCCAGCAGCGACACCGCGATGAATCCGATGGCGGTGATCCTCGAGACGGGGATGATCGTCAGGATGACGGCGTTGGACAGGCGCGCGACGTCGTTCGTCATCACCGAGACCACGTTGCCGTCCGGCGCACGGCCGGTGCCGCCGACCGGGTGCAGCACGCCCGTGGAGAGGGTGGCACGGAGCCGGTGCTGCAGTACCTGCACCGCATGGGCGGTGAGGCGCAGCGAGAGCCTCGCCGCCGACGTCAGCGCGATGTAGAGGGCCACCAGCACGCCGAGCCACAGGGCCAGCTGTCCCTCGTCCCCGGTCGCGAGGGCCCGGTCGATCGCGAGTCCCATCACCACCGGGACCGCGGACTCGCCCACCTGCCACGCGATCGCCAGCAGCGCCGCGGGAACGCTGACTCGCCGCACCGAGAAGATCACGCGCCGCAGGAACCGGCCCGGGGTGGTCCCCGGCCCGGACTCGAACGGCCGAGTACCGAGCGGCTCGGCGGGAGCGAGCAGGAATACCGGCAGCCGGCGGGTCAGCGGTCCTCGCCCCAGTCCTGCGGGGTCGGCGCCGGGGAAACGCGAGGAGTTCCTCATGCCTGGCTCCGATCCCCGCTCGTGGGCGGGAAGCACCAGAGCAGCGCATCGGCGAAGATTCCTCGCCACCATGCGTAGTCGTGTCCGCCGGCGAACTCTCTGTAGAGGGTGTCGTAGCCCTTTGCGGTGAGCACGTGGTCCAGCCAGCGGCTGTGGGTGTTCGAGCTCTCCAGCTCGCCGACGTCGTGGAAGACGCGGAGCGGTGCCGTTTCCGCGGCCAGGTATTCGGCGATCAGTGTGGGTACGGGGGTGCGGCGCAGCAGCTCACCTGACCCGGTGCCCCACCTGAGGTCGGGGTGGTACCCGCACGAAGGGGACTGGAGGATGGCGTTGCCGAACGTCGTCGGGTGGTGGAGCGCTGTCCAGCCGGCGCACAGACCGCCGAAGCTCTCGCCGGCCAGCGCGACGTCACGGGGGTCCCGTGAGAGCGGATACCGGTGGTGGAGCCACGGCAGGAGTTCCTGGACCAGCATCCGGGAGAACGCCGGGTTGCAGAGCAGCTCCTTGTCGCGCCGCGGTGCGGGCTGACCGACGAGGACCACCACGCAGGGGCGAAGCAGTCCCGCCCGGACCAGGGCGTCACGAACGCTCGGCGCGCTGTGGTCCGGCGTCCCGTCCAGGTGGATCACGAAGGGCAGTGCGCTCTCTTCCGGGAACTCTCCCGGGGGCATCGAGACCCAGATGCGGCGTTCGCCTCCCAGGAGCTCGCCGGCCAGCACGGCAGCCTCCACCGCCGGGGCCGGCCGCGCTTCGGCCCGGTCGAGCCAGGGCAACGGCTCCGCGTCGGGCAGCACTGCGACCGAGGCCCCGGAGAACCGCTCCACCGAGCACTCCGAGAACCTCGGTGGCGGGTTGAACGGGTCCGCGACCCGTTCGCCCTCACCCGTCGGCCCGCGTCGTGCGAACACGTACGAGAAGCGCAGGTCGGCACCCATGCGCAGGGTGAGAACGCGGAACGGCGTCCCCGCCACCGGGGTGAACTCCGTGTCGATCGGGTTGAATCCGGCTCTGGGGCCGATCACCACCGCGAGGGTGACCGTCGTGTCGTCTCCGGGCTCGTCGACGAAGGTCACCTCCACCTCGTCCGCGGAGACCCGCTCGACGAGCGGTGCACCCGTCTCCTCGAGGTGTCGTCTGAACCTGTCCGGGCTCCACTCACCGGTCGCCAGCTTCTCGACCAACGGATCAGCCATTCTTCGCACGCTCCACGCCGGTGTGGTCGGCGGACCTCTGTCGGTTTCGTTCACGGCCGAGCGGCACCACTTGGGGGCTGCCGGCCACCGGATCGGGCACCACCAGGCAGCGCAGGCCGAACACCTCCTCGACCAGCTCGGCCGTGACGACCTCGTCCGGGGTGCCCTCGGCGACCACGACGCCGTCCTTCATGGCGATCAGGTGGGTGCCGTAGCGGGCGGCGTGGTTCAGGTCGTGCAGGACGGCGACCAGGGTGTGGCCGGCGTGGTGAAGGTCGGTGAACAGCTCCAACAGCTCGATCTGGTGGGTGATGTCGAGGAAGGTGGTCGGTTCGTCGAGCAGCATGATGTCGGTGTGCTGCGCGAGCGCCATCGCCATCCACACGCGCTGGCGCTGCCCGCCCGACAGCTCGTCCACCAGGCGCCCGGACAGGTCTGCGACCGAGGTCTGGTGCATCGCCCTGAGCACGGCCCGCTCGTCGTCCTCGGTCCACTGCCGGATGAACCCCTGGTGGGGGTACCGTCCCCGGGCCACGAGGTCGGCGACGGTGATCCCGTCCGGGGCGATCGAGGTCTGCGGCAGCAGCCCGACCCGCCGCGCCACCTCTTTGGTCCTGTAGGAGTTGATGTCGGCGCCGTCGAGGACGACCTGCCCGGCCGACGGCTTCCGCAGTCGGGTCAGGCTGCGCAGCAGGGTGGACTTGCCGCACGCGTTCGGGCCGACGATGACCGTGAACGACTCGTCGGGGATCGCCACCGAAAGGTGCTCGGAGATGATCCGCTTGTCGTAGCCGATCGTCGCCGACTCCACACGGAGGCGCGCGCGGTCGGCCGGGGGTGCGCTCACAGGCGTCTCCTGGCTTCGGTGTACAGCAGGTGTCCGAGGTAGCCGCCGCCGAGCACGACGGTGATGACGCCGACCGGCAGCGGGGTGGGGGCGACGTGCTGGGCGAGGTGGTCCGACGCCAGGCACAGCAGCGCGCCGACGAAGGCGGCGGGGGCGAGGGTGATCCCGGCGGTGCGGGCGAGCCGGCGTCCGATCTGCGGGGCGACCAGGGAGATGAACGCGATCGGCCCCGACGCGGCCGTGACCGTCGCCGTCAGCGCCACTCCCACCAGGATCAGGCCGAGGCGTGCGGGCGAGACCCGTACCCCGTGCGAGGCGGCCGCGTCGTCACCCAGCTCCATCTGCCGCATCGGCCGGCTCAACATCCCGGCCAGCAGCAGGAGTCCGGCGATGCAGGCGCCGCCTACGACGACCTGGGTCCAGGACACGCCGTTGAGCGACCCGGCACCCCACGCGGCCGCGGACATCGCCTGGTCCAGGTCGGCCTTGAGGATCAGCCAGGTGTTGAGCGACCCGAGCATCGCCGAGACGCCGATGCCGACGACGATCAGCCGGAACCCCTGCACCCCTCGTCGGTGGGCGAGCACGTACACGGCCACGGCGGTGGCCACCCCGCCCAGCAACGCCCCGCCGACCAACTGCACGTAGGTGCCGTCGACGACCAAGATCACGATCAGTGCGCCGGTGTAGGAGCCCTGGGAGAACCCGACGATGCCGGGGTCGGCGAGGGGGTTGCGCATCAGTGACTGGAAGACGGCCCCGCTCACACCCAGCGCGGCGCCGAACACCAGCGCCGCGGCCACCCGGGGCAGCCGCCACTCGACCACGACTTCGTGGACGATGCCGGTCTCCCCGCCGGTCAGCGCGGAGAGCACCTGCCCGGGACTCAGCGCGTACGAGCCGGTCATCAGCGCGAGCACCGCCGTACAGGCGATCGCGACCGCGAGCACCGCGCAGACGACGACCGAGCGCCACTGGAGCCGTACCGCGATCCGCCGGCGCCGCAGCACCAGCACACGCCGCCCGAAGTCCACCCGTGGAATGTGCATGCTCATAGTCCGCTCGACTTCTTCCGCCGCACCAGCGCGACGAGAACGGGGGCGCCGACGAAGGCGGTGACGATACCCACGGGGATCTCGCCGGGACGCATCACGATGCGGCCGAGGATGTCGGACACCAGCAGCAGGCTCGGGGCGAGGAGGACGCTGTAGGCGAAGATCCAGCGCTGGTGCGGGCCGACGATCCAGCGGGCCACGTGCGGCACCATGAGTCCGACGAATCCGATGGGTCCGGCGATCGCGGTGGCGCCACCGGCAAGGAGCGTGAGTGCGATCACCGCGAGAACACGGGTGTGTACCAGGCGGACCCCTTGGGCGACCGCCAGCTCGTCGCCCAGAGCCAGAGCGTTGAGCGGGCCCGACACCGCGAAGGCCAGGACGAGTGCCACCGCGAGGAACGGCAGGATCGGCCACACGACCTCGAGCGGACGACCCGCGATCGACCCGGCGTTCCAGTTCCGCATCGCGTCGAAGGCGTCCGGGTCGGTCAGCTGGAGCGCCTCCCTGGCACCGCCGAGGACGGCGCCGACGCAGACCCCGGCGAGCACCATGACCACCGGCGAGGAGCCCTGCCGTGTCGACCCGAAGGCGAGCACCAGGAGCGTGACGACCAGTGCCCCCGCGAACGCGAACCACATGTAGCCCTGGGCGTCACGGACGCCGAGCAGACCCACGGCGACCGTCACCGCGAAGGACGCACCGGCATGGACGCCGAGGACACCCGGATCGGCCAACGGATTGCGGGTGAGCGCCTGGATCAACGCGCCCGACAGACCGAGGGCGACACCGACGACCAGACCCACGACCGTGCGCGGCAGCCGGAAGTCGCGGATCGCGAACTGGTCGATGCCGGCCGAGGAGTGGAACAGCGCGTCCCACACCACCGACGGTCCGATCGCCGTCGAACCGATCATGACGCTCAGCACCAGCAGGACCACCAGTACCACCAGCGCGACGACCAGGCCGAGCAGACGGCGAGGCGGTCCGGGCACCGTCTCGGTGCCCGGACCGTCCTGCCGCAGGACGAGGGCTGTCACTGCTTGCCGGGGAGGGTCGCCAGTGCGCTGCCGAGCGAGTCCAGGTACTGGATGACGGGCCCGTAGGAGTTGTTGCCGGGGCAGAAGACTCCCAGCGCTCGACCGGAGCTCACGGCGGGGAGTGCCTTCCAGGTGTTGGTCTCGACCACCGGCACGAAGGGCTCTGTCGGCCGGCCGTCGGCGTCGACCGGGTAGGTGACCACGTCGTACTCGGACAGCTCACCGATCTGCTCGAACGGCAGGGACTCGTAGGCCAGGGGGTCCTCGCCCTCGGCCGCCTCGGGGAGGTCCAGGCCGATGTCGTCCCGGGCGATCTCGGAGCAACCGATGTCCGCGATGTAGAACGTTCCGGGATCGCTCCAGTCCCCGCGGGAGACGTCGACGAACGAGGTGCTGTCGATGACCTTGCCGTAGGTCTCCTGGATCTTGGTGACCTTCTCGTCGAACTCGGCCTTCTGCCGGCTGAGCGCATCCGTGACGTTGCCGGCCTCCGCGATGGCGTCGGCGAAGGCCTTCCACTCGGTGTCGAGCCCCCAGTACACGGTCGGGGCGATCGCCTGGAGCTTCTTGCCGACCTTGTCCCAGTCGTTGGAGTGGAACTGGACCAGGATGAGGTCCGGTTCGAGGGCGGCGAGCTTCTCGAGGTCCACCTCGCCACCGTCGCTGCCGACGATCTCGGCTGCCTCGTACGCGGTCCGCTGTTCCTCCGGCAGCACGTCGAGGTCGGACTCGGACGCCTCGGTGACTCCCACCGGCTTGCCACCCAGATCGATGAACGGGAGGTTCGTGTTGCCGATCGTGACGATTCGCCGGGGGTCGACGGGAATCTCGACGGTGCCGTTCTCGGCCTTCACGCTGTGGGTTCCGGCAGCCTTGCCGCCGCGGGCCTCGGTGGCCTTGTCGCCGGTGTCGTCGCCGTCACTGCCGCAGGCGGTGAGGACGAGCGACGCGCTCATCAGTGCGGCAGCGAGGGCTGCGCCGCGTCTCGTCAGGGGCGTGTTGCTCATGGGCGTTCTCTTCTTCTCGGGGTGGAGGGGTTCAGGCGGCGGTGGAGCGGAGGAGCTCATGGACGGTGACGCCCAGGCCGACGGTGCGCGCCGACCTGCGGGTGAGGCCGGCCCGGGCGATGACGGCGTCCAGCTCCGCTGCGGTGCGAAGGCCGGAGCCGTGGCAGACCAGGCGGATCAGGTCCTCCTCGCCGTCGTGCTCGTCGAGCTCGTCGGTGTCGAAGACCTCCTCGATGAGGAGCACCCGTCCGCCGGGGGCGAGGTTCTCGGCTGCCCGGCGCAGCGCGTGAGCGGCGTCGGCGTCGGGCAGGGTCTTGAAGGCACGGCAGATGAGCACGGCGTCGGCTGCCGGGCAGGGCTCGAAGACGGACTGCTCCAGCACGCCGACCCGCGCGCGTTGCTGATCGTCGGGAATCGTGGCGGGCAGGTCGCGGCGCAGCCAGTCGGCCTGGGCAGGCAGGGCGCAGATCGTCACGCGCAGGCTTTCGTGGGCCGCGACGTACTCACGGGCGTGGGCGCCGGCGCCTCCGGAGTGGATCACCAGGTGCTGGACTCCGGCGAGCAGGTCGGACGTGGCGATCGGTTCGGCCAGTGCGGGCTGGAACTTCGCCAGGCGCTCCAGGTGACGGTCCTCGTAGTCCTGCTCGGCTCGCACGTCGTCGAAGGTCTGGCCGGTGACCGAGGCGTAGGCGGGCCGGCCGGTGCGAACCGACTCCGTGAGGCCGTGGATCCCGAGCATCTCGCGACCGACCACCCCGGCGGGGTGGAGCCGGTCGGCGATGAACTCGAGAGTGAGGACGTCGCCGACCGGCGTCAGGGCGTAGTGACACGGCTTCGTCTCGGTCACCACGTCCAGGGTGTGCAGGTAACGCAGCAGCTTGCCCAGAGCGCGCTCGTCGGCGCCGACCTTGGCGGCCAACTCGGTCACGCCGGTCACGCCGCGGGAGACCAGGTCGGGAACGCCCAGCTCGACGGCGGTGCGGATCGCGATCGGCGCGACAAGCTCGGTCAGGTCGTGGAGCTTCTGGAACGGGGTGACCGTCCGCTCCGGGTCGGGTACCGCCCCGTCGCCCTCCAGTACGACGACCTCGGAGCGACGCCAGTAGCCGGCGAAGTCGATGTCCTCCTTGGGCATGCCACGGTCCTCGACCAGGTGCCGGCGGATGTCCCGTACGGCCGTGTGCTCGCCGGCCAGCCACGCGAACGCCTGGCCCGACCACCACTGCGCACCGCGGACGGTCTCGGTGAGCAGCGACGCGGTCCCGGCCGTCGCGCCGGAGCGGACCAGCCACGTCACGTCGACCCCGGGCAGCTCGCGCAGCTCCTGGCGGTGGGCGTCATCGGCGATCTCGATGAACACCTGCGCCCGGGCGTCGGGCGGGAGCTCGTCGAGCAGGCGGCCGATCGCGGGGAGTGCGGTGTCGTCGCCGGCCACGAGCCACCAGTCGGCGCCGGACGGGAACGCTTTGGACGTGCTCGGGCCGCTGAGGTGGATCCGGTCACCCGGCTGGGCTCGACAGGCCCATGTCGTTCCCGCGCCCACCCCGTGCCTGACAAAGTCCACGTCCAGCTCGCCGGCCTCGGGGTCCCACCGGCGGACGGTGTAGACCCTCGACAGCGGTCGCGGATCCTTGGGCACGATCAACTTCGCCTCGCCCTGGACCGGCAGCACCGGATCACGCTGACCCGGGTACGGGAAGTAGAACGCGAGGTCGTCGTCGAAGCCCGGGGAGTCGAAGGCCGGCCGCACGAGGCCGTCCGCAGCGGTGAACGCACGCAACTGTTCGCCGCTCAGCGTGACCCGCCGCATCCCCGGGGTGATGTCGGCGGTCCGGACCACCTCGACCTCACGCAGAGTCGGTGGGCGCACGGTGAGTCGGCGCGAGGTTTTGGGCATGCGGAGAACTGACCTTTCCGGTCGCTTCGAGGGCAGGAGTCGCGCACCGGCATCGGGAGGGCGCGCACTGCTAAAGTTAGGCGAACCTTACCTTCATTGGTGTGCGCAGACTGCCGTAGGGTTAGGACATGGTGGTTCCCTCCTCGTTCGCCGTAGGCGTCGGCGACCCGCCGCCCATTCCGACCGCGCGGTGGGGTTCAACGGACGGGCCCGTTCGACCGCTCCTGCTCTGGGTGCGCACCGGCATGGCGCGGGTGCGCCTCGACGGCGGGCCGGCACTGCACCTCGAGGCCGGCGAAGGCGCCTGGATCCCCGCCGACGGCTGGGCGGAGCGGGAGGTCATCACCGAGCCGGGCACCGTCGCCTTCCCGCTGTGGCCCCATGCCGGCGTCGGCGTCTGGGGGCCGTCGGAACTGACCCGGTTCGACGTTCCCAGCGGCTGGCAGGACTGGTTGATCCAGCTCTTCAACCTGCAGGTCACTCCCTTCAGCGGCCCCGGATACTCCCCCGAGGCGATCGAGGAGCTTCTTCGGCGTCCTGGCTCGCGCTCGCCGGCGCCCGCCGGGGCCGGGTGGAATCCGAGCTCGGAGGGGTCCACATCGCCGGCGATGCCGCGAGCCCTCGGAGCCAGGGCAGTCGCCGAGGAACTGATGCGCGACCCCGCGCTCGACCTCACGGTCGAGCAGTGGGCTGCGCGGGTGCTCTCCAGCGCGCGCACCCTCCGCCGTGACTTCCTCGCCGACACCGGGCTCACGTTCGAGCAGTGGCGGCTGCTCTGCCGACTCGGCGCTGCCGTGGAGTTCCTCGCCGCCGGTTACGACGTGGACCGGGTGGCCGCCCAAGTGGGCTTCGCCAGCCGCAACGGCCTCACGCGGGCCTTCAAGGGACGGTTCGGACTGACCCCCCACGAGTTCGGACGGAAGCTTTCGGCCCGACCTGGCGCCGGCGGGCTGACGCAACGGGCGGCGGCGGCACGGCAGACCGACGACCTGATCCGGATGATGCACCAGACGGACACACCCGCCGCGCCCGAGATGCTGCGCGCGGCCAGCACACCGTCGCACACCAACGACGTCCACGTCCTCAGCTGGATGTACCGAGGCAGCGGGTACCTGGACATCGGCGACAAACGCTACGAGCGGGAGCGAGGGATGGCGACCTGGATCCCCGCGGAGATGGAGCACGTCACCGGCCTCCGCGAGAACTCGGTCTCCCTGCCGCTGGGCAACGCGAGCACCGGCGACCTCCACCTGACAGCGCCGCTGCAGGTGCGGTTCTCGCCCGCGTGGGACGACTACTTGATGTTCTGCTCGATCAGCGCCCGCTCCGGACTGCGTCCTGACGGCCACAACCCCCGCCACATCCTCGACCTGTTCGCGGAACAGGTCGCCACGCAGCAAGCGCTGTCGGTGCCGATGCCCAACGATCCGCGGGCGCGTGCCGTCGCGCTGGAGTGCCTGCGCCGTATCGGCGAGCCCGGCGCGACGCACAGTGTCGCCGTCGGTGCCGAGATCCACCGCGCCTTCCGTGACGAGACGGGTATGACACTGGGCCGCTGGCGCTACGCCGCCCGCATGCGCGTCGCCCGCGACCTGCTCGCCGGGGGCGCGCCGCCCAGCTCCGTCGCGCGCAGGATCGGGTATGCCCACCTGCCCACGTTCAGCGCCGCCTTCTCCCGCTTCCACGGTCTGTCTCCGCGCGACTACCAGCAGCGCGAGTCCGAGCGGAACCGGTAGCGCCGTCGCTGTCCTGCAAAGCGGCCCTGTCCGCCACAGTTCGCTCCGGCTCACGGCGCGGATCTCTCGGACAGCGAGGATCTGCCGGCCGATGAACCGGGCCGTGAGGAAGCCTGACAGGTCGTCCTCGACCGTGGTGTCGCCGCATTCGTCCCTGTCGTAAGGGCCGTGGGGCTGGTCGGCTTCCGTCACGCCGGCGGCGCGGATGCGGCCCGGCGGGGACGAGGTGGAGGAACCGCCGGGGGCGGGGTGGTCGCCGGGAGGGGCTGAGGGAACCGCTTCGGCGCGATGGGCGAAGAGCAGGTGAAAGCCCAAGTGTTCGAGCATCGTCCCTTGGACGAGAGGAGCCCCGATGACCGTCGGACCAGGCGTCGGCATCGGCACCGCGCGTGCCGATGCGGAGAGCGACGCCTCAGTGATCGCGCGGTCCCGGGACGAGCCCGAGGCGTTCGCCGCGCTCTTCGACCGGCACGCCGACGCCGTGCACCGCTACGCGGCCCGCCGCCTCGGCGGCGAGATCGCCGATGACCTGGTGGCGGAGACCTTCACCACCGCATTCCAGCAGCGGCATCGCTACGACCCGGCCCGCGGCGCGGGCGCCGACGCCCGGCCCTGGCTGTTCGGCATAGCGACCAACCTGGTCGGCCGGCATCGGCGGGCCGAGGCCCGCCGGTTCAAGGCCATGGCCCGGGTCCCTGCCCTCGTCGACCACGACGAGCCGCTGGCCGACCGGGCCGCGGACCGGGTGGTGGCGCGGGCCGTACGCCGCGAGCTGGCGGCGGCGCTGGCCGCGCTGCCCGCTCGGCACCGGGACGTGCTGCTGCTGGTGGCCTGGGGGGATCTCGGCTACGAGGAGGCGGCCCAGGCCCTCGGTATCCCCGTGGGCACGGTCAGATCACGGCTGCATCGGGCTCGCAGCAAGCTGCGCGAAGCATTGGGCGGATCCGATCCGACGGCACTGCGAGAGGTATCCGACCATGAATGAAGAACTCGAACTCCTGAGGGAGTGGGACGCGGACGCGGCTCCGTTCAGCGGTCCGGCCCGGGACCGGGCCCGGCACCAGCTGCTCAACGCCATGGCCCACGCGGACCGGCGCACCGGCACCGGCCACCCCGGTCGCCGCCATGCCCTGCGCCTCGCGGCGGGCGCGGTGGCCGCCACGGCGGTTACGGGGACGGCGGTGCTGACCGGCACGGACGGCTCAGGCGAGGGCGGCGCACCGGGCACGAGCACCCCGCGGCTGGAGAACGCCGCCGCGACGGTGCTGAACGGGGCGGCGGCGTGGGAGCGCGAGCAGGAGAAGGAGCCGGCGGCGCCGCGCGACGACCAGTTCATCTACTCGAAGCGGATCATCCAGGAGACGGAGCAGGAGACCGGCGAGGTCAAGACCTACACCGACGAGATGTGGGAGTCGGTGGACGTCTCCCAGCCCTCCTTGAGCATGGAACTGGGCCGCGAGATGTGGGAGGAGCCCGAGGGGAAGGGCGGCGGGGTGTGGCCGCCCCGGAAGTGGAGCGAGTTGAAGAAGCTGCCCCAGGACCCGGAGAAGCTCATCTCGGCCATCATCTCGCTCGGCTCCCGCGCCGACGACCGGTCGGTCGGCGATCTCGACGCGTCCGAACGGTTCGAGGCCTACTGGCTGCTCGGCGAGCTCCTGAAGAACCCGGTGCTGCCCGAGGGACTGCGCCCCGCGGCGTACGAGGCGCTGGCCCTGGTGCCCGGCATCAGGACGATCCCGGGGGTGAAGGACTCCGCGGGGCGGACCGGGGTGGGGATCGCCTCCACCGAGCGCTGGTCCCACGAAGGCAAGTACCTGATCTTCGACCCGGCGTCATACGCGTTCCTGGGCTTCCGCGACGAGCGGATCTCGGCTTCCGGGAAGCAGAAGTACACCCAGCTGTCGCACGTGGTGGACTGGGGGATCGTCGACCGGGTGAGGCAGCGCCCGTAGGCCGCTGTCCCCCGCACGGGACCCTCAGGGCCGCCGGCACCGGCAGACGCTCGCCGGCGGCCCCGCGGTTCGCCTCGGGGAGGTTGTTCTCAGAGGAGTCCCAGGACGTGTCGGCCAACCCCACCTTGCTGTTCCTCGTCGTCGAGGTATGGCCGACGGCCACCGGGTCAGGCAGCCGGCCGGTCGCGGATCGTGGGAGCAGTCGGAAATCCTGCCCCGGTAGTGTGCTCTCGTATGACCGATTTCGAGATCGAGATCACCGCGGACCTGGTCCGTGACCTGCTGCTGGAGCAACATCCGGATCTCGCAGGGCTGGCCCTCCGCGAAGTGGCGGGCGGGTGGGGCAACCAGATGTGGCGCCTCGGGGACGATCTGGCTGTCCGTATGCCCCGTCAAAAAGGTGCCTCGGCCCTTCTGCGCAAGGAGTGCCGGTGGCTGCCCGTCCTGGGCCCGCGCCTGCCGCTCCCGGTGCCCAGCCCCGTGCGGATCGGTGAACCGTCCGTGCGCTTCCCGAAGCCCTGGACCGTCATGACGTGGGTTCCCGGCGAGCCGCTGGACCACGCCTCCACCAGCCTCGGCGACCACGCGGCCGACGCGCTGGCGGCCTTCCTCACCGCGCTCCACGTGGAAGCACCCGAAGACGCGCCGATCAGCGACGACCGCGGCGACCACCCCGAGAAGTGCACGGACGGCTTCGACCACTTCTTCCACGCCGTGATCCCCGCCGACCTCGCCGACGCCGTCCGCTCCGTCTGGGACGACGCCGTCGCGGCACCCGAATGGGCGGGCCCGCCACTGTGGGTTCACGGCGACCTTCACCCCGCGAACGTCGTCGTCTCCGACGGGACGCTCTCGGGCGTGATCGACTTCGATGCCCTGTTCGCCGGCGACCCGGCCTGGGACCTCGCGGCTGCCTGGGTGATCCTTCCCGCCGGTGCCGTCTCCCGCTTCTTCGACGTGTACGCGCATGCGGACGAGGGGACGATCCGCCGCGCCCGCGGGCTGGCCGCCCTGAAGAGCCTGTTCCTCATGCTCATGGGCCAGAACGGGGACCGAGGTCTTCCCGGTGGCAAGCCGCATTGGGGACCCGCAGGCCGGGCAGCTCTCGACCGCGTTCTGACGGAGGGTGTGAGGTAGACACGGATGGCGTCGGCCTCGCGGTGTGGAGCAGGTCCTCGTAGTGGTGGTGGCGCCGGGTGGCCCGACGGTGCTCGAGGAGGGCGACCGCGTGGCCCGGCTCTCCCGCGCAGACATGTGCCAGCGCCCGTACGACGGGGCGAGCACCTCACGGTAGGCGGGGCGCTCGTCGGTGGCCGCGGTGGCGGCGAGGGACCGCAGATCCTCGACCGCGCACTCCACGGCCAGGACGAGGGCGAGGCCGAACGTGTGGAAGATGTCCGTCATGCCGCCGGGGCCGTCCAGCAGCTCCCGCACGTGGTCCGGTTCGCAGATCCGCGCGGGTTGCTGTCCGGCGAGCAGCAGTCTCCAGTTCACTGCCGAGCGCATCGCCACGTCGGCACGGCGCAGCACGGTGTCGGCCCGTCGGCGCGCCTCGGCGAACCGGCCGGAGGCGATCAGTTGGAGTGCGGCGTGCCAGTCGAGGTGCGGGCGCTGGAGCGCGCCGGGGTTCTGCAGGAGCCAGCTGTCGGTGCGGGCGACGGCCTGTGGCCCGGCGCCTCGTCGCCCGCGTGCTTCAGTTCCGGGTCCGCGATGCTGCCGAAGGCGTGCGGCATGAGCCCGGCGGTCTCGTCGGCGGGGTGATCCGCGAAGTGGCGCAGCAGGTGTTCGGCGGCCAGGTGTACTGGCGGATCGCAGGAAGATCCCGTAGACCAGGCTTGTCCCACGGGCTCCCTCGGCCTTGGCGTGTTCGAAGGCCGAGGCCATACGGGACTTCAGGTCGGCTTCGCCGAGCGTCGCGTCCGGGCAGGAGGCGCAGCAGTTCCGCGTCGGGCAGGCGGGTGAGGCGTGCCTCGACCGTGGGGTCGAGGTCCGTGTGCGCGGTGACCGGCTGGCCGAGCCGCTGCCACCACGCGCGCCAGAGGGTCCAGAGGGTGTCGACGGCTGCCGTGTAGGTGCGCTGCAGGGTGGCGGTGTCCTGGTCCTGGTGGTGGGCGGAGAGCAGACGCACGGCGGTCTTCGCGCCGTAGGCCGCTTCGAGGAGGGGGAAGACCTCGCCGGGACCGGCGGACGCCGCGTGCCGGGCGTGTCCGCTCATGGTGCCGCGGGAGACGTGGCCGAGTGCCGTGGTGGCTTCGTGCACGAGGACGGTGCCACTGCCGGGAGGAGAGACGACGATCACCTGCCGTGCAGTCATGGGGCTCCCCCGATCACGACACGGGAAGCCTGCGGGACGGCCGAGAGCGCGGCCTTCTGTGCCGCTCCTTTCACGACCGACGCGTTCACGAAGCGCTGGCACCAGGAGGATGAGCACAGGAGGCCAGTGCTGCGCGAGGGGTGAAGGGCCGGCCCGCCGCGGCTCGGCGGCACCGCTGGTCAGGACACCGGGAGCTGACGCTGTCGTGCTCCGCGCCTGGGCACCGCCCAGGTTCCTCTTCGGCCGGTACACGCCGCTCACTCCTCCACCACCTCTTGCAGAGCTAACGCCACCACCTCGCACCCGGAACGGACCTGCTCACTTGGAGCTGCCCGGTCGCGGGACGGCTGTCCCGTCCGGCACCGGCGTGGCCTGGTGGTAGTAGAGCCGGAGCTCCCCGGCGGCGTCGCGGCGCCAGATCGACGAACGTCGGGCGTGCCGGTCCTCGATGCGGGTCTCGTAGGTGAGATGAACGATGCCGGGGGCGAGGAGAGTGCCCTCGAAGTGCTCCGCGGTGATGGGGGTGCTGTTCTCGGTTCCGCCGTGGAGCGTGGGCAGGGCGGCGACCATCTCTGCGTGCGTCCACCGCCGCCCGGAGGCACCCACCTCGACGAAATCGGGGTCGAAGAGGGCTTCGGCGAGGGGGCCGGAGAGGCGGACGGAGGGGTCGTGCAGCCGTCGCTCCCGGACAATCGCCTCGGTGACGTCCGGGTGCCGCGGACGCGCCTCGGGCGCTTGCAGGCCGTTCTGGATCATGGTGACATGATGCCCGATCGCGCTTGCGGGCCCTCGGCAGCCGGGCGCCTTTCGCCTTCCTCGATGCTCCGCCCGATGTGGCCGGCGAGGGTGAACACGGGATTCGGCGTGGCCTGCGCGGGGCCGTTGGGCCGTGGGGCCGTGGGAACCATCAGCACCGCCGAACCGAGCGGAGGACGTTTGTCGAGGACGGTGCTACTTCGCGCTGATGGCCGCAGCCTGCGTGCGGCATCGTTCCAGCCCTGCAGTGACCTCTTCGTGGTCGTGGCGGTCCTGGCCGGCCAGGAGTTCACCAGCCGCGGTCATGGCAGCCCAGAAGTCGGATGGGCTGGCCGCGTTCCACTCGCTCACCGAGGCCGCACGAAGCTTCCCGGCGGTGAGGTGATCGAGTCAGGAACGCCCGTGTTCGCGGTGGAGTTCGTGGTAGCCGCGAAAGTCGAAGAAGCGCAGGCCGTCGTTCACTGCTCCAGACAGGATTTCCGGCAGGGTCCATGGGTGGGAGGTGTAGTCGTCCATTGCCACGCCTCCGTACTCAAGCAGCAGAGCGATCATCTGGTGAACCTCTGCGGTGCCGTCGATCCGCCCGGAGATGCCGATCTGCACCGCCCATGTGGGGTGATGTCCGATGGCCGCTTCGAGGATCGCAACATCTTCAGGCTCCCAGTCGGAGAAGAGGTAGCCGGTCTGCTCATCGTCGGTGTCGATGTAGAGGTTGCCGTCCAGAGTCCACGGATGGCGCTGCCCGCGCAGATGCCGATCAAGCAAGGCAACCGTCTCAGCTCGCTCACCTGCGGGAAACACGAAGACACTTCGCATGGGTTGGAGCGTAGGCCGTGCAGCTTTGTGGCGACCATGGATTTCGGGGACGGTGCCGGTCCGTCGACGTCGTGGTGGTGGTGCGGTTGGCGATGTCTGCGCCGGTCGGCATGCCGTGGCGCAGCGGCGGCAGGTGAAGGCGTCAACTCCCGCCCGGTCGACGGCGGTTGGCCGAGCCGTCGTCGCGCCATCGACAGCGGGGATCCGGTCTGCCGTGTATGGCACCAGGACCGCAACTGAGGCAGCATGCCCTGCATGGTCGACTACGTGCCCTCTCCTGACGAGGTGGCCGCCGCCCAGACCCCGAACGGCGGCTGGTCCAAGAAGCAACTCGCGCAGTGGGGCATCCCCTGGCCCCCGCCGGCGGGCTGGCGCAAGCATCTGGAGGCGAAGTGGAGGGGCGAGGACGTCGGCCTGCTGCGCCGTGAGGAGCCGGACCAGGACGCCCTGTTCTGAGAGCACGTCGTCCAGGACCGGACGTAACGGTCTGGGGGGCCCGTGAGCCCTCTGTGGGACTTCGTGCCCATGCGTCGGGAGTGGTGATCTCAAGGCCTCCCGTGGATCGCCGGCCTCAACCAGCCATGAACCGCCACGAAAATCTTGGAAGAGCCGTTTCGCAGACACTCCCCAGGTCGGCGGCGCTGGTCCTGTAGGTCTCCTTCCCAGGGGAGGCTCCGTTCAGCCGAGCGTGTCGAGTCCGCTCAGGAGGTAGGCCACGTGAAGCCCGGTGGTGAGGTATTGCTCGAAGGTCTCGTTGTTGAGTGCCCGTGGCGATCGTCTCTGCCGAATGAGGCTGATGGCTGTGTCAGGGGTGTGACCCAGTTCGACGAGGGTCTGCGCGATGACCAGTCCGGAGCGGTTGTAGCCGGAGTGGCAGCGCACGAGCACGGTGCGGCCGTCTCGCAGAGCATGTGCCGCAGCGCGGGCCAACTCCTGGACGGAGTGGATCTGGTCGGCGGTGAGTGGGCCGTCGGGGAGCTCGGTGATCAGGTGCTGGGCTGCCTGGTGCGGACCGTGGCCTTCGCGGGTGAACAGGCTGATGACCAGGTCGAACTCCTCACCCGCGACAGCCGGATGGACTTCACCGGTGCGGTCGGCCCAGAAGTGTCCACCCATCCAGAGTCCTGGCGTGATCTCGTTCCAGGGCTTGTCGGGCTCAGGGGCGTCGTGATGCTTCTGCCGGGTTCTCACTTCACTCCTACGTCGGAACCGCACCACGACCCACCGACCGGACTGGGACCGACCGTCGCTCTCCCCCGGTCCGGCCCGTACCAGGGCTCGGTGCGGTCGGCGCCGGGCATCGGGAGGGAGTCCAGTTCCACCGGGCCCGGGTAGAAGGCCGCGTTGTTGGGGCCGGTCATGTCCTCGCCCAGCAGGTACCGGTGCAGCCACTCGGCGAAGCCGGGGAACCTCGTCCTCGGGCAGGTCGAGGCTGTTACGGCCGCCCCCTTGCCAGGTGGTCGGTCATGGGCGGCACCTCGTGGTGAGGGTGGGGCGCCGGACGGTGGTCCGGCGGCAGCACAGAAGCGTTCGCGCCGCGTCAGGCATCGGCCCAGGACGTGACGGGCGGCGCGGACACGTGCCGCCGCGGCCGTTCAGAGGTGGCCGTCCAGGAGCCCCTGAAGCTCGGCGAGGGTCATGGGCCCCGTGCCGCGCTCCACCGCCTCCCCCTCCATCAGCAGGACGTAGGACGGGGCTCCGGTGATCCTGTATCGCTCGGTGGCGGCCGGACATCGCGTGATGTCGGCGCGGACGACCGTCAGGCGGCCCGCGTGGTCGTCGGCGACTCCGGCCACGACGACGTCCATCACCCGGCAGGGCTCGATCGCCTTGGGCCATGTCCCGGTGAAGTACGCGAGGACGGGAACCGCGCTCATCCCGAGGATGAAGTCGAATTCCGCGTCCTCACGGGGGCGGTGCACCCGCTTCGTCATGGGAGTTCCTGACCTCGCGTTCCGTCGTTCCGTCGTTCCGTCGTTCCGTCCTCATCATCCCTCACGCGGTGCGGGCATGGGGCCGGTGTCAGGCGGCCCGGAGGCCGACCGCCAGTGTCAGTTCGAGGACCCGGTGTGGTGATGCGAGATCCGGAAACAGCTCCCGCAGCTGCGACATCCGGTACCGGACCGTCTGGGGATGGACGAACAACGCCGCCGCCACCTCGTCCCGCCTGCCCTGGTGGAGCAGCCACGCCCGCAATGTCTCCTCCAGCCGCCGTGCGGTCGCGGCAGGCAGGGCACGCAACGGTGCGAGGGCTCTGGCACACAGGTCTGCGAACGCGTCCACGTCGGCGCTCAGCACCAGCTCGGGCAGGTGGTCCTCGGTGTCGCGGATGTCGGAGGAGAGGGAGCGCGCGCGTACGGCTCGCGCGTACGAGGCGGACGCACGGGTCCACGGCCGGGGCGGGCCGACCACGGCGGTGCGGTCGGTCAGCTGCCGCAAGAGGTGTGATCGGTCGGCATCGGGGACGAGCAGCACACCGGTGGCGTCCGGAAGGTCGTCGAGGACGAGGGTGCCCGGGTCGAGCGCGCGGTAGGCGGGCCGGGCCTGGGCGGCGGGCAGCAGGACCGCGGTCAGCGAGACCGGAGGCTGCCACCCGGCCCGTTGCGCCGAGGCCAGCAGCACGTCCGGGCTGGCGCCCGCGAGGAGGTCGCGGGCCAGGTGTTCCAGGTGGCGCTCCTGGTCCCTGCCCCGGGCGGCCAGTTCGTCGGCGTGGCCCGCGGCGCTCGCGGCGGAGAGTTCGTCGATGTAGGCGAAGGTCAGCTCGGCGAACTTGGCGACCTCGGCGGCGGGCAGACCCGCGCGCACGGCGCCCGCTGCCAGGCATCGCCAGGCCACGCGGGCGCCGACGCGGTAGGCGCTGAGCAGGGCGTCCATCGAACGGCCGTCGCGTACCTCGCCGCGGCCCAGCTCGTAGGCCGCGTCACCGCCGTCGCCGCCGGTGGCGCTGCCGCTCGCGAGGTCCAGGTAGTGCCCCAGGGCGGTGCGGACGGCTCGGCGGATGGTGGCGCCCATGTGACCCGAGAGGGCGCTGGCGTAGGAAGGGACCTCGTCGATGATCGCCTGGACGACCTCGTCGGCGGTGGTCTTCAGCGCGGCCCGCAGCGCGGTGACCGTCGTCTCGTCCAGGGCCAGTTCGCTGGCCCTCCGGATTGCATGGCTCACGTTTTTGTTCCCTGCGAACAATCTAGCCGATCAGATTTACGTCCTGCGGTCAGGACTTTACGCCGTTCGGCGCAGCAAGCTGGAGTCATGACGAGTACAGCCCTGCGCAGCAGGGCGTGGAAACTGCTGGAGATGGTCACGACGCCGTTGCTGCCGTCGGACTACCTCGACCTGGTCAGCCCGCTGCGGGCGGGTGCCGACCTGCGTGGACGCATCGAGGCCGTGCACGCCGAGACGGGTGACGCCGCGACCGTCGTGATCAGGCCGGGACGGGGCTGGCGCGGCCACAGAGCCGGCCAGTACGTGCGGATCGGGGTCGACGTCGACGGGGTGCGCCTGTGGCGTGCCTACTCCGTCACCTCGCCGACGAGCCGCCAGGACGGCCGCGTCACGATCACCGTGAAGGCGATCCCGGACGGCAAGGTCAGCAACCACTTGGTCCGCAGGGCGAAACCGGGCACGCTGATCCAGCTCGACCAGGCGACCGGTGACTTCGTGCTGCCGCGGGCCAAGCCCGCCAAGGTGCTCTACCTGACGGCCGGCAGCGGCATCACGCCCGTGATGGGCATGCTGCGCGACACCGAGTTCGACGACGTCGTCATGGTCCACTGCGCGCCACGGCCGCAGGACGTGATCTTCCGCGACGAACTGCACGGCCTGGTCGCGGACGGGAAGCTGCGGCTCACCGAGGTGCACACCGCCACGGACGGCATGCTCGACATCGCCCGTCTCGACGAACTCGTGCCCGACTGGGCCGAGCGCGAGACCTGGGCCTGCGGGCCCGCGGGCCTGCTCGACACCGCCGAGGAGCACTGGAGCGAGCACGGCGTCCAGGAGCGCCTGCACACCGAACGCTTCCGCCCCTCCGTCGTCGTCGCCGGTGACGGCGGCGAGGTCACGTTCAGCGCCACCGGCAAGACCGTCGAGGCGGACGGCGCCACGCCGTTGCTGGACATCGGCGAGGAGGCCGGCGTGCTGATGCCCTCCGGGTGCCGCATGGGCATCTGCTTCGGCTGCGTCACGCCGCTCAAGGCGGGCGCCGTCCGCGACCTGCGCACCGGCGAGATCACCGAGGCCGAGCCGGGCGTCCTCATCCAGACCTGCGTGTCCGCCGCCGCGGGCCCCTGTGACATCGAACGGTAGGAGCACCGTGACCGCCATCGACCCCACCGCCCACCTGACCGCGGAGCAGATCGAGGAGCTCGGCCGCGAGCTGGACGCGATCCGCGACGAGGTGATCGCCGACCGTGGCGAGAAGGACGCCGCCTACATCCGCAAGGTCATCTCGGCGCAGCGCAAGCTCGAGCTGGCCAGCAGGGGCGTGCTGCTGTTCTCGTTCTTCCCGCCCGCGTGGCTGCTCGGCACCGCCGGCCTGTCCGTGGCGAAGATCATGGACAACATGGAGATCGGCCACAACGTCCTGCACGGCCAGTGGGACTGGATGCGGGACCCGAAGATCCACTCCACCACCTGGGACTGGGACCACGTCTCGCCGGCCGATCAGTGGAAGCACTCGCACAACGAGCTGCACCACACGTACACCAACGTGATAGGCAAGGACAACGACCTCGGCTACGGCATCATGCGCGTCGACGAGGACCAGAAGTGGCGCCCGTTCCACCTCGGCCAGCCGCTGTGGAACTTCATCAACGCCTGCTTCTTCGAGTACGGCATCGCGGCGTACGACCTGGAGCTCGGCAGGAACCTGCACAAGCGCCGCCGCAACAACCCGGAGTTCCGCGCGCGGGCCAGGGCCGTGGGCCGCAAGATCCGCAAGCAGGTGCTCAAGGACTACGTGATCCACCCGCTGCTGTCGGGCCCGTCGTTCCTCACCACGCTCGCCGCCACGTTCACCGCGAACCTGGTCCGCAACCTCTGGTCCCACTCGGTGATCATGTGCGGGCACTTCCCCGAGGGCGTGCAGGTCTTCGAGCGCCGGTCGATCAAGGGCGAGACGCGCGGCCAGTGGTACCTGCGCCAGATGATGGGCTCGGCGAACATCAGCGGCAGCAAGGCCATGCACTTCATGACCGGCAACCTGTCGCACCAGATCGAGCACCACCTGTTCCCGGACCTGCCGAGCAACCGGTACGCCGAGGTCGCGGTGAAGGTGCGCGCGCTGTTCGAGAAGTACGAGCTGGAGTACGTCACCGGGCCGCTGCCCAAGCAGGTGTTCTCCGCGTGGCGCAAGGTCGTCCGGCTCTCGCTGCCGAACAAGAAGCCCAAGGTCACGACGCCGGACCGCGAGCAGGAGCTCGTCGCGGCCTGATTCCGGTACGGGTTGGTCGTTCGGCCGTACCGGCGGCCGCGTAGCCCGGCCCTTCCGCCCCCCGGTCCGCCGACCGGGGGGCGGAAGGCATCGAGCTGGGCCGGTATCGCCGACGCCCGGCGAGACCTCAGGAGGCGGTCGTCGGGCCGGAGGCCGGGGGGTGAGGGGCAGAGGGCGGGCGGTCCGGTGGGGCGGCGTCCAGGCGCAGCAGCATCGTGTCCGACCGTCCCTCGCGCCCGACCGTGACGAAGCCACGGGAGGCGTAGAGGCGGGCCGCGTGATTGCCGTCCTCCACGCTGAGGCTGAGCCGGTCGAGGCCGGAACGCGCCGCCATGCCGATCAGGGCGTCGAGCAGGGCGCTTCCGGTGCCGTGTCCGCGGTGTCCGGGGAGGACACCGAGCGTCAACTCCGGTACGGAGGGGGCGACGTGTCCGTGACCGGGGTCCTCGGCCGGGAAGGTCCGGGCCCAGGCGGCGCCGACGGGTCGGCCGGCGCCGTCCTCGGCGACCACGCCGAAGTCGCCCCGCCGGGGCCAGCCGGTGACGTAGTGCGCGATGCGCGGGGTCCGCAGGATCTCGTCGAGGGTGTACCGCGGCCCGGTCCAGTTGTACGCCTGGAGGAGGATCTCCGCGAGGAAGCCGGCGTCCCCGGCTCTCGCGGGACGCAGCCGCGGGTGGCGCGCAGCGGCCGGGGGCCGAGGCGGGGGCGGGGTCACAGGAGGAGGCTGAGGTTGAGGCCGATGACCGCGGCTCCGGCCAGCGCGCCGCAGGCGGTGGTGACGGGGTGGTTCACCAGGGATCCCATCAGCCGCTTGTCCCGGGTGGCCAGGAGCAGCGGAACCAGGGCGAAGGGCAGTCCGAAGGACAGCACCACCTGGGACCACACCAGCGCGGTCGTCGGGTCGACGCCCATGCCCAGGACGAGCAGTGAGGGGGCCACCGTCAGGACCCGGCGCACCATCAGGGGCGGGCAGCGGCGGAGGAAGCCGGACATGATCACCTGTCCGGCGTAGGTTCCCACCGACGACGAGGCGAGTCCCGAGATCAGCAGCGCCCCGCAGAAGGCCAGGGCCACTCCCCCGCCCAGCGTCGACCGGAGCCCGTCCCGCACGTCCTCCAGGGTCTCCACGATCGGCCCGGGACCGCCGGCCAGGTGGGCGCCCACGATGAGCATGGCGGCGTTGACGATGCCCGCGAGCACCATGGCGGCGGTCACGTCGAAGCGGATGCCGCGGAGCACGGCGCGGTCGTCGCGGCCCGGGCGGAAGACCCCGGTGCGCCGCAGGGTCGTCACCCGCTCGGCGGACCGGGCGGAGTGCAGGTAGATCGCGTGCGGCATCACGGTGGCGCCGATGATGCCGACGGCGAGGAGCAGGCTCTCACGGCCGTCGAATCCCGGGACGAGGCCGGAGGAGAGGTCCTCGAGGGCGGGGCCGGCCGCCGCGGTGCACCACAGCATGCCGCCCGCGATGCCGAACAGCGCTCCGGTCACGATCCAGTCGAACCGTCGGCGGCCCCCGCGGTCGAGGAAGAGCAGCGCGAAGGAGGCGGCCGCGGTGATGGCGCCGCCGAGCAGCAGCGGCGTGCCCAGCAGCAGGTGGAGGGCGAGGGCGCCGCCGATGATCTCCGCGAGGTCGGTGGCCACGGCGACCGTCTCGGCCTGGACCCACAGGCCGTAGGTCACGGGCCTCGGATACCGGTCCCGGCACAGCCGCATCAGGTCGCGTCCGGTGGCGACGCCCAGTTTGGCCGCCAGGGTCTGGAAGAACAGTCCGGTCACGTTGGCCGCCAGCACCACCCACAGCAGGCGGTGCCCGAAGTGCGCGCCGGCGGTGAAGTTGGTGGCGAAGTTGCCCGGATCGACGTACGCGACGGCGGCGACGAAGGCCGGGCCCAGCATGACCGCGCGGGTCAGGGCGGCGCGGGGGACGCCCCGGGCGAGGTCCCGGCCCCCGGCCCCCGTGTCCTCCTGCCGGCTCCCCGGCCGGCCGCCCCGCGAGCCGGCTGCCGGGTCCGTGGCGGCCACGCCACGGACTGCCGGGCCGGCGGCGGTGTGCGGTGGCCGGGTGCCGGTGTCAGTCGGCGACACGGTTGTCCGCCTCCTTCCAGGTCCGGGTGATCAGGTGGAAGAGGTCGGTGTGGTCGCCGAGGCCGAGGACCGAGGCGGCGGACGGCCCGTGGGCGGCGATCCTCACCTGCGCGCCGGTGTGCACGAGGATCTCCCCGGGCAGGTTGGTGGCGTAGTTGATCAGCATGGGCTCGCCGTCGTGCGCGAGGAGCATCGTGGTGGCCCCGGGGCTCTCGACGTCGACGGGCAGGATCTGCGCGGAGTGCCCGTGGTCGGCGGTGACCAGGACCAGGGTGTCCCCGTGCTCCTCCGCCCAGCGCAGCCCCACCGTCACCGCCGCGTCGAACGCGGCCACCTCGCTGATCATGCCGCAGGCGTCACCGTCGTGACCGGCGGTGTCGATCAGCCCCGCCTCGACCTGGAGCAGGAAGCCGCGGCCCTCCGCACGCTCGTCCAGGATCTCCAGCGCCTTGGCGGTCATCCGGGCCAGCGAGGGCTGGTCCGCCGGGAGGTCCGGGTTGACCCGGCACACGGCCGCGGGGCCCCGGTCGACGCGTGCGGGCGGGCCCACCCAGTACCGGGCCAGCGCCTCTTCGCCGAAGAGGCCGAGCAGCGGCGTTCCCGCGTCCGCGGCGGCCAGTTCGGTCGCGGTGGTGATCACGCGGTAGCCGGCCGCGGCAGCCTGGTCGAGGACGGTGCGGCCGGCGAACTCGCCGGCCCGTACGGTCTGCCGGAAGTACTGCGCGCCGCCTCCGAGGAGCACGTCGGGGCGTGTGCGGACCAGTTGTTCCGCGATGGAGCCCGGCCCGCCGTTCTCGGTCGCCTGTTCCGGGCACCGTTGCATGGTGTCCGGTCCCCGGCCGCTGCGGTGGGCGACGTGGGCGCCCATGGCGGCCGGGGTGGGGTCGCACACCTCCTCGGTGGTGACGATGCCGGTGGCCATGCCCCGGTCCCGGGCGAGTTCCACCAGGGTGGGGACGGGCATGCCGAAGGCGTCCACGCCTATCGCGCCGTTGTAGGTCTTGGCCCCGGTCGCCCAGGCGGTGGCCGCGGCGGCGGAGTCGGTGACGTAGTTGTGGCGGGTCGGGTCGCCGGCGGTCACCGAGTAGTTGGTCACCGAGCCGGTGAAGAGGAACGAGTCGAGGATGAGTCGCCCGTCGGCGCCCTTCAAGTAGTTGCGGGCGATGGTGAGTTCGTCCTCACCCATGCCGTCCCCGATGAAAAGGACCACGTTCCGCGGGGTGCCCCGGGCGGAGAGCGCGAGCGCCTGCTCGGCCCGGTCGGGGTCGCCCCAGGAGCCCTCGCCCCGGCCTGCGCGCGGTGTGGTGCCGTGGCCTTCGTTCGCCGTCGTGTCGGTACTCATGCCGTGGTCCCTTCCGGTTGTCCCGGGCGCGGTCCGATGCCGCGCCTCGTCCGCTCGTACAGGCCCAGCGCGGCGACGGTCACCGCGTCGGTGACGTCGCCCGCCTGCTGCATCCGCCAGATCTCCTCGATGTCGAACAGGCCGAACCGCACGTCGCCCTCGCCGGGTTCGGGCTGCCGGCCGACGGTGGTCAGCGACCGCGCCAGATAGACGTGGCAGACGCCGGTGGCGTAGCCGTACGCCTCGTGCAGGAGGCCCAGGTGGTGCCATTCGTCCGCCGCGAGACCGGCCTCCTCCCGCAGTTCTCCGGCAGCGGTCTCCTGCGGCGGGACGCCGGGGGTGGCCGCCGAGCCCTGGGGGAACTCCCAGAACCGGCGGCCGACCGGATGCCGGTAGAGGTTGACCATGGCCAGCCGGCCGGGTTCCACCTCGGGCACCACCAGCGCGAAGTCGGAGCGCTCGAGCACCGACCAGACGCCGGGCGAGCCGTCGGGGAACCGTACGTCGTCCTCCCGCAGCCTCATGTAGGGCGACGTGTACACCTGCCGGGTGGCGAGGACGTCGAAGGCGCCTTCGGTGTTCGCCGTTCCCATCAGACGGCCACCGTCTCCAGCAGTCCGGCGTGCCTGCCGCCCCGGGAGGCCTCGCTCCAGAGGGTGCCGAGCTGCTTCAGCAGTGGCGAGGGCGCGTCGTAGTCGCGGTGGTCCAGCCTGCTCACCGGCACCACGTCGGCGAGCGTCCCGGCGAGGGCGAGGCCATCCGCGCCGAGCACGGTGGTGCGCAGCAGCGGTTCGCGGGCCCATTCGATGCCCTCGGCCCGGGCGATCGCGGCGAGCAGGGCGACGGTCACCGAGTCCAGGCAGCCCTCCCACGGCGGCGGGGAGCTGAGGCGTCCGCCGTGTTCCTGCACCACGGCGGCGCCGGCCGACTCCGCGACGCGTCCCTGGGCGTTGAGGACCAGCGCGTCGTCGTACCCGGCCTTCTTCGCCTCCAGCCGGGCGAGCCGGGTGAGCTGGTAGTTGCCGACCACCTTCAGGGCCGGGGGCAGTGTGTCGTCGGTGGGGCGCCGCCAGGCACTGGTCTGCAGGGTCACCGGCGCGGGGGCCCCGGGCTCCTGGCGGAAGGCGGCGACGGTCACGGAGGCCTCGCGGGCCCGGGGAGTGAGGACCGCTCCGACGACCATGGGCCGGATGTACACGTCGCAGTCGGGGAACCCGGCCGCCTCCTGCTCGGCGGCGGCCCGGCAGCCCTCGAGCAGTCCGTCGGTACCGCCCTCCAGAGGCAGGCCGAGGACCTGGCAGGACCGGGACAGCCGGTCGAGGTGGCGTTCGGCGCCGAGCAGCGCCAGCGATCCGTCGGTCTGCCGCCGGGCGACCAGGCCGTCGAAGACGCTGAGTCCGCGCAGCAGTGCGTCGGACATCAGGGGGAGCCTCGCTTCCTCCCAGTCGGCGAGCGCTCCATCGAGCCAGATGGTGCCGTTCTGTACGCGCATGGTTGAGGTGTCCTTGCGTCGGAGCGGAAGGTTCGGGGGATGGGGGTGGGCGGCCGGCGGCGCGGACGCTACCGGGAGGGGCCGGAGCCGTCCGGGCTCCACGCCGCGCGCACGCCCTCCAGCAGCCGTTCGGTCTGCTCGAGCATCCGGCGGACGTTGAACTCTCGGCGCACGGTGGCCAGGGCGTTGGCCGCCAGCCGGGCGCGCAGCCGCTCGTCGCCGGCGAGCTGTGCCAGGGCCTCGGCCCAGGCGCCCTCGGCGGTCGGCGGCAGGCGCAGTCCGACGTGCGGGTCGGCGATCACCTCGCGCAGTCCGCTCACGTCGCTCACGACGGTGGGCCGCCCGGCGGCCATGGCCTCCAGCACGGCGAGTCCGAGTCCTTCGGCGAGGCTGGGCTGCACGACCACGTCGCACTCGCGGTACACGGCGGGCATGTCGTCGAGGGCGAGGTCCTGGCGGAGCGTCACCCTCTCGCCCAGGTCGAGTTCCTTGATCAGCGTGAGCAGCCGCTCGTGGTAGCCGAGGTCGGAGGAGTGGGCGCGGCCGGCGATCACCAGGTGGGCGTCGACACCGCCGCGGACCAGCCTGTCGACCACCCGCACCATGAAGTCCTGCTGCTTGCGGGGGGCGATGCGGCCGCTGAGGACGATGACGAAGCGGCCGTCGGGCCGTCGCGGCCCGTCGGTCGCGAACCGCTCGCACTCGATGCCGTGCGGGATGTGGTGGGTCGTCTCCCGCGGGCTGCCGTAGGCGAGGGCCTTCTCGTGGTAGAAGCGGCTGCCCGCCACCACCGCGTTGACCGGCAGCGTCGAGTACACCAGGCGGGCCCGGCCACGGCCGAGGGGCCCGCGTTCGGGCTGCTGCTCGTGGAAGTTGGCCACCAGCGGGCGGCCGTAGGTCATGGCGACCATGCTGCCGAGCACGGCCGTCTCGTGGCTGTTGGCGAAGACGACGTCCGGGGTGCCCCAGGTGTCGACCAGGGCGGCGAGCTCCTCCGCGGCGCTGAACTGCATCTGCTCCCAGCGGAGTTTGGTCGGGTCGTCCAGCAGGTCCCGGTATGCCAGGAGGCGGCGGATCCGGGCCTGGCCGTCGAGGTCGTCGGCGGGTGCGGCGACACGGTCGCCGTCGGTGGCGACCAGCACGTCGTGGCCGCGGGCGGCCAGTCCGGTCGCGATGGTGCGGATGTAGGACTCGGCGCCACCGATCAGGGGGTGGTACGCCGGGGCGAGGGCGAGGACGCGCATGGGTTCTCCCGGGTTGGTTCGGCTTCTGGGTCAGGCGACGCAGCCGTCGGCCACGGTGGTGTGGTCGGGGACGGTCGCCCCGGGGAGGACGACCGTGTCGTGCAGTCGGGCGCCGGCCCCCACCACGGCGTCGTCGGCGACGAGGACCCGGCCGGTGAGGAGGGCCGAGGGGTGGACGCGGGCGGTGGGCGCGACGTGGTGGACGTTCCCGCCCGCCGGGGCGCGGGAGGCGAGGTCGTCGAGGACGGCGCGCCGGTAGGAGTCGGTGGTCCCCAGGTCGTCCCACCGGCCCAGCCACGGCACCAGGCCGACCGCGGCCCGCTCGGCGAGCAGTTCGGGGATCAGATGGGCGCCGAAGTCGTACAGGCCCTCGGTGGGGACGCGCTTGAGGAGTTCGGGGCGCAGGCAGTACGCGCCGCCGCTGACCCAGCTGCGGCGGCCCGCGGCCCACGCGGGCTTCTCGTCCAGCGCGGTGGGGCGTCCGCCGTCGTCGAGACGGAAGACGCCGAACCGGGAGCCGTCGTCCACCTCGACGGCGAGCACCGACAGGTCGCTGCCGCTCTCGTGGTGCCGTCGCACCAGTTCGGCCAGCGCCCCGTCGCCGAGGTACAGGTCGCCGGAGACGACCAGCACCGTGTCGGCGGCGGTGAGTTCGTCCTCGAAGGTGAGCATGGCGCCGGCCGGCCCGCGCAGTCGGTCCTCCCTGCGCGTGACGACGGGCAGGGCGAGGTCGGCGCGGGCGAAGTAGTCCTCGGCCGCCTCCGCGTGGTGGTGCAGGTTGCACAGGATCCGCCGGGCGCCGAGCGGCGCCACCTGGTCGACCAGCCGTCCCAGGATGGTCGTCGGGCCGAGCGGGAGCAGGGGCTTGGGCAGTCGGGCGGTGAGCGGCATCAGTCTGCTGCCGGCTCCGGCGCCGAGTATCAGGCACTCCACCTGTCGTTGTCCTTTCCGTGCGGTGCCGCGGGAACGTGGTGCGGCGTCGGGTGGTCGAAGAGTTCGGCTCGGGTGAACAGCGGGGTCATCTCCCAGTCCTCCGCGGCCCAGGGGGATGCGACGGAGCCGCCCGGGGCGGGCGACGGGCCGGACGACGGGCCGCTCCCGGTGGTGAACGGACCGGGCGGTGACGAGGCGGCCGGGGATCCGCCGGGCGGGGACGCCTCGCGCAGCCGGTCGAGGTCGGTGAGCCGGCCGAGGCGGTTCAGGCACTCCTCGGCGAACAGCGGGGCGAGCACGAGCTTTCCCGGCAGGACGGTGAGCGCGTTGTCCCAGCCGAGGTCGAACACGCCGCCCTCGGGCAGTCCGCCGCCGGCCTGGTCGGGCGCGTCCACCTCCACCTTGCACGCCGGGTAGAGGCCCCAGCGGGTGGCGGGGTCCGCCCACAGCCCGGGCAGGTGGTGGGCGAGGACCCGGGAGGCCGCGCCGAGCCAGGACCGGCGCGCGGCCTCGTCCTCGTCGCTCGCCCAGAAGTTGACGAACGTGGACATCAGGTAGACGCGCTCCCGGCCGGCGGGACGCGACGCGACGAAGAGTCCCTGCGCGCTGTCGGCGGGGAGACAGAACGCCTCGGGCAGGTCCTGGCCGGTGCGGCACACCAGCATGTAGGTCAGCCGGGTCCGCACGCCCAGGGTGCGTGCGAGGGGTCCCAGCAGGCCGGGTGTGCCCAGCCCGGCCGACAGCACGAAGGCGGGGGCGGAGACGGTGACCGTGCCCTCGCCGGTCAGGACGTCCACGGACCGTACCGACCCGCCGGAGTGGCGGACGGCCGTGGCGCGGCCGTGGAGGGTGGGGACGCGGGCCGCTGTGCCGGCCACGGCGCGCATCGCGGCGCGCGGCGACACGCTGGCCTCGGGCACCGCGAACGTCCCCGCGGTGCCGGCCAGGCCCGGCGCGTCGACGTCCTCCCAGGGCATGTCGAGGGACTTCCAGGCGGCCAGGGCCTCCTCCCGCTCCGTGTCGCTGGTGAAGCCGATGACGCTCCGTGTGCCGACGACGGCGTCGCCCGCCGGGGCGAGGCGGCGGGCCCACCAGTCCGCGCACCGCTCCAGCGCCTGCCGCCGGGAGGCGGTGATGCCGCGGTAGATGTAACCGCGGTGCAGATAGCCGTGGCAGTGACCGGTCTGGCCCGCGCCGAGCCGGCTCTGCTCCACCAGGAGGACCGGCACGCCGCGCCGTGTCAGCTCCTCGGTGACCAGCAGCCCGGTGACACCGGCGCCGACGACGACCACGCCCGGCCATCGCAGCCGGTCGCCCGGGTCGTCGCCCGCCGGGTGGCCGGTCACCACGACGCCGCTCCGGCGACGAGGCCGACGAAACCGGGGAGCCGCTCGATGAGCGAGCACCCCTCGTCCCCGGCCGGCGCCGGCACCAGCCGCCGTACGGGCCAGACCGTTCCCTGGGCCCGGATCAGGGCGTCCGCCGTGGCCGAGGGCAGGGACAGTTCAAGGCTGAGGCCGCCGGCCTCCGTCCGGATCTGGGTGTACTCCCCCGCTACGCCCGCCGACTCCGCACCGCCCGCCGCCGCTGCGGCGGCGGCGGCCTGCAGGGCGGGCCGGAGGGCGGGCGGGAAGGACCGGGGCACGGGGCAGGTGGAGAGGCCCTCGCGGACGTGGAACCCGACGCCGGCGAAGCCGCCGGGCACCGGACGGGCGATGCGCAGTTCGTCGCCGACGGCGCAGAGCACCGCGTCGGCCGGCACGCTCGGCAGCACGACTCGGATCCGCCCTTCGGTGACCGCGGCGAGGTGCCGGTGGCGGACGTCGATGTGGAAGAGGACCCCGTCCCGGACGAGCGGCCCGCGCACCGCCGTGACCGGCACGTGCGGCCGGTGCACGGCCACGGCGGTGCCCCACGGGTCGTCCGGGAGGGTCGGGCGGTCCGGGGCGTCCCGGTCCCCCGGGGCCGTCGTGGCCGACCGGCCGGGGCTGCTGGAGAGGGGGCTCACTGCGACCCCGCCAGGCTTCCCGGCGCCCCGGCCGTGGCCTCGTCCGGCTTGCGGAACTCGGGGAAGCGCACCGCGTGCGGCAGCCGGGCCGCCGCGGCGGCGAAGCACAGGCCGCCCGCCGCGATGACGACCGCGAGCAGTACCCAGGTCAGCGCCGAGGAGAACTCGAAGACGAAGCCGAAGCAGGCCGGGAAGACCGCCATGCCCACGGCGGCCGCGGTCTGGAACACCGCGACGGTCCGGCCCCGTACGGCGTCCGGCACCGACTCGGTCATCAAGGCGTTGGAGGCGGGCATGTACAGGGCGTCGACGACCGCCAGCACCACGCCGACGACCACCACGACGCACCAGGCGAGCGCCGACTGCCGTTCCGGCATGGCGGCCATCAGCAGCAGGGACGCGGACAGCAGCCCGGCGGAGAAGCAGATGACCCCCGCCCGGGAGCGGAACCGCACGGCATGACTGAGCGGTGTCTGGATGAGCGCCGCGATCCCGGTGTTCAGGGCGAAGAGCAGCGTGGACACGTAGACCGGCATGTCCCACCGCTCCACGAAGAGCAGCGGCAGTGCCACGGAGGGCAGCAGCATCACCGGGCTGAGCAGCACCTGGCCGATCACGAACAGGCGGTTGGCCCGGCCGGCGAAGGCGGTCCGCCATCCCCGTACGGCCTGCAGGAGTTCGGGATCCTCGTCGTCCTGGCCGCCGGCCGCCGCCGCGTCGGCGGCGGGCGGGGACATGGGCTGGAGGACGAACAGCAGCGCCGCCGCGACACAGGTGGCGATGTTGAGGACGACCAGCCAGCGGGCGCCGGCGTCCGTGCCGGCCGCGAGGATCACGGTGGCGAGGAGCGCGCCGATTCCCATGGCGCCCGCCTTGATGGACTCCAGGAAGGCGAACCAGCGTTCGAAGGGCCGTCCGCCGCTGAGTGTGTGCACGTAGGACGACCAGCAGGCCCAGTACATCCGGTCCGCGATGGCGACCAGCAGCATCGCCAGGAAGGCCGTGGCCAGGCCGTCCGCCAGCAGGTACAGCACATAACCGGCCGCCGACACCAGGTTGTTGGTGACCATGGCCAGCTTCGGGCCGAAGCGGTCGGTCATCGCCCCGCCCGCCAGTCCCGCCGGCAGCGACAGCAGGGTGGCCGCCGTGAGGGCGACGCCCAGCTCCGCCACGGCGATGTCGGTGGTGAGGGTGAAGTAGAGCAGGGAGATGGGGATCATCAGTCCCACTCCCACGGTGTCCACCAGGACCGCGGCCGTGGTCCGGCGTACCTCGGTGAGGGGCGGTACGCCGAATCGTGCGGCCAGTCCCTTGTTTTGTGTGCTCACGCCGTTTCCGTCCTCGTTCCGTGCGTCATCTCGTGCGCGTACTTCCGCGGGTCGCCGAGCGGCCCCGGGTTCGCGGGCCGCGGTGTCCTCGCGATGTGCTGGTTGGCCCGGCGCCCTTCGGCGTCGACCATGACCGGCCGGCGGTGCCACAGGTGCGCCAGCGGCCGGCTCCAGCGGGGCACGGACGTGTGGCGCAGCACCTGCCGGTAGAACTCGTTGTCCTCGTCGCCCCAGCCCCGGAAGCGCTCGTCGTAGCCGCCCACCGTCTCGAAGAGGTCGCGGGTGACACAGACGTAGCCGCCCCACACGTCGCGGAGCGCGAAGCCCCGCAGCCGCGACGCGTCCGCGGTCCCGGAGCCGCCGGGCGCCAGCCGGGACCGGATGGCCCGGCCGCTGCTGGCCGGGTCGAGGAAGACCAGGTCGCCGTAGGGCAGGAGGGCGGGGGGACCGTCCTCCAGGCAGGCCACCACCTTGGAGAGGTGGTCGCGCTCCACCACCATGTCGGCGTCGTGGAAGCACAGGTGGCGTGCCCCCGGGACGGCCGCGACACCGGCGTTCAGCGCCCAGCTCTTGTTGAAGGCACCCGGGTTGGGGAGGAACAGGTAGTCGTCGACGAGGTCGGCGAGGTACCGGTCCATCCGGGGCTCGACGTCCTGCTCCACGACGACGACCCGGTAGGCGGACCGGTCGAGGTCCTGCCTCACCGCCGAGGCGACGGCGGCCACGGCGTTGCGCGCCCGGCCGGTGTCGGAGGGGTGCGCCCGCACCGGGATGACGACCGCCACCAGGGGGTCGCCCGCGCCCGCCCGCGCCACCGGTTCGGCGCCGATCAGTGCGCGGACCTCCTCGGCGCTGCCCGGGACCGGCGGCTCGTCCTCGGCGGGCCGGCGGTAGGCGGCGCCCAGGTGGTACCGGATCACCGTGGTCCGCTCCGCTTCGGCGGCCATCTCCGCGAGCCGTGCGGCGAACGCCCCGTCATGGGCGAGCTCCGCCTCGAGTGCTGCTTCGAGGAACCGGTGGGCGGTGGCGTCGGCGGGGTCGGCGGCGAGCCGTCGCAGGACCTCCGGCACCGTCTTGTCCGCCCAGGCGCGGGAGAGGAGGGCGGCGCGTACGGCGTGGTGCGCGGGTTCCGTCTCCCGCCACGTGCTGGCGTTGACGGCCGCCTCCGGGTCGCAGGCGGCGACGTACACGCCGACGGCGGTACGGGCCGTGGTGCCGGGCGACTGCGCAACGGCGGGGGGCTGTGCGACCGCGGGCTCAGTCACGGCCCCGCCCCCCGTACCCCGCGCCGCCCACTCCGGCCACCGCGGGGACCCGCACCGGGGACAGCCCACGCCGCGCGTTGCGCCCGAACACGTGATCGAAGACGGAAGGGTCGGCGGTGAGGCTCCTCAGGTTGCGGCGCTGGGTGGCGAGCTCGCCGGAGCCGGCCGCCACGATGCCGTCGGAGCGGTACCAGAGCCCGCTGCCCTCCCGGTGGTGGAGTTCCTCCCCGGCCAGGAACGGGACGGCGATGTCGTCGGTGATCCCGATCAGGCGCTCGGGGCCGAGGTGCTCGAGCGTGCGGCGACAGATCTCCAGGTCGACGTGATCCCCGTCGAAGTTCAGGAAGGGCAGCAGGCTCCCCTCCCGGGCGGCCCGCAGCAGGGTCGCCGGCACCGGTCCCAGCAGCCGGTCGAGGTCCGCCGTCTCCCAGTCCGCGGCCAGTACCGGCGCGATCTGCTCGGCCCGGCGGGCACGCTCCTCCGCGGTCCGCCACACGTGGCGGAAGTTGCGCGGCATGTCGTTGTACAGGTGGTCGGTCAGCAGGACGTCCGGACCCGGGCCGTAGCGGTCCTGCACGTGCGCGATGACGGCGCGGGTGCGCTCGGCGCTGAGTTCCGGCGCGTGGTGCTGGAAATGCCCGAGCGCGATCTTGACGCCGTTGACGTAGCAGAGGTCGATCACGTCCCGGTAGGTGAGGCCGTCGTCCAGCTCGTCGTCGAGCTCGCCCATGTCCGGGCCCATCACGATGTACCGGAGGCCGTACCGGCCCATGACCGCGATGCGCTCCCACTCCTGGGCGGTGGGCGACCAGATCCCGCGCGGCGGCACCCCGCCGGTGCGGCCCAGCAGAGGGCCCTCCACGGAGAAGCCGAGGACGGCCGGCAGGGACGCTCGGTTCTCGTGCCACGCGCACATCAGGTCCGTCACCGCGGACAGGTGCTCGCGTCCCAGGAAGATGCCCGGTACGACGTCGAAGCCCCCCTTCTCCGCGAGACCGTTCGCGATGCCCAGCTGGTCCGGGGTCATCGAGCTGTAGTCGATCGCCCCTATTCCGTGGGTGTGAACAAGAACAGGCCGTGCATTCATGTGCCGTCCTCCGACGTGGTGAGCGTTCGAGTAAAGACGTTGCCGTAAATCTCGGGTCCGCACAAAACTTTGTCAACGTTCACTGGAGGAAAGTTGGACACCGGGAAAGAAGTGTTCAACCGCATCGCACGTGCAGTTGGCGACCGCCCACCCACCGTGCGAATCCGCACGTCATCCCCGCTTTCGGGCAGACACAGAGCCCTCCCCCGCGCGGTCGACGCACGGGAGAGGGAAGGAAAATGCCACTGGAACCGGAACCGACCGGCGAAGCGCCCGAATCAAGGTTCGCCGGCCCCCGGATCAAGGATCGCCTGAATTCCGGCGGAGTCGGTTTCCCGAACGGGGTGACCTATTCCCCGCACGGATACCGCGCCGTGTTCGACGGTCTCGACAAGGGACCGGAGAAACACGGAACAATTCATGGCCGGGGCCACTGTACGGCGGCGTATTCACGCCGTCGGTGCCGCGGCGGCGGAATTCCGCCGCCGCGGGCCCGCGTCCGGTTCGGTTCAGCTCGTCGTGCCTTCTCCTCCCTCGCGTGCGGCGCTTGTGCGGTCGCCGACGCCGGGCGCGGACGCGGACGCGCGGCATGGCCGCGCTCCGGTCCCCGTCACGCCCGGATCGCCTTCTCCACCATCTCCCTCGCCTCCTCCAGGACACGGTCGAGGTGGTCGGGACCGAGGAACGACTCGGCGTACACCTTCTGGACGTTCTCCGTCCCGGACGGCCGGGCCGCGAACCAGGCGTTGCGGGTGGTCACCTTGATGCCGCCCAGCGGTGTGCCGCTGCCCGGCGCGTGGGTGAGGACCGACTCGACGTCCTCGCCGGCCAGTCGGCCGCCCGGCAGCCGGTCGGCGGTCAGCCGGCCCAGCGCGGCCTTCTCCTGAGGACCCGCGGGGGTGTCGACCCGGACGTAGGACGGGCGGCCGAGGCGCTCGGTGATCCCGTTCCACAGTTCCGACGGGGAAGAGCCGGTGACCGCGATGATCTCGGCGGCCAGCAGCGCCGGGACGATGCCGTCCTTGTCGGTCGTCCACACCGAGCCGTCCCGGCGCAGGAAGGACGCACCGGCCGATTCCTCGCCGCCCCAGCAGAGCTGTCCGGTCCGTAGTCCTTCGGTGAACCACTTGAAGCCGACCGGCATCTCGACCAGCGGCCGCCCCAGTTCGGCGGTGACCCGGTCGACCAGGCCGGAGGTCACCACGCTCTTGCCGATCCCGGCGGCGGCCGGCCAGCCGTCCCGGTGGGCGTGCAGGTAGGGCACGGCCACGGCGAGGTAGTGGTTGGCGGGGAGCAGTCCGCCGTCCGGCGTGACGATGCTGTGCCGGTCGGCGTCGGCGTCGTTGGCGACGGTCACGTCGTACCGGTCCCGCCGCGCGGTGAGCGGCGCCATGGTGTGCGGCGACGAGCAGTCGGTACGCAGTTGGCCGTCATGGTCCGGCGCCAGGAACCGCCAGGCGGGGTCGGTGCGTTCGTTCAGCACGGTCAGGTCGAGGCCGTACCGTTCGGCGATCCGGCCCCAGTAGGCGACCGAGGCACCGCCCAGCGGGTCCGCGCCGATCCGGATGCCGCTCGCGCGCACCGCCTCCAGGTCGAGCACGGACGACAGGTCGTCGACGTAGGCGCCGAGGAAGTCGAACCGCCCCGTGGTGTCCGCGTCCTGGGCACGGGCGTACGGCACGCGGCGCACCTGCGACAACCCGGCGGCGAGCAGTTCGTTGGCGCGCCGCTCGATCCACGCGGTGGCCGTGGTGGAGGCGGGCCCGCCGTGCGGCTCGTTGTACTTGAAGCCGCCGTCGCCCGGCGGATTGTGGGACGGCGTGATCACCACGCCGTCCGCCGGGGCCCGCCCGCCGTGCCGCAGGTTGTGCGCGAGCACGGCGTGCGAGACGGCCGGGGTGGGGGTGAAGGCACCGGGCGCGTCCTGCAGCACGGCCACTCCGTTGGCTGCGAACACCTCGAGGGCGGTGATCCGGGCCGGTTCCGACAGCGCGTGCGGATCCGCACCGAGGAACAGCGGTCCGGTGACGCCCTGCGCGGCCCGGTACTCGACGACCGCCTGGCTGATGGCGGCGATGTGGTCGTCGTTGAAGGCGGCGGCCAGGGCGGAGCCGCGGTGCCCGTTGGTGCCGAAGACGACGCGCTGACGCAGGTCCCCGGGGTCGGGCCGCAGTGAATGGTAGGCGTCGACGACCCGGGAGACGTCGATCGGTTCCGTCTCGTCCCGTCCGCCGGTACCGGCCTGTTCGTGCTGCACCTTCGCCTCCTCGTGTCCGCTGCCGGGGCCGGCTCTCGGCTGTCCCGGTACCTCGTCCCTCGCGCGCGGTCAGTGCGCCAGGTCCCGCATGCTCGCGCTCCTCGCCCGCTCGCACTCCTCGGCGAAGGCCTGCCAGACGCCGGAATACCCCCGCAGCAGCTCTGCGAGGGGACCGAGGCAGTGCGGGGGGACGGTCGTGACGATCCGCTGCTGCTCGCGCACGGCCGCGGCGGAGACCTGGAGCAGCCGCAGCAGCTCGCGGCCGGTCCGGTTCAGCCGTAACGACGGGTCGCGGCTCAGCATGTCGGCCACCCGGCTGAGTGCCTCGGGTGTGACTGACACCGTTGTCGGAACAGGCACCGGGCGGGGGTGGCCCTCGGCCGGCGGCCCGGCCGAGGTGCCGGTGCGGGGGGCGGCGGGCTCCGCCGACCGGCGCACCCGGTCGGGCAGCGGGTCGGCCCCCCTGCGTAA
This sequence comes from Streptomyces abyssomicinicus, assembly GCF_008974245.1. Lineage (GTDB taxonomy): Bacteria > Actinomycetota > Actinomycetes > Streptomycetales > Streptomycetaceae > Streptomyces > Streptomyces abyssomicinicus. Next base: position 1,805,473 of record NZ_BBZI01000005.1, on the reverse strand, counting down.
CCGGTCCCGGACGTCTGCCGCCGTGGCGGGCGAGATCCCGGCGGCCCGGGCGACCTGGCGGATCGGGGCGGTGGGGTTCCGCCGCAGCAGCTCGCTCGCCCTGGCCCGTCCCGCGGCCGCGTCGACGGGACGTGACCGGCCGTCACGTCCGACGCGGAAGGTGGCATCGGTGCCCGCCACGTCGTGCCGGAGACGCGCCACCTTGGTCGCGGAGATGCCCGCGACCGTGGCGACGCTCCGGTCCGACCAGTCCGGGTGCGTGGTCAGGATGCGCAGGGCCGCCGCCGTCCGGTCGGCCAGGGAGAGAGTCAGCCCGTGGGCCGTGTTCAGGGCGACGGACAGCACGAACACCTCGTCCGTGCCGCCCTCGAAGAACTGCGCGTCGATCCGCTCCAGGCCCCGCAGTGAGGCCGCGCGCACCCGGTGGACACCGTCGACGACCCGCATGGTCGCCCGGTGCACGACGATCGGCGGCAGCGCGGTCTCGGCCTCGCCGAGCAGCCGCACGTGGCGGGAGTCCTCGCCCTCCGACCGGGGTGATCCGGTCAGCCGCAGCGCGTCGAGGCGTACCTGTTCCACCGGCGAGCGGCGGATCGCCCCGATGGTCCGGGCGATCTCGCAGGCGGCCCCCTGGTCGGCGATGTCCGGTCGGCTGGCGTTGCTCATCCGATCTCCTCGAGGGACGTGTCGGTTTCCGGAATCGGGCCGCGGGTGTCTGCGTCCCGGCCACAGGCCAGGTTAGGGGGGTTCTGCTAGAGCGCCGCTCGGCCGGCCGTCGAGGAACCCGGGGCTCCGCGGCACCGGTTCGCACGCCGCCGGCCGGCGTTGCTTCCAGGCCGCCCCTCGTTCCGCCTTGCCGGGCGGACCACCGACGTCGACACGACTCCTCGGCTGCCGGAGCGGCGTGAGCCGAGGGCCGTCCGCTCCATGGCGAGGCCGGGCGTCGCCGGTCACGGCCCCACGACAGGGCGGCCCTGCCGGGGAAGCCGACGGCACCTGGTGTCAGCCGCCGCGGTCGGTCTCGTCCTGTTCCTCCTCGGCGCGCTCGTAGTCCACCTTCGGGCGCGCTACTACGAGTTCGGCATGCCGGCCGTGTTCCTCCCGCCGGCGGTGGCCTCGCTCGCGGTCGGGTCGGCCCACCAAGGCGCCTGGTGAACCCGGCGACGGGCCAAAACAGTTCGTCCAGCGCAGGGTGCATCCGGGGTGGACGGCCGCAGCCGCCGTACCGTGGGACTCCCCGCGTACCGCCTCGTCGTTCACGGCGACCGGCAGCTCCGAACGATCGACTGTGGCTCGTGGACCACCCCGGCGTCGCCTGCGCCGGTCAGGTGGTCAGGTGGTCAGGTGGCACTGTCGAGGCGGGTGCCGTGGAGCACGCGGCGTCGGCGGTGGTCGGTGATCTCGTGGGCGAGGACGGGGACGAACGGGGCCGGCATGACGACCATCAGGCAGGCGGCGACCCCGGTACCGGCCAGGGCCATCAGGACGGCCACGAGGGGGATCACCAGGGTCAGGGGCGTGAGCAGCAGGTGGAAGCGGCTCCACGAGGAAAGCAGCAGAGCCCGCAGCAGGTGGACGGTGAGCAGGTACAGGCCGATCGGCAGGGCCAGGAACAGGACCACCGCCACGTCACCGGTCCTCGCGTGGTGTTCGAGGGAGAGACCGGCCACGTGCAGACCCGCTCCGGTGCCGGCGACGGCCGCGTACAGCGGCATGTGGCCGTAGCCGAAGAGATAGCCGCGCCGACGGCGGTGGGCGAGGATCTCGCCGAAGGGCACGGTGAAGTACACCCACCACATGCCGAAGGTCAGACCGACACCGGCGACGACGACGGCGACGGCGTCGCCGGTCCAGTGCGTACCGTCCGCGCCTCCGAGCAGCTCGCCGGAGGAGGCGACGGTGCCGACGACGCCTTCGCCGAGGGTGATGATCGCGAAGAGGCCGTAGCGCTCGGCGACGTGGTGCGGATGCCAGGGGGTACCGCCGGCACCGCCCTGGGAGAGCACGGGCACGAGCAGTTCCAGTACCACCAGCGCGGCGAAGGCCGCCATGGTGGCGGCCAGCGGAGGCCGGGCGAGGCAGAGGGCCACCCAGCCGATCTGTGCGAGCGCCGTCCAGCGGATGTTCGCGAGCGCCGCCCGCCGGTAGGTCGGGGACTCGTGTGCGACGCGGGACCACTGGGCCATCATGGCGAGGCGCATCACGACGTATCCGGCGACGATCACCCGGAGTTCGAGTCGCTCTCCCCCCTCGACGGAGTGGAACAGCGCCGGCAGCCCGAGGGAGAGCACCACGACGCCGATCATCTGCACCATGGTCAGCACCCGGTCGAGCCAGTCGTCGGTGCCGAAGGCGGAGGCGAACCAGCTGTAGTTGATCCAGGCCAGCACGATCGCGAACATCGCCGGGGCGAACGCGGCGGCCGCTGCCCTCACGTGTCCCTCGGCGAGCATCTCCGCCACCTGCGAGGCGGCCGTCCCCACCGCGACCACGAACGTCAGGTCGAACAACAGCTCCAGTGGCGTGGCGGTCCGGCCCGGCTCCTTCGGATCACGGCCGGTCATCCGCGCCCGGCGGCGCACCCGGTGCCGTGTCGGCTCGGGCGGCGGGCCGGCGGAGGGTCCGGAGTCGCTCATGGTCAGGATCATGGACCACGTCCCCCTCGCCGGCCTCCCGGCACGGCGACCGGACCGTCATTGCTTCGGGGGATGACATCCGCGGCCCGGCCGGGGACGGCTGGGAGAGCGCGGTCGTCCACCTGGCCGGCCAGCGGCAGGTCGTGGCTGCCGGGAACTTCGGCGCTGCGGACGCGTCCATGCTCGTCGCCGCCTGACCGCCTGCCTGATCACCGGGTCAACATCGGTAAGGTGAAGGCCAGTTGGCTCGGACGACCCGCAGCAGGAGAATCATGCAGATCGCCATCACGGCGCAGGACGACGGTGGTCGGAGCAGTGCCGACGACCTCAGGGGGTGGCTCGGTCGCCAGCGTGAGCTGCGTGGCCGTGTGAAGCGAGGCTCCGGGGAGACGCCGGAACCCGGCACCATGGGATCGGCCTCCGAGATCATCACGCTGCTCCTGGCTCCGGGAGGCGTGGCGACCGTGCTGGCGGCCGCGGTGGTCGCCTGGGTGCAGAACCGCAGCGGCAGCCAGACCGTGACCATCACCCGCCCCGACGGCACCGAGATCACCGTGACCTCGGACCGGGTCAGAGGGCTCACCGCTCAGCAGACGGGTGATCTCGCCCAGCAGATCGCCGGCTCCCTGGAGCCGCCGGCCCAGCTGCCCGGACCCGACGGGCCGGGCGAGCCGGCCCAGCCTGGCGAGCAAGGGCGGCAGGGTCAGCAGGCCGACCCCGACCGGCGCCCGCCCCAGCGCCCGGACGCCGCCGGGCCGGCCGACGCCGGGGACGACAGCCGCCCACGATGACCGAGCCGCGCCGCGTCGGAGATCTCGCGGGCCCCGGCGTGCGCGCCGTCGTCGTCGGCACGGGCGTGCACGCGGCCGGCTCCGGGCTGCCCGCGCTTCCCAGCGTGGCGGCCACTGCCCGCGACCTCGCCGACGCCCTCCGCGAGGTCTGCGGCATGGCCCCCTCCCAGGTGGAGCTGCTCATCGACCCCGCCGACGGCTCCGCCGTCGTCGAGGCGGTCGAGGATGCCGTCGCCGAGGCCCGTGGCGTGGTCCTCTTCGCCTTCGTCGGGCACGGTCTCCTGGGCCCGCAGGACCAGCTCTACCTCGCCACCGCGGACAGTTCCGCCCACGGCATCGCCCGCTCGGTCCCGTTCCAGGTCATCAGGGACACACTCAGCAACAGCGGTGCCCGCGTCGTCGTTCTGCTCGACTGCTGCTTCTCGGGGATGGCCGGTCCCGTGGCGAGGGGAGCCGGCCGCGACCCGTACGTCACCGCGCGGCCCGACGGAAGCTTTCTGCTGACCTCCGCGTCGCGGCTCGACGTCTCCTTCGCCCCGGAAGGCGACCGTCACACGCTCTTCACGGGGAAGCTCCTCACCCTGCTGCGCGAGGGCGACCCCTCCGCGCCGGCCTGGCTCACCCTGGACGGTGTGTACGCCCACCTCGACCGGCAGTTCCAGGGCGGGTCGGTGCGTCCCCACCGGCAGAGCGAGGACCGGGCGGGCGACCTCGTCGTCGCCGCCAACCGCGCCTATCCCCCCGCTGCGGTGCCCGAGGTCGCCTCCGCGCACCCGGCCGACGGCACGGTCTGCCCGTATCCCGGCATGGAACCGTTCCGGACCGAGGACCACGACCGGTTCTTCGGCCGGGGGGAACTGGTCGAGGAACTGCTCGCCGAGGTGACCAGGCCCGCCGGCCGGGCGGGCGGCGCGGGGCGCCCGCCGCTCCTCGTCATGGGCGCCTCGGGCGTCGGCAAGTCCTCGATCCTGCGGGCAGGGCTGCTGGCCGGTCTCGAACGCCGCTACGAGGCGGACCCCTGCACGCCATGGCCCGCGCTGCTGCTCCCTTCCCCCGGTCCGCGTCCGCTGCGCTCCCTCGCCACCCTGTGGGCCCGGGCCTCCGGCGCGCCGCCGGCGGACGTCGAGCGACAGCTGCTGGAAGGCCGGCTGCCCGACGACGAGGCGTGCCGGGTGCTGGTCGTGGACCAGTTCGAAGAGATCTTCACCAACTGCCGGGACGGCGGCGAACGTTCGGCGTTCATCCGCGCGCTGTGCGGGGCCGCAGCCACGGGCGGCGACATGGGTCCCCGGGTCGTCCTGGGGCTGCGTGCCGACCACTACGGCAGTTGCCTCGAGCATCCCGAGCTCGGGCCCGCCCTCTCGCGGCACGTCGACGTCTGGCCCATGGACGAGGTGGCGTTGCGTGCCGTGATCGAGCAGCCGGCCCGCGACGCCGGACTGCGGCTGGAGCCCGGCCTCGTCGACGTGCTGCTCCGGGACACCCGCGAGGGCGGCGGCCACCGCCACGGCTCCGCGATGCCGTTCCTGGCCCACGCACTCCGTGAGACGTGGGTGCGCCGCAGCGGGCCGGCCCTCACCCTGGCCGGGTACGCCGCGACCGGCGGTATTTGGGAATCCGTCGCCCGGACCGCCGAGAGCATCTACGAAGGGTTCGACCGGCCGGGCCGTGAGGCGGTGCGTGAGCTTCTCCTGTCGATGGTGCTGATCGCCGGCAGCGGTGAGGAGGCCGTCCGCCGCAGGATCGGTCTGGACGAGCTGCTGGCGGACCGGCCCGCGGAGCATCGGCGTACGCTCGTCGAGGTCCGCGACCGGCTGGCCCAGGCCCGGCTGATCACCGTCGACCGGGCGGCGGCCCAGATCTCCCACGAAGCGCTCCTGCGCGCGTGGCCCAGGCTGCGCCGGTGGATCGAGGAGGACCGGGCCGGGCTGGTGACCCGCCAGCAACTGGCCGACGCCGCGGACGCCTGGCAGCTGGCCGGGCGCTCCCCCGAGTACTGCTACCGCGGGACGCGGCTGGGGGCGGCGGTCGACTGGCTGGGCGAGAAGCGGCACGCACGGCTGGTCCGCACGCTCGACCGCGCGTTCGTGACGGCGAGCCAGAACCTCGCCAGGTCGGAGGAGGAGCGTCAGCGGCGTCAGCTCGAGGAGGAGCAGCGCCGTGCCCGGCAGCTGGAGGAGGCACTTGGCCGGCAACGGCGGCAGGCGCGCCGGCTGAAGCAGCTGGTCGGTGTGATCGGCGCGGTGCTGTGCGTGGCGCTGGCCGCCGCGGGCTTGGCCCTCAACCAGCGTTCGCAGGCCCGCGCCAACGGCGAGCAGGCGCAGAACCGTCAGCTCCAGGCGGCCGCTCGCGCCGGCATCGGCACCGACCCGAGAGCGGCGCTGCTGCTGGCCGTCGCCGCGTATCGCGAGGACCCGTCACCGCAGAGCCGGGCCACCCTCATGGACGTGCTGAGCCAGACGCAGTACGCGGGCTCCCTCGACGCACCGGGCACGGTGGACTCGTTGTCCTTCAGCGGTGACGGCCGGATCCTCGCGGTGGGCGCGGGTGACGGATCGGTCGGCCTGTGGGACGCCTCCCGTTCCGGTGAGCCGCGCAGGTTCGCCGACGTCGTGGCGAAGGAGACCGGCTTCTTCGGCAATCCGGCGCTGTGGATCGGTGACGGCACGTCGCTGCTCCTGACCGGCGCGGACATCGACCGGTCCGTGGGCAGGTTCTCCCTCACCGACCCCAGGCACCCGCAGCCCCGGGGACGGATGTCGATGCCCGGGCAAGGCCTCGTGGAGGAGGCGGAGTTCAGTGCGGACGGCCGGACGCTGGTCACCTCCACCGTCGGGCAGACCAGGCTGTGGTCGGTGGAACCGGGACGTGGCGCCGTCCACGCCCGTGCGTCGCTGCCGCAGCGGAGGAGCAACGTACAGGCCGCCGCCTTCGCGGAGGACGGGGCGCTGCTGGTTCTGGGCTGGCAGGACGGCACGGTGGAGCTGTGGGACGTCGAGGACCTGGACCGGCCGCACCGTCTGGGCACGCTCGACGGCGTCGGCGGTCCCGCACGGTCCATCGCCGTCAGCCACGACGACACCCTCGCTGTCGCGTCGACCGACGCTCAGGTGCGTCTGTGGGACCTGGCGGACGGGGCCGGCGGCCGCCCGTCCACCGTGATCAGCGCCCACGGCGGCCCGGTGGAGGCGGTGGCGTTCAACAGGGACGGGAGTCGGCTCGCGACCGCGAGCGCCGACCACACGGCGACGGTGTGGGACGTCTCCCGTGCCCGGCCCGTCCGCTCCGCGGTCCTGACCGGCCACGCCACCACCGTCTCGGCCCTGGCCTTCGCTCCCGACGGCCGCACCCTGGCCAGCGGGGACAGCGACGGAGCGGTGCGCCTGTGGTCGCTGACGGACCGCATGGCTCCCACCGTCGCCGGCCGCCAGGTCACGCTGGCACCGCCGGACTACTACCGGTGGTTCGAGACGGTCGTCCCCTACGCCCTCTCCCCCGACGGACAGTTGCTGGCGCTGGCGACCGGCGAACGCGAAGTGAGTCTCGTCCCGCTCACCGGGCCCTCCGCGGGCCGGACGGCAGGTGTCGCCCGGACGGAGGCGAAGGACGACTCCTCCCCTTCGGCACTGTGGCTCTCGGACGACGGTGACCGTCTGGCGGCGGAAAACCCTCCGGGCACGCTGACGATGTGGAACGTGGAGCAGCCCGATCACCCCGTGCGGGAGTTCCGCCTCACCGCCGGGCCGCCCGACAGCTCCCTGCCGTTGAACGTGTCCCTCCGGGGCGAGGTGATGGCCGTCGGCGCGGAGGGCGAAGCCACTCTGTGGGATCTCTCGGACCTCTCCCGCACCGGCCGCCCCGAGCGGCTGAGCACCGTCAGGACGAAGACGAAGTCCGCCCCGCACGTCCTGCTCGGCCCCGAGGGCGGCCTGCTGATGGTCGACGGGGACCTGTACGACGTCACCGACCCACGTGAGCCCGACCGGTTGTCGGGCCTGCCCGCCCCGGACGACGGGCTCCTGTACCCCACCCCGCAGGCGTTCTCCGCCGACGGCGGGCTTCTCGTCGCGACGGATCCCGGCGAGGAGGGAGGACTCCTCTACGACGTCTCCGCCCCCGACCGTCCCCGGTTCCTGGGCCGGCTCCCCGGCGGCAGCACCACAGGCCCGTACGCGTTCAGCCGGGACGGCAAGCTGCTGACCGGCGCCGGCTCCGGCGCGCAGATGCTCGTCTGGGACCTGTGGGACCCCAGCGCCGCCCACGCGGTCACGTCACTCACCCTGGACAAGACGCCCACCGCTCTCGGGATCGCCCCGGACGGCACCACGCTGACCACCCATCACTATCCGGGCGTGGTCACCCACTGGAACCTCGCCCGGCTCGGTGCGACGCTCCGCGACCCCGTCGACCGGGCCTGCCGTCTCGCCGCGGTCAACCCCACCGTCACCGAGTGGCAGACGATCGCCCCGGGGGTGCCGTTCCGGCGTGTCTGTCCCGGCCTCGCCGCAGCGCCCTCGCCACCCCCGCCGGACGCGGCCCCGTCCTTCCCGCAGCTCCCCACTCCCCTCCCCGCCGGCTGAACGCGTGGGCCGACCGGGGGGGGCGTCTCGGTCTGCGGCCACAGAGGGATGCGGAACCATCCCCGGTGTCAGGCCGCCACGGGTGCCTCGGCGACGAAAGCCTCCACGAACTCCCCTGTGCGACGGTCGAAAGCCGTGTACTGTGCTTCGCGCTCCGCGCCCGTGATCGCGTCGCCGACCAGGAGATTGCCTTCGGCGTCGACGCGCTGGGGGCGTTCCTCCGCGTCGGTGAGCAGGCCGACGGTGGAGCGGGAGAAGCCGCAGTAGTAGGCGATGCCTTCGTTCAGGGTGGTTTCGAGCACGCTCTGCATGCCTGCCACGATCGGGTCGTCGGCGGTGGCGCCGGCCAGGCCCAGCCACAGGATGCGCTTGCCGGCGAGGTGGGGCTTGCTGCGGCCGTAGGCGAACCCGTAGTTCCATACGCGGTCGATCCAGCCCTTGAGAAGGGCGGGCACGCCCTGCCAGTACACCGGGAAGACGGCGACGACGGCATCGGCGTCGAGGACGCGCTGCATGTGGGTGTGCACCTCCTCGGAGTACCTCTTCTCCCGGTTGCCCCAGTCCGGCTGGTCCGCCGTGTTCATCCGCGGGTCGAACCCTTCGGCGTGCAGGTCGAGCAGGTCGACGCGGTAGCCGGCGGTTTCGAGCTGTGCGGCGGCACGGCGGGCCGTGTGCGCGGTGAGGGAATCGGTGCGGTGGTGCGCGACGATGACGAGGGCTGTCCTGGCACGGCTGTCGTACTGCCTCACGGTGTCTCCCGGTTGGTCTCGGTCGGTCTCGATCGGTCTCGCTCGATCCGGTGTACGAGTCCAGTTCACCCGCGACGACGTAGATGATCCATGGGAGAACCGCTCCGAAACATAGGAGATCGTCTACCGTGCCTCCCATGGATCCTTTGAGTTCGCTGCTGAGCGGTATTCGGGCCGAGGGGTCGGTCGTCAGCCACGTCGTGCTCACGGTGCCCTGGGCCGTCCGCTTCGCCGACATCGCGCCACTCACCATGATCAGCGTGCTGCGGGGCGGGGGCGTCCTGCTGCTGCCGGACGGAACGGAACGAGCGATCGGCGCGGGTCACACCGCCATCGTGCGCGGCCCCGGACCGTTCCACCTCGTGGACCACCCCGCCACCCTGGAAAGCTCCCACGCCGCGTACGAGATCACCTGTTTCACCGAGAGTTCCGAGTGCGGTGCTCAGGAACTCGGCGGTATCCAGTGGGGCGCCGACTCGGAGGAGGCGACTGCCCTGATCGTGGGCGCCTACCGCGCCTCGGGCCACCGCCACGAACGGCTGCTGCGTGCCCTGCCGCCCGTCCTGGTGGTCGAGGAGGACGCCGAGGTCTGTGGCTGGCTGGAGACGGCCGCCGCCGACGCCGCCCGCCTCTCGGCCGGTTCGCAGGCACTGATGGACCGGCTCCTCGACTGGGCGCTGGTGTGCACGTTGCGCAGCTGGTTCGACAAGGCGGGCGCCGACGCGCCCAGCTGGTACCGGGGCCTCGCCGACCCGGTCCTCGCGCCCGCCCTGCAGTCCTTCCACGACCGGCCCGCCGAGCCCTGGACGGTGGCGTCCCTGGCCGCGCGGGCCGGCGTCTCCCGGGCGCTGTTCGCCAAGCGCTTCACCCGCCTGATGGGCCGCCCGCCCCTCGCCTACGTCACCGAATGCCGCATGGACGAGGCCGAGGCGCTGTTGTCCGACACCGACCTCGGCATGGCGCAGATCGCCAGGTCCGTCGGCTACGCCGACGCTTTCGGCTTCAGCGCCGCGTTCAAACGCCACAAGGGCCGAAGCCCCAGCACCTATCGCACCGCGGTGGCCGTGGCAGCGTCCGGTTCTCTCGCGTCGAGGTAGACGGGCGGTGCGGCCCTGTCGTCAGACGCCCGTAAGGGTGCCGTCCAGCATGCCGTCGATACGGCCGACAGGCCGGTCGAGAGCGTCCACCGCAGTGAATCCGGACGGCTCGTCCACTCACCACATGCCGGCATCGCTGATGCAGCGTCAGCCGAGATTCGCGACCTCGTCGTCCGCGTGCGTGCCGAACTCGGCGACGCGCACCTCCGCGATGTGCTCGTGCCGGCTGATCCGGTCGGTCCACTCCGCGTCGACACCGAACGCCACCTGCGCGAAGCCCACCCGGCCGACGGCCTGGGCCAGGCTCGGATCCCCAGGGGACAGGAGCCGCACCGGCGCGTCGAGCGCCACGGTGTGCGGCGGCACGAAGTACTCATCCGGCAGAACGGTGCGCGCATGGACGAGCGCGCCAACAGCGACAACCGAGCCGGCCCCCAATCGAGCGCACTGCAGGACCGTCGCCGCGGTCGCCACATAGACGCACCTGCCCACCTCACAGCCCAGCAAGGTGGCATGCGGCCCCACGAAGACGTGGTCGCCGACAAGCACCGGCTGATCGCCTGCGACCGCGGACCCGCGCAACACCGCGTTCTCACAGATCACCGCTGCCTCCCCGACCTCGATCCGAGACCCCTCGGCATCGAGCACCGCACCGTACATCACCCGCGCCCTCGGCCCCACGCGGACATCACCGACCAGCGTGGCCGTCGGGGCGACATAGGCGGTGGGATGGATCTGCGGTTCATGCCCGCGATGCCGGATACGGATTCCCTGCGGTTCAGCGATCATGAGCGGAGTCTCACACGACCAACCGCGAGCATGCTGGCGGATTTCCGACGTCGCGTTCGTCGAGACCTGTGCCCTCCGCGATCCGAGGCACTACAGGGCGAACGACGGCTGACGCGGCACTAGCATCGCCGCATCGGAACCGGCCCCGAGGAACGGAGTTCATCCGTGCGTCACCCGCGCGTAGGCGTCGCCGTCCTGACCATGGGCACGAGGCCCGCCGAGCTGGCCGAGCTCCTCGACTCGGTTGCCGGACAGGAAACGCCTGCCCAGCGGGTGGTGGTCGTCGGCAACGGCTCGCCGCTGCCGTCCCTGCCCCCGTGGGTGACGGGGGTCGAACTGCCGGAGAACCTGGGGGTCTCCGGCGGCCGGAACGTCGCCCTGGCCCGGTTGCGGAAGTTCGGGGACGTCGACGTCGTCGTGGACCTGGACGACGACGGGCTGCTCGTCGGCCGGGACGTCTTCACCCGCCTGACGCGGCTGTACGCGGCGGACGAGCGACTCGGCGTCGTCAGCTTCCGGATCGCCGACGAGCGCGGCCGGACCCAGCGCCGGCACGTCCCGCGGCTACGCGCGGGAGACCCGACGAAGGGCGGGCCGGTGACGACCTTCCTCGGCGGCGGCCACGGCCTGTCCATGCGGATGCTGGACGAGACCGGCGACTGGCCGGGACCGTTCTTCTACGCGCACGAGGAGACCGACCTGGCCTGGCGGGCGTTGGACGCGGGCTGGACGGTGCTCTACGCGCCGGAGCTGGTGCTCCAGCATCCGTGGACGTCACCGACCCGGCACGCGGTCTACCACCGCATGGTCGCCCGCAACCGGGTCTGGCTGGCGAAGAGGCACCTTCCCGCCCTCCTCGTCCCCGTCTACCTCGGCGTCTGGGTCGCGATGACCGTGGCCCGCACCCGGTCGGCGGCGGGACTGCGGGCCTGGCTCTCCGGCTTCGCCGAGGGCCTGCGGACGCCGTGCCCGCCCCGCCGCCCGATGCGGTGGTCCACCGTGTGGCGGATGACGCGACTGGGCCGGCCACCCGTCATCTGAACCGGACACAGCTGGCTCAGCCGGTGTGTTGAACTGTCCAGGAAGCTTCCGACACCTTGATCACACCGGACACGGCAGGACCGTCTCCGTCCTGATCATGCTCCGGGCCCGCAGCCGCTGACCGCTTCATGCCCGCGGGTCGCGACACTCCGGGACATCCGGTCCTGTCAGTGTGGGGAACCGACATCATCTGCTACGGCCATGATCTGGCCGACTACATCGACCGTGAGTTCGGCGAGGTCGACGAGGACGCGCCTTGGGTCCGCAGGCATCCGTGCCGTTCTGGAAGGACTTTATCGGCTGAGACTGCCATCAGCTGGCGTCGGGCGTGGATGATCTCTGCCGTGCCTGGTGTGATCACGGCCTCGAAGCCGTCCTGGACAACCCGTTCATCGGCATGGCCCCGCGCCAGTTCAACCGGGTGGTGCGTGCGCTGCGGCCCGAACAGCGACCGGCTCGTCCACACCGCCCCAAAGTTCGTTACGGGACAGCTACGTGGGACACGGCCCAAATCAATCGAGGAGGGCCAGGCGGCTACGTTCCAACAGCGCATGGCACGAAGGAGAAGGAGTGAGTGATGAGCCTACTGGTGAACGTGTCCCTTGACACCGAGTCCCCAGAGGGCGTGGGGGGTGCGTTGGCGGCATGGTTCGACGCGGCTCTTTCCGGGCCGCTGGCAGAACTCATGGGCGCGGTGCGCGCGGGGAGCGCGTGGCTGTCGGCTGAGAGTCAAACGACGGAGGACGAGCCAGCCAAGAAATTCGCTGTCGAGGCCGATGGCTGGGAGGTCATGCGCTCGGAGTTGCTGGACGTCCCGGAATGTGCGGATGTGATGTTCTTTCGTTATGGCCGGGAACGTCCGTCGGCCCATGTCGAGGGGTCCAGCATCATGTTCCGCAGGCCGAACATGAACTTGCAACTCTGGCTCGGTGACGAGGAAGCACCTTACACGAAGGTGGCGTTCTCCTCGGCCGTGGTCTACTTCCTTGTCGGGGTGCTGGATTCCGTGAATCCCGCCTTCGGCTCCGTCGTGGTCGATGAGCCGATCACGGAGGAGGCGAACCTGGACGCGGTGCTTCGGCGGAAACTGTGGCGGTCGGTGGCCGCAGCCCGCCGACAACTACGCGGTTACTCATGGATCACTGTGTGTCCCGGGGAACTCGCGGACAAACTGGGCGGGGTCTCGTATCTCCAACACTCGGGCGCCTTCCATAAGGTGATCCCGCTTTCTGCCGGCGGTGTTGTCCTGCAAGCGTCTCCGACCCCTGCTGGATATATCGACGGCGTCATGCGCCGTGTGTTCGACGTACTGGCTCCAGTACTCCCCGGGGGGACACCGTGGTTCGAGCCGGCCCGGCCCAAAGTTCGGTACGTGCCGGAGGACGCCGCGTCGCGGGGCGGTCAGTAGCACACTGGCGTGCCCACGTTCGGCGTGACGGCCCCCCAACCTTGTTGGTTGGGACGTCAGGCTCGCACCGCTTCAATAGAGCGTCACTGATCCTGGCCACCAGGCAAGCAAAAGGGGAACACGGTGGGGCTCATACTTTTCCCCGGAGACGGCGACGTGACCAGCCCTGACGCCTCCTGGTCCTACACCGGCTTCCACATGTTCAGGCAGTGGCTGGCCGACACATTGTTAGGAGGCGTTCGGCCCTGCGTTCGTAGCGCCGGGAGGGGGGTGGGGTCACGGCAAGATACCTCCAGTCCCGAGCTGGATGCCGGGGCCTGTGCGACCGACCCCCATGGCCGCGAGTCCCTCACGATCTCCGTCCGGCCCATCGAGGCCGTGATCGTATCTCGGGCCACTGACAACACGGCCGGTCCGAGGACCGACGGCTGCTGAACGTGGACGCGTGCTGACGGGAGCCGGAGCGTGGCGAGGTCTGCGCCCTCCGCGTATGGATGCTGCGCCAAGATGACAGCACGACCGGGGGAAGCGGAGCGGCCGCTGTTGCTGCGCGAGCTTGATGATCCGGAGTGGCTGACGTGGCCGCAGCCCTACCGTGGCGAGACCGGGGCCGACCTCGGTGGTCTGGCGGCCCGCCTCGATGACGACTTGGGCTGACTTGCCGCGCCGGCCCACCATGCAGGCCGCAGCCCGGCCTTCGCCGGCAATGCAGGGGAACTGGTTGCTTACGAGAAGGCACGGGACAGCAGGTATGGCGGGCGCACCGGCTTGGCGGAGGCGGAAGCCCCCTTCGATGACGGGCTCTAGAAGTGGCCGGCCGAGGCGCTTCGCGTGAGGTTCTCGAGGATCGTGCGCACCCATGGGCTGCGCACGGCTGGTAGCCGGACCAAGGTGTGATGGAACGTTGTCCGGTCGGCTTGGAACAGGTGGTGCGGGAGCAGCGGGAGCGGGTCGTCGCGGAGGACGTCCTGGGCTATGCGGCCCGAGGCGGGAACCGGCAAGCTCGGTTCGGGAGAGACCAGCCACAGCCACACCCCCAGCGGCAGGGGCACCAGGTATGCCGGTGCGGTCGGGCCGGCAGGGGTCCAGGTCCGGCCCGTCTGGGGATGGACGGGGACGAGGAGGATGTCGACGCCCGCGTCCGGAGAGGGCTGTCCCGGTCCGGCCAGGCCGGCGCGCCGCTCCACGGTGCCTGCCGGCAGCAAGGCGTCGAGCGCGCGTTGGAACACGTCCGCGGCCAGGCCGTCCGGAACCTTCACCGACTGCCCTTGGGACGCGATGAGCAGGTGGGCGAGCGCATGGCCGACTGCAGCCTCCCATCGCGGACTCCACGACCAGTAGTGGTTCGGCCCCAGCCGTCCTCCCCACGTGGCGATCGGCTCGAACGGGGGCGTTTTCTCCCCCTTCTCCGCCAGTTCCGTCCAGGAGAGGGGCGCGGCGTGGACGCCGTCGACGGGGACGCGGTGCACGACGTCCGAGTCGAGTCGCACCATCTGCCAGAGCGAGCAGTCGTCGATCCTGGTCGCAACGGGGAGGTCGCATGCCTCGCAGGCCATGTTGGGACCGTCGGCCCCGTCGAGACCGCAGCAGGCACCGCCACGCTTCTCGGGAATCAGCCGGGTTCCACGGATATCACCGGGCGCGATGACACTCGCCCCGGGCGTGCCGTCGGACAAGGCGTGGACCGGGGCGTAGATGCCGCGTGCCTCAGCCTCCACGGGATCGATCTCGTCCCACAGCCGCCACGGCCCTCCCCAGGGATCCGGGTCCACGGCAAATGTCCCGGCCTCCATGAGCACCGGAAGCTGCGCCCCGTTCCCGTACTGCTGACGGGCGTGGACCGGCAGCGAGACCTGGGACAGCGGGGTGGTCAACTCGGCGCCACATCCCGCACACACGAAAACGAACAAATGTCCTCCGCCTGTGAAATAGCCACATCTTCGCAGGTCACCGGTGGTCAGCCAATGTGTTTTCCCATCCGTTGCGGGACGGCGGGTGCCGAATGCGCGGGCGGGCCGCGGGACGCGGTCGAGTCGTGTTCACGGCTCCTACCTGGGTTTCCGGCCGATGAGCCCTGCGAGCGACGGAACAGGTTCCGGCTACTCGATGAGCGGAATCCGGGTTGTCGCACCCACGCTCGAAGGAACGCGTCGAGCCGCACGCGGCAGGCCACGGACCGGTCATCGCGGGCCACGACGCCCGGGAGACCCTCGTCGAGGCTCTCCGCGTGGATACTCAGCGTGTGCGGTCCACAGGCGATCACCGAATCCACGGATATGCGAACGGCGTCCAGGTCGAGCAGGCCGTGACCGACCCCGATTCGGTTGTCGTGAAGGCGCGGAGCACGGCAGGTCGGGCCGCGTGTCCAGTGCAGGCCGGGTGGACACCCCGCATGGCAGGGACCACGGGAGCCTCCAGGGCCCGGCAACCGAACCGGGGGGGGAGACCCTCACGACGGCTTGCGCTACGCGGCGCCGTCTCTGCGTCAATGGCTGTGGACATGGGCGGATGGAGGGAACGTGTGGGACGAGGCACTGCTACAGATCAAGAACAACGTCAACAACAGACCGTGACCCACGCGGCGATCTCCATGCGCAGGAAAACGCAGAGACCCTGCGCCCGGGACAGGGCGTCTCCCCTCCCCCGCCGGTGAAGGAGCACCGCCCGAGGGAGGTGTCGGTGTCCATGGATCGCACTACGCCTGCGGCCTACGACAGTGCCTTGGCCGCCTGTTCACGGACGTACCGATCCGGGTCGTCGGCAAGCCGGTTGAGAACCCGCGAAGTATCAGGACGACCCCGCTCCTCCTGGGGGAAGTGCCCCAGAGCGATCGCCACCCATGCCCGCACCCGAGGTCGCTGATCATCGGCTAGAGCGCGAATGTGCGGCAGGGTCTCGGCACGTGCCGCATATCCCAGGGAACCCAGTGCGGAGACCCTCACTTGCTCCGAAGGGTCAAGCAGCAGCCCTACCAGCACCTCGCCGGCCGACGCCGTACCGAGACTGCCCAGCGTGCCGGGCACCACGCTCCGGATCCGCTCGTCGGGATCAGCCGCGGCACGCGTCAGCATCGGGAGGTCGGCGGAGTCGGGGACGAAACCGAGCAGCCATATCGCAGTGCGCCGCACACCGGGGTCGGCATGGTCCGCCCATGGGACGAGGAACGCCCGTGCTGCAGCCGGGTCCTCCCTCGCAAGCACGTGGAGCGTCGTCGTCAGGCTGTCCTGGTCGTCGCCCAGATCGCGGGAGTAGGCCTGGACAAGGGCAGGCAGCGCCGCGCGGCCGACGGTCTCGGCCAGAACGCCGGCGAGCACAGCGCGGGCGTACCAATTCCTTGCCTCCCCCGCGGCGGTCAGGTGCTCCTCCAACCGGGGCAGCAACTGCGGCTCCCAGGAGGCGACGAGCGCCTTCTCCACCTCATGCAGGGCATCCAGGTCGGAATCCTGGTCCGCGAGCCCAGCAGCGAGATCGTCGAGCCGCGCCCCGGCTGAGCTCACCGATCGCCTGCTCTCCATCCCGCCCCCTCCTCGACCGATCCGCCTGCAGCCTGCAGCGTACGGGGCATCGACGACAACGCTGGGAGGAGTTGGACCAGGCCCGACCCAGTTCTCCTCGTCCGCCTCGAGATGGACGGCCCTGACTCTCCACCGGCCCGCGGGCAGCGGAACAGGCGCCCGTTCGGGCAGCCGCCTTCCGGATAGGGGATGCGCAGATCGGCACCGCCTCCACGGAGTCCGTGAGCACGGCCGGCCCGCCCGAAGTGCTCCCCTCGGACGTCCGGCCGTGCTGGTTGCCATCTGGTTGCTGGCCTTTCTCGCCCTCGCAAGGCTCCCCAGGCACGACGGAGGGGCGGGGATCGGTCAAGCGCTCCAGGTTGCCGGGCAGCGGGGCCAGTTGCTCCGGGTCGCGCAGCAACGCCTGATCACGCGGTCTGCGATATCTCCGGACGCCGGTGTTCCGTGACCGCTCGGAGGAACCGCCGGAACCGCTGTCGGCGCGAGTTGGGAGGTCACGGTGCCCGACGGTGCCGCAATGGCGTCGGCTGGTGACGGCGCGCCAGCCGTTGAGGCATTGGAGGCGTTCAGACACCCTTTCAGCCCCTTATTTCTGATTATTCCTATTTACATGCATCAAGGTAGCCATCACCTTCACTCGAAGTGGGAGCGTGCATGAAGCGTCATGTAGGACCGGGACGGATCGGCTGGATGAGGGGAGCGCTCTTGACGAGCGTCTCCAGTTCTCTGCTGTTGTCCGCACTCGCCGGATCAGTCCAGGCCCTCATCCCTGTCCCCACCGGACCCCCACCTCACCACGCCGGCGATCACCGGGGCGACCACCACAAGGGGCATGGTGGGGGCTGCCGACACACCGGCTGCGACGGGCACAACGGCCCTACGGGCCCGGCGGGCCCCGCCGGTCCGGCCGGTCCTGCCGGTGCCACCGGACCGGCGGGGCCCGCCGGTCCGACGGGTCCTACCGGTGGCGCGGGACCGGCTGGGCCTGAGGGTCCTGCCGGCGAGACGGGTGACGCGGGTCCGGCCGGACCCGAAGGCCCTACCGGTCCTCCCGGCCCAGCAGGCGGCCCCACCGGCCCCACCGGCCCTGAAGGCCCCCAGGGCGATACGGGCCCCGGGGGTCCAGCAGGTCCCCAGGGCGCGACCGGCGACACAGGTCCGGAGGGGCCGACGGGCGCGACAGGCCCTGAAGGCCCTGAAGGCGCGACCGGTCCCGAAGGCGCAACGGGCCCGTCCGGCCCGGAAGGCGCCACCGGGCCCACAGGTCCGGAAGGTCCGGAAGGTCCGGAAGGTCCGGAGGGTGCTACGGGGCCGGAGGGGCCTGAAGGCGCCACCGGTGCGACCGGTGCGACGGGGCCCGAAGGCGCCACCGGGGACGCAGGACCGACAGGCCCCATCGGCCCAGAAGGAGCCGAAGGCGCCACCGGCGACACCGGCCCGGCCGGCAGCACAGGCGCGGCCGGCCCGACGGGCCCTGAAGGAGCCGAAGGCGCCACAGGGCCAATGGGTCCAGAGGGCCCCGAAGGCGCGACCGGTCCCGAAGGCGCCACCGGACCCACAGGACCTGAAGGGCCAGAAGGCCCAGAGGGCACCACAGGACCCGAAGGCGCCACCGGCGACACAGGACCGACAGGCCCAACCGGTCCCGAAGGCGCAACCGGTGCAACGGGCGACACCGGTGAAACGGGCCCAACCGGTCCTCAAGGACCCGAAGGCGCAACCGGAGCCACGGGAGCCACGGGACCGGAGGGCGCCGCTGGCGCGACCGGTGACACAGGCCCGACCGGCCCTGAAGGACCCGAAGGCGCAACCGGAGCCACGGGACCCGAAGGACCGGAAGGACCACAGGGCACCGCCGGCGCAACCGGCGACACCGGTGAAACGGGCCCAACCGGTCCTCAAGGACCCGAAGGCGCAACCGGTGCCGTCGGACCGGAAGGACCACAAGGTGTTACCGGCGCGACCGGGCCAGAGGGACCCGAGGGCCCGGAAGGCGCTACGGGGCCGGAGGGTGCGACCGGTCCCGAAGGCACCACCGGAGCCACAGGCCCCGAGGGATCGGAAGGACCGCAGGGCGCCGCTGGCGCAACCGGCGCCACCGGTGACACAGGACCTACGGGCCCCACCGGACCGGAAGGACCCGAAGGCGCCACCGGCGCGACCGGTGACACAGGCCCGACCGGTCCAGAGGGACCCGAAGGCGCAACCGGAGCCACAGGACCGGAAGGACCACAGGGCACCACGGGACCGGAGGGACCTGCAGGCCCCGAAGGCACCACCGGCGACACAGGTGCCACGGGTCCGGCCGGTCCCGAAGGACCCGAAGGCGCCACCGGCGATACGGGACCCACGGGCGCGACGGGTGACACAGGACCCCAGGGACCGGAAGGACCACAGGGCACCGCCGGCGCAACCGGCGACACCGGTGACACAGGTCCGATCGGCCCCCAGGGACCCGAAGGCGCGACCGGCGCGACGGGCGTCACAGGACCGGAGGGGCCAGAGGGCGCCGCGGGCGCAACCGGTGCCACAGGACCGACGGGCCCCACCGGACCGGAAGGACCCGAAGGCGCCACTGGTGCGACCGGCGAAACAGGTGCCACAGGTCCGGAAGGGCCAGCGGGTGCGACCGGTCCCGAAGGTGCAACCGGTGCAACCGGCGCCACCGGTGACACGGGCCCAACCGGTGCCACGGGACCGGAAGGCCCAGAGGGTGCCACCGGCGCGACGGGTCCCGAAGGCGCAACCGGTGCCATCGGACCGGAAGGACCACAAGGTGTTACCGGCGCGACCGGTGACACGGGCCCGACCGGTCCAGAGGGACCCGAAGGCGCAGCCGGAGCCACAGGACCCCAAGGACCGGAAGGACCACAGGGCACCACGGGACCGGAGGGACCTACAGGCCCCGAAGGCGCCACCGGCAATACGGGACCTACAGGCGCATCGGGTGACACAGGACCTACCGGTCCGGAAGGAAGCGAAGGCGCAACCGGAGCCACGGGACCTGAAGGACCCGAGGGCCCTGAAGGCGCCACCGGCGCGACCGGGGCCACGGGACCTAACGGTCCTGAAGGACCGGAGGGCGCAACCGGAGCCACCGGCGACACGGGAGCCATCGGTCCAGAGGGACCCGCGGGCGCAACCGGTGCCACAGGACCGACGGGCCCCACCGGACCGGAAGGACCCGAAGGCGCCACTGGTGCGACCGGCGAAACAGGTGCCACAGGTCCGGAAGGGCCAGCGGGTGCGACCGGTCCCGAAGGCGCAACCGGTGCAAGCGGCGCCACCGGTGAAACGGGCCCAACCGGTGCCACGGGACCGGAAGGCCCAGAGGGTGCCACCGGCGCGACGGGTCCCGAAGGCGCAACCGGTGCCACGGGGCCAACCGGCCCCACCGGTCCGCAAGGAGCTGAAGGCGCGACCGGACCGGCAGGTGCGACAGGCCCCGAGGGACCCGCGGGCCCCGAAGGCGCCACCGGAGCAGCCGGCGCAACCGGCGACACGGGCCCCACCGGTCCTGAAGGACCCGAAGGTACGACCGGAGCCACCGGCGCCACAGGACCGATCGGCCCTGAAGGCCCGGAGGGTGACATCGGTCCCGCAGGCCCCACAGGCCCCGCAGGTGCAACGGGCGCCACAGGTGGAACCGGACCTGCAGGCGCCACAGGCACTTCCGGGCCGACCGGACCGACGGGACCCACGGGTCCGACCGGCCCCGCCGGGGGGCAGATGTTCTACCAGAACTTCGCCGGCCAGCAGAACGTGGGCCCGAATCAGACACAGTTGGTCAACGTGCCCAGCTGCCCGGCCGGGTCACAAATGATCGACTTCGGCGGGTTCCTCGGCACGGGGGACACCACCTCCGAGTTCCGTGGCACGAACGGGTTTACCGGCGGAGGACAGTTGGAGATCAGGAACTCGGGATCCACGACTGTGAGCGTGACGACCTGGACGCTCTGCGGTTCCTCCACGCCCATCGCTGCGGACGCCGAACCCCCGCTCCCCGGCCCTGCCGCGGAAGGGGAGGCGGGCTGACCTGACGGTCGCGTGCGGCGCGGGCGCCGCGCGTCCCTGGCCGAGGTCCGGCCGGGACGCGTGGGGCCCGCCACGTACGCCGCACTTGCCTGTCACGCGAGCCAGCAGCGCGGCTGCGCGGCACGCGCCGAACGCACCGGACGTGCCGCCGCGTACCGTCACCTGCCACGCTTCGCCGCGAGCGCCCGGTTCGCCTCCGCGTGACGCCGGTAGTCGTCCGGAAGGTCGGGGAGGGCCAGCAGCCGCTCACTCGCCTGCTGCGAGGCTCGCGTGTCGCCCACCCAGTACGAGGTGATCGAGAACTCGAAGAGGAGCCCCCAGCTGTAGACCCACGGCTGGACGAAGAGCCAGTCGGCCGGCGCGGCCCGGTTCACGCCGGCCGCCGCGAACGCGTGCGCCGCCTGGTAGTGGCCGCGCTTGCGCAGTCGGGCGGCCAGCTCGTAGCAGGCCTCCAGCCGCTCGGGCCGCGCCTGCCAGGCGCGTACCAAGGTCTCCATCGCCCGCGGCCACTCCTCGTCACCCGCCGCGGCCCGCAGCACTCCGGCCTGGAGCAGCGCGTAGTAGACCTCCTCCTCCCATCCACCCATCGCCGCCCGGCGCTCGTACAGCGCGATCGCCTCCTCCCGCTCGCCCAGGTCGCGCAGTGTCTGCGCGAGATAGAAGACGGCCCGGGAGGAGTCCGGGTCGCGACCGAGTTCGCGGCGGAGCAGGACGGCGTCGCGCGTGAACTTGTCGGAGCGGGACCCGCCGTCCGCCCGGTGGTCGACGACCAGCGCATCGAGGTCGACGGTGGTGTGATCGGCATCGACCGTCAGGTACTCGTGGGTGGAACCCTCGTACCGCCAGGGCATGTCCGCCCTGACGAGACGTTTGACGCGGTACTCGAGCGGGCCGGCGTGGCGCAGCATGTAGGCGTCGGCGGTGAGTTCGGGCAGTGGGGCCTCGCGGCGGAGGACCATGTCCGCGTCCAGGAGGAGGAGGTAGTCGGCCTGGCCCCGGGCGCGACGGAGGTTCGCCGTCCGGTTGTGGCCGAAGTCGACCCACGGTTCCTCGTGGAGTTCGCCGGGAATGTCGTCGAGTACCTTGCGGACCAACTCCTGGGTGCCGTCGGTGGACCCGGTGTCGTCGATGATCCAGGTGTCGATGAGCGGACGTACCGCTTCCAGACACCGCTCGATGACTCCGGACTCGTTCTTCACGATCATGCAGAGGCAGATCGTCGGCCTCTGTCCCTGGTTCGGCCGTGTCATGACACGCTCCCACCGCTCCTGGTTACCGTGCCCGGGAGTCTGACGGGCCGCAGGAAAGGGATGCGGGAGACGCGGCCCGGAGGCCACCCGATCAGGGCCGGGCCAGGACCCGTCCGGCCCAGCTGCCCAGCTGGACGGAGGAGCCCCAGGAGTGCCTCCGCGGCCACTCGTCCTCGTTCTCCGCAGGTCGGGTGAGGGCGGCGGCATCCCTCCAGCCGGGCACGGTCACGGGGCAGATCCGCTGGGCCAGACCGTCTTCGTCACCGAAGGCGTCGGCCTGTGCCAGCGCCGCGGTGGACCCGTCGAGGTCATCCGGCCCGGGGGCCGCGTGCTGTTCGAGGCCGACGAGGAGCACTGGCACGGCGCCGCCCCGAACCGGCTGATGGTCCACCTGGCCATCGACGAGGGCGACGCCGACCACGACGTCGTGCACTGGCTGAGCCCCGTCACCGATGCCGAGTACGCCGCCGCCCCGGCCGTCTGACCTCGCGCCCGTGCCCCGCGCCGCTGTCTGCGCGGCGGCCCTGGAGGTCTTTTCCCCTGACCTGCCGCGCGAGCTGGACACCTCCGGTGTCCTCGGACCGACCGCGGCCGGGACCGGGGCCGGGGCCGGTGACATCCCGCCTACGGCTTCACCGGACAGGTCGTCCTCGTCACCGGCGCCGACCACCGGGCCCGTTCCTCGCATGACGGCGTCCCTCAGAGGACCCCGCGAGGCGAGGCCCGGCCGGTTCGCCCCTCGGGCAGCGCTGATATGAAGGTTCAGTGGTTGATCGGGGTCAGCGGATCCGGCCGGGACAACGTCTCGGACAGCGGCAGCCCATCCCTGACGGCAGCAAGCCGACGCGCGCGCAGTTCGGCGCGCGTCCGCGGACGGAACTTCGGCTCCCTGCCGCACCCACAGGCCGAACGCCCCTCATAGCGCAGGCCTTCAGCCAGCACCGCGGCTACCACGGACCATCCGCGCACGTCCCGCCTCGGTGGCGGAGCGAAGTCGTGACCAGCGCAAATCAGGGACCTGCCGCAGTTCGGGCAGCCATGCTTCCGCTCCGGATCGGCATGCCGCTTGAAGCTGACACGACACGACACGCACGCGTGGTGCAGCTTGTAGGAAGCCGTGGCATAGACGCACACCAGGCGACCGTACCGAGCCGTCCCCTGAACGGGCCACTCCTTATCCTTTCCACGAATCGCCTCGTCCGGCTGCCAGTGACTCCGACCGGCGGAATCGGTGTCCACGGGCTTCCAGGTCATCGAGAGGCCTTGAGACCACGAGCAGCCCCATGGCAGGCTCATGCCGCATGATCGACGACTTCGCGAAAGAGACCTTGCACGGGAGACTGCGGCGGGACCGCAAGGCGCTGCTCTGGAAACTCGACGGCTTGTCCGAATACGACGCCCGCCGGCCTTTGACCGCGACCGGGACCAATCTCCTCGGTCTGGTCAAACACGTGGCCACCGTCGAGGCCAGGTACTTCGGCGAGGTCTTCGACCGCCCTTCCGCGGAACCGTTGCCCCGGTGGCAGGACCACTCCCACGGCAGTGATCTGTGGGCGGCCGAGGACGAGACCCGCGAGCAGCTCATCGGGTACTACCGGCGCACGTGGGAACACGCGGACGCGACGATCGACGCGCTTTCCCTCGACGCCCCCGGCCACGTGCCGTGGTGGCCGGAGCCGCAGCCGAACACGAACCTGTTCGCCGTCCTGGTCCACGTCCTCGGCGAGACGAACCGGCATACAGGGCACGCCGATGTCCTGCGCGAGGGCCTCGACGGCCGGACCGGGATGCGCCCCGAATACGAGGAGCAGATCGACGAGGAAGCCCGTGCGGCCCACTGCGCGAAGATCGAGCAGGCCGCCAGGTCGGCCGCACCCGTCGCGGCCGAGTGAGCGCGTGATGCGCTGGTGTCCGTTCGCTTCGGGGTCAGCCCGACGCATCAGGAGTGGGTGACCGCGAAACAGGGGCTGTCCACGTGCGGGGTGTGTGCTCAGTCGGCGTCGAGATGGCTGGGGTCGAAGGGCTCGTCGGACAGCAGGCCGGCGGCGGCGCCGTCGAGGGCGCTCTGCATCTCGGTGGAGCGGGGCAGCATGGTCTTCTCGTAGGCGCGGATGGCGTCGGCGACCGTGTCGTGACCCGCGACGGCGAGGGCGAGTTCGCAGGCGTCGAGCATCGCGAGGTTCACTCCGACGCCGAGCGGGGGCATGAGGTGGGCGGCGTCGCCCAGCAGGGTGACGGTGGGGTCGGACTCCCAGGTGTGCGGGACGGGCAGGGCGTAGAGCGGGCGGTCCAGGTAAAGGCCGTCGTTGTCGGTGA
Source organism: Streptomyces abyssomicinicus (assembly GCF_008974245.1). Lineage (GTDB taxonomy): Bacteria > Actinomycetota > Actinomycetes > Streptomycetales > Streptomycetaceae > Streptomyces > Streptomyces abyssomicinicus. The sequence goes on along the minus strand of NZ_BBZI01000005.1, from coordinate 1,781,266 downwards.
GGAGTCGGCGCAGGCCCGGTGACCAGTCGCGGTAGCGGTCCAGGAGCAGGGTGCGGATCCGGTCGGTGTCCTGCTCGGTGAGTCCGGCCCGGGCCAGCCAGTCGGCGGGGCCGGCCTGGATGATGTAGACGCGGATGTGCCCGCCGCTGTTGCGCTGGGCGAACAGGCAGCGGTCGCCGTCGGCCGCCATGGCACTGCCGAGGCCGACGATTTCGGCGATCTCCGGGTGCCGGTCGTCGACGTCGTGGAACCACGCTTCGAGGTAGTTGACGCCGATGTGCCGGGGGATGGCGGAGGAGTGGACGCGCCGGACCTTGGACCATGCGCCGTCGGCACCGATGACGAGGTCGGCCTCGACGACGGTGCCGTTGGCGAAGTGCAGCCGCCGGGGACCGTCGGCGGGACCTTCGACGCTCTGCAGGGCGTGGCCCCAGCGCACCGTGCCGGGGGTGAGGGCGTCCAGAAGGAGGTCGCGCAGCTGGCCGCGGTCGATCTCGGGGGCGGAGAGCTGGCCCTCGGCGGGCTCGTGGTGGAAGCGGAGGTTTCCCGTGGCCGCGTCGAACTGCCGCATCTCCTGGCCCTCGGGGCGGGCGAGGCGGAAGAACTCCTCCAGCAGTCCGGCTTCTTTCAGGGCGGCCTGACCGTCGTCGGGGTGCAGGTCGAGGGTGCCGCCCTGGTTGCGGTCGTCGGGGCCGGACGCGCGGTCGTAGACGGTCGCGGCGACGCCGTGCACCTGGAGGACGCGAGCGCAGGTCAGGCCGCCGGGGCCGGCGCCGATGACCGCGATGCGGGGCGCGGGCGTGGGCGTGATGGTCATGGTGGTGCTCCGTTCCTGTGGTCCGGCATGGGGGGCGGGCAGCTCCAAGGGCCCGCCTCAGCAGAAAAGCACACCAGAGAAATAAGTGCAACGAGTTCACTTTTTTGGTCGTTCCACTGATGGTGTAGCCTGTCGCCATGCCCGATGACGGAGACGTCGCCGCCGCGCCGATGGGGCGCCGCGAGCGCAAGAAGGCAGCCACCCGCCAGGCGATCGCCGACGCAGCCCTGCGCCTCTTTCTCGAGCGCGGCTACGACGACGTCGGCATCCGCGAGATCGCGGACGCGGCCGATGTGTCCACCACCACGCTGTTCAAGCACTTCTCCGGCAAGGAGGCCCTGGTCTTCGACCGGCAGGACGAGAGGAAGGCCCTCCAGCTCGCCGCGGTACGGGAGCGCCCTCAGGGCCAGTCCGTCCCGGCCGCCCTGCGTGAGCACGCCCTGCGCAACCGCCGGCTCCGCCCTGGCGACGAGCCCGGCGTCACCGCCTTCCTGGAACTGGTCAACAGCACTCCGGCCCTGCTCGACTACCAGCACGCCACGTGGCTGGAGAACACGGCCGCCCTGGCCCAGGTCATCGCCGAGGAGAGCGGCCTTCCCGCGGACGACCCGGCCTGCACCGCCCTCGCCCACTTCGCCCTCGAAGCACCCCGCGCCGCCCGCCGGCACCACGACAGCACCGAAGCCCTCAACCGCGCCTTCGACCTCCTCGAGAACGGCTGGCAGAGCATTGCCTCACAGGCGTGACAACCGGTAGGCAAAGGTGACTCCGTATGCCGCCCCGCCCGTGCTCATGGAAGCGAGGGCACGATCTGTGTCGGAGCAACGCATGGTCCAGCAGCACCAATCCGGCGAGCACATCGTCGCCGACCTCGTCGGCCCCTCCCTCATCCGCGCCACCGTCGCCCACCGCCTCCTCGAACACCACCAGAACGTACCCGCGCCTTCGACCTCCCGCGGACAGTGACGTGCTGCCCTACGTCCACCGAGTCACCAAGTACGACCCCGCCGACCGCGATCAGCACGGCCACTACACCGGCACCGAGCCCGCGACCAGCGATCACGGACCGGTCGAAGCCGCCTACCTGGAGGCCATCGCCGCCTTCGCCCAGGAGACCGGTGTCGAGCAACTGGCCATCCGTGAGCCGCAGCTCGGCGGCTTGGCCCACTTCGGCCTGGAAGCACCGGTCGACGGTTACGGCCTGGCCGACCTATTCCCGGCCGGCCCCACCGGATTCCACGACGGTGCGCTGGTGCCGGTCGCCGCGGGCCTGGAACTCGTCCGGGTCATGCTCCGCGACAGCGGCGCCTGGTGCCGCCTGGAGGCAGAGGGAGCGTTCACGGTGCACGTCGGCTGGGACCAGTACCTCTACATAGGCAGCAGCCGCCCCTGCGAAGCCGCGCTGACCCGCACCCGCGCGCTCGGGCTGTTCCCCGAACGCCTGGAGAGGTCGCCGTACGACTTCACCCCCGAGGAACCCGCGTACGTGCAGCGCCCGGCCGACGCCGACTTCTGGGCCCGTCTGCACTGGACCGTCAGCACCCACCGCGCCGTGTTCCTGCAGGAGTCCTTCGCCTCCAACACTTCCCGCTGGCACCGCCTCACCCGCGACAACGCCGAGACCGTGCGCGCCCAGCTGGTCCCGCGCTCCCAGTTGGCGGTCTGGCCGGACCTGCTCACCGACGTCGACACGGCTCTGGCGTCGCTGCCCGACGAGGGCCTGGTGGAGATCGTCCTGGAGGACGAGAACGGGCAGATCACCAGCACCGTCGCGGACGAGACCCAGTTCGAGGCAGTGACCTCCCGGCTCGTCAGCGCGCGTGCTGCCGGCACCCTCTCCGTGTATGCCGGTGAGGATCTCCCCCTGTTCACAGCGGTGCTGCCCGACAGCGACGGTGTTCTGCGCGCTCGCTGGCAGACCGAGCCGACGCCCAGCGACCGGGACTGGGCCTTTCTGAAGACCCTGCGGCGCGGCAGGCTCGTCACCGGCACGGTGACGGGCATCGCCGGCTTCGGTGTCACCTTCGTGGACATCGGCGGCTTCACCGCGGTGATCAACATTCCGGAGCTGTCCCGGCGTCCGTTCCATCACCCGTCCGACGTCGTCAGCGTCGGCCAGGAGATCACGGCCGAGATCGTCGACGTCGACATGGTCCGGGAACGGGTGTCCTTGTCGCTGCGAGCGGTACAGGAAGACCGTGGCCGTGGGTAGCACGACGGACCAGGCAGACGGGCAGCGGACCGGTCACCGAAAGCGTGCGAGGCTCGCCGCGGTACAACAGGGGGTCGCGTCGGAGCCAGGAGGCGCCCAGCGCGGCGGGTCGAACTCATCGAGCGCGCGGTCGAGGTGCAGCGGACGGTCCACAGGGTTCATTGTTGCTGGAACGGGATGAGAATCCTCTGACTCAGGTCACTTGACCGGCTCACGCTTGCTGCGCACGCGTGTTCACCATCGGCACGGCCGGTCCGCTCGCATCGGTGGTGCGTCAGTGAGAACCATGGCGCACTCGAGGCCGGCTGCCCGGCATGGTGGCAGACTTCGCCAAGTGGACTGCTGCATACGGCCGTTGGCGGCAGACGTGGGGAGACAAGGCGGCCGGCGGGGGTGGTGTCCGGTGTCATACCCATCGAGCGGGGCGGCGGGTTCCCTGTCATGAGCGGCGGCATGGCATGGATCGCCGCCGGCTGGCTGATCGCGTTCGCAGGAGTCAACGCGGCGCTGTACGCGGCCTGGTGGCGGCGCACACGGGACGAGCGCACGTTCCTGAAGGACGTCCTCGCAGCGGGTGTGGATCCGATCCAGGCGGCGTGGTGGCTCGGCGCCTCGTGGGACGGCGCGTCGCCACAACAGCAGGGCTACGCCGCGCAGGTGGCCGTCCGCCTGCTGGTCCTGGCCGGCGACGCCGAGGTCGACGAGACGGGCCGGATCACGGTGCGGCGCGGACGCCTCGGCACGCAGAAGGACCCGGTACGGGCAGCGCTCGTGACAACCCTGCGCCGGCACGAGGGCACCACGGTGTACGAGCTGCTGGAGGACTCCCGCTTCGCGCGGTTCCGCAAGGTCCTCCGGTCACGTCGTCCGCCGCTGCGCAGCATGTTCGGCACATACCGCACCCGCTCGCTGACGGCCGCCCTCGTCACTGCGTTCGGCCTGTCCCTGCACGCGATGATCGCGCGGTGTCCGGTGCCCGTGCCCGGACTTCCCTCCAGGGATCCGGGCATGTGGACGACCGTCTGGATACCGCTGTGGGCCGTGCTGGCCGCCCTCGCGGCGATCTGGCCCGCCCGTACGGCCCGCCCCTGGCCCCGCTTCACCCGTCACTGCCGCGCCGCCGTCAACCGGGCCCTGGCCGGCGAGGACAGCATCACTCGCCACCGGGTGGCCGTCGTCAGCTCGTCCACGCCGTCCGACCGGCGCACACCTCCCAGGACAACAAGCTCACGCCCGGCGGACAGCCCCAGCCGCAGCGGCCGTACGACCCCCCGGCACGACCTCGACGACACGGCCGACTCGGACACCCATGACGGCGGCTCGGACAGCGGCGACTTCGGCGGAGGCGACTGAACCCACCCGACCACCCCCGACCGTCATCGCGGCTCCCCCGCCCCGCTGCTGGAACCGTCCGGAGCGGGACATCGAACAGGACCGTCTGGAACCCCCTGGCCGCGTAGGTCGCTGAGGTCCTGGTCGCCGAGTTCGAGGGCGTGTGCCGCAAGGTTCTCCTCCAGGTGTGCGAGTGAACCGGTACCCGGGATCACCAGTACCGTCGGGGAGCTCGTCAGCAGCGAGGCGATCGCGACCTGCGCCGTGGTCGCGCCCAGACGTGCTGCGACCTTGCGGAGCCGTTCGGCGTCGAGCGGGCTGCTGCCGACTCCGCCGCCGAGCGGGAAGTACGGCACGTACGCGATGCCCGCTTCCTCGCACTCCGCCAGCAGCTCCATCCCGCTGGTGTGCCGGTTCTGCACGGCCGCGACGGGGGCGATCGCCCGGGCCTCGGCAAGCTGGGCGGCGTCGACGTTGCTGACGCCCAGGTGCCGGATCAGCCCCTCCGCACGGAGCTCCGCCAGGACCGCGAACCGTTCGGCGATCGACTCATGGCCCGGCCCGGTCATTCCGCCCACCCGCAGATAGACCAGGTCGAGCCGGTCCAGTCCCAGACTGCGCAGCTCCGCCTCGATCAGGCCACGCAGTTGAGCAGCCGTCGCCTGCCCACTCGGCACACCGTTCGGTCCCGGTAACGGCCCCACCTTGGTCGCGATCACCAGGTCGTCACGGTAGGGGGTCAAGGCAGCACGGATCAGCTCGTTGGCCCACACCGCGTCCCTGCCGTAGAAGCCGGCCGTGTCGATGTGGTTCACCCCCAGCTCCACAGCCCGGCGGAGCACCGCGATGCCCGTCTCGGGATCTCTCGCCGGACCGGCGAAGGTACCCATCGCCAGGCGCATCGCGCCGAATCCGAGTCGATCGACCGTCAGCTCTGCGCCGAGGGAGAACGTCTTGCTCGTCATGACGCTCATGGTGTCCGCCGGCACGACTCCCGGCGAGTTCGTGGCAACTTGCTGCCAGACTGACGGAATGGGGAGCGACGAGCTGTTTTCGGTGCGGGGAGACGCAGAGCTGATCGCGCGCGCAGGTCATCTCTTCGCGTCCGTGCGGACCGATTTCCTGTGCGCCGCCCGGGACCTCAGGACCTGGTCGCAACCGGGAACCAGGGCCGCGGTCCGGAATCGGATGCGGGCGGCAGGTCCTGCTGCCGTCACCCCTCGCAAACTGCTCAGCCCGGTGGCACTGGCCGACGAGGAGGCCCGCGCCCACCTGCGGCTTGTGCGCAGCAGGGGCGCTCTCGTGCGGATCAGCCGTTCGCCTCTGCCGCACGAGACCATCCTCATCGACCGGCGGGTGATGATCCTCGCCGGCCAGGAGACCCCCACCGGACGGGAGTACATCGTGACGACGTCACCGGTCTTGGTCGAGGGCGTGCACTCGCTCCTCCGGGCGCTCTGGGACGCCGCCGTCGATCTCGAGACCTATCTACGCACAGACGTCCCGCACCTCGATGCCGACGGCCGCGTGATCCTCGAAGCCCTCGCTTCGGGGCTCACCGACGAATCGGCGGCCAGACGACTCGGCGTCTCACTGCGCACGTACCGGCGGCGTGTGGCCAGGCTGATGGCCGAACTCGAGGCCGGCTCCCGCTTCCAGGCCGGTTTGCGCGCCGGCGAGTTGGGGCTGCCCCGCTGAACCGTGGCGATCGCGACCTCTTCCCCCGGTCGCGGACGACGCCGATGCCGTGGGCACGTAGGGCCCCCGCGGCGCGGGGCCTCCGTCACGACGCGCAGTGCGCGGGTGGTCGTCAAGACGGTGAGGTTGCTCGCCGGGCGGGCTCCGACGACGACGTAGTCGCATTCCCGCGTCCGCTCCTCCGGTCGCCGCACGACCTCGACGGACGGGTCCTACCCGATCGGGTGACTGCGCCTCAGCCCGTAACGGGCGAAGATCATTGGGTGAGTTCTTCCCTGACGCGCCGCGCGTGCGCCGCAGCCCTGCTCCTGGCCTCGACCCTGACCCCCGCGGTGGCCGCCGCGCAACCGGACGATCCAGGTCAGGGGGCGGGGCGTGCCGTACAGGCCCGCCTGCTCGGCGAAAAGACCGTTCCGCACAAGCTCGCCTACCAGGACACCACGGTCGGCGGCCTCTCCGGCATCGACCGCAACCCGTGCACCGGCGAGTACGTGTTCATCAGCGACGACCGCTCCTACCTCCAGCCCGCCCGTTTCTACACGGCCAGGCTGGACGTGGACGCCAAGGGCGTGCACGCCGTCGACTTCACCGGAACCCACTCCTTCCTCCAGCCCGACGGCTCGGTCTATCCGGCGCCGACCCTGGGCGACGGCAAGGCCGTCGACCCGGAGGAGATCCGGGTCGACCCGCGCGACTGCACCTACTGGTGGGCGCAGGAGGGCGACCGGCCCAAGGTGGCCGGCCCGCCGGTCCTCCAGCCGTCCATCCAGCACGCCTCCACCACCGGCGGCCACCTCGGGCAGTTGCCGCTGCCGGCGAACTACGAGATCACGATGGAAGAGCGCGGCCCGCGCCGGAACCAGGCGATCGAGGCGATCACCTTCGGCTCCAAGGGCAAGGTGGTGACCAGCGCGATCGAGGGCCCGCTCCTCCAGGACGGCCCGGAGCCCGACGTGAACAACGGCGCGCTGGTCCGCGTCACCCAGCAGAACCGCGATGGCCGGGTGCTCGGGCAGTTCGCCTATCCGCTGGAGAAGATCTTCGCCGAGAACGACCCCGACAGTCCCTGGGGACCGGACACCGGAGTCCCGTCCATCCTCGCCTTCCCCGACCAGCCCAACCGCTATCTCGTGCTCGAACGCACCTGGGTCGCCGGCGCGGGCTACAAGGTCCGTCTCTTCGACGCCACCACGCGCGGGGCGACCGACGTGCGGGAGAGGGAGTCGCTGGCCGGACGGTCCGTCACGCCGATGAGCAAGAAACTCGTCGCGGACTTCGACACCCTGGGGCTCTCCGCCATCGACAACACCGAGGGCATGACGTGGGGCCCGGACCTGCCCTCCGGCGAACGGCTGCTGATCCTCGTCAGCGACGACAACTTCGCCCAGGAGGCGATCACCCAGATCGTCGCCCTCGGCATCCGCTGACGGCAGTCCCGGTCCTCGCGCATCCGACGCGACGAAGGGCGTCCGCCCGGGCGAAGCCCGCGCCCGGCGTCCATCGCCTGCATCGGGACCACCCCCGGCGACCGGTCGCAGAAGCAGGCTCCAAGGGCCGCCGTGCAGGCCGTGGGCCTGTACGGCGGCCGGTAGAAGCTTCAGCAGGTCAGGGGGTGTCCGGCCCGGCTCCTCGCAGGAAGAGGTCGACGACGTCCTCGGCCAGGCGGTCGGCGGAGGCCGGGGTGTGGTCGTCCTCCGGGGGACGGACGGTGGCGGCCAGCTCCAGGAACGCGGTGGCGAGGAACCCCGGGTCGGCTTCCCGTAGCTCGCCCGTGGCCACCGCCTGGGCCATGAGGTCGGTGACGGGCTGGATGAGGCCGCGCACGTATGCGTGGGAGACCTCGGCGCGCTGCTCGTCCTCGAGGTGACGGATCGCGTAGTAGATCTGGTTGCTGAGCGCGGAGTTGTAGGTGCCCTCGGCGTAGGAGGCAGCGAGTGCCAGGAGCTTGTCGCGCAGGGTGCCAGGGGTGGCGAGTGCACTCTGGAGGAGGGCCGAGGCCTCCCTGGTGTAGTGGTCGGCCACCTCCATGAACAGGGCGGGCTTTCCGCCGGGGAAGTGGTGGTAGAGGCTGGCCTTCTTCACGTCGACGGCTTTGGCGATGTCGTCGAGGGAGACGCCGAGGTAGCCGTAGTCGGTGAGCCGGCGGGCGAACTCGTCGCGGGCACGGGCGCGGGTGTCGGTCTGGCGGGGCATGGTGGTCAGACTCCTGTACGGGTACGGCGGGTCAGGGCGAGGTGGGCCGCGGCAGCGCCCACGACCAGGATGGCGATTGCGACGAGGGCGCCCGGCAGCAGGTTCTGCTCGTTCCAGGGCGCGGTGAGCAGGCTGCGCATGGCCTCCAGGGGCGGGGTGAGCGGGTTGATGTCCGCAGCGTGGGCCATCCAGCCGCCGAGCTGGTCACGCGGGACGAAGGTGGCGGTGAAGAAGGAGAGCGGGAAGAAGACCAGGGTCACGGAACCGACTGCCGAGCTGTTGCCGGTGTGGAGGCCGACCGCGGCGGCCAGCAGCAGGAACCCCGTCCCCAGCAGGACGGTGGCGCCGATGAGAGCCAGGAGGGCGAGGGCACCGGAGACGGGACTCAGGCCGAGCAGCAGGCCGAGTCCGGTGAGTGCAGCGGCCTGAGCGGTCAGGACGACGACGCCGGCCAGGACGGGTGCGGTGATGAGAGTCCACCGGCCGACCGGGGTGAGCCAGAGCCGTGCGTGATAGCCCGAGCCGATGTCGCTCACCAGCAACTGCCCTGCGGTGGCGCCGCCGGTGAAGGCGGTGGTGAGCAGGCACAGGGGCAGGACGACGTCGATGTAGCGGCCGCCGGGAGCCACGCCGGTCGTGACCGAGGACAGCTGCCCCTCGTAGATGATCAGGAAGAACGCGCTCGTGAGCAGTGGTGAGAGGAGCAGGGCGGGCGTACGGAGACAGGACCTCAGCGAGCGGGCGGTCAACGGTCCCAGGGCCGCCCACGACTTCGGGGTGGCGGACGGGCCCGCGGGGCCGACGACGGCGGTGGCGATCGTGCTCATGCGGCGGTGGCGCCTTCCGGTGTGAGGGCCAGGCGGAGGAAGACGTCTTCCAGGCTGGGTTCCTCGACGGTCAGGGATTCGGCGTGCAGGCCGACGGAGGCCAGGGTGAGCAGCGTCTCCCCGTCGGCTCCGGGGCGGGCGAGCCGGATGCTCACCGCGTGAGGGGCGGCTTCGGCCGTGTGGAGCTGCTCGCCCCTGGCTGTGAGCAGCTCCCGGGCCTGGCCGGCGGCAAAGGCATCGCGGAAGCGCAGGGTCAGGACGCGGTCGCCGGCCTGCTCCTTGAGGGCGTGCGGGGCGGCGGAGGCGATGAGGCGTCCGGCGCGGAGGATGCCGACGCGGTCGCAGAGCTGGTCGGCTTCTTCCAGGTACTGGGTGGTCAGCAGGACGGTGACGCCGTGGTTGGCGGACAGTGCGCGGATCTGGTCCCACAGACCCCGGCGGCTGGCCGGGTCGAGCCCTGTGGTGGGTTCGTCCAGGAAGAGGACGTCCGGGCGCTGGACCAGAGCGACGGCGAGATCGACCCGGCGGCGTTGGCCCCCGCTGAGCTTGCCGACCGGGGTGTCGGCGAACTCCTGCGCGTCGAAGGCGGCGAGAAGCTCGGCGCAGCGTGCGCGGGCCTGCCGGGCGGTGAGTGACTGGAGTCGCCCTTGCAGGCGCAGCAGTTCTCGGGCGGACATGAGGGGGTCGAGTGCGGTGCCCTGGAGGACGACCCCGGTGCGGCGGCGGACCGTCGCGGGGTCACGGGTGATGTCGGCCCCGGCGACCTGGGCAGTACCCAGGGAGGGGCGGAGCATCGTGGTGAGCATCCGGACGGTGGTGCTCTTGCCCGAACCGTTGGGGCCGAGCAGCCCGTAGACCTCTCCGGGGTTCACTTCCAGGTCGAGCCGGTGCACCGCGGTGCGCTCGGCGAAGTTCCGGCCGAGCCCGACGGCACGGATGGATGGGGCGGCGACGTTGCTCATGACCAAAACCTACCTATCGATAGGTAGGTTTGCAAAACGCGCCGCGATCGACCGGACCTCCAGCCACGCGGAGCACACGGGCGTCGGTCTTGTCGGCCGCCACGGCGAGGGGAACTGCTGTCCACCGTGAGATGCATGGTGCAGAGCCCGTCGTGGATGCGCCTATGGTTGCTTTCATGCGCCAGTAAGTCTGAAGTTCCCGTGCCCCGGCAGTCCGCCGGCCCCTGCGTGTCCGACGGGCACGCAGGCCCGGTCTGCCTGATCGGCATGCCGTGACCAGCAGGCGCCCCTGAGCCGCCCTGGGCGCAGTCGTCCTCGGCGCAGTCGTCCTGGGCGAATACCCGGCACTCCCCCGACAGCGTCGCGGGAGTCGCCTCCTGCCGCGCGCGGCATGCCGGCCTCCTTCTGCACCCTCCCAAACCTCCCAGAAATCACGGAAGTGCCGCATGTTCGAAGAGCTCTCAGCCATCAACGCCCGCCCCGCCGTCTACGCGGAGGTGACCACCCCGGACCTGTGGACCGACCCGCACATTTCCGCGCGGATGCTCGGCGCTCACCTCGACCCGCACGTCGACCTGTCCTCCTATCGGGCGGAGTACGTGGACCGGATCGTGGCCTGGATCATCAACCGCTTCGGTGTCGGCGCGGGCCTTCGCGTCGCGGATTTCGGTTGTGGCCCCGGTCTCTACACCACGCGCCTCGCCCGTACCGGTGCGTCCGTGACCGGATTGGATCTTTCCTCCCGCTCGCTCGACCACGCCACGTCACTGGCACGCGCCGAGGGGCTGTCCGTCCGCCATCTGCGCCAGGACTACCTCACCTACCGTGACGACGCTCGGTACGACCTGATCATCCTGGTCATGCGTGACTACTGTGCGCTGCCCCCGACCGGCCGGCAGGCGCTCCTTCGTACGGTCCGCGAGCACCTCGACGCAGGCGGTTCCTTCGTCTTCGACGTCGACTCCGCATCCGCGTTCACTCACGTGCGGGAGCAGGCGACCTACGCGCCGTCCCTCATGGACGGATTCTGGTCCGCCCGGCCCTATTTCGGCTTCCACAACACCTACCGGTACGAGAGCGAGCACGTATCGCTGGACAAGTACGAGATCTTCGAGGCGGACCGGAGAAGGACCTTCTTCAACTGGGTGCGCTACTTCACCCGGCGGGAGCTGATCGGTGAGCTGAAGGGAGCCGGTTTCGCCGAGGTCGAGGTCCTCGGCGATCTGACCGGATCGCCCTACGACAGCACGGCCCCGCAGTTCGCCGCCATCGCGACGACGGCGAGCAATACCGGCTGAGCTGCCGGCGCCGGGGCAGCGGGCACCTGACGGGCCTCTGGTCGGGGGCGGTGCGGGTGCTGCTCCGGCCGGGGCATGCCCGCGTGGTCAGGCGGAGGAGGCCCTCGCCGCTGACCACGCGGGCCGAGGACGAGGGCACCGCGTGGCCGACGATCAGCGTGCTCACGCCTGGTCCTCGTCACCGTAGGCGCCGGGGCGACCGCTGTCGGGAGCCGGGCATGCCCCCTCCCGTGCCCGTTTCGTCGCCGCCGCCGGCCACACACGACGCCGCCGCCCCGGCCGCCGGACACGCGGGGAAGCGGCGCTCCCCGGCGGCCGTCCAGGCCGGCGCGGGGCGGTGCGGGTCGCGTCGTCTCAGGAGAAGCGGACCGACCGCAGGAGCAGGCGTTCGGATGCTCGTGCCCCTGGGCGCAGGGTGTAGGTCGCGCCCTGGCAGTCGGAGTCGAGGAAGACGGTCGCCGTGGCGTCCGTCTGGTTGCTGGGCGCACGGCTGGGCGAGCCCGGCTCCGCTGCCGGCCCTTGCAGGTTGACGCATTCGCCGCTGGGCGGGTTGTTCAGGAAGCCAACGGCGTCGTAGCCCTCGGTGGTGGTGTAGGTGTAGCGGAACTGGCCGGCTGCCGCGGAGGCCGGGCCGGGGACGGCCACAAGGAGTGCGACGGCGCTGCAGACGGCACCGGCTGCCATGGTGAAGGAGTGACGCTTCACGGTGATCTCTCTCTCCCGGATTCAGGACAGTGCGGTGCTGCCCCCGCCCGGAAGGCGATAGACGCTGCGTCCCCCGAACGGGCACGCCGAATCGGTTCCTCCTACGGCAGTTGGCCCATCACGCGGGTCCTGCCCCGAGCCGGCCCCGCCCGGGCGCGTGCCAGCACCGCACGGAGCCGTCCCCAGGACCGGACATCGGTCGTCAGAGCCGTCTTGTGGCGAACAGGGTGGTCCCAGGCACCGCGTGCGCTTCCTTCCGCCCGGTCTCGGTGAACCCGACCTATGCCGGCACACGACGCGAAGCGGCAGCGAGCATCTCACGGTGTGCGAAGGCGCGGTCTCGAGCGACCGGGCCCTGGTGAGCCCGCGCGCTCGATCCCGATGCCGGCTGTCGTCCCCACTGCTCCGGCGACGCGCACCGACCTCCCCCGGGTGCCGGCCGACCGGCGGCAGGACGGCACGGCTGTCCGCGACCCGTACACGGTGCGATGTCCGTCCTGGTCAGCCCTCGGACTCGGTGATCGGACCGACCGTGACGTCGCGGGTGCTCGGGGGAAACGACGTTGCCCCGTCTCTGCCCCGGCGGTGCTTCCCGGCGTCGAGCCGTGCCCCTGATCATGATGGCCGGCCGAGGAGGGACGCATGCACGCACAGGCTTCATCGGAGGCGGAGTACGCCCTGGCGCGGTCGCGGCGCGACACCCGGCGCGGCGAGGCCTCCGCGGCCAGGGCGTCCGCGGACGGGGCGATGCTCGCCCTGCAGCGCACCGCGGGCAACGCCGCGGTCACCGCCATGGTCCAGCGCAGCCGCCACGAGCACGGTGACGGGTGCGGCCCGACCGGCTGCGGCGGGTCCGGGGTCGTGCAGCGCGCCAAGGCCAAGGACTGGAAGCTGGGGTCGACGAGCACCGAGCTCGCCGCGGTGAAGGCCAGCCACCCCGGCGATCCGTTGGTGGACACGCTGCACCACATCATTCCCAAGTCGCTCTTCCAGCCGTTTCTCGCCCTGCTGAGCCCGTCCCAGGTCCTCCAGATCACGACGGACCTGGCGCCCCTGGCTCCGGCGGCGTTCTCCTCGCCCAACACCGACAAGGCGCTCAAGAACCTCCCGGCCAACTTCCGCATCGGCCCCCGGCCCGAGGACAGGTCCGACGACCCTGGCAGCGGCCTCGACGTGAACACCACCGCGTCGGGCAGCACCACGCCCCGCTCCGAGCAGTTGGAGAACGTCTACAACTACATGGAGGCCGCCATCACCGCGGGAGCGGTGACCCAGACGGACTTCGACACCCTGTTCCTCGCCCCGATGATCGACGCGTGCACACAGCACGGGACGGCCATCAACATCGACCCGGCGCGCGCGACCTGGATCAACGATCCCGCCACGGGGAAGTACCACAAGCCCTGAGACCTCGAGAGGGCGTGGGCGTGGTGGGCACCCGCCCGGTCACCGAAGCCGAAGGGACATGGAGTCAGCCGGCCCGACTTCCCCAGGAGCCGGTGGCCTGTTGGGGAAACTCCCCTTCCGGAGCGGTCAGCACGACACAAGCATCTGCTCGGGGCTACTTCGCGGCCTGCGGCGCACGGGGGCGGAGCGCGAGAGCGAGCAGCGCCCCTGCTGCCAGCAGGACGGCGAGGGCCGCGTAGCCGAAGGTGAGGGTCGAGACGGTGGCGACCGCGGCGACGAGCAGAGGGCCGCCGGCGTCGCCGAGTTCACGGCCCAGCTCGGCCGATCCCATGGTCTGACCCATGCGCTCCTCCGGAGTGGAGGCGGCCAGGGCGGCGAAGCCGAGCGGGGTGATCAGGCCGGTGCCGGTTCCGATCAGGGCGGCGGCGAGCAGGACGCCCACCAGACCGGGCAGCATGGCGGCCGCGAGGCCGGCGGCGGTGATGAGAAGTCCGGTGAGCAGTCCGGTGCGTGTGGTCAGGCGCCCGGCGTCGAGGGCGCGCCCTGTCCTGGGCTGGACGAAGGCGGCGGTTGCGGCGAGTACGGACACGGCGGCACCGGTGGCCACGGTGCCGAGGCCCGCGGCGGCGCCGGAGACGGGCAGGAAGCCGACGCCGACGGAGAGGGCGGCGGTGGCGGCCGCGAGCGCCGCGGTCGGGGCGAGGAAGGCGCGGTCGGCGAGGCGGCGGGCGAGGTCGGCGACGGTCTGCCGCTTGCGCGGGAGGGGCGGCACGGCGGGCACGGCCAGTGCGGCCCACACGGCGACGGCGGCCGCGCACAGGGCCATGACCGTGAACAGCAGGCGCAGGCCGCCGGCCCAGACCAGGAGGCCGCCCAGGAGCGGACCGAGGGTGTAGCCGATCGACTTGTAGAAACCGTAGGAGCCGAACGCGCGCCCGCGCTTGGCGGCCGGATTGAGGCGGGCGACCATCGCGGAGGCCGACGGGGAGAACGCGGAGGCGGCGGCGCCCTGGCCGAGACGGGCGGCCCACAGCCAGCCGGGGCTGTCGGCGATCGCGTACAGCGCGGACGCGCAGGCGAAGGCGATGAGGCCGCCGAGGAGGACGGGCTTGCCGCCGATCCGGTCGGCGAGCGAGCCGAAGACGGGCTTGAGCAGGACCTCCGCCCCGTCGTACAGGGCGAGCAGTCCGCCCAGAACGATCAGGGAGGTGACGGCGTCCTCGGAGAAGCCGCCGAGGTTGGCGGCGATGCCATGGGCACCGAAGGCGGTCGTGAACCCGGCCGCGTACAGAGGCCACATGGCCTGTCTCGGAGCGGCCGGAGCTATGGGATGAGTGGTCACGACACGCCCTCGTCGGTGGAGTGCAGCGCGCCGAAGACGCGCTCGGAGTAGTCCTCGCAGACGGCGGCACAGCGCTTGAGCCGCTCGGCGGCCTCGGCCGCTTCGGGGGCCCCGAAGACGTCCCGGGCGGTCAGGTCACGGTGCCAACGGCGCAGCCGCTCCAGGCTCTGTTCCTCTTCCTCCAGCTCGGCCAGGGTGAACTTGGCGATCCGGATCTCCTTGGCGATCTCCTCGTCGAACTTCCCGCAGTCCGCGAGGAACTCCGCCCAGTCCGCCGAGCGTGCGGCGGTGAACATCTCCCGGAAGCGGGCCGCGTCCTGCTCGGAACGGCCGGACGCCTGGAGCGTCAGGCCCTGGCCGCCTGCGGCGTCGGTGAGTTCGAGGGCGCGCCGGACGCCGTCCGCGAAGACGGGCACCTCGGGAACCGCCCAGACGCCCTGGCCCAGAGAGAGGGCTCCGATCTTGCGCAGCTCCCGCCACACCGCCACGCGGTGCCGGGAGGGGTCCGCGGGCAGCTTGATCACCAGGATCAGCCACCGGGTTGCCTGCTCAACCGTCTCCGTCACGCCTGAGAATGTATCAGGCGTTACATCAGGCGATCTCGTCCGCGAGGTTGAGGATGCGGATGGCGTCGCCCGACCCTCAGTTCTCCATGAATCGCCGGCGCCAATACCCGCACGCACTGAACGGAGTTGCCAGCACGTGGTGTGGGCCGAGGGAGACGGCCCTGCGGTCGAACTCGGCGTCCAGCCTGGCAACGAGCCTGCCGAGGTCAGCCTGAGCGCCATGGGGAAGCCACAGCAGCACATCCTCCAGGAGGTCTCGCGCCACCAGAGGGTCACAGCAGTCGCAGCCCAGCACCGGATCCGGCAGAACGCGCCCGGGTTGCCCCAGGTACCACCGGCACTCCGCCAGGGCAGCGGCCACAGCCCCCGGCCACAGACGCTCTTCTTCCAACTTCCGGATCGCTACGCGAGTCGCCGCGGAAACACCGCGGATCCGGCGAACCGGGACACCTCGTCCGGGCCGCCAACGCTCCGCGCGCAGCCCTTTCGGACGCCTACGCGGCATCAGCCTTTCGGATCAGCATGCCGTCATCCTGCCACGGCCCGCACTCACCCCCACGCGATCACGACTGTCGAAAATTGAGGCCTCCGGGCCGCTGGTGAACGGTGCCGTGCACGCCCTGGACGGGGCTGCGGCCGCGCTCCGGCGAAGATGCGCGACCCCTGCCCGCCCGCCACCGGACAGTCGCTCACACGCCCGCCCGCGGCATTGCCGGAAAGGCTCTGAACTGGTGTCTTCCTGAGATCCCCCTAGCCTGGGGAGTCCTGCTGGACCCCATCGGAGGGAACATCGTGCGTGGGGAAGCCACCAGGTACGACGCCAGCACCATCCAGGTGCTGGAGGGCTGGGAAGCCGTGCGGAAGCGGCCCGGAATGTACATCGGCTCGACCGGCGAACGCGGCCTGCACCAGATGGTGTTCGAGGTCGCGGACCGGCCGGTGCACGACGTTCTGAACGGCCGTGCCACCTCCGTCGGCATCACTCTCACGCCCGACGGCGGAGTCTCCGTCACCGACGACGGGCCGGGCCTTGCCGTCGACAGGACGGGGGCCGCCGGCGGCCCCGGTCCCGCGCTCGAAGCCCTGCTCACCCGCATGCGGACCGGGGTGCGAGCCGGCGGCGGTCACGACGTCATGCTCAGCTTCTGCGGCATGGGGCCCGCCGTCGTCAATGCCTTGTCGCACCGGATGACGGCCGAGGTGCGGCGCGAGGGCGTCCGATGGGTCCAGGAATACGCGCGCGGCGTGGCCGTCACCTCGCTCGCCGAGGCGGGGACGGCAACCGCGAGCGGGACCACCATTGCCTTCTGGCCCGACGCCGACATCTTCGGAGCAGCGGAGATCTCGTTCACCCAGTTGGAGGAGCGCTTCGGGGAACTGGCCTTCCTGCACCAGGGCCTGGCGATCTCCCTGACCGACCTGCGCCGCTCTGGCGCATCCCATTCGGTGCGGTTCCGGCACCCGGCCCTCCACAATCCCGCCTCCCGTCCCCCTCCCCCGCCTCACCCGCCTCCCCCGCCGCCGGCTGACCGGTGGTTGTCGCTGTTGCATCGGTGGCTCGCCGAGAAGCTGCCCGCCGTCGACGCGGCACCACGGGACGGTCGACCACACCCACTGATCACAGCTCACCATGCGCCGTTTGACCTTGCCGCTGGCGGCAGGGTTGAACGATGACCTGTATGGAAAGCAACTCCGCACCCCGGATCGGCACGGTCGTCGCCGTCACCGGCGCCGGCACCGGAATAGGCCGGGCCACCGCCCGCGCCTTCGCTGCCAAGGGCGCCCACGTCCTCGCCGTCGGCCGCCGGGCCGAACCGCTGCACGAGACCGCCGCCGGGCACGACCGCATCACCCCGCTGGCTGCCGACATCACCGCCGATGGCGGGCCAGGACTGATCGTCCGGACCGCGCTGGAGATGCACGGCCGGTTGGACGTGCTGGTCAACAATGCCGGCATCGTGCACAGCGGTGCCCTCGGCACGCTCACGCCGGAGATGATCGTGCCGCAGATCGCCACCAACCTGATCGCCCCCATCCTGCTGGCCCAGGCCGCGCTGCCGTCCCTGGAGGCGTCCGGCGGAGTGATCGTCAACGTGAGTACGTCGGTGGGGCAGCGGGCCTGGCCGGGCAGTTCCGTCTACGCGGCGACCAAGACCGCGCTGGAGCTGCTGACCCGTAGCTGGGCGGTCGAGCTGGCGCCTCGCGGGGTCCGAGTGGTGGCGGTCGCGCCCGGGGCGATCGCCACCCCGATCGGCGAGCACCAGGGACTGACACCTGAACAAATGGCCGCAGTGCGTGAGTGGCAGTTGGCACACACTCCGCTGGGCCGGATCGGCCGACCGGAGGAGGTGGCCTGGGCGATCACCCAACTTGCCGCGCCGGCCGCGTCGTTCGTCACCGGGGTGGTACTCCCTGTCGACGGTGGGGCGGTCGTGGCGTGATAGGAGTTGCACCCGGGAGGGTGGAACGGGTGCAGATCGGTGAGCTGGCCAAAGCGACTGGGGCGACCGCCCGGGCGCTGCGGCACTACGAACAGGCGGGGTTGATCACCTCGGAGCGGGCTTCCAACGGCTACCGCGTCCATGACGAGCGGGCGGTGGTGCGGGTCCGCAATATCCGCCACCTCCTGGCCGCCGGGCTCACCCTGGACGACGTGCGGATCTTCCTCCCGTGTCTGGACGGAGACGTGGCAACGGCGCCGCCGTCCGACAAGGGCATCCGGGTCGCAGTGGAGCGTCTGGCGGTTCTCAACGAACGTATCGCCGCCCAGACCGCGATCCGGGACCGACTCCGGAGCGCACTGCACCAGGCGACCAGTGACCGGATCCGGCCAGTGGCCTGACCGCCCATCTCACGGCGGAAGTCCGACGCGCCGACAGCACGGAGGTCCGACAGCACGGAGGTCCGGCAGCCGGCCGTACTCAGTCGACGAAGCGCACGTCCGGGTGGTCGGTGGCAGGCCCGTGCAGGAGGTCCTGGGGCCGGCCACGCAGGTGCTGGTCGAAGAACGCGGTGATGAAGGCGCGCTGTGCGGCGGTGCTGCGCCCGGGGTCCACCGTGCCGATGTACTGCTCGCGGAGCTGGGCCGGGATGTCCAGGCGCTCGTCCAGGGCCGGCACGAACGACTGGGCATCCGTGTAACTGAAGTGACTGCCCTTTTCGAGACTCAGATCGCGTTTCCAGCCCGTCGAGCGGTCCCAGAAGGAGCCCCAGGAGGGCTTGTTGAGGTGGGTCTGGCCGGCCTTCCCCATGAGCATGAAGGGACGGTCCAGTCCTTCCCGGGCCACGGGGAGGAATTCGCTGTCGCTGTACTGCAGCGTGCCGTCCATGTTGATGCCCGCGTCGATACGGCGATCCACGCGCATGGTCTCGGCCGCGGTGGCACCGCCGCCCGAATGCCCGTACATCCCGACCCGCTCCAGGTTCAGCGCCTTCCGCAGCCCTTTGGGCAGTCGGCGCCCCTCGGCGTCGGGATTGCGGCCGCTCCGCAGTACGGCGAGCTGGTCGAGGACGAAGCGGGTGTCGCGCATCCGGGTGTCCATGACCTGCTTCAGTGCCTCGATGCCGGACATCGGCTTCTGCAGCTCGACCCTGCCCCGGGGAAACTCCACCGCGGAAGCCTCGAAGGTGTGGTCCACGGTGACGACGACATAGCCGTGGCTGGCGAGCTCCACCGCCGTTGAGGTGCCGAGCGTCCGGGAGCTCTGCAGGCCCGGCGAGTACAGCACGACCGGCCTGCCCTCACGGTCGTCCACCGGCGCCATCACGGCCGCCTCCGTCCGGATGCCTGCCCAGTCGATCTGGCCGGGTGCGGCGAGCTGGAAGGAGCCGGACTCGTCCACCGCACGCGCGACGCCGGGAGGCATGTACGGCTGACGCGGATGTCCGCTCGCCCGGCGGGCCGGATACCAGATGCTGATCATCAGTTCCCTGGCTCTGTCGGTGGCCCAGGGGTCGCGCCGGTCGCCGTCGACGAGGTGAAGTTCGGTGCTCCCCACCGGGTACTGCCCCGACGATTCCGGCAACTCGAACCGAATCCCCGCATCAGCAGCGGGCGAGGGCGGAGTGGAAGGCGCGGCGGCAGCGGCAGCCCCTGCCGTGACGACCAGGCACAGGGCGAGAGACATGGCGGTGTTCACGACCGGTTGGATTCGCATGGCGACCAATCTCCGCCCGGGCGGGTGCCCGGAACATTCGCCGGCAGACGGACGCCACCCTGGTTCCACCCGAGTGACTTCTCGGCACCTCGTCAGGGTCGGCCGGGCACGGACGAGACCGGGACGCACCACGTTCGTCGGCCGCGCCGTGCCGGGAGGGCAGCGGATCCTCCCTGGCCGACGGGGACTCGCGGGTCGGTCTGTGTGCATCAGGCGGGCGTATCCGCCGGTTCGGCGGGAACCGTGGGGTGGTTCGCGAGGCGCCGGGCTTCGGCCATGACCTCGGCATCGACCTGAGCCGCTGCTTCGCCGCCCTCTTCGAGCATGCCGTACTCGTCATCGAGCTCCGCGAGTCGCTCGGTCAGAGGCAGCTCGTGCCCGTGGCGCCGGTGCATTCTGGAAGTGAACTCCCACGGTTGCAAGTCGCCGGCGAGCATGCGCCGCGCGAGCGCTCGCACGGCGGCTTCCTGGCCGGCCTCGCCGCCGACCGGATGGAAGGTGAGGCCGAGTTCGGCGAGTGCCGGGGGAAGCAGGTCGTGGACGTCGTAGTCCGCCTCGGCGCGGGTGCAGGCGGCGAGGATCCGAAGGCTGGGGGTGTCGAGTCCGGCGACCAGCGCGTCGCAGGCGGAATCGACGACCTCGCTCGCACTGATCTCCCCCACACTCCAGAGGGCGGCATGGTCCTGGAGAGCGATTGCTGCCGCTTCGGTCGACGTCACTCGTCCATGATTCCCTTCGCGGTGCGTCCCGGTCGAGCGGATTGGGTCGAAGGTGCTGTTCAGCGGCCTGTACCGGCAGCCGTCCCAAAGCCTCGGTCACCTTCACGCGCACGCTGCCCTCTCGTGTCGGCTGATGTCGGCCCGCACGCGGTGACGCAGGCTGCCGGCACGCGGTGACGCAGGCTTTCGAGTGATCGGTGCCCGGAGGCCGTAGCGACGGCGTCGCCCAGCAGGTTGTGGCGTGCATGCGCACCGGGGATCGCGAAGACCGTCACCGTCGTCGCCGCGGCCGTGGCACTCCTGGCCGGGGTGGCCACGGACGCCGGGGCGGACGTGCGGCATGGGCCGTGCGGGAGCGCACGCCAGCCCAGGGACCGGGTGTGCCTGATGGCGGAAGACCCGCGGGGCCCGCTGCTGTTCCTGCACATCGAGACCCGCGAGGGACACGACTGGGGATGGACGGACGGGCTGGTCGCGGACGGCGGGCGCCTCTGGATGGAGACCCGCCACAGGGGCAGGACCACCCGCAAGTTCCGCCGCCAGGGACCGAACGACGGCACCTCCGCCATGACCCGGCTATCGACTCCGGCGGTGTACGACGGCCCCGGTTACCAGGCCCGCGCCTGCGCCGACGGGCCCCGCGGCCGCCGGAGGACCTGCACCCACTGGTACTGATCCGCCGGGCACGGTCCGCAGGGGCACCGACGGGGAAGGTGGCCGGGTCGGCTCCGTCCAGGATCGCGTTCGTAGCGTGCTCGCGGGCTTCCCGCGGCCCGATGTCCGGCGCTCCGGCTCGGCCGCACGGGTCTTGCGTCCTGTGCCCATGAGCCGGCTCGGTGGTCCACGGCCCGACGCCGACGACGGGGCTGTCCCGTTGCTCATCGTTGGCCCGTCTCGGCGACGCGGGATGTCCCTGCCCGCGCCGGATCAGGATGCTTCCTCGACCCGGCTGAAGAGACGGCCGGCGAGGTCGACACCTGTGACCGCGCCGTCGGCGTCACGGGAGAAGTAGCCGCGCTGCCCTGTGAGGCCGCCGTCGGTGACGATGTACTCGTCGCCGTCACCGGGGAGGAAGCCGATGGGCGCGGCCGGGTGGTCCGGGGGCATTTCCTCGTCCGACGCCTCGCGGATCTCCGGCTTGATCCCGACCGCCAGGGTGAGACGGGTGCCGTCGGTGGCGATGTCGAGGTTCATGGCGTCGATCTCGTAGCGGCCGACGACCTGTTGGGCCTGCCCCTCGTCGTAAGGGAGCGGCTCGGGCGTGTCCTCGACGACGCCGAGGTAGTTCTCGAGCGCCCACCGCACGACGGACTGGTTGAAGGAATGGCCGTGCGGGCCGGCGTTCGCCAGGGAGACCACCGCGAAACCGCGCTCGGGCACGATGAGCAGCTCGGCGAACTGGCCGTTGCCGGAGCCGCCGTGGCCGATCCCGTGCAGGCCGTCCAGGTCGCGCAGGAACCAGCAGATGCCGAAGCCGTCGCCGAGCGTGCTGGCGCGCAGCCCGACCGTCTGCTCCCGCATGCGGTGCAGCTCCGCGGTGGGCAGCACGCCCTCGCCGTCACCGAGGTGGAAACGTGCCCAGCGCAGCAGATCGCTCACCGAGGAAGCGAGGCCGCCGCCAGGGTTGTCGCCGCGCGCGCCCTCCTTGAACGCCCCCCAGGGCCGGGCGGGGCGCAGTTCGCCGTCGTCGCCGCGGTTGTAGCCCACGGCGAACTTGCGGACCATCACCTCGGACAGGCCGTACACGGTGTCCGCGAGGCCCACCGGGTTCAGGACGAGCGAGGCCATGGCCTGCTCGAAGGGCTGGCCCGTGACCTTCTCGATGATCCGCCCGGCCAGGTTGTAGCCGGCCTGGCTGTACGAGGCACGTGCGCCGGGAGGTGCGATCAGCGGCAACTGCGGCAGCTTCGCCACGAGCCCGGCGAGGGAGCGGTCGCCCTCGCCGTCGTCGATCAGGTTCCAGTCCAGGCCCGCGGTGTGGTTGAGCAGGTTCAGGACGGTGATCTGCCCTGCGGCCTGCTCGTCGGCGAGTTTCAGCTCGGGGACGTAGCGCCGCACCGGTGCGTCCAGGTCCACCTTCCCCTCGGCGACCAGGCGCATCAGTGCGGTCGCCGTGAAGGTCTTGGACACCGACGCCACAGGGAACAGCGTCTTCTCGTCGGCCGGCAACGGGTTGCCGAGGCTGGTCACGCCGTGAGAGGCGTATATCTCCTGACCGTCCAGGAGTACCCCGACGGCGACGCCCGGCACGGCGAACTCCGTGGCCTGCGTCGTGACGAACTCTGACAGCTGGTCCTGCGACATGGCTCCCCCTTCGCGCACTTGAACTAAGTACGAGTGCAACGTAGACCACGACTTGAACAAAGTGCAAGAGAGAATGAACTAAGTGCAAGTAAGGTGTTGGCCATGGCGCGAGACACACTGACCGCAGACCGGATCATCCGTGCGGCGATCGGGCTGCTCGACCGCGAGGGAATGGACGGCCTCAACATGCGGAGCCTTGCGCAACAGCTCGGCTCGGCCGCCACGGCCGTCTACTGGCACATCAAGACCAAGGACGACCTGGTCCGGCTCGCCGGCGACGCGATCTGGCACGAGGTCGAGCTGCCCGATCTCGACGCCACCGACTGGCGCACCGCGGCCACCGCCCACGCCGGCGGCATGCACGCGATGCTCACCCGGCACCCCTGGCTCGTCCAGGCCTTCGGCAGCCACCTCTTGCACGGCCCCGGCCAGGCCCGGCACAACGACCTCGGCCTCGCCATCTACGAGAAGGCGGGCTTCACCGCGGACGACGCGGATCGGGCGGCCGCCACCGTGTTCACCTACGTTCTCGGCAGCGCGCTCGGGCCTGCCGCGCAGGTCTCGCTGAACCGCCGTCTGAGCAAGAACGGCGCGAACGCCGAGCAACTGATGGCCGACGCCATGACACGCGCCACCGAGACCGCCAGGCAATTCCCGCGCCTACGCGAGCGCCTCGACACCCCGGCCGCCACGGAGTACGCCGCAGCGCCCGACAACACCTTCGCTTTCGGCCTTCAGTGTCTCCTCGACGGCTTCGAGGCCCGCCTCACCGCCGACCGCACCGGCCCGCGCGGGTGACCCGCGCCGGACAACTCCCGCACGTACAGCCCACTGCCCCTCCCCGGCCTGGGGGGAGAGGCATGCCTCGAGGGCACCCGACCGCCGGCGCCTCCGCCGAGGCCGTAGAACGCCTGGCCGTCGCCGCCCACCTCACCGGCGCCTGGTCTCCTGCCAGGCGTGGTTTAGTTCGGCCGCCTCCTGGCGCATGCCCTGCCACTGGGATGCGGTGAGGCGCGCGGGATGAGGTGGGCACGGCTCGATCATGCCTGAGCCGCGCCAGGACGGTCCGGCTCAGGGAGCCAGTGCTGCCGTCACCCGGGTGAGGCGGTCCGCCGGCATGGCGAAGTCGTTGGCGGGGTTGCGGAACGAGTAGCGGCCGTCGTTGATCCGTTGACCCTCCTCGTTCATGGTCCAGCGCGTAGGGCCACAGGGACCTTGGCCTTCCAGCAGAGCGGCCGCAAGCTGTTCCGGGTCCTCAACGGCGGTTCGGGCGCGCAGTGCTGCCGCCAGGCGTTCGGCGGCTACGGCGGCGTCTCCGAACGCGGGTAGCAGGAGCAGCAGGCGACTGTCCGGGTCGGTGGTGGAGCCGCCGCCCAAGCCGTTGTCCGCGGCTGCCGCCAGCTCGGGCCAGGCCAGGCCGGGTCCCATGAAGTGGCCGTCGTCGTTGGCGAGCAGTTCGGCGCGTTCCCAGTCGGGGTGATGCAGGGTGTAGTCGGTACCCGCGTCTCCCTCAAGGTTGCGACAGATGATGTGCAGGCGGCCGGCGGTGACCGGGACGGTGAAGGTGGGCCAGTCCGCGCGTCCGGACATCCGGCGATGGAAGTCCTCCGCAGCGTCGTAATCGGCACCGAGCAGGAGCTCCTCGGCCTCCTCGCTGTGCACACAGGTGCCCAAGCCAGAAGAGGGGTTCCTCGAGAAGTTCGGGAAGGTGGGCCAGAGGGCCGCCGTCGTAGCCCGGGATCCGATCCGGGTGCGTGCCTGCGCTGTTCGTCACACCGCCCATCATGCCGCTGACCTCTGTCATTGCCCGCAGGAGGCCGACGACGACGTGGTCCCCGGAACCCAGGCACGCAGGAACGCAGGAACGCAGGAACGCAGGAACGCACTGGGCTCAGTCGTCGAGAAAGAGCTCTTCGATCCTCATGCCGAAGAGCTTGGCGAGACGGAAGGCGAGGGGGAGGCTGGGGTCGAACTTCCCTGTTTCGATGGCGTTGACCGTCTGCCTGGAAACGCCTGCACGCTGAGCCAGGTCGGCCTGCGTCCAGCGCCGTTCGGCGCGAAGGTCCGTGATGCGGTTCTTCATCGGTACCGGACCTTGCCGACGACGAAGGCAATCATGAAGACGACTCCCATGAGCGCGGGGAGGGCGGCGATGTCGACATCGCGGGCGACGAGGTCGGCGGCGTCCGCAACAACGTAGGAGAACCCGACGACCCACCCCACGCCGAGGGTGACCGCCAGCGCGTCCTGCATGATCTTCCGTTGCAGCTCATCGAGCGCGCGGAGGAAGCGTATGAAGGCGACGATCCAGCCGACGCCGACGGCGAGATTGACGGCAACGGCGGCCCAGCTCGCCACCCGCTGGGGCGGATCCCACAGCAGTTGCGGGCCGAACTTGGCCAAGGCGAGGGTTGCCACCCAGGCGAGTGTCCAGAGCACAAGCCGAGTGGTCGCCTTGATCTCGTTATGCGCTTGCACGGGCGCCGTCCTTCGATGCGATGTAGCGATGTCAAGTGGACTTGACACGCTACGAAGCGCCACGCCTCGATGTCAAGCGTGCTTGACATCGAGCACGTCGGGTTCATCCAGCATGGCCGTAGTCGGTTTCGGCGGGGCGAGCTCAGCCTGATGCCTGGCCCGGCGGGTCCGGGGCAGGCTGTGTTCGAGGTAGGAGCCCCTCGCCCCCGGGGGGCCGATAACCTGTCCGACCTGGTCGGCGAACAGGAACTCGCCGCTTTCCCCTTGCCGGCTTCCGCTGACATGCCGGACAGAAACGTCCCGCTCGGGATACAGCGAGTCAACGGTCTGCGCCTGCGAGTCGGCCTCCGCCTGCGATGACCTGCGGTCTGGCCTCGGCCACCGGCACACCTTCCTCGCACCTGAACGGTCAAGGCAGCACCTGGAAAACCGGGGTGCCACCGCGAGAACCAACTAGGACCCCAAGGCCGTCACCGACCCACAGCTCTGCGCGGCCATCGTCGACCGACTCACCTTCAACGGCACCTTCATCGAGACCGGCAGCGAGTCCTACCGGCTGGCAACCACCCGTGCGCGCTCTGAACAACAGCAGGTCAGCTGAACCGCCTCCGAGGACTTGACCGACATCTCCAGGCACTTCAAGCCGGAAGAGTTGCCGGCACTGGCCGACATCCGTTCTTCGTTTTCGCCTACGCAGCCAACGGTGGTGTCGGCGACTGCTTCTACGCTTCCGGCCGTGAACACAGACGAACTTTCATGGCAGGTCAGCAACTACGGTGGGCTTGCTCCCGTGAAAGTCACTCGCCTGCTGGAAGACGGTCACCTGGACCTGGTGATTCGGGCGGCACGGGAACGCGGCGAGTGGTTCTGCGCGGAGCGTGCGGTGCAGGAACTGTGCCGGTCGGGTGAGTTCGGGCCGGCGCTGGAGGTGATGGAGCCGTTCGTCGCGACCGGGTGGCGCGCAGCTCTGTGGGTGAAGGCGGAGATCCTGCTTCGAGCGGGCCGGGTGGATGAGGCTTTGGATCTGGTGCGCCCGGACGAGGAGGGCCGTGATGCACAGGCCGTGTGCCGGAACGTCGCCGAGCTGCTCGCCAGGGCAGGGTGTGTGGATGAGGCCATCAACCTGCTCGAGCCGCACCTGGGTGAGTCGTGGATCCGGGCGGTCCTGGTGGAGATCACCCATGGCAAGGGCCGTGACGAGCGGGTGCTGGAGCTGATCGCCCCGCACGCCGAAGCCGCACGGCGAGCCCGCGCCGAGGGCCGATGGGACCACTCCCCCTCGGAGGCGCAGGAGCTCCAGGCTCAGGTGTTGGAGCGCGCGGGCCGCGCCGACGAGGCGATCCGGATCCTCGGTGAGGACGTGGCCGGGCGCCGTTTCCTCTCGGAGAACACCCTCACCGCCTACGCTGAACTACTGGCACGCCACGGCCGTCTCGACACACTGCGCACGTTGGCCACCGGACAGGACGCACGCACCCTCCTGCACATCTACGCAGGTGCCCTGCGAGACCACGGCCGGACCCAGGAGGCCGAGACGGTGATGCGTGAGGCCATCGCCGCCGACGACTGGGTCGGCCACCGGGCCTGGCTCTCCTCGGCCTTGTTGCGCGACGGCCGGCTGGACGACGCGATCACCGTGGCCGAACCCGGCTTCAGCTGGTACGACTGCTCCAACCTCCTGGCCCCACTCGTCCACCCCCTCCATGACCGGCCCGCGGAACTGCTCCACCTCTTGGACCATCCCCTCACCGTGCCCCACCACGGCCACGAGGAGTTCCGGCACGAGTGGCGGGCCTTCGCGCTGGCCCAGCTCGGCCGCGTCGAAGAAGCCATCGCTGTGGTCGAAGCCCACCCCGATCCGTGGACCAACCCCCGCATCGTCAGCGCAGGTCTCCTCAGCACCGCCGGCCACCTTGCTGAAGCCGCGGCAGAACTGCGGGCCCTGGGCACCGTCGAAGCACGTCAGGCCCTGTTCGACATCCTGGTCCGGCAAGGGCGGGCAGCCGAGGCAATCACCATCCACCCCACAGTCGCCGAACAGCGTGCAGCCGAGGAAGAGACCGATTCCGCCCCTCTTGGGGAGGACGGGTACTCCGTGGAGCCCCCCTTCTAGTGTGGCGCTGTCACGCCCGCATCAGGAGCGAGGCGGAAGTGACTGTCGCTTGGAGAACTCGGCAGTCCTGTCGTACCGGGTGCCGACGCCACGCCACGGGTCGTGTTCTTGCTGGTGCCGCCGCGTTTCCCGACCCGGGAGGCCTTCCGGAGCCTTGACGCGCCTCGTTTGCTTGTTTCTGATCGAATACCGGGTTCTTCGAGCATCTATTGACAGGTGGTGTCGACGCCACCACAGTCGTCCTCGCCAGTGATGCCCGTCGCGGATCAGAGGAGCTTCTTCATGCCCGAAATCCCCGCAGTCTCACGCCGTTCGCTCCTGGGAGGGGCTCTGGCCACGGGGGCGGTGGCGGTCGGCGCCGGCACCGCCCAGGCGAAGCCCGCCGAACCGGGCGCGGCACTGCAAGCCCCCACCCCCAGGCGCAGCAGGGGCCAGAAGTCGATGATCGGCGTCCCCTACGACGTCCATGAGACCGTCCGCGTCGGCGTGATCGGCATCGGCAACCGCGGGAGCGGCATGGGCGAGGGCTGGGCCGTCGTGCCGGGCTGCCGAGTCACCGCTGTCTGCGACATACGCGAGAACCGTGCGAAGGCCCTGGCGGACCGCATCGTCGCCCTGGGCGAGCCCCGCCCGGCCGAGTACGGCGGCTCCGAGGACGCGTACACGCAGATGCTGAAGCGCGACGACATCGACCTCGTCTACATCGCCACGCCCTGGGAGTTCCACCACCGTCAGGGCAGGGACGCGCTGCTGGCAGGCAAGCACGTCGTCGTCGAACTGCCCATCGCCACCGAACTCGACGAGCTGTGGGATCTCGTCGACACCTCCGAGCGCACCCGCCGGCATCTGATGCTCTCGGAGAACTGCTCCTACGGCCGCAACGAGCTGGCCATGCTGAAGATGGCGCACGAAGGGCTGTTCGGCGACGTCACCAACGGCCACGGCGGGTATCTGCACGACCTGCGGAGCCTGCTGTTCTCCGACACCTACTACACCGGTTCCTGGCGTCGCCTGTGGCACACCCGCAGCACCGCGTCCTTCTACGCGATGCACGGCCTGGCTCCGGTCGCCGCCGCGATGGACATCAACCGCGGCGACCGCATGACCGTGCTGCGGGCCACCGCCACCGAGCCCAAGGGCCTCGCGGACTACCGGGAGCGGTTCGTCGACAGGTCCCATCCCTCGTGGAAGGAGACCTACATCAACGGTGACCTGGTCACCTGCCTGATCGACACCGCCAAGGGCCGCGTCATCAGGGCCGAGCACGACGTCAGCTCGCCCCGCCCGTACAGCAGGATCAACAGCCTGGCCGGCAGCCGCGGCATCTTCGAGGACTACGCGGGCACGTCGTCGACCGGGGGACGGATCTACGTCGAGCCGGACCACAGCGGGCATTCCTGGCGCGACTTCGACTCCTACCGCAAGGAGTTCGACCACTGGCTGTGGAAGAAGATCGGTGACGACGCGGCGAACAACGGCGGCCACGGCGGCATGGACTACGTGCTGCAGTGGCGCACCGTTCAGCTGATGCGCGCCGGGCTCGTGCCCGACATCGACGTCTACGACTCCGCTTCCTGGTGCTCACCCGTACCGCTGAGCGTCAAATCCCTCGCCGCGGGCGGCCGTCCGGTGGAGGTCCCCGACTTCACCCGCGGCTCCTGGGTGAACCTGCGCATGGGCCTGGACTCCCGTGAGACGAACATGCCGCCCGTTCGCCTGAGTCCCCTCTCCCGCCCGACCGGCAGAAGGAGCAGTCCGTGAGAACCGTCCGTGTGTTCAGATCCCTCGGCGCCGCAGCGGTCGCAGCGTTGGTCATGATCGTCCCGGCGCCCGCCGCGGCAGGCGCCGAACCTCCGCCTGAGCCCGTTGCCGCGCGGACCGAGGTGTCGATCTCGTCCGTCGACCTCGACGGTCCGGCCGTCTCGATCGTGAAGGTGACTGTCAAGAACGCCGGACCGCAGCGGATGCGTTCGCTGAGGGTGTCGTTCGCGGGACCTGTCGGCTGGGCCGTCCAGCCGGCCGTCGCCGGTGTCGCCGGCACCTTCGGGGTGGATGCCACCGCCGCCGCGGAGTTCCGGATCCAGGTGCCCGAGCAGCGCGACGGGTTCGCCCTGCGCACCTTCACCGCCACGGCCACCTACGCCGGTGGTGACGGTGCGGGGTCGGCGACCGCCACCCGGACCCAAACCAACGGCGCCCCGCTCGCGGACCTCGCGGCCGCCTACAACAACGTGGGCATCACCGACGAGGGCAACACCGGGCCGGGCGACTACGACGGCGAGGGCAACAGCTTTTCCGCACAGAAACTGGCCGCCGCCGGGCTGGA
This sequence comes from Streptomyces abyssomicinicus, assembly GCF_008974245.1. Lineage (GTDB taxonomy): Bacteria > Actinomycetota > Actinomycetes > Streptomycetales > Streptomycetaceae > Streptomyces > Streptomyces abyssomicinicus. Next base: position 1,751,810 of record NZ_BBZI01000005.1, on the reverse strand, counting down.
GCCGGGAGGCCGGGTCGAGGCCCTGGGCGCCGAGCTGACGTGGCCGGACGTGGCACCCGGCACCAAGGACAACGTCTCCGGTGCCGGTCAGGCGATCACCCTGAGCGGAAAGGGCAGCAAGCTGGTCCTCCTCGGCTCGGGCGTCACCAGCGGGGCCACCGGCACGGCCACGGTGTACTACGCCGACGGCACCAGCACCCGCGGCTCGTTCGGCTTCCCCAACTGGTCCTTCGACCCGGCCGACGCCCACGGCGCGACGCTGGTGGCCTCCGCGGACGGCCGCAACCGGCCGGACGGTTACGGGAACGCGGGCATCGCCTATCGGGTCTTCGCCCACTCCGTCCCGCTGGACCCGGCGAAGCAGGTCGAGTTCGTGGTGCTGCCGTCCAACAGGAACGTCCATGTCTTCGACATGGCCATCGCCCCCTGAACGACCGCGGCGGCGAACGCGCGGACAGCCTGGCGGCCCGCCCCGTGCGGGCCGTCGGCCTTCGCGTCAGACGGCGTGGACCTTGATACCGGCCTCGGTGAGCCGAACCGCCGTCTCGGCGGGGAGCGCGGAGTCGGTGACCAGGACGTCGACGCGGTCCAGCCCGCAGATCCTCGCGAAGGCGCGCCGGCCCATCTTCGAGGAGTCGGTGGCCACGATGACGCGGCGCGCCCGCTCGGTGAACAGGCGGCTGATGCTGGCCTCGTCCTCCTGGTGGGTCATCAGTCCCAGCCGGGGGTCGACGCCGTCGACCCCCAGGACCGCGACATCGAGAACGACCTCGTTCAGCACTCCCGCGGTGAGCGGTCCCACGAGTTCGTACGTCTGGGGGCGGGCCACCCCGCCGGTGACCACGATCTTCACCCGGGGACGCACCGCCAGCTCACCGGCGATGTTGAGCGCGTTGGTGACGACCGTGAGCAGCGGTGACGAGGTTTCGGCCGGGTCCCGGCGCTGCCGCTCGCCGCGGCTACCGCCCGTGCGCAGCGCCAGCGCCCGCGCCACCTCGGTCGTCGTGGTGCCGCCGTTGAGGCCCACCACGTCGCCGTCGGCGATCATCTCGGCCACGGCCGCCGCGATGCGCTGCTTCTCGGAGGCGTGGCGGGAGGATTTGTAGCGCAGCGGCAGTTCGTAGGAGACCCCGTGTGCGACGGCTCCGCCGCGGGTGCGGACCAGCATCTGCTGTTCGGCCAGTTCGTCGAAATCTCGGCGGATGGTCGCGGGCGACACGTCGAGCGCGGTGGCGGCTGCGTCGACGTCGAGCCGGCCTTCGGCGGCCAGCAGTTCCAGCAGCTTGCTCCACCGATCGTGCTTGGACATGTGTCGGGCTCCCTCGGCGTCGGTCCTGCGCTCTTGACACGTTAAGGGATGTCCGGGCCAGCACTGAACGAGAGAAGCGCCGCGCGTGAAGATGCTCGATCTTCGAGAGTCTGTTGCTGAAACGAACATTCCGTCGCCCTCCTCCTGCACCTTTCACGCCAGAGCCCTAGACCGCGAGCTCCTCCCTCCTGAATACTGCGGCGTAATCAATGCTCAGTGCTGCTTGAAAGGCGCTATTAACGATCAACTTCGTGCACACCTCCTCTTGGCGGCCTGTGCGAGAGCCAGCCCCTGACGGTCGGCATCAACAGCTTCGTCGGCAACTGCACCGTCCAGCGGAACTACCTGTTCGCCGCGTCCGTGATCGCGATCGTGCCGGTCGTGGTGCTCTTCGCCTTCATCGAACGCCATGTGGTGTCCGGACCCACCGCCGGCTCGGTGAAGTAGCCCGGCCCGCCGCACCGCACCCAGCTCCGCCCCCTCCGACGAAGGAGTGCACCACCATGTCCGCCCTCTCCTCCTCCCGCACCTCGGCCGAGATCGCCTCCCAGCCCGCCGTGTGGCGCCAGGCCGCTGCGTCGCTGCCACGCGGGAGCGACGCCCTCCCCCGGCGGGGGGAGCGCGTCGCCGTCGTCGGCTGCGGCACCTCCTGGTTCATGGCCCAGTCCTACGCCGTCCTGCGCGAGACCGGCGGTCACGGCGAGACCGACGCCTACGCGGCCTCGGAGTTCCCGTACGGAAGGCACTACGACCGCGTCCTCGCCATCACCCGCTCCGGCACCACCACCGAGGTCCTCGACCTGCTGCGGCGCGTGAAGGGCACCGTGGCCACCGGCGCCGTCACCGCCGACCCCGCGACCCCCGTGATGCGAGCGGCCGACGCCGTCACCGTCCTGGACTTCGCCGACGAGGAGTCGGTCGTCCAGACCCGGTTCGCCACCGCCAACCTCGCACTGCTCCGCGCCCATCTGGAGGCGGAAGGCGCCCTGCCCGCCGGCGTCCGGCCCCTGGACGCCGCGATCCGCGACGCCGAACGGGTCGTCCTCGAACCCCTCGGCACCGCCGTTCTCGGCGCCGAGCAGTTCACCTTCCTCGGCACCGGCTGGACCTGCGGCCTGGCGCTGGAGGCCGCCCTGAAGATGCGGGAGGCAGCCGGCGCGTGGACCGAGGCGTACCCGGCGATGGAGTACCGGCACGGGCCCATCAGCATCACCTGTCCGGGCCGGGTCACGTGGGTGTTCGGCGAGCTCCCGGAGGGACTGGCCGACGACGTCGCCCGGGTCGGCGGCACCCTGGTCGCGGACTCGGCCGCCACGCCGGCCGCCCTGGACCCGCTCGCCGACCTTGTCCGTGCCCAACGCCTGGCTGTCGCACTCGCCGAGGCTCGCGGCTACGACCCCGACCGACCCCGCAACCTCACCCGGTCCGTCGTCCTCCAGGACGGCCATGCCTGAGGGACACCGCGGGTACGACTGCGTCCTTGCCCTCGACGTGGGCGGCACCGCGCTGAAGGCCGCGCTCGTCGGCCGGGACCTCGCTCTCGTGCCGGAGCGGCGCCGCACGACCCCGCGGGCCGAGGGCGCCGACGCGGTCGTCGACGCGATGACCGAGACCCTCTGCGGCTTCGCCCGCCGGGCCGCCTCCCTGGACCTGACCGTCCGCCGTGCGGGCGTCGTGGTCCCCGGCGTCGTGGACGAACAACGGCGGACCGTGCTCCACTCCGCGAACCTCCGCCGGCATGACCTACCGCTCGCCGATCTCCTGGAGGCCCGCACGCGCCTGCCCGTCACCCTCGGCCACGACGTCCGGGCGGCAGGGGCCGCCGAGTGCGCGCTCGGCGCGCGTGCCGTCGTGGTTTCGTCGGGCCCCGACGGCCTCCAGGCGCTCACCCCGGACGGCGGCCGGCGCGCCGCACCCCCGGAGCGGCTGGTCGGCAATCCCACCGGGGCGGGGGACGCCGGTGTCGCCGCGCTCGCCACGGGGCTCGCCGACGGCCGACGCCGGCCGGACATCCTGCGCGAGGCCGTCGCCCTGTCGGCCGCCGCCGTCCCCTGCTCCGTGGCCAGCGACTTCGACGCCGCCACCTGCCGACGTACCCGCCCCGACGTATCCGTGGAGGCCATTCATGCCCCTCACCCCCACTGACGCCATAGTCGCTCCCGCCTCCCGGTCCGGTGCGGGTGTCGGGGCGTTCAACGTGGTGCAGCTTGAGCACGCCGAAGCCATCGTGAGCGGGGCCGAGGCCACGGGGCTGCCCGTGATCCTCCAGATCAGCGAGAACACCGTCCGCTACCACGGCGCGCTCGCACCGATCGGCCTCGCGTCCCTCGCGATCGCCCGCGCGGCCCACGTCCCCGTCGCCGTCCACCTCGACCACGCGGAGTCCGTGGATCTGGTGCGCGAGGCCGTGGAACTCGGCTTCACCTCCGTCATGTTCGACGCCTCCAGACTCCCGTTCGAGAAAAACCTGGCGGCGACCCGGGAGGTCACGAACCACTGCCGTGCTCGTAACGTGTGGGTGGAGGCGGAGCTCGGCGAGGTCGGGGGGAAGGACGGTGCGCATACTCCGGGGGTACGCACCGATCCGCAGGAGGCACGCGCCTTCGTCGCCGCCACCGGGGTCGACGCCCTGGCCGTGGCGGTGGGCAGTTCCCACTCCATGGTCACGCGGGACGCCGTCCTCGACTTCGCACTCATCACCCGGCTGGACGACGCCGTCGGCGTCCCGCTGGTCCTGCACGGCTCGTCCGGGGTGGCCGACGCAGCACTCGTCCACGCGGTCGATGCCGGGATCACCAAGGTCAACGTCTCCACGCACCTGAACAAGGATTTCACCCGGGCCGCCCGGACCTGCCTGGAGGCACACCCGGACGTCGTCGACCCCCGCGCGTACCTGGGCCCCGCCCGAGACGCCGTCGCCAAGGCGGTGGCACACCTGCTGCGGGTGCTGCGCGGCGGGCACGGCTGAGGCGCGTCGCACCTGCAAGCCGTCGGTGGCCGAGGGGACAGCGTGCTCCACCGCCGCAGGCCGATGTCGCCGAGGTCTCCGTATCACGGCCAGTGGCCCCGGACAGGGCCTGCGCCCCTTCCTCGACCCGACGCCCCGGATAAGCGCGACTAACGGTTTCTGTCGCAAAGACTAAATGGAACTTCTCGTTCCGGGCGAGGATGCTGGACGCATGCAGCCACGCCTCCTTTCCTCTCATTTCTTCGCCCTGACCGGCACTGTGGTCCTGTGGGCCTCGGCCTTTCCCGCCATCCGGGTCGGGGTCGACGGTCTGGGAGTGCAGGCTCTGTCCTGTCTACGGATCGCGATCGCTGCCGTTGCACTGCTGCTGGTGGCGCCCTTCGCCAAGGTCCGCGTTCCCCGGTCCCGCGATCTGCCCATGATCGCCTTGTGCGGGGCGACCGGCATCACCGCCTACCAGCTCCTGCTCAACTGGGGCGAGGTGAACGTGGCAGCCGGTACGGCGAGCCTGTTGATCGCGATCGTCCCCGCCTTCAGCGTGCTGCTGGGAAGCCTGTTCCTCAAAGAGCGGCTGAGCCGCGACATCGTCCTCGGCAGCGTCGTCGCGCTCGCCGGCGCGGCCATCGTCAGCATGGCCAAGGGCGCCGGCGGGTTCACCGTCTCCGCCCTCATCGTCCTGGCCGCCGCCGTCGTCCAAGGCGTGTACCACGTCGCCACCAAGCCCCTGCTGCGTCACTACACCGGTCTGGAGGTCGCCACCTATGCGATGGTCGCCGGCACGGTCTTCGCCCTGCCGCTGGCCCCCGCCACCTGGCACGCGACCCTGCAGGCACCGGTCGACGCCTTGGCCTCCGTGCTCTACCTGGGCCTGCTTCCCTCCGCGCTCGGCTTCGTCATCTGGGCCTACGCCGTCGCCCGACTGCCGCTCGCCACCTCCACCGCGGCCCTGTACCTGGTCGCGCCGGTGGCCCTAATCATCTCCTTCGTCTGGCTGGGCGAGGTACCCCACTTCATCGAGCTGGTGGGCGGAGCGGTCAGCGTCGCGGGAGTGATCATGATCAACCGGCGCGACCCGGCACAGCGCCGCAGCGGAGAGCGGGGAGGTGCCACCGGCCGTCCGGCGGCCGGTCAGCCCGTGGCCACACATGACCAGAACACCCGCCGCGATCCGCACCGCATCGCGGAACCCGTCTCCGGCCCCGGCCCCGGCCCCGGCCCCGGCCCGATCAAGGAGTAGCCCGTGCTCGACGTACGACGCCTGCGCATCCTCCAGCACCTCGCCGCGTACGGAACCGTCGCGGCCACCGCGGAGGCCCTCCACCTGACCCCACCAGCGGTCTCCCAGCACCTTGCCGCCCTGCAGAAGGAGGCCGGCACACCGGTGGTGGAGAAGCAGGGACGCACACTGCGGCTGACCGCAGCCGGCGAACTGCTGGTGGCTCACGCCGAGATCATCCTTGCGGAACTCGCGGCAGCCGAGTCCGGCCTGGCCGCCCTGCAAAGCGGTCGGCGCGGCATCGTGCGGATCACCGCCTTCGCGTCCGCCGCTCGCACCCTCATCGCGCCCCTGTGGCAACGCCTGGCCGACATCGACCCCGCCCCCGAGCTGTCGCTGCGGCTGTCCGTGCAGGAACCCGACGAAGCTCTCGACGAACTGCACAAGCGTGCCACCGACCTCGCCCTGGTCCACAGCTACACCGTGCTGCCACGCACCTTCTCCGCCGCCTACGAGCAGGCTCTCCTCATGGAGGAACCGGTGCTGCTCGCCCTGCATCCCCGCCAGGCCGGCGAGTGGGATCTGCAGCCCGGCCAGCCGGTGGACCTGTCCCGCACGGCAGACCTGCCCTGGCTCACCCCAGGACCGGAAACCTCCTGCTACGAAATGATCCAACGCGCCTGCGGCTCGGCGGGCTTCGTCCCGGACATCAGGACCCGCAGCAGCGACTTCGGCGTGCTGGCGGCCCTGGTCGCCGCGGGAGCGGGCACCGCCCTCATCCCTCGCATGGCACTACCCGACACCACCGAGTCCCTCAGCCTCCACCCCTTGCTCCACCCCGTCTCCCGGTCCGTCTTCACCGTCAGCCGCGCAGGAACCGGTAAGCGTCCCGACCTGCGGCGCGTACTGCAACTGCTCCACGACCCAGCCGCGAACCCCGGCACCGAGCGACTCGCATGAACGGTCCTTCGACCGCCCAAGATCGGGCGTGCACGGGTCTGCGGCTCCCTGAGTTCCGCCGGGTCATGGGCGGCGGCCGGTGCCGAGGTCCTCCCTGCGCCCGCGGCGCCCGACGTGCCAACCTGTGAAGAGCGAAATCAGCCGTGTGCGTCAGCTGCTGTTCCGAGCCATTGTCCGGCAACGTTGCGCGGCAACACGGCGGCAGCGCATAGCTCTTCGCCCCGTCCACCACGCCCTTCCTCCGTCTGATCCGACGGCAACATCTGTTGCCGTGACGCCTCCTCGCTCGCGATGGGCGCGGACCCCGAGCACACCGCCCGTGGCTACGCCGCCGGCGCAGTCGACTACATGAGCAAGCCCTTCGATGCCTGGGCCCTGCGCGCCAAGGTCGCCGTGTTCGCCGCAATCCACCTTGAACGTCGAGTCTGACTCGGTACCCGGTGCCGAGTCGGAGGGGCCCCGGCGGCATGAGGCCCGTGTGCCGCGCCGGTGTGCCGCCGGGCGGCCCCCTCAGCAGCCGTACAACCATCGGACGAAGGTGCGAGTCATATCGCGCACGTCAGCTTTCACGTCCCGCGCCATCACCCTGGAGCCTGCCTTGCGTCCCACTCGCACCGCCGCCGTCGCGGCCGTCCTCGCGGCGGCGGTCACCGGACCCTTCGTGATCGCCCCACCCGTGGCCGCCGCACCTGCCAAGCTGTCCGACGACTTCAACGGTGACGGCTACCGGGACCTCGTCGTCCTCGGCGGCAAGTTCCGTACCGACCAGCGGCTCACCGTCGTCTACGGAACCTCTTCCGGGCCCGGCAGCCGGGTCCAGACCATTCACCAGTCCTCCCCCGGCATCCCCGGCACCGTCGAGCAGGACGACAGGTGGGGCGAGTCCGCCACCACGGCCGATCTCGACCGCGACGGATACGCGGACCTGATCGTCGGAACGCCCTGGGAGGACGTCGGCACGGTCACCGACCAGGGCGGACTGACCGTGATCTGGGGCTCCGCCAAGGGGCTCGGCTCCGGCACCTACCTCAGCCGCCCCATGGAGAATCCGGACGAGCACCCCGGCCTCCACTTCGGAAACGCCCTCGCGGGGGGCGACTTCGACGGCGACGGCGACATCGACCTCGTCGCGAGCAGTCTCAGCGAGGCGGGCGTGGTCCTGCTCAAGGGCCCCTTCACCCGGTCCGGCGGATACGAGGGCTACGAGACCCTCGGCGGCGACTATCCCGGCCTGCTGAGCACGAAGGTCCTGGTGGCGGGGCCGGTCACCGACGACGCGGCCACCGACCTGTACATCCTCGGGGGCCAGCTCCGGGACGAGGAGGACAGCCAGCGCGCCTACTTCCACCGGGGCGGTGCCGACTTCGCCTCCTCCGCCGCTTCGGTGCCGATTCCGGAGCCCTCCCCGCTGGACGACGGCCCCGGCCTGTCCGACGCCGCCATCGGCGACTTCGACAAGGACGGCTACGGTGACCTGGCCGTGGGGCGGGGCGTCGAGGGCGACGGGTGGAACCCCGGTTACGTCTTGGTGCAGTACGGCGGCTCCGCCGGGCCCGACACCGGCCGTGCGCTGGTGAAGCTCACCCAGGACACCCCGGGGATACCCGGAACCTTCGAGAGCGGCGACTACTTCGGCCACTCCGTCGCCGCGGGAGACGTCAACGGTGACGGATACGCCGACCTCGCCGTCGGCACCCCGGGCGAGAACATCGGCACGGTACGCAACGGTGGCGCGGTCACCGTCCTGCTCGGCGGTGCCCGCGGACTGTCCGGCACCGGGGCCCGGGTCTACGACCAGGACACCTCCGGCGTCGCCGGAGCCGTGGAGGCCAAGGACGCCTTCGGACGGGCGGTCTCCCTCGTCGACCACAGCCGCGACGGACGTGCCGACCTGGTCGTCGGAACCGACGAGCGGGCGGGGGACAGCACCGGCATGGTCCACCTCCTGAAGAGCTCCGGCTCACGCATCACCGGCACCAACTCCCGTCACTACACGGTGAACACCCTCGACCTCCCCTACGACACCTTCGGATATCGCCTCACCCGCTGAAACCGCGCTTGGGGGAACTGGTGCGCCTCGTGGGCCTGTTGGGCCCGCTGGGCCTGCCGGGCCTGTTCATGGACAGCAGCCCGGAGATGAAGGTGCGGTTCAGGGACGCCAGTAGGTGCCGAACACGCTTTGGAGATCGTGCCCGAGCTGAAGGACCAGCGTGAGGCCGTCCGTGTGAAAAAGCCGCTCGGGGAAGACGGAGAAGCCGGCCTTCGTCCAGGGCGGCCGGCTCCGGACTCGGACACCGGCACAGCGACGACCTCACTGCTGCCAGAGAGCAACCTCGCGTCCCCATGCGTGGTCATACCGACGCGACCTCTCACCTGATCCTGCGAGGCCGTGGCAGCACGGCCCATTTCGAAGGCCAGTACGATGCCTGCCGCGAATGGTCCGATGCGAGCAAGGCATGGAACAGCTCGTCACAGGACCGCGGGTTCGTCGGCGCACCGCACTCCGCGCAAGGTTCCATGCCTTCTCCTTGGCCCTCGAAGCAAGCCTGGTGAGACTCCAGCCTGACCAGCCCTGAGACGTGATCTTGGAGGTAGGGCCGGTGGGGAGACGGGGACGGCCACCGGTGATCGCGGAACACCCAGAGGTTACCGGGCCCTCCTCACCGACCTGAACCGGAAGAGAAGCCGTCGGCAGAAAAATTCAGGTGACCGACGAGAACGGTCCTTCTTACGATCGGGCGCTGCCCAATCGTGCCCTCCTGTCTCTGAACGGCTCCCGCATGAAATCCTTGATCCCTGGCGTGCTGCGTGATGAACCGCAGTTCGCCCGCCTCTTCATCGGGCAGTCCCTGTCGGTGCTGGGCGACCGTGTGTCATTCGTGGCCGTGCCCTTCGCCGTGCTCTCGGTGGGCGGGTCTGCCTCTGACGTCGGATTGGTGACGGCCGCCGGGCTGGTGCCCATGCTGCTGTTCACCCTGGTGGGCGGGGTGTGGGCGGACCGCTTTCGGCGGCATCGCATCATGCTGGTCTCCGACATGGTGCGGTTCGCCGTGCAGGGGCTCATTGCTGTACTGCTACTGACCGGTGTTGCCGAGGTTCCGCATCTGGCCCTGCTGATGATGCTGTTCGGCACGGCGGATGCGTTCTTCATGCCCGCTTCCATGGGACTGATGCCGCTGGTGGTCGGGCCGGAACGGCTGCGTGAGGCCAATGCGCTGCGCGGGTTCGTCCAGTCGTCCGGGCTGGTGCTCGGTCCGGCCCTGGCCGGTGGACTGGTCGCACTGGCCGGCCCCGGCGGTGCCCTGGCCCTGGACGCCCTGACCTTCGCCGTCAGTGCCGCGTTCCTGGCCCGGCTGAAGCCTCGCGAGACGGCGTCCGAGACAGTGCGGGGCGCTGCCCGCGGGACCTTCTTCGCGGAGCTGCGCATCGGCTGGGTTCAGGTGCGCAGCCGGACGTGGGTGCTGTCCGGCCTGGCCGCCATGGCGGTCTACCACGTTGTCGTGCTGCCGTCGGTCTTCGTGCTGGGACCCGTGCTTGCCGAGCGTGAATGGGGCGGTGCGGCAAGCTGGTCCGTGGTGGTGGCAGCCTTCGGTGTCGGGGCCATCGTCGGCGATGTGTGCGCCTACCGGCTCAAGATCGCGCGGCCCATGGCCCTGGCCGCTGCGGCGCTGGCTGTGGCCTCCTGTCAGGCGGTCATCATCGGCTCCGGTGCATCACTCGTCTTGATCGCGGTGCTCGAAGCGGTCACCGGCGTCGCTGTTTCCCTCTTCTTCGTCCTGTGGGAGACGGCGCTGCAGACACACGTGCCTGAGAATGCCCTGTCCCGCGTGAGCTCCTACGACCACCTGCTGTCGTCCGGACTGATGCCGGTCGGCCTGGCGCTCGCCGGCCCCGTGTCTGAGTCATTCGGCGTGCGGCCCACTCTGTACGCGATGACGGTCATCGCGGTTCCAGCCACTCTGGCGCTTCTCTGTGTACCGGCCATCCGACGCCTCCCCGCGCATGCCCCGGGCACTGCGACCGGCGGTGGCGGCGTCCACGCTGCCTCAGAGGCCGGCCTTCCGTAAGCAGGAATGGTGGGGACGCGTCACTGATCACGCGGCGAGCGCGAGCTCACCGGCGTGGTAAGTCGGCCACCTTGTTGTCCGCGGACAACAAACGTCTGCAACGCCTCCACTGCGTATCGGTCAACGACACACCTGGCCTGACGAACGGATGATGCGACCGAACCGGCTCAGGCGCCGCGATGGTTCTGCGGCCCGGTGGAGAGCGCGGCCCTGCGGGCGGCTGCGGTGAGCCTGGGCCCGATCGAGCCGTCGTTGGTGAGGTCGGCGCGGTAGGCCAGCGCCGCGGTCAGGTAGCGGTGGACTCTCTGGCCGTACCGCCAGCGGTAGCTGCGGTAGACCTCGTCGGAACAAGGGGCGAGGCCACTCCCGTCGCTGGCGCTCCACATGGTGAGGCGCCGGCTCGCGCCCCGTCGCCGGAGTCAGTCCGCGGTCTTCGTGAAGTCCAGGTCGGCATGGCGGACGGCGTGGGAGGCGGTGGAGACCGTGGCGCCGAGCATGCTGATGCAGCCGAAGAGGAGGAACGTGGGGCCGGCACCCCACACTTCCACCAGGAGGCCGAAGACCGGGAACATCACCGGGGTGATGCCGACCGCGCTGAGCGCCTGGACGGCGGCGACCCGGCCCTGGAAGGCGAGGGCGGTGTTGGCCTGCATCAGGGCCAGGGCCAGACCCCCGCAGAGGCCGGAGACCAGGCCGGAGACGAGCGCCACGGCGACCGCGAGGGCGAGGTTCGGCATGACGCCGATCAGGCCGATGCCGGCGGAGGCGACGAGCAGGGTGATGTTGTGCCAGTGGCCGGCCCGGGGGAAGCGGCCGCGCACGACGAGCAGGAGCGAGGTCGTGCAGACGCCGACGCTGAGGGCGGCGTTCACCCAGGCACCGCCCGAGGGGCCCCAGCCGCGTTCCTCGGCGAGCACGATGACGCCGATCGCCATCGGCGGGATGCAGCCGATCATGGAGAGCAGTCCGGAGAGGACGAGCGGGCCGACGACCGGCTCGTGGCGCAGGTAGACGATGCCGTCGACCAGATCGCGGCGGGCGGTGGAGTCCGCCGCGGGCTGCTCATCGGGCGGCAGCGGTGCGAGCCGAACCGCCACCAGGAGGAGCAGCGAGAGGGTGAAGAGGACGCCGGTCACGGCGAACGCGGCGGCGGGGCCGCCGAGCCCCATCGAGAACCCGGCGAGCGGCGGACCGGCGATGTGGCCGGACCGCTGCACCAGATTGCGCAGGCTCTGCACCCGCATCAACTGGTCGCGGCCGGTGAGCCGGGGCGGCATGGCTCCGACCGCCGGCATGAACAGGGCGTCCACGACGCCGAAGACGAGGGCGAGCGCGACGAGCAACCAGAGGCCGGGCGTGCTGAACGCGAGGGCTGCGGCGGCCGCGAGGATCACCACGGCCCGGACCGCGTCGGAGGAGATGACCACCAGGCGCGGGCCGAACCGGTCGGCGATCACACCGCCGCCGAGCATGAGGATCGCCCGGGGTATCGCGCCGACCGCCATCACCAGGCCGACCTGGGCCGGTCCGGCCACCTTCTGCGCGGCCCAGCCGAGCGCCACGAAGTAGGCGGCGTCGCCGACCACGGAGAACGTGTAGGCGACGAGCCAGCGCAGGACGTTGCCGTCCCGGTGCACCGGGGTGGAGGGGGCGACGGCCACGGCGGAGGCGGGCGGGGCCACTTCGTCAACGGGTTCATCTGCTCGCGAGGTCACAAACGCGCATGGTTTCCCACAACGTCGGCCCCTACAACTGAGTTACCGGCCGGATGCCATGGCCCTCCGGCGGCGGACCGGGGCCGCCGCCGTCAGCCGCTACTTCGGGGATCAGTAATCGCAGGTGCGGTACGTGCAGAAGTCGACCTCCACGACTCCGGGGAGCCTGGCGATCTCCTCCTTGAGCCTGTCCCGGCTCCGTCCTTCCGAGAAGTCTCTTGGCATACCTACGTGAAGTTCGAGCCGCCCGGTGTACTCCTCGCTCACCTCGATGCTGGTGGCTCCGAAGTCACGCAGATGCTCCTTGCGCTCGTTGAACTCACGGTCGTGGAACCGCTGGGTGGAGTCCAGCGTCGCCTTGAAATACGGGGGCGGTTCGTTCTCCGGATCGGGTGCGAGAACGATCAACGCGAACACCGCCACAGTCGCAAGGGGTGCGGTCACCGCAAACCATCCGCCTGGGCGGCTGCCGGCGTCCGCAAAGGCGGCAACCAGCAGCAACAGGGCTGCCGGAATGAACAGGAACATGCCGATAACGGCACCGATCAATGCCCAGGTCAACAAGCCTGTCCCGATGACGAGGCAAGCACGGGCGCATGCCTTCGCCTGCTCTCGCAGCACCAACGGCACGGCGGCCGGTAGCGCGCTCAAGACGAACAGCCAAGCCAAAAATGGGGCGATCACGAGCCCCAAGGCCGCCGCACCCCCTGCCATCACGACCCCCGCCACGACCCATGACCGCTGCCGAGCGGACATCTCCTGATGTATCCCCATTGCGCCCCCCCACCCCAGAATATTTGAACGCGTTCAAGTCACTCTACGGGAAGGCACCGGAAGACCGGAAAGCCATCGATCCCTAGGACGCTCGACCGAGTTGAGGGTGACCACGACTGAACATGACTGGAACGATGACAGCAGCTACGGCGACGCAGTTCAGAGGGCCGGGCGAGCAACACGGTTCGGCTGGGTGGCGATCGCCGGCGCCACAGGGGTGCTCGGCAGCGCGTTCCTCGTCATGGCTGTTGTCTGCGTAGTCGCAGCCATCGGATGCATATACGTCGTGCCTCGACGAGCGGAACGTCCGGTTCGCCGTCACGTAGACCGATACAGCCAGGGCGGCGTGCGGAGGCTGGACGAGACGTGCACCGATCCCCGGTTCTGCGCGGCCGGGCCACCCGCACCAGCTTCGGCCACGGCCACCTCTACCATCGCCGCATGACCGATGCATCAGCTCTGGCCCCGTTCCGCCTGGACGAAGGCTGCGAATCCGATCCCTCGCACTGCCTCTACTTCGTCGAGATGGACCAGGTCGCCGACGTCTTCGAAGAGCACGACGCGGAAGGTAACGGTCACGGCTGGGAAGGCTTGGCCGAGTCACCGGTCCACTCCCGCATGCCCGAAAGCGCCGACAAGATCCACTTCGGATCAGAGAGCGACACCTTTGTTGTCACGAGCCCCGACCTCAAGGCCCTCACGGAGCTGGCTGTCCTGCTGCACTCTGCCTTCCACAACCGCGAACTCCTCAGCCACTACATCCAGACGGCCGACCCACGCTTCCTCGACCGATAAGACCCGCGGCTGCCCGGCAGGGCTTTCGAATTGACGCTCCGCCAGGTGCTTGTCGTCCGATGTCGTGGTCGACGGTGGATGGTGTTGGTGCTGGTCATGCAGACCGATGCATCGTTCTGGGACTCGCCGGCATGCGAGGGGCCAATGATGTGGACGTCGAGCTGGCTCACCCGGCACCCCACGGCCCGGGCCGAGGAGGACACCGCCGGCCCGAAGCATGTCTTGGCCCGCTGCCCCCGAACTGGACACCCACGACGAGCGAGTTAGGTGTGCCGGGCAGCGAGTCGGGTTCTGGCAAACTGACCAAGTGAGCGGGAATGTAGGGGCGTCCGGCGACCGGTTTCGAGATCGACGCGAACGCAAGTACGGATATGACTTTCTCGATGAGGTTCTGGTGCACTGTCCTCGGTGTGACGGGTGCGCCACTGTCACGCCCCACCCCGAGACCCCAGCAGATGAGAAGGCTGCCGGCTACGGGAGCCTGGATCTCCGTCGGCGGCTGCGATGCACGGGGTGCGGCTTCTTCGAGGATCGGAAGGTTGACTCCGCTGTCGTGGGCAGCCCTGTCGATCCTTACTTCCAGCGACCGGTGTGGTTGCGGACGAGCTGCTGTGGACACGTCCTGTGGGCCTATGACGTGCGTCATCTCGATCTGCTGGAGGCCTACGTGAGGGCCAAGCTTCGTGAACGCGGAGAGCTTGTGCCTTGGGCCCCGATGAGTCTGGTTGAGCGGCTTCCCACCTGGTTGAAAGCCGCGAAGAACCGGACCGAGGTCTTGCGGATGATCAGGCGTTTGCGTTCCTCACTACCTGCTGGCGGGTGATCGAACGCGCGGTGGTCACAGCTCGGGCACGGCCGACGGCGTCCATCCCTCCCATATGCAGGGGCCGGTCTCACCGCGGGCTACTGGATGCTCCAGCGGTGCGGGTGGTCGGGACCGGTGGGGCAGGCGAAGACGTTGAGTTCGCCGAAACGGCCCACGGTGACCTGGGTGGGGGTGGCGGCCCGATGGGTGGGCAGGTCTCGGTCCTCAAGCGGCTTCCAGCTGCCGCTGCCGCCGTCCCATTCCGAGCTGTCGATGGTCAGCAGCAGATGCATCGGCGTCCCGCAGGTCCGACAATTCATGGGGTACGGGTCGGTCTTGTGCCAGGAGGCGAAGCCACCGACGCGCCATCCCGGCGGGATGGACAGGTCGTACTGGTAGCCGACCGGATCGGCCGCGTTCTCGTCGGTCGACTGATCGGCCTCCGCCTCCTGGGCTTCCTCCCATGCGTCGAGCCGGGCGCACAGCTCCTCGGGCAGAACGCCGGCGAACGGGTAGCTGACCACCTGCTCCGGGTGCAGTACGCAGGGCTCGGGCACGAAGTCGTCGGACCCGACGACCGGCGGTTGTGGGGGTGTGGCCAGCACGCCCCCGACTTCCCACGACCGTCGCCAGCGCAGGTGCAGCTCCAGGTCGTATCCGCTCGGGCCGTGCGCGTTGAAAGGGCACCAGAACACCTGGAGCAGGTCGCAGTCGTCCGGCCCCGCCGACAGGTCCGGGACATCCCGCCGGTACAGCTGGGCCAGGCCGATCATCGGCAGCGGATCCGTCTCCGACACCTGAGGGAGCCGGTGCTCCAGGTGCAGCTCGGCCAGGAGCTCTCGTTCCTCCTCCGTGGGGCCCGGGGTCTGTTCCCGGGCCCACGCGGCAGCCTGGATCCGCCGGTAGCGGTGGATGTCGGCGGGGCGTCGACCCCACCCGCGGCCGTGGGCCTCACCGCATACCGGCCACGGCTCGTCCGCCGGCCACAGCATCGGGCCGCCCACCGAGCCGGCCGACATCTGAGGGCTGCCCGGCCGCGGGTGGAGCCGCGTCGTCGTACCTCGGTAGGCAGTCAGTTCCGGAAAGAGCACCTCGATATCGAGCGGGCGTGGGGGCGTGGTCCTCGTCATGGGACTCGACCTTAGGCACCCGGTTGCCCCGGCCCCCGAGCACCCCGGCAGCAATTTCGCATGACCAGTGCTGCGACCTGGGTCGACTCGCAGTGCCTGCGCTGCACAAGTTCCAGGTCGGCTGCGGTGCCGACGGGATTTGAACCCGCGGACGGATAGGGGCAGGCCCGCCCCATCTCCGTCAGTCGCCGTGAGCGGGACCTCGTCCACGGCGATCGCAATGGGCCGCTCTGCCACGGCACCGCAGCCTGCGAGAATGCGCGCCATCCCGCTCCGGCCCAAGGTAGAGGATCGTCCGGTGTGCGGCGAGCCCTCGTCCAGCACGAACCGGCGTCGGGGCCGGTCCTGCTGCGGCCGATCTGGAAGGAGGCGCGGTCCAGCAGACTCCCGTTGGTGTACAGGCGAGCCTCCTTCGAAGGCGCCGACCCAGTCACCGTCCCGGACGAGGCCGGCGCAGCCGACGCGCTCACCCTGCACGGAGGTGGCGTCCCGACGGACACCTGGCAGGTCGACGTGGACGGACTGTCGCTGGACGGACTGTCGCTGGACGGCACCGCCAGGCTCCGACGCGCAGTGACAACAGCACCTGCCAGCACGGTGTCCCGGCGTTCACCGCCGTCGGTCACAGGGCAGTCGCGGCGCGGACCAGCCCCGCGACCGCCGTTGAGCGGCTGTGCGGTGGCCAGGCGATGACCGTGGTGACGCGGGGGGCGTCGGGGACCGGTACGGCGGTGAGGTCCTCGCGCAGGCCGGTGCGGCCCGACTCCGGCACGACCGCGCAGGCGCGTCCGAGGGCGATGAGCTGGGTGAGTTGCGTGTGGTCGCGCACCTGCGGTCCGGAGCCGTCCGGGAAGGTGCCGTCCGGGTGTGGCCAGCGGGGCAGGGGCAGGTCGGGAAGGCCGGTGACCTCGGCGAGCCGCAGGTAGGGGCGGGCGCTGAGAGGGTGGCCCGCCGGGAGGATCGCGACCTGACCCTCGGAGTGCAGGTCCTCGGTGTCGAAGCCGGCTGTGTCGTCGAACGGCCGATGCAGCAGGGCTATGTCGGCCCGGCCGTCGTGCAGCAATCGTGTTTGCTCGCCCGGCCCGCACAGCGCGACGTCCACGGCGACGGCGCCGGGCTCGGCGGCGTAGGCGTCGAGGAGTTTCGCCAGCAGTTCACCGGAGGCGCCCGCCTTCGCGGCGAGGACCACGGCGGGGCGGCCGGTCGCCGCGAGGGCGGCCCGGCGGGTGCGCCGTTCGGCGGCGTCGACGGCGTCCAGCGCCGCCCGCGCCTCCCGCAGCAGCACCGCCCCCGGCCCGGTCAGGGCGACACCCCGGCTGCCGCGCTCCAGCAGGAGGGTGCCCAGGCGCCGTTCGAGCCCGCCGATCGCCCGCGACAGCGGGGGTTGGGCGATCCCGAGCCGCTGCGCGGCCCGGCCGAAGTGCAGCTCTTCAGCGACCGCGACGAAGTACCGCAGCTCACGTGTCTCCACCCAGCCAGCCTAACCGGGACGGCCAGGCGCGATACCCGGGCGGTATCGCCGTCCACCCAGTCGGTCTTGGACGCCCTGCCCCGCGAGGGAGAAGTATCGATGTCATGAGTGAGACGAACACCGTGAACCACCACAAGGTCGCGCTGGTGACCGGGGCCAACAAGGGCATCGGGTACGAGATCGCCGCCGGGCTCGGCGCCCTCGGCTGGATCGTAGGAATCGGCGCGAGGAACGAGGAGCGGCGCGAGGCCGCCGTGGACAAGTTGCGCGCGGCCGGGGCCGACGCGTTCGGCGTGCCGCTGGATGTGACCGACGACGCCGGCGTGACAGCGGCGGCTCGGCTGCTGGAGGAGCGGGCCGGGCGGCTCGACGCGCTTGTCAACAATGCGGGGATCACCGGCGGCGGGCCGCAGGAGCCCACCACGGTCGACGTGAACCGGGTACGGACGGCCGTGGAGACCAACGTGATCGGCGTCATCCGCGTCACCAACGCCCTGCTCCCTCTGCTGCGCCGCTCGCCGTCGCCGCGGATCGTGAACGTCTCCAGCCGCGTCGGCTCCCTCACACTCCAGACCACGCGTGGCACCGAGACGGGCCCCATCGCCATCGCCTACGCGCCGTCGAAGACGTTCCTCAACGCCGTCACCGTGCAGTACGCCAAGGAACTGGCCGACACCCACATCCTGATCAACGCCGTCTGCCCCGGCTTCACAGCGACCGACCTCAACGGCTTCCGGGGAGTGCGCACGCCCCAGCAGGGCGCAGCCGCCGCGATCCGGCTGGCCACCGTATCGGCCGACGGGCCGACGGGCCGCTTCTTCGACGACGAGGGAGAGGTGCCCTGGTGACGCGCTTCGGGTTCGCGCCCCCGGGGCAATGGCGCATGGCGTTGCCGTGTCGAGGCGGGCGCGGGGGTGTCCAGCCGAGGGGCGGTCGGCGGTGACAACGCCTTGCGCGGTGTCGTTCACCGCCGGTCCCCGCTGGTGAACGACACCCCCGCGACCTTCGCCACAGGCATGCCCTGCGCGGACAGCGGGAGCATGTGGGCCGCCGCCATGTCACCGCTGACCCTGTGCCTTTGCGGATGATCCGCAGCAGGGCGCTACCCCTTCGTCATCGTCGGTCTGTCTACTTGTCGACCTGTCGAGGCTGAACACTTCGGCCGTGCCGACCAGTTCCGGTGGACGCGCCGATCGGGATCCGTTTCGCGATCGGCGCGTCGCGGGCCGAGATGTCAGACGAGGTGCCGGGCGAAGAACCTCAGCGTGCTCTCCAGCTCGAATGTCGGGATCTCCCCGTGCTTGCCGGGGTTGGCGTGCAACGTTTTCTCGGCCGAGCCCAAGGCGTCGAACAGCGCCAGGCTCTGCACCCGCGGCACCCGCTCGTCGTCCCACTGCACCAAGAACTCCACCGGGACGGTGATCCGCGCGGCGGCCTCGGCCGACGCCAGCACCCCGCCCAGGCCCAGCACCGCCGCACGGACCCGCGGTTCGGCAGCGACGAACGGAACGCCGAGTCCGCATCCCAGCGAGACCCCCCAGTAACCCACCGGGCCGGCGCCGACGTGCTCGAGTTGTTGCACCGCGTCCAGGACCGCCCGCCATTCCGGCACGGTCTGTCGGGCCACGAGCGCCTGGAAGCCGGCGATCAGCGGGGCCAACTCTTCGCCGGCTTCCACGCGAGCTTGGTTCTCAGTCGCGATCCGGTCGTACTCCGCAACGCTCGGCCGGTCGCCATGGGCGGGAACGTCGACCGCCACGACCGCGAAACCGCATTCGGTCACGAAGCGGCGTGCACGATCCAGCATGTCAGGGGCCTTCTTGTGCTGACCGCCACCGTGTCCCATCAAGACGAGCGGACGAGTGGTGGCAGCACCTCCCGGCGTCCACAACACGCCAGGGATCTCATCAAGGATGAAGAGCTGTTCGCGGACGCCGTCGAACGACGTCTCAGAGATGAAGCGCATAGCGGTTGGTGCCTTTCGGGATGCCTTTGCGGGCGCTCCCTAGGCAATGCGAGGGAGGGAGGCCCGACCTGTCACAGCGTTGATCGGTCTCACCTCCTCAGTTCGCAGCGGTACACGGCGGTGCACGGCGGCAGGAACGTATCACGAAGGACTCCGCCCTGACACGACCGGGAACGCCGACAGGGCGAACGTCGCCTGGACACGGCACCAGCTGCCCATTAGCCAACTTCGGGCCGCGGCTGCTCACACCGGGACGCGGCAGCACTTCTCGCGGACGAAAACCCCCTTGCGTAATGGTCAAGAAGTGTTGACCATTGGTCCCATGACCGACGATGATCTGCCCGAGACCTTTCACGTCACCACTGACGAGCAGCTACGCGCCGTCTCCAACCTCACGCGTCACCGGATCATGGCCGTGCTCCGCTTCGAGCCCGCGACGATCACGCAGATCGCCGAGCGCGTGGGCCTCGCGAAGGGGAGTTCCAGTTACCACGTACGACTGCTCGAACGCGCCGGCCTGGTGAAGGTGGTGCGGACGCGGAAGGTGCGGGGGGTCACCGAGCGGTACTACGCGATGGCCGCGCGGACGATCGAGCTGCCGGATCCGGGCGAGGGAGGGCCGGATGTGCTGATGCGGCACGCGGTGGCGGACCTGGAGGCAGCGCCCGCGGCAGGTGAGCGCCACGTGAAGATGGCGCATCTGCGGCTCACCGAGGAGCAGTTCGCGGAGCTGGGGGCGCGGCTTCAGGCACTGGCCGACGAGTACCGGGAACTGTCCGATCCGTCGCTGCCGGACGCGTCGCTCGTCTTCGCGCTGTTCCACCCCGCACCGCGCAAGCAGGCCGAGGGAGACGCCAGGTGACCCAGTACGCCCAGAAGTTACCGACCGGGTTCGGACGGCTGTGGACCGCGCAGACGGTGTCCTCGCTCGGTGACGGTGTGTCGCACGCCGCGCTGCCGCTGCTCGCGTTGACGCTGACGCGGGATCCGATGGCGCTCGCCGTCGTCACGGCCGCCGGGACGCTGCCGTGGCTGCTCTTCGGGGTGCTCGGCGGTGCGCTGGTGGACCGCTGGGACCGGCGGCGCACGATGTGGATCACCGACGTGGTGCGCGCGGTGTCGCTCGTGATACCGGCGGCGGCGGCCGTGCTCGACCTGCTGAGCATTCCCCTGCTCGCGGCCGTCGCCTTCCTGCTCGGCCTCGGTGGACTGTTCTTCGACACGGCTGCCACGGCCTACCTGCCGGCTCTGCTCGGCCGGGACCCCGCGCTGCTGGAGCGCGCCAACTCCCGCCTGCGCGGCACCCAGACCGCCGCGTCCGGCTTCGCGGGGCCGCCCGCGGGCAGTGCCCTGCTCGCGCTGGGGCGGGCGTTTCCGCTGCTCGTCGACGCGGTGTCGTTCGCGCTCTCCGCACTGCTCGTACGGTCGCTGCCTGCCGCACCCCGGCCCGTGCCGAAGGCCCGTGAGTCGCTGCTGCGACAGGCGCGGGCCGGCGCCGCGTACGTGTTCCGGGACCAGCTGCTGCTCGGGCTCGCGCTGCGTCCGGCGGTCGGGAACGTCGCCTTCCTCGCTGTGGAGACCGTCCTCGCCCTCTTCGCGCACGATCGTCTCGGCATCGACACCTTCGGCTTCGGCCTGCTCCTCACCGCGGAGGCCACCGGCGGTCTGCTCGGCGCGGGCATCGCCTCCTTCCTCGGCCGACGACTGGGCACCGGCACCGCGCTCACCTGCACGGCCGCGGTCGAGGGACTCGCCATCCTGTGCCTTGCCGTCGCCCCGAACCCGTACGTCGCCGGCCTCGCGCTCGCCGTGTGCGGAGCGGGCATGGGCGCCACGATGGTGCTCGGCCCCTCCCTCCGGCAGGCGATCGTCCCCGCCCACCTGATGGGCCGGGTCGCCTCCACCTCCCGCATGCTCGCCATGTGCGCCGCCCCGCTCGGCGCCTTCCTCGGCGGCTGGCTGGCCACCGCCTACGACGTGCGCACCCCGCTCTACGCCGCCGCCGGCCTCCTCCTCACCATGACCGTCATCACGGCGACCATGACCAGCAACCGCCGTGTCGAGGCGGCGCTGTCCGCTGCGGCCCCGGCCGAGGGTCCTGAGGACCCGGTGTCCGAGGATCCCGCCCGGAAGAGCGCACGCAAGGTGTTGTGACGCCTGCCGCGATGGCGTCGTCACGAGACCCCGCGCCCGCTGCCCTGCGGATCCGACCAGATCCCCGAGACCTGCCTCCGTCCGACCCACCTCCGTTTCCGGCATTGTCCGGACGCTGCGGGAACGGAGGTGCTAGCCTCACCGGTGCAGAGACAACCAGGTCGCTGCGGGACCAGAATGGGGAGGTGAGTTGATGTCTGTCGCCAAGGCCACTGCCGTGTGCAGTGCCCGCCGGACCATCCTCACGTCCCGGGCCCCGGTCTGACCTGACATCGATGCCCCCGCAAGAGCTTTGACAGCTCGCGGAAGGCAATCCTCCGTGCCGATCGGGGTCCCTTTTCAAGGGTCCTACGTTGTCTCAATCCTCTTGGCATCATGCTCAGCCGTATTCCCTGGCGGACTACGGCTGGGACGAGGCGTGTGAGCACGCCTTCTCACCCCATCGCACCGCCGGACTGATCCCCGCCCGCGTCGTGCGGGCCGAACGCGGCTCGTGCGAAGCGGTCACCGACGCCGGAATCGTCCGTGCGGAGATTCCCGGCACCGCCGATCACGGAGATCCGTCGTCGGCGCCGTGCACGGGAGACTGGGCGGCGCTGCGCTCCGTCACCAGCGGCCGCGCGCCGGTGGTGCACGCGGTGCTGGAACGTCGCACCGCCCTGGTGCGCTCGTCTTCCTCGCGTACCTCGCACGGCCAGGTCCTGGCCGCCAACGTCGACACCGTCGTGGTGGCGGTGTCGCTCGCGGCACCGCTCAAACACGGTCGAACCGAGCGCATGCTCGCCCTGGCATGGGAGAGCGGCGCCCAGCCGGTCGTGGTGCTCACCAAGGCCGACGCATGCGCGGACCTGCCCTCCGCCGAGGAGCAGGTGTCCGCGGTGGCCGCCGGTGTGGACGTGCTGGTCACCAGCGCCGTGACCGGACAAGGCCTGGACACCCTGACCGCCGTCCTGAACGGCACCGTCGTGTTGCTCGGCCCTTCCGGAGCGGGCAAGTCCACCCTGGGCAACCGGCTGCTGGGCGAGGACCGGCTGGACACCGGCGCCGTCCGCGAGGTGGACGGCAAGGGCCGGCACACGACTTCCTGGCGGGAACTGCTCCCGCTACCCGGCGGCGGGGTCCTGCTGGACACCCCCGGCCTGCGCGCGATCGGTCTCCACGACGCCCGGAGCGGGCTGGAACAGACCTTCGCCGAGATCGAGCACCTCGCACAGGCCTGCCGGTTCACGGACTGCGCACACGTGAACGAGCCCAGCTGCGCGGTGCTGGCCGCCGTCGAGGCAGGCGAGATTCCCCAACGCCGTCTGGACAGTTACCACCGGCTGCAGCGGGAGAACGCCTACTCCGCTTCCCGCACCGACTCGCGGCTGCGCGCCGACCGCGAGGCCACCAGGAAGGAGATCACGCGCCACCTGCGCGCCACCTACCGGTTCCGGGAGCACCTGCAGTGAACAACGACGACACCCCCACCCCCGGCGGCGACCCGGTGACGCAGGCGTTCTTCACCCTGCACCGCGACCTGCCCCGGCAGGGCCCCGGCTCGGACGCCACCACACGGCACGCGCTGGAGACGGCCGGACCGCTGCCCGAGCACCCCCGGGTCCTGGACGCGGGCTGCGGCCCCGGCCGCTCCGCACTGCTGCTGGCCGACGAAGCCGGCGCGCACGTGACCGCGGTCGACCTGCACCAGCCGTACCTGGACAGCCTGGCCGCCGAAGCGGCCCGCCGGGGCCTGGACGACCGGATCACGGTGGTCAACTGCTCGATGGACCGGTTGCCCTTCCCCGATCACAGCTTCGACGTGATCTGGGCCGAGGGGTCCGTCCACACCATCGGCTTCGACGTCGCCCTGCGCGCCTGGCGTCGCCTGCTCGCCCCGGGCGGCGTTCTCGTCGTCACCGAAATGGAATGGACCGTGCCCAACCCAGCCGCCCCGGTGCGCGCCTACTGGGAAGCGGCCTACCCGCTGCGCACCCACACCGCGAACACCGACGCCGCACAGGCCGCGGGCTACCGTCTCCACGCGCACCGGCCGCTGCCGGAAAGCGACTGGTGGGACGAGTACTACACGCCGCTCACCCAGCGCATGGAGCGGGCGGACCCGCAGCACCCCGGCATGCCGCAGGCCCTGGCCGCACACCGGACAGAGATCGACATGCGGCGCGAATACGGCGGCGACTACAACTACGCCGTCTACATCCTCCGCCCCCACGACCACACCCCCGACACCACCGACGCCACCGAGGACGTAACCGTGACGACCTGGACCGCCCGTTCCGAGACCACCGAGGACATCCCCGCCATCCGTGACATCCTCCTCGCGGCCTTCCCCACCGCCCTGGAGGCCGACATCGTCGACGCCCTGCGCGCCGACCCGAAGGCGTGGATCGACGGACTGTCCATGGTCGCCGCGACCCCCGACGGCACCGCGACCGGGTACGCGCTGCTCACCCGCTGCCACGTCGAGGGCGTACCCGCTCTCGCCCTGGCACCCTGTGCGGTCCTGCCCTCGGCCCAGCGCACCGGTGCCGGCTCCGCCGCCATCCGCGCCGCACTCGACGCCGCCCGGGCCATGGGCGAAAACCTCGTCCTCGTCCTGGGACACGCCGACTACTACCCGCGGTTCGGCTTCACACCGGCCTCCCGCTTCGGCATCCGCGCACCCTTCGAGGTGCCGGACGAGGCCATGATGGCCATGGCCCTCGACACCACCCGCACGGTCCCCGCCGGAACCATCCAGTACCCCGCCGCGTTCGGCGTCTGACCCCTCCTGTGGTGCCCCGGGGCTCGCACGCCCGGGGCACCACCTCGCCACGGTCGGCGTTCGTGTGCGCCACGGCCGGCTCCGCCAGGCAGGCATTCGGGGGGCCAGTGGGTCGCGGCCCGCGCCGTTCGTCACGGCGGCCCGCACCGTCGGTGCTTTCCGGGGCGAGTGCGGCGGCGGCGCACAGCGCCGCCGGCACCGGCGAGCCACGGCAGTACTACCATCTCGCTCACGGGCTGTGCTCCTACTCGTTCTTCGAACAATGCCGGCACCGGATGGCGGGCGCCCCGCTGCGACTCGTACACCCCCAGGAGTCGACGAGAGGCCAACTCGTCGAAGCCAGGGTCGACCTGCGGCGCATGCTCGCGGGGATTTCCGCCCACCGACGAGGTACGCACGCGCCGCCGTCAACGACGGCCGCAGCGCACTCGACCGTCTCCTCGAGCACCTCGCCGAAGTGGCCACCCCGGCCGGCCCGACACCGAACGAACTGCGCGCCGAACCGGGCCGGCTTCTGCCGCCGGCCGTGCGATCACCACCTGTCCCCCTCGACCGAAAGCACTCCTGACATGCGACCGACTCTGTTCACCATCGACTTCCCCGGCCCTGGACGGGTGAGCACCATGGCCAGACCTCGCGGCGGCGACTGGCTCGAGGACGAGATGACCGCGCTGAAGCGCTCCGGCGTCGACATCCTGGTCTGCGCACTCACCCGGCATGAGCTCGACGACCTCGGCCTCGCGGAGGAGCCACAGGCGGCCGCCACGGCCGGGCTGCGGTTCGTCGCCATCCCCATTCCCGACCGCACCGTCCCCGATCTCGCCACGATCCTTCCCACACTGAACACGCTCACCGGACAACTCCGCGAAGGCGCGCACGTCGTCACCCACTGCCGAGCCGGCATCGGACGCGCGTCCCTCCTCGCCGCCGCACTCCTCATACTCAGCGGGACCGGCCCTGACCTCTGCTGGAACCTGATCGAACGCGCTCGTGGGCTCCCCGTCCCGGACACCGCCGAGCAGCGCGAATGGACGAAGCGACTCCTCGAAGAGGCATGATCGGCGGCAGGGTCCGTTCAAGGCCGTTGACGAGGGCGTGGAGGCTGGGCAGGGCGTCGGCGCAGACCGCCTGGGGCCCCGGCTGTTCGACACCGGACACCGAAGTAGCCGCCAGAACGAGGTCGGCTCCGGCCCGGACGATCTCGGCAGCCGGGGGAACCCGGACGCGGTTCAGGCCCTCTGCGGGGGGCCGAGCCGTTCGACGACCTCGCGCATTTCCTTCTCGTCGGCCTCGTAGACCGTCCGGCCCATGCGCGGGTCTCGAGCGTGGAGCGTGTGTGGGAGGATGCGGTCCATGACTTGCGTGCGAAGGGGCCGTGCCGCGTAGAACACCATCCTCACTCCGGCCGCGGGTACGTGGCGGGGGAAGACCCTGGGTGCGGTATCGCGATGTCCCCGGGCTGTCGGGGGCGGCGAATGCCGCCGTGCGTGTGCTCGAACGGGAGCGACTGGCTCCGGGCGTCGTGGCGGTGGCGTTGAGCGTGTGGTCCGTGCGCGTCCATGGCACCGAACGCCGTTGGAGGCGGTGGGAGGCTGAGTTCACCTGCCCTTGCTGCGGTGAGGGCTGGGCCCGGGACACACTGCAGGTCGCTTTGTGCATGCTTCCGCCAAGGGCCGCCGCCGAACTCCGGGTTCAGGTGGAGCGCCTGGACGTGGTGCTCCTCGGGCGAACGCATCACGAGCCGATGGCAGACCCGGAGCTGGCGTGGTGGCATCGCAGGGGCTGAGCGTGCGGTACGACAAGCGCGCGGACGCCCACCTGCGCACCGCCACCGTCGCAGCAACCTCATCTGCCTCCGGACATGACCGACCGGACGGAAGCCTCACGTTCTCCATTCGTACCGCGGCGCCCAGAGCGACTGGTGTGCTCAGTCGGTGAGAAAGGCGCCTTGGCGGCAAGCGCGGCAGACGAAGACGTAGCCCAGCTGGCCGCCGAGGTTCATCGCGGTCTGCGCGGAGATCCCTTCCTCCAGATGTGCCGCGAAGTCCATCGTGCCGGTGCAGGAGGGACATGCGGGCACTCGGTCGTCCTCCAGGTAGGAGGGGCTGCCTCCGAGCGATCCGAGCACTTCGCGTTGCTTGCCGAAGCGGTCGCCGGGTTCCAGCTTCCATCCCGAACGGGCAAGGTCGTACGGGTCGGGGACGACATCGTCGTCATCGTCGTGCTCTTCGAGGTCGGGAGTGACGACCTGCGTGCGGATGGCCGAGGTGACGGGCAGGAGTGTCAATCCGGTCTCGGGCACGGCCACCGGCTGCAGTTCCTCCCGTGGAAACAGGTAGACCCGGTTCGCACCGGAATACGCGTCCCAGTTCTCGCATGCGCCAGGGTCGTTCTGGCAGACGAACACCGACAGGACGCCGTCCTCGACGGGGAGATGGGCGAAGAACTGCAGGGGCTCCCCGCAGCAGGAGCCGCACAGCGGCCAGGTGAAGCCCGCAGGAGCCAGCGGCACGCCGCCGGTACGCGGGACGTCGGAGTCGGCCGAGGTGATGCCGTCGTAGATCATCAGAGTTGTCTGCATGGCCAGAGGTTACGGGCGGCAGCCGACAACACAGCAGCGGGGCGACAACGGAGGTCGTCAGGGGCGACGCCCTGTGATCCGGACCTCGGCTACAGCGCCAACGCTCATCCCGGTTGGGCGCGCTTGAGGGAAAGGCTGATGCGGCGACGCCGGCGGTCCACGTCAAGGACGACCACACGGACCTGGTCGCCGACCGCGAGCACCTCCTGCGGGGACTCGACGGCGTGACCGGCCAACTCGCTCAGGTGGACAAGGCCCACGACGTCTTCCTCCACCTGGACGAACGCGCCGATCGGCACCAGCTCGGTCACCGTCCCCGAGACCGTGTCCCCGACCCTGTGGGTATCGGCACGGTGCTGCCAGGGATCGGGCCGCAGCGCCTTCATGGACAGGCTCACCTGCTCCCGTGCGAAATCGACTCCGATGATCTCGGCACGGATTTCCCGGCCGATCGGGGCGATGTCGTCCACCGAGTCGAAGCGGGTCCAGGACATCTCGGGAACACGGAGGAAGCCGAGGAAGCGGCCCAGGCCGTCATCGAGGTGCACGTACACCCCGATGTCGTGGAGACCCGTCGCGACTACGCCGGTGACGGCCTCGCCCACTCGCAGCGAGCCGAGGAACGTCCGCCGCTCCTCGGCCCGGCTGCGATTGGTGCGCCAGCGGGCCCGAAGAACACCGTCCCCGTCGGGCAGCACGGCCGCGAGCAGGGGATGGCGATCAGCTCGTTCCAGCGGAATCAACGCAGCGCGGTGTCCCGGGCCGTCCGTGATCTGGGGGTTCGGCACATCGGCTCGTCCCATGTCCGGCTGGGCGACACACTCCTTGTGGAACCCCCCGCCCGGATACTGCCGTACGAGCAGTTGCAGGCGTTCCCCGCGCACGACGGCGGCGCGGATCGCCTCGACGTCGTCGGTGAGGTCCGGCCATACCGCCAGCCGCGCCCGCGGGGTCAGACGCTCACGCACAGCCTCGACCTCGTGAGCGGCGGTCAGGCGGTGCCAGCGGTAGGCGTTGCCGGTCGGACGCTCCTCCAGCAGGGCCCCGCCGCGGTCCGCGACCAGCGCACGGACCTCGGACCAGAACTCCTCGTCCGCGGCCCGCGAGGTGTCGGTCTTGTCGAGGGCCGGGTCGTAGGGCGAGCCCGCGACCCGGTGTGCGAACAGCCCGAGAAGGCGGGTGCGGGACACGGCGTTCTCCTGGTCCTGGCCGCCGCGGCCGCCGCCAACGCCGACGCCGACGCCGACGCCGACGCCGACGTAGATGTCGTCCCGGTCTCCGACATGGACGAAGAATCCGTTGTCCGCCCGCAGCCGGCACCAGACACCCTCGCGCAGCACCATCGCCCGCAGCAACCCGAGACCGGTGGCGAGCGGGACGCGCGCGCCGTCGTGGAACCCGACGCCGTCATGGGGGAAGAGACCGCTCAGCCCATGTCCTCCTCTTCCCGCGACGACGGAGAAGGAGAAGAACCCCTCGGTCATGGGGTTGTCGATCGTCACGTGCTGGACGGCGGCATCGAGCGCGAACCCGGCCACGGCCGCCACACACGCGGCGGCGACGCGTTCTCTCGAGTCATGGGCGACGAAGGTGCTGTCTCCCCGAGCCGCCGCGTCGAGGTCAGCAGGGTCGTACGGGGTGACGCGGTACACGGTGGGCGCCATGTCAGCGGCCCGGGATGCTCGTAGTCGTCCTGAGGGCCGGTCGCGCAGGGACAGAGGGAGTGATCACCCGGACACTCTACGGGCACCGGGGACGGCATGATCAGGTTCGTCCTCGGCAACGGCGACCCCGATCGGTGGACGCAGAGTCGGGGCGGCTTGACTACGGACATGGACTCCCCGATCTGGGCCGCGCTGCCGGCCGCTGAGCGCTCCGCCGTGGACAGCATGATTCAGCAGGACCAGCGGCTTGCGGCAGTCGCCCGTATCCGCGAGGCGTTCCCGGCCGAGTCCAGGCCAGGCCTGTACGACACACTCGACGTGGTCGCGGAGCGTTACCGGGAACTGGGCCGGCGGTTCGAGCGCTATCCGACCCCTCCGCTGGACCTGGTGACACTGGTGCAGACGGTCGAGGCTCTGCCCGGCCGGACGGTCGCCATCGAAGCGGTGTGGGACGGTGACACCGATGGTTGGTGCGTGGACCTGATGGCGCTCACGGACGATCCGCCCGCCGAGCACCGGCTCGCCATGATCCGGCACGGCAGTGACATGCGACTGTTCAACGGCACGGTCCCGCCGTGGCCGGAGGCGCAGGAAGCGGAGAAGGTCGGTCGCGCCCTGGCCGAGCAGTTCGCGGTGCCGTTCAACTTCGCCGGCCCCGGCCAACCCGACCTCGACGCTCCCCGCTGGCGGACCACCTCGTGACACGCGCCGCCGCCCGGCCGCGGCGGTGAAGGCAGCGAGGGGCCTTCCGGAGTGGACGAGGACCCCACGGACATGATCCCGATCCAGCACCACCGGGTTGTCCGACCCGTCCGATCCGGCCACCACGACGGGTCGGCGTCCTCGACCGGCACATGGGAGAAGGCCCAGGCTTCCAGTGGGCAAGGCAACTGCGGATCGTCGAAAGCCAGGAAAGGGGCCGCCTCTTCGGGAATCCCGACGTCTGCCAGTACGGCGACATGCCGCTTGGGCATGTCCAGCGCCTCCATCTGGCCAACGGTGCATTTCCTGAGCCTGAAGAAGCCACCCATCGGCCATACACGGCGAAAACGCTCCGGGTCGAACTGATCACTCGACTGCGTGGAGGGCTCTGTCCGCCGACCCGACCGGAAAGAGGACGGCTTCCGAGGAAGCGAGTCCTGCTCGCAGGTGAGCTCCGGTGCCGTGCGATAGGTTGCGGGCGACACGAGAGAAGAGCCCGCATGGACTCCCGCATCCCGCGGTTGCGGCGCAAGCTGGCACGCATCCCCTACGCGCCCGGCCGAAGCCACTCCTTCGGTGAGGAGCGGCACGAATTTCGTCTCGGTCCCCGCCTCACCGAAGGTCAGGCAGACGCCTTTCAGGCCGAGCACGACGTGGAACTCCCACAGCCCTATCGAGACTTCCTCACCGACATGGGCGGCAGTGGTGCGTCTCCGTGCTACGGACTGATTCCGTTGCAGGACTGCACGCTCTTCACGATGAACTCCGGAGACGCAAGCACGGGCTCGAGAGGATTCAGCCGGGCCTATCGCCCCACCCGCCGTGGTGACCTGTTTCTGCACATCATCGAACGCGGCTGCAGCGATCTCGTCCTCCTGGGCATGACCGGCCCTCTCACCGGGCGCATGCTCATCGGCAACGCAGACGGCTTCTGGGGCCCGAACGTCTCCTCGGCCCCGGACTTTCTCTCCTGGTACGAACGATGGCTCAACCACATGGCTGCCGGACAGGACAACCGGGCCCTGGGACTCACCTCACCCCAGCTCCGAGCTCATCCGATCAGGCAGCGGATCGCTCACTCATCATGACCACTCCACAGAACCTGAGCCAGAACCCGGGCTTGGACAGCGCCCTGCCTCGGTCACGGGCCGGGCGCGTTCGACCAGGAGGTCACCTCCGGTGGGACCCGGTCGAAATCGCGTGGCGGATCGGTGCCCGGGTCGGGCAGGGTGCCGGGTGATGAGCGATGAGTACGCGACGTCATACGCCCTCCCTGATTCCGTCGAGGGTCTACTGCAACGGGGGCGCGGCCTGGGCGCGGCTCGAGCGCTCCAGGACCCGCGGGGATCTGCCGCGTTCGTGTACGACGGAATCCGCCGTGACTGGCGGTGGGACCAGACCGACGAACGCTCTCTGTATCTGGCACGCCTGCTCCATGACCTGGATCTGTCCCCCACGCCGGTCGTTGACCGGCTGGCGGGGGACGAGGAGGCTTGCCTGCGGGCCTGCGAAGTACTGGAACTGCTGGCTCTCGCCGGATCGGACGAAGCCAGGGAAGGGCTTCGGGCGTATGTCCGCGAAGGCGAGCACTGGGGCCGTGTACTGGAGTCGATGTCCATTGGCTGGCCGGCGGACTGGTGGGAGGACCTCGGCGACGTCGCACGCGCACGGATCGGCGCGGAAGCGGAGCTTCCGTGGCTCTCCGAGCCGTGGACGCGCTTCGGTATGGAGGTCCAGAGCCGTCCGTCCGTACCGCGGCCGTCACTTGCCGGGCTCAGCACCGCGGAACTCCTCGCTCTGCTCGCCGACACCGGTACGGGAACGGTCACGAAGGTCGACGCGCTGTGTGCGTTGAAGGGGCGAGAACCTGCTGAAGGGCTGATCCCGCTGATCCCTTCGTTGGGCACGTCGGACGGCCGCCGGCCCTTGCCCATGCTCACCCCGGTTGTTGAGCGCCTGGGAGTCCTCGCCGTACCGGCGGCGCGTAGCTGGGCACAGGATGCCCGCGCCTGGCTGGCCCAGCTGGGTGCGGATGTCCTGGCCGATCATGCCGGCCCCGAGGCGTTGCCGGGACTGGTGAACGAACTCGCCGAACAGTGGACGGCGCGGGCCTGGTGCGGTCCCGACCGAACAGCTCGGCGTCTGGCCCGGTTCGGCCCTGACGCGGCCGGGGCGGTGCCCTACCTGCGGCGCTTCTGGCTGCACACGCCACACTCGTACGAGCGCACCGCGTACCTGGAGGCACTCGCCACCATCGACCCGGACGGCCTGGAGTTCGTGTACGCCGAATGCCTCTGGGACTGCGAGGAGAAGACGCGACTGCTGGGGATCACCTCGGCACCCAGGAGCCCGGAGACCCTGCAACGGATCGCCGTACTGCGCGACGATCCGATGGAGACGACGGAGGTGAGAGCCGCGGCCCGGGCACGGCTGGTGGCCTCTACCGGCCGGCATCAGTCCTGACCCTCTTCGCACCACCTCTCCATGCTCGCGATGCGTCTCTCACTGGTGGCCGGCCCCCTTCGCCTGCTCGATGGCGACTTCCCGCACCGCACGTTGATGCAGGGAATCGCCGAGCACAACGCGAAGGAGGCCCTGGCTCTGTTGATCTCACAGCACCGTATCGGCATCATCGGCGCCGCCTTCGCCGCCCTCGCTCGGCGGCCGAGTGCCGCGGCGATGCGGGCGGCGTCGCGCTCGTCCTTCCGTGACGGGGGACCGCGATACGGTCATCACATGACGACTGCCTCCCTCGACAAGGGTGTGGGAACGCTGTTGCGCGGTTGGCGCGAGCGGCGTCGGCTCAGCCAGCTGGAACTGGCGCTGCGCGCCGACTCCTCGGCCCGTCACATCAGCTTCATCGAGACGGGGCGCTCCCGCCCGAGCGAACCGATGATCCTCAGACTCGCCGAGCACCTCGAGATACCCGTACGGGATCGCAACGCGCTTCTCCTGGCGGCCGGTTACGCGCCGCACTACTCGGAGACGTCCCTGGAGGACCCGGCGATGGGCGCGCTGCGGGAAGGCATCGAGCGGCTGCTGCGCGGCTATGAGCCCTATCCGGCGATCGTCGTCGACGGCTGCTACAACGTGGTGGCCGCCAACCAGGGGATCCTGATGCTGCTGGAGGGTGTGCCGGAGGATCTGCTCACTCCCCCGCTGAACGCCATGCGGCTCACCCTGCATCCGCAGGGCATGGCGTCCAAGATCCGCAACCTGGCGGAGTGGCGCGGTCACCTGCTGTCCCAGATGGAGCGTCAGATCGGGCACCTGCGCTCGGATGCACTGCGCGCCCTGTACGAGGAGGTGGCCGCCTATCCGGTGGCCGCGCCGGTGACCGCGGATCAGGCCAGTCGGGCGGCCGGGAACGGCGTCGGGCAGCCGCAGGACGAAGGTTCGACGCATCCGTACTTCGCGCTGCCCCTCCAGGTCGAGCACGACGGGCGGGTGCTGTCCTTCGTCTCCTCCATCAGCACCTTCAACACCCCCATGGACGTGACCGTCTCCGAGCTGGCCATCGAGACGTTCCTCCCGGCCGACGCGGAGACGGTCGCCTACCTGGGCCGCCGCAGCCGCTGACGGCGTAGCCCCTCAGCCTTCGACAGCGCGCAGCGCCATGTGCTGGAGCACGGCGAATCCGAAGACGGTGAGGGCCTGCGCCGGGATCCACACAGTGCCGGCGGCGCTGGCGTCGAACCAGGCGAACAGTGCGACGAGGCTCGCCACCGCCCAGGCGAGGTTGGACTCGATCACCCACTTCACGGCGAGGACAGGAGGCAGTCTCCGCACCGCCAGGGAGCCCACGCCGGCGCCGAACAGCACCAGGAACGCCCCGAGCCCGAGCAGCAGCCCGGAGTCGACCCCGAGCAGCCGCCCGAGGGGGCCGGACGCGGCAAGGTAGGCCAGGCCGTTGGCGGTGGTGATGACGGCGTCGAGGGCGAGGAAGCGGCGGAGCAGGGTGACGGGCTGATTGCTGCGCCCGAGGGCGGTGATGAGGGTCGCGGTCATGGTTGATCGTCCTCCGGTGTGGTGGTGTGCGCGCTGAAGTGCGCTCGTCGAGGCGTGGGTCCTGGCCGTGTGAGCTGGTCAGGCCCTGCAGCGCAACCGTGCCAGGCCGTGCGGAGAGGGTCGATTACCCCTCAGGTAATCGATACTCCGCGCGTCAGCGGGCAGGGTGACCGGAAGAAGGTCGAGAGGTTGGAAGGCCTGATCACCCCGAACGCATGCGCGTTCATCAAGCGGCAGATCGCCTTCGGTGAGACGCCGACCGGGACATTGCCGGCCCCGGGCGAGTGCAACCACCCATGGGTGCGTGCCTGTCCGGACATGTTCGACGAGGAGGCGACCCTCCGGGAGGCCGGTGGTGCGCCGCGGAGGGGGCACACCACGATCGGCAACTCGATCGTCGGGTCGCTGCGGCTCGTCCCTGACCTGCGGTACACGAGGACCGAGGTGGTGGGCGCCGGTGCGGTGATGATGATCGGGCAGTGGAACGAGGCCACGATCAAGGGGCAGAAGGTGGCCTATCCACAGACTGCGAGGAACGTGCTGTCCGACGACGGCAAGACCATCCGGGCCCGGCGCTACTACGACCGGTACACCGTGTACAGGTCGGCCGCTCCAGGACTGCGCGACCTGTTCGAGGGGGTCGCCGACTCGGGTCCTGTGACCGGCGGGGCACCGAGATGCCGGCGCTGTTCCTGAGGCTTACGCAGCCCTGAGGGTATGGGCTCACCGGCGGAACGTGACGTGGACGTAGTCGGAGTGGGCGCCGGACGCGGTGTTGGGGTCGTCGAGGCCGGTCTCGTAGGCGCGGCCCCAGCCGCCGTCCTGGTCCATCCGGCTCGCGGCCCCGATCAGGCTCTGCCCTTGCCACAACCGCTCGGACCTCACTATCTTGACATCAAGATACCTAGTGGGGAGAAGATGTGGCCCAGGAAACGTTCGGATACGCCTTCGGTGCCCTGCACCACGTGCAGCTCGCGATCCCCCCAGGTGCGGAGGACCGCTGCCGCGAGTTCTGGGTGGGCGTCCTCGGCATGACGGAGCTCGAGAAGCCGCCTGTGCTGTCAGCTCGCGGAGGGTGCTGGTTCCGGGGCGGTGGCTTGGAGGTGCATCTGGGCGTCGAAGAGGACTTCCGCCCGAGCAGGAAGGCGCATCCAGGCATCCTTGTGACCTCGATCCACGCGCTCGCCAAGCGCCTGGAGGACAACGGAGTCGACGTCACCTGGGACGACAACTTCCCTGGCCACACCCGCTTCCACGCGTTCGACAAGCTGGGCAACCGGCTGGAATTCCTTGAGCCCGTCCGCGATTGCTGACGTCAGGATGAACCGATCGGGCGACCCGGGCCGGAAGAGGATGCGCGAAGTGAGCCGGAGGCGTTCGCGGGCCCGGTCGGCAACGGTCCGACGACCGCGCCGCCTTCCGGACCCGCCGAGCTCAGCGACGGGCGAGCAGGCTCCCGAGTCAGCTGATCTCGTATCCGGCCGAGCGCAGCGCGGCCAGCGCCTGGTCCTGGCGCTGTTCGGGGACAAGTACCAGGTCCGCGTGGTAGGTCGAGGCGCTGAACACCGGAATCGCGGCGCGGGCCAACGGCGTGAGGACGGCGGCCAGCAGACCCGGCTCGTCGAGTCCGTGGTTCGGATCGGCGTCATACAGCGCGATCCAGCGATCGGTCGAAGATGTCGAGCTGCCCGCGGCACGGATCACCGTCAGGCCCTCCGGCGCTCGCACCAGGGCAAGCCAGTCGTCGTCGCGCGGTTCGCGTAGCCCGGGGTGGTGTTCGACGGCCAGGACCTCGTCCAGCACCCGGAGCCGACGCGCGGAGCGGGTCGGGGACCGGCCCAGGTCGACGGTGAAGGCCACACGGTCGAGTCCGGGGCCGTCGTAGTCCGGCCGGGTGGGTGCGGCCATGAACCCGAGCCGGGTGTGGAATGCCTGCGAGGCGGTGTTCTCCGGGCTGGTGATGCAGTGCACGTACCGGCGGCCGTGCGCCCTCACGAGCGCGAAGAAGGCACGGTAGAGGGCGCGCCCGAGCCCTTGCCCGTGCAGGGCCGGGTCGACGCCGACGAAATGCACATAGGCGACGTCCGGCTCGGACTGTGACATGAAGCCGACGAGGAACGCGCTGAGCTCCCCGTCGGAGCGCTCGACGAGGAAGCTGGTGGTGGTGAAGTGCTGGAAGTACAGGCGGGGAAGCAGCAGCGCGCGCTCGATCGCCCCTGCCTCGCCCTTGAGGCCTCCCCACCACCTGTCCAGCACGGCCAGCACCCGCAGGTGATCGGCGGCATCAGGGTGTCGGGCCGTCAGTCCCGCAGGAAGGTCATTGATCACGCGCGCAGTGTAGAAGGCGTTGGGGGGACCGCGCCAAGGTCCACCGACCCGGCAGCCCTGGCCCGGCGAATGCCGGTCGGGTGCCACCGTGGTCCCGTCGATGCCTGCCGGGTGCAGGCCGTGTCTCGTAATTGATCTTACGAGTGGCGCCGCGACGGCCACCCCGGCCCGGTGGCGCTGCGCCGCGCATGCACCCCTGCACGACGTGCGAAAGGCAGGCGTCCTGCTGGAAGTTCTGGGCGAAGTCGGAGCCCGCGAAGCGCCGGCCGGTCTCGCCGAGCGTGTCGCCTCGACGACCCCTCTCGACGACCCCGAGGACGCCGGGTCCCTGATCCGCCACCTGAACGACGCCGGTGCGGCCGGCCAGGCCCACGCCCTCGCCCGCCGCGCTGCCGCACTGGCCCCGCTGGACCGTCCGGAGGCCGTGGGCGAACTGCTGGAGGGCATGCACAGGGTCGCCGCCCAGGACCAGGCCGTCGAACTGGCCCGCCGCGCCGCTCTGCGCGCCCCTCCGCACGACCAACGGGGAGTCGGCCACCTGCTGCACAGCCTGAAGGAGGCCGGGACGCCCGAGGCGGTCGCGATCCTCGCCGAGCGCACCGCCGGCTCTGCCGCCCCGGTGACCGACCCGGCACCCCTGGCCGTCCTGCTGCGCGGTGTGTACGCCGTCGAGGCCCACGACCAGGCCGAGGCGCTCGCCGGACGCGGCGCCGGCGACGCCCCGCTGGAAGACCTGGACGCTGTGCTCCGCCCGTCGGCCGTACGCCCCGGTGGTGACGGGTAGCAAGGTGTCGGCCACCTGCTGGACCGGGCAACGACAGGAGGTGTCTTCCACCGGTCCTGCGGGCCCCCAGCCTCCCTCCCCGCCTCCCTCCCCGCCTCAGCGGAACTCGTGGACCACTTGGATCTCGCCGACGATGTGGGCGTTGAAGTCGTCCAGCTCCTCGGCCGGAACCCAGAGTTCGAGGATCGTCCGCCCGCCGGCCTGCTGGACCGGATAGCGGCTCAAGAACTCCGACTCGACCTCGAATCGAGTGACGAAGCCGGCGCCGTCGTGCTTCACGTTCCAGTCCCGGGCGATCCTGATCGCGTAGTCCTCGTTCAGGACCGGGTAGAAGATCGGCTGCTCGGGCAGCCGGGGCGGCCACGCACGCCAGTTCAGCTCCCGCACCAGGTCCAGCTCCTTGGGGCCGGTGGGGCGCCACAGGGTCGTCGTTGCCTGCCTGCTGGTCATGTGCATCGCTCTCTGTACGAAGGCCGCCGGTAAGGCCGGGGCGAGGAGGCGGACGATACCGGCACCGCTGACTCACAGGCGACGCAGTTCCCGCCGCCCGGGCGGCTCCGTGACCGCGGTGGGCGCTCCGCGGTGGCGAGTGCGCACTTGATCCGACGGGCAGGGCTGGTGGGCGGTGACCCAGCTGTCAGTGTCTGTCCTTAGGGTCGACCCCATGACGGAGGACCTGGTCCAGGATGCGTGGAACCGTATAGACGGGTGGCTGCGCGAGCACGCCCCCCGCACCTTCGCGACGCTCGGGCAGCCCGCGGGGCATGAGGAGATCGCAGCGGCGCAGGAGGAACTGGGTGTCACCTTCCCTCCCGACCTGATCGCCTCGCTGCTCCGGCACGACGGGGCGGTGGAGGGGGCGGAGGCCTTCCTGTTCAGCACGCACGACCGGCTGCTCGGAGTGCCCGGGATCCTCGAGGACACCAGGTTCATGCGCTGCGTCGCCGACGACCTTGACGAGGAGGAGAGCGAGTCCTACTGGCACCACGGCTACGTGAAGTTCGGCTCCTACGGGGCGACGTCCGACGGTCTCATGATCGACTGCCGTCCTGGGCGGGACTCGTTCGGTGCAGTCGGACGGTTCTTCGACGAGACCGGCACCAGCTTCGGGCACGCCGACTCTCTGGGTGAGTATCTGGCGGGGCTGGCCGACCAGCTTGAGCGCGGCCCGGACGGGGGCGCCGTCACGTTCAACGGCCGGCTCTTCTGGGAGTGGGCGAGCCCTGCCCGCCCGGAGTGGGGCGATGCCGGCGACCCCCTTCCCGCACCCGACGAGCAGCTGCCGGAGCTGGACCTTTCCTGCAGCCCCACCGACCTCCTCCACGCGAGCCACCTGGACGGGCTGGAGGAACTCGGTGCGCTGCTCGCGGTCCTGCCGCGTGAGCAGGTGGCAGAGGCCGCGCGGAGGCAGCTGCGCAGACTGGCCGTCGAGACGGGGCTGGCCAAGTACCCGGAGGTCGAGTCGGCCCTGGACGCGTGGGAGCGCGGCGAAGCTCCGCCGCGGCCGGACCGGACCGGCCCGCTGGCCCTGCGACTGCGCAAGGTACTGGTGGAGGCGGACGCCCACCGGGACCACCATCGCAAGTGGGCCGCGGAGAAGATGGTCCAGGGGATCTGGGGCTCGCCCCACAGGTCCGTGTACGAGGTCGCGGGGATCCGTAGCCGCCTCACCGTCGACTGGCGTGCAGATCTGCACGCGGACCTGGGTGACCCGCCACTGCCGTCGATACCCGACGAGCGGTTCTGGGGTACCCTCCGCAACCCCGCCATCGACTCCAGCTGGTATGCGGCTCAGTACACCCAGGATCACCGCTGATCCCCGGGGGCGGGCTCCCGTTCCGCGTGAGCGTTTCCTGTGGAGCAGCCAGGGTCCTCGCGTCCGGCGGGAGGGCCGACGCGGCCCTCAGTCGATGCAGAACTCGTTGCCCTCGATGTCCAGCATCGGGATGCACGCGTCATGGCCGTCGTACAGCGTGCGCACGTGCACCGCGCCGAGCGGGACCAGCCGTGCGCGTTCGGCCTCGAGTGCGGCGAGGCGTTCGGCGCCCACGAGTCCGGTGCCGACCCGCACGTCGAGGTGCACCCGGTTCTTGACGGCCTTCCCCTCCGGGACACGCTGGAAGTACAACCGCGGGCCCACGCCCGAGGGGTCGACGCAGGCGAACCAGGAGTCCTGCTGCTCGGGTGGCTGCGAGGCCTTGAAGTCGTCCCGGTCGGCGAACCCCTCCGGCGGCGGCGGTACGACGTACCCCAGCACCTCGCACCAGAAACGAGCCAGGCGTTCGGGTTCCGCGCAGTCGAAAGTGACCTGGAATTTCTTGATCGAAGGCATCGGCCCACCCTATTGCCGTCTGCCCTACGCCGAAATCCCGGGTCCCACGGAGTGCGGGCCGGGCCGTCACGTGTTCTTCCCCTGGGCAGCGTAAGTCGGTGGCTCGCCCAGGGGTTGCGGTTGCGGCCGGTCGGCCGGACGAGGGTCGCACGCGAGCGGTGGGCATCACCTGCGGGCCCGCTGCGAAGAACCCGTTCGCCTCTTGGCGTGCTCCCGCTTGCCCTGCCTTCGCCGTGGGGGTGGTACGCCCGCGCGGGTGCGCTCCTTGCGCGGTGCCGGGTTGTCGTTCTCGCCAGGGAGTCTGCCGAGGTGGCGGATCCAGATGACGCCCGCCGCGGAGATGAGACCGAGGACCGCGCAGCACGACCAGGGGAGCCACAGCCGGCCGGTGCGTTCGCCGACGTCCATGGCCCAGCCCACCGCGCTGGTGCAGGCGGACGCGGCGATGCCGGAGATGACGTAGAAGAAGCCGAAGTATGTTCCGACCAGGCCACCGACCGAATGGCGGGTGACCAGCTCGAGGTACGACGGTTGGGCGGCCATCTGACCGAGGGCCAGCAGGAAGGCGCCGACCGCCAGTGGGACCAGAAGCAGCACGGTGTCCGTCCGGCCGCCCGTTGCCGGATGGCCGGAGGACACCGTCAGGAGCGGGGGTACGAAGGCGAGGCCCATCAGGGCCAGGCCCGGGGCGATCCAGGCGGCGGGCCCGCCTCTGGCCCGGACCAGGCGGGTCACCCGCAGTTGCAGGGCCAGGCTCGCCACCGCGCCGACCATGGGCATGACGGCCGCGGCCGCGAGCTGACCGGACACCTGTTGGGAGGCGCTGACGAAGAGCAGGTAGATCTGGTTCTCCAGGGCCGTGAGGGCGGTCATGGTGAGGGAGAAGGCCAGGAAGTTCCTGTCCCGCAGGATGAAGAGCCAGCCGTGCACGGCGGATCGGCTGTGGCAGCGGCGGTTGGCCCAGTCCAGGGTGGCCAGGGCGGGGAGGGCGAAGAGCTGGATCATCGTCATCACCATCAGCACCGCGGCCGCCGTGACCGCGGTCGCCCGGAAGTCGATCATGCAGAGCACGCTGCCCACGGCCAGGCCCATGAGGCCGCCGGTCGCGGTGAAGACGTTGAGCATCGCGAACACCTCGGCGCGGCGGTCCGGCGGCGCAGCCTGGGCGGCGCAGGCCCGCATCGCCGGGTAGAGCAGCGCCCCGGCGACGCCGGTGAGGACGGATGCGACGAGTACGGCGCGGACGCCGTCCACGAGGGCGAACAAGGCGAACCCCGACAGGCGCATCAGGCATCCGATCGGGATGACGCGGTGCCCGCCGAACCGGTCGGACGCCGTGCCTCCGACGACGACCAGGCCCTGGTGGCTCAGCTGGATGGTGGCCAGGACCACACCGACGGTGGCCGAGGACATGTCGAGGTCGCCGGTCAGGTGGCCGGCGAGGAAGGGGAACAGCAGAAACGTGCCGATGTCGATTCCGAGTTGGTTCACCAGCAGGAACCGGACGGCCGGCGGGAAACTGCGGACCGTGCGGAAAGTGTCCATGGAGCTTCCTTGCGCACGGCCCGTCGGACTGGCCCGGTGCGCAGGGAGGTCCGTGCATATGCCATTCACGCTAGGAAACGACGCGCGTCGCTTCGACCGTAATGCCAGAACAAGAACACCTTCGGGCGACGGGGTTGATATGGCCTCACCATCAGGTGGTGTGACGCCCGTGCGCGGGCTCACCGCAATCGCCCCGAGTGGTGCGATTTCGCGCCCCTGCCCGGGTGATGGGCGGAACGGGACACCCCGGGCAGGGCTTTCCGGCTGGTGGGGCCGCGGGGCCGAGGAACCAAGGGGGCGCACTCGCGGCCTTGGCGTCAGGGTGCGCCGGGGCCTGCCGCG
The DNA here is from genome assembly GCF_008974245.1 of Streptomyces abyssomicinicus. Lineage (GTDB taxonomy): Bacteria > Actinomycetota > Actinomycetes > Streptomycetales > Streptomycetaceae > Streptomyces > Streptomyces abyssomicinicus. The sequence continues at coordinate 1,711,430 of NZ_BBZI01000005.1, read as the reverse complement.
TGCTCGAGGTGTCTGCGCATGCGAATGCTCGAGTGTGCGCCTCCCGCGGTTGCCCCGAGGCGCGGCGCGGCCTGCCGGCGGCGTCCGGCGTGGTTCAGCCGACGCTGATGCTGGAGCTGCCGGAACTCTGGTAGCCCTCGGTCGCCATGATCATGTAATGGTCGAAGCTGCCCAGACGCATACCGAGACGGGACCAGGCGTCGAAGTGGTTGCCGGTCGTGATGGTGCCGCCGGTCCGCTTCTGCTGACGGACGCTCCAGTACTGGCTGAACGTCCTGGTGCCCTCCACCGAGGGGGCGTTGTACCGGGTGGTCTGGTAGACGTCGTAGGTACCGCCGTCACTGGTGACCGTGCCCCTGTGGGTGCCGGTGGGCCGGTAGGTTCCCCAGTTGTCGACGACGTAGTACTCGACCAGCGGGTCCGCCGTCCAGCCGTAGAGGCACAGGTAGGCGTTGCCGGACGGCGCGAAGCTGCCCGAGTAGCCGACCGTCCTGCGGCTGCCGTTGCTCCAGCCCTTGCCGGCGACGAAGTTGCCGGTGTTCCGCCACGACGTGCTGTAGGCGCCGCCCCTCTGGAGGGTCATGGAGACGGTGTTGGGGGCGTCGGTCCAGAACGAGTAGGAGTACCCGTTGTCGGTGCCGGTCCGATTGGCCGTGACGGTCGTGTCGGCGTGGGCCGTGCCGGGCAGCAGCAGCCCGGACGTGGCGGCGACCAGGGCACCGGTTCCCCCGACGAAACCCCTGCGGCTCAGGCCGCGGGCGGAGGTGCTGTCGCCGTACATGTTTCCTCCTGCTGAAGCCTTGCGGGGGAACCGGACGGCCGCGTGCCGGCTGGCGGCCTGTCGGAGAACGTGACGTGAGTGTGGTGACAGGCGTGTGGCATGTCAATAGTTTCGACCACCGTTACGAAACATGTGTCTGCCGTGGCGGATTGACTGGGTTTCATCTCCGCAGGTCACACCTTTGTCAACGCGTGCAGCGCTGGATGTGGCCACGGCTCGCCCAGTTTCCGGAGGGAAACCGATTCGAAGGTGTCCGACAGTTTCGGACTGGTCGGCGAAACCGGTCGGGGCCGCTGGGGCGCGAAGTGCTGCCGGTGCGCTGGAGCGCCGGAGCACTGGAGCGCCGGAAGTCAGGGCAGCGTAAGGATGCGCGGACCCTGGTCCGTGATGGCGACCGTGTGCTCGATGTGCGCCGCCCGGCTCCCGTCGGTCGTGCGCAGGGTCCAGCCGTCGGCGTCAGTGCGGTAGTGGTCGCTCCCGCCGGCCATCAGCATGGGCTCGATGGCGAGGACCAGGCCGTGGCGGAGCCGGTAACCGCGGCCGGGGCGGCCCCGGTTGGGGACGTGAGGGTCTTCGTGCATGCTGCGGCCGATGCCGTGGCCGCCGAAGTCGGCGGGCATGCCGCACCGGGCCCGGCCGGCGACGGCCCCGATGGCGTGGGAGATGTCGCCCATGCGGGCTCCGGCCCGGGCCGCGGCGATACCGGCGTCGAGGGCCCGCCGGGTGGCGTCGATCAGGTCCAGGTCGGCTGGGCGCGGTGTTCCGACGGTGAAGGTGATGGCCGCGTCACCGGTCCATCCTTCGAGCCGGGCGCCGCAGTCGACGCTGACCAGGTCCCCGTCCCGGAGGCGGTAGGCGGTCGGGATGCCGTGGACCACGGCGTCGTTGACCGAGGTGCAGATCACCGCCGGGAAGGGCGTCGGCGCGAAGGAGGGCCGGTAGCCGAGGAACGGCGAGGTGGCCCCCGCGTCGTCCAGGACGGACCGGGCCGCTTCGTCGAGTTCCTTCAAGGACACGCCGACACCGGCCGCGTCGCGGGCCGCGGCCAGCGCCCGCGCCACCACGCGCCCCGCCTCCCGCATCGCCTGAAGCGCGGCATCGCTCTTGATCTCCACCATGTGCTGTGACTCCCCACCACGACGTGACCCAATACTTATACCGGTATTAGTATCACGGTCATGGTGCGAACTCCTCTGACGGCGTGGGAACGGGAACGCGGCGAACGGTTCGGCGCGCTGCTGCGTCGGGCGCGTGGCGGGCGGAGCATGGCGGACGTGGCCGCGGCGGCGGGCGTCTCGGCGGAGACGCTCCGCAAGATCGAGACGGGCAGGGCCCCGACCCCGGCCTTCTTCACCGTGGCGGCGCTGGCGGCAGCGCTGGACGTGTCCCTGGACGAGCTGGCGGCGGCGTGCGCCGAGGACACCGCGTGGCAGGAGCGGGCGTCCGCCTGAGGCGCCCGCGAGGGGGCTCGGCCTCGGTTCTCCGGGACGGGACGGGCTGCGGTGCGGAGCGGGAGCGGCGGGCCCCGTCAGGGCTCGGTCACCCGCGTGAGGGGCGGGTCGGCCGCGTGAGGGGCGGGTCGGCCTCCTCGATGCGCGGGTCGGGCCGGGGTCAGTGGCCTGCCGCGCGGAAGGTGCGCCGGTAGGTGTCCGGGGGCACGCCCACCGTGCGGTGGAAGTGCCGGCGCAGGGTGGTGGCCGTACCCATGCCGGTGGCCGCCGCGATCGAGTCGACGCTGTCGGCGGTGGTCTCCAGGAGTTCCTGGGCGTGGCGGACGCGCTGGGTGAGCAGCCACCTCAGCGGGGTGGTGCCGCTGACCGCCCGGAAGTGACGGGTGAGGTGGCGCGAGCTCATCCCGGCGCGCCGGGCCAGGTCCTCCACGGTCAGCGGCTGGTCCAGCCGTTCGAGCGCCCACGGCAGGAGGTCGGCGAGGGGGTGGTTCTCGGGGGCGGGCACCGGCGTGGTGACGAACTGGGCCTGGCCCCCGTCGCGGTGGGGTGGCACGACCAGCCGGCGGGCGACCGCGTTGGCGACCCCGGAGCCCCGGTCCTGGCGCACCAGGTGCAGGCACAGGTCCATCGCGGCGGCCTTCCCGGCGGAGGTCAGCACGCTGCCGTGGTCCACGTACAGCACGTCCGGGTCGACCTCGACCAGCGGGTGGCGGGACTTCAGCTCCTCGGTGTGGGCCCAGTGCGTGGTGGCGCGCCGGCCGTCCAGCAGCCCGGCCGCCGCCAGCACGAACGCGCCGGTGCAGAGGGACACCACGCGGGCGCCCGCCTCGTGGGCCGCGCGCACCGCGTCCACCAGGTCGTGCGGCGGAGGCCGGTCGATGTCGGCCCAGCCCGGCACGATCACGGTGCCGGCGTCCGGCAGCCGGTCGAGGCCGTGATCCGGTGCGAGCAGGAAGCGGCCGCTGCCGACCGGCCGCGGGCCGCAGACGGTGACCTCGTACCAGGGGCCGTCGACGGCGGCCGGCGCGCTGCCGAACACCTCGAGGGCCAGAGCGAGTTCGAAGTTGAGCATGCCGTCGGTGACGGCCACCGCCACGGTCCGGTCCATGTCCGGAAGTGTACGGGTCGTGTCGTTCGGGACACTCACGTTCCGATGATCCGCTGCCGCAGGATGACTGCCGCAGGCACACGAAGCTACGGAGGAGAGACACATGCGTGAGGTTGCGGTGTTCGGGGCGTACGGGCACACCGGCCGGTTCGTGGTGGCCGAACTGCTGGCCCGCGGGTTCGTCCCGGTGCTCAGCGGGCGGAACGCCGAGCGACTCAAGGCGCTCGCCGTCGCCGAGGGCGGGCTGGAGGCGCGACCCGCCGCCGTCGACGATCCGGCCGCCCTGGATCGCGCCCTGGCCGGGACCGCCGCCGTGATCAACTGCGCCGGCCCGTTCGCCGACACGGCCGGGCCCGTCGTCGAGGCGGCGCTGCGTGCGGGCGTCCCGTACCTCGACGTGGCCGCCGAGATCGAGGCCAACGCCGACACCTTCGACCGTTTCGAAGAGCGCGCCCGGGCGGCCGGCGCGGTGGTGGTCCCCGCCATGGCGTTCTACGGCGGTCTCGGCGACCTGCTGGTGACCGCCGCCCTCGGTGACTGGGCCTCCGCGGACGAGGTCCACATCGCGTACGGCCTCGACAGCTGGCACCCGACCGCCGGCACCCGCGAGGCCGGGGCGGTCTCCCGCCGCCGTCGGGGCGGCCGCCGGGTCCGCTACGCCGCGGGCCGCCTGGAGTACCGGGACGACGCCTCTCCGCGGCTCACCTGGCAGTTCCCGGAGCCGATGGGGCCGCGGGAGGTGATCGGCGAGTTCTCGATGGCCGACATCGTCACGGTGCCGAGCCACCTCGACGTCCCCGACGTCCGTACGTACATGACCGTGCGGGCCGCTGAGGACATCGCCTCCCCCGACACGCCCGCGCCGGTGGCCTCCCCGGCCGACGGACGGGGACGCTCGGACCAGACCTTCCTCGTCGACGCCGTGGTGCGCCGTGGCGGGGCCGAGCGCCGCGCCGTGGCGCAGGGACAGGACATCTACGCGGTGACGGCGCCTCTCGTGGTGGAGGCCCTGGACCGCGTCCTGTCCGGCCGCGTCCGCACGACGGGTGTCGCCTCCGCCGGCGAGATCTTCGACGCGGTGGACTTCCTGGGCGCGCTGTCGGGGCATCTGTCGGTGGAGCTGAGCGTCTGACGCCGCTCGCGTGGGTGCGTGGGTCCCGGCCGGGCCGGGACCGGCCCCCGGGACAGGACCCCGACGGCGACGGCGAAGTGAGGGCAGCGGTCCGCACGGGCGGCGGCGGAAGCCGGTGGGAAATCGCGTGCGGCCACGGGGACGACGGAGGATGCTGGCGCAGTGGATCTGGTGCGGGAGATCGTGCGGCTGACGGACGGTGTGCTGGGCCCGGACATGGTCGGGGCCTACCTGCACGGGTCGTCCGTGCTCGGCGGTCTGCGACCGGCCAGCGACGTCGACGTGCTGGTCGTCTCCCGCAGGTCGATGGACGAACGCCGGCGACGGGCCCTGCTCGGCGGGCTGCTGGGGATCTCCGGCTCCCGGAACCGGGCGCGCCCGGTGGAGCTCACGGTGGTCGTCCGGTCCGAGGTCCGGCCGTGGCGGTACCCGCCGGTCGTTGACTTCCTCTACGGCGAGTGGCTGCGCGCCGCGTACGAGGCCGGGCGGGTTCCCCGGCCGGAGGCCATGCCGGACCTGGCGCTGACGGTCGGCATGGCGCTGGCCGGTGACCGTCCCCTCACCGGTCCGGGACCGGCCGAGGTCCTCGACGCCGTCCCGCACGCCGACGTCGTACGGGCGAGCCTGGCCGGGGTACCCGGCCTGGTCGAGGACCTGGAGGACGACGTCCGCAACGTCCTGCTGACCCTCGCCCGTGTGTGGACCACGCTCGCCACGGGCCGGGTGCGGTCCAAGGACGGCGCGGCCGGCTGGGCGCTGGCCCAACTTCCCCCCGAGCACCGCCCGGTCCTGCGGCACGCCCGCGATCTCTACCTGAACTGCCGTTACGACGAGGAGAGCTGGAGCGAGGAACTGCGGGGGCGGGTGCGGCCGCACGTGGCCCATGTGCTCGCCGAGATCGACCGGCTGCGTCCCGGACGGGACGGGCAGGACGGGCGGACCGGGTGGACCGGGCGGACCGGCTCTCCCGATCGGCACGGCGGGTCGCACGGCACGCTGTGACCGGTGCCCCGGCCGGGGCCGTGAGGGCGGCGCGGCGCGGCGTCGCCGCGTAAGGTGCCTGTCGTGGACGGGGCTCGGGTGGGGACGATGGTCGCGGTGCCGCCGGGGCGGGTGGTGCTGTCGGACCGACGGACGCTGCGCAGCTGGCCGGTCGAGGTCGCGCCATACCTGATGTCGGCGTTCCCGGTCACCCAGGGGTGGTACGCGCAGGTCACCGGTCTGCGGCCGAGCACGGCCCGGGGTGACCTGCTGCCCGTCGAGGGCGTCTCGTGGTGGGACGCGGTGCGGTTCTGCGACGCGTTGTCCCGGAGCGAGGGGCTGACGCCCGCGTACGGTCTCCTGTCCGACGGCGACGCGGCCGACGCGACCCGGTCGGCCGACGCGACCGGGTCGGCCGGACCGGCAGGGCCGCTCGGGCCGGTCACCTGGGACACCGCCGCGGACGGGTATCGGTTGCCGACCGAGGCCGAGTGGGAGCACGCCTGTCGCGCCGGCACGACGGGTCCCCGGTACGGACCGCTGGACGAGGTGGCCTGGTACCGGGACAACTCGGCGGGGCGGATGCGACCGGTCGGCGGGAGGCGGCCGAACGCCTGGGGCCTCCACGACATGCTGGGCAATGTCTGGGACTGGTGCTGGGACGTCTACGACGCCGAGGTGTACGGCGCCTACCGGGTGCTGAGGGGCGGCGGCTGGGCCGACGAACACTGGAGCTGCCGGGCGTCGGTGCGGCGGCGCAGCCATCCCTCCTTCCGGATCGACGACGTGGGCTTCCGCGTGGTGCGGTCGGGGCGGTCGGTGCCGTCGGGGCCCTGACGGGGGCGCCCGGGAGGCGTGCGGCCGGCGCCTGTGGCGGGCACGGGCGCCGGATCCGTCCGTTCCCGGGGCCTCCGGCCCAGGTCACCTCGGCCGGGGCGGGCGCCGGACGGGGCGGCGGCGCAGCAGTTCGTCGTCGCCGGACGTGATCAGCCAGCCGGCGTGTGCGGTGAAGGCGCGGACGGCGGGGGCTTCGGCGAACGGCGTCCAGTGGGGGTCGGTGGGGAGGCGGCTGAGCAGCGTGCCGTCGGGGTGCAGGGCGAAGAGTCTGCCGTTGGCCGCCGCGAGGCCGCGGGCCGGTATCCCCGCGGCGGTGCGCTCCCAGACGCCCGGTGGGGCGAAGGGCCGTGTCCACAGCTCGCCGGAAGCGGTGAGCAGGTGGAACGCGCAGTCGGCGACGGCCAGGCCGATCGCGTCGCGCGGTGCGGGGCACAGGTCGTGCCAGCCGTCGTGGTCCAGGCGGCGCAGCCTGCCGTCGGCCGTCACCCCGTGGAGGCAGCCGGCCACGTCGCCCGCCGCCTCCCGGGGCGCCGCCAGGGCCACCACTCCCCCGCCGGGCCCGGTGGGCTGCCACGGCAGGTTCTGGCCGCACAGTTCACGGCTGAGCAGCCGGTCGTCGTGGCTGACGCCGTGGAGGGTGCGGCCCTGGGCGGCGAGTGTCCGCAGGCCGGCGGCGTCGCCGATCACCTCCCACTCGGGCGGGGCGGTGGAGAGCCGGTCGAGGACGTTGCGGGTGATCCGGTCGACGACGGGATCGTCCAGGGCGTGGCCCCAGTTGACGGTCGCGGCGTTGAAGACGGTGCCGGCGCCGTTGGTGAAGACTCCCATGGTGGCCATGCCGCCCTGGCCGTGGGCGCTCCAGTGCGCGAGGTCGGCGGTGGCCAGCACCACGAAGGACGGCGGGGTGCCGTCGTGGCAGGTCACGCGGGGTACGCCGAGGATGTCGCGGTACTCGGCGGCGTCGGTCTCGTAGCCGAGGGTGCCTTGGCCGAACTTGTCGCCGTCGCCGAGTCCGGTCCCTTCGAAGACCCAGTGGGCGGCGAAGCGCGCGGTGTACGCCTCGTCCAGCATCCGTGCCATGTGGGGGCCCCAGATGCCGGCGCCCGCGCGGAAGCTGAGGCCGGTGAGACTGTTCTCGGGTCGGCCGGTGGCGGACCATTCGACGGTGCTCAGGGCGGGGTCGGGCTCGGGGTCGCCGAGGGCGTCGCGGTGGCAGACCATGGTGCGTGCGCGGTCCTCGAGCCTGATCTGCCACCAGGCGGTGTTGCCGGAGAAGAAGGCCGCGTTGCCGCCGTCGCGGACGAACTCCTCGACGGCGTCTCGCATGTCGGCCGACCAGTACTCGTCGTGGCCGTTGACGATCAGCAGCCGGTGTCCGGCGAGCAGGTCGCGGCCGTCGTGCAGGTCGAGGTTGGAGCAGTAGGCGACCTGGTAGCCGGCCGTGCGCAGCCAGCGCATCAGGCCTTCCTCCCAACGCTCCGGCGGGGGTCCGCCGCCGGGGCGGTCGAAGGTGACCCGCCTGGCCCGGGTGGGCGCCTCGGTCCAGTAGAGGCCCTGGCCGGGTTCTCCGGCGCGGTTGTACGCCTGCCAGGTGGTGAAGGGCACGCTGACCAGGACGGGGGCGGTGGGGACGGCTTCGCGGACCACGAACCACACCTCGTGGTCCGCGGGTTCCGGGGTGCCGGGGAGTTCGCGGGGCCGGGTCGTCGCGGGGAGGTCGCCGAAGCGGGCGGTGTAGAGGGAGCTGGTCCAGTCGGCGGGCACGTCCAGGTCCCACCAGGGTCCGGTGGCGGTGCTCCGCAGGACCTGTCGGCCGTCGGTGGCGTCGGTGACGGTGACGGGGACCGGGCCGGGGGCGTCCAGGCGGAACCTGAGGGGCGAGCCCTGCGGGCAGGAGGTGCTGGTCGCGTAGGCGGTGACGGTCATGCGCCGGCCTCGACGGCGAGCAGGAACTCGAGGTCGCGCAGGAAGCGTTCCATCTGCGGGCGTGGCAGGTGGTCGGTGTCGGCGGTGACGGAGACCTCCAGGTCGCCGCCGATGTGGACGCAGAAGCGGCAGTTGAGTCTGTCCTGGCTGAGCGGCCAGGACAGGGTGGTGGCCGGGAGGGCCGCCCGGATGTCCTCGGGCGTGCAGGGGGCCGGGCCCGGTTCGGCGAAGCGCTGGTCGTTGAAGCAGCACAGTGGCTGTACCCAGTCGCCGCGCAGCCGGTCGAGCGGGTCGTGGAAGGCGCTGCGGTAGGCCCTCAGGGTCGCGGAGCCGGCGGCTCGCACCAGGGTGTCCAGGCCGCGGTCGGCGCCGTCGAGGACGAAGACGCCTTCCTGCGACACCATGCTGACCATGCGTGCGGTGTCCTTGCGGAAGCGGTTGTGGACGATGGGCAGCACGACGCACCGGTCCTGCCCGGTGGCCGCGCCGACCAGGGCGGCGGTCGCGGTCAGCAGCACGGTGGAGGTCGAGGTGTGGTGGCGGGCGGCGACGGCTCGGGCGGCCAGGCCCAGTGCCGGGGAGGACAGCTGGGCGCGCCACACCCGTGGCCCGTCGGCAGGACCGGCAGGACCGGCGGGGTCGGCGGGGTCGGCGGGGTCGGCGGGTGCGGTCCTCCGGTCGAACATCACCTGGTGGGGGACGCTCTCCCAGAGGGCGGCGGCGCGTCGTGCGACGCGTCGGCCTTCGGGGCCGGCCTGCCAGTGGGCGAGGTCGAGGGGGCTGGGCGCCGGGGGCCGGCCGGTGGTGGCGGCGCCCCGCAGCAGGAGCATCCGCAGGTCGCGGACGGCGACGTCGGCGCCGAGCCCGTCGGCCGCGAGGTGGCAGAAGACGAGCACGATGTGGGTGACCCGGGGCCCGTCGGTGACGAGGGCCACCCGCAGCGGCCACTCGCCGCCGTAGTCGAACCGCGTGGCGGAGAGCTGTGCGAGCAGTTTCCCGGGGTCCTCGGTGGACAGCAGCACCGGCAGTTCGCCGCCCGCCGCGAGCCGTTGGCGCGGGTGGTCCCCGGTGAGGTCCAGCCGGGTGCGCAGGGAGTCGTGGGTGCCCAGCAGTGCGGCGAGCGCGGCGGCCGCCTCGTCGGGGGTGCGTTCGCCGGGGACCTCCAGGACGCGGCCGAAGTTGAAGTAGTGGTCGTCGGGGGCGGTGCGTTCGATGGCGTCCCAGATCGCCAGCTGGCCCCAGGTGAGCGGGCCGGTGCCGTCGGACGGCCCGGTGAAGGGGATGATCACCGGTTCTCCAGGTGGGCGGCGAGGGCGCTGAGGTCGTCGAGCAGCTTCCAGTTCCGCTCGTCGAGGTCGAGTTCGACGTCGTACTCGGACTCCACCGCGTCGATCAGCCGCATCCGGGAGAGTGAGGTGAGGCCCAGTGCGGAGAGCGGCGTCCCGGTGTGGAGCGCCCGTTCGGCGGGGATGTCGCCGTCCGAGGACTCGGCGACGAGTTCCGCGAGCCGCTGTCTGATCTCGTCCCTGGTCATGCGCGCTTCCTTCCTGCGACGGGTACTGCGGGGTGTGGTGCCGGGGGTGCGGTGCTGAGGGTGCGGTGCCGGGGGTGCGGTGCCGGGGGTGCGGTGCGGGTGCCGTGGCGGTGGTACGGCAGGTCAGGGGGCCTGCTCGGCGAGCAGCCGGGCGGCTTCCTCCTCGGAGAGCTCGTCGATCTCGGCGAGCAGCCGGTCCTCGAGTGCCCGGGCCACGCCTTCGACGGTGCCCTGGTCGAAGAGGGTGCGGATGGGCAGGTCCACGTCGGTGGCGGCGCGCAGCCGTGCGATCACCTTGACCGCGAGGAGGGAGTGGCCGCCGAGGGCGAAGAAGTCGTCCAGTGCTCCGGCCCGGGGGGTGCCGAGGACTTCGGCGTACACCTCGGCGACCAGGTGTTCGGCGTCGGTGCGGGGTGGGGTCCACTCCTGGGTGCGCAGGGGTGCGGGCAGCGCGGCCCTGTCGAGCTTGCCGCTGGGGGTCAGGGGCAGGGCGTCCAGGCGCACCCAGGTGGTGGGCACCAGGTGCGGGGGGAGGACGGCGCGCAGTTCGCCGGGGAGGTCTCCCGGGTCTCCGGCGGTGTAGCCGACCAGGGTCTCGCCGTGGACGGCGACGGCTCCGCGGCCGCCGAGGTGGGCCTCGATCTCGCCGGGTTCGATGCGGAAGCCCCGTAGTTTGATCTGGTCGTCGAGGCGTCCGAGGAACTCCAGGCGGCCGTCGGGGCGCAGCCGGGCGCGGTCTCCGGTGCGGTAGTGGCGCTGTCCGTCGATGACGGGGAAGCGTTCGGCGGTGAGTTCGGGCCGGCCGAGGTAGCCGTCGGCGAGGCCGGCGCCGCCGACGCAGAGTTCGCCGGGGGTTCCGGGCGGGACGGGCTCGCCGTGCGGGCCGAGGAGGAGGGCGCTGGTGCCGCCGAGGGGCCGTCCGATGGGGGGCCGGCCGGTCGTGGGCTCGCCGGTGAGTTCGTCGGCGGTGCAGATGACGGTGGCCTCGGTGGGGCCGTAGGTGTTGACGAGCCGGACCCGGTCGCCGAACCTGTGGCGCCAGCGGGTGACGGCGGTTTCGTGGACCTGTTCGCCGCCGAGGACGACCAGGCGCAGGGTGTCGGGCCAGGGGATGTCGTCGATCACCTCGACGAGGTGGTGCCAGTAGGCGGTCGGGAGGTCGAGGACGGTGACGCCGTCGAGGTGTTCGGGCAGGGTGACGGCGCCGTCGGGGAGCAGGTCGACGCGGGCGCCGCAGGTGAGCGCGGGGAAGATCTCCTCGACGTGGGTGTCGAAGCTCAGGGCGGCGAACTGCACGATCCGGTCGGTGGGCCGCAGTCGGTAGGCCTCGCGCATCCAGGCGACCCGGGCGGCGAGGGCGGTGTGGCCGACGACCACGCCCTTGGGGGTGCCGGTGGAGCCGGAGGTGTAGATGACGTAGGCGGCGTCGGTGTCGGTGGTGCCGGGGTGGGACCGGGGCCCGTCCGGGGTCAGGACGACGCGGGCGCCGCTGTCCTCGGTCATGTGGGCGAGGCGCTGCTCGGGGTAGTCGGGGTCGAGGGGGAGGTAGGCGGAGCCGGCGCGCCAGGCGGCGAGCATGGCGGCGACGGCGTCGGGGTGCCGTCCGATGCGGATGCCGACGACCGCGCCGTGCGGGAGGCCGGCGGCGATCTCGGTCGCGCGGGCGTCGAGCCGGCGGTAGGTCAGGTGCTGGTCGCCGCAGGTGATCGCGACGCGGTCGGGGTGTTCGCGAACGGCGCGGGCGAGGAGTTCGGGGACGGTGGGGGTGGTCTCGGGCAGGGGCGGGCCGTGGACGGCCGTGGTGTCCTCGGGGGTGAGCAGCGGGAGGGCCGAGAGCGGGGTGTCCTGGTGGTCGGGGAGGGAGCGCAGGAGCCGTCCGAAGCGCTCGGCCATCCGTTTGACGGTGGATTCCTCGAACAGGGTGCTGTCGTGGACGAGGGTGACGACCAGTTCGTCCCCGTCGTGCCAGGCTTCCATCATCAGTTCGAACTTGGCCTGCTGGAAGCCGTGTTCGAAGGGGGTGCTGTGCAGGCCGGCGAAGGCGTCGGCCGGGCGGTGGGTCTGCTGGTTGTGCAGGATCGCCATGGTCTGGAACAGCGGGGTGCTGGTGAGGTCGCGCTCCACGCGGAGTTCGGCGACCAGTTGCTCGAACGGTATGTCCTGGTGGGCGAAGGCGCCGAGGACGTCGGCACGGGTGCGGCGCAGCAGTTCGGCGAGGTGGGGGTCTTCGGAGAGGTCGCCGCGCAGGACCAGGACGTCGGTGAGGTAGCCGACGACGGGTTCGAGTTCGAGCCGTTCCCGGCCGGCGGTGGCGGTGCCGACCAGGATGTCGTGGTGGCCGGTGTGCCGGGCGAGCAGGGTCTGGTAGGCAGCGAGCAGCACCATGAAGAGGGTGCAGCCGTGGTCGCGGCCGAGTGTGACGAGGGCGTCGGTCTCCCGGGCGTCGAGCCGGATCGGTACGAGGGCGCCGCGTCGGGCGGGTACGGGGGTGCGGGGGTGGTCGGTGGGGAGGTCCAGGGGGGTGGGGTCGGCGAGGTGCGCACGCCAGTGGGCGAGCGCGCCGGTGGTGTCGCGGTCGCGCCGCCAGGCGGCGACGTCGCCGAACTGCAGGGGGACGGGGGCGAGTCGCCGGCCCGAGTAGAGGGCGGCGAGTTCGTCGTGGAGCAGGTCGAGCGACCAGCCGTCGCCGAGGATGTGGTGGAGGACCAGGCACAGGACGTGGTCGTCGGGGGTGATGCGGATGAGGGCGGCCCGCAGCGGTGGCGCGGTGGAGAGGTCGAACGGGGCGTTGGTGCGGGCGGCGACCGCGTCGAGGGCCGCCCGGTCGTCGGCGGCGGTCAGGTGTTCCAGGGGGACGGGGCGGGCGGGTTCGACGACGGCGGTGGGGGCTCCGTCGGTCTCGGGGAAGCGGGTGCGCAGGATGTCGTGCCGTGCGGTGAGTTCGTCGAGGGCGTGCTGGAGGGCGTCCTGGTCGAGGGGGCCGTGGAGCCGGTGGACGATCCACATGTTGTAGGCGGCGTCGTGCGGGTCGAGCCGGTGGAGGAACCAGAGGCGTTCCTGGCTGTGGGAGAGCGGGGCCGGGCTGCCGGCGGGCAGGGGCCGGGGCCCGGTGTCGGCGTCGGTGCCGGGGCGGGCCGCGTCGAGCAGGGCGGCGAGCGCCTCCACGGTGGGGCGCCGGAAGAGTTCGCTCACGGCGACCTGGGCGCCGGTGCGGGCGGTGAGGCGCGCGGTGACCATGGCGGCGCGCAGCGAGTGGCCGCCGAGGGCGAAGAAGTCGTCGTCGGCCCGGACGTCCTCCAGGTCCAGCACCTCGCCGAAGACCGCGGCGACGAGTCGTTCGTTACCGGTCCCCGGCGGCCGGCCCCCGGTGGCGCGTGCGGCGGGCCGCGGGTAGGGCAGTGCCTTGCGGTCGACCTTCCCGTTGGGGGTGAGCGGGAGCTCCGTCAGGGCGACCCAGCGGGTGGGCACCATGTAGCCGGGGAGCCGGTCGGCGAGGTGTTCGCGCAGTTCGGCGGCGAGCCGGCCGGTGTCCTGTCCGGGGGCCTGGGGGCCGCTCACGTGGAAGGCGACCAGTTGTTCGTCGCCGACCCCGACCACCGCCTGGCGTACCCGGGGGTGGGTCTCGAGCACGGCGGCGATCTCGCCGAGTTCGATGCGGTGGCCGCGCAGCTTGACCTGGTCGTCGGTGCGGCCGAGGAACTCCAGGGCGCCGTCGGGGAGCCGGCGGACCAGGTCACCGGTGCGGTACACCCGTTCACCGTGGTGGTCGACGAAGCGCCGGGCGGTCAGTTCGGGGCGGCCGAGGTAGCCGTCGGCGACCCCGGCGCCGCCGATCAGCAGTTCCCCGGGCACGCCGACGGGCGCCGGGGCGCCGGCCTCGTCGACGACGTGGAGGGTGGTGTTGGCGAGGGGGGTGCCGATGCTGACGCGTTCCGGGTGCGGTGGCACCTCCCAGGCGGTGGACCAGATGGTGGTCTCGGTCGGGCCGTACATGTTGACCAGCCGGCGTACCCGGCCGCGGAGTTCGGCGGCCAGCCGTGACGGCAGGGGTTCCCCGCCGGTGAGGGCGGTGACCGGTGGCAGGTCGCCGGTGAGCAGCACGCGCCAGCCGGACGGGGTGGCCTGGACGTGGGTGACCTGTTCGGCGCGCAGGAGCCGGGTGAGGGCGGCGCCGTCGCGGGCGGTGTCGGCGTCGGCGACGACGACCCGGCCTCCGGTGATCAGCGGCAGGTAGAGCTCGAGGGCGCAGATGTCGAAGGAGAGGGAGGTGAGGGCGAGCCAGCGGTCGGCGGGTGTGCTGCCGACCAGGGTGCGCATGGCGAGCAGGAAGTTGGTCAGGGCCCGGTGCGGGACGACGACGCCCTTGGGGTTGCCGGTGGACCCGGAGGTGTAGAGGACGTAGGCGGTGTCGGACGGCGCCGGCCGGCGGGCGGTTGCGGGGTCGGCGGCCGCTTCGGGGTCGAGGACGTCGTCGAGGTCGGCGTCGGTGAGGACGAGGGCGGCGCCGCAGTCCTCGGTCACGTAGGTGACGCGGGCGGGCGGGTAGTCCGGGTCGACGGGCACGTAGGCGGCGCCGGCCATGGTCACGCCGAGCAGGGCGACGATCATCTGGGCCCGGCGGGAACTGCGCACCGCGACCAGCGCGCCGGGGCCCACGCCCTTCTCCCCCAGCCGCCGGGCGAGTCCCGCGGCCGCGCCGGCCAGCTGCCGGTAGGTGGTCCGGGTGTCCGCGTCGACCACGGCCACGGCGTCGGGTGTGGCACGTGCCTGGGCCAGCACCAGGTCGACGAGCGTCTGCTCCGGGAGTTCGGTGGCGGTCCCGTTCCAGGAACGCAGGAGTGCCCGCTCCTGCGGGGGCAGCAACTCCAGGCGTCCGACGGTCTGTTGCGGGTCCGCGACGACGGAGGTGAGCAGGTGCCGGTAGCGCTCGCACATCCGCAGGGCGGTGGCGGGGTCGAACAGCTCGCTGCTGTGGATCAGGTAGGCCTTCAGCGAGCCGTGGGGTTCTTCGAAGAGGTCGAGGGAGAGGTCGCAGCGCGCGGGGTGCCAGCCCAGCGGGAACGGCTCGGCCGCGAGGCCGGGCAGCGGGTCGGTGGCGTCTCCCTCGCTGTGCAGGGCGAACATCGCCTGGTACAGCGGTGTCCGGCTCAGGTCGCGTTCCCTGACGAGGGCCCCGACCAGGTACTCGAACGGGGTGTCGGGCTGGGTGAGCGCGGTCAGCACGCTCCTGCGGGTGGCGCGCAGCAGGTCGGCGAAGCTGGGGTCGCCCGAGAGGTCGCAGCGCAGCACCAGGGTGGTCGACAGGAACCCGACCACCCGCTCGAGTTCGGGGCGTCGCCGGCCGGCCGCGGGGGTGCCGACGCAGAACTCGTGCTGCCCGCTGTGCCGGGCGAGCAGCACCTGGTAGGCGGCGAGCAGCACCATGTACGGGGTGCAGCGGGCCCGTGCGGCCAGGTCGCGCAGGCCCGAGACCAGTTCCGCGGGGAGGCGGAACTCGGTCTGGCCGCCCGCGGATCCCCGCTCGGCGGGGCGCGGCCGGTCGGTCGGCAGGTCGAGGTCGGGGGCGCCGGAGAGCCGGTCGACCCACCGGTCCAGGTCGGCGGGCCGCTCCTGGGCGGCGGCCAGTTGGCTGTACTGGAGCGGCCGGTCGGGCAGTTCCCGGCCCGCGTAGTGGGCCGCGACCTCCTCCCACAGGACGTTGAAGGACCAGCTGTCTCCGTTGATGTGGTGCAGCACCGCGCACAGCACGTGGTCGTCGGGCGCCAGCCGTACCAGGGTGACGCGGAACGGGGGTGCGGCGGCCAGGTCGAAGCGTGTGTTCGTGCGGGCGGCCACGATCCGTCCGGCCTCCTCGACGGAGGCGGCGTCCACCAGTTCGACCGTGACCGGGGCCGGGTCCTCCACGACCGCCCTGGGTTCGCCGCCGGACCCGGTGAACCGGGTGCGCAGGGCGTCGTGCCGCTCCACGACCGCGGTGAGCGCCCTCTCCAGTGCCGCGACGTCCGGCCTGCCGCGCAGCCGGAAGGCGTACGCGAGGTTGTTGGAGGGGTCGTCGGGGTCGAACTGGTGGAGGAACCACAGTCGCTGCTGGCCGATCGAGAGCGGGCCGGTCTTCACTCGTTGCCTCTTGGGGGTCGGTGGGCGGCCTGGACGGGGCCGGGGGCGTCGGACCGGTACCCGGCCCCGTCCGGGCCGCCTGCGCCGCCCGGCGGCGTGCGGTCCGGTGGGCGGGGGTGAACGGATGCGCGCCGCCGGGCGCCGACCACGCGGACCGGAAGCGGGCGGCGGGGAGGGGCGGGCGGGAGCGTCGGGGAACTCTCCATGATCCGGGGTGCTTCCGGTCCCTCCGTCGCGCCGGCCCGGACCGGCCGTCCGGACACCGGTGCGCGCTGTGTCATTCGCGTGCGTCCCACCCGTTCACGGACGCGCCGGAGGACCGGCCGTCCAGATTTCGCCACTCGTGTGGGGGGAGGAGTGCGCTTGGATGCGCGCCACTATGGACAGTCGCCCGTCCGGCAGTCAAGGGCTCGAGGAAGCGGCGGGGAATCGGGCCGGGGAACGGGCTTCCTCCACGCGCCGCGCGTTCACTGAGTGTGACATGACAGCGATGCGCCGGCCGAACAAGATCGTCAACTTTCCCCCGGAAACTCAGGGTTGACGTTCCCTCACACCGCTGACAAGCTGCTGCCTCGCGACCCCCACAATGGTCCATACCACTACGGTTGCGTAGGAGCACCATGAGCGTGACGCTCTGCCATCTGCTTCGAGCACGTGCCGACGCCGAGCCGGAACGGGAGGCGCTCGCCCTCGACGGCATGGGAGCGCTCCCGTTCGCCTCATGGGAGAAACGTTCCGACGCCGTGGCCTGCGGGCTGCTCGCCCAGGGAGTCACCCCCGGCGAGCGGATCGGCCTGGTCTTCGGCAACGGCGACTGGCTGGAATACGCCGTCGCGTTCCTCGGCGTGCTCAAGGCGCGGGCCGTCGCCGTCCCGCTCTCCGACCAGCTCGCCGAGGCCGACGTCGAGGCGATGCTCCGGCACTGCGGCGCGGCCCGGGTGCTGCGCCCCGGCGCGCTGCCCGCCGCAGGGGGGACGCCGGACCTGCCGGGGCCCGCCGACCCCGCGCAGATCCTCTACACCTCCGGAACCACCGGGCGTCCCAAGGGCGTGCTGGCCACCCACGCGAACCTGGCGTACGGCTGGGGCGGGCGGCGAAGACCCTTCGCCCACTCCCGGCATCTGGCCCACGCCTTCCCGGTCGGCACCAACGCCGGTCAGTGGATGCTCGCCAACGCCATCGGGGCCCACCCCACCGTGGTCACCCTCGGCCGGTTCACCCCCGGCCGCTTCGCCCGCATGATCGAGCGGTACCGGGCCGGCACGGTTTTCCTGGTCCCCACCATGGCGATCGAACTGCTCGCCGCGGGCGCGCACACCAGGCACGACCTGTCGAGCGTGCTGCTGCTGGGATCCGCCGCGGCCCCCCTGCCGGCCAAGGTCGCGGGCGAACTGACCACCGCCTTCCCGAGCGCGACGATCGCCAACTACTACACCTCCACCGAGGCCGCGCCGGCCCAGACGGTGATGCTCTACGACGCCGGACGTCCCTCCAGCGTCGGGCGTCCCGCCTCGGGCGGAGCCGTCAGGATCACGACGCCCAGGGGCGAGCCGCTGCCCGCGGGAGAGACCGGCGAGGTGTGGATGCGCTCGCCCACCGCCGTCCGGACCTACTTCGGGGACGCCGCCGCGACCGGCGAGGTCTTCCGCGACGGCTGGGTCCGGATGGGCGACCTCGGCCGCCTCGACGGCGACGGATACCTCTACCTGGTCGACCGGGAGAGCGACGTCATCAAGTCCGGGGCGTACAAGGTCTCCACGCTGCACGTCGAGGAGGCCGTGTACCAGCATCCCCAGGTCGTGGAGGCCGCGGCCTTCGGGGTACCGCACCCGGCGCTCGGCAAGGCGGTGGCGATCGCCGTGGTCGGCGCCGTCGGCCACCCGGAACTGCGGGCCTTCCTCACCGGGCGGCTGGCCCCGCACGAACAGCCCTACCGCCTGGTCACCCTCGACACCCTTCCCCGCAACCACGGCGGCAAGGTCGACAAGCGCGCGCTCCGAGAGGCCGTCCGATGAGCCAGCTCTCCCCCGCACAGCACGGCATGTGGATCGCCGCCCGGCAGGGCGCCGGCACCGCGTACCACATGCCCGTGGTGATCCGTCTCTCCTCACCGCCGGACCACGACGTCCTCGCCAAGGCCTGCCACGCCCTGGTGGAACGCCATCCGGCGCTCGCCGGTGCGGTGGCCGAGCGCGACGGGGTCCCGCACCTGGTGGCCGCCGCCGAGCCGCCGGCCCTCCGGCGGGCCGCCTCGGTCGACGAGGTGGTCACCCGGCCGTTCGACCTCGCCGCGGGCCCGCTCAGCCGCTTCGCCCTGGTCGGTTCCGACACCCTGGTCTGCGTCGCGCACCACCTGGTCCTCGACGGCGGCTCCAAGGACGTGCTCGTCGCTGGCCTCGGGACGCTGATCGGCGGCGGCGCCCTCGGCGGCCCCCGCCCCGCGGACGCGGACCACGGCGCCGGGCGGACCTCCGGCGAGCGGACGTCGGCCGTCACCGCGGAGGCCACCCGCTTCTGGGCCGGCCGCCCGCACCGGGCGGAGGCCACCGTCGTCGCCGGCGAGGTCCTGCGTTCCCGTTCCACCGCGGACGGGGCGCTGCTGGAGTTCTCCCTCGACATTCCCCGGCTGGACGGGCTGAGCCGCTTCGAGGTCCTGACGGCCGCCCTGCACGCCCTGCTGGCCTCCTACGGCAACCCCGAGGTGGTCACCGCCCTGGACCTGTCCACCCGCCCCGAGGGACGGGACAGCGAGATCGGCTGCTGGGTCAACGAACTGCCGCTGTCCTCCCGCCCGTCGGCCGGCGCCCCGTTCCGCGGCTTCGCCGAGCAACTGCGCGCCGAACTGCGGGAGATGTACGCGTACCGCGACGTGCCGCTCGCCCGCGCCGTCCCGGGCCTGCGCCCGCACGCGGCGCTCGCACCCGTCTCGCTCAGTTACCGCCGGCTCGCCGCCGAGCGCCCGGCGCTCGGCGAGGTCGAATGGCTCGCCTTCAACCACGGCGTCCGCGGGGCGCTGCAACTGCAGGTCGTCCAGGCAACGGACGGCGCGCGGGTGAGCCTGCGTCACGATCCGCGGGAGCTGACCGTCCCCGGGCGGTTCGCCGACGACCTCACCGGCCTGCTCGCCGCCGTCGCGATCGCCCCGGACCGGCCGCTCGGCGACCTCCTGCCGTTCGCCTCGGCGCCCCCGACGGCCGGCGCGCCGGCCGCGCCCACCGCCGCGCCCGTCACCGAGGCCCCGGCGGAAGCCGCGGCGGACGCCACCCCCGCCCCGGCCGACGCCGTAGCGGCCGTCCCCGCCACCTCCGGCTCCCCGGACGACCCGCTGGTCGCCCAGGTACGCGAGATCTGGGAGACCGTGCTGGACTGCGCGCCGATCGCACCGGACGACGACATCTTCGACCTGGGCGGCCACTCACTGACGATCACCCAGATCATCTCCAGGATGGAGCAGCGGCTCGGCGTGGAGATCTCGCTGGACGACTTCTTCGACAACCCGACCATCGCCGGTGTGGTGGCGGTGGTCCGCGGATGACCGCCACCGCCCCGGAACAGGAGCACGCGCCGCCGCTCGAGGAGCCGGCCGACGAGGACCTGTCGCTGATGCTCGCCATCCGCGCGTTCGAGCTGAAGCTGCTGGAGCTGTTCGGCCAGGGCATGCTCAACGGCACCACCCACACCTGCCTCGGCCAGGAGTACATCCCGGTCGCCCTGCGGCCGCTGCTCCGGCCGGACGACCACGTCTTCAGCAACCACCGCGGCCACGGCCACTACCTGGCCCGCTTCGAGGACCCCGAGGGCCTGCTCGCGGAGATCATGGGCCGCCGCGGCGCGGTGTGCGGCGGGGTGGGCGGGAGCCAGCACATCCGCCGGGACCGCTTCCTGTCCACCGGGGTCCAGGGCGAGAGCCTGCCGGTGGCGTGCGGGGTCGCGCTGCACCTGAAGCGCGCCGAGCCCGGCGCGCTGGCCTGCGTCCACATCGGCGACGGCACCTTCGGCGAGGGCGGCGTGTACGAGGCGCTCAACCTCGCCGCCCTGTGGCGGCTGCCGCTGCTCGTCGTCGTGGAGAACAACGGCATCGCCCAGACCACCCCCACCTCGGCCGCCATGGCCGGCACCGTCGCCGGACGCGCCGCCGCCTTCGGCATCGCACACGCGTTCACCGACGAGGTCGACCTCGCCGTGATCCGCCGGCGACTGGCGCCCGGGATCGCGGCGGTCCGTCAGGGCAGGCCGCTGGTGGTGGAGTTCGCCACCCACCGGCTCGGACCGCACAGCAAGGGCGACGACACCCGGCCCGCCGAGGTCGTCGAGCGGGCCCGGGAGGCGGACTGGTACCGGCGCTACGCCGCGGCCTGCCCGGACCCGTTCGCACGCCTGGACGCCGCGGCGCGGACGTACATCGACGAGGTGGCCCGGGACGTGGCCGGCCGGGAGCCTTCATGAGGGTCGCCGAGAACCTGAACGCCGCCCTGCACACCGCGCTGGAGAACGACCCGGGGCTGCACCTGCTGGGCGAGGACGTCCTCGACCCCTACGGCGGCGCCTTCGGCGTCACCCGCGGGCTCTCCACCCGCTTCCCCGACCGGGTGCTCACCACCCCCATCAGCGAGAACGCCGTCACCGGCGTCGCGGCCGGGCTGGCACTGGCCGGCGACGCCGCCGTCGTGGAGATCATGTTCGGCGACTTCGCCACGCTCGCCTTCGACCAGCTGGTCAACTTCGCCGCCAAGTCGGTCTCCATGTACGGCTCCCGGGTGCCGATGCGGATGGTGGTGCGCTGCCCCGTCGGCGGAGGGCGCGGGTACGGTCCGACGCACAGCCAGAGCCCGCAGAAGCACTTCATCGGCGTCCCCCACCTGGCGCTCTACGAGGTCTCGCCGTTCCGGGACAACGCCGAGGTGTTCGCCGAGATGCTGGCCCGTGAGGAGCCCTGTGTGCTCTTCGAGGACAAGGTGCTCTACACCCGTGCGATGGACGAGGTGGAACCGCCGTTCACGCTCGAGCGCGACGGCGGCGTCGCCCGGGTCGGGCTCACCGACGAGCCGGACTGCGTGATCGTGGCGGGCGGCGGGGTGGCGCACCGTGTGCTGCGGGCGATGCGCGATCTGCTCCTGGAGGAGGAGATCGTCTGCACCCTGCTGGTGCCCTCCCGGCTGTACCCGGTCGAGCTCGACCTGCCTCCCGCCCGGCACGTCTTCGTGGTGGAGGAGGGCACCGCGGGCGGCACCTGGGGGGCCGAGGTGGCGCATGTGGTCCACCGGCGCCACTGGCGGCAGCTCGCGGGGCCGGTGACCCTGATCCACTCCGCGGACTCGGTGATCCCCACCGCCCCGCATCTGGAGCGCGAGGTGCTGGTCGGCGCCTCGGCCGTCCGTCGCGTCATCCGGGAGACCCTGCGTGGCTGAGCTGCTGATGCCCAAGCTCAACAACAACGACACCGACTACGTGCTGACCGCCTGGCTGGTCGGGGAGGGGGAACGGGTCGCCGAGGGCCAGCCCGTCGCGGAGGTCGAGACCTCCAAGGCGAGTCAGGAACTGGAGGCGCAGGCCGCCGGAACACTCCGTCCGCTGGTCCCGGAGGGCGCCCGCTGCCGGCCCGGCGAGGTGATCGGGGAAGTGGTGGCCGAGGGCGCGCGGCCCTCCCGGCCCCGGCCGGCGGCCCCGGCCGCACCGGCGGCGTCCGCGCGGGCCGAGGGTGGGCCGGCCGCGCGGGCCGAGGGTGGGCCGCTGGTCACCCGGCCCGCGCGGGAGCTCGCCGACCGGCTGGGCGTGAGCGCCGACCGGCTCGCCGCGCTGGACGTGCCCGTGGTCCGCCGCGAGGACGTCCAGGCGCTGGCCGACGCGATGCACGGGCCCCGGGAGCCGGGCGCCGCGAACGGGCCGGGCGCCGCGGAGGCGTCCGAACCGTCCGGCGCTCCGGCCGCCCGCGCTCCGGCCGCCGCCGGGGAGGCGAACGGCGTCCCGCTCACCCGGGTGCAGAAGGCGGTGGCACGGGCGGTGGAGCTCTCCCACCGCACCGTCCCCGCCGCGTACACCGTGGTCCGGATGGACCTCGGGCCCGCCCTCGCCCGGGCCCGGGAGCTGACCCGCGAGGTCCGCCGCCCCGTGGGCCTGGCGGAGCTGTTCGTCCAGCGGGTCGCGGCGCTGCACGGCGACTTCCCCCGGTTCTTCTCCTCGATCGACGGTACGACCGCCTTCCCCGCCGAGGCCCCGAACATCGGCGTCACCGTCGATCTGGGCGAAGGACTGTACGTGCCCTGCCTCCACGACGCCGGCAACCTCACCCTGCGGGAGATCGCCACCCGGCTCACCGCCCACCGGCTGGCGGCCACCAAGGGCGGCTTCGACGAACGCGACCTCACCGGCGCCAACTTCGTCATCACGCTCCACACCGAGGGGGACGTGGTGCTCGCCATCCCCTTCGTCTTCCCCGGCACCGCCTGCGCACTGGCGGTCACCGCCCCGTCGGACGGCACCCTGGCCCACATCGGGCTCGCCTACGACCATCGTCTGATCAACGGCCGGGATGCCGCGCTGTTCCTCAAGGCGTTGAAGAACTCCGTCGAAGGAATTGTCTGATGCCGCCCGTCGAGATGTCCGAAGCCAAGAGGGAACTGCTGCGCAGACGGCTCGCCCGCCGCGGCGTCCAGGAGATACCGCGCAGGCCCGAGGGCAGCGAGCCGGTGCTCGCGCCCGCCCAGGAACCGCTGTGGTTCATGGAGCAGTTCGTTCCCGGGACCTCCACCTACACCGTCGTCCTGCCGGTCCGGCTGCGCGGCCCCGTCGACCTGCCGCGGCTCAAGGAGGCACTGGCGGAGCTGCCCCGGCGCCACGACAGCCTCCGCCACCGGTTCCCCGCCGACGCGGACGGCCGTCCGGCCGTCCGGGAGGTGGCGGAGTGCGAGGTCCCGCTGGTGCGTGCCGAGGCGGCGGACGACGCGGGGACGAGGGCCGCGATCGACGCCCAGAGTGCCCTCCCGCTCGACCCCGCCGAAGGCCCGCTGCTGCGCGCGCTGCTGGTGACCCGCGGCCCCGAGGACCACGTCCTGGCGCTGCTGGTGCACCATCTGGTGGCCGACGGCCAGTCGGCGCAGCTGCTGGTGCGGGATCTGCTCGCCCTGTACCGGGGCGAGGCGGCGGCCCCGCCCGCCGTCCGGTTCGCGGACGTCGCCGCCTGGCAGCGCGACCGGACCCACGAACGGGACAGTGCCTACTGGCGCGGGCAACTGGCGGACCTGCCCCGGCTCGACCTCACCACCGACCGGCCCAGGCCGCCCCGGCAGCGCTTCGACGGCGCGTCGGTCACCCGCACCCTCGACCCCGGACTCACCGCCGCCATCGGTGAGCTGGGACGCGCGCACGGGGCCACGCCCTTCATGACCGTCCTGGCCGCCTTCACCGCGCTGCTCGCCCGGTGCACCGGCCGGGACGACTTCGGCGTGGGCACGCCGGTGGCCGGACGGACCAGACCGGAGTTCGAGAACACCGTCGGCATGTTCGTCAACACGCTGGTGCTAAGGGCCCGGCTGTCCGACGACCCGACCTTCGCCGACCTGCTCGCCCGCACCCGCGACACGGTCATCGACGCCCTGGACCACCAGGAACTGCCCTTCGCCCGGCTGGTCGAGGAACTGAACGTGCCGCGCGATCCCAGCCGGCAGCCGCTCGTGGACGTCCTCTTCTCCCTGCACGACCTGCCCCCTGGCGGCGGACCCGGGAACGCCGGGGACTCCGGGGACGCCGGTCCCGAGGCCGCCGGTCCCGAGGCCGCCGACTACCCCCTGCCGCCCGGCTCCGCCCGGCACGACCTCGAGCTGTACCTCACCCCGGCCGCCGACTCCGCGCTCGACTGCACGTTCGTCCACAAGACCACGCTGTTCGAGGCGGACACCGTCGCCCGCATGGCCGGGCACCTGGAGACCCTGCTGCGCGCCGCCGTGGCCCGGCCCGGTACGCCCGTCAGCCGGCTCCCGCTGCTGGACGACGCCGAGCGCGCGCTGCTGACGCGGTGGAACGACACGGAGGCGGACTTCCCCTCCGACCGGACGCTGCACGGCCTGATCGAGGAGCAGGTCCGGCGGACCCCCGGGGCCACCGCGGTCACCTTCGCCGGGAGCTCGCTCGACTACGCCGGGCTCGACGCGCGGGCCAACCAGGTCGCCCACCGGCTGCGGGCGCTGGGCGTCGGCCCCGGCACACTGGTCGGCGTCTGCGCGGAACGTTCCTTGGAGCTGGTGGCCGGGCTGCTCGGCGTCCTCAAGAGCGGCGCCGCCTATGTGCCGCTCGACCCCGAATACCCGGCGCAGCGGCTGGAGTTCATGCTGGCCGACGCAGCCGCACCGGTGGTCCTCACCCAGTGCCGGATCGCCGACGGGGAGCTGGGCCCGGCCCTCGGCGCGACCGGCGCGGCCGTCCTGCCGCTCGACCGCGCCGAGGAGTGGGGCGGACACCCCACCACGCCGGTGGAGCCGGCCGGCGGTCCGGACACGCCCGCCTACCTGATCTACACCTCGGGCTCCACCGGGCGCCCCAAGGGCGTACCCAACCGGCACCGGTCGGTCGTCAACCGGCTGGACTGGATGCAGAAGCGGTTCGGACTCACCGCGGACGACACCGTGCTGCAGAAGACCCCGGCCGGCTTCGACGTGTCGGTCTGGGAGTTCTTCTGGCCGCTCATGACCGGCGCCCGGCTGCTGCTGGCCGAGCCCGGCGGCCACCGTGATCCCGGCCACCTGCGCGAGCTGATCGAGGCGGAGGCGGTCACCACCGTCCACTTCGTCCCCTCGATGCTGGGCGTCTTCCTCGCCGAGGACGGCGTCGAGCGCTGCGCCTCGCTGCGCCGGATCGTGTGCAGCGGCGAGGAACTGCCGGTCGACCTGGCCCTGCGCTGCCTGCGCGCCCTGCCCGCCGAACTGCACAACCTGTACGGCCCGACCGAGGCCGCGATCGACGTCTCCGCCTGGCGGTGCACCGAGGAGAACCTGCGCGGCCGGGCCCGGGTGCCGATCGGCCGGCCGATCCAGAACGCCGAGCTGCACGTCCTCGACGCCCACCGCGAACCGGTGCCCGTCGGGGTGCCGGGCGAACTGTACCTGGGCGGCGTGCCGGTGGCGGCCGGCTACCACGACCGGCCGGAACTGACCGCGGAACGCTTCGCCGGCGGCCTGTACCGCACCGGCGACGCCGCGCGCCGCCTGCCCGACGGCAGCGTGGAGTTCCTGGGCAGGCTGGACGACCAGGTGAAGCTGCGCGGCCTGCGGATCGAGCTCGGCGAGATCGCGGCGGCGCTGCGCGAGCGGGCCGGCGCCCGGGAGGCCGCGGTCGTGGTCGGCGAGGACCGGAGGCTGATCGCCTACCTGGTCGGCGGCCCGGCCGACCCCGCCGAGGCCCGCGAGGCCGTCCGTGCGGTGCTGCCGGAGTACATGGTGCCGTCGGCCTTCGTCCCGCTGGACGCGCTGCCGCTGACTCCCAACGGCAAGCTGGACCGAAAGGCGCTGCCCGCGCCCGCCGTCACCACCGCCGAGTACCGCGAGCCTGCCACCGCGACCGAGCGGGTGGTCGCCGCCGTCTGGGCCGAGGTGCTGGAGGCCGAACGGGTCGGCCTGGACGACGACTTCTTCGACCTGGGCGGTCACTCGCTGCTGGCCATCCAGGTGGTGGCCAGACTCCGCAGGGCACTGCCGCCGGGCGGCCGGCAGGTCGGCGTGGTCGACATGTTCTCCTGCCGTACCGTCGCCGAACTGGCCGCGCTCGCCGCGGAACCGGCCCCGGAGGGTCCCCGCCCCCTGCTCCAGCGGCTCACCCCGGCGCGGCCCGCCGCGCGCGTCAGCTACGTCTGCGTGCCGTACGGGTCGGGCAGCGCCATCGTGTACCAGCCGCTCGCTGACGCCCTCCCGGCCGACGAGGCCCTGTACGCGTTGTCGATCCCCGGCAACGACATCGGTCTCGACGAGGAGCCGATGGACTTCGACGAGCTGGCCGCGCGGACCACCGAGGAGATCCTGGCCGTCGAGGGCCCGCTGGTGGTCTACGGCCACTGCGGGGTCGGCGCCGCGCTCGCCGTGGAGCTGGCCCGCCGGGTGGAGGCGGCCGGCCGGACGGTCGACGCGGTCTACATCGGCGCGATCTTCCCCTTCGCCCGCCCCGGCGGGCTGCTGCGCCGCCTGTCGCGGCCGGACTTCCTCGACCGCTGGCGCAGCAGCCGGAGCGACCTCGACTCGCTCAAGGCCCGCGGCGTCGACCTGGACGAGCTGGAGCCGGGGGTCGCGGACCGGATCATCCGCACCATGCGGCACGATTCTCGGGCGGCCGAACGCTACTTCACCCGGCTCTTCGACACTCCGGACCGCGAGCGGCTGCGGGCGCCGGTCGTCTCGGTGATCGGCGAGCGCGACCCGGCGACCCAGATGTACGAGGAGCGCTTCCGGGAGTGGCACTTCCTCACCGACACCGCCGCGTTGGTGGTGCTGGACGAGGGCGGTCACTTCTTCCTGCGGTACCGGGCCGAGGAACTGGCCGACGTGCTCCGGGTGCACACCCGGCTCCAGGCGCCGCCCGCGCGCGGGGACGACGACACCTGGTGGGTCCACGAGGTCGCTGCGGCGGGCCGGGACACCTCCGGGGCGGACGGGGTCAGGCCCGGCATGGGCCGCTTCATGGCGATCGCGGCGGGCCAGCAGGTCTCGCTGATCGGGTCGGCGCTGACCGGTTGGGCGCTGCCGATCACGGTGCTGCTGGACTCCGGATCGATCGCCCAGTTCTCCACCCTGGCCGTGCTCAACCTGGCCGGCCTGCTGCTCTCCCCGCTGGCCGGGGCGATCGTGGACCGGGGCAGCCGGCGCAAGGTGATCCTGTTCGCCGACATCGCCTCCGCGGCGGTGACGGCGGTCCTGGCGGCACTGGTGCTGACCGGCGCCCTGCAGTACTGGCAGACCTACGTCCTGGTCGCCGCGCTGTCGGTGACCACCACGTTCCAGCGGCTCGCCTTCGGCTCGGCGGTGCCGCAGCTGGTCCCCAAGCACTTCCTGGGGCACGCCATCGGGGTCACCCAACTGACCAACGGTGTGGCGCAGTTGATCGTGCCGCTGGTCGCGGCCGGGTTGCTCAGCCTGATCGACCTGGGCGGCATCGTGCTCATCGACGTGGCCAGCTACGCGTTCGCGATCCTCACCGTGGCCCTGGTCCGCTTCCCGAACACCCTGCCGTGGCGCCCCCGGGAGCCGCTCACCACCGAGATGGCCAAGGGGTTCGCCTACACCTGGCGGGACCGCGGGCTGCGTTCGATGCTCGGTTTCTTCGCCGTCCTCAACCTCTTCCTCTCGCCGCTGATGCTGCTGGTGTCGCCGCTGGTGCTGTCCTTCGCGGGACTGGCGGAGGTGGGCACCGTCTCCGTCGTCTCCGGCCTCGGGGTGCTGCTGGGCGGCGGCGTCATGGCGGTGTGGGGCGGTCCGGGCCGCCGTCGCTTCCAGGTGGTGCTGGTGACCACGGTCTGCATGGCCGCCGGCGGTGTCCTCGTCGGCGTCCGGCCGTCGCTGGTGACGGTGGGGGTGGGTGCCTTCGCCCTGACCTTCTTCCTGACCCTCATGAACTCCGTCTACACCACGATCGTGCAGCTCAAGGTGCCGTTCCGCTACCACGGCCGGGTGTTCGCCCTGAACACCCTGGTGGCCTGGTCGACGCTGCCGATCGGCATGGGGCTGATAGCGCCGCTGGGCTCGGGCCTGTTCGAACGGCTGCTCGCCGAGGACGGGGCGCTGGCCTCCACGGCGGGTCTGCTGGTCGGGACCGGTCCGGGGCGTGGCATCGCGCTGATGTTCCTGCTCTGTTCGGCCGGCATGGCTCTCGTGGTGGCGGGCGCCCTGCGGATGCCGCGGCTGGCCCGGTTCGACACCGAGATGCCCGACGCGCTGCCGGACGACCTGCTGGGCGTGGAGACCCTGAAGGAAAGGCGGCGCACCGCCGCGGTCTGAGGCGCCCCGTCGCGGTCCCGCCGACGGGCGGGACCGGGACGGGGCGACCGGTCAGCCCAGCCTCGCCTCCGCCTTCGCCTCCTCCTGCCGGGTCGTCGGCCCGTCCCCCTCCGCCGCTTCGCGCGTCAGACGGCTGGGCCACCACACCTTGGGGCCGATGTCGCGCACCAGGGCCGGCACCAGTAGCGATCGCACCACGATGGTGTCCAGCAGCACGCCGAACGCCACGATGAAGGCGATCTGCGCGAGGAACGCCAGCGGGATGACGATCAGCGCGGCGAACGTGGCGGCCAGCACGACACCGGCCGAGGTGATCACCCCACCGGTGGCGATCAGTCCGCGCAGGACCCCCTGCCGCGTTCCCAGACGCAGCGTCTCCTCCCGCACACGGGACATCAGGAAGATGTTGTAGTCGACGCCCAGGGCGACCAGGAAGACGAATCCGTACAGCGGGACGGAGGCGTCCGTGCCCGAGAAGCCGAAGCCGTGTTCGAACACCAGGCTCGCGATTCCGAGCGTCGCCAGGTAGTTGAGCGCCACGGTCGCCACCAGCAGCACCGGGAGCAGCAGGGAGCGCAGCAGGACGACCAGGATGAGCAGGATGATCGCGAGGACGACGGGGATGATGAGGGTGCGGTCGTGCTCCGCGGTGCTCTGGGTGTCGTACTGCTGCGCGGTGTAGCCGCCGACCAGGGCACTGGCGTCGACCGTGCCGAGCCGTTCCCGCAGTGCGCTCACGGTGTCCTTGGCGGCGTCGCTGTCCGGTGCGGCGGTGAGGGTCGCGTCGACGCGCACCCGGCCGTCGGCCACCAGGGGCGCCGCGCCGGGCCTGCCGGACTCGGGGACCACCCGGACGTCCGCCACGCCCGCCGTGGCGGCGGCCGCCTCCTCCACGTCCGCCCGCTTGTCCGCGTCGGCGATGATCACGGCCGGCTGGCCGGACCCGCCGGGGAAGTGCTCGCCGAGGGTCTGCTGCGCGGCGACCGACGGCGCGTCGTTGACGAACAGTTCGTCCAGCGGCACGCCCTTCGACTGCAGGGTGGGGAAGAGCGCGGCCCCGGCCACGAGCAGGGCCATGGTGCCCAGCCACAGCCGTCGCGGGCCGGTGTCCACCCGGTGGGCGACCCGACGCCAGACTCCGTGCCCGCCCGTCTCCGCGTCGGCGGAACGGGGCTTGGCCGGCCAGAACGCGGCCCGGCCCGTCAGGGCGAGCACCGCGGGCAGGAACGTCAGCGTGGTGAGCACCGCGCAGACGATGCCGATCGCTCCGACCGGCCCCAGCGCGCGGTTGTTGGTCAGGTCGCTGAGCAGCAGGGCGAGCAGACCCAGGGCGACGGTCGCGGCGCTGGCGGTGATCGCGCCGAAGGACCCCCGCGTCGCGGCGACGGCCGCGGCCACCTTGTCCCCGCTGTGCGACAGCTCCTCCCGGAAGCGCGCCGTCAGCAGCAGTGCGTAGTCGGTGGCCGCGCCGATCACGAGGATCGACAGGATGCCCTGGACCTGGCCGTCGACCCGCACGATGTCGTGGTCGGCGAGGACGTAGACGACGGCGCATGCGACACCGAGTGCGAAGACGGCGCTGATGATGATGGCGAGGGGCAGCAGGATGCTGCGGTAGACGAGCAGCAGGATGAGGAGGACGGCGGCGAGCGCGACGCCGAGGAGGATGCCGTCGATGCCGGCGAAGGCCTCGCTCAGATCGCCCTGGGTTGCGGCCGGACCCGCGAGTTGCGCGCGGGCGCCGGGGACCTCCGCGGCGGCCGTCTCCACCTCCTCCAGCACCTCGGCGAGCCGGTCCCCCAGCTCGGGGCTCAGCGGGACGACGCCCTGGAGGGCTTCCCCGTCCTCGGAGCGCAGCGCCGGCGAGGGTGCGCCGGCCACGCCGTCGGCGCCGGCCAGTGAGGCCAGCTGCCGGGTGGCGGCCTCCTGCTGGGCGGTGTCCAGCTGCCCTCCGCCCTCGGCGGTCCAGACGACGATCGCGGGGAGCGTCTCCTCCTGGTCGAACGCCTTCTGCTCTTCGATGACCTTGGTGGACTGGGCGTTCTGCGGCAGGAACGCCGCCTGGTCGTTGGTGGCGACCTCCCCGAGCTTGCCCGCGTAGGAGCCGAAGGCTCCCCCGAGGCCGAGCCAGACGACGACGAGAACGAGAGGGACCAGCCGGCGGACTGGTCGACGCAGGGTGTTCATGCACTTCCCAACGGACGCGGAGCGGACGACGAAGGTCAACATATCTCAAAGAGAAAGTATCTCAATCATCGAGAGATCGTAGAGTGGGCCCCATGGAACGGACCAGTCCGGAGAGCCGGAACGCCACCGCGCACGACCTGCAGGCCTACGCCGTCCTGCTGCGGACGCTGACCAGCGAGATCAACCGACGTGCGCACTCCTTCGCGCAGAGCCACGATCTGCACGCCACCGATGTCCACGCACTGGCGGCCATCATGGATTCCGCGGTCTCGGACGGCCGCCCGATGACCCCCTCGCGGCTGGCCGAGCGCCTGAGCCTCACCTCCGGCGCGGCCACCGCCTGCGTCGACCGGCTGGAACGCGCCGGGCACATCAGCCGGACGCGGGACAGCGCCGACCGCAGGGTCGTGCACCTGGAGTACAAGCCGGCGGCCCGCGCGCTGGCCCGTCAGTACTTCGGCCCGCTGGCGCGCAGCACCGAGGCGGCGATGCGGCAGTTCACGCCCGCGCAGCTCGCCACGGTGGCGGACTTCCTGCACACGCTCAACCAGGAACTGGCCGCCGACCGGGTCGACGGGGAACCGGCCCTGTAGAGCGGGGCGCGGGGCCGTACCCTCCTGCCCGCGGCCTCGGCGGGCCTGCGCCTTCCGCGGTCTCCGAGGTGCTCATCCCACGGGAGGGCAGTGGGGCAGAAGCCGGGCGAGCTGGTTCAGGTCGTCGGGGGCGACGCGGATGCCGGGGAGCCAGACATGCCTGCCGTCGCGCGTGACCTGGATCCAGATGCTGCTGTGCTTTCCGTTCTCGTCGGTGACGGTGACGCCGTCGGCGACCGTGCAGCGCGCCTGGAGCAGGTCGTGGTGCCAGACACGGCCCGCCGCGTTGGATCTGACGTAGGGGCGATAGGGGTCGTGGGCCAGGGCGAGCGCGCAGTCGTGCGTGCGCGGCTTCCGGCATGCCTCCTCCGCGTTGTGGACGACGACACCGGCCTCGCCACCCTCCCCCACCGCCCTGCCCGCGGCGCCCTGCGCCGACTGGGCGCCGGACCCGCCCAGCGGGAGAAGCAGCGCAGTCAGCGCCCAGGCCGCCAGACCTCCCGCGGCGGCGGCCGCCGAGGCCACCGCGACGACCCCACCGCGGGACAGTCCCCCGCTCGACCGGCGCCACCACGCCCGGCCGCGGGCCTGAGGCGGACCGGCGGCGCCGGGGGCGCGGGCCTCGCCCTCCTCGCTCTTCTCGCCCTTCTCGCCCTCCTCGCCCGGGCGGGTGGCACGGTCGGCGGCCTCCCACAGGGCGCGGTACTCGGCCGGGTCCGCGCCCATCGCCCGGCAGAGATCCCGCACCACGGGCCAGACCGGCACGCTCTCGCCCCGGAAATAGCGGGAGAGGGACGAGTCGCTGACGCGCACCCTGGCCTCCAGGACGCGCAGTGTGCACCCCGACTGCCGCTGGAGACTCCGCAGCGCGTTCGCCAGCCGCCGTACCGCCTCGTCCCGCTCCGGGCGCGGACCGGTCATCGAAGGGCCTTTCTGCCGATCGGAGCGGCGGAACGACGCGTTCCCACGGCCGTCCCGTCTCCCGGGACGAGAGACGTCCCAGCAGGTCAGGACTGTATTTGTCCCGACATCGGTGAATCAAGCGGGATCAGGTGGTGAAAGCGCCGCTTCCTGCGCAAACTCGGCGTACCGGTCCGACGGATCACCCCCGAGGGTGAGCGCTCCGCCGGTCCCGGCCGTGACGGCGGATGCCGCTCGGCCGGCCCCACCCACCACCGAAAGGACATCACCATGCGTGCACGCACGGCATTTGCGGCCTTCGTGACGATCACCGTGACGGCGCTCGGTACCGCCTCGGCGGCGCCCGCCCTCGCCGCCCCCGACGACGTGGTCGCCGTCCGGGCGGGCGACGGCCTCGACGTCCACCGCGGCAAGTACGTCACGCTGGGAGGCTGCCAGACCGCCGGTCAGCAAGGCATCGAGCGCGGGCACTGGGACCGCTACCAGTGCGCCGAGGGCACCTTCTTCTGGAACCTGTGGACCAACCGCTGATCCGCGCCAGGCCGCAGGCGGCCCCTCCTCGCCCGCGAGGAGGCCACAGGCGGTGGAGGACGCCCCGTCGGTGACCGACGGGGCGTCCTCGTGCCGTCCGCGCGGCCTGCGGTGACGGTCACTTCGCCCCGGGTTCGGCCGTTCGGGCCGAGCGATCCACGGGATACTGGGACCGCTCGTCGCACCCGCCCGGAGGAAGAGCCTGATGTACGCCGCACAGTACGAGATCACGCTGCCAGCCGACCACGACATGCGGATCATCCGTGAGCGGGTGGCGGTGGGCGGCCATGCCCTCGACGACCGCGCCGGACTGGGACTCAAGGCGTACGTCATCCGCGAACGCGGCGTCGACGGCTCGCCGGTCAACCAGTACGCCCCCTTCTACCTGTGGGACGATCCCGGGGCGATGGCCCGCTTCCTCGTCGGAGGGGGCGGCTTCCAGAACATCGTCCGGGACTTCGGCCGGCCCTCCGTGCGGCACTGGACGGGCGTCGCCTGCCATGCCGGGCCGGCCCGCGGGTCCGTCGCGAGGGCGGCGTCGCGGCGCCTCACCGCGCTCCCCGCGGACTGCGACCCCGACGGCACCGGGCTGGGACTGTCCGCGCTGGTCGAGCGGGAGGCGGAGGACCTGCGCCGGCTGTCCCGCGGGGCGGGTGTGCACTCGGCCGCGCTGGCCGTCGACCCCCACCACTGGCAGCTGGTGCGCTTCGTGCTGTGGGCGGACGCCGCCGCGCCGGACGAGGAGGCGACCGAGCGCTACGAGGTGCTGCACCTTTCAGCCCCCGGCCTGGAGGAACTGCCCGAAGGGCGGACCTGGTAGCCCCCGGAGGCCGCGAGGGCGCGGACGGCCCGCCGCCCTGCCTTCAGTCCGCCAGCCAGGCCAGCAGGCGGCCCTGCGACCAGCAGCGGCCGACGGCCTCGGTGCGCAGTGCCGGGCCGTCGAGCAGTGCCAGGCCGATGATGCTGTGGCCGGAGGCGCGGCGGTCGCCGAGGGTCGGCACCGCCGGGGCGACCCCGACCCCCTCCGCCGACACCCATGCCACCGGCCGGCGGGCCGCCGCCTCGTCCAGACGGTGCAGGAAACGCAGACGGCTCTCGAGCGGGAGACGCGACAGGGTCCACGACGTGGTGACGACGGGCAGGGCGCCGTCCGGCACGTGGTCGAAGGCGTCGGACAGCGCCTCGACGGGGTCGCCCCGCAGCTGGAGCGGAGGGGCCGCGGCTGCCGAGGTGAGCTCCGCCTCGAACCCTGCGAGCCGCTCCGGCGGGTCCGGCGGGAGGCAGGCGCGCAGCCATCGGGCCTCCTCCGGGTCGGTGACGTCGACCGGGTCGCGGTCGACGCCGACCCGGGCGACGACCTCGGGCATCGCCCGCTCCGGGACCGGCCGGTCCCCCACGACCGAGGCTGAGACCTGGACGGGGGACGACGGATCGCCCAGGACCCGGCCGTCGCCGTAGTCGATGCGGACGCGGTCGACCTGGAGGTTGAGCCCGGTGGGGCGGCCCACGTCGATCAGCCCCACGGTCCTGGCGCCGAGGCGGTGCGCGGCCTCGGCGACGGCCGGGTACAGCACCGCGTGACGTCCGCTCTCGTCGGCCCGCGGCGGCCGGAGCGCGGCGACGGCCAGCACGGGGCCGGGCATGCGCAGCACCGTCTCGAGGGCCGCGGCGGCGGCCTCGCCGTCCCCGGCGGCGTACGCGGCGGCGAGCCGCGGGGCGCGGCCGTCGAGGGCGAGGTGGTGCAGCGCGGCCAGGATCACCGCGGGGTTGCGCTTGCGTGCCGGGGCGGCCTCGATGGCGCGCAGCGCCTCGCCGGACCCGCTCAGCGCCGCGGCGACGCGCGCGTACAGCGGCGAGGTCTTCGCCGCGTCGGCCTCCGCGTAGCGCCGGTAGGCCTGCGCGAGTGTCCGGGCCCCGTCCGTGGTCCCGCCTTCGTCGCCCGGCATCCGAGGAGTCCAACGGCGGGGCACCCGACGCGGGTGGCCTCTTGCGACGATGCTCGGGCGCCCTCACCGGTGACCGCCGTCACGAGCAGGGCGCCGAGGCGGTCCCGGCCCCGTCCGGGCGGAGGGGCGACACCAGGCAACTCGAACGTATACTCGAATATGTGACCGATCCCGACGCCGAGCCCTCACGGCTCGCCCTCCTGCGCTTCCTGGAACGGGTGCAGGAGCGCGACCTCGAGCGCACGCGCCGCTGGATCGCGCAGGAGGAGCGGCGCGAGGCCGTCACCCGGGAGCGGCCGGCACAGGGCGGGCGTCCGGCGGCCCAGTGGCTGATCGAGCACGGACTGAGCGGCCGCTCCCCCGTCTACGTCCATGTCGGCGGCTGCTGGAGCGGCGGCAGGCGCAGCCACGGCGTCGCCCGCGACCAGGCGCTGCGCGCGCTGGCCGAGGGCGTGCAGCCCTGCCCCCAGTGCCGGCCGGACACCGAGCTCGGGCTGCTGGAGTGAACGGGCGGCGGGCGTTGCGCCGCCCGTTCAGGCCTCGCGGGGCGGCTGCAGCGACCGGGTCAGCGCGTCGAGTTCGTCCAGGCGCCCCGACGCCTCGAGCTTGGCCGCCACCGCGACGAGCAGGAGTTCGGTCACGGCGATCTCGTGCGTGAGGGGGGCGATGGGACCGGCGGCCTCACGGGGCAGCGGCACGAGCGTGTGGGCCTCGTCCGCCAGCGGTGATCCCCAGGCGTCGGTGACCAGCAGGAGCCGGGCCCCCCGCGCACGGGCGGCCCGCACGAAGGCGGCCGTCTCCGCCGAGTAGCGGCGGAAGTCGTAGGCGACCACCAGGTCCGAGGAGGTCACCTCCAGCAGCGACCGGGCCCGCTCCGGCGCCGGACCGGTGACGAAGCGGACGGCGGGCCGCAAGGCCCCCAGCTGACGGGCCAGGTAGTCCGCCGCCAGCTCGCTCAACGGGCCGCCCAGTGCCCACACCGTCCGCGCCGAGACGAGTGCCGCGGCCGCCGAGTCCAGCAGGGGGCCGTTCAGGGCGGCGATCGTCTGTGCCAGACCGTGATGCAGGTCGGCCGCCGCGCTGCCGGGATCGGCGCCATGAGCGGTGAACTCGCGCAGCCGGGACTGGTCCTGCGCCTCGGCCCGTACCGCCGCCTGGAACTGCGAGAAGCCCTGGTAGCCGAGACGGTCGACCAGCCGTGACGCGGTGGGCGGACTGACTCCTGCCCGCTCCGCCAGCGCCCGGAGCGACCCCAGTGCGGCGAACGGGAAGTCGTCCAGCAACAGGCGGGCCACCGCACGCTCGCCGGGCGCGAGCCGCTGGTACATCTCCTCGAGCTGGGACACCACTCTCTCCATGCTGTCGAACGTTACATCAAAACGCCTTGGAAGGCATCGATGAAACATGTGTTACGTTTCCGCCCATGACTCCTTGGCAAGGACTGATCAACAGCGCCTACCGGAGCCGGCTCCCGGTCACCGACCGCACCCCGGCCGTGTCGCTCCACGAGGGCAACACACCTCTGCTGCGTTCCGGGTACCTGTCACGGCTGACGGGCTGCGACGTCCGCCTGAAGAACGAGGGCGCCAATCCCACCGGCTCGTTCAAGGACCGCGGCATGACCGTGGCGATCAGCCGGGCCGCCGAGGCGGGCGCCGAGGCGGTGATCTGTGCCTCCACGGGCAACACCAGTGCTTCGGCCGCGGCCTACGCCGCACGGGCCGGCATCGGCTCGGCCGT
This sequence comes from Streptomyces abyssomicinicus, assembly GCF_008974245.1. Classification (GTDB taxonomy): domain Bacteria; phylum Actinomycetota; class Actinomycetes; order Streptomycetales; family Streptomycetaceae; genus Streptomyces; species Streptomyces abyssomicinicus. The sequence continues at coordinate 1,675,673 of NZ_BBZI01000005.1, read as the reverse complement.
CCTCGTTCCGCGCGGGCACGTGGCTCTCGGCAAGCTCGGCCAGACCGTCCGCCACGGCGCGCGGATCATCGAGGTGGACGGCACCTTCGACGACTGCCTGCGGGCCGCCCGCGAGCTCGCCGACCGCCACCCGGTCGCCCTGGTGAACAGCGTCGGCAACGAACTGCGCCTGTCCGGCCAGCGCACGGTGGCCTACGAGGTCGTCGACGCGCTGGGCGACGCCCCCGACATCCACTGCCTGCCGGTGGGCAACGGCGGGAACGTCACCGCCACCTGGCAGGGCTACCGGGCGTACCGGACGGAGGGCCCCGCCACCCGCCTGCCGCGGATGTGGGGCTTCCAGGCGGCGGGCGCGGCACCGCTCGTCCACGGGAAGCCCGTCTCCCGCCCGGAGACGCTGGCCAGCGCCATCCGCGTCGGCGAACCGGCGACCTGGCAGGGCGCCGTCGCCGCCCGCGACGAGTCCGGCGGGCTGTTCGCGGCCGTCACCGACGAGCAGATCTTCGCGGCGTACCGGCTGCTGGCCCGCCACGACGGCGTCTTCGTCGAGCCGGCCTCGGCCGCGGGCGTCGCCGGCCTCCTCGACCGTCACCGGCGCGGGCTGCTCGATCCCGGGCAGACGGTCGTCGTCACCCTCACCGGCAACGGCCTCAAGGACCAGGACGCCGCGCTCCGGGACGGCTGCGCCACGACCGCGACCGGTTCCTCCGCTCCCGAGATCGCCCGCGCGCTCCGGCTCGCGGTCTGACCCGCCGCCCCGGGCCGGGAACAGGCCCGCCCCCGGCCCGGGGGAGCGGGCGTTCGGGGGCGGGTCCGCGGTGCGGCGACGTGCGGGCTGTGGGACGCCGCACCAGGCAGGGGGGGCGGGGAGGGTCAGACGCCGGGGAGGACTCCGGTGCGGGCCACCTCGGAGTACCAGCGGGCGCTGGCCTTGGGGATGCGCCTGCCGGTCGGGTAGTCGACGTAGACCGCGCCGAACCGCTTGCTGTAGCCGTAGCCCCACTCGAAGTTGTCCAGCAGGGACCACAGGAAGTAGCCCCGCACGTCCGTGCCGTCCTGGATGGCCCGGTGGACGGCGGCCAGGTGGTCCCGCACGTAGGCGATGCGGGCCGGGTCCTTCACCTCGCCGTTGGGGTCGGCGTAGTCGTCGAAGGCGGCGCCGTTCTCCGTGATCACCAGCGGCAGGCCGGGGAAGTCGGAGCCGAGGCGGCGCAGCAGGTCGTACAGGCCGGTGGCGTCGACCGCCCAGCCCATGGCGGTGGTCTCGCCGGGCGGCTGGTGGAAGGCGACCTCGTCGGCCGCGGGCCACGGGCTGTGGGAGCTGCGGCCGTGTCCGTCGGAGTTGTGGGTGCCGCTGCCGTCCGCCTTGGAGACGAGGGTCGGCGTGTAGTAGTTGACGCCGAGGAAGTCCAGCGGCTGGTGGATCTCCGTCAGGTCGCCGTCACGCACGAAGGACCAGTCGGTGAGGCCGGCGGTGTCCTTGAGGAGGTCCTCGGGGTAGGCGCCGCCCAGCATGGGGCCGGTGTACACGCGGTTGGCCAGCGCGTCGATGCGGCGGGCCGAGTCGACGTCCTCGGCCGCGTCGGTGAGCGGGCGCACGTGGTGGATGTTGAGCGTGACCGAGACCTGGGCGTCGGCGGGGATCCGGCTGCGCAGCGCCTGCACGGCGAGACCGTGGCCGAGGTTGAGGTGGTGCGCGGCGCGCAGGGCGTCGACCGGGTCGGTGCGGCCCGGGGCGTGCACGCCGGAGCCGTAGCCGAGGAAGGCGCTGCACCAGGGCTCGTTGAGGGTGGTCCACGTCGCGACCCGGTCGCCGAGGGCGTCGGCGGCGATGGCCGCGTACTCGGCGAACCGCTCGGCGGTGGCGCGCTCGGGCCAGCCGCCGGCGTCCTCGAGCTCCTGCGGCAGGTCCCAGTGGTACAGCGTCGCGACCGGCTTGATGCCCTTCTCCAGCAGCTCGTCGACGAGGCGGCGGTAGAAGTCGAGGCCCTTCTGGACGGCGGGGCCCCGGCCGGTGGGCTGGACGCGCGGCCAGGCGAGGGAGAAGCGGTACGCGCCGATGCCGAGGTCGGCCATCATCGCGACGTCCTCGCGCCAGCGGTGGTAGTGGTCGGTCGCGATGTCTCCGGTGTCGCCGTTGCGGACCTTGCCCGGGGTGCGGGCGTAGGTGTCCCAGATGGACGGCGTGCGGCCGTCCTCGGCGGCCGCGCCCTCGATCTGGTACGAGGCGGTCGCGGAGCCCCAGAGGAAGCCCTCCGGGAAGGTGAGTGCGGAGCCGGCGGTGGAGGCGTCCTGTGCAGCGGTGGCCATGTGTGTCCTTCTCGGGTTTCGCGATGCGGGGAGGAGTGGCGGTACGGGTGACGGTCGCCCGTCAGCCCTTGACGGCGCCCGCCATGACGCCGCTGACGATCTGGCGGCCGAAGACGATGAACATCGCCAGCAGGGGCAGGGTGCCCAGCAGCGCACCCGCCATGATCAGGGACTGGTCGCGGATGTAGCCGGCGCTGAGCTGGGTGAGCGCGACGGGGACGGTCGGGTTGGTCATGTCGAGTGCGACGAAGGGCCAGAAGAAGTCGTTCCAGGCGTGCACGAACGTGATCATGAAGAGGACCGCCATAGCGGGCCGCGCGATGGGGAGCACGATGCTCCAGAAGATCCGCAGCGAGTGCGCGCCGTCGACGCGGCCGGCCTCGACGAGCTCGTCGGGCAGGGCCTCCGAGAGGTACTGGCGCATGAAGAAGACGCCGACCGCGCTCACCAGGGTGGGGAAGATGACGGCGGGCAGTCGCTGCGACCAGCCCAGCTCGGCCATCATCATGAAGAGCGGCACCACGCCGAGCTGCGGCGGCACCATCATGGTGCCGATGACCAGCATCAGCAGGATGTTGCGTCCCTTGAAGCGCAGCTTGGCGAAGGCGAACCCGGCCAGCGTCGCGAACATCACCGTGGACATGGCGATGACTCCGGCGACGATCAGGCTGTTGATCATCGCCTGGCCCATCGCCGCCTCGTCCCAGGCGCGGGCCAGGTTGCTGAAGAGGTTCGGGCCGGGCAGGAACGGCGGCGGCGTCTCGCTGACGCGGGTGTTGTCGGTCGAGGCCGCCACCATCGTCCAGTACAGCGGGAAGATCGACAGGAGCGCCGTGATCCCGAGGAGGACGTAGGCGAGCGGGCCCGCGTGGTGCTGGCGGCCGGCGCGTCCGCGCACCTTCAGGCGGCCCGGGCGGCCGGCGGAGGGCTTCCCCGCGGCGATGGTCCCGGCCGGTGCGTCCGCCGCGACCGGGAGGCTTTCTGTGGTCATGGAGAGTCTCCTGGTCAGGACGTACGGGAGCGCAGGCGCTTGAACAGGGCCTGGGCCGCGAAGGCGATGAGGAGCAGCAGGAACATCGCCCAGGCGACGGTCGCCGAGCGGCCCATCTGGTAGTTCTTCCAGCCCTCCTCGTACAGCAGCAGGCCCAGGGTCTGGTACTGGTTGTCCACGCCGCCGGAGATGCCGTTGGGGCCCTGGCCGAAGATCAGCGGCTCACCGAAGAGCTGGGTCGCGCCGATGGTGGACAGCACGATGGTGAAGACCACGGTGGAGCGGATGCCGGGCACGGTGACGTTGGTGAACTGCTTCCAGCGGGAGGCCCCGTCGATGGCGGCGGCCTCGTAGCGCTCGGCCGGGATGGCCTGCATCGCGGCGAGGTAGAGCAGCGCGTTGTATCCGGTCCAGCGCCAGATGACGATGGTGGAGATCGCGAACTGGGCGGGCCACTTGTCGCCCTCCCAGTTCACCGGGTCGACGCCGAACAGGCCGAGGCCCCAGTTGATCATGCCGAAGTCGCGCTCGAAGATCATGGTGAACACGAGCGCCGCGGCGCCGACCGAGGTGGCGTACGGCACGAGCGAGGCGACGCGGAAGAACAGCGAGCCGCGCATCTTGTAGTTGAGCAGGTGGGCGAGCCCGAGCGCCATCAGCAGCTGCGGCACTGTGGAGATGACGCCGATGGTGATGGTGTTGCCGAGCGCGTTCCAGAACCGCGAGTCGCCCCAGAGTTCGACGTAGTTGTCGAACGCCACCCACTCCATCATGTCCAGAGTGGCCAGCTCCACCCGGTGCAGGGAGATCCAGGAGGTGTACACGAGAGGGTAGAAGCTGAACGCGGCGAACACGATGAAGAACGGCGCGACGAACACGTAGGGCGCGCCCTTGATGTCCAGCCGGTGCAGCAGCGCACCGCGCCGGCGCCGGCCGTCGCTGTCGGCGCCGCGCTTCGGGGCGGGGCCTTCGCGTCCCTCGCCGATCTGTGCGTTGGTGGTGGAGGTGGCCACCGGACTTCCTTCCTGAGAGCAGATGTACGAGCCGGTCCCCCGGGCCCGCCGGCGTGTGCCACCGGCGGGCCCGGGCGGCCGGGAGGAGCGACGGTCAGCCGACCGCCTTCTCGATACGCTCCGAGGTGGTCTGCCACGCCTTGTCACGCGCAGTGCCTTCCTCGACCAGGGTCAGCCCCTGGGAGAAGGTGTCCTTGATGGTGCCGTCCTTGCGCCCGAGGACCTGCTCGTCCGGGATCTCCTGGGCGGCCTGGCCGAAGATCTGGCCGATCGGGGCGTTGCTGAAGTACTCCGAGGTGCTGTTCTTGACGTCCGGGTTCTCCAGCGCCACCTGGGAGGAGGGCACGCTGCCCTGCTTCTCGAAGATGTGGGCCTGCTGCTCCGGCGCGGTGAGCCAGGCGACGAGCTTCTTGGCCTCCTCCTTCACCGGGCTCTTCTCGACCACGCCGAGGAAGGATCCGCCCCAGTTGGCGCCCTTGGGGGCCTTGGCGACGTCCCACTTGCCCTTGTTCTTGTCACCGGCCTTCTCGCCGATGTGGCCGAGCATCCAGGCCGGACACACGGTCGTGGCGAAGGTGCCGTTGGACAGACCGGGGTCCCAACCGGGCTGGAACTGGCGCAGCTTGGCGGACAGGCCGGCCTCGGCGGCGTCGGCCGCGAGGTTCCACGCCTCCTTGACGACCGGGTTGTCCTGGTAGATCAGCTCGCCCTGGGCGTTGTAGAACTGCTCGGAGTGGCCGTAGATCATGGCGTTGAACAGGCCGCTGGAGGCGTCCATGTAGGCGACCTTGTCGCCCTTGAAGTTCTTCTTGAAGGTCTTGCCGACCTCCACGAACTTGTTCCAGTCGCCCTCCCACAGCTTGGCGACCTCTTCGCGGTCGGTGGGCAGGCCGGCGGCCTCGAAGTGGTCCTTGCGGTAGCAGACGGCCATCGGGCCGATGTCGGTGCCCAGGCCGAGGACCTTGCCGTCCTTGGTGGTGATCTGCGACTGCTTCCAGGGCAGGAAGTGGTCGGTGTCCGCCATGCCCTTGAAGTCGGCGAAGTTGTCGGCCTGGGTGTCGACGACCTCCTTGGCGCGGCCGATCTCGATGCCCTGGATGTCCTTCAGGCCCTTGCCGGCGGCGAGCTTGGTCTGCAGCGCGGTGTAGTAGGTCTGCTCGTCACCGGCCACCTCGGCCTGGATGTCGACGTCGGGGTTCTCCTTCTCGTACTGCTCGAGGAGCCCGGTCTCCTTGAAGCCCATCACCCCGTACATGCCCATGGTGATGACGGTTTTGCCGTCCTTCTTGCCGCCGCCCGTGACGGAGTCGTCGTCGCCGCCGCAGCCTGCGAGGAGCGAGATCGCGCTGACCGCCGCGACGAGCGCGACCGCTCTCGTACGCGACGACCGGTTGACAGTGGTCATGTTTCTGCCTCCAAGCGACGGCGCTGACGCACCGGAGTTACGAGTTGTTCATGACTGCGGCAAAGCGGACGGTCCGGGAGGAACACGTCGGATCGCCGGGTGGGAACGTTCCCACAGCGCGGTGGGAACGTTCCCACCGGCGGTTGGAACACTCGTACTAAGAAACGCTCATGTCAATAACGTGAAAGCAACTTGTTGCCGAAAGCCGGTCCGCGGTTCACTCGGCGGGCCGCGTCGGGGTGTTCGCCCGGTGGATCGCGGGCGCCCCGGCGTCTGCCACAATTGCGCCGATCATGTACGCGGCCACGCCGCGCTCGCCGAGGGAGAAGTGCATGTCGGAGCGCCGTCCGCCTACGATCAAGACCGTCGCCGCCCGGGCCGGAGTGGGGCGCACGACGGTGTCCCGCGTCCTCAACGGCTCGGAACTCGTCAGCGCGGAGGCGCGGGCCAGGGTCCTGGAGGCGATCAAGGAGCTCAACTACGTTCCGAACTCGGTCGCTCGCGGACTGGTGACCAACCGCACCGAGGCGGTGGCACTGGTGATCCCCGAGTCGGAGAGCCGGCTCGGTTCCGAACCCTTCTTCGCCGCGCTGATCCGCGGCGTCAGCGGGGTGCTCACCGAGACCGGCACGCAGCTCCAACTGGTCCTGGTCCGCGACGAGTCGGAGCGGGACCAGTTGACGTCCTCGATCGCGACGCGCCGCGTCGACGGGGTGCTGCTGGTGTCGGTCCGGGTGCAGGAGCGGCTGGCCGCCATGCTCGAGGAGATGGGGCTGCCCACGGTGCTGGCGGGCCGGCGCGGTGAGGACGAGAGACTCAGCTACGTCACGTCCGACAACCTCGGCGGCGCCACCGAGGCGGTCGCGCACCTGCTGCGGCGGGGGCGCGTCCGGGTCGCGACGATCACCGGTTCCCTGGACATGGACGTCGGGCACTCCCGGCTCGCCGGCTGGCGCCGCGCCCACGAACAGGCGGGGCGCACGGCCGACGAATCCCTGGTCGAGGCGGGGGACTTCTCGGAGGAGGGCGGCCGCCGGGCGATGCGTTCGCTTCTTGAACGCGCGCCCGCCCTGGACGCCGTCTTCGCCGCGTCCGACCTCATGGCGGTCGGCGCGCTGGCCGAGCTGCGCCGTCAGGGGCGGCGGGTCCCGGACGACGTCGCCGTGGTCGGTTTCGAGGATTCCGTTCTCGCCCGGCACACCAACCCGCCGCTGTCCACGGTGCGTCAGCCGGTGGAGGAGGTCGGCCGGGCGATGGCCCGGATCCTGCTCTCCGAGATCGGCGAGGCCGACGCGGAGCGGCAGCGGCTGACCCTGCCGACCGAGTTGGTGGTGCGGGAGTCCTCCTGATGACGCGGCCTCGCGGAGGCTCCCGCGGAGGGCTCGCCCCGAGGGGGCTCATGCGGAGGGCTCCCGCCGAGGGGGCTCACGCAGAAGGGCTCCCGCGGGGCGGCTCAGTGGTAGGGGCCGTGCCGGCCGAGGGTCTCCACGGGGGTCGCGCCGGGGCGTGTCCACTGCGGCACCGGGCGGCTGGTCGGGCCCCAGGTCGCGTGCCCCTGCGCGTCCGTGCGCCAGTACCAGCACGGCTCGCGCCCCTCGGGCCGGTCCTCCGGCTTGTCCTCCCACGCCTCGCCGCGGCCGTAGGGCGTCATGTCCAGCAGGCCCATGGAGCCGTTGGCCCGCTCGGTGCCCCGGCCCGTCGTGGAGTAGGTGAGGAACGCGCGGTCGCCGTCGCGGAGGTAGGAGGCGAGGTAGCCCATCCTGCCGCCGACCGGCTCCCCGGCGTCGCGCACCGAGTACCAGGGCTGCGCGTAGCCCATGAACCGGACGTAGGCGGCCACCTCCTCCCACCGGCCGGTGGTGACGACGGCGAACGAGACGCCGCGGGCGTTGAGGTAGACGGCGTCCTTGAGGTGCCAGGCCGTGGTGGTGCAGCCCTCGCACTGGCCCTGGGGCGGCGCGTCGTCGTACCACATGTGCTTGTACACCACGAGCTCCTCGCGGCCCTGGAAGAGGTCCAGGAACGGGACGGGGCCGTCGGGTCCGACGACCTCGGCCGTGCCGTCGAACTCCACCATCGGCAGCCGGCGGCGGGCCGCGGCGATGGCGTCGCCCTCGTGGGTGTGGGCCTTCTCCCGAAGCAACAGCTCGTCGCGGGCCTCCTGCCAGGCCTCGAGGCCGACGACGGGCGGACGGCCGGGGAGTATGGCGGACGGGTCGTCGGGCATGGGCGTCATGGTGTCCTCCTGGTGTCCGGCCCGACGGGGCGTGGTGTCCGGCCCGACGGGGCGTGGTGTCCGGCCCGACGGGGCGCCGGCGCCCGGTCAGGGGGCGTCCGGCGGCGCCCGCCGTGGTCGCCGGTACGCGCCGGCGGCCCGGCCGGAACTCGTCGCCCGCCCGGGTACCCGCACCGCGCCCGAACCGACGCCCTCCCCCACGTACAGCATCCGCTGTACGCTGGACGCATGTCGAAGTCCGTGACCATCCGCGTCCCCGACGAGGTGCACGCCAGGCTCCAGGAGCGGGCGTCCCGGGAGGGCAGCACCGTGACCGCCATCCTGACCGAGGCCGCCCTGCGCGATCCCCGGCTCTCCGACCCGGCGTCGCTGGCCCGCGCCGCGGTGTGGGTGCGGCAGCACGCCGAGGAGTTCGCCGAGGCGTTCCCCGACGAGGAACCGGCCCTCACCCCGCGCGGCGCCGGGGCCGACGCCGCCTGATGGAGCTTCTGATCGACCTGGCGTGGCTGCTGGAGCGTCAGGCGCTGCTGATGCCGCGCGAGCTGGACGTGGCCGACTACTCCGCGCTCGCCGCCGCCGTCCAGCGCCACCGGGTCAACACGCCACGGATCGGCTACGAGCCCGACAACGCCTGGCGCGCCGCGGCCCTGCTCGTGACGATCGCGCGCGAGGAGCCGCTGCCCGCGCGCAATTCCTTCTTCGCCGCCCTCACCGCGGTGGAGTACATGGCGCAGGCGGGCGAGGCGGTGGACGCACCGCCCGGTGCGCTGCCGGAGCTGGTGGCCCAGGTACGGACGTACAAGACCGATGTGTACGGCGCGGCGGAGCGGCTGCGCGGCTGGCGGGGGTAGCCGGACCGGCCGTCCCGCGCCCCGTGGTCCCCGCGCGCCGGACCGCCCCTCCCCGTAACCGCACGGGGACTACCGGTCCCCCTCGCGGAACCTGCGCAGCCGGGGCGAGCGGATCTCGGGCAGTCCGGCCAGGGTGTCCGCGAAGGCGCGGCGGTGGGGCATGGGCCGGTCTCCTGGGCACGGCGGCAGGGGGTAGTCGTCACGCAGGACACCCTCCGGGAGCAGCCCGGTGGCGGGCACCGGCGAGGTCTCGCCCGGGTGGACGAGGTAGGCCCAGACCCCGCTGTCCAGCGGCACCACGGCACCGTCGTCGCCCGGCGGACGCCAGGGCGCGCCCGTCAGCGGGTGGCGGGGGACGAGGAGGACGTCGGGGCGGGGCGGCGGCGGGTGGATCCCCGGTCCGGCCAGTCCCACCGACCGGGCACCGGGCCCGGCGGGCAGGCACCGGGCGACGGCGTGGCCGAACAGGTCGGACACGGGGCCGGCGGGCAGGACCACCGGACGGTCCTCGGTGACCGCCACGAGATGGGCCAGCGCGACCCCGAGCGCCGCCTCCCAGCGACGGCTCAACGACCCGTCGGGCTCGACGGGCGGGACGCGGTGCTCGGGGTCGCGCAGGTCGTCCCAGCCGGGGGGCGGACCGGCCGGGCGTCCCGAGGGGCGGCGCACGACGGCGTCGGGCTCGAGCCACACCGTCTGCCACATCCCGCAGTCGTCCATGCGGGTCGCCACCGCCCGCCCGCACCCCTCGCACGCCAGGTTGGGACCGGCCCTGCCGTCCACGCCCCGGCAGTAGCCGTCGCACCTGTCGGGGATCAGGGTCATGGACCGGGAGTCGCCGGGGGCGATCACGATCCTGTTCCGCGCGCCGAAGGAGACGGAGTACACCCGCGTGTACACGCCCTGCCGGGCGGCCGCTTCCTCGCCGACCTCCTCCCACCGCCGCCAGGGCGGTCCGGTGGGCCGGGGGTCGACGGCGTACGTGGCGGGTTCCATCAGGGGCGGATGGAGCTCCTCCCAGGCCCCGTGGTGGGTGTGGACGGGGAGGGCGACCCGGGAGACCGGCGCCGTCAGTTCCGCGCCGCATCCGGCGCACACGAAGACGTCCAAGCGGTTCCCTCTCTCCACACCGCACCGGCTGTCACCGGTCCACCGGGATTGTGCTGCGCCCGCGGCGGCGGATCCACCGGATTTCCGTGCGGCCCGCGTGGTTCGCTCTCGGGGTGCGGGCCCGTGACCGGGCCGCAGTCGTCGAGGAGGAGCACCGCGTGCGCGTTCTGATCATCACCGCCGGTTCGCGGGGGGACGTCGCGCCCTTCACGGGTCTCGGGCGGCGTCTGCTGGACGCGGGCCATCAGGTCACCGTGGCCGCCCACCCGGCCTTCGGCCCCCTGATCGGCGGGTGCGGCCTCGCCCATCACCCGGTGCCGGGAGACCCGAGGGAGCTGATCCGGAGGTGGTCCCGGGCCGCGTCGCGCGAGGAGGTCCGGGCGCTGAACAGGGCGTACGTCGACGGGATCGCCGACGGGGTGCGGGAAGCCGCGGCCGACGGCACCGACCTGGTGCTGACCGCCTTCGGCCCGGCGCCGCTCGGCCGGGCCGCGGGCGAGGCGCTGGGCGTCCCGGTGATCGGCACCTACCTCGCACCGCAGTTCGCCACGCGGGAGTTCCCGCTGCCCGGTGGCGCGCGCGGCGGCGGCCCGGAACCGGCGGACAACCTGGCCGCGGGCCGGGCGGTGCTGCGGAGCGCGGAAGGACTCCTCGCGGGGGCGGTGGCCCGGCTGCGCGCCGAGTTCGGGCTGTCGCCCGCCGAGCCGTCGACGCCGACGGACGTCCGGCCGGTCTTCCACGGCTTCAGCCCGTCGGTGGTGCCCCGCCCCGCGGACTGGCCGTCCCACGTCGAGGTGGCGGGCTACTGGTGGCCCGCGCGGCCCGACCACTGGGAACCCCCGGCGGGGCTCCTCGACTTCCTCCAGGCCGGTCCTCCCCCGGTGTTCATCGGGTTCGGCAGCATGGCGGCGGGTCAGGGGGAACGGCTCGGCGAGCTGGTGGCCACGGCGGTGGAACGGGCGGGTGTGCGCGCGGTGGTGCAGGCGGGGTGGGCCGGACTGTGCGCCGACGGTGACGACGTCCTGGCCGTCGGCGACGTCCCTCACGACTGGCTGTTCCCCCGCACCGCCGCCGTCGTGCACCACGCCGGGGCGGGCACCACCGGGGCCGGTCTGCGGGCGGGAGTGCCCGCTGTGCCCGTGCCGGTCCTGACCGATCAGCCGTTCTGGGCGTCCCGGCTGCACCGGCTGGGGGTGGCCCCGCGGCCTCTGCCGTTCCAGGACCTCACCGCCGAGGCCCTCGGCGCGGCGATCACGGCCTGCCTGTCCGAGCCGGCCCACCGCCGCCGCGCCGCGGAGCTCGCCCGCCAGGTCGCCGCGGAGGATGGCGCCGGAAGGGTGCTCGCCCACATCGGTGCGGCGGCGGGGTGAGCCACCGGAAGCCGCGTTACCGCGGGCTTGGTGGTGCGAGCCCGCCGCACCGGTACCGTCACCCGATCGGTGGCCGCGCCGTGAACACTCACGGTGGTCACCGGCGCGCCTGATGGACGTCCCGCCGCTTCGGTGAACGATCGGGAATGCCCGGCCCGCCCGACTCCCGACCCCGGAAGGGACCCTGCCGATGATTCCCGAAGGTCACCCACGCCGCCGAGTGCTCGGCGGGCTGATCGCGGCGGGCGGCGCCCTCACGCTCGGCGCCGCCGCGACGCCCGCGGCGGCCGCCAGGTCCGCCACGCCCACCGCGGCCTCCTCCGGCTCCGGTGCCGGTGCCGGTGGTGCCACAGGTGCGACCGTCGTCCTCGTCCACGGCGTGTTCGCCGACGCGTCCGGCTGGAACGCCGTCACCGCCCGGCTGCTGAAAGCGGGTCACCAGGTCATCGCCCCGGCCAATCCCCTGCGCGACCCGGCCGGTGACTCCGCGTACGTCTCCTCGGTCGTCGCCACCCTGCCCGGCCCCGTCATCCTGGTCGGCCACTCCTACGGCGGGGTGGTCGTCACCAACGCCGCCCGTGGCCACGACCACGTCAAGGCCTTGGTCTATGTGGCCGCCTTCGCGCCCGACGAGGGCGAGAGCGCGCTGCAGCTGGCCGGAAGGTTCCCGGGCAGCGAGCTGGAGGGCGCGCTCCTGACCCGGCCGCTGCCCGGCGGAACCGACAACGACGGCTACATCGACCCGGCGAAGTTCCACGACGTCTTCGCCCAGGACCTGCCGCCCGCTACCACCGCGGTGATGGCGGTGTCGCAGCGTCCGGGCAGCCTGGGCGGGTTGTCCGGGCCCAGCGGTGTGCCGGCGTGGAGGTCCCTGCCGTCCTGGTACGTGGTGGCCGGCGCGGACCGTGTCATCCCGCCGGCCGTGCAGCGGTTCATGGCCGAGCGCGCCGGGAGCAGGACCGTCGAGGCGAAGGGAGCCTCGCACGTGGTGATGATGTCCCGGCCGGACCTCGTCGTGCGGCAGATCGAAGCCGCGTACCGCGCCACCCGCTGACCCCTTCCTCCGGAAGGACCGGCAGGCATGAGCACTCCGGACACCGTCGTCCTGATCCACGGCTTCTGGGTGACCCCCCGCAGCTGGGAGCACTGGATCGACCACTACGAGAAGCGGGGCTACCGTGTCCTCGCGCCCGCCTATCCCGGCTTCGAGGGGGAGGTCGAGGCCCTCAACGCCGACCCCGCCCCCATCGAGAAGGTCACCGTCGACCAGATCGTCGGCAGCCTGGAGACCCTGGTCCGCGGCCTGGACCGGCCTCCGGTGCTGATCGGCCACTCCGCCGGCGGCGTCTTCGTCCAGCTGCTGCTCGACCGCGGCCACGGAGCGGCCGGCGTGGCGCTCTGCTCCGCGCCCACGGAAGGCGTCGCCGTCCTGCCGCCGACGCAGATCAAGGCGGCCTTCCCGGTCCTGAGGAACCCGGCCAACCGGCACCGCGCGGTCGCGCTGACCGCCGGGCAGTGGCACTACGCCTTCACCAACACCTTCTCCGAGGAGGACTCCCGGGCGCTGTACGAGCGGTACGCGATCCCCGCCTCCGGAGGCATCTTCTGGGACAGCGCCCTGGCCACCCTGCGTCCCGGCCACCACAGCACGTACGTCGACTACCGCAACGACGCCCGCGCACCGCTGCTGTTCGTCTCCGCCGGGAAGGACCACCTGATGCCGCCCCAGGTCCAGCGGTCCAACGCCCGCCACTACACGTCCGACACGGTCACCGAGATCGAGGAGGTCGCGGGCATGCCGCACCTGCTGCCCGCGGCGCCCGGCTGGCAGCAGGTCGCCGACCGCGTGCTCGACTGGGCCGTCTCGCAGGCGCGGTGACCCGGTTCGTCGGCGCCCTCGTCCACCCGCGCCGGTCAGTCGTCGGCGTCTCTCAGTTTCCCGGCGATGCGTTCGACCGCGCGAAGGTCCTCGGGTGAGAGGCGGTCGATGAAATGGCGCCGGACCGAGGCCATGTGGGCCGGGGCGGCGTCCTCCAGCGTGCGGAGCCCGTGGTCGGTGAGGACGAGGAAGCAGCCCCTGCCGTCCGCGGGGTCCGGCTCGCGCCGCAGAAGGCCGCGCGCCTCCATGCGGGTGGCGTGCCGGGAGAGCCGGCTGCGCGACCATCGCATCTTGCCGGCCTGTTCCCGCAGCGTGCTCGTGTGGTCCGGCCGCTCGGACAGGGTGCTGAGCACCTCGTAGTCGGGGTCCGACAGCCCTACCGCGGCCAGGTCGCGCGCCGTCGCGGCCTGCACGGCGGTCACCGTCCGGCGGTAGGCCCGCCAGGCCCGTTCCTCGTCAGGATCCAGCCAGTTCACGGTGTCGGCCGACGTTTTCGTTGACATGGAACCAATCTACTCCCTAGGTTCATTTCTATGTCAACGAAAACGATCCGCGTCATCGTCCTGGTGTGCAGCACCCGTCCCGGCGCCCTCGGCCCGGCGATCGGCAAGTGGCTGACCGGGGCGATCGAGGCCCGCGCCGCCGAACTCGACGTCGAACTCGTGCCCCTGTCCCTCGGCGACCTGGGCCTGACCTTCCTCGACGAGGAGGAGGAGCCGTCCTCGGGCATCTACGCCCATGAACACACCAAGCGCTGGAGCGCGCTGGTGGACGCGGCGGACGGCTTCATCGTGGTGACGCCGGAGTACAACTACGGGATGCCCGCGACCCTGAAGAACGCGCTCGACCACCTGGGCCGCGAGTGGGCGTGGAAGCCGATGGGCTTCGTCAGCTACGGACACACCTCGGCGGGGACGCGTTCGGTGCAGCACGCCAAGCAGGTCGTGACCACCCTGCGCCTGGTGCCCCTGGGCTCCACGCTCGCGCTGCGCATCGGCGACACGGTGCGGGACGGGCTGGTCCGTCCCGGCGAGGCTGCCGCCGAGACGGCGGTCGGGGTGCTGGAGGAACTGGTCCGGGTCTCCCACGCCCTGCGCCCGCTGCGCGAGCGGTCGCGTCCCGGCGTGACGGCCGGCCCGCTGCCGGGCTCCTACCTGCGCGCGCTGACGCCCGACGACGCCGCCGAGGTGACGGTGCTGCAGCGCTGCTGCTGGGTGGAGGAGGCCCTGGTCAACAACAGCCTGGACATCCCGGCGCTGCACGAGTCCCCGGAGCGGGTCCGCGAGTGGATGGCGTCCTGGCACACCACGGGCCTGTGGCGGGACGGGCGGCTGCTCGGCATGGTGCGGACCCGGCGGGTCGACTCCGACTGGCATGTGGGCCGTCTCGCCGTCGTGCCCGACCTGCGGGGCCGGGGCGTGGGCCGCTGGCTGCTGCGCACCGCGGAGACCGGCATCGACCCGGAGTGCACCCGCGTGGTGATGCACACGGGGGTCGGCAGCGAACGGAACATCCGTCTCTACCTGAGCGAGGGGTACCTGTCCCAGCCCCCGTCCGACGACGGCACGGTGTGCCTGACCAAGGAGACGGTGCCGTCCATGGCGGTGTAGGAGGTGCGGGCCGCCCCGCCGCGGGGTGGCCGGAACCGGGTGTCATGCTTCTGCGGCACGGCCGACCGCCGTCGCTTCGAGCCGCCGCTCCCCGGGGTGCGCGCGCCTTTCAGGATGTGGGAGACATGCGGCTGATCGACGTGGAGAGCGCACGGCACGACTGGAGCGGCATGCTCTGCGGATGCGGCGGCACCGCGGAGCACGTCGCGGAGGATCTGCGGCGGCCGCCCGGCGGTCCGGGGCGGGAGTCGGCCGGGGCCGAGGTAGAGGCCGAGGTCGGCCTCGAGCAGCACGTGTGGTGTCCGACGCACCTCTGGGAGCCGGCTCCCGCCGTGACGTCCGTCGCCCTGGCGGCCCTCGCGGAGGACCTCGCGGCGCCGGCCCGCCTGTGGTTCCTGGACCTGCTCCTCGCCCTGGTGGGGGGCGAGGGCTCGGACTTCGCCTCCGCCCGGCGGGGGCTGGACCTTCCGGAGCTCTGCCGGGACGTAGCCCGGGGAGAGCTCCGGCTGCTGCACGGGCAGGTGATGACGTACCGCTCCCCGGGGATCGCCGGCAGCGCCTTCGAGATCCTCACCGTGGTGGAACCCGACAGGGAGCGACTGCGGCGTGTGCGCGAGACGGCGGCCGGCTGGCTCCCGGTGTGCTGCCGTACGGGCCTGTGCGACGAGGGGTCCTGACGATCCGGCCGGGGAGGGCCGTCCAGCCCTTGCCCCGGCCGGAGCACTCCGTCGCCCCTTCGGCCCAGCCACGGGTCTCCCGGGCTGCCGGTCACCACGGCGCGGGGGCAGAGTGCGGCGGGGGGACTCGTGCGAGGAGCCTCATATGCGGAA
Organism: Streptomyces abyssomicinicus; assembly: GCF_008974245.1. Taxonomy (GTDB): domain Bacteria; phylum Actinomycetota; class Actinomycetes; order Streptomycetales; family Streptomycetaceae; genus Streptomyces; species Streptomyces abyssomicinicus. Next base: position 1,660,068 of record NZ_BBZI01000005.1, on the reverse strand, counting down.
GAGAACCCGACGGGCGGCACCCGCCCTGATAGTGCGGCTGGCCGTCGGCCTGGCCGCGCTCGCGTCCACACTGCCGGTGGCGGCCACCGCCGCCGCGGACGGCACCGCGCCTCCGGCCACCCGGGACCCGGCGGTGGTGTCCGAGTGGATGCGTGTCGCCGCCGACACCATCGAGGCCGAGGTGGACGGCACCCCTCCCGACCGGATGTTCTGGGAGGCGTACGCCGCGACGGCCATGTACAACGCCGTGACGGGCATCGAGGGCCGCTACGTCCCGTACCGGTGGCGGGAGCACGGGCCGCGGCAGGCGTCCTCGTCGGCCGCCGCCGCGGCCGCCGCCCACCGGCTGCTCACCCACTACTTCCCCGCGGCGGGGGCCCGTCTCGACGCCGCCTTCGCGGCCACGCTGGCGAAGATCCCCGATGGCCGCGCCGAGCAGGAAGGCGTCGCGTTCGGCAGGCGCGCCGCCGACCACTTCGCCGAACTCCGCGAGCACGACGGCCGCGACGCGCCCGTATCCTTCGACCGGCCCCCCGTGCCGGGGATCTGGCGGCCGACCCCGCCGGCGTTCGCCCCCTTCTCCAACGCCTGGCTGGGCCGGATGCGCCCCCTGCTGCTCCACTCCCCCGACATGTTCCGTCCGGGCCCGCCACCCCCGCCGGCCTCCGCCCGCTACGCCCGGGACCTCGCCGAGGTCAAGGCGTACGGGGCGCTGGACAGCACGGTGCGTACACCGCAACAGACCGACACCGCGCGCTTCTTCACCGAACTGGACATCCCTGGCGCCCTCGCCGACCAGGCGGCCCGGCGCGGCTTCGACATCGCCGACACGGCCCGCCTGTACGCGGCGGCGCACTCCGCGCAGGCCGACGGCATCGTCGCCTCCTGGGACGCCAAGCTGCACTACGGGACGTGGCGTCCGATCACCGCGATCCGGCTGGCGGACCAGGACGGCAACCCGGACACCGAGCCGGACACCGGCTGGGAGCCGCTGCTGCCGACCCCCGCCCACCCCGACTACCTGAGCGGGCACGCCACCACCGCCGGGGCGCTGACGGGCACGTTGACCAGGCTGCTGGGCGACGACCGGATCGACTTCACGGTCCGCTCGGTGCGCGGCGGGTCGACCCGGCACTACGAGTACGCCGCGGACTACGACCGCGATGTGATCGACGCCCGGGTGTTCGGCGGCATCCACACCCGCACGGCGGACATCGTCGGCAACCGGGTCGGGCACCGCATCGCCGACTGGGCGCTGACCAAGTACTTCGTCCCCGCCCGGACGCACCGGCCCTGACCCCCTCCGGGGCTCGGCTCCGCCCCTCTCCCCCGCCCGATCCTGAGCCGTCTCCGGCCGGGCGGGCGGGGGGAACGGGCTGGAGCCCGCAGCGGGCCCGTGGCCGTCAGATCGCCGGTCCCGGGACGATCCGGCCGGTGAAGGTCTCCTCGATCCACCGGGCGTCGGTCAGGTAACGCCGGTCGTGCCCCTCCGAGACGTGACGGGCGAACGCCGGATGGCCCGCGGCGGCGTGTGCGTGCATCCAGTCCACCAGCGCCCTCAGCCGCTCCGCCGTGACCGCGGGCAGTTCGGCCCGCTCCGCGCGGGACAGCCCGTAGGCGTCGGCGAACAGCCGGAGCCGGCGGAGCGCCTCGGACACCGGCAGGGTGAGGGCCTCCTCGTCGGGTGCGTACAGCGGGACGAACCGGTAGGCGGTGTAGGCGACGTCCCACAGGCGCGGGGCCGGGTGGGCGGTGTCGAAGTCGATCAGGGCCACCGGCAGGCCCGCGGCGAACACCGTGTTGTAGGTCGCGGCGTCACCGTGGCAGATCACCTCCGCCGGCTCGCGCGGCGGCAGTTGCCAGACGTCGTCGGGGTGCCGCGGGAAGTCCACGGTGGCGTCGTGGAAGGCGCGGAGCAGCGTCGCCATTGCGGTGAGCGAGGCGTCGCTCCTCACCTGTGGTGCGCCGAAGTCGTGTCCGACCTCTCCGGGCAGGAACGCGACGCGTTCCTCCGTGCCGTCCGCGCTGATCCCGTGCGGGCGCGGGGCGCCCGCGAAACCCGCGCGCCCCAGATGGGCGAGCAGGCGCTGGACGGTGGGGCTCCACTCGCCGGCCGGCCGGCGGACCACGTCGCCCTCGCGGACGACCGCGTTCACCCCGCCGAGGAACACTTCGCTGCCTTCGGAGAACACTTCCCTGTCTTCCACGACGGCAGGCTACCGGGCGCGGGGGCACCGGCTCAGGCCGTCGCCGACGGGCTCGTGGCGGGCTGCGGTGCGGGGTGGACGGTGATCGTGCACAGCCTCTTGGTGGCGCGGGTGAGGGCGACGTACAGGTCCCGCTCACCACCGGCCCGGGCGGCGGCGATCTCCTCCGGCGCGACGACGACACTCGCGTCGAACTCCAGGCCCCTGGCCTCGGACGCCGGCACGAGGCGGGCCCACCGGGCGGCGCCGGCGGATGCCATGTCCTGGACGCGGGCGTCGGGGCAGATCACGGCGAGCAGTTCGCCGGGGTGTGCCGCGGCCTGCGCCCGCAGTTCGCCCGTCACGGTGCCGGCGAGGGTGCGCGGGCACGCGGTGAGGTGGCGGGGCACAGGGCCCTGGCGGATCGAACGGCTCGGGGTCCGGCCCGGGGCGATCCGGGAGAGCAGGTCGTGGGTGGTCGCCAGGATCTCGCGCGTCGTGCGGTAACCGACGGTCAGGGTGTGCAGGACGAAGCGGTCGCCGAGGTGCGGGCCCAGCGCCTGGGACCAGTCGTGCGCCGTCGTGGTGGGGCCCGCCTGGGCGAAGTCGCCGACCAGCGTCATCGATCTGGCCGGACACCGGCGCAGCACCATCCGCCACTGCATGGCGGTCAGCTCCTGGGCCTCGTCGACGACGACGTGTCCGAACGTCCGCTTCGGTGGCCCGTCGACCAGCTCCGCCGCCTCGTCCAGCAGCGGGACGTCGGCGTCGGTCCACGCGGCGCCGGGAGAACGCAGCAGCCGGGCCCGTTCGCCGTCGGTGAGCACCGGCAGGTGCGCGGACATCGTGCGGGCGTCCGTCAGCAGGGCCAGGACGACCGCTTCGGGCGCCAGCCGCGGCCACAGGGCGTCCACCGCCCGGTCCACGTGGGTGTCGTCCATGAGTTCCGCGCGGAGGGCGTCCGCGTCGAAGACCTCGGCCGGGTCCGCGGCCGGTGCGTCATCGGCGTCGAGGCCGAGGGCGCGCAGGTCGGCCGCGGCGGCGGCGTCGAGGTCCAGGCCGGTGCTCTGCGCGGTCTGGGCGTCGAGGTGCTCGAGGGCCTCGGCGGTACCGCGCTCCAGCGCGTCCGTGACCGCGTCGATCAGGTGCTCCTTGAACACCTCCCGCGCGCGGTTGTGTGCCAGGCCGCTCGTCGCCGCGGCCTGCCGCGCCGCGGCGACGTCCACGCTCCGCAGGCGGATCCGTTCCTGTCCGACGCGCACGGCGAACCCGTCGTCCGGTGGCGCCTGCCGGAACCGCACCAGGTCCGCCAGCGCGCCGGCCAGCGCGGGGTCCCCCTTCAGCCGCGCGATGTCGGACGGCTCCGCGGCCGCGGGCACCACCCCGGCCAGATCCGCGCACGTGGACAGGACCACGTCGTTCTCCCCGAGGGAGGGGAGCACCTGGGATATGTGGTCGAGGAACCGCGCGTTGGGCCCGAGCACCAGGACACCGCGCTCGGCGGCCCGCGGGAAGGCGTACAGGACGTACGCCGCCCGGTGCAGTGCGACGACGGTCTTGCCGGTGCCGGGCCCGCCCTGCACCACGGTCACGCCTGGGTGCCCGGACCGGACGATGGCGTCCTGTTCGGCCTGCAGCGTCGCCACCGCCGCACGCATCCGCCCCGTGCGCCGCGCCTCCAGCGCCTCGGTCAGCGGGCCGTCGCCGACGACGTCGCCGGCCGCGGGTGCGGATCCGTCCAGCAGCTCGTCGTTCACCGCGTGGACCGAGCGGTCGACGACGCGCAGGTGGCGGCGGCGCCGCAGCCGCATCGGGTGGGCCGCCGTCGCCGCGTAGAAGGGACGCGCCGCCGGTGCTCGCCAGTCGACGAGCAGCGGCAGGTCCCGTTCGTCGACGTGGAGGCCGAGCCGTCCGATGTGCAGGAAGGTTCCGTCCGCGTCGTCGATCCGGCCGAACGCCAGCCCGCCCTCGGCCCCTTCGAGCCGCCGGAGCTGCCGCGCCAGTCGCTCCGCGGCCGCGTCGCGCTCGTACACCTCGCCCGCGCCGTCGGCCGAGGACCTCAGCACGTCCGCGAGCCGGCCCCGCACGTCCGCCCTCTGCTCGTCGAGCAGCTGGTACATGGCGCGTACGTGGGCCTGCTCCACGGCGACCTGCCGGGCGGCATCCTCATCGAACTGCGGCAACGGGGGCCTTCCTTCCTCGGCGGGGCCTCCACTGTGCAGGCGGATTCCCGCGAAAGTAAGGCTTGACTTACCTGTCCGGGTCCGCCGCCTCGGCCCCGGCCGCCGTCACCGCGGGCGCACCGCGGTGCGTTCAGCCGACGTGGAGGATCCGGAAGCGGTCGGCTCCGGCCGGGTCCCGGTCCACCACCTGCACCGGAGGCCAGGTCCACTGCCACACGCCGATGCCGGGCGTGCGGGAGAAGCGGATCCGTCCGCGGGTGCCGTCCACCGTGACGTGCTCCCAGGGTGCGGACTCGTCCGCCCCGTGTTCCGCGCCGTGCGCACGGAGCAGTCCGGCGAGGGCGACGATCGTGTCGTAGCCCTCGAAGGCGACGAAGGACGGAGCTTCGGCCAGCTGCCCGCGGAGGGCCGTGTCGACGCGTGCGCCCAGCGGGCCGAGACGCTCCGGCAGATAGCGCAGGAACGGGATGCCGGCGCCCTCGGTCCCGAGCAGCGCCGCCCATTCGGCGAACTCCGGTTGTCCGGCGGGCGCGCCGATCAGGAGACCGGCAAGGCGGGGGTCGCGGCGGACGGACCGGACGACGGACACGGCCGGCTCCGGGTGACCTGCGAGCAGGAGGAGAGCGGACACACGGTGCGCGACGAGCTGGTCGCACAGCTCGGCGGGCGTGTGCGCACCGGTGTCGAGCTCGACGACGGTGCCGCCGTGCGGCGCGAGGCAGTCCCGCAGGATGCCGGTTCCCGACGCCCAGTAGACGCTCGGCTGCGTCGCCACGGCGATGCGGGTGTGACCCGCGCCGAGGAGGAAGCCGGCGTAGGTACGCCAGCCGTGGGACTGCGCCGGGGCGAGGCGTGCGACCCATGGCGTCGGCTGCTCGGTCAGCGTGTCGAGGACCGCCGACGAGCAGAGGTACGGCAGTCCGAGGGTGTCGGCCCTGGCGGCCGCGGCGCGGGCGACCACGCTGTGGTACTCCCCCGCCAGCGCGGCCACCCCCAGACCCGCCAGTTCGTCCACGGCGGCCGTCGCCGTACGGGGATCCGCCGCGGTGTCCCTGACCAGCAGTTCGACGGGCCGTCCGGCGACCCCTCCGGCGTCGTTGATCTCCCCGGCGGCCAGTTCGGCTCCGGCGACAAGGTGCCGGCCCGCCTCGGTCCAGCCGGGGCTGCTCAGCGGGGCGAGGAAACCGATGCGGACGGACGGTGCGTCGGAACGTGATGGTGCCTTGTTCATGCGCGGGCGTCCCCCGTGTGACCGGCCCGCTGCCCGCCGGCGTCGTGCGCGACGCGTTTCCCACTCACCGATGTCCCCCTCCGACGGTCACGGCCGAGGGCACAGCCTAGGCACAACGCGGCCGGTTCCGCGAAGCACTTGTCCCCGGGGGACCGCGGCACCGACGCGGAAGGCCTCCTCGTCACCGCGCGCGGACGCTCGGGGCGCCCGTGACTGCGGACCGCTCTCGCAGGCCCTGCCGAAGTGCTGGGCCGGTACCCGCACCTCCCGCGGACGCCGCTGCGCACGGGCAGGCGTCCTGGGGGGGTCGGGCGGGTCAGACGTGGCAGCGTACGTTGACCAGCAGCGTGTCGGCGGGCAGTGCGAGGAGGTAGGACTGGACGCCCGGGCGCCCCTCGTCGACGTCCGGCGCGTGGACGCAATCGGCGGGAGTGCGGCATGCGCCGTGCAGGGGCGCCTCACCCGGTTCGTACCACCATCCGCCCGCGGTCAGCACGTTGCGCTCGGGCAGGAGGCTGAACTCCCACTTCGCGACGTACTCCTCACGGCCGCGGCGGCCGATGTGGATCGCCTGCCCGTCGAAGGAGAAGTGGGCCGCGATGTCCGGCCGGGCCAATGCCGGTGCGATCTCGGCCCAGGCGCGGACGGCCGGCTGGGCACGGTAGGCGGCGGCTTCCTGTGACGTTTCGTACGAGGCGTGGGTGCCGCCGGCGGCGAGGTGACGGTGGAAGAACACCGACTCGTCGTCCGCGGCAGGGTGGCGGGAGGCCACTTCCCGCCACTGATCCCAGACGCGACCCGCGTGCTCGGCACCCCTCGCCCGGAGGGCATCGCTGAAATCGATCAGCCCTCTCGGCCCGCCCGCACACATGCCCGGCAGAACGGGCTCCGGAGTGCCGTCCCACCAGGGACGTCCCATGATCAGCCGCGGGTCGTCCTGGTGGCCGGCCAGTACCGGCAGGCCCGCGGACCCGCCGCTGATCCGGAAGGAGTCCCACACCTCCCGTTCCACGGCACCCACGCCGTCCCGCGCGAAGGGTGCCATCGCCTCCGCGACCGCCTCGTCCACGCTTCCCGCAGCCGAACCGGGCAGGCACACGACGATCGACATTCCAGCCATCCTGGGATCGTAGGCAGGACGATCACCGAACGCCACACCTCGCCCCGGCGGGCCCGGACGACGGGACCGCCTTTCGCGTGGGCCTGCGGACACCCGCTCCCGCGTCGGCCTCGTGCCACGTCAGGCCGGCGCGAGACCGTCCGCGACCAGGCCCGCGAGGACCGCCTCGCCGAGGGCGTGGACCGCGGACTGCGGGCGGACCATGACGGTGAACTCCTTGATCCGGCCGTCCTGGTCGAAGTGCAGCAGGTCGATGCCGTGGATCTCCTTGCCCTCGATCCCGGCGCGGAAGACCAGGACCGCCGCGTCGGCGGGCGAGCCGTCGGCACCGGTCAGCACGGTGCCGACGCAGTCGCCGACGTAGCGGAAGTCCTCGAAGGTGCGCAGCAGCACCCCGAAGAGGCCCATGACCATCGGCTTGCCCAGGAAGGGCGTGAACTTCACCGGGCTGTACAGGCGGATGTCGTCGGTGAACAGGTCGTCCAGCGCCGCGAGGTCACGGCGGTCCACGGCGGCCCGGAAACGGTCGGCGGTGTTCATGGCTTGCTGGCCTCCATAGTCCGTCCACAAATCCATAGTCATGAATCTGACTAGTCAGATTCATGACTATCATGGCCGGGCGTCGGGTGACAGAGCCAGGTCATGGACGGCACCGGAACGGGAGAGGAGGCATGGGGATGGCGCTACGGCACGCGGTGCTGGCCGCGCTGCTCGACGAGGAGCTCAGCGGCTACCAGTTGGCCAAGGCGTTCGATCTGGGGGTCGCGAACTTCTGGTACGCCCAGCCGCAGCAGCTCTACGCCGAGCTGACCCGCCTGGAGAGGGACGGGCTGGTGAGCGGCCGGGAGGTGGTCCAGGAGAGCCGGCCCAACAAGCGTCTGTTCCGCGTGACCGACGCCGGCCTGGCGGAGCTGGAGGAGTTCACGGCCGCGTCCACGAAACCGTCCTTCATCCGTGACGACCTGCTCGTCAAGGTCCAGGCGGCGGACCACGTCGACACCACGGCGCTCGTCGCGCAGCTCACCGAGCGCGCCGCCTTCGCCCGCGCCAGGATCGATCTCTTCGGCAAGCTGCTGCGCGGTATGCGCGGTGACCGTACGGAGGAGGAGTTCCTGCGCGACGGCGACCGGATCGGCCCGTACCTGACCTGCCTGCGCGGTCTGGCCTTCGAGGAAGGCAACCGCGACTGGTGCGAACGTACCGTCGCGACCCTGCGCGAGAGACGGCAGGCGTCCTCGCCGCGGTGAGGGACCCGCGCGCGACCGGGAAGCAGCACCGGGACCGCCCGCCCGCGAGGAATCTTCGCAGGCGCCCTTGACCTGGAGCGCGCTCCAGATCCGAGCATGGACCGCATGGACAACACCAACGCACAACTCGTGCTGGGCACGATGGACTTCGGTACGCGCGTCACTCCCGAGCGGGCCTTCGCGATCCTCGACGCCTTCGTCGCGGGCGGCGGTGTCTGGTTCGACACCGCCAACTGTTATTCGTTCTGGCACGACCCCAGCGGCGTCGGCGGCGCGAGCGAGCGCGTCATCGGTTCGTGGCTCGCGGCCCGGCCGGGCGTGCGCGACACGGTCCGGATCGCGACCAAGGTCCGGCAGAATCCGCTGGTTCCGCACTCCTGGCCGGAGAGCGCCGAAGGGCTCTCCGCCCACGCGATCCGCGCCGGCGTGGAGGGGAGCCTTGGGCGGCTCGGGATCGACCACGTCGATCTCCTGTGGGCCCACGCCGAGGACCGGACCGTGCCGCTGGAGGAGACGGTCGGCGCCTTCGGGGAACTGGTCACCAAGGGCGTGGCGCTGCGGGTCGGGGCGGCGAACCACGCCTCCTGGCGCGTCGAGCGTGCCCGGGCCGCGGCGCGGGAGCAGGGCGTGGAACCGTGGACGGCTCTCCAGCTGCGCCATTCGCTGGCGCAGCCGCGCCCCCTCACGCCGCTGGCGGAGGGCGGTCATCGCCTGCTCGCCGCGGAGGACCTCGACCTCGCGCGGTCGGAAGGGCTCGCCGTGTGGGCGTACAGCGCGCTGCTGTGGGGTTCCTACGTACGCCCGGACAAGCCGCTCCCGTCGACCTATGATCACCCCGGGACCACCCGGGTGCTCGCCGTCCTGGACGACGTCGCCCGCGAGCTTTCGGCGACCCCGAACCAGGTGGTCCTCGCCTGGCTGATGCGGCAGGGCATCGATCCCATCGTCGGCGTGAGCCGGGTGGAGCAGATCGAGGAAGCGCTCGCCGCTCGCCGTGTGCGACTGGAGGACGACCACCTGGCGCGCTTCGCCGACGCGCGGTAGCCCGCGGCAGCGCGGTCACCCAAGGAGTGCCATGACCACCCTCACCCCCGCGACGGCCGCGGACCGCACCGGGGTCTCCATCGACACCCTGCGCTACTACGAGAAGGAGGGGCTCATCGGCCCGATCCGGCGCTCGGCCGGCGGGCGCCGGGAGTACACCGAGGACGACGTCTTCTGGATCGGCCTGGTGACCTGCTTCCGCGACGCCGGGCTGGGCATCGCCGACCTGCGGGAGTTCGTGGCCATCCTGCGCTCCGACCACACACCGCGGGACCGGGTCGTCTTCCTCCGCGAACGCCGATCCGCGATGGAGCAGCGGGTGGCCGCGCTGCACCGTGCCATGGGGGTTCTGGACGAGAAGATCGCCTACTACAGCTGAGCGCCGGGGCCGGGGCCGCAGAGGGAAGCGGGGCGTACTAGCCTGTGGGCATGACGACTTGTACCGAGTGCGGCTTCGTCCACGACCTCGCGCTGGCTCCCACGGTCGCGGCGTCGGCGAAGGACTGCGCGGGCGCGTACGCGGACCTGCTGTCGGGCGAGCCGTCGCGGCTGCGGCGGCGCCCCGGCCCCGCGGTGTGGTCACCTCTCGAGTACGCCTGTCACGTCCGCGACGTGCTGCTCGTCCAGCGGGAGCGGGTGCTGGCCGCGCGACGCTCCGACACACCGGTCGCCGAGGCCATGGGGCGCGACGAGCGGGTGGAGCACGACGGATACCTCCGGCAGCGGCCGGCCGACGTGGCCCGTCAACTCCAGGACGCGGCCCTGATGTTCGCGGACGTCCTGGATCTGCTGCCGCCTTCCCACTGGGAGCGACGGCTGGTCTACGTCTATCCCGAACGCGAGGAGCGGACGCTGCGGTGGGTCGCCGTGCACACCCTGCACGAGTTGCGTCATCACCTGCTCGACATGCGCCGCCTCCTTTCGGAGCCGGTGGCGCTGTGACGCTCCCCGAGGCGGGCGTCCGCCGCTGAGCGCGCGGACCGTGTCGGCCGGGAGGACCGGGACGCGGCCGTGTGCCTCGGCGACGGCGCCCGCCTCCGGCGGTCACGCGGATGCCCGGCCCCGGACCGGCTTCTACCGGAAGGCGGCGACGTGACGCCGGGCCCAGTCGGCGAAGGCACGCGGTTCCCGGCCGAGGATCCGCGCGACGTCCGGGCTGATCCGCTGCTCGGCAGGGGTGGGCGCGCCGAGGATGGCGAGGGTGGTCTCGACCACGGGCCCGGGCATGAACCGCAGCATCTGCTCGCGCGCCTCGTCGCGGGTCTGCTCGACGAACCGGACCGGCTCGCCGAGCGCGTCGGCGATCGCCTCGGCCCGCTGCCGCGGCGTGCTGAGGGCCGGGCCGGTCAGTTCGTGGACGCGGCCGGCATGGCCGCCGTCACGCAGGGCCGCCGCCGCGACCTCGGCGATGTCCGCCGGGTCGATCACCGGCAGGCCGACGTCCGCGAAGGGCGCGGCGACCGTCCGCCGCGTGCGCACCGAATCGGCCCAGGCGTAGGCGTTGGAGCCGAAGCCGCCGGGGCGCAGGATCGTCCAGTCCGCGCCCGACTGACGGACCGCCTCCTCGAAGGACCGTCCGGTGCCCCCGTGGGAGACCGACCGCGGCCGGGTGGCGACTCCCTGGGACGACAGCAGCACGACCCGCTCGATCCCGGCGGACCTGGCCACGTCGACCACCTGCCGGGGATCGACTAGGTGGGCGCCGGCTCCGCCGTCCTGGAGGAAAAGGGCGGTGGCGCCGTCGAACACGGGCCGGAGGCTGTCCGGTTCGGCCAGATCCGCCCTCCGATGGCGGACGCCGTCCGGCGTGTCGTCGCCCGAGATCCCCCGGGACGTCGCGGTGACCCGCTCCCCCGCCGCCGCGAGGACCCGCACCAGCGGCCGCCCGACGTTCCCGGTCGCACCCGTCACTACGATCCCCATGAACTCCCCCTGGAATCACGTCTGTTGTGCACGCCCACGTGGGGGCGTGCGGGCTTCGCGGGAACTTCCCCGAAGCGACCCGGGGACGCTAACACCGCCGATAGAGTAGGTACCTACAGGAAAGTGACTACCCCTCGGGAATCCGCATGACCGGTGACATGACCTGGACGGCCTCCGGCTCGGCCGACCCCGAGAACGCCTGCCCGATCGCTCCGGTCGTGGACATCGTGTTCAGCCGGTGGACCACGCCGATCCTGTGGACCCTCAACGCCCACGGCCGCCAGCGGTTCGTCGAGCTGGAGCGACGGATCGCCAGGATCACGCCGAAGGTGCTGACGCAGCGGCTGCGGCAGCTGGAACGGGACGGGCTCGTCTCAAGGACGTACCATCCGGAGGTTCCGCCCCGGGTCGAGTACGAGATCACCGGCCTCGGCCGCAGCCTCGCCCCGCTCTTCGCGGGCCTCACCGAGTGGGCGTCGGCCCATCTCGACGAGGTCGAGCGGGCCCGCCACGACTACGACGGCACGCCGGGCAGGTAGGGCGGAAGTCTCCGGGACAACGCGCGGTGCGGCTCCACGGCGACCTGCACCCGGCCGACCTCCTCACCGCGGCCGGCGCCTTCCACGAGGCGTACGAGCCGGCGCTGGAGGGGCGGAGGTCCACGGCTCGTCGTCGCCGCTCACGACGGCAGGAACCCCGTCGCCAGGAGGACGCCCATGACCAGCAGGCATCCGCCGACGAGCCGGTACGCCGAAGCGCCGGGCCTCCCGGAGCGCCCGCCCGCCCGGCTGCCGAACAGGGCGGCCCATCTCTCCCCGCCCACGAGCGAGAACAGTCCCATCAGGGCGACGACCACTCCCACGGCGACCTGCACGACCGCACCCTCCCTCCCGGAACGACGGGTCGCTCCGGTGACGGCATCACGATGCGTATGGCTCGGCGGGGGCCCGGGAAACGAGCGGTTTCCCGCCATAGGAGGCAGCGGCCCGCCCCGCCGGGGTGGGGCGAGGCGCGGGGCGGCGGCGGAGTCCCTTCCGTACCCTGGCGTCATGCGTATGCGCCCCACCCTGAGCTGGACCCCTCCCGAGGACCTGCCCCCGGGCACCGTGGACCCGGGACCGGTCGTCGACGCCCTGAGCACCGGAGGTGTCCTGGTGCTCAGCGGTGCGGGCATCTCCACGGAGTCCGGGATCCCCGACTACCGGGGCGACGGCGGGAGTCTCAGCCGGCACACCCCGATGACCTACCAGGACTTCGTCGGCGACGCCCACGCCCGGCGGAGGTACTGGGCGCGCAGCCATCTCGGCTGGCGCACCTTCCGCCGGGCCCACCCCAATGCCGGTCACCGGGCGGTGGCCGCGTTCGGGGCCCAGGGCCTGCTGGCCGGCGTGATCACCCAGAACGTCGACGGGCTGCACCAGGCCGCCGGCAGCGAGGACGTGGTGGAGCTCCACGGCAGCCTGGCCCGCATCATGTGCCTCACCTGCGGCACCATGAGTCCGCGCCGTGAGCTGGCCGAGCGGCTGGAGGCGGTCAACGAGGGGTTCGCGCCGGTGGCCGCCGGCCTGAACCCGGACGGTGACGCGGACCTCACCGACGAGCAGGTCGGTGACTTCCAGGTGGTGCCGTGCACGATCTGCGGCGGCGTCCTCAAGCCGGACGTGGTGTTCTTCGGTGAGAACGTCCCGCCGGACAGGGTCGCGCACTGCCGTCGGCTGGTGGACGAGGCGGCGTCGTTGCTGGTGCTGGGGTCGTCGCTGACGGTGATGTCGGGTCTCCGGTTCGTCCGCCAGGCGGCCCAGGCCGGCAAGCCGGTGCTGATCGTCAACCGGGACCCCACGCGCGGTGACCGGTACGCCCTCACCCGTGTGGCACTGCCGCTGGGAACGGTGCTGACGACCGTGGCCGAGCGGCTGTCGTCCCCGCCTGAGCACCGGGCGACGGCCCGGACACGACCGTAGGGCGCCGACCGCGCGGGCGCGGGGAACGCGCGGGCCGCCCGCCCCGCCATGGCGTGGCGGGGCGGACGGCCTGTGTGCGGTACTGAAGCGGTGTTACGGCAGCGGCGGGTAGGCGTTGGCCACCAGCTGCTGGAACTGCGCCGAGAACCACTTGCCCGACAGGGGAGCGTTCGGCAGGGCGCCGGACTTGCTGTTGCCGTTGCGCGCGTTGCCCTCGTAGGTCGGGTCGCACATGCGGTCGAAGCCCTTGCCCTCGTCGTTGTCGATCACCTGGCTGGCACCGTCGGACTCACCCGGCGGCTTGATCCAGACGTAGGCGTCGATGCCCGGCTCGGGGTTGGCCTTCGGACGCTCGCCGATACCCGCACCCGACTGGTTGCACCAGTTGCCCAGGTGGATACGCCGGTCGACACGACCGCCGTTGACGTAGTTGTCGACGCTGGTCGTCGGACCCGCGGCGGTGGGACGCGCGGAGCCGCCCCAGCCGTTACGGGAGGTGTCGATCAGGAAGCCGATGTTGCTGGGGAAGCCGCTCTGGATGAGCTTCTCCCGGAACATCTGGGCGAAGGACAGCTCGTCCACGGACTGGTTCCAGTCCACCCACTTGGACTGGCGCACGGACGTGCCGTTCACCGAGTCGGAGATCTTGAAGTTGGGCTCCTTCAGGGCGCTGTAGTTCGCCGTGTTCACGATGAAGCCGTGCACGTCGGACAGCTGGGCGCCGTTGCTGGTCGCCGTGGTCTTGAAGAGCTCGGCCGTCGGGCCCAGGTTGGTGTCCCAGCCCAGCCAGCCGTGGTGACCGGCGTCGACGTAGTTGTAGACGTTGGGAATGCCGCCGAGGACGTCCAGCGCGTAGCCGATGCCCTTGACGTAGTTCCCGTTGCTCTTCATCGTGTCGCACATCGCCGTGGCGGTGTCACGGCCGGACACGTTGGTGATGAGGTTGGGCAGCGAGTCCACCTCGATCGTCGTGACGATCCGCAGGGACGCGTACTTCGGGTCCTTGAAGATCGCGGCGATCGGGTCGATGTACTGCGTCTTGTACTTGTCGATCTCCGTCGCACCGAGCTCGCCGTTGGAGGCCAGCGCGGCGCAGTCACGGCCGGGCAGGTTGTAGATCACGAACTGGATCGCGAGCTCGCCCGAGCCCTTCTGCTTCAGGGCCTCGTCCAGGTGCTCCCGGGCGCCCTTCGCACCGTTCGCGCCGTTGATCGCGGCGATCCGGTCCAGCCAGACACCGGTCGGCTGGTTGGAGATCTTGGAGCCGCCGGGCTCCGCGGCGGCCTTGGCGGACCAGTCCGGGTTCACGTACACCTTGGCGCCGGCGTACGGGTTGTCGACCTTGCTGCCCGGCGGCGGGGTGGTCGGCGGGTCGGTCGGCGGCGGGGTGGTCGGCGGGTCGGTCGGCGGCGGCGTCGTGGGCGTGCCGTTCCCGTCGGTGTCGCAGGCCGCGCCGTCGAGGGTGAAGGCGGTGGGCACGGCGTTGGTGCCGCTGTAGGTGGCGTTGAAGCCGAAGCTCACCGACGCCCCACTGCCCAGGTTGCCGTTGTACGACTCGTTGGCCGCGGTGACGGCGGTGCCGCTCTGGGTGATCTTGGAGTTCCAGCCCTGGCTGACCTTCTGGTTGCCGGCGAAGGTCCAGCCGACCTTCCAGGAGGACTTGGCACTCGAGTTGTTGATGAGAGTCACGTTGGCGGTGAAGCCACCGCTCCACGAGCTCTGCACCTGGTACTTGACAGTACAGGCAGCAGCTGCGGCGCTCACGTCGTTCGCGGGCGTCATGGCGGAAGCCACACCCGCGGCCCCCGCGACCATCGCGAAGGCTGAGAGTAAGGCTGTTCTGGTACGGCGCATCGTGTGCGGGTCTCCTTGTCCGTGCGGTTCGACTCCGCCCGGCATCCGGGAGCACACCGCGTCACGCCGGGGGGCGGGAACACGGGACTTTCGCATGGAGCGACTCCTGGCGGGCCGGACACGTCCAGGCGGTCGTGTCGACTGAAAACGGAATCGCTCCCACTGGTACGGAGGACGCTAGCGTCAACTCATGTACACGTAAAGATGGTTGACCCGCCTTTTCGTCGCCGGCTGCGGCTGAGTGCCTTCGAAACTTTTTCGAACGTCCAACACCTTGACCGCTCCGCCCCCCACCCACACCATGGGAGCGCTCCCACTGGTGTTCCACCCCCCACGGGCCCCTTCACGGGCCACCTTCCCCCCACACAAGGAGTGATGCGCGACCGGTTCCGAAACGCCAGAGCACCTCCCCCCACCAGCTCGTTTCGATGAAGGGACCCGCATGTCCGCCCTGTTGTCCAGGCTCCGCGCCCTGCACCCCGCACTGGCCGCGTTGGTCCTGACAATCGCCTCGCTGACCTCGGTCGGCCTGGTGTCGACGTCGGCCCAGGCCGACACCTTGATATGCGACCAGTACGGCTCGACCACCATTCAGGGCCGTTACGTCGTGCAGAACAACCGCTGGGGCACCAGCGAGCAGCAGTGCATCAATGTGACCAGCACCGGTTTCCAGCTGACCACGGCCAACGGCTCCGTCCCCACGAACGGCGCTCCGAAGTCCTACCCGTCGGTCTACAACGGCTGTCACTACACGAACTGTTCACCAGGCACCAACCTGCCCAAGCAGATCAGCACGATATCCACCGCGCCGAGCAGCATCTCCTACACCTACGTCAGCAACGCCACGTACAACGCGTCGTTCGACATCTGGCTTGACCCGTCCCCCAAGAAGGACGGCGTCAGCGCGACCGAGATCATGATCTGGCTCAACCGGGTCGGCTCCATCCAGCCGATCGGCTCCCGGACCGGATCGGCGTCGGTCGCCGGCCGCACCTGGGAGGTCTGGACCGGCAACAACGGCGGCAACGAGGTGATCTCCTTCGTCGCCCCGTCCGCGGTCAACAGCATGAACTTCGACGTCATGGACTTCGTGGACCAGGCGATCGCCAAGGGTCTCGCCCAGCAGTCGTGGTACATCACGAGCATCCAGGCCGGTTTCGAGCCCTGGCAGAACGGCGCGGGCCTGGCCGTGAACTCCTTCTCCTCCACGGTCAACTCCGGTGACGGCGGCAACCCCACCAACCCGCCCACCACCCCGCCCCCGACCAACCCGGCCGGATCCTGCCGCGTCACCAACACGACCAGCTCCTGGACCGGCGGCTTCACCTCCAACATCACCGTGACCAACACCGGTTCCACGGCGATCAACGGCTGGAAGGCGGGCTTCACCCTGCCGTCGGGGCAGACCGTGACCAACGCCTGGAACGCCACCGTCTCGCCGAACTCCGGCGCGGTCACGGCGACCAACACCTCGTCCAACGCGCAGATCGCGCCGGGTGCCAGCCAGTCGTTCGGCTTCCAGGGAACCTACTCGGGGTCCTTCAGCAAGCCGACCGCCTACACCCTGAACGGCACCACCTGCACCGTGGGCTGACGGGCTCCGCCCGCTCTTCGCCCTCCCCCTGCCCCTGCCCCGCTCCAGCACTGCGTGGAGCGGGGCAGGTGACACCCCCGGGCGGCCGGCCGTCCACGACCGCCCGTCCCGGGGACCGGTCATCCGCCGGACGGTGACGGTGCCAGGGTGCGCAGAACGTCGAACTCGTTGCCCTCGGGATCGGCCATGACCACCCAGCTCCGGCCGGGGCCCTGGCCCACGTCCACCCTGGCGGCGCCGAGGCCGAGCAGCCTGGCGACCTCCTCGTCGGTACTCCCGTCGACCGGGCTGACGTCGAGGTGGAGCCGGTTCTTCACGGTCTTGCCCTCGGGCACCCGCACGAACACCAGGGTGGGCGGCATCTGGCGGGCCCGGACCTCCTCGACGGTCGGAACCCAGGAACCGATCTCGACCTTGTCCTCGCTCCGGTCGATCACCGTGAAACCCAGGACCGCGCACCAGAAGGCCGCGAGCCGCTCCGGGTCCCGGCAGTCGACGACCAACTCGGTGAACCTACTGGTCATTGCTCCCCCCGGACAGTGCGGACGAGGCCCAGCCTACGGGCCTCCGCCGTCCGTCGCACGGGGGATCATGACGGTCACCACCGTCAAGAACCGATCACCTAGTGGTGCTCCCGCGCCGCCCCGAACCCCTCCGGGGCGCGGTCCAGGAAGACGGTGACGCCGCTGATCCGCCCGTCCTCCTCGATGCGGATCACGTCCGTGCCCGTGGCGAACGACGTCCGCGCGTCGCTTCCGGTGAGGAGTTCCCACTCGAGCCGGGCCCGGTCGTGGTGGAGCTGCGGCTGTTCACGCAGGCGGATCTCGGCCCCGCCCATGTGGGAGACGAACTGCTCCCTGAAGTCCATCAGGGCCTGCCGCCCCTCCAGCACACCGATGTGCGCCCGGTACTCGACGTCGTCGGTGAACACGGCCTCCGCCAGCCGGCCCCGGTCGTCGTCGGGGCCGGCGTTCCAGAACCGCAGGTACGGTTCCAGCTTCGCGGCGTTCTCGCTCGTGGCGTCGACACGGGGGGTGGTGTCCTGATGCGTTGTCGTCTGCTGTGCCGTTCCGGCCATGACGGTGGATCCCTTCGTTCGACGGATCGGTGCTGTGCGGTGTTTCACCTCCGACTGTGTGGCCCGCCGTGTGCCGTGTCGATGACCTCCGAGGTCATTGCCCCGCGACGCGCCGCGCGTCAGGCTGATCACATGACGACGACCCACGGCGAACCCGTCGGCATGCAGCTGAGGCGCTGGCGCGAACGTCGCCGCCGCTCCCAGCTGGACGTGTCGCTGGCCGCCGAGCTGTCCACCCGGCACCTCAGCTGCCTCGAGACCGGCCGGGCGAACCCGAGCCGGGACATGATCAGGCGGCTGTGCGACGAGCTCGACGTCCCCCTGCGGGACCGCAACGTGCTCTACCTGGCGGCCGGCTTCGCCCCGGCGCACCCCGAGCGCCCGCTCTCCGGACTCGGTGCGGCGCGCCACGCGGTGGAGGCGGTGCTGGCCGGGCACGCGCCGAATCCGGCCCTCGCCGTCAACGCGCGCTGGGAGCTGCTGGCGGCGAATCCCGCGGCACGGCTGTTCCTCGGCGAGGTCACGGGCGGGGCGGCGCGGGCGCCGTTCAACGTGCTGAGGGCCACGCTGCACCCCGACGGCCTGGCCGGGCGGATCCGCAACCCGGCCCAGTGGCGCGGGCACGTGCTGCGCCGGGTCCGCCGCCAGCTGGAGCGGACGGCGGAAGCCGGCCTGGCGGAGCTGCTCGAGGAACTGGAGGGCTATCCGGCGCCCGCCGACGACCGGCGGGTGCCGCCGTCCTCCGCGGACGGCGTGGCGTCCGACCTCGTCACGCCGCTGCGTCTGTCGTCCGAGCACGGCGCCCTCGCGTTCCTGTACACCACCACCGTGTTCGGCTCGCCGCGGGACGTCACGCTGGACGAGATCGCCATCGAGACCTTCTTCCCCGCCGACGCCGACACGGCGGCACTGCTGCGGGCGGCGGCATCGGCGGCCGAGGTGGGCTGAGGTAGCCGAGGCGGCTGGGCCCACGCACCCTGCCCCGCACCGGGCCGGATGGAAACGATCAGTTAGGCTCTGCGCCTTCTGCCGGTCAACTTCCACTCACATAGGGGCAGATGATGCGAGGTAGGGGACGCGCCGCACGGGCGCACGGTGTACTGGCGCTCGCGGTCTCGACCACCCTGGTGGCCGGGTGCGGGGACGGCAGGGGTGATCCGCCGCCGCGGCCGGCGGCCGGGCCGGCCGTCAAGACCTGCGTGACCTCCTCCGGCGGCCTCGTGGCGGACCTGAACGGCGACGGCTCGCCCGACCGGGTCTCGCCCCCCTCCCTCACCGGGACCGACCTGGTCCTGACCTTCGGTGCCGAGGACGGACGGGAGACGGAGGTGGCTCCCCGGCAACTGGTCGGAGACCGCGGTGAGGACACGGACATCGTCGTGGCCGTCGTGGCCGACTTCGACCAGGACGGCTGGGTCGACCTCTACATCTCCGCCACCCGGGACTCCATCGGCGACGACCCTGAGCTGCCGAGCGTGTCCGAACTGCGGCTCGGCCCCTTCTCGCCGCGCGGTCAGGGCCAGGGCGACCAGCACGTGGACCTGTACGAGCCGCACGCCGCCGCCGTCGCCGACTACGACCACGACCGTTACCCGGACCTCGCGGCGTACGTCTACGAGGGCGACGGCGTCTACTCGACGGTGGCCCGCCTCGGCGGTGCGAAGGGACTCGACCGGAGTGCGCAGGAGGAGAACCAGCGGTACGCGAAGCTGACCGAGCGGGGATCCGTTCCCGACGGCCCGGCCGTGACCGACTGGACGACGTTCCACCCCACCTGTGACGGCGACGACGCCCCGGCGTGACGCCCGGACCGTTGTTCCCCACGAAAACCGTGCGGCGGGCCGCCGTGGGCCTGTGTCAAGATCGCCGCGCCGGTGGCCGGGCGGCTGGCCCGGTGCGGAAGCACATCGGCCCACGCGGCGAGAGGAGCACGGCCCCATGAGCATCACGGAACCGCTGACCGGCGAGGAACTCGAGGAGCTCGAGGTACTTTCCCAGGCGGCCACCCCAGGCCCCTGGCACGTCCGCTTTCTCGACGACGACTACGCCATGAACCTCGTCGCCGTGAGCACGGTGCCCGACACCGGCCTCGGTGAGCGCTGGCCCCGCTTCGACCACCACGAGATCGTGGCCGCGACGCTGGTTCAGCAGCCCCGCTACGTCGACTGTGCCGACGAGCTGTGGGACGAGAACGCGCGGTTCATCGCCGCCGCCCGGGACGCTGTTCCCCGTCTCGTCGCGGAGATCCGGCGGCTGCGAGCACTCGAGGAGTCCCGGCCGTCGGCGTGAGGGCGCGACGGGGCCGCTCCGTCCCGTCGGGCCGTGCCGCCGTGAGCGCGGCTTGACCCTCACGTGGCGTCAGGCCGCATATTGGCTGCCGTGGAGGATCTCTGGACCGTGGGACGCGTGGCAGAGCTGGCCGGCGTGAGCGTCCGCACGCTGCATCACTATGACCAGATCGGGCTCGTTCGCCCGTCGGCCCGGACCGCGGCCGGATACCGGGCCTATTCGGCGGGCGACGTGGAGCGGCTGCGGGAGGTGCTGGCCTACCGGCGGCTGGGCTTCGGCCTGCGCGAAGTCGGGGAACTGGTGGACGACCCGTCCACCGACGCGGTCGCGCACCTGCGCCGGCTGCGCGCCCTGCTGCTGGAGCGGCGTGATCGCGCCGACGCCATGGCGGCGGCGATCGACAGGGAGCTCGCGGTACGGGCGAAAGGGCTGAGGGTGACACCGGAGAAGCAGCTGGAGGTGCTCGGTGCGCGGCTGTACGACACGATCGGCGACGCCTACACCGCGACACGGCGTACCGATCCACGGATCGCCGCGCAGATCCGGGACGCGCTCGGGGACGCGCGGACGGTGCTCAACGTCGGGGCCGGCACCGGTTCGTACGAGCCCGCCGACCGGGACGTGACCGCCGTGGAGCCGTCCGCGGTGATGCGGGCCCAGCGGCGTGCCGGGGCGGCACCGTGCGTGGCCGCCGCCGCGGAGTGCCTGCCCTTCGAGGACCGGTCCTTCGACGTCGCGATGGCCGTCTCCACGGTCCATCACTGGGGGGACCCGATGGCGGGACTGCGCGAGATGCGACGCGTGGCCCGGCACGTGGTGGTCCTCACCTTCGACACGGACGAGCCCGGATGGCAGGACCGGTTCTGGCTCACCCGCGACTACCTGCCCGAGTTCGCCGCCGTCCTCGCGGACTTCCCCTCACTGGCCGCGATGGCCGACGCCGTCGGCGCGCGTGTCGAGGCGGTACCCGTTCCCTGGGACTGTGCTGACGGCCTGTTCGAGGCGTACTGGCGCCGGCCGGCCGCGTATCTGGAGGACCACGTGCGCCGTGCGATGTCGGTGTGGACGAAGGTCGGGGCGGAGGCCGAACGGCGGGCGGTCCGCAGCCTCGGCGACGACCTCGGCTCCGGCCGGTGGGCCGAGCGCAACAGCGACCTCGCGGGCCTCGACGCGGCAGACCTCGGCCTCCGCCTGCTGGTCGCCTGACCCACCTCGCGGGCACGGCGCCACGGGGGCTCCGGCGCGGCTGCCCGCTGTCCTGTCACCCCGGTGGGGCGGCAGCGGGGACCACGGTCGGCGGTTGATCAGGGTCACCGGGCCAGATCCACAGGGTTCCGGGTGGCACGGTGCCGGTCAGGCAGGCGATCAGGGGATCCCTGCGCGCACGTGAGGGATGGGCGGCCACGCGCTCGAGCGCCTCACCGAGGGGCACCCATGCCGCCTCCAGGACCAGCCGGTCGGGGTCCCTTGGCTTTAGGGCGCCTGTGGTGGTGGCCGCGGCTGCCTCCGCACGGAAGGTGAACACCGTCCATGTGCCCTCCCAGCCCGGGTCGTCCGTGACCACGTGCTGCGAGACGCAGGCCAGGCCGGTCGGCCCGGCCACGGTGAGCCCGGTCTCCTCGAGGACCTCTCGTACAAGGGCGTCATGGGCGAGCTCTCCCGGCTCGGCGACCCCTCCGGGCAGGACCCACTGTTCTGCCTGCCCGGCCAGGCGTTCACGGACCATCAGCACATGGCCGTCCCGCTCGATCATGGCTGACACGATGGTGCCCGGCATCGTCGACCCCTCCCCTGCGACCCCTCCCCGGCGACCACTGCACGCGTGACCTCGCACGCGTGCCGCTCGTACCGGCAGCCCGGGCACCTGCCCGGCCCGGTGGCCGACCGGCGGACGTTGAGTCGGCCGGCGGCGCGTGACAGGCTCGTGCACCGTGATCGATGACTTCGCGAAAGACTACCTGCACGGCGATCTGCGAGCGATGCGCGAGACGATGCTCTGGAAGCTCGAGGGTCTCGGCGAATACGACGCCCGTCGGCCCCTGACCTTGACGGGCACCAACCTCCTCGGCCTGGTCAAGCACCTGACGCTGTGTGAGTCCTGGTACTTCGGCGAGGTCTTCGACCGCCCGTTCCCCGAGCCCTTGCCCCGGTGGGACGACGCCGGGGAGCGCGACGCCGACCTGTGGGCGACCGAGCAGGAGTCGCGCGCGGAGATCACCGACCGCTACCGTCGCGTCGGGGAGCACTCGGACGCGACGATCACCGGCCTCGCCATCGACTCCCCCGGCTACGTGCCCTGGTGGCCCAGCCCCCACGTGAAGCTGTTCAACGTCCTGGTCCACATGCTCACCGAGACCAGCCGGCACGCGGGACACGCCGACATCCTGCGCGAGCAGGTCGACGGCGTGACGGGGACCACGGCCCGGTACGCGACCCCGCACCACGACGCGGCCTACTGGGAAGCCCGGCGCGCGAGGATCGAGCGCGCCGCCGGAGCAGCCGCCACCGCACTCGGCCAGGAACCCCGGCCCTTCACGGCACCGCGGGTCCGGCCTCAGTAGCAGCGGGCCAGGTCGGTCGCCACCCCGGCCTCGCAGCAGCGACTGTCCGAGGCCGGCGCGCCCGCGGACGGAACGTCCGGCTCACTTCGTCCCGTCGGCGCCGCGATCCGTGGCCAACGCCTGCCGGATGCTGTCGATCCAGGCATGGTCGTCGGCGAGTACGCCGCTCAGCGCGGACAAGGTGTTCTCGAAGGCCGCCTCGGCGTCCTCGGGCGTGAGCAGCCCGAGGTCGAGCCGGCACTGGTCCCGCCGGAAGCCGGTCATCAGCGGTTCCTGATGGCGGGCGCCGAACTCGGCGATCTCGCCTTCCAGGACCTGCTCGTACAGCCCCAGCGCCTCGGCCTTGTCGCCGTGCAGGTGGCGCATCCGGGCCAGGCAGAAGGCGGCGTTGCGGGTCTGCTTGTCGCCGGGGCCCAGAACCTGCGTGTAGGAGGAGACCACGTGCCGCAGTTCGGTCTGGGCCTCGTTGTGGCGCGCCAGCTCCTGCAAGGTGTGGGCCAGACAGTGCCGCTCGGACAGCACGACGGAGTCCTCAGGGTCCACGAGCCGGAGCCGGTCCTCGAGCACCGAACGGATCTCGCGCTCGGCCTCTTCGGGGCGGCCGTCCTGACGTATCAGGTCGCCACGCTTGTGGCGGAGCCGTAGCGCCTGGGAATGCTGGGGAGAGCGCGCTTCATCGCTGCCGTCGAACCAGGTGAGGGCGGCGTCGAGGGTGTCGATGGCGTCCGGCCTGCGGCCTTGGTGCGTGAGGTTGTCGGTCAGGCAGTAGGTGAGGTCCCAGTAGAGGCTCACCCCCTTGCCGTCCGCCGCTTCCAGGTCGTCGAGCACCGACCGGTACTCGACCTCCGCCTCGGCCCACCGCTCGGCAGCGTCGAACGCGTGCGCCATCTGGTGTCGTTGATGCAGGGGAAGGAAACGGTGATCCGTCTGGGAGGAGGCGACGTATTCGATCATGGCCCGGTACTCGGCGTTGCCTCCCGCCCCGTCGTGGCTCCGGACCGCGATCAGGTTGGCGAGCGATCCGTGGATGAGCAGGTTGTAGGTGTCCGCGGGGCGGAGCCTCCGGCGACTCGCCATCAGCACCGCACGCAGTTCGGCCTCCGTCTCGGCGTCGGACGCCTGGCCGCTCAGGTGCCGGGAGACCGCGAGGTCGTGGCGGGTGATCAACGTCTCGGGGTGCTCCGCGCCCAGCTCGGCCGACTGCTCGGCCAGCAGTTCCTCGCACCTACGGGCATGTACCTCGGGGTGATCGCTCGCCAGGATCAACTGGCTGGCCACACCGTGCGTCAGCAGTGTGTACGGGTCGTCCGCGCCGAGTACACGGCGTCGGACCGCGCGCACCTGACGCAGTTCGGCGACCGTCTCGTCCTCCGAGGCCTTCCCGTGCTCGAACCGGAAACAAGCGAGGTCGTGACGGGTGATCAGGGTTTCCGGATGGTCCGGTCCCAGCCGCTCCACCTGCGCGGCGAGGACGTCCTCGTACTCCCGCTCCTTCTCCTCCCCGCTGGGCAGGACGATGAGAGCGCGGTGCCGGATGGAGAGCCTGGTGGGGTGGTCGGGACGGAGGGCGCTGCTGCGTCCGGTGAGGACGCGCACCAGTTCCTCGGCCGTGTCCGAGTTGGAGAAGACGTAGAAGGCGAACGCGGCGAGGCCGGCGCGCAGCAGGGGCAGCACCACTCGTTCCGCGTCGTCCTCCGGTGCCGCGCCGAGGGCGGCCCCGACGTGAGGGGCCAGCAGCCGCCACCAGGGCCAGTTGGCCGGCTGCTCGGGAGGGAGCGCGGCGCCCTCTTCGAGGATGCGGGCGACGGCACGCCAGATGGCCAGGCGGTCGGCAGCGGGACCGTCCGCCAGTCGCAACGCGTTGGCCTCGAGTACGAGCCGATGGCTGACGAGACACGGGACCGGGTTCTGTTCGACGTCCGAGCCGTGGGGCCCGATGTCCACGACGTCCACGAGGCTCAGGTCGATCAGCGCTTCCAGGGCCCGGTCCGCGCGGTCCGGGTCCAGGGCCGCACTGCCCTCACCGGTCCGTCGGGAGGTCTCGGCCGAGAAGACGTCCTCCGCCGCCGGAAGTGCTTCGGAGTGGAGCAGCTCGACGGGGAAGGGTGAGGGGGCACCGCAGGACAGCAACCGCATGAGGAGGCGGGCCTCCGGCAGCTGTTGTTCCTCCAGGAGGTCGAGGGACAGCTCCCAGGTGCGTCCCACCAGGCGCCTGTGCATCTGCTCCGTCCCCGCCTCGTCCAGGGGGCGGCGCTCACCCTCGTCGAGGAAGCCCGCTCCGGCCTCTCCGAGCGCCTCGGTGTAGGCGGCGAAGCTCCGCAGTCTGCCCCCGGGACGGGAACCGCGGTGGCGCAGCAGCCCGGCACCGCGGGCGGCCCTGGACAGGTAGGACCCCGCCAGTTTCAGCGCCAGCGGCAAGCCGCCCAGTCGTTCGGCGAGGACCTGGGCCTCGACGGGGTCGCCCGCCTCCCCGGCGAGGTCCAGGAGTACGTCCCGTCCGTCGAGCGGGCCGAGCACGTCGATCCGGTGGGTCTCCGCCTCGTGTCCCCACACACTCGGGTTGCCGACCCTCGAGGTCACCACGGTCATCCCCGCCCGGCTGGAGCGAAGCCAGCCGGTGCCGTCGCCCGGGACGCCGCTCTCCGCGGCCAGCCACCCCGGCTCGTCGGCGTTGTCCACCACCAGCAGCCAGGGCTGTTCGGCGGCGTCGAGTTCTCCCCAGACCAGGTCGGTGGCGCTGAGCCGGCCGGACCACGCCGCCTCGACGGCCTCCTCGTCGGCACCGAGCTCGCGCGCGACCTCCCGCATGCCGACGACCAGCCGGTCCGGAGTGGAGGCGGAAAGCCAGAAGACGCGGTACCCCCGGTCCCGGGCCTGCCGCGCCAGGTGGAGGGCCATGGTGGTCTTGCCGCAGCCGCCCATGCCGAAAAGGATCTGCGGCCTGCTCCCGCTCCCGCTCCCGTTCTCCGCGAGTCTGCTGCCCAGGAGGTCCAGCAGTTCGTCACGACCGCGTACCCGCAGCGGGAGTTCCCCGTAGGGCGGGCGGATGGAGAAGGTTCCGGGGCCCGGCCGGCCGGGTGGCGTGGGTGGTGCCGTCTCCTCAGGACCGCTGTCGGGCCGGCCGCCCTCCCGGGCCGCCTGCTTCTCCTCCTCCACGGCGTTCCTGGCGGCCTCGTAGGCGGTGCGCCAGCCTCGGTCGGGGACGGCATCGCAACCGCGCAGGAGAGCGGCGAGCGTCTCCCACCTGGGCACGTGACGGCCCGTCAACGCGTCGGAGATGGTCGTCCGGCTGATGCCCGTCCCGTCCGCCAGTTCCCGTACCCCGGCGTAACCGGCCCGCTGCGCCACGGTCCGCAGACCGTCCGCCAGGTCCCGCACCGCCCGGGGCGCCTCAGGAACGACCTTTCCGAATCCCGCCGCCATGCGGTTGCCTCCCCCTGTCCTGCCTGGCTCCGAGCTTATGTCCGTGTCCGCCCGGACGTCCCCCGGACGGCGGACAACACGTGTTCCCGCCGGTCCGCGGCGTCCTGTCCGGTGCTCGTCCGACGCCCGTTGGGGACAGCCGGACGCCTCGCTACCACAGAGGGGAGGCGGCGAACGGAGCCGCATCACCCGAGGGAGAGGGCAGGGGACATGGAACTGGTCATGGCGGCGGTGGACTTCGTACGTGAGCACGCCGCCGAGCTGTCGGTGGGGATCGGGGTCTGCCGGCTGGTCGTCGACACGGTGCGGGGTGTCCGGTCGCTGGTGAGGCGGCACCGGACGAACCGGTCGACGCGTGAGGAACAGACGCGCGAGGGACAGGTGGACACGGCTCGAGGCCCCCACGCCGGGGAGGGGTCCCACGACCTGCCGCCGTCCTGACCGGTACGGCTGGGCCCGCGGGTCCGGGGAGGGGACCCCGCGGGCCCGCGGGGGCGGGGCTTCCTCCCCGGGCGGGACAGCGTCCGATCGGGTGGGACGCGGTCTCGACGATCAGGCCCATGCAGACAGACGGCTTCATCGCACCGCTCCCGGCGGACCGGTTCCCGCAACCTCGTGGCGGCCACGTGAAGAGGCGTGTGCCACCCGTTCGCCGCACGCCGGGTTCGCCGCACGCCGGGGCGGCTGTGGGGTCGCTCCAGGGAACGCACCGTCCCCGTGCCCCGCTGCCCCTGCCGACGGCATGACCGTGCCCGCGCCGGTCGGCCGGGGGCAGCCGCGCTGATCAGCGCGGGCGCCCGTGTCGTGGCCCTGCGCGGCGAGACCGGCCACGCCGCCGTCCGTCCTGGTCCGCCGTCCGCCCGGCCTCCGACTCCCCGGTGAGACGACTGGCGAGGCGATACACGACGGTCACGTCGCGGTACTCCTGCCCGGGGGCCACACGAGGGGGCAGGTTGGTCCGCTCACTGCCGGATGCCGATGCACGTGCTCCAGCGCCGGGGAAGGAGACCCGGGTCCGTGGCGTCTCCTCGAAGCGCAGACGGTCGCCGCTGACGACCGCGTCGAAGGAGATGTCGGGGCCGTGCCCCCCGGCGGAGGCATCGGCCGGCGGGCTCGGCGGTGCGTCCGTTCACGGCGGCTCGCCGCGCTCCTTGGCGGCGCGGCGACCGGTGGGCCGGGTCGCCTCGGACGCGTCGTCACGCTTGCGGCGTCGGCCGGTCTCGGGGCGTCCGTCGTTCGCGCCGTTGGCCGTCCGCCTGGCCGGCTTCCGTGCCGGCGCCCGGCCCGCGGACGGTGTGCGGCTCCTGCCGCCTCCCGAGCGAGTGGCGGAGCCGGCGGTCGCTCCTGCCGTGCGCGTGGCCTCCCCCGCCGCGCCGCCCACCTCGCCGACGGCTTCTCCCGCGCTCCCGCCGACGTCCTCGACCAGCTCGCCGACGCCCTGCCCGAGATCTCCGACGGCCTCACCTGCACCGCCGCCGATCACCTCGACCGCGGACCCGGCACCGCGGCCCACGTCGCCGACGGCCGACCCGACGTTGCGGACCAGGTCCTCGATGATCCGCGGATTGCGGTCGAGCGTCGTGAGGACCCGGTTGATGATCAGTGCGACGTTGTCCAGCCGGACCTTGAGCTGGGCCTGTGCTTCCACCCCGGAGATCCCGAGGTGGACCTGCCCGAGCGCGACATCGGCACCCACGTTCAGCTTGAGCAGGTCGAGCACCTCGGCCTGGAGGGAGACGCGGGCCCGCAGGTTCTCCACGTCGAGGTCGATCTCGTCGACCTTGAGCTGGGGGACGTCCAGGAAGACGTCAGGGCTCCCCTCCTGCGCCGGACGCCCCTGCGCGGCGTCGCCGCCCTGGACCACCGTGCCTTCGCGGGCCTCCTCATGGCCGAACGGCTCGGCTCCGTCGTCGTCGATCTCGTCGTCGTACAGTTCCGGATCCTCGGCGGCGTCCGTCCTGTGGCCGGCACCGTCGTCGGCGTGCTGCTGCATCGCTGCGCCTCCGCGAGCTCGCCCGGGCTTCTCGTCCTGTGTGCGTCATTCTGGCGCGAACGGCGCCGGTGAGACGGAACCAGCGGGACCGCCGCGGAGCTCCGGCACCCGGGAAGCCGGGATGAGAGCCCGGACGCAGGGGGAGCACGATGAACGACACCGCCAGGGCCGTACGGGTGACGGGAACGGAGGACGACACGGGATCGCCCTCCTCGGTGGGGGCGATTCAGCTGTTGCCGTATCGGACGGGGTGGCCCTGTGATGAGCCTCCATGAGGACGGGGTGTCCGGGGCGGTGATCCCGGAGCGGGCGGAGCAGAACGCCGACCGTGTGCGGCGCGGACAGACGGGCGGCAGGCCGCCGCCCTTCGGCCGAGAGCCCCACAGGGCCCGCAACGTGGTCGAACGCCGCTTCAACCGCCTCGAGCGGTTCCGTGCGATCGCCACATGATTCTCTGGCTCCGCCAACCCGCCAAGATCGTTTGCCAGGCAGAACCCTGAAGGCCGCTTCGGGTCCCCGGTCGGGGTGAGTGTCCACGAGCCGCGCGATCGGACGTACAGAAGGCAGCGCTGCTTCGGAGTGACGGCCGCCGCCGTGAACGCCCCGGCCCCCTCGCACACCAGGTCCTCGGGCCGGAAGTCCGCCCGGAGGGTGCGCAGCGAGAAGGCCGATCCGGCGTGCCGGGCGCGATCGTCACCGGGACCGCAATCATCAAGGCTGTTCCGGCCACCGATCAGGTGGATGGTGACCGCCTGTCGGACACGACCTGGCCGACGCTGAACTTCTCGGCGACGATCTCGACCTCGCTCGGGCCGGTGATGGTCAGCCAGTGCAGCACGGAACGGTTGTTGTGATGGTGCAGAAGGTGGTGGGCCTCGACCGGCCACGGGCCGTCCACGGGCAGTTCCCGCACGACGACCTGGTCCACGAAGTCGCCGTCCGGGCTGCCGATGTCGGTCCTGGTATGCACGATGCCCGCGAGGCGGAGCGTCACGCCGGCGCTTTCCGACCTCAGCACGACAACGGCCTCGCTGGGCTCCAGATCGGTGCGCAGGACGATCGACGTCAACCAGTGGCCGCGCAAGTGCTCAAGCCTCACGGCCGCACACTACCCCGGCGGTCCCTCAAGGCCGTCCCACGAGACCGGGGTCAACACGGGATCAGCTTTCCCGGACGGCGGTCACGCCGTGAACGCCCCAACTGGCTGCTCCCGTATGGGCCGGCGCACACTTCGCACGCGGCCGACTCAACGAGCGCCCTTCGTCTGCTCGCCGAGCACGGACGGACCCGCCGTATCCGCACCGCGGCAAGCCTGCGCCTGCGTCGGCCGGAGCAGCCAACAGGAAGGCCGCCCGGCCGAGCGCTTCGCAGCCACCGGATCTGCCGTGACGGAAATGCGCCGTTCCCGTCCGGGGGCGGCGTCGCGCCGCGGACCCTCGGCCGTGCGGAGGGCGTGGCGGCCGGGCGGCGCCGGAGCGGGTGTTCGCGCCGCCGTGGGCGGTGGTGGCCGGTGATGACGGGACGGCTACGCCTTGCGGCCCTCGGCCACGAGCCGGCGGGCGTACTGGTCCTGCGGGCCGATGTCCTCGACTGCTCGCTCGGCCTCGTGCACCCGATTCGTCCTGCACAACAGCCGGACGAGGACGTACAGGGCGCCACGGTCACCGTCTTCGGCGCGGTGACGCAGTGCCGCATCCATCCCCCGCTCGCCGAGCGAACTGTTGAGTGCCCGACGCGCGTGGCCATCGTCGAGAGCGCGTGACGCGAGTTCTGTGAACCGTTCCGCTCGGGCCAGCAGATCCATGTGCCACAGGTGGCTGTCGTGCATGTCGGGATCGCTGGAATTGCACTCGGCATGAGCGCTCACCAGCGCGGTCGCCAGGTCCCAGTCCGCTGCCTGCTCGGCCGCCCGGGCCCGTTCGCGCCAGTTCACGGGATGAGTATGACAAGTCGGCGCACCGGACGACGCCGAAGGAGCCGCCCGCCTGCCCGGTGAGTGCGAGACGGTGCGGGCGCGCGATGCCGAGCGGTCCAGGTCGGAGGCCTGGCGGCGCCGAAACCGGAGTGAGGGAGGACCATCGCGCTGCGATACTGCGCCGATGATCAACGTGCCTACTGCCGCGCTGGACTCGTTGGACGGGCTCGCGTTCGGCGACGCCTTCGGCGACCGCTGGTTCGGCGTCCTGCGCCGGCACGGTCCGGCAGCCCTCGAGACGCGGACGCTGCCCCCGGAACCGCTGTGGCGGTGGAGCGACGACACCGCCCAAGCGCTGGTCCTCGTCCGGGAACTCGTCGAGGGCGGGGGCGTCGTCGACCAGGACCGCCTGGCCCTGCGCCTCGCGGCGGCCTACGCGCAGGACACGCACCGAGGCTACGGAGCCTCGATGCACGACGTGCTGCGCCGGATCGCTACGGGCGAGCCCTGGCAGGGGGTGGTCGCCGGACAGTTCGGCGGCCAGGGCTCCTGGGGCAACGGCGCGGCCATGCGAGCCGCCCCGCTCGGTGCCTGGCACGGCGCCGACCTCGATGTGGTCGCCGAGCAGGCCGCCCGCCAGAGCGCGGTCTCGCACCATCACCCGGAGGCGATCACCGGAGCGGTGGCGGTCGCCCTGGCCGCGGCGCTGGCGACCCGCAGCCGGGGCGGGCCCGCCCCGGCCAGGTCGGACTTCCTCCAGGCAGTCGCCGAGCGGCTCCCCGACAGCGACGTCCGGTCGGGGGTGCGGATCGCTTCCCGGATGCCGGAGCGCACCTCGGTTCGGCACGCCGCGGAGGTCCTGGGCTCCGGCTACCGGATGTCCGGGCCCGACACCGTCCCGTACGCCCTGTGGTGTGCGGCGGGGCACCTCGACGACCTGCACGAGTGCCTGTGGGTCACGGTCGCCGGGCGCGGCGACATCGACACCACCTGCGCCATCGCGGGCGGGGTCGTCGCCGCCCGGACCGGCGTCACCGCCCTTCCCCCCGCCTGGCACGCTGCCCGCGAACCGCTGCCCCCGGTCGTGACGCGGTAGGGACTCCTGCCGGGACGGGTTCACCCGCCGCCGGGGAGACGGAGGCGGTCGCCGCACGGGCCGGGCGGTCGCTACGGCCTGGTGAAGGTCATGTGTGTGACGCCGCTGGGGGTGGTCACGGACTCGATCCGAAAGCGCTCCTCCAGTCCTTCGAGTCCGTCCCACAGGCGCTCGCCACGGCCCAGGACGATCGGGACGACGGCGATGTGCAGGTGGTCGATCAGGTCTTCGGCGAGGAACGCGCGGATCGTGGTCGGCCCGCCACCGATTCTCACGTCCAGGCCGCCCGCGGCCTCGCGCGCCTGACGGAGCGCCTCCCGCGGCGTGGCGTCGATGAAGTGGAACGTCGTACCGCCCTCCATCTCCACCGAGGGGCGGGGGTGGTGGGTCAGGACGAACACCGGCGTGTGGAACGGCGGGTTGGGCCCCCACCAGCCGTTCCAGTCGTGGTTCTCCCACGGCCCGCGATGAGGGCCGAACTTGTTGCGGCCCATGATCTCCGCCCCGATGCCGGCGTCCCAGGTGGCAGCGATGGCGCCGTCGACCCCGGCGCTCCCCTCCGGCCTGCCCTGCATCTGCTGGAAGGTCCTGGTCGGGAAGAACCACTCGTGGAGTCGCTCGCCGGCGTGGCCGAACGGGGTGTCGAGACTCTGCCCCTCACCGGTGGCGAATCCGTCGATGGAGATGGAGAAGTTGTGGACCCTCACGCGGGACATTGCACGGACTCCTGCCGTCGGAGCGATGTGATGGCGCTCTGCCATCACCAGCCGCGGGTGAGCCTAGGGATGGTGATGGCAGCGCTCACGGAGGCTCACTGACACACTCCCCCGGTTCGGGATCGAGCTCGTCGAGGCTACCGGTCCTCCGCCGACACCCACGTGCCCCGGTGCGGGCGGCCTGACGACACGCGCGCGAACGCGGGCCCGCTGGGTGGCCCGACCTCTGTCCGCCCCGTCCAGGAACAGGCAGGCCGAGCGGCACCGGACGGGTCGAGGCGGCCGATCAGCCTCGGCCGTGGCGTAGTTGGGAGGCGAGCGCGGTCAGGGACCGGGCGGTCTCGGCCAGTCCCCGGGCGGCTGTCTCCAGGTCCACCGCCAGGCGGCGGGCCGAGCTGCCGGGGGACGCCGGGGCCGGCGTGCCGCGGTAGCCGATGGGGCCCTCGTCGAAGCGCTGGTAGTAGCCGGTGAACGCCTGCCCGTCGGCCGGTGCCGCGAGGCGCACCCGGGCGAGCTGGACCTCGCCCGCACCGCCGTTGCGGGTGATGTCGAGCCGGTAGTGCCGGTAGCCCCCGGTCTCCGCCCCGGCACCGGCGCCGAAGCCGCCGCCGGCACCGGCGCGGAGGGTGAACTCCCGTGTCTGGAACCGCGCGTCGAACGTCTCGCCGGTCCGCGTGTCCAGCGGCGTCCAGGTCCGGCCGTCGTGGGAGCCGTGGAGGGTCCAGTCCCGGGGGTCGCGGTCGGGGTGGTCGTTCGCCGTCGTCAGGGAGTACGAGGCGACGGCGGCGGGGCGGGCGAGGGTGAGGTCGAGGTGCGCGACGTCGTCAGGCGCCAGCCACTTGGCGCGGGAGTCCTCGAGGAGGTTGCCGGCCACCTCGTGCGCCTCACGGAGCTCGTCACTCGCCTCCACCCCGGCCACCTCGGCCTCGGCGGAGACGCCGTGCAGCACGGCCACCCCGGAGTTGCCCCGCTGATCGCGCCAGGTCACCCGCTCGACGGGCACCGCGCCGTCCTCGACCAGGAGCCGCAGTTCCTCGGAGGCGTGCCAGCCGCCGCCCCACCCCTCCTCCGTGCGGAAACGGTGCAGGGCGGCCGTGGACAGGTTCTCGGTCTCCGCCGTGAACGGCCACCGGCCGGTGAGCCGCCCCCGGTACTCGTACGCCGCCCCGTCCGCCGTGCGGTAACAGCCGTGGAAGTCCGACATGTTGGACTGGAAGCTGATGGCGGCCTCGGCGCCGTCCGTGCCTCGCCAGCCGAGCTGCGCGGGCAACGACCGCTCGCCCCGGTCGACGTGGAAC
Organism: Streptomyces abyssomicinicus; assembly: GCF_008974245.1. Classification (GTDB taxonomy): domain Bacteria; phylum Actinomycetota; class Actinomycetes; order Streptomycetales; family Streptomycetaceae; genus Streptomyces; species Streptomyces abyssomicinicus. The sequence continues at coordinate 1,627,356 of NZ_BBZI01000005.1, read as the reverse complement.
AGCAGCCTCGGGGCGGACTGCCAGGGGGCCGACGCGGCTGCATGGGCGGGGCGGCGTTCGGTGCGGAAGGCGAACACGGAGTCCCGGGCGGCCTCCGCCGTCCGCGCGCGCTCCGAGCGGCCCCGCTCGAAGACGGGGTCCAGGGTGATGCGGTGGAGCCAGAGCATCGTGCGCGCCTCGGGGGACGACCGTATCTCCAGCGTGTTGGTCCCCCGCTTCAGCAGGCGTCCGGGCACCGCGAAGACGTTGTCCTGCGGTAGGTCTCCGCCACCCGGCACGGTGAGGTTCTCGGCCAGCGCCTCGCCCTGGAACAGCACGTCGACGGGTGCGTACCCGGGAGAGCGGCCGGACTTGGAGACGAGGGCGGTGACGGTGAGCGTGACCTGGGGAACACCCTCCGGGTCCGCCACCTCGAACTCCAGCGTGACGCTCCCGCCCGCGTCCACCACCAGGTGCGACCCGGCGGGCCTGGCCCGGTGGAGCGTGACGCCGACGTTGGACAGCCGCGCCGGATCGGCGGAGAAGTCCGCGTAGGTGGCTTCGAAGCTCATGCTCTGGCCCACTCCCGGGGGGATCGACGACGGCAGCCGCCCGCCAGGGCCGCGGGCGACTGCGTGGTGATCCGAAACCTAGTGCGCCGGTCCGACAACTCCCCTCGCGGGTGGGCCCGACGGAGTGCGGCCGGTGTCCCACGGAGGGCCGGGGGCGGTGCCGCCCCCGGACCCACACCGTGTCCCTGGGCGTATCCGCTCAGGGCGCGGGCACCGGGGCGGGAGCCGAGGCGGGGCCGGTGTTGCCGTAGTACGCGTCGGGTCCGTGCTTGCGGGTGTAGTGGCGCTCCAGCAGATGGCCCGGGGGCTCGGAGACGCTCCCCAGCTGGGCGCGGAGGGCGAGCGTGTGCAGGGCCATCTCGGCGACGGCCTCGCAGACGACCGCGTTCTCGAGCGAGGCCGTGGCGGTGGGGCCCCAGGTGAAGGGGCCGTGGCGGGAGACCAGGGCGCCGGGAACCTCCTCGGCCCGCCGCGGGTCGGACCGGAGCATCGAGACGATCACCTCGCCCGTGTTGAACTCGTAGTCCCGGGCGCACTGTTCGGGGGTCAGGTCCTCGGTCACGGGGACGGGGCCGTTGAAGGTGTCGGCGTGGGTGGTGCCCAGGACGGGGATGGGGCAGCGGGCCTGGGCGAAGGCGACCGCGTGGGTGGAATGGGTGTGGGTCACGCCGCCGATGAACGGGAAGGCCCGGTAGAGGCAGCGGTGCGTCTCGGTGTCCGTGGAGGGCCGGAGTTCGCCCGCGACGACGTGGCCGTCGTCGAGCGACACCACGACCAGGTCCTCCTCGGTCAGGTCGTCGTAGGAGACCCCCGAGGGCTTGATGACGAAGACTCCCGCCTCCCGGTCCACGCCGCTGACGTTCCCCCAGGTGAGGGTCGCGAGGCCGGCCTCGGGGATCCGGAGGTTGGCCGCCAGCACCTCGCGCCGCAGGTTCTTGAGGGGAGTCTTGTTCACTACGCTCTCACCGTCCTTCCAGGATCGGCCGCGGCTCTCGGGAGAGATCTCGCGGGACCCCGCGGCCGAGTATGGGTGGGCCTGAGAATTGTGAGCGCTAACATGGCGCTGACTCAAGGGTGGAGACAAAATTGCGGCGTGCGGTTGACGGTTTGCCGGAAGCACGATGTGAGCGCTCGCATCGAGTGTTCGCCGCGTGACCCGCGGACCGGTCCGCACTCCGGAGCGCCGCACTGCGCGGGACGGCACCCCGGGACCGGCCGCCCATCGAGGAAGGAAGAGGATTGATCCAGCTACCGGACGGCTCCAGGGCGCCCACGATGGCGGACGTCGCCCGGGTCGCCGGCGTGTCCCACCAGACGGTCTCGCGTGTCATCGGCGGCCATCCGAACGTCAGCGCCAAGACTCGCGCGGCGGTGACGGCGGTGATCGAGGAGTTGGGCTACCGCCGCAATTCGGCGGCTCGCGCGCTCGCCACCCGGCGGACGCACACGCTCGGGGTCATCGCCGTGAACACCACGCTGCACGGGCCCGCCAGCACGCTGGCGGGGGTGCAGGAGGCGGCCCGTGAACGCGGCTACCTGACCTCCGCCGTCACACTGCGGGCGGCCACGGAGGAGGCGCTCACCGAGGCGGTGCAGCACCTCTCGGGGTGGGGTGTGGAGGGGATCGTCGCCATCACGCCCTGGCGGGACGCCGTGCGGGCGCTGGCGGCCCTGGAGGCGCCGTGCCCGGTGGTCACCGTGGAGGGCGGTCACGACCTGGATCTGCCCGGGGTCTCCCTGGACCAGCATCTCGGCGCGCGGATGATCACCGAGCACCTGCTGACCGCCGGCCACTCCACCGTCTGGCACGTGGCGGGCCCCGCCGACTGGCTGGAGAGCGAGGCGCGGACGGCCGGGTGGGAGGCGGCGCTGCGGGACGCCGGAGTCGAGGCGCCCCCGTTGCTGCGGGGCGACTGGAGCCCGTTGTCGGGGTACCAGGCGGGACAGCAGCTCGCGGGGCGGGTGCTGTCGTCGCCCGGTCAGGGTGACGGCCTCACGGCGGTGTTCGTCGCCAACGACCAGATGGCGCTCGGAGTGCTGCGGGCCTTCCGGGAGGCCGGGCTGGAGACCCCGGCGGACGTGGCGGTCGCCGGCTTCGACGACATCCCCGAGGCGGAGTTCTTCCCGCCGCCGCTGACGACCGTGCGGCAGGACTTCGCCTCGCTCGGGCGGAGCAGCATAGGCCTGCTGCTGGAGCACATCGAGGGCACGGCGGAGGGCACCACCCACCTCACGCTGGCCCCCGAGCTCATCGTGCGCGCGAGCACCGCGCGGCGGCGGCCGACGCCGGGGGACTGACCGCGGGCCCGGCTCGGGCGTCGTCGTCGCGACGGCCCGGGCCGGGCCGAAGGTGCCGCGCCCACCCGCCGCCCGGAGGGCGGCGGGTGGGCGCGGCACGTCGGGAAGGACGGCCGGGACGGGCGGCCGCGCGGGCCGCGGTGGGCCCCGGTCAGTCGGTCTCGGCCCGGCGCCCCGTCATCAGCCGCTGGAGCACGATGAAGACCAGCAGCAGGCCGCCGATGACGATCCGGGTCCACCAGGAGCTCAGCGTGCCCTGGAAGTTGATCACCGTCTGGATCATGCCGAGGACGAGGACGCCGAGGGCGGTGCCCAGGACGAAACCGGAACCGCCGGTCAGCAGGGTGCCGCCGATGACGGTCGCGGCGATGGCGTCCAGTTCCATGCCCATGGCGTGCAGGGCGTAGCCCGAGAGCATGTAGAAGGTCATCAGGACGCCGCCCAGCGCGGAGCACAGACCGCTGATGGCGTAGACCGCCACCTTGGTCGACCCCACCGGCAGGCCCATCAGCCGTGCCGAGGTCTCGTTGCCGCCCAGGGCGTAGACGCCCCGGCCGAAGCGGGTGTGGTGCAGCACGACGAAGGCGATCAGGAGCACGACCAGGGCGATGATGACGGAGACGGAGACGAAGAGCCCGCCGGATCCGTACAGCCGGGCCTGGGCGATGCTCACCGTGGTCGGGTCGTCGATGGTGATGGACTCGGTGCTGATGGTGTAGCAGAGGCCACGGGCGAGGAACATGCCGGCCAGGGTGACGATGAAGGGCTGGATCTCGAAGGTGTGGATGATCCACCCCATCAGCGCGCCCCCGCTCGCCCCGATCGCCAGGACCAGCGGGATCACCGCGCCCAGCGACCACCCCTGGTGCTCGACCAGCGAGGCGGTGATCATGGTGGAGAGCGCGACCATGGAACCGACCGACAGGTCGATGCCTCCGGTGAGGATCACGAACGTCGCGCCGACGGCGACCACCAGCAGGAACGCGTTGTCGATCAGCAGGTTGAGGACCACCTGCGTGGAGAAGAAGCCGTCGTAGCGCAGCGATCCGACGGTGAACATGGCCACCAGCAGCACGGCGGTGACGATCAGCGGGATCCTGGTCCCGGCCCGCCGGGACCCGCCGCGGGACAGCGGACGGGTGAGTCGTGCGGCGGTGTTGGCGATGCCGGTGCTCATGCGCGGGCCTCCTGCTGCCGGCCGGCGGCGCCCGCCGTGGTGTCGGATCGGGGGTGCCCGGTCTTTCGGCGCCGCGGCATCCTGGCCCGGAAGGCCGGGGACTGCACCAGGCAGACGGCGATGACCACGAACGCCTTGAAGACGAGGGTGGTCTCGGGCGGCACGCCGAGGGTGTAGACGGTGGTGGAGAGGGTCTGGATGATCATCGCGCCGAGGACCGTGCCGCCGAGCGAGAACCGGCCGCCGGTGAGGGCGGTGCCGCCGATGACGACCGCGAGGATGGCGTCGAGTTCGATCCACAGTCCGGCGTTGTTGCCGTCGGCGGCGTTGACGTTGGAACTGATCATCAGGCCGGCGACGGCCGCGCAGAGCGCGCTGAAGACGTAGACCAGGGTCAGCAGTCCGGCCGCGCGGATGCCGGCCAGGCGGCCGGCCGCCGGGTTGCCGCCGACGGACTCGATCAGCAGGCCGAGGGCGCTGCGCCGGGTGACGAGGGCGGTGAGGGCGACCAGGGCGGCGGCGAGCAGGACGGCGAAGGGGAAGGTGAGCCAGTGGCCGCCGCCGATCATGTGGTACTTGTCGCTGGTCACCGTGATGATCTGCCCGTCGGTGATCAGCTGTGCCACGCCGCGGCCCGCGACCATCAGGATGAGGGTGGCGACGATGGGCTGCACGCCCAGCCGGGCCACCAGCAGGCCGTTGCAGAGACCGAGGACGACGGCGACGCCCAGAGCCACCGCGACGGCGGTCAGGACGGTGCCGGCGCCGTCGGGGTCGGACGAGGTGGCGATGTGTTCGCAGGCGAGTGCGCCGGCGATGGCGACGGTGGATCCCACCGAGAGGTCGATGCCCCGGGTGGCGATCACCATGGTCATGCCGAGGGCGACCAGGGTGAGGGGCGCGCCGTACTGGAGGATGTCGATGAGGCTCCCGTACAGGTGCCCGTCCCGGATGCGTACGGCGAAGAAGTCGTGGGTGAAGGCGAGGTTGCCGAGCAGCAGGGCGATCAGCACGAGCGAGGGCCACAGCAGCCGGTGTCCGGCGAGCCTCTTCAGCATCGGGCCGCGGGCCGTCCCGGCGGGCGGGTCGAGCCGGTTGGTCATGAGTCCGCTCCGGTGGCGATGGTGGCCAGAATGCGGTCGGGGGTGACGCCGTCGTCGTTGACGAGGGTGGCCACCATCCGGTGGTCGCGCAGGACGGCGACGCGGTGGCTGAGGCGGAGGACCTCCTCGAGTTCCGCGGAGATGAACAGCACGGCGGTGCCGTCGGCGGCGAGGCGGGCGACCAGCTTCTGGATCTCCGCCTTGGCGCCGACGTCGATCCCCCGGGTGGGTTCGTCGAGGATGAGCAGCCTGGGTTCGGTCAGCAGCCAGCGCGCGAGGAGGACCTTCTGCTGGTTCCCGCCGCTGAGGTTGCGCAGTTGGGCCTCGGGGTCGGCGGGGCGGATGTCGAGGGCCTCGATCCAGCGCCGGGTGAGCGCGTCCTGCTTGGTGCGGGACAGGGGGCGGGTCCAGCCCCGTGCCGCCTGGAGGGCGAGGATGATGTTCTCGCGGATCGTCAGCTCGCCGAAGATGCCCTCGGCCTTGCGGTTCTCCGAGCAGAAGGCGATCTTGCGGGCGATGGCGTGACGCGGCGTCCGCAGGGAGACCGTCCTGCCTTCGACGGTCACCCTGCCGGAGTCGGCGGTGTCGGCGCCGAACAGGAGCCGCGCGGCCTCGGTGCGTCCGGAGCCGAGGAGTCCGGCGAGGCCGATGACCTCGCCCGCGTGGACGTCGAGGTCGTAGGGCTCGACGGATCCGGCGCGTCCCAGTTCCCGTGCGGTGAGGAAGGGTTCGCCGGCCACGCGCTCGGCGGCTTCCTCCTGGGCCTTCTCGGAGAGTTCGTCGAGGGTGGCGAGTTCGCCGCCGATCATCCGCTGCACCAGGGTGACCGGGGTGAGTTCGCCGATGGGGTACTCACCCTCGAGGCGGCCGTTGCGCAGGATGGTGACGCGGTCGCAGAGTTCGAAGACCTGGTCGAGGAAGTGGGTGACGAACAGGATGGCCACACCGCGGTCGCGCAGGCGGCGCACCAGGGTGAAGAGCTGGGCGACCTCCTCGCGGTCGAGGCTGGAGGTCGGTTCGTCGAGCACCAGCACCTTGGCGGACAGGTCCACCGCCCGCACGATGGCGACCAGTTGCTGCACGGCGAGGGAGTGGGAGCCGAGCGGGGTGGAGACGTCGAGGTCGAGGTCGAGTTCGGTGAGGAGCTCGGCGGCGCGCCGCTTGAGCGCGGACCAGTGGACCAGGCCGAACCGCCGGGGTTCGCGTCCGATGAGGATGTTCTCGGCCACCGAGATGTTGGGGCAGAGGTTGACCTCCTGGTAGACGGTGCTGATGCCCGCCTGCTGCGCCTGGAGAGGGTCGGCGAACGACCGGGGCGCGCCGTCGACGAGCAGGGTCCCGTCGTCGGCCGGGTGGACACCGGTGAGCACCTTGATCAGGGTGGACTTGCCGGCGCCGTTCTCGCCCATCAGGGCGTGCACCTCGCCGGGGTAGAGCCGCAGGGCGACCTGGTCCAGGGCGAGCACGCCCGGGAACTGCTTGCGGATGCCGGTGGCCTCCAGGACGGGCTGCCGCGTGCCGGTGTCCGGTCCCGCGCCTGTGCCTCGGCCTGCGCCCTGGTCTGCGCCGGCACCTGCGGCTGCGCCTGCCGGGGCCGTGCCTGCCGGGTCTGCCGGGGTGGACGGGGTTGTCATCCGCCCTCCTCTCACTCGTGTGACGGGTGCGCCGGAGGAGGAGGCGCTGACGCCTGCCTCCTCCTCCGGCGCGGGTCCGCGCTCGTCAGTACTGGCGGGTGGGCAGGGCCTCGGCGGCCTGGTCCTGGGTGAAGACGCCTTCCTCGGTCTCGACCCGGGGCGGCACGCTCTGACCGTCGGCGACCTTCTTGGTGAGGTCCATCAGCTGGTCCCCGAGGAGCGGGTTGCACTCGACCACGACGTTGATCTTGCCTTCGGTCATAGCGACGAAGGCGTCCTTGATGCCGTCGACGGAGATGATCTTTATGTCCTCACCGGGCTTCTTGCCGGCCTCCTCGATGGCCTGGATGGCGCCGAGGGCCATGTCGTCGTTGTGCGCGTAGAGGACGTCGATGTCCTTGTGGGACTTCAGGAAGGCCTGCATGACCTCCTTGCCCTTGGCGCGGGTGAAGTCGCCGGTCTGGGAGGCGACGATCTTGAACTTGTCGTCCTTCTCGACGATCTCGGCGAAGCCGGCCTTGCGGTCGTTGGCCGGGGCGGAACCGGTGGTGCCCTGGAGCTCGACGATGTTGACCGTGTCCTTCTCGTCCGCGTACTCCTTCGTCAGCCACTCGCCGGCCGACCTGCCCTCCTTCACGAAGTCCGAGCCGAGGAAGGTCTTGTACAGCGAGGTGTCCTTGCTGTCGACGGCGCGGTCGGTGAGGATCACCGGGATTCCGGCGTCCTTCGCCTCCTTGAGCACCGTGTCCCAGCCGGACTCCACCACCGGGGAGAACGCGATGACGTCGACCTTCTGCTGGATGAAGGTGCGGATGGCCTTGATCTGGTTCTCCTGCTTCTGCTGGGCGTCGGAGAACTTGAGGGTGATCCCGGCCTTCTTCGCGGCGTCCTGGACCGACTTGGTGTTGGCGGTGCGCCAGCCGCTCTCCGCGCCGACCTGCGCGAACCCAAGGGTGAGCTTGCCGTCGGAGTCGCCCCCGCCGGGCTTGGCCGAGTCGGGCGCCTCGGTGGAACAGGCCGTCAGCGCCGAGGTGGCGAGGAGGAGAACCGTGCTGAGGGCGAGAGCGGCTTTGCGGGCCATGGCGAGTGTCCTTTCGAGGTGCACGGAGGTGCCGTCGATGCGACCGAACACCGGCCGCGCGAAGAGCGGCCCCCTCATCGGAGGGCGCGCCGTCGCATTGTGAGCGCTAACAAGTCAGGTTCTCAATCCCCTTGCGGGCGTTATCTTTCCGTGACTGCCCGTCCCGCACGGAAGCCCATGTGTGCATCAACTTCGCGCGGGCGCACGGCGATCAATCCCGCGCACGCCTCTTGCGTCGGGAGATTGTGAGCGCTAACACTGCGGTTGTCCCGTCCCGTCCTTGTCCCGTCCCCCGTCGCCTCCCGTCGAGCCTCACAGAGCCCCTCGCCGCCGACCGGCCACCCGAAAGGCACCTCCGTGACCTCTGCCCCTCCTTCCGCGCCCTCTTCCGTCGGGGACTTCCCCGACGGCGCCGAGCGCTACACCGTCGGCGTCGATTTCGGCACCCTGTCGGGACGCGCCGTGGTGGTGCGCGTCCGTGACGGGGAGGAGCTGGCCTCCGCCGTGCACGAGTACCGGCACGGTGTGATCGAGGAGCGCCTGCCCGGCACGGACGCCCCGCTGCCGCCGGACTGGGCCCTGCAGCACCCCGAGGACTGGCGGGACGTGCTGCGCAACGCGGTCCCCGAGGCGGTGGCCGCGGCGGGCGTGGAGCCCGGCGCGGTCATCGGCATCGCCACCGACTTCACCGCCTGCACGGTGCTGCCCACGTCGGCCGGGGGGACCCCGCTGTCCGAGACGGCGCTGGCCGGACGGCCGCACGCCTGGCCGAAGTTGTGGAAGCACCACGCCGCCCAGCCGCAGGCCGACCGGATCAACGCGCTGGCACACGAGCGGGGCGAGAAGTGGATCGGCCGGTACGGCGGCAAGATCTCCGCCGAGTGGCAGTTCGCCAAGGCCCTCCAGGTCCTGGAGGAGGATCCCGAGGTGTACGAGGCGTGCGCCCGCTGGATCGAGGCGGCGGACTGGATCGTCTGGCAGCTCACCGGCGCGGAGTCCCGCAACACCTGCACCGCCGGCTACAAGGGCATCCACCAGGACGGCGGCTACCCCGGCGAGGAGTACCTGGCCGCGCTGAACCCCCGCTTCGCCGACTTCGCGCGGACCCGGCTGGAGTTCCCGCTGTCACCGCTGGGTTCGCGTGCCGGATCACTCACCGAGGAGGCCGCCGCGTGGACGGGGCTCCGGCCCGGCATCGCGGTGGCGGCCGGCAACGTCGACGCCCATGTCACCGCGGCGGCGGCCCAGACCGTGGAGGACGGGCGGCTGCTTGCCATCATGGGCACCTCGACCTGCCACATCGTCAACTCCCCTGTGCTGGCCGAGGTCCCGGGGATCTGCGGCGTCGTCAACGGCGGGGTCGTGGAGGGCTCGTACGGCTACGAGGCGGGCCAGAGCGCGGTGGGCGACATCTTCGCCTGGGTCCTGCGCCAGGGCGTGCCGCGGGAGTACTACGAGGAGGCGGACGCCCGCGGCGAGGACCTGCACGCCCTGCTGACCCGCAAGGCCGCCGCGCAGCCGGTCGGCGCCCACGGCCTGGTGGCGCTGGACTGGCTGAACGGCAACCGGTCCGTCCTGGTCGACCACCACCTCTCCGGCGTCGTCGTGGGCCTCACCCTCGCCACCCGCCCGGAGGACGTGTACCGGGCGATGCTGGAGGCCACCGCCTTCGGCACCCGTGTCATCGTCGAGACGCTGGAGAACGGCGGTGTCCCGGTGCGCGAGTTCGTGGTGGCCGGCGGTCTGGCCAGGAACGAGCTGCTCATGCGGATCTACGCCGACGTGCTGCGCCGCCCGGTCTCCCTCGCCGCCTCCCTCCAGGGGCCGGCGCTGGGCTCGGCCGTCCACGCCGCGGTGGCGGCCGGCGCGCATCCCGACGTGCGGACGGCGACGGCCGCGATGGGCCGCCTGCGCCGCGACGTCTTCCTCCCCGACGACCGGCGGGCCGACGCCTACGACGCGCTGTTCGCCGAGTACCGGCTGCTGCACGACCGGTTCGCCGACGGTGACCAGTTGCACCGCCTGCGCAGGCTGCGCGACACGGCTCTCGCCACGGGCTGACACCGCCCGCCGCCACCTCTCCCCCACCCGCCCACCACGCCCACCGCCGGACCACCACGCCACTCAGGAGCCCTTGTGCCGAGCCCGCATTCCTCCGTCCGCGAGATCTGGTTCCTCACCGGCAGCCAAGGGCTGTACGGCGAGGAGACCCTGAAGCAGGTCGCCGAGCAGTCGCAGCGGATAGCCGCCGCGCTGGACGACGCCGAGGGGCTGCCCGCCCGTGTCGTCTGGAAGCCGGTGCTGACCGACGCCGCCTCCATCCGGAGGGCGTGTCTGGAGGCGGGCGGTGACGACCGGTGCGTCGGGCTGATCGCCTGGATGCACACCTTCTCCCCGGCGAAGATGTGGATCGCCGGCCTGGACGCCCTGCGCAAGCCGCTGCTGCACCTGCACACCCAGTCGAACGTGGCCCTCCCCTGGGACACCATCGACATGGACTTCATGAACCTCAACCAGGCCGCCCACGGGGACCGCGAGTTCGCGCACATCCAGAGCCGGGTCGGGGTGCCGCGCAAGACCGTGGCCGGGCACGTCGGCGATCCGGTGACGGTCGCGCGGGTGGCCGTCTGGGCTCGCGCGGCGGTCGCCCGAGCGGAGCTCGCCACGCTGAAGGTCGCCCGCTTCGGCGACAACATGCGCGACGTGGCGGTGACCGAGGGGGACAAGGTGGAGGCGCAGCTGCGGCTCGGCGTCTCGGTCAACACCTACGGCGTGAACGACCTGGTGGAGGTGGTGGACCGGGCGGAGGAGCAGGCGGTTGCGGATCTGGTCGAGGAGTACCAGGAGGCCTACCGGGTGACGCCCGAGCTGCGCGCGGGAGGCGAGCGGCACGACTCGCTGCGGTACGCGGCGCGGATCGAGGCGGGGCTGCGGCACTTCCTGGCGGAGGGCGGCTTCGGGGCGTTCACCACCAACTTCGAGGATCTCGGCGGGCTCCGGCAGCTGCCGGGCATCGCCGTGCAGCGGCTGATGGCGGACGGGTACGGCTTCGGCGGGGAGGGCGACTGGAAGACGGCCGTCCTCCTGCGGGCGCTCAAGAGCGCCGCTGCCGGGCTGCCGGGCGGCACCTCCTTCATGGAGGACTACACCTACGACCTGACGCCCGGCAGCGAACTCATCCTGGGCGCCCACATGCTGGAGGTGTGCCCGACGGTCGCCGCCGCGACCCCCGCCTGCGAGATCCACCCGCTCGGCATCGGCGGCCGGGAGGACCCCGTGCGCCTGGTGTTCGACGCGGCCCCCGGGCCGGCCGTCGTCGTCGGCCTGGCGGACCTCGGCGACCGGTTCCGCCTGGTGGCCAACGACATCGAGGTGGTGGCGCCGCCGCACCCGCTGCCCGCGCTGCCGGTGGCGCGGGCCGTCTGGCGTCCCGCCCCCGATCTGCGGACGTCCACGGAGTCCTGGCTGACGGCGGGCGGGCCGCACCACACCGTCCTGACCACGGCCCTCACCTCCGAGCACCTGGACGACCTGGCGGAGATGCTGAAGGTGGAACTCGTCCTCATCGACGCCTCGACCACCACCCGGCAGTTCCGGCGCGAGCTGCGCTGGAACCAGGCCTACCACCGGCTGGCGCTCGGCCTGTAGGCCGCCGGCGCCCGCCCCGGCGGCGCGCGGCCCGGGCCTCCGAGGGACCGGGCCGCGCGCCGCCCGCGCCCGGTTCCGGTGGCCGGCCGCCATGCCGTCGGCTGCCGGCTCCGGGCCTCAGCTCCGGCGCTCGCGGGCCCAGTCGGTCAGGACGGGGACGCAGCTCTCGGCGAAGTGGTCGTAGTCGCCAGGGGTGTTGTAGGCGTGCGCGGACAGGCGGACGTAGCCGGTGCCGCCGAAGCTGGTGAAGGCGGCCGTGACCCGGAGCTTGCGGGCGACCTCGTCGCGCAGGGCGTCGGCCTCCTCGCGGGTGCCGGCCAGGCCGTCGGGCAGCCGGACCAGGCGCAGCGCGGGTGCGGGCATGCCGACACGGACCGTGTGGTCCTCGCCGGTGAGCCGGGCGAAGGCGGCGGCGACGGTGTGCTGGGCGTGGTCGCCGAGCCGGGTGACGTAGTCGCGGACGCTGTCCCAGCCCCAGGTGTCCTCGACGAAGCCGAGGGCGGCGGGCGCGGCCAGGTAGTGGGTGGCGTCGACGGTGCCCTGGTGGTCGAAGCGCTCCGGGAACGGCTCGGTCGCACCCCAGGAGTCGATCAGGGGGTGGAGTTCCCGGCGCCGCTCGGCCCGCGCCACCAGGGCCGCCGTGCCGCGGGGGGCGCAGGGGAACTTGTGCAGGTTGCCGACCCAGTAGTCGGCCTCCAGGCCGGCCAGCGGGTCGGCGAGCATCCCGGGGGCGTGCGCCCCGTCCACCAGGAGGGTGATGCCGCGGCGCCGGGCCTCGGCGGCGATGCGGCCGACGGGCATCAGCCGGGCGGTGGCGGAGGTGATGTGGTCGACGACCGCCAGCGCGGTGCGGTCGGTGAAGGCGTCGGTCACCGCCCTGAACGCCTCGTCCGCGGTGGCGTCGAGGGGGACGTGGACGGTACGCAGGGTGCCTCCCCAGCGCCGGGCGAGGCGGGCCGCGCCCATGGTGACGGCTCCGTACCCGTGGTCGGTGACCAGGATCTCGGCGCCCGCCCGGTGGGGCAGGCTGCCGTAGACGACGCTGGCTCCGGCGCTGGCGTTGGGCACCAGCGCCGTGCCGTCGACGGGGGACCGGAGGTATGCGGCGATCTCGCGCCGGGCGTCGGCGATCAGCTGCGGCTGGGCGGGGAACCACTCGACGGGTGACGCCTCCATGCGGCGGCGCAGGGCGGCCTGGACGTCCTGCGCCGCGCGGGGGACCGCGCCGAAGGAACCGTGGTTGAGGTGCCTGACCTCCGGGTCCAGCGTCCAGGCGGAGGCGGCGGGCCGTCCGTCGGGCAGGAGGAGGGGGGAGGGTGCCGCCAGGGGTTCGGTGCTCACGTGACTCCAGGTCGATCGTCGTTCGCCGACACGATCGCACAGGGGCCGGGGCGTCCGGACGGCGGAGGCCGGTTCGGTCCGTTCATTCCCCGGGGAGTGCCGCCGCGGCGTGCCCGAGCGCGGCGCGCATCACGTCCCGCAGGGCGGGCGCTCCGGGTGCGCCGGCGTGCCGGGCCCATTCCTCGACGGCGATCCGCAGGGCCACGTTGAGCGTTCCGGCCCGCACCCGGACGGCGAGGTCGGCGGCGTCGCGGCCCTCCCGTTCGGCGAGGATCGCGGCGAAGGCGTCGGCGGCCTCCGAGTGGATCTGCAGCCAGACGGCGCGCAGCCCCGGTTCACCGCCGGTCAGGCGGACCAGCTGGGCCACCTCGGCGCTGTCGGAGGTCCGGTCGGCGTCGTCGGCGTCCAGGCCGAGGGCCTCCGTCAGGGTGGCGCCGGGCGGCCAGTCACGCAGCCGCTCCACGATGTCCTCCAGTCCGGAGGTGAGCAGCGGGCGGACGCACTCCTCCTTGGAGGGGAAGTACCGCCACAGGGTCCGGGTGGACAGCCCCGCGGCGGCGGCGATCTCGTCCGCGGAGGTGCCGGCCACGCCGTGGGCCGCGAACAGGCGCACCGCCTGGCGCGAGATGTCCAGCCGGGTGGCGGCCTTGCGGCGCTCGGTCAGGGGCGGTCTGCCGGTGCGCCGGGCGGCGGGCCGCGGTGCGGACCGCTCGGCGGGTGGGGTGAACTCCATCGCTCTCTTCCTCGCCTCGGTGTGCGGGAGGGGCTGGGGGCCGGTCCGTCGTGGGGCTGTCACTGTACGTCACCCCCTTCCTGTCGTCGCACGCCTTAATGGCACGGCGCGACAGAAAGTTGTACGGTCGATCCCGCGCCCACCGCCGCAGGGGCGGCGCGGCGCTGTGAGGGAGCACCAGGAATGAGCAACATGACCGGCCTGGCCGGCAAGAGCGTGATCGTGACGGGCGCCGGTTCCGGCATCGGCCGGGCGGCGGCCCTGCGCTTCGCGGCGGCGGAGGCCAAGGTGCTGGTCGCCGACCTGAACGCGGAGACCGCGCGGGAGACCGTGGAACTCGTCGAGGCCGCCGGCGGCACGGCGGTCGCGGTCGCCGGCGACCTCGGCGACCAGTCCGTGGTCGACCAGGTGGTGGACACCGCGGTCGAGCAGTTCGGCACCGTCGACGTGCTGGTCAACAACGCGGGCATCATGGACCGGATGTCCGCCGCCGCCGACGTGTCCGACGCCGAGTGGGACCGCGTGATACGCGTCAACCTCACCGCGCCGTTCATGCTGACCCGCGCCGTGCTGCCGCACATGCTGGCCGCGGGCGGGGGCGCGATCGTCAACACCGCCTCCGAGGCGGGCCTGCGCGGCAGCGCCGCCGGTGCCGCCTACACGGCGTCCAAGCACGGCGTGATCGGCCTGACCAAGAACCTCGCGGTGATGTACCGCGGCAAGGGCATCCGCGCCAACGCGGTCGCCCCGGGCGGCGTCGCCACCAACATCAAGGTCGAGGCGGAGCAGGGCGCCCACGGCCCGGCCACCATAGCCCCGTACTTCCAGAACATCGGCGCGGTCACCACCGCCGAGGACCAGGCGGCGGCGATCGTCTTCCTGGCCTCGGACGCCGCCGCCGGGATCAACGGCGCGATCCTGCCGGTCGACAGCGGCTGGTCGGCCGTCTGACGCACGGCCGCCGAACGCCCGGCCGTCCGACGGTCGGCCGCCCGACGCACGGCCGTCCGACGTCCGCGCGCCGCACCCGGCGAGACGCCCGGCCTCCCCACGACGGGGTGGCCGGGCGCCCGCCGTATCGGCCCCGTGACGCACCCCACGGCGCCTCGGTGCCGCCCCCGCGGACGGCGGCGCCGGCGGGCCCCGGCCTCGACGGCCCGCGCTGCGTCAGGCGGAGACCGGCGTCAGGCGGAGACCGGCTTCAGCGGGTCGTGCCCCAGCGTCATCAGCCGGTGGCGCCAGTTCGACTGCCCGGCCGTGGGCTCCATGTCGACGCCGCGTTCGGCGGTGACCGTGTCGACCACCTTCCGCATCACCCGGACGTCGTCGTCGGTCAGGTCGACACGGCGCTTGCCGAGGATCTCCAGGACGCGGCGGCCGTTCTCGGTCCCCGCCTGGTCCGGCAGCGCCTCGGTCCGCTCGCCTGCGGAGCGGGTCATCAGCCACTCCTGGAGCTCGCGGGAGGTCATGTTGACCACACGGTGGAACTCGTTCCACAGGTCGTCCAGCTCGGGATCCCGGTGGTCGGCCATGATCATCTTTCCCTTCCGTCCGCGGTGGCCACCCCTTGGGGCGCGTTCGGCGCATCGGGTGGCACGCTCCGGGTTGCCCGAGGCCCGCGGGGGAAACGGCGGCGCTCCGGATGCGGGCCGCGGGGCGGCGCACGATGCTGGAGCCATGTCCGAAGAGCCGAGGCCGGTCGTCGTGGAGCCTCCCGGGCCGTCGGGCGGACGGCGGGTCCGGGTGGGCGGCAGCGTGCTCGGCACCGCGTACTCGCTGCGCGACGTGACCGCCTTCCTCCAGGAGGCCGGACTCCAGGGATGGGACGAACTGGATGTCGCGGGCTCCGGTCTGATCGACTGGCGGGGCGGCGGCCCCGACACCTGGGCGGAAACGTGACGCACCGCCGTCATGTCGGACGTGCCGGGTCCGGACACTGCGGGTAGAACTGAGGCCTATGCGACCACCGGGCCGATCAGGCGTTCTGTCGCGGCGCAGCGTCGCCGCGCAGGTCTTCGTCGTACACGTGGTCATCGTGGTGCTGCTCGTCCTCGCCGCCGTGGCGGCGCTGGTCCTCCAGGGCCGGGCCGCCAGCGAGGAGGAGGCCCGCAACCGGTCCCGGGCCGTCGCCGTGTCCTTCGCCGACGCGCCGGGCACCTGGGAGGCGTTGCGGTCTCCCGATCCGACGGCGGAGCTCCAGCCGCGGGCCGAGCAGGTGCGGCGGACCGTCCCGGTGGACTTCGTGGTGGTGATGAACACCGAGGGGATCCGGTACACCCACCCCCGGCCGGACCGGATCGGCAAGAAGTTCGTCGGGGAGATCGGACCGGCGCTGCGGGGCGAACCGGTGGTCGAGGAGATCAGCGGCACCATCGGCAGGCTGGTGCAGGCGGTCGTGCCGGTGCGGGACCCGCAGGGCCGGGTGGTGGGCCTGGTGTCGGCGGGCATCACCGTGGAGAACGTCGGCAACACCGCCGACCGTCAGCTGCCGCTGCTGCTGGGCGCCGCGGCCGCCGCGCTCGCCCTGGCCACGGCGGGGACCGCGGTGGCCGGCCGCAGGCTGCTGCGGCAGACGCACGGGCTGGGCCCGCGCGAGATGACACGGATGTACGAACACCATGACGCGGTCCTGCACTCGGTGCGGGAGGGCGTGGTCATCGTCGGCGCGGACGGTGAGCTGCTGCTGGCCAACGACGAGGCGCAGCGGCTGCTGGGGCTGCCGGAGGACACCGGCCGGCGCCGCGTCGGTGAGCTGGGCCTCTACCCGGACGTGGCGGAACTGCTGCTGTCGGGCCGGGTGGCCACCGACGAGGTGCATCCGGTCGGGGACCGCCTGGTGGTGGTCAACCAGCGGCCGACACGGCTTCGCGGCGGGCCGTCGGGGTCGGTGGCGACGCTGCGGGACTCGACGGAGCTGAGGGCGCTGTCGGGTCGCGCCGAGGCCGCGCGGGAGCGGTTGGACCTGCTGTACGCGGCGGGGCTGGGGATCGGGACCAGCCTGGACGTGCGTCACACCGCGGAGGCGTTGGCGAATCTGGTCGTGCCCCGGTTCGCGGACCACGCGACGGTGGACCTGTTCGACGCGGTGCTGGAGGGCGACGAGCCGTCCGTCCGGCCGGACTCCGGGGCGGCGCTGCGCCGGACGGCGTTGGCGGGGGTCGACGACGCGCCGCTGTTCCCGCTGGGCGCGCAGGTCCGGCCCGACGGCTCGTCACCTCAGGCGCGGGTACTGCGCTCGGGCCGGGCGCTGCTGGAACCGCGGCTGGAGCAGACGCTGCGGTGGGAGGGCCGGAACCGCGAGCAGTGGGCGCAGTTGCTGGATCACGGCGTGCACTCGCTGATCGCGGTGCCGGTGCGGGCGGGCGGTCAGGTCCTGGGCGTGGTGGGGTTCTGGCGCGACCGCCGCAAGGAGCCGTTCGACGAGGAGGAGCTGGCGGTCGCCGAGGAGCTGGTGACCAGGGCGGCGGTGGCGATCGACAACGCCCGGCGGTTCACCCGCGAGCACGGCATGGCGGTGACGCTGCAGCGGAGCCTGCTGCCGCGCCGGCTGCCGGACCAGGACGCGCTGGAGGTGGCCTACCGGTACCTGCCGGCCCAGGCGGGGGTGGGCGGCGACTGGTTCGACGTGCTGCCGCTGTCCGGGGCGAGGGTGGCGCTGGTGGTGGGCGACGTGGTGGGGCACGGCCTGCACGCGGCGGCGACCATGGGGCGGCTGCGGACGGCGGTGCACACCTTCAGCGCGCTGGACCTGCACCCGGAGGAGCTGCTCGGGCTGCTGGACGAACTGGTGGCGCGGATCGACCAGGAGGAGAACCCCGGAGGCGGCGCGACGATCACCGGGGCGACCTGCCTGTACGCGGTGTACGACCCGGTGTCGCGGCGTTGTGTGATGTCGCGGGCCGGGCACCTGCCGCCGGCGGTGGTGCGGCCGGACGGGCGGGTGGAGTTCCTCGAGGTCCCGGCCGGCCCGCCGCTGGGTCTGGGCGGTCTGCCGTACGAGACGGCCGAGGTCGAGCTGGAGGAGGGCAGCCGGCTGGTCCTGTACACGGACGGTCTGGTGGAGGAGCGGGACCGGGACATCGACGCGGGGCTGGAGCTGCTGCGGGAGTCGCTGGCGCGGGCGGGCGCGTCACCGGAGGACACCTGCCGGGACGTCCTGGAGGGGGTGGCGCCGCGGCCCACGGACGACATCGCGGTGCTGGTGGCGCGGACCCGGGCGATCAGGGAGGACCGGATCGCCACCTGGGACGTGCCGCGGGATCCGTCGGCGGTGGGCGAGATCCGGGCGGCGGCGACCCGGCTGCTGACCGAGTGGGGGCTGGAGGAGCAGGCCTTCACCACGGAGCTGATCCTCAGCGAACTGGTGACGAACGCGCTGCGGCACGGCAGCGGGCCGGTGCGGGTGCGGGTGCTGCGGGAGCGCGAGCTGATCTGCGAGGTGTCCGACGCGGGCAGCACCGCCCCGCGGCTGCGGCAGGCGACCACCTTCGACGAGGGCGGACGCGGGCTGTTCCTGGTCGCGCAGCTCGCCGAGCGGTGGGGGACCCGGTGGACACCCGAGGGAAAGATCATCTGGGCGGCGCAGCCGCTGCCGTGACGCCGGTTCGGCGCAGCCGCTGCCATGACGCGGGTCCACGGCAGAGCTGCCGTGACGCCGGTTCAGGGCAGGATCGAGTCCACGTAGCCGCCGTCCACGCGCAGTGCGCCGCCGGTGGTGGCGGATGCCTGGTCCGAGGCGAGGTAGACGACCATGTTGGCGATCTCCTCCGGCTCGATCAGCCGCTGGAGCAGGGACTGCGGGCGGTGCTCGCGCATGAAGGCGCGCTGGGCCTCGTCCCAGGGGAGCTCGGGATCGACGAGTTCGTACACGAACTTCTCCACTCCCCCGGTGTGGGTGGGGCCGGCGATCACGGAGTTGACGGTGACTCCGGTTCCGGCGGCCTCCTTGGCGAAGCCGCGGCCGACGGCGAGCAGCGCGGTCTTGGTCGTCCCATAGTGGATCATCTCGGCGGGGACGACGACGGCGGAGTCGCTGGCGATGTACAGCACCCTCCCCCAGCCGCGTTCCGTCATGCCGGGCAGCAGGGCGCGGGTGAGGCGGACGGCCGCGAGGACGTTGACCTCGAAGTGGCGGCGCCACTCGTCGTCGCTGATCTCCAGCGCGGGCCGGGCGCCGAAGATGCCGAGGTTGTTGACGAGGATGTCGGCGTCCGGCAGTGCGCGGACGGCCCGCTCGGCGCCCTCCTCGGTGGCGAGGTCGGCGGCCACGGGCACGAACCGGCCCTCGGGCACCTGGCGGCGCAGGGCGTCGACGGCCCGCTCGAGGCGCCCGGCGTCACGGCCGTTGACGCCGACCCGGGCGCCGGAGCGGGCCAGCCCGGCGGCGATGGCGGCACCGATGCCCTGGGAGGATCCGGTGACCAGGGCGGTGCGTTCGGTGAGGTCGATCTGCATGGCGGCGGGGTACCCCCCTAGGAGGGCGTGACGCCCTTGTCCAACGCCAGGAGGACCGAATGCACCAGGAGGACGTGTGAACGCGTTGACGACGTTGCTGCGCCGGATGAAGGCGTGGTCCGCCACCCCGCAGGGCCGGCGGACCATCGACCAGGCGCGCCGGGCGGCGGCGGATCCCCGCAACCGGGCGCACGCGCGGCGGCTGCTGACCCGGCTGCGGGCGCCGCGCCGCTGAGCGGCGGGCGTCCGCCCGGGCCGGTGGCCGCCGCGGGCGGCCGTCAGGACACGTCGCCGCCGGCGGAGGCGCCGTCCTTCTCGGTGGTGGCCTCGGCGGTGGCCAGGGTGCCGCCCGCGCTCTCCAGGTGGGCGCGGACGAACCACTGGAACTGCTCGAGGTCGCGCAGCTGCTCGATCAGCAGGTCCTCGGTGGCCGGATCGATCTCGCCGGCGACCTTGACGGCATCGCGCACGGCTTCGAGGACGCCGGTGTAGACGACGTCGAGGGCCCCGAGGTGGGCGATGGCGTCGGCGCGGCCGATGGAGTAGTCGTCCCAGGTGCGCTCCTTGACCAGGGAACCCGGGGTGCCCTGGGCGACGCCGCCGAGGGCGGCGAGGCGCTCGGCGACGTCGTCGGCCATGTCGCGGACCCGGTCGACCTGCGGGTCGAGCATCTCGTGGACGGCGATGAAGTGCGGCCCGACGACGTTCCAGTGGACGTGCTTGAGCGTCAGGTGGAGGTCGTTGAGGGCGTGCAGCCGCAGGCGGAGCAGGTCGATCAGCTTGCGGGCGTCCTCGGTCCTCAGGCCGGGGACGGTGTACTTCGGGGTGGGGACGGTGGCCATGGTGGTGGTGCCTCCTCGGGTGATCGTCCGGTGATGCTGGGCTCGTGCCCCGGCTGGGGCCTCCCATTCGTCCTGGTTTCGGCCGACGGCCGGCATACCGGCCCCTGGCCGCGGCGGGAGGCCGGGCACGAGCGGCGGCGGCCCCGCTGCCCGCGGGGCCGCCGCCGTCGGGCGCCGCGCGGGTCAGACGGTGGTCGGGAACCGCTCCCAGACCCGGTGGCTGCCCATCAGACGGCTGAGCTTCTCCAGGGTGGCCGGGCCGTTCGCGCCGACGACGACCCCGGGCGCGTCGGCCGGGACGCCGGCGGCGGCCAGTGCGGCGTCGCCGCCGCCCCAGGCCCCGATCGCCTTGCCGTGCCGGAAGGCCTCGGCGAGGAGCAGCGCCACACGGGGGTCGATGGGGCCTGCCTGTCCCGCGGACGGGGTGGCCTTGGCGTCCCGGGCGCCGAAGGCGTCGTTGCCGACGGCGGGCGCACCGACGACCATCACGGCGTCGAACTCGGTGGAGCGCGCGGTGACGAAGGTGCGCTGGGGCTTGAGCCCGCCGCTGCCGAGGGGGCCGCCGGTCGGGGCGACGACCAGCGGCACCATGCCCGCGCCGAGCACGGCCTCCCGCACGGCGGCGACGCCGTCGAGGTCGGCGTCGGGCGCGGCGACGATGCCGATCATGCGGCCGTCGGCGGGCCACACCTCGCCGACCTGGGAGAGCGCCGGGCTGGGCCGTACGTCGGCGAGCGGCACGGTCGGCTCGGGCGCCGGCAGGCCGAGGCCCTCGGCGACCTTGGAGCACAGCACCGGGTCGATGTTGGCGAGGACCTGGAGGTTGCGCTCCTTGATCGCCTGCTCGTAGCACTTGCCGAGTTCGAAGGTGTAGGCGGCGATGATGTGTTCGCGCTCGATGGGGCTCATGGAGAGCCAGAAGCGCCGCGGCTGGCTGAAGTGGTCGTCGAAGGTCTCGGACTGGGCGCGGACCTTCACCGACTCCGGCAGCTGCACCGGCACGTCGACGAAGGCGCCCGTGTCGGCGCCCGCGGTGAACGGGCAGCCGCCGTCGAGGGAGTTCGGCCGGTAGGGGGCCACGCCGCGGTGGACGGCGGTCTGGTGGTAGCCGTCGCGCTGCATGTCGTTGACCGGGGCGTGGGTCCGGTTGATCGGCAGCTGGTTGAAGTTGGGGCCGCCGAGACGCGTGAGCTGGGTGTCCAGGTAGGAGAAGAGGCGGCCCTGGAGCAGCGGGTCGTCGGTGACGTCGATGCCCGGGACCAGGTGGCCGACGTGGAAGGCGACCTGTTCCGTCTCCGCGAAGAAGTTGGAGGTGTTGCGGTTGAGGGTGAGCAGGCCGATCGGCTGGACCGGGGCGAGCTCCTCGGGGACGATGTTGGTCGGGTCGAGCAGGTCGATGCCCTCGAAGATCTGGTCGGGGGTGTCGGGGAAGGTCTGGATGCCCAGCTCCCACTGCGGGTGGGCGCCCGATTCGATGGCGTCGAAGAGGTCGCGGCGGTGGTAGTCGGGGTCCACCCCGTTGACGATCTGGGCCTCCTCCCACACCAGGGAGTGCACACCCAGCTTGGGCTTCCAGTGGAACTTGACCAGGGTGGTCTCGCCCGCCGCGTTGACCAGCCGGAAGGTGTGGACGCCGAAGCCCTCCATCATCCGGTAGGAGCGCGGGATGCCCCGGTCGGACATGTTCCACAGCGTGTGGTGGGTGGCCTCGGTGTGCAGGCTGACGAAGTCCCAGAAGGTGTCGTGGGCGCTCTGGGCCTGGGGGATCTCGCGGTCCGGGTGGGGCTTGCCCGCGTGGATGACGTCCGGGAACTTGATGGCGTCCTGGATGAAGAAGACCGGGATGTTGTTGCCGACCAGGTCGAAGACGCCCTCGGTGGTGTAGAACTTCGTCGCGAATCCGCGGGTGTCGCGCACCGTGTCGGAGGAGCCGCGGGAGCCGAGGACGGTGGAGAACCGGACGAAGACCTCGGTCTCGATGTCCTTGGCGAGGAAGGCCGCCTTGGTGACGGAGGCGGCGGTGCCGTAGGACTGGAAGACCCCGTGGACACCGGCGCCGCGGGCGTGGACCACGCGCTCGGGGATGCGCTCGTGGTCGAACTGCATGATCTTCTCGCGCAGGTGGTGGTCCTGGAGGAGGACCGGGCCGCGCGGGCCCGCCTTGAGCGAGTGGTCGGTGTCGTACAGCCGTACGCCCTGCGCGGTGGTCAGGTAGGCGCCGCCCTGGGCGACCTTCGCCTGGTCGACGCCCGTGGTCTGCCCGGTGGGCGAGACGGTGGCGGGGCCGCGCTGGTCGGGCTTGGGGGGCAGCGGCTCCCTGGGCTCGGTCGGTTCGGCGACCGAGGGCGACTCGGGGCCGGGCTTGCCGGGCACGCCGTCCTGAGGGCCCGTCGCGGCGGGTTCGCCGGTGATCTTCTGGGCAGCCCTCTTGAGGGGATTGCTCTCGCTCATGCCTGGTGGATTCCTTCGCTCTCGCCTGTCGCGGGCCGCCGGAGGCGGCAGGACCTCACCTGATCTGGTGACACGGAGCGACGGAACAAAACATGAAATCACCAGAATGATTTCCCTATGCAGCCATTTGCCGACGGCCGGCACGGCACCCCGGGAGGACGTCCGGGGGGTGGCGGTACGATGATCAAGCGACCCCCTGCGCGACGGACGCCCGCATAAGCCGAGCTTATGGGTCCATAAAGCGGACCCGCATTCAAGGTAAGGCTTGCCTTAGCTTAGGCTTTCCCACGAGTCAGTTCACCGCTCGAAGGGAAATCGCACATGTCCCGCCCCCTGCGGGTAGCCATCGTCGGGGCCGGTCCCGCCGGCATCTACGCCGCCGACGCGCTGCTCAAGTCCGAGGTGGCCGCCGAACCCGGCGTGTCCGTCGACCTCTTCGAGCGGATGCCCGCCCCGTTCGGCCTCATCCGTTACGGCGTCGCGCCCGACCACCCGCGCATCAAGGGCATCATCACCGCGCTGCACCAGGTCCTCGACAAGCCCCAGATACGCCTCTTCGGCAATGTCGACTACCCCAACGACATCACGCTGGACGACCTGCGAGCCTTCTACGACGCGGTCGTCTTCTCCACCGGCGCCACCGCCGACCGGGCGCTGCCGGTCCCGGGCGTCGACCTCGACGGCTCCTACGGCGCCGCCGACTTCGTCTCCTGGTACGACGGCCACCCCGACGTCCCGCGCACCTGGCCGCTGACCGCCGACAAGGTCGCCGTGCTCGGCGTCGGCAACGTGGCCCTCGACGTGGCGCGCGTCCTGGCGAAGACCGCCGACGAGTTGCTGCCCACCGAGATCCCGGCCAACGTCTACGACGGCCTGAAGCTCAACCAGGCCAAGGAGATCCACGTCTTCGGCCGCCGCGGCCCGGCGCAGGCGAAGTTCAGCCCGATGGAGCTGCGGGAGCTGGACCACTCCCCCAGCATCGAGGTCATCGTCGACCCCGAGGACATCGACTACGACGAGGGCTCGATCGCCACCCGCCGCGGCAACAAGCAGGCGGACATGGTCGCCAAGACGCTGGAGAACTGGGCGATCCGCGACGTCGGCGACCGCCCGCACAAGCTGTTCCTGCACTTCTTCGAGTCACCGGTGGAGATCCTCGGCGAGGACGGGAAGGTCGTGGGGCTGCGCACCGAGCGCACCGCGCTGGACGGCACCGGCAACGTCAAGGGCACGGGCGAGTTCAAGGACTGGGACCTCGGCGCCGTCTACCGCGCCGTCGGCTACCTGTCGGACGCGCTGCCCAAGCTCCCCTGGGACGAGGCCACCGGCACCGTCCCGGACGAGGGCGGCCGGGTGATCGAGAACGGCGAGCACCTGCAGTCCACCTATGTCACGGGCTGGATCCGCCGCGGTCCGATCGGTCTGATCGGCCACACCAAGGGCGACGCCAACGAGACGGTGTCGAACCTGCTCGACGACCACGCCAACGGCCGGCTGCACACGCCGTCCTCCCCCGCTCCCGAGGCCGTGGAGGCGTTCCTGGCCGAGCGCCAGGTGCGGTACACCACCTGGGACGGCTGGTACCGGCTGGACTCCGCGGAGAAGGCGCTGGGCGAGCCGCAGGGCCGCGAGCGCGTGAAGATCGTGGAGCGCGAGGACATGCTGCGGGCCAGCGGCGCCTGAGCGGCCGCCCCGGCGACGTGACGAAGGGCTCCCGGCTCCGGCCGGGGGCCCTTCGGCGTGTCCCCGCGGACTCGGGGCAGGTGGTGCGGGACCCCGGCGGCCCGATGTGGCAGCGTGACCGGGCGACGCCCCGTCGAAGGATCCCGCACGGCCCCGCTCGTGCGACGAGGAGGAGAGACGATGTCGAAACCGCCGCTTCCCGAAGCAGCGATCACCATGCTGGAGAAGCCCAACCCCGCGGTGATCACCACCGTCCGGGCGGACGGCCAGCCGGTCTCCGCCGCCACCTGGTACGTCTGGGACGACGGCCGGGTGCTGGTCAACATGGACGAGGGCCGCAAGCGGCTCGAGCACATCCGCAACGATCCGCGGGTGACCCTCACCGTCCTGGACGAGACCAACTGGTACTCCCACATCACCCTCATCGGGCGGATCGCCGAGATGCGCGACGACACCGACCTGTCCGGCATCGACCGCCTCTCGCGCCAGTACCTCGGCAAGCCGTACTCCGAGCGGGGACGAGGCCGGATCAGCGCCTGGATCGAGATCGACCGCTGGCACGGCTGGGGCTCCTTCCGCGACAGCGGCCAGGCCGCCGGCTGACTGAGGACGCCCCGGCGGCGCGCGGCGGCCCGCGCCGGTGTGGCGCGGGCCGCCCGCCGTGCCGCCGGCCGCCGGCGGACCGGGTGTGTCAGGAGCGGCCCTTCTCCTTCAGGTACTCCTCGACGCCGGGGGCGACGGCGGCCTCCTCGACGATCTCGGCGCCGCCCAGCGCGTCCTTGGACGGCTTGAGCACGTAGTTCTCGACCGAGGCCGGGCGCTCGACGTCGCTGAAGTCCTGCGGGGTGCCGAGACCGGTGTCGGCGTCGGCGAGCTGACGGTGGGCCTTGACGACGTCCTCACGGGCCAGGCTGCCGTTGTCGCAGGCCTTCTCCAGGGCGAGGCCGAGGAGCAGGGCGGTGTTGTAGCCGGAGAGCACACCGGTGTCGACCGGGGCCTTCGGGTAGGCCTTCTGATACTTGGCCACCATGTCCTTCACACCCGGGATCTCCGCGTTGACCGCGGGGGCGGCGCTGATCATGTGCAGCATGCCCTCGAGGGCCGGGGCGGCCTCGGAGGCCATCAGCTGCGGCGAGTAGCCCGGGATGTTGGAGACGACCGGCACCTGGAGGCCGCGGGAGGCCGCGACACCGACCAGGGAGGCGGTCTGCACCGGACCGGCACTGATCAGGATCGCCTTGACCCCGGCCTTCTGCAGGGCGGCCACCTGGGCGGACAGGTCCTGGTCGGTGGGCTTGATCTTCTGCTCGACGATCTCCAGGCCGGCCTTCTCCGCGGCCCACTTCGAGCCCTCCAGGGCGTTGGCGCCGTAGTCGCCCTCGAAGTAGACGTGGCCGATCGTGTCGCCCTTCTCGATCCCCTTGGCGCTGGTCAGGAAGTCGACGCCGGCGATCATGTCGACGTCGTAGGTGGTGCCGGTGACCTGGACGGGGTCGATGCCCAGCAGCGAGGCGGACCATGCCTGCGGGTAGGTGAGGATCTGGTCCTTCCCGATGTCGTCGACCAGTGCGGCGACCACCGGGGAGCCGATGACCTGGGAGAGGGCGACGGAGTCGGGCGCCACCTCGGAGTAGGCGGCGACGGCCTTCTGCACGTCGTAACCGTGGTCCTTGACGGTGATCTCGATCTTGCGGTCGCAGATGCCGCCCTGGGCGTTCACCTCGTCGGCCCACATCTTCTGGGCGTTGGTGATGGACTCGCCGAGCGTGGCGTAGGGGCCGGTCAGGTCGGTCAGCGATCCGATCCTGATGGTGGTGTCGGTGACACCCGGGCCGCCCTTGACGCCGCCGGCGCCCTCCTCCCCCTTGGGGTCCTCGGCCTTGCTGCTGCAGCCCGCGACGAGCAGCGCCGACAGGGCCGCGGCGACGGTGATGCGGGTGGCGCGACGGTGCGCACGGGGCGTTGCGTTCACGGGGTGTGCTCCTTGACTGGAACGGCGGGGAGGGTGGTCGGTGCGGGATTCACGGGCTCGGCGAGCCCGGGTTCGGGGGGTGGCGGGGACGGCTCGCGCCGCAGCCGCAGCCGCAGCCGCCGGACGAGTCCGTGCAGGCCGTCGGGGGCCCACAGCAGGATCACGACGATCGCGGCGCCGTACAGGTAGCGCGAGGCCTCGGTCGGGCCGAGCGAGCCGTCCGCGGAACCGGGGGCGGCGACCAGCGGGAGCTGGTCGGCGTACTTGGCCATCACCAGCGGCAGGGCGGTCACGAAGAAGGCTCCGGCGACCGCGCCGCCCACCGAGCCCAGCCCGCCGATGACGATCATGGCCAGGTAGTCGATGGAGAGGACCAGCCCGAAGTAGTCGGGCACCACCCGGCGGAAGGACAGCGCGATCAGCACCCCGGCCAGACCGGCGTACATCGAGGAGACCACGAAGGCCGAGGACCGGTAGCGGGCCACCGGGACGCCCATCACGGACGCGGCGGTCTCGCTGTCGCGCAGCGCGACCAGGGCCCGGCCGGGGCGTCCGCGCAGCAGGCCGCGGGCGGTGAACCAGGTGAAGGCCAGCAGCGCCAGGCCGAAGTACCACAGGCGCTCCTCGGCGCCGAACGGCACGCCCAGCACCGCGAGGTCGTCGTGTCCGGAGTCGAGGACGAGGCCGCCGATCTCCATCGGCTCCACCGAACGGCCGTTGAAGCCGCCGGTGACGCCGTCCATGGTGAGCATCAGGTGGTGGCCGACGAAGACCAGCGCCAGGGTGGCGATGCCCAGGTACATGCCCTTCACCCGGCCGGCGACCGGGCTGAAGACGCCGCCCGCGGCACCGGCGAGCAGGACGGCCAGCACCATGGCGACGACCGGCGGGAGGCCCAGGCCGGGGTCGCCGGAGAACCAGACGTAGCCGTAGGCGCCGACGGCCAGGAAGAAGGCGTGACCCATGGAGAGCTGGCCGGCGGTGCCGGACAGCAGGCTCAGCCCGACGGCGCCGATGGCCGCGGCCATGGAGAACAGGCCGATCCGCAGCCAGTAGGACTCCAGGTAGAACGGCAGGGCGCACAGGACCAGCAGCGGGAGCAGCAGCCCGGTCAGGCGCAGCAGGGGCTTGGCGGCGTCAGACACGGACCGCTCCCTTCGCGCCGAAGAGTCCGTTGGGCCGCACCAGCAGCACCAGGATCATCACCACGTAGGGGGCGACGTCGCTCAGCCCGTCGCCGAGGACGTGCAGGTCGCTCTGGTAGGTGATGACGAAGGCCTCGGTCAGGCCGATCACCAGGCTGCCGGCGAGGGCGCCGACGGGTGAGGCGAGGCCGCCGAGGATGGCGGCGGGGAAAGCCTTGAGGGCGATCTGGCCGGTGGTGCGCTCCAGGCCGGTGGCCGGGAAGGCGGCGAGGAACACCGCCGCCAGGGCGGCGAGGGCGCCGGCCAGGCACCAGGCGAGCATGCGGGTCCGGCCCAGCCGGACGCCCTGGAGGGCGGCGGCCTCGGTGTCCTCGGCCGCACAGCGCAGCGACAGGCCCCAGCGGCTGTACCGGAAGAGGGCGAAGACGGCGCCGATGACGAGCGCGGAGACGGCGACGGCGGCCAGCCGGCTGTCGGGCACGGTCACCGGTCCGAGGGTGCGGACCTTGTCGCCCCACGGGTCGCCGAGCGACAGCAGGTCGCCGCCGATCCGGCGGGCCAGGTCGGTGACGAGCAGGATGTCGATGCCGATGGTGACGATGGTGGCGACGTGGGCCGCCTTGGGGTCCTGGGGCAGCCGCTGCAGCAGGACCCGGTCGACGGCGCCGGCCAGCGCGGCGGTGGCGAGGACGCCCACCGCCAGGGCCGCGGCGAAGCCCAGGTGCTCGTGGAGCACAGCGGTGAGGTAGCCGCCGAGGAGCAGCATGGAGCCGTGGGCGAAGTTCATGACGTGCGACGCCTTGAAGATGATCACGAAGCCGAGCGCCACCAGCGCGTAGACCGCTCCGAGGGCGAGGCCCGCGAGGAGGGTGTCGAGCAGGCCTGTCATGCCGCTTCCTTTCCAGGCGTTCCGGGGCCGTCGCCCTCGGGGCCGCTGTTCTTGGCGCCGGAGGGCTCGGCGCCGGTGTTCCCGGCCCGGGTGCTGTCGGCGGCTCCGGTGGTGTCGGCGGCTCCGCTGTTGTCGGCGGCTCCGGTGCTGTCGGCGCCGGTCCCCAGGTAGGCGCGCAGCACCTCGGGGTCCCGGCGGACCTCGTCGGGGGTGCCGTGGGCGATGCGCCGGCCGAAGTCGAGGACGGTGACCTCGTCGGCCAGCCGCATGACCAGCCCCATGTCGTGCTCCACCAGCACGATGGAGAGGCCGAGCCGTTCGCGCACGGTGCGGACGACCTCGACGGCCGCGGCCCGTTCGGTGGTGTTCATCCCGGCGACGGGCTCGTCCAGCAGGAGGACGCGGGGCTCCAGGCACAGGGCGCGGGCCATCTCGACGCGCTTGCGGTCGCCGTAGGACAGCAGGGCGACGGGTGAGTCGAAGTGGCGCTCCAGGCCCACGAGTTCGGCGATCTCGCGGGCCCGGGCGAGGTGTGTGCGCTGTTCGCGGACGGCGTGCGGCAGGTGGAGCGCGGAGGAGACGAAGCCGGCGCGGGTGAGGGCGTGCCGCCCCAGCATCAGGTTGTCGCCGACGGTGCCCTCGGTGGTGACGATGTTCTGGAAGGTCCGCGCGACGCCGAGGGCGGCGATCTTGTGGGGGGCCAGGCCGGTGAGGCGCTGCCCGCCGTAGCGGACGCTGCCGGAGGCCGGCCGGTAGAGGCCGGAGAGGACGTTGAAGCAGGTGGACTTGCCGGCGCCGTTGGGGCCGATCACGGCGTGGACCGAGCCGGGGGCCACGGTGAAGGACACGTCGTCGAGGGCGGTCAGCCCGGCGAAGCGGACGGTGACGCCGTCGACCTCGAGGGGCTGGGGCGCCTGGGCGGGCCCGGTGGCGGTCGTGCGGGGGTTCATGCCACGCCCCTCTCCGTGCCGGCGGGGGCGGCGGCGCCGGTCCCACGGGTCCCACGGGTCTCACCGGTCTCACCGGTCTCACCGGTCTCACCGGTCTCACCGGTCCCACCGGTCTCACTGGTCTCACCGAGGTAGAGGCGGCGGACGGCGTCGGTGCGGGCGAGCTCGCCCGCCGGGCCGGAGAGGCGGACCTCGCCGACCTCCAGGACGTGGGCGTGGTCGGCGAGGGCGAGCGCCATGCCCGCGTTCTGCTCGACCAGGAGGACGGAGGTGCCCTGGGCGTTGATCTCCCGGATCACGTCGGCGATCCGCTCGACCATTTGCGGCGCCAGGCCGAGGGAGGGCTCGTCCAGCAGGAGCAGCCTGGGGGCGGCCATCAGGGCGCGTCCCATGGCCAGCATCTGCTGTTCGCCGCCGGAGAGCAGGCCGGCCTGCTGCTTGGTGCGCTCGGCCAGGCGGGGGAAGAGCGCGAAGACGCGGTCGCGGCCCTCCTTGATCCGCTCGGGCGTGCGGCGGCCGAGGCCGAGGCCGCCGGAGCGCAGGTTCTCGTCCACCGTGAGACCGGCGAACACCCGCCTGCCCTCCGGCACCTGGACGACTCCGGCGCGCACCGCGGCGACCGGGTCCTGTCCGTCGAGGGCGGTGTCGCCGTAGCGGATGCCGCCCGCGGTGACGGCTCCCCGGTGCAGGCGCAGGGTGCCGGACACCGCGCGCAGCAGGGTGGTCTTGCCGGCGCCGTTGGCGCCGAGCAGGGTGACGACGCTGCCGGGCGGCACGTCCAGACTCACGGAGCGCAGTGCGGAGACCGCGCGTCCGTAGGTCACGTCGAGGTTCTCCACCCTGAGGGTGGACGCCTCGTCCGATGCTCGGGGCATCACTGCTCCTTGATTGCGTGCCGCGCGACCGTGGCCGGGGCTGGGGCCGGAGGTGGCCGGCCCTGACGGGACCGGGGCCTGGGCACGGGGATCGTGGTTCGTCCGTGCGGGTGTTCCGTGCGGAGGTTCCGTGCGGAGGTTCCGTGCGGGTGCTCCGTGCGGAAGTGGTGCTCAGATCAGCACGCGCGCAGGGTGCCGGTACAGCGGAAAACCCGTGCTCGCGGCGGTGTACCAACGGTTGCGGGGGCGGGTTGTGCGGGTGCCCAGTGGGCGTCCGGGCGGTGCCGCCGGCGGGGCGCACGACAGTGCCCCGGACCGCGGTCGGGCGGTCCGGGGCACGGTGGTGCGCGGTGGCCCTGGTGGGGCCGGCCGGCGGTCAGGTGCGCAGCAGGCGGCGTGCTGCCAGGGCCAGGCTGACCTGGACGACGTCGGTGGGGCGGGTGAGGGAACGGCCGGTGAGCTGCTCGCAGCGGCGGAGCCGGTTGAGGACGGTGTTGCGGTGGCAGTAGAGGCGGGTGCCGGCCCGCTGGGCGGACCCTCCGCACTCCAGCCAGGCGGCCAGGGTGTCCAGGAGCAGGTCGCGGTCGGAGGGCTCCAGCCGCAGCAGCGGGCCGAGTACCTCTTCGGCGAGGGCCCGGCCCAGCTCGGGGCTGGAAAGCAGCAGGGCGGAGGGGAGTTGTTCGTGCAGCCGGACGGAGCCGCCGGTCTCGGGACATATGCCGAGTGCGGCGTCGGCGTGGCGGCGGGCGTCGCCGAGGGCGGCCAGGCCGTCGACGGGCAGGCCGACGCCGACGCGGGCGCCCTCGGGGGCGCCGGGGGCGGGGGCGAGGCGGCGCAGTGCGTCGTCCGCCTCGAGCAGGACGATCCCGTGGTCGACGTCGACGCCGGTGTGCCAGTGGACCCGCATCCCGGCGGGGACCGCCGAGGCGCGGGCCGTGGCGCTCTCGGCGGCGGCCCCGGCGCTGACCGCGACGACGGCGTAGCGGCCCTGCTCGGGCAGTCCCAGGGCCTCGGCCGCCTCGGGGAGGTCGGCGATGCGGCTGGTTCCGTCGAGCAGGGCGGCGGTGAGCAGGCGCAGCCGGTTCTCGCGACGCCAGGCGAGACGGCGTTCGACCTGCCGGTAGGCGTCGGCGACGAGGGTGCAGTGTTCGTCGACGAAGTTCCAGACGTCGGCGGCGACATGGACCAGGAGGCGGACGTCGTCGGGTGCCCGACGGGAGGTCTCCTCCACGAGTCCCTGCCAGACGAGGGATCCGCCGAGGCGGAAGGCGTGCAGCAGGGCGTCGAGCGGGAAGCCGTGTTCGGCGCGGGTGGCGCCGATCCGCCACGAGCAGCGGCGGGCCTCCTCGCGGGCGGTGCGCGGGTCGAGCAGGGAGGCGACGCTGTGCCGCAGTGAGCCGTGGGCCTCCTGCCAGGTGGCGGCCGGGTCGGCCTCCATGGCCGCGCGGTAGGCGGGTTCCTGCTCGCGCAGGGCGGCCACCAGCCGGTCGGTGAGGTCGGGCAGGTCGTCCTGCATGGCCCGGGCGCCCCGGTGCAGCACGCGGAGCGCCTCCGCGTCGGTCAGTGACCGGAAGCGTGGTGAGCGCGGCTGCGGCACGGCGGGTGCCGTGGGGCGCAGGGCTCCTCGTGACCGTACGGCTTGGTACATCGCGATCCTCCTCCGAGGTCGGCTCTCCCCGGCAGTACGCGTGCGGCGGCCCTGTGCTGCGGCCCCGCGGTCCGGGGGCCGCGGTGCGGCCGTCACCTGACTGGTCCTGACACGAAGAATGACATACCGTCCGGTCGGTCCCTAGAGGTGTGCAGCTAGTTGCTCATTTGTTACCGACGGATGTCCGGGATCGCGCGGTCGGGCGGGCTACTGCTCCCGCCCGACCAGGCGGGCGAGTTCGACGCGGGAGCGGACACCGAGGGCCGCGAAGACGTTGCGCAGGTGGTGGTCGACGGTGCGGGTGCTGACGGACAGGCGCTGGGCGACCTCCCGGTTGGTGTCGCCCGACGCCACGCAGCGGGCGATCCGCTGCTGCTGGGGCGTCAGCCGGGCGAGTGCGCCGTCCTGCGGCGCGGCCGGCGCCTCGCCGTTGGCCCTCAGCTCCGCGCGGGCCTGGTCGGCCCAGGCGCCGGCGCCGCAGCGCTCGAAGATGTGCAGGGCGTCGCGGAGCCGCCCGCGGGCCTCCCGGGGGCGGCGGCGACGGCGCAGCCACTTCCCGTAGAGCAGCTGGGTGCGGGCCTGTTCGAAGTCGCCGCCGGACTGCTCGTGGAGGTCGAGGGCCCTGCGGTAGAGGGTGTCCGCGGCGTCGGGGTCGTCCGGCCTGGCCAGGAGGGCACGACAGCGGGCGAGCTGGGCGGGGGCCTGCGGGTCGGCCCCGAAGTCGGCCCAGAGCGCGAACTCCTCCACGACGATGCGGGCCTCGTCCAGGCGGGCGGCGAGGACGGCCGCCTCGACGAAGCAGGGCATCACCAGCGCCCGCACGGCGAAGTGCCCGCCGGTGCGCCCCGGCCTGACCAGCGGGCCCAGCCGGGCGGCGGCCTCGGAGGGGCGGCCGCGGCCCAGTTCGGCGCGTCCGGCCGCCCATTCGGCGAGGGTGGCGGTCTGGGCGAGGCCGTGGCTGCGCGCGGTGGCGAGGGCGGCGGACGCCTGGGCGGTCACCTCGTCGACGTCGCCCTCGATGGAGGCGGCGAGGGCGAGGACCGCGCGGTGGTGGGCCGCGGTGTTGCGCCGCCGGGAGTGCAGGGCGCAGCGCAGGCCCTCCTCGGCGTGGGCGCGGGCCCGGGCGTGGCGGCCGGCCCGCAGTTCGGCGTAGGCGAGGTACTCGAGGGTCTGCGGCACGAAGGCCTCGTGGCCGCGGGCGCGGGCCGCGGCCAGGGCCCGGGCCCCGGCACGGCAGGCGGTGTCCACCTCGCCGAGCAGCAGGGCGGCGGTCGCGGCGCGCTGCAGTGCCTCGGGTTCCTCCTGGGTCCAGCCGTGGTCGAGCACCCGCCGCAGCGGGCGGGCGGCGTCGGCGAGGCGGGCCTCGAGGATGGCGCGCATCCCGGTGAGGTAGTCGCGGACCGGGTCGGGCCGGCCGGGGCCGGGCTCGGGCGCGGTGGCCGACGCGGTGGCGAGCGCCGACAGGCAGCCCGTGAGGTCTCCGGCGGACCATGCGGCGTCGGCGGCGGCGACGGTGGCGGCGAGTGCCAGGGCGGGTGCCTCGCCCGCCAGCAGGGAGCGGGCGAACAGCAGCGAGGCGTGGGCGTCGGCGACGGGGCCGTCCCCCAGCGTCATGACGCCGCGCAGGAGTTCGGCGCGGCCGCGGACGGTGGCGCGGGCGTCGGGGCCCTGGGCGTCGGCGAGCAGGCCGCGGGCCTGTGCGGGGCGTCCGGCGAGCAGGGCCTGCTCGGCGGCGGCGGTGCGGCGTTCGGCGCGCAGGGTGGGTCCGGGGGTGAGGTCGGCGGCCCGGGAGAGGGCGGCGGCGCGCTCGAGGCGGGAGGCGTCGGTGGCGGGGTCGAGCGCGGCGCGGGCCAGGTCGCCGGCGAGTGCGGGATCGGGGGCGCTCACGGAGTGCGCGAGGTGGAGCAGGGCGGGCAGGCGGTGGCCGTCGGCGGTCAGGACGGCGGCGAGCGCCCGGTGGGCGGCGCGGCGCCGGCCGGGGCTCGCGGTGGCGTGGACGGCGCGGCGTACCAGGGTGCCGGTGAAGCGGAGCCTGCCGTCGGCGAGCACGATCAGGTCGGCGGCGCGTTCCGCCCGGGCCTGGGGCGGGGCGGCTCCGCCGAGGCGGGCCGCGGCGCGGAGCACCAGGTCCGCGTCGACGCCGGTGCGTCCGTCGGGCGGCGCGGTCCCGTGTGCCACCGCGGCGGTGAGCAGGAGGTCGTCGAGCCCGGCGGGCAGGCCGCTCAGGCTCTCCCCGACCACCGAGGCCAGGACGTCGGCGTCGGCCAGGGGGCGGGGCAGGGCGGCGGCGCCGGTCAGTTCCTCGCTGGTCAGGCGGCGGACCAGGGCGTGCAGCAGGGCGGGGTTGCCGTCGGCCTCGGCCAGGAGTTCCTCGCGCACGCCGGGGTCGACGCCGCCGGGGACGAGGTCGGCCAGCAACTGCCGGGCGGCGGCCCGGGGCAGCGGGCCCAGGCGCAGGACGGGCAGGCCCGCGAAGTCGGGGTCGGCGGCGCGGTGGCCGGTGACGGAGATCAGCAGGCCGGCCCGGCCGGCGGCGTGGAGGCGGCGGGCGGCGAAGCCGAGGGCGGCGCGGGAGGGGGCGTCCCACAGGTGGGCGTCGTCGACGCAGAGCAGGAGGGGGCCGCCCGCGGCGGCGGCTCTCAGCAGGTCGAGCAGCCCTTCCGGGGTACGGGGGGTGCGCGGCAGTGCGGCGCCGGTGCGGGCGGCGGCGCAGCGCACGGCGTGCACTCCGCTGTAGGGCAGGCGGGATTCGGCGGCGGCCGCGCCGACCCGCAGGACGGGGCCGGCGTCGAAGGAGCGGGCGACGTCCTCGAGGAGGGTGGTGCGCCCGAGTCCCGGTTCGCCGGCCAGGAGGAGGACGGCGCTCTCGTCCTCCAGACGGTTCGTCAGAGTGGCACGGGCCGCTCGCAGTTCCTCGCCACGGCCGTGCGTTCGCGGGGGGTTGATGACGGTCGTCTGTCCGGTCATTCCCGGGATGTTACGGAGGAGTAAAGCCCGCCGGAAGTCTCCGGTCCGGTCCTCGCGTGCGGGTGTGTGGCGGTCCACGGCGGGATCCGGCCGACTGTGCGCCGGCACACGTCCCACGCGTCTGCGGGCAACGGGCGGGGCCCGCGGACGGGGCGGGCCCGCGCACGCCGAACGGCGGCCGCGCGCGATGCGCGGCCGCCGTCGACGGTTCCCCCGGCTCAGAAGGCGCAGGTGTTCCGGTAGTCGGAGACGTCGCTGAAGAGGCCGGTGCTGGGGCCCGGGCAGAGGAACTGGGAGTAGCGGGTGTCGTTGTCGACCCACCGCTTCAGCCAGGAGATGGAGTACTTCGCGATCGTCGTGTTCGAGGTGTTGGGCGCGAAGTGGCTGGCGTTGTCCAGCTCGAGGTAGGCCTTCTCGGTGGACGAGGGCAGGTTGGTGTAGAAGGGGATGGAGTGCGAGGCCACCGGGGCGACCGCGTCGGACTCGGCCCCGACGATCAGGGTGGGTGTGCGGACCTCGGACCAGGTCTTGTCCAGGTTCCACGGGGTCATCGGGATGATGGCCTTGACGGCAGGACGGTCCTTGGCCGCCTCCAGGGTGCCGCCGCCGCCCATGGAGTGGCCCATCAGCGCGACCCGGGTGGCGTCGACGCGGGTGCGGGCGGAGCTGCGCTGGGTCAGGTAGTCGGCGGCCGCCAGCATCTGGTCGCCGCGGGAGGCGGGCTGGTCCATCGTGGTGTTGGTGTCGATGGTGAACACCACGAAGCCCTGGGACGCGAGCCGTTCGCCGAGCCAGGAGATGGACGACTCGTAGGCGGTGAAGCCCGGCGTGATGACCACGGCGCCGAACGTGCCGTCGCTGGTGGTCGTCGGGTAGTAGATGGTGCCGCCGCCGAATCCGCTGACCAGCAGGGACGAGACGGAGGTGCTGGAGACCGAGTAGGAGCCGCGCAGCGCCTCGATGCTCGAGTTGGTCGGGGCCGGGCCGCGCTCGTAGGGGTTGTCGGCCGCGGTGGCGCCGGGGGCTGCCAGGGTGCTGAACGCGACCGCCGCGGCGACGGAGGCGGACAGGCCTGCGACGCGACCCATACGGCGCCGGCGGTTGACCGGCGTGGGGTGGGCGTCGTTGGACGCGCTGCTCTGCGAGTGCTGCACGACGAGTCGTCCTCTCTGACGAGGCAGGCGCCTCGGCGGTCGCGGCACGCGTCGTCCTGACGTGTCCGCGCCGTCGGCGGTGCTGCCGCTGACTGGCAACGCCACTGTCGGGCCGCTCGCCGGACGCGTACATCGGCAAAATCACCGGTGTCGCCGCTCCGCCCGTCCCGCCCGGGCGGGACGGGCGGGACGGGCGGGACGGGCGGGACGGGCGGGACGGGCGGGACGGGCGAGACCGGGTGGCGCTGCCCGCCTCCGCACGGGGCGGGGCGCGTCGTTGGTGCGCGGGCGTGGGACGGGGCAGGCTGGACGGGGCCGCCGCGTGCGCCGAGGGCGCCGGCGCCGGTC
This sequence comes from Streptomyces abyssomicinicus, assembly GCF_008974245.1. Classification (GTDB taxonomy): domain Bacteria; phylum Actinomycetota; class Actinomycetes; order Streptomycetales; family Streptomycetaceae; genus Streptomyces; species Streptomyces abyssomicinicus. Next base: position 1,591,412 of record NZ_BBZI01000005.1, on the reverse strand, counting down.
CGTCCCGTCGTCGTGCCGACGAGGAGTCCGCCCGTGGCACCCGAGGAACCCGTGGCTGCCGAGGAACCCGAGAAAAACGTGGAACCCGTGGAAGCCGCGCCTTCCGTGGCGTCCCTGGCATCCGCTGCCGCCCCGCCCGGGGAGGCGGCCGCGCCGGCCGTCGCCGACGTGCCGGCCCGGGCGGTGACGGCCGGGCTGCTGGGCCCGGACCGGCCGGTCGCCGGGTTCCTGGACACCGCCGGGATCCTGCGGTCGGTCGGCGCTCTGCGCGCCGCGTTCTCCGGCGTCCCGGACGTGCTGCACACCTTCGCCGCCCAGGCCTGTCCGCTGGTGCCGGTGCTGCGGCTGCCGGCGGCGGGGATGCGGCGCGAGGTGGCAAGCCCCGGGGAGCTCCGGCCGGCGCCGGCGGCCGGCTTCGCGCCGGGACGGATCGTGCTGGACTCCCCGGTGAAGACCGGGGCGGAGCTGCGGGAGGCACTGGACCTGGGTGTGGCGGTGAACGCGGACAACCTGGCGGAGGTGGGGCGGATCGCCCGGCTCCGATCACGGGGCTGCTCATCCGTGCTGGGCCTGCGGGTCAATCCGCAGGTCGGCGGGGGCGCCGTCGCGGCCACCAGCACGGCCACCGGACACTCCGAGTTCGGGGTGGCACTGCGGGGCCCGGGGCCGAGGAGCGCGTGCTGGAGGCGTTCGACCGCCACCGGTGGCACCCGGCTGCACGTGCACGTCGGGTCGCAGGGCTGTCCGCTGCCGCTGATCGCCGAGGGGGTGGCCGCCGCGCACCGGCCGGCGGCCGCGGTCGACGCCCGGGTGGGCGGGCGGGTGACCGGGCTGGACATCGGGGGCGGTCCGCCCGTCGACTTCGCCGACGAGCGGGTGACGCCGACGCACGCCGAGTACGTGGCCGCTCTCCGGGAGGCGGAGCCGGCGCTGCTGGACGGACGTTGCCGGCTGGTCACGGAGTTCGGCCGGTCGCTGCTCGCCAAGAACGGTTTTCTGGCCGCGCGGGTGGAGTACGTCAAGGAGCGGGAGGACGGCGGGTGGCGCTCACCCACGCGTGCGCGCAGGTAGTCGCGACCCGGACGGCGCCGCTGCCCGACGCCTGGCCCCTGCGGGTCTCCGCGACACGGGCGCCTACTGCTTCACCGGGTCGTGGGGTGACAACAGCCTGCCCCGGCCGGCGGTGCACGGGTACCGGGCCGGAGGCGGTGGCCGGGTGGTCCTCGCGACGGTGCGCGAGGCGCGGCCGGTGGAGGAGATCGTGCGGGAGAACGGACTCGGGCACGCGGACGCGCTGCTGGACGGGTTCGGCGGTACGGCCGGCTGACGTGTGCGCACACGTCGGCGCCCGCACCGGGAACGGTGCGGGCGCCGACGATGGGAAAGGGTCGTGCCTGTCCGGTCGGGTCAGGCGTGGCGGTGCGAGCTTCGGTTACCTGTCACGGCGCGGTAGATCAGCAGCAGAATCACCGAGCCGATGATGGCCGCCACCCATGTGGACAGGTCGAAGAAGCCGTCGATCGAGTCGACGCCGAAGATGACCTTGCCCAGCCAGCCGCCCAGCAGACCACCGACCACACCGATCAGCATGGTGATGATGATGCCACCGGGGTCGCGCCCGGGGAGCAGCGCCTTCGCGATGGCGCCGGCGATCAGGCCGATCAGGATCCAGGCGATGATGCCCACGATTCCTCCACAGTCATCCAGGTTGTCTGTCCTTTCTTCGGATGATCCGTACACGCCACGGCAAACCAACTATTCGCGCCACCTCCCCGGGTGATTACGGAGCGTGAGGAAACCAATCACCGGTCCGGCACGTATAAGTCCCTGGAGGCGGAGCGCCCGGCGACCGAGTGGCAGCGCCGGGCGGGTCGTGTCCGAACGGAGAAGGTGACGGACCGTCCCAGGGAGAGACCCATGCGCATGTTCGCCCTCGACTACGCCCGGCCGGCGGAGGATCCCCAGGTCACCCACGCGCCGCCCTACAGATACGACCCGCTCCTGCAGGTGAACGTCCTCGACGACGGGCGTCCGGCCGTACGCGACCACGCACTGCTCCGCGAGCTGGGGTCGACCACCTCCACCGCCGGTTCCAAGACCCATTTCGACGACTGACGGAGGTGGTGCGGACGCGTAGCGATGACCGTACTGATCCTGACATGTACACAGGATGTGACGGCGGATCTGGTGGTGGACCGGCTCCGCGTACGGGGGGTCCGGGTCGTCCGCCTGGATCCGGCCGATCTTCCGGGAGCGGTCGGCCTGTCCGGGGAGTACGGCGACGGAGGCCTGCGCGGCACGCTCTCGGTGGGCGACCGCCGGGTCGGGCTGGGCGCGCTGCGGTCGGTCTGGGTTCGCCGCCCCGGGGTCGCGGGCAGCGGCGGGGCGCAGGCGTCGGCCTGGCTCACCCAGGAGGCGACACAGGCGCTGTACGGCATGCTGCGGGGCAGTGGTGCGCGCTGGATGAATCCGCCCGAGGCCTCCTACCTGGCGCGGCACAAACCCTGGCAGTTGCGGCTGGCGCAGGAGTGCGGGCTGCCCGTGCCCGCGACCCTGATCACCACGGTGCCGGGCGCGGCACGGGACTTCGCCCGCCGGTACCGGGACCTGGTGGTCAAGCCGGTGTCGGGCGCCCATCCGCAGGACCCTCCGCTGGTGGTGCCCACCAGCCGGGTGGCCCCGGACGCCGACTTCGACGCGGTGGCGCTGGGGCCGACGCTGCTGCAGCGGCTCGTCGTCAAACGCGCCGACATACGCCTGACGGCGGTGGGCGACCGTCTGCTCGCCGCCCGGAAGGAGGTCTCGCCCGACGCGGCGCCGGAGGACGTGGACGTCCGCTTCGCCCCGTCCACCCGGGCCTGGCGGGCCGTCGGCGTGCCCCACCGGGTTGCGGCGGGCGTGCGCGGCTATCTGGACGCGGCCCGGCTCGCGTACGGCGCCTTCGACTTCGCGGAGGACCACGAGGGGACCTGGTGGTTCCTCGAGTGCAACCAGTCCGGGCAGTTCGCCTTCGTCGAACTGGACACGGGGCAGCCCATCACGGAGGCCGTGGCGTCCTGGCTGGCCCGGCCGCGGCCGGGCGGCTGAGCTCAGGCGGTGGACCGCGGGCCCGAGGAGCGGGGTCCGCCGCCCGGCCGCCTTCCGGGGCGGGCGGTCCCCGGTGAGCGGACCGGGAGGGCCGCGGGCTGCTCGTCCCCGCCGGCCGGGCCGCGGCCCGCGGGGACGGTGGTGGCGGCGGGCCCGCCGCCCGGACGCGCCTCGACGACGGGCGCGGCGGGCATCATGGCCGCCAGGCGACGCCCCGCACGGCGTCCCTCCAGATGGAGCCGGCCGACGTTGACCCGGTCGCCGGCGAGCAGGGTGAGCACCGCGGTCCCGCCCGCGGCGTAGGTGGCGACGTAGCCGCCCGAGCCGCGGACCAGCAGTTCACGGAAGTCGCCGCGCGCGGCGGCGTCGGAGAGACGGGCGCCGACGCCCAGGGCCGCGGCGGTGAGCGCGGCGAGCCCTTCCGGTTCGGTGCCGGGGGGTGTCTCGTGGGCCAGTACCAGCCCGTCGGCGCTGGCCAGCATCGCCCCGGTCAGCTCCGGCACGCGCGAGCGCAGCCCGCGGAGTTCCTCCCTGATCTCGGCCTCGTCGATCCCTGCCGCGCCGGTCATCGGCCCGCTCCCTTCGCCTCGCCCGTCAACGCCTTCGTCCCTTCCCGCGTCCGCGGCCTCGCCGTCGGGGCGGCCGCCCGCACTGCCCGCGCCGTCCGCGCCGCCGACGCCGGTGCCGACGCCGGTGCCGACGCCGGTGCCGGCACCGGGCGGATCGTCCGTGCCCCCGGTCCCGGCCGGGAGGCCGCCCGCGCGGGGCCGTCCCGGCCGCCTCATCCGAGCACCAGCCGGTCCACGACCTCCGCCAGCCGGATCCGGGCCATCGCGAGGTTGCCCTCGGCGCGGTCGAGCCACAGGTGGAGGCAGACGCTGCTGTCGAAGGCGGTCGGCACGAAGCGCAGGACGTGGTAGGCCGAGGCGGTGGTCACGATCACGTCCTCGACCGGCGGCTCCTGGCCGGCGTCACCGGCCCCGCCCTGCCCCGCGCCCGCCCCCGGGAGGGCGCCTGCCGGGGCGAACACACGGTGCTCGGCACTGATCCGGGCCACCTCGGCGACCTCGGCGGCCGCGGCGTCCGGATCGCTGCCCGGCGCCTCGCCGGCCGCGCCCAGGGAGAGCCCGCTGATCCAGTCGACCAGTGCGGCGCCCCGTGCCCCCGGCAGCCGCATGGCCTCCAGCAGGCTCTCGTCGATTCCGGGCACGCCGAATCCCCTCCCCCACTGCTCATCTGTCCGCGGACGCGACCAGAGACTACGGAATGTGCCGCCCCCCGTTCGGGGCTTTGGCATTTTCATTTGGAACATGCACGCATTGGGATCGGTTCCTTGTCATGATCGATCGCGGCGGGGCGGGGCGTCCGGGTGGCGGCCATGGCCGGGGGGTGTCAGCCGACCGGGGCTGGATACGTGGTCCCCATGACTGACCCGAGTGACGCGATGGACGAGAACGCCGGCGGCCAGGAGTTCGGCGACGAGGTGTACCAGCCGCAGGACGGCCCGGAGGGGCGCGAGGACGACGGCGTCCTGGACCCGGAGGACACCCTCGACGAGCGGGAGACCGAGCCCTACGACGAGGGCTACTCGCCTCCGGAGCGGCCGCTGGGGGTGGACAGCCACGGCACCACCGCCCGTGAGCAGCGCGAGGGCGAGACCCTCGACGAGCGGCTGGCCGAGGAGCGGCCCGACCCGGTCTCCGAGCCCCCGGCGGAGGGCGACGGGGTGGGCGACCTGCCGGGCGGCGAGGGCGAGCCCCTCGACGACCAGGTCGGGGAGGAGCGCGCGGGTCGTCTGGTGGCCCCGGACGAGGGCGCGCGGGAGGACGCGGAGAAGGACATGATCGCGGAGGACGTCGGCATCAGCGGCGGCGCGGCCTCCGCCGAGGAGGCCGCGGTGCACCGGGTCCCGGACGAGGACGAGCGGTCCCGGTGAACGGCCGCGCGATGGGCCCGGCCTCCCGCACCACCCTCACGGTCAACGGCCGGGAGCACACGCTGACGGTCGACAACCGGCGGGTGCTGCTGGACCTGCTGCGTGAGGACCTGGACCTGATCGGGGCCAAGAAGGGCTGCGACCACGGCCAGTGCGGCGCCTGCACGGTACTGGTCGACGGGCGGCGGGTGAACAGCTGTCTGCTGCTCGCCGTCACCCTGGACGGCAGCGAGGTGACCACGGTGGAAGGGCTGGCCGGCCCGGACGGCGAGCCGCACCCGCTGCAGCGGGCGTTCCTGGAGCGGGACGCCTTCCAGTGCGGCTACTGCACTCCCGGGCAGCTCTGTTCGGCCGTGGGCGCGCTGGCCGAGGCGGCGGCCGGGCACCCGTCGGCGGTGACCGGTCCCGGTGTGCGGGCGGGGGATCCGGTGCCTCTCGGGGCGTCGGAGATCCGCGAGCGGATGAGCGGCAACCTCTGCCGCTGCGGGGCGTACCCGCGCATCGTCGAGGCGGTCGAGGACGTGATCCCGTGAGGACCTTCGACTACGTCCGCGCCCGCACGGCCGAGGAGGCCACCGCTGCCTGGGCGGCGACGCCGGGCGCCCGCTACCTGGGCGGCGGCACCAATCTGGTCGATCTGATGAAGCTGGGCGTGGAACGGCCGGAAGCGCTGGTGGACGTCTCACGGCTTCCGCTGGACACGGTGGAGGAGCTGCCGGACGGTTCGCTGCGGGTCGGCGCCACCGTCCGCAACAGCGACCTGGCGGCCCACCCGCTGGTCGTGGAGGGCTGGCCGGCCCTTTCCCGGGCGCTGCTGTCCGGCGCCTCCGGTCAGCTGCGCAACGCGGCCACCACCGGCGGGAACCTGCTCCAGCGCACCCGGTGCCCGTACTTCCAGGACCTCTCCAAGCCGTGCAACAAGCGCGAGCCCGGCAGCGGCTGCGGAGCCCGCGAGGGCGTGCACCGCGATCACGCGGTACTGGGCCACTCCCCGCACTGCGTCGCCACCCATCCGTCGGACATGGCGGTGGCGCTGGCGGCGCTGGACGCCCGCGTGGAGCTGCGCGGGACCGACGGCGGGCGCGAGCTGGCCGCGGAGGCGTTCCACCGGCTGCCGGGCGACCGTCCGGAGCTGGACACCGAGCTGCGGCCCGGGGAGCTGGTGACCGCCGTGGTGCTGCCCGCCGCCACCCGCGGTCTGCCGTCCGCCTACCGCAAGGTCCGCGACCGGGCGTCCTACGCCTTCGCGCTGGCCTCGGCCGCGGTGGTCCTGTCGGTCGCGGACGGCGTCGTCGCCCACGTGGGGATCGCCCTGGGCGGTGTGGCGCACCGGCCGTGGCGGGCGCGCAGGGCGGAGGAGGCGCTGACCGGCGCCGCCCCGACCCGGGCCGCGTTCGAGCACGCGCTGGAGCTGGAGCTGTCGGCGGCCGAGCCGCTGCGCGACAACGGCTACAAGGTGCCGCTGGCCCGCTCCCTGACCGTCGACGTCCTCACCCGTCTCGCCGCCCGGCACTCCGGGTGACCGTGCCGCCCGCCCGGGCGGCCCGCCACCGTACGGACCGCCCGCACGCGTACGGCGCCACCGCGGGCACCACCGCGCGGACGCCCGCACGGAACGACCACACGAAGACCACCGCACGGAACCATCGCACCGAACGACCGCACCGAACGACCGCACGGAGGAACGCATGGCAGACGCCCCCGCGGCGCTCGGCGCGCCGCTGATCCGCCGGGAGGGCCTGGAGAAGGTCACCGGCCGGGCCCGTTACGCCGTCGAGCACCGGCTGCCCGGTTCGGCGCACGCCTGGCCGGTCACCGCCCGGGTGGCCTCCGGCCGCGTGCTCCGCGTCGACGCCTCCGCCGCCCTCGCCGCACCCGGCGTGCTGGCGGTGCTCACCCACGAGAACGCGCCACGCCTGGCGGAGCCCGACGACCCCACGCTGGCGGTCCTCCAGGACGCGCACGTCCCGCACCGCGGCTGGGTCGTCGCCCTGGTGGTCGCCGAGACCCTGGAGGCCGCCCGGGAAGGGGCCGGGGCGGTGGACGTGGAGTACCTGGCCGAGGACCACGACGTGCTGCTGACGCCGGACCGCCCCGACGCCTACGTGCCGGAGAAGGCCAACGGCGGCCACCCCGGGCTACGGGAGCACGGCGACCCGGACGGCGCGTTCGCCTCCGCCCCGGTACGCGTGGACACCGCCTACCGGGTGCCGCCGCTGCACAACCACCCGATGGAGCCGCACGCCTCCACCGCCCGGTGGACCGACGACGGGCGGCTGGAGGCCTACTGCTCCAGCCAGGGCACAACCAAGGTCCGCCAGACGCTGGCCACGATGTTCGGGCTGCCGGAGGAGTCCGTCACCGTGCGCGCGGAGCACGTCGGCGGAGGCTTCGGCTCCAAGGGCACGCCCCGCCCCGATGTCGTGCTGGCCTCGATGGCGGCGCTGCACACCGGACGGCCGGTGGCGCTCGCGCTGCCCCGCCGCGACCTGCCCCAGCTGGTCGGCCACCGGGCGCCGACGCTGCACCGGGTGCGGCTGGGCGCGGACTCGGACGGCCGGATCCGCTCGCTGGTGCACGAGGTGACCACCCACACCTCCCGGGTCCGGGAGTTCGTGGAGCAGGCGGCCGTACCGGGCCGGACGATGTACACCTCCCCGCACAGCCGGACCGTGCACCGCGTGGCGCGGCTGGACGTCGCCACGCCCTCGTGGATGCGCGCCCCGGGCGAGACGCCGGGGATGTACGCGCTGGAGTCCGCGATGGACGAGCTCGCCGAGGCCCTCGGCATGGATCCGGTCGAGCTGCGGGTGGTCAACGACTGCCGGACCGAACCGGACACCGGGAAGCCGTTCAGCAGCCGGCACCTGGTGGAGTGCCTGCGCGAGGGCGCGCGCCGTTTCGGCTGGGCGGAGCGTGACCCCCGTCCGGGGGCGCGCCGTGCCGGACAGGTGCTGACCGGCACCGGTGTGGCGTCGGCCACCTATCCGGTGCTGGTCTCGCCCAGCACCGCCTCGGCGCGTGCCCTGCCGGACGGGACCTTCGTGGTGCGCACCAACGCCACCGACATCGGCACCGGGGCGCGCACGGTGCTGGGCCAGGTCGCCGCCGAGGCGCTCGGCGCGGCCGGCGACCGGGTGCGGATGGAGATCGGCGACAGCGACCTGCCGTCCGCGCCCCTGGCCGGAGGTTCGTCCGGGACCGCGTCCTGGGGCTGGGCGGTGCACGAGGCCTGCACCCGGCTGGCCCGGCGGCTCGCCGTCCACCGCGGTCCGCTCCCCCAGGACGGGCTGGAGGAGCACGCCGACACCGCGGGCACCGCCGACGCGGAGAGCGATCACGCCCGCCACGCGTTCGGCGCGCACTTCGCCGAGGTCGGCGTCGACACCGTCACCGGCGAGGTCCGGGTGAACCGGCTGCTGGGCGTGTACGCGGCCGGGCGCATCCTCAATCCGCGCACGGCCCGCTCGCAGTTCGTCGGCGGGATGGTGATGGGCCTGGGGATGGCCCTCACCGAGGGGTCGACGGTGGACCCGGCCTTCGGCGACTTCGCCGAGCGGGACCTCGCCGCCTACCACGTGCCGGTCAACGCCGACGTGCTGTCGGTCGAGGCGCACTGGATCGAGGAGGACGACCCGCATCTCAACCCCGTCGGCGGCAAGGGCATCGGGGAGATCGGCATCGTGGGCACGGCCGCCGCCGTGGGCAACGCCTTCCATCACGCGGTGGGCGTCCGGATGCGGGAGCTGCCGCTGACCCCCGACCGCGTCCTGGACGCCCTGGCACGGCGGTCGCCGGAGCGCGGGCGGGCGTGACCTCGGCCACGCGGGAGGCCGTACGGGCCGCCGGTCGGGGAAGCTGGAGAGGGAGGGCGTCGCGTCCGCGCCGCCCTCCTCGCTCTGGAGGTGTTCGGTGGACGAGCGGACGACGCTGGTACTGATCGTGGCGGTCGTGGTGGTCGCCCTGGTCCTGCTGGCGGTCGCGGTGCGGCTGCTGCTGCGGCTGGTGCGCACCCGCCGCGCGCTGCGGCGGGCAGGCCTGCCCGCGGGCCCGAAGTGGGTGTTCTGGGGCGCGGTCGCCTACCTGGTGCTGCCCGCCGACCTGGTCCCGGACCCGGTGTACCTGGACGACATCGGCGCCCTGCTGCTCGCCCTGCGCACCATGGGGGCCGCGCTCCCGAAGGGCGTGAGGCTGTCGAAGAGCTCGCGCGAGCCCGTCAAGGGCGGCGTGGGCGAGCCCGTGAGGGGCGGATCGCGTGCCCCCGGCCACCTCACCGCCAGGCCGCAGGAGGACTGAGGGCCGCCGCTCCCTTCCCACTGCCGCCGTCACGTGCGTCGCGCCCCCCGTGGAGATCCGCGGGGGGCGCCGCACGTGACGGCTGCGGGCGGCCGGGTCAGCGGGCGACCACGAACCGCTCGTCGGGGACGCAGTGGGTCATGGTGAGGCCCTCGACGTCGCGCGGCGGGTTGTTCCCGAGGTTCCGCAGCCGCTGCTTGTCCTCGTCGGTGAGGTCCTGGCTCTCCAGCGGCTCGAGGTGGGCGACGTCCTTGGCCGCGATGCCCAGCCCCTCGCCGACCCGGGCGCCGAAGTCGTTCTCCACCAGCAGGAAGTGCCAGACCATGCGCTCCTGGACCGGGCGGTCGCACTGGGAGAGCAGGTCGACCATGTTCTTGACCAGGTCGTCCCGCTCCCACTGCTCCATCAGGCAGTAGCGCTGCCCGGCCTGGAGGTAGTCGTTGGTGCGCGGGATGCGCTTACGGGTGAGCCGGCCGTGGATCTCCGGGCCCTGCTCGTCGTGGGTCGGGTAGTGGGCCTCGCGCAGCCCGCCCAGGATGGACGGCTCGTAGTTGACGATCGGGTTCCCGCCCCCGCCGTCGACGTGGTAGGTCATCTGGCCGTCGCGCTGGTTGGTGCGGACCAGCCCGTGGTCGGGCTGGTTGACGGGGAGCTGGAGGTAGTTGGGGCCCACCCGGTAGCGCTGGGTGTCGCTGTAGGAGAAGGTCCGGCCGACCAGCATCTTGTCGTCCGAGAAGTCCAGGCCGTCGACGAGGACGCCCGTGCCGAAGGCGATCTGCTCGGACTCGGCGAAGAAGTCGTCCGGACAGCGGTCGAGCACCATCCGGCCCACCGCCTTGGGCGGGAACTCCTGCTCGGGCCAGGTCTTGGTGTCGTCCAGCGGGTCGAAGTCCAGCTCGGGGTGCTCGTGGTCGTCCATCATCTGGACGAGCAGCTCCCACTCCGGGTACTCCCCGCGCTCGATGGCGCCATAGAGGTCCGCCGTGGCGTGGCCGGTGTCCTGCGCCTGGAGACCGGCGGCGTCCTCCTCGGTCATGCTCTTGACGCCCTGCTTGGGCATCCAGTGGTACTTGACCAGCTTGGTCTCACCCTGCTGGTTGACCCACTTGTACGTGTTGACGCCGAAGCCCTGCTGATGCCGGTAGTCCGCCGGGATGCCGCGTGGGCTGAACAGGTTGACCAGCATGTGCATCGACTCCGGGGTCTGCGACATGAAGTCGAAGATCCGGCGCGGCTGCTGGACGAAGGTGACCGGGTCCGGCTTGAGGGCGTGGATCACGTCGGGGAACTTGATCGCGTCCCGGATGAAGAAGACGCCCAGGTTGTTGCCGACGAGGTCCCAGTTGCCGTCCTCGGTGTAGAACTTGATCGCGAAGCCCCGGGGGTCCCGGTTGCACTCCGAGGAGTCCCGGCCGCCGATCACGGTGGAGAAGCGGCAGGCGACGCGGGTCCGCCTGCCCCGCTCCTGGAAGAGCTTGGCGCGGGTGTACTGCGCGATGGGCTCGTCGCCCCAGGCCCCGTAGGCCTCGAAGTACCCGAACGCGGTGGCGCCGCGGGCGTGCACCACGCGCTCCGGGATCCGCTCGCGGTCGAAGTGGCTGATCTTCTCGAGGAACTGGTAGTTCTCCAGCGTGGCCGGTCCCCGCGCGCCCACGGTGCGCTGGTTCTGGTTGTCGTAGACGAAGTGACCCTGCCGGTTGGTGAGGATTTCCCTGTCGTCACCCTGCGCGGGGTCCTTGCTGGATACGTCCGTCATACGGGGTGCTCCTTCGCTGGTCGCCGCGCTCACGCACCGTATGCGGGCACGCGACACGCAGTTATGGGGCTTTTAAGGTTTTAGCACCCTTTGCCCGGTAGGGCGAACGATGCGCCGGGGTCCGAAGCCTCTCTTTGCGCCGTTCGAGGCATAGGTCACGTTTCCTCCGGGTACGCGGGTGCCTATCGGCGAGCCGAGGGAGAGACCCATGTCGACTGCACAGCCCGACGAGTCCCGCGCATCCTTCGAGGGGGTCACCCCGGACGGGAAGCTCCACACCCGTCCCGACACCGCGGTGACCCCCGAGGACCTGGTCCTGGCCACGGGACGCGACGTCACGCCCGACACCTTGAGGTGGGCCGAGCGCAAGCTCGCCACCGAGGGATCCGCGGCGATGGAGAAGTTGCTGCCCTAGCTCGGCCGGGCGGCCACTCGCGCCGGCACCGGGGGCGGCCTGGCCCACCCCCGGTGTTCGGCGTGCCCGCGCCCGGTGATCGGCGTCCCCGCGCCCGGTGATCGGTGTGCCCGCCCCCGCCCCGCGCGCCCGGTCCGGCTGCGCGCCCGGTCCGGCTGCCCCGTGCGCCCGGCCCCGACCGCGACGTTGCCTTGACGTCGGCGTCAAGCCGTACCGTCGTCGGCATGCGAATCGGCGAGCTGGCCGCCGCGGCCGGGACCACCACCCGGACCCTGCGGTACTACGAGTCGCGCGGGCTGCTGTCGGCGCGACGGGACGGCAACGGGCACCGGACCTACGACGAGGACGACCTCGCGCAGGTCCGCCAGATCCGGACGCTGCAGGACGTCGGCTTCGGGCTCGAGGAGACCCGGCCCTTCGTCGAGTGCCTGCGCGCGGGTCACGCGGAGGGGGACTCCTGCCCGGCGTCCCAGGTGGTGTACCGGCGCAAGCTCGACGAGCTGGACTCGATGATCGAGCAGCTGGCGGCGGCCCGGGAGAAGGTCGCCCGGCAGCTGGCCAGGGCCGAGCGGGCGCGTGACGGGCTGGCCGCCGATGCGCTGGTTCCGGGGGGCCCGGAACCCGTGTGCGAACTGGGAGGCCGGGAGTGATCAGGGCGAAGGGCGTGGCCGAGGTGACGGACGCGGATTTCGGGACGGAGGTGCTCGGGGCGGAGCTGCCGGTCCTGGTGGAGTTCACCGCGGACTGGTGCCCGCCGTGCCGGCAGATGGCGCCGGTGCTCACCGCGCTCGCGGCGGAGGAGGCCGCCCGGCTGAAGGTGGTGCAGCTCGACGTGGACACCAGCCCGGAGACGACCAACCGCTACGGGGTGCTGTCCATGCCGACCTTCATGCTGTTCCGCGACGGGGAGCCGCTGCGCTCCATGGTGGGCGCACGGCCCAGGCGCAGACTGCTGGCGGAGCTGGAGGAGGCCCTGTAGGGCCGGCTGGTCCGGCAGGCGCGGGCGCCCCGCGGGCGGGAAGGGCGGGGCCCCGCGGAAAATGCGGGTGACGCGCGCGGCGGCGTTCACGACAATGGGCGCCACGCGGATCCGCACCGGTCCGCCGCGCGATCACCGGGGGAGGCGGCACCATGACCGCTGTGGCGAACGTCCTGCTGTCCGGCGTGGTCGGTTCCACCGCGTACGGCCTCGCCCACCCCGGCTCCGACGTGGACCGGCTCGGCCTGTTCGCCGCGCCCACGGTGGAACTGCACGGGCTGCGGACGCCGAAGGAGTCGTACGTCACCACCGCCCCTGACCGCACCCTGCACGAGGCGGCCAAATGGTGCCGCCTCGCCCTCTCCGGCAACCCCACCGCCATGGAACTGGTCTGGCTGCCGGACGAGTTGTACGAGGTCCGCACCCCCCTGGGCGACGAACTCATCGCCGTCCGCAGCGCGTTCCTGAGCGCCGGGCGGGTGCGCAACGCGTATCTGGGCTACGCCCAGCAGCAGTTCCGGCGGCTGCAGAACCGGAGCGACGACTCCCTCCGGGCCGAGCGGCGCGGACGGACCGCCAAGCACGCCCGCCACCTCAAGCGGCTCTGCGCGCAGGGGCTGGAGCTGTACACCACCGGCAGGCTGACCCTGCGGGTCGACGACCCGCAGGAGTTCCACGACTTCGGCGAGCGGGTGGCGGCCGACCCCGCGGCGGCGCTGTCGCTGCTGCGCCACTACGAGACCGCCTTCGCGCAGGCCCGCGGCGTGCTGCCCGAGGCGCCGGACGAGGGCCCGGTGGAGGCGTGGCTGCACCGGGTCCGCGCGCACTTCTACCGGGCGGCGTCCTGAATCGGCTCAGCAGTTCCGGTAAATCGTCACCGCGTCGATCCGGCTGCCGAACTTGCCTCCCCACCTGTAGGCGGCGGAGTGGTCCCCCATGGCGACCCGGCGCATCTCGTGGGGCTCCCAGTCGATGAAGCAGCCGGGGGCGTTGGCGTGGAACGAGCCGACGTTGTCGTGGAGGTAGGGCGGCAGGTCCCGGTAGCCGGAGGCCGGCGTCCAGCGCCAGGGAGTGCCCTCGAAGTCGTTGTCCTGCCAGAAGCAGATCTCGTTCGGTCCGCACTGGGCGGCCGCCCGGGCGGGAGCGGTGCTCCCGCCGGGGGCCGCGGCGGTCGCGGTGGTTCCTCCGAGCAGGGCGGCCAGAGCGAGGGCGATACCGATGCCGGTCCGCCTGGTGGCCGAGGGACGACGCATGCGTACTCCGTGAGTGAGAGGTCGGGTTCCGCCCCTCACCGTGCCCGCACCGGAGGCCGCGCACCTGCGTCCGGGCCCGACACCACTCCTGCGGGTCACGTCGCGGCGTCACCCCGTTGACCCCCGCGCCGTCCGACGGGCGCCGTGAGCGCCGGGGGAAGAACTTGACCTCGAGCGCGGTCGAGGTCGCACGGTGGGGACATGACCTCTTTGACGAACGACGCCGGCCGTCCGCCCGCCGGCCTCGAGCCGGAGACCGCCGCCCTGCGCGCCCTGGTGGCGGCCGTCGAGCGGGCGCAGCGGGAGGAACTCGTGGACGACTTCGTCGCCCTCTTCCGCGCCGACGCCCTGTGGACGACCAGTGGCGGAGTCCGCCTCTACGGGCGCCGGGCCATCGCCGAGTTCACCGCGAAGGCGCTTCCCGGCTGGAGCTCGGACGGCAGCAGCGCCACCTACGAGGTGGAGCACGTGACCTTCGTCCGGCCGGACGTCGCCGCGGTCAAGGTGCGCCAGCGGTACTTCGCCCCCGACGGCACGCCCGACGGTGAGGGCACCCCGTTGTACGTCGCCGCCAAGGAGGACGGCCGGTGGCTGCTCACCGCCTGCCAGAACACGGCGGTGGGCACGGAGAGCTGACGCCCCTGGCGGCCTCCGGTCCGTCAGGGCGTCTCCTCCTCGCGGGCCGCGCGGGAGGCCAGGCGTTCGTAACGCTGCCGGGCCGCCTGCTGGGTGCCCAGGCCGAGACCGAAGGCGATCTCCTGCCAGGTCATGCCCCGGCCGCGGGCCATCTCCAGAAGACCGGTCTCGAGTTCGTCGAGTTCCCCTCGCACCAAGGGGAGGAGGGTGAGCGCGGCGGTGATGTCGGCCCGGTCGACCTCGGGCTCGCCTTCCTCCGGGCGGGCGGCCCCACTGAGCAGGAACGCCACCACGCGGACCGCCTCGTGCGGCGCCGGCAGCATCGGATTGGTCTGGCGGCGGCGCTGCTCCTCCGTCGCGGCGTGCCGTTCGGCGATGCGGAAGAGGGCGGAGTGGGCCCGCCTGGCACGCGCCTGTGCGGGGTCGGGCGGCAGGAACGGGTCGGCGTCGGCGTCGGCGTCGGCACCGAGCGGATGTCCGGATGTCTCAGGCATGGACCCAGCATCCCGTCGACAGCAATAGTTGTCAACGATTTATTGTGAACGACTCGTTCACATCAAGCGGTCCGGTTCCCACCCCCCACCGCCTCGGGCCACGCGATTTCCGTCAGGCCACGTCCAGACCGTCCACGAGCCGGTCGAGGAACCGGGTGAAGGTGGCGTCCGGGTCGACGGGCCGCCGGGGGGAGGCCAGGGCCTCGGCGAGCTCCGGATGCCGGCCGTCGGCCGCCACTTCGGCCAGGTAGCGCGCCTCGGCGGCGAGGCGTTCGGGGGTCCGCGCGGCCGCAGCCTGGGCGACCTCGTGGGCGACATGTCCGGCGACGAACCCGGTGACCTGCGCGAACACCTCCATCCTGGCGGCGCCGTCCAGCCCGGTCGGCCGGAGGGCGGCGAGGACGTGCTCCATGAACGCGAGGGTGTGGGGCCCGGGGGTGCGGCGGGAGCCCAGGGCGGCCGGGAGCCAGGGGTGGCGCAGCATGTTGGCGCGCTGCGACCGGGCGACGGCCTTGAGGTCGGCCCGCCAGTCCCCGGTGGGCGCCGGGCCGCCGGACAGCTCGCCGGCCACCCGGTCGACCATCAGCTCCAGGAGCGTCTCCTTGTCCGGGGCGTAGCTGTACAGCGACATGACCCCCGCGCCGACCCGCGCGGCGACCTTCCGCATGGTGACGGCCTCCAGGCCCTCCATGTCGGCCAGTTCCACCGCCGCGTCGACGATTCCCTCCCGGGTGAAGGCGGGCCGCCGGCCCCGGCGCGGCCGGTCCTGATGCAGCCAGAGCTCCCGCGGGTCCACCCCCTGGGGAACGGAGGCTCCGTCACCGGACATCCCTCGCCACCTGCCCTTCCACCGCCCCGTCCCGCGGTGCGGCACTCCGTGACCTCGCGGTCGCCATCCAAGCATGGTCTATTGTCGTACGTCGTACGAGAATTATCTCGTCGGAGTCCCCCAGTTGCCCGGCCGAGGAGTTGGCGATGCGGTCACCCGAGAACCACACACCCACGAGCGCCAAGGCGTGGACGCCGTCCGGCACGAGACCGCCGCTCTCCTCCCGGCTGCTGCGGGCCACCTGGCGCGGGCTGCCCGAGCGGCGGTACCCGGTCGGGTTCGAACGGGCCCTCAAGGTCCCGGCCGCCGACGGAAGCGCGCTGGTCACCGACCACTACTTCCCGCGCGTCCGGGGCGACTTCCCGACCCTGCTGGTGCGGTCGCCCTACGGGCGGGGTTTGCCCTGGTCGCCGATGTACGGGCTTCTCTTCGCCGAGCAGGGGTTCCATGTCGTCCTGCAGAGCTGCCGGGGCACCGGCGGGTCGGGCGGAGCATGGCACTACTGGCGCAACGAGTCCGCCGACGCGCTCGCCGCGGTCGAATGGCTGCGGCGGCGCACGTGGTTCGACGGCCGGCTGGGCACGGTGGGGCCCAGCTATCTCGGCTACACCCAGTGGGCGCTGGCCGCCGATCCGCCCCCGGAGCTCAAGGCGATGGCCGTGCAGGTCGGCCTGCACGATCCCCACGCCTTCCTGCACGGCGGGGGCGCGCTGCATCTGGAGAACGCCCTGGTCTCCGGCGTCGGCATGACGCATCAGCACCGCGGCGTCCTGCGGTTCGCCGCGGCGGCGAACCGGTTGCGCCGCGACCTCGGGCGCATCGCCGGCGCCTGGCCGATGAGGCCCGCCTGGCGCGAGGCCCTCGGCGAGGAGGCCGGCTGGCTGGACGACGCCCTCACCCACCCGGACTCCGACGACCCGTACTGGGAGGGCGTCGACCTCGCGGGGGCCGCGGACGGTCTGCGGGTTCCCACCGCCCTGATCACCGGTTTCCACGACGTCCTGGCCGACCAGACCTTCGCCCAGTACGCCCGGCTGCGGGCGGCGGGCTGCGAGGTCTCGCTGCTCGCCGGTCCCTGGACCCACGGCTCCGCCCTCCAGCAGGGCTGGGCCGAGGGATTCGCCGAGATGCTCGCGTGGCTGCGCGCCCATCTGTGCGGCGACCCGTCGGCCCTGCGGCCCACCCGGGTACGCGTCCACGTCGGCGGAGCCAACGTGTGGCGGGACCTGGCCGACTGGCCGCCCGCCGCCGACCCGTCCTCCTGGTTCGCGGCGCCCGGGGGCCGGCTCGGCCGCGAGCAGCCCGCCGTCCCAGGAGCCGTGGCCTCGTTCCGTTACGACCCCGCCGACCCGACCCCGTCGGTCGGCGGTCCGCTGCTCTCCACTGCCGCTGGCCCGCGGGACAACCGTGAGCTGGAGGCGCGGGAGGACGTCGTCACCTTCACCGGGGAGCGGCTGGCGGAACCACTGGAGGCCGTCGGCTGGGTCACCGCCCTCGTCAGGGCCTCCGCGGACACCGGCCGCTGCCATGTCTTCGTCCGGCTCTGCGACGTGGACGAGCAAGGCCGGTCCGTCAACGTCTGCGACGGGCTGGGAGTGCTGGAGGCGGAGAGCGAAGCGGTCGTGGAACTCGCCGTTCCGCTGGGCGCCGCGGCACACCGCTTCGCGGCCGGGCACCGGGTCCGCTGGCAGATCAGCGGCGGCGCCCACCCGCGCTTCGCCCGCCACCCCGGTACGGCCGGACCCCCGGCCGAGGCGGCGGCCGGCTCCCCGGTCCGCATCACCGTCCTTCCCGGATCGGCGCTGCTGCTGCCGGTGACGGGCGAAGGCGGGTCGTCGGACTGACGCCCGGACGCGGGATGCTCAGCTCTCCACCGGCACGAACTCCGGCCGGTCCAGCACCCGCAGCCAGCTGCCGTCGGGCTGGCGGCGCACGACCTGCGCACGGGCGCCGGCGCCGTCCTTCGGCGGGGTGGCGGTCAGGGCGACACCGTCGGCGATCAGCGTGGGCAGCGGCTCCTCCCGCTCGAACCTCGGGCGGGCGGTCAGCACCTTCTCCCAGAGGGCGCGGATGGCCTCCCGGCCGACGGTCGTGGAACCGGGAGGGTAGGCCATCACCGCGTCCTCCTCGTAGAGCGCGGCCACACCGGCGGCGTCGCCGGCGTTGGACCGCTCGACGAAGAGCCGGGTGATGTCCTCGGGCCGCATCGCCTTCTCGTAGCGGTCGTAGGTCGGCATGGGTGGCGCTCCTCCCGGTCCGGACGGAGACGGTTCTCCGTCGCTCCGGGTTCCAGCCTCTGCCCGGACCCACCAGAAGTCCAACAGATGGTTCTGATGGTCAGTAGAATCAGCAGTCATGGAACTGCGTCAGTTGGAGTACTTCGTCGCGGTCGCCGAGGAGCGGAACTTCACGCGCGCCGCCGAGCGGGTCCACATCAGCCAGTCGGGGGTGAGCGCCCAGATCCGGCAGCTCGAGCGGGAGCTCGGTGCCGAGCTCTTCGACCGGTCCTCGCGTGCCGCGGCCCTCACCGTCGCGGGCAAGGCGGTACTGGAGCACGCGCGGGCGGCCCTGGCCGCAGCCGAGGCAGTGCGGCGCGGCGTGGACGAGGTGACGGGGCTGCTGCGGGGACGGATCGCGGTCGGCATGGTGGTGGGCTGCACGGTGATGCCGCTGTTCGAGGCGCTCGCAGCCTTCCACGAAGCGCATCCGGGTGTGGAGCTCTCGCTGCTGGAGGACAACTCCGACCGGCTGCTGGAAGCGGTGCGCGGCGGCGCCCTCGACCTGGCGCTGGTCGGGGCGGCCGCCCTGCCGGAGGGGGTGAACTCGGTGGCCGTGGTGAGTGAGCCGCTGGTGGTCGCGGTGCCCGCCGGGCATCCGCTGGCGCGGCGGAAGCGGGTCGCTCTGCGGGAGGCCTGCGCGCACCCCCTGGTGTGCATGCCCCGGGGCACCGGGCTGCGCACGGTCCTCGACCAGGCCTGTGCCGCACGGGGGTTGCGGCCCTCCATCGCGCTGGAGGCCAGTGCCGCGGGCGCGGTGGCGGACCTGGCGGCCCGGGGTCTGGGGGTGGCCGTCCTCAGCGAGTCGATGGCCGCCGGGTACGCCGACCGGCTCACCGCGATCGCCCTGCGGGACGTCCCGTCCCCGGCGCTGCTCGCGCTGGTGTGGCGCGACGGCGGCCCCGTCGTGCCGGCGCTGCCTGCCCTGCTGCGGCGGATGCGGCAGGCGTTCGGCCTGGCCGGCTGAGCCGACGGCGCCGCCCCGCCCGATGCGGTGGGCGAGGCGGGCCGTCCGTCGGGGCCCGGCGGCCCCTACCGCGTGGAGGGCGCCGAACCGGAGCGCCGGACCATCACGGTGACCGCGGAGTGCCGGGGGGCGGGGTCCGGGCTGCCCGGTGCGGGGTGCAGGGTCCGGGGTGCGGCCAGGGGACGCGGTGGTCGGTGGACATCGTGGAAGCGCTCCTTGGCGGGCTGCGTTTCACGCCGGGGCAGGGGGCGCTCCAGGGGGCTCGGGCGCCGCCCCGGGCTCCCCGGGGCCGGAGGGCTCCGCCGGTGCCGTCGATGACGGGGGACCCTGAGGGCGGGCCGGGCGGGCCCGGGCCGCGTGGTCCGGAACCGTCCGCACGCCGCGTGCTGGGGGGCCGTCCGTCCCGCCCGCCGTGTCGTGGCGCCACTCGCCGTCCGGGTCCAGGACCGCCGCCCGGTCGAAGTCCTGCCGGGCGTCCGCGTGGCGGTCCGCCGCCGCCCGGGCGCGGCCCCGCCCGACGAGCGCCCACACATCGTCCGGGTCGACGTCCAGCGCGGCCGTGAAGTCGGCCTCCGCCGCCGCGTGGCGGGCGGCCGCCAGATGGGCGTTGCCGCGTTCCACGAGCGCCCAGCGGTAGCGGGGGACGAACGCGAGCGCGGCGGTGAGGTCGGCGACCGCCTCGTCCGGCCGGCCGGCCAGACGGTGCGTCTTGCCCCGCTCGGCCAGCGCCCAGGCGTAGTCGGGCCGGAGCCTCAGCGCCGCGGTGAGGTCCGCCAGGGCCTCGGGGTGGCGCCCGGCCTGACGGTGCGTCCGGCCCCGTGAGCCGAGCGCCCACGCGTACTGCGGATCGATCGCCAGCGCGGCGGTGAAGTCGGCGACGGCCTCGTCGAGCCGCCCGGCCTGCCGGTGCACCTGGCCGCGTGAGCCGAGCGCCCGGGCCTGGCGCGGGTCGAGGGCCAGCGCGTCGGTGAAGTCGGCGATCGCCTCTTCGAGCCGCCCGGCGCGGCGGTGCGCCTCGCCCCGCTGCGCGAATGCCCGCGCGTCGCAGGGGTCGAGGCGGATCGCGGCCGTCAGGTCGGCCACGGCCTCGTCGGGGCGGCCCGCCCGGAGGCGGGCGCGTCCCCGGTGGAACCGGGCCCCGGCGTCGTCCGGACCGAGGGCGACGGCGCGGTCGAACTCGGCCGCCGCCTCGTCCTCGCGTCCGGCCAGCTCCAGGTGGCCGCCGCGGACGAGGTGTGCCCGCGCCTGTGCCGCCGGAACAAGCGCGCGGTGGGTGAGCAGCACGCCCAGCACGGCGGCCACCGGGTCCTCCCCCGCCGCCGTCGCGTCGCGCAGGCGGCCGGCCCAGAGGCCCAGGGTCTCGTCGTGCGTGTCCAGCGCCGCCCGGGTGAAGGCGTCGCTCCACTCCCGCAGCGCCTCCGGGCCGTCCTCGCCGGCGTCCACGGCCTCCGCGAGGGCGTCCGCCAGCGCGCCACCGGGGTGGGCGCAGAGCCGGTGGTACATCTCGTCCAGCCGGTGACAGCGCCACCGGGCGTCCTGCCGGTGCCCGCCGTCGGGCAGGTTCCGTTCGATGTCGGCGCCCCAGGCGGCGTGCGCGTCGGCGAGCCGCAGATGGACCGCCGTCCAGCCCCTCGGGGACCGGGCACGCTCGCGCCGCACCATCCCGGCGCGCACGACGGCGTGGTACCGCTTGAAGTCGCCGCTGCCGCTCACGAACGGCTGTCCGCACAGCCATTCCCACAGCCCGCGCCCCTCTTCGGGCACCGCCGCGGCGAAGACGTCCGCGTTGAGCCGGGGCGCCAGCGCGCAGGTGAGGACCACCTCCCGGCGCAGCGGATCGGCGATCCACCGCACGAACCGTTCGACGGCGGTGTCCACGGAGTCCCCGTCCGCGTCGACGGCGGCAGCGCTCTCCGGCCGGGCCAGGGCGAGGATGTCGGCCAGCAGCGGCAGCCCCATGGACAGCCGCGCCACCGCCTCGACGGTTCCCGGTTCGGTGACGCCTCGCCGGGCGAGCAGTTCGCGGGTCTCCTGCTCGGTGAACGCCTCCAGGGGCACGTCCCGCCCCTGGGCCGCCATGAGGCCGCCCCAGTCCCGTGTCAGGTCGTCGCGGCCCGCGAGGACGATCATGACGTTGACGGGCAGGGGTCCGAACCCGTCGCACAGCATCGCCCGCAGCCACGCGTCGAGGTGGCGGCCGGTCTGCTCCCAGGTGTCCAGGAACAGCACCACCCACGGGTGCTCCGCGCAGAGTTCGTCCAGCGTGGCGACGAACTCCCGGCTGACGGTGTCGCGTTCCGCGCCTCGCCCGCGAGCCCTGCGGTTGCGCACCCGGTCGAAGGCGTGGTCCATGCCCTCGGCCACCGCGTCCGGGTCGACCATCGTGGCGATGGCTCCGCCGCCCGGCAGCAGGGCGGTGGTGCCTCCGACCACGGCACGGGAGATCGCGCGGCTGGCCATCGAAGGGCCGTCGTCGGCCGCCCCGTCGAGCTCGGTCGGCCGCGCGGCCGCCTCCTGCTCCCGGCGGCACTGCTCGACCGCCCGGTCGAACGCCTTCAACGGCCGTGTCTGCGCCGCGAGTTGACGGGACAGCGCGACCATCGCCGACAGGACGCCGTGCACGTCGTTCTCGTCCACCACGGCGGTGACGGCTCCCGCCTGCCGGGCCGCCTCCCTCCACTGCCGCAGCAGTGTCGACTTGCCGACACCGCCCACGCCGCGCACGTGGAAGAGGTACGCCGCCGGATCCGTCGGCGACAGGGGGTCCTTCGCGAGGTTGCGGGCGAACATCGCCACCTGCTCGCGTCGGCCCACGAACCGGTCCAGCGCGCGCGTGGCGATCAACTCCCCGCGCGACGGTCGCCGTTGCGGTCTCGGCATGTGTCTTCCTCCCTCGTTCGGCCGCTGGGTACGACGCCCGCCGGCCGTCACCGGTTGCCCCGTTCCCTGCCCCGCGGTGGTCGCCCCCGGTGATCGTCCCGAACGGCGGTCGGGCGCGGGGAAGTCGGGCGTCGTCCGGTGCCTGCGGGACGTGCTGCCGGACCCGTGGCCGGTCTTCGGCTGCGACTCGTTCGTCGACGCGCCGCCCGCGAGGTCGCGCCCGGCGGACGGTGGGATCGTACGGGGGCCGGACGGAGGGACGACGCCCCGGACGGCCCACCCGGGCGTGACCGATGGCGGCCGTGATCGTTCCACCCGGCATGCGATCACTTACTCATGTACGCCGTTCCGGAATCGCCCTGCTCTGCGGGCTGGCCCTCACCACGGGCCTGTCGTCCACCGCGTCCGCCGCGTCCGTCACCGCCCCGGCCGCCGTTGCCGCCGCGAAGGGCGAGTTCCACTGGATCGGCGCGAAGGGCAGGCCCTACTTCGTGGAGAACCCGCCCGGTGGCCAGTGCCTCGCCATGGCCGAGAAGGGCCGCGCCGCGAACAACCGCACGTCCGCCAGGGCGACCGTCTACGCGGGCAAGAAGTGCAAGGGCGCGTCCAAGCGCCTGGCTCCCGGGCAGCGGGCGCCCAAGGGCTTCACCTTCGCCAGCGTGCGCTTCGGCAACTGATCCTCAGCGCTGACCGGACCCACGGGCGGTGGACCGGGCCCACGGCCGGCCCTGACACGTCGGCCGGCCTGGAGAGGTCCCGGCCGGCCCTCCCCCGGGCCCGTCAGCCGAGACCGCGGTGGGCCGCCCAGAGCGCTCCGGCGCGGGTGGCGGCCGCCGCGATCAGCTCGGCGAGTCCGGGGCGGTCGCCCGGCACGGGGAACGAGACGTACGTGCCGCGGCCACCCTCCGTCGGCCGGCCGTAGGCCTTCGCGGCGAGTGTGCCGTCCGGGAGGAGGCGGATGTTCAGCGTGGACAGGGTGAACTCCTGGCCGCGCCGGGTGTCCGTCCAGCGCAGCTCCTCGGGGACGGTCACGTTGATCGCCAGGGCGCTGACGTCGAGGGCGTCGATGCGTGCGCGGTACCGGTCGTCGCTCATGCGGTCACCCTTCCCCGCCCGGTGAGGCCTTGGAGGACTTCCTCGAAGGCGGTGCGGGTGGCGGCGTCCCGGGTGCGGTCGAGCACTCCGAACACGACGTGGGCGAACCGCCCCTCGAACCGTGCGCCGGGTGCGAGCAGGACGCGGAAGGCGTCGGCGACCTGGGCCGGGTCGTTCATGAAGACGCCGCAGCCCCAGGCCCCGAGCACCAGCCGCCGGTAGCCGTGGGCGGCCGCCGTCTCCAGCACCCGCTCGGCCCGCGAGGCGAGCGCCCCGGGGATCTCACCGACCCGGTCGGGGGCGGTGCGGGCGATCACTCCGGCATTGGGCGCGGCGGCCGTGAGGAACCCGGCCCGGTACGGCTCGTCGAGCAGCCGGCCGCGGTCGTCGCGGAAGACGGGGACGGCCGGGGAGTGGATCACCCGGTCCGAGTAGAACGGACTGCGGTCGGCACGGTGGTGCCGGTAGTACTCGGGAGCCCGCAGCAGGCACGTGTAGAGGGCCGAGCCGCGGCACAGCGCCTCCTCCTGGGCCTGCGCCCCGTTGAGGTAACCGCCCCCGGGGTTGCGGGCCGAGGCGAAGTTCAGCACGGCGACCGGGTCGTCCCCGCTCCGGGCGAGGCGGTGCGCGGCCTCCAGACTGCTCTCGGCGGTGACCTCGACCTGGGTCCTGACCGCCGCCGCGGCCGGTACGGGCACCGGCCCGGGACCGGCGGTCCGGGTCCCCTCACGGGCGGCACGCACGGCTTCCGCGATGTCGACCGTGCGGCCGTCTCCGGCACGGTACGACCCCGCCGCCACGATCTCCTCGTTCGCGCGGGCGATCCCCCGCAACCGGGCACTCATCGGATGTGCCGTCCCTCCTTCCGGGCGGAACGGTTTCCGCCCCCGAGAACCGCACAGTAGCCGCGGCCGGCCCCGGCCTCCCACCGCTTTTCCCGGTGGTCCGCCGGTCACGGGCCGCCGTCCGCCGCAGCGGGCCGGGGCGGACGTCCAGCCGGAACGCGGTCACCGGCCCGCACGCCGGAAGGCCCGGCGTCCGCGCTCCCCGTGCGGGGATGCGGGCGCCGGGCCTTCCGGCGGTCCCGGCCGGGCGGCCGGTGGGTCAGATGAGACCCTGCGCGAGCATCGCGTCGGCGACCAGCTCGAAGCCGGCGATGTTGGCGCCGACCACGTAGTTGCCGGGGCTGCCGTAGCGCTCGGCGGTGGTGTAGCAGGAGTCGTGGATGTGGCGCATGATCTCCGCCAGCCGCTCCTCGGTGTGGGCGAAGGTCCAGGAGTCGCGCGAGGCGTTCTGCTGCATCTCCAGCGCGCTGGTGGCCACGCCGCCGGCGTTGGCCGCCTTGCCGGGGCCGAAGGCGACGCCGGCCTCCTGGAAGACGCGGACCGCCTCGGGCGTGGTGGGCATGTTGGCGCCCTCGGCGACCGCCTTCACACCGTTGCGGACCAGGGCGACGGCGTCGGCCTCGTGCAGCTCGTTCTGGGTGGCGCAGGGCAGGGCGACGTCCACCGGGACGCTCCACAGGCCGGCGCCCGGGACGTAGGTGGCGCTGTCGCCACGGGCCTCGGCGTACTCGGAGACGCGGCCGCGGCGGACCTCCTTGATCTCCTTGAGGAGGTCGAGGTCGATGCCCTTCTCGTCGACGACGTAGCCGCCGGAGTCGGAACAGGTGACCACGGTCGCGCCGAGCTGGTGCGCCTTCTCGATCGCGTAGATCGCGACGTTGCCGGAACCGGAGACGGCGACGCGCTGCCCGGCGAGGGAACCACCTCGGCTGCGGAGCATCTCCTGGGTGAACAGCACGCAGCCGTAGCCGGTCGCCTCGGTCCGCGCCTGGGCGCCGCCCCAGCCCAGGCCCTTGCCGGTGAGGACACCGGACTCGTAGCGGTTGGTGATGCGCTTGTACTGGCCGAACAGGTAGCCGATCTCGCGGCCGCCGACACCGATGTCACCGGCGGGTACGTCGGTGTACTCACCGAGGTGGCGGTGGAGCTCGGTCATGAAGGACTGGCAGAACCGCATGATCTCGGCGTCGGAGCGGCCCTTCGGGTCGAAGTCCGAGCCGCCCTTGCCGCCGCCGATGGGCATGCCGGTGAGGGCGTTCTTGAAGATCTGCTCGAAGCCGAGGAACTTCACGATGCCGAGGTTCACCGACGGGTGGAAGCGCAGGCCGCCCTTGTACGGGCCGAGCACGCTGCTGAACTCGACGCGGAAACCGCGGTTCACATGGATGTCGCCGGCGTCGTCGGACCACGGCACGCGGAAGATGAGCTGCCGCTCGGGCTCGGCCATCCGCTCGATGATGCGGGCCTCGACCAGCTCGGGCCGCCGCTCGAGCACCGGGCCGAGAGTGTCCAGAACCTCGCGCACAGCCTGGTGGAACTCGTTCTCGCCCTGATTGCGACGGAGAATTTCCGCGTACAGCGACTCGATGACGCGCATGTGCAGCCCGTGACCTTCCGTGGTCGGAATGATGTCGTGCGCCCCGTCCCGGGGGCGCCAGAGGTTCCCCTCGCCCTTGAGGACGCCGCCGGGACACCTCCCGAGAGCCGGGGATGCCGCACTCACGCGACGCGCAGAACCGTTATTGCAACTCCATTCTCCCAGTCCTCACCCATGACCCGTTGGCCGTATCCACATGGCGGACATCACCCACCGCTCAGCGGTCACTGTGGGTGACGTGAGTCACGCTCACCGTCGTTTTCGGCTCCACTCCAGGTCACCACGGGTGGTTTCGCTCCGCCATCGGGCGCTCACCCCGCTACGCCGTGTGCCACCAGGGCGCAGCAGTGCGCGGCCAGGGCCGCCGCGCACAGGAGCGTGCGCGCGTGGTTGGCGCGTACCCAGGGGCGCTCGAACGCCTCCCGCGCGAGGGCGGGTTCGGTGGACTCCTGCGCCTGTCCCGCTGCCTCCAGGGCGTTGTTGAGCGGGATGTTGACACGGGCGGTGAGGATTACCGCGGCCAGGTAGAGCGCGGTCGACACGGCGATCGCGGCGAGGGCGGCTCGGGACGCGGGCTGCACGGCGAAGAGGACCAGCGCCAGCGCGTCGAGCACGATCGTTCCGACGTATCCGAGCAGGAACCACCCGTTGAGGATGGCGGCGTTGATCCGGCGCATCACCGTCACCAGTGTCCGGTCGTCGGCGCGCGCCAGCCCCGGCATCACGGCGATGGAGAAGCCGTAGAACAGGCCGGCGACCAGGCCGGTGGTGACGGTCGCGGCGATCAGTACGAGCGTGCTGACGGTTTCCATGCTTCGTTCCCCCTGGTCCTGCGGATCGTTTCCCCGGGATGTCTGCCCGGTGCCCACCTCGGCGGCGGGCGGCGGGCGACGGGCGACCCGGGCCTACGGCCGCAGCCGTGCCAGCGCCCCGGTCTCCAATGCCGCCCAGACCACGCCGTCCGGCCCCACGCTGATGCCGTGCGGCTCGGCGGAGGGCGTGGGCAGGTCGTACTCGCGGATCTCGCCGTCCGCGGTGACGCGGCCGATGCGGTTGCCCGCCCACTCGGTGAACCAGCACTCCCCCGCCGGGGTGGCGGCCACCGCGTGCGGGCGGCAGGCGGGGTCGGGCAGCGTGAACTCCTCGATCTCCCCGTCGGGGGTGATGCGGCCGATGCGCCCCGCCCCGATCTCGGCGAACCACAGTGCCGTCCCGTCACCCGTGATCCCCACCGGTGCCGCACCGGGCGTGGGCAGCGGGTGGAGGGCGACGGTTCCGTCGACGGTGATCCGGCCGATGGCGTCGGCCTGGTTGAGGGTGAACCACAGGGCCCCGTCGGGACCGGCCGCGATGGCGCCGGGGAATCCGCCCCGGACGGGGATCGGGAACTCGGTGATCACGCCGTCGGTGGTGATCCGGCCGATGCGGTCCGAGTTCATCAAGGTGCACCACAGCGCGCCGTCGGGACCGGCCGCGATGCCGTAGGGCGCGCCGGCCGGGGTGGGCACGGGGAAGGAACTCGTCGTGCCGTCGACCGTGACGCGCCCGATCCGGTGGTCCCGGTTGCGGGTGAACCACAGGGCGCCGTCCGGTCCCGGAGTGATGGCCATGGGCGCGCACTGGGCGTCCAGCGGGTACTCCGTGACCTCGCCGTCGGGGCCGAGGCGGCCGACGCGGCTGCTGTGCACCAATGTGAACCACAGGGCGCCGTCGGGGCCGTGGGTGACGCCGTAGGGACCCGCGTCCCGGGCCGCGACGACGAACTCCCGGACATCCGGGGCGCCCGGCCCGGCCGCGGTGGAGGGATCGGACGGATGCACGGCGGCTCCCGGCTCAGGAGGGATCGGACGGGACGGTACGGGCGCACCTTGCCTTCCGCCCCGGCCCGCCCGCAACCGTTTTCCCCTCCGGGCGGCCACCTCGAGCGTCCGGCGCCCCGGTGTCACCCCTCGGCGAGGGTGTGCGCCACCAGGGCGTTGGCGTGGCCGTGTCCGAGGCCGTGCTCGTCCTTCAGCCAGGCGACCAGCTCCATGTGCCGGGTCAGCGGCGACGCGCGGATCAGGTCCTTCCACTCCGTTATCGGGCGGCCGTACTTCTTCTCGATGGAGGGGAAGTAGCTGGCGGGGCCCTTCACGGGTGCGGTCATCGGGTGCCTCCTGTCGTCGGGTGCCTGCTTCCTCAGGCGTTCACCGGTCAAGACCGCGGGCGCCGGGAAAACTCATCGGTCGTCAGCTGACGGATGTACAGGGGGGCGAACCCGTCGCCCCGGTGCGGGGTGAGCCTGGTCACAGCCGGGCCGCCCGGCCCGGGCGGTCGCATCGGCTCGATCCCGCCCCCATAAGATCGGCTACGGCCTAGGCTGGTCCCACCCCCCAGGACGGCGCCCTGCGTGAGGTGCGCGGGACGTCAGGCCGAGCCGGTGAACCGACTCGGCCACCACCACATGCCCGGCTCCCGGCCCCAGGCCGTCCACGAAAGCAGACCCGTGTTCCAGGAAACGCCCATCTACAACCGCCTGGTCGCCGAGCGCGGCGACATCCCCGTCCAGGTACGGGGTGAGGCCGAACGCATACATCGCAGTCTGACGCCCCTGCTCGGACCGCCGCCGCCGCCGAGCGTGCCCGCCCCCGCGTGGCAGCCTCATGGCGGCATCCCGGCACAGGGCGGGATCCCCACGCAGGGCGGCATCCCCGCGCAGGGCGGCGGGCGGCCCCACGGCGCGCCGTCCTTCCCCGAGCTGCCCTGACTTCCCCGAGCTGCCCTGACCGCTCGCACCGCGCACCGGCGGCCGCCGGGGAATGAGCGGGGCGCTCCCACCGCCCCGCTCGCGGCGTCGGCCCCGCGGCGACGACGGCCCGACGCAGGAGCGGGCCGTCGCCCGGAGCATGATCGGCGAAGTGCGGGCGGCGCCGTCGGCACCGTTCTACGGTGACGGCATGGACCTCACGATCAACACCACATCCCTCCCCCACGACGACCCGGAGGCCTCCCTGGCCTTCTACCGCGACCTGCTCGGCTTCGAGGTCCGCGGGGACGTCGGGGAGGGAAGGATGCGCTGGATCACCGTCGGCCCGGCCGGCGGGCCGGGCCCGTCCATCCTGCTCGCCCCGCCCGGCGCCGACCCGGGGGTCACCGACTCCGAACGCCGCACCATCGCCGAGATGATGGCGAAAGGCACCTTCGGCTGGATCCTGCTGGCCACGCACCAGCTGGACGCGACGTTCGACAAGCTGCGCGCCGGCGGCGCCGAGGTGGTGCAGGAGCCGACGGAGCAGCCCTACGGCATCCGGGACTGCGCCTTCCGCGACCCCGCGGGCAACCTGATCCGCATTCAGCAGATCCGCTGAAACCGCGGCCTGCGGGACCGGTCAGTTTTCGAGAAGCGGCGCCCGCTCCCGCGGAACTAGCGTGTGGGGCACAGGCAGGACGCCGGCCCGGTTCGCCGGACGGCTCCGGTGAGGCAGTGCGAGAGGGGAAGTCCGCGATGGGCAGCAAGCAGACGGCAGGCACGCTCGACGAGGCGCAGGAGGGGTTCACCGCGCAGGAGCGCGCCGCGATGAAGGACCGCGCCAAGGAGGTGCGCAAGAGCTCGCGCCGCGGACCCAAGGCCGACCCGGAGGCCGAGGTCCTGGAGAAGATCGCGGAGATGGCCGAGGGCGACCGCCTCCTCGCCGCACGGGTCCACGAGATCGTCAGGACCGCGGCGCCGCAGCTCACGCCCCGCCTCTGGTACGGGATGCCGGCGTACTCCAAGGACGGCAAGGTCCTCTGTTTCTTCAAGTGCGCGGGGAAGTTCAACACGCGGTACTCCGAGTTCGGCTTCAGCGACGTGGCCTCGCTCGACGAGGGTTCCTTCTGGCCGAGCGCCTACGCCCTGACCGAGATCACCGACGACGTCGCCGAGCGGCTGGCCGAGCTGGTGCGCAAGGCCGCGGGCTGACACCGTCCGCCGCGGAGGGCCGGGCCGCACCGGGGACGCCCCGGGGCCCGGCCCTCCGGCCTTCTCCCTGCCGTCCGTCGCCCTCCTCTCGGCCCCCACTCCGCCCGCCTCTGTGTCCGCCTCCCTGCCCGCCTCCGTGAGCCTCTGTGTCCGCCTCCCTGCCCGCCTCCGTGAGCCTCCGTGTCCGCCTCCCTGCCCGCCTCCGTGAGCCTCCGTGCCGCGCTTCTTGCTGTTACGGGTGTGTGGGCCGCAAACGCCCGGTCTCGCCCCCCTGGCTCCCGAGGTGCGCCCTTGTGTCCTCCCGTGTCAGGGTCTTGGGTGGGACCCAGCGGCGTCCGCTCTCGCAGGAGGGAGAACCCCGGTTATGCCCGAGGCGACAGGCACGGCGGCGGCGCGGTCCGGAGAGGTGCTGTCGGAGGCCGGCGCGGAGACGCTGGTCCACGGCTCCTGTTTCAGGACCGGTCCGCCCCGTCTGCTCGGTGTGGAGCTGGAGTGGCTGGTCCACGACCTGGACGATCCCCGCGCCACCGTCACCCCCGACCGGCTGGAGGCGGCGCACGCCTCGCTGCCCGGGCTGCCGGTGGACGCGCTGCTCACCGCGGAACCGGGCGGCCAGATCGAGCTGAGCTCCCGGCCCGCCTCCTCGCTGACCGCGTGCGTGGAGACGATGCGCGCCGACCTGGCGGTGGTCCGCTCGGCGCTGCGCCCGCACGGCCTGACCCTGGCGGGCATCGGCCTGGACCCCTGGCAGTCGCCCCGGCGGTTCCTGCGCGAGGCCCGGTACGACGCCATGGAACGCAGCCTGGACCGGGCGGGACCGGCGGGGCGGATCATGATGTGCACCTCGTCCTCCGTCCAGGTCAACCTGGACGCCGGGTACGAGGAGCCGGGCCCCCTGGGGCATGTGCGGCGCTGGCAGCTCTCCCACCTGCTGGGCGCGGTGCTGCTGGCCGCCTTCGCCCACTCCCCCGCCGCGGAGGGGCGCCCCACCGGCTGGCGTTCCACCCGGCAGTTGCGCTGGGCGGAGATCGGCGCGGAGCGGGCGGGCGCTCCCCCGCTGGAGGCGGAGCCCCGGGCGGCCTGGACGCGGCGGGCGCTGGACGCTCCGCTGATGTGCCGTCGGCGCACCGTCGGCCCGTGGGAGGTACCCGAGGGGACGACCTTCCGGGACTGGCTGCGCCGGGGCGCGGCGGGCGGGTCGGGGCCGCGGCGGGAGGATCTGGAGTACCACCTGACCACCTTGTTCCCGCCGGTGCGCCCCCGGGGGTTCCTCGAACTGCGGATGCTCGACTCCCAGCCCGGCGAGGACGGCTGGATCGTGCCGCTGGCGGTCACGGCGGCGCTCTTCGACGACCTGGCGGCGACGGAGACCGCCTACCGTGCGGTCAAGCCGCTCGCCGAGCGGTGCCGTCCGCTGCCCGCACCCCACAATCCGCTGTGGACGGGCGCCGCCCGGCACGCTCTGGCCGACCCTGAACTGCGGGAGGCCGCCGCCGTCTGTTTCGCGGCCGCGCTGGAGGCCCTGCCCCGGCTGGGCGCCGGCACCGCGGTGGTGGACGCGGTCGGGGAGTTCACGGACCGGTACGTGTCCCGGGGCCGGTGCCCCGCCGACGACCTCCTCGACCGTCTGCGGCAGGGAGAGGAGCACGCGTCATGACGGACCGGAACGGCCGGGGGCCCGCGGACTCCCCCGAGACGCTCAGGGAGCGCGCCCTGGCCTCGCTGTCCACGGCCCGGGAGCGCACCGCGCTGCTGACCTCCTGCCTGGACGACCACGAACTCACCGCCCAGCACTCGCCGTTGATGTCGCCGCTGGTGTGGGACCTGGCGCACGTCGGCAACCAGGAGGAGCTGTGGCTGCTGCGCGAGGTGGGCGGCCACGAGGCGCTGAGACCGGAGATCGACGGCCTGTACGACGCCTTCGAGCACCCCCGCGCGGAGCGGCCCTCGCTGCCGCTGCTGCCGCCCGGCGAGGCCCGTCGCTACGCGGCCGAGGTCCGGGGCCGTGTCCTGGACCTGCTGGAAGGGGCCGCCTTCGCGGACTCCCCGTTCACCGCGGACGGTTTCGTCTTCGGCATGGTCGCGCAGCACGAGCAGCAGCACGACGAGACGATGCTGATCACCCACCAGCTCCGCCGCGGCCCGGCCGTGCTGACCGCTCCCGACCCGGAGCCCGCCCCCGCCCACGGAGGGCCGGCCGAGGTGCTGGTGCCCGGTGGGCCGTTCGTGATGGGCACCTCCGACGAGCCGTGGGCACTGGACAACGAGCGTCCGGCGCACCCGGTGGACGTGGCGCCGTTCTTCCTGGACACCGCCCCGGTCACCAATGCCGCGTTCCTGGCCTTCATGGAGGACGGCGGCTATCACGAGCCCCGCTGGTGGCGTCCGGAGGGCTTCGCCCATCTGCGGGCCCGGGGGGTGAAGGCCCCGTCGTACTGGCGGCGTGAGGGCGGGCAGTGGCTGCGGCGGCGCTTCGGGGCCGTCGAGCCCGTCCCGCCCGACGAACCGGTGCTGCACGTGAGCTGGTACGAGGCGGACGCGTACGCCCGGTGGGCGGGGCGGCGGCTGCCGACCGAGGCGGAATGGGAGAAGGCGGCCCGCCACGACCCGGCGACCGGCCGCTCCCGGCGTTACCCGTGGGGAGACGAGGAGCCCGCGCGGGAGCACGCCAACCTGGGACAGCGGCACCTGCGGCCGGCGCCGGCGGGCAGCTTCCCCGCGGGGCGTTCGCCGCTGGGCGTGGGCCAGCTGATCGGTGACGTGTGGGAGTGGACGTCGAGCGACTTCCTGCCCTACCCGGGTTTCGCCGCCTTCCCCTACCGGGAGTACTCCGAGGTGTTCTTCGGCACGGAGTACAAGGTGCTGCGCGGCGGCTCGTTCGCCGTGGACCCGGTGGCCTGCCGGGGGACCTTCCGCAACTGGGACCTTCCGGTGCGCCGGCAGATCTTCTCCGGCTTCCGCACGGCGCGGTCGGCGCTGCCGGAGCGGGTGGGGCCGGCGGACGGCGTGCCGGACGGAGGCGCGGCCTGATGTGCCGCCACCTGGCGTTCCTGGGCCCCGACTCGCCCCTGCGTGACCTGCTGGTGGCGCCCCCGCACAGCCTGTTCCGGCAGTCCTGGGCGCCCCGGCGGCAGCGGTACGGGACGGTGAACGCCGACGGTTTCGGGGTGGGCTGGTACGCGCCCGGCGACCCGGTGCCGGCCCGCTACCGCAGGGCCGGGCCGGTGTGGGCCGATCCGTCCTTCGCCGACCTGGCGCGGGTGGTGCGCTCGGACGCCGTGCTGGCGGCCGTGCGTGACGCCACCGAGGCGGGAGCCGACGGGGAGGCCGCCGCCGCGCCCTTCGCCGCCGGGCGGTGGCTGTTCAGCCACAACGGCGCGGTCACCGGATGGCCCGCCTCGATGGCCCCGTCTGCCGCCGCTCTGCCGTCCGCGCGGCTGCTGGAACTGGAGGCGCGCACCGACTCCGCGCTGCTGTGGGCGCTGGTGCTGCACCGCCTGCGGGCCGGCCAGGAGGCCGGGCAGGCGCTGGCCGGGGCGGTGCGGGAGGCGGCGGAGGCCGCGCCCGGCTCGCGGCTCAACCTGCTGCTCACCGACGGCGAGGTGGTCACCGCGACGGCGTGGGGGGACACGCTGTGGTACCTGGCCGAGCCGGGCCGGCGCACGGTGGTGGCGTCGGAGCCGTACGACGACGATCCCTTCTGGCGGGAGGTCCCGGACCGGACGCTGCTCGCGGCGACCCGCACCGATGTGCTGCTGACCCCGCTGGACGGCCCGCCGGACGGCCGGGACGACGGCCGCGGGCCGCCCGCGGCCGTGGCCCGGGGGGACGTCCGGAGCCCGCACCGCTGAAGGAGCAACGCCCGTGAGCCCGTTCCGCATCACCCGCACCCTGCCCGAGGACGCCGCCCGGGCGGCGCTGAGCGCCGACGTCCTGGCCGGACTGGGGAGCCGGCCGCGCTCGCTGCCGCCGAGGTGGTTCTACGACGCGCGGGGCAGTGAGCTGTTCGACCGGATCACCAGGCTGCCCGAGTACTACCCCACGCGCGCGGAGCGGGAGATCCTCACCGACCGCTCCGGCGAGATCGCCCGGGTGAGCGGCGCGCGGACGCTGGTCGAGCTCGGCTCGGGGTCCTCGGAGAAGACCCGGCACCTGCTGGAGGCCATGCCGGAGCTCGGTCTGTACGTGCCGGTGGACGTGAGCGAGAGCGCGCTCACCGGGGCGGGCCGGGAGCTGTCCGAGCGGCGGCCGGAGCTGGAGGTGCACGCCGTGGTGGCGGACTTCACCGGCCGGCTGGAGCTGCCCGAGGGGCCGGGGCCCCGGCTGGTGGCCTTCCTGGGCGGGACGATCGGCAACCTGGAACCCGTGGAGCGGGCGCGGTTCCTGTCGTCGGTGCGGGAGCTGATGTCGCCGGGGGACTCGCTGCTCCTGGGCACCGACCTGGTGAAGGACGAACGGGTGCTGATCCGGGCGTACGACGACGCGCAGGGTGTGACGGCGGAGTTCAACCGGAACGTGCTGCGGGTGGTGAACCGGGAACTGTCGGCCGACTTCCGGCCGGAGCTCTTCGACCATGTCGCGGTCTGGAACCCCGGGCCGGAGTGGGTGGAGATGCGGCTGCGGGCGCGCGGGGCGCAGACGGTGAAGGTTCCCGGCGTGGACCTGGTCGTCGACTTCGCCGACGGGGAGGAGCTGCGGACGGAGATCTCGGCGAAGTTCCGCCCCGAGGGCGTCCGCTCGGAGCTGGCCGCGGTGGGGATGGAGGTCGTGCACCGGTGGACGGACCGTGCCGGGCTCTTCGCCCTCTCGCTGGGCGTGGTGCGCTGACGGATCCGTGCCGGGGCCCCTTCTCCGGGGCCCGGCACGGCCCCCGGCGCACAGGTGCCGCGCGGACCTCAGCCGTAGACCGGGTCCAGCGCCTCGGTGATGGCGAGCGACGCCTTCTCCGCCTCGCGGCGCGGGTCACCGCCGTTCAGAACGGCCGTCATGTAGCGCTTGATGGGGTTGTCCGCCTCCACCTCGGCCCACTCGGGCGTGGAAGGGGTGGCACGGCCGTGCGCCGCGCCCTTGGCCATGGCGGCGACGCCCTCGTTGCCGGCGACGGCCCCGGCCAGCTTCTCCTTGTTGGGCACGTAGTTCATCGTGCGGGCCAGGTCGGTGGCCCACTTCTCGCTCACCAGGGCGCCGATCACGTCGATGGCCCCGTCCGGCTGGTCGGTGTTGCGGGGGACGATCAGGTCGGAGCCTCCGGTGAAGACCGAGCCAGGCTTCTCGGCGGTCTTGCCCGGGACGGGGAAGTAGCCGATGTCGCCCTCGAGTTCGGGGTTCTCGGCGAGGATCGACCGCACCACGCCCGGCACGGCGATGATCTGGGCGGCCTTGCCCTCGGCGAACACCCCGGCCTGCGGGGGGTGTTCCTCGTCGGCGTCCACCGGGCCGTCGCCCAGGGCCTGGAGCTGCCGGTAGAACTCCATTCCGCGCAGGGCGTCCTCCGAGTCCAGGGCGCCCTTCCATCCCTCGGAGCGCCGGACCGCCAGGTCGCCGCCCTCGTCCCAGACGAACCCGGCGAGCGTGTACCAGTCCTGGCCGGCCAGGTAGATGCCCTGGGATCCCGCGCCGTCGAGCCGCCGGGTGGCGTCCAGCCACTCCTCACGGGTCCTGGGCGGTTCGGTGATCCCGGCGCGGGCGAACAGGTCCTTGCGGTAGACCACCACCCGGTTGGCGGCGTACCAGGGGATGCCGTACTGGTGGTTGCGGTCCCGGCCGGGGTCGGTGAGGCCGGGCAGGCAGTCGTCGATGCCCCAGTCGCGCACCGCCTCCAGGGTGAGGTCGAGAAGCCGTCCCTCCACGTACTGCGGCACCTGGGTGTTGCCGACCTCGATCACGTCCGGGCCGTCCGGGGCGTCCTCGGGCTTCATGGCCTCCTGCACCTTGGGGCCGATGCCGGTCCACTCCTGGATCTGGATGTCCAGCCGGATGTCCGGGTGGCTCGCCTCGAAGTCGGTGGTGAAGCGCTTCAGGAAGTCGTCGGAGGCGGTGCCCTTCATCAGCCACACGGTGACCGTGCTCCGGTCCGATCCGCCCGGGAGCAGCCCGCAGGCAGCGGTGGTCATCAGGGCGGCCGAGGCGCCCATGAGTGCGAGAAGACGACGTCTCACGGTGGTCCTGTTCTGTGTAGTGCAGAAAGACCCGTGGGGGGACGAGCGCAGGCGGCTCGGGTGGGTGCCTGGATTTTGGTATGGACCAATAGCGCCGTCAAGGCCCGGCCACCACCCGGACGCGGCCACGGGCAGCGGCGACGCCTCGCGAACCGTCCCGGCATGGGGCACGGTGGAGGGGTGTCGGGCGTCCTCGTCCCCGCGACGCCCCGGAGAGGAGACGTCTTCATGTCGGACAACGTCTACCGGGTCACCGAGATCGTCGGCAGCTCCCACGAGGGGGTCGACCAGGCGATCCGCAACGCCGTGTCCCGCGCCTCGAAGACGGTGCGCAACCTCGACTGGTTCGAGGTCACCCAGGTGCGCGGGCACATCGAGGACGGGGAGATCGCGCACTACCAGGTGGGGCTGAAGGTGGGCTTCCGCATCGAGGAGCCGGAGTAGTCGGAGCAGCCGCAGTGGTTGATCAGCCGCAGTGGCTGGATCAGCCGGAGCGCCGGCGGCGGGCCGGGCGGGCGGCGCCGCTCACCGCGCCGCCCCGTCGCCCCTTCGGCTCAGGTCCGGCCCTCGCGCTCCTGGGCCTCGCGCAGGCCCTCGGAGGCCTCGGCGGCCCAGCGGGCCCGCACGACGGGGAAACCCGCGCGCCGCGCGTCGTCGCAGACCAGTTCGTCGTCGTCGACCAGCATGCGGATCTCCCGGGTGGCGGCGAGCCGGCGGAGGATCTCCAGCTTGGTGCGGCGGGCCGGGCGGCGGTCGTGGTTCCGCCGCATCCACACCCGGCCTTCGGGCAGGCCCTGGGCGGCGAGCCAGTCGAGGGTGTCCTGCCGGCACCGCTCGGGGCGTCCGGTCAGGTAGACGACCTCGCACTCCCGCGCGGCCTCCAGGACCAGGGCGATGCCCTTCTCCAGCGGCGGGTCCTGCGGGGCGGCGTCGAAGAAGGCGTCCCAGTCCCTGGGCCGGTTCTCCAGGAAGCGCTGGCGGTGCGCGGTGTCCGCGAGCGTGTTGTCCAGGTCGAACACGGCGAGCGGGCGTCGGGTCTCCGTCACGCCCACCAGCCTAGGGGACGCCCGGGAAGCCGGCTGGGGGTCGGGTCGTGTGCGGCGGGAGCCGTCCCGTGGCTTGGCGGGACCGGAATGAGCACCACGCCGGTCCCGCCCGTCCGCACCTCGTCGGCGAACGTCTCGGGCGGCTACCGCCGCGCCCCCTTGGCCGTGGCGCGGAGCCACTCGCGGTTCATGTCGGTGATGGAGGACAACGGGATGCCCTTCGGGCAGGCCGTGGCGCACTCCCCCGCCAGGGTGCAGCCGCCGAACCCCTCGGCGTCCATCTGCCCGACCATGTCGAGCACCCGGGTCTCCCGCTCCGGGGCCCCCTGCGGGAGGACGTTGAGGTGGTTGACCTTCGCGGAGGTGAACAGCATCGCGGCGCCGTTGGGGCAGGCAGCCACGCACGCGCCGCAGCCGATGCACTCGGCGTGCTCGAAGGCGTGGTCGGCGTCCGGCTTCGGCACGGGCGTGGCGTGCGCCTCGGGGGCGGCTCCGGTCGGCGCGGTGATGTAGCCGCCCGCCTGGATGATCCGGTCGAAGGCGGACCGGTCGACCACCAGGTCCTTGATCACCGGGAAGGCGGCGGCCCGCCACGGCTCGACGTCGATGACGTCGCCGTCGCGGAAGGACCGCATGTGGAGCTGGCAGGTGGTGGTCCGCTCCGGTCCGTGGGCGTCGCCGTCGATGACCAGGGAGCAGGCGCCGCAGATGCCCTCACGGCAGTCGTGGTCGAAGGCGACGGGTTCCTCGCCCTCCAGGATGAGCTTCTCGTTGAGGGTGTCGAGCATCTCCAGGAAGGACATGTCGGGGGAGATGCCGTCCACCTGGTACGTGGACATGGCGCCTTCGTCGGCGGCGTCGCGCTGCCGCCAGACGCGCAGGGTGAGCCTCATGCGTAGCTCCGCTGGGTGGGGTGGACGTACTCGAAGACCAGGTCTTCCTTGTGCAGAGTGGGCGCGGTGCCGGTGCCGGTGAACTCCCAGGCGGCGGCGTAGGAGAACTCGTCGTCCTTGCGCGCGGCCTCGCCCTCGGGGGTCCGGGACTCCTCGCGGAAGTGACCGCCGCAGGACTCGGTGCGGTGCAGCGCGTCCAGGCACATCAGCTCGGCGAGTTCCAGGTAGTCGACGATCCGGTTCGCCTTCTCCAGGGACTGGTTGAACTGCTCGCCGGTGCCGGGCACCTTGATCCGCCGCCAGAACTCCTCGCGGATCTGCGGGATCCGCTCGAGCGCCTTGAGCAGGCCGCCCTCGTCGCGTGCCATGCCGCAGAACTCCCACATCAGTTCACCGAGTTCGCGGTGGAAGGAGTCCGGGGTGCGGTCGCCGTCGACGGCCAGCAGCCGCTCCAGCCGTTCCCGGGTGGCGGCCACCGCCTCGCGGGCGGCGGGGTGTTCGGCGGTGACGTCGTCCTTGTGGGGGTTGCGGGCGAGGTAGTCGTTGATGGTGGCCGGCAGCACGAAGTAGCCGTCGGCCAGGCCCTGCATCAGGGCGGAGGCGCCGAGCCGGTTGGCGCCGTGGTCGGAGAAGTTGGCCTCGCCGACGGCGAACAGGCCGGGGACGGTGGTCTGCAGGTCGTAGTCGACCCACAGCCCGCCCATCGTGTAGTGCACGGCGGGGTAGATCCGCATCGGGACCTCGTACGGGTTCTCCGCGGTGATCCGCTCGTACATCTCGAAGAGGTTGCCGTACTTCTCCTCGACCTTCTCGCGTCCCATCCGCCGGATGGCGTCGGCGAAGTCGAGGTAGACGCCCTGGCCGCCGGGACCCACTCCCCTGCCCTCGTCGCACACGTTCTTGGCGGCGCGGGAGGCGATGTCGCGGGGGACCAGGTTGCCGAAGGAGGGGTAGATCCGCTCCAGGTAGTAGTCGCGCTCCTCCTCGGGGATCTCGTTCGGGGGCCGTTCGTCGCCCCGGGCCCTGGGCACCCAGATGCGGCCGTCGTTGCGCAGCGACTCGCTCATCAGGGTGAGCTTGGACTGGTGGTCGCCGGTGCGCGGGATGCAGGTGGGGTGGATCTGGGTGAAACAGGGGTTGGCGAAGTACGCGCCGCGCCGGTGCGCCCGCCAGACGGCGGTGGCGTTGGAGTTCATGGCGTTGGTCGACAGGTAGAAGACGTTGCCGTAGCCGCCGGTGGCCAGCACGACCGCGTCGGCGAAGTAGGTGTCGATCCGGCCGGTGACCAGGTCGCGGGCGACGATGCCCCGGGCGCGGCCGCCGGCCACGATCAGGTCGAGCATCTCGGTGCGCGGGTGCAGCTCGATGTTGCCGGCCGCGACCTGCCGGGAGAGCGCCTGGTAGGCGCCGAGCAGGAGCTGCTGGCCGGTCTGACCGCGGGCGTAGAAGGTGCGGGAGACCTGGACGCCGCCGAAGGAGCGGTTGTCGAGCAGGCCGCCGTACTCGCGGGCGAACGGCACGCCCTGCGCGACGCACTGGTCGATGATCTCGACGGAGATCTGGGCGAGGCGGTGGACGTTGGACTCGCGGGCGCGGAAGTCCCCGCCCTTGACCGTGTCGTAGAAGAGCCGGTGGACCGAGTCGCCGTCGTTGCGGTAGTTCTTCGCCGCGTTGATGCCGCCCTGGGCGGCCACCGAGTGGGCCCGGCGCGGGGAGTCCTGGAAGCAGAACTGGACGACCCGGTACCCCTGTTCGGCGAGGGTGGCGCCGGCCGAGCCGCCTGCCAGGCCGGTGCCGACGACGATCACGGTGTGCTTGCGCCGGTTGGCCGGGTTGACCAGCTTGGCCTCGAAGCGGCGCCGGTCCCAGCGCTCGTGGACGGGGCCGGAGGGCGCCTTGGTGTCGGCGACGGGCTCGCCCGTCGTGTAGCGGGTGTAGGACATGTCAGCTCACCACTCCGGTCATGACGCCCACGGGGACGGCGACGAAGCCGGCCGTGAGCAGCAGTGCGAGAAGGTTGGCGGCGGTCTTCAGGACCCGGTCGCGGGTGCGGCCGCCGGCGCCCAGGGTCTGGGCGGCGCTCCAGAAGCCGTGCCGGATGTGCAGGCCGAGCGCCAGCATGGCGACGATGTAGATCACGTTGCCGTACCAGGTGGAGAAGGAGTCCACCACGTTCTGGTAGGGGCGCCCCTCCTGGAAGCCGCCGGCGTGGACGTGGCCGGTGGTGAGGTCCAGGATGTGCCAGACGATGAACAGGCCGAGGATCACGCCGCCCCAGCGCATGGTCCGGGTGGCGTAGTCGCTGCCCCGCTTCTTGCGGACGTACCTGGCGGGACGCGCCCTGCCGCCGCGCCGGCTGAGCTGGTAGGCGGCCGTGGCGTGGGCGAGGACCGCGGCCACCAGCACGACCCGGATGACCCAGAGGGTCCACGAGTAGTGCATGAACGGCTCGCCGACGGTGCGGATCCAGTGGCCGTAGGCGTTGAACTCTCCCGGGCCGAAGAAGACCTTGAGGTTGCCGATCATGTGGGCGACCAGGTACAGCAGCATGATCAGACCGCTGACGGCCATCACGGCCTTCTTGCCGACGGTCGAGTCCCATACCGCGCGTGTCCTGGACGGCCGTCGGTCCGTCCCCGTTGCCAGAGCCATGCAGTGAAGGTACGACCGCCTGGGCCGATCGGTCCAAGACATGATGCGCCTCGATCCGATAGGCACCGCCTATGCATGTCTATCATCGTGGGATGCACCCGCAGCAACTGCGTTATTTCGTGGCGGTCGCCGAGACCCGCCACTTCACCCGCGCGGCGGAGCTCGTCCATGTCGCACAGCCCTCGCTCTCCCAGCAGATCAAGGCGCTGGAGCGGGAGTTGGGGGCGGACCTGTTCCTCCGGGCGCGCGGGAACATCACCCTGACGGACGCCGGCGAGACACTGCTGCCGCTGGCGCGGCGGATCCTGGCGGACACCGAGACGGCCCGCCAGGAGGTCCAGGAGGTGGCCCAGCTGCGGCGCGGGCGGGTGCGGCTGGGGGCGACGCCGAGCCTGTGCACCGGTCTGCTGCCGGACGTGCTCCGGTCCTTCCACGACCGCTATCCGGGGATCCAGCTGCTGGTGGAGGAGGGCGGCTCGCACGATCTGGTACGGGAGCTGGCGCGCGGCGCGCTGGACCTCGCGCTGGTGGTGCTGCCGCTGCGGACGCCGTCGCCCGCGCTGACCACGGTAGAGCTGCTGCGGGAGGAGCTGGTGGTGGTCTCCTCGCCGGAGTCGCCGCCGCCGGGGCACGGCCGGGGCAGGGCGCGGCGGGTGCGGATCGCCGATCTCGAGGGGGAACGGCTGGTGATGTTCCGCCACGGGTACGACCTGCGCGAGCTGACCGTGGAGGCGTGCCGGGCGGAGGGGTTCGATCCGGACTTCGCCGTCGAGGGCGGCGAGATGGACGCCGTGCTGGGGTTCGTCCGCGCGGGTCTGGGGGTGGCGGTGGTACCGCGGATGGTGGCCGGGCGTACGGGGCTGCGGGTGACGCCGCTGGCGGCGCCGGTGCTGTCGCGGACCGTCGCGCTGGCGCACCGCAGTGACGTCGCTCCGCCGCGGGCGGCGCGGGAGCTGCAGCGGCTGCTGCTGGAGGAACGCGGACGGTGACCGGCGCGGGTGCGGGGCGGCCGGGTGGCCGCCCCGCGGGGCCGGACCTCCGTGACCGCGTGGCGCGGTCAGACGGAGATCGGGTGGGACGGGCGGCCCGCCGCCGCGTCGATCTCCCCGTGGGCCTTGTCCAGCAACTGCAGGGCGATGTCGTTCAGCGCCCTCGCCCCGGCGACCTCCTCGCCGACCCTCGGCTGGTTGGCGTCGGAGTCGTGACGGCTGGCGTGCCCGTGGCCGCGGACCTCACTGCCGTCGGGTAGCCGCACCATGGCGGCGGCCCGGGTGCGGGTGTCGTCCTCCTTGAATTCCAGTTCGACGTGCCATCCCACTGCGGTGTGCAGCATGGTGTCTCACCTCCTGGATGTCCTCCTTCCAGGGTGCGCCCGATACGCGCGTCACGCAGCGGGCGCCGTCCTCACCCCGGTCAGCAGGCGTCGGCAAGGACGAGGTCGTGGAGGCTCTCGGGCGGGCCCGGACGCGCGTAGTACCAGCCCTGCGCGGTGTCGCAGCCGAGCTGGCGCAGCCGTTCGGCCTGGGCGGCCGTCTCCACGCCTTCGACGGTGACCGAGAGCCCGAGCGTCCTCGCCAGCCGCACGACCCCCTCGACGATCTTGACGTCCACCGGGTCGGCCGGCGACGTGCGGATGCCGCGGGTGAAGGAACGGTCCAGCTTGAGCACGCTCACCGGCAGTCTCCGCAGGCCGGCCAGGTTGGAGTAGCCGGTGCCGAAGTCGTCCAGGGCTATGTCCACGCCCATGTCGCACAGGGTCCGCAGCGGACGCAGGACCTCGTCCTCCGCGCCGACCAGAGCCGACTCGGTGATCTCCAGGCAGAGCGCCTCGGGCGGCAGTCCGGCGTCCTGGAGGATCCGCTCGGTGTCCCGGACCAGCCCGGGGTCGGCCAGCTGGCACGGCGAGAGGTTGACATTGACGCGCAGGGCGCCGTTCCACTCGCGGGCCTGCCGGACGGCCTGCTCCAGCACCCACCGGCCCAGCGGCACGATCAGCCCGGTCCGCTCGGCGAGCGGGATGAACCGGTCCGGGCCGACCACGCCCTGCTGCGGGTGCAGCCACCGCACCAGGGCCTCCGCGCCGCCGACGCTGCCGTCCTGGAGACGTACCAGGGGCTGGTACTCGATGAAGAACTCGCCGTTTTCCAGGGCGGCCGGCAGCGCGGTGGTGAGGCGGTGCCGGTGGATGGCGCGGGCGTCGGCCTCGGGGTCGGCGAACTCGAACCGGTTGCCGCCCGCCGACTTGGCCCGGTACATGGTGATGTCGGCGCTGCGCAGCACCTCGGCCGCGCCCCGCTCACCGGCCGGGCCCTCGACGATGCCGATGGAGCCGCGCACGGTCAGCTCCCGGCCGTCGATGCACACCGGCGTGGACAGCGCGTTCATGATCCGCTCGGCGAGGTCGTCCACGCCCCTGCGGGTGTCGGTCCCGGTGGTCAGGGCGACGAACTCGTCACCGCCGAGCCGGGCCACCATCTCGCCCGGTGCGGTGGCGCACGCCTGGAGGCGGTCGGCGACCTCGACCAGCAGCCGGTCGCCGGCCTGGTGGCCGAGGCTGTCGTTGACCGTCTTGAAGCCGTCGAGGTCGAGGTAGCACAGGCCGAAACGCTGCCCCTCCCCCGCGGCCACGGCCTTCTCCAGCCGCTCGAAGAACAGGACCCGGTTGGGCAGCCCGGTGAGGGCGTCGTGGGTGGCCTCGTAGCGCAGCCGGAGGTTGAGCAGCCGCCGCTCGGTGGTGTCCTCCATCAGCGCGAGCTGGTACTGGGGCCGGCCGTCGGCGTCGCGGAGCAGGGAGACGGTGAGGTTGGTCCACAGCACGGTGCCGTCGGGGCGGGTGAAGGCCTTCTCGACGCGGTAGTGCTCGCGGACGCCACCGACCAGTTCGTCGTGCAGCCGCCAGGTCTGGGCGCCGTCCTCCGGGTGCGTCAGTTCGGTGAAGCGGCGTCCCAGCAGGGCCTTGTCGCTGCCCCCGAACATCCGGGTCATGGCCCCGTTGACCTGGAGGATCGTCGAGTCGGGTCCGGCGATCCAGATGCCGGTGGCGGCGCCCTCGAAGACCGCGCGGAACCGGGCCTCGCTCTCGTGCAGCGCCTGGGTGGCCAGGTTCTGCGCGCCCAGCGCCGCGCGGGCCACCGCCCGCTGCTCGGTGGTGGTGCGGTCGCGCAGGGCCTCGGCGAAGCCGGTCGCCAGCGCGGCGCCCACCCGCACGGCGCGGGCCCGCAGCACGGCGGGGTCGGCGCCCTCGTGGCCCAGGCAGCACGCCGCGTGGGAGTCCAGGCACTCCAGGGTCCGGCCCACCGTCTCCGGGTCGGCGCTGTCGGCGGCGACCAGTGCCGCTCCGGCCGCCCGCCCGGCGACCGCGTCGGGGATGCGGGCGCGCAGCGCCTCCCGCAGTCCCCGGGCGGCCGGCAGAAGCCGGGGCCGCAGCTCACGCACGGCCTCGGGCGGGGCCCCCGGCAGCAGGGCCCGGCTCCAGGCGGTGGTGAACCGGTCGAGTCCGTCCTTCGGCGTGTCCGGGCTCCCCGTCATGCCGGCCGGCCTCCGCCGATGCTCCGCGACGCACGGGCGGGACAGTTCATCTGGGACTCCGGGGAGTAGACGGCCGTTGGGTCGAGGTGAGGCTACTGATCAATCGGCCAACGATGCGAGCAGAAACGGAAATTGACCATCCGTTA
This sequence comes from Streptomyces abyssomicinicus, assembly GCF_008974245.1. Lineage (GTDB taxonomy): Bacteria > Actinomycetota > Actinomycetes > Streptomycetales > Streptomycetaceae > Streptomyces > Streptomyces abyssomicinicus. Next base: position 1,547,708 of record NZ_BBZI01000005.1, on the reverse strand, counting down.
GCGGTCACTTACCGATGGTGGCGAGGTGAATTCGCCGGACATGTCGGCAACTTCGCGTGTGCATTTCCACCCGTTCGAAGCAATGAGTGACACATCCGGCGTAATCCCGGAGTGGCGTGACGATGATCACTCCCGTGGAGAGACCTACACGCAATCGCCTCCTCCAGGCCTCCCGGGCGCTGGCGGTGACCTCGATCGTCTGGATCACCGGCCCCGGCTGGTCCGGGACGGCCGCCGCGGACGCCTGCGCCTACGCCTCGACCGGCCCCGGCGGAAGCGCGGCGGGCATCGTCACCGACGCCGGAACGGTCGCCGTCGGTCCGGTGCCCCCGCCGGAGGCGTTCGCCGCGCCCACCGGCGGCCCGGTCGCCGTGGTCGGACCCGGGGGCGTGACGGCCGCCGCCGGGGAGGCGGTGGCCCGGATCGACGGTGCCGGTGCGTACGCGCAGGCCGGGCGGTGCCCGACGCCCACTCCCACGCCGCCCCCGCCATCTCCGGATCCGGTGCCCGAGCCACCGCCACCGCCCCCGCCGCCGTCCCCGCCGCCGTCCCCGACTCCCCCGCCGAAGGCCGCGCCGCCGGTGGCCGCCCCGCCGCCACGGGCGGCTCCCCCCCGTACGCCCGCCCCCGCGCCCCCACCGCCCCGGCCGGCGCCCCCCGCTCCCCGGGCGGAGCCGCCGCTCCCGCCCACACCCAGCACGACTCCCGCCCCGTCGGCCGAGCCCGTCTCCTACCCCGTCCGCCAGGCGGCCGCGCCCTCGCTGCCGCCCCGCCCCCGGCGTTCGCTCGTCTCGCTCGCCCTGCTGATCACGGCGCCCGCGGTGATCGCCGTGGCCGCGCTGCGCCCTCGGTGAGGCCGCCCGGACCCGCCGTCCGTCCCGTCTCGCCGATCTCTTCCACCTCCAGGAGGTTTTCTTGCCGGAATGGCTCGTACTCGCCCTCGCGATGGCCGCGGCGTGCGCCGTGGTCCTCGTCGTCGCCGTCATCCGGGAGCGCACCGCCCGGGAGGACGACGACCCGGACGACACGCCCGACGTGATCGAGTACATGACGATGATGATCGGCGTGGTCTACGCGATCGTCCTCGGCCTCGCGATCGCCGGTGTCTGGGAGGCCCGCAGCGCCGCACAGGACCACGTGCGGACGGAGGCGATGGCCCTGCACGAGATCTCCGAGCGGGTGCGGCCCTACCCCGCGGAGGTCCGGGAGCGGATCCGCGACGACGTGCACGCCTACGTCGGCCAGGTGGTGAACACGGAGTGGGAGGTGATGGCCGAACAGGGCAGGCTCACCGAGCGGGGAACCCGGCTGCTGGAGCGGCTCCGGCACGATCTGACCGACTACGAACCGGCCTCCGACTTCGAGGCGCAGGCGTACCAGCCGCTGCTGGACCAGGTGACCGTCGTGGACCAGGCCCGCGGCGCCCGGGCGGACGCCACCGAGGCGACGATGCCGGGGGTGGTGTGGTTCGGGCTGATCATCGGCGCGATGGTGACCATCGGCATGGTCTTCGCCCTGCAGATCCGGCGCACGGCGCGGGAACTGGTGCTGGCCGGGCTCTTCTCGGCGCTGATCGCGTTCCTGCTGTTCCTGGTCTGGGACTTCGACGCGCCCTTCAGCCGGGGCATGGACGTGGAGGCCACGCCGTTCACGGCGCTGTTCCCCGGTGTGACGACGTAGGGCGGTCCCGCGCCAGTCCGGTCCGGGTGCGTGAGCACCCGTCCGGCGTAGCGCCGTCACCCGTTCGCCCGAGCGGGATCGCGGCCGGGGCGCGCCGTTCCTACGGTGCCGGTCAGGCGGAGGGCCGTGGAGCGGGTCCGCGGCCCGCACGGGCGGAACCGGAGGGGAACCGCGGGCACGGGAACGGCGTCCCGCCCCGCGCCCCCGAGGGGGCGCGGGGCGGGACGCCGTTGCGTGCGACGTTCCCCGGAGCGCGGGACAGGAATCAGATACGGCTCTCCGCGCGACGGCGCATCCAGAAGAAGCCGCCGCCGAGACCCGCGGCGGCGACCAGCCCGCCGCCGATGGCGATGTCGGTGGGCGTCGCCCCGGTGAGGGAGCTGCCGCCCAGACCACCGCGGACACCGCCGAGGACGGTGAACGCGTTGGACCGGGTGAGGGTCTTGCCCTCACCGCAGTGCGCGGTGATGCTGTGCGATCCGGCGGTGGCGTTGGAGTTGACCCGCACCGTGGCCGTGGACCTGCTGCTGCTGCCGCTGGCCGGGGTGAGCGGCGTCGACGGGAAGACCGGCGACGACACGGTGGAGCCCGGCATCCGGCAGGCGCTGCCTTCCACCGTGACGGTCAGCTGCCCGCCGGGAGCGATGGTGCTCGGGCTGACCGAGATGCTGGTCGGGTCCGACCAGGCGCCGGCCGTCGGGGCGGCGAGCCCGATGGCGGCGAACGCGGCGGCCGAGACCGCCAGGGCACGTGTACGCATGTGTTCCTCCGCGGAAGGCGCCCCGGGACCCGTCCCCGGTCGATCGGCGAGAAAGCGCCTCCCACTCAGACCCTGGGACCGCCCTTGTCCGGCCGCATTTCGGCTGTCCGCCGTCCTGGTGAGCCGACACGCCGACAGGAAACCCGGAAAACACCATCACCGCAGGTCACGGAGTGTCAGGAAATTTATTTCGGCACCGACTCGGATGGCGCACCGCCGCATTTCCGGCCACCCGTTCGCCCTTGCCCCGATGCCGGTTGCGCGCACGCCGCTTAGCGTTCTGATATCGCGACAGACACGGCGACGGCCGCGTCGAGAGGGGAATGGCGAAAATGTCTGCGTCCGAACTGGCGGAAGAGGAGGAGCGGCCCAGACGGCGTGTGCCCTGGGGCGTGATGGCGCTGGTGCTCCTCACCGGGCTCGCGCTCATCAGGAACGGCTCGGGGGAGTTCGACACCGGTCCCCCGCAGCCCGCCTCGGTGGCGGCCGCGGACACCCAGGTCCGCCCCCAGGCCTTCCCCGGGGCGCCCGCGCCGCTGCCGTACTCCGAGGTGGACCGGGTGCGGATCCAGTCGATCCAGGTCGACGCCCCGATCGTCCCGGTGGGTCTGGACCCGGACGGCTGGGTGGCCGCACCGCCGCCCGAGGACCCCAACCTGGCCGGCTGGTTCACCGGCGCGGTGACCCCCGGCGAGAAGGGCACGTCCGTGCTGGTGGGTCACGTCGACAACGCGCAGGGGCCGGCGGTCTTCTACGGCCTGGGCGCCACGAAGCCGGGGAACCGCATCGAGGTGCTGCGCAAGGACGGAAAGCTCGCCGTCTTCGAGATCTACGGCATCGAGGTCTACGACAAGAACAATTTCCCCGGAGAGCGTGTCTACGGTTCCATCGGCACGCCCGAACTGCGGGTCATCACCTGTGGCGGCGGCTATTCCCCGCAGGAGGGCTACGCGGGGAACGTGGTGGTCTTCGCCCGGATGGTCGAGGTCCACTGAATTCCGGGTCACCGGGACAGCGGGACAACAGGACAGCGGGACAACGGAAAGGGCCGGAACGACGAAAGGCCGTCCGGTCCGTACGAGCCGAGGCTCGTGCGGACCGGACGGCCTTTTCCGCGTCCGCGTCCCGCGTCTCAGAACGGGCGGCGGCGGGGCACGGCGACGTGGTAGCCCTCGTCCAGCAGCCTCGGCAGGTAGCGCCGCAGCGCCTGGACGCTCTGTGAGCGGTTCCCGCCGGCGTCGTGGGAGAGCACCACGGCGCCGGGCGACGCCTGCTTCTCGACCGTGGCGGCGATGGCTCCGGCGCCCGGGGTGCGCCAGTCAAGGGTGTCGACGGTCCAGGCCATGGGTTCCATGCCCAGTTCCGCTCCGAAGCGGTAGGCGTCCCGGTTCCAGGCGCCGTAGGGGGCGCGGAACCAGGCGGGGCGCGCCCCGCAGGACTTCTCGACGATCTCGCTGGTGCGTTCCATCTCGGCGCGCACCGCGGACCGTGAGAGCTGGGTGAGCAGCGGGTGCGACCAGGTGTGGTTGCCGACCACATGGCCCTCGTCGGTCATCTGCCTGATGAGGTCGGGGTTGGCCTTGGCCATGTTCCCGCAGACGAAGAACATGGCGTGGATCCGGTGCTGGCGGAGGGTGCGCAGGACCTGCGGCGTGTAGCGGGGGTCCGGGCCGTCGTCGAAGGTGAGGACGACGGTGCGGCCGAGGCCGCCGACCCGGAGGAACGGCTCGTCACGGACCGGGGTGCGGGCCGGCCTCGAGGCGGGCGGGGCGAACCCGGCCACCGGGCTCAGGCGGTAGGAGGACGACACGGGCGAACGGGCGGCGCCGCGGGCGCCCGCGGCCCGGCCGGAGGCCCCCGACGCGGCCTCGGCGGACGCGGACGCGGCGGCCGGGGCTCCGGCGGACGGGGACTCGGTGGGGGCGAGGAGGGAGCTGAGGCCCGAGGCGCCGGCGGCCGCGAAGGCCGAGGCCCCGGCGATCAACGCGCCCCTGCGGGAGAGCAATCGGTCCATTTTCATGATTAATCAGTCGCCCGGCCCAACGGCCGTCGCATCCCGGGTGGGCGTCGCGTGGCGGGATTGCACCCTTGCGGAGCACGGGACCGGCGTGTCGTCGGGGAGGCCGCCGGACGACCGTTCGTCGCACCGCTCGGCGACGCGTTCGACCGTCCGCCGCAGATCCGCGCACGGCCACTGTTTCGCCGCCACGGCGTGGGGTGGCATACGGCCATGACGGCCGGAACCATCATGACCCGAGGAACGACCGCCGAGCACGAGCTGGCCCGGCTCCAGCGCGAGCACGGGCGGCCCCTGTTCGCCCTGCTGCTCAGGCTGTGCGACGGCGACCGGCAGCGTGCCGAGGACCTGGTCCAGGAGACGCTGGTCCGGGCCTGGCAGAACCCCGACGCGCTGCACGACGACACCTTCGACTCCGTGCGCCCGTGGCTGCTGACGGTGGCCCGCAGGCTGGCCATCGACGCGCGCCGGGCCCGGCAGGCGCGTCCCGCCGAGGTGGGCGACGCGGTGCTGGACAACGCGCGGGTCTGCGCGGACCACGCGGACCGGTCGGCGGCGATGCTGGACGTCCGGGAGGCCGTACGGCGGCTCTCGCCCGAGCACCGTGACGTGCTGGTGCTGGTGTACTTCCAGGGTGCCAGTGTGGCGGAGGCGGCGGCCGCCCTGGGGATACCGGCCGGAACGGTCAAGTCCCGCGCCTACTATGGGTTGCGGGCCCTGCGCGGAGTGCTGCCGGGTTACGCGCCGGACCTGCGTTGAAACCGGCGGCCGGGTCAAGCCTTCTTAAAGCGCCTTGCCGATGACCATGGTTGAGTAATCGGCTGTTCCCATCGGTCCGTTCAGGACGGAAGGGGCCGTCCGGCGGTGCGTCCACCGGAGGAAGGCAGGCAGACATGGTGACCAGAGGACACGACCGCTCGGAGCCGGACCGGCTGACGGTTCCGATGGCGTGGCTGTACGCCGAGTACATCGCCGACGAGCTGCTGCGGTCGGGGGACCTGATGCCGCCGACCTCGTTCGAGTACCGGGCGGGGCGTGACGCGCTGGCCCTGACGGTGTTCCTCTCCGACCTGGAGGGCGAGCTGAGCGGGGTCCAGGTGGTGACGCGGCTGGAGACCTGGCGTTCCCTGACCGCCTACGACCAGCCCTGGCAGGACTGGGTCCGCGACCGGCTGGCCGCGCTCACCGCCGAGGCGGACGCGGGCGGCGGCCGGCCGGGACCGGATCTGCGGCTGGCCCTGGCCGCCTGGCGCTGGCTGGAGGAGACCGAGCTGCTCGCTCCCGACCTGGACGCGGTGCCCGGAGGCGGTCCGGTGCCCGGGGAGGACGGCCCGCAGCGGTGGACCCCGGCCTGGCAGCTCGGCCTGCCACTGGGCCACCTGGCCATCCACCTGTTCTGAGCGGTCCTGGAGCCCCCGGAGAGCCGGCGGACCCGGCTCCGCGGTCCCCGGTCTCGTGCCCCGGTCCCCGGGCACGCCACCCAGGCACGCGACCACCGGGCGCCCACGGCGGCGGACCCCGGTCCTCCCGCGCCCTGTTCCGCGGCCGCGACACGTGGTGCACGGCGTGCGATCATGCCCTTCACCGACGTGGGGAGGCGGGGCGGATGGCCGGCTTGTGGGTGACGGTATGTCTGCCGGGGGAGGCCGCGGGCGATGTGGAAGAGGCGCTCTCGAAGGCTCTCGCGCCCTTCTTCATGGACACGGACGACAACCCCGTGGACCGCGGCATGTGGGACGCGCGACGTGTCGCCGGAGGCAGCTCCGGCAGGGGTTTCGCGGTCGCCCCTGGATACTGGGACGATCCCCGGCTGGTCCATGACGACCCTGGATCCGACGGGTCACCCCTCCCCAGTGTCCCGGGCGTCTGCGCCGGAGGACCGCGTGCCCTGCTCGACTTCTCCCGGCCGGCTCTCGCCTCCGAGCGCGCGGTCGCCGCGTCCTGGGACCTGTGGCACAGCCTGTCGGCGCTCCATCCTCCGGCGATTCCCCTCGCGGTGTTCGTCGACCGCTGGTGGAACGATCCTGACGCGTTCCCCGGTGACCGGTGGGGGGACGAGATGCTCGCCGCCTACCGGAACCAGCCGTTGATCAAGGCATACCTCGACCATCCCTTCAGTCTGGGCCTGGGGCATCTGCAGTTCGTCGGACCCAGCGGTCCCCTGGAGCACCCGGTGATGGGGTTCGAGGGGACACGTGCCGAGTACATCGGCAAGCTCACCGCGTCGGGACCGCCGTGCACGGACGTGCTCACCGAGGACGGTTGGTGGCTGGAGCGCGGCGCCGATGCCGTCCACGCCTTCTGCGAGCCGGACACGTGCCCCCACGACCCGCCGGAGCCTCCCGCGTGGCACGGCGGCGAGGCCGCGTACCTCGCGGACCTTCCCGGCGACACGATCCTCGTCCGGCTCCGCTGTCACGCCTGACGTCGTCTCCGCGGAAGGCCGTCGACCGGACCATGCGAAGATCCGCGCGCCGGATCGCCGGGCCGCCGGGCCGCCACCGCGGTCGCACCGGCCCGGGGCACGGGCCGGGCTACTTGAGCAGTCGGGACAGGCGGCGGTCGGCGAGTGGGCGGCCGCCGGTCTGGCAGGTGGGGCAGTACTGCAGCGAGGAGTCGGCGAACGACACCTCGCGGACGGTGTCCCCGCACACCGGGCAGGGCTGCCCGGTGCGGCCGTGCACCCGCAGCCCGCTCCGCTTCTCGGCCTTCAGCCGCCCCGCGGCCACCCCGCGGGAGCGTTCCACCGCCTCGGTGAGCGTGGAGCGCAGCGCCTCGTAGAGCCGGTGGGTCTCCTCGGGCGTGAGCGAGCCGGTGAGCTTGAACGGGGACATCCGGGCCGCGTGCAGGATCTCGTCGCTGTAGGCGTTGCCGACGCCCGCGATCAGGCTCTGGTCGCGCAGGGCGCCCTTGAGCTGCCGCCGCTCCCCCGCGAGCAGCGCGGTGAACCGCGCCTCGTCGAAGTCCACGGCCAGCGGGTCGGGGCCGAGCCGGGCGATGCCGGGTACCTCGGCGGGGTCCTGGACGACGTACACGGCGAGCCGCTTCTGGGTGCCGGCCTCGGTGAGGTCGAAGCCCTGCCCGTGGTCCAGGACCGCCCGCAGGGCGAGCGGGCCCTTGCCGGGGCGGGGCGGGGCGGCGGGGACGCTGTCGCGCCACTGGAGCCAGCCGGCCCGGGCCAGGTGGGTCACCAGCCGCGGTCCCTCGTCGGCCGTGGCGACGTCCAGGAACTTGCCGTGCCGTCGTACGGCCGCCACCCGCCGCCCCTCCAGGGCGGAGGGCGGGGGGTCGTAGGTCTTCAGGACGCTGACGGCGAGCGGGAGCACGCGGACGAACTCCCGCCCGACCAGGTGGTCCTGGAGGAAGTCCCTGAGGGCCTCCACCTCCGGCAGCTCGGGCATACCCCCAGCCTGCCACGGGACGCTCCGGCCCGCCCCCGGCGGCGCCGCCCACCGGCACCGGCCCGCCCCACGGCGCCGCTCACCCGGCGCCCGGGCCGTCCCCGGCGGCGGGCGACGTCATGACGAACTCGCACCACACGCACTTGCCGCCGCCGCGCGCCTCGACGCCCCAGCTGTCGGCCAGCAGGTCGACCAGCATGAGGCCGCGGCCGCTCATCCCCACCGGGCCGGGGTCCCGCCGGTGCGGCAGGGCGCTGGAGCTGTCCTCCACCTCGATGCGCAGCAGCCGCTGCGGCCCCAGGATCACCCGCAGGGTGACGGTGGCGCAGCCCTCGGTGTGCATCAGGGCGTTGGTGATCAGCTCGTCCGCGGCCAGCTCGATCTCGTCGGCCCGCTCCACGGTGCCCCACGCCCGTACCGCGGCCCGGATCATGTGGCGGGTCTCGGCCAGCGCGTCCGGGTCGCCTGGGACGACCTGCTGCCTGAGCTGCCCGCCGGTCCGCTGCCGTCCGGGGCCACGGCGGCGCAGCAGCAGGAGGGCGACGTCGTCGTCCCCGCCCCTGCGGTCGGCCCGTTCGATCAGGGCGTCGGCGAGGCCGCGGACGTCGTCGGGGCCCCGGGAGATGTCGTCCATCAGGTCCTGCACGCCGACGGAGAGGTCGTCACCGGGAAGCTCGACCAGTCCGTCCGTGCAGAGCACCAGGGTCTGGTACGTGGACAGCTCGAAGGTGGTGACCGGATAGGTGAGGGTGCCGAACTCGGCGGACAGGCCGAGCGGCAGGCCGCCCTCGACGGGGACGCGGCGGCAGGCACCGTCGCCGCCGCGCAGGATCGGGTCGAGGTGCCCGGCGCGCACCAACTTGACCACGCCGGTGGTGGGGTCCACCTCGGCGTACAGGCAGGTGGCGAACCGGTCGGTGTCCAGCTCGTGGAGGAAGACGGAGGCCCGGGCCATGACGGTGCCCGGCGTGTGCCCCTCGGCGGCGTAGGCGCGCAGCACGATCCGCAGCTGGCCCATGACGGCTGCGGCGTGGGTGTCGTGCCCCTGCACGTCGCCGATCACGGCGCCGACCCGGCCGCCGGGGAGCGGGATCAGGTCGTACCAGTCGCCGCCGATGTCACGTCCGGCGGCGGCCGAGCGGTAGCGGACGGCGATGTCGGCGCCGGGGACGCTGGGGATGGTGCGGGGCAGCATGGCCTGCTGGAGGCCCTGCGCGAGGTCCATCTGCTGCTCGTAGAGCATGGCGCGCTGGAGGCTCTGGGCGAGGCTTCCGGCGAGCGCGCCGAGCAGTGCGCGGTCCTGCGGGGTGAAGCCGCGGCGCCCGCTGTAGAGCAGCCCGGCGGCGCCGACCGCCTTGCCCTCGGCGATCAGCGGGAGGTAGGCGGCCGAGGTGATCTGGAGGGGGACCAGCTGCTCCCAGAGCAGGGGGTAGTTGACCGCGAACTCCCTGGGCGACTCGATGTAGCGCGGACTGAGCGTGCGGACCACCTCGCTCATGGGGTAGGGCTCGTCCAGCCGGGTGATGCGGGTGCCGGGGACGGCCTCCTGGGGCTCCTCGGTGACGAGGACGACGCGGTCGCCCTGCACCATGCCCAGCACCACCAGGGAGACGCCCAGCGGGGTCCGCTGGTGGGCCTCGCCGAGCACCCGGAAGACGTCGCGGACGGTGCGGGCGGCGGAGAGGGCGGCGGTCAGGGTCTGGACGACGTCGGTCTGGCGGCGGCGCGCCTCGTCCTCGACGGCCTGTTCCAGCCGTGCCTCGCTCTCCCTCAGCTCCTGGGTGGCGTCCCGGACGATGCCGAAGACCCGGCGGGCGTGGCCGTCGTCGTCGCGCCGGATGTAGCCCTGGGTGTGGGTCCAGTGCAGGGTTCCGTCGCGGCGGCGGACGCGGAAGTAGGCGCCGTAGTTCTCGTCGCCCTCCTTGATCGCGCGGGTGACCGCCTCGTCGAGGCGGGTGCCCTCCTCGGTCGGGACCCGGGGGCTCAGCGCCTCGGGGGTGCCGTCGAACTCCTCGGGACGGAGGTCGAAGATCTCGTGCGCCCGGGCGTCCATGTGGAAGCGGCCGGCGGCCAGGTCCCACTCGAAGCTGCCCATCCGGTTGAGCGCCAGGATCGGGAACGGGCTGTCGGGCCACTCCTCCGGGAGTGCGGTCTCCACGGTGTCCCCATCAGCCATGGAGCCCACTTTGCCAGGATTTGTCCGTTTCTTCGACCCGTCTTCCGCGCCCCGCCTTCCCCGGGGCCCGGCGGGACGCGCGCTCAGTCACCGAAGACGTCGGTGGGGCTGCCGAAGACGCTGTCCGCGTCCACCACGGCCACCCGCCCGGAGGTCACCCCGGAGACCGCGCCGCCCTCGACGACGCCGCCGTCCGGCCGCGCCCCCTTCTCCGCGCCCGCCCCGCCGGGGCGCTCCCCCGCCGGCGAGGCGCCGAGCAGGGCGAGCGGTACGGCGCAGGCCACGACGGCGGCTCTGATCGGTGCGCGCACGGTGTCCTCCCACGCGGTTCGGGGCACTTCGTCACCCATGTCTGCCCGGACCATTGTCTGCCCGGCGGGGTACGGTCACGCAAACGGAGGGCGGGCGTCACGGACGGCGACCGGCGCGCGAGGGCGCGGCGGCCGCCGGGAAGGAGTGCCGGGGTCGTGGAGTGGTTCACCGCACCGGAGTACTGGACGGGCCGCCTGGTCTTCCAGCGGGGTCTGGCCGCCGTCTACCTGGTGGCCTTCCTCTGCGCGGCGCTGCAGTTCCGACCGCTGATCGGCGAGCGGGGGCTGACGCCGGCCCCGCGGTTCCTGGAGCGGACGCACTGGCGGCAGGCGCCGAGCCTGTTCCGGCTGCGCTTCTCCGACCGCCTCTTCGCGGCCTGCGCCTGGACGGGGTGCGCGGTGTCGGCGGCCCTGCTGGCGGGGGTGGGCGATCTGGTGCCGCTGTGGGCCTCGATGCTGCTGTGGCTCGCGCCGTGGGCGCTGTACCTGTCGGTCGTCAACATCGGGCAGACCTGGTACGCGTTCGGCTGGGAGTCGCTGCTGCTGGAGACCGGCTTCCTCGCGGTGCTGCTGGGCAACGACGAGGTGGGTCCCCCGGTGGTGGTGCTGTTCCTCCTGCGGTGGCTGCTGTTCCGGCTGGAGTTCGGCGCCGGCATGATCAAGATGCGCGGCGACGCCTGCTGGCGCGAGCTCACCTGTCTGTACCACCACCACGAGACCCAGCCGATGCCCGGGCCGCTCAGCCGGCTCTTCCACCTGCTGCCGAAGCCGCTGCACCGGGTGGAGGCGGCCGCCAACCACGTCACCCAGCTGGCCGTGCCGTTCCTGCTCTTCACCCCGCAGCCGGTGGCCTCCTGGGCGGCCGCGCTGATGATCGTCACACAGCTGTGGCTGATCGTCTCGGGGAACTTCTCCTGGCTGAACTGGCTGACCGTGGTGATCGCCCTGCCGGCCGTCAGGTGGCCGGGGGACCCCGCGCCCCGGCCCGCGCCCGGAGCACCGCTCTGGTACGAGATCACCGTTCTCGCCGTGGCCGCGGTGCTGCTGTGGCTGAGCCGCAACCCGGCGCGCAACCTGCTCTCCCGCCGGCAGGCGATGAACCGGTCCTTCGACCCGCTCCACCTGGTCAACACCTACGGGGCCTTCGGGAGCGTCACGCGGGTGCGGCACGAGGTGGTGGTGGAGGGCACCGACGACGACCGGCCGCGGCGGGAATCCGTCTGGCGGGCCTATGAGTTCAAGGGGAAGCCGGGCGACGTCCGCCGCCGGCCGCGGCAGTTCGCCCCGTACCACCTGCGGCTGGACTGGCTGATGTGGTTCCTCGCGCTGTCGCCGGTGCCGGCCAGGTGGTTCACGGCCTTCGTGGAGAAGCTGCTGGAGGGCGACCGGGAGACGCTGCGGCTGCTGCGGAGCTCGCCGTTCCCGCCCGGGGCGCCGCCGCGCTGGGTGCGCGCCCGGCTCTTCCGCTACCGCTTCGCGACGCGTGAGGAGCGGCGGCGCACCGGTGCGCACTGGGTCCGCGAGTACGTCCGGGACTTCCTGCCGCCCACCCGGCTTTCCTGAGCGCCCGCCGAGGGCGCGCCGGGCTCCCACCGAGGGCGCACCGGGTGCCCGCCGAGCACGCTCACCGCTCCGACGGCGGCGTACGACGGACGGCGGCCGGTCGTGGACCTGCCGCCGTCGGTGGCGCCGTGCCTCGCCCGCCCGCGTCCGTCAGTCGACGCTGGGCAGGATGTGCGGTTCCGCGAGGTCGTCCTCGTAGCCGGCCAGCCTGATGGGCGCGGAGCGCGCCCACACCTCCAGGCTGCCCAGGGGCCCGTCGCCGTCGGTCCCGCTCCGGCCGACGGGGGTTTCGCTCGCGATCGCCGTGGTGGACGTCGTCTTCTCCGGTGTCACCGCGCACTCCTCATGTCTGGGTCACCCTCGAGGCTCGGCGTCGTCGTTGTGCTCGACGCCCGGGCGCCTCCCGGGTGCGGGTCGGTAGGGAGGGCGTTCGAGCGCGGTGGCGCCGGCACCTCGTCGCGGGCAGGCCGGCGAGTCCGGTCTGTCCGGTGACGGACGGGGACGCGGCCGGTAGGACCTCGTCGCACTGTCCGTCCGTCCCAGGTTAACCAAATGAGCGGCCTCCCGCTCGATAGCGCCGAAAACTTTGCGTAACCGTCTGATGTCACGCGGTCCCCGGCTCCTGGGTCTCCCGCTCCCCCGCCCGGCCCGTCCGGCCCGTCCGGTCGGGCCTACCCGTTCCGGGTCACCACTTGCCGGGCGCGTAGTCCTTCATGAAGACCCCGTACAGATCCTCGCCCGCCTCACCGCGCACGATCGGGTCGTAGACCCTGGCCGCGCCATCGATCAGGTCCAGCGGCGCGTGGAATCCGGCCTCGGCGAGGCGCACCTTGTCCGGGTGCGGACGCTCGTCGGTGATCCAGCCGGTGTCCACGGCGGTCATCAGGATGCGGTCCGCCTCGAACATCTCCTGCGCGCTGGTGCGCGTCAGCATGTTCAGGGCCGCCTTGGCCATGTTGGTGTGCGGGTGTCCGGCGCCCTTGTAGCCACGTTCGAAGACGCCTTCCATGGCGGAGACGTTGACGATGTAGGTGCGGCGGTTCGGCGAGGCGGCCATCGCCTGGCGGAGCCGGCTGATGAGGATGAACGGCGCGGTGGAGTTGCAGAGCTGGACCTCCAGCAGTTCCACCGGGGTGACCTGCTCGACGGACTGCACCCAGCTGTTGGTGTCGTGCAGGTCGGGGACGAGGCCGCCCGCGTCGATGGCGGTTCCCGCCGCGATCCGCTCCAGGGACGCCGAGCCGGAGACCAGGGCGAGGTCGGTGACCTCCTGGGCGGTGATCGCCCCGCCGCCGGACACCGGCAGGGCGGCGACCGCGCCGGAGCCGAACGCGCCGATGACGCGGGCGGCCGGCAGCTCGCCCGCGGGCAGCGGAGCCGACTCGGCGGCGAGCAGCTCGCCGTATGCCTGCGGGGAACGGCGCACGGTCTGGGCGGCGTTGTTGATCAGGATGTCCAGGTGCCCCTGGGCGGCGACGGAGTCGGCCAGCGCGACCACCTGGGCGGGGTCGCGCAGGTCGATGCCGACGATGTCGAGCCGGTGGATCCACTCGTCGCTGTCCGGCATCGCCTTGAAGCGGCGGATGGCGTCGTTGGGGAAGCGGGTGGTGACGGTGGTGTGCGCGCCGTCCCGCAGCAGACGGAGCGCGATGTACATGCCGATCTTGGCCCGGCCGCCGGTGAGCAGCGCGCGCCGGCCGGTCAGGTCGGTGCGGGCGTCGCGCCGGGCCCGGTTCTCGTCGGCGCACCTGGGGCACAGCTGGTGGTAGAAGTAGTCGACCTCGAGATACCGGTCCTTGCAGGTGTAGCAGGAGCGGGGGCGCCGGAGCACGCCCGCGATCCGGCGGCCCTCCTCGACGGAGGAGGACGGCAGGATGCCGGCCGTCTCGTCGTCGATGCGCTGCGCGGAGCCGGTGGCGGTCGCCTCGGTGACGGCGCGGTCGTGCGCGGTCTTGGCGGCGCGGCGCTCCTGGCGGCGGCGCTGCTTGACCGTCCGGTAGATGTGCGAGGTGGCGCGTCGCACCTGGATGGCGTCGGGGTGGTCGACCTCGATCCGGTCGAGCTCCTCCAGGACGCTCAGGCAGACCGCCAGACGCTCGGGGTCGATCCCCGGCCCCCACTCCTGCTGGGCGGGGATCTCCGCCCCGCCCGTCTCCGCCGCCGGCTCGCGCGTGGCAGTGCCCTGGCTGTCGTCCGTCACCGTCATCGCCGCTGTGTTCCTCGCGTCACTCATTCAGCCGCGTAGCTCGATCGAGTGACCGCGCGGCTCCCACAGGAAAGAGGTGGGAGCCGTTCAGCGGACCTTCGTCCGATTCCGTCCCACCAGGTGGGGAGGATACTGACGGCTGGGAGGGTCCGCCAAACGGGCGACGGTCAGGGCGTCGTGTCTCACATCGGCGCCGGTACGTGCTGCCCCTTCTCCAGCACCACCACGCCGTTGTCGGAGACGGTGTAGAGCTCGGCGTCGCGCTCGGGGTTGACGCCGATGGTCGCACCCGGCGGGACGTCGATGTTCTTGTCGAGGATGGCGTTGCGCACCACGGCGCCCCGGCCGATGCGGACCTTGTCGTGCAGCACCGAGTTCTGCACGACGGCGTCCTGTTCGACGACCACGCCCGGGGAGAGCACGGAGCGGGTGACCTGGCCGCGGATCAGGCAGCCGGCGCTCACGATCGACTCGGTGGCGTTGCCCCCGCCGTTGAAGCGGGCCGGGGAGAGCATCGGGTGGTGGGTGTAGACCGGCCAGTCGCGGTTGTAGAGGTTGAACACCGGCCGGTCGGCGAGCAGGTCCATGTGGGCGTCGTAGTAGGCGTCGATGGTGCCGACGTCCCGCCAGTAGCCCTGGTCGCGCTTGGTCTCGCCGGGCACGTGGTTGGTGCTGAAGTCGTAGACGGCGGCCTGGCCGCTCTCGGTGAGCATGGGCAGGATGTCGCCGCCCATGTCGTGGTCGGAGTCCTCGTTCTCGGCGTCCTTGTGCAGGGCCTCCACCAGCACGTCGGTGGTGAAGATGTAGTTGCCCATGGAGGCGAGGATGGAGTCCGGGTCGTCGGCCAGTCCCGGCGGGTCGGCCGGCTTCTCCAGGAAGCGCTCCACGGTCCGGCCGTCGGCGGACGGGGTGATGACGCCGAACTGGGAGGACTCCGAGCGCGGCACCCGGATGCCGGCCACCGTGGCGCCGGCGCCGCTGTCGATGTGCTGGCGCAGCATCTCGCGGGGGTCCATCCGGTAGACGTGGTCGGCTCCGAAGACGGCCACGTAGTCGGGCTGCTCGTCGCGGATGAGGTTCAGCGACTGGTGGATGGCGTCGGCGCTGCCGAGGTACCACTGCTTGCCGAGCCGCTGCTGGGCGGGGACCGGGGTGACGTAGTTGCCGAGCAGGCTGGACATGCGCCAGGTGGTGGTGATGTGGCGGTCCAGCGAGTGCGACTTGTACTGGGTCAGCACGGCGATGTGCCGGATGTCCCCGTTGACCAGGTTGGACAGCACGAAGTCGACCAGGCGGTAGGTCCCGCCGAAGGTGACGGCCGGCTTGGCACGGTCCGCCGTCAACGGCATCAGGCGCTTTCCCTCGCCGCCTGCCAGCACAATGCCGAGTACGGATGGCCCACCACGACGCATCGCCGCTCCTCTCAACGGTTCACCCGCCCCCTTGGTCATGATCCGAGTGCCCCCGGCCGCGACCTGCTAAGCCTGCCGGTTCCCTGTGCGCCGTGTCACCCGTCCGGGGGAGGATCGGATCTCTCCGGGTACTCCGTCGTCAGGAGGATCCGTGAAGGACGGAAGGACGCCTCCGGGACGACGACGGGAAGAGGCGTGACCGGCATCGTGGAGTCCGTGCAACTGGAGCGAATGCCGGAGGGCGGCCGATGAGCGCCCTGATGTGGTCCGTCCTCCTTTCGCTCGTCTCCGCGGTGGCGTACGCCGGCGGGGCGATCGTGCAGGAGCGCGTCGCCGTGGTCAAGGGGGCCACCGCTCCCCTGGGGGACCCGGTGTGGTGGTCTGCGGTGGCCCTGAACGGGCTGGGCGCCGCGCTGCACGTGGCCGCCCTCGCGCTGGGTCCGCTCAGTGTGGTGCAGCCGCTGGGCGCGCTGACCATCGTGTTCGCCCTGCCCATGGCGGCGTTGTTCGTGGGCCGGGCGGCGGGCGACCGGACCGCCTGGCGGGGGGCGCTGCTGGCCACCGGCGGGCTGGCGGGTCTGCTGACGCTGGTCTCCGGTTCGGGCACCCGGACGCCGACGGGCGGTGAGCGGATCGCGCTGCTGGCGGTGACCGCGGGCGTCCTGGCGCTGCTGCTGGCGGCGGCGCGGGGCTCGCGCACCCGCCCGGCGCTCCGGGCGGCGGCGCTGGCCACCGGGTCGGGTGTCGCCTTCGGGCTGGGGTCGGTCTTCACCAAGGCGGTGGCCGCCGACCAGTCCGACGGGTTCGTCCCGTCGGGTCTGCCCTCGGTCGCGGCGGTGGCGGTGCTGTCGGCCGCGGGACTGCTGCTGTCCCAGTCGGCCTACCACGCCGGCGGCCTGCACGCGCCGCTGGCCACGCTGACCGTGGTCAACCCGGTGGCCGCCACGGTGGTGGGACTGGCCCTGTTCGGCGAGTCGTTCCGGATGGGCGGCCTCGGGGCGGCCCTGGCGACGGGCTGTGGTCTGGTCGCGGCGGCGGGGCTGGCGCTGCTGTCGGCCGGCCGGGCCCGCGCCGGGGTGCCGGCGCAGGGAGGACCTGAGGAGGACGACGGCACCGCGGCGGCCGGGCTGCGCGCCCGCCGCCGCGACGGGGACCGCGGTCACATGGCGACCCCGCCCGCCCGCAGGTAGGCGACCGGGTCGATGTCGCTGCCGAAGCCGGGGCCGGTGCGGATCTCGAAGTGCAGGTGCGGGCCGGAGCTGTTGCCGGTGGAGCCGGAGCGGCCGATCCGCTGTCCGGCGGTGACCGTCTGACCGGACTTCACGGAGATCGCCGACAGGTGGGCGTACTGGGAGTAGCGCCCGTCGGGGTGCCGGACCACCACCTGGTAGCCGAACGATCCGCCCCACCCCGCCGTGACGACCTGGCCCGCGCCGACCGACTTCACGGCGGTGCCCGTCGGCACCGGGAAGTCGACGCCGGTGTGGTAGCCCTTCGACCAGGAGGAACCGCTCGCCCGGTAGGCGGTGCCGAGAGCGGCGCTCACCGGGGCGACCCTGCTGCGCGCGCCGGCGGGCCGGGCCTCGGTCTCCTTCTGCCGGTCGGCCTTCCGCGCCTCCTCCCGCTTCTCGGGCTGGGGCTTCTTCGGCTCGGTCCGCGGCTTCTGCGGCTCGGCCTTCTGCTGCCGGCCCGCCTTCTCCCCGCCGCCCGGCTTCTTCCCGGCGGGCGCCTCGGAGCGCGGGGCGGCGGCTCCGTCCGGCATCCGCAGGCGCTGGCCCGGCATGATCAGATCGGGGTCCGACCCCACGGTGGAGCGGTTGGCGGAGTACAGGGACTGCCAGCCGCCGTCGACGTCGCGGGTGTCGGCGATGGCGGAGAGCGTGTCACCGCGGACGACGGTGTACATGCCGGTCCGCCCGGCCCGCGACTGCGGCGTGGTCTGCGGGCCGACGTCCTTCTGGCCTGCCTTCTTGTCCGCCTTCGCGCCGGTCTTCTTGTCGGTGCTCCGGGTTCCCGCCTGGGCGGCGGTGCCCGGCTCGGCGCCGGCCTTGGTGCCGGAGGCCTTGCCGGAGGCCGTTCCCGACGTGCCGCCCGATCCCTCGCCGGGGGCGGGCGCGGGACCGCCGCGGGTCAGGCCGGCACGCTGCGAGCAGACCGGCCAGGCGCCCGGGCCCTGCGTCTTCAGCACCTTCTCGGCGACCGCGATCTGTTCCGCGCGGGTGGCCTGGTCGGCGCGCGGCGCGTAGGCGCGCCCGCCGAAGGCCTCCCAGGTGGACTGGCTGAACTGCAGACCGCCGTAGTAGCCGTTGCCGGTGTTGATGTCCCAGTCGCCGCTCGCCTCGCAGGCGGCCACCCGGTCCCAGGTGGAGGCGTCGGCCGCCTCGGCGGTGCCGGCTCCCATCAGGGGGAGCGCGATGCCCGCGCCACCGGCGGTGACGGTGAGCGAGGCGCGGTTGAGTCTGGTGGGCTGGTACCGGCGGTGCCGACCGCGTGCGGCCATGTGGTGCCTCCTCGACACGTGTCAGGAGACACAGAACGTAAGCGCAGTGACAGAGGGTCACAAGAAGGAATTCGGCCGCCTGCCGAGGACGGCATACCGGTAAACCACCAGTTGACGGATTTCACCGGACGAATATGCCCGGGTGGACGCGGGGTGGGGCGTCTGGCGCGAAAGCACCGGACGCCCCTGAGGTTCACGTCACAGCCGCGGACCCGCGGACCGCGGAGGGCCGGGTTCGGGGTCGGGCACCGGCTCCGGCCCCGGCGGCTGCGGGATCGGGGACGGCGAGGGCCCCGGCGGGACGGGCCCCGGACCCGGCGGCGTGGGCCCCGGCTCCGGCGGTGTCGGCCCCGGGGGCTTCGGCCCCGGAGGCTTCGGCCCCGGAGGAGCCGGTCGGGGCGGCGTCGGTCCGGGTGGTCCGGGCGGTTCGGGGGTCGGCACCGGGTTGGGTCCCGGCTCGGGCACGGGGTCGGGGAACGGCTCCGGTCCGGGCCCCGGCTCCGGGGCGGGACCGGGCGCGGGGAACGGCTCGGTCATGGCTTGTCTCCCATCCAGTCGGCTCCGGCGGCGCCGCGCCGGCTTCTGGACTCCTTCCACACCTGCCCGCCCTGGGCAGAACCACTCACCCCGACGACGTATCGGCTCCCCGCAGCACGTGGCCCGCCGCCCGCGCGGCGGCCGCGAGGCCGGTCCGCGGTCCGTCGAGCACCGGGACGGAAGTAGTGACCAGCGCGCGTGCCGATGCCATGGAGACCTGGGCCAGCATCACCACGTCGGCGTCGCGGACCCCGTCGACGAACCGGGCGACCGCCCGCAGGTATCCCTCGGCGTCCCCCGCCTCGAAACGCGCCCAGGCGCCCTCCACCAGCAGCGCGCGGATCTCGGCGGGCCGGCCGGCCCGCTCCGCCTCGTCCCGGACGAGATCCACGCTCGGTGCGAGGGTGCTCTCGACGGCGGCGACCACGGCGATCCGGCGCCCGGCGGCCACCGCGGCGGCGGCCATGGGCCGGTCGACCCGGATCACGGGCACACCCGCCCGCCCGGCGGCCCGCTCGGCCACGCCGCCGAGAGTGGAACAGGTGCACAGCACGGCTCGCGCGCCGTCGGCGACCGCCCCGGCCAGCGTCCCCGCCACCGCGTCGGCGACCGCGGCCGGTCCGTGCGCGCGGGCGCGCGCCAGCAGGCCCTCGTCGACGAGGTGGCGCATCCCCAGGCCCGGGTGGTCCGCGTCGCGCAGGGCGTCGAAGACCGGGACGTGGACGGGCGAGGTGTGCAGAAGGACGAGGTCGGCCGTGCTCATGGGGCCACCCTTCCAGACAGCGGTGTTGTTGCGCCATCCGCCTGTCAACTCCTCCCAGGTAAAGGATAGTTGTGGAAGAATTCAGGATTTGTCATACAGGGTCCGTCGCCGAACCGCACCGGGAGCCGCCGTGGAGTACCCCGCCCGTCTCGTCACCACCGTCGCGCTGCCGCTGGGTCCCTGCCGGGAGAGGGACGTGTGGACGCAGCCGGGGCCGGGCGGCCCGCTGCTGGTCCAGCGGGGCGACGAGGAGCTGGTGGCGGCGCGGCTGGACGGGTCCGGCGCCACGGTCCGCTTCCCCGCGCCGTGGCCGCGCGACTTCGGCGGCGCCGCCGTCTCCCCCGACGGTTCACTGGCGCTCTTCGCCGGGGTGCACGCGCTGCGGGCGGTGGAGCCGGACGGGACCACCCGGTGGGAGGCCGGGTACGACTGCTGGGCCGACGTGGTGTGCACGGTGCGGCACTCCTCGTTCGCCGAGTACGCCGGGGACCGGGGCCACCGGGGCGCGGACGGCGGCTCCGCGGCGTTCTCCGCGGACGGGAAGCTGGTCTGGGCGCACGTACGGGTCCACGCGGGCTCCCGTGCGCCGGAGACGGCGGGCGGCCAGGACGCGGCGGACGGGGAGACCCGGGAGCGGTGGGCCGTCCTCGACGCGGCGGACGGCACCGTGCTGGGGTCGGTGGACACCGGCACCTTCGGGGCCGGCCACCACTGCCGTCATCCGGACCCCGCGCGCATGGGCCTGAGCGTCGGGCAGGGGGACGAGGACTCTCCCGCGCTGTGGGGGCGTTGGGACGGCCGGGCACTCACCGTGGACCGGTTCGACGAGGAGGTCCTGCTGGCCTCCAGCCCGTCCGGGCGGCGGCTCCTCACCGTGGACACCCTTCAGGCGGTCCTGTGCCTGCGCGACGCGGCGGGCGGCGCCGAGCCCGTGTGGTCCCCCGTCGATCCCTGGGTGACGGCCGAGGAGCGGATCCTGTGGGCCCTGGAGGCGGCGTTCCCCGCCGAGGACGCGGTCGTGGCGGCCACGGAGACGGCCGGCGAGCCCCGTCACTGGCTGGTGGACGGCCGCACGCTGGCCGTACGGGGGCCGATCGGCTATCCGGTCCGGGTGTCGGGCTGTCCCCGTCCCGCGGCACCGGGCACCTGGGCCACCGGTTCCGCCGACCTGTCGGCCGTCCACCTCTGGGCGCTCGGCTCCTGACGGGGTCGGGCGGACGGGGCCCGCGCCCCGGGGTCCGTCCGCCGTGACCGTGCCGGCCCCCGTCCCGTGGGCTCCCGTTCCGGTGCCGGAGCGGTCACACGGCCGCCTCCGCCACCGGTTCCGCGTCCCCGCGCGCCCGGTGGAGTTCGGCGTAGCGGCCGCCGCGGGCGAGCAGTTCCTCGTGGGTGCCGCGTTCGACGACCCGGCCGGCCTCCACCACCAGGATCAGGTCGGCGGTGCGGACGGTGGAGAGCCGGTGGGCGATCACCAGGGCCGTCCGTCCTTCCAGGGCCTCGGCGAGGGCTTCCTGGACGGCCGCCTCGGAGGTGTTGTCGAGGTGCGCGGTGGCCTCGTCCAGCAGGACCACGCGCTGGCGGGCGAGCAGCAGCCGGGCGATGGTCATCCGCTGGCGCTCGCCGCCGGAGAGCCGGTAGCCGCGCTCCCCCACGACGGTGTCCAGCCCGTCCGGCAGGGACCGGACGAGGTTTTCCAGCCGGGCCCGTCGCAGCACGTCCCACAGCTCGTCCTCGCCCGCCCCGGGCCGGGCGAGCAGCAGGTTGGCACGGACCGTGTCGTGGAAGAGGTGACCGTCCTGGGTGACCATGCCGACCGCTCCGCGCAGCGAGGCCGCGGTCAGGTCGCGGACGTCGACGCCGCCGACGCGGACCGCTCCGGAGTCGGCGTCGTACAGGCGCGGCAGCAGCTGGGCGACGGTGGACTTGCCGGCGCCGGAGGAGCCGACCAGGGCGACGGTCTGCCCGGGCTCGGCGCGGAAGGAGACGCCGTGCAGGACCTCCTCGCCGCCGCGTGTGTCGAGGGCGGCGACCTCCTCGAGGGAGGCGAGCGAGACCTTGTCGGCGGCGGGGTAGGCGAACCGGACGTCGTCGAACTCCACGGTGAGCGGGCCGTCGGGCACCGCGCGGGCGTCGGGCCGCTCGCGGACCAGCGGTTCGAGGTCGAGGACCTCGAAGACCCGCTCGAAGCTGACCAGCGCGGTCATCACCTCGACCCGGGCCCCGGCCAGTGAGGTGAGCGGGGCGTAGAGACGGGTCAGCAGCAGGGCGAGGGCGACGACGGAGCCCGCCTCCAGGCTGCCGCGCAGGGCGAACCAGCCGCCGAGCCCGTACACGAGGGCGAGGGCCAGCGCGGAGACCAGGGTCAGGGCGGTCATGAAGACGGACTGGGCGGTGGCGGTGCGGATGCCGATGTCACGGACCCGGCGGGCCCGCTCGGCGAACTCGGCGGACTCCTCGCCGGGGCGGCCGAACAGCTTCACCAGGGTGGCGCCGGGGGCGGAGAACCGTTCGGTCATCCGGGTGCCCATGGCGGCGTTGTGGGCGGCGGCCTCACGCTGGAGACGGGCCATCATCCCGCCCATGCGGCGCGCGGGGACGACGAAGACCGGCAGCAGCACCAGGGCGAGCAGGGTGATCTGCCAGGACAGGGTCAGCATCACGACGAGGGTGAGGACCAGGGTGACCAGGTTGCTGACGACACCGGAGAGGGTGTTGGCGAACGCCCGCTGGGCGCCGATGACGTCGTTGTTGAGGCGGCTGACCAGGGCTCCGGTGCGGGTGCGGGTGAAGAACGCGACGGGCATCCGCTGGACGTGGTCGAAGACGGCGGTCCTCAGGTCGAGGATCAGGCCCTCGCCGAGGGTGGCGGAGAGGCGGCGGGCGAGGATGCCGAGTCCGGCCTCGACCACCGCGATCAGCGCGATCAGCAGGGCGAGCCGCACCACCCTGCCCTCGTCGCCGCCGGAGACGATCGCGTCGACGACGCGTCCGGCGAGGACGGGCGCGGCGACCGCGAGCAGGGCGGTGGCGACGCCGAGCACCAGGAACAGCGCGATCCGGCGGCGGTGCGGTCGGGCGAAGGCGGCGATGCGGCGCACGGTGGCGCGGGCCAGGGGTCGGCGGCGTGCCTGCTCGTCGGCGTTCAGCACGCTGTGGAGCTGCATCCAGGCGGTGGTCTCCATACTCATGTCCGGAACGGTAGGACCTCGACCGTGGTCGAGGTCAACGCCGCCGGGCGGCCGACCCTCCGCTCCGGCGCGGCGGCGCTCAACCACCCGCCTGACCAGGGCGGATGACGGGCAGTCGGCCGGGTGCGGCAGGATGGGTCCGCCCGCCCGGGCCACGCAGGCGTCCGGGCGGAGGTCCCCCTGCCGGCGTCGGCCGGGAACCCGGGGGACGGCGGAACACATCCCCGGCGAACCGAACAGGTGACAAGGTGACGAGACTCCCCCTCCGTCGGACGGAAAGCCCTGGAGGCGCCCGGTGAACCGAGCGCTGGAGCTGCAGGACCTGATCCGGGCGGGCATAGCGGTGGGCGCCGGTCTGCTGCTGGCCTTCCTGGCGCGGATACTGATGCGCTGGCTGGGCCGGCACGCGGAGCGCACCCGCTGGCAGGGCGACGACGTCCTCGTGGGCGCGCTGCGCACGGTGGTGCCGTGGGCGGCCGTCCTCGGCGGCGTGGCGACGGGCGCGGCGCTGCTGCCGCTGACGTCCGCTGTGGGCCGGACCGTCAACCAGGCCCTGACCGTGGTGATGATCACGGTGGTGACGCTGACCCTGGCCCGCGGGGTGGGCGGCATGGTCGGTGTCATCACCCAGTCGCGTTCCGGGGTGGCGTCCTCGGCGTCGATCTTCGTGAACATCACCCGGGTGTCGGTGGTGGCGCTGGGCTTCCTGGTGATCCTCCAGTCGCTCGGCATCTCCATAGCGCCGCTGCTGACCGCCCTGGGGGTCGGCGGTCTGGCGGTGGCGCTGGCGCTGCAGGACACGCTGGCCAATCTGTTCGCCGGCATCCACATCCTCGCCTCGCGAACGGTGCGGACCGGCGACTACATCCGGCTGGCCGGCGGCGAGGAGGGGTACGTCGTCGACATCAACTGGCGGCAGACCACCATCCGCAACCTGTCGCAGAACCTGGTGATCATCCCGAACGGGAAGCTCGCCGGGACCAACATGACCAACTTCAGCCGCCCCGGCGAGGACCTGACGATCATGGTGCAGGCCGGTGTCGGCTACGACAGCGACCTGGAGCACGTGGAGCGGGTCACCGCCGAGGTCGTCGCCGAGGTGATGAAGAACGTGGAGGGCGCGGTGCCGGAGCACGAGCCCGCGATCCGCTTCCACACCTTCGCGGAGTCCCGGATCAACTTCACCGTGATCCTGGGCGTCGGCGAGTTCAGCGACCAGTACCGGATCAAGCACGAGTTCATCAAGCGCCTGCACCGCCGCTTCCGGGCGGAGGGCATCTGCGTGCCGCCACCGCTCCACGACGTCACCGTACGGCGGGACGAGCCGGTCATGCCCCGCCAGCGCTCCTGACGACGGGCGGCACCGCGCGGGAGGACGACCCGCGGGCCCCGGCCGCCCGGCCGGGGCCCGCGGCCGTCCGGGGGGCCGGTGCGGTGGAAGAGGCGGGGCGGTGCGGTGGAAGAGGCGGGCCGGGGGTCACGCCACCACGATCACGAGATATCTTGATGTCGAGCAATGTTGCAGACGTGGAGCGGAGCACCCGGTGACTGACTCGACCATCATCTATACGCACACCGACGAGGCGCCGGCCCTGGCGACGTACTCGTTCCTGCCGGTCGTGCGGGCGTACGCCGCGCAGGCGGGTGTCCCCGTGGAGACGCGTGACATCTCGCTGGCCGGCCGCATCCTCGCGGTCTTCCCGGAGTACCTCCGTGAGGACCAGCGGATCCCGGACGCCCTGGCGGAGCTCGGCGAGCTGGCCAAGAAGCCCGAGGCCAACATCATCAAGCTGCCGAACATCTCGGCGTCCATCCCGCAGCTGAAGGCCGCCGTGGCCGAGCTGCAGGCGCAGGGCTACGAGCTGCCGAACTACCCGGACGACCCGAAGACCGACGAGGAGCGCGACATCCGCGCCCGCTACGACAAGGTCAAGGGCTCCGCGGTCAACCCGGTCCTGCGTGAGGGCAACTCCGACCGCCGCGCCCCCGCGTCGGTGAAGAACTACGCCAAGAACCACCCGCACCGCATGGGCGCCTGGTCCTCGGACTCGAAGACCAATGTCGCGACCATGGGCGAGAACGACTTCCGCTCCACCGAGAAGTCCGCCGTGATCTCCGAGGCGGGTTCGCTGCGCATCGAGCTGGTCACCGCCGCCGGCGGGACCACGGTGCTGCGCGAGTCGGTGCCGGTCCTCGAGAACGAGGTCGTCGACGCCTCCGTGATGCGCGCCGCCGCGCTGCGCGAGTTCCTCTCGGCGCAGGTCGCCCGCGCCAAGGAGGAGGGCGTCCTGTTCTCCGTGCACCTGAAGGCCACGATGATGAAGGTCTCCGACCCGATCATCTTCGGTCACGTGGTGCGCGCCTTCTTCCCCAAGACCTTCGCGCAGTACGGCGAGCAGCTGGCCGCCGCCGGCCTCTCCCCCAACGACGGTCTGGGCGGCATCTACAAGGGCCTGGAGTCCCTCCCCGAGGGTGACGCGATCAAGGCGTCCTTCGACGCCGAGCTCGCCGAGGGCCCGGCCCTGGCGATGGTCGACTCCGACAAGGGCATCAGCAACCTGCACGTCCCCTCGGACGTCATCGTCGACGCCTCCATGCCGGCCATGATCCGCACCTCCGGCCACATGTGGGGCCCGGACGGCCAGGAGGCCGACACGCTGGCCGTCCTGCCGGACTCCAGCTACTCCGGCGTCTACCAGGCCGTCGTCGACGACTGCCGCGCCAACGGCGCCCTCGACCCGTCGACCATGGGTTCGGTCCCCAACGTCGGCCTGATGGCGCAGAAGGCCGAGGAGTACGGCTCCCACGACAAGACCTTCGAGATCGCCGAGGCCGGCACCGTCCGCCTGGTCGACGCCAAGGGCGACGTGGTGCTGGAGCAGCCGGTCGAGGCCGGCGACATCTTCCGCGCCTGCCAGACCAAGGACGACCCGATCCGCGACTGGGTGAAGCTGGCCGTCACCCGTGCCCGCGCCACCGGCGCCCCGGCCGTCTTCTGGCTGGACGCCGAGCGCGCCCACGACGCCAAGCTGATCGAGAAGGTCCAGGCGTACCTGCCGGAGCACGACACCGAGGGCCTGCAGATCGAGATCATGGCGCCGGTCGAGGCGACCAAGTTCTCCCTGGAGCGCATCCGCCAGGGCCTGGACACCATCTCGGTGACCGGCAACGTGCTGCGCGACTACCTGACCGACCTCTTCCCGATCCTGGAGCTGGGCACCAGCGCCAAGATGCTGTCGGTCGTCCCGCTGATGGCGGGCGGCGGCCTCTTCGAGACGGGCGCCGGCGGCTCCGCCCCGAAGCACGTCCAGCAGCTGGTCAAGGAGAACTACCTGCGCTGGGACTCCCTGGGCGAGTTCTTCGCCCTGGTGCCGTCCCTCGAGCAGTTCGCCAAGGTCACCGGCAACGCCAAGGCCCAGGTCCTGGCCGACACGCTGGACCGCGCCACGGCGACCTTCCTCAACGAGGACAAGTCCCCGACCCGCCGGGTCGGCGGCATCGACAACCGCGGCTCGCACTTCTACCTGTCCCTGTACTGGGCGCAGGAGCTGGCCGCGCAGAAGGACGACGCCGAGCTGGCCGCCGCGTTCGCGCCGCTGGCCGAGAAGCTCTCCGCCGACGAGGCGAAGGTCGTCGAGGAGCTGAACGCGGTGCAGGGCGAGCCGGCCGAGATCGGCGGCTACTACCAGCCCGACCCGGAGAAGGCCGCCGCCGTCATGCGTCCTTCCGCCACCTGGAACGAGGCCCTGGCGTCCCTGGGCGCCTGACCTCGCCGGATCACCCGGTCCCACCGCACCGCCCCGCCCGGAACACCGGGCGGGGCGGTGCCGTCCCGGGCGGCCGCCGTGGTCCGGCCGGGCCCTTCGGTGAGGCCGCACGGAGCAGCCGGACGCGACAGGCGCCCCGGTCCCGCCCAGGGTGGTTCCATGACCCAGGAGATCACCGCCCCGACCCCGCCTCCGCCCGTCCGGGAATGGGTGCCGCCCGAGATCGACGGCCCCGATTTCGATCCGGTGCTGGCCGATCTGATGCGCGAGGCCCCGCTGACCAGGATCCGTCTGCCGCACGGCGAGGGCTGGGCCTGGCTGGCCACCCGGTACGAGGACGTCCGCGCCGTCACCAACGACCCCCGGTTCGGCCGGGCGGAGGTGACCCGACGGCAGATCACCCGGCTGGCCCCGCACTTCAAGCCCCGCCCCGGTTCCCTTGCCTTCGCCGACCAGCCCGACCACAACCGGCTGCGCCGCGCCTTCGCGGGCGCCTTCACGGTCGGCGCGATGAAGCGGCTGCGGCCCCGCGCGCAGGAACTGCTCGACCCGCTGGTCGGTGACCTGCTGGCCCAGGGGCCGCCCGCGGACCTGATCGCCACGGTGCTGGAGCCGTTCCCGCTGGCCGTGGTCAGCGAGGTGATGGGCGTCCCGGAGCCGGACCGGGAGCGGGTGCACGCCTGGACCCGGCAGATCATCTCCACCTCCGGCGGCGCCGAGGCCGCCGAGCGCGCCAAGGCCGGGCTCTACGGGTGGATCACGGAGACGATCCGCGCCCGGCGCGAGGACGCGTCCGCGGAGGGCGGCGTGCTGGCGATGCTGGGCGCCGCCGTCGGCCGCGGCGAGCTCTCCGAGGAGGAGGCGATCGGGGTGGCCGGGCCGCTGCAGATCGGCGGCGAGGCGGTCACCCACAACTGCGGGCAGATGCTGTTCCTGCTGCTCACTCGGCCGGAGCTGATGGACCGGATGCGCGGGGTGCTGGACCGCCCCGCCCGGCGGGACGCGGCCCTGGAGGAGCTGCTGCGCTGGATCCCGCACCGCAGCACCGTGGGACTGGCCAGGATCGCGCTGGAGGACGTCGAGCTGGCGGGCAGGACGATCGCCGCCGGGGAACCGGTGTACGTGTCGTACCTGGCCGCCAACCGCGATCCGGAGGTCTTCCCCGATCCGGACGGGATCGACCTGGCCCGTGACCCCAATCCGCACCTGGCGTTCGGCAACGGCCCGCACTTCTGCACCGGGGCGGTGCTGGCCCGGCTCCAGACGGAGCTGCTGGTGACGACGCTGCTGGAGCGGCTGCCCGGACTGCGGCTCGCGGTGCCCGCGGACCAGGTGCCCTGGCGCAGGCGGACCATGATCCGCGGGCCGCAGGCGCTGCCGGTCGCCTGGTGACGCTTGCCGGCCCGCGTCCACCGGCCGGCGCCCGCCGGTGGACGTCCACCGGCTGAACCTCCGCCGGCCGGCGCCCGCCCGGAGAGCCGCCCGGTGGGAGCCGCCCGGCGGGCCTCACTGGCGGGGGCGCCTCCCCGGGCCGCCGTCAGACCCGCAGCCACTCCGTGACGACCACCTCGTCGCCGGTCCGGACCCGCAGGGCGAACGGACCGGTGACGTCGACGGCGCAGGAGAACCCGCCCGTCGCGTCGGCGGCGCAGGACGCGGTCGCCTCCGGGGCGGGGCGGGTCAGCACCTCCACGCCCGCCTTCTGGGGCGGCAGCAGCTGGCCCAGGAGCCCGTCCTCGCCGACCTCGACGTCCACGGTGAGGTCGCCGGCCGCGAAGGTGAGCATCCGCGGCGCCTCCACGGCGCTGCGCACCGGTGCCGCGTCGACCAGGGAGTCGAAGGTGAGCTCGGCGAGCCGGGCGTCGAGGTCGTGGAGGGCGAAGGCGGCCAGCGCGGCGTCGCGCAGCGCGGACGGCACCGGGTCGCAGACCAGCGCCGCCTCCCGCAGCAGCCCCTCCACCTCGGCCAGCTGGGCCTCGTCGAAGGGCTCGCCCGCCTCGTCCGCCCCGTCGAAAGTCGTCCGGCCGTTCACAGAACCCCCCGGTCGGTCAGGCGCTTGCGCAGCCTGCGCAGGCACCTCTGTCGAATCGGTCCGATGGAACCCACCGCGATCCCCAGCGCGACGGACACCTCGCGGTAGCTGGGCGGCGGCTGGGCGATGATCAGGCGCAGCAGCTGGCGGCAGCGGTCGCCGAGCGCGTCGAACTCCTCCCAGACCGTGCGGTGCCGGTCGGCCCGCTCGGCCTCCGCCTCGTTCTCCAGAACGGTCTGCTCGGGCGAGCAGCCGTCGCACGGCCGGTCCAGCACCTGGGGGTCGTCGGTGGGCGTCCAACGGCGCTGGGCCCTCAGTACTTTGAGGCACTCGTGGCGCGCGGTCGCCGCGAGCCAGGCGCCGGCCTTCTCGGGCTCCCGGATGCGGCCCAGGTTCTGGGCGAACCGGAACCAGGCGATCTGGTAGACCTCGTGGGCGTCGGCCTCGGAAAGCCGGTGGCCGCGGACCACGGACCACACCAGCGGGCTGAGCCCGTCCACCAGTGCTCGCCAGGCGTCCTGGTCGCCCTCCACCGCGGACTTCAGCAGCTCCGCGACTGTCGCTCGTTCCACTCCCCCACCCCTCGTGTACGGCACGTCATCGTACGCCGTACGGGGGTCGGCCAGGCACGCGGCCGTCATGCCTCCTCCGCGGGGGAGCCGACGGGACGCCAGGTGGGCGGGCGCAGCGCGGGCGCCCTGCGGCCGCGGACCTCCGCGGTCTCCTTCTTGTGGGCGGCCAGCAGGTCGCGGCGGGCCCGGCGGGGGTCGGTCTCCTTGTGGGCGGCCATGTGCGCGGCGACCATGGCGGCGACGAGCGGGGTGGCGAAGGAGGTGCCGCTCCAGCGCGCGTATCCGGTGAACTCGACGCGCTCCGGCTCCGTCGGGGATGTCTCGCCGTCGGCGCTGAGCAGCCCGGAGTGGGCGGGGAAGCGGCAGGTGCAGGAGTAGTCGCCGCCGTGCCGGCACTCGTCGTAGCTGGAGTGCTGGTAGACGTACGGCACCGGCGCGTCGAAACCGGTGAGCGGTCCGGTGAGGCGCTCGCCGGGGGCGTAGACGTCCACCCAGCGGCCGTGGTTGGAGAAGCAGGCGTGGCCCTCTCCGTCGCCGCGCAGCGCGCCCACGGAGAGGACCGCCTTGGCGTAGCGGGGCTTGGCGGCGTAGGCGGCGGGGAAGAACGGGATGTCGTTACCGTTGTTGCCGGCCGCCGCGACCAGCAGGGTGCCCGGGTGGTCGAGCAGTTCGGCCATGAAGCGCTCCAGGCCCAGCAGACCCTCGTCGCCGCCGGTGGAGGTGCCCGCGGAGAGGCTGATCAGGGCGGGCCAGCCGGCCTGTTCGGCGGCGTCGAGGAGGAGGCCGCCGAACTCGGACTCCAGGATGGCGCCGGCGTCGTTGAGGGCGTTGCTGACGGTGATGTCGGTGTGCGGGGCGACGGCGGCCAGGACGCCGGCGATGAAGGTGCCGTGTCCCGCGTACTGCCGCAGCAGGCCGTCGGCGTCCCGCTCGGCGGTCTCCAGGTCGCCGTGGACCCGGACGAGCTGCGGGCAGCGGGCGTGGTCGCCGGTGAGTCCGGTGTCCACGACCAGGACGCCGACGGCGGCCTCCGGCTGGTGCCCGGGGTCGGCGGGGGCGGGGTTGGGGCCGTCGCCCGGCGGGGCGGGGACCGGCTCGTCGCCCGGGCAGGCGTTGGGGGTGAGCGAGATGACGTGGTTGCGGGAGGCCATGCGGCGGCCGGCGCGGTCCTCGACGGCGCGCACCGCGCGCAGCGCCCCGGCCACGGCGTGGTCGGCGTCCTCCGCCGCTCCGGCGGGTTCGGCGACCCGGATCCGCACCACGCCGGAGCGGTTGCCCGGCCCGGCGGGGCCGACCCGCTCACGGCGGGCGGCGCCTGGTATCTCCCCCAGCCGGCCGCGCACCGTGTCGGCGACCAGGTGGGCGTCCTCCCCGTCGCGCACCAGCAGGTGGCCGCGCTCGTACAGGAACCCCCCGCTCTCGTCGACGGCCAGCGGTACACCGGGCATGGAACGTCGGACCTGCTCGCACTGTTCTTGGAAGCGCCGGGCCGGCATGGGTGTCCTCCCCCTGTGAGGCGGTCTTCGGCGACTGCGGCGTCGTCGGGACTGCCGCGTCGTCAGGATGAGTCCGCCGAACGAGTTTTGATACAACGTAAGGGTTTCGATACGACGCCTTCACACGTCTCCCCTGGTGAAACCCCTGGCCAGGACTACTACCATGCGGGGGATGACAGCGGGAAGCGGTACCGTCCTCGAACTGCTGCCGATGGTCTTCGCCACGCCTTCCGTGGCCCTTCGCAGGGCGGAGCGGCTCCTCGAGTCCGGTCCGCCGCCGGAGCACGCGTCGGTGGCTCATCAGGTGATCGGCATCTGGCAGCGGGACTTCGGCGATCTGGACCTGGCGCTGCGCCATCTGCGGCGCGCCCGGGACCTGGCGGCGCGGGCCGGATCGCCGGACCGGGAGGCCGACGTGCTGGCCACGCTCGGGGTGGCCCTGGTGCACGCGGGGCGGACCCGCCAGGGGCTGGCTGCCTTCGAGCGGGGCGTGGGCCGGGGGTCGGCGCACACCCGGGCGCGGGTGCTGTACCGCAGGGCGTACTCGTTCTGGGTGCTGGGCCGTCACCGCGAGGCGCTGGACGACGTCCGGCGGGCGGTCCCGGTGCTGCGGCAGGCGCGGGACGTGATCTGGGTGGCGCGCTCGCTCACCCTGCGGGCGGCCGTGCACCTGGCGGTGGGCGCGGTGGACCGCGCGGAGGCGGACTTCGCGGCGGCGGAGGAGCTGTGGGGTACGACCGGCCAGGACCACGACAAGGCGGACGTGGTCGAGTGGCGTGCCCTGACCGCGTTCCGTGCCGGTGACATCCCGGCGGCGCTGCGGCTGTTCGACGAGGCCGCCGAGCGGTACACCGCGCTGGGCACCCCGACGTTCATGCTGAGCATCCGCCGCTGCGAGGTGCTGCGGGCGGCCGGGCTGGCCGTGGAGGCGCTGACCGAGGCGGACGCGGCGATCGCGGCGCTGGACCGGGTGGGCGGGCAGCGGACCCGCAAGGCGGAGCTGTTGCTGACGGCGGCGCAGGCGGCCGGTCCGGCGGGCGTCCCGGACGGGGCGGTGGACCGGGCGGCCGCGGCGGTGCGGCTGTTCGCCCGGCAGCGGCGGCCGTGGTGGGAGGCGCACGCCCGGCTGGTGCTGGCCGAGGCCCGGTTCGCCGCGGGCCGACGCACCGGCCGGATGGTGGCCGACGCGGCGGCGCTGGCCGAGCGGCTGGCCTCCTTCGGTTCGCCGTCGGCGCCGCAGGCGGCGCTGCTGGCGGGGCGGATCGCGCTGGCGCTGGACCGTCCCGCCGAGGCCGAGCTGCATCTGGCGCGGGCCGCCCGGGCCCGGCGGAGCGGGGCGCCGCAGGCCCGGGTGACGGGCTGGGTGGCGCAGGCGCTGCGGGCGCGTGCCGCCGGCTCGCGCCGGGGCGTGCTCCAGTCCTGCCGGCGCGGGCTGGACGTGCTCGACGAGCACCGGACGACGCTGGGCGCCCCGGAGCTGCGGGCCCGGGTGACCGAGCAGGGCGCCGAGCTGGCGGCGCTGGCCCAGGAGGCCGCGCTGGCCTCCGGAGGGGCGCGGCGGCTGCTGGAGTGGAGCGAGCGGTGGCGTGCCGTCGCGCTGGCGGCGCCGGCCGCCCGGCCTCCCGAGGACCCGGGGCTGCTGGCGGACCTGACGTCGTTCCGGGAGATCGCCTCGCGGGCCGAGGAGGCGCGCCGTGACGGGCGTCCGGTCCCGGCGCTGGAGCGCGAGCAGCGGCGTCTGGAGCGGGAGATCCGGGCGCGGACCCTGCGGGCGCGGGGCGGCGGCGCGGGGGACGGCAGGCGCCTGGACCCCGGGGCGCTGCTGGAGCGGCTGGAGCGCGACGGCGGGCAGCTGGTCGAGCTGGTGGTGCTGGACGACCGGGTACGGGTGCTGCTGTGCGGCGGCGGCCGGGTGCGCAGGTTCACGGGCGGGCGGCTGTCCCGCGCGGTCGCGGAGGCGGAGCTGGTGCAGGCGGGTCTGCGGCGGCTGGCCCACCCGGGGGGTGCGGCGCGGCTGCCGCTGCTGGAGGCGGCCGGGCGGCGGCTGGAGGAGTTGCTGCTCGGCGCCGCGGCCGGGGAGCTCGGGCCGGGGCCGGTGGTCGTGGTGCCGCCGGGGCGGCTGCACCGGGTGCCGTGGGCGCTGCTGCCGTCCCTGCGGGACCGGGTGGTGAGCGTGTCCCCGTCTGCGGGGGCCTGGCTGAGCGCCCGGGAGACCGCGTCGCCGCCGGCGGGCCGCCAGGTCCTGGTGCGCGGGCCGGGACTGGCCACGGGCGGTGCCGAGGTCCCCGAACTGGCCGACGTCTACGGGCGGCTGACCCTGCTGGAGGGGGACGGGGCGCGGGCCGCGTCGGTGCTGCGGGCGCTGGACGGGGCGTCGTTGTCGCACATCGCCGCGCACGGCGTCTTCCGCGCGGACAACCCGCTGTTCTCCTCGCTGCGGATGGCCGACGGGCCGTTGACCGTGCACGACTTCGAG
The DNA here is from genome assembly GCF_008974245.1 of Streptomyces abyssomicinicus. Lineage (GTDB taxonomy): Bacteria > Actinomycetota > Actinomycetes > Streptomycetales > Streptomycetaceae > Streptomyces > Streptomyces abyssomicinicus. The sequence goes on along the minus strand of NZ_BBZI01000005.1, from coordinate 1,514,851 downwards.
CGGCTGGAACGCAGCCCGTACCGGCTCATCCTCTCCAGCTGCGACACGGCGCGGCTGGCGCCGGTCGGCGCGGACGAACTGCTGGGCCTGGTGACGGCGTTGCTGCCGCTGGGCACGGCCGGGGTGGTGGCGAGCAGCACGCCGGTGAACGACGCGGCGGTGGTTCCGCTGATGCTGGCGTTGCACAAGGGGCTGGCGTGCGGGCTGTCGCTGGCGGAGGCGTTGCGCGACGCCCGCGCGGCCCTTCCGGGCGACGCGGTGCACCTGGCCACCGGGTGGGCGTTCACCGCCTTCGGGGCCGCTTGAGGCCGCGCGCCGTCAGGGCGCGCGATCGGGCCGCGCGGGCAGGCTGCGACCGGGCCGCACGGTCAGCCCACGCGGTCGGGCGGCGCTGCCGGCCGTGCGCGTCAGCCTCGTCCGTCCTCGCCGCACGTGACGGCCGCGCGGGACCCGTGCCTCATCGGTTACCGGAGCTGCCGGTCCGGTCGTCCGTGGAGCGTTCGGCCCGGGCCCTGGCCGCAGACTCGCGGCGGCGGGTCTCGCGGAGGCGGCGGGCGGCGTCCTTGGCCCGGTCGCGGGCGGCGCGGGCCGCGGACTCCGCCTCGCGGGTTCCGGCGCGGGCCGCGCGGAGCTCGCCCTCCAGGCCGGCGACGCGCTGCTTCGCGGCCGTGACGCGGTCGGCGGCCTCCCGCGCCTCCCGGTCGGCGCCGGCGGCCGCCTCCTCCTCCTCGGCCGAGGCGCGGGCCGCCTCGTCGGCCTCCTGGCGGGCGGCCTCACGCTCGCGACGGCGGCGTTCGTTCTCGGCGGCCTCGCGCTCCCGGGCGCGGCCTTCCTGCTCGGCCGCCTCGCGTTCCCGGGCGCGGCGTTCGTTCTCGGCCGCCTCGCGGTCCTCGGCCCCGCGGTTCCTGTCAACGGCCTTGTTCTCCCGGGCACGCCCCTTCGTGCGGGCGGTGGGGTCCTCGTCGCGCCGGGAGGCGCGGCCGGCGCGCGCCCGGGGTTCCTCCGCAGCCGCCTCCTCGACGTCGCCGTCCCCGGCCCCGCCCTGTTCCGGCGGGGGCACCAGCCGCAGGTCGGGCGGTGCCGCACCGGCCATCGCCGCCGCGAACCCCGTGGCCGCGGTGAGCGGCTTGGCCAGTCGCCCCTCGGCCCAGACGCGCGCCGCGTCCGGGTCGGCCAGCACGGCACGAAGCGTCGCCTCGACCTCCTCCCGTGCTCCCTCCCCCACCCGGTGTCCGGCCCGCTCGGTGAGCTCGACGGCCTGCCGGGCCAGGGCGGCCACGAGCAGGTGCTGCTGGCGGGACAGTTCGCGCAGGGCTGCCCCGTCGAGGTCGAGGTGGGCCTGCCGCAGGGCCTCGCCCAGTCGCAGCAGCGGCCGGGTCTCCTCCCGGCGCTCGCGGACCAGCAGGTTGCAGGCCCAGGCCGAGAGGCTCGGCCTGCGCAGGGCCTTGATCCGGGCCGCCAGCTCGCGGTCCCCCTCCTTGCGCGCCCGGGCGGCCCGCTCGTCGCGCACCGCGGTGAACTCTTCGGGGCGCGCCCCGTACAGCTCGTCGGCCACAGCGTCGTAGTCCACCCGCACCTCCACCGTCCGGAAGCTCCGAGTTTGTCACCTTGCGAACGGTTGCCGCCCCTCCCGTTTCCCCCGTCCGGCCGGAGCGGCCCGGGAGCGGCCGCTCTCCCTCCAAGGTGAAGCTGAGGAGTAGGGAGGAAATCTCAGGATTGACTGGGGTCCGGGTGCCGGAAGAGGATCTGCGGGTCCGCGTCACCGGGAACGAAAGGACGCGATCCCCGTGCCCGACTCCCCCGCCGCCCGCGCCGTGGAACTGCTGCTCCGTTCCGGCGCGGCGGACATCCCCCACCCCGGTGGCACCCTCCACGCCCACCTGACGCGGGTGCATACGCGGTTGTCGGACTGGGGAGCCCGCCCGGCCCTCCGGCTCGCGGGCCTGTGCCATGCCTTCTACGGCACGGACGGATTCGCCACCGCGCTCCTGCCCCTGGAACACCGGGCCGAGCTGGCCGGGGTGATCGGCCCGGAGGCCGAGGCCCTGGTCCACCTGTACGCGTCCTGCGACCGCGCCGCCACCTACCCAGGTCTCGGCGGTCCCTCCCCCGTCTTCCACGACCGGTTCACCGGGCGGGGTTTCGTACCGACGCCCCGGCGGCTGCGTGACTTCGCGGAGCTGTCGGCGGTCAACGAGCTGGACATCGCCCGGGTGGACCCGGAGTTCCGGCAGCGGTGGGGTCCGGACCTGCTGGTCCTCTTCACCCGTCTCCGGCACCTGCTGAGCGACCGGGCGTGGACCGACTGCCGCGAGGTCCTGGGCACGGCCGGGTAGGGGGGCGGTCACGGGCCCCGCATCCGGATGCCCGCCGTCAGGCGTCGGCCCGGCTGCGCGCCATGGCCAGCAGAGCGGCGTGGGTCTCGTGGTCCGCCGCGGCGATCAGGCCGTTGGCGCCGGTGTACGGGGGCTCGCCGTCGAGTCCGGTGACCACGCATCCGGCGGCTTCGCACAGGGCGATTCCGGCCGGGAAGTGCACGCTGTCGCGCAGGTCTCCGTCGGTGACGTACGCGGCCCGGCGGCCCGCGGCGACCCACGCGACGGCCAGGGTGGTGGAGACGACCCGGGGCCGGAAGCGGGCGGTGAAGGCGGGGTCGGCGAGCAGGCGGGCGGCCAGGAAGCCGGGGGCGTTGGGGAAGGGCGGGTCGAGGTTGAGGTCGACGAGGTGGGAGCCGGGTGAGGGCGTCAGCCGGGTCTCCGCGCCGTCCCGGGCGAGGAGCCGCGCGCGGTCGGTGTCGGTCCAGTACACCTCGTCGGCGAAGGGGTCCGCCGTGGCGGCGGCGACCACCCGGCCGCCTCCGCGCAGCGCGACGTTCACGCCGACGAGCATGTTGTGCACCGCGTAGTTCAGGGTGCCGCAGAGGGGGTCGACGAGCCACCTGCGGCCGGCCTCCGCCGCCCCGGTGGCGCCGCTCTCCTCCCCCGTCACCGCGTCGTCGGGGCGCAGGGTCCGCAGGACGTCCAGGATGGCCTGCTCGGCGGCCAGGTCGGCCGCGGTGGCGAAGTCCCCGGCGCCCTTGTCGAACCGTTCCGGAGAGCCGCCGTACATCTCGCGCACCACCGAGGCCCCCGCACGCGCGGCGGCGACGGCCACCTGGGCGTCGGTCCGCCCGCTCGTCGTCAGCATCCGGCGAGCATAGGCGGCACGTCGCGTCACATGCTCGCGAAGGCGGAGATCAACGTGTCCGCGCGCAGCCGCAGTTCGGCGTCGGCGAGCCCGGTGACGGTGACCATCAGCACGTCGGTCCCCGCGGCGCGGGCGAGCGCGACCTCCGGTGCGGCACGGGTTCCGACGAGCGGGTAGGAGTACCAGCCGTCCGCGCGTTCGTCGTCGGTGCCGTCGACGCCCGCCTCGACGGTCAGCCAGTCCGTGCCGTCGAAGGCGTAGCCGGCGTAATGGGAGAGCAACTGGAGGAAAGGCAGCAGGTTGTGGCTCCATATCCAGCCCCTGACCGGCTCGGCCATGCGCCCTCCCGCCCGGGGGCGGGCCCGGCGCACCCACCGGAACTTCCGCCCCGGATGTTCACCTTGCCCGAAACGGGGGCCGACTGCGACCCTCCTCGCGCGACGGACCGTCCCGGGCCGGACCTCCGGCGCCGCGAGGCGGCCCGGCCCGGGAGCCGCTCGGCGGCCGGCACGCGAGCCGGTTGCGGAACCGCCGAGGCGGTGCGGCAGGATGAGGGCATGAGCGTCGTGAAGATCAACGTACTCAATGTGCCGAGCGAGCAGCGGGAGGTGCTGGAGAAGCGCTTCGCCTCTCGGGCGCACGCCGTGGAGAACTCCGACGGGTTCGAGTGGTTCGAGCTGCTCCGCCCCGTGGAGGGCACCGACAACTACCTCGTCTACACCCGCTGGCGTGACGACGAGTCGTTCCAGGCCTGGATGGAGGGCCCGATGAAGGCCGCCCACCAGGGCGGCGGCCAGGCCGAGGGCGGCGAGCGGCCGAAGCCGGCCGCGAGCGGGTCCACGCTGTGGTCGTTCGAGGTCGTGCAGCAGGCGGGACGGGCCGGCGGGCAGGACGCCTGAGGTACCGGCGGCCGGACCCCGGGGCCGCCTCCGCGACGCCTGACGCGTCGCGGAGGCGGCCCTTCGCCGTTCGCCCGCGCCACCGCGTCGCCGCGGTCCGTGCCGGCTCCTCGCCACGAGGACGCGGTGACCGCCGGGCCAATTCCTTGTATCCACCATGTTCACAGCGGCACCACGGGCTCCTATGGTGATCACGCACCACACCTGGGAAGTTGTCCGCAACACCTGAGGAGTAGGTATGTCCGTGCGCCGTTGGATCGCGGGGCTGGCCGGCATGGCGTTGACCGCCGGGCTCGGTACCGCGGCCGTCACCGCGACCGCCACCACCGCGGCGGCGATCCCGCCCACCTCCCACTGCGGTACCGAGGCCGGCGGCTCCGGAAGCAACGGTTTCGTCGACCACGCGCAGCTGACCCGCGCCCTCGAGCAGTTGGAGGCGAGCACCGGCGGCGTCGTCGACGTCGAGGTGGCCGGTCACTCCCAGCAGGGCAGGGCGATCCACACCGCCCGCGTCGGCGAGGGCGACAAGGTGGTGTTCGTGCAGACCCAGATCCACGGCAACGAGATGCACGGCACCGAGGCCGCCCTGGAGCTGCTCAAGCGGTGGGGCGCGAACACCCCGGCGGCCCGCGAGCTGCGGGAGCAGGTCACCGTCGTGGTCGTCCCGCGCCTGAACGTGGACGGCGGCGAGCTCGACCGGCGGCAGAACGCGATGACCTGGGACGATGCCGTCGCGGACTTCCCGCAGCTCGCCGGGGTCGCGCCGGCCTGGAACTACAACGCCCGCGTCGGCGGCTTCGACGTCAACCGCGACTTCAACCCCGACCTGGACTACGTCCCCGCCGCGCAGGACTTCCCGGGCGACAGCGCGGACACGGGCTGGTACATCACCCCCGAGGCGCGGACCTCCCGCGACGTCTACAGGGCGCTGGAGGCGGAGTTCGGAACCGTCGACTACTTCGTCGACCTGCACAACCAGTGGCCCTGCTACGCGACCGACGACCTGGAGAACATGTCGCCGCTGTCGATATCGGCCAAGTTCATCGACGACCCGTCGGAGTTCGGCGACTGGCCCAAGTTCGACCTGGACGCCTCGAAGCGGGCGAACGTGGCGGTCCACCAGGCGCTGCAGTCGCGTGGCGACTCCGGCTTCGGTCACCTCACCCTCTACCCGCAGGACACCAACCTCCCCGGCACCGCGCTGGGCTCGTACCAGCTGCGGGGCTCCGCGGTGGTGCTGTTCGAGACGTCGTCGCAGACCCAGTACGACGGGATGAAGCGCAACGGCATGCTCGCCAAGCAGATCGAGACCGGCCTGGGCGGGCTGGTCGACGCCGTCGCGGACGGCTCGGTGGACCGCCTCGACGAGAGCGCCTACGACGCCATTCCGGAGCGCGTCACCCTGCCCGCCGACTGACCTCACGCGAGGGCGGCCACCGGGGTCGGGCCGGCGGCGGGAACCCGGTGGCCGGGCCCGCCGCCGGACCCCGGTTGCCGGGCCCGCGGCCGGACCCCGGTTGCCGGGACGGCGGCCCGGCCCCGGCGTCCGGGCCGCCGTCCCGGCGAGGGGCGGCGGCCGAACGGGCGAATCGGGCGCGCGGGGCGGGGCGGGCCGCCGGTCCGCACGGTAGAGAGGGGCCATGCCGGAGAAGAAGCTCAGCGTCAACCGTGCCTCCCTCGGCCACCGCATCGGCTACGCGCTGCGGCACCCCGACCGGGTGCCGCGCCACCTCTCCCGGGCCGCCCGTGACCTGTGGCTGCGCCGCACGTCACCGGACCACGTCTCGTACTACCGGGCCGTCATGCGGTCCGACACCCGGGCCGGCCCCGACGCGGCGGTGGGCAGCGGCAGCCGGGAGCGCTGGATGGCGCTGGGAGCCCTGCAGTTCGACTACCTCGTCGGTCACGGGCTGCGGCCGGAGCACCGGATGCTCGACATCGGCTGCGGCAATCTGCGGGGCGGCTGGCGCTTCGTCCGGCACCTGGATCCCGGGCACTACTACGGCATCGACATCTCCCCCGACATCCTGTTCGCCGCCCAGGAGACGATCGTCCGCATGGACCTGCGGGACCGGCTCCCGGTCCTGACCCCGGTGCGGGACCTGACGCTCCGCTTCCTGCCCGACAGTCACTTCGACGTGGTGCACGCGCACAGCGTCTTCTCGCACTCGCCGCTGCCGGTCGTCGAGGAGTGCCTGGCCAACGTCGGCCGGGTGCTCGCCCCCGGCGGCTGGTTCGACTTCACCTTCGACCGCACCGAGGGGAAGGAGCACCAGGTGCTGCGGGAGGACTTCTACTACCGCACGGAGACGCTGCTCGCCCTCGCCGGGAGGCACGGGCTGAGGGCCGGATTCATGGACGACTGGGAACGCCTCCCGCACGGCCAGTCGAAGATCCGTGTCTTCCGGCAGCCGTGACGGAGAGCGACCGGACGACTCCGGCGCAAAACGGGCCGTCCAGGGCCGGCACGGACACCGGGACCGACCGGCCGGCCGACGGCGCGAACGGGTCAGGGCCGGTTTCGGATCTCTCCGAAACCGGCCCTGACCTGCGACTTCTCAGTCGGGACGACAGGATTTGAACCTGCGACCCCTTGACCCCCAGTCAAGTGCGCTACCAAGCTGCGCCACGTCCCGATGCGCTGTCCGTGGCCCCCCGTGGAGGTACCGCGTGATCGCGCGAACAGCACTTTACCGCACACCCGCGGGGTCCTCGAAGGGACCCCGGCCCGGCCCCGGGGCCGCCCGGCGGACCCTTGCCCGGCCGGGCTGCCGGCACCGCCCGCACCGCCCGGGTTCGTCCCGCGGGCTCAGCGGCGGCGCCACTCCTCGGCGAGCAGCTCGTAGGAACGGACCCGGTCGGCGTGGTCATGGGTGATGGTGGTGATCAGCAGCTCGTCGGCGCCGGTGGCCTCCTGGAGCTGCTCCAGCTGGTCGGCGACCCGCCGCGGGGAGCCGACGAACCGGGTGTCCACGCGGTCCGCGACCAGGGCCCGGTCCTCGTCGCTCCAGTCGTGCGCGCGGGCCTCCTGCGGTGTGGGGAACTCGATGGCACCCTCCGCCCTGCGGATGCCGCGCACCCACAGGCCGTAGCCGGTGGCGAGCTCTCGTGCGGTGCCGTCGTCCCCGGCGACGACGACGTCGGCCGAGACGCTGACATAGGGCCGCTCGAGTACGCCGGACGCTTTGAACGCGGCCCGGTAACCGGCCACCGCCTCGAGGACGGTGCCGGGGCTGACGTGGTAATTGGCCGCGAAACGCAGTCCGTTGCCGCCCGCCACCTGCGCGCTCTCGCCTCCGCTGCTGCCGAGGATCCACACCTCGACGTCGGCTCCCTCGCCCGGGACGGCGTGTGCCTCGATGCCCTCGGGCGAACGGTAGGTGCCCGCGAGCAGGGCGAGGATGTCGCCGATCTGTTCGGCGTAGTCCTGCGATCGCGCGCCCGGCTGCTGAAGCAGTGCGCGCTGCAGGGCGAACCTCGGCGAGCCGGCGAGGTTCCGGGAGGAGAACCGCGGTGGGATCAGCAGCCCGCCCGGGGCACGGCCGTCGACGACCGGGGCGGTGCCGGGCGGCGGGTCCGCCGGCGGACCGGGCGGGCGGCCTCCGGAGCGCCCCAGGCCGAGGTCGAGCCGGCCGGGGTGGAGCGCGTCGATGAGCCCGAACTCCTCGACCGTGGACAGCGCGGTGCGGTGACCCAGCTGGACGGCACCGGAGCCGAGGCGGATCCGCGAGGTGGCGGAGGCGGTCAGGGCCAGGACCACGGCGGGCGAGGTGCCGGCGACACCGGGGTTGAGGTGGTGCTCGGCGAACCAGTAACGGGCGTAGCCGAACTGCTCGGTGCGCCGGGCCAGGTCGATGGAGTCGCGCAGCGCCTGCGGCGCCGTGGCCCCGGAGGGGATCGGGACGAGGTCCAGGACGCCGAGCGGGATGCGGGACATGGCAGGTCTCCTCGGTGGTCGGCGGACGAGGGCGGGCGCTCAGGCGAGCACCGGCCCCCAGAAGGGCGGGTCGGGAATCTCGTGCCGCAGCACGGGAGCCACCTCGGACTGGAAGCGCTCCAGCGAGGACCGGTGCGTCTTCCCGTCGAGCCCGCCGGCGTCCGCGTGCAGGTGCAGCACCGTGTGCCCGAGGCGCTCGTGGTAGCGGTGCACCTTCTCGATGACCTGCTGGGGGCTGCCGACCAGTGCCGAACTGCGCTCCACGAAGTCCTCGAGGGTGGGGAACACCGGTTCCACGCCGAGGCGTCGTTGCAGGGCGAGATGGCCTTCGAACACCGGGCGGTACGCGCCGAGGGCCTCCTGCGAGGTCCGGGCGACCAGGAAGCCCGCCGAGCCGGCGCCGACCGCGATGCGCGCCGGGTCGTGGCCGTGGTGCTGCCAGCGCTCCCGGTAGTAGCTGATCAATTCGGCGTACGGCTCGATGGGGTTGGTGACGTTGGCCGAGAGCAGCGGGTCGCCGTGTCGGGCGGCGAGGTCGACCGACTCACGGCTGGTGGCGCTTCCGTGCCAGACGCGGATCGGCTGCTGGAGGGGCCGGGGCCACACTTCGGCGTCCCTGAGTTCCGGGCGGAAGTGCGTCCCGGCGGTCACCTTGTCCTGCCGCCAGATCCGCCGGAAGACCTCGTAGCTCTCCGCGTTGCGCTCCCACTGGTCCTCGGGAGTGACGTGGAACAGCTCCCGCTGGGCGGTGCCGTTGCCCTTGCCGATGATCAACTCGAGCCGTCCGCCGGACAGGTGGTCCAAGGTGGCGTAGTCCTCGTAGGCACGCACCGGGTCGAGCAGGCTGAGCGTGGTGACGGCTGTGAACAGCCGGATGCGCGAGGTGAGCGCCGCGATGTGGCTCAGGACGACCGGGGGCGAGGAGGAGATGAACGGCCGCTCGTGGCGTTCGCCCACGCCGAAGCCGTCGAAGCCCAGCTCCTCGGCGAGCCGCGCGTTGTCGATCACCTCCCGGAAGCGCTCGGTGGTCGGCTTCTTGACGCCGGTCACCGGGCCCGGGGCGTGCACGATCAAGGTGATGGCGAGGAACTTCACGGCACTTGTGGTCCTTCCTGTCCGGGGGACGGCCCGATCGGTGGATCGGAGTCCGGCATCCGCACGACGGTCCGGCGGCCGGACCCGGCGGCCGTGCGGCGGAGGTCACGCATCACGCACCGCCGCGAGGATCGGGTCGAGGTTCTCCGGGCCACGAGGCCGCCGCTCGGCGTCGCGCTCGGCGACCTCCTCATGGCGAGTGAGCCTTTCTCATGTCTCGAAGGAGAAGGTCGTCCGCGGGCATGACACGGAGGCCCTCCGTGAGCGGGGCGGCGATCACCCGGGGAGAGTGAGGTGTGCTGGGTGATGCGGCCGGGGCATGGCCCGGCCGGAAGCTGCGGCGGCCTGTCCGGCGTCGCCCGGTGACGCGGACGCCGTCCGGCCCGTGGGCGGTGTCGCCGCAGGAGGAGAACGGCCGGTCGAACGGCTCGTTACCGGATCAGGCGCGACACGCTGCCGACCACACCCGGCAGAGGTCGATGTGGCCGCGCGTAACGAGGCGCTTCCCGGCTGGCATGGGACCCATTGAGCAGTACGGCCGGCGATCCGTCAACCGCGCCGCGTCGAGCCGGCGGTCGAGCATCACGAGGGCGCGTTTCCGGACGGGTCGCGGTCGGCTCAGTCGTCCGCCAGCTCCCCGAGCAGTTTCCAGGTGCGGCGCCGGTCGGCCTCGTCGCCCAGGTCGGTCGCGGTGACGACGACCTCCGTGGCACCCGCCTCCCGGTACCGTCGCACCTCCGCGGCGAGGGTCTCCTCGTCCCCGACGGCCGCCAGGTCGGCGGCCCTGGTGGCGCCGGAGAGCCCGATGACCCGCTGGTAGGAGGGGATCGACTCGTAGAAGGCGAGGGTACGGACCGCGTTCTCCCGCACGGCCTCGACGTCGGCGGTCACCACGCCGGGCAGGCAGGCCACGATCCGGGGTGCCGGCCTTCCGGCGGCCTCGGCCGCCGCGGTGACGGCCGGCACGATGTGCTCGGCGAGCGCGCGCGGTCCGGCCAGCAACGGGATGATCCCGTCGGCGAGTTCGCCACTGGCGCGCAGCGACTGCGGAGCCATGGCGGCGACCAGGAGCGGCACGGGCGGCTCGGCCCCCGGCACCGCCGCCGGGCGCGGCGTGGTGGCGGTCAGCAGTTCGCCGTGGAAGTCGGCACTGCCGTCCTGGGTCAACTGGCGCAAGGCGGTGAGGAATTCACGCAGGAGCGCGATGGGGCGCTCGTAGCGGATGCCGAAACCGGCCTCGATCAACTTCGGTGCGCCGAGGGCGAGCCCCAGGTGGTACCGGCCCCCGGTGGCTGCCTGCGCCGTTCGGGCCTGGCCGGCGACCAGCAGGGGATGGCGTCCGAAGATGGGGATCGCGGCGGTCCCGACGTGCAGTCCGGGCACCTCGCGGCCGACGATCGCGGCGAGCGAGGGCGAGTCATGGCCGGCTGCCTGCCCGAACCACACCGAACGCAGGCCCACTTCGTGGGCCTCCCGGGCGAGCCGCACCGTGTCGTCGATCGTGGTCGCGGCGGGATCGAGTGTCACTCCAACGGTCATGCCATGGCCAACTCGCCGCGCGCACAGGGGAATTCCTCGTCACGTGTGACGAACTCGTGTCAGTCGTACGACAGACGCCGTGGGACGGGGTGGCCGGTTCACGCCGGGGGCCGCCCGGTACCGCCCGGCGGATCCGGGTGCGAGGGCATCGGCCCCGGTCGGCCACGGCGGGCGGACACGCACCGGCTCGGCCGGCCGGCATCCTGCGGACGGCCGGGCGCGGCGCGGCGGCCTTCTCGCCGAGCGCCGTGCCGGGGGACGGACCCGCGCGGCCCGGCGGGCGCGGGGCCGGGGCCGGGGGCCACTGGGCACGGGGCCGGGGGGCCACTGGCGCCGGTCGCCCGCGGTGTGCTTTGCTGCGCGCATGAGCATGCTCGTGTGTCGCCGCCACGTGGACTTCGTGCGCGTGACCACCATGTCCTGTTCCGCCGGACGCTGACCGACGGCGCTCACCGCGCCCGCGCGTCCCGCCGCCCTTCGCGGCCTTCTTGCTGTCACGCTCGTGATCCCACCTCCGGCCCGACCCGTTCAGGCCGCACCCAGTCGTACACCCTTGCGGTCGGCGGCTGTGCCGCGGTCGCCGCGCCGGCCGGGCGACGAAAGGCAAGGCATCAGACGTATGTCCCTTCCCCTGACGGAACAGGCCGTCTCCGTGCACCCGTTGCTGGCCGGGCGCTGGAGCCCGCGCTCCTTCGACGCCACGCACACCATCGGCGACGAGGAACTGCTCACGCTCCTCGAAGCGGCCCGCTGGGCCCCGTCCGCCGGCAACTCTCAGCCCTGGCGCTTCCTGGTCGGCCGGCGCGGCGACAGCACGTACCAGCGGATTCTCGGAGCCCTGAGGCCCGGCAACCAGTCCTGGGCGGACCGGAGTTCGCTGCTGTTGGCCGCCGTGGCGGCGGAACTGCGCGAGGACGGCACTCCGCACCACGACCCGTCGTACGACACCGCACTGGCCGTGGCGCAACTCGCCGTGCAGAGCACGGCGTTGGGGCTGCACGCCCACCAGATGGGCGGCTTCGACCCGGCGGCGCTGAGCACGGCGCTGAACATCCCCGACGACTACCGGCCGTTGTCCGTCACGGCGGTCGGCGCCCTGGCTCCGGCGGATCTGCTCCCGGAGGAGCTGCGGGTCCGAGAGACCGCCACCCGCGAGCGGCGTCCCCTCGCGGAGACGTTCTTCGCGGGGAGCTGGGGCGATCCGCTACGCACCGGGCAGGACGGATGACCGCCGGAAGGGACCTCCGGCGCACAGCCGCGCCGTCGCCCACGGACCGCGGGGGCCGAGAGGAACGCGAGGACCGAGAAGACCGCAGGTACCGCCAGGAGGAGCACACATGACCGTCCAGGATTCCGCCGCCGGCCCGGCAGACGTGGCGGCCCTCGCCGCGTTCACCGCGGAGTGGGAGGCGTGGCACCGCCGGCAGGAGGCCACCCTCGCCGACGCCCACGGATTTCTCGCCATCACCGGGCAGCACTGGCTGACCGTCGACCCGCAGCGTTTCCCGGACGCTCCCGGCACCTGGTCGACGGGCGAGGACGGCGTCACCGTCGTGCTCGACGACGGTGAGGAACTCGTCGTCGACGGCACGGCGGTGCGTGGCCGGCATTCCTTCGGGGTGCTTCCGGAACGCGGCGGCGTGAACGCCGTCTGGAAGGACGCGGTGATCGAGGTCGCCAGGCGCGGTGGCCAGGACCTGGTCCGGCCGCGCCACCCCGGACATCCGCTGCGCACCTCGTTCTCGGGGACGCCCGCGTACGCGCCGGACCCGCGCTGGGTGCTCACCGGCCGCTACACGCCCTTCGCCGAGCCGCGGCCGACGACCGTGGGCGCGGCCGTCGAGGGGCTGCAGCACGTGTACGACGCGCCGGGACGCATCGAGTTCGCCCTCGACGGCCGAGAGTTGAGTGTGACGGCGTTCGACGGGGGCTCCCCCGGCAGCCTCCTGGTGCTGTTCGACGACGCGACTTCGGGCCTGACCACGTACGCGGCCGTCAGGTCGCTGCGCGTCGACGCGCCGGACCCGGACGGAAGGGTGGTGCTGGACTTCAACCGCGCGGCCAACCTGCCGTGCGCCTACACGGACTTCGCGACCTGCCCGTTGCCACCCGCCGGCAACCGGCTCCCGGTCGCGATCGAGGCCGGCGAGAAGATCCCTCACGAGCGAGCGGCGTGATCCCGCTCCGCGGGGCCGCCGTGCGCGGGTGACGCCGGGATCACCGGTGGCGGAGGTGCCGGGAGCCCCTCGCGGGGCTTCCCGGTGTCTCCGGCCCCGCTTCAGCAATGCGCCCCTGTTTCCGCAGTGCTGCGAGCGCGGGCGTTTCATGTCGTGTCTGTGACGTGTTGCCGACTTCCTTGCCCGGCTGACCGCCCCCGGCGCATCGTCGCTGCGTGGCATCTTCCAGGTGCCGTGTCCGGCCCGGTCCAGGCCCGCTCCGCAGTGTCGCCTGCCGGCACGTCCCGGCGGTGGGCGCCAAGCACCGGACACCGCCGCGGACCTCTCCTTCACCTCCGAAACCGTGTCGGCCGGCGTTCAGCTGACGGCCGGCGAGATGGGACGCCCTGTGAGTACGCAGCCCAGGACTCTGAAGACCGTGACCGGAGCCGGTGACACCTCGGCGATCTACGACCTGGCGGTCGATCCCACCCGGTCGACCCTGGACCAGGCCGTGGAGGTGGCGAGGCTCGCGGAGGCCGCGCGGATCGACGCGCTGTTCACCGCCGACCTGCTGAGCTTCGACGCGCAGGGCAGCATCGGGTCTCAGGAACCGCTGGTGTTCGTCTCCGCGCTCAGCCAGGTCACGTCGCGGATCGGTCTGGTCGCCACGGTCTCGACCACCTTCCACCACCCCTTCAACCTGGCCCGGCTGTTCGGGACGCTCGACCATGTCAGCAACGGGCGGGCCGCCTGGAACCTGGTGACCTCGGCGGTCGGCGAGGAGAACTTCGGCGGCGTGCTGCCGAGCCCCGAGGAGCGTTACGCGCGTGCCGCGGAGACGCTGGAGGTGGTCAACGCGCTGTGGGACAGCTGGGAGCCCGGTGCCCTGAGCGTCGGCGCGGACGGCAGGGCGGTGCTGGACCGTGACCGCGTGCACCGGATCGGCCATTGCGGCCGGTTCTTCGAGGTGGCCGGACCGCTCAACATCCCGCCGTTGCCGCAGGGGCGGCCGGTGCAGATCCAGGCCGGGCAGTCCGAGGCGGGCCGGGCACTCGGCGCCCGGTACGCCGAGATCGTCTTCACCTCGCTGCCCACCTTGGACATCGCGGCGGACTTCACGGCGAGGATACGTGCCGAGGCACGGCGGTTCGGACGGGGCGACGGGCTGCCGCTCATCCTGTCCTCCCTGCACGCCACCTACGGCGCCAGTGAGGAGGAGGCCCGCCGGCTGGTGCGCGAGAGGCGCGAGTCGATCGACTTCGAACGCGGTCGTGCCCAGGTCGCGGACATGCTCGGCGGCGGTGTCGACCTGACGGAACTCCCTCTCGACCGGCCGCTGCCGGAGAGCCTGCTGCCCGACATCACCTCGGTCAACCGTCGCCGGGGCCGGGTCGGCATCTTCAGCGGTTACGCGCGCTCCGGCCACACCCTGCGGGAACTCGTCATAGCCGCCCAGGACACCGGGCACTGGGCTGTGGCCGGGACGCCCGAGCAGATCGCCGACACCGTGCAGGAGCGCTTCCGGGCGGGTGTCCTGGACGCGATCCTGGTCAACGGCCTCGCGGACCCGCGTCAGCACGACTTCGTCGTCAACGGCCTGCTGCACGAGCTGCGCAGGCGCAAGATCGTCGGAACCGACTACCGCGGGGCCACGTTGCGGGAGAACCTCGGGCTCACGCTGCCCGGCCGTGCCGCCGTGCCGGCCCGGGCCTGACGCATCGATCACCGTCGGTCGGCGGCGCGGACCCTCATGACGACGAACACGGTCGCCGGCGCCTTCGTCCGGGCGGAGGCCGGCGCAGCGCCGCGACCCGTCGCACCCCGCTCCCCCTTCGAGCAGAGGACGCTCCCATGACTGATCACCGGACCCGCACCACCCCGCCCTCCCGCCTGCGGCTGGCCCTGGAGGCCGACGGCGCGGGCGCGCACCCCGCCGCATGGCGCCGCTCGGGCCGCCCGCCCGCCGCCCTCACGGCGCCGGGAACGCTGCGGGAGGTGGTCGCCGCGGCCCAGGACGCCGGCTTCGACCTCGTCACCCTCGCGGACGCGCCCCGGCCGCCGGCATCCGGGCCCGAGACGGTCGGCAGGCTGGAGGCCGGGACCCGGGCCGCGTACGTCTCGCGGCTGACCGACCGGATCGGTCTCGCGCCCACCCTCCAGGTGACGACCACGGAACCGTTCCATCTCGCCACCCAGCTGGCATCCCTGGACCACGCCTCGCACGGCCGGGCCGGCTGGGTGGTCGGGGCGACCGCCGACGAGGGCGATCTCGCCACCGTCGGCCGGAACCCGCTCCCCTCCCCCGCGCTGCTGCGCGAGGCCGCCGACGTCATCGACGCCGCCCGCGCCCTGTGGGACACGTGGGAGGACGACGCCGTCATCCGGGACGCGGCGACCGGCCGCTTCCTGGACCGGCGCAAGGTGCATCACATCGACTTCGAGGGTCCCTCCTTCACGGTCAAGGGCCCGCTGATCACGCCGCGTCCGCCTCAGGGCCAGCTCGTCGTCCTGGCTCCTCAGGAGCTGGATGTCGCGGCGCGCGCCGACGTGGTCCTGGTCGGCGGGCACGACGTCGACGCGGTCGCGGCACGTGCGGGCGCCGTCAGGGCCGCCGCCGTCGAGGCCGCCGCCACCGCCGCCGCGTCCGGCGGCGGATCCAGTCCCACGGACGGCCCGCCCTTGGTGTTCGCGGAGCTCGAGGTGGTCCTGGACGCGGAGGCCGGGGCGTCGAGGTTCCCGCTGCCGCCCGGCTCGCCGAGCTGGACGGGTGGGCCCCCTGGCCGGACTCCGGCAGGCTGCGGCACGTCGGCTCCCCGCGCTCCCTGGTGTCGCTGCTGACCCGGCTGGCCGACGCGGTGGACGGGGTCAGGCTGCACCCCGCCGTCCTCGCCGTCGACCTGCCGGTCCTGGCCGGGCGGGTCCTGCCCGAGCTGACGGCCGCGGGTCTGCGGCGCGCGCCACGGCCTGCCGCCACCCTGCGCGCGACCCTCGGCCTTCCCCGCCCCGTCAACCGGTTCGCCGCCGCGGCGGCCGTGAACGTCTGAGAGGGACAGCCATGACCGCACACGATCCCCGGCCGCAGCTGCACCTGGGCCTGTTCTTCGCCGGTGTCGGCCAGCAGCTGATCTGGAGCGACCCGGACGCGCCGTCGCACACGGCGATCGAGACCTTCGTCGAGATCGCCCAGGTCCTCGAGCGCGGCCTGTTCGACGCGTTCTTCCTCGGCGAGGGGCTGCGCGTCAGGGAGAACCGGGGCCAGGTCTTCGACCTCGACGTGGCCGGACGCCCCGACGCCATCACGCAGCTGTCCGCGCTCGCCGCCGTGACCGGGCGCATCGGCCTGGTGGCCACCCAGAACACGACGTACAACTACCCCGCCGATCTGGCCCGTCGGCTGGCGAGCCTGGACCTGCTGTCCGAGGGGCGGGCCGGCTGGAACATCGTCACCACCGACAACGCCTGGACGGGAGCCAACTTCCGGCACGGTGGCTGGCTCGCGCACGAGCGCCGCTACGAACGCGCGGGCCAGTTCGTCGAGGCGGCGAAGGAGTTGTGGGCGTCCTGGCCGCCCGACGGCGCCCGGCAGGGCAGCGATGCGGCGGGGCCCCTCTCCGGTCCCGCCGGCGCGGTGGAGCGGGACACCGGCCTGGTACGGCTGCGGGCCACCGCCACCGTGCCGGGCAGCCGGCAGGGCCGTCCGGTGCTGTTCCAGGCCGGGGACTCCGACGGCGGGCGTGAACTCGCCGCCCGCCACGCCGACGTCGTGTTCTCGGCCAACACCGAGTACGCGAAGGCCGTGGCGTACGCGGCCGACCTGCGCGACCGGCTCGCCCGGCACGGCCGGAGCCCCGACTCGCTGCGGATCCTGCCCGGGGCGGAGGTCGTCCTCGCGGACACCGCGGCCGAGGCCGAGGAGAAGGCGCGCTGGGTCCGCGGCGAACAGGTCAACGGCCCCCGCGCCATCGCGTTCCTCGAGCAGTACTGGGGCACGGATCTGTCCGCCTACGACCCGGACGGCCCGCTGCCGGACATCGATCCCGGCGAGGAGGAACTCGACCCGTCCCGGGGGACGATCCCGGTCGAACGGCGGTCCGGGAAGCTCGCCCTGATCCGGAAGTGGCGCGACCAGGCAGCCGAACGCGGCTGGTCCGTACGGGACCTGGTACTGGAGGTGGCGCCCGGTCATCCGTCCTTCGTCGGGACGCCCGGCGCGATCGCCGACGGACGCACTACGTCCGCAGCCGGGCCGTGGACGGCTTCAACATCGTCCCGCACCTGCTGCCCGGCTCCGTCACGGACATCGTCGACAAGCTGGTGCCCGAACTCCAGGAGCGGGGCGTCTACCGGACCGAGTACCAGGGCACCACGCTCCGCGAGCACCTGGACCTGCCGCCGCTGCCGGACATCCGGGAAGCCTGACCTCGCAGGCCCGACGGTCCCTGGCCTTCATGCCGCGCCAGGAACCGTCGGTCTTCCGCGGGCCTCCCTCTCCTTCCGGACGTCCCCGGTGGAACGCGTCAGCGGCGCGAGGCGGCCGCTCCGGTCAGACGCCCCCCGGGGATCGCCGCGAGCAGCTCGCGGGTGTACGCGTGGCGGGGCGTGGCGAACAGGTCCTCGGGCGGCCCCGTCTCCACGACCCGGCCGGCCCGCATGACGGCGACCTGGTGCGCGATCCGGCGCACGACGGCCAGGTCGTGCGAGATGAACAGGTACGCCACCCCGGTGTCCCGCTGCAACTCCTCCAGCAGCTCGAGCACTTGGGCCTGCACCGACACGTCGAGCGCGGAGACGGGTTCGTCGCACACCACCAGGTCGGGTGAGAGCGCGAGGGCACGGGCGATGGCCACGCGCTGCCGCTGTCCGCCCGACAACTCGGCCGGGCGGCGCTCCAGCGTGGCCGCGGACAGGGCGACCCGGTCCAGGAGGTCACGGACACGGGCGAGCCGGGAGGCGCGGTCGCCGACCTTGAAGGCCCGCAGGGGCTCGCTGATCACGTCGCCGATGGAGAAGCGCGGGTCGAGCGAGGCGTACGGGTTCTGGTAGACGATCTGGGCGCGTCGGCGCAGCCGTCTGAGCTGCGCGCCCTTGGCGGTGGTGACGTCCGTGCCGTCGAACAGGACCTGCCCGGAGGTCGGACGGGCGAGGCCGAGCACCAGTCGGGCGGTGGTGGACTTGCCCGAACCCGACTCCCCGACCAGGGCGAGGGTCCGCCCGCGCCGCAGGACGAGGCCGACGTCGTCGACCGCGCGCAGGGTGCGGGTCTCGCCCCCGGAACGCGGAAGCCTGAACTCCTTGACCAGGTGGCGCGCTTCGACCAAGGGGACATCCTCCGCAAAGGCCGCGGAGGCGGCCGAGGAGGACGGGGTCGCGGAGACCGGGGCCGCGGAGACCGGGGCCGCCGCGGCGACCGGGGTGCGGTGGCGGACCGAGGTCAGGCTGGGGGCTGCGGCCAGCAGTCGCCGGGTGTAGGCGTGCTGCGGGTCGGTCAGGACCGCCCGGGTCCCGCCCGCCTCCACGACCTCGCCCCCCGACATGACCACCAGCCGCTGGGCCCTGTCGGCGGCGACCCCGAGGTCGTGGGTCACCAGCAGGATCGCGGTGCCCAACTCCTCGGTGAGGCTCTGGAGATGGTCCAGGATCACCCGCTGCACGGTGACGTCGAGCGCACTGGTCGGCTCGTCGGCGATGATCAGCTGAGGCTTCGCGGCGATGGCGACGGCGATCAGTGCCCGTTGCCGCATGCCGCCGGACAGTTCGTGCGGATACTGCCGCGCCGTGAGGGCCGCGTCGGGCAGTCCGGCCCGGTCCAGCACGGCGACCGCCTCGACGGCGGCCGATCGGCGGGTGGCCAGGCCATGGATCCGCAGGACCTCCGCGACCTGCTCACCGATCCGCTTGACCGGATTGAGCGAGACCGTCGGATCCTGCGGGACGAGTCCGATCCGCGCGCCGCGCACGGTGCGCAGTTCCGCCTCCGACAGCGTGGCGAGGTCGTGCCGGCCGAAGCGGATCGTGCCCGCGTCGATCCTGCCGTTCGCCGCCAGCAGCCGGGTGACGGCGTGCGCGGTGGTGCTCTTGCCGGAGCCCGACTCGCCCACCACGGCGGTCACCTGCCCGGGCCATACGTCGAGGTCCACGCCCCGCACGGCCTGAAGGGTCTCGCCCCGGACGCGGTACGACACGGACAGTCGGCGTATCTCCAGCAGTGGTGCGGTCATGTCGTCACCGTTCTCCCCGCGCTCGCGGCCATGGCGGCCCTCACCGTCCTCACGCTTGTCCGTCATCGCTGCCGGGACCATTCGCCGTCGAGTGCCCGCGCGATGCGGTTGGCGGCCAGCACGGTCGCGGCGATCACCAGTCCGGGCAGGGCGGTCAGCCACCAGGCGTTGGCCAGGTAGTTGCGGCCGTCGGAGATCAACGTGCCCCATTCCGGGGCCGGGGGCGGCGCGCCGTAGCCGAGGAAGCTCAGCGCCGACACGGCCAGGACCGAGGCGCCGAAGTCCAGGGTGGCCAGGACGATCACCGGGCCGGCCGCGTTGGGCAGCACGTGCCGGCGCAGCACCGAGTACCAGCGGACCCCGCAGGAACGGGACGCCTCGACGTAGAGCGCCTGCCGTACCCGTAGGACCTCCGCCCGCGCCACCCGGGCGAAGGACGCGACGCTGGCGATGCCCACCGCGACCGCCACCTTCACCGTCCCGTACCCGAGGGCGGTGACGAGGGCGAGCGACAGGAACAGTGCGGGGATGGCGAGGAGGACGTCGACGAAGCGCATCAGCACGTCGTCGACCCAGCGGCCCACGAACCCGGCGAGCAGCCCGAGCAGACCGCCCACCACGAACGCGACCAGGACCGCGATCAGCGTGGCCTTGAGCGACAGCTGGGCGCCGTGGACCACTCGGGAGAAGAGATCGCGTCCCAGCTCGTCCGTGCCGAACCAGTGGCTGCCGCTCGGGGGTCGGAAGTTCTGGGACGGCACTCCCTTCAGGGGATCCTGCGAGGCGAACAGGCCCGGCCGGAAGGACGCCAGCACCACCAGTACGACGACCGCGACGGACAGCAGCAGACCGGGGCGGCGCAGCAGGAACCGCAGCGTGCGGCGGGTTCTGTCGCGGCGTTCTTGGCCCGCGGCCGGCTCCGGTGCGGCCGTCCGTGCCGGTGCGGCCTCGGTCTGGTCGTCGAGAAGACTCTGGCTCATACGGTGCTCGCCCTCCGGCCCGAAGCCACCACGATCCGCGGGTCCAGCAGCGGATAGACGAGGTCGACGAGGAGGTTGGCCGCCACGAAGATCAGCGCGCCGAACACCACCACCCCCTGGACGACCGGAATGTCCTGGGAGGTGACCGCGGCCGCGGTCACCCGGCCGAGGCCGTCCCGGGAGAAGACGGTCTCGACGACCACCGACCCGGCGACCAGTTGTCCGACCAGCAGGCCGACGACGGTCAGCGCGGGCAGCGACGCGTTGCGCAGCGCGTGCCGCAGATGGATCCGCCAGCGGCCGGCGCCCTTGGCCCGGGCGGTCTCCACATAGGCCTGGTCCAGCGCCGTGAGCAGGCTCTTGGCCAGGACCTGGGCGACCAGCGCGCCGGTGGGGACCGCCAGCGTCAGCGCCGGCAGGACCAGGCCACGCGGCCCGTCGTTGCCGAACGCCGGGAACCAGTGCAGCCGGAAGGAGAAAGCGTCGACCAGGAGCAGCCCCACCCAGAACGTCGGGACCGACACCCCGAGCGGTGGCAGCGACAGCAGTAGCTGCCGCAGCCATCGCCGGGCGGTGTACGTCGCCACCACCGCGAGGCCACCGCCGAGCACCACGGCGAGCAGCAGCGCGGTGACCGTCAGCTGCAGTGTCTGCGGCAACGCGTCGCCCAGGGTGGCGGTCACCGGGCGGCCCGTGGAGACCGCGTCACCGAAGTCGCCCCGCACCGCCCGGCCGAGGTAGTCGGCGTACTGCGCCAGCACCGGCTTGTCGAAGCCGTACTCGTGCCGCAGCGCCTCGACCTGGGCGGGGTCGACCTGTCCCGAGTCCATGCCGGCACCGGCCATCGCGGTGACCGGGTCACCCGGCAGGAAGTCCAGCACCAGGAAGGACACGGTGTACGCGGCCCACAGCACCCCGACCGCCTGCGCCAGCCGTTTGAGCACGTAGCGGCCCACGCGTCAGCCGATCCAGGTGTCGTGCAGGTGGATGCGGCTGCCCGAGTCGAAGTCGAGGTCGTGCACCTTCGTCGACACGCCCAGCTGGGTCTGGAGCTCGACCACCGGCACGTAGTACGCGTTGCGCACGAGCAACTTCTGCGCCTCGCCGACCAGTTGCCGACGCTCGGCGACGTCCGTGGCCGCCGCCTGCCGGGCCAGCACGTCGTCCAGGGGACTGGGCGGCAGCTGGTAGACGTTGGCCAGCTCGGTCGAGAAGGAGTTGCGCAGGATGTCCGGATCGGCCCGGGTCACGTTCCCCCAGATCAGGTCGAACTGACCCTCCTGGAGCGTCGCGGTGAACTGGCTGACCTGGAGCTGCTTGAGCACCACGTCGATCCCGACGGCCTTGAGCTGCTGCTGGACCAGTTCCAACGTGGGCTGGTTGGTGGCCGCGTTGGGGAACCAGCTGATGGCCAGCCTCAGCTTCTTGCCGTCCTTGGCGCGGATGCCGTCGCCGCCCGCCTTCCAGCCGGCGGCGTCCAGCAGGGACTTCGCCTTGGCCGCGTCGTGGGCGAGGTCCGGGGAGAGGTCCGTGTGGACGGGCGTGGTGTGGGACAGGACGCTGGTCGCTGGCCGGGTCCCGCTCGGGTACACGGTGTCGGCGATCTGCTGCCGGTCGAGGGCGGACACGAGCGCCTGTCGCACCTTCGTGTCCTTCAGGACGGGCAGCGCGTTGTTGATTCCCAGCCCGAACACCACGCCGGGGTTGGCCCGGCTCTGCAGGGTGGCCTGCCCGCCCTTGAGCGCGGCCTCGTCGGCCTTGGCGACGCTGCTGATCGCGTCCACCTGTCCGGACTGGAGGCTGCCGGTGCGGACACCCGCCTCGGGCACGACCTTGAACACCAGCTTGTCGAGGTACGCCTCGCCCTGCTTCGACCACAGCGAGGAGCCCCAGTCGTACCCGGTGCGCTTGGCCAGCGTGATCGACTGGTTCTGCACGTACTGCTTCAGTACGAACGGGCCGGACCCGATCACGCCTTCGCTGCACTTCTGCTGCGGCGTCCTCCTGACGCTCGCCGACGACTCGATGCCCAGCGAGTGCGTCGACGTGGCCTGGATGAACTGGGCGTTGGGCTTCTCGAACGTCACCTTGACGGTGAGGGGGTCGACCACGCGGGTGCTCTTCACACCGCTCAGATAGCCCTGGGCGAGGGTGCCCAGCGCGCCGAGTTCCGGCACCGCGTCGAAGTTGTCCTTGACCACCTGCGCGGTCAGCTCGGACCCGTCGCTGAAGGTGACACCCGGACGCAGATGGAAGGTGAACTCCGTCGCGTCGGCGTTGATGTCCCAGCTCTTGGCCAGCCAGGGGACGATCTTGCCCGTCTTCGGGTCCTGGTCGGTCAGGGAGTCCACGACCTGGCGGAGCGAGTAGATGGTGTCGTTGCTGCCGACCTGGTGAGGGTCCACGCAACCCGCGTCCGAGCCGACCGCGAAGGTCAAGGTGCCTCCGGACTTCGCCCGGCCGCCTCCCCCGCCAGGACCGTCGCCGCCCGAGCCGCAGGCGGTCAGCAGAACACCGCCGGCCAGCAGGGCCGCCATGGGCGCCCATCGAGAAGCTCTGACATTCGCACGTGCTGTCACTGCTGTTACTCCTACTCGTTTCAGCGCGCACGACCGCGCACGGGCGTGCGGCCCCGGCCGGAGGTCGGCACCGGCAGCGGGGAGCGCTCTGCAGACAGGGGCTGGGAAGGGAACGACACCGCGGACGGTGGCGGAGAGGAAACGCGCGGGACGGCGCCGGTGACGGGACGACGACCGGCGAGCCGGCCGGGATCGCCGGACGTCACCTACGCGGGTGGGCCGGGCGTGACGTACGGTCAGGCCTTACGCGCGACAGGCGTGACGGGCTGTCAGGCGTGACAGAGACAGCTCGTCGAGCGCTTCAGATCGATGTGACGTCGCCGTGCGAGGCGGGAGAACGCCGTGGCGTCCGCACCGGAACCGGTGCAGGAGGCAGTGCACGAAAGAGTGCGGGAGGCAGCCAGGTCACCACCGTGGCACATGCTGGTCCTCCCGTCTCCGGCCCCTCGTACCGGGGCCACGCGCTTGCGGGAACCGTCGTCGGTCCCGCCGGGCTTTCACCTGGAGCACCCCGTCGCGTGGAAGGGTTGCCGGTCAGCGAGCCAGGGCTTGACGCTGACGCTCAATGCCGTGCGCCATGCTACGGAGCGGTCGCGCGCCGGGTCAATGGCCTTAAGACAGAGCCTGGTTGGCCGATTGCGGCCGCACCGCCGGTTCGAGCGAACGGCTGGGCAGTTCGCGGCGGAGCACCGGGGCGATCTCGGAGAAGAACAGTTCCAGGGTGGCCGTGTGGTCGGCTGCGGCGAGGATCTCGCCGTCGACGTGGATGTGCAGCAACTCGTGCCCGAGACGCTGGTGCTGGGCGAGCACCTTCTCGATGATCTGCTGTGGGCTGCCCACGAGGACGGAGCTGCCCGCGATCCAGTCCTCCACCGTGTCGTACCGGATGGAGCCGCCGTCGAAGGTCCGGTTGACGGCGAGTCGCGCCTCGAAGACTGGCCGGTACTTGGCCACGGCCTCCTGCGAGGTGCGCGCGCCGAAGTAGCCGGCGGTGCCGGAGCCGACCAGGGCCTGCGCGGGGTCGTGGCCGTACGCCGCGAACCGGGACCGGTAGTGGTCCATGAGGTTTGCGTACCGGTCGACGGGACCGCTGCCGTTCGAGGAGAAGATCGGATCACCGTGGCGGGCGGCGAAGTCCGCCGAGGAAGGGCTGCTGCCGCTTCCGTGCCAGATCCGCAGCCTGCTCTGCAGCGGTCGGGGCAGTGCCTCGACCGCGTCGAGCGAGCGGCCCCGGGACCCCTTCCAGGTGACGTTGTCCTCCTCCCACAGGCGGCGGAACACCTCGTAGTTCTCCTGGAGAAGGCCCCACTGGTTGTCGGGGGTGACACCGAACAGCTTGGCCGAGCGGGGATAGGCGCCCTTGCCGATGATGAGCTCGAGGCGGCCGCCGGACAGGTTGTCGAGGGTGGAGTAGTCCTCGAAGGCCCGCAGCGGGTCGAGCATGCCGAGCGTGGTGACCGCGGTGAAGAGGCGGATCCTGGAGGTCAGCGCGGCGATGTGGGCCAGCAGGACGGGCGGCGCGGACGAGACGGCGGGGCGGTCGTGGCGCTCACCGATGCCGTAGGCGTCGAATCCCCATTCCTCCGCGAGTACGGCGCCGTCGACGAGTTCCTTGATCTGGAGCTCGTCGGGCTTGTCCTGGCGGGGCAGATGCGGGAGAAGGAGGAATTTCACGGTTGCCCTCCGGGGGGGGGGTGGCGGCCTCGAGCAGGGTCGCCGCGGCACCTCCGCCCAGGCCGCCGGGTCGAGGCCGCGTGCTCCTCCCGAGCATGGGAAGAGGGAGGGCGACGCGTCAACGCGCTTCCGCCGGTTTCACAGGGCTGCAATGTCCGGGTGCCACCGCGGACGCTCCCCCGAGGCAGTCGCACGGGCGGCGCGGCCTCGGCGAGATGACACGAAACGATCAGCAGCGGCGACTTCGAGCTGCCCGATCCATCGGGGCCCTCTCGGCCCGGCCCATGGGCCGGTACCCGCCCCCACTATGTTCACCGCATGAGACCCGAGATGCTCGACAGGATGAACCGGTTCCGTGAGGAGGCGCTCGCGGGCGGCGTCCCGTCGGCGGAGGTGGAGAGGTGGCTCGAGGCCGCCCGCCCCTGCGCCACCCTGGCGTCCACCGTCGACGGGCCGGTCGTGGGCCACTTCGGCGGGCCCGACCTGCTCCCCGCCGACGCTCCCCAGCTCCCGGCAGGACTGCGCCTGATCGCGATGCTGGACCTCGCCGCGCTGCCCGACGACGCGACGACTCTGGCACTGCCCCCCGACGGCCGGCTCCTCTTCTTCGCCCGACTCCATCCCGACGACCTTGGCGCTTCCGGCCGGGTGATGTACGTCCCCGCCGGCACGCCCCTCGATGAACGCCCCGGGGGCGACGGCCATGACCGGGCAGAGCTACGACTGAAGTACGACCTCTCCCTGCCGGACAACGAGGTGCTTGTCGACCCCGTCGAGCACCCGCACGCCAAGGAACTGCGCCAGGCCTGGTCGGACGTGCTGCACGAGGACGGGCACGATCGCGACGAGACGCACCTGCAGATCGACGGATACTCCAGGGACGCCTACGGCGAGGACGACCCCATCACCGCGTCCGCCGCCATGGCGGCACGGAGGGCAGGGAAGCCGGAGGGCAGGCGGGCGAGCCCGTGGGCGCGGCCTCGTCCCGACGACTGGGCGCTTCTCGCTCAATGGTATGGCGGTGCCCTGGACTTCGGTAACCTCCGCATCGGCGGTGACGTCTTCTGGACGATCGCGAGGAAGGACGTGAAGGTGCGGCGCTTCGACCAGGCGACCGTCTTGGGGTGCTTCGCAGGCCCGTGAGCCGATGTCCGATTCCGGCTGTTGCTTGTGGCGGGGATCACCGAACAGCTATGGGGCCATTTCGGATCTCCTCCGAAATGGCCCCTGCATCTGCGACTTCGTAAAGTCGGGACGACAGGATTTGAACCTGCGACCCCTTGACCCCCAGTCAAGTGCGCTACCAAGCTGCGCCACGTCCCGATGCGCAGGGGCCCCACCGCGTGGTTGCCCTGCGTGATCGTGCGGATCAAGCTTACCGTATGTGCGGGTGTGGTGGTGACCAGGCGCTCACCCGGGTACGGGCACCTCGGACTCCCGCAGGGAGACCGTGCGGGTCTCGCCGGGGGCGAGCGACTCGGTCCACTCCCCCAGGTGCACGGTGACCGGTTCCTCCGCGGCCGCGGCGACGGAGATCTCCAGCTGGTCCTGGCGCAGCCGGATCCTGACCCCCCAGTGCCCCCGGTACCGCAGGCAGAACCGGTACCGCGACATCTGCGGCAGCGGCACGGGGTCGAACCGCAGGGCCCCCGACCGGGTCTCCAGGCCCGGCAGGCACCGCTGGACCATGTCGAGGGTGCCGGCCATGGCGCCCAGGTGGATGCCCTCCCCCGTGGTGCCGCCCTGGACGTCGGCGATGTCGCCGGCCAGCGCCTCCTGGACGAACTCCCACGCCTGGGCGCGCCGGGCGCGGGCGAGCACCCAGCCGTGGACCAGGCTGCTGAGCGTCGAGCCGTGGCTGGTGCGGGCCAGGTAGTGGTCGACGGTGCGCAGCCAGGTCTCGTCGTCGAGGTCGTGGCCGAGCCGCTGGAACTGGGCGCGCAGCTCGCCCGGCGTGAAGAGGTAGCCGAGCATCAGGACGTCGGCCTGCTTGGAGGCCTGGTAACGGTTGACGGTGTCGCCCTCCGCCTCGAGGATCCGGTCGAGCCGCCGGATGTCGCCGTACTGGGCGCGGTAGCCGCGCCAGTCGAGTTCCTCGAGTTCCCCGTAGCCGGAGAACTGGCTGATGACCCCGGAGTGGAAGGGCACGTGCAGCCGGCGGGAGACGTCGTCCCAGTGCTCCAGTTCGGCGTCGTCGACGCCGGTGCGTTCGGTGATGTCGCGGCGCAGCGGTTCGGGGAGTTCGCCGAGGACGTCGAGGGCGCGGGCGATGACCCAGGAGGCGGCGACGTTGGTGTAGGCGTTGTCGTCGAGCCCGGGGCGGGTGGCGCCGGGGTAGGCCTCGTGGTACTCGTCCGGGCCGACCACTCCGCGGATGCGGTAGCGCTCCAGTTCCTTGTCGTAGGTGGCGTAGTCGGCCCAGAACCGCGCGATCTGGAGCAGCATGTCGGCGCCCTTGCCGTGCAGGAAGCCGGTGTCGCCGGTGGCCTCGGCGTAGCGCCAGACGTTGTAGGCGATGGCGGAGCCGACGTGGTACTGGAGGTGGCTGTGGTCGGGCAGCCAGCGGCCGGAGCGCGGGTTGAGGTGGAGCCGCTGGGTCTCCTCCCGGCCGTCGCTGCCGCTCTGCCACGGGTACAGGGCGCCGCGGTACCCGGCGTCGGTGGCGTTGAAGCGGGCGCGTTCCAGGCGGCGGTGGCGGTAGGTGAGCAGGGCCCGGGAGACCTCGGGGAAGTGCAGGTTGAGGAAGGGCAGCACGAACAGCTCGTCCCAGAAGACGTGGCCGCGGTACGCCTCGCCGTGCAGACCGCGCGCGGGCACGCCGACGTCGAGTTCGGCGGTGTGCGGGGACAGGACCTGGAGAAGGTGGAAGAGGTGGACCCGCAGGACCGGTCCGGCCTCGCCGGCGACGTCGAGCTCCGCGCCGCGCCACAGCTGTTCCCAGGCGGCGAAGTGGGACTCCAGCAGCGTCTCGAAGCCGCCGGCCCGTCCGACGCGGTCGAGGGCGGCGTGCACCGGGTCGCTGATGGCGGGGTCGCGCGAGGTGTGGAGGGCGACGGTCTTGTCGACGGTGACGGTGTGGCCGTCGGCGACGGAGACGCGCAGCAGCCGGGCCACGGAGGTGTCCCCCAGCTCGGTGACGATCTCCGCCGGGGCGTCGGCCTCGGTGCGGGCGGCCAGCGCGATGCGGATGTCCGAGGTGGTGGTGCGGCACCGCACCCAGGCCACGCCCTCCTCGGTGACGCCGGGCTGGACGTGGGTGAGGTGCTGGGAGGCGAGGTCCTTGTAGCGGTCGACGTTGCCGTTGGTGACGCCGGCGTCGAGCGCGGACTCGATCTCCAGCGCCCCCGACCAGCCCTCGGGGGTGAGCTCGGTGCGCAGCAGGGCCAGGTGCGGGTCGGCCATGTGCACGACGCGGAGCTGGCGGACCCGGACGGCCCGGCCGTCGGCGTCCAGGTAGCGCAGGGTGCGCTCCAGGATGCCGCGGCGCAGGTCGAGGCTCTGCCGGTACTCCTCGACGGTGTGGGTGTCGGGGGTGAACCAGTGGCCGGTGCCGGTGCGGAAGCGCAGCGGCAGCCAGTTGGGCAGGTTGACGACGTCCTCGTTGTCGACGTGCCGTCCCGCCACGTCGGAGACGAGGCGGTTGTAGCAGCCGGCCGCGTAGGTTCCGGGGTAGTGGACCCGGTCCCGGGCGCACTCGGGGACGGCGCCCCGGGTGGCGAGGTATCCGTTGCCGAGGGTGCACAGGGACTCGCGCAGCTTCTCCTGTGCCGGGTCGTAGCCCTCGTACTCCCAGGTCCACTCGCCCATGGCGCCTCCTCGGTACGTGTGGTGCGGTGGGCGGGCGGCCGGTCAGTCGTTCCAGGCCCAGTCCGCGACCTCCGGCATGTCCATGCCGGTGGCACGGATGTGCTCGTGGTGACGTGCCCTGACGTCCTCCATGCCCTGGCGCACGGCGGCGGCCCGCACGGCGAGGCCGGGTACCCGGTCGATGACGTCCATCACCAGGCGGTACCGGTCGAGGTCGTTCTGCACGACCATGTCGAACGGCGTGGTGGTGGTTCCGGCCTCCTTGTAGCCGCGGACGTGCATGTTGACGTGTCCGGCACGGCGGTAGGCCAGCCGGTGGATCAGCCACGGGTAGCCGTGGTAGGCGAAGATCACCGGCTTGTCCGAGGTGAACAGGCCGTGGAACTCGGCCTCGGAGAGCCCGTGCGGGTGCTCCTCCTTGGGCAGCAGCCGCGTCATGTCGACGACGTTGACGACCCGGACGGCGAGGTCCGGCAGGTGCCTCCGCAGCAGCTTGGCGGCGGCCAGCACCTCCTGGGTGGGCACGTCGCCGGCGCAGGCGAGGACCACGTCGGGTTCGCGGCCCTGTTCGGTGCCGGCCCATTCCCAGATGCCGGCTCCGCGGGCGCAGTGCACCTTGGCCTCGTCCATGGTGAGCCAGTCGAAGCAGGGCTGCTTGCCGGCCACGATGACGTTGACGTAGTCCTTGCTGCGGAGCGCGTGGTCGGCCACCGACAGCAGGGTGTTGGCGTCCGGGGGCAGGTAGACGCGGACCACTTCGGGGCTCTTGTTGAGGACGTGGTCGACGAACCCGGGGTCCTGGTGGGAGAAGCCGTTGTGGTCCTGTCGCCAGACGTGCGAGGTCAGCAGGTAGTTGAGGGAGGGGACGGGCGCCCGCCAGGGAAGGGAGCGGGCGGTCTTCAGCCACTTGATGTGCTGGTTGACCATCGAGTCGACGATGTGGACGAACGCCTCGTAGCAGGAGAACAGGCCGTGCCGCCCGGTGAGGTTGTAGCCCTCCAGCCATCCCTGGCACAGGTGCTCGGAGAGGATCTCCAGGACGCGGCCGTGCCGGTCGAGGTTGACGTCGACGGGGAGGGTGTCGCCCTGCCACGCCTTGCCGGTGGCGCCGAAGACGGCGGAGAGGCGGTTGGAGTCGGTCTCGTCGGGGCCGACGAGGCGGAAGTCGCGCCGGGAGGCGGTGTTCAGCATGATCTGTTCGAGCATGGCGCCGAGCACCCGGGTGGGTTCGTGGGGGCCCGAGCCGGGGCTCTCGACGGGGACGGCGAAGTCCTCGAGTGGCGGCACGGGCAGTTGGCGGGTGAGCAGCCCGCCGTTGGCGTGCGGGCCGGCGCCGAGCCGCCTGGCGCCCTCGGGCACGCAGGCCAGGACGTCGGCGACGGGGGCGCCGGTGTCGTCGAAGAGTTCCTCGGGCCGGTAGGAGCGCAGCCACTGTTCGAGGAGCACCAGGTGGTCGGGGTTGTCGCGTACGCCGGACAGCGGGACCTGGTGGGCGCGCCAGGTCCCTTCGACGGGGACGCCGTCGACCTCGGACGGGCCGGTCCACCCCTTGGGGGTGCGCAGCACGATCATGGGCCAGCGGGGGCGGTCGGTGACGCCCTCCTGGCGGGCGGTGCGCTGGATCAGCGCGATGCGGTCGAGGACCTGGTCGAGGGCGGCCGCCATGTCGCGGTGGACCTGTTCGGGGTCGGATCCGGTGACGTGGACGGGGTCGTGGCCGTAGCCGCGCAGCAGCTCGTCGAGTTCGTGCTCGGGGAGGCGGGAGAGGACGGTGGGGTTGGCGATCTTGTAGCCGTTGAGGTGCAGGATCGGGAGCACGGCGCCGTCGTGGACGGGGTCGAGGAACTTGTTGGAGTGCCAGGAGGCGGCGAGCGGGCCGGTCTCCGCCTCGCCGTCGCCGATGACGCAGGCGACGAGCAGTCCGGGGTTGTCGAAGGCGGCGCCGTAGGCGTGGGCGAGCGAGTAGCCGAGTTCACCGCCCTCGTGGATGGATCCGGGCGTCTCCGGGGCGACGTGGCTGGGCACGCCGCCGGGGAAGGAGAACTGCCGGAACAGCCTCTCCATGCCGTCGGTGTCCAGGGAGATGTCGGGGTAGGTCTCGCTGTAGCTGCCCTCCAGCCAGGAGTTGGCGACCACCGAGGGTCCGCCGTGTCCGGGCCCCCAGATCACCAGCGCGTCCAGGTCCCGCTTGCGGATCACCCGGTTCATGTGGGTGTAGACCAGGTTGAGGCCCGGGGAGGTGCCCCAGTGGCCCAGCAGCCGGGGCTTGATGTGCTCGGGGCGCAGCGGCTCGGTCAGCAGGGGGTTGGCCAGCAGGTAGATCTGCCCCGCCGAGAGGTAGTTGGCCGCCCGCCAGTGCGCGAGCAGGGTGCGCAGTTCGTCCTCGGGCAGGACGTCCTTGTACGGGGCCGTGGTCATCGGGCGACTCCATCGGTCGTCGGTCGGATCCGGTGTGCGGGGACGGCGGGCGCGTCGTCAAGGATGGGGGACCACGGCCACCGGTGCGACGGCGTGGTGCAGGACGGCGTGGGCGACCGCACCGATGCGCAGCCCGAGCGTGTGTCTGCGCAGGCGGTGGCCGACGACGACCAGGGAGGCGTTGCGGGACGCGTCGGCGAGCAGCACGGAGCCCTTGCCGGGCTCGGACTCCTGGATCACCTCCACCCGCGGGTGGGCGGCCCGCCAGGGGGCGAGCTTGCGTTCCAGCAGTTCGCTCTGCTGCCGTCGCATCCGTCCGAACGCCTCGCCCTCGACGGATCCGGCCCATTCGTAGAAGGCGGGCAGGCTGTAGCCCTGTACGGCCCGCAGGGGGGCGGAGCGGCGGGCCGCCGACTCGAAGGCGAACTCGAGGACCGCGTCGGAGGTGTCCTCGGGGTCGACGCCGACCACGACGGGCCGGTAGGGCGTGGTGTCGCTGCGTCCGCCGGACGGGTCGTCGAGGTGTTCCTCGACGGCGGACTCGCCCGCGCGGACCAGTACCACCGGGTGCTCGGCGTGGGCGATGACGCCGAGGCCGACGGAGCCCGCGATGAAGCCGCTGATCCCGCCGAGTCCGCGGGAGCCGAGGACGAGCAGGCCGTCCTGGCCGGCCTGCTCGGTGAGCACGACGGGGGCGCGGCCCTCGACTCCCTCGATGGTGACCTCCAGGCCGGGCTGCTCGCGGCGCACCGCGTCGGCGACCTGCGGTGGAACCTCGCGCCCCCAGTCCTGCCGGGTCTCCTCGGCGAGGAACGGGGCCTGTGCCAGCCGTGGCGGGGTGGGCTCGTGGACGTGCACGATCTTCAGCGGCACCGACCGCATCCGTGCCTCGCGGGCGGCCCAGTCGACGGCGGCGCGGCTCTCGGGCGATCCGTCGAGTCCGGCGACGACGGTGCGGACCATGGTGCGACCTCCGGGACGGGCGGCGGGCAGTCTCCTCCCCGAGTCTCCCGCCCGGCCCCGTCCATGACTCCCCGGACTGATCCGAACGGCTGGCGGCGCGGGCCCTCACGGCCCGGCCGGGGCCGCGGCGGGGTGGGGGGCCGCGGCGGGGCCGGGGCCGGGGATCCGGCGGGCCGGGGATCCGGCGGGCCCCGGGCCGCGGCAGGGCCGCGGGCCGCGCCGTGCGGCCTGCGCCTCCCGCCGCCCGGTCGACGCGACCGGAAATCCCGGAAGAATGTCGCCGGGACGATGTCGAGAACCCGTGACCGGCTCCGTCCCCGGGGTGAAGTGCCCGTGAGGGCCACATCGGAACCTGGGAGAACACCATGGCGAAGTACCTGCTTCTCAAGCACTACCGGGGCGCTCCGGCGGCGGTGAACGACGTGCCCATGGACCGGTGGACGCCCAAGGAGATCTCGGCGCACATCGCGTACATGAACGACTTCGCGGCCCGGCTGGAGGAGACCGGCGAGTTCGTCGACGGTCAGGCCCTCGCTCCCGAGGGGACGTTCGTGCGGTACGACGGCGAGGGGCGCCC
Source organism: Streptomyces abyssomicinicus (assembly GCF_008974245.1). Classification (GTDB taxonomy): domain Bacteria; phylum Actinomycetota; class Actinomycetes; order Streptomycetales; family Streptomycetaceae; genus Streptomyces; species Streptomyces abyssomicinicus. Next base: position 1,482,820 of record NZ_BBZI01000005.1, on the reverse strand, counting down.
GCCGGTCACCGACGGCCCGTTCGCGGAGACGAAGGACCTCATCGCCGGCTGGATGGTGATCGACGTCGACAGCTACGACCGCGCCCTGGAGCTGGCCGGTGAGCTGTCGGCCGCGCCCGGGGCGGGCGGGCGGCCGATCCACGAGTGGCTGGAGCTGCGCCCCTTCCTCAGCGCCCCGCCCACCGTCACCGAATGACCGCGCCGGTGGACGAGGCGCTGGTCCGCAGCCTCACACCGGGTGTGCTGGCCGTCCTCGTCCGCCGCGGAGCCGACTTCGCGGCGGCCGAGGACGCGGTCCAGGAGGCGCTGCTGGAGGCGGTCCGTACGTGGCCGGCCGGCCCTCCGCGGGATCCGAAGGGCTGGCTGGTCACCGTGGCGTGGCACCGGTACCTCGACGCCTGGCGCGCCGACGCCTCCCGCCGCCGGCGGGAGGGCCTGGCCGAGGAGGAGCCGCTGCCCGGGCCCGTGCCGGACGTGGACGACACGCTGTGGCTCTACTTCCTGTGCGCCCATCCCTCGCTGACGCCGTCGTCGGCCGTCGCGCTCACGCTGCGCGCGGTCGGCGGGCTCACCACCCGCCAGATCGCCCGGGCGTACCTGGTGCCCGAGGCGACGATGGCGCAGCGCATCAGCCGGGCCAAGCGCACGGTCTCCGGGGTGCGCCTCGACCGGCCCGGTGACGTCGCCACCGTGCTGCGCGTCCTCTACCTGGTCTTCAACGAGGGCTACTCCGGCGACGTGGACCTGGCCGCCGAGGCGATCCGGCTCACCCGGCGGCTCGCGGCCGTCGTCGACCACCCGGAGGTGTCGGGACTGCTGGCCCTGATGCTGCTCCATCACGCCCGGCGAGCCTCCCGGACGGCGCCGGACGGCAGTCTGGTGCCGCTCGCCGAGCAGGACAGGAGCCGGTGGGACACCGCGGCGATCGCCGAGGGCATCGGGATCCTGCGGGCGGCGCTCGCCCGCGACCGGCTGGGCGAGTTCCAGGCCCAGGCCGCCGTCGCGGCGCTGCACGCCGACGCGCCCACCGCGCGGGAGACCGACTGGGTTCAGATCGTCGAGTGGTACGACGAACTGGCGCGGCTGACCGACAACCCGGTGGTGCGGCTCAACCGCGCGGTGGCCGTCGGGGAGGCCGACGGACCGCGGGCCGGTCTGGCGGCCCTCGCCGCCGTCGACCCCGCGCTCCCCCGCCACACCGCGGTGGCCGCCCACCTCCACGAGCGCGACGGCGACCTGTCCACGGCGGCCCGGCTGTACGCCGAGGCGGCCCGCAAGGCGCCCTCGGCCGCCGAACGCGACCACCTGACGCGCCAGGCCGCCCGGCTCAACACCGGCCGCGGCCGCTGACGCGCCCCTCGTGGGGAAGGGGCGCCCCGGCGGTCAGGCGATGCGCGCGCAGAGGTCGTCCACCGTGGCGTGGGCCCCGGTCACGGTCTTGTGGCCGGTGGAGGCGATGTCCATCGTGTACGCCCCGTCGACGATGTAGAGCCCTCGCCCCAGTGTTCCGCCGTTCTCCGCGAAGCCGACCAGGACCGGCCCGAGCACGGCCCACAGCTGCGACCCGTCTGCCCGGTACTCGACCAGGGCGCTGCCGCCGGCGTCCGCGTCGTAGGACTTCCCGGTCTCCTCGTGGGTGACCCGCACCACCAGGTCGCCCGTGTAGGCGGCGCGCTTCACCGAACCGTCGGGGCGGGTCTCCAGGACCCGCCGGACGACCTCGTCGACCACGGGTTCGCCCCGCACCGCGAAGTCGCAACGGGCGCCGGCGGGGCTGGTCCACGGGGCGGAGGGGGCGGGCTCCCATCCTCCGGCCCGGTCCGCGGCGGAGGCCGGCACCACCGCCGCGGACAGCGTGACGGTGAGGGCGCCGAGCATGACGAGCATGCGTCGCATGGTTGCTCCTGGGATGTCGAAGGGCGGTCCTGGACGTGCGCGGCCAGCCTCACCCCGCCCGCTGACCATTCCCTCACCACGGCCCTCCCCCCTCTGCGGGGGACGGTTGTAGGGTGCGCGGTCATGGAGTTCCAGCTGCTCGGTCCGTTCGAGGCCCGCCACGACGGCCGGCCGGTGGCGGTGAGCAGCCGCCGCCAGGAGCGGTGCCTGCTGGCGCTCCTCCTGCTGCACGTGGACCGGGCCGTTCCGGCGGACCGCCTCGTCGGCCTGCTGTGGAGCGATGCGCTCCCGCGCTCACCGCGTGCCACCCTGCACACCTACGTCGGCCGGCTGCGTGCCCGTCTCGCGCCGTGGGGGCTGCGGATCCTGACGCGTCACTCCGGCTATCTGCTCGAGGGGGACGGACACACCGTCGACGCCCGGGACTTCGCCGGCCTGGTCGGCCGTGCGGCCACCGCCGGTGATCCGTCCGAACGGGTGCGCCTCCACGACCGTGCGCTGGACCTGTGGAAGGGTCCGCTCCTCGCCGACGTGGCCGACGACGTGCTCCGCGACCGGATCGACACGGCGCTCGGGCTCGGTGAGCTGCGGCTGACGGCTCTGGAACAGCGCGCCGAGGCACAGCTCACCATGGGCCTGCACGAGCGGGTGGTCGCCGACCTCGCCCCCGTGGTCGGTGAGGTGCCGGGCCGGGAGCGGCTCGTCGTCGCGCAGATGACCGCGCTGTACCGCTGCGGCCGCCGCGCCGAGGCCCTCCGGCTCTTCGACGGGACGCGTGCGGAACTGGCCGACGGCCCGGGCGTCGGCCCCGGGCCCGCCCTGTCCACGCTGCACCGGCGGATCCTGGACGACGACCCCCGCCTCGACCGGCCGCCCGCGCCGCTGTACGCGGTGCGGGTCGGGCAGGAGTGGCTGCCGTGGAGCACCGGCGGTCACCCCGCGCTGGAGTTCTGCAACACCTTCGCCGGCTGGGGCCGGTCCGCACCGCTGCCCGGCTCGGACTGGCTGCGCGGCTATTCCACCCTGGCGGTGTGGGTCGGCCATCTCGGTCTGGCCGACGACCACGACGTCGCCCGGCTGCTCGGCCGCGCCGCCCGTGAGCCCGCGGAGGCTGCCGCCGTCCTCGACGAGGCCCGGGCGTACCGGGAGCGGCTGTACACCTGCCTGACCGATCCCGAGGACGCCGCCGCCTTCCGGGCGGTGGCGAACGCCGCGCGGGAGGCGGCCGGCCTGGCCGTCCTGACGCGGGGTGAGGGGGGTCTCGCCGACTGGCGCCTGCCTCCGTCCGCCGGTCTGCGGCTTCCGCTGCACGCCGTGGCCCGCAGCGCCGGGGATCTGCTCACCGAGCCGCGGCGGCTGACGGTCCGCCGCTGCCCCGGACCGGACTGCGGATGGCTCTTCCTGGACGGGACGGGCCGCCGCCGCTGGTGCAGCCTCGCCACCTGCGGCCACACGTGAGGCGGCCGGTGCCCGGACCACCCGGGCGTGAGGCGGCGCGAGGCCGCCCGCACAGGGGGCTGCCCCGGGGCGGACGGTCGCCCCGGGGCAGCCCTTCACCGGCTACGGCGTGTCACTCGAGCAGTTCGCCGTAGGCGCCGAGCGCGGTGGCGATGTCCGCCTGCGCCCAGAACCGGTGGTAGGTGAAGACCGGCGCGGAGCCGCCCTTCAGGTAGGCCTCGATCTTGGACCAGGCCGGGTCGTTCTTGTAGAAGCTGCGCATGGAGATGAAGGTCGACGAGGAGTCGACGGTGTCCCCGTTGGGCATCTTGCCGGTCCAGCCGGAGGGCACGTAGACCGGGTCGTCGAACCGGTTGTAGTCGGCGCGGGTCTCCGGGACGGAGACGCCCAGGCCGTCCTGGTGGTGGTCCCACATGCCGTCGAGCAGCGCCTTGGCGGTCGTCTTGGCCTTGGCGTCACCGGACTTCGCGGCGTAGTAGGTGAGGACCTTGGCGTACGAGCCGGCCACGCCCACGTCGTTGGTGTAGTCGGCCACCGTGACGTGGAGGTTGTTGTTGGCGCCGGGCGACGTGGCGTTCCAGGTGTCCGGGGCGCCCGTCCACTGGAGGGTGGAGGGGAACTGGAAGGTGCCGTCCGGGTTGATCGTGGTCTTGCCGACCGCCCAGTCGACCCACTTCTTCACCACGGCACCGGCCTTGGCGTCACCGGTCTGGTAGTAGTACTCCGCGACGCGCTCCATGGACCACGCCTGGAAACCGAACCACTGGTTGGACGGCGGGTCGTGGTAGACCGGCTTCTCGTCGTAGTACATGCCGTAGAAGGTCGGCGTACCGGACGGCGGCTGGGCGTAGCGGCCCTGCCAGCTGTTGGTCGCGCCGCCCGCGATGGCTCCCTCGCTGGACTGCAGCCAGGTGTAGAACTCGATCTGGCGCTTCAGGCTGGTGGACCAGTCGGACTTGCCGGTCGAGGACTTCGGGGCGAGCGGGGCGTAGTTGCTGAGCGCCCAGGCCGCCATCGGGTTCTGGTAGCCGCCGTGCGCGTGGCTGGAGCCGATGCGCCAGGCCCAGCCCGCCGAGGTGTCGGTGGCGCCGCCCCAGGCGAAGTACCAGCTGAGCAGGTAGTGGGCGCTGTTCTTGCCGCTGCCCGCGGGGCAGGTGGTCGGCCCGACGCAGTCGCCGACCTTCTTGAAGTACTTGTCGAAGAGGGCGTAGCGCAGGTAGTCACCCATCTTGGCGGCCTTGCCGACGGTCGAGGAGACCTCGGAGCCCTTGCCCTGCTCCTTGGCCCAGACGTCGGCCCAGTAGGCCGCCTGCACGGCGCGGGCGTCCGCGTCGGGGGCGTTGGTGAACTTCCACTGCTTGGCGTACGAGGAGTCGCCGGTGAACAGGTCGAGGTAGCCGTTCTTGCCACCGTAGGCGAAGTTGTCGCAGGTCGGGTGGGTGACGGTCTCCCAGACCGACTCCTGCGGACCGCGCTGGAAGGTGTTGATGTAGGACGGACCGGTGGCGGTGGGTCCGGCGTTGCACTTGCCGGGCTCGTTGCCGTAGCCGTAGGTGTTGTCGACGTCCTGGATCCAGTGCATCGCGTAGACGTCGTCCGTGCCGTACGCGCTCTTCAGCTCGGCCGCGATGGGGTCGGCGCCGGACTTGGCGGCCGAGTCCAGCTTCGCCGGGTACTGCGAGGGCAGGTCGTGCTCGGGCGCGTAGGTGGCCGGCTCACCGGGCTTGTAGTACGAGTTGGTGGGCTGGTCCGCCTTGGTGGGGATCATGAATTTCTCCATGGTCTCCCACGCCTTGTTGAAGCGGGTCCAGTCGCCGGTGACCCTGCCGTACTGGGCCTGGAGCCAGATCAGGTAGCTGTAGGCCTCCGACGTGGTCTCGTGACCGTGGTCCGGCGCCTCGACGATGAGCGTCTCCACCGAGTGGTAGGGGATGCCCTCGGGCGAGAAGTAGCCGTTGGCCGGGTCGGTGATCTTGCCGTACAGCTCGAGGAACTTGGCGTCGTAGGTGCCGCCGGCCGAGAGCTGGGTGGCCGTCACCTTCGCCGCGGTGTGTCCGTTGGCGGACGACGCGAAGACGGCGGAGCCGGTGCCGGAGGCGGCCGCGGCGATGGTCACCTTCTGGGCGACGTTCCAGTTCTGCGGGGTGAAGGTGAGGCTGGCCCCGCCGCTGACCGTGAGGCCCGTGTTGCCGGACTCCCGGGCGGTGGTGACCGTGACGTTCGCCGAGGGCTGCTTGGAGAGGCTGACCTCGTAGGTGGCGCTCGTACCCTGGCGGACGCCCAGCTGGGTCGGGCTGGCGGTGACGGAGGGGCCCGAGACGATCTTGATGCCGACCGGCGAGGACTCACCGGTGGCGCCCAGCGAGTCGTAGGCGCGGGCGTAGAGCGAGTGGTCGCCGGCCGCGAGGGTGGAGGTCTTCAGCTCGAACGGCGAGGTGGTGTCGGTGCCGAGCAGAGCGGTGTCGCTGTAGAACTCGACCTTGCTGATGGTCGCACTGTCGGCGGCGGCCGCGGTGGCGGCCAGCGGGACCTCGGTGCCCACCGAGTACGTCGCGCCGGGCGCCGGGCTGGTCAGGACGGCGACCGGGGGCTGGTGGGCGCCCGTGCAGGCGGTGCCGTTGACGGCGAACGAGGTGGGGGCCGCGTTCGTCCCGCTGTAGCTGAACTGGGCGCCGGCCGAGGTGGCCGCGCCGGCCGCCAGCGTCTTGTTCCAGCTGGTGTTGGTGACGGTGACGGTCTTGCCGGACTGCGACCAGACGCCGTTCCAGCCGTTGCTCAGCTTCTGGTTGCCGGCGTAGTCGTAGGTCAGCTTCCAGCCGTCGAGGGCTTCGGTGCCCCGGTTGGTCAGGGTGAGCTCGGCGGTGAAGCCGGAGCCCCAGTCGTTGGTCTTGTAGTCGACGCTGCACTGCACCGCGGCCGCGTGGGCGGGCTCGGACAGGTTGGTCATGGTCAGGGGTAACGCCAATAAGGCGGCCAGCGCGACGGCTGGGCCGCGCAGGCGGGGTCGGGGTCTCCTGGCGAGGAGCATGGGGCGGAATCCTTTCCGGTCGGCCTCTCGGCTCGCGGGGGAACGGGAAGGTGAAGAGGTGGATCCGATACCTGTGGGAGCGCTCCCATAGTTCGCACGGTGTATGGACACTGTCAACCCCTCGTGTTCGCCTTTCGAAAGCACGGGTGCGCTCGCGGCAGGCCGGCGATCAGAACGTGAAACCGCCCGCCGGCCACACGGCCGGTGGGCGCCCCGGGGCCCGGGACGGGGGACGCCGGACACGACGGAAGGCCGCCCCGGATCTCTCCGGAGCGGCCTTCCGCTGCGACTTCCTCAGTCGGGACGACAGGATTTGAACCTGCGACCCCTTGACCCCCAGTCAAGTGCGCTACCAAGCTGCGCCACGTCCCGATACGCTCCCCCGCGGCCGGGCCGCGTGATCACGTGAGGAGTACTTTACCGCACGTCGGAGGCCTGATCGGAAGGGTCCCCGGCTACGGCGGGACAATGGTCCGATGAGCGCATCCGAGGACAGTGCGGCCGGCGACGGCGTGGCCGGGGCGGGACCGAGCGGCGGGCGGGACCGGGACGGCGAGGGGCGGGCGCGCAACGCCCGGCCGCGGGACGGCCTGGGGCGGCCGCTGCCGTACGGGGCGCCAGGGGTGGAGCGCCAGCCCGAGGGTGTGGTGCGCTCGCCCGTGGAGACGGTGGCGCAGGCGCAGGCGTTGCTGGACGCGGGGCGCCCGTTCCACGCGCACGAGGTGTTCGAGGACGCCTGGAAGTCGGGCCCCGAGGACGAGCGCGACCTGTGGAGGGGCCTGGCCCAGACGGCCGTGGGCCTCACCCACGCGGCCCGCGGCAACCTCACCGGCGGGGCCCGGCTGCTGCGGCGCGGTGCCGGGCACGTCGAGGCCTGGTGCGGCGCGGCGGGGCGGCACGGGGCCCACGGCATGGACCTGGCGTCGGTGGTGGCCTGGGCACGGGCGCTGGCGGCCGAGGTCGACGGGGCCGGGGAACCGCTGGACCCCCGGGCCTCGGCCCCACGGCTGCGCGGCGCCTGAGGGGCGGCCCGGTCGGCCCGGCCGCCGCACCTCGCCGGGCGGCCCGGGCCCGCCGGGCCGCCCCGGCCGTCAGACGCCGGTGGTGCCGTCGAGCAGTTCCCGCACCACGTCCAGGTGGCCGTTGTGCCGCGAGGTCTCCTCGATCAGGTGGAGCAGGATCCACCGCAGGTCGGCGTGGTCGCCGTTCCCCAGCGGCCGGGCCGCCCGGGTGTCCAGGCCGTGCGCGGCGACCAGTTCGCGGTGCCGCACGTTCTGCTCCTCGTACTCCGCGAGCAGCCGCGCCAGCGGGATGTCCACCGCGAGCCGCATCTCCGGGTCCGGGTCCTCGTCGGTGGCGTCGGCCAGCGGCCCTTCCAGCTCATGGTCGAGGAACACCACGTCGAGCCACCAGTGCTCGACCCACCGGAGGTGGGAGATCAGTCCCTTCACCGTCATCAGCGGCGATCCGGGCAGGGGGGCCTTGCCCGCGTCGTCCTCGGTCAGTCCCTCGCACTTGGCGCGGGCGGTGGCCCGGGCGTAGTCGAGGAAGGTGGTCAGCTGGGTGCGCTCGTCCCAGGCCGTGGGGGTGTCGGTTCGTGTCGTCATCGCCCGGCAGCCTCCCGCGTGGAGCGCGCGGCGTCCACCGAATATGCGGGGCGGTCCAGGAGCGTCACCGCAGCAGCAGTTGCAGCGCTCCCAGCACCGTCGCCGCGATCACCAGCCGGTCGAAGAGCCGCTGGTTGATCCGGTCGATCGCCCACCTGCCCAGCAGGGCGCCGGGGACGACGAACAGCACCAGGGCGGCGTCCAGGAGCAGCGCACGGGCGTCGATCAGGCCCAGCCCCACGCTGAACGGCACCTTGGCGACGTTGACGATGAGGAAGAAGAACGCCGAGGTGCCCAGGAAACCGAACTTCCGGAAGCCCGCGGAGAGGAGATACATCGCCATCACCGGTCCGCCCGCGTTGGCGACCATGGTGGTGAAGCCGCCCAGCACCCCGTAGGAGCGGGCCTTGACCCGTCCGGCGCGGGTGGCGACCGCGTCCGGCTCCTCGGGGCGGTTCGCGGCGCGGGTCCTGTGGAGGGTGATGCCGGTCATCAGCAGCAGGGTGACGCCGATGGAGATCCGCACCGCCCCGTCGTCGGCCCACATCAGGAAGAAGGTGCCGAGGACGACTCCCACCCCGACCGCGGGGAAGAGCCTCCAGAGGGTGGGCCAGTGGGCGTGCCGCCGGTAGGTGAGCACCGCGAGCACGTCTCCCGCGATCAGCACCGGCAGCAGGACGCCGACCGATTCCCGGGCCGGGAGCACCGCCGCGAAGATGGCGAGGCTGACCGTGTTGGCGCCGCTGACCGCGGTCTTGGAGAAGCCGACGAGCAGGGTCGCGGCGGCCAGCGCGGCGAAGCCCCAGGGGGTGATGTTCCAGAGAGTCATCGTGTCCATGCGGGGACCGATGGTACGTGTGGGGGAACTTCGCCGCTCCGCTCCCCCTCGGAGCCGTGCGGCGGGGCGGCCGTCGGGGCGCCCCGTCTCGAAACGGACGCCCGGCTCCCGGTAGCGTTCCGGTCACATCCCTCGCGAGGAGCACCTGCATGCCGATGCCGTCCATCCGTCACCGGTCGGTCCCTGGGGCCGCCGTGCGCCGGGCCGTTCTCCTGTCCGTGGCCGTCTCGGTCTCGGGAGCGTTGCTGCTCACGGGCTGTACGGGTGAGGACCTCGGACCCGCGGACGGCGCGGAGGACAGCGAGGTGACGGGGCCGGTGGGCACGCGCCGGATCGTGGACGCGCGCGGGCGGTCGGTGGAGGTGCCGCTCAGCCCGCGGCGCGTGGTGACGCTCAGCCGCTCGACCCTGGACGCCGCGCTCGCCCTCGGTGTGGAGCCGTACGGGACGGCGGTCTTCTCCGCGGACGGCGACCGGACGCCGCCGTACCTGGCCGACCGGGCGGTGCCGGCCCGTGTGGTGGCCGAGGAGGGGCGGGTGCGGATCGAGCGGCTCGCGGCGCTGGAGCCGGACCTGATCCTGGTGGACGAGTCGACGCGCGCGGTCGACGACCTGGCCGCGCTGCACGCCGTGGCGCCCACGGTGGTGACCTCGACCAGCGGGTACGGCTGGAAGAACGCCTTCACGGCGACGGCGGAGGCCCTGAACATGGCGTCGGCGGCCCAGCAGGTGCTGAGCCGCTACGGCACGGAACTGGCCGAGACCGCGCGGGTGGTGGAGCCGGAACTCGCCGGGACCGGGCGGTCGGTGGGCGTGGTCCGCTGGGCGGACGGCCGGCTCGCGCGGACGGCCGACGGGGACCACGTCCGCACCACGCTGGAGTCGTTGGGCCTGCACCGGGCGCCGGGCAGCGGGGCGGCCGGCGACTGGGTGTTCTTCGGGGTGCGCGGCGCCGGCCGGGGGGAGGCGGTGAAGACCTACGCAGCGGCTCGGACGCGGCCGGGGCTCGCTCCGCTGTCGGAGGCGGACGAGGAGCACCGGGTGGCGGTGGTCGACGGCTCGGCCTGGGAGGGCCCGGCCGGCCCCATCGCGGCGTGGACGGTGCTCGGCGACGTGCGGGCGGCCGTGGCCCCGTCCGCCTGACGGGGGGCCACCCGCCCGCCCCGCCGGACCGGCCACGCGGCCGCGCTACTCGGCCGGCCGGGGCACGTGCCCGCCCCGGCCGGGCGGGGCGGGCGCCCTCCCTCATGCGGACGGGCTGCGCTCCAGGACGGCCCCGGCGATGTGCTCGGCGATGGCCATGGACGACGTCGCGGCGGGCGAGGGGGCGTTGCGCACGGCGGTGACGGGTCCGAGGTGGTGGACGACGAAGTCGTCGACCAGGGAGCCGTCGCGGCCCAGCGCCTGGGCGCGCACGCCCGCTCCGGCCCGCACCACGTCACGCGCCCCGACGGCGGGGACGTACGCCTCGGCGGCCTTCATGTAGGCGGCGACGGACAGCGATCCGCGCATCTCCCTGGCGCCGGTGCGCCAGTGCCGCCGGGCCAGGCGCCAGATGCCGGGGAAGGCGGCGACACGGGCGAGTTCGCGCGGGTCGACGTCGGTGAGCCGGTAGCCCTCGCGGGCGAAGGCGAGGACGGCGTTGGGGCCGACCTCCACGCTGCCGTCGACCCGGCGGGTGAAGTGCACGCCGAGGAACGGGTATCGGGGGTCGGGCACCGGGTACACCAGCCCGCGCACCAGGCCGGCCTTCTCCGGCCGGATCGTCATGTACTCGCCCCGGAAGGGCACGATCCGCGGGTCGGCCCCGTCTCCGGCGAGCCGTGCCACCCGGTCGCTCTGGAGCCCGGCGCACAGGACCAGCCGGTCGGCGTGGACCAGCGACTTCCCGTCGCCGGAGATCACCTCCACGCTTCCGTCGGCCGCCTTGCGGATCCGTCCGACGGGGAAGCCGAGGCGGATCTCGCCACCGGCCGCCTCGACGTCCCGTGCGAAGGACCGGGCGATCGCGGTGTAGTCGGTGATGGCGGTGTGCGGGGAGTGGACGGCGGCGAGTCCGGCCGCGTGCGGCTCGATCTCGCGGATCTCCTCCCGGGCGATCCGCCGTACCCCGGGCACCCGGTTCTCCAGGGCGTTGGCGTGCAGCGCCTCCAGGCGCGGGATCTCGTCGGGGGTGACGGCGACGACCAGCTTGCCGCACTCCTCGTACGGCAGGCCGCGGTCGCGGCAGTACTCGCGGAGCAGGGCCACGCCGCGGGTGCAGAGGGTGGCCTTGAGGCTGCCGGGGCGGTAGTAGATCCCGGCGTGCACCACTCCGGAGTTGTGGCCGGTCTGGTGGACGGCGACCTCGCGCTCCTTCTCCAGCACCACGACACGGGTCCCGGGGCGGCGCACGGCGATCTCACGGGCGGTGGCGAGGCCGACGATGCCGGCGCCGACGACGCCGATCGTTTCCTCGGGCATCGGCTCTCCTTTCTGCGGGGCCCGGTGGGGGACGACCCGGTGGGGGCGTCATCGGGGGCCGAGGAAGATCCTGCCCGGTGACGGGGCGGGCGGGAAGGATCATCCGAAAACCGTGGCGGCCACAGCGAGGGCGGGCGGGCACGGCGGAAGGAGAGGGTCGCGCCGGCACGAGGCACCGTGCCGGCGGCGACAGGCACAGACTCTCCCAGGGAAGCCGGGCGGACAACCGGTTTTTTCCGGCCAGTCGCGGCCGGCGCCGTTGGCGGTGCGGCGGCAAGGCCCGTGCCCGGTCCCCTCGCTGACGGGGGATCCGGGCGCGGGTGGGGTGGACGCGGGCCGCCGGACCGTGCCGGTCAGGCGGAGACCGGCTCCTGGGCCGCCTCCTCGCCCGCCGCGGTCCTGCGCGGGGCACGCAGGCCGGGGGCCTGGCTGAGCAGCATGAAGACCATGGAGGCGAAGCCGGCCGCGGCGAAGACCGTGAAGCCCAGGGTCTCGTTGTGGGCCGCGGCGAGCTGGCCGCCGATCCAGGGGCCGAGCACCGCGCCGAAGCGGCCCATGCCCGTGGTCCAGCCCATGGCGGTGGCCCGGTTGCGGTCGTCGGACCCGGCCGCGACCGCGGCGTACAGCATCGACTGGGCGCTGAAGAGGAACGCGCCGGCCAGGAAGACGACCAGGTAGGTCAGCGGCAGCGGCATGTGGACGCCGAGCAGGAAGACGGTGACCGCGGTGATCAGGAACCAGAGGGTGACGATGCGGGGGGCGCTGAACCGGTCGGCCAGCTTGCCGGCCGCCAGGTGGCCGACGATGCCGCCGACGTTGATGACGACCATGAAGGCGAGCGCGGGACCGAGGTCGTACCCGGCGCTGCGCATCATGCTGGGCAGCCAGTTGCTGACGCCGTAGAGCAGGACCAGGCCGCCGAAGGACGCCAGCCAGTACAGCAGGGTGGCGGCGCTGGCCAGCCTCTTCAAGGGCGGTCTGTGGACCAGCGGCGCACCCCCTGCCGTTCTCCGATGCGGCGATTCTTATAGACACCGACCGGTCGGTCTGTAACGTGGGTCACTCCACCGGCGGAGTGCCGTGGGTGTGGAAGGACGCGATGGTCTTCAGGCCCCACGCCTGCCCCTTGGCGCGCTCCGCCTCGGTCCAGGTGACGAGCGGCCAGTCGGGCGCGAGGACCAGCCGGGTGAGCGGGTTGCACAGTTCGATCCGGTTGCCGCCGGGCTCGTAGACGTAGAGGAAGAACGTCTGCTGGATGGCGTGCTTGTGCGGGCCGGTCTCGATGAACACGTCGTTGTCGAGGCAGAGGTCGGCCGCCCGGAGGATGTCCTCGCGGGTGTCGGTCGCGAAGGCGATGTGGTGCAGCCGCCCGTTGGAGCCCGTCCAGTCCGAGGTGTAGACGAGGTCGTAGGACTTGTTGTTGAAGGTCAGCCACTTGGCGCCGACGCTGCCGTCGTTCAGCTGGATCTGCTCGGTCGGCCGGGCGCCGAGCACGTGCTGGACGTAATCGGCGTTGGCGGCGACGTCCTCGGCGAGGAAGTTGACGTGGTCCAGCCGCCGCACGCCGACGCCCTGCCGGGGCTTGGCCTGCGGCTGGTTCTTGAGGCCCGGCCTCAGCTCCGGGGGCGCCTGGTACCACTCGGTCTCGTAGTAGAGGGCCAGTTCGTGGCCGTCCCTGTCGGTGGTGAGGTACATCGGGCCGATGCCGGGCTCGTCCTCGGCCCACCGGCCGTCGAGGCCGGCCTCCTGGGTCGCGGCGACGCGGCGAAGGAGCGCCTCCTGGCTGGAGGCGCGCAGCGAGGTACGCCTGACGCCGGGCTTCTCGGAGGCGGTCAGCACCAGGCTGTGGTGTTCGTAGTCGTCGAAGGTGCGCAGGTAGACGGAGTCACCGGAGCGGCCGTTCTCGGTGAGGCCGAGGATCTCGGTGAAGAACCGGACGCTGTTGTCGACGTCGGGGGTGAGCAGTTCGACGTGCCCGATGTGGGCGATGTCTCCCAGCGGCGGAGTCATGGGCGTCTCCTTACGCGTGACGTGCGGATGTCGGGGCGGTTCCGGCGGGACGGGGGAAGACCGTGCCGTCGAAGATCTTGCGGGCGGTGCGGACCACCGCGGTGCGGCGGGCGGCCGGCGGGGAGCCGTCGGCGCCCGGGTCGACGGCGGCCTCGAGGTCGAAGAAGCCGGTGGGGTGCTCGATACGGATCCGGTCCCCCTCGGCGGGAAGTCGGGCGATGCCCTCGCCCACCGAACCGGCCAGCCGGATGCCGGCGGCGACGCCGGCCGCGCCGAGGACGCCGATGGAGGTGTGGCAGCGGACCGGTATGAAGGTGCGGGTGGTCACCGCGCCGTCGTCCGAGCGGGGCGGTGCCAGCAGGGTCAGCTTGGGCACCGTGGTGTGCGCGACGTCGCCCAGCCCCATCAGGTGTCCGGCGGCCTGCCGGATCTCCCGCAGGCGGGCGGCGAGTTCCGCGTCGGCCTCCAGTTCGGCGGGGCTCTCGTCGCCGGTGACCCCGAGGTCCGCGGCGGCCATCAGCACCGTCGGCATGCCGTTGTCCACGCAGGTGACCGCGATGCCGGCGACGACGTCCCGGACGTTGCCGGTGGGCAGCAGGGGGCCGGCCCCGGGCGGGAAGTCGATGACGACGGGTGCGGCGGAGCCCGGCACGCCCGATATCTCGGCGCTCCCTGCGTACTCGACCTGGCCGCCGGGGGTCGGCACCACGGCGACGGCGCGGTCGCCGCTGTTGACCATGCGGATCCGCACGGCGGTCTCCCGCTCCCCCGCCGGGACCAGGCCGCGCTCGACGGCGAAGGGGCCGACGCCGGCCAGCAGGTTGCCGCAGTTCTGGCGGTCGGAGACCTCCGCGGCGTCCACCGCCACCTGGAGGAACAGGTAGTCGACGTCCGCCGCCGGGTCATCGGACCGGGAGACCACGGCGACCTTGCTGGTCAGCGGGTGGGCGCCGCCGAGCCCGTCGATCTGCCGGGCGTCGGGGCTGCCCATGACGCGCAGCAGCAGTCCGTCCCGTTCGACGGGGTCGGCGGGAAGGTCCTCCGCGAGGAAATAGGCGCCCTTGGAGGTGCCGCCGCGCATCAGCATGCAGCGGACCTCGTCGTACCGGCGGGTCATCGTCCAGCCTCCTTGGACAGGTTCCAGGAGCCCCTCCCGCCGGGTGCGGATCACTCCCGCAGCGCGGTGATCACACTCGTGAGATGGGCACGGACGGCCTGGTCGGCCGCGTTCGGGTCCCTGGCCGTCACCGCGTCGATGATGGCCAGGTGCTCGGGCAGGGACTTCTGCGGCCTTCCCGGCCGCAGCGCCAACTGGAAGCGGTGTCGCACCAGTTGGGCGTTGAGACGCTCCAGCAGCTCGTCCGCGACGCTCTGGCCGGAGTACTCCCTGAGCAGGGAGTGCAGTTCGCGGTTGAGCTGCGAGTAGGTCATCGACTCGCCCTCGGCGACCGCCTTGGACATCTCCCCGCCCAGCCGGCGGAGCCGGTCGAGCTGCTCGTCGGTCGCCTCGACGGCGGCCTTGGCCGCGCACAGCCCTTCCAGGACCATGCGGCACTCGGTGATGGCGACCGCCTCGTCGACGCTCACCACCCGCACCCGCGAGCCACGGTTGCGGATCCGTTCGACCAGCCCTTCGGCCGCCAGATCGATGAGGGCCGCCCGGATGCTGGCCCGGGTGACACCGAACTGCTCGGCGAGCTCGTTCTCCACCAGCCGCTGGGCCGGCGCCATGTCACCCCGCAGGATCGCGTCCCTCAGCAGCTTCAGCGCATGCTGCTTGGCCTGCTCCCCGGTGCCCGGCCGAGCGCTCGGATCCATTCGCCCTCCCTGAGTGCCTGTCGAACGTAAGCCTCGCCCGACAGTATTGTCAACAATTTTGTTCCCACATCGCCCTCCGGTGGGGCCGGCCGGAGGAGACCCGCGCGGAACTTCCGTCCCTCGTGCGGGGGTCCTCGGCAGAGCCATGCCCCAGGGCGGACCAAGGAAAGTATGATCGCCAGCGTGTCTGACATGACCGAAACCACGCCCGGTTGGCTGACCACCGACGAACTCGAACTCGCCCGCGCCCGGATGCCCATCCTGTACGTCGAGGCGGTGCCGGTACGCGTCGACGACAGCGGTGAGGTCATCAGCGTCGGCCTGCTGCTACGGATCGGCCCCGACGGTGCGGTGACCCGCTCCCTCGTATCCGGCCGCGTCCTTCATCACGAGAGGGTCCGGGACGCGCTGCTGCGCCACCTGGAGAAGGACCTCGGCCCGGTGGCGCTGCCCCGGGTGCCCGCCTCGCTGCAGCCGTTCACCGTCGCCGAGTACTTCCCCACCCAGGGCGTCACGCCGTTCCACGATCCCCGGCAGCACGCGGTCTCGCTCGCGTACATCGTCCCCGTGGCCGGTGACTGCAGACCCCGGCAGGACGCGCTGGACCTGGTCTGGTTCAGTCCGCACGAGGCCGCCTCGCCGCTGGTGCAGAACGAGATGCCGGGAGGCCACGGCGTCCTGCTGAAGCAGGCGCTGGCCCACGTCGGCTGCGTGAGCTGACCTCGCCCCAGGAGGGAGGCCGAAGGAGGCGGCCCTCCGCCGTCGCGCCCGCCCGTTTTCCGGCGGACCGTCGGGTACCCGCGTGCTGCGCCGGGCCCGCCCGGTCCGCGCACCGGGCGGGCGGGACGAGGATGGGAGCGGACATGGCCGGATCCGAAGGACACGAGGAAGAGCGCAACGACGACGAGGCGGCGGAGCAGGCCGGGAAACCCGAGGACTCCTGACCCTCACGGCCTTCCGGCACGCTGCCGGACGGCGCGCGCACGGACAGACGGACGGACGTCGAAACGTTCAGGGCCGGTGGCGGAAACCTCCGCCACCGGCCCTGAACCACGACTCTCGCGAGTCGGGACGACAGGATTTGAACCTGCGACCCCTTGACCCCCAGTCAAGTGCGCTACCAAGCTGCGCCACGTCCCGTTTGCCGTCTGACCTGGGGTTTCCCCCGGCCGAACGTGCATGGCAACCATACCGTACTCCGGACGGTGGTCGCGCGCGGGTTTGCGTCGCGTCCGCCGCGGGGCGGGGGTGCTGCCGCTCCCGCCGGACGGGGGGCTACCGCTCCGGGCCTTTCCGGTGGGCCCGGCCGTCCGGAGCCTGCAGGGCCGTGCCGCCGCGCAGGGCGGGGCCGTCGGCGCGGGGCAGATTGCGGATGGCGGGCACCGAGAGCAGGGCGGCGGAGACGGCCAGGGTGGCCGCGCCCGCCGCCAGCAGCACGTGGTCCGCGCCGAAGGCGTCCGCCGCGGGTCCGGCCAGGCTCTGGCCCACCGGGACCATGGCCAGCGATCCGGCGACCTCGTACGCGTGGATGCGGTTGAGCACGCCGACGGGGACCTGGGTCTGCACGCTGGTCGCCCACATCACCGCCCAGAAGGCCCGCCCCGCTCCCCCGATCACGGCCCCCGCCGCCATGCCGGGCACGTCCAGCCCGGCCCCCACGGCGGCGGGGAAGCAGGCGAAGGCGGCTATGGCGACGCCTCCGGCGCGCAGCATCCGCCGCGGGCGGAGCCGGAAGGCCACCAGGCCGCCGATCACGGTGCCGGCGCCGAAGGCGGAGTTCACCAGGCCGTAGGTGCCGGCGCCGTGCTCGCCGATCACCTCGGCGGCGACCAGCGGAACGGTGGGGCCCCAGGCGGCGACCATCATCAGGCACCAGATGACGATGACGCCCCACATCCAGGCGCGGGAGCGGAACTCGCGCCAGCCCTCCGCCAGGTCGGCGAGGAAGGCGGCCACCGCGCGCCCTGCCGGGCCACCGCGGCGCGGCAGCGGCGGCAGCCGCAAGGACAGCAGGCAGAGCGCGCCGAGGCCGTAGGTGGCGGCGTGTGCCGCGAAGACGCCGCCCGGCGAGGTGAAGGCGACCAGGAGTCCCGCGAGGGCGGGTCCCAGCAGCTGGGCGCCCGCCTCGGCGGTGCCGATCGCGCCGTTGGCGCCCTGCACGTCGGCCGCCAGCCGGGGCACCGTGCCGGCGACGCCGGGCTGGAAGACCGCCCCGGCCACACCGTTCACGGCGCCGATCACGCAGATCTGCCAGAGGACCACCTGCCCGGTGAAGAACAGCGCCGCGGCCAGCGCCTGCGTGGCCAGCCGCACCAGGTCGGCGCCGATCATCAGCCGCCGGGTGTCGAACCGGTCCGCGAGCACCCCGCCGAAGATCACCAGCGTGGCGAAGGAGCCCACGGTCGAGGCCATCGCCAGGCCCACCGCGCCCGCGCCGTACCCGTGCTGGAGCAGGCCCGCGGCGAGGGCCACCGGAAGCATGGCGTCGCCCAGGGCCGCGACCGCCCGGGCGACGAAGAACAGCGCGAAGTCCCGCGACCACAGACCCTGCGCCGCCACGGCGCCCTCCCCCGCTCCCGCCCGACCGTGCGTCACACGTGGCGGGGTTCCAGGCCCCCCTCCTGCCCGGAACCCCGCCACGACGGCAGGAGCATGCCATCTCCCACCGACAGCCCGGCCGCCGTGTGCTCCAGGGCAACGGCGGCCCTGCCGCGTTCATTCCCCGCCGGCGACTCCCAGCCGCGGGTGGCTCTCGCGCAGTTGGGCGGGGGCCGCCTGGCGCCAGGAGTCGGCGAGGATGTCGCGCAGTTCGTCCTCGTCGTCCAGGGCGTCGAGCCTGACCCGGATCCAGGCGAACGTGGCCTCGTGGCCCGCGATCCAGAACTTCTCCGGCTCGGCGAGCACCAGTTCGTCCCGGTCCTCCTTGGGGCAGCGCACCGCGCAGGAGGTCTCGTCCTCGGGCAGGGTGGCGAACATCTTCCCCGCCACCCGGAAGGTGGGCATGCTCCAGGCCGTCTTCTCGGCGGTGTCCGGCAGGGACAGGGCGATTCGGCGTACGTCGTGGGCGTCCGGCATGCCCGCAAAGTAACGGCGGCCACCGACAGCGGCGGCCGCTCGGCGCGTCAGTCCCGCTGGGCCTGGGCGGCCTCGCCCAGCGCGCCCAGCAGGGGGCTGATCAGGGGGTGCCGCTCGGAGCCTCGGCGCACCGCGGCGAACACCCGGCGGGTGGGCGCCACGCCGTCCACGGGCCGTACCGTCACGCCGCGCAGGTCCATGCCGCGCAGCGCCGAGCGGGGCACCAGAGCGACTCCGGCGCCGGCGGAGGCGAGGGCGACGACGGCCCGGAAGTCGTCGGAGGAGTGATCGAAGTCCGGCTGGAAGCCGGCACTCTCGCAGGCGAGGACCACCACGTCGTGGCAGGGGTTGCCGGGGTAGGGGCCGATCCACGGGTCCTTGGCCAGTTCGGCCAGCGCGACCCGGCCGGCCTCGGCCAGCCGGTGGCCGGTGGGCACCACCGCGTCGAACGGCTCGGCGTAGAGCGGCACATGGGTGAGCCGCTGGTCGTCGGCGGCGGGGGCGCCGCGGTACTCGACGGCGACCGCGACGTCGACCTGGCGGTCGAGCACCATCGGCAGACTGGCGTCGCCCTCGGCGTCGCGCACCCGCACCCGTATCCCGGGGCGGGTGCGGGTCAGTGCTGCGAGCGCGGGCGCCACGACCAGTCCGATGCCGGTGGCGAACGCGGCCACGGTGACCGTGCCGGCCTCCCCGGAGCCGTAGGCGGCCAGTTCGGCCTCGGCGCGCTCCAGCTGCTCCAGCACGGCGTTGGTGTGGGTGAGCAGGATCTCCCCGGCCGGGGTGAGCCGCACGCCCCGCGCGCCGCGGTCCACGAGGCGGTGCCCGGTCTCCTGCTCCAGCGCGGTGAGCTGCTGGGACACGGCCGAGGGGGTGAGGTACAGCGCGGCCGCCGCGGCGGTCACCGTCCGGTGGTCCGCCACCGCCCGCAGGATGTGCAGCCGCCGCGCCTCGATCACCGGACCATTGTCTCAGCTCGCCGCGGGTGCCCGGTCACCGTGCCGCGGGTGCCCGGGCGCCCCGCCCGCGCCCGCGGTGGCCGCGCCGCGCGGGCGCGACGGCCACCGTGCCCCGGACCGCCGCCGGCCGGGGCTGCTCCTGGGGCCCGGCGGTGGCCCGGGGCCCGGCGGTGGGGCGTCAGTCCCGCAGTTCGGCGCGGGCCGAGACGAAGGCGGCCACGGCGGTCTCCACGTCCTCGGTGGAGTGCGCCGCGGAGAGCTGCACCCGGATCCTGGCCTGCCCCTGCGGGACCACCGGGTAGGAGAAGCCGATCACGTAGACGCCGCGCTCCAGCAGCAGCTCCGCCATCCGTCCCGCCACCGTGGCGTCGCCGAACATCACCGGGGCGATGGCGTGCTCGCCGGGCAGGACGTCGAACCCCTCCTCGGTCATCCGGGTGCGGAACAGCGCGGTGTTCTCGGCGAGCCGGGCGCGCAGTTCGCCGGCGGACTCCAGCAGGTCGAGGACCTTGAGCGAGGCCGCCGCGATCACCGGGGCGAGGGAGTTGGAGAACAGGTAGGGCCGCGACCGCTGGCGCAGCAGGGCCACGATCTCCGCGCGCGCGGCGACGTAGCCGCCGGAGGCGCCGCCCAGCGCCTTGCCCAGGGTGCCGGTGACGATGTCGACCTTGTCCATCACGCCGAAGAGCTCCGGCGTGCCCCGCCCGTTCGGGCCGACGAAGCCCACGGCGTGCGAGTCGTCGACCATCACCATGGCGTCGTACCGCTCGGCCAGCTCGCAGATCTCGTCGAGCGGCGCCAGGTAGCCGTCCATGGAGAAGACGCCGTCCGTGACGATCAGCTTGCGGCGCGCGTCGGAGGCGGCCTTGAGCTGGGTCTCCAGGTCGGCCATGTCGCGGTTGGCGTAGCGGAAGCGCTGCGCCTTGGACAGGCGGATGCCGTCGATGATCGACGCGTGGTTGAGGGCGTCGGAGATCACCGCGTCCTCGGCGCCGAGCAGCGTCTCGAAGACGCCGCCGTTGGCGTCGAAGCAGGAGGAGTAGAGGATGGTGTCCTCCTGGCCGAGGAACGCGGAGAGGCGGCCCTCGAGCTCCTTGTGCACCTCCTGGGTGCCGCAGATGAAGCGGACCGAGGCCATGCCGTAGCCCCAGCGGTCCAGCGCGGCGTGACCGGCGGCGACGATCGCGGGGTGGTCGGCCAGGCCCAGGTAGTTGTTGGCGCAGAAGTTGAGCACCTCGCCCGGGCGGCCGCCGGCGGTGACGCCGACCTTGGCGGACTGCGGGGTGCCGATGACGCGCTCGGGCTTGTGCAGGCCGGCGGCGCGGATCTCGTCGAGGGTGGCGCGGATGTCGTCGCGCACGGAGTCGAACATCAGGGGCTCCAGAAGTGGTTACGGACGGCGAGCAGCGGTCGGCGGACGGGCCGGCGGCGGGTCAGGAGGTCCAGTCGAGGATGACCTTGCCGCCCTTGCCGCCGGCGGCGTCGGCGAAGGCCGCCTCGAAGTCGCGGTGGTCGTAGCGGCCGGTGATCACCGGGGCGAGGTCGAGGCCGTTCTCCAGGAGCACGGACATCGCGTACCAGGTCTCGAACATCTCGCGGCCGTAGATGCCCTTGACGGTGAGCATCGAGGTGACGATGCGGGACCAGTCGACCGGGAACTCCTCGGAGGGCAGGCCGAGCATGGCGATCCGGCCGCCGTGCGTCATGTTGGCGATCATCTCGCGCATCGCGGCGGCCTGGCCGGACATCTCCAGACCGATGTCGAAGCCCTCGCGCAGACCGAGTTCGCGCTGTCCGTCGGCGATGGTCGTGCGCGCCACGTTGAGGGCGAGGTCCGCGCCGATCTTGCGGGCGAGCTCCAGGCGTTCGTCGCTGACGTCGGTGACGACGACGTTGCGCGCGCCGGCGTGCTTGGCGACGGCGGCGGCCATCAGGCCGATCGGGCCCGCGCCGGTGATCAGCACGTCCTCGTTGACCAGCGGGAACGACAGCGCGGTGTGCACGGCGTTGCCGAACGGGTCGAAGATCGCGGCGACGTCGAGGTCGACGGGGACCCGGTGCACCCAGACGTTGCCTACGGGCAGGGCGACGTACTCGGCGAACGCGCCGTCGCGGCCGACGCCGAGGCCGACGGTGGAGCGGCACAGGTGACGGCGGCCGGCCAGGCAGTTGCGGCACTTGCCGCAGACCAGGTGGCCCTCGCCGCTGACCCGGTCGCCCGGCTTGATCTCGGCGACGTCGCGGCCGGTCTCGACGACCTCGCCGACGAACTCGTGGCCGACCACCAGCGGGGTGCTGATCGCCTGCTGGGCCCAGCCGTCCCAGGCACTGATGTGCAGGTCGGTGCCGCAGATGCCGGTGCGCAGCACCTTGATCAGTACGTCACCGGGGCCGATCGCGGGCTCCGGGACGTCCATGAGCCGGAGGCCCGGCTCCGCCTTCTCCTTGACCAGCGCCTTCACCGATGCGGCTCCTGTGCGTGCGTTCCCGTCCCCGGGCAGGGCGAAGCGGCCCGGGGACGGGAGAAGAGGATGGTTACCTCTAGAAAATGCCGCACGGGAGGCGTCCGGGTCCATCAAGGTTTTCTTAAGCGCCACCTCAGGATTGCTTCAGACGCGGATCATGGGCCGCCGCTCACGTGTCCCTCACAGGCGCCGCCGCAGTTCGTCGCGGACCTGCCGCAGCACGGCCGGGTCGGTGGGGGCGTGCTGGTAGGACGGGGCCTCGGCACGGATCAGCCCGCCCTCGACGAGGTCGGAGACCACCACCTTGGCGACGGCCACCGGCAGCCGGAGGCGGGCGGCGAGCTCGGCGATGGTCACGGGTGTCCGGGCGAGGCCGAGCGCCCGGGCGTGCTCGGGGCCGGGGTGGCCGCTCGCCGGGTGGCCGCTCGCCGTGACGTGGGTCAGCAGGTCGAGGTCGGCGGTGGGCCGGGTGCGGCCGTTGCTGACCGTGTAGGGCCGCACCAGCCGGCCGGCCTGCTCGTCCAGCCAGGGGCCGTCGTCGGCCGCAGCGGTGATCAACGCCGGGTCGCCGCCGGCTCGGGCGCCACGGCCCGCGGCGCGGGCGGACGGGCGGCGGCGCGCCGCGGAGCCGTGGTCAGGTACGGGCGCACGCTCTTGACCAGCATCGCCATCTCGTAGCCGAGCACCGCCGCGTCGGCGGTCCGGGCGGCCAGGACGGCGAGGCAGGTGCCGGAGCCCGCGGTGGTGACGAACAGCAGGGCGGAGGAGAGTTCCACGACCACCTGGCGGACGTCGCCGCCGCCGTCGAAGGTGACGCCCGCGCTGCGGCCCAGGGAGTACAGGCCGGAGGCGAGCGCCGCCATGTGGTCGGCGCCCTCCGCGTCCAGGCCGTGCGCGGACCGGACCAGGCCGTCGCAGGACAGGAGCACCGCGCTGCGGGTGTGCGGCACGCGCCGGACGAGGCCGTCCAGCAGCCAGTCGAGGCCGGCCGCGTCGGCTGCCGCGGCCGTGGTGGCCGCCCGGTCGGTCTGCGTGTCGATCGCCATGGTGGCTCTGCTCCAAGGGGTGTGAGGGCTGGGGTGGTCGGGTGCGGGGAACGGCGGCGCCGGGGCGCGGCTCATCCTCGGTCGGCGGGGTCCTCGCGGCCCCGGTCCGGGGCGGGACCGCTCCGGGAGTGGCGGTCCCCGGGGTGGCCGCCGCCGTGGCGGTCGTCGCGGTGGCGGTCGTCGACGGGACGGTCACCGGAGAAGGGGTCCGTAGGGAGGCGGTCGTCGGAGAGGCGGTCACCGAAGGGACGGTCACCGGAGAAGGGGTCCGTAGGGAGGCGGTCGTCGGAGACGCGGTCACCGAAGGGACGGTCACCGGAGAGGGGGTCCTCAGGGAGGCGGTCGTCGGAGACGCGGTCACCGAAGGGACGGTCACCGAAGGGGCGGTCACCGTCGTCGCAGGCCTCGGCCAGCCCGAAGCCGCGGCGGAAGGCCGCCATCAGGTCGGGGTCGTGCCCGGCCTCCTCGTGGGCCGGCTCGGGGCGTGGGGCGGGCCCGGACCTCAGCTGTGGCGCCAGGTGCGACTGGGCACGGCGGCGGGGCAGCCGGGGCAGGGGCGCGGTCACCCCGGCGGCGGGCCCGTCGGCCGGCGCGGCAGGCAACGGTGCGCTGTCAGCGGGCTGGGAGCCGGGCAGGGCTCCGGCGGGCGTGGCGCGCCCGGTGCGTTCGCGCACCGGCAGCGGCGACCGGTGCGGGGCGCACGGGGCGGGCCCGGCCGCACGGGGCGACGGCAGGAGCGGGACGGTCTCTCCCGGCCCCGGGGCGGCGTGCCGCCAGGCCTCGGGCAGGGATCCGGTCACCGGCGGGTGCGGATACGGGGCCGGGTGGCCGCCGGGCGTGTCCGCCACCGGGCCGGGAGGCCCCTGTCCTGCGGCCGCCTGACGGGGCTCGGCGCCGCACGCCTCGTGCGGCGCCCCCGGGACGGAGTCCCGGGGCGACGGCCCGGCGGCCGGGGCGCCGTGCGGGACCGCCCGAGGCGCCTCCCGGCGCGGGGTGTCCCCGTCGGGCCCGCGCCGGAGGTCGTCCGCCCGGTGGGACGGTCCGAGGGAACCGCCCCCGGCCTCCCCCACCGCCCGCGGCGCGTACGGCTCGCCGTCGGGTGCGTCGTGCGGCGGCCCCGGAACGGCGGGCCAGGTCCGGGCGCCGTCACGCCCCGCGGGACCCGCGGCCCCGTCGCCGGACCACGGTGCGGACGCCGTCGCCCCACCCGGTCCGCCGACGGCCTCGGCCTCGCCGTGCGCGTCGTCCGCACCGTGCGGCGGCTCCGCCGCGACGGGCCCGGCGCCCCACCCGGTGCGTGCCGCGGAGGGTTCCGGCCCGGCCGCGGACGGCTGCCCGGCGCCCGGGGTGCCGGTGGCGTCCGGGCGGACCCGGGGCTCGCCCCGCTCAGGGGCGCCGCCGGCCGGACCCCACGGCGTCTCCCGACCCCCGGTCGCGGTGCCGTCCCCGCCCGGCTCCGTACCGGCGGCCGGCGGACCGGCGCTCCCGCGCTCGGCGGCGGACGCCGCAACGGGCCCGGTGCGAGGTGCGCCCAGGTGCCGGGTCCGCTCGGCGGGCACGTCGTGTGCCGGGTGCCGAACGGCGGGTCCGGCGAAGGTCTCACCGGCCGGGGGACCGGCGGGCGAAGCAGCCGCCGGGCCGGCGGGCGGGGCGAGGAGCGGCGTGGGGTCGGCCGCCACCGCGCCGAACCCTCCGGCACCGCTCCCGGCTCGTGCGGACGGTGCCGGCGCCCAGGCGGCCCGGACCGCGTCCGGCGAGGACCCGGCCTCCGCGGGCCCCGCCGCGCCGGTTCCGGTGCCGGCCCCGCCGCCCTCGCGCTCCTGCCGCGGCGGCTCGGAGGCGGACGCGGCGGCACCGTGCTCCGTGCCCAGGCGGCTGCCGGACGTCTCGCCGCCGGGCTCGTCGTCCACCGGCGCGTCCGAAGCCGCCGCCGGCAGTTCCGCCTGCCGGGGGCCCAGCAGGGACCGCGGCAGGACCAGCACCGCCTGCACGCCGCCGTAGATGTTGCCGCCCAGCCGCACCCGGACACCGTGCCTGCGGGCCAGCTGGGAGACGACGTACAGGCCGATCCGCCCGTCCGCCAACAGCTCCGCGACGTCGACCGAGGCGGGGTCGGCCAGCAGCGCGTTCATCCGTTCCTGTTCCTCGGACGGCATCCCGAGCCCGCGGTCCTCGACCTCCACCGCCAGCCCCGCCGCGACCGCGTCGGCACGGATCGCCACCTGGGTGTGCGGTGGCGAGAACACCGTGGCGTTCTCGACGAGTTCGGCCAGCAGGTGGATCACGTCCGCGACGGCGTGCCCCCGCAGGGTGCCCTCGACGGGCGGGACGACCCTGACCCGCGCGTACTGCTCGACCTCGGCGACGGCGGACCGCAGGACCTCTTCGAGAGGGATCGGCTCGCTCCACTGCCGCCGGGAGGCCGCGCCGCCCAGGACGGCCAGGTTCTCCGCGTGCCGGCGGACGCGGGTGGCCAGGTGGTCGACGTGGAAGAGGCCCTTGAGCAGGTCGGGGTCCTCGATCTCCCGTTCCAGCTCGTCCAGGACGGCGATCTCCCGGTGCGCCAGCGACTGGAGCCGGCGCGCCACGTTGACGAACACCTCGATCCGCTGCTCCAGGCCCGCGCCGGACGGGGCCTCGGCCACCGGCCGCTCGGGAGGAGCGTCGGACACGACCCGGCTCAGGGCGGCCATCACCAGGTGGTGCGCGCGTCCCAGCTCCTCGGCCAGCCTGCCGAGGCCGTCGGCGTCCGCGCTGCCGTCCGCCGCGCCGTCGTCCTCGTCGAGGAGGTCGGGCACGCCGCGTTCCCGGGCCGCGGCGCGCAGTTCGGCTTCCTGCTCACCGGCCCGGCGGAGCAGCCCCTCGACCCGGGAGGAGACGGAGTGCGCGGCCCGTCGCGCGGCGACCGCGGCGACCGCGACGGCCATCACCGCCAGTGCCACCGCACCGGCGAGGACGGCCCACAGAACGGGCCCGGCCGGGGCGCCGGCGGTCAGCACGACGTAGAGCACGGCCGCGCCGCCGCCGAGCGCCACCGCTACGGGTGGCAGCACCGCGATGCGCGACAACTGCGGCCCGAGCGGGGGCAGTTGTCCTTGCTGCGGCGATCTGCGGTCGGCCGGTGCGCGGAGGTGAGACATCGACGTCCTCGTGCTGGGCGGTGCGTCAGGGACCGTGGGTGCTCGCGCGGGCGGCAGGAGACGCGCCCCCGCACGGCGGACACTCACAGTAGTCACGTAATCGCGCATTCTGCCGGGCGGTTGGGCAACTATGCGCCTCGACAACCCTCTACCGCAGGACAGTTCGCACACCTGACCTACAAAGCGTCGCTTCCCGCCCATGAGCCGCACCGGCCCCGGCCGTCACGGAGCGTGTCCGGTATGCGGCGTCCGACGCACCGGCGAGACGTCCGCTCCGGTGCCGGACCGCGGTAGGGAGGCGGACGCCGTCGGCGTCCGCCTCCCCGCCCTGCGTGACGTGCGGGCTCCGGGTCGCTCAGCCCGCCGCGGGACCCGCGTCCACGGTCCCCGACAGCTGCTTGAGGAACTCGTGGCACTGGGCCGCTCGTTCGGAGTCCTGCGCCATCACCGTGCGGAAGAAGTCGGCGATCTCCGTCCTGCCGGCGTTCTCCGCGTCGCGTACGTACTGGCCGTAGTCGTGCCCGGCCTTGAGGGAGTGGTACTGGACGGAGATCAGGTCGAACACGACGTCGCTGAAGCCCGTCTCACCCGTGGCCATGATCTTCCTCCCGGGGGTGGTACGAAGTGCGGACGCGTCGCGGGTTTCACGCGGCGCCGCGGTCGAAACGGCCGGCCCGTCCCGCCCGGCCTCAGCCCACCACCGGGGCGGATCCGTCCGCCGGGACCACGGCCCTCCGCCCGTGGCGGCAGTGCACGATCCGGTCCCCGAGCCCGAGCCGTTCCGCCTCGGCCAGGAAGTCCGACAGGGGCGACCGTATGACCGTGTAGTCGCCGTAGTGCACCGGCAGGACGTGCCGGGGGTCCACCAGCCGCGCCAGTTCGGCCCCCTGCGCGCCGTCCATGGTGACCAGCAGGCCACCGGGCAGCAGGGTGCCGCCCCGGGGAACCGGCGGGGGATCTCGGCGAGGTCCGGGAACATCAGCGTGTCCCCGGAGATGTACAGCCGCAGCCGGGGCGGCCCGGCCACCGGCCCGAACTCCAGCAGACTGCCCATCACCGGCGGCAGCAGGCGGCGCAGCAGCGGATGCCCGGCGTAGCGGCCCGGGGCGGCCGTCACGCGCACCTGGTCGTCCCCGTGCAGGTGGGAGAGGAGCACCGCGTCCAGCCCGGGGAGGCCGGTGACGTCCAGGGCCGGCTCGGTGAGGCGGCGGCTCAGCAGTCCGTACCCGAGATAGGCGTGTTCGCCCCGGTGGAGGAAGTTGGGGTCGGTGAGGAGGGTGAGGCCGCGGTGGCGGAGCAGCAGGGTCGCGTTGCCGATGAAGTGCAGGTCGAGCCGGTCCTCGGAGGACCGGCCGGCGTCGGAGGACCGGCTGCCGACGGGAGGGCGGCCGGGGCCGAAGGACGGGCTCATGGGGACCACCGTGTTCCTGGGCGACGGGGAACGGGAACGGCGACGGGAGCAGGGCGGCGGGGTCGCGCCGCACGTGCTCCGGTCCTCCGCCCGGAGTACCCCTCAGGCCGGCGGAAGACGCAGGGTCCGCCCCACCGCCGCGCGGCCCGCCTCCAGGGCCGCCTTCAGCAGCTTGCCGTCACGGCTGAGGCGGCCGACGCGCGGGGCGTCGAGCGCGGGACGGACCGACATCACCGCCGCGCCGTCCCGCGCGGGCGGACCGCCGAGGTCGTACTCGGACAGCAGCGCGTCGTCCTCCCGCAGTCGGTGCCCCCGGGCGAAGTAGCTGTCGTGCAGCGCCTTCGGGTAGCGGCGCAGCGCGGTGGCGGCCACGAGGCGGGAACCGTAGGAGGGCCGGATCACGGCCTCGGCCGCCGGTGCGGGGAGGACGTCCCGCGGCGCCGGACGGGAACGCAGCACCAGGACGTGGGTCGCGCCCTGGGCCAGGGCGGTGCGGTAGGGGATGGACTCGGCGAGGCCGGCGTCGTAGAAGTGCCGCCCGCCCAGTTCCACCGCCGGTCCGGCGAGGAAGGGCAGCGCGGCGCTGGCCCGCAGGGCGAGCCGCAGGTCGGCGGGACCGTCGAGGTAGGGACGCAGGTCCGTGGAGAGGCCGGTGTGTGCGTCGGTGGCGAGGGGGTGGTACTCGACGGGATGGGAGAGGACGGCGTCGAAGTCCATCCGCGCCACCTCGGCGTAGAGGTGCTCGACCAGGGTGCGGACGTCGACGACGGGGCGGCCTCGCCAGACGTTGGAGAGGCGGATCATGGTGTTGGCGTACTCGGGCTCGGCCCAGCCGTTGAGCTGCTCCGGGGTGCCGCTGAGCAGCCAGGCGCCGGTGATCGCGCCGGCCGAGGAGCCGTACACGGCGTCGAAGGCGTCGACCAGGCCGGCCTCGTGCAGGGCGAGCGCCATGCCGGCGGAGAGGGTGCCGCGCATGCCGCCGCCCTCGATCACCAGGGCCAGTCGCATGCCGTCGGCGCGGGCGCCGGGGCGGCTGCCCCCGCGGACCCGCTCGGCGACGGCTTCCAGGACCTGGTGGCGGTCACGGGGCGAGTCGGGGCGCGGCCCCCGGGAGCGGTCGTCCGCGGCCAGGTGCTCTCGGCTCATGTCCCACTCTCCTCGGGGTCCGGCGGGCACCCTGCGCCCGGCCGGGCGGCCGGTGGCGGTGCGGCTGCCATTGTCCCAGGTCCGCGAGGGGCGGGCGGTGCGGGGGCCGGGAGACCGGGCGGGCCCTGTGCCGGGGCCGCCGCCTCACGAGGGCCGCGGCCGGGCCCCGGTCACGGCTGCCGCGGGAGCGGTCGCACCGCCCGCCGGTATACCCCCCTAGGTATGTTACGGTGACCATCCGAGACAATACCCGGGGGGGTAATTCGCGAGGGAGTGCGTTCCATGTTCTTTGCCGACGTCCTGGAGACGCAGGGGCTGGGCAACCGGAGCTACCTGGCGGGTGGGGCGCGGGCCGCCGTCGTGGTGGACCCGCCCCGGGACATCGACCGCCTGGTCGAGGCGGCCGCCCGGCGTGGCGTCCGGATCGTCGCGGTGGCCGAGACCCATGTGCACAACGACTACGTGACGGGCGGACTGCAGCTGGCCCGGCTGACCGGTGCACGGTACCTGGTGCCGGCCGCCGCCTCCGTCTCCTACGACCGGGTCCCGGTCTCCGACGGCGACGTGGAGGACGTCGACGAGGGGCTGGCCCTCCGCGCAGTCGCGACCCCCGGTCACACCCCGCACCACACCTCCTACGTGCTGGAGGAGGACGGCCGCGCCGTCGCCGCCTTCACCGGCGGGTCGCTGCTGATCGGCGGTGTCGGCCGCCCCGACCTGGTGGAACCCCGCCTGACCGAGCGTCTGGCCCGCGCCCAGCACGCCTCCGCCCACCGGCTCGCCGCCGAGCTGGGGGACGACGTCGCGGTGATGCCCACGCACGGCTTCGGCAGCTTCTGCTCCTCCGGCGAGGCCGGCGGGGAGCACAGCACCATCGGCGCCGAGAAGACCTCCAACCCTGCGCTCCTCCAGGACGTGGACGAGTTCGTCGGGGAGACGCTGGCCGGCCTGGACGACATCCCCGCCTACTACGCCCACATGGGTCCGGCCAACGCCTCCGGTCCCGGGCCCATCGACCTGACGGCCCCGCGGCGGGCGGACGCCGGGGAGATCGCGGGCCGGCTGGCCGCCGGTGAGTGGGTCGTGGACCTGCGCAGCCGGGTGGCGTTCGCGGAGGGGCACGTGGCGGGCTCGTTCAACTTCGAGATCGACGGGCAGCTCGCCACCTACCTGGCGTGGATGATCCCGTGGGGGAAGCCGGTCACCCTGCTGGGCGCGAGCGCCGAGGAGGTCACCCGCGCGCAGCGTGAGCTGGCCCGGGTGGGCATCGACCGCCCCGCCGCGGCGGCCGTCGGCTCCCCCGCCGACTGGGTCCGCCCGGGAGAGCGTCCGTCGTCGTTCCCCCGCGGCACCTTCGCCGACCTGGCCGCAGCCCTCGCGGGGGACGAGCGGGTGGTCGTGCTGGACGTGCGCCGGGACGGGGAACGGTCGGCGGGGTGGATCGAGGACAGTGTCCACATCCCGATCCACCGGATCCACCAGCGGCTGGACGAGGTCCCCGACGGCACCGTCTGGGTGCACTGCGCGGGCGGCATGCGCGCGGCCGTCGCGGCCTCGATGCTGGACGCCGCCGGACGGCGTGTGGTCGCGGTCGACGACGGCTACGCGGCGGCGGCGGAGGCGGGTCTCACGCTCGTCACCCCGTCCGAGGGCTGAGCCCGCGCGCACGCGGGGCACCGGCCGACGCCGCCACCGGGCCGCACGGGACGCACCACCGCGCGGCGCCACACCCCACGCGGCCGCGCACCACCGCACACCGCACAGCCGCACACCGCGCCACCGCGCGTTCGCACCGAGGAATGAGAACCATGGCAAGGCAACAGGACGACGGCCTCGGCCGCGTCACCCCGCAGCAGGCCCCCCGGACGTCCGGGGAGAGCGCCGCCCACCCGCCGTACGCCCGCGGGACGGACGGCGGCGAGGCGGGCCGCGCGCCCGGTCCGGTGCGCGCACCGCTGCCCCGGCCGGCCGCCGGGACGGCTCGCGTGCCGGCGTGTTCCACCGCCGGCTCCGTCCTGTGACCGCGCTGCTCCTCGCCCTGCTCGGCGGGGCGGTGGTCGGCCTGACGCTCGGCGCCCTCGGCGCGGGCGGCAGCATCGTCGCCGTCCCCGCACTGATCTACCTGCTCGGCTTCGGCCCGGCCGAGGCCACCACCGCCAGCCTGCTGATCGTGATCGTCACGTCGCTGACCGCGCTGGTGGCGCACGCCCGGGCCGGAACGGTGCGGTGGCGGGAGGGACTGCTGTTCGCCGCGGCGGGGGTCCTGCCGGCGGCCGCGGCCGGGCTGCTGTCCGCGCGCGTTCCCGGGATCGCGCTGACCCTGGCCTTCGCCGTGGTCGCCGGGACGGCCGGTCTGCGCATGCTCCGGCGTGGCCACGCCCCACGGGAGGGCCGCGTGTCGGGCGTCCGCGCCGCGGGCGCCGGGGCCGGGCTGGGCGCGGTGACCGGATTCCTCGGCGTGGGCGGCGGTTTCCTCGCGGTTCCGGCCCTGGTGTCGGTCCTGGCCGTCCCGATCACGGCGGCCGCCGGAACCAGCCTCCTGGTGATCATCACCAACGCCGTCGTCGCGCTGGGCGCCCGTGCGGGCATGGGCCTCGGCCTGGACTGGTCCCTGATCCTGCCGTTCACCGCGGCCGCGGTCCTGGGCGCCTGGGACGGACGGCGGATCGGCGCGAAGATACCGGCGGCGGCCCTTCAGCGCCTCTTCGGCGGCCTGCTGCTGGCCGTCGGCCTGGCGATGGGCATCGGAGCCCTGGTGTAGCGCCCGGGTCGGTGTGCCGCCCCGGTCGGTGTGGCGCCCGGGTCGCGGACGCGCCGCGGGGCCTGCCGCGACCGTCCCGTGCGGGACGGTCGCGGCAGGCCCCGCGGGGGCCGGTCCGGCCGGCGGTGAGCCCGGGCGTCCAGGGCTCAGGCTCAGGCCAGCGACAGGAAGAGCTTCTCCAGGCGGGCCCGCATCTGGACGGAGTCCCGGATCTTGGGGTCCTCACTGGTCATGCACTGCTGCAGACCCGTGGCGATGATCGAGAATCCGGCCCGGTCCAGCGCCTTGGAGACGGCGGACAGCTGCGTGACGACGTCCTCGCAGTCCCTTCCGTCCTCCAGCATCTTGATCACGCCGGCCAGCTGGCCCTGCGCCCGCCGCAGTCGGTTCAGTGCCGACTTGAGCTCCTCGGTGCTCATGTCGAGTTGCACACATCCTCCTCTTGATACCCCCATGGGTATCCTACCCTGGGATGAGCGTCCCATCGAAAGGCATTATTCCGTGAGCACCCCCACCACCCTGACCGCGGCCGAGGCGGCCGCGCGCGAGGGCGACTTCACCGTCGTCGACGTCCGCTCCCCCGGCGAGTTCGCGGGCGGTCACCTGCCCGGCGCCCACAACATCCCGCTCGACCGCGTCAAGGAGGCCGCGGACACGCTCCGGGCCGCCGCGGAGCGCGCGCCGCTGCTGATCGTGTGCGCCTCGGGCGCCCGCTCGGCCAACGCCTGCGCGCAGCTGGCGTCCCTCGGCATAGCGGCGGCCGGCCTGGAGGGCGGCACCGGCGCCTGGGCGGCGGCCGGCAACCCGCTGGAGCGTCCGGCCGGGGCCCGTCCCGTCTGGCCCATGGACCGGCAGGTCCGTCTGGTCGCCGGATCCCTGGTGCTCATCGGCTTCCTCGCCGGCCTGGCCTGGCCGCCCGCCCACTGGCTCTCCGGCGCCATCGGTGCCGGCCTGGTCTTCTCCGGGGTCACCAACACCTGCGGCATGGCCGCCGTGCTGGGCAGGCTGCCGTACAACCGGGGCGCCGCCGGGTGCCCCACCTTCGACGAGACCCGGCGCCGTCTGGCCGCGTGACAGGGCGGTCGCCCCGGTGGCGCCGGGGGCCCGGCGCCACCCACCCCCACCCCTTTCGTCCCTTCCTCCGGGAACATCCTGGCCGCGGTCGCCGTTCTCGCTTGAAGAGAGATGTGCCGCCCGCCGAGCCGCGGTGGGCACACCGCCCGGGGCGTGCCCCGCCCCTCGTCCCCCTTCGAGAACCATGGCCCGTTCCCGCATCCCGCTCACCGCCTCCGCAACGCTGGCGGGCGTGACCGCCGCCCTGCTGGCCACTGGCTGCGCGGTCACCGGTGAGGCCGCCCAGCCGTCCGCCGCCCCGCGCTCCGCCGCGGCCCCGGCCGCGGCATCCGCCGCCGCCGGCTCCGTGACGCCGCGGCCCGCGGATCCGTCCCCCTCCCGCCCGGACCCCCGCACACGGGAGGCCCGGCTGAGCATTCCGGAGATCGGTCTCGACGATCTCCGCGTCGTCCGCTACGAGGGGACCACCGACGACTGGCCGGGCACCCACATCCAGAACCGGGGCGACGCGGCCAGCCCCTACGGTCTGGACGGCGGCGTCGGTCCGGGCGAGAGGGGCAACCACCTGGTCACCGCCCACCGCCTCTCGGCCGGCGGCCCGCTGCGGGACCTGCCCACCCTCGACGTGGGTGACCGGGTGCTCGTCACCTCGGGCGGCACCGAGTACGAGTACCGGATCACGGAGACCCGCAGGACCTCCTTCCGCTCGGAGCGCTCGCTCGCCGAACAGCGCGCCGAGGTGCCGGGACATCCGGGCCGGAAGGCCACCCGGGCCATGATCACCGTCTCCACGTGCGCGACGCCCGAGGACGACGCGGCGGGTAATTTCTGGCGCGACGACAAGGGCAACCCGGAGCACCGCATCGACAAGATCGGCGTCCTGGTCTCCTCACGCGCCGCCTGACCTCGCGGGGGGCAGGACCGACCCCGAGCGGTGCGCGATACTCCCCTCATGTACACGCAATGGGCTCTGCGTCCGGCCGTCCCGGCGGACGTGGAGACGATCGCCGAACTCCGGGCCATCGTGCTGCGGCCGGACCTCGAGCGGCTGGGCCGCTTCGACGAGCACCGTGTCCGCCAGCGCTTCCGCGACTCCTGGGCACCGGCGCACACCTCGGTGGTGACCGCCGGCGGGTCCTTCGCGGGCAGCATCACGCTGCGCCCCGCCGAGGACGGCCGGGTGCTCGAGCACTTCTACCTCGCTCCCGGCCGGCAGGGCCGGGGACTCGGCACGGCCGTCCTGCGCGCCCTCCTGGACCGCGCGGACGCCGCCGGGGAGACGATCCGCCTGAACGTCCTGAACGGCAGCCCGGCCCGCCGCCTCTACGAGCGCCACGGCTTCACCGTGGAGGCCGCTGACCCGGTCGACGTGTTCATGGTGCGCGAGCCCCGGTGTACCGTGCCGCGATGACCGCGGCGCGTCCTGTCCTCTTCCTCGACGTCGACGGACCGCTCCTCCCCTTCGGCGCCGGAACCACGCCCCCGGCACCGGACACCGTCGGCACCGGCAACCCCTTGCTCTCCCGCCTCCGGCCGGAGCTGGGCCCTCGTCTGCTCTCCCTCGGCTGCGACCTCGTATGGGCCACCACCTGGCTCGACGAGGCCAACGAGGTTCTCGCGCCCCGTCTCGGCCTGCCCGAGCTGCCGGTGGTCCGTTGGGCGGAGGACGCCGGCGTTCGGGGGCCGCGGGGTCTGCGCTGGAAGACCGCGGAGCTCGTGGCGTGGGCCGGCGCCCGCCCCTTCCTGTGGGTGGACGACGAGATCGGGCCCATGGACCGGCTCTGGGTGGAGGCCCAGCACCCGGGTCCCGCCCTGCTCCACCGCGTCGACCCGGGTCGCGGTCTCGCCGACGCCGACTTCACCGCACTCGCCCGCTTCACCGCCGGGCTCCGGCGGAGCGGGCGGCGCGCCTGAGGAAGGTCGCGGCGCGCCTGAGGGAGGTCATGGCGACACGCGCGCCGGAAAAGCCGTCGACGGCCGACCGCCGCGCCGTCAGACTGGTCGACCGTGACGAGCAGCGAACTGTGGAGCAAGGACGCCGCCGAGCGCTACGACGCGGGCGAGACGGAGATGACCTCGCCCGCCGTGCTGGGCCCGACCGTCGACTTCCTCGCCCGGCTGGCCGGTGACGGCCCCGCCCTCGAATTCGCCATCGGCACCGGCCGCGTAGGCGTACCGCTGCGCCGGCGCGGCGTGCCGGTGACCGGCATCGAACTGTCCGAGCACATGGCGGCGGTGCTGCGCCGCAAGGCCGACGAGGAGACCCTTCCGGTCGTCGTCGGCGACATGGCCACGACCGTGGTTCCCGGCAGCCACACCCTCGTCTACCTGGTGTACAACACCATCTCCAACCTGCTCACCCAGGACGAGCAGGTCGAGTGCTTCCGCAACGCCGCCCGCCACCTCGCCCCCGGGGGCAGGTTCGTGATCGAGCTCGAGGTGCCGCCACTGCGGCGCATGCCGCCCGGCCAGGGCGCCGTTCCCTTCGACGTCTCCGACCGTCATCTGGGCTTCGACACGATCGACCCCGTCAGCCAGCTCCTCGTCTCGCACCACTTCACCCGCGAGGAGGACGGCCGCTACCGCCGCGGCAACTCCCGCCACCGCTACGTCTGGCCGTCCGAGCTGGACCTCATGGCGCGGATTGCCGGGCTGGAACTCGAGCAGCGGGTCGCGGACTGGAACGGCTCCCCCTTCACCGGCGACTCGGCCGGCCACGTCTCCGTCTGGCGCAAGCCCGCCTGAGCCGCCTTTGCCCGGGTACCCGCACACGCGCACACAGCGGCGACCCGGAGGGAAGACAGACGCATGCTGATCGACGAGAAACTGGTCGGGGAACTCCTGGACAGGCCGGCGGACGACGCCGCACTGGTCCTGCTCGAGGGCACCGCACAGGTGACCGACCGCGCCGCGCTGGAGGGTGACCACGCCTTCCGCGGCGCGGCCGTGCTGCTGACCCGCGGGGAACTCGTGGACCGGCTGGGCGGCTCCTCGCCCAGCGAGGAGGACCTGTCGCGGGTGGCGGCGTCCCTGAGCGACTCCGTCGGCAAGCTGGGCGCCCGACCGGCCGGCCCGCGCAGCCGGTGACCGATGACCGGTGACCGGCAGCCGGTAGCCGGTAGCCGGTGTCCGATAACCGGAATCTTCCGGTCCGCATGCCCCTGAGGAGCAAGACTTGTGGCCTCCTCAGGGGTACGAGCGGAGAAAAACGAGCGATTTTGCGGCACTTCCCCTCGTCACCAATGATGGTCGGCGCGCCCGGCGATCCCGGGCGTCGGCACGACGAGAGGCGCACCACCCATGCCCCCCACCGGGAACTCCTCCCCCCATGCCCCGACCCCCGCTCCGGGGGCCGCGGCCGCCTCACCGGAGGCGAGGACCGCAGCGCGGGGCGAGGACGGGAACCGGCACGCCCGCCGGTTCGGACTCCCGGTGGCGACCGCGCTGGTGATGGGCAACATCATCGGTGGCGGCATCTTCCTGCTGCCCGCCTCGGTGGCCCCGTTCGGCACGGTGAGCCTGGTGGCGTTCGCGGTGCTGACGGTCGGGGCGATCGCGCTCGCCCTCACCTTCGGGCGCCTCGCGGAGCGTGACCCGCGCACCGGTGGCCCGTACGTGTACGCACGCGAGTCCTTCGGCGACTTCGCGGGGTTCCTCGCCGCCTGGTCGTACTGGATCACCACCTGGGTGTCGAACGCGGCCCTGGCGGTCGCGGCGGTCGGCTACCTCACCGTCCTCCTCCCGGGCGTCGGCGAGCACCGCTGGGCCACCTGCGCGGCCGCCCTGGTCCTCCAGTGGCTCCCCGCGCTCGCCAACTTCGCCGGCACCCGGTGGGTCGGCGCCGTGCAGCTGGTCTCCACGGTGCTGAAGTTCGTCCCGCTGCTGCTGGTCGCCGTCGGGGGTCTGTTCTTCTTCGACGCCGACAACCTCGGCCCGTTCAACGCGAGCGGCCAGAGCGCGGTCGGCGCGGTCTCCGCGGCAGCGGCGATCCTTCTCTTCTCCTACCTCGGTGTGGAGTCCGCGGCGGTCAGCGCGGGCGAGGTGGCGGACGCGCGCCGCAACGTGGGCCGGGCCACCGTCATCGGCACGGCCGGCGCCGCGCTGGTCTACCTGCTGGGCACGCTGGCCGTCTTCGGCACCGTCGCCCACGACGAGCTGGTGGACTCCACGGCTCCCTTCTCGGACGCGGTGAACTCCATGTTCGGCGGCAGCTGGGGCGGCTGGGCCGTCGCCGTGGCCGCGCTGGTCTCGATGACCGGCTGCCTCAACGGCTGGACCCTGCTCAGCGCCCAGACCCCTTACGCCGCCGCGCGCGACGGCCTGTTCCCGGCGCCCTTCGCCCACCGCCGACGCGGCGTGCCCACCTTCGGCGTCGCGGTCACCGTGGTGCTGTCGTCCCTGCTGACCGTCTACAACTACGCCTCCGACTCGGCCCGGGTGTTCGAGGTCCTGGTCCTGATCACCACCTTCACCGCCACCGTCCCCTACCTCCTGGCCACCGCCGCGCAGCTGCGCCACCTGGTGGCCGGCCGCCACGAGCAGGTCGACCGCGCCCGCCTGGCACGGGACATGACGGTGACCGCGGTCGCCGCCGGCTTCTCGCTCTGGCTGGTGGCCGGGTCCGGCTACGCGGCGGTCTACCAGGGCGTGCTGTTCCTGTTCGCCGGGGTCCTCGTGTACGCGGTGATGACCGCCCGGCGCTGACCGGCTCCGCCGCGTCGCCCGCGGGCCGGCTCCGCCGGATGCGCGGGCCCGAGGCGGGCAGACGTACGGCATGGCCACTTCCAAGACCAGCGTGCTCGTCCTCGACTGCGCCGCTCCCGAGGAACTCGCCGAGTTCTACGCCGCGTTGCTCGACGCGACCGTACGACGCGGCGTCGACCCCGACTTCGTCGAGGTCGTCGGGAACGACGGCAACCACATCGCCGTACGCCGTGACCACGGCTACGCGCCGCCCAGTTGGCCCCGCCCCGACGACTCCCAACAGGCCCACCTGCACATCCTGGTGGCCCAGGAGGACATGGACGAGGCCGAACGGGAGGCCGTGGGCCTCGGCGCGCGTCCGATCGAGACGCGCGACAACTCCGGCCCGCGGGACGTGCGCACCTACGCCGACCCCGCCGGCCACTCCTTCACCCTGGTCGCCCGCCGGGACCACTGACGGGGACGGGCGCGGTGGGCGTCCGTCCCCGTGGCCCGCGGCGACGGACGGATCAGCAGCCGATCCGGCGGTCGTCCAGCGCGATGTCGTCCATGCGGACGTCGTAGGAGGACGGGCTAGGGTTGCCCTGGTAGAGCTGCCAGCCGATCTTCACGGTGTCGAACCGCGGGAAGACGAAGTCGGTGTCGGCGCCGCCGTGGTCACGGGTGGAGACGGTCAGTTCGGGCTTGGCCCTGCCGTCGATCCAGACGGAGATCCTGTTGTCGGTGGCGTCCATCCGCCACTCCACGCACTGCCAGACGCCCGCGGTGGCGGGGGCCGACTCGCGCCAGGCGGTCCAGTCGCCGGTGGGGCCGCCGTCGGAGCCGACGCCCCACAGGTTCTTCTTGAGGTCCGGCACGTACTGGCCGCCCAGGGGGCGGATGTACCCCGGGCCCTCGCCGGTGGCCTCCACCATGGTCCAGTGGGCCCAGTCGGGGGCCGTCGGGAAGGCGTCGACGCGGAGGCGGACGCGGCCCCAGAAGCTGTTGCGGGGCGGGGTGAGGTCGTCGACCTGGAGGAACGCCTTGCCGTTGCCCTCGGTGTGGACGCGCAGGTGCTTGCCGTGCCGGGTGGCGTCCCGCTCGACGGTGAGCGCGCCGTTCGCGGTGTCCGTGGTCCAGCCCCGGCCCTGCGTCGCACCGGGGCGCAGGGTGGTGAAGTCCTCGCAGAACAGCAGGTCGCGGTGGGCACAGGTACGGTCGCCGCCGCGGTGGTCCGGCGCCGGGGCCGAGCCCCAGGACGCGGGCGCCGCCGCGGTCGTCACCAGCATCGCGGCCAGCGCGGCGAATAAGTGGGTTCTCCTCATGAACGGCCTCCAGTCCCGTCGCCGCCCGGTCCGCACCGGGCGGGTGATCGTCCGGAGACATCCTGGCGGGTGCGCGTGCGGATTCCCAGGGTGTCTCCCCGGTAACTTGCGGCTGCCGTGGCCCCGCCCGGCACGGACTGCTTTCGGACGTACCCGTGCTTTCGCCGATGACCGGCTCCCCGAGGTGCGGGATGGTTCTTCCGGGGCCGTCCCCGCCCCAGCACCCCACACCACCGGAGGACACGCGTGCGTCGTACATCCCGAACGTCCCGAACGTCCCGCAGGTCCCGCGCGTCGCGGAGGGCCGCCTTACCCGCGGTCGCGGCGGCCGTCCTGCTCGCCCTGGTGCCGAGCACCGCGAGCGCCTATCCCAACCCCGGGTACGTCACCGGAACCGTCACCGTCCACGACCCGACCATGATCCGGAAGTCCGACGGCCGGTACCTCGTGTACGGCACCGGCGGCGGGCTCGCCCACCGGACCTCCACCGACCGGACCGCCTTCAGCGGTGGCTCCGACGCCTTCTCCACCAGGCCGAGTTGGTGGACGCAGTACGGCAACACCGAGGCGTGGGCCCCGGACATCTCGTACCAGGGCGGCAAGTACCTGATGTACTACTCGGTCTCGACCTTCGGCTCCAACAGGTCGGCCATCGGCCTGGCCACCTCCGGCACCGGTCTGCCGGGCTCCTGGACGGACGCGGGGGTGGTGTACTCCTCCTCCGCCTCCAGCGACTTCAACGCCATCGACCCGAACCTCTTCGTGGACGACGACGGCAAGTGGTGGCTTTCCTTCGGCAGTTGGTGGACCGGCCTCAAGCTGATCCAGATCGACCCCGGCACGGGCAAGCAGCTCGCCACCAGCACCACCCGCCACTCGCTCGCCTCCCGGCCGACCGGCACCAAGGCCGTCGAGGCGCCGTACATCGTGAAGCGGAACGGGTACTACTACCTCTTCGCCTCGTACGACACCTGCTGCGCCGGCACCAGCTCCACCTACAAGGTGAAAGTGGGACGGGCCACCGGCGTCACCGGGCCGTACCGCGACAGGAACGGCGTCCCGATGCTGCTCAACGGCGGTACCACGGTGCTCGAGTCGCACGGTCGGTACATCGGCCCCGGCGGCCAGTCGGTCATGAAGGACGTCGACGGCGACCTGATCGTCTACCACTACTACGACGGCCAGGACAACGGCACGGCGAAGCTGGGCGTCAACCTCCTGGACTGGAGCAGCGGATGGCCCGTCGCCTACTGACCTTGCCGGCGGCTCGAGGACCGGGGCGACGACGCCCACCGGCTGGTGAACGTGGCGTCCGGCAAGGTGCTCGACACCGCTGACTGCTCCTCGGCCGACGGCGCGGACCTGCGGCAGTGGTCATGGCTGGACAACACCTGCCGGCAGTGGCGGCTCAACCCGGTGTGACCGGGCGGGGCCGCCACCGGTCCGCCACCAAACGCGCGCCCGGGCCGGTCCCGTCGAGGCCGACGGGGCCGGCCCGAAGGCCGCGGGAGGCGGACGTCAGACGGTGCTGGTCGAGTCGCTGCGCGGGACGGTCACGCCCCGGAAGAACGCGGGCCGGCGCAGCCGCTGCGTGATCATCACGACGACGCCCAGCAGCAGCACGCTGATGCCGAGGACGAAGACCAGGCCGATGCCGCCGATCTGCGATCCCGAGCCGTACGACGGGTCCATCGAGTCGTAACAGGTCTGGACGAAGAAGACCAGGAGCAGGATGCCGCCGGTCCCGGGCAGCAGGCCCTTCATGAGGAACGCCCTGGGGCCGCGGCCGAGTTCCTTGCGGAAGTACCACACGCAGGCCAGCGCCGTGATGCCGTAGTAGAAGCAGACCATCATGCCGAGCGCGGTGATGGTGTCCCAGAGCACGTCCTCGGACAGCACCCGCATGACGGCGTAGAAGGCCGACGCCACCAGCGCCGCCGCGACCGTGGCGTACCCCGGGGACTGGAACCGCGGCGTGATGCGGGCGTAGGACGGCGGCAGCGCCCCGTAGTGGCCCATGGCGAGCATGGTGCGTGCCGGGGACACGAACGTCGACTGGAGCGAGGCGGTCGACGAGGAGAGCACGGCGAGGGACATCAGGATCGCCGTCGGCCCCATCACCGGGCCGGCGAGTGCCGCGAAGACGTTCTCCTGGATGTCGGCGTTGCCGAGTCCGTGAGCACCGTCCGAGACGCCGGAGTAGCTGAGCACGCCCAGGGCCACCGCCATGTACAGGGCGACGATGACCATGATCGTGGTCAGGGCCGCGCGCCCCGGAGTGGTGGCGGACCCCTTGGTCTCCTCGTTGATGGTGAGGACGACGTCCCAGCCCCAGTAGATGAAGACGGAGAGGGAGATGCCGGCGGCGAAGGACGAGAAGGAGTCCACCGCGAACGGGTTGAACCACTCGGGGCCGATCCGGGAGGCGTCGAAGGCCGTCCCGTCGCCCACGTGGCCGAAGGCGGCGACGGAGAACCAGATCAGGACGCCGACCTGGAAGGTGACCAGGACGTACTGGACGGCCTTGGTCGCTTCGAGCCCGCGGTAGGAGACCCAGCAGGCCAGTGCCATGAACACCAGGCAGGTGGCGACGTTGACCGGAACGTTGCGGGTGAGCTCGGCCAGTGCGTCGTCGCCCGTGATCTGGGCGAGGAGCAGGTAGAAGAAGTCGACGGCGATGCCCGCGAGGTTGGAGAGCACCAGGATGGTCGCGGCCAGCAACCCCCAGCTGCCCATCCAGCCCACCCACGGGCCGAAGGCCCGCGACGCCCAGGTGAAGGTGGTGCCCGCGTCGGGCATCGCCCGGTTCAGTTCGCGGTAGCCGATGGCGACCAGGAGCATCGGGAGGAAGCCGACGAGGAAGATCGCCGGGAGCTGCTCCCCCACGACGGCCGCGGTCGGGCCGAGGGCGCCCGAGAGCGTGTAGGCCGGGGCGATGCAGGAGACTCCGATGACGACCGCGCCCAGCAGCCCGACCCGCCCTTCGGCCAGGCCTTTGTCGCCGCTCTCGCCGCCGCCTGTTCCTGTGCCGGTGCCGGTGCCGCTGTCGCCGGAGGTGGTGCCCGCGACGGGAGTGGTCATCGCTCTTCTCCATCCGTGTGCGGCACGACCACCATGGGGATGGGCAGGTGCCGGAGAATCCTGGCGGCCGTGGTTCCGAGGAAGGTGCGCCGGCCCGGCGCGAGGCGGGAGGAGCCGATCAGCAGGACGCCGCGCGAGTCCCAGGTGACCGAGTCGACGGC
The DNA here is from genome assembly GCF_008974245.1 of Streptomyces abyssomicinicus. Taxonomy (GTDB): domain Bacteria; phylum Actinomycetota; class Actinomycetes; order Streptomycetales; family Streptomycetaceae; genus Streptomyces; species Streptomyces abyssomicinicus. The sequence continues at coordinate 1,441,376 of NZ_BBZI01000005.1, read as the reverse complement.
CTGCTTCATGGTGCGGCCCTGACCGATCTCGACCGTGGCCCTGCCGCCGGTGAAGTCCCGGGCGGCGGCGGAGATCAGCTCCGTGGCGTGCTGCCGCGCGGGCTCCTGCGCGCCGTGGTGCTCGTCGACCTCCAGCAGCGAGACGAGGTGCAGGTCGAGGCGGGCGCGGCGCGCCGCCTCGACCGACTCCCGCACCACCAGCTGCGCCCCGGGGCGGGTCCCGACGGCGCAGTAGATCCGCTCCAGCAGGCCGGGCGACTCGTGGCCACGGGGCACCAGGGCGACGGGCACCGGCGAGGCGTGGAGCAGCTGGGTCGCCACCGGGCCGACGGTGAAGCCGGGGCCGCCGCCGGAGGCCGTGCCGACCACCACCAGGCGGGCGTCGAGGTCCGCCGCGGCCTCCAGGATCCCCTGGGCGACCGAGCGGTGGCGGCGGATGTGGGTGTGGACCGGCACGCCGGAGGGGACCGACGCCCGCGCCTCCTCGAGCCACTGCCCGGCCTGGTGCTCGACCAGCGGTCCGACGTCCGGCGCGGGCGGGTACGTCGCGCCGAAGGGGGTGTCGGAGCGGACCACGAGCACGATGTCGAGCACCGCCCCCAGGGACCGGGCGAGGTCCGCTCCCGTGCGCAGGGCGACCTTGCTCCGTTCGTCGCCGCCGTACGCGACGACGTAGTGCGGGGCGCTCATGACGTCTGTCCCCGGGACGTGTCCGCGAGCTCGTCGAGCAGTTCCTCGGCGGTGACGCGGCCCATCCGGAGCGCGCCCTCGACGTGCAGGTAGCCCTCGGCCGCCAGGTCGGAGCTGGCCCAGTGGATCGGTCCCACCGGGGTGCGCTGGTCGGCGCCGTACCGGGTGAGGCCGCCGAGGTCGAAGGTCGCGCCGTAGGCGCCCCGGGTCCACTCCTCGCTGCCCCAGTCGGACTCGTGGTAGACCACCGGGTCGAGCGCCCGGTCGCCGAGGTAGGAGGCGACGGACCCGAGGACGCGGCGGCGGCGTTCCTCGGCCGGCAGGGCGAAGAGCGCGTCGGCCTTCTCGTCGGAGACGAAGCCGACCAGGGTCCCGCGGGTGTCGCCGTGATTGGTGTTGTCGTAGACCTCCTGGACCAGCTCCCCGGCGCCGAAGCCGGTCCCGGAGAGGCCGTCCTCGCGCCAGAAGGGCGTCTCGTACACCGCGTGCACCTTGATCACCAGACCGAGGGAGAGGTGCTGGTGGAGCTGGTGCTGGCGGCGGGGCAGCGGCGGCTCGTACGAGACCCGGGTGTACAGGTTCGGCGGCACCGCCATGACGACCTTCCGCGCCCGGACGGTGACGCGGTCGGAGACGACGGTGACCCCCTCGTCGTCACGGCGGACCGTGCGGACGGGGGTGGACAGGTGGACGTCGTCCCCCAGCGCGGCGGCCATGGTCTCGCTGACCGACTGCATGCCGCCGACCACCCGCCGGTCGAGGATGAAGTTCTCGTCGACGAGGTTCGAGAAGGAGCCAGCGGACGCCGCCATCAGGAGCGCCTGGAGCGTGGAGAAGGAGTGCGCGGGCTTGGTGAGCATGCCGCCCGCGATGAAGAGACCGATGTTCCGGCACGCCTCCTCGTCGTCCGACTGCCGGCCGAGCCAGTGGTGGAAGGAGATCGTGTCGAGTGCGCGGGCCTCGGGGTGCGCCCAGGGCTCGGTGGCGCCGACCTCGGCGGTGAGCGCGTCGAGGAGCTGGATCAGGCGCTCCATCTCGGCGGCGGTCTTCTCGCCGACCGGGAAGCGGTCTCCCGTGTAGCGGGTGCGGGTGCCGTCCGGCGCGACGTAGACCGAGTCTCCCTCCCGGTGACGGGCGTAGGTCTCCAGGCCGAGCTCGTCGAGGAGGGCGAGCAGCTCGGTCTGGTCGGGCGAGACCCACTGGCCGCCGATCTCCAGCCAGGCGCCGTCCACGGTGTCGCTCCAGGTGCGCCCGCCGACCCGGTCGCGGGCTTCCAGGACGGCGACGCCGACGCCGGCCTCGCGGAGACGTCGGGCGGTCATCAGGCCGGCCGGTCCGGCGCCGACGACGACCACGTCGCGGTCGAGGGTGAGGGGGGTGGGCTGAGGGCTGTGCATGGTGCCGGGGCTTCTCTCACGAGACAATATGAATGCCGCTCATTTAGCCCGGGCGGCGACCGCCGCGTCAAGAGGCCCGGGGCAGGAAGTCGCCGGTCCGCGGCGCTCGCCCGAACGGCGTCATGAGAAGGTGACGCGGTGACATCTTCCGAACGGCCGCGGCGCCGGGGGCGCCCCACGGCGCCACTGCTGTCGCAGGAGAAGATCACCCGGGCGGCGGTGGAGCTGATCGAGATCCGCGGCTACACGGCGCTGACCATGGCGGCGCTCGCACGCCAGCTGGGGGTCGCGCCGTCCGCGCTCTACAACCACGTCAGCTCCAAGCGGCAGCTGCTGCTGTGGCTCCAGGACCATGTCAACCAGGAGATCGACTGTTCGGACTTCGGCGCGCGGCCCTGGGACGCCGCGCTCGAGTCCTGGGCGCGCTCCTACCGCGAGGCGTACGCGCGGCACGCGCTGCTCGTCCCCGTCATCGCGGTGACACCCATCGCCGGATCCCCGCACACGGTCGCGATGTACGAGAAGGTCGCCGCCGGTCTGCGCGCCGGGGGGTGGCCGGACGACCAGGTCATGGACGTCGTCGTGGCGGTGGAGTCCTTCGTCCTCGGCTCGGCCCTCGACGCCGCCGCGCCGGACGACATCTTCGACGTCCCCGGCGACCAGGCGCCCGTGCTGGCGGCGGTGGTCGGCGCCCGGGTGGGCCGGGACACCGCCAGGGCCGCCTTCGACCTCGGCCTCGCCACGGTGCTGGCCGGGCTCCGGGACCGGTTGAAGGCCCTCGGAACGTGACGACACCTGTGGGCGCCCGCCCGGAGGCACGGCTCCGGCACGCCGCTCCTCGCCCGCGGCCGGCCGTGCTCCGGCGGATCGCGCCGCTGACAGGCGCCTTGTGTCCTCCTGACTTGCGAGCGCCCCTGGTCCCCAGGCAACTCAAGGACGCCTCATGCCCAGACGCCTTCTCGGTCACCTCGCCGTGTTAGTCACCGGCCTGGCGATGCTGCTCGCCGCTCAGCCTGCCTCCGCGGACACCACGCGGCCCGCCGCCGCCTGGACGGGGACGTGGGCCGCCGCCCCCAGCGCCGTGCCCGCGAGCAGCACGCTCACCTTCGGGGACCAGACCCTCCGCCAGGTCGTGCGCACCAGTGCCGCCGGGCGCGGCGTCCGCGTGCGGCTGACCAACGAGTTCGGTGCGACGCCCCTGGTGATCGGCGAGGCCCGGGCCGCCCTGGCCGCTCCGGGCGAGCCCGGCGGGATCCGGCCGGGCACCGACCGCCCGCTGCGCTTCGGCGGCCGCACCACGGTCACCCTGCCGCCCGGCGCCCGGCGCTGGAGCGACCCCGTCGCGCTCGACATCCCGGCGGGCGCCGACCTGACGGTCAGCATGTACCTCCCGCGCCGCACCCCCGCCACGACCGTGCACAACCTCGCGTACCAGCACGGCTGGCTCGCCCCCGGCAACGTCACCGGCGAACCGGCCGTCGAGCCGACCGCCACGGTCACGTCGTGGTACTTCCTGTCCGGCGTGAGCGTCGGCGGAGGCCCGCGCCCGGGGTGGTCCGGGGCCGTCGTCGCCTTCGGCGACTCCATCACCGACGGCGCGGAGACCACCCTCGACGCCAACCGCCGCTGGCCCGACCGGCTCGCCGAGCGCTTGCGGACCGGCCCGGCGCCGGCCCGTCTCGGCGTCCTCAACGCCGGCATCAGCGGCAACCGTCTGCTGCGCGACCCGAATCCGCCCGCCGGCACCCCCGCCGAGGACTACGCGGCTTTCTTCGGCGAGGCCGGCCTCAAGCGGTTCGAGCGCGACGTGGTGGACCAGCCGGGCGTCGCGTACGTCGTGGTCCTGCTGGGGGTCAACGACATCGGCCAGCCGGGCGGTGGGGCGGCCCCCGCGGACGAGGAGGTCACCGCGGCCGAGGTCGTCTGGGGCCACCGGAAGCTGGTGGCGATGGCGCACCGTCACGGGCTCAAGGCCTACGGCGCGACCATCATGCCGTTCGAGGGCGACGACCTCGGCTTCCACACGCCGGAGCGGGAGGCGAGGCGCCAGGCCGTCAACGCCTGGATCCGCACCGGCGGCGTCTACGACGCGGTCGTGGACTTCGACGCCGCCACCCGCGACCCCGCGCACCCGGCCCGGCTCCTCCCCGCCTACGACAGCGGTGACGGCCTGCACCCGAACGACGCCGGGATGAAGGCGATGGCGGACGCGGTCCCGCTCCGCCTGTTCCGCTGACGGTCACGGCGCTCGGGAGGCCCGCCGGCGCCGCCGGGACCGCCGGGACCGCCACCGGCCCCGGTAACGCGATCGTCCGCGGGGTGACGGAGGCACAGGCGTGCCGGTGCCCCGGCGGACGGTGCGGGCGTCCGCCGGGGCCGGGCCGAGCGGTGCTCTACTTCAGGTACGTGCCGGTGGCGCCGATCTTGCCGGGGCCGTTGAGGACGTAGACCCGCAGGTTGCCCTTGCCCGGCGCGCCGACGGTGAGCTTCCCGTCGGTGACGACCCGGGTGTCGCCGGTGACGGCGTCCCGGTAGGTGCCGTTGGGGATGCCGGTGTAGGTGGCGGCGTGGGTCACGGTGACCAGGGCGAAGCTGTCCGTCCCGCCCGCGGTGTAGCGGCGCTTGTAGGCGATCTCGCCGCTGATGCCCTCGGTGGAGTACTGGCCCATCTGCAGGGCGGGGATCGCCCGGCGGATCTCGTTGAGCCGCTGCACGTGCTTGACCAGCGGCTGTGCCAGCGTGGTGGCGACCGCGCCGGTGGCGGTGTCGACCTTGCCGAACTCCGACGCCTTCACCTCGCCCTCGAGGTGGTCGCCGTAGTAGGCGCGCCCGGTGGTCGCCAGCGGGCAGGTGGGCCCGCAGTCGATCTTCTTGCCCTTCTGGAACTCGATCTCCGAGCCGTAGTAGAGCGTGGGGATGCCGCGGAAGGTCCACATCAGGGACATGTTCTCGGCCCAGGCGTCGGTGCCGCCGGTGTAGCGTTCGCCGCTCTTGTTCGGGCCGTAGTCGTGGCTGTCGACGTAGACGACGTTGTACGTGGCGTCGTTGACGGAGTCGTCGGAGTCCTTGCCGTTGTGGAAGGCGTTGGACGCGTCGCCGAAGTTCATGTGCATGCGCATGTCGATGATGTTCATGCCGGAGAACCTGCTGTGGTCGGGCGCGTGGTAGTCGTTGCCCGAGAGGAACGCGTTGGCGGACGTCGGCTGCGCGGCCGTGCCGGCGTTGTTCTCGTACTCGTACATCTCGAGGGCGGCCTTGGCGTCGTCGGCGCTGTACTCCTTGCGCTCCTTCCAGGTGAAGAACTGCGCGGAGTGGTTGACCGAGCCTCGGTTCCACTTGTCGTTCACGAAGGCGCCGACCTCGCCGAAGACGAAGAAGTTCTTCGCGGCCTCGGCGCCGTGCTGCTGGGTGACCCGCTCCTGGATCGCGGGGAGGAAGCGCCGGTTCCAGGTGGTGCGCGGGATGTGCACGGCGGTGTCGACGCGGAAGCCGTCGACGCCCATGTCGATGTACTTGTCGTAGGCGCCGATCAGGTAGTTCTGGACCTTGGCGCTCTCGGTGTTGAGGTCGGCGAGGTCGTCGTGCAGCCAGCAGGAGCGGGAGTCCTCGCCCTCCCAGTTGCCCAGCCAGCAGGTGTGGTAGATGTCCTTGGGCCAGGTGCCGGACGTGGCGTTGGGCCACTGGCAGTTGTAGATGCGGTAGCCCTCGGGCGAGGTGGACGGCGTGGGCTGCCCCCAGTTGACGCAGGTGTTGCCGGTGGGCTCCGCGGTGGACCACAGGTCGCCGTTGTAGTACGACTTCCCGGACTTCGGCTCGACGGACAGGCCGTCGTACTCGAAGGAGGAGTTGGGCTCGTCGTAGTACCAGCTCCACTGGGCGTCGCGCACGCCGTAGTGCTTGGGCGTGAACAGCCCCTTGGCTCCCCAGCGCGAGGAGTGGTTGTAGACGACGTCCTGGTAGATCTTCATGCCTTTGGCGTGGGCGGCGTTGATGAGGTCCTGGTAGGACGCGCCGGCCGACTCCAGGCGGCGGTCGACCTTGTAGAAGTCGTAGCCGTGGTAGCCGTGGTAGTCGTAGTCGGAGCGGTTGAGGACCACCGGGGTGATCCAGACGGCCGACATGCCGAGGCCCTTGATGTAGTCGAGCTTGTTGATCAGGCCCTTGAAGTCACCGCGGAACATGGGGTCGTCGTTGGCGGCGTTCCCGGAACGCTCGTGCTGGCTGCCGCCGCGGTTGTTGGAGCTGTCACCGTCGTTGAAGCGGGCGGTGAGGACGAAGTAGATCGGGTCCTTGCGCGGGTCGGTGCCCAGCGGCTTGCCCTGGGCGGGGGCGGGCGGCCGGTCGCCGGTGGTGGCGGAGGCCGGCGCCGACGCCGCGGACAGGTTGCCGGCCGCGTCGGCGGCGCGGACGGTGAAGGTGTAGGCCGTCCTCTCCTCCAGGTCCGCCACCGACAGCACGGTCGACCTCACGTCGGTGACCACCGTGCCCTTGGTCCCGCCGGTGCGGGTGACCTGGTACATGGCCACCGACTCGTTGTCGGTGGAGGGTTCCCAGCTCAGGACGACGGCCACGCCGTCGGCCTTGGCCGTCACCTTCGCCGGGACGGTCGGCGCCTCGGTGTCCGGTTCCTCGGCGGCGCAGGGGTCCGCGGCGTTCTTCGCCACGACCCGGTCCTTCACGGTGCTCACACCGGTCGCGATGGTGTAGTCCGAGCCGTTGTTGTTGTCCCACACGCCGTTGCCGTTGTTGAACGCGGCCTTCATCGACGTCGCCGCTCCGAGGTCGACCGTCCTCCGCGTCCAGCCCGTGCAGGCGGCTTCCATGCCGACGCCGGGCACGGTCGTCCAGGCGCCCCCGGCGGGCATGTAGTGCAGGTTCGTGGTGGTCCAGCCGACGCTCGCGGTCGAGTAGTACACGGTGGCGGTGTTGGCGCCCTGGGTGGGGCTGGGGCTGGGATCGGGGTCCGTGCCGCCGGCACACGGGTCGCTGTGGGCCACGACCCCGTCCTTGACCGTGATGGCGCCGGTGCCCAGGTCGTAGTTCTGTCCCGCGTTGTTGTCCCAGGTGCCGTTGCCGTTGTTGAAGGTGGCCTGCAGCCCGCCGGCCGCACCCAGCGGGACGGTCTTCTTGACCCAGTCCGTACAGGCGGCCTCCATCGCGACCCCGGGCACGGTGGTCCAGGAACCCCCGTCCGGGGCGTAGTGCAGGTTGTACGCCGCCCAGTTCTTCGTCTTCGTGTAGTAGAAGACGGTCGCCGTGGACTCGGCGGCGGCCACCGGCACCGCGTCCGCCGTCATGGGGGAGGTGGCAGGCATCGCCATGAGCAGGCTGAGCGCGCCGGCGGCGGCCGTGACGGCCGCCAGGAGGCGTCTCAGCGGTCTGTTGCGGGGCGTGCGTTCTTTCATGCGTGATCTCCAGAGGGCTGGGCGGTCGGGCCGGGGCTTCGAGGACGGTGACCGCCCGCGGGCGGTCGGGCCGCCCTTCGTGCCCGGTGCCTGACGCGCCGTGAGGGGGAGGGGAGAGACCGGTTGCAAGTTCTGTCGGAATTTTTCTGCAAGGAATTGCGACGGGATGGTTACAGACGCTCGGCAGGGACGTAAAGGGGTCCGGCACGGACTGGTGCACTCGCGTCCGGAGATCCGGCAACTGTGCAGGCCGACCGGGGAGTTCGACCGGTCACGCTCCCACGGGACAGCTGATTGATCATGGATCACCGAGCGCGAAACACTCCCCCTGCGGGGGCGTCCGGCAGAAGATCTTCCGGGCTCCGGCCACCCGCCCGGCCGGCGCCTCCGCGTTGTCCGTGGCTGCCGTTACCGTTCCGGTTCATGGACAAGGATCAGGTGGCCGCGGCGCTCACCGGCTCCGGGAGGAGCGGCACGCAGGCCCGTGACGACCTCGTCGCCCGGGGCGCCGAGATCGTCACCGCTGTGGTGGAGTTGCTCTGCGCCGAACCGGAGCGTGTGCCGCGGCGCGTGTGCTCGGACGTCCTGGAGCGCATCGGCACGCCCGCGATCGGCCCGCTGCTGGAAGCTGTCGCCGGGGGCGACGCGACAGGGGGCGACGCGGCCGCGTGCTGGGGCGCCGTGGCACTCAGCCGGCTCCGGTTGTCCGACCCGGCCGACGGCCTGCCGTTGCTGGACCACCCGCACCCGACGGTGCGCGGGAGCGGACTGATCCTCCTGCGCCGGCAGGGCGAGGCCGTGGTCCGGCGCTTCCTCGGCCCGGTCGTCGCCGCTCTCGGCGACCCCGTGCCGGAGATACGCCGGCAGGCGACGGAGGCCCTGCGCGGCATCGGCGACGAGGCGCTGCCCGTCCTCGCCGGCCTGCGCGGGAATCCCGCCCCCGCTCCCCGCGTGCGCGCCGGAGCCCTGGAGGCCCTGGCGGAGATCGGCGGCCCCGCGGCCCTGGGCCAGCGCGACCGGGAGGCGCTGCGCCGCCTCGTGCGCGTCAAGCTGCTCGACGAGGTCCCTCGGCCGCCGCACCTGTGCGGCACCTGGTACGCCGTCCCCACCCACGACCAGGCGGCCGTCCTCGACGCCTTCGGTCTGACCGCCGCCGAGCCGGTCACCCTGCGCGGTGGCGCCTGCGCCTGGAACCACGACTCCCATGCCATGAGCAGCGGTCCGCACGCCGGGTGCAGCCGGGTCTTCGTCAGCCCGGCCCTCGACGGCTGGACCCTCGTCTTCGGCGACACCGCCGAGGACGCCCACCGCCTCCGGAACGACCCGGAGGGCGAGGCCGGACCCGTCGCCCGCGCCCGCTGCGCGGCGCTCAGCGCTCGCTTCGGGTCCGCCCATTGGTACGGCATGAGCTGCGGCGACGGCTGGACCGCCTGGTGCGTCGCGGAGCGGGGCGAGGTGGTCCGCCACTACGACGTGTACGAGGCCGCGGAGGGTGGCGACGACGGCGTCGGCGCCCCCCACCCCGCGGAAGCCGGGCTCCTCCTCCCGCACACCGAACCGGACGACGACGCGGACGACGCGGACGTCCTCGCGCACTACGAGGCGCAGTGCGACGCGACCGACGTCGCCGCCCGTCTCTCCGTCGATCCGGACGCCCTCGGACCGCACACGGTGGTGTCCGGGACCGGCGTCCTCGCCCTGACCGCGTGCGGGCTGGAGCACGGGCATCCGGCGGGGGCGCTCGGCCTCTGACCGAGGCCGGGGCCGGGCGCCCCGGCCGGCGCCCGGCCCGGCCGGATCACCCCGCGGGGCTCACCGCTCCGCCGGCCGGCTCCGGGCCGGCCGCCGGGGAGACCTCGGCCGCCGCCTCCGCCTGCCGGCGCCAGGGCCGTTCCAGCGGCGCGGACACCGCACGCCACCACGGGTCGGCCGGCAGGTCGCCGCCCGGCGCGAAGGGCTGGCCAGGGCGGGGGAAGGCCACCGGCTGCCCCGCCTCCTCGGCGACGTCGTGGAGCCATTCGGCCGGCTCCGCCCACGGGTGCAGGGCCAGGTTGAACGTGCCCCAGTGGATGGGCAGCAGCGCCCCGCCCGGCGTGCCGCCCTGGAGGTCGAGGTGGGCGCGCAGGCCCTCGGCGGGGGTCATGTGGATGTCGGGCCAGTGCTCCGAGTAGGCGCCGAGCTGGATCATCGTGACGTCGAAGGGGCCGAACTCGGCGCCGATGTCCCGGAAGCCGTCGAAGTAGCCGGTGTCACCGCTGTGGTAGACGCGGTGGCGTTCGCCGACGACGCTCCAGGACGCCCACAGGGTGTGCTGGGTGTTGCGCAGCCCGCGGCCGCAGAAGTGGCGGGCGGGCGTCGCGGTGAGGGTGAGGGAGCCGACCCGGGTCGACTCGTGCCAGTCGAGTTCGCGCAGGCGCGCGCCAGGGACGCCCCAGCGTTCCAGGTGGGCGCCGACGCCGAGCGGGACGGCGAAGATGGTGTCGGTCCCGGCCAGTGCCTTGATGGTGGGCATGTCCAGGTGGTCGTAGTGGTCGTGCGAGATCACGACGACGTCCACCGGTCCCAGTGCGGCGAGCGGCGCGGGGACGGGGTGGAGCCGACGGGGGCCGGCGAAGGTGACCGGGGAGCAGCGCTGGCCCCAGACGGGGTCGAACAGCACCCGGTGGCCGTCGATCTCGGTGAGCACGGTGGAGTGGCCGAGCCAGGTGACCCGGAGTCCGTCGGCCGGCGGGGTCGCCAGGTCGGCGAGGGTGGTGGGGTGCAGGGGTATGGGCCGCGCGGGGGCGCGCAGCGCGCGGGCCTCGCGGTCGAAGAACCCCTTGGCCAGCTCGCGCCGCGAGGACGGGTCGGGTGTCGTGCGGGTGGGTCCGGCCGGGTTGCGGAAGACACCGTCGGCGAAGTGGGGCGAGGCCTGGATGCGGGCCATCCGCTTTCCCCGGGCCTCGGCGCCGAAGGCCTCGGGACGCAGGCCCCGCAGCAGCGACGCGCCCGCCGCGGTGACGGATCGGGAAAGGGAACCGGTGTCGCTCACAGGTGGCCTCCAGCCGCTGTGCCTGATCGGGTGTCCTCGAAGGTGCGCGTGTCCATGCTCCTACGGACGCGGGCGTCGTGCTTCACGTTGCCTCGATCCGTGCGCCCCGGGCCACCGATCCGGCCACGCGCGGGCGATGCGGGCGGTGCCCCGCCGGTCCGGCCGTCGCGGCCCCCGGTGCCCATCCGGTCCGCGGACCGGCGGGGCACCGGGGGCCGCGGCTCAGACGGCCCTGGCGAGCCAGGACTTGAGGTCGTCGAGCGCGAGGGTGCCCTTGGCGACGACGGTGTCCCCGGAGGACCGGCCGCGCAGGCGCCGCCCGATCCACGGCACCAGGTGCCCGCGGGCCCAGTGCACGTCGTCGAGGCGGACCTCCAGGACGCCGCGCTGGGGCAGCGGCGGCCAGGGCTGCTCGGGGTCGGCGGGGACCTCGAGGCCGAGGACCTGGCCGGCGCGGAGCGCCACCCGGGTGTGTCCCTCGGCGGAGAGGTGCAGCCGGTCGTCGTCCCAGGCGCGGCGGTCCTGGACGCTGCGGAGGGACCACAGGTCCAGCACCCGGCAGTCGTAACGGTCGGCGATGGCCCGCACGTGCCCGTTGTACGTGGCGATCTTGCCCCGGAGGTGCTTGAGCACCGGGACGCCGCGGGTGTCGAACCCGGTCGCGACGAGGACGCTGCCGGCCGCGGACGCGAGTTGGGCGACGGCCTTCTCGAAGCGGTCGGCCACGTCGTCGGGGTCGGTGCCCGGGCGGAGGATGTCGTTGCCGCCGGCGCAGATGGACACCAGGTCGGGGGCGAGGCCGCGGACCTGGGGCACCTGGTCGGCCACGATCTGGTCGAGGAGCTTTCCGCGCACGGCGAGGTTGGTGTAGCGGAAGTCGCCCTCCGGTCTGCGGTCGGCGAGGAGCACCGCGAGGCGGTCGGCCCAGCCGACGAACGTCCCGTCGGGGCCTTGGTCGCCGACGCCCTCGGTGAAGCTGTCCCCGACGGCCACGTACGACCCGACCGACCCGATCACTGTTCTGCTGTCATTCTTCGAATCGTCTGCCACATCCAGGCATCTTTCACCTTCGGATGTGAGCTACGCGACCGTAGGGAGGGGTTGACGGTGGGTGAGAAACGCCACTCGTCTTTCGTCACCCCACCGCGAGCCCGGAGGGAGCCCGCACGGCGCACGGACAGCGCCGGACGACGCACGCCGAGGGCCGCACTTCCGGAAGGGAAGTGCGGCCCTCGGCGCGCGCGACCGCGAGGCCCCAGGGGTCAGCCGACGCTGACGCCGTGCGAGCGCAGGTAGCCGACCGGGTCCACGTCGGAACCGTAGTCGGGCGAGGTACGGACCTCGAAGTGCAGGTGCGGGCCGGTCACGTTGCCGGTGGCGCCGGACAGGCCGATCTGCTGGCCGACGGTGACGGACTGGCCGGCGGAGACGGACAGCTGCGACAGGTGGGCGTACTGGGAGTACATGCCGTCCTGGTGCTGGATGACGACCTGGTTGCCGTAGGCGCCGCCGTTGCCGGCGGAGACCACGGTGCCCGCGGCGACGGACTTCAGCGGGGTGCCGGTGGGCAGGGCGAAGTCGACACCGGTGTGGTAGCCGCTGGACCACATGCTGCCGGCGGTGCGGTAGGCGGTGCCGAGGGCCGCGTCCGCGGGGGCGGTGTAGCCGCCGGTGGCGGCCGCGTCGGCGGCCGTGGTCTTCGGGGCCTCGGCCTTGGGCGCGGCGGCCTTCGCCTGGGCGGGCTTGGCGGCGGCCTTCTTGCCGAGGTCGAGCTTGGTGCCGGGCTTGATCAGGCGCGGGTTGTCGCCGACGACGTCGCGGTTGATCTTGTACAGCTTCTTCCAGCCGCCGGCGACCTTCTTCTTGTCGGCGATCTTCGCCAGGGAGTCGCCCTTCTTGACCTTGTAGGTCTCGGAGGCGGCCTTCTTGGCGGCGACCGGCAGGCTCTGCGCGCCCTGCTGGGGGGCGGCGTGGGCGCCGGCGGCGCCGAAGAGGGGCAGGCCGAGCGCCACGGCGCCCGTTCCGGCGACGGCGATGGAGCGGGTGAGGCGCTGGACGCCGGTGGGACGGCGGTGCTTCTGATGCTTCGCGGGCATGGCTGTGTCCTCTCCGTCGCCTGCGAGGTGAGCTGTCGGGTGCGGGCTGGAGATGCCCGGCCGCGCTGGGCGCGGCTTAACCCCTAGCCCGTTCCGGAGACCGGAACAGGCGTGTACCTGTGGGTCCCCCGCTCCTGCCGTACTCGGGTTACTCGGGTGAGTGTGAGAGATCCGGGCGGCGGCAGGATTAGGCGTCCGTCCGGATCGGATCGTGAACGTATGCGACCGGGGCGCAACGGGACAAGCGCGGGAAAACAGCGAAGGTGCATTGTTTGTGATCACTTAAGTGCAAAACGGTCACAGAGAGTCGTCAGACTCCCCTCAAGTCGGCCACCCCGCACGGAAGTTGCCCGCCCCGGGCCGACGACGCTCGGTCACCGGTATGAGGCTGCTCACCCGGCCGCTCCCCATGACCCCTCACCGCAGGGCGAGTTGTGTTTTACGATGACAAATCAACGTTGCGATGAATTGTCCGTATTGCCGCATTTCTCCCCTGTGGGCTCGTGAAGGTTCCCGTCGGGGCGGCACCCTCTCTGCCCTGGGCGTCCATGTCGTATCGTCGGAGCGCACCTGCCGGTTGCCGCACCGGCGGGGCCTAGTGGGAGGAGCCCCCGTGACGCAGCAGGTCCCGTCGACCGAGCCCCAGCTCGCCGGAGTGCGCAACTTTCGCGACGTGGGCGGGATGCCCACCCAGGACGGCCGCAAGGTGAAGCCCGGCGTGCTGTACCGCAGCGGGCACCTGGCGAGCGCGACCGCCGAGGACGCCGCCTTCCTCGCCTCCCTGAACCTGCACACGGTCTTCGACTTCCGCAACGACGCCGACCGGAGCCTCGAGGGCCCCGACGTCACGCTGCCCGGGGTCAGGGAGGTGCGACTGCCGCTCTCCGACCCGGCCGACGGGGCGGAGTTCTGGAAGCGTGTCCGCCGCGGGGGCATCGACGAGCTCCGGCCCCTGCTGGGCGAGGGACGCGCCGAGCAGCGCATGATCGCCTCCTACCGGACGACCATCCTCACCCGCACCGGCGAGCACACTACGGTGCTGCGCGCCATGGCCGAGGAGAGCGTGCCGGCGCTGATGCACTGCTCGGCGGGCAAGGACCGGGCGGGACTCTCGATCGCGGTCGTGCTGCTCGCGCTGGGCGTGGAGCGGGACGCCATCACCGAGGACTACCTGAAGTCGGGGGCCAAGCACCGGCGCTACAAGCTGCACCGGGGCGGCGAGTCCTCCGACCCGTACACGCCGGAGATCACGGAGCTGCTGAGCCCGCTGTTCGACGCGCGGCCCGAGTACCTGGGGGCCGCCTTCGAGACCATCGAGGAGAACTGGGGCGGGGTCGACGCCTACCTGACGCGGGGCCTCGGGGTGACGCCGGAGCTGCGCGAGAGGCTGCGCGAGAGGCTCCTCGACTGACGGAAGGCCCGGTGCGGGCCTCGTCGGCCCCCACCGGGCCCCGGGCCCGCCTCCGGCTCAGTTGGCGCGGGCGCCCGCCTCGAAGAGCAGCCAGATGAAGCCGGCGAAGAGGTGGCCCGCCACGATGTAGACGAAGAGGCGGATCCACAGGGCACGGGGGAACTTGTCCTCGACGTTCTTCTTGTCGGGGGTCGTCATGACGTGGGCACTCCTGACGGGGTCGGGTGGCCGGCGCTCGCCTCGGGACCGAGGCACAGGGCGGCCGTGGGGCTCTGCAGCAGGGTGTGGACGAACAGGAGCTCGGCTCCGTCCGGCCCGTCGGGAGCCAGGCGGTGCGGGGTGAGCGAGTCGAAGTGGGCGCCGTCCCCGGGGCCGAGCACGTGGCTCGTGTCGCCCAGGTCCAGGCGGAGGCGGCCGGTGAGGACGTGCAGCCACTCCTCGCCCGGGTGGACGCGGACCACCTGGTCCTGCGGGCCGCCGCTGCGGGGGATGCGGACCCGCAGGGCCTGCATGGCCCGGCCCGGCGCCCCTGCGGGCCAGTAGCTCCAGCCCCCGGCCCGGGTCTCCAGGGTGTCGGCGGCCCGCACCACGGCCTCGCGGTCGGGGGCGGTCTCGCCGAGCAGCTCGGAGACGGTGGTGCCGTAGACGCGGGCCAGTCCGAGGAGGACGGGCAGGGAGGGCTGGCGGTGGCCGGTCTCCAGGCGGGACAGGTGGGCCGGGGAGAGGTCCGCGGCCCGGGCGGCGGCCTCCAGCGTGAGGCCCGTGCGGTGGCGCAGCGCGCGGAGCGTGGGGGCTACGCTGGGAAGGTCTCCCGGCGGGCCGGGATCTGCGGCGGACATACCGCCATTCAGCCACTTCCTTGCCTCGGAGGCAACTTCCTTGCCTCCGAGGCAAAAGGGGCCGAGGCGGGCGTCGACGCCTCACGTGAGGGCGGCCCTGGCCGCGTCCGGGGGCGCCCCCGGACTCCCGTCCGGAGGCGGCCCGGCCCGCGGTTCCCCCGCCGCCTAGCGGTTGGCCGCCGCCTGCTTCATCAGCCGGCGGCCGAAGTCCCACACGAGACCTCCCTGATGGGCGTCGTCCATCACCGCCGTGAAGGCCGTCACGAAGCGGTCCACCTCCCGTTCGCCGATGATCAGCGGCGGGATCAGCTTGATCACCTCGAGGTGGTCGCCGGAGACCTGGGTGAGGATCCGGTGCCGGTGCAGCAGGGGCGCCACCACCATCTGCGCGAAGAGCCCCTTCCGGGCCGCCTGGAGCATCGCCCACCGCCCCCGTAGTTTCAGCGATCGGGGGCGGCCGAACTCGATGCCGATCATCAGGCCCCGCCCCCGCACGTCGGCGAGCATCTCGTACCTGTCGGTGAGCGCCGCCAGCCGTGACCGCAGCAGTTCCCCCGTGGCCCTCGCGCCGGCGACGACCTGGTCGTCCTCGATCACCGAGAGGACCGCGAGTCCCGCGGCCATCGCCTGCGCGTTGGAGCCGAAGCTCGCGGAGTGGACCAGTACGCGGTCCATGGAGGAGTAGACCTTCTTGAAGATCCAGTCCCTGCCCAGCGTCGCCCCCACCGGCACGTAGCCGCCCGAGAGCGCCTTGGCCACGCACACCAGGTCCGGTTCCACGCCCTCATCGTGCTGGTAGGCGTAGAAGTCGCCGGTGCGCCCCAGCCCGGTCTGCACCTCGTCGGCGATCAGCAGCGCCTTGTGCCGGCGCAGGAGCCCCTGCGCCGCGCGCAGGTAGCCGGGCGGCGCCTCGTGCACGCCCTTGCCTTGGACGGGTTCCACGATCAGCGCGGCCACGTCGCCCCGCGCCAGTTCGCGCTCCAGGGCGGTGAGGTCGCCCAGCGGAACGGCGGTGTCCGGCAGGAGGGGGCCGAAACCGTCCCGGAAGCCCTTCTCGCCGTTCACGGACAGGGAGCCGGCGGTCAGGCCGTGGAAGGCGTGGTCGCAGTGGAGGACGCGGGGGCGCCCGGTGGCCCGGCGGGCGAACTTCAGCGCGGTCTCCACCGCCTCGGTGCCGCTGTTGCCGAAGAAGACGCGGTCCAGGTGCGGGCTGTGGGCCAGCAGCCGCTCGGCCAGCAGGCCGGGCAGCGGCGGGCAGTCGAAGCGGGTGAGGTCGGCGAGCCGGGCGTCGAGGACGTCGTGGAGGGCCTTGCGGACGACCGGGTGGTGGCGGCCGAGCCCCATGACGCCGAAGCCGGCCAGCATGTCCAGGTAGTCGTTGCCCTCGGCGTCCCAGAAGTAGGCGCCCTCGGCCCGCTCGTAGACCTTGTCGAAGCCGAGGGTGCGCAGCATCCGCGGCAGCTGGTGGTTGAGGTGGCGCTCGTGGAGGGCGTACCGCTCGCCGGAGCGGGCCTCGAGCAGGGCGGCGAGGTCGAAGCACGTCACGGCAGTTCCTTCACGGCCGTGGCCCGCCTCTCGGGCTGGTGGGCGCGGTGGGTGGCGACGGTGTCGCGCAGCGCGCGCAGGGACTCCTTGAGGGATCCCATGGTGGCGAGGACGGCGGTCGGCTCGTAGCCGCAGTGCGCCATGCAGTTGGCGCAGCGCGGGTCCTTGCCGCGTCCGTACTTCTCCCAGTCGGTCTCCTCGACCAGTTCCCGGTAGGTGGGCACGTACCCGTCGCTCATCAGGTAGCAGGGGCGCTGCCAGCCGAAGAGCGAGTAGTTGGGGATGGCCCAGGCGGTGCAGTCGAAGTCGGCGCGGCCTTCGAGGAAGTCGAGGAAGAGCGGGGAGTGGTTGAGCCTCCAGCGGCGGCGGTTGCCTCCGGAGAAGGCCTTGCGGAAGAGTTCGCGGGTCTGCTCCACGCCGAGGAAGTGCTCCTGGTCCGGGGCCTTCTCGTAGGCGTAGGCGGGCGAGATCATCATCTCGTCCACCTCCAGCTCGTCGTTGAGGTAGTCGAGGACCTCCACGACGGTCTGCGGCGTGTCGGTGTTGAAGAAGGTGGAGTTGGTGGTGACCCGGAAGCCGCGCCGCTTGGCCTCCTTGACGGCCGCCACCGCCTCGTCGAAGACGCCCGCCTTGGCGACCGAGGCGTCGTGCCTCTCGCGCAGGCCGTCGATGTGGACGGCGAAGGCGAAGTAGCGGGAGGGCTCGAAGAGGTCGAGCTTCTTGCGGAGCAGCATGGCGTTGGTGCAGAGGAAGACGTACTTGCGCCGGGCGACGAGCTGGCGGACGATCTCGTCGATCTGGGGGTGCATCAGCGGCTCGCCGCCGGCGATGGACACCATGGGGGCGCCTGACTCGACGACCGCGCCGACGGCCTGGGCGACCGGCATGCGCTGCTTGAGGATTCCGGCGGGGTGCTGGATCTTGCCGCAGCCCTCGCACTTGAGGTTGCAGGCGAAGAGCGGCTCCAGTTCCACGATGAGCGGGAACCTGTCACGGCGGCGGAGCTTCTGTCGGGCCAGATATGTAGCGACCGTGACGGACTGGCGCAGCGGCATGGCCATCTGGGCTCACCTCCTGGGGGGCGGCAGGGAACGGTGCCATTCGAAGAAGGCCGGGAGTACCCGGCGCAGGACGTGGAACGCCGTCATTCCACCTTTGAATGTCCCGATCCGGACCAGTTCGTGCTCCGGGGCGTCCACGACCACCCGGACGGCGGCGACCGGACGGGTTCCGGCACGGACGGCGGTGAGGAGTGTGGCGGCGGACTCCATGTCGGCGGCGACGGCGCCGTCGGCCCGCAGCGCGCGCCGTTCGGCGCCGCGGACCACGTGGTCCGTGCCGGTGAGCAGGCCGGTGTGGACGGTGCGGCCGGGCAGGGCGCGGGTGAGTTCCTTGACCAGCGGCCCGGTGGCGGTGCACCGGACGGCGCCCTCCGGGTCGTGGGTCTCCTCGGCGACGACCAGGTCGCCGGGGTGCATGCCGGGGGCGAGCCCGGCGCAGAATCCGGTGGCCAGCACCGCGGCGTCGGCCAGCGCCTCTGCGCCCAGGACGCGGACCACGGAGCGGCGGGCGGCGGCGGCGCCCATGCCGGTGCGCAGCACCGTGACGGGTCCGGACGGTCCGCCGCCCCGGCCCGTGGCGCGGGCGGCGGCGCGCAGGGCGATCTGCTCGATGCCGAGCGCGCAGGCGACCAGCAGCGGGGCCGGGCCGGACGGACCGGCGCCGGACGGGTGCGGCCCCGGCGACGGGCCCATCAGTGCGCCTTCGCGGCGAAGGGTTCCCCGTTCAGGTACCGGCCGAGCGCGGTGAGCGGGAACACCTGCCGGTAGAGGTGGTAGTTGATGGAGAAGTCCCACGGGAAGCCGGTGCCGGTGAACTGGGGCTCGTCCCAGGTGCCGTCGTCGCGCTGGGTGGCGGCCAGCCAGGCGACGCCGCGTTCCACCGCCTCGGACCGGTGTTCCCCGGCGGCGAGCAGGGCCATCAGGGCCCAGCCGGTCTGCGAGGCGGTGGAGTCCCCGCGGCCGGCCCACCCTCCGGGTTCCCGGTAGGACCGCAGGTCCTCGCCCCAGCCGCCGTCCGCGTTCTGCACGGACCGCAGCCAGCGGACGGCCCGGCGGATCGCCTGGTGTCCGGGGGGCAGGCCGGCGGCGATCAGGGCGGGGACGGCCGAGCCGGTGCCGTAGACGTAGTTGACGCCCCAGCGGCCGAACCAGCTTCCGTCCGGCTCCTGTTCCCGCAGCAGCCAGTCGACGCCGCGCCGGGTGCGGGGGTCGTCGGCGTGTCCCTCGGCGGCGAGCATCTCCACCACATGGGCGGTGACGTCGGCGGACGGGGGGTCGATGACCTCGCCGAAGTCGCAGAACGGGAGCCGGTTGGGCAGCGCGCCGGTGTTGTCGACGTCGAAGGCGCCCCAGCCGCCTCCGGCGGACTGCATGCCGAGGTTCCAGCGGACGCCGCGGGCGACGGCGTGCTCCACCCGCTCGGGGTCGTGGTGCCTGACCCGGCGCAGCGCGAGGACCACCTCGGCGGTGTCGTCCATGTCGGGGTAGTTGTCGTTGTGGAACTCGAAGGCCCATCCGCCGGGCGGGAGTTGGGGTCGGCGCACGGACCAGTCGCCGGGCCGTACGACCTGTTCGCCGAGCATCCAGTCGGCGGCCTTCACCAGTTGGGGGTGGTCGGCGGGCAGTCCGGCGTCGGCGAGGGCGATGACGGCGAGGCAGGTGTCCCAGACCGGCGACTGGCAGGCCTCGATCATCCGGGCGCCGTCCTCGCGCCGCACCGCGAAGCGGTCCAGGGCCTCGATGCCCGCCCGCATCACCGGATGGCCGAGGTCGTAGCCGAGCAGGTGGAGGGCGATCAGGGAGTACACGTGCGGGGGCTGGATGCCGCCCCAGCAGCCGTCGTTCTCCTGGCGTTCGACGATCCACCGGGCGGCGGCGTTCATCGCCGCCCGGCGGAGCGGGCGCGGGGCGATGCCGCGGTAGCGGCGCAGCGCGTCGTCGATGCGCAGGAAGACGCCGTCCCAGCCGGTGGCGGGCGCGGGGGGCCTGGGCGGGAGGGGCGCGGCGGGGTCGGCGTGCAGTTCGTCCAGCGGGAACGGCGCGGGGCGTACCGGGCGTTTCGCGGAGACGACGGTGAGCGGGACGATGGTCTGCCGGGCCCAGCAGCCGAAGTCGTAGATGTTGAGCGGGACCCACTTCGGCAGGAAGATCATCTCGGGTGGCAGTTCGGGCAGGTCCTGCCAGCGCCACCAGCCGAAGAGGGCGAGCCAGATGCGGGTGAAGACCCGGGTGGCGGCGACGCCGCCCTGTGCGCGGACCCAGGTGGCGGCCCGCGCCATGTGCGGGGCGTCGGGGGTGTCGCCGGCCAGGCGCAGGGCGATGTAGGCCTCGACGGTGGTGGAGAGGTCGGCGGGGCCGCCGTGGAAGGAGGCCCAGGTGCCGTCCTCGCGCTGCTGCCCGCGGACGTACAGGGCGGCGGCGTGGGCGGTGTCCTCGTCGAGGATGCCGAGGAACCGGCGCAGCAGCAGGTCCTCGGCGTCCATGGTGACGTTGGTCTCCAGGTCGCCCTTCCACCAGCCCTCGGCGTCCTGGGTGGCCAGCAGGAAGTCGGTGGCCCGCCGGGCGGCGAGGGCGGCGGCCTCGCGGGGGCCGGCCGGCCCGTCCCCGGGGGGACGGTCGGTGGGGCCGGCCGGAGTCGTTCCGGCCGGTCCGGCGCGGGTCGGCAGCGCGCCGGTGCTTCCGTCGGTTGTCGCGGTCATGGCTTCCCCTTCCTGCAGTGTGCGTCTGCTGCGGGTCCGCCACCGGCCGGCTTCCTGGGAAGCCGCCGGCGACTACGCGGTGCTCGGACCTTCCGGGATCATCTCGTGCGAACCACCACGAAGTCGGCGAGCGCCACGAACTCTTCCCGCACCCGGGCGGGCATCTCCACCTCGTCGAGGGCCCGCAGGGCGACGGCGTGCTGGCGGCGGGCCTCGTCGGCGGTCCACGCCCGGCCACCGGCCTCCTCGATCAGCGCGGCGCGGGAGGCGAACTCCTCCTCGGAGAAGTTCTCGAAGTCGCTGATCCCGGCGTCGGCGGCGAGGATCTCGCCCAGCTTCTCGGAGGCGGGTCCGCCGGCCGCGAGGGCGGCCACCACCGGCAGGGACTTCTTGCGCTGGCGCAGGTCGCTCCAGGTCTGCTTGCCGGTGGAGTCCGGGTCGCCCCAGATGCCGAGCAGGTCGTCGACGGCCTGGAAGGCGAGGCCGAGGTGGTAGCCGTAGCGTTCGAGGGCGTCCGCCGTGCGGTCGTCGGCGCCGCCGAGGACGGCGCCGATGGAGCAGGCGCAGGCGAGGAGGGCGCCGGTCTTGTTGCCCTCCATCTCCAGGCACTCCTCGACGGTGACCCGCTCGCGGTGCTCGTAGGAGATGTCCTGGGCCTGGCCGTCGATCAGCGCCCGGCTGGCGGCGGTCAGGCGCCGGGCGGCGCGGCCCGCCTCGACGGTGCCGAGCTCCAGCAGTACCTCGTTGGCCAGGGCGAACAGGGCGTCGCCGACCAGGATCGCCTGGGCGGGGCCGTGCACCTTCCAGACGGTGTCGCGGTGGCGGCGCTGCTCGTCGCCGTCCATCAGGTCGTCGTGCAGCAGCGAGAAGTTGTGGACCAGCTCCACAGCGACGGCTCCGGCGATCCCCACCTCGGGTGCGGCGCCGGCGGCCTCGGCGGACATCACCGCGAGGGCGGGGCGCACGGCCTTGCCGCCGTCCCCGGAGGCCGGGTTGCCTTCGGCGTCGATCCAGCCGAAGTGGTAGGCGGCGACGGTGTCCATGGGCGCCGCGAGACGCTCCACGGCGGCCCTCAGCACCGGTGTGGCCAGCGTCCGGCCGCGCTCCAGCAGCGCGGTCACGTCCACCGCGTCGGCAGCCTTCTCGGCCGGGGGCACAGTGGGCACAGTCTCTCCTCGTGTGGTGACAGGGATGGGCGGCGCCGCGCCGGCGCGGGCGCTCATGCGGCGCCGCCTGGGAGGCTTGCGGCGGGCGCCGGTGCGGGTTCGAAGTCGAGGCGGGCGTGGCGGGCGCGGCCCAGGGTGGTCAGGGCGGCGTCGGCCGCGCCGAGGCCGCTGCGGACGGCGCCCTCCATGGTGGCGGGCCAGCCGGTGGCGGTCCACGCCCCGGCCAGGGCGAGTCCGGGCAGCCGGGTCCGGGCACCGGGCCGCAGCCGGCCGACGCCGGGGGCGGGGGTGAAGGTGGCGGTGCGTTCGCGGGTGACGAAGAAGTCCCGCACCCGGGCGCCGCGGGTGAGCGGCAGGAGTTTCTCCAGCTCCGGCAGGTACCGGGCGCGCAGTTCGGCGACCGGGGCGTCGATGTCCTCGTGGGCGGCGGACTGCGAGAGCGCGAGGTACTGGCCCTCGGTCAGCCCGGACGCCGCGGTGCGGTCGAAGACCCACTGGATCGGGGTGCCCAGACCGGCGACGAACGGGGCGTCGAGGACCGTGCGGTCGTAGACGACGTGCACGTTGAGGATGGGCGAGTGGCCGATCTCCAGGAGCCGTCCGGCGTCCTCGACCGCTCCGGCGGGCAGCAGTGCGTGGGTCTCCCGGGGCGGCACCGCGAGGACCACCGCGTCTGCGGCGAGCGTCCCGGGGCCGTCCGCGCCCTCGGTGAGGTCCACCTGCCAGCGGCCGTCCTCGCGGCGGGTCAGGCCGGTGGCCCGGGCGCGGGTGACCACGCGGACCCCCGCGGCCTCCATGGCCCGGCGGGCGAGGGTGTCGTGCAGGTCGCCGAGGGGGACGCGGGCCCAGCCGATGTCGGCGGCGCCGGCCTCGGAGAGCAGCCCGGTGCGCAGCACCATGGCGGCCAGTGCCAGCGAGACGTCGCCGGCCCGGGCGTTGAGGGTGGCGACGCCGATCAGGTCCCACAGCGCCTCGACGGCGCGCGGCGACTGGCCGTGGGAGGCCAGCCAGCTGCCGAAGTCCTGTTCGTCGAGGGCCGGGTCCTCGGGGTCGAGCCGGTACAGCGCGGCGGCCGCGCGGCCCACCCGGGCGCGGTCGGCGAGCGTCAGGTGCGGGTAGGCGGTGAGGCTGCGGCCGAGGTGCAGCGGCACCGGCAGCGGGTCGCGCCGCAGCCTGCCGAGCCGGCGGCCCGCGGGCCGGGCCACGTCGACGACGGGCACGTCGAGACGTTCCTGCAGCGGGGCGAGCCCGGCGCCGCCGACCCGTTCGAGGAACCAGCGGTAGGCGGTGCAGCAGCGCAGGTACACGTGCTGCCCGTTGTCCACGGTCAGCTCGCCGCGGCGGAAGGAGAAGGCGAGGCCGCCGAGCCGGGGGCGGCCCTCCAGCAGGGTGACGCGGACGCCGGAGTCGGCGAGGGACAGCGCGGCGGTGACGCCGGCCAGCCCGCCGCCCACGACGACGGCGTCGCCCGGGCCGGTGGCGCGGGCCGTCGTGGTGCGGGTCATCGGGTCCCCTCCGGTGCGGTCACGAGGGCCTCCTGACGCCGCGTCGGGTGACGGTGCGGGCGTCCAGGCCGGACAGGCCGCGGACGGCGACGTACGCCTTCTCCCGGCCGGGCAGGGATACCCGGCCGCGCAGCACGGCCTCCGGGTCGCGCTCGATGCGGTCCAGCAGGCGCCGGTAGATCCCGGCCATGGCGGCGACGCAGGCGCCGCTGCGCCGGTCGAGCATGGGCAGCAGCCGGTAGCCCTCGGCGAACAGGGCGCGGGCCCTGTGCACCTCGAAGTGCACGAGCCCGGCGAAGTCGGAGCCGGCGGGCGGCAGCGGGCCGTCGAAGCCGGCCGAGCAGCCGAACTTGGCCAGGTCCTCGGCGGGCAGGTAGGTGCGGCCGCCCTCCGCGTCCTCGCGCAGGTCGCGCAGGATGTTGGTGAGCTGGAGCGCGAGGCCGAGCGTGTCGGCGTACTCGGCCGCGCGGCCGGCCTCGGGCGCCCCGGGGTCGGCGCCGAAGACGCCGAGCGAGAGACGGCCGATCGCGCCCGCCACGCACCGGCAGTACAGCGCCAGGTCGTCCCAGGTCTCGTAGGTCGCGCCGTGGACGTCCATCACCACGCCGTCGATCAGCTCGTCCAGTCCGCCCAGCGGTATCGGGAAGACGCGTGCCGCGTGCGCCAGGGCCACCGCCACCGGGTCGGTGTCGTAGTCGTCGATCCCGCCCTCGCGGATCCGGGCGAGCAGTGCCCGTGTCTCGTCCAGGCGGACCGCCTTGACCTCGGGCGGCAGGTCGCCGTCGCCGATGTCGTCGACGCGCCGGGAGAAGGCGTAGAGCGCCGACATGGCGCGTCGTTTGCCCTCGGGCAGCAGCCGGATGCCGTAGGCGAAGTTGCGCGCCTGTTGTCCGGTGACGGTCTCGCAGTAGCTGTAGGCGGCGAGCACCGGCGCGGACACGTCCCGCTCGGGGTCCACGGTCGGGATCACCTCTCTCCTCGCAGGATCGCGCCCGCCTCACGCAGCAGGCGTACCTTGCCGGCCCTCGGCGGGCCGGGCAGCACGTCGAACCCGGCGGCGGCGACGGCGGCGAGCGCCGCCCGGCCGCCGGCGGTGAATCCGGTCAGCAGCAGCCGCAGCCGGCCGGACACGCTCGCGACCAGGGGCACGCCCTCGTCCAGCAGCGTCCGCGCGCGGTCGGCCTCGAAGGCGATCAGCGCCCGGACGGACGCGTTGGCCGTGGGTGCGGCGAGGTCGGCCTCGTCGACGTGAAAACGTTTCATGTCCTGCAGCGGCAGGTAGATCCGGCCCCGGCCCAGGTCCTCGCGGACGTCCTGGACGTGCTCGACGACCTGGAGCGCGGTGCACACCGCGTCGGAGCGGCGGATCCGTTCGGGGGTGGCCGTCCCGGTGACGGCGAGCACCAGGCGGCCGACGGGGTTGGCCGACAGTTCGCAGTAGGCGAGCAGGTCGTCCCAGGTCTCGTAGCGCGTGACCTGCTGGTCCTGCCGGTTGGCGGCGACCAGGGCGAGGAACGGCTCGGGGGTGAGGCCGGCCCGGCGGACGGTCGGCGCGAGGGCGGCGACCAGCGGATGGCCGGCCCGGCCGCCGCCGAACAGGCGACCGAGGTCCGCCTCCAGTGCGTCGAGCGTCAGGAGCCGGTCGTCGGCGTCGGCGGGGGCGACGCCCAGCAGCCGGGCGTCCTCGCCGCCGGGGGCGAGGTCGCCGTCGCCGATGTCGTCGACCAGACGGGCGAAGCCGTAGACGGCCATCAGGTCCTCGCGCCAGGCGCGGGGCAGGAAGAACGGTGCCACGGGGAAGTTCTCGTCGGCCGCCTTGTCGAGGGTGCCGTCCCCGGCACGCGGCGCCGCGGCGCGCCTCACCACGCGCGGCCCTGGACGAGGACGGCGGACCCTACGGGTCGGGGAGCTTCCGTAGCCATTGCCGTCATGTCTCCCGTTCTACACCGTGGATCTAAATCGCACTATTTCGGACACGCCGCCCGCGGGGCGACGCGCTCGGGTGCGAGGAATACGCCGATTCGTCGGGCTTGCCGTGATTGCGGCGCCCGAACCACCCTACGTGGCGCTCCGTCGCTGGTCGGCAGGGGGGTGCCCCCCGGTCACGACAGCACGGACCAGGCCGGAGAACGCGGCGCCGCGCCCGCGCGGGGCGGGCGCGGCGCGACCGGGCCGTCACGGCGTCACTTCGCCGTGAACTCCTCGTACTCCTTGAGGACCTCGTCGGTGGGTCCGTCCATCCGCAGCTCGCCGCGCTCCAGCCAGAGCACCCGCTCGCAGGTGTCGCGGATCGACTTGTTGTTGTGGCTCACCAGGAAGACGGTGCCCGCCTGCTGGCGCAGCTCGCGGATCCGGGCCTCGGAGCGCTTCTGGAACTTGCGGTCGCCGGTGGCCAGCGCCTCGTCGATCATCAGCACGTCGTGGTCCTTGGCCGCGGCGATGGAGAACCGCAGACGGGCCGCCATGCCGGAGGAGTAGGTCCGCATGGGCAGGCTGATGAAGTCGCCCTTCTCGTTGATGCCGGAGAAGTCGACGATCTCCTGGTAGCGCTCCCGGATCTGCTCGCGCGACATGCCCATGGCGAGACCGCCGAGTATGACGTTGCGCTCGCCGGTCAGGTCGTTCATCAGGGCGGCGTTGACGCCCAGCAGGGAGGGCTGGCCGTTGGTGTACACCCTGCCGCGCTCGGCGGGCAGCAGGCCGGCGATGGCCCGCAGCAGGGTGGACTTGCCGGAGCCGTTGGAGCCGATGAGGCCGATGGCCTCGCCCTTGTACGAGACGAAGGAGACGCCGCGCACGGCGTGCACCTCGCGCACGCCCCGTTCCTCGCCGCGGCGCAGGATGCGGGAGAGCGCGGCGGTGGCGCTGCCCTTGCCCTTCTTGGCGCCGTTGACCTTGTAGACGATGTGCAGTTCGTCCGCGATCACCGTGGGGACGCGGGCTTCCTGGTGCTGCTCAGCCACGGCCGTACCTCTCCTCAGCCTTCCAGAAGTACACGAAGCCGCCGGCCAGGATCACCACGGCCCAGCCCAGCGCCACCGCCCACACGTGCGGCGGAAGGTTCTCGGACCCGTAGCCGTCGATGAGCGCGAAGCGGATCAGGTCCATGTACACGGCGGCCGGGTTCCACTGGAGCACGTCCGCGATCCACCGGGGCCGGCCCTCGAGCATGGCCGGGATGGAGAACATCACGCCGGAGGCGTACATCCAGGTGCGGGTGACGAACGGCATCAGCTGGGCCAGGTCGGGGGTGTGCGCCCCGGCCCGCGCCATGATCAGTGCCAGCCCGGTGTTGAAGCCGAACTGCAGCAGCAGCGCGGGGACGATCAGCAGCCAGGACAGCGAGGGCCGGCTGCCGAAGACCATCACCACCACGAACAGCACGATCATCGACACCAGCAGCTGCTGGAGCTGCTGGAGGGCGAAGGAGATCGGCAGCGAGGCCCGTGGGAAGTGCAGCGCCCGCACCAGGCCCAGGTTGCCCGAGATGGCGCGGACGCCGGACATCACCGACGTCTGGGTGAAGGTGAACACGAACACGCCGGTCACCAGGAACGGGATGTACACGTCCTTGGGCAGACCGCGGCCCGCGTTCAGGATGAGCCCGAAGATCAGGTAGTAGACCAGCGCGTTGAGCAGCGGCGTCACCACCTGCCAGAGCTGGCCGAGCTTGGCCTGGCTGTACTGGGCGGACAGCTTGGCGCGCGAGAAGGCGACGATGAAGTGCCTGCGGTTCCACAGCTGACGCACGTAGGCCGGGATCGCGGGCCGCGCTCCGCTCACGGACAGGCCGTACCGGGCGGCGAGCTCCGCCGCCGTCGGACCGTCGTCGGGCGCCGGGCGCGGACTCACCGCGACCGGGCCGTCATGCGTTGACTCACTCACTGCTCGAACTCTCGCTGTCTCGGGTGGATACGGCGTGTCGGTGGGCCGCCGTGCGGGTGCACGGACGGGGACGGGCACGTTCGCGGACGGGCACGGCCGCGGACGGGCACGGCCGCGGACCGGGGCACGGCGGCGAGCCGGCACGGCCGCGGCCCGGTCCTCACTCCGACGAGCTTGTCAGATGACCGGCGGCCGGCCCAGTCTTGTCAGCCGCCAAACGGTACGCCACCGCATCGGACGCCGGGGGCCGCAGGGGGAGGTCCATCCCTCCTTGAAGCCGCCGAACCAGGCCTTGAGCGCGGCCCCGGAACGGGTGCGCAGGAGGGTCAGCGCCATCCATACGCCCAGGTAGACCGGGACGAGCAGGGCGGGCAGGTTGCGGCGGGCCAGCCAGACCCGGTTGCGGGCCACCATCCGGTGGTAGACCGCGTGCCGGGAGGGGGCCGTGGTGGGGTGGTACAGGACCATGTCGGCCCGGTAGTCGATCATCCAGCCGGCGTCCAGGGCGCGCCAGGCGAGGTCGGTCTCCTCGTGGGCGTAGAAGAACTCGTCGGGGAGTCCGCCCACCTGGGCCAGGACCTCGGTGCGCACCGCGTTGGCGCCGCCCAGGAAGGTGGTGACCCGGGAGGAGCGCATCGGGTCGGCGGCGCGCAGCCGGGGGACGTGCCGGCGCTGGGTCTCGCCGGTGTCCGGGTCGGCGATCCGGAAGCTGACGATGCCCAGCTCGGGGTCGGCCGCGAAGGCCTGCCGGCACAGCTCGGCGGTGTCGGTGCGGGCGAGCAGCCCGTCGTCGTCCAGGAAGAGCAGGATGTCGGCGTCGTAGCCGGGGCTTCCGGTGCCGCCGGTACCTCCGGTGCGGAACGCCTCGATGCCGACGTTGCGTCCGCCGGGGATGCCCAGGTTCTCGGGCAGCTCGACGGTGCGCACGCCCTCGGGCACGTCCGGCACGGGGGCGCCGTTGCCGACCACGACGACCTCGACCGGGTCGCCCTCCTGGCGGGCCACCGAGTCGAGCAGCGCGCGCAGTTCGTCGGGGCGGTTGCCCATGGTGATGATCACCGCGCCCACCTTGGCCGGCCGGGGGCCGGCGGTGGGGGTGGCGTCCGGCGTGGCCTGGGTCACGGCGTCCTTCAGGGATTCGTTCATGGGGGCGCTCACCGCAGTCTGCTCGAGGCGAGGATGGACACGAGGTGCAGCAGGGTCTGCAGGATCGCGATGCCTGCCAGCACGGCGATGCCGAGGCGGGTCCAGAAGAGGCCGCCGCCGGCGATCAGGTCGCCGATCGCGACGAGGAGGATGAACAGGCTCGCCTCGACGCCGCCGACCAGCCGGTGGAACTTCAGCGCGGCCGCCGCGCGGCGGGCCAGCGCCAGGCCGGAGGAACGGGGCGCGGCCGCCTCGTCCTTCACGGCGGTCAGGCCGCTGCGGCTGCGCGCGACGTCGACCAGGTCGGTCTCCGCCTTGATCAGGATCGCGCCCAGGGCGGCCAGCGTGCCGAGGAAGGCCCACAGCCACTCGGGGCCCTCCGACCCGTCCCACAGGTCGGCGCCCCTGAGGCCGAACCCGACCAGCAGGGCGGCCTCGGAGAGGTAGTGGCCGATCCGGTCCAGGTAGACGCCGGTGACGGAGGTCTGCCTGCGCCAGCGGGCGACCTCCCCGTCGACGCAGTCCAGCAGCAGGTAGAGCTGGATCAGCAGCGCGCCGAGGAGCGCCCCGGCGAGGCCCGGCAGCAGAAGTGCCGCGCCCGCCAGGACGCCCGCCACCACCATCAGGTAGGTGAGCTGGTTGGGCGTCACCCGGGTGTTCACCAGGTAGCGGTCCACCCGCAGCGAGATCTCCCGCATGTACAGGCGGCCCGCCCAGTGCTCACCGCTGCGCCGGTCCTTCACCCCTTCGGGGTGGACGACGGGTCGCAGTTCAGCTACCGATGGCCTTGACATAGTCGGCGTACGCGTCCTTGATCTGGTCGGTCCGGAGGTCGAGGTGCTCGAGGATCGTGTAGCGGCCGGGACGGGTCTCCGGCGCGTACTCCACGACCTTGACGAACTCCTCCGCGGAGAAGCCGATGTCCTCGGCGAGCACCGGCAGCGCGTGCCGGCGCAGCACCTCGGCCATCTGCCCGGCCTCCTCGACGGCCCCGCGCAGGTGCATGGCGAAGGCCGCTCCCAGGCCGCACTGCTCGCCGTGGCTGGCGGCGCGACGCGGGAAGAGGATGTCGAAGGCGTGGTTGATCTCGTGACAGGCGCCCGAGCACGGGCGCGAGTCGCCGGAGACCGACATGGCGATGCCGCTGAGCGCCAGCGCCTCGGCCAGCACCTGGAGGAAACCGTTCTCCTCGATGCCGCCGGGGTGCCGGAGCACCGCCTCGCCGGCCTGGCGCGCTATGGCGGCGGCCAGGCCGTCGATCTTCTCGCCCTTGACCTTGTGCGCCAGCTCCCAGTCCGCCACGGCGGAGATGTTGGAGATGGCGTCGCCGATCCCGGAGCGCACGAAGCGGCCCGGGGCCTCCCGGATGACGTCGAGGTCGATGACCACGGCGATCGGGTTGGGCACGCCGTAGGATCCGCGGCCCGCGTCGTTGTCCAGGGTGGCGACCGGCGAGCACAGGCCGTCGTGCGCCAGGTTGGTGGGCACGGCGACCAGGGGCAGGCCGACCCGCGCCGCGGCGAACTTGGCGCAGTCGATGATCTTGCCGCCGCCGAGACCGACGACGGCGTCGAAGCGGTCCGCCTTCATCTCGCCGGCCAGCCGGATCGCGTCGTCGAGCGTGCCGCCCCCGACCTCGTACCAGGTGGCCCCGGGCAGCGACGGGGCGAGCCGCTCACGCAGCCGCGCCCCGGAGCCGCCGCTGACCGCGACGGCCAGCCTGCCGGAGTGCGAGATCCGTTCGTCGGCGAGCACGCCGGCCAGGTCCTCGAGGGCGCCCGGCCGGATGTCGACGACGACGGGGGACGGAATGAGCCTCGTCAGTAGCGGCACGCGATCTCCCGCCCACGGGCCAGGTCCTCGTGGTTGTCGATCTCCACCCACGCGACCTCGCCGATCGGCGCGACGTCGATCTTGAAGCCCCGGTTGACCAGCTCCTGGTAACCGTGCTCGTAGAACTGCTGCGGGTCGGTCTCCCAGACCGTCTTGAGCGCGTCGCCGAGCTCGGCCGCCGCGTCGCCCTCGATCAGGGTGACACCGATGTACTCGCCGGTGGCCTCCGCCGGGTCCATCAGCTTGGTGATCTTGCGGACGCCCTTCTCGGGGTCCACGACGACCTTCATCTCCTCGTCGGCGAGGCTCTTCACCGTGTCGAGGGCGAGGATGATCTTCTTGCCCTCGCCGCGGGCGGCGAGCAGCGTCTTCTCGACGGAGACCGGGTGGACGGTGTCGCCGTTGGCGAGGATCACGCCGTCCTTGAGTGCGTCACGGCCGCACCACAGGGAGTAGGCGTTGTTCCACTCCTCGGCCTTGTCGTTGTCGATGAGGGTGATCTTGACGCCGTACTTGGCCTCCAGGGCCTCACGGCGCTCGTAGACGGCCTCCTTGCGGTACCCGACGATGATCGCCACCTCGGTGAGGCCGATCTCGGCGAAGTTGCCGAGGGTCAGGTCGAGGACGGTGATGCTGTCCTCCTGCCCCTCGGGCCCCACGGGCACCAGCGCCTTGGGAAGGGTGTCCGTGTAGGGGCGCAGGCGGCGTCCGGCGCCTGCCGCCAGCACGAGGCCGATCATGCGGGTTCTCCTTCGTCGTGTACAGCGGGTGCGCCGGCCCGGTGGGCGGACACCCAATAACGGATGCTCTCGACGAGCACCAAGGCGGCCACGGCCACGGCGAGCGCCGTGAGCGAGACCGAGAACTGCTCCGCGGTCAGCAGTGCGGCGAGCACGGCGACCACGAGGGTGCGGCCCTCGTGACCCAGCGCCGCCCGCACCAGCCAGTGCGGGGGCGCGCCGGCGTTGCCGCGGATGCGGTACACCGTGTCGTAGTGATGGTAGGCGACCGCCGCCACCAGCCCGAAAGCCGCGGGAAGGGCTCCGTTCACCTCGGCGTCGGCCGCGAGCAGCAGAACGACGCCATACTCGGCGGCACGGAAGAAGGGGGGAACGAGCCAGTCCAGGGCGCCCTTGAGGGGCCGCGCGACGGCCGCGCCGGAGAGCACCGCGTAGCCGGCCGCGCCCCCGACGGTGATCCAGGAGGCACCGAAGAGTGCGGCGAGGATCACCACCAGCAGGGCGCCGGCGGCGGCCGCGAACGGGGCGGTTCCGGACGGAACCGCACGACGGGCACCGCGGGCCACGGTCTCGGCGAGGGGACCGCTGTCGGCCAGGTCGGCCAGGGCCTCGGCGGCACGGTCGGTGCGCTCGGCCCTGCGGGTGAGCGAGCGCAGCAGACGGCCAGCTGTGGTGTAGCAGGCGGCGAAGGCACAGCCGATCAGCAGGACCACGAAGGTGATCCGCGGCGTGGTCACCGCGGTGAGCACGGCGATCATCGCCCAGCGTTCGCCGATCGGCAGGACGATCATGCGGCGGAGCCAGACCGTCCAGCCGAGGCCGTCCAGCCTGTCGGAGAGGGACGCGGTGGGGCTGGTGTTGGCCGTGGCGTCGTGGTTCGCCTCGTTGAAGGAGAAGTCGACCACGTGCCGGCAGGTCTGGAGGATCATCGCGCCCAGCGCCAGCGCCCACACGTCGTCCCCGCCGCGGGCGGCGCCCAGGGCGAGACCCGCGTAGTAGGCGTACTCCTTGGCGCGGTCGAAGGTGGCGTCCAGCCAGGCGCCCAGCGTCGAGTACTGCAGCGAGTAGCGGGCGAGCTGCCCGTCGGTGCAGTCCAGGACGAAGGAGGCGATCAGCAGCACACCGGCCGCGACGAAGCCGCCGCGGGTTCCGGTCGCCGCGCAGGCCGCCGCGATCAGCGCGGTGACCAGCGAGGCCGTGGTGACCTGGTTGGGGGTGAGGCCGCGGCGGGCGCACCAGCGCGCGATGTACTTGGAGTACGGGCTGACGAGGAAGGTCGTGACGAAGCCGTCCCGGGCCTTCACCGCCGAGCGGAGCCGGACGGCCTCCTCGTCGACGCCCGCGATGGCCTCGCGGGCCGCCTGGCGGGACTGGGGGTCGCCGGGGGTGACGGCGACGAGGCTGCCCAGCTCGGGCCGGTGCACCTGCTCGCCGTCGGCGTCGAGGGAGACGGCCAGCCGGTCGGCCAGCGTGCCGCGGTCGACGGCCGTGCGGGAGCCGCCGGCGTCCACGGCCGCGGAGTTGGCCCGGGCGGTGGCGCGGATCAGCGCGCGACGCGCCTCCGGCTGCACGGACACGGCGCCGGGGAGCGCGGAGACCGGGAACCGGGGGTCGGTGAGGCCGAGGCGCAGGGCGTGGACGTGTCCCATGAACCGGGCGTCGACGATGGCGACGCGCCGGTCGGCCGGGACGGCGGCGAGGAGCGCCTCCGTCTCACCGACGTCGGCGGCGGTCCGCACCTCGAAGCCGAGGGACCCGAGATCGTCCGCCAAGGAGGATCCGGGCACCGGCTGGCCGGTGACGATGGCGGTCGGCAACCGTACTCACTCCCTGGAATGCGGCGCTCCCTGGCGCCGGCGACGTACGTGGTGGCTCGCCCCTCACGGTGGCCGGGGGCGTGTCGGCAGAGGCTATCGGATCGTCGGACCTCCGCGATCACCGCCCGTCCCGCGGCCGACGACCTGCGCAGCGTTTGCGCAGGTCAAAGGATATGACAACGGTGTTCAGCACCACGTTGCCGCCTGCTCCGTGACGTAGTTGACTGAGGACGGCGGCGATCACAGGAGGCGTTTCCCATGGGGGTCGGACACGGGCACGGTCACCATCACGGACACGGGGCGGGGCCCGGTGTCACCGTGACGGCGGCGCACCGCGGGCGGTTGCGCGCGGCGCTGGTGATCACGCTGCTGGTGACGGTGGCCGAGATCACCGGCGGGCTGCTGGCCGGTTCACTGGCCCTGGTGGCGGACGCCGCGCACATGGCCACCGACGCGCTGGGGCTGGGCATGGCGCTGCTGGCGGTGCACTTCGCGAGCCGCCCGGCGAGCGGGCACCGCACCTTCGGCTACGCCCGGGCGGAGATCCTGGCGGCGCTGGCCAACTGCCTGCTGCTCTTCGGGGTGGGCGGCTACGTCGTGGTCGAGGCGGTGCGGCGGATGCTGGAGCCCGCCGAGGTGGAGGGCGGCCTGACCCTGGTCTTCGGCTCCGTCGGCCTGGTCGCCAATCTGGTCTCGCTGCTGCTGCTGATGGGCGGCCGCAGGGAGAGCCTCAATGTCCGCGGCGCCTTCCTGGAGGTGGCCGCGGACGCGCTGGGGTCGGTCGCGGTGCTGGTGTCGGCGGCGGTGGTGCTGCTCACCGGATGGCGGGCGGCCGACCCGGTCGCCTCGCTGGTCATCGCCCTGATGATCGTGCCGCGCGCCTGGCGGCTGCTGCGCGAGACGGTGGACGTCCTGCTGGAGGCCGCGCCGCGCGACGTCGACCTGGGCCGGGTGCGGGCGCACCTGCTGGCGCTGCCGGGGGTGGAGGACGTGCACGACCTGCACGTGTGGACGATCACCTCGGGGCTTCCGGTGCTCTCCGCCCACGTGGTGGTCGGGTCGCAGGCGCTGGCGGGCAAGGGCCACGAGCGGACGCTGCGCGAACTCCAGGCCTGCCTGGGCTCCCACTTCGACGTGGCGCACTGCACCTTCCAGCTGGAGCCCGCGGGCCACGCGGCGCACGAGGCGGGTCTGTGCCACTAGCCGGTGCTCCGGCGCGCGGGGCCGCTCCGCCGGGTCTGCCCGCGCCACCGGCCCCGCGTACGGCAGACTAGGGGCATGCCGAGCACACCTGTGAACACGACGACGGACGAGGCCATCCTGCTGGAGCTGGTCGACGAACATGGGGTGACCATCGGCACCGAGGAGAAACTCACGGCGCACCAGGCTCCGGGCCTGCTGCACCGCGCGTTCTCCGTCTTCCTCTTCGACTCCCACGGCCGGCTCCTGCTGCAGCAGCGGGCGCTGGGCAAGTACCACTCCCCCGGTGTCTGGTCGAACACCTGCTGCGGTCACCCCTACCCGGGTGAGGCTCCCTTCGCCGCCGCCGCGCGGCGGACCTTCGAGGAGCTGGGCGTCTCCCCGGCGCTGCTCGCCGAGGCGGGCACGGTGCGCTACAACCACCCGGACCCGGCCTCCGGTCTGGTGGAGCAGGAGTTCAACCACCTCTTCGTCGGCCTGGTGAGCGGCACTCCGGGTCCGGACCCGGAGGAGGTCGGCGACATCGCCTTCGTCACGGCCGAGGAGCTGGAGAAGCGGCACGCGCAGGACCCCTTCTCGGCGTGGTTCATGACCGTCCTCGACGCCGCCCGTCCGGCGATCCGCGAGCTGACCGGCACGTCGGCCGGCTGGTAGACCGCCGCGGCCCCTTCCCGCCCGCGGCCGCCGGTCGCGGGCGGCGTCTGCGGGCGGGTCCGCGGGCCTCGGCCGCGGGCGTTGCCTGCGGGCGGGGTCTCAGCGGAGGCGGGCCGGACGCAGCGGCAGCGCCGCCCAGATGATCTTGCCGCCGGTGGCGGTGTGTTCCACCTCGCAGGCTCCGCCGAACTCGCGTGCGGTCTCGCGCACCAGCAGGAGCCCGCGTCCGCCGGTCTGCGCGGTGTCCGCGATCAGCGCGGTGGGCCGGTAGGGATGGTTGTCCTCCACCGACACCCGGATCCACTCCGCGCCCACCGCCACCTCCACGGCGAGCACGGGCGACAGCAGCGCCGCGTGACGCACGGCGTTGGTGACGAGTTCGGAGACGATCAGCAGCAGGCCGTCGACCACGTCGTCGTCGGCCGGCACCCCCTGCCGGCGCAGCAGGTCCCGCACGGCCCGACGCGCCTGCGGCACCGAGGCGTCCACGGCGGGGGCGGTGAACCGCCACACGCCCTCGTAGGGCGCGTGCGCACCGGGGGGCGCGACCGCCGCCGCAGGCCCGGGTGGGCCCGGATCCTCTCCGCGCCCTAGGTCCTCCATAGTCCGGTCCCCGCCCTCGTGCTCGACTGTCACCACACCCCTGAGTGTGCGAAGCGGCAGGTCCTTGCCCGGACGGTGACAAGAAAACGATCATTATCGATCACTGTTGACCGGTGGGGTATGCCAAAGGCTGTTGCAGGATCGCTCCTGCGCGGCTTGGCGAAGGTTCGCGAACTCTTCCGCTTAATGCGGCGGAACGTCCCCCTGGCCCCGGCGCTCCTCGCCGACCGGGCCGGTGCGCTCCCCGGCGTCCACGTTCCGCTCCGCGTCCGAACGGCCCGCGTAGTAGGCGTCGCCGCCGAGCGTCCGGTCCGGGCGCTGCGTGCGGTCGGTGCGGTGCGTGCGGTCGGTGCGGTGCGTGCGGTCGGTGCGGTCGGCCTCGGTCACCATGCCCACGACGTTGCGCCCGCCGAAGCCGGTGGCGATCAGGCCCAGCCCGTCGAAGAGCAGCGCCAGCGAGAAGAAGGTGCCCAGCACGTAGCGGCTGTCGCTCGGCCATGAGTTCAGCACCAGGATGCCCAGCAGCAGGCCGAACGCGCCCTGCACCAGCGTCCAGCCGAACTGCGGCCCGCGCACCACCAGGCTGCCCACCACGCGGAACACCCCGCCGGTGAGGAACAGCAGCGCCGCGAACAGGGTCAGCGAGACCGCCGCCACGTCCGGGCGCACCAGGATCACCACGCCGGCCGCGATGTTCAGGGCCGCGACCACCACACCCAGCCAGAAGAACCCGGTGCCCCGGGCCTGCACCGCGTGCAGCAGCCCGACCACGCCGCCGATCAGGAGCAGCCAGCCGAACAGCAGCATGGTGGTGAGGGTCGCCACCCCGGTGTAGACCAGACCGACGACGCCGGCGATCACCAGCGCCACCCCGAGGGCCGCGAGCCAGCCGAAGCTCCGGTTGATCCGTGCCCGCTCGTCCTTCGCCCTGATCCCGCTCATCACGGCCTCCTCGCCGGTCGTACCGTCCTGCCGTCGTGCCGGTCCGAGTACCCAGCCCGCCGGTACCATCCGCCGCATGGAGCCCCATCTGTCGCACAGCGTCGCCGACGACGTCGCCACCGTCGTGATCAGTCACCCCGCCCGGCGCAACGCCATGACCAACGCGATGTGGCGGGCCCTGCCGCCGCTGCTGGAGACGCTGGCGTCCGACGACGCCGTGCGCGTCCTGGTGCTCACCGGGGAGGGGGCCACCTTCTGCGCGGGCGCGGACATCTCGGGGCTGCGCGACTCCTCGGAGGTGGCCCAGCGGCTGGCCGTGGAGGCGGAGGAGGCACTGGCCGCCTTCCCCGGGCCCACGCTGGCCGTGGTGCGCGGGCACTGCGTGGGCGGCGGGACCCAGCTGGCCGCCGCCTGCGACCTGCGTTTCGCCGAGGAGGGCGCCCTCTTCGGAGTCACGCCGGCCAAGCTGGGCATCGTCTACCCGGCCTCCTCCACGCGGCGGCTGGTGTCCCTGGTGGGGCCTTCGGCCGCGAAGTACCTGCTGTTCTCCGGCGAACTGATCGACGGGGAGCGGGCCCTGCGGACGGGTCTGGCCGACGAGCTGCTGCCGGCCGGCGAGCTGGCGGCGCGGGTCGACGCGTTCACCCGGGTGCTGGCCTCCCGTTCCCGGCTCACCCAGGCCGCGGCGAAGGAGTTCGCGGACGGCCGCACCGACCGGGACGCCCACTGGGCCGCGGCGGCACGGGCGAGCCGGGACCTCGAGGAGGGGGTCGCCGCCTTCCTGGAGCGCCGCTCCCCCTCCTTCACCTGGCCGCGCTGACCCCTGAGGGCCCGGTCCGGGGAAAATGCGCATGTCCGCGACATGGCCGGTTACCTGTAGTCTCCCCGGCCCGGGACCTCCGGCCGGGGAGAGCGAGGGAAGGTGACCAACGTGTTCCGAGCTGTAGCGGACGTCCTGCGCCAGATCGCCGGCGCGATCGCCACCGTGGTGACGCTGCCCTTCCGGGCCGTCGCCCGGCTGTTCGGCGGCGCCTCCTCCACGGCGCACGGCCGACGCGCCTGAGCGCGCCCGGCCGTCGCGCGCGGCCGTCGTAGGACGAGTCGCGGAACAACGCGCGAAAACAGCGGAAAGAACGCGGAAAGGCCCGGCCGGCCGGCCGGGCCTTTCCGTGTCCGCGCACGCCCTGCCCGCCGTTCGTCGGTACGACCTGCCAGAATTGCGGCGGAACTCGAGGCTTCAGAAGGCGGTACGGGATCGTGACGACACCCCTGACAGCGTCCATCGAAGGCAGGATCGCCGAGGAACTCGGCGTACGGGAGCGGCAGGTCCGGGCCGCCGTGGACCTCCTGGACGGCGGGTCGACGGTGCCCTTCGTCGCCCGGTACCGCAAGGAGGCGACGGACGGGCTGGACGACGCCCAGCTGCGCACCCTGGAGGAGCGGCTGCGGTACCTGCGGGAACTGGAGGAGCGCCGCACCGCCGTTTTGGAGTCGGTGCGCGAGCAGGGCAAGCTCACCGAGGAGCTGGAGGCGCGGATCCGGGAGGCCGACACCAAGGCCCGCCTGGAGGACATCTACCTGCCGTTCAAGCCGAAGCGGCGCACCAAGGCGCAGATCGCCCGGGAGGCCGGGCTGGAGCCGCTGGCACAGGGGCTGCTGGCCGACCCGTCGGTGGAGCCGCTCGCCGCCGCGGCCGGCTTCGTCGACCCGGACAAGGGCGTGGCCGATCCGCAGGCGGCGCTGGACGGCGCGCGGGCCGTGCTCACCGAGCGGTTCTCCGAGGACGCCGACCTGATCGGCGAGCTGCGCGAGCGGATGTGGACGCGGGGCCGCCTGGTCTCCCGGGTGCGGGAGGGCAAGGAGGAGGCCGGCGCCAAGTTCGCCGACTACTTCGACTTCGCCGAGCCCTTCGCCGAGCTGCCCTCGCACCGGGTGCTCGCGCTGCTGCGCGGTGAGAAGGAGGAGGTCCTGGACCTGGTCCTGGAGCCGGAGGAGCCGGTCGAGGGGCCGTCCTCGTACGAAGGGATCGTCGCCCACCGCTTCGGCGTCGCCGACCGGGGCCGCCCGGCCGACAAGTGGCTCAAGGACACCGTCCGCTGGGCCTGGCGCACCCGGATCCTGGTGCACCTGGGCATCGACCTGAGG
The DNA here is from genome assembly GCF_008974245.1 of Streptomyces abyssomicinicus. Lineage (GTDB taxonomy): Bacteria > Actinomycetota > Actinomycetes > Streptomycetales > Streptomycetaceae > Streptomyces > Streptomyces abyssomicinicus. The sequence goes on along the minus strand of NZ_BBZI01000005.1, from coordinate 1,403,566 downwards.
CTGCGGCTGCGCACGGGCGCCGAGGACGAGGCGGTGCGGGTGTTCGCCGCCAACCTGCGCGACCTGCTGCTCGCCGCCCCGGCCGGCACCCGGGCCACGCTGGGCCTGGACCCCGGCTACCGCACCGGCGTGAAGGTCGCGGTGGTGGACGCGACGGGCAAGGTCGTCGCCACGGACGTGATCCACCCGCACGTCCCCGCCAACCGGTGGGACGAGGCGGTCGCCAAGCTGGCCCGGCTGGCGCAGCGCCACGCCGTCGAGCTGATCGCCATCGGCAACGGCACGGCTTCCCGGGAGACCGACAAGCTGGCCGGTGACCTGATCGCCCGGCATCCGGAGCTGAAGCTCACCAAGGTGATGGTGTCCGAGGCCGGCGCCTCCGTGTACTCGGCCTCCGCCTTCGCCTCCCAGGAGCTGCCGGAGATGGACGTCTCGCTGCGCGGCGCCGTCTCGATCGCGCGGCGGCTCCAGGACCCGCTGGCCGAGCTCGTGAAGATCGACCCCAGGTCGATCGGTGTCGGTCAGTACCAGCACGACCTGTCCGAGGTGAAGCTGTCCCGCTCGCTGGACGCGGTGGTCGAGGACTGTGTGAACGGCGTCGGCGTGGACGTGAACACGGCCTCCACGCCGCTGCTGGCCCGGGTCTCGGGCATCTCCTCCTCGCTGGCGGAGAACATCGTCCGCCACCGTGACGAGAACGGGCCGTTCACCTCGCGTGCGGAGCTGAAGAAGGTGGCCCGCCTGGGCCCCAAGGCGTACGAGCAGTGCGCGGGCTTCCTGAGGATCCGCGGCGGCGACCCGCTGGACGCCTCCAGCGTCCACCCCGAGGCGTACCCGGTGGTGCGCCGGATGGTGAAGACCACCGGCCAGGAGGTCGCCGCGCTGGTCGGCAACACCTCGGTCCTGCGCTCGCTGCGGCCCGAACAGTTCGTGGACGAGACCTTCGGTCTGCCGACGGTGACCGACATCCTGAAGGAGCTGGAGAAGCCGGGGCGCGACCCGCGTCCGGCGTTCCGGACGGCCGGTTTCAAGGAGGGCGTCGAGAAGATCACCGACCTGGAGCCCGGGATGGTCCTGGAGGGCGTGGTCACCAATGTGGCCGCCTTCGGCGCCTTCGTGGACGTCGGCGTCCACCAGGACGGCCTGGTGCACGTCTCGGCCATGTCGCGGACCTTCGTCAAGGACCCGAGGGACGTGGTGAAGCCCGGCGACATCGTCAAGGTGAAGGTGCTGGACGTCGACGTCCCGCGCAAGCGGATCTCGCTGACCCTGCGCCTGGAGGACGAGAAGGCCGCCGAGCGGCCGGCCCGCGGCGAGCGGCAGCAGCGCGGCGGGGGGCGTCCGCCGCAGCAGCGCCGGTCCAAGGAGGGCCGTGGCGGCGGCGACGGAAGCCGGTCGGGGCAGTCGTCCGCCGACGGCGCGATGGCCGACGCGCTGCGCCGGGCGGGCCTTCTCTGACCTGCCCGGGCCGACGGCCAGGGGGCGGTCGCCGCGGGGTCCGGGTCTCTCCCGGCCCCCGCGGTCAGCGCGGCACGGCCGCCACCCGTACCTCGCCCGAGGTGCGGGCCATCAGGAACGCCTCGCCCTTCACCGATTTCGCGTCGAGCGGGAGCCGGTGGCTGCCCGGGGGCAGCACGTCGTCGAAGGCCATGTGCTCGTGGGTCCGGAAGAGGCGGTCCAGCCGGTAGACGGTGAGGCCCACCCGGCAGCCGGAGCTCACCTCGACCACCGCTTCCCGCCCGGTCGCGCGGAGCCCGGCGAGCCGGCGCCGTTCCTCGGGGCGCCGGTCCAGCGCCTCCTCGGTCTGCGCCACCAGGAGCGGGATCACCGGTGCGAGGCCGCTGACGTACGCCACGTCGGCGCCCGCCCGCCGGAACGCGGCGCGCGTCTCTTCGCGTTGCTCCCTCCCCACCGCGCGCCCGAAGGCCACCGCGCCGTAGGCGCGCAGTTCCTCGGGCGGGATCTCGGAGGGGTCGTGGGTGATGTCGGCTCCTATGCCGATGGAGCGCAGCGCGGCGGCCAGCTTGTTGAGCACGGCGGCCCGCGCGCCGATCAGCAGCACCCGGCGGCCGTCCTCCCGCGCGTCCGGGGCTCGCTCCAGCAGGCCGGTCAGCGCCCGGCGGTACGCGTCGCCGCGGAACCGGAAGGGGCCGAGGCCGTGGTAGCCGTTCAGGCGCAGGTCGGGATGGTCGTCGGTCTGCCAGGCGAAGTCGCGCCACACGTAGTCCTCGCCGTCCCGCTCGATGACCGCGGTGACCGCGCCGCAGGCCAGGTCGGCGCATTCGGGGCAGCCGTAGACGAGGTACCGGCCGCCGGGCAGCGGGGCCGGCGCCTCCAGCAGCAGGGCGTGCACCTGTTCGGCGAAGATGGCCGGCGGCACGTCGGCGGCGAGGGGTGACACCGCGTCCAGGTCGGCGAGGCGGAAGAGGAGCGGGCGCCCGTCGACCACGAAGTCGGTGAACTCGCGGTGGGTGACGTGGGCCCCGCCCGCGAGGACCGCGCCCGCGCGGGTCGCCGGGGCGAGGGCGAAGGAGGCGTGGGTCGCGTGCTCGGCAGCCATGCTCCGAGTATTCCCACAGTGCGGGCGCTCTGTTCCCGGTGCCGGGCATTCCGTTACGGTCCGCGGATGGAACAGCATCGGCCCTGTGAAGTGATCGTCGTGGGCGGCGGAGTCATCGGCCTGACCACGGCCGTGGTCCTCGCCGAGAGCGGACGGCGGGTACGGATCTGGTCACGCGAGCCCGCCGAGCGGACCACCTCGGAGGTGGCGGGCGGTCTGTGGTGGCCGTACCGGATCGAACCGGAGGAGCGGGTCGGCGAGTGGTCGCTGGCCTCCTACGAGGTGTACGCCGCGCTGGCCGCCGCCCGGCCCGAGGAGACCGGTGTGCGGATGGTGGCGGGGGTGCACGGCGGCGCGTCGCTCGACGGGCTCGGCGGGTGGGCCGCGAAGGTGCCGGGGCTGCGGGCGGCGACGTCCGAGGAGTGTCCGGGCGGCGGTCTGTGGGCACGGGTGCCGCTGATCGACATGCGGGTCCACCTGCCGTGGCTGCGGGAACGTTTTCTCGCGGCGGGGGGCGTGGTCGAGGAGCGCGCGGTCTCCTCGCTCGACGAGGCGGCTGCCGAGGCGCCGGTCGTCGTCAACGCGACCGGGCTGGGGGCCCGGGAGCTGGTGCCGGACGACTCGGTGCACCCGGTGCGGGGGCAACTGGTCGTGGTGGAGAACCCGGGCGTGGACACCTGGCTGACCTCGGTCGTCGGTGACACGGACGACGGGTCGCACTCCACCTATTTCCTGCCGCAGCCGGGGCGGCTGCTGCTGGGCGGGACGGCCGAGGTGGGCGCGTGGTCCACCGAGCCGGACCCCGCGGTCGCCGAGGCGATCGTGGCGCGGTGCGCGGCGGTCCGGCCGGAGATAGCGGGGGCCAGGGTGCTCGAGCACCGGGTGGGGCTGCGGCCCGCGCGGCCCTCGGTGCGCCTGGAGCGCGAGACGGCGCCGGGGCACGGGGGCCGGGTGCTGGTGCACAACTACGGCCACGGCGGTGCGGGCGTCACCGTGGCGTGGGGCTGCGCGCGGGAGGCGGCGGCGCTGGTGGGGTGACGCCCGGCCGCACGCCGGCCGAGGCCGGCCGCGGCCGACGGCGGTGACACCCGCGCAGTGGGGGGTCTCGGCGCGGCCGGGCGTTGCGGCCGCGCGGGCGGGCGCCGCGGCCCGCGGTGCGGTGCGGCCGCGGTGCGGCTCCGCCCGCGCCCGCGCGGTGGGCACCGCCTGCCCCGGCCGCCACGTGGGCACCGCCCGCCCCGGCCGCCCGGCCCGCCCCGTACGGCACTCCGTGACGGCAGGGCCCGGGTCAGAGCGGGGAGGCGTCGTCCGCGATCGTGGAGCCGGAGGCGGGGCCGTCGCCCTGGGAGGGGCGGACCTGGAGCTCGAAGTCGCCGTCGAACTTCCGGTACCCGGTCACCACCGCGTCCTCCAGCGCCTCGTTCGCCGCCTCCTCCCGCAGCATCAGCGGGTCCCGCCGCAGATCCCGCATCAGCGCCACGCAGATCCCGATCATCACCAGCACGAACGGCGCCGCTGCCAGGATGGTGAGGTTCTGCAGACCGGTGAGCGCGTCCCCCTCGCCGCTGCCGACCAGCAGCATGATCGCGGCCACCGCGCCGGTGACCACGCCCCAGAAGACCACCACCGTCTTCTGCGGCTCCAGCGCTCCCCGCTGCGACAGCGTGCCCATCACGATGGAGGCGGCGTCGGCGCCGGAGACGAAGAAGATCGCGACCAGGATCATCACCAGCAGCGAGGTGACGGTGGCGATCGGGTACTCCCGCAGCACCGAGAAGAGCCGCCCCTCGACGGTGGTGGCGCCGCCGAGCATGTCCCGCGCCTGCAGCTGCATGGCGGTGCCACCGAAGACGGCGAACCACAGGAGGCTGACCGTGCTGGGGACCAGGATGACGCCGCCGATGAACTGGCGGATCGTGCGGCCCCGGCTGATCCGGGCGATGAACATGCCGACGAACGGCGTCCAGGAGATCCACCAGGCCCAGTAGAAGACCGTCCAGCTCGACAGCCACTCGTCGACCGTCGCTCCGCCGCTGATCTCGGTTCGCCCGGCGAGCTGCGGCAGGTCGCCCAGGTAGGCGAAGAGCGAGGTGGGCACCAGGTCCAGGATGACGATGGTCGGCCCGGCCACGAACACGAACAGCGCCAGCAGCACCGCCAGCACCATGTTGGTGTTGGAGAGCCACTGGATGCCGCGTTCGACGCCCGACACCGCGGAGGCCACGAAGGCCAGGGTCAGCACCGCGATGATCAGGACGAGCAGCCCGGTGCCGGTCTTCTCCAGCCAGTTGACCTCGTGCAGGCCGGAGCCGATCTGCAGGGTGCCGAGGCCCAGGGAGGCCGCGGATCCGAACACGGTCGCCACGATGGCCAGGATGTCGATGATCCGCCCGACCACGCCCTCGGCGTGCCGGCGGCCGATCAGGGGGGTGAAGACCGAGCTGATCGTCTGGCGGCGCTTCTTGCGGAAGGTGCTGTAGGCGATGCCGAGGCCCACCACCGCGTAGATGGCCCACGGGTGCAGGGTCCAGTGGAAGAGGGTGGTCGCCATGGCGGTGGACATCCGCTCCCCGACGCTGCCGGGCCGGGTGCCCGGCGGCGCGTCGACGAAGTGGGCCAGGGGTTCGCTCACGCCCCAGAACATCAGGCCGATGCCCATGCCGGCGCTGAACATCATGGCGACCCAGGAGACGGTGCGGAACTCCGGCTGCTCGTGCTCCGAGCCGAGGTGGATCCGCCCGTAGCGGCTGATCGCCAGCCAGAGGGCGAAGATCACGAAGCAGGAGGCGGCCAGGACGAACGCCCAGCCGCAGTTGTGGATCAGCTCCCCGAGCAGGGTGCCGGAGACACTTTCGAGCGAGTCGGTGCCGAAGGCGCCCCACAGGACGAAGGAGAGGGTCAGCGCCGCGGTCACCCCGAACACCACCCAGTCGGTCCCCTGGTGCTGGGGACCGGGCAGGCCGGCCTCCGTGCCGGGCAGGGAGCCCTGGTGGTGGTGCTGTGAGGGATTGGGGGCGTCATGCGACACTGCGGCACCTTTCGCCGAGCGGACCTTGGTCTGGTTCCGCTACGCAGCTACCACGTATCCCGCGTTTCCCCCCGGCGTAACCCTCACGGCGTCCGCCGTGTGCGGCCGGGAACCCGCTCCCGGCCGCACAGGGCAGGGGTCAGCCCTCGCTCAGGGCGGAAAGCTCGGCGTCCTCCGCGCGGGTGACCCGGCGGCGGACGGCGAACCAGCCGGCCACCAGCGCGGCCCCGATCACCGGGATCAGCAGCAGGGTCTTGCGGCCCACCTCGGGGTCGCCCCACATCAGCGCCAGCACCGACACCAGGAAGGCGATCGTCACGATCTCCGTCACCGGGCTGCCCCACAGCTGGAAGGAGGGCCGCCGGAGCAGTCCGGCCCTGGCCCTGCGGACGAACACCAGGTGGCAGATCATGATGATCACCCAGGTGCTGATGATGCCGAGCGAGGCGACGTTGAGCACGATCTCGAAGGCCTGGCCGGGCATCAGGAAGTTGAGCCCGACGCCCAGCACGCAGACGCCGCCGGTGAGCAGGATGCCGCCGTAGGGCACCTGGTTGCGGTTCATCACGCCGGTGAACCGCGGCGCGGAGCCGGCGGCCGCCATCGAGCGCAGGATGCGGCCCGTGGAGTACAGGCCGGAGTTCAGCGAGGACATGGCGGCGGTGAGGACCACCAGGTTCATCACGTCGCCGGCGGCGGGGACGCCGATCCGGGAGAGCACCGTGACGAAGGGGCTCTCGTCGCCGGAGTAGACGGAGCCGGGCAGGAGCAGAGCGAGCAGCACGACCGAGCCGACGTAGAAGAGGCCGACGCGCCACATGATCGAGTTCACCGCGCGGGGGACGATCTTCCTGGGCTCGGCGGTCTCGCCGGCCGCGGTGCCGACCAGCTCCAGGGAGGCGTAGGCGAAGACCACGCCCTGCATCACCAGGACGACCGGGAGGACGCCGTGCGGCAGGAAGCCGCCGTTGTCGGTGATCACCGACAGACCGGGGGTGGTGCCGCCCACGTCGGCCTGGGTGACCAGCAGGAAGATGCCCACCAGCATGAACACCACGAGGGTGGCGACCTTGATGATGGCGAACCAGAACTCCATCTCGCCGAAGTACTTCACCGAGATCAGGTTCACCACGAGCACCACCGCGAGCGCGGCGAGCGCCAGCACCCACTGGGGGACGTCGGAGAACATGCTCCAGTAGTGGGTGTAGAGGGCCACGGCGGTGATGTCGGCGATACCGGTGGTCGACCAGTTGACGAAGTACATCCAGCCGGCGACGTAGGCACCCTTCTCACCCAGGAACTCGCGGGCGTAGGACACGAAGGAGCCCGAGGACGGGCGGTAGACGACCAGCTCGCCGAGCGCGCGGACCACGAAGAAGGCGAAGACGCCGCAGACCAGGTACGCCAGCGCGAGGGCGGGGCCCGCGTTGTTGAGGCGGCCTCCGGCGCCGAGGAACAGTCCGGTCCCGATCGCCCCTCCGATGGCGATCATGTTGATGTGCCGGGCCTTGAGGTCCTTGCTGTACCCGGCATCGCCCGCGTCCGCGGGTGGTTCGGCCGTCGGGCCGGTTCCCACCGCGCCGTCGGCGGGCTTCGTGACCGTTGCGGTCGCGACGTCCTTGCTCACGCGTGTTCCACTCTGTTGCGCCCCGGTGCGCTGTTCGCGCGGGGTTCGGATGGTGCCCGGTCCGCCCCACCTGCGCTTGTGGCGGACGACGGGGGACGCGGACCAGAAGTGAATGTCTCATTCCGCTTTCCGATGCGCAGTGGTGGAACTCACACCATGCCTTTCGCAGTGCCGGTGAGACAGCAATACTGTTGCGCATGAGGACCGAGACGGAGGGGTCGACGCTCACGGTCGACGAGCTGGCGGCGCGCGCGGGGGTGACGGTCCGGACCGTCCGCTTCTACAGCACCAAGGGCCTGCTGCCGCCGCCCGAGATCGGTCCCCGCCGGGTCGGCCGCTACGGGCCGGAGCACCTGGCGCGTCTCGCGCTGATCGAGGAGCTGCAGCGGCAGGGCATGACGCTGGCCGGGATCGAACGCCACCTGCGCGGGCTGCCCTCGGGCGTCACCGCCCACGACCTGGCGTTGCAGCGGGCGGTGGTGGCCTCGTGGGCGCCGGAGAGCACGGAGACGGTGGACCGGGCGGGGCTGGAGCGTCTGGCCGGGCGGGCGCTGGGCGCCGCGGACCTGGAGCGGATGGTCCAGCTCGGCGTGGTGGACCGGGAGGGCGAGGACGCCTACCGGGTGGACACCGGGCTGCTGCGCCTGGGCGTGGAGCTGCTGGACATGCCGTTCGCGCAGGAGACGCTGCTGGAGGCCCGTGAGGTGCTGACGGAGCACACGCGGGCCGCCGCGCAGGCCCTGTCGGGGCTGCTGCGGGAGGCGTCGGCGGAGCAGGACGCCGAGGCGGTGCGTTCGCTGTCGGCCCACATGCAGCCGCTGGTGGTGCAGGCGCTGCTGACCGCCTTCCAGCGGTCGCTGCGCCAGGAACTGCTCAGCTGGCTCGGCGGCCGGCCCTGATGGGGACCGGCCGCCGGGCCGGACGCCGGAAGCCTCTCAGCGGGCGTCGCTGAAGATCTCGCCCTTCTCGGCCTTCTCCACCAGCAGCGCCGGCGGCTGGAAGCGGTCGCCGTACTTCTCGGCCAGTTCCCGGGCCCGGGCGACGAAGCCGGGCAGGCCGGTTCCGGCGGCGCCCTGGTAGCCGTTGACGTACTGGAGCACGCCGCCGGTCCAGGCCGGGAAGCCGATGCCCATGATGGAGCCGATGTTGGCGTCGGCGACCGAGGTGAGGACGCCCTCCTCGATCAGCTTGACGGTGTCCAGCGCCTCCGAGAACAGCATGCGCTCCTGCATGTCCTCGAACGGGATGCGGTGGCCCGGCTTGGTGAAGTGCTCGCGCAGGCCCGGCCACAGGCCCGCCCGCCTGCCGTCCACGTAGTCGTAGAACCCGGCGCCGCCGCTGCGGCCGGTGCGGCCGAACTCGTCGACCATCCGGTCCACCACGGCCTCGGCCGGGTGGGAGACCCAGGTGCCGCCGGCGGCCTCGACCGCCTCCCTGGTCTCCTTGCGGATCTTGCGCGGCAGGGTGAGGGTCAGCTCGTCCATCAGGTTGAGCACCTTGGCCGGGTAGCCGGCCTGCGCGGCGGCCTGCTCGACGGAGGCGGGCTCGATGCCCTCGCCGACCATGGCGACGCCCTCGTTGATGAAGTGGCCGATGACGCGGGAGGTGAAGAAGCCGCGGGAGTCGTTGACCACGATCGGCGTCTTGCGGATCTGGCGGACCAGGTCGAAGGCCCGGGCGAGGGCCTCGTCGCCGGTGCGGGCGCCCTTGATGATCTCCACCAGCGGCATCTTGTCGACCGGGGAGAAAAAGTGCAGGCCGATGAAGTCGGCCTGGCGCTCCACGCCTTCGGCGAGCTCGGTGATGGGCAGGGTGGAGGTGTTGGAGCACAGCAGCGCGTCGGGGGCGACGACGTCCTGGATCTCCTGGAACACCTTGTGCTTGAGGCCGGTGTCCTCGAAGACGGCCTCGATCACCGCGTCGCAGCCGGCCAGGTCCTGGACATCCGCGGTCGGCGTGATGCGCGCCAGCAGGGCGTCCGCCTTCTCCTGGGTGGTCCGGCCGCGGGAGACGGCCTTGGCGCACAGCTTCTCGGAGTATGCCTTGCCCTTGGCCGCGGACTCGGCGGAGACGTCCTTCAGGACGACCTCGATGCCGGCCATGGCACAGGAGTAGGCGATGCCCGCGCCCATCATTCCGGCGCCGAGCACGGCGACCTTGGTGACCTTGCGCGGCTCGATGCCCTGGGGGCGGTTGGCGCCGGAGTTGACGGCCTGGAGGTCGAAGAAGAACGCCTGCGTCATGTTCTTGGCGGTCTGGCCCGCGGCCAGCTCCGCGAAGTAGCGGGACTCGATCACCTGGGCGGTCTCGAAGTCGACCTGGGAACCCTCGATCGCGGCGGCCAGGATGGCGCGCGGGGCCGGGTAGGGGGCGCCGTTGGTCTGCTTGCGCAGGTTGGCCGCGAAGGCGGGCAGGCTGGCGGCGAACTTCGGGTTCGAGGGGGTGCCGCCGGGGATGCGGTACCCGGGCGCGTCCCAGGGCTGCGCGGACTCCGGGTGGGCGTCGATGAAGGCGCGGGCCCGGGCGGTCATCTCCTCCGCGGTGTCCACCACCTCGTCGACCAGGCCGTTGTCCAGGGCGCGGCGGGGGCTGTACTGGGTGCCCTGCAGCAGCACCTTGAGCAGGGCGTCGGCGATGCCCAGCTTCCGGACGGTGCGCACGACGCCGCCGCCGCCCGGCAGCAGGCCCAGGGTCACCTCGGGCAGGCCGATCTTGGAGCCGGGGGCGTCGAGGGCGACCCGGTGGTGGCAGGTGAGGGCGATCTCGTAGCCGCCGCCGAGGGCGGCGCCGTTGATCGCGGCGACGACCGGCTTGCCGAGGGTCTCGATGCGGCGCAGGTCGCGCTTCATCTCCAGGCCGCCCTGGAAGAGGTCGTGGGCGGTCTCGGGGGTGACCTTGATGAGCTCGCGCAGGTCGCCGCCGGCGAAGAAGGTCTTCTTGGCGGAGGTGACGACGACGCCGCGGATCGAGTCCTTCTCGGCCTCGAGGCGGTCGGCGACGGTCCGCAGCGCCTCGCGGAACGCCTGGTTCATGGTGTTGGCGGACTGGCCGGGGGCGTCCAGGACGAGCGTGACGACGCCGGTCTCGTCCTTCTCCCAGCGGATGGCGGTGCTGTCGGTCATGACGGGGGTCTCTCCGTTGGATTCGTGAGGTCTCGTGGTTCCGCCGGGCTGTGTCAGAGGCGTTCGACGACGGTGGCGATGCCCATGCCGCCGCCGACGCAGAGGGTGGCCAGGCCGTAGCGCTTGTCCTGCCGCTCCAGTTCGTCGATCAGGGTGCCGAGGATCATCGCGCCGGTGGCGCCGAGCGGGTGGCCCATGGCGATGGCGCCGCCGTTGACGTTGACCTTGTCCAGGGAGAAGCCCATGTCCTTGGCGTAGCGCAGGACGACGGCGGCGAAGGCCTCGTTGATCTCGACCAGGTCGATGTCGTCGGCGGTCAGGCCGGCCTTGGCGAGCGCCTTGCGGGAGGCGGGGGCGGGGCCGGTGAGCATGATGGTGGGCTCGGAGCCGGAGACGGCGACGGAGACGATGCGGGCGCGCGGGGTGAGGCCGTACCGCTCGCCGGTCTCCTTGTTGCCGACCGCGACCAGGGCGGCGCCGTCGACGATGCCGGAGGAGTTGCCCGCGTGGTGGACGTGGTCGATCTTCTCGACCCAGTGGTACTTCTGCAGGGCGACGGCGTCGAAGCCGCCCATGTCGCCGATCGCGGCGAAGGAGGGCTTCAGCTTGGCGAGGGTGTCGGCGGTGGTGCCGGGGCGCATGAACTCGTCGTGGTCCAGCACGGTGAAGGCGTTGCGGTCCTTGACCGGGACGACTGACCGCTTGAAGCGGCCCTCCTTCCAGGCGGTGGCGGCCCGCTCCTGGGAGAGCGCCGCGTACTCGTCGCAGTCGCGGCGGGAGAAGCCCTCGAGGGTGGCGATCAGGTCGGCGCTGATGCCCTGGGGGACGAAGTCGGTCTCCAGGCTGGTCATCGGGTCCATCGCCCAGGCGCCGCCGTCCGAGCCCAGCGGGACGCGGGACATGGACTCCACGCCGCCGGCCAGGACGAGGTCCTCCCAGCCTGAGCGGACCTTCATGGCGGCCATGTTGACGGCCTCGAGACCGGAGGCGCAGAAGCGGTTCTCCTGCACACCGGCGACGGTGTCGGGCAGGCCCGCGGCGATCGCGGCGGTGCGGGCGATGTCGGAGCCCTGGTCGCCGATCGGGCTGACCACGCCGAGCACGATGTCGTCGACGGCGGCCGGGTCGAGGTCGGGGAAACGGGCGCGGATCTCGTGGATCAGTCCGACCACGAGGTCGATGGGCTTGGTGCCGTGCAGGGCCCCGTTGGCCTTGCCGCGCCCGCGGGGGGTGCGGATCGCGTCGTAGACGTACGCTTCGGTGCTCACTGGTCAGCCTTTCGCTGGGGTGCGGGGTGGTCGGCGGCGGTCGCGCCGGAGATGCGGTCGTCCGGGGCGGTCGGGTCGGCCGGGGCGGTCCGGTCGGCCGGGGCGGTCCTGGCGTCCGGCGGGTCCAGCAGGTCGGGCAGGTCCCAGTCGCGGGCCACCTCCGCGGCGCCCGAGCCGGCGGCGGCCGGACCGGTCCGCACGGCGGTGGGGGTGGCGGAGAACCGCGGGGCGGGCGCCGGCTGGACGATGCCGGAGTGCTCGACGAAGGTGGAGCGGGCGGCGAGGTGGGGGTGGCCGGGGGCCTCGCGCAGCGAGAGGACGGGTGCCACGCAGGCGTCGGAGCCCTCGAAGACGGCGGTCCACTCGTCGCGCGTCCGGGTCAGGAAGCGGGCGGCGACGGCCTCGCGCAGGGCGGGCCAGCGGGCCAGGTCGACGTGGGCGTCCCGGAACTCCGGCAGGCCCAGCAGGTCGAGGAACTCGGCGTAGAACTTCGGTTCGAGGGCCCCGACCGCGATGTGACCGCCGTCGGCACAGGTGTGGACCCCGTAGTAGGGGCAGCCGCCGTCGAGCAGGTTGCCGCCGCGCCGGTCCTGCCACTGGCCGGCCGCGAGCATGCCGTGGATCAGCGCCGAGAGGTGGGCGGCGCCGTCGACGACGGCCGCGTCGACCACCTGCCCCGTGCCGGTGGCGCGGGCGTGGTGGAGGGCGGCGAGGACCCCGGTGACCAGGTAGAGCGAGCCGCCGGCGAAGTCCCCGAGCAGGTTGGCCGGAACGGCCGGCGGGCGGCCGGCCTCGCCGATCATGCCGAGGACGCCGGTGGGCGCGAGGTAGGCGATGTCGTGACCGGCCCGGTCGGCGAGCGGGCCGTCCTGGCCCCAGCCGGTCATCCGGCCGTAGACCAGGCGGGGGTTGCGCGCGTGGCACTCCGCGGGGCCGACGCCGAGCCGTTCGGCGACCCCCGGGCGGTAGCCCTCGATCAGGATGTCGGCGCGCCCGGCGAGGGCGAGGACGCGTTCCACGCCGTCGGGCGTCTTGAGGTCGAGCACGACCGACCGCTTGTTGCGGTTGGTCACGTCGTACCGCGGATCCGGGGCGACGGGGATGCCGCCCGGCCGGTCGACCCGCACCACGTCGGCGCCGAGGTCGCCCAGGAGCATGGCGGCGAACGGGCCGGGGCCGATGCCGGCCAGTTCCAGCACGCGCACGCCGTCCAGCGGCCCGGACGGTCCGCCCGTCCCCGGGCCGTCTCCCGGGTCGTGTGGCGTCTTCGCCACTGTCATCGCCAGCCCCCACTGTTCGCGGCAGTTCGCGGCGCGGCCCGTCTGCGCGGCCCGCCTGCGCCTGGATGTGACACAACTGATGTAACACCGGTGATGCTACGAAGGCGTGGGGGTGCGCACAAGAGTCGGGAAAGCAAGCGCTCAGTCGGCGCTGGTCGCGGGCCGGTCGGCCAGGGCCTCCCGCAGCGCCCGGCGGCACAGCGCGTCGGCGAGGCGCGTGGTCTCGGGCAGGCGGTAGCGCGGGGTCAGCGCCAGGGTGTGGGCGCAGGCGTTGTCCAGCGAGACCAGGTGGCCGGCCGAGACGAAGACCGGTTTGACCTCGGCGCGGGTGCGCAGCGCCCTGCCGAGCTCCTCCTCGCCCAGGCGCAGCGGGGCGTGGTCGCCGCGGTGGGGACCCGGCGGGTCGGCGGCGAGGACGAACGGGTTCTTGGCGACGCCGACGGTGGGCAGGCCGGTGAGCACGCCCACATGGCAGGCGAGGCCGAAGCGGCGGGGGTGGGCGAGGCCGTAGCCGTCGCAGACCACCAGGCCGGGCGGGCCGGGCAGCGCCTCGAGGGCGGCCAGCACGGCGGGGACCTCGCGGAACGCGAGGAGTCCGGGCACGTAGGGGAAGGCCACCGGGCCGACGGCGACGGCCCGGCCGGTCACCGCGAGGGTCTCCGCGTCCAGGGTGACGGCCGCGGCGGCCACCACCCCTCGCGTGTCGTCGTAGGCGACGTCGACTCCGGTGACCCGGCCGGTCCCGGGCGGCGGGCCTTCCTGGTCGAGCACCAGGAGGGCCCGCAGTTCGTCCTGGACGGCCAGGGCGGCCTCCTCGGTGGTGGGCCATCCTTCGGGAACGCGCACGGCCGCCGTCACGGCCCGGGTGTCGGTCACGGGCGAAGAGACTACGTCCCCTCGCCGGTCACTTGCCCAGCGCCTTCCGCAGCTGCTCCTTGTTCATGTCCGAGCGGCCGTGGACGTTCTTCTTCCTGGCCTCCTGGTACAGCTGGTCGTAGGTGGGGCCCTGGGAGCCGCCGCCGGAACGCCGGCCGCCCCGCCTGCCCGAGGACATGTCCTCGGTGGATGTGCGGCTCGCGGTCCTCGACTCGCCGGAGCGGGCGCGCTCCTTGTTCACGGTGCGGGCGGCGATCTCCTCGGCGCGGCCGGTGGAGGCGCCGCGCGACTTCTCGCTCTCCTTGATGTGCTCGTACTGCCGTTCCCTCTTGGGGCTGGAACCACGGGGCATGTTCTCGCACTCCTCGATGGGGGAAATACCGGAGATCGGACGGTTACCCATGTTCCGGGCGATCATGGACCGCCGCACGGGACCGGGACCGGACGGCGGGGCGGCGGCCCCCGCCCGCGCACGGGACGCGGGGCCGCACATGGGACCCGGGATGCGGGGGACGAGTCCTGGAGATGCCGTGGGGGAATGGTGCCGAAGCGATTGTGTCCGGTGACGCAGGTCACGCTGCCAGGGTGTACGGATCCGCGCCGTCCGGCCTCTGTTCCAGTACGCGGGTCCGACCAGCCCGCCGTCCGGTCAGCCGACTCTTAGGGGAGCAGACGTTTGTCCACCGTCATCGAGCACCCGGTTCAGGCCCGTCTCGTCGCCGCGGCTCCGCGGATGACGGTGATCCCGTCGACGATGCACTACGACACCGGCGACCCGTTCGCGGTGCGGATGACGTTTCCGGGCCCGGCCACCCTGGAGGGGGTGGAGGTGTGCTGGACCTTCTCCCGGGAGTTGCTGGCCGAGGGGCTGCGGGGGCCGCACGGCGTGGGGGACGTGCGGGTGCTGCCGTACGAACAGGGGCGCACGGCACTGGAGTTCCACTCCCCCGAGGGGGCGGCCGTGGTGCACGTGCCGACCGAGGAGGTGCGCCGGTTCCTGGCCGCCACCGCCGCGCTGGTGCCGTTCGGCTGCGAGCACCTGCACCTCGACCTGGACCACGACCTGGCGGAGCTGATGCGGGACGTCATCTGAGGAGGGACGGCCGGGGGGGTCCGGCGGTGCGGCGATCCGGAGCCGGAAAATCGTCTCGCGCCGTCGGGGAGGCGGTGGGTACCCTGGTGGTGGTTCTGTTGCCGTCGATCGGAGAAGGACGTTGCTCGTCTGAGGTCATGAGACACCGCGTCGCACCCCGTCATACCGGGGCTGTCGCGTCGCGCGTGCGACCTCGGACGTCATGAGCCGTCCACCGCCGCAGGGCCTCTTTTCCCGGCCTCGGCACGGTGTCTCGATACGCGATCACCCGACCGCATCACACCACCGCGAGGCTTCGTGTCAACAACAGTCACCCCTTCGGTCACCGCCGCCTCCCTGTCCTTCTCCTGGCCGGACGGCACTTCGGTGCTGGAGGATCTGGACGTCTCCTTCACCCCCGGCCGCACCGGGCTGGTCGGCGTCAACGGCGCCGGCAAGTCGACCCTGCTCAAGCTGATCGCCGGCGAGCTCGCCCCCACCGACGGCTTCGTCCGCGTCACCGGTGAACTCGGTCACCTCCCGCAGAACGTCACCCTCGACACCTCGCTCCGTGTCGACCAGGCGCTGGGCATCGCCGGGAAGCGCGCCGCGCTGCACGCCATCGAGTCCGGCGACGTCGCCGAGGAGCACTTCGAGACGGTCGGCGACGACTGGGACGTCGAGGAGCGCGCCCTGGCCACCCTCGGCGAACTGGGCCTCGGGCATCTGGGCCTGGACCGCACGGTCGGCGAGCTCTCCGGCGGCGAGTCGGTCCTGCTGCGGCTGACCGCGCTGCTGCTGCGCCGCCCCGACGTCCTGCTGCTGGACGAGCCCACCAACAACCTGGACGTCTACGCCCGCCGCCGGCTCTACGACACGGTGGCGGGCTGGAGCGGGGGCTCGCGGATCGTGATCATGGTCAGTCACGACCGCGAACTGCTGGAGTTCGCCGACCGGATCGCCGATCTGCGCGCGGGGGAGGTCACCTGGTACGGCGGCAATCTCACCGACTACGAGGAGGCACTGGCCGCCGAGCAGGAGGCCGCCCAGCGAACGGTGCGCGCCGCCGAGGCGGACGTGCGCCGTCAGAAGCGCGAACTGACCGAGGCGCAGACCAAGTTGGCCAAGCGCAGGAAGTACGGCCAGAAGATGAACGAGCAGAAGCGCGAACCCAAGATCGTGATGGGGATGCGCAAGAACGCCGCCGAGCAGTCGGCCGGCAAGCACCGGGCGATGCACCAGGAGCGTCTCGCCGAGGCCAGGGACCGGCTGGACGAGGCGGAGCTGGCACTGCGCGAGGACGACGAGATCCGTGTCGACCTGCCCGCCACCGCCGTGCCGCCCGGCCGGACGGTGCTGACGCTCGACGGGCTCCGGCCGGTCCACGGGGCCGCGCTCGAGGGAGTGTTCGAGGTGCGGGGTCCGGAGCGGGTCGCCCTGGTGGGCCGCAACGGATCCGGCAAGACGACACTGCTGCGCACGCTGGCCGGGGAGCTGGCCCCGGCGGCCGGCGCGGCGGTCACACACGTTCCGGCGCGCTTCCTGCCGCAGCGGCTGGACATCCTCGACGAGGAGCTGTCGGTCGCCCGGAACGTGGCCCGGTTCGCGCCCGGGGCCACCGTCAACCAGGTGCGGGCCAGACTGGCCAGGTTCCTCTTCCGCGGGGCCCGGGCGGACCAGCCGGCCGGCACGCTCTCCGGCGGCGAACGGTTCCGGGCGGCGCTGGCCGCGCTGATGCTGGCCGAGCCGGCGCCGCAGCTGCTGATGCTCGACGAGCCGACCAACAACCTGGACATGGCGAGCGTGCGGCAGCTCGTCCGGGCGCTGGAGGGCTATCAGGGCGCGCTGCTGGTGGCCAGTCATGACCTGCCGTTCCTGGACTCGATCGGCGTCACCCGGTGGCTGATGGCCGACGGGGAACTGACCGAGATCACCCGGGAGGACCTCGACCGGCCCTGACTCCACGGCTGGAGGGGGCGCTCGGTGCACACTCGACGGTGCCCGCGGTGTTCCGCGGGCACCGCCGCGCCCACCGCGCCCCGGCGCACCCCGGCGACCGCCCGACGACCGTGAGGCACCCATGCTGACCACCGCATTCGTCCCCGGCTCCCCGAACTGGATCGACCTGGGCACACCCGATCTCAACGGGGCGATGACCTTCTACGGCGGCCTCTTCGGCTGGCAGTTCCGTTCCGCCGGCCCGGACGCCGGGGGGTACGGCTTCTTCACCTCGGGCGGGCGGACGGTGGCCGGCGGCATGGAACTCCCCGCCGGCACCGCTCCCCCGTCGTGGACGGTCTACTTCCGTTCCGACGACGCCGAGGCCACCGCGCGGGCGGTCCGCCAGGCGCAGGGGACGGTGGTGGTGGAGCCGGACGACGTGATGGACAAGGGACGCATGGCGATCCTCGCCGACCCGATGCGCGCCGCGTTCGGCGTCTGGCAGCCGGGAACGCTGGCCGGCCTGGACGTGGCCGGTGAGGACGGCGCCCTGTGCTGGGTGGAGCTGTACACCACGGACGTGGCGGGGGCGGCGGGCTTCTACCACGCGGCGCTGGGCTGGGAGACGTCCTCGGTCTCCTTCCCCGGCGGCGCCTACACCTGCGTCAACGCCGCGGGCGCCGGGGAGGACGGCATGTTCGGCGGAGTGGTCGGCTCGGTGGGCGACCCGGTCGAGGCGGGCGGCGGGTCGTACTGGCTCCCCTACTTCGCCGTGGGGGACGTCGACGCCGTCACCGACCGGACCCGGGAGCGGGGCGGCGCGGTGCGGCTGGAACCCACCGACGTCGCGGGCGTCGGGCGGATGGCCCGCCTCGCTGACCCCTACGGCGCCCGCTTCGCCGTGCTGCGCCCGGAGCCCGTGCAGGGCTGAGCCCCTCGCCCGGCCCATGGTCGGCCCGCGCCCGGCCCGTGGGCTGAGCCTGGCCTTCGCCTGCTGCCCGGCCCCGCAGCGCGCGGGGCGGGTCAGGTCTTCCTGGCCCGGCTCGGCTGCACCCGCTTCGGCTCCCCCGGCATCTTCGGGTACTCCGGCGGGTACGGGAGGTCGCCCAGCCCGTGTTCCGCCTCGTCCCGGCGGGCCAGCTCCAGCAGCGGTTCCAGCGAGAAGGCGTGGTCCTCCATGTCGGCGTGGACGTCGCCCACCTCGGCGTACCGCGCCGCCATGGTCCGGATGTCGAAGTCCTCCGGCCGGGCCTGCCCCACCTCCTCCCAGCGCAGCGGCGCCGAGACGGGGGCGTGCGGCCGGGGCCGGACGGAGTACGCGGAGGCGATGGTGCGGTCGCGCGCCGTCTGGTTGTAGTCGACGAAGATCTTCTCGCCCCGTTCCTCCTTCCACCACCGGGTGGTGACCCGCTCCGGCATCCGCCGCTCCAGCTCCCGGCCCGCCGCGATCGCCGCGCGCCGCACCTCGGTGAAGGTCCACCGCGGTTCGATCGGCGCGAAGACGTGGATGCCGCGGCCGCCCGAGGTCTTGGGCCAGCCGCGCACCCCGTGTTCCTCCAGCACGGCGCGCAGTTCGTGGGCGGCGGTGACGGCGTCCTCGTAGCCGGTGCCCGGCTGCGGGTCGAGGTCCAGGCGCAGTTCGTCGGGCCGGTCGACGTCGGTACGCCGCACGGGCCAAGGGTGGAAGGTCACCGTGTTGAACTGCACGGCCCAGACCACGGCGGCGATCTCCGTCGGGCACATCTCGTCGGCGCTGCGCCCGCTGGGGAAGGTGATGTGCGCCGTGGGGATCCAGTCGGGGTGGTTCTTGGGGACGCGCTTCTGGAAGAACCACTCCCCCTCGACGCCGTCCGGGAAGCGCTGGAGGGCGGTGGGCCGCTCCCGCAGGGCGCGCAGCGCGCCGGGGCCCACGGCGAGGTAGTACTCGGCCAGGTCGCGCTTGGTGTAGCCCCTCTCCGGGAACAGCACCTTGTCCGGGTGGGACAGGCGCACCTTCCGTCCTCCGGCGTCCAGTTCCACGGCGTCGTCACCCATGTGTGCCACGGTAGGCGTGCCCCGGGCGGCGCGCACACGCAGAATCGGCCCATGGACCTGCCGGTGATGCCGCCCGTGAAGCCGATGCTCGCCAAGTCGGTGGCGAAGATCCCCGAGGGGATGCACTACGAGGCCAAGTGGGACGGCTTCCGCGCGATCGTGTTCCGCGACGGCGAGGAGCTGGAACTGGGCAGTCGCACCACCAAGCCGCTGACGCGTTACTTCCCGGAGCTGGTGGCGGCGCTGCGGGACCGGCTGCCGGACCGGTGCGTGGTGGACGGGGAGATCGTGATCGCCCGGGCGGGGCGGCTGGACTTCGACGCGCTGACCGAGCGCATCCATCCCGCGGAGTCCCGGGTGCGCATGCTGGCCGGGCGCACCCCGGCGTCGTTCGTCGCCTTCGACCTGCTGGCACTCGGCGACGAGACGCTGACGGGGCGTCCGCTGACGGAGCGCCGGGCGTCGCTGGAGCGGATGCTGGACGGCGTGGAGCCACCGGTCCACCTGGCGCCGGCGACCGGGGACATCGAGGTGGCGCGGCGGTGGTTCGAGCAGTTCGAGGGTGCGGGGCTGGACGGGGTGGTCGCCAAGCCGCCGGACTCGCGGTACCGGCAGGACGAGCGGGCCATGTTCAAGATCAAGCACGAGCGGACCGCGGACGTGGTGGTGGCCGGCTACCGCCTGCACAAGAGCGGTCCCGTGGTGGGCTCGCTGCTGCTGGGCCTGTACGACGGCCAAGGGGTGCTCCAGCACGTGGGGGTGTGCGCCGCGTTCACCATGAAGCGGCGGGCGGAGCTGGTGGAGGAGTTGGAGCCACTGCGGCTGGACGACGTGTCGGGGCATCCCTGGGCGGCGTGGGGCGAGGCGGCGGCGCACGAGTCGGCCCGGCTGCCGGGGGCGCCGAGCCGCTGGTCGGGGAAGAAGGACCTGTCGTGGGTGCCGTTGCGGCCGGAGCTGGTGGCCGAGGTGGCCTACGACCACATGGAGAACGGGGCGCGGTTCCGGCACACGGCGCGCTTCCGCCGCCGGCGGCCGGACCGCGCCCCGCGGAGCTGCACCTTCGCGCAGCTGGAGGAGCCGGTACGGTACGACCTCGGTGAGGTCCTGGGCCTGGAGTGAGGGTGAGTCCCCGTCAGCGGTTCCGGTCGCTCAAGGATGGTCGGGGCTGCCCGGGGGCGCTCGGGGCTGCTCGGTGCCGCTCAGGGATTCATGACGACCTTGACGGCGCCGTCGCGCTTCTTCTGGAACATGTCGTACGCCTCGGGGGCCTCGGCGAGCGGCACATGGTGGGTGGCGAAGTCGTCCACGCCGAGCGGGTCCGCGTCGGTGAGCAGGGGCAGGATCTCGTCGGTCCACCGCCGCACGTTGGCCTGGCCCATCCGCAGCTGGATCTGCTTGTCGAACAGGGTGAGCATGGGCATCGGGTCGGCCATGCCGCCGTAGACGCCGGAGAGGGAGATGGTGCCGCCGCGCCGCACCATCTCGATGGCCGTGTACAGGGCGGCCAGCCGGTCGATGCTGAACCGTTCGGCGAGGGGTCCGCTGATCTTGTTGGGCAGCAGGGCGGTGGCGTTCTGGGCGAGCCGGGCCACGGCGCTGCCGTGCGCCTCGGTGCCGACCGCGTCGATCACCGAGTCCGGGCCGCGTCCGCCGGTGACGTCCTGTACGGCGGCGACCAGTTCCTTCTCGCTGCCGAAGTCGCGCAGGTCGAAGGTCTCCACGCCGCGGTCGCGGGCCCGGCGCAGCCGGTCGCCGACCAGGTCGACGCCGATGACCCGCTCCGCGCCACGGTGGAGGGCTATCCGGCAGGCCATGTCGCCGATCGGGCCGAGGCCGAGGACGGCGAGGGTTCCGCCCCGCGGGACGGAGGCGTACTCGACGGCCTGCCAGGCGGTGGGCAGGACGTCGGAGAGGTAGACGAACCGGTCGTCCGCCGGGCCCTCGGGCACCTTGATCGGTCCGAAGTGGGCCTGCGGAACCCGCAGGTACTCGGCCTGACCGCCGGGTACCGCTCCGTAGAGGCGGGTGTAGCCGAACAGCTGGGCGCCCATGCCCTCGCCGGTCACCTGCGTGGTCTCGCACTGGGTGTAGAGGCCCTGGCCGCACATCCAGCAACTGCCGCAGGAGATCTGGAAGGGCACCACCACGCGGTCCCCGGGCGTCAGACCCGGCACCTCGGGCCCCACCTCCTCGACGATGCCCATGGGTTCGTGGCCGAGGATGTCGCCGGGGGTCATGAAGGGGGTGAGGACCTCGTAGAGGTGGAGGTCGGAGCCGCACAGTCCGGAGGAGGTGATCCGGACGATCGCGTCGGTGGGTTGCTCGATCCTCGGATCGGGCACGGTCTCCACCCGGACATCCCGCTTGCCCTGCCAGGTCACTGCTTTCATCGCGTCGGACTCCCTGCTTCCGCATGCTCTCGTCCGTGCGACGGGTACCCGGACGGCCTACACGAAACCGGCCGAACCGACACGGTTCGTCCGTCCTGGGTGCGGTGGGGGGCGGAAAGGGGTAGAGCAGAACGGACCGGTACTTGGCACATGGACCGACGACACATGAACCGACGATCGGCGGCGGTGGGCATGGGGCTGTGCGACAGACCGAACGGCTCGACCGGCTCCGGCCCCGGCCCCGGCCCAGCGAGCCGGAGCCGGACGCGCAGGACGCGCCCGACGCGCCGGGCAGAAACGAGAGCGGCGCTCACGGCGGTGATCGCCGCTCTCGCGCTGGCCGTGGGGTGCACCGGGAACCCCTCACCGGACCGCAGCGGCGATGCCGATCAGGCGCCCTCCGGCGTCCTCGCCGTCAAGGTCGACAACGTAACCCCGGCCCGCCCCCAGACCGGGCTGGCCCAGGCGGACGTGGTGTACGCGGAGCAGGTGGAGGCCGGCCTCAGCAGGCTGATGGCGCTGTACGCCACCCGCCTGCCCCCGGCGGTGGGTCCGGTGCGCAGCGCCCGGGAGACCGATCTGCGGCTGCTGCGGCAGTTCGACGAGCCGGTGCTCGCCTACTCGGGCTCGCAGAGCCGGCTGCGCCCGCTCATCGAGGCGGCGCCGCTGCGCGCGGAGTCCCCCGGCAACCGGCCGGAGGCCTGGTACCGCTCCGACGACCGCCCGGCGCCGCACAACCTGTACCTGCGGCCGGGGCGCCTGGTGGACGGACCGGCCGGCCGGGAGGCGCTGACCGCGGCCGGCTTCCGCGAGGGCCCGGCGCCGTCCGGCGGCGAACCGGAGCCGGAACGCACGGTGCGTTTCCCCTCCGCGCGGTTCACCTTCACCTGGTCCGCGGAGCGGGGCGGGTGGCTGCTGGAGACCGACGGCCGCCCCACCACCGACGGCGGCAGGCAGCTCGCCCCGCCGACCGTGCTGGTGCAGTACGTGACGGTGCGGGAGTCGGGCTTCGAGGACCGCGGCGGCAACAGGACGCCCTTCAGCGAGACCGTGGGCACCGGCACGGCGGACCTGCTGCGCGACGGCAAGGTGTGGCCGGTGCGCTGGCAGCGCGCCACCGCGGCCGACGGCACCCGCTTCACCACCGAGGGCGGCGCGCCGGTGAACCTGGCCGACGGCCAGGTGTGGGTGGTGCTGGCCGCGCGGTGAGGCGCCGGTGACGCGCGTCGGCGGCGGACGTTGCCGTCCGCCGCCGACGCCCCGCGTCGCAGGCGCGGTCACGCTGCGCGCACGCTCACCGACCGCTCACCGACCGCTCACCGCGGTCATCGCAGCAGGCGCGCCGGGACCGCGTCGGCCAGCGCGCCGTAGCCCACCGGGTTGAGGTGGAGGTGGTCGCCGGTGTCGTAGGCGGGGAGCAGCGTGGTGGGCGCCTTCGGGTCGCGGACGGCGCGGTCGAAGTCGACCACCGCGTCGAACACGCCGCTGTGGCGGATCCAGTCGTTGACCCGCTTGCGCGCCGCTTCGCGGTGGCCGTCCGGGTCGTCGTACATGTCGTTGCCGCCGAACGGCGTGAGGGTGGCGCCGTAGACGGCGATCCCCGCGGCGTGGGAACGGTCGACGATCTGCCGGTAGGCGGCGATCAGGTCGTCGGCGGTGGCCTCCTGGGCCGACGCGGTGGCCTCGGCGGTGCCCAGGTCGTTGACGCCCTCGAAGACCAGCGCCCAGCGGGCTCCGCTGCGCACCAGCACGTCGCGGTCGAGGCGGGCGAGCACGTTGGGGCCGAGCCCGTCGTGCAGCACCCGGTTGCCGCCCGCCGCCTGGTTGAGGACGGCCACGTGGGCGGTGGAGGGCGAGCGGAGCAGGCGCTGGTGGAGCTGGTCGGTCCAGCGGTCGTTGCCGTTGGTGGTGGAGCCCCGGCCGTCGCTCAGGGAGTCGCCGATCACCACGAGGCCGGCGGAGCGCGGGTCCTCGGACCAGGTCTCCGCGCCGCTGAGGAAGTACCAGTGGTCGGTACGCGTGGCGTCGGGCAGGTCGGCGGCGGTGGCGTGGTCGCCCTTGGCCAGGTACGAGGAGGTGCGGGAACCGGGGTGCGAGGTCACCGACGAGGACGCCTGGCCCTCGGCGAGGTAGACCGTCACGGTCAGGTTGGTTCCGGCCGGCACCTTCATCCGCAGCGGGTCGGAGACCACCTGGGCGCCCATCGGCACCACGGTCGAGGTGCGTCCGCCGAAGGTGACCTGCCGGGCGGAGCCGGGCTCGATCGCGGCGACGCCCGCCGCGCCGCCGGCCGGGAGGGCCACGGAGACGCGGGTGAGGGGGAGTTCGGCCCCGCCGAAGGCGTTGGAGAAGCGCAGCCGCAGCTTCTCCCCCGCGACGGTGGTGCGGATGGTCTGCCGCAGGGTGCTGTCGGCCAGGACCGACTCGCCGTCCGTGTAGGGCGCGGGCGGCATGTTGTGGGGTTCGGTGAGCTGCGGCATGGACACCCAGGTGTCCACCCAGTGGGCGCCGCCGGGGCCGATCCCGGGTTCGCGGCCCTGGGTCGTGCTGCCGCCCGGGGCGCCGGTGGCGGTGGCGGTGACGGTCACCACGACGGCGACCGAGGCCACCGCCGCGGTCCTGAGCATGGCCCCGGCGCGATCCCGGAGCCTGAGCCGGGCTGCCACCCGGCTGCATCTTTCGCGAAACGACGTCGACGACGACATGAGGCTCCCTCACGATGCGCTGCTCCGCGCCCCGTGTCGTCGTGTGCCGGAGCGACACGGGACGCCCGATTCGAAACTTTCGAGAATTACGCGAAAGTTTCCGCGAGGCAAGCTACGGAGCGCGGCCCCACGCGTCAACACTGTGGACACGATTGGCCCTTGACTCGTCACCGGAAATCCGGAACCGGTCGCGGAGAGCACCCTCGGGGCCGCGCCCTTCCCGGGCGGCGAGGCGTCAGATGCGGAGGGCGTGGCTCGCCCCGACCCGCGCCGGCCGCTCGAAACATGTCGGCGCACGGGACGATCCGATTCGCCCCGCGGTCGACGGGGCCGGGACCCCGGACGGTCGCGACCCTGACGGCGGAGGCCGGGCGGGCCGTCAGGCGGCGGGGGCGGGAAGGCGGGTCGGCGCAGGGCCCGACGCGGCGTCACATGGCGGGCCGAACGCAGGGGCGGCGGGCCGGCGGCACCGGCCGGCCCGCGCGAGGGCGGCGGGCCGGCGGCACCGGCGGGCATGCGCGAGGGTGGCGGGCACCCGCGAGGGCGGCGGGCACGCGCGAGGGTGGCGCCACCCCACGGCGGCGCCGCGGCGCTCCGGGGCAGCGCGCCGGAGCCTAGACCGGCCGGCGGAGCGTCTCGGCGGCCTCGGAGACCCGCCGGATGAGGTCGACGAAGAGGTCCTGCTCCTCCGTGCCGAGCGGGGCGAGCAGCACCTGGTTCATCCGTGCGGCCCGGACCGTGAGCCGCCGGTGGGTGCGGGCACCCTCCTCGGTGAGGCGCAGCAGGTACCGGCGACCGTCCTGCGGGTCGCGCACCTTGTCCAGCAGCTCGCGGCGGATGAGGCGCCCCACCACCTCGGCGACCGTGGAGCGGTCGAGGGAGACCCGCTCCCCCACCGTGCGCTGGTCGAGGCCGGGCTCCGCCG
This sequence comes from Streptomyces abyssomicinicus, assembly GCF_008974245.1. GTDB lineage: Bacteria > Actinomycetota > Actinomycetes > Streptomycetales > Streptomycetaceae > Streptomyces > Streptomyces abyssomicinicus. The sequence goes on along the minus strand of NZ_BBZI01000005.1, from coordinate 1,378,738 downwards.
TCACCGCGTTCATCACCGCGTACTGCGGCGAGGTGATCTCCTCGGACACCATCGCGTTCCAGAGCAGGGTGTGGGCCTGCTGCAGCCGTCGGGCGAGATGCCCGGGATGGGTGGTGAGATCCACCGCGGCCATGCGCTCTCCCGAGGACCGGTCGGTTTTCGTTGGTGTACGGAACAATAGTCGCTGGGCGACCTCCTGTCGCCTCCCTCACGAAGCCGCACCACAACCACATCTTCCCTGAATCGAGGCCGAGATCTTGACCTCTCGCCGGGAACGGTGAAAGCGTGTGCTCCGCCCCGCCGAAATAGTCAGTGCCCTGACTAAATGACCCGGTCGGGGTTGTGGCTGTGGCGGATGCGGTCCGAAGGGGTGTGCCGGCCTCTTCGGCCCGTGTCCGTCCGAACGAAGGAGAGTCGCCGCCACCATGGCCCTCACCCAGCACGACATCGACAAGGAGATCGCCGCCGAGCGCGACGCCTACGAGCAGCGCGTCGCCGGCGGCGCTCCGGTGGAGCACCACCCGGACCGCGGTTACGCCCCGTACCGCTCCTCGGTGCTGCGCCACCCCAAGCGTCCCCCGGTCGGCATCGACGTCACCAAGGACCCCGAGCTGGTGGAGCTCTCCTCCCCCGCCTGGGGCGAGCGCGACATCACGGAGCTCGACAACGACCTGACCCGCCAGCACCGCGGCGAGCCGGTCGGCGAACGCATCACCGTCGAGGGACGTCTGCTCGACCGCGAGGGCCGCCCCGTCCGCGGCCAGCTGGTCGAGATCTGGCAGGCGAACTCCGCCGGCCGGTACGCCCATCAGCGCGAGCAGCACGACGCACCGCTGGACCCGAACTTCACCGGCGCGGGCCGCACCCTCACCGACGACCACGGGTTCTACCGGTTCACCACGATCCAGCCGGGCCCCTACCCGTGGCGCAACCACACCAACGCCTGGCGGCCCGCGCACATCCATTTCTCGGTGTTCGGCCGGTCGTTCACCCAGCGTCTGGTCACCCAGATGTACTTCCCGAACGACCCGCTGTTCCCCTACGACCCGATCCTGCACGCGGTCACCGACCAGGCCGCCCGGGACCGGCTGGTCGCCGCCTACGACCACAACCTCTCGGTGCCCGAGTTCTCCCTCGGCTACCGCTGGGACATCGTGCTCGACGGCCCGAGCGCCACGTGGATGGAAGAAGGACGCTGACCGCCATGACCGACATCGCCACCACCGACACCCACGGCGCCGAAGCCGTGCTCCCGACGCCCTCCCAGACCGTCGGCCCCTTCTACGGCTACGCGCTGCCCATTCCCGACGGCGGGAACATCGCCCCCGTCGGCCACCCGGACACCGTCACGGTGCACGGTCACGTCTACGACGGCGAGGGCAACCCGCTGCCGGACGCCCTGGTCGAGCTGTGGGGCGCGGCGCCGGACGGCTCGGTGCCGACGGCGACCGGCTCGATGCGCCGCGACCCGGCCTCGGGCGGGTTCGTCGGACGCAACGGGCTGGAGTTCACCGGCTGGGGCCGGATCCAGACGGACGCCGACGGGCACTGGGTGGCGCGCACGCTGCGCCCCGGCGCGCGCGGCGGCGGCGCCCCGTACCTCGCGGTGTGCGTGTTCGCCCGCGGCCTGCTGATGCACCTGTTCACCCGGATCTACCTGCCGGGCGACGACGCCGCGCTGGCCGCCGACCCCGTGCTCTCGCAGGTCGAGGAGGGCCGGCGCTCCACGCTGGTCGCCGAGGAGCAGGCGCCGGCGACGTACCGTTTCGACATCCGCCTGCAGGGCGAGAACGAAACGGTCTTCCTGGAGTACCAGTGACAGCTCTGTCCCACCCCGCACCGTCCGAGGCCGGCCTGCTCTCCCCCGGGCAGGCGGGCTCCCCCGCCGCCGGGGCCACCGGCGACGCCGCCTTCCTGGCGGCGCTGCTGGAGGCCGAGGCGGCGCTGACCCGCGCCCAGGCGGCCCTGGGCCTGGCACCTGCCGAGGCCGCCGAGGCGGTGACCGCGGCGGCCGTGCCGGACCGGTTCGACGTCCACGCGCTCGCCCGGCGGGCGGCCGGCGGCGGCAACCCGGTGATCCCGCTGGTCGCCGACCTCACGGCGGCGGTCGGCGGGACGTACGGGCCCTACGTCCACCGGGGCGCCACCAGCCAGGACATCATGGACACCGCCACCATGCTGGTGGCCGCCCGCGCCCTGGACCTGGTCCTGGCGGACCTGGACCGCACGGAGGGCGCGCTGGCCCGGCTGGCCGCCGCGCACCGCGCGACGCCGATGCCGGGCCGGACCCTCTCCCAGCACGCGGTGCCCACCACCTTCGGGCTGAAGGCCGCCGGGTGGCGCTCGCTCGTGCTGGACGCGCGGGACCGGCTGCGCGCCGTCCGCGCCGCGCTGCCCGCCCAGCTGGGCGGCGCGGCGGGCACCCTGGCGGCGTTCGGCGCCTACGGCGCGGACGACCCGCCGGCGCTGGCCGCCGCCTACGCCCGGGAGCTGGGGCTCGCGGAGCCGCCGCTGCCCTGGCACACCCTGCGGACCCCGGTCGCCGACCTGGCCGGTGCGCTGGCGCTCACCACCGGCGCGCTGGGCAAGCTCGCCGCCGACGTGCTGACGCTGGCCCGCACCGAGATCGCGGAGCTCGCCGAGCCGAGCGGCGGTGGTTCGTCCGCCATGCCGCACAAGGCGAACCCGGTGCGCTCCACGCTGATCGCCGCCGCGGCCCGCCGTGCCCCGCAGCTGGCGGCTTCCTTGTTCGGCTGCCTGGTCGCGGAGGACGAGCGTCCGGCCGGTGCCTGGCACGCCGAGTGGGAGCCGCTGCGCGACCTGCTGCGGCTGGCCGGTGCGGCCGCGCACCAGGCCGCGGACCTCGCCGAGGGGCTGCGGGTGGACGCCTCCGCGATGCGGGACCACCTGGGTGTCACCCACGGCCTGATCGTCTCGGAGCGCCTCTCGGTCGCGCTGGCGCCGGTGCTGGGCCGGGCCCGGGCCAAGGAACTCCTCACCGAAGCCGCCCGGCGGGCCTACGCGGAAGGGCTGCCGTTGGTGGATGTCCTCCGCGAGCAACCGGAGTTGCGGGACGTCGACCTGGCGTCCCTGACCGATCCGGCCGAGTACACGGGCTCCGCCGCCACACTCACCGACCGTGCTCTGGAGCGACGTTGACGAAGAAGTTGCCGTACTACCGTGCTGAGGGCCCCTCTTCGGCCGAGCCGCTGCTGCTGGGTCCCTCGCTGGGCACCTCGCTGGCCCTGTGGGACGCGGTCGCTCCGGAACTCGCCGCGAGCCACCGGGTGATCCGCTGGGACCTGCCGGGGCACGGCGGCTCCCCGGCCGGGCTCATCGGTCCCGGCGCCACCGTCGACGACCTGGCCGCGCTGGTGCTGGACCTCGCCGACGACCTGGGCGTGGAGCGGTTCTCCTACGCGGGGGTGTCGCTGGGCGGCGCGGTCGGTCTGCACCTGGCGGTCCACCACCCGGAGCGCCTCTCCTCGCTGGCCGTGATCTGCTCCTCGTCGCACTTCAACGGCGCCCGGCCGTGGGAGGAGCGGGCTGCCGCGGTCCGTTCCGGGGGCCGTGCCGCGATGGCGGAACTGGCCGGCTCGGCGGACGCCCGCTGGTTCACGCCCGGCTTCACGGTGGACCGGCTGGTCGAGGACCACCGCGAGGCCGACCCCGCGTCGTACGCCGCCTGCTGCGACGCGCTGGCCGCCTTCGACGTGCGCGAGCAGCTGGGCTCCGTCCGGGTGCCGACGCTGCTGATCGCGGGGCGCGAGGACCCGGCGACGCCGCCGGCGCACCTGCGGGAGATCGCGGACGCGGTGCCGGGGTCTTCGCTGACCGAGGTCCCCGGGGCCTCGCACCTCGCCCCGGCGGAGCGGCCCGAGGCGGTACTCGCGGCGCTGCGCGGGCACTTCGACGGGTTCGCCCGGCGGGGCGTCGCGGTGCGGCGCCAGGTGCTGGGGGACGCCCACGTGGACCGGGCGATGGCGCGGCAGACGCCGTTCACCGCGCGGTTCCAGGACTTCATCTCGCGCTACGCCTGGGGCGAGATCTGGACCGACACCACCCTCACGCGGCGCGAGCGGTCGATGGTGACGCTGACCGCGCTGGTGGCGCACGGTCACCTGGACGAGCTGGCCATGCACGTCCGGGCGGCGCGGCGCAACGGGCTCTCCGCCGACGAGATCGGCGCGGTGCTGCTGCAGGCCGGGGTGTACCTGGGGGTTCCGGCCGCCAACTCCGCCTTCGCCGTGGCCCAGCGCGTCCTCGCGGAGGACGACGCCGTCTGACACTCCGGCGGTGGCCTGGCGCCGCCCTCCCCCGCCGACCGCCCTCCCCCGCCGACCGGCCGCCCGCCGACCCGCGGGCGGCCGGGCCGCCGTGCGGTGAGCGGTCCGCTCCACCACCCCCGACCCCGCCGGGACGGCCGGGACGGCGCGGCGGCGGGCGGCCGCCGCGGGGCGCGTGCCGGGCGGCGAAGCCGCGCGACGCGCTGCGGGCGGACAGCGGGCGGGCGGGCAGCGGGCGCGCGGCGTCCCGCGGCCGAGGGGACCGCGGGGCCCCCGGCGTCAGGCGTCCGCGCCCAGGGCCCGCAGCGCGTTGCGCGCGTGTGCGGCCACCGCGTCGGCGCCGCAGGACTCCGCCAGCGCCAGACCCCGGCGCAGTTCCGCCACGGATCCCGCCAGTTCGCCGTACTCCACCCTCGCCGCGGCGTGCTCGTACTGGCACGGCGACTCCTCGAGCAGCTTCGCCGCCCGCCCCGCCAACTCCACCGCCAGGTGCCTCGGCGCGAGGGCGGCCTCGCACCGCAGCGCCTCGCCGATCGCCGTCCAGGTGCCCGACCTCTCCGCCCCGGCCCGTACCGTCGCCGCGAGTTCACGGGCCCGGTCGGGATCGCGGTCGGCGAGCGCCCGCGCCAGGTCGGCCGCCCAGGGCGCCACCAGGTGGTTGCGGTGGCCCCGTTCGGCCGCGGTCCGGCCCGCCGCCTCCAGTTCCTCGATGCCCTCCTCGGTGCGCCCCACCGCCAGCAGCAGCCGCCCGCGCACCGACCGGGCGTCGGGCAGCAGGATCGTCGACGGGTAGGGCGCCCCGAACTGGTACCGCTCGGCGACCTCCATCGCCTCGTCCGGATGGCCGCGCGCGATCAGGGTGTCGACGAGGTTGCAGAACGCGGTCCAGTGCAGCGGCAGCCGGTGGCCCACCCGGTCGGCGAGCCGCAGGGACTCGCGCAGCGTCGACTCCGCCTCCCGCAGGCGGCCCCGGCGGCGCAGGGCGAGGCCCAGGTAGCCGTAGGAGAGCGAGACGTGGCCGCCGCTCCAGCCGGCCGTCTCGTAACTCGCGGACCGCCTCGGAGAACAGCGCCTCGGCCCTGTCGAGACGGTCGGTGTAGGCGTAGATGGAGGCGATCATCAGCGGCAGTTCGAAGCCCCACCCGCTGTCGGTCCAGCCCAGTCCGGGGGCGAGCCGGCCGTTGACCAGGGCGCGGTCGCAGATGGCCACGACCTCGTCGGCGTCGCCGCCGCGCATCAGCACGTCGAACCCGTGCACGATCAGCAGCGCGCGCTCGGAGTCGTCACGCCCGGTGCAGGCGGCGGCCAGGTCGGCCAGGTGCCGGGAGCGGCCGGGCGAGTCGGCTCCGGCGGCGTGGATGCTCTGCCAGAGGAACCGGCAGGCCTGCAGGCGCAGCCGCGCGGGGCCGTGTTCGTGGCGGGACGCCTCGGCCGTCACGGTGCGGATCGCCTCGGCGGCCTGGTCGTTGTGGAGCAGCGCCTGGGAGAGCCGGACCACCGCGTCGACCCGCTCGGCGACGTCCAGGCCCGGCAGCGCGAGGGCGCTGCGCAGGTGGCCGATGGTGACGGCGGGCGCGGTGAGCAGCGTGGCGCAGCCGAGTTCGTAGAGGACCCTGGGGTGGGACTCGGCGCTCGGCGGCTCCTTGAGGGCGCGTTCCAGGCAGGCCCGGGCGGCGGCGGGGGCGCCGACGGCGAGGTGGGCGCGGGCGGCCTCCCGCAGCTGCTCGACCACTTCCTCGTCGTCGTCGGGATGGACCTGCAGCAGATGCCGGGAGGCGGCCGCCGCTCCCCGGCCGGAGTCGGTGACGACCTGGGCGGCGATGCCGTGCATGGCGGTGCGCAGGCTGTCGGGTATCGAGTTGTAGACCGCGGACTCGATCAGCGGATGGGTGAACTCCAGCTCGCCGTCCGCGGCCTGCTGGTTGAGCGGGTCGGGGGTGGTGAGGATGCGGGCCTCGCAGAGGATGCCGGCGCAGCGTTCCGCCGCCGTCGGCTGGAGGGTGGCGAGTCTGGCGACCAGGTCGACGGTGATGCCGGTGCCGAGGATGGCCGCGGCCCAAGCGAACCGGGTGGCCTCGATGCCGAGTTTGTCGAGGCGGGAGACGAGGCCGCCGCCGCGGGCGGAGCGGTTGAGGTCGCGCAGTTCGTGGGCGGACGGCTCCAGGGGCTCGATCTCCGCGTCGCGGACCTTGGCGAGGAGTTCCACCGTCTCGTACGGGTTGCCGCCGGTGACCGCCCACACCTCGCGGCAGAACGGGTCGTCCGCGTGCTCGCCGACGGTGGCGCGGGTGAGTCCGGCGGTGGCCTGCGGGGTGAGCGACCGCAGTGAGGAGACCGGTCCGGCGGCCTCGACGATCCGGTCGAGGTATCCGGCGCGTTCCTCGCTGAGTTCGCCGGTACGGCAGGCGACGAGCACCAGGACGGAGGTGTCCTCCAGGCGGGCGCACAGCTCGGTGAGCCAGCGCAGGGTCTCCAGGTCGGCCCAGTGGGCGTCGTCGACCAGCAGGACCAGCGGGTACTCGCGGCGCGCGAGCCGCCGGACGACGGCGACCAGGCCGTCGCAGACCGAGCCCGGGTCGGGCTGCCCGCCGCCGGGCGGGGCGATGCCGAGGGCCGGGCCGGTGATGTCGTACCAGTCGCCGAGGTACTCGCGGGCCTCCTCGGGCAGGAGGGCCAGCAGCGCGGGCTGCAGGAGCTGGCGCACCACGTTGTACGGCACCGAGCGCAGGGTCTCCCCGCCGCGCGCCGACCACACGGTGCAGCCGCGGAGTTCGGCGATCCGGTGGGCCTCGGTCAGCAGCGCCGTCTTGCCGAGTCCGGCCTCGCCCCGCAGGACCAGGAGCCGGCCGGCGGGGGCGCGCCCGGTGCACAGGGTCTCGACGGCCCGCTCGATGGCGGCGACCTCCTCGTCACGCTCCCAGAGCAGGGCCGAACCGTCGGCACGCATCCCGGGCCGTTCCTCCGTCATCGCCGTTCCCTCCCCAGGCCACCCGGACCACGTCCGCCGTCCGAGCCTAGCCCGCCGCGGGCCGCCGCGCGGCCCGACCCGCACGACGTGTCGCCAGACGGTCCGCTCCACGCGCACGCACAACACCGTTGCGCAAGGCGGGTGTTGGGGGACGGACCGCCGGTTCGCCGACCCTCTCGCCGGTTCTTCACGGTTGCCCCATACCTTTGACGCATGACGCAGGCTATTCCTCCCGGGTGGTACCCGGACCCCGGGCATACGAGTGACGGTCCCATCGGTGTGCGCTGGTGGGACGGCGGCGCGTGGACGCAGCACACGCTGCCCGCGGGCGCCCCCGTGCCGCCAGGGCCGCCCGCATCGCCCGTGGCCGGCTCCTCGCCCCAGGCGATCGCCGCGCAGCCCACCCTGGTCGGTACGGTCCCCGCCGCTCCGGTGTACCCCGCGTATCCGGCCTACGGCGCGCCGCCGCCCCCCAAGCGCCGCCGCGGGGCGCTGGCCGCCGGGATCGTCGCCGCGGTCGTACTGGTGGCCGGTGGCACGGCAGGGGCCCTGCTGGTGCTGGGCAACGCGGACGAGGACCCGGCCAGGGCCTCGTCGTCCGGTGAACGCGGCGGGTCCGGGGAGGACGGCGCGCCGGGTGAGGAGGGCGCGCCGGAGAACCCGGAGGAGATCACCGAGGGGCCGGTGGCGGACCCGGCCAACGGCATCAGCCTCCCGCTGCCCGACGGCTGGACGGGTTCCGCGCACGAGGCGGGGGCGCAGATCGGCGTCGACGAGACGTATCCGTGCCCGGGCAACCCGGCGGAGAAGTGCACGCCGGGCGGCGCCTACTCGCTGGCGGCGGAAGGTCTGGGGCTGCACGGTCCCGCCGAGGCGGTGGCCCGTGCGGACATCGCCGCCAACGTGGAGGACTCCTACGGCGGGGACACGTACGGCTCCATCACCTCGCACAAGGAGCTGGACGCCGGTCCGGTGACGGTGGCCGGGCAGAAGGGCTACCGGGTCCGCTGGTCGGCGGTGACCGAGGAGGGACCGGACGGGATCGTGGAGTCCCTGGCGTTCCCCTCGCCCGCCGACCCGGAGCGGATGGTCGTGGTCCGGTTCGGTATCGACAAGGGCGAGGACCTGTCGGTGATCGGGAAGATCACCGAGGGCATCGAGAAGTCCGAGCTGGGCGCCGCGCCGGGGTCCGGCAAGGAGGTCTGAGCGACGGCACGGAGGCCGGTTCCGCCCCCAGGGGGTGCGGAACCGGCCTTTTCGCATGCGTGCACGGGCGTCCGCGGGCGAGCGGGCGGACGGCTCGGCCGGCGCGGCGGACGCGACAGGCGAGGAGGGGGCTGAACCCCCCGGCCGCCGGAGCCGTGTTCCCGGGTGGGGCGGACCCCCGGCCGACCCCTTCCCGAAGTGTCAACAATTTCGTCAGCCAAACCATTGACCTCGGCCGTGGCGGGATCTACCGTCACGCAGCAAGCGTGCCCCCACCGCGCGACGGAACCCGGTCGCGCCGCTCCGCGCCCACCTCCCCTTCCCCGTTCTCCCGCACAGGAGTAGCCATGCGTCGCCTGCTCGCCGGAATAGCCACCGGCGCCCTCCTGCTCACCGCGACGGCCTGTGGCTCGTCCGACGACCCGTCGGACAAGAGCTCGTCGTCCGGCGGTGTCACCACCGTCAAGGTCGGCGTCATCCCGATCGTCGACGTCGCGCCCCTCTACCTCGGCCAGGAGAAGGGCATCTTCGGCAAGCACGGGCTGAAGCTGGAGATGACCCCCGCCCAGGGCGGCGCCGCGATCGTGCCCGGAGTGGTCAGCAACCAGTTCCAGTTCGGCTTCTCCAACATGGCCTCGCTGATGATCGCCCAGTCCAACGGCGTGCCCGTCCGGGCCGTCGTCAACGGTGTCGCCACCACCGGCGAGAAGGGCAAGGACTTCGGCGGGCTGGTGGTCAAGGGCGACAGCGGCATCACGTCGGCCAAGGACCTCGAGGGGAAGAAGGTCGCGGTCAACACGCTGAAGAACATCAACGACACCACCGTGCGCGAGTCGGTGCGCGAGGCGGGCGGCGACCCGTCCAAGGTGAAGTTCGTCGAGATCGCCTTCGACCAGATGCCGGCCGCACTGGACTCCGGCGAGATCGACGGAGCCATGGCCGTGGAGCCCGCGCTGACCACCGCGAAGAGCCAGGGCGCGGTCGAGGTGGCCTCCTCCTACGTCGACGTGTCGGACAGGCTGACCGTCGCCATGTACTTCACCTCGGCGCAGTACGCGCAGCAGAACCCGGAGGTGGTCGAGAAGTTCGAGGCGGCCACCAAGGAGGCGCTGGCCTACGCGGACGGCCACCCCGACGAGGTGCGCGAGATCCTGACCTCCTACACCAAGATCCCCGCCGACCTGCTGCCGCAGCTGACGCTGCCGAAGTGGCCGGCCGAGGTGGACCGAGGCTCGATCGAGACGCTCCGCGACCTCGGCGAGAAGGACGGGCTGTACACCAAGACCCCGGACCTGGACGCGCTGCTGCCGTGAAGCACCTGAACCTTGTCCTGGGCGCGGCCGGGCTCGCGGTCTTCCTCGCCGTCGGCGAGGCGGTGCCGCGGCTCGGCCTCGTCAAGGAGGCGTACTTCCCTCCGGTGAGCACGATCGCCGGCGCCCTCGCGCGGGAGGTCTCGGACCCCGCCTTCTGGACCGCGCTCGGCGACACCCTGACGGGCTGGGCCGTCGGCCTGGCCCTGGCGGTGGCCGGCGGGCTGCTGGCGGGCGTCCTCCTGTCGGTGGTGCCGTACCTGCGGGAGGCGACCGCCTCGACCGTCGAGTTCCTCCGCCCGATCCCCTCGGTCGCCCTGATCCCGCTGGCCGTGCTGCTCTACGGGACCGAACTGCGGTCGGTGCTGCTGCTGGTGGTGTACGCCGCCTTCTGGCAGATCCTGATCCAGGTCCTCTACGGCGTCCAGGACGTCGACCCGGTGGCCGAGGCGACCGCCCGCAGTTACGGGCTGGGCACCCTGGCCCGGGTGCGGTACGTGCTGTGGCCCACCGCGCTGCCCTACGTGATGACCGGGGTGCGGCTGGCCGCGGCGGTGGCGCTGATCCTCTCGGTCACCGCCGAACTCGTCATCGGCGCGCCGGGCCTGGGCGCCCGGATCGCCGTCGCCCAGACCTCTCAGGCGGTACCGGAGATGTACGCGCTGATCGTGGTGACCGGCCTGCTGGGCCTGCTGATCAATGTGGGCGCGCGCACGGTCGAGCGCCGTGCGCTGTCCTGGCACCAGTCCGTGCGCGGGGAGGTGGCGGTATGAACGGGACGTTCCGCGTCCTGCGGCGCCTGCTGTTCGTCGTCGCGCTGCCGGCCGTGCTGCTCACGGTCTGGTGGTTCGCCTCGGCCGGCAGCACCGACGTGTACTGGCCGCCGCTGGAGACCATCGTGGCCGCCTTCCCCGAGGTGTGGGACGGGGAGCGGATCCGGGCCGATCTGCTGCCCAGCCTCTGGCGGCTGCTGTCCGGATACGCGCTGGCCGCCGTGGTGGGCGTGGCGCTGGGCACCCTGATCGGCTCGTACCGCACGGTGCGCGCCTTCTGCGAGCCGGTGCTGGAGTTCCTGCGCGCGGTGCCTCCGCCGGTGCTGGTGCCGGTGATCATGCTCTTCGCCGGGATCGGTGACGGGATGAAGATCGTGGTGATCGCGGTGGGCTGCGTGTGGCCCATCCTGCTCAACACGGTCGAGGGGGTGCGCGCGGTGGACCCGGTGATGACCGAGACCGCCCGCTGCTACGGCGTCGGCGGCGCGGCCCGGCTGCGCCACCTGGTGCTGCCGTCGGCGAGCCCGCAGATCTTCGCGGGCCTGAGGCAGTCGCTGTCGATCGGCATCATCCTGATGGTGATCAGCGAGATGTTCGCCGCGAGCAACGGACTGGGTTTCGCCATCGTCCAGTTCCAGCGCGGGTTCGCGATCCCCGGCATGTGGACCGGCATCCTGGTCCTCGGCCTGCTCGGTTTCCTTCTCTCCGTCGTCTTCCAGCTGGTCGAGCGGCGGGTGCTGTCCTGGTACCACGGGCTGCGGGACTCCTCCCGGCGGTCGCCGTGACCGGTGCGGTGAACGACACGACTGCGAAAGGGCGTTCCATGCTCGACGTGCGCGGGCTGCGCAAGGTCTACGAGGGTTCCGGGCGCACGGTGGAGGCCGTGCGCGACCTGACCTTCTCGGTGGCCGCCGGTGAACTCGTCTGCCTGGTGGGGCCGTCGGGGTGCGGCAAGACGACCCTGCTGAAGTGCATGAGCGGCCTGCTCGCTCCCACGGGCGGCGAGGTCCTGCTGGACGGCCGCCGGGTGACCGGTCCGCCGCCCGGCATGGCCTTCGTCTTCCAGGAGTACGGCCGCAGTCTCTTCCCCTGGATGCGGGTCGGCCAGAACGTCGAACTTCCGCTGAAGCAGAAGGGAATGGCCAAGGAGCGGCGTCGGGCGCTGGTGGCCGACGCGCTGGAGTCGGTCGGCCTGGCGGACGCGGCGAAGGCCTATCCGTGGCAGCTGTCCGGCGGCATGCAGCAGCGCGTGGCGATCGCCCGCGCGCTGGCCTACGAGCCGCAGGTGCTGCTGATGGACGAGCCGTTCGCGGCGGTCGACGCGCAGACCAGGGCCGACCTCGAGGACCTGGTGCGCCGGCTGTGGCGCGAGCGCGGGATCACCGTCCTGTTCGTCACCCACGACATCGACGAGGCGGTGTACCTGGGCGAGCGGGTGGTGGTGCTTTCGGCCTCCCCGACCGTGGTCCAGGAGGAGCTGGTCGTCGATCTCCCGGTGGAGCGCGACCAGTTGAACACGAGGGTGCAGCCGAGGTTCGCCGAGCTGCGGACCCGGGTCTACGAGCAGATCCAGGCCGCGAAGCGGGGATCGGTGTCCGCGGCGCCGGGGGCGCCGGGGGCGGGCGTCGAGAAGGAGTGAACCCGCGCGGCCGGGTGGCGCTACGCCGCCCGGCCGTCGTCGTCCGCCCTCACGCCCGCGGGGGCCGCGTGCGGGACGCTCGTCGCCACCCGTGAGGGTGACCGCCGCGAACTCCCGCCGCACCCGCGGCTCACGCGGTGGTGTACGGTCTCACGACCGGACGAGTCGGCCTTCGATGACCCCGCGGACCGGGTGGCTTCCCTCGGCGATCTTCGTCGGCGTCTCCGCCACGGAGTCGAAGTACCGGGCCGGCGATGCGTACTCGCCCCCGACCGTGGTCCCACCCACGAACCACCTGCCGACACGCCCGTCCCGCACATCGACGAACTTCCCGTCCAGCCGTCCTGGTCCGGCAGGAACGGGATCCACTCGTTGCGCCGGAACGGATCGTCCGGCCTGTCCGGAGGGTTGGATCCACCGGAGGTGGAGCAGTTCGCGTAGAGCCTCTCCATCGCCCGGATGCCCAGGAAGAAGCTTTGCTCGTCCGGGAACCCGTCGAAGCCGCAGCGTGCCACTTCGTCGTCGACGTCCCTGCTCAGGCGGATCCAGATTGTTCCGCGACAACCACGTCCGCAGATCCCCGGGGAGGGCGATACCCGTCCGCTCCTCGGCGGCCACGAGCGTCTGCTCCGTGGCGGGCCCTGGAAGATCCGCTCGATCGGCCGGGGCGTGCTGCCGAAGAAGAGTCATCACGCCAGATCAGCTCTCGGCCACGCTCATTGCCATCCGCCCTCCCCGCACAACGCCTTCATTCGACCGCGCCACGACGGAGGCTGCGAAGTGCCGCCCTCGCCCTGGAGCGGCAGAGCCGAAAACGTTCAGTGCCCGCCGCTGGTGACGGAGTGCACCAGCGACAGGTGGCCACGGCCACGCGGAGAACGCTCGGGCGCGTCCGCGGTGGGCCCGGGCTCCGGATCGGGTCCGGGAAGCACCAGCGTCATCCGCTCGTACCCCAGTTCCGCGAACGCGGTGGGCGTCTCCACCACCAGGCGGCACTCCCGCACCCCCCGCCCCCCGCCCGGGCGCACCAACTGCCGTACCGAGCCGTCGTGTTCGCGCGCCGCGCGCTCTCCCACGGTACGCACCCAGTGCGGGAGCCCCTGGCGGTAGGCGGCCTCCATCAGCGGGTCCTCGGCGATCTCGCGCCGCACCGCCTGAAGGACCGGGTCGTCCCCGTACCGTTCGGTGAGGTGGGCGAACCGCGCGAGGGCGGGCAGGCACCACCGGACCTCCCGGTCGGCGAGCACCTGGCCGGCGTCGGGGTGGAAGAGGACGAAGCGCAGGAAGTTGTCGCCCGGCATGGCGGTGGGGTGCGGCCCGACGGAGCGGAACAGCTCGGTGAACGCCGTATTGGCGACCACCACGTCCCAGGCGCGGTCGAGCAGCACCGACGGGAAGGACACACTCTCCAGCAACGCCGTGTAGTCCCTCAGATAGGCCTCTTCGGGCCCCGGCCGCGGTTGCGGGCGCCGGCCCCCTGCCCGAGCTTTCATCGGGAGGTCCCCCTCTCGGCCCCGTCGGCGGCCCTGATCCTCCCGGTCGGGCACCACGCGTGTCAACCATTGTGGCATTTCAGGGGTGTTGGCGGCCGGATCCGGCCACAGTTGTGGCGGGACCTGGAGGGTCGTCGGGGCGACCGCTAGTCTCACGGCGTCCGGACGGACGCGACGCGGGAGAGCTGCGGTGGCGGGTGACATGGAGGGCCGGGGGGCCGGTGAGGCCGCCCCGCTACGGGCGGTGACCGCCCGGGTCTGCTCGCTGGCGGACCGGCTCGGCGTCTCCCGTGCCGAGGCGTTCGACGTGGCGCGGCTGTCGGCGGCCTCCGGTGTCCCCGAGGGCGTGGTGAAGGCCCTGCTGAACGGCCGGCCGGGCGGGGAACGCGACGTGCAGACCCGGTTCCTGCAGCGGCTCGACCTGCTGCGCCGCACCCGGCTCCGGCCGGACGGCCGCCGCTACACCCAGCGGGAGATCGCCGACGGCGCGGGCATGTCCCGCCAGCAGGCCGGCGCGCTGCTCAACGGCGACCGGCGGCCCACCATGGAGCACTGTGACGCGTTGCAGCGGTTCTTCGGCGTGCACGCCGGCTTCCTGACCGCGGAGGACCCGGAGGCGCTGGTCGGCGCGCTCCAGCGGACCGAGCGGGAGCTGCTGCGCCGGCTGGCCGAGGCGCCCGGCCGCGAGGGACCCGGGCACGAGGCGTGGGGCCGCGAAGGAGCCGTGCCCCCGGGGGCGGGGTTCACGGGGGCGGGGCACGAAGGACCGGGCCTCGAAGGACCGGGCCTCGAGGGGCCGGGCCTCGAAGGGGCGGCCCGCGACCGGGCGGACCGTGCGGCGGCCGAGGGCGGGCGGGCGCACGGGACCGAGGACGCCCTGGAGCGCCTGCTGCGCGACCACGGCGTGCGCGGCATCGCGTGGCGGGCGGCGCAGCTTCCCACCGACCAGCACCGCGACAAGGTCGCCGAGTGGCTCGACATGCTGCTGGAGAGTGTCCGACGGCCGGGACCGTGACCTTGGGTCTGATCAGGACGCTGCGCACCCGCAGGGAGATGGGCCGGCTGTGCGACGCACTGGTGGGCGGGCTCTGCCTGCCGCCCACCGCCGGGGCGGAGGAGACGCTGCGCGCGCTGTGCGCGGTGATGAGCGGTCTGCGGGGCCGCCCGGTGCGCCTGCGCACCGCGGTCTTCCCGGCCGGTACGGCCAGCGGACTGTGGCTGGACTTCGCCGACCAGGACGTCGTGGTGGTCGAGGAGCGCACGGCGCCCGGGCACCAGTTGGTGATCCTGGGGCACGAGCTGTGGCACATGGCGGCCGGACACCGGGGCGGACCGCTGGACGGGGTGGCGATGGCCGCCCGGACCCGGTTCGACCGGCGCGAGGAGGCGGAGGCGGAGCGGTTCGGCCTGCTGCTGGCGAGCCGCTTCCGCGCCTGGACGCCGACCGTCCCGCCGGCCGTCCCGTCGGCCAGGGAACCGGCCGGCCCTCCTGCCGGGGATCCGTCCTGGCCGGACGGCCTGGTGCGCCGCATCGAGGCCTCCCTGGGCGGGGAGCGGACCACCGCGAGGCGCGGGGCGGGCGGTCCGTGAACAACGTCGGCTACTACGTCCCGGCCGCGGCCATGGCGGTGCCGCTGGTGCTCAAGTGCCGCACCCCGGGGGCGTGGCGGGACCCGTTGCTGCGCTCGGTGTGCGCGCTGCTGCTGGTCACCGCGCTGGCCTTCACGTTCGCCGCGCCGCCCACCGTCGTGGCCGTCAACCGGCTCACCGGCGTCCCCAACGCGGGAGCGCCGCTGGTGTACTCGCTGCTCACCGCCGTCTGCGCGGCGAGCCTGGTGCTGATGATCAGCTGGCGCGGCGGTCCGCCGGACGTCACCCGGAGCCTGACGGTCCGCTGCACGGCCGGTTTCGGCGCGGTGATCGCCGTGATGTGGGTGCTGTTCGCGTGGGGCGACGCGCCGGTGGAGCGGCTGCGCGACTTCGACACCTACTACGCGAGCACCCCCTTCGTGCGCGAGATGGTGCTGCTGTACCTGTTCTCGCTGCTGGCGGCCGGGGTGGCGATGAACGTCCTGTGTCTGCGCTGGATCCACCGGGTGTGCGGCCGGCAGCTGCGCGGTTCGCTGCTGCTGATCGCCCTCGGCTTCGGGTTCTGCGCGCTGTACGCGGTCGCGAAGCTGACGGCGATAACGGTGCGCTGGGCGGGCGGGAACATCGACGGGCTCAGCACCTGGGGCGCTCCGGCGATGGCCGCCTTCGGTGGTCTGCTGAGCGCGGCCGGGTTCTCCCTGCCACTGCTGTGGACGCTGCCCGCCCGGCTCTTCGGCGACGCCTGGTCGGCGTGGCGTTCCTACCACGCGCTGGCGCCGCTGTGGCGGGAGCTGCGTCCGGTGTCCGCGGCGGACGCGGGCGGCCGGGCGGCGGTGCGGGTCGGCTGGTGGTCGCCGCCGTCGCTGCGGGCCGTGCAGCGGCAGGCGGAGATCCACGACGCGCTGCTGCTGCTCTGCCCGCTCTTCGACCCGCTGGTGCGGGAGCGGGCCCGGGCGGCCGCGGTGGCGGCCGGCGCCGGGGCGGAACGCGCCCGCGTGGAGGCGGACGCGGTGATGGTGGTGGCCGCGGTCCGGGCCCACGGCGCGGCCGGTGAGACGGCGGTGGACGGCCCCGGCACGGCGGGGCCGCCGGCGGAGGGCCCCGAGGACCTGGTGCGGCTCTCCCGGGCGATGCGGGCGATGCGGGCCGTGCGCGGATGACACGCCGCCGCTGAGACACGGTCGGTGACGCGCTGGCAGTGAGGCGCGCCGCCGGTGAAACGCCCCGCCGGTGAGGCCCCGCCGGTGGGGCGGCACCGCTCCTGAACCGTCGGCCACGGGCCGCCGGTCACCCGCTGTCGGTGGCGCGCGGCAGGCTGGTAGGAGGATCCGACGACCGGCCGCCCGAGGAGATGCCGAGGATGACCACCACCAGCGTGCCGACCGACCGTGAACGCCGCGCCGCGCAGGCGTACCTGCGGCTGCTGAACGCGGTGCAGGCCGCGTTCGCGGAGCCGGGCGCGGGCCCGCCGGCGGTGCCTCCCGCGGTCCTCGCGGAGGCCGACCGGGCGCTGCGCGAGGCCGGGTTGGCGGGCAACGAGGAGGCGTTCCTGCGGCGGGTGGGCCGGTAGCGCCCGGGGGCCGGGCGAGTGGCTCCGGGCCGTGCCGGGACCGGCCCGACACGCGGTGGGGGAAGTCGTAACACTCGTGTAGCGGAACGCGTCCCGCGAAGCTCTATGATCGGCCCGACGCCGCCGCTGCGAAACCCCCGTTTCACTTCCCGCGGTTCGGCGTCCCTACACGCGTGTACCCGGCCGGGCCGGCTGCTTCGCCGTGCCCGAACACCCGAAAGGCGGCCTGAATGATCTCTCGCGTACGCGTCTGGCTCAACCGCACGTACGCGGAGAACGTGTTCTTCATGGACCAGTTGCGGAGAAATCCGCAGGATCGCGCGGTGGAGATCCATGCCACCCACGGGGACCCGAACTCGCCGGTGCTCGCCGCGGCCGACACCTCGGCGATGGAGCCCGAGGGCCTCTCCCCCGCCGCCTACGCCGAGTTCGCCCTGGACCAGTGCGCGCGGCGCGGCATCGACGTGTTCGTGCCGCGGCTGCACCAGGAGGTGATCGTCGCGCACCGCGCCGAGTTCGAGGCCGTCGGCACGGCGCTGCTGGCGCCGACCGCCGCGGGCGTGGCCGCCTTCCAGGACAAGGCGACCGCCTACGAGCGGGTCGCCGAGCTGGGCATCCCGGTGCCGCCGTGGTTCCGGGTGCGGGACGGGTCCGAGTTGGTCGAGGCGGTCGAGAAGCTGGAGGCCGACGGGCACCGGGCCTGCCTCAAGCCCGCCGCCGGAGCGGGCGGCGTGGGGTTCCGGGTGATCACCCGCAGCCCGTTCTCGATGGCCCAGCTGGACGGCTTCCCCAGCACGGTGGTCCCGCTGGACATGGTGCTCCGCGCGCTGCGGGACGGCGGCGAGGAGGTCAACTGGCTGGTGATGCCGCGGCTGGAGGAGCCGGAGGTCTCGGTGGACTGCCTCACCGGTACCGACGACCGGGTACGGATGACCGTGGGCCGGACGAAGAACGGCCGGCGCCGCGGGTTCACCCTCGACGAGCGGTGGATCGCGCCGGCCCGTCTGATCGCCGAGCGGTTCGGGCTCCATCACCTGTCCAACGTCCAGTTCCGCATGTTCGGCGGGGAACCGGTTCTGCTGGACGTCAACACCCGGGCGGCGGGCGGGCTGCACCAACTCTCGCTGTGCGGTCTGAACGCGCCGTGGGCCGCGGTCCGCCTGGCCCTGGGCGAGGACCCGGGTGACCTGGAGCCGCCGTTCCTGGGGGCGGACTACGCCGTGGTGGCGTCCCCGCAGCGGCTTCGTCCGGCGGGCTCGCCGTGGGGCGACGAGGAGCCGGCCGCCGCGCTGCCCAGCGTTCCCGCCCAGTCCGCGCCTCCCGCCGCCGGACCGGCCGGCGCCTCCTCCGCCTCCGCCGCGGCCGGGGCGCGCGCCTGACCGCGCCTGGCCGAGGGCCGGTTCCGCCTCCGTACGGAGGCCGGAGAAAAAAAATTTCCCGAGGGTGTATCAGAAGGCGTACGGCGCGCTCTTAACGGTGCGGGGGATGGGGCGGGCGGCTGCACCCGGGGGGAGTGCGGCCGCCCGCCCCACCATCGGACCGGGGGGCCCGGGCCTCACCTCAGGTAGGTGAGGCCCGGGTGCGCGTCCAGGTAGCCCGCCATGAGCCTTCTGGCCACGGTGACCGAGTCGACCAGCGGATGCAGGGCGAACGCCTTCACCGCGGCGGCCCGGGAACCGGTTGCGGCCGCGGTGATCACCTCGCGTTCCACCGCCTTGACGGCGCCCACCAGCGCGGCCGCGTGGCCCGGCAGCGGCGCGAGGGCCGTCGGGTGCGCGCCGTCGGCGTCCACCCGGCAGGGGATCTCCACCACGGCGTCCTCGTCGAGGCCGGGCAGGGCGCCCCGGTTGCGGACGTTCAGGATCAGCGTGGCCCTCTCGTTCCGGGCGATCGCCCGCATCAGCGCGAGCGCCACCTTCTCGTAGCCGCCCGAGAGGTCCTCCTCCTCGCGTTCCCCCGCACCCGCCGCGTCGCGGTTCTCCGCCATGTACGTGGCCTCGCGCTCGGCCCGGGTGCGGTCCCACAGCTCCAGCGCCGGGACGCCGGGGCGGCCGGCCTCCGCGTAGAAGCGGGCCTGCTGGTCGCGGAGGAAGACGCCGCGGGTCTGCCCGGCCTCCTGGTAGGCGCGCACCGTCTCGCGGTTGAAGTAGTAGTAGTGCAGGTACTCGTTGGGGATCGCGCCCAGTGCCTGCAGCCAGTCCGCGCCGAAGAGGCGGCCCTCCTCGAACGACTCGAGCAGTTCCCGGTCGGCGAGCAGCCGGGGCAGCAGGTCCTCCCCGTCGGCGCGCACGGCGCGGACCCAGCCGAGGTGGTTGAGGCCGCCGTAGTCCACGTGGGCCCGGTCCGCGGGCACGCCGAGGACGCGGGCGACGCGGCGCGCGAGGCCGACCGGGGAGTCGCAGATGCCGATCACCCGGTCGCCGAGCCGGTGCGACATCGCCTCGGTGACCAGGCCGGCGGGGTTGGTGAAGTTGATGACCCAGGCGTGCGGGGCCAGGCGCTCCACCCGGCGGGCGAGGTCCAGCGCGACGGGCACGGTGCGCAGGCCGTAGGCGATGCCGCCGGCGCCGACGGTCTCCTGGCCGAGGACCCCCTCGGCCAGCGCCACCCGTTCGTCGGCGGCCCGCCCCTCCAGGCCGCCGACGCGGATGGCCGAGAAGACGAAGTCCGCTCCGGTCAGCGCCGCGTCCAGGTCGGTGGTCGCCACCACCTCCGGGGCGTCCGGCACCCCCTGGGCCTGCTCGGCCAGCACCCGGGTGACGGCCGCGAGCCGCCCCTCGTCCACGTCGTGCAGCACCACACGGGTGACACGGCCGGGCGCCCGGTCGGCCAGCAGCGCTCCGTACACGAGCGGCACACGGAAGCCGCCCCCACCAACGATCGTCAGCCTCATCCCGCCAACCTAACGCGGCCGGGCGGGAGGACGGCGGGGGCGTGCGACGGGGGCGCGGCACGGGCCCTCGGGAAGGACGGGGGACACGGGGCGGTGTGGGGTGGCACGAGGACGGGAACCCCTTCCGGGGTGACGGGCGGATCCGCCCTGACCTGCGCGGATCGCTCGGGAGGGCGCCGCCTCCGCATGGCCCGCGGCCCACCGCGGTACTCGGCCCTCACCCGTCCGACGAGAAAGTAGATGATCACATTGACCGAAGCGACCGGAACGGTGGACGCCGTGCGGCGCGGGACCGGCGGCCCGCTGCCGGGTGTGCCCAACCCGCTGCGCGATCCCCGCGACCGCAGGCTTCCCCGGATCGCGGGCCCGTCCGGCCTCGTCATCTTCGGCGTCACGGGCGACCTGTCCCGTAAGAAGCTGATGCCGGCCGTGTACGACCTCGCGAACCGGGGGCTGCTCCCACCGGGCTTCTCCCTGGTCGGCTTCGCGCGCCGCGAGTGGGCGGACCAGGACTTCGCCCAGGTGGTGCACGACGCCGTGGAGCAGTACGCGCGCACCCCCTTCCGTGAGGAGGTCTGGCAGCAGCTCGCCCAGGGCATGCACTTCGTCCCCGGCGACTTCGACGACGACCGCGCGTTCGAGCAGTTGCGGGAAGCGGTCGAGCAGCTGGACACCTCCCGCGGAACCAGCGGGAACTTCGCCTTCTACCTCTCGGTGCCGCCCAGGTTCTTCCCCCGGGTGGTCCAGCAGCTGGAGAAGCACGGTCTCGCCGAGGCGCCCCCGGGCTCCTGGCGGCGCGCGGTGATCGAGAAGCCGTTCGGCCACGGCCTGGCCAGTGCCCGCGCGCTCAACGCGCTGGTGCACGAGGTGTTCGCCCCGGACCAGGTGTTCCGGATCGACCACTACCTGGGCAAGGAGACGGTGCAGAACATCCTGGCGCTGCGTTTCGCCAACCAGATGTTCGAACCGGTGTGGAGCCGTTCCTACGTCGACCATGTGCAGATCACGATGGCCGAGGACATCGGCATCGGCGGCCGGGCCGGCTACTACGACGGCATCGGCTCCGCCCGGGACGTCATCCAGAACCACCTGCTCCAGCTGCTCGCCCTGACCGCCATGGAGGAGCCCGCCTCCTTCGACGCCGAGTCGCTGCTGACCGAGAAGCTGAAGATCCTCAAGGCGGTCCAGCTTCCGGAGGACCTGGGCGAGCACACCGTACGGGCCCAGTACACCGGCAGCTGGCAGGGCGGCCGGAGGGTGCTGGGCTATCTGGAGGAGGACGGCATCGACCCCTCCTCCATGACGGACACCTTCGCGGCGATCAAACTGGAGATCGACAACCGCCGCTGGGCGGGCGTCCCCTTCTACCTGCGCACCGGCAAGCGGCTGGGCCGCCGGGTCACCGAGATCGCGGTCGTCTTCCAGCGCGCCCCGTACTCGCCGTTCGACTCGACGGCGACCGAGGAGCTCGGGGCCAACGCGATCGTCATCCGGGTCCAGCCCGACGAGGGCATGACCGTGCGGTTCGGTTCCAAGGTTCCGGGCACCTCCATGGAGATCCGGGACGTCTCGATGGACTTCGCCTACGGCGAGTCCTTCACCGAGTCCAGCCCGGAGGCCTACGAGCGGCTCATCCTGGACGTGCTGCTGGGTGACGCCAACCTGTTCCCCCGCACCGAGGAGGTCGAGGAGTCCTGGAGGATCCTGGACCCGATCGAGGAGTACTGGGCCACCCACGGTGTGCCCGCCAAGTACCCGGCAGGCAGCTGGGGACCCCCGGAGGCCGACGAGATGCTCGCACGAGACGGACGGAGCTGGCGCAGGCCATGAAACTGGACCTCACCGACACCACGGCCGGAGAAGTCAACAAGGCGCTGCTCCACGCGCGCCGGGCGTCGGGCACACCGGCCGTCGGCATGGTGCTGACCATGGTGGTCGTGATCGACGAGGAGTTCGCCTACGACGCCATGCGGGCCGCGCAGCAGGCCTCGCAGGAACACCCCTCCCGCACGGTGGTGGTGATCCGCCGTCATCCCCGCAGCCCGCGCGACCGCACCCATCCCCGGCTGGACGCCGAGGTGCGGGTCGCCGCCGACTCGGGGCCGGGCGAGACGGTGGTGCTACGGCTGTACGGCGAGCTGCGGGACCACGCCCAGTCGGTGGTGCTGCCGCTGCTGCTGCCGGACGCGCCGGTGGTGGTGTGGTGGCCGGTCGACGCGCCGGAGAACCCGGCCGGCGACGCGCTGGGCGCGCTGGCGCAGCGCCGGATCACCGACATGGACGCGGCCTCCGACCCGCTGACCGAGCTGGAGGTGCGGGCGGCCAACTACACGCCCGGCGACACCGACCTGGCATGGACCCGGCTGACGCTCTGGCGTTCCGCCCTCGCCGCCGCCCTCGACCAGGAGCACGCGCCGGTGCGGGGCGTGGTGGTGGAGGCGGAGCCGGGCAATCCGAGCGCGGAACTCCTGGCCCGCTGGCTGCGGGAGCGGCTCCGGGTGCCCGGCGAGGTCCGGGCCTCCGCCGGCCCCGCGGTCACCGCGGTCCGGCTGGAGACCGACCGGGGCGAGCTGTCCGTCGTCCGCGAGGGGGGACCGCTCGCCGCCCTGACGCTGCCCGGCCAGCCGCCTAGGAGTCTGGCGCTGAAGATCCGGCCGACGTCGGAGCTGATCGCCGAGGAACTGCGGCGGCTCGACGCCGACGACATGTACGAGATCGCCCTGCGGGACGGCGCCGGCGCCGGTGCCGGCGCCGGGGCGGATGCGGGAACCGGAGCGTAAGCAGGGGCCTGAGCAGGGGCCGACACAGGAGCCGGGGCCGTCCGACGGCCGCGGACCTGCCCGACGAACGATCAGGAAGAAGTGACAGTCATGCAGCTCGGACTCATCGGTCTCGGCAAGATGGGCGGGAACATGCGCGAGCGCATCCGCCGGGCGGGCCACACCGTGATCGGGTACGACCGCGATCCGGACCTCTCCGACGTGGCCAGCCTGGCCGAACTGGCCGACACGCTGGAGGCCCCCCGCGTGGTGTGGGTGATGGTCCCGGCGGGCGCACCCACCCAGTCCGTGATCGACGAGCTCGCGGGTCTGCTCGACGCCGGTGACGTGGTGGTCGACGGTGGCAACTCGCGCTGGACGGACGACGAGAAGCACGCCGCGGAGCTGGCCGAGAAGGGCATCGGCTTCGTGGACTGCGGCGTCTCCGGCGGTGTCCACGGCCTCGCCAACGGCTACGCCCTGATGTACGGCGGCGAGGCCGAGCACGTTGCCAAGGTGCAGCCGGTACTGGACGCCCTGAAGCCCGAGGGCGACTTCGGCGCCGTGCACGCCGGCAAGGTCGGCGCGGGCCACTTCGCGAAGATGGTCCACAACGGCATCGAGTACGCCATGATGCAGGCCTACGCCGAGGGCTGGGAGCTGCTGGAGGCGGTCGACTCGGTGACCGACGTCCGGGAGATCTTCCGCTCCTGGCGTGAGGGCACCGTCATCCGCTCCTGGCTCCTCGACCTCGCCGTCAACGCCCTCGACGAGGACGAGCACCTGGAGAAGCTCCGCGGCTTCGCCCAGGACTCCGGCGAGGGCCGCTGGACGGTCGAGGCCGCCATCGACAACTCCGTCCCGCTGCCCGCCATCACCGCCTCCCTCTTCGCCCGGTTCGCCTCCCGCCAGGAGGACTCCCCGCAGATGAAGATGATCGCCGCGCTGCGCAACCAGTTCGGCGGCCACGCCGTCGAGGCGGCCGGCCCTTCGGCTCCACGGTAGGCGGGCCGGTCGTGGGCGATCTTCTGCTGCTGCGGCACGGCGAGACCGAGTGGAGCGCGGCACGCCGGCACACCAGCCGCACCGACCTGCCGCTCACCCCGAGGGGCGAGGAGGAGGCGCGGGCGGTGGTCCCGCTGCTCGCCGGCCGGACCCCGCTCACCGTGCTGACCAGCCCGCGGGTGCGCGCCGTCGCCACCGCGCGGCTGGCGGGGCTGTCCGGTGAGACGGAGCCGGAACTGAGGGAGTGGGAGTACGGGGCGTACGAGGGGATGATGACGGAGGAGATCCGCCGGGACCGCCCGGGCTGGAACATCTGGACCGACGGGTGCCCGCCCTCCGCGGACGGGCACCCCGGTGAGCTCCCGGAGGAGGTCGGTGCCCGGGCGGACCGGGTGCTGGCCCGCATCGAGCCGCTGCTGCGGGCCGACCGGGGTGACGTCCTGCTGGTGGCCCACGGCCACTACCTGCGGGTACTGACGGCCCGCCGGCTCGGCCTCGCACCCGGGGACGGACGGCTGTTCCAGATCTTCACCGGCACCGTCAGCCGTCTGTCCGCCGAGCACGGCCGCCCGGTGGTCTCGGTGTGGAACGCCCGGCCCGGTGGCACGGAACTCTAGGCGGGAGGACCGCCACCGCCATGGTCCGGACGCCCGGCCGTCACCCCCGGGCGCCCTGGGGGACGCCGTACACCCGCTCCACGCGCAGCCGCAGCACCAGTCTCCGGTCGCGCACCATGGCCGCGCGGTAGTCGTCCCAGTCGGGGTGCTCGCCGTTGACGTCGCGGTAGAGGCGTATCAGCTCCTCCACCGTCTCGTCCCGCGGGTCCCGGGCCACCGGGGTCAGCTCCGCGGTGCCGTCGGCGACCGTGTACGCCCAGCGGTCGGCGCTGGTCACGTGGTAGGAGGCACGGGGATCGCGGCGCAGGTTGCGGGTCTTGGCCCGGTCGTCCGTGACGGAGATCCGGAGCAGGCGTTCCTCCGGGTAGTAGGCGTGGTTGACGTTGGACAGCTGCGGCCGCCCGTCGGACCTGAGGGTCGCCAGCACTCCGCCGTCGGCCTCGGAGAGCAGGGCGAGCAGGGCTTCTTCGCTCATACCCGCCGAACGTCCCCACCGGCCCGCGTGTTCCCCGTGCGGCCCGATCAGGTCTGAGATTGCGCCGGACGGGGTATCCCGGTTCAGCTTGCGGAAGGCACACGGAAGGCCAGGAGCATGACGGCGACCGCGAGGACGGTGTTGCGCCAGGAGATCGACCCGGACGAGGCGGGGCTCGATCCGCGGCGGCTGGAGGAGCTGGACCGGCTGCTGGCCCGGCACGTCGACACCGGGAGCCTGCCGGGCTACCTGCTGTCGGTGGCGCGGGCCGGCCGGGTGGCGCGGCTGACCGCCTGCGGCAGCCGTGACCTGGCCGCGGGTCTGCCGGTGGAGCCGGACACCCTCTGGCGGATCTACTCGATGACCAAGCCGGTCACCTCGGTGGCGGCGATGGTGCTGGTCGAACAGGGCCTGCTCTCGCTGGACGACCCGCTCGAGCGCCACCTGCCGGCCTTCGCCGCCCCGCGCGTGCATGTGGCGGGCGAGGGCCCGAGGATGCGGACCCGGCCGGCGGACGGGCCCGTCCTGATCCGGCACCTGCTCGCCCACACTGCCGGCCTGACCTTCGCCTTCCACCACGCCCACCCGGTGGACGCCCTCTACCGGGAGGCGGGCCTGCACGCCTCGGTGCTGCCGGGCGGAGACCTGGCCGAGACCTGCGCCGCGTACGCCCGGCTTCCGCTCCAGTTCGAACCGGGAAGCGGGTGGAACTACTCGGTGGCCACCAATGTGCTGAGCCGGGTGATCGAGGTGGTCTCCGGTGTCCCGCTGGACGTCTTCGTGACCGAACGGGTCCTGCGGCCGCTGCGGATGAACGACAGCGGGTTCTGGATCGACGGGGAACAGGCCGGGCGGCTGGCCGAGCTCTACGGGGACGGCGACGACGGGTCCCTCGAGGTCGTGCCCGGGACCCCGGTGCGGGAGCGGCCTCGGTTCGTGTCCGGCAGCGGGGGGCTGGTGGCGAGCGCGGGCGACTACCACCGCTTCATGGAGATGCTCCGGCGCCGTGGCGAACTGGACGGGGTGCGGCTGCTGCGGCCCGCGACGGTGGAGCTGATGACCCGCAGTCACCTGCCGGACGGCACGGACATCAGGAGCTTCGGAGCGCCGGTCCACGACGAGCCCGCCAACGCCGGGATGGGCTTCGGACTGGGGTTCTCGGTGGTGGTGGACCCCTCGCGCGCGCAGTCGCCGTCCTCGCGCGGGACCTTCGGCTGGAAGGGCGTGGCGACCACCCTCTTCGAGGTGGACCCGGTGCACGACCTGACCGTGCAGTTCATGACACAGGTGCGGCCCCGGCGGTCGCGGATGCTGTTCCCGGAGATCCGGCGGCTGGTCCACGCGTCGGTCGTGGACTGACGGCGGTCCGGGCGAACCGCGCGGGACGCTGCCGCCCGGTCATGGTCCCGCATCGACCGATCGGACGATGCCCCTCGCACCGGACGGGCGATGCGCCCTCGCACCGGACGGGCGATGCGGCTTCGCGCCGGACGGGCGATGCGGCGGCCCGCGCCTGCGGGGGACGCTTCCCCCATGGCGACGACGAACCCGAGGAACACGACGGCACCCACGACTTCCCGCCGGGCGGCGGTCGTCGAGGTCGAGGGACTGCGCAAGGCCTACGGCGGCCGGACCGTCGTGGACGGTGTCTCCTTCGCCGTCGAGGAGGGCGAGATCTTCGGCATCCTCGGCCCCAACGGCGCGGGCAAGACCACCACCGTCGAGTGCGTCGAGGGCCTGCGGTCCCCCGACGCGGGCCGGATCCGGGTGGCGGGGCTGGACCCGGCCGCCGACCACGAGAAGGTCACCCACCTCCTCGGCGCGCAGCTCCAGGAGAGCGAGCTGCAGCCCAAGCTCACCGTCCGCGAGGCGCTGGAGCTGTACGCCGCCCTGTACCCCAGCCCCGCCGACGGCTACGAGCTGGCCGGGCGGCTGGGTCTGACCGAGCGGCTGGACACCCGGTTCGGCAAGTTGAGCGGCGGCCAGAAGCAGCGCCTGTTCATCGCGCTCGCCCTGATCGGCAACCCGCGGATCGTGGTGCTGGACGAGCTGACCACCGGCCTGGACCCGCGTGCCCGCCGTGACACCTGGGACCTGATCGAGGACGTCCGCGCCCGGGGTGTGACCGTCCTGCTGGTCACCCACTTCATGGAGGAGGCGCAGCGGCTGTGCGACCGGATCGCCATCGTCGACGGCGGCCGGATCACCGCGCTGGACACCCCGCAGGGACTGATCGGCAGGGCCGCCGGCGCCACCCACATCTCCTTCACCCCGTCCGAGCCGCTGGACGACGCCGAACTGGCCGCCCTGCCGGGGCTCGCGTCCATGGAGGACAAGAACGGCCGGCTCACCCTGGCCGGCACCGACGACACCGTGAACGCGGTCGTCCAGCTGCTCGTCCGGCGGCGCGTCACCGCCCACCAGTTGCGCGTCACCGACGCCACGCTGGACGACGCCTTCCTCGATCTCACCACCACCTGACGGAGGCCCACCCCATGTCCGCGACCCCCACTCCCGCCCCGGCGGTCCCCTCGGCCTCGGGCGGCTCCGCACCGGCCCGCCGTCCGCGCCGGGCGGTGCTGCGGGCCGAGACCCGCCTCTTCCTCCGGGAACCCGGCAACTTCTTCTGGATCGCGGTCTTCCCGCCCGGTCTGCTGGCGCTCCTCGGGCTGATCCCGACCTTCCGCGAACCCGACCCGAATCTCGGGGGCGTCCGGCTGATCGAGACCTACGTGCCGGTGACCGTGCTGGTCGCGCTGATCGTGTCCGGCGTCCAGGCACTGCCGCCGGTGATCACCGGCTACCGGGAGCGCGGCATCCTGCGCCGTATGTCCGCGACGCCGGTGCGCCCCTCGGCGCTGCTGGCCGCGCAGATGGGTCTGCACGGCGCGGCCGCCCTGGTGTCGGTCCTGCTCTCGCTGGCGGTCGGCCGGATCGCCTACGGCGTCGGGCTGCCGGAGCAGGTCGCCGGATACCTGCTGGCTCTGCTGCTGGCGGCCGCCGCCGCGCTCGCCATGGGCGCCCTGGTGGCCGCGTTCTCCCCGACCGCGAAGATCGCCACGGCGGTCGGCTCGGTCGTGTTCCTGCCGATGATGTTCGCCGCCGGTGTCTGGCTGCCGGTGCAGGCCATGCCGGACGCGCTGGCCACCGCCGTGGGCTTCGTCCCCTTCGGCGCGGCGGCCGAGGCCCTCGGGCAGGCGGCCGCGGGGGACTGGCCCGACTGGTCGTCCCTGGGAATCCTGGCCCTGTGGGCGGTCGTGCTCACCGCGGCGGCCACCCGCTGGTTCCGCTGGCAGTAGGTTGTCGGCCGTGCGGAACGACGGGGCGGGGACGGGGGAACCGGCAACGGCCGGGCGCGGGTGGGAACTCTTCCGCCGGTGCGGGCCGCACGCGATGCTGGTGTTCACCGCGGCGCTGGCGGCCGCCGCCCCGGAACTCACGCCGGTTCCGGGCGAACGGCGGGCGGCGGCGGTGCTGGTGGGCGCGGCCGTCGTCGTGCACCTGGGCTGGGACCGGGCCCACCTGCGCCGCCCCGGCCCGTCACCGGCCGGGGCGGTCTACTACTGGCTGCGCTGGGCCCTCGGTTTCGCACTCAGCTGGCTGAACCCGCTCTTCGCCTTCTACTCCGCGGTGGGCTACTTCGACGCCGAGGACCTGATTCCCCGGGGCCGGCGTCCCTGGCGCCGACTGGGCCCGCTCGCCTGCGCCCTGCCGGTGGCGGGTGCGCAGGCGGGCGGCCTGCCGCCGCAGAGCACCGCTCAGTGGGGGCTGTTCGCCGGGCTGCTGATCGTCAACCTCGCGCTGATCGGCGTCACCACGCACTTCAGCGAACAGCAGGAGGAACGCTCCAGCGCCCGCGCCGCCGCCATCGTCGAACTGGAGCGCGCCAACGCGGCCCTGCGGCGGGCACTCGACGAGAACGCCGCGCTCCACACCCAGCTGCTGCTCCAGGCGCGGGAGGCGGGCATCGCGGACGAGCGCCGGCGGCTGGCCGCGGAGATCCACGACACGCTCGCCCAGGGACTGACCGGGATCATCGCCCAGCTCCAGGTGGTGGCGAGCACCGACGACCCCGCCGTGGCCCGCAGGCACGCGGACCGTGCCGCGGACCTGGCGCGGCACAGCCTCGGTGAGGCGCGCCGGTCGGTGCAGAATCTGGCCCCGGCCGGCCTGGCCGAGGACGGTCTTCCGCAGGCGCTGCGCAAGACGGTCGACGGCTGGTCCGAACGGCAGGGACTGCGGGCGGAGTTCACCCTCACCGGGGAGCCGGAGCAGTTGCACGGCGAGGTCGCCGCCACCTTGCTGCGGATATCGCAGGAGGCGCTGTCCAACGTGGCCCGGCACGCGTCGGCGTCCCGGGTGGGCGTCACCCTCAGCTTCATGGGCGACGAGGTCACCCTCGACGTCCGGGACGACGGCCGCGGGTTCGACCCGGCAGCGCTTCCGCCACGCACCCGGAACGGGGGTTTCGGCCTGGACGGCATGCGGGCCCGCGCCGAACGCATAGCCGGATCGGTGGTGGTCGAGTCGGAGGCGGGGCAGGGCACCGCCGTGTCGACTCGCGTACCGTTGGTCCGTCATGAGCGATGAGACGTCCGGCCGGACCGGAATCACCTTGCTGGTCGTCGACGACCATCCCGTCGTGAGGGACGGTCTGCGCGCTCTGTTCGAGGCCGCTCCGGGCTTCCGGGTGCTCGGGGAGGCGGCCGACGGGGTCCGGGCGGTGGCGCTGGCCGCCGAACTCGACCCGGACGTGGTCCTGATGGACCTGCGGATGCCCGGTGGCGGCGGGGTGCCGGCCATCGCCGAGCTGACGCGTCGCGGCATCCGCGCCAAGGTCATGGTCCTCACCACCTACGACACCGATTCCGACACCCTGCCGGCCATCGAGGCGGGGGCGACCGGTTACCTGCTCAAGGACGCCCCGCGCGACGAACTGCTGGCCGGTGTGCGGGCGGCGGCGGAGGGCCGCACGGTGCTCTCCCCCGCCGTGGCCTCGCGTCTGGTCTCGGCGGTCCGCGCTCCGGGCAACGAGCCGCTCTCCGCGCGCGAGCGGGAGGTGCTGGCGCTGGTCGCCCGGGGCACCTCCAACCGGGAGATCGCCCGCGAGCTGTTCATCAGCGAGGCCACGGTGAAGACCCATCTCACCCATCTGTACGCGAAGCTCGGCGTGAACGACCGCGCGGCGGCGGTCGCGGCGGGTTACCGGCGGGGCATCCTGGGCGGCTGAGGCGACCGGGGCCGCGCCCCGCCCACCCGGCGGGGCGCGGCCGTGCCGGCACGCGCCCCGCCGGTCCCGCTCAGCCCGTGACCGGCGCCGGAGCCGGGGCGTAGCCGGCCGGGCGGGAGACGAAGGCCCCCCGGCCCCGGGTCCGGCCCCGCAGCGAGGCCGAGTAGCCGAACAGCTCCGCCAGCGGGACCACCGCGCTCACCACGGCCGTCCCGCCCCGGGCCTCGGAGCCGTGCACCCGGCCGCGCCGGGCGGCCAGATCGCCGAGCACGCCGCCGAGGTGGTCGGCGGGCACCGTGACGGTGACCTCGGCGACCGGTTCCAGCAGCGCGACGCGGCAGGCCCGCAGCGCCGCCCGCAGCCCCGCCCGCCCGGCCGTGCGGAAGGCGGTCTCCGACGAGTCCTTCACGTGCGTGGCGCCGTCGGTGAGGACGACCCGCAGGCCGGTCACCGGATGCCCGCCCAGCGGACCGTCCACCAGGGCGTCCCGGCACCCCGCCTCCACCGCGCGCACGTACTCCTGCGGCACCCGCCCCCCGGTCACGGTCGACCGGAACTCGAACCCGGAACCGTCCAGCGGCTCGACGTCGAGCACGACGTGCGCGAACTGCCCGGCCCCGCCGTCCTGTTTGACGTGCCGGTGGACGAACCCGGCGATGCCGCCGGCCACCGTCTCCCGGAAGGCCACCCTCGGCCGTCCGACCGTGAGGTCCGGCCCGCCGGACCGGCGGATCTTCTCCACGGCCACCTCCAGGTGCAGTTCGCCCATGCCGGACAGCAGGGTCTGCCCGGTCTCCGGGTCGGTGCGGACCGTCAGCGACGGGTCCTCCTCGGCGAGGCGGGCGAGCGCCTCGGCGAGGCGTCCGGTGTCGGTGGAGCGGACGGCCTCGACGGCAACCGAGACCACCGGATCGGCCGGCGCGGGCGGTTCCAGCACCAACGGGTGCTCCCGGTCGCACAGCGTCGCCCCGGCCCGCACGCCCTTGGGGCCCGCGACGGCGACGATGTCGCCGGCCACCGCGGCGTCGACCTCGCCGTACCGGTCGGCGCGCAGCCGCAGCACCCGCGCGACGCGCTCCGTCCGGCCCGTGGCCGTGTCCCGCACGACGTCCCCCTTCCGCAGGGTGCCCGAGTAGATCCGCAGGCTGGTCAGCCTGCCGGTCGCGGTCGCGTTCACCTTGAACGCCAGCGCGGCCAGCGGTCCCGCGGGGTCGGCCTCCCGCCGCACCTCGGCGCCCTCCCAGCTGCCCGCCACCGGCGGCAGGTCGAGCGGGGACGGCAGGTAGTCGGCGACCGCGTCCAGCAGCGGCTCGACCCCCTTGTCGCGGTAGGCGGAGCCGCAGAGCACCACGACGGCGTCACCCGTGCGGGTGAGGTCGCGCAGCGCCGCGCGCAGGGCGGGCCCGGTGAGCGTCCCGCGTTCGCAGAACTCCTCGAGCGCCCCGGCGTGCAGTTCGGCCACGGCCTCCTCCAGCACGCGGCGCCGCCGTGCGGCCTCGGCGAGCAACTGCGGGGGAACGGGCTCCTCCACGGGCTCCTCGGCGCCGTCGGGCCACACCAGCGCCCTCATGCCGAGCAGGTCGACGACGCCCCGGAAGCCGTCCTCCGCGCCCACGGGCAGCTGGACCGCCAGCGGCGCGGGATGCAGCCGCTCGCGGATCGAGGCCACGGCGGCGTCGAGGTCGGCGCCGGCCCGGTCCATCTTGTTGACGAGGACGATCCTGGGCACGCCGTGCCGGTCGGCCTGCCGCCACACCGCCTCGCTCTGCGGCTCGACCCCGGCCACCGCGTCGAGGACCACGACCGCGCCGTCCAGCACGCGCAGCGAGCGCTCCACCTCGTCGGCGAAGTCGACGTGGCCCGGCGTGTCGATCAGGTTGATCCGGCAGCCCTTCCACGCGCAGCTGACGGCGGCGGCGAAGATGGTGATGCCCCGCTCGCGCTCCTGGGCGTCGAAGTCGGTGACGGTGGTGCCCTCGTGCACCTCGCCGCGCCGGTGGACGGCGCCCGTGGCGTAGAGGATCCGCTCGGTCACGGTGGTCTTGCCCGCGTCCACGTGGGCCAGGACGCCGAGGTTGCGGACGGTGGCGAGGGAGGGGGCGGGCTGGCGGGTGAGGTCGTTGCGCACGGCCTGCGGCCTTTCTGGAGGATGATCCGGTCCTTCGGACGCGCGATCACCGCCACGACCGCGCCACGCCGCGTGGGCGGACGTGGTTCAGCGGGACGTGGCGGACTTCCGGCGCCGGCCGCGCAGCGGGCGCCGGAGCACCGGGGACACCAGGATCACCTCGTACCGCGAACGGGGAACGACGGCAACGGAGCGCTGACGCACGGCCTGTCCCCCTTCACTCGTCACGGTCGTCCTCCAGGGCGCGCCGAACGACGCGAACCGGCCGTCAACAGGCCTTGCGCCCCTGGGGGTTGATGCGAGTGTAGGGTCCGGAGAGGAGCAGGGCAGCACATTTTCCGGTGCGGGCGACCGGCCTGGGAGGACTTCCGCCTCACGGTAGGTTCGCCCCACGGTCGTCTCTCGAGGAGCTTGTGAAACGCATGTCCGTCAAGGTCAGTGTGGTCGTCCCGGTGTACAACCCCGGTCCGTACATCGAGGACTGCGTCGACTCGCTCCTGCGGCAGTCCCTGCCACCCGGCGAGTTCGAGGCCGTCTTCGTCGACGACGGGTCGACGGACGGGACGCCCGCCCTGCTGGACGCGCTGGCCGCCGAGCACCCCCACATCCAGGTGATCCACCAGGAGCCCTCGGGCTGGTCGGGCAAGCCGCGCAACGTCGGGATCGAGGCGTCGCGGGGCGAGTACGTGATGTTCGTCGACAACGACGACTACCTCGGCGACGAAGCCCTCGAGCGCATGTACGAGTACGCCGTGAAGAACGACGCGGACGTCGTGGTCGGCAAGATGGCCGGAAAGGGCCGGCCGGTGCCGGTGGAGCTGTTCCGGCGGAACCATCCGCGGGCGACCGTCGAGAACGCGCCGCTGATGGACAGTCTGACGCCGCACAAGATGTTCCGGCGCGCCTTCCTGGACCGGATCGGGCTGCGCTTCCCGGAGGGCCGTCGCCGGCTCGAGGACCACGTGTTCATCGCCGAGGCGTATCTGCGGGCCGAGACCGTGTCGGTGCTGAGCGACTACGTCTGCTACTACCACGTCAAGCGCGAGGACGCCTCGAACGCCGGGTTCCAGCGCTTCGACCCGGTGGGCTACTTCAAGAACCTGCGGGAGGCGCTCGACGTGGTCGAGCGGTACACCGAACCGGGTGAGCTGCGCGACCGGATGTACCGCCGCTGGCTGCGCAACGAGATGGTCGAACGGATGCGGGGCAAGCGGCTGCTGGTCCTGCCGGACGACTACCGCCGCGAGATGTTCGGTGAGATCCGCGACGTGATCAACGAGCGGTTCGGCCCGTCGGTGGCCGCTCCCCTGGCCCCCACCCAGCGGGTGGTGGCGGCGCTGGTCGCCGCCGGGCGGTACGAGGACACCCTGGCCTTCGCCGAATGGGAGGCCTCGCTCACCCCGCAGGCCGCCGCCGGGGCGGTCCGGTGGGACAAGGGCGTGCTGCGGTTCGACCTGACGGCCGGTTACACGGCGGACGGCGCGCCCATGGTCTTCCCGGCCGACGGCGCCCACACCCCGCCCGAGGGCGCGCCCGAGGACGTGCCGGCGGCGATCGCCTGGGTGCTGGCCGACACCACCGCGCGGTTCGCTTCGGCGGGCGTGGACGTGGTGGTGCGCGAGCGGGCGACGGCGGCCCAGTACTATCTGCCGGTCGAGGTGACGCGGGAGAGGGAGCCGGCCGGGGAGGGCTCCGGTGCCGCGGGCGGAGTGGGGCTGCGGGTACGGGCCTCGGTGGCGGTGGATCCGGTGGTGGCCGCGGGCGGGTCCCCGCTGCGGCCGGGGCTGTGGGACCTGTTCGTCCGCGTGAAGATGGGCGGCTGGGCCCGCGAGTGCCGGATCGACCCGGCCGCGGGGGCTCCGCGCCCGGCCCAGAACGCCGCGGTGACGGCGGGCAGCGTGGTCCTGCCCTACTGGACGGTCCGCGACACCCTGTCGCTGGACGTCGACAAGGCTTCCAGGAACCTCCGCCTCGACCGGCTCTCCCCTTCCGCCGTCACGGTGGCCGACGGCCGCCTCCGCGCGACGCTGCCGCTGCACGTGCCGGACGTCACCGAGGTGCTGCTGCGGCTGACCGGCCCGGCCGGCACGGCCGCGCTGGAGGCGCCGGGCACCCTCACACCGGGCACCGTGACCCCGGGCACCGTGACCCCGGCCGCAGTGACCCCGAGCACCGTGACCCCGGGCACCGTGACGCCGGGGAGCCCGTCGCCGGACGCCGGAGCGGCCGTCTCGGTGCTGGAGGCGGCGCTGCCCCTGGACCGGGCGCCGCGGGCGGTCCCGCTGCGGACCGCCCTGGCGCCCGCCCCGCGCGCCGGCGCCCCCCGTTTCCTGCTCCTGCCGGTCACGCTGCGGGTGACCGGCGAGGGGGTGCGGGTCGGCCACGCGGCCCTGCCGCAGGCGGCGCGTCCACCGGGCGGTGTCCTGCTGCGGCTCGGGCGGCGGCTGCCGCTGCCGGCCCGCCGCGCGGTGGTGAAGGCGATGGACACACTCGCGCCCGGTCTGCGGGCGCGGCTGACCGAGGACAAGGGGGAATGAGCACGTGCGACCGCTGACCATCGAGGGGACCTGGCTGCTGGAGCCGAAGGTCTTCCCGGACGACCGGGGCAGCTTCCACGAGTGGTTCCGGGGCCGGGAGTTCCGCGAGGCCACCGGGTACGACCTGTCGCTCGCCCAGGCGAACTGCTCGGTCTCCCGGCGGGGCGTGCTGCGGGGGCTGCACTTCGCGGACGTGCCGCCCGGGCAGGCCAAGTACGTGACCTGTGCGAGCGGCGCGGTGCTGGACGTGATGGTGGACATCCGGGTCGGCTCCCCCACCTTCGGGCGCTGGGAGTCGGTCCGGCTGGACGAGGACAACCGTCACGCCGTGTTCCTCGCCGAGGGCATCGGGCACGCGTTCATGGCGCTCACCGACGACGCCACGGTGCTCTACCTGTGCTCGACGGGTTACGCCCCCGGCCGCGAGCACGGTGTGCATCCGCTCGACCCCGCACTGGGCATCGAGTGGCCCGCCGGCATCGAGCCGGTGCTCTCCGAGAAGGACGCCGCGGCGCCGTCGCTGGCCGAGGCGCGGGCGGCGAGCCTGCTGCCGGTGTACGAGGAGTGCGTGGCGTACTACGAGAAGCTGCGGGGCGACGAGTCCGTGTGAGGGCGCGCACGACGACGGCCGGGGCCCCCGCGGACACCGCGGGGGCCCCGGCCGTCGTCATGGGCCGCCGCCGGCCCCGTGCGGGGCCGGCCGGGCCCGGTCAGCCGGTCTCGCCGGTCAGCCGGTCCAGCGACCTGCTCAGCTGCTCCCAGCCCTTGGCCCGCTTGGTGCCGCGGTTGCGGGCGTGGACCAGCGGCTTCCAGAAGCCGGCGCCCAGCAGGTCCTCGGCCCGGACCGCGGTGGTGCGGTCCAGGATGGACTCGGGCACCTTCTGCGGGTCCGGCACGTCGAACTCGGCCATGATCTCGTCGTACTTCTCCTCCAGCACCGTGCTGGCCGGGTCGGCGCCGAAGACCAGGAGCTGGCCGGTGGGCTGGGTGTCGACCAGGACGGTCCGCAGGTCGGGCCGGTAGCGCCGGAGGATCTCGACCACCTTGTAGACGTCGCCGGTCCACGCGCCGGTGTGGCGGTCACGGGCGGCCTCGTCGACGTTGCGGGGCAGCATGTCGTCGAAGACGATGACGCTGGCCCAGTCCGAGTGCTTCTCGATGTTGATGAAGTCGCGCAGCGCGAACTCGAAGAGGTGCATCCCGTCGATGAACGACAGGTCCAGCGTGACGTCCTGCCAGTAGCCGAACGGGCTGCGGTTGCGGGCGATGTTGCGCAGCGGGTGACGGCCGCCCTTCAGGTGGCCCAGCGGGTTCTCGCGGGCGAAGAAGTCGTCACTGGTGGCCTTCACCAGGTGGACGTCGCAGCGGATCTCGGTGACCACCTTGAAGGCGGGGTCGACGGCGATGCTCGGGACCCGGGAGAGGGTGAGGCTGCGGCCGTCGTTGACGCCGATCTCCAGGTAGTTCCGGTTGGCGCAGGTCTGGTGGAGCTCCCTCAGGAACTCGTGGCGCTTCACGAACAGGACTCCTTGCGGATGAGCGGAAGGGCAACATGCAGGGCGGTGCGCCAGTCGCGCAACGGCGGCAGTCCGAGGTGCCGCCACCGGTGGTGCGCGAGGGCGCTGTAGGCGGGACGGGGGGCGGGCCGGGGGAACGCCTCGCTGCTGACGGGGCGCACCCGGGCCGGGTCGGCGCCGAGGAGGCGGAAGACCTCCTGGGCCAGTTCGTGCCAGGTGGCCTCGCCGGAGCTGGTGGCGTGGAAGATCCCGGTCGCGTCCCGGTCGTCCCCGCCGAGCCGGACGCCGAGTTCGGCGATCCGCTCGGCGACGTCGGCGCTCCAGGTGGGCTGGCCGCGCTGGTCGGCGACGACGTCGAGGGTGTCCCGGCGTGCTTCGAGCTCGGTCATGGTGCGGACGAAGCTCCTGCCGTGGACGCCGTAGAGCCACGCGGTGCGTACCACGGCGCTCCGTCCGGGCAGTTCGGCGAGGACCGCCCGCTCGCCGGCCAGTTTGGTGCGGCCGTAGGCGGTGCGGGGGGCGGTGGGGTGGTCCTCGGGGTAGGGGGTCTCGCGGGCCTCGCCGTCGAAGACGTAGTCGGTGGAGACGTGGACCAGCCGGGTCGGGGCCTGCTGCGCGCACGTCCGGGCCAGGACGCGGGGGCCGTCGCCGTTGATCCGCAGGGCGGCCGCCTCGTCGTGCTCCGCGTCGTCGACCGCCGTGTAGGCGGCGCAGTTGACGACCACGTCGGGGCGGTGTTCGCCGAGGGCGGCGCGGACCTTCTCCTCACGGGTGATGTCCAGTTCGGCGCGTCCGAGGGCCACCACCTCCTCACCGCGGCGGGCGAGTGCCTCGACGGTGTCCCGGCCGAGCATGCCCGAGGCGCCGGTGACGAGCCATTTCATGCGTGCTTCTCCGTAGTTCCCGTGCTCCGTGGTTCCCGTGCTCCGCCGTACCCGTGCTCCGCCGGCCGGTCGCGGCCCGCGTGGTCAGACGTCGGCCCGTTCCTTCAACGGCTCCCACCAACCCCGGTTGTCCCGGTACCACTTGACGGTGTCGGCGAGACCGGTGGGGAAGTCGTGCCGGGGATGGTAGCCGAGTTCGGTGCGGGCCTTGCCCCAGTCGACCGAATACCGCAGGTCGTGTCCCTTGCGGTCCTCGACGTACTCGACCATCTCCCAGCCCGCGCCGCAGGCGTCCAGCAGCAGGCCGGTGAGCTCCTTGTTGGAGAGCTCGGTGCCTCCGCCGATGTTGTAGACCTCGCCGGAGCGGCCCTTGGTACGGACGAGTTCCACGCCCTGGCAGTGGTCCTCGACGTGCAGCCAGTCCCGGACGTTGCGCCCGTCCCCGTAGAGCGGGACCTTCTTCCCGTCGAGGAGGTTGGTGACGAAGAGCGGAATCACCTTTTCGGGGAACTGGTGGGGCCCGTAGTTGTTCGAGCAGCGGGTGACCCGGACGTCCATGCCGTGGGTCCGGTGGTAGGCGAGCGCGAGCAGGTCGGACGACGCCTTGGAGGCCGAATAGGGCGAGTTGGGGGCGAGCGGGTGGGTCTCCGGCCAGGATCCGGTCTCGATGGACCCGTACACCTCGTCGGTGGAGACGTGCACGAACGGCCCCACGCCGTGCCGCAGCGCCGCGTCCAGCAGCGTCTGGGTGCCGACGACGTTGGTGAGCACGAAGTCGGCCGCGCCGGCGATGGACCGGTCGACATGGGACTCGGCGGCGAAGTGGACGACCTGGTCGGCGGCGCCCATCAGCTTGTCGACGAGCTCGGCGTCACGGATGTCGCCCTGGACGAACTCCAGACGCGGGTGGTCCAGCGGGAGGTTGTCCAGGGTGCCGGCGTAGGTGAGCTTGTCCAGCACGGTGATGCGCAGGTCCGCCTTGTCCTCGGCGGCGAGCAGGGTCCGCACGTAGGTGGAGCCGATGAAACCCGCGGCACCGGTGACGAGCAGGCCGGTGGAGGTCGGAGTGGAAGAGGTCATGGGTGGATTCGCACCTTGCTGTGGTCGCCGAGAACGAGACGGTGGGCACTGGGCACGCCGGGCGCGGCCTGGGTGGTCACCTCGGCGTGACGGCCGATGAGGGAGGACTCGATCCGTCCGACGCCGCAGATGGTGGCGTCACGCAGCACGATGGAGAACTCCAGCTCGCTGTCGTTGACGGTGCAGTTCTCCCCCACCGAGGTGAACGGCCCGATGTACGAGTCGCTGACCACGGTTCCCGCGCCGATCACCGCGGGGCCGACGATCCGCGAACGGGTCACCCGGGCGCCCGGCTCGACGACGACCCGGCCGACGGTCTCGCTCGCCTCGTCGACCTCGCCGTCGTTGCGGGGTTCCAGCGACTCGAGGACCATCCGGTTGACCTCGAGCATGTCGACGACGTTGCCGGTGTCCTTCCAGTACCCCTGGATGACGGTGGACCGCACGGCGGCCCGGTCGTCGATCAGCCGCTGAATGGCGTGGGTGATCTCCAGTTCGCCGCGCCAGGACGGCTCGATGGCGCGGACCGCCTCGTGGATCCTGGGCGTGAAGAGGTAGACGCCGACCAGCGCGAGATCGCTCTTGGGCTGCTCGGGCTTCTCCTCCAGCGCCACCACGCGCCCGGCGTCGTCGAGCACGGCGACACCGAAGGCACGGGGGTCGGGGACCTTGGTCAACAGGATCTGGGCGGCGGGGCGGTTGTGGCGGAAGTCGTCGACGATGTCGTTGATGCCGCCGACGATGAAGTTGTCACCGAGGTACATCACGAAGTCGTCGTCACCGAGGAAGTCCCGGGCGATCAGCACCGCGTGGGCCAGGCCCAGCGGCTTCTCCTGCGGGATGTACGTCACCTTGAGACCGAAGTCGGAGCCGTCGCCGACCGCGGCGCGGATCTCCTCGGCGGTGTCCCCGACGACCATCCCGACCTCGGTTATCCCCGCATCGGCGATGGATTCCAATCCGTAGAA
Organism: Streptomyces abyssomicinicus; assembly: GCF_008974245.1. GTDB lineage: Bacteria > Actinomycetota > Actinomycetes > Streptomycetales > Streptomycetaceae > Streptomyces > Streptomyces abyssomicinicus. The sequence goes on along the minus strand of NZ_BBZI01000005.1, from coordinate 1,339,810 downwards.
CAGAACCGGCTTGTTGGCCACCGGCACCAGCTGCTTGGCCGACGTGTGGGTGATCGGCCGCAGTCGCGTGCCGGCTCCACCTGACAGGACGAGAGCCTTCATTCGTCCCACCCTAGCCGCGTCGGTGCGCAACGGACGCCAGACCGGACGATGCGACGATCATTTCCCGCTTCCGCGTGACAGCGGGCCGACACGAGCGCGGCGCCCGCCCGCTGACCAGGCGTCAGGCAGGACCGGCGTGGTCCCGCCGCCGGGGAGTCCGGCCACCCGGGGTCCGGCCGCCCGGGCGGTGAGATTTTTTCCTGATCCCCGTACAACCTTCTCCACCGCTCGGCGGTCGATCACCCCGGGCCGTGTTCCCACCATTCCGTCACCGCATGCGGGTCGACGGATCCGATACGCCTTGTTGACGATGTCAACGACATGTTGCGCTGGCCAACACGAACACAATCGTGTAGCGTCTCCTTCCGACGCACCGCTTCGTCGGGGGGACGTACCGGTGCGCCTCGGGGGCCTGAGGGGGGATCCCGGGGGGATTCATGGGATCCGGGGGGATTCCCAGGGCCGACCGGCCCCGGCGTGACCTGGGGGGGGACACGCCGGGGCACGGGTCGGAACGGCCGTGGTATGCAAGGGCGGTGACGCCTGCGACCCGCGCCTTCGACGCCGTTCTCTGCGACCTCGACAACGTCGTCCGCTTCTACGACTTCTCGGCGCTCGCCGCGCTGGAGCGGGCCTCGGGGCTCGCGGAGGGCCTCACCGCGTCGGTGGCCTACGCGCCGGAACTCGACCTGCCGCTGCTGCTCGGCCACATCGGCGTCGACGAGTGGCGGGAGGCCGTGGCGGGGCGGATGAGCGCCTACGTGCCGCCCGCACGGGCCGGTGAACTCGCGAGGGCCATGGCCGACGCGCCGTTCCGCGCGGATCCCGAGGTGGTGGGGACGTTGCGGCGGATACGCGAGGTGATGCCGCTCGTCCTGGTCACCAACGCGACGGCCGAACTCGACCGCGACCTGCGGACGATGGGGATCGCGGACCTGGCCCACCATGTCGTCGGCAGCGCGTGGCTGGGCGTGGCCAAGCCCGCCCGCGAGATCTACGAGATCGCCGCCGGGCTGGCCGGCGTGTCCTGTGACCGCTGCCTGTTCGTGGACGACCGGGACGAGAACGTGGAGGCCGCCGCGGCACTGGGGATGTCCACCGTGCGCTACCGGTCCCCGCGGGACCTGCGGTCGGTGGTGGAGCCGTGGTGCTCCGGGGCCGGGCGGCCGTAGGCCGACCGAGCGCCCCTCTCAGCCCTCGGCGAGGACGGGTTCGGCCCAGGTGGTGAGCTGGAGGACCGGCCGGGAGGCGATCGCACGGTCCTGGGCGGGGAGTCCGGCCGTACCCGGCCCCGCCTGACCGGCGGGCAGCAGCACCGCGCGGGTGCGTCCCCGCAGGCCGATCCGGAGCAGGTAGCGCAGTCCCTCGATGTCGACCAGCCCGCACTCACCGGCCGGCCAGTCCACCGGCTGGTCAACGGGATCGACCCGCCATCCGGCACGCCGGGCGGCGTGCACCCAGGCTCCCAGCGCCTGTATCCGGTCCTCGGCCACCGAGGTGCTGGGGCGGGTGATGATCTGGATCGGGTCGGGCCTGTGCTCCATGGAACTCCCCCTGGTCCACCGGACTGGTGCGGCGATCCTGCCATCCGGGGGCTCGGGCTCCGCAACCCTCCCGCCCCGGGACCTCCTGCCCCGGGAACCCTCCGACACGCGGTAGCACGCGGAAGGAGTCCCCGTCCGGTTCGACACACGGCCGTCCGGATGACGTTCCCGGTGGTGCTAGCCCGCAGGAGTGTTCCCGCCGGGCGGCAGGGCGGCGCGCGTGCTGGGATCGGTGACGTCGATCAGGCCCGGCGCGAACCGCTCGGCGTGTACCCCGCGCCCGGCCCTTCACCTCATCGGGAGCAACCTTGAAGAAGTCGATACGCCGGCTCTGCCACGTCGGCCTGCCCGCCCTGACGGCGGCCCTCATCTCCGGCGCCGTGGCGCCTCAGGTCCAGGCCGCGGAGGCCGACGGCCAGCGGTCCGTGTCGCACGGGTGCCAGCACTCGTGCGAGGGCGGGCACGGCGGACACGGTGGGCACGGCCAGGCCGGGCCGGCGGGTCCGCAGGGTCAGCCCGGACCCGCCGGGCCGCAGGGCGAGCCGGGCCCGGCGGGTCCGGCAGGTCCGGCAGGGGCGGCAGGTCCGGCCGGTCCCGAGGGCCCGCAGGGCCCGGTCGGACCGGCGGGCCCGCCCGGTGAGGACGGCGAGGACGGCGCCACCGGTCCCGCGGGTCCGCCCGGAGAGCAGGGAGAACAGGGAGAGCAGGGGCCCCAGGGAGAGCAAGGGGAACAGGGAGAGCAGGGCGAACAGGGAGAGCAGGGGCCCCAGGGAGAGCAGGGCGAACAGGGAGAGCAGGGCGAACAGGGAGAGCCCGGCGAGCCCGGAGAGCCCGGCGAGGTGATCCCGACCTTCCTCGAGGTCGAGACGGGCAGCGCGGCCGCCACGTCCACCGGGACGGAGACGGCCACCTGCCCGGCCGGCAGCACGCTCACCGGTGGCGGCGTCACCGTGGACGACTCGCTGCTTTCCGTCGTCACGGTGCTCGAGTCGACCCCGGACGGCGCGAACGGCTGGACCGGTACGGTGCGGAACACCGGCGACGAGGCCGTGGACTTCACGGTGAACGCCATCTGCCTGCCCCTCACTCCCACCGCCTGACGGGAGGCCCCTCCCCGGGACGCCGGGGGAGGACGGAGCGCGGCACATCTCCACGGGTCGGCCCCGGAACGCCCTCCAGCGGTCCGGGGCCGCCCCCGTGTCAGTCGTCGGGCCCGGGGGCCAGCGCCCCGTTGCCCAGGCCCTCGCCCGCGAGTTCGGCGATCCGCCGCGTGAGGTCGGCGACCTCGCGGGCGCACGCCTCGAACTCCCGCAGCCTGCTGAACGCCGCTCCGTAGCGCCGCTGTTCCTCGATGTCCATCTGCGGCACCCGCGCCCCCCGCCCGTCGAGACGGAACGTCCCGCTCAGCGAGGTCGACCGCCGGACGTTGGCCGAGGCACGCAGGAACCCGCGGAGGTAATCGGTGTCGAGCTGGTCGCTGGCCGAGACGGGTTCCTCCCCGCCCTGGGTGACCAGCCCCGCCCGCGCCAGCTCGGCGACGCTCACGGTGGAGCCGTCCAGCGAGCCCGGTCCCCGGCCCTCCGCGAGCGCGGGGAGCAGCCGCGCGAGCCGCTCCAGCCGCTCGTCGAGCTGTTCCCGCAGGGCCCGGTACTCGACGGCGAAGTCCCGGGTCGAGTCCTCCACGTGACGCCCGGGGGTGAGGTCCACGCTGTCGTCGAGCAGGTCGATCAGGGCGATGTCGGCGGCCTGCGCGGGCCCGGGTTCCAGGGGACCGTCCGGGTCGTTGTCGGTCAGGTCGACCATCCGGACGGCGGTGGCGGCGTCCCCGGGCCCGGTCGGCCGGCGCAGGTGCCAGAGGTGGACGGGCTGGGCGTGCGAGGCGGCGGTGCCGGGGGCCAGCGCGACGACCTGGGCGAGGATGCCCCGGCGGACCAGTTCGGCGCGGATGCGGCGGCCCGCCTTGCGGTAGGCGACCGAGGCGGGCATCACCATCAGCACCCGGCCGCCGGGTGCGGTGTGCGCGTACGCGTGCTGGAGCCAGGCGAGTTCGCTCTCCGCCCGCGAGGGCGTGCCCAGTTCCCAGCGGCGGTCCAGGAGGAGCTGCTCGCGGCCCCAGTCGGTGTCCCCGACGGGCGGGTCGCAGACCACCAGGTCGGCCTTGAGATCGGGCAGCCGGTCCTCGCGCAGCGAGTCGCCGACCGCGACGTCGACACCGTCGCGGCCGGTGAGGCCGGCGCGCAGCCGGGCGAAGCGCGCGCTGTCGGGGTCGATCTCCTGCCCGTGGCGCCGCGGCCCGTGCTCGGGACCGACGCGCAGCAGCAGCGTGCCGATGCCGCAGGCCGGGTCGAAGATCACCGCGTCCTTGGCGACCCGGCCCGCGAAGTGACGCACGGCCCGTACCACCCGGGCGGTGGTGACCTGGTCGGAGGCGGCGCGGCGGACCGAGTCGGTGAAGCGCTCGGCGAGGCCGGTGACCAGTTCCGCGGAGGAGCCGCGTTCGAGGAGCTGGGCGACGAGCCGCACGGCCTCCTCGGGGAGGGGGGTGACGGCATCGGGGTCGTCGACGTGCGCGGCGGCGTCGGCGAGAGCACCGATCATGTCGTCGCCGTAGGCTCCGCGGAGCGTCTGCCAGAGCCTGACCTCCTCGGAGACGTCCTGTCCCTTGCGCTGCCGTTCGAGCCAGGAGCGGACCTCGGCCAGGTCGAAGAGCGGGCTGTTGGGTCCGCCCCCGGCCGGTTCGGGGAAGTCGTCGTAGCGCCGTCGCCAGTTGGAGACGGCGGCGCGGGTGACGCCTGCGAGACGGGCGATCTCCGAGCCGGTCACCAACGCTCCCGACGTCTGGCTCCCAGCGCTCTCAGTCATGACCCACACCGTACACAGCACTCCGGCGGGTCGACAACGACGGGACGTTGACAGCGTTCACGCAGGTTGCTCCGGCCGGGTGAAGTCGGCCGAACCACCGCTGCGGAGGTTTGCCCTCCGCGCTTCCGGTGAGGCGCTTGCCCATGTCAACGGCGACAGAAAGCGCTCACCGGCCGGGCGGACCGGACAGGGCGGAGTCCTCCCCCGGGCCCGGCGACCCCTCGGGGGCCCGTGACGCGTTCTTCGACAACGCGAAGTACCTGGCGATCCTCCTGGTGGCGGTCGGCCACATCTGGGAGCCGCTGCTGCCGGGCGACCGCGGGCTGCTGGCCCTGTACGTCTTCGTCTACGCCTTCCACATGCCCGCGTTCATCGTCGTGTCCGGCTTCTTCTCCCGGTCCTTCGACGCATCTCCCGGCCGGGTCCGGCGTCTGGTCACCTGCTTCGTCGTGCCGTACGTCCTCTTCGAGACGGCGTACGCGCTGTTCACCCGCTGGAGCGACGACGACCCGCAGCGGCCCGTCACCCTGCTCGACCCCACCTACGTGACGTGGTTCCTGGCCGCGCTGTTCGTCTGGCGGCTGACCGCGCCGCTGTGGCGGTCGCTGCGGTGGCCCCTGGCGGTGGCGCTGGTCGTGGCGATGCTCGCGAGCCTCTCGCCCTCGATCGGCGAGGACCTGGACCTCCAGCGGGTGCTGCAGTTCCTGCCGTACTTCGTCCTCGGGCTGTGTCTGCGACCGGACCACTTCGCGCTGGTGCGGCGCCCCGCGGTCCGGGCGCTGTCGGTGCCGGTGGCGCTGCTGGGCCTGGCGGCGGCGTACTGGGCGGTGCCCCGGGTGTCCTACGCCTGGCTCTACCACAGCAGCGCCGCCCAGCAGTTGGGCATGCGCTGGTGGGCGGGTCCGGTGGTGACCCTGCTGCTGTTCGCCGTCGGGGTGGCGCTGGTGATCTGCTTCCTCGCCTGGGTGCCGGCCCGCCGGACCTGGTTCACCGCCCTCGGCACGGGCACCCTGTACGGCTATCTGCTGCACGGCTTCGTCATGAAGGCCCTCGCCCGCACCGGCTTCCACGACCTGCTGCGGCCGTACGGCCTGCCGGGTCTCGTCGCGGTGACGCTGCTGGGCGCGCTGGTGGTCACCGCGCTGTGCACGGCGCCGGTGCGGAGGCTGTTCCGGCCGGTGGTGGAACCGCGGACGCGGTGGGCGTTCCGGCCTCCGCGCGGGACCGTCAGCCGGTGAACGGCCCCGTGCGGACGCGTTCCGGCCGGGGTCAGGCGCCGGGCGCCCGGGCCGTGACCGCCCAGGTGCGGTGCGGGATGCCGAGCGGGTCGCCGGGGAACGTGTCGCGCAGCACCGCCGTGAGCTCGTCGGAGAAGGTCCGCACCTCCTCCTCCGGGAGGCTCGCGCCCACGCCGGCGCTGGCGCGGATGCGGCCCACCCAGTCCTGCGGCGTGTAGGGCACGTCGACGTCGAAGGAGAACGTCTCGATGCCGCCGAAGCCGGCCGTGGCCAGGTCCGTCAGCCACCGCGGATGGAGGCCGGTGCCGCCGCCCATGGACCATGCCGGGTTGTGGGCCAGGATCAGCTCCTCCGTGGCGCTGACCACGTTGCCCGGCAGCGGCAGCCAGTCGAAGTGCGCGATCACCAAGCTGCCGCCGGGGCGCAGCAGCCGCCGGACCTCCGCGGCGGCCCTGGGCGCGTCGAACCAGTGCCAGCACTGACCGGCCGTGACGACGTCGAAGCGGGCGCCGGGAAGTCCGGTCTCCTCGGCGGTGCCCACCCGGTACTCGGCCGTCACCCCCGCCTCGGCGTCCAGCCGGCGGGCCTGGTCGAGCAGGGGCGCCGCGGGGTCCACGCCGGTGACGCGCGCGCCCGCCAGGGCGAAGAGCCGGGCGAGGCTGCCGGTGCCGGTGCCGAGGTCGAGGACATCGCGGCCGGACGCCTCGACGCCGTGCCGGGCCAGCCGGGTGATCAGCTCCGGCGGGAATCCGGCGCGGTGGCGCCCGTAGTCCTGTGCGGTGAGCCCGAAGTCCGGGGTGTTCCGTTCCATGGCCGCTCCCTGTCCTGCCGTACCGTCCGCGCACGATCGCACGTCCGGGGTCACGGGCAAGATCCTTCCCCACGGCGGGCGGTGCGGACCGGCCGATTCGGGGAGAGCTGGGTCACAGGGGTGGTGCGGGCCGGCCCCCGGACGTGGTGCGATGGCGGGCATGGACGCCACGACGCTGCTGCGGGAGACGCTGACCCTGACGGAGGCGACCACGGGGCGGGTGATCCTCGGCATCGCCGGGGCGCCGGGCGCCGGGAAGTCCACGCTCGCTGAGTACCTGGTGGCGGCCGCCGGGGAGCGGCTGGGTCCGGGGAGCACGGCCTACGTGCCGATGGACGGTTTCCACCTCTCCAACGCCCAGCTCGCCCGGCTGGGCCTGACCGGCCGCAAGGGCTCCGAGCCGAGCTTCGACGGCTGGGGGTACGCCGCGCTGCTGCGGCGGATCCGCGAGCCGGGTGAGGGGCCGGTGTACGCCCCGGGTTACTCGCGGACCCTGCACGAGCCGGTGGCGGCGCTCCACGTGGTGGAGCCCTCCGTCCGGCTGGTCGTCACCGAGGGGAACTACCTCGCCGTCGCCCGGGGGCCGTGGCTCTCGGCGCGCGCCTGCCTGGACGCGCTCTGGTTCCTGGACGCACCGGACGCGGTGCGCGAGGAACGGCTGCACGGCCGGCACACGGCGACCGGTTCCGGTCCGGAGCTCGCCCGGTCCCGGGTGACGGACAACGACCGGCCCAACGGGCGGCTGGTGGCGGCCACCCGGGATGCCTGCGACCGGGTGATCACCGTCGAGGGGCCGCTGGAGCCCCTTCCGCGGTCCCGGCGGCCGTGACACCGGCCGCCGGGTCACGGCGGGGCTGCGGGAGCGGCGGCGACGTCCACCGGCGCCCGCCGCCGGGGCCGGGCCGTGGCTCAGAGCAGGTCCCGCCACTTGGGGCTGGTGGCGATCGCCCGGAGCTGTTCCATCGTCAGCGCGGGCGTCCCGCGCGTCGCGGCCGTGTGCTGGGCGCCGGAGTTGAAGGCGCTGACCACCACCCGCATGCCGTCGGGCCGGATGGTGTCGACGGTCCACATCACCACGCCCTGCCCGCCCTTCTCGCCGGGGCCCTGCCGCTGCACGACCTTCGTGCCGTCGGGGAGCGTCTCCACTCCGTCGCGGAAGAGCTGCCCTTCGACGTCGGACATGTCGGGCTGCACGTTGATCTGGACCATGCTCGCCCCGTGGCCGTCGTCGACGACCAGGTAGGCGTAGTCGGAAGCCTGACCACCCTGCTTCTTCACCTTGAGCCCGTCGGGGAGCAGCGAGACGAAGGTCTTGCGCAGCCCCTCGTCCAGCGCCTCGGGCGGCGTGCCCGCGTCCGCCGGCGGGGACGCGTCCGTCGACGGGGAAGCGTCCGGCCGGGGCTTCTTCCCCTCGGCGAGGACGTCGGCGAGCGGGCGCCAGACGGGGGCCGTGGCCAGTTTCTCCAACTCCTTGACGGACAGCGGGGGTTCCGGCCGGGTGACCGGGGCGTCCTTCTGTGCCTCGGCGTTCCACTCGCTCACCGAGATGTGCCCGCCCTCGGGGGTGACGAGTTCCGCGGCCCAGTACTTCGTCTCCGCCCGGCGGTCCGGGTACTCGTACCCCTGGAAGATCATGAGCATCGAGCCGTCGGCGAGTTCGGTGGTCCGGCACGCGTCGTGCGGGACGAAGGTCCTGTCCGGGCAGGTGGTGGTCTCGCGGGCCTGCGGGCTTCCCGGTTCCACGCGTTGCAGGCTGACGGCGACCGCCCCTCCTCCCTTGCCGTCGTCGTGGACGACCTGGGCGAACGGCAAGGGGGGTGTGTCGTCGGTGCCCCTCCCCTGCTCCTTGCTGATCCGCCCGTCGGGAAGCAGGGACTTGAGGGTGCGGATCATCTCCTCTGCGGTGATCCCGCCGGACCCGCCGGCGGCCGGTGAGGGTCCGTCGGCGGCCGGGGACGGGGCGTCCTGGCCCGCGGCCGGCGACGGGGCCGCCGAGGCGGCGGCCACGGACTGCCCGTCCGCCGCGCCTGTGCCTCCTCCGGGGAGCAGCAGGGCCCCGCCGACGCCGGCACAGGCCACCGCCGCCGCCCCCGCGAGGACGGCGGCCCGGCGGCGCAGCGCGAGGGCGCGGCCCCGGGTCTCACCGGCGGACGCGAGATCGCGGTGCGTCTCGAAGCCCGCCCCGGCGTCGTGCAGGGCCCGGGCGAACCGGTCCTCGAAGGGGTCGTGTTCCTTGGGGTCTTCAACGGGCATGACGAATCACCTGTCCGGGTCGTGGATGGGGACGTGCCGTGCGGATGTGCGGTGCGGGCGGCGTCGTGGGGTGCGGGTCGTGCGGTGCCGTGCCGTGCCGTGCGGGAGGGTCAGGCGGTGGCGTGCTCGAGCAGGTCCTCGCCGAGCAGCCCACGGAGCCGGCCGAGGGCCCGGACGCACCGGGTGCGCACCGCGGCCGTGCTGGTGTGCATCACCTCGGCCGTCTCCTGGATGCTCCGGTCCTCCCAGTAGCGCAGGACGAGCACGGCCCGGTCCTTGGCGGGCAGCCGTCCCAGGGCGTCGAGGAGGGTGAGCCGTGTGTCGGAGTCGACGCCTCGTGGGTCGGCGAGGTCGGGGAAGAGGTCGGTGGCGCGTTCCGCGCTCCTGCGGAGCCGACGGTGGGCGAGGAAGGTGCGGTGCAGGACGGTCTGGGCGTACGCGGCCGGGTTCCCGGCGCGGGAGACCCGTCCCCACTTCACGTACAGACGGCCCAGGGTCTCCTGGACCAGGTCTTCGGCGAGGTGGGTGTCACCGCCGGTGAGCAGGCACGCGGAGCGGAAGAGATGGCTCGCCCGTGCCGTCACGAACTCCGTGTAGTCACTCTTCGTCCGACCGTTCCGCATCCCCGCGCCCCGCCCTCTCTCGCACCGTCTCACCTCATTGATGCGGTGGGGTCCGGGAAATGTTTCATGCCGTCAGCACATTTTCGCGCGCCGGTGGTCGGCGGTGCCCAGGAGGCCCGCGGTGACGCCGGCCGTCGGCGCCGGCTCCGGCCGGCGGCGCTGTGCGGAGGCCCCGGGGGAGCCTGTGGCTCCGGCCCGTTCCCGGGCTGCCGGGCGGGTCGCCGGCGGCCCGGGGGGTTCCGGCCAGGTGGCCGGTCAGTCGAGCTTGGCGACGGACGTGCGGGCGGTGTCGCGGAAGGCGGCGACGGGGGCGTCCTTGAACCGGCCCATCTGTCCCCACTGGACCACGGTCACCGTGCGGCCGTCACGGCCCACGGAGAAGAGGTGGATGTCACGGGTGTACTCGGTGTCGACCTGGACCGCGTACAGCCGTGCGCCCTCCTCGACGTTGACGCGGCCGAGGCTGCGGCCGGTGGCGTCGACGTCCGGGTACTGCGCCTCGGTGCGCGCCGCGCACTGCTTGACGGTGCGGTGGAGCAGGTCCGCGAGGCGCTTGGCGGAGGCGGCGTCCTTCTCGACGACGGTGACCTGGCGGGCGGTGGCGTCCAGTTCGGTCCAGAACTCCCGGTGCCGGGAGGTCGCTCCGGGGAGCGCCTGGCCGTAGCAGAAGGGGAGCGGGTCGGGCGTCCCCGCCGTGACCTCGCCGGCGTACCAGTCGGAGGACGGGTGCGGCGGCAGGTCGGCGGGGGCGAGGAAGCCGGGCGTCGACGCGGCGTGGGCGGTGGTGGCCGTGGTGGCGGGAAGGATCAGGGCGATCGCCGTGGCGGTGACCACGGCTGCGGTGCTGCGGCGCATGCGGGTGCCTCTCTCTGCGAACCGTGTGTGCGGGTCCGGATGTCGCGGGTCCCGCGGCGCACCGGGCGGCCCTGATCGAGGTGCCGGCCGGTGGACGAAGTCCCCTTTCCCCCGGTACGACACCTGGCGGACGCCCTTGGTTGCGCCGCGACGGCGCGTTCACCCCCGCGAGTGCGGGGGGGTACGCGGCGTCTCGGAGGCGGGGCTCCTCGAGAACCCGCAGCGGCCACTGGGCGCTCGCCGGGGTTCGCCCTGGGAGACGTCCGGGCCCGCGTCGCCGGGGAACAGGCGTCCTGCGCCGCAGGTCCACGCGCGGTGAACTCCTCCACGGCGGTCCGCCAGTCGGCGTCGCCCCAGGGGGTGACGGCATCCGGCCGGTCGCCCCGGTCGGTCACGGTGTCGGTGTCCGTCTGTCGCATGCGGCCGTGCCGGCAGGCCGGCACCGTCGCCCACCAGCGGTTTCCGCTGCTCCCGGACGGCAGGCGGGAGGATCCCGGCCGGTCGGGGCGCCCCCGGGTGCGGGGGCCGTTCCCGCGGAGTGTTGGTGCCCGGATCCGGCGGCGGTCTGCGCCTACCCTGCATCGTTCGTATCGGATGGTCATCGGGCCCGTCTGGACGGCGGAACCGCAGGCAGGCGGCCCGGGCAGGAGCGTGGCGTATGAGGTGCGAGGTTCGGGCGATCACCCGCGAGGAGCATCTGGACTTCGTCCGGGAGCGGCCGTCGGTGAGCCATCTGCAGGTGCCGGCCTGGGGCGAGGTGAAGGAGGACTGGCGTCCGCACGGCCTGGGCTGGTTCGGCGCGGACGGGCGGCTGGTGGGGGCGGGACTGGCGCTGCTGCGGCCGATGCCGGGCCTCGGGCGTTCGCTGGCCTACCTTCCGGAGGGCCCGGTCGTCGACTGGGACGACTCCGAGCTCTCCGACGGGTGGCTGCGGCCGATGCTGGACCACCTGAAGGGGCTGGGCGCGTTCACCGTGCGGATGGGTCCGCCGGTGGTGGCCCGGCGCTGGAGCGCGGAACGGGTGAAGGAGGCGATCCAGGACCCGGCGGCGCACCGGCTGGCGGACGCGGAGCCCAGCGTGCGGGAGGAGCGGGCCGAGCCGGTCGCCGAACGGCTGCGGCAGGCCGGCTGGCGGCGGCCGAGCGAGGACGGCGCCGGCGGATTCACCCTCGGACAGCCCCGCTACGTCTTCCAACTACCATTGCGAGGGCGGACGTTGGAACAGATCCAGAACGGTTTCAACCAGCAGTGGCGGCGCAACGTCAAGAAGGCCGAGAAGGCAGGCGTCAAGGTCGTCGAAGGGGACGGCGAGGACCTGGGCGTCTTCCACGAGCTCTACCTGGAGACGGCCGGACGCGACGGTTTCGCGCCGCGGCCGCTGGGCTACTTCCGCCGGATGTGGGAGGCGCTGCGCGCGGAGGACCCCGGCCGGATGCGGCTCTACCTGGCCTCGCACGACGGCGAGACACTGGCCGCGGCCACCGTGCTGACGGTCGGGGAGCACGTCTGGTACTCCTACGGCGCCTCGACCTCGCGCCGCCGCGAGGTGCAGCCGAGCAACGCCCTGCAGTGGCGGATGATCTGCGACGCCCACGAGCGCGGCGCGGCCGTCTACGACCTGCGCGGCATCACCGACACCCTGGAGGACGGCGACCCGCTGCTCGGCCTGCTCCGGTTCAAGGTCGGCACCGGCGGCGAGGCGGTGGAGTACCTCGGCGAGTGGGAGTTCCCGCTCAACAAGGCGTTGCACAAGGCCTTCGGGATCTACCTGGCGGCCCGACGGTGATCGCCGGGTGAAGGTCCGGAGCATCAGCAGCTTTCCGCCACATCACACCTGGTCAACTTGATGTGACAAGTAGTCCATTGTCGGAAATCTGTGATCAACTTCTCCTCACAGTTCGGTCACCTGCAGGCAATCCGAGACACACAACGTCCCTATAGTGTCCCCGAGTTACCGCCCTGCCGCTGTGCCACGGCCTGCTGAGGAGTACACCGATGCCCCTGTCCCGAGTCCGCTCGGTCGCGTTCGTCTGTGCGCTGACGAGCGGGGCGCTCGCCGGCGTGACAGCCTTCGCGGTCCCGGCGGACGGCTCGGACGCGCTTGTGTGGACCGTGTCCGGCGGCGGCGTCCTGCTGACCTTCACCGCCGGGCTCGCCGCCTGGTTCCGGTCCCGCGAACTGCGCGCCGTCGAGCGGTACGCCGAACTCGAGGCGGACGCCGTCCGGTTCGCCGACACCACGCTCCCGGCCGCGATCGCCCGGGCCGCCCAGGGCGCCACCGCGGAGCGGGTGCTGGCCGAGTTCACGCCGACCGGCCGGCAGGCCGCCGTGGCTCCCGTCCGGCCCGAGCACGTCCGGGCGCTGCAGGAGGCGGTCCGCGCGCTGGGCCGCAGCGAGGCCCGCCGGGCCGCCGCCCTGGCCGCCTGCGCCAACGCGGCCGGGCGCATGCAGGCCATCTCCACCTCCACCCTCGCCGAGCTGCGGGAGATGGAGGAACGCCACAACGACGGCGACGTCCTGGCCGACCTGCTGCACGTCGACCACCGCACCGCGCAGGCCGGCCGGCTGGCCGACTCCATCGCAGTGCTCAGCGGCGCCCGATCGGGCCGTCGCTGGGCGCGTCCGATCACCATGGAGTCGGTGCTGCGCGGCGCGATGGGCCGGATAGCCGGCTACCGGCGGGTGCGGCTGCGCGCCGTGCCGCCGACCCTGGCGGTCGCCGGGCACGCGGCCGAGGGCGTGATGCACGTCCTGGCCGAACTCCTCGACAACGCCTGCAACTTCAGCCCGCCCAGCACCGAGGTGTTCACCTACGTCGGCGAGGTGCCGGCCGGTCTGCTGGTCACCGTCGAGGACAGCGGCCTCACCATGGGCGACTCGGCGCTGCGCCGGGCGGAGCAGGCGGTCTCCGGGGACACCCCGGACCTGTCCGCGCTCACCGGCACCCGACTGGGACTCGCGGTCGTCGGGCACCTGGCCCGCAAGCACGACCTCACGGTCTCCTTCCGGCCCTCCGCGACCGGCGGCACGGCGGTCCTGGTGCTGATACCCCGCCACCTGATCAGCCGCATCGAGGAGACGGCCACGGCTCCGGCCGCGTCGGCCACCGCCGCCACCCCGGCCGCCCCGGCGGCCGCCACCCCGGCCGCCGCCACCGCGACAGGCGCCGCCCCGGCGGCGGCCCAGGCCCCCGCGCCCGGGCCGGACACCGCTCGGCGACCGGCCACCGGGTCCATCCCCAGTCAGCGCACCCCCTCCGGCGCCGCGCCCCAGGGCCACGCCGACGCCCTCCCCCGGCGCCGGCCCGCGCAGCAGTCCGGACCCCCCGCCCCTTCCGCCCCCGCCCCGGGGAGCGGGGCCACGGCGGCCTCGACGCTTCCCAAGCGCCGCCGCGGACAGACCTTCGCCGCCGCGCACCCCGAAGGCCTGCCGGGCGCCTCCGCGTCCGCGGACGACAGCGCCCCCGCGCCCTTGTCGCTCCCCCGGCCGGCCCGCCACGGTGCGCGCTTCCACGCGTTCCGGACGGCCGTGACCGGCAAGGCCGGCCCCGAGAGCACGACCCCCCGCGCGTCCGACCCGGCGACAGCCGAGGACAAGGACTCCCCCGACTCCCCCGCGAGCGCCGACACCCGAGGAAGCGACAGATGAACCACGACCACAGCCGCATAGCAGAGCTCACCTGGCTCCTGGAGGGCCTGCTCGAACGCACCCCGGGAGCGCGCCACGCGCTGGTGCTCTCCCGGGACGGCCTGAAGCTGTGCCACTCCCCCGAGCTCACCGTCGACCAGGCGGACCAGCTGGCCGCCATATCGGCGGGCATCCAGTCCCTCGCCCAGGGCGCGTCCGCCGAGTTCGGCAGCGGCGACGGCGGCGTGCGGCAGTCGATGACTGAGTTCCACGGCGGCCTGCTGTTCATCGTCGAGGCCGGGGCGGGCGCCCACATCGCGGTGGTCGCCGAGGAGGACGCCGACCCCGGGCTGGTCGGGCACACCATGCAGGAGCTGATCGAGCAGCTCGGCGAGCACCTGAGCACGCCGCCCCGGGAGTCCTCCGACCCGGCCGTCCAGGTCGCCACGTCGTGAGCCGGCCGGGGCCCGACGACCGGCCGGACCGGCTGTACACCCTCACCTCGGGGCGCAGCCGGCCCTCCCGGGAGGACCTGGACCTGGTGACGCTGATCGTCGCCGAGAGCGGACCGGCGGCGGGGCTGTCGTCGGAACTCGCGACGATCCTGCGTCTGTGCGCCCACCCCACCTCGGTGGTCGAGATCTCCGCCGAGCTCGGCCTGCCCGTGTCCATCACGAAGATCCTCGTCTCGGACCTTCTGGACGCGGGCCGGGCCACCGCCCGTCATCCGCGGTACACCGCCTCCGGCCGCCCGGAGCTGGATCCCGCCACACTGGAGAAGGTGCTCGTTGGACTCCGCGCTCTCTGAAACCCGGCCCCTGCCCGACGGGCCGCGGGCTCCGCTCGGCGACCGCGCCAGCAACGGCCTGAAGATCGTCGTCGTGGGCGGCTTCGGGGTCGGCAAGACGACCCTGGTCCGTTCGGTCAGCGAGATCCGTCCGCTCAACACCGAGGAGACGATGACGCGGGCGGGCGTCCCGACCGACGACACGCGCCATGTGCCGGAGAAGACGGGGACGACGGTCGCCTTCGACTTCGGGCGGATCACCCTCGACGAGGAGACCGTCCTCTACCTGTTCGGCGCGCCCGGCCAGGAACGGTTCTGGTTCCTGTGGGACCGGCTGTTCGCCGGGACCATCGGCGCGGTGGTGCTGGTCGACGACCGGCGTCTGGACGACTCCTGGTACGCGATCGACCGGCTCGAGCACCACGGAACGCCGTTCATCGTCGCCCGCAACGACTTCGGGGGCCCGCCGCACTCCCTGGAGGAGATCCGGGACGCGCTCGACCTGGACCCGGCCATCCCCCTGATCGACTGCGACGCCCGCTCCCGGGAGTCCAGCAAGCGGGTGCTGCTCACCCTGGCGGAGCACCTGCAGACCCTCCACGGGGCCCGCGCCGCGGCCCCTGTCCGGTGAGGCCGAGATGAACACTTCTGCCCAGAGCTCCACGCAGGGCGGCGTCTGCCCCGTCGACCTGCTGGCGGACGAGCGCTTCCACACCGCGCCGCACGCCCAGTACCGGGACATGAGGGCCCGGTTCGGCCCGGTGGTGCCGGTGGTGTTCGCCGGCTTCCCGGCCTGGCTGGTGATCGGCTACCGGGAACTGCACCAGGTCACCAGCGACCCCGAGCTGTTCCCCCGGGACGCCGGCCTGTGGAACCAGTGGCCGAACGTGCCCGCGGACTGGCCGCTGCGGCCGATGCTGGGCGAACGCGTGCCGTGCGTGTACTTCACCGTCGGCGAGGAGCACCGCCGCCACACCCGCCTGGTGAACGCCGTGCTGGAGCAGACCGACGCCTTCGAACTCCGCCGCGAGGCCGAGGAACTGGCGGACCGGCTGATCGACGGTTTCTGCGGTCGCGGGAGCGCCGACCTGGTCGACGAGTTCGCGATGGCGCTGCCCATCCTGACCCTGGCCCGGCTGGCCGGTTTCCCGGACGAGGACGGGCCGAGGATCGCCGGGATCATCCAGCGGCTCTCCGACGCCGGGCCGGACGCCCAGAAGGCGAACGACGAGTTCGGTGAGAGCATGCGGGAGCTGCTGCACTCCAAGGTCGAGCGGCCCGGTCCGGACATCGCCTCGCGGATCCTCGCCCACGACAGCGCCGTGGACGCGCCGTTCACCGAGGAGGAGATGGTCTGGGACCTGCGGGCCATCGTGGCCGCCGGCTACCTGCAGACCACCGACTGGATCGGCAACTCGATCCGCCTGATGCTCACCGACGAGCGCTTCGCGACCGCGCTGGGCGGGGCACGCCACAGCATCGCCCAGGCCATGAACGAGGTGCTCTGGGAGGACACCCCCTCGCAGATGCTGCCCAACCGGTGGGCCGCCCGTGACACCACCCTGGGCGGTCGCGTCCTGCGGGCCGGCGACCTGATCCTGCTCGGGTACGGCGGGGCCAACCTGGACCCGCACGTGCGCCAGGACCTCACGGCCGGCCGGACCGTGGTCGCGGCGGGCAACAGCGCCCACCTGTCCTTCAGCCACGGCGAGTACCGGTGCCCCTTCCCGGCCCAGGAGATCGCCGAGATCATCGCGCGGACCGGGATCGAGGTGCTCCTCGACCGGCTGCCCGACCTGGAGCTGACGGTACCCGCCGAGTCCCTGGTACGCCGTCCCTCCCCGTTCATGCGGGGCTTCACGTCGCTGCCGGTGCGTTTCACCGCCGTACGGACTGTTGGAGACTACTGATGAAGTGCCCTTACACCGGCGCCACGAACGCCGGGCCGATCGTGATCGACCCGATGGTCCGGGACCTGGACGGCGAGACCGAGCGTCTGGTCGCTGCGGGACCGGTGGTCCCGATCGACCTGCTCGGCGTTCCCGCCTGGTCCGTGACCCGGCACGCCGTCGCGCGGGACCTGCTGCTCGACCCCCGTCTCGTCAAGGACCTGAACGAGTGGCGGCTCTGGCAGGAGGGGGTGGTCACCCGTGAATGGCCGCTGATCACGATGATCGACGCCGGCCGTTCGATGTTCACCGTGGACGGCCCCGACCACCGGCGGCTGCGCGCCAAGACGGCGCAGGCGCTGACGCCCAGACGCATCGAGGCGATACGCGACGACATCGTCGCCTTCACCGACAAGCTCCTCGACGCGGTGGAGGAGGCCGGCCGTGACGGCTCCGCCGTGGACCTGAAGGCGGTCTTCGCCCAGCCGCTGCCGATGCAGGTGGTGTGTCTGCTGCTGGACGTCCCCGCGGAGAGCCAGCCCTGGCTGGCCGACGGGTACAAGCGGTTCTTCTCGATGCTCACCCCGCACGAGGAGCGGCTGGAGATCCTGGACACCTTCGACCGGTGGTACCTCGAGCTCATCCGCGAGCGGAAGGCGAACCCGGGCGACGACCTGCTCAGCGCCCTGATCCACAGCGAGGAGGGCGGTGAGCCGCTCGCCGAGGACGAGGTGCTCGGCAACCTCAAGGCGCTGGTGGCCGCGGGTCACGAGACGACCATCGACCTCATCACCAGTGCGACCCGGGCGCTGCTGAACCACCCGGACCAGCTCGCCCTGGTGCTCGCGGGCAAGGTGTCGTGGGAGGCGGTGATCGAGGAGACCCTGCGCTGGGACCCGGCCAACAGCCACCTGCTGATGCGGTTCCCGACGGAGGACCTGACCATCGGCGACACGGTGGTCCCCAAGGGCGACGGGGTGGTCATGTCCTACCGTGCGATCAACCGCGACCAGGAGCAGCACGGGGCGGACGCCGACAGCTTCGACGTCACCCGTGAGACCCCGATCCGGCACATGGCGTTCGGGCACGGGCCGCACATCTGCCCCGGTGCGGCGCTCTCCCGACTGGAGGCGGCCATCGCCCTTCCGGCGCTGTTCGAGCGGTTCCCGCGGATGCGGACGGCCGTGCCGGACGAGGAGATCCGGAACCTTCCGGTGATGACGCAGAACGACCTGGTGGCGTTCCCGGTCTTCCTGGCCTGACCCTCCACCGGTCACCGGAGCCCCGGTCGGCTGCCGCGAGGCACCGCACCGGGGCTCCGGCGTGTCCGGGGCGGCGCGACCGGATCCGGCGGGTCCGGGGCCGGCGCGACCAGGCCGGCCGTGCCCGGACCCGGCGGGTCAGGGGGCGGGGCGGCGGGCGCCGCCCCGTGCGGTGGCCACGGCGGCGAAGCGGTGGGCGACGGTGCGCCAGACCTCGGCGGCGGCCGCCTCGTCGCGCCGGGCGCGGGCGAGCAGGTCCGCGTGGTCGAAGCCGTTGCGGGCGAGCCTGCCCGGGTTCCAGTGGACGAGGTGCTCGGCGGCGATCTCCGGGTGGAACTGCACGCCCCAGGCGGCGGGGCCGACCCGGAACGCCTGGTACGGGCAGGCCTGCGAGCGGGCCAGCCAATGCGCCTCGGGCGGCAGCGCGGTGACGGCGTCCACGTGGTGCTCGATGGCGGTGACCCGCTCGGGCAGACCGTGGAAGAGCGGGTCCTCGGCGGTGGCGCCGGCCAGCAGGGTGAGCGGGGTGCTGCCCGCCTCCGGCGCGCCGTGCCCCGCGCGGACCTCGCCGCCCGCCACCTGGGCAAGGAGTTGTCCGCCCAGACAGACGCCGAAGTAGGGCCGTCCGTCCTCCAGCGCCTGCCGGGTCAGCGCGCGGACGGCGGGAAGCCAGGGCGCGCGGACGTCGTCGTCCGGCATGAAGGGGCCGCCGAGGACCACCAGGGCGGCGTGGCCGCGGGCGGCCCGGGTGTCCGGGACCGCCGCGCCCGTGTGGGCCTCGACCACCTCGCAGCCGAGGCCCGCCTCGCCGAGCCAGTCCCCCCACCGGCGGGGGCCTCCCCCGGGGAAGTTCTGGATCACGAGGGCGGTGGGCGCGGTCATGGGTGTCCCTTCGACACGGCGGGCTCCGGCACGGCCGGCCTGCGGCGTGGTGATCCATACCCTTGACGGGCTCCGGTCAGTGCTGACGACACCGTCATCTGAGGACACCGTCGGCCGATGACATCGTCGGCCGAGGACACCGTCGGGTGCGCACGGCGGAGGTGGGGAGGGAACGCTGCGGGAACGCTTCTTCCCTTGCCCCGGCCCTGGCTGCCAGGATGGCGGGGCCATCGGCGCGGGGTGGCGAGCCCAAGGGGGATCGAACATGTCGGAGCCCGTCGAGGACGAGCGGCGCCGTGCGCGCCTGGTGGCGGCACTGGAGGACGCCGGGGTCGGCCCGGACCGGGTGGCCGGGTGCCGGAAGCTGGACGGCGGCACCTTCAGCGCCGTGTTCGGCGTGCGAACGGTGGACGGGGCCGGCCTGGTGGTGAAGCTCGCGCCCGGCCCCGACGACCCGGTGCTGCGCTACGAACGCGGCATTCTCGGCACGGAGGCCTGGTACCTGCGGACGGCCCGGGAGAGGACCTCCGTCCCGGTCGCGACGGTGCTGGCCGTGAGCGCGCGGGACGAGGGAGGGCCGGGCGACCACCTGGTGACGTCCGAGTGCCCCGGGGTGCCCTGGGACAGGCTCGCGCGGGACCTGGACGCCGGGGCCCGGGCCCAGGTCCGGGCGGAGCTCGGGGGGCACATGGCCCAGCTGCACGCCGTGACCGGCACGGAGGGGTTCGGGTATCCGGCGCTCCCGTTCGGCCCGCTGCGCCCGAGCTGGCGGGAGGCATTCCTGGAGATGGTGGACGCGGTGCTGGACGACGCCGGGCGCTTCGCGGTCCCCCTCCCCCGGCCGGCCGAGGAGATCCGGGTGGTGATCGCCGCCGAGAGTTCCGTGCTCGACGAGGTGACGGTGCCCCGCCTGGTGCACTGGGACCTGTGGGACGGCAACATCCTCGCCGAACGGCGGCCCGAAGGGCCGCGGATCACCGCGCTGATCGACGCGGAACGCGCCCTCTGGGGCGACCCCCTGGCGGAGTTCGTCTCGCTGGCCCTCACCCACGACATCACCGGGGACGACGCCTTCCTGAACGGCTACCGCGCCGCGGGCGGCTCGGTGGTCCTCGACGCGTCCGCCCTCAACCGGATCGCCCTCTACCGCGCCTACCTCTACCTGATCATGTGGGTGGAGGCTCGCCCCCGCCGCTTCGACGCGGCGACCCTCGACTGGCTGGGGCGTGAGGTGCTCACACCGCTCGCGGCGATGCTCGACGCCTGGCACCGGGGGGAGGGTCCGGTGACCCACTGGTGGTCTACGGGATGAGCACCAGGCGGATGGGGTTGCCCTTCTTGGACTCCAGGGCCTCCACCGCCTGAGCGGCGTCGGCGAGCGGCAGGGTGCCGCTGACGGAGCGCGAGAAGTCCAGCCGGCCCAGTTCGACCAGGCGCACCAGGTCCGCCACGTGCCGCGGCTCCGAGCCGTAGTGCCCCAGGATCCGCTTGCGCGCGTACTGGAACCGTCCGTCGTTCTCGACCGTCAGCGCCCCTCCGCTGATGCCCACCAGCACCAGCCGGCCGCCCGTCCCCAGGGCCCGCAGCGCCTGGTCCCGCACGGGCGCGACGCCCGCGAAGTCGATGGCCGCGTCCAGCCCCGCCCCCTTGGTGACGGCGGCGATCCTGGTGTCGAAGTCCGGGTCCGCGGGGTCCAGTGCGAGGTCCGCGCCGAACTCCAGGGCCCGTTCGCGGGCCGCCTCCACCGGGTCGACGGCGACGATCGGCGCCGCCCCGGCAAAGCGCAGCAGCTGCACGCCGTGCGCGCCGAGGCCGCCGATGCCCCAGACGCCGACCGCCTCGCCCGCCGAGACCTGCCCGGTCCACTCGACGGCGGCCCAGGGGGTGGACACGGCGTCCGGGATGATGGCGGCCTGCTCGAACGGCAGGCTGTCGGGGATGGGCAGCAGGACCTCGGCGGGGGCGACCACGTACTCCGCCCAGCCGCCGTCGTAGTCGACGCCCATGGTCCACACCACCTCGCCGACGCGCTTGCCGGCACCGACGATCACCCGGGTGCCGGGTTCCGCACCGGTGACGCCTTCGCCGGGCACGTCGACCTCGCCGGCCACCTCGTGCCCGAGCGTGACCTCGTCCCCCTGGAGCAGCATCGGGCGGAGCAGGCCCTCGATCAGGTGGACGTCGGAGAGGCAGACGCCCGCGGCGCGGACCCGCACCCTCACCTCGCCCGGTCCCGGATCGGGGAGCGGCACCTCCCTGACGTCGAACGTCCGGGTGGCGAAGTTCATCCGGCCCGCCAGCATGGTGCGGCTCATGAGGTGCGTCCTTTCCCGCTGCTGTCGTCGGTCTGGTCTCCTCCGACGGACTCACGTGTACCCGTTCCGGCAGCGGCTCGTGCCGTCCCGGCACACGGCGGGCGCCGAACGGGTGTCGGCCGCGGAGATCCACTCGCCGCCGCCCAGCACCTCGGCGGTACGGCGGGGCCCGGTTCCGGGCGGCCGTTCCACCTGCCCCCGGCGCGGCACGTCCGCCCGCTGCTCCCGGCCCCGCACGGCTCTCAGTCCCGCACGGCTCCCGGTCCCGCGCGGCTCTCAGTCCCGCACGCAGTGCAGATAGAGGTGCGGCTCCGGCTCGGCGTCGGGGTGGGCGGGGGTGAAGAGGGCGGACTTCTCCTCCACGACGGTGAGGCCCGCCCGCCGGGCCAGGTCCACGAACCCGGCCGCCGCGAAGCTGCTCACCCTGACCGGGTGCCCCATGAAGGCGTGCGGGACGTCGTCCGCGTCCACCGGCACCGTGGCCAGCACTGCGGCGCCGTCCGGCCGCAGGGCGCGGGTGAGGCGCCGCACCAGGCCGGCCTGTTCGCCGCGGGTCATCTGCAGCAGCGAGAAGTACACCGTGACGGCGTCGAACGACGCGTCCTCCAGGGGCGTTTCCCGGGCGTCGGCGAGCCGGAACCGGGCCTTGGGCACCTGCCGGGACGCCAGGTCGACCATCACGGGGGAGACGTCCACCCCCAGCACGTCGTGACCGGCCCCGGCGAGGACCTCGGCGGTGGGCCTGCCGGTGCCGCTGCCCACATCGAGGACGCGGCTGCCGGGCCGCAGCCGGTCCAGCAGCCACCGGAGCGAGGCGTGGTGTGCCTCGGAGCCGGCGAACGCCTTCTCGTAGTCGGCCCCCAGGGCGTCGAAGACCGCTTCGGGGCGGGGGCGGCCGGTGCGGCCGTCGGCGTCGGTCATGGCGGCATCGTCGCACCGGGCGCCGAGGAGGACAATGGCGCCGTGCCTACCTTGCTGATCGTGCATCACACACCCTCGCCGAGCTGCCAGGCGATGTTCGAAGCGGTCCTCTCCGGGGCGACCGACCCGGAGATCGAGGACGTGAAGGTCGTCCGGCGGGCGGCGCTGGCCGCGACCGCCTCGGACGTGCTGGAGGCCGACGGCTATCTGCTCGGCACCCCGGCCAACCTCGGCTACATGTCGGGGGCCCTCAAGCACTTCTTCGACCAGGTCTACTACCCCTGTCTCGACGCCACCCGCGGCCGCCCGTTCGGCTACTACCTGCACGGCAACAACGACGTGACGGGCGCCGCGCGCGCCATCGAGTCGATCACCACCGGGCTGGGGTGGAAACGCGCCGCCGAGCCGGTGACCGTCACCGGCGACCCGGGCAAGGCGGGTACCCGGGCGTGCTGGGAGCTGGGCGCGACGGTCGCGGCCGGGCTGACGGACTGAGCCCGGCCGACGGACCGGGGCCGACCGACGGACCGGGGCCGACCGACGGACCGGGGCCGACCGACGGACCGGGCCCGCCCCCGGTCAACGGGCTCTCCCCCGGTCACCAGGCCCGCCCCCGGTCACCGGGCTGCCCGGTCTCCCGTACCGCGCGCCCGGTTCAGCACTTCTCGTCGGTGCGGACCACGCCGAACTGGTACACCTCACGGCCGTTCGTCCCGCTGAGCTGGTGGACCGTGCAGAGCTTCCACTCCACCGGGTTCTCCACCGGCCGGTCCGCCCCGCCGACGTCGGTGAGCCGGACGTCCACGTCCGATCCGAGCTGCTCCATGGCGCGCTGGGCGTTGCCGCCCTCGAAGTCGGCGGTCCGGTCGGCCAGGGTGCTCAGCACCTCGGGGGTGGCCGCCGCCGGGGAGCCGGAGGCTGCCGGGGCGTCGGCCTCGCCGACGGACGGGGCCGCGCACGCCGTGGCCCCCAGGAGCGTGAGGACGAGTGCGGCGGCCGATCGGGGGACGGTGGTGCGGGTGACTGTGGGTCGCATGATGCCTCTCGGACAGCGGCCGGGCCGGCCGGACGTCGTTCGGTGTCCCTCTCGCCGGTCCGATGATCCGCCCGGCCGGTCGGGGAGATCGAACTCTACGCCCGCCCGGTCGCCCTCCCCCGGGCAGGGGCGCCGAGCTGATCAGCTCAACTGGCGCACGGACATCAGCAGGTGACGGTGGGTCACCTGAGCCCCGGCGTCCTCCCCGCTCTCCGGGACTCCGCCCAGCAGGGCGCGCTGCCCGGGGCCCAGCAGCTCGAACCGGATCCGCCGCGCGGTGAAGGACTGGAGGGCGTCCAGCAGGTACTGGGGGTTGAAGGCGACGGAGACGTCCCCGCCGCCGGCGAGGGTGGCCGCCATCCGTTGCGAGGCCACGTCGTCCTCGTAGCCGGCCTGCAGCAGCACGCCGCCGTCCGCCGAGAAGTCCATGCGTATCGGGCTGTTGGGTTCGGCCACCACGCCCACCCGGCGCACCGCCTCGGTCAGCGGCTCGCGCTCCACCTCGGCCACGGCGGGGCCGTCCAGGGAGAAGAGCTTGTCGTAGCGGGGCAGCCGCCCGTCCAGCAGCCGCAGCGCGCTGCGCATGCCGGTGGTCTCGAAGGAGACCAGGCCGTTGCCGCCGTGCGGGTCGAGGCCCACCCGCAGCAGCCCGGAGCGGGCCACGGCACGCGCCAGATCGGTCAGCCGGCGCCCGGGGAGCACGATCTCCAGGGTCTCCACGGCGGCGTCCGGCTCGGGCTTCCAGGGCAGGGAGCGCACGGCGTAGCGGTAGCGGTCGGAGGCGGAGAGGGTCAGCGTCTCCCCCTCCGTGCGGAGCTGGACCCCGGTGAGCACGGGCAGGGTGTCGTCCCGCCCCGCGGCGACCACCACCTGGCCGAGCGCGGCCGCGAACTCCGCCGCGTCGACCTGGCCCCGGACCGCGGGAAGGGCGGGGAGCGCCGGATACTCCTCAAGGGGCAGGGTGGACAGGCCGAAGCGGGTGCCGCCGCCGTCCACGGTGAAGCGGGAGCCCTCCAGCGCGCAGCCGACCCTGCCCTCGGGCAGCACCTTGCAGATGTCCGCCAGGCGGCGCCCCAGGACCAGCACGCGGCCGTCGACGGCCGTGTCGGCGGGGGTGTCGATCTCGGCGAAGGCCTCGTGGTCGAAGCCGGAGATCCTGAGCCGGCCGGCCCGGGCGTCCAGCAGCAGGCCGCCCAGGACAGGCACCGTGGAGCGCGCGGGCAGGGAGCGCGCCGCCCGCGCCACGGCTTCCGCCAGCGCGCTCCGCTCGATCGTGAACTCCATCGCGCCCATCCTCCGTCGGTCGTCGTTACGCACTGGCGTCCACGCTAGGGGGCACCACTGACAACGCCGCCCGGCGCGGGCGGGCGGACCCGGCGGTCGGCGGCCCGACGGTCGGCGGCTCGCCGGTCCGTGGCCGGGCGCGAGGCGGGACCGCGGTGCCCGACTAGCCCATCGTCGCCGCGACTTCGTCCTCCAGCCAGGTGCGCCCCCGCGTCCTGGGGGTGATGCGGGTGCCGTCGAGGAGGGCGGTGAGCCGGTCGGCCTCGGCCCGCACCGCGGCGCGGGCCCCGGCTCCGACGTCCTCGAGGAACCGGTGGACGACCCTGCCGCGCTCGTCGGTGGTCCAGCCGCCGACGACACGGCCGTTCCACCAGACGGAGGGGCCGATGTTGCCCGCCCGGTCGAACAGTTTCGGGCCGTGCGGGCCGAGGAACCACTCGCGCCGCTGCCAGCCCATGGGGGTGGGGTCCAGCGCGGGGAGCAGCGCCGCCCAGGGCTCCGGCTCGGGCACGTCGTCCTGGTCGTCGGCGAGCAGCAGCCCCGGCGTGCCGTCGAGGTCGGCCTCCACCAGGTCCAGGCCGGCCAGGGCCTGCCGGGTGCGGGTGCGGGTCCAGCCCGTCCACCACTGCAGGTCCTCCGCGGGGGCGGGGCCGAACGACCGCAGCCACAGCCGGGCCAGTTCCGTCGCGGCCTCGGCGTCGGGGAGGTCGGCCAGTCCTTGCGGGCACCACCGTTCCAGCGGCGACCACCGGTACTGGTGGGAGGTCCAGGACCCGCGGGGCCGTCCGCGCACGGCCCGCCCGTCGGCGGCCAGCAGGAGCAGCAGCCGTGCGGCGACACTCGGCCGCGCCTCGTTCCGGCTGCCGCGGCCGATCACCACCCGCTCGGCCAGGCGCGGGTCGTCCGCGGCCAGTTCGGCCGCCGTGGCCTCGCCGCGGGCCTCCAGCGAGGCGAGCGCGGCCGCCTCGGCCCCGGCGAGCCAGTGCTCGGCGCCGGGTCCCGTGCCGTCGCCGAGACCCGACTCGGCGAGCATCGTGACCAGCTTCCGCCGTTCCCTGGCCGCGACGTCCCGGGAGCAGGCGGCCTGGAGGACGGCGGCCCGGTCCAGGGTGGTGACGAAGACCGTGCGCCGCATGGCCAGCAGCCGGATCAGCGTCCGGTCGTCGTAGAGGGCCCGTTCGACCTCGGCGACGCCGCAGCCGGTGGTCCGCGCCCAGCAGGAGAGGTGGACCGACGACGGGTCGGTGCCGTGCAGCGCCACCACGGACCGGGCGGCCTCGGCCGGGTCCGCGGCCCGGTCCCCGGGTGTCAGGAGGTGCCGTCGCCCCAGCCGGGCCCGCCGCTGCTCCACCGTGATCGTCCGCATGTCGCCCTTCCGCCTCGGGGAGCTCTGCCCGGCATCCGTGTGGTGCGAGGTCCGCGCCGGGCGGCGAGGGCAAAGGGAAAGGCAAGGAGAGCGGTCTCCTTGCCATGCTCAACGTATAGCGCACCCGGGGGCTTGCCGCAAGGCCCGGGTGAGGCCGCAGAATCCGGTGATTCGATCGACAACCGCCGTGCGGGGCGCGGCGGTTCCGGAGGTGTCGCAGTGACCGGACAGTACGTGCTGGATCTACGGGCCGTCGACGCGGCGCAGGTGCCCGTCGTCGGTGGCAAGGGCGCGCACCTGGGCGCGCTGACACGGATCGAGGGCGTCCGTGTGCCGGACGGCTTCTGCGTCACGACGGACGTCTTCCGGCGGGTCATGGCGCGGGAGCCGTCGATCGGCGAGCGGATCGCCCGGCTGTCACGGGTGGACCCGGCGGACCGGGACGCGGTCAGGGCCCTCGCCGAGGAGATCCGCGGGAGCATCGAGAGGGTCGCGGTCCCGGACGACGTCGCGGCGGAGATCACCCGCGCGCTCGTCCGGTACGGGGACCGGGCCGCCTACGCCGTCCGGTCCAGCGCGACGGCGGAGGACCTGCCGACGGCGTCCTTCGCCGGCCAGCAGGACACGTACCTGAACGTCGTGGGGCCGGCGGCGGTCCTGCGGCACGTCGTCCGCTGCTGGGCCTCGCTGTTCACCGAGCGGGCCGTGACCTACCGTCGGCGCAACGGCGTCGACGACCGCGCGGTCCACATGGCGGTGGTCGTGCAGCGGATGGTCGTCCCGCGTGCGTCCGGCGTCCTGTTCACGGCCGACCCCGTCACGGGGAACCGGAGGACCGCCGTCGTGGACGCGGGGTTCGGCCTCGGTGAGGCCCTGGTCTCCGGTCTGGTGAACCCGGACGTCTTCACGGTCCGCGACGGCGAGGTCGTCGCCAGGACGGTCAACGCCAAGCGCCGTGCCGTGCACGCCCTGCCGGGGGGCGGCACGCGGGAGGCCGGGATCGATCCCGGGCGGCAGGAGGAGCCGGCCCTGACGGACGCGCAGGCGGTGCGCCTGGTGGCACTCGGACGGCGCGTCGAGGCGTACTTCGGCCGCCCCCAGGACATCGAATGGTGCCTGGCCGACGACGGCTTCCACATCGTGCAGAGCCGGCCGGTCACCACACTGTTCCCCGTCCCCGAGGCCGGTGACCGGGAGAACCGCGTCTACGTCTCGGTCGGTCACGGGCAGATGATGACCGACCCGATGAGGGCGCTGGGGCACTCCATGTGGCGGATGACGGCCATGGTGCCGATGACGGAGGCCGGCGGAAGGCTGTTCGTCGACGTCACCCGGCGGCTGGCCTCTCCGGCGGGCCGCGCCGCCCTGCTGGAGGCCATGGGGACCGGTGACCCCCTGATCAGGGACGCCCTGGAGACCGTCCTCGAGCGGGACGACTTCGTGCCGTCGCTCCCGGACGCGCCGCCCGCGGGACCGCCGGCCGGCGCACCGCCCGTGCCGCCCGCTCCGATCGCGACCGATCCGGCGGTGGTGGCCGAGCTGATCGGTCGCAGCGAGGCGTCCCGCGCGGCTCTGGAGCGCGACCTCCGGACGAAGAGCGGGCCCGCCCTGTTCGACTTCCTGCTGGAGGCGTTCGAGGAGCACAAGCGGGTCCTCGGTGACCCGCTGAGCCATCAGGCGCTCATGGCGGGGATGGACGCCACGCGGTGGCTCAACGACACGCTGCGGGAGTGGCTGGGCGAGAAGAACGTGGCCGACACCCTGACCCTGTCGGCCCCCGACAACATCACCTCGGAGATGGGTCTGGCGCTGCTCGACGTCGCGGACATGGTCCGCCCGCACCCGGAGGTGGTGTCCTTCCTGCGGGGCGTGGGGGACGAGGACTTCCTGGACGAGCTGGCGAAGCTCCCGGGCGGTACCGCGGCGCGCGACGCCCTGGACGCCTACCTCGACCGGTTCGGCATGCGCTGCGCCGGCGAGATCGACATCACCAGGCCGCGGTGGCGCGAGCGACCCGCCACGCTGGTGCCCGCGCTGCTCGACAACGTCCGGAACTTCGCTCCCGGCGCCGCCGGGCGGCGCTTCGAGGAAGGGCGGCTGAGGGCCCTGCACAAGGAGCAGGAGGTCCTCGCGCGCCTGCGGCGCCTGCCGGACGGTGACCGCAGGGCCGAGGAGACGAAGCGGATGATCGACCGGGTCAGGACCTTCATCGGGTACCGGGAGTATCCCAAGTACGACATCGTCAGCCGCTACTTCCTCTACAAGCGGGCCCTGATGGCGGAGGCCGGGCGGCTGGTGCGGGCCGGCGTGCTGCCCGAACGGGAGGACGTCTTCCACCTCACGTTCCAGGAGTTCCACGACGCCGTGCGCACCCACCGGGTGGACGAGGAGCTGGTGCGGCGGCGCAAGGAGGCGTTCCGGTCGTACCACGCGCTCACCCCGCCTCGGGTGCTGACCTCGGACGGCGAGGCGGTCACCGGGGCCTACCGGCGCGACGACGTCCCGGCCGGCGCCCTGGTCGGCCTGCCGGTGTCCACCGGGACCGTCGAGGGGCGGGCGCGTGTCGTCCTCGACATGGCGGACGCCGATCTCGCCGCGGGCGACATCCTGGTCACGGCCTTCACCGACCCCAGCTGGTCGCCGCTGTTCGTCGGGATCGCGGGTCTCGTGACGGAGGTGGGGGGCCTGATGACCCACGGCGCGGTGATCGCCCGCGAGTACGGGCTGCCGGCCGTGGTCGCCGTGGAGCGGGCCACCCGGCTGATCAGGGACGGGCAGCGCATCCGCGTGCACGGAACCGAGGGGTACGTCGAGATCCTGCCGTGAGGCGGGCCCGGGACGGGCGGACGACAGGTTGCCGACAGCAGTGTCGAGAAAGCGTCTATGATGCTGACACTGCTGTCGTCAAATTTCGGCAAAGTGCCGCTGTGCCCTGCCGTGGCCCAGTGCTGCCCTTGGCCTCCTGCTCCGTGGAGATTCCTGTGTTCCTCGCCCTACGCGACCTGCGCTTCGCCCGCGGTCGTTTCCTCCTGATGGGGGCCGTGGTCGCGCTGATCGCCGTGCTCGGCGTCCTGCTGTCCGGACTGGCCTCCGGACTGGCCGACGCCGGCATCTCCGGTCTGCGCGCCCTGCCCGTGTCCCACCTGGCCTTCGACGCGAAGGCGACCAGCGAGCAGTTCTCCCGTTCGTCCGTGGAGTCCGAGGACTGGGCGGCATGGTCCGAGGTCCCCGGGGTGGAGCGGGCGGAGCCGTTCGGCAACACCCTCGTCAACGCCCAGGTGACCGCGGGCGCGGAGGAGGGCGAGCAGGTCAACCTGGCGGTGTTCGGCATGGCGCCGGACTCCTCCATGGCGCCGAGGCCCACCGAGGGGAGATCCTTGGCGGACGGCGGGGGGGCATCGTCATCACCCGGGAGATCGCCGACCTGGGCGTCCGGGTCGGGGACGTGCTGACCGCGGACCGGAGCGAGGTGCGCCTGGAGGTCGTCGGCCTGGTCGACGAGCCCGTGTCCTACGGCCACATCGGCGTGGTGTACGCGGACCTCGGCACCTGGCGCCACCTGCACTACGGCCTGCCCGGGGAACTTCCCGAGGCCGCGGGCGAGCAGGCCACCGCCGTGGCGCTGACCCTGGAGCCGGACGCCGACGTGACCGCGGTGCAGAAGGCGACCGGCACGCGCGCCGACACCAAGGAGACGGCCTTCGACGCCTCACCCGGCTACGCGGCGGAGTCGAGCACCATGGCGTTGATCAAGGGCTTCCTGTACGCCATCTCGGCGCTCGTCATCGGTGCGTTCTTCACCGTGTGGACCGTGCAGCGCAAGGCCGAGATCGCCCTGCTGAAGGCGCTCGGCGCGCCCACGCGGTACATCCTGCGCGACGCCCTCGCCCAGGTCGTCGTGGTCCTGGTGACCGCCACGGCGGCGGGCACGGCCGTCGGACTGGCCCTGGGAAGCGCGATGACCGGCAAGGCGCCGTTCTCCCTCTCCGCCTCCGCCGTCGCCACCTCCGCCGGGCTCCTGATCGGCCTCGGAGCCGCGGGCGCCGCCGTCGCTGTACGCCGCATCACCGCCGTCGACCCTCTGATCGCCCTGGGAGCCACCCGATGACCGTCCCCGCCCCCGACGCCACCGCTGCTCCGGACGCCACGGCCGCCGGCCTGCGCCTGCTCGACGTCACGCTGGTCCACGGCGACGGCGACACGGCCGTCACCGCCCTCGACCACGTGACCCTGTGGGTCGCCCCCGGGGAGTTCGCCGCCGTCGTCGGCCCCTCCGGCTCGGGCAAGTCCAGTCTCCTCGCCGTCGCCGGCGGTCTGCAGAGGCCCTCGTCCGGGACCGTCGCCGTGGCCGGCGCCGAGCTGACGGCCCTCCCGGACAAACGGCGCACCGAGGCACGCCGCCGGCACATCGGCTTCGTCTTCCAGCAGTCGAACCTGCTGAGTTCGCTGACCGTGCGGGAACAACTGCTGCTGCCGCTGCACATCGACGGGCGGCTCGACGCGGCGGCCCGTGCACGGGCGGACGAGCTCATCGAGGCGGTCGGCCTCTCGCACCGCGCCGGCTCCCGGCCGCACCAGCTCTCCGGGGGCGAGCGTCAGCGCGCGGGCCTGGCGCGCGCGCTGACGACCTCCCCCGCGGTGCTCCTGGTCGACGAACCCACCTCGGCGCTGGACCGGGCCCGTTCGGCCGAGGCCGTGCGGCTGATCGCCGAACAGACCCGCGAGCACGGGACGGCGACGGTCATGGTCACCCACGACCTGGCGATAATGGACCATGCCGACCGGGTGTACGAGATGGTCGACGGCCGCCTGTCCTGACCGGGGCGGCGGGCCGTCTCGCGAGATCCGGACCGTTCACCATCCCGGAGTCCGCCCGCATGCCCAAGATCAACGCCGCCACCGTCGCCGAGCACCGCGCCCGCCAGCGCGAGGCGCTGATCCAGGCAGCCATCGACATCCTGGTGAGCGAGGGCGCCGCCGCCGTGACCCCCGCGGCGGTCGGCGCCCGCGCGGGCCTGGCCCGCTCCAGCGTGTACCAGTACTTCGACTCGTCGGCGGCCCTCCTGGCGACCATCGTCGAGGAGGCCTTCCGCCGGTCCGACGAGGCCCTCGCCCGTGCGATGGCGGACGCGACCGGTCCGGTGGAACGCGTGGAGGCCTACTTCAGGGAAAGTCTGCGACTGGGCGCGGAGGGCGCCCACCGGCCCGCCGCCGCGCTCATGGGCGCGGAGCTCCATCCCGCCTGCCAGGAACGGCTGATGGAGCTCCACCTGCGGCAGGTCGCCCCCTTCCGGGCCGCCGTGGCGGAGATCGGCGTGCCCGACCCCGAACTCACCGCGGACATGATCGCGGGCATGCTGCACTCCGCACTGTCCTCCGTCGAGCACGGCGCTCCTCTCGAGGCCGTGACGAGACGTGCCCTCGAGCTGGTGCACCGGTGCCTGGCCGCGGAGGGCTGACGGGACGAGATCCCCGGAACCCCCCGATCCGGCACCGGCCCGGAGGTTCCCGGGCCGGCCGAGGCCTTGTGGAGTGGGGAGGTCAGCGCCGCGCCGCTGTCTCGCGGCGGCGCCGGGCCTCCTCGAAGAGCGCGTCCGTCTCGGCCTCGAGGACGCCGCCGAGCAGCAGCCCGGGCCGGTGGAAGGTGCCCGAGGACCGGGCCACCTCGTGGGCGCGCAGGGAGATCTGCGGGATGCCGGTGCGGCGCAGGGTGGGGATCGAGCTGCCCCAGACCACCTGGGCCACGCCCGCCCAGGCCATCGCCGCCATGCACATCGCGCAGGGTTCGCCGGTGCTGTAGAGGGCGACGGCGTCCCACCCGCCGTTCCCGTGGCGGGCCAGGTAGGCGCGCATCGCCGCGATCTCCCCGTGCAGGGTCGGGTCGGCCGCCGCGTCGTTGACCGCCGCGGCCAGCAGGTCACCCGAGCGCGCGTCCGCGACCACGGCGCCGAACGGGTAGAACGGGTTGCGCCGTCCCTGCTCGATCGCGAGCCGCATCAGCCGCTCGTGGCGGGTCTCGCCGCCCGTGGGCGTGGCCGGGCGCGGGCTTACCGCGCCCCCGGCCACGCCCACGGGCAGCGTCAGCCCCGCCAACGCACCGGTCACGGCAGCGGTGACCAGCCCGCGTCGCCCGGTGCCCGCCGGGCGCAGGGCCGGCCGTCCGGGGTCCGCGGCCGTGACGGTGCTGGTCATGGGGGTGCTCCTCACGCGTGGTGTCCCGCACAGCGTCCGGGAGCCTGGCCCCGTCCGCCAGCCGGGCCGGGCATACGATGGGCGCCGGACACGAAGATCACCGGGCGGAAGCGAGGCGGGGCAGATGAGCAACACCGAGGTGCACCCCCCGGAGGTGCTGTGCACGTCCTCACCGGGGTCCTCCGCCCCGGTGGAGATCCTGACCCCGCGCTCGGTGCCGCTGGGCGGGCCGCGTGCGATGACCGTGCGGCGCACGCTGCCGCAGCGGGCCCGCTCGCTGATCGGCGCCTGGTGCTTCGCCGACCACTACGGCCCGGACGACGTCGCCGAGACCGGCGGCATGGACGTCGCCCCTCACCCGCACATCGGACTCCAGACGGTGAGCTGGCTGTTCACCGGTGAGATCGAGCACCGTGACAGTCTGGGCAGCCACGCCATGGTCCGCCCCGGCGAGATCAACCTGATGACCGGCGGGCACGGCATCGCCCACACCGAGGTGTCCACGCCGTCGACCACGGTCCTGCACGGCGTGCAGCTCTGGGTGGCGCTGCCGGCCGAACACCGCGACGCGCCACGCGACTTCCGCCACCACGTGCCCGAGCCCGTGGCGCTGCCCGGCGGTGCGGGCGAGGCCCGCGTCTTCCTTGGTGCGCTGCTCGGTTCGGTGTCACCGGTCCCCACCTTCACCCCCCTGCTGGGCGCCGAACTGATCCTGGCCCCCGGCGCCACCGTCAGCCTCCCGGTGGACGAGACCTACGAGCACGGTCTGCTGCTGGACACCGGGGCGCTGACCTTCCCCGGCGGGAACCGGCTCGCGCCCGCGGAACTCGGCTACCTGGCGCCGGGCCACGCCACCGTCGACATCGCCAATCCGAGCGCCGACGAGTCCGCCAGGGTGATCCTGCTGGGCGGACCGCCGTTCGGCGAGGAGATCGTCATGTGGTGGAATTTCGTGGGCCGTTCGCACGACGAGATCGCCGAGGCCCGGACCGCGTGGGAGGCGCACTCCGACCGGTTCGGCGTCGTCGAGGGCTACCCCGGCGACCGGCTGCCCGCGCCCACCCTGCCCAACATCCGTCTCCAGCCGCGGAGGAACCCGGTGCCCCAGACCCCGCCCGCCCCCGACGAGACCACCCAGGTCCGTCTCGCCGCCGAGGCCCACCGCTACGAGATCCTGGTGGAGGGCGCGGTCGCGGGCTTCACCGAGTTCCGGGACCACGGCGCCCAGCGGGTCTTCTTCCACACGGTGGTCGAGGACGCCTACGCCGGCCGCGGCCTGGCCTCGGTCCTGGTCCGCGAGGCGCTCAACCACGTGCGGAGCAGCGGGATGCACCTCGTCCCGATCTGCCCGTACGTGGCCAAGTACCTGACCAAGCACGACGGTTTCCGCGACATCACGGACGAGGCGACCCCGGGGATCCGGTCCTGGCTGAAGGCCGAACTCGGCTCCTGACCCCGGGCTCAGGCGGCGTCTGCCGGGCGCCGCCCGGCAGGTCGATCTCCGCCCACACCGTCTTGCCGGGCCCCTGCCGCTCCCGCACGCCCCACCGGCGGGCGAGCACCTCCACCAGCCGCAGCCCCCGCCCTGCCTCGTCCAGCGGGCCACGGCGCTCCGGCCGCGGCAGGGCCGGGTGGGTGTCGGACAGCTCCACACGGAGCCGGGCGGCGGACACGTCGTGCACCATCCGCAGCTCGAAGTCCCGTCCGGGCACCCGGCCGTGGAGCACCGCGTTCGCGGCGAGTTCGGCGACCACCAGCGTCACGGCCTGCGAGGCCTCGCTGTCGTAGGACACGCCCCAGGCGTCGAGCTGGTGCACGGCGAGCCTGCGCGCGAGCCGCGCGCCGCGACGCGTCGAGGAGAGGCGCTGGACGAAAACACGCACGGTCACGACCTCTTCGGCCGGTGGAACGGTCATGGCCCCAGCGTTGGCCCGCCGTGCGCGGCGTGCCAGGTACGGCGCTGATACAGGAAGGGTTGTATCAGCCGGTTCCTTGGACGCGGCCGGTGACGATGCGTGAGCATGACGGGGTGACAGCGGAACGCGGCGGCGACGCCGTGAGCAGGCGGCCCGAGGCCTCCGACGGCCTCAAGACCTTCGGCGCGGTCCTGAAGGCGTTGCGCGAGGAAGGCGGGTGCACGCAGGAGGAGTTCGCCTCCCTGGTGGGCTACTCGGCCGTGTACATCGCCAAGATCGAGCAGGGGAAGCGGTATCCGCCGCAGGATCTGTCCGGCCGTGCGGAGGACGCGCTGGGGGCGACGGCGGGCAAGGTCCTGCGGGCCGCCGCGCGCAGCCTCGACCGGCGCCCAGGGCTCGCCTCCTGGTTCCAGCACTGGGCGGCGATCGAGGAGGAGGCGGTGTGCCTCTTCGCCTACGAGTGCCGTGCGGTTCCCGGGCTGTTGCAGCCAGAGGGATACATCCGCGCCATCTTCGAACGCCGCCTGCCGCCGCTGTCGGAGGAGCAGTTGGCGCAGCAGGTGGCAGCGCGCCTGGATCGCCAGCGCCTCCTGGCCGAGCGTCCGAACACCACGTTCTCGTTCATCGTGGAGCAGGCGGTGCTCGAACGCCGCCTCGGCGGACCGGCGGTGACCGTGGAACTCATCGACAACCTGCTCGCGCAGGGTGGGCGCCGCAACGTGGAGATCCTGCTGATGCCCCTCCGTCAGGAGGACCACGCGGGTGTGGACGGTCAGATGTACCTGGCCGAGACTCCGTCGCACGAGTGGATCGGCTACGTGGAGGGCCATGACAGCAGCATGCTGTTCACGTCGCGCGAGCTGGTCAGCGCCATGCAGCACCGCTATGGAAGGATGCGGTCCCAGGCACTGAACCGTGCCGATACGGCCGACCGGTTGAAGCGGATGCGAGGGGCACCATGAGCGCCGAACTCTCCTGGGTGCGGAGCAGCTACAGCGGAAGCGGCGGGGACAACTGCGTGGAGGTCGCTCCGCTCGGCCACGCCGTGCGCGTGCGGGACTCGAAGGACGTGAGCCGCACGCCGCTCACGTACGGCCCGGTCGCGTGGGACGCCTTCCTCCGCCTGGTCCGCCGCCTTCCCTGACCCCCGGCGTTCACCCGGCCGTCGTACTCCGGCCGGATCGCGGTCTCTCCCCGCCCACGGTGACCGGGCACGCTCCGGCTGTCCGACTCCAGACGTCGATCGCAGTCATCCGGGAGCCCGTGGTGAAGACCCGTATCAGCAGACCGCGCATCCTGCCCGCCGCCGCGCTGGCCGCCGCCGTGGCGGTGGTGGCCGGCACGCTGGCCGCCGCTCCGCCGGCCGGGGCCTTTGGCCGGTTCCACGGTGAACTCCCCGGTGTCACGCCCCGCTCGGAGACCGCCGCGGTCTTCGACGACGAGGAGGGCGGAAACGCCGACGCCGACGACCCGGCGATCTGGCGGAACGCGGCCGACCCCGACCGCAGCCTGGTGATCGCCGCGGTGAAGGAGGGCGGACTGCGCGTCTACGACCTCGACGCCCGGCAGGTGCAGGCCGTCGCCGCTCCCCCGGCTCCGGGTCCCGGTGACGCTCCGGGCCGGTTCAACAACGTGGACCTGCTGCACGGTCTGCGGCTGGCCGAAGGCCGGGCGGACGTCGCCGTGACCACCGACCGCGGCACCGACCGGCTGCGCTTCTACCGGATCGACGGCGGCGGGGGCGCCGGCGCCCCGCTGACCGACGTCACCGACGCGCGGGCTCCGCGGATCTTCACCGCCTCGCAGGAGGAGGTGAACGAGGAACGCACCGCCTACGGTCTGGCCACGTACACCGACCGCCGCACCGGCCGTTCCTACGCCGTGGTCAGCCGGGCGGGGACCACGGAGGTGGCGCTGCTGGAGCTGAGTGCCACGGCGGCCGGAACGGTCACCTACCGCACGGTGCGGACCGTCGCGCTGCCCTCCGCCTTCCGCCTGCCCGACGGTGGTTCCTGGTCGCCGTGCGGGGAGCCGGGCGAACTGCCCCAGGTCGAGGGCATGGTGGTGGACCCCCAAGCCGGCACGCTGTACGCCGGCCAGGAGGACGTGGGCATCTGGCGGCTCTCCGCCGATCTGCGGGGAACACCGGAACTGCTAGACAGAGTGCGGGAGTTCGGCGTGCCGGCCGGCTACGACGCGGAGAGCGACGAGTGCGTCCCGGCCGGCGCGGACCCCGGTTTCGGCGGCACCCGCCTCGCGGCCGACGTCGAGGGCCTGACGCTGCTGCCCGGTGGTGCGGGCGGTGCGGTCCGGCTGCTCGCGTCCAGTCAGGGCGACGACACCTTCGCCGTGTACGAGCGCGGCCGTTACGCGGGCGGTTTCCGGGTGGTGGCGGCGTCCGAGGAGCTGGACGGCGCGCAGGAGTGCGACGGCGCGGCCGTCCTCGACGCCCCGCTGGGCAGCCGGTATCCGGACGGGCTGCTGGTGGTGCAGGACGGTCACGTCTCCCCCGAGGACTCCGACCGGGAGGCGACCGGCTTCAAGTTCGTCGACCTCGCCGACGTCGAGGCGGCCCTGGGCGGGCGGCGTTCCTGAACGCCGACGTGCCCGCCGGGACCCGCGCGGGCCGACGAGCGGGTGAGCCGATGAGCCGGTGAGCCGATGAGCCGGTGAGCCGATGAGCCGGTGAGCCGGTGAGCCGGTGAGCCCGGGGCGGAGCCGGGGACGGCCGGGACTACTCGTCCCCGGCCGTCCCCGGCTCCGCCATCTTCCGGTGGAACAGGCCCTTCACCTTGTCCGGCAGGGCCTTCTGCACCGTCCCCTGGGCCTTGGTCTGCGCCGAGCCCGTGACCAGCTTCCTGCGGCCCTTGGTGACGGCCTCGAACGCCTGGCGGGCCACCTCGGCGGGGTCGTCCTTCTCCATGGCCCCGATCCTGGTGTCCTCCATGCCCGCCCGGCGGAAGAAGTCGGTGTCGGTGGGGCCGGGCATGAAGGAGGTGACGGTCACGCCGGTGTCCTTCAGTTCCTCCTGGAGCGCCTGGGCGAAGGACTGCACGAAGGACTTCGACGCGTTGTAGACGGACTGGAAGGAGCCGGGCGACAGGGAGGCGATCGACGAGGTGAGGAGCATCCGCCCCTCGCCCCGCTCCAGCATCCGCCGCAGCAGCGGCTTGGCGAGCAGCACCGTGGAGGTGACGTTGAGGTCGATGACCTCGCGGTCGTCGTCCGGATCGGTGTCCACGAAGGCTCCGCCCCGGCCGACTCCGGCGTTGAGCGCCGCGACGTCCACGGCGAACTCGCCCGCGGCGGCGGCCACCCGGGCGACTCCCTCCGGGTCGCGGAGGTCGGCGCGGACCGTGCGCACGTCGGCGCCGGTCTCCCTGAGGCGGCCGGCGGCGGCCTCGACGGCGGCGTCCTCGGCGTTGATCAGCAGGTCGTAGCCGTGCTCGGCGAACTGGCGGGCGAGTTCGAAGCCGATGCCGCGGGAGGCACCGGTCACCAGGGCGACGGGCCGGCGACTGCCGGGTTCTCCGGGAGCGGGTGTGGTGTTCGGGGTGTTCATGAGGGCGGAGTAACCGCCCCGGGCGCGGTCAATCCCCGTCCGGTCCGGTGTCGTCCGTGTGGCCCGGCCGCACGGCCAGCAGGGCGATGTCGTCGGTGGCGTCCGCTCCCAGGCGGATCAGGAGTTCGTCGCAGAGGGTGCCCAGCGGCTCGCGGGCCAGGGAGGCCGCCTGTTCCTGGAGCCGCCGCAGGGAATCGTCGAGGTCCTCGCCCCGCCGCTCGATCAGGCCGTCGGTGAAGAGCAGCAGCGTCGCCCCGTGGGGAATCGGCACCGAGGCCCCCTTGCGGCGCAGGTCGTGGCCCGTGCCGAGCATCACCCCGGAGCCGCCCTCGAGCAGGCGCGCCCCCCGGTCGGGGTCCACCAGGAGGGGAGGCAGGTGCCCGGCGGAGGAGAAGTGGAACTCCCACTCCCCCGGCGAGGGTTCGGCCATCCTTCCGTACACGCAGGTGGCGGTGGTCGCCGACCGCAGGCTCCGGTCCGCCATGTCCAGGCGGCTCAGCACCTCCTCGGCCGGCTCCTGCCGGTCGAGGGCGATGCCCCGCAGCATGCTGCGCAGCTGGCTCATGGTGATCGCCGCTTCCAGGTCGTGTCCGGCGATGTCACCGATGATCAGGGCGGTGTCCCCGTCGGGCAGGCGGAAGCAGTCGTACCAGTCGCCGCCGATCTGGGTGGTGACGGAGGACGTCGCGTAGCTCGCGTCGATCTCCAGCCCGGGCACCCGCGGCAGCACGGGCAGCAGGTCGCGCTGGAGCCGTTCGGCGACGTACCGGGTTCCGTCGAAGAGGCGCTGGTTCTCGACGGCGAGGGCGACGGAGCGCACCAGGTCGTCGATGAAGGCGAGGTCGTCCTCGACGAAGGGGTGCGCGGCGTCCTCACGGGCGAGGGTGAGGGCGCCGAAGATCTGACGGCGGGCGCGCAACGGGGCGACGACGGCACTGGTGGCGCCGAACCGCTCGAAGAGCGACCGGTAGCCGGAGTCCAGGCCGCACTCCCCGGAGTGGGGCGGGACGCCTCCGCCGAGCAGCAGGGGACCGGCGCCGCGCAGGGTACGGGCGAGGGGGCCGCGCGCGCTCTCCGAGATGGGCGGCAGACGGCCCTCGAGCCCGCCGGGCGCGATCCTGCGGGGGTCGCGGTGCATGACGCCCACGCGTTCCACCGAGTCGCCGTCGAGGAGGTCGATGACGCACCAGTCGGCCAGGCGCCTGACCAGGTGTGCGGAGACGGCGTGCAGGCCCGGTCCGAGTTCGGAGGCGTCGGCGAGTTCGCGGCCGATGTCGGCGAGCAGGCTGAGCCGGTCCATGGCGGCCATGGCGGCCGCGGCCGCCACCGGACGGCGTCCGAACCGCGGGAGCTCCGGCGACTCCTCCGGGGGGAGCCGGTGCGGCGGGGCCGGGCGTTCGGGAAGGCCGGTGGGCCGGACGACCGGCCTGCGGTGGGAGGGGCGGGGCTCCGGTCCGAAGGTGGTGGAGCGGGGCACCATCTGGCCGATAAACACGGTGTGGCCGTCGGACATCTCCTGGGCCTGGATCAGCAGCCGGACCGGCACCAGGTGACCGTCGCGGTGGAGCGCGGGGAGCGGCACGGCCCGCCCGAGGATGCGGGGCTGTCCGGTCAGCAGCAGGGAGTGGAAGGCGGCCAGGTGGCGTTGTCTCAGGTGTTCGGGAATCAGTTCGGTCAGGGACCTGCCGACGAGGTCGTCGGAGTCCCAGCCGAGGAGATCCGCGGCGGGCACGTTGGCGGCGACGATCAGGTTGTCGTCGTCGACGACGACGGTGGGCAGACGGCTGGTGTGGACCTCCTCCTTGTCCCAGGGCATCAGGTCCAGCGGGCTGGCGGAGGGGTCGCGCGGCACCATGGTCCAGGCGGTCGGCAGGGCGCCGTCGAACTGTCCGGTGATCTGGTCGAACAACCAGTCCTGCAACGCCTGGCTCTGCGGGAGACCGGGCCGGGTGAGCAGCAGTTCGTCGCGGCTCGCCTCCTCCGCGGTCTCCAGGACCCGGCGCAGCAGCGTGACGGCGGGTCCGATGCCCGCGGGGAGGGAGAGGGTGACGGTGCGGATCTCGGCGGTGCCGTGCCGTTCTCCCAGGGCGGCGAGCATGGCGGCGCTGAGCAGGTTGCTGGTGTCGTGCGCGGTGAGCAGGTCCTCCGGGTCGACGCCCAGCCGGTCGCCGAGGGCTCCGGCGAGGGCGAGTTCGCGCAGGACGGCGTGCCGGTGCTGCTGGGAGGTGATGTGCAGCGCTCCGGGCAGGTCGATCAGCACCACGGGAACGGTGTCGCCGTCGGTGAGCGGGCGGGGCGGGGCCCAGTGGGAGGGCGTTCCCGGGATTCCGTTCTGCCGCAGCAGTTCGAACCAGACCCGCTTCTCCTCACGACCCTGGTCGGCGCCGTGCCGGTCGGCGAGTCCGGCGACCACGCCGAGGCCCCGGCCGGTGCCGGCGTTGGGAGGGCACTCGCGGGGCAGCGGCATCAGGCCGGGCCGGCGGTCGGCGACCTCGACGCGGACGCGGTTCCCGTCGACGTGGACCGTCACCTCGGTCTCGGTGCGGGCATGCAGGAAGCTGTTGGTCGCCAGCTCGCTGACCAGCAACTGGGCGGTCTCGAGGGTCTCCCGCGGCAGGTCCGTCGCGGCGAGGACCGACCGCACGAACGCACGGGCGGCGGGGACGCTGTCCGGCCGCCGCCCGTCGAACCTCCGGGATCGAGGCGCTCCGGGCGACGGCGGGCTGTCCATGCCGACCAGTCTGCCGCCGCCCCGTCCGGGGCGCGCGTGCGCGCCGCCGGACGGGCGATGCCCGGCGGGGCCCCGCACGTCCGCGGGGGTCAGCGCAGGGCGTCCACCAGGACCCGTGCCACGTCCTCGAGCAGGATGTCCGAGCGGGGCGCGTCCCGCTCGGGCTTGGTGGTCAGCACGGCCATCACCAGCGGAGTGCCGTCCTCGGTCCACACGACGCCGACGTCGTTGAGCGAGCCGTAGGTGTCGGCGGCGCCCGTCTTGTCGGCGATGGTCCACTCCGGCGGCAGTCCTGCCCTCAGCCGCGTCTTCCCGGTCCGGTTGCCCAGGAGCCAGGAGGTGAGCAGCTCCCGGTCGGGCCGCTCCAGGGCGCCGCCGAGCACGAGCCGGGCGTAGGTCGCGGCGATGGCCGCCGGCGAGGTGGTGTCGGTCTCGCGCCAGGGTTCGCCGGAGTTGAGCTCCGTCTCCCACCGGTCGAGCCGGGTCACCGGGTCACCGAGCGAGCGGGCGAAGCGGGTGATGCCGTGGGGTCCGCCGATCTCCCGCAGCAGCAGGTTGCCGGCCGTGTTGTCGCTCCACTGGATGGCCGCGGCGCACAGTTCCCGGATGGTCATCCCGGTGGCCAGGTTGGCCTCGCAGATGTCGGAGTTCTCGACCAGCTGCGCCTTGGTGTAGCGGATGCGCCGGTCGAGGAACCCGCCGTCGGTGTCCCGGTCGCGCAGCACGGCGGCCGCCGCCAGCGTCTTGAAGACCGACAGGATGGGGAACCGCTCGTCGGCACGGTGCCGGACGGTCGTCCCGGTGGCCATGTTCCGCGCGTGGACGCCCACGCGGGCGCCGTGCCGCTCCTCCAGCTCGCGCAGGCGTGTCACGGCGCCGGGCGCCTCGTGCGCGGCCGCCGGCCCGGCGGCCAGCAGGGTCACGGCGGTGGCCGCGCCGGCCGTCAGGAGGGCGCGTCGGGAGGTGGTGAGGTGCTGTGAACCAGGGATCGTTCTCTCCGTTCCTCGGTGGTCTCCGTCATCGGTCCGACGCCGCCGCCGTGGGCTCCGGTTCCGGGGCGGTGACGACCGCCGGGCCGTGACGCCTCATCCCGCGCGGGCGGCGCGGACCGCCGCCGCGGTCTCCTCGGCGATCAGGTCGGCGTTGAGGGCCGCCCCCGCCATGAGTCCGGCTGCGGAGGCGACGGTCACCATGGCCGCGAGGTCCGCGGTGTTGCCCGCCGCCCAGACGCCGTCGATCCCGGTGCGCCCCTGGGCGTCGACGGCGATGTGGGACCCGAGCGGATGGTCCGTACGGCTGCCGCCCAGCTGTTCGTAGAGCTCGGCGCGGGCCACGAAGCGGGGTCCCACCACCACGGCGTCCGCCGGGAGTTCGGTCCCGTCCTCGAGCAGCACGGCCCGCAGCGCGCCGTCCTCGCCGTCGAGCAGCCGGGCCACCGGACCGTCCACGACGGCGATGCCGCGCGCGGAGAGCTGTTCGAGGGTGTCCTCGTCGGGTGCCGGCATGGTGTGCCGCAGCAGCGTCACGTCCTCACTGAGCTGCCGGAACATCTGCGCCTGATGGGTGGCGTGCGGCCCGGTGCCGAGCACGGCGATCCGGCGGCCGCGGACCTCCCAGCCGTGGCAGTAGGGGCAGTGCAGCACGCTGCGGCCCCAGTGCTCGCGCACACCCGGCAGGTCGGGCAGCCCGTCGGCGAGTCCGGTCGCCAGCAGCAGGCGCCGGGCGCGGACCACGCCGCCCGTAGCCAGGGTGACCTGGAAACCGTCGTCCGCGCGCCGGGCCGTGACGGCGCGGTCGTCCAGGAATCGCGCGCCGTACCCCTCGGCCTCGCGACGGCCCGCCGCCAGCAGTTCCAGAGGCGGTACGCCCTCCTGGCCCAGCACGTTGTGGGCGCCGTCGGCCGGAGCGTTCCTGGGGTGGCCCGCGTCGACCACGATCACCCGGCGCAGGGAGCGGGACAGGGCGACGGCCGCGCTCAGTCCGGCGGGGCCTCCGCCGACGACCAGGACGTCGGCAGTGGCGGCGTCCGCGACGCCGGCGGGGTCGGTGGGGTCGGTGGGGTTGGCGGGGTCCGGTGACTCGGTGGTGCTCATGAGGTCCTCCTCGGGACGGGAGCCGGTGCGGGAGCCGGTGCGGGGCGGTGTCAGGGACGGCGCGCGGCCCACACGGTGCGGACGGAGCGGGGGACGATGTCGTGGCGGCGGCCGACGAAGGCGGGGTCCTCGGGGTCGAGGAGCCGGTCGAGGGCGGCGAGGTCCTCCGGGGCCAGCCGGCCTTCCAGCGCGCCGCGGAGCCGGCCGAGCACCAGATGGGCGTAGTGGGCCGCCTGCCGGCCCGGAACACCCTCGGCGGTGCGGGTCCATCGGTCCACGGGCCCGAACCCGGCCCGCTCCAGGTCGTCCCGCCAGTCGGGGTAGGCGTTCCACCCGGCCCGGGCCGCCACCTCCCGGCAGCGGTCCTCCAGGCCGGGGCGGCCCGCTCCGGCGTCCTCGGGGAGGAAGCGCGGCATCCCGTCCGACTCGACGACGACCAGCAGGCCGCCCGGCGCGAGGGCCCCGTGCAGCCGGCCGAGGAGGGCGGCGGGGTCGGCCACGTGGTGCAGCGAGGAGGAGGCCCAGACGACGTCGAGCGGGCCGAGGTCGGGGAGTCCGGCGTCGAGGTCGGCCTCCGCGGTCCGCACCCGGTCGGCCAGGCCCGCGTCCCTGGCGGCGGCCAGGACCCGGTCGAGCATCACGGGCGAGTGGTCGACGGCGGTGACCTGTGCGGCGGGGAAGCGACGGGCCAGCGCCAGGGTCCCGACGCCGGGGCCGGAGCCCAGGTCGGCGACGTGCCGGGGGGCGGCGGGACCGAGGGCGGTCGCGGCGCGGTCGAGGGCCTCCTCGAGCGCGGGGGCGAAGGTGGTGGCCTCCAGCTCCAGCAGCCGGGCGTGCGCGGTGTCACCGCCGTGGTGGTTGCCGTGGCCGTCGCCATGGCGTGGGTCGTGACCGTGGCGGTGCTCGTCGTGCCGGGTGCCGCCTTCCGGGTGAGCATGGGGGCTGTGGCCGGGGCCGTGGCCAGGGCCGTGACGGTGGCTGGGTGCGGGGTGGTGCGTCATGTTCCCCACCGTAAGGCGACTCCTGCCCCGGAGGCATACACTCTTGCGCATGACGCAAGAAGTCGACCTGGACGGTCTGATCAGGCAGCGGATCCGGAGCCTTCGGCACGCCCGGGGCTGGTCCCTCGACGCCCTTGCGGCCCGGGCCCACCTCAGCCCCTCCAGCCTGAGCCGGATCGAGACCGGTCACCGCCGGATCTCGCTGGACCAGCTCGTCCCCATCGCCCGGGCGCTGGACACCACGCTGGACCAGCTCGTCGAGTCGCCGCACGACGAGGACGTGGTGATCCGCCCCCAGCCCTCGCACACCCCGGGGACGACCGTCTGGCTGCTCTCCCGGGAGGCCTCGGTCCACGGGGTGACGGTGGCCAAGATGCGCATCACCCCGGCTCTCCCGTTCACCGCGGAGAGCCTGAAGGTGCACCCCGGCCACGAGTGGTTCACGGTGCTCTCCGGCACGGCCCGCCTGCACCTGGGCGACCGGACGGTGCTCGTCCAGGCGGGCGACGCGGCCGAGTTCTCGACCATGACGCCGCACGCCATCAGGGCGCACGAGGGTCCGGTCGAACTGCTGACCGTCCTGGACCACAACGGGGAGCGGGCGCACCTGCACACGGGGGGCGAGGGCGCCCACCCGTGACGCGCCGCCGGGGTGACCCGGGCCCCGGTCAGTGGTCCCGGGCCCCGGCGCTCCCCGCGAAGAAGTCGCCGAGGGCGGCCGCCAGTGCTTCGGGGGCCTCCTCGGCGACATGATGGCCGGAGTCGATCCCGTGGCCCCGGACGTCGTCCGCCCAGCCCCGCCAGATCTCCAGCGGGTCGCCGTGGAGCTCCACGAGGTCGTCGCGCAGCGACCAGAGGATCAGCGCGGGGCAGCGCACGCGCCGCCCCGCCGCCCGGTCGGCCTCCTCGTGTGCCCGGTCGACGGTGAGCCCGGCACGGTAGTCCTCCAGCATGGCGCGGACGACCTCCGGCCGACGCACCGCCTCCAGCCGCTCGGCGTGGTTCTCCTGCCCCATGGCCTCGGGGTCGCCCCGGTACCAGCTGTCGGGGTCGGCACCGATGACGCGTTCGGGGATCCTGGGCTGGGCGAAGAAGAACCAGTGCCACCACCGGGTGGCGAACTCCGCCCCGGCACGGGCCAGGTGCTCGGAGACGGGCAGGCAGTCCGTCAGCGCCACCCGGGTGACCGCCTCCGGGTGGTCGAGGGCGAGCCTCAGCGCGACCAGCGAACCGCGGTCGTGTCCGGCCACCTGGAACCGCCGGTGCCCCAACTCCCGCATGGCGAACAGGAGGTCACCGGCCATGGCCCGCTTGGAGTGGGCGCCGTGGTCGGGGGTGGGAGCCGGGCCCCGGGAACGGCCGTAACCGCGCAGGTCGGGGCAGACGACGGTGAAGCCGCGCTCCACGAGGAGCGGCGCCACCCGGTGCCAGGTGGCCGAGGTGCGGGGATGCCCGTGGAGGAGCAGCACGGGCGGGCCCTGTCCGCCCTGCCGGAGGAAGACCGAGGCCTCGCCGGTGTCGATGGTGGTCTCGGTGAACTGCGCGAACATCCCGCCGCCCTTCCCGTCGTCGGCCGCCCTCACGCCTCGCACACGAGCGCCCTCGCG
This sequence comes from Streptomyces abyssomicinicus, assembly GCF_008974245.1. Classification (GTDB taxonomy): domain Bacteria; phylum Actinomycetota; class Actinomycetes; order Streptomycetales; family Streptomycetaceae; genus Streptomyces; species Streptomyces abyssomicinicus. The sequence continues at coordinate 1,295,051 of NZ_BBZI01000005.1, read as the reverse complement.
CCCGGGGCCCCTCACGCCCGGGGGCCGGCGCCCGGGGCCGGCGACCGGGTACCCCTGCACGCCGCGCGTCCACCTCGCCGTGTCGGCGGCGGCGGTTAGCGTGAAGTCATGACGACACGACAGCAGTTGAGTCTGGTGACGCTCGGGGTGCGGGATCTCGGGGCGAGCCGCCGGTTCTACACGCGGGGCCTCGGCTGGAGTCCGTTGCTCGACGTGGACGAGGTGGTCTTCTACCAGGTCGGCGGAGGCGTGGCGCTGGGCCTGTTCCGGCTGAGCGACCTCTCGGCCGACGTGGGGCACCCGGCGACGGCCGGCACGCCGTTCACGCTGGCGCGGAACGTGGACTCGCCCGCCGAGGTGGACGAGGCGATGGAGCGGGCCGCCGCGGCGGGGGCGGAGGTCCTCAAGCCGGCGCAGCGTGCGGCCTTCGGCGGCTACCACGGCTACTTCGCCGACCCGGACGGTCAACGTTGGGAGGTCTGCCACAACCCCGGTTGGTCGGTGGCGCCGGACGGCACGGTGTCGCTGACCGCGGTGGAGCCGGCCGACTCCGCGGAGTAGACCTCGTGCGGGCGGCGCGGCCGGCCCCGAAATGCGTTGGGCATCGCGGGTGTGATCTTGGACGATGACGGCGGCGGCCTTCCCCGGCCGCCCGGAGCGAGCAGGGGGCAGACGGAATGAGCGATCCGTTCGGGACCGGCGACGGCAGCGCCGACGGCGGAAGCGGCAGCGGCAGCGGCAGCGGCGGAAGCGGAGGAGGAGGCGGAGAAACGGCACTCCGGGACCCCGGACGGCGCGCCGGCCGGGAGGGGCACGCCGCCGGTGGCGTGTCGCCGCGCGGGGAGACGCGTTCCGGTTCCGTCGTGGTCCGGCCCGGGGTGACGCTCGATCACGACGACCTCGGTCCCGTGGACGGCGTGCCCGTCCTGCTGGTGCACGGGCACCCCTTCGACCGGAGCATGTGGCGGCCGCAGGCCGAGGCGCTGGCCGCCGCCGGGTACCGGGTGATCCTGCCGGACCTGCGCGGGTACGGGGCGAGCCCCGTGGCCCCGGGGCGGACCACGTGGCGGGACTTCGCCGAGGACCTCGCCGCGCTGCTCCGCCATGCCGGTGTGGCGCGGACGGTGGTGGTGGGGCTGTCGATGGGCGGGCAGATCGCCATGGAGTTCCACCGGCTCCACCCGGAACGCACGGCCGCTCTGGTGCTGGCCGACACCTCGCCCGTCGGTGAGAGCGAGGAGGGACGCGTCCTGCGGAACACGCTGGCCGACCGGTTGCTCGCGGAAGGCATGGACGGGTACGCCGCCGAGGTGCTGGACCGGATGATCGCGCCCCGCCATGTGACCGCCCTGCCCGAGGTCGCCCGCCACGTGACCGGCATGATGCGCGCCACCGCACCGGCCGGCGCGGCCGCGGCCCTGCGGGCACGGGCCGAACGCCCGGACTACCGGAGCTCGTTGGCCGACGCCCGGGTGCCCGTGCTGCTGCTGGTCGGCGCGGAGGACACCTACACGCCGGTGGCGGAGGCGGAGGAGACGCACCGGCTGATCGGCGGCTCGGTCCTCGCCGTGGTCCCGGACGCGGGCCATCTGCCCAACCTCGAGCAGCCGAAGCGGTTCACCGCGGAGTTGCTGGCCTTCCTCGACTCCCGCCGTGAGGCCCTCCGGCCCCCTCACCCGCTGCTGGCGCTCCTGTGGGACGCCGCCGAGGACCGCTTCCCCCAAGTCGACGGGGCCGTGACGGTGCTGCCCCGGCCGCACCACGGGCCGGAGTGCTCGGTCGCCTTCACCGGTCACGCCGTGGTCGCCACCGCGCTGCCCGCGGACCGGGTGCGCGCCCTGCGCCCCGACGGCTTCGGCGGGTCGCTCGCCCCGGACTTCCTGCGCGCGCTGGCGGGCCCCCACGGCACGATCGGCACCGTCGACGCCGTGCTGGTGGCCCGTGGCGTGGGCGGGCCGGCCCGGCTCGCCCCGCTGGAACGCCTGCGCGAGCATCCCCGGGTGCGTCACGCCCGTCGACTGCGCCGGAACGTGCGGGTGTTCGGCGACGAGCGCGGTCTGGTCACCCTGGCGGAGGGGCCGGCCGGGCGGACCGAGCTGAGCGTCGAGCTCTCCGCCGAGGAGGCGCACGGCAGGGGACACGGCCGGTCCCTGCTCGCCGACGCACTCACCCTGGTCCGAGTGAACGAGCCGGTCTTCGCCGCCGTCACCCCGGGCAACGCCCGCTCGCTGCGCGCCTTCCTGGCCGCCGGGTTCACCCCCATCGGCTCCGAGGCCCTGGTCGAACCGGCCCGCGACGACGGCTGAGGGCGCCGGGCAGCGGCGTGCGCCGCGCCGCGGGGGAGGCTGCGCGGCGCACGCCGGTCGCGGGGTCAGCCCAGGCCGAAGAAGCGGGCCGCGTGGTAGGGGCCGCAGAGGGAGTCGTGGCCCTGGCCCACCGATCCGCACTTGTCGATGCCGGTGCCGGGGTCGACGGGCGCCTCGTGGCCCATCCGGTCGATCAGGTACGTCTCGACCTGTCCCGCCCCGCAGATCTGCCGGGTGACACCGAGGGCGGGGCGGGTGGTGGAGGCGGGGACCCGGGAGACGCCGAGGACGTCGGTCCAGCCGTCGCGCTGCTTCTCCAGGGAGTTCTTGTTGATCAGCGGGTCGGAGCCGCCGTGCCAGATCTGCACCCGCGGCCGCGGACCGCCGTAACCGGGGTGCGCGGCGCGGATCCTGTTCCCCCACTCCTGCGGTGACAGGGTGTTGAAGGCTCCGGGGCAGCGGGCGAACAGCCCGGTGTCGAAGTAGTCGGCCTCCGTGTCCGCGCAGCCGTAGGCCATGCCGAAGAAGACCGCTCCGGCCCGGAAGACGTCCGGGTAGGCGGCCATCATCACGTTGGTCGCCGCGCCGCCGCCGGAGTAGCCGGTGACGTAGACCCGGTCGGGGTCGGCCCCGTACGCGGTCGTCATGTGGTGCACCATCTCCACCACCGAGCGCGCCTCGCCCTGCCCGGCGCGGGTGCGGTCCTCCGGGTTCCACGCGCTGAAGCACGTGTGCGGCACCAGCCCGCCGGACCCGACGTTCTCCGCCTTCTGTTCCGGGAGGACGACGGCGAAGCCGTAGGCCTCCGCGTACTTGCGCCAGCCCGTGTCGACGTCGAGGCCGCCGGCGGAGCCGCCGCAGCCGTGGAAGAGGACCACCACCGGTGCGCCGGGTCCGGCGTTCACCGGGACGTAGGCGAACATCCGGAGGTTGCCGGGGTTGACGCCGAAGCCGGTCACCTCGTGGAAGCCGGTCGGGGACGGAGCCGCCGCCGTGCCGGCGGCGGGCGGTGAGGTCAGCACGGCGACCAGGGTGGCCAGGACCGTCAGGAGTCCGAGCACCGCGGAGCGGGGCACCTTGGAACGGGGCACCGTGGAGCGGGCTCGCGCGCCCGCCGGGCGATATGTGTCCATGTCCGGAAGGGTGGGTGCGGCGGGCCCGCCGCGGCATCGGCGAGATGGCCGGTGCCGCGGGTCCGTGGCGGTCGTCCTCGCCCCGTCAGTAGGGCGGGGGGACCGGCCGCAGCGCCAGCATGGCGATGTCGTCCGCGCCGTCCGTCCCCAGCCGGACCAGCAGTTCGTCGCAGAACACGTCCAGCGGCATCCGCGCCAGGTCCGCCGTCTGCCGCCGCAGCCGGGCCAGCGAGTCGGTCAGGCTCTCGCCCCGGCGTTCGACGAGCCCGTCGGTGTACAGCAGGACCGTGGACCGGGGCGGCAGCCGTACCTGGGTGGCGGGCCGCGGCATGTCGATGCCGGTGCCCAGCATCAGTCCGGTGCCCTCCTCCAGGAAGCGGGTCTCCCCGTCCTCGGTGGTCAGCAGCGGGGGCAGGTGGCCGGCCGCCGAGTGGTGGAACACCCACGGTCCCTCCACGGGTCCGCCGACCAGGCCGTACACGCAGGTGGCGGTGGCCTCGCGGTGGAGGGTGTGGTTGGCGATGTCCAGCCGTCGCACCACCTCGCCGGGCGGCTCCTCCCGGTCGACCGCGATGCCCCGGAGCATGGACCGGAGCTGGCTCATCGCGACCGCGGCCGACAGGTCGTGCCCTGCCACGTCCCCGATGGTCACCGCCAGGTCGCCGCCGGGCAGCACGAAGCAGTCGTACCAGTCGCCGCCCACCTCCGCGGTGACCGATGACGGCACGTACCGTGCGGTGATCCGCAGGTGTGGCAGTTCGGGCAGCACCGGCAGCAGCGACCGCTGCAGCTGCTCGGCGATGCCGCGGGTCTCGGCGTACATCCGGGCGTTGTCCACGCCCACCGCGATGCCGTGCGCCAGGTCGTCGACGAACGTGAGGTCCGCCTCGGTGAACGGCCGGTCGGAGCCGGTGCGGGCCAGCGTGACGGCGCCCAGCACCTCCCGGCGGGCCCTGAGCGGGGCCACCACCGCGCTGTCGGCGCCGAGGTGGTCGAAGAGGGCCCGGTGCCGGGCGTCGAGAGGGCTTCCGACCTGGCCGGGCGGCTCGTCGGCCCCGATCGGACCGAGCAGCAGCGGCCGCGCTCCCCTCAGCACCCGGGCGAGCGGTCCGCGCCCGCTCTCGGTGAGCGGCGGGAGGGTGCCCTCGACACCGTCGGCGGGGCGGCCGTGCCGGTCCCGGCGGACCACGCCGACCCGTTCGCCCTCGGTGTCCGCGGCGAACAGATCGACCACGCACCAGTCGGCCAGCCGTACGGTGAGGATCCGGCAGACCTCGCGCAGCCCCTGGTAGAGGTCGGAGGCGTCGGTGATGGCCCGGCCGGTGTCGACGATCAGCCCGAGTCGCTCCAGTGCCTCACCGACCACCGGGGTGCCACGGGCGAGCGCCTGCTCCTCGACGGGGGCGAGAGCGGGACGGACCCCGGGTGCGGCCCGGAGGTCCCCCTGGCCCGCGCCGCGGCCGGGCGCGGCGGCCGGTGCCTCTCCGGCACGGGGGATCAGATGGGCGACGAACATGGTGGCGCCGTCGGCCGTGTGCTGGGTCTCGATGACCAGACGGATGGGGATCTGGCGGCCGTCGCGGTGCAGGGCGGGCAGGGGCACCGATCGCCCGAGGATGTGGGAGCGTCCGGTCGTCAGCAGGGAGGTGAAGGCCTCCAGGTACCGCTGCCGCAGGTGCTCGGGCACGATCGTGAGGAGCCGCCGCCCCACCAGTTCGTCCGGGTCCCAGCCGAGCAGCGCGGCGGCCGCGGCGTTCACCGCGACGATCCTCTTCTCCTCGTCCGCCGCCACGGTGGGGGTGCGGCTGGCCCGTACCTGGGCCGCGTCCCAGGGCACCATCTCCAGGGGCCCGGGTCGGGGGTCCCTCGGGATCACGGTCCAGGCCGTCGGATGGCCGCCGGCGATCTGCCCGGCGATCTGTCCGAAGAGCCAGCTCCGCAGTTCCCGTACCGAGGGAAGGGCCGGCCGGGACAGCATCCTTCCGCTGCGGGCCGCGTCCTCGGCCCGGTCGAGCACCCTGCGCAGGACCAGCACCGACAGGCCCGCGTCCGCCGGCACGGACAGGGTCAGGGAGCGGGTGCCCGCCTCGGCGACCGGATGCTCGCTGAGGGCGGCGTCCACCCAGGCGCCGACCATGTGGTTGACGTCGTCGGCGACGGCCAGGTCCTTGGGCCGCACGCCCAGGTCGTCGCCGCCCAGGGCGGCGAGTCTCAGCTCCCGCAGCAGCACCCGCCGGTTCTGGTGGGCCGCCATGAAGAGCGAGTCGGGCAGGTCGATCAGGGTCACGGGACGCCGCGCCCCGGTGAACAGGACGGCGCTCCCCCAGTCGGAGGGCTCCCTGGGGGTGCCCTCCGGGCCGATCTCGACCCAGACCGTCTTGGCGTCCTCGCCGGTCTCCACACCGAACCGGGTGGCCAGCCGCTCCACCACGAAGAGGCCGTGCCCGGTGGCCGGGAAGCGGTGGAACTTCTGCTGGGGCAGCAGCCCCAGCTGGGGGCGTTCGTCGCGCACCCTGATCTCCACCCGGTCGCCGAGGCGGCGGACCGACACCTCGGCGTCGGTCCGGGCGTGCAGCACCACATTGGCGACCAGCTCGCTCACCAGCAGTTCGGCGTTCTCCCGCAGCTCCTGGGCGACGTCGCCGAGCCTGTGCCGCACGAACTCCCTCGCCTCACGCGCGCTCCTGGGGAGCGGTGGGAAGCGGCGGGAGCTCGGCACGCCGGGAACGATGTCGGACACATACCCCAGTCTGTGCCATTCCGCGCGATCGTTCGCGGCGGGCACCGCCGACCGGAGACGGCACGACCCCCGGTCGGGAGGCCGGACGGAGGCCGGACGGGAGGCCGGACGGGAGGCCGGAC
>NZ_BBZI01000005.1:1160221-1288589 GCF_008974245.1 Streptomyces abyssomicinicus | reverse complement strand
GGTGACCGTCCGGAGGAACGCGTCGAGGTTGCCCCGCATCCGGGCGATCTTTCCCTCCAGGCCGATGCTCTCGTCGAAACCGCGCCCCGCCGAGCTCTCCTTCTTGCCCCGCAGGTACAGCGAGCAGGCCAGGTCCGCGCAGAGGTACTGGCCGACGGTGTTGCCCTGCCGCCCGGCCTCGCCGGTGCGGCGGGCGGACATCAGCACCACGTCCCCGCGGACGTGGGTGGTCAGGCAGAGCGAGCACAGGGACCGTGCGGTGAAGCCGCGTGCGGCGCCCGCGGTGACCGCCCGCAGGGAGAGGCCGAGCAGCCCGCCGCCCTCCCGCTCGGCGACGAGGTAGGCGCGGTCCGGGGCGCCGGGGTCGCGCCAGCCCAGGAAGTCGAGGTCGCCCCACGGCGTCTCCTCGAGACCCCGGGGCAGGCCGAGGCGCTTCGCCTCACCCTTGGAGCAGTTCACGAAGCTGGAACGGATGTCGGACTCGGAAATCTTTCGCACGTCACCGAGGCTAGGCTGCCTAATACCTTTAGGCAAAATGATTATTTCTCTAGGGTGCGGCGAGGGGTTCCCCGGGAGTACGAGGGTGCGCCGGGGCGGCGTCAGGGCCGACCGGCGGGCCGGCCCCCGGTGACCCCGTAGTACTGGAGGTCCTGGACCTCGGGCTTCTCGGTCACGGCGAACCTGGTGACGGCCTCGGTCGTGGTCGTCCCGCCACGGGTGACCTCGGCGGTGGTCCGGCCCGGACGCAGCGGCAGCAGTTCGGCCCGGACGCCCTCGGGCACCGTGTACCGCTCGTGCAGGTCTCCGACGGTGACGTCGACCGCCCCGGGGCCGGCCAGGAAGGTGAGCACCTCCACGGTGTCCCGGGCGGGGGCCGAGCCGGGGCGCAGCCGCATCGGCCCGGCCCGGCCGGCGGCGGGCGCGTCGTGCGGCTGGATCCGGTGGGTGAGGTAGACGGTGTCGCGGACGATGCGCGGCCAGGAGCCGGTCTTGAACCGGGTCAGGTAGTAGGAGCTCAGGTCCAGGTAGGTGTGCCCGTTGTGCAGCGAGGGCGCGAACTGGGTGCTCTCGGAGTAGTCGTTCCAGGTGGTCAGCTGCACCCAGTCGGCGCCGTCCTCGATGGCGTGGTTCCAGCTGCCGCGCAGCGTGGCGGTGTTGCCCGCCTCGTCGAAGACGCCCTGGTTGGGCCGGGCGTCCTGGACGGCGACGGGCTGCATCCACAGTTTGCCGTGCTCGCGGGCCAGCGCGGCGTGCTCGCCGTAGTGACCGAGGGTGGTGTGGCTTCGGCTGCCCCAGGTGGAGAAGCCGTGCGAGAGGGGCGCGAACGCCTCCGCGTGCGAGGTCAGGTCCAGGAAGACCGGGACGAAGGCGGTGCCCGTGTCGTGCCGGGTGCGCAGGGTGTCCAGCACCTGGCGCCACCAGCCGGGGGTCTTCTCCTCGGCCTTGAACGGTGAGACCACGAGCCGGCCGTCGTCGAGCCGGTGCGCGTTGGGCGCGGCACCGAGTTCGGCGAGGGCGCGGGCGAGGGTGGCCGGGTCGGCGTCCAGCGCCTTCATGTCCGGCATCAGCATGATCCGGAAGCCCGGGTCCACCTCCCGGGCCGCGCTCATCAGCAGCTGGACGCGCTCGCGGTGGGGGCCGTCGAGGGAGAGCAGGTCGACGCTGAAGCCGTCGATCCCGGCGGCGACGGCGGTGCGGACCTCCTGCCGGTAGTGCGCGGACCGCCAGTCGCCCTGCTGCGGCCCGACGGGCAGCGGGCGGTCGCGCAGCAGGCCGCCGTACGCGGCGTGCTTGCCGTTCTCGCCGTCGGCGGTGAGGTAGTTGCGGGCGTAGTAGTCCTCGTCGGCGGGGCGGTTGTCGAGGGAGAGCGGGTAGGGCGTGAAGTAGTGGGCGAAGACCAGCCGGTCGCTCGCGCGCAGCCGCTCGGTGGCCGGCAGGTCGAACGGCAGCGGGTCCCGCGCCGCCGAGGGGGCCGCGCGGTCGTCGTCGGCGGCGGTGAAGCCGAGCCCGGTGCCCGCGGCGACGATCAGCAGCAGGATGCCGACGAGCGCGGCGAGTCCGGTCCGCCGCCCTCCTCTGCCCGGCACGGCGTGCCGCGGTGCGGTGTGGTTCTGCATTGGGCGCCCTCCCCCGGCCGTACGGCCGGCCGGGCCGCACGGGGTCCAGTCAAGCCGACCCGTCCCTCGCCCCGCAATGCCCCGAATGGGGCCCTCCACCCGTCACCGCGCCGCGGCCAGGTGGTCCAGGAGCGCCTTTCCGGGCAGTGGGTGCAGCACGTCGCCGCCGGGTCCCCGGACCGTCGTCGCGGCCAGCAGCGAGTTGAGCACGGCCTCCTCCACGGCGTCGAGCACGGCCCTGAACAGCGGGTCCAGGTCCGCGTCCGCCGCCGTCCGGTCCGGCCGGCGCGTCCCGAAGGCCAGCCCGTAGTCCCCGCTGCCGTGACCGAACGACGCGCCGACCCGCCCCAGGGCGTACACCGCGCGGCGCGCGACCCGCCCCAACTGGCGTGCGTCCAGCGGTGCGTCGGTGGCCGCGACCACCATGCAGGAGCCGGTGTCCGCCACCGGGGGCCGGGCCGGCAGCCCGACGTCGGGGGGCGTCACCTCGCGTCCCCGGACCCGCAGGACGCCGCCGAAGTTGGCCTGCACCAGGACCCCCACCACGGCGTTCCCTTCCCCCACCGGCACCACGCGTGACGACGTCCCGACGCCCGCCTTGAAGCCGAGTGCGGTGGTCCCCGTACCGGCGCCGACGCATCCCTCGGCCACCGGCCCGGCGGCCGCGCCGTCCAGCGCCGCCCGTACGTGTTCCTCACGCACCGGGCGGGACCGGATGTCCGAGAGCAGTCCGTCGTTGCACTCCCCCACCACCGGGTTGAGGCTCAGCACCCGCTCACGGCCCGGCTGTTCCAGCGCCCATCCGACCAGGGCGTCGGCGGCCCGGAAGGCGGAGAGCGTCGAGGTGAGCAGCACCGGGGTCTCGATCGCGCCCAACTCCGCGATCTGGGTGGCCCCGATCAGCTTGCCGTAGCCGTTTCCCGCGAACATCCCCGCCGGCAGCGGGTGTTCGGGGCCGACGCGCTCCGGCACGATCGCCGTGACCCCGCTGTGCACCCGGGGCGGTTCGCTCAGTGTCGTGTGCCCCACCCGCACCCCGCGGACGTCGGTGATCGCGTTGTGGGGGCCGGTGGGGAACGGGCCGGCCCCGAGGCCGAGCCCGCGGGCGCGGACGGAGGGGCCGGCTCCGGGGCGGAGGGCGTCGGCGCGGGAGACCGGGGAGGCGTCGGGGCGGGGGGTGTCGCTCATTCCCGAACGCTATCCCGGCCCCCGTACCGGACGGTGTGAGAGTCCGTGCGCCTCAGCCCATGGAGGCGGCCGGGCCCGGGGCCAGTTCCGTCAGTTCGGTGAAGGAGTACGGCGGCCAGGGCCCCAGGAAGCGCACCCGCACGGCGGGGTGGCTGTCCTGGACGTCGGCGAGGACGGCGCCGACGGTCTCGATCCCGTCGGCCGGGACCAGCAGCGCGGCCGACAGCACCTCCGCCTCGCGCGGGTCCCGGACGGTGCGGGTGCGGTCGCGGATGTCCTCGACCACCGCGGCCAGCCGGCGGCGGACGTCGGCGTGGATACCGTCCGCCAGCCGCTCGGTGGCCTCCTTGCGCAGTCCCTCCAGCTTCTTGGCGAGCAGGCGGCGCATGCCGGGCGAGCGGGTCTGCATCTCCGCCTCCAGGGCGCGGGCCCGCTCGTCGTCGCCGGTGGCGGCCGCGCGGTCCACCGTCAGCTCCACGCGCAGCTCGGCCCGGCCCTCCAGCTCCCGGAGGCGGGAGGTCAGTTCCTCCGCGTGTTCACCGAGCCAGCTGCGCAGCCGGTCCTCGGCGCCGGCGTCCTCACCGGGGGCGACGAGGACGTTGAAGGTCATCGGCAGCACGGCCCCGGTCCGTTCCCAGACGGCGACGACCGCCCGGTCCTGTTCGACCACCCACCGGCGGACCTCCTCGTCGCCGCCCTCGTAGGGCTCGGCAGGACCGTCGTGCACCAGCGCGGCCAGGCCGGTGCCGGGAGCGCGGAGCAGCCGGAGCGGACGGTCGTCGAGGCCGGTGACGCCCTCGGCCGGTTCACCGGGGGCGTCCGGCAGCAGGGCGTAGACGTAGAGGGCGCCCTCGCTCATCGGCCCGCCTCCTCCGCCCAGCGCGCCGGGTTGACCAGCTTGTCCACCACGTCGTCCACCACCTCGTCGAGGCCTCGGTGGAGATCGGCCACGGAGGTGGTGATGCCGTGGTCCTCCTTGATCTCCTCGAGCGCCTCGTCCAGCTCGAGCAGGGCGTCGCCGAGGCGTTCGAGCTCCTCCTCGGTGAGGTCGCCGCCCTCCATCCGGCGCAGCGCCTGGCGTTCGAGCGCCTCCTGGATCACCTCGACCAGGGTGAGCACCAGGGCCAGGACCCCGTGCTTGAGACTCTTCTCGTCGACCGTCAGAGCCATGTGCTGTCGTCTCCTTGCCTTGCTGTACGGCCCGCGAGCCTCTTGCTCATGTCGCCGTTCTCATGCCGGCGGGGACGGCGCGGTGGGCGGGTGCGCCGTGCCGGCCCGGTTCGGGGCGCCCATCGCCTCCAGGGCGGCGGCCCAGCGCTCCGGCTCCTCGGCCGCGAGGGTGACCGGGCCGTGGGAGGCGGTCTCCAGCACGACGAGCCGGCCGTCGCCGCCGGGGCTGCGGCCGGGCTCCACGCGCGCCCCGAGGATGTCGTCCGGTACCACGAGCAGTCCCGGGCGCGCGTCGAGCGGCGACTTCCAGACCAGTCCGGTCGGCTCCAGCCTGCCCTTCCCGCCGCGCCACAACGGGCCGCTGCGGCGCGGCTCCTGGTACCAGAGGTGGCCCTCCAGCGCGCCGGACGGCGTCCCCTCGGGTGCGGGGGGCAGCGCGGTCAGCGCCGGGTTGAGCGAGGACAGCGCCTCGTGCAGGCCGTGCGGGTCGGCGGCGGAGAGCAGCGCGGTCCGCCCGTCGAGGGTGGCCACCCGCAGCCGGGTGCGCTGCTCGCCCCCCACGGTGGTCTCGGTCTCCAGCTGCACGGTGCGCAGGTCGCGCACGCCCGCCTCGAAGAGGACCTCGCGGGGGTCGCGGCGCAGCACCACCAGCCGCTGGTCGGTGAGGTGGACGCCGCCGGGGCGCCAGCCGGTGTACACGCCCTCCTCCAGCAGGTGCCCGCCGGGCATCCGGGTCACCAGCGCCTCGCCGGCGCGCAGTTCGAGGTCGCGGCGGCCGGCGGAGCGTGCCGCCCATGCCCGGGTGGACTCGTCCCACTGGTTGAGCATGCCGTACTCCAGCATCGTCTCCATGCCGGCGATGGCGGCGCGCAGGCTGACGCCGATGAGGGGGATGTCCGCCACCGCGACGATGAGGTCGAGGTGGAGCACCGCCCCCTTGTTCAGCAGCACCTCGACCAGGTCGTCGAGCGTGACCCTCGGGTCGCGGGTCGGCTTCATCGGGGGCCGCGGCTGCGTCACTCGGTCCCCTCCTCCTTCTCCTTCTCCTTCTCCTTCCGCTCGTCGCGCGCGGTGCCGCTCGACCGGGAGGCGGTGCCGGAGGACCGGGTGGCCGTCTTGCGCGCGGTGCGGGCCGTCCGGGACGTGGCCTTCCGCGCGGGGGTGGCCTTCCGGGGGGCGCCTTCGGCCTTCGGCGCCCGGGACCGCCGCTCCAGCTCCTCGGGCTCCCCGTCGCCGTCACGGCCGTCACGGGCGTCACCGGTGCCGCCGGTGTCGGCGGCCGCCCGGGACAGCGCCTGGGCGCTGCGCCAGCCGCACCAGGGGCACCACTCGTCCAGCAGCTGCCGGGTGGGCACCTTCTTGTCGCACTGCGGGCAGGCCTCCTTCTCCTCCTTGGCCTCCCGCCACGCGGCGGTCTCGGTGTCCGTGCCCGCGGGGAACTCCAGGCCGTACCGGGACGCCGTCTCGAACGACGCCAGGGCGGCCCGGAGCCGGATGCCGAGGAGTTCGACGCCGGCCACCGAGACCATGATGTCGGCGTTGAGGACGAGTCCCTTGTCGAGGAGGGTCTCCACGACGTGGGCCAGGCTGCCCTCGCCGTCCCGGCGGGGTTCCAGGGCGCGGGCGTTGGCTGCGGTGCGGGGCGGAGACGACGTGAAGGAGCCAGAGCCAGGCCAGCGCTCCGGGGCACCCGGTGAGCCGGTCGCCTGACGGGCGGGAAGTCTGGGCTGTTCCTCGTTCATTCCCTACGCGTTACCGGTCCGCCACGCCACACACCTGGGCTCTGCGCCCCGTACCGGAGAGACGTCGGTCACGCCGCGCCCGGTCGGATCGCGTGCGGCTGGGTACCCGGCGCGCATGGGTGACGTTCTCGACGGCGCGCGAGGCGCCGTGTCCGACCGGTGGCCGTATCCGGCCGCGACTGCCACCGTGGGCCTGAGCGCCTGGGTGGGGGCCCGGGCCGCGGGCCCGTCCGACGACTGGTACGCCGGACTGGACAAACCGTCCTGGCAGCCGCCGGCACGGGCCTTCCCGGTGGTGTGGACGCCGCTGTACGCGACGATCGCGTGGAGCGCGGGGCGCGCCCTGAGCCGGGCGCGGGGACGGGAACGGCGGGCGCTGGCCGCTGCTTTCGGTGCGAACCTGGCGCTGAACGCGGCCTGGACCTGGCTGTTCTTCGCCCGGCGCAGCCCGGCCGACGGCGTGTGGGGCGCGCTGCTGCTGGACGTGAGCAACCTCCACCTGGTCCGCCGGGTGGCGCGCGGCGACCGGACGGCCGCCGCGGCGCTGGCGCCGTACGCCGGCTGGTGCCTCTTCGCCACCGCCCTCAGCGCCTCCATCGCCCGCCGGAACCGCTGACCGCAGCCACCCCACGCCGCACCACCGGACCACGCGGCCCCGCCGGACCCATGCGCCGGTCTCCGGGCCCGCCGACCACCGGCGCTCCGCCGCCGACGGCCCCGCCGCGCCGCTACGGCGAAGCTCCGCCGACCAGGCCCCGGGCTCGGGTCTCCGCGGGCCGGACAGCGGCCTGCGCACCACCGACGCCAGCGGCCGGCGCCGCGCCGCGCCAGGCTCAACCCGCCGCGCGCGGGCTCCAGACTCCGCACCGGCGGCGCCGGCAGTCGGCGCACCACCGGACGACACGCGCCAAGCTCCGGGCTCCGGGCTCCGCACGGGCCGACCACCGACGCCATGCGGTCGACGGCCCCCGCCGGGCCACACGCGCCGGACTCCGCGCACCGGGCTCCGCACGGGCCGAGCACCGGCGTTGTGCGGTCGTAGGCCCCGCCGGACCACACACGCCAAGCACCGACCGCCGGGCCCCGCATCGCCGACCACCGGCCCAAACGAACGGCGCGCTGCCGCGCCGCACGCGCCAGGCACCGACCGCCACGCGCGGGCTCCGGGCGGGCCGACGGCCGGGGCTACCCGTCGGCGCCCCGCTGCGCGGCGACCAACGCCGCCGCCATCAGTTCGCCGTCCAGCACGGACGCGTCCGCCAGCCGCGTCGCCGCCCCGTGGGCCTCCAGCAGCGCCTTGGTCATCCGCAGGCCGCCCCGCGGCCGCCGCAGCGCGGGCCGGATCCACGCGTCGATCTCCGCGTCCAGTGCGTGGGCCGGCGCGACGCGCTGGAGGATGGACCACCGCAGGGCCTCCTCCGCCCCCACCGGCCGTCCGGTGAGCACCATCTCGCGGACCCTGGCCGTCCCGACCTCGTCGAGCAGCCGCGGCAGCAGCCCGCCCCAGGCGACCGGCAGCCCGAGCGCCACCTCCGGCAGCCGGAACGTGGCGTCCTGCGCGCCGATCCGCAGGTCGCAGGCGAGGGCCAGCGCGAATCCGGCGCCGACCGCCCTGCCCCGCACCTTGGCCACGGTCACCGCGGGGTTGCGGGAGAGCGCCGCGCAGACGCGGCGGGCCTTGTCCCCGGAGGTCCGGATCCCGCCCCCGTCGGGTTCGCGCCGCAACTGCTCGGCGAACTCCACCCGGTCGCCGCCGAGGCAGAAGTCGTCCCCCGCCGCTGAGAGAACGACCGCCCGCACGGACGGCTCCTGTCCCTCCAGCACACCGAGCAGGTCGTCCAGCATGGCCTCGCAGACGGCGTTGCCCCGCTCCGGCAGGTTCAGCTCGATGTGGAGCACGTCCCCGTCGCGCCGCACGCGCAGGGTCTTGGGTGTGGGCGTCATCAGCTTCGGGTCACTTTCAGCGAGGTGATGCGGCGGAAGACCATCCGGGGCGCGTACTCGGGCCCGTCGGTGGCCGCCCGCAGGGTGGGGAAACGTTCCAGCAGCCGGGTGAGCAGCGTGGTCGCCTCCAGCCGGGCCAGCGCCGCGCCCAGGCAGTAGTGGACACCGCCGCCGAAGGTCAGCTGGGAGCCCCGGCGGAGGATGTCGAAGGAGCCCGGGTCGGGGTTGCGGCGCGGATCGTGGTTGGCGGCCCCGTACAGCACGTGAACGACGGAGTCCCGGCCGACCGGCACGCCGCCGAGGACCGTGTCCTTCGCGGCGATCCGGCTGTTCAGCCAGATCGGCGGGTCGTACCGCAGGGTCTCCTCGACGGCGTCGCCGACGTGTCCGGGGTGCTCCCGCAGCCACCGCCACCGCGCGGGGTCGGCGAGCAGCAGGGCGACCGAGGAGGACAGCAGCGTGGCGGTGGTCTCCAGCGAGGCGATGGTCACGAACATCGTCAGGTGGTAGAGGACGCGGTCGGCGGCCTCCCGGTCGCCGGCGTGCGCGTCGTCCCAGAACCGGATCCACCCGGAGAGGACGTCCTCGCCGAGGTGGGCGCGGCGGTGCCTCAGCAGCCCGGTGAAGTAGGCCCGCATCTCCAGGGTCGCCGCCTCGGAGACGGCGAGCTGGCTGCTGGTGGGCAGCAGTTCCTGGGCGAAGACCTGGCGGTGCGTGAAGCCGAGGATGCGGTCGTGGTCCTCCTCCGCGAGGCCCAGCCAGCCGCCGACGGTCCGGATCGGCAGCCGGTCGGCGACCAGAGCGGCGAAGTCGGCCTCGCCGTGGGCGCGCAGCGCCTTCTCCAGGCCGTCGAGCAGGGCGTCGACGTGCTCCTCGATCCCGGGCCGCATGGCCTCCAGGGTGGTGCGGTCGAAGAGGTTGCCCAGGGCGCGCCGCTGGGTGGTGTGGCCGGGCGCGTTGAGCCTGGAGAGGGTGTGGCTCATCTCCCGGGTGGCGGGAGCGCGCCAGCGTTCCGGGTCCGGCTGCCTCTCCTGCCACGCGATGTCGGGGGCGAGCCAGTCCCGCCCGCGCAGCACCTGGCCGGCGAGGTCGAAGCCGGTGACGAACCAGCCGCCCCAGGGGGCGGGCACCAGGTCGCCCAGCTGCCGGAACGCGCGGTAGACGGGCAGCGGGTCGCGCTGCCCCTCGGACGAGCGCAGGCGGCGCAGCAGCCGGATGACCTCCCGCCGGTCCACCGGACGTTCCCCGTCCAGCGGACGCTTGCCGTCCACCGGACGCTCTCCGTCCGCCGCGGCGGACGGATACCCCCCGTCCCGCCCCTGCGTGGCCGGTGCGGGCCCGGACGTCCGCGTCCCGGGCCCGCCGGCGTGGGCGGGGCAGCCGGCCGGACCACCGGGGGCGGGATCGGCGACTGTGCTCACACCTGCTCCTCGTACGGGTCGTACTGGTTCCGAAAGCGAATTCCGGCGGAGCCTACCCACGGGTGACGGGACGTCATTCCCGCCCCGGCAGTTGCCCCTGTCACATGCCAGTGGCTCGTCAGAGCCGGAAGACGTCCAGGAAGGAGCCCCAGAACCCCTTCTTCCGGGCCGGCGCGGCCGGCTGCGCGGCGGCGGTCCGGGGGGAGGGTGCGGGTGCGGTGGGCGGGAGCGGGTGGTACCCCGTCACGGTGGCCACCCGGGTCGCCGCGGAGGGGGCGAACCGCACGGGAAGCGAGGCGAGGGCCCGGTGGAAGGGGCCCTGACGCCATTCCAGGTCCTCGACGGGGACGTCCAGCGCCAGGTCGTCCAGCTCGTTGAAGAGCTTCTCCACCGCGGTGAGGGCGATCACCTGGGCGGGCGAGGTGGCCGGGCACTTGTGGGGGCCGGCGCCCCAGGACAGGTGGGCGCCCTGGCTGCGGGACCGGCGGGCCTGGGTCAGCGCGGGGTCGGTGTTCGCCCCCGCGAAGCTGATCACCACCGGGCTGCCCGCGGGCAGCCGCACCCCGGCCAGGTCGATGTCCTGCCTGGGGAAGTGGGTGGCGTAGTTGGCGATCGGCGGGTTGTCCCACAGGACGTGCTCCATCGCCTCCTCGATGAGCAGACCGGAACCCTCGGGCGACAGCATCAGCAGCACGGTGTTGCCGATGAGGTTGCGCTCGGGCTCCACGCCGGCGCCCATCAGCATCACCAGCTGGTCCTTGAGCTCGGTGTCGCTGAGTCCGGCGGGGTGCTGGACCAGCCGGGTGGTCAGGTCCTCGCCCGGGTCGCGGCGCTTGAGCGCCACCAGTTCCATCAGGCACTCGGTGAGTTCCCGGTCGGCGCGCAGGGCGTCCCGGCCCTCGAAGATGGCCGCCATCGACCGGGTGAGCCGGTCGCCGATGTCGGCGGAGCAGCCGAAGAGCTTGTTGAAGACCAGGAGCGGCAGCACCTTGCCGTACTCGTTCAGCAGGTCGGCACGGCCGCGCTCGCTGAACCGGTCGATCAGGAAGTCCGCCATGTTCCGCACGTCGCGCGCGAGTTGACGGATGTCGATGGCGTCGAGGCTGTCGGTGACGGCCTTGCGCAGCCGCAGGTGCTCGGCGCCGTCGGTGAACAGGCAGTTGGGCCGGAACATCATCATCGGCAGCACGGGGCTGTCCGGGGCTATCCGGCCCTCCCGCAGCGCCGACCAGTGCCGGGAGTCGCGCGCGAAGAGGGTGTCGTTCTGCAGCACCCGCAGCGCGGCCTCGTGCCCCACCACCAGGGTGGCCTCCACCCCGGGGGCGAGTTCCACCGGTCCGGCCGGCCCTTGGGCCCGCAGCGTGTCGTAGACGTCGTGCGGGGCGGTCGCGAAGTCGGCGCCGTGCATGGGGCAGCGGGCGGGTGCGCCGCGGTCGGCGGCGGAGGTGAAGTCCATGGTGCGTTTCCTTCGGCGTCCCGGTGTCCTTGCGGTCCGGGCCTGGGGACGGGAGAAGAACGGGTGCTCCCGCTCAGCCCTTGCGGGTGAGCAGGTGACGGACGAGTTCCTTGAGCGCCTCGGCGGACGAGGCGACGTCCCGGGCGTCGCAGTGGACGACGGGGGTGTCGGGGAGCAGGTCGAGCGCCTCCCGGATCTCGCTCTCCTCGTACCTGACCGACGGGTCGAAGCTGTTGACCGCGACCGCGTACTCCAGGCCGAAGCTCTCGACCAGGTCGATGACCGGGAAGGTCGACTCCAGGCGCGCCGGGTCGACCAGCAGGAGCGCGCCGAGGGCGCCGACCGTCATGTCCTCCCAGAGCTGGACGAACCGCTGCTGGCCGGGGGTGCCGAACAGGTAGAGGACCAGTTCCTCGCTGAGGGTGATGCGGCCGAAGTCCAGGGCGACCGTGGTGGTCTCCTTGGCACCGGCGCCGACGAGGTCGTCGACCGGGGCCGAGGCCGCGGTCATCCTCTCCTCGGTGCGCAGCGGTTCGATCTCGGAGAGGCTGCCGATGTAGGTCGTCTTGCCGACACCGAAGTGCCCCACGACGACGATCTTGACGGCTCTCCTGACGCCCGCCGGAAGGTACGTCGCGGCCGGCCGGTCAGCCGAAAAGCGTGTGGAGTCCATGCAGCACCTCTTCGAGGGTCCCTCGGTCAACGGCTTGGGCGGCCGGCGGTGCGGCGCGGCGCAGCAGATGCCCTTGTTCGGCGAGATCGGTCAGCAGCAGCCGTGCGACGGCGGTCGGCAGCCCGAGGTGGGCGGCCACCTCCGCCACGGAGAGGTAGCCGCCGCCGCAGATGTCCCAGATGGCCCGGACCTCGGGGCTCGCCTGCCGGGGGAGTTCCCGGTCGGGCGCCAGGGTGACCAGGGTGTGGAGCGACAGGTCCGTCGGCGACGGCAGCCGCCGCCCACCGGTGATGACATAGGACCGGACGAAGTCGCCGGTCACCAGATCGTCCTCGGAGGGCCTCGTCATGCGTCGGCACCGGCGTCGTGACGCACCGGCGAGGTCATGGCCTTCCCCAGGGCTGCGACCTGCTTCTGCATCCGGAAGGACATGGTCTCCATGTCCACGTCGAGCGCGGCGGAGGCCGCCAGGTAGGCGCCGCTGCCTGCGGCGATGAGGAAGATCCAGCCGCCGTCGTACTCGATCAGCGTCTGCTTCCACGTCCCGTCGCCGCCGCCGACGAAGGGGGCGACGGCGCGGCTGAGGGACTGCATGCTGCTCATGGCGGCCGCGTTCTTCTCGGCGTCGTCGCGCTCGATGCCCTTGGACCGCTCCATCAGCAGGCCGTCGGCGGAGACGAGGATCGCGTGCCGGGCTCCGCGCACCGTGAGAACGTCGTCCAGCACCCAGGAAAGCTGGTCATTCACTGCTCTTCGGATCCTTCCGAGGTGGTCGTGTCCCGTCCGCGTGCGGTGCCCCGCGCGAACGCTCCGAGACGTGAGGCCGTCGTCTCGCTGCTGGTCCCGGCGGGACTGTCGTGCTGTTCCGGCTGGTCCTGCCCGGGCAGGGGGGTCCGGGCGGGGGCCTGGGCCGCGGCGACGCGGCGGCGCTTGGGCAGCCCTCCGGCGGTGGTGCCGACGGGCCGGGTGGGGGCGGTCGGCACCGCGGCGGGCACGGCGGGGGCGAGGCCGCGCGGCTCCCGCGCGGGGCGCTCGTCCGGCGCGGCGCCGCGGGCGCCGCCGACCGCGGCGGGGGCGGGGGTCTCGGCCGTCAGCAGGTCCTCCGGCAGCAGGATGACGGCGCGCACACCGCCGTAGGGCGAGGGCGTGTCGACGGAGATGCGGAAGCCGTAGCGGGCGGCGAGCACGCCGGAGACCGCGAAGCCGAACTTCGGCGGGTTGCCCAGGGCGACCAGGTCGACCGGGCCCTGCGGGGAGAGCAGCGCGGCTGCGCGGTCCTTCTCCTCCTGGCTCATGCCCACGCCGTAGTCGTCGACGATCAGGCAGACGCCGTTGGGCACCGACTGGATGCTGACCACGACCGGCATCTCGGGGGCGCTGTAGTTGGTGGCGTTGGCGAGCAGTTCGGCCAGTACCACCGCGAGCGGCTCGACGGCCTTGCTGACGACCGTGACGTTCACCTGGGCGTTGATCTCCACCCGGTCGAAGTGGCGGATGCGCCCCTGGGCGCTGCGCGTCACGTCGTACACCGAGGCCGGGTGCTCGCGGCGTCCCAGCCAGCCGCCGCAGAGGACCGCGATGCCCTGCGCGCGGCGGTTGAACTGGCTGTTGGCGTGGTCGATCTCCATCAGGTCGGCGACCACATGGGGGTCGTCGCCGTAGCTCTTCTGCGTCCGGTCGATGATCAGCTGCTGCTCGTCGGCCAGCACCTGAAGGGTGCGCATGGCGGCCTTGAGGACGGACTTGGTCTCCTCCTCGGCCTCCTGCCGCACCTCGGAGAGCTCGTCCCGGTGGCGGTGCTCGAACGCCGTCAACTCGGCCCGCAACTCGCCCCGTTCGGCCTTCTCCGCGCCGAGGTCGCGCTGGAGGGCGTCCTTCTGGACGCGGAGCGCCATGTTGGTCCGCCGCGCGCGGGTCACCGCGGCGACCGCGGCCCCGAACACCACGAGCAAGATCCACAGGAGTGGATCCTGGAGCAAAGACGTCATGGGACTCTCTTCAAGTCGCATCGTGACAGAAGTCCCGCAGCCTCGCGGCACCTTCCGCTTGACGCGCCGTCAACCTGCGGGGGAGCTTTCACCCTAGCAGTAGATGGAGGCACCAACGATCTTGGCAAGAGGCCCACTCGCGGGCATACGAGGACGTAGCGGCGGTGGCACCCGGTCACAAAGCGGTTGCGGCGGGCGCCCGTTGGAGCGGCCGACGGGCCGGACGGACGCCTCGGACGGGCACTTGATCAGCTTCCGTTTCGCTGCCTGACCGTCAGGATCAGGTGCGCTTCGGCCCCGTCGCCCCGCCGCCCGGTCGTTCCACCGCCCGGTCCCGGTCCGAGGCGGGCCACACGTACGGGAGGTCGTCGGGGACGCCGGGGAAGCGTTCCGCGTACGCCTCCGGATCCTTGCGCAGCAACGCCGAGCGGTGGCTCCGGTGGAACGCCGCGTCCCCCAGCCAGGGCGGCAGCTCCGAGGCCGCGGCGAGCGTCCGCTGGGCCCGGACGTCCGCGGCGTCCGGGCGGAGGGCCGCGTACTCGGTGGTCAGGGAGTCCGCGCAGGTGTCCGGGCGGCCCTGTTCCCGCCACACCCGGCACACGTCGAGTCCGTAGCGCACCAGCGCCTCCTCGTACCCCTCCCACATCCGTACGGCGGGATGGCGCTGCCACCCGTAGCCCGGCACCGTGAGGGCGCGGAAGACCTGGAGGGCCTCGACGCGCTGCTTGCCGAGCCGGCGCCGGTCGAGCACCAGCGCGGACCGCCGGAAGTCCGCGTAGGGAAGGAAGGTCTGCACGCGCGCCGTCTACCCCCGCACGCGCGGCACAGCCTGACGCCGTCCGCGGATCACCCGTCCGGCGGAGAGCGGAGTCGATGATCTACAGTTCGGGCGCGCGCTCACCCGCGCACGGCGGACGCGGGGTCCGCCGCGCCTTGATGGGGAGGAAAGCATGGACGTTCAGCAGCTGTTCGGCGGCGGTGTCGCCGTCATCACCGGCGCCGGTTCGGGAATCGGCGCGGGCCTCGCCCGGTACGCCGCCACGGAGCTGGGCATGACCGTGGTCCTGGCCGACGTCGACGCGGCGGCGATCGCCGCGCTGCGCGAGGAACTGCGGGCCGCCGGCGCCCGGGCGATCGACGTCGAGTGCGACGTCCGGGACCCCGAGGCCCTGGCCCGGCTGGCCGACCGCACCCTCGCGGAGGCCGGGCCGGTGCGGCTGCTGGTCAACAACGCCGGCGTCGAGCAGTTCGGCTACCTGTGGGACACCCCGGTCGAGAACTGGCGGCGCGTGATGTCCGTCAACGTCGACGGGGCCTTCCACGGCGTCCGCGCCTTCCTGCCGAAGCTGATGGCCGAACCCGGCCACTCGTGGGTCTGGAACCTGTCCTCGGTCGGCGGGGTGGGCGCGGCGCCGCTCCAGGCGCCGTACATCGTCAGCAAGCACGCGGTGCTGGCGCTGACCGAGTGCCTGAGCCTGGAGGTCCAGGCGGCGGGCCACGGGGACCACGTCCACGTCCAGGCGGTGCTGCCCGGGGCGGTCCTGTCCAACATCTTCGCGGCGGCGGGCGGCTCCGAGGAGAGCGGCGACGTCTCGGCGGCGGAGGGCCACCGCGCCCAGATGCTGGAGCTGAACGCCACCGCCATGGACCCGCTGGAGGCGGCCCGGATCTTCTTCGAGCAGTCCGCGAAGGGCGAGTTCTACCTGCTGAACGACGAGTTCGGCGCCCAGCTGATGGCCGCCCGGGCCGACGTCCTCGCCCATCGCAGGGCGCCGGCGCTGCCGCGGTACTGACCCGGCACCTCCGTCCGCCCCGGCTCGCGCGGGCGTCCCGCCCGGGGCGCGCCCGAACCGGGGCCGTCACGTCACCCGGCGCCCGGCACGTCAGCGGTGCGTGCCGGTGTGCGCGTCGGCGGGCGCGTCGCCCCACGCGCCGGACGGGTAGCTCTGCTCGGTCCAGATGGTCTTGCCGCCGGTGGTGTACCGGCTGCCCCACCGGTCCGCGAGCTGGGCGATGAGGAACAGGCCCCGGCCGCCCTCGTCGGACGTGCGCGCACGGCGCAGGTGGGGCTGGGCCTGGCTGGGGTCGGAGACCTCGCACACCAGGCGGTCGTCCTTGACCAAGCGCAGGCCGATGGGTCCGCCGGCGTGGCGGATGGCGTTGGTGACCAGTTCGCTGACGATCAGTTCGGTGCTGAACGCCATGTCGTCCAGTCCCCACTCGGCCAGCTGCGCGGTGGCCACCTCACGTGCCCGGGCCGCCTGATCGAGGTCGGCCCGGAACTCCCAGTACGCGGTCCGTTCGGGCCGGATCCGGTCGACGCGGGTCAGGAGCAGCGCGACGTCCTGCGGGCGCGGAGTCCGGCTGAGGTCGCGCAGCAGTTGCTCGGCGACGGAGGGCAACGGGGCGTCGCCGCCGGCCGCGGCGAGGGCGCTGTCACGCAACCGCCCCGGTTCCGGGCCGGTTTCCGGCGCGGCCCCGCCCGGTGGTCCGCTGTGCAGGAGGAGGACGTCGCCCGGCTGCAGCACCAGTTCGACCGAGGCGAAGGGGTCGGCGCCGCCCCCGCTGCCGAGCCACCGTCCCGGTCGCACCACCGTTTCGGACACGGTGGCCGCGTTCCGGCGGGCGAGGACGGGACCGGGGTGGCCGGCGGACGCCGCGTGGCACTCCCCCGTGACCGGGTCGTAGGTGATGTAGAGGCAGGTCGCGCCGTGCAGGGACCCCGCGACCGAGGGGCCCTCGGACCGGTCGTTCTCGCCGAGGCGGGCCACCAGGTCGTCGAGGTGGGTGAGGAGCTCGGCGGGCGGGAGGTCCAGATCGGCCAGGGCGTGCACGGCGGAACGCAGCCGGCCCATGGCGGCGGCCGCGTGCACGCCGTGGCCGACCACCTTGCCCGACACGAAGGCGACCCGGGATCCGGACAGGCGGACCACGTCGTACCAGCTGCCGCCGGTGCCCGCGGGTGTGCCGGCCGGTGCGTACACGCCGGCGGTCTCCGCCGCGGACATGCGCGTGTCCGGAGCGGGCAGCAGACTGCGTTGGAGCGTCTCGGCGGTGTCGCGCTCCCGGCGGTAGCGCCGGGCGTTGTCCAGGCTGAGAGCCGCCCGGGATGTGATCAACTCGACGAGGGGCACGTCGGCGGTGGAGTACGGCTGCCGGCCGGCGCCGCGCCACAGGCCCAGGACGCCGAACACGTGGCCGCGCGCGAGCAGCGGCACGAACAGGGCCGAGGCGGCCGAGGCGGGGAAGAGCGGCCGCGTCCGCTCGCGGTCGACGGGGACCGTGTCCGAGAGGTCCGCCAGATCGGGCACCACCACGGGGGCGGCGGCGGCCAGTGCCTCGCTCTCGGCGTCCCGGACCCGCAGCGTGTCGCCCAGCTGGTGGACCTCCGCGGGCCAGGACCCCGCCGCCGCGGCTACGGCCGCGCGGCGCAGCACGGTGCCCGGTTCCAGCCTGGCGGCATCACCGCTCCCGAGCACCGTGTCGGACAGGTCCACACACGCGTGGTCGGCGAAGTCGGGCACCACGACGGCGGCCAGTTCCTCGGCGTTGCGCGTGACGTCCAGCGACCGTCCGAGGCGGTTCGCCGCGGCGTGCAGCAGGGTCAGCCGCTGTCGGGCGACGAACTGCTCGGTGATGTCGATGAACACCGCCGCCGCTCCGCTCGGCCGTCGCGAGGAGTCGTGGAGGCGGAACGCCGACACCGAGACCTGACGGTCGACGGTGGGCTCGCCGCGACGACGGGCGGCGTGCTCGAAGTCGACCAGCGGCTCACCGGTCCGCATCACCTCCCTCAGCCGTCCCTCGATCGCTTCCGCGTCCTCGTCCACCAGGGCGTCCGTCAGCGAGGGGCACGGCGGGCCCCCCGGGGCGGATGCGGGCAGGCCGAAGAAGCCCGGGTTGGCGAGCGGCCAGCCGTCCTCGGGGGAGGCGTCACGGAGGATCAGGCCGACCCGGTCCTGGTCGAGCAGTGCGCGGGCCAGGTCCCGGCCCTGCCGGTGGCTCCGGGCGTGCGCGGCGGGGACGAGGAGGAACAGGAAGGGCCGCGCGTCGTCCCCGGGCAGCGGCACCAGGGACACGTCCACCTCGACGCGCTGTCCGTCCTGGTGCCGGAGCGCCGCGCCGAACTCCCTCGGCCCGCCGTGACCGGCCCACTGCGCGAAACGGGGCGGATCGGCGGCGAGTTCGTCCAGGGGCCGGCCGACGACCTCCTGCCGCCCACGGCCGGTCAGGTCCCGCACGCTGTCCGTGCACTGCCTCACCACGCCGTCCGCGTCCACCAGGAGAGCCACCGGTCCGCCCGGCGGAAGGTTCGTCGCCGGGGGTTGCACCGTCGGAACCACGAAGTCGCCTCACTCTCCATGTTCCGTGCCGACGACGCGTGTTCCGTGCCGCCGTGCCTGGCCGTGGCCCGGCGCGGGCGACACCTGCACGGGAGGGCGCGCACGGGCCGGGCACCGCGGGTGAGGGCCAGGAGTCCTCCACCTGGCCGCCCGTCATGCCAGCACGCCGGGCGAGGATCGCGCACGCGCGGCGCGCCATGGGGCGCCGAATGAGGCCGCGTCGGAAGGTCCGGCCTGCGCCGGATGGCCGTATGCCGTGACGGTTCCGCCGGGCCGGGGGCCACCTGTTCCGTTCCTGGGGGGTGTACGGGCGGCGATCGGGGCCATCAGGGGATGAAGGGGGCGTTCGACGGCGTCGGCCGCCGGAGGTCCCCGGTCATCCACCCACCATGAACGGAGTGCGGCTCGTGAGCAGGACAGAGCAGAAGGAACGGTTCACCTCCGGGCTGAAGGGCCTGGGCAGTCAGGCCGGGTCCAGCGGGAAGAAGCTGGGCCGTACGGCTCAGGCGTCCACCGCGCGTGCCACTGCGGCCCTTTCGGGCACCACCGCCAAGGCGCGGGAGAAGGCGGCCGAGGTCGCCCCGCAGATCACCGCGCGGGCGGGCGAGCTGAAGACCCGCGCGGCCGGGGTCACCGGCAAGGTGGGCGAGACCGTGCCCGCCCCCGTGAAGGCCGGTGCCACGCAGGCGGTGACCGCGGTGCGGACCGCGATCGCCGTGGGCCGCTACCGCACCGCCCTCATGACGGGCGCCGGTGTCGTCCTCGTCTGGATGGTCGTGCGCCGCAAGCGCGGCTGACCGCCGTGGTTCCCGCGGTGATCGGGGGCCGGCCGCCCGTCGGGCGGCCGGCCCCCGCGCCGTGCGGTCCCCGGATCACCGCCGCGGGGCGGGGGTGCTAGGTTGCCGGGCCATGCGATCACGCGAGTACGACCAACGGTTCCGCGCCCAGGCGCTGCGCATACGCAACGCCGGTGTCGTCCTGCTGGGCCTCGCAGGAGTGCTCTGGGCCTGGTGCGCGGTCCTGATCCTCCTGCCCTACACCGCCGAGCGGGAGCCGGACGACCGGTACCCGCGCGAGTGCGCGTCGCGACTGTTCACCGAGTTCGGCACCGCCAACGAGGGTGTCCGCAACGGGGACTGGTGCGCCGACGAACGCGACTGGCCGGAGGCCCTGGCAATCCTCGGCCTCTCCGTCCCCGTGTCGGCGGCCGGCGCCGCGCTGGTCACCCACGGGAGCCTGAGCCGGCGGATGAGCGCGCACGCCGAGGCCATGCGGGAACTGGACGCGCTCGCCGACGCCCGCGCCGCCCGCGAGGCCGCCCGGACCCGCGAGGTCTAGGCGGGCGCCCCCGCGGGACGTCCCACCGGCGGGCGGGTGGGCGGGCGGGTGGGTGGTGGGTGGACGGGCGGGCGGGCGGATACGGGTCCGGTGGTCAGTGGTCGTTGAACTGGACGGAGATCCGGTCGGTGCTCGACGGCCAGGCCGGCACCCGCAGTACGTCAATCCGTCCGCCTTCGCCCCGCGGCCGGGACACCAGGGTGAGCGGCCGGGACCACCGTGACGTGGCCGGCAGGTACACGTCCACCCCGGTGAGGAACGGGGTCTCGAAGAAGGGCGACAGCGGGGCCGAGAGGTCGGTGACCCGGTCGGACCCGGCGTCGAAGGCGAAGAGGCCGATGGTCCGCTTGACGCGCGGGGTGTTGGCCGCGTTCAGCAGCTGGGTGCCGTCGACGGAGAGGGTGTCACCCGCCTCGCCCTGGTCGCCCCACCACTCCTTCTGCCGGGTGACGGTGAGCGCCGAGTGCCCGTCGCCGGTCTCGACCTGGCCGGAGACGCCCTCCCCGGGACGGCTGGTGAGCAGCCGCACGAGGTGGTCGGAACGCTCGAACGGCGGGAAGTACAGGTGGTGGGTGGAGTTCTCGTCCCACACCAGCGCGAACTCGTAGTGGGCCGTCCCCTTGGCCCTGACCGGCCCCCAGGCGCCGTCCGCCCCGAGCACCTGCACCGCCTCCGGCCTGCCGCCGAGCCGCGCGCCGGTGAGCGGGTCGACCCGGTGGATCTCCAGCCGCACGCCCTCGACCGGCACGTTGGAGGGGAACAGCAGCGCCCGGCCGGAGAGGGTGATGTACAGCTCCGGCACGATGCGGGTGGTGCGCGGGGCCTCCCCGTGGAAGAAGCGGTAGAACTCGGCGAAGGTCTCCTCGGAGGTGACCGTCTCGGTGTGGCCCTGGCCGGTGAAGTACACGTTGCGCGCCCCGCCGACGGCGCGGGCCGGGTCCCCCTCGCCCCAGACGGCCAGGGTCGGCACGCCGCCGGGCAGGTCGGGCGAGGTGCGTCCGTCGAGGTTGACGTAGTGGGCGACCCTGGCGGCGCGGGCCGGGGAACCGCGGAGGTAGGTCTGCGTCAGCAGGGTGCCCAGCGAGTGGGCGAGGAGGTCGACGCGGTCGGCGCCGCTGCGCTCGAGGAGCCGGTCGATGCGCGCGTCCAGCGCGGCGTACACCGCGTCGGGGGTGGTGGTGGCGAAGGTCGAGTCGTACTCGTGGGTCTCGATCAGCGCGGCCGGGAAGCCGTTGCCGGTCAGCCTCCGGGCCTGCGTCTCGAACTGGCCGCCGGAGCCGCTGGATCCGTGGATGAAGATCACCGGGCGGAGGGGGCCCGTGCTCCCCGCGCCGTCCTGCACGCCCAGGGCGGGCGCCGGCAGGGCGCAGAGGACGACCAGGGCGGACAGCAGGGTGACGAGCCGCCTGAGCACGGCGGCTCCAGGGGACGGGGACCGCCGTGTCGAGGCCGCCCCACCTGACGCAACGCCGGGAGAAGCCACGTCAGTTGGCACGGCGCCGGGCGGCACGACGCCGGGCGCCGCAATGCCGGCGGACGCAACGTCAGGTGACGCGGCGCCAGGTAACACCCGATCAGGTGCCATTGCGCCAGGTGACGTCGTGTCACCGGCCGCCGCGACATGCGGCGTGCCGCCGTGGAACGCGGGGCCGTGTGACCCGGCTCCTGGTGACGTGGTCTCTCGTGACACGGTGTTCCACCTCTCGCGGACGGCTCGGGAACGCGCTCGTCCCCGCACCATCCCGAGGGCTCCCCGACCGCGGCAAGACGGGCCGCTCCAGAACTGTGCCGGGGCCCATCACGGCGGCCCCGGGCACGGCGGGCGCACAGCCGGCCGGCCGTTTCAGCGCCTGCGGAAGCGCTCCACCGCCCGCTGGATCTCCTCACCTGTGGCCGTGGACGCCTGGGCCCAGGACTCGAACTCCAGGGTCGCGCCGAAGTCGCCGGTCCGGGCGATGCCGACCGCCCGCTTGATGTCCCTGACCAGCGCGGGGTCCACCGCCGCCCACCGGGCGGCGAGTTCGTGGGCGGCCGCGACCGGGTCCTCGGCGACGCGCAGTGCCACCCCCTCCCGCACGGCCGTCCCGGCGTCCAGCGTGCCGCCGTCCAGCAGCAGGGCGAGTGCCTTCTGCGGGCCCAGCGCGTCGACCAGGAACCAGGTGCAGCCGCCGCCCGGGTGCAGCCCGATGCGGGTGAAGGTCGCGGCGAACGAGGCCCGCGGCCCGGCCACCCGGACGTCGCAGGCCATCGCGAGGTTGAAGCCGGCCCCCACGGCGGGCCCCTGCACCGCGGCGACGGTCGGGATCCTCAGCTCCCGCAGGCTGAGGAAGCTCTCGTACACACGGTGCAGGTGCTCGCGCACCTCGGCCACCGGCCGTCCCGTGTCCCCGAACAGCGCGGGCAGGTCGGCGCCGGCGCAGAACGCGGAGCCGGCCCCGGTGACCACCAGGGTCCGGGCGTCCGGGTCTCCCGCCACCGTGGCGACGGCCTCGCCGAGCTCCCGGCACATCGCCTCGTCGAGACAGTTCCGGCGGTCCGGGTCGTCCAGTGTCAGCGTCCAGCGACCGCCGTCCTCGACCAGGTCGACCTTCGTCATCCGCGTCTCCTTCCTTCGTCGCTCCTCCCCGGCCCGCACCGGGGTCCGGGGGAACCTATCCCTCACCTCGGCGTCCGCGCACGACGGGGTGGGCCGCCGCCCTCCGCCGGGGGCTGTCGGGCCCGCCGACGATCCGAGTACGCTCGCCGTGCCCCGGGCCCGGGGCGGCCGCCCAGCGTACGGAGGACCCGATGACCGCAGCCGACGCGTCCGTCAACCCGGTGTCGGACGGTGCGCCCGCGCCGGTGCTCGCCTTCCGGGACGACGCCCTCGGCACGGACGACGCGGTCGGTCTGCTGGCACGGCTGAAGGCGGGCGAGGTGAGCGCGGCGGAGGTGGCGCGGGCCGCGGCGGAGCGGATACGCGCCGTGGACGGCAGGCTCCACGCGATGCGGGTGGAGGCCTTCGAGGCGGGCATCGCCTCGGCGCCCGGGGACGGCCCGCTGGCGGGGATCCCCACCCTGGTCAAGGACAACACCACCTACGCGGGGCTGCCCACCGGTCACGGCACCGCCGCCTTCACCCCGCGCCCGGCCCCGCGGCACGCCCCGTTCACCCGGCAGTTCACCTCCACCGGGATGACCGTGCTGGGCAAGACGCGTCTGCCGGAGTTCGGCTTCAACGCCAGCACCGAGTTCGAGGACGCCGAACCGGTGCGCAACCCGTGGAACACGGAGTTCTCGGCGGGCGGTTCCTCCGGCGGCAGCGCCGCCCTGGTCGCGGCCGGGGCCGTGCCGATCGCGCACGCCAACGACGGCGGCGGCTCCATCCGCATCCCGGCCGCCGCCTGCGGTCTGGTCGGGCTCAAGCCGACCCGGGGCCGCATGGCCGCGAACGAGACGGGGCGCAGCCTGCCGATCGACATCATCGTGGACGGAGCGGTGACCCGCACCGTGCGCGACACCGCGGCCTTCCTCGCCGCCGCCGAACTGGCGCGGCCCGCCGCCTCGTTGCCGCCGATCGGCAGGGTGGAGGGGCCGGGCGGGCGGCGGTTGCGCGTCGGCCTGCTCCTGGACTCCCCCACCGGTACGGTCACCGACGACGCCACCCGTGCCGCAGTCACCGCCACGGCGACCACCCTGGAGGGCCTCGGGCACCAGGTGGAGCCGTACCGGATGCCGCTGGACGCGCGGTTCGAGGAGGACTTCGTCACCTACTGGGGGATGCTGGCGTTCCTCGCCGGCGCCACCGGCCGTCTGCTGATGGACCGGCGCTTCGACCGCCGCCGGATGGACGGCCTCAGCCAGGGCCTGCGCGGGCAGTACCTCCGGCGGTGGCACTCCACCCCGGCCGTGCTGCGGCGCCTGCGGCGCGCGGCGCGGGAGGCGTACGAGGACTCCGCGGCACGGTACGACGTGGTCCTCTCCCCCGTCCTCGCCCACACCACGCCGCGGCTGGGGCACCTGTCGCCGGCCGTGCCGTTCCCCGAGCTGATCACCCGGCTGAAGTCGTACGTGGCGTTCACGCCGGTCAACAACGTGTGCGGCAGCCCCGCGATCTCCCTGCCGGGACCGGGGCGCACCCCGGAGGGCCTGCCGGTGGGCGTGATGCTCTCGGGGCGGATCGGGGAGGAGCGGACGCTGCTGGAGGCGGCGTACGAGCTGGAGGCGGCGGGCTGAGGACGCGACGGGCTGAGGACGCGGGGCCGCGGCGGCGGCGCCGCACCCGTACGGCGGTGCCGGGGGGGCGGGCGGCCACGGGTGGCGTACCAGGACGGGCCGGCCTCCGCGGGCCCTGCATACGCTGACGCTGCCCGGCCGGCCGCCCCGTCCCCGCGCCCCCACCGGGGCCGTCCAAGGAGCCGCACCACCATGAGCACGCACCGTTCCCCGGCCCGCGCGTCCGCCGCCGTGGCCGTCGCCGTCGTCGCCGCCCTGTCCCTGGCCTCCTGCGGCACCGACACCGCGTCGTCCTCCGGCCCCACGCCGACCGGCAGCCCGACCGCCTCCCCCTCGCCCACCGGCACCGGCACCGGCACCGGCCAGGCGCACGACGCCCAGGACGTGTCGTTCGCGCAGGGCATGATCCAGTACCACCGCCAGGCGATCCAGGTGGCGGACCTCGCCGAGACGCAGGCGGAGTCGCAGGAGGTCAAGACGCTGGCACAGGACATCAAGCAGGAGCAGGAGCCGCAGGTCCAGCAGATGACCCAGTGGCTGGACTCCTGGGGGGAGCCGGTGCCCGAGACCAGTCCGACCGGCACGGCGAGCCCCACGGACACCGGGAGCCCCACCGGCACGGCGAGCCCCACGGACACCGGGAGCCCCACCGGCACGGGGAGCCCGACGGAAACCGGGAGCCCGAGCCCGACGGACACCGGGAGCCCCACGGACACCGGCAGCCCGACGGGAACCGGCAGCCCGACGGACACCGGCAGCCCGACCGGCACCGCCAGCCCCACCGGCGGCGGCACCTTGCCCGGCATGGCCACCGAGGAGGAGGTCGAACAGCTCCAGCAGGCCTCCGGCGCCGACTTCGACCAGCAGTTCATCACCCTCATGACCGACCATTTCGAGGGCTCCATGGAGCTGGCCCGCACCGAGACGGAGCAGGGCGAGTACCAGCCGGCCAAGGACATGGCGCAGTCGATCCTCGACACGCAGTCCGCGCAGGTCCAGCAGATGAGGACGATCGCCGACCAGAACAACTACTAGGCGTGGGCCAGGTCACACCGTCGCCGTGTCACATCTCGTCGTCCTCGTTCCGTCCTGCTGGTGAACCCGTCCACACGGCCAGGAGGAGACCCGAGATGGAACCCCGTATCAATGCCTTCGGCAGCCCGCTGGCGACCAGTTTCGTGAAGCGCCTGGGCGCGGCCGGCAGGGTCCTGACCGACTCGTCGGTCCCGGTCCTCACGCAGGAACTGGTGAAGCTCCGCGCCAGCCAGATCAACGGGTGCGGCTTCTGCACCGACATGCACTCCAAGGACGCCGCCGCGGCCGGGGAGAGCCAGTTGCGCCTGAACCTGGTGGCGGCCTGGCGGGAGGCCACCGTGTTCACCGAGGCGGAGCGCGCCGCCCTGGAGCTCGCCGAACAGGGCACCCGGATCGCCGACGCGGCCGGCGGCGTCACCGACGAGGCGTGGGCCGACGCCGCGAAGCACTACGACGAGGAGCAGCTCGCCGCCCTGGTGGCGCTGATCGCCCTGATCAACACCTACAACCGGCTCAACGTGATGCTGAGGATGCCGGCCGGCGACTACCAGCCGGGCCAGTTCGGCTGACCGGCCCGCACGGGCCGTAGGACCGGGGAACCGGTCACGGCGCCGGCCGCCCCACGGGCCTCCCGTGGGGCGGCCGGCGCCGCGCTGCCGGACGCGCCGGAACCGCGCAGGTTTCGTGAAGAGACCCAGGGGCAACTGTGGCTTCCGGACCCGGCACCCCTGCCCTCCCGGGTCTCCCGCGACGCCCTGCGCCGTGCGGCCGTCCTACTGTCACGGAGGTCCGGCGGTGAGCCCCCTTCCGATACCCCAGCCCCCTCCCGGAGCCGCGGAGGCGGCCGACGACGCGGAGGTGGTGCGCCTGCGGCGTCGCCTGGAGCGGCTGCTCGGCGTCGCCGCGACCGAGGGGAACGAGCTGGTCGCGTTGCGCAACGGCGACGAGATCTTCCCGGCCATGCTGGAGGCCATCCGCGGGGCGGAGCACACCATCGACATGATGACCTTCGTCTACTGGCGCGGCCAGATCGCCCGCGACTTCGCCGCCGCGCTCGCCGAACGGGCCCGGGCCGGCGTCCGGGTGCGGCTGCTGCTCGACGGCTTCGGGGCGCAGAGGATCGAGAAGGACCTGCTGGACGGCATGGACGACGCCGGCGTGCAGGTGGCCTGGTTCCGCAGGCCGCTGTGGCTGTCGCCGTTCAAGCAGAACCACCGCTGCCACCGCAAGGTGCTGCTGGTCGACGAGACCGTCGCCTTCACCGGTGGCGTCGGCATCGCCGAGGAGTGGGCGGGCGACGCCCGCGACCCCGGCGAGTGGCGCGACACCCATGTCCGGCTCCGCGGCCCCGCGGTGGACGGGCTGGCCGCCGCGTTCGCGCAGAACTGGGCCGAGTCGCACGACGAACTCTTCGACGAGCGGGACCGCTTCCCGAGTCAGGCCCAGCACGGCTCCGCGGTGGTCCAGGTGGTCCGGGGGTCGGCCTCCATCGGGTGGCAGGACATGCAGACGCTGCTGCGGGTGATGCTGACCTCCGCCGAGCACCGCTTCCGCCTGGCCACCGCCTACTTCGCCCCCGACTCGTACTTCGTCGACCTGCTCTGCGCGACCGCGCGGCGCGGTGTGCGGGTGGAGATCCTGCTGCCCGGCCCGTACACCGACCAGCGGGCCTGCCAGCTCGCCGGGCAGGGTTTCTACACCCGCCTGCTGGACTGCGGCGTCTCGATCCACCAGTACCAGCCGACCATGCTGCACACCAAGATCGTGACCGTCGACGGGGTGGCCTCCCTGGTCGGCTCCACCAACTTCAACCGCCGTTCGCTGGAGCACGACGAGGAGGTCATGCTCGCGGTGCTCGACCGGGAGTTCACGGCGACCCTGGACCGGGACTTCGACGCGGACGTCGAGCGCAGTGTGGCCATCGACCGCAAGCGCTGGCGGCGGCGCGCGGCGGTGCAGCGCCTCAAGGAGGCGTCGGTGGCGCCGATCCGCCGCTTCCTCTGATCCGGCGCGAACGGCCGGCCCGGCATGGGACGGCGATCCCGGGGGACCCGGTTCCCCCAGCGCGGCGAGAAGACGGCGAGGCCATGAGCGTTATCGAACAGTCGATCGATGTCGAGGTCCCGGTGCGCGTGGCGTACAACCAGTGGACCCAGTTCAAGACCTTTCCCCGGTTCATGGACGGGGTGAAACGCGTCGACCAGACGCAGGCGGCACTGACCCACTGGGTGACCCGGATCGGCGGACGGACCGTGGAGTTCGACGCGGAGATCGTCGAGCAGGTACCCGACCACCGGGTGCGCTGGGAGGCCCTGGACGCGCCGCGGCACGCCGGGACGGTCACCTTCGACGCGCTGGGCGACGAGCGGTGCCGGGTGACCCTGCGCATCGAGGCGGAGGGGGCCCACGGGTTCGTGGAGCGGCTGGCCGCGGCACTCGGCCTGGTGCGGCGCTGGGTGGACGGATCGCTGGGCTGTTTCAAGGAGTTCGTCGAGGGCCAGGGCCGGGAGACCGGCACCTGGCGCGGCGAGATCAGCGGAAGCCACGTGCGCCCGGGTTCCCGTCACGGCCGGCGCGAGGTGCCGACCTGGCCCACCGGCTGACGCCGTCCGGAGGTCGGCGGCAGGTCACCGGCAGGTCGGCGGCAGGTCACCGGCATTCACCCGCGTTCATCGGAGAGTTGAGGAGAGATCACGTTGCAGAAGCGTTCGAGCGAGGAGCCGGGCGGGGAGCGGGGGGACGACGGCCTCGAGGTGACACCGCCCAAAACGTGGGCGGCGGGTGTGCCGGCGGTGTACCACGCGATGGAGTACTCCCTCTCCCAGACGTCGCCCCGCCGGACGGGGCTGACGTTGCTGAACCTGAACCAGGAACCCGGGTTCGACTGCCCGGGCTGCGCGTGGCCCGACCCCGCCCCGGGGAAGCGCCCGATGAACGAGTACTGCGAGAACGGAGCCAAGCACACCGCCGACGAGGCGACCTCGCGCCGGGTGACGCCGGAGTTCTTCGCCCGGTACACGGTCGACGAGCTGGCCGCGAAGTCGGACCGGTGGCTCAACCAGCAGGGCCGGCTGACCCAGCCCATGGTCAAGCGTCCCGGCTCCCGCCACTACGAGCCGATCAGCTGGAGCTCGGCCCTGGAACTGCTCGCCGACGAGCTGCGCGGCCTGGACTCCCCGGACGAGGCCGTCTTCTACACCTCGGGACGCGCGAGCAACGAGGCGGCGTTCGTGCTCCAGCTGTTCGCCCGCGCCTTCGGCACCAACAACCTGCCGGACTGCTCCAACATGTGCCACGAGTCCAGCGGTTCGGCGCTCAACGAGACGCTGGGCATCGGCAAGGGCGACGTGAGCCTGCCGGACATCCACCACGCGGACCTGATCCTCACGGTCGGCCAGAACCCCGGCACCAACCATCCCCGGATGCTCTCCGCGCTGGAGGAGACCAAGCGGCGCGGCGGCCGGATCGTCGCCGTGAACCCGCTGCCGGAGGCGGGGCTGGCCCGGTTCAAGAACCCGCAGAAGCCGCGGGGCGTCGTCGGGCGGGGCACGCGGATCGCCGACCGCTTCCTGCACATCAAGGTCGGCGGCGACCTCGCGCTCTTCCAGGCGCTCAACGTGCTGCTGCTGGAGGCGGAGGAGGCCGCCCCGGGCACGGTGCTCGCCCACGAGTTCATCGACGCGCACACCCGTGGGTTCGAGGAGTTCGCCGAGCACCTGCGGGCCTCGTTCTCGTGGCCGCGGGTGGAGGAGGCCACCGGGCTGACCCGCGCGCAGATCGAGGAAGTGCGCGACATGGTGCTGGAGAGCCGCCGGGTCGTCGTCTGCTGGGCGATGGGACTCACCCAGCACAAGCACGGCGTGCCCACCATCCGTGAGGTGGTCAACTTCCTGCTGCTGCGCGGCAACATCGGCCGGCCCGGCGCGGGCGCCTGTCCGGTGCGCGGCCACTCCAACGTGCAGGGCGACAGGACCATGGGCATCTGGGAGAGGATGCCGGACACCTTCCTGGACGCGCTGTCGCGGGAGTTCGGGTTCGAGCCGCCCCGCGAGCACGGGCTGGACTCGGTGAACGCGATCCGCGCGATGCGCGACGGCAAGGTCAAGGTGTTCCTCGGCCTGGCGGGCAACTTCGTGCGGGCCACCCCGGACAGCGACGTCACCGAGGCCGCCATGCGGCGCTGCCGGCTGACCGCGCACATCTCCACCAAGCTCAACCGCTCGCACACCGTGTGCGGTGAGACCGCCCTCATCCTGCCGACCCTGGGCCGCACCGAACGCGACGTCCAGGCGGGCGGCGAGCAGTTCGTCACCGTCGAGGACTCGATGAGCCAGGTGCACGCCTCGCGCGGGGTGCTGGAGCCGGCGTCCAAGCAGCTGCTGAGCGAGGTCGCCATCCTGAGCCGGCTGGCCCGCTGCACGCTGGGCGACAAGGTGCCGGGCGCGCGGTGGGAGCGGTTCGAGGCGGACTACGGCTGCATCCGCGACCACATCTCGCGGGTGGTGCCGGGCTTCGAGGACTTCAACACCCGGGTCTCCCGCCCCGGCGGCTTCGGGCTCCCCAACCCGGTGAACGAGGGCCACTTCCCCACGCCGAGCGGCAAGGCGCTCTTCAGCCGCAACGAGTTCGAGGCCCTGAGCGCTCCGGAGGGCCACCTGATCCTCCAGACCCTGCGCTCCCACGACCAGTGGAACACCGTGCCGTACACGAACAACGACCGGTACCGCGGGATCCACGGCTCGCGCCGCGTGGTCCTCGTCAGCCCCGCGGACCTCCGCGCCCTGGGCCTCGCGGAGGGCGACGCCGTCGACCTGGTCGGCGTCTGGCGCGACGGCGTGGAGCGACGCGCCGAGGACTTCCGCGTGGTCCCCTACCCCACCTCGCGGGGCTGCGCGGCGGCGTACTACCCGGAGACCAACGTGCTGGTTCCGCTGGACAGCGTGGCCGACGTCAGCAACACGCCCACATCCAAGGGGATCGTCGTCCGCCTAGAACCGCGGGAGCCGCGCGAGCGGGCCGCGGCCGGGGCGCTGACGGGCGTGGCGGAGGGCGGCACGGCCTGAGGCGGCACGCCTCGCCGCGGCCGCAGCGGCCGCAGCGGTCGCCGCGGGGCCGGCTCAGGCCGGGGCGGAACGCAGCGGCGGCAGGACCAGTTGCCGCCGCACCGGGTCGGCGGTGGCGGCGTCCCGCGACTCCGTCTCCAGGACCAGTTCGTTGGTGGGGAGGATGAACGCCCGGACGGTGAGCTGCTCGTCCCGGGCGAGCCGGGCCTCACGGATGGTGCCGCGGACCAGCGCGTCCAGGGCCTGGCTGGCGGTCTCCACGTCGCCGAACCACGAGGCGGCCGTCAGCCGGGTCCGCAGGCGCAGCCGGGCCCCGGGCCCGGCGCAGGAGTTGGCGCGGAACTCCTCCGCCCACCTCCAGGGCACCTGCTCCGGTTCCGGGAGCGGCAGTGCGGTGGCGCGCAGGACGGGGGCCGCCCGTTCCCCCGCCGGGGCGGCGGGGGCGGGAACCTCGTCCGGGCTGTCCATGGTGGCCTCCTTCGTCACGGCCCGCGTGCCGAGCCTTCCACCATGCTCGGGCGCCCGGCGGGCCGGCGGCCTGAGTACGCCTACTCAAACCGGGCGACTTCGGGTCACCCCGCCCGTAACGCCCGCACCGGCGGGGCTCCCTCACCCCACCCGGCAGTAGAGTCCGCCGCCCTGCCCGGCCGCCCGGGCCAGTGCGGCGACGGAGCCGAGGATCTCCGCCGCGGCCTCCTCCCCGACGCCCCTCCCCCGCCCCGCCGCCCGCTCCGCCCAGGCGGTGGCCGTCTCCCGCAGCCGTCGCGGGCCGGCCGTGGCAAGAGCCCCGGCGAGGCGGCCGGACACGGCGAAGACCCAGGGCCCGCCGTCGTCCTGCTCGGCGACGACGCGCGGCTCGTCGGCCTCGACCAGGGCGTCCCACGCCTCCCCCGTGAGGAACGCCTGCCAGTCGAGCACGGCCTCCTCCGGGTCGAGGTTGCCGCAGGAGAAGGACGCCTGCCCCGGGCCGGGCCCGCCGTCGAGGGCGCGCGCGGCGGCCGGGTCGTCGGGCGCGAGGAAGAAGTCGACGACGACGCTCATGGGCGCATCATTCCGTCACCGGCCCTCGGTCGTCGAAGAAGACGTCCAGGTCCTCCATGGAACCCGGCCCGCACAGGAAGCCCTCGGCGGCGGCGATGTCGGACTCCGCCGGGGGCACCCCGTCCGCGAGGAAGCTCCGCATCCACCTCTCGCCCTGCTCGCCGACCGCGTAGATCCCGGAGAGCAGTTCCGCCATGCCGGACGGCCGCGGGGGCGGGTGACCGGTCACCGGGCGCAGCTCCCACCCGCCGGCCCGTGCGGCCAGCCGCAGGACGCCCGCCCAGTTGGAGACCCGGCCGATGCGCACGTACCAGTTGTCCGCGGCGAAGGGCGGGAGCCGGCCGCCGTGCAGGGCGTTGGTGGCGGCCATGACGTCTGCCACGACCTGCCGTTCCACGGCGTCACGGACCCAGCGCCCCTCCTGCGACTCCTCGATCGCGGCGTCCCACCACTCCCAGGCCGACTCCAGCCGGTCGGCGAACCTCTCCATGCGGCCAGGCTCTCACGTGCGGGAGGGAGCGGGAGGGAGCGGCAGGGGGCGGCGGCGTCCGGCTCCGCCTCCCGCCGTCAGGAGGTGACGGCGCGCAGGCGGACGCGGGTCACCCGGTCCTCGCCGGTCGCGCCGGCCGCGGACTTGTCCAGGACGAAGGCCGTGCCGCCGGTGACGCGGACGTGGTTGGGGAGGGGGCCGGTCGGTACGGTGGCGACCACCTCGGTGGTGCGGGGGTCGACGACGGAGACGTCACCCGCGAGGCGGTTGACCACCACGACCCGGCCGGTGCGCGGGGCGACGTCGACGGACTTGGCGCCCGCGCCGGTCGGCACCGTGGCGGTGACGGTGCCGGAGCGCAGGGAGACGACGGTGAGGGTGCCGGTGGTCTGGTCGGCGGTGTAGGCGGTCCGTCCGTCCGGGGAGAGCGCGATGCCCAGCGGGCCGGATCCGGCGGGGAGCAGCCGCGGACTCCCGGCGCCGGGCCGGACCTCGATGATGCGGCTGTTGAGGTAATCGGCCGCGTAGACGGCGCCGGTGCGCTCGTTCACCGCCAGCCCGGTGGGCCCGCTGCCCTCGACGGTGACCCGGCGGACCTCCTCGAAGGACCCGCTGTCGTAGGCGACGAGCTCGCCCGAGCCGTAGGCGCTCACCCAGACCAGGTCACGCCGCTCGTCCACCACGACCTCGCGCGAGTGCTGCGCGCCGGTCAGGGTGGCGAGGTGCCGTCCGTCGCGCTGGCTGTAGACGGCCACCGAGTCGTTGCGGGTGCTGGTCACCCACAGGGTGTTGTGCTCGTCGTCGACGTCGATCCCGTAGACGGCCTCGGGTGTCCCGCTCTCCGTCACCGGGACGGGGTAGGCCGCCTCGACCTCCAGCGTGTCCGGGTCGACCTTCACCAACTGGGAGCCGGTGACCGGCGCCGGGGGCATGCCCACCGCGGCGGTGGCCCACAGCGCGTCGTTCCGCTCGGAGTAGGCGGACTGGTAGAGGCCGGCGACCAGCGGGGCCGCCTCGACTCCGGTCGTGGGAACGGTCCCGGCGCCCGTCCCGGCGGCGGCCGCTCCCCCGGCGGGCAGCGCGCCGGTGACGGCGAGGGCCAGCGCGACGGCGGTGACGGTGCGGAGGGACAGGGCGCGCGAGGAAGGCCGTGAGGACATGGGCGGCGTATCTCCGGGGGCTCGGGGAAGGCCGGCGCGGCGTGTCTCGGCCCGTCGGCCCGATCGTCCGCGGCAGCCTAACCCGGGCCGCCGGACGCCCGGGGAGCCGGGTCCGTCGCACGCCCCGCCGTCCTTCCCGAGGTCGGCGGCGCGCCCGCCCCGCCGTGCCTGCCGAGGTCAGCGGCGCGCCCGGACCCCGGGAACGTCCAGCAGCCAGTGGCGGCCGACGGTCCAGCCCAGGAACCGCCGGCCTCCGCCGGCCTCGGCGTCCCGCCCGGCGGCCGCGTCCAGCAGGCCGCGCACCGCGGGGGCCAGGCGGGCCGTGACCCGGGCGGGCCGCCGGCCGGTGTCGCCGTCCGCGTCGCCGGGCAGCCAGGCCAGGACCCGCTCCCGTTCCCGCGGCGTGCAGAGCGACAGGAAGAACACCGCCTGCCGCCACGCGTACGCCGCGTCCTTGACGGTGGCGAGCGGCCGCGGGTTGCCCTCGAGCCGTCCCACCAGGCGCCAGGCCGTCAGGAACGCGTCGCGGGCGGGCCGTTCCCACCCCTCGGCGGGCGCGACGCCCGCCCGGGCCACCAGGGTGGCCAGGTTGTGGGTGGTGACGATCTGCGCCTGTTCGATCACCATGCCCTCCCCCGCCACCGACCGGGCGGAGGCGACCGCACCCGCCGACGCCGCCCGGGCCCGATCCGCGCACAGCGCGGCGAAGTCGCCGGCCCGCGCCCGGCCGGAGCGCCCGCCGTCCGCGGCGCCGCCCAGCGCCGCGTAGGGGATGTCGTAGTACCGCTCGTACAGGGTGCCGGTGAGCAACGCCCCGGCGATCCGGGCCGCCTCGCCGAACTTGGGGCTGAAGGCGCCCATGAAGATGTCCGCGGCCAGTTCCTCCACCAGCGGCGCGTCCAGCTCCGCCTGCCGTGCCAGCACACCGAGTTCGCGCAGCAGCGGGTTGGGCACGAGGGTGCCCGGGAAGGCGCGCAGGGCCAGCTCGCCCAGCTCCCGCAGCACGGCGGCCGGGCCCTGACCGCCGTCGCCGGGCCGGCGCAGCGGGAGGACGGCACGCACCCAGGGCAGCTCCTCCACCCTGACCTGCGAGGCCAGGTTCAGCAGGAGCAGCGAGCGCCGCCCGCGGAACGCCCGGTAGACGGCCTCGGTGAGGGCGTGCAGCGACTCGTCCGGCCATGCGCGTGCCCAGACGGCGCCGACCAGCTGGGGAGTCAGCTGGGCGAGCACCTCCGCGGAGGGCACGACCCCCCGCTCGACCAGGGTGGCGACCGGCGCGCTCAGCGCGCCCTCGACCGGCCGGCGGACCTTGACCGGGATCGTGGCTCCGGCCGGAAGCCCGGTGGTGGCCGCCTCCCGCCGCGTCACCGCGCCGGTGAGCGCGGCGACGTCGGTGACGCCGAGGTCCTGGGGCAGTACGGCGAGCCGTGCCGCCACCAGCTGGGCGAGCCGGTGGTGCGACGGCAGCGCCGCCTGGACCGCCTGCGCACGGCGCAGCCCGGTGTGGCGCGGGGAGCCGGGCAGGCCGCGCTTGCGGACCATGCCGGCCACGGCGACCCGCAGCAGCCCGAGCAGCCGGGGGTCCGGGGTGCGGCCGGCCACGGCCTCCGCCAGGGCGGTGCGCAGCACGGCCAGGTTCTGCCGGGGGTCGCGGTGCCTGGTGCAGCGGGTGTGTTCGGCGGCGAGGTCCTGGTAGCGGCGGAGCAGCCGCGCGCCGCGCTCGCGCCAGGCGTCGTCGGGGGTGCGGGCGAGCACCTCGCCGCCGTCGGCCGTCTCCAGCCAGTGGGCGAGCAGTTCGTCGCCGAACGGCTGCCAGACGGTGAGCGCCTCCCGCTGGGTCTCGACGGCGTGGTGGGGCCGGCGGCTCTCCAGCGTCTCCCGTGCCTGGCGGGCCGTGGTCCGGTGCACGGAGCCGGGCCCGGCCGCCGGCCGGGTGGCGGGACGGGGGGTGAACCGCAGCAGGCCGGCGAACGGGGCCAGTTCGCCCACCAGGTCGACGGCCGCGTCCGTCTCGCCCGCGCGGACCAGCCAGGCCACGGTGAGCAGGGCGGCCTCCTCGGGCACGGCCACCTCGTAGGCGCCGCTGTCGAGCAGCTCGCAGAGCCTGTTCAGGCCTTCCCCGGTGAGGAAGTGGGCGAACAGCGCGTGGCGGTCCTCGGGCACGCCGGCGAGGCGCGCGGCCCGCCGTTCGTACTCCAGCAGGGGGCCGCCGGCGCTCGCGGCGCCGGTGGCGAAGCCGCCGTGGACCACTTCGGGGGTGACCCAGGCGGGCAGTCCGGCGACCGGCGCGCGCGAGCCGACGGTCACCCGTCCGTGCCGGACGGCGCTCAGCACGGCGCGCCAGCGCTCGCCCTTGCGTTCCGCGCGGGCGCGTACCTCGGGGTCGTGGTGGGTCGCCGCGGTGGTGAGCGCCTT
Source organism: Streptomyces abyssomicinicus (assembly GCF_008974245.1). Taxonomy (GTDB): domain Bacteria; phylum Actinomycetota; class Actinomycetes; order Streptomycetales; family Streptomycetaceae; genus Streptomyces; species Streptomyces abyssomicinicus. The sequence goes on along the minus strand of NZ_BBZI01000005.1, from coordinate 1,253,790 downwards.
GGCCAGCTGTCCGAGCGGATAGCCGGTGGAGGCACCGGGTGCGGTCGGGGCGTCGATGTGCTGCTGCTCAGCGTTCTCGTCCATGGCCGACGTGGCGGGTTCCGCCCCCGCGCCCTCCAGGTCCCGAGCCTGGCGCTCCGCTGACTGAGCTACACGTCGTGGTGCGCCGATTCTGCCGGTGGCGGGCAGGGGGTTCAACCCACTTTCGGAGGGTGCGGATCAAGCCGTTGACGCTGTTCGGGTGAACGGGGAATGCGGGCCATCGCCCGGGTTGCTGGGAGCATGGGAACGATGGCTCGCAGCCGACCGGAAGGAATGTGCCTCATGGTGGACGTCGGACGCTTCGGCATCTGGAGCGGAAAGCTCCGCGAGGGCGGGGACGAGGTGGTGGAGGCCGTCAACGAGCTGGACAGGCTGGGCTTCGGTGCCGTCTGGTTCGGGATGGGTTCGGTGCCGGCCGCCGGTGAACTGCTGGCGGCGTCCTCCCGGATCGCGGTGGCGACCGGCATCCTGAGCATCTGGCAGTACGACGCGGAGATGGTCGCCCAGCAGGCGGCGGCGGTGGAGGACCGGCATCCCGGGCGGCTCCTGCTGGGCCTCGGCGTCAGTCACGCCCCGCTGGCGAAGAACTACCAGAAGCCGTACTCGGCGATGGTCGCCTACCTGGACGCGCTGGACGCGGCCTCGGCTCCGCTTCCCCCCGGGTCGCGCGCGCTGGCGGCGCTCGGGCCGAAGATGCTGCGGCTGGCGGCCGAGCGGACGGCGGGCGCCCACCCGTACCTGGTGGACGCGCAGTTCGTGGCCCGCGCCCGGGAGACGCTCGGCAAGGAGGCGCTGCTGGCGCCGGAGGTGAAGGTGGTGCTGAACTCCGACCCGGCCGAGGCGCGCCGGATCGCCCGGCAGACGGTGGACATGTACACCAGGCTGCCCAACTACACCGACAACTGGCTCCGCATGGGCTTCGAGGACAAGGACTTCGCGGGCGGCGGCAGCGACCGGCTGATCGACTCCGTGGTGATCTGGGGCAGCGACGACACGGTCCGCGCCCGCCTCGCCGAGTTCCACGACGCGGGCGCCGACCATGTGGCGCTCCAGGTGCTCGACGGTTCTCCCGACCGTCACCCCCGCGAGGGCTGGCGGCGCCTGGCCGACCTGCTCGAGCTGCGCTGACCCCGCGCGTGGCCCCGGGGAGAGCGCTCCCCGGGGCCACGCGGGCGCGCGGGCGGGCGGGGCCGGCCGGCCTCGCCCGCCCCCTTCTCAGGCCGTCACCAGGGTGAGCCCGTACCGGCCGAGGATCTCGTTCACGGGCTGGAACCAGGTCTGGCCTCCGGTGGAGCAGTTGCCCCAGCCGCCGGAGGTGACGCCCTGTGCCTGGTCGCCGCTGATGAACGAGCCGCCGGAGTCACCGCCTTCGGCGCACACGCTGGTCTTGGTCATCTGGCGCACCGCGCCCTGGCTGTAGTTGACCGTCTCGTTCTTGGCCAGCACGGTGCCGCAGTGCCAGTGCGTGGTCGAGCCGGAGCGGCAGATCGAGGCCCCGACCGGCGCTTCGTTGGAGCCGCGCACCAGCTGGTCGGAGACGGTGCCCCAGCCGAGCACCACCGGCACGGTCCACCAGCCGCTGCCGACGTTCACCCAGGCGTAGTCGTTCTCGGGGAACGACGAGCCCTGGATGTTGCCGATGTAGCTGCGGTCCCAGCCGCTGACCGCCTGGCCGGCTCCACCGCAGTGCCCGGCGGTCACGAAGCCGCCGACCACCGAGAAGCCTATGGAGCAGCGGACGTTGCCCGTGTAGAAGGGGTCCCCGCCGACCGTGCCCGCCGCCAGGGTGCGCGGCGCGCCCGGGACCTCCGCGACGGTCACCGGACCGGCCTCGCGGGCACGGTCGAGGAAGCGCCGGACCGCCTCGTCGGACCGGCTTCCGTCCGCGACGTTCACGACGACCGTGTTGGCCCGGGGATCGACGTGCCAGCCGGTCACCCCTTCCGGGGCGTCGAGCCGGTCGATGCGTCGCTGGGTGGCGTCCAGTGCCCGCGCGTCGTGCCGGACGGTGCGGACCTCGGCGCCGGTGGCCTCCACGGCACGGCGGGTGCGGTCGGGGGCGTCCGAGGTGAGGGCAACGGCCAGCCGCCCGGTCTCCGCGTCGAACCAGGAGCCGCCGTAGGCGGAGCCGGCGGCGCGGCGCGCCGTGGGTTCGAGCGTGGTCGCGCTCTTCTCGGCGGCGAGGCGGTCCTTCGCCTCGGCCTCGGTGAGGCCCAGGTCCTGCCGCATGGCCCGCAGCAGCCCGTCGGAGGCGGGGGCCTCCTCCCGGGTGGCGGCGACGGGGCCGTCGTCGGCCGAGGCGGTGGGCACGGCCTGCGTGGCCCACGCTCCGACGACGAAGAGCGCGGCGAGTGCGGCGCGTGTGAGGGCGTTGCGTCTCATGGGGGTGCCTTTCGGTCCGTTCCGGCGGGGTCGGTGGAACCAGGGGTCGGTGGAACCAGGGGTCGGTGAGAGCGCTCTCCGGGCCCGCCGCCGGAACCACGGGCGCGCGGGGAGGGGGCCGGCCCGAGGGAGTGGGGCCGGGGGTGGGCGGTGGGGCTAGGAGCCCGTGTCGCTGCCGGAGGTGTCGCGCCGGGCGGCCGGCGAGGGCGCCGCGGGGGACGCGGGCGCGCCGGGCGCGGCCGCCGTGCCCGGGACGAGGAGCGGTCGTCGGGAAACCACGCTTTCCTCCTGAGAAACGCCCCGGGGCGGGCCAGGACGGCACGCGGCCCGGGAGGTGGGGGGGTGACCAGGCGGGTGGGGCGGGCGCGCACGACGTAACGGCCGTGTACGGCGCCCACCCCGGTGTGGCGTGTGCGGTTCTGATGAAATCGCGCTGCTTTTGAAACGTCAAGAGCGTTGAGAGCGCTCTCAGTTGACATTTTCCGCCCCGACGTCGCGCGCTCGCGGAGGATCCGGCGTCTCACGACGGGCATCACGGGACGACCGCGGCGACGTCGGCCGCCCGCGGTGGGGCGGACCGCCTAGCCGCCGGCGGCGGTCGGTCCCGCGGGCCCGCGGCCGACCCGCGCGATGCCGGTCTCGTAGGCGTACACCACCGCCTGGGCGCGGCTGCGGAGGTTCAGCTTGGTCATCACCCGGTGCAGGTGCGTCTTCACGGTGGACTCGCTGACGCACAGGCGGGCGGCGATCTCGTCGTTGCCGAGGCCCTGGGCGACGAACCCGAGCACCTCGGCCTCCCGGCCGGTGAGCGGGTCGGCCGCGTCGTCCGCGGGCCTCGGCGGCAGGCCGTGTGCGGCGGTGTGCCGTTCCACCAGTCGCCGGATCCGCGCGGGGGCCACCAGGAGGTCGGCGCTGAGCGTCGCGGCGACGGCGCTGAGCAGCTGGGCCGGCGGCATGTCCTTCAGCAGGAAGCCGCTGCACCCGGCGCGCAGCGCGGCGTAGACGAACTCGTCCTCGTCGAAGGTGGTGAGGACGACGATGCGCGGGACCGGCTCGATCTCGAGGGCGAGGATGCGCTCGGCGGCCGCGAGACCGCTCAGACGGGGCATCTTGATGTCCATCAGGATCAGTTCGGGGCGGTGTTCGCGGGCGGCCGCGACGGCCTCCTCGCCGTCCGCGGCCTCCACCACCGGACCGAGCCCCTCCACCGTGCGCAGCAGTGTGACGATGCCGGAACGGATCAGGTGCTGGTCGTCGACGACCAGGATGCGGGCCACGGGGCTCCTCGGGAAACGCTCGCCTCTTCGGTCAGCCGCTGGCCCGGTCCCGTCCCAGGGGGATGCGGAGCTGCACCTGGAAACCACCCCCCGGGCGCGCCCCGGCGGTCAGCGAGCCGTGCCAGATCCTCGCCCGTTCCCGCATGCCGATCAACCCGTGCCCGGTCCCTCCGGGAGATGTGGCCGAAAGCGATCCGCCCTGGTCGGAAATGGTTACCACCAGTAGCTCGGACTGGTACAGGACTTTCACCACGGCCGCGCGGGCCCCGGAGTGCTTCACGACGTTGGTCAGAGCCTCCTGCACGACGCGGTAGGCGCAGAGTTCGATCCCCGGGTGGAGCGGCCTGCGCTCTCCCGCGTGACGGACCTCGACGCGCACGCCGGCGGCCTCCAGCCGTTCGGCGAGCACCGGTATCCGGTCGATGCCGGCCAGCAGGTCGTCGGGGACCGGAGCGGCCGGATCCTCCGGTTCGCCGGTGCCGCCGAGGTCGTAGGTGCGCAGCACCACCAGCAGGCGGCGCAGTTCGTCCAGCGCGTCCCGTCCGGCGGTGGCGGCGGCGCCGAGCGCCTGGTGGGCGGCGGGCGGGTCGGAGGACAGGAGGTACTCGGCGAGGCCCGTCTGGAGGGTGATGATGGTCATGTGCTGCGAGATGGTGTCGTGGAGTTCGCGCGCGATGCGGAAACGCTCGTCCAGCACGGCCCGCCGGGCCTCCTGCCGCTGCTGCTGGTCGAGCAGGGCGGTGAGGCGGCGCAACTCGGCGTTGCGTGCGGCCAGTCGGCGCTGGGTCAGCCCGATGGCGAGGGCGACGCCCGGTACCAGCACCGCCTGCACGGTCACCACGGGCCAGGGAAGCCGCCCGTACACCCCGCTGAGGGCGACCACCGCCGCCAGCAGTACGGCGCCGCACCCGGTGCGGGCCGGCCGCTCGCGGGCGGCGGCGGAGACGAACGCGACCGCCGGGACCCAGAAGTTGAGGGAGGGCTGGTACCCGAGCACCAGGTAGCCGGCGAAGCCCGCAGCGGTGGTCAGCAGCACGCCGAAGGGCCAGGTGTCGCGCCAGGCGAGCGCCAGGGCGATCAGGGCGGTGAGCAGGTACGCCCAGAGGTCGAACGCCCGCCAGGGCTCCGGCCGGTAGAAGGCCCCGGCCAGGCAGCCCGCCACGGCGAAGCACGCGGCGAGGGCGGCGTTGGCCGGGCGCGGGCGGCGGGCCGGCGACGCGGGCATCCGGTCATGGTAGGTGAGGATTCCCAACTGCTGTGCCCCCGGCGTGTGTTGTCCGCTGCGCCGGCCGTGCCGCGGCGCCTCAGGACCGGATGAACTCCAAGGCGGTGTTGATCCTGGTCGTCCAGCCGGTGAGGCGGGCGCCGTCGTCGAAGGGCACCACCAGCGGCAGGCCGACGAGGACGGGCTGGCTGCCGGTGCTGCCCGGCGTGCGGCCGTGCGTCTGCAGGGTGATCACGTCCGTCTCGAACTGGTCCATCGGGACGTCACCGGCGAACAGCCCGCTGTACGCCTCCTGTCCCGACCTGAGGACGACCGGCCCGTCCGGGTCGCTGCCCTCGTAGGCCGGGACGGCGGAGCGCGCCGTGGCGTGGTCCGAGGGGTCGCCGAGCCACACGTGCGGGTGGTGGTAGAGCGCGCAGGCCTTGTCGCCGTCGTTGGTCACGACGATCAGGAAGTGGTCGGGGTCCTCGTCGTCCGACTGCTTCTCGTGGGTCGTGTGGAAGGAGAGGTCCAGGGCGTCACAGGCGGGGGCGGAGCCGCCGCCGCTGCCCTTGCCACCGGCGCCACCCCCGGCACCGCCCTTGCCTCCCTCGCCTCCCTTGCCTCCCGAGCCGCCGGTGGCGCCGTCGCCGTTCCCGTCGCCCGGGGCGCCGGTCTCCGTCCCCTGCTGCCCGCCGTCGCCCGTCGGCGTCGGCGCCGGCGTCGCCGAGTCCCCCGCACCCGGCGAAGCCGACGGCTTGGCGCCCGCCGCCGCGTCGGCCGCGTCCGACTGGCAGGCCGTGGTGGCCAGCACCGCGGCGACCGCCGCGGCCCCGAGGAGGCCGGACCTCCGGCGGGGACGGCGGGCGGACCTCGTGCGGTGCGGGCGGTGTGATCGGTGCGGACTGTTCATGGTGTTTCCCCCGTGTTCGGCCGTGCGTTCTCCGCACCACCGAGGCTAGGAGGGCGAGGTCGCGGGCCGCGTCCGCCGGGCGGACACCACCTGCGTCAACTTCCGTGCGGGTGTGCCGTCGGGTCAACCTGAGGTGGACGTGCGGGTCGTCCTCAGGTTGACCCGACGGCCACGGTGGATTCATCCCCTCGCCCGAGGCTCGATCGGCTGCGCGTCGCCTCCTCAAGCGGCAGACTGATCCGATGATCGATTTCTCCGGTTCTCAGTCCAAGGCCGACCTGCACCGTTACCTGCGGGACGCGCGGGAGGCGCTGCTGTGGAAGCTGGAAGGGCTCTCCGAGTACGACGCCCGCCGTCCCCTCACACCCACCGGGACCAATCTGCTGGGCCTGGTGAAGCACCTGGCGAGCGTCGAACTGGGGTATCTGGGCGACGTGTTCGCCCGGCCCTCCGGCATCCCCCTGCCGTGGATCGCGGACGGCGCCGAGCCCAACGCGGACATGTGGGCCACCGCCGAGGAGTCCCGCGAGTTCGTGGTGGACCTGTACCGCCGGGCCTGGGCGCACGCGGACGCGACGATCGACGCGCTGCCGCTGGAGACGGTGGGCACGGTGCCGTGGTGGCCGGAGGAGCGGCGCGAGATCACGCTGCACCATGCCGTGGTGCGGGTGATCGCCGACGCGCAGCGGCACGCGGGGCACGCCGACATCCTGCGTGAGCTGATCGACGGCTCGGTGGGGATGCGGGAGGACAACCCGGCGCTGCCGGAGACGGACGCGGCGTGGTGGCGGTCCCACCGCGCCCACCTGGAACGGACCGCCCGCGAGGCCTGACCCCTCCCCGCCGTGCGGTGAGGGGGACGGGCACCCGTGGGCGTGGCACGCGCCGCCGTTGCCCTGTGGGGCGGTCGTAGCGAGGCGGATCCACGCGTTGTCGAGGGCGTTGAAGGACGCCGGGCCTTCAACCGCACGCCGCCGCCGGGTGGGTGTGTCCGCCCGGGCCGCGCTGAACCACGCGGACACGTCGCCCGGAAGGGGCGCGGGGCGCGGCCGTCCGGGCACGGCCACGCACATAGCGGAAGCCCGTAGCTATGTGCTGCCACTCCACTGGCAGCGCAGGCACCCGTTCGTACGGTTCGGAACGCGTGCCCCCGCATGCGCCTCACCCCGACCCCCGCCCCCACCCCGTCCGGGAGGACCCATGCCGGTTCCTGACCGCCCCCGATCCGGGGCCCGGTTCCGCGGGTTCGGCCTGACCGCCGTACTCGCCCTGCTGCTGGCCCTGTTCGCCGCCCCCGCGCCCGCCTCCGCCGCCTCGCTGACCCAGGTCACCGGATTCGGCAGCAACCCGGGCAACCTCCAGATGTACGCCTACGTCCCCGACGGGCTCCCCGCCGGCGCCCCGCTGGTCGTCGCCCTGCACGGCTGCACGCAGAGCGCGCCCGACTACCACGCGCACTCCGGGTGGGCCAAGTACGCCGACCTGTACGGGTTCGCCGTGGTGTACCCGCACACGTCGAGCGCCAACAACGCCAACTCCTGCTTCAACTGGTTCCAGTCCTCCGACTACGCCCGGGGCCAGGGCGAGGCGCTCTCCGTCAAGCAGATGGTCGACCACGCGATCGGCCGCTACGGCGGCGACCGGTCCCGGGTGTTCGTCACCGGGCTCTCGGCCGGCGGGGCGATGACCGCCGCCCTGCTCGCCGCCTACCCGGACGTGTTCGCCGGCGGCTCCATCGCCTCCGGCATCCCGGCCGGCTGTGCCACCAGCGTGGTCAATGCCTACACCTGCATGTACAACGCGACCTCCCGGACCCCGAAGCAGTGGGGCGACGCGGTGCGTGCGGCGTCCGGCGGCTGGACCGGCCCGTGGCCGCGGGTCGCCGTCTGGCACGGCACCACCGACACCACCGTGGTGCCCGCCAACGCCACCCAGTCGCGCGACCAGTGGACCGACGTGTGGGGCCTGGGCCAGACCCCCAGTTCCACCGCCTCGCTCCCCGGCAACACGACGCAGGCCGTCTACACCGACGCGAAGGGCGTCCCGGCGGTCACCACCTTCACCGTCTCCGGCATGGGTCACGGCACCGCCGTCGACCCCGGGTCCGGCACCCAGCAGTGCGGCACCGCGGGCGCGTACTACCTCGACACCATCTGCTCGAGCTACTACACCGCCCTCTTCTGGGGCCTCGACGGGGACTCCGGAGGTCCGGGCGAGCCCGGCACCCTGCCGGCCCCGGCCGGGCTGGCCGCCGGCCCGGTCACCGACACCGGCGTCACGCTGAGCTGGAGCGCGGTGGCGGGAGCGGCGTCGTACGAGATCCACCGCGGCGGCTCCCGGGTCGGCACGGCGACCGGCACCTCGTACACCGACACGGGGCTCTCCCCCGGCACCGCCTACACGTACACCGTGGCCGCCGTCGACTCCGCCGGCACGCCGGGAGCCCGTTCGGCGGCCGTCACCGCCACCACCACCGGCGGTGACGGAGGCTTCGAGCCGCGCTGCTACACGGCCTCCAACTACGCCCACGTGCAGGCCGGCCGCGCCCACCACAGCGGCGGCTACGCCTACGCCAACGGGTCCGAGCAGAACATGGGCCTCTACAACACCTTCTACAGCCACACCCTGGAGGAGACCGCCCCCGGCCACTTCGTGATCTCCGACGCCGGCTGTCCGTCCTGATCCACGGCCTCCCGGCCTCCCCGCGGGGCCGTCACCCCTGGTGGCGGCCCCGCGCACCCGTCAATGCGGCGAAATTATCTTGACGTCAAGATTTACCGGGCCGAAACTGCTCCTGATCGAGTCCCAGGAGCCCTTCATGCCTTCCCCGCTGTCCCGCCTGCTCCCCGACGACCGCCTGATACGGGCGATGTCGTACCAGTCGGTGCTCTCCGCCTTCGCCGAGGGCGTCTTCATCACCGGAGAGGCCGTGTACTTCACGCAGGTCGTCGGCCTGAGCCCGGCACAGGTCGGCCTGATGCTGACCCTCTCCCTGGCCGCGGCCTTCCTGTTCTCCGTGCCGCTCGGCCGCCTGGCCGACCGGCTGGGAACGCGGCGCAGCTGGATCCACGGGTCGCTGCTCCAGGCGGTCTTCTTCGCCTCCTGGTTCCTCGCGAGCGGATTCGCCACGGCGCTGGCCGTCCTGATCCCGCTCGTCCTGGCGGAGACCTGGGCGCGCACCGGCCGCAACGCCTACCGGGTGCAGATCTTCCCCCGCGAGAAGCGGGTGCACGCCACCGCGTACCTGCGCGCGGCCCGGAACGTGGGCTACACCCTGGGCGCGGCGGCCGGCGCCGTGGCGCTCGCCCTGGACAACCTCACCCTGATCCACGCGGTGCCGCTGTTCACGGCGGCGGTGCTGCTGAGCAACGCCTACTGGATCGCCCGCCTCCCCGAGCCGCCTCGCGCCGCCCCCGTCACACCCGCGGCCCCGACCGGCCCGGACGCCGGCCCTGCCGCCGGCCCTGCCGCCGGCCCTGTCGCCGGGGCCGCCCGCCGCCGTGACCCGCGCGCGGCGCTGCGTAACCGGGCCTTCGTCCTGCTGACCTTCCTCAACGGCGTGCTCCACACCCACCAGGTGCTGCTGACCACCGTGATCCCGCTCTGGCTGGTCACCGAGACGGACGCCCCGAAGGTGGTGCTGGCCTGGCTCTACGGCACCAACACCCTGATGGCGGTCGCCCTCCAGGTGGCCGCCGCCCGGGGCGTCGCCACGGTCGCCGACTCGCTGCGCGCCCAGCGCCGCGGCGCCGTCTGCTTCCTGGCCTCCTGCGCGATCATCGCGGTCACCCACGAGACGGCCGGCTGGGTGACGGTCCTGCTGATGTGGGTCGGACACGTCACGGTGACCGGCGCCGAGATCTACCAGTCGGCCGGCGAGTGGGGGCTGGTCGCCGAGCTGGCCGACCCCGAGCGGCGCGGCGAGTACGAGGGCGTGGTGAACCTCGGCTCCAACCTGGGTACCGTCTGGGCTCCGGCCGCGTACACCTTCCTCGCCATGTCCTGGGGCCCGGCGGGGTGGGCGGTGATCGCCGCGGTCATCCTGACGGCCGCCGTGGCGCTCCATCCCGCGGCCCGCGCCTGCGAACGGCATCTGCGGCGGCACGGACTCACCCCCGGGGACCCGCGGGAGCTGCCGGAGCCGCCGGAGCTGCCGGAGCCGAGGACGGCCGGGAAGGGAACCGTTCCGGAACCCTCTTTGCATGACCATACGGGATGATGCATAATCTTCCTATGTCCAAGGTCCTCACCTCCCTCCCCGTCGGCGAACGCGTCGGCATCGCCTTCTCGGGCGGCCTCGACACCTCCGTCGCGGTCGCGTGGATGCGCGACAAGGGCGCCGTCCCCTGCACCTACACCGCCGACATCGGTCAGTACGACGAGCCCGACATCGACTCGGTGCCCGGCCGCGCCACGGCCTACGGCGCCGAGGTCGCGCGCCTGGTCGACTGCCGCGCCGCGCTGGTCGAGGAGGGCCTGGCCGCGCTCACCTGCGGAGCCTTCCACATCCGCTCCGGCGGGCGCGCGTACTTCAACACCACGCCGCTGGGCCGCGCCGTCACCGGCACCCTGCTGGTGCGGGCGATGCTCGAGGACGACGTCCAGATCTGGGGCGACGGCTCGACGTACAAGGGCAACGACATCGAGCGGTTCTACCGCTACGGCCTGCTCGCCAACCCGAACCTGCGGATCTACAAGCCGTGGCTCGACGCGGACTTCGTGACCGAGCTCGGCGGCCGCAAGGAGATGTCCGAGTGGCTGGTCGCGCACGGCCTGCCCTACCGGGACAGCACGGAGAAGGCGTACTCCACCGACGCCAACATCTGGGGCGCCACGCACGAGGCGAAGACCCTCGAGCACCTGGACAACGGCATCGAGACGGTCGACCCGATCATGGGCGTCCGGTTCTGGGACCCGTCGGTCGAGATCATGACCGAGGACGTCACGATCGGCTTCGAGCAGGGCCGCCCGGTGACGGTCAACGGCAAGGAGTTCGCCTCCGCCGTCGACCTGGTGATGGAGGCCAACGCCATCGGCGGCCGCCACGGCCTGGGCATGTCCGACCAGATCGAGAACCGGATCATCGAGGCCAAGAGCCGCGGCATCTACGAGGCCCCCGGCATGGCGCTGCTGCACGCCGCCTACGAGCGGCTGGTCAACGCGATCCACAACGAGGACACCCTCGCCCAGTACCACAGCGAGGGCCGCCGCCTGGGCCGCCTGATGTACGAGGGCCGCTGGCTGGACCCGCAGGCGCTGATGATCCGGGAGTCGCTGCAGCGCTGGGTCGGCGCCGCGGTCACCGGCGAGGTCACCCTGCGGCTGCGGCGCGGCGAGGACTACTCGATCCTCGACACCACGGGCCCGGCGTTCAGCTACCACCCGGACAAGCTCTCCATGGAGCGCACCGAGGACTCGGCGTTCGGCCCGGTGGACCGCATCGGCCAGCTGACCATGCGCAACCTGGACATCGCCGACTCCCGCTCCAAGCTGGAGCAGTACGCGGGTCTCGGCCTGCTCGGCACCGGTGGCGGCCCCGCCCTGGGCGCCGCCCAGGTCACCGGCCTGATCGGCACCATGCCCGAGGGCGGCGCGGAGGCCATCGCATCCCGCGGCGAGGTGTCCGAGGACGACGAGCTGCTGGACCGCGCGGCCATGGAGTCCGGCACGGACTGACGCCGCGGCGACCCTCACGCACGACCGGCCGAAGGCCCGGTCCCGGCGTCACCCGCCGGGGCCGGGCCTTCCGCTTTGCCCGGATCTCTGGATGACTGTGTGACAAACCGTTAGCTTCGGACCGGGGGATGGGCGACGGCACGGCAGGCGCACGCCCCGCGCTCCGTCCGCCCGCGGCAGGGCGACGCGGCGCCCAGGTCGCGTTCGGGGGGCTCGGATGAAGATCGCCTTCTTGGTGTACAACGCCTACGGCATGGGCGGCACCGTCCGTGCCACCGCCAACACCGGTGCGGCCCTGGCCGGCCTGGGGCCCCAGGTCGAGGTGGTCTCCGTCTACCGGGCCCGCGACGACCCGCTGCTGCCGTCCTCCCCCGGGGTCCGCCTGCGCCCGCTCGTCGACCGGCGCACCGGCTCCCCGGGCTGCGAGCGGTCCTCGCCCCGGGCGGGCGCGCCCTCCACGATGTGGACGGACACCGGCGTGGCGTCCGGCCCGATGCCCCCGTCCCGCCTCACCGACGAGCGGATCGCCGCCTTCCTGCGGACGACCGACGCCGACGTCGTCGTCTCGACCCGCCCGGTCCTCACCGGTCATCTGGCCCGGGACGGCCGCCGCCACCGCTATCTGCGCACCGGCCAGGAGCACCTTCTCCTGGGCAGACACGCCGGCCCTGTGCGGGTCCACCGCAACCGGGCGCTGGCCGGGCTCGACGCCTTCGTGACCGTCTCCCGGACCGACGCCGCCGAGCAAGCGCTACGACCTGCTCGTCGACGCCTTCGCCCGGATCGCGCCCCGTCACCCCGACTGGTCCCTGCGGATCCACGGCCGCGGCCACAAGGCCCGGGAGCTGCGCGACCAGGTGGACGCGCTCGGCCTCCAGGAACAGGTACGCCTGATGGGACCGGTGTCCCCCATCGACCCGGAGTGGGCCAAGGGCGCCCTCGCCGCCGTGACGTCGAGCCGGGAGGCGTTCGGCATGACCATCGTGGAGGCGCTCCACTGCGGCGTCCCGGTCGTCTCCACCGACTGCCCGCACGGGCCCGGCGAGATCCTCACCCATGACCACGACGGTCTGCTCGTCCCCATGGCCGAGGGCGCCGACGGCTTCGCGGCCGCCCTGGAGTCACTGATCGAGGACCCCGCGCGGCGGGCCCGGCTGGCCGCGAACACCCGTCGGACGACCGCGGGCTACGCGCCGGAGCGGATCGCCGCGCGCTACGTCGAGCTGATCAAGTCGCTGCGGGCCCGCCGCCGGGGCCCGGTGCGCCGGGCGGTCTCGCTGCTCTCCCGGGGCGGCACCGCCCTGGGCCCGCCGTGAGCGTGCCGAAGGCGCCGTGGACGGCCCGGGCCACGGCGCGGGCCGGCCACGACGGCGGCGTCCTCCTGCGGCTGCTCGACCCCCGGGGCGCGCCGCGGCCCGCCCGCGTCCTCGTTCTCGGGCTCCGCCAGGACCCGGGAGGACGGCGGGTAGAGCTGCCCCTCGACGCGGAGGGGGCCGCCCTGCTGCCGCCCGGTCCGCCCGATCTCGCCGAGGGCCGCTGGGACCTGTTCCTCGACCAGGGGCCCGACCGGCCACGGCTTCGCGTCGCTGCGGGGACCGTGGAGACCGCGGCGCTGATCGGCAGGTCACCGCGCGTCCGCCCGGACGGCGGCACGGTGGCCGTGATCCCGTGCACCACACGGGAGGGGAACCTCACCGTGCGCGTGTGGAACCGGCCCCGGCACGCCGAGGTCACCCGGATCGAGGTGGCCGGCCGGCTGGTCCGGGTCCGGGTCGCCCTGCACGGCATGGCACCGGACGAGGCCCTGACGAGCCACGTCCGGCTGCGTGGCGGCGACTCCCGGGAGGTGGCGGCGGCGCTCACCCGCCGGGACGGGAACGAGGCGTTGCTCGCACTGGACGCGGACGCGCTTCCCGCGCTCACCGCGGGCGGCGGCCAGGACCTCTGGGACTGGTACGTCGCGCCGGCCACCGGGGGGCCGGCCGTGCAGGTGGCCCGGCTGGCGGACGACCTCGTGCACCGCAAGTCCACCGACCACCTCCCGGCGGTACCGCGCGATGCCGCCGGAGGCGGCGGTGACCGGGTTCGCCCCTACTACACCGCCGACGACGCGCTCGCGCTGAGCGTCACGCCGCTCCGCGAGCCCGGTCCGGCTCCGGGCTGACCCGCCGCCGCGGGCCTCACCTGCGGTTGTACAGCCGCATCGTCACGGGCCCGAACACCAGCAGGAGCAGCCCCGCCCAGGCCAGCGTCCAGACGATCTCGACGCCCGGCCACTGCCCCGCCATCAGGCCTCGCACCGCGGAGGCCAGGTGGGTGATGGGGTTGTTGTTGACGAATGCCTGGAGCCAGCCCGGCATGGTGCGCGGGTCCACGAAGACGTTGGAGAGGAAGGTCAGCGGGAAGATCACCATCATGGCGACGCCCATCACGGACTTCTCCGTGCGCAGCAGCAGACCGAACATGGTCCAGATCCAGGAGAAGGCGAAGGAGAAGACCAGGAGCAGCAGCACGCCCGCCAGCACCCCCTGCACGCCTCCGTCGGGCCGGTAGCCGAGGATCAGGCCGAGGGAGAGCATCACCGCGGAGGCGATGGTGTAGCGCAGGGCGTCGCCCAGCAGGTACCCGACCATGATCGACGGTCGCCAGAGCGAGAGCGTCCGGAACCGGTCGAAGACGCCCTTGTCGATGTCGGTGTTGACCGAGACCCCGGTGTACATGGTGATCATCACGACCGACATGACCAGGATGCCGGGCAGCACGAACTGGATGTAGTCGTCCGGCGACCCGGCCAGCGCACCGCCGAAGAGGTACGTGAACATCAGCAGGTTCATGATCGGGAACGCCGTGACGTCGAAGAGCTGGTCCGGCACGTGCTTGATCTTCAGGACGGCCCGCCATCCGAAGGCCAGGGACGCGGTGAGGGCGCTGGGCCTCGGCGGGCGCTCGGTGGCGACGAGGACCGAGGCGACGGACTCGGCGCTGAACCGGGCTGGATCGCGCACCTCGGCGTCGGTGCCGGTACCGGTGGTGCCGGTACCCGTGGTGGTGCCGTCCGGGCGGGTGTCGGTGGTCATGCCGTCTTCTCCGTACCGGTCGTGCCGGCGGGGCCGGCGGGGGCGTGCGGGGCGGTCGTCCGGGAGGCGGGGCCGTCGGCCCCGTGCCCGGTGAGGGCCAGGAAGACCTCGTCCAGGCTGGGCTGCCCCAGCGCGAAGTTGTCCACGGTGATGCCGAGCCGGGCCAGTTCCGCGAGGGCCCCGGCGGCCTGCTCGGCGGCGGTGGCGCTGCCGCCGGCGCCGATCCGGGCGGTGAGCGCGACGGGATCGTGCTCGAGCTGGACCTGCGCGTCCAGCGTCCGGCGCAGGATCTCGGCGGCCCGGGGCCGCTGCCCGGGGTCGCGCAGGCGCAGCAGGACCGCTCCCGCGCCCACGGACGCCTTGAGCTCGCCCTTGGTGCCCTCGGCGATCACCTTGCCGCGGTCGATCACCGCGATCCGGGAGGCGAGCTGGTCGGCCTCGTCCAGGTACTGGGTGGTGAGCAGCACGGTGGTGCCCTGGGCGACGACGGCGCGCACGATGTCCCAGACCTGGTTGCGGCTGCGCGGGTCCAGCCCGGTGGTGGGCTCGTCGAGGAAGAGCAGGTCGGGGGTGTTGAGGATGGACGCGGCGATGTCGATGCGGCGGCGCATGCCGCCGGAGTACTGCTTGACCTGCTTGCCGGCCGCCTCCGCCAGCCCGAAGGCGTCGAGCAGCTGTGCGGCGCGTTCCCGTGCGGCCCGACGGCCGTGGCCGAGGAGGCGGCCGAGCAGGAGGAGGTTCTCGGTGCCGGTGAGGTCCTCGTCCACGGAGGCGTACTGGCCGGTGAGGCTGACCCGGCTGCGGACCCGGTCGGCGTCCTTGACGACGTCGTGGCCGAAGACGCGGGCCTCGCCGCCGTCGGGGCGCAGCAGGGTGGTGAGCACCTTGACCACGGTGGTCTTGCCGGCGCCGTTCGGGCCGAGGACCCCGTAGACGGTTCCGGTGGGGACGACGAGGTCGACGCCGTCGACGGCGCGTGTCCCGCCGAAGGTCTTCACCAGTCCCGCCGTCTCCACGGCCGGGGCGGGCGTCGGCTGGTTCATGGGAACCTTCCTCTCCTGCGAGGGGCTGCGAGGGGGCCGGGGAGGCCGCCCAGGGATGCGCGGGCACCCACCGGTGCAGACCCTGGAGGCGCCGCGGACTCATCGGTCGGCCCGGGCCCGGTCCTCTCCCTTCCGATGATGCGGGAGGCGGGCGGGGACGGCGTGTGCGGGAACCGGCGGGCCGGACGGCGGGTGCGGGGAGCGGCGGGTGCGGGGAGCGGCGGGCCGGACGGCGGGTGCGGGGAGCGGCGGGCCGGGTGGCGGATCGGCGGCGGGTCGGCGGCGGGTCGGGCGGCGGGTGCGGGGAGCGGCGGGCCGGGTGGCGGATCGGCGGCGGGTCGGCGGCGGGTCGGGCGGCGGGAAGACGCACAGTGATGTGCGTCCCTCTCGCGATTGGCGATGCCGCGAGTGAGCAGAGGAGATCCCTGTACGCCCACGGCCACCGGAGAAAGGACGTCCCTCCATGGCGTTGCCCGATTCACCGTCGACCGGGACCGCACCGGATCCCGGGGCGGTCCGCCGCCACCGCACCCTGTTCCGGGCCGCGCGCCGGCGCCGTAACCCTCCGCTGCGACGCACCGACATCACGGTCACGGACGAGGCGATGGTCCGCAGGGCGGTCAAGGCCGCCTCGCTGGGCAACGCGATGGAGTGGTTCGACTTCGGCATCTACAGCTACCTGGCCGTCACCATCGGCCATGTCTTCTTCCCGCCGGGCAACGAGACGGTGCAGCTGCTGTCGTCGTTCGCGACCTTCGCGGCGTCGTTCCTGGTGCGCCCGCTGGGCGGCATGGTGTTCGGCCCGATGGGCGACCGGATCGGACGCAAGAAGGTCCTCGCGCTCACCATGATCCTGATGGCGGCGGGCACCTTCTGCATCGGCCTGATCCCCTCGTACGCGACGATCGGCTTCTGGGCGCCCGTCCTGCTCCTGCTGTTCCGGCTGGTCCAGGGCTTCTCCACGGGCGGTGAGTACGGCGGCGCGTCGACCTTCATCGCCGAGTACGCGCCGGACCGCCGCCGGGGTTTCTGGGGCAGCTTCCTGGAGCTGGGCACCCTGGCCGGGTACGTCGCCGCGGCGGGCCTGGTCACCGTGCTGACGGTGCTGCTGGGCGACCAGGGGATGGAGGACTGGGGCTGGCGGGTGCCGTTCCTGGTGGCCGGGCCCATCGGCTTCGTCGGCCTCTACCTGCGGCTGAGGCTCGACGAGACGCCGGCGTTCAAGCGGCTGGAGGAGGAGTCCTCCCACCGCTCGGCGGCGGCCTCGGCCCATGTCGAGCCGAGTGCCACGGCCGACCTGAAGGACATCTTCCGCCGGCAGTGGCCCACGCTGATCCTCTGCATCTGCCTGGTGGGCGCGTACAACATCACCGACTACATGCTGCTGTCGTACATGCCGACCTATCTCTCCGACGAGATGGGCTACTCCGAGACCCACGGTCTGCTGTTCCTGATCGGGACGATGGTCGTGCTGATGCTGCTGATCAACCAGGTCGGGCGGCTCAACGACCGCTACGGCCGCAAGCCGCTGCTGATGGCGGGCATGCTGGGCTTCCTGGTGCTCTCCGCCCCGGCCTTCCTGCTGGTCAAGCAGGGCAGCTTCGTCGCGGTCGGGTCGGGCATGCTGATGCTGGGCCTGTCGCTGGTGTGCCTGCTGGGCACGATGTCGGCGGCCCTGCCCGCGCTGTTCCCGACGCCGGTGCGGTACGGGTCGCTGGCGGTGGGGTACAACCTGTCCGCCTCGCTGTTCGGCGGGACGACGCCGCTGGTGATCACGGCGCTGATCTCGGTGACGGGGAGCGACATGATGCCCGCCTACTACTCGATGGCGGCGGCGCTGGTGGGTGTGGTCTCGGTGGCCTTCATGAAGGAGACGGCACGCCGTCCGCTGGACGGCTCGCCCCCGTCGGTCTCCACACCGCAGGAGGCGGCCCTGCTGGTGGAGAGCCGGGCCCCGACGCCGCGGTTCTGAGCCGCCGCGGTTCTGAGCCCGCCGCGTGCCGCGCCCGCCGGGCCGGAGCGCGCCGCCCGGGCGGACCGGCCGCGTCACCGGCGGCGTGGGCCGCCCTTCAGCCCTCCCGGCCCCACGGCCGCAGCTTCTCCGGGTTGCGGACCACCCAGATCCGGCCGACCCGCCCGCCCGAGACGTCGAACGAGGCGACCGTCACGACGGCGCCGGCGCGCCGGGCCACCAGGCCCGGCGTGCCGCTGACCGACCGCTCGAGGAGTTCCAGGCCGGGCGCCCGGTCGGCGATGCCGACCATGTACCGGGCGATGGACGGGCCCCCCTCGACCGGGCGCAGGGCGGTGCCGGCCAGGCCGCCGCCGTCGGCGGTCATCACGGCGGCCGGGTCGAGGAGGGCGACCAGGGCGGCGATGTCCTTGGTCTCCCAGGCATCCTTGACGCGCCTCACCACGTCGGCCCGGCCGCTCGCCGTCACCGGGGCCGTCGCCGGGGCGTGCTCGGCGCCCAGCCGCCGCCGCGCGGACGCCGCCAGCTGCTTGCAGGCCGCCGGGGTCCGGCCGAGGACTCCGGCGATCTCGGCGAACGGGTACCGGAAGACGTCGTGCAGGACGAACGCCACCCGCTCGGCGGGCGTCATCGCCTCCAGGACCACGAGGAAGGCAATGGTCACCGACTCGTCCTGGACGATCCGGTCGGCGGGGTCCGCGGGGCCGTCGGGGCCGGCCACGCCCGTGCGGACCCACTCGGTGCGGTCCGGCAGCGGCTCGGGCAGCCAGACGCCGGTATAGCGTTCGCGGCGGACCCGCGCGGAGCCGAGCAGGTCCAGGCAGATGCGTCCGGTCACCGTCGTCAGCCAGGCGCCGGGAGCGAGGATCTCCTCCCGTCTGCCCCGGGACAGCCCGAACCAGCGGGCGTAGGCCTCCTGCACGGCGTCCTCGGCCTCGGTCACCGAGCCGAGCATCCGGTAGGCGACGTTGATCAGCTTGCCGCGCTCCCCCGCTATCGCGTCCGTGCCGACACCGACTGTCCCCATCGCCCCGGCCGCCCCCTCGCCTTACCTTTCGCAGGCCCACGTCGTCGTGTTGTCGAGACCTTACCGACGTGCTGCCCGAGGGCGGCAAAGGGGACTGTGACATGACCACTGACATGACCACTCAGGTGACGGCGAACACGGAGCGCGCCTCGGCGTTCCTGCGGATCGCGATCGCCCTGCAGACCCTGACGATCTTTCTGCAGGCGGTCTCCGCGGGGCTGCTGCTGACCTCGTCCTACGGGGAGACGCTGCACAGCGCCGGTGCCCGTGTGATGTACGGGGCGTCGATGCTGTACGTCCTCGCGGCGGTGCTGGCGTGGAAGCCGGGTGGCGGCCCGCTCCGGCCGGTCCTGCACGCGTCGGGCTTCCTGGTGCTCGCCTCGGCGCAGGTGGTGCTCGGCATCGCGCACGTCCCGTCGGTCCATGTCCCGCTGGGCGTGGCGATGTTCGCCCTGAGCGTGCTGGCGCTGGCGCGGCGCTGAGCGGCGCTACGGCGCGACGCCGAGCGGCGGTGCGACGCCGAGCGAAGGATGGCGGGGCCTTCCGGGAAGGCGGGCGGACGAGCTCACCGGCCGAACCAGGTGCGGTTTCCTGCCCGCCTCCGCCGCCGGAGCTGCTTCTTGAGTGCGGTGCGCAGGGCGATCGCCGACGCCGCCTGCCGTTGGTACTCGTCGCCAGGTCTGTTCCTCGGCGTTTCGAGCCGCGTGTTCAGCAGGAGCAGCGCACGCTCGGGCGCCCGGCACCCGGGTGGCCGCGTCCGGCGCCGGACGGCCGACGCCGACCCCGGCCTCGTGCCCCCCTTGGCGGAGTGACTCACGCCGGCCCCGTGACCTATGACCTACGCTCACGAGTCGGCGGAAGCCCACCGACGACCGCACCGATGACACCGATGACGCTGACGACCACCGGGAGACCGCGATGTCGTTCATCCTGCCCGACTTCTCCTCGTCCGTGACGGTCCGCTCCGCGGACGCCGAGACCGTCGGACTGGGCCCGACCACCCTCCGGCTGCTCGCCGACCGCAGCGCGACCGGGGGCGCGCTGTCGGCCGTGCGCGCCACGCTCACCGACGGCGCCGACGGCGCCCGGCCGCACCGCCACGGCAACTCCGCCGAGATGTTCTTCATGCTCTCCGGCTCGGCCCGGATCCTGGCCGGCGACGAGGTGCTCACCGCCGGGACGGGTGACCTCGTCGTCGTCCCGCCCGGCCTCCCGCACGCCTTCGCCGCGGAGCCCGGTGGCGACGCCGACCTCCTCATCGTCATCACGCCCGGCGTCGAACGCTTCGAGTACTTCCGCCACCTGCGGCGCATCGCCCTCGGCGAGGTCACCCCGGAGAGCCTGCTGGAGGTGCAGGAGGTGTACGACACCTACTTCCTGCCGAGCGCCGCCTGGGACGACGAACGGCGGGGAGGGCGGGAGCGGGACGACACCTGAGCGCGCGGCCGGCAACTCCGTGGCGTGCACGGGGCGCCGTCGTCCAGACTGCGCGCCATGACGACCCTTCACGACAATCCCCTCTTCGCCCGGCTCGACGGCTCCGAACGGATCCTGGTCGCCGGTGCGGGCGGCGGCTTCGACATATACGCCGGGCTGCCCCTGGCACTCTCCCTGCTGCACCAGGGCAAGGAGGTGTACCTCGCGAACCTCTCCTTCACCGAGCTGACCGCGCTGCCGCTCGACGACTGGGTGGCCGAGGACCTCGCCGCCGTCACCCCGGACTCCGTCCTGCCCGGCGACTACTTCCCCGAGCGGACCCTCGCCCGGTGGCTCGACCTGCACGGCTGCCCCTCCACGGTGTACGCCTTCCCCCGGACCGGTGTGCGACCGCTGCGCGCCGCCTACCGGGCACTGATCGACCTGCACCGCATCGACGCGGTGGTGCTGGTCGACGGCGGCACCGACATCCTGATGCGCGGCGACGAGGCGGGGCTCGGCACCCCGGAGGAGGACATGGCCTCGGTGGCGGCCCTGGCCGCGCTGGACGAGGTGCCGGTCCGCCTGGTGGTCTCGGTCGGCTTCGGGGTGGACGCCTACCACGGCGTCAACCACGTGCAGGTCCTCGAGAACATCGCCGCGCTGGAGCGCGACGGCGGATACCTGGGCGCGTTCTCGGTCTCCCGCGCCACCCGGGAGGGCGCCCTGTACCTCGACGCGGTGGCGTACGCCCAGCACCACACGCCTCAGTACCCGAGCATCGTCAACGGCTCGATCGCCGCCGCCGTCCGCGGGGAGTTCGGCGACGTCCGGTTCACCGAGCGCACCAGGGGCAGCGAGCTGTTCGTGAACCCGCTGATGTCCCTGTACTTCGTCTTCGAACTGCCCGCCCTGGCGGCCCGCTGCCTCTACCTGGACCGCATCGAGGAGACCCACCTGATGCGGCAGATCCACTCCCGCGTCGCCGAGTTCCGCGACACGGTGGTCACCAGACCGCGGCGCAGCTTCCCGCACTGACGGCCGCCCTCCCCTGCGGCGGGCGTGACCTTCCGCGACGCGGGCGCGGCGGCATTTTCCTAAACCTTTTAGGTTGCTGCATAATGGATGTCACCCCAAGCCCGCAGCAGCACCGTGCGTCCGCCCGCACAGGAGGAGGATCCGGATGGCCCGTGCCGGAGTGACCCCGGAGCGCCTCGCCCAGGCCGGGGCGGAGCTGGCGGACGAGGTGGGCTTCGAGCACGTCACCGTCTCCGAGCTCGCCCGCCGCTTCGGTGTGAAGGTCGCGAGCCTGTACTCCCACGTCAGGAGTTCGCACGACCTGAAGACCCGCATCGCCCTCCTCGCGCTCGAGGAGATGGCCGACCGCGCGTCCGACGCTCTCGCGGGTCGCGCGGGCAAGGAGGCGCTGGCCGCCTTCGCGGACGCCTACCGCGGATACGCCCGCGAGCATCCCGGCCGTTATGCCGCCGCCCGCTACCGGCTGGACCCGCAGACCGCCGCGGCGAGCGCCGGGGTGCGGCACGCGCAGATGATGCGGGCCATCCTGCGCGGCTACGACCTGCCCGAGCCGGACGGGACGCATGCCGTGCGCATGCTGGGCGGTGTCTTCCACGGCTACGTCGAGCTGGAGCTGAGCGGCGGCTTCGCACACACGCCGGTGGACCCGGAGGAGTCGTGGGCATGGATCGTCGATTCCCTCGACGCCCTGCTGCGCGGCCGTCCGGCGGCCGCTTCCGCCACCTGACCCCACCCGCCCGGAGAGAAGGCACCACCCGATGAGCACCTCCCGCTACGACGAGCTGATCACCACCCCGGTCACCGCGGATCTCCTGCGCGGCGCCCTCGACGTGGAGCGCACCGAGCACGGCCTGCTGCCGCACCGGCTGCCCGAGAGGGCCCGGCGGCAGATACCCGACGACCAGCTGGCCCAGGCCGAGGCACAGCCGTCCGGCGTGCGGCTGGCGTTCCGCACCCGGGCCACCCGCGTGGAGCTCGACGCCCTCCCCACCAGGCGCGCCTACCGCGGCGCGCCGGCCCCGGCGGACGGCGCCTACGACCTTCTGGTCGACGGCGTCCTCGCCGGCCGGACCGGCGTCCCCGGCGGCCGGGTCCGCACCGTCGACCTGGCCGACGGCTCCGTCGAGGTACGGGAGGGCGCCCCCGGCACGGCACGTTTCGACGGGCTGCCGGGGCGGGACAAGGACGTCGAGATCTGGCTCCCGCACCACGAAATCACCGAGCTGATCGCCCTGCGCACCGACGCGCGGGTCGAGCCGGCCCCGGACCGTGGCCGGCGGGTGTGGCTGCACCACGGCAGTTCCATCAGCCACGGCTCCAACGCGGCCCACCCCACGGAGATCTGGCCCGCCCTGGCCGCCGCGGCGGGCGGCGTGGAGCTGGTCAACCTCGGGTTCGGCGGCAGCGCCCTGCTCGACCCGTTCACCGCCCGCGCCATGCGGGACACGCCGGCCGACCTGATCAGCCTCAAGGTCGGCATCAACGTCGTCAACACCGACGCGATGCGGCTGCGGGCCTTCGTCCCGGCGGTGCACGGCTTCCTGGACACCCTCCGCGAGGGCCACCCGGACACGCCGCTGCTGGTCGTCTCGCCGATCCTCTGCCCCGTCCACGAGGACACTCCCGGCCCGCTGATGCCCGACTTCGCCGACGGCGCCGTGCGCTTCAAGGCCACGGGCGACCCGGCCGAGGTGCCCGCCGGCCGCCTGACGCTGACCGTCGTCCGGGACGTGCTCGCCCGCGTGGTGCGGGAACGGTCCGCCGACGACCCCCATCTGCATCTCCTCGACGGTCTCGACCTGTACGGCGAGGACGACCACACCGAGTTCCCGCTCCCGGACGCGATCCACCCCTCCCCGGCGGGCCACCGGCGCATCGCGGAGAACTTCGCCCGTCTGGCGTTCGGCGCCCGGGGCCCGTTCGGCCGGTGACGGCGGGCCGGGCCGCGCCTTCGCCACCGCCGTGGCCACGACGTCGGCCGGCCCGTCAGGTGAAGGAGAAGCGTGCCGCGGCCTCGTCAGGAGTGACCCCTTGACGGCGCCCGGGGACGTCGTGAACAGCGTGTACGCCCTCGGAGCGCAGTTGGCCGGCCCCGCCATGACGGGTCGGCCTTCTCGAGTTCAGCCTCGCTCTGACACCGACGGACCTCGCGCGCTATGAGGACGCGGGCATCCGCCTCACCGGGACGACCGACTGTCGCTTCGGCCTCACTCTCGCCGACGACTACCAGGACCGGGGCGTCGGGACGCTCGTCCTCCCGCTCGTCACGGAGGTCGCACGACTGCTCGGCAGGACGAGAATCATCCTGTGGGGCGGCGTCCGCGCCGCCAATGCCCGCGCCATCCGCTACTACGAGAAGAACGGCTTCCGGCCGGTGGGCCCGTTCCCGGAGGCGGACCGGTCCCTCTCGCTCGACATGATGCTCGACCTCGATCAGCACCCGGCGCCGGATCCGGCGGGGTTCCCTCGCCCCGGGTGCGGCATGGGCCCGCCGTGATCGGCGGCACGCTGCTGCACGTCACCTGCGGAATCGAGGAGCCGGCAAATCGTCACCGGAGTCCCTTGAGGCTGTGCCACCGATGAACCTCGACGTCACCTCCGCACGGCTCCGGCTCGACCACGCTCTGGACCGCCTGGACGTCACCTTTCGCGGTATGACCGCCCGCGGCGACGAGACCCAGTGCGTCTGCCACTGGGGCAGTGAAGAAGAGCTCGCGCAATTGAAGGTCCCGGGCGTGGTGCTCGACCCGGACCTGCTGCGTCGTACCTGGAGCGCTCCCGACTGGGACGACCACGGCGCGGTGCTGCGCCGTGTCCTGCCGCAATTCGCCAGGGCGCTGGTCAACGGCCTCGTGGAGCCCACCGGTGGCATGGAGGAGGTCGGCCGTGCGTTCGCCCGCGGTGCCTGGCGGCGGTGGCCCGCGCACCAGAGCGCCGCGGTGCGGGAGTTTCTGGATGCCTGGTGGGCCCATGGTCTCGCCGAGACGGATCCCGCCGTCCCCGTGCACGAGGTCCTCGCGCTGTGCTGCGAGGCGTCTGGCGCGCTCAGCCCCTGGCTCGCCGCCTGGGAGGCACTCGACCACGGCGTCGCCGACCGGCACCTGGCCGCAGCGGCCGCCCATTGGGCGTACGACCTGCTGTGTGATGAGCTTCCCTGGGCGGCATGGGACACCACGGACGCGGAAGAAGAAGCTCTGCGCACCGAACTCGCGGCCTGGCTGGTCCGTCACGCCCCCGCGCGGCTGCGAGCCCAGGACGCGCCCGAGGAACTGCTGCATCGTATACGTCTCATCGGACTCACCGGCCCTGCCCGCTGGGAGGATCCGCACTGGCCCGGCCACTTCCATGGCGAGCAGCCTCCGATGGGCGGGACCGGCGGTCCGCGGCCGACCGGTCCGCCGGATCGCGGGGGACGCGTGCTTCGGCACGGTGACGGCGAGGAGTGGTGACGGCCGGTGGGGCGGCTGCCGTCACCACTCCCCCGGTCAGGACGCCGGCTTGACGTCCGGGATGCCGTTCGCCGGCGGTACGTCCTTCGCCGCGGAGTCGTCCTCCGTGATCGGCGCGTCACCGATGTCGGTGACCAGGACGGGCGTCAGGGACTCGCCCTTGCCGTCCTTCAGGCGGACGACCTCCATGCCGGAGATGCCGAGGTGGCTCTCCTCGGAGTACCGGAACGGGGCGAGTCCGGGACCCTCCAGGGTGGCGCCGACCTTCTCCAGCGCGTCGACCACGCCCTCGCGGGAGGGGTCGTCCCCGGCGGCCTGGAGCGCCTGGACGAAGGTGTAGGCCTGGGACATGCCGTAGATGCGGTAGTTGGTGAGCTCGCCCTCCGCGCCGTGGGCGTCCCACACCTTCTGCCACAGCTTCAGCCACTCGCTGTCGGTGGCGTCGACACCGGGGATGTACTCGGTGGTGAGGACGCCGTCGAGCAGGGCGGCGCTGCTCTTGACCTTGCCCTCGGAGAACCGGGCCAGCAGGGAGCCGACCAGCGCCGGGTCGGAACCGACGTTGCTGTAGAACCACTTCGGCTTGAAGTTGATCTTCATGGCGGTGAGCTGGCTCAGCGCCGTGTAGGACGGCACGTTGAAGCCGAGGACCAGGTCGACGTCGGCCGCCTGGAGCTTGGCCAGCTGCGGGGCGACGTCGGTGTTGCCGGGCGTGTACCTGACGGTCTCGACGATCTGGCCGTCGATGTACTTGCGGGCGCCCGCCTCGCCGTCGCGGCCGAAGTCGTCGTCCTGGAGGAACAGGCCGACCTTGGCGTCGGGCATGTTGTCCTTGACCCACTGACCGATGATCTTGCCCTCGATCATGTAGTCCGGCTGCCAGCCGAAGGTCCACGGCCGCTTCGAGGGGTCGTCTCCCCACATCAGGGAGCCGCTGGAGACCATCAGGTCGGGGACCTTCTCGGCGTTCAGGAAGTCGACCACGGCGGTGTGGGTGGGCGTACCGAGCCCGGCCACCATGCCGAAGATCTCCTCCTTGAGGACCAGTTCGTTGGTGACGGTGCTGGTGTTGGTCGGGTTGTAGGCGTCGTCCTTGACCACGTACTCGATCTTGCGGCCGTTCACCCCGCCGTTGGCGTTGACGTAGTCGTAGTAGGCCTTGTGGCCGCTGGGGATCTCGCTGTAGCCGGGGGCGGCGACACCGGTCAGCGGGAAGTGGCCGCCGATCTTGATGGTGTCGTCGGTGATGCCGACGTCGGGCGTGGTCTTCCCCTCGCCGTCGTCGGGCCGCCCGCCGGCGCCGCACGCGGCGAGCAGGGCGCCCGCGGTGAGCAGGCCGACGAGTCGCGTCGCGCGACGGAACCTTCGTGTGCGCTGCACGGTGGTGCCTCCTTCGGTGTGGTGCGGCCCGGGGTGCCGCCGCGTGGGTCCGGTGGCGGCCCTCACGCGGCGCCCCTGCGCCGCCGCCACAGGTTGCGGACCGTTCCGGTGATGCCGGCGGGCGCGACGAGGATCACCACGATCATCGTCAACCCGTACACGGCGGGGGCGAGTTCGGCCGCCCGGACGTCGGTGAGCCCGGCGTCCACCCCGACGCCGGTGACCAGGTGCGGGAGGAAGGTCAGCAGCGCGGAGCCGATCAGGGCGCCGGTCAGGCTGCCCAGGCCGCCCAGCACCACGGCGCTGAGCAGGGTCAGCGAGAGGGTGAGCGAGAAGCCGCTCGGCGCGGTGATCCGCACGGCCATCGCCATCACCGCGCCGGCCAGGCCCGCGCAGGCGGTGCTGACCACGAACGCCAGCACCCGCGCCCGGCCCAGGTGGACGCCCGCGATCTCGGCGGCCACCTCGTCGTCGCGCACGGCCCGCCAGGTGCGGCCGACCCGGCCGCGCATCAGGTTGGCGAGCAGCACGTAGGTGACGACCAGCGCCGCCCAGCCGATGTAGGCGACGTACTTGGTGGGATTCAGTTCGCTGCCGGTGACGAAGTAGGCGGCGTCCAGCACCCATGCGGGGGTCTCGGGCATCCGGACGCCCAGCCCCTGTTCCCCGCCGAGGCGGTCGAAGTGGAGCACCACGCCCGGTACCGCGACGGCGAGCGCCAGCGTGGCGCCCGCGATGTACGGGCCGTGCAGCCGCGCGGCGGCGACGCCCACGGCGGCGCCGACCAGCAGCGTCACCAGGGTGGCCGCCGCGAGGACGCCGGGCAGTGGGAGGGGGTTGTCGCCGTCGAGGAACAGCGCCGTGGTGTAGGCGCCGACGGCCATGAACGCGCCGTGGCCGAGGGAGAGTTGTCCGTTGAGTCCGGTCAGGACGGTGAGGCCGCCGGCCGCGATGCCGAGGTAGGCCATCGACGCCAGCTGCGAGTTGGCGAAGGAGCCGGTCGTCTCCAGCACGACCGTGACCGCGAGCAGGCCGAGGGCGGCGAGGGTCAGGTGCCGCGGCAGCACCGAGTTCCCCCAGCGCCTCCGCAGCCCTCCCCGGGGCTCGGCGGCGTGGGCCTTCTCCGCGGTTTCCGTGGTGGTGGGCATGGTCGTCAGACCCTCCGTTCCGCGTGGTGGGAGAAGAGGCCGCCGGGCCGCAGCAGCAGCACGGCCATCAGGATCACGAGTGCGGCGAGCGGCACGAGTTCGGAGCCGAGGTAGCCGCTGACGGCGCTCAGCGACAGGCCGAGCAGCATCCCGCCGATCACCGAGCCGACGGGACTGTCCAGGCCGCCGAGGACGGCGGCGACGAAGCCGTAGACCACCACCGAGTCCATGTACGCGGGGTGCACCAGGCTGCCGCCGGCGATGAGCAGTCCGGAGAGCGAGCCGACCAGGGCGGCCAGCGCCCAGCCGAGGGTGAGCATCCGGCCGACCTTGACGCCCAGGATGCGGGCGACCTCCTGGTTGAAGGCGGCGGCCCGCATCCTGAGCCCGACCTCGGTGTACCGGAACAGCAGCACCAGCAGCCCCATCACCACCACCACGGCGACGACGGTGAACACGCCGAAGCCGGTGAGCGCGATGGAGGTGTCGCCGACGGTGAGGCCGCGCACCCCGAAGGGCGCGGGGAAGGAGCGGTAGCGGGATCCGAAGACGATCCCGGCGACGGCGTGGATGAGGATGAACAGGCCGAGGGTGAGGATCACCGCGTTGATCTCGGCCTTGCCCTCGACGGGCCGGACCACCACGCGTTCCACCACCGCGCCGAGCAGCAGGCCGCCGATCAGCGCCGCGGCGAACCCGGTCCAGTAGGAGTGGCCCGCGTCGATGATCACCAGGGCGATGTAGGTGGTGATCATCGCCATGGGCGCCTGGGCGAAGTTGACGATCCGGGTGGAACGCCAGATCAGGCAGAGCGCCAGCGCGAACGCCGCGTAGACCGCTCCGAGGGTCAGCCCGCCGAGCGCGGTGGTGAGGAGCTGCTGCACGAGGTCTCCCGTGGGTCAGGAACCAAGGGTCGGAAGCCGGGGGTAAGAGGTGCGGGTCAGAGGCCGGGGGCGAAACCCTGGGGCGGGAGCCGGGGTCAGAAGCCGAGGTAGGCGTGGCGGAGCTTCTCGTCGGCGGCCAGCGCCGCGGCGTCGTCCTGGACGACGACCTTGCCGAGGTTGAGCACCACGCCGACGTCGGCGATGGACAGGGCGCTGCGGGCGTTCTGTTCGACCAGCACCACGGTCAGGCCGTCGCTCGCGACCAGGGAACGCAGCAGGCCGAAGATCTGGGCGACGATCCGGGGGGCGAGGCCGAGGGAGGGCTCGTCCAGCAGCAGCACCTTGGGGGCGGCCATCAGGGCGCGGCCGATGACCAGCATCTGCCGCTCGCCGCCGGACAGGACGTGCGCGGTGGCGTCGTGGCGTTCGCCGAGCACCGGGAAGAGGCGGCAGATCCGCTCGACGTCGGCCGCGCGGGTCCGGGCGGGGCGGTGCAGTCCGCCCAGCCGGAGGTTCTCCTCCACGGTCAGTTCGGTGATCACGCCCCGGCCCTCGGGGACGTGGGCCAGACCGAGCCGGGCCATGTCCTCGGCGGGGGTTCGGGTGATGTCCCGGCCCTCGAGCAGCACCTGCCCGCGTTGCGGGCGCACCAGTCCGGAGGCCGTGCGCAGCAGGGTGGTCTTGCCGGCGCCGTTGGCCCCGAGGACGGCGGTGACCCTGCCCTCTCGGGCCGTGAAGGACACCCCGTCCAGGGCGCGGACCGGTCCGTAGGAGGTGGTCAGGTCCCTTACTTCGAACATGTCACTCCCCCGCCCCGGGCCGCCGGTCGCCGGTTTCCTCGCCGGTCTCTCCGCCGGTCTCTCCGCCGGCCACGTCACCGGCGTCGTCGCCGACCTCTTCGCCGAGGTAGGCGGCGACGACGGCGGGATCGCGGCGCACCTCGTCGGGTCCGCCGCGGGCGATGACCCGGCCGAAGTCGAGGACGGTGATGTCGTCGCACACACTCATCACCAGATCCATGTGGTGCTCGACCAGCATCACGGCCATCCGGTCGGTCAGCCCGCGGATCAGCTCTCCGAGTTCGGCCATGTCGTCGTTGGCCAGGCCGCCGGCCGGTTCGTCCAGCAGCAGCAGTTCCGGTTCGCCGACCAGCGCGCGGGCCAGGGCGACCCGTTTGCGGACCGGGTACGGCAGGCTGCCGGGGAGACGGTCCGCGTACCGCTCCACGCCGAGACCGGCCAGCGCCTCCCGGGCCCGCGCGGCGAGGGCGGCGTCGTCCCGGGCGCCGCGGCCCAGGCCGAACAGGGCGGAGGCGAAGCCGGTCCTGGCGTGCCGGTCGGCGCCGACCATCACGTTCTCCAGGACGGTCATCCGGTCGAAGAGGCCGAGGCCCTGGAGGGTCCGGCCGATGCCCAGGGAGGCCAGCCGGTGCGGACGCAGCCCGGTCAGCTCCTCGCCCTTCCACAGCAGCCGTCCGGTGTCCGGGCGCACGAAGCCGCAGGCCACGTTGAACAGCGTCGTCTTGCCCGCCCCGTTGGGCCCGATGACGCCCAGCACCTGCCGGGGCGCCACGTCGAGCGAGACCGCGGACAGTGCCTGGACGCCTCCGAAGCGGACCGACACATCGGTGATCGAGAAGACCGCCGGCGGTCCGCCTTCGCGGTCGGTGCGCTCCGTGGTTGCGGTCGTGGGTGGGCTCAACGCGCGCTCCCTGTCTGCCCCTTGCCGGGCTCCCCGCCCGGGGACGGCTGCCTGGCTGTTCGGCTCCGGCGATCCCCTACCGTGGGCGCTGTGCACAGAATCCGACATGGGCGGTGCGCACAAAGTCGCTGGTGCGCAGCGCCCTGGCCCCCTGCGCCAGGGCTGGCGCGGCTGTGCGCTCCGTGCCATCCTCCGGGGCATGGGCAAAGGCATGGGCCTGACAACTGCCACAACTGCCACAACCGCCTCGTCGGCCGAGTCCGGCGGCGAGGGCCGGGACGACGCGTCCACGACCGCCCGAGGGCCGCGCCGCGCCGTGGAGCGCGCGTGGGCCTCGCTGCTGCCGCACGCCGACGCCATCGCCGACGACATCACGCTGACCCTGCTGGACAAGGACTGGCACGGCGAGGCCGGTCCCGAACTGCGGGCGGACATCCGCTCGAGTGTCCGCGAGCACGTGCACCGCGGCATCCGCACCATGGCCGGCCTGGCCCGCACCGGTGAGAGCACCGTGTACCTGTGGCGGGAGACCGGCCGCCGCCGCGCCCGGCAGGGTGTGCGCATGGAACATGTGCTCAACGCCTACAGCCTGGGCTCGCGGGTGCTGTGGGAGGCCCTGCTGAACCGGCACGGCCGCCCGGACCAGGAGGCCGACGACCGGGTGCTGCTGCTGGCCGGGCGGCAGATCTGGGCGGCGCTGGACCTTCAGAACGCCACGCTGGTGGAGTCCTACCGCCGCGAGGAGGCCCGGCTCCACAACCGTGACCTGCAGCGCCGTCAGCGGCTGCTCGACGGCCTGGTCGAGGGGCGCGGCGCCGATCCGGTCTTCGCCGCCGAGGCCCGAGAGGTGCTGGGGCTGGGCGCCGGCGAGCCGGTGGCCTGCGTGGTCGCCCCGTTCGACGGGCTGCCCGACGGCCCGGTCCGCGGCGCCGAGGACCGCCTCGAGCGGCTGGGGGTGACGTCCTGCTGGCACGTCCGCGGCGACATCACCTTCGGCCTGGTCGCGGCCGGCGGAACCGGCGTGGACGGCCTGGTGCGCGCGCTGGAGCCGGCGGTCGTCGGCCGGGCGGGGGTGGCCGCCGCCCCCGACGGCCTGGCGGGCTTCGCCACCGCCTACCGTCTCGCCGTCCAGGCCGCGGAGACCGTGC
The DNA here is from genome assembly GCF_008974245.1 of Streptomyces abyssomicinicus. GTDB lineage: Bacteria > Actinomycetota > Actinomycetes > Streptomycetales > Streptomycetaceae > Streptomyces > Streptomyces abyssomicinicus. The sequence continues at coordinate 1,223,013 of NZ_BBZI01000005.1, read as the reverse complement.
CGCGGGGCACGACGGGGGTGGTCCCGGTGACCGACCGCCTGCCCGAGGTGCTGCTGCGCGCCAGCCCGGAGGCGACCGCCTTACTGGTCGAGAGGACGGTGAGCCCGCTGCTCGCCCAGCCGCCCCATCAGGCGGCCGTCCTGCTGGAGACGCTGCGCGCGCTGCTCGCCCACCACGGGTCGCCGACCCACGCGGCCAAGCAGCTGTTCTGCCACCGCAACACCGTCATCTACCGCATGCGGCAGATCGAGCAGCTCACCGGCCGCAGCCTGCGCGACCCCCGCGACCGCCTGCTGCTCACCCTCGGCGAGATGGCCGCCCCCGCCCCGGCGGGGTGAAGCCCTTCGCCAGGGCCGACCCAGCCCTCGCTCCGACCGAGGGCCGCTGCCCCCGCCCGTGTCGGAGCGTCCGCCGCGCCCGTCCGGAGCACCCCGGCGCATCCGGTCGCCCCGTCCAACGGGCTCCGGCGCCACCGATCCACCGGGCCCGGGTGGTTCACCCGCCCCGTACGGGTGGCCGTCGTTCACTCCGCCCCGGCCTACGTTGCCACGGGAACGGCGGGGCCGTCGGTCAGGCTCGTGCGCCGGGGCGTGAGGGTCAGCCAGCCGCTGGTCCGCGCGGGGACGTAACCGCCGCCGTGGCGCCGGGCGAAGCCGGGGCCGTGGTAGCGATAGGCGATGAGGGAGTAGTCGCGTGAGCCGGCGATCCCGCGTTCGACCTGGCGCAGGTAGCGCCGCATCCGGGGCTCGGGGAACTCCTGGCTCAGCGCGCGGAAGCGGCGCTCGGTCTCCTCGATGCGGGTGCACAGGCGGTCGACGGACTGCTGCAGGGTCAGGCCGTCGACGGTGACCCCGGTGTAGACGAGGGAGTGCTGGAAGTCGTTGCCGTCGCAGTACTCCTTGCGGAAGGACAGCAGGTCGTTGACGTCCAGCAGGTGGTCGTTGGCGACCTGCCAGATGCGGGTGAACCGCTCCGGCCGGGCAGCGATCTCCTGGCTCATGTCCAGGCCGGTGCTGTACTCGCCCAGGAGATGAACGACGGCCGCGGCCATGCTGTCGTCACGCATCTGCCGGTAGGCGGACGGATCGAGGTCCCGGCCGTCGGCGCGGGCGCCGATCTCCCTGGCGGTGCCGTCCGCGAATGCGGCGGTGGCGGCGATCCAGCGCTCGCGCAGGCCGGGCGGCATGCGCCGGCTCATGCCCCGCCAGGTGCCGGCCAGGAAGTGGCCGAGAGCTGTGGCCGGGCGGGCCCGCGGATCGGCCCAGATCTGGACGAACTCCTCCAGCAGGTCACCGATGCTGCCGCGGGCCAGGTGGCTGGTGTAGATGGCGTCGTCCATGAGGAAGAAGCAGATCGTCACGCGCAGCACATCGGCCATGCGGTCCTCGTCCACGGTGGCCGGGTAGCACAGACAGGCCCACCAGGGCGCGTCGCGGACGCAGGCCTCCAGCAGGGGCCGGTCCCGCCCGGTCCCCGCCAGCACGTCCTCCATCCAGCCCCGCGTGGTGGCCTCCCACTCCAACGCCCGGGGATGCCAGGCGGTGGAGAGCGTCAGGTCCAGCTCCCGTAGGTGGAAGCCGCCACCCATGGGGAACGGCCGGAGCGGGGCCGCCACATCGGGGCGGTGGTGGGCCGGAGCGGTCGGGCCGGAAGCCGGAGCGGCGGGCGCGCGGTAGGGCACGGGCGTTCTTCCTCTGTTCGAGCAGCACCCCCCTCTCCGCCGGACTGTACAGGCCTGATCACGGACGGTGAGAGAGCCTGGTGGGCAACTCGCCGCGGGCCGGTCGGCCGCCGCCTGCCGGTCAGGAACCTCCCCGGCGGAACCGCCATCCGCGGAGGTCAGGGTTCCGCCCCCGGTGGCCGAAACGCCGCGGGCCGCGGCGCACGGCGGCGCAGCGCCGCCGCATCGGCGTCCCGGTCGCGGCGCGGGCGGTGTTGACAGGTCCTCGGTGCGCCGCCAGTCTCTCCCTGCCCAGCCGTTCAACGCGCATAGCGTGCCCGCCCCGGATTGTCATGAGCCCGTCACATGCTCGCCATGTGCGGGTCGCCGCCCCCACCCGGCAAGGAGTGCCCGATGTCCCCACAGTGGTCACAGTGGTCCCCCCGTTCCCCCCACCGAAGACTCCGCTCCGCCACCGCCCTGCTCGCGGTCCTCGGCGGCCTCGGGGCCTCCCTGCTGACCGCACCCGCGCAGGCGGCGGAGGACCGGGCCACGGCCGGGGGGACGCGCACGGTCGCCTACCACGGCTACCGGATCGACGTCCCCGCCGACTGGCAGGTGGTCGACCTGGCCGAGAACCCCCGCGCCTGCGTGCGCTTCGACCGCCCCGCCGTCTACCTGGGCACGCCCGGCGAGGAGAACGACTGCCCGGCCCACCTGGTGGGCCGCACCGCGGGCCTCGTCGTGGAGCCGATCACCGCCCGCTCCGCCGCCCAGGTCACCGCCGCCACCGCGCGGGCCCGGCGCGGCGAGGCCACCGTGCCGTCCGCCGTGTCCAGCGGGGACTCCGTCCGGATCGCCGTGGAGGACGCCGGCGTCCTGGTCACCGCGGCCCACAACCCGGACACCGAGGACCAGGTGCGCGAGGTCCTCGCCACCGCCGGTCTGACGGCGGGCGCGAAGCGCACCGAACTCCCGCGCGGCGCGGGGCAGCCCGCCGCGGTGGCTCCGCTGGCGGCGGTCGGCCCGCAGCCCGGCAGCTACCTGGGCAAGGGCTTCGACGCCTGCGCCGCCCCCTCGACGGCCGCGATGAACGCCTGGCAGGCGAGCTCCCCCTACAGCGCCGTCGGCGTCTACATCAGCGGTTCCTTCCGCGGCTGCTCGCAGCCCAACCTGACGGCGAGCTGGGTGACCACGCAGACCGCCAACGGCTGGCGCCTGTTCCCGATCGACGTCGGACGCCAGGCGCCGTGCACCAGCTTCTCGCTGAAGATGTCCGCCGACCCGGCCACCGCCAAGTCGCAGGGCGTCACCGCCGCGGCCGCCGCGATCACCGCCGCGTCCAACCTGGGCATCCCCGCGGGCAGCGCCATCTACAGCGACATCGAGGCGTACACCTCGACGGCCTCCTGCAAGGCAGCCGTCCTGTCGTACCTCTCCGGCTGGACCGAGCGCCTGCACAGCGGCGGCTACCTGTCGGGCTTCTACTCCAGTGCCGCCTCCGGCATCAAGGACGCGGCCTCCGAGTACAACAACCCCGCGTACACCCGCGTCGACCACCTCTTCTACGCCTGGTGGAACAGCGCGGCCGACACCAACACCGGTAGCTACGTCCCGTCGGCCTACTGGGCGAACCACCAGCGGATCCACCAGTACGTCGGTGAGGTCACCGAGACCTACGGCGGCTACTCGATCAACATCGACCGCGACTACCTGGACGTGGGCACCGGAGGCACCACCCCGCCCCCGGCCACCTGCACCGGCGCCAACCTCAGCTTCACCGCGTACGCCACCGTGCAGAGCGGCTCGAGCGGTGAACTGGTCAAGGCCGCCCAGTGCCTGCTGACCGCGGCCGGCCACAACCCCGGCTCCCCGGACGGCGTCTTCGGCTCCGGCACCGCGACCGCGGCCCGCAACTTCCAGAGCGCGAAGGGCCTCACCGCCGACGGCGTGGTCGGGCCGAAGACCTGGACGGCGCTGCTCGCCCGCGGCGCCACCACCACCGTGCAGAGCGGTTCGACGGGTGAGGCGGTCACCCGGCTCCAGCGCGCGCTGACCGCGGCCCTCGGCCGGACGGTGGCCATCGACGGCGTCTTCGGCTCCGGCACCGGCCAGGCGGTCCGCGACTACCAGTCCTCCCGCGGGCTGACCGTCGACGGCATCGTCGGCTCCGGCACCTGGGGCGCCCTCCAGGCGGGGCGGTGAGGTGACGCCATGAAACGACTCCGCCATCTCCTCGCCCTGTTCGCCGCGCTCGCGGGGCTGCTCCTCGGCTCCGGCGCCCCCGCCCAGGCCTTCGCCCAGGCCGCGTTCCCGCTGGCCGCGAGCGGCAGCCGGGGCACCGACGTCGTCGCCCTGCAGCACCTGCTGACCGCGCACGGCCGTTCGGTCGCGGCCGACGGCGTCTTCGGCTCCGGCACCCGCGCCGCCGTGGTGGCGTTCCAGCAGGCCGAGGGCCTCACCGCGGACGGCGTCGTCGGTGCCGCCACCTGGGGCGCGCTGGTGCAGACCGTCCGCGAGGGCGCCGACGGCCCCGCGGTCATGGCGCTCCAGGCCCAGCTCAACGCCAAGCGCGGCGCCGGTCTCACGGTGGACGGCGACTTCGGCCCCGCGACCGCCTCCGCGGTGCGGACCTTCCAGTCCCACGCGGGGATCGGCGCGGACGGGGTGGCCGGCCCGGCCACCTGGAAGAACCTGCTCTGGCACTACGAGAAGATCGACTTCGGCCCTGGCACGATGTGCGCCCAGAGCCCCGACGGCAACGCCAACGCCCACTGGGCCACCGCGGGCGCCGTCGCCCAGCTGGAGGCCGCCGCGGCCTCCTTCGCGACGTCCGGCAACGGCAAGCTCCCGGTCGGCGACGCCGGCTTCGAGCACGGCGGCGACATCCCCGGCCACGCCAGTCACGAGGTCGGCATGGACATCGACGTGTGGCCCGTGCGCACCGACTCGGCCCAGTGCACCGCCGGCCGCATCACCTGGCAGTCCTCCGCCTACGACCGCGCGGCCACCCGCCGCCTGGTCCAGGAGATCCGCGCCAAGGCGCCCGGCCGCGTCGAGCTGATCTTCTTCAACGACCCCCAGCTGATCGCGGAGGGCCTGACGACCAGCTACGCCAACCACGACAACCACCTGCACATCCGCTACCGGTAGGCGGACGCCGGTGTGTGCGCGGGGCCACGGCATCCGCCGGGCCCCGCGCACACCCGCCGCCGGGTCCACGGGCGCCGTGGCCCCGGTCCGACGGTCCGCGCGTCAGCCCCGGGCGGGCACGGCGAACATGCTGGCCGCGTTGTAACCCGAATGGGGGTAGGCGGCGCCCCACCGCGCGGCTTCGGGCTGGGTGCGGGGGAAGTCCGCGGCCACCAGCGTCGCCAGGTCGAAGTAGGCCTGGCGGGTCCGGGGCTTCAGCTGCTCCAGATCGACCTCGGAGCCCGCGGCGAGGTGCTCGTCGAAGGGCACCGTCACGACGCCGCGGCAGCGGGCGCGGAAGTGGTGCACGACGTCGTCCACCCGCACGTTCCTGCTCTTCCTGCGGGCCTCGCAGATCACCGTGATGCTCCGCTGGACGAGGTCCTCGTAGTGGTGCGCGCTGAGCCAGTCCAGGGTCGTGCTGGCGCTGGTGGCGCCGTCCACGCTGGGCGTGGCGACCACGATGAGCTGGTCCACGAGGTCCAGGATGCCCCGCATCGCGCTGTGCAGCAGGCCCGTTCCGGAGTCGGTCAGGATGATCGGGTAGTGCTGCCCCAGGCAGCCGATCACCTGCCGGTAGTCCTCGTCGTCGAACGCCGTGGAGAGCGCGGGGTCCACCTCGTTGGCGAGGATCTCCAGTCCGCTCGGGGACTGGGAGGTGAAGCGCCGGACGGCCATGTAGTTGTCGATGTTCGGGATCTCGGCCACCAGGTCACGGATGGTGGCGCCGGTCTCGCAGCGCACGCGTCGACTGAGCGTCCCCGCGTCCGGATTGGCGTCGATCGCCACGACGCGGTCCTGGCGCTCGGTGGCGAGGGTCGCGCCCAGGACGGTCGTGGTGGTCGTCTTGCCGACGCCGCCCTTGAGGCTGATCACGGCGATCTTCTGGCACTGCATCACCGGGGTGCGCAGGACGGCCAGCTTCTGCTCGCGTTCCCGTTCCGCCTGCCGGCCGCCGATGCGCAGCCGGTTGAGTCCGCGACGCTCGCCCGGCTTGTTGCGCAGCAGGCGGTCGGAGGACAGCTCGACCGCGGCGCTGCGGCCCAGCGTCCCGTTCCGGGCGCCCCGGTCCGCTCCCGGCCAGTACTCCGCACCGTGGTGGGCCGGCGGGCCGTAGTACGGCGGCATCACGGGAGCGCCGTGCCGTACCTCCCCCCACCCGGCGTGGGGCGGCGGCGGGGGCTGCTCCGCGCCGACGCCGTGCCGGGCGGGCACCAGGTGGTGGTACTGCGCCGCGCCGTGCGGCGGGAGGTATTCGCCCGCGGCGCCTTGCGGCTCGTCGAGGGCGCCCGGGACGGGCGGCGCGAGGCCGGGTCCGTCGGATCCCGCTGGTCTCCTGTCGGGTGCGGGACTCTCGACGGAGATCTCGCGGTTGTCTGTCACGGTGCGTCCTTTCGCGTGGGTGGGCGTTCCGTCGCGCACCGGGTCGGCGGCGCGACGACGGCGGTGCTCCCCGGCCGGCGGTCGCTGTCCGCCGGACCGGTGACGTGGGGCTTCGGCCCGCGGCCGACGTGGGGCTTCCGCCCGCGGCGGGCCGCCGGGGGACACCGGGGAGACCGGCGGTCTCCCCACGGCCGGGGTCCTGTTCTGGGGCTCCGGCGCGCCGGTGAGGTGCCGGTGGCCGACGTCCCGCCCCTGGTGCGGTCTGCCGCCCGCGGGGGAGAGCGCGGCGCGGGCGCCGTTCGAGGAGGGGAGGGCTCGCCGTGCGTGGCCCGACCGGGGCAGGACGGCCACGCCCGCGTGATCCGCCGCGGGCTCCGGGAGGCGGGACGGTCGCGGCGGAGCGGTGAGGGTGCTCGGCGGGTCGGCGCGGACGAGCGTGCCGTCCTGGGCGAAGGCCAGTCCGAAGGATATGAACTGCTCCACCGTCAGGACCTGCTTGTCCCCGGGGAGCAGGCGCGGGGGCGACGGCCAGGGCGGGCCCGCCTCCTCGCCGCGTCCTGCCGACGGCGCGTACGCGCCGCGAGGGCCCTCGCCGGCCCGGAGGGTGTGCTGGACGTCGGGCGGGACCTCGAGACGGCTGCGCACGCGGAACCGTCCGGCCTTCAGGTCCTCGGTCCGCTGCAACTGCACCTTCAGCGGGCCCACGAACGAATAGCGCTGCTGCTCGGCGTACTCACGCAGCTCCCGGACCAGCTCCTCGCCGAGCATCACCAGGCAAGCGCTCTGCAGTTCATGATCGGCCGGACTCAGTTCGACGATGAAGCCGTTGGGCACGATGATGCAGTCCCGCCCCCAGATCCTGGCATTGACCTCGCACTCACGTTTGAGGGCTCCGATGAATTCGATGGGCTGCACCGCGGATTTGAACACCTTGGCGAAGGCTCCGTTCATCACAGCCTCGAAACTTTGTTCGATCTTGTTCAGTGCCCCCATGTGGCCTCCGGGGTGCCGATCTGCCGTGGCGCGGTCAGATGAACTGAAGAGATTGCGGATAGTGGTGATATAGCCACACATCGTGACCACACGCGGCGTGTCGTCATAATTCACCGGATCGGTGGCTGCGACCGGCCGGGCGCCGGGGACCGGCGAGCTGTCCGGCGCCGCCCACCTCGCGGCCGCGGAGGTCAACAGGCGTTGCGCGAGGCGGTGTTGGCGGGACCCTGCCCCATACGCGGTCGACGCCGCGGGCGCCCCGGTGTCAGGATGCCGGTCGTACGAAGCCCTAGGACAGGAGACGACGTCATGCCCGCCTACGCCATCGCCCACCTGCGGGAAGCGCCCCCGCACCCGGATGTCGCCGAGTACATCGAGCGCATCCCCGGCACCTTCGCACCCTTCGGCGGCCGCTTCCTGGTGCACGCCACGCAGCACGAGGTGAAGGAGGGGAGCTGGCCGGGGCACGTGGTGGTGATCGGCTTCCCCGGGATCGCCGAGGCCCGGGCGTGGTGGGACTCCCCCGCCTACCGGGAGATCGCCCCGCTGCGCTCGCGGCACATCCCCGGCGACATCGTCCTCGTCGAGGGCGTGCCCGAGGGGTACGACCCGTCCGGCACCGCCAGGGCGATGCGGGAGGGGGCGGCAGGCGGCCCCGGGCCCGCCTGACGGGCTCGGGGCCCGGCCACGACGAAAGCGCCGGGCGAAGCGCCGGAGAATGCGCTGGAGCGCCCGCCCGGCGCCGGGTCGGGCCCGCTCCGCCCGGCGCCAGGCGGGCCGTGTCGGCCGCCGGGCGGGCCGTGTCGGCCCTCGGGCTCAGCCCTTCGCCTTGAGGCCCTTCGGGTTCAGGTGGGAGATGTTGCCGCTCTCCGTGCCGTCCGAGGGGTCGATGACACAGTCGATGAGCGCCGGCACGCCGGCCGCCAGCGCCTCACGGAGCGCGGCGGCGACCTCGTCGGGCGTGGTGGCCTGGTAGCCCTTGCCGCCGAAGGCCTCGATCATCAGGTCGTGGCGCGCCTTGAGCGAGGTGGGGGCCGGGTCGGCGGTGGCCGAGGCCTCGTCGCCGCGGTAGACGCCGCTGTTGTTCAGGACGAGGGTGACCACCGGGAGGTTGTAGCGGCAGACCGCCTCGATCTCCATGCCGCTGAACCCGAAGGCGCTGTCGCCCTCGATGGCGACCACCGGCTCGCCGGTCTCCACGGCGGCGGCGATGGCGTAGCCCATGCCGATGCCCATGACGCCCCAGGTGCCGCTGTCCAGACGGTGGCGGGGCACCCGCATCCCGATGGTGTTGCGGGCCAGGTCGAGGGCGTTGGCACCCTCGTTGACCACGTAGACGCGGGGGTTCTCCGCCAGCACGTCGCGCACGGCCTGCAGGGCGCCGAGGAACTTCATCGGATGCGCCGCCCGGGCGGCCTCCAGGCGCCGGGACATCTTCGCCACGTTCTGCGCCGAGCGGGTGGCGAGCTCCTCCCGCCAGGCCGCCGGGGCCGCGATCCGCCCGGGCTTGGCGCGTTCGGCCAGCGCCTCCATCACGGAGCCGATGTCGCCGACCAGTGGGGCGGCGATGGGCCGGTTGCTGTCCATCTCGTCGGCCGCGATGTCGACCTGGACGAAGGTGGCGTCGGGGTTCCACTGGGGCGCGTCGCCGTGGCCGAGCAGCCAGTTGAGCCGCGCGCCGACCAGCATGACGACGTCCGCCCGCTTCAGCGCCAGGGACCGGGCGGTGGCGGCCGACTGGGGGTGGTCGTCGGGCAGCAGGCCCTTCGCCATCGACATGGGGACGTAGGGGATGCCGGTGGACTCCACGAAGGCCCGGACCGACTCGTCCGCCCGCGCGTACGCGGCGCCCTTGCCGAGCACGATCAGCGGCCGCTCGGCCCGCGCCAGCAGGTCGACCGCCCGGTCCACGGCCGCCGGCTGGGGCAGCTGGCGCGGGGCGGGGTCGACCAGCCGCCACAGGGAGGCCGCGCCCTTGCCTGCGTCGACGATCTCGCCGAGGACGGCCGCGGGGATGTCCAGGTAGACGCCGCCGGGGCGGCCGGAGACCGCCGTGCGGATGGCGCGTGCGACACCGCGGCCGATGTCCTCGGCACGCGAGACCCGGAACGCCGCCTTGGCGAACTGCTTGGCGGCGGCGAGCTGGTCCATCTCCTCGTAGTCCCCGCGCTGGAGGTCGACCAGGTGCCGCTCGCTGGAGCCGGAGATCTGCACCATCGGGAAGCAGTTGGTGGTGGCGTTGGCCAGGGCCACCAGCCCGTTGAGGAAGCCCGGCGCGGAGACGGTCAGGCAGATGCCGGGCCGCTGGGTGAGGAAGCCGGCCGCCGCCGCGGCGTGCCCGGCGTCGCTCTCGTGCCGGAAGCCGATGTAGCGGATCCCCGACGCCTGGGCGAGCCTCGCCAGGTCGGTGACGGGGATGCCCACCACCCCGTAGACGGTCTCGACGCCGTTGAGCTTCAGCGCGTCGACGACCAGGTGGATCCCGTCGGTCAGGGCGTCCGGTCCGGCGCCCTCCGTCCCCGTGGCCTGCGCGACAGTGTCCGTCATGGTCCGGTTCCTCCCTGAGAGGGTCGCCGAGTTCCTCGTCCGCGTCCGAACGGACGACTGTATGCAGTATTCCGTGTGAGTGTATGCAGTATCCCGGAAGCGGCGGGACGACGCCATACCCGTGGCCGGAGCGAATCGAAATCACCGCGGCGCGCGGAGGGAGCGACGGGCGTGGGGAACGGGCGTGTCAGCCGAGCGGAACGCGCACCGTCTCCACCCAGGACGGGGGTTCCGGTGCCGCGTCGCCGACGACGGCGGCGATCAGCCGGCAGGCCGCCGGCTCCGCGGGCCAGGGGGTCAGGCCGTCGGTGAGCACGACGACGACGCCGGGACGGTCGGGCCCCGCGAGGGCGGCCTCGACGCCCACCCGCATGTCCGTGCCGCCTCCGCCGGCCAGGGTGATCTGGTCCACCGAGGTCACCCGGGACACGGCGTGCACGTCGGCGTCGCAGGCCAGCACGGCCACCCGGTTGCCGCGCACCCCGACCTCGCGCAGCACACCGGTGATCTCTCCCAGCGCGGCGGCGAGTTCGGCCTCCCCCATCGACCCTGACGTGTCGACGACCACGGCCACCCGGGGCAGCGGGCGGCGCAGGCTGGGCAGCACGACGCCGCGCAGCGCCGGGGTGCGGCGGGAGGGGCGGCGATAGGTGTAGTCGACGGCGCCGCCCGCCCAGGCCGCCGCCTCGCGGACGGCTCCCGCGAGGGCCTGCCGCCAGTCCACCGTGGGCTCCAGCACCTGCTCGGCCCAGCGCCGCCAGCCCTCCGGAAGGGTTCCCCTAGAGCGCTGGTGACTTCGCATCGCCTCGGCCGTGACCCGGCGCAGCGCCTCCGCCTCGACCGCTCCGAGCCGCGCGGGGCCGTCGTTCCCGGGCAGTTCCCAGGGCGCCGCCACGCCGTGGGCGCCCGAACCGCAGTCCGGCGCCTGCTCGACGGAGGCCGGCAGGTGAGGGAGGTACGCCTCGAAGAGGCCACCGGCGGGCAGCCCGAGGAGCCGGGGTTCCAGGCGCCCGGCGGGCAGCGGGAGACCGTCCGCGATCAGATCGTCGTTGATCTCGCAGTCCTGCGCGACGTTGAGCCGCCACGCGTCGCGCCGGTCGCCCGCGGGCAGCCGGTCGGCGCGGCCGTGGTGGTCCCGCAGCAGGTGCGCCACCTCGTGGATCCACACGGCGGCCAGCTCGGTGACCGGCGTCGCCTCGACGAAGGCGGCCGAGACGTAGCAGCGCCAGTGACGGTCGACGCCCATGGTCGGGACCCGCGGGCTCGGCACGACCGTGAGGGCGAACAGGGCCGAGGCCAGGTACGGCCGGTCCGTCGCCGCGCGGTAGCGGGCGGCGAGCAGCTTGGCCGTGTCGAGCCGGTCCCGCCCGCCCTCGCCGGGCGGGGCGGGTGCGCCGGACGGGGCGGGTGCGCGGTGCGGGCGGGCTTCACTGTGCGGGCGGGCTTCACTGTGCGGGCGGGCTTCGCGGTGCGGTGCCATGGGCGGAGTCCTCGTGGGCGGCCCGGTCAGCTGCCGCCGGGCAGCGCGCCGGACAGCCGGAGCAGGTCGAGGAAGGCGTCGATGCCGTCCGGTACGGGCCAGTCGGTGTCGCGCATCGCGGCCAGGTCGACCGCCGCGCTGGCGGCCACGTCGGGCACCCCCTGGTCGACGGCCTTGGCGAGCACCGTCCAGCCGGCCTCCCACCGTTCCCGGGTGGGTTCGCCCTGCACCGCGGCGACCACCGCGATGAGGAACGCCAGCTGCCGGTCGCCCCGTTCGGGGAGGGCGAAGGCCGCCGGGTTGGCGAGGACCCGGTCGGGATCCGGCAGGTCGAGGTGCTCCAGGTACGACAGGAACTCGATCCCGGCGCCGTCCCCGACCGCACCGGTCAGCGCGGCGGCCAGCGCCTCGCGTCCGGCTCCGGTCGCGTAGCCGGTGGCGAGCAGCTTCAGGGCCATCTCCCAGGTGCGTGGCGACGGCCAGGCGCGGCCGCGGTGCTCCGCGTCGGAGGGGAGGTGGTGGACCAGGCCGGGCCGGGCGGTGAGGAAGCCGGAGACCGCGCCCCGGGCCCGTGCGACGGCGCCCTGCGTCCTCGCCGGGTCGACGACCGGCACGGCGGACTCCGGCCAGGTGCCGGTCATGCCGCGGGCGACGGTACGCGGGTCGTGGGTCCAGCGGAGGTGGACGAAGCGGTTGGCGAGCGGCGGGCTGAGGTGCCAGCCGTCGGCCGCGCTGGAGGGCGGGTTGGCCGCGGCGACGATACGGACCGGCTCGGGCAGGACCAGGCTGCCCACCCGGCGTTCCAGGACCACCCGCAGCAGGGCGGCCTGCACGGCGGGCGGTGCGGAGGAGAGCTCGTCGAAGAAGAGCAGGCCGCGTCCGGCGCGGGCGAGCCGGACCGCCCAGTCCGGCGGGGCCATCGGCACGCCGGTGGTGGCCGGGTCGTCGCCGACGATCGGCAGACCGGCGAAGTCGGAGGGCTCGTGGACGCTGGCGACGACGGTCTCCAGCGGGCAGCCGAGCCCTGCCGCGAGCTGTTCCATGCCGGCCGACTTCCCGATGCCGGGCTCGCCCCAGAGCAGTACCGGCTGGTTGGCCGTCACGGCGAGGCCCAGTGCCTCCAGACGGGGGTCGGCCGCGGGTTCGGTGCGGTGGGCACGCAGACGGGCGTTGAGCTCGTCCGCGGCGTCCAGTGGGCTGAGGGTCACGAGTTCCGGTCCTCCGGTGGTGCGTCCATGTCCTCGTCGTCGTCCGGCGGCTCGCGCGGGTACGCGGTCCCGGCCGGCTCGCCCGGGCGCCCGTCCTCCGGCGGCTCCCCCGTGCGTCCGCGCTCGGGCAGTTCTCCCTCGTAGCCGTCCTCGGGCGGCTCCGGGCCGCCGTCGTCGGGCGGCACGTCCAGATGGTCGAAGTAGTGCTGCTCGTCCGGGCGGTCGACGTACTCGTCCCACCACTCGTCCCCGATGCCCGGGTGCTCGGCGTGGACGCGCCGGACGAGGAAGGCGAGGTCGGTCCGCCGGTAGCGCCGGACGGTCTGCGCGAGGGAGAGTTCCGTCTCGTCGTAGGCGTCGATGCGGCAGACGACGTCGATCCGGGCGCCCGCGTCGAGCAGCGCCTCGACCACCGCCGGTGAACCGCCGTCCTCGACCACCGAGTGGAGCGGGGTGCGCCCCTTCCTGTCCCTGCTCTCCAGGTCCAGTCCCGCCTCCAGCAACCGCGGCAGCAGGACCTCGTGGTCGAGCAGGTGCACCACGTGCAGCAGCCCGCGGCCCCGGGCGTCGCGGACGAGGGGATCGTGTCCGGCGTCCAGCAGGGCCACGACACCTGCCGTGTCGCCGTGTTCCACGCGCTGGAACAACTCCTGCCGCTGGGCCCGCAGGGCCTTCGGGAGCCGTCCCTCGCCCGATCTCCACGCCTGCTCGACCGCGAAGCAGCCGGAGACCGGGCCGCCGAACACCCGCATGGCCTGCTCCCGCCGCCGCTCCTCGTCGGTGTGCGGGCCCTCCAGCCGCCCGCCGCGCAGGACGACCTGGTGCCAGGCGCCGTCCTGGCACCGGACGCGGAAGGGTCGCGGCGCCTCGGGTTCCGGAGGGCCGAACGGGCCGTCGGACGGCCGGAGTGCGGGGAAGAGGGAGGCGGCGACCAGGGGGTGGAGGTGCTCGGGCAGCACTCCTCCGGTCCGCAGCAGGTCCAGGTCGGGCAGCCGCCGCCAGACCGCCCGGGCCAGGTGCGGCGCGTCCTCGGCGTCCCTCGGGCTCACGACCCGGGCCGACAGGGCGCCGCCCGGGCCGGCGCTCTGGAGGAGCAGGGAGTCCCGCCAGTCCAGGTCGATCAGGCACCGCTCACCGCCGGCGCCGGCCGTGTGGCGTCGCACCGCGGCGCCGAGCCCGGCCACGTCGAGGGGCAGCCGCCGCAGCAGCGGGACCGGCCGGCGCGTGTACCAGTCGTGCACCTGCGTGGGGGCCGCGTCCAGGCCGATGCCGGCGGCGGCGAACGCCGCCTCCACCTCGCCCTGTTCGTGGAGCAGGGTGATCCATTCGGTACGGGCCGCCACGTCGCCCGGGCCCGGGTCCGCGGAGGGCAGTTCGCCCTCGGTGAGCGGGGTGCCGTCGGGGTGGCTGAACGGGGCCCGGTCCGGACCGCCGCCGCAGTGCTCCCGCAGCTCGTGGGCGTGCCGGGCGTCCCACAGGTGGCGGGCCGCCGACCAGTCCTCCAGCACGGCCCACGTCCCACGGCGCGCCCGGACCGCGGCGCCGGAGCTGCCGAACCGGAGCGTCACCCGCTGCGGGCCCTTGGTCGTCCTGGGCATCATCAGGTACAGGTCCGCGCCGGGGGCGTAACGGGCCAGGACGACCGCCCGGTCCGTCGCCAGCGTCGTCCGTCCGCCCAGGACCCGGGGCAGGTGCCAGTGGATCAGGTCGGGCACCAGATGGCGCAGGTCGTCCAGCAGCCCGGCGGCGGTCGCGGTGCCGTGCGTCCCGGCCACGGAGTCCGGCGTGAAGGCGACGTCCACCAGGCAGGCGGCGCAGGCCGCGGCCCAGTCCCCCTCGGCGCGGTGCCGCGCCGACGCCTCGATCATCCACCGGGGCACGGCATAACGGCGGACGCGCCGCCAGGACGACTCCTCGTCCCGGCCGAAGGGCGCCGGACGCGGGCTCACCGGTAGAGGCTCCCTATCGCGCGCAGGTCGGGGTGGGCCGCGGCGGCGGGACGCAGGCACTGGGCGAAGGACCGCTTCACCCTGCGCGGCAGACCCGGCCCGAGGCCCAGGTACTCCAGTGCGGTATGCGGTCCCGCGGCCGCCAGCAGGGTCTTGGCGCCGCGTCCGGTCAGCCCGGTGTGCCGCAGCTCCAGGCGCCGCAGCGGGCTGCCGGGGAGGGCCGCGGCGAGCGCCCGGGCGCCCTCGTCGCCGGTGCTGTTGGCGGGTGCGCCCAGGCTCCGTTCGGACAGGGGGCGCCCCAGGTCGAGCGCTTCGACGCCGGCCAGGGAGTCCGCGAGGGCGCGTGCTCCGGCCGGGCCGACGCCGTTGCCGCCCAGCCCCAGCCTGACCGGACGCGCCGGGTCCCCGGCGGCCCGGGCCAGCACCGCGGCGCCCTCGTCACCGAGGTGGTTGGCGGGCAGGTACAGCTCACGGACACCCGCCTCGCGGATCAGCGCGGCGAGCAGCGGCGCGACGTCGGCGGTCAGGCCGTTGCCGCCCAGGAACAACCGCTCCAGGGGACGGGTCCGGTCCGTCAGCGCGGCCAGCACCGCGCGCAGGCCGTCGGCGCCGATCCCGGTGTTCACCAGGTCGAGGGTGCGCAGCGTGGAGTTGGCGCGGAGCATCCGGGCCAGGGCGCGGACGCCCTCGTCGCCGACCGGGTTCCGCTTGAGCCACAGGGCGTGGACCGTGTCGTCCCGCGCCAGCGCCTCGGCGAGGGCGGTGGCACCCTCGGGGCCGATCCGGTTGCAGCCGAGGTAGAGGGTGCGCAGCCCGTGTCCGGGGGTGAGCACGCCGGCGACGGTGCGGGCGCCGGCGTCGCCGATGGCGTTGGTCCCCAGCAGCAGGTGGGCGGCGTGCGGCGAGGCGGCGGCAGCGGGGAGCACCCGGGCGGCGCCGGCCGTCCCGAGTCCCTGCTTGCACAGGTCGATCCGCCCGTCCGCGCGCACCGTGCCGAGCGGGAAGACCTCGTCCGCCTCCACGGGACGCGGCGACCCGAGCCGTGCCAGCAGCCCGTCCAGCCCCGCCGGGTCGGCGAGCGGCATGTCCGGGTGCTCGACAACGGGGCAGCGCACGGGTGTCGGCTGCGTCATCACCACTCCACCGGTCCGTCCTGGCCGACGCCCGGTGCGAGGCGGACGGCGGTATCGCGAGGGTGGCAAGGCCGGTCGGATTCGAACCGACGTCCTCCAGCTCGATGCTAGGGCGCGACGACCTCTGCGCTACGGCCTTGCCACGGGTGATCATAGCGACCGTCGCAGACATGTTCGATCATGGCGGCCGGGCCCGGGAGAACGGCGACGGCCTCCGTGACCGGGCAGGTCACGAAGGCCGTCGGCGCGGGTGCGGGTTTTCCCCTGGGCGCCCCTAGGCGCTGGCCAGCGAGAGCTTGGCGGCGAAGCCGAGGAAGAGGGCGCCCGCGGCCGAGGAGGCGCCGGCCGAGAGCCGCCGGCGGCGCCGGAAGGCGGCGGCCAGCCGGGTGCCGCCGAAGATCAGGGCGCTCAGGTACAGGACGCTGCCGATCTGGGCGAAGGCCCCGAGGACCAGGAAGGACAGCGCCGGGTAGGCGTAGGCAGGGTCCACGAACTGCACGAAGAAGGAGATGAAGAAGAGGATCGCCTTGGGGTTGAGCAGGCTCACCACGAAGGCGCGCCGGAAGGGCCGCTCACCCTTCGCCTCCTTGCCGCCGGGCTCGCCGGCCGAGGCGGCGGCCTCCATCGCGCCGTCCGGCCGGTGCCGGGTGCGCCACATCTCCCAGCCGGACCGCAGCATGCCGATCGCCACCCACGCCAGGTAGGCCGCGCCCACGTACTTCACGATCCCGAACAGCATGGCGTTGGTCTGGAACAGCGAGGCCACGCCCGCCGCCGAGAGCGTCATCAGCACGGTGTCCCCGCAGAACACGCCGGCCGCGCCGGCGTATCCGGCGCGTATCCCGCGCCGGGCGGCGACGGAGAGCACGTAGAGGGAGTTGGGGCCGGGAAGCAGGACGATCAGCAGGACGCCGGCCAGGTAGGTCGGAAGATTGACGACACCGAACGACTCGAACATGGCCGGAGTGTCACACGAAATCGCGCTTCTGCCCATCATCCGACCGCTATCCGGACAGGGCCGTCCCGTGAGGGGTCACCTCACGGGACGGCCCTGTCCGCCGGCTCCAGGTCTCACGCGGTGAGCAGCGGCACCTCGAGGCGCTCGGCCAGCTCGTCCACCGTGATGCCGAAGGTCCGGGTGGCCCTCACCCCTTCCGGGGTGATGTCGAGGACGGCGAGGTCGGTGTAGACGCGGTCGACGCAGCCGAGGCCGGTGAGCGGGTAGGTGCACTCGGGCACCAGCTTGGGGGAACCGTCCTTCGCGAAGAGCGTCATCATCACGAAGACCTTCTTGGCGCCGATGGCCAGGTCCATCGCCCCGCCGACGGCCGGGATGGCGTCGGGCGCGCCGGTGTGCCAGTTGGCCAGGTCGCCGCGGCCGGACACCTGGAAGGCGCCGAGGACGCAGATGTCCAGGTGGCCGCCGCGCATCATGGCGAAGGAGTCCGCGTGGTGGAAGTAGGCGGCTCCGGGCAGCTCGGTGACCGGGACCTTGCCCGCGTTGGTGAGGTCGGGGTCGATCTCACCCTCCTTGGCGGCCGGGCCCATGTTGAGCATGCCGTTCTCGGTGTGCAGGACCACCCCGGAGCCGGCGGGCAGGTGGTCGGCGACCAGGGTCGGCTGCCCGATGCCCAGGTTGACGAACGATCCCGCGGGGATGTCCCGGGCCACCAGCGCGGCCATCTCGTGCTTGCCCAGCCTGCCCCGCGGGGCGCCGGTGCCGGTTGCTGTGTTCGTGGCGGTCATGCGCGCTGAGCCTCCTGCACCACACGGTCGACGTAGATGCTCGGGGTGACGACGGCCTCGGGGTCGAGGCTGCCGGTTTCGACGATCTCGCGGACCTGCGCGATCAC
This sequence comes from Streptomyces abyssomicinicus, assembly GCF_008974245.1. Classification (GTDB taxonomy): domain Bacteria; phylum Actinomycetota; class Actinomycetes; order Streptomycetales; family Streptomycetaceae; genus Streptomyces; species Streptomyces abyssomicinicus. The sequence continues at coordinate 1,205,615 of NZ_BBZI01000005.1, read as the reverse complement.
CGTGGTGGCGGCCGTGGCCATCACCGGGCCGAAGTTGCGGGCGGTCCTGCGGTAGACCAGGTTGCCCATCCGGTCGGAGCGGTGGGCGCCGATCAGGGCGACGTCGCCCTTGATCGGGTACTCCAGGACGTACGTGCGGCCGTCGATCTCGCGGGTCTCCTTGCCCTCGGCGAGGAGGGTGCCGGCGCCGGTGGGGCAGAAGAAGGCGCCGATGCCGGCTCCGGCCGCCCGCATCCGCTCGGCGAGGTTGCCCTGGGGGACCACCTCGAGCTCGATCCTCCCGGACCGGTAGAGGTCGTCGAACACCCAGGAGTCGGCCTGGCGCGGGAAGGAGCAGATCACCTTGCGGACCCGGCCCTTGGCCAGCAGCGCGGCCAGTCCGGTGTCGCCGTTGCCTGCGTTGTTGGACACCACGGTGAGGTCCTTGGCGCCCTGCCGTATCAGGGCGTCGATCAGCTCGACCGGCATGCCGGCCATGCCGAAGCCTCCGACGAGCACGGTCGACCCGTCCTCGATCCCGGCCACCGCCTCGTCGGCCTGCTCGAAGAAACGGGTGCTCATCGGGTTCCTCCGGTGACGTTCTCGAGGACCACGGCGAGTGCCTGGCCCACACCGATGCAGATGGCCGCGACGCCCCAGCGTCCGCCCGACTCCTGGAGGCGGCCGGCAAGGGTGCCGAGGATGCGGCCGCCGGAGGCTCCCAGCGGGTGGCCGAGGGCGATGGCGCCGCCCTTGGCGTTGACGATCTCCGGGTCGATCCCCCAGGCGTCCACACAGGCCAGCGACTGCACGGCGAAGGCCTCGTTGAGCTCGACGGCGGCCACGTCGGACCAGCCGATGCCGGCCCGCTTCAGGGCCCGGTTCGCCGCCTCCACGGGGGCGAACCCGAACTCCTGCGGGTCCAGGGCGAAGACGCCGCGCCCGGCGACGCGGGCGAGAGGGTCGGCACCGATGCGCCCGGCCGCCTCGCCGGAGCCGAGCAGCACCGCCGAGGCGCCGTCGCTCAGCGGCGAGGCGTTGCCGGCGGTGATGGCACCGTCCGGGCGGAAGGAGGGCTTCAGTCCGGCGAGCTTCTCGGCCGTGGAGCCGGGCCGGATGCCCTCGTCACGGGTGAAGGCGGTGCCCTTGCGGTCCACCACGACCGGCACCACCTGGTCGTCGTAGAAGCCCTCGTTCCAGGCGGCGTCGGCGAGGTTGTGGGAGCGGGCGGCGAACTCGTCCTGCCGCTCGCGGGAGATGGTGAAGCGCTCGGCCAGCTGCTCGTTGGCCTCGCCCAGGGAGACGGTCCACTCCTCGGGCATGCGCTCGTTGACCAGTCGCCATCCGAGGGTGGTGGAGACCGCGGTGACGTTGCCGGCGGGGAAGGCGCGGTTCGGCTTGGGCAGCACCCAGGGCGCTCGGGTCATGGACTCGACGCCGCCGGTGAGCACGATGTCCGCGTCACCGGTCTCGATGGCGCGGGAGCCGATCATGGCGGCGTCCAGCGACGAGCCGCACAGCCGGTTGACCGTGGTGGCCGGCACCGAGGTGGGGAGGCCGGCGAGCAGGACGGCCATCCTGCCGACGTTGCGGTTGTCCTCACCGGCGCCGTTGGCGTTGCCCCAGACGACATCGCCGATCTCGGCGGGGTCGAGTCCGGAAGTCCTGGCCAGGACTCCCTTGACGGCCGTCGCGGCCAGGTCGTCGGGCCGGACGTCGGCGAGGGCCCCGGAGAACTTGCCGAAGGGCGTGCGGGCTGCTGCGTACAGATAGCTCTCGGTCACCTACTCACCGTACGAGCCGCCACTTGTTCACGTCCAAGACCTAGTAGGCATCGATTGATAAGCACCGCTTATCTATGTCGCTAGGATGGACGCCATGGAACTCCGCCAGCTCCGCCACTTCCTCACCCTGGCCGAGGAGTGCCACTTCGGGCGCGCGGCGGCCCGCCTGCACGTCGCGCAGCCCGCCCTCTCCCAGCAGGTCAAGCAGCTGGAGCGGGAGCTGGGCGTCTCCCTCTTCAACCGGTCCACCCGGCACGTCGAGCTCACCGAGGCCGGGCAGCACCTGGTCGAGCACGCGCGTGCCCTGGTGGCGGAGGAGGAACGCACCCTGGTGCACATGCGGGAGCTGGCCACCGGCCACGCCGGGCGCGTCTCGGTCGGGTTCATCGGCACCGCCACCTACGACGTGCTGCCCCGGGTCGCCCGGACGGTACGGGCGCGGCTGCCTCGGATCACCCTGGAGCTGCGGGGCGAGACCCTCACCCCGCAGCTGGCGGAGGGCCTGCGCTCCGGCGCCTTCGACCTCGCCGTCCTGCGGGGGGCCCTCGACGCTCAGGACATCCGCACGGTTCCGCTGCGCTCGGAGCCGCTGATGGCCGTGCTGCCCTCCCACCACCGGCTGGCCGGCCGGCCGAGCGTGCCTCTGGCGGATCTGGCCGGGGAGCCGTTCGTCGTCCACCCGTCGCAGGCGCGGTCCTCGATGTACGACCTGGTGCTGGCGGCATGCCGCCGGGCGGGTTTCCGCCCGGCCCAGCTGCTCGAGGTCGGGGAGACGGCCACCCTGGTGGTGCTGGTCGCCGCCGGGCACGGCGTGGCCCTGGTCCCGGCGTCGGTGCGCAGCCTGAGCGTCGAGGGCGTGACCTACATGCCGCTCGCCGAGCCGGAGTCCGTGGACCTGCTGCTGGCCCGCCGCGCCCGCCCCGAGTCCGCCGCCGTCGACCAGGTCGCCTCGGTGATCGTGGACTGCGCGGGCGGCTGACCTCGGGGTTATCGGGTGGAGGAGGGGCCCGGGGCTCTGTTACGGTCGCGCTGCCGGCCGCGGGACTCCGGTGCGACTTCCGGAACCTGCCTTTGACGCAATGATTCGCAGCTCGTGCCCCCATTCCCCGGCCGGCCTTCACGGATCGGGGGGTGGACACTCGGATGGACTCGTACGCGGACCTGGTGGCCGCCGACGACGTGCTGCTCTTCGTCAACGCGGCGATCACGTCCACCGGGCAGCGCGAGTTCCACGGCTCCGCGGGCGCGCAGACCCTGTCGCTGGACTTCCTCCACGACTACATGCTGGGCAACTACCGCGACCTGTACGCCGGAGTGCTCGCCCTCGACATCAACGACCACAACGTGGCGATCATCGCCCGGCGTCTGCTGGAGACGGCCGGCGAGGCCACCGCCGGGCAGCGCCGCGACGAGGGCCGGCTGATCGCGGCGCGGCTGGCGACGCTGCCGCCGCAGCGCGTGTACAAGCTGTTCGACGCGCTGCGGCGGGCCCGGGTGAACAATCGCCGCACCCGGGCGGTCATGCGCGACTGGCTGGCCGCCCGCCCGGACCTGGCGTTCGACGCCGTGAAGTACCGCGGCGCGCTCAAGCGGGCCCTGCGCCATGCCCATCTGCTGCCGCCGGGCACGGAGCTGGGCGACTTCCTGTTCGGGCGGCCGTCCCGCGCGCACTTCGCGACACCGCTCCTGGAGACCTGGCGCCGCGCGCACCACGAGAAGGCGGCCCTGTACGACCTGCCGTTCACGGTGGCCGAGCAGTTCGCGGCCCGGCACGGGGTTCCGCGGGCCGTCTTCCTGGAGCGCATCGCTCCGCGGATGACCCGGCTGGAGACCCTGCGGGTGCAGGCGTCGGCCCGTCGCCACGGCGCCGACGAGGTGCGGGCGGACCTGGCGCGGATGCCGCTGACCCGGCTGGCGTCCTACGTGCTGTCGCTGCCGGTGGAGGACCGCCTGCGCCGGCGTGAGGAGCTGACGGGCGCCCTGGAGTCGGCCGCCGCCCGGGTGGCCGGGCCGCTGCGGGGAAGCTGGGGCAAGGTCACCGCCGTGCTGGACGACAGTTTCTCCGCCCGCGGTTCGGACGAGAAGCGCCGGCGGCCCCTGGCCGTGGCCCTCGCCGCCCATCACCTCCTCGCGGCCCTGGCCGACGACTACACCGGGCTGTGGACCTCCGGCCGCGGTGACGCCCTGCTGGTCCGCCCCTACGGGCCGACGCCGCTCGGCCGGCGGATCCTGGACGCGCTGGAGACCGCCCCGTCGCGGCTGGTGATCGTCTCCGACGGCTGGGACAACGCGCCGCCCGGTCTGGCCGCGGAGGTGCTGCGCGTCTGGCGGACCCGGCTCGACCCGGCGCGGCGCACCGCGGTCGTCCACCTGAACCCCGTCTACGACGCGGGCGGTTACGACGTGCGCAGGCTCGCCCCGTCGGTGCCGACCGCGGGCGTCCGCGACGCGGAGGACCTGCCCGCCCTGGTGGAACTCGCCCAGTTCGCGGAGGGCCGCACCGGCCTGGCCGAGCTCACCGCCTACCTCGACGCCCGCGCGGCCGGGCTCACCGCGGGCGGACCGGCCGGAGGCCGACACGATGACCGCGCTTGACCTGACCGGCCTGCGCACCCGGCCCGCGCAGGTCTGGGGCGCCGTCCGACTGGTGCCGCTCGTACGGGACGAGCCCGTCGGGGACCTCCGTCTGAGCGCCCGGCTGTACGGCGACGCCGCCGGCCTGGTGGACCTCGGGCGGGGCAGCTCCTACTTCTCGTACGTGCCGCACGGTTTCGTGGCCACCTGGACCCGTGACGGCTCTCCGGCCGCCGCCTACGGCACCCGGCTGTCCGCCGGGCACGACTGCGCGCCCGCCGACGTGATGCCCCTGCGCGTCCACCACCGCACGGCCCGCCGGGAGGCCAAGGAGCGCCTGCGGTTCCTGCCCCTGCACCTGGCGCTGGAGGGATATCTGGCGCTGCACTTCGGCGGCCCCACCGTCGCCTGGGAGGAGTGGTCCCGGCAGGCCGTCCGCCGGGGCCTGTCGCCCCGCGTGGAGCAGGCGTACACGGGAGCGCGGGTGTCCGGACTCGCGGACGCGCTGCGCGTCTTCGAGATCCATCCCGGGCAGTGCGGCCTCCTGCTGTACGTCGCCGACACCCTGGCGGCCGCGTTCGCGGTCCCGCACCCCGACGACTACCGCGCGCTGCACCCGACGCTGGTGGAGGACCTGTACGGCGAACTCGTCCACCACTACGCCCTGTTGATGCCGCCGGTGCCCGACTTCCGGGCCCGCGTCCCGGACGCCGGGATCCACGACCTGGCCGGCCTGCGGGCGGCCGCCGCCGAACAGGAGGCGGCCTGGGCCGAGTTCCACGACGTGACGATGGCCGCCGGGCTGCTGGAGGAGACGTACACCTGGCGGACGGTCCACCGGCTGGGGCGCTTCACGCTCTCCCGTTTCCTGCCCGCGTTCCGTCCCCGGCGGGAGAACCACATCGGTGAGGCCGTCACCGACGGGGAGGGCAGGGTCGTCTACCTGAAAACGTTCCGGCTGTCGGAGAGCCAGGTCCGCCGCGGCCACCTCCTCAGCCGCCTCGCCGACCACGACTGGCACCTGGCCCGCACCGCGGCGGCCCTCGGCGTCACGGAGGCCCAGCTGGGACTGCGGCTGGAGAACGCCGGCTTCGGCCACCTGCTCCGCCAGGACGTCCTCGACCGGTACCGGCGGCAGGAACGCGTCGGGGGCGGGTGAGCGCAACCGGCCGGTTCCGGCGGTGTCCGTCGACGGCGTCGGTGCTGTCGGTTCAGCAGGTTCAGCCGGTTCAGCAGGTTCAGTCGGTTCAGTCGGTTCAGTCGAAGACGATCGCCGTCACCCACTCCGCCTCGCGCGCCCGGTAGCCGTACCTGTCCCACAGCCCGGTCACCACGGCCGGGACGTGGGCCGCCCCGTAGACCACGGCGACGCGCAGCGGCTCGTGACGCCGCTCGGTGTGGATCTCCCCGAGCGCCTCCAGCAGCAGCCGGTCCCGCCGGTCGGTCAGGGCGTGGAGCGCGGGGTCGTCGGCCAGCTCCTCGGCCCGTGCCGTCAGGGGCAGGTCGTCGACCTCCAGGTCCCGGTCGAGCAGGACGCGCGGCCCGCGCAGCGCGAACAGCAGGCCCAGGAGCGGTGCCACGGCCGTGAACGCCCAGTACGTCCACCGCGACACGGCCTTCAGGTCCGCGACCACCTCGGCCGAGGTCGCGTCGGGGCGCAGCACCGGGACGCCCTCGGGCAGCACCCGTTCGTCCGTCTGCTCGACCAGGCCGTTGCGCCGCCGCAGCGGAGCGAACCGGTAGGCGAGCGTCAGCGCGTTCAAGGAGGCCGACCCGCCACGGACCCCCTCCAGCACCACCAGGTCGCATGCGGCGAGTCTGCGGCGCACCTGTGCGTAGAAGGCCGGCGACGCCACGTGCAGCATCGGGAAGAAGACGAACGTGAGTGGTGTCTGTGCGTGCCGCATCGTGATCACGGCCGACCGTGCGGCGATGGCGGTGATTTCGACGATCTGCATGGCGCCCCCGTGAACCTGTGGCCGGTTCCTCGCCTCGAACAGGGGGACGAACAGCGGTCGTTCAGCGGTTCCCCGGATCCGCGGGAACCGCGGCTCCCTCGCCCTCCGCGGTGCGGGGGTGGTCCAGGTGACGCAGCAGCACGGCGGCCTCCTCGCGGAGCCGCTCGGCCCGCTCCGCGTGCGCGGGCGAGGTCAGCCTCGCCGCCGCCTCCAGCCGCTCGGCGGCCTCGGCCCGCACGATGTCCACCACGCCCTGCTCGCTCAGTTCACGCCTCACCGCTTCGGTGACGCCGACGCCGGCCGGTGAATCCTCGAGCGCCAGGCCGCGCAGCTCGGCCTCGCCCACGGGCACGGCCTCGGCGTTGTCCAGCGCGGCGAGCGTGGCGCGCAGGGCGCTCACCGCCACCCTGTCGCGGGCTCGCATCGCTTCGGGCAGGGCTTGGCGCAGGCGCAGGCGTACGGACATGCCCGTGACCCTAGGGCGGCGCCCCGGGACGCACAACGCGATATCCGCGCCGCGCCCCGGAGGCCGCCCGGGGTCCGTCACTCGCCGGTGGAACGCGCGAGCGGCGCCCGGCGGGCGAAGAACGTCTTGGCCCGGGCGACGGCCCGCGTGTCGTCGAGCACCTGCCCCGGTCCGGAGCCGTTGCCCAGCAGCACGCCGCCGTAGCGCATCTTCATGTACGCCGCGGTGTTCCCCAGCATGAGGTCCAGCGGCTGGGCGACCCCCTCCGCCCGGTCCCCCATCGCCGCCACGCCCCACAGGGTGCGTCCGGCCATCCGCTCGCGGAAGTCCAGCCCGGGCACGTTCAGCCACTTGGTCCAGTGGTCCAGGTACGCCTTGGTGGAGGAGGACACCGAGTACCAGTACAGCGGTGTGGCCAGCACGATGTCGGTGGCCGCGAGCGTGGCGTCGCGCAGTGCCGCCTCGTTCCCGGCCTCCGGGTCCCGAGGCTCCGGCCATGCCTCGCCGGAGTGCCGTGCGTCGACGAAGTCCGCCAGGGGCAGTCGCGCCAGGTCGAGCCAGCGCTGCTCGGCCCCGGCGGGCAGTTGCTCCGCCGCGGCCCGCGCCAGCGTCTCGGTGTTGCCGCCCTGCCGGGCGCTGCCAAGCAGGAACAGGAACGAGCGGTTCACAGGTGACTCCCAGTCGTCGGCATCAGTCCTGCGATCCCCAACTTCCTTGCACGCGCGGTTATTCCGCGCAGTGAACGACTGAGGACCGCGCGGTTGCCCAGACGTCGGCGGGCGCGGTGCGCAGGACGGTCCGCACCGCCGCGGCAACCTGACGGTCGGTGAGGTCGGCCCGTGCGGTCAGCCGCAGCCGCGAGACGCCGTCGGGGACGGACGGCGGCCGGAAGCAGCCGACCAGCAGTCCGGCCTCGCGGCAGTCCGCGGCCCAGCGCAGCGCGGCGCCGGGGGACGGCGCGCGCACCGAGACGACCGCGGCATCCGGCCGGGCGACGGCCAGACCCGCCGTGGTGAGCGCCTCGTGCAGGGCCGCCGCGATCTCCCTGGCCCGCGCGGCGCGGCCGGGCTCGCGTTCCAGGAGCCGCAGGGCGGCCAGGGCGGCACCGGCGGCGGCCGGGGCGAGACCCGTGTCGAAGATGAAGGTGCGGGCCGTGTTGACCAGGTGCTCCACCACCCGGGCCGGGCCGAGCACGGCTCCGCCCTGGCTGCCCAGCGACTTCGACAGGGTCACCGTCGCCACAGTGTCCGCCGCGCCCGCGAGCCCCGCCGCGTGCGGCGCCCCGCGGCCTCCGTCGCCGAGGACTCCCAGCCCATGGGCGTCGTCGACGAGCAGCGCGGCCCCCGCCTCACGGCACACCCTCGCGAGGGCGGTCAGCGGGGCGGCGTCGCCGTCGACCGAGAAGACGGAGTCGGTGACGACCAGGGACCGCCGGCCCGGATGCGCGGCGAGGGTCTTGCGCACCGCGCCTGGGTCGGCGTGCGGCACCACGGCCGTCTCGGCCCGGCTGAGGCGGCAGCCGTCCACGAGGGAGGCGTGGTTGGCCGCGTCCGAGACCACCAGCCCGTCCCGGTGGGCGGCCAGCGCGGTGACGGCGGCGAGGTTGGCCGCGTAGCCGGAGGAGAACACCAGGGCGGCCTCGAAGCCGCAGAAGCGGGCGAGTTCGCACTCGAGTGCGGTGTGCAGGGCGGTGGTGCCGGTGACCAGACGGGAACCGGTGGCCCCCGCTCCCCACCGGGCCGCCGCGGCGCCCGCCGCCGAGATCACCTCGGGGTGGCGGGTGAGGCCGAGGTAGTCGTTGCCCGCGAGGTCGAGCGGGGCGCCGTCGCCTCCGACGTCCGCCTCACGGGGACGCAACACCCGCACCAGCCCCGCGCGTTCGCGGCGGCGCGCCTCCTCGTCGATCCAGCCGAAGGGATCCTGGCGGGGCTGCTGCATGGCAGTTCCGGTCCTTTTCCTGGTGGTTCACGTGCAACGACCGACCCTAGCCGCAGTCGCCCGGTCACGAACTGTGGTCATCCACACACGCCGGACGGCGTCTTCTTGTCCGTTTCCTTCTTGGCCCGGCCCGGCTCGTGGGCAAGGATCAAGCCATGGACCTCCTCGACGTTCTGGTGGAGAAGGGGCTCCGACGTGAGCCGCCGACCCGTGCAGAAGCCCTCGCCGTGCTGGCGACCTCCGACGACGACCTGCTCGATGTGGTGGCCGCGGCCGGCCGCGTGCGCCGCCACTGGTTCGGCCGCCGGGTGAAGCTCAACTACCTGGTCAACCTCAAGTCCGGCCTCTGCCCCGAGGACTGCTCGTACTGTTCGCAGCGGCTGGGGTCGAAGGCCGACATCCTCAAGTACACCTGGCTCAAGCCGGAGGAGGCCGCCGAGGCGGCCGCCGCCGGGGTGGCCGGCGGCGCCAAGCGGGTCTGCCTGGTGGCGAGCGGCCGCGGGCCCACGGACCGGGACGTCGACCGGGTCTCGCGGACCATCGAGGCGGTGAAGGGCCTCAACGAGGGCGTCGAGGTCTGCGCGTGCCTCGGGCTCCTCGCCGACGGCCAGGCGGAGCGGCTGCGCGACGCGGGCGCCGACGCGTACAACCACAACCTGAACACCTCGGAGAGCACCTACGGCGAGATCACCACGACGCACACCTACGCGGACCGCGTCGACACGGTCGAGAAGGCGCACGGGGCGGGGCTCTCCGCCTGCTCCGGCCTGATCGCCGGCATGGGCGAGTCCGACGAGGACCTGGTCGACGTGGTGTTCGCCCTGCGCGCCCTGGACCCGGACTCGGTGCCGGTCAACTTCCTCATCCCGTTCGAGGGCACCCCGCTGGCCGAGGAGTGGAACCTCACCCCGCAGCGCGCCCTGCGGATCCTGGCGATGGTGCGGTTCGTCTGTCCGGACGTCGAGGTCCGCCTCGCCGGCGGCCGCGAGGTCCACCTGCGCACGCTCCAGCCGCTGGCGCTGCACCTGGCCAACTCCATCTTCCTGGGCGACTACCTGACCAGCGAGGGCCAGGCGGGCCGGGCCGACCTGGAGATGATCGCGGACGCCGGGTTCGAGGTCGAGGGGACGGACACGCCGACCCTGCCACGGCACCGCGCGGAGGCGGGCGGCGCCTGCGGTTCGGCGTGCGGCGACGACGCGCAGGGGCCGTGCGGCCACGACGCGCAGGGCCCGTGCGCCGACGGCGCGCCGGACCGCGGGCACGACCCCGCGGGTGACGGCGCACGCCTCGAGGGCTGTGGCGGTCACGCCCCGGCGGCGGGGCCGTGCGGGAGTGCCGGGGAGCCCGCGGCAACCGGGGAACCCGTGGCGGCCGGGGAGCCCGAGCCGTCCGCGGGGTCCGAGCCCGCCGCAGGGTCCGAGCCGGCCGGGGGGTCGGTGCCCGCCGCCGCGGCAGGGCCGCGGACGGACCTGGTGACGGTGCGCCGACGCGGCGCGGGGACGGATCTCGCGCCCAATGCCTGAACTCGCCCTGGACGCGTCCCCGGCCCCGGACGCGCTGCTGGCCCTGGACCGGGCGCACGTGTGGCATCCGTACGGTCCGATGCCGGGCCGGACGGACCCGCTGCTCGTCGAGTCCGCCTCCGGGGTCCGCCTCCGCCTCGCGCGGGAGGTGCACGGGCAGCGGGAGCTGGTCGACGGGATGGCGTCCTGGTGGTCGGCGGTGCACGGCTACAACCACCCGGTGCTCAACGAGGCGGCGACCGCCCAGCTGGGCCGGATGAGCCACGTGATGTTCGGCGGTCTCACCCACGAGCCGGCCGTTCGGCTGGCGGCCCGGCTGGTGGAGATCACGCCCGAGCCGCTGCGGCACGTCTTCCTCGCCGACTCCGGCTCGGTGTCGGTCGAGGTGGCGTTCAAGATGTGCCTGCAGTACTGGCGTTCACTCGGCCGCCCCGGCAAGCGCCGGCTGCTGACCTGGCGCGGCGGCTACCACGGCGACACCTGGCAGCCCATGTCGGTGTGCGACCCGGAGGGCGGGATGCACGAGCTGTGGCAGGGCGTCCTGCCCCGCCAGGTCTTCGCGGACGTGCCGCCCGAGGAGTGGGACGAGGGGTACGCGCGGCGTCTCGCCGACCTGATCGCCGCGCACGCCGAGGAGACGGCGGCCGTGGTCGTCGAGCCGGTCGTGCAGGGCGCCGGCGGCATGCGCTTCCACTCCCCCGCCTACCTGCGGGTCCTGCGCGAAGCCTGCGACGCGCACGACGTCCTGCTGGTCTTCGACGAGATCGCCACCGGGTTCGGGCGCACCGGTGAACTCTTCGCGGCCGGCCACGCCGGGGTCGCGCCGGACGTGATGTGCCTGGGCAAGGCCCTGACCGGCGGCTATCTGACGATGGCCGCGACCCTGTGCACCACCCGGATCGCGGAGGGCATCTCCCGCGGCGAGGTCCCGGTGCTGGCGCACGGCCCGACGTTCATGGGCAACCCGCTGGCCGCCGCGGTCGCCTGCGCCTCCGTGGACCTGCTGCTCGGTCAGGACTGGCGGCAGGAGGTGAAGCGCCTCGAGACCGGACTGCGGGAGGGCCTGGCGGCGGCGCACGCCCTCCCGGGTGTGGCGGACGTCCGGGTACTGGGCGCCATCGGGGTCGTGCAGCTCGACCACCCGGTCGACATGGCGGCGGCCACCGCCGCGGCGGTGCGCGAGGGGGTCTGGCTGCGTCCCTTCCGCGACCTGGTGTACGTGATGCCGCCGTACGTGACGCAGGACGACGACCTGGCCCGGATCTGTCGCGCGGTGTGCGCGGCGGCCGCGGCGGGATGAACGAGCGACTGGAACACGAGGACCGAGGACCGACATGTCAGTGATCGTCGTATCGGGTACCGGAACCGAGATCGGCAAGACCGTGGTCACCGCGGCGGTGGCCGCGCTGGCGGTGGCCGCGGGCCGCTCGGTGGCGGTGCTGAAGCCGGCCCAGACGGGTCTGGCTCCGGGTGAACCCGGTGACGCGGCGGAGGCGGCACGCCTCGCCGGGGGCGCCGGGGACCCGGGGCGGACGGGTGCGGCGCGGGCGGCCGCGGCGCGGGCGGCCGCGGGGGTCCGTGGGTCCGTCACCGCGGTCGAGCTGGCCCGCTTCCCCGAGCCGTTGGCACCGGCGACCGCCGCGCGCCGGGCCGGTGCGCCCGCGGTCCGCCCGGAGCGCGTCGCCGAGGCGGCCGAGAAGCTGGCCGCCGAGCACGACCTGGTCCTCGTCGAGGGCGCGGGCGGCCTGCTCGTCCGCCTCGACGACCGCGGCGCCACCCTGGCCGACGCCGCGGCGCTGCTGGGCGCACCCGTCCTGGTCGTCGCCCCCGCCGGCCTCGGCACCCTCAACACCACGGCGCTGACCGCCGAGGCTCTCCGGTCGCGGAAGCTCGAACAGCTCGGCGTCGTGGTCGGCAGCTGGCCCCCGGACCCGGACCTCGCCGCCCGCTGCAACCTGACCGACCTCCCCCACGTGGCGGGCGCCCCGCTGCTGGGCGCGATCCCCCAAGGCGCCGGGGTGCTGCCTCCGCGTGCCTTCCGGGAGGCCGCCGCAGATTGGCTGTCACCCCGCCTGGGCGGCCGCTGGGACGCCGCGGCGTTCACCGCCGCCCATGGCGCCGCCGCCGACGCCACGAGTCCCGGACCGGTGAACGGCCCTGAGGGGACAGGCCTGTTCGCCCACTGAACCCCGTGTCGCCGACGGCGTCCACGTGCCATCATCACGTCTCATGACGTCCGTGCCCTTCGTACGCCCCTACCGGTCCTCCGACCGCCCGGCCGTCGGCCGCATCTGTGTGCTCACCGCCCACAACGGGGGTGACGCCACCCCGCACTACGCCGACCCGACGATCCTTCCGACGATCTTCGCCTACCCCTACGTCGACCGGGAGCCCGAGCTGTCCTTCGTCATCGACGACGGGGACGGCGAGGCGGTCGGCTACATCGTCGGCACCGCCGACACCCCGGGCTTCGTCGGCTGGTTCCGCGACCATTGGCTGCCCGCCGTCGTCGACGCGTACCCGCCGCCCACGCCCGACGGCGGCGAGCCGACCCCCGACCGGTCGATGGCCGCGCTGCTGCACAATCCGGAACGCATGGTGCTGCCCCAGCTCCGCGTGTATCCGGCCCACTTGCACATCGACATCCTCCCGCCGTGGCAGGGCAAGGGTCTGGGGCGCGCCCTCATGGACACGTACCTCGCCGCCCTGCACGAGGCCGGCGTCGACGCGGTGCACCTCTGCATGGCGCAGGCCAACACCCCGGCCCGCGCCTTCTACGACCGCGTGGGCTTCCAGGACCTCGAGATCCCCGACGACGGTCCGGTCTGGTACCTCGGCCGTCCCACCGCCCACGTCTGAGCCCGGCCCCACCGCCGGCCCCACCGCCGGGGCCCGCGCCGCCGGCCCCGGCGGTCCGGACCCGGACGGCCCCGCACCCGGCGCCGTGAGCAAACCCGCCCGTCCGCCGGCACCCACCGCACCACCGCGTTGTCAGTGCCCCTCCCTAGGATGAGGACATCAGCTGGACGAACGACAGTCCACGCCGGGATGCGCGGTCCCGGTAGTCGCTGACCGGCAACTGGCCAAGCCCTCATTCAAGAAGCCGTATCCCCGCATGCCCTTTTCCGCGGTCCCGGGGAGACGAACCGAAGGGAACTGACGCGATGAGCACGACGGCAAAGGCCCGACTCAAGAAGCACCTGGTGAACCACGTCGCCCTCGTCATCGACAAGTCCGGCTCGATGCAGGGCCATTCGGAGCAGCTCATCCGCGTCGTCGACGAGTTCGTGAAGGGCCTCGCGGAGGAGTCCGACCGGCTCGGCCACGAGACCCGCATCAGTCTCTACGCCTTCGACCACCTGGTCGAGAACCTGGTCTGGGACATGGACGTCAAGCACCTCCCGTCCATGCGCGGCCTGTACACCGTCGAGAACGGCGCGACCGCGCTGATCCAGGCCTCGGTGAAGGCCCTCGACGACCTCGGCCACATCTGGGAGGAGTACGGCGAGCACAGCTTCCTCCAGGTGGTCGTCACGGACGGCGAGGAGAACGCCTCCGGCGCGGACACGACCGGCCGCCGCCACGACCACCTTCCCAACGGCCGCGCCCTGCTGGACGAGTGGCGGAGCAGGATCGCCGACAAGCTGAACAGCCTGCCGGACCACTGGACGTCGGCCATCATGGTGCCCAACTCGCTGGCCAAGCGCACCGCCCAGCAGTACGGCTTCCCCACCGGCAACATATCGATCTGGGACGCCGACTCGGCCCAGGGCGTCGAGGAGGCGATCGGCACGGTCAAGTCGGCCGCCACCAGGTTCCTCCGGGACCGCGAGCAGGGCGTCCGCGGCACCAGGAACCTCTTCTCCATGGGCCAGGACCTGAGCACGGCCGACGTGAAGACCAACCTCCAGGCCATGGACGCCGGGAAGTACGTGCTGATACCCGTCGACGAGCAGACGGCCATCCGTGACTTCGTCACCAGCGCCGGCCACCCGTACAGGACGGGCTGCGCCTTCTACGAGCTCTCCAAGCGCGAGAAGATCCAGGCGAGGAAGCAGATCGCCGTGGCGGAGAAGGACCCGGCCACGGGCCGGATGACCGGCAAGGTCTTCACCGGCCCGGCCGCCCGTCAGCTCCTCGGCCTGCCGGCGTCGGAGGTCACCGTGACGCCGGGCAGCAACGAGGCCTACACCGTCTTCGTCCAGTCCACCTCGGTCAACAGGAAGCTGATCCCGGGCACCAAGCTGCTGGTCCTGCTCTAGAGGCCGCGTTCCCCGCCACGGATCCCCTCCGCTACCGTGTCGGCCCATGACGGTACTGGTCATCGGGGGAAGCGGCTTCCTGGGCGCGGAGCTGGTCCGCCAGGCGCTCGCGGCAGGGCACGGGACGGCCGCTTCGTACTCCTCCCGGCCCGGTCGCGCCTCGGGTGCCGCCTGGTACCCGCTGGACCTTCGGGACTCCGCGGGTGTCACCCGTGTGATGGCCGAGGTGGCCCCCTCCGTGGTGATCAACGCGTCGAGCGGCGGTGCCGACTGGTCGGTCACCGCGGACGGTGCGGTCCGCGTGGCACTGGCCGCGGCCGACCTGGGCTGCCGCCTGGTCCACGTCTCGAGCGACGCGGTGTTCTCCGGCGCGAGGGACCGCTACGAGGAGACCTGCCTCCCCGATCCGGTCTACCCCTACGGCGCCGCCAAGGCCGCTGCCGAGACAGCGGTGCGGCTGCTGCTGCCGGGTGCCGTCGTGGCCCGCACCTCACTGATCATCGGGCACGGCCGGTCCGAGCACGAGCGCCTCGCGCACGCCCTGGCGGCCGGCACGCGCGAAGGGGTCCTGTTCACCGACGACATCCGCTGCCCGGTGCACGTCGAGGACCTCGCCGCCGCCCTGTGGGAGATCGCGTTCTCCGATGCGGCGGGCATCGTCCACCTGGCCGGCCCGGATGCCATGAGCCGGTTCGAGCTGGGGCTGCTCGTCGCCCGGCGTGACGGGCTCGACGGCGCTCGGCTGCCCGCCGGCCGGCGGGCCGCCTCCGTGCCCGGCCCGCTCGACGTGCGGCTCGACAGCCGGGTCTCCCAGAGCCGGTTGCACACCAGGCTCCGCGGCGCGCACGAGTTCCTCGGGGGCGTCGCCCCTCGGCACGACGGGCGCGGCGGCCGTCGTGGGCCTACCGGTGCCACTCCTGCGCGCCCTGCGGATGCTCCGCGAGGTCCCGCAGGCGCTGGAGGATGCTCTCCGTAGCCCCCTCCCCCGGTGCCGCCGCGGTCGGCGGCGGCCCCACCGGCGCCGGCCTGGTGACCGGCTGGACCGCTCCGGAGACCTGCGGCTGGGCGGCGCGTTCCAGGAAGCGGAGGAGTTCCACCGGGAAGGGCAGGACGAGGGTGGAGTTCTTCTCGGCGGCCACCGCCACCACCGTCTGCAGCAGCCGCAGTTGGAGCGCGGAGGGCGTGTCGGCCATCTGCTGCGCCGCCTCGGCCAGCTTCTTCGACGCCTGGAGTTCCGCGTCGGCGTTGATGACGCGGGCCCGCCGGTCCCGGGCCGCCTCGGCCTGCCGGGCCATGGAGCGCTTCATGCTCTCCGGCAGGGAGACGTCCTTGATCTCGACCCGGTCGATCTGCACGCCCCAGCCGACCGCGGGGCTGTCGATCATCAGCTCCAGGCCCTGGTTCAGCTTCTCCCGGTTGGACAGCAGGTCGTCGAGGTCGCTCTTGCCGATGATGGACCTGAGCGAGGTCTGCGCCATCTGCGAGACGGCGAAGCGGTAGTCCTCGACCCGGACGATCGCGTCCGCCGCGTCGACGACCTTGAAGTAGACGACCGCGTCCACCCGGACGGTCACGTTGTCGCGCGTGATCCCCTCCTGCGCGGGCACCGGCAGGGTCACGATCTGCATGTTGACCTTCCGCAGCCGGTCGACCGCCGGAACGATCAGTGTGAGGCCCGGCTCGCGTGCCGGGGCCCGAAGCCGTCCCAGGCGGAAGACGACGCCCCGCTCGTACTGCTTGACGACCCGCACCGCGGCAGTCAGGTACACCGCGCCCACGGCCGCCAGCGACCCGCCCGCCACCAGCAGTTCCTCGATCATCGTGACCCCCGGGATCCCGAAGGGAGAAAAGGAATGAAAGGAATATTTCTTCCACAGTAAACCCGTCCCGCCGCATCCCGGGCGCCGCCGTGCGACGGCTTGAACCTGACGCTGCGGGAGGTCCTAGCGTTGCCCTCGTGATCGGAGAAGACACCCCCCTCGGCGAAGACCCTGGGCGCCGGTGGAGCATCGGCGAGCTGGCCCAGGCCACCGGCGTGACGGTGCGCGCGTTGCACCACTACGACGAGATCGGCCTGCTGCGGGCCGGCGAGCGGACGGCTTCGGGACACCGCCGCTACACCGCGGCCGACCTGCGGCGGCTGTACCGGGTACGGACGCTGCGCAGCCTCGGCATGCCCTTGGAGGAGATCAAGCGCATGCTCGGCGCGCCCGAGGACCTGGCCGGCACGCGCGCCCTGCTGGCCGCGCAGCTGGAGCAGCTGACCGCGCAGGCCGAGCGGCTCCAGCAGCTCGTCCGGCAGGTCGGCGGTCTGCTGCGGCAGCTGGACACGGGGGCGTTGCCCGATCCGGACCAGTTCATGACGACGTTGGAGATGATCTCGATGCTGGACAGCTATTTCACGGACGAGCAGCGCGAGGAGCTGGCGCGCCGTCGCGACGCGCTCGGCCCCGACGCCGTCGAGGAGGCCCGGAGCCGCTTCGCCGGACTGGTCGAGCAGTTGCTGGGCCACGTGCGGGACGACACCCCGGTGGACGACCCCGGGGTGCAGGACCTTCTGCGGCGTTGGGAGGAACTCGGCTCCGCCTTCCACGCCGAGGGCGCGGGCGGCGAGCGGACCAAGGCCGCGGCCCGGCGGATGTGGCAGGACCAGGGGGCCGGGCTCAGCCGGAATCTGCCCTGGCCGGCCGAGAGCATGGTCGCCCTGACGGCCTACCTTGAGCGGGCCCGGGCCGCCCGGCCCGGCGACTGACGCCGGGGGCGGGCGCGCACGGTCGCCTCACCCCCGGCGCGAGGTCCCGCGACGCACGCGGGCGAGGCCGAACCACCCGGCGCCCAGCGCGATCAGCGCCAGCGGCAGGGCACCGGGTTCGCCCTCGACGACGATCATGAACGCCATCAGCGCGAGCCCGGTCACGGTGATCGTCACCGGTACGGCCGTCCTCATGCGCAACGCCTCCGTGGTCGACGGCGGCCGCGGCCCGATCACGGAACCACGACCTGTGGGAGTCAATCGAATATCGATCGATACCTATTGATTGTCAAGAGGCTGACGGCGTCCATGAGCACTGAAGTCCACCATCGACAGTGCCCTCAGGCGACCTCGTCCAGGAGCTGTGGCCCGTTGCTGCGGGTGCTGTTCACGGCCGTGGAGACCGGGCGGGCGCCGAGGTTCCCGTCGGCGGGCCGGGTGAGCAGGTCCCGCAGGTGGCCGGCGTCGTCGTGGTGGGGGTCGAGCCACGCCTCGTAGTGGTCGGGGGTGAGGGCGAGCGGCATGCGGGGGTGGACGCGGCCGGCCGCGTCGGTGGCCTCGGTGGTGATGATGGTGCAGGTCAGCAGCCAGGCGGCGGGGTCCTCGCGGTCCTCGACCGCCGGGTCGCGCCAGAACTCGTACAGGCCGGCGAGGGCCATCACCTCTCCGTCGGCGGGGTGGATGAAGTACGGCTGCTTGCGGACCTTGCCCGTGGCCTCGTCCTTCACCTGCTGCCACTCGTAGAAGCCGTCCGCCGGGAGCAGGCAGCGGCGTCGTGCGAAGGCCCGGCGGTAGGCCGACTTCTCGTGCACGGTCTCCACCCGGGCGTTGATCATCCGCGAGCCGATCTTCGGATCCTTCGCCCAGGACGGGACCAGGCCCCAGCGCGGTGTCCGCAGCTCCCTGCGCACCGGCGCGTCCTCGGCGGCCCCTCGGCCGGCGCGCTCCAGGACGGCGTAGACCTCGTCGGTGGGGGCGACGTTCCAGCTCTGCTCGAGTGTCTCCTCGGGGTGCCATTCGACCACGTCGAAGATCCGGGTGAGTTCCTGGGGGCTGCGGGTGGAGACGTAACGGCCGCACATGCCTCCACTGTGGCACGGTCCGCGCCGAGGACGGGGGCGGCGTCCCGCCGTGTGCCCGGATGCATGGAGCGCGGTGCGGCGGGAGAATGGAACAGCGCGAGGGATCGTCTGCCCCGCGCCGACATCCGAGCGCGAACGGCCGTCGCGCCACGAGCCCGCTTTCCGTCCAGCCGGTCATCGCGTGCACCTCCGTCCGTCCGCTGCTCAAGGACTCTCGACCGAGGTGTTGCATCATGGGCACGACCGACACCGGCTCCGCCGCCGGCGCCATGGGCGCGGTGGACCGAGCCGTGCTGGACAAGCTGCGCGAGACGATGCGGGGTGAGGTGGTCACCCCGGAGGACGCCGGATACGACGAGGCGCGCAGCGTCTACAACGCGATGATCGACAAGCGCCCCGCCGCGGTCGCACGGTGTGTGGACGTGGGCGATGTGCGAGAGGTGCTTTCACTGGCCCGGAACACCGGAGCGGAACTCACCGTGCGCGGCGGCGGCCACAGCGGGCCGGGCCTGGGGGTGGCCGACGACGCCATCGCGCTCGACCTGTCGCCGATGCGCTGGGTGAGGGTGGACCCGAAGGCGCGCACGGCGCAGGTGGGCGGGGGCAGCCAGCTCGGCGACCTCGACCACGCCGCCCACACCTTCGGCCTCGGCCTGCCGTCAGGGATCAACTCGACCACCGGGGTCAGCGGCCTGACCCTGGGCGGCGGTCACGGCCACCTCACCCGCAAGTTCGGGCTCACGATCGACAGTCTGCTCTCCGCCGACGTGGTGCTGGCCGACGGTTCCTTCGTCACCGCCTCGGAGGACGAACACCCGGATCTCTTCTGGGCGTTGCGGGGCGGCGGCGGCAACTTCGGGGTGGTCACCGAGTTCACCTTCCGGCTGCACCCCGTGGACACGGTGACGGTCGGCCTGACGGCGTGGCCCGTGGACCGCGCCTCGGACGTGCTGCGCTGGTACCGCGAGTTCCTGCCCGCCGCGCCGGAGGAACTCAGCGGCTTCTACGCCGCCATGGTGGTGCCGCCCGGCCCGCCGTTCCCCGAGGAGATGTACGGGCAGACCGTCTCCGCCGTGGTGTGGTGCTGGGCCGGGGAGCAGGAGGGCGGCCGTCTGGACCAGTTGCTCGCCTCTGTGAGCCAACCGGCGCCTCCCGCCTTCCACTTCACCGCGCCCATGCCGCTGCCCGCTCTGCAGAGCATGTTCGACGCCCTGCTCCCCAAGGGCCTTCAGTGGTACTGGAGAGGTGACTTCTTCGACAGCATCCCGGACGACGCCGTGGAGATCCACCAGAGGTTCGGGGAGGACCTGCCCTCGGGCCTGTCCACGATGCACCTGTACCCGATCGACGGCGCGGCCCACCGGGTGGGCGCCGACGACACGGCCTGGGCCTACCGGGACGCCGTCTGGTCCGGCGTGTTCGCCGGCATCGACCCCGACCCGGCCAACGCGGGGGCGCTGCGGCAGTGGTGCACCGACTACTGGGAGGCACTGCACCCGTACTCGATGGGTGGCGGCTACGTGAACTTCATCGGCGAGCACGAGGGGACGGAGCGGGTCCAGGCGACCTACCGGAGCCACTACGACCGGTTGGCCGCGGTGAAGCGCGCCTACGACCCGGAGAACCTCTTCCACCGGAACCAGAACGTCGCGCCCGCGGCGGCGTAGGCAGCGGCCGACGGCCGGCACCGGCACCGGCACCGGCACCGGGAGGGCCGTACCCGCAACGCCCGCGCCGCTCAGCTCGCCTGAAGACGGCGGGCCTCGGTGACCAGGTCCGCGGGAAGGCCCGGTCCGGCGCAGGCGTGGTCGATCAGGAGGTTCCGGTAGCCGGATCCGTCGATGTCCGCTGCCAGGACGATGAGTTCGCGCAAGGCGTCCGGCGAGCCGCCCGACCGGGCGCGGTAGGCCGCGTGGGCGGCGCGCAGAGCGGGCTCGGTGGGCTCGTGTTCCAGGCCGTCGGCCGCATGGGCGACGGCTGCGCCGAAGTCGCCCTGCTCGGCGCGGAGATCGGCCAGGTCGAGGTGGAGCGACCAGTTGGCGGGGTCGAGGGTGAGGGCCCGCTCGAAGGCGGCGGCCGTCCGGTCGAGGTCCCCCAGACGGCGCCAGGTGCCGGCGCGGACCACCTCCGTCAGCATGACCGGCTCGACGAGGTCGGCCTGGTCGCACAGCGCGAGCGAGGCGTCGGTGAGGCCGCAGGCGCGCAGGAAGATCGCCATCCTGGCCATCGCCTCCGGCTGCGGTCGGCGCGCGGTGACGGTGTCGATGGCCCGGAACCAGTTCCGGAGCCCCGTGCGGACGGCCTCGGTGTCGAGGGACCGGCCGTAGTCCGTCGTGCGCATGACGGCTTCGGCGAGGGCGTCGGGGCTCACGGAGTCCAGGAGACGGTCCTCGCCGAACCAGGGGGCCTCGGCCCAGGGGACGTCGGGGCGAGCGCCGGTGACGGAGCCGAGTGCCATGACGGCGCTGTCCATGTCGCCGTCGAGGAAGGCCGCGTACGACTGGGCGAGCACGGCGCTCAGGGAGGTGCCGTCGGTGACGGCGTCGGCGAACTCCGCGGGGTGGTCGCGGCGCAGTTCGGCGAGGGCGGCGTAGGGCTCGGGGGCGGCCGGGTCGGAGGCGACGGCACGCGTCAGCTGCTGGACGGCCGCGGCGGGACTGCCGCCGCAGTGGGCCAGGACCTGGGCGAGGGCTAGGGCGGCGACGGCCGTTCGATCGGACATGCGACGAGATTAGCGAGGGCCCCCGGACCGCTGGTCGGCCGGCCGGTCACTCGGCCAGCGGCTGGATGGCCAGCTTGAACTCGGCGAAGGTGAGGCTCACGGCTGCCCCGGCGTTGTGGGCGACCCGGACGGCGAGGGGGACGCCCGGGTCGCAGACGATGCCCCAGACCTTCGTCCAGTACTCGCCGCCGATGGTGGGGGCGCGGTGCTCGGTCGCCGTGGTGTCCACGGGGCCGAACAGTTCCAGCGGATCGCGGGCGAACTGGTCCCGGTACTCCGTGGCGTCGGTGGGATCGGCGGGGGCGGCGGGGGCGGCGGGGCCAACGGGGTCGGCCCACTGGAGCATGGCGTAGAGGTGGCCCCACCCCCGCACGGCCGGCCAGATCAGACCTGACCGGTCGTCGCCCGCCCAGTCGGTCACGGTGTGGCCGTCGGGCTGCACGGCCTGGTGCATGCGGTGCGGGTCGGTGGATTCGGCCGGGCCGAACGGGAACCTGACGACCTGATAGGTGGGGCCGGGCTGGACGAGCTGCGGAACGGCCACCTTCAGCGAGCACAGGTGGACGCCGGGACTGGGCTGGGCACTGGTGGTCAAGGCTGGCTCCCGTTCTCTGGACGACGGCTCGGTCCGAAGCTTCACCAGGTCAACTGCCGGGCCCCACGGACGTTATGGGCCACCGTCCCCCCGATCCCGGTGCGGTCAGAAGGCGGCGCCGGACCGGAGGAGGACAGGGCCCACGGTGGTGAACCCGGGCGGGGCGGACGGGTGCCCCTGGACCAAGGGGCCGCCGGCCGCCGTCGCCGTCCGCCACGCCTCAGGGCTGTCCCAGTGCGCGACGCCGACCGCCTGGAAGCGGGTGTCCGGGGCGACCGCGCGGTGCAGCCGGGCGTCCTGGAAACCGGGGGCCTCGCTCGTCAGCTCGACGCGGTCCGACCACCACGGAAGGAAGCCGTCGAGCCGCTCCGGGGGCAGCTCGAACGCCTCGACCACGGTGATGCCCGAGCCGTCCCCCTGGGCGCCGAACGCGGCTGCCACGCGGTACCAGCCGCCGCGCACGGTGGCGTAACCGGTCGTGGTGGCCGCCGACGCGGTGAAGCCGGGGCGGGCGAGTGCCTTGTCCCGCGCCTCGACGCTGTCCCAGTGCGCGATGTTGACCAGGCCGAAACGGGCTGCCTCGGGGTCCAGCCCGCGGTGCAGGCAGGCATCCCGGAACCCCGGAGCGGTGTGGATGAGCGCGACCCGCTCCTTCCAGCGGGCGATCGCTTCGTCGATGCGTTCCTCGGGCAGTTCCCAGAGGTCGATGAGGGTGATGCCGTCGTCGGTGGTGAATCGTGCGTCAGTCACCGCGCCATCGTGGAACCTCGAGCACGGTTCAGGTCAAGACCACCGGCTGAGGCATGCCCGGCCGCGCGCCACGGGGCGCCACTCGCACGCCATTCCCCCGGATACTGCCCGATATCGGGCAGGAAGGTGGATGTCCGTCCATCGTCGACCTAGGGTGAGCACTTGTGATCGCCATGGACGCCCTGTGGGCCTTTACTCTGATGGTGGGGCTGCTGACCCTCACCCCTGGGCTGGACACCGCACTCGTCCTGCGCACGGCAGCGGTCGGGCACCGCCGTCGGGCCTTGGGTGTGATCTTCGGGATCCAGACCGGCACGCTGGTCTGGGGCGTGCTCACCTCGCTCGGTGTGACCGCGCTGCTGACCGCGTCCCACCTCACCTACGACGTGCTGCGATGGGCCGGGGCCGCGTACCTGGTGTGGATGGGCTGCCGCATGCTCTGGTCCGCCCGGCGCCGTCCCGGCGGAACGGAAGGCGAGGAGGCCGGGACGGAGGCCGGGACCGGTGCGGGGGCAGGGGAAGCGGCAGCGGCAGGGGCAGGGGCAGGGACGGACGCGGGCGACACGCTGCTCGGCGGCTGGCGCCAAGGACTGGCGACCAATCTGCTCAACCCCAAGGTGGGCGCCTTCTACGTCGCGCTGCTCCCCCAGTTCATCCCACCCGACGCCCCGCACCTCGCGGCGGGCGTCCTGCTCAGCGGGATACACGTCCTCCTGGGCAGTGCCTGGGCCTGCGTGCTGATCGCCCTCGCGCAGATGCTCCGGCACCGGCTGCAGCGGCCTTCGGTGCGCCGCCGCCTCGACCGTGTCACCGGAACGGTGATCGCCGGGTTCGGCGTCCGACTCGCGCTCGAGAAGTAGCGCCGCCGCCGGATGAGTGCCCGTCAGGCGCCCTCGCACCTGGCGCGCAGGAGTTCCACGCCCTCGCCCCGGAGATCGCCGCAGTACACCGCCCGTCCGGTCATCGCCATGGTCAGGGCCAGCGTCGGGCCGGACACCACGGGCCCGGTACCCGCGCTGAACGGGCCGTCGTCGGCGGCCAGCCGTAGCCCTGCGATGCGCCCCTTGGCCAGGACCACGAGGTCGGAGCCGGAGTAGTACTCGGCCACCCTGGTGAGCGTCTCGATCGGATGGTCGTGCCGGACACCCAGCGGGCGCCGGATGTCCTCGCCGTGCACGACGGTTTCGCCCAGCATGGCCACGGCGGGGAGGGGCGGCTTGGTGGTGCTCCGGACGGTCCGCCGGAACCGGTCGAGGGTCGCGGCAGGGGTGGCGCCCATCTGCTCGGCCAGCCGCACGGACACCTGCCGATCGAAGTCGAACCGGCAGCGGACGACTCCCGCCAGCCAGCGCACGGCGTTGAGGCTCGCGCCCGCGGTGAGGTGCGCGAGGACCTCGCGCACCGTCAGCCCGGCGCAGAGCGAAGGGGTGGCCCACCGCTCCTCGGTCAGGTCCGCGAGGTCGGCCGCCAGAGCCGCCCGCTCGGCGTGGATCGCGGGCCATGTGCCGCTGCCGCGGGCGGGGTTCGGCGCGAATTGCGGATCGGTCATGGGACGGGCTCCTGTCACGGTCGTGTTCCACAAGGCCCCCTGCCGGCGCCGCGGCGAGGCGGCCCCGGCAGGGAGTGAATGTCGATCGTGAAGGAGACTCCGGACCCGGGCAAAATGATCGCCCGGGGCGGCCCGCTCAGGAGGGGTACGGCAGGAGACCGGAGTTCGTGGCCTCCCAGGCGGCCTTCAACTCCGCGAGCAGTTCGGGGCGTTGTGCCGCGAGGTCCGCCTGCTCGCGCTGGTCGGCGGCCAGGTTGTACAGGTGGTCCTTGCCGGCCGAGTCGCGGTAGTACTTCCAGTCACCGCGCCGCAGTGCCCGGTTGCCCCGGACGCGCCAGAACAGGTCGTGCCGGGGCGCCCGTTCGCCCCGCAGCAAGTAGCCGGCGAAGCTGTGGCCGTCGAGAGGGTAGGCCGGGTCGGGCCGGGCGCCGCCCAGTTCGAGCAGTGTCGCCGTCCAGTCGGGGGAGTACACCGGCTCGCGGCTGACCTGACGGGCACGGATCCGGTCCGGCCAGCGGAGGATGGTCGGCACCCTGATGCCGCCCTCGAGGAGCTGGGCCTTGGCGCCGCTGAGCGGCCACTGGTAGGAGAAGCGCTCTCCGCCGTTGTCGCTGGCGAAGATGACGATCGTGTTGTCCTCCTGACCGGATCGCCGCAGCGCCTCGAGCACCTTCCCGACGGAGGCGTCGAGGTCCTCCACCATCTCCTTGTACTTCTCCACCGATCCGCCGTCGTCGTGCTTGAGTCCGCCCAGGACGTCGCCGGAACGGATCCGGTCGGCGATGTCGGCGGCGGCCTCCTCGTCGTTCTCTCCGATCCAGGGCCAGTGCGGGGTGGTGAAGTTGAGGTTCAGGAGCCAGGGCCGGTCGTGCTTGCGTCCGACGTAGTCGACCGCGCGTTCGGTGAGGACGGTGGTGTAGTAGCGGAGGTCCTTGTAGGTGGCGTCGCCTTCGTAGAGGTCGTAGTCGCCGAGCTGACCCAGCTTGGAGAAGTACTCGAGCGCGCCGCCGAAGTTGCCGAAGAACTCGTCCCATCCCGACTTGGTGGGGCTGTAGTCCGGCAGCCAGCCGCAGTGCCACTTGCCGATCAGGGCGGTGGCGTAGCCGGCCTTCTTCAGCAGGGAGGCCAGGGTCGGGTGGTTCGGGTCCAGGCCCTGCGTCCGGTTGCCGATGGGCTCGGCGAGGCCGCCCTGCGTGCGGCCGGGGAAGCGGCCGGTGTAGAGGCTGAAGCGCGTCGGGGAGCAGGTGGCCGAACCGGAGTAGGCGTCGGTGAACCGCACTCCCTGGGCGGCCAGGCGGTCCAGGTTGGGCGTTCTGATGTGCGGGGCTCCGTACGAGGACAGGTCGGCCCAGCCGAGGTCGTCACCCAGGATGAACAGGACGTTGGGCCGCTTCCCGGAGCCGGAGCCGTGACGGGCCTGGAACGGCCGCTCGCCGGGGGAACCCGCTGCTGCGGGGGCGGTGGCGGCGGTGCCTGCGACGGCGCCGGCGGCACCCGCACCGACCAGGCCGGCGAAGGCACGACGGGATATCTCGGACATGCGGAATCCTCCGTACGGGTGCCCACGTTGGTGAGCACGTCAGGGTTGACCGGGGTGAAGTTGGCCGGGTGAAGTCGGCCGGCCGGGGTGAAACCGGGATGAAGGGGATGCCCGGGTGCGGCGGCGCGCGCCACGCCGGTGCCGGCTGCCACCGCGCCGTGACGCGACCGCAGCCGCGACCACGACCACGACCACGACCACGACCACGACCACGACCACGGAACGACGCACGCCTCGGGCCTGGTGCGGAACCGCCTCAGCTACGCGCGCTCCGGACACACGGACGGCGGTGCGGCGGCCGGACGCCCGTGAACGCGGCGCGCGGCACTACGGCGGGAAAACGGGAGAGGGACCCGGAAGTCAGCGACAGATGGCGCTGGACTGGCGGCACAGGTCGACGTGCCGCCGCGCGACGAGCGCGACGAGCGCCTGCGGATGATCAGCGACGGGCCTCATGAGCAGGGACGATGCCAGGGGGTGGACGACCGGGTCAACCGGGTGTCCAACCGCTGGGACACACGGGCGACTTCAACCGCGATCAGCGCCGGGCCCGCGCTGCGACTGCGTTGCCGCCCGCACCGGTCGTGAAACCGGGCAGCAGCGCCGACCCGCCGACCCGCCGACAGCGAGTCTGCGTCTGCGTCTGCGTGCGAGGATGAGGGCGTTCTCCGGACACCGGCCGTACCGGACAGGGGTGTTCGTCGGCGACAGGAGTGAACGGTGTCCACAGAGCACGGAGGGCCCTCGTCGGCGGGAGGGCGCGAGCGGCCTTCCGTGACCGGTGGACGAGGGCGCCCGCGCCGGACGGACCGGCGGCGGGGCGCCACCGGCGGCGAGGGCCGCGCCGTGCCGCAGGGCGGGCAGGGACGGCAGACCGGACAACCTCGGCCGGACACCGCCGCGCGCGGGGAGCACGGGACACGCACGAAACGCGGGGCGCGCCCGGAAGGCGCCGGCGGCGAGCCCCGCGAGGAGCTCCGGGCGGACTGCTCGAGCTGCTTCGGCCTCTGCTGCGTGGCGCTCCCCTTCGCCCGGTCCACCGACTTCGCCGCCGACAAGCCTGCCGGGCAGCCGTGCTCCAACCTCCGGCAGGACTTCCGCTGCGGCATCCACGTCCGGCTGCGGGACGAGGGTTACCAGGGCTGCACCGTCTTCGACTGCTTCGGCGCCGGGCAGAAGGTCTCGCAGGTCACCTTCGGCGGCACCGACTGGCGTGCGTCGCCGAGCACGGCGCGCGCCATGTTCGCGGTCTTCCCGGTCATGCGGCAGCTGCACGAACTGCTCCGGTACGTCACCGAGGCGCTCGCCCTGCCCTCCGCCCGCCCCGTCCACAAGGAGTTGCGGCGGGCACGGGCGCACATCGACGACCTGTCCCGCGGCACACCCGAGTCGATCACCGCTCTGGACGTCGACGCGCTGCGCGGGGAGGTCAACGCGTCGCTGCTGCGGGCGAGCGAACTGGCGCGCGCCCACGTCCCGGGCAGGCGGAGGAACCACCGGTCCGCCGACCTGATGGGCGCCCGGCTGGCCGGCGCCGACCTGCGGGGCGCGAGTCTCCGCGGCGCCCTCCTGGTCGCCGCCGACCTCGGCGGGGCCGACCTGCGGGAGGCGGACCTGATCGGAGCGGACCTGCGCGACGCCGACCTGAGCGGTGCCGACCTGACCGGCGCCCTGTTCCTCACCCAGTCGCAGCTCGACGCCGCCCGGGGCGACGCGGCCACCAAGGTGCCTGCGGCGCTGCGTCGGCCCGCCCACTGGTAGGAGCCGCCCACGCCCGGCGTACGTGCGCGACCACCGCCTCCGCGTCGCGCCGGGTGGACGCGTCGACGACCGACAGCCGGCTTCCGCCCGGACCGGCGCGGTCACACCGCGGGACCCCCGCGGCAGGGCGCGGGCGTGAGGTGACCTGCCCGACGGACGCCCTCGCGCCCATCGAGGTCAGGTGGCGACCGCCGCCCGGCGCCGCGCGAGCAGGACGGCGAGCCCGAGCGCGGGCAGGAGCAGGGCGGCGCCCGCCAGGTTGACCCCGCGGAAGCCGCCCACGGCGAGGACCGGGCCGGCGAGCGCGGCGACGGCGGCCCCCGCGTAGTTCATGCCGGCGTCGGCGGCACCCTGCAGGGGCACCCGCACCCGGTCGTCGTCGACGGCTGCCAGCAGCGTGGAGGCGGCGAGTGTCGACAGGGACCAGCCGAGACCCAGCACCGCGAGGGCCGCCGCGGTGAGCGCCTCCCCGCCGCCCGAGGCGGCCGCGTAGCCGAGCGTGACGGCGGCCCACAGAACGGCGATGCCGAGGAAGGCGGTGCGCAGCGGGCCCCAGCGGTCGGCCAGGCGGCCGAAGACCGGGCTGAGTCCGTACATGGCGGCGATGTGCACGCTGATGACCACGCCGACGATCCGCAGGGACATGCCGTGGTGCTGCATGTGCAGCGGCGTCATCACCATGACCATGATCATGGTCGCGTGCGCGGTGGCCAGGAGGACGACGGCGAACAGGGCGGAGGGGTGACCCGCCGTCCAGCGGAGGGCGGCCAGCGCCCCCATGGCGGCCGGTCCGGCCCCCGCGGCCTTGCCGGGCGGACCGGGCTTCTCCTGCCTGCCGCGGTAGAGCGCCACGACCAGCGCGCACGCCCCCGCGAACGCCGCACCGGAGAGCAGGTAGGGCCCCGCCAGTCCGAGGACCCCGGCGGACTCGCCGACCGCCTGGCCGAAGGCGGTGAGGTTGGGCCCGGCGACGGAGCCGACGGTCGTCGCCCACACCACCACGGCCATGGTGCGGGCCCTCACCTCGGGCGCGACGCCGTCCGCGGCGGCGTACCGGGTCTGCAGGTTGCACGCCTGGGCCACGCCGAAGAGGCACAGGCCCGCCATGACGAGGGCCAGTTGTCCGGCCGTCGCGGCGGCGACGATCAGCGAGGCGCCCAGCACCGCGATCGCGTAGCCGACGCCCAGCGACCACCGGCGCCCGCGCCGGGCCGCCAGCCGGGCAAGCGGCACCGCCGCCACCGCGGCGCCCAGCACCCCGACCGCCTGACCGAGCCCGGCCAGTTCGGTGGCTCCGAGCCGTTCCACGAGCAGGGTGGTCATGGTGATGCCGGAGGCCACGCCGACGCCGCCGAGGAGGTTCCCCAGCACCAGGACCCCGATGCGCCGCCGCTCCCCCGTGCCGCCACCGGCCGTCCGCCCGGTCGTCGTCATGACATCGCCCCTCCCTCGGCCGCCCCCGGCCGGGACGTCGCTGCGGGCAGGATGCCACGCGTGGCCGCCGACCGGATCACCTGGTGAGGGACGAGCCACGGTGCTCGCGCAGCCGGCCGGCGCATCGACGCGATCAGCTAAACCGGTTACCGAACAGCGCCGAACGCTCTCCACTCCGCGATCACCCCACGACGGTGACAGCATGCTCCAGCATGCCTATACCGGTTTACATAAATCGTGGCTACGGTACCGACCGTGGATCTACTGCGACCAATCATCAAGCCCTATGCCTGGGGCTCCCGGCACGCGCTGGCCAGGCTCCAGGGACGGGAAGAGCCCTCGGACGGGCCCGAGGCGGAGCTGTGGATGGGGGCCCATCCGGCAGGTCCGGCCGGGCTCACCCGCGACGGGCGCACGACCACGCTCCAGCGGGTGGTCGCCGACGCCCCGGAACGGGAGCTCGGGGCGGCGTGCGCCGGCCGGTTCGGTGGCCGGCTGCCCTTCCTGCTGAAGGTGCTGGCCGCCGAACAGCCGCTGTCCATCCAGGTGCACCCGGACCGGGAGCAGGCACGCGCGGGGTTCGGCGCCCGGCGGAGAGGCGGGGCGGACCACGGGCCGTACGCCGACGACTGGCCCAAACCCGAACTGCTCTACGCGCTCACCTCCTTCGAGGTGCTCGCCGGTTTCCGCTCCCGCGACGAGGCGGTGGCCGTGCTGGAGGGCCTCGGCATCACGCGTCTGCGCCGGGTCACGCACATCCTGCGTGACAACGGCAGCGGCAGCAACGGCGACGGCGCCGCGCTCAGCGACGCCCTGCGGACCGTGCTCGAGTGGCCGCGCGACGACCGTGCGGCGCTGGTGCACGCCGTCGTGGAGGCGAGCCGGCGGCTGGCGGCGCTCCCCGGGCCCCACGCGGCGGCCTACGACGCGGTGGCGCGCATGGCGGAGCATCACCCGGGGGATCTCGGTCTGGTCGCCTCCCTGCTGCTGCGGCACCAGGTCCTGGAGCCGGGCACCGCGTTGTTCGTGCCGGCCGGAGGACTGCACTCCTACATCCGCGGAGTGGGCGTGGAGCTGATGGCCGGCTCCGACAACGTGCTGCGCGCGGGCCTCACCACCAAGGAGGTGGACATACCGGAGCTGCTGCGGATCACCGACCCCGCGGTGCCGGTCCCCGTGGTGCGGCCCGAGGGCGTCGCGGGGTCGGAGCGTACGCGGGTGTACCGGTGCCCGGTGGAGGAGTTCGCGCTGTACCGGGTCCGGCTCGGCGGAGGGCCGGAGCCCGTGACCCCGCCGCGAGGGCCCAGGATCGCCCTCTGCGCGGAGGGCACCGCGCTGCTGCGCGGGCCCGGCGGCCAGAAGTTGCCGCTGGGGCCGGGCGGCTCGTGCTTCCTCCCCGACTCGGACCGGGACATCACGGCGGAGGGTGACGGAACGTTGTTCGTCGCGGCCACGGGCCTCTCCCCCGGACACCGGTAGCGAAGGAGAGAGGCGGCGACCGACCTCGTGGCGCGCGCTACGGCCGAGGGGGCGCGGTGGACCCTCGCGGCACCAGTGAGGGCGTCGCCACCGGCCGCGACGGAACGTCCTGGCCCGCGAGCAGGTCGAACAGCACCCGTGCGACCTCGGCGCCGAAGCCGTGAACGTCGTGGCTCATCGCCGACAGGGTCGGATGGGTCAGGCGGCACAGCTGCGAGTCGTCCCACGCGAGCAGGGACAGGTCGTCCGGCACGGCGACGCCCATCTCGGCGGCCACACCCAGCCCCGCGACGGCCATGATGTCGTTGTCGTAGACGATCGCCGTGGGGCGGTCGGAGGCCAGGAGCAGCATCCGGGTCGCCCGGGCGCCCTCCTCCCCCGAGAAGCCCGTCTCGACGTGGCGGCCGCCGTCCAGGCCTAGTGCCTCCATGGTCCGCTCGAACGCCTGGGCGCGGATGGCGCTGTGGCCCAGGCCGGCCGGACCGCCCACGCGGGCGATCCGCCGGTGACCGAGCGCCGCCAGGTAGCGCACGGCCTCGGCGACGGCGGTGGCGTCGTCGGTCCACACCGACGGGAAGCCGCCGGTGAGGTCCGGGTGGCCCACGCCCACCGCGGGCAGGCCGAGTTCCCGCAGGGGTGCGATCCGCGGATCGTCCTGGTGGAAGTCGACCAGGATAGAGCCGTCCACCTGCCGCTCCCGCCACCAGCGCTCCTGCAGCTGGACCTCCTCCTCCAGGGAGCCGACCAGGCGCAGCAGCAAGGAGCAGTCGTGTTCGGCGAGCACGCTCTCGATGCCGGAGATGAACTCCATGTAGAAGGGTTCCAGCCCCAGCAGCCGCGCGGGCCGGCACAGGGCCAGCCCGACGGTGTCGACGGACTGCCGCGAGAGGCTGCGCGCGGCGGAGTTCGGCGCCCAGCCGAGTTGCCGGGCCGCCGCGAAGATGCGCTCCCGGGTGGCCCCGGACACCCCCGGCTTGTTGTTGAAGGCGAGCGACACGGCGCCCTTGGAGACGCCGGCGGCCGCGGCGACGTCCTTGATGGTGACGCGGCCCGGCGGTGCGCTCACGCGGGTTCCACGCAGAACAGGGCCCCGCGCACGGCGTCGCTGCCGGTCTCCGCGGCGTTGCCGACCCGGAGGCGGACGCGCTCGCCGGGGAGCAGGGTCCGCAGACCGGAGTCGCAGACCGCGTCCGGTCCCAGCCGGTCGGCCTGCAGGAGAAGGTCTCGTACCAGAGTGTGTGCAGTCACCACGACCTCGACATTACCCCCGCCGTCACCGTCTCCCTCACCGGTCGGGACCACCTCGACGTCGTAGCGCGGGGTGGGGTAGGCGAAGTCCTTGTCGGCGACCGGGAAGTGCAGGGCGCGCAGGCCGTCCGCCCCGTCCTCCGCGTCGGCGACCAGGAACTCCTCGGCCGAGGCGGCGTCCGGGGCCAGGTGCCGGGGCACGGTCTGGCGGTGGACCTGGCGCGCGCCCACGGTCAGTTCGAGGACCTGTTCCGCCACCGTGGAGCCGTCCGCCCGCACGCGCCGCAGGGTGACCGAGGTCTGCCAGGGCCGGGCGGACTGGTTGACCACGGCGAGCACCGGGCCGTCGCCGTCACCGTCGCCGTCTTGCGGCTGGAGGGTCAGCAGGCGGTCGGCGTAGACCCGGCGCAGTTCGTGGTAGAGCGGCTTCAGGCGGCCGTCACCGTCCACGGCGGCCCAGGAGCTCACCGGCCAGCAGTCGTTGAGCTGCCAGACGACGGTGCCGGCGCACACCGGCCAGTGCGACCGCCAGTGCTCGATCCCGGTGGCCACCGCGCGGGCCTGGACGACCTGGGTGAGATAGTGCCAGCGGTCGAAGTCGCCCTTCGGCGGGGTGAAGTGGCGCGCCAGGCCCCGGTCGAGCTTGCCGTTGCCGTCCTCGGCCTTCTGATGGTGGAGCATGCCGGGCGAGTCGGGCGCGAGGCTCTCCCCGGGCAGCGCGCGGCGCAGGGTCGCGATGGCGGGCGGGGCCTGCCAGCCGAACTCCGCGACGAAGCGCGGCACCGAGTCGCGGTACTCGGCGTAGTCCCGGCGGTTCCACACCTCCCAGGAGTGGTGGGTGCCGTGCGCGGGGTCGTTGGGGTGGTGGTCCCACGAGCCGGACCAGGGGCTGCCGGCCGTGTAGGCGCGGGTCGGGTCCAGTTCGGCGACGACGCGGGGCAGCAGGTCGAGGTAGTAACCGCCGCCCCAGGAGTCGCCGTCGAGCTCGGGTTCCCAGTTCCAGTCGCGGAAGCCCCACAGGTTCTCGTTGTTGCCGTTCCACAGCACCAGGCTGGGATGGGGCATCAGCCGGACCACGTTGTCGCGTGCCTCGGCCTCCACCTCGCCGCGCAGCGGCTGCTCCTCCGGGTAGGCGGCGCAGGCGAAGAGGAAGTCCTGCCAGACCATCAGGCCCAGTTCGTCGCAGACGTCGTAGAAGGCGTCGTCCTCGTAGACGCCTCCGCCCCAGATTCGCACGAGGTCGATGCCGGCCCCTGCCGCCTGTTCCAGTCTGGTGCGGTAGCGCTCGGGGGTGACGCGGGAGGGGAAGGCGTCGTCGGGGATCCAGTTCACGCCGCGGACGAAGACGGGGACGCCGTTGACCAGGAAGGTGAAGCCGGTGCCGTGCGCGTCGGGGGCGCGGTCCAGCACGACGTCGCGGAACCCGATGCGTCGCGTCCAGTGGTCGAGCCGCCGGCCGCCGGGCCCGGCGGCCCCGGTGGCGCCCTCGGCTGCCCCGGCGGCGCCCTCGTCCGTGCCCTGCTCGACGAGGGTGACGTCCAGGTCGTACAGGGGCTGCTCGCCGTATCCGCGGGGCCACCAGAGCTCGGGGTCCGGCAGTTCGAGGGTCACCACCACCCCGTCCGCCCCGTCGGCCCCGTCGGCCCCGACGGTGGCACGGGCGTGGACGCCGCCGACCTGGGCGCGCACCTCGAGGCTCCGGCCCGCGCCCCGCGCGGTCCGTTCGACGTCGACGCGCAGTTCCACCCTCCCGACCCCCTCCCGCACCGTCACCAGGGGACGCACCCGTGCCAGGCGGGCCGTCGACCACCGCTCCAGCCGGACCGGCCGCCACATCCCGGCGGTCACCAGCGTCGGCCCCCAGTCCCAGCCGAAGCCGCACGCCATCTTCCGGATGTACTGGAACGGCTCCGGGTAGACGTTCGGCCGCTCCCCCGTCGACGCCCGGACCGCGTCGGCCTCGTCGTAGGCCGACGCGAACTCGACCCGCAGTGCGCCGTGGCGGCCGGTGACGTCGAACCGGTACTGCCGGTGCATGTTGCGGGTCCGGCCCAGCTCCTGGCCGTCGAGGGTGATCAGCGCGGCGGTGTCCAGGCCGTCGAAGACCAGGTCGGTGCGCTCGTGGAGCTCTTCCGCGGCCGTCCCGGCCGGCTCCAGGGTGCGGGAGTAGGTCCACGCCCGGCGGCCCACCCACGCCACCTCGTTCTCGTTGAGGCCGAGGTAGGGGTCGGGGATCCGGCCGGCCGCGAGCAGATCGGTGTGCACGCAGCCGGGGACCTGGGCGGGCAGCGTGGTGCCGTCGTGGTCGAGGCTCCAGCCCTCGGCGAGCTGGACGACTTCCTTCATCTGCGGACTCCTTCGGCAGGACGTGGGTGCGTGCGCGGGCCTCGCTCTTTCCGGTGCAGCGCGCTCAACCTAGTGCCCGTGAGTGAACCGGTCTAGAGCGAGCGACCCCCGCCGTACCGTCGCGCCGACTCCTCACCTGAACAGGCAGGGCACCGGAATTGCCGCACACGGCCCCACGCCCCGGACCTGCGGCCGTCGGCCGGCCGGAGGCATGGGCTTTACCGGTTCATCAACGTAGGGGCCGGAGGGCGAACGTGCCCCGCCGCGGGCGACGCGGCCGCTCGGCGGGCTCGCGGATCCGGGCATCCCGCGGGGCGGCGCGCACAAGGGCGACGGCGCGATATCGGCGGTCGCCACGACGCGTCGGCGACCGTGCGGCCTCCTCCGGCCCGTCGGTCGCACCCCGTTAATCGGACGCCCCCCGCCCTGCCGCCGGGACGGCCCGCACGCCTCCGCGCTCCCGGCAGGCGGGGCGGAGGGGCCGGGGACCAGCCGGAACGCGCGCGTCCAAGCGCTCCACCCGCCCCGGCAACCGACCCCGCCGGGGTACGCCTGCGTACGTCACCTCCCCCTGTTTCCC
The DNA here is from genome assembly GCF_008974245.1 of Streptomyces abyssomicinicus. Lineage (GTDB taxonomy): Bacteria > Actinomycetota > Actinomycetes > Streptomycetales > Streptomycetaceae > Streptomyces > Streptomyces abyssomicinicus. The sequence continues at coordinate 1,171,290 of NZ_BBZI01000005.1, read as the reverse complement.
CACTCACCCTGGACGCCGCGCACCACTCGGCATCGCCGCGGGACGGGCCACCCGCATACCGAAGGAATGCCGCCAGGAATGGCGGGCGGGGGACGTGGGCGCGGCTGTTTCGAATGGCTATTCTGCGTTCGAGGCTTGAATGAACGATCAGATCAAGATCGACCAAACGTAAACTTCTCCAAATCCCCCCACGAGGAGCAGTCATGACTGTGCCGTCGAACGAACGCCCGGAGCTGTTACGCACGGCGACCCCTGTGGTGCATGCCGCCTTCCGTCTGGTGACGGGCTTCCTATTCGCCTGCCACGGCGCCGCCTCGCTCTTCGGCGTCCTCGGAGGCGCCCACGGCGGAGGCACCGTGCCCACTCTGCAGTGGCCCGGCTGGTGGGCCGCGGTCATCCAGCTGGTGGGCGGCGGCCTGGTGGCCCTGGGTCTCTTCACCCGGGTGTCGGCCGCCGTCTGCTCCGGGTCGATGGCATATGCATACTTCAGCGTCCACCAGTCGAACGGACTGTTCCCCATTGTGAACGGCGGTGAACTGTCCGTCATGTTCTGCTGGACGTTCCTGCTGATCGCCTTCCTCGGCCCGGGCGCCTATGCCGTCGAGACGGCGCTGCGTCGGAGGCCCGCCGTCCGGGCGGACGACAGCGCGACTCCGGTGAGGGCCTCCTAGCCCCCCGCGCCAGAGCTTCACGGACACAGGTGCCCGTTCCTGCGGGGCACCGGGTGCCGGTCAGTTTCCGCAACGGGCTCCTTCACCGCCCGCAGAGCCCGTTGCGGGACCGCTCCCGAAGGCCCGGCCGACGGCTCGCCGCCGGTCAGGCCTTCGGGAGGATGTTGGGATTGTGACGGAAGAGGTTCCCCGGGTCGTAGGCCGCCTTGACCGCCGCCAGGCGCTCGTAGTTGGCGCCGAAACTCTCCCGGACGAGTTGCTCGCCCTCCTCCAGGAAGCCCGGGAAGTTGAGATAGATGCCGCCGTCGGAGAAGGTGCGCAGTGCGGCGAAGGTGTCGCGGACCCAGGCGATGTTGCGTTCGGAGTCGGCCGCGTCCGACCAGTTGCCCTCGATGCCGATGAGGTAGGGGGCGTGCCGGCCGGTGAAGGCGGTCTCCTGTTCAGGGCCTCGCGCCATCGCACCGCCCTGGAACCAGACGTCGACCGTCGAGGCGGGGGACGGCGCCCGGGCGGCGTGGTCCGCGAGGCGGCCGATCATCTCGTCGCCGAGGCCGGGCAGGCTGACGGACTTCCAGTAGTAGCGGTCGCCGTCGGGGTAGTCCTCGTCGAGGAGCGACTGGGCCGCCAGGTAGGTGGTGACGCCGCTGAGGTCGAAGAGGGGCTCCGTGATCTCCCTCAGTGGGCGCAGTGCGGACTCCCCCTCGGCGGGGTCGCCCGGGTGGAGGGCCAGCAGCGCGACGAACGGCTCTCCGTGCAGGCCGGCCGGCAGTTCGTCGTCCGCCGGGACACGCCCGAACACGCCGAGCGGCGCGAGGCCGCCGTCCGGCGTCGCGGCCAGGTGGCTCTCGCAGGCGCGGAGCACCTCGCGTGCGTGCCGGGCGGGGTAGTACACGTTGCAGAGGTAGACCTCCGGGCCGACCGGGAACAGCCGGTACGCGAAGGACGTGACGACACCGAAGTTCCCGCCGCCCCCGCGGATCGCCCAGAAGAGGTCCGGGTGGTGGTCGGCGTCGACGGTGCGGACCTCGCCGTCGGCGGTGACCACGGTCGCGGAGAGGAGGGCGTCGCAGCTCAGGCCGTGCGCACGGCGGAGCCAGCCCATGCCTCCCGAGAGGGTCAGGCCGGCGATGCCGGTCTCCGACACCACGCCGAGCGGCGCGGCCAGTCCGTGCGGCTGGGTCGCCCGGTCGACGTGCCCCAGCGTGCAGCCGCCCTGGGCCCGGGCGGTGCGCGCACCGGCGTCGACCTCCACCGCGGTCATCCTCGACAGGTCGACGACCAGGCCGCCGTCGCAGAGCGCGAGACCCGCCACGCCGTGTCCGCCGCCGCGTACGGAGAGCGGGAGTCCGTGGTCCCTGGCGAAGCGCACGGCGGCGGCGACGTCGTCGTCGCTCTCGCACCGTGCCACCAGTGCCGGCCTCCGGTCGATCATGCCGTTCCAGAGCTGCCGGGCCGAGGCGTACTCCGCGTCGCCCGGCAGGAGCAGCGCACCCCGCAGGGTGCTCCTGAGCGCCTCCACGGCGGAGGCGGGGACCTCGGCCGGGTTGCTGTCTTCCGTGCCCACGGGCATCACCTCCTGCTCCCAGCGTCACCCGGGGCGGCACGGGGCGCGACCCGCGGGTGGCCGAGCCGGTCGCCGGCGCGGGACGGCCGGCGCCCCGGTCGCCGTCCCGGTCCCACGGCCGGCTGCCGTGGGACCGGTGCGCGTTCAGCGGCGGGTCAGCTGCCGGTGCGTGCGCAGGCGGTCTCGTTGAGGCGGAAGCGGCCCGGCGTGGCGGCGTCTCCCGTGTGGGTGACCAGGTAGCCCAGGGTGACCGAGCCGCCGGGCGGGATCGACGCGTTGTGGTCGGCGTCGGGGGCGGTGTAGATGTCGCCCAGGTTGGTCATGTCGGTGTTCCAGTCGGAGGTGACGGTCTGCCCGTAGGGCAGCGCGAACTGCAGCGACCAGCCGTCGATCGGGGTGGTCCCCGTGTTGGTGACCGTGAGGTCGACGGTCATGCCGTTGCCCCAGGCGGTCTTCTTGACGTCGACCTTGCAGATCGGCTTGGTGCGCTCGAACGACACCTTGTGCAGGCCGCCGGGCAGGTCGTTGACGACGTAGAACTCGCCCTCCGGGGTGGTGCCGACCGCAGTCACCTGGGTGGGCATGTCACCGATGTCGGCCTGGCGGAACCCGCCGTTGCCGTCGGGGCGCAGCGCCCAGACCTGGGACGAGCAGTAGTCCGTGGCGATGTAGGTGCCGCCGACGAGGTCGGCGTACTGGCGGCCGCGGTAGACGTGTCCGCCGATGACCGCGCAGTTGCCGTTGTAGGGCGAGTAGTAGAAGTCCTGCGGGGTGTAGCGCGCGCCGGACGCGCACTGGGCCTCGTCGAAGACCTGGGGTCCCTCGTAGCAGGACCAGCCGAGGTTGGCTCCGGCCTGCTCGCCGCGCGCCAGGTGGGTGATCTCCTCCCACCGGCCCTGGCCGACGTCGGCCACCCACATCGATCCGTCCGCGTGGTCGAAGGAGAAGCGCCAGGGGTTGCGGGTGCCCCAGAGCCAGATCTCGCCGCGTGCGCCGTCGACGCCGACGAAGGGGTTGTCCGGCGGGATGCAGTACGCCAGCGCGCCGCAGCTGCGGCTCACGTCGAGGCGGAGGATCTTGCCGAGCAGGGTGTCCTTCCGCTGGCCCGTGTCGAACGGGTCGCCGGATCCGCCGCCGTCGCCGATCGCCCAGTAGAGCTTGCCGTCGGGGCCGAAGGCGAGCTGGCCGCCGTTGTGGTTGCTGTATTCGGCGTGCGGCTGCTGCAGCAGGACCTCGAGGCGGGAGTCGGTGAGGTGGTAGCGGGCCAGGGTGACCGCGGCGTCGGGCAGGGCGGTGTAGGCCAGGTAGAGCTGCTTGCTCCGGGCGAAGTCGGGGGCCAGCGCGATGCCGAGCAGGCCGCGCTCGTTGCCGGACTCGTCGACCTTGTCGACGATGTCGAGGAGGGGCGTGGAGGAGAGGCCGGTGTCGGGGTGGTAGACGCGGACCCGTCCGGACTTCTCGGTGATGAACAGCCGCCCGGTGCCGTCGTCGGGGGCGACCAGGGCCGTCGGGCGTCTGAGGCCGTAGGCCACCTGGGTGGTGGTGGCGGCGACCTCCTCGAGGGCCGGCAGCGCCGCGGCGCCGGCCTGTAACTCCTTGGCGGTCTGTAACTCCTTGGCGGGCGGGGCCTCCGCGGACGAGGCCGGGAGGGACAGCGGTCCCGCCACGGCCAGCGGCAGTGCGAGCAGCAGGCCGATCCAGCGGTGGCGACGTAAGCGTCGTAAGGACATGTACGGCTCCAGTGGGGTGGGGCGTGTGCGGACAGCGGAGCTGGGCAGCGCGGGGCGGCGCGGTCGTGACTGCGCGACCGCGCTGCGCCGGTGGTACACGTGTGTACCTCGCCGGACGCTAGTGCCTCTCCCGCCCCGATACCAGGCCGCGTTCGCACCGGAACCGACGGGCTTCCCCTTCACCCGGCGCCCCGCGCGCCCGAAGCCCTCGGCGGTGGGCACGCCGTCTCTCCGCGGCACCGCGGCACCGCGCCTGTCGGCTTCCGGAACGACGGCACCCCGCTCACTGCGTTCCTGGAGCAGGACATCAGCCGGTCCGGTCCGGCACCCACCGCAGGCTCCGCCCCGGCCCCGGCCAAGGTCACCGGCGGGCGGGCCCCGCCGCATCCGGGGTCGGGCGCCGCTTCTCGCCGCGCTCATGCCACCGGTCGCGCGAAGCCGGCCTCGTAGGCCCGGATCACCGCCTGGGTGCGGTCGCGCGTGCCGGTCTTGGCGAGCACCGACGCCACGTGCGTCTTCACCGTGGCCGGTCCCACGCGCATGCGCCCGGCGATCTCGGTGCCCGCGCGACGAGCTGCAGCGGGTACCCGGCCATGATCGGCGCCAGCAGCCCCGTGGCGCCCCACGCCGGGAGCGCCGGCGCCCACGCGGGCACCCGCCGGCCCCAGGGCCGGGTCAGCACCAGCGCCAGCACGATCACGCCGCTGTCCAGCAGCATGGACAGCCCGTTGGCGAGGGCCATGGCCACCCGGTGGTCCAGCAGTGCGCTGCCGTCGGGGATGCCGACCCGGCTCCCGGCGATCCAGGCGGCCTTGAGGCCGAGACAGGGCAGGCAGGCGACGACGGCGGTGGCGCGCAGCAGCCGGCGGGCGGGAGTGGGGCCGACGGCAACGGCCGGAGCGGTCACAGGAGTTCGCCTCATGGCTCCACACTCCCGCCCGAGCGCCCCGCCCACGTCCTGCCCACCGGCGATCCCCCTCCCCCGTGCGGCGGAGGCAGCCGCCCCGCGAGGCGGAGACCGGTCGGTCAGCGCCTCGCGGGGTGGTTGTCTCCGGGCAGCTCCCCAGGCGCGCTGCTCCAGCAGCTCCGGATCCCTCAGGGACAGGACCGTCGAAGACCGGCCGCCACGGCGGACGGGAACGGGAAGTTCAGTCGCGCAGGTCATCCGTGGTCCTCCCACGTATCCTCTGGATCTGTCCAAAGGGGAGTGAGGGAGGTCGACTTATGCCCAGCGGGCCTTGGACGGGGGACGACCCTGGACACAACGACGGGGTGCACGAGCGATGGCTGCGCGGGCTGAACAGGCCGACCGGAGCGCGCGACTACCGGGAGGAGTGGTATGACGAGCAGTGTGGTGGGTGCCGCTTCTGGATCGGCCTGAGAGGGCAGTTGGGGCGGGACTGGGGCGCCTGCACTCACGCCGGGTCGAGGTTCGACGGACAGGTGCGCTTCGAGCATGACGGCTGCACTTCCTTCATGATCCGTACCGACACCTCGTTCGGCTGACGGCAGCCGCTGGACGGCCGAGCGGGCACCACCAGGTCAGACGCCGTCGGGAAGGCCCTGGCCAAAGGCTGAGCGAGTGCGAGTAGCTACAGCAGCGATGCCGGATTTCCGCAGCGCGCGAGCCAAATGCTCCACCTCGGGAAGCGTTCCTGAGTAGTCACCATCCAGCACACGGCGCAGCGCAGCCCGGGCGTCCGTCAGGCCGATGCCGAGCTCGGTCCGCAGCACGCGCATGATGACGACGCTCTTCGACGGCGGGGCGCTCACCCGCAGCCAGACGGGTCCATGGTGGGAGAGCATCTGCTCCCGCCGTTCCGCCGGCATCGCACCACCGCACACGGCCACCGCGAACCCGCAGGTGGAACAGGTCGACTCGACGTCCCAGCGCAACCGGCCATCCACCAGGGCCTGGACTCCCCGGCACTCCAGCTCCGCACCGCAGTCCTGGCACACAGCGGCGTACCTGACGGACTCGAAGACTCCCTGTTCCATTCCCACTCCCGGGCCGTCGTGAAGGAGACCGCCGGCGGCACCGTCCTCGCCGCCCGGCGGGTCAAGTCGTCGGGTAGCCGATGGCCGCGAGGTCCTCCCCGAGGTCGGCGAACGCGATCTCGGGGTTGAGCGCGGCGACGATTTCCGGCGTCAGCGGGCGCAGCTCCAGCACGGCACGGACGGCGTCCACGTCGACGGGCATCTCGAAGTAGTCGGACGCCCATGCCGCGTATGCCTCCGGCGAGCGGTCGACCAGGAGCGCGAAGAGGTGGTCGGCGCCGTCCGGGTCGTCGTCGCCGCCCTCGGGGTGGTCGACGGCGCCGGTCCGCCAGGCGGAGTCGCCGGTCCTGCGCCACAGGCAGCAGGTGACGGTGGGGACACCGCGCTCGTCGCAGAAAGCGGGCTCGGTGACGTACGCGCGGAAGACGTCCGGTATCTCGTCGAGCACCCCGGGCCACACCGCGGGGACGTCCGGCCGCGCGTACGGACTCATCAGCGACCGGTGGTCGAAGCCCCTGGCGTAGGCGCCGGCCGCCGAGAACACGATCGCGTACTCGCTGCCCATGCCGTCCCGCATCGACGCCAGTTGTCCGCCCGCTCCCCAGGAGACGTCGAAGGAGTGGTACCGCCAGGCCCACTCCGGGCAGAGCACGGCGTCCAGCGTCGCGAGGCCACGGCAGTGGTCGCGCAGGTTCTCGATGCCCGGCAGCGCCCGGGCCACATCGTGTGCGGTCACACGTCCATTGCACCCCACCCCACCGACAGCCGGGCCGGCGGACGGCACCGTCAGGTGCCGGACAGCCGCGTCAGGTGCCGGACGGTGCCGTCCTCGCCCGGGCGGGCGGGGCCGAGGTCCGGGATCCCAGCAGACGCGCCATGCTCTCGGCGGCCCGTACCGCCGCGTCCCCGCAGCAGTTGTTGAACAGGACGTGCACCCGCCCCACCCGCTCGGCGAGGGCGCGCAACCGCGGCAGCCACGCCACGAGTTCCGCTTCGCCGTAGCCGTGCCGGAACCGGTCCTCCTTGCTGCCGGTGCCCCAGGCGGCGCTGCGTCCGTGGAAGCGCACGACGGCCAGGCGCGGGGAGGTCACGGGGGTGACCGGCGGGATGGACGAGGGCAGCTCCTGCGTCATGTCCACCGCCACCGCCGCCATGCCGTACCGCGCGAGCAGGGCTCGGGTGGCCCCCGCCCGCTCCTCCCGCCACCATGCCGGGTGCCGGAACTCCACGGCCAGGGGCCAGCCTTCGGTGCGCCGGGCGGTGTCCTCGAGGAACGCCTCCGCCCGCGCGCCGGGCCGGAACCACGGCGGGAACTGGAAGAGCACACCGCCCAGCCGCCCGGCCTGCCGCAGCGGGGCGACCCCTCGCGTGAAGAGCGCCCACACCTCGTCGAGCACGCCGGGGTCGCGGGCGTCGGCCGGCAAGCCGTGCGGCATCACCGCGGCACGGGTGGGGTGCCCGGTCAGCAGGGAGAACGCCTTCACGTCGAAGACGAACCCGTCCGGCGTCCGCTCCGCCCAGAGCCGGCTGTTCCGCTCGCCGGGGAGGGCGTAGTACGAGGAGTCCACCTCCACGACCGGGAACCGCTCGGCGTAGTACCGCAGCCGCCCCTCGGCGTCCCGCCGCCCCACCGGGTACCAGCCGCTGCCGACCAAAGCCTTGTCGGTCCACGAACACGTGCCCACGAGGATGTCGCCCATGACGCTGCGCCTACCCGGCGTCCCTCCGGACAGACCGGGCGCGGCGGATCACCACTCGGCTGATCACCGCCCGAGGGATCGCCCCCGGCTGGTCACCGCTCGGCCGGCCACCGGCCGGCGGGACCACGCGACCAGCCCCCACCCGCCCAGCGCGCCGACCGTGTACCAGAGGAGATCCTGCGGGCCGAAGGTGGAACCGAGCACCAGGCGAGCCGCCACGCTGTGCCGGGACAGTTCCGCCGGTACGCCGCTGAGTTGCAGGAACTCGACGCCCCAGCTCAAGGCCAGCGCGACCGCGGCGGCCTTCCGCGCCGTCACCGAGGGAGCCACCAGGACGACCAGCGCGACGATCAACAAGGTATATAGGGCGTCCCCGCCGTACTTGGCGACGTCTCCCGTCATCGCGGCCCTGAGGCCCAGCCCCGCGCCGACGGTCACCGCCGCGGCCACGGCCGCGGCGAGGCGCCTGCGGCTCCGGATCCGGCTCGTCCCGCCACCTGCGCACGCACCGCTTTCCGGAGAGGCCATGCGGGTCATCGTACGATCGGCGCCGCCCCGCCCGTGCCCCGGTTCCGCCTGGGCACGGGCGGAACCGGGGCAGGGGCGGAACCGGGCAGGGGCGGAACCGGGCAGGGGCGGCGGAGCGAGGTGCCTCAGACCTCCGCCAGCACCCCGTCCGTGGAGGCGCCGGAGGCGATGCCGTAGCCCGGCTCGGGGACGGACTGCGGCTCGATCAGCACCGAGCGGCGGCCGTCCACGCCCACCGGCACGTCACCGTCGACCGTGACCCTGCGGAGGGTCCGTTCGTGGTCGTCGGAGTCGTCCACGCCGTAGTGCTGGGTGGCCCGGTTGTCCCAGATGGCGACGTCGCCGGCGCGCCACTGCCAGCGCACGGTGTTCTCCGGCCGTTCGACGTGCGACTGGAGGATGCCGTAGAGGGCACGCGAGTCACGGCCGTCGAGGCCGGCGAACCTCTGCAGGAAGTTGCCGAGGATCAGCGTGCGTTCACCGGTCTCCGGGTGCACCCGCACCACCGGGTGCTCGGTGCGGAACGTGATCGACGTGAACACCCGTCGGTGCTCCAGCAGTCGGGCCGGGACGGTGCCCGGGCGGACGGCGGCGTAGTCGTAGTCGTTGGTGTGCACCCCGCGCAGGCCGTCGGCCAGCGTCCGCAGCGGCTCGGGGAGTTCGGCGTAGGCCGCCGCGGTGTTGGCCCACAGGGTGTTGCCTCCGTAGGGCGGGGTCACCTCGGCGCGGAGGATGGAGAAGGCCGGGTAGGCGGGGACGAAGGTCACGTCGGTGTGCCACTGGTTGGCGCGCCCGCCGTGCTCGTTGTCGATGCCAAGGGCGTAACGGCCGTCCACCGACGGCACGGTGGGGTGGGCGACCAGCTCGCCCAGGAGCCTCCCGAACGCCTCGTGGCCCGCGGCGTCGAGGTGGTGCTGGCCGCGGAGGAAGACGACCTTGTGCTCGAGGACGGCGGCCCGGACCGCGGCCACGGTCCGCTCGTCCAGGCCGCCGCCGAGGCGGACGCCGGAGATCACGGCGCCGATACGGCCGCCGACCTTCTCGACGACGACCTGTGCGGTGCCGGGTGCGGAGGCGGGAACGGGAGCGGGAGCGGAGACAGACGCGGAGGCGGACGCGGAGGCGGAGGCGGAGGCGGACGCGGGTGTGGATGCGGTGGACGTCATGGCATTCCTTTCACCGGGTGCGGCCCCGCCCGCGCCGCGGGATGCACGAGCAGGGGCACGGGGCACGGGGAGCGGGCGTCCCGGGGCGCGGAACGGACCGGCGCCGGGACGGAAGGAAGGGGACGGGGCGATCGCGCGCAGCGGCGCGCGGCCCGCGGGATGCGCGAGCGTCAGCGCACTCGACACGCCGCCGAGGCGAGGCGCCCCAGGTCGACGTGGAGCCGCGTCACGAGAAAGGTCGTCGCGGTCATGGCCACGAGCATGGTGACCCGGAGCGGGCCGGTCAAGGATGCCCCGTCCGGCTTCACGAGCCCGCAACGAGCTGGACGTGGTTGCCCCGCCCGCCCGCGCCCGGGCCGTCCGGAGACCCCGCGACGCCCGCCGCCCGGTCCGTGCCGGTGGCCAGGTGCAGGTCCGCACTGCGGATGCGCCAGGTCGCGACGGCACTGACCACCGACGTGAGGACGAGGTATCCGCACGCGATCCAGGGTGTGCCGTTCCCCACCGCCAGGAAGGTCGTCAGCAGCAGCGGTGTGATGCCGGAGGCGAAGACGCCGGACATCTGATAGACGAACGACATGCCGGTGTACCGGACCTCGGCCGGGAACAGCGAGGCGAACAACGTGCCCTGGGCGCCGTAGAAGTAGGCGTGGACCACGCCCAGCGTGAGGACCATCGCCGCGCCGAACGCCCAGGTACCGCCCGCCTCGAACAGCAGGAAGGCGGGGAACACGCTGACCCCGAACAGCACCATGCCCACCAGGTACGTCCGGCGTGCCCCCTGCCGGTCGACCAGCACCCCGGAGAGCGGTATCAGCGCGGCCATCACCATGGCGGCCACGGTGACGCCGAGCAGCACCGGTGTGCGGGGCAGGCCGAGTTCCGTGGTGGCGTAGGCGATGGCGAAGACGCCCCAGGTGTTGAACGCGGCGCCCTCACCCCACCGTGCGAGCATCCCGAGGAGGGTGTGCCGCCTGCTCCTCGCGTCCTTGAAGAGGGTGACGACCGGGACCCGGGGCGTCGTGCGGCGCCGCTCGACCTCCCGGAACGCGGGCGTCTCGTCCACCTTCAGGCGCACGGCGATCCCGACGGCGACCAGGAGGAGACTGACCAGGAAGGCCGCCCGCCATCCGTGGTCGAAGAAGGCCGCGTCACTGAGCCAGACGCTCAGCAGGGCGAACAGGCCGGTGCCGAGGGCCAGCCCGAGCGCGAGTCCGACCTGCGGGAAGCTGCCGAAGCGCCCCTTGTGGCCGTCCGGGCCGTGCTCGATGGACAGCAGCACCGCGCCCGCCCACTCGCCGCCCAGCGCCACGCCTTGGACGATCCGCAGCAGCAGCAGGAGCACCGGCGCCCACAACCCCGCCTGCTCATAGGTCGGCAGGACGCCGATGAGCGCGGTGGCGCCGCCCATCAGGCCCATGGTGACGGCCAGGGTCCGGCGCCTGCCGATCCGGTCGCCGATGTGGCCGAACAGGAGACCGCCGATCGGGCGGGCCAGGAAGCCGGCGGCGAAGGTGGCGAAGGAGAGCATGGTGCCGACGGTGGCGTCGCCGGTCGGGAAGAACAGCTTGTTGAACACCAGTCCCGCGGCGGTGCTGTAGAGGAAGAAGTCGTACCACTCCATCGTGGTGCCCAGCAGGCTGGCGGCCACCACCGTGCGCAGTCGGCGCCGTTCACCGGCATCGGCGGTTCCCCGGGGCTCGGGGGTGGAC
>NZ_BBZI01000005.1:986039-1159875 GCF_008974245.1 Streptomyces abyssomicinicus | reverse complement strand
CTCTGGAGGTGTTTCGGACATGGCGGAGTGTCAGCTCCTCGGGTGGAGTCGGGCGGAGTCGGGTGGGGGGAGGCTGCGGACGGCGGTTTTCGCCCACGCCCGGAGCGGCCCTCCGGCAGCGCGTCAGGACGACTCCCCGGCCCGGGCGCCGAACGCCCGGACGCCGCACGCGCCGGGTGTAGCGCCCCGCGGATCCGCACGTCACGGACGCACAGGTCCGGGAAGCTCAGGACGGCAGGTCAGCAGAACGGCACGGGTGCGGGACGACGGAACGCGGCGCGGCGCGGAGCACCCGGTGCCACGGGCCGCCGGCCGCGAGCGCGGGCCGCGACGGGAGGCGGGGCGCCGGAAGGACCCGTCTCAGCGGGCGGCCGGAGCGGAACACAGGGCACTGGACACACGCACGAGGTCGACGTGGCGTCGACGCGTGAGGTCCTGGCGCTGGTTCATGCCCCGATTCAATCAGGCCGCACACCGTCCGGTCGAGGGGCCTGGGTTCCACCGGTGCACGGCGGGAAAGTGGCGCAATCGAATGTTGCACGACGTTGACATGTACGCAACCTTTATATGGGAGCGCTCCCACTTCTTGTCCGCTGTCCCCAAGCCCCACGCGAAAGAGGACACCCATGACACGTTCCGACATCGCCGGCCGGTTACGCCGGGCGCCGTTCCTCCTCCTCACCCTGGTCGTCACCGCACTGTTCTCCCTGGTCCCGGGGAGCGGCACCGCCTACGCCCACGGGTCGGTCGTCGACCCAGCCACCCGCAACTACGGGTGTTGGCAGCGCTGGGGCAGCGACTTCCAGAACCCGGCCATGCAGCAGCAGGACCCCATGTGCTGGCAGGCCTGGCAGACGGACACCAACGCCATGTGGAACTGGAACGGCCTGTACCGCAACGGTTCCGCGGGCAACTTCCAGGCGGTCATCCCCAACGGCCAGCTCTGCAGCGGCGGCCGGACCGAGAGCGGCCGCTACAACGCCATGGACACCGTGGGCAACTGGAAGGCCACGGACGTCGGCAGCAACCTCACCCTCCGGCTGCACGACCAGGCGAGCCACGGCGCGGACTACATCCTGGTCTACGTCACCCGGCAGGGCTTCAACCCGCTCACCCAGGCACTGACCTGGAACGACCTGCAGCTGGTCACCCGCACCAGCCGCTACGCCCCCGGCAGTGAGTACAACATCCCCGTGAGCGTGCCGGGACGCAGCGGCCGGGCGGTGTTCTACACCATCTGGCAGGCCTCGCACATGGACCAGACGTACTTCTTCTGCAGCGACGTCAACTTCCGCTGAGGCAGGCCCACTCGCTCCACCCACGTCCCGCCGGACCCCACCGTCCGGCGGGACACGCCTGCGCGCCTCCCCCGGGGAGCAGCCTCGGGCCATGCCGAGCTTCGAGATCACGCCGATAGGTACGGTCCGGAACGACAGGACGGACGTCCAGCACACGGACCACTGGGGCGCCGTCCGCAGCACCATCCTCGTCGACCAGCGCTTCGGCGACACCTGCCTCCAGGGACTGGAGGGCTTCTCCCACGTGGAGGTCCTCTTCGTCTTCGACCAGTTCCCGGAAGAGGACGACCACCGCACACCCCGCCCCTACCGCGGCCGCGCCGACCTCCCGCCCGTCGGCGTCTTCGCCGGCCGCGGCCCCCGCAGACCGAACCGCATCGGGGTGACGTGCTGCGCCGTCGAATCCGTCCGCGGCCGTGAGCTCACGGTGGTGGGCCTGGACGCGGTCTCCGGCACGCCGGTCGTCGACCTGAAGCCGGCGATGGCGGAGTTCCTCCCGCGCGACGTCCGCCAGCCGGACTGGGTCGGCGGCCTGATGTCGGAGTACTTCGCACGGTAGGCGGCCGGGCGCCGCCGCGGTCCCCCGGCAGCGCGGCCGCGCCCGCGCCCGCTCCCGGGAGGCCGACGAAGCGAGGGCCGCGACCAATGACCGGTCGCGGCCCTCGCCCTGTGGCGGTCCCGCTGGACGCCGCTGGATCAGCCGCAGGCGGCTCCGTCACGGGTGAAGTCGTCCGGGGTGCCGTTGCTCCCCGTCGACGTCCCGGTGAAGCCGACGGTCACCGAACCGCCGGGCGCGACGCGGCCGTTGTACGACACGTTGGTCACCGTGACCCGGTCACCGCTCTGGGTGTGGGTGCCGTTCCAGAGCTGCGTGATCCGCTGGCCGTCCGGGTAGGTCCAGCCGAGCTTCCAGCCGTCCCACGCGCTGTCGCCGGTGTTGGTGAGCTTGACCTCCGCCTGGAAACCGCCCTGCCACTGGTTGGTGACGCGGTGGTCCACGGTGCAGGCTCCGTCCGGGCCACCGGGGTCCGGCGGGTCGGTCGGGTCCGGCGGGTCGGTCGGGTCCGGCGGGTCCGTGGGACCGGTCGGCGAGGGTATGCCGGCGGTGTCCGCGTAGACGATGCCGCGGCCGTTGGTGGAGACGTAGACCCGCCCGTACGTGCGCGGGTCGCCGGTGATCGTGGAACCGGTCCAGCCCCACTGGTGCTGGTCGTCGTTGACCCTGACCCAGTTGGCGCCCGCGTCGGTGGAGCGGAAGATGCCGCGGACCCCGTCGATCTTGGCACTGGTGTAGAGGGTCTGGTAGGTGGCGCCCGGGGCCGCCTTGCCGAAGCCGATGGTGTCGGCCTCCTGGACGCCGCCCACCTTGGTGAACGTCGCCCCGGAATCGGTCGAGTGCCACAGCCCGTACGTCTTGTCCTCCTCACCGCCGGCCAGCCAGACGTCGCCGTTGCGGCCGGGGACGGCCTTGAAGCGGACGGCCGTGCCCGTCGGCAGCCCGGTGGACGCGCGCTTGGTGAAGGTCGCGCCGGCGTCGGTGCTGACGTAGAAGGCTCCGTCCTTGAACCCGTAGAACTTCTTCGGGTCCACCCGGTCCGACTCCACGACGGCTCCGGCCGGGATACCGGAGGAGGCCGTCCAGGAGGAGCCCGACCCGGCGTGCACGCCCGCTCCCTCCGGGCTCCACACGTAGCGGCTGCCGTCCGCCGCCGCCGCGACGGTGCCTCCGCCGGTGACGCCCGACGGGTCGGAACCCGCGTACCAGTTGGCGCCGTTGTCGGAGGAGAACGCCACGTGGGCACCGCTGTCCACGTTGCCCACCCGGACCACCGTGTTCGGGTTGGTCTCCGCGTAGTCGAGGCTGGTGGTGGAGGTGAAGTTGGGCGACTGGAACATCTTCGCCGGGACCGTGTCCAGGGAGGTGTGCCGGAAGCCGCCGACGTCGCCGAGGCCGCTGATCAGCGTGGCGCCGCTGGGCGGGGCCACCAGGTCGAGGACGGCGGTCTCCTCGAGCCCCTTCACCATGGGCTTGATGACGGGCTTGCCGCCGCCGTCCCACTGGGTGAGGTTCTCGGTGCCGAAGATCGTCGCGCCGGTACCGTACATCATCCGGTCGGAGTCGAAGGGGTCGATCTCCAGCGCCTCCGTCATCCACCCGAGCTTCGGGGTCTGCTCCGGCGGAGTCGGATTGGCGCCCCAGTCGAGCCAGGGGACCGAGGAGATGTCCATGGTGTAGCGGTTCGAACGGTTCGGGTAGGAGCTGTACTCCCAGGCCCTGGTCCAGTTCTCGCCGCTGTCGGTGGTGCGGAAGATCTGCGTGTCCGGCCACCAGGAGCTGTAGCCGGTGACCATCACCGTGCCGGGGTTCTGCCGGTCCACGCTCAGCCCGCTGTAGCCGAAGTAGGTGTCCGCGGCAGGCATCGGGCTGATGTCCGTCCACTCGCCGCTGCCGGTGTCGTACCGCCACACCTGGCCGGTGGAACCGTCGTACGGGCCGCCGGTGTCGCTGTAGGGGAGGTAGAGGTAGCCGTTCTCGGCGTCCAGAACGCCCTTGTGCGCGAGCAGCCCGGTCGGCTGCCCGGCCACCCGGGACCACGTGGCGCCGGCGTCGGTCGACCGGTAGACGTTGTTCTCCTTGTCGGCGACACCGACGTAGATCGTCCGGGTGGCGGAGCCCGCGCTGCCCGTCGTCTCGTCGAAGGTCACCCAGGAGATGCCCTGGATGTCGCCGTTGTAGCCGCCCGTGTCGCTCGGATCGGCGATGTACGTCCCCGGGTTGGGGAACGAGGTCACCTCCGACCAGGTCGCGCCGCTGTCGGTGGAACGCCACAGGCCGTTGCCGCTCGGCGCCCCAAGGTAGAGCACGCTGTTGCGGTGGGGGTCGACGGCGAGGCGCTCCCCCATGCCCCGGCCGGGCATGTTCCCGCCCAGCTTGAACGGCAGGTCGGCCTTGGCCCAGGTCTCGCCCCGGTCCCCGGAGCGCAGCACGGCGCCGTTGCCGGGGTCCCAGTCGTTGGTGTACGTGCCGACCGCCGCGTAGACCTTGTCCGGGTCCACGCTGTCGGAGGCGAGGCCGATGACACCGGTGTGGCCCCAGTCGTCCCAGCCGACGTGGTCCAGCAGCGGGGTCCAGCTCTTGCTCGACTCCACCCAGCGGTACGCGCCGCCGATGTCGGTGCGGGCGTAGGCGAGATCGGGCTCGGACCGGTTGAAGACGATGCCGGGGACGAAGCCGCCGCCGTCGATGCGGACGTTCTTCCAGTCCGCGGCGGCCGCCGCGGCGTCGGCCCCGGACAGCGAGCGGGCGCCCGCGCCCTCGTCGGGCCGGGCCATGGCACCGGGCATCAGGGCGCACAGCAGACCGGCGGCGGCCGCCAGCACGCCTCCGAGCCGTAAGGCCGTGCGGCGCGGGGGCTGGGCGGAGCGTGGCGGACGGGTGCGCTCGGCCCGGGGCGTCTGCCCGGGCAGCGGTCTGCCCCTGGGGGGAGGGGACTCGTGCACGGTTGGTTCCTTCCTCGTCGCCCCGGTGTCCTCCGGGCACGGGCCGGGAGTCCCGGCGGCGGGCGTGCCGCCGCCCGTGGGAGCACCGGGGCAGGGGGATGTGGTGGACGGAACCGTCGGGTGCGGCTCGGCGGTCGCTCGCCGTACGCGACGGACGGGTACGCCCGGCGAGGGGCGACACGGAGCCCCGCCGGGTTCCCTGTCGCCCCTCGCCTGAGCTGGGAGCGCTCCCACTTTCGATCCGCGATCGAGTCGGCGTCAAGGTGTGCGCGGCGTCGAAGAAATTCGACTCCGCGCACGCGCCCCGTCCACCGAGGACCGGAAAACGTCGAAGCGCTTCGACTGCCTCGGAGGATGCGGCCGGTCAGGGCTCGTTGCCCCGTCCCGCGCCTGTTCCCGCGATCCCCCGCCGGGCCCGCGTCGAAGCGCTTCACACGGCGCGCGGAACGCACGCACCCGGCTGCGCGGCAGGGCCTGGCAGCCGGGTGCGGCGACACGGCACGGAGCGTTCAGGCGCGCGGGCCGGCTCCGTGCAGCAGGGTGTCGATGATGCGGGCGGCGAGGGTGTCCGGGTCGGCCGCCGCGGCGTTGTCCTGCAGGGACTCCCTCAGGAGCGCGTAGTAGACCCGGCGCACCCAGTCCAGGTCGGCCGCCTCGTCGATGAGCTTGTCGGCCCGGGCCCGTTCCAGCACGGCGATGCAGCGCCGGGCGATGCCCTGATGGAGGCGGGCGGCCTCGCTGTCCGGGTCGGCCGGCAGCTCCAGGGCGAACGCCCAGGCGCTCTTGACCTCCAGCACGTTGGCCGTTATTCGGTGCATCGCCACCAGCGGCGGCGCCGTGTCCGGCCTGCCGTCCTCCACCGCCTGGGCGAGCTGGCGGGCCGCCGACGAGGCGAGCGTCTCGATCAGCGCCTGCCGGTTGGCGAACCGCCGGTGGATCGTCGTGCGGGCCACCCCCGCGGCCGCGGCGATCTGCTCCATGGAGGCGCCGGGATCCTCCGCGAGCACCCGCTCGGCCGCCTCCAGGATCACGCGCACACTGCGCTCCGCGTCCGCCCGCAACGTTCGTGTCGCCGTCTGCCCCATCGCACCTCCCGCTGGACCACTTGTCCAGCAATACGGTACATCGCTGATGCGATCCAAGCCATATCTGCATCAGCTCTGTTGCAGTTCACGGATTTATTGATACCGTCTACTCTCAGTTACCGCCGACCGAAGGAGGAACTCGTGCACCGCACCGCCCTCACCACCGAAGCGTCGTCAGGCCCGGCCGCGCGGTTCTCCGCGCCGGCGGGCAGCACCGCGACCTCGTCGGAGCGTGCCGCGTGAAACTCTCCGCAGCCCCCGTCGGCGCCGCCTCGGCCATGCTGCTGGTCGGCACCTCGACCGCGGTCTCCGCCACCATCGCCGACTACCCGGTCTTCGCCGGGCAGGCCTTACGTTATGGGCTCGCCGCGGTGATCCTGCTCGCCGTGGTACGTCAGCAGCGCCTGCCCCGCGTGCGGCTGACGCCGCGTGACGTGATCCTGCTGCTCGCGCTGGCCGCCACCGGCCTGGCCGGGTTCAACGTGTTCCTCGTGGAGGCGACCCGGCACGCCGGACCCGCCATGATCGCCGCTGTGGTCGGAGCCGTGCCTCTGGTGCTCGCCCTGGTCGGGCCGTTGATGGAACGCCGGCGCCCCGCACCCCGCACCGTCGGGGCCGCCCTCGTGGTCGCCCTGGGCACGGCCGTCGCCGCCGGCCTCGGCTCGGGCAGCATGACGGGCTTCCTGCTGGCCCTGGGCGCACTCGCCGGCGAGGTCGCCTTCTCCCTGCTGGCCGTCCCGCTGCTGCCCAAGCTCGGTCCGCTGAGGGTCGCCGCCTATCCCGCCGCGCTGTCCGTGCCCATGCTGCTGGTCGCGAGCCTCGTCATGGAGGGCACGGCCTCCCTGCGGTTGCCCACCTCCGGCGAGGCGGCCGCCTTCGGCTACCTCGGCGCGATCGTCACCGCGGCCGCCTTCTTCCTCTGGTACGACGCGCTGCGCCGCCTCGGCGCGGACCGCGCGGGCCTCTTCGCCGGACTGGTACCGGTGGGCGCGCTCCTCACCACCGTCGTGCTCGGTATCGGCCACGCGGGGCCCGCAGACGTCACCGGCGCCCTGCTCGTCGCGGCGGGCGTCGCCGTCGGCATGCGCAGGCCCCGCCCCGCCGGGGACGCGCGGGGCGACCGGCCGGGGATACGCGAACTGGTCTGACGGTGCCCTGCCCGGCGACGGCCCCGTCGCGGGCGGGGGAAGGGTCCGCCCAAGTGGCTCATCGTGGCCGTCGGCTCCGTTGCCTCGTGATCGGTGACTCGTTGGCCCGAGCGGCACCGTGGTGGCCGTGGGTACCGGACCCCGCCCGCAGGCCCGTGAGAGACGAGGAGTGACCGCCGGATGAAGTTCGTGCAGATCATCGACTTCGAGACGGAGCGCATCGACGAGGTGCGCGAGATGATGCGCGCGTACGAGGAGCAGGCCCGTTCGCAGGGCCGGGCCAACGCTCCCACCGCCCGCACGCTGCTGAAGGACCGGGCCGACGCGAACCGCTATCTCGCCGTGGTGGAGTTCGACTCCCACGAGAGCGCCATGGCCAACAGCGACGCCCCCGAGACCGACGAGCTGGCACGGCGGCTCTCCCAGCTGATGACGCGACCGCCGGTCTACACCGACTGCGACGTCCAGGAGCAGCACCGGACGGGGTGAGCCCCGGCCACCGCCCGGGGCGCGGTCTTCCGCGGCGGTCGCGGCGGGCTCGCGGCAGCCCGGAACCGCAGTAGCCCCGGGCCCGCGGTCGCCCGGAACCGCAGTAGCCCCGGGCCCGCGGCAGCGCCGCTCCCGCGGGCCTCGTCGCGTCGTACCGCCCACCCCTCCGCGGCACGACGGGCGCCCGCCGCGACCCCGTGCCACGCTGGAGGCGTCAAGGATCTGCGGAAGGGAGTCATCACCATGATCACCAATGACTTCGCGCCCGGTTCCCCCTGCTGGCTCGACCTCGGCGCACCCGACGTGCGCGAAGCCGCGGCCTTCTACGGCTCCGTGCTCGGCTGGGACTACGAGTCGATGGGCGAGAGCGAGGACATGGAAGGCGGCATGTTCCGCAAGGACGGCAAGATCGTCGCCGGGCTCGGCAAGCTGACCGAGGAGGGCGCCCGCCCGGCGTGGATGATCTACTACCGCGTCGAGGACGCGGACGCCACGACCCGGGCCGTGGAGGGCGCGGGCGGCACGGTGCGGGTGGCCCCCACGGACCTCGACGAATGGGGCCGGATGGCGCAGTACAGCGACCCCCTGGGCGGACAGTTCGCCGTCTGGCAGCCGGGCACGGACAAGGGCGTCGAACTGGTGGACCAGCCGGGCTCGCTGTCCTGGACCGAGCTGTACACGAGCGACGCCACCGCCGCGAAGGAGTTCTACGGCGGCGTCCTCGGCTGGCGGTTCAGCGACATGGAGCTGCCCGGCGGTGGGGGCACCTACTCGCTCATCACCCCCGCCGGGCTCCCCGAGGAACGGATGCACGGCGGTCTCATGGAGCTGCCCGCGGAGAACCTCGGCCTGGCGCACGGCCGTCCGTACTGGCACCCGGTCTTCAACGTCACCGACTGCGACGCCGCGGTCGCCAGGGTCACCGAGAACGGCGGCAGTGTGCAGATGGGGCCCGAGGACGCGGAGGGCGTCGGCCGGATGGCCGTCTGCCTCGACCGGTCGGACGCGGACTTCGTGCTGCTCACCCCGGTCCCGGGCTGAGCCCCGACGACCACGGCCGGCGGCCGGCCGCTCCTTTGGGGCCGTCGGCCGGGGCCGGACGGCCGGCGTCTCCCGGTCAGGGCCGGCCCCGGACGGCGGTCCGCCCCTGCCCGAGTGACGCCGGGCCGTCCTTGTGCTCGCGCGTCCTTCCCCATGCTTCCGCCCTGCCCCGCGCCCCTGCTGTTACCCTGCTGAAGACGTTGATCGCTTGTTGAGGAGCCCAGACATGGTGGTGGACGACGACATCTCCGGGTGATCACCCGGACCCGACAGGCCACCGGCCGGTGCGCGGAAGCACCGCCGTCGTGGCCTCGCTGTCGTCCCCTCCTCCCCCTTGTCTGCCACCGGGGCAGAAGTGTTCTGCCTCCATCCTCACGAGGTCACCTCCATGTCCGACGCCCGCGTCGTCTGCTCCAGCCTGTCCTTCTCCTGGCCCGACGACACCCCCGTCTTCCAGGACCTGTCCTTCACCGTCGCCTCCGGCCGCACCGGCCTCGTGGCGCCCAACGGCACCGGCAAGAGCACGCTGCTCAAGCTGATCGCCGGTGAACTGCGGCCCCGCACCGGGTCGGTCTCCGTCTCCGGCACCCTCGGCCACCTCCCGCAGACCCTGCCCCTGACCGGCGACCTCACCGTCGCCGAGGTACTGGGCGTCGCCGCCGTCATCCGCGCCATCGACGCCGTGGAGTCCGGGGACGTCGCCGAGGAGCACTTCGCCACCATCGGCGACGACTGGGACATCGAGGAACGCACCCGCGCCCAGCTCGACCGCCTGGGCCTGGCCGGCCTCACCCTGGACCGGAGCCTGAGCACGCTCAGCGGCGGCCAGATCGTCTCCCTCGGCCTCGCCGCCCAGTTGCTGAAGCGGCCCGACGTGCTCCTGCTCGACGAGCCCACCAACAACCTCGACGCCGAGGCCCGCCACAAGCTGTACGACGTGCTGGAGGACTTCGACGGCTGCCTGCTCCTGGTCAGCCACGACCGCGCGCTGCTCGACCGCATGGAGAGCATCGCCGAGCTCGATTCCGGCGAACTGCGCTTCTACGGCGGCAACTTCACCGACTACGAACAGGCGGTGCGGGCCGAGCAGGAGGCCGCGCAGAGGAACGTCCGCAATGCCGAGCAGGAACTGAAGCGCGAGAAGCGGGAGATGCAGCAGGCCCGCGAGCGCGCCGAACGCCGGCAGAGCAACGCCGCCCGCAACCTGCGGAACGCCGGGCTCCCCCGCATCTTCGCCGGGAACATGAAGCGGGGTGCGCAGGAGTCCGCGGGCCGGGCGGGCCAGGTGCACGCCGGCCGGGTCGGCGAGGCACAGGCCCGGCTGGACGAGGCCGGGCGCGCGCTGCGCGACGAGCAGCGCATCACGCTGGACCTGCCGGACACCCACGTGCCCGCCGGGCGCACCCTGTTCCTCGGCGAGCGGCTCCGCGTGCGCCTCGGGGACGAGGAGGTGTTCGCCGCCGACGGCGTCGACCTGACGATCCGCGGCCCGGAGCGCATCGCGCTGACCGGCCCCAACGGCGCCGGGAAAAGCACTCTGCTGCGGCTGCTGAGCGGCGACCTGGCGCCGGGGAGCGGCGTGGTCAAGCGGGCCGACGGCCGGGTAGCCCATCTGTCGCAGCGTCTGGACCTGCTGGACCTGGACCGCACGGTCGCCGAGAACTTCGCCGACCACGCCCCGCGGCGGCCGGAGGCCGAGCGGATGAACCTGCTCGCCCGCTTCCTCTTCAGGGGGCCCCGCGCCCATCTGCCCGTCGGCGTGCTCTCCGGTGGGGAGCGCCTGCGCGCCACCCTGGCCTGCGTCCTGTGCGCGGAGCCGGCACCGCACCTGTTGCTCCTGGACGAGCCGACGAACAACCTCGACCTGCTCAGCACGGGCCAGTTGGAGAGCGCGCTCAACTCCTACCAGGGGGCCTTCGTGGTGGTCAGCCACGACGAGCGGTTCCTGCGGGAGATCGGCGTGCGGCGGTGGCTGCGTCTGGCCGACGGCGAACTCGGCGAGACGGGGCGCCCCGAGGTGTGAGCCGTCGGCGTGTCGACCTGGCCCGCGCCGAGGCGCACCGCCCCGCGGGCCGTACACCGATCACGTGGAACGGACCTCATGCCTCAGCCCCCTCTGCTCGCCCACGACCTCGTCCGCACGCTCGACGGCCGGCGCGTGCTCGACGGCGTCTCCCTCACCGCCTCACCGGGACACCGCATCGGCCTGATCGGAGAGAACGGCGTCGGCAAGTCGACCCTGCTGCGCCTGCTCGCCGGGGCGGACGAGCCCGACGCCGGTGACGTCATCAGGCCGCCCGACCTGGGCTTCCTCCAGCAGGAGATGCCGTACGACAGCGGTTCGACGATCGCCGCCGTCCTCGACGACGCGCTGCGCGAGGCCAGGGAGGACCTCGCCGAGCTGGAACGGCTCGCCGAGCGGCTCGCGCGGACCGCCGAGGACGCGCCCGGGTACACCGGCCTGCTCGACGCGTACGGCGGCCGCCTCGAACACGCCCAGGAGCGGGAGGCCTGGGACGCCGACCGGCGTGCCGTGCTGGTGCTCGACGGTCTCGGTCTGGGCGCCCTCGGGCACGACCGGACCCTGGGATCACTTTCCGGCGGGCAGCGTGGCCGGCTCGCCCTGGCCGCGCTGCTGGTCCGGCAGCCCTCCGCCCTGCTGCTGGACGAACCGACCAACCATCTCGACGACGCCGCCGCGGCCTTCCTCGAGGAGCGGCTGCGGGCCCTGCCCGGAGTCGTCGTCCTGGCCAGTCACGACCGGGCCTTCCTGGACGCGGTGTGCACGGACCTGGTCGACCTCGACCCGGCGGTGGACGGCCCGGTCCGTCACGGCGGCAACTACAGCGACTACCTGGCTGGGAAGCGGGCCGCGCGCGAGCGCTGGGAGCGGCGCTGGGCCGAGGAGCAGGAGGAACTCCAGGCTCTGCGGGTCTCCGCGCGGGTCACCGCGCACCGCGTCGCGCCGGACCGGGGCCCGCGGGACAACGAGAAGATGGGCTACGGCCACCGCGCCGGCCGGGTCCAGAGCCAGATCTCCCGGCGGGTGCGCCAGGCCGTCCGCCGCCTCGAGGAACTGGAGCGCTCCCAGGTCGCCGCGCCGCCCAGGCCGCTGCGGTTCGGGAGCACGGCGCTGGCCGCGCCGGTGGCGGAGGAGGAGGGGGACGGCCCGCTGGTGTCCCTGGACCGCGTGCGGGTGCCGGGGCGGCTCGCACCGGTGAGCGCGGAGGTGCCGGTGACCGACCGTCTCCTTGTCACCGGTGGGAACGGGGCCGGCAAGTCGACCCTGCTGGCGGTGCTGGCCGGGCGGCTCGTGCCCCGGGGCGAGGTGCGGCGGCGGGCCGGACTGACCGTGGGACAGCTCGCCCAGGACACCGTCTTCGAGCGGCCGGACCGGTCCGTCCGGGTCACCTACCGGCTGGCACTGGGCGCCGAGCGGGCCGAGGCGGTGCCGCTCGGCTCGCTGGGCCTGCTGCACGAGACGGACCTCGACCGGCCGGTCGGCAGGCTCTCGGTCGGGCAGCGCCGGCGGCTCGCGCTGGCCGTGCTGGTGGCGCGGCCGCCGCAGTTGCTGCTCCTCGACGAACCCACGAACCACCTGTCGCCGAGCCTGTGCGACGAGCTGGAGGAGGCGCTGGGCAGCGGGCCCGGGGCGATCGTGCTGGCCAGCCACGACCGCTGGCTGCGCAGGCGCTGGCAGGGGCGGGAGATCGAGGTCCGCCCCGACCGCGAGGGGTAGCCTCCCTTGCCGGGACCTGCCGCCGTGGCGCGCGGCCACGGGGCGGGTCCGCAGGCCCGCCGCCCGGATCTGGACGCGCCCGGACCGGAGCCTGGGGGCCCGTGCCGTCGGCTTCAGCGGTGGTGGACGCTGACCACGTATCCGCCGCCGTCGTAGGGGTCCGCGTCCCACGTGCCGAAGCGGTCGACGAGGGTGAGGCCCGCCGCACCGCAGTGGTCGTCGTACTGACGCAGGGTGAGGCTGGGCGGCACCGGCAGGTGGTCCGCGTCCAGGCCGAAGCCGGAGACCAGCAGGCCGCCCGGGCGCAGCGCCGCGGTCAGGCGCTCGAGCGCCGCGGCGACGGTCCCCTCGGCGACCAGCTGGAAGACGTTCCCGGCGACGACGACCAGGTCGAAGTCCGCGGCGACGCCGAGGGCCCGCGGGTCGAACTCGGCCAGGTCGGCCTGGTACCAGGGCAGCTCGGGTGCCTCACGCCGGGCCACCGCCAGCATCGACGCGTCGAGGTCCACGCCGACGCAGTCGTACCCGAGCTCCGCCAGCCGGATCATGACCCGGCCGGTGCCGCACCCGGCGTCCAGCACCCGCGCCCCGGGCGGCACGAGCGCGGCGCAGAACCGCGCCTCGCCGTGCACGTCCTTGCCGCTGCGGGCCAGTGCGGCGAACCGTGCGGCGTAGTCCTCTCCGGACCTTCCCCCGGTCAAGTCGTTCCAACGGCTCATGCGGCTCACTATAGGTGCGCGCCGATCACCGGCCCCGGTCACCCGGGGTCCGCCTCCCCCGCCGAATCGCGTCGTGCGGGAGGGCGGCCTAGGCTCGTGAGAGGTGCGGTGCGTCCGTCCCCGCCCGGAGCAGGAACGCAGGGACCCTCATGACTCACGAACACGAACCCGGCTCCGAGGCGGAAGGCGGCCCGGAGAACGACCGCTATCTCCCCGACGCCGGCGCCGCCCCCGTACACGCCACGGCAGGGGAGTCCGACGCCGCGCCCCTGCCGCGGGACGAGGAGGAGGGGCCGGCCGCGAAGGTCCTCGTGGTGCAGATGGGTCATTGCTTCCGCACCTCGGGCGCCACCGGCACGCCCGGTGAGCAGGTGTTCGCCAAGGCGGTGGCCGACGCCTGTGCCGAAGAGCTGGCGAAGCCGGGCCCGCCGGGCCGGGAACTCTGGCACCTGCGCGTCATCAAGGCCGACGAGCCCCTGGAGCAGTACGCCGGTGACGCGTTCGTCGCCTTCCACTGCGACGGGTCACTCCATCAGAACGCACGGGGCGCGAGCGTCGGCTACCGCGACGCCGCCGGACAGTCCCTCGCGCAGGCGTGGAAACACGCCTACGAGCGGCGTGGCTGGTCCGGTGGCTTCCGCGACGACAACTACACCGAGAACCTGAGGAAGTACTACGGCACCCGGAAGGCCGGCGAGGTCGGCAACCGGCGAGCGTTCATCGCCGAGTGCGGGTTCCTCACCAATCAGCACGACAAGGCCCTGCTCACCGGCCCCGGCGGCGTCGACCGGGTGGTCCAGGCGCTGTTCGACGCGCTGGGCGTCTGAACGCGTCCGAACCCCCGGCCGCCACCCGTTCGACCTAACGTCCGGCTTCCCGCGCTTCGCCGTTCGCGCAGGCAGGGCGGACGATGCCGCGTCCTTCGCCGGCGACGGCCCGCCCACGGTGGCGTCGACCGGTCGCGGGCGGGCTCGTCACCGAGGCGGAGATCGCCCAGCACCTGGCCCACCTGCGCGGACCAGGTCCGGACGTCACCACCGCCCCGCTGGCGCCCTGTTGGGGACGGCGCCCGCGGCCCACGCCGCGGTGAGCGTGCAACGGAGCCCTCGTGGGTATCCCTCGAACACGTGACTCGGGGGAGGGAGCGGGCCGGTGAGTGAGAGCGCGAACGACGGGGCGCCTGCGCGGCAGGAGGAGCGGAGACCGGGCCAACCGCCCACGTGGGCCTGGTGGGTGATCGGGATCCTGGTCCCGGTGATCGGGATCGTCGCCACGGTCTGGGCGACGTCGAACAAGTCCGAGGGCCCGGCGAAGGCAGCTCCGGCGGCCTCGAGCCCGGCCACCTCGTCCAGCGGCCCGGAGCCCACGGATGTCGCCGCCGAACGAACGCCCACCCCGACGGAGAGGGAATCGGACCTGCCGACTCCGACCGGCTCGCCGGAGGAAGGGAGCGATGCCGAGAAGGTGCTGCTGAGCACCCTCGAGCAGGTCGAAGGCACACGGATCGTCCCCAAGCGCGTGACGTTCCGGGGCAAGGAGTACCCGGACTCGCTCGCGTCGGACTCGACCTGTCCGGCGCGTGGGTCCGTCTCGTACAACCTGGGTACGCAGTGGGACACGTTCACCTTCACCGCCGGGATCGACGACAACTCGGCGGCAACCTCCGGCTCACTGACCGTCACCGCCGACGGCAAGACCCTCTGGACGGGAGAGGTCACGCTGGGAGCGCCCCGCGATCTGACCCTTTCGGTCAAGGACGTTCTCCGGCTCGAGATCGCCTACGAGCACGGGAACGGCTGCAGCGGCTGGGACAGCTGGGTCGCACTGGGCGACGCCACCCTGCTGAAGTAGACCCGCCGCATGCCGGCCCGTTCACTGCGTGCCGGACACCAGTCCGACGCGGTGGGCGAGGACGACGGCCTGGACGCGGTCGCGCAGGCCGAGTTTGGCCAGGATGCGCGACACGTAGGTCTTGACGGTCTCGGGCGTGATGAACATCGCCGCGGCGATCTCCGCGTTCGACAGCCCCTCGGCGATCAGCTGGAGCACCTCCAGCTCGCGGGGGGTCAGCGCGCGCACGACCTCCTGCCGGGCCGGCCGGGAGGTGTCGGCCGGCCGCACGTGCCGGGCGTAGTGGCCGATGAGGTGGCGGGTGACGGCGGGGGCCAGCAGTGCCTCGCCGCGGGCGACGGTCCGGATGCCGTTGACCAGCTCCGCCGGAGGAGCGTCCTTGAGGAGGAAGCCGCTCGCTCCGGCGCGCAGTGCGTCGTAGACGTGGGCGTCGACGTTGAAGGTGGTGACGACCAGTATCTTCGGCGCGCCGTCGACGTCGGGACCGGCCAGTCGCCGCGTCGCCTGGATGCCGTCGAGCAGGGGCATCCGGATGTCCATCACGACCACGTCGGGGCGCAGCCGCCGCGCCGCCTCCACCGCCTCGTGGCCGTTCTCGGCCTCCCCGACGACCTCCATGTCGGGCTGCGCGGAGAAGATGGTGGCGTAGCCGGTCCGCACCAGCGCCTGGTCGTCGCAGACGAGCACACGGATCGGTGGCGGCGTGTCGCTCACGGTGGCACTCGTTTCGCTCACGGGGTCACTCCTGCAGGGGCTCGGACGGAATCGTGGCGCGGACCTCGAACCCGCCCTCGGGCCGGGGACCGGCCTCCAGTTCACCACCGAGCATCCGCACCCGCGCACGCAGCCCGGCCAGTCCCCGCCCGCCCGCGGGACCCGGTTTCCACGTGACCGGTGCGGCGGGAGGCCCGTCGGTGGTCACCTCGAGTTCGATGTGCTCCTCGCCGTGCCGGAGCAGGACCCGTGTCGGCTGCCCGGCCGCGTACTTCATGGCGTTGGTGAGCGCCTCCTGCACCACCCGGTACGAGGCGAGCTCCACGTCCACGCTCCGCGGCCGCCGTTCGCCCTGCTCGTCGAAGTCGACCGGCTGGCCCGACCGGCGGCCCTGCTCGACCAGGTCCGCCACGCGCCCCAGGGCCGGTGCCCGATCCCCACGATCCATGCCCCCACGATGCGGGTCCTCTCGCTCCGGGCCCTCACGCTCCAGGCCCTCACGATCCAGCCCCTCACGCTTCGGCTCCTGGCGCGCCGGGTCCGCACGCGCCAGGTCCTCGGACGCCGAATCGCCGGTCGCCTCCAGAACGCCGAGCAGGTACCGCAGTTCCGTCAGCGCACGACGGCCGGTGTCGCTGACGGCCGTCAGCCCCTGGCCGACACGGTCCGGCGCGGATGTGAGCAGGAACTGCGCCGCGTCGGCCTGGATCACCATGGCCGTCACGTGGTGGGTGACCACGTCGTGCAGCTCGCGGGCGATCCGCGCCCGCTCCGCGGCCGTGGCCGCCTCGGCAGCCGTCCGCCGCCGGTTCGCCTCTTCCGCGCGCCGCCCGCGCACCGTGCTCCCCATCAGCCAGACCGCGGCCGGAGCCACGTAGAACGCGAGGTAGTCCGGTACCGACTGCGGTGAGCCGAAGCGGTCGAGGACGACGGCCAGCACGACGTAGCCCGAACTCGCCACCACGGCCGCACCACGGCGGAAGCGGACCTGGTGGGCCCCGGCGGAGTACAGCGCCAGGTACAGCCCCATGCTCGCGAACGTCGTCGCGAAGCCCAGCGCCTGGTGCACCGCGAACGCGCCCGCGACGACGGCCAGACAGGCGGCGGGCCACCTGCGGCGGACCGCCAGCGGCAGGGCCTGGGCCAGGACCAGGCCGGCGCCCAGCGGGCTCGCCGGCCGCTCGGGCAGATCGCCGATCTGCGCACCGAGGTGGGACAGCGTCGGAACGGCCGTCAGCAGGGTGAGCGTCAGGGCGAGGACGCCGTCCTTGAGGAAGGCGCTCCGCTCCCGCCACCAGACGACCGGCACGTGGAGCAACGGGAGGCTCCAGGACGCCTGCTGGGACATCACTTCTCCTTCCCCCTCCGATCGGCCGGTCTCACTGGCCCGCACGCCGGCGGGACTTGACGCCACCGTTCCGACGGGCGAGGACGAGCATCGTGACGGCGAGAGTCACGCCGATGAGGGCGGCCACGATCGACGTCTCCATGCCGAAACCGCCACCGGTCAGGAGGTCGGAGCCGTGGACGTCGACGGTGAACAGGCCTTCGGGGGTGTGTCCGGAGACCGGGATACCGAGCAGCTGCTCCGTGGTGTTCCACGCGAAGTGCAGGCCCACGACGAACCAGATACTACGCCGCCACAGGAACGCGGCTCCGAGCAGGAGGCCCGCCTCCAGGGCGATCGCCAGGCCGCTCCAGGCGCTCGCCCCCGGGGCGCCCATGTGGGCGACGCCGAAGAACAGCGAGGTGATCACGAGGGCCACCCGGCTGCCCCACATCAGCTCCAGGGCCTGCAGGGCAAGACCGCGGAACATCAACTCCTCGGTGACCGCGACGCCGATCTGCACCGTGACCGCGGCCCAGCCGACCGACATCACGCCGTTGCCCGCCCAGGAGAACGAGTAGCCCCCGAACGCCGTGATCAGGAGGGTGGAGACGAGGACGAAGCCCAGCCCGATGCCGCCGCCGAGCAGCGCCTCCCGGCCGGCGCCGCGCCAGGCCATCTCGGGCGTCGAGCGCCGCGCCACACGGCGCATGACCAGCCAGTACACGGCCCACGCGGCCGCCGCGCCCAGCACCGGTACCGGGCCCTGTCCGGTCGCGGTCAGACCCGCGACCAGGCCGACGCCGACCGTTCCCGTCAGCATCCAGCCGAGCGGAGAGCGCGCGATCCGGCGGAGACGGCCGCCGCGTTCGTCGCGGTCCTCGTCCCGGCCGGAGCCTTCCTGCTGTGCGGCGGACGTCGTGTCCATGGTGCCCTCCCTGGGGTGGTCGCCCCTGCGGCGACCTCACGAACACGCTAGAAATCCCGCGGCGCCCGCGAATCACCCGCGTGTGGACAGCTCCTGTAGCTCTCACGGGGGATGCGCCCCGCGGCGCGTCCCGCGAGCTGCCGTGCTGCTCCCCCGGCCTTGCGCCTGGCGGCGTCCTTCGTAGCGCTCGGCGAGGGTTCGTGCCGTCTCCGCGATGCGGTCGCACAGTTCGGCCGGTGCCATGACCTCGACGTCGGCGCCCAGTCGCAGGAACTCCCGGTGGGCGTGGTCGACCGACTCGATGGGCACGCGGGCCTCCGTCCATCCGCCGCCGGCCGCGGGTGTGACGCCGAGGCGGCGGGCGCCCTCCGGGGTAAGCCGTACCAGCGCCTCCGCGGTGTGCAGTCGCGCTCGGAATCCGGCCAGGTGGCTGCTCCAGTACGCGGCCAGGCGGAACCCGTCCGGAGCGGTGAACTCTTCGTCCAGCGGCCGGAGTTCGAGTATCTGGTCCACGCGGTAGGTGCGGACCCCGGTCGGCCCGCCGGCGACCGTGTACCAGCGGCCGGCCTTGAGGACGAGCCCGTACGGCTCCACCCGTCGCTCGATCTCCTCC
Organism: Streptomyces abyssomicinicus; assembly: GCF_008974245.1. GTDB lineage: Bacteria > Actinomycetota > Actinomycetes > Streptomycetales > Streptomycetaceae > Streptomyces > Streptomyces abyssomicinicus. The sequence goes on along the minus strand of NZ_BBZI01000005.1, from coordinate 1,141,422 downwards.
GGCGCCCGCCACCGCCGGTACCGCAGGACCACCGCCCGGCGCGTCCACACCGCGGCGGCGACGGCGGGCAGGTGAGGCACCGGGTCGGTGTCGCCGTACCAGCCGGGGGCATCGAGCAGGAAGCGCTCCTGGGTCCGCGCGGCGTGTTCGCGCAGCTCCGCCGGAAGGGCGGCGCTCAGCTTGAGCTGGGCGGTGGCGAGCGCCTCGCCGAGGCCGAGCTCGGCGGCGGTGCCGGGGAGTGCGGCGAGGAACGCGGCCTGCGCTTCGTCCGCCGTCAGGCCGGTGAGCCTGGTCCGGTAGCCGTCGACCAGCCGGTAGCCACCCGCGTGTCCGGATTCCCCGTACAAGGGGATACCGGCGGCGCCGAGCGCCTCGACGTCCCGGTAGACGGTCCGGACGGAGACCTCCAGTTCCCCGGCCAGCTGCCGGGCCGTCATCCGGCCCCGGTGCTGGAGCAGCAGGAGCAGGGTGACCAGCCGACTCGCACGCATGCCGGTCAGTATCCGGTCCACTGACAGGAGATGTCAGCGGATCGGCCCTAACCTGCGGCGCGGGGACGACAGCTGGTCCTCGGACCTCACACGCACCGGGAAGGCCACCGCATGAGCATCGTCGAACTCCGGCAGTACACCCTGCGTCCCGGCGCCCGGGAGACCCTGATCGAGCTGTTCGAGCGCGAGTTCGTGACCGGGCAGCAGGCGGTCGGCATCACCGTCGGCGGCCGCTTCCGTGACCTGGACGACCCGGACCGCTTCGTCTGGCTGCGCGCGTTCCCCGACATGGCGCACCGCCGGCGCATGCTGGAGGCGTTCTACACCGGTCCGGTCTGGCGGGAGCACCGCGACGCGGCCAACGCCACCATGCTCGACAGTGACGACGTCCTCCTGCTGCGGGGGCCGGGCTTCCTGCCGGAGCCGGGAACGACCAGGGTGTCGGCGACCGTCTGCCACCCCGCCGACGCGAACGGCTTCGACGCGTACGCGGCCCGGCACCTGGGCCCGGGCCACGCGCTGCACCGCACCGAGCACGCCGAGAACGACTTCCCCCGCCTGCCCGTCCGGACCGGCGAGGACGTCCGGGTATGGTTCGGCCCGGCCGAGCCGACGCCCTGGCCGTCCCGGCGGCTGCGGCTGGAACCCGTGCGGGTGCGGTCCTAGGGCCCGTCTTCGATCTCGCCCACCGTCTCACGGGCGATCACGAACCGCTCCCACGCGGCCTCGGCCTCCCGCAGCTCGGCCTGGAGAGCCTCCACCCGCTGCCGAGCGGTGCGTTCACGCCCCTCCAGCAACCCCGTCACCCTCTGGGTGGACGACGACGACCGGTCGGGGGGACAGGGTGATCTGGTGGTCCGCCGGTGGTCCACGGAGACCGTCGAAGCCGTCGAGAACGCGACGGAGGAGGAGCCGGGCCGCGTCCATGGACCGGCACGCGACCCAGACCCCGTAGGGCTCACCGATCCGGGAGGCCACCTGCTCCAGCTCGTCCGGCTCGTAACCCGTCAGGACGCGGCACGGCAGGTCCAGGTGGTACGAGTAGCCCTGCCGGTGCAGCCTTTCGGCGCCCGTCGCAGGATCCGGCACGGCCCCCAGGCCACGGATCAGCCCCTCGAGCGACGGGCGTTGCTCCACGGTGGCAAGAATGATCACAGACCGCCAGGACACACGCCTTCACCTCCGCGGCGACCGTGGCGGAGCCGCGAGCTCGGTGCCGGTCATCGGGTGGGCTCTGTCACGCGCAGCCACTCCACGACCTCACGGACGACTTCCTGCGGCCGGGCCGCCCATCGGAAGTGGTCGCTCCGCGCGAGACCGAGTCGTTCGGCGGTGATCCTCCGCCCGGTGACGCGGGCCGAACGCAGTTTCGCGGCGAGATGCGCGGTGCAGGTGTCGGGGATGTACCGGTCCCCGGGGAAGGTGATGAAGAGCGTCGGGACGTGGGAGCCCGTCAGGGCCGTCTCGTAGTCGACGTCGCTCCCGCGGACGCGGTACCGGCCGGTCAGCGCTTCGTGGCCCCAGTCGCACACGAGCCTCCTCCCCTCCCGTCCGGCGAAGGGGAACCATTGCGGCAGGTAACCCCACAGCAGCGTGGTCGCGAAGATCCACTGCAGGCCCAGGAACCGGCCGATCCCGCCGAGGCCCGGCACCCTGCGGAACCAGGACGAGCCACTCGCCACCAGCACGACATGGCTGACCCGGTCCGACACCGCGGCGAAGAGGAGCCCGAGCTGTCCGCCCAAGCTGTGACCGGCGAGGACGATCCGGGTTGCGCCGAACTCCTCGCACACCATGTCGACGACGGCCGGCAGTTCCGTCTCCAGGAGGTCGGCATAGCCGAAGGAGATCCGGCGGGAGGCCCGGACCGAGCTGCGCCCGGTTCCGCGGTGGTCGGCGAGCACCGCGTGACATCCATGCTCGGTCAGCTCGCGGGCGAGCGCGCGGTAGTAATCGCTCCGCACCCCCATGGCCGGGAGACAGAGGACGACCTCGGCGTCGGGCGCTGTGGTGCGGTGCACCTGGAGGTCGGTCGTGCTGCCGTCCGGGAAGGTGACGCGGATGAGGTCCGGCGTGGGGTCGGTGTCCGTCACGGTGTCTGCTTCCTGTCGTTCGGCGACCGTGCCGCGGCAGGCCGGCCGGGACGAGCATTTCGTAGACACTGTCTACAGCAGGCTGGTAGACAGTGCTCATGGAACGCGAGATTTCCCTTAGGGAGCGGCTGATCGACGTCGGAGTGGACCTCGTCATGACCGACGGAGCCGCTTCGCTCGGGTTGCGCGAGATCGCCCGACGAGCGGGGGTGTCGCACGGGGCTCCTCGCCGGTACTTCCCCACACACCACGCCCTGCTCTCCGCCATCGCACGTCGGGGCTTCGCGGAACTGCAAGCCCGCTTCGCGGCCGCGTCCGGCGCCGCGGCGTCGCCGCGGGATCAGTTGCGGGCGCTTGCGCGGACATACCTGGGCTTCGCCTCGGAGCACCACGGCATGTTCGAGCTGATGTTCCGCCATGACCTGCTCAACAGCGAGACCCACACGTCGGATCTGCCGCGACTGCGCGAGTCGACCCTCCCGCTGTTCGCGCGCGTCGTCGAACTCGTGGCCCTTGACCGGGCGGTGACCGCGTCGCCAGGTGACGTGGGCCCGGACGACGCCGCACCGCCACCGGCTGTGACGGCCGTCGCCCTGTGGGCCAACGTGCATGGCATCGCCCAGCTGTGGGCGTGGGGCAGCATCCAGCTCGCCTTGGACGCCTCGTCACCGCCGCCGGCCGGTGCCCTCGGCGGCGACCAGTTGGGCCGGCTCGTCACGACGGTGCTGGACGCCCATCTCGGCCCGGTGCGCCGGTGACCGCGGCGTCCCGGCCGCGCGCCGCGCTCCTGGCGAGCGTGGCCGGCGCGATGATCGTCGCGCTGGACGGCACCGTTCTGCTCGTCGCGCAGCCCGACCTGCAGCGCGACCTGTCGGCGGACGTCACGCAGGTGCAGTGGACCAGTACCGCCTACCTGCTCGCGGTGGCCGCGTTCCTCGTCATCGCCGGGCGCCTGGGTGACCGGTACGGGCACAAGCGGCTGCTGTTCGTCGGCGTGCTCGGCTTCGGGGCGGCCTCGGCGGGCATCGCCTTCGCGCCAGGGATCGGCTGGGTGATCGGCCTGCGCGCCGCACAGGGCGTGTTCGGCGCGCTGCTGCAGCCGGCGACGCTCGCGCTGCTGAGGCTGGTGTACCCGGCTGACCGGCTCGGTCCGGCGGTCGCCGTGCGTACCGCGGCGATCGGGGTGGCCGCCGGGGCCGGTCCGTTGCTCGGGGGTGTTCTCGTCGCAGAACTGGGCTGGCGTTCGGTGTTCCTGATCAACATCCCGATCGCGTGCGTGATCGCCGTGCTCACCCTCTCGGTCCGGGCGCCGAAGCCGTCGCCCGCCGGGTTCCGGCAGTTCGGCCTCGCCGCCGCGGCCGTGTTCGCGGCCACGCTCGCCGTCCTGGTCCACGCCCTGACCGGTGTACCGGCACACGGGTGGAGCGCTGTCGAGACGTGGCTCGGGCTGGTGCTCGCCGTGGGCCTCGCGGCGCTGCTCGTCCGCCTCGAACGTCGCACCGCGCAGCCGATCGTGCCGCCTGCCGTGGCCCGGTCCATACCGGTGGCGGCGTCGATGGCGCTCCTGCTGGTCACTTCGGGCGGGATGTTCGGCGCGTTGTTCGTGGCGACCTTCTTCCTGCAGGCGGGCCTCGGGCTCAGCCCGCTCGCCGCCGGCCTGCGCGTCCTCCCGCTGACCGTGATGATGGTCCTCGGCGCCCCGGTCGCCGCCGCCGTGCTCCGCCGGTACGGTCCGCGCCGCACCGCGGTGGCGGGGCAGTTTTTCGTCGTTCTCGCCGTCGTGGGCCTGTCCCGGCTCGGTCCGGACGGCACCTGGCCGGTGATCGGCGGCGCCTTCGCACTGCTCGGCGCGGGGTTCACCGCAGTCATGGTCACGGCCACCGGGACCGTTGTCGGTGACGCGCCGCCCGGGTACGCGGGTGTCGTGGGCGGGCTCAAGCAGACCGCCATGAACGTCGGCCCGACCCTCGGTACAGCCGTCGCCGCAGGCATGATGCCGCTGACGCCGTCCACCATGGGCGCCGCCGGTGCGGGCTCGGGCTCGGGCGCGGCCCTGGCGATGTCCGGCCCGGCGATGGGCTCCGCCCTGCTGACCCTGGCCGCCTTCACCGCGCTCGGCCTGTTACCGGCCTCGCTGCTGCCGGCGTCACCGCTGCCTGCGCGGCCGGTTCCCCGCGACGGCGGCCGAGCGACCGCCTCACCCGAGGTCCGCATCGCCGACCGCGGCGCGGGAACGGCCCTTGCGGCTGCCGCTGACCGGCTGCGTAACTGGTGGGCACCTGGCCGGGTGCGGTCCTCACTGCGACGCCGCCGACGAGCGGGAGAACGCTATCGCTGAGCGGATGAAGCCGTGGCGGGACGAGGAAGGACTCAGCATCCGGGCCATCTGCGCCCGGGCCAACGAGTGCGGCGACATGCCGGCGAAGCGCGGCGGGAAGTGGCACCCGACCACCGTGGCAAAGCTGCTGCCCCCGGAGGCCCGGGACAGGGCTCGGAAGCAGTCCGCCGCCGCCCGTGCCGAGCGCAAGGAGCAGCAGCGCCGGGAGAGCCCCCCTCCCCCGGCTCCTCGCCCAACACTGAGGCTCACCACCAGGAGCCGCTCCTCGAGGGCCCGCAGCCACCCCGGACGCGGGCCCTCTGCCAGCCGCCCCCGCTGTCGTCCTGGTCACGTGATCGCCGACAAGGCCTACAGCTCACGCGGATTCCGCGCCCACCTGCGGCAACGCGGCATCGGACACGCGATCCCGGAGAGGAACGACCAGAAACAGCACCGCCGCAACCGAGGCCGGCGAGGCGGGCGGCCCCCAGGTTTCGCAGCGGTCACACTCGCATCAGTCCTGCTCTGGGAAAGATCAATGTGAGACGGACCCTGGTCCCGCTCTCCCGCGTCACGGGGGGGCTGACCACAGGCGATCGCCCACGTCGGCCCCCATGACCGAGCACCTCGTGATGTCGGTGCCCCCCGCCATGATGCGTGATCATCGAAGACACGTTCAGGAGGCCCGCTCGTGCCCGCACTACACGACTTCACCACCTGGCAGCCCCTGCTGCGCCTGTTGCACGCCGCCCACACGGAGGCGCTCACCGCGCCCGGCCGGCATGTGTCGGGGCAGATCGGTCCCGGAGCGTGGAGTGTTCCGCTGCCCTTCCGGGCGCCCCGGCCGGGGCGCGCCTCACTGGTCTCCGACAACCAGGAGCAGTTCGACGCCGTGGGCCGGATCGTCGACGCGCTCAAGGAGGACGGGGACGGCGGCGTCTCCTTCGTCGTGGAGCCCTCTCCTCTCCCCGGCGGCGTCCGCCTGCATCTGATCAGCCTGGGCTCGTCCGCCGAGCCGGGGATCGCGACCGCGCATCCGGGCACGCTTCTCCTCGCCGACGGAGCGCTGCCCGAACCGGTGCGCCGCCTGCCCGAGCCGGTGCCGGGCGCGGGGCCGGCACCGTCCGCGGACGTGGACCTGCTCCGGCGCACGCTCCGCGAACGGCTCCCGCGGGCGGTGGGCGCCTCCAGCGAGGAGATCGCGGCGGTCGAGGCGCGTCTGGGCGTGCCGCTGCCTGCCGAGTTGAGGGCCCTGTACCAGGTCGTCCGGGGCCGGTACGAGGACTGGGACGACCTCCGGGAGCCGTACGACACCGTCGGCTGCGAGCTCCTCCCTCTGGACGAGGTGTACGTCGCCGACGCGGCCTCCCGGCATGTGCTGTGGAAGTTCGGCGCCATGGAGGCGGTCGTGACGGGGCCGGAGGACGCCGTGCAGGGGCTTGTCGGCTCGCCGGGCTGGATCGTCTTCGGTGACAACGGCGGCGGGGACCGTATCGCCGTCGACCTCACGCCGGGGCCGGGCGGGCACGTCGGGCAGGTGATCATCATCGGTCACGAGGGGAACATCGGGGCGGGCCTGGTCGCCGACTCCCTCACCGACATGGTCGTCCACCATCACTTCGACGGCCGTCCGGTCGAACGGCCCGATGGGCCGCCACTCGTCGCCCACGTCAATCACGTCTCCGTCCCCAACATCGAGGCCGCGGCCCACCCTGGCCTGGAGGTCCTCGGTATCGGGGTCTGGAAGGAGGAACCTCTCAGTCTCGCCCCCGTCTTCGGACTGCCGCGCCTGCGGAGCCTCTCGGCCTGTCCCGGTACTCTCGCCGATCCCCGTGAGATCGCGCGGCTCACCCACCTCGAGTACCTGGAACTCCCGCCCGCGGAATGGCGTGTCCTGCTCGACGCGGGGGCTGTGCCCCCCGGGCTTCTCGCGGCGGGCATCGCGGCCCACCGGCAGCGGGACAATCCGCTGTGGACCATCGACCTCGCGAACGAGATCCTCGCCCTCCACGGCCGGCAGCCGGTCGCCGGCATCACGGTGCTGGAGGGGGTGGCCTCGTAGGGTGACCGCGGGGACGCGTGCTCCGCGGGCGTGCCTCTGCGGCGGCGGAGCGGCATGCGGACGCTTCCTCCCGGCACCTTGACGAGTCAGGTGCGCTCCCCGAGTTTGGTCACGAGCAGCCCTCCTCCGACGGCGTGGCGCGGACAGCACCCGAGCACAACTCGACAGACCAGAGGAGTCGATGTGAGATCACGCTTCCGCCGGGTCCGGAGCGCCGTGACCGCCCTGGTGCTCGGCGCGGCGCTGACGGTGGCCGCCGGCGGCCCGGTGGGCGCCGGTACCGGGGCGGACCGGGTGGACAATCCCTACGCCGGCGCCGCCGGTGTGTACGTCAACCCCGAGTGGTCCGCGCGGGCCGCCGCGGAGCCGGGCGGCGAGCAGGTGGCGGGGCGGCCGACCTTCGTGTGGCTGGACAGCATCGCCTCGGTCCGGGGCACCGGCGGCCGGCTGGGCCTGCGCGGTCATCTGGACCAGGCGCTCCGCCAGGCGTCCGGGCGCAGCGGCTTCGTCTTCCAGGTGGTCCTCCACGACCTCCCCGGCCGCGCGTGCGCCCACCCCGCCCGGCAGGGCGAACTGGGGCCCGGCGAACTCGACGCGTACAAGGCGCGGTACGTCGACCCGATCGCCGCGATCCTCGGCCACCCGAAGTACGCCGCGCTGCGGATCGTGACCGTCGTCGAGCCCGGTTCGGTGCTGGACCTGGCCATGAACGCCGTCAACACGCCTGGTTATTCGCCCTTGTGCCGGACGATCCTGGACAACGGCGACTACGTCAACGGCATCGGGTACGCCCTGGCCAGGCTGGGGGCGGTCGCGAACACCTACAACTACCTCGACGCCGGGCACCACGCCGCCCTCGGTTACCCCTACACCGCCGAGCCCTACGTGGATCTCCTGCGGCAGGCAGCTTCGGCCTCCGGCAGCACCCCCGGCAACGTCCACGGCGTCATCGCCAACACCGCCGAGTACTTCGCGCTGCACGAGCCGTACTTCTCGGTCGGCGACATCGTGAACGGCGCACCGGTCCACCAGTCCAGGTGGGTGGACTGGAACTCCTACGTCGACGAGTTGCCGTTCGTGCACGACCTCCGCACCAGACTGGTCGACGCCGGATTCCCCGTCGGGGTCGGGGCTCTGATCGACACCTCCCGCAACGGCTGGGGCGGTCCGGCCCGGCCGTCGGGTCCGGGACCGACGACGAGTGTGGACGCCTACGTGGACGGCAGCCGCATCGACCGCCGCCTGCACGTCACCAACTGGTGCAACCAGTCCGGGGCCGGGCTGGGCGAGCGGCCGGCCACCGCCCCGGCGCCCGGCGTCGACGCGTACGTGTGGGCCAAGCCGCCGGGCGAGTCGGACGGGGCCGCGCGGCCCGCCTCCGGCGGCGGGGACGTCCCGCTGGACGTGATGTGCGACCCGGACTACTCCGGCAGCGGCGGCGGCAGCCGCCCGACCGGCGCGATGCGTGACGCGCCGCCGTACGGCGGCTGGTTCCCTGCCGCGTTCCGTCAACTGGTGGGCAACGCCCACCCGCCGCTGACGGGCTGAGCCGAACCCCCGGTGCTCTCACGGGCTGACGGCCCGGCGACCCGCCCCCGTGACGGGGGTGGAAGTGCAAGCCGTTGGCCGCCCCGGACCTCTCCGGAACGGCTGTGGGCGGGGTGGCTGAATCAGAACCGGAACACGTAGTTGCTGAGGATCGAGGCGTCGCAGTCGCCGCCGTACGTCTTGGTGAAGGACACCGGCTGCAGGCGCCAGTTGCCGGTCACGGTGACGGTGACGGGCCTCCAGACGGGAGGGCAGCCGGTATTCGGAACGTACGGGAGCTTGTCGAACCGTCCGTCGACGGCGATGAGCTTGGTGCACGCGTCCTCGGCCGTGGGATGGGTCCCGCCGGTGGGTTCGCACCGGAGGGTGACCTGCTTGCTCACGCCGTCGGACAGAGTGGTCTTGGTGATGGTCAGGCTCGTCAGGGAGAAGGAGGCGGCCGAAGCCGCGGAAGGCGTGGCTGCCTGGTCTGCCGCCGCGGCCGGGACGACGGACCCGACCGTCGCAGCGAGGCCCGCGGCCAGGAGAATTCCGAGTCTGCTTCTCATGCTCCTCCGATCGTCGGCACTTTGTTCCGCTGAGCACCAAAATCCCGTGCCTGAGGGCTCCGAACAAGGCGGACATCGGCCTCTTTCACCGCCGCCTCGTCGCGTACCACGGCGCACTCACCGGGCGGCACGCGCTCGGCCGGCACCCGCGGTTCGCGCTCCCCGGGGTCCGACGGGGTCAGGGTTTCCGACGGGGTCAGGGGTTGAGGAAGCCCGCCCCGGTGAGCACCTTCTGCCCTTCGTCGGACTGCACCAGCGCGATGAACGCCTTCGCTGCGGCGGCGTTGGGGGCGTCCTTGAGCAGGGCTATCGGGTAGTCGTTGACGGCCTCGGCCGACTCCGGGAACTCCACCCCTGCCACCTTGTCGCCCGCGGCCTTCACGTCGGTCTTGTAGACGACGGCGGCGTCCGCCTCGTTGAGCACCACCTTGTTGAGGGCGGCCTTGACGTCCTGCTCGTAGGAGACCGGGGTGAGCTCGACGTCACCGGCTTCCAGGGCCTTCTGCGCGGCGGCGCCGCAGGGCACCGTCCTGTCGCACAGCACGACCTTCAGATCGGGGCCGGTCAGGTCCTCGAGGGAGTCGATCCTCTCCGGGTTGCCCGGCAGGGTGGCGATCTCCAACTGGTTGCGGACGAAGGTCGCGGGTGCGCCGGAGATGCTCCCGGCTTCGGTCACGATCCGCATGGTCCGGGGACTGGCGGCGGCGAAGACGTCGGCCGGGGCACCGCCCGTGATGCTCGCGGCCAGGGCGTCGCTGCCACCGAAACTGAAGGTCACCTTCGTACCGGGGTGGACCTTCTCGAATTCCTCGCCCAGCGTGGTGAAGCTTTCCTTGAGCGAGGCCGCCGCGAAGACGGTCACCTCGCCGGAGAGCTTGGCCGGGGCGGCGGACCCGGAGGTCTCCGGGGTGGCCGACGGGGAGTCGTCGGAGGACGCGCAGCCGCTCAGGGCCAACAGTGCGGCACAGCCCGCACCGGCCGCCCGCAGCGTCCAACGGGTCCGGTCGGCATGACGCATCTTCACGGGTCGACTCCTTGTGGTCCTGGTCCTGGTCATGGTCCTGGTCCCGGTCCTCCACGGACCGGCTCTCGACGAGCGCATGGGCAGGCTCGGTCACAGCGACCGCGCAACTCCACGGAACAGGCGAGGGCCGGACCGGGAATCGACCGCCACCCCGCGTGCACACGCCGATCATACTGACCGCACTTGCCAGGAGGAACACCCATTTCAGATCGTGCATGCGATAGATATAGCCGCTCGACCCGGCATCTGCGTTTGATACACAGGCGTGCACGGGTACGTTCCTCCGGGAGGTGGTAGACGTGAGCCAGTCTCCAGAACCCGCCGTCGGGACCACCGGCCCGGTGGCAGGGTTCGCGCTCGACGGCGACCTGTCACACCCTGCCCGGCTGACGGTGCCCGATCTGCTGGCCTGGCCGCAGCAACGGGCCGAGGTCGCCTTCGAGTGCGCGACCAGCGGAGTCCGGCGTCACACATACACCGGGCCGCTCCTGCGCGATGTGCTCACCGACGCGGGGCCAGCCTTCGACGGCGCACGGCGCAAGGACCGCCTGCGTTTCCTGATCACCGTTCGCGGCACCGACGGCCATCACGCCCTGCTCTCCTGGGCCGAGATCGACCCGCACTTCGGCAGGGCGCCCGTCCTGCTGGCCGTCACGTTCGACGGCGCCAGGCTCGACCGGGCCGGCCCGCAGCTCGTACTGCCCCAGGACCGTTGTGGGGCGCGGTACGTCAGCGGCATCGAGCGGATCCGGGTGGACGGCGGGTACGCCCCGCGCCTCTGAGGCATGGGGCTGTCGGCCCACTCCCCCCGTGGCTCCCGGCGGGAGGCGGGACGGTCAGACCCGGTCGATGTGGACGTTCGTCGACTTCACCCGTGCGGTGGCCTCCATGCCGACCTCGAGGCCCAGTTCCTCCACCGCCTCCCGCGTCAGCAGCGACACCAGCCGGTGCGGCCCGGCCTGGATCTCCACCTGTGCCGCGACGTCACCGAGCTTCACCGCGGTGACGATGCCGGGGAAGGCGTTGCGGGCAGAGGTGTAGGAGCCGCCCTCCTCGCCCTCCGTCTCCCTGGCGAGCTCCACGCAGAAGGCGGCCAGGTCCTTCCCGTCGACGAGCCGCTTGCCGCTCGCATCGCGACGGGTCGCCACCCGGCCCGCGTCCGCCCACCGCCGCGCGGTGTCCGGACTCACTCCGAGCAGCCGCGCCGCCTGGCCGATTGTGTAGGACTGCATGGACGCCAAGATAGGACAACGCGATCACCCTCCCGTGCCGCAGGTGCCGGCGGCACCGCCGCTCTCCGCGGAGACGGCCCGCAGGGCATGTGCGCGGACACCCGGCGCGCGGCTTCGGTGGACCCCCCGCGGGGGAAGGTGACTCCCGCGGGGGAAGGTGAGAAGGTGACCGGTGGCCCGGGCAGACGGCTCCGGCCGACGCGCCCGCGCGAGTCGACCCGGGTGCCGCTGCGGCGGACACAGGTCCGAGGAAGGCACCCATGACGAGGTTCCCCAGTTCCGGCCCGGTCGCCCCCGACTCCGACGAGGGCCGACTGGTCACGGTCGGCCGCGCCCTCTTCGCCCGGCTCACGGACGACCCGGTGCTGCGCGCCGTCGAACTCCCCGACGGCCTCGGCGTCTGTCTCGTGCACACCGTCCGCGGCGGTGGCAAGCTCTACGTCGCGCACGACGAGACGGCCCTCTTCGTGAGTTCGGCGGTCGATTTCCAGGTCGGCCTCGCAGCGTTCCGGGACGGCGCGCGCACGCCACCCGAGAAGTTCGGCGCCGATCGGCAGGCGGCGGATGATCACTCCCCGGCGACCGTCGCGGTGACGACCGCCGCCTCCGGTGGACTCGTGGGCCGGGTCAGCACACCCGCAACTCGCCGCCCCCTGGGAGTTCACCCGCCTCGCCCGGCCGCAGGCCCCGGCCCCGGCCCCGGGCAGCCTTGACCGTTGCGTCGGAGCCCGGACCCGCGAAGGAGGGCCCGTCCGGACGTCCCTCGCGCGGCTTCGGCTCTCGGGGCGGCGCGGTCGCCAGACTACGGACCATGAGTCGATCGTCAGCCACTGGCTCCTCCATCACCAAGATCGGTGGGAGTGACGGCGCACAAGGGCCTCTCCTCCTGCGCCTGGCGCGGTGGGGGTGGCTGGTCCCTGGCCTCTTCCTGATCGCGGTGGTGGTTCTCGGCGTCTGGGCCTGGCCCTCCCCCGACGCCGACAACTGGCTGCTGATGGCCCCCCTTCTGGCGGCAGCCCTGTGCTCGGTGCGGGTGACGGCGCTGTTCGGCTGCGCGGTCCTGCTGGTGAACCGGCTGGTCCCCGTCGCCCTGTCGGATCCGGGCCCGCGGCTCAACGGCTTCCTCCTCGATCTGTGCGTGGGGATCCTCGCCGTGCTGGTCGCGGTGCTGCGTTCCCGCACCCGGACGTACATGACGCACTTGCAGAACGCGCTGCTCACCGCCCGCCAGGTCGTCGTACGGCCCATCCCGCCCGGCTGGGGCGGCGTGGAATCCGCCACCGCCTATCTCCCGGCGGACACCGAGTCCCGGATGGGCGGAGACTTCTACGACATCCTGACCACCCCTCATGGCACGAGACTCGTACTCGGTGACGTGCAGGGAAAGGGACTGGCCGCTCTGTCGACAGCCGGAGCGGTGGTCGGCGCCTTCCGCGAAGCCGGGTATAACGAAGCCGACCCCGCGGTGATCGCCGCTCGGATGGACAACAGCCTGCGCCGCCACAACACGCTCATGGCCGCGAACGACCGCGGCCACGAGCCACGGTTCGTCACCGCCGTCGTCATCGCCTTCCTCGAGGACGGGACTCACGCGGACGTGATCAACTTCGGGCACGAGGGGCCGCTCGTGTTCGGACGCGAGGGAGTGCGTCAGCTTCCGCAGGAGCGCAACCCTCCCCTGGGCCTGATCGCACTGACCGGCGCCCGGACGCGGATCGACCGCGTCCGGCTGGAGCGGGAGGAGACCGTACTCCTGGTGACCGACGGCATCACCGAAGCCAGGGACAAGCAGGGCGACTTCTTCCCCCTCTCGGCGTGGGCGGACCAGCTGGCGCGCACTTCGGCCGACGACGCCCCGCCGCCCCCGCACGTCCTGCTGAACCGGCTGGTGAAGGCGCTCACCGCCCACACCTCGGGCCGCCTCGACGACGACGCCACCCTGGTCGCCGTACGCCGGCCGACGAGAAACCGCGGCGTGACCGACTGACGCTCTCCCGGCGCCCTGCCCGGCGTCGGGCCGTGGGCCCGGTGACGGGGACGGGGACGGGGACGGAGACGGGGACGGGCACCGGTCGGGATGCCGTGTCCCCCCTCTCCTCCCGTTCCGTGGCATCCGGCCTCGTCCGCGTGCGCTGCGCCGAGGAGGCCGGACGCTGCTGGGCCGGTGGACCGGACGGCGCGGCAGCGGCGAGAACGCCCTCGGCCTCACGCTGTGGTCCTTCCTCATCGGCGCGGCCGTGATGCTGCGGCCGGCCGTCCACGAGGGCCTTCGCCCCCAGGGCGGCGACACGGCCGAGGCGGCGCCGCTGATGCTGTACGTCGCCGCCGTCACCACGGCGCCCGCCCGCCCGCTGCACTTCGCGGGTGTCGCGGTGCTGACTCGACGAACAGGATCTCCCGGCCGGCGGCCTGGGCCGGGCGACGGCGGCGTCGCGCCGGTCAGCTCGGTGCGACCCCTGCGGACCGGGCCGAGCAGGCGCACCCGTCCAGCGCGGCTCCGGTTCCGTGAGGCCAGGGCGGAGTGCAGGGTGTTTCGCCGTCTGCCTCCTGGGGCCGCATGAGGTCGAGGTCGTCGCCCCAAGCGTCCAGCACCTCGCCGTGACCGGCTGTTCGGGCCGCCTTCTCGACCAGGGTGAACAGCTGCCGCTGCAGGGAGACGTCGCCTGTTGCCGAGATCCGGTCCACGGCACACAGCAGTACGCCGGTGTCCCAGCCCGGCAGTGGGTACCGGGCGAGTTCCCACTCCAGGTACTTGTTGTAGGGGCGGGGGCGGCGGTGCAGGGCGAAGAGCAACTCGAGCAGGGACCGCATGCTGTCGGCCGCGTCGAGGCGGGCGGCCGGAGCCAGGCCGTCCCGGTGGTTCTTGACCGAGCGGTAGAGGGAGTTGGCGTACGCGTCGAGCCATCCACCGGCCTCCCGGAACGCCTCGTCGACATCCAACCTGGCGCAGTCGGCAAGGATGCGGGCGATGCCTCCGTCGAGCCGGTCGAGTACGACCCGGGCGCGGGCGAGGGCGTAGCGTTCCCAGCCGGGCAGATCCGCTCGGCGGAACTGGGCGAGAGCGACGACGACGAGGTCGAGCCCTGCGCTGCGGTGACCCGCGAACCGGGTCAGGCCGGTCTCGGCGCCGTCGGCAAGGATCACGTACAGATCGTGGTCGGAGTGCGGGGTGATCATGCCGTCGTGGGCCTGGGAGCCTTTGAGGACGAGACCGAGGACGGCTGGGTCGGCGACGGCGAGTTCGACGAACGCGTCGTAGGCGATCGGCTGCTGAGCGGTCATGGTGTGGATCTCCGGTGTGGTGATGACGGGTATGCCTGTCGGGGCGCCCCGTCACGAGGCGCCCTGCACCGTCCGCGGCCGCACGTGGCCGCCGCCCGGAAGATCAACGCACAGGTGGACCCTATCGCCCGGCCGGGCCAAGAGGCAGGACGAGAGGGATCGGCGCCGCCCCCGCTTCTTCCCCGGCGACGCCTGCCGGCCGAACGCTGTGGTGTCCGTCACGCGTCCGAAGTGTGCCGCCCACCGCGGACAGTCGATCCAGCACCGGCCTGGCGGCCGGCCCGAGATCCCCGATGCGGTCTCCCACGCGGATAATCGATTCCCCTCAGGTCGCCGCCGGCCCGACACTGGCGGCGAACCGCAATGCTCGCGCCGGGCGGGCGCACCTGACCTCGCCCGCGCGCCGACCGGCGGACGTCCGTCCCGCAACCCGATCTGGAGCCACCCGCCGTGACCGCACCCGACCTCGCCGCCCTCAACAGCGCGACGAAGTACCCGAGCATCCCCACCTACCACCGCCTGGACCCGAAGAACGGCAACCTCCTCGAAGAGCAGACCCGCTTCACGGGTGACGTACTCCTCACCGAGAAGGTCGACGGCACCAACGGGCGGATCGTCCTGCTCCCCGACGGCGACTACTTCATCGGCTCGCGCGAGGAACTGCTCCACGCGAGGGGCGACCGCGTCCACAACCCCGCCCTCGGCATCGTCGACGAGCTGAAGCCGCTCGCCGACCGGCTCGAGCCCCGCGACGCGCGCGGCCGCGTCACCGTGTTCTTCCTCGAGGTGTACGGCCGCAAGATCGGCGGCGCGGCCAAGCAGTACACCGGCGGGAACGGCGTCGGCCACCGTCTGTTCGACGTCGCGTTCCTCCAGCCCGATGTCCTCGAACGGAGTCTCGAACAGATATCGTCCTGGCGTGACGCCGGCGGTCAGGACTTCGGCGACGAGGCCACCCTCCAGGAGGTGGCTGCCACCAACGGCATCCCCCTCGTCCCCCGCCTCACGACGCTCCCCGGCGACGAACTCCCCGCATCCGTCGACGGCATGGCCACCTTCCTCGCCGAGCGTCTGCCCGCCACCCGGGTCGCCCTCGACGACGGAGCCGGCGGCACCCCGGAAGGCATCGTGCTGCGTACCCCCGACCGGTCCGTCATCGCCAAGGCCCGCTTCCAGGACTACGCGCGCACCCTGAAGCGCCGGGCTCGTCGCTGAACCCACGAGTGTGGCCCCCGCCGCAGGGCCTGCCGGTCGGCACCGCCGACCGGCGGGGCGAGCCGCGTTGGTCATCCGTCCTGGGGCGGCAACGCTGAAGAAGCTGAGCGATGGGAACGCTAGGCTCGGCGGTCATGACGCAAAGCGGCGCACAAGCGGCAGAGTTCTTTCGGGACGCTCGCCGGAACCACAGGGTCTGGCTTGTCAGGGACGACAACGGGAGTCCGACTTCCCTCTCCGAGGACGGCACTCGGAGCCTACCCTTCTGGTCGACCTCGGCCCGTGCAGAGAGGGCGGCGAAGATCTGGGGGCATGGGCTACGGGCCGACTCCCTGTCCCTGGAAAGCTGGCGCGACCGCGTACTGCCCGAAGCCGCTCGGGACGGACTCATGATCGGCATCAATTGGAGCGGCCCGCGCCTCGTCGGCTGGAGCTTCACTCCGGCGGAAGTCCTCAACCGACTGGCGGCTGACGGGTTCGTGCGCGGAACGATGCCCGAAGCGCTCACGCTCGACCTCGGAGCAGCCGACGCGTGATCAGCCTTCCGTCCAGCGTTCCGGCTGCGAGCAGTCCGCTCCCCTCAGGCAGGGAAGAGGCATCCCCACGTCGCGGTCGCTGCTCCCCGGACGCGGCCCGAACGCGGCGGTCACGTCGTGGCAGGCCCGGTGGCTGGACGCCACCGGGCCCTGCCACGACAGACGTGCGAGTGCGTGCGCCTCTCCCCGACAAGGTCGCCGCCCACCGCCGACGGATACGGCCTCAGCTCACCGGCGGACCGTCGCCAGCCCGCCGTCGTCGCCGGCCGTCCGGCTCGGGGCCGCCCGGCGCGGGCCGTCGCCGAGCGCGCGCAGGATCTCCTCGACGCTCTGCTTGGCGTCGCCGAAGAGCATGCTGCTGTTCTCGCGGAAGAACAGCGGGTTCTGCACGCCCGCGTAGCCGGAGGCCATGGACCGCTTGAAGACGATGACCTGCTCCGCGTCCCAGACCCGCAGCACCGGCATGCCCGCGATCGGGCTGGCCGGATCGTCCAACGCCGCTGGATTGACGGTGTCGTTGGCGCCGATGACCAGCACCACGGACGTGTCGGCGAAGTCGTCGTTGATCTCGTCCATCTCCAGGACGACGTCGTACGGCACCTTCGCCTCGGCCAGCAGCACGTTCATGTGTCCCGGCAGACGACCGGCGACGGGGTGCACGCCGAAGCGCACCTGGACACCCCGGTCCCGCAGTCGGCGCGTCAGTTCGGCAACCGGGTGCTGGGCCTGGGCGACGGCCATGCCGTAGCCCGGGGTGATGATCACCGAGCGGGCCTGCGCCAGCGCCTCGGCCACCTCCTCGGCGCGCGTCTCGCGGTGCTCGCCCTGCTCCTCGCCCCCGCCGGACGGCGCCTCGATGCCGAACCCGCCCGCGATGACGGAGAGGAAGGAACGGTTCATGGCCTTGCACATGATGTAGGACAGGTAGGCGCCGGAGGAGCCGACCAGCGCGCCGGTGACGATGAGCAGGTCGTTGTCGAGCAGGAATCCCGCCGCGGCCGCCGCCCAGCCCGAGTAGCTGTTGAGCATGGAGACGACGACGGGCATGTCGCCGCCGCCGATCGAGGCGACGAGGTGCCAGCCGAGGGCCAGCGCCAGCACCGTCACGGCGATCATCAGCGCCAGGCTCGGGCTGATCACGAACCAGACGGTGAGCAGCACGAAGACGCCGAGCGCGCCCAGGTTGAGCGCGTTCTTGCCCGGCAGCACCAGCGGACGGGAGTTGATCCGCGCCGACAGCTTCAGGTACGCGACGATCGAGCCGGTGAAGGTGACCGCGCCGATGAAGATGCCGATGAACACCTCGGCATGGTGGATGCCCAGCAGGCCGGCGTCGGCCAAGGCCTGGCGCGCCCTGTCGTCGGACTCCGCCTCCAGGTAGCTGTTCCAGCCCACGAACACCGCGGCCAGGCCGACGAAGCTGTGCAACACCGCGATCAGTTCGGGCATCTGCGTCATCTCGACCCGGCGCGCCTGCCACAGGCCGATCACCGCGCCGAGCAGCATCGCGGGCACGATCAGCGCGACCGCGCGGGCGGTGCCGGACTGCGCCGCCACCACGGCCGTGGCGACCAGCGCGAGCGCCATGCCGGCGATGCCGTACACGACGCCGGCTCGCGACGTGCGGTGCTGGGACAGCCCGGCCAGGCTGAGGATGAACAGCAGGGCGGCGACCAGATCCGCCGCGTGAGAGGCCGTCAGGGAGGTCATCTCGGCTCAGCCTTTCGAGAACATGGAGAGCATGCGGCGGGTGACGGCGAAGCCACCGAAGATGTTGACGCTCGTCAGCAGGATCGCCGTGAAGGACAGGACGGTGACGATGGTGCTCTCGTTGCCGATCTGGAGCAGGGCGCCGACCACGATGATTCCGGAGATCGCGTTGGTCACCGACATGAGCGGCGTGTGCAGCGCGTGGTGCACCTTCCCGATGACGTAATAGCCGATCACCACGGCCAGCGTGAACACCGTGAAGTTCTGGGCGAGTTGGGCGGGAGCGAGGGCCACCAGCAGGAACATGGCCAGCATGCCGAGCCCGATCAGGCCGAAGCGTCCCGCGCGCGAGGGCCGGGACGGTTCCTTCCCCGCATCGGTGGGGGCGGCCGCGGGCTGCGCGGCCGGGGCGGCCGACACCGCGACGGGCGGGGGCGGCCAGGTGACGTCGCCGTCACGGACCACGGTCACGGCCCGCTGCACCACGTCGTCGAAGTCGATCGACATCTGCCCGTCCTTGCCGGGCGTGAGCAGCTTGACCAGGTTCAGCACGTTGGTGCCGAACAGCTGTGAGGCCTGGGCGGGCAACCGGGAAGCCAGGTCGGTGTAGCCGAGGAGGGTGACGCCGTTGTCGGTCACCACCGCCCGCCCCGGCACCGTGCCCTCGACGTTGCCGCCCTGGGCGGCCGCCATGTCGACGACGACACTGCCCGGGTTCATGACGGCCACGTCCTCGGCCGTCAGCAGGCGCGGCGCCGGCCGTCCCGGGATCAGCGCGGTGGTGATCACGATGTCCACGTCGCCGGCCTGCTCGTGGTAGAGCTCGGCGGCGGCGCGGTCGTAGTCGGCGGAGGTCGCCTTGGCGTAGCCGTCGGTGCTCGCCTCCTGGTCCACGTTCACCGCGAGGTACTCGCCGCCCAGTGACTTGACCTGGTCCGCGACCTCCGGCCGGGGGTCGGTGGCGCGCACGATCGCGCCGAGGCTGGACGCCGCGCCGATCGCCGCGAGACCGGCCACGCCCGCGCCCGCCACCAGAACCTTCGCCGGCGGCACCTTGCCCGCCGCGGTGACCTGGCCGGTGAAGAACCGTCCGAAGACGTGGGCGGCCTCGATGACCGCGCGGTATCCGGCGATGTTCGCCATCGAGGACAGCACGTCCATCGACTGCGCGCGGGAGATGCGCGGCACCACATCGAGGGCGAGCGCGGTCACACCGGCGGCGGACAACACCTGCAGCAGCTCGGGCTTCTGCGCCGGGGTCAGCAGACCCACGACGGTGGCGCCCGGCCGCAGCCGGGCGATCTCCGGCTCGGAGGGGGCGTTCACCTTCAGGACGACATCCGCGTCCCATGCCTCGCCGATGTCGGCGCCGGCCTCGGCGTACGCCTGATCGGCGAATCCGGAGGCCTCACCGGCCCCAGGTTCGACGACGACCTCGTATCCGAGCTTCAGCAGCGAACGCACGGTCGTGGGGGTCGCCGCGACCCGTGTCTCCCCGTGGACGGACTCGACCACAACGCCTATGCGCTGGGGATGACGGTGGGTGGGTTCTTGGGCAGACATGTCCTGTATCTCTCGTCGGAAGAGGGCATGAGGGTGATCTGCGTGCGAGGAGGGTGTACGGCACCCTCCCTTTGATCGCTGGAACCTACCGGCCGCACCGGTGCGGGCCAACGAAGGCGGACGGTGATGTGTTTCACCCTGGTGGTACAGGCCCTGGACGGTGAACCGGGCGACACCGAACCGGGAAGGCACTCCGACGGCGCACGCTGTGTGTCCGGCGGCGCGGCCTCGGCGTCACCCTGACAGGTCCTTCCTCGTCCGCGCCCTCGACAAACGGGCCTCGGCCCCCGCCGCGTGGAGGAACGGCGCCCGGTCATGGCCCTCCTCGCAGCGCGGTTCCTCGGCCAAAGCCGTCGAGAGTTCCTTCTGCCGGCCCCAACGCTCCACGTCGACGTCGACACGGGCCGCTCTCGCTGGGTGGGACGACCTGCCTGCAAGGTGAACTTCGGTCCGGGGTCGGTCGAGACGCCGTCTTCCAGACCTCGAGCAGCTCTGAGTCCGCATCCCGGCCTGGGCGACGGGGTACTCCTCCGCCGGCGTCCGGCTCTCCGGCTCTCCGGCTCTCCGGCTCTCCGGCTCTCCGGCTCTCCGGCTCTCCGGCTCTCCGGCTCTCCGGCTCTCCGGCTCTCCGGCTCTCCGGCTCTCCGGCTCTCCGGCTCAGTGTGCGGAACGCCGGACGCCACTTGTCCGTGAACCGCTCGTCGCGGAAGGCGGTGGCCTCGGTCGGCTGACGGTGTCACCGCGCGGCGGCGTTCAGGCCCCGGCCGAACCGGGCGAAGCGCGCGGCCCCTCGGTGTCCATGGCGAGTTCGTCCCTCCGGCGCGATCCGGCCCCGTACCGGGGGCGGAGGTGGATACGCTCCTGGAGCCCGGTGCGCGACGCCAGGGGGGAGCACGTATCGGACGCGTCGGGCAGCAACTTCGTCACCGCGCGGTCCGCCGACGAGGCCCGTGCGCGACCGGCCGAGGCGATCGACCGGTGGCACGCCGACACGGCGTGGACCTGACGCGCCCGCCGAACCATCTGAGAGGAACACAGGCATGTCCGCACCGACCTCCGCGTCCACGGACGCTTCCACGTCTTCGGCGTCGCCACCCGAGCACGTCCTCGTCGTGGGTACGGGTCGTGACTTCCCGGCACGACTGCGCGCCGCCCTGCCCGGCACCCGCACCACGGTGATCTGCCACCTCGACTACATAGGCAAGGTCCAGGACCCGGGCGCGAACGCCCGGGTCATCGGCGTCCGCGGCGACGCCCCGGACGACGAGTGGATCGCCCTCGCGGCAGCCGCACACGCCGTCGACCCGTTCACCCGGATCGGCACCTTCGGGGAACGCGACCAGGGGCGGTACGCGGCCATCGCGGAGGCACTCGGGCTGCAGGCCCACAGCGCGGAGACGGTCACCCTCGTCCACGACAAGGCCGCCATGCGGGCCCGGCTCGCCGAGCGCGGCGTGGACACGACGGCCGCCGCCCGCGTCGGCGACCTGGCCGCACTGCGTGACTTCGTCCGCGCCGCGGGCGGCCCCTGCGTGGTGAAGCCGGTGTCCAGCTCCGGCAGCGCGGGCGTCGCCAAGGTGTCCGGCGAGAGCGACCTGGCCAGCGCGTTCGAGCTCGCCGCCGGCAGCTACCTGGGCCTGACCAGCGCAGGCGTCCTGGTGGAGGAGTTCCTGACGGGCCCGCAGTTCAGCGTGGAGGCCTTCTCCGAGGGCGGCGAGCACGTGATGATCGCGGTGACACGCAAGTACTCCGACCCGGCGACGTTCGTGGAACTGGGACACGTCTCACCGGCCGACGTCCCGGCGGACACGAGGGCGGAGATCGAGGCGTACGTGACGACCGTCCTGGAGGCCGTGGGCATCGAGTTCGGCCCCTCGCACACCGAGGTCGTCCTCACGCCGACCGGTCCCCGGGTGATCGAGACGCACATCCGCATGGGCGGCGACATGATCCCGACGCTGGCCTTGGAGGCGACCGGCGTCGACATCGACGACTGCACGGCACGCCAGGCGCTGGGCGAGAAGGTGCTGCCCGGCATACGGGCGCGTCTCGCCGAGGCGAGCGGCCGGGGCTGCTCGGCCATCTGGTTCGCCTCGGTTGCAGCGCCCGGCACGCTGGAGGAGATCATGGGTCTGGAGGAGGCCCGCGCCTTATCCGGTGTGACGGAGGTCGAGCCGATGGCCCGCCCGGGTGCGGAGGTGGGCGCCCTGGAGAGTTCGGAGTCGCGCATCGCGTACGCGCGCGCCCTGGCCCCGACGGAGGACGAGGCGGTGCGCGCGGCGAAGGCGGCGGCAACGGCCCTGGAGTTCCGTCTGCGGGTGCGTACCCCGGACATCGAAACGGTGTAGCCGGGGCCGGAGGGCCCACCGGCGCGGCGCGGCCCACGGGTTCGAGTATGTCGGGGGCGCGCCCAACGGTGCCGCAGAACAGGCGTCCGACCTGCGCTGTCGCAGGCCGGACGCCTTTCTGCGAACTCCTCGGAGGAGCCACCGGGCCTGTTTCGCGGAGTACGTGCCCGTAAGGCTCTCGTCCGCCGGCCCGGATCGGTGTCCCCGGGGTGAGGCGGCCACAGCGATGACCGGACGCACCTTCTCGGTTCCCGACGCCCGGAGGCCGGCGGGCCTCGGCCGGGTGGTCGCGGGCTCGGCCCGGCATGAGAGCGGCCTGCCCGCGCACACGAGAAATTCAGGGGAGCGGTATGCCGCGCGCTGCTACGGTCGGGCGCCATGAGCTGGCTTCCCGATGACTTCGTCCATCCCGTCCTGGTACCGCTGCCGGACGGTGGTCATCACCTGCGGCCGATCCGCGAGGCGGACACACCGCTCGACTACCCGGCAGTGATGGGTTCGCGCGAGCGGCTGTGGAGCATCTACGGCCCGGCCTGGGGCTGGCCCGCGGCCACCATGACCTACGAGGCCGACCAGGCCGATCTGCTGCGGCACGAGAAGGAGATCGCCGCCCACCAGTCCTTCAACTACGCGCTGTTCGACGCGGCTGAGACAGCTCTGCTCGGCTGCGTCTACATCGACCCACCGGAGAGGGCCGGTGCCGATGCCGAGATCTCCTGGTGGGTGGTGGACGAGCTGGTGGGCAGCAAGCTCGAGCAGGACCTCGACGCACTGGTGCCGCGTTGGATCGCCGCCGATTGGCCTCTCGAACAGCCGCGCTTCATCGGCCGGGAGATCTCCTGGTCGGACTGGCTCGCCCTGCCGGAGCTTCCCGACGTGCAGTGACGGTCGCCCATACCGATCGATCCGCCTGGCGCGCAGGCGGGGGAACCCCCAAGGCCCACTCGTTGCCGTGAGGCCCGGCTCGACCTGCAGCAACGGTTTCCGAGCCGCGCAGGGGGCTCGACGGGGCCTGTCCGCGCATCGCGCATCGACAGGCCTCGTCCTCCGCGCGGCACCGGCATGGACTCACCAGGCCGGTGCCGCGGAGCCAGAGCCTTTCGGTCCGGAGGCGCGCCTACGGGAGGACGATGTTGCGGCCCGGTCCGCCCTTGAGGACGTCCTTCCCTGAGCCACCGAGGATCAGGTCGTTGTCGCCCTCGCCCTCCAGCGTGTCACTGCCTGGTCCGCCGAGGATGATGTCCCGGCCGTCCCCGCCCATGGCGTGGTCGTCGCCCTGGCCGGCGTACACGATGTCGTCCCCGCCGTACCCATGGATCATGTCGTCGCCCGGGCCGCCCCACATCTGCTGGTTGGCGTGGTCACCCATCAGCTCGTCCATGCCGTCGCCGCCGTACAGGGCCGCGGCTCCCATGACCATGTCGTTGCCCGCATCACCCAGCACCTTCCGGGCGGTGTGGGCGTGCAGTTCGTCATCGCCGGGGCCGCCGCTGACGGTGCCCATCCCGGGGTCGAAGGCGGAGATCGTGTCGTCGCCGTCGCCGAGGGAGACGTCGATCCTGTCGGGCCGGGGGCCGTCGACGGGCAGTTCACAGGTGACGGACGTGGTCTCGCCTTCTCTGGAGTACGCACAGTGGTCGCCCGGTTCGAGCGGGACCACGTCGGTGAAGCCGATCCGCCGGACACCGTCAGCGGTGTACATGGAGAAGATCTGGAGGTCGTTGGCCTGCCCGTCAGCGGCGGTGAAGACGATCGACTGAGTGTCCCAGTCGGCGCCGACGCGCGCCTTCGCCTCCGCGGGCGCGGGGGCGGCGACCGCCGGACCGGCGGCCAACCCGGCGGCGAGCAGGGCCACAGCGACAGCGCGGACGGTAACTCGGTTTCGGTTCATGGGGGGCCTCGTTTCGACGGGGTGACGGTGGATCGAGTTGCCGGACATTCCTCATGACCGTCCGCCCGCTCCCCCGGAAGCACCCACACCTGCTGCTGCGAATGCCCACGTGCACGGTCGCCACCGTCGGATTCGCCTCACCACCGGCCTGAAGGCCGATGCACTGCGAGGGCATTCCGACAGCCGCCCCGCATGCCGGTCAGCGGCGTGGTGATCGCCTCGGGCGGCGTGGGCGGTGGGGTCGGTGCGGGCGGTGCGGGCGGTGCGGGCGGTGCGGGCGGTGCGGGACAACAGCAGTGACCCGGCGTCGGCGGCCAGGTCGGGCCACCTGCGCGGGTCAGGACGCTCCTGCGGTCGAACCCGGGTGGGTGAGGAGTGTTCCGGGAGGAGGGTTCATCCTGGGCATGAGGTATCGCGGAGTTGACGGGCGGCCGGGGAAGGCCTGGCAGGGCAAGCGAGCAAGGCCACGGGACACGCCCCGGTGGGCTGACGGTCCCGAGGAGTCTCCATGGCGGTTGCGTGCCGAAGTCGCACGACGAGACGGTGGGGGCCGGCCGGCGTGCGACTGCCGTGCGATGGGGCGCGTTCACACCGGGAGCGGCGGGAGCCCCGCCGGGGCAGGTGACCGCATGGGTCCCCTGCCCCGACGGAGCTCGGTCGGCCGGGCGGCGGGTTACCGGCGCCCGGCGGAGACCGGTGCCGTGTGCGGCGCGCTCCGGCTCAGCCGAAGTTCACGTCGCTGCACCACATGTAGGCCTGGTCGAGGTGCGAGGCCTGCCAGATCACGAACACGACGTGGTGTCCGCTGTAGCCCGAGGTGTTGACGTTGAACGTGATGTTCTGTGCCGGGGCGTAGCGGCCGGTCTGCGTGATGTAGTCGAGGTTGCCCCAGCCCAGGGTCTGGGTCTTGGGGTTGAACCCCTGCTTGCTCACGTAGACCTTGAAGTAGTCCGCACCGTGCGACGCCTGGTCGTACAGCTGGACCGAGAAGTTGTTGCCGACGGTGGTCGTCTTCCAGTTGCCGGGCTTGTTCAGGCTGGCGTTCCTGGAGAGGTTGTTGCTGCAGAGCGTTCCGTCGGGGGTCTTCGCCTGGAACTGGCCCCCGAGGCCGTCGCGAAGCGCGCTCATCCAGTTCCACATGGTGTCGGGGTTGGCCTGGAAGGCCTGGTAACACATGGGGTCTTCGGTCTGCATGGCCGGGTTCGTGTGGCTGCTACCCCACTTCTGCCAGCACTGGTACGCGCGGGTGGCGGGACCGACGATGGTGCCGTGGGCCTGGGCGGGGGCTGACCAGGCCAGTGCGCCGGCGACCACGGCGAACAGCATGACGAAGGCCTGGAGAGGCCGGTGGAAAGCCGACCGGGAACGCCCGGCTAATCGACTCAGGTTACGCATGTGGGGGGAACTCCTTCCAGATGAAACAACTATGGGAGCGCTCCCAGAGTTACGGCGTTTCAAGGAAATGTCAATGAAGCAAACCAAGTTGGTTGCAGGTGCGGGCGGCGAGCAGCGAATCCCCGGTGGGCCAGGGGGCCAGAATCTTTCCCTGTACCGGAAGACGCGGCTGTGGCCTGGCGCAGCAATGCAAAGCCCTTTCACCCGGGGCTGATCTCGGGGAATGGGACTGCTGGGCATCCGGCACGACCGGGTCTCGTGCACGTAACGCGTGATCCACCTGCTGAGCACCCGCGACTTCGCGTGGCTGATTCTGATGTGCCGACGGATCATGGCCCCAAGGCCACCCAGCCGGAACGGGCCCCTCTCTCCGCGCTCGCCCGGCGCAGGGGCGCTTGCCGGAGACCTCGCCGACGCACGCGGCTCAGCGACAGGTCTCCTGGCTGGGCAACGGCCGAGGTCCGCGGTGAGGAGCCTCACCAGAAACTCCACCATGCCGCAGTCGTAGCGCTGCCAGCCGTCGTTGTTCCTGTTGCATACAAGCACCGGCCGCCTGTCGGGGTCCTCGGACGAGGTGTCCCGGCACAGGATGTCCGCGGCGGAGTCGATGCCCCAGGCGATCAGCCCGGGCTTCGTGCCCTGGAGGTCGTCGCCCTTCGCGCGCTCCCACGCGCGTTCGGCATCGCCGCGCCTCGACGGACATGCCGTCACGTCCAGGGTGGGAACGTCCCCGATGCTCCGGTTCAATGACCTCGAGGAAGTCATCGATCGATCCGGCACCGTACCAACCGGTGAAGCGCTTGTATGCAAGTGGGAACCCCCGTCCCCACGACGCGTGTCCCAGGCCGGCATGTCGCCACCGGGCCGGGCTCGCCGGTCGCCGTCGCCGGCCCCGGCCCCGGCTCCCGTCAGTCCGGTTGCCCCTCGAGGAGCCGGAGGTCCCGAACCTCCTCGGGCCAGCGGTACACCACCTCGCCCGGCGTTCCGTCGAGCGCGAGGGAGACGACGGCGCCGCGGAGGGAGACCAGGATCTGATCGTCCGTGATGCTCACCGAGCGCACGTCGGGCCGCCCGTGCACCTCGACGAGCCGGCCGAGCAACGGCCTCAGCCGCTTGCGCCGCCAGCCGCGGCCGGGCCGATGGAGGTACAGGTGCCGGTCGGTCACGGCGCGGACCACGCGGTCCGCGCCGACCCGCAGATCCAGCACCTTGCGGCCGAGCCCCAGCTGCGCCGTGGATGCCTCTCCCCCGCGCAGGTCGATCACGTACAGCCGGTGGATGTCGTCCCAGACGTAGAGGTCGACGGTCTCGGTGGAACCGCTGTATGCGAGCAGACCGTCCCGCAGGTGGAGGTCACCGACGCGGGGCACGGCCCACTCCGGGCGGTAGCGGTAGAGGCGCAGCGGGTCGCGCCAGTGCCGCCGTTCGCGGAACTCGCCCACGGGCACCTCTGTGAGCTGCCGGTCGGCCGTCCGCAGCGCGAACAGGGCCGGTCTCGTCCCGGTGCGCGCCTGCTTCCGCTCACGTACCACACCGGCCAGGAGCAGAGCCCCGGCCTCCCGTCCGACCGTGCCCCACAGGCGAACCGTCCCGGGCGTGGGCAGGTGCTGCCAGGAGGAGGCGCCGGGAGGCAGCAGGTACAGCTCGTCCCAGTCCACCGGCGTTGCCGCCCCCTCCGGTTCGGTCAGGAACTCCTGGCAGCGGGCGACCGCCACCACCGTGCCGTCGTCACTCACCCCCAGGTGGTCCGCGTCCCACTGCTTCCTGGCTTCCGGCAGGCCGGGCAGCGGACGCGACGGTTCCCCGTCCGCGCCGGCCAGAGGCCGCCAGACCGAGGCGTCCTCGTGAGCCTCCACCGCGAGCCCCCACCGAAAACGCCACGTCCGTCGGTCCCCGGGGCCCTTGGACGGCGGGCACAGCTCACCGTCGCGCAGCTCCCGGCGGAGGCTCCGTTCCTCGGCGTCCTCCACGACGACGCGTATCGGCGGCCCGTCGTCCGCCGCGCCCGCCTGTCCACCCGCCATGCGCATGGTCCTCCCGGCCCTGTTCGCTGTCGCAGTGATCTTCGAGCGCCCCTTGCCCACAGTCAACCTCCGCCCGCGTCACGGTCGGCGGGACGTGCCGGCTCGGCCATGGACGGGCCATGGGCGTGCAACGACGGCCTGCCTACCGCACCTCCACGGCCGGTGCGGCATGCCGCCCACGGCCGACGGCGTGCCGCCCTCACGCGTCCGGACGTTCCGACTGGAGCCGGGCGCTTGGCGCTGTTCCCCGTCCTCCGTCGCCGTGACGGTCCGGCGGCCGACGGCGAACGCGCGGAGGACGTCCAGGAGTTCGTCGCGCGCCGCACCGGTGCCTTCACACGGAGCGCAACAAGGCGAGCGTCGCGTCCAGTTCCCCGCGCAGTGCGGCTCCGGCGGCCTCGGCGTCGCCCTCCACCACCGCGGTCACCAGCGCGGCGTGGCCCGCGTCGCCGTGGTGCGGATCTTCAGCGCGCAGGTCCAGCAACTGCACAAGGTCCAGTAGCCGTTGTTCGAGGACGGGCACGAAATTGCGGAAAAGACCGGTCAGTACGGGGTTGTGTGCCGCAGCGACCACCGCTTCGTGCAGCGCGATGTCGGCCTTGACGAAAGCGGCGTCACCGAGCGTTCCGGCGGTCCGGCGGGCTTCCAGCGCCTCCCGCAGAGCCGCCACGTCCTCGTCGGTGCGGCGCCGCGCCGCCAGTTGCGCGGCCTCCGCCTCCACGAGCGCGCGCACCTCGTAGACGTCGGTGATGGCCGCCTGCCGGAGCTGCGTGGACCAGTCCTCCTCGGGCGTGGACGCGATGACGAACACCCCCGAGCCCTGGCGCGCCCGGACCAGCCCCGCGCCCGCCAGGGCCCGCAGGGCCTCGCGGACGGTGGAGCGCCCCACTCCGAGGGACTTGGCCAGGGCGGTCTCGCCCGGGAGCCTGGTCCCCACCGGCCATTCGCCGCTGGTGATCTGTTCGCGCAGGTAGGCCGTGGCCTGTTCGACCAGAGGGGACGGACGCAGGGCGCCTGGTGACACGGGCTCGAACCTTCCTGTACCTCTCAGGTTGTCTGAGGACCTGAGTTGTCGCTACGGTACTCGCATGTCGCTGCGCGAGTTTCTTCTCCTCGGCTGCCGCTGCGGGGCCTGACCCAGGACCGGCACCCCGCGGCGGGGTTCAGGGCTGAGCCGGTCTCCAACGGCCGACCGAAGGAAGCACTGTACCGATGACTCCCAGCCCCCTCCCGACCGGCACGGCGTTCCCCACCCTGCGTACCCCCGACGGCGACCTCCCCGCGGACGCACCCCGCTGGAACCCTCAGCGTCCGAGCGCGATGCCACACCACCGTTACCGGCCCGCGGAAGAGCGCGTCCCCCTGCCGCTGACGGACCGCACCTGGCCCTCACGCAGGCTGGAACGCGCCCCGCTGTGGGTGCCCGTGGACCTGAGGGACGGCAACCAGGCGCTGGCCGAACCGATGGACACCGAACGCAAGCGCCGGATGTTCGACCTCCTGGTCACCATGGGCTACAAGGAGATCGAGGTCGGCTACCCCTCCGCCAGCCGGACCGACTTCGACTTCGTCCGGCACCTGGTCACCGAGGACGCCGTGCCCGACGACGTGACCGTCTCCGTGTTCACCCCGGCGCGCATGGACCTGATCGACCGGACCATCGCCTCCGTCGCGGGGCTGCCCCGCGCCCTCGTCCACCTCTACACCGCCACCGCTCCCGCCTGGCGGGACGTCGTGCTGGGCCGCTCCCGCGCCGAGGTGCACGCCCTGATCCACGAGGCCGCCACCCACCTGATGCGCCGCGCCGAGGAACACCCGCACGCCGACATCCGGTTCGAGTTCTCGCCCGAGGTCTTCAACCTCACCGAGCCGGACTTCGTCCTGGAGGTGTGCAACGGCCTGACCGAGCTGTGGGACGCCGACCCCGGCAGGCCCGTGGTGCACAACCTGCCGGCGACCGTCGAGATCGCCACCCCCAACGTGTACGCGGACCAGATCGAGTACATGGACCGCCACCTCGCACGCCGCGACGCCGTGATCCTCTCGGTGCACCCGCACAACGACCGCGGCACCGGCGTCGCCTGCGCCGAACTCGCCGTCCTGGCGGGCGCGCAACGCGTCGAGGGCTGCCTGTTCGGCAACGGGGAGCGCACCGGCAACGTCGACCTGGTGAGCCTGGCTCTGAACCTGTACGCGCAGGGCGTCAACCCGATGATCGACTTCTCCGACATCGACGCGGTGCGCGAGGTCGTGCAGCACTGCAACCGGCTGCCGGTCCACCCGCGCCACCCCTACGGCGGCGACCTCGTCCACACCGCCTTCTCCGGCACCCACCAGGACGCGATCTCCAAGGGCCTGGCCCACCACGCCAAGCAGGCGGCCGAACTCGGCGTCCCGGCCGACCAGGCGCCCTGGGCGGTGCCCTACCTGCCCATCGACCCGGGTGACATCGGACGCACCTACGAGGAGGTCATCCGCATCAACTCGCAGTCCGGCAAGGGCGGAATCGCCCACCTGCTCCAGATCCACCACGGCCTGGACCTGCCCCGCGCCATGCGTCCGGACTTCTCCCGCACGGTGCAGGAGGTGACCGACGCGACCGGCGAGGAACTGTCGCACAAGAAGCTGTGGGACCTGTTCCGCGCCACCTACCTCGCTCCTGGCCTGGACGGCCCGGTCACCCTGAAGTCCTGGACCACCGCCGAACTCACGCCCGGCAAGCACCGGTTCACCTGCACCCTGCTCACCGACGGGCGCGAAGCGCGCTGCGAGGGGGCCGGCAACGGACCTCTGTCCGCCTTCGCCGACGCCTTGGCCGGCATCAAAGTCGCCGTCGACATCCTCGGATACACGGAGCACTCCACCGCCACCGGGCCGAACAGCCCGGCCGTCGCCTACGCCCGGTGCCGGGTCGGCGACGTGACCCGATGGGGCGCCGGCCTGGACACCTCGGTGCTCACCGCCTCCGTCCACGCCGTCCTGTCCGCCGTCAACCGCTCCGGGCGCTGACCCGGATCTCCGTGCCGGCCGCACGGTGGTGACCGCAGTCACCAGACGTCCGGCCGGCCCGGAGGGACGCTCGCGGTCCGCGAACGCCGTCCTGTCCCGGTCCGGTCGGGTCGGGCCCGGTCAGGTCGGGCCCGGTCAGGTCACCTCCGGATCGTGCGAGGCGGCCGTGCCGCGGCCGGGCCGGACTCCGCCCGCGCCGAGGCCCGCACGTACCCCACGGCGACGGCGACCAGCACACAGATCAGGGCCAGGGCGACGGCGTCGAAGGAACCGTGGAAGGCGCACTCCGCGAGGTAGGTCGCACCCGGCAGGGTGGTGAGCAGCACCGTCGCCACCATCGGATCGGTCCGTTGCAGACCGGACTGCAACCAGTACAGCGGCAGCGTCACCGCGAGAACGCCGGTGAGCATCGTCCCCGGCAGCCGCCCGGCCCAGTCCCCGCCGGGCCCTCCCACGGCGAGCAGCAGCACCCCGCCGAGCAGGTAGGTGAGGTGGAAGCGATGCGCGGTGACGTACACCGGATCGACGCCGCGCCGCCCCAACTCGACGGAGAGCAGGGCGATCACGGGCGCTCCGCAGCCCGCGACCACGACCAGGGCGAGCCCCGCGACCAGGCCCGGCCCCAACCCGGCGTCCGCGGTGATCCGGTGCGCGACGGCGACTCCGAGGAGCACCAGCAGGCCGGCGGCGCACCAGCCCCTCCCCGAGGCACGGGGGGCATGGCCGGCCAGGCCGAACAGCGCGAGCACGACCGGCCCGACGGCGGTCTCGACCCCGGTCGCCGCCGTCGCCGGAACCCAGGTCAGGCCGGCGTAGAAGCTGAGGAAGGTGGCGGCCGTGACGGCGTTCAGCGCCAGCATCAGCCCGGGAGCACGCCCTGCGCGGCCCGGAACGGCCGCGCCCCGTGCCGCGCCCCGTGCCGCGCCACGCGGCCGGCGGACCAGCAGCACCGCGTTGAACAGCACGGCGGCGGAGGCGAACCCGGCACAGGACAGGGCGAGGCTGTAGCCGGAGTCCAGGGTGCCGGACACGAACCCGTACACGCCCGCCTGGAGCAGCACGGAGGCGACGACGCACAGGACGGGCACGGTCAGCCCCCCGCCCCGACGAGGTGGCGGCGGGCCCCGGTCTCCTCCGGCCGGAACCGTCGCCTCACGCGCCCACGCCCAGGTGTCGCAGGCCGGCGGTGGTGGCGGCCGCCGCGACCACCACGACCAGGAACGGTGCCCGCCGCCACAGGGCGAGGGCCGCGACGGCGAGTCCGGCCACGCGGGCGTCGAGAAGCAGGCGCTGGTCGGAGACGAAGGTCTGCGTGGCGATGAGCCCCGCGAGCAGCGCGACCGGCACCGCGCCGGTGACGCGGGCCACCGACGGCCGGCCGAGCACACGCGCGGGCACCAGCAGGCCTGCCAGCTTCAGCAGATAGCAGGCGGCCGCCGCGAGCAGGATCCACGACCAGCTCATGCCGCGCCCCCGTGCCGCGTGGGGATCGTCCTCCGCTTGGCGCCACCGGCCTCCGCCGGCGGCAGCAGCGCGAGGCCCAGCACGGTGAGGCCGGCGGCGAGCACCGGCAGACCCGAACCGGCGAAGGGGGCCACGGCCGTCGCCACCACGGCCGCCGCCGCGAAGACCAGCCGCCCGTCCCGCTCCCGCAGCCGGGGCGCCACGAGCGCCAGGAACGCGGCCGAGGAGGCCGTGTCGAACCCGAGGGCTTCCGGGTCCGCGAGCAGGGAGCCGGACAGGGCCCCGGCCAGCGTGGCCAGGTTCCAGCAGAGGAACACCACGGAGCCGGTGACCCAGTAGGCCGCGCGGCGCTCCGGAGGCGTCCGACGGGCGATCGCCATCGCCGCGCTCTCGTCGCTCAGCAGGTGCGCGGCCGGCAGCAGGGCCGCCCTCCGCAGACCGAGAACCGGCCGCAGGCTCACACCGTAGAAGAGGCCGCGCACCCCGAGCAGGGCCGCCGTCGCGGACGCGGCGAGTCCGCCTCCGCCGGCCGCGAGCGTCCCGACCAGGGCGAGTTGGGCCGACCCGCCGTAGAGGACGAGTGACAGGAACTGCGTCTGAGCGACCGTCAGGCCGCCGGCGACGGCCAGCGCGCCGTAGGACAGCCCGTAGGCGCCGACCGCCAGACCGACACCGGCCGCGTCCCTGACCAGCCTCGCTTTCTCCTTGCCCGGCAGCCGACCGGCACAAGACACCACGGAACCCCCTGCACCACGTGACGGAGCGGCCTGACTTCGGACACCACTCCTCGAAGTGTCATGCAGAATACGCACGATGACTCTCCCTTGTCATCGAGATGCCTTGTATTGACATTCCGGTCCAGACTCTCGGGGGGCCGCGTCATCCAGGCCGTCTACGATGACGTGACGCGCAGCCATGAACGCCCGGTCCTCACGGCGCGACGACACGGGCGTGCGACGACGGGACGACGAAGATGAGCAGCGTGGCCGAGCGACACCGCATGCTGGAGGAGCACGCAGCCGGCGGCCGGCGGGCCGTGGTGAGCGAGGTCGTGGACGTGCCCGCCTCCGACCTGCGGCAGGCCGAGGAGCACGATGTCGCGCTGCTGCTCGTGCTCGGCGAACTCTGCGCCCGCGCGGAGGGCGGGGAGTCGGCCGCGCCCACCCTGCTGGCGACGGCCGCGAGGTACGTCGACACCTCGTTCCTCCACACCGGCAGGATCCTCCCCAGGACCGAGGAGCTGATCGGCCTCCTCGACCGCGCCGTGCGGGAGCGCTCGCTCGACCTGCTGGTCGAGGTGGCCGACCACTTCAGCCAGGGATGGGCCGGTTACGCCGACTCCGTGTTCCCCGCGGCCTTCGCCCGGCTGGCCGCCGCGGCAGGCCTGGCGGCGGAGCCCGATGCCTTCGCCCGGGTCTCCTTCACGCTGTGGCGCGAGGGCCTCGCCGCGGCCGCCGGCGACGATCCTGAGCGTGCGGTGCCGCTGTTCCGGTCGTCCCTGGAGCGCTACCGGAAGTACCGCTACTACGCCGACGCCTCCTGGCTGCACACCGACCTCGTCGTCGCCCACCTGCTCGCCGGACGCCGGGAGGAGGCCGCGGCCGAACTGGAGGCGCAGCGCTCCTACGTGGAGAAGGTGCTCGCCGAGCACGCGCCGACGGCGTCAGGGCCGGGCGAGGGGCGGCCCTTCGCCTTCCACCTCGGGGACGTGCGGAGCGGCCGGTACAGCACCTTCGTCGAGTCCGCCGCTCTGCGTCCGACGGAGCTGACCGAGCGGGACCGCGCACTGCTCCTGCGCTACGTCCGCGCGAGCGAGTCCTTGCTGTCCGCCGCCCGGTACGGCGCACGGCGGGACTTCGACGCGGCGCTCGACGTCTTCGCCTTCGGCTGGGCCGCCTACCGGCAGTCGCCCTACCCCAGGATCTTCCGGCAGCTGGGCGACCGGTACCTGGAGCCCGCGGAGCGAGGGAGCGCGCACCTCACGGCGTACGAGAACTGGCACCGGATGCTGCGCGGTTACCGCGTCCGGGTGAAGCCGGGTGCGCTGGTCGCCACGGCCGCCACGCTGCACGACCGCCTCTCCCATGCCGGACTCCACGCCTGCGCCGCGCTCGTCCTGCTGGACACGGCCGTCCTGCACGCCCGGCTGCACGGCAGGCGCACGGCGGTGGAGTGGGTCGCCCGCTACCTGCGCGATCTGCGCCCGGTCCTGCCGGAGGCGCTCGGCGTCGTGTCCGACTACCTCCAGGCGCCCCGCGGCACCGAGCGGGGCCAACTGCTCAGCCGGTACATCGGGCTGCGCGCCGCACACCTCGCGCCCGAGTTCCTCTCCCTCGACCTGGACGACGAGCACCTGCCCGACCCGAACCGCCTGGAAGTCGCGCTCTACGGGCCCCTGCTGTCGATCGAGGGCGTCACCGTCCACGAGCGCACACCTCAGCCCCTCGTCGACGTCCTGCGCGTGCTCGGCCAGGACTGGGAGCGGCACCGCGCGGCCGGGACCGAGCCGCCGTACCTCTCCGCCGGCGAGCTGGCGGAGCGCACCGGCCGCACCGCCGCGGCGCTCGCACAGACGGTGCGCCGATTCCGCATGGCCTGTCAGGAACGCCTCGGCGAGGTCGCGGACCTGGGCATCGGCCAGGACGCCGTCATCCAGGGCCGCCCCGGTTACCGGCTGAACCCCCGGAGCGTCCACCGCTTCACGCACTGCCCGACCGACGCGCCGGGCGGGCCGGCGTGAGGAACGCGGAGGTACTGATCCTTCGCCGCGCGGTCGCGCCGCCGCGCCGACAGGCTGTGGTCCGCAGCGGATCCGGCACTCCGCCGTCGAACGCGGCGCCGGGCACACCCGCGCCCTGCCGGGCGGGGCGACCTGACCCGTCGATCGCCAGGTCCCCCGGACACGGGCCGCAACCCCACGCACGGGACGGCAGGTCGCGGGCTCAGCCCAGAGCTGTCGGGCGCCTCGGAGGCGGCACGGCGCGCAGCAGCTCCCACAGCGGACGCGATCCCGACGCCCAGGCGGCCAGCGTCTGACGATCCACGACATGCAGCTTCTGTTGCTTCGCGAACGCCACCGCGGGCCCGCTCACCCGGCCGTTCGTCACGATCACCGCGACATCCGCACCATGTACCTGCCGGGCGGTGCCGTTGAGCACCTGCAGATCCGGGGTACCCACGGCAGAACCCTGGGCCCCTGCACGGCGGTGCTTGCACTGGATCACCCAGCGTCGGCCGAAGGGGTCCGTGGCCTTCACGTCCGCCCCCAGGTCGCCGCGGCCGCCGACCCTCTGGGCGTCCCGGCAGCCGTCCCGGTGCATCAGGTCCCGGATCGCGTCCTCGAACCGTGAGTGGTGCAGCGCGTCGAGCTGGGCCAGCCCGTAGCGCAGGGCCTGGGCCCGCGCGGCCTCCCATCGGATCCGCTGCTGCCGGCTGTGCCACCACCCGACGCCCGCCGGCACCGCGAGAGCGAGGGCGACCAGGAGCACCCACCAGTGCGCCACCAACCAGTTCACCACCGTCACGATCAGGACCACGGCGACGACCGCCACCCCGACCATGCCGAGCAGCTGGGCCTCCTGCTGCTGCCGCCGCCTGCTGGGACGCCGTCGACGCCGAGGGCTCACCGGTCCGCCTCCGGCGAGGGGAACAACCCCACCGCTGCGAGTGCCGCCTCGGCAAGGATCATCAGCTCCCGTCGAGCCCCCGGAGCCCACCACGAGTGTCCGCGGACCCGTCTCCCGTCGGAGCGCACATACGACCGTACCCAAGGCATGTAAGCCTCCCCCTCGCGACAGCCTTCCCCTTGAGCGCCCATCCTGGCAGGCGCCACTGACAAAGGGTCAGGGAAAGCCCACGGAGGGTGACCGATGAAGGTGAGCAGGCCCTGGCATGGCCCAGGCGCAGCTGTAGCGGGCTGCCGCGAACCTGCGTGCTCCGAGCCGCCACGCCGGCCGCCGGGTGGTCAACGGGTGATGAACGGCTCGGTCAGGTGCGGGGTCGCGAGGTGGAGGGTGTCCTCTGTGCGGCTCCGGAGCACCTGTTCCCTCGATGCCCTTGCCTGCCCAGGGTCCATTTCGTGGGCGTAGGCGAGTTCGGGGTGGAGCACCTGGATCGCGTGCACGAGCAGGTCACCGGTGACGGCGACCAGTTCGCGCCCGGACTCCACGAGCACGCTCTGGTGTCCGGGTGTGTGACCGGGCGTGGCGAGCACCCGCTCGCCGCCGCGCAGCGAGGTGTCGCCGTCCAGCAGCCATAGATGACCGCCCCTTCGGAGCGGGTCGATCACGGTGGACCGCAGCTGCGGGTTGATCTCCTCGAGCGCATCGAGTTCGGCCCGCTGCAGCAGGTACGCGGCGTTGGGGAAGAACGGTCGTGCCTGCTCGCCGCCGACGACGGCCCAGCCAACGTGGTCGGTGTGGAGGTGCGTGAGCACCACGGTGTCCACGTCGGACGGTTCGATACCCGCGGCGGCCAACGAGGCGGGGAGCGCCCCGGGTACGGGCGCCCACGAGGCCGCCGGGCTGTCCGCCGGGCCGATCCCCGCGTCGACCAGGGTCACGCCCCGGTCGCTGCGGATCGCGAACGCGCGGAACTGGAGCCGCCAGCGCCCCTCGGCGTCGAGCGCGCCGGGATCGAGCCGGTCGGCCGCCGCCCACTGCTCGGTGGTGGCGTCGGGGAACGCCTCCGACCGGGGGGAGAAGAAGGGGCCCACGCCGTCGGCGAGCGCGGTGACGGTGTACGGACCGACCTGAAGGGAAGGGGGCATCCCCCAGATGGTGCCACCGGAGGGCAGCCCCCGACCAGGGCGATCGACCAGGAGTCCACTGCGGGCCGTGAGCGCCTCGTCGAACCGGCAGACCTCGACCCGTGTACGGCACCGGGCGTCAGCCGCCGTCGTCTCCGGAAGGCCGCACGGGAGAGTCTCCGGGTGGCGCCAGCCGCTACTTCCCCATTCGGCCGTGGACGTCCTGACCGGATTCGCGCGGGTCGGCGAAGGAGGTGAAGTGGGCGGGGGGATGGTCGATGGGCAGGTCGGGGCGCCATGCGGTGAGGATCTGGGCGCTGCATTCGAACAGGCCCGGCGGCAGCCCGTCCAGCGGCCACCACCCCCAGTCTCCGACCCGCTCGCCCGGCTGGTCGGCGGGCTCGCCGCTCCACCGCGTGACGAGCGCGCCGAACGTGATCCGGACGACGTCGCCGACCTGGTCCAGGAGCATGCCCAGCAGGCGCACGTCGGCCGGGTCTGCGCGCAGACCGGTCTCCTCGGCCAGTTCGCGCACCACCGTCTCCTCCAGCGGCTCGCCCGGCTCCACCGTGCCGCCGGGCAACTCGAGCGTCCCCCGCCGGTGGCGGCCGAGCAGCAGACCGCGCGGTCCCGCCAACACCGCGCCGACTCCCGCCGCCGCGTGCGCGACGGGTGGCTGGGCCGTACGTGGACGAGAGGTGATCCGCACCGGCCTGCGGACCTGGAAGAGCCGGTACGAGGCATGGTTGCCCGCCTCGGACGCGTCCAGCACGGTGACCTCCTCGGCGCGCAGCCCGTACTGCGCGAGCAGATCCGTCCACAGCTCCGGGGTGAGCACCCACATGTGCACGGTCAGGTCGCCGCCGCCGGCCAGGCGCAGGTTCTCCGGGCGGGGTTTCACCTCCGAAGAGGGGCCGTGCCCGGCCGAGTTGGTGTGCAGCACGGTGAAGTACAGCCGTCCGCCGGGCCTGAGGGCGACCGCCAGGGCGGGCAGCAGTCGGTGCGGGTCGACGAAGTGGACGGCGGACAGGGAGTAGATCACGTCGTACGGCGCCGAAGCGCGCAGATGTGCGACGGCGTCGGCCTGGATCAACCGCAGGCCGGGCAGGCCGTCGTAGCGTACCCGTGCCCGCTCGATCTGAGTCGGTGAGAGATCGACGGCGTCCACGGCGGCGTGACGGGCACGCGCGAGGTGGGCGGCGTGACGGCCCGGGCCACAGCCCAGGTCGAGCACGCGCAGGCCCGTCAGGTCACCGAGGACAGCGTCTCCCGGCCCTGTTCCCGCAGGGCCCCAGGCGATCTCGTCCACCTCGGGCAGGGGCGTGGCCCGGTCGAGGTGGTGTGCCCCGTAGGTGTGCCACACCGCGGCGTTGACGTTCTCCGCAGCGGCCGTACCGGGTGTGTCGGGTGCCGTCATGAAGTCCCCTCCTCGGGCCCGTCGCCGGGGCCCTCCTCGTCACGTCGTCCTGCTCGTCGCCGGGCGATGCCCCGTCCTCCGGCTCGCTGCCGAGCGCCGATGCCTCCCGCTCTTCGTCCCCCTCTCCTCGTGTCTCCATCGTGCCCGAGGCCTTGGGCGGCGCGGTCGGGGATCGGGATGAGGCCCGCCGCCCCGCCCTGGCTTGCGGTCACCCTCGACCGGAGCCCTCGCCGGCGGCGGCACGGCGTCCAGCGGCGGCGGCCTGCCTCCTCGACGAACCCGCACCGCGGTGTCGGAGTCGCCGGCGCCGGACCCGTGAGGCAGCGGCGAACGCCCTCCCCGGCGTGCGAAGCCGCTCGGTTCTGCCTAGCGTCGGAGCATGAGCGCCAGTACGCCTTCCCGTGTCGACGGTGCTGCGGTCCCGATCGGTGGCACCGACAGCCGTACCGCGCGTCGCGATCGCCTGGTTTTCCGACCGTATGCGACGCGCCGAGCGCTCGGTATGTGAACGCGCGTACGCACGCGTGCGGCCGGGCCGGCTGTCCGGCGCCGTCGTACGCGTGTCGGCCCTGGGCTCTCGGCGCCGTCCTCCCATGCCGTACCGAATTCCCTCGGCGGGACGACCGCCGGAGTCCGCGTCCGGTCCGTGATAGGCGACGCAGACAGAGACGAGGAAGGCCACAGCGATGAACCCTCCGTCCTCCGCCCCTCCTGTCGGCCAGGAGCACGCGGTCGTCGGCGACGTCCTGGATCCCGTGAGCGGACCGTTCTCCCATCCGGCCGGCAGCTGGGGACCGGCCGGGGCCGACCGCCTCGTCACCGGCGGCCGCTGGTGTCCCCCGGAGCAGGAACGGCCGCGAGACGCCTCATGAGCAGCACGAGTGACGCGAACGGCCCAGGGCCCGACGCCCACGGGTCCGGCGCCGAAGCCGAGGTATGGCTGCTGGCGGGCGTGACCGCCGCGCTGACCTGTGTGCTTTACGGCTACAGCAGCGGCATCGTGGCCGGTGCGCAGCTGTTCTACGTCCCGCACTTCGACCTGTCGACCAGCCGGCAGAGCTTCGCCGTCTCCTCCTTCCTGCTCGGCGCCGCCCTCAGTGCCCTCACCTCCGGGCGTATCAGCGACCGCATCGGCCGCCGCCGCATCCTGCTCCTCAGCGGGCTGCTCTTCGGCCTCGGTCTCCTCGCCTGCGCGCTGGCTCCCGGCTTCGCGCTGTTCCTGGCCGGCCGCATCACGCAGGGCCTGGCAGCGGGCATCGCGTCGGCCCTGGTTCCGGTCTACCTTTCGGAGATCTCCGACGCACGCAACCGTGGCCGCATGGGCCTGCTCAACCAGCTCGGTCTCACCCTCGGTCTGCTCCTGTCCTACGTCATCGCCCTGATCCTCTCCGCCTCGGGCGACTGGCGCTGGATGTTCGGCGCGGGCGCCGTGGGCGTCGCGCTGTTCCTGCTCCTGTCCCCCACTCTGCGGGAGTCCCCGGCCTGGCACCGCAAGGGGCGGGTCGGGAGCCGGACCGAGTCCGTCGGCGACGAGCGTCCTGTCTCCGTCACCGACCTGTTCACCTCCACCGCCCGCCCGGCCCTGATCATCGGCGCCGCGCTGTGCGCGCTGCAGCAGCTGTGCGGGATCAACGCCGTGCTGTACTTCGCCCCGACCGTCATCAAGACCACCGGCCTGTCGGCGTCGAACGCGATCCTCTACTCGGTGTTCATCGGCGCCCTCAACCTGCTCATGACCTTCGTGTCCGCCCGTCTGGTCGATCGGTGGGGCCGGCGCCCGCTGCTCCTGCTCTCCATGGGGGGAATGCTCGCGACGCTGGTCCCGCTGGGCGCCTGCTTCGTCTGGGACGTCTCCGGACAGAGTGTGATCGCCCTGGTCTGCCTGCTCGGATACGTCGCCTTCTTCGCGATCGGCGCCGGCCCGGTGATCTGGTTGCTGGTCTCCGAGCTGTTCCCGCCGCGGGTACGCGCACGCGGCGCGAGCCTGTGCACGGCCGTGAACTGGATCTGCAACTTCCTGGTCAACCAGTTCTTCCTGCATCTGGTACAGACGCTGGGCGAGGGTCAGACCTTCTGGCTCTTCGCCGCTCTCTGTCTGCTGGGACTTCTCTTCATCGCCCGCAAGGTGCCCGAAACCCGGGGTCGTACCGACTCCGAGATCGCTGACGCCATGGCCCGTCCGTGAAGACCGACGCCGTTCCAGGCTCCGAACGCTCTGCGCCGAGCATCAGCTCTTCCCCGTGGGGAGACCATCGAGCCGGGCGAACACGTCAGCAACGAATGGCTCGAGCCAGTCACCGACAGGTGCGGCGGCAGCTGCCGAAGAAGGAGCGAACACATGACCATCCTGGACGAGACCTACACGCTGACAGGCGGCGTCGAGATCCCCAAGCTGGGCCTCGGCACCTGGTTCATCCACGACGACGAAGTGGCCGACGCGGTCCGCGCAGCCGTGGAGATCGGCTACCGCAACATCGACACCGCCCAGGCATACGGCAACGAGCGGGGCGTCGGCGAGGGGGTGCGCGCATCGGGAGTGCCCCGCGACGAGCTGTTCGTGTCGACCAAGCTGGCTGCGGAGATCAAGGACTACGACCAAGCCCTCATCGCGATCGACGGCTCTCTTGAGAAGCTGGGCCTGGACCACATCGACCTGATGCTGATCCACAGCCCTCAGCCGTGGGACGACTTCCGCGGCGGCGACTACGCGCAGGGCAACCGCGAGGCATGGCGTGCCTTGGAGGACTCCCACCAGGCCGGCAAGATCCGAGCCATCGGGGTCTCCAACTTCCGGCAGCACGACCTGGAGAACGTCCTGCAGGGCGCGTCGGTCGTCCCGCATGTGAACCAGTTGCTCGTGCATGCCGGCAACACCCCCACCGACCTCTTGGCCTACTGCCGGAGCAAGCGGATCC
This sequence comes from Streptomyces abyssomicinicus, assembly GCF_008974245.1. Classification (GTDB taxonomy): domain Bacteria; phylum Actinomycetota; class Actinomycetes; order Streptomycetales; family Streptomycetaceae; genus Streptomyces; species Streptomyces abyssomicinicus. Next base: position 1,100,591 of record NZ_BBZI01000005.1, on the reverse strand, counting down.
TGGTCGAGGCGTACTCGCCGATCGCCCACGGCGCGATCCTGAAGAACGCCCAGGTCCGGGCGATCGCGGAGAGGTACGGAGTGTCCGTCCCCCAGCTGTGCATCCGCTACACCCTGCAGTTGGGCACCGTGTCGCTGCCGAAGACGGCGAACCCCGAGCACATGCGGTCCAACGCCGAAGTCGACTTCGAGATCTCCGTCGACGACATGGACCTCCTGCGAGACCTGCGCGGCGTGGACTACGGCGAGCACATCGTCTTCCCTGTCTACCGCGGCGAATGACGTCAGGCCGGCCCACCCGGGGTGACGTGCGCTGACGCGTTGTCCCGGATCGCGCGCCGAGCGGTGCGCGACGTCTCCGGTCCCGCTGCAGGCCACGCCTGCCGCGGCGCGATCCCCCACGGGACCCCGATGCCGCGTGCCGCTCCGGCGTCCGCCCCGGGGTGGTTGAGCGCATCGAGGAGGGGATCAACACCTGAAAACCTGTCAAATCACCCCGCCGAGCGCGATACTGGGCCTTCCGACGACGAGCAGCAGGGGAGACGCATCGGTGGATTCCGCACGGAGGACAGGTCGTTCGGACAGGAACAAAGATCGGCACGCGGTCGTGGTGGGCGGGAGCCTCGCAGGGCTGCTCGCCGCTCACGTCCTCGCCGGGCACGCCGACCGGGTGACCATCGTCGAACGGGACCGGTTCCCGGCCGGTACCGGGCCGCGGCCCGGGGTGCCGCAGGCCCGGCATCCGCATGTCCTGCTGGAGGGCGGGCAGGTGGCCCTGGAGTCGCTGCTTCCCGGCTTCGTCGCGGAGCTGCGGGCGGCGGGTGCGCCGCGCGTGGGCATGCCGTCGGACCTGGTGCAGCAGCAGGACGGGCGCTGGTTCAGGAGGCTTGCCGCGACGACGCACATCTACACCGGTTCCCGTGTTCAACTGGAGGAGCTGGTGCGGCGGCGCGTCCTCGCCAACCCGTTGATCAGCGTGGCGGAGAAGACCGAGGTCCTCGGCCTTCGCGGTGACGCCCGGCGGGTGCGGGGCGTCCTGGTCCGCGAGCGCTCCGGTGACGCCCGGGGGACGCGACAGGTCCTCGAAGCCGACCTGGTCGTCGACGCCTCCGGCGCGGGGACGAAGGCTCCGCAATGGCTGACGGCCGTCGGAGCCGAGGCCGTGCGCGAGGAGACCATCGAGACGGGCCTGGCGTACTCCTCCCGCGTGTACCGCGGCCGCAACGGCGTCCTGGACGGCGACACCCGCGGTTACTACGTCTACCCCAGTCCCGCCCAGGTCTACGCCGGTGGTGCGCTGCCCCTGGAGGACGGCACCCACGTGGTCGTCGTCTCGGGGCTCCGCGGCGACGAACCGCCCACGGGCGGCGACGAGTTCGTGACGTACGTCAGGAAGAGGCTGCCGCATCCGCTCCTGCACCGATGGCTGGACGAGGCCGAACCGCTGACTCCCGCGTTCGCGTTCCGGCGGACCGCGAACATCCGCCGCCGCTACGACCTTCCCGGCCGCCGTCCGGCCGGATTCCTCGCCATCGGCGACGCCCTGTGCACGTTCAACCCGATCTACGGTCAGGGCATGGCCGTCGCCGCGATGAGCGCGGTCGTCCTGCGCGACGCACTGGCCGATCCGCGTCGGCCCGCCACGACGCGGCGCGTGCAGAAGGCGCTGCTCGCGGCGTCCAGGCAGGCGTGGGACATCTCGGCCGGGTCCGACCGGTCGATGCCGGGCGCGGTGGGCAACGCCGTGGCGGCCGGGCCGGCGGACCGCATCGCGGACCTGTATCTGCGGCGCGTCCTGGAACGCTACCCCGGTGACCCCGTGGTGGGGCCCGCCTTCCGTTCCGTACTGGGCCTTTGCGCACCGGTCAGCAGCCTGTTCGCCCCGTCCGTGGCCCGGGCCGTGCTCTTCGAGCCGCCCGCGCCGACGCCTGCCGAGCCGCCGACGGCACCGGAGGTCCCCGGGAGGTGAGCGAGACCGCCGGCCGGGCGGGGAGAGGCGGGCCCTCCCCGTTCAGCCGGCCTCGGTGACCTTGCCGTCGACGACCTCGACCCGGCGCGTGGTGCGCACCGAGTCCAGCATGCGCCGGTCGTGGGTCACCAGCAGCAGCGTCCCGGTGTACACCTCCAGCGCCGACTCCAGCTGCTCGATGGCCGGCAGGTCGAGGTGGTTGGTCGGCTCGTCCAGGACCAGCAGATTGACCCCCTTGCCCTGGAGCAGGGCGAGACCCGCGCGGGTGCGCTCGCCGGGCGAGAGCGTGGTCGCGGGCCGCAGCACATGAGCGGCGCGCAGGCCGAACTTGGCGAGGAGCGTGCGCACCTCGGCGGGCTCTGTCTCGGGGACGGCGGCGCAGAAGGCGTCCAGCAGGCTCTCCGTGCCGTGGAAGAGCTTGCGCGCCTGGTCCACCTCGCCCACCACGACGCCCGATCCGAGCGATGCGTGGCCTGTGTCCAGCGGCAGCCTGCCGAGCAGGGCGGCGAGCAGGGTGGACTTGCCCGCACCGTTGGCGCCGGTGATGGCGACCCGGTCGGCCCAGTCGATCTGCAGGGTGGCCGGACCGAACGAGAAGTCACCCCGGGTGACGACGGCGTCGCGAAGGGTGGCCACCACGGAGCCGGAGCGCGGCGCCGAGGCGATCTCCATCCGCAGCTCCCACTCCTTGCGGGGCTCCTCGACGACGTCGAGGCGCTCGATCATGCGCTGGGTCTGCTTGGCCTTGGCCGCCTGCTTCTCGCTGGCCTCGCTGCGGAACTTGCGGCCGATCTTGTCGTTGTCGGTGGCCTTGCGACGGGCGTTCTTGACGCCCTTGTCCATCCATCCCCGCTGCATCTGGGCACGGCCTTCGAGCGCGGAGCGCTTGTCGGCGTACTCCTCGTACTCCTCGCGGGCGTGGGTGCGGGCGCGTTCGCGTTCCTCCAGGTAGGAGGCGTACCCGCCGCCGTAGAGGTTGATCTGCTGCTGGGCGAGGTCCAGTTCCAGGACCTTGGTGACCGTGCGCATCAGGAACTCGCGGTCGTGGCTGACCACGACGGTGCCGGCCCGCAGCTCGGAGACGAAGCGCTCCAGGCGTTCCAGACCGTCGAGGTCGAGGTCGTTGGTGGGCTCGTCGAGGAGGAAGACGTTGTAGCGCGAGAGGAGCAGCGAGGCCAGTCCGGCGCGTGCGGCCTGCCCGCCGGAGAGGGCGGTCATCGGAAGGTCGAGGCCGACGGTCAGGCCGAGGTCGGCAGCGACCTCGTCGGCCCGCTCGTCCAGGTCGGCGCCGCCGAGCGCGAGCCAGCGCTCCAGGGTCTCCGAGTAGGCGTCGTCGGCACCGGGTGCGCCGTCGACCAGCGCCTGGGTCGCGGCGTCCATCGCGGTCTGGGCGTCGGCGACCCCCGTGCGGCGGGCGAGGAACTCCCGCACGGACTCCCCCGCGCGGCGCTCGGGTTCCTGTGGCAGGTGGCCGACGGTGGCGGTGGGCGGGGAGAGCCGGAGCTCGCCCTCCTCGGGCCGGTCGAGTCCGGCGAGCAGGCGGAGCAGCGAGGACTTGCCTGCGCCGTTGGCTCCCACGAGACCGATCACGTCTCCGGGCGCGACGACGAGGTCGAGTCCGGTGAAGAGGGTGCGGTCACCGTGTCCGGCGGCGAGTTCCTTGGCGACGAGGGTGGCAGTCATCAGGGTGCCGATCCTAACGAACGGGAGCGTGGCCCCCGGCCACCCCGGTGGGCGAACCCCGCCCCCCTGACACCCGTGGGCGGCGGCGGGCGACCGAGGCTCGACCCTCCGGCGCACCGCCCGCCCCCACAGGGCCGTCACAGGCGCCGCTCCCCCTGCATCCTCCCGGCACCGGGAACCCCGCCTCTCGCGCCCCACCCTGACGGAGAGCGTTGCTTCGGCAACTCCATGCGACGGTAGAGCCCCGTACTTGTGAGGACAGGCATGGGGCGCGCGTCACGTACGAGAGAAGTTAGAGGTCGCGAGCGATCGACCGACCCCTCTGAACTGGAACGACGCACTCTCGCAGGGAATCGATGACAGTGACCTACGATCCAGCACCGTAGATCACACCTTTGCTTTGCGATTTCCCCGTCGCTAAGAATTGCACTCGTCGCTCAGCAAGCCGCGTCATCCGACCGCGGCACCCCCGTGCCAATGAGGGCACCCCCTGGTCCGCAGCGAGCGGACACCGACCGAGGAGCGACTCCCGCGCCAAGTCGAAGAGGTGCCCCATGCGTAACTTCACCTTCACCGCCCCCGCCGCAACCAAGATCCAGAAGGTGGGCATCGCCGGCGGTTTCGCCGCGCTCGCCGCGGCCACCACCTTCGGTCTCGCCGCGACCGCGGACCAGCAGCCGGCACAGGCCGCCGCGAAGCCCGCCGCCGCCACGACCGCCACCACCGCCACCGTCCTGTCCGGCACCACGGACAAGGCCGTCGGCGAGCGCGCCGGTGACGCGGTGAGCCGCTCCGCCGACCGCGTCGAGGTCCAGCAGGTGGCCTACAAGATGCCGGTGTCGCCCGAGAAGTCTGAGAAGTCTGAGAAGTCCGAGAAGAAGACCTACACGGACAACCTCGACGGATGGATCCGCGAGTCGCTCGACATCATGCAGGCGAAGGGCATCCCGGGCACCTACCACGGGCTGCACAAGAACATCATCCGTGAGTCCTCGGGCAACCCGAAGGCCATCAACGACTGGGACATCAACGCCGTCAACGGCATCCCGTCCAAGGGCCTGCTCCAGGTGATCCCCCCGACCTTCGAGGCCTACCACGTCGACGGCACCCCCGACGACATCTGGAACCCGGTCTCCAACATCACCGCCGCCGCCAACTACGCGGCCGACAAGTACGGCTCCATCGACAACGTCAACAGCGCGTACTGAGCGGACACCACACCTCTGACGAAGAGGCACCACGCGGGACCGAAGGGCGGCGCCCCCACCAGGGGCGCCGCCCTTCGGCACGCCCAGCACCCCCTGCCGCGTGCCGGTCGGCGGCCGAGGAGCCACCGGAGCGGTGATGGACGGGTTGTGAAAGATGCAGTGAACAACGGTTATTGAGTGCCAGTCAGCTCCTATCCTGCTGGACCGGTCACAACGCAGACTGCGCAGGGGGCTTGTGTGAGGGAGCAACTGGGGTCCACGGACCCGCGGCAGATCGGACCGTACGTCCTCGTGGGAACGCTGGGCCGCGGGCGGACGGGGCGGGTGTTCCTGGGCCGCTCCCGCGGCGGCCGCCTCGTCGCGGTCAAGGTCGTCGACGGCACCCTCGCCGACGACCCCGAGTTCCGCGTCCGGTTCGCGCAGGCGGCCCGGGCCGCACGCGGGGTCGGCGGCTTCTACGCCGCCCAGGTGCTGGACGCCGGGCCGGACGACGACCCACCGTGGCTCGCGTCGGCCTACGTTGCCGGGCCCTCCTTGGAGGAGGCTGTGCGCGCGCACGGCCCGTTGCCGTACGCGACGGTGCGGGTGCTCGGCTCCGGCCTGGCCGAGGGGATCGCCGCCCTGCACGGCGCGGGGCTCGTACACGGCGGCCTGAAGCCGGGGAACGTGATCCTTTCCGACGACGGGCCGCGGATCACCGATTTCGCCCTGGCCCAGGCGGTGGAGGCCGCGCATCCGTCGTTGACGGTGAGCATCGAGCACGGCGCGTTCATGGCGCCCGAAACCGCGCGCGGGCAGGGCACCGGACCTGAGTCGGACGTCTTTTCCCTGGCCGGTGTCCTGGTGTTCGCCGCCACCGGACGCGGCCCCTTCGCGGGGGGCGCCGGGGCCGAGTTGCTCCACCGTGTCGTCCATGCCGAGCCGGACCTCACCGGCGTCCCGGAGCCGCTGGCCGGCCCGCTCGCGGCCTGCCTGGCGAAGAACCCCGCCGAGCGGCCGGGCCTGGACGAGCTGCTCGCGCGGCTGGCCCATGACGACGGGCACGGCGCGGCCTGGCTGCCGCCGCCGGTCGCCGCCATGGTGGACGGTCGGCGGGACGTGCCCGAGGCGGCCCCCGTACGGCGGCGGGCGCTCCTGCTGGGCGCGGCCGGGGCCGCGGCGGCGGTGGCGGTGACCGCGGGCCTCTGGCTCGCCTCCGGATCCGACGGCGAGGACGGGGCGGGGGGCGGGTCGGACGGCGGGGCGAAGGGCAGGACGCCCGCCGAGGGGGCCGCCCTCGAGCTCACGCCGACGCGGACGTTGGACGCGGGCAAGACCGACGACGGCGTGGCGGTCGCCTACAGCCGGGACGGCAAGCTGCTCGCCGCGGGCCTGAAGAACCAGGTCGTCCTCTGGGACACGACCACCGGCTCCCGGACCGCCGTACTGGTACCGAAGTCGCGGGGCCGCGCCCACTGCGTGACGTTCGGCGCCGACGGTCTGGTGGCCCTCGGCTCCCTGCGGTCACCGTCCGCGGCCAACGGCGCTTCGCTGGGCGACGGCGGGGTCACGGTGTGGGACACCTCCTCGCACGAGGAGGTCGCGGACTTCACCGCGTCCTTCGAGGGGAGCTTCCTCGGTGTGATGGAGTCGCTGGCGTTCAGTCCGGACGGCCGCGTCCTCGTCGGCACCGGCCCCGGACCGGACGGCAGCTGCGGCGAGCTGGCCCTGTGGGACATGGGCTCCGCGAAGCACCTGCGGAACCTGGTCGTCGGAGCGGGCAGGGGCCCGGAGATGTCCACGGTGCACGACGTCGCCTTCAGCCCCGACGGGAAGCTGCTGGCCGCGGGGTACGGCGGCGCTCTGAAGGGCGGAGTGGTCCTGTACGACACCGCGTCGTGGTCGGAGGTCGCCACGCTGCCGCTGGAGGACACGGACGCCTTCGGCATCACCACGGTCGCCTTCACCCCGGACGGCAAGACCCTGGCCGCGACCTTCGGCGGTGTCGCGCTGTGGGACGTCGCCACGCGCAAGCTCGTCACCAGGATCGGCGAGGCGGGTGACCAGAAGCAGAGCCTGGTGATCAGCCCGGACGGGTCTGTCGTGGCCGCGGCGGGCGGCGGGCACGCGGTGGCGGGCCACATCGGCGTGTGGGACCTGGCGAGCCACAAGGAGCTGGTCTCCGTCCCCGCGGGCCGCAGCGGCGTCGGCGACATGTCCTTCCATCCCGACGGCAGCAGCCTTGCCACCGCCCACACCAACGCCAAGATGCTCACCACCGTCCAGTTGTGGAGCGTCGGGTGAGCCACCCCCTGACGCCGGGCGACCCGCGCCGGGTCGGCCCCTACCACCTCGTCGGCAGACTCGGCCGGGGCGGGATGGGGCAGGTGTTCCTCGGCCGGTCGCAGGGCGGGCGGCTGGTCGCCGTGAAGCTGGTCAACCCGGAGCTGGCCGAGGACACCGAGTTCCGCCGCCGGTTCGCGCTGGAGGCCGAGGCCGCCCGCAGGGTCGGCGGCTTCTACACCGCCCAAGTGGTCGACGCAGGTGTGGACGAGGACCAGCCGTGGCTGGTCACCGCGTACATTCCCGGGCCGTCCCTCCAGCAGGCGGTGCGTGCGCACGGTCCGCTCCCCTGCGCCGCGCTGCGCGTGCTCGGCTCGGGCCTGGCCGAGGGGCTCGCGGCCATCCACAAGTGCGGCCTGGTGCACCGTGACCTGAAGCCCGCCAACGTCATCCTCGCCGACGACGGGCCCCGCGTCATCGACTTCGGCATCGCCCGGGCCCTCGACTCGGAGCACCTGACCGCCTCGGCGATCGGCACGCCCGGATTCATGTCGCCCGAGCAGTGCCTGGGCCGCGAGACCGGTCCTGCCTCCGACGTCTTCGCCCTCGGCTGCGTCCTGGTGTACGCGGCCACGGGCCGCAGCCCCTACGGGCAGGGCAACGCCGTCGCGCTGCACTACCGGACCGTGCACGAGGCTCCCGACCTGACCGGTCTGCCGGCCGAGCTCGTGCCGTTCCTTGAGTCCTGTCTGTCGACGGCGCCGGAGCGGCGGCCGTCCGTCGCCGAGGCCCTGGAGTTGCTGGCACCGGACGGGACGGACCCCGAGTGGCTGCCTCCTGGGGTCAGCGAGATGGTGCGCGAGCGTCGCGAGGAGACGAAGGTCCTGCCGACGGGCGAGATCCCGGCGGACACCCTCGGTGCCCCCTCCGGCCGCGACGGGACGCGGTGGGCCCGGCGGATCGCCCTGTCGGCCGCCGCCTGCGCGGCGCTCGCCGCCGGTGTCTGGGGAGCGGTGACCTGGCTGGGCGAGCCGGACGGCGGGGGCGGCGCAGACTCCGCGGCTTCGGGGGCCTCCCCCAGCGGGAAGCCGGCCGGGAACCCCGACGATCCGTGCGGGATCATCGACAACGGCCTCATCCAGAAGCACCAGCTCGTGGACACCGGGTCGCGGGGCGGCCACAGCGGTGGTGGGACGACCGTGGCCTCCTGCCGGTGGCAGACAGCCGAATTCGGCGACCCCGACACGGACACGGAAGGCTTCTACACCCTGGCCTACGGGCCCGGACCCGTCGAGGCGATCACCGACGGCCGCCGGAGCGACCCTGTGGACCTGTCCGGCATCCCGGGTGCGAAGGCCTACTCCAATGCCACGGAGACCGCCTGTGAGGTGGCGTGGCCGACGTCCTTCGGCCACGCCACCGTCTTCGCCACCGAGGCGGACAACGTCCTGGGCGGCCTGGACTGCGAGATCGTGGGCCGGTTCGCGGAATCGGTGTACGCGAGGGCGCCGAAGTAGCCGAGCGGCCGACGTGCACGGGCGCCGGACCGGCCGGGAGTGCTCGGCCTGAGGGGCTCGGGAAACCGTTGAGCACGGCCTTGGCCGGCGGCCGTCCTGCTGGACAGCGGGGCGGCCGGCCGGCACCGGCCCGCGGTGACGACGTTCGGCTGCCGCGCCTCGGCCGCCCGTCCGGAGAACGGCGAAGTCGCCCGGCTCGCACGCCCGTTGTCCTGACGCACACGCCGCCGGCGACGACGAGGCCGGCCGCGTCAGCCGAGATCCAGCCGCTCCGCGAACCGCTCATGCGCGTGACGGCTGGCGCGAGTCTCCGGATGGTCGACGCCCAGCACCCAGGCGCGGTCGACCACCAACGCGGCGAGCAGCCGGACCGCCTCCTCCACCTCCCCCGCATCACCCACACTCGTGGCATGCAGGTGGCGGCTGACGAAGGTGTCCGGGTGGTCGACGCCGAGCACCCGGGTCCGGGCCTCGACCACGCCCGCGTGGAGATCCCTGGCGATGAGCGTACGGCCCGACAGCCCCGCCCAACGCGCGTGCTCGCTGCGGCTCACCAGCGTGTGCGGGTGGTCCGCGCCGAGAACCCGCACACGGTCCTGCACGAGGAACGCGAACAGCAGCGCCGCGCCGTCCTCATCACCGGCCTCACCGACGTGGAAGGCGTGCTCGTGCCGGCTCAGCAGCGTGTCCGGATGGTCGGGGCCCAGGATCCGGACCCGGTCCTCCACCACGGAGACGAACAGCCGCACCGCCTCGTCCGGGGCTTCCGACCGGCCCACGTACAGCGCGTGGGCGTGGCGGCCGGCCAGCGTCTCCGGATGGCCGGGACCGGCGATCCGCGCCCGGTCGGCGACGAGCGTGGCATACAGGTCCGCGGCACGCTCAGGATCACCGGACGCGCCGACGCAGTGCGCGTGGAGGTGACGGCTCAGCAGCGTGTCCGGGTGGTCGTGGCCCAGAACCCGGGCACGGTCGGCGGCGACGGCCGCGTGGAGGTCCACGGCCTCCCGGGTGCGGCCCGCGTCGTCGAGGGAGTCGGCGCGGTTGTGGCGGCTGAGCAGCGTGTGGGGATGGTCCGGCCCCAGGACCCGGGCGCGGTCCCGCACGATCCCGTCGTACAGAACCACCGCCCCCGCGAAGTCCCCCGTCGCCGAGACGTAGAACGCCTGGTTGTGGCGGCTCATCAACGTATCGGCATGGTCCGGCCCGAGCACGCGGGCGCGGTCCTCGACCACCGAGGCGTACAGCCGCACCGCCTCCTCGGGATCACCCGCGTCCCCGACGTGCGACGCGTGGTTGTGCCGGCTCATCAGCGTCTGCGGGTGATCCCCGCCGAGTACCCGGCCACGGCCGGCCACCACCGCGGCACCGACCCGCACCGCCTCGGCCGCGCGGTCGGTCAGCCCCAGGAAGTACGCGTGCTCGGCGTGGCTGAGCAGTGCCTCGGGATGGTCGGCCCCGAGGACACGGTCCCGGTCGGCGGCGACGGCCGCGTGCAGCCGCGCGGCCAGTTCATGATCACCTGACTCCCCCGCGCAGTACGCGTGAAGGTGGCGGCTCAGCAGCGTGTCCGGATGGTCCGGGCCCAGGATCCGCGCACGGTCGGCCGCCACCGCCGCGTGAAGACCCGCCGCCTCCGCCGTGCCGCCCGCATCGTCCAGACAGTCGGCGTGCCGGTGCCGGGCGAGCAGCGTGTCCGGGTGGTCGGGCCCGAGCACCCGGCAACCGTCCTCGGCGATCTCCGCGAACAGCTTCACCGCCCCGGCGTGATCACCGGCCTCGGCCACCGCCTCCGCCCGCGCACGGCGCACCGCCCAGTCGTCCACCACCACGCCCCCGCCGACTCGGACCATGTCCGCCGTGTGCCTCTCGATGCTCTGCAAGGAGCCCTGTCCAACCTCACGCCGAGGTGGGCCGGTTGGGCCGGCAGACAGGTGAAGCCCCTGGTAGATGGGTTCTCGACCAAGGAATCCGTCTCCGTCAGAGGCTTCGTGTGCTTGTCTACCCGTCCGGTTTCGACATGTCCAGTTCTGCCCTGCGCTTCCTGTCCGCCCAGCTCCGCCGGCGCCGCCGGGAGCTCGGCAGCCGGTGGAGGCGCCTGAGCCCGGGCCGGCAGGCCCTGCTCACGCTCGCCCACCTCCGCAACGGCCACCCGTACGCCCAGCTCGCGGCCGGGTTCGGCATCGGCACCACGACGAAGGCAAAGAAGCGCGGCGTGAACGTGCAGGTCCTGGCCGGTCATCCGGGCAGAGCTGGACACGTCGGCGCCGGACGGGTGGACGAGCAGACGAAGCCTCCGATGGAGATGGTTCTTCTCGGTCGAAACCCCATCCACCAGGGGCTTCACCTGCCTGCCAGCCCAACTAACCATCCAGGCAGCCAGGTTGGAACAATGGCCTCACTGCCGCGGTAGGAGCCGCAGTAGGATGCGTACACCTCACCTGCGGCGGCCGGAGAACCCGCCGCCGCAGGTCGCGAAGATCACCGTTGAGGACCTGTCGCGGTAATTCCGGTATCCACTGCGCCAGTAACCGTCTCGGGGGCGAGTTCAGGCCGGGGAGGGCTGTTCCAGAGCAATGGACTACCGAACACCCGATGTCCCTGCACCAGACATGCCGTCGGCCTCCATCACGGGCATGTGATCCCCTGGACCGGCGCCGTGCTCGCCTCAGGGCGGTGATCCGTGACAAGGGCGGGGACGGGGGCGCGGGTCATCGGAGCCGGTGGTACGACACGGCCGGTGGGTACGACACGGGAGGAAGACCATGCACGCGAACGACAGCGCAAGGAGCAACGGGACGAAGAACGGCCGGTCATCGGCCCGCACGACCACCGGCCGCGCCGCGACGCCGCTTCTGGCCCTCCAGCGCAGCGCCGGCAACGCGGCAGTCGTCCAGATGCTCCGCCGAGGCGGCCACCCCTGGGCCCAGGAAGAGCACCGGCACAGCGCCGACTGCGGCCACCAGCAGGCCGGGCAGCCAGTTCAGCGCTCCACCGTCCCAGACGTCCTGCGCTCCCCAGGCCGCCCCCTCGACGACAACACGCGCACCGAGATGGAAGCCCGACTCGGCGCGGACTTCTCAGACGTCCGCCTCCACACCGACACGGCGGCGCAGGTCTCGGCGGCGCAAGTAGGCGCCCGCGCCTACACCTCGGGCAGCCACGTCGTCATTGGCGACGGCGGTGCCGACAAGCACACCCTCGCGCACGAGCTCACGCACGTCATCCAGCAGCGGAAGGGGCCCGTCACCGGGACGGACAACGGCAGCGGACTCAAGATCTCCGACCCGTCCGACCGGTTCGAGCGCGAGGCCGAGGCCAATGCCCGACGGGCGATGTCCGGCTCGGCACCCGTCCAGCGCACGACCGTGCCCACCGCCGGCCGCCCGGCGCACCAGTCGTCACCCGTGTTGGCCCGGATGCCTGCCGAGGGGGCCGATGCCGAGGTCAAGCCCTGGCTCGTCTTCGGCGTGGACGGTCGCAGCAGGGAACAGCTGACCTCTGCCGTCGCAGCCGGCTACCGGCGCTTCGACACGGCGGAGAGCTACGGGAACATCGAGACCGTCGCCGAGGTGCTGAGTGGCCGGCCCCGGGACTCGTACGAGGTTCTCTACAAGTTCGACGTCAGGTCCGGCGAGTCGGCCGCCATGCTGCGCGCCCGGCTGGAAGGGATCGGCGAGCTGTTCGGGGGAAGGCTCGACAGCCTGCTCATCCACAACCTGGACGCCGACCACCGTGTGCTCGCGGATGCCTGGCAGGTCCTCAATGAGCTCAAGAGCGCCGGAAGGACCGGCCAGATCGGGCTCGGCAACATCGGCGAAAATCACGCGGCGCTTCTCTCCGAGCTCGGCGGAGTCGACGTCGTGGAGAACTCCGTCGAAAGCGTTCTGCTCAACAGGACAGTGGAGAACGCGATCAAGGAGTCGGGCGCCCACCTGTACTACTACGACGTCATCAGGACAGCCCAGCAGATGGACCTCGACCTGTCCTCACCCAACGATCTGAACGGCCTCATCTACACCATGGCGGGCATTTTCCCCCGGGCCGATGGCACGTCCAACTCCACCATGATCAGCAGCAGCGGATCGTCCGGCAGGCAGGCGGCCAACCTGCAGGACTTCGGCGGCGGTCCCGACCACGAGGACTTCACAGGCGACGAGCAGTACGACGCGATGGAGAAGATCGATCGGTGGCGCAAGCAGCAGAGCGCCGGCCAGGAGAACGACACCTCGTTCGCGCTCCGCACCGAACTCAGAACCTGGCTCGTCAGCCTCTGCGAGGGTGACGCCGCCAACGCCCTGCGCAGCAGTATCGACGAGGCCGCGAAAAGGGAGTCACGCCTGGTGGACCAGGCGTTCATCCGGGAGTGGCTGCTGGGCCAGGGTCATGTCACAGCGGACGACCTCACCTCGGTGAGGGTCCCGTCCCGGGTGGGGCTGAAACGGCGTTACATCGGCATGCCGCTGCAGGACACCCTGGCCGCGCTGTTCGGGACGAAGAACTGCGACTGGAAGTGGTCCATCCAATTGGTCCAGCTGATGTTCAGCGGTGCTGAAGCATGGGATTCCTTCCTGCGCTTCGGGGCGGACGAGATCGTCCAACAGTGAGCCGTTGCCAACCTGTCGCAGCGATCCGGTAGTTGGCTCGACAGTTGAGTGAAGCCCCTGGTGGACGGGGCCATACTCGCGCTCCATCACGCCTGCGCGGAAGCAGGATGAAAAGCCTCAAGGTTACCCGCGGGCTGCTGTCCGTCCCTGGAGCCGTGCCGCGCCCCGTCGGGAGGTCACCCGGCCGGATAGAAGTGGGTGAGGGACTCCGCCACGCAGGCCGGCTTCGCCGAGCCGTCGAGTTCGAAGGTGAAGGCGCGCGTCATCTGGACGCCGCCCCGCTTCACCGGCTGCACGTCCGTCACCGCGGCGTGCAGCCGGACGCGGCTGCCGACGGGCACGGGGGCGGGGAAACGGACCTTGTTGACGCCGTAGTTGAGGGCCATGCCGACGCCGGAGACCTGGAGCAGTTCGGCGAAGAGCGGAATGCCCCAGCTCAGCACCATGTAGCCGTGCGCGATCGTCCTGCCGTAGGGGCCCCTCGCCGCGCGCTCGGGGTCCGTGTGGATCCACTGGTGGTCGCCCGAGACGTCCGCGAAGCCGGAGATCAGCTCCTGGGTCACCTCCTTCCAGGCGGAGTGCCCGAGGTCCTTGCCCGACAGCCGCATGATCTCGGGGATGCCGTGGACGGTCAGTGCCATGGTGTGCGTACCTCCTGGTGCGGGCCCGCCCCCTCCCGGACGGAAGGGGGCGGGGAGAACATGGTCGAAGCGGTGGACGGACGGCTCGCGGCCGGTGGCGGGCGCCTGCGTCGTCAGGCCGGGACGGCGGCCGGGGCCGGGGCCTCGGCGGGACGGTCCTCGGCGCGCTCGTCGTGGTTCGGGCGCTTGAGCAGCAGGAGCATGCAGCCGAGGGTCAGGGCCACCTGGAAGACGGCGTAGGCGATGACCGCGACGATCGACTGGGTCTGGTTCAGCAGGAACTGGCCGATGATCGGAGTGGTGCCGCCGAGGAGCGTGCCGCAGAGCTGGTAGCAGAGCGAGATGCCGGTGTAGCGCACGCTCGCCGGGAAGCGGCTGGCGAGCATGCCGGCCAGGGCGGCGTAGTAGAGGCAGTGCGGGATGGTGGCGACGGCCATGCCCAGCATCGCCAGCCCGTAGTTCTCGGTGCCGATCAGCAGGAACATCAGCGGCATCAGGACGAACTCGGGCAGCAGCATGAACGTCACCGCACGGGACCAGCTCCGCATCCTGGTCGCGATGACGGCGCCGAACGGCTGGACGAAGATCTGAACGATGTTGGCGACCAGGATGATCGTCAGGAAGGAACTGCGGTCGAAGTCCAGGCTGGAGGTCGCCCAGGACAGGGCGAAGGTGGACTTGAAGTACGTCGCCGACAGGCCGATCGTGCAGGCGCCGATGCCGAGCACGATCAGCATCGGCTGGGTGCGGATCACCTCGGCCACCGGAAGCTTGGCGACCTTGCTCTTCTCGATCAGGTTCGCCATCGCCGGCGACTCCTCGACCTTCAGTCGCACGAACAGGCCGACCACCACGAGCAGCGCCGAGGCGAGGAACGGCACCCGCCAGCCCCAGGAGACGAACGCGTCGTCCGGCAGCTGGCTGATCGCCAGGAAGGCGAGCGTGCTGAGCGTGTTGCCCACCGGCGAGCCCTGCTGGGCGAACGCGCCGTACAGCACCGACTTGCCCTTGGGCGCGTGCTCCGAGGCGATCAGGACCGAACCGCCCCACTCGCCGCCCAGGCCGATGCCCTGCACCATGCGGATGCACACCAGCAGGATCGGCGCGGCGATGCCGATCGAGGCGTAGCCGGGCAGCAGGCCGATCAGGGTGGTGGAGACGCCCATCATCAGCAGCGTGATGACCAGGGTCTTCTTCCGGCCGAGCCGGTCACCGATGTGGCCGAAGATGATGCCGCCGAGCGGACGGGCGAGGAAGCCGACCCAGAACGTCGCGAAGGCCACCAGGGTGCCCAGCGCCCCGTCCAGCTCCGGGAAGAACACCTTGTCGAAGACGAGCGCGGAGGCCGTGCCGTAGATGTAGAAGTCGAACCACTCGATGGTGGAGCCGATGAAGGCCCCTATACCGGCGCGCTGGGCGGTCTTGTTCCGCCCTGTCGTGGCAGCCGCGCTCATTGTTGCTCCCAGAGGTGTCGGTGAGTCTCGGTGAGTCGAAGTGCAGGGGACGGGCTCAGGCGGCGACGCGCTCGAAGACGGCGGCGAGGCCCTGGCCGCCGCCAATGCACATGGTCTCCAGCCCGTACCGGGCCTGGCGCCGGTGCATCTCGCGCGCGAGGGTCGCCAGGATCCGCGCCCCGGTGGCGCCCACCGGGTGGCCCAGCGAGATCCCGGAGCCGTTGACGTTGATCCGCTCGTGGTCGGCGTCGGTGAGGTCCAGCGCCCGGGTGCAGGCCAGCACCTGCGCCGCGAACGCCTCGTTGAGCTCGATCAGGTCCATGTCGGCCAGGGTGAGACCGGCCCGGCCCAGGGCCGCGCGGGTCGCCGGCACCGGACCGATGCCCATGGTCTCGGCCGGCACGCCGGCGCGGGCGAAGGACACCAGCCGCAGCAGGGGGGTCAGGCCCAGGCGCTCCGCCGTGGCGCGGGTGGTCACCAGGCAGGCGGCGGCCGCGTCGTTCTGGCCGCTGGCGTTCCCCGCGGTGACCGTCGCCTCCGCGTCCTTCCGTGCCATCACCGGCCGCAGGGCGGCCAGTTGGTCCGCCGAGGTGTCGGGACGCGGATGCTCGTCCGCGTCGACGACGGTCTCGCCTTTGCGGGTGCGCACGGTCACCGGGACGATCTCGTCCCGGAACCTGCCCTCGGCCACGGCCCGGGCGGCGCGCTGCTGCGAGCGCAGCGCCAGGGCGTCCTGGTCCTCACGGCTGATGGCGAACTCGCGGCGCAGGTTCTCCGCGGTCTCGATCATCCCGCCCGGCACCGGGTGGTGGACGCCGCCCGCGGTGGCCCTGCCGCGGGCGAGGGAGTCGTGGAACTCCAGGCTCGGCGTCCGGATGCCCCAGCGGCCGTCGTGCGTGTAGAACGGCGCGGCGCTCATGACCTCCACGCCGCCGGCCACCACCACGTCGCTGAAACCGCAGCTGATCTGCATCGCGGCGTCGAGGACGGCCTGCAGGCCGGAGCCGCAGCGCCGGTCGACCTGCACCCCCGTCACGGTGTCCGGCAGGCCGGCGTCCAGGGCGGCGACCCGCCCGATCGCGGGCGCCTCGGAGGTCGGATAGGCGTGGCCCAGGATCACCTCGTCGATCCGCTCCGGGTCCACTCCGCTGCGGGCGACGACCTCGGAGACGACGAGCGCGGCCAGGGCCGCCGGCCGCTGGGAGGCGAGCGCGCCGCCGAAACGGCCGATCGGGGTGCGCAGCGGTTCGCAGACGACCACGTCTGCGGAGTGATCGGACATCGTCGTCCCTTCACGGGTGGAAAGCGGTCCCGCCGACCTTGGCATCCCTCACCATGAAGGTCCAATATCTAATTCGTCCTCCATTGAGACGTCCCCGCTCTCAGTCGGGCGAGGGGAGGCCCGGTGTCGGCAGCGCCTTCTCCGCCGCCGCCAGCACCGTGCGCAGTGCAGCGGACGGGTTGTCGGTGCGCCAGGCGAGCGCCGCCTCCAGGCGGACGGGCGGCCCCGCGAGCGGGCGGTAGACCAGGCCGGTCTGCTGGATGTGCTGGCAGGAGGTGAGGGTGAGCGTCACGCCCACGCCGGCCGCGACCAGCGCCAGGATGGTGTGGGAGTCGGGCGCCTCCTGCACCACCCGCGGATGGAAGTCCGCCGTCTCGCAGGACGCCACCATGGCGTCCCGCAGCGAGGAGCCGGCGTTGGCGGGGAAGCTGACGAAGGGCTCCTCGGCAAGCGCGGCGAGCGGGATCTCCTCGCGCTGCGCCAGCCGGTGGTCGGAGGGCAGCGCGCAGACCAGGGTCTCCTCCGCGATCACCCGGGTGGACACGCCGGGCAGGTTCACCGGCAGACGGACGAAGCCCAGGTCGAGCGAGCCCTCGGCGACCCGGGCGAGCGCCACGTTGGCGTAGGTCTGGCCCGCCATGACCAGCTCGATGCCCGGATGTGCGGCCCGCACCGCACGCGTCAGCAGCGGCAGCGTCTCGTGGCTCGAAGCGCCCGCGAAGCCCACCGTGACCCGCCCGAACTCGCCCCGGCCGGCCGCCTTGGCCGCCAGCACGGCGCTGTCCAGGTCGTCGAGGACCGTGCGGGCCGGGTCCAGGAAGGACCGGCCCGCACTGGTCAGCCGCACCGAACGGGTGTTGCGCTCGAAGAGCTGGACACCCAGCTCCTTCTCCAGTTGCCGGATCTGCTGACTCAGCGGCGGCTGGGCCATCTGCAGGCGTTTGGCGGCCCGGCCGAAGTGGAGCTCCTCGGCCACGGCGAGGAAGGCGGTCAGGTGGCGCAGTTCCATGGGCGGCTTCCCGGTGCTGGTCGGCTGGTCGGGCCGCCCGGCGGACGTGCCCGCGCGATTGATATGCCTGCGGTATCAGTGCGACCTTAATTCGGTATTGGACACTAATCAATAGGTGCTGGCACGGTGTGGAGACCTTGATTTCCATGACGCCGAGGGAGCACCACCATGGGACCGGACGACCCGGCAGTCCCCGCCACGGCACCCGCGCCCGCGCCCGCCGCGCGACCGGTCGCGGACAAGACGATGACGATGCGGGACGCGATCGCCGCCTTCGTCCACGACGGCGACACCGTCGCGATCGAGGGCTTCACGCACCTCATCCCGACCGCCGCCGGGCACGAGATCGTCCGGCAGGGCCGCAGGAACCTCACCGTCGTCCGCATGACCGCCGACATCGTGGTGGACCAGATGCTGGCGGGCGGGTGCGTGTCGAAGCTGGTGTCCTCGTTCGTGGGCAACTCCTCGGCCGGTTCGCTGGGCGAGCTGCGCCGCCGCATCGAGCACGCGCTGCCCGAACCGCTGGAGTTCGAGGAGTACAGCCACTACGGCATGGTCTGCCGCTACCTGGCGGGCGCCCAGCGGCTGCCCTTCTACCCGCTGCGGTCCTACGCCGGAAGCGACCTGGCATCCGTCAACGACGGCATCCGCACGGTCACGTCGCCCTACCCCGGACCCGACGGGCAGGAGGAGCGCATCCATGTGGTGCCGCCCGTCAACCCCGACGTCACGATCGTGCACGCACAGCGCGCCGACCGGGCCGGCAACACCCAGATCTGGGGGCTGACGGGCGTCCAGGCGGAAGCGGTCTTCGCGGCCCGCAGGGCCGTGGTGGTCGTGGAGGAGGTCGTCGACGACGAGGTCGTCCGCTCCGACCCCAACCGGACGGTCATCCCCGCGCACGCCGTGGACGCCGTCGTCGCCTGCCCGCGAGGCGCCCATCCCTCCTTCGCCCAGGGCTACTACGACCGGGACAACGCCTTCTACCGGTCCTGGTCGCACATCAGCAAGGACCCCGAACGCCTCCAGGAATGGATGCAGCGGTGGGTCCTCGGTACGCGTGACCACGCGGAGTACGTCGCCATGCTCGGCGAGGAGCACTGGGCCGGCCTGGCCGTCGGCGACGCCCTCAGCCTGCCCGTCAACTACGGGCGGCGTCTGTGACACGGAACGAACGAGTAGAGGAGAGGGACATGAACGCCGCCGCCTCCGCGACCGCACCGCACGCTCCCGACGGCGCGAGCACCGCCCCTGCCGACGCCCCTGCCACCGTCTCGGCCGACGGCCCTGCCACCGGTTCGACCGACGGCCCTGCCACCGGTTCGGCGTCCCGTGAGCCGGTGACCTCCTCCGAGCTGCTGTCGGTGGTCGCCTCGCGCGAACTGGCGGGCCGGCGCACCGTCTTCGCCGGCATCGGCCTGCCGACACTCGCCACCGCGCTCGCCCAGCTCACCGTCGCCCCCGAGGTCGAGATCGTCTACGAGTCCGGGGTCTGCGGCGCCCATCCGTCGCACCTGCCCGAGACCATCGCCGACGCCGTGCTCATCACCGGCGCGGAGGCCGTGCTGTCGATGCCCGCGCTGTTCGGCTACGTCCTCCAAGGCGGTCACATCGACGTCGGGTTCCTCGGCGCCGCGCAGATCGACAAGTGGGGAAACCTCAACTCGTCGGTCATCGGCGATCGTTGGGACAGGCCGTCGGTCCGGCTGCCCGGACCGGGCGGGGCCATGGAGGTCATGGCCAACTCCCGCGAGGTCTTCGTGGTGATGCGCCGCCACACCCCGCGCTCCTTCACCGCCGAACTCGACTTCTGCACCTCTCCGGGCCCGGACCGCGCCCTGGCCGAGGGCATCCGCCCGCTCGGCGCGGGCGTGACCCGGGTCATCACCGACCTCGGCATCCTGGCCCGCGCCGGCGTCGGCGAGGAACTGCGGCTGGTGGCGACCCACCCGGGCGTCACCGCCGAGCAGGTCAGGGCCGCCACCGGCTGGGACCTCCAGGTCGCCGACGCCCTCGCGACCATCGAGCCGCCGACCGCCTCCGAACTGCGCCTGCTGCGCGAGGACGTCGACCCGGGCCGCGTCTACCTGCGCTGAACCCGCCACAGGGCTCGGCGCCGAACGACCGCATCGCCGAACGACCGCATCGCCGACAAGAAACACGCGTGAGAAGGAGGAAGCAGGTGCGTATCAGGATTGCCGGCGCCGGCGTCATGGGCCGGGGCATCGCCCAGTGGGCGGTGGCCGCGGGCCACACCGTCGAGCTGTGCGACGCCCGCCCGGAAGCCGTGCCGGAGGCCGTCGGCTTCGTCCGCGCCATGCTCGAACGGGCCGCGGCGAAGGGCAGGACCACCCCCGCGGAGGCGGCCGCCGCCGTCGCGCGGCTGGTCCCGCTCGACGACCCGGCCGCTCCGGGCGAGGAGGTCGACCTCGTCGTCGAGGCGGTCCGCGAGGACCTGGCCACCAAGACGGACCTGTTCCGGGCGCTGGAGCGGGTCCTGCCCGCGCGGACCGTCTTCGCGACCAACACCTCCTCCCTGCCGGTCACACAGATCGCCGCCGGACTCTCGGACCCCACGCGTCTGGCCGGGCTGCACTTCTTCAACCCCGTGCCGCTGATGAAGATCGTCGAGGTGGTCCCGGGCGCGCTGACCCGGCCGGACATCCCCTCGGCCCTGGTGGAGCTGGTCCAGGACACCGGACACGCGGCGGTGGTCGTGGCCGACACCCCGGGGTTCCTCGTCAACCACGCCGGCCGCGGGCTCGTCACCGAGGCGCTGGCCCTGCTGGAGGAGTCGGTCGCCGACACCGTGGGCATCGACCGCGTCGCGCGCGACGTACTGGGCCTGCGCATGGGCCCGTTCGAGCTGATGGATCTCACCGGTCTGGACGTCACCGCGGCCGTGATCGACTCCATCTGGCACGGCTTCCGGCACTCCGACCGACTCCGCCCCTCGTTCCTCACGCCCGGCCGGGTGGCCGCCGGACTGCACGGCCGCAAGACCGGCCGCGGCTTCTACCCGTACGGCGACGGGGACCCCGCGCCCGCCGCCGTGCCGGAGGAGCCGGTCACCGGTGACACGGCGCGCCCCGTCCTGGTCCACGGCGAGGGCCCGGACGCCGACGCGCTGCGCCAGGCGCTGACCCGCGCCGGAGCCTTCCTGGAGACCACGCCGGAACCCTCGGCACGGGCCCTGGTCCTGGTCCCCACCTGGGGCACGACCGTGTCCTCGGCCGTGGCCGCCGCCTCGCTGCCGCCGGACCGGACGCTGGGCGTCGACCCGCTCTCCGTCCCCACCGGCCGCCGGGTCCTCGCCCTCACCCCGGCGACGGCGCCGGACGCCGTGCGGGACGCGCGGGCCGTGCTCGCACTGGCCGAGGGCCCGGGCGCGGGCGCGGAGGGCGCGGGCGACGCCGCGGAACCCCGCCGGGTGACCGTGGTCCGCGACACGCCCGGCTCGGTGGCGCAGCGGCTGCTCGCCTCCGTCGTCGGGGTGGCTGCGTCCATCGCCGAGCGGTCAATCGCCGCTCCCGACGCCGTCGACGCGGCGGTCACGGCCGGTCTGGGCTACCCGCGAGGGCCGCTGGCCTGGGGCGACCTGATCGGCGTGCGGCGCGTCCTCACCCTGCAGCAGCGCCTGCACGCCGCCACCGGAGACCCCCGCTACCGCCCGACCCGCTGGGTCACCGAGCGGGCCCAGCTCGGGCTGCCGCTCACGGAACTCGGTACCGTCCCGCCGCACGCCGCCCCTCCGCACGCCGGCCCCTGACGGCCCGGCCGCCGCGGCCCGCACCTCACGACACCCCCTCTCAAGAGGCCGCGCCTGCCGGCCCTTGCCTCACTCACGGAACCACGGGAGAAGACACAGTGTTCTCAAGGGACTTCGGTCTGACCGAGACCCAGCGCGACATCCGGGCCATGGCCGCGGAGTTCGTCGACACCGAGATCGTTCCGCACGCCCGCGACTGGGACCGCGACGAACGGGTGGACCCGCGCATCGTCAAACGCCTCGGCGAACTGGGCTTCCTCGGCCTCGGCATCCCCGAGGAGTACGGCGGCGTGGAGGCCGACATGCTCTCCTACGTCCTGGTCACCGAGGAACTCGGGCGGGGCGACTCCTCGGTGCGGGGCATCGTCTCGGTCTCGCTCGGCCTGGTCACCAAGACCATCGTCTCGCACGGCACCGAGGCGCAGAAGCAGGAGTGGGTGCCGCGGCTGGTCAGCGGCGAGGCGCTGGGCTGCTTCGCCCTCACCGAGCCCGGCACCGGCTCCGACGCCGGCTCCCTGGCCACCCGCGCGACCCGCGACGGCGACGACTGGGTGATCAACGGGACCAAGATGTTCATCACCAACGGCACCTGGGCCAAGGTCGCCCTCCTCTTCGCCCGCACCGGCGAGAGCGCCGTCACCGCCTTCCTGGTCCCGACCGACACCCCCGGCTTCACCGCCACGGAGATCCACGGCAAGCTCGGCCTCCGCGGCCAGGCGACCGCCGAACTCTCCCTCGACGGGGTCCGGGTGCCCGACTCCGCCCGCATCGGCGAGGTCGGCAAGGGGCTCGGCATCGCGCTCGGCGCGCTCTCGCGCGGGCGGATCTCGGTGGCCGCGGGAGCCGTCGGCGTCGCTCAGGCAGCGCTCGACGCCGCCGTCGCCTACTCCACCGAGCGGGAACAGTTCGGCAAGCCGATCGCCTCCTTCCAGCTGGTGCAGGAGCTGCTCGCCGACGCCGCCGTCGACGTCCACGCCTCCCGGCTGCTCACCCACCAGGTCGCCCGGATGGCCGACGCGGGAGCCGGGCCCAAGGAGTACGCGACCGACGCCTCGGCGGCCAAGTACCACGCGGCCGAGACGGCCGTGCGGGTCAGCAACAACTGCCTCCAGGTGTTCGGCGGTTACGGCTTCATCGACGAGTACCCGGTCGGCAAGTACCTCCGCGACGCACGCGTCCTCACCCTCTACGAGGGCACCAGCCAGGTGCAGAAGCTCATCATCGGGCGCGCGCTCACGGGCGTGAACGCGATGGCGTGACCCCGTGTCCGAAGTCCCGCCGGGCCGCGCGGCCCGGCGGGAGTTGGCGTCAGTCGGCCGAAGCGTGCTCGACGGAGAAGGCCCCCGTAGGCGGCGGCCGCGGCACAGCGATCCCCGGAGTGCATACCGTGGGGTGCGCGGGGACGTCCGCAACCGGGCCGGCTCCCTGACCCGCCGCCTCGGCCAAGGCCGCAGCCGGCTCGCGCCTCTCGACAACCCGAACGTCGGCACCTCTGCCCGCCTCCCGGATCCAGCGCAGACGAGCCGTCGGCGGCGCCCATCGACACGTCCCGCCCGACGGGCTGATCGGGTGACAAAGCCACTGGTCGGGCCGAGTGAAGCGAGGACGAAGGGGCAGGCGGCATCCCTGGCGGGCCGACCCAACTCACCAGCCTTGTCGAGCCCTTTCGCCCACCCCGTCCCGTTCGCCGAGGTTCTTCACCACCGTCCCGCCTTCCATTACCCTCCCGGGCAAGGGGGTGGGAATGCCACGAGTTCGGGCGTGTCTGCGGATTCTGTACGGGGCGTGTCTGGCACTCAGCTTCAGTGTGGCGGCCAACCAAGTGCTGTCCGAGGAGCGGTTCAGCTGGTCATGGCTGTACGCCTCACTCTGCGTCGGCACGCTGCTGGCCGTCTACACCGAGATTTTCTCCCCGCAGTCCGCGACGAACAACGCGCCCCGTGTCCGGCGCGGCAACCCCCGCTCGGTCTATCTCCGCCAATTACGGGCGTCCGTCCAGGACATGGAGACGGTCGGCATCGCCACACAGAGCGAGTTCGTCTTCGGTATGCGGCAGGTCTACGTCGATGTCAGCATCGCCTCACAGCCGCTGCACACCGCCGTCCGGGAACTCCATGTCGGCCCGCTGCCCCAGACACCTCCCTCTCCCGCACCCCGACGCACACTCCGTTCGTTCCTGGACGACGCCGAGCGGAACGCCGCTGCCAAGGTGCTGACGGTCATTGGCGGGCCCGGCTGCGGCAAGACCACCCTTGCGCGCAGGACCGCCCTGGAACTCTGCGACGGTTCGACCCCTTTCCGTCGCCGGGGAGCGAGCCGCCTCCCCGTACTTCTTTACCTCCGTGACCACACCACCCAACTCCTCTCCGACACCCCACCCCCGCTCCCCGATGTGGCCGCGTCCACGCCCTGGCTCGACGGGCACGTCCCAGCCTCCTGGCTGTGCAGCCGTCTGGAGCGGGGGGAGTGTCTGGTTCTGCTCGACGGCCTCGACGAAGTCGGCGACCCCGCCGCCCGCGCCAAGGTCGTCACCTGGGTCTCCCACCAGATCCAGCGCTACCCGGGCAACCAGTTCGTCGTCACCGCCCGTCCCCACGGTTACGAGTCCAACCCCCTCCCGGGAGCTGAGGTATTACAGGTGCGCCGGTTCACCGGCCCACAGATCGAGTTGTTCCTCGAGCAGTGGTCATACGCCACCGAATGCCGTCGGCGCGGTGCCTCAGGTCCCGAAGTCCGAGCCGTTGCCCGGAACCTGGCTCAGGACCTGCTGGCGCGACTCCGCCGGCAGCCGGCCCTCTACGACCTCGCGTCCAACCCACTGCTACTGACCATGACGGCCAACGTGCACCGCTATCGGGGCAAACTCCCCGACAGTCGAGCCGCGTTGTACGACGAGATGGTCGACGTGATGCTGCACCGGCGCTACGAGGCCAAAGGGCTGAGCGACGCCACCGGGCTCACCGGCGCGCAGAAGCAGCACGTCGTCCAGCACCTGGCGCTCGCCATGATGCACGCACGGGTCCGGGACTGGCCGGAGACGGGGGTGACAGGCGCGATCCGCAGACCGCTGAGCCAGGTGGGCAGGCAGGTGGCTCCGGCCGTGTTCCTGCGCGAGGTCCTCAAGAGCGGTCTTCTCGTGGAGCGAGAGCACGGGGTGTACGGCTTCGCACACCTGACCCTGCAGGAATACCTCGCCGCTTCTCAGCTTGGTTCGTCCTCGGGCGACCTGGCCGTGCTCACCAGTGTCATCGAAGACCCCTGGTGGCGGGAGACCATCCTTCTTTGGGCTGCCACCCACGACGCCACCCCGGTGATCGCCGCCTGTCTGGACCGCGGCACCGTCCACTCCCTCGCCCTCGCCGTGGACTGCGAGGATCTCGCGCGTATCGTCGAGCCGGAGATCCGGGGCCGGCTCTCCGAGGCCCTGCGAGCCGACACCGCAGACCCGGAACGACGCCGGGTGCTGTCCGGCATCGTTGCCACCCGTGCCCTTCGCGATGCCTTGCCCGTAGGCGACGGCAGCACGCTGCTCTGCACTCGCCCGGTGTCCTGGAGCCTGTACGCGATGTTTCTGCGCGACCAAGAGACCCTCCGCCCCTCGCGCTCGCTCCCCGAGGAACCAAACGCCGCCGGACACCCGTCGAGGGCGGAGCGCAACCCCGGCAGCGAGGCGGTCGGCATCCACGCGCGGGGCGCCCAGCTCTTCGTTCCCTGGCTCAACGCCTTGGTCGGCTCCCCCGTGCACCGGCTGCCGACTCCGGCCGAGCTCGCCGACCTTGCCGTCGAGGCGTCCGTCGCCCTCACGGGCCACACCGTGTGGGCCCAGGACAGCTCCCAGACGCTACTGCACCGCCCGCCGGAGACTCGCTGGCCCTACGACCTGGAGTCAGGTCAGGCCACTTCGGTCGCTCTTGCCGACCTCGAGGCGTCCGCCCTCGCACTGCGCCAGCTCGGCTGCCCGTCCGCCGATGCCGACCGGGTTGTGTCCTGGACCCAGGTATACGGCGCTGCGCTCACCAGCGGACACCGAAGGGCCGCGCTCCACCCCTTGTTGGCCGTGGCCCCCGGCCTCACCCTGATGCGGCTCCTCAGCCGGCTCGTGACCGTTTGCGCGGCAAGCGTCGAGAGCCCCGACCTGGAGGACCGCATCCGGGGTTACCTGGCCGACGAACTGCGCCGGATCAGCGCTCTGGCCGACGTCTCCGACCGTCCGGACTTCCCCGCTCGCCGGGCGGTCGAGCGACTCGTACATCTCATGGGTCGCTCACCTGAAGCGCGGCTCCAGCCCTGCGCGGACACCCTGAACCACCTCTGCGAGATCACCGGTCGGCTGGTCCGGCCAACGGACTTCGAGACCAGCCACGCCTCGGCCATCAACGAGGCGCTCCACCGCGCCACCCTGCGTTCCTCATGGCCCGTCACCGAGGCACTCCGTCCACTCCTCCAAGTGCTGCGCAGCCCCGAACCCCTTACCCCCACCTGGGTCGCCGTCACCACAGCCGGCCTGTTCCCCGAACTGACCCAGATCCTCGCCGGGCACCTGACCACAGCCCACAGCCTTGGCCATCACGATCCCCTTCCCGCCCGCCACGAGCTCTTCCCGGAGTCGTCCCACCGGCTACAGCTCGAGTACACAACCGTCCCCGACACCTCCCATCACCTGCCGGGCCCCACCCCCGACTTCACCCTCGATCTCGCCCTGGACCTGGCCCTGCACCATCACCCGGCTCACCATGATCCCCTCCACGGCCTCCGTCTGCGCGCCCTCGGCATTGCGGCGTCCCGTCTCAGCATCCCGCCGTACGGCCGGATCCCCTACTCGGCCTTCCGCGATCACCTGGCCGACACCGCGGAGAACGGCCTGTCCTTGGAGGTCCGGCCCAGCGACGACCCCGCCGCCTCAATCCTCCGTGCCATCCATCTGCTGAGCTCCGACACCGGTTGTGAAACCCCGGTCCGCAACATCCAACAGGTCCTCGATGAGGCCATCAGCACGCTGGACCTCCTCCCGCTCGACCCCGATGCCTCGGACCTCAGGGCCCTCGCCCCTGTCCGTCCGGCCTTGCTCGCCTGTGCCAACGCCCTCCAGAACCAGCACCGGAACTACACCCAGGCGGTTTCCCACCTGGTTTCCGCATGGCAAAGCCTGGTGGCGTCCTCCTTGTCCACCCCGGGGAACCAGATCCTGCTCATCGCCCGCTCGAACCTGTAGGGTCCGCTGTCGGCAGGCACTTCGATGTGGCTGCCACAGCTCCGCGTCCCTCACGGCCGAGGACCAGCACAGGGGCCAGTCGCGCGAGGATGAGGGGCCTGCGTGAAGCCGGTCTCAGGCCCCGTAGCGCTTCAGTGGCCCTTCACCGAAGCTCCGCCGGCGAAATGAGCGCGTCCAGCAGGCAGGAGTCCCCAAGCGGACCTCGCCGGGGCGGTCCCGGCTCACCGCCCAAGTGGGCGTGCGTTCGCGGGTGACGCCTCCGGGCGCGGTGAACGCTCCGCATGGTCCGGCGGTCATACCTCCTCGTTCGCCACGATGCGTTCCAGCGCGCGTTCGGCGACGGCGGCGATGGTGAAGGAGGGGTTGCAGGCGCCGGCGGTGCCGGGGATGAGGGACCCGTCCATGACGTACAGGCCGTCCTGACCCAGGACCCGGCCTTCGAGGTCGGTGACGGCTTCCATGCACGCGCCGCCGAGGGGGTGGGCGGTCAGGCCGTTCAGTACGTCGGTGAGGTCCACGAGGGTGCCCAGACCGCGGGTGATCTCCGCCATGCGGCGGCCCATGACACGGGCGGACGCTCTGTCGCCGCCCGCCGGGAAGGTGAGGTCCACGGTGTCGGTGAGTCCGTTGTAGGTGAAGCGTCCGCGGTCGGGGCTGACGCCCATGCCCCACACGAACGCGGAGCCGGCCAGCCCGGCCGGGGCGCCCAGCAGCGGACTGTGGGTGAGGGATGTGGCGGTGCGCGGGTCGGTCCAGTCCTTGGAGATGTGCAGTCCGGGGCCGCCCTGCACGACGCCGAACCGTTCCAGGGGGCTGGTCCACAGGTAGAAGCGGTCGCCGTTGGAGCCGTACCCCTCGCCCACCGCGTCGGGCAGATCGGGGACATGCCCCAGTGCCTTGGCCCGGACGAGGAGTCTGGAGGTGTTGAGGCAGCCCGCGGACACGAAGAGGGAGCCGGTGGTGAGGATCTTCTGCTCGACGGTGCGGCCGGAGTCGTCGGTCCGGTCCACGTGCACCGTCCAGCGGCCGTCGCGGGCACGGGCGACGGAGGTGACGCGGTGGTGGGTGGCGACGGTGCAGTTGCCGGTGGACAGGGCCTGTGCGATGTAGGTGCGGTCGACGGAGTACTTGCCTCCGTTGTTCACGCCGAAGTTGATCTCGCCGGTGGTGAAGGCGGGCGCGACCTCGCCGCGGACCTCGGCCATCGGATACGCCCAGTCGATCGCCAGCGGATACTTCTCGATCCGGTGACCGGCCCGGCGCGCGCCGTCGGCGAACGCCCGCTCCACCGCGTAGGTGCGCGACGCGATCAGCTCGTCCGGGGCCCCGCTCGGCTTCAGCAGGGTGGCCGCACGCGGATAGTGGACGCGGTCCATGCGCCGGTAGTCCAGGCCCTCGGGCAGCCAGGTGTTGAACACGGCCTCGGAAGGCTGGATCGTCATGGAGTTGTAGATCAACGAGGTGCCACCGACCCCGGCCCCGCAGATCGGCAGCGTGTTGATCCCCGGCACCAGCTCCATGACACCCACGTACGGGTCCAGTTTCGCCGGGCGAAGACCGAGCCGGGCCAGCGGACGGAGCGCCTCCGGAAGTGTGCCGTACCACAGGGCACGCCGGTCGAACTGGTCAAGGGTCGCGAACGTGTCGGCGTTGGGCCCGGTGGGCCACCACCGGCCGCGCTCCAGGACGGTGACGGGGATCCCGGCCTGCGCGAGCCGCAGGGCGGTGACGCCGCCGCCGAAGCCGGAGCCGATCACCAGGACGCGGTGGCTCTCGCGGGTGAGTCGTACGCGGGCATGGGCGGGGCGGGTGGTCAGGGCGGTCGCGCCGAGGGCGGCGGCCGAGGTCAGCAGTGTGCGCCGGGTGCTGCCCACGAGGACTCCTCACGTCGAGCCGGGACTCCGCAGGGGAACCCGGGGCGATGACCGGCATGCCCCGGCGCGCCGGGGGAACGCGCCGGAGAGCCGAAAGACGCTCAAAAGGTGTCTCTCGACGGGGCGGTGGTGCGGCCGAATCCGTGGCATCTGCACCGGAGGTTCGCAGGACGGCCGCAGTCCGCCTGCGGAGAGTCCGCGATCAGCGGGGCGTCCTGCGTGAGCGCCGTGTCCCGTCGCCTCCTGCCGGACGCCCCAGGAGGCAGGGCCGCCCCGTCGAAGATGCCGGCGCCGGCCGGGCTGAAGAGCACACGACAGCAGACCCTTCGGCGAGCCCGTACCTGGCTGACCGCCGACAACGGCCGCCAGGTGCCCTACAGCCGGAGCAAGATCTGGAAGGACGGCCACCGGCAGGACTGTTCCGGCTGCGTCTCCATGGCTCTCGGCCTCGCCGAGCCCGGCCCCGACACCGTCGGCCTGGCCAACACCCGCGGAGGACGCCGCACCGACGCAGGCAGGCGCGCTCCTCGCGGCGCCGGGCGACCGCGCGAGAGTCGCCGGCACGGGCACCGACCCGTTCCGCCGACACCAGGCGACGGTCCCCGTGGATGTCCGGAACCAAGGGAAGTCCGTCGAGCCGGCCCTGGCCTCGGTCTGCGAGGACCCGCTCCTCCCGGAGCCGTTCACCCGCCTTGGACGGGCAGCTCGTAGACGGAAACGTGGTAGCGGCTGGAGTCCTTGAAGGTGGTTCCGGACCATCCGCCGGTACGCAGTCGCAGTCGCAGTCCTGCAGCTGCGGCCATCAGGTCGAGTTCGCCGGGGGAAGCGTAGCGGAAGGTGACGCGCACATGGCGTAGCCGGCCGTCGTCGAGGATCACGTAGTCGGAGACGTAGTGCTGCCGGACCGGGTGGATGCTGCGGGTGCGCAGTACGAAGTCGGGGCCGGGGGCATTGACGGGCATGGTGCCGCCGGAGACTGTTGCCAAGGCCTCCGGGAGATGGGCGTCCAGGACGAAGAGGCCGCCCGGCAGCAGGCGCTGTGCGGCATGCTGGAAGCAGGCGAGCTGTTCGGCCTGGGTGGTGAGTTCGGCGAACGTGCCGTTGGCGATGTAGACGACGGCGTACCGGCCGGGTTCCTGCTCGGTGGGTGGGGCGGCGAAGTCGCCGATGTCCACGGGAAGGTCGTGGCCGCCAGGTTTGGCGCGCAGCTGCGCGACCATCTGCGGGGAGCTGTCGATGCCATGGACGGTCAAGCCGTGTGCGGCGACGGCCAGGGCGATGCGGCCGGTGCCGATGCCGAGTTCGAGGAGAGGACCGGGCGGGACTTCCTTGGCGAGGGAGAGCAGGAAGGCGACCGTGGCATCGGTGCCCCGGGCAGGTGCGAACCAGTCGTCGTAGCGGTCGGCGAAGCCCTGCGCGTAGGAAGCTTCGGGCGGCGGGTCCTGCGGTGATGCGGGCGGCATCGTGTCCTCCGGTGCGAGCGGGCGAGGGACTGAGGCACTGCCGGTGGGGACGGCTGCTCAGCCGAAGGGGTGTGGTGGAGTCCCGGGGGCGGTGCGGCTGGGCAAGGGCCGGGCGCCGGGGGCGACGAGACGCACCACGGACAGGTCCTCGGTGCGCGGGGGTCCGGCGGCGGAGTCGACCGCGATCACGTCCAGGCCGGTGTACTCGCTCAGCACGGTCACCGGGTCGGGGGAGCCCGGGCCGGGGTTCTCGACGGAACCGGGACCCCCCGCCCCGGTCGCGTGGCCGGGGCCGCCTTGCCAGTGGCTCAAGGCGTCCTGGTGGTGGAAGGCCCACAGCGCGTGCTCCACCGCACCGCGCGGCCGGCCGGCGTCCTCCAGACGTCGGCGGGCGCGGTCCGCGGCAGCGGTTCCCATGCTCCAGCGCACCATCAGCGCTTCGAAGGCCGCCTTCGTCAGTGTCGTCGTCCTTGCATCGGCGGGGCCGCAGCTCGCGCCGAAACTCTGCCGGCGCCCGTCGTCGGTGTGCAGGCAGACCACGGCCACGCACACCTGTTGCGGCGCGGGCGGCAGCAGCACGGTGGCGCTCAGCCGCTCGCGCATCAGCAGTGACGTCAGACCGGTCTGCAGTTCGTCCGGCCCGGACAACGCGTCATGCACTGAGGGGCGGTGGTCCTGCGGGGCGCACCAGCTGCGCCGGATCAGTTCACGCTCGAGGATCTCCCAGGCGGCGTGGGCCGTGGCGGACTCCCGCCGGGGGTGCGCGGCGACACCGGTGGAACCTGCCCGGACGGTGGCGGTGCAGCCCGGTGGTGGGCGGTGCTGGAGGAACGCGGCTCCGGCGGGCACCCACACCTCGCGCCCCGCGCGCAAGGCTCGGCCCACGACCCAGAGCTGCCGAGCGGCCCTGGCGGCCACGGTGCCCCACACGGCCGGGTCGACGGCAGGGATCCCGAGGCGCCGCAGCTCTGTGTACGTGGCGGTCCGTGTCGTCCCGGTCGCGCCGGATTCGGCCTCCCGGCCAGTCAGGACGTTGCCCATGCGTTCCATGAGTTCACCACGGGCGCGCGCTGCGACGTCGGTGGCGCCTGCCCCCGCCGCACTGCCCACCAGGACCCGCATTCCGCCGCCGGCACCGGTGGAGCCGAACGCGTCGGAGCGGGCTGCCACACGGGCGAAGACCACCGCTTCACTGTCCGGGTACGGCCGGAAGATGTCGGGCGTCCATGGCGGCGCGACGCGCGGCCCGTACGCCGCGGGCGGGATGACGGTCACAGGCCACGCCCCGACGCCGTAGGTGACGTGCGGGACGGTGGTGCGACATCGGCCGGGCGGCGGGTCTCCTCTTCGACGAGCAGGTCGCGCGCCTCGGCCAGGACGCTACGCCCGTCGTGGGTCAACGACTTCATGTGCTGTCCCAGCGTGCCGATGCCCTGGCGCGCACCGGCCACGAGCTTGGCGTGCCGGCGACACACCGCCGCGGCGAGAGAGCCGTTGCCGTCGTTCTCGCACGCGCTCTCCAGCGCTCTGCGATACAGCATCACCTGGCGAACCAGGACCACGGTCTGCTGGAAGAGTCCGGAGAGCGGCCGGGGGTCGGGGCGCAAGGGTGTGTCCACCGGTGCCACCTCGTCGGCGGCATGGTGGAGGAACCGTGTCATCAGGGCCGCCGCATTGCACCGCGTGTGCGTTCCCTCGTGGACCAGGGCGTCCGCCAGGCGTAACCAGCCGGGCAGGCCTCCGGGCCGTGAGGTGAGCCGCCTGGCGTTGATGAACACGGCGCCGTGGACGGTGAAGTCGGTGAACCCCTCGATACCCCGTCCACGCAGCAACGCGATCTGCGTCACGCCGACGCGCAGTTCGTCGAGCATCTCCGGCCACAGCGCGGCGAACTTCCCGGACGCCTCGACGAAGACCTGCCTGTCACCGGCGGTCCATTCCGTCACCGTGCAGTCGGCTCGGGGAGGGGACTGCGGGGCGGGAGGAGCCGGCCTCGGCGGCAGGGAAGCCAGCGCTCGAGCGACGGCTTCCCGGAGATGGGTCTCGGGCTCTGCCAGTTCAACTTCCCACGGCGGACCAGCGGTTCGACCGGGAGACACCGGGACGCGACGGAGCCGTTCCGCCATCCGAGGAACCCGGCCGGGGGCCGTCTCGGCGCGTCGGCGCAACTGCTGAGCCTGGGTGGCCAGTGCCTTGACAGCAGGATGGGCGGGCACGGCGCAGGAGAGACCTGCGGTGCGCAGGGTGGCACGGGTGGCCTCCCATACCGCGGCTTCGGCGTGGCGGGCAGCCACGGCATCAGGTGTCACACGCAAGGTTCCGACTCTCCCTCTGTACCGATCGACGACGGACAGATGCGCGGCGGGCCATCAGGCAGACAGCCCGCCGCACACCCTCGTGCACGACGCGGGAGTTCCGGCCCGGTCAGTCGTCGTCGTCTCCGATGTCGATCATCAGGGCGAGCTCGGGGAGTTCCTCGGTGACCTGCTCGATCTCGTGGTCCATGCCACACCTCCCTTCGGGCCTGTGCGGCCCCGACCCGAAGCGGTCGGGTATCCGTCGGACAGCCCAGGAGCTACCCATCGGACGGCCGCCCATGTGGGACCCATCGTTGAGCGAGCGCTATCCGGTCACCGGCGATCCGTCCGATACCGCGCAGTGATGCGGGGGCATGCAGATGCGGGTGATTCACATGCTCATGGCAACGCCGTGCTTCGTCGCCCAGGCAGCCTGCCGGGCGCCCGTGCGGCAGTAGTCAGCGTGACTGAACGGGCCAAGGGCTGCTCGGCGCACGGACGTGATGATTGACCGGTTCTGCATCAGTTCGACAT
The DNA here is from genome assembly GCF_008974245.1 of Streptomyces abyssomicinicus. GTDB lineage: Bacteria > Actinomycetota > Actinomycetes > Streptomycetales > Streptomycetaceae > Streptomyces > Streptomyces abyssomicinicus. The sequence goes on along the minus strand of NZ_BBZI01000005.1, from coordinate 1,067,811 downwards.
GGAACGTGCGTGAACGATGCGTCCTGGGAGGCGTCAGTCGCTCTCCGGGGTGCCCGGGGTTCGCGTCGCCGGGCGCACCCGATGTCGGCAGCGCGTTGACGACTGCCTCCATCAGGGCGGTGCGCTGTTCCGGCGGCACCAACGTGAGCCCTCCGAATGGTGGGGACGGCACGGAACCGGAGGGGGCGGTGTACGGTCACGCCACGAGACTGAGCACTGAACACTGAGCACTGAGCCGACTGCGGCCCGGCGAGCAGGAGGAGCTCGGCGAGGTACCCGGCCGACCGGCTGCGCCCCTGGCAGGCCGAGGAAGTGGTGCGCCTCCCGCCTCCGGAGAACCCAGGTGACTCACTGCGTGTAGAACGTGGCGTCGGCCCGGTCGGTTGCCGTGCTGAGGGCCTGCACCCGCAGCAGCTGGTCGAAGTGGCGGATGTAACGGCCGGGAAAGTTGGACGACTCGTAGGAGACGCCGGCGGAATCGGCGAGTCCGGACCGTGCCGACCAGGACGCGTCGCCGCGGAACACGGCCGTGCCGTCGTTCTTCTCCACCCACACCTCGAAGTTCCGGTGGCGCAGGAAGTAGCCCGGGAAATTGGCCGACTCCAGGGAGACGGTGCCACCGCCGGCGAGTCCGGTGACGACACGGAACTGCGAGTCGGCCAACGGGCTGACGTTCGCGTCGGTCCTCGCGCGGAACTCCCAGTGGCGTATGAAACGGTCGGGCAGGTTGTACGAGGAGAGCCGGACCGGGGTCACTCCGTCGGCGACCGGTATCCCGAAGTCCGGTGTGCCGTCGGCCTTCCAGTAGAACTTCTGGACGCGAGTACGGCGGTTGGGATCGTTGAGGGGGTCACCGTTGATGTCCCGGTAGCCACGATCGTGGTAGACGAGGATGTCCGACTTTCCGTCCTCGGAGACCGTGAACTGGTTGTGCCCGGGGCCGTACTGGCCGGTGGCGGCGTTGCTCGCGAAGACCGGGCCCGCGCTCTTGGTCCACGACGACGCCTTCGTCAGATCGGCGGAGGCGGACGCCGTCAACATGCCCATGCAGTAGTTGGCGTCCGTGGCGCTGGCCGAGAAGGTCATGAACACCTTGCCGCCGCGCTGGATCACGGCCGGGCCTTCGTTCACCGTCTGGCCTCCCGCGGTCTCCCACGAAGCGGTCGGCCGGCTGAGCATGACCGGCGCACCCGTAATGGTCCACGGGTTGGACATCCGCGCCAGGTAGAGGTTGGTGCCCGCGCCGACCGCCGGGTCGTTCTGTGCCCAGGCAAGGTAGCGGGTGCCGTTCACGGCGAACGTCGTCGCGTCCAGCGAGAAGGTGTCGAGGGGCAGGGCGATCCGGCCCTTCTCCGTCCACGTCCCGGTGACCGGGTTCGCGGCGGCGCACTCCAAGACGTACGGCCGGATCTTCCACACGTCGTTCGCGTCGCCGGCGGCGAAGTAGACATACCACTTGCCGTCGACGAAGTGGAGTTCGGGCGCCCAGATGTGGGATCCCATCGTGCCGCCGGCGTGCTTGGTCCACACGGTCGTCTCGGTGGCCGAGGACAGCCCCTGGATGGTGGTGGCACGGCGCAGCACGATCCGGTCGTACGCCGGCACGGTGGCGGTGAAGTAGTAGTAGCCATCGGTGTGCTTGTTGATGTGCGGATCGGCCCGTTGCTCAACGAGGGTGTTCCGGTACGTCACCCCCGGCGACGCCGGCGCCGCGGCGTGGGCCGTGCCGGCCGAGGGGCCAGCAAGGGTGGCGACGGCGGAGCCGGCGATGACACCGAGGGCTGAACGGCGGGTAAGGCCAGGTCTCACAACTACTCCCTTGCGGGCCGGGGATACGGGCGCCGGACGTTCACACACTGTCGATGCACCGAGCACGGTTCGCAGCCTCGGCGAGAGGCTAGGTTCCGCAGATCACGTCGTCAACGTCATCGGTCGACATCCGGCCCTCGACAGTGGCAGCACGCGCCGCCGGCCGCCGTGGCGCGCCGACATTCCGGTAGAGGGGCCCGGCGCCGGACCGACGAGGCGTTGCCCGCCCGCCTCGGTCCGGTGATCCGCTCGTCGGTGACGAAGGTGACCCCCGCAGTCTGACCGGCCGACGAAGGCCCCTGACAGCCAGGCGTAGACCCTTCCCCCGCGGTTCGGATCCCACGCCGACGAGCCGTCGCCGGCCTCAGCAACGAGTGCCGGCTTCACCCTCGGAGCAGCGAGCGGTCCAGCGACTGGAGCACCCGACACATGGACCATCCCTTGCCCACGGCGACGGCGACGGCGACGGCGACGGCGACGGCGACGGCGACGGCGACGGCGACCAGGTGCTCGGGAAGTTCGCCGGGCACCCAGGCTCTGCCGGCGCGGGCCGACGGTGAAACGGGGACGGGGCCACCCGCGTGTGCGGGTGGCCCCGTGTACAGGGCGTGGCGCCGTCAGCCGGCGTGGACCTTGCCGGGCGTCGGCGCGGCCGGTCCGTCGCCGGCCTCCTCCGCCAGTCGCTCCAGACCGCTGGTGGTCTTCAGCGGCTTCTCCTTGATGAACACGACGGCGATCAGGGCGAGGAACGCGAACGGGGTGGCAATCAGGAAGAGGTCTGCGGTGGCGACGCCGTAGGCGTGCTCCACGATCTCCCGCATCGGTGCGGGCAGGGTGCTGATGTCCGGGACGCTGTGCCCGCCACCGCCCGAGCCCTCTGCTGCCCCTGCGGGGACACCGGCGTTCTGCAGTCCCTTGGTCATCTCGTCGGCGACCCGGTTGGCGAGGATCGCGCCGAGGACGGAGGTGCCGATGGTGCCGCCCATGCTGCGGAAGAAGGACAGCACGGAGGTCGCGGCACCCAGCTCGGCCGCGGGGACATCGTTCTGCGCGGCGAGCACCAGGTTCTGCATCAGCATGCCGACGCCGACACCGAGGACGGCCATGTAGAGGCTGAGCAGCCCGAAGTGGGTGTCTGCGTCGATGAGGGAGAGCATGGCGAGGCCGGCGGTCATGACGACCGCGCCGGCCACCAGGTAGCCCTTCCACTTGCCGGTGCGGCTGATGAGCTGCCCGGCGACGGTGGACGACACCAGCAGGCCCAGGATCATCGGCAGGCTCATCAGGCCCGCGACGGTCGGCGACTTGCCGAGGGACACCTGGAAGTACTGCGAGAGGAAGACGGTACCGCCGAACATCGCGACGCCGACCAGAAGGCTGGCGACGGTGGTCAGGGTGACCGTGCGGTTCCGGAAGATGTCGAGCGGGATCACCGGCTCGGCGGCACGGGCCTCGACGAGGACCGCCAGGGCCAGCAGCACGACGCCTCCGGCGACGAGCGCGGCGGTCTGCCAGGACGCCCAGTCGAACTGGTTGCCGGCCAGCGAGACCCAGATGAGGAGCGCGCAGACACCGGCGACGATGAGGAACGCGCCGAGCCAGTCGATCTTCGCCTCGCGCGTGACCGTGGGCAGCTTCAGTGTGCGCTGCAGCAGGAGGATGGCGAGCAGGGCGAAGGGCACACCGATGAAGAAGCACCAGCGCCAGCCGAGCCAGTCGGTGTCGACCAGCACACCGCCGATGAGCGGTCCGGCGACGGTGCCGACAGCGAAGACGGCACCGAAGATGCCGGAGTACTTGCCGAGGTCCCGGGGCGGGATCACGGCGGCCATGACGACCTGCGCGAGTGCGGTCAGACCGCCCGCGCCGATGCCCTGCACGACCCGGCTGAAGATCAGCGGCGTCGTGTCGTGGGAGAAGCCCGCCAGGAGCGAACCGATCACGAACATGAGCAGGGACAGCTGGAGCAGCAGCTTCTTGTTGAACAGGTCGGACAGCTTGCCCCACAAGGGCACCGTCGCGGTCATGGCCAGCAGTTCGGCGGTGACGACCCAGGTGTAGGAGGACTGGCTGGCGCCGAGGTCGGTGATGATCGTGGGCAGCGCGTTGGAGACGACGGTGCCCGCGAGGATGGCGACGAACATGCCGGCCATCAGGCCGTACATCGCCTGGAGTATCTGCCGTTGGGTCATCGCGGTGGGCGGCGCGCCTGCGGGCGCCTGGGGTGAGGTCACGACATCTCTTTCGAAGGTGGCGTTGGTCGGTGGTCCGCGCGGCCGGGCAGGACGGTGCGGCCCGGGCACGCGGTTCGGGTTGAGGGGGCGGCGGGGGCCGTGGCGGGGCGGGGTGCGCTAGGCGGGCGGGGCCGGCAGTCCGGCGGCCAGGAGCGCGAACACCTCACGGAACACGTCGCGGAAGACGCGCTCCTCCGGGCGGGCGCACCAGTGCTCGGCGCTGACGCGCAGGGCGGTGACCGCCACCGCGGCCAGCAGCCTCGGGTAGAGGTCCAGTTCCTTGCGCCGGTCCTCGTCGGACGCGGCCGGTGCGGTGGGACCGGGCCGCGCGCCGCCCGGGCGGATCCTTTCGGCGATGGCCTCGGCCAGTTCGGTCTCGTCCGCCAGGTGGGCGCCGAGGAGGCGCACCAGCAGATGTGGGGCCGCCCGGAGCACCTCGGCGTGCAGCAGCCACAGCTCATGCTGCTGCTCGGCCTCCGCCAGCTCCGCCGTCAGGGCGTCCCGCAGCGCTTCCAGCGGAGTGAGGCCGGGCGGCGCGTCGAGCAGCTTTCGCCGCACTCGCGCGCCGCTCTCGGCGTCGGTCATGACGAACACGTCGTCGCGCGACTCGAAGTAGTTGAAGAACGTCCGCACCGACACACCGGCCGCCGCGCTGATCGCCTCGACGGTCACCTTCTCCGCCCCCTGCTCGGCAGCCAGTCGCACGGCAGCCTCGGTCAGGGCGGCACGTGTCGCCTTCTTCTTCCGCTCGCGCAGCCCACTGCTTGCGGCGCTCTTCTCCGACATATTTGCATGGTATGCAAATATGCACACCATGCAAAATCTGCCCCCGTACGACTTCCGCCCGGGCGGCCTCCCGGACCCCGTAGCACTTCGGAACTCCTTCGCCAGGGCCGACCCGACCTCGACAAATGAGCCCGAGCATCCCTGCTCCCCGGTCCCCGCTCCGCTCTCCGCTCTCCGCTCTCCGCTCTCCGCGCCGGGGAAGCGGGCCGCGTCGACCTGATCCCGGCCGCTGTCCGGCGCCGCCTCGCCACTGTGCCCGGTGTTGGGCGGCTCCGTACGGGGTCAGCCGCGCCGGCAGAACAGGGCACAGGCCGGCCCGGCCCGGCCCGACCCCGGAACGTTCGGCCCCGACGGAAGGACCGGCCGCCGACAGGAGGTAACCCCGGAGAGCGCAGGGCTACGAGGTCCAGGGCTGCCGATGGCCGGGTCGGCAGGGAGCCGCCGGGTGAGCGCATCGGGTGCGAGCACGGGATGGAGGAGGGTTTACGGAACCTTTGCCTGGGGCCGGGCGTTGGGAAAGTGTGCGCGCGTGAGCGGGCACGCCTTGAAGCTGACGAATACCGAGGTGACGGCGATGGCAGTGTGGGACCGGCTCAAGGACCAGGCCAAGGCTCTGCAGCAGGGTCAGGCGGGGCGTGGTGCGACCGGCGGACACGGCGCGACCGGCGGGCACGGCGCGACCGGCGCGACCGGCGGGCACGCCGGTGGGGCGAGGTCCGGCGGGGGCGGCAAGGCCCAACTGATCGGCCTGTTCAAGACGCAGCTCGGTTCGCTGAAGAACGAGCTGAAGAGCGGGGCGTACCGGGACGCGAGCATGGCCATGTGCGCCTTGGTCGCGGCGGCCGACGGGCACGTGGACCCGGCTGAGCGCCAGCAGGTCGAATCGATGATCCTGAGCAACGACGTGCTGCAGAACTTCCCGCCGGAGCAGCTGCGCCAGCGCTTCGGCAAGCACGTGGACCAGCTGACGCGAAACTTCCAGCACGGCAAGGCGGAGGCGCTGCAGGAGATCGCCAAGACCGCCAAGAAGCCCACCGAGGCCCGGGCCGTCATCCAGACCGGCATGGTCGTCGCCGGCGCGGACGGCCACTTCTCCCACCCCGAGGCGGAGGTCCTGCGCGAGGCCTGCGCGGCACTGGGGCTGTCCCCGGCCGAATTCCAGCTCTGACCCCTGGGCGGCCCTGCGCCAGTCCGTACGGCCGGGTCGGCGCATGTCCCCGCCCGGGATCCGGGGCTGCCTCCTCGAAAGGCTACGGGCGCCATTCCTGCTGGTGGGCGAGGTAAGTCCTGTCCCCAGAGGACCGCAACGTGGCGATGCTCTTCGGCCCCCCGCTCGCCGGCGCCAAGGACCCCGCCAGCGACATCCACCAGGACCTGGACGGGGTGAACCTCGCGACCGACGACTGGTTCGCCCCGTCCAACCCCGGACCACGCGCGAGCCCCCGACCGCGGAATCCTTTGTGCCCGCGCCACCGTGACGCGCCCGCCACAGGCATTGAAGCGGTACTCGGCGCGTTGTCCGGTCACCGGGCACCGGCTGCCGAGGCGGCCGACCGACCGGTTGTCGGTCCCGTGTGAGACCTTGCGGCACATGACGGAGATCAGCACACCTCTGGCCGGCCTGGACGCCATCGACTGGTCGGAACTGGAGCACGCGTACGGACCCGCCGAAGACGTCCCCGCGCAGCTGCGCGACCTGTGCTCCGAAGACGCCGAAGCACGCGGCAAGGCGCTGCACGCCCTGTACGGCAACATCTTCCATCAGGGCAGCCGCTACAAAGCCACCGCCGCAGCGGTCCCCTTCATCGCCCGCATGGCGGCGGACGTCTCGCTGCCCGACCGCCACGAGTATCTGACGATGCTGGCGGCGCTCGCCATCGGCTACGACGAGAGCCACCTGCCCGCCGGCCTAGACGTCCAGGGCTGGCGGAGCGAGCTCGAGGAATTCCGGGCGCGGGCCCCGGAGGAGATGCGTGCCGAGTACGACGCCTGGGTGGAGGCCGCGTCGGACGAGGGCGACCGCCGGGTGCGCGAGATGCGGCGCGACATGTTCGACCATGAGCGGCACCTCGAGGCCGCGGAGGCCGAACTGGCAGCCTACGACGCGGTCCGGGGCCAGGTCCCCACCCTGTTGCCCCTGCTGGCCGACGTCGATCCGGCCGTACGCGCCGCGACCGCCTACCTGGTCGCGTGGTTCCCCGAGGAGGCCCCGGATGCGCTGCTGCGACTGCTGGACGTCCTCGACGCCGAGCCCGAGCCGGCGGTGCTGGCCACCGCGCTGGTGGCTGCAGGGCTCCTGGGCGACGCCTCGCTCGTGGACCGGCTGACCTCGTTCCTCACGGCCGACGAGCCCATCGTGCGGTGGGCCGCGGCGATCGCCCTCGCCCGGCTGATCGCCACGGGCGCCGAGTGCACCGAGAGCGTCGACGTGCTCGCCGAGCTGGCTGCGGCCCAGGCGGAGCCGCCCGAGGCCGGGGTCCCGTTCCACGGGAGTGACCTGCGAGGTTACGCCGCGAGCTCGCTCACCCTGCTGGCCGACCGGTACCCGGACGAAGCCCTGGACGCCGTGACCGACGGTCTGTCCGCGACCTCCGGCCCGGCCACCTTCCCGGTCGCCGAGGCGGCCCTGAAACTGGCCTTCGGAGAGCCCGCACCGAACGGCCTCCCCGCGTTCGACGAACTGACCGAGCGACAGCAGCGGTTGATCCACACCCTCGCCTCACTGGGCCCGGACACCTGGAGGTGGGCGAATTTCTGGTCGATCGTCCAAGCGTGGCGCCTGCCCCAGCAGCGCGAGGAGATGCGCGCCTACGCCGGGCTGCCGCACGAGTGACCGCGCGGCCGGCGACCGCCGGCCGCAGGGCAGTGACAGTCGGCCGAGTCGATCACGTTGCCCTCCATGTCACTGAGGTGGAAGCAGGGGCTGTTGTCCCGCACAGTGACCGACTCGGGCCGATGGTCCACCCGGAACGGTGCGTCCCTGCGGAGGGTCACCAGCGAACCGTCCGCCAGCTCCAGGCGAACCAGATGCCAGCGCACATGCGCGAAGTTCTGCAGCCGGCGCCGCCCCACCGGTCCGTCATTCGCCCTCTGGTCCCCTTCTGCCGCTGCCAACCGGACCCACTCGTCCAGCTCGACGTCCGCAGGCGCGACCGTCCGGGATGAGGCCGGAAAATGCGCAACTGACATCGTCGGGTCCGCGTCTCGCAAAGAGTCCGCGCAGAAAGCCTGTAGACCTGTTCGAGTGGCTACCATCAGCGCGGTCGGCCGTAGATGCGCCCCGGGGGAAGGAGCAGGACGGTGGCATGGGAAGAGTGGGACCAGCTCAAGGGCGAAGCGCTGGAGCGCCAGCAGGGCATGCAGCTCAACCAGTATCCGGCCGATGCCGGGCCGGGCGGAGCGCCCCCGTTGCCCAGCGAGACCGGTGACCTCAAGGTCACGCAACAGGACCTGGCCAAGATCGGCAGTCACGCCCACACCCTCCACAACCAGTTGTGGGACCGGGCCAGGCTCGACAACACCAGTGTCGGCAAAGCTGCGGGTGACCTGAGCACCCAGGGCTTCGCCCTGGGCTCCGGGCTGCAAGAGGTGTACAACCAGTGGTCCAAGCAGCTGGACTCGGTTCTCGACGCCTGTGCCCAGATCTCCAACCACATGCAGGTCACCAAGAAAATCCATGCCGGGGACGAGGCGTACATCTACCGGCAGATGAGCAGCATCGACACTCTGGACGCCGGCTTCGACGAGCGGTCCGGCCCGCCCGGCAGTCAGAATCCGATCTACGGCGACAAGTAGAAATAACCACGTCACGGGGGCGACCGACGATGGATCTCGACGCACTGCGATTCGCCAACTTCAAACTCCTTGATGAGGCGGTCGAGGACTGGGACTTGATCGTGCGCAGCCTCAAGGAGCTGGCCGAGGATGCCGACAAGGGCCTGCACCAAGCGGCCACCAAGGCCAACTGGGCCGGCGAGAACCACAAGGTCACCAAGGCCTTCATCTACAAGACGTCAGGCGAGATCCAGGACGCGCACACGCAGGCCAAGTCCATACACGCCATTCTGAGCGACACGGCCGCAGAGCTCCGGTCCAGTCAAACGAAGCTGAAGACCGCGATGGACAACGGCCTGAAGAAGAACCTGACCGTGATGGACACCGGGAACGGCACATTCACCGTCACCATGAACATCCATCCCGACCGGGCCGCGGAGGGATACACGCCGCCTTCCCACAGCCAGAGTGACGTGACCGCGCTGTGCAAGGAGGTCACGGACATCCTCACCGCTGCCACGGAGAGCGACAACTCCGCGAGCAAGGTCCTCAGCGCACTCGCCAAGCAGACCACCTACGGCTTCTCCGACGGGACCTACAAGGACCGTGACGCCGCCGCTGCGGCCCTGAAGGAGGCCGAGGAACTCGCCGCCATCGCGAAGAAGAAGCCGACCGACCTCACCACTGCCGACATCGACCGGCTCAACAAGAGCCTCGCCCAGTACTCCGACGACCCGCTCTTCGCCGAACGGTTCACCACCTCGCTCGGCCCCAAGGGACTGATGGACTTCTGGACCGGTCTCCACGACACCAACCAGACCGGCATGCTGCTGTACGAACGTGAGGACAAGCTCGACGACCTGCAGCGCAACCTCGGCATGACGCTGGCGGAGGCCACCCAGAGCCAGTCGGCCGACATGGCGTCCTGGAAGGGCCGCATGGTTGCCATGGGTGACGACTTCGTCGGCTCAGGCCGTCAGTACATGGGCTACCAGGTCATGGGAAACCTGCTGCGCACGGGCGACTACGACGACGATTTCCTGAAGAGCTACGGCACCGCCCTGATGCGGACCGAGCGCGAGCGGTCCGGGAACGGCGACGAGCCCGAGTTGGCGTGGGCGCACGTCGGTGACGGCCCGTGGCTCAACCACCTCGGCGAGGAGAGCGGCCGCGACCCGCTCTCCGGCTACCTCAAAGCCCTTTCCAACAGCCCCGACGCGGCGACCGACTTCTTCCACCAGGAGTTCGTCTCCAAGGAGGACTCCCCCTTCGAGAAGGAGGGCGAGAACGGCAAGAAGAGCAACGTCGCGCTCTCCAACTTCGACTACATCTTCGGGGAGCGGTGGCCCGAGGAAAGCACCGACAACAAGGAGATCGTCGGCGCCAGGAACAACCTGGGTCTGGCCCTGGAGGCCGCGATCACCGGCCATCCGGCGGGCGAGCTACCCATGGCCTCGGAGGCTCCTCCGCACACCGCCGACCAGGCACGCCTGATGGAGAAAATGGTCACCTCCATTGCCGAGAAGCCCGAGCTGCTCACCAACCACCAGGTCATGGGCGACAGCATCGGGCAGATCACCTCGGAGTACCTGCCGGACATCAACCGCGCGGTCGCCAGCGACTCGGACGGGGACGTCAACGCGCTCTTCCCTGTCGCGGGCACGGCCGCCGACCTCAAGCACGCGGACGTGGCGGCGCTCATGGTCTCCGTGGGCCAGAACCCGGAGGGCTACGCGGCCATCGAGGTGGCAAACAAGGCGTACATGGCCAACCTGATGGACTACCACTTGAATCCGGACACTCCGCCGGAGTACTCCAAGAATCTCGTACAGACCGTCACGAACATCGCGGAGGGTTCCGGTCAGATATCGGGCATGCTCACGGTCGGCCAGCAGGAGGCCATCGTGGGCCCCGCCCACCAGAAGGCCGAGGACTTCAAGAACTCGGTGGACGTGTGGAAGGGCGTGACCAGCGGGGTGATCGGTACGGGCATCGGGGTCGGCACCTCGTTCGCCGCCACCCCGGCCGTCGGCGCGGTGGCCGGAGGCGCCGCGGGCACCCTCAGCGGGGCGATCCTGGAGATGTTCTTCCAGCAGTTCGAGCCGACCGACATGGAGGAGGCCGGTCCGAAGTCGGGCGCGGCGTGGGCGGACGGCATGGAGAAGAACTCCGCCTACACGGAGAAGGCCGCGGAACTCGCCGCCCAGGCGCACCACCGCAAGGACCTCCAGGATGCGGGCATCGACGAGACCGCCCGCACGGCCTCGCAGCAGGGGTTCAGGAACGGGGGCACCGACGTCCTCTTCATGGCACCCCATCTCAAGACCGAGGTGGAGGGCTGACCCTTCCCGCAGGCCTCCTCCTTCTTCCGACCACGCCGTACCGAAGGGCTTCCCCGTGTACCGCTCCACCGTCCTCTCCGCAGTGAACGTTCTTCTCGGCGCCCTCGCCCTCACAGGTTGCTCCGGCGGGGGCGAGGAGGAGCGGGCATACGACATTCCGGGCGCTCTGTGCGGGATACCGCTCGACGCCGGGCTCGTGGAGCCCTTCCTGCCCGGCGGCAAGACCCTCACCACGAAGGAGTCGGCTCCGAACGGCGGCACCAAACGGTGCGACGTGCTCATCGACGGCGACATCGTTCTGCGCCAGACCCGTACCTGGTGGGCCCGGGGAGAGTCCGCCTCGTCGGTGGCGGCCGGCTACTTGGGGGTGCAAGGCGCCAAAGTCTCCGCCGACTCCCGCTTCGTCCACTCGGGCACCGGCGGAGTCGGGAAGACCTCCTCCTGCACCTCCGACGATCACCCCCGGCAGAACCTGTACACCGTCATCCATGCACTGGCGCCCGACCAGGAGGATCCGGTCGCCATGGAGGCATTGATCGCCGCGTTCACCGCAGCGGTCGAGGACTCCGAGGACTGCAACTGACCGAGCACATGACAGCGTTGAGGCCTCGGGCTCGGGAAATGTGGTCCGCCCGTAGTGCGCCTGCCGAAAACTTCATCCGCGAGGGTCAGGCGGCATGATGGTATTCGCGGAGGATGCCGGCGAGGCGGTCGCGCCGTCGGACGTTGAGGTGGGTGATCTGTGCTGGATCGCTGATCGGGGTCGGTAGCGGCTGGAGTGGTCGCGCGTTGGCGATTCCCTGGTGGGGCGGTGGGAGTTGTAGAAGTCCTCGACCTCGCGAAGGGTGCGGAGCAGACGCTGGTGGTTCCAGATGATGGTGCGGTCCAGCAGATCGCGTCGGCAGGACTGCGCCCTGCCCTTGCCGAAAACCTTATCCGCCCAGGTAGGAGACCGATGGCTCGCCCCACGGAACTTCACGGTCGGTGCCGGGGCAAGACCTTCCACTGAACTTGAGCGGGACGGCAACGTAACCCTCGTGCTCCTGCGACTGGTCTACCTCGGCGTGAGCAATGCGCTGGCGCTGCTACGCCTCCTACCCACGAACGAGCGGGCCAAGGACATCGAGATCCTGGCCCTACGGCATCAGATCACGGTGCCCGAGCGACAACTGGGCTCCGGTCGGCCGCGATTCGGGGTGGCCGACCGGGCGTTCCTGGCGGCGTTGCTGCACTGGCTTCCGAAGGAGAGGCTGCGCTGGCTGCGGCTCCTGGTGCGTCCCGAGACGGTCCTTCGATGGCATCGCGATCTGGTCGCCCGGCAGCACGCCGTCCGCTCCAGGCCCAGGCGTCCGGGCCGCCCGCGGACCGTGCACTCCATACGGGCCCTCGTGCTCCCGTACTGCTTCAAAACCGCTTCACGTGGTTTGACCAGAGCTTTGTCGAGTGGTCAGCCTGCCTGGCGGTACTCGTTGATGAGGCCGCCGACGGCTTGTTTGCGCTGGATTCGGGGCGTGGGTAGAGGTATGACGTTCGGGTCGTCGAGAGGTGCGAGCTGGCCACGGCCTTGGTGGGGCCGCTGTTCGTTGAATTGCTGGGCGTACGCGTGGAGGATCTTCTCGGCGTGGCCGCGGCCATAGATCAGCAGCCGGTTGGTGCACTCCTGGCGTACGGAGCGGATGAACCGTTCGGCGTGCGGGTTGCAGTTGGGGCTGCGCGGCGGGGTCTTGGTCACGGTGATGTTCTGGCCGGTGAAGACGGCGTCGAATGCGGCCGTGTACTTGGTGTCTCTGTCCCGGATCAGGTAGGTGAAGCGCTCCGCCTGGTCGCCGGGGTGGCAAGCAGGTAGGTCATGCGTATGAGCACGAGACCCGATCCTGCCGGACGCTCGACGGGCTCATTCCGCGAGGTCAGCCCTGGTGCAGGAGTTCTGAAGCACTACGGGTCCTTCGGGACATTCGTGAATTCGGAGTCGAAGCGCAGGGCGCCGGCCCGCAACTCATGGGTCCTTCCATTCCTCGACCGTTCGAGAACTCCGGTGCCAACGGCGCTTACAAATGGCCCGAATTTGACAGCCAGGGCAATCCCATCCGCTACACCGAGTGGGGAACGGTCCAGTCGGTCGACAATCCGAAGTGGGGTGGCGAGAGGGTGGTGACCGGGTCGGACGGCTCGGCCTACTACACTCCGACCCATTATCAGACCTACATCGTGATGGAGACCGGCAGATGACTGGCTCTGTTTGGTGGGCAGGAGACGGCCCTCCATCGGCCATTCGCATCGTGCAGAACGACATCACCGTCGCCGTCGGGCACGCGCTACCTCCGACCGGGCTCATCTACTCGGCCCGGATGCGAGGGCAAGAGATGGCCGATTCGGACGGGGTGTTCACACAGTTCTACGAGGCGCTGCGCCTCCCCGACTATTTCGGCTGGAACTGGGACGCGCTACGGGACTGCCTGAGCGACCTTCACTGGATAAGCGCCCAGCACTTCCTGCTGACGGTCGACGACACCGACGCGGTGCTCTCGGCCAACCCTGACGAACGCCGGTTCTTCTTCAAGACACTGCAGCGCAGCGCAGAATTCTGGGCGGCGCAGCCTGAGCTCCCGGGACAGAACCGCACCACCTTCCGCGTCGTCATGCTGTGCCCGCCCGAGCTCACGCAGCAGACGCAGCGCGAGCTGACAGCCGGCTGATGGGCTTGTTCCGCCCCGGCGGGGCGGTTGCTTCGCCCCCGCCGGAGCATCGCCAACACCGGAGTCGCCCGCCAACGATACTCTCGTGGTCGCTCAAGGGCACCTCGACCTCAATCCATGGGCAGCCGTTCCCCCGGGTCGGTGACTCAACCGATCACGCAGCCGGGACCTGCCCTTGCCAGGTCCTCGCGGGCGCCGCTCCCCATTCGCATCGCTCCCGGCATCGTTCTGCATCCGCAAGAAGCGACCGTCTCGACGGCATTCACCGTGAGCATCGGCATGCGGCGCGGCCTCGGCGGACGTGATTTTCGACCGACCTCTACGAGGTCACCGCGAGCCCGCCGCCGTCGTGCGGGGGGCTGTTCCTGTCCCACAGCGACACGTACAGGACGAGGAAACGGCGGTTCAGCGGCAGAGCACGCGGGCCACGTTACGCCCCGTTGTCCGCTGCATCTCCCCCTGCGACACTGCAGCACAGCGCCCTCAGCTCCGCCGTCCGTCCGGGCGGCAGCACCCCCACGAAGGAGCCCCGCATGCGCAGAAGCATCTCCGCCTTACTCACCGCGGCCACCATGGCCGCGCTCACCCTCGTCGGCGTCGGTGCGAGCACCGCACAGGCACTGCCGAACAAGTGCGCCCCCGAGCGCTACCAGTCCTTCTACAACTTCGTCGTAACCTGCACGGGCGGCACCGGATTCTTCCGGGTCTGGGTCGACTGCTGGGTCTCCAACGACAAACCGCCGGTGCGGGTGTACGGCGCGTGGACGCCCACGGACTCGACATCGGCGGCCGCCTGCACGATGGGTCAGAACGGACCGGCCGTCAAAGGTGGCTGGGATGTCTCCGACGTCATCCTGGATCCGCCGCCGGAGGACTGATTCCGGAGCCGGGACCGTCGGACGGGCGACCGTGCCTTCACTCCCGTCCACCGGTCCACGGGGCCGGGCGGCGGGCGATGCTGGCCCGGGAGGGCAAGGTCCGCGGTTGTCCTGGTTCCTCAGGCGTCGCCGGGATCTTCGACGACACCGAAGTGCCGGGAGACCTCCTCAATGGTGAAGCGAGCGCGGAGCTTGCAGGCGGAGTTCTGGTTGGCGAAGAAACCCGTGCGCCACAACGCCTCCGTCCGGGGCACGGCGTGTTCCCACATGACCGGCACGATCCACTCCCGGCGGTCCTCCCCGTCCTGCTGCGCGACCTCGCCGCCGGATCGGTAAACACCCGCCAGAGGGAGGTCGGACATCGGCCGCTCCTCGCCGTCAACCGCGAGGACGGCCTCGTCGAACGGCTGCGGCTCTCCGGTGACGGTGCCGACGCCCACGTATCCCACCTTGGGAATGTGGGTGAACACGCGCGCACCCAGCGGCAGAGACCGAATCGTGCGGGAGAACCACTCCCCGCCACCGGCGGACACGAACCCGTAGCGCAGTGCGTCCTCCCAGCTGCGGCCACCAGTCTCGTCACCGAACGACACGTACCAGTCCGTCCCGTTCCACAGCTCCTGCTTGCCGCGGACCTTCGTCCCAGCGGACGGCACCGCGGCATCGGCATCGTCTATCAGCCAGGTACGTGCCAGGTAGGAACGTCCTTCGTCCTCGAAGTACCGGAAGAACAAGACATTGACCGGCACCCCAAATCCGGATGCCAGGTAAGCGACAATCCGCTCCGTCGCGGCATCGATCTCACTCGCGACGACGGTCAGGGAGTGGGTGGAGTTCAATGCCTCCGGCGGGCTGCCACCGAAGGTGAGCGCGAACGCCTCGTCCAACTCCTCCGCAAGGCCTTTCCGGCGGGCGTACGTGCCGTAAATCTCGCGTATCTGCTCGTTGGTCAGCTCCTGCACCCACGAGCCGTAGTCGAGGACCTGCGCCACCACGTCCCGAGGCGTGGGATCCCGTTTGAGCTCCACCACGTGCAGGCTACCCTCGGCATCGATGCCAAGGAGGTCGATTACCTTGCCGTACGGCGTCGGCACCTGGCGGCCAACCAGCAGCAGAGGTTTCCCCAGGATCGCCGGATCGGCCTCGATCAGGTCCTCGAGCCGGGATTCCAGCGGCATACCCGTCCCCTTCCGCTCCGACCAATCCGGAGACAAGCAGACACCGAGGACGGCGCTTCGATCAAGATCACCCCCTCCTCCGATGACGAGTTCGGGCGCCAGCGCCGCGCAGCTCCGGACGCCCATATTTGCATGGGTGAGCCAGGGGCGGGTGTCTCCCTGGAGTTGGCCGGTCGCGATCAGGATCGTCGCGAGTTCCCAAGGCGACCCGGCCGACCCGGCAGTTGAGACCAGCCGGATCGCCAGCGCCGGGCGTTGCGGGGACAGGGAGGGGTGCCGGGCCAGTGTCCCGAGGGCTGCCGCCGCACAGGCCCTACGGTGGGCACGTGGTGAGTCGAGGTGCGGCAGCGTGCGCACCAGGATCTCGGGTACCGCGTCGAAGCAGGCGAGGGTCGCCTGTTCGAGGACGAGTGGGCCAAGCCCTGTGCCGTCCTTCCACATGCAGGTTTGTACGACGGCGTCGGAATCGACCGACAAGTATGCGGTGGCCCATTCCCGTAGCTCCCGTCCACCGGTCGGCCACACGGGCCCGGATCACGGATGCCCGGTCGCCGAGGTCCGCAAGGGCACCGAACCGGTGGAGCCAGATGAGTAGCGCGTCATGCATCGTCGGATCGTCGGGCCACAACGACAGATCGTCCAGAAGCCCCAGGACCAGGCGAGCGGCGGGCGCCGTCGCGGGCCAGGCCCGGCCGTCGAGGCCACGCACCAGCGACCAGAGGTGCGAGTATCCCTCGACATGAGCCCTGGCGTCATCGCCGGCGAGCGCCCGCAGGTGAAGCGGTGTGTCCGCGGCAGAACCTTCGGCATGGAAGAGCGCTGACCAGTCCACGCCATCATCACGCTCGGTCATGGCCGAGATGGTGCCACAACAGATCCGGCGTCAGCCGTTCTCCGTCCGCGTGAGCGTTGTCGTAACCCCGTGGCACAGTGCGTCGACATGGACATCGCCACGTTTTGGAGCATCGTCGAAGCCGTCCGAGCGGAGGCGGACCGAGCCGAGGACGCGTTCGACGAAATTCTCGTGCGGGAGCTGGCAGGGCGACCGCCAGGGGAGATCCTGGAGTTTCAGTTGCGGTTCGACGAACTGCATGATGCCTTGTACCGCTGGGACGTGTGGGCGGCGGCGTACCTCATCGGAGGCGGCTGCTCGGACGACAGCTTCATGGACTTCCGCGCGGGTGTGATTTCCCTGGGCCGCGAGTGGTACGAGCGGGTCGTCGCGGCGCCGGACTCCCTGGCCGACCACCCTCTGGTGGTTGAGCACGCTCAGGACGACAGCCTGGACCGTCCTGAGCAGCTCTTCTACGAGGAGGTCAACTACGTGGCCTCCCGAGCCTACGAACGGATTGCCGGGGACGAGGACGCCTTCTATGAAGCGCTGAACGGACTCCAGCCGGACGCCGACGCAGGCAGAGCCGAGGAGGATATGGGCGAGGACTTCGACGACGCCGCGCTGATGGCCGGCCGACTTCCACGCCTTGTCGGGTGTCTCTCTCAACGGGCATGACGCGCCGATGCCAAGTTCGGCGGCTGGGTCACAGCCGATCCCAAGCGACGCGCTTGAGCACGCTGCCACCTGGCCCGCCAGCTCGGATCCGGACGCGCGAGACCGTTCTGGGGTCTTGATCAGATTCTGAGACCGGCCTGCTCAGCGACATCCGTGTCGAAGATGACGAGTACGTCGTCGGTGCCCAGGTGGAACGGTCCGTCAGATTCATACGTGGCCGGGCGGCCGGCGGCGATCCACACCTGGCCGGTGGCGGTCCGTATGTGGATGGCTTCCGGCACCGGCACCCGAGCTCCATGTTCCTGGCCGCCCCATTGGATGCGGCAGTACTCGATCGGAGCGGTGACGATGCCGGCCCACCGGGAGTGCTCCGCGACAGTGACGCGCGCCGACCCGCCCGGCTTGTCAACGTGGGAGAGGAAGTCGCTCATGGGCGCCAGATAGAGCTCGAGTCCGTAGTGGTCGAACGTACTGCCCCACACCGCTGAGTAGGTGTCGCCGTCGTCCAAGGTCAGCTCCACGCCCATGGTGGGCTCGTGCCAGGCGCCGTGGTCCCACTCGTCAGGGTCGGTGCCTTCCTCGCCGCCCATGAGTACGAAGTAGTCGGCCGAGACGACGGTTCGTCCGTACAGGCCGGCGACGAGTCGCTCGTAGCTGTCGGAAGTCGGGCACGGCCTGGTACTCACTGGGGCATCCTGGCATCGGCCTCCGACCTCTGCGAGCGGATTTCTCAGGTGCGGGGAAGGACAGGCGTCCCACGTTCGCAAAGCGACAGTTCAGCCCTGCCGATGGCGGGGCAGAGGAGAACCGCCTCACGGTCGGCGACCGATCTTCACTCGTTCGGGTCAACTATTCGATGTCCGGGTGCAATCAGTTGCCCGGCAGGGCAACTCGCAGGAAAGGCAAAGGGTGCCCGGGGAGGTTCCCGTCATGGCACAGGATGCAGTCGGGACAGCCTCCGGATCTCCGCCTCCCCTCGGGCTGCTGTCCAATTGGGCTTGCGAGGCCTCCAGTTCCGCGTTGTCGGGCCTCTCGTCAGGCAGTCTTCGGTTCGCGTTCTACGGTCGGATGTCCACGGAGGACCACCAGGACCCGGCAACCTCAAGAGCGTGGCAGCTGATGGGTGCCCAGGCGCTGGTGTCCGGACACGGGCGGATAGTCGCGGAATACTTCGACGTCGGCCGCAGCCGCACCGTCTCCTGGGCGCGCCGTCCCGAGGCTTCCGCGTTGTTGGTGACGTTGGCGGATCCGGAGCGGGAGTTCGACGCGGTGGTGATCGGCTCGAGTGAGCGGGCCTTCTACGGCAACCAGTTCGCGTCCATGGCTCCTCTCTTCGAGCATTACGGGGTCGAGGTGTGGGTGCCGGAACTGGGCGGTGCCGTCGATCCCAAGGTGGCCGGACAGGAGGAATTGATGATCCTCCTGGGCATCCTGTCCAAGCGGGAGATCGCCCGCGCCAGGATCCGCACCCGGGCGGCGATGACCGTTCAGGCCCGGGAGCCAGGGCCGCTACCTCGGCGGCCGCCCGCCCTACGGTTACCGGCTGTTGGACGCCGGCCCGCACCCGAACCGGGCTCTCGCCCGCCGCGGCGTGTGCGCGCAGGCCTTGGCGGTGCACCCCGAGTGCGGTCCTGTCGTGTCGTGGATTTTCGCCCAGCGGCTGGTCGGGCACAGCACATGGCCCGCATCACCCGGGCACTCAACGACGCGAGCATTCCCTGCCCGGCCGCCGCGGACGCGGCCCGCAACCCTCACCGGACTGGACGGCGGTGGGTGCTGCACTCGGTGAGGGCCATACTCGCCAACCCCCGCTACACCGGACGCCAGGTCTGGAACCGCCAGCGCACCGACCACGACCTCACTCGGCCACCGGGACGTCACCCGGTGGAACACCCCAGGCGACTGGATCATCTCCACCCGCCCCGCACACCCCGCGCTCGTCAGCGAGGCAGACTTCATCGCCGTCCAGCAGATCCGCACCCGCCCGCAGCCCACACCGGGCCGGACCTACCTGCTGGCCGGTCTGCTGTGCTGCGGCATCTGCGGACGCCGCATGGAATCACACTGGGCTCACCAGCACCCCGGCTACCGGTGCCGCCACGGACACACCAGCAGCACTCGTCCAGACCCTGATCGCACACCGAACGCCTACATCCGCGAGGACCAGGTCCTCCCCCGCCTGCCCGCCCTGCACCTGCGCCTCACCGGCCGTATCGGAACGGTCAGGCACGAAAGTCCGTGCCTCGGGCCGGCGTCGCCGCCCACGCTCGAGCAGGCCATCGCCCACCTCCGCGACCAGGAAATCACCCTGGTCTACGACCCCGCGGCCAGGACCCTGACCGCGGACACACCCCGAGCAGAAAGGATCACCATCGACTGACGAACCGCGAGGCCGGCAAGACACCGGGGAAGGGAGAGAGCGCCAGGAAGGGACCGGAAACGCAGAACACCCGCCCCGGCCGGGAGCCGATGCGGGTGCCGATCGCCCCTGCCCAAAAACCGTGCCCCGTGGGGCAATTGTGTGTCCGAGGTGAGTCGCCCGCCAACGATACGCTCGTGGTCGCACAGGGACGGCTCGACCTCAACCCATGGGCATCCAGTTCCGCAGTGCGGTGACCCACCTCCGGCCGGGCCGGACGCCTGCGCACGTACGCGAAGTTCTGCAATCAGCACCGCCCCCAACGAGCCGTCACAGGCGCCGCTCTGCTGAGCCCCTTCCCGGCGCTGCGAACCCGACCCACTCGTCCACCTCGACGTCCGCAGACGCGACCGTCGCGGCGGCATTCTCCGCGCGCACCAACATGCTGCGTGACCTGGTCGGACGCGGTTCTCCGCGCCCACAACGCCCGGCAGTCACGACGGCCTGGTCCGGCCGAAGACGATGTACGCGTACGCCTCCCCCTTCCGGGGCTCGCGGGCCCACGAGCGGGTGGTGAGGGTGTGAACCCGGCCCCGGGTCAACGCGAAGCGGGGAAGGTGGAGTCCGAACTCGCCGCTGATCGCGGCCAAGGCGCGACGTTCGCCCGTTTGCCCGTGACTGGAGCCATCCTGCTCGCCGGGAGTGAACAGGCGGTCCGGGTCGAGAGTCTCGGGGGCCACGCCGGAGAGCTCGATCTCCGTGCCGCGCACGGTGAACGCGTACTGTTCCACGCCATCCTCGGCGACCGACAGGTGGAAGACGGCGGGGCTTCCTCCCGGGTAGCGGGTGGGAGTGCTCCACACGACGACCGCCCGCGAACCGTGGGAGGCCTCCACCGCGGGCGACACGTACCGCTCGTGCGGGCCCGAGGGCGGGTGCGGCTCGAAGGCGAACGCCCAGCCCTCACCGCCCCGGCCGACGGCTGCCCTCGCCCGATCCTCCCAGGGCTGCGCTTCCTCGTCTCGCCGGCGCACGAGACGGATCCGTCCCGCGTCGACCAGGTCGCCCATTTCGGCTCCCTCCTCACCGATCAGCTCCGGCAGGCCGGCCGGCTCCACGCCCTCCACCCATACGCACCGGTACCCGGTCGGTGCCTGCCAGCCGGGCGACGACTCGGTGAGCCAGGTCAGTCCCGGAGGGTCCAGGTCCCCAGCGAGGTCCGGCGCGGGACCGGATCCGCCCGCCCGGGGTGTGGCCAGCAACTCCAGCCCCCGCTCCGGGGTGATCAAGGAGCCGAGCAAGGGATCGCCCAGCAGCCCCACCGGGGCGATCAGTTCGGGACCGGGCTGCACCCACGCAGGGAGCGCAGCCAGCAGCATCCGCCACGCCGCGTCGATGTCACCCCAACGGGCCAGCTCCCTCGCCAGGGTCACTGCCTCGCCGAAGGCGCCGGGCGGCAGGTACCGGTAGGTTCCGTCCGTCATCGGATCCAGCACCGACGCCTCCGCGCCCGGCACCCGCGCGGCGAGCATCCTCCGCGTGATGTCACTCGGCCGGCCCCGCATCCCGTTCTCCGCCGCCACCAGCGCGGGCACCAGGTCGGCGCTGTACCGGGGGTCGTCCAGCAGCCCGTGGAATCCGGCCAGGTACGGCCGTCCTTGCAGATGCCGGATCTGGTCGAGCATGCCGCGTGCGCCCGGACGACCGAACTCCGCGGCCTGCGCCAGCAGTTGCTCCGCCTCTTCCCAACGGCCGCACAACGCTGCCTCCCGGGCCCGGTCCACCCGTGCGTCCTGCTCCCGGGTCGTCGCGTTCACGAACGGCCGTCCGCTGCCTGCGCTCCGCGCATGGAACGCCCGGTACATCGCCTCCATGTACGCCCTGAACGACGGGTACCGCACCGGGTGCTCCCCGCCCCACCCCTGGTACACGTACAACGCCCACTCCCCGTCCGGGCCCGTGTCCCCCGGGTCGAGGAGAGCGTGACAGCCGTCGTCGCCCTCCGTCTCCAGGCGCAACGCCCGCCGCCACATGCCGGCGAGCAGCACCTCCTCGTCCGTGGGGTCGTCGTCCAG
This sequence comes from Streptomyces abyssomicinicus, assembly GCF_008974245.1. GTDB lineage: Bacteria > Actinomycetota > Actinomycetes > Streptomycetales > Streptomycetaceae > Streptomyces > Streptomyces abyssomicinicus. Next base: position 1,046,170 of record NZ_BBZI01000005.1, on the reverse strand, counting down.
GCACTCCTCGTACACCTCGGCGAGACCGTACGGATCGTCGTGCCGATCAACGTCCTGGACACCGCCGAGCCGGTACACGGACGCAATGGCTCCCACCCACCACCCGTCGCTCGCGGCCAGGAACCCCCGATACGACGGCGGCAGCCGCATCCCCAGCCGCCGCTCCGCCGCCGCGATCGTCTCCTCGGCTGCGGCCGGCCGGCCAAGCACGGAGGGCTCACTGCGCTCCGGGTCGGGATCCCACTCCTCCTGCCAGCGTTTCAGGAACGATGGCCAGTCGAACGTCTCGTCGGTCATGCCAGGATCGTTCCATCCGGCACCGACATCGATGCTGAAACTCGGCTTCCGGCGGTAGTCCCCCGGGCCACTGATGGACGCATCGCCTCCCACGGATTCGGACACGGCGCGCAGGCGACCACACCTTCACTCCCGTCCACCGGTCGCCAGCTCCGCCTGATCGTCTCCCCCCGACACCCTGCTGCGCTGGCACCGCGAACTCCTCCGCCGCCGACATGCCAGGGCTTCCCGAAGCGCCCGGGACGCCCCCGCACCATCCGCTCCATCCGCGCCCTGGTCCTACGCCTCGCACGGGAAAACCCCGACTGGGGCTACAGGCGCATACACGGCGAACTCGCGCCCTCGGCATCACGGTCGCCGCCTCCACCGTATGGAGCATTCTCAAGGAACACGGCATCCCACCCGCACCAGACCGGCAGCACACCACCTGGGCCGCCTTCCTCCGCTCCCAAGCCGAAGCCACCCTGGCCGCCGACTTCTTCGAAACCAAGACCCTCTCCGGCACGAACCTGACCGTGCTGGCAGTGATCGAACACGCCACCCGACGCATCCGCATCCTCGGGGTCACCGCTCAGCCCTCCGCAGCCTGGGTCACTCAGGTCGCCCGGAATCTCGTCATGGACCTCAAGGACGCCGGAGCAGAGATCACATACCTGGTCCGAGACCGCGACGTACGCTACCCGGCAGGATTCGACGCCGTGCTCGCCGGCGAGGGCATCGAGGTCGTGCAAACCGGGGTGAGGATGCCCCGGATGAACGCGCTCATGGAGAGATGGATCCGATCCTGCAGGAGCGAACTCCTCGACCGCACGCTCATCTGGAACCACGCCCACCTCGTGCACGCCCTGCGCGAGTACGAGGAGTTCTACAACCAGCACCGCCCCCACCGGGCCCTCGCAGGCGCCGCTCCCCTACACCCACTCCCGAAACCGCTCGAATCCGATGCACTCGTCCACCTCGACGTCCGCAGACGCGACCGACTCGGCGGCCTTCTCCATGAGTACCAACATGCCGCGTGACCTGGATGGACGTGGTTCTCGGCACCTACAGCGTTACAGAGCGGACTCCGCACATGAACGGTCGCTCCTTCGCTGTTCACCCGCCCTACTCCGCAGCCCTCGCACGAGGCCGTCCCGCGCAACGAAGCGCGCATCACGCTGGGCCTTGGGTCAGGGCTGCCACTCCACGGAGCCACTCCCCGCTCCAACGTATTGCGTGCCCCAGATGGGCGGCTCGTTCACTCTATCCGTGAAGATGTCTACCGCCGCCCCCCACTTCCCTGCGTGCGGCGGCGTAATGTCGCCGCGTTCGCAATGCTCTGTCTGGCCAACTTGCGAGAACACTACGGTGCATGACTTCACGGTGTCGCGTACGGGCTGACCACCCTCGTCCGTGAGCCATACCCAGAGCGTGTACTCGCGTGCGTACTCCGACTTGAACGAGCTGGAGATACTGACCGTCCCGTTCAATTCGATCGTGATGCAGGGGCTTGCGTAAGCCGCACCCCGTACCTTCGCTGGCTTACTCGCCTGGGCGCATGATGACCGAGGCGAGGCGGGTTGGCTTTCACCCGCCGAGTCCAAACCTCGGTCCGTCGCGGAGCCAGAGGCCCCCGTGTCACCGCTGCCGGAGTCGATGGCGCTGTTAGACGGAGCCGTGGGAGTGACCGCCTGCTGGCTTCCCGAAGGCTTGGCGTCTTTGCTCTCATCGACGTTCTGAGTCGGAATTGGGCTTTGACTCACGGAAGGTTCGGACCCTGATCCTTTTGAGTCTCCATCATTCGAGAGCGCCGCAGTGATGAGGGAGCTCGAGATACTCCCAATTAGACCGACCACTCCGACGACAAAAGCCGCCAGAATTGTCACCTTCCCGGTCTCACTCAAGCTGTGAAACCAGTCGAGTGCTCGGCGCCGAGCCGACCTTCCGGACCGAGGTCCCTGTGATGGCGCAGCCGGAGTCCCTGCGCTCGCGTCCCCCTCCGACGTTGAACTCGACTGCCCCGCTCCTCCCGCCACTTCCGCCCCCTTCGACCTCAACCGATCCGACGGCCGGTCATCTTAACGCAGATCACTTCATCAGCGCGGCTCCAGGATGGTGGCCCAGCGCGGAGGCGCCAGGCGGATGCACTACGGACTCACATCATCATGCAGTCCGTTGGCGCGCGGTGTAATTCGGGCATGTTACTCCTTCCCCGAAGCCCGCATCCGACGCCGACAAGCCGTGGCCTGACTCATCAACGAGTACCGGCGAGCAACCTGACCGCTCACAGAAACCCCAGGTCACAGCCAGTGAAGCCGTTTCGAAGCACTACGGGCTCGAGGTCAAGGGACCAGCCCCCCCCCCGCAAGAAAAAGGCCGTCGAGCTGGGCAAGGCCCGCGCCTGCCGCTGCGACGGCCCCCGCACCTGGCTCGACTACCGCCGCACGACACTCTATCCAAGGGGAATTTTTGTTGCGAAGAACGTTGAATCGGGCGGCCCAAACTAGGAGCGCTTCCACAGAGTGGCAGTGAACTCAATCTGACTCGGAGGACCCGTATAAGAATCTTTTTCGCCACCAATAAATTCGGTGATCTCCGCACTGGCGACGTTCCCCTGATCCGTCAGGAAGCAGAATCGATCGTGTAGCTTAAGCGGCCACTCAGACATCTTCGCAGAGGTAAACCCCCCTAGGTTCGCACTTAGAGCGCATTCCTCCGGCGAGGTTGGGGCACTTTCAATTTGAGCCACATTACGCCCATCTCGAACCCTCAAGTACCCCCAAAGATCATTGAAATAACTCAAATCAGCAGCGATAGGCTGCCCCGTCTTCTCGGCCCCTTCAACCAGTTCATCAAACTGCTCTTCACCCACAATTCGCACAGCAGGCGCATCAAAATCAAGAGTGCCATACTTCGGGAACTCAGGAAGCCCAAGCTGCATTTCCTGTCCTTCGTAAATCAACTCGTACGTTACGGAGGAAGGAGACGCTGACGCTTGCACAGGAGCCGACGGCTGAGCATCTTCAGCGCCCGACGATCCACCATTGTTCGATGGGACCACAGAGGTTGGCGATGCTACCGATACAGGCTTCTCATCACTAGAGCCACCAATGGCCTTCTCGATAAAGGGAATACTCAATGGAACCAAGACAAGAGCAACCAGCCACCCTAGCCCGCTCTTGTGGGTACCGATCCACGAGCGGACGCGCCGCGACGACCCTCCTGTAGGTGACGGAGGAGTTCCAGTCCCAGGGCCCCCCGACATCGCACTCATTCCGCTCATCCTCCTACAGTCTCAGCCGAGTGGTTAACTCCCGGCGAACGCTACTGACAGAGCATCAGAAACTCAAACACCCACGTCACACACACGACTTGCGCTTGCCCCCGCAGGCGAGCGATGGTACGGACGGTCATCGCGGCGGCCAGTGAGGATTTCAGAGCTCGTAACACGATCATGTACGGGCCTTCTTGAAGCGTCTCCAGCAGATGAGGCCGCAGGTGAGGGAGATGAAGGCGTCGTGGTCGGTACGGCGTTCCCTGCGGACGGCGAGGCGTTTGAACTGGTGTAGGAGGGCGAAGGCCTGCTCGACGACGTAACGGAGCTGGCCAGGCCCTCGAAGTCCGGGGCGCCCCTGCGGGAGATCATCGGCAGGATCCGGCGCTTGCACAGTTCGCGGCGGTTGGGGTCGGAGTCGTAGCCCTTGTCGCCGAGCAGGGCATCAGGATGTCGTCGCGGTCGGGCCGGCTGGCCGGCGACAGGCGGGATGCCGTCGACCAGGGCGAGAGTCTGGGTGACGCCATTGACGTTGGCCACGGTGGCGTTGACCTTGAACGGGGTACCGCGTCCGTCGCAGATCAGATGGTGCTGGTTGCCCGCCTTCCGCCGGGCAACCAGCGACGGGCCGGTGTCGGCTCCCCCTTTTTTCGCGCGGACATGGGAACCGTCCACGCACGCCCTGGACCAGTCCAGCTGCCGGCCGCGTTCAGCTCGGCAAGCAGGATCCGGTGCAGTCGGTCGAAGACCCCGGCCTGCTGCCACCGCTCCAGCCGCCGCCAGCAGGTCTGACCCGAACCGAACCCCAGCTCCAACGGCAGCAGTTGCCAGGCGATGTCGTTGTGCAGCACGTACAAAATGCCCCGCAGATACAACCGGTCCAGCACAGGACGCGGGCCGGGAGCCTTCTCGGGCCAGGGCGGCAGCAGCGGCTCGATCAGCGCCACAGGTCATCGTCCACGATCCACGACCGGGTACTCACACCATCCCGAACGGCCGAATCATCGCACCGGTCACTGTGACCAGGGCCATTCAACAAGATCGTGTTACGAGCTCTGAAGGCCGTGCTCGTTCCCCGAGGGCACGCCTACGTCACCACCGTCGTCGACCACTTGTCCCGGCGAGCGCCCGGACTGCTACAAGTCCTGCGGGAACGGATCCCGATCACGTCCTGCTCGACGGCACGCTCGCCGAGTGCGACCGGGTCGGTGACAGCCGGGCCGACTTCTCCCAGAGGCACCGCCGCCACGGCGTGAACGTGCAGGTCATCGCCGATCCTGCGGACAAGCTGCTGTGGATTTCGACCGCACTGCCCGGACGCACCCACGACCTCACCGCGACCCAGCGGACGATCAACCGGGCCCTGTCAGCGGCACGAGCACTGGTCGAACGAAGCGTCGCGAGACTGAAGTCCTGGCGCATCTTCCGCAGAGCTCGCTGCCGCCCCAACCGCATGACCGTCATCGCCGCTGCCGTCCTCACCCTGAGCGTCAACGCTGAAGACGCTCAATGACCCGGTCTGCGTGTCAGCCAGAGGCCCGCGGCGACGAGGAGAACCGTGCCGGTCAGAACGCCGACCGTCGTGTGGCCGGTGATGCTGCCAGCGAGCCATCCAGCGGCCGCGCCAATGGCGGTGAGGGAGACGAGTTCCAGCGTGCCGCTCATGCGCCCCCCGGTGCCGGCGCGCCAGCGGCGGAGGACCATCAGAGGAAGGCCGAGGCCGAGGGAACCCAGTAGCGCAATCAGCGGGGCGTGCAGTCGGCCCGGCAGGGGCAGTTTGTACTCCAGGGCCTGGACGGCGGTGAGCGTCATCAGCAGGGCGCCGATCACTGTGGTCTGGATCAGGGTGAGGTACTGCTGGTGGCTCTGCAGGCGCTGGGCAGAGGACTCGGTGGCGACCCGAGCGGCCTCGGTGACCTGTTCCCTGGCAATCGCCAGGTAGGTCAGGTCGTCGTCGAGCACCTCGGGCAGTCGCGTGCGGAACTCCTCGTCCGAGTCCAGCGTTCTCGGCCGCCCATCCGCGTCCGTACCCAGCGCACGCATCTTGGCCGCCGCAATTTCGACGGTGCGGGCCATGGCGCGCAGGTCGGTGGTGGTCGCGCCCGCCAGCCGCTCCTCGGCGAGGACCGCCTGGGCCTGTGTGGCAATGCTCTCCCAGCGCGCCAGGTCACGTCGGCTGGTGTGCGGGCGGGTCGCCGTATCTGCCGTCAACCGCTGCCAGTCCCGGGTCAGTTCCTCACCGTGCTGTCGTAGACGGCGCAGCCGGTCGTTCAGGCGTGCGCCGTTTTCGGCGCGTACCCGGTACTGGTCACGTATGAGGGTGGCGTTGATGAGGTAACGGGTCAGCGGTACCAGGCCGTCATGGGCAGCTGACCAGGACCAGTCGTCCAGCTGGCCTTCCTGCTCGTCGGTGGATTCTGTGGTGAGGAGCAGCACGCGGTCGGTGTGGAAGCCTGCGCCCGGTTCGATGATTTCCCACAGGGCGATCCCGTTCTCCGTCTCCACGGGACGGGAGAGACGGGATGCTGGTGAGAGCTCCTGCCGGAGCGCCTCGCCGGCCAAGGCGAATTCGGCCGGCAGCGCGGCCGTACCGGGGCGGATGAGTGACCGGTGCACGCGGACCGTACCGAGCAACGACAGGTCGCCCGAGCCGTCCTGCCCGAGGGTTGCGGCAGCCCGTGACCGGGATCGATCCCATGACTGGCCGAGAGCGTGCAGCACCTGTGCGCTCTCTGCGGCGGTGCGGCCCGGGCCCTCGTCGGCCGCCAGCATGACGGTCAGTCCGATGGTGTCGTGCAGGCGGTACAGCATGGCCTGCCTCGTGCCGGCGGGGTCGGTGCGCTGCCGGAGGGAGAGGAATCCGGGACCTTCGGCCAGGTCGAGGGGGAGGGAGAGGTCTCCGCCGGGCTGCGGTGTGGCGTTCATGCCCGCCTGAGCGCAGCTCTCCCACAGCAGCGAGAGCAGCGGGCCGCCGTTTCCGCGGCCTCCGAGCCGCTGGACAGCGAAGAAGTAGTGCAGCTGCAGGGCCTCGCGTGCGAAGCGCGGATCACTGCTCATCGCTCTCCTGGGCTTGCTCCTCCTCCGGCTGCTCCCCGCTGCCCAGCTTGTCCTGGAGCAGTGCCCGCCGTTCGAGGAGCGTCTCCGGGGCGCTGGTCGTGCCGGGCAGCCTCCTCGGCGCACGCTGAACCGCCACCAGGTCCTCCAGCCGGTGGAGTTCGCGACGGACTCCGGCCCAGTCGCCCTCGTCCAGCAGGCGGGCCATCGTGGCCATCGCGGCCTCCGCCTGCTGCCACTGGGCCGGCGTGAGTCGGCTAGCTGCGACAGCCTCCAGAACCTCCTCAGCGTCATCGCGCAGAGCGGTCAAACCGGCTTGCATACGTTCCTCCTTGCTACGCTCCGAACTCCCGCACAGGCTAGGACATTCACCGAAGGCACAGCGGTCCGCAGGCAGGAACAGGGGGACACGGAACGATGAATCACGGGCGTGGTCTGAGTACATTCGAGCGCATTACGGGCATCCTGACGCGTGTCCCCAAGGGTTCGCTCGACGGGACCGACCTGGGTCGGCGGGCCTACGCGGCATGGCAGAAGTGGTTGGCGGACACCAGCGACAAATCCTCTCTCGAGAAGGCGACGAGCCTCTACGAGGAAGCGCTGCAGGGCATCTCCGAGTTGCATGCTCAATACCGCGATCTTGTGGATCAGGTGGCGGGCTGTCACCGGAACCTCTGGCTGATCGGAGGAGATCCGCACCACCTCCGGGTGGCGCTGGACCTGTGGAACAAGAATGTGGTGAGTACGCCGGCGCACGAGGTACACAGGTGGGCGGAAATCTGTTTGGCAATCATGCAGGTCCATGTTCTGCGGTTCGGCGCGACCAGCGACATGACCGACGCACGTCTGGCCGAGGAGTGCCACCGGTCGCTGTCCGCCGTGCTCGGCCATCAGCCATGGGCGCCTGGCCTGCGCGCCTCTGCATTCCTCACCGCAGCCCAACTTGCCGCCGTGCAGGGCGACAGGAACAGGTGCGACCAGTTGCTCAAGCAGGCCCGGCAGGCGTTCGGCGGCCCCCTCGTCCCCGCTTCGGAACCGGAGCTCGAGACCTGGTTCCGGTGCCTCGACCTCCGCAGCCGTTTCCTGCGCAAGCTCTACCAGAGCACATACGACGACGTGCGGTGTCAGGAGGCCCTGGCCCTGATTTCCTGCGGCATCAGTGCGTTCGGTGAACAGCCGGGGGATTCACAGGCCCTGATCATGCGCCGGGGCGACGTCCGGCTCACCCGCTACCGGCTCCTCGGACAGGAGAAGGATGCCGCGGGCGCACGCCAGGACCTGGAGACAGCGTTGCATCTCTGCCCCACCGAGCAGGTGAAGCAGCGCTCCGATCTGAAGCGTGCCCTGACCGTGCTGTCGGTGCTGATGTCCCGGGACACTCAGCTCGCCGTGGCAGACCAGGAGGCGGCACTCCGCCTTGCCGAAGAGAGCCTGGCCTCGACGCAAGCCGAAGCCGGTTCGGTGGACCACGCACTGCACGTACTGGTGCTGGCCGAGGCCCGCCAACAGTTCGCGCGGCACCCCGGTATCGCCTCGTTGCGGGAGACCGCCGACCTGTACGAGCAGGCCCTCTCCGCTCTGCACGGCACCGAGCACGCCTGGGAAGCCCACTCTGGGGTCTGCAGTCTCCGCAAGGCGCTCTACGAGGCGGAGGGGCATTTTGAGCATCTGACGGCCGCGATCAGCCACGCGGAACAGGCGTTGGCACTGTGCCCGGCGCGCGACGTGCAGCGAGAAGGTCCCGTCCTGCGTTCCGAGCTCGGTCACCTTCTCCTGCTGCGCTACGAAAGGGACGACTGCCGGGAGGACTACGAGCTGGCGCTGCAGCGCACCCGCGAGGGTGTCGAGCGCGTCGAGCTGGCGCGTTACCCGGGCGCGGCACCCCTGTGGGCGAACCGCGTCTCCAACCATGCCGTGGCACTCGCCGCGCCGGGACCCCACAGAGACGTGGCCGCCGCCGAGCGGCTCCTGCGCGACGCCCTCGACAGCGAGAGCCTTCCGCTGTACGACCAGGCCACTCTGCACCACAACCTCGGAACCGTGCAGCGGGAGGCAGGCGAGGCTCGGCAGGACGGCAGCCAGCTGCGCTCAGCCATCGCGCAACTGAGAATGGCCGTCGCCCTCGCACAGACGGACAGCCGCATTCGTCGGCTCGCCCAACGCAACCTGGCCCTGGCCCAGTACGCCTGCTGGCGGCTCGAGGGGCACTCCGAACTGCTCGACCAGGCAGTCGAGACCGTCGATGCCGCGCTCGAGGAAGCCTCGGAAACCGGTGAGACTTACGTCCGGACCCCTCAGTACCCGCTTCTGTTGGCCGACCTCGGTGCGTTTCTGGTGGCCCGGGGGGAGCACCATGCCGAGATGGAGGAAGGCGCTGCCCGAGGTCTCGCCAGCCGGGACCTGGAGCGAGCCGTCGTGGTGCTTGAAACGGCGCTGCGGTTCCTGCCCTCCAGTCATCGCCTCTGGGCGACCGCCCGAGCCCAGTACGGCCAGGCTCTGAAGTCACTCGGGCTGCTCGCCGGTGATCGGAACAGGGAACGAGAACTGACCGTGCAGCGGCAGGCCATGGACGCGCTGCACGAGGACGACCCGGTCTGGGCAGATCATGCACTGCTCCTGGCCCGCGACCTGGCCGACACCGAGCATCCGACGCCCGAGGAGGCCGACGAGGCCTGGGACCTTCTTCTGCGGGCCGCCCGGCATACCTTGAGCCCTCCTCTCAGCAGGTGGCACGCAGCCTTGAGCGCAGCTTCGCTCCGCGGCGGGCAAGGAGACTGGTCGGCAGCCCTGGACGCGTGTGTCGAGGCGATCGCCGTACTGCCGCAGCTTGCCTGGGGCGGCCTGGCCTTCGACGACAAGCTGCGCGTGCTCGGCAACACCTCGCAGTCCGTCTCCGACCTGGCGGCCATCGCCCTCAACGCCGGGGCTCCGGAGCAGGCTTTGGAATTCCTCGAACATGGTCGCGGCCAACTGCTTTCACAGGCCCTCGACCTTCGGTCCGACCTTCAGGCCGTCGACGTCCAAGACCCCGCGTTGGCAGCGCGGCTCGCCCTGATCCGAGACGATCACGACCCTCGCGCAGGCGACGGGGACGGAGCGGGAATGTTCCGCAGACGGCGCCAGCACGACTGGGACGACTTGGTCCAGCAGGTGCGCCGACTGCCCGGCCTGGACGGCTTCCTCAAGCCCATGCCCTGCCACGACCTCGTCGCCACCGCCGAGCACGGTCCCGTTGTGGTCCTCAACTCCAGCGAGCTGCGGTCCGACGCGCTGGTCCTCCGCGACGGCTCCCTCACGGTTGTACCACTGCGTCTGTTCCAGCACGACAAGGCTGTGCTACGTACGCGGAAGCTACTCCAGATGCTGCATCCGGCGGAGGACGAAACGGGCGAGCTCCACGAACTGCGGGAGTACCTGACGGACCTCATTGACTGGCTGTGGGTGACGGTGGCCGAGCCGGTGCTGAGTGCCCTGGACCCGGTGGGCGAGGCGGGTGGTGTGGCACATCCGCTTCCGCGCATCTGGTGGTGCCCCACCGGTGTGTTCAATCACCTGCCGGTGCACGCGGCGACGCAGGGCCCAGACGTGAGAGATCCGGATGGCCCGGCGCGGGATAGCCTCGCCAACCGGTTCGTTTCCAGTCACACACCGACGCTGCGCGCTCTCAAGGCGGCACGCGAGGCCGAGAAGCATCGAGTGTCGGCGACGACGTCCCCCGTCCTCCTCGTCGGGGTAAGCAGGGTGCCCTCCGACCCAGGGCTGGAACCGCTCACCAACGTCACCAAGGAGATCGACGCGGTATCCCAGCTCTTCCCACGGGCCCTCCCCCCACTGTGCGACGAGGAGGCCACCCGGGACGCCGTCATCCAACGGCTGCGGGCCGGCGGATGGTTTCACTTCGCCGGACACGGTGACCAGAAACCCGAGGAACCGGACGGGCTCCTCTATCTGTGGGACCACGAGACCAGCGGCTCCCTCCGCATCAAGGACATCGCCCACCTGCGCCTCGAACGCGCCGAACTCGCCTACCTGTCGGCCTGCAACACCCACCTGGCACCGAGGGCCCACACCGACGAACCCGTCAGCCTCGCAGGGGCCCTTCAGCTCGCCGGATTCCGGCACGTGGTCGCCGCCCAGTGGCCATTGCAGACCATCCGGGCCAAACGGATCGCCACCCTCTTCTACAGGGAGCTTCTCGAGCCGGTGGCCGGTGGGGGCGGCCGGGCAACCCCAGCCGCAGCCTCCAATGCGGCATACGCCCTGCACCGTGCGATGTGGGAACAGCGCCACGACCGTCCTGAGATGGTCGAGGTGTGGGCCGCGTACGTGCACCTCGGACCGTGACCTGGCACGCCTAAAGACTGGGGACTCTGCTGCGCAATTCGCTGCGGGGGTGAGGGCCGGTCCGCGGTGATCGTTTCTGAGGTCGCTTCTTCGCCGTGTGCGGCCGTGGAGGCGGTAGGGCATGTCGATGCGGCCGGTGGGGCTGCCGGAGATCCCGTAACAGACCGTGGCGGTGGCGCGGGCGGCTTTCCCTGTGGGGCTCGTAAAGTCATCGCCGCAGGTCAGGACGTAGAGCGTTCTCGGCTGGGAGCATGTCCGCCGTGATCCTCTCGATGCTGTACAAGGTGACCCGCGGGCTGCTGTCCGTCCCCGGTGTGCTGCTCCGCCGCAACACCGCCAGGGACGCAGAGTTGCTCGTGCTCCGCCACGAGAACGCGGTGCTGCGCCGTCAGATCGCCGGCGCAGTTCGCTACGAGTCCGCAGACCGGTTCTGGCTGGCTTCACTCTCCAGCCTGATACCCCGGCACCGCTGGCGCGACGTCTTCCCAGTCACGCCCGGGACCCTGCTGGCATGGCACCGCAGGTTCATCGCCGCGAAGTGGGACTACAGCGCCCGGCGCGCCCGCACGGGACGACCGCCGACCAAGGCAGCACTCAAGAAGCTGATCCTCCAGCTCGCTCGCGAGAACGCACAGTGGGGTCACCGGCGGATCCAGGGCGAGCTGGTCCGACTCGGGCACCCCATCGCCGCCTCCACAGTTTGGGAGATTCTCCACGCGGCCGGCATCGATCCAGCCCCGCGCCGTACCGGCCCGACCTGGAAAGAGTTCCTCACCAACCAGGCCCAGGGCATCATCGCCGCCGACTTCTTTCACCTCGACACCGCCCTCGGACGCAGGCTGTACGCAATGGCGTTCATCGAACATGCCACCCGACGCCTGCACATCACCGGAGTCACCGCCAACCCCACCCGCGACTGGGCGGTACAACAGGCCGCGGGCTCCTCGGATGAACGCCCACTGTGAACGGGTGATCGGCACCATGCGGCGCGAGGCCCTCGACCATGTCCTCATCATGAACGAGGCCCACGCCCGGCACGTCCTGGCCGCGTATGAGCAGCACTACAACGAGCACCGCCCCCACCGGGCCCGTAACCAAGTACCGCCAGACGCAGGCCAACAACCCGTCGCCGCGCACGAACCCGAAGGCAAACTCCTACGCACCCGAATCCTCGGCGGCGCCATCAACCAGTACCGATACGCGGCTTGACCTGCAGCGACGACTTTCCGAGCCCCACAGGCGCAGCGGCTACAGAGCGCCGAAGCCGAGGCCAAAGCGGCTCTCTACGAAGCCCTGGGCATCACTGTCCGCTACGAAAACGCGACGAGGACCGCGACCGTCAGGTCGAGGCCCTCGCATGCGTATCGTTGGAGTGTGTGTCCGAGGGGGGACTTGAACCCCCACGCCCGATAAAGGGCACTAGCACCTCAAGCTAGCGCGTCTGCCATTCCGCCACCCGGACTAGGTGTTTCGCCGCGTTCGGGGCGTTCCCCTCGGCGACGTGGATAACCATACCAAGGATCGGGGGTGGGTTTCACCTGCATATCCGCTGGTGGGCGGCATGCAGCGGGGAGCGCACGGAGAGTGATGGCGGAGGGAGGCTGGGGCCGGGCGGCGCAGGTCGGTGCCGCTGCGCCGCCCGGAGCTGTGAGGTGTCGTGCCGGCGCCTCTCAGCAGGGGATGTCGGAGCTGCTGACGGCCACGTCGTCGAACCACAGGGTGTCGTCGCCGACGCCGTAGCTCTCCCAGCCGAGCCGCAGGCCGGTGGGCCGCGGGGCGGTGGTGCGGGACAGCCACTGCTGGTCGATGTCACCCGTGGGGACGCCGTCGGCGTGCAGACCCGGGACCTGCTGGTCGTTGAGCCAGGTGTCGAGGTTGCCGTTCGAGGTGTCGATCTTGAACTTCAGGCACTGCCAGCTGCCGGTCGGCAGGGGCTTGCTCTGCGCGACGCCGTTCGGGCTCTGGGCGGGCAGGGTGGCGTCGTCGATCTCGCGGTTCCACTGCAGGGCGCTGTTCTGGCCGCCGATGCGCAGCGTCTTGCCGCCCTGGGAACTGTCGGGCATGGAGACGAAGGAGACGTGGGCGGCGGGCAGCGCGGTGGTGTGGCGGACCCACATCTTGATGTACATCTGCGGGCCGACCGTGGAGAGGTCCTTGGTGTAGGAGAGGAAGGCGTGGTTGCAGTAGCCGGCCTTGCCGTCGACCCGGATCGACTTGCTGCCGGCGTGCGCGACCGAGCTGTCGACGGCGACCGTGCCGGTGCCCTGGCAGTCGGGGGCCTCGAACTTCCAGTCCCCGGAGGGCGCGGTGCCGCTCTGGGTCTCGAAGCCGTCACAGAGCTTGGCGCCGCCGCATCCGCCGCCCGGCGGGGGTGTGGTGGGCGGGGGTGTGGTGGGCGGAGGCGTGGTGGGCGGCGGGGTCGTCGGCGTGCCCGGATCGGTCGGGGTCACGGCGCCGTTGCAGGCCACGCCGTTGAGCGTGAAGGCGGTCGGCGTGGGGTTGGCGGACTGGTAGCTGCCCTGGAGCCCGAACTCGGCGGAGGCGCCGGTGCCCAGGTTCGCGTTCCAGCCGGAGCCGGTGGCGGTCACGGTCCGGTCGTTCTGGGTGACGGTGGCGTTCCAGGAGGAGGTCACCTTCTGGTCACCGGCGTAGCTCCAGGCCAGGCGCCAGCCGGAGATGGCGTCGCCAAGGTTGGTGACCTTGATGGCGGCGGTATATCCGCCCGTCCACTGGTTCACGGTGTAGTCCACCCGGCAGCCCGCTGCGGCGGCGCTGCTGGCGGGCGCCGCTACGAGGGCGGACAGGAGGAGGCCGACGGCGGAGAAGGCCGCCAGGAACGCCGCCGTCCAGGGACGGTGGCGTAATCGTGGGAGAACGGTGCGCACGGGGACCTCCGGTGTAGGGGGTGGCAGAGCGGTGGGAGCGCTCCCACAACATCACAGCGACTCCCGCGGTGCCCTGTCAACGCATGCACCGAGCTTTTTGGACCGTCATTACACAGGGCGGGGCACGAGGCGGCGGATACGGGCTGAGGCGGGGCAGGTCCGGACGGTTCGGGAGAGGAGCGGAGGGCGGCCGGCCTCCCCAGCACCCCCGGGAGGCGGGAGAGGGGCGGGCGCGGCGGCGGCCGGCGTCCCCCGCGCCCCGGGAGACGCCGGGCGGTGGTCAGAGGTGCGGGGGGCCGGTCACGGCATCAGGTGGTGGTCGGGGAAGTTGCCCGGCAGGCGTTCACCCGCGGGGCCCTGGGTGACGGCGCGGACCAGGAGGTCGCCGCCGATGAAGGCTCCGCGCCAGGAGTGGCCGAAGCCGCCGAAGAGTTCGTCGCGGTCCCCACGGGACCGGGGGCGGTTGTGGCCGGTCTTGAACGCGCGGATCTGTGGGGCCAGGCGCTCGTGGACGGACGGGTCGTCGGTGGAGAGGGTGGCGACCAGGGCGCCGTTGGAGGCGTTCATGGCGGCGAGGAGTTCGGCCTCGGTGTCGACGAGGACGATGGTGTCGACGGGGCCGAAGGGTTCGGCGTGGTGGAGCGGGGAGGACGGGGGCGGGTTGAGGAGGGTGACCGGCTGGACGTAGGCGGAGGTGTCCTGACCGGGCAGGAAGCGGGCGGGGTCGTGGCTGCCGCGGTGGAGCGGGACGGCTCCGCGGTCGATGGCCTCGGCGACCTGGTCGTGGAGGTCCTTCGCCTTCGCGGCGTTGATGACGGGACCGAAGTCGAGGTCGGGGTAGGGGTCGTCGGGGCGCTCCACGGCCAGTGGGTGGCCGACGCGCAGGGACCGGACGGCGGGGAGGTAGGCGGCGAGGAACTCGTCGAAGAGGGTGCGCTGGACGACGAAGCGAGGGTAGGCGGTGCAGCGCTGCTTGCCGTAGTCGAAGAGGGTGGGGATCACGGCGGACAGGGTGTCCCAGTCGCTGTAGTTCCAGACGCCCCAGGTGTTGAGGCCCTCCTGTTCGAGGATGTGCCGTTTGCCGAGGTCGGCGACGGCGGTGGCGACGGCGGCCCCGGTGTCGCGGCCTCCCACGAAGGAGACGCAGCCGATCTCCGGGGCGCGGACCAGCGCGCGGGAGAGTTCGCCTCCGCTGCCGCTGACCAGGGTGACCGGGACTCCTTCGCGTGCGGCGAGCGCACAGGCCAAGGTGAGGCAGGCGACGCCGCCGTCGGTGGGCGTCTTGGCGATCACCGCGTTGCCGGCCAAGGCCTGCACCAGCATGGCGTGGACCAGGACGCTCATCGGGTAGTTCCAGCTGGCGATGTTGGAGACCGGGCCGTCCAGCGGTGCCCGGCCGTCGAGCATGCGGTCGATGTTCTCGGTGTACCAGCGCACGCCGTCGATGGCCCGGTCGACGTCCGCGGTGGCCAGCCGCCAGGGCTTGCCGATCTCCCGGACGAGGAGGAGGGAGAGCAGGTCGCGGTGGTGGGCGAGGGCGTCGAGGGTGGCCGCGACCCTCGCCCGGCGTTCGGGCAGCGGCACGTGGCGCCAGGCCCGGTGCCGGTCGGCCGCGGCGCGGACGGCGGCGTGCGCGGTGGCGGCGTCCAGGCGCGGGGCTCCGGCGACGGGTGTGCCGTCGACGGGGCTGGTCGCGGGCAGCGGGTGGCCGTCGGGGTGCCAGGCGTCGTTCCAGAGGTTGAGGACGCGGTCGTCACGGAAAGCCTCGGGGGCGGCGGTGAGGGCGCGCTGCCACGCGTCGGTCCAGGAGGTGTGGGCCTTGAGCGTCAAGGGCGACGGGTGCGTCGAGGACGTGGTGGGGAACGGCATGGGGTCTCCGGTTTTGGTCGAGGTGGCCCGACGGTGACGGCCCGGCGTGCGGTCCGGTGGGGCGGGCCGGGGTGTGTTGTGGGAGTGCTGCCGCGCGGCTGCCGGGGGACGTCGCGGAACTGTCCTGGCGCTGCCGCGCGGCGGCGCGGGGGCTGGGCCGGAACGCACCGCGGCCGCAGGACTGCCGCGGCACAGCCGCCGGGGGCGTGGGTCGCCGCCGCGGCCGCCGGGTGCCGCAGCGGATTCCGCAGCTCGGCCGCACCCGCCCCACGGCGGAGCGGCCGAGTGGCGACCGGGCGGTGACCGACCGGCAACCGGGCGGGCGCGCCACGCCGAGGACCGATGGGCTGGGAGGGAGCGCCCCGCCCAAGCCCGGCGGCCGAGGCTGGCACCACCCCGGGAGCCGGTCGCCCAGGCGGGCACCCGGCCGACAGCCGCTACCCCGGGCTGGTGCCCGCCAGGAGCCGGCGCCCACGACGGGCACCACGCCGCACCGCGCCACAAGCAACGGACAGACGAGCGCCACACCGACGCCCAACGGCCGAACGAGCGCCGCGCCCCACCCAAGCCCGGCAGCCGAGCCGAGGCTGGCACCACCCCGGGAGCCGGTCGCCCGGGCGGGCACCCGGCCGAGAGCCGCTACCCCGGGCAGGCACCCGGCCGAGAGCCGCTACCCCGGACGGGTGCGCGCCAGGAGCCGGCGCCCACGACGGGCACCACGCCGCACCGCGCCACAAGCAACGGACAGACGAGCGCCACACCGACGCCCAACGGCCGAGCGAGCGCCGTGCCGCGCCCAAGCCCGGCGGCCGGGGCGGGCACCACCCCGGGAGCCGGCGGCCCGGGCGGGCGCACCCTGGAGCCGGTGCCCCGGCGGGCACCACGCCACGGGGCAGCCCCCGGCACCCAGGCCTCAGCCCCCGCGAGGTCAGCCGCCCAGGAGGGTGGTGGCCAGGCGGGCGGTCTCGGTGGGGGTGGAGCCGACGCGGACGCCGACAGCCTCCAGCGCGGCCTTCTTGGCGGCGGCGGTGCCCGCCGAGCCGGAGACGATGGCGCCGGCGTGGCCCATGGTCCTGCCCTCCGGCGCGGTGAACCCGGCGATGTAGCCGACCACCGGCTTGCTGACGTGGTCCCGGATGTACGCGGCGGCGCGTTCCTCCGCGTCGCCGCCGATCTCGCCGATGAGGACGACGAGCCGGGTCTCGGGGTCGTCCTCGAAGGCCCCCAGGCAGTCGATTTGGGAGGTGCCGACGACCGGGTCGCCGCCGATGCCGATGCAGGTGGAGAAGCCGAAGTCGCGCAGCTCGTACATGAGTTGGTAGGTGAGGGTACCGGACTTGGAGACCAGGCCGATGGGGCCGGGCTTGGTGATGTCGGCGGGGATGATGCCGGCGTCGGACTGGCCGGGAGTGATCAGTCCCGGGCTGTTGGGGCCGATCACACGGGTGCCGTTGCGGTGCGCGTAGGCGGTGAGGGCGACGGTGTCGTGGACGGGGACGCCCTCGGTGATGACGACGGCGAGGCCGATGCCCGCGTCGGAGGCCTCGGTGACGGCGGCGCGGACGTGGGCGGGCGGCACGAAGACGACGCTGACGTCGGCGCCGGTGGCCTCGATGCCCTCGGCGACGGTGCCGAAGACCGGGACCTCGCGGTCCCCGAAGTCGACGGTCCGGCCGGCCTTGCGCGGGTTGACGCCGCCGACGACGTCGGTTCCGGCGGTCAGCATGCGGCGGGTGTGCTTCATGCCTTCGCCGCCCGTCATGCCCTGGACGAGGACCTTGCTCTCCTTGGTGAGGAAGACAGCCATCTCCGTGCTCCTTAAGCCGCGTTGGCGAGGTCGGCGGCGCGGCGGGCGGCGCCGTCCATGGTGGCGACCTGCTCGACGAGCGGGTGCGCGCGTTCGGCGAGGACGGCCCGGCCGCGGGCGGCGTTGTTGCCGTCGAGGCGGACCACCAGCGGCCGGGTGGGACGGACGTCCTCCAGCGCGCGGACGATGCCCTCGGCGACGGCGTCGCAGGCGGTGATGCCGCCGAAGACGTTGACGAAGACGGACTTCACGGCGGGATCGGAGAGGATCACACGGAGGCCGTCGGCCATCACCTGGGCGGAGGCGCCGCCTCCGATGTCGAGGAAGTTGGCGGGGCGGGCGCCGCAGCCGGCCACCACGTCCAGGGTGGACATGACGAGACCGGCGCCGTTGCCGATGATCCCGACCTCGCCGTCGAGCTTGACGTAGTTGAGGCCGCGTTCGGCTGCGAGCGCCTCCAGCCGGTCCTCCGCCCCGGTCTCATGGTCCGCCCGACGGGAATGGCGGAAGCGGGCGTTGTCGTCGAGGGTGACCTTGCCGTCGAGGGCCATGATCTGCCCCTGGGCGGTACGCACCAGCGGGTTGACCTCGACCAGCAGGGCGTCCTCGGCGACGAGGACCTTCCACAGGCGCACCAGCACGTCCACGGTCCGCATGGGCAGGTCCGCCGCCTCGGCGATCTTGGCGGCCACCGCCGCGGTCACGCCCTCCGCCGGGTCGACGGGGACCCGGGCGACGGCGTCCGGCCGGGTGGCGGCGACCTCCTCGATGTCCATGCCTCCCTCGGCGGAGGCGATGGCGAGGAACCGCCCGGCCGCCCGGTCGAGGACGTAGGAGACGTAGAACTCGTCCTCGATGTCGACGGGTTGGGCCAGCATCACGCTGCGGACGCGGTGGCCCTTGATGTCCGTGCCGAGGATCTGGCGGGCGGTGAGCTCGGCCGCGGCGGGGTCGGCGGCGAGTTTGACCCCGCCCGCCTTGCCTCGCCCGCCGGTCTTCACCTGGGCCTTGACCACGACCCGCCCGCCGAGTCGGCGGGCGATCTCGCGTGCCTCCTTGGAGGAGTCCGTCACCTCCGCGCGCGGCGTCAACACGCCGTAGTCGTCGAAGAGTTCCCTTGCCTGGTACTCGAACAGGTCCATTCCGGCTCCTGATTGAAAGTGCCGCACGCCCCCTGGACACCACCGACCGGATGCGGGATAACAAGCTTCATACAGTATTCGTCGACTGTATGCAATGTACGAAGCGGTAGCGCACGGCGCGGCACTCCGACCGGACGATGTACAAGTGAGGTGACCGACGGTGACCACCGTTGCGACAGGAAAGGCCCTCGACGGCATCCGGGTACTGGACATGACGCATGTCCAGTCCGGACCGTCCGCCACTCAACTGCTCGCCTGGATGGGTGCGGACGTCGTGAAGCTGGAGGCGCCGTCCGGCGACATCACGCGCAAGCAGCTGCGTGACCTCCCGGACGTGGACTCGCTCTACTTCACGATGCTCAACTGCAACAAGCGCAGCATCACGCTCAACACCAAGACGGAGCGCGGCAAGGAGCTCCTCACCGAGCTGATCCGTCGTTCGGACGTGATGGTGGAGAACTTCGGCCCGGGCGCCGTGGACCGCATGGGCTTCACCTGGGAGCGCATCCAGGAGATCAACCCGCGGATCGTGTACGCCTCCATCAAGGGCTTCGGTGAGGGCCCGTACACCGACTTCAAGGCCTACGAGGTGGTCGCCCAGGCGATGGGCGGTTCGATGTCCACCACCGGGTTCGAGGAGGGGCCGCCGACCGCGACCGGGGCCCAGATCGGCGACTCCGGCACCGGCGTGCACACCGTCGCCGGCATCCTGGCCGCGCTGTACCAGCGCGAGCACACCGGGCGCGGGCAGCGGGTGAACGTCGCCATGCAGCACGCCGTGCTGAACCTGTGCCGGGTGAAGCTGCGGGACCAGCAGCGGCTGGCGCACGGGCGGCTCGCCGAGTACCCCAACGAGGACTTCGGCGACGAGGTGCCGCGCTCCGGCAACGCCTCCGGCGGCGGGCAGCCCGGGTGGGCGGTCCGGTGCGCGCCGGGCGGCCCGAACGACTACGTGTACGTGATCGTCCAGCCGGTCGGCTGGAAGCCCGTCACCGAGCTGATCGGCCGGCCGGAACTGGCCGACGACCCCGGGTGGGCGACGCCGGAGGCCCGGCTGCCGAAGATCGGCAAGATGTTCCAGCTGATCGAGGAGTGGTCCTCGCAGCTGCCCAAGTGGCAGGTGCTGGAGCAGCTCAACCGGCACAACATCCCCTGCGGGCCGGTGCTCTCCACCAGGGAGATCATCGAGGACGAGTCGCTGGCGGCCAACGGGATGGTGGTGCGCGTCCCGCACAAGGAGCGCGGTGAGTTCGTCACCGTCGGCAGCCCCATCAAGCTCTCCGACTCTCCGGTCGAGGTGCAGAGCTCCCCGCTGCTCGGCGAGCACAACGAAGAGGTCTACGTCGGCGAACTCGGTCTCGGTGACGAGGAGTTGCGCCGTCTCAAGTCGAACGGAGTGATCTGAGGGTGATGGCCGACGACAGGCTGCAGCGGGTGCGTGAACTGCTGGACGCGGTGCGCGCCGAGGGCCGCACGGCGCTGACCGCGCCGGAGGGCAAGGTGGTCGCCGACGCGTACGGCATCGCCGTGCCGGGCGAGGCGCTCGCCCGGGACGTGGAGGAGGCGGTGTGCGCCGCGGCGCGCTTCGGCGGGCCCGTGGTGATGAAGATCGTCTCTCCGGACATCCTGCACAAGACCGACGCCGGCGGTGTGGTGGTGGGGGTCGAGGGTTCGTCCGCGGTGCGTGCGGCGTTCCTGCGGATCGTGGAGAACGCCAGGGCCTACGACCGCGAGGCCCGGATCGAGGGCGTGCAGGTGCAGGAGCTGCTGCCGTCCGGCCAGGAGGTGATCGTCGGGGCGGTGACCGACCCGACGTTCGGCAAGGTGGTGGCCTTCGGGCTCGGCGGTGTGCTGGTGGAGGTGCTCAAGGACGTCACCTTCCGGCTGGCGCCGGTGGACGCCGACGAGGCGCTGGGCATGCTGGACTCCATCCGGGCGGCCGAGGTGCTGCGCGGGGTGCGCGGCGCGCCGGCGGTCGACCGGTGGGCGGTGGCCGAACAGATCCGCCGGGTGTCCCAACTGGTCACGGACTTCCCGGAGATCGCCGAGGTGGACCTCAATCCGGTGATCGCCACACCGGACGGGGCGACGGCCGCGGACATCCGGGTGATCCTCGCCGGGTCCACGCCCCGCCCCCGCCGCACGTACGGCAGGGAAGAGATCCTGGCGTCGATGCGCCGGCTGATGCAGCCGTCCTCGGTGGCGGTCGTCGGGGCCTCCAACGAGCCGGGGAAGATCGGCAATTCGGTGATGCGGAACCTGGTCGACGGCGGCTTCTCCGGCGAGATCCATCCGGTGAACCCGAAGGCCGACGACATCCTGGGCCGCAAGGCGTACAAGAGCGTCACGGACGTCCCCGGCGAGGTCGACGTGGCGGTGTTCGCCATCCCGGCGCGGTTCGTCGGGGCGGCGCTGGAGGAGGTGGGCCGCAAGGGGATCCCCAACGCGGTGCTCATCCCCTCGGGCTTCGCGGAGACCGGGGAGCACGAGCTCCAGGAGGAGATCGTCGCCATCGCCGAACGTCACGGCGTCCGGCTGCTCGGGCCGAACATCTACGGCTACTACTCCACCTGGCAGGACCTGTGCGCCACGTTCTGCACCCCGTACGACGTCAAGGGCGGTGTGGCGCTGACCTCGCAGTCCGGCGGCATCGGGATGGCGATCCTGGGCTTCGCCCGAACCACCAGGACCGGGGTGTCCGCGATCGTCGGACTCGGCAACAAGTCCGACATCGACGAGGACGACCTGCTGACCTGGTTCGCGGAGGACCCGCACACACAGTGCATCGCGATGCACCTGGAGGACCTCAAGGACGGCCGGGCGTTCGTGGAGGCGGCCCGGGCGACGGTGCCGAAGAAGCCGGTGGTGGTCCTCAAGGCGGGCCGCACGGCGGCCGGGGCCAGGGCCGCCGGGTCGCACACGGGCGCGCTGGCCGGGGACGACGCGGTGTACGACGACATCCTGCGCCAGGCGGGGGTGATCCGGGCGCCCGGGCTGAACGACATGCTCGAGTACGCGCGGGCGCTGCCGGTGCTGCCGACACCCAAGGGCGACAACGTGGTGATCATCACCGGGGCGGGCGGCAGCGGCGTGCTGCTGTCGGACGCGGTGACCGACAACGGGCTGTCGCTGATGGAGATCCCGCCGGATCTCGACGAGGCGTTCCGGCGCTACATCCCGCCGTTCGGCGCGGCCGGCAACCCGGTCGACATCACCGGCGGCGAGCCGCCCTCCACGTACGAGGCGACGATCCGGCTGGGGCTGGAGGACGACCGGATCCACTCGCTGGTCCTCGGCTACTGGCACACCATCGTCACCCCGCCGATGGTGTTCGCGGAGCTGACCGCGCGGGTGGTGGCGGAGTACCGCGAACGCGGCGTCGAGAAGCCGGTGGTGGCGTCGCTGGCGGGTGACGTCGAGGTCGAGGAGGCGTGCCAGTACCTCTTCGAGCGCGGCGTGGTGGCCTACCCCTACACCACGGAGAAGCCGGTGGCCGTACTGGGCGCCAAGTACCGGTGGGCGCGGGCGGCGCGCCTGCTGTGACGGCGGCCGGCGCGGGCGGCATCCATGACGGCGCGACGGACGGGTGGTGGTCGATGAGGGCGTGAGGCGACGGGGCGGCCGACGGTGCGGTCGGCCGCTGCCGGGACCCGTGCGCACACGAAAGGAATTGGACAGGGGGCGCTGGCCAGGTCTTTCGAACGCGAGGGGTGCATTCCGACGTGACAGCCACCGACGATCTCGCAACACCACTTCCGTACAGGGAAGTCACGGACAGCAACGGCCGTGTGTACCGGCTGGGCGAGTCCGACATCGACATCATGGGCCGCAAGCGGATATGGATGGTCGTCCTGCCCTGGGTGGGCATGATGGGCATCTCCTCCGCCGAGTACGCGTTCGCGTCCGCGGAGGACACCCTCCACGCGGCGCACCACTGGGACAGCGGGGCCATCTACTGGATGATGACCGTCTGGGTGTTCTTCCAGGCGGCGGTGGCCTTCCCGGCGGGCAGGCTGCGGGAGAGCGGCCGGCTGCCGGCCCGCTCCGCGATGATGCTCGGCGCGCTCGGCACGCTGCTGGGGTACGTGTCCCTCGCCTACGCGCCGCACGTGATCCTCGCCTTCATCGGCTTCGGCATGTTCAGCGGTATGGGCGCGGGCATGGTGTACGCCACCTGCGTCAACATGGTGGGCAAGTGGTACCCGGAGCGCAGGGGCGGCAAGACCGGCTTCGTGAACGGCGGTTTCGCCTACGGTTCGGTGCCGTTCGTGTTCATCTTCACCGGGTTCATGGACATCGGGAACTTCCGGTGGGTGCTGATCGCGGTCGGCCTCTTCCTCTCCGCGGTCGTGGGCGTCGCGGGGTACTTCTTCAAGGACCCGCCGAAGAACTGGTGGCCCGCCGAGGTCGACCCGCTCAACCCGCCCGAGGACCCGCGTGCCCGCCGCTCGCTGGAGAAGAACCCGCCGGCCGTCAAGCAGTACAGCCCCCTGGAGGCGTGGAAGACCGGCCGGGTGGCGCTGATGTGGTTCTGTCTCGCCTGTACGTCGGGCGTGAACATCTTCGGCATCGCCTTCCAGGTCGACATCGGCCAGGAGGCGGGGTTCGCCGCGGGGATCGTGGCCACGGCCATGTCGCTGAAGGCGATCGTCAACGGCACCGGACGCGGTGTCATCGGCTGGCTCTCCGACCGCTACGGCCGCAAGCAGTGCCTGATCGCCGTCTGCGTCATCCTGGGGCTCGCCCAGTTCGGCATCATCTGGTCGGCGGACATCGGGAACCTGCCGCTGTTCCTGGTCTTCTCCGCCATCTCCGGATTCGGCGGCGGAGCCATCTTCCCGATGTTCGCCGCGTTGACCGCCGACTACTTCGGTGAGAACAACAACGCCACCAACTACGGCATGGTCTACAGCTCCAAGCTCGTCTCCGGTCTGGGCGCGGGCATGGGGTTCATGGTCGTCGACGCGTGGGGGCTCGACGGTGCCTTCACCCTGGCGGGCTGCATCTCGTTCTTCGCCTGCGTCGTGGCGTTGTTCCTCTCGCCGCCGGGGCGTGAACGGCGCGGTCTGATCAGTTTCCGGTGACTTCGGGAGCGGCCCGGCCGGTGCCGGCCGGTCCTCCCCCGCGTCGCCGCACGGAAGGGCCCTGCCGGGTGCGGCGGGGCCCTTCCGTGCGGTGACGCGGCTGCCGTCACCGCCCTTGGCCTCCGCCTGCCGTGGGGCGGCCCGCAGGGGCGGAACGTCGTCCCCGCCGCGCCGGGCGGGGTCGCCGAGGCGGGGCCGCGTCCTCGGGCTCCAGCGGGCGGACCGCTCGCCGCGGACGCACCGCCCGCGCCCACCCGTGCCGCCCTCGGCGGCACGATGGCCCGCAGCACGCGAACGGCTCCGCCGACGGTGCCCGTCCGCACGCGGCGCGGCCAGGGGCTGCCTCCCCGCACGCGAAGCGGCGATACGGCGCGTCGCGCGGAGACGGTCAGACGTCCGCCGGGCCGTGCGAGCGGCCACGTTCCGCCGCCGCGGCACGATCCGGCCCCCCGGCCGACGCGGAGGCACCGGCGGGCCCTGGCGTACACGCGGGAATCGGGGCAACGCCGGACACGGGCGCCTCAGCGGCCGTCGGGGCCACGGCAGACGCGGCGGTCTCGGCGGACGCGGGAGCCTCGGCGGGCGCCGGGGCAACGGCGGACGCAACGTCCCCGGCCGGCCCGGGTACCCCGGCAAGGGGCAGGGCACCCGCGGACACCGCCCCCACGGCGGAGCCCGGAGCCGCGGCTGAAGCGGCGGCCCCGGCGGACGCTGAGGCCCCGGCGGGCGCCGGGGCAGGGGCCGGGGCAACGTCCCCGGCCGGCCCGGGTGCCCCGGCAAGGGGCGGGGCACCCGCGGACACGGCCCCCACGGCGGAGCCCGGAGCCGCGACCGAAGCGGAGGCCCCGGCGGACACGGAGGCCCCGTGTGGCGCGGGTGCACCGGCGGACGCGGGAGCCTCGGCGGGCGCCGGGGCAACGGCGGACGCAACGTCCCCGGCCGGCCCGGGTGCCCCGGCAAGGGGCGGGGCACCCGCGGACACGGCCCCCACGGCGGAGCCCGGAGCCGCGACCGAAGCGGAGGCCCCGCCGGACACGGAGGCCCCATGTGGCGCGGGTGCACCGGCGGGCGTGGGCACCCCGGCGGGTGTCGGGGCAGCGGTGGACGCGGAGGCCCCGGTGTGCGCGGGCTGCGGGGTGGGGGTCGGGGCGACGGCGGTGCTGCCGCGGGGGAGCAGGCGGGCCGGTTCGTCCTCCAGGCCCTCCGCCCACCCCTCCTCCACCAGCGTGAGCAACGCCCGGACGGCGTGCCGCCCGTACGCGGGGATGTCCCGGTTCAGCGCGGTGATCCCCGGCCGCACCACCCGGGTCAGCTGGGAGTCGTCCCAGGCGACCAGCGACAGCTCTCCCGGGACCCGCAGCCCGAGTTCGTCGGCGACCGACAGCCCGGCCACCGCCATGATGTCGTTGTCGAACACGATCGCCGTGGGCCTGCCGGGTCCGATCAGCAGCGACCGCGCCGCCCGCGCGCCCTCCTCCCCCGAGTAGTCGGTGTGGACGATGGCGGGCTCCGCCATGCCCAGTTCCGCGCAGACCGCGCGGTGGGCGCGGTCGCGGCGCTCCGTGTGGTCGAGGGAGCGCAGCCCGGCGACCCGGGCGACCGAGCGGTGCCCCAGCGCGTGCAGGTAGCGCAGCGTCTGGGCCAGCGCCGCCGCGTCGTCGGACCACACCGCGGGCAGCCCGGCCGCGGCCTCCGGGTGGCCGATCGCCACCGCCGGCAGGCCCAGTTCCCGCACCAGCGCGATCCGCGGGTCGTCGGCGCGCAGATCGGTCAGCAACACGCCGTCGACGCGGCCCTCGCCCCACCAGCGCCGGTGGACCTCCATCTCCTGACCGGCGTCCGCGACGAACTGGAGCGTCAACGCCTTCCCCTGGACGGCCAGTTCGTCCTGCATGCCGCTGATCAGGCCCATGAAGAACGGTTCCGCGCCGAGCAGCTGGGCCGGCCGGGAGGAGACCAGCCCCACGGCGTCGGCCCGGGCCCGGGTCAGCGCCCGTGCGGCGCTGTTGGGCCGCCATCCGATCTCCCGGGCGATCCGCTTGATCTCGGCGCGGGTCCCGGGCGACACGCCGGGCCGGTCGTTGAGCGCGTACGAGACCGCGACCTTGGAGACACCCGCTCGACGCGCGATGTCCTCCATGGTGGGGCGCCGCCTGGACATGTGACCTCGCTTAACCGCTTCACTTAAGTGGAATCATCGTAGCGGCTCAGCCGCATGTCGAGGTCTGCCCTCTCGGAGCACTGGCGTAACAACTCCCTTATAACGAAGCCACGGGAGCGCTCCCGCAACCCCTTGACACGACCGCCCGGCAGGTTGAGACTTCCGCCACTTACCCGGTTCAGTTGGCTCCGCCCAAAGACGGGCGGGGAGGGAGTAGACCGATGCGCGTCCGAGCGCGGTTGTTCGCTCTGTTGGCCGTCGGCGGCATGGTCGTCACGGCGTGCACGGGCGGGGGGTCCTCGACGACCTCGAACGGCAAGGGCTCCGTGGGCGAGGGGGGCCTGCCGAGGAGCGAGACGCTGTACACCAGCGGCACCATGTGGGGTCCGCCCGCCAACTACAACCCCCTGCACAACTGGGACCACGCCACGGGGACCAAGGGACTGGCGTACGAGACGCTGTTCCACTTCGACCCGCAGGCCGGCGAGCTCAAGCCCTGGCTGGCCGAGGGCGGGGAGTGGACGGACGACAAGACCTACGAGGTGAAGCTCCGCTCCGGGATCACCTGGTCCGACGGCAAGCCGCTGACCGCGAAGGACGTCGTCTTCTCCTACGAGATAGGCAAGCTGGAGGCCTCCTCGTTCCACACGCTGTGGGACTGGCTCTCCAAGGCCGAGGCAGTCGACGAGCAGACCGTGCGCTTCACCTTCAAGGAGTCGCGTTACCAGGAGTGGGACTTCACCCTCTACGGGCAGCCCGTCGTGCCGGAGCACGTGTGGAGCGCGCTGTCCGACGAGGAGGTCCTCAACGGCGTCAACGACAAGCCGGTGGTCTCCGGCGCCTACAAGCTCAAGAGCCACGGCCAGGACCGGGTGGTCTGGGAGCGGCGCGACGACTGGTGGGGTGTGAAGGCACTCGGTCTGAAGCCCGCGCCGAAGTACATCGTCGACATCTCCAACCCCAGCAACGAGGTGGTCATCGGCCAGATCGGGCAGGGGCAGCTGGACCTCAGCAACAACTTCCTCCCGGGCGCCGCCTCGATGATCAAGACGGGCAAGGCCGTCTCGTACTACGAGGGACCGCCCTACATGCTGTCCGCCAACACCGCCTGGCTGGTGCCCAACACCACCCGCAAGCCGATGGACGACGCCGCCTTCCGCAAGGCGCTGGCGTACTCGGTGGACATCAACAAGATCGTCAAGGGTGTGTACGGCGACCTGGTGCGGCCCGCCGACCCGACCGGCCTGCTGCCGCAGTGGGACAAGTTCATCGACAAGGAGCTGACCGCGAAGAGCGGCTTCAGCTTCGACACCGCCAAGGCCAAGACCCTGCTGGAGGACGCGGGTTACAAGGACACCGACGGTGACGGCCTGGTGGAGAACAAGAACGGCAAGAAGCTGCAGCTGAAGCTGATGGTGCCGTCCGGCTGGACCGACTGGATGGAGGCCGCCAAGGTCATCTCGGAGAGCGCCAAGAGCGCGGGAATCGACGTGAGCACCGAGTTCCCCGACCAGAACGCGCTCAACGACCTGCGCTCCAAGGGTGAGTTCGACCTGGTGATCAACAACGAGCGGCAGCTGTCCAACACCCCGTGGACGTACTACGAGTACATGTTCCAGCTGCCGGTACGTGAGCAGCAGAACACCGTGAACTTCGGCCGCTACGAGAACGAGGAGGCCTGGAAGCTCGTCAACGAACTCGGCGGCGTCAAGACCGACGACGAGGCGGGCATGAAGGAGGCGACCTCCAGGATCCAGGAGATCCAGCTGGAGGAGATGCCGGTCATCCCGCTCTGGTACAACGGCCTGTGGTCCCAGTCGACGACCGGCACCTGGACCAACTGGCCCTCGGAGAAGGGCGACAACCACCACGCGCCGACGCTGTGGCGCAACTGGCTGGAGCTGGGTGGCTTCGAGGCGCTGACCGGACTCAAGCCCGCCAAGAAGTAGGCGAGCCCCGCGGCCGTGGCGGCCGCCGGACGCACCGCACCCGCCGGGACCCTCCGGCGGGTGCGGGGAGCCTCCGGCGGCCGCCCGGACGCCGCCCGGACGCCGCCCTCCCCCGCCACCCCAGATACTGGAGTCACCCTTGCGCCGCTATTTCGCCCGCAAGCTCCTCGTCTACGTCCTGACCTTCGTCTTCGCGGTCACGGTGAACTGGCTGATCCCGCGCTTCATGCCGGGCGACCCCGTCTCCGCGATGATCTCCCGGGCCAGGGTCTCGCAGCCCGAGGCCGTCGAGGCCATGCGGGCCTACTACAACGAACTGTTCGGCTTCGACCGGCCCGTGTGGGAGCAGTACCTGCACTTCTGGGGCTCCCTGCTCCAGGGCGACTTCGGCCTGTCGATCTGGGTCTTCCCCCAGCCGGTCAGTGAGATCATCCTGGGCGCGCTGCCCTACACGCTCGCGCTGATGATTCCCGCCATCCTGCTCAGCTGGTTCGTCGGGAACTGGCTCGGCGCGCTGGCCGCCCGCCGCAAGGTGCTGGACAACACGGTGCTGCCGGCCGGCTACCTGCTGACGGCCATGCCGTACATGTGGATCGCCGTCCTGCTGGCCTGGCTGTTCGGCGCGAAGGCCGGCTGGTTCCCCGTCTCGGGCGGGTACAGCCTGGACATCCAGCCGACCTGGACCTGGCACTTCTTCACCGACGCGCTGCACCACTGGGTGCTGCCGTTCCTCTCGCTGTTCCTGGTGGCGCTGGGCGGCTGGGCGATCGGCATGCGCAACATGATCATTTACGAGCTGGAGGCGGACCACTCCTCCTACCTGTCCGCCCTGGGCGCGCCGCAGCGGCTGATCCGCCGGTACGCCTTCCGCAACGCCGTCCTGCCGCAGATCACCGGCCTGGCACTGCAGTTGGGCGTCCTGGTGGCCGGCGCGCTGGTCACGGAGATCGTCTTCAACTATCCGGGCCTGGGCAGTCTGATCCTCGCGGCGATCCAGAACCGCGACTTCTTCCTGCTGCAGGGCACCTTCCTCTTCATCGTGATCGGCGTGCTGATCGCCAACTTCATCATCGACCTCGTCTACGTGGTCGTCGACCCCCGGACCCGCACCGGCATGGCGGGAGGCCAGTAATGAACGCGATGCCCCCACTCGGCGAACCGGCCTCCGAGCCGGCCGCGACCTCCGCGCCGGCCCAGGAGGCCGCCCGCGAAGCCGCCAAGGAAGCCCCCAAGGAGACGGCCGGGGAGACGGGACGGCCGGCCGCCCCGCTCAGTCCCGGCCGGGAGACGCTGCACTACGCGGTGCGCAACCCCAAGCTGCTCATCGGACTGGGCGTCGTGACCGTGCTCCTGCTGACCGGGCTGTTCGGCCCGTTCCTGATGGACGGCACGGACCCCAACGCCTACTCCGGATCGCAGGCGGTGCCGCCCTCCGGCGAGAACTGGTTCGGCACCACGACCTTCGGACAGGACGTCTTCGCCCAGTTCGTCCACGGCCTGCGCGCGACCTTCCTCGTCGGGGTGATCGGCGGCGGCATCGCGGCCGTGATCGCCATGCTGGTCGGCTTCTTCGCCGGCTACCGGGGCGGCGTCGTCGACGAGGTGCTGACCATGTTCACCAACATCGTGCTGGTGATCCCCTCGCTGGCGGTGCTGCTCATCGTCAACGCCTACCTGGGCGTGCGCAGCGTGCCGGTGCAGGGCCTGTTCATCGGGCTCACCTCGTGGCCGTGGGCGGCGCGGGCCATCCGCGCCCAGACGTTCAGTCTCCGCACGCGTGACTTCGTCGACCTGGCCCGGCTCAGCGGCAGCCGCACCTGGCGGATCATCTTCCGCGAGATCGCGCCCAACATGAGCTCCTACCTGTTCATGACGTTCATCCTGCTGTTCGGCGGCGCGATCCTCATCGCCTCCTCCCTCGACTTCATCGGCCTCGGCCCCACCGACGGCGTCTCGCTGGGTCTGATGCTCCAGAGCGCCCAGCAGTGGAGCGCGCTCCAGCTCGGCATGTGGTGGTGGTTCGTGCCGCCCGGGGTGGGCATCACCGCGGTCGTCGGCGCGCTGTACGTCGCCAACGTGGGTCTGGACGAGGTGTTCAACCCCAAGCTGAGGGAGTCGTAAGAGCATGACCCTGACCGTCGACGACCTCCGGGTCCACTACCGCACGCTGCGCGGCGACGTCCGCGCCCTGGACGGCGTCAGCTTCACCGTCTCCGACGGCGAGATCCTCGGCCTGGTCGGCGAGTCCGGCTGCGGCAAGACCACGCTCGGCAAGTCCCTGATCCGGATGGACGGCCGGATGCGCCACATCGGCGGCACCGTCACCCTCGACGGTGACGAGGTCCCGGTGGGCGACGACCGCGCCATGAACGCCTTCCGGTTCCACCGCATCTCGCTGGTGCCCCAGTACTCGATGAGCGCGCTCAACCCGACCCGCCGGATCGGCCGGATGATCCGCGAACTGCTCGCCTCGCGCGGGGTCTCGGTGGACACCGAGGAGCTGCACCGGCGTCTGGCGCTGGTGGGCCTCAAGCCCGAGGTGCTCGAGCGCTACCCGATCGAGCTGTCCGGCGGCATGAAGCAGCGCACGGTGATGGTCATCTCC
This sequence comes from Streptomyces abyssomicinicus, assembly GCF_008974245.1. Lineage (GTDB taxonomy): Bacteria > Actinomycetota > Actinomycetes > Streptomycetales > Streptomycetaceae > Streptomyces > Streptomyces abyssomicinicus. The sequence goes on along the minus strand of NZ_BBZI01000005.1, from coordinate 1,015,720 downwards.
ACACTGCTCGACCCCTCGCTGCTGGTGGCCGACGAGGTGACCAGCGCGCTGGATGTCTCCAACCAGAAGGCGGTCGCCCACGCCCTGGTGGGCCTGCGCGACCAGGGCCTGGTCACCAGCATGGTGTTCATCACCCACGACCTGGCCCTGACCTCGCACATCGCCGACACCATCATGGTGATGTACGCGGGCAGGCTCGCGGAGAAGGCTCCGGCGGGCGTCCTGACCACGGCGCCGCGCCACCCGTACACCCGCCGGCTGCTCGCCGCGCTGCCCGAGGCGGGCGTGCGCCGGTCCCAGGGGCGCCTGTCGGGCATCGAGGGGAGCCCGCCGTCCCTGCTCTCCCCGCCCGCCGGCTGCCGGTTCCGCGACCGCTGCCCGCTGGCCGACGACCGCTGCGCCGAGCAGCCGCCGGTCGTCGAGGTCGCCCCCCGTCACCACGTAGCGTGCTGGAAGGCCTGATGCTGACACTCGACCGCGTCACCAAGACGTTCCGCACCGGTACCTTCTCCGGCAGCACGCTCACCGCCGTGGACCGGGTCTCCTTCTCCGTGGACCGTGGGGAGGTGGTCACGCTGCTCGGGGAGAGCGGGAGCGGCAAGTCCACCCTGGGCCGCATGATCCTCGGCCTGACCGCGGTGAACGAGGGCTCGCTCACCCTGAACGGCGAGCCGGTGCGCCCGGGGAAGGAGTACTACCGCCGGGTGCAGGGGATCTTCCAGGACCCGTTCAGCTGCTTCAACCCCGTCTTCAAGGCCGACCGGATCTTCGCCCTGGTCAAGGACGCCTACCATCCGCGGGTGTCCGCGGCCGACTGGCGGACCCGGGTGGAGGGGGCGGTGCGCGACGTGCGCCTCGATCCCGCGCAGGTGCTCGGGAAGTATCCGCACCAGCTCAGCGGCGGCCAGCTCCAGCGCCTGCTGATCGCCCGCGCGCTGCTGCTCGACGGGCTGGAGATCCTGGTGGCGGACGAGATCACCAGCATGCTGGACGCCTCGACCCGCATCGACGTGCTCAACCTCCTGGGCGACCTGCGCGAACGGGGTCTCGGGGTCCTCTACATCACCCACGACCTGTCGCTGGGCACCTACCTGGCGGAGAGCACGGTGGTCCTGCGCAACGGGCGGATCACCGAGCGCGGGGCGACGGAGAAGGTGTTCGGCAACCCGCTGCACCCGTACACCCGGCACCTGCTGGCCGCGGTGCCGCGTCTGGGGGTGGACTGGGCGGACGCCGAGCCCGTGGAGGAGTGCGTGTTCCACGCGGCGGGTGCGGAGGGCGACCTGTACGAGGCGGAGCCGGACCACTTCGTGGCGTGCGCGCGGCTCCCGGAGTGCGAGGGGCGCTGACGCCGCCGCCGTGCGCGCGGCCCGTGGCGGGGCTTCCCGCCACGGGCCGCGCCGCGTCGGGCCTACTTCGTCCGGCGCAGGGCCGCGATGTTGCGGTAGCCGATCCGCGCGTGCTCCAGGGACTGGGCGGGATCGGTGGCGCTGGGGGCGTTGTCCTGCTCGACCATCGGGTGGTGGGTGGTGCGGTGACCCACGCGGGAGAAGAAGGTCCGGTAGTCGATCACTCCGGTGCCGAACGGCACCATGCCGTAGCCGTTGCCGCTCGCCGTGTCGACGACTCCGTCCTTGGCGTGGAACAGCGGGTAGCGGCAGTCGTTGGCGACGACCAGCGCCGCCGGGTCGAAGACGTCCTGCCGGACCGAGCCGTCGTGGGCGGTGTAGGAGCGGAACTTGTACTGGGCGACGTGCGCCCAGAAGACGTCCATCTCCAGCCACACCAGGCGCGGGTCGGTGACCTTGAGGAAGTACTCCAGCTTGCGGACACCGGAGCTGCGGGTGGGGCGGCCCTGGGCGTCCTGCGGGCCGCCGTCGAGGAGGAAGCCGTAGGCGGCGTCGTGGTTGTGGGTGTACAGCTTGACGCCGAAACTCCGGGCGATCTCGCCGAGGGCGTTCCACTTGTCGGCGGCGAGGTCCCAGTCGGCCTTGACCGAGCTGTTGGTGGGGTCGCCGCCGGTGCCCATGTGGTCCATGCCGAGGGTGGCGGCGATCTCCAGGTGCCGCTTGAACTGGTCGGTGTCGGCGGTGGTGAGCGGCCAGGAGCCCGGGATGAAGCCGTGGTTGCCCTGGGCGCGCAGCCCGTACTCGTCCAGCCAGGACCGCAGCAGCCGGGCGCCCGCGAGGGACTCCAGGACCGCCCCGCCGGGTGCGTTGGCGTGCTGGCCGTAGCCGGCGAACTCGACCTGGCGGTAGCCGAATCGGGCGAGCTGTCCGAAGACGGCGCGGAAGCCGGAGGGCAGGCCGGTGGAGAGCGGGTCCCGGCCGATGGCGTCGCGGACCGTGTAGAGGATGATGCCGCGGCGGGCGGCGGGGACCAGGACGGGCCCTCTGCCTTTGGTGCGGCCGCCCGCCACCGGGCCGTCGGCGGCGTGCGCGGGCGCCGCGCCGAACACCGGGGCGGCGATCGCCCCGGCCGCGACGGCGGTGCAGGTGGACAGGAATCCGCGGCGGCCGATGCGCAGGGCGCGGCGCAGGCCCTCGTCGGGGCTGTCGGTGGTGTGTGCGGGGTGGTGGTCCACGGGTGCCTCTTCTCTCGGGAGTCCTCGGCGGTCTCGGTGAGCGGTGGTGGTCCGTAGCGGCCTGGGGCGATCCCTCCTGTCCGGGTGACGGGCGGTGGACGTCGGGCGGTGGACGTCGGGCGGCGGGCGGCGGGCTGTGGACGTCGGGCGGCGGGCGGCGGGCGGCGGGCTGTGGGCGGCGGGCTGTGGGCTGTGTGGGGAGCGGTCCGGTCAGGCGAGGCCCGCCAGGCCGAGCAGGAGGTTCTTCACCTCGGTGGCCTCGACGCGCTCGCCGAGCGCGTGCGGGGCGGAGCACAGGAGGAGCGGGCCGTCCTCGTCGCACCCGGGCAGCCGGCCGTGGCTGCCGCGGACGGGCGACGGGTCCAGCGGGACGACGGCCATGCGGTAGCGCATGCCGAGCTTCTTGCGGCCCAGGGCTCCGGCCGCCCGCACCTTCACGTACGGGTCGAGGGGGTCCATGAAGAGCTCGGCGGGGTCGTAGCCGGGCTTGCGGTGGATCTCGACGAGCTGGGCGAAGTCCGGGGCGCGGGCGTCGTCCAGCCAGTAGTAGTAGGTGAACCAGCTGTCCGGCTCGGCGACCAGGACCAGTTCCCCGGCGCGCGGATGGTCGAGGCCGTGGGCCTTCTTGCCCTCGTCGTCCAGGACCTCGGCGACGCCCGGCACCTCCGCCAGCAGGGTGCGGACCCTCTCCAGGTCCTCGCCGCGGCGCACGTAGACGTGTGCGGTCTGGTGGTCGGCGACGGCGAAGGCGCGGGAGGCCATCGGGTCGAGGTACTCCATGCCGTCCTGGGTGTGCACCTCCAGCAGCCCGGCGCGGCGCAGCACCCGGTTGACGTCGACGGGCCGGGAGACCGGCGTGATGCCGTACTCGGAGAGGACGACCACGGTGCGGCCCTCCGCGCGGGCGTCGTCGAGCAGCGGGGCCACTGCGGCGTCGAGGTCGGCGGCGGCCCGCAGGGAGCGTGGGTCGTCGGGGCCGTAGCGCTGGAGGTCGTAGTCGAGGTGGGGCAGGTAGCTCAGGGCGAGGTCGGGCCGGCGGGTGCGCAGGACGTGGCGGGTGGCGTCGATGATCCACCGGCTGGAGACCAGGTCGGCGCCGGGGCCCCAGAAGTGGAAGAGGGGGAAGGTGCCGAGTTCCGCGGTGAGTTCGTCGTGCAGGGCGGGGGGCCGGGTGTAGCAGTCGGGTTCCTTGCGGCCGTCGGCGTAGTAGACGGGGCGGGGGGTGACGGTGATGTCGGTGTCGGCGCCCATCGCGTACCACCAGCAGATGTTGGCGACGGTGTAGTCCGGGGCGACGCGGCGGGCGGCGTCCCAGAGTTTGTCCCCGGCGACCAGCCCGTTGTGCTGGCGCCACAGCAGGACGTCGCCGAGTTCGCGGAAGTACCAGCCGTTGCCGACGATGCCGTGCTCGCGAGGGAGCGCGCCGGTGAGGAAGGTGGACTGGGCGGCGCAGGTGACGGCGGGCAGGACGGTGCCGAGCGGGGCGCTGGAGCCCTGGTCGGCCAGGGCCCGGAGGTGCGGCATGTGGGCCAGCAGCCGGGGGGTGAGTCCGACGACGTCGAGGACCAGCAGGGGGGTCACCGGGCGGTTCACGGCAGCTCCTTGAGGCCGAGGTCGGTCAACAGGTCCCCGGCGAGGGTCAGTTCGGCGGCGATGCCGTCGGCGAGGCGGCCCCGGTCGCGGGGGCGCAGCTCGGGCGGGAGGGTCTGCCAGGTGTAGGTCTCGACCTCGAGGTGGTGGGTGCGCGGGCGGGGGCCGCCGGCCAGTTTCGCCAGCGCGGCCTTGAGCACCGGCAGGGTGGAGGTGAGCGGCGGCACCGGGTCGGCGTGCAGCGGGACGTGGAAGTGGGAGCGCCAGGGCACGGTGCGCGGCAGGGTGCCGGTGGTGAGGGCCTCGGGCAGGTCGTCGACGGCGCGCAGGGAACCGTCGGGGGTGCGGGCGCGGGTCTGGTGGAGGAAGCGGGGTTCGGCGAACGCGGCCAGCGCGTCGCGTTCGGCGGGGCGTCGGGGGTCGTGGGCGTGGAGGGCGGCGGACAGTTGTGCCTTGACCACGGGCACGCCGGCCGACTCCAGGGCGTCGAGTGCGGTGTCCGGGTCCTCGAAGGACGTGGCCAGGTGGCAGGTGTCCACGCAGACGCCGATGCGGGGGTGGGCGGTGTCGGTGACCGGGGCGATGGCGTCGGCGGTCGTCTCGATCACGCAGCCGGGTTCCGGTTCCAGTCCGATCCGGACCGACCGGCCGGTCAACTCGTGCAGGGCGTCGAGCCGTTCGCCGAGGGTGCGCAGGGCGGCCAGGGCGGCCGCGGCGCGTTCGCCGTCGTGGGCGGTGCGCCAGGCGAGCGGGAGGGTGGAGATGGTTCCCTCGGCGGCGTCGTCGGGGAGGAGCTGGGCGAGGATCCGGGCCAGGGAGGTGGTGTGCTCCAGGCGCTCGGGATCGGCCCAGTCGGGCTTGTAGACGCGGTACTTGACCTCTTCGGCGCCGAAGCCCTGGTAGGGGAAGCCGTTGAGGGTGACCACCTCCAGGCCGCGGCGGTCGAGTTCGCCACGCAGCCGGCGCAGGGCGGCGGGGTCGGCGGCCAGGACGCGGGCGGCGTCGTGGGCGAGCCAGAGCCCGATGCCCAGCCGGTCGCGTCCCAGCCGCCTGCGGACGGGCTCGCAGTGGTCGCGGAGCTGGGCGAGGACGCCGTCGAGGGTTTCGGCGGGGTGGACGTTGGTGCAGTAGGCGAGGTGGACGACGGAGCCGTCCGGATGCCGGAAGCGCATGGTCACTCGCCTCCGCGGAGGATCGAGTTGCCCTCGTGGGTGGCCGCTGCCTCGGCGGGCGTCAGGTCGAGGCGGCCGCTCAGCCCGTAGAAGGCGACGGGGTTGCGCCACAGCACCAGGTCGACGTCGTCCTCGCCGAAGCCGGCCGCGAGCATGGCGTCGGCCACCTTGCGGGTCTTCAGCGGGTCGCTCCTTCCCCAGTCCGCGGCGGAGTTGACCAGGACACGTTCGGGTCCGTGGGCCCGCAGCACGGCGACCATGCGGTCCTCGTCCATCTTGGTGTCGGGGTAGACGGAGAAGCCGAGCCAGGCGCCGCTGTCCTTGGCCTCCTTGACGGTGTTCTCGTTGAGGTGGTCGATCAGGACGCGGTCGACGGGCAGCGCGGACTCGCGGACCACGTCGAGGGTGCGCCGCAGCCCGGTGAGCTTGTCGCGGTGCGGGGTGTGGACCAGTGCGGGCAGGCCGTGGTCGGCGGCGAGTTCGAGCTGGGCGGCCAGTGCGTGGTCCTCGGCCGGGGTCATGGAGTCGTAGCCGATCTCGCCCACGGCGACCACGCCGTCCTTGACCAGGTAGCGGGGCAGTTCCTCCAGGACGGGCAGGCAGCGCGGGTCGTTGGCCTCCTTGGGGTTGAGGGCGATGGTGCAGTGGTGGGCGATGCCGTACTGGGCGGCGCGGAACGGCTCCCAGCCGAGCAGGGAGTCGAAGTAGTCGTAGAAGGTGGCCGGGGAGGTGCGGGGCTGGCCGAGCCAGAAGGCGGGCTCGACGACGGCGAGGACACCGGCGGCGCGCATCGCCTCGTAGTCGTCGGTGGTGCGCGAGGTCATGTGGATGTGGGGGTCGAAGATGCGCATCAGGACTCCTCCGACGGGGCCGGCTGGGATTCGGTGAGGGCCAGGACGCGGTACAGGTCCGGTGGCACGGTGCGGCCCGCGGCGCCCCGTTCGGCGGCGAAGTCGCCGAGCATGCGGGCGAGTTCGCCGTCGCCCCGGGCGCGTTCGGCGAGCCGGGCGACGCTGTCGACGGGGACGCCGGTGAACAGGCATTTGAGGACGGCGTGCCGCCAGTCGTGGGCGGGCAGGTGGCGGGCGCCGTAGGGGCCGAGGGCGGCGGCGACCAGCCGGGTGTCGTTGGTGCGCAGGGCGTCCTCGACCAGGTCCAGCGCCTGGTCGCCGTCGACCAGGTGCGGCAGGGCGCGGAGGACCGCGCGGCGTTCGGCCGCGGTGCCCTGGCGGTACAGCAGGGCCAGCGTGGCGGGGCCGGCTCCGGCGGCGTGGAGCAGGAGGACGCGGGCGTCGTCGGCGGCGTCGGGGCCGGTGCGGCGGCCGGCCTCGGCGAAGCTGAGCCGCCAGCCGGGTTCCCCGGCCCCGGCCGGCGCGGCACCGGCGAGGGCGGTGTCGAGCCAGTCGCGGGCCGGTGCGGGCAACCGGGAGGCGAGCCGGGCGCGGAGTTCGGCCGGCGGGAGGGGGGCGTGCGGGGTGGGAGGTGCCGGGTGGGAGGTGGGAGGTGCCGGGTGGGGGGTGGCCCGGTCGGTCACGGGGTGTTCCCTTCGGTGGCCGTGGCGGCGGACGTGGTGGTGACGGCGGCGGGGGCCGCGGTGGTGGCCCCGGCCGCCGCTCGGGCTGTTGCGTCGGCCGCCGCTCCGGCCGTCGCTCCGGCCGCTGCTTCGGCTCGGCGGAGGAAGGACAGGGAGTGTTCCGCGTAGCGGGGTCCGGCGTGGGAGTGGCGGGGCAGTTCGACCACGGTGAGGCCCCGGTAGCCGGTGGCGGCCAGTGCCGCCAGCACGGGCGGGAAGTCGATCTCGCCCTCGCCGAACGACAGGTGCTCGTGGACGCCCCGGCGCATGTCCTCGATCTGCACGTGCCGCAGCCAGGGCGCGGCCTCGCGCACGCAGTCGGCGGGCGGCCGGGGTTCCAGGCACTGGCAGTGGCCGATGTCCAGGGTGAGGCCCAGCGCAGGGGGGTCGCCCAGCAGGCGGCGGAGCCGGTGGAAGCCGGCCAGGTCGGCGAGGAGGTGTCCGGGCTCCGGCTCGATCGCCAGCGGGACGCCGGAGGCCTCGGCGGCGTCGAGGACGGGTGCGAGCGTCTCGGTGAGCCGCTTCCAGGCGCTCTCCTCGTCGGCACCGCGCGGCAGGACGCCGCTGAAGCAGTGGACGGCGTGGGCGCCCAGGTCGGCGGCGACGCGGACGGCACGCAGCAGCAGGTCGACGCGGCGGCCACGGTCGTCCGGGTCGGGGTCGAGGAGGGAGGGTCCGTGTTTGCGCCGGGGGTCGAGGACGTAGCGGGCCCCGGTCTCGACGGTCACCGACAGGCCCAGGCCGGCCAGCCGGGCGGCGAGCGCGGTGGTGCGGGCGGCGAGGCCGGGGGCGAGCGGGTCGAGGTGCATGTGGTCGAGGGTCAGCCCGACGCCGTCGTAGCCGAGGTCGGCGAGCAGGGCGAGGGCGTCGTCGAGGCGGAGGTCGGCGAGGCCGTTGGTGCCGTAGCCGAGGCGGAGTGGCGCACCGGTACTCATGTCAGGCTCACTTTCCGGCCGAGGCGGCGGGCGACGGGGGCGAGGGCGGCGGTGAGGAGGGCGCTCACGGGGGCGTCGGCTCTGGCCGCGAGGGCGGCCTGGAGGGGGACGAGGGCCCTGATCCCGCCGCCGACGGCACGCTGGGTCAGCTGGGGGGACGGGTTGAGCACGGCGTGCAGCAGCGGCCGGGCGGCGGTCGCCGCGTACGCGGCCGCGGCGAGCGGAGTGAGCGCGGCGAGCGGGGTGCGGGGGACGACGGCGCGGTCGCCTCGCGTCGCGGCGGGTCCGGCGGCGTCCGCCGGGCCGAGGGGCGGGCGCGCTCCCGGTGCGGCGCCCGCTGCCCGGCCGAGGCCGGGCCCGGGACCAGGACCGCGGGTACGGCCGCGGGTGAGGGCCGCGGTGACGACGGCGGTCGCCGCGAGGGCCGTCACGGCGGGCAGGACGGCGCCGCCCCGGGTCTCGTGGCGGGAGACCGTGGTCACCGCGCAGGTGTGGGCGCCCACGGCGAGGGCGGACGGCACCGCGCCCCGTACCCGGCCGGTGGAGGCGGCGGCGCCCAGCAGCAGGTCGAGGGCCCGGGCGGCGCCCATGGCGACCGGCCCGAACGGGGTGCGCTTGAGCCACAGGTCGTAGGCCCACACGGTGGCGGCCAGCGGCGCGGCCACGGCGGTGGCGCGGCGCCCGGCCAGGGCGGCGCAGCCGAGGCCGGCCGCGGTGAGCGCCCCCGCGGCGGCCAGCGCGGCCCCGGGTGCGACCCGGCCCGAGGGCAGCGGCCGGCCGGGACGTTCGCGCGCGTCCTCCTCGCGGTCCGCCCAGTCGTTGAGGGCCATCCCCGCCGAGTAGAGGCACAGGGAGGCCGCCACCGCGCCGAGGGTGCGCGCTCCGGGCCGCCCGCCGCCCGCCGCCGCTCCGGCCAGCGCGTCGCCGGGCACCGTGAACAGGGCGGGCAGGCGCAGCAGTTCGGCCCAGTCACCGGCGCTGCTCATCGGGTGTCCGCCAGCCGCCGCGCGAACTCCAGGAGACGGCCGTACTGTTCGCCGAGGGCCACGGGTCCCTCCCCCACCGGGTCCTTGAAGTAGAAGCCGAGTTCCCCCACCGGGCCGGACAGCCCGAGTTCCCCGGCCCGCGCCATGAGCCGGGCCAGGTCCAGCACGAGCGGCGCGGCCAGCGCGGAGTCGCAGCCCTGCCAGGTGGTCTGCAGGACCATCCGCGCGCCGAGGAAGCCCTCGAAGGCGATGTGGTCCCAGGCGGTCTTCCAGTCCCCCAGCGCGGGGACGTCGTCGATGTGCGTCTCGCCCTCCGGCAGGGATCCGAGCGCGTCGGCCAGCACCCGTGCCTTGCCGGCGTTCTTCGCCGCGGCGGCGGCCGGGTCGGCCAGTGCCGCCCCGTCGCCGCCGCCCAGCAGGTTGGTTCCCGACCAGGCCCGTACCTCGAGCGCGCGCTGCGCGAACATCGGCGCCAGCACCGCCCGCAGCAGGGTCTGCCCGGTCTTGCCGTCCCGTCCGGCGTAGGGCAGTGCGCTCTCCTCGGCCAGCGGCGCCAGCGCGGGGTGCTGTATCCCGGCGGAGGGGGTGAAGTTCACGTACGGGCAGCCGGCCCGTACCGCGGCCGCCGCGTACAGGGAGCTCACCGGCAGACCGGGGCCGCCGCCGGCGGGCTCGGTGGAGGCGACGTTGACCACCACCACCCGGGAGAGCCCGCGCCGCTGCGCGAAGTCCTCGATGTCGTCGGCCAGCCGACCGGCCTCGTCCTGTCCGCCTCCGCGTGTTCCCGGCCTGATCTCCCGGTCCGCGTCGGCCAGTTCGGCGCGCACCGCGTCGGGCAGCCCGTGCGGCAGCACCCCCGCTCCGGCGAGCGCCTCGGCCCGCTTGGGCAGCGGGCATTCGGCGGTGTCGTGACCGCCGAAGGTCAGTAAGGAGAGCGCCGGCAGTCCGCTGCGTGCGAACGGGGGCGTCTCGGTGAGCATTCCGGTGGCCGGGCGCAGACCGGCGGTCAGGGCCGCGCAGCCCGCGACGACGGTGGTGGCGACGGATCCCCGTGCCCCGATGAGCCAGACGCCCACCCGGGGCGGTGAGTCGAGAGCGGACATGAAGCTGCCTCCTCGGTACGCACGGTGTAGGGGGAAGGGAACGGGTCGGCGGTGACCCGCGGGTCGTGGACCGTGCGGAGAAACAAGGTGGTCGAACCGTGCCGGAGAAACAAGGTGGCCTCCGGGGGCCGCAGTGGCGCGGGTGACGTGTGGGAGGCGACGGGCGGAGGTCCGGCGTCCTCCGCCCGCCGCCGTCGAGCGCCTACGCGGCGGGCCGCGCGGGCAGTTCCTCGGCCCGGCGGTGCCGGGCCCGGGTCTGGTGGCTCATGCCGGTGCCTTCTCCCCGGTCAGCCGGTGGTGAAGGTGAAGTCGTCCACGTCGTAGAGCGCGCCGCCGCTCTCGCCCCGGAAGACCAGGTGGAGCGTGGTCGCGCCCGCCGGCGCACCGGAGATGCCGGCGGTCACGTCCTCGAACGTCTCCCAGCCGCCGGTGACCGGCACCGTGGCGGTGCCGAGCAGTGTCCCGGTGGGCGAGCCGGCGCGGAACTCCAGCGTGCCGCCGACGCCGCCGGAGGAGACCCGGGCGGTCACCGAGGTGACGTCGGAGAGGTCGTACGGGGTGAACGAGACCCAGTCGCCGTCGTGGATGTCGCCGACGGTGCGGCCGCCGTGGGCCGCCCCCTTGGACATCTTCGTGACCCCAGAGGAGTTCCCGTAGTGCTCGGCCTGGCGGTTCTCCGGCTGGAGCACGACCTGGTCGTGGACGGTCAGCGGGTCCTGGCCGCCGCCCCCGCCGTCGGTGTACTGCGCGTCGAGGACGCCGAACACGTTGGCGCTGGCGTCGTGGCCGCCGTCGGCGGTGGTCCGCAGGGTGCCGGTGCAGCCGTTGGCCGAGGTCAGCGGGTGGCCGTGGCTGTCGTGGCCGAGGACGAAGGTGACGGTGACCTTGGAGCAGTCGATCCGCCGGCCGTCCTCGCGGTCGGTCACCTTGACCCTGAACGGGATGGCGTCGCCGAAGGAGAACAGCCCGCCGTCGCCCGGCGTCACCAGTTCCACCTTGGGGGCGGTGTTGCCCACCACCACCCGGACGGTGGCCCTGGCGGTGCGCCCGGTCGGGTCGGTGACGGTCAGCCCGGCCGTGTAGGTGCCGTTCCTGCGGTACGTGTGCCGCGGGTTCGGCGCGGAGGAGGTGGTGCCGTCACCGAACTCCCACCGGTGGGTGAGTGCGTCGCCGTCGGGGTCGCCGGTGCCCGCGGAGGAGAAGGAGACCTTCAGCGGGGCCTTGCCGGAGGTGACCGAGGCGGTCGCCCCGGCGATCGGGGAGCGGCCGTCGGTGGCGTTCTCGATGCGGTACAGGGCTGAGTTCTCGTCCCCGGCGAACCACTGGAGTCCGTAGTCCAGGACGTACAGCGCGCCGTCCGGGCCGAACTCCATGTCGGTGATCTGGGTGCCGCTCCACGGGAGGTCGTCGATGCCCCGCACGGTGCCGTCCGCGTCGGCGGTCACCCGCTTGATCCACCGGCGGCCGAACTCGGCGAGGAAGACGTCGCCGTCGTACGCCTCGGGGAACTTGACCGGGGAGTCCAGCTCCGGGTCGTAGTGGTAGACCGGTGCGCTCATCGGCGACTCCGAGCCGGTGCCGAACTCCGGGACGCTTGCGCCGTCGTAGGGGATCCAGGCGGGCTGTGCCGGGGGCAGTGCGCCCAAGCCGGTGTTGTGCCGCGAGTCGTTGACCGGTGCCGCGCAGTCGAAGGCCGCACCGGACGTGGCGGTGGCGAAGTCGAAGTCCCGGTAGGCGTCGTTGTCGCCGGTGCAGTACGGCCAGCCGAAGTTGCCGGGCCCGGTGACCCGGGCGAACTCGACCTGGCCGGCCGGTCCGCGGGCGGGGTCGGCGGCGCCGGCGTCGGGGCCGTACTCGCCGACGTACAGAATGCCGGTCGCCCGGTCGACGTTGAACCGGTACGGGTTGCGGAAGCCCATGGCGTAGATCTCGGGCCGGGTGCCCTCGGTGCCTGGGGCGAAGAGGTTGCCCTCCGGGACCGTGTAGGACCCGTCCGCGTTCACCTTGATCCGCAGGATCTTGCCCCGCAGGTCGTCGGTGCTGCCGGAGGTGCGGCGGGCGTCGAAGGCCGGGTTGCGGTCCTCCCGGTCGTCCAGCGGGGAGTAGCCGTCCGACTGGAACGGGTTGGAGTCGTCGCCCGTCGACAGGTACAGGTTGCCCTGCGCGTCGAAGTCGATGTCTCCGCCGACGTGGCAGCAGATGCCGCGGGTGGTCTCCACCTCGAGGATCTCGGCCTCGCCGGCGAGGTCCAGGGTGCCGTCGGCCTTCAGCTGGAACCGGGAGAGCCGGTTGACGCCCTCGAACGGCTCGAAGTCGGCGGCCGTGCCCGTCTCCGGCGCGTCACCCTCGGGGGTGTCCAGACGGGGCGCGTAGTACAGGTAGACGAACCGGTTCTGCTCGAAGTCGGGGTCGACGGCGACGCCCTGCAGCCCCTCCTCGTCGTGGGTGTAGACGTCGAGGCGGCCGGAGAGTCTGGTGTTGCCGGCGTCGTCGGTCACGTAGAGCGCCCCGTCGCGGGAGGTGGTGAGCACCGACCGGTCGGGCAGCACCGCCAGCGACATCGGCTCGCCGATCATCTCCACCCCCTTGGCGAGGGTGACCTGCTGGAACTGCGCCTCGTCGGCGGCGGAGGCGGCCGACGCCGCCCCGGCCGGGCCGGTGGTCAGGGTGAGTGAGGTGCAGGCCAGCAGCGCGCCGCCGAGCAGCGCCACGGCCTTGCGGAATGTGTTCTGACGGTTCCTTCTGTTCGAGCGCACGGAGTTCCTCCGTCGGCTGGTGAACGTGTGGTGCGTGCGCCGGGGTGCGCCGGCAGCCCGGAGAGTCTGGGGCGGCCGGCTGGTGGCCGGCCGCGACGGCTAGTTGCCGCCGAAGGCGGCGTCGAAGGAGGCGGCCGGGGGGTCGAAGTCGAACGCCTTGAGCCTCCGCAGCGCCTCGGGCGCCCCCTGGAGGCGGTCCATCCCGGCGTCCTCCCACTCCACCGAGACGGGACCGGCGTAACCGATGGAGCGCAGCATCCGGAAGACGTCCTCCCACGGCACGTCGCCGTGGCCCGCGGAGACGAAGTCCCAGCCGCGCCGCGGGTCTCCCCAGGGCAGGTGCGAGCCGAGCCGGCCGTTGCGGCCGTCGAGGCGCTTCCGGGCCTCCTTGCAGTCCACGTGGTAGATCCGGTCGCGGAAGTCCCACAGGAAGCCGACCGGGTCGAGGTCCTGCCACACGAAGTGCGAGGGGTCGAAGTTGAGCCCGAACGCGCTCCGGTGGTCCACGGCCTCCAGGGCCTTGTGGGTGGTCCAGTAGTCGTAGGCGATCTCGCTGGGGTGGACCTCGTGGGCGAACCGCACGCCCTCGGCGTCGAACACGTCCAGGACGGGGTTCCAGCGGTCGGCGAAGTCCTGGTAGCCGCGTTCGATCATCGACTCCGGGGCGGGCGGGAACATGGCGACCAGGTGCCAGATCGCCGAGCCGGTGAACCCGACGACGGTGTCCACGCCGAAGGCGGCGGCGGCCCGCGCGGTGTCCGCGATCTCCGCGGCTGCCCGGCGGCGGACGCCTTCCGCGTCGCCGTCGCCCCAGATCCGGGCGGGGAGGATCGCCCGGTGGCGCTCGTCGATGATCGCGTCGCAGACCGCCTGCCCCACCAGGTGGTTGGAGACGGCCCAGCACTTCAGGCCGTACTTGTCGAGCAGTTGGCGACGGCCTTCCACGTAGGACGGGTCGGCGAGCGCCTTGTCGACCTCGAAGTGGTCGCCCCAGCAGGCGAGTTCGAGTCCGTCGTAACCGAAGTCGCGGGCCAGGCGGCAGACCTCCTCCAGCGGCAGATCGGCCCACTGTCCGGTGAAGAGGGTGAAGTTGCGGGGCACGGTAGGTCTCCTCGGTCGGTGCGCGGAACGGCGGTGCGCGTGGCGGGGTCGGGACGCGGGACGGTGCCGGTGCGGGTCCCCGGCCGGGGCCGGGGCGGTGCCCCTGCGGAACCTGCGGAAGGAGCAGGGGCGGCGGGCTCAGCCCACGGCGGTGTACGTGGAGCCCTTGGCGGCGCTCTCCTCGACGGCGGCGAGGACCCTCTGCACGCGCAGGCCGTCCGCGAAGGTGGGGGCGACCGGTTCGCCGGCGTGCACGGCGCGCACCAGGTCGCGGGCCTGGTGGACGAAGGAGTGCTCGTAGCCCAGGCCGTGCCCGGGCGGCCACCATGCCTCCAGGTAGGGGTGCTCCGGCTCGGTGACGAGGATCCGGCGGAACCCGGCGCGTGGCGCGGGTTCGCGGTGGTCGTGGTACTCCAGTTCGTTCAGCCGCTCCAGGTCGAAGGCGAGCGAACCCTGCGAGCCGTTGAGTTCGATCCGGAGCGCGTTCTTGCGGCCGGTCGCGAAACGGGTCGCCTCGAAGGTGGCGAGGGCCCCGCCGGTGAACCGGCCGGTGAAGAGGGCCGCGTCGTCGACGGTGACGGCGCCCCGGCCGGCCGACGCGCCGGCCGTGGCCAGGCCGCTCGACGCGGCGGCGGGCAGCGGGCGTTCACGCACGAAGGTCTCGGTCAGCGCGGACACCCCGGCCAGGGTGTCGCCCGTCAGGTACTGGGCCAGGTCGACGATGTGGGCTCCGAGGTCGCCGAGGGCCCCGGAGCCGGCGGCCTCCTTGCGCAGCCGCCAGGTCAGCGGGAACTCGGGGTCCACCAGCCAGTCCTGGAGGTAGGCGACCCGCACGTGGCGCAGCTCGCCGAGCCTGCCGGCGGCGGTCATCTCGCGGGCGAGTGAAGCGGCGGGCACGCGGCGGTAGTTGAAGCCGACCATGGCGACCTGGCCGCGGCGGGCGGCGGCCTCGGCCGCCGCCACCATGGCCTCGGCCTCGGCGACGCTGTTCGCGAGGGGCTTCTCGCACAGCACGTGCTTGCCTGCCTCCAGGGCGGCGATGGCGATCTCGGCGTGGCTGTCGCCGGGGGTGCAGATGTCGACGAGGTCGACGTCCTCACGGGTGATCAGGGCACGCCAGTCGGTCTCCGCGGCCTCCCAGCCGTGGCGGTCGGCGGCGGCGCGGACCGCGTGCGGGTCGCGGCCGCCGATCGCGGCGAGCCGGGGGCGCAGCGGCAGGTCGAAGACGCGGCCGACGGTGCGCCAGGCCTGGGAGTGGGCGGCGCCCATGAAGGCGTAGCCGACCATGCCGACCCCGAGTGCGGGGCGCGACGACGGATCGGACTGTGGCATGCGGTTCTCCTCCTCATCGACACGCGCGCGGTCGGGGCGGTCCCCTTCACGGGTCCCCGCCCCTCCGGCGCACCTCTTGCTTTCCTCACCGGGCCGGGGCCCGGCCCCCGCCGCCCGGCGGGCGGCGCCGGGGCGGGTCAGTCGAAGCCGATGGGCATGTACTGGTCGACGTTGGACTTGTCGACGACCGCCGAGTACGCGGTGACCTGCGAGGGGATCTCGAACTCGGCGAGCCCCGAGACGCCCTTGCCCTGGCCGAGCGCGCGGGCGAGGTCGATCGCGGAGGCGGCCATGGTCGGCGGGTACAGCACCGTCGCCTTGAGCACCCCGTCGTCCGCCTTGATCGCTTCGAACGCGGACAGCGCGCCCGCTCCGCCGACCATCAGGAAGTCGTCGCGGCCGGCCTGGTCGATGGCGCGCAGCGCGCCGACGCCCTGGTCGTCGTCGTGGTTCCACAGCGCGTGGAACTGCGACTGTGCCTGGAGCAGTTGGGCCATCTTGGCCTGGCCGCTCTCGACCGTGAACTCGGCCGCCTGCCGGGCCACCTTCTCGATGTTCGGGTAGTTCTTCAGCGCGTCGTCGAAGCCCTTGGTGCGCTGCCGTGTGAGCTCCAGGTTGTCCAGACCGGCGAGCTCGACGACCTTGGCGTCCTTGGTGTCCTTGAGCTTCTCGCCGATGTAGTGGCCGGCGTTGAGCCCCATGCCGTAGTTGTCGCCGCCGACCCAGCAGCGGAAGGCCTGCGGTGAGCTGAAGATGCGGTCGAGGTTGACCACCGGGATGCCCGCCCGCATCGCCTTGAGGCCGGTCTGGGTGAGCGCCGCGCCGTCGGCCGGCAGGATGACCAGCACGTCGACCTTCTTGTTGATCAGCGTCTCGATCTGGCCGATCTGGGTGGCGGTGTCGTTGGAGCCCTCGGTGATGTCCAGGGTGACGTCCGTGTACTTCTCGGCGCGGGCGCGGGCCTGCTCGTTGATGGCGTTGAGCCAGCCGTGGTCGGCCTGCGGCCCGGCGAAGCCGATGGTGACGGCCTTGCCCGGCTTGTCGTCGGCGGCGGGCTGCTGCGAGGAGCCCGCCTTCCCCTTGTCGTCCTTCTCGTTGCTGGTGCAGCCCGCGAGGAGGGCGCCGGCCGATACGGCGGCGGTCCCGAAGAGCAGTCCCCGGCGGCTCGTGAGGTCTGGCATGGCGGTGGACCCTTCTGTCGGCTCTGACGATCAGGCCAGTTCGTTCCTGACGGTGCGGCGCTGGACCAGGACGGCGGCGACGATGATCGCCCCCTTGGCGATCTGCTGGACGTCGCTCTGGAGGTTGTTCAGCGCGAAGATGTTGGTGATGGTGGTGAAGATCAGGACGCCGAGGACGGAGCCGACGATGGTGCCGCGGCCGCCGGTGAGGAGGGTGCCGCCGATGATCGCGGCGGCGATGGCGTCGAGTTCGTAGAGGTTGCCGTTGGTGTTCTGGCCCGAGCCGGAGAGCACGACCAGCATGAACGCGGCGATGCCGCAGCACAGTCCGGACAGCAGGTACAGGGCGAGGCGCTGGCGGCGGACGTCGATGCCGGCCAGCCGGGCGGCCTCCGCGTTGCCGCCGACGGCCACCGTGCGGCGGCCGAAGGTGGTGCGGTTGAGCAGGAGCCAGCCGACGACCGTGACCGCGGCGAAGACCAGCACGAGCGGCGGGACGCCGAGCACGTAGCTGTCGCGGCTGCCCAGGTCGAGGACCCCCTCCACGGTCACCCGCTGGGTGCGGCCCTCGGTGATGAGCAGGGCGAGCCCGCGGGCCGAGGCGAACATGGCGAGGGTGGCGATGAACGGCACCATCGCCCCGTAGGCGATCAGCGCCCCGTTCACCAGGCCGCAGCCGAGGCCGACCACCACCGAGGTGAACAGGATGCCGGCGAAGCCGAACTCCTGGGTGGCCACGGTGGTCGCCCACACCGACGCCAGGGCGACGATCGCGCCGACCGAGAGGTCGATCCCCCCGGCGGTGATCACGAAGGTCATGCCGACGGTGACCACGCCGATGACCGAGGCCTGGGTGAGAACCAGCCGCAGGTTGTCGAGGTCGAGGAACGCCTCCGGCCGGGTGACCCCGCCGGCCACGACCAGCGCGGCGAGCACCCCCAGCAGCGACAGCGTGCGGATGTCGAGCCGCGCGAGAGCGGCCGGTGGTGCGCTGCGGCGGCCCTCCGGGGGCGGCGCCGACTTCTCCGCCCCGGTGGCGGGCGGGGACACGGGGTGCGTCATGTCTGGCTCCCTTCGGCAGCCGCGTCGGTGGCATGCAGTACGAGATCGAGGACCCGGTGCTCGTCGAGTTCGCCCGCGGGTGCGGTGTGCACCACCCGGCCTTCCCGGAGCACCAGGACACGGTCGGCCAGGCCCAGCACCTCCGGGAGTTCGCTGGAGACCATCAGCACCGCGAGTCCTTCGTCGGCCAGGCGGCGGATCACCGCGTAGAGCTCGGCCCGGGCGCCGATGTCGACGCCCCGGGTGGGTTCGTCCAGCAGCAGGACGCGGCAGCCGCGCAGCAGCCAGCGGGCCAGCACGGCCTTCTGCTGGTTTCCGCCGGAGAGCGTGCGCACGGCGGCGTCCGGGTTGTCGGGGCGCAGCGACAGCTCGCGGGTCGCCTCGCGGGCAGCGGCGCGTTCGGCCCGGCGGTCCAGCCAGCCGCCCTTGGCGAACCGGCCGAGCGAGGAGACGGAGACGTTGCGGGTGACGCTCTCCAGCATCAGCAGCGCCTGTGCCTTGCGTTCCTCGGGTGCCAGTCCGATGCCGGCGCGGACCGCGGCGGGCACGCTGCCCGGCCGGAGCGGCCGGCCGTCGACCAGGACCCGGCCGGCGGTGGGGCGGCGCGCGCCGTACAGGGTCTCCAGGATCTCGGAGCGGCCGGAGCCGACCAGTCCGGCCAGTCCGACGATCTCGCCGGGCCGCAGGTCGAGGTCGAGCGGCCGGAACCTGCCCTCGAGCGCCAGGCCCCGGACGGTGAGCACGGGCGCGGCCTCGGGCGGGCCCGGCGGCCTGGGGGGAAAGGCGTGCTCGACGCTGCGGCCGGTCATCAGGGAGACGATCTCCCGGGTGGGCGTGGTCCGGGCGGGGAGCCCGCCGGCCACCGCGCGGCCGTCCTTGAGCACGGTGACCCGGTCGCCGATGCGGCGGATCTCCTCCAGGCGGTGCGAGATGTACACGACCGCGACGCCCTCGTCGGTGAGTCCGCCGACGATACGGAAGAGGTTGTCGACCTCGTCCGGGTCGAGGGCGGCGGACGGCTCGTCCATGACGATCAGCCGGACGTCGTGGGAGAGCGCGCGGGCCATGGAGACGATCTGCTGCTGGGCGGCGGAGAGCGCGTGGACCGGGCGGTCCGGGTCGATCTCCGGGTGCCCGAGGCGGCGCAGGAGTTCCGCGGATGCCTGGCGGGCGACGCGGGGGCGGACCACGAAGCCGGCCGCGGTGGGTTCGTGTCCGAGGTGGATGTTCTCGGCGACGGAGAGGTGTTCGACCAGGTCGAGTTCCTGGTAGATGGTGGCGATGCCCAGGCGGACCGCGTCGCTCGGGGAGCGGAGGGAGACCGTTTCCCCGCGCCAGGTGATGGCGCCGCCGTCGGGCTGGTGGGCGCCGGCCAGCACCTTGATGAGGGTGGACTTGCCCGCGCCGTTCTGCCCGAGCAGGCAGTGGACCTCGCCTGCCCGGACCTCCAGGTCCACCCCGTCCAGGGCGCGGACGCCCGGGAAGGACTTGGTGATCGCGGTCATGGTGAGCAGCGGTGCGGGGACTTCGGACGGCATGACGCATCTCCCGGCGGTGGGCAGGGCAGAACGGATCGCGCGCGGTCACGGTGGTGCGGCTCGTGCGGGGCGGTGACTCGGGGCCCCGGGGGGTCCGGTGGTGCCGGTCTTCCGGTGGTACCGGTGATCCGGTCCTACCGGTGGTGCCGGTGTTTCGGTCGTACGGGTGGTGCCGGTGTTTCGGTCGTACGGGTGGTGCCGGTGTTTCGGTCGTACGGGTGGTGCGGGTGCTCCGGTCGTACCGGCGGCTGCCGGGGTGTGTCAGGCGGGTGAGAACACGTGGTCGCTGATCAGGCGGGCCGCCCCGACGACTCCGGCGGCGGCGCCCAGTTCGTCCAGGACGATCGGCAGGTTGCCGGTCGCCAGGGGCAGTGACTGGCGGTAGACCTGGGTGCGGATGGCGGCGAGGAGGTTGTGGCCGAGGCCCGTCACCCCGCCGCCGATCACCACCAGGCCGGGGTTGAAGAAGCTGACGAGTCCCGCGATGACCTGTCCCGTGCGGGTCCCGCCGTCACGGATCAGGTCGAGGCAGGTGGCGTCGCCCGCCGCGGCGGCGGCGCCGACGTCGGCCGCGGTGAGCCGGCCGTTGTCGGCCAGCCGCGCGGCGAGCTGGGGGGAGCGGCCCTGCTGGGCGGCCTCCACCGCGTCCTGGGCGAGCGCGGCCCCGCTGAAGTGGGCCTCCAGGCAGCCGCGGTTGCCGCAGGCGCAGGGGCGGCCGTCGGGCACGGCCTGGATGTGGCCGATGTCGCCGGCGCTGCCGGTGACTCCGCGGTGCACCTTGCCCCCGACGACGATCCCGCAGCCGATACCGGTGCCGATCTTGACGCACAGGTAGTCGTCCACGGAGCGGGCGACGCCGGCGTGCATCTGGCCGAGGGCCATCAGGTTCACGTCGTTGTCGACCATGACCGGGCAGCCGAGTTCCTGGCTGAGCGCCTCGCGCACCGGGAACCCGTCCCAGCCCGGCATGATCGGCGGGGCCACCGGGACGCCCTCGGGGAAGCGGACCGGTCCGGGGACGCCGATGCCGGCGCCGTCGAAACCCTCCGCGAGCCCGGACGCCTTCAGCTTGGCGGCCATGTCGAGGACCTGCTCGAAGACGGGAACCGGGCCCTCGCGCACGTCCAGCGGCTGGGTGAGGTGGCCGAGGACCTCCAGTTCGGCGTTGGTGACGGCGACGTCGACCGAGGTCGCGCCGATGTCCACGCCGAGGAAGCGGAGGCTCGGGGCCAGGCGGATGTTGTGGGAGCGGCGGCCGCCGCGGGAGGCGGCGAGGCCGTCGGCGACGACCAGTCCCGTCTCCAGGAGCCGGTCCACCTCGACGGCGAGCCTCGACCTGGACAGGTCGACGCGGTCGCCGAGCTGGGCACGGGAGTTGGGGCCCTCGTCCCGCAACAGTCGCAGCAGGCGCGCCTGATGCGCGTTGGCGGGTCGTGCGGTCATGCGTCTCACGGTCCCCTCCCCTGCTCAACTGCCCCTGGGCGGCCTTGCTTTCGCGGAGAACGTAGCAGCGGCGGGGCGGGGTGGGAAGAAGTCGTGCACGAATCCGCGCCGACTTTCTCCTGCCGCAGGACAAAGCCGCCGCGCGTCCGGGAGGCCCGGCGGCACGCGGGAGCGCGCGGGGTGGACGGGCGTCCGAAGGGGGTGGCGAGGTGCGTGCCCAGCGGACGGGCGGGTGGGGTACCTCGGTACCATCGGAGCGATCCGTACTGGACGTACTGGACGTTCCGTCAGGAAGGAATCACACGTGGCCACCACGCGATCCGCCCACACCGTCTGGGAGGGCAACCTGCTCGAGGGCAGCGGCGTCGTCACCTTCGACTCGTCCGGCATCGGCTCCCAGCCGGTCTCCTGGCCGTCGCGCGCCGAGCAGGCGAACGGAAAGACCAGCCCGGAGGAGCTCATCGCCGCGGCCCACTCCTCCTGCTTCTCGATGGCGCTGTCGCACGCGCTGGCCGGCGCCGGCACCCCGCCGGAGCGGCTCACCACCTCCGCGGACGTCTCCTTCCAGCCCGGCGAGGGCATCACGGGCATCCACCTGACGGTGGAGGGCACCGTGCCGGGCATCGACAACGACGCGTTCGTCGCCGCCGCCGAGGGCGCCAAGAAGAACTGCCCGGTGAGCCAGGCGCTCACCGGCACCACCATCACCCTCTCGGCCAAGCTGGCCTGACACCCCGCGGGCGCGGCGGAGCCCCTCGGCTCCCCGCGCCCGTCGGCGTGGCACGGTCAGCCGTAGCGCTCCAGGTACTCGCGGAGCACTGCGCGCGTGCGTTCCGTGGAGGCCGCGCGGGCCGTCATGTGGTCGAGGGCCTCGAGGTGTGCGGCGACCTCGTCGCGGGAGTCGAGGTAGAGCGCCCCGGTGAGGTACTCGGTGAAGACCATGTCGGGCAGCTCCGGCTCCGCGAAGCGGAAGAGGGAGAACGGCGCGTACGCCCCGGGATGCGGACCGGAGTCGAACTCCGCGACCTGCAGGGTGATGTGGTCCTGCTCCGCCGCCTCCAGCAGCCGTTCGATCTGCTCCCGCATCACCCGGGCGTCGGGGCCGACGGGGCGGCGCAGCACCGTCTCCTCCATGATCACCCACAGCCTGGGCGGGGTCTCCCGCTCCAGCAGCCGCTGCCGGGTCATCCGCAGCGCGACGTGCCGCTCGACGGTCTCGTCGGCGCTCGGCCCGGGGGCGCCGGCCCGCAGGACCGCCCGCGCGTAGCCCTCGGTCTGCAGCAGCCCCGGCACGAAGTGCGGCTCGTAGGAACGCAGCATCCTCGCCGCGCCCTCCAGGCTGACGTACAGGGAGAACCAGTCCGGCAGCACGTCGTGGAACCGCTGCCACCAGCCCGGCCGGTTGGCGTCCTCGGCGAGTGCGACGAACTCGGCCGCCTCACGCCCGGGGACCCCGTACGCGGAGAGCAGCATCTGCACGTACGGGATCTTGAGGGAGACCTCCGCCGTCTCCATCCGCCGTACGGTGGCCGGCGCGACGTGCAGGATCCGCGCGGCCTCCTCCCGCTTGAGCCCGGCCCTCTCGCGGAGTTCCTGGAGCCGCTTCCCGAGCACCACCTGACCGACGGTGGGCGCGGTGCGTCGCTCGCTCACGCCGTCCTCCCCAGAGCTCCACGCTTTCGTTGCGTGGGCAGTCTGCCACGGTGGGCACCGATCTCCCATCCTCGAGGTGATTTCGTGGCCAAGGCTTTCGGAAAGTTTCGGTGTGCGGCCCCGCGTGCCACCCGCGGCCGGCGGGCCTGTGGCACGCTGGCCGCGACGGATCACCGGTTGAGGAGGAGCGGGCCATGGCTGTCCAGCCGCTGACGGAGCAGGAGATCGAGGAGCGGCTGCCGGCGCTGCCCGGCTGGCGGGTCGAGGAGGACCGGCTCACCCGCTCCTACCGCCTGCCCTCGCACGCGGTCGCCGCCGCCCTGGTCGCGGACGTCGCCCGGGTCCAGGACGAGCTGGACCACCATTCGGACCTGACCCTCGGCTACAACACCGTGGCCCTGTCGGTGAACACGCACAGCGTGGGCGGCCGGATCACCGAGCTGGACTTCGCGCTGGCGCGCAGGGTGGAGGAGTCGGCCGGGCTCCACGGGGCGTCCTGACGCCTCGGGGCGGCCGTCCGGACGAGCTGGTTGGTCGGCCACGTCCCGCCGGTCGATGTCACACGGAGATGCCGGCGGTGCGACGCTGCCGCAGGACGCCACCGACGTCCGGTACCACACCCACGACGGCGAGGCAGTCGTCTCCTTCGTCGGTGACCGGATGCCGGACCACCTCGTGCGGGCCGGACTGATCCCCGACAGGCATGCGCTCTTCACCGAGCGGGACGTCGTCAAGTACGCGATGCCACCCGGGACGACCGAACTGCCGCAAGGGCTGTGCGGGGAAGGCCTGCGGGCACCGGCCTGGTCCGGCACGACGCCGGACGGAATGGTCCTCGTCGGGCGCGCGCCTTCCGGTGCCGAGGAACTGCGGAGGCCGGCGCGGGTGCAGGTGACGTTCCGCTGCACCGACCCGGCGCCCTGAGCGGACGGCGCGGGCCCCTGCACGGCAGGCGCCGGGACACACCTGACCCGCGGAAACCCCCGTCGGACGGACCTCAGGGGTTGACGAAGGAGCGGAGCAGCCGTTCGCCCTGCTCCACCGCCGCCTGCCGGCTGCCCAGGGGCCGGGGCGGGGCGTCCTTGAAGACCAGGTAGGTGACGCCGGACCGCGCCCCGCCGCCGACCGGGTGGGGGTCGAGGCCGAGCGCCTCGGCCGCGGCATAGGAGGCCTCGCCGATGATGTCCGCGGGGCCGACGTCGCCGATCACGGCGTAGGCGATCCGGTCCCCGTGGAGCAGGACCACCGGGTCCCCGGCGCCCACCCCCTCGGCGGCGTGGTCCCACTTCTCGCCGGGCGCCGGCACCACGACGTACGGCAGCCGGTCGGCGCGCAGCGGTATGCCGTCGGCCTGGTGGAAGGCCGTCTCGGGCCGGAAGTACGGGTCGGTCTCCTCGTTGCACCACCGGGTGCGCAGGCCGTCGCAGTCGATGTCGAGGTCCGCCGTCCAGTGGACGACGTCGCCCTGCCCGCACACCGGCACGGTGGGCCGGCGGCCCTCGTCGGTGGCGTACGCGCCGCGGGAGACGGGCCGGCAGGACCTCAGTCGCTCCCGCACGGTCCACGCGGTGACCGGCACGTCGACGACCCTGACGTCCTCGGCGGGCGGGCCGGGGCGGGCGGGGGCCGCCACGGAGGAGTTCGGGTCGAAGGCGGCGCCGGCGATGCCCGCGGGAATCAGCGCGACGCTCAGGAAGGCCGTGCCGAGGACCGCCGCACGGTTCTGTTTGCTGGTACTCACTGCTGCGGAACCCTCTTTCTCCGGGCCGTCGGGGCCGCGCGGGTCCGTCGGGGGAAGCAGTCGGGCAGTGCAATGGGGGAAGCGGTCGGGCGAAGCAGCCGGTGCGGGCCCGGGGCCGGCGGGCGGCCCCGGGCGGCGCGGCGTCAGCCGAAGTCGGCGGTCGCGGGGTCGGGGCCGAGGCGCCGGCCCTCGTCGAGGGCGCGGATCGCGGCCAGGTCCTCGTCGTCCAGGGAGAAGTCGAAGACCTCGATGTTCTCCTTGATCCGGGAGGGGGTGACCGACTTCGGGATCACGATGTTGCCGGTCTGAAGGTGCCAGCGCAGCACCACCTGGGCGGGCGTCCGCCCGTGCTTCTGCGCGATGGCGGCGATCGCCGGGACCTCCAGGAGCCCCTTGCCCGAGCCGAGCGGCGACCACGCCTCGGTGGCGATGCCCTGCTCGGCGTGGAACTCGCGGGCCTCGGTCTGCTGGAGGTGGGGGTGGAGCTCGATCTGGTTGACGGCGGGGATCACCGAGGTGGCGTCCAGCAGCGTCCGCAGGTGCTCCGGGAGGAAGTTGGACACGCCGATGGCCCGGACCACGCCGTCGGAGAGCAGCTTCTCGAACGCCTTGTACGTCTCGACGAAGGCGCCGCGCTGGGGCCGGGGCCAGTGGATGAGGTACAGGTCGACGTAGTCCAGGCCGAGCTTGCCCAGCGAGGTGTCGAAGGCGCGCAGGGTGGAGTCGTAGCCCTGGTCGCTGTTCCAGAGCTTGGTGGTGACGAAGATGTCCTCGCGCGGGAGGCCGGAGGCGGCGACGGCCTTGCCGGTGCCCTCCTCGTTGCCGTAGATGGCCGCCGTGTCGATGCTGCGGTAACCGGCCTCGAGGGCGGTCGCCACCGCGCGCTCCGCTTCGTCGTCCGGGACCTGCCAGACACCGAAGCCCAGCTGGGGCATCTCCACGCCGTTGTTGAGGACGATCGGGGGGACCTTGCTGCTCACGCGCTCTCGATCCTTCGTTGGTCGGACATTGGCTCCCATCCTCAACCATCGGCGCCCAGGACGCATTCCGGGAACGGCACACGGATCGGCGGCCCCCTGCGCGGGGGGTTGCCGCCCTTCGCACCGTCAGCTCCGGTAAAGGGCCTCGACCTCCGCCTGGTACGCCTTCTCGATGGCCTTGCGCTTGAGTTTCAGAGAGGGCGTCAGCAGCCCTTGCTCCTCGGTGAACGGCTGCGCCAGGATCCGGAAGGTGCGGATCGACTCGGCCTGCGAGACCAGGCTGTTGGCGGCCTGGACGGCGCGCCGCACCTCCATCTCCAGAGCAGGGTCGCGAACCAGTTCGGAGGCGGTGGGGGTCGGCTTGCCGCGCATCTGGAGCCAGTGCTCGACGGCCTCCTGGTCGAGGGTCATCAGCGCCGCGATGTACGGGCGGTCGTCACCCACGACCAGGCACTGGGCGACCAGCGGGTGGTCGCGGACCCGGTCCTCCAGCATCACCGGGGAGACCGTCTTGCCGCCCGAGGTCACCAGGACCTCCTTCTTGCGGCCGGTGATGTGCAGATAGCCGTCCTCGTCGAGCCGCCCTATGTCGCCGGTCGCCAGCCAGCCGCCGCGCAGCACCTCCTCGGTGGCCCGGGGGTCGTTGAGGTAGCCGTGGAAGACGCCGTCGCCGGCCAGCCAGATCTCGCCGTCCTCCGCGATGTGCACGGTGACGCCGGGGATCGGCGGCCCGACGCTGCCGTACCGGACGCGGCCGGGCGGGTTGGCGGTGGCCGCGGCGGTGGTCTCGGTCAGGCCGTACCCCTGGAAGACGCGCACGCCGGCGCCGGCGTAGAAGAGACCCAGCCGGCGGTCCATCGCCGAGCCGCCCGACATGGCGTGCCTGACCCGTCCGCCGAGCGCCTGACGCACCTTGTGGTACACCAGCTTGTCGAAGAGCTGATGCTGCATCCGCAGGGCGGCCGAGGGGCCGGGGCCGGTGCCCCACTCCCGTTCCTCCACGGCCTCCGCGTACCGCACGGCGACCTCGACGGCCCGGTCGAAGGCGGCGGCCTTGCCGAACCGCTCCGCCTTGCGGCGTGCGGCGTGGAAGACCTTCTCGAAGATGTAGGGCACCGCCAGCACGAAGGAGGGCTGGAAGGAGGCGAAGTCGGCCATCAGGACGGCGGCGTTGAGTTCGGGCTGATGGCCCATCCGCACGCCGTGCCGGATGCTGGCGACCTCCACCATCCGGCCGAAGACGTGGGCCAGCGGGAGGAAGAGGAGCGTGGACGCCTCGTCACCGGGCTTGGAGTGGAAGACCGGTTCCCAGCGGCCGACCATGGTGTCGGACTCGAACATGAAGTTGCCGTGGGTGAGGACGCAGCCCTTGGGGCGGCCGGTGGTGCCCGAGGTGTAGATCACCGTCGCCACGGTCTCCGGGGTGACGGCGTTGCGGTGCCGGTGGGCCACCTCGTCCTCGAGGTGGGCGCCGGCCGCGGAGATCTCCTCCACGGCGCCGGCGTCCATCTGCCACAGGCGGCGCAGCCGGGGCGCCCGGTCGATGACGGTGGCCACAGTCATCGCGTGGTCCTCGTGCTCGACGACGGCGGCGGTGACCTCGGCGTCTGCGAACATCCAGGCGACCTGCTCGGCCGAGGAGGTCGGGTAGACGGGCACCACCTGGGCGCCCACGGTCCACAGCGCGAAGTCGAACAGCGTCCACTCGTAACGGGTTCGCGCCATGACGGCCACCCGGTCCCCGAACCGGACGCCCTCCGCGAGCAGTCCCTTGGCGAGGGCGAGCACCTGGTCGCGGAACTCGGCCGCGGTGACGTCCTGCCACTGTCCCGCGCGGTCCTTGCGGGCGAGCACCACCCGGTCGGGTTCGGCGCGGGCACGCTGGAAGACGCTGTCGGCCAGGCCGCCGACCGGCGGTGGTCCCGCCAGCGGCGGGTTGTAGTACTCACGCAAGGCCGATCCCCGCTTCCGTGCCCTGGTCCCGCGCCGGTGACGCGCTGTGATCCGTTCCCCCCAGCGCGTGAAACTACCTCACCTAGCGGTGCGCCGGGAGGGGGTCGGGGAGCCGGGGTCGATCGAAACCCGCAGGAGAGGTGGGGGCGAATGGGGCGAACGGTGCCATCGCGGCCGCCTTCACCTACGGTGAGGTAACTTCTGTGCGCAGCCCTCCACGGAACCCTTTCCGGCCGGGCACCGCGTCGCGCGTGTCGTGTACGCGTGACGCACGTCGCCACCACGGGTCACGCACGCCGCTGCGGGTCACGAATGCCGCTGCGGGTCACGGATGCCCCCGGCCCAGGCGTTCGCCCCCGGCGAGGACGGCGGCGGCCAGCGCCTGGGCCGCGCTGCCTGCCCGGCCCGGCCGGCGCCCGTGCAGCAGGACGAAGTCCACCCGCCCCAGCTCGGGCAGCCCGGCCCGGTCCGGTGCCCGCACCAGGCCGGGCGGGATCAGTCCGCGCGAGTGCGGCATCACGCCCAGTCCGGCGCGGGCGGCGGCGACCAGTCCGTTGAGACTGCCGCTGGTGCAGGCGATCCGCCAGGCCCTCCCCTGCTTCTCCAGGGCCTCCAGGGCCAGGGCCCGGGTGATGCCCGGCGGCGGGTAGACGATCAGGGGCACCGGCCGGTCCGGATCCAGCCGCAGCCGCTCCGCGCCGATCCACACCAGCCGGTCCCTGCGCACCAGCTGCCCGGGCGGGTCGTGGGGCCGCCGCTTGGCCAGCACCAGGTCCAGCTTCCCGGCCGCCAGCCGCTCGTGGAGCGTGCCGGAGAGCTCGACGGTCAGCTCCAGGTCGACCTCGGGGTGTTCGTAGCGGAAGCCCTCCAGGATCTCCGGCAGCCGGGTCAGCACGAAGTCCTCCGACGCCCCGAAGCGGAGCCGGCCGCGGGGGCGCTCGCCGGAGAAGAAGGACGTCGCCTGTTCGTGGACCTCCAGGATGCGGCGGGCGAACCCCAGCATCGCCTCACCGTCCTCGGTGAGCTCCACCGAATGGGTGTCCCGGGAGAACAGGGGCCGGCCGGTGGCGTCCTCCAGCCTGCGCACGTGCTGACTGACCGTCGACTGCCGCACCCCGAGGCGGCGCGCGG
Source organism: Streptomyces abyssomicinicus (assembly GCF_008974245.1). Classification (GTDB taxonomy): domain Bacteria; phylum Actinomycetota; class Actinomycetes; order Streptomycetales; family Streptomycetaceae; genus Streptomyces; species Streptomyces abyssomicinicus. The sequence continues at coordinate 987,906 of NZ_BBZI01000005.1, read as the reverse complement.
CCCCCGTGAAGCTCAGCGTCTGCGCCACGGCGAGGAAGGTCCGCAGATGGGAGGGGTCGTACATACGCAGAACCCTAGCCGGGCGGATGTCCGCCGGTCATCACGAACGGCGATCGCAGTCAAAGCGGTGTGCGGGATTCCCGATCACGGGGGAAGGGGGGACGATGGGGAGGGCACCCCCCTGTGCCGCGCTCGCGCCACGCGACGCGTCCCACCCCCTGAGCACTGGAGCGCTGGAGCACCGTGAAACGCCTGCAGTGGCCGAGCTGGATGCCGGTCGACCCCTACATCGTGCTGTTGCTGGCGACGATGGGCATCGCGGCGCTGCTCCCTGCGCGCGGGGCGGTGGCCGACGGGGTCTCCGGCCTGGCGACGGCCGCGGTCGCGTTCCTCTTCTTCCTCTACGGGGCGCGGCTGTCCACCCGCGAGGCGCTGGACGGCCTGCGCCACTGGCGGCTCCACCTGACCATCCTGGGCTGCACGTTCGTGCTCTTCCCGCTGCTCGGGCTGGCGGGGCAGGCGCTGGTCCCGTTCCTCCTCGACGACGCCCTCTACCGGGGCCTGCTCTTCCTCACCCTGGTGCCGTCGACCATCCAGTCGTCGATCGCCTTCACCTCCATCGCCCGGGGGAACGTGCCGGCCGCGATCTGCGCCGGCTCGTTCTCCTCGCTGGCGGGCATCGTCCTCACGCCGTTGCTGGCGGCCCTGCTGCTCGGCGGGCAGTTCGGCGACGGGCAGGGCTTCTCCGGGGACTCGGTGCTGAGGATCGTGCTCCAGCTGCTGGTGCCCTTCCTCGCCGGGCAGCTGCTGCGGCGCTGGGTCGGCGGGTTCGTCCGCAAACACGGCAGGCTGCTGTCGCTGGTGGACCGGGGGGCGATCCTGCTGGTCGTCTACTCCGCCTTCAGCCAGGGCATGGTGCGCGGCGTGTGGGGCCAGGTGAGCGCGGTCCGGATGGTGGAACTGATCGCGGTGGAGGCGGTGCTGCTCGCGGTGGTGCTGGCGGCCACCTGGTACGGCGCGAAGGCGCTCGGCTTCGGGCGCGGGGACCGGGTGGCGATCCAGTTCGCCGGCTCGACGAAGTCGCTGGCGGCGGGGCTGCCGATGGCGAGCGTGCTGTTCGGGGCGGAGGCGGCGCTGGCGGTACTGCCGCTGATGCTCTTCCACCAGATGCAGCTGATGGTCAGCGCGGTGATCGCCCGCCGCCGCGAACGCGACCCCCTCCCCGCCGAGGAGCCCCGCCCCTACGCCACCACCGGCCGCCACTGACCCCGGCCGGCCTCCGCGGCCGGTCCGCCCTCGGCGGCCGGCGGGCACGGGCCGGCCGGCGCGAGTGCCCGCACGGCGGGTCCCGCAGCAGACTTGCCGCCGCGGCCCGGCGGCTCGCGGCCGCGGCACGCGCGGGAGGCGGAAACAGCAGTGCCCGACGTCCAACAGGCCGTGAGCCGGCGCCCAGAGGGCCGCGAGCCCTGGAGGCCGGAGGCTGCGGCCCCGGAGGGCCGAAGGGCCGCGGGCCCTGGAGGCCGGAGGGCCGACGCCTGAAAGGCCGGAAGTCGGAGGGCCGCTGGCCCGGAGGTCGGGGAGGCCGCGCGCCGAAGACCCAGAGGCCAGGGAGCCCGCGGGCCGGAGGCCCGGTGGCCAGGGAGGGCGGGGGCCGGAGGCCGGGTGGCCCGAGAAGCCCCGGGGCCGGAGGCCGGAACGCCGTAACGCCGGAACGCCGGAGAGCCGAAGACCGGAAGGCCGAAGACCGGAGGCCCGGTAGCCAGGGAGGCCGCAGGCCGGAGGACCGGTGGGCCGAGAAGCCCAGGGGCCGCAGGCCGAAAGACCGCAGGCCGCAGGACCGGCAGCCAGGGACGCCGCAAGCCTGAAG
>NZ_BBZI01000005.1:158179-985268 GCF_008974245.1 Streptomyces abyssomicinicus | reverse complement strand
ACAGGCCGGAGGCCCGGCAGCCAGGAACGCCGCAGGCCTGAAGACCCGTGGCCCCAGAAACCCAGGGGCCGCAGGCCCAAAGACCACAGGCCGCAGGACCCGCAGCCAGGAACGCCGCAGGCCTGAAGACCCGTGGCCCCAGAAGCCCAGGGGCCGCAGGACCAAAGACCACAGGCCGCAGGACCGGCAGCCAGGGACGCCGCAAGCCGGAGGACCGGTGGCCCGAGAAGCCCGGGGGGGCGCAGGCCCAAAGGCCGCAGGCCGCAGGACCGGCAGCCAGGGAGGGCGGGGGCCGGAGGCGGGGTCCCGGGGGGCGCAGGGGGCGCTCCCCGCCCTGGCCGGGACCCCGTCGGCCGTGCCGAGGGGGACGAACGCGGTCAGCCCGTGGCGGCCGTGGCCGTCAGGGCGATCCGCTCCTCCCCCGCGTACACGTTCATGGAGGTTCCCCGCAGGAACCCGACCAGCGTGAGCCCCGTCTCCGCCGCGAGGTCCACCGCCAGCGACGACGGCGCCGATACCGCGGCCAGCACGGGTATGCCGGCCATCACCGCCTTCTGGGCCAGCTCGAAGGAGGCCCGCCCCGACACCATCAGCACCGTCCGCGACAGCGGCAGCGCGTCGTTCTGCAGCGCCCGCCCGACCAGCTTGTCCACCGCGTTGTGCCGTCCCACGTCCTCCCGGACGTCCAGCAGCTCTCCCGTCTCGGAGAACAGGGCTGCCGCGTGCAGGCCGCCCGTGCGGTCGAAGACCTGCTGGGAGGCGCGCAGCCGGTCCGGCAGCTCGGACAGCAGCGCCGGCTCCAGCGTCATCGCCGGCCCGTCGCCGTCGTCGATCGCCCACCGCGCGGTCGTGCGCACGGCGTCCAGGCTGGCCTTGCCGCACAGGCCGCACGAGGAGGTGGTGTAGACGTTCCGTTCCAGGGTGATGTCCGGTATCACGACGCCGGGGGCGGTCCGCACGTCGACCACGTTGTACGTGTTGGAGCCGTCCACCGTGGCGCCCGCGCAGTACACGATGTTGCGCAGCTCCGCGCCCGAGCCCAGCACGCCCTCGCTGACGAGGAACCCGGCGGCCAGCGCGAAGTCGTCGCCGGGCGTGCGCATGGTGATGGCCAGCGGCTTGCCGTTGAGCCTGATCTCCAGTGGTTCCTCGGCGACGAGCGTGTCCGGGCGCGCGGAGACCACCCCGTCGCGGATGCGGATCACCTTGCGTCGTTCCGTGACTCGTCCCATAGCCCTGTCAGTCCCGGTTCTGTACGTGCTGGTAGCCGAAGCGGCCCTTGATGCAGAGATTGCCGTGGGTCACCGGGTTGTCGTGCGGTGAGGTGACCTTGACGATCTCATTGTCCTGAACGTGCAGGGTGAGGTTGCACCCTACTCCGCAGTAGGCACAGACCGTGGTGGTCCGCGTCTGCCGGGACTCGTCCCACGTACCCGCTGCGCGCATGTCGAACTCGCTCTTGAAGGAGAGTGCCCCGGTGGGGCACACCTCGACGCAGTTGCCGCAGTAGACGCAGGCCGACCCGGTGAGCGGGCCGTCGTGCTCCACGGCGATCCGGGCGTCGAAGCCGCGCCCCGCGACCGAGATGGCGAAGGTGTTCTGCCACTGGTCGCCGCAGGCGTCCACGCACTTGTAGCACAGGACGCACTTCCCCAGGTCGCGGACGTAGAGGTCGTTGTCGACCCGGGGCTCCTGGTCGATCCGGGCCGCGTCCGGGCCGAAGCGGTCCGGCTCGGCCTCGTACTCCTTCAGCCAGACGGCGGCGTTCGGGGTGGTGGAGAGGTCCACGGAGGAGGCGAGCAGCTCCAGCACCACCTTCCGGCTGTGCCGGGCCCGCTCGGTGTCGGTGCGCACCCGCATGCCCGCCTCGGCCTTGCGGGAGCAGGCCGGCACCAGGGTGCGGGCGCCCTCGACCTCGACCACGCAGACCCGGCAGGCGTTCTTCGGCTCCAGGGTGTCGCCCTGGCAGAGGGTCGGGACGTCCTTGCCGGCGGCCCGGCAGGCGTCGAGGATGGTGGAGCCCTCCGGGACCCGGGTCTCCTGGCCGTCCAGGGTGAACTCCAGGAGCCGGCGCGGCACTCCCAGCGGTATCGCGGTCACTTGTACGCCCCCAGGCGGTCGATGGCGGATTCCACGGCGTTCCAGGCGGTCTGCCCGAGACCGCAGATCGAGGCGTCCTTCATGGCCCGGCCCACCTCGCGCAGCAGGGCGATGTCGCCGGCGGCGTCCGCCCCGGTGCGGTCGGCGATGCGGTGCAGCGCCTCCTCCTGACGGACGGTGCCCACCCGGCAGGGCACGCACTGTCCGCAGGACTCGTCCCGGAAGAACTCGGCGATCCGCAACAGCAGCCGGGGCAGCGGCACGGTGTCGTCGAAGGCCATCACCACGCCCGAGCCGAGTGTGGCCCCGGCCTCGCGGGTCCCCTCGAAGGTGAGCGGGATGCCAAGCTCGTCGGCCCGCACGAACCCGCCGGCCGCCCCGCCGAGCAGCACCGCCCGCAGGCCGTCGCGCACCCCGGCGAGTTCCAGCAGCTCCCCCAGCGTGGCGCCGAACGGCAGTTCGTAGACGCCGGGGCGTTCCACGCTGCCGGAGACGCAGAACAGCTTGGGGCCGGTGGACCTCCCGGTGCCGATCGCGGCGTAGGCGGGGGCGCCCATGGTGAGGATCGGCAGGACGTTGACCAGGGTCTCCACGTTGTTCTCGGCGGTGGGCTTCCCGAAGAGGCCCTTCTCCACCGGGAACGGCGGCTTGGAACGGGGTTCGCCCCGGCGGCCCTCGATGGAGTTGAACAGCGCGGTCTCCTCGCCGCAGATGTAGGCGCCGGCGCCGCGCCGGATCTCGATGTCGAAGGCGTACCCCATGCCCAGCACGTCCTCGCCGAGGAACCCGCGGGAGCGGGCCTGGGCGACGGCGTGCTCCATGCGGCGCAGCGCCCGCGGGTACTCGCCGCGCAGGTAGAGGTAGCCCTTGTGGGCGCCGGTGGCGTATCCGGCGACGGTCATGGCCTCCACGAGGGCGTACGGGTCGCCCTCCATCAGGACCCGGTCCTTGAAGGTGCCGGGCTCCGACTCGTCGGCGTTGCAGACCAGGAAGTGCGGGTGGTCGGGCTGGGAGGCGGTGGCCTTCCATTTGACGCCGGTCGGGAAGGCGGCGCCGCCCCGGCCGACCAGCCCGGAGTCGGTGACCTCCCGGATCACCCCGGCCGGGCCCAGCTCGAAGGCGCGGCGCAGCGCGGTGTACCCGCCGTGGGCGCGGTAGTCGTCCAGCGAGGCCGGGTCGACGACGCCGACCCGGCGCAGCAGCGTCAGCTCCGCCCGCCCGGCCTGGGGTACCGCCATGGCGGCGGCGGGTTCCTCGGGTGCCGACTCGGGGGCGGTCGCCGCGAGGACGGCGGCATCGGGGGTGGCCGGCGCGGCCACCGCGGTCCGTACCGTCTCCCCGGCCCGGACCGCCAGAGCCGCCGGGGCCCGCTCGCACAGCCCGAGGCAGGGACTCGACTGCACCAGCACGCCCGATCCGGGGCCGAGGCGGTCCCGGGCGGCGGCGAGCACGTCGGCGGCGCCGGCCGGGGCGCAGGCGATGTCGGTGCAGACGTGCAGCACCGTCCGCGGCCGTGGTTTCACCGAGAACAGGGCGTAGAAGGTGGCGACCCCGTAGGCCTCGGCCGGGGGGACGGTCAGGCGGCGGCACAGGTAGTCCAGCGCACCGTCGCTGATCCAGCCGATCCGGTCGTTGACCGCGTGCAGCCCCGGCAGCAGCAGGTCGCGGCGGTCGCGTGCGGCACGGCCGCCGCGCGCCCACCTCAGGTCGGCGGGGCCGGTACCGTCGCGGTCGGCGCCCTCCCAGGAGGACTGCGGCGGGCCGAGCAGCGCGTCGACCGCGGCGCGTTCTTCGTCGGTGGGTTCGCTGTCGCCGAAGTGCAGGTCCAACTCGGGTCACCTCACGTGGTCAGCGGCGGGAAGTTTCTCGATGCGGATCGCCGACGCCTTGAACTCGGCGGTGCCGGCGATCGGGCAGTTGGCCTCGATGGTCAGCGCGTTGGTGTCCACCTCGTCGGGGAAGTGGAAGGTCATGAACGCGAGGCCCGGCCGGAGGGCGGTGTCGATCCACACCGGGGCGACGACGGTGCCCCGCCGGGAGACGACGCGCACCTCCTCGCCGACGGTGACGCCGTGGCGCTCGGCGTCCTCCGGGCTGAGTTCCACGTACTCGCCGCGTCGCAGGGGCGAGGCGAAACCGCCGCTCTGCACGCCGGTGTTGTAGGAGTCCAGCCGCCGGCCGGTGGTCAGCCGCACGGGGTAGTGCTCGTCGGTGAGGTCCACCGGCGGGTCGTGCTGGACCAGTCCGAACGGGGCCGGCGTGCCGCGGCGCCCGGGGTCGGCCTCCCACAGCCTGCCGTGCAGGTAAGGGGGTTCGAGGCTGTCGGTGGAGGGGCAGGGCCACTGGATGCCCTGGTGTTCCGCCAGCCGGCCGTAGGTCATGCCGTGGTGGTCGGGCGAGACCGAGCGCAGTTCGTTCCAGACCGACTCGGCGTCGGCGTACTTCCAGTCGTGGCCGAGCCGACGGGCCAGGTCGCAGAGGATGTCGATGTCCTCCCGGGCCTCGCCGGGCGGGGAGACCGCCGCACGTACCCGCTGGACGCGGCGCTCGCTGTTGGTGAAGGTGCCGTCGGTCTCCGCCCACCCGGCCGTCGACGGCAGCACCACGTCGGCGAGTTCGGCGGTCCGGGTCATGAAGATGTCCTGGACCACCAGGAAGTCCAGCTCCCCCAGGCGGCGTACCGCCTGCTCGCTGTCCGCCTCGGACTGCGCCGGGTTCTCGCCGATGCAGTACACGGCCCGCAGCGTGCCCTCCTCCATCGCCTCGAACATCTCGGTGAGGTTGAGGCCGTAGCGGGGCTGGATGGTGGTGTTCCAGGCGGCGTCGAACTTGCGCCGGGTGTCCGGGTCCAGGATGTCCTGGAAGCCGGGGAGGCGGTTGGGGATCGCGCCCATGTCGCCGCCGCCCTGGACGTTGTTCTGGCCGCGCAGCGGCTGGAGGCCGGAGCCGTAGCGTCCGACGTGTCCGGTGAGCAGCGAGAGGTTGATCAGCGCGCGGACGTTGTCGGTGCCGTTGTGGTGTTCGGTGATGCCCAGCGTCCAGCACAGCTGGGCGCGTTCGGCGCGGGCGTAGGCGTGGGCGAGTTCGCGGACGGCGGCGGCCGGCACGCCGGTCACCTTCTCCGCCAGCGACGGCGTCCACGGTTCGACCAGCTTGCGGTACTCCTCGAACCCGGAGGTGGCCCGGCGGACGAACGGCTCGTTGACCAGGCCGGCGGCGATGATCTCGCGGCCGACGGCGTGCGCCAGCGGGATGTCGGTGCCGACGTTCAGGCCGAGCCAGCTCTCGGCCCACTCCGCGGTGGAGGTGCGGCGCGGGTCGACGGCGTACATCCGGGCGCCGTTGCGGATGCCCCTGAGCACGTGCTGGAAGAAGATCGGGTGCGCGAAGCGGGCGTTGGAGCCCCACATCACGATCACGTCGGTGTGCTCGGCCTCCTCGTAGGAGGAGGTGCCGCCTCCGGAGCCGAAGGCGGCGGACAGCCCGGCCACGCTGGGCGCGTGGCAGGTGCGGTTGCAGGAGTCGACGTTGTTGGTGCCCATGACGACGCGGGCGAACTTCTGCGCCACGTAGTTCATCTCGTTGGTGGCGCGGGCGCAGGAGAACATGCCGAACGCGCCGCGGTGTGCCAGCAGGGCCCGGGCGACGCGGTCCAGCGCCTCGGCCCAGGTGGCCCGGCGGAACGGTTCGTCCCGGGAGTCGCGGACCAGGGGGTGGGTGAGCCGGGTGTAGGTCTTGGGGGCCCGCTCGCGCCTTCGTGCGCGGGAGGCGGGGTGATCGCTCATGCGGCGCTCCTCAGCGCGAGCAGGTCCGACAGGGCGTGGACCGTGCGGAGGGTGGGTGCCTCGACGCCGGTGAGGTCCGCGAGTTCGGTCAGCGCGGTGAGCAGCACGTCGAGTTCGAGCGGTTTGCCGCGCTCCAGGTCCTGGAGCGTGGAGGTGCGGTGGTCGCCGACCCGCTCGGCGCCCGCCAGGCGGCGTTCGACGGTGACGCCCACGGTGCAGCCGAGGGCCTCGGCGATCGACAGCGTCTCGGTCATCATGGTCTCGACGACCCGGCGGGTGCCGCCGTGCACGCACATCTGGCGCATGGTGGCCCGGGTCAGGGCGCTGATCGGGTTGAACGTGGCGTTGCCCAGCAGCTTGACCCAGATGTCGTCGCGCAGGTCGGGCTCGACGGGGCACTTGAGGCCGCCGGCGACCATGGCGTCGCCGAACGCGGTGCAGCGCGCGGAGACGCTGCGGTCGGGCTCGCCGACCGAGAACCGCGTCCCCTCCAGGTGCCGGACCACCCCGGGGGCCTCGAGTTCGGTGGCGGCGTACACCACGCAGCCGATGACCCGTTCGGGGGCGATCACCGCGCTGACCGCTCCGCCGGGGTCCACGCTCTCCAGGCGCCGTCCGTCGTGCGGGCCTCCGTGGCGGTGGAAGTACCACCAGGGGATGCCGTTCTGGGCGGCGACCACCGCCGTGCCGGGCTTCAGCAGCGGCTCGAGGAGCGGCCCGCACGCCGCGTAGGAGTTCGCCTTGAGGCCGAGGAACACGTAGTCCACCGGTCCGACCTCGGCGGGGTCGTCGGTGGCCGGGGTGCGGGCGGCGAAGTCGCCGCGCGGGCTGAGGACGCGCACGCCGTCCTGCCTCAGGGCCGCCAGGTGGGGTCCGCGGGCGATCAGGCGCACGTCCACGCCCGCGCGGTGCAGGGCGGCGCCCACGTAGGCGCCGATCGCGCCGGCGCCGAGGACTGCGACTTTCACGGGATGGCTCCGTCCGGTCGAGGGCGTACCGAGGAACTGGGGAACCAGGGAACCGGTGCACTGGGGAACCGGGTCGCGACGGTGGGGGGTTCGGGAAGAACGTCGACTGAATATTGTCTACAGTATGGGAGTTGAGGCAGCAAGGGCCTCGGCACGCACGACGTCCGCGGACACGGGAAGTGGAGTCGGCGACGTCAGGAGTCTTCCCAAGTGGACGGGATGGTTCCTAGGGTTCCGGATCATGAGTCCACCGGTAGCACCGCCGGGATGGAGCCGCTGGCTCGTTCCCCCGGCCGCCCTCTCCGTCCACCTGTCCATAGGCCAGGCCTACGCCTGGAGCGTCTTCAAGGCTCCGCTGGAGTCCTCGCTCGACATCAGCGGCACGCTGAGCGCGCTCCCCTTCCAGCTGGGCATCGTGATGCTCGGCCTCTCCGCGGCGTTCGGCGGCACCCTCGTCGAACGCAACGGTCCGCGCTGGGCGATGACGGTCGCCCTGGTCTGCTTCTCCTCCGGGTTCCTGCTCTCCGCCCTGGGCGCGTGGACCGGGCAGTACTGGCTGATCGTCCTCGGCTACGGCTTCGTCGGCGGCATCGGCCTGGGCATCGGCTACATCTCGCCGGTCTCCACACTGATCAAGTGGTTCCCGGACCGGCCGGGCATGGCCACCGGCATCGCCATCATGGGCTTCGGCGGCGGCGCGCTCATCGCGTCCCCCTGGTCCACCCGGATGCTGGAGTCGTTCGGCTCCGACTCCTCCGGGATCGCCACCGCCTTCCTGGTGCACGGCCTGGTCTACGCGGTCTTCATGTCGCTCGGCGTCCTACTGATCCGCGTACCGCGGCCCGCCCCGGCGGACGCGGCCGGCGCGGACGCCACGGCCGGCGTCGGCGGCGTGCAGGTCTCCGCCCGCGACGCCGTGCGCACGCCGCAGTTCTGGCTCCTGTGGCTGGTGCTGGTCATGAACGTGACCGCGGGCATCGGCATCCTGGAGAAGGCCGCGCCGATGATCAGCGACTTCTTCGCCGACACCTCCACCCCGGTGTCGGTGTCGGCGGCGGCCGGGTTCGTGGCGCTGCTGTCGGCGGCCAACATGGCCGGACGGATCGGCTGGTCGTCGACCTCCGACCTGATCGGACGGAAGAACATCTACCGCGTCTACCTGGGTGTCGGCGCGCTGATGTACCTGGTGATCGCACTCTTCGGGGACGCCTCCAAGCCACTGTTCGTGCTCTGCGCGCTGGTGATCCTCTCCTTCTACGGAGGCGGCTTCGCGACGATCCCGGCCTACCTCAAGGACCTCTTCGGCACCTACCAGGTGGGCGCCATCCACGGACGGCTGCTGACGGCCTGGTCCACGGCGGGCGTCCTGGGACCGCTGATCGTCAACTGGATCGCGGACCGGCAGGAGGAGGCCGGCAAGCAGGGGCCGGAGCTGTACGGGACCTCGCTGTTCATCATGATCGGGCTGCTGGTCGTCGGCTTCGTGGCCAACGAACTGGTGCGGCCCGTGCACGCCAGGTACCACCTCAAGGAGGCCGTCCATGCCTGAGGCCACCACCACCGGGACCGGGACCGGGACGGCGCCCGAGGGCGCCGGCGGCCGCCGCGGCCTGATCGCCTTCTCGTGGCTCTGGGTCGGCGTCCCGCTCGCCTACGGCCTGTACGAACTGGTCCGCAAGGCGACGCAGCTCTTCACGGGCTGATGAACCCGCCTCTCCCGCGGGAGCCCCGCACCGACGCCGGTGCGGGGCTCCCGCCGCTCCTTCTCCCGCCACTCCCGGGCGCCTGCCGTTCCGGGGCGCCTGCCGTTCCCGGGCGCCCGCCTCTCCCCCGCCCCGTGGCCGGGGACCGCCGTGGCCAATGTCACCCGACCCGCCGCCCCCGAGGCGCCGTAGACTGTAGACGATAGACAATCGGGTGTGCTCAGGAGGGGAACCGATGTTGTCGACCGGTCTGCCGCAGGGCGCTGTGCCCAAGCTGGAACGCCCTGGTCCCCTCCGGGACCGCGTCTACGAGGCGCTGCTGGAGCTGATCACGACCCGCGCGTTGCGGCCCGGGCAGCACTTGGTGGAGAGCGAACTCGCCGGGCACCTCGGGGTGTCCCGCCAGCCGGTGCGCGAGGCGCTCCAGCGGCTCAACACCGAGGGCTGGGTGGATCTGCGTCCCGCCCAGGGCGCCTTCGTGCACGAGCCCACGGAGGAGGAGGCCGATCAGCTCCTCACGGTGCGCACCCTGCTGGAGGCGGAGGCGGCGCGGCTCGCCGCGGCCAACGCGGGCAAGCCGGGGATCGCGCAGCTGGAGGAGCTGTGCGCGCAAGGGGAGGCGCTGGTCGCCGCCGACGACGTGGACGGGGCCGTGGAGGCCAACGCGCGGTTCCACGCCAAGGTGATGGAGCTGGCCGGCAACGCGGTGCTGGCCGAGCTGGCCGCGCAGGTGGACCGCCGGGTGCGGTGGTACTACACGCCGATCGCCCGGCAGCGGGGGCAGCAGTCGTGGACGGAGCACCGTGCGCTGATCGCGGCCGTCGCCGACCGCGACGAGGCGCTGGCGACGCGGCTGATGCGGGAGCACACGGAGCACACCCGGCACTCCTACCACGCGCGCGCCCGCGGCTGACGCGGGCGGCAAAGGGCCGGAGGCCGCCCGCGCGGCGGTTCCCGGCCCGCTCAGGGCCCCGCTCCGGCCCGTGACTCCTCCAGCCAGCGCAGCAGCACCCGGTGGACGGCCTCGGCCCCCACCAGCGGGTCCTCCGGCGGGGGCAGCGCCACCGGCGACAGCAGGAAGGCCCGGCCCTGCTCGCCGCCGAGTCCGCCGTGCGAGCCGATCTGCTCCTCGAAGGCGTGGACCTCGCCGGTGTCCGGGTCGTGCCACGAATTGATCATGATGTCGGCGGCCTGCGGGAAGCCGTGCGTGCGCTTCACGGCGGCCACCGCCCCGGGCCCGTACGGCTCGAGCGGGCCCGGGTTCTCCTCGCTGAGGTCCGCCAGCGGCACCGCCGTGCCGTGCGCCGCCAGCACCAGCCCGCCGTGCTCCTCGCTGCGCACCAGCAGGAACCCGATGCCGGGGTGGTTGGCGAGGGTGGCGAGGAGCGCCGGATGCCGGGCGTCGATCTCCTCCCGGCTCATCCGGTGCCCCACGTCGGGAAAGGAGACCAGTCCCAGGTTGCCCGAGGCCAGGACGACGGGCTCGGCGCCGCGCACGGGCGGCAGGTGCTCCCCGGCCCCCTCCTCGACGGGGCGGTGCAGCGCGGCCCGGACCGCCGACCGGGCCTCCGCCCCGCTGCGGGTGCGGCGGGCCCGCCGCGGCACCGGCAGCCCGCAGCCGGCCCGGACCAGGTCGCCCAGGGGCAGCCCGTACCGGGAGCGGAAGGTCTCGCCTGGGCTCTGCCCGTGGTCGGAGAGGACCACGAACCGGTAGGGCCTCGGCGAGTGTTCGGCGACCTTCTCGAGCAGCGCCAGCACCCGGTCCAGGCGGCGCAGCACCTGGGCGGCGTCCCTGCCGCGGGGGCCGGAGTGGTGGGCCACCTCGTCGTAGGCGACCAGGTCGGCGTAGACCGCGGTGCGCCCGGCGAGCATGTCCCCGGCGACGGCGTAGACCACCACGTCCCGCTGGACGACGGTGGCGAAGGCCCGCAAGAACGGGTACAGCCCGCCGCGGCCCACCCGCGGCCGGCGGCGCTCCAGGCGGGCGCGCAGCGACTGCCGGAGTTCGCGGAGCACCTCGGCGGCGAAGGACAGCACGGTGCGGACCGCGTTGGCGGGGTCGGCGAAGTAGGCGAAGTAGCCGGAGCGGGACCGGAACCCCTTGCGGCGGCGGCGGGCGGCGATGGAGAGGACCAGGGCCTGCTCCCCCGCCCCGCCGCTGAACAGGTTGCCCCGGCTGGCGCCGTCGACGGCGAGCAGTCCGGGGTGCCCGGCGTTCTTGGCGGCCCGCCGCTGCAGGACGACCGCGCTGGAGGGCCGGTTGCAGACCATCACCTCACGGCGCTGCTTGTCGTACCAGCGGAAGGCGGGGACGTCGAAGTTGGAGCCGTGCAGGATGCCCAGCTGGCTGGCGCCGGTCTGGCTGGACCAGTCGGTCCGCCAGGGGGCCAGCCGGTGGGTGGGCGGGCCTCCGTCCCCGTCCTCGCCGAGCCAGCGGGCGACGGTGGGCGTCAGGCCCTGCCCGACGGCGTCGCGCAGCACGTCGTGCCCGACGCCGTCCAGCTGGAGGAGGACGAAGCCGGGGGTGACCGGCCCGCCGGCCTCGGCACGGACGCGACGGCGGCGCCGGTCGGAGAGCCGGTACAGGCGGCGGCGGTAGGCGTCGTCGTCGCGGACGGCGAGGGCGCCGCCGGTCGCCGAGGCCACCGCGGACATCACCGCGGCCACCACCACGGCCGTCTCCGGGCTGGCCTCGCCCCGCTGCACCGGGTTGACCCAGAGCGCGACGAGGAGCAGGCCGCCGTTGAGGAAGAAGACCAGCAGCGCCAGCACCAGCGCGGGGATCAGCAGCAGCAGGCGGACCAGCAGCGGCCAGACCAGCGCGGACAGCAGGCCGAAGGCGCCCGCGCCGAGGGCCGCGGTGACGCCCAGCCGGGTGGCGCTGCCGCCGTCCGGCGCCTCCAGCCGGAAATCGGGGAGCAGCCCGGCCAGCACCAGCATGGTCAGCGTCGAGACCGCCCACACGGCGACGCTCCGCCCCAGTTGTCCCGCGCCCCGCCGCCAGCGGTCGTTCACTCGCACCTCTCGTTCTCCCGCCACGCCCGCCGTCCGGCGGACGGGCCGTTCAACCCTGCCATACCGGGCAGACGGTGGGCGTGGGCGTCGGGATCCGCCTGCCCCGCCGAGCCTGCCCCTACCCGTAGGCTCGGAACCGGGTCGCACGGAGCACGAGGGAGGACGGCGAGGTGCCGGCGGAGATCACCTGGTGGGGACACGCCACCTGCACGCTGCGGGACTCGGGCGTACGCGTCCTGACGGACCCCCTGTTCACGCGCCGGCTCGCGCATCTGCGCCGCCGCCGGGGCGCGCCGCCGCCACCGGAGGCGTGGCGCGCGGAGGTGGCGCTCGTGTCGCACCTGCACGCCGACCATCTCCATCTGCCGTCCCTGGCCCGGCTGGACCCGGGCACCGTGGTGCTGGTGCCGCGCGGGACGGGTCGTGCGGTGCCCGCGCTGACCCGGCTGGCGCGGGCGCGCTCGCTGGACGTGCGGGAGGTCGAGCCGGGTGACCGCACGCGGGTGGCGGACCTGACGGTCCGGGCGGTGACGGCCCGCCACGACGGGCGGCGGCTGCCGTTCGGACCGCACCGCTCCCCCGCCCTAGGGTTCGTGGTGGAGGGCGAGCGGCGCACCTACTTCGCCGGGGACACCGGACTGTTCGACACCATGGCGCAGGAGGTGGGGGCGGTCGACCTGGCGCTGCTGCCGGTGGGCGGCTGGGGTCCGTTCCTCGGCGAGGGCCACCTCAACGCAGCCCGGGCGGCCGAGGCGCTGGCGGCGCTCGGCCCCAGGTGCGCGGTCCCGGTGCACTACGGGACGTTCTGGCCGGTCGGGATGGACGCGGTGCGCCCTCACGAGTTCCATTCCCCGGGCGACGAGTTCGCACGGCTGGCGGCCCGCAGCGCACCTGGCGTGCGGGTGCGCCTGCTCGGGCACGGCGAGTCGGCGCGGCTCGGAGACACCCGGTGACGCCGGACGGCGCGGCGGGCTATCCGATGCTGTTCCTCCTGGTGCTGCTGGGCTCGCTGGTCCCGGTGGTGCCGACGGGCCCGCTGGTGAGTTCGGCCGCGGTGGTCGCCTTCCACCACGCGGTGCCGGCGGTGTCGCTTGGGGTCCTGCTGCTGGTGGCCTCGGCGGCGGCGTGCCTGGGTGACGTGGCGCTGTACTGGCTCGGCCGGCGCGGCATGGAGTCGCGCGGCGGCACCCGCTGGCTGGAGGGCATCCGGGACCGGGCCCCGCAGGAACGGCTCGATCAGGCCGTGGAGAAGCTGCAGCGGCACGCCGTGCCGGTGCTGGTGCTGTCCCGGATGATTCCGGCGGGGCGGCTGCCGGTGATACTGGCCTGCCTGGTGGCCCGCTGGCCGCTGCGCCGGTTCGCGCGGGGCAACGCCCTGGCGTGCCTGGCCTGGGCGGCCACCTACCAGGTCATCGGGGTGCTGGGCGGCTCCCTGTTCGACGAACCATGGAAGGGCGTGGTCGCGGTGGTGGTGCTGACGCTGGCGATCAGCGCCGCCCCCACCGTGTGGAACCGCTTCCGGGACCGCTGAGCGGGCACCGCCGGAGGGCCGTCGCCGCCCTCCCGGTGTCCGCCCGCGCGCGGCGGTCAGTCGTCGAGGACCCGGGAGCCGCCCACCGGAAGGTCCCACAGGTCCTCGCGGGCCCGTCCGGTCGCGGCCCAGGCGTCGCGGACCCGGTGCAGGGGCTCCAGGACCGGCTCGGACGACAGCAGGAACGTGCCCCAGTGCATCGGGGCCATCCGCCGGGCGCCGACGTCCAGGGTGGCCCGGACCGCCTCCTCCGGGTCGCAGTGCACGTCCCGCAGCCACCAGCGGGGGTCGTAGGCGCCGATCGGCATCAGGGCCAGGTCGATGTCCGGGTAGCGCTCACCGATCCGCCGGAACCAGTGCCCGTAACCGGTGTCCCCGGCGAAGTACACGCGCCGGCGCCCGCCTCCCGCGCCATCGCGGGTGCCGTCCCCCGCGCCGTCGTGTGTGCCGTCGCCCCTGCCGCCGCCTGCGGGCGCGTCGTCGTCCGCGGTGAGCACCCAGCCGCCCCACAGGCTGCGGCAGGTGTCGGTGAGGGTCCGCTTCGACCAGTGGTGGGCGGGCACGAAGTCCAGCCGCACCCCCTTCAGCCGCGCCGACTCCCACCAGTCGAGTTCGGTCACTCTCCGCAAGCCCCGGCGGGAGAACCACCGGCCCAGGCCGCCGGGCACGAACACCGGTGTGTCGCAGGGCAGTCGGCGCAGGGTGGGCAGGTCCAGGTGGTCGTAGTGGTTGTGGCTGATCACCACGGCGTCCACCGGGGGCAGCGCGTCCCAGGGGACGCCGACCGGGGTGATGCGGGCGGGCGTGCCGAGGATGCGGCGGGACCACACCGGGTCGGCGAGGACCGTGAGGCCGCCGATCCGGATCACCCAACTGGCGTGTCCCGCCCAGGTGACGGCCACCTGACGGGCGTCGACCCGGGGCAGCGGCCCGGGCCGGTAGGGGATGCGGGGGATGTCCGCGAGGCCTTCGCGCCTGGGCCGCACCGCGCCCTCGCGGGCGAACCGGGCGAAGGAGCGCAGTCCGGGGAGCGGGGCGGTCAGCCGGTCCTCGAAGGACCTGGGCCAGCGGCGGCCCTGCCCCGGCGCCGCGGGACCGACGGGCGGGGACGGTTCGGTCCGGGGCGGCTCGGTGGTGCGCAGCCGCCCCGGGCTCCCCTCCTGTCCGTGGCCCGTGGCGGGCCGCGGGTCGGGGCCGGGCAACCGGCGGGAACGGAACTGTGGTTGCGTCATCGCGGGCTCTCCCCTCACTCGGCCCCGGTGATGGCCTCGGCCGGTGTGCCGAGCCGGTCGAAGGCGGTGCGCCACCTGGTCAACGCCCCTCGCACCCGGTGCAGTTGGAGCGGATCGGGGGCGGTCAGGCAGGCGGCGCGTTCCGCCGCGTCGCCGCCCAGCAGGTCGCCGGTGGACAGGCGGACCCGCGGGGCGGCCAGGTCGTCGCCGAAGCGGTGGCCGCCGCTCGCCGGGACGCCGTGGCGCACGTCGAGGCATTCCTCCAGCTCCTGCGCGTCGCCGACGCCGTGGGTGGCGAGGGCGTCGGCGAGCGGTGACAGGTCGGCGTAGACGCACCGCCCGGCCTGCGGGGGGAGCGTCAGCCCGCCCGCGCCGACGACGAGTTCGTGGACCGCGGTGGCGAGCCGGGCGTGCAGGCGGACGGAGGCGGCGCGCCGGGCGGTGACCTCCTCGGGCTCACCCAGCGCGTAGGCGGCCGTGACGGCGAGGGGCCTCGGGATCTGGGCGCCGAGGGCGGTGAGCACGTCGAGCACCCGGGCGCGCAACGCGCCTCCGTCGCCGGGCCCGGTGGGGAAGCGGGCGATCGCGGCCGGCCAGCCGGCGGGGAGCAGCCCGCCGCGCAGGTCGGCGACGGCGGCCACCCGGCCGGGCAGCATCTCCGCGGGGCTGAGCAGGACGGTGCCGTGCGGGTCGTGGACCGTGTCCCGCCAGGTCTCGTCGCTGATCACGAAGAGCCCTTCGGCCTCGGCGACCTCGACGGTCGCGTGCAGGAATTCCGGGGCCGCGACCGCGCCGGTCGTCTCGTCGGCGGGCGAGAGCACCAGCTGACGCGGGTCCCCGCCCTCCTTGCGCACCCGGCGAATCGTTTCCTGCAGCGCGTACGCGTCGGGTACCCCGCCCGACTCGGGCGGCGTGGGCACGTGGAAGACGGGGCGGCCCAGCAGACGGGCGTAGGGCGCCCACCACGCGGCGCAGGGGCGCGGCACCAGGACGTCGCCCCCGAGGGTGGCGGTCAGCGCGAGCAGCAGCGCGGGCGCGCCGGGGGCCGCCGCCACCCGGTCGGGCCCGGCGGCCAGGCCCCGCCGGGTCCAGTAGCCGGCGGCTGCCTCGAGCAGGTCGGGTCCCCCGCCGGGGGGTTCGTCCTCGGCGCGCTGCGAGGCCGCCGACAGCACGGCGGTGAGCTCGGGGAGCACCGGCAGTCCGTCGTCGGGCATGCGGGGCCCGAACCGCACCGGGCCGTGTCCGCCGGCCCGGCCCGTTCCGCCCCGTTCCGTCCGCCCCATCGGCACCTCCGCGCGGTCACCGGCATGCGCCGTGGCGGTCCTTCCGCACCGGATGCCGGGTTCGATGGTCCCGAGTACCCCGGGGCGGGCCGGACATGACCGGCCCGCCGGTGGTCAGCGGGTCCGGCCGGAGCGGGACGGGGCGAACCGCTGCCGGATCCGGTGCCCGGCGGCCACCGCGGCGCCGGCGATCAGCAGGCCGCCGGCCACCTGGAGCGGGACGGAATCGGTGAACGCGCCGCCCGCTCCCGCCTCGACGCCGCGGTGCACCGGCGGGGCGGTCCGGCCGCCGTGGCCGTGGTCCTCCTTGCCGCCGTGACCCTCCTTGCCGCCCTGGCCGCCCGGGCCGGGACGGTTCCCGGGCTCGTGTCCCGCACCGCCGCCGGAGCCTCCGGGACCGCCCTGACCTCCGCCGGGACCTCCGCCGGGGCCGCCGCCGGGCCCGCCCGGACCTCCGCGTCCTGAGCCGGGCCCCTGGCCGGGGTCGCCCTGCCCCGGTTCGTGGAGCGGTCCGGGCTCGAGGGGCTCGACCTCGATGCCCGTCGCCGATCCGGCCACCGGACCGTCCGGCCCGGCACCGGACGTGTCCTCCGGCGCGTCCCCCGCCCCCGGCGCGTCTCCCGGGCCGCCTCCCGGCTCCGTGTCGCCGAGGGGCCCGACGGACCCGGCGGACACGTCCTCCCCGCCCAGGTCCTCGGCCAGGGCGCCGTCCGGGGCGTCACCGAACGTCTCGTCCCGCGGCACAACCTCGTCCGGCGCGGCGCAGGCCTCCGGGTCCGCGCCCTCCTCGCAGGGGGCCGCGGCCACCGCTCCGCGCAGCCCCGCGGTGCCGCTCCCCTCCGGGCAGGCGTCCGCGCCCCCGGGTTCCGGGGCGCGCCGCTGCGAGGTGGCGACGCCCGCCACGGCCTGCGAGGAGGCGCCGGGGTCACAGGGGACCGGTTCCGCGGCGGTGACGGGCGCGGCGACCGTCACCGCCGCGCCGGCGATTGCAGCGGCGGACAGGACACGGAGAGTGCGGCGCATGGGGCTCGGGCTCCTTCAGCCGGAGGACGACGGGCGTCTCCATCCCAGCCGGGCCGCCCCGTCGCCGCCCGTCGCGCGACCCCATCCGCGTGACCCGGTGCGCCGAACGAGGGAGGCGAGGCCCGTGTGCCCGGCCTCGCCTCGCTCCGTCTCCCCTCTGCGACACTCCGACGCTCTCGTCTGCTCGGGCTCAGGACGCCCGTCCGGGCGGCGCCCCCGCGCCGGGCGTACCGCCCGGCAGGGCCCGCCGCACCGCGGGTGGCGCGGGTAGCGCCAGAGGAGCCGGTACCGGCGTCACGGCCGGCAGTACGACATCCCCGTCGGCCGAGGCCGTATCCCCCTCCGGACGAGGAAAGACAAAATCCTCGTACCAGTCCATGGCCAGCATCATGCAGAGCATCAGAACCGGAATGATCACTACGAGCACCACCATGGGTCCGTCCTCCCAGGGGTGAACGGGGGCGGCGGAGCGCCCCGGGTCCCCTTCAGACTGCCGGACATTCCGGACTCCCGCGCGCCGACGGAACGTGGCCGGGACCACGCGGCCCGCCGGTGTGTCGCCTCCGCCTCCTCGGGTACGCGGGGGCCACCCGAAGATGTGGAGGGAGCCATGCAGCGTGGCAGCGACCGGTTGAGCGTTCACCGGGACGACGAGATGAAGCACGAGCTGAGGGGGCTGCTGCAGTCCGGACGTCCCACCCGGACGGAGGAGTGGCACGACCCCGAGCCGGTCGCCGACGACGATCCGGCGGTGGCGGGCGGCACGGAGGGCGTGCGGGAGGCCCCGCTGGAGACGGTGCGGCTGGAACTGGCGCGCATCCTGAGCCGCACGTCGTTCCCGGCGGGCCCTCAGCAACTGGCGCGCACCCTGCGCCGCAACCACGCGCCGGACGCCCTGGTGGAACCCCTGGACCACCTGCCGCACAAGGCCCGCTACGCCAACGTCCAGCAACTCGCCGAGGCGATCACCCGTCCGGAGTAACGCCGGCCGGACCACGCGGCCGGGGGGAAACGCCGGAGGGGGAAGGAAGGATGTGGAACCGAGCATGCGCATCGCATTTCTCACGGCGCCCGAGGGCGTCGAGCAGATCGAACTCACCAAGCCCTGGCAGGCGGTGACCGACGCCGGGCACGAGGCCGTCCTGGTGTCGACCCGGTCCGGCGAGGTCCAGGGGTTCAATCACCTGGACAAGGCGGACACCTTCCCCGTCGACAGGACGGTGGACGAGGTCTCGGCCCAGGAGTTCGACGGGCTGGTGCTGCCGGGCGGCGTCGCCAATCCGGACGCCCTGCGGATGGACGAGACGGCCGTCGGACTGGTGAAGGACTTCTTCGAGCAGGGCATTCCGGTCGCCGCGGTCTGTCACGCGCCGTGGACGCTGGTCGAGGCCGACGTGGTCTCCGGCCGGGAGGTGGCCTCCTGGCCGAGCCTGCGGACCGACATCGCCAACGCCGGCGGCACCTGGGTCGACGAGGAGGTCAAGGTCGACACCAATGGCCCCAACGTGCTGGTCACCAGCCGCAAGCCGGGCGACCTCGACGCCTTCGACGAGGCCCTGCTGCGCGAGTTCGGCCGGCGGGCGGGGTAGGCGGGCGACCCACCTGCGTAAGGAGGGGCGGGCCCGCCGGGCCCGCCCCTCCTCACGCACGTCCCCGGTGCGGCACGTCCCCGGTGCCGTGCCGGGGGCGAGCGGCGTCCCTCAGCCCCGCGGCTGCCCCGGATCACGCTCGCGCGCGCCCTCCCGGGTGCGCCCGGCGGAGACCGGCCGTCGCGGATGGCGGCGCAGGTACTCGCCCTCCAGCTGCGCCATCCGCTCGTTGTGGGTGCGCAGCGCGTCGCTGGACCCGTGCAGCAGCGTGTCGTGACGCGTGCGGTGGATGGTCTCGAGTTCCTTCATCAACTGCTGGTCGTCCAGCCGGTCCGGTTCGACTCCTGCCATGGCGGCACCCCGTTCCTCGTGTTCCTTCATGGGGCACGGGTACCCGCCTGGGACACGGATCCGACGCACGAGGAAGACAACCACCCGACCGACACCGGACGCGGAACCATGGATCTCGCATTTCTTCAGCCCCTGTACGAGCGCCGAGGCCCGTGGGCCTCGGTCTACGTGGACACCTCGCACCACACCCAGGACACGCCGCGCGAGCGGCGCCTCATGGCCCAGGCGGTCGCCCGTGAACTGGCCTCGCAGGGCGCGGACGAGGCGACCTGCGAGGCGGTGCGCACAGCGGTCGACGAACTCCAGCACTCCACCGAGCCGCACGGGCGGGCGCTGTTCGCCCACGACGGCGAGGTGGTCCTCGACCCGTCGCTGGCGCGGGCCCCGCAGCGGGAGATCACCGCGGTGTGGGCGCCGCTGCCGCACGTCTCGCCGTTGCTGAACCTGCTGGGCGAGGATCCCACCTGCCTGGTGGTCTACGTGTCGCGGGGCGGCGCCGATCTCGAGCTGCGCACCGCGCTGGGCAGCTCGGACGCCGGTGAGGTGGTCGGCCGCCAGTGGCCGTTGCACCGCACGGCGTCCTCGGACTGGTCGGAGCGGCACTTCCAGCTGGCGGTGGAGAACACCTGGGACCAGAACGCGGCGGAGATCGCCCGCGAGGCGGCCTCCTGCCTGGAGGAGACGCGGGCGGACCTGGTGATCCTGGTCGGGGAGGACCGGGACCGGCGGGCCGTGCGGGAGCATCTGCCCCCGCAGGTGCGGGGGCACGCCGTGGAGGCCTCGCACGGGAGCGGGAGCCGCCTCCTGGAGGAGGAGGTGGAGGACCTGCGCGCCACCCACGAACGGCAGACGGCGGAGACGGACCTGGGCAGGTTCCTGGCCGCGCGGGGGCGGGACCCGCAGGGCGGCGCCGGCGCGGTCGAGGGGGTGCCCGCGCTGGTGGAGGCCGCGCGGGAGCACCGGATCGACGAGCTGCTGGTCAACCCCGACGGGCCGGACGCGCACCGGCAGATCTGGATCGGCGAGGAGCCGGACCAGCTGGCCGTGCGGCGCGCCGACCTGAGGATCCTGGGCGAGCAGCACGCGTGGGCGGCGCGGGCCGACGACGCGTTGCTGCGGTCCGTGGTCGCGACGGGGGCGCCCGCGATCTCGGTCGGGCCCGCGCTGGAGGACGACTCCCCGGTGGTCCCGGTGGGCGGCCTCGGCGCGCTCCTGCGCTGGGCGTAGCCGCCCGCCCTTCGGCCCCGCGCGCCCGCTTCTCCCGCGCCGCGGCGGGGGCACGTGCGCACGCCGCGACGGCTCGTGCCGGGTGGAGCGGACCGTCCACCGCGAAGGCCCGGACCTGCGCCCTCCCGGGCGGCCCGGCCCTGCGGGCGGCCCGGCAGCCGCCAGGGGCCGGCCGGATCACGTGCCCGCCCTCCCGCGGGCCGGTTCCGCGGGCGGGCGCCGGGCGCCGGGCCCGCCAGGTCAGCGGGCGCGTTCGACGCGGCGTTCGTCCCAGACCGGCTCCGCCGTCTCGCGGACCTTGCCGTCACTGCCGAAGACCAGGAACCGGTCGAAGGACCGGGCGAACCACCGGTCGTGGGTCACCGCCAGCACCGTGCCCTCGAACGCCTCGAGGCCCTCCTGCAGGGCCTCGGCCGACTCCAGGTCGAGGTTGTCCGTCGGCTCGTCCAGCAGCAGTGCCGTGACGCCCTGGAGCTCCAGCAGCAGGATCTGGAAGCGCGCCTGCTGACCGCCGGAGAGGCGGTCGAAGGTCTGCTCCGCCTGCTGGGTGAGTTCGTACCGCCGCAGCCGCGACATGGCCGCCCCGCGGTCCTGCGAGTGCTCGGTCCACAGGATGTCGAGGAGCGTCCGCCCCAGCAGCTCGGGGTGGGCGTGGGTCTGGGCGAAGTGCCCGGGCACCACCCGCGCGCCCAGCTTCCAGGCGCCCGTGTGGGCGACGTCCTCCCCCGCGAGCAGCCGCAGGAAGTGCGACTTGCCGGAGCCGTTGGAGCCGAGGACCGCGACCCGTTCGCCGTAGAAGACCTCCAGGCCGAAGGGCTTCATCAGGCCGGTGAGCTCCAGCCCCTCGCAGGTCAGGGCGCGCACACCGGTGCGCCCGCCCTTGAGCCGCATGGTGATCTCCTGCTCGCGCGGCGGCTCCGGCGGCGGTCCGGCCTCCTCGAACTTGCGCAGCCGGGTCTGCGCGGCGGCGTAGCGGGAGGCCATGTCGTGGCTGACCGCGGCCGCCTGCCGCAGGGTGAGCACCAGCTTCTTCAGCTGCTCGTGCTTCTCGTCCCAGCGCCGCCGCAGCTCCTCGAAGCGGGCGAACCGCTCCCTGCGGGCCTCGTGGTAGGTGCCGAAGCCGCCGCCGTGCACCCAGGCGTCGGCGCCGGCCGGGCCGGGCTCGACGCTGACGATCTTCTGCGCGGCGCGCGACAGCAGTTCCCGGTCGTGGGAGACGAAGAGCACGGTCTTGCGGGTCTCCGCGAGGCGTTCCTCCAGCCACCGCTTGCCCGGCACGTCGAGGTAGTTGTCCGGCTCGTCGAGCAGCAGCACCTCGTCGGTGCCGCGCAGCAGGGCCTCCAGGACCAGCCGCTTCTGCTCGCCCCCGGAGAGGGTGCGCACCTGCCGCCACTGCGCCTTCTCGTAGGGCACGCCGAGCGCGGTGGTGGTGCAGATGTCCCAGAGGATCTCCGCGTCGTAGCCGCCGGCCTCGCCCCAGTCGGCGAGCGCCTGCGCGTAGCGCATCTGCGCGGCCTCGTCGTCGTGGGTCATCATGGCCAGCTCGGCCTCGTCGACGGCCTTGGCGGCGCTCCTGACGCGCGGCGTGGAGACCGACACCAGCAGGTCGCGCACGGTGCTCTCGTCGCGCACCGAGCCGACGAACTGGCGCATCACGCCGAGTCCGCCCTGCACGGTGACGGTGCCGCCGTGCGGTTTGAGCTCGCCGGAGATCAGCCGCAGCAGGGTGGTCTTGCCCGCGCCGTTGGGACCGACCAGCGCGACGACCGCACCCTCGCCCACCCGGAAGGAGACGTCACCGAGCAGGGCTCGGCCGTCGGGCAGGTGGTACTCGAGGTGCGCGGCTTCCAGGTATCCCATGGGGAGGTATTGTCCGGGCACGCCCCCGACCGGGGCAAACCGTTATCGGGCCTCACTCCACGGGACGGCCGGTGGGGCCGCTCCCGCCTCCCGGCCCGCGCGTGAAGACCACGGCCCCGGCCCAGGAGAGCGCCTTCCAGCCGTCCCGCGGGGAACCCTCGAGGACCACCACGCCGGTGTTCTCCAGCGGGTGGGAGGCCGCGAACTCCACGTCCACGTTGTCGGCGCGGGCGGCGGTCCAGGTGCGGATGGCGGCGCCGTGGCTGATGAAGGCGACCGTGCCGGCGCCGAGGGCGGACGCCTCCTCGACGACGGCGTCGTAGCGGCCGAGCATCTCCGTGCCGTTCTCCCCTCCGGGCATGCGCCGGGTGACCTGGCCGGCCGCCCAGGAGAACGCGATCTCCATGTAGCGCAG
Source organism: Streptomyces abyssomicinicus (assembly GCF_008974245.1). Lineage (GTDB taxonomy): Bacteria > Actinomycetota > Actinomycetes > Streptomycetales > Streptomycetaceae > Streptomyces > Streptomyces abyssomicinicus. The sequence goes on along the minus strand of NZ_BBZI01000005.1, from coordinate 963,186 downwards.
GCCGCGCTCGTCGTGGCCGAGTTCGCCCTCGAGTTCTCCCGCGGTGATCTCGCGGAGGCCGTCGCGGACCCGCACCTCGAGGCCGAGTCCGCGGGCCAGCGGCCGGGCGGTGAGCTGGGTGCGCACGAGGGTGGAGGCGAAGAGTGCGGTGACGTCCTCCCCGCGCAGGGCGTCCGGAAGCGCCTGTGCCTGCCGCTCCCCCAGCTCGGTCAGCGTGGGGCCCGGCACGCGGGTGTCGAGCACGTCCCGTGCGTTGGACGGGATCTGCCCGTGGCGGATGAGCAGCAGGCGCATGCGGGTTTCCGTCCCTTCCGCTCGACGGCGCACGGCGTGGGCCGTGTCGTGCCGGGTTCCCTCATCCGGACGTCCGTGCACCTGGGCGGCCCGCGGTCCGCCCGCCGTCGCCGTCCACGACACGTGGTGGGCGTGCGTGCGGCGTGCCTGCGGCGGGAAGTCTCCATCGGCGGGGTACTCGTCGGGGATGACGCGTGACACGGGCAGGGGCGGGCGCGACGGCGCCAGGGAATCGTGCCGGACGGGCAGGGGGGTGCTGCAACGCATGCTGGACGCGGACCGCGGCGTGTTCGAGACGGTGGCCAGGCGGCACTGGCCGGGGGCGGGAGCGCTGCTGCCGCGGCTGAGCCGCGCCGCCAACCACGGCGTCCTCTGGTTCGCGGTGGCGGGTGCGATCGCCGCCTCCCGCACCCCGCGGGCTCGGCGGGCCGCCCTGCGCGGCGTCGGTTCGCTCGCCCTGGCGTCGGCCACCATCAACACGGTAGGCAAGAGGTCGGTGCGCCGGCCCCGCCCGTTGCTGGACGTGGTGCCGCTGGTGCGGCGGCTGGAGAAGCAGCCGCACACCACCTCGTTCCCCTCCGGTCACTCCGCCTCCGCGGCGGCCTTCGCGGCGGGGGTGGCGCTGGAGTCGCCCGGCTGGGGCGCCGCGGTGGCCCCGCTGGCGGGGGCGGTGGCGCTCTCCCGGGTCTACACGGGGGTGCACTACCCCAGCGACGTGCTGGCCGGAGCGGCGCTCGGGGTGGGCGCCGCCCTGACCGTGCGGGCCCTGGTGCCCACCCGCGACCAGGGGAAGCCTCCGGCCCGCCCGCGGGCCGAGGCTCCCGCGCTGTCCCGCGGTTCGGGGCTGATCATGGTGGTGAACAGCGCCTCCGGCAGCTCCGAGCGGGCACTGGCCATCCGCGACGCGCTGCCCCCGGCGAAGATCGTGGAGTGCGAGCCGCAGGCGCTGGAGGACGAACTCGAACGCGCCGCGTCGCTGGCCCAGGTGCTGGGCGTGTGCGGCGGCGACGGGACGGTCAACGCGGCCGCCCGGATCGCCCTGCGGCACGACCTGCCGCTGGCCGTGCTGCCCGGCGGGACGCTCAACCACTTCGCCTACGACCTCGGCGTCGAGGACGTCCGCGGCCTGGCCAGGGCGCTGGAGCGGGGCGACGCGGTCCGCGTGGACGTCGGCATGTTCAGCACCGAGCAGCGCCGCGGCATCTTCCTCAACACCTGCAGCCTGGGCATCTACCCGGAGCTGGTGCGCGAGCGGGAACGGTGGGCGGGGCGGATCGGCGGCTGGCCCGCCGGGCTGCTGGCGGCGGCGCGGGTGCTGCGCGCCGACCGTCATCCGCTGGAGGCCCGCCTCCACGGCCGCACCCACCCGCTGTGGCTGCTCTTCGCGGGCAACGGCACCTACCACCGGATGGGCGTGATGTCCGGCCGCCGGATGGATCTGGCCGACGGGCAGCTGGACGTCCGGGTGGTGCACGGCGGCCGGCGTCCCGCGCTGCGGCTGCTCTCCGCGGCGCTGGCCGGTCCGCTGACCCGCTCCCCCGCGCACGCCGCGGTGCAGGTGCCGTACCTGCACATGGACCAGGTCTCCCCCGGCACCCTGCTGGCCTACGACGGTGAGGTGACCCACGTCGAGGGCAGGGTGACGCTGCGCAAGCTGCCGCGCGCCCTGACGGTCTACCGTCCGATGCCCTGACCGCACCGCCGGGCGGCATCTCGCCCGCATCGTGAGACAGGTATCTCATGATGCGAGCGCTGCGGATACCGTGACGGCTTCGGCACGGTTCTTCGCCAAGGGGGCGCGGCATGGGCAGGGCTCAGGAGACGGCGGTCTACACGCACGGGCACGGCGAGGCGGTGCTCCGCTCGCACCGCTGGCGGACGGCGGCCAACTCGGCCGCCTACCTGCTGGGTTCGCTCCGGCCGGGGATGCGGGTGCTGGACGTCGGCTGCGGGCCGGGGACCATCACCGCCGACCTGGCGGAGCTGGTGCCGGGCGGCGTGGTCGTGGGGCTGGAGCGCGCCGCGGCGGTGCTGGCCGACGCCCGCGCCGAGGCCGCGCGACGAGACGTGCGCAACGTGGAGTTCGCGGTGGGCGACGTGCACGCGCTGCCCTACCCGGACGGCGCGTTCGACGTGGTCCACGCCCATCAGGTGCTCCAGCACGTGGGCGACCCGGTGACCGCGCTGCGGGAGATGCGGCGGGTGACCCGCCCGGGCGGGCTGGTGGCGGCGCGGGACTCGGACTACGGCGCGATGAACTGGACGCCGGCCGCCGCGGGGCTGGACGAGTGGCAGGCGCTCTACCGCCGCACGGCACGCGCCAACGGCGGGGAGCCCGACGCGGGACGTTTCCTGGTTGGCTGGGCCCGTGAGGCGGGGTTCGACGAGGTCGCCGCCTCCTCCTCGGAGTGGGTCTACACCGGCGCCGAGGACCGTGCGTGGTGGAGCGGCATGTGGGCGGACCGCACCCTGGCGCCCGGCTACGCGGGCCGGGTGCGGGAGCTGGGGCTGGCCGACGGGAAGGCGCTGGAGGCGGTGGCGGCCGCGTGGCGGGAGTGGGGGAGCCGGCCGGAGGGGCGGTTCACGGTCCCGCACCAGGAGATCCTCTGCCGCCGCGCGGCCTGAACCTCCGAGGACCCGCCGCCGGCCCGGGCCTCGGTCACACGCCCGACGGGGGCCGGGCCCCAGGGGACCGGCCCCAGGCTCCGGGCCTCAAGGCCAGAGGCCTCGTTCGGGGACCGGGACCGGGGCCTGGACCGGGGAACCTGCGCCTCGGGGCGGCTCCGGCCCCGCCGGGCCGGCCTCAGCCGCCTCCGCCGAGCGCTCCGAACGAGTACGGTGCCCAGGGGCCGGTCAGGTGGATCCGGACGCCGCCCTCCGGAAGGTCCTCCCGGGCCTTGTCGACCATCTCGACGAAGCCCCCGGACTGCCGGCGCGGCACCAGGTAGGCGGCGTCCAGCACGTTGCCGCCCCAGGCGCGCTCCTCGGTCTCGGTGACCTTGAGGGTGCGGTGCGGATGCAGCCGGGTCTCCTCCGCGGCGGCGCGCAGTTCCTCGTGCAGGCGGGTGGCGAGGCGCTCGGCCTCCGCCCGCCGCTCGCCGCCCGCGTAGACGCGGACGCTCCACTCGACCCGGCCCGCGAGCCGGTCGAGGACGGCGCGGATCTCGGCGGCGTGCGTCTCCAGCAGGACGCGCACGGCGCTGTCGTCGGGCAGCACGGTGGCGAACGGCAGCGGGAGCGGGGTGGTGACGGTGGTGAGGGCGTCGATCACCTGCTCGTGGGCACGGGCCGTCGCGGTCAGCCACGCCCGGTCCTCCAGGCGCTGCCGCAGCGGGCCCTCGTCGAACTCGACGGCCGGGACGGTGCTGACCACGGCCACCAGGCCCTGGTGGTGGACGGCCGTGGGCGGGCAGCCGGCCACACCGCCCAGCTGGGCCTGGAGCGCCGCCTCGAACGGGCGGCAGACCGCGTAGACGTACCGCAGTCCGCTCATCGTCTCTCCTCCTCGCCGTGGGGCCGGGCGGGGCCCGGGCGTGCGGCCGGGGCACGGGGTCCGGGCACGCGGTCCGGGCGTGGAAGCCCGTACCTCCACCCTGCCCGAGCCCGGGCCCCCGCTCCAGTTCCCCCGCCCGGGACACGGGTCCCGGGCGGCGCGGCAGCCGGCGGGGGCGGGGGCGGGCGCTCAGGCCGGTTCGATCTCCTGGCGGCCGCCGCGCTCGGCGGGCAGCTCGTCCTCGTCGGCGTCCGGGTCGCCGTTCCCCGCGCGGGCGTCGTCGTCCGACCCGCGGGTGAACATCTTGCGGACCGCCGAGTCGTCCCACCAGGCCGTGGCGGCCCCGGCGGTGCGGACGCCCTCCATCAGCAGCCGCCGCCCCTGGCCGGCCAGGTAGGCGCGGGGCTCCTCCCGGCCGGCCAGCACGATGGCGACGGCGACCACGAGCGGCAGCGTCCGGGTGCGCCCCACGACGTAACCCGCGGTGGCCGCGAGCCCGAGTTCCCAGCGCCGGGCGGCGTTCATCCGAAGCCACCTCCCCGCTGCTGCACCCCGGCCGCGGCCTCCAGCCGCTCGAGCAGTTCGTCCTCACGCCGGTCGAACTCCTCGTCGTCGATCTCGCCTGCTTCCAACTGCTCCTCCAGACTCGCCAGTTCGGCGCGGATCGTGGCGGGGTCGTAGTAGATGCGCTCGGCCTCACGCATCACCTGGCGGATCACCCAGGCGCTGCCGCGCACCGGCGCGAGCGGCAGCAGCAGCACCTCGGAGAGGAGTCCCACCGTGTCACTCCACGGCCGTGCCGGCCGCCTGCCCCGCACCCTGCGGCGCGTGGTCGGCGGGACCGGGCTCCACGAAGCTGTAGGGCGGCAGCGGCCCGTTGACGCGGAGCTGGAGGTGCGGGTTCTCCTCGCGGAACCGCTCGACGGCTCCGAGGAACTCCTCGGCGGAGTCGGCCGCGACCAGCAGGGACAGGTTGGTGATCCAGCCGGTGGACTCGGCTCCGGTGGCCACGGCCGTGGCCGTGGGCTCCAGGGCCTGCTGGAGCAGCGCCGCGTCCACGTCCTCGCGGGCCTTGACGGCGGACACCACCAACTCGCCGAGCCTCAGCTTGTCGTCGTGGGTGCCGCCGCCGGCCTGGCGGTTGGCCTCGGCCATGGCGCGCAGTTCGGCGTCCTCGCCCATCACCAGGTGGAGCACGGCCTGCTCGTCGTGGTTGGCCTTGACGTTGTACTCCGCCTTGCCCTCCAGGGCGCGCAGCCGCTCCGTGTAGTGGCCGGCGCGCTCCGCGAGCACCCGCAGGACGGAGTCGTCGTCGGGGGCGACGTTGCCGAAGCGCATCGGCAGCACGGTGCCGCCCGCGCCGGCCTCGGCGAGGATCGTCTGGTGGGCGAGCAGGTCACGCCGCTTGGGGCGCAGGTCCTCGGGAGCGTCGCCCGCCACCGCGACCAGGTCGCCCTCCTTGAGCAGCCGGACCGGGTTCGGCGGGTCGCCGACCCCGCCCATGCCCTCGGGCAGCGACGGGTGGGACGCCGAGGCGATCCCGTAGACGTAGGTGCTCACTCCTTCTCCTCCTTACGCCGCGCGGTCGCGGGCTCCTTGCGCTCCTCGCGCCCCTGACGGAAGGCGTCGGAGATGGTCTCGGCGGCTCCGGAGAGCGCGCCCTTGGACTTGCCGCGGGCGCCGGACTCGGTCATCTCGCCGACCAGGTCGGGCAGTCCGGGGTTCTTGCGCGGGCCGGACTCCAGGTCGAGGCGGTTGCAGGCCTCGGCGAAGCGCAGGTACGTGTCGACGCTGGCGACGACGACACGGATGTCGATCTTCAGGATTTCGATGCCGACCAGGGAGACGCGGACGAACGCGTCGATCACGAGGCCCCGGTCGAGGACGAGTTCGAGAACGTCGTAGAGGCCGCTGCTGCCGCCCCCACCGCCGCTCTGCTGTGCCGGTACAACCGTCACGGGTGCTCCTCACTGTTTCCGGGCACGGCTGACCGCCGTCGCGGGCAGACCTGCCCTGTCACGGGAAGTCGGGCGGACGTCTGTGGCCTTCGAACCGCCTTGTCAGCGGCGGTTGCTGTCCGAACGTCCGCGTTCGTAGCGCCGGATGCGCTTGTAGCCGGTGAGCATGCCGTCCGGGTCCAGGTCGACCCGGTAGGTCGACAGCAGGCTCATCGTGTCGGGGACGCGCTCGAGTTCGAGCACCTCCACCTCCAGCGACCAGCCGTCCTCGGTCCTTTCGAAGGACGACACCGACTCGGCGGCCATCCCCGTCAGCTCCTCGAGCTGGGCCCGCGCCTCACGCAGCACTTCGGTGGGGCGCGGACGGCGCTGATCCGGTTCGTTCTGCTCGGTGTTCTCGGCTTTCTCGGTGTTCTCGGTGTTCTCGGTTTCTGACTTCTGCTTCGGTGTGTTCGTCATGGCCACCTCTGTGAGTGCGGATGACCGGTGACCCTGACGCCAAACCTCCCGATGCACACCGACCGATCTTGTCCGCGTGCTTCCCGTGACAACCCCATGGCGGTCCTTCACGCATGGGTGGGGGCCGTGCCGGCCGGGTGACGGCGCGACGCCTCAGGCCGGCACGCCCTGCCCGGTCAGGAGCCGCACGGAGGCGGCGATCGACCGCGCGTCGACGCCCGCCTCGCGCAGTTGCTCCTCAGGGCTCGCCGACCCCGGCATGGAGCGCACCCCGAGCCGGACCAGCCGCGGCACCGGCGACCCGTCGGTGAACGCGGAGGCGACGGCGTCGCCGATGCCGCCCTCCTCGTGATGATCCTCGACGGTGAGCAGGCACCCGGTCTCCGCGGCCGCCCGACGCAGGGTCTCCCCGTCGACGGGCTTCACCGAGTACAGGTCGACCACCCGCACGGCGATGCCCTCCGCCGCGAGTTCGTCCGCGGCCCCCAGCGCCTCGTGGACGGTGACGCCGGCCGCGACCAGGGTCAGCCGGTCCTCGGCGGAGGAGCGCAGCACCTTGCTGCCGCCGACCGGGAACTCCTCGTCGGGCCCGTAGAGCACGGCGTTCTTGCCGCGCGAGGTGCGCAGGTAGCGGATGCCCTCGAGGCCGGCCATGGCGGCGACGAGCTTGGCCGTCTGGTTGGCGTCGCACGGGTAGAGCACGGTCGAGCCGTGCACCGCGCGGAACATCGCGAGGTCCTCCAGTCCCATCTGCGAGGGACCGTCCTGGCCGATGGACACGCCCGCGTGCGAGCCGACCATGTTGATGCCGGCCCCGCTGACCGCCGCCATCCGCACGAAGTCGTAGGCGCGGCTGAGGAACGCGGCGAAGGACGAGGCGTACGGAATCCAGCCGCGGGCGGCGAGCCCCACCGCGGAGGCGACCAGCTGCTGTTCGGCGATGTAGCACTCGAAGAACCGCTCCGGGTGCTCCTTGGCGAACGCCTCGGCCCGGGTGGAGTCGCTCACCTCGCCGTCCAGGGCGACGACGTCGTCCCGCGCGGTGCCGAGCGCGGCGAGGGCCGCGCCGTAGGCGTCCCGGGTGGCGACCTCCTCGCCCTCGCTCCAGCGCGGCAGCCGGGGCGTGCCGGTGCGCGCGGCGGGCCGGGCGGCGGCCTGCCAGGGCTCGCGGACCCGGACCCGCAGGTCGCGTTCACCGCCCAGCTCGGCGATCGCCGCCTCGGCGTCCTTGAGCGGCTTGCCGTGCAGGCCCTCCTTGTCCTCGGCCGCCGCCACACCGCGCCCCTTGAGGGTGCGGGCCAGCACCACCGCGGGCTGCCCGACGGTGGAGCTCGCCTCGCCCAGCGCCCTCTCGACCGCCTCGACGTCGTGGCCGTCCACCTCGACGGTGTGCCAGCCGAACGCCTTGAACCGCCGCGCGTAGGCGTCCAGGTCGTGGCCGTGGCGGGTCTCCCCGCGCTGTCCCAGCCGGTTGACGTCGACGATCGCCGTGAGGTTGTCCAGGTGCTCGAACGAGGCCTGTTCGGCGGCCTCCCACACGGACCCCTCGGCCAGTTCGCTGTCGCCGCACAGCACCCACACCCGGTACGGGGCGCGCTCCAGCCTCTTGCCGGACAGCGCGATGCCCACGCCGACGGGCAGGCCCTGGCCGAGCGACCCGGTGGCGGTCTCCACCCAGGGCAGCCGGCGCGGGGTGGGGTGGCCCTCCAGGCGGCTGCCGTGCTCGCGGAAGGTGAGCAGCTCCTGGTCGTCGATGGCTCCGGCGGCCTTGTACGCCGCGTAGAGCAGCGGCGAGGCATGCCCCTTGGAGAGCACGAAGCGGTCGTTGCCGGGGGCACCGGGGTCGGCGAAGTCGTACCGCATGTGGCGGGCGAGCAGCACGGCCATCAGGTCGGCCGCCGACATGGAGGAGGTCGGGTGGCCCGACCCGGCGGCCGCGGAGGCGCGCACGCTGTCCACCCTCAGCTGTTGTCCCAGTTCGGCGAGGTGGGCCAGTTCGGCGGGATCGGGAGCTCGGTCGTCGGTGTGCATGGGTCCCCTCGGGATCGCGTTCCGCGTGACCCCCTCCGCGTCCCCCCGGCCGGGTGGCCGAAACGGCCCCGGCCCCACGGGCGGGCCGCCCGGCCACCGCGCCCGGGCGGTCCCGGGCCCCGGCGCCTCCCCCGGCCTCCCTCCCCGCGGCTCACGCCCGGGACCCTCCGCGGGACCCACGGCCGGGCCCTCCCCGGGACTCGTTCCGGGACTCGTTCCGGGACTCGCTCCGGGCGCCCTTGCCGGGGCTCACCCCGGGCTCACTCCGGGGGGCGCATCCGGAAGTCGAGGCGGTCCGGCAGCGGCTCGTCGGTGCAGGCGGCCCACAGCCGGCTGATGGTCTCCGAGCCCTCCCGCAGATCGGCGACCTCGAAGCCGTCCTCGAACACGGCCCGGGCGTCCGCCGCGCGCCCCTCGGCGAGCAGCAGCTCCACCTCCAGCAGCCGGAACCGTCCGCGCGCCCGCGCCGTCCCGGGCAGCCGCTCCCACACCTGGCGGGCCTCCGCGGCCCGTCCCACGCCGAGCAGCGCCTCCAGCGCCTCCCGCCCCAGCGCGGCCACGGCTGCCTCCCACCGGCCCGGGTCCGTGCCCTCGGCGGCCACCCGGCACAGCGCGTCGAACGCCTCGCCGTAGCGGTCCGCCGCCCGCTCGGGGTGGTCCTCCTCCTGGTCCGCCACCGCCGTGCACCGCAGGAAGGCCCAGTGCCCGGGCGCGAGCTTCAGGCCGCGCTCCCAGCTGCGCACCGCCTGCGCGCGGTCCCCGGCGTGCCACTGGGCGAGCCCGAGGTGGTACTCGGCGGTGGCGGTGGCGTCCGCGGTCTCCAGCATGTCCCGCCAGTGCGGTGCGACGAGTGTGGCGTGCGGCGGTCCGGCGTCCGGGTCCTCCTCGGGCAGCGCGCCCTGCCGGAGCAGTTCCAGCCAGGGCCGCTGCTCCTCCCCGAGCGTCTCGGGGGCGAACGGGGTGCCGGGCAGGGCGAAGCCTGCGCGCAGCACCTCCAGCGCGCCCCAGCCGGAGCCGGTGGCCAGCCGCTCGCCGGGCTCGGTGTCCGCGCCGGCCGCCCACGCCGCGTAGGCGGCGTCGACCTGGGCGCGCGGCAGCACCGCCTCCAGCCGCGTCTCGGCGGCGTCTAGGGCGGCCGCCCAGTCCTCGCCGTGCGCCGCCCCGGGGTCCACGTCGAGCGGGCCGTACGCCTCCAGCCAGGAGACCTCGCTCTCCGCGTCGAGCCTGACGTGCTCCAGCTGGGTACGGGCGAGCCCGGCCTGTATCTCGCAGTAGCCGCCGGTGCCGGGTTCGGTCAGCCACTCCTGCCAGCGGCGACCGCCGGGGCCGCCGCCCCACACGAAGAGCTTGCGGCCGCGCAGCACGTCCGTGGACGTCTGGGCCAGGCCGTGGCCGGCGTCGTCGAGGGCGGCGATCCACCGGCGGCGGCCGTCGGGGACGTCGTAGAAGTAGTCGGCGGGGAAGACGCTGTTCAGAGGGCGGGTCCGGTCCACGCCCTCGTACGCGGGCACGGTCACCTGGCGCAGCCGGCGGTGGTAACCGAAGTGCCAGGCCGAGTCGGCAGGGGCGAGCACCCGGCGCTCCTCGGGGACGGCGATGTTGGACCACCAGTAGGTGGGCACCGGGCGCTCGTGCGGGTTGCGTATCCGTACGCCCACGTAGAGGAAGTCCGAGCCGTCCGGCAGCCACAGGTCGACCTGGAACGGCAGGTCGCGCAGCCGTTCCCACTCCCACAGCCGCAGCATCACCCCGCCGTCGGGCGCGGTGACCCGGGCGGCGTGCAGCGGGGAGCAGGAGAGCGCGGTGTGGCCGGTGGCGCCGATGTTCCACTCGACCCCGCCGGAGTACCAGGCGCCGTTGAGCGCGAAGCACGCGGGCTGGAGCACCGGGTTGCGGTAGAGGAGTTCACGCCCGGTGGGCTTGTGGACCAGGGAGGCGATCCGGCCGCCCAGGGTGGGCAGCACCGTCGCGCGGAGCCGGTCGTTCTCCACCACGATGGCCTCCACCGGCCGCGGGGCGCGCCGGCGGTCGTAGCCGTCGCGGACGCGCTCCGGCAGCAGCCCGGTGAGCGGGGCGTATCCCATCTGCCGGGCCATGTCCCGCGGCAGACCCTGGCGGTCCCGGTCCTCGACCTGGTGCACCTCGTCCAGCGGTCGGAGCGGCGGAAGCGGGTTGTCGGGGCCCAACTCGGCTGCGGGCAGCGTCAGTACCTCACGGCGGATCGTCGTCACGCGACCATGGAAGCGGGCGGACGGCGATCGCGCCAGAGGCCGGCGTGCTCCGGTCCCGGTCCTCTGGCCCCGGGTTCGTCACCTGGGGACCATCTCCGCGGTGATCGCCCAGCGTTCGTGGTCGCGCCACGCGCCGTCGACGTGGAGCATGCGCGGGGAGAAGCCCTCCTTGGCGAACCCTGCGCGGCGTGCGAGGGCGACGGAACGGGCGTTGCCCGGCTGGACGTTGATCTCCAGCCGGTGGAGGTTGAGCGGTGGTGCGAAGGCGTGCCGGACGAGGGCCTTCAGGGCGTCGGTCATCAGGCCGCGGCCGGCGGCGTGCGCGAACGCGCCGTAGCCGAGGGCGCCGCTGCGGAAGGCGCCGTGCACGATGTTGTTGATGTTCACGTAGCCGGCGATGGCGCCGTCCGCGCGGTCGCAGATCAGGTACCCCTCCTTGTCGGGGCTCTCGATCAGCCGCGTCGCGTAGTCCAGGTACGCGGAGGGGCTGTCCGGGGGGAACAGCCACGGGCGGTGCAGGTCCCGGCTCTGCCGCGCGCGGGCGGTGAACTCGGCCTCGTCGGCGAGGGTGAAGGGGCGCAGACCGATCCGGTCGGTCACGGCCAGATAGGACACCTCGGGCATGAAGATCACCTTACCGCCGCGACCGGCGTGCCCCGGCCCGGCCACACGTTTCGCCTTCACCTGTACCGGCCGCGACATTTGGCGATTCAACCGGAAGGGGCGTACGGGCAGCGCCTTTGAGGGACGTGCTCGCGCGCCTACTGTGGAGGAAGGGGCCGAAAACGCCATTCGCGTGACCGACGGGAGGACCGTCATGACCGAGGCCTCTTTTCCCAGGAACACCGCGACCGCCGTGTGGTCGCAATTCTGCGCCGTCAGCCCCAGTCCGGAGGTGCGGGAGAGGATGAAGGAGGAGCAGCGAAGGCTCCAGGACGTGTCGCCGGCGGCCCGGCAGTTCGTGCCCGCCGGACACCCGCGGATGCGGGGATTCGACGACAACATCATCCTCCCGCCCGAGATGTTCACGGCCGGCACCTCCTCCGGGGCCCTTCGCCGGGCGGCAGCCGAACGCGCGCCGCTCAGGGGCGCGGTCCGGGTGGTGGCGGTGCTGGTGGACTTCCCGGACAAGGAGATGACCGCGGGCAAGGAACACTTCGAGAAGCTCCTCTTCTCCGAGCGGGAGCTTCCGCACGGCAGCGTGCGTGACTACTACCGGGAGGCCACCCACGGCCTGGTCGACATCGTCGGCGAGGTCATCGGCCCCATACGGATGCCCCGCAAGCTCTCCTGGTACGCGAACGGGAACTTCGGCATCGGCAAGCCGTCCGGGGACCCCCGTGCGCACTTCATGGCACGCGACGCGGCGGTGGCGGCCGACCCGCTGGTCAACTACGCGCCCTACGACAACGACGGCAACGGGTTCGTCGACGCCTTCATGGTGATCCACGCCGGGTCCGGCGGCGAGGCCACCTGGGATCCGGGCGACATCTGGTCCCACAAGTGGGTGCTGCCGAACACCCTCCACGCCGACGGCGCCAACATCTTCGCCTACCTCACCATCCCCGAGGACGCCAGGATCGGCGTCTCCGCCCATGAGCTGGGGCACCTGCTCTTCGGTCTGCCCGACCTGTACGACGTCGACGGAACCTCCGAGGGCGTGGGCAACTGGTGCCTGATGGGCGGCGGATCATGGGGCGGCGGGGGTGACGTCCCGACCCATCCGTCCGCCTGGTGCAAGCTCCAGCAGGGCTGGGCCGACCAGGTCGACGTCACCGGGGACGGCAGTGTCACGCTGCCCAACTCGCAGGTCAGCCACCAGGTGCACCGGGTGTGGACCGACGGGATGCCGGACCAGGAGTTCTTCCTGCTCGAGAACCGCCAGCAGATGGGCTACGACGCCTCGCTGCCCCACCACGGCCTGCTCATCTGGCACGTCGACGAGGGGCAGCCGGACAACACCGCCGAACCGCACTACCTGGTGGGTCTTGTCCAGGCGGACGACGACCACGCCCTGGAGACGGGCGCCAACCGTGGCGACGGCGGCGACCCGTACCCCGGGGACAGCGCCAACACCTCGTTCACGGCGGCCAGCCGGCCCAGCTCCGCGTCGTACGACGGAGTGCCCACCCAGGTGGCCGTGACGGACATCTCGGAGTGCCGCACCCTCGTCACGGCGTCCGTCTCGGTGACCGCGGCGCCCGCGTTCGAGGCCGCGGGGCGGCCCGCGGGCGCCCGCGCCCGGACTGCGGAGCCCGGGCTGCCCGCACTGGCCCGGGACCTCGACGACCTGCAACGACGCCTGACCGATCTGGAGCAGACGGTACGGCGCTACCCGTGGGAGAGCGTCGAGGCCTACCTGAGGGAGTCGTCGTACTCCGCCCCGGCCAGGAACGAGCCGGCCGAGGCGGCGAGCGGCGCCGCTCCCGGACGCGCGTCCCGTTCCGGCTCCCTGCGCGGCCGCTGACCGGCAGGGGCGGTACGCCGTGGTCCAGGTGATCGAGAACCGTACCGCCCTGACCGTGCGGTTGCTCTCCAGGGAGGTCCACCCCCGCCTGGCGGGCTGGGACCGGGTGGTGACGCGGGTCCTCGCGGCCGGGCCGGTGCCGGGCTTCGCCGACCTGCTGTCCCGGCACGTCGGGGAGCGCCTCGAGCTGGCCGTGCGCGGTGAACTCCTGGCCGACGCGCGGCCCGGCGACACGATACGGCTGCGGGCCCGGGTGACCGGGCCGGGTCAGGTGGTCGCCGAGAGCGGCCCGGAGCCCGGGGACTCCGCCGTCGAACCCGGGTAGACCTCGCCTCTGTCTCCCTCTCCGTCTCCGTCTCCGTCTCCGTCTCCGTCTCCGTCTCCGGGCGGAAGGTTTTCCCCTTCGGAACGCGCGCGGGAGAACCCGGCGCGGAAAGCGTCACCGGATCGGCGCACGCGGTCCTTCCCGGGTGAAGGAAAGGGCCAGAAGCGTGGTTCTCGGCGACTCCTTTTTCGGGACACCCGCGCCGCATCGGGCGTGGTTAGCGTGGGCCCGTATCCCCTTCGCCGAAAGGACACACGGAAATGACCCAGCCGATTCCGCCGGAGAACTGGGGCTCGGCCCTCGACCCCGCGGCGTCCGCGCTGCAGGCGACCGAGCACAGTTTCCCGCCCCGGCCGGAGGTGGTCGTCGTCTCCGAGACCGACCTCGCCGGGCGGGCCGAGGGTCAGAGCGCGAACGAGCCCTACCGGCCCGACGGCGCACCCGTGCGGCCGCTCCCGCAGCTGCTGCGACCGGAGGGCGTCCGCGCCCCGCTGTGGAACCGGGCGCCGGGCGCGCAGGACGAGCGGGGCGAGCCGACCACGGTGTACCCGCCGGACACCCGCACGGTGATCTACGACACCAGCTATCCCTGGCGGACCTGCGGGCGCGTCGCCGTTCCCGGCGGCTCGGGATCCGGGGTCATGGTGGGGCGCCGCCACATGGTCACCGCGAGCCATGTGGTGCCCTGGCGGGCGGGCGGTGGCGCCGACTGGATGACCTTCACCCCGATGCAGTACGACACGAGCGCCCCCTTCGGGTCGGCGCACGTCACCCGCATCTACTCCTGGCAGCGGGTGAACGACGCGGACGGCATCTCGTCCAACGAGGCCGCCTTCGACTACGTGGTCTGCGTGCTGAGCAGCCCGCTTGGGGACGCCACCGGATGGATGGGCAGTGCGCACGACTACGCGCCCGCCTGGAACGACCAGGCGCTGTGGTCGCACATCGGCTACCCCGGTGACATCGGTGCCGGTGTCCGCCCGGTCTACACCTCGAACGGGGCCATGTACAGCGTGGTCAACGAGACCTTCGCGGGCCGGACCGGGCTGCGGATCATGCACCGCAACGACGTCCGCCGCGGCCAGTCCGGCGGCCCGTACTTCGGCTGGTGGAACGGCGAGGTCGGCCCGCACGTGGTCGCCGAGCAGAGCGCCGAGAACTGGGGCATGGCGGGCGGACCGAACGCCGCAGGAGGCGGTCCCGCCCTGAGGGAGCTGGTCGCCCACGCCCGGACGGTCGAACCCTGACCCCCGCCGCCGCCCGGAAAGCCGTCAGCCGCGCGTCGGCTCCCCCTTGTCGTCCCGCTGCCCGGGAGGACGCCGCCACCCGGGCCGCGGCTCTTGTCCGGGCCCCGGCTGCGGCACCGGCCGGGGCCGCGCCCCTTCCGGCGGTCCGCTGCCCGGATGTGCGGCGTTGCGGTCCTCGGCACCACCGGTGTCCCCGGTGTCCCCGGTGTGCCCCGTGTCCTCGGCGTCTGCGACATCCTCGGCGTCTGCGACGTCCTCCGGGCCCTCGGTCCGGGTGACCTGGACGACGTCCGGTCGAGGAGGCGCGGTGTCGTCGGGCGCCGGCCGGGGGCCGGAGCCGAAGTGCTCCTCCCAGTCGGCGGGCGGAACGGGATCGGACATCGTCGCCTCCTGGGGGATGCGGGGCCCGCGTCGGCCGGCGTGCCACGCGTACGATTCCAGCGTAGTGACGGACGTGCCCCTGCCGACGGGCCCAGGTCGCCGACGCGCGCCGCGGCGGGGCGGCGTCAGGCCAGGGCCGGGCGGTCCAGGGTGAGGGTGCGCGCCTCGGTGTCGAGTTCGGCGCGGACACCGAAGGGGATCGTCAGCGCCCCCTCGAGGTGGCCGAAGCCGAACTCCTCGGCGACCGGCACGCCCAGGCCGCCCAGCCGGTCGGCGAACAGGGCCCGCAGCTCCTCGTAGGGGCCGCACTTGTGCCAGGAGCCGAGGGCGACACCGGCCACCCCGTCGAGCCAGCCGGCGCGCAGCAACTGGGTGAGGATGCGGTCGAGCCGGTAACGCTCCTCGTCGATGTCCTCGATCATCAGCAGCCCGCCCCGCGCCCCCGTCCGCGCGTGCGGGGTGCCCAGGTCCGCGGCGATCAGGCTGACGCAGCCGCCCAGGGTGACCCCGCTCGCCCGCCCCGGCACGAGGGCTCCGCCAGAGCCCTGGATCACGCGCGTCGACTCCGGTGCGAAGAGGGTGGCCCGCAGGTGCTCGCGGGCGTGCTCGTTCTTCAGGAAGTCGATCGCTCCGGCCATCGGGCCGTGCAGGGTGACCAGGCCCATGCGGGTCGCGAACGCCTCGTGCAGCGCGGTGATGTCGCTGAACCCGACGAACACCTTGGGCCCCGCCGCGCGCAGGGCGGACCAGTCGAGGAGGTCGACCATGCGCTGCGCGCCGTAGCCGCCGCGGGCGCAGATCACCGCGTCCACGTCCGGGTCGCACCAGGCGGCCTGGAGGTCGGCGGCCCGGTCGGCGTCGGACCCGGCGAGGTACTCGAACTCCGGGTGGCGTCCCAGCACATGGGGCATCACCACCGGATCGAGCTCCCAGCCGCGCAGGAGCTCCAGACCGGCCTGGACCCTCTCCTCCGGCACCGGTCCGCTGGGCGCGACGACGGCCACCCGCGCCCCGGGCGTCAGCCGCTTCGGTCTGGTCAGCTCCCGCACGTCGTCCCCTACTTCCGCAGTTCCAGCACCGGCACGCCCGGCGCCTCGAATCCGAACACCTGGGCGTACAGCGAGAGTTCCGACTCCAGGGCGCGGATCATGGTCTCCGCGCGCCGGAAGCCGTGGCCCTCGCCCTCGAAGGCGAGGTAGGCGTGCGGGACCCCGCCGGCCTCACGGATCCGGTCGAGGAACCGTTCGGTCGCGGCCGGCGGGCAGACCGGGTCCTCCAGCCCCTGCAGCAGCAGGAAGGGTGCCCGGATGCGCTCGGGGTGCTCCCCGGGCGAGCGCTCCCGGTACCGCTCGGGCACCTCGGCCAGCGGCCCGACCAGCGACTCCAGGTAGCGGGACTCGAAGTCGTGGGTCTCCCCGGAGGCGAAGGCGGTCAGGTCGAGGACCGGGTAGATGATGGTGCCGCAGGCGTAGACGTCGGTGGAGGCCAGCGAGGCGGCGGCGGTCCAGCCGCCCGCGCTGCCGCCGCGCACGGCGAGCCTGCGCCGGTCGGCGGTGCCCTCGTCGGCGAGGGCGAGCGCCGCGGCCGCGCAGTCCTCGACGTCGACCACGCCCCACTGCTCGCGCAGCCGGTTGCGGTACTCGCGGCCGTAGCCGGTGGACCCGCCGTAGTTCACCTCGACGACGCCGATGCCGCGGGAGGTGAAGTAGGCGATCTCCAGGTCGAGCACCATGGGCACCCGGCTGGTGGGGCCGCCGTGCACCCACACCACGTACGGCGGCAGCTCGCCCTCGGGGCCGGTGACCTCCGGGTGGTGGGGCGGGTACACGTGGGCGTGCACCTCCCGGCCGTCGGCGGCGGTGAAGACCCGGGCCCGGGGTTCGGGCAGGTAGGCCGGGTCGACGGAGTCCTGGTGGGCGGAGCCGATCACCCGGGCGCTGCCCAGGCGGGTGTCCAGCTCGACCACCTCGAAGGACCGCGCCGGCCCGCCGCCCACCGTGGCGACCCGGTCGCCGTGCACGGCCAGCGTGGACGCGAACTCGGTCCAGGGGCCCGCGGCGTCGACCACCTCACAGGTCTCCGGGTCGAGGACGCCGAGCACCTGCGCGCCACGGCCGTGCAGGACGGCGACCAGTCCGCACTCCAGCGGTGCGAACCAGCGGCTGCCCGGCACCCACAGCGGTCCGCCGAACTCCTCCTCGCGGGGGCAGACCGGCTCGCCGTCGCGGTAGAGGTTCCACCATCCGCCGCGGTCGCTGCTCCACAGCAGCCGGCCGTCGGCGGTCCACTCGACCTGGGCGACGGACTCCTCCTCGCCGCCGGCCACGGTGCGCGGCGCGCCGAGGACGCCGTCGGCCGTGAGGTCGGAGACGAGCAGTTCGGTGCCGTCCCAGGGCATCCGGGGGTGGTCCCAGGCCAGCCAGGCCGCCCGGGTCCCGTCCGGGGAGATCCGCGCGCCCGTGACGAACCGGTGTCCGTGGCCGGAGAGTTCGCGCAGGGCGGCGCGGTCCTCGGCGGCCGAGCCGTCCAGCGGCACGGCCACGTGGAGCCGGCGCACGTCGGAGGGGCCGTCGCCGGTGAACTCCTCCAGCACGCACCAGACCTCGTCGCGGCCGTCCCGGCCCGCCCGTACCTCGGGCTCGACCCAGCGCAGTCCGCCGCCGACCGCGGAGAGCGGCGTGAGCGGCTGCGGCTCTGCGCCGCCGTCCGGATCGTGGCGGTAGAGCCGCTGGTCGGCGAAGTTCACGAAGACGATCACGGCCCGGCCGTCCCGGACGGTTCCGGTCCAGGGCAGGCCGCCGTACTCCATCACCCGGCTGCGCACGTTCCACGGCGGGGGCAGCACCGATTCCTCGGTGCCGTCGGCGCGGCGGCGCACCAGGGCCCGGCGGCCCCCCTCGGCGGGCCTCGGCTCGGTCCACCAGACCTCATCGC
The DNA here is from genome assembly GCF_008974245.1 of Streptomyces abyssomicinicus. GTDB lineage: Bacteria > Actinomycetota > Actinomycetes > Streptomycetales > Streptomycetaceae > Streptomyces > Streptomyces abyssomicinicus. Next base: position 945,366 of record NZ_BBZI01000005.1, on the reverse strand, counting down.
CGACGAAACCCGGGTACTGCGGCGCTCCGTCGTGGTCGGCGGCGAGCGCCGCCCCGATCGGCGAGGGCCATGTCCCGTAGGCCTGTGTCCGCACCTTGTCCCCCATCTCTGTCACGCCGTCCGCAGGAAACGGTCCAGCACCCGGACGCCGAAGTGAAGTCCTTCGACGGGAACCCGTTCGTCCACTCCGTGGAAGAGCGCCTGGTAGGCGAAGCCCTCGGGCAGCCACACGGGGGCGAAACCGTATCCGGTGATGCCCAGCTTGGCGAACTGCTTGGCGTCGGTGCCGCCGGACATGCAGTACGGCACGGTGTGTGCCTCGGGGTCGAACTCCTCGACGGCGGCGCGCAGTTTGGCGAAGGTCGGGGAGTCCACCGGGGCCTGGAGGGCGCCTTCGCGGTGGTAGTACTCCCATTCGACGTCCGGGCCGGTCAGCTCGTCGAGGGTGCGCTCGAAGTCCTGCTCGCCGCCCGGCAGGAAGCGTCCGTCGACGTGGGCGCCCGCCTCGCCGGGGATCACGTTGACCTTGTAACCGGCGTCCAGCATGGTCGGGTTGGTGCTGTTGCGCAGCGTCGGCTCGACCAGGGCGGCGGCCGGGCCGATCTTCACCAGCAGCTCGTCGACCTGGTCGGAGTCGGCGAGGTCGTACCGGGAGGCGTCGATGCCGTAGAGCGCGGCCAGTTCGGAGACGGCCGCGCGGACGGTCGGGGTGAGGTGGAGCGGCCAGCTGTGCTCGCCGAGGCGGGTGACCGCGGCGGTGAGGCGGGTGACGGCGTTGGAGCGGTTGACCTTGGAGCCGTGCCCGGCCCGCCCGCGCGCGGTCAGCCGCAGCCAGCCGGTGCCGCGTTCGCCGGCGCCGATCGGGTAGATCCGCCCGCCGGAACCGTCGTGGAAGGTGTAGGCGCCGGACTCGCTGACGCCCTCGGTGCACCCCTCGAACAGCCCCGCGTGCTGGTCGGCGAGGAAGCCGGAGCCGTCGACGGCGCTGTCCTCCTCGTCGGCGGTGAAGGCGATCACGATGTCGCGGCGGGGCCGTACGCCCTCGCGTGCCCAGGAGCGGACCACGGACAGGATCATCGCGTCCATGTTCTTCATGTCCACCGCGCCACGCCCCCAGAGCACGCCGTCGCGGATCTCCCCGGAGAACGGGTGGACGCTCCACTCGGCGGCGTCGGCGGGCACGACGTCGAGGTGGCCGTGGACGAGGAGGGCGTCCGCCGAGGGGTCGGTGCCCTCCAGGCGGGCGACCACGTTGGTGCGGCCCTCGGTCCGCTCCAGGAGGGTGGGTTCGAGGCCGGCCTCGGCGAGCCGGGCCGCCGCGTACTCGGCGGCGGGGCGTTCGCGGCAGTCGCCGCCGCCCCGGTTGGTGGTGTCGATGCGGATCAGGTCGGACGCGAAGGTCACGACCTCGTCGAGGGCCTGCTGGTCAGCCATACGTCTCCTCCACCGCGGCCGAGACGATCGTGGTGACCGCCTTGAAGGTGCGGATTGCGTCGTACATGGTTCCTTCCGTGTAGGCGACCTTGCGTTCTCCGACACGGCCCACGCCCGGAACGACGGTCGCGGCATCGGCCAGATGCTCCGCGTCGAACTCGACGGCCACGGTGTGCGGGCCCGCCGTCACCGGCTCGTGACGGACGGCCAGGGACACCGCCTCCTTGGCGGCGGCCCGGATCTCCCCGTGGGTGCGGGAAGGGGTGCGGCACACCGCCGCGTAGCGCGAGACGTGGTCCTTCACCGCGACCTTCCGCGCCTCGGGTGCGTATCCGAGGGCGTCCTCGCAGGCCACGTCGTCGCCGGTCACCAGAATGACCGGTACCCCGTATTCGGCCACCACATGGGCGTTGAGCAGGCCTTCGCTCGCCCGGACGTCGTTCAGCCAGACCCCGGTGAGCTGGTTGGCGAGGTAGGTGTGGGCGAGGACGCCCTCCATCCCGGCGCCCGCGTGGTAGCCGATGAAGGCGATGCCGTCGACGTCGCCGTGCTGGACGCCCTCGACCATGGAGAGCGCCTTGTGCCGTCCGGTGAGCATCTCCACGCGCTCGTCGAGGCGTTCCAGGAGCAGGTTGCGCATGGTCCAGTGGGCCTCGTTGACCAGGACCTGGTCGGCGCCGCCGTCGAAGAAGCCGAGGGCGGCCGCCTGGACGTCGGAGGTGAACAGGGACCGGCAGCGTTCCCACTGGGGTGTGCCCGGCAGGACGTCGGCCGGCCAGGTGACGCCGGTGGCGCCCTCCATGTCGGCGCTGATGAGGATCTTCACCCGTCGCTCCGTTCTTCCGGCCGCACGCACGCTTGGGGCGTGAGTGTAGACCGAGGCGGCGGCGAGGTGATCTTTCACCGGTCCGGACCTCTGGCGCCGGGGCCCGCGGACCGTGTCGGCCCCGGCGCCGGAGGTCCGCCGTTCAGTCCTGGTGGCCGAGCTGCAGGTCGCGCTCGGTGCGGCCGCCGCCCGCCACCTGGAGGACGGTGGCGACCGGCGGGTAGCCGGCGGCGATCACCGTGTACTCGCCGGAGGACAGGTCGACGAAGCGGAAGGTGCCGTCGGAGCCGGTGGTGAGGGTGTCGACGACGTTCCCTGCGGCGTCCAGCAGGGTGACCCGGGCCTCCTCCACGGGCCGCCCGCCGCCGCCGCGGACCACGCCGCGCAGCACCGCGCCGCCCGCGAGCTCGATGTCCTGCCGGGTCTCCCGGGAGGCCTGCACGGTGACCGGCAGGGCGGTGGGCCGGTAGGCGTGGGCGCTGGCGGCCAGGGTGTACTCGCCGGCCACCAGGTCGCTGATCACGTAGCCGCCGTCGTATCCGCTGCGGGAGGCGGAGACCACCTCGCCGTGGACGTTCGTGAGGGTCACGGTGGCGTCCCGGACCGGGGTGCCGTCGGCGGTGGTGACCGCCCCGGCCAGGCGTCCGGCCCCGCCGAGGACCACGTCCATCTCGACCGGCCGCTCCCCCACGGTGACCTGCACGGCCTGTGGCTGGTGCCCGCCCGCGGCGGCGATCAGCACGTAGGAGCCGGGGCCCGGGGTGGCCAGCGCGTAGCGGCCGTCCTCGCCGCTGGCGCCGCGCCCGACCTGCTGCCCGGCCCCGTCGATCAGGGTGAGCGCGGCGCGCGGCACCACGGTCCCGTCGGCGTGCCGGACCGCCCCGCAGACGGCGATGCCGCCGCCGTAGGGGGCCCGGGCGCCCGGCACCGAGGCGGTCACCTCCACGGTGAGCGGCGCGGACGCCGCGTAGGCAGCGGCGGCGGCCGGGGCGGCCGCGGGCTGGGACTCGTCGGCGGCGGGGGCGTTGTGGGACACCAGCGGTTTCTCCTTGAGGAAGAAGGCGATGATCAGGCCGAGCACGAGGACCGGCACCAGGTAGAGGAAGATGCGCGGCATGGCCTCCGCGTAGGCCGCGATGTAGGCGTCGCGCTGGGGCGCGGGCAGCGCGTGGACCATTTCCGGGCTCACGGACTCGGTGTGCGGCGCCGCTGCCGCGCCTCCGGGCAGTTGGGGCAGGCGCTCGGCGAGGGCCTCGGTGAACCGGTCCGCGAAGAGGGTGCCGAAGACGGCGGCGCCGACGCTGCCGCCGATCTGCCGGAAGTAGTTGTTGGCGCTGGTGGCGGTGCCCAGGTCGGAGGGGCGCACCGAGTTCTGCACGGCGAGCACCAGGACGGGCATCACCAGGCCGATGCCCGCCCCCAGCACGAACATCCAGACGCTGTAGGTGACCCGCCCGGTGCCGGTGTCCAGGAACGACAGCAGCAACATGCCGACGGCGGAGAGGAGGCCGCCGAGGATCGGGTAGATCCGGTAGCGGCCGGTGCGGCTGATCAGCTGCCCCGAGACGACGGAGGCTCCCACCACCCCGCCCATCATGGGCAGCATCAGCAGGCCGGACTCGGTGGCGGTGGCCCCGTCGACCATCTGGAGGTAGCTGGGCAGGTAGCTGGCCGCGCCGAACAGCGCGATGCCGACCACCATGCCGGCCAGGGCCGTGACGTTGAAGACGGAGTCCCGGAACAGCCGCAGCGGGATGAGGGGTTCGGCCGCGAACCGCTCGGCCACCACGAAGAGCGCCGAGGAGAGCACGGCACCCGCGGCCAGGCCGAGGATCTCGCGGGAGCCCCAGGCGTACTCGGTGCCGCCCCAGCTGGTCAGCAGCACCAGGCAGGTCGAGGCGGTGGCCAGCAGCACGGTGCCGAGGACGTCCAGCCGGGGCCGGACGGCGGGCTTGGGCAGCTTGAGCACGAAGGCCACCACGACCAGGGTGACCAGGCCGAACGGGACGTTGAAGTAGAAACACCAGCGCCATGAGACGTGGTCGGTGAAGTACCCGCCGAGCAGCGGTCCCGCCACCGACGCCAGGCCGAAGGCGGCGCCGATCAGGCCCATGTAGCGGCCGCGCTCGCGCGACGGCACGATGTCCGCGATGATCGCCTGCACGCCGATCATCAGGCCGCCCGCGCCGATCCCCTGCACCGCGCGGAACGCGATCAGCTGGTCCATCGTCTCCGCCCGCCCGCAGGCCGCGGAGCCCACGACGAAGACGACGATCGCGAAGAGGAAGACGCCCTTGCGGCCGAAGAGGTCGCCGAGCTTGCCGTAGACCGGCAGCACCACGGTGGAGGTCAGCAGGTAGGACGTGATCGCCCAGGACATCTTGTCCATGCCCTGGAGGTCGCCGACGATCCGTGGCAGCGCGGTGGCGACGATCATCTGCTCGAGCGCCGCGAGCAGCAGGGCGAGCATCAGCCCCGCGAAGACCAGCCGGACGCCGCGCGGGGTCAGCCGCGGGCCCGTCCCGGCGGAGTCCCGCACCGCGGGGAGGGGGACGGTGTCCGCGTCCTCCGGCGCCGGCGGTCCCCCGGTCTCGTCCCGCAGCAGAGCGGTCCCGCCCGTCACGCCCACTTGCGCCCTCCCGTTCGTCGCACGTCACCAGGCGAACGGCAGCAAAGGATTCCGGTTACGCAAGTCACTCGAAACGGTGAGACCAACAGGGTTGTGACGGTGGGGTGTTGACCGTCCGGCCCGGCCGGAGGGGATCCCCTCCGGCCGGGCCGGCACCCGCGGGCCGGGGGACCCGCGGGTGCCGGCCCTCGGGTGCCGGCCCGCGGGTGCGGGGACCCGCGTCACTCGACCTCGGAGGCCAGCCGCGCCAGCACGGCGTCGTAGATCCGGGCCAGGCCCTTGGGCGCGAAGGTCCTCTCGAAGAAGCCGCCGATCCCGCCGGCGCCGTTCCAGACGGCGGTGACGACCACCCGCGACCTGCCCTCGCCGGCCGGGGTGACCCGCCAGGTGGTGACCATGGAGGAGTTGCGGTCCTTCTCGCGGAGCTCCCCGGAGGAGGGCTCGGTCACCTCCAGCAGGCAGTCCCGCACGCGCTTCTCGGTCGCCTGAAGCCTCCAGTGGACCAGGGTGCCCGCGCCCTTGCCGCCCTCCCGCACCTCGTACTCGCTGAACTGCTCGGGCAGCAGCTTCGCCCGGGTGCCCTCGTAGTCCGCCAGGGCGGCGTACACCTGCTGCGCGTTCGCCGCGACGACCCGCTCGGTCGTGGCCTCCACCTGCGCCATTGCTTCCTCCAGCTCTAGGGTCCAGCCGATCCGGCGCCAGCAAACCACCCCGGCCCACCCCCGCCAAATCGACGGCCCGGCGGGGTCGAGAGGTGCCGTTCGCACGATCAAGGGAACACGTGTTCTATTATCGCTGTCCGAAACGACCGACAAGCGAGGCCTGCAATGCGCTGGGAGAACCTCACGCCGGAGTCCGAGCAGAGGGACCCCGCCCTGTTCGGGGCGGACTCGGTGACCACCCGCACCTTCGACACCCCCGAATTCCGCGGCATCACCTTCCACGAGATCCGGGCACGCTCCATCGTCAACCGGGTACCGGGCGCCTCCCGGATGCCGTTCGAATGGACGGTCAACCCCTACCGGGGCTGCTCGCACGCGTGCGTCTACTGCTTCGCCCGCAAGACCCACAGCTATCTGGACCTGGACACCGGCCTGGGGTTCGACTCGCAGATCGTGGTGAAGGTGAACGCCCCCGAACTGCTGCGCGCCAAGCTGGCGTCACGGACCTGGCACGGCGAGCACATCGCCATGGGCACCAACGTGGACTGCTACCAGCGGGCCGAGGGGCGCTACCGGCTGATGCCGGGGATCATCGCCGCGCTGCGCGACCACGCCAACCCGTTCTCCATCCTCACCAAGGGCACCCTGATCCTGCGCGACCTCCCTCTCCTGGAGCAGGCCGCCGAGGTGACCGACGTGGGCGTCAACGTCTCGGTCGGCTTCGTCGACCGGGACCTGTGGCGCACGGTGGAACCAGGCACTCCCGCACCGGAGCGCCGGCTGGACGTGGTCCGCACCCTCTCCGGGCGCGGCATCGGGTGCGGGGTTCTCATGGCGCCGGTGATCCCCTTCCTCGGCGACCGGCCCGAACAGCTCCGCGCCACCGTCCGGGCGATCGCCGAGGCCGGCGCCACCTCGGTGACCCCGCTGGTCCTGCATCTGCGGCCGGGGGCGCGCGAGTGGTACATGGCCTGGCTGGCCGAGCACCACCCGGGGCTGGTCGCGCGGTACGAGCGGATGTACGCGGGCGGGGCCTACGCGCCGACCTGGTACCAGCGGCAGATCACCCGCCAGGTGCACGAACTGGCCCGCGAGTACGGCATCGGCCCCGAGAGCGGCGCGGCCCGCCGCCGCATCCCCTCCCCGCGTCCCGCCCCGGAGACCGAGGGGCCGGTGCAGCTCTCGCTGCTCTGACACGGCCGGCCCGGGCGCCGCACGTGCCCCGCCCGGCGGCATCCACACGACCCGAAGGGGTCATCTTCACCCGAAACGCGTTCTTTCTCCCCCGATCGGCGGCACGATGCGCCCTGGACCGTGGCACGCACGGCCCGCCGACCCCGGGGAGACCGGATGAAGAAACGCGCCGCCGCCCTCTGCGGCACCGCCGTCGCGCTGGCCTCGGCCCTCACCTCCGTACCGCCCGCCCAGGCGGCGCCGGGGCCCGCCCCGCAGGGCGTGGCCCGGCCGGCCTGGAAGAAGTGCGCGACCGAGCAGGCCCCGACGCTCCAGTGCGCCACGGTCCAGGTGCCGCTGAACCACGCCGACCCGGGCGGCCGGAAGATCACCATCGCGCTCGCCCGCGTCCCGCACACCGCGAAGACGTCGCTCGGCCCCCTGCTGGTGAACCCGGGCGGTCCCGGGGGCAGCGGAGTCGACCTCACCGGCTTCGTCGCCGGTTCCCTCCCCAAGGACGTCGCCGCCCGCTACGACGTCGTCGGCTTCGACCCCCGGGGGGTCGGCAGGTCGCGCCCCGCCCTCGACTGCCTGCCGGGCCACTCCCGCCCGGTCCGCCCCGACACGGTGCCGGCCACGCCCGCCCTGGAGGAGACCAACCTCCGGCGGGCCCGCGCCTTCGCCGCCGCGTGCGGCGGGAAGCACGGCGACCTGCTTCCGTACATCGACACGGTGAGCGCGGCCAAGGACCTGGAGGTGATCAGGCGCGCGCTCGGCGCCAAGAAGATCAACTACTTCGGCTACTCCTACGGCACCTATCTCGGCGCGGTCTACGCCAGGCTCCACCCCGACCGGGTGCGGCGGATGGTGCTGGACTCGGTGGTCGACCCCACCGGCGTCTGGTACGAGAACAACCTCCAGCAGAACATCGCCTTCGAGGAGCGGCACCGCGCCCTGATGACCTGGGTGGCTCGGCACGACAAGGTCTACGGCCTGGGCACGGACCCGGCGCGGGTGGAGGCCAGGTGGTACGCGATGCGCGCGGCGCTCGCCGGGAAGCCGGCCCAGGGCGTGGTCGGACCCGCCGAGCTCGAGGACCTCTTCCTTCCCGGCGGCTACCAGAACGGCTACTGGCCGCTGCTGGCCCGGGCGTTCTCCGCCTACTCGGTGAAGGGCGAGACCGGCCCGCTGGTCGAGGCCTACCGTGCCGTCGGCGCGGTGGACGCCTCCGGGGACAACAGCTACAGCGTCTACACGGCGGTGATGTGCCGGGACGCGGCCTGGCCCCGGGACTGGGGCACGTGGCGTGCCGACAACTGGGCGGTGCACGAGAAGGCCCGGTTCATGACCTGGAGCAACGCCTGGTACAACGCCCCGTGCGCCTTCTGGCCGGTGGACGGGCTGCGGCAGCCGGTGGACGTCGCCAACGACAAGGCGCCGCCGGTGCTGATCTTCCAGGCGACGGGGGACGCGGCGACGCCGTACGCCGGTGCGGTGCGGACCCACCGGCTGCTGCGGGGGTCCTCGCTCGTCGTGGAGGAGGGCGGCGGCAACCACGGGGTGACGCTGGCCGGCAACGCCTGTCTCGACCGGCACCTCGCCGCGTACCTCACCGACGGCACGGTCCCGCGCCGCTCCGCCGGCGACGCGGACGCCACCTGTCCCTCCCTCCCCGCCCCCAAGCCGGCCCTCGACTCCACCCGCCACGCCACACCGCCCCACCCCTGGCCCCTCCCCCGCCGCTGACGTCCCCCCGCGCGGGCACAGCCGACCGGCTGCGCCCGCGCGGGCGCGAACCCGTCATGCCACCCGCGCGCCGCGCCGCGAAGCGACGCGGGCAACCGCGCGAACACCACCCCGAACCCGCCGCGCCCGGTGCACCGCGCGACCCCCGCACCGGTGGTCGCCGGGGCCCGGGCGGAGCCCCGGTGCCGGGGTGAAGTGGCGAGGGCCGGAAAATCCCGTAGCACCGGAGCCGGGGGACGGCAGGATGGGCGGATGGTCAGAGAGATGAGGGTCGCGGACTGCGCCCGCGTGGCGGAGATACGCATCGCGGGGTGGCGGCACGCCTACCGCGGCCTGGTACCCCAGCCGTACCTGGACCGGATGGACCCCGCCGCCGCGGCGAAGCGGCACCGGAAGCTGCTCACCGGCGCCGGCCCCGGCGTCGTCAACCTCGTCGCCGAACACGGCGGCCGGGTCGCCGGGTGGGCCTGCCTGGGACCGAACCGCGACGCCGGGCCCGGCTCCGAGGTGTACGCCCTCTACGTGGACCCCGCCCACCACCGCACTGGCATCGGCAGCGCCCTGCTGCGCCACTGCCTGCCCGCCGGGCGAACCACCTGCGTCTGGGTCGTGAAGGGCAACACCCCGGCCCGCCGGTTCTACGCTCACCACGGCTTCACCCCCGACGGCACGCAGGAGCCGTTCATCGTGGACGGAGCCGCGATCCCCGAGGTCCGCTACGTCCGCCGCTCACCGGGCGGCCCGCCGAGCGCCTGAAGCGCGGCGCCGGCGGCCGCGGCCAGGTCGTCACGGCCGCAGGCCAGCGCCCGTTCCAGCACCGCCCGCCCCCGGGGATCCCCGAGCTCGCCGAGGCCCTCCGCGCAGGCGAGGGCCACCTCCCGGTGCGGGTCCCGCTCCGCCGCCAGCCGCCGCTCCAGCACCGCGACCAGGGCCGGGACCGCCTCCGGCGCGCGCAGCGCCACCAGCAGCCGCACCGGGTGGAGCGCGTACCCGACCCGCAGCTCGTTGGTGGCGAGCGCCGCCGCCGCCCGCGCGGTCCGCGGATCGCCCAGCCGCGCCAGCGCGTAGGCCGCCGAGGCGCACCGCGGCGGGTCCCGGTGGTTGAGCAGCAGCACCAGCGGCTCGAACGCCCGCCCGTCCCCCGCGAGTCCGAGCCGGAACGCAGCCAACTCCCGCGCCCACAACGGGTGTCCCGGCTCGCCGAGCAGCTCCGCGAGCTCCGCGGGGCCGGCCGTGGACGCCAGCCGCCGGTGGGCGAACCCTCCCCCCGACTCGGACCGCAACCGGTGTTCCAGCAGGGCGAGTTGACCCTCGTCGTCGTTCACCCGGCCAAGCCTACGCAAATCACCCCCGCGCATGGGAGCCGGATCACACATCGCGACGCCCCACACGGTCTGGCGCGCTCACTACTCAGGAGTTAAGCTCATACGAGCGAGCACCCCCTCGCATTCCCTCGCAGCGGCCTGGTGACGCAGCCGCCGCGGGTGCAGTCGGTTCGGTACCGCGGTACCGCAGCATCGCCCCGTACGACCCGGTTCCGGGACAGGACCGGTCGGCACCGGCACGGACCGGCATATCGCTGCCGGCTCGCCAACTCTCACCTCCGCACGCCCCTTGGCCTTCGTCGCCGTCGGCGTGCGTTCCAGCCGTCACCTCACGCCTTCCTGGAGTCCGTCATGGCCGCTCCCTCTTCCCTGTCCCGTTCCGACAGCGCCTCCACCCTCCGCACCGTCGCCGTGGTGGGCCTGGGCACCATGGGCTCCGGCATCGCCGAGATCCTGGCCCGGGCCGGCCGCGAGGTCGTCGGCATCGACACCAGCCCGCAGGCCGCGGCCCGCGCCGTCGCCTCGCTCGAGACCTCCACCGCCCGTTCCGTCGCCAAGGGCAAGCTGACGGAGCCGGAGCGGGCGCTGGTCCTGGGCCGGCTGCGCACCTCCGGCGACCTCGCCGACGCCGCTCCCGCGGACCTGGTGATCGAGGTGGCTCCCGAGTCGTACGACCTCAAGCAGCGCATCTTCCGCGCCCTGGACGGCATCGTCCGCCCGGACGCGATCCTGGCCACCGGCACCAACGCCCTGTCGGTGACCCGCCTGGCCGCCGACTCGGCGCGCCCGGAGCGGGTGCTGGGCCTGCACTTCTTCAACCCGGCCCCCGCGATGAAGCTGGTCGAGGTGGTCTCCTCGGTGCTCACCGCCCCGGGCGCGGTCGCCGCCGTCACCGACCTGGCGGTCGAGCTGGGCAAGGAGCCGGTGAAGGTGGGCGACCGGCCCGGTTTCGTCGCCGACGGCCTGCTGTTCGGCTACCTCAACCAGGCCGCCGCGATGTACGAGTCCCGGTACGCCTCCCGTGAGGACATCGACGCGGCGATGCGCTTCGGCTGCGGCCTGCCGATGGGGCCGCTGGCCCTGCTGGACCTGATCGGCGTCGACACCGCCCGCACCGTGCTGGACGCCATGTACCAGGAGTCCCGCGACCGGCTGCACGCCCCCGCGCCGATCCTCCGCCAGCTCAGCGACGCCGGCCTCAACGGCCGGAAGTCGGGCCGGGGCTTCTACACCTACGAGGCGCCCGGCTCCGCCACCGTCGTCCCGGACGCCCTCACCCCGCGCCACGACGCCGACGCCGGCTCCGGCCGCCCGGTGCGCTCGGTGGGTGTGGCGGGCTCCGGCACCATGGCGTCCGGCATCGCCGAGGTGTTCGCGAAGGCCGGCTACGACGTGGTGATCGCGGCCCGCAGCGAGGAGAAGGCGGCGGCCGCCCGGGCGCGGATCGGCAAGTCGCTCGCCCGGTCGGTGGACAAGGGCCGGATGACGGCCGAGGCCGCGGCGCGGACCCTGGACCGGATCACCCCGGCCGGCACCTACGACGCCTTCGCCGACGTCGACCTGGCGGTGGAGGCGGTCGCCGAGGACCTCGAGGTCAAGCGGCAGCTGTTCGCCGCCCTGGACAAGGTCTGCAAGCCCGGCGCGGTGCTGGCCACGACCACCTCCTCGCTGCCGGTGGTGGCCTGCGCACGGGCCACCTCCCGGCCGCAGGACGTGATCGGCATGCACTTCTTCAACCCGGCCCCGGCGATGAAGCTGGTCGAGGTCGTCCGCACGGTGCTCACCGGCGACGACGTGCACGCCACCGTCCACGAGGTCTGCGCGAGGATCCGCAAGCACCCGGTGGACTGCGGGGACCGGGCGGGCTTCATCGTCAACGCGCTCCTGTTCCCGTACCTCAACAACGCGGTCCGGATGGTCCAGGAGCACTACGCGACGCTGGACGACATCGACGCCGCGATGAAGCTGGGCGGCGGCTACCCGATGGGCCCCTTCGAGCTGCTGGACGTCGTCGGCCTGGACGTCTCGCTGGCCATCCAGAAGGTGTTGCACGGCGAGTTCCGCGACCCGGGACTGGCCCCGGCGCCGCTCCTGGAGCACCTGGTGGCCGCAGGCTGCCTGGGCCGGAAGACGGGCCGCGGCTTCCGCGAATATGCCCGCCGCTGAGCCCCGCCCCGGCGCCGGACCTCCCTCCGGTGCCGGGTCCCGCTCCGGCGCCGGCCGCGCCCCGGGGGACGGGAAGTCCCCCGGGGACTGGGGCGGCCTCCTGGACCGGCCCGGCTTCCCGCCGCCCGGCCCGGCGGCACCCGGTCCGGCGGCGCCCGGCCCTGCCGGCCCTGCCAAGACGGGCGGGACGGGCGGGACGGGCGGGACGCGCGGGGCTTCTCCGGCCGTCGCGGGCCGGGGAAGCCCGGGACGTGCACATCGGGGCGCGCCGATGGAGTACGTTCAGGGCATGTCCCACCCCGCCAAGTCGACACGTACCCCCGCCGCGGCCGACGCCCCGGAGAGCACCGCGGGCAGCCGGGCGGCCGCCCAGCGGCTCAAGATGCGCCGTGAACTGGCGGCGGCGGCCATGGAACTGTTCGCCACCAAGGGGTACGAGGCGACCACCGTCGACGAGATCGCCGCGGCCGCCGGCGTGGCCCGCCGCACCTTCTTCCGCCACTTCCGCTCCAAGGAGGAGGCGATCTTCCCGGACCACGACGACACCCTGGTCCGGGCCGAGGCCGTGCTGAAGGCGGCTCCGGCGCACGAGCACCCGCTGGACACGGTGTGCCGTGGCATCAAGGAGGTCATGCGGATGTACGCGGCCCACCCCGAGGTGTCGGTGGCCCGCTACCGGCTGACCCGGGAGGTGCCGACGCTGCGCGAGGCGGAGATCGCCTCGGTGGCCCGCTACGAGCGGCTGTTCACCCGTTACCTGCTGGGCCACTTCGACGAGAAGGCGCACGCCGACGACGCCAACGACGACCCGCTGCTCGCGGAGGTGGCGGCGTCCGCGGTCGTGACGGCCCACAACCACGTACTGCGGCGGTGGCTGCGGGCGGACGGTCAGGGCGACGTGGAGCGGCAGCTCGACCACGCCTTCGCCATCGTCCGGCGGACGTTCGGCCGCGGCATCGGGGCGGGCCGGGAGGACGCGGGGCAGGGGTCGCCGGACGCGGCGTCGGTCTCCGCCTCCGGCGAGGTCCTGGTCACCGTCGCCCGCGTCGACGCCCCGCTGGACGAGATCATGCACACCATCGAGAAGGCCCTGCGGGACCGCGCCTGAGCGCCCCGGCAGGGCCTTCCCGCGGACGGCCCCACCGTGCTCAGTGGACGCCCGGCCCGACCAGGAGGTCGGCGAGGACCGGGAGGTGGTCGGAGGCACCCGGGTCCAGGCCGACCACGGCGGCCCTGACGACCCGGACGTCGGCGGAGGCCATCAGGTAGTCGATCCGGGCGTGCGGATCGAGCGAGCCGTAGGTGAACCCGTCCCCCTCCCCCGCGGCGCCCCACGCATCGGTCAGGAAGTCGGTCAGGACGCCGGTCTCCGGCGCGTCCGGCAGGGCGTTCAGGTCGCCGGCCAGCACGGTGCGACGGGCGTCGTCGCCGAGCAGCTCACGGACGCTGGCGGCCTGCAGCTGCCGCTCGGGGCTGTTGTCGTGCTGGAGGTGGGTGCCGGCGAACCGCAGCCGGGCGCCCCGCACCTGGATCTCCGCCCGGAGCAGCCCACGCTGCTCGTGTCCGGCCAGCTTGGGCAGCGGGGTGTTCCGCCAGGACAGGATGGGCCACGGGGTGAGGACCGCCGTGCCGTACCGGCGGCGGGGCGCGCCCTCGGCGGGCGGGTCGAGGTCGAGGTTGGCGCCGAAGACGTGCCACATCCCCAGCCGCCGACCGAGTTCGGCCGCCACGTCGGTCCATCCGCTGCGCGCGCCCCAGAACCGGTCCACCTCCTGGAGTCCGACGACGTCGGCGTCGGTCCCCTCGATCACCCGCGCGACCCGGTCCAGGTCGAAGACGCCGTCGGTGCCCGCACCGTGGTGGATGTTGAAGGTGAGCACCCGAACCGGGACCGGCCGGGCGGACGGCACGGCGGCGGGAGCGGTGACGGCCGGGGTGGCGACGGCCGGGGCGGCACCGAGAGCGCCGCCGAGCGCTCCGACGGCGGCGGCCAGCACACCGCGTCGACCGGGACGGGGATGGGTGGCACGGAGTGTCATCTACTCACTCGATTCTGGAGTGGCCGGAAGGATCCGGGCCGAGTGTGGAGCACTCCGGCCAACCTCCGCCGACGATCTCCGGAACATGCTCCGAACCCCCGGCCACCTTGGAAATACTGATCGATCATCGATCGAGACTCCCGGCTGGGCTCCGCTGATCGATCATCGCTCGTCTGCGGGCCTCTTATTTCAGCTGAGCGCAATTAGTGGCACTCAGTGCCTTGTCAACGGTCACACCGTGCCATACGTTGTGGGTGTCCGGACGGCCGCCGCACCGCGAACCCGAGGTGTGGCGGATGTCCCCGCAGGGCGCTGCCCTACGCGTCCGGACGCCTGCGTCACAGGCATCCCACGCGCCACAACGCGCCGCCGCACCACCCGCCGAACCGACGGCAACCACCCCATCAGCACCAGCACGACGTACCCTCTGCGCCCTCGATCGAGCGGGCGCCCGTCGCCGGAGGCAACACCGTGACCGTGAAGGACATCCTGGACGCGATCCAGTCGCAGAACGCCTCGTCCGAGGACTTCGCCGCCATCGAGCTCCCCGAGTCGTACCGCGCGATCACCGTGCACAAGGACGAGACCGAGATGTTCGCGGGGCTCGCCACCCGGGACAAGGACCCCCGCAAGTCGCTGCACCTCGACGAGGTCCCGCTGCCCGAACTCGGCCCGGGCGAGGCCTTGGTGGCCGTCATGGCGTCCTCGGTCAACTACAACTCGGTGTGGACGTCGATCTTCGAGCCGCTGTCGACCTTCGGCTTCCTGGAGCGCTACGGCAGGGTCAGCGACCTGGCCAAGCGCCACGACCTGCCGTACCACATCATCGGTTCCGACCTGGCGGGCGTAGTCCTGCGCACCGGTCCCGGCGTCAACGCCTGGACCCCCGGCGACGAGGTCGTCGCACACTGCCTGAGCGTCGAGCTGGAGTCCTCCGACGGCCACAACGACACCATGCTCGACCCGGAGCAGCGGATCTGGGGCTTCGAGACCAACTTCGGCGGCCTCGCCGAGATCGCCCTGGTCAAGTCCAACCAGCTGATGCCCAAGCCGGCGCACCTGTCCTGGGAGGAAGCGGCCTCCCCGGGCCTGGTCAACTCCACCGCCTACCGGCAGCTGGTCTCCGCCAACGGCGCCAACATGAAGCAGGGCGACAACGTCCTGATCTGGGGCGCCAGCGGCGGCCTCGGCTCCTACGCCACCCAGTTCGCGCTGGCCGGCGGCGCCACCCCGATCTGCGTGGTCTCCTCGCCGGAGAAGGCGGAGATCTGCCGGAGCATGGGCGCCGAGCTGATCATCGACCGCGCCGCCGAGGACTACCGGTTCTGGAAGGACGAGAACACCCAGGACCCGAAGGAGTGGAAGCGCTTCGGCAAGCGCATCCGCGAGCTCACCGGCGGCGAGGACATCGACATCGTCTTCGAGCACCCCGGCAAGGAGACCTTCGGCGCCTCGGTCTTCGTCACCCGCAAGGGCGGCACCATCACCACCTGCGCCTCCACCTCGGGCTACATGCACCAGTACGACAACCGGTACCTGTGGATGTCGCTCAAGCGCATCATCGGCTCGCACTTCGCCAACTACCGGGAGGCGTGGGAGGCCAACCGCCTGATCGCCAAGGGGAAGATCCACCCGACGCTCTCGAGGACGTACTCCCTGGAGGACACCGGCCAGGCGGCCTACGACGTCCACCGCAACCTGCACCAGGGCAAGGTCGGTGTGCTGTGCATGGCCCCCGAGGAGGGCCTGGGCGTCCGCGACCACGAGATGCGCGCCCAGCACATCGACGCCATCAACCGCTTCCGGAACATCTGAGGCAGAGGCCATGTCAGAGCGTCAGAAGGACCGTCCGTGGCTGATGCGTACCTACGCCGGCCACTCCACCGCCGAGGCGTCCAACGAGCTGTACCGGCGCAACCTCGCCAAGGGGCAGACCGGCCTGTCGGTGGCGTTCGACCTGCCGACCCAGACCGGCTACGACTCCGACCACGTCCTCGCCCGCGGCGAGGTCGGCCGGGTCGGCGTCCCGGTGGCCCACGTCGGTGACATGCGCCGTCTCTTCGAGGACATCCCCCTCGAGAAGATGAACACCTCGATGACCATCAACGCCACGGCCATGTGGCTGCTGGCGCTCTACCAGGTGGTCGCCGAGGAGCAGGGCGCGGACGTCTCCGCCCTCCAGGGCACCACCCAGAACGACATCGTCAAGGAGTACCTCTCCCGGGGCACCCACGTCTTCCCGCCCGGGCCCTCCCTCCGGCTGACCACGGACCTGATCACCTACACGGTCACCCACATGCCGAAGTGGAACCCGATCAACATCTGCAGCTACCACCTCCAGGAAGCGGGAGCCACCCCGGTCCAGGAGATCGCCTACGCGATGTCCACCGCGATCGCCGTGCTGGACGCGGTCCGCGACAGCGGCCAGGTGCCCGAGGAGAAGTTCGGCGACGTGGTCGCCCGGATCTCGTTCTTCGTGAACGCCGGCGTCCGCTTCGTCGAGGAGATGTGCAAGATGCGGGCCTTCACCCGCATCTGGGACCGCGTCACCCGGGAGCGGTACGGCATCGAGAACCCCAAGCAGCGCCGCTTCCGGTACGGCGTCCAGGTCAACTCGCTCGGCCTGACCGAGGCGCAGCCCGAGAACAACGTCCAGCGGATCGTCCTGGAGATGCTGGCCGTCACCCTCTCCAAGGACGCCCGGGCCCGCGCCGTGCAGCTGCCGGCCTGGAACGAGGCGCTGGGGCTGCCCCGGCCCTGGGACCAGCAGTGGTCGCTGCGCATCCAGCAGGTCCTCGCCTACGAGAGCGACCTGCTGGAGTACGAGGACATCTTCGAGGGCTCGACGGTGATCGAGGCCAAGGTCGCCGAGCTGGTCGAGGCGTCCTGGGCGGAGATGGACCGGATCCAGGAGATGGGCGGCGCGATGGCCGCCGTGGAGTCGGGCTACCTCAAGTCCCAGCTGGTCGCCTCGCACGCGGAGCGCCGGGCGCGGATCGAGGCCGGCCACGACCGGATCGTCGGCGTGAACGTCTTCGAGTCGACCGAGCCCAGCCCGCTCACCGCGGACCTGGACACGGCGATCCAGACGGTCGACCCGGCCGTCGAGGCCCGGGTGATCGCCTCGCTGCAGGCCTGGCGGGACACCCGCTACCAGCCGCCGTTCAACCACCCGCGCCCGTGCAAGGCGCTGGAGCGACTGAAGCAGGCGGCGCGCGGCAAGGACAACCTGATGGAAGCCACCCTCGAATGCGCCCGTGCGGGGGCGACCACCGGGGAGTGGGCGGGAGCGCTGCGCGAGGTGTTCGGTGAGTACCGGGCACCCACCGGCGTCTCGTCCGCCCCGGTGGCGGTGGCCGCCGAGGACGGCACCGGGCTCGCCGAGGTGCGCCGCCGGGTCGAGGCCACCGCCCGCGACCTGGAGGTCGGCAAGCTCCGCTTCCTGGTCGGCAAGCCGGGCCTGGACGGGCACTCCAACGGCGCCGAGCAGATCGCCGTGCGGGCCCGCGACGCCGGCTTCGAGGTGGTCTACCAGGGCATCCGGCTGACGCCGGAGCAGATCGTGGACGCGGCCCTCGCCGAGGACGTGCACGCGGTCGGCCTGTCCATCCTGTCCGGCTCGCACGCCCAGCTGGTGCCCGACGTCCTGAACCGGCTGCGTACGGCCGGGGCGGACGACATTCCGGTGATCGCGGGGGGCATCATTCCGGGGGCGGACGCCGAGGAGCTCCGGGCCGCCGGAGTGGCCGCGGTGTTCACCCCGAAGGACTTCGACATCACCGGGATCATCGGCCGTATCGTCGACGAGATCCGCAAGGCACACAAGCTCGACCCCCTGGAGGTCCCCGCATGACCGCGCCCCAGCCGTCCGTGAACCGCCTGCGCCCCCGGCGCTCCTGCCTGGCGGTCCCCGGCTCCAACCCGCGCTTCCTGGAGAAGGCCCAGGGCCTGCCCGCGGACCAGGTGTTCCTGGACCTGGAGGACGCCTGCGCGCCGCTGGCCAAGCCGGAGGCCCGGCACACCATCGTCAAGTTCCTCAACGAGGGTGACTGGACGGGCAAGACCCGGGTGGTGCGGGTCAACGACTGGACCACGGAGTGGACCTACCGCGACGTGGTGACGGTCGTCGAGGGCGCCGGCCCGAACCTGGACTGCATCATGCTGCCCAAGGTGCAGAACGCCGAGCAGGTCGTGGCGCTGGACCTGCTGCTCACCCAGATCGAGAAGACGATGGGCTTCGAGGTCGGGCGGATCGGCATCGAGGCGCAGATCGAGAACGCGCAGGGCCTCAACAACGTCAACGCGATCGCCGAGGCCTCGCCGCGGCTGGAGACCATCATCTTCGGCCCCGCCGACTTCATGGCCTCCATCAACATGAAGTCGCTGGTGGTCGGGGAGCAGCCGCCGGGCTACGGCGCCGACGCCTACCACTACATCCTGATGAAGATCCTGATGGCGGCCCGCGCCAACGACCTCCAGGCGATCGACGGCCCCTACCTGCAGATCCGCAACGTGGACGGCTTCCGCGAGGTGGCCGGGCGTGCCGCGGCCCTCGGCTTCGACGGCAAGTGGGTGCTGCACCCGGGCCAGGTGGACGCCGCCAACGAGGTCTTCTCCCCCACCCAGGAGGACTACGACCACGCCGAGCTGATCCTGGACGCGTACGACTGGTGCACCTCGGACGCGGGCGGCAGGAAGGGCTCGGCGATGCTCGGCGACGAGATGATCGACGAGGCCAGCCGGAAGATGGCGCTGGTCATCGCGGGCAAGGGCCGCGCGGCCGGCATGAAGCGCACCAGCAAGTTCGAGATCCCGGAGGGCTGAGCCGATGCAGTTCGGGCGCACCTACGAGGAGTTCGAGGTCGGGGCGACGTACAAGCACTGGCCGGGCAAGACGGTCACCGAGTACGACGACCACCTGTTCTGTCTCCTCACCATGAACCACCACCCGCTCCACATGGACGTCAACTACGCGGAGAAGACGACCGACTTCGGCAAGAACGTCGTGGTGGGCAATTACATCTACTCGCTGCTGCTCGGCATGTCGGTGCCGGACGTCTCGGGCAAGGCGATCGCCAACCTGGAGATCGAGTCGCTCAAGCACGTGGCGCCGACCTTCCACGGCGACACGCTCTACGGCGAGACCACCGTGCTCGACAAGTGGCCGTCGAAGTCGAAGAACGACCGCGGCATCGTGTACGTGGAGACCAAGGGCTACAAGCAGGACGGCACGCTGGTCTGCGTCTTCCGCCGCAAGGTGATGGTGCCGACCGGGACGTACATCGAGGAGCGCGGCGGCGAGCAGCCCGGCCGGCCCGAGCTGAAGGAGAAGGAGTCCAAGGGATGAGCCGACTCGCCCGGACCCACGGTCTCACCGAGGTCCAGCAGGAGATCCTGGCCACCGTCCGGGAGTTCGTGGACAAGGAGATCATCCCGGTCGCCACCGAGCTGGAGCACCGCGACGAGTACCCGCAGGCGATCGTCGACGGCCTGAAGGAACTCGGCCTGTTCGGCCTGATGATCCCCGAGGAGTACGGGGGTCTGGGCGAGTCGCTCCTGACCTACGCGCTGTGCGTGGAGGAGCTCTCCCGCGGGTGGATGTCGGTCTCCGGCATCATCAACACCCACTTCATCGTGGCCTACATGCTCAAGCAGCACGGCACCGACGAGCAGAAGGAGTACTTCCTGCCGCGGATGGCGGCGGGCGAGGTCCGGGGCGCCTTCTCGATGTCGGAGCCCGCGCTCGGTTCGGACGTGTCGGCCATCACCTCCAAGGCGGTCCGGGACGGCGACGACTTCCTCCTCACCGGCCAGAAGATGTGGCTGACCAACGGCGGAACCTCCACCTTGGTGGCCGTTCTGGTCAAGAGTGACGAAGGACACCCCGAGG
This sequence comes from Streptomyces abyssomicinicus, assembly GCF_008974245.1. Taxonomy (GTDB): domain Bacteria; phylum Actinomycetota; class Actinomycetes; order Streptomycetales; family Streptomycetaceae; genus Streptomyces; species Streptomyces abyssomicinicus. The sequence continues at coordinate 925,476 of NZ_BBZI01000005.1, read as the reverse complement.
GCACCGCGCCGCACAGGTCGATGACGACCTTCCTAGTCGAGAAGCCGGCCGGCTTCGGCGAGGTCCTTCCCGGTCTGACCATTCCCGGGAAGATCGACAAGATGGGCTACAAGGGGGTCGACACCACCGAGCTCGTCATGGACGGCCTGCGAATTCCGGCCAATCGGGTACTGGGCGGCAAAACCGGCCGCGGCTTCTACCAGATGATGGACGGCGTCGAGGTGGGCCGGGTGAATGTCGCGGCCCGTGGCTGCGGCGTCGCGCAGCGTGCGTTCGAACTGGGTGTGCAGTACGCCCAGCAGCGTCACACCTTCGGCAAGCCGATCGCGCAGCACCAGGCGATCCAGTTCAAATTGGCCGAAATGGCCACCAAGGTGGAAGCCGCCCATGCGATGATGGTTAATGCAGCCCGCAAAAAGGACTCCGGGGAGCGAAACGACCTCGAGGCAGGCATGGCGAAATACCTCGCCAGCGAGTACTGCAAGGAGGTCGTCGAAGATGCTTTCCGGATCCACGGCGGCTACGGCTTCTCCAAGGAGTACGAGATCGAGCGCCTCTACCGAGAGGCTCCGATGCTGCTCATCGGTGAAGGCACCGCAGAAATCCAGAAAATGATCATCGGACGCAGACTCCTCGAGGAGTACCGCTTCCAGGGCTGATTCCGGAAAGATCCGGTTACGGCCCGGCCGATTGTCCTGCTACGGGGTGTTTTCTTCGAGAAGAAGATCACACCCCGTCAGCGCTCCCGGTCCTCGACTCGGCTTCTGGCTTGCCCAGTTGTAGTGCCTGACCGGTACGATTCCGGAAAGCCGCCGTCCCCAAGAACTGCAGCGCGGCACCCTCCCGCTACGAAGGTCTTCCATGCCCCACAGCCAATCCTCTGCACACCGCGACAGCCTCGCCGGCACCCGGCTCGCGCGCGGAGCGTCGCCGTGGCTCGCCCCGACGGTCGCCACCGCCGCCCTCAGCCTGCTCCGGGCGCGCCGTTCCGGCGCGGCCAAGGCCGTCGCCGTGCCCGCCACCGCTCTCGCGGCGGGCATGCTGTGGTTCTTCCGGGACCCGGAGCGCGAGATCACGCAGGGCCGTGTGATCTCGCCCGCCGACGGCGTGGTGCAGAGCATCATGCCCTGGAAGGACGGCCGCACCCGCGTCGCCATCTTCATGAGCCCGCTCAACGTCCACGTCAACCGCGCGCCGCTGGCCGGCACCGTGACGTCGGTCGAGCACGTGCCGGGTGGATTCGTTCCCGCTTTCAACAAGGAGAGCGAGAACAACGAGCGCGTGGTCTGGCACTTCGACACCGAGCTCGGTGACATCGAGATGATCCAGATCGCCGGCGCGGTGGCCCGCCGCATCGTGCCCTACATCCCCAAGGGGACCAAGGTCGAGCAGGGTGAGCGGATCGGTCTCATCAGGTTCGGCTCGCGCGTCGACCTGTACCTCCCGGCAGGAGTGGAGGTCGCGGTGGAGGTCGGCCAGAAGACCGTGGCTGGGGTGACTCGAATTGACCGCGACTGACCAGGATCCGAGTACCGGCTGGGCGCCCCAGGCGTCCACCCGTGCCGGCCTCGACGAGGCCGAGGACGAGGAGATGCCGCTGTCACTGCGTCTGTCGATAGCGGACACGCTGACCCTCGGCAACGCCACCTGCGGCTTCATGGCGGTGTACTTCACCACCACCGGCATCCTGATCCCGCACCTCACCGGCAGCCAGGAGACGGGCATGGCCCGCCACAGCGCGGCCACCGCGGTGATCCTGATGCTGGCCGCGGCGATCTTCGACCTCTTCGACGGTCAGGTCGCCCGGAAGCTGCGGTCCTCGCCGATGGGCGCGGAGCTGGACAACCTGTCCGACCTGATCAGTTTCGGGCTGGCTCCGGCCTACTTCGTCCTGGTGTACGGCATGGTCGCCGACGACGCGCATCAGCGGGTCGCGGCACTGGCCGCGATCATGGTGCTGCTGGCGGTGGTGCTGCGGCTTGCGCGGTTCTCCATCGTGACGGTGCCCAACGGCACGTTCCAGGGCATGCCGTCACCCTTCGGGGCGTTGACGGTGGTCTCCATCGTCCTGCTCGAGCTGCCGTTCGTCGCCACGCTGCTGGCGGTGCTGGGCACGGCGTGGCTGATGGTGAGCCGCGTCGAGTACCCCAAGCCGCGTGGGCGGTCGGCCGTGGCGATGCTGGTCTGGATCGTCGCGTCGATGGGCATGCTGGTCGCCTGGGCGGCCGGTGCGCCGAGCGGTGAGCTGCTCCTGCAGACCGGCTGCGCGCTGCAGCTGGTGCTGGGCGCCGTGATCCCGCTGTTCGCGACGGCCCGCCGGGTGAACAACTTCCGTGACAACCGCCGTGAGGCGCGGGCCGCGCAGCTCCAGTAGCCGCGCCGCACGCCGCCCCGCACGCCCGCACCGGCCCCCCGAGCCCTCACCCGGCCCGGGGGGCCGTCGGCGTTCCCGGGGGCCGGTGCGGGCCCCGGCGTCCTGTCCGGCGAGGTCCGGCCGTCCTGACCACGGGGCGCCCCACGCCTCGCACGGGGCGCCCAGCGCCTCAGGAGCCCGGGGCGAGCCAGTCGTGGGCGAGGCCGGCGGCGACGCGCTCCAGGAGGGGGCCGGCGTTCGCCACGCTGCGGGCGACGTCCTGCTCCAGCGCTGCGAGCGGGTAGGCCCGCTCGATCCCCGCGGCCCGCAGTTCCTCGGGGGAGAGCGCGAGGCGTCCGCAGACCGCGACCACCGGTACCCCCGCCGCGGCGGCGGCCGTCGCGACCCCCGCCGGCGCCTTGCCCCGCAGGGTCTGCGCGTCCAGCGACCCCTCCCCCGTGATCACCAGGTCGGCCCGCTCCAGTTCCGCCGCGAACCCCACGGCCTCCAGCAGCACCTCGATGCCCGCCCGGAACCGCGCGCCCAGCAGCAGCGCGGCGAATCCCAGGCCGCCCGCCGCGCCCGCCCCCGGCGCCTGGGCGAGGCCCCGCGCGCGCGGTCCGACGGCGTGCTCCAGGACGGCGGCGTACCGTCCGAGCGCGGCGTCCAGCGCCGCGACGTCCTCCGGCGAGGCGCCCTTCTGCGGCCCGTACACCGCCGCCGCGCCGAAGGGCCCGGTCAGCGGGTTGTCGACGTCACTGGCGAGCACCAGCTCCACCGTCCCGTCGGCCACCCGCGGGTCCAGCCCGGAGAGGTCGACGGACGCCAGCGCCGCCAGGGCCCCACCGCCCGGCCCGAGCTCCTTCCCGTCCGCGTCGAGGAGCCGCGCGCCGAGCGCGGCCAGCATCCCCGCGCCGCCGTCCGTGGTCGCGCTGCCGCCCACCCCGAACACCACCGTCCGCGCGCCCGCGTCCAGCGCGGCCCGCAGCAGCTCCCCGGAGCCGTGGGTGGAGGCGGTGAGCGGCGCGAGGGTGCCGCCCGGCAGCCGCTGCAGCCCGCTCGCCTCGGCCATCTCGACCACGGCGGTGTCCCCGCGCACCGCGAACGCCGCGGTGACCGGGTTGCCCACCGGCCCGGTGACCCGCGCCTCCCGGAGTTCGAACCCGGCGGCCACCACGGCGGCGACCGTGCCGTCCCCGCCGTCCGCCACCGGCAGCGAGGCCGTCGTGACACCGGGCGCGACCTGCCGCAGCCCGGCCGCGACCCGCTCGGCCACCTGCACGGCCGTGAGCGACCCCTTGAACTTGTCCGCCGCGATCAGCACGCGCCTCCGCCGGGCCGTCTCCACCACAACGCCTCCGCTTCCGTTCCGGGCATCCGTCGCAGTGACCCTAGACGCCGGTGGCCCGGACCCGCCATGGTCGCGCGTCCGCCTCGCTAGGCTGGCCGGGTGACCTCCACCGCCGAGTCCTACGCCACGTACATCGCCGGCCTCCCCCGTGTCCTGTGCGGCGCGGCCACGCTCTTCCGCGACACCCAGGGACGCGTCCTGCTGCTGGAGCCGAACTACCGCGAGGGCTGGGCGCTGCCCGGCGGCACGGTGGAGTCCGACGACGGCGAGACGCCCCGTCAGGGCGCCCGGCGGGAGACCGCCGAGGAGATCGGCCTCGACGTGGCCCCGGGCCGGCTGCTCGCCGTGGACTGGTCCCAGGGACCGGCCCGCCCGCCGATCGTCGCCTACCTCTACGACGGCGGCGTGCTGGACCAGGAAGCGATCGACGCGATCCGCCTCCAGGAGGAGGAACTGCTGTCCTGGCGCCTGGTCCCCCGCGAGGAGCTGCCGGCGTACCTGCTGGGCGCGACCCTCGGCCGGGTGGAGACGGCCCTGGACGTGCTCGCCGACGGATCCGGTCCGGCGGAGCTGGAGAACGGCCGCCGGGTCGACCGGGGCTGAGGCCTCCGCCCGCCGTTAACCGATCGCGATGGCGCGCCCCGCCGCCCTACCCTCGGGCGCATGCCCACGCCCACCTCGCCGCCGGTCCGCTCCCGCCTCCCGCTCGTCGCGATCCTCAGCGGCGCCGGGATCTCCACCGATTCCGGGATCCCCGACTACCGGGGGCCGAACGGCGTGTGGCGGCGGGACCCGGACGCGGAGAAGCTGGTCACCTACGACCACTACATGAACGACCCGCGGATCCGGCGCCGTTCCTGGCGGATGCGCCGCGACCTGCAGGCCCTCGAGGCCGGGCCGAACGCCGCGCACCTGGCCGTCACCGACCTGGAGCGTTCCGGCGTGCCGGTGCGGGTGATCACCCAGAACGTCGACGGGCTCCACCAGCGGGCCGGGATGCCGGACCGCAAGGTCCTGGAACTGCACGGCTCCGCGCGCACCGTGGTGTGCACGGTCTGCCACGTGCGCGGCCCCATGTCCGAGGCGCTGGCACGGCTGGAGGCCGGCGAGGAGGACCCGCGCTGCGCGGCCTGCGGCGGCGTCCTGAAGCCGGGCACCGTCATGTTCGGCGAACGCCTGGACCCGGAGGTGCTCGGCCAGGCCCTGGCGGTCACCAAGGCCTGCGAGGTCTTCGTCGCCGTCGGGACCAGCCTCCAGGTGCAGCCCGCCGCCGGGCTGGCGGGGGTGGCCGCCGACCACGGGGCACGGCTGGTGATCGTCAACGCGGAGGAGACCCCGTACGACGACCTCGCCGACGAGGTCGTCCGCGAGCCCATCGGCACCGCGCTGCCGCGCCTGCTCCGGCAACTGCGTCCCTGACGCGCCGGGGCGGCCGCCCCGGCGGCCGCTCACCGGCCGCTCACCGCCGCTCACCCGGGCAGCGGCACCGCGCCCCGCTCGAAGGCCAGCAGACGCTCCTTGCGCTCCAGCCCGCCGCCGTACCCGGTGAGGGATCCGCCCGCCCCGATCACCCGGTGGCAGGGCACGATGATCCCCACCGGGTTGCGTCCGTTGGCGAGCCCCACGGCCCGCGAGGCGCCGGGGCTGCCCAGCTCCGCCGCGAGCTGCCCGTACGAGCGGGTCTCCCCGTACGGGATCGCCCGCAGCCGCTCCCAGACGGAGCGCTGGAAGGCGGTGCCGTTCATGCGGAGCGGCAGGTCGAACTCCCGCAGCTCGCCCGCGAAGTACGCCTCGAGCTGTTCCACCGCCGCCGGGAACGGCTCCTCGTCGACCCCGACCCGGGTGCCGAACGTCTCCTCGCCCGGCCGGTGCCGCTGCTCCGTCATGTACAGCCCGCACAGGACCCCGTCGTCGGCCACCAGCGTCAGGACGCCGTAGGGGCTCTCCACCACCGTGTGCTGCTTCATCTCTCTCATCCTTCGAAGTCCCTCATACCGGGAGGAAGTTGATCGGGTGACTGTCGGTCGCCCACAGGTACTGCACCGCGTACGCCCGCCACGGACGCCACGCCTCGGCCCGCGTGGTGAGCGCGCCGGGGGTGGACGGCAGGCCCAGCTCCCGGGCCGCGCGGCGGATCCCGAGGTCGGTGGGGAGGAACGCGTCCGGGTCCCCCAGCGCGCGCATCGCGATCACGTCGACGGTCCAGGGCCCGAAGCCCGGCAGTTCCAGCAGCCGCGCCCGCGCCTCGGGCCAGTCGCTGTCCACCCCCAGCCTCAGCGTCCCGTCGGCGAGCCGTTCCACCAGGTTGGTCAGGGTCCCCCGGCGGCTGCGCGGCATGGCGAGCCGCTCCGGGTCGAGCGCGGCCAGCGCCCCCGGCGACGGGAAGAGGTGGGTGAGGCCGCCCTCGGGGTCGTCGACCGGCTCGCCGTGCGCGAGGACCAGCCGGGCGGCGTGCGTACGGGCGGCCGCCGTGGACACCTGCTGCCCCAGCACCGCGCGGACCGCGAACTCCGCCTCGTCCACCGTGCGCGGCACCCGCCGGCCTGGCGCCTTGTCGACGTACGGCTGGAGCGCCGGGTCGGCGCGCAGCTGCTCGTCGACGGCGACGGGGTCGGCGTCCAGGTCCAGCAGGCGGCGGCAGCGGCTGATGGCGACGGTGAGGTCGCGCAGATCGGTCAGGGTCAGCCGGCACGCGACGTGGTCGGGACGCGGCGCCAGAGAGACCACGCCGTGTCCGTGCGGCAGGCGCAGCGTGCGGCGGTAGGCGCCGTCCCGCCACTCCTCGACGCCCGGCACCGCGGTGGCGGCGAGGTGCCCGAAGAGGTTGTCCGGATTGAGCGGCGCCCGGAACGGCAGCCGCAGGGACAGGGTCCCGCCGGCCGGGCCCTCGGCGGCGGGGGCCGCCTTGGCGCGCAGCTGTCCCGGGGTGAGCGCGTAGACCTCGCGCACGGTCTCGTTGAAGCTGCGCACCGAGGCGAACCCGGCGGCGAAGGCCACGTCGGCCATGTTCAGGGCGGTGGTCTCGATCAGCATCCGCGCCGTCTGCGCCCGCTGCGCCCGGGCCAGGGCGAGCGGCCCCGCGCCGAGGGTGGCGAGGAGCTGCCGCTCGATCTGCCGGGTGCTGTAGCCCAGCCGGGCCGCGAGCCCGGGGACGCCCTCGCGGTCCACCACGCCGTCGGAGATGAGCCGCATGGCCCGGGCGACGACGTCGTCCCGCTCGTTCCACTCCGGCGAGCCGGGGGTGGTGTCGGGGCGGCAGCGCTTGCAGGCCCGGAACCCGGCCTGCTGGCAGGCGGCGGCGCTGGGGTGGAAGACCATGTTCTCGGGCCTTGGCGTCATCGCCGGGCAGCTCGGCCGGCAGTAGATCCCGGTGCTGAGCACGGCGGTGTAGAACCACCCGTCGAACCGCGCGTCCCTCGACCGCACGGCCCGCACACAGCGCTCCGCGTCGAGATGCATTCCGTTCCGCATGCCTCCAGCATCCGGCATCGGCGGGGGCGGGGCTGGCAGGAATCCGACATCGCCCTCGGCGGGCGCGGGCCCTGCGCGGAGCTTCGGAAGTGAAGCGTCAGAAGGGCGGCTCGTCCCCCGGCGGGGGCGGCGGGTCGTACGCGGGATCGAGGACGTGGCGGACGTAGTGACGCAGGCCGCCCTCCGCCAGGCCGACGTGCCGCAGCCAGGGCAGTTCGTCGAGGGAGCGCGGCACGGCGTCGTCCGGCAGCCCGGCCAGGACCGGGCGGAGCGCCTCGGGAGCGGTCCGGGCCGGTCCGAAGCAGAGCCGGGCGAGGGCGGCGGCGATCCTGACCTCGGCGGGGCGGGCGGGGTCCGGGTGGAGGGCGTCCAGCCAGGGGGCGGCGTCCTCCCCGTGCCGGTGCGCGTGCTGCGCGGCGGCCAGCACCAGGCTCGCGGCGACCAAGGGCACCGCCTCGGTCGCCACCCGGCGGCGCAGGGCGGCCGCCGGGGCGGGCCCGGAGGCCATGGCGAGGGTGTACGCCGCCATGAGCCGCACCTGGTGGTCGCCGTCGTCGAGCAGGGGCTCCAGGGCGTGGAACCGGGCGGTGACGGCGGTGTGGACGGCTTCCATGGACCAGTTCGCCGGGTAGCCGCCGGTGTCGTACGCCCAGGCGCCCCGGGCGCCCTCGGTCAGCCACAGCACGTCGTGGGTGTGGCTCAGGACGTTGGCGCCCCGGGCGCAGGCCGCGACCAGGGCGAGGACGCCCTGCCGGTCGTGGGTCCGCGGAAGGGCCGCCAGCCGCAGCAGGTGGGGCGCGGCGAGCGCGGCGGAGGCGTGGACGGTGCCCTGGTGGCAGAGGGAGTCCCAGAGGGCGTCCAGCGCCTTGCCCGCGACCCCGGGGTCCGCCGAGGCGAGGCCGGCGAGGTGGCCGGGGACCTCGACCGCCGGGCCGTGCGGGCCCGTGAAGCGGCCCCACGGCGCGTCCGCCGGGTCGGCGGACAGCCGGGGCACGACGGCGCGGACGTCGAACTCGGTGCCGGCGTACCTGCCGGGGTCCTTCTCGTGGGCGAGCAGGTCCGCGGCGGTGGGCGTGCGGGCGCCGCCCACGGGCGGGCGGGCGCCGCTCACGCGAACGGGGGCCGGTGGTCGAGGGAGATCGAGCGGCGGCCCGCCCAGCGCCAGAGGCGGCCGGCCGCGTCGCGGTCCTCCTCGGTCACCAGGTTGCCCATCCACCGCAGCGCCAGCCGCATCAGCAGCTGGGAGCGCATGCCGACCGGGCCGAGGGCGGGCAGCAGGCGCGGCACGGTCACCAGGCCGGCCAGCCGCCGGGCGACGGAGAACGCCTCGCCGTAGTGGCCGCGCAGGACACCGGGCCACACCGCCGACAGGTCGTCGTGCTCCTGGAGGACGTCGGCGATCAGCCGCCCGGTCTCCAGGCCGTAGTCGATGCCCTCGCCGTTGAGCGGGTTCACGCAGCCCGCGGCGTCGCCGATCAGTGCCCAGTTGGGACCGGCGACCCCGGAGACGGCGCCGCCCATCGGCAGCAGGGCGGAGGTCTCGGCGCGCAGTTCGCCGCGCAGGCCGAAGCCGTCCCGGCACTGCTGCGCGTAGTGCCGCATCAGCGGCTTGATCGCGACGTCGGCGGGCCGCCTGGCGGTGGCGAGGGTGCCCGCGCCGAGGTTCACCTCGCCGTTGCCGAGCGGGAAGATCCAGCCGTAGCCGGCGAGCGCGGCGCCCTTCTCGTCCCGCAGCTCCAGGTGGCTGCTGATCCACGGGTCGTCGGACCGGTCGGAGGCGACGTACGACCTGCCGGCCACGCCGTAGACCGTGTCACGGTGCCACTCGCGCCCGAGCGCCTTGCCGAGCGGGGAGCGCACGCCGTCGGCGACCACCAGGCGGCGGCAGAGCACCGTCTCGACCGGCGCGTCCTCGCCCTTGCCCACCCGGAACCGCACGCCCCGCACCCGTCCGCCCTCCATGACGGCGTCCAGTGCGCGGACGCCGTCCTGGGCGGCCGCCCCGCTCTTCATGGCCACGGTGCGCAGGTGGTCGTCGAGTTCGGTGCGGGGGACGGCGGAGCCCCAGTCGGGCAGGGTGCCGCCGGGCCAGCGCAGGTGCAGGGTCTGCCCGAAGCCGTGGGCGCGCAGGCCCTGGTTGACGGTGTGCGTGCGCAGCCAGTCCTCCAGCCCGAGGCGGACCAGCTCGGCGACGGCCCGCGGGGTGAGGCCGTCGCCGCAGGTCTTGTCACGGGGGAAGGTCGCGGCGTCGGTGAGCAGGACGTCCTTGCCGGCGCGGGCCAGCCAGGCTGCGGCGGAGGAGCCGGCCGGGCCGGCGCCGACGACGAGGACGTCCACGGAGGTCGGGAGAGTCACGGGGTCATCCTCCCATCCCGCTCCGTGACGGCCGAAGGACCCCGTCCCCGTCCCGCCGGGAGCTGCCCGGCAGCCGTCACCGGGTCTCACATCACGAGACGGCATTGCCGGTAAATGAGACGAGCATGAGATCGTGCAGGAGCAGAGCGGAACGCACCCTTCCACCGGAACGGCGCGTTCCGCCGCGCGGGCCGCCGACGACGGCGCCGGTGGCCTTCCCCCTCGTGCGAAAGACCCGAGAGAACGACATGCCCGAAGCAGCCCCCGCCCCCACAGGCTCCGCCCCGACACCCGTCAATCCGCGGTCGCGCGTTCTCATCGCCAGCCTCATCGGCACCACGATCGAGTTCTACGACTTCTACATCTACGCGACCGCCGCCGTCCTGGTCTTCCCGACGCTCTTCTTCCCGAGCGACGACCCGACGACCGCGCTGCTCTCGTCGTTCGCCGTGTTCGGCGCGGCGATGGTGGCCCGCCCGATCGGCGCGATGATCTTCGGTCACCTCGGCGACCGGCTCGGCCGCAAGGGAACGCTGGTGGCCTCGCTGCTCACCATGGGCATCGCGACCTTCCTGATCGGTGTGCTGCCCACCTACGCGCAGATCGGCTGGGTCGCCACCGCGCTGCTGGTGGTGATGCGGCTGGCCCAGGGCTTCGCGCTGGGCGGTGAGTGGAGCGGCGCCGCGCTGATCGCCACCGAGAACGCGCCGAAGGGCAAGCGGGCCCTGTTCGGTACCTTCCCGCAGCTGGGCGCCCCGCTGGGCTTCATCATCGGCAACGGCCTGTTCCTGATCATCGGCGCGGTGCTGCCGTCCTCCGCCGGCGCCGACCCCTCGCAGCCCTCCGAGGCGTTCCTCAGCTGGGGCTGGCGGATCCCGTTCCTGTTCTCCGCGGTGATGGTCGCGATCGGCCTGTGGGTGCGGATGCGGCTGGTGGAGTCGCCCGTCTTCGCCAAGACCCGCGACGCGGGCCTGGTCCGCAAGCTGCCGCTGGCCACCGTTTTCCGCGGCCACTGGAAGCAGCTGGTCCTGGGCACGTTCATCATGCTCGCGACGTACGTCCTCTTCTACCTGATGACGACCTTCTCGCTGAGCTTCGGCCGCACCCCGACGGACGCCGCCGTCCCGGGCCTCGGTTACAGCTACACCACCTTCGTGCTGATGCTGATCTTCGGTGTGCTGTTCTTCGCCGCCTTCACCCTGATCTCCGGGCCGCTGGCCGACAAGTACGGCCGCCGCGGCACGCTGATCGCCGTCACCGCCGGCATCGTGGTCTTCGGCCTGGCCTGGGTGCCGCTGATCGGCCTGGGCACGCTGGGCGTGGTGCTGTGGCTGGTGCTGGGCTTCTCGCTGATGGGCATGACCTTCGGCCCGATGGGCGCGCTGCTGCCCGAGCTGTTCCCGACCAGCGTCCGGTACACCGGCTCCGGCATCTCCTACAACGTCAGCTCGATCCTCGGCGCGGCGGTCGCCCCGTTCATCGCGGTGGCCCTGTGGGAGGCCGGTGACGGTTCGCCGTGGCTGGTGGGCGTCTACCTCTCCGCGATGGGCGTGCTGACGCTGGTCGCCCTGCTGCTCGGCAAGGAGACCAAGGACGTCGCCCTGGAGGAGGGCGAGACCCCGGCCGCCGAGGACTCCGGCGAGCCCGCTCCGGCCGTCTCCGCGACGGTCTGACCCGCACGGCCCCGACGGCGCCCGTCCCCTACGCACGAGGGGGCGGGCGCCGTCCTTTCCTGCCCTGCGGGCCGGGCCGTGGGGGTGGCGATCCGCTCGTGGACGGCCGGCCGGTGACGGGGGCGGGACCGGCGGTGGTGACGGCCCGGTACGAGGCGCACCATGGAAGGAGAGGGCGTGCGACGCGGCCGGACGCCCGCCCGGCCGCCACCCCGCGGGCCGGGGGGATGCCTCCCCCGACGGACCGACGACCGCGCCTCGTGCCGCACCGCGCCCTCGGAGACGGGACGGTGGGAGCCAGCCATGGGAGTCACGGACACAGCGCGCGACGAGCGGATCGGCCAGGCGGCCGCGGCGGCCGCGCGGTACGACGAGAGCAGCGAGAAGCGCCGGGAGGTCGAGCGGCGGCAGCACGCGGGGGTCGGCTTCCCCGACTCCCCGGCGGCTCTGGCGGCGCGGACCGCCCGTCTGCTGGAGCGGCAGGCGGTGCCGGCGGCGCTGGTGGTGGAGGCGGTCCGCTCCGAACCGCTGGCGGCGCCCGACGCCTTCGAGCGCATCCTCGGGGTGTCCAAGGAACTGCAGGCGTGGAGTTTCCTGCCGCGCGGCGCGCGGGCCGCCCACAGCGTGGCCCGGATCTCGGCGCGGGAGAACGGCCGTGAACTGCCGGTCGGCACCGGGTTCCTGGTGTCCCCCCGGCTGATGATGACCAACCACCACGTCCTGCCCGACGCGGCGACCGCCCGTGACTGCTTCGTGGAGTTCGACGCCCAGGTCACCGTCGACAACACGCCGCAGGCCCCGGTACGGCTGGAGTTCGAACCGGACGGCTTCTTCGTGGCGGACAAGCGCCTCGACTACGCCCTGGTGCTGGTCGCGCCCGGCCCCGACGGGAGGCCGCCCGGGGAGACGTTCGGCTGGAACCGGCTGAGCCGCCGGCTGGGCAAGCTGGTGGTCGGCGAGCCGGTCAACGTCATCGGCCATCCGATGGGGCGCCTGAAGGAGATCGCGGTACGGGACAACGCCCTCCAGGTGCGCCTGGACGACTTCCTCCACTACCGCACCGACACCGAGCCCGGGAACTCCGGCTCCCCGGTCTACAACGACCAGTGGGAGGTGGTCGCCCTCCATCACAGCGGGGTGCCCCGGACCGACGGCCAGGGCCGTACGGTGCGCCGGGACGGCGAGCTCTGGCGGCGGGGCGACGGCGAGGACTCGGTGGACTGGGTGTCGAACGAAGGGGCGCGCGTCAGCGTCGTCCTGAAGCACCTCGCCTCCCTGCCGTTCACCCCCGCGCAGCGGGAGCTGCTGGCCGGGATGGGTGCCGAGTCGGGTCTCTCCGGCGACGGCGCGGCCACCGCGTCGGACACGACGGCCACGGCGGCCGGGGGTCTCGCGACCGCGGGGGGTCTCGCCGGACCCGTCCCCGCCACCAGGGACGGCGTCGCCGCCGACGGCGTCGCCCCTGCCGCCCTGGTCCCCGGCGCGGGGGGCGCGGACGCGGCGGCGGTTCCCCCGGCCGCCACCGCCGCCACCGCCGCTCCTGCCGCTTCCGCGGCCCGGACGTCCGCGGAGGCGGTCGGGCGACGGCCCCGGGGCGTGCACGCGCGGGACGGCGCGTTCGGCGGCGGCCGGCACCTGGTCTTCCTGCACGGCCGCTCCCAGCAGGGCCGGGACCCCGAGGTGTTGCGCCGTGAATGGGCCGCGGGCCTCAACCAGGGCCTGGTGCGGGCGGGCCTGCCGACCGTCGCCCCGGCGGACGTCTTCTTCCCGTACTACGGCGACCGGCTGGCGGACGCCCTGGACGCGCGCGAGTCGCTCGCTCCGGCCCTCGCGCCCACCCCGGCCGCCGGCGGGCCACCGGCCGTCGTGCCCGCCGACCCCGGTACCCGCGCGGTGTACGAGGAGATGGTCGGCGAGGCCGCCGCGAAGTGGTACGCCCCGCCCGGCGAGCGGGAGGGCGTGGAGGCCTCCGAGGGCCTGGGACTGGACCCGCTGGTCGGCGCCGTGTGGCGCAGGCTGGGCTGGCTGGCCGCCCGCAGCGACGTCGACGCGTGGACCATCTCCCTGATCTTCCGGGACGTCGCCGCCTACCTCGACGACCGGGACGTCCGCGAGGAGGTGCTGAGCTGCGTCCTCGAGACGGTGCCGCAGGACGGTGAGCTGGTGCTCGTCGCGCACAGCCTGGGCACCGTCGTCGGCATGGACCTGCTCACCCGGCTGTCGCCCGGCGTGCAGGTCGTGCACCTGACGACGGCGGGCAGTCCGCTCGGCATGGACAGCGTGTACCGGCGGCTGCTGTCGGGCGGCACGGGCCGGCCGGGCAGGGTCGCGGACTGGCTGAACGCCTGGTGCCCGACCGACCCGGTGGCCATCGGGTGCCCGCTGGCCGACCGGTGGCCGGACGGTCCGTCCGACCTCGCCGTCGTCAACGCCCGGGACCGGGCCCACGACATCGACCAGTACCTCGCACACACCGAGGTGGCCCGCTCGATCGGCGACCGGCTCGCCGTGTGAGAGGCCACCGCCCCGTCACGCCACAGGAAGCGGTACCGATCATGACGACTTTAGGAACGTTCCATGCCGTCGAGGGCATGGAACGCGATCCCCGACCCGGACAGGACACCGACTCGTGCAGGGAGGAACCGGACAACCTCATCGTCGGATCAGACGGACGGCCGAAGGCGCCCTTCGCCGGGCGCTGGAGGCCCCAGCGAAAGGAGATGCTCCATGGCGAGCGACGTATGCAATTTCACGAACGAACGCCCGAGGCTGGAGCGCGGCTCGTCGGGGACCGCCGTGCAGCAGGCCCAGTGCTATCTCAACAGCTCCTTACCTTCTTGGCGGGTCGGTTCCGCTCATTCGTACGATCGGGAGGCCCAGGGGCGCCGGGTGTGGCTCAAAAAGCTCATGCCGAGGAAGTGGCTTTCAGTGATTGGCCGCCCGGCGCCCCGCGACGACACGGCCACTCATTGGGATGCGCGAACACATCGCTTCGTAAGGACACGTCGGCGTGGTCGTCTGCCGGGACCAGGAAGACCGACCTCGAGGAGGCACAGTGCCGCAACTGTGGGCGGGAGTGGACGCGGGCAAGAACGAGCATCACTGCACGGTGATCGACACCGAGGGCGAGCGGAGGCTGTCACGGCGGGTGGTCAACGACGAGACGACTCTGCTCGAGCTGATCGGCGAGGTCCTCGAATTGGGCGAGGGCGAGCCGGTGACCTGGGCCGTCGATCTCAACGCGGGCGGCGCCGCACTGCTGATCGCGCTCCTGGCCGCCCACGGACAGAAAGTCTTCTACATCCCGGGCCGGACCGTCCACCACGCCTCCGGCTCCTACCGGGGCGACGGCAAGACGGACGCCAAGGACGCATACGTCATCGCCGACCAGGCCCGCATGCGCCGCGACCTGCACCCCTTGCAGGAACAGAACGAGATCGCCGTTGACCTGCGGATCCTCACCGCCCGCCGTTACGACCTCACCGCAGACCGCACCCGCGCGATCAACCGGCTGCGCGCCCAGCTCCTGGAGTACTTCCCCACCCTGGAACGCGCCTTCAACTACAGCGCTTCCAAGGCAGCGCTCGTCCTGCTGACCGGCTACCAGACGCCGGCGGCCCTGCGCCGGACCGGCCAGTCCCGCCTGATCACCTGGCTGGCGAACCGCAAGGTGCGCAACGCTCCAGCAGTTGCGGCCACTGCGCTCGAAGCGGCCCAGGCCCAGCACACGGTGATTCCCGGCGAGAAAACCTCGGCGGCCATGGTCCGCGTCCTGGCCGCCGAGGTGATGGCCCTGGACGAGGAGATCGCCCGCACCGACGCGCTGATTGAGGCACGGTTCCGCGAACACGCTCACGCCGCGGCGATCACCAGCATGCCCGGCATGGGAAACCTGCTGGGTGCGGAGTTCGTCGCCTGCACCGGCGGTGACCTGGACGCCATCGGCAGCTCTCGCCGCCTGGCCGGCATCGCGGGCCTGGCACCCGTTCCCAAGGACTCCGGACGCATCAGCGGCAACATGCGCCGACCACACCGCTACCACCGCCGTCTCCTGCGCGTCTTCTACCTGTCCGCCCAGATCGCCGCCCGCTGCTGTCCGACCTCCAGGGCCTTCTACGAACGCAAGAGGACCGAGGGCAAGTCGCACAAGCAGGCCGTCCTCGCCCTCGCCCGCCGCCGCCTCGACGTGTTGTGGGCCCTCATACGCGACCAGCGGACCTTCACCGCCGAACCACCTCAACGCGGCCCCGCAGCGGCATAGCGCAGTCACCGTCCGCTGCCGAAGCCCTTGACGAACCTGATTGGGAATCACTGACCGGTGACGGACTCGACGTCGACGGGGAGTTCGGCCCCGTCACCGAGAAGGCACTGCGGCGGTTCCAGGGGTGCGCGGACATCACCGTCGACGGCATCTGCGGCGCACAGACCTGGTCCCACCTGACCCTGTGGGCCAACGGCCCCGACTTCGCCTGCTGACCGTCAGGGGAGCACCGGGAACGTCACGGGAGCACCAGGACGGCGTCTCCCACCGGTCGTTCACCGGCCGCGTCCGACGGGGTGTTGATCACGCGCCCGCCGGTCACCATGGTGGTCGAGCCGCCGCCGTCGAGGTTGAGGGCGTCACGCATGCCCAGGCCCTGTGCCACGGCGGCCGCCTCCGCGATCGACAGGCCGAGGCTCGTGGTGGCCCGGCCGTCGACGGTCGCCAGCAGGATCCGCCCCCGCGCGTCGACCCCCGCGATCGTGCGGGGGTTCCGCTTGGTCACCCAGCCGTAGTGGAAGCTCGGGTCGCCCGGCCGGACCATGCCGTCCGCGGCGGCGGTGACGTACCGGCGGCCGTCGCGCACCAGCTGCGGGCCGCCGTTGACCACGTGGTCGGCCACCGGTCCCCGCACCCGGCTCCTGACCCTCAGTCTCTCCCCCGGTACGGCCAGCTCCGCCAGCCACGCCGCCCGAGCGCCGGTCGCCTGGACCGACCGGCTCCCCGGCGGGAGCCCGCCGCCCCGTGGGCTGCGGACCGCCGTCACCCGGTCCTGGGCGTCGACGACCGCCTCGACGCCCTCCCCGGACGGTGTCGAGGTGCCGAACTCCGGGGTGAAAGCGACCAGTTCGCCCGCGTCCACGCATGTCGTGTCGTGCAGGGGGAGGTCGGTGGGGGTGTCGCCCGTGCCGCCGCAGTTGCGGATCAGTCCGGGCACCCGGTTCAGGCCGTCGAGCGGGAGCGTCCTGCCCCGGCCGGAGACGGAGCCGGTCCAGGTGTGGCGGGCCACCGCCGCCCGGTGGCCGTCGGAGGAACCAGCGACGGGCGGCCGTTCACCGGCTCGCTCAGCACCCGGCCGTCGTACACGCCGAGCCCCGCGGGGTCGCCGGGCGCGCCGGCCGCCGGGTCCAGCACGAAGAACCCCGCGTTCACCGCCGCCGTCGCACCCCGTCGGGCGGCAAGTTCGCTGGTCGTCTCCCTGCGTTCCAGGTCCGGCCCGAAGTCGCCGGCCAGCTCGCCCCGGAAGGTGCGGGGGTCGACGGTCAGCACCCGCACCACCCACGGGCCGCGGTCGGTCGCCGCGCCGTCCCAGCCGGTGAAGACGGTGGACGCCGTGAGGCCCGCCGCGCGGATCCGCGCCCGCTCGGTCTCGGCCGCGGCCCGGTCGGGGTGGCTGCCCACGCGGACCCGGAAGCCCAGCGTGCCGCCGGCGAAGTCCGCCGTGGGCGGGGTCGTCACCTCCTCGACCCTCGGCGTCACGCCCGCCGCCCGCAGCGTCTTGGCCAGCCGGTCCGCGTGCGCGCGGTCCGCGACGGCGGTCGGCGGCGCGTCCGGGTCCGGCGAACCGCTGCCGCCGGGCACGGCGACCTCGACCGTCCAGGTGTGCGCCGGGTCCTCGGCGCCGCGGACGACGGTGGTCAGGGTGACGCCGGGCCGGAGCGTCTCGGTGGTCCGGACCTCCGGGAGGTCCGGGGGGCCGAGCGGCAGCCCGGGAGGTGGCCCGTCCGGGGACGCGGCCACCGGCTGTGCCGTGAACGAGGCCGCCAGCAGCATCGTGCCCGCCCACACCGTCAGTCTCCTGATCGCCATGGGTGGGACTCAACCACTCGGCCCCTGGGGGCGGTAGTGCTCGCACCCGACGTTCACCCAGGCTTCGCCGGCCAGGAACCGCGCGGGTTCCCGCAGCACCGTGCGGGCGCCGTCGAAGCCGGCGAGGCGGGAGATCACCGTGGCGACGGCACGGTGATCCCGGGGAGCGCGACGTGGAACGCGGGTCAGCGTGCGGCGTACCCGAGGAAACCGGCCCAGGCGGACGGGGAGACGGCGAACCGGGGACCGTCGATGTCCTTGGAGTCCCGGACGTGCACGGCCCGCGGCGTGCGCGCGACCTCCACGCAGTCGTCGCCCTCGGACCCGCTGTAGCTGCTCCTGAACCAGTTCAGCTCACCCGTGGTGTTCATGAGGTTCCTCGCATCCGCCGCAACAACTCCGCCGAGTCCGCCGGGGACAGGGCCTGTGAGCGCATCTTGGCATAGCGCATCTGCATCACGCTGACCGCTTCCCGGTCGGAGATCAGCTGTCCGGTCTTCTGCCCCTCCGAGTAGCCGAGCCACTGGCGTTCCGGGGTCTCCAGGAGCCGCATCGGCCCGTCCGGGCCGGCGTGGTGCGGCTGCCGCAGCGGCATGATCTGCAGCTCCACGTTCCACAGCTCCGTGCACGCGAGGAGGTGGTCGACCAGCTCCCGCGTGACGTCCTCGCCGCCGGTGTGCCGCAGCAGCACCGACTCCTCGACGACGAAGCTGAACGCGATCGGCGGGGTGCGCCCCAGCAGTTCCTGGCGGGCCTGCCGCGCCGCGATGCGCTGCTCCAGCTGCTCCGCGGTGGGCGGGGGCGGCACGTTGAGCATCACCGCCCGCGTGTACGCCTCGGTCTGGAGCAGCCCCGGCACCACCCGGCACTCGTACGTGCACAGGCTGACCGCGGTCTCCTCCCACTGCGCCCACTCCCGGAACCAGACCGCCAGCCCGCGCTGCCGTCCGACGTGCCGGACCATGGCCCGCAGCACGCCGAACGCCTCCAGCGCCTCCTCCGCGCGCTCGACGAACTGGGCGGTCGGCATCCGCCGTCCCTGCTCGACCGAGGCGACGGAGGCGTGCGAGTAGTTGAGCCGTTCGGCGAGCTGCTCCTGGGTGAGCAGGGCGCGTTCCCGGAAGGTCTTCAGAGCCGCGCCGAACGCCTTGAGGCTGTCGGACGACTCGACGGTACTGCTGCTGTTCACCATGGACACCGGCCCCCTTGCCGCGCTGGTGGCACACCTTGCGGTCGTACAACGGCGCGGCAGGCGGGCCGGGTTACGCCCGAGGCCCGGCCGGAACCCGTACAAGCGGGCGTGTACGGGCGGTTGTCCGGCGGGGAGGGGCAACACCGAGGTGAGCGCCCAGGATCCGTGCCGTCCGGTCAGGCGGAGACAGCCTCCCGCGCCGCTCCGCCCGCCAGTTCGCGCAGTTTCTCCCGGGTCTCCGGGTCGGTGGAGTACACGACGGTGCCGACCATGCCGCGGGTCAGCAGGACCTTGTAGGTGTTGCGGATCAGACGGTCCACGTCGGCGTCGGGGGTCGCCTTCCTGAAGACCGGGTCCTTGGAGGCGGTGCGGTCGGTGATCCAGCGGTCGCCGCGCCAGAGCAGGTCGGGGCCGACGATGACGCCGGACCAGTCGTACTCGAAGCCCTGGGCGGTGTAGACGCAGCCGACCTGGCCGAAGCCCGCCGGGTCGGTGGCCCACAGCGCGGCCGGGGGCGCGCCGGAGACGGAGCGGTCGCCGCGCAGGTTCCAGGGGCGGGCCCAGTCCCCGATCACCACGTCCGCGGGCAGCGGGTCGCCCGGTCCGGGTTCCGGGGACCAGCGCCAGCAGTAGCCGGCGGACATGCGGGCGCCGTATCCCTGGGCCCGTCGGGCCTCCAGGAACTCCTCCATCTCCTGCGGGCTGTCGGCGACCAGCAGCCGCATCCGGCCGTCGGGCTCCCAGACGACGGGGCCGCCCGCCTCCAGGCCGAGGAGCCGGACCACCCACCGCAGGTAGGCGTCACTGCCGCCGCACCGGAACTGGCTGTCCAGCGGGACGACGTGGCACGGGATGTCCCGCTTCGCCGCCGCCTCCTTGATCTCGGCGACCGTGCCCATCTCTCCGGGCCGCACGACCTGGTGCTCGTCGAGGAAGAAGACGGGCACGTGGGCGACGTCGATGAGTTCGTCGATCTGCGCCCGGCCGGTGCGCTGCGCGGCGCGGGTGTAGCGGTTGGCCGAGGTCTCCCGGATGCGGTGGGCCTCGTCGCAGACCAGGGCGGCCAGACTGTTCTTCTCGGCCGTCATGAAGCTGTTGAAGTACTTGAAGAGGTCCTGGACCTCACGCTTGCGCGCTCCTGCGACCTTGCGCATCGTCTTGGTGAAGGACTGCGAACCGGTGGCGTGCAGCGCGGGGACGCCGCGTCGGTAGAGCTCGCCGAGGAGTTGGAGGGCGATCACGCTCTTGCCTGTGCCGGGACCGCCGGTGACGACGACGACTTCCTTGCGGTCGGCGTGCTTGGCCTTCTCCACGGCGTTGAGCACCATGCGGTAGGCGACCTGCTGCTCGTCGAGGAGCACGAACTCCTTGCGCTCGCGCACCTCCGCGGCGGCCACGGACATCAGTTGCTTCGACGGCACGGTGGCGCCCGCGCACAGTTCGTCCGCCGCCCGGGCGCCGGGGTGCCGGCCGCTCAGCCGCGCCCGGAGGTGGTCGAGGAACGCTCCGCGGCGTTCGGCGGTGAAGAGCAGTCCGTGACCGTCGCGCTCGATCTCACGGAGACCGGTCACACCGAACTCGGTGGCGTTGTGCAGGTACGCCACGCCGCTGATCCGGTCCGCGTGCTCGGCCACCGCGCCGTTGAAGTTGACGAGGTACGCGCAGTAGCGCCGCACCTGCTCGACGGGGTTGAGGACGGGATGGGCGTAGGCGTCGACACGGCACAGGGTCGGGTCGTCCTCGATCGGGAACGCCTGGCTCCACTGCTTCAGTTCGACGACGACGTACGACGGCTCACCGGTGGCCGGGTGCACACCGGCGAGCACCGCGTCGGCGCGCTTGCTGTTCAGCGGCAGCGCGTACTCGAGCATGATTTCCACCTCGCCCAGGCCCGCTTCGTTGAGCGCGGCGGCCAGGACGGGGATGCTGCGTTCCCAGGAGCGCGCCTCCGAGGCGGAGGGGCGGTGGCCGTGGGCGTGGGCGAACTGGTCGGTGAGGTGCAGGAACAGCGAGCCGTCGAGTGCCATGGCGGCGACGGTCTTCGCGGAGGCGCGGAACAGCAAGGACTTCCCCCGGGCAGCACGAAATGACTCGTGCGGGTGGGGGCATGTCCTTCGAGACTCCGCCGGAGCGGAGCGGAAGCCCGTCGGGCCGCGTTGACGATGCGTCGAGGGTACCCGGCGGCACCGACGCCCTCACGGGAACCTCCGACCCCTCCGGCCCCTCTGGACCCTCCGGACGCGACGCCGTCGCGCGTGGCACACGGGCCGCTGCCGCACGGGAGTGCTGCCGACCGGGGTTCACTCAGGCTTCGGCGTCACGTCCTGAGGCGGTCGCCAGTCGGCGATGCCGTCGAAGGTGCGGAGGAAGAAGGCGGGGCCGGTGCGGGAGACGGCGGTGATCGCGGCGTTGCGCAGGGCGGCGGCCGGACGGTTGGTGAGCATGGCGAGCCGCGCCGTGCGGACCGCCTTGGTGACCAGTGCGGCGGTGCGGGGCAGCCGGGCGGCGGTGTAGGCGGGCAGGTCGCCGGCGTGGTGGGCGAGGACGACGGCGTCCTCGATCGCCTGGTTGCCGCCCTGTCCCAGGTTCGGCGGCATGGCGTGCGCCGCGTCGCCGACCAGGGCGACCCGGCCCCGGTGGTACGCGGGCAGCGCCGGGTGGACGTGGTGGACGTCGTGGCGCAGGACGTCCTCGGGGCGGACGGCGGCGAGGACGGACGGGACCGGTTCGTGCCAGTCGCCGAACAGGCGCAGCAGTTCGGCCCGTTCGTCGTCGGCCGCGCGCCCTCCGGCGGCGGTGACGGCCGCTCCGTACGCGTAGACCCGGCCGTCCGCGATCCGGTGCGTGCCCCACAGCCGCCCGGGTCCCCAGGTCTCGTGCGGGACGAACTCCGCGCCCGGCACCGGGACCATGACCCGCCAGGTGGTGAAGCCGGAGTACACGGCGCCGGGGTGGGCGGGGAAGAGGACGCCGCGGGCCCGGGAGTGGACGCCGTCCGCGGCCACCACCAGGCCGGCGGTGAGTTCCCCGTCCGGGGTGGTGACCCGGGCGGGGCGGGCGCCGTCCCCCGGGTCGGCGAGGACCGCGCGGCAGGACGTGCGCAGCGCGCCCGCGGGGAGGCGGGCGGCCAGGATGCCGGCCAGCGTGGCGCGGGGCAGCATCACCAGCGGGTCGCCGAAGCGCTCGGCGACGCCGGTCGCGTCGGTCCGGGCGAGCCACCGGCCGGAGGTGGTGCGCATGCCGCCCTCGGCCACCCGGGCGGCATGGGACCGGACCTCGTCGCCGACGCCGACGACGTCGAGGGCGCGCAGCGCGTTGGGCGCCAGCGAGATGGCGCTGCCCACCGGCTCCAGGGAGGGCGCGCGCTCCAGGACGACGACCTCCCGCCCGGCCCGGCTCAGCGCGACGGCCGCGGTCAGGCCGCCGATACCGCCGCCGACCACGACGACCCGCGAGGACTGGGGCATGGCTTCTCCTCCTCCGGAGACCGGCCACTACATCCGTAGTACCCGATGGCCAGGTTACTACAGGCGTAGTCGCGAGGGTAGGTTGGAGGCATGCCAGCACCGACGTCACGCGCCACCGTCGTCGCCGACGCCGCGCTCACCCTGCTCGCCGCGCGGGGCATGCGCGGGCTGACCCACCGGGCGGTCGACGACGTGGCCGGGCTGCCGCACGGCTCCACCTCCAACGTCGCCCGGACCCGCCTCGCGCTGCTGGAGCTGGCGGTGCTCCGGCTGGCCGAGCGGGAGGCCCGGGTGCTCGCCGTGGACGAGATGCCGGATCCGCACGGAGGTCCGGACCAGCTGGTCGACGCCCTCGCCCTCGCGGTCCACCGCTCGCTGACCGGCAACCGCGACCTGCTCGTCGCCCGGTACGAACTGGCCCTGGAGGCGACCCGCCGGCCCGAGCTGCGGGCGCACTTCGACGCGGCCGGCGCACGGTTCCGGGAGACGGTCACCGGGCTCGTCACGGGGCTGGGCTCACCCGACCCGGCCAGACACGCGCTGTCGCTGGTCGCATGGGCGGACGGCCTGATGTTCTCCTGCGCGGCGGGGTCGTACCACGCGGACCCCCCGGACCTGGACGCCCTGCGGCAGGGGCTGCGGGAGCTGTTCCGGGGCATGCTCGGCGACCGTCCGGCGGCCTGACCTCCGCGCCTCAGGCCTCACGGTGGCCCGGCACGCACCGCGTACCGAGTACCGCGTCATCGCGAAGCGGGCGCACGGGGTCGTACGAAGGGGCGTACGAGCAGGTCGGCATCCGTGCGGGTTCGTTCTCAGGACCGGGCGGCCACCGCGTCGTCGGGTACGGCACGGACACCGCGACGGAGTCAGCCGCCCGACGCGGCGTGGGCGGCGGCAAGGTGACGCCGGGTCAGCTCGGCCGCATGCCCTGGTACTCCTCGCCGCGCGGGCGTCGGGCTCCGGATCACGCAGCCGGACGGGGTGCCCGCCGCGGGCGGGGGCCTGTCCGCCGCGCGCCTTCGAGGCGTGCGGGTGCGGGAATCGCAGAGGCCCCGCCGACGCGGTGCCGACCGCCCCGGCGCGGTGGGCCGCGTCCACCGCGTACGTGGGCGGGCAGGTCCGCCGACGGCACCCCGCCGCCGCACGGCGGGGTGCCGTCGCGGCCGGGCGCCTACTCCGTGCGCAGGGCGACCGCCGTGCGGGTGCGCGCGGCCCAGCCCGCCGGCAGCAGCGCACCGGCGGCGGCGATGACCAGGCCGCCCAGCGCGAGCCCCAGCAGCTGCGGCGCGAGGTACACGTCCGTGACGGACTCCGGCAGGTTCAGGCCCGCGCTGTGCCCCATGGCGGGGACGACCAGGCCGTGCAGGGTGACGCCCAGCGGCACTCCGACGGCCCCGCCGACCAGTCCCGTCACACAGATCGAGGCGAGGACCATCGCGACGGTCTGCCGAGGGGTCATGCCGAGCGCCTTGTGGATGCCGAGTTCGCGGACGCGCTCGCGGGTGTCGAGCACGACGCCGTTGAGGACGCCCAGCGCCGCGACCGCCACGAGCATCAGGGTGAGCGTCGCCGACAGCGCGTTGAGGGTGAGGACCATGGAGCTCTGGCGGTCGTCACCGCCCGCCCGGGCGGTGACCCCCAGGGGCTCGAGCTTCTCGTTCAGCGCGGCGGCGTAGGCGGCCGCGTCGGTGCCGGGCTCGAGTGCGATGTGGTGCGTGGTGTCGCCGGCCACGGACGACGCGGATGCCTCCGGGGCCGCGTCCGGGAGGGTCGCGGCGTCGGTGAACACCTCCATGCCGTCGTTGCGGGTGTCGAGGACCTCGCCGACGATCCGCACCGTGACCGCGTCGCCGAGGCCGTGCAGCGTGACGGGGTCCCCGATCCGGGTCCCGGTGGCGCTCAGGAACCCGGTGGGCACCACGGCCTCACCCGGCCGCGCGATCCAGCGGCCGTCGGACATCGTGTAGCCGCCCCAGGAGGCGTCCCCGGTGAAGCTCACCACCTCGGTGACCCCGGCCACCCCCGCCACGGTCGCCCGTGCCGTCGCGCGGGCGTGGTGCCGTGCGGTGCCGGGCCGGGCGTCGATCACCGCGGCGATCTCCGCGGGGTCGGCGAGGGGCCCGGTACGGGGCAGGGGACCGTCCGGCCCCAGCTCGGGCGGCGGCGGCTCCACGGTGACGTCGGCGGCGTCGTGGGCCTTGGCCTCCATGACCTTGCCCAGGGTCGCCCCCAGCCCGACGGTGAAGGTGACCGCGGCGGCGCCGAACACGATGGCCGTGCCCGTGGCCAGCGCGCGGGCGGGCCGGGCGAACGGCCGGACCAGGCCCAGGCCGACCGGTCTCGGCAGCGGGAGCCGCCCGGCCAGACGTGCCGCCCGCCGTCCGCGGGCGGGCCGCGCGGCCCGCCCCACGGCGAGCGCGTCGACGGTGCGCAGCCGTCCGGCCCGCCACGCGCTCGCCCACGCCGTCGCCGCCACCAGGCCGAGCGCCCCGGCGACCACCACCGCGTCGATCCAGGGGGTGACCGCCAGGGCCGTCGACCCGTAGACCTCCTCCGTCTCGGCCAGCACGGGGACGGCGAGCAGGTGCCCGGTGAGGACCCCCAGCGCGGTGCCCGCCGCCGCGGGGACCAGCGCCTGGGCCACGTACGCCCGCACCACCTGGGCGGGCGTGAAGCCGACGGCCTTGAGGATGCCGATCCGCCGGGTCGCCGTGCCGACGGTGGCCGCGACCACGTTGCCGACGACGAGGACCGACATGACCAGGCCCAGCACCCCGAAGGCCAGGAGGAACGGCACGTACAGGGCGGTGTCGTGTTCGGCGGACTCCTTGACGGTGAGCCAGGACTGCTCACCGCTCACCGCGCCCGGCGGAACCGCCGCCGTCACCGCCTCCCGGCCCGCGGTGATCCGCGCCGCCGTGCCGGCCTCGGTGAAGCGGTAGTGCATCTGATACCCGCCGGCGCCGCCCGGCGCGGTGAGTGCCGCCATCTGGGCCGGGACGACCCAGGCGTCGGCGGTCCCGGTGACCGACCGGGCCACGCCGACCACCGTCAGCTCCGGCTCACCGGGCAGGCCGGGGAAGGTGAGCCGCTTGCCGAGGATGGGGAGCACCGCGGAACCGGCGGACAGCACGACCTCGCCGGGGCGGGCGGCCCACTTCCCGTCGGTCAGCGTGACGGCGTCGACCGCCCCGCCCGGCCGGGCGCGCCCCGCCACGGTCATCGGCCACGCGGGCACGCCCTCCCCCGCGTGCGGGGTGACCGTAGCCGTGCGGAACGGTCCCGATGCGGCGGCGACGCCCTCGGCGTGCACGGTCCCGGACAGCTGCCCGGGGCCGCCCGCGTCCGCGTCGAACTGCAGGGACAGGTGCGCGCCGCGCTGACGGGCGAAGGCGTCGTCGAAGGGCGCGCCGGAGGCCACGACCAGGGTGCCGCCGAGGAGGGACGCGGCCACCGCCATCAGGGTGGCCAGGCCGATCACGATGCCGGGCACTCTGCGGCGTCCCACGCCCGAGCGCACCACCCGGCCCGGAGCGCTCATCGGGCCCGCTCCGCGGCAGTGGCGCCCTCGGTGGCGCCGGAGCCGTCGGAGCCGTCGACGCCGCCCCCGGTGGCGCCCGAGCCGCCGGAGCCGTCGATGCCGTCGATGCCGTCGGAGGCCCGGTCGGCGGTGATCCGGCCGTCGACGAGGCGAATGGTGCGGGTGGTGCAGGACCGGGCCAGCGCCAGGTCGTGGGTGACCACGACGACGGTCTGGCCGTCGGCATTGAGCTCGGTGAGCAGCCGGGCGACGTCCCGTCCCGACGCCGTGTCCAGTGCCCCGGTCGGTTCGTCGGCCAGCAGCAGCGGGGGCCGGTTCATCAACGCCCGCGCCACCGCGACCCGCTGGCGTTCGCCGCCGGACAGCCGGGACGGGTGGGCCTCGGCGTGCCGGTCGACTCCGAGCACCTCCAGCAGCTCCTTCGCCCGCCGGGCGGCCTCCCGCCGTCCCATGCCCGCGAGCTGGGCGGGCAGGACGACGTTGTCGGTGACGTTCAGGTCGTCGAGCAGGTTGAAGAACTGGAAGACCATGCCGATCCTGGCCCGCCGGTGGCGGGCCGCCGCGGCCTCGCCGAGGCCGTCGACCCGCACGCCGTCGACGGTGACGCTTCCGCTGTCCGGCCGGTCCAGCCCCGCGACCAGGTTGAGCAGGGTGGACTTGCCGCTGCCGGACGGCCCGACGACCGCGACCGACTCCCCCGCGCGCACGGTGAGCGACACGTCGTCCAGGGCCGGTGGCCCGTCGTCGTACCTGCGGATCACATCGCGTAGTTCGATCACTGGCGCGGTCATGGCGGCTCCTTCGGTCCGAATCCGTGTCCCGCCGGACGCTAGGCGGGCCGGCGCGGCGGGCGCGTCGGCCCGCCGGGGCATGCGTGTGGCACGAGGGGACGACTTCCGGCCGCGTCGTCCCTGGGGTGTAGTCGTCAGGTGGACTCCGTGCGCCCGTGGTGGCCGGTGGGGAGGATGCCGCGGGGCCCGCGCGTGGGTGAGAATGCCCCGGTGACGAATGCCCCGGTGACGACTGCGTCGGCGGCAGACCGGCTGCGGGACGGGATCGGGTCGCTGTGGCGCCCGACCGGTCCGCTGCCCCGCCCTGCCCGGCGCGGTCTGCTCTTCGACGCGGCCCTGGTGCTGGTCTTCGGCACGGTGATGCTGAGCTGGGCGCTGACCACCGGGTCCCTCCTGGTGGCCGGGGCACCCGACGGCGTGGCGCCGCTGGTCCGGGCCACGGGGACGAGCGGGGCGACCGCCGCGGCGTCGCTGACCGTCGCCGCCTGGGCGCCGCTGGTGCTGCGCCGCCGGTATCCGCTGGCCACGCTGTGGGTGGTGACCGGTGTGGCCGTGCTGACGCCGCACGACGCGCGCCGGCTCGTCTTCTACGCCTGCGTCGTCGCCGCGTACAGCGCGGCGGCCTACAGCCCCTACCGGGTGCCCACGCTGGTGAGCCTGCCGGTGCTGGTGCTCGCCGTGGCCGGCGGCGCCGAGGGCGTGCGGGTGTCGCCGACCACCCCGGTCCCCGACCAGTACGTCCCGCTGCTGATCCTCGTCCCGCTCGTGATGGCGACCGTGGGGCTGCGCGGCTGGATGCTCAGGGCCGAGGAGAGCCGGGTGCGGATGTCCGTGCTGGAGCGGGACCGGGCCGAGGAACTGCGCCGCGCGGCGGAGCACGAACGCGCCCGCATCGCCCGCGAGCTGCACGACGTGGTCACCCACAACGTGAGCATGATGGTCATCCAGACGGGCGCGGCGCGTGCGGTGATGGACAAGGCACCCGGCCAGGCCCGTGAGGCGCTGCTCGCCGCCGAGGCCGGGGGCCGGGCTGCCATGACCGAACTGCGGCACGTCATGGGCCTGCTCACCATGGACACCGGCGACGGGGCCGCCACGGAGGCGGCCGGGGACCTGGCACCCCAGCCGGGTCTCGACCAGCTGGAGACGCTGGTCGCACGGGTCCGGCAGACCGGCGTCCCGGTGGCGCTGACCGTCACGGGCACTCCCCGCGAGGTTCCCGCCGGGGTCGGCCTGGCCGCCTACCGCGTCGTCCAGGAGGCGCTGACGAACACCGTCAAGCACGCCTCCGGCGCCGACGCGGCGGTGACCGTCGAACACGGCGCCGGGTTCCTCCGCGTGGAGGTCACCGACACCGGAGGTCCCCCGTCTCCGTCCGCCGCCACCGGCAACGGGCGGGGGCTGATCGGCCTGCGCGAGCGGCTCGCCCTGTACGGCGGTGGCCTGCGGGCCGGCCGCCGTCTCACCGGCGGCTACCGCGTGACCGCACTGATCCCCCTGGAGACAGCATGACCGCGCCACCACGGGTGGTGATCGCCGACGACCAGGCGCTGGTGCGCACCGGCTTCGGCATGATCCTCGCCGCCGACGGCGTCGACGTGGTCGCCGAGGCGGCGAACGGGGCCGAGGCCGTCGACGCGGTCCGGCGCACCCGGCCCGACGTGGTCCTGATGGACGTCCGGATGCCGGAGATGGACGGTCTCGAAGCCACCCGGCGGATCCTGGCCGGCGGCGCCTGCGACCCGCCCCGGGTGATCATCCTGACCACCTTCGACCTCGACGAGTTCGTGTACGCGGCCCTCTCGGCGGGAGCGAGCGGCTTCCTGCTGAAGGACGTCACCCCCGAGCACCTGGTCTCCGCGGTACGCCTGGTCCGCACCGGCGACGCGCTGCTGGCGCCTGCCATCACGCGTCGCCTCGTCGAGCGGTACGCGCGGCAGGCCGCGGGTCCCGGACCGGCCGCCGCGCGGGGCCAGGGCTCCGCGGCCGGTGAGCTCCA
The DNA here is from genome assembly GCF_008974245.1 of Streptomyces abyssomicinicus. Taxonomy (GTDB): domain Bacteria; phylum Actinomycetota; class Actinomycetes; order Streptomycetales; family Streptomycetaceae; genus Streptomyces; species Streptomyces abyssomicinicus. The sequence goes on along the minus strand of NZ_BBZI01000005.1, from coordinate 897,213 downwards.
CCGCGACCTCTCCGCGCTCACCCCCCGCGAGCTGGAGGTCCTGAGGCTGCTCGCGCGGGGCCTGAGCAACGCCGAGCTCGCCGCCCGCCTCCACCTGGCCGAGACCACCGTGAAGACCCATGTGGGCCGCGTCCTCGCCAAGCTCCAGCTCCGCGACAGGGTGCAGGCCGTCGTCGTCGCCTACGAGAGCGGGCTGGTCGGTCCCGCGCGCCGTACGGTGCCGCTCGGGGCCGACGGGGAACCGCTCACACCGTGAGACCCGGTGGGGAGCCACCGACTCCGGGCGCGGCGGCCCCACCTCCCGGTGGTGCCCCGTGGGGGTGCGCGGCGGGTCGGTGCGTGGAGGCGCCCGCGGCCGGGTAGGTCCCCACCGGCCTGTCGCCTCGCGGAACGAGGGGGATCCCCGTGCGTCTGCTCTTACCCGCATCCGTGTCCGAAGCCCGGGAGTGCCTGGCCCGGGGGGCCGTCCCGATAGGAGGCGCCACCCTGGTGTGGGCCGCCTGGCAGCAGGACGGCTTCCCGGAACTGGCCGTCTCCCTGCGCCACGTCCCGGAGGCCAACGTCGTCTCCCCCGAGTCGCTGGGCTCGGCGGTGATACTGGGGCAGATCGACGACCGGGTCCCCGGGGTCCTGCGCCGGGCGGCCGGCACGGTGGGGACCGGCGCGGTGCGCCGTACGGCCACGGTCGGCGGCAACATCGTCGGCAGCTCCCTGCGCTGCCTGCTCCCCGCCGCGCTGGCGCTCGACGCCCGTGCCACGGTGCTCGAGCCGGACGGTGTCTTCCGGACCGACCTGGCCGAGGTGGTCGCCAAACGCAAGGTGCTGCTGAGCCTGGAGTGGCGGAAGCCGGTCGCCGACGGGTACCGGAAGCTGCCCGCGGAGGCGGGGGGACCGCCGCCCTTCGTCGTCGCCGTCGCCGTGCACGCCGGGGAGGACGGCCACGGCCGTCGCCTCCGGGTCGCCGTCCGCGACGGCTACGAGGTGCACTGCGCGGACGTACCCTGCGGCACGGACGCGGAGCGGGTGCTCGCTGCCGTGGAGACCCAGGTGGCGGACGGGCTGGCCCCGGCGGCCCGGGAGGCCGTCCGCGAGCAGGTCACCGAGGTGCAGGCCCGCTCCGGCCGCTCCTGACCCGCCACCGTGCCCGGCGGGCTCCCCGGGCGTGACGCCGTCACGTCTCCGTCACGTCGCCGCCGGCGCGGCGGCGTCGCATCACCGCCGGCGCGCCCGCGTCGCGTCGTCGACGCGAAGCCGTCGGGCGATCAGCCCTGGGGGACCTGCTCGGCGAAGGCCGCGAACGCCTGCTCGTCGAACAGGACGAACCTGACCTCCTCGACCGCGGTCCCGGTCGCCCGCACCGTCTCCACCGCGATGCGCGCGGCGTCCTCCAGAGGCCACCCGTACGCGCCGGCCGAGACCGCGGGGAACGCCACCGTGCGGGCGCCCAGCTCGTCGGCGACCCGGAGCGACTCGCGGTAGCAGGAGGCGAGCAGCGACGGGTCGCCCGAGGAACCCTGGTACACCGGCCCCACCGTGTGGATGACCCACCGGGCGTCCAGACGCCCCGCGGTCGTCGCGACGGCCTGGCCGGTGGGCAGGCCGCGGCCGTAGTGGGAGGCGCGCAGGGCTCGGCACGCCTCGAGGATCTCCGGGCCGCCCCGGCGGTGGATGGCGCCGTCGACGCCTCCGCCGCCCAGCAGGGAGGAGTTGGCGGCGTTGACCACGGCGTCGACGGACTGCCGGGTGATGTCGCCCTGGACCAGGGTGATCCGGGTGGTGTCGCTCATCGGTGGTTCCCCCTCAGCTCGCGCCACACCGCCTTGGCCGCGTTGTGGCCGGACATGCCGTGGACGCCGGGCCCGGGCGGGGTCGCCGAGGAGCACAGGTAGACCGCCGAGTGCCGGGTCCGGTACGGGTGGAGTGTGATGCCGGGCCGCAGTATCAGGCTGAGACCCGAGGCGGCGCCGCAGGCGATGTCGCCGCCGACGTAGTTGGCGTTGCGGGCGGCGAGCTCGGCGGGGCCACTGATCGCGCGGGCGAGGACCCGGTCGCGGAACCCGGGGGCGAACCGCTCCAGCTGGCGTTCGATCGCGTCGGTGAGGTCGCCGGTCCAGCCGTTGGGGACGTGACCGTAGGCCCAGAAGACGTGCTTGCCCTCGGGCGCGCGGCTCGGGTCGGCGACGCTCGGCTGGGTGGTGATCAGGAAGGGGCGGTCCGGCGCCCGGCCCCCGCGGGAGGCCGCCTCCAGCGCGAGGCCGATCTCGGCCGCGCTGGCCCCCACCTGCACCGTGCCGGCCCGCCGGGCCTCGGGCGCGGTCCACGGCACGGGGCCGTCCAGCGCGTAGTCGATCTTGAAGGCGGCGGCGCCGTACCGGTAGCCCTGGTAGGCGTTGCCCAGTCCGGCGATGCGGGCCAGCGCGGTCGGCGAGGTGTCGAAGACGTAGGCGCGGGCGGGCGGCAGGTCGTCGAGGCGCTTGACCTCGTAGCCGGTGTGCACGATGCCGCCGAGGTCGGCGAGGTGGGCGGCGAGCGCGTCGGAGATCGCCTGCGAGCCGCCGCGGGCGAACGGCCAGCCGCGGGCGTGCGCGGCCAGCGCGAAGACCAGCCCCACCGCGCCGGTGGCGAACCCGCCCAGCGGGGCCATCACATGGGCCACCAGGCCGGCGAAGAGCGCCTTGAACCGCTCGTCGTGGAAGCGCCGCATCAGCCAGGTCGACGGCGGCAGCCCGGCGAGGCCGAACCGGGCCAGCGTGACCGGGTCCCGTGGCAGCGCGCTGAGCGGCAGTGACATGAAGTCGCGCACCAGCCCGTCCCAGTTGCGCAGCAGCGGCTCGGTCAGCCTCCGGTACGCGCCCGCGTCCCGGGGTCCGAACGAGGCCGCCGTCTCGGCGACGGACCGGGAGAGCACGGCGGCCGTGCCGTCCGGGAACGGGTGCGCCATCGGCAGCGGGGCGTGCACCCATTCAAGCCCGTACCGGTCCAGCGGCAGGGCGCGGAACGCGGGCGAGCTGATCCCCAGCGGATGGGCGGCGGCACAGGGGTCGTGCCGGAAACCGGGCAGCGTCAGCTCCTCGGTGCGCGCTCCCCCGCCCACTGTGTCCCGGGCCTCGAACACGGCGACCGAGAGCCCGCGCCGGGCCAGCTCGACGGCGGCCGTCAGCCCGTTCGGGCCCGCGCCCACCACGACCGCGTCGAGTATCGATGTCGACGGCACCTCGGACTCCTTCGTCGGCGGTGTCCTCCTGTGATCAGGATAGGCCGCCGCACCGACACGGGGTGGCGGCGGCCTCCGCTGACCGTCCGTCATCGCCGGCGGGGACCCTCGCCCTCCGGGGCGTCGGCGGTGCGTGCGCGGTGACCACCGCCGCCCCGCGGACCGGGCGCGCATTGTTGCTGTTATCTGATGATGGGCCGATCGTGCGCCCCGCGCCCCTGTCGGCTGCATCACCGCACGTGTCGGCGGCGTCACGGCGCCATGGGCGGCCACCGCACCGTATCCCGGTCACCGCGCCATGAGGCGGCGACCGCACCGTGCCCCGGTCACCGCCCCACCGCGTACCCCTGCATTCCGCGCGGGTTGGCGGCCGCGGACAGCACCCCGGTCCGCGGGTCGCGGGCGACGGCGCACATACGCCCCTCCGACCACGCGCCGCCCACCTCGACGTCGTGGCCGCGCCGCCTCAGCTCCTCCACCACGGCGGGGTCCGCGCGGGCCTCGACGACGACCCGGCCGGGGCGCATGCCGCGCGGGTAGAAGGAGCCGGGGAAGGACTCGTTGTGCCAGTTCGGGGCGTCGATGGCGCCCTGGAGGTCGAGGCCGCCGCGGACCTCGGCGCGTTCGGCGACGGCGAGGAAGAAGTGGAGCTGCCACTGGTCCTGCTGGTCCCCGCCCGGAGTACCGAAGGCCAGGACGGGGACGCCGTCGCGCAGGGCCAGCGACGGGGTGAGCGTGGTGCGGGGCCGGCGGCCGGGCGTGAGGGTGTTGGGCAGCCCTTCCTCCAGCCAGGTCATCTGGAGCCGGGTGCCGAGCGGGAAGCCCAGTTCGGGGACGACCGGATTGGACTGGAGCCAGCCGCCGCTGGGGGTGGCGGCGATCATGTTGCCCCAGCGGTCGACGATGTCGAGGTGGCAGGTGTCGCCACGGGTCGCGCCGTCCCGGGCGACGGTGGGTTCACCGACGCCCAGAGCGCTGAACTCCGGCGTGTCCTCGGATATCAGGTGAGCCTGGGCGGCCAGGCGCGGAGGCCGTCCCCCCGGGCTGCCGGGGCGCAGCTCGAGGGAGGCCCCGGCCGGGTCGATCAGCAGGCGGCGTTCGGCGTTGTAGCGGGCGGAGAGCAGGTCGGCGAGCGGCGCCGGAGCGGTGCCGGCGTCTCCGTACCAGGCCTCGCGGTCGGCCATCGCCAGCTTGCAGCCCTCGATCAGCAGGTGGACGTGGTCGGCCGATCCGTGGGGCGGCAACTCCTGGGGCAGCAGGGCGAGTTGCTGGAGAAAGGCAGGGCCCTGGCTCCAGGGGCCCGCCTTGCAGAGGGTCCAGCCACGCCAGTCGTAGGTCGCCGGCGCCTCGTAGCCGGCGGACCAGGAGGCCAGGTCCTCGGCGGTGAGGACGCCGGTGTGGTGCTCGCCGCTGGTGTCCAGGGTGGGCCGGGCGGACTGCCGGAGCAGGGCACGGGCGACGAACCCGGAACGCCACGTCTCACGGGCCCGTTCGATGCGGGCGATCCGGTCACCGCCGGGCGCGTCGGCCTCGGCGAGCAGTCGCCGCCAGGTGGCGGCGAGCGCCGGGTTGCGGAACAGGGTGCCGGGGCGCGGGAGTTCGCCGCCGGGGAGGTAGACCTCGGCGGAGGAGGTCCACTGCGTCTCGAACAGCTCCCGCACCGTCTCCACGGTCTGCGCCATCCGCTCCACGGGCGGGTGGCCGTCCTCGGCGTAGCCGACGGCGTACTGCAGGACGTCGGCGAGCTCCTTGGTGCCGTGGTCGCGCAAAAGCACCATCCAGGCGTCGAAGGCCCCGGGCACCGCCGCGGCCAACGGGCCTGTGCCGGGGACGAGTTCGAGGCCGAGGGCGCGGTAGTGGGCCGCCGTCGCCGCGGCGGGCGCGACGCCCTGGCCGCACAGCACCCGGACGTCTCCCCCGGCGGGCGCCAGGAGGATCGGCACCTCGCCGGCCGGGCCGTTGAGGTGCGGCTCGACGACGTGCAGCACGAACCCGGCCGCGACCGCCGCGTCGAAGGCGTTGCCGCCGTCCTCCAGCACCGCCATCGCCGACTGCGAGGCGAGCCAGTGGGTGGACGACACCATGCCGAAGGTGCCCTGCAGCGTGGGCCGGGTGGTGAACACCGCTGGCCCTCCCTCCTGTTCGGGACCGGGACCGGATCGAAGATCCTTGCGATGCCTACCCCGCCGGCTCGCCCGCCAGACGCCCTCCGGGGGCGGCGGGCCGGTCCTTGGGCCGTTCCATCTCCCGCCATTCCGGGCGGAGTCCGGCGAGGCTGGTGGTCAGGAAGTAGAGAACGCCGCCGATCAGCAGCGCCGGGGACAGACCGATCAGGCCCACCGCCGCTCCGGCCAGCAGTCCGCCGAACGGGATGCCCGCCCAGGCGAGCGAGTCGGCGAGCGCGTTGGCACGGCCGAGCATGGCGCGCGGGACCCGCTCCACGAAGACGGCGCCCAGCACGGGGTTGATGAAGCCCGCCCCGAGGCCGGCGATCACGAACACGGCCATGATCAGCGCAACGGGCAGGTCGCCCAGGAGGACCAGCCGCATCGGCGCGCCGACCAGGGTGAATCCGACGAGGACCACCAGCCGCCGGTTGAGCCGGTGGGCGAAGGCCGCGGCGAGCAGGCTGCCGACGACGGCGGCCGCGCTGAACACCGCCATCGCCGCGCCCAGCAGCGTGGCGTCGTGCCCGGACTCCTTCACCCAGACGGGCAGCAGCACGGAGAGCAGCGCGGCGTCCAGCAGGTTGGTGACGGCGATCATCAGCACGACGGTGAGGAGCAGGCCGTCGCGCCGGACCAGCGTGAAGCCGGCCCCGAAGCTGCGCCAGTAGCCCTCGCGTTCCTCCGTCCGGGCCTCGGGCCGCCCCACGGCGCGCGGCAGCGCCACCGCGACCAGCAGTGAACCCAGCGCGAAGCAGGCGGCGTTGACCAGCAGCACGGTGAGAGGGCCGAGCACCGCGACCAGCAGGCCGCCGACCGCCGGGCCGACGGTGGAGGCGAGCCGTTCGACGGTGCCGGAGAAGGCCATGGCCCGTTCCATCGGCACCCGGCTGCGGTCCGCCGCGTCCGGGACCATGACCTCCTTGGCCAGGTCGCCGGGCCCGCGGGCCGCGCCGATCAGCGCCACCAGCACCAGCAGGGCGGGCAGCGGGAGCCGGCCCACGGCGTGCAGGGCGGGCACCGCGAAGGCGGCCGCGCAGCTGACCAGGTCGGTGGTCCACGAGACGACGCGCGGGCCGGCCCGGTCCACCACCGGCCCGCTGAGCGCCTTCGCCGCCACGTAGGGCGCCATCTCGCAGAAGGCGACCAGGCCGGTCTGCGTGGCGCTGCCCGTGGTGACCAGGACGAACCACGGGACGGCCACCGCGGCCACCCGGGTTCCGGTCAGCGACACCGCCATCGCGGCCAGGACACCGGCCAGCGGCCTCATGTCCCGGCGTGCCGGCCGTGCTTCCCCCCTGCCGTCCTTCATGCGCCCTCTCCCCCGCGTATCCCGCTCGTGCCGCCGCTGTCGGCGTTGTCGGTGCTGTCGGCGTTGTCGCCACCGTCGCCGCGTTCGCCGTCCTGGCCGTCCTGTTCCTCCTGGCCGTCCGGGCCCTCGGGACCGCCACGGCCGTCCTGTCCGTGCTCGTCCCTCCCGTCGTCGTCCACGAGGTCGGGCAGCATGTGGAGGATCACGGAGACCGTCCGCGCCCCGGCCGGCGCGGACGCGGCGGCCTCGGTGGCCTCCTGCCGGTGCCGGTCGAGCACGGCGGTCAGCTCCTCCCGCAGGGCCACCGCCTCGCCGGGCGTGAGCCGCAGTCCCCAGTCGCTCATGTCGAAGGCCCCCCGCCACTCGGCCGGCATGGTCTCCACCTCGCCCAGCGCCTGCCGCGCCCGGAGGGCGTAGGTGTCGGCGACGGACTGAAGGTAGGCGCGGGTGGCGTCCGGCTCGCGGGCGGCCAGTTCCCGGTCGTCGAAACGGGTCATCCGGTGGGCCGACCGCCACCACCTCTCCCGCGCGTTGCCGCGGTCGGTGAGCTCCTCCACGAACCCGGCCTCGGCCAGCTGCCGCAGGTGGTAGCTGGCGCTGCCGGAGTTCACCCCGAGCCTCTGCGCCAGGCGGGTCGCCGTCGAGGGCCCGTGCCTGCGCAGCAGCCCGACGATCTGCACCCGCAGCGGATTGGCCATCGCGCGCAGACCTTTGGCGTCCAGGCGCACTTCGTCGCTCTTCCCCATGCGACGACCATAGACCGCCAAGAACTCTTTGCGAAGAGTTCTTGGCAAAGAGTTCTTGGCGGTTGTTCTCGCACGGGGAGGCGGAGGGGGTGTGTCACCCCGCGGCGGGAGGGGTCAGGCGCCCGGCGGGCCGCCGTTGCGCCGCCCCCGCCCGGTGCCGTCGTGCCAGTCCAGCACCAGCGCCGTGGCGTCGTCCCGCAGTTCTCCCCCGCACGCGTCGTACACGGCCAGGGTCATGGCCTGCACCGCCTCGCGGGGGTGCTCGCCGCCGGTGTCACGGACGACGGCGGGCAGGTCCACGGCCGCGGCGCCGCGCTCGATCATGCCGTCGGTGAGCAGCACCAGCCGGTCGCCCGGCTCCAGCTGGAGCCGCTGCACCTCGTAGGAGACCGGGGCCGGGACGCCGAACGGCAGGTCGACGTCGACGGACAGCTTCTCCACCCGCCCGCCGCGCAGGCGCAGCGGCCAGGGATGCCCGGCGTTGACCATCTCGCAGGCACCGTCGGCCAGGTCGACGCGCAGGAGCTGGCCGGTGGTCATGCCGCGGGCGTGGCGGGTGATCGCCTCGTGGGCGGCGCCGGCCTGTTCGAGGAGGCCGCGCCCCGCGCGGCGGGCTCCGCGCAGGGCGTTGACGGTCAGCGTGGCCAGCAGCGCGGAGGCGGTGTCGTGGCCCATGGCGTCGGTGATGGACAGGTGCAGGGTGTCCTGGTCGAGGGCGTAGTCGTAGGTGTCGCCGCCGATGTCGTCGGCCGGGACCAGGCCTCCGGCCAGGGTGAACTGGGGGGCCTCGCAGCAGGCGGCCGAGGGGAGCAACTGGTGCTGGATCTCCGCGGCCAGGGTCACCGGCGAGGTGCGCCACCCCCAGTGGTACAGGTCGGTGAAACGGCGGTCGGTGACGACGATGTACGCGAGCGCGTGCGCGGCCTGTGCCACCGCGTCGCGGATCGTGTCGTCCACCTCGGGCACGACGGCTTCCAGCACGCCGATGCGGTCGCCCCGGTTGGTGACGGGCGCGATCATCCGGGCGCCGCCCTCGCCGTCGCCCTTGACGTGCAGGCGCTGCGAGCGCAGGACCTCCTCGTAGGCGCTGCCCGCGAGCGCGCGCCTGTCCACGGCGCCGCGTGCCCGGCCGGCACCGCCGCCCCTGGGCAGCCGCACCGCTTCCCGCCCGAGCATGTCGACGAGGAGGAAGGACACCTCCCTGGCGGCGAACCTGCGCTCCAGGTTCCGTGCGACCACGTCCACCGACTCCACCGGCGCCGCCTGCTCGGCCGCCCTCAGCACCTCGTCCAGGCCCAGCCCCCGGTCATGGCCCTGTTCCCGGTCACGGCGCAGTCCCCGGTCACCGTCCACCTCGCACCTCCCGTACCCGTCCCTGCGGGTTCCCGGCCACGCGCCACGAATGCGCGGGCCGGGGAGCCGTGCCCCCTTTCCGGCCCGGCCGGGACTGCGCGTCCGGCCGCCGGGCAGGAGAATCGGAGCGCGACAAGAACATGTGCGCATCCGTTGCGTCCTCGAGCGCCGGGCTCCGGACACGCCGCGCACGGGAAGGGAGCGCAGCCGTGCACGGCGAGTACAAGGTGCCTGGCGGCAAGCTGGTCGTCGTCGATCTGGACGTCCACGAAGGGGTGCTGCGCGACGTGCGGGTCGCCGGGGACTTCTTCCTGGAGCCCGACGAGGCGATCCTCTCGATCAACCAGGCCCTGGAGGGCGCCCCCTCCTCGACGGACGCCACGGGGCTGGCGGCCCGGATCACGGCGGCCCTGCCGGAGTCGACGGTGATGCTGGGGCTGACCGCGGAGGGCGTCGGCATCGCCGTCCGGCGCGCGCTGGCCCGTGCGACCGAGTGGGCCGACTACGACTGGCAGCTGATCCACATGGGCCCTCAGGCCCCGGCCCTGCACATGGCGCTGGACGAGGTGATCACCGCCGAGGTGGCCGCCGGCCGGCGGCCGCCGACCCTGCGGGTGTGGGAGTGGGCCTCGCCCGCGGTGGTCATCGGCAGCTTCCAGTCGCTGCGCAACGAGGTGGATCCACAGGGCGCGGCCAGGCACGGCATCACGGTGGTGCGCCGGATCTCGGGCGGCGGCGCGATGTTCGTCGAGCCCATGAGCACGATCACCTACTCGCTGTCCGTCCCGGAGGCCCTGGTCTCCGGACTCTCCTTCGCCGACAGCTACGCCTACCTCGACGACTGGGTGCTGGGGGCCCTCGGCGACATGGGCATCAAGGCCTGGTACCAGCCGCTCAACGACATCGCCACCGAGGCCGGCAAGATCGCCGGCGCGGCGCAGAAGCGGGTGGTGGGCCCGGACGGCGGACCCGGCGCCGTGCTGCACCACGTGACGATGTCGTACGACATCGACGCCGACAAGATGCTCGAGGTGCTCCGCATCGGCAAGGAGAAGATGTCCGACAAGGGCACCAGGAGCGCCAGGAAGCGCGTGGATCCGCTGCGCCGGCAGACCGGGCTGGCGCGGGAGCAGGTCATCGAGAACATGATCACCTCCTTCCGTGACCGCCACGGACTGACGCCCGGCGAGGTCACGGCGGCCGAGATGGAGCGCGCCGAGGAGCTGGTGCGGACCAGGTTCGCCACCGAGGAGTGGACGGCGCGGGTGCCCTGACCCGGGGCGGACGGCGCGGCGGTGGCGCGGCGGGCCGGGGGGAGACACCGGGCGGGCGGGCCCTGTCGCGCCGCCTCACGCCAACGGTTGCCTGGCATGCACCTGCCCGTCGTCTCATCTTCTTGCTCACATCGCGAGACAGTTGCCCCCTACAGGCAATGCGCTCCGTATATTCGTCCGCATGTCCGCACCCGCCTCCTTGCTGTGCCTCGCGCTCTTCGCGACGTCGGCCTGGTGCGTCGACGACGCTCTCTGTCGCAGCTGACGCGCGCCTCGTCGTCCGCGCCCCACGCGCCGTCGACCGTTCCCGGCGCTCTCGGCTCCGTCCCCCCACGCGACCCCGGAGATCCTCCTTGACCACCGCGCCTCCCACCGAGGTGACGGCCGCGCCGCCGCGCGCCCGGACCGCCACCGCCCTGTTCTCCCCCGCCCACACCTCCCGTCCCGCTCCCCCGGCCCCGCCGCTGAAGCCGGTCCGCAAGGGGCCTCTGGCCGTCTCGGCGCTGCTCGCCGTCGCGCTCACCGCCTACGTCTGGGCGACGCACGGCGCCAAGCCGGGCGTCCTGCTCCTGCTCGGTCTCGGTCTGGGCGTCGGCCTGTTCCACTCGCGGTTCGGGTTCACCTCCGCCTGGCGGCAGCTGGTCGCTGTCGGCAACGGCACCGGCCTGCGCGCCCACGCCCTGCTGCTGGGCACGACGGCCACCCTGTTCGCCCTGGTCATCGGCACCGGCACGGGCCTGTTCGGCTCGGCTCCCGCGCCGTCCGCGGGCCCACTGGGGCTGGGCCTGCTGATCGGCTCGGTGCTGTTCGCCATCGGGATGCAGCTCGGCGGCGCCTGCGCCTCCGGCACCCTCTACGTGGTGGGCTCCGGCCAGTCCACGCTGGTGCTCACCCTGGGCGGGTTCATCGCCGGCGCGACGCTCGCCGCCTGGCAGTTCGACCTCTGGAAGGACCTGCCCGCGCTCGAGCCCGTGGTGCTGGCCGACCACATCGGCTGGTTCGGCTCCTGGGCCGTCACCGTCGCGGCGCTGGCGTTGATCGTGCTGGTCACCCGACGGGTCCAGGCACGGCGCAACCCGCCGCCGGTGGACGCCGTTCCCTCGGCGCGCGGCGCGCTGGCCCGCGCGGTGCGCGGCTCCTGGCCGCTGGCCGCCGGGGCCATGGTGCTGGCCGCGCTGGGCGCCGCCGTGCTGCTGGTGTCCGGCGGCGCCTGGGGCGTCACCAGCGCCTTCAGCCTGTGGGGTTCCGAACTGGTGGGCGCGCTGGGCGGGCATCCGGAGAACTGGACCTGGTGGCAGCGTCCCGGCAACGCGGAGATGCTCGCCGGCCCGGTGCTGGCCGACAAGACCAGCCTCACCGACATCGGCATCATGATCGGGGCCGCGGTCGCCGCCTCGCTCGGCGGCACCTGGGCCCTGCACCGGAACATCCCGTGGCGCACGGCGGTGGCGGCGGTCCTCGGCGGTGTGCTGATGGGCATCGGCGCGCGCCTGGCCGGAGGGTGCAACATCGGCGCCTACCTGGCGGGGATCGCCTCGGGCAGCCTGCACGGCTGGCTGTGGGGGGCGTTCGCGCTCGGCGGGACGTGGATCGGCCTGAAGCTGCGTCCGCTGTTCGGCCTGGGCAACCCCAAGCCGGGCGACGGCGTCTGCTGAGCCCCGCGGCCCGCTCGCTCCGTGGAGGCACCGGTTCCGCCCCGTCCGGGTTGTGATCGTCCGGCCACGGAGCGAGTTCAGGCTTCCGTACCGACAGAAACACATGTTTGACTGGCGTTCGCCTGCCTCGGCAGGCTCCGCCGTCGTCTCCCAGAGAAGTGCGCCGTGCCTTTTTCCCTGCCGCTCGCTCTCACTGTGCGCCTGATGCCGGTCGTCGTCCTCGCCACGGCCGGCTGGGCGATGTCCGCCGGTCCGCTCGCCGACCCGCCGGAGGCGGCCGCGAGCAGCGAGAAGTCCGGTTCCTCCGGCGACTCCCCGGAGTCCGGCGGCGAGGACGGCGGGGCCGGGAAGGACGCGGGGGACGGCAAGGGCTCCTCCGGCGGGTCCGACGAGCAGGAGAAGACGTACGAGAAGGCGCCGGACCCCTGCAAGGCGGTCTCCAAGAAGACCGTCACCTCCCTGGTGCCGGGGAAGCTGACCACCGGCGAACTCGCGTCCACCGACAAGGACGTGCGCAGGATGTGTCAGTGGCACGCGCTCAAGGGCTACTCCTACCGCTGGCTGGACGTCTCCTACGAGATACGCCGGTCCAACGAGGACGCGCAGAAGGCCTTCGACCGCGTCGTCGCCGACGGCAAGGGCGGGCCGTTCGAGGGACTCGGCGACGAGGCGTACTCGCTGAGCGCCAAGACCAGCGACAAGGGCAACAAGGTCCAGGAGACCGAGCTGACGGTCCGTTCGGGCAACGCCCTGGTCGTGGTCACCTACAACGGCGGCGACTTCGTCGAGAAGACGACGCCGAGCGCCGACAAGATCCGCGACGGTGCGGCGAAGGCGGCCGGCGAGGCGCTGGCCGCGCTGGAGAAGCCGGCCGGCTGACCCGGCCGCGCGTCCGTCCGGCGCCCCTCCGCCCGGCCGCGCGTCCGCCGGTCCCCCTGCCGCTCCGCCAGGGCCTCAGTGGCCGTCACCGCCCCCGCCACCACGGCGGTGCACCCCGAGCGGCAGCATCAGCAGGACGTAGAGGACCAGCGACGTCCCGAGCCCGACCGCCCAGCCGTAGTCGGCGAGGCCGGACAGGGCCGGGACGGGGCGGCCGTCCACCAGCGGCGCGAAGTCCGCGCCGCCGACCGCGAGGACTCCGCCGGTCAGGAACGCCACCACCGCCCGCCAGTTCCAGCCGCCGGCGTACCAGTAGGGCCCGTCCGCGCGGTAGAGCGCCGGCAGGTCGAGCCGGGTGCGGCGCAGGATCCAGTAGTCGGCGATCAGGATGCCGGCGACGGTGCCCAGCAGCCCGGCCACCAGTCCCAGCCAGGTGAAGATGTAGCCCTGCGGGTCCTGGTAGAGCTTCCACGGCATGATCAGCACCGCGATCACCGCCGTGGCCAGCGCCCCGGTGCGGAAGCTGATCCGCCGTGGCGCGATGTTGGAGAAGTCGAAGGACGGCGAGACCAGGTTGGCCGCGATGTTCACCGAGAGCGTCGCCACCAGCACCGTCACCAGGGCGAACACCAGCCCCACGGCGTTGTCCGTCTTCGCCGCGAGCTGCACCGGGTCCCAGATCGCCTCCCCGTACACGGCCTGGGAACCGGAGGTGACCATCACCGACAGGAAGGCGAACAGCGTCATGGTGGTGGGCAGTCCGAGCGCCTGACCCCAGGTCTGGGCCCGCTGGCTCTTCCCGTACCGGGTGAAGTCGGGGATGTTGAGGGAGAGCGTCGACCAGAAGCCGATCATGCCCATCAGGGCGGGCCCGAACAGCGTCCAGAAGTCGGCGTCCCAGCCCAGCCTCGACGGCTGGTCGAGCAGCGGCCCGAACCCGCCGGCCTTGTCGCTCATCCACCAGAGCATCACGAGGGCGCCGATCAGGACGAACGGCGCGGCCCAGTTCTCGAAGCGCCGGACGGTCTCCATCCCCCGGAAGATGATGGCCACTTGAAGCGCCCAGAAGAGCGCGAACGACAGCCACAGCGTCCACGGGTACCCGCCGACGACGGCGGCGCCGGTCCACCCCTCGCCGATCAGCTTCCCGGCCAGGAAGTAGATCGCCTCACCGCCGATCCAGGTCTGGATGCCGAACCAGCCGCAGGCCACCAACGCCCGCAACACGGCGGGGAGGTTGGCACCGCGGATGCCGAACGAGGACCGGGCGAAGACCGGGAAGGGGATGCCGTACCTGGGCCCTGCGTGACCGGTGAGCAGCATCGGGGCCAGGACGATCAGGTTGGCCAGCGCGATGGTGAACACCGCCTGCTTCCAGTCCATCCCGACCGCGATGAGTCCCGACGCGAGGGTCCAGGAGGCGGTGTTGTGGGCCATGCCGACCCAGAGGGCGGAGAAGTTGTAGGTGTTCCAGGTCCGCCCCGCGGCGGGCACCGGGAGGAGGTCAGCGTTGGCGTAACGCCCTTCGGGCGGCGGTGAGTTCGGGTCGAGCTCGACCCGCCCGCCGGGCAGTTCGAGCTGTCCGGCGGACGGCGGGCGCGGCGGTCGGGGCGGGGTGTCGTCGGTGGGCGCGGTGTCGGTCATGGGCAGGCCGATCCAGGAGACGTGGCGGTCGGGGTGGCCGTGCGGTGGAACCGGGGACGCGGGGAACCGGGGAGGACGGGGCGACGTCGGGTGCTGCCGGGGCGATGTCTCGGTGAGGTCGGGGCGAGGTGGCGTCATGGCGTGACGCGGCGCCGGGCGCGCCGTACGTCACGCATCCGGCGTACCCGCGTCACGCAGGGCCGTCAAGCGCCGTCGCGCGCGGCGGCCCCGTCGGGGGCGTCCTGGGCCGGGGCCCCGGAGCCGCCCGCGCGGCCGAGGACGGGGATGACCCGGGCGCCGTAGACGTCGACGACCTTCTCCTGCGCGTCGTGCATGTCGTACACGGCGAACTGGTCGACGCCGAGGTCGCGCAGGGCGGCCAGCTTCTCCAGGTGCCGTTCCACCGGCCCCAGGACGCAGAACCGGTCGACGATCTCGTCGGGGACGAAAGCCGTGTCCGGGTTCCCGCTGCGGCCGTGGTGGGAGTAGTCGTAGCCCTGGCGGGCCGCGATGTAGTCGGTCAGCTCGTGCGGCACGACTGCGGTGTCGGCGCCGTACCGGGCGACCAGGTCGGCCACGTGGTTGCCGACCATGCCCCCGAACCACCGGCACTGTTCACGGGCGTGGGCCAGCGCCTGCGGCGAGTCGTCGTCGGTGACGTAGGCGGGCGCGGCGACGCAGACGGTCACCTCGTCAGGGTCCCGGCCGGCCGCCGCGGCGGCGTCCCGGACGGCCTTCACCATGTACTCGGTGAGGTACAGGTCGGCGAGCTGGAGGATGAACCCGTCGGCCCGCTCGCCCGCCATGCGCAGCGCCTTCGGCCCGTAGGCGGCCATCCACACGGGGAGTCCGCTCCCCGGCCGCACCCAGGGGAACCGGATGACGGTGCCGTCACCGAGGTCGGTCTCCTCGCCCGAGGCCAGGGAGCGGATCACCCGCATCGCCTCGGCCACGGCGGCAAGGGTGTTGGGGCTGCGCCCGGCCACCCGCATCGCCGAGTCGCCGCGCCCGATGCCGCACACCGTGCGGTCGCCGAACATGTCGTTGAGGGTGGCGAAGGTGGAGGCGGTGACCTCCCAGGTGCGGGTGCCGGGGTTGGTGACCATCGGTCCGACGGTCAGCCTCTCGGTCGCCGCGAGGATCTGGCTGTGGATCACGAAGGGTTCCTGCCACAGCACGGCGGAGTCGAAGGTCCAGCCGTGGCTGAAGCCGTTTCGCTCGGCGCGCCGCATCAGCTCGATCACGCGGGAGGCGGGCGGGTCGGTCTGCAGGACGAGTCCGAAGTCCATGGGCGGGCTCCTGGGGAGTCGGGCGTGGCCGAAACAGGGGTGCAGCGGCGTGCTCCCGGCGACCAGGCGTGCGCGGACTCTGGTTACCGACCCGTAAGGCCATTACCTTACCCCCGGTAACACTGAAGCGGTCCGGAGAGAACCCGGTTTCTGGAGACAGGAGCACAGTGTGAGAGAGAAGGTCGGACGCGGACGGGTGTTCCGGGCCCTGGCGGCCGCGACGGTGCTGACCGTCGCGGGTGCCGGGCAGGCCGGCGCCGAGGAGGCCGAGCAGCAGCGCGAGGTGCTGTACGTCGCCAACAACTGGGAGGGCACCGCCAGTGTGCTGTCCTCCGACGCGGGACTGTCCCCGATCGGGAAGCTCAACCTGATCCCGGACAAGGAGCAGCGCCTGAGGGAGATCTATCTCAACCCGGTCCGGCTGGCCGGCTTCCTCGTCATCCGGGAGACGGCGGGCGAGGGCCACGACCAGTTCGCCGACGACATGTACTCCACGCCGGACGGCTCCTCGGTGGTCGTCTCCCGGCCGAGCTTCGCCGACGTGGTCTCCATCTCGCTGACCACCGGCCGCGTCAACTGGCGTTTCCAGGTGGACGGTTTCCGCGCGGACCACATGGCGGTCTCCCCCGACGGCGGCCGGGTGGCGGTCTCGGCGTCGACCGGGAACAAGGTGCACGTCCTCGACATCGGCACCGGCCGGGAGATCGGCAGCTTCCCCACCGGGGACAAGCCGCACGAGAACGTCTTCACCGGCGACGGCAAGATCTGGAACATGTCCATCGGCGAGGTGAACAACGACCTGGACGCCCCGTGGATGGACTTCCTGAAGGGCGACCGCAAGATCACCGTCGCCGACGCGCAGACGCTCCAGGTGGTCCGCACCATCGACATGCGCCGGCGCCTGGACGCGGCCGGCTACGGCGCCTACTCGGACGCGGTCCGCCCGGCGGCGTTCAGCCCGGACGAGTCGAAGCTCTACTTCCAGGTGTCCTTCTTCAACGGCTTCTTCGAGTACGACGTGGCCACCGACCGGATCACCCGGATGAAGACGCTGCCGAAGAACCCGGCCACCTCCGACGACCGGACCGGCTTCGTCAACGACTCCCGTCACCACGGCCTGACCATGGAGCCGAACGGCGGGCACCTGTGCGTGGCGGGGACCATGGACGACTACGCGACGATCGTGGACCGTGCGACGCTCCAGGAGGGGCCGCTGGTCCCGGTCTCCAAGCCGTACTGGTCGACCGTCACGGGCGACGGCAGCGCGTGCGTCGTCTCCGAGTCGGGCGCCGACCAGGTCACCTCCATATCCTTCGCCACCGGCCGGAAGATCACCTCCACCCCGGTGGGCGACCACCCGCAACGGGTGCGGCTCGGCACGGTTCCGCAGGGCTGGACCGGGGTCGGCTGACCGCGCCACCGGTCCCCCGTCCGGCGCCGCCCGCCGCCGCGCCCGCACCGGCGCGACGGCGGGGCCGGACGGGGCCGGGTGGACGTGCCGTGGCCCTCGCCGCGTCCGCATGACGCCTCCACCTCCCGTCGGTGCTCGCCGGGCCGTGCCGTGCGGCCCATGGTGACCCGGGCCCCTCGCGTTCGGAAGGCCGCCTCGCTTGCCGTGTCGCCCGTCGGAGGGAAAGATCGGGGCAGGTCCGCGTCCCGGTGGGGGAAGGTGAGGCGTGTCCATGGCAGAGCACGGAGCCGACGGGAAGTCAGTACCGGCGGCCGGTCACGGTGTTCGAGGAGCCGGTGGGGAGAAGACCGCCGGAGGCGCCGGCCCGGTGCCGTTCGACGCCGCGTACGACGCGCTCCTGAGCCGCTGGCCCGCGGACACCCGCGCCCTCGACCTCCCGTCCCGGTTCGGCACCACCCGGGTCCACGTCTGCGGCCCCGAGGACGCCCCGCCCCTGGTGCTGCTGCCGGGCGGCGGCGCCACCTCCATGGCCTGGTACTCCGCCGCCCCCGGCCTGGCCCGCACCCACCGCCTGTACGCCGTCGACCTGCTCGGCGACATCGGCCGCACCGTCCCCGACGGCGACCCGCTGCGCGACGCGGCCGGCCTGGAGTCCTGGCTGACCTCCGTGCTCGACGGCCTCGGCCTGGACCGCACCGCGCTCTGCGGCCACTCCTACGGCGCCTGGATCGCCCTGCGCCACACCCTGCGGGAGCCGGGGCGGATCACGCGCCTCGCCCTGCTGGACCCGACCGGCTGCTTCGCCGGCCTGCGCCCGCCCTACGTCCTGCGGGCCCTGCCGATGCTGCTGCGCCCGACCCCCGGCCGGGTGCGCTCCTTCCACCGCTGGGAGACCGGGGCCCCGCCCGTCGACCCGGCCTGGGAGGCGTTCCTGGGGGCCACCGTGGGGGCTCGGCGCACCAAGGTGCTTCCGGCCCGCCGGCCCGACGCGTCGGCGCTGCGCGGGTGCGCGGTGCCGACGCTGGTCCTCCTCGCGGGCGCCGGCCGTGCGCACGACGCCCGGCGGGTGGCCGAGCGGGCCCGGGACCTGCTGCCCCGGGTGACGGTGGTGACGGCGGAGGGGGCCGGGCACCACTCGCTGCCGACGGAGCGGGCGGAGGAAGTGGTCGCCGCGCTACGGGAGTTCCTGCTGCGGGAGTCCCTGGGGTGAGCGGCGCCGCGTCCGTCAGGGTTGCGGCTCCGCCTCCCCTTCGGGCGGCGGAGTCCCGGCGGTTTCGGTCTGTGTGATCTGCTCGTCGACGCGCGGCGAGGGGATGATCGGTTCGGCGGCGGTGTGCCAGCGGAAGGTGAAGCGGATCTGCGCCTCGGCCCCGGCCTTGGCGATGCCCACCGTGCCCTCCCCCTTGACCGTGATGCCGAACTGCATCTCGATCTCGTCGGGGCGCACGGCCCTGCCGAGGGCCCGGAACCGCGCGGCGGCCTGCTGCACGGCCTGCTCGGCGAGGTCGAGCGCCGGGCCGTAACTGTCCTGCACCGCCGCGCCGACGCGGCGGGCCCGGCGGGCCGTGCCGGCGCGGGTGCCGACGTCGGAGTAGAAGACGTCACCTCCGGGCGGGACGGGGCCCTGCGCCTCGTCCACGAAGATCGGGATGCCGATCTGCTCGTCGTCCTGCATGGATCCCCCGTTTTCCCGTGGGCCGGTCACGTGATCTGCGGTTCGAAGTCCCAGTACGGCCGGTTCTGGTTGCGGGCGGAGACGGTGTGGGGATGGCTCCGGCCGAGCGTCTCCGACAGGTCGGTGACGGCCGCCTCCTCCTCCTTGGCCGCCCGGGCCCACTTGCGCATGCCCCGCAGGTCGTCGGCGTAGGCGATGCGCGCGGACAGCGCCATCGGGTGGGTCCGTCCCAGGACCTCGGCGGCGCGGGTGGCGGTGACCTCGGACAGCTCCACGGCCGACTCGTACTCGCCGATGAAGTTGCGCAGGGCGCTGGCGTTGATGGCGCATCCCAGCGTCCAGGGGTGCAGCTCCCCGACCGCCGATGTCATGGCGACCAGCGCCTCCTCGGCCGTCTCGTACGCCTGCCGCCGCTCGCCCAGGTTGCGCAGCACGATCGCCAGATTGCTCCGCGTGCCGGCGCTGTAGGGATGACCGGGTCCCAGCCGCGTCTCGTAGGCGTTCACGACGCGCTCCGACAGCGTGCGGGCCTCGTCGATGTCCCCGTGCTCACGGGTGTAGACCGCCAGCGAGTTGAGGAAGCGGTTGGTGTCGGGGTTGCGTTCGCCCAGCTTGCGTTCGGCCCGCTCGACGACGGAGGCGATCTCCTGGCCGGCCTCACGGATGCGGCCGTTGCGGTAGTGGATGAGGGCGAGGTTGAGCTCCGCCGTCAGCCGCCAGGTGTGGTCCTCCTCCACCCGCGCCAGGGCGAACCGCTGAAGGTTGTCGTTCTGCAGCGACTCCGCCTCGCCGTAGCGCCCGAGGAACCGGAGCACCTCGGCCTCGACGGTCTGGGAGTGCAGGATGCTCAGATGGGTCTCGTCCAGGAGCCGCCGGTACGCCTCCGTGGTCGCCCGCTGGGTGGCCAGGGCGTCGTGGAAGCGGCCGAGGAGCCGCTGGCTGACGCCCACGTTGTGGAGCGCCGTGACGGTGAGCAGGTCGTCCTCGCCGAGGACCCGCCGGTAGGCGTCCCGTACCCACACGGACACCTCGAGCGCCTCCTGGTAGCGCCCCAGGCCCCGCAGGTCCGCGGCGAGCCCTCCGGCCGCCCGCAGGTGGTCCAGGTCGTCGCTGCCCCGCTGGTCCCGCAGACGCTCCACGATGCGCCGGTTGAGTTGCTCGGTGCGGGCGTAGTCACCCGCGCCGCGCAGCAGGTTCGTGTAGTGGTGGTTGAGGTCCCAGAGCCGCTCGTGCTCGGGGCCGAGCAGGTCGTGCCACGCCTCGAGGGTGCGCTCGGCGAGCTGGATCCCCTCCGTGTACTCACCCGACCGGTACAGGTAGCGCAGGCAGTTGAGGACGAGTTCCTGGACCTCGGGGGCCGGGCTCCGCAGGGCGTCGGACTGCACCAGGTGGGGCGTGATGGTGGCGTACTGCGACCAGGACGACGACTCGTCGGGTCGGCGGGGGTCGGCGGCGGCCAAGGCCTTCCGGGCGACCTCGCAGAAGGCCTCGTGATCTGCGTCGGACATGTTGAGGTGAACGATGCCATGCACCATCCGGTGCAGGTAGACCGACTCGCGGGCGCCGTCGTCCCGGTCCGGGGACTCCAGGCTGATGACGGAGTACTGGCGCAGCTGGGCGAGCGCCCGGTTCCAGAGCACCCGGTCGGTGAGCAGGCCGCGGATCTGCTCGGGGACGTCCTGGCGGCGGAGCCCCTGCAGCAGGCCGACGGGGATGTGCCCGGGCGCGAAGCAGGTGCACAGACGCAGCAGGGCGACCGATTCCGGCAGTTTCTCCCTGAGGTTGTTGATCAGCAGCGACCAGGCCGTCGGGAAGGCGAGGGGGAAGTCGTCGGACACCCGCAGGACGTCGTCGTCGATCCCCCTCCGCAGGAGATCCAGGTAGTCGGGGACGGACATCTCCGAGTCGCTGAGCCAGGCGGCCGTCTGGTCGAGGACCAGCGGCAGGTCTCCCAGCGCCTCGGCGAGCAGGTCGGCGTCCTCGTCGGTGATGCGGGGGGCCCGGCGGCGGATGAAGGAGACCGACTCGACCCGGTCGTAGACCGGCACCTCCATCAGCTCGCTGTTGTGGTGGGCCCACTGGTTGTTGCGGGAGGTGATCAGCAGGTGTCCGCTGCCGGAGGGCAGCAGGTTCTTGAGCCCTTCCGGCTCGTCCGCGCCGTCCAGGATCACCAGCCAGCGGTCGTAGGGCTGCCCCTTGCGCAGGGCCTCCATCACCGCCCGCAGCCGCTCCCCGTACCCCTGGCCGGTGGGCAGCCGCAACGCCCCGGCCAGGCGCGCGAGTTGCTGCCGGTAGGTGGGGACCGACCCGGCGTCCACCCACCAGACGACGTCGTACTCGGAGCCGAACCGGTAGACGTACTCGGCCGCCAGCTGCGTCTTGCCGACCCCCGGCATGCCGTGGAAGGTGAGCACCCCCGCGCCGGGAGCGGCCCGGCTGAAGAAGCCGTACGCGTCGTTGAGGAACCGCTCCCGGCCGGTGAAGCGGATGTTGCGGCGGCGGATGCCGCCCCACACGTCCGGCACGTTGCGGGGGAACCGGGGCGAGCGCGGGCCGGCCGGGCCCGCCGGGACACCCGCCAGGGACAGGCTCGCCAGGAGGCGCCGCTCGGCCTCCGGCTCGCCGAGACCGGGCAGCTCCAGCGGGGCCAGGGCGGCGGTGGCCGCGGGCAGCGGATTGGCGGCGACGGTCACCGCGTGGAAGCGCCCGGGGTGCTCCCGGAGGACGGCCCGCAGGGCCTGGTTCCATTCGGTGGGGGTCCGCGGCCCCATCTGGAAATACCAGTCGCTGCACACCAGGACCACCCGGCCCGGCGCCATCGCGAGGTCGGTCAGCAGCACCTCGAGGGGCTCCTCGGGGGCGGGGTCCCAGCGCTGGTAGACGACGCGCAGCCCGCGCCGTTCGAGGCGGTCGCCGATCCAGGCGGCCCACGGGCGGTTGAACCCGGCGAAGCTGATGGTGACGACGTCGTCCCGCGCCGCTACCGGCATCTGATCCCCCATCACTCGGCCTCGATCCTCCACCTTAGGGCGGACCGCACCCGGTCACCCGCGCAACATCTCACTTATACCGTTTTGGCACGACTCCACAGAGCCCGCGCGGTCTGGATGTACGACCGGGCCCGGGCGAGGTGTCCGGCCGGAGGGTCGAGATCCTGCAGACTCCGGTGCGCGGCCACCATACCGTCGGCCAATCTCCGTCCCTCAAGGGTGAGTTGCTCGGATCCCACGAGGGCGGGGAGGGCCGCACCGGTCTGTTCCCGGCATCGCGCGTACTCCGCCCAGGCGTGTTCCCTGGCAGGGCCGTCCGGCGTAACGAGGGCGCGGTGCCGCCACCAGAAGGCGAGCGCCAGGTGGCTGTAGAGGCCTTGCCAGAGACCGTCGAACGGGCGCGGGTCCGGCCGCCAGGGTGCGAAGTGGCGGCGCTCGGGCCCCGCGTGGTGCAGGGGCACGATGTCGGCGAGGGCGCTCAGTTTCGCGTGCTGGAGCTCGTGCACCAGCATCGAGGCCAGGCTCACCGCGGTGGGCGGCACACTGCTGTGCACCGCTCCGAACGCGCCCCGGCGGGTGCCGCTGCAGTAGCCGGCGGGACCGGCGTCCTGCGGCGGCAGCAGGGGGACGACCGAACGCAGCAGGCGCGCCGTCTCGGCGAGCCGCGAGGGGTGGCCGAGGTCCAGCAGTTCCGCCACGCCGCCGGTCCACACGTCGTACCAGCGCTTGCGCGCCGCGTCGTCGGGGGGCGCGGGCACGGTGGGACGCAAGGGTGAGCCCGGCTGTTCCGTGGCCCGGTACGGGCCCTGGTCGTCGAGCGGGACGGGTGGGTGTCCGGCGGCGAGCGGTGGCAGGACGACGGCCGAACGCCAGCCGGAGTGGGCGGCCCAGGCCCCGCGCACCGGCTGCGGGCAGACCGTCACCTCGCTGACCGCGCCGTCCGCCCGCAGCCTGAGCAGGGTGCCGTCGCAGTGGATCCGCACCGGACCGGGCCCGCACCTGAGCAGCCCCAGCGACGGCAGGTGCAGCCCGTCGTGGTCCGCGTCCAGGCGGGTGGTGAAGGAGAGCCGGGCCCGCAGTCCCGCGGCGACCGCCATCGCGCCCAGCCGGTCCAGGTCCGCCGGGCGGCCGGCGCGCAGGTCGGCGAGGGCCTGGTGGGTCCAGGGACCGGTGAGCGGGTGCTGCACGGTCTCGCGGACGGCCTCGCGGCCGGCCGGGCTCCGGTGTTCCGCGGCCTCCAGCAGGGACCAGTGGCCGAGGAACCTGGCCCGGGCCTCGGGCGGCGCGTCGGCGGTGGCGGTGTCGAGGAGGAGGCGCAGGAGGAGGAGCCTGCGGGTGTGCTGGCCGTGGACGAGCAGACCGAGGGACTCGTCGTCGCTGTCGGTGCGGGCGAGCCGGTCCATGACGTGGCCGGGGACGGCGGGCCGCGCGGCGGGGGCGGGTGTCATCGGGGTCCTCCTCCCGTGGTGCGGGGTGCGGCGGGGCCGGCGGCCGCGGCCTCGGCGGCGAGTGCGGCGGCGACGTGCCGGATGAGCCGCATCAGGTCGGCGCAGTAGACGGACGGGTTGACGAACCCGGTCTCCGCCCGGTACCGGTGGGCGTAGTTCCCTCCGCCGCACACCCTCACCACCGGGCAGGCCCGGCACTCGGCCGCCAGGGCGGCGGCGCCGGCCTGGCGCGCGGCGATGCCGGGGTGGTCGAGGGCCTCGTCGAAGGTGTGGCGGAAGACGTCGAGTCCGGTGGCGGCGGCGCCGTCGTAGGCGGACTTGAGGCTGTCGACCTGTTCCAGGGTGCCGTCGGTCTCGACGACCACGGCGGTGAACGGCGCGGTGCCGAGCGACTCACCGGCGGCGGGGCGGCCGAGCAGGAGGGCGAGGCACTGTTCGAAGAGGCGTATGCGGGTCCGGTGGCGGGGGGCCCGCCACCACAGGTCGAAGACGGCGCAGAGCCAGTCGCCGTAAGGGGTGGCGCCGGACCCGTCCGCCACCCGCGCCCCGGGCGGGGGCGTGGTCCAGTTGCCGTGGGGCAGCAGCAGGTCCAGGGCGGGCGGGTCGAGCTCCAGCAGCGACCGGTGGACCTCGGCCGGGTCGAGGGTGGGGTCGACGACCACCAGGAGGCCCGCGTAGGCGGTGCGGTGACGGTCGGCCAGCAGGCGGGCGGCGCGGACGACGGCGGCGTGGGAGGGGCGGCCCGCGTGGTCCACCCGCAGACGGTTGTGGTGCGGGAGGCCGCCGTCGATGCTGAGGCCCACCGTGATGCGGTGCTCCGAGAGGAGAGCGGCGCTCTCGTCGGTGAGCAGTGTTCCGTTGGTCTGCACGGTGGCGTGGACGGTGCTCCCGGCGGGCACCGCGCGCCGCACCGCCTCGGTGTACGCGACCAGCGGCCCGGCGCCGTGCAGCAACGGTTCTCCGCCGTGGAGGACCAGCGAGAGGCGCCGCAGCCGGTGCCGGGCGGCGTGCTCGCCGATCCGCCGGGCGGTCTGCTCCCGCACCGCGGCGGAGGCCGTGGGCGGGCGTGCCCGCCATCCCCGGTCGGGGCCGGAGTACAGGTAGCAGTACCGGCAGGCGAGGTTGCACCGGGCGTGCGTCTTGACGACGAACTGGCGGAACGGCACACGCGCGGGGACGCCGTCGGCGGCGTCGGCGCCGGTGCCGGACGCCTCGGCGCCCGCCCCCGCCCCCGCCTCGGCTCCGGGCCCCGCCCGGGTCACTGCGGAGCGGAGTTGTTGAAGCCCCAGAGCGTCTCGGTGCCGTCGTCCTGCCGGGCCTGGAGGCGCTCGAGGACGTCGCGCAGGACCGGGTGGTCGAGGCGGCGCAGGGACTCGAGGTCGAGCGCGGTGAGGTCCGGAAGGTCGCGGGCGTCGCGGTCGGTCATGGATCCCCCGTGGTCGTCGGCCGGCCTGGTGTACCGGTGAGCTCCTCGAGGCGTCGTGCGGTGTCCTCGGGCGTCGGCTCCCCTAGCACCTGCATGCCCGCGGGCAGCCGACTCCACTCCTCGGCCGCCTCCCGGTAGGCGGCCCGGGCCGCCCTGGGGCGCTGGGCGGCCTCCTGCGCGGCGGCGTGCAGGTGGAGGGCGCGGGCGGCGAGGGTGACGGTGTGCGCGGTGCGGCGCGGGGTGAGGACCTCGTCGCTGCCGTCGAGCACCTGACGGGCCGTCCGGGCGGCGGAGCGGAAGATGCGGGCCGCGTCGTCGTGCCGGGCCGGGCGGTCCAGGCCGGTGGCGGCGGTGAGGTGGGCGCGGCCGAGGTCGATGAGGCGGGCGGCGCGGGTGAGCGGGTCGCCCGTGGCCCGGGCGGCGAGGCCGAGGTGGTGCTCGGCCTCGCGGAGGTCGACCGGGTCACGGGCCAGGTCGTACCGGGCGAGCAGGGCGCGGCCGAGCAGCGCCCGGCGTTCGGGCATCGCGGGGTCGTCGGCGGCGGTGCCCGCCAGGCAGGCGCGGAGCGCGGAGACGGCTCGGCCGACGCGGTCCGGGGCGGGTGCGGCGTGCGGCGTGGCGAGGGTGAGGAGGGCGCCGCCGAGGAGGACCAGGGTGGCGGCGTGCTCCCCGTCGTGCCGGGACAGTTCCTCCAGCGCCTCGGTCAGGTCGGCCTCCGCGGCGGCGAGTTCGGCGGGGTCCTCGCTCTCGTGGTGGCGGGCGAGGCCGAGGCGGCCGGAGCGGACCAGGAGCCGGGCGCGGTGGCGTCCCTGGGCGCCCGGGAGGCGGGCGGCCAGCAGGGCGTGCAGGTCGGCGTGGGCGTCGGGTCCGGCGTCCAGGAGGGCGTCGGCGAGTTCCAGCACCAGGGCGCGGTCGGCGTCCTCGCCGTGCGCGGTGAGGGCGGTGGTCAGGGAGCGGGCGGCCCGGGCGGCGTGCGCGCGGGCCTCGGCCTGGTCGCCGGTGGTGGTGGCGAGACGGCGCAGCAGCCGGCCGTGGGCGAGGGCGACGCCGGGCGGGAGGTCGCCGGGGGTGCGGGCGTCGGCGAGGGCCTCGAGCATGCCGATGCCGCTCTGCAGCGGTGCCGAGCGGCCGCCGACGCTCCACTGCGTCTCCAGGGCGCGGGCGCGGTCGAGGGTGTGGCGCAGCAGGGTGTCGGCGTCGGGCGCGGTGCGGCAGGCGTCGGCGTAGGCCTCGTCGGCCTGGGCGAGGAGGGCGAGGGCGGCCGAGCGGTCCTCGGCCCGGACGGCCTCGTCGGCCTGGGCGCAGAGCACGGCGGCGACGGTGGCGTGGCCGGGGCCGGCCGGGTCGCGGTGGCTCGCGCTCTCGGCGTGGCGGAGGGCTTCGGCGAGGAGGTCGGCGCCGCCGTGGACGTTCCAGAGGCGGAGCAGCGTGGTGGCGCACTCGGCGGCGAGGGCGGGATCGGCGTCGTGGTTCTCGGCGGCCTGACGGAGCATGCGCACCGCCTGGAGGAGGGAGGGGACCATGCCGTTCTCCTCGAATTCGGCGACGAGCCGGCGGACGGTGGCCAGGGTGGTGTCGGGCGGGGCGGGGACCAAGGCGGGCAGGAAGCGGCGCAGCACCTCGGCGGCGACCTGGGCGAAGGGCCTGGTGGCGGGGTCGGAGCCGTGGGCGGCACCGTCCCACACGCCGGGCGGCACGGCGGTGCGGTCCTGGTCGGCGTTCTCCAGCTGGGCGTGGGCGATCGCGGGGAAGTTGGGGCCGCCGCGGCTGAGGTGGCGGGTGACGTAGGCGGAGCAGTGCTTGAGGACGAGGAGGGCCTCGTCGCGGCCGAGGGGGCCGAGGAGCGCCTGGCGGACCTCGGGGTCCATGGTGAAACGCGGGCCGTCCTCGGGGACGGGTCCGGGTTCACGGGTGAGCAGTCCGCCGAGGAGGACCTCGGCGAGTTCGGTGGGCCCGGAGGAGGGCAGCATGGCGCGCTGGACGAGCTGCATCACCGGCAGGTGGAGCGGGGCGGCGGCGAGGTGGGTGGCCAGGCGCGAGGCGGTGGGCGAGGCCGAGGCGCGGAAGCGGCTGACCCGCTCCAGCGGTCCGGGCCGGCGGGCGGCGGGCCGGGTGGGCAGGGGCGGCTGGTCGGGGCGGACCCGGCCGACGGCGCCCGCGACGGTGCCGGTGCCGACGCTGGTGAGCAGGCGTGCCCAGGCTTCGAGCGCCTCGGGCAGCGGGGGCAGGACGGGGACCGGGAGGGAGCCGTCGGCGGGCGGAGGGTGCTGCGTGGTGAGCCGGACGCGGCCGTCGGGGCCGCAGCGCAGCGGTCCGGGGGTGGCGGGCAGGGTGGTGCGCCGCCACATGCGCTGCGGCAGCGGCTGCACGACGACGACCGGTCCGGCCGAGGCCAGCCGGTGCAGCAGCCGGTGGGCCTGGCCGCTGCGCCAGAGGGGGCCGGCGCAGTCGCTGACCAGGCAGGTGACGCGCCGTCCGGTGGGGTCGATGAGGCGTTGCGGGAAGTAGGGGACGCCGGTGCCCGGGTTCGGGGAGCGGCTGAGGCGGGGACGGCCGCCGGGGCCTTCGTGGAGGTGGTGGGTGCGGACGTCGCGGAAGGCGCCGATGCGGGCGAAGATCTGCTCGAGTTCGGCGGCGAGCCGGTCCCAGACCCGCATGGACGGGGAGGCGTCGACGACGATCTGGAGGTCGGCGTCGCGGCGGGTGTCCTCGCGGAACGCGGGCAGCAGCAGGCCGCCGGCGCGTGCGCTGAGTTCAGCGGTGGCGGTCTCGTCGAGGACGGGCCGGGGGCGGCTGCCGGGGGTGCGGTAGCGCTGGAGCGGGCGCAGGGCGCGCTGGAGCCGGAGGGCGGACGGGAAGGCGGGTGCGGCGGGCACGGCGATCGCGGGAGCGCCGGCGGTGCCGGTGTCGGCGGTGGCGGTGGCGGGCGGGCGGAGTTCGAAGGAGGTGGGCGGGCGGGCGCCGGGGCCGGGCTCCGGGATTGTCCCGTCGGCGGGGCGGCCGGGGCCCGGGGCCGCGTCGGTGTCCGCGCCGCCGGGCCCGACGGGCCGGTCGCCGTCGCCGTCACCGTCGCCGTCCGGGGACCGGCCGGTACCGGCCGCGCGCCCCGTACCGGTCCCGGGACGGCCGTCGCCGTCGGGCCGCC
This sequence comes from Streptomyces abyssomicinicus, assembly GCF_008974245.1. Taxonomy (GTDB): domain Bacteria; phylum Actinomycetota; class Actinomycetes; order Streptomycetales; family Streptomycetaceae; genus Streptomyces; species Streptomyces abyssomicinicus. The sequence goes on along the minus strand of NZ_BBZI01000005.1, from coordinate 869,587 downwards.
GGCCGTCCGGGGAGGCGGCGGGGTCCGGGCCGAGGTGGTGGGCAAGCCAGAGGGCGTCGCCGAGGTGCGCGGCGTCGGGTTCCATCCCGCAGTCGCGCAGGGCCGCCACCAGTTCGGCTATCGCGTCCCGCGGTGCCTCCATCACGTCACCTCGGGCGGTCGAGTCGCTGGACGAGCAGGTCGGCGAGGCGTTCGCGGTCCAGGCCGGGGGCCTGGCCGGTGAGGTGGATGGCGTTGAGCAGCTGGTCGGCGGCGAGCATCTCGGTGCGGGAGCGTTCCATGAACCGCTGGACGAGGTCGGCGGCGGCCTCGGCCCGGTCCTCGCCGAGGTGGGCGCGGACGAAGGCGGCGAGGCGTTCCCGGTCGGGCCGGCCGAGTTCCAGGTGCAGGCAGCGGCGCATCAGTGCGGCGGGGAAGTCACGTTCCTGGTTGCTGGTGAGCACCACGAACGGGAACTCCGCGCAGCGCACCCGGCCGTCGCGGACGTCGACCCGGGTGCCGTCGGCGGCCCGCACCCGTGCCACCCCGTCGGGCAGCCGGTGGGCGACGCGTTCCAGCTCGGGGATGGCGAACTCGCCTTCCTCCAGCACGTTCAGGAGGTCGTTGGGCAGGTCGATGTCGCTCTTGTCGAGTTCGTCGATGAGCAGCACGCGGGGCTTGTCCGAGGGCAGCAGGGCGGTGCCGAGCGGGCCGAGGCGGATGTAGTCGCCGATGCTCTCCACCGATCCGGGGTCGCCGGCGCCGACGCCGCCGGGGGCGTGGGCTGCGATCTGCACGTCCTGGAGGCGGGCGATGGCGTCGTAGCGGTAGAGGCCGTCCTGGAGGGTGGTGCGGGAGACCACCGGCCAGCGCAGCACCGCGCCCAGGCCCAGTTCGTCGGCGACGGCGTGGGCGAGGGTGCTCTTGCCGACCCCGGGCGCTCCGGTGACCAGCAGGGGGCGGCGCAGGTAGAGGGCGGCGTTGACCACTTCCAGTTCCTCGGCGCCGGGGCGCCAGGCGGCGGCCCGGCTGCGGTGCACGCCGAGCCGGCGGGTCTCGGCGTCCCGGTCGCGGTCGCGGAAGTCACGCCAGGGCGGTGGGGCGGGTAGCCGGCCGATCCCGTCGTGGCGTTCCCCCGCACCGCGGAAGATGAGCCATTCCCCGGCCGGGCTGGGTTCGCTCATGTCGGTTCCTCGTCCTCGCTCGGCTTCGGATCGGGCGAAGGCCCCGGCCCACCGTAGTGGTCCGGCCCCCTCCCCGGCAGTACTCCTGGGGCCCCGGCTGCGCCCCGTCAGAGGGCTTCCAGGGGTTCTTCCTCGGGAAGCGGCGGATCGTGGAGCAGGGTGAGCCCTGCGCTCCAGAAGTGGCCGGTGTCGCCGTCGGCCACCGCGGCCCGCCAGGCGCGGACCCGTTCGGGGAGGGCGGCGGCGGTGCGCGCGCGGGCCAGCTCGTCCTCCACACGGCGGTGGAACTCGCCGCACACCTCGCCCACCGATTCGTCCAGCAGCGCGGCCCGGTCGCCGCGGCGCCGCCACAGCGAGACGGGGAACCCGGCGTCGACCACCGCCGCGGGGCCCTCCTGGCCGTCGCCGTGGCGGCAGAGCACCGGCACCGACTCCGCCGGGAGGGAGGCCAGCCGCTCGCTGTCCGGCGGCACGGGGTGCGGGTTCCCCCGGTCGCAGTCGACGACCCGGGCGCGCGGGCGCGCGCCGCCTCTCCCGGGGTGGAAGGCCTCCCACCAGGTGGCCTGGCGTTCCGGGTGCGCGCGGGTGGAGCAGCCGATCACCACCGGCCGCAACGCGCCGAGCGGGCGCCCGCCGGGGCCCAGCGGCCAGTCCTCGGGCCGCAGTCCGAGCAGGCCGTGCGGGACCAGCAGGCGGAACAGGGCGGGGGCGCCGTCGAGGTCGGCGTCGTGGAAGGCCGCGGTGAGTTCGGCGGCCGCGTGCTGCGGGAGCAGGCCGACCGGGGTGGCGGTGTGGTCGTCCGTGACGGTCTCGGGTCCGGCGTCGGGGCCGGAGTCGGTGATCTGTATCAGCCAGTCGCACACCTGCTGGTTCCAGCCGTCCTGCCACACCTGGAGGGTCACCGTCCGCGCCGCCGGGGGCGGCTCGCCGGGCGTCTCGGCGGGCGGGGCCGCCTGGAGCAGGCGCACCCGCCCGATCCGGTTGATCAGTTCCCCGCGGACGAGGATGTCCAGGTCCACGCCGAGTTCCTCCACCCAGTCGCAGAGTTCGTCCCGGCCCCTCTTCTCCAGCGAGTCGCGGGGCGGTCCGCAGGTCTCGAGCGCCCAGGTGACGTACTCCAGGTACAGCTCCAGCTGGCCGGCGCGGTCCGCGCGGGCGCCCCGCAGCAGCCCTATCCCGTCGCGCCACAGGTACGGGCGGGCCACCATGCCGGGGCCGCGCACCAGGCCGCGGATCGTGTGCCGCAGCGCCATCGGGTCCGCGGGCGGCGGCAGGGCCCCCAGCCAGGCGAGCAGGCGGGTCAGTTCGGAGGGGCGCAGGTCGCTGCCCCGGGCCGCCGCGGTGGCGGGCAGCAGGTTCTGGCCGTCGGTCCAGGTGCCGGCGGGCGGGGCGAGGGACATCGCGTCGCCGTGGTGCCGGTCGTGGGCGGTGAGCAGTTCGTGGTGCAGTCCGCGGGCCCTGGGCAGCAGGCTCAGCTTGGCCAGGTCGACGAAGTAACCGCCGCTCTCCGGAGGGGCGTTGCGGTAGTAGGGGTCGGGCGGGGCCATGTTCTTGCCCTTCACCAGGCCGACCACCTCGCCCCGTTCGAGATCCAGCACCGGGCCGCCGGAGACGCCCTCGCGCGGCGTCTCGCCGACGAACCGGATCAACTGCCTCTCGGCGCCGTGGTCGTGGGTCCCGCCGACGCGCGCACCGGCTCCGATGCGCACGGCGTCGTGGTCGCCGCGGGGCACCCAGCCGCAGTAGCGCACCTCGGCGTCGCTGTCGGTGCGGGCGGGCCGGTGCGACAGCAGCGCGCAGGGGTGCGGACCCGCCTCGCGCAGCCGGAGCACGGCGAGGTCGGGCGGGTGGTGGTTGCCGTGCTCGTCGGGACCGCCGAGCACCGCCTCGACGACGGCGCGCACGGCGAGGGACCGGCCGCCGCCTCCGGGTTCACCGGGCTCGTACACCACCGTCACCCCCTCGCCCTCCTCGGCCCCGTCCAGCACGTGCGCACAGGTCAGGACGCGTCCGGGGGCGGCGAACACGCCGCTTCCCAGGAACGCGCCCGGCCCTCGCCCCGCCTCGTCCCGGTCATACCCCTCGGCCTCCCGGTGGATGCGCACGGTGGCCGCCTCGGTGAGGGTCACCAGGAGGCGGCGTGCCTCCTCACGGCTCATCGCCGCGCCCCCGGACCGCCCCCGGGGTGCCGCGTTGCGCCCCGGTGTGCTCCTGCCGGCACGGATCTCGGCTCCCTCACGGCGCACCCCCGTCGTCCGTCACGGCGCCCCGGGAAGTCGCGGCGCCGATGAGAAGGGAGTCGAGGGTAGCCCGCCGTGACCGCCGCGGGGGAGGGTGGCGCACGCGGACCGCCCGGCGCCGTCCCGTGCGGCGGGCCGCGCCGCGGGTCCGTGGCGCAACGGCCGGTCCCTCGCCCCGGATCCGGGCGGGAACGGCGGAGGCCCCCGCCGCCGGTCCGGGCGGAACGGCGAAGCCCTCGCCCCGCGCCCGCTCCGGCGGCGCTCCGCTACCCCGCGGCGTCCGCGCCGTCCCGCCCCCGGCACCGGCAGCGCGCGGACGCGGCGGTCGGTCCGGCTCCGTCCACCGGGAGGCCCCCGTCCACCACCACGGCCGTGGTGACGAATCCGTCCGCCACGGACCACCGGCCGTCGAAGGCGGCCGGTCCGCCCTCCACCAGCGCGCCCGGCAGCACGCGGGCGCGGAACGTGCCGGAGGGGTCGAAGGCGAGGACCGCGTCCTCGAACCCCAGCCACGCCCCGGTGAGCGGGTACCAGGCCTTGTAGACCGACTCCTTGGCGGAGAACAGCACCCGGTCCCAGTGGGTCTCCGGCCTCAGCCGGGCGAGCCCGGCCAGGTGCTCCCGTTCCTCCGGCAGCGCCGCCCCGCCCAGCACCTCCGGCGGCAGCGGCTCGTGCGGTTCCGCGTCGATGCCGACGGAGGCCAGCAGGGCGGCGTCCGCCGCCGCGGCGGCGCGGTAGCCCTCGCAGTGGGTCATGGAGCCCACCACGCCCGACGGCCAGCGCGGCGCGCGGAGTTCGCCCGGGGGCAGGGCGGCGCCGCCGTGCCCGAGGCAGCCGAGCGCGCGCCGGGCCAGGTGGCGCACGGTGGTGTACTCGCGGCGCCTCTTCTCCACCGCGCGGGCGATGGCCGGTTCCTCCTCGGGCAGCAGCACCGCCTCGGGCAGGTCACCGAAGGACTCGGCGAGGTGCACGGCGGGCGGCAGCAGGTCCCGCATCATCGGCCGGCCCGCCCGCGACGCGCGTGGAGGCCGACGTAGTGCCGCCGCCGCCCGGCGTCGGCGGCGAGGTCGATGCCGGTGCGGGCCAGCAGGGTGGCCGCGTCGAGCAGGGCGGTGTCGGCGGCCGGGGTGGTCATCTCGTCGGCGAACTCCGCGTGGTGGGGCGTGGCGTCGCAGCCCAGGACCCCGATGTGCGGGTGGATCGAGGGCACCACGTGGCTGACGTTGCCCATGTCGGTGGAGGCGGTGACGCTCCCCGGCGGCAGCGGTTCGGCGGCGCGGCCGACCTCGGCGAGGTGCCCCTCGTATGTCTCCAGCAGCCACCGGTCCTGGCGGAGGTCGAGGTAGTCGGGCTGGGTCCGCCCGGTCTCGACGGTGGTCCCGGTGGCGAGCGCGGCGCCGCGGAAGCAGTCCAGCACCCGCTCGGCCAGCGGCGCGAGCTGTTCGGCGGTGGCCGCGCGGACCTCGTACTCCAGCACGGCACGGTCCGGGACCATGTTGGTCCGCCGTCCCGCCTCGCGGACGAAGCCGGAGATCCGGGAGTCCGGCGTGGTCTGCTGCCGCAGCAGTCCGACGGCGACCTGGGCGACGACCGCGGCGTCGCCGGCGTTGAGCGCGAGGTGCGGCGCCTTGGCGGAGTGGGCGGTGCGGCCCCGGAAGACGGCCCGGAACCTGGCCGCGGCGGTGGTGCCGTCGCCGCCGAGGGTGAGGTCGGCGGGGCCGGGGTGGACCATCATGGCCACGGTGACGTCGTCGAAGGCGCCGCGCTCCAGCATCAGCGCCTTCCCGCCGCCCTGTTCCTCGGCGGGCGTGCCGAGGAGCTTGACCCTGAACCCCAGCTCCCCGGCCACGGCGGCCAGCCCGATCGCGGCGCCCACGGCGGCGGAGGCGATCAGGTTGTGTCCGCAGGCGTGGCCGACCTCGGGCAGGGCGTCGTACTCGGCGCACAGCCCCACGGTCAGGTCGCCCTCACCGTAGGTCGCGCTCAGCGCGGTCGGCAGCTCGCACACCCCGCGCTCGACCGCGAATCCCGCCTCCGCGAGCAGGCCGGCCACCCGGGCCGAGGCGGCGTGCTCGGCGAAGGCCGTCTCCGGCTCGGCGTGGATCGCCCGGCTGAGCGCCAGCAGGCGGCCGGTCCACCGGCCTATCGCCTCGTCCGCGGGGGTGTAGCGGGTCTGCGTCATCGTCGCTTCCTGGGAGGGCACACGCGGCCGGGCGGTCGTCGGCCGGGCGGTCGTCGGCCCGGCGTCCCCTCGGACGGTACAGGCTCGCCCGGGCCCCGGAGGACACCCTCCCGGTCGCCCCCGCCGCCCGGGGCGCCTCCCCCACGCCTCCCGTGCGGGAGACGGGCCGGCACGGGACCGGCAGGCACGGTGCGCGGGACCGGCAGGCACGGTGCGCGGGACCGGCGGGCGCGGTGCGGCGGGGATCTTGACAGCGCTCCCGGCGGCGCAGCATCGTCGGCCCATGAGTGACGACACCGGCCTGGCCCTGGGCCAGAAGGTCCTTGCCGCGCAGCCCTTCAACGCACTGGTCGGCGCGCGTCTGACCCGCTTCGCGGACGGGCGGGCGACGCTGGAGGTCGACATCCGCGACGAACTGCGTCAGCAGAACGGTGTCCTGCACGGCGGTGTGCTGAGCTACGCGGCGGACAACGCCCTGACCTTCGCCGCGGGCGCCGCGGTGGGCACCGGGGTGATGACCGCCGGGTTCAGCATCGACTACCTGCGCCCCGGCGTCGGCGTCCTGCTGCGCGCCGACGCCGAGGTGGTGCGCGCGGGCCGCAGCCGGGTGGTGTGCCGGTGCGACCTGGTCACGGTGGCCGCCGACGGCACGGAGTCGCTGTGCGCCGTCGCCCAGGGCTCCGTCTCGGTGCTGGAGCCCCGCGCGCGGGACTGAGCGGTCCCCGCCCGGGGGGCGCGCCCGGCCCCGGCCCCGTTCAGCCGGCCAACTGGCAGAGGCCGCGCGGCAGGTACGAGCCGTGCCCGGCCCGTCCCACGTACGCGCCGGCCTCGACGACCGGGACGCCGCGGGAGAGGACCGTCTCCACCCGGCCGGTGATCCGCCGCCCCTCGTAGGCGGAGTAGTCGACGTTCATGTGGTGCGTCGCGGCGGAGATCACCTGCTCCGCGTGCGGGTCGTAGATCACCACGTCGGCGTCGGCGCCGGGCGCGATGGTGCCCTTCCTCGGGTAGAGGCCGAACATCCGCGCCGGGGTCGCGCAGGCGATGTCGATCCAGCGGCGGCGGGTGATGTGGCCGTCGAGGACCGCCTGGTGCAGCAGGTCCATGCGGTGTTCGACGCCCGGCATGCCGTTGGGGATCTTGGAGAAGTCCCCGCGGCCCATGTCCTTCTGCCCCGTGAAGCAGAACGGGCAGTGGTCGGTGGAGACCACCTGGAGGTCGCCGGTGCGCAGTCCGCGCCACAGCGCCGCCTGGTGCTCCCGGGGGCGCAGCGGGGTGGAGCAGACGTACTTGGCGCCTTCGAAGCCGGGTTCGGCCAGGTTGTCGGTGGAGAGGAACAGGTACTGCGGACAGGTCTCGCCGAAGACGGGGAGCCCTTCGTCCCGGGCCCGGGCCAGTTCGGCCACGGCCTTCGCCGCGGAGACGTGCACGACGTACAGCGGTGCTCCGGCCACCTCGGCGAGGCGGATCGCGCGGTGGGTCGCCTCGGCCTCCAGCAGTTCCTTGCGGACCTCGCCGTGGAACCTCGGGTCGGTCTCGCCGCGGGCCAGGGCCTGTTCGACCAGGACGTCGATGGCGATGCCGTTCTCGGCGTGCATCATGATCAGCCCGCCGTTGGCGGCGGCGCGCTGCATGGCGCGCAGGATCTGGCCGTCGTCGGAGTAGAAGACGCCGGGGTAGGCCATGAACTGCTTGAACGAGGTCACGCCCTCCTCGATCAGGCGGTCCATCTCCCGGAGCGTGTGCGCGCCGACGTCCGAGACGATCATGTGGAAGCCGTAGTCGACGGCGCAGTTCGACTCGGCCTTGGCGTGCCAGGCGTCCAGGCCCTCGCGGAGGCTGCGGCCGACGGTCTGGATCGCGAAGTCGACGATGGTGGTGGTGCCGCCCCAGGCCGCGGCGCGGGTGCCGGTCTCGAAGGTGTCGGAGGAGTGGGTGCCGCCGAACGGCATCTCCATGTGGGTGTGGGCGTCGACGCCGCCCGGGAGGACGTACCGGTCGGTGGCGTCCAGGGCGCGGTCGGCGGTCCACGCCTCGGCGGCGGTGGTGCCGGGGGCGGCGAGGGCGGCGACGCGGCCGTCCTCGATCAGGACGTCGGCGTGGACCTCGTCGGACGCGGTGACGACGAGGCCGCCGCGGATCACGGTGCGGGACATGGGCTGTGCCTCTCCTTCCTGGGCGGATCCGGCCGGTACCGGCCGGGGCGGGACGGAAGCGGCCCCGGGGTCACCCCGCGACCCGGCGCAGGGCCTGTTCGAGGATGGCCGCTCCCTCCTCGGCCTCGGCGGCGGTGAGCGACAGGGGCGGGGCGATGCGCAGCGCGCTGGTGTCGTGGCCGCCGCCCTTGCCGAGCAGGAGGCCGCCCTCGCGGGCCGCTTCCAGGACGGCGGCCGCGGCCTCGGGGGCGGCCAGGTGGGTGCCGGGCCGGACCAGTTCGACGCCGATCATCAGCCCGCGCCCCCGCACCTCCTTGACGCCCGGCAGCCCGGCGCAGGCGTCCCGCAGCCGCTTCAGCAGCAGACCGCCGACCCGGCGGGCGTTGCCCTGGAGGTCGTGCTCCAGCAGGTGGTCGAGGTTGGCGAGCGCCGCGGCCATGGTGACCTGGGTGCCGCCGAAGGTGGAGATGGAGTTGGCGTCGAGGCAGTTCATGATCTCGGCGCGGGCGATCACACCGCCCACCGACATGCCGTTGCCGATGCCCTTGGCGAAGGTGACGATGTCGGGCGGACCGCTGCCCGCGTGCGCCTGCCAGCCCCAGAAGTGGTCGCCGGTGCGGCCCCAGCCGGTCTGCACCTCGTCGGCGATCCACAGCACGCCCTGCTCGGCGAGGACCTCGCGGAACGCCGCGTACAGCCCGTCCGGCGGGGAGGTGAACCCGCCGACGCCCTGCACCGGTTCGGCGATCAGCGCGGCCGGGGAGCGGACATGGCCGAGGAGGTCGCGCAGGTCGGCGACGCAGGCGGCGGTGAACGCCGCGTCGTCCAGGTCGGCGTAGGGGCCTCGGTGGCGGACGCCGCCGTGGACGTAGAGGGTCTGCAGCGGGGAGAGCGAGGTCGGCGACCAGCCCCGGTTGCCGGTGACGGAGACGGTGGAGAAGGACCGTCCGTGGTAGCTGTTGCGCATGGCCAGGATCTGGTTGCTGCGCCGGTGGGTGGTGGCCAGCAGCAGCGCGGTGTCGTTGGCCTCGGTGCCGGAGGTGGTGAAGAAGACCCGGGCGTCGGGGATGCCGGAGAGCCGGGCGATCCGTTCGGCGAGTTCGACCATCGGCCGGTTGAGGTAGAGCGTGGAGGAGTGCAGCAGCCGGCCGGCCTGTCCGGTGACCGCCTCGGCGACCGCGGGGAGGGCGTGGGCGGTCATGGTGGTGAGGATGCCGCCGAAGAAGTCGAGGTACTTGCGGCCCGCGGCGTCCCAGACGTGGCGTCCCTCGCCGTGGGTGATCTCCAGCGGGTCGTCGTAGTAGAGGGCGAGCCAGTCGGGGAGCACGGCCCGGTGCCGGGCGAGCAGCCCCGGGGACCCGGCGGGCGTCCCGGGCACGGCGGTCGCCGTGGATCCCGCGGGGCGCGCGGTGTTCGCGTCCGCCGCCGTCACGGCTGCACCAGGCCCTGGTAGGCGTCCGGCCGCCGGTCGCGGTAGAAGGCCCACTGCTGCCGTACCTCCTCGATCAGGCCGAGGTCGAGGTCGCGGACGACGAGTTCCTCCTCCTTGTCGCTGGCGACGTCGCCGACGAACTGTCCGCGCGGGTCGACGAAGTAGCTGGTGCCGTAGAAGTCGTTGTCGCCGTAGGGTTCCTGGCCGACCCGGTTGATGGCGGCGACGAAGTACTCGTTGGCGACGGCGGCCGCGGGCTGCTCGAGCTGCCACAGGTAGGCGGACAGCCCGCGCGAGGTGGCGGACGGGTTGTAGACGAGCTGGGCGCCGTTCAGACCGAGCTGGCGCCAGCCCTCGGGGAAGTGCCGGTCGTAGCAGATGTAGACGCCGACCTTGCCGACGGCGGTGTCGAAGACCGGCCAGCCCAGATTGCCGGGCTTGAAGTAGTACTTCTCCCAGAATCCCTTGACCTGGGGGATGTGGTGCTTGCGGTACTTGCCCAGCACCTCACCGTCCGCGTCGACGACGACGGCGGTGTTGTAGTAGAAGCCGCTCTGCTCCACCTCGAAGACCGGCACCACGATCACCATGCCGGTCTCCCGGGCCAGGGCCCGCATCCGGGTGACGGTGGGGCCCTCCGGGACGGCCTCCGCCCACCGGTAGTGCTCGGGGTCCTGGACCTGGCAGAAGTAGGGGGCGTTGAAGACTTCCTGGAAGCCGATGATCCGGGCGCCCTGCCGGGCCGCCTCACGGGCGTGTTCCTCATGCTTGGCGATCATGGATTCGGTGTCGCCGGTCCAGGTCGCCTGGACCAGGGCTGCGCGTACGACGTTGGCCACGAGCTGCTCCTTCGACGGAACGTCAGAGGGCCTCTGCTGCGGGGACCCACCGCGGGGACCGCTGGTGGCGGCCGAAGCCGCCGGAAGCTCGAACTTAGGACGCCCCGGGGGCCTTGCCAAGACCGACCCGGCGAAGCCGCCGATTCACCGGCCCCCGAGCACCCTTGCGGGTCAGCCGCGCGCCACCGGGAGCACCGTCGTCCGGGCTCCGGCGGAACGGCCGGATCAGGTGCCTGGCCACCCTTCGTCACCCTTCCCGTCGAAACGTAGGTTAGCCTAACCTTACTTTCGTTGCGCTGCCCGCGGCGGTGGTGACCCCTGCGCACGCTCCGCCGGGGACGACCGCCGCCCGCGGGCGGCCGGTCCCCGGGAAGAAGGAAGCCACCCGTGTCCCACCCGCCCGTCACCGCCCATGTACCCGCTCTCCCGGACCCCGGGGCCGTCGGCGCGCGGGAGTTCGCCGGCCGGACGGCCCTGGTGACCGGAGCGGCGCGGGGCATCGGCCGGGCCGTGGTCCACGCGCTCGCCGCCCGGGGCGCCCAGGTGCTCGCCACCGACCTCGAGGCCCCGGACGTCGGGGAACTCGCCGCCGCCCACGACGGCCGGGTCGCCTCCCTCGCGCTGGACGTCCGCGACTCCGCCGCCGTGGACGCCGCCGTCGCGCACGCCGAGGACGCGCTGGGCCCGCTGGACGTCGCCGTCAACGTGGCCGGGGTGCTGTGGAGTTCCACCGTCGTCGACCTGACGGACGAGGAGTGGGCCGCCCACTTCGCCGTGAACACCACCGGCGTCTTCCACGTATCGCGGGCCGCGGCCCGGCGGATGACGGAGCGTGGACGCGGCAGCGTCGTCACCGTGGCCTCCAACGCGGCCGGCATACCGCGCGCCGGGCTCTCCGCCTACGCGGCCTCCAAGGCCGCCGCGGTGATGTTCACCAAGTGCCTCGGTCTCGAGGTGGCCGCGCGGGGTGTGCGCTGCAACACCGTCTCCCCCGGCTCGACCATGACGGACATGCAGCGCGGCCTGTGGGCCGAGGGGGAGGCCGAGGCCTCCGCCCGCCGGGTGGTCGAGGGCGACCTGGCCGCCCACCGCACCGGCATACCGCTGGGCCGCATCGCCGACCCGCAGGACGTCGCGGAGGCCGTCGTCTTCCTCGCGTCCGACCGGGCCCGGCACATCACCCTGCACGACCTGTACGTCGACGGCGGAGCCACCCTGCGTGCCTAGGTCCGACCACCTCCCCCTGGCCCCGCACCGCCGGGCCGACCGCCCCGTCCGACGAACTGGAGACGAGATGACCGCCCCCCTGCGCGAGTCCACGGTCCTTGCCGCTCCGCCGCCCGCCCTCGGCGCGGCGACCGCGCTGCTCGACGCCTACCGCCCCGGCGACCGCTTCCTCGCCACCCCCCACCGCACGCTGCTCGGCGAGGGCTGCGCGGCCGAGGTCCCGCACGACGCCCGTCCCCTGACGGAACGTGTCCGCGGGGCGCTCACGGCGGCGCGGGAGCTCACCGGGGACGACGCCGCGACCGTGGTGATGGGCTCGGTGCCGTTCCTGCCGGACGCGCCGCCCGCGCTCACCGTCCCGGCCGCCCTGCGCACGGCACCGGCCCTGCGCGACGACCCGCTGGTCGCGCTGCCCGTGCCCGACGGCCCGCGGCACGACTGGCAGGTGCGCGAGGTGCCCTCCGGCGCGGAGTACGGCCGTGCGGTCGCCGACGCCGCGGCCCGCATCCGCGCCGGCGAGTTCGACAAGGTGGTGCTGGCCCGCACCCTGGAGCTGACCAGCGGCCAGGAGCCGGACCTGGCGCCGATGCTGCGCAGGCTGGCACGCCGCGACCCCGGCGGCCACACCTTCGCGGTGCCCACGGGCCCCGGCCGCACCCTGATCGGCGCCAGCCCCGAGCTGCTGGTGTCCCGGCGCGGCGACACACTGACCGCCAACCCGCTGGCCGGTTCGCTGCCGCGCGGCCGCGACCTCGCCGAGGACGTGCGCCGCGCCAACGCGCTGCTGGAGTCGCCGAAGGACCTGCACGAGCACGCCGTGGTGGTGGAGGCGGTACGGGAGGCGCTGGCCCCCTTCTGCTCCCGCCTGGAGGTGCCCGAGCGCCCCACCCTGGTCAACACGGCGGCCATGTGGCACCTCTCCACCACGGTCACCGGAGAGCTGGCCGACCCGGACGCCACCGCCCTCGACCTGGCGTCGGCCCTCCACCCGACGCCCGCCGTCTGCGGCACCCCCACCGGCCACGCCCGTGACGTCATCGCCGGCTACGAGCCCTTCGACCGCGGCCCCTACACCGGCATGGTCGGCTGGCAGGACGCCTCGGGCGACGGCGAATGGGTCGTCACCATCCGGTGCGCGGAGGCCGAGGGGGCGCTGCTGCGCCTGTTCGCCGGAGCGGGCGTCGTGGGGGCGTCGACGGCCGAGGCGGAGACCGCCGAGACCGCGGCCAAGTTCCGTACCTTCCTGAACGCCGTGGGAGCCGCCCTGTGAGCACCGGGACCGAATCCCGCCGGCCCGCCACCACTCCCGGACTGGACGCGCCGACCTGGCCCGAGGAGTTCGCCGCCCGCTACCGGGCCGCCGGGTACTGGCGGGGCGAGACCATCGCAGGAGTGCTCCGCGAGCACGCCGGGCGCCGTCCCGACGCGGAGGCGCTGGTGGACCCGGCGCCGGAGCGGCGCTCCTGGACCTACCGGGAACTGGACGAACGGGTCGACGAACTGGCCGCCGGGTTCGCCGCCCGGGGCATCGCCAAGGGCGACCGGGTGGTCGTGCAGCTGCCGAACACCGCCGAGTTCGTCCAGGTGACCATGGCGCTGTTCCGCGTCGGCGCGCTGCCGGTGTTCGCGCTGCCCGCGCACCGCGAGAGCGAGATCCGCTACTTCTGCTCCTTCACCGAGGCCGTCGCCTACGTCACCGTCGACCGGCACGCCGGATTCGACCACGCGGCCCTCGCCACCCTGGTGAAGGACCAAGTGCCCACGCTGCGCGAGGTGTTCGTGACGGGCGAGGCCGGGGAGCACACCCCGCTCGCCGAGGTGAAGGGCGACCCGGCCGGCCTGCCCGAGGGGCCCGAGCCGCACGAACTGGCCTTCCTCCAGCTGTCCGGCGGCACCACCGGCGTGCCCAAGCTGATCCCCCGCACCCACGACGACTACCTGTACTCGGTGCGGGGATCCGACGAGATCTGCGCGGTGGACACCTCCACCCGGTTCCTGGTGGTGCTCCCCGCGGCCCACAACTTCCCGGTCAGCTCACCCGGCTGGCTCGGCGTGTTCCACGCCGGAGGCACCGTGGTGCTCTCCCCGAACACCGACCCGGCGACCGCGTTCCCGCTGATCGAGCGCGAGCGGATCACCATGACCGGCCTGGTGCCCCCGCTGGCGATCGTCTGGACGGACGCCGCCGCGGCCACCGGGCACGACCTCTCCAGCCTGAGGTCGGTCCTGGTGGGCGGCGCCAAGTACAGCGAGGCCGCCGCGCGCCGCTTCGAACCGGCCTTCGGCTGCCGCCTCCAGCAGGTCTTCGGCATGGCGGAGGGCCTGGTCAACTACACCCGGCTGGACGATCCGTACGAGACGGTCGTCGCCACCCAGGGCCTGCCCATCTCCCCCGACGACGAGATCCGCATCGTCGACGACCACGACCAGGACGTCGCCGAGGGCGAGTTCGGCCACCTGCTGACCCGCGGCCCCTACACCATCCGCGGCTACTGGCGGGCCCCGGAGCACAACAGGCGTTCCTTCACCGAGGACGGCTTCTACCGCACCGGTGACATCGTCCGCCGCACCCCGAGCGGCCACCTGGTCGTCGAGGGCCGGGCCAAGGACCAGATCAACCGGGGCGGCGAGAAGATCGCCCCGGAGGAGGTGGAGAACGTCATCCTCCGCCACCCGTCCGTCCACGACGTCTCCGTGGTCGCGGTGCCCGACGAGTACCTCGGCGAGCGCAGCCTCGCCTACGTCGTCCTGCGCGGGGACGCCGAGCCCCTGAAATCCGTGGCGGTCAAGCGGTTCGTCCGCGAGCAGGGCATCGCCGCGTTCAAGGTGCCCGACCTCGTGGAGTTCGTCGACGAGTTCCCGCAGACCGGCGTCGGCAAGGTCAGCAAGAAGGGGCTGCGGGCAGCCGCGGACTCCGCCCAGGATCAGTGAAAGGCCCTCGAACCTCCCATGGCACTTCCCGCCATCTCCCCCTACCCGCTGCCCCGGCCGGACGAGCTTCCCGTGAACCGGGTCTCCTGGACGGTGGACCCCCGGCGCGCCGTGCTGCTCGTGCACGACCTGCAGCACCACTTCCTCGGCGCCTTCCCCGCCGGTGAGCAGCCGCTGACCGGCATGCTCGCCAACACGGCGCGGATCGTCGCCGCGGCCCGCGCGGCCGGCGTACCGGTCGTGCACAGCGCCCAGAAGGGCGGCCAGACACCCGAGGAGCGCGGCCTCCAACAGGACTTCTGGGGCCCGGGCGCCCCCGACGACCCCGAGAAGCTGGCCGCCCCCGCGAGCGTGGCGCCCGCACCGGGCGACACCCTGCTCCGCAAGTGGAAGTACAGCGCGTTCGTCCGCACCGAGCTGGCCGACCTGATGTCCGGGTGGGGACGCGACGAGCTGATCGTCACCGGCGTCTACGCCCACATCGGCGTGCTGATGAGTGCGGCCGACGCCTGGCAGCGGGACCTGCGCGCCCATGTCGTCGCCGACGCCGTCGCCGACTTCAGCCGCGAGGACCACGACATGGCCCTGCGCTGGGCCGCCGGCCGCTGCGCGGCCGTCACCACCACCGACGCGCTGCTGGGCGCGCTGACCGAGAAGGACTGATCCACACGATGGCCCTCACCCTGCACCGGATCCACGCCGACGTCGCCGACTGCCTCGGCGAGGAGACCGCCGACATCCCGGTGGACGAGAACCTCGTGGATCACGGCCTCGACTCGGTCCGCATCATGACGCTCCTGGAGGGCTGGCGCCGCGACCACGGCGTCACCGCCGACTTCGCCGACCTCGCGGAGAAGCCCGCCGTGGAGGCCTGGGCGGAACTCCTGGGGGCGACCTCATGACCGTCACCACGTCCGCCCCCGCCGGGACGCGCACCGGCCCGGCGGCCGGACTCCCGCTCTCCGCCGCCCAGTCGGGCATGTGGTACGCGCAGGCGCTCGACCCGTCCAGCCCGGCGCTCAACACCGCCGAGTGCGCCGAGATCGACGGCCCGCTGGACCCGGAGCTCTTCGCCCGGGCCCTTCGGCTGGTCGTCGAGGAGGCCGACGCGCTGCGCACCCGGTTCGTGGAGACGCCCGAGGGGCCACGTCAACTGGTGCTGGACGAGATCGAGTTGCCCTTCCAGGTGCTCGACCTGCGGGACGCCGACGACCCGGCGGCCGCCGCCGGGCGGTGGATGCGCGAGGACCTCGCCGAGCCCTTCGACCCCACCGGCACCCGGCCGCTGTTCCGGCAGGCGCTGCTGCGGACCGGCGACGAGCGCTGGCTGTGGTACCAGCGGATCCACCACCTGGTGATGGACGGGTACGGCTACACCCTGCTGGGCCGCCGCACCGCCGAGGCGTACACCGCCTTCGCCCGCGGCGAGGAGCTTCCCGCGCGCACCTTCGGGCCGCTGGCCGAACTGGTCGGCGCGGACGTCGAGTACCGCTCCGGCGAGGCGTTCGAGGCCGACCGGGAGTACTGGCGGCGGCTGCTTGCCGACCGCCCCGAGGCGCCGCACCTCGCCGGGCGTTCCGCCCAGCCCTCGCGGAGCTTCCTGCGCCGCACCACGCACCTCTCCCCCGAGGCCACCGCACGCCTGCGGGAGACCGCCGCCGCGCTGAAGGCCACCTGGCCCGAGGTCCTGATCGCCGCCCAGGCGCTGTACACCGCCCGCGCCACCAACCGGCAGGACGTGGTGCTCGGTGTGCCGCTGATGGGCCGGATGGGCTCGGCGGCGCTGCGCGTCCCCGGCATGGTGATGAACGTGCTGCCGCTGCGGGTGTCCGTGGAGCCGCGGCAGACCTTCGCCGGCCTGGTCCGCCAGGTGGTTCTGGCGCTGCGCGCCGCCCGCCGCCACCAGCGCTACCGCTACGAGGACATCCGCCGGGACCTCGGCCTGCTGGGCGAACGGCGCTCCCTGGTCGGGCCCCTGGTCAACACCATGCCGTTCGACTACGCGGTGAGCTTCGCGGGCTCCCCCGCCCGCCTCCGCAGCCTGTCCGCCGGGCCGGTCGAGGACCTCACGGTCAACATCTACGACCGCGCCGACGGCCACGGCCTGGAGATCGACCACGACGCCAACCCCGCCCTCTACTCCGGGGAGGAACTCGCCCTCCACCAGCGGCGTTTCCTGGCCCTGCTCGACCGCCTGGTCGCCGGCGACCCAGCGCTGCCCCTGGCCGCGCACCCGGTCGCCCTGCCCGAGGAACTCTCCCTCGTGCTGCGCGAGTTCAACGACACCGGCCACGAGGTCCCGCCCACCACGCTGATCGGCCCGATCGAGGCGCAGGCCGCCCGCACGCCGGACGCCCCCGCCCTGGTCTTCGACGGCACCACCCTCACCTACGCCGAACTGAACGCCCGGGCCAACCGGCTGGCCCGCCACCTGGCCGAGCGGGGCGCCGGTCCCGGCAAGGTGGTCGGGGTGGCGCTGCCCCGCTCCCTGGAGCTGGTGATCAGCCTGCTGGCGGTCGTCAAGTCGGGCGCCGCCTACCTGCCGCTGGACCCGGACCATCCGGCGCGGCGGCTCACGGACATGCTCCAGGACACCGCGCCGGTGTGCGCGGTGACCGACCACGGCCGGCGGCTCCCGTCCGGTGTCGACACGCCGCTGGTGGTGCTCGACGGGCTGGACCTGTCGGCCTACCCGGCCTGCGACCCGGCGAGGGCGCTGACGCCCTCCCACCCGGCCTACGTCATCCACACCTCCGGCTCGACCGGCCGCCCCAAGGGCGTCGTGGTGTCCCACGGGGCGATCGACAACCGGCTGCGGTGGATGCAGCACGCGTACCCGCTGGCCCCCGGCGACAAGGTGCTGCAGAAGACGCCCGCCTCGTTCGACGTGTCGGTGTGGGAGTTCTTCTGGGCGCTGCGCGTGGGCGCCACGCTGGTGGTGGCCGAGCCCGGCGGGCACCGGGACCCGGCCTACCTGGCGTGGCTGATCAACGAGGAGGCGATCACCACCTGCCACTTCGTGCCCTCGATGCTCCAGCTCTTCCTGGCCGAGCCCTCGACCGCCTCGGTGGCCGGCACGCTCCGCCAGGTGTTCTGCAGCGGCGAGGCGCTGTCCCGGGACACCGCGCGCGCCTTCGCCCGCCGGCTGCCCGGGGTCCGGCTGCACAACCTGTACGGCCCGACCGAGGCCGCCGTGGACGTCAGCTTCCACGAGGTGCTGCCCGAGCACGACGGGCCGGTGCCGATCGGCGCGCCGGTGTGGAACACCCGGCTGTACGTGCTGGACGCCGCGCTCCAGCCCTGCCCGCCCGGTGTGCCGGGCGAGCTGTACCTGGCCGGCGCGCAGCTGGCCGACGGCTACCTGGGCCGTCCGGAGCTGACCTCCGCCCGTTTCGTCGCCGACCCGTTCGGCCCGCCCGGTGGGCGGATGTACCGCACCGGCGACCTGGCGAGGTGGCGGGCGGACGGCCAGGTGGAGTACCTGGGCCGCACCGACCACCAGGTGAAGCTGCGCGGCCAGCGGATCGAACTCGGCGAGATCGAGGCCGCGCTGGCCGCCCAGGACGGCGTGGACGGGGCGTGCGCGCTGGTCCGCGAGGACCGTCCCGGGGACCAGCGGCTCGTCGGCTACGTCACCGGCGCCGCCGACCCGGTGGCTCTCCGCGAGGCGGTGGCGCTGACGCTTCCCGAGCACATGGTGCCGTCGGCGGTCGTGGTGCTCGGGGAGTTCCCGCTGTCGCCCAACGGCAAGCTGGACCGCCGCGCGCTGCCCGCCCCGGTCCACCGGGCCGGCGGCGGACGGCGGCCCACCGTGGCCCGTGAGGAGGCGATGGCCCGGCTCTTCGCGGAGGTGCTGGGCCTGGGCGAGGTGGGCGCCGACGACGCCTTCTTCGACCTGGGCGGCTCCTCGCTGCTGGCGATCCGTCTGGTGGCCCGGATCCGCGAGGAGTTCGGCGCCGAGCTCACCCTGGGCTCGCTGTTCGCCGCGCCGACGCCCGCGGCGCTCGCCGCCCGGCTGGACAGCGCCCGCCCGTCCTCCTCGGACGCGCTGGACGTGGTGCTGCCGCTGCGCCCCGAGGGCGACCGGCCTCCGCTGTTCGTGCTCCACCCGGCGGGCGGCATCGCCTGGTGCTACGCGGGTCTGCCCGCGCGGCTCGGACCGGACCGGCCGGTGTACGGCATCCAGGCGCCCGGCCTGCTGGAGGGCGGCCCGCTGCCGAGGTCGCTGGAGGCGCTGGCCGCCGCGTACGTCGAGCAGGTCCGGGCGGTGCGTCCGCACGGCCCCTACCGGCTGATGGGCTGGTCGGTGGGCGGCGCGCTGGCGCAGACCATGGCGGTGCTGCTCCAGGAGGCGGGCGAGGAGGTCGACCTGCTGGCGCTGCTGGACGCGTTCCCCGCCGAGCAGTGGAGGGAGCGGCCCGCCCCGGAGGAGGGCGACGCGCTCACCGCGGTGCTGCGGATGGCCGGCCTGGAGCGGACCGAGGAGGCGACCAAGGAGGACGTGGTCGCGACCCTGGCCCGGCTGGGCAGCCCGCTGGGGGGGCTGTCCGACGTCACGCTGAACCGGATCGTCGACATCGTGCCGCACAACGCGCGGCTGATGCGCGAGCACGTCCACCGGCGGTACGAGGGCGACCTGCTCTTCTTCACGGCGTCCGCCCCGCGGGCGGAGGACTGGCTGAGCTGGGAGTCCTGGCGCCCGCACATCGGCGGGGAGATCCACAACCTGGACCTGGACTGCACCCACCCGCTGATCACCCAGGGCCGCCACCTGGACGCGGTGGCCGCGGTGGTCTCCGCACGGCTGAAGGAGCTCGACGCGTGAGCACGACCGACATCCCGTCCCCGTTCGACGCCGCGACGCCGTTCCTGGTGCTGGTCAACGCGCGGGGGGAGCGCTCGCTGTGGCCCGAGTGGCGCGGGACGCCGGCGGGCTGGACGGTGCTGTCCGGCCCCGCGCCGCGGGAGGAGTGCGAAAAGCGTCTCCGCCTCCCCTGACGCCGAGGGCCGCGTCCTGGCCCGACGCCGGAGGCCGCGTCCCCGCCCGGGGCGCGGCCTCCGGGCGCACGGGTGCGCCGCCCGGCCGCTGCACCCCTCGCACGCCGGCGACCCGCAGCGCGTGCACCACTCCCCAGTAGTGGTCCTCCGGCACCCCCCGCGCCGCCTCCAGCAGCAGCGGGACCATCCGGGCCGGGTCCGCCGCCACGCACCGCACCGCCTCCGCGGGCACCCGGACCCGCACGTAGGCGTCCAGGAGCAGCCGCACCTCCCGGTCGCGCCCCGCGTCGCACAGGTCCGGCACCCCTGGGACCTCCCTCGGTCGTCGCCCCTGGAACCGGCGCCGCCCGGTTCCGAAGTTCCGGCCGGGACGCGGCGTGGTCCGCCGCCTGCGGGCGGTGACGGCCGGCGCCCGCCGCCCCGCGGCCCAGGTGTAGCCCCCTGCCTCGGGGGCACCCGGCGGGCGCACGGACCGTCGACCTCGTGCGCCCGCGCGATGCAGGGGGCGCGCCGAAACGGATGGCTGATGACCAGCGGATTCCCGGGTCCGCAGGGCTACGGCTCGGACCCCTTCGCAGAGTTCTTCGCACGCCTTTTCAGCAGTGGCCTCTTCGGCCCCTCCCCCTCGGCCCGGGGCTCCGGCGCCGGCCCGCAGGCGGGCCAGGGCGGTGGCCAGGGGGGCGGTGACGGCGCGCCGCCCCGGCGGGTGGACATCGGCCGCCTGATGAGCCGTCCCGCCCAGGACCTGGTCCGCGCCGCGGCCGCCTACGCCGCCGAGCACGGCAGCCGTGACCTGGAGACGGAGCACCTGCTGCGCGCCGCCCTGGCCATCGAGCCCACCCGGGGCCTGATCGCCCGGGCGGGCGCCGACCCGGACGAGCTGGCCGCGGACATCGACAGCCGCTCCGCCGCCCCCGCCGGGAACGAGACGCCGCCGGCCTCGGTGGTGATGACGCCCGCGGTCAAACGCGCCCTGCTGGACGCGCACGAGCTGGCGCGCAGCCGCGGCGACGGCTACATCGGCCCCGAGCACGTGCTGAGCGCGCTGGCCGACAACCCCGACTCGGCGGCCGGGCACATCCTCAGCACGGCCCGTTTCGCCCCCACTCCCCCGCCGGAGGGCCAGGACCCGTCCTCCCCGGCGGGCCGGCGCGGGCCCTCCGGAAGCACCGCGGTGGGCCGCCACCCCGAGCAGCCGCAGCACGGCATGAACACGCCCTATCTGGACCAGTTCGGCCGTGACCTCACGGACCTGGCCCGTCAGGGCCGCATCGACCCGGTGATCGGCCGCGACGAGGAGATCGAGCAGACCGTCGAGGTGCTCTCCCGCCGCGGCAAGAACAACCCGGTGCTGATCGGCGACGCCGGCGTCGGCAAGACCGCGATCGTGGAGGGCCTGGCCCAGCGGATCGCGGACGACGACGTCCCCGACGTGCTCGCCGGACGCCGTGTGGTCGCCCTGGACGTGTCCGGGGTGCTGGCCGGCACCCGCTACCGCGGCGACTTCGAGGAGCGGCTCAACGGCATCATCGACGAGATCCGCGCACACCCCAACGAGCTGGTCGTCTTCATCGACGAGCTGCACACGGTGGTCGGCGCGGGCGGCGGGGGCGAGGGCGGCGGGATGGACGCCGGCAACATCCTCAAGCCGGCCCTGGCCCGCGGCGAACTGCACGTGGTGGGCGCCACGACGCTGGAGGAGTACCGGCGGATCGAGAAGGACGCCGCGCTGGCCCGCCGCTTCCAGCCGGTCATGGTGCCGGAGCCCTCGGTCGCCGACGCGATCGAGATCCTGCGCGGCCTCGCCGACCGCTACGAGGCCCACCACCAGGTGCGGTACACCGACGAGGCGCTGGTGGCGGCCGTGGAGCTCTCCGACCGCTACCTCACCGAGCGGTTCCTGCCGGACAAGGCGATCGACCTGATGGACCAGGCCGGTGCCCGGGTCCGGCTGCGCTCGCGCGGCCGCCGCACCGACGTGCGCGCGCTGCAGCGGGAGGCCGAGCAGCTGACCCGCGACAAGGACCAGGCGGTCGCCGCCGAGCAGTACGAGGAGGCGACGCGGCTGCGGGACCGGATCGAGGAGGTCCGCGCGCGCATCGAGACGGCGGGCCAGGACGAGCAGCCGGACGAGGGCCAGAACCTGGTGGTCACCGTGGAGTCGATCGCCGAGGTCGTCTCCCGGCAGACGGGCATCCCGGTGTCCAGCCTGACCGCCGAGGAGAAGGAGCGGCTGCTGCACCTGGAGCAGCACCTGCACGACCGGGTGGTGGGCCAGGACGAGGCCGTCAGGGCGGTGTCGGACGCCGTGCTGCGGGCCCGTGCCGGTCTGGCGGGCGCGGACCGGCCGATCGGCAGCTTCCTCTTCCTCGGTCCGACCGGCGTCGGCAAGACGGAGCTGGCCCGGGCCCTCGCCGAGGCGCTGTTCGGCAGCGAGGAGCGGATGGTCCGGCTCGACATGAGCGAGTACCAGGAACGCCACACGGTGAGCCGCCTGGTGGGCGCGCCGCCCGGATACGTGGGGCACGAGGAGGCCGGCCAGCTCACCGAGGTGGTCCGGCGTCACCCGTACTCGCTGCTGCTGCTCGACGAGGTGGAGAAGGCGCACCCCGACGTCTTCAACATCCTGCTCCAGGTGCTGGACGACGGGCGGCTGACCGACTCCCAGGGCCGCACCGTGGACTTCACCAACACGGTGATCGTGATGACCAGCAACCTGGGCTCGGAGGCGATCGTCCGGGGCGGCGGGACGCTGGGCTTCGCCGCCGCGGACGCGGCGGCGGACGAGGAGGCCCGCCGGGAGCAGGTGCTGCGCCCGCTGCGGCAGCACTTCCGGCCGGAGTTCCTCAACCGGATCGACGAGATCGTGGTGTTCCGCCAGCTGACCGACGTCCAGCTGCGGCAGATCACCGACCTGATGCTGGAGCGGACCCGGCGCCGGCTGCGCGCGCAGGACGTCACCGTGCGGTTCACCGACGAGGCGGTGGACTGGCTGGCGCGTCACGGCCACCAGCCGGAGTACGGCGCCCGCCCGCTGCGCCGCACCATCCAGCGTGAGGTGGACAACGAGCTGTCCCGGATGCTGCTGGACGGCCGCCTGTCCACGGGCGGCCGGGTGACGGTGGAGGTCGGCGCGGACGACCGTCCGGCCTTCCGCGTGGAGAGCGGCGGTTCGACCGCGTCCGCCGCGCAGGACGTCCCGCCGGAGGCGCCGTTCGGCGGCTCCGGCGGGACGGGTTCCTGACCCGGGCCCCGCGGGTGCGGTCCGTCAGCCGGCGGGCCGCACCACCATGGCGGATCCGCCGCCGCGGCGTACGGTCTCGGCCGCCGCGGTCCAGCGGCCGTCGGGCAGCCGGTGCACGCCGGTGGCGGCGCCGATCTCCGGGTTGCGGCTGAACACGTGGCCGAGGGCCTCGAGCCGCCCGCGCAGCGCGCTGTCGTACAGGCCGGGTTCCAGTTCGGTGCGGGCCGCGTTGCGCTGGCTGGCGCGGGGCGCGGCGATGGCGTCGACCAGCGGCAGGCCCCGGTCGACCACGCCGGTGAGGGTCTGCAGCACCGTGGTGATGATGGTCGCGCCGCCCGGTGAGCCGAGTGCCAGTACCGGCCTGCCCTTGCCGTCGAGCACGATCGTCGGGGACATCGAGGACCGCGGCCGCTTCCCCGGACCGGGCAGGTTCGGGTCGTGGACGGCCGGGTTCGCGGGGGCGAAGGAGAAGTCGGTCAGCTCGTTGTTGAGCAGGAAGCCGCGGCCCGGGACGGTGATGCCGCTGCCGCCGGTCTGCTCGATGGTGAGCGTGTAGGCGACGACGTTGCCCCACTTGTCGGCGACCGTCAGGTGGGTGGTGCTCTCTCCCTCGTAGGTGGTCGGCGCCGCCTCGCCGCCGCTCGCGCAGGCCTGCGGATCGCGCGGGTCGCCGGGGGCGACGGGGCTGGTGAGCACCGCGTCGTCCTTGATCAGGCAGGCGCGGGAGTCCGCGAACTCCTGGGAGAGCAGTTCCTCGGTGGGCACGTCCTCGAAGGCGGGGTCGCCGACCCAGCGGCCGCGGTCGGCGAAGGCGATCCGGCTCGCCTCGACGAAGCGGTGGAGGTACTGCTCCTCGGTCGCCCTGGAGAGGTCGGTGCTCTCCAGGATGTTGAGGGCCTCGCCGACGGTGGTGCCGCCGGAGGACGACGGGGCCATGCCGTAGACCTTCAGGCCCCGGTAGCGGACCTCGGTGGGCGCCTGCGCCCTGACCCGGTACCGCGCGAGGTCACGCCCGGTCAGGTCGCCGGGCCGTGCCCGGTGGGCCGAACCGGGGTCCACCGGCGGGTGGTTGACCGTCTCGACGATGTCCTCGGCGATCGGCCCGCGGTACATGACGCCGGCGCCCTCCCGGGCCATCCGGGCGTAGGTGCGGGCCAGGTCCGGGTTCTTCAGCGTCGAGCCGACCACGGGGAGCTGTCCGCCGGGGAGGAACAGGTCCACGGTGTCGGGGAAGTTGCGGAACCGGGCCTCGTTGGCGGCGGTCTGCGCGCGGAAGGTCTCGTCGACGGTGAAGCCGTCGCGGGCCAGCCGTTCGGCGGGCGCCAGCACGGATCCGAGCCGCTTGCTGCCCCACTTGTCCAGGACGGTCTGCCAGGTGGCGGGGGTGCCGGGGGTGCCGACGCTCAGGCCGCTGGTGACGGCCTCGGCGAACGGGATCGGCTTGCCGTCCTCCAGGAACAGGTCGCTGCCGGCGCTCAGCGGCGCGGTCTCGCGGCCGTCGACGGTCTGCACGGTACGCGTCCGCGCGTCGTAGTGGACGAAGTAGCCGCCTCCGCCGACACCGGCCGAGTAGGGCTCGGTGACGCCGAGCGCGGCGGCGGTGGCGACGGCCGCGTCGACCGCGTTGCCGCCCTTCCTCAGGATCTCCAGCCCGGCCGCGGTCGCGTCCGCGTCGACGCTGGAGACGGCCCCGCCGTACCCGGTGGCGACCGGCGTCTTGACGGGGGTCTCACCGGGGCGGCCGGCCGGCGAGCCCTGCGCCGGGGCGGCGACGGTGAGGGTGGAGAGCAGGGCGGCCGTAACGGCCAGGACCGCCGGCCTCGTCGCCCGGCGCCCTGCCGGCGCCCGGGTCGTGTTCCGTGTGACGGGCAGGGGTGTGGCGGAATGACGCACCTTTACCTCCGGTCATCGGTAATCGCCGCAGCCTAGCCCAAATTGCCGTGCACATTTCAGAGGCGCGCTCGAACGCCGAGGCGGGCGTCGACCAGGAGTTCACCACAGAACGGCTGGAGTTTCGGCGGAGGGACGGACGAGCGGGGCCGCAGCACGCACGGGGCCACGCCGACGGTTCCGGACATCCTCACGGACGGCGGCACTCCGCATGCCGGGACACCCCTGCGGCCTGCCGCTCGTCCGTCCTGGCGCCGCGCCGGGCCGGTGACCAGTGGGCGCGGCCCGGGCGGTGCGGCCCGGGCATCCGCGAGCGCGTTCCCGCCCGTATCGGGAAAACGCTTACTACGTTCCCCGAAGGCCCGTTCGCGCGGGCGCGGGCGGTGTGGCCGGAATGAATCACCGGCCCGTGAGGCGTCCTTGTCGGCCACTGATGATCATGTGAAGGTTCGTAAGGTTTTCGGCCATGCCGGGCCAGGACGGTCGTCGCGGCCACGGGGAGGGAGGCGTACCTGGCCGCGGCCGGCACGGCGGCGGAGCCCGTGGTCCGTCGTCAGGCCGCCGACGTCCCGCCCGCAGCCGCCTCTGGACTCCTCACCGGCATCCGCCCGAGCCGACGCCGCCCGCACCGCAGTGGAGAAGGAGATTCATGGACGCCACCGCTCTAGCGTCATCCGCATCCGACGTCCTGCGCGACGCCCTGTCCGGCAGGGCACTGACGTTCTGGCAGGACCATACACCCCTGCAGCAGTTGGTGTCCCTGGGGCTGCTCCGCAGAACCGCCGGCGGCTTCGTCCCGGTCGCCGAACGCATAGCCCACCACGCGGTCGCCGACGCGCTCTCCCACGACCTGGAGGAGCGGGCGCTCGCCATCCTCTCGCTGGTGCGCTCGCAGCCCGACCCGCCGGGGCCGGCGACCGTGTCCTCCCAGGCCGTGCTGCGCGAGATCGCCCGGGCCCGGCGGGACGTGCTCATCGCGCTGCCGGGCGCCGTCCCCCCGGACCCCTACCTGCAGAACCTGGCGGAGGTCAGCAGGGCCGTCCTGGCCCGCCGCGCCCGGGTGAAGGTCCTCTGCCAGCATCCGGCCCGTTACAACGAGTCGGTCAAGAGCTTCGTCCGGCGGATCGACGCCCCGGGCGGCGAGATCCGCACGCTCGACGACTTCTTCAACCAGCTCGTGGTGGTCGACGGCCAGGCCGCCTTCCTGCTGACGCCCGATCTCCGGACGAGGAACACCGTGGTCACCGACCCGGTGACCGTCTCGTTCCTGGTGGACCTGTACGAGCGTCACTGGACCCGCGCGGCGGGCCACCCCTTCCGTCCGACGCACGCGGCACGCGCCGCCGGGGACGTCAGCACGCCGTTCCGGAAGGCGCTGATCCAGATGCTGATCGACGGGCACCCGGACAAGCACATCTCCAAGAAGCTGGGGCTCTCGCAGCGCAGCACGGCGGAACACGTGGCCCGTCTGAAGGCCGAGCTGGGGGCGAAGAACCGCACGGAGATGGGCTATCTGCTCGCCAAGAGGGAGCTGGGGGCGTCCTTCCCGCCCGCCGAGGCGCTCGGTCCTCCCGTGCGGCTTCCGGCCTGAGGTGACCTGCCGGCGGGCGCCCGCGCCCGCCGGGGCCCGGCCGCCCGGCCGGCTCACCGGCCGTGCCAGGACCGCCAGAGGGCGGCGTAGGTGCCGCCCCGCGCGATCAGCCGGTCGTGTCCGCCGTACTCGGTGATGCGGCCGTCCTCGACGACGGCGACCAGGTCGGCGTCGCGGGCGGTGTTCAGGCGGTGGGCGATGGCCACCACGGTCCTGCCCTCCAGCACCGCGGCGAGCGAGCGCTCCAGCTCCCGGGCGGCCTGCGGGTCGAGCAGCGACGTGGCCTCGTCGAGGACGAGGGTGTGCGGGTCTGCCAGGACGAGGCGGGCGAGGGCGATCTGCTGGGCCCGGGCGGGGACGGGGGTGAGGCCGCCGGCGCCGAGTTCGGTGTCCAGTCCCCCCGGCAGGGCGCGCGCCCAGTCCGCCGCGCCCACGGCGTGGAGCGCGTCCCACAGGGCGTCGTCCGCCGCCGCGGGGCGGGCGAGCAGGAGGTTGTCGCGCAGGGTGCCGACGAACAGGTGGTGCTCCTGGCTGACCGCCACCACGTGTTCCCTGATCCGCTCGGCCGGCATCTCCGCCAGCCGGGCGCCGCCGAGCGTGACCTCGCCCGTCCTCGGGGTGTGGATCCCCGCCAGCAGCCGGCCCAGGGTCGACTTGCCGGCCCCCGAGGGGCCCACCAGCGCGACGCGCGTGCCGGGCCGGATCCGCAGCGACACCTCGTGCAGCACGTCCCTGCCCGGCGTGTAGCCGAAGCGGACCCGTTCGGCGGCCATCTCCCGTCCGCGGGGCGCCAGGCCGCCGGGGCCCTGGCCGGCCTCGATCTCGTGGACCCCGATCAGCCGGGCGAGCGACACCTGGGCCACCTGGAGGTCCGCGTACCAGCGCAGGATCATGTCGACGGGGTTGACCAGCATCTGCACCAGCAGTGCCCCGGTGGTCAGTTCGCCGACGGTGAGCCGGCCCCGCAGGGTCAGCCAGCCGCCGATCAGCAGGACGAGGGTGAGGATCAGGGTGTGGGTGGCGTGGACCGCGAGGAAGAACACGGTGCGCAGCCACATCGTGTACCGCTGCCAGCCCGTCCAGACCCGCAGGCGCCCGTCGGACCGTGCCACCCGGCGGCTTCCGAGCCGGTGGGCCTCGATGGTCCGGCCGGCGTCGATCGACTCCGCCAGCGTTCCGCACACGTCGGCGTATCCCGCGGTCTCCGAGCGGTAGGCGCCGGGCGCCAGGCGGAAGTACCAGCGGCAGGCGACCAGCAGCAGCGGGAGGACGAGCAGCGTCACCAGCGCGAACACCGGTGACGTCACCGCCAGTCCGCCGAGCAGCAGACCGGCCCACATCACCGAGATGACCAGCTGGGGCACGGCCTCGCGCATGGCGCCGGACAGCCGGTCGACGTCGGTGGTGACCCGGGACAGCAGCTCCCCGGTGCCGGCGCCCTCCAGCACCTCCGGGGGCAGTCCCACGGCGCGCACCAGGAATTCCTCCCGCAGCTCGGCCAGCATGCGCTCGCCGAGGACCGCCCCCCGCAGGCGCACCTGCCAGGTGAACAGCCCCTGGACCGCCACCGCGGCAAGGAACAGGCCGACGGTGGGCGCGAGGTCCACCTCGCGCCCCGCCGCGACGGACCCGACCGTGCGGCCGAGCAGGAAGGGACCCGCCATGGAGGCGCCGACGGCCACCGCGTTCACGGCGACCAGCAGGGCGAACTCCCTGCGGTGGCGCCGCAGCAGCGTGCCGATGTGGCGCCGGACGGCCGCTGGGGAGGCGACGGGCAGGGACGTCGCCCGCCGGGAGGCCGCCGGGTCGTCGTGCGGGGGACGGACGCCTCTCACGCCGGTTCCTCCAGTTCCCTCTCGCCGGCGGTGCGGCGGGGCCGCTCGTCCGCCGTCCGGCCGACCGCCGCCCGGTAGGCGGGTTCGGTGCGCAGCAGTTCGCGGTGGGTTCCGGCGGCGACGGCCGTCGCGCCGGCCAGGTACACCACGCGGTCGGCGCGGTCCAGCAGCAGCGGGCTGGAGGTGAGCACCACGGTGGTACGGCCCTTCCTGAGTTCCCTGAGGCCGTCGGCGATCCGGGCCTCGGTGTGGGAGTCGACGGCGCTGGTCGGCTCGTCCAGCACCAGGACGCCGGGGTCGGCCACGAGGGAGCGGGCCAGTGCCAGGCGCTGGCGCTGGCCTCCGGAGAGCGACCGGCCGCGTTCGGTGACGGCCGCGGCCATCGGGTCGTCACGGGGGCCGGGCAGGTCGCGGCGGGGCGCGGGCAGGGACTTGCGCAGGGCCTCCAGGACGTCCGCGCACTGCGCCGCCTCGAGTGCCCGGCGCGCCGTCACGGCTCCGGAACGGGGCACGTCCAGCAGTTCGGCGAGGGTGCCCGACAGCAGCGTCGTCTCCTTGTCCTGGACGAGCACCGCCGTGCGGGCGTCGTCGAGGCGGAGCGCGTCGAGGGGGACGCCGGCCAGGAGGGCGGGCGGCTCCCCGGCGGCGCGGGCGACCGGGTCGTGCCCGCCGAGCCGGTCGGCCAGGCGCCCGGCGGCGTCGGGGTCGCCGCACACCACGGCGGTCAGCAGGCCCGCGGGGGCCAGCGTCCCGGTGACCGGGTCGAACAGATCGCCGTCCGGCAGTACGTCGTACCCGGGGGCCGCCGGCTCGGACTGCCGCCGCATGGCGAGGAGCCGGGCGGCCCGGCGCGCGGAGGGGCGGGAGAACGACCAGGCCATGGCCATCTCCTCGAAGCTCCTGAGCGGTGTGACGAGGAAGGCGGCGAAGCCGTAGCAGGCGATCAGCTCACCGACGGGCATGCTCCCGTCGAGTGCGAGACGCGCCCCGCGCCAGACGACGGCGGTCAGGAAGAGGCCCGGCAGCACCACCTGCACGGCGGCGATCAGCGCCCACATGCGCGCGCTGTGCACGGCGGCACCGCGCACCTCCTGGGAGGCGTGGCGGTAGCGCCGCAGGAACAGCTCCTCGCCCCCGATGCCGCGCAGCACCCGCAGGCCGGCGACGGTGTCGGAGACCAGGACGGTGGCCCGGCCCGCCCTGGCCCGCTGCACGTCGGCGCGCCGGGTCGCGTACGGCAGCAGCGGCAGCGAGGACAGCGTCATCAGCGGGCATCCGACGGCCACGATCCACGCCATCTCCGGCTGCGTGACGGCCATCGTGACCGCCACCCCCGTGACCGCGGCCAGGGCCGAGGAGAAGCGGGCCGTGGTCTCCACGAACCACCCGATCTTCTCCACGTCGTTGGTGCTCACGGTCGCCACCTCGCCCGCCGCCACCCGCCGCCCGAGCACCGTGCCGAGTTCGGCGGCCTTGCGGGAGAGCAGCTGCTGGAGACGGGTGGCGGCGGTGATCCAGTTGGTGACGGCGGCGCGTTGCAGCATCGTGTCGGCGACGGCGGCCACCGCTCCCGTCACGACGAGCCATCCGGCGGCCGCGGCGAGCGCGCCCGTCGACCGGTCGGCCACCGCCTGGACGGCGCGTCCCACCGCCACGGGCAGCGCCGCCAGGGACGCGAGGTGGAGCAGGCCCCACAGTCCGGCCGCGAGCTGTCCGCGCCACTGACGCCTCTCCAGCCACAGGAGGAGACGCGGACCGGACCGGACGTCGGGGACGCCGGGATCGGCATGGGGCAGTGCGCGCAGCGACATGGCATCCCGATGGGTCTCGAGGGCGGGCGGGGCACGGGGGTGACGGGGCACGAGGGGTGACGGGCCGGGCTGTGTCCACCCTGCCTCCTCGGCGTGTCCTTCCACGGCGGTCGGCAGGAAGTTGCACCGCAGCTTTGTGGGGGGTCCCTGCCCGGGCGCCGTCCCGCATTCTTGCCACGAGCCGTGGAGCGCCGCTCCTCGGCGTGTCCGCCCCCGCTGGGATGCCCTACCGACAGGAGCCTTCCGTGCACAGTGTCCACGTCCCCCTGGAATCCGTCGTCACCACCACCGGCACCCCGCCGGCCCACGCGTCGCCGCAGACCACGGTCGCGTTCAGCGCGGACGGGAAGAGCTACGCCACCGGCAGCTACGACGGCAGGGTCGTCGTCTGGGAGCGCGACACCCGCAGGATCCGATGGGTGCGCCATCACCAACGGCTGGTCAACACGGTCCGCTTCTCCCCGTCGGGCGAGCTGCTGGCCAGCGCCGGGGCGGACAAGGTCTGCCGGGTGTGGCGGACCGCCGACGGCGGTCTGGTCAACGTGCTCTCCCGGCAGCCCGACGACGTCAACGCGGTGGCCTGGATCGACGAGAACCGCCTGGTGACGGTGTCGCAGGACGGGACCGGCCGGGTGTGGGACATCGCGACGGGAACGCTCGCGGAGGTCACCCTCACCCATGCCGACCACTGCATGTCGGTCGACGCCGGTGGACCGGACGCGCTGGCGACCTGCGGCGAGGACGCCAGGATCCGCATCTGGTCCGGTGACGGCACGCTGGTGCGCACCCTGGACCAGAGCGGTCACGCCGAGATGTGCCGCTGGTCGCCCGACGGCGAACTGCTCGCCGCCGCCTGCGACGACGGCTACGTCCACATCCTGCGCCCGGACGGCGAGCTGGTGTCCAAGCTCGGCCCCTACGACGCGGCGGTCAAGTCGGTCGCGTGGTCCCCGGGCGGCGAACGGGTCGCGGTCGGCGCGTACGACAGCACGGTGCGCATCTGGAACCGTGCCGACGGCCGGGAGCTGTCGCGGTGGTACGGGCCGCACCTGTGGCCGCGCTCGCTCGACTGGTCGCCGGACGGCGCGTCGCTGATCGTCGGCACGATCAGCTCCGCCGCCGAGCTGCTCACGGTGCCCGAGCAGGCGCCGGACGAGGCCGGCCTCACCTTCGAGGTGACGCCCACCTCGACCACGGCGGGGGTCAACCACCTGGTGACGGCGGGCGCCCTGCTGGCCTCCGGCGGGGACGACGGCCGGGTGTCCGTCTGGGCCGCGGCCGACGGCGCGGGCGCTCCGCTCCGGGTGCCCGTGGGCGACGGCAGCCTGGTCAACGCGGTCTCGCTCACGGCCTCGGGCGACCTGTGCGCCTACGGCACGTTCCGCGGCCGGGTCGGTGTCCTCTCCCTCTCCGACGCCGACCGGGACGACCGGGAGCTGGCCGCCGAGGAGTTCGGCCACCCGGTCAACCGGGTCGGCTGGTCCGCCGACGGCACCCGGCTCGCGGTCGCCGACTACAGCGGCGCCCTGGGCATCCACCGGTGGGACGGCACACGCCTGACCCCGGTGCTCAGGTACCACGGCCACGACGGGTCCATCAAGGACTTCAGCTGGCTCGGCGACGACCGCCTGGTCACCGTCTCCACCGACCGCACCGCGCACCTGATCACCGCGGACGGGGAGCTGATCCGCTCCTTCACCGGTCACGGCGAACTCGTCAACTCGGGCTCGGTCACCACCGTCGGCTCCACCCACGTGCTCGCCACCGCCTCACGGGACCGCACGATCCGCCTGTACGACCTGGAGTCGGGCGCGCTGCTCGGTGTGCTCACCGGGCACGACGAGTCGGTCAAGGCCGTGGCGTGGCAGCCGGGCGGCGCGCCCGTCCTGCTCAGCGGCGGCTACGACTTCACCGCGCGGCTGTGGACCGTCGATCCCGGGACCTGGCAGGCGCGGTCGGTGGAGACGCTGGCCGGCCACACCAACGCCGTCAGCACCGTCGCCTGGCTCGGGGACACCCCGGTGACCGGCGGCTGGGACAACCGTGTGCTGCTGTGGGGGTCCGGACCCGACGGCGGCCGGACGCCCCGCACGCCGGCCGGTGTCCCGCAGCTCACCGCGCCGGACGGGGTGCGCCCGTGACGGCCCGGGCCGGGGCGGCGGTCGAGCCGCAGGCGCCGGGGCTCACGGCCGCGGGCGGGGGCGACCGCGCCACCGCCGCCGCGGGACTGCGCGTGGTGGGCCGGGCCGCGGTACGCCGCCGCGTCGCCCTCCCCCGGCAGTCCCTGCCGGGGACGCGCCCCGCCGAGTTGGTCACCTTCGACGGCCTCGTCGACGGGCGTGAACACGTCGCGCTGGTGTGGCGGCCGGACACGGCGAGGCCGCTGGTGCGCATCCACTCCGAGTGCCTGACCGGCGACGTGTTCGGCTCGGCCCGCTGCGACTGCGGTCCGCAGCTCTCGGAGACGCTCGGCCTGATGGAGCGAAGGGGTGGCGTGCTGCTCTACCTCAGGCAGGAGGGGCGGGGGATCGGGCTCTACAACAAGATCGACGCCTACGCGCTCCAGGAGGCCGGGGCGGACACGGTGGACGCCAACGTGCGGCTGGGCTTCCCCGCCGACGGCCGCTCCTACGAGGTGGCCGGCCAGATGCTGGACGCCCTCGGCCACCGCGACGTCGCGCTGGTGACGAACAACGCCGAGAAGGTCAAGGGCCTGCGGGCCTGCGGGATCGAGGTGTCGGAGCAGGTGCCCACCGGGGTGTTCGTCCGCCCCGAGAACGTCGACTACCTGGAGACGAAACGGATCAGGATGGGGCACGCCATCACGGTGGACCGCCCTACGTCCTCGATCGCGCCGAGTGCCTGAGGAGAGGACCGCAGTGCTCAAGCAGTTCGGGATGGCAGGGACGGACCTGGCGCGCCGCGCCGCCGACAGCGTCGTCCTGCTCGCCGACGACGCGGCGGGCGACGCCAACCGTTTCTACATGCACCGCGCCAGGCCCGGGCTGACCGCCGTGGCCGGCCTGCTCGACCCCGGGCCGGACGCGGCGGTCACCGACGCCACCCGCGCGCTGCGCGGTGCGCCCCGTGACGCGGGGGCCCACCGGCGGCTGCGGGAGGCCGTCGCCCGCGCCCTGGAGGCCGGCCCGGCGTTCCGCGACGCCCTGGAACGGGCCGTCGGCGAGGTCAACGCCACCTCGCGCATCGGCTACCACCTGGGCGACGACCACACGGGCCACCCGGAGCCGGCCGGCCCCCGGCGGGCCGTGCCGCCCCGGGACGGCGCGCCGGGCACGGCGGGGGGCGCCGTCGTCCAGGTGGTCATCCCCTTCCGGGACACCAGTGCCACCGGGGAACGCCTCGGCAACCTGCTGGCGTGTCTGGACGCGCTGCGCGACCAGTCGGCGCCGTCGGCGGACTACGCGGTGACCGTCATCGAGTGCGACACCGAGCAGCGGTGGCGGGCGAAGATCGAACCGCGCGCCGACGAGTACCTCCACGCGTACAAGGCGGGTCCCTTCAACCGGTCCTGGGCCGTCAACGCGGCGGTGGTCAACTCCGTCTCGGGCGCCTCCTTCGTCTGCGTGCTGGACGCGGACGCCCTGGTGGACCGGCACTTCGTCGAGCGCAACGCCCGGCGGTTCTCCGGCCCGTCGGTGGGGGCGTTCCTGCCCTTCACCGACCTGCTCTACCTCGACACGTGGTCCACCCGCTGGGCGGTCGAACAGCGGCTGTCGCACGGTGCGGCGAGCGTCGACCTCGGCCGGGTGCGCGGCTTCCTGGTCCACCGGGCCTCGGGCATGTGCGTGTGGCTGCGCCGCGAGGTGTTCGACGCCGTCGCCGGTTACGACGAGCGGTACGAGGGCTGGGGCGGCGAGGACCTGGACCTCGTCCTGCGGCTGCAGCGCGCGACCGCGTTCCGCTACTTCGACGACCCGCTGCTCCACATGGAGCACCCGGTGACCCCGGGGATCGTCGACGCCCAGGGCAACACCACCGGGGTGCATCCGCCGATGCTCACCTGGCGGCCCGAGGCGCCGATCGGCAGCCTCACCGCCTTCGGCCCTCCCCCCGTCCGTTGACGAACGTCCGGATCACCCGGTCAGCAGGGAAGTGATCATGCGTCTGTCCTTGGTAGCGGTCATCGGCGCGGTGGAGGACGAACTCCTCCGCGAGTTCGCCGCGCACTACACGAAGCTCGGAGTGGGCGAGTTCTTCGTCGGCTTCCACTTTCCCGACCACGTGCCCGAGGAGGAACGGGAGCGCACGCTCGGCACCTGGCGGCGCCTGGCGGGCCCGCCGGCGCTCGTGAGCACCGGCCCCTGGCACGAGCACCTGCACGGCGAACTGCGCGACCGGCTGCGGGCCGCCGCGGGCGAGGGGTGGCACCTGATCGCCGACTCCGACGAGTTCCACGCCTACCCGCTGTCCCTGGAGGAGACCGTCGCGCGCGCGGAGGCCGCCGGGCATCCGCTGGTCAACGGCGTCCTGCTGGACCGGCTGGCCGCCGACGGCGGGCTGGCGGGCGCCGGGGACGCCCCGGACCTGGACACGCGCTATCCCGTGGGCGGCTTCCTCACCGCCCGGCTCACGCGGGGCAATCCGCGCAAGGTCGTCCTGGCGCGGTCCGACGTCCAGCTGGCCCTGGGCAGCCACTACTCGCCCACGGTCAGGATCGACGTGGACGAGGTCCGGGACATCCCGGTGGTGCACCACTTCAAGTGGCGGCCTCCCGTGCTGGACGACCTCCGGCGCCGCATCGAGATGCACCGCAGCGGTGCGTGGACGGAGGTGACCGACACCCTCCCCGAGGAGGCCGAGAGGTACCTCGACCACCTTCTCGCCCACGGCGGCCGGGTCGACGGCGACGCGCTGGGCATCGCGTTCCGGCCGGTGTCGCTGGCCCGCGTGCCCGACTGGTGGGAGGCGGAGGCCCGGCAGATCCTGCGCGAGCGGATGGCGTCGGCGCCCCGTGGCTGAGCCGCCGGGTGCGGCCCGGACGGCGGGGGCGCGTTCACGCGGAGCGCGCCTCCCCCGCCTCATTCCGGTCCGCCCGTGCGACCCCTGTGTTCTGACGGACGTACGAAAGGTTTGTTGTGCCGCGGGAGATACGCGCCTTCGACAGCAGGCGTCCGATGCTGAGCGTCGTGGTGCCCTGTTACAACGAGAGGGAAGTGCTCGCCCACACCCATGCCCGCCTCACCGAGGTCCTGGGCGCGCTGGAGGAGTTCGACTGCGAGCAGATCTTCGTGGACGACGGGAGTTCGGACGGCACCTGGGAGGTCGTCAAGGCGCTCGCCAAGGACTCGGACGGGGTCCGCGCCCTGCGGCTGGGCCGCAACTTCGGCCACCAGGCGGCCTGCCTGGCCGGCCTCCGGGACGCCGCGGGTGACGCCGTCGTCGTCATCGACGCCGACCTCCAGGACCCGCCGGAGCTGATCGCGGAGATGGCCGCCCTGTGGCGCGACGGCTGGTCCGTCGTCTCCGCACGGCGGCGCAGCCGGGCGGGCGAGAGCGTCTTCAAGAAGGCCAGCGCCTACGCGTTCTACCGGCTGGTGTCCGCGCTCTCCGAGCAGCCGCCCGCGCTGGACACCGGCGACTTCCGCCTGCTGGACCGCGCGCTGGTCCGGCTGCTGGCCGAGTCCCGCGACCGGAACCTGTACCTGCGCGGCGCGGTGAGCTGGTTCGGTTTCCCCGAGACGCACATCGACTACGACCGGGCCCCGCGGCACGCGGGGACCTCGCAGTACACCCTGCGCAAGATGCTCGCCCTGTCCCGGCGGGGCCTGCTGTCCGACTCCGCGGTCCCGCTGCGCCTGACCACCTACCTGGGCACCGCAGTGCTGGTCGGCGGCGCGGCCACGGCCGCCTTCCGGCGCGACCTCGGGGTCCTGACCGGATCCGCCGCCTTCGGCTCCCAGGCGCTCGCGCTGGGCATCGTCGGCGAGTACCTGCACGCGGTCTTCCGGCAGGTGCAGGGCCGCCCGGACTACACCGTCGCGGAGCGTCTCGGCCCGCTGTCCCCGTCCCATCCCGAAGAGGAGCGTGTGAACCTGTGAGCACGGAAGCAGCCGAAGCGGCGGGCAGCGCCGCCGGCCCGGTGGACGTCGTCGTGGTCGGCGCCGGTTTCACCGGCCTGTCCGCGGCGCTCGAACTCGCCTCGCGGGGGCGCAGCGTGCGCGTCCTGGAGAGCGAGCCGGTCATCGGCGGGCTCGCCGCGAGCTTCGACACCGGGGACGGCGTACGGCTGGAGCGGTTCTACCACCACTGGTTCTCCTCCGACGAGGAGATGCTCCGGCTGTGCGAACTCCTCGGCATCTCCGACCTGTTGGAGGCCCACGAGACGCGCACGGGCGTGTACTTCGCCAATTCCGTCTACCGCCTCTCCGCCCCGCTGGACCTGCTGCGCTTCGCGCCGCTGCCGTTCGCCGACCGGATCCGCCTGGGGCTGCTGGCCCTTCGGGCCCGGCGGGTGCGGCACTGGCGTGAGCTGGAGTCGCTCACCGCCGAGGAGTGGCTGGTGTCGCTGGGCGGCCGGCGGGTGTACGAGGTGGTCTGGCGGCCGCTGCTGGAGGGCAAGTTCGGGAAGTACGCGGAGCACGTCGGCGCGACCTGGATGTGGACCAAGCTGCATCTGCGCGGCGGCAGCCGCACCCGTTCCGGCAAGGAGACGCTGTACTACGTCAGGGGCGGCTGCGAGGCCCTGCTCACCGCGCTGGGCAGGCACCTGGAATCCCTGGGCGTGGAGATCGTCACCGGTGCGAGGGTCGCGGCGGTGCACGCCGGCGACGCGGGGGTGACCGGGGTGACGGCCGACGGCGTGTTCCACCCGGCCGGCCAGGTCCTTCTGACCACCGCGCCCTCCCTGGCGGCCTCGCTGCTCGGCGAGGAGGCGGACCACCCGGCGGTGGCGGGAGTGCGCCGGAGCTGGTCGGGCGTCGACTACCTGGGCAACGTCTGCCTGGTGCTGGAGAACGACCGTCGGCTGTCGGACACCTACTGGCTCAACGTCAACGACCCGGACTTCCCCTACGTCGGCGTCATCGAGCACACCAACCTCGACCACCCCGACCGCTACGACGGCAAGCACGTCGTGTACCTGTCGAAGTACCTGCCCACCGACGCGGAGCTGTACCGGATGTCCGACGAGGAGGTCTTCGAGTACAGCCTGCCCCACGTCAAGCGCATGTTCCCCGCCTTCGACCGCCACTGGGTGCAGCGCTTCCACGTGTGGCGCGCCGAGTACGCCCAGCCGGTGATCACCCCGGACTACTCCCGGACGATGCCGCCGGTGGAGTCCGGGGTGCCGGGCCTGTACCTGGCGGGCATGGCCCAGGTGTTCCCCGAGGACCGCGGCACCAACTACGCCGTGCGCGACGGACGCCGGGCCGGGCGCCTGATCGCCGACCGTCTGCGCGCGAGGGCCGGGAGGGACCATGGCTGACCTGATCGGGCTGGACCAGGCGGAGGCGATGACCACCGAGGAGGTGCACGACCTGTACCGCCGGTTCGTCAGCCGCAGCCAGGTGTCGCTCATCGGTTCCTTCGGCTTCGGCCGGGACCTGGTCGACCACGCCGAGGGGGCCTGGATCCATCTGCGGGACGGCCGCCGGGTGCTGGACTTCACCGGCGGGGTCGGTGTCCTCAGCCACGGCCACAACCATCCGCGTGTCCTCGCCGCGCGGCGGCGCTTCCAGGAGGCGCGCCGCATGGAGGTCCACAAGAACTACTTCTCGCCCTACGTGGCCGCGCTGAGCCACAACCTCGCCCAGCTGCTGCCCGGCGACCTGAACATCAGCTACTTCCCCAACTCCGGCGCGGAGGCCGTGGAGGGGGCGGTGAAGCTGGCCTACAAGTACCACCGGGGCCGGCGGGGCACCGTCCTGCACACGGACATCGCCTTCCACGGCAAACTTCTGGGCGCGGGCAGCCTCACCGCCTCGCCCGAGGTGCACTTCCCCTACCCGCGGATCCCCGGCACCGACGCGTTCGCCTACGACGACCTGGAGTCCTTCCGGCTGGCCCTGGAGCGGCACACCGACTCCGCCGGCGACTGCGACGTGTACGCCGTCGTCCTCGAGCCGTTCAGTGCCTCCAGTCTGCGCGAGTGCTCGGGCGCGTTCCTGCGCGAGGTGCGCCGCGTGTGCACCGAACTCGACATCGTGCTGATCTTCGACGAGGTGTACACCGGCTGGGGGAAGACCGGGGCGCTGTTCCACTTCATGCACCACCGCGGGCTCGTGCCCGACGTCGTGACCACCTCCAAGTCCTTCGGCGGCGGCAAGTCCTCGATCTCCGGCTACATCGCGCGCGAACCGGTCTTCCGCGCCGCCTACGACAACCTGTCCGACGCCACCCTGCACAGCACGACGTACTACGGGTTCGGCGAGGAGACCGCGACCGCGCTGGAGGCCGTGGCGGTCGCCGTCGAGGAGGACTTCCCCGCCCGCGCCCGCGAACTCGGCGAGCGACTGGAGAAGGGGCTCGCCGGTGTGGCCGCCCGGCATCCGCGCCTGGTGCGCGAGGTCAAGGGGCGCGGCGCCCTGCACGGGGTGTTCCTCACCCCCGGGCCCGCCCTCCCGGCCGGGCTGCGCGAACGGCTGCCCTCGGCGATGGCCCGGGACCCGCAGGCGGTGTCGAAGCTGCTGACCGGCGCCGTGATCGCCGCCCTGTACCGGGACCACGGGATCCTCACGTTCTTCGGCTCCAACCGGCTGATCGCCCTGATCGTCTCGCCGCCCCTGGTGACCGAGCCCGACGAGGCCGATCTGTTCGTCGACGCCCTCGACGAGGTGCTGAGCCGGGGCGCCACCCGGCTCCTGGCCGGATTCGTGCGGGAGAAGGTGGCGGGATGAGGCTCACCGAGCGCGACCTGTACCGGTCCGGGCTGCCGGCCTGCTGGGCCGCCGCGTACGGGGTGCTGGGCCCCGCGCCCGCCCTGCGGCAGGCGGTGCGGCACACGGTGGGCACCCTGAACCGGATGCCGGCCGGCTACCGGTGGGCGACGGCCGTGGCCCTGCGGCTGTTCCCGGCCGCCTTCCGCGCCGTCACCCGTTCGGGGCCGCACACCGCGCCGCCCGGCACGGCGCGGCGGGGACTGGCCCGGCTGCGCGGTCTGCCCGGTTACGCGGAGCTGCTGCGCGCGCTGACGGCACTGGCCCTGTACGGCGCGCTGGACTCCGGCCCCTCGCGGACCGGCCTCGCGCGGACCGGGGAGGCCGTGACGTGAGAGCCCTCACGCGGCCTGCCCGGGGCGTCCGGGAGGTCGACTGCGACGCGCTGGTGGTCGGGTCCGGCGCGGGCGGCAGCGTGGCCGCCCTCGAACTGGCCCGCGCGGGGCGGTCGGTGACCGTCCTGGAGGAGGGTCCCCGGGTCTCCACCGCCGACCTCGCCGGGAGGAGCCCGGCCGAGTCGATGCGCCGCCTGTACCGCAACGGCGGCGCCACGGCGGTGCTGGGCACCCCGGCCATCGCCTACGGCGAGGCCAGCGTGGTCGGGGGGACCACCGTGGTCAACGGCGGTCTGCTGTGGGAACCCTCGGCGACGGTGCTGAACCGCTGGGCGGCCCTGTCCGGGTACGGCGGTTACCGCGAGCCGGTCGTCGGCGCGCGCTTCGCGGAGGTCGCCCGTCGCCTCGGCATGATCGTGCAGGAGCACGGTGACGGCAACGAGGACTCCCGGCTGCTGGCCCGGGCGGCCGAGTCCCTCGGCTGGCGCTGGCAGCACCCGCAACGGGTGGTGCGCGGCTGCCTGCACCGCAACCAGTGCGCCACCGGCTGTCCGAGCGGCGCCAAGCAGAGCATGGCGCTGAGCTATCTGCCGCAGGCCGAACTGCACGGGGCCCGTATCAGCCCGGGTGTGCGGGCGGAGCGCATCGTCCACGACCGGGGCGTGGTCCGCGCCGTCGAGGCGACGGACACCGAGGGGCGGCGCACGCGGTACCGGCCCCGCAGCGTCTTCGTCGCCGCGGGACCCATCGGCACGCCGGTGCTGCTGCGCCGCAGCGGCATCCACCGGCGCGTGGCCGGGCGGCGGCTGGAGCTGCACCTGAACCTGCGGACCGTCGCCCGGTTCCCGCGGGTCGTGGACGCCGTCCGAGGCACCATGTTCACCGCCCAGGTCCAGGAGCACTCGGCGCTGGGCATCCTCGTCATGCCGTCCAACCTGACGCCCGGCGGTCTCGGCGCCGCGCTCGCGGGCCGGGCCCCGCACGAGGTCGACGAACTCCTCTCCGCCCGGGCCCACCTGGGCATGTTCACCACGCAGGTGCGGATGCAGGGTGCCGCCCGGATCACCACGCTGGCCGGGCGGGCCCCGTTGCTGCGGCACGGCATGACCCCCGCCGACCACCACACGCTGCGGCTGGCCTTCCGCAGGACCGCCCGGCTGCTGTTCGCCGCGGGGGCGGTGGAGCTGCTGCCGCCGACCAGTTCCGCCGGGCCGCTGCGCTCGGAGGCGGACGTGGCGGCCTACTGCGAGCGGGTCCGCTCCGCCGACTGGGAACTGGTGTCGGTGCACGGCATGGCGAGCTGCCCGATGGCGCTGCCGGAGCGCGGCGGGGTCTGCGACGAGACGGGCCGGCCGCACGGCTTCTCCAACCTGCACCTGTGCGACGCCAGCGTCCTGCCGGGCGCCCCGGGCATCAGCCCGCAGGGAACGATCATGTCCTTCGCCCATGAGATCGTCAGCCGTCACCTGGAGGCGACATGACCGACCCGTCCACGGCCGCGCACCCCGCCGCGCCGCCGGCGAAGCCGGACGCCCCGTTGTTCAGCCCGTCCGCCGTGGTCGCCTCCTGTGTGGCCTTCGTGCTCATCGGCGCGCTCCAGGCGCTGTACGGTCCCGCCATCCCCGCCTTCCGCGACCGGTTCGGGCTGTCCCCGGGGGCGGCCGGACTGGGACTGAGCGCGCACTTCGTCGGCGGGGTGGCCGGCGTGCTGCTGTTCGACCGCCTCCTCGGCAGGATCGGCAACCGCCGGATCCTCGGCTCCTCGTACCTGCTGATGGCCGTCGGCGCGGCGGGCTTCGCGCTGGCGCCGAGCTGGCCGGCGGGCCTGGCCGCGGCGCTGCTGGCCGGCCTGGGCTTCGGCGGCATCGACTACGGGCTCAACCAGTTGTTCGCCGTCGGTTTCGGGCACCGCTCGACCGCCATGCTGAACATCCTCAACGCGCACTTCGGCGTGGGGGCGATCCTCGGCCCCGCGCTGGTCGGCCTGGCCGGCGCGGACCGCTACCCGGCGGTCTTCGTCGGCTTCGCGCTCGCCAACCTGCCGCTCCTGCTGTGCCTGAAGGGCGTCCGCGACCAGGCGCCGCCGCCGGCCGCCGACGACGACGGCCGGGGGCGGCGGACACCGGTGGTGGCACGCAGCCTCGGTTCGGTGCTCGCCGTGTTCGTCGCGCTCTACGTCCTGCACGTGGGTATCGAGGCCGGCGTCGGCGGCTGGGAGCCCACGCATCTGGAGACGGTCGGGTACGGGGCCGGGGTCGCCGCCACCGCCACCTCCGTCTACTGGCTGATGATGACGGTGGGCCGTTTCCTGGTCGCGCCGGTCGCGCTGCGCTTCTCCCCGCAGGCCATCATCACGGTGTCCTGCGCGGGCATGACGGTGTGCCTGCTGCTGGCGAGCGTGCCGGCGCTCGCCCCGTACGCCTACGCCGGTGTCGGGCTGTTCATCGCGCCGATCTTCCCGACCGGTCTGCCCTGGCTGCACAGGGCCGCACCGCGGGCCCGGCGGGCCGGGGCGCTCGTCATCGCCGCCTCCATGGGCGGCGGTATCGTGGCGGGCCCGGCGCTGGGCAAGGCGATCGAGTGGTCCGGGGTCCGCGTGGTGCCGCTGCTGCTGGGCGCGGTCTCGGCACTGTGCCTGGCGGCCACGCTCTGGCTGGTCCGGGCCACGCGTGCCCCGGACGCGCCGCGCCCGGACGCCCGGCCGCCGGCCCGCCCGTCCACCCGCCCCGAACCGAAAGCCGGACCGCTCCCATGACCATGTCCCTGCGCCTCGAACTGTTCGTCGAGGACCTCGACGCGTTCGTCGGCTTCTACACCACCGTCCTCGGCTTCTCCCTGACCGAGGACCGCCGTTCGCGGCCCGAGCCGTACGCGGCCGTCGCCCGGGACGGCGTCCGGATCGGCGCCGCTCCCCAGTGGGCCGACGTGGACCGGGCGGCCCGCCGGGTGCCCACGGGGTTGGAGATCGTCCTGGAGGTGGACGACGTGCGGGCGGAGTACGAGCGGGTGGTCGCCACGGGTCACCCGGTCGCCGAACACCTCGAGGGCCGGCCGTGGGGCCTGACCGACTTCCGCCTCCACGACGCCGACGGCCACTACCTGCGGGTCACGGAGCGCGGTCAGGACCCGTCGTCCGGGGCGTCCTAGGGGGTCCGGGAGCCGGATGACGATTTGCCGTGCACATTTCAGAGGGGCGGTCGAACGCCCGAGGGGTGCCCGA
Source organism: Streptomyces abyssomicinicus (assembly GCF_008974245.1). Lineage (GTDB taxonomy): Bacteria > Actinomycetota > Actinomycetes > Streptomycetales > Streptomycetaceae > Streptomyces > Streptomyces abyssomicinicus. The sequence continues at coordinate 827,599 of NZ_BBZI01000005.1, read as the reverse complement.
TAGGCTGCGCGCCCATGAATACCGTCGCACTGTTCATCGCTCTCTCCGTGGCCGCCCTGTGCGCGGGCGCGGCACTGGGCTGGCTGCTCCGCGGCCGCCTCGCCGACCGCCGGCTCCGCCGCAAGCAGGCCTTCTTCGGGCTGCCCGACAACGCGGAGTCGCTGCTGGTCGTCAACCGTGACCCGGGCGCCGGCCCGGAGCTCACCGTGGTGCGGCACGACGCCTTCGCGCTGCTGGAGCTGGCCGGGGTCGTCAAGGAGTGCAACGCCCACGCCCAGCTGGTGGCGCACGACGCGGCGCAGCAGAGCTTCGGCGAGCGCACCGAGTTCTGCGTGGGCGGCCCCGGCGCCAACCGGCGGCTGGCTGCGCACCTGCACTCGCTGCTGCCGGGCGTGCGGATCAACACCGAGCCGGACGCGGGCCCGGACCGCGGGGCGTACCAGATCGGTTCCGAGCGGTACCGGATGGAGCCCGGCACGGAGGAGTACGTGCTGCTGGCCCGGCTGACGGCGGGCCAGGGCAGAGCGGCGCGTCCGGTGTTCCTCTTCTGCGGACAGCGCGCCATCACCAACCAGGCGGCCACCCGCTACCTCGCCCGCAACCACGAGAAGCTGGCGCGCAAGTACGACGGCGGGTCGTTCGTCCTGCTGCTCAAGGTGGTCAACTCGGCGGCCTACGGCGCGGACGTGGTCGAACTGGTGGGCGATGTGACCAAGGCGGCGCAGTCGGCACCTCCGGTGAAGCCGCTCCAGACGCAGCCCAAGCACCGGGCGGGTTCCTGAGGCGGAGCCGCTCCGCACGGGGCCGGTGCCGGGCGGCCGGGCCCGGGCCCGGCCGGCCCGCAGCTGACCTTCTCCCCGTCCGGGACCGACCGTCCTGCGGACGGTCCGCCACCGCGCGAGCAGTGATCTCCGGCTGCTGCCGGGCGGATCCAGGGGAGCCCTGTGAGCCGCCGCTCCCTACGGCCTGTCGGCCGTGGGCGGGGCCTCGCCCGGCAGCAGCGGTCCCGGTCCGGCCGGGGCCACGTCGATGGCCTCGGTCTTGGGATTGCGCCGCTGGCGCCGGGCGACCCACCCGGCGAACCAGGAGAGCAACATGCACATCCCGATGTAGATCGGCGAAATCACCATGACCACGGGGATGAAAGGCAAATCATAGTCAAGGTTCGACGCGATGAGTTTCCCGGCATGGAGAAACTCCTCGTAGGTGATCAGGAAGCCCAGTGAGGTGTCCTTCAGGGCGACCACCAGCTGACTGATGATCGAGGGCAGCATGGCCCGCGCCGCCTGGGGCGCGAGGACGTAGGTCATCACCTGGGTCTTGCGCATGCCGAGCGCGTAGGCGGCCTCCCGCTGGCCGCGGTCCACCGAGTTGACGCCCGAGCGGAAGACCTCGGCCAGCACCGAGCCGTTGTACAGGGTGAGGCCCGCGACCAGGGCGGGCAGCGGCTGCACCTCGAGCGCCACGAAGACGAAGAAGATCATCACCAGCACGGGCATCGCCCGGAAGAACTCCACCACCAGGGTGGAGACCCAGCGCAGGACCCGGTGCTCGGAGAGCCGTCCGACGGCGAGCAGGCAGCCCAGCACGAGCGAGAGGACCGCGGCGATCGCGAACGCCTTGAGGGTGTTGCCGAGCCCTCGCAGCAGCAGTTCCTGGATGCCCTTGTACTGGAACGGCGCCCACTTGGCTGCCTCGAACTGACCCGTGTCCACCAGCAGGTACACCAGCCAGCCGAGCAGCGCCACGATCACCAGGGAGGCCCCCACGCCGTAGAGGCGGTGGCGGGCGCGGGCCTTCGGGCCGGGGATGTCGTAGAGGGCGGTGGTCGTGGGCGCGTTCGCGGTCATCGGGGCACTCCCCACTTGCGCTCCAGCACGTTGAAGACCGCGCTGATGGCGAGGGTGATGATCAGGTAGCCGACGGCGATCCAGACGAAGGTCCAGATCACGTCGTAGCCGAGTTCGCCCAGCGTCTTGTAGGTGCCGAGCAGTTCGGTGACGCTGAAGGCGCCCGCGATGGCGGAGTTCTTGGCCAGCGCGATCAGGGTGGAGCCGATCGGCGGGATGACGGTGCGGAAGGCCTGCGGCAGCACCACGTTCGACAGGGTCTGGCTGAACGTCATGCCGAGGCTGCGGGCCGCCTCGCCCTGCCCGCGCGGCACCGTGTTGATGCCCGAGCGCAGCGCCTCGCAGATGAAGGCCGAGGTGTAGCAGCCGAGGGCGAGCACCGCGAACACGTTGAAGGGCAGCACCAGGCCGAAGCGCGGCAGGCCCAGCAGGACGGCGAAGAACAGCAGGGTCAACGGCGTGTTGCGCAGCACCGTCACCCAGACCGTGCCGATGACTCTCAGCGATCCGACCGGGGCGACCCGGAAGGAGGCCATCACGAAGCCCAGCGCCAGGGCGAGCAGGGAGGCGAAGAAGGTGAGCTCGACGGTGCCGAGGAACCCTTCGCCGTAGACGGAGAAGTTGTCGGTCAGTACGTTCACGTCAGGTTCCGGTCCTCGCTCAGCCCGCCGGGTAACGGTCGATGGGAGGGGGTTCGGGCGCCGGCACCCCGGACAGGCCGAGAGTGGCCTCGTAGGCCCGCTGCCAGTCGCCGTTCCTCTCCCGCTCCTCCAGGGCGTCGTCCAGGGCGAGCCGCAACGCGTTGTCCTCCCTCGGGACGCCGATGCCGTAGGGCTCCTCGGAGAAGGGCCTGCCCACCACCTTCAGTTCCTCGGGCACCTTGGCGGCGTAGCCGATGAGGATGGCGTCGTCGGTGGTCACGGCGTCGACCTGATAGGTCAGCAGGTTGTCCACGCAGATCGAGTAGGAGTCGTAGGCGACCAGCTCGGCCTCCGGGAACTCGTCCCTGATCCGCTGGTAGGGCGTGGACCCGGACGCCGAACAGACCCGCTTGCCGGCCAGGTCCTCGGGGCCCCGGATGTCCTCCTCGTCCTTGCGGACCAGAAGCCCCTGGCCTGCCAGGTAGTACGGCCCGGCGAAGCCGACCAGGTTCTTGCGGTTGTCGTTGATGGTGTATGTGCCGACGTAGAAATCGATCTGCCCGTTCTGGAGCGCCGTCTCGCGGTTGGCGGAGGCGATGGTCTTGAACCGGATCCGGTCCGGGTCGAGGCCCAGCGAGGCCGACATCATGCGGGCGATCTCGATGTCGAAGCCGGTGAACTCGCCGGAGGCCGGGTCCCTCTCCCCCAGGAACGGCTGGTCCTCCTTGGCCCCGACGACGAAGTACCCGCGGCGCTCGGCGCGCCGCCACGTCGGCGACTCGGGCAGCCGGAAGTCCTCGTTCACCTGGTAGGTGGGCAGCTCGTCCTGGGACGGGCCCTTCACCGGCGGGCTGCCGTCCTTGCCGCAGGCGGCCGCGGTGAGGACGAGGGCGGCGGCGAGGAGCGCGCGGACGGCGCGGGAGGCTCGGGTACGGGAGCGGGCGGGTGCGGGGGTGCGGGTGGATGGGGAGGTCCGGGTGCGGCGGGCGGGGTTCTTCACGGCGCGCCCCCGGTCAGTGCTTGAGGATCTTGGAGAGGAAGTCCTTGGCCCGCTCGCTGCGCGGGTCGGTGAAGAACTCCTCGGGCGGGCGGTCCTCGACGATCCTGCCGTCGGCCATGAAGATCACGCGGTTGGCCGCGGACCGGGCGAATCCCATCTCGTGGGTGACCACCACCATGGTCATCCCCTCGCGGGCGAGCTGCCTCATGACCTCCAGGACCTCGTTGATCATCTCCGGGTCGAGCGCGGAGGTCGGTTCGTCGAAGAGCAGGGCGGTGGGCTCCATCGCCAGGGCGCGGGCGATCGCCACGCGCTGCTGCTGCCCTCCGGAGAGCTGCGCCGGGTACTTGTCGGCATGGGCGGCGAGCCCGACCCGCTCCAGCAGTTCGCGCGAGCGGCGGTCGGCGTCCTCGCGCTTGCGGCGGCGTACCTTGATCTGGGCCAGCGAGACGTTCTGCAGGACCGTCTTGTGGGCGAAGAGGTTGAAGGACTGGAACACCATCCCGACCTCGGCGCGCAGTTCGGCGAGCGCCCTGCCCTCCTCGGGCAGCGGCCGCCCCTCGAGGTGGATGGCTCCCGACTCGATGCTCTCCAGCCGGTTGATCGCCCTGCACAGGGTCGACTTGCCGGACCCGGACGGTCCGATCACCACGACCACCTCCCCGCGGGAGACGGTCAGGTTGATGCCCTGGAGGACATGCAGGTCGCCGTAGTGTTTGTTGACGTCGCGCAGTTCGATCAAAGGCTCGATCAGAGGATCGAAGGCCATGCCCAGCCCCATTGCTCATCGCCGTGTCGTAGGCTCCGTAAACTATCCGGGACCGCCCGATATGTGACGCAGACACGCACTTCGGGCACGGCGCTCCGGGCACCGGCGACAGCGCCCTCCACCTGCGGGCGGCGGCGTCCGCGCCGGCCCGTGCGGGGCTCAGGACTCGGCGGCCTCCGCGTAGACATGGCAGAGTTCCGGCGCACCGTCCGCCGCCCATCCCCGCCCCGCCGTGACGACGTCGATCTCCCGCCCGGACGCCAGCCGCACCACCGGCCGCCCGTCGGGCCAGATCTCCCACACGGCGCCCGGCACGGTGCGCACCACCACGGTGCCCAGGTACAGCCCCGCGTCGTTGCCCAGCCGCAGGACGGTCTCCTCGTCGTCCCGCCAGCGGGGCGCGAGCTGGTCGAGCGCCTCGAGCGACGCCGGGGAGTCGTCCAGTCCGACGCCCTCCCCGGCGGCGTGGGCCCGCAGCAGCTCGCACTCGCCGAGCAGTTCCGCGACCGCGCCGGCCGCCGCCGGGTCGTCCCCGGCGCCGGTGGCCGGTCCGCTCCCCACCAGGACCGCCGCGCCCCGGGCAGGACCGTGCCTCTTGCGCCAGTGGTCCAGGAAGGGGATGTTCATGCCTTCCAGACTGACACCGGCCCCGCCCCCTGACCATGGGGCGCGCGGACGCGGCCCCGCCGGGGCGTCAGACGTCGAGGTCGACGACGACCGGGGCGTGGTCGGACGCGCCCTTGCCCTTGCGCTCCTCACGGTCGACGTACGCGTCCTCGGTCGCCTTGGCGAACGCCTGGTTGCCGAAGACCAGGTCGATCCGCATGCCCCGGTTCTTGGGGAAGCAGAGCTGGCGGTAGTCCCAGTAGGTGAAGGGCCGGTCGTACTTCAGCGGACGGGGCACCACGTCCTCCAGCCCCGTCTCCCGCAGCGAGGCCAGCGCCGCCCGCTCGGCGGGGGTGACGTGGGTGAGCCCCTCGAACGCCGCGACGTCGTGCACGTCCTCGTCGGTCGGGGCCACGTTGTAGTCGCCCAGTACGGCGAACGGCCGGCTCCCCTGCGCGTCCCCGGCCACCGCGGCCCGCAGCGCCTCGAACCACTCCAGCTTGTAGGCGTAGTGCGGATGGCCGACCTCGCGGCCGTTGGGCACGTACACCGACCAGACGCGAACCGGCCCGCAGGTCGCCGAGATCGCCCGCGGCTCCTGGACGCCCTCGTACCCCGGGTCGCCCGGCAGGCCCTTGACGACGTCCTCCAGGCCGGCCCGGGAGAGGATCGCCACGCCGTTCCAGCGGCCCGTGGCGTTGACCGCCGCCTCGTAGCCCAGCTCACGCAGCGGCTCGAAGGGGAACTGCTCCTCGGCGACCTTGGCCTCCTGGAGGCACAGCACGTCCGTGCCGCTGCTCTCCAGCCAGGCCAGCAGCCTCGGCAGGCGGGCGGTGATCGAGTTCACGTTCCAGGTGGCGATGCGCATGGCTCCACGCTACCCGCTGGGTACGACAGTCCCGCGTGGGGCGGCCCGGCCGGGTCGCCCCACGCGGTGCGGTCACAGCCGGGCCGAGTCGCCCGGGGCGATCCGCAGGTGCTCGGCGCCGCCGAGGGCGCCGATCTGCCGGTCGTAGATCGGCCGGGCGAGGTCGGTCAGCAGGGCGTCGTGCACGTCGTAGGCGCGCTGCGGCTTGACCTCGCGGACGTAGTCGATCACCTCGGAGAGCTTGCTCCAGGGCGCCTGCACCGGCAGCAGCAGTGTCTCCACCGAGGCGCCCTCCGGGACGGTGAGCGCGTCGCCGGGGTGGAAGACCCGGCCGTCGACCAGGTAGCCGACGTTGGTGACCCGCGGGATGTCCGGATGGATCACCGCGTGCAGTTCGCCGTGTACCTGGACGTCGAATCCGGCGGCCGTGAAGGCGTCGCCGTCGCCGACCGTGTGCACCCGGCCGGGGAAGGCCGCGGAGATCTTGTCGGCGACGGCGGCCAGGGTCCAGATCTCCGCGGCCGGGTTCCCCTCCAGCGCGGCGCGCAGCCGGCCCTCGTCGAAGTGGTCGGGGTGCTCGTGGGTGACCAGGACGGCGTCCGCCCCGACGACGGCGTCCTCCTCGGAGAAGGAGCCGGGGTCGATGACGAGGACGCCCCCCTCCTTCTCCAGGCGTACGCAGGAGTGGGTCTTCTTGATGAACTTCATGGCCCCATCCTGCCTCGCCGCGGCGCGCCGGTCCGCTCATTCCTGCGGCATGGTCTCCTCCCGCACCACCCGCTGGGCGATCGTGAACGCCCGGTTGGCGGCGGGGAGTCCGCAGTGGACGGCGGTCTGGAGGAGCACCTCGCGGATCTCGGCGGGCGTGAGGCCGTTGCGCAGGGCGGCGCGGGTGTGGGCGGCGAACTCCTCCCAGTGGCCGCCGGCGACCAGGGCGCCGAGGGCGACACAGCTGCGGGAGCGCCGGTCCAGGCCGGGGCGGTTCCACACCTCGCCCCAGGCGTAGCGGGTGGCGAACTCCTGGAAGTCGCCGGAGAAGTCGTCGGCGCCGTCCAGCGCGCGGTCCACGTAGGCGTCGCCGAGGACCTCCCGGCGGATCTTGAGGCCGGTGTCGTGGAGGTCCCCGAGATCACCGGGGCCGGGCCGGGCGGGCGCGGCGGCCAGCTCGGCGATGGGCATCGCGCGGGGGCGCGCCACGCCCTGGGTGACCGAGGCGGAGGCCGGTCCGGCGGATCCGGCAGGGCCTGCGGGCCCGGCCGCCCAGGCGCTGGAGAAGTGCCGGACCAGCAGGTCGGTGACGGCGGCGGGCTGCTCCACCGGTACCAGGTGGGAGGCGCCGGGCACCACGGCGAGGCGGGCGTCGGGGATGCCGGCGACGAGGGTGCGGGCCTCGGCGGGGCCGGTGATCCGGTCGTCGGAGCCGGCCAGGACCAGCGTGGGCACGCCGATCCGGCCGAGTTCGGCGCGCACGTCGAACCCGGCGAGCGCCTCGCAGGCGGCGATGTAGCAGCCGGGGTCCGTCGTGCGGACCATCTGCACGGCCCATTCGGTGATGGCCGGCTGGGCGGCCGCGAACCCGCCGGTGAACCAGCGCTCCGGGGACGAGCGGGCGATCTGCTCCAGCCCGTTGCTGCGGACGACCACGCCGCGCTGGCGGAACTCGTCGGGGGTGCCGAAGCGGGGCGAGGCGGCGATCAGCGCCAGCGAGGCGACCCGCTCGGGGTGGCGCAGCGCCAGCTCCAGCCCGACCGCGCCGCCGAGGGCACAGCCGGCGTAGCCGAAGCGGTGCACGCCGAGACCGTCGAGGGTGGCCAGCAGCCGGGCCGCCAGCTCGGCGACCGAGCCGGCGGGGTAGGCGGGTGCGCCGCCGTGCCCGGGCAGGTCCCAGCGCAGCACGCGCCACTGCCGGGCCAGCTCCGGAACCTGGCGGTCCCACATGTGCCATGTAGTACCAAGGGACGGTCCCAAGATCAGCACTGGAGCGTGTTCTGGCCCGTCAAAGCGGAATTGGAGGGCCGGCGTCTTCGTCTCACTCACCCTCCGAGCCTCTCATCTCTCACAGCTGCCCCTATCACGTGGGGGTGAAGCTCCCCCGTTGACCTGGACACGTGGACACTGGGACGGATGGGTCTCAGGGGAAGTAGTTCAGGTTGAGCAAGAGCAACCGCAGTAAGCGGTACACGGAGGAGTTCAAGCGCGACGCGGTCGAGTTGGCGCTGGCCTCCGACAAGACGGTCACCGAGGTCGCCCGTGACCTCGGCGTGAGTGCGGAGGGCCTGCGGGGCTGGGTGAAGCAGGCCAAGGCCGACCGCGGCCAGGGCCGGCCCGGCGAGCTGACCTCGGACGAGCGTGACGAGCTCAAGCAGCTGCGCAAACAGAACGCCGAGCAGGCCAAGACCATCGAGGTCCTGCGAAAAGCGGCGGTCTTCTTCGCGAAGGAGAGCGATCGATGACCGACGTCTACCGGTTCATCGAGGCGGAGAAGACCACCTTCGGCATCGCTCTTTTGTGCCGGCTGCTGAACGTCGCACGCTCCTCCTTCTACGCCTGGGCCAGGGGCGAAGCCGCCCGCCGGCGCCGCCAGGACGCCGACGACGCCCTGGCCCACGAGATCACGGTGCTGCACGTCGCCTCCAGGCACACCTACGGCGTCCCACGCATCCACGCGGAACTGGCCCGGCTCGGACGCCGCGTGAACCGCAAGCGGGTGGAGCGGATCATGCGGGAGCGCGGCATCGCCGGCGTCACGCGCCGCAGGCGCCGGTCTCTCACCAGGCCCGCGAAGCGGGCGGTGCCCGCGCCGGACCTGATCGGCCGCGACTTCACCGCACCGGCGCCAGGCATGCGGCTGGTCGGTGACATCACCTTCATCCCCACCGAGCAGGGCTGGCTCTACCTGGCGACCTGGCTGGACCTGGCCACCCGTGAGGTCGTCGGCTACGCGATGGCCGACCACCACCGGGCCTCACTGGTTGTCGACGCTCTCACCATGGCCGCGGGCCAGGGAGCCCTCCAGCCCGGCTGCATAGCCCACTCGGACCGCGGCAGCGAGTACACCTCCGACGAACTCCGCCGCCACATCAGCGGGTTGGGCCTGCGGCAGAGCATGGGCCGAACCGGATCGTGTTACGACAATGCCGCAGCTGAGAGCTTCTTCGCCGTTCTCAAGGAAGAGATCGGCACCCGCGTCTGGCCGGACCGGGCCACCGCACGGGCGGCGATCTTCGCCTACATCGAGACCTTCTATAACCGCCAGCGGCTACGCAAGCACCCACGGTGGGGCTACCTCACCCCGCACGAGATCCGGCAGCGACACCAAGGTCACTCCCTGGCAGCGTAAGCAACGAGTGTTCAAGGTCATGGGGGAACTTCAGGGTGACTGCGTCGGCCTGACCAGGTGGAAGACCTCTCGGGCCGCGTAGCGTTTGAGGGATCGGACAATCTCGCGGCGGGTCTTGCCCTCCTTGGTGCGGCGTTCGAAGTAGTCCTGGGTGCGCGGGTCGACGCGGAGGCGGGTCTGCACGATCCGGTGCAGGGCGGCGTTGGCCTGCCGGTCGCCGCCGCGGTTGAGGCGACGGTACTGCCGGCTGCCGGAAGACCGCTCGACAGGACTGACTCCGCAGAGCGCTGCGAAGGAAGCGTCGCTGCCGAGGCGTTCCGGGTTGTCCCCGACCGTGATCAGCAAGGTGACCGCCGTGTCCGGTCCGATACCCACCACCGTGAGCAGATGTGGGAAGTGACACTCGACAACCCGGGCCATGCGGTGCTGCAGTTCCTGGATCTGTTGGGTGAGCTGTTCAATCCGCTGGGCCAGCAGGGACAGGGTGACGCGGGTGGCCTGCAGCACCGCCTCCTCACCGCCCGCCTCGGCCTGGTCGTCGGCGAGCCGTGCGCAGATACGGAAGAGTTCTGCATTCTTCAGCCCGGCCAGCTCTTCCCGCAAGTTCGGGTCGGCGCTGACGAGGACGGCCTTGAGTTGATTGATCGCCTGGGTGCGCGCCTTGACCGCCGACGCCTTGGCGAGTTTGTACAGGCGCGCGACCTCCACCGGCCCGTCGCCTGACTTTGCCCGGGCACGGGCCCGGCAGCTCAGCACCGAGCGGGCCGCGTTCTGGGCGTCGAGCGGGTCCGTCTTGCCGCGCCGACGGCGGTCGGTCCGGTCGGGCCGGTTCACATCGAGCACTTCCACGCCCTGGGCCAGCAGGTAGCGGGAGAGGGCCGCCCCGAAGGAGCCTGTCCCCTCCACTCCGGCCCGTCGCACGCGGCCCAGCCGTCTGGCCCACTTCAGCAAGTCGCGGTATCCGGCCGCGGTGGCCGGGAACACCTCCGTGCCGAGGAGTTCCCCGACCGGCGAGAGCACTGCGGCCACATGAGCGTCCCGGTGGGTGTCCACCCCCAGGACCACCTCTCCGTTCGGTCGGCGCCGACCGGCACGTGGCCCTGCGAATGTATCGGTCATGTCCTCCCGCCTCTCGGTCCGGGACTCCCGCCACCTCACCGGCACCGGACAGCGCGGACGGTCAGAACTGTGACGACGCCCTGATCGGCAAGCCCCTATCGAGACACGCCCCGCCTTGCCGGTCACCGGCGACGCGCCGTCCCTGCCCGACCGGATCGACGCAGCGTGATCCAGACACCCAGGTCAAAGCTCTCAGGAGTCAGACCCGGCCGGAAGACGGCACTTTTCAATTCTCCCGTCAGGCGGAACACTCAACCCCGGGGGTGCTGAAGATGCTCGCTTTCAGTTCGTCAAGGCTCTGAAGTCGACTTAGTACGCCCGTAATGGATCGTGCGTGGCCACCGCACGTCTGCCCACCTCATCGCCTGCGGGGTCGACTCGCGACCGGCTCTCCGCGGAGCCATCTGAACGGCTGCGATGCTTGCACAGCCACAGCAAGCCTCCGGCCAGGCCGGCCAGCCTCAGGGCGCGGCCCTTGGCCGCCCCTTGACTGCCAGCGCACCCAAGTTTTCAGGACCCGGACCAGCCGAGCCACCACAGCAGATCTGCGGCCCCAAGTGCGGCCACGACCTCGACTGCGGCCGATATCGGGCCGCGTTGCTTGTCGCGTGCGATGCTCTGCCTCGGGAGCCACTCGTTGGACACACCCGCCCCAGTGGGAGTACCTGCCCCATAGGCTTTGCTTCGACTCTGGGAATGACGTGCTGGCGGGGCTCACCGCCTGAAACGAGGCCGGCACCCAGCAGAGCTCCCTCAAGTTCCGTGAGTGTGGCGGTTGTTGGTGATGCCCAGGATCGCGAGTGCCCGTTCGGGGTCGTAGCGGACGACACGGGTGGTCTTGACTATGTTGTCGGCTCCGAGGATCTTCAGGGTGCCGATGGCGAGGTTACGGAAGCTGGCCATGGTGCGGGGCGTGCTCCCGGCGTGAACGGTTGAGGCGTCCTCGGCGAAGGTGACATCTCTGATGCGGTGGGAGGAATGTTCGATTCTCCAATGTCCGCAGATGGCAGCGGCGAGGTCGGCGGGGGCGACCTGGTGGCTGTCGAGGCTGGTGACGGCGTAGACGCTCTCGCGGCTCTCGGGCTTGCCGGTGGGCTTGCGGCGGCGGTGGACGCGGATGGCCAGGGCAGCGTGCGGGAAGGAGATCCCGCTGAGGTTGCCGGCGATGGAACAGGTCTTGATCGACCGGGACTCGCGCCGTCCGTGAGCGGTGCGGGAGGCGGTGTGCTGAATGGCGATCGGCGTCCATGGCAGGGCGCGGAGCTGGGCGTATGCGAGGGGCTGGTTGGTCTTGATGACGCCGATGTAGTGGGCTTCCTTTGTCTCGACCAGCCAGGTGATGTTGGCCTTCACCGAGTGCAGGGCATCGAAGGTGACCACGGCGTCCGCGAGGTCTAGGGGCGCCAGCAGCGGCTTAAAGTGCCGCGTCTCATTTGTCTTCGCCCCGACCTCCACCTGGGCGAGCGTGGCGACGGGTGCGTGCTTACGGCCGAGAGCAGGTGACGGCGCGGCGCGTCCAGGCGGGCCGAGCCCTTCAGCGCCTTGCCGTCCACGGCGATGACCCACCGGGTGCGGGTCGAGGGTGTGTCGGCCGACGCTGCTTCGCGGTGCCGGTCGGTGAGATAGGCACCCACCGCTCGGTCCAAGGCATCGCCGTCCAGCGCCTGAAGGACGCGCCCGATCGTGACCGGCTTCGGGCTGCGCCGCCAGCCCAGCAGATGACGGCGGATCCCGAGGGCTGTCAGCAGCGTGATCGTGGCCCGCTCGCCGGCCTCGGCGATCTCGTGGATGCTCTTCGCGCCCCCGATCACCGCGTAGGCACACACCAGCAAGACTGCGGTCAGCGAGTACCAGCGGCCCCGGCGTGAGCGCGGATCGGGTACCGACTCGAGGTAAGGGCGCAGGTCAGCGATCCGGTCCGCGTCTACAAGACTGGTGAAGATCTTGGGTTCTGGCCCCGCCGCGTCAGCGGCGGGGCCAGACTCGTGTGGTGGTTCAAGGGGAGTGGGCCGGGGAGCTGGTCGGTCCGGATGTGTGGGAGTCCTGCCGGGAGTTGATTCCGGCTGGGAGTGTCTTCGCGTTCCTGGCGGAGCATCGTGCGGTGCTGTTCCCCGCGGAGATGTTCGCGGACATGTATCTGTCAGCGAAGGGGCGGCCGAGCATGCCGCCGCAGATTCTGGCCGCGGCAGTCGTGCTGCAGTCCCTGCACGGTCTGTCGGACTTCGAGACCGTTCAGGAATTGCGGTGTGACCTGCGATGGAAGGCCGCATGCGGGCTGGGCCTGCACGACACGGCGTTCGATCCGTCGCTGCTGTCGTACTTCCGGCGGCGACTGGCCCGCTCGGCCCGCCCGCACCGGATCTTCGACGCGGTGCGCGAGGTCGTGCAAGCGACCGGCGTGCTCAAGGGCAAGCAGCGCAGGGTTCTGGATTCCACCGTGCTGGACGATGCGGTGGCGACCCAGGACACCCTCACCCAGCTGGTGTCCGCGATCCGGGCGGTGATCCCTGAGGTCCCTCAAGCGGCCGGCATCGCGGCGGATCAGTGCACCGCGCACGACTACTCCTCGCCGGGCAAACCGCGGATCGCCTGGAGTGACGAGGAGGCCCGGGCCGCCCTGGTCGACGCTCTCGTCGGTGACGCGTTACGCCTGCTGGGCTCTCTCCCCGAGCAGAACCTCGGGGAGAAGGCGGCGAACGCCGTCGGACTGCTGGCTCTGGTCGCGGGCCAGGACGTCGAGCCCGCGGACGGCTCCGACGGGCGGGACGGGCGCTGGAGGATCAGCCGGGGCACCGCGTCCGAGCGGGTCGTCTCCACCGTCGATCCCGACAGCCGGCACGTCCACAAGACCCGTTCCCACTACCAGGACGGCTTCAAGGCCCACCTGGCCATGGAGCCGGAGACCGGGCTGATCACCGCCGTCGAGCTCACTCCCGGAGCAGGGCAGGCCAACCACGAGGCGGTCGTCGGCCTCGGTCTGCTGGCCGAGGAGGACGGTCCGCTCGACGTCCTGGGTGACACCGCCTACTGCACCAAAGAGGCCCGGGCCGCTCTCACGGCGGCCGGGCACCGGCTGTTCCTCAACCCCGCTCGCTGCGGGCGGTCGTTCCCGGCGGCTTTACCCTGGACGACTTCGTCATCGACACCGCCGGAAACACGGTGGTCTGCCCGCGGGGAACAACCGCGGAACTGCGGCCGCCTCCGGCATGCACCAGCAGCGGAAGGCCGTCTTCGCAGCGGAGCAGTGCACGGGCTGCGAACTGAGAGAGCGGTGCACCAAGGCCAAAGGCGACCGCATCGTCACCATTCGCCCGCACCATGATCTGCAGGCCGAGGCCCGCCGCCAGGCCGCCACCGACACCGACACCGACACCGACACCGAATGGCAGGACACCTACCGCCGCTGGCGGCCACCCCGTCGAACGGGCTGTCGCCTGGCTCGTCCATCAGGGCAACCGGCGCCTGCGCTATCGCGGCACCCTTCCGAACAACACCTGGCTCCACCACCGGGCCGCCGCCCTCAACCTCCGCCGCCTGATCAACCTCGGCCTCACCCGCACCAACAACACCTGGCACCTCACAACGGCCACCGGATGACCAGAGGGGCTGCCCGGCCTCCGGCCGGGCAGCCCCTCCACCAAGATCTTCATCAGTCTTCTACGGACTCAGCTTCACCAGCACGGCAGGGATAGGAGAAGATACAACGGCAGGCACGGGACGTCCTCGTGATCATCTGGCTTAGTCACGATGGCGAGCATCTGGGTTCTCACTCAGACACGGGAGTTGCACCGCGACTTGCGCTGGCGCAACCAGAACGCCCGGCATCCCGACGTCCTGACCGCCCAACGACGCGAACGCGCCCGAATCCGCCACGAAAAGCCCTACTCTGGGCGATGAAGGTGTGCGGGAGCTTAGGGGGACGTCTGATGCAGGAAGTCGGTTCCGTCAGGCAGCTGTTCTTCGGGCGGGACGACGCCGAGAACGATCTCACCGACGGACTGCTAAGCGGCGCCGTCTTCCGGCCCAACTACGCATACCGGGAGGTCCTCTCGGGGCGGAAGTCCCTGGTCATCGGCCGCAAGGGCTCGGGCAAGAGCGCCATCTGCCGACGGTTGGCCGCTCCAGACGGCCACCCGGGGGCCTGCGTCCTGATCACCCCCGACGACGCCGCAGGCGACGAAATCAGGCGCTTCGAACTCCAGGGCGTCACCGCCGACACCGCCAAGTCCCTGATCTGGCGGTACGTCCTCGCCGTCCACGCGGCCCGCCATCTCACCCTGCACGCGCGCGTCGCGCACGGCCGTCGCCCGCCGCCGGCCGTCCGCGCCCTGCGCATCTTCCTTCGCGCGAACGGCGAGTCGGACGACGCCCGCCTCTACGACCGACTCCGGCGCGGCGCAAGCGGGCTTCAGACGGCCAACCTCTCCCTGAAGGCGTTCGGCGTCGAGGCGGCTCTGGGGGTCAACGGAGCTTCCGAAGGAGCCCGGGCCAGCCGCCAGTTAGAGGTGCTAGAGGACGGGGTGGCCGACGCCTTCGCCGCACTCGGCTGCGCAGACGCCCACCCCCCCCTGCTCTACCTCGTCGACCAACTCGAACAGGTGTGGACCGTCGACGCCGACAGCCACGCCCTGGTCACGGGGCTGCTGCTCGCCGCCAAGCACGTGACGGACCGGTACGGCCGGGCCGTGCGGACCGCCCTGTTCATCCGCGCCGACATCTACGACACCCTCAACTTCAGCGACGGCGACAAGTTCCACAGCGACGAGATCCGCATCACCTGGACCCACGACGGCCTCAGGGATGTCGCCCTGGCCCGGGCCCGCGCCTCGCTCAGCGCGGAGCTCACCGCCGATCAGCTATGGGGGCAGATGTTCCCGCCGAGCGTACGGGGCGAGCCGACCGCTGAGTTCCTCTTCGGGCGCGCCCTGCCGCGCCCCAGGGACGCGATCCAGTTCCTCAACGCCTGCCGGAGCGTGGCCGACGAGCGCGGCGGGCCCGTCATCACGGAGGAGGACGTGCTCGCGGCCACCGAGCGCTTCTCTCGCTGGAAGCTCCAAGATCTCGCCAAGGAGTACCTGGTCAACCATCCCTTCCTACGAGCGTTGTTCGCGATGTTCGAGAACAGTGGGTACTTCGTCACGCGCGAGATGATCGAGACCCGGTTCGAAGTGCGCAGGGAGGCGCTTCACCAGGACTTTCCCGCCTACACCGATAGCTTGACCCCGGAAGGGGTGATCGACGTGCTGTACGAGGCAGGCTTCCTCGGGGTGTGGCGAGGCGACGACGTCGTCTACTCGGGGGGCATCCAGGCGCCGCCGGGGCCGGGGGAAGACGAGTTTCACGTGCATCCATGTTTCCGACCCGCCCTCAACAGCCTAGGCTCCGAGCGGATCGCGGCGGTCCAGCGGGGCGTCTTGCTGAGGAGCGACGTGGATGGGGCCTGCGAGCGCCTGCGGCGCCTGCTGGATCGGGCGCCCCTGCCGACGCCGACGCACGTTGAGACACTGGGGGAGATCCTGTCCATCGAGACGGAAGCCCTCCGGCGGAGAACGCAGGGCCGCGCTCCTACATCAGCTCAACTCGCCATTGTCGCAGGGCGGTTCGAGACCCTCGCCGACGACCTTGGCCGGAGCGGACACGTCGGCCATGCCGTGACCCGGCGGCTGCTGGACGAGGCGAGGGCCCTGACCCGCACGTCCGGTGGTGCGATCGGCAGCGGCCAAGGATCGAACTCGGGGGGCTAACCACGCCCCTTAGTACATCCGCGTCACCGCCCCCGAAACCTCCCCCGACGGCGGAGTGCGCCGCTGCCACTCCCGCGCCAACTCTGTGGGGAAACGGCGTCCGCTGCGGGCCAGCACGACTCCCTCAGTCAGTTCCAGTTGGTCACCGCCGCGGAAATCCCGCCGCGCCCCCTTGTCGAGGTCACGCCAGGGCCCGGGGCCCGTCTTCCCGGCGGTAGCCCGCCAACGGGTGCCGTAACTGCTCACGTCCTCAACGCGCACGACACCTCCCGTGACCAGGAGTTCCACGTGCACGCGGCTGATGCGGGCGGCGCGCTCATCGGGCACCAGACCGTGCAGGGCGATGCCGTCTGGTCCCGGTCGGCGGCCGATCCGTACCGTCGAGCCGTCCTCCAACGTGAAGCGCGCCACGCAGGCGCCGTCGAGCATCAGCTTCACCTGCGCGGTAGCGGTGCGCGGCCCGTCGTCGACCAGTTCAAGGCTGTGCAGGTCGCAGGTCGGTGCGCCGCCGCGCATGCGGGGCAGCATGACGGACGATCCCTTGCGGGTGTCGTAGAGCGTGCAACGCGGTTCAGGGCAGCGCCAGTTACGCCGCACCACCTCGGAGCGGGGGTTGCGCTGTGGCCCGAGCAAGCCCTGCTTCTTCAGGACCGTTTCCTCCGACTTGCGGGAGATCTGTGCGTCGCTCGCCACGCCCATGTCCATGGGCATGAGCCGGACCGTGCCGCCCGGACCGGGAACCGGTTGCAGGAAGTCGTCCGTGTTGCCTTGGAGAAAGGGGAACTCCACGCGGGCGTCCCGGTAGTAGTCGTACGTGATGACGGGGATGCCGGTCATCTCGCACAGCTCCAGGACGCGCCCGTCGGCGTCCTCAAGCTCCTCGACCAGGCCCCGCCGCACCCAGTCTCGCAGCAGGCGCACGTCCGCTGAATCGTTAAACTCTTCGCGGGCCCCCGCACGCAGACTGCGGTCGGCCACCAGGAACAGCTTGACGTCCGGGTCGCGGGCCAGCTCCACGGCCGCGTCGACGACCAGCGCTAGTCGGCGTAGCGAGCGCAGACCGGGCTCGCCGATGTCCCTCCGGCGTACGACGGGCGACAGGTCGACAAGGAAGCACGCCTCCGCGAAGTCTGCCGTCAAGTGCCTGTCCACAAGATTCCCCCAGCTTCCCCGAAAGTGCCCCACGGCGGGCTGATGTGATGTTATTTACCTTGCAGGGCTACAGTATTGGCGTTCCTCGTTACGCACGGGCACCCGCCGGAAGGGCGGGTACGCATGCTGGCGAGCAGGACTGGAAACGTGGGGGCGTTTGTGGGCGAGTGGGGTTCGTTCGTAGACGAGACGCCGTCATCTGGTGGGCACTCGTCGTCGCCCCCGCCCCGGTCGGACACAGACGACGGGTGGGGGATCTTCGAACCCGAGCCCGGTACCGGCCCGTCCCCCTCGCCCTCATCCCCACCCAGGCCCGCACCCACTGCGGACACGGATACCAACTGGGGTGTCTTCTCCCCGGCTCCTGCCGAGGGCATACCGTCGCTGCCCCCGCCCTCCCCTCCGGCGGGCATCCCGACCCCCTCCCCCGAGGTCGTCGCGTCCCTGCTGACCGCCGGCGAGACGCTGTGGGCCCACGTCGACGGCCCCGTCGCCGTCCTCGGGTCCGGGTGTGGCGTCACCGCCGTGTACGACGGCGAGCCCGACGGGTTCACCGGCTGGCGCCCCGTCACGGTCGTGGACCCGGCCAGGCTAACCGTGCGCCCGGTACCGCTGTCGCTGGCCGAACCACCCGTGGGTGCCGCCACCTCCGTCGCCGAGCTCTACTCCGACACCGAGCCGCAGTCCGCTACCGAGCCCCGCCGGGGGGCGCCCTTCCCGGTCGGCCAGGGGCCTGACCTGGGTGCCGTGCTGAACCGGGCGGTGGCGGAAGAACGCGAGCAAGTGCGTGCCGAGGCCGCTGCGGCGGCGCACCGGGCCGAGGTCCAGCTCAACATGGCCAAACGGGAGTTGGCCGAGCGGGCGGAGCTCGCCGAACGGCAAGCCCGCATGCGCGAGGAGCAGGCACAGAACGAGGAGCGGCGCACACAACAGGAAGCCGCGCAGCAGATCGCCGCCGCCCAGGCGGAGGCCCAGCGGCAGATCACCGCAGCCCGTGACCAGGCCGCCCAAGCCGTCCAGCACTGGCAGTTCCGGGCCCAGCAGGCGGAAGGCGAACGGGCCCGGTTGGCGGGGGAGCTGGACCGGGCGAACCGCAGGGGCATACAGCGTCTCGTGCTCGTTGGCGTGCTCGCCGTGATCGCGGTCGCCCTGACCGTCGTACTCAAGGGGGCGTGAGCGCGATGGAGTCGCCGCTGAGCGAAACCTCGGCCGACGAGGACACGGCCGCGCCGCAGGACAGGGCAACAGAGGAACAGGAGGCGGAGGGCGAGGGGGACACGCCCGAGTTCACGACCGTCGCCGTCCCCGAGATCGTCGTGCGCTGGACCCAGGAGCTAGCACCGACCCTGCGGGACGGCATCGTTGAGCACGGCAGCCTCGACCGGGCCGAACTCCTCAACGAACTGCCCTCGCTGTGGCCGACGGTGGACGCCGCGCTGGCCCGGGTCGGGCCCGGTACCTTGGTTACCGAGTCCGTACGGCATGACTCGTACGAGGGCTGGCAGGTGGCCGCGCTGCCGCGCTACGACCTCGACGGCGGCATCGAGCCCCGCGACCGGCGCGACGGAGCACCTCAGCCACGAGACCGGCGCGCCCTCGTGCAGGCGCTCGTGGACGCCGTCGCCGAGAGGCCCTGCCTCGATCTGCGGGACGCCTTGAACATGCTCGACGTGTTCGCAGGCTCCTTCCCGCCCGGCCTAGACGCCGTCTGCCGCCGGCTGCTCGCCCACAACCTGCGGCACGGGCTGGCCGCTGGTATGGCGCCGCTGCACGACGCCCTGGAGCGCCGCGCGGCGGGCCGCGTCTCGGCCACCTGCTACCAGGAGAGCGCGGTGGGCTCCCGCAAGGCCAAGGGCGATCCGGCCACCGACAACGAGGACGCGGCCGGTGCCCTGCGCGGCCCGTCCGGCACCGTGCGCTGTGCCGTTTTCGACGGCGTGACCGGCGACGGCGACGGATCCGGCGGCAAGGCTTCCCGCGCCGCGCTGGAACAGGCCAGGCGGCGCTGGCTGATAGACGAAGACTTGCCCCCGGGTGAGCTGGTCGCCGAACTCGACGCGGCCGTCGGCCGGGCCACCGAGGGCAGCGCCGCGGCCGTCCTAGCGACCGTGCGCCCGAATGGTACGGCATCCGTGGTGTCCGTTGGCGACGCAGAGGCTTGGCTCGTACGACCGCTGCGCACATCACAGCGCGGCGACGAGCCGCACGGGCCGGTACAGGGCCGAGAGCTGCCGTACGCAGCCTGGAAACTGACCCCAGCCCACACCGGCTACGCCGAGCTGCTGCGGGTCAACCCGGACGCCGAGGGCGAGGAGTCCTCACTGGTCAACTTCCTGGGCAGGGGACCTGGCCGCTGGACGCACAGCACCGTCGCACTGGCCCCGGGCGACCTACTGCTGCTCGCCACGGACGGGGCGACGCATCCGGAGCGGGAGCGATGGTTCGGCGCCGTACTGGCCGAACTGGCCACGCAACTCGATGCGTCGGGGCGCCCACCCGCCCCCGCGCTCGCCGCCGCCCTCGTCCAGCGGGCGGAGTCACTGGGCGGCTGGGACAACGCCACAGCACTCGTGTGCGCGATCGGAGAGGTGAAGGACGTATGAGCGAGGACATCAAGATCGCGGCCGACCGTCACGAGGCCCATATAGGCGAAGAGTTCGTGGTGTCGATCGCCCCGCCGGTACTGCGCCGCACCGACCGGGTGGCTGGCGGCGTCGCCTACGTTCTCGCCGTGGACGACAGCTGGTCGATGGGCATCAGGGCCGACTCGACGACCGACGAGTTCGCCGATCCGGCCGACCCGAACGACATCAGCCGCAAGGACGTGGCGGAGTCCGGCGTGCGCGAACTGGCGGCCGCGCTGCCCCAGGGCGCCCGGGTCGACGTCATCACCTTCGCCCAGGACTCCGGGCTGCGCTTCTCCGGCACCGCGGGAGAGCTGCGACGCAAGGGCGCCTGGGACGGCAACCCCGAGAATGAGCGCCGCTGGACCAATATCGAGGGCGCCCTGCAGCGCGCGTACGCCCAGCTGGGCCAGCAGCGGGCGGGCTCCCGCCGGGTCGTGCTGCTCAGCGACGGGCTGCCCAATTCCGGCGAGAGGGACCCGAGGCGGCTGGCAGCCCTCGCCCAAAACGCCGCCAGCCGGGAACTGCACACCGATGTCATCGGCATCGGCGCTGGCGCCGACTATGACCTCTTGGTGCAGCTCGCACCCACTGGGATGACCGAGCATGTGGCCTCGCGGTCCACCGCCGCCGACGCGATGAAACAGATCACGGCGCGCCTCGCGGCGTACGGCAGGGACGTGGTGGCCGGCAGCGGCGAACTATCCCTGGAGATCAACCCGCACTTCCAGGTGCTCGGCGTCTACCAGATCGACCCCACCCGCCGTCGGCTCGACGGCGTCTTGGCCGACGGGGGCGGCCGGCGCCCCAGCGAGGTCCGCCTTAACCTGGGCGCCATCGCTGAGGGACACGACGGCCAGCCGCGCTACGCGCTAAGACTCCGGGCGCCCGAACGGGTCAGTGCCGGACCAGTCCCGGTCCTCAAAGCGACCGGACGCATCGGATCCGGACCCGACGCACGGCAGTTGTCCCCGGAGAAGTTCGAACTGCGCACGGTGAACAACCCGCTGGCACAGAACATCCGGCCCGATTACGCCCGCGAGATCGCTGCAGCTGACCTGGAGCGGGATATCAACGACCGTGCCGCCGCAGCCGGTTCGGACGGCGAACGAGAGCGGATCTTCGAAGAGGGCGTGAGGCGCGCCCGTGACATTCCGGACCCCGATCTCGCGGCCACCTTCCAGCAGGCGAGCGGCGGGCTGCGGGAGGGCCTCCAGACGAAGGACGTGCTCAACGAGTCCCGCGCGACGTCCAGCCGCAGCTCCACCAGGAACAAGCGCGACTGGTTCCAGGACATTCCGGTGGAGATGCCGGACGAGATCCGGGCCCGGCGGCGGCAGCGCAGCCTGGACGACGAAGACGATGACGACTCCATTTCGTACGGGGGGAGTTCATACGGCGGCGGTTCGTACCGGGATGGGGCCTACCGGGACGGGGCCTACCGGGACGGGGCGTACGGCGACGACTCGTACGGCAGCGGTTCCGGCAGCTCGTACGGTGCCGACGCGCCCACCCGGCCGCCGGCGCCCGGGCAGGGTCCGGCATGAGCGCTCCTGGCGTGATCATTGACGCCTCCAACGTCGCCGCGACCAGGAAGCGGCCCTGGCCGTTCTCGCGGGTCGTCGACGTACGGGAGGCATGGCTGCGCGACCACCCCGGTACCGACGCCGTGGCCGTCCTCGACGCCAGTGTCCGGCCCGTCCTCGACGACCAGCACCTCGTCGAACAGGCCGAGCGCGCCCACTGGCTGGAGGTTCACCAGGGTGACGCTGACGACCGGATCCTCGCGCTGGCCGAGCAGTTCGACGCGGCCATCGTCTCTAGCGACAACTTCCGCTATGCGCGCCGCGAGCACTCTTGGCTCCAGGGCAACGGGTCGCGGGTGTGGAGCGTGCGCAGGATGCGCGGGCAGATCATGTTCAGCCCGCGCCAGCTCGGCGTGGCCAGCGACGAGGAGATTGAGCGCGACCGACAGAAGAAGCTCACCAAGGCGGGCCTGCTGCGCAAGGACGCCGAGGAACGGTTCCGCTGCACCTCGACGCCGGGCGACTGTCTGCGCGGCGGGGAGGTGCTGCTGCCCCGGCAGGTCAACAAGGACGGTGCCCGCTGGTACTGCCTCTCCTGCGGCTACGAGGCTGTCGAGCTCATCGCCGAACCGCCCCTGCCGGACGACTTCGACGACGGTCCCGTCCAGGTGACGGTCCAGCACGGCTACACGGTCCGTCGCACGATCACCGTACCGGCCAACGGCCTGTCCCTGGGCCGGGCTTCGCACAGCCGCCCCAGTGTCACCGACATCACGGAGGGGCTCGGCCGCGACGAGGGCGACGAGATATCCCGCACCCATCTGCGGATCTTCCTCGACGACGATGGGAAGCCACTGGTCGAGCACGTGCCCGAGCAGCACCTGAATGTCTCGTTCCTCAACCCGGAGCTGGACTTCGCGGGCCGCCCCCAGTCCGGCCGGCTCGCCACCGCGCTGCCGTACGCGCTGGAGGACGGCGACGAACTGCACCTCGGGCCGGGCACGGTCCGGCTGCGCATCCGATTTGGGGGCGAGCTGTGAGTTCCGGGCGAAGCCTGGGGTGTGGCCGACCTGTGAGTGAGGATGTGTGAGCGAGTTCGTACCGCGCTGGGAGCACGCCGACACCGCCGACGAGAAAGGCTCGCCGCGGCGAGCCTGGATACCCGCCGACTTCGGGGCGGACGGCAGGTTCGTCACGCGCCGACTGCTCGCCAAAGCCGGTCAGGGATACATCGTGCTCGCTGAGGACCGCTGGTCCGGCGGCGAGGTCGTGATCAAGGGCATGTGGTGGCCGGGGACGGCCCTGGACGACCCCCGCCTAGTCCAGAACGCGCTGTCCACCCAGCAGACCCAACGCCAGCAGGGGCTGCGCGCCGTTCGCCAGGCCACCCAGCTCACCCAACAGTGCCCGGTCGTCATCAGCGTGGAGTCCCAGCCCTCTCCGTCCCTGACCGCCACCGGCCGGCACCCGGATCCGCTCCCGCCCGAGAGCTTCCTGGTTCAGCAGTTCATCGGCCAGCAGGGCGGGGCCTCGCGCACCCTGCAAGACGAGATCGAGGCCAGGGCCAAGGAGAAGCGTCGGTTCAAGGAGGACGAACTCCTTGATCTCGCAGAGCAGTTGTGCAACACTCTCGCCGCACTGCACACCGAGCGCCACAACGGGAAGACCTCGTCCAAGGGCTGGATCCACGCTGACCTGAAGCCGGAGAACATTCTCGTCCTCGGCCCGCCGGCCCGCTATGTGCTGATCGACTACGACGCCGCTGTGCAGGTCGGCGACTACATCTCCACCACGACCCAGGCGTACGCGCCCCCTGGCCCCGAAGGCTCCGACGAGCCCGGTGAGCGGGGTGAGGCGAATGTGCGGTTCGACATCTACATGCTCGGCGCCACCCTCGCGCACGCAGCTGCGTTGAGGAGGCTCGATCCGCAGCAGTACCGCCAGCTGTATGCGGAGGACTTCGAGGCGAGTGCCCCCGGCCGGAGGTACCTCACTTCCCTCAACTACGGGCCGGTACTCACCAACGCCCTGGCCACCTGCCTGTCGGCGCGGAAGTTCCGGCTGGCCACCGTCGATCGGGTCCGCATCGACCTCGCCCGCGCCCGCAGCGCCACCGTCCTTCAGTCCGCTCTCCGCGCGCTGGGAGGCAGTCGCCGATGACCGCCAACGCCACCCTCGGTCGGCTCCTGCCCCGGATCCCCGGCCGCTCCGGACGCTTCTGGGAGCCGCACACCGTGCAGCTGCGCCCCGGACACCTGCGCTCGGCGGGTGCCGCCGCGATCCGGGCCACCCGTATGGTCAAGGACGAGGAGGCCGACGTCTACGGCGCCCTGCGCGTCTTCCCCAACCGCAGACAGCGCGGCCAGGCCGCCGCCCTGCTCGCCGCCGGCAACCCCGTCACTCCCGCGCTCCTCGACCTCGTCGACCACCCCGGTCTGCCGCCCGCTCTGATCACGGCCTGGGCGCCGGGCGCTTCGTCCGTGCCGCTGCGAGCCCTGCGCGAACGCGACGACCTCAATGCGATGCTGACTGCTGGGCACCGCTGGACACCGTCCGGGGCGCTGCGCACGCTGGTGCCGCTCGGCCGCGCCTTGGACGACATGGCGCGCGCCGGGTTCGTCCCGATCGAACTGTCCCCCGACCACCTCGTCGTGAACTCCGGCTCAATGATGCTGGTCGGCATCGGCCGACACGGCTACATCCCCTCCGAGGGCCGCATGCCCGGCGCCCAGGGCATGTCCCTGCCGACCGCGCTGCTGCTCGGCAGCGACCTGCCGACCGCGGCCACCGGGAGCGAGGCGTTCGTCCGCTGGCGGGAGGTCCAGGTCCGCGCCCTGACCCGGCTGGCGGGCTGGATGGCCTGCGGACTGCCGCCCGCCGCCTGGGGCTCAGTGGACGGCCCTGCCGACCTCGGCTCCTATCTGCGGGCGGCCGGCTTCCGCCGCGTCCCCGCGCTGCGGCCCGGACAGCTCGCCGACACCCTCGCCCAGGAGGCGCGCGAGGAGGAACAGGCCCGCGCCCACGCCGACATCGCCGAGGCGGAGGCCCTGCTGGTCTACGACGACGTCGCGCAGTACAACGGCGGCTCCCGCCGGGAGATCAACCCCGAGGCGCTGCGCTTGGGCCTGCTGCACGACCACGGACCTAAGGTGATCGCGCTGGCCGCCTTCGATGGCCGACGGCTCAACACGCGCGTCGCGACCCTGCTATCCGGGGCAGGCTGGGTGCTGGTGCGGCCGGACGAACTGCTAGACCGGGTCTGCCTAGCAGCGTCGGCGGCACCGCACGCCCGTGTGGTGATCGCCGGCCGGATCGGCGGCACCGACCTGCGCCGCCTGCAGCGGGAGCGTGCCGGGAGCGTCGACCAAGTCGACCCCGAGGACCTCTCCCTGACCGCACCAAGGATCGCGGGCCTGCCAGCAGACCAGCTGCCGTATCTCACGGACCCAGCCCTGGAGCAGTACACGGAGGAACTCCTCCAGGACCCGAACATTCCGGCAGCCCGCCGGCGCAGCACCGGTCAGGCGATCCGCCGGCGCACCTTCGCAGCGGGCTGGACCCTCAAGCTCGGCGGCGCCGACCGGATGCGGCCACGCGAGCGCGGCATGCTGCTGGACCGAATGGCCGACTGCTTCGGCACCAATACCGAACTGCTGGTGGCGGTACGGGCCCGGCAGAACGCGCCCGGCCTGCGCAAACGCAACCGCCAGCTGGACGAGGCCGGCATGCGCCGCCTGGTGACGGCCCTGTCTGGCGTGCCTCGTTCGGTGTTCCGCGACTGCCTGATGTCGGCGCTGCTCGGCCCCGCCGAAGAGGACCTGTATGGAGAGGCCGCGCGCCGTCTGCTGCCCGTGGCCGGCCGACTCGCCGACGTCTTCGACGCACGCCAGCCGGTAGGCGCGGACGGGCTTTCGATGGACGACGCGCTGCGGGAGCGGCCGGGCATCCGCCGCGTCGGCCTCTACGGACGGCTGTGCACGGCCGTACCAGAGGTGGAGCCAGAGCGGCTCGCCGCCGCCGTCACCCAGATGGACGACACTCTGGTCTCGCTGCTCTCCCAAATCCCCGCCCCAAGCCTCCAGTTCCTCGCCGGCCGGTTGGAGGACCCCGAGCTGCTCGACATGCTGCGGCCCCACCTCCAGGGCGACGACCTAGACCTGCTGTCCCGCTATACCCCGCAGATGTGGCGGCGGTTGCTGGATGGGCTGCGCCAGCCCGAGCACCTGGGCGTGCTCGGCCTCGGCTGGGTACAGGTCGTAGAGCAGGATGCCACCGGAGCGGTGGACGCCCGGGTGCTGTCGCAGATCGCTGTCGACGCAGACGTTCTCGGGCACGACGCGGTGCGCGCCCTGCTGGGCACGGCACCCGCCGACTGGCCGGTCGTCTGCGCCCACCCTGCCCTCGCCGCCCGCTGGCTGGCCGAACAGGGCGACCTGGACATCGCCGAGATCGTCGCGGGCTTCCCCGACACCGAGGCGGCCCTCGCGGAGTACGGCACCGAAGGCCTGCGGCACGCCATCGAACTTGGCCTGGATCAGCGGTCCATGAGCCGGATCAAGGGGTACGCCGACGGGATCGGCCGCACGGCGGACGAGGTTCTGACCGCCTTCCAGGAACGCGGCTACGAACGCGCGGAGCACACCGAGCCGCTGGACACCGCAGCCGCGGTCGCCTGGTCGCGCTGGCAGCTGGCGCGCGGCGAGGAGCTGGACTGGGTCCTCGGCAACGTCATCTCCCGCCCCGGCAAGATCCGTACCTGGGCCGTGCACGGCCCCGGGCTGGATCAGCGGGTCGCAGCCGCCGTTATGGGCCCGGGAGCGCCCCCCGGCACGACCGACGCGCTGGCCGCCGACCCGGTCCTGCTGCCCCTGCTGGCCACCTTGAGCAGCCCCGAACAGCGCACCGCCCTGCTGCGGCTGTACGCCGCCGAGCCCAAGGCCACCCTCGACCCCCGGGCGCGCCGCGAGCTGCCACTGGTCCTCTACGCCGCCGACCCCGCGCAGGCGCTTCGCACGCTGCTATGCGACGGACTGGGCGTGGTGGCACAGCAGTTCGCCGAGCGGCACCGCCTCAGCCCCGAGCAGCGCCGTATGCTCGCCGAACTGGCCCCGCTGACCAGTGAGCTGGCCGCCCGCTCCCTGGAGGCCGTGCTCAATGTGGGTGCGCGGTTCGGCCTGCGGGCTGCGGTCACCGCGGCGGTCGTCGAGCAGCGCCTGCCGGGCATCGCTGAGGCGGTGACGGTGTGGGGCCCGCGCTGGCTGCCGCTACTCGCGGGCGGCTCAGGCCCGCGCGTACTGCGGCTGCTGGTGGAGCAGCGAGAGAAGCACAGGGCCCGCGCCGGAGTCCTCACGCCGTGGCTGCTGGCGGCGGGGGAGGACGGGCTGGCGCTGGTCGAACGGTTCGGCTCCGACGCGCTGGACCTCGTCCTGGCGACCGAGGCGGCACCGGCCGAGGCCCGCCTGCTGGGCGAACTGCTGATGCTGCCGGGCCCAGGACCCACCCTCTACCGCCTAGTCACGGACTACGCCCTGCCCCCGGAGACCTGGCCGCGCACGGCCCGCATGCTGTCCGGCGGTGAGCAGCCGGAACGGGTCATGCTCAGACTGTGGAGCAGCACGCCCGCCGACTGACGCCCGTGCCGGGCCCGGGAACTGCACACGCAGGGCATGCGGTTGTCGGAGACTGGCGAACGAAAGCTAGCACCCGGCGCGGCTCCAGGGGCAGTGCCAGGTCACGAACAGCACCGCGCCCCGGTCCTTGAAGGAGAGCGTGGGCATCAGGAAGTCCAGCTTGGCGGAGATGCCGTCCGTCAGCGGGACCAGCGGGGTGCGGCCCTCGCCGAGCGGGGACCGTCGGCGCGGCGAGCGGCAGTGTATCGGCGTACCCCCGAGGACGTTCTGGACCTCGGCGACCAGCCGGTCGCCGTGGAGGGTCGCTGAGCCGTCGGTGGGGCTGGTGAGGGGGAGAGTGGTGAGGGAGGGCGGTGTCCGGTGCCCGGCCGCTGCGGGTTCGGAGGTGGTGGCCGTCTCCTGGCCTTCGACGGTCGTCATGGACGATCACCGGATTTGGCGGTGGGACCGGCCGGGCGGCTGGTCTCGGGCCGGGTAGCCGCGGCCAGGTATCGGTCCAGGACGACGGGGCGAGTTCCCATGTCGGGTACTGCGGGTCGGCCGCGCGACCCGAGTCGTCACCGCCTCCCTGCTCCGCGTCCTCGAGAGCGGCGAGCCGGAGTACAACGGTGCAGCGGCAGTCAGCTCGAACCTCGGTAGACAGCCATACGCAGACGCCGTCTCGGCATGCCGAGACGGCGTCTGCGTATCACGTGCGCTATCACACAGATGTCACCAACTGCGTCGACCGTGAGGGACAAATACACCCTGGCCGGACAACAGGCCCCCGAGATCGACCCGCTGGACCCTCTCGGACGGCTTTTCCCACTTGTGCCATGTGGTGCCGAGGGAGGGGCCCACGATCAGCACGGGAGCGTGTTCTGGCCCGTCGAAGCGGAACTGCAGGGCCGGAGTCTTCGTCTCACTCACCCTCCGAGCCTCTCATCCGTCACAAAATGTCACCTCGCCGGGTCACGCCTCACCCGATGGACGACCCGGTGACCCGCTCCCGGCGTCCGCGCGCAGCCCGTCCCCTGCGGTGGCGGCTGCCCGAAGGTCCTGGACATGCCCATCACCCGACCGGTGGCCGGCTCGAAGAAGCTCACTCGTCGGTGCGGGCGGCCCGCCGCCTCGAGGCGGCGAAGCGCACGCGGGGCAGTCTCTCGACGATGAAGGCCCGCAGGTGCGGGTCGTCGCTCACGCCGTGGAACACGTAGGAGCGTTCCGGAAGCCGGTCCACCAGTTGCCGCGCGAGCTTCCCCGCGTCGCTGAAGGAGAAGATGCGGTCGGTGTCAGGGACGTGGACGTGCACCTCGGCGCATCCCTCCACGCGGGTGAAGTCGGCGCCCTGTCCGATGTTCCGGGTCAGCCGCAGCGCGCAGGGATGGTTGTTCAGGCCCCTGCTCAGGTCGACGACGCTCCATTCGTTCACGCCGTCCCGGTGCCGGTAGGTGAGTTCCATGATGCCGTCGCACTGGTCCTTGAAGGACCGGAGCGCTGCCGCGCCACCGTCACCCTCGGCCTTCTCCAGATCGAGGGGCCCGAACTCAGGCGCCTCGTACGACAGGAACAGACAGCCCTTCTCCGTCCTCACCCCGAGGCTCTCCGCCCCGCCGTGGTCGAAGGCGTTCAGCGCCGTCTCGTAGGCCAGGAATTTCGTCGCCTCGAACACCACCGGCCCCCACGCCTCCAGCGCGCCGACATCGTCGAGGAAGTGGGCAAGAGCCCGGCTCTCGTCACCCTTGGGGATGACCACCGCGTGGTCGAGCAGCAGGCTGGGCACGCGGGAGTCGGCGGGACGTCCGACCCGTACACGGGCGTTGCGTTCGGCGTTCTCCTTCCAGGTGCGCAGGAGGCTCACCGGGTAGCGGTCCTCGTTGTCGTCGATCAGCTTCGCGTGGATCGCGCACAGCCATATCCCGTTGCCGTACCCGGCTCGTTCCCCGCGGGAGAGGCTGCCGTCGTAGCGCGGGCCGCCTTCGGCCGCCGCGGTGATGTGGGCGCCGACGCCGACGTTGGTCACCCTGCCCTTCCGGACGTCGGAGGGACCGATCGTCGCGGCTCCGCACGACGGCGCGGAGCACGTGTGGGCGACACGGTGGGCGAGCTCGTTCTTCGTGGCCGGACCGAAGTCGTCGCGGTTGCTCACAGGAGGCTCCTGCCGGGGAGAAGAGGTCGCCGGTCGCACCCGGCCGGCGTGTTCAGCACGACGGACGCCTCCGGCTCCGGTACCCGGCCAGGGTCTCCTCGTCCTCCAGCGTCCAGGGATGCGTGGGGCCCAGCATCCGCACCCGTCCCTCCACCACCGTCTCCATCGTCGGGATCGCCTCGTCGTACCGCCCGAGCAGTCCCAGGGCGATGGCGAACGTCCTGCGCGCGCTGAGCGCCCACGGGTGCTGCTCGGTGAGGCGTGCCCCGTAGACGGCGAGCGCGTGCCGGATGGGGGGCAGGGCCTCCTCCGCCCTGCCCACGCTGTTCAGGACGTACGCGTGGTTGAGTTCCGCTCCGAGAGTGACGGGATGCTCGGGCCCGAGCGCGGCGTGGCAGTCGGCGATCAGGGCCGGCCCGGTGGCGATCAGCTCGTCCCGCTCGGGGAGTCCGGCCAGTTCCGGGGCGGCGGCGAGTTCCAGGAGGATCACCCGCGCGAGGAGGCTGAGCGGATGGGACGCCCCCAGGCTCTCCTCCCGCCCCCGCACCGCCCGCTTCGCCAGCGGAATCGCGTCCTGGGTCCGGCCACGGACGAAGAGCGGGAGTGCCAGGCGCAGGCAGGTCTCCAGCGTGTCCGGCGCGTCGGGTCCCAGGGCCCGCTCGCAGTCCTCGAGCAGCCGCCGGTAGAGGGCCTCGGACTCTTCGAACCGTCCGAGGCGGAAGACGGCGCGAGCGGCCCGCTGACGGAGCCGGACGACGAACACGTTGTCGGCGCCGAGCGCGGGGACGCAGAGGCCGAGGGCCTCCTCGGCCAGGGAGAGCGCCGAGGCGTAGTCGCCCGACCGGTGAACGGCGGTCACCAGCCGCACGGCGCGGTCGGCCGCGGCCTCCACGACGGACCGGCCGGCCCGCCGGCCCGTCACCCGGCGGAGCAACGCCATCACGTGCGGCGTGAGCTGGATGACCGCGGGGTCCTGCGCACCGCGCTCCGGCACCTCGGGGAGTACCGCGGCGAGCAGCCCGGCGGCGGTGGCGGCGAGGCGCTCCCGCTCTTCGTCCGGGACGGTGCGCGCGACGCTGTCGAGGAGGATCCCGTGGGTGCGAAGGCCGCGTACCTCGCCGGTGAGGAGGTCGGTGAGGGAGTGGTCGAGCAGTCCCCGCAGGGCGGACTCGACGCGGGAGGGGTGCAGCCCCGGCTCGATCGCGGCGCCGGCGAGCACCTTCACGGGCAGGGGGTCGCTCGCCCAGCAGGTGAGCAGACGCAGCAGAGTGGTGGCCTCGGGGAGGCCCTGGGCGGTGAGGGCGTCGAGGGAGAGCTGCCAGGTGCCGCTGAGCAGGCGCCGGGAGTCGGAGCCCGGTTCGGCGCCCTGGTCCAGCAGCTCGATGGGGTGCGCTCCGGTGTCCCCCTCGTCGAGCCGGTGCCGGTAATCGGCGAGGGTCCACGGGTCGATGACCTGATGCGCGAGGAACCCGCCGGCCAGGGTGAGGGCCAGTGGGAGACGCCCGAGACGGTCGGCGACCTCCGCCGCCTCCTCGAGGCTTCCCGCGTCGGGCGCCAGGTCCTGGAGGACCCGGGCGGCGTCCTCACGGGGGAGGACGCCGAACTGGAGCAGCTCGGCCCCGGGCCACCACCGGCGGGCCGCCTGGCGGGTGGTGACCAGGACGACGCCGCAGGGGCTGGTGCGCAGCCACCCGCCGTCGCGGAGGACGGCGGGGGTGTCGGCGTTGTCGAGGACGAGCAGCCAGGGCTGCTCGGAGCGGTCGAGGTACTCCCACACCAGATCGGCGGCGGGCCGCAACCCGGCTTGTGCGCCCGCGAGTTCGGCGTCGCCGGCTCCCCGGTCGGCGGCGACGGCGAGCATCCCGGCGCGCAGGGAGGCCGGGTCGGAGGCGTTCACCCACAGCCCGGCCCGGCCCGCGTGGCGGGTGGCGTGCTGGAACAGCGTGTAGGCGACGGCCGTCTTGCCGCAGCCGCCGAGACCGTGCAGCACGTAGACGCCGTTGCCGACGCCCGGTCCGACGGTGGCCCGCAGCCGCTCCATCTCGACGGTGCGGTCGCGGAGCACCACGGGCGGGCGTCCGACGGCGGGGTGACGTACGGAGTCGGGCCCCGACCACTCGGGAGCGTGGTGATGGTGCTCGATGATGTACTGGTCGCCCGACGCCTGGTAGACGCGCCCGTGCCCGTCGGCCCGCGCGTCGTTGCCACCGTTCACGGGGTCCCGAAGCGCTGGTCCCGGCCCGCCTGGTAGACACGGGCGTGCCCGGAGGCGGTGGCGTGCTGGGTCACCGTCGGACCTGCGGGAGCGTGCGGCCGCAGCTCGTCGAGCAGCGTCCGGAGCTCCTCCGCCTGCTCGGGGTGCGCCGCCAGCAGCCTCCTGATGCGGCCCTGCCACTCGGTGCTCAGCTCACCCGGCGACTCGGTGTCGCCGCCCTCCCTGGCCGTCAGCAACTCGGTCCGGGTCACGTCGAGTTCGTCCGAGATCGCCTCGGCACGCCCGGGGTCGGCGCGGCGCCACAGCGCGGCGATGCCGTCCCTGGCGCGCTCCCACACCTCCGTCGTCAACAGGGCGACCAGCGTCGTCCCCGCCGTCCCCGCCAGCACGGCCATCTCCGGATCCATGGACCTCTCCCCCTCCAGCCCTTCGCGGTCTGCTGTCACACAGTAACCAGTGGGCCACTGCTCCCGCACGGCCCGGCCGCGGACGCCGACCCGGACACGCCAGGTGCGGGTGACGCGTTCCGCCGCCGGGCACGGGCCGGTCACGGTTCACGGTCGCCGCGCGTCCTTGAGTACCGGCATCGGGGGCCGAGCGGCCCTGACGGGATTCCGGGTGCGGGGGGCGGCGCCGGCTGCCACATTGGAAGTGACGGATGGGGGCGAAGGGAGCGGAAGGAGGCAGGCTGCGTGTCTCCCGTGTCGGAAGGTGACCCGGGATGCGTCGGCACGGCAGCAGCTCCCGGCTGTCGGACGGACCGGCGGTCATGCCCTTGCGCGGCCACCGCAAGGCCGCACGGGC
The DNA here is from genome assembly GCF_008974245.1 of Streptomyces abyssomicinicus. GTDB lineage: Bacteria > Actinomycetota > Actinomycetes > Streptomycetales > Streptomycetaceae > Streptomyces > Streptomyces abyssomicinicus. The sequence continues at coordinate 795,583 of NZ_BBZI01000005.1, read as the reverse complement.
GGCTCTTGCCGTACGGGAAGGCGATGGTGATGACGTCGACACCTGACAAGACGCAGCGGGGGCACGGGGCTCCCGCCGAGGGCCGGTCGTTGGACTCGGAGTCGTTGGCCGCCGCCGCGATCCTGATGCTCAGCGGACCGCTCAGCATCCTCATGGGTGCTTCCGCCATCGCGAACGACAGTCTGTTCGCCCTCTCGTCCCACTACGCCTACCGCTTCGGTCTGACGGCGTGGGGGGTGATCCACATCGTCGTCGGTGCGGCGCTGGTGGTCGTGGGCCTCGGCGTCGTGGCGGACAGGAAGTGGGCCCGTTCGGTCGGGGTCGTGGCGGCGGGGATCAGTCTCGTCACCCAGTTCATGTTCGTCCCGTACTACCCGGCCTGGGCCATCCCGGTGATGGTCCTCGATCTGCTGATCGTCCTGTTGCTGACGCGCTACTTCTTCAAGGTCCGGCGCACCGTGTGATGCGTCGCTGCCGCGTCACAGGACACGGGGTCCGCCCTCATCCTCCCCCGTGCGAACCGTCGGTTCGCCCGCGCATGGGCGGCTGCTGCGCGGCGGCCGGGGGAAGGCGGGTGTTCGTGCCGGTCCAGCGCAGGAGGCCGTACAGGAGCTGGGTCGCGCCCGGCATGAAGCGGGAGCCGTGGTGGTGGACCGGGTCCATCGTGGTGACGATCAGGCGGCCCGGGGTGGAGACGCGGTCCTCGTAGAGGAGGACCTGGCGGGTGGCGGGGTCGCCCTCGCGCTCCAGATCGGTGCAGGCGAGGACGGTGGCGCCGGCCGGGGGCTCGAGCAGGCCGTGGTAGTGCCAGCGGACGGCGCGTTCCGTGAGGTGGTCCCATGCCTCGTGGCCTTCGGCCGCGCGGCGGACGCCGTTGTCGCCGCCGGTGCGCCACCACCAGAAGTTGGTCTCGGCGGGGCGCAGGGCACGCATGCCGGGCAGCCAGCCCTCGACGTCGTTCTCGCCGAGGACCACCACCGTGCCGCCGCGTTCGGCGACCCGCAGCAGCAGCGGGGCGGTGCGGGCCAGCAGGCCGGGGTGGAGGCGGTCGGAGACGATCAGGGTGTCGAGGTCCTCGAAGTCCGCGGCGTCCGCCTCGGGGAGGTAGATCTCGCGGGGGCGCCAGACCCGGACGGCCGGATCGGCGAGGGTGGCGAGCTGGTGGAAGGCGCCGCCGTGCAGGAAGCCGAGGGTGGGCATCAGAGGGTTCCTTCCAGCCAGGCGAGCAGGCGCGGGCCGAGGGTGCGGGTGGTGCGGTCGGGGTCGCTGAAGCCGTGCAGGTCGTTGCCGGCGTGGGCCATGACCTGGCCGTCGCCGAGCGGGTAGACGATGTCCAGCGGGAGGCGGTACGGGCCGATGCCGTTGACCACCGTGCCGCCCTCGGGCACCCGCGCGTGGTGGCCGCGGCCGTAGAACCCGGCCACGCCGACCCGGGTCAGCTCCTCGCCCGTCGGGGTGCCGGGGACGCCGGTGCGGTAGAGGAGTTCGTGGAAGTCGACTCCCTCCCACACCGGGTGCGGGGTCACCGGGGTGACGCGCAGGTCGGACGGGCCGTGGTGGTCGACGGCCCGCCAGGGGGCGAGTCCGGGCAGGAACGGGCGCACGACGTGGCCGTTGACCAGGACCCGGCCCCCGGAGCGGACGAAACGTTCCAGCAGCGGGGCCTGGCGCTCCAGGAAGACCTGGTCGCAGTTGAGCGAGAACATCAGCCCCTTGACCTCGCCGCCGAGCAGCAGGTCCTCGCCGGCGGCGAAGAGGTCGTAGAGGTCGACGGTGGCGTAGGGCGCGGGCGGGGCCATGGGTGAGGACCCGCCCCCGCCCATCACGACGTACTGGACGGGTGCCGTTGCGGCTGCGGTCACGCGGGGGCCTCCTGACGGCCGGACGTGGGGGCGGGGTCGGGTGCGAGGGCGGGGGCGGGGGCGGGAGCGCGGTCGGCCGCAGGGTCGGACGCGAGGTCGGACGGCGGTTCTGACGCGAGGGCGGTGCGGGCGGGGCCGAGGTCGGGGACGACGGTGACGCGGGGGCCGCGCGGGCCGTCGACCACGGCGGTCGAGACGGGCAGGCCGTACAGCTCGCCCAGCGCCCCGGCGTCGAGGAGTTCGGCGGCCGGCCCGACGCGGACGTCGTCCGGGCCGAGGACCAGGACCGCGTCGTCGGCGAGGTGCAGGGCGTGGTCGGGGTGGTGGGTGGTGAGGACGATGCCGAGGCCGGAGGCGGCCAGTTCCTGGAGCAGCGTCAGCACCCGTGCCTGGTTGCGCAGGTCGAGCGCGGAGACCGGCTCGTCCAGGACCATCACCCGGCACTGCGCGGCCAGCGCCCGCGCGATCAGCGTCATCTGCTGCTCGCCGCCGGAGAGTTCGGCGTAGGAACGGTCCGCCATGTGCGTGATGCCGACCCGTTCCAGCGCCTCGGCGGCCAGCTCGCGGTCACGGCGGCCGGGCGTGGCGTACGCCTTGAGGTGCCGGGAGCGGCCCATCAGCACCATGTCGGCGACCGAGTAGGCGAACGCCGCGGAGTGCGACTGCGGGACGTACGCCACCGGGGCGGAGGCGGTCACCGTGCCCTCGGTCGGGGCGGCGAGGCCGGCGAGCAGACGCAGCAAGGTCGACTTGCCGCGCCCGTTGGGGCCGAGGACGGCCAGCACGCGGCCCTCGGCGGCGGTGACGTCGACGCCCCGGAAGATCCACCGGTCCTTGGTGTAGCGGTGGCCGAGACCGCGGGCTTCGATCACTGGGACCACATCCGGTCGCGGGACCTGGCGAGCAGGGCGATGAAGAACGGGGCGCCGATGACCGCGGTGAGGATGCCGAGCGGCATCTCCGCGGCGGTCACGGTGCGGGACAGCGTGTCGATCACGGTCAGGTACGCGCCGCCGAGGAGGAAGGCGGCGGGCAGCTGCACCCGGTGGTCGCTGCCGGCCCACAGCCGGGCCAGGTGCGGCACCACCAGGCCGACCCAGCCGACCAGTCCGGCGACCGCCACCGAACCCGCGGTCATCAGGGCGACCGCGCAGAGCAGCAGGCCGCGGGTGAGGCGGGGCGGGACGCCGAGCGCGGTGGCGTCGTCGTCGCCGAGGGAGAGCACGTTGAGCCGCCAGCGCAGGGCGAGCACCACGGCCGCGCCGAGCAGGATCGGCACGGCGGCGGTCAGCGCCTTGGCGTAGGTGGCGGTGGCGAGCGAGCCGAGCAGCCAGAAGACGATCGACGGCAGCTCCGACTCGGGGTCGGCGACGTACTTGGCGAAGGAGACCAGCGCGGTGAAGAACGCGCCGGTGACGGTGCCGCCGAGGACGATCATCAGGATCGGGCTGCCGCTGTTCAGCCGCCCGATCAGCATCACCACGGCCAGGGCGAGCAGACCGAAGCCGAACGCGCCGCCGACCACCGCGAAGGAGCCGAGGCCGAGCAGCAGCGCGAGGACGCCGCCGAAGGAGGCGCCGGAGGCCACGCCGATGACGTCGGGGCTGACCAGCGGATTGCGGAAGACGCCCTGCAGGGCCGCGCCGCCGAGCGCCAGCGCGCCGCCGACCAGGAGGGAGAGGAGGACGCGGGGCAGGCGGACGTCGAGGACGACGGTCTCCTCCTGCGCGGTCCAGGTCTCGCCGACCGGCAGGAACTGCCCGGCCAGCAGGCGCACCATCTCGTTGGGCGGGACCGTGTAGCGGCCCAGTGCCAGCGCGGCGAGGGCGACCAGGAGCGTGCCGGCGACGAGCAGCGGCAGGCGGGGAAGGCGGCGCGCGGCTTTCTCCGGCGCCGCCGTCTCAGCCGTCTCCGCCGTCTCCGCCGCGAGGTCAGGCGCGGAAACCGTCATAGCCGGCGCTCCTGGCGTTGAGGTCCGTGCGCAGCACCTCGTCGGTCTCGGCGGCGGAGATGCCGTAGCCGTAGAGGCGGGTGAAGGTCTCCTCGATGCGGGCGCGCAGGCCGACGCGGGTGGCCAGTTCCGGGTGGAGGATCTGGGCGGCCCAGCGCCACATCAGCGGCGACTCGCAGCACGGCGGGTCCCAGCGGTAGCCGCCCAGCGGCACCTTGTAGACCCGGCGGTCGCGGACCGCGCGGACGCCGGACAGCTTCTTGTTGCCGTAGACGTCGGCCGGGGTGGCCTCGTCGAAGGCGGAGAGGAGGATCACCTCGGGGTCCCAGGCGAGGACCTGCTCGACGGAGACCTGCGGCGAGTCGGCGGACACGTCGTGGGCGACGTTGGTCCCGCCCGCGATCTCCGTCCAGTGGGTGACGTAGTCGGCGCCCGTGGCGGTGGTCCAGCCGTCGGCGGCGGTACGCAGGTAGAGGAGCTTCTGCTTCGTCTTCGCGGACGGCGCGACCAGTGCGCGCACCGCCTTGTCCTCGGCGTGCATCCAGTCGACCAGTTCGGCGGAGCGGTCCTGCTTGCCGAGCAGGGTGCCGAAGATCTCCAGCCAGGTCTCCATCTGCTCCTGGGTGCCGTAGGTCAGGCCGATCACCTTGAAGCCGGCGTTCTCCAGCGGCGCGATGACCTCGTCGCCCATGTCGCCCCACTGGATCACCACGTCCGGCTTCAGGCTGACGATCGTCTCCACGTTCGGGACGAAGTCGGCGCCGGCGATGGTGGTGGTCCTCTTCGACGCCGGGAAGAGCGTGCCGAAGATGCCCTGCTTGTTGGCGGTGAGGGTGGACTCGTTGATACCGACGATGCGGTCGTGGGAGCCGTCCACGGCGGCGAGCATCGAGGGCGACGGGATGATCGCCGTGGCGATCCGCTCCACCGGGCCGTCGAAGGAGACCTTCTTGCCGCGCTGGTCGGTGATGGTGAAGCCGTTCCCGGCGCCGCCGCCGGTGGCGGGCTTGCCGGCCGCGGCCTCGCGGGAGGAGCAAGCGCCGAGCGCGCCCGCTCCGGCGAGGACGGCGACACCGGCGCCCAGACCACGGAGCACGGTGCGGCGGGGGGTTGGCGGGGACGGGAAGGCAGCGGACATGGTCCACCTCCGGACGACTGACGGGCGAGGTTACTTAGGTTTGCCTAACCTAACCTATTCGGAGGCGGTGGTTCCGTCGGGGGTCGCCCGGCTCTGTCCGGCCTCCTCGCCGTCCGTCTCGCGTCCGTGCTCTACCGGCGCGAATCTGCCCGCCGGACGGCACTTTCCTGCAGACGGCGGTGCAGCCTCCTGCCAAGCGCCGGCCTTCAGTTCGCGTGGCGGCCAAGGCATCGTGATGAGCGGTTACGGAGTGCCGGCCGAACCGCGTGCCGTACCTGCGCGGCGATGTCTCCCGCCTCCGGCCGCGCCCGTACGGCACAACCCGCAGAGGAGGCATCCATGCACCAGGTCGGCAGGCCTTCGTGGGCCGGCATCTCCGGTCCGCTCGACGAGGGCGCGCAGGGGCGGGTGAACGCGAGTGCGGCTCCGGTCGCCGCCACTCCGGTCATCGTTTCCGTCGCCGCCGCGGTGGTCGTCGCCTACGCCGCCGGGGCGCTCGTGGGCGGACACGAGACCCAGTAGGCCGGCACGGCGCCGCCGGCCGCACCACGTCCGACCGGCCCCGACCCCGCCCCCGCCCCCGCTCCCGACCGCCGTCGAGCAACCGCGGCCGGGAGCGGAAACATCGCAGACCAGGAGACCGTTCATGAACAACCATCGGCTGCCCGGCACCCGGCACATCGACCGTGAGCTGCGTGAGAGCGACCGTGGCCATGTCGCGTACGCGACGGCTCCGGTCACCGCGACCCCCGCGCTCTTCGTCGCGGGCATCGCGGTCGGCTTCGCCCTCGCCGAAGCGATCGGCGAGAAGCAACCGCAGTAGTCACTCGCGCTTCCCGTCGCTCCGCACACCCCTTCAAGGAGCTCTTGTGGACAACGTTTCGTTCCTTCATCGCCCGGGCGCCCTCACGGACATCCGGGCCGACGACCCCGACGGCCGGGTCTCGCCCACCCATCTGCCTGTTGCCAGTACGCCTGCCGTGGTGGTCGGTGTGGCCATCGGCTACGCCCTGCTGAACGCATTCCAGGCGGGCCGTGACGGGGGCCCGATCGACCCGCGCTGACGCGAGGGCCGGACATCTCGGCGGACGAGGAGATCACACATGCACGACATGCTGTCGCCCGGTGCCCCGCGCACCGACCGTGGACTGCGCGAGGACGACCCGGGTTACGTCTCGAAGGCGATCGCTCCGGTCGCATCGTCGGTGGACGTGGCGACGTCGCTGGTGGGCCTGGTGGCCTTCGGCGTCGCCGAGGTCACCCAGGCCATCGGGAGCAGGGACCCACGGTAGTCCGGCGCCGTGGCCGGCTCGGCCGCGCCGTCCCTCAGAAGACCAGGAGGCCGTTCATGAGCACCGTACCCGTACCCCTACCCGTGCCCAGGGCCCTGCGGGCCCGCCAAGAGCTGTCTGCGAACGACCCGGGTCATGTCCCGGACACAGGCGCTCCGGTCGCCTCGGCGATCGTGGTGACGCCCTCGGCGACCGGCCTCCCGTACGGCTGCTACATCGGCGCGGCCGTCGGGAGCAAGGATCCCCAATAGTTCTGTGCTCCTCGACCGCACCGCCGGTCCTCGGTCCGCCGGCGGACGCCGCCGGACCGAGGGCCGGCCGGCCGGGCGCCGCGAGGACCGGCGGGGAGTGCGCCCTGTGCCGTCCGCACGTCCCTGACTCACACGCCCATGACGTGACGTTGCCACACGAAGGAATTCTCACCGTGCCCTTATCCGCAGGCGTCCCGAGCAGAGCGAGATCCGTGGCCCGGGCGGCGCTGTCCTCGCTCTTCCGGCCCGTCCCGGTCTCCCGTGCGCAGGCCATCGGCGCCTCCGAGCGCATCGCGGCGGTGACCTCGCTGCTGTCCAGTCTCGAGCGCCTCGCCGACCGGGGGCCGCGCCGGCCCGGCGGGCTGAACGACTGGTCGGTCGCCAGGGAGTCCTACGTCCGGTTCGGCAGGCCGTTCCGGCGGCTGCTGGACCTGGCGGCCGACGACCGGACCGACATCGCCCTGCACACCACGCGGGTGGCCGCGAGCGCCGCCCTCCTGCTGCCGGGCAGCGGGCGCTGGCGCGGTGCGGCCAACCTCTTCCTCGGAGCGAGCGGGGCCGTCCTCTACTCGACCCAGCGCTACGGCACCGACGGTTCCGACCAGGCGTCCGGTCTGGTGCAGACGGCGACCGGGGCGGCCCGGCTCGTGTCCTCGCCGCAGGCGCAGGACGCCCTGCTGTGGTACGTGGCGCTCCAGTCCAACCTCTCCTACGCGGTCGCCGGCTGGGTCAAGCTGCTCGGCCGGGACTGGCGTGACGGCTCCGCCATGTCAGGGGTGATGCGCACGAGGACCTACGGGCACAAGGGGGTATGGGAACTGACGCGGCGTTTCCCGAAGTCCGCGCGTGCCTTCGCGCACGGGGTGCTGGCTCTGGAGTGCCTGTTCCCCGTGCTCTACCTCAAGGGTGGCCGGCTCGCCCGCCCGGTGCTGGGCGGCACCGCCCTGTTCCATGTGGCCAACGGCTTCGTGATGGGCCTCGGCAGGTTCGTCCCCGCGTTCACCGCGATGTACCCGATGGTCGCCTACACCAGCGCGCCCCGCAGCCATCCCGCGGTGGCCGGGCGGGACGACCGCATGCCGGCCGCCGCGGGCCTTCTGGCCCTGGGAGGCGCGGCCGTCGCGGCCGCGGTGGCCGTCAACCGCCGGCTGCGGGTCACCGACCACCCGTACGGTGGCGGCACCGTGACCACCCGGCACGGCAACCGGATCGGCTTCGACGGGACGGTCACCGCCGAGGGCACCGGTCCGGTGCTCGTCCTCCTCCACGGTCTGGGTGCCGGCACCGCGCACTTCGGCTGGTACGTCCGTGCGCTCAACGCCGAAGGCCGGCAGTGGCTGGTCCACAGCCGGGCCGGCTACGGCCCGAGCCAGCGCCGCGCCACCGGTCCGTACCACCTCGGGGAGTCGGTCGACGACCTGGTCGACCTGGTCGCGGCGGCGGTCCCCGAGGACCGCCAGGTGGTGCTGGTCGGCCACTCCCTGGGCGGCGAGATCGCCCGGCGGGCGGCGGCACGGCTCGGGGGGCGGACGCACTCCGTCGTCTACGTCGACAGCTCCCACCCCGGGCAGCTCGACCGGTCGGAGCAGCAGGGGAAGACCGCCGGGAAGGTCCTGGAGTCGCTGCGGACCATGTCGGTCAGCCTGCGTCTGGGCATGGGCGCCCTGCTGCAGACCCCGGGGTGGGTGCACAACCTGCCCCACCCGGTGCGGGGCAAGGCCATGGCCGAGTACGCCGACGCCCGTCTGTGGACGGCGGCCATCCGCGAATGGCGGGCGGCGGAGCGCGAGTTCCGCGCCTTCACCGGTGCCCTGCACGGCCTCGACACCCACGCACTGGTGCTGTCGGCCCAGCGTACGGTCGACCAGGATCCCGACCACCTGCTGCTGCACAAGGAACTCGCCGACGCGCACCTGCCCGGGCGGACCGTCCGCACCGTCGTCGTCGAAGGATCCGACCACGACAGTCTGCTGACGGACCCCCTGCACGCCGCGGAGGCATGCGGTCACCTGCTGGCCTTTCTGGCCGAAACCGCCGGCGGGCCCGCTGTCGGCTCCGGCACCGCCCTCGCACGGGAGGCCCGATGAGCAGCGCCCGTGCCCTCTCCCGCACCGGCCGCGAGCTGCTGGCCCGCCACTTCGCGGGCCAGGCGGGCACGGTCCGCCTGCTGGCCGGCCTCGTCCTGCTGGGTACCGTCTGCTCGCAGCATCCCAGCCCGGCGTTCAGCCGGGTGCTGCGGCTCGACGTGCTCAACGTGGTGTTTCCCAACTGGCGTTTCTTCGCACCGAATCCAGCCCAGCACGACCTCCAGTTCTACTGCCGGACCCTCGACGAGGCGGGCAGGACGTCCGAGTGGTTCCCGGTGGAGGTCATCCAGGGCCGCACTCCCCGCCAGATCCTCTGGTTCCCGGAGCGCCGGGCGGAGAAGGCGGTCTTCGACCTGGCCACCGAGGTGCTGCGCCACCTCGACAAGGGCCTGTCCAGAGCGGGCACCCTGCCCGGCTACCGCATGCTGCGCGCGTACTTCGAGGCCGGGATCGCACGTTCGGGCGCCGCCGCCGTCAAGGGCTTCCAGTTCACCCTCGTGCGCAACGCGGGCTACGACGACGCCGAAGAGCCCGAGATCCTCTTCGTCTCCCCCTACACACCGATGCGCGGGCGGGTCGCGGCAGCCGCGGAAGGCGGGCGTGCATGAACACCGTGACCAGTTCCCCGGCCGAGGACCCCGTCGCACCGGAGGTGCGGGACATCGGCTACGGCAGGATGTTCGCCGACTTCTACGACCGCCTCTTCCCACCGGACGGCCTTCCCGAGCGCACGGCCGCGGCACTGGCCCGCTGGCAGGCCGGCGGTCGCGCCCTGGAACTCGGCGTCGGGACCGGGCGGATCGCCGTCCCCCTCGCCCGCCTGACCGGTGAGGTGGTCGGCGTGGACTCGTCACCGGAGATGCTCGAGCTCCTGCGCGCCGCCGTCGAGGCCGCCGGAGTCCCGGTCACCGCCGTGCACGGAGACATCCGCGGCTACGCCGACGGCACCGGATACGGCCTGGTCTACAGCGTGTGCGGCACGATCTCGCTCGTGCTCGACCCCGTCGAGCAGCGCGGTGTCGTCGCCCGCGCCGCCCGGCACCTGGCCCCGGGAGGCAGCCTGGTGGTGGAGACCCACAACCCCGGTGCCGTGCACGCGCTGCACGAAGGGGCGTCGCGCACCTCGTTCTTCGTGCCGTACCCAAAACCCGGAACCGGGCTGCAGACATACTCCACCCTGCTGCCCGAGCAGAACCTGTGGCACACCTCGCACCTGTGGCACGAGGACGGCCGGGTGCGCGTCGGTTCCGAGATCACCCGGCTCACGACGCCCGAGGACATCGACGCCCACGCCGCCGACGCGGGGCTCGTCCTCGTCTCGCGGCAGGGTGACTGGGCGGGCGGGCCGTTCCTGCCCGAACACAGCCCGGTCCACATCAGCCGGTACGTCCGGGCCGCCGACCGCGAGGAGCGGGTGTGACCACCGTCGGCCAGGCACCGCCCGGCATGATCCGGGAGCTGACCCGGAACCAGCGGCGCATGCTCCTCCTCGGCCTGCTGCTGGGCACGGCGGGGGTGGTGTGCACCCTGGCGCAGCCCGTGATCCTGTCCGGCCTCATCGAGGCGGCCGGCCGGCACCGGCCGGTGACCGGCCTGGTGGTGCTCCTGGTCGTCCTGCTCCTCACGGACGCCGTGCTGTCGGCGGCCCAGGGCTACGTCGTCGGCCGGGCCGGGGAGAACATCGTCCGCGACGCCCGTGTGGTGCTCGCCGGGAAGGTCCTGCGCGCCGACCTGTCGCACCTGAACACCCAGCGGCAGGGCGACGTGCACACCCGGCTGGTCTCCGACACGGCCCTGCTGAAGATCTCGCTGACGCAGAGCCTCGCGCAGATCGTCCTCAACGGCATGATCGTGGTCGGCGGGGTGGTGATGATGGCCTGGACGGACCTCTGGCTGCTGCTGATCGCCGTGGGTTGCCTCGGCGCCGCGAGCACCGGCTCCGTGTGGCTGGCCCGCGGGCTGCGCCGGGCCGCGCTGGCCAACCGCGAGGACTCCGGCGCGTTCGGCGCCGACCTGCAACGGGTGATGTCCGCCCTGCCCACCGTGAAGGCGGCCTGCGCGGAGGAACGTGAACAGCAACGCCTGGCCCGGCTCGCCGACCGGGTCCGCGTCTCGGGCAACCGGGTCACCGCGCTGAACTCGGCGCTCACGCCCGTCCTCAACGTCGGTCTCCAGGCGTCCCTGGCCACCGTCCTGGGCATCGGCATGGCGCGCGTGACGACCGGCTCCCTCGGGGCGGCCGACTTCGCGGCCTTCACGACGTATCTCTTCTACCTCGTCTCCCCGCTGGTGCTGGTGTTCGTCTCGATCGGCACCTATCAGCAGGGCCGGGCGGCGGTCCAGCGCGTGAACGAACTGGCCGGCCTCCCGCAGGAGGACGTGCCCGCGCCGCGGAGGGGCGACCGGCCGGCGCCTTCGGCGGTGCCGCACGGCGGCCGTTGCGCCGTGGAGTTCCGCGACGTCCGTTTCGGCTACGGCGGGCGCACCGTCCTGGACGGGGTGTCCTTCGCGGTGCCCGACCGCGGACTCACCGCCCTGGTGGGCGCCTCCGGCGCGGGGAAGACGTCCGTGTTCCAGCTGATCGAGCGGTTCTACCGGCCACAGGGCGGTTCCGTCCTGCTCGACGGGGTGGACATCGCCGAGCTGTCACCGGCCGACGTCCGCGGGCGGGTCGGGTACGTGCAGCAGGAGAGCGTCGTCCTGCGCGGGACGGTGCGGGAGAACATCGTCTACGGCGCGCCGGACGCCACGGAGGCGGAGATCCGGGAGGCCGTCGACCTGGTCGGGCTCGCCGACGTGGTGGCCGACCTGCCGGACGGTCTGGACACCCTGCTCGGCGAACAGGGCACCGCGTTGTCCGGCGGGCAGCGGCAGCGTCTGTGCGTGGCCCGCGCCCTGCTGCAGAAGCCCCGGGTGATCCTGCTCGACGAGGCCACCGCCCATCTGGACTCCACCGCCGAGGCCGCGCTGCGCGCCGGCCTGGAGCGGATCGCCCGCAGGTGCGCCGTCGTCGTCATCGCCCACCGCATGTCCACCGTTGCGGAGGCCGACCGCATCGTGGTCCTGGACGGCGGCCGGGTGCGGGCGGTCGGCACGCACGCCGAACTCCTCGACGGCGACGACCTCTACCGGCGGCTGGCCACCACCCGGATCCCCGCCCCGCACCTGCCCGAACGCCCCCTGCCCGCACCGGAACACACCACGTCGGCAGCAGTACACCCGTAGGGAGCATCGCCATGGTCCGGACAACGCACGGCGCGACGGACGTCGGCCGCGCCACCGCCCTCCTCCTGCCACGCACGGCCGCGGGAATCGTGCCTTCGGTCAACGGATGGCAGTGACATGACCGTCGGCAGCGGCCGGCTCATCGCCGGCGTCCGGGCGCGTGGTTCCGTCCCGCGCCCAGGACGGCGGATCACCGGTGGTCACACCCAGCCCCGCTCGCGGGCCGACAGGGCCGCCTGTGCCCGGCTGCCCGCGTCCAGGACCCGCAGCAGTTCCGCGATGTGCCGGCGGTAGGTGCGCAGGGACATGCCGGCCTGCCGCGCCCCCACGTCGTCCTTGCTCGCCGTGCACATGGCGGTCAGCACCCGCCGCTGGGCCTCCGACAGCCCGGGGGCGTCCTCAGCCCTCGGAGCCGCCAGGTCGGCGAAGTCCGTCGCCGCGTCCCACAGCTTCTCGAAGAGCCTGACGAGGCTCCCGACCAGGCTGCTCTCCTCGGTGCACAGCGCTCCCCGGCAGGTGTCGTGGGCGTCGATCGGGAGCAGCGCCGTACGGCGGTCGTAGACGAGCATCAGGTCGAAGAGCTCGTCGGCGACCCTGATCTCGGCGCCGCCCGCGTACAGCTCCAGGAGGTAGCTCCGCGTTCCGGGGTCGTCGAGGGCCTGTGGGCGCACCAGGTTGCGGATCCTGACGCCGCGTTCCAGGCAACGGAAGTCGACGGTCCGGGCGTGCGCGATGTTGTCCGGCGACAGCGCGTCGTAGGGTTCGGCGGCGAGTATCTCCCGGTGCGCGGTGAAGGCCAGCTGATCGATGCGCGCGCGTACCTGTGTCAGGTCCTCGAGTCGGCGCAGCGCCGTACTCGTACGGCCGAGGGTCATGGGCAGGAGGTCCGGCAGCGGTTCCGGCCGGTCGGCCCGGAGCGACTCGAGGATGGGCCAGATGTCGGTGAGCCGGCGTACCGTGCGGTACACCGTCTCGAGTTGCCCTTCCGCCAGGCGGGTCACGGCGACATGAGGGTCCGTCGCCCAGGTGCTCTCCTCGTCTCCGTGCAGCAGTCTCAGGACGCGTAATCGCGAGATCGCCCGGTGTGCTTCCTGCCGGTCGACGGGGATCAGGGGAGCGACGTCGCCTGCCGGTGTCCGCGGGTTCTGCAGGAAATGCCGGTAGACGTGTTCCTCCGTGCTGGTCAGGCCGAGTACCGACATGGTGCGGGTCTCCATCGTCTCCTCCCGTGTGCTCTGCGGGACCGCGAGGCACAAGCTAGCCGAGGGACGAGGGGCTGAAGTCTCATCGGTGTCTCAGGAACTCTCGCGCGGCCGCTCCTTCCCGCTCCGGTGACCCACCGATAAGGTGTTCGCGGTCCGGAGGGGGTCGCGGTCGCGGCGCACGTGTCAGGAGGTCCGGATGGCCGCGCCACCGCGCCCGACGCCCGCCGCGCTGCGGGCCGCGGTCGGGAAGCACCACCTGCTGAACCTGACCGGGCCGCTGGGCAGCGGCAAGTCATGGCTCGCGGCCCGTCTGCCGCAGGCGACGGTGCTGGACCTTTCCGTGCCGCGGGCGCGGGAGGCGGTACCGGCCGCGCTCGCCGAGGACACCGGCGATCCCCTGGTCCTTGACAGTGTGGACGGCGCGGACGCCCTGGCGGCGGTGGAACCCGTCCGGTCCCGGCCGCGCCACGGCGGTAGACCCGTCCTGCTCGTCAGCCGGTGTTCGCTGCTGTCCCGCAGCGGGTGGACCCTGTCGGGCACCGCGGTGCTCAGCGTCTCCGCATGGCCGGACGAACGGATCGGACGGCTGGCGGCGGACACCGCCCAGGTGACCGACGCGCAGGGCCAGGACCTCGTCGTCCGGCTCGCGGCGGGCAACCCGATGATCGCCGCGGCGGCGTGCCGGGCGCTGCACGCGGGTGTCTCACCCCGGGCGACGGGGGCCGTGGCCGACGTGGCCGCCCAGGAGATCACCGACCGGCTCGCCCGGGAGTTGCCCACCGGCCTCTGGCAGCCCGCCCTGGACGCGCTGGCCACCATGTGGGCCGGTGACGAGACGCTGCTGGGGGCCGACCGGCGGCTCTTCGACGCCGTCGGCGGGCTCAGCGTCGTCCACCGCACGGAACTCGGGCTCGCCGTGGCCGAGCCGTTCCGCAGTGTGGTCGAACTGGCCCATCGCTGGCGCCGGCCCGTCACCCACCGCGGTTCGCGGACCCGGACGTTGGCCTACCGCAAGCGGCTGCTGGCCACGGAGCCCGTCGCGGCGCACCGGTCACGGCTCGCCGAGGGCATCATGGCCCTGTCCGACAGCACCGCCGTACGCGAGACGTTCTTCCCGGCGAGCCCGTCCACCGGCACGGTGCGGCCGGCCACGCCGGGCGACTCCGGCACCGTGGGCGAGCTGATGTACGCGTGGGCCCGGCACGGAGGGCTGGACACCGGGCGGACCGACCGCATGGTCGAGCGGTGGCTGCACGACGACCCGGCCGGCTTCCATCTGGTGCAGGACCCCGACGGCAGGGCCATGGGCCTCGCCGGTCTGTTCCACGTCGGCGAACACACCATCAACAGCGTGGAGACGTTGCTCCAGGAACACACCGACGAGCTGCTCGAGCGGAGGCGAAGCATCGGCACGATGCTGCTCGGAGCCGCCTACTGCCCGGACCGGGGCATGCGCGCGCAACTCCTGCGCTGCCTCTTCCGCCAGGTCGTGTCCCGCGGCCAGCTGCTCACCATCTCCACCCCTAGCCCCGACTACCAACGGCTGCTGCGCGGCCTGCGCTTCCACCGGCACGGCACGACCACCGACGACATCTACCGGTGCGGCCGCAAGCCCGAGATCTACAGCCAGGACTTCGGTCCGCACGCGATACCCGCCTGGGTGGACAGGCTCGCTCCCGCCACGGGCGGCCCCGACGGGTCCCGACGATCGCTGGGCCGGGAGGTGGGGCGCGCGCTGGCCGACATCCACGACGCGGCACGGCTGTCGGACAGCCCCCTGCTGTCGACCGCGCGCACGTCGACGGTGGCGGATCTCCAGAGCTGGCTACGGGAGAACGTACGTGCCTTGGCGGCGAGCGACGTCCTGGAGGACGCCGAGGCGGGCTGGATCCTGCTGCACTACTACCTCGGTCGCCGGCGCACCCATCAGCAGCTCACCCTGCAGCTCCACCTCAGCCGCGCCACGTACTTCCGGCGGCTCCGGCACGGCCTGGACGTGCTGGGAAGCCGGCTGGCCGCCTGGTCGTGACGAGCGCGCCCCTCGCCGTGCCGGCGCCTTCCGTGCCGGCGGTCTCCGGACCCGTGCGGCAGGACCGTCTCCTGTCCGAGGGTGTCCGGAGCGGATCAGCCGACGCCCGGCGGTCGGTGCGGCCGAGGCCCGTCCAGTCCCAGCATGCGCAGAGCGTTCTCCTTGAGGATCAGGGGGCGCACCTCGTCCTTGATGTCCAGCCTTTCGAAGTCCGCGAGCCACCGGTCGGGGGCGAGGACCGGGAAGTCGGAGCCGAAGAGGACCTTGTGGCGCAGCGGGCCGTTGGCCTGGCGGACCAGCTGCGGCGGGAAGTACTTGGGGGACCAGCCCGACAGGTCGATGTACACGTTGGCCTTGTGGGTGGCGATCGAGATCGAGGAGTCCACCCATGGCACCGACGGGTGGGCGAGCACCATGGTCAGGTGGGGGAAGTCCGCGGCCACGTCGTCGAGGAGCATCGGGTCGGAGTACCGCAGCTTGATGCCGCGCCCGCCGGGGAGTCCGGCGCCGATGCCGGTCTGCCCGGTGTGGAAGAGGGCGACCGTGCCGAGTTCCTGGAGCGTGTCCCACAGCGGGTAGTGGGCGGGGTCGTTGGGCTCGAAGTTCTGCAGGCTGGGGTGGAACTTGAAGCCGAGGACGCCGTACTCCTCGGCCAGGCGGCGTGCCTGCCGTACGGCCCGGGCGCCGCGCAGCGGGTCGACCGAGCCGAACGGCAGGAGCACGTCTGCGTGTTCGGCGGCGCGTTCGGCGATCTCCTCGCTGGAGAGCGGGGGATGGCCGAGGCCGGTGGTGGCGTCGACGGTGAAGACGACCGCGGCCATGTTCCGGGCGCGGTAGTGCTCGGCCGTCTGCTCGAGGGTGGGCGTCCGCGGATGGCCGGCACGGAAGTACGCGGCCGATGCGTCCATCAGTTCCTGGTCCAGTGAGAGATGGCCGTGGGCGTCGCATTCGATGTGGACGTGGGTGTCGAGGGCGACGATGGCGTCCGGGTCGACGCGGGGGCTGTAACGGGCGGGCATGTGGTGGTCCTCCTCGAAGCAGTGGGCCGATGTGTCAGGGCAGGGACCGGCGGCGCTTCTCCTCGATGAGCTGGATCAGCAGGGCGTCCCTTTCGGCCACCATGCGCGCCTGGTCGACGCCGGCCAGTTCCTCGTCGACGCCGCGGACCAGCGCTTCGGCCAGGGCCGGGGTGAGCTGTGGTGCGCCGAGGTCGTCCATCCAGCGCTGGGCGGGCGGTCCGAGGTGTTGCAGGGTGTGGGCCATGCCGCCCGGCCCGCCGGACAGGTGCTGATTGACCAGGGGGCCGAGCAGCGCCCATCGCAGGCCGGGGCCTTCGGATACGGCCGTGTCGATGTCGGCGACGGTGGCCACGCCCCGTTCCACCAGCGAGTAGGCCTCCCGCCACAGGGCGGCCTGCAGGCGGTTGGTGACGTGGCCGGGCACCTCGCGCCGTACCAGGACCGGCCGTTTGCCGAGCTCGGTGTAGAAGCGGAGTGTCTCCTCGACGACGGACCGCTCGGTCCGCGTGCCGGGCACCACCTCGACCAGCGGGATCAGGTAGGAGGGGTTGAAGGGGTGCCCGACCAGCACCCGTTCCGGTCGGCGCGGGCACATCTCCTGAAGCGTGGTGGGCATCAGCCCGGAGGAACTGCTCGCCAGCGGGGCCGACGGCGGGGCCGCCTCGTCGAGTTCGGCGAGCAGCCGCCGCTTGGCGTCCTCCGTCTCCGGGCCGCTCTCCTGCACGAAGCGCGCCCCGTCGGCGGCCTCCGCCGCGCTGTCCGTGAAGCGCAGCCGGTCCGGGTCCGCGCCCTCGGCGAGGCCGAGCCGGGCCAGGGCCGGCCACGCTTGCCGTACGGACTCCCGCAGCCGTTCCTCGGCGCCGTCGGCGGGGTCGTGGGCCCGGACGTCGAGGCCGTGGGCCAGGAACAGTGCCGCCCATCCCGCGCCGATGACGCCGGTGCCCGCCACAGCGGCGTGCCCGGCGCTCATCGAAGGTCCTCCGCGTGCCGGCGGCCGTACTCCGCGAACGCGTCCAGGGCCGACGGGTCGACGAGTGCGCCCGGGGAGGCGACGGCGGCCGGGTCGGCGCCGAGCAGGATCCGTTTGACCGGCACTTCCAGTTTCTTGCCGGTCCGGGAGTACGGCACGGACGGTACCGCGACGATCCGGTCCGGCACGTGGCGTGGAGACAGGGCGGACCGTATCCGTGCGGCCAGGGCCTCGCGCAGGCCGTCGTCGACCGTGGTGCCGGGGCTCGGCACCACGAAGAGGATCAGTTCACCCATGCCGCCGGCGGGGTCCTCGAGGTGGATGACGACGCTGTCGGTGATCTCGTCGGCGTCCTGCAGGACCCGGTAGAACTCGCCGGTGCCCAGCCGCACGCCGCCCCGGTTGAGGGTGGCGTCGGAACGGCCGGTGATCAGGCAGGAGCCCGCCTCGGAGAACCGGCACCAGTCGCCGAAGCGGAAGGCGTCCGGATAGGCCGAGAAGTACGCGTCCCTCAGCCGGCTGCCGTCCCGGTCGCCCCAGAGGCCGACCGGCATGGACGGCATCGGTGAGGTGATCACCAGCTCGCCCAGTTCCCCGGCCACGGCCACCCCGTCCTGGTCGAACGCCTTGACGTCGACGGCCAGGCTCGGGCCCGACATCTCGCCGGCGTACACCGGTGTGAGCGGCGACGCCTGTACCAGCCCGGTGCAGACGTCCGTTCCGCCGCTGCCGACGTTGAGCAGGACCCGGCTGCCGAACTGCTCGGCCACCCACCGGGCGCCCTCGGGCGGGAACGGGCTGCCCGCCACCCCGAGCTGCCGCAGCCGGGACAGGTCGAACTCCTCGGCGGGCCGCACTCCCTCCTTGCGGCACGCCATGAGGTAGCCGGGGCTCGCGCCCACCAGGGTCGCGCCGGTGTGCTCGGCGAGCCGCCACTGCTCGCGCAGCCCGGGATGGAGCGGGTTGCCGTCGATCATCACGATCGAGGAGCGGACCAGCAGCGCCGAGACGAGCGCGTTCCACATCATCCACGCCGTGGTGCTGAACCACATCAACCGGTCACCGGGGCCCAGGTCCCAGTGGAAGGCGTGGTTCTTCAGGTGTTCGAGCAGCAGGCCGCCGTGGCCGTGCACGATCGCCTTGGGCTTTCCGGTGGTGCCGGAGGAGAACAGCACGCACAGCGGATGGTCGAACGGAACGGGCTCGAAGGCCAGGGGCTCGTCGGTGTCGGCGAGCAGGTCGGCCCACGGCACCGCGTCGTCCAGGGTGTGTGGTCCGTACGGGACATGGACGAGGTGCCGGACCCCGGGCAGCGCCGCGTGGATCTGGGCGACCTCGGCCCGCTTGTCGATCTCCTTGTCGCCGTAGGTGTACCCGGCGACGGCGAGCAGGACCGTGGGCTCCACCTGGCCGAACCGGTCGTGCACGCTGCGCGGCCCGAACTCCGGTGCGCAGCCCGCCCATACGGCACCGAGGCTGGCGGTCGCCAGGTAGGCGACCAGCGTCTCGGGGATGTTGGGCAGGTAACCGGCGACCCGGTCGCCCTCGCGGACACCGAGGCGGCGCAAACCGGCCCGTGCCCTCCGTACCCGCTCGCCGAGTTCGGCGAAGGTCAGCTCGACGGGCTCCCTGGTCTGGGAGTGCGCGACGACGGCGACCGTGTCCGCGTCCTCGGGCCGGCCGAAGGCGTGCTCGGCGTAGTTGAGGGTGGCCCCGGGGAACCAGCGGGCGCCGGGCATCCGCCGGGTGGTGAGGACCTCCTCGGCGGGGGTGTGGAAGCGGACGCCGAAGTACTCCCGGACCGACTCCCAGAAGTCCTCCAGGGAGCGGACGGACCATACCCACAGGGCGTTCCAGGACTCGAGGTCGGCTCCGCGGCGGTCCCGCAGCCAGACCAGGAAGTCCTGCACACGCGCGTCGCGGACCTGCTCCGGGGCGGGCGTGTGGAGGAGTTCGGGTTCCCGGGGAGGGAGGGGGGCGCTCATCATGCCTCCTCGTCGGCGGAGGTGCGAGTGGGGGTGGGGGTGGGAGCCGGGGTGGGGGTGGGAGCCGGGGTGGGGGTGGGGGTGGGAGCGCCGACCTTGGCGGCCCGGCCGGACAGGAAGGCGTTCATCCGGTCCTTGGCCTCGGGGCTGCTCTGGACGACGCCGGCCATCAGGGACTCGAGGAGCAGACCGGTCTCGGGCGAGGCTTCGGCGATCCTGGGCAGGGCGTGGATCACCGCGTAGTTGGTGACGGGTGAGTTGCGGGCGACGCGGGCGGCGAGTTCGAGCGCCTTGGCCAGCCCTTCCCCGTCGGCGGCCCGGTAGGTGGCGAGCCCGGCGGCGGCCCCCTCGTCGGCGTTCAGCACCCGGCCGGTGAGCATCATGTCGGCCATCAGGGCGACGCCGATCAGCCGCGGCAGCCGGACGGAGGCTCCTCCCCCGACGAACAGGCCGCGCTCGCCTTCCGGCAGGACGAAGAAGGCGGAGTCCTCGGCGATCCTCAGGTGGGCCGCCGCGGCGAGTTCCAGGCCGCCTCCCACCACGGCGCCCTTGAGCACCGCGATCACCGGGACCGTCCCGGCCTCGATCCGCGCGAAGGCCCGGTGCCACATGCGGGAGTGGTGCAGGCCCTGCACCGCGTCCCGTTCCATGAGCTCCGCGAGGTCGAGCCCCGCGCAGAAGTGCTCGCCGTCGGCGGCCAGCACGACCGCCTTCGCCCAGGCGGGCGGGGCGTCGAAGAACGCGCCGAGGCCGAGTACGGTGGCGTCGTCCAGGGCGTTGCGCTTGGCCGAGCGGCTCAGTGTCAGGACCGCGATGTCGCCGTGGCGGTCCAGCGACAGGGATGCGGGGAGGTTGTTCTCTGCGGTCACACCATCTCCAGACCATCAGGAATCTTGATGATCAACCATCGTTGATACCATCAGGATTCCTGTCAATAGCTGGGAGGGAAACGGTGGAAGAAGCCGAGGGCCGGAGTGCGCCGCCGTCCTTGCTGTACGCGGTGAAGCGCCTCGAGCTCGTCATCCGCGCACGGCTCGACGAGATGCTGCGCGGTTCCGGGGTGACAACCCTTCAGTACACGGCGCTCACCGTGCTCGAACGGCGCGACGGCATCTCGGCGGCCCAGCTGGCGCGCGACTCCTTCGTCACGCCGCAGGCCATGGCCGACATGCTGCGCGCACTGGAACAGCGTGAGCTGATCTCCCGCTCCCCCAACCCGGCCAGCCGCCGCGAACTGCTGGTGCACCTGACGGAGGAAGGCCGTCGCCTCCTCGCCGAGTACGCCGACGCGCACGCCGCGATCGAGGAGTTGATGCTCTCGGGGCTGAGCAGGGCGGAACGTGCGCGTCTGCGCTCGTCCCTCGACGGGTCCTGGCGGGCCCTGCGCCCGCCCCGGTGACGGAGCGGGCGCGGGGCGACCGGCACCGGCACGCGGGTCAGACCGCCTGGCGCCTCTCCGGGTGACGCTCGGCGGGCGTGGAGAGTTCGTTGCGACTGGTCTCGCCCAGCACCAGGACACAGATCAGGGTGAGTGCGCAGAACCCGGCGATGACCAGGGAGATGGCGGTCGTACCGCCGCCGAGCGCCTGCGCCTGGGCGAAGATCAGCGGCGCGAAGCCGGCCCCCAGACCCGCGAGTTGATAGCCGAGCGAGGCTCCGGTGTAGCGGCTGCGGGTGGCGAACAGTTCCGCGTACAGCGCGGCCAGCGGCCCGTACATCATCGGGTGCAGCACCGACTGCCCCACGACGACGGCCACCACCAGCAGGGCGGTACTGCCGCTGTCGACCAGCGGGAAGAGCACGAAGGCATAGGCACCCACCGCCACCGCGCCCGCGGCCACCACTGGCCGGCGGCCGAACCGGTCGCTGACCGCGGACCAGCCGATGATGCCGATCACGGCCAGCGTCGACGAGACGGTGAGGGCGTTCAGCACCGTGTCACGGCCGAACCCGGCCCGTACCGCGTAGGAGATGATGAACGTGGTGAGGGTGCCCTGCATCACGAACGCGCTCAGGCCGACTCCCACGCCGAGCAGCAGTACCCGTGGGTGGTTGCGCAGCACGTCCCAGAGCGGGGTGCGCCGGGGCTCCGCCTCGGCGGCGGCCGAGGTGAAGACGGGCGTCTCCGTCACCCGCAGCCGCACGAACAGACCGATGGCCAGCAGCACGACGCTCAGCAGGAACGGTATGCGCCAGCCCCAGGCGAGGAACGCCTCCTCGCCGACGGCCGAGGCGGTCGCCGACATCACGACCGTGGACACCGCCATGCCGCACGGCGCGCCTGCGTTGGTGAAGCTCGCCCACAACCCGCGCCGCCTCTTGGCGTGTTCGGCGGACATCAGCACCGCACCGCCCCACTCGCCGCCCACCGCGACACCCTGCAGCACCCGCAGCAGCACCAGCGCGATCGGCGCCAGGCTTCCGGCACTCGCGTGGGTGGGAAGCACGCCGATCAGGAAGCTGGCGACGCCCATCAGCGTCATCGACAGCACCAGCATGTTCTTGCGGCCCAGCCGGTCCCCGAAATGCCCGAACAGCACACCGCCCAGCGGCCGGGCCACGTAGCCGGTGGCCAGGGTGCCGAAGCTGGCCACCGTACCGGCCAGGGGATCGAGGTCGGAGAAGAACACCTCGGCGAAGACCACCGCGGAGGCGGTCGCGTACAGCAGGAAGTCGTAGTACTCGATGACGCTGCCGAGGAAGCTGGAGGTGACGGCACGGCGCAGCTGCGTGTTGTCGCCGGAGGTGGGATCTGAGGGCTTCATGCCAGGGCTCCTTCGCACTGCCGGCCCGGAAAACTGTCAGGTTTCCTGATCGATGGCCAGTGTTGGGACGATCAGGAAACCTGTCAATGGTTCGGACGCGTGCAGACGTCGTCGGCCCCCTGGCGGTGTACGCGCACGCGGGGCCGGGGCGACCTGACGGCACGAGGGCAGGCCGGAACCCCCGACGGGGTTCCGGCCTGCCCGGTGTCCGGTCGGGCCTCCGGTCAGCCCGCGCCGCAGGAGGTGCCGTTGAGCGTGAATCCGGTCGGCGGGGCCGTGTTGCCGCTGTGGGTCGCCTGGAAGCCGATCGTCGTGGACTGTCCTGCGGCGATCGCGCCGTTGTAGCTCACGTTGGTGGCGGTCACCTGGCCACCGGTCCCCTTGTAGGTGGCGTTCCACCCGTTGGTGATCGTCTGCCCGCCGGGGAGGGTGAACGCGAGCGACCATCCGTTCACCGCGGAGCTGCCGGTGTTCGTGATCGTGAGGTTCTCGGTGAGCCCGTTGCCCCAGGAGGTGACCGCGGCGGTCACCTTGCACGCGGCCCCTTCGGCCGGCGGGGTACCGGGGCCTCCGGTCGTCGGACCGGGGCCCGGGGTGCTGCCGGTCAGTCCGAAGAACTGGACGGCCTGGGCGGCCATCCCGCTCGACGGCAGGGAGTGGCCGGCGCCCTGGATGCTGTACGCCTCCACGTTCACGGCTCCGGACGAGTTGGCGAAGCGCTGGCGGTTCCAGCCCGACTGCGGGGTGTCGGAGGACGTCGGCGTCTGACCGAGCCCGAACACGTCGGTCCACTGCTTCACGCTCTCCTGCAGCAGCTGGTACGGCACGAGGGTGTCGCCGGTGCCGTGCCACAGCTGGATCCGCGGTCGCGTTCCACTGAACCCGGGGTACGCCTGCCGCACCAGGTCACCCCACTGCTGGGGAGTCCTGTTCATGCTTCCGCCAGTGCACTTGCTCGTACCGGGAGGGTAGTCCGCCGCGTTGGCGAAGCATCCGAACGGAACACCCATGAAGGAGGCGCCGGCCTTGAACACGTCCGGGTACAGGGCCAGCATGTGCTGGGTCATCATGCCGCCGGAAGAACTCCCGGTGGCGTACACCTGGTTCGGGTCGCCGTTGTACTGCTGCTTCACGTAGTTGATCATCGAGATGATCGAGACGGGGTCACTGCCGCCGCCGCGGCGCTTGGCCGCGTCCGACCAGGTGTCGAAGCACTTGCCGAAGCCCGCCGACTGGGTCGCGGTCGGGTAGACGACGATGAATCCGTACCGGTCGGCGAGTGAGGCGAACTCGCTGCCGGAGTAGAAGTTGGGACCGGTGCCGCCACAGCCGTGCATGGCCACCACGACGGCCGGCTTCGCGGGGCGGCTGTCCGGTACGTAGACGTGCATCTGCATGTTGCCGGGATTGTCACCGAAGTTGGTCACCTGGTTCAGCGACGCGGCCTGGGCCGGCGCCACGGTGACGAGGCCGATGAACACGATGCCGACCGCCACCACCGCGGCGGCCAGCCTTGCTAACGGTCTGCGGGGACTCTTCACTGCGGACTCCTCGGGATGCGCCGTACGGCACGCGGCCGCGGCCGTCCGTACGGCGGTGGGGGGAACACCCACGTGCGGACCCGCGACGTGGGCGCGACTGCATGAGGCCGATGGAGCTGCGGACCTGAGGCTGCGGACCTGAGGCTGCGAACGACGAGGCCGCGGCCGATCAGGGTGGTGGCCGCCCGCGTCCCTCGCGGACAAGGAACGAGGGCCGCGGGCGGCCACCAGAGCCCCAGGAGCCCCTACCTCATATAACAATGACCGTATCCCCCGGACAGAAAACCGTCAATCAATCGGCACTCACTCGGAGTTGGCCGACGGAGGATCCCCGAGCCACACTCCCGCGAGCAGATCCGAGGTGGTGTGCGCCCCGACACCGCCGTCCGCGGCCGAGGGCAGTGCGGCCACCGTCCGGACGTGCTCCTGGGCGGTCTCGGCGAGGCCGTCGTAGACAGCGGTGAAGACGTCCCTGACCTGCTCCCTTCGCCAGCCCCGCGGCATGCACCGCATCGGCAGCCGCGGGTCGAGGACGTGGAACCGGCGGTAGGTGTCCATGACCTCGGTACGCGCGCAGACGGCCTCGACGCCGCTCACCCCACCGGCCCGCATCCGGTCGAGCAGCGGACTCCACCGGTCGACGAAGGACGTGTACTCCTCGGCGATGGCCTCGACGTCCCAGGCGTCCAGCGGATCACGGCGGGCGGCCGACTCCAGTTCCACGTGCTGGGCCCGGAAGACCGTCAGCGATCCGGGGCCGACCTGGGCCAGTTCCTCGCGCGCCCTCGGGGTGAACGGCCGGGGCGACAGCCACAGCCCGTCGTACAGCGGCGCGTACCCGAGCCAGCGCAGTCGTCCCCGCAGCGTCCGCCGCTCGGCGCTACGGCCTTCGGGAAGCGAGAAGGAGATGACCGTCCACGAGCCGTCCCACTTCTCGGCCCGCTCGGTGAACGCCACGATCGAATGCCCTGAGAGGGAGAGGTTGACCGCGGCGGGGTCACTCAGCCGGTAGGAGCTGTGCCGGCCGTGCCTGCTGCTCTCCAGCACGCCCCGCCGCGCCAGCCGGCTGATGGCGGTGCGACTGGCGGCGGGGGTGACACCGAACTCCCCCAGGAGCGCCACGATCGCCCCCGACGGCACGGGCGCGCGGGTGCGCAACGTGTAGTCGGCCAGCAGCGTCACCGCGAGACTCTGCGGTGACCCCCCGGCCCTCCGCCGGGGAAGCCGCACCGAGTCGGCCGGGTCGTCGGGATAGATCTCGTTGACGTCGAAGGGGCGGACCACGACACTCTCCGGCACGGTTCTGTATGGCTGGGTCGGTAACTCCCGCAACCTACCGGCCGGTTGGTGCACCCGCGAACCGGACCTGCCCTCCCCCGAGTGCGCCGTGCCGCCCGTCCTCGCCACCCCAGGCGGCCCCACACCCGAAGGAGAGGAACCCCGGCCGGAGCGCGGCCGGGGTTCCTCGATGTGGTGCGAGCGCCTGGACCGGGTGGGTCAGCGCTGGAGGGTGAGGACGCCCGGCCGGTAGGGCAGCGCGTTGTAGTCGCCACCCGAGTTCGGCGCCTTGCCCTGGTACAGGAGCTGCAGGTTGCAGGGGTCGATGGTCATGGTCTGGTCGGGGTTGCTGCGGACCAGGTCGCCGTGACTGATGTCGTTGGTCCAGGTCGCGCCGCTGTTGGCCTTGCCCGCGAACGGGTTGCTCTCGGAGGCCGCCTGCGGGGTCCACGAACCACTCAGGCTCGAGGACGTGAAGGAACGGAAGTAACGCCCGTTGGCGCCCATCGCCTCCACGATCATCAGGTACTGGTTCTGCCCCTGCACCTTGTACACCTGCACCGCCTCGAACAGGTTGGCCTTGGTGTCACTCATGATCGTCGTGTAGGACGAACCGAAACTGCCCGGGAAGTTCCCGATCGGCATGCTCGCCCGGTAGATCTTGCCGTTGTCACCGGCGAAGAACAGGTACATGTTCTGACCGTCGGCGATCAGCGTCTGGTCGATCGGACCCGTGTCGGAACCGGAGATGCTGCCCGTGAACAGCGCCTGCGGCGCCGACCAGCCGTTGGGGTTCGTGGGGTCGCTCGACGTGCGGTACATGAACGCCGCCGAACCCCACTGGTAGGCCAGCACCCAGATGTTCTTCGGCGCGAAGTAGAACAGCGTCGGCGCCACCGCGGCCTGACTCATCGCGTTCTGGCCCGCCGACCCCATGTCCGACCAGTTCGTGAACTGGCTGAACGCCATCGAACCGTACGACGACCCCGTCGAGTACGACCCGTAGACCAGGTACTTCCCGTTGTGCTTCACCGCGGAGAAGTCCTTCAACGACACCCAACCACTCTTCGGCTGCGCCAACGCACCCGTCGAGGACCACCGGTAGGTGGAGGGGAGGGAGCAGGAGCCGCTCGGCGGGGGCGTCGTCGGGGGCGTCCCGCCTCCGGTCAGGCCGCTCCACTTCTGGTTGTTCTGGCCGGTGCACGTCCACAGCTGCACCTTCGTGCCGTTGGCCGTGCCGTTGTCCTTCGCGTCCAGGCACAGCCCGGACTCCACGCCGACGATCGTGCCGTCGGAGTTCACCCGCCACTGCTGGTTCGCGCCGCCGCTGCAGGAATAGGTCTGCAACTGGACGCCGGCCGTGGTGGAGTGGTTCGGAACGTCCAGGCACTTGCCGAGCACGGTCAACTGGTTGCTGTCCGTCAAGGTCCATTGCTGGTTGGACCTTCCGGAACAGTCCCAGATCTGCAGGGACACGCCGTTGGCGGTGTCGGAGTTCGGCAGGTCGAGACACCGGCCGGAGGCGGCGTGACGCAAGGCGCCGCTGGTGGCCGCCTGGGCCGGGTTGGCCACCAGCGTCGCCGCCAACGCGGCGAGCACCGCGACCGCGGCGGAGAACACCGCGGACAGGTGCCTGCGGTGGAGAGTTCCTCTGCGCATGAAGACTTCCTCGTCTTGGGCAAACGGCTCCGGCCTGCCCCGAAGGGGACCGTCCGGACTGTCGATGTGGTGCGGCGCGAACGGACCGGTGACACCCGGTGGCTTCTTGTGGCTGCGAAGCGCACCGGCCTGTGCCGGCCTTGATCGTTGTGGTGCGAGCCGCCGTGGGGAGTCCCCACCGGCTCCGCGAGCCGTTCCAGCAACGATCGGGACCGAGGCCGCACCGGTGGATGCGGCCCGGCCGTGACCGCGCGTGAGCGGGTGCGACTGGGGACCCGAACAGCTCAATGCACACCGCGCCCCACCCCGCGCAGGGGGTCGAGTGCCATCAAGCCAGGTTGAGCAGGCGGAACTGTGACGTCGTCAATTGTTACCGCTAACACGGCCCGTCAGCCAAGGCTCGTGCAGCGAAAATCATCGCCGGGCCGGCGACGGGCGCGATGTCCCCGCCGCCGGCGAGGTTCAGCGGACTACGCCTCGCCGAGCAGTCCGGGACGCCGACTCACGGCGCTGACCAGCACTTTCCCGCGCCCACAGGCCGCCGGGGCCGACACCCGGCAGGCGCGTCCCCGGGTCCGCGTCGGCCGCGGATGAGAACTCCGCCTCCGCCACCCGTTCGCACCACGTCTCCCCCGATCGGGCCGCGCGCTTGACCCAGTGGGACAACGGACGCCTCTCGCCAGGCGAGTTGTTATCGCTAACACCGCATTTCCACGCCTACCTGCAGGCATGACCACCTGACGGCGTCTTCGGCGGGCCCGCACCCCGGGGGGCGCGGCGCCCCGGGGCGGACCGGCCGTTCGTCAGGCGCTGGCGCGGACGACCAGGCGGGTGGGCAGGATCAGCGCCGTGGGACTCTGTCCGTTGACGAGAGCGGCGAGCATGCGCGCCATCTCCCTCCCGAGGGCCTGTATGGGCTGGTGCACGGTGGTGAGCGGAGGATCCGAGACCTGCGCGACGGCCAGGTCGTCGAAGCCCACCACCGCGACATCGTCGGGGACCCTCCGGCCGGCCCCGCGCAACGCGCGCAGCGCCCCCACCCCCATGTTGTCGTTGGCGGCGAACACCGCGTCGACATCGGGACGCTCCGTGAGCAGTGCGGCCATGGCGGTGGCTCCGCTGCTCTCGGTGAAGTCCCCCTCCCGGGGCGGGAACGGGTCGAGACCGGCCGCCAGCATGGCGTCCCGGTACCCGCGGTACCGGGTGCGTCCGGCTTCGGTGTCCAGCCGCCCGCAGAGGGCGGCCACCCGGGTGCGACCGAGCGAGATCAGGTACTCGGTCGCCTCACGCGCGCCCCCGGCGTTGTCGACGTCCACGTACCAGCGCGGCACCGAACCGACCGGTCGCCCGCCGAACACGACGGGCATCGTCGCCCTCTCGGCCATCCGGGCGAGCGGATCGTCCTCGCGCAGCGCCATCAGCATCACGCCGTCGGCGCCCTTGGACCGGAAGAGTTCCTCCACCCGCTTGCGGCCCCGGTCGGAGGCGGCCAGACACAGCATCAGATGCAGGTCGGCCTCCTCCAGAGCGGCCGACGCGCCGACGATCACCTGGGCGAAGAACGGGTCGGCGAAGATCGACGGGTCTTCCCCCGAGACGACCAGAGCGGCCGCACCTGTCTGCCGGGTGGCCAGCGCCCGGGCGGTGGAGTTGGGCACGTACCCGAGTCGCCGGACGGCCCTCTCGACCGCCTCGCGTTTGACCCGGCTGACGTGCGGGGCGTTGTTGAGGGCGCGTGAGGCGACGGATCGGGAGACGCCTGCCAGTTCGGCCACCTCGTCGAGCGTCGGCTGCCGGCGGGGCGCATCCTCTGCCATGAACGCGATCCTCTCCTGTCGACCGGACGGCGTCCCATCCTCGCCCATGGCGACGCTCCCGTCGGAGGGCGGGTCGGCCCGAGCGACGCGGTCACGGTCCGAAAACTGGGAGCGCTTCCAGTTGGGATCGGCCGTCTCCCTGCGGCATGACCGATGCTCGCGATCGGACCCTTGACACAGCAAGCGGAACGGCACAACCATACCGAAGGCACCCCTGACCCCAGGCTGGAAGCGCTTCCAGTTGGGAGCGCTCCCGGGATCCGGGTCGAACTCTTGCCCGTGACGTCCCCCGGAAGGCCGAAGCCGCGCGGGGACGTCGCACCACCGCACTTCCTTCAGCGCGTCGCCCGCTCGGGACGAGGGCGGGTGGCGCATCCCTGCCAGGAAACCGAGGTACAGACATGGGCCGCAGACTCCGCACCCTGGTGGCAGCGTTCCTCGCCCTGCCGCTCGCGTTCGCCGTCGCCCCGTCCGCCCACGCGGCCGACCCGACCACCATGACCAGCGGGTTCTACGTGGACCCCGACTCCAGCGCCAAGCGGTGGGCCGCCGCCAACCCCGGCGACGGCCGGGCCGCGGCGATCAACTCCTCGATAGCCAACACGCCCATGGCGCGCTGGTTCGGCTCCTGGAGCGGCACCATCGGCACTGCCACCGGGGCATACGTGGGTGCCGCGGACAGCAGGGACAAGCTGCCCCTTCTCGTCGCCTACAACATCTACAACCGCGACTACTGCGGCGGACACTCCGCGGGCGGGGCCACGTCACCGTCCGCCTACGCGAGCTGGATAGCCCAGTTCGCCGGGGGTATCGCCAACCGTCCGGCCGTCGTCGTCCTGGAACCGGACTCCCTCGGCGACTACGGGTGCATGACGCAGGCCCAGATCGACGAGCGCGAAGCCATGCTCACCGGCGCCCTCTCCGAGTTCGGCCGCCAGGCCCCCAACACCTGGGTCTACCTCGACGCCGGCAACCCGGGCTGGACCGACGCGGCGACCATGGCACGCCGGCTCCACGAGGCCGGCCTCCGACAGGCGCACGGCTTCTCGCTGAACGTCTCCAACTACTTCACCACGGCCCAGAACACCGCCTTCGGCAACGCCGTCAACAGTCAACTGAGCGCTCGCTACGGCTACACCAAGCCGTTCGTCGTGGACACCAGCCGCAACGGCAACGGCTCCAACGGCCAGTGGTGCAACCCTTCCGGCCGCCGCATCGGCACGCCCACCCGGCTGGGCGGGGGCGCCGAGATGCTGCTGTGGATCAAGACTCCGGGTGAGTCCGACGGAAACTGCGGCGTCGGAGCCGGCTCCTCGGCCGGCCAGTTCCTCCCCGAGGCCGCCTACAAGATGATCTACGGCTACTGACCCTGGCGGGGCCGTGACGCGGCCTGCCCCCGCCTCTTCGCCCGGGGAGGTGGGCGGCCGGCCCGTTCCGCGCCACCCGGGTCCCGGTCGCACCGTCCGTTGCCACGTCGGAGCGGACGTCGCATCCCCCGCACTTCAGTCCTTCCGTGATGTCTACCCCTGGAGGCACAGTCATGGGCTCGTACGCCCTTCCCGGACCCGCTGTCCGTCAAAGGATCCGCGGCCTGTTATTGGCGCTGCTCGTCGGCGTCCTCGGTGCGTCCCTCGCACTGATCGGGCCGCCCGAGGCACGCGCCGCCGAGAGCACGCTCGGCGCCGCGGCGGCGCAGAGCGGCCGCTACTTCGGCACCGCGATCGCCTCGGGCAGGCTGAGCGACTCGACGTACACGTCGATCGCGAACCGTGAGTTCAACTCGGTGACGGCCGAGAACGAGATGAAGATCGACGCCACCGAACCGCAGCGGGGGCAGTTCAACTTCACCTCCGCCGACCGCGTCTACAACTGGGCGGTGCAGAACGGCAAGCAGGTGCGCGGCCACACCCTGGCCTGGCACTCCCAGCAGCCCGGCTGGATGCAGAGCCTCAGCGGCAGCGCGCTGCGCCAGGCGATGAACGACCACATCAACGGCGTGATGAGCCACTACAAGGGCAAGATCGCCCAGTGGGACGTCGTGAACGAGGCCTTCGCCGACGGCAGTTCGGGCGCCCGGCGCGACTCCAACCTGCAGCGCACGGGCAACGACTGGATCGAGGTGGCCTTCCGCACCGCGCGCGCCGCCGACCCGGCCGCCAAGCTCTGCTACAACGACTACAACGTCGAGAACTGGACGTGGGCCAAGACCCAGGCCATGTACAACATGGTCCGGGACTTCAAGCAGCGCGGCGTGCCGATCGACTGCGTCGGCTTCCAGTCGCACTTCAACAGCGGCAGCCCCTACAACAGCAACTTCCGCACCACCCTGCAGAACTTCGCCGCCCTCGGCGTCGACGTGGCCGTCACCGAACTGGACATCCAGGGCGCCTCGTCCACGACCTACGCCAACGTCGTCAACGACTGCCTGGCCGTCCCGCGCTGCCTCGGCATCACCGTCTGGGGCGTGCGTGACAGCGACTCCTGGCGATCGGGCGACACGCCGCTGCTGTTCAACAACGACGGCAGCAAGAAGGCCGCCTACACCTCCGTCCTCAGCGCGCTCAACAACGGCTCGTCCAACCCGAACCCGACCCCCACGCCCACGAATCCCTCGGGCGCCGGACCTGTCAGGGGCGTCGGCTCGGGCCGCTGCCTGGACGTGCCCAGCTCCAGCACCACCGACGGCACCCAGCTCCAGTTGTGGGACTGCAACAACGGCACCAACCAGCAGTGGACGTACACCGCTGCCGGCGAGCTCAAGGTCTACGGCAACAAGTGCCTGGACGCCGCGGGCACCGGCAACGGCACCAAGGTCCAGATCTACGGCTGCTGGGGCGGCGAGAACCAGAAGTGGCGCCTCAACTCCGACGGATCGATCGTCGGAGTCCAGTCCGGCCTCTGCCTCGACGCGGTCGGCGCGGGTACCGCCAACGGCACCCTGATCCAGCTCTACTCCTGCTCGAACGGCGCCAACCAGCGCTGGACGCGCACCTGACGGGAGGAGACACCGGGAAGGGAACGGCCGGTAGAGCCGAATCGCTGTCATCGTGATCCTGTCAGGGGCCCTTGTCCTCGCATCGCGAATCAAGGGCCCCTGACAGTCCGCCGGACAGCCCTGCCGGACCGAAGGCGGCCGGCGGCGGCCCGCCGAACGGCTACGTCCTCAGCCTCCCGGTCCCAACTCGGCCAGACGGCGGGCGTATTCCCGGGCGATCGCCTCGTTCGGAGCGACGCTCTTCGCCACCCGGTACATCTTCGCCGCGTCGCGGGTACGGCCGAGGCGGCGCAGCGCGTCCGCGCGGACGGCGGGCAGGGCGTGGTTGCCGGTCAGCTCCTTGGGCGCTCCCAGGGCGTCGACGGCGTCCAGCTGCGCCTGTGGACCGTCGCGCATCCCGACGGCGACCGCCCGGTTGAGGGCGACCACCGGATTGGTGCGCAGCGCCAGGAGGCGGTCGTACAGGGCCACGATCCCGCCCCAGTCGGTAGCGGCGGCGACCGGGGCGAGGGCGTGCTGCGCGGCGATCGCCGCCTGGATCGCGTAGGGGCCGCCCGCCGGGGCCGCCTCACGGGCGAGGGCCACGCCCTCGACGACGAGTGCCCGATCCCATCGCGTCCGGTCCTGGTGCTCCAGCGTGACCAGGCCGCCGTCCCCGTCGAGACGGGCGGCGCGCCGGGAATGCTGGAGCAGGAGCAGCGAGAGCAGTCCTCGTGCCTCCGGCTCGTCCGGTGCCTCGGCGGCGACGAGCCGGGCGAGCCGGATGGCCTCCTCGGCGAGGGCGTCGCGGGTCGTGTTGCCGTCGCTCGGCGCGTATCCCTCGGTGAACACGAGGTAGATGACGGCGAGAACCCCGCCCAGCCGTTCGGAGCGTGCACCGGGTGGCGGCACCCGGTAGGGGATTCCCGCAGCCGCGATCTTGCGCTTCGCCCGCAGGATCCGCTGCGACACGGTGTCCTCGCCGATCAGGAAGGCGCGGGCGATCTCACGCGTGGTGAGGCCGCCGACCGCCCGGAGGGTCAGTGCCACCCGGGCCTCGATGGGGAGCGCCGGGTGGCAGCAGGTGAACACCAGCCGCAGCCTCTCGTCCCCGGGCGGCGCCGGTTCGCGGGCCGCCTCGACCGCGGCGGCCTCGGCGAGCTTTCCGCGTTCGGTCGTCCGGCGGCGCAGCACGTCGAGGGCGCGGTTCCGGGCGGCGGCCACCAGCCACGCTCCCGGCCGCCGCGGCACTCCGTCGCGCTCCCAGGCCGGCAGGGCGCGGGCGAACGCGTCCTGGGCGCAGTCCTCGGCCAGCTCCCAGTCTCCGGTCAGGCGCACGACCGTGCCGAAGACGACGCCCCACTCGCCGCGGTGGGCCTCGGCGAGCGTCGCCCGGACCTCCGCCGGCCCGGTGGTCACGAGAGGTCCGTCCAGAACTCGCGCAGCTCGGCGATCCCCGACCGTGCCATGGGACAGCGGGTCAGATAGTCGATCGCCTCCTCCCGCTCGCCGTCGATGAACACGATGCCGGACACCCACTCCTGCACGTCCGCGTACGGGCCATCGGTGATCAGCAGTTCCCCTGCACGGCGGCGCACGAGTGTGGCGTCCTGGACGGGACGCAGGTGCTCGCCGCCGAGGTAGCGGCCGGAGGCGAGACCGTCGAGGACCCAGTGGGCCACCGCGGCCGGATCCGGGGTGAAGGACGGCGCGCCCGGGTCCGTCCGGAGGATCCCGAGGAAGCGTGAGGCGGGCGCGTCGCCCTCGTGCGGGACGTTCCCGGTGCCCGGACCGAGATCGAGCGGTTCGACCGGCCGGATCTCGATGCGCCCGCCGGTCGCCATCGGGTGCGAGGCGGCGACCTCGATCGCCTCGTCGAGGTCGGCGGCCTCGATGAGGTCGTACCCGGCGATCCACTCGGCCGTCTCGGCGAACGGGCCGTCGGTGACCAGCACACGGTCACCGCGCACGCGGACCGTCGTGGTCTCGGTGACCGGCTTGAGCCGCATTCCCTCCACGCGGACGCCGCGGTCGTTCCACTTCTCGACCCATGCCTCCGGGTTCTCGTCGGCCGGCTCTCCAGCGGGGTCGGTGGCGACGAACAACACGTACTTCATGACCGTTCTCCTTCCGAACGTTTCACGAGAACGACGAAGGGCCTCTGCCGGATCCGACAGTGCGGCAAGAGTTCGTCGGCGACAGGTGCCTCTCGCCCTCCGCCTGCGAGGCGGCCGCGGACCCGGCACGGCGGGTGGAGCCGGTTCCGTGAACCGGCCGACACACCGTGTCAGTCATGGCGAAGGGATGCGGAACTCGAACGCGGGGCGGTCCCACGGCACGGCGGGTGGGTTCGCCGGCGCGGTTCCGGTCCGCACCGCACCGACGCGGTGGTAGAAGTCCTCGGCGGGAGGATGCGACACGACCGCGACATGGTCGAGCCCGGCGGCACGGGCCTGCGACTTCATGTGCTCGACGAGCAGTCGTCCGATGCCCCGTCCCTGCGCTTCGTCGGCGACGAACAGCAGATCGAGCTCCGGTGGATCGAGGACGAGCGAGTAGAACCCGAGGACCCGGCCGCCCTGCTCGTCGCCGTCGACGGCCACGAAGACGCGGTGGGCCTCGATGTAATCGGGACCGACCCGGTAGCCCGCGACCGCGGCCGCGTACATGCCCGCGTAGGCGCCTGAGCCACGCACGAGCCGTGTGAGCCGTTTGGCATCCCGCGCGACAGCCCTCCGCACCGTGACCGTCCGGCCGCCCCGGGAAGTGCGTGAACCCATCCGGAGAGTATCCCGCACCGGGGAGTGCGCCGAGGACGCCCGGCCGCCCGGCCGCGCCCCGTCGACGGGTCGACGGGGCGACGGGGCGACGGGGCGACGGGGCGCCTGCGTGTGGCCCCGGGTCAGCCCCTCGTACCGGGGATTCCCTCGACCGCCAGGCGGCGGTTCTTGTACTCCTTCGCCCCGGTGATCTCGGCGCCGAACCAGTCGGGCGGTGTGAACGCCCTCGCCGCCTCCTCGGAGGGGAACTCGACCTCGACGGTGCGCAGGCCGGACAGCTCCGCCCCGTAGACGTCCACGGAGGCGACGGTGCCCTGCGCGGGGACCGAGTACCGGGTCTTCACCAGCCTGGCCCCCGCCGTGGCGGGCCAGAGCTCCTCGAACTCCTGCTCCGTGAGCGGGCACTCGACCTCGGTGCGGGAGAGTCCCCCGTTGCCCCGCTTGACCCCGAGGACGCACCGGCCCGCGATGCGGCGCAGGCGCACCTCGGTGCCGTCGTCGGTGACGGCGAGGTAGCCCTGCTCGATGGACTCCGTCGCCGTCGCGGGCGGAACGGCCCCGGCTCCGGCCCCGGCCCCGGCCCCGGCCCCGGCCCCGGCAGCAGTCTCGGCCCCGAGCAGGAACTTGCGCTCAATCTCCAGTGGCATCCGCCGTCTCCCTCGCCGTGACCAGGGCGGGCAGGAGGCGCATGTCGGTGAGGACGGCCGTCGCGAGCCCGGTGAGCCATTGCGCCGGGGTGAGGCCCCCCGCGTATCCGACGGAACGCATCCCGGCGGCGGTGGCCGCCTGGACCCCGAACTTGCTGTCCTCCACGACGACGCAACGCGACGGGTCGACGCCCATCCGCCGCGCGGCGTGGAGGAAGAGGTCCGGTGCGGGCTTGCCCCGTTCGACCTCGTGGGCGCTGAAGATCCGCCCGGCGAACCTCTCGTAAAGGCCCACCTTGCCCAGGGTGTGGCGCATCTTCTCGTGGCTGCCGCTGGAGGCGATGCACCAGTTGGCCGGTCCGAGGCCGGCTCGTTCCAGGCCGTCCAGGGCCTCCACGATGCCGTCGACCGGGGCCAGGCTCTCGTCGACGGCCACGGAGTGCATCTCCTGGAACCGCTCGCCCCAGGTGCGGGCCGTCTCCTCGCCGAGGCGCTCGGCGATCTGCTCGCCGATGGAGGTGGTCGAGCGGCCGACGAAGCGGTTCATGACGTCGGACTCGCTCAGCGGCCAGCCCAGTTCGGCGCCCAGGGCGACGTGCGTCCGCACGGCGATGGGCTCGCTGTCCACGAGCACGCCGTCGCAGTCGAAGACGACGAGCTCGACCGGCTCCCGCGCGGGGAGAATGCCGGTCAACGGATGCAGCCCTGGCTGACGAGGAGCTGCCTGATCTCCTCCACGCGCTCGGCGCCCAGCCGACGACGGGCCTGGTCCTCGGGCTTCTCGTCCTTCTGGCCGTACTGCCACCACGCCTCGCCGGTGTCGCGGTTCATCACCACGAAGCGGTCCTTCTCCGAGGGACCGCGCACGATGAGGGACGTGGTGTCCGGCTCGGAGCTGACGGTGTGCACCATGGTGTGGCGGATCACGTAGCCCGAGCCCGCGACCTCGTCACGCACCAGCGCGGGGCTGCCGATGCGGGTGTCGGTGTCCAGCTCCTCGTAGTCGCCGAAGAGGTGGTGCTGGTAGCTGCCGTGCAGGATGCGGGAGCCGAAGCTCCAGCGGTGGTTGTGCGGGCGGTCGAAGTCGCTGCCGGTGAACACGTGCAGCCGGACCCGGACGTCGCTGGCCTTGTCGTTGACGAGGACGACGCGGTCGAGCTCCTGGAGCCGCTCGCACTGGTTGAGCAGTTCCGGCGTGGACAGGACGTGGTCGAAGGCGTCGTTGAGCCACGTCGGGTGGGAGACCAGTTCCTCGAGCAGGTCCTCCATAGGCCGGTGCAGGGCGGGCAGGTCCGACCAGTCCAGGGCGGCGAGCCGGCCCGGGTCGATCAGGGGCTGCGATGCGGTGGTTGTCATGGGGTGGATCTCTCCAGTTCCTGTTCTCGGGCGGCCAGCCACTTGCGGGCCTTCTCATGGTGTTTGGGCAGCATTTCCGGGGCGTCCAGGAAACGGGGCATCAGGTGCGGTTCCGTGGTCAGCGCCCTGAGCATGTAGCCGATGGTCACCCCGTGGCCGGGCCGCTTGATGATCTCGACGGGGTCGCCCGCTCCGACCGTGCCCTCCTTCAGGACCCGCAGATAGGCGCCGGGCGCCCCGTGCGCGATGAAGCGCTTGACCAGGTCCGGGACCTCCCAGAAGCCCGCGAAGACGCGGCAGGGCTTGCGGGCGCGGATGACCTCGAAGACCGCCTCGCCGATGGCCCATTGCTCACCGACCTCGGCGTCCGTGACGTTCAGGCCCGTGGTCGAGAAGTTCTCGCCGAAGTTCCCCGGGGCGATCTCCCGACCGAGCTCCTCCTCCCAGAACGCGGCGTCCTCGCGGGCGAAGGCGTACACCGCCTTGTCCGGTCCGCCGTGGACGCGCCGGTCGGCGACCAGGTCGCCTTCGAGTCCCTCGCGGCGGGCCGTCACGCGGTGCTCCACGGGACGTTTGTCGATACCGCTGCGGCCGGTGCCGGTCCAGGGACCGCGCCGCTCCACGCCGAGGTTGAGCGTGGCGAGCACCGCGGTCACGAGGCGGCCTCCTGAAGTCGTTCCGGCGCCCATGCCTCGGTCACGTTCGGGACGATGGGGCCCACGTCGCCGACGTTCATCTCGGTCAGCAGGTGGGTGACCACGGTCAGCAGGTCCCAGCGGTGCGGGCTGTCCAGCGGGGTGCGCCGGGTAAGGTCGAGCATCTCCTCCAGGTCCGGGCGCCGCGTGCCGGCCTCCCCGAGCGGGCCGGGCCCGGCGGCGAGGCGCTGCCAGCTGTTCTCGAGGTCGAAGTCGTGCTCCGGGTGCCGGTCCTCCAGCTCCTGGAAGACGGCCAGGGCCTCGGGCCTGGCGTCGTGGTCCTGGAGGATCCGCCGGCGTACCAGTTCGCGCCGCGGCTCGTCGCAGATGACGGCGAGTTCGCGGAGCACGTCCGCCGGCTCGTCCGAGATGTGGGTGAAGTTGAACAGGCCGTTGACCACGCCGAGTTGGTGGCGCAGGTGCTCCGGCCGGCGCAGGCGCGGGTCGGCCGGCCCCTTGAGACCGTTCAGCCTGACCGCGGCGGGGATCGCGCCGGGGTGCCACCGCTCGTCCTTCAGGACCAGGGCGACGGTCCGGGTGCTCGGCAGGATGACGTCCATGGCCTCGATGCGCCGGCGGTCGGCGATGTTGAACTGGTAGCGCCACACCTCGCGGATGGTCAGCCGGTCGTGCCGGAACGGGATGACGTCGACGGGGCAGAAGCCCGCCTCCCGCAGGATGCGCAGCGCGGGCCGCAGCCTGCGGCCGGCGGTCGCCTCGGACTTGAGCATGCACAGGGCGATGCCGAGCATCTGCGGGACGATGTCGCCGAAGGTCCAGCTCGCCTCGCGGAAGTACTGGTCGACCGCGTACAGGTCGGCCTTGCGCTCCGACCAGGTGACGGTGTCGAGGAGGTCGGACGGGACCTCGGTCAGCTGGGCGACGGGCGGACTGTCGGGGTGCAGGCGTCTCATCTGTCGTGTCCTTCCTGCCAGAAGGCGGGGGCCCGGTGGGAGGCCGGTGCCTGGGCGAAGACGTCGGCCAGGAACTCCGCCTCGGCGAGGCGCAGCGGCGTGTTGGGGGCGGCGTGCTCGGCCAGCGGCCAGGTCACCAGCCGTTTCTCCGCCGGGTAGCGGTCGTGCGTGGCGTACCCCGTGTCCGGCAGGCACCGCTGGTCCTTGCCGGCCACCGAGAACAGTGCGGGACAGCGGCCGTGGGAGGCGAGTTCCGCCACGTCGAAGAGACCGAGGGTCCTGGACGCGCGGGCGGCCAGGCCGGGGTACGCCTCGGCGAAGCGCAGCAGCTCCCGGTAGGGCTGCCGGTCGGGGACCCGGGTGAGGTCGGGCAGCGCGGCGAGGAAGGGCGACTCGACGAGCGCGGCGGCGACCTGGGGGCTGAGCACGGCGGCGGCGAGCGCCAGCTGCCCGCCCTGGCTGCAGCCGGTGGTCGCGATGCGCCCGGCGTCGACGCCGGGGAGTTCCGCGGCGGCGGCGACGGCGCGCACCGCGTCGATGTACGCGTCCCTGTAGTAGTAGGTGTCCGGGTCGAGGATGCCGCGCGTGGTGAAGCCCGGGATCTGCGGATGCGTCAGCCCGACGGGGTCGGGGGTGGCGCCCGCGCGGCCCCCGGCGCCGCTCTGGCCGCGGGTGTCGACGACCAGCGTGGCGTAGCCGAGGGCCGGCCACAGGAGGCGGTCCAGGGCGTGCCCGCGGCCCTCGCCGTAGCCGAGGAACTGCACGGTGCAGGGCAGCTGTCGGCCGTCGGCGTGTCCGGCGGGGCGGATGTACCAGGCCGCGACGCGGTGGCCGCGGGCCCCGGCGAAGGAGGCGTCGTGGACGGTGCAGCCGGCCAGCGGGGTGTCCTGCTCGGTCAGCCTCACCTCCAGGGGCGGCCGGGTGGCCTCGTCGAGTGCGGCACGCCAGAAGCGCGTCATCTCCGCGGGGTCACTGCGCACGGCTCACCGCCAGCGCGCCGTCGGCACCGGACTCGTCGCCGAAGTCCTCGATCAGTTCCTCGAGCGACTCGCGGCAGTCCCCGCATCCCTGTCCGGCGTCGCAGTGCTCGCCCAGGCCCTCGACGGTGGTCACGCCGCGGCGGATCCAGCCGACGATCTCGTCCTCGGTGACGTGGTGGCACACGCAGATGGTGACCGGGCTCATGCCGGCTCCTGCCAGGCGCCGAGCAGGACGTTGGGGTAGATACGCTCGATGCCGGGGGTGTTGAAGCGCACGGTGGCGGTGAGGACCGCGAGCAGGTCCCACAGGTCGCCCGGGTCGGCGTCCGGATGGTGTGCCGCACGGAGCAGTTCGGCAGGGGTGACGGCGGCTCCCCGGGCACGGGCGCGGGCCAGTGCCCCCGCGGGGGAGCCGGACTTCTCCAGCCGTCGCCAGCCGGCGTCCGGGTCGAGGTCGTGCTCGGGGACGGAGCCCTCGACCTCCTCGCGGATCCGCCGCGTCTCGTCGGTCGCGTCGTGACCCGAGACCATGCGCTCACGCACGAGTTCGCGACGCGAGGGCTCGAGCAGCAGCCCGAGGTCGCGCAGGACGTCGATGGGCTCGTCGGTCGTGTGGAGAAAGTTGAACAGGCCGTTGAGCGCGCCCAGGCGCTCCCGCAGATGCTCGGGCCTGCGCAGTTCGGCGGTGGCGGGGCCCTTGAGGGCGGCGAGCCGGACGGCGGCCGGCACCGCACCGGCCCGGTGGCGCTCGTCGCGCAGGACGAGCAGGACGCAGTCCAGGGAGCGCAGGTACAGCTCCATGGTGGCGATGCGCTCGCGGTCGGCGAAGTTGAGCTGGAAGCGCCAGGTCTCGCGGATCGACAACCGGTCGTGCCGGAAGCGCAGGACGTCGACGGGACGGAACCCGTTGTCCGCCAGTGCCTGGAGGGCGGCGCCGTAGCGCCGCCCCACGGCGGCATCGGGCTTGAGGACGCACAGCGCGGTGCGCAGCAGTTCGCCTGTGTGGTCGCGGAACGTCCAGGCGGCTTCCCGCGTGTAGGTGTCGATGCCGAACAGGTGCGCCTTGACGGGCGAGCGTGTGACGGCGTCCAGCAGTTCCCGCGGGATGTCGTGGGGGCGTTCGGTGGAACGCTGCGTCTCCATTCCGGTGCTCCTCATGTTCGCCTCGGTCTCTCGGGTGGTGCGCGCGGTGCGCTCAGATCAGCGCGCGGCGCAGGCGCTCGGCGTCGACGTGGCAGCTCTGGGTGAACTCCGAAGCGGCGAGGTCCAGTTCGGGGAAGAAGGTGCGGTACGCCGTGAAGGACACGAGGTGCCAGATGTCGGCCTCGGCTACGCCCAGGGCACGGACGTTGGCGATCTGCTGGTCGATGGGCTGCGTGCCCGCGGCGACCACGCCCTTCTCCTGGTACCACAGGTCGCTTCCGGGTTCCTGGTGCAGGTCCTGGCCGGCGAGCCGGGCGACGTCGCTGCGGTCCGTCATCAGCATCATGTTCTGCGGGCCGACGATCTCGATGGCGCGCTTGGCGATGGCGAAGTCGACGTGCTCGCCGTCGAAGTTGAGGCAGGCGGCGATGCGTCCCGCGTGGGCGCCGCGCATGATGGCGGCGGGGACCGGGCCGACCTGTTCGTGGAGGTCTGCCAGGTTCCACGACGGCAGGTCGTAGCCGGCGAGCAGCGCGTCGCGGTTGGCGCGCGCCTTGGAGGTGCGGAAGGCGTGCTTGATCAGCAGCGGCATCTCGTTGAAGAGGTGGTCGGTGACGACCCGGACGCCGGAGTGCGGGCACTCGGCGGCCTCGGCCGTGGCGAGGACCTCCTCGACGCAGTCGGCTCCGAGCTGCGGGTCCTCCTTGGCGAAGTGGCCCAGGGCCGGCCGGACGCCGCTCTCGACGAGCCGGGTGACGATCCACTCCAGGGACGGGTGGTCCGGGGTGAACTGCGCGGCCAGGTAGGAGCTGGACTGCAGGGCGTCGGGCGACAGCATGATGTAGACGAGGCCGAGGGGGCCACAGCTCGCGAGCTTCTCCCACTCCTCCTTGGAGGGCGCCCACACCGAGCTGGCGGGCGTGCCGCCGAAGCTGGCGACGAGCGGGCCCTCGAGGGCGATGGCCGGGACGAAGGGGAGTTGGCCGTCGGCCTTGAGGGCGGCGAAGCCGCGCATGAACTCGACGAAGCCGTCCAGGCGCTCCTGGCGCAGGTACAGCGTGGGGATGCAGAGCAGGCCTTCGGAGGCGGCGTGCTTGTCGACCTCGAAGAGGTCGATCTCGGCGAAGTTGGAGAAGTCGACCTTGCCCAGGCCGTGGCAGTGGACCTCGACGGGCAGCGACGGGACCAGGTAGGGCTCGGTGTCGCCCAGCGGGGCGGCCGTCAGTGCGCCGGGGGTGACGAGGCCGTCCTTGTGCTGGACCGGGCCGGCGAAGGTGCCGCGCGGGTCGATCCACGCGTTCGCGGACCACGCGGACATCTGAGGGTTGCTCACTTGTCTTCTTTCTCTTTCCGAAGGATGTTCAGGAGGTGCCGAGCGCGAGACGCGTCGTCGCGCGGCGGGCGGCCAGGTGCACGAAGAGCACACCGGCGAGGGCCCATGCGCCGCCGACGGCGAGTTCGACCAGCAAGGGAGTACCGTGCGGCCGGCCGGCGAGGAGGCCGTCGACGGCCTCCATGACGTGGCTGAGGGGCATCGCCCGGCTCAGCGGGACCAGGAAGGCCGGCAGCCGGTCCTGGGGGACCAGCGTCCCCGACAGGACCATGAGGACGAGTTCGGCCATGTTGGGGCCGACGAAGAGGTCCTCGAGGAGCAGGGCCACGGCCGAGAGCGTCAGCCCGAACCCCGCGGTCGTCAGCACGCCCACGGCCAGCAGGAGGGCGTACTGCGGGACGCCGATCGGCAGTGTCATGTACAGCAGGGCGCACACGAGGTAGGTGCACAGGCCTCCGACGAACCCGTCCACGATGTGCGGCAGGGCGCGCTGGCCGGCCGCCGCGACCTTGTTCTGGGGCGAGGCCAGCCATGCGCCGAGCGTGTTGAAGGAGCGCTCGTTGCCGATCGAAAGGGCCATTCCGTACACGACCGCGCCGGCGCCGGCCAGCAGGCTGGAGGCGATCATCATGCGGTCGGCTCCCGCGCCGTAGTGGGTCGCCAGGGAGGTGAAGGCGATGGCCATGCCGATCGGCCGGACGATGCGCGAGCTGAGGTAGCCCAGCGGGTTGAACCAGGTGAACAGGGCCCGGTAGGAGAGCGCCGCGCCACGCAGCGCGGCGCGCAGCGCACCGCCCTGGGGGGCCGGGGTGGGGGTTCGCATGTCAGGCCTCCAGCGGCAGGGCGTTCCGGCGCACGGTGGTCTCGAGCCGCTGGACGGCGACCACGACCAGTGCGCAGAAGAAACCGGTCAGGGCGACCGCCGCGAGCAGCTGTTCCGGCCCGGCGCCGCGGATCCAGGCCATGACGTGGGACTGCGGCAGGATCAGGGCGAGCTTCTGCACGGGGGCCGGGAGGGCGGACTGGGGCACGATCAGGGCACTGAGCGCCATGACCAGACCGGTCAGGCCGTTGGTCATGCCGGCCGAGAAGGGGAAGCGCAGGACGGCGAAGCCGAGGAGCCCGATCACGGAGGCGGTGGCGAAGGCCAGCAGGACCCCGCCGACGAGCCAGCGGCCCCAGTCGAACCCGCCGTCGATGCCGAACAGCAGGCCCAGGACGATCAGGGTTCCCGGCAGGGCGGTCACCGACTGGAGGGCGGTGCCGGTCAGCCTGCCCAGGACCACGGGGACGAGGCCTCCGGGGCTGCCCAGCGCGGCGTGGAGCGTCCGCCACTGCTTCTCGCCGAGCATGCTGAACAGGAGCAGCACGATGATCGAGTCGAGCATGCCGATGCCCGCCGAGCCCACGGCCATGTCGTCGGTGGTGTGCCGGGAGAAGCCGTCCGTGGCGTTGGCGTGCACGACGAACGCGAAGACGCACGGCATGGCCAGGGTGGAGAAGATGGCCATCGGGCTGGTCGCGTGCATCCGCAGCTGGTCCGTGACGGCCCGGACGAAGGTCGCTCCGGTGCCGGACCGTCCGCCGCGCCGCCGCGGCGCGGCCGCGGTGCCGGTGCCGGTGCCGGTGCCGGTGCCGGTGCCGGTGCCGGTGCCGGTGCCGGTGGGTGAGGGGGTCATGACGCCGCCACCATGTCGAGGAAGACCTCTTCGAGGGTGGGCGGGGTGACGGCGACGCTGGTGGTCCGGCCGGGGAACCGGGCCAGCACCCACTGCACCGCGGCCGCCCCGTCGGACACGCGCAGGGTGACGGCGGAGCCCGCGTGCTCCACGTTCATGACGCCCGGGCACTCCTGGAGTCCGTCCGGTGCCTCGGGGGTGGAGAAGACCACGTTGACGACGTGGCCCAGGCGGCCCGCCGCGTTCAGCCGCAGCTCGCCGGCGGTCGACTCCACGTGGATGCGACCGCCCTTCATCAGGACCACGCGGCTGCTGAGCTCCTCGGCCTCCCGCATGTCGTGGGTGGTCAGCAGGATGCTGCGGCCCTCCCCGGTGAGGCGGGCGACGAGGGCTCGCATGGCGGCGGCCGACTGGGGGTCGAGGCCGGCGGAGGGCTCGTCCAGGATCAGCACGGACGGCTCGTGCAGGAGCGCCCGCGCCAG
Source organism: Streptomyces abyssomicinicus (assembly GCF_008974245.1). Lineage (GTDB taxonomy): Bacteria > Actinomycetota > Actinomycetes > Streptomycetales > Streptomycetaceae > Streptomyces > Streptomyces abyssomicinicus. Next base: position 752,526 of record NZ_BBZI01000005.1, on the reverse strand, counting down.
GTGCAGGCGCTGCTTCATGCCGCGCGAGAAGGAGCCCACGAGGTCGCCCGAGCGGTCCTCGAGGTCCACCTCCGCGAGCAGGTGGCGGGCCCGCTCCGCGAGGCGGGCGCCGCGCAGCCCGTACATGAGGCCGAAGAATTCCAGGTTCTGGTGGGCGGTCAGTCTCGGGTACAGACCGGTGTCGCCGCCGAGGCTGAAGCCGCAGGCCATGGCCGCGCGACGGCGGGCGCGCACGACGTCGTGCCCGTCGACGAGGACCTGTCCGGCGGTCGGCAGGAGCAGGCCGGTGAGCATCTTGACCGTGGTGGTCTTGCCCGCGCCGTTGGGGCCGAGCACGGAGACGAGTTCACCGGGTCGCACGACCAGGGACACGTCGTCGACCGCGCGCCGTACGGAGCCGTCCTTCGCTGTGAACTCGCGTACGAGCCCGCGGGCTTCGAGCCCTCCGTCTGTCAGAGTCATGATCGCACTGCCTTCGAGGTGATCCGGGTGAGGTCCATCTCCAGGTAGGCTCCGCCCGCCGAGATCTGGCCCGGGAAATAGGACACGTCGTCGCCGACCGCGGTGACCGAGGAGAGGAAGTCGATGGCCGGTCCCTCCACGGACAACGGGGCGTAGGCCTCCTGGGGGACACCGTCCACGGTGCGGGCCGCCAGGAGCCGGAACGCCAGCTGACCGCCGGAGCGGAACTCCTCGACGCCCAGCGTCCGGGCGTCCGCGACCACGCAGCGCTCGCCGGCCAGCAGGCCGCGGGCGGTGGTGCCGGCCGTCGGGGTCATCCGGACGTTGCCGGCGGTCGGCTGCGGGAAGTTCTTCAGCGGGTTCCACCAGGCGTGGCCGGTCAGGGGCGCCGCCGCGAGGGGACCGTCGTCGGCGAGAGCCGTCTTGCGCGTGGCGACGGGGCGCTGGCGGCCGTCGCGGCCGACCAGTTCCGCGCTTCCGGTCGGGGTGCCCTCGCAGTCGAAGGTCCGGGCGCCGTAGCCCGCCGCGCACGGTCCCTCGTCGAGGAGGGAGGCGGCCAGGGGCACGGGGTGGGCGAGGGGGTTGAGCAGGATGGTGTTCACCAGGGCCCGGAGCAGCTGGGCGGTGGCGGACGGGGTGAGGACGACGCGGGTGCCCGTGAACGGCTGCCCGGCGGCACCCATGGCGGTCTGCAGCACGCTCAGTTCGCGTCCCAGTTCCACCGGGTCGATGTCGTCGAGCGCGGTCGCGTAGCGCGTGGCCGACACCATGTGCGAGCCGTCCTCGCCGACGACCACGGCCGTCAGCTCGACGCCGTAGCACTGGTCCTCGAGCCGGGCGCCGCCGCTGTCCAGGAACACGGCCTCGCGCAGGATGTCGCTCACGTGCAGTCCGGCCACGGCCTGCCCGGGCCGCAGCCCTTCGCCCACGGCCTCCATGAGCGCGCCCGTTCGGGAGGCCGCGGCGCTCATGTCGAGGCGGTCCCGGGTGGTGTGCCAGTCCCCCTGGGCGGTCTGCCGGGACGGGTGGGCGTGCGGACGTCCCCCGTCCGCGGCGGGGCTGCCCAGGGAGAAGAGGGGGCGGCCCGTCGCCAGAAGCCGGGCCGCGGTCGGGACGGTCGGCTGGCCGGCGTTGAGGTACAGCTCCCGCCCGTCGCGCTCCAGCCGTACGAATCCGCTGAAGGCGGGGTCCTCGACGAGGAGTTGCTTCTTCCCGCTCGCGTCGCACACGAGCCGGCGGCGCGCCGACCGTTCCAGGAACGTGGCCGCGCTCTCCGTGGGGTGCAGAGCCGCCTGCACGGTCTCGGCCACGGCGATCGCCTGGTCCGCCCGGCGGTTGAGGACCTTCACGCTGCGCTCCAATCCAGTGCGGAGAAGCGCATCGACGGGGAGAACAGGCCGATGCCGAGCATCTGGCCCTGCTTCCCGCACGTGACGCTGTCGCCGCCGAAGTCCGAACCCGTGCCCTCCAGGCGGGCGAGGGTCTCCAGGGCGTCGCCGAAGAGGCTGACGTCGCGTACCGGGACGCGGTGCCCTTCCGGAGTGATGTAGGTGCAGTTCAGCGCGGCGAAATGGAACTCTCCGCTGCGGAGGTCGATCATCCCGGCGCCCAGGCATCCGACCTGGAGCAGGCCGTCGGCGGACGGGGCGAGCAGTGCCCGCGGATCCTCCGTGCCGCGTGGCACCACGGTGTTGCTGGCGCGGGGCAGCGGCAGTGCCCGGTAGTCGCGGCGGCGCCCGTTGCCGGTGGGCCGGTAGCCGTGGCGCTGCGCCGTACGGACGGAGGACAGCGGCGAGCCGAGTTCGCCCTGGGACACCAGCACGGTGGTGCCGCCGGCGAAGCCCTCGTCGTCGATGTCGTAGGAGCCGTAGCCGTCCGCGAGGGTGGCGTCGTCGTACATCGTGACCGATGCGGGGACGGCGCCCGGCTTGCGGAGCTTGGCGATGTAGTCGCTCTGCATCGCGAAGTTGTCGCCCTCGAGGGCGTGCCCGACGAGTTCGTGCAACAGGCCCACCGCGGCGGACGGCCCGAAGACGACGGGGGTGCGGTGGCGACCGCCGAGGTCCGCCCGCGCGGAGTTGCGCGCGTGCTCCAGCGCGGTCCGCGCCACGTCCTGCGGCACGCCGTCGCGGTCGGCTCCGCCGGCCCGCGGGCCGCGCTCCAGCCAGCGGTTCAGTCCGCGGAAGCGGTTCCCGTCGTGCTCGACGGTGGCTTCCACACGGCGTCGCACCAGCCGCGAGGTGGCCGCCGAGCGCACGCCGTCGGTGTCGACGACGGCGATGCCGCGGGCGGTGAAGTCCTCCATGGTGCGCAGGGAGTGGGCCGCGGGCGCGTCCTGGATCAGCCAGTCCCGCGCGGCGACGGCCGTGAACTCCACCTCCTGCGGGTCCGGCCACGGCGGGGGGCCCTCCGCGCCGGGCACCTCGCCGGAGCCGAGCCACCGGGGCAGTGAGGGCAGTTCGACGACGGAGAACGTGCGGTGGCGCCAGCGGCCGTCCTGCCGGACCATGCACGCCAGTCCCTCGCGGGGCTCGACGCAGGTGGCGAGCGCCTCTCCGTCCAGGCACTCCACGCGCACCTCGACGGTGCGCTCCGCGTAGGCCTGCGCGTACTGCGCCGACCTGCCGAGCTGCTCGACGGCCCACCGGGCCACCTCGAGCAGTTCCTCGGTTCCGTTGGCCGGTGTGGTCCGGCTCGTCGTCACTGCCATGGGTCTCGCTGCCGATCAGATGGTGCCGAGCACGGAGTACGGCTCGTCGCTGACAAGGTCACGCGAGCGCAGGGATTCGAGCAGACGCTCGATGCGCTCGGGGGTCAGGGTCTTGAGCGCGGGGACGTGCTCGGCCAGCCGCTGCACGGCATCGACGACGCCCTGCGGGTCGCGGCCGTCGCACAGTGCCCACACGAAGGCGGCGGGGTCACGCAGCATCAGCTGGCGGCGCAGCTCCCAGTGGAGCAGGATTCCGTCGCTCTGCCCGAGCACGTTGTACGAGGGGTTGCGCCAGAGGCGCTCGCCGGACTGCCCGGCCGGTACCGTCCAGGGCCAGGCGTCCAGGGAGACGTCGTGGCGGCTGAGCAGCTGGCTCGCGGCCACACAGGTCTGCACGAAGAACACCAGGTCCTCGGCGGCGCTGTTGCCGCGGTCGGTCCAGTTGCCTCGCTGGAAGTCGACGAAGGTGTCCTTGGGGAACCCCTCGACAGGCGTGCGGTCGAGCTGCTTGTAGACCCACTTCTTGCTGTAATAAAGATCGCCGGAGGCGGCCACGACGGCTTTGCCGGCGTAGGCGGTCAACTCCTGACCGACGAGCGCGGCGGTCTCGTAGTCGCCGTCGACGGAGGCGCCGAGGAAGTCCTCGAGGTGCCCGTTGACCGCGATGGCGGAGTAATTGACCGCTACCTGGCGGATGTTGGCGATGGACGAGTCGATCCGCTGCTTGAACCCGTCGAGCGCGGGCGAGGGCGCGACGATCTCTGACGTGTACAGGCGGCACACGAAGTCCAGTTGGCCCGGCAGCTTGTGAAGTTCCGTCAGGTTGTCACGGCGCAGCTCGAACGAGGTGATCGTGTCGACCGCCTCCTCGACGTACGCGAGCGTGTACCGCTCCACGTCGACCCGGTGGCCGTTCACGTTGTACTGCGTGACGTCGTCGCCCATTGCGGACTCGTCGGTGTAGAGAACGAAAAGGTCGGCATCACTCGTGGGATTACCGAGGCCGGCCGTCAGACTTCCCGCTATGTACATCGAATCGATCGATCCGTTGTCGTCAGCGGTAAGGGCCTCCGCCAATATGCGGGCCGCTTGCAGCTTTTCTTCGATCACCGAGCGCGCCACAGTTACGTTTTGCCTTTCAGCAGGTTGCGCAGGAGCCCCGCCAGAGGGTCCCGCCATCAATTCGGAGTTCTTCCATGAGGAAAGGACGGGGTGACGGGAGGGATTTTCCCGCCACCCGGCCTCAACTAGACGTTCGCCACGTTGGCGACGTTCGCCACGTTCGCCACGTTGGCGACGTTGGCGACGTTGGCGACATTCGCCACGTTGGCGACGTTCGCCACGTTGGCCACGTTCGCCGCGTTGTCCTCCGCGGACTCGAACTCGACGATGTCGTCGTCCAGCTCGATGACGTCGATGTTCTCCATGTACTCCACCCCCTTTCCGCGCGAAGTCGCCCCGTTGCGGGGCGCGGTGGGGCCGGCGGACCGGTCCCCCTTCCGGAGCCCTGCACGGGAAAGCAAGCCCGCGCAGCGCAACGGAAACCCTGAGCAATCCGGCATCGAGCAGATCCGGACGTCGCCAGAACGTCCGGACCGCCCAGATGCGGATAGATGAGAAAATGCCCACGATAAAATCGGCAGAAGAATCGGATTCGCATCGACCCTTACCGAGTCGTTGCCCCGATCGAGAAGCCCCCGCTTCCTTTCGCCTCCCCCTCCAAGGCGCACGTAGAACGTATGGGGAGCGATCGAAAGCGTCAAGATCTCTTGGTTACTTCATTACCTTCCGCCGGACGCCGAGCAGCAAATCCGCGCAGTATGCCCTGTTTTTTCGAGATTTAAGCGTCCGCTAAATCAGGGGCCGCGGTGTTTCTCAACCTTCCATCGAATCCCCTGGAGGGCGCAGCCGCGGGGGCTGACGTGACGTCACCGTCCGCCCTGGGCAGTGCGGTTGTCGGGAGATGGCCGGCCATCGGCCCCGACTCCTGTGCCACGGGCGGCAGTTCACCTCGCGCCGCGCGAGCTTCATGGACGGCCCGTCCCTCACCGGTGCAGGCGATGCGCCGAGGGGGCCGCATACGCACGCACGACCGCGCCCTCGACGCCGGGTGCGCCCGCCCGCGGGCCCGGGCACGGTGCCACGGCCCCGCCCTTCACCCGCTCGTACCAGTTCCCCCCTGGCCGTCTCGCGCCACCCGGGGCCCTCTGCCACCGTGGGGACGAGGGTGATCCTCGATGTCCACGTCCCCGGAAGAGCGAGGTCTCATGTACGACCCCGATCCACCGTTCCGGCCGGTCCGCAGACGGGACGGGTACATGCCGCTGGAGGACCTCGGGCTCATCGGTGACGGCACGACCGCGGCGCTGGTCGGGCTCGACGGGTCCATTCCCTGGATGTGCCTGCCCCGGTTCGACTCGGAGCCGCTGTTCTGCGGGCTTCTGGACCACAGCCGTGGCGGGCACTTCACCGTCGCTCCGGAGGGTCTGGTCGAGGCCCGGCAGTGGTACGTGCGGGACACCGGGGTGCTCGTCACCGACCTGCGCACCCCCGACGGGGTCGTGCGCCTCACGGACGCCCTCACGCTCCGCCCGGGCGCCGACCTCACCGACGACACTCCCGCCGGGCGCGCCGAGCTCGTGCGTTCGGCCCAGGTCCTCTCCGGCCACGTCCGGCTGCGGGCGGATCTTCGGCCCAGGGGCGGCGCGCAGGCGCGGGCCCTGTTCAGCGGGGTCGAGGTGCGGCCCTACCGGCAGCGAGGGCTGCGGCTGCACCTGCGCGGCAGCCGGCCCCTCGAGGGACTGCGCAACAGCTACGACATGCGGGAGGGCGACCGTCTCGACCTGGTCCTCTCCTGGGGGCGCTTCCACCGTCATCACCGCTTCGACACCGATGCCATGCTCGCCGCCACCGGTGAGGCGTGGCGTCGCTGGATGACGGGGTTCACCTACGAGGGCCCGGAGGAGCCCCTGGTCAGGCGGGCCGCGCTCAGCCTGAAGATGTGCGACGACTGGTCCAACGGCTCGCTCGTCGCCGCACCCACCTCCTCCCTCCCCGCCCCCATCGGCGGCATCCGCAACTGGGACTACCGCTACGCCTGGATCCGGGACGCGGCCTTCGCCGTGTTCGCCCTGCGGCGCATCGGCTTCCAGGGCGAGGCCGACTCGTTCCTCGGCTGGGTCCTCGACGCGTTCGAGCAGAGTGGACGGCCCCGCATCATGTACACCCTCGACGGGCTCGCGGTCCCCGACGAGATGGTGGACGGCGAGCTGGAGGGTTACCGGCGCTCGGCCCCCGTGCGTTGGGGCAACGGCGCGACCGACCAGCGCCAGCACGACGTCTACGGCGAGATCCTGGACTGCGCCGACCAGTGGCTGCTGGCAGGCGGCGAGATCCAGCCCGGCCTGTGGTCCAGTCTGGCCGGGCTCGCGGACCAGGCGGCCACCGCCTGGCGCGAGCCGGACCAGGGCATCTGGGAGGTGCGCAACGAGGGTGACGCCTTCACCTACTCGGCGGGACTGTGCCACGTGGCCCTGGACCGGGCGGTGCGCATCGCCGAGCGGCACGGGCTGCCGGGACGCGTCGAGGAGTGGCGGGCCGCGGCCGACGAGCTGCGTGAACTGATCCTGAACCGCTCCTGGGACGAGGACGCGAAGACCCTGAGCGTGTCCCTCTCCGGCGGGGGCGCCGTGGACGCCAGCCTGCTCGCCCTGCCGCTCCGCGGGGTCGTCCCGGTGGACCATCCGCGGATGGTGGCGACGACGGCCGCCGTGGCCGAGCGTCTCTCGGCGGGCGGCGGGCTGCTCTACCGCTACCTGCACGACGAGTCCCCCGACGGGCTCGACGGTGACGAGGGGGCGTTCCTGCTGTGCAGCTTCTGGCTGGTCGACAACCTGGTCGGCCAGGGCCGGCTGGACGAGGCCGAGGAGCTGTACGTGTCCCTGTGCGCGCGGGCCGGCACGACCGGACTCCTCTCGGAGCAGATCCATCCGTCCACGGGCGAGTTCATGGGCAACTTCCCGCAGGCGTTCAGCCACATCGGGGTCATCGCCAGCGGAGTGACCCTCGGCCGTGCGCGGGCGGGCAGACGGTGAGCGGGCGGTGAGCGCGCGGGCCGGCGGGCCATGAGCGGCCGCGCCCGCCGGCGTCCGTCAGCGGATCCGCTCGCCGCCGCCGGCGCCGCGGTCCAGCACGCTGGTCACGATGTCGTGCAGGTGGCGGCGGAACCGGTCGAGGACGGCCAGGTCACGCGGGCCGAGCCGACGCCCCGTCGGATCGATGATGCCCGCTTGGCCGAAGGAGTGCGCGGTCCAGACGATCGTGAAGACCAGCATCTCGACGTCGACCCCTGAGCCGAGGCCGACGCGGTCGAGCACCTCCCGTACCGAGGCGGCGACCTCGGTGATGAGCGGGCCGGCGAACTCCGACTCGATCTCGGCCAGGTCGGCCCCCTCCGACAGCCACCGGCGCATCCACAGCGCGGGGACCTCGGGACGGTTCATGCAGAAGGTCAGGTAGGCGTCGACGAAGCCGAGCAGCGCGGCCCTGGTCTCCGTCTCCGACGCGCCGCACGTGTGCAGTTGCTCCAGGGCGGCGGCGACCACCTCCCGCTGGGCCAGGTGCGCCCGGCGCATCACCGCGAGGTAGAGCTCCGCCTTCCCGCCCACGTGGTAGGCGACCGTCGCGATGTTGAGTCCCACGGCCTCCGCGATGGCACGGGTGCTGGTCGCGTCGTAGCCGCGCTCGGCGAACAGCCGGGTGGCCGCCGCCAGGATGCGTTCGCGACTGGAACCGTCGTCCGGCTGAGCGCTCATGCGGCCGAGGCTACCCGAGGCCGCGGATCGAATTCAATCAGTCGCCGGGGAGGAAAAGAGGAGGTGGGGAGGGGTTGTCGCGCTCTCCATCATTCGATTGAATGACCGCCCTCGAGTGAGGAGGACCGCGCATGGACGCGACGAGGGTGGCGGTGATCGGTGCGGGGGCCGCGGGGCTGGCCGCGGCGAAGGCGCTGCTGGACGAAGGTGCGGAGGTCACCGTCCTGGAGCGGGGCGACCGCCCCGGCGGACTGTGGGCCGAGGGCGGCGCCGACGGGTCGTCCCCGGCCTACGACAGCCTGCACCTCAACACCAGCAAGGGCCGTACCGAGTTCGCCGACTTCCCGATGCCGGCCGGGTGGCCGGACTACCCGTCGGCCGCCCGGGTCGCCGAGTACCTCGCGCGGTACTCCGACGCCTTCCAGGTCACCGGGCACATCCGGTTCGGCACCACCGTCACCGCCGTCCGCCGCTCCGGACCCGCCTGGCGGGTCGGCATGGAGGCCGGGGACGCCACCGTGACGAAGGACTACGACGCCGTGGTGGTGGCCAACGGGCACAACCGGGACCCGAAGTGGCCGTCCCCGGCGTATCCGGGCCACTTCGACGGCCTGCAGCTCCACGCCCACGACTACCGCGACCCCGGCCCGTTCGCCGGCAAGCGGGTGCTGGTCGTGGGGATGGGCAACTCCGCCATGGACATCGCCGTCGACGCGTCGTACGTCAGTGCCGGGCCGGTCCTGCTCTCGGCCCGGCACGGCACGCACATCGTCCCCAAGTACCTCTTCGGCCGCCCTTCGGACCTGACCGGCAAGGCACTCGCGGTACTGCCGTGGCGCATCCGCCAGAGGGTCGCGCAGGCCGCGCTGCGGCTGGCGGTGGGCACCCCCGAGAAGTACGGGCTGCCGAGGCCCGCCGGCGGCCTCTTCCAGGACCACCCCACCATCAGCGACACGATCCTGCACCGCCTCACCCACGGGGAGGTCGTCGCCCGGCCCGGCGTCGAGCGGCTCGACGGCGGCAGGGTGGTGTTCACCGACGGCACCGTCGAGGACGTCGACGTGATCGTGTGGGCGACCGGCTACCGGGTGACCCTCCCGTTCCTGGACCGCGACCGGACCGGTGAGGACCCCGAGGCGATGCCGCTGTACCAGCGCGTCTTCCACCTCGACGACCCGACGCTGGCCTTCGTCGGCCTCATGCAGTCCACCGGCGCGGCACTGCCGGTCGTGGAGGCGCAGGCCAAGCTCGTGGCCGCCTACCTCGGCGGCCGCTACGCCCTGCCGTCACCGGCCGAGCAGCGCGCGGCGGTCCGCCGCGCCCACACCGCGGCCGTCCGGCGGTGGGGGGACAAACGGCCGATGATGCGCGTCGACTTCGACCAGTACGTCTCCGCGCTGCCCCGGGAGATCCGGGCGGGTGTCCGCCGGGCCGCCCGCGGCGCCACCGTCCACACCCCTGCTACGAAGGCCCACGCATGACCCTCTTCTTCCTCGACCGACGCCACGACCCCCGCGGGCGGCGCTTCCTGATCACGGGCGCCTCGGGCACCATCGGGCGCGCCCTCGGCGAGCGGCTGGCACGCGCCGGTGCGCACGTGGTCGGCCTCGACCTGCGGCCCTCCGGCGACGAGCCGTTCGACGTCGTCCGCTGCGACGTCACCGACGACCGGAGCGTGCGGTCCGCCGTCGCGGACGCCCTCTCCCGCCTGGGCGGACTCGACGTCCTGGTGAACAACGCCGGGATCGGCGGTCCCGCGCCCGCGGAGCTGCCCCCCGGAACCGAGGTGCTCCGCCAGCTGGAGATCAACCTCCTCGGCACCTGGCGGGTGACCGCCGCCTGCGTCGGCGCCCTGGTGGCCGGGCGGGGCCGGGTGGTGATGGTGACCTCCAGGATGGCGGCCATGCAACTGCCGCTCGCCGCGGCGTACGGGGCCTCCAAGCGGGCCATGGTCGCGTACGCCGACGCGCTGCGCCTGGAACTCGGCACGCACGTCTCGGTCAGCTGCGTGTATCCGTCCGCGGTGCGCAGCCCCATCCACGACTCCACGAAGGAGGCCGGGCTGTCGCTGGAGGGCATGAGCGTGTACGAGCCGCTCGAGGGCGTGGTCGACGCCATCGAGCGGGCCGCGCTGGCCAGGCGTCCGCGACGGGACGTGACCACCACCCGCAAGGGCGCGGTGGAGTTCTTCCTGGCCCGCCACCTGCCCGCCGTCACCGACCGGGTCGTGGCCCGCACCCTCACCGCCCGGGCCAGGGCCGGCGCCTTCGACGGGGCGCCGCTCGCGGCCGGCGTGGTCGAGCGGCACAGGAGCGGCGCGTGAGCGCCCCGGTCGCGCCGGCCGCCACGACCGGGGCGCGGGCGGGCGGTGGTCCCCTGGCCGCCTACGCCGCCGGCTCGCTGGGCATGGGGGTCTGGGTCACCGTGCCCGGGCTGCTGCTCCTCTACTTCCTCACCGACGTCCTGGGCGTGCCCGCCTTCCTCGCCGGGCTGACCCTGCTGCTGCCCAAGGTCGTGGACATCGTCGTCCACCCGTTCCTCGGCTCGCGCTCCGACCGGGAGGCGGTCCGGTTCGGCCACCGCCGCCGGATGATGCGTTCCGGTGTGCTGCTCGGGGCCGCCATGGTCGCGATGTTCAGCGTGCCGTCCGCCCTCACCGGCGGGTCCGCGGCGCTCTGGGTGGGCTGCTGGTTCGTGGTGGGCAACCTGCTCTTCGCCGGTTTCCAGGTGCCGTACCTCACCACGGCCTCCGACCTGCTGGTCGGGTACCACGAGCGGACGCGGGTCTTCATGTTCCGCATGCTCTGCCTGACCGTGGGGCTGCTGTGCGCCGGCGTCGCCGCGCCCGCCCTGACCGCCGCCGGGGGCCGGGGCGACTACACCCGCATGGCGCTCCTGCTCGCGACGGTCATGGCCGTCACGTCGCTGGTCGCGCTGTCCGGGGTGCGCCGGCTCACCGACGGCTGCGGCGTCCGCGCGCCCGACGGGGCGGGCGGCCACTCCACCCTGGCCGACCTGCGGCTGGCCTGGCGGGACCGGGACTACCGCGCGCTGGTGCTGTCGTACCTGTTCACCGGAACGACCACGCACCTGTTCCTCGCCGCGCTGCCCTACTTCACCGAGTACGTCTTCGAGAACTCCGGGCTCACCGCCCTGCTGATGGGCCTGTTCCTCGCCCCGGCGCTGTTCGCCGGCCCGCTGTGGACCGCCTGGTCGCGGCGCTTCGGCAAGCAGCGCGGGCTGCTGCTCTCCCAGGCCGCCTTCGCGGCGGGCTCCCTGGCCCTCCTGCTGGGTGCGGTGCTCGGCGGGGCGCCCGGCGTGGCCGTCACCGCCGTCGTGGTGATGGTGATGGGCATCGCGTTCGCCGGGCTGCAGCTGTTCGCCTTCTCGATGGTGCCCGACGTCGTCGCGGCGGCGGAGGCGTCCGGATCCGCGAAGGCGGGCGCGTACACCGGGATGTGGACCGCGACGGAGGCGACCGGCACCGCCGTCGGACCGTACCTGTACTCGGCCGTCCTGGCGCTGGGCGGTTTCGTCTCCAGCACCGCCGGTGAGCACGTCACCCAGCCCGGCTCGGCGACGACCGCGCTGCTCGCCGGCTTCACCGCCGTACCGGCCGCGCTGATGGCCGCCGCCCTCTGGTTCCAGCGGCGCTACACCCTGGACCGCCGCCCCTCGTGACGGCCCGCCTGGACGCCGACGCCACCCGGGCGGGTGCCCGCGGCGCGGTGAGCCGTCGGCGCCCGGCAGCGGGGCTCTGGGGCGCGCGGGGCGGGGGGCCCCTCCGGCGAGACGCTGGAAGGGCCCCCGGCGTCCGGTGCGCGCACGGTGCGATCACCTGGACCGTGTGGGTCAGCGCTGGAGGGTGAGGACGCCCGGCCGGTAGGGCAGCGCGTTGTAGTCGCCGCCCGAGTTCGGCGCCTTGCCCTGGTACAGGAGCTGGAGGTTGCAGGGGTCGATGGTCATGGTCTGGTCGGGGTTGCTGCGGACCAGGTCGCCGTGACTGATGTCGTTGGTCCAGGTCGCGCCGCTGTTGGCCTTGCCCGCGAACGGGTTGCTCTCGGAGGCCGCCTGCGGGGTCCACGAACCACTCAGGCTCGAGGACGTGAAGGAACGGAAGTAACGCCCGTTGGCGCCCATCGCCTCCACGATCATCAGGTACTGGTTCTGCCCCTGCACCTTGTACACCTGCACCGCCTCGAACAGGTTGGCCTTGGTGTCACTCATGATCGTCGTGTACGAGGAACCGAAGCTGCCCGGGAAGTTCCCGATCGGCATGCTCGCCCGGTAGATCTTGCCGTTGTCACCGGCGAAGAACAGGTACATGTTCTGACCGTCGGCGATCAGCGTCTGGTCGATCGGACCGGTGTCGGAACCGGAGATGCTGCCCGTGAACAGCGCCTGCGGCGCCGACCACCCGTTGGGGTTCGTCGGGTCGCTCGACGTGCGGTACATGAACGCCGCCGAACCCCACTGGTAGGCCAGCACCCAGATGTTCTTCGGCGCGAAGTAGAACAACGTCGGCGCCACCGCGGCCTGACTCATCGCGTTCTGGCCCGCCGAGGCCATGTCCGACCAGTTCGTGAACTGGCTGAAGGCCATCGAACCGTACGACGAACCCGTCGAGTACGACCCGTAGACCAGGTACTTGCCGTTGTGCTTCACCGCGGAGAAGTCCTTCAACGACACCCACCCGCTCCTCGGCTGCGCCAGCGCACCCGTCGAGGACCACCGGTACGACGAGGGCAGCGAACACGTGCCGCCCGGCGGCGTGGTGCTGCCGCCCACCTTGACCAGCTGCCACTGCTGGTGGCCGGCGCCGGTGTCGGTGGACTGGACGATGTTCGCGCCGTCACCGGTGGAGGCGTTCTCCGGGCCGAACGCCTTGCCGCTGTTGCGGTTGATCAGACGCACGTACCCGTCCGAGGAGTCGGCGAGACGGAACTGCTGGTTGGCGCCGTTCAGATCGGGCCACTGCACGATCTGCCCACCGTCGGAGGACGACCAGTTGTAGACGTCCAGGACCTTGCCGGAGTGCTTCGACCTGAGCCGATAGTAACCGCTCCCGGAGTCCACGAACTGCCACTGCTGCTGCGCCTGGTCGTTGCGCGCCCACTGGACGATGCGGGCGCCGTCGCCGGTGGCCAGATTGTACACATCCAGCGCCTTGCCGCTGCTGCGGTTGACGAGGACGTACGTGGCGCCGGTGTCGACCGTGGCGGCCGACGCCGGGGTGCTGCCGAGGGTCAGGCACAGCCCGGCGAGCAGGGCGGTGACGGCGATCGCGACCGTTCCTCTCCGCCATCGCCACAGCAGGCGCGCGGGTAAGACCTTTGCTGGTGCCATCTCTGCCTCCTAAAGGTTTCGACTTCCGCCCGGCGCGGGCGCCGGAGGGAAGCCGGTTCGGTGGGGGGAGCGCCGGGCCGTTGCGCCGTGGCGCCGCCACGGCGGGACCGGGGTGCGGCGGACGTGGATCCCTGTGGGGGCCCGGCGTGGGCCCTGCGAGGGCCCTGCGTCCGTCCGGCATCCGTCCGGCGTTCGGCAGTCAGTGTGAGCGCTAACAGTTCTCGGAGCAAGGGGCGTGCGTCGACTGTGCCGGAAGCGGCGGCGGTGGCAGGGAGCCCAGTAATCGCAAGGGTGAAACGCTTGCCGAACAGGAGGGCTGACCGGTGTTAGCGCTCACATGTGCCCGGAGATGCCCAGGCAACGGTCGATCTTTCACCACTGATCTTGCGCAAGCACGAGGGTTGCCGGCACCGGCCCCGACCTCACCGGCCAGGCCCTCGGCGAGGGAAGGCGCAGGCTGCGCCCACCAGCGGGTCTGTGTGCCGATCGAGGGAAGGCTTCGAAATGTTTCGGCGACGGACCCCGGCAACCGATCATAAGTTTCGAGGAATTTTCGGAACATTAGTCATTGACTGCCGCTCCGCGCCGAGCGCATACTCTCGTGCGATCGCAACCCTCCGTAACGAAAATCACCCCTCGCGGTCACCCCCCGTCTGCCTGGCACGTGCACACCCGCATGCCTGGAGCGGGAAGCACGGAAATTGCGCGCCGCGATCAGGTCTCAAGCCGTCACGACCAGCCTGTCGCTTGATCAACCCGATCGACGCGCACGCAGTTCTTGGCACCACCCAGCAGGCCCATGACCTATCGCACGCCCTTGACGCTCCTTGCGTTGATTACGACTGATCAGGAAGTTGCCATGATGACGAGGAAGACACGCACCACGACGGCCCTCGCGGTCGGCCTGGGTATCGCTCTCGCTGCCACCGGCTGCGCCGGCAACGGCGAGGCCGACGACAACGCGGCGGAGGGCGGCAAGGTCACGCTGACCGTGTGGGAGAACGCCTCCCCCGGTCCGGGCGAGGAGTTCTGGAAGACCGCCGTCAAGGAGTACATGGCGGCGAACCCGAAGGTCACCATCAAGCTGCAGACGGTCCAGAACGAGGACTTCGACGGCAAGCTGCAGACCGCGCTCAACTCCAACTCCGCGCCGGACATCTTCCTCCAGCGTGGTGGCGGCAAGATGCGCGCCATGGTCGAGGCCGGCCAGCTCCAGGAGCTGCCCTTCAACGACCAGGACAAGACGAACGCGGGCGCGCAGGTCGCCGGCGCGACGATCGACGGCAAGGTCTACGCCGTCCCGCTGTCCACGCAGCCCGAGGGCATCTACTACAGCAAGGACCTCTTCGAGAAGGCCGGCATCAAGTCGACGCCGACCACGATGGCCGAGCTCGAGGACGCCATCGCCAAGCTGAAGAAGATCGACGTCGCCCCGATCGCGGTCGGCGCCAAGGACGCGTGGCCGGCCGCGCACTGGTACTACAACTTCGCCCTGCGCCACTGTAGCGAGGACGCGATCAACAAGGCCGGCGCCGAGCTCAAGTTCGACGACCCGTGCTGGACCAAGGCCGGCGAGGACCTGCAGAAGTTCCTCAAGGTCGAGCCGTTCCAGAAGGGCTACCTGACGACCCCCGCCCAGCAGGGCGCCGGTTCGTCGGCGGGCATGCTCGCCAACCACAAGGCGGGCATGGAGCTCATGGGCAACTGGAACCCGGGCGTGATCGCGGGTCTCACCCCGGACAAGAAGCCGCTCCCGGACCTCGGCTGGTTCCCCTTCCCCGCCGTGGAGGGCGGTCAGGGTGACCCCAGCGCCATCATGGGCGGCAGCGACGGCTACTCGGTCGCGAAGGCCGCGCCGAAGGAGGCCTTCGAGTTCCTCCGGTGGCTCGCCACGAAGGAGGAGCAGGAGAAGTACGCCAAGGGCTTCAGCACCATCCCGGTGAACAAGGAGGCCCAGGGCGTCGTCACCGACTCCTACAACGTCTCGGCGCTGGAGGCCTTCAACAAGGCCGCCTACTCCGTCATGTTCCTCGACACCCAGTACGGCCAGAACGCCGGCAACGCGATGAACACCGCCGTCGTGAACCTGATGGCCGGCAAGGGCTCGCCCGAGGACATCGCCAAGAACACCAACGCGGCTGCCGCGAAGGGCTGAGTAAAGAACCATGAGCGACACCCTGGGTACTGAAACGGCCTCCGGCCGTCAGTCGCAGGGCACGCCTGAAGCCGGGGACGCGGGCAAGTCCGCGTCCCCGGCTTCACCGCGAGCGGCTGGACGCCGCCGCAGTGGCCGTGCCCGGATGCGACTCGAGATCGCGATTCTCTCCGGACCGGCGATCATCGTCTTCCTCGCATTTGTGATCTTCCCCGTGGCACTCGCCGCGTACTACGGCTTCTACCGGTGGAAGGGTTATGGAGACCCGACCGACTGGGTGGGGTTCGACAACTACAAGCTGATCCTCACCGATCCGGCGTTCCACGAGGTGCTGACGCACAACCTGCTGATCGTGGTCCTCTCCCTCCTGATCCAGGGACCGCTGGCGATCGGCCTCGCACTCCTGCTCAACCAGAAGATCCGCGGACGCTCGATCATCCGCATCCTGATCTTCGTGCCCTACGTCATCTCCGAGATCATCGTCGGCACCGGCTGGGGTCTGCTGCTGCAGTCCAACGGCGCCGTCAACGACCTCTTGGGCAAGCTCGGGCTGGAGTCCTGGCAGCACGACTGGCTGTCCGACCCGGATCTGGCGCTGTGGACGCTGATGGCCATCATCACCTGGAAGTACATCGGGTTCGCGGTGATCCTGATGCTCGCCGGCCTGCAGTCCATACCCGACGAGCTCTTCGAGGCCGCGGAGATCGACGGCGCTTCCTACTGGCAGATCCAGCGCCGCATCACGCTTCCGCTGCTGGGCCCGACGATCCGCATCTGGGGCTTCCTGTCGATCATCGGATCGCTTCAGCTGTTCGACCTCGTCTTCATCATCTGGGGCCCGTACATCGCGGGAACCGCGGGAACGTCGACGATGGCGATCTACATGGTCGCCGAGGGCCGTAACGCGGCCAACTTCGGCTACGGCAGCGCCATCGCGGTCGTGATGTTCGTGATCTCGATGGTCGTCGCGCTGTTCTACCAGCGCTTCGTCCTGCGCCGTGACCTGCAGGGCGCCGTCACCGAAGGAGGCGACCGATGAGCGCGACGACCGCAAAGTCCGCGAACCTCACGGGGATCGCACGACGCAGGCGCCCCGACCGTGGCGGCGACCAGGTCAAGCAGAAGTGGGGCAACCCCTTCACCTACCTCGTCGCGCTGCTGTTCATCGTGGCGTGCATCGCGCCGGTGCTGTTCATCGTGCTCGGCGGGTTCCGCACCAACTCGCAGTTCACCACGGACCCGTCGGGGCTGCCGAGCCCGTGGTCCGTCGGCAACTACACGGACGTCCTCTCGACGCAGACGTTCTGGGGCCAGTTCGCCAACTCGATCGCCGTCGGTCTGGCGAGCACGGCGGGCATCGTGGTGCTCGGCCTGATGGTGAGCTTCGTGATCGCGCGCTACGAGTTCAAGTTCAAGGGCGCGATGTACTCGCTGTTCGCGGCGGGCCTGATGTTCCCCCTGGTCATCGCGATCACGCCGCTGTACATCATGATCAAGAACCTGGGCCTGATCGACAACCTGCTGGGCATCATCATCCCGCAGATCGCGTTCGGTCTGCCGACGACCGTCATCATCCTGGTGCCGTTCCTCAAGGCCATCCCCAAGGAGCTCGAGGAGGCCGCGTCGATCGACGGTACGAGCCGGCTCGGGTTCTTCTTCCGGATGGTGATCCCGCTGTCGACGCCCGGCGTGGTCACGGTCAGCATCCTCGGCTTCCTCGGCAGCTGGAACAACTACCTCCTGCCGCTGTACGTGCTGAACTCGCAGGCCAACTACACCCTGCCGCTCGGCGTCCAGGCGCTGTCCGCCTCGCAGTACTCCCAGGACACCGCGAAGATCCTCGCGTTCACCTCGCTCGCCATGCTGCCCGCCCTGATCTTCTTCTCGGTCTTCGAGAAGAAGATCGTCGGCGGCCTGACCGGCGCCGTGAAGGGCTGAGCCCGCAGGGATCCGCTCCGGACCGTTCCACGCCTGCCCCTGCCGCGTCCCTCGCGGCAGGGGCAGGCCCCGTTCACCGTGGCGGCGCCCCGCACACCGCGGCCGCGCCGCCCAGGAAGGACCACCGCAATGCCCCGCGTCCACATCGAGCTCGACCGGAAGGCCGTCGTCGCCCCCGTCCGGCGCCGTACCTTCGGCTCGTTCGTCGAGCATCTCGGCCGCTGCGTGTACACCGGGATCTACGAGCCGGAGCACCCGAGCGCGAACGAGGACGGCTTCCGCATGGACGTCGTCGAACTCGTCAGGGAGCTCGGCAGTACGACGATCCGTTACCCGGGCGGCAACTTCGTCTCCGGTTTCCGCTGGGAGGACTCGGTCGGCCCGCGCGAGAAGCGCCCGGTGCGCCGTGACCTCGCCTGGCACTCGCTCGAGTCGAACCAGGTCGGCCTCGACGAGTTCGCCAGGTGGCTCAAGCTCACCGGCTCCGAGCTGATGCTCGCGGTCAACGTCGCCACCCGGGGCATCCTCCCGGCCCTGGACCTGCTCGAGTACGCCAACCACCCGTCCGGCACGGCCCTGTCGGACCTGCGCATCGCCAACGGCACGCCGGAGCCGCACAACGTGCGGATGTGGTGTCTCGGCAACGAGATGGACGGCCCCTGGCAGACCGGCTTCATGACGGCGGACGACTACGGCAAGATCGCCGCCCGGACCGCCGCCGCGATGAAGACGGCCGACAAGGACCTCGAACTGGTCGTCTGCGGCTCCTCCGGGTCCGGCATGCCGACCTTCGGCGACTGGGAGCGCACGGTGCTCGAGCACAGCTACGAGCACGTCGACTACATCTCCTGCCACGCGTACTACCAGGAGCTCGACGGCGACCTCGGCTCCTTCCTCGCCTCCGCGGTCGACATGGACTTCTTCATCGACACCGTCGTCGCGACCGCCGACCACGTGGGGGGCAAGAAGCGCTCGAGGAAGAGGATCGACATCTCCTTCGACGAGTGGAACGTCTGGTACCTCAAGGAGCACCAGGAGTCGCAGAAGGACGAGACCGAGTGGCGCCACGCGCCCCGGCAGCTCGAGGACGTCTACACGGTGGCGGACGCCGTGGTGGTCGGCAACCTGCTGATGACGCTGCTCAAGCGCAGCGACCGCGTCACCTCGGCGTCGCTCGCCCAGCTGGTGAACGTGATCGCGCCGATCATGACGGAGCCCGGGGGCCCGGCCTGGCGGCAGACGACCTTCCACCCGTTCTCGATCACCAGCCGGCTCGCCTCCGGCGAGGTGATCCGGCCCGTGATCGAGTCGCCGGTGTACGAGACGGCGCGCCACGGCGAGGCGTCCGTCGTCGACGCGGTCGCGACCGCCGACGAGGACCGGGCCGCGGTGTTCCTGGTCAACCGCGACCTGCGGGAGGCGGCCCAGGTCACGATCGACGTACGCGGCCTCGGGTCCTCGCGGGTCGCCGAGGCGCTCACGCTCGCCGACGCCGACGTGTACGCGAAGAACACGGCGGCCGAGCAGGACCGGGTGTCCCCGTCCGCGAACACCACCGCGGCGCTCGCGGACGGCGTCCTCACGATCGAGCTGCCGCCGGTGTCGTGGACGGCGATCGACCTCCGCTGATCGCCGCGGATCGCCGCTGCTTGCCGCTGCTTGCCGCCGGCCGCCGCGGCGTCCTCGGCGGCCGGGCAGGCGCGGGTGCGGCCGCGATTCCGATTCCACGTCCCGCGTCCCGGGGGAACCTCCTTCCGGGGCGCGGGGTCCGTGGTGTCACTCCTTCCGGGCCACCAGGACACCGCTGTCCCCGTACTGCCACACCAGGCCCGCGCGGGCGAATCCCGCCCGGCGCAGGAGGGCCGCGTGGCGGGCCGCCCCCAGGCCGTTGCCCTCGCCCGCGGATCCCCCGAGAGCCGCCCGCCGGCGCTCCCGCAGCTCCAGCAGCCCGGCGAACTCCTGCTCCCGGGCGGCGCCCCGCCACCAGGACTCCCAGTCGTCGTGGCCGCCGGTACGGGACCGTTCCGCGAACCGGCGCCCCAGGGCGGTGGCGAGACGCCCGCGCCACGGGTCGTCGGCGGGGAAGTGGTCCCCGTTGACCAGTACCCCTCCCGGGCGTATCCGCCGGGCGAGCTCCCGGTAGACGGCCAGGAGGGCGGCCTCCGGCAGGTAGTGCAGCGCGGTGGTGGAGACGGCGGCGTCGAGCGGACGGTCCAGGGCCAGGGCGTCCGTCCAGCCCTCGGCCCCGATCACGGCGTCCACGTAGCGGGCGGCGTCCGGGCGGTGGGTGCGGCCGAGTTCCAGGAGCAGCGGGTCCATGTCCACGGCGACGATCTCGGCGTGGGGCAGGCGCGCGGCGAGCCTGGCGGCCAGGGAGCCCGGGCCGCATCCCAGGTCCAGCAGGAGCGGCCGCCCCCGCTCCCCCGCCGCGTCGTGCGCCGGGTCCCCCGCGACGCCGCACGCCGGGTCCCCCGCCGCGTTCTCCGCCCGGTCCTCGACGACGTCCTCGACGACGTCCTGGACCGCCTCCTGGACCACGTTCTGGACCACGTCGGTGATCACGGTGAACCGCGTCTCGCGGTCGACCGCGTAGCGCTGCTGCTGCAGCTCCCAGCGCTCCACCCACCGCCGCGCCGTCGACATGCTCACGCCCATTGCGCCCGTTCTCGCCCTTCCGCAGCGCCGCGTTCCCGAGGTGTCCGCGGCTGCGGGCAATCTACTGCTGCAAACGGTTTCCATTTCGCAGCGCGGGGCCTGTCACGCGAGTTCGCCAAGAACGGTCAGCAGGCGGTCGATCTCCTGAACCGTGTTGTACACGTGCACGCTGACCCGGACCGATCCTTGCCCGTCGGTTCTCCCCGCCTGGCAGAGGTCGTCGGCCCGCACCATGAGGCCGTGGCTGTCCAGGATGAAGCCGAGGTCGTCGGAGGGGATGTCGCGGTGGCGGAAGGTCACGATGCCGTGGCGCCGCTGGACGGCCGCCCCGGCTGCCAGCCCCGCCTGGCAGCCGAGCACCTGGTAGGCGGGCAGGCGGCGGAGCGCGTCGGTCAGCCGGGCCGCGAGGGCGGTGGTCCAGCGGTCGATCCGGTCCGTGCCCGCGGCGTCGAGCCAGCGCAGCGCTGCCTCCAGGGAGGCGATCCCCACCGTGTTCGGGGTCCCCTGCCATCCTCCGGGGCGGAAGGCGGGCCCACGTGTGTCGCGCGACCACACGGCCCCGACCCCGGGCAGGGCCAGGGCCTTGTGGCCGGAGAACACGACGAAGTCCACGTCCAGGCGGGCCACCGAGAGGGGCAGGTGGCCGACGCTCTGAGCGGCGTCCAGGCAGATCGGCACGTCGGGGCCGACTGCCTCGCGGATGCGGTGGACGTTCATGTCGCCGCCGTGGACGTGGTGCACGTGGGTGGCGGCGACGAACCGGGTCCGCGGGTCCACCACGCCGGGGAACGCGCGGTGGTCGTAGTCGCCGGAGCTCTCCTGGTACGGCAGTTCCCGGACCGTGATGTGGACGCCCCGGGCGGCGAGGAGCCGCTGCACCTCCAGCCACGGTTCGTGGTTGGCCCGGTGGTCGGCCGCCGGGACCAGGATCACGTCTCCGTCGGTGAGCCGGCCGGCCAGCCAGTCGCGGGCGACGGCCCGCAGGCCGTCGGTGGTGCCGCCGGTGAAATGGACGCCCGAGCGGGCGTCGCGGCGGCCGGCCTCCGGGTCCCCCAGGAAGTGGCGGACCACGTCCTTGGTGCGTTCCACCAGCTCCGTGGTGCGGTTGGCCCAGAGGTAGGCGCCGCGCGCCGCGTTGGCGTTGGTGGTGGTCAGGTAGGTGTGGACGGCGTCGAGGACGGCCTGCGGCTTCTGCGCGGTGGCCGCGCTGTCCAGGTAGGCGAGGTGGGAGTTGCCGGTGATGATGGGGAACTGCTCGCGCAACTCGCGCTGCCAGGGCTCCAGGTCCTTCAGCTCGCGCTCGGGATCGTAGGCGGGTGACGGCACGGCTCAGTCCCGGACCAGCGGCCCGCCGGAGTCCCGCCAGGCGACGACGCCGCCGGCCAGACTGCGGACGTCGGGGTGGCCCATGCGGGTCAGCAGGGCGGCGTAGCGGGCCGAGCGTTCACCGACGGGGCAGGCCAGCAGGACCGGCCGGCTGCGGGCGAACGGCAGGCCGCCGCGCACGAGTTCGGCGAAGAGCTCGTCGGGGATGTTCACGGATCCCTCGATGTGCAGGGCGGCGTAGGCGTGCGGGCCGCGCAGGTCGACCACCAGGGGCGGCGCCTGCTCGGAGAGCCGGCGGCGGGCCTCCTCGACCGTGGTCTCCTTCGCGAGCCGGGCCGTCTCCTCGGCCCCGAGGCTCTCCACCGAGTTCTTCCGCGGGGGCCGTCCAAGGAGTTCGGGACGGCGCTGCCGGACGTAGCTCAGGTAGCTCTCGGCCCGGTCGCAGACGATGAAGACGGCGGTGCGCCGCTCGGTCAGCCGCGCGTCCAGCGGACGGAGGTGGCGGACGGCGCCGTGGTAGGCGGCGCCGCCGGTCGGCCCGGAGAGGAGACCGCAGCGGCGGATCAGGGTGAGCATGCCGTCGATGGCCTCGTCGGAGGTCACCGGCTCGATGGTGTCGTACGTCGCCGGGTCGAACAGGCCGACCTGGTGCACCTCGTCGAGGGTGCGGATGCCGGGGATGAAGTCCGACTTGTCCGCGACGAGCCCCACCACCCCCACCCGCGGGTCGTGTTCGCGCAGCACCCGGGCCACCCCGGTCGACGAACCGGCGGTCCCCACGCAGGCGATGAACCAGTCGGGCACCCTGCCGTCGAGGTCCTTCACGATCTCGGGACCGGTCCCGGTGCTGTGCGCCTCGGTGTTGCGCGGGTTGAAGTACTGGTCGGTGTGCAGGTAGGCGCCGCCCTCCTCGGCCAGCGCCTGGTGGAACCGGGTGAGCGGGTCCTCGGTGTCGGTCGGGTCCAGGCATTCGCTCCGTCCCGGGAGTTCCTCGATCTCGGCCCCCAGCAGGAGGAGGAGTTCCTTGATCTCGGGGACCCGCATCCGGTTGGTGACGCTCTTGAACGGCAGGCCGTGCAGGCCGGCGAGCAGCGCCAGCGCCTTCGCGGTGTTGCCGCTGGACAGCTCCACCACCGTCGCGCCGCCGTCGGCGGCCGTGACCAGCCGGTCGCGTGCCATGTTCCAGGCGGCCCGGTCCTTGACCGATCCGAAGGGGTTGAGCATCTCGAGCTTGGCGTAGAGGTCGATGTGGCCGAGGCCGTGCACGGCCGGGTCGATGCGCACCAGCGGCGTGTTGCCGATGGCCTCGACGATGCTGTCGTACCTCATGACGCGCTCCCTCCCGACGGGCTGATCGGCCAGTACCGTTCGTCCGGGCACCACCGCCAGGAGGTTCCCTCGCGGGTGACGGCGACCGTGCGGGCCACGGGCTGCCGTTGGGCCCGGTGGGCGTGGAAGTCCATCGCGTAGCCGGCGGTGTTGGCGAAGGCCAGCAGGTCGCCGGGGCGCGGGAGCCGGGGCAGGAAGACCTTGCGACGGGTGATCAGGTCGGCCTCCAGACAGAGATTGCCCATCAGGAACACCCCGGCGCCGCCCCGCGGTTCACCGCTCTCCTCCGGGGATCCGCCCCGGGGTACGAGGACGGGGTCGACGAGGACACCGTGCTCCTCCAGCGCGATGTCCCCGGCGTTCGCCGCGAGGCGCACCAGGACGTCCCCGGAGTCCCGGCGCACCTCCACCACCCTGGCCAGGGAGACTCCGCACTGGTCCACCAGGGCGCGGCCCGGCTCGCAGTCCAGGTCGTACAGGTGCTCCAGCAGGAGGGAGCCGAGGGGACGGCCGGTGGAAGGGCCCGGGTGGCGCAGCAGGTCGTCGAGGTACGCGGGGCCCGCGGACGCGCGGTGCGCCGGGTAGAGGGCCGGCGATCCGCGCAGGGTGCCACCCTCGTTCCGCAGGCCGTAGCCGTGGCCCCGCCAGGTGAGGGCGGGCCGGTTGCCCAGGACCGCCTGGCCGAGCGCGGTGGTCCAGCGCTCCCATTCGCCGGCGTCCCGGGCGTAACCGACGCCGAAGCCGCCGCCGATGTCGACGGAGCGCGGGTCCAGTCCGCGGGCGCGGCAGAGGTCCAGCGCCTGGACGCAGTTCTCCAGGGCGAGGGCCTTCTCCTCGATCCCGGTGGTGTCCAGGTGGTATCCGACGCCGGTGAGTTCCACCGCGTCCCGGTGGCGTTCCACGAGGTCCAGGGCCGCTTCCAGCTCGCGGACGGGAGTGCCGAAGCGGCTGCGCCGCGACAGCAGCCGCACCCCGCCCGACCCGGCCGTCGGCGCGAACTCCGCGAGCCGCAGCAGCACTTCGGCCCGGGGCAGGGCGTATCCGCGTACCAGTGCGGCCAGTTGTTCGAGTTCCGCGGGCGAGTCGAGGTGCACGCGTGTCCCCGTGCGGGCGGCGAGCCACAGGAACTCGGGGTCCTTGGGTCCGGTGGCCAGGATCCGGTCCGGACCGACGCCGGACTCCAGGGCGTGCCGCAACTCGCCCAGCGAGGCGACGTCCACGCCGGCCACGGAGGGGCCGGCCGCCGCGAGGGCGCGCACCAGGCAGTGGGAGCCGTTCGCCTTGTGCGCGAAGTGGATCCGGCCTGCCAGGTGGTGCCTGCGGTAGACGTCGCGGAAGCGGCGGGCGTTCTCCGTGATGTGCTCGGGCAGGAGCAGGTTCAGCGGGGAGCCGAGCGCGTCGACCAGGGAGTGCAGCAGCGCCCCTTCGTCCAGCAGGGTGCTGAGCAGCGGTTCCAGCCGTGGGCGCAGGTACAGGGGCAGCGCCATGTCCGGCAGCGCCACGGCAGGCCCTCCCCTCGCACCCGTCGGCCGGATATCCGTTCGGGATGCATTCTTTCCGTTCGTCCCGTCGCCTAAGCGCGGATCGCGGAGCTGTCCCGGGCTCGTGATCCGGTGGGGCGGCCGTGCCCCGTCGGTCTCCCCACCGGATCCTGGCCGGTGTCCGCCCTCGACGGAACCGCCGTCGTCCCGTCAGGGCGTGGTCCGGTGCGAGGGGAAGGCGTGGTGACGCGCGAGGGCGACGACGGCCGTGGACACCACGCCGAGGAGGGCGGCCACGGCCGCCACCGCCTTCGCGCCGACGTCCTCGAGCAGGACGCCCCCCAGGATGCCGCCGAGCATCATCGCGACGTTCCACAGGGTGACGAGGACGGCCTGGGCGGTGTCGGCGACGGCCGGGCCGTGGGGGGCGCCGGCCCGCCCGGCGGCGGTCTGCAGCAGGGTGGGTATGCCGCCCCAGCCCAGCCCCCACGCGACGGCGGCGGCCCAGACCACCGGGTGCGCGGTCGTGGCGGCGAGCGCGGCGGTGGCGAGGGTGAACAGTGCCGCCCCGGTCAGCGCCGACGCCCGCAGGTACTGGTCGACGCGTCGCCCGACGTACCAGATGCTGGCCAGGCAGGCCACGCCGAACGCGAGCAGGACCGCGTCGGTGGAACGGCCCAGGCCGGCCTGCCGGAGATAGGGCGCGACGTAGGCGTGGACGACCGTGTGGCCGAGCACGAACGTCACGACCACCGTCATCACGGCCGCGACGCCGGGGACCTTCAGGGTCCGCCGGACGGTCGCTCTCGCCGCGTTCGCCGGATCCGGCCGGTCCAGGGCGGGCACGGAGCGGACGATCCAGGCGATGACGGCGAGGGTGACCAGCGACACCCCCGCGAACGCCGCCTGCCACCCCACCCGCTGCCCCACCAGGGTTCCGGCGGGCACGCCCAGCGACAGCGCCACCGGGATGCCGGTCATCGTGACGGCGATGGCCCGCCCCTCCAGTCCGGGCGGGGCGATGCCCCGGGCGTACCCCGCGAGGATCGCCCAGGCGAGGCCGGCGGCGATCCCCGCGAGGAACCGGGCCGCGAGGAGCACGGCGTAGCCGGGCGCGGCGAAGGTGAGGGTGTTGGCGACCAGGAAGACCGTCATGGCGCCGAGCAGCAGGGGCTTTCGCGGGACGGAGGCGGTGGCGGCCGCGAGCGGGACGGCGGTCAGCGCGGTGCCGGCCGCGTAGACGGTGACCGCCTGGCCGGCGGCACCGGGGCTCACGCCCGTCGTGGAGGAGATCTCCGGCAGGACCCCGGCGGGCAGCGTCTCGGTCAGGCTGGTGATGAAGACGGCGGTTCCCAGCGCCAGCAGCGCCGACCGTGGCAGGGCGTCCCGTCGGGCACCCCGGGAAGGTGTCGTGGTGGTCATGGGAGGAATCCTGGAACCCTCACATTGATGTGACGGTCAAGCGGGTACGTGGCTAGGCTGGCGGGATGCGCATCGGTGAACTGTCGCGGCTGACCGGGGCGTCACGCCGGCTGCTGCGCTACTACGAGGAGCAGGGCCTGATCGTCCCGGAGCGGGGCGTCAACGGGTACCGGGAGTACGACGACCGGTACGTGGACCGGGTCAGGCAGATCCGCGGCCTGCTGGCGGCCGGGCTGCCGACCCGCATCATCAAGCAGATACTGCCGTGCCTGGACAAGCCCCGGTCGATCCATTTCCCGGACGCCACGCCGGAGATGCTGGCGCTGCTGGCGGGTGAGCGGGACAGGCTGAGCGAGCGGATCGACGTGCTGATCCGCAACCGCGACGCGATGAGCGAGTATCTGGCCGAGGTGGAGAAGCACCGGGCCCTGCCCCGCCCCTCGTCCGGACCGGTCCCCGGCTGAGGCTTCCCCGGCCGGGGCCTTCCCTCCGGCCTACGTCCGCAGCAGGGGCAGGAGGTCGTGGATGACGCGTCCGGCGTCCTCGGAGTGCACCGCCGGCCGCAACCGCACCCCAAAGAGGCCGGTACCGTCGCGCCACCGGGCCAGTTCGTGCGCGAGGCGGTCCGCCGTGCCCACGAAGACGCCGGTGTCGGACGCCCAGGGCCCGCCGGCGGTCTCGTTCAGCAGCGTGAGCCGGTCCTGCGCGTGCCGGTCGGTGTCCCCCAGCACGATGGCGAGGTCCGCGTAGGCCCGGGTCGGTCCGGCGTCCGGGGTGAGGGCCTCGACCCGGTGGAGCGTCTCCAGCAGCTCCGGCAGGGGGTGTTCGTCGGTCGGCGTGACGAACACCCGGTCGGCCACGGCGGCGGCGAGCCGGTACGGCTCGAGTGCGTGATGGGCCAGGACGGCCACCGGCGGCGGGTCCGCGACCGGCACCGTCAGCGGACCGGCGGCCGCGTGGCCCGGCCCGCCCTGCGGCGTCACCGGACGGATCCTCCCGGGCTGCCAGAAGGCGTCGCCCCCGCCGCCGAGGGCCTCCGCAGGGAAGGTGGCCCACAGGCCCCGCACCGTGCCCACGTGGTCCTCGGCGTCCTTGAACAGGTCCCGCAGCCGCCGCGCGATCCGGGTCGGGACGTAGACGTCCTCGGGCCGGAGGGCTGGTGTGGGGACACCGCCGACCACGGCCGCGTCGCGGGCGTCCGCCGACACCTGCGGGCGCCACACCACGCGGCCCGGCCCGACGGCCGCCGGCGACGCCAGTTGGGCCGCCACGTGGAAGGGGTTGGAGTGCGTCACGTTCCGCGTGACGACGACCTCCGGAATGTCGCTCGTCGCCAGCAGGAGCGTGGCGACCACCACCGGGTCGAGGCGTCCGCGGACCCGGTGGCCGGTGTCGTCGTCGGCGGTGCCGAACCGGTCGGTGCGAAGGGTCGGACCGTCCTCGATGGTGAGGAAGCCGACGCCGCCGGACGCCGCCTCCCTGGCCCGGCCGACCCAGTGGTCGCCGGTGAAGAGCTCGGCGGGATCCGTCACCGACGACTGCGACCACGACGCCGGGTGCCGGCCGACGCCCTCGAGTGCGATGCCCACGCGGAACGAAGTGTCATCCGTCATGGCGACGATCCCAGAGCACTCACACCAGTGTGAGGGTCAACCGCCGGCCGGCGGATCGCCGGGAATCGAGGCGGGCGGCCCGCGCGCCGGGTCCGTGACGGCTCGTCGGCGCCTTGCCCCTGACGCGTACGTCAGGGGTTAGCGTCGGCGCGCCGATCACGGCCGGCCGTCGCTCGCCACGGCCTCCGCCACCCCGTCCCAGGAGTACTCATGGCCGCCGCCCCGCCCTCCGGCACCCGCGCGATCCAGCTCGCCGCCACCCCGAAGGGGCTGCCCGGGCCGGAACACTTCGACGTCGTCACCCAGCCCCTCGGCGCTCCCGGCCCCGGACAGGTGGTCGTGCGCAACCAGCACTTCCTCGTCTTCCCGGGCCTGCGGACCCTCATCGGAGGGGAGGTCGAGGGCGTACCGCTGCCGCCGGTGCACGCCGGTGACCTGATGTTCGGTCCCGCCGTCGGCGAGGTCGTCGCCGTGGGCGCGGGCAGCCCGTTCCGGCCGGGGGACGTCGTCACCCACCTGCTCGGCTGGCGCGAGTACGCGCTGGTCGAGGCGGACCGGTGCGGCCCCGTCGGTGGCGTGCTGCCTTCCCCGGTGGCCCACCTCTCGTCGGGCGCGGCCGCCTACGGCGCGCTCACCCGGCTCGCCGAACTCCGCACAGGCGAAACGGTGTTCGTCACCGGGGCGGCGGGCGGGGTGGGAACCCTGGCGGGTCCCGTCGCGCGGCTGCTGGGGGCCGGCAGGGTCGTCGGCAGCACCCGCTCCCCCGCCAAGGCCGACCGGCTGGTCGCCGAGCTGGGCTACGACGCGGTCGTGGTGCCCGGAGCCCCGGGCGGCACGCTCGGCGAGCAACTGGGCGAGGCCGCTCCCGAGGGCATCGACGTCGTGGTGGACACCGTGGGCGGGGAGCAGCTGACCGCCGCCCTCGCGGCAGCCCGCCGGGGCGCCCGGTTCGCGCTGGTCGGCGCGCTGTCCGGACAGTTGTCCCCCGACACCAGGGGTGGCAGCGCGCCGGTCGGCATCGACACGTACCGGGTCGTCACCCACGGCATCACGCTGCGCGGTTACAGCGGCACGGACCACCCCGACGTGGCGGACGAGTGGGCCACCCGGTTCGGTGCCTGGCTGCGCTCCGGCGATCTCACGTTCCCGCATGTGGCGGTTCCGGGCATCGAACGGGCCCCGCAGGCGTTGTCGGAACTGTTCGAGGGGCGGCACTTCGGCACGGTCGTGGTGGAGCTGCCGCACGGGTGACGGATCGCCCTCGCCCCCGTACGGGCCAGGGCACAGGACGAGACGAGGTCGGTATGCGGATCGGAGACGCGGCGGCGGCCGCCGGAACCACTCCCCGGGCCCTGCGGTTCTACGAGGAGTGCGGTCTGCTGCCGCCTCCGTCGCGCTCCTCCACCGGTCAACGCCGGTACGGGCCCGACGAGGTGGCCCGGGTCCGCGTCATCCGCGGGCTGCTGGCCCTCGGCCTCACCATCGAGGACCTGCGCGGCATCTCCGACCGGATCCAGCTCCTGACGGACGAGCCCGGGCGTCGCTGCGCGGGCGCCGACGCGGCGTCTCCCGCCTCCGTCGTGGTGGACCGGCGGCTGGCGGTGATCGACGCCGAGATCGACCGCCTGAGCCGGCTGCGCGAGCGCCTGGCGGAACACACGGGCCGCGCGTAGCCGTCCGGGGCCGCCTGCCGTGCCGGGGCGGACACGGCAGGCGGCACACCCGCTGCCGGCCCCCGGTCGCACCCCCACGGTCGCCCCGGGGCGCCGGGCCCCGGTCAGCCCCCGCCCGACCGGCACCGCCCCGGAGCACCTGACGCCCCGCACGGACCGCCACCGCCGTGGCGCTCCCGCGCCCTGCTCCGCCCCGAGCGGCGGCCCCGAGTGGCCTCTTCACGACGGCGAGCCGGGGCAAGCCCCTCGGGCGCGCGCCGGAGAACCCGCCCCAGCAGGCAGCAGCGGTGGCAGCGGCACGGCCTGGAACACCCCCGGCGCACCCGGACCGGCACCCATGGGCCCCGGGCACCGGCCCCCGCACGGACCGACACCGCAGTGGCGACCCCGCGCCCCGCCCCGCCGGGCGAGCGGCGGGGCGGGGGCGCGGAGGCGGAGGCGGAGGCGGGTGTGCGGGGGTGTCAGCGGGGCGGGGCCGAGGGGCCGGGGAGGGTGTCGGGGTGGGCGAGGCCCAGGTGTTCGCGGAGGGTGGTGCCCTCGTACTCGGTGCGGAAGACACCGCGTTCCTGCAGCAGCGGGACCACCGTGTCGGCGAAGACGTCCAGGCCACCGGGAACCAGGTGCGGGACCAGGATGAACCCGTCGGCGGCGTCCGCCTGGACGAACTCGTCGAGGGCGCGGGCGACGGTGGCCGGGGAGCCGACGAAGGACTGCCGGTTGCCGGTGTGGATGACCAGCTCCCGGATGGACCACTTGTTGGCCTCGGCCAGCTCCCGCCATTCGCGGGCGGTGGCCACCGGGTCGCGGTACATCCGTACCTGGGCCCGCCCGCGGGCCATGGTGTGCTCGCCGACGACGGGATCCACCTCCGGCAGCGGGCCGTCCGGGTCGTATCCGGACAGGTCCCGGTTCCAGACGAACTCCAGGTGGCGCAGCGCCGTGGCGCCGCTGACCTGCCGGCGGCGCACCTCCTGGGCGCGTTCGGCGGCCTCCTCGTCGGTGTCGGCGACCACGAACGTGGCGGACGGAAGGATCAGCAGCTGGCCCGGGGTGCGTCCGTAGCGGGCGAGGCGCCGTTTGACGTCGGCGTAGAACGCCTTGCCCTCCTCGAGGGTGCCGTGTCGGCTGAAGATCGCGTCGGCGGAGGAGGCGGCGAACTCGCGCCCTTCCTCGGAGTCTCCCGCCTGGAAGATCACCGGGCGGCCCTGGGGGCTGCGCGGGACGTCGAACCGTCCCTCGATGTCGAACTCCTCGCCCCGGTGGACGAAGGCGCCCGCCTCGGCGTCCCGCAGGAACCGGCCGCTGGTCCGGTCCGCCACGATCTCGTCGCCGCGCCAGGAGTCGAAGAGTTCGGTGGCGGTGGCGAGGAACTCCTTGGCGCGGGCGTACCGGCGGGACTCCGGCAGGAAGCCGCCGCGGCGGAAGTTCTCGCCGGTGAAGGCGTCCCAGGAGGTGACCACGTTCCACGCCGCGCGGCCCTCGGTGAGGTGGTCCAGGCTCGCGAACTGCCGCGCCACCTCGTAGGGCTCGTTGAAGGTGGAGTTGATGGTGCCGGTCAGGCCGATCCGGTCGGTGACGGCGGCCAGCGCGGACAGCACGGTGAAGGTGTCCGGCCGGCCGACGACGTCCAGGTCGTAGATCTCCCCCGCGTGTTCGCGCAGGCGCAGGCCCTCGGCGAGGAACAGGAAGTCGAACTTGGCGCGTTCGGCGGTGCGCGCGAGGTGGACGAAGGAGCTGAAGTCGATCTGGCTTCCCGACTCCGGGTCGCTCCAGACGGTCGTGTTGTTGACGCCGGGGAAGTGTGCGGCGAGGTGGATCTGCTTGCGTGCGGTGCCGGCCCGGCCGTTCGCGGTCATGGCGGTCCGTCTCCTTCCGGTCAGGCGGTGGACGCGTAGCGGCTGGCGGGGCGGGCGAGGCCGAGCAGCCCTCGCAGGGTGTCGGCCTCGTAGGCGCGACGGAAGACGTTCCGGCCGCGGAGTTCGGGGACGAGGCCGCGGGTGATCGCGCGCAGGTCGTGGGCGGCGACGGCGGGGCGCAGCCGGAAGCCGGTGAGGCCGCCCTCGCGCCAGTGCAGCAGCAGGTCGGCGAGCTGGGCGGGGGTGCCGGTGAAGATCTCCGCGTCCGAGGTGTACTCCTCCCCCGCCAGGTCGTCGAGCCGGTCGCGGCGGGCTGCCGCCCGGGCCGGGGTCTCGTCGAGGAACACCACGAGGTCGCCGAAGACGTGCAGGGGTTCGCCCTCGCGTCCGGCGGCCGCCTGTTCGGCGTGGATCTCCTCGGTGACGGCGCGGGCGTCGTCCACGTCGTGCGGGGTGACGTACCCGATGTCGGCGGCGCGGGCGACCAGCCGGTAGGGAACGGTCGCGTGGGCGAGCGCGGTCACCAGGGGCTGGCCCTGCGGGGGCCGCGGGGTGATGGAGGGGCCCTTGACGTCGAAGTGCCGTCCCCGGAAGTCGATGTGGTGCACCTTGTCCCGGTCGATGAAGCGTCCGGTGGCGACGTCTCGGATCTCCGCGTCGTCCTCCCAGCTGTCCCAGAGCCGGCGCACCACCTCGACGTGGTCGGCGGCCTCGTCGAAGAGTTCCGCGACGACGGCCGCGGAGGCGGGGCCGTCCAGGTCGGACAGGTCGACGGGCGGGATGTCGCGGCGGCCGAAGTGCGCCGCCTCGTCGGACCGGGCGGACACCTTGACGCGGACCCCTGCCCGGCCGCTGCTCACATGGTCGAGGGTGGCGATCGCCTTGGAGATGTGGAACGGCTCCGTGTGCGTGGTCACCACCGTGGGGACCAGTCCTATGTGGCGGGTCAGTGGTGCCACGCGGGCGGCGGTCAGCACCGCGTCGAGCCTGCCGCGGACCCGGTCGGTGCGGTCGTCGCGGCGGAACGGGTGGGAGGACTGCGGGGCGAGCCCGTCCTCGAGGGTGACGAGGTCGAGCAGGCCGCGCTCGGCCTCGGTGATCAGGTCCGCCCAGTAGCGGGCGGTGGTCAGTTCGCGGGGGCGGGACTCCGGCTCCCGCCAGGCGGCGGGGTGCCAGCCCGCGCCGTCCAGGGCGACGGCGAGGTGCAGGGGCGCCGGCGGGGACGCGGAGCTGGCGGACGACGAGGGCATGACGGAACCTTCCTGACGTGCGTGCGGGCCGGACGTGCCGGACGGGCTCACGCAGTGGCGGGCGGGCGCTACTGGTTGGTCTTCGGCAGGCCGGGGGATTGATCTGCGACTTCTCCAGCGCCTCGCCGGACAGCCCCCACCGCTTCAGAGCGACCAGCTTCTGGACGGGAGCGACGGCTCCCGGACGGGAGCGACGGCGGGTACGCGCAGGACGCCGCCCGTGACGGCCGGCGAACGGGACGCGTGACGACGGAAGGCCGGGACGGGCAGTGTGTGTCCGGCTCACACCCGCGGCCACGGCCGGCGGAACCGCCGTCCGTTCAGGGGTGCGACAGAGGGATCTCGGCCCGCGACGGGGTCACCGAGGGAGGGATCGGGCCGTTCCGGACGGCCTGCGACTGCCCGGTCAGCAGGGGCGACACGAGGCGGACCACACCCGACCGAAGTCGATGTGGCCGCGCGTGACGAGGCGCTGCTGCCGGGAGTTCATGCCGCCCATTGAGCACCACCCAAGGCGGTTCGTCAACAAGCTGTCCACCGGGCCGAGTTGTTGACACCCGTCCGGGACACCGGCGTACGGTGGGCGTACCGGCCGTGTTGAGGGACACGCCGGGCGTGACGACACCCGTCCACGGGCGCGCACCATCCCGCGCCCCGGACCGCTCCCCGACGCCCGTGAACTCCCTCCCGGAGGACCTCGATGGTCACCCCGACCGGTACCGCCACCTCTCCCCCTGCCGCCCAGGCCCGCCCGCGTCCGTCCGGTGAACCGCCCTCGACGCGCCTGCCGTCCGGCCCGGTGCCGACCGTCCTGGGCCGGGGCCACGTCCGGACCTTCCGGCCGGGGCCGCTGCCGGCGCCGAGCGCCGGCCGGTTCCCCGCCGAGCTCCGCTCCGCGGGCGGTGGGCGGTGAGCGCCGCCGGCCGCCCCGCGGTGCTGGCCGTCGTCGGCGCGGGCCCGCGCGCCACCGGGCTGCTGGAGCGGATCTCCGCCAGCCTGCCCGAACTCTGGCCGCACGAACGTGAGTTGCTCATCCATCTCGTCGACCCGCACCCGCCGGGTCCGGGGCGGATATGGCGGCACGAGCAGTCGCCGCTGCTGCGGATGAACTCCATGGCCGAGGACGTCACCATGTTCACCGACGAGGCCTCCACCGTCGAGGGCCCGGTGCGCCCCGGCCCCTCGCTCGCCGAGTGGGCCGCCCAGTTCTCCGGGCGGGCGCCCCGGTACGAGCCGTGGGCCGAGCCCTCCGACCCCGGCACGCTGGCGGAGCTGCGGACGCTGACGGGTTCGGACTTCCCCACCCGGCGGGCCCAGAGCGCCTATCTGGACTGGGTGTTCAGGCGGGTGCTCGCCGAACTCCCGCCGTGGGTGACCGTGGAGTGGAACGCCACCACGGCGACCTCGGTCACCGGCCCGCCCGACGGCCCGCAGCGGGTCCACCTGGCCGGCCGCGCCGGGCCGCTCACCGCCGACCTGGTCGTCCTCGCCCAGGGCCACCTGGACTCCGCGCCGCCCGACGAGCACCGCGCGCACGCCGAGTTCGCCCGCAGGCACGGCCTGTTCCACCTTCCGCCCGCGTACACCGCGGACGCCGACCTGTCCGCGCTGCGGCCCGGGCAGCACGTGCTGGTCCGCGGCTTCGGCCTCGCCTTCGTCGACCTGATGTCCCTGCTCACCGAGGGCCGCGGCGGCGCCTACCACGACGACGACGACGCCGCCGGCGGGCTCGTCTACCGGCCGTCCGGCCGCGAGCCGGTGCTGCACGTCGGATCGCGGCGCGGCGTCCCCTACCACTCCAAGACCCATTACCGGCTCCAGGGCCCGCCGCCCCCGCTGCCCCGGTACTTCGGGCCCGCGCAGGTGGCGGAGCTGTCCGCGGCGGGTCCGCTCGACCTGCGCGGGGACGTCTGGCCGCTGATGGCGAAGGAGATCGGCTTCGGCCACTACCACGAACTGTTCCTCGCCCACCCGGAGCGCACCACCGTGCCCTGGCCGGAGTTCCGGGCCGCCTACGACAGGCTCGACCCGTACGTGCCCGGGGTGCCGGACCTGGTCGCGGCCGCCGTACCGGACCCCGCCGACCGGCTGGACGTCGCGGCACTGGACCGCCCCCTGGACGGCCTCGCCTTCGCCACCCCCGAGGCGTTCCAGGAACACCTGCGCGGATACGTCCTCCGGGACGTGGCACGCCGCGCGGACCCCGCGCACAGCGCCGACCTGGGCGCCTTCCTCGCCCTGCTGTCCGTGTACGGGCAGCTCGCCCGCCTGGACGCGGCGGGGGCACTGACGGCCCGTTCCGTCGCCGACCACCTCGACGGCTGGTGGCAGGGGTTCTTCAGCTTCTTCGCCTCCGGCCCGCCCGGCTTCCGGCTGCGGCAGCTCCTGGCCCTGTCCGAGGCCGGCGTGGTCCGGTTCCTGGGCGCCGGCCTGCGGATCGGCACCGACGAGGAGACCGGCACGTTCACCGGCACCGGCCCGACCGTCCCCGGGCACGTCGTGCACGCCACGGCCCTGGTGGAGGCGCGCCTCCCCGGCTCCTCCGTGCACCTCACCGCGGACCCGCTCCTGCGGGACCTGCGGGCCAGGCGGGCGGTGGCGGAGGAGGTCCTCGCCGACGCCACCCACACCCACCGGTCCGGACTGCTCACCGTCTCGTCCCCGGACGGCCGCCTGGTCGACCCCCGGCTGGGCGGCCGCCCGCATCCGCGTCGCATGGCCCTCGGGGTGACGACCAACCAGCGTGCCGTCGGCGCCTTCGCCAGGCCCCGCACCGACGCGCCCTCCTTCCAGCAGAACGACGCCACCGCCCGCAGTCTGCTGCGGTCGCTGGCCTCGTACCCGGCCCCCGCGCCCGGGGAGCCCGTCCTCGGGGCCCGGGACGTGGCGAGCGGGCCGTCGGGGGCCCGCGCGTGACCCGCCCCTGCGGGTGACCCTGCGGGTGACCCACCCCTGCGGGGCGTCCGTCGCGGACGCCCCGCGGGGCCGGTCAGCCGACCTGCCGCACCGGCTCGGCGGCCTCCCGGCACGCGTAGGCCGCCCAGTCCACGATCTGTACCGCCGCGCCCGCCGCCTCCTCGCCCCGGCAGTGGGCGTGATGCCTGCGCGCGATGCCGTCGAGGTCGAGGTGGACGCCGAAGGCCGGGTGCGCGGCCAGCCTCCGCGCGTAGGCCCACAGCCGCGGGTGGTCCGTGATCCGGTGCACCGCGGCGGCGTCGAGGTGGTGGCGGTGCACCGTGTCGAGCTGCAGCAGCGTCACCCACGCCTGCACGTCGGCGAGGGTGAGCCGGTCGCCCGCCACGTACTCCTGGCGGCCGAGCCTGCTCTCCAGCGCGTCCAGCGCGCCCAGCAGGGTGGCCAGCGCGGCGTCGCGCTCCGCGGGGTCCGGCGCACCGGACTGCCCGGCGCGCTGGGCGGCCGCGGTGATGTCCTCCTCGCAGAGCCGGCCCACGCCCGCGATCGCCTCCGCGGCGTCGCCCGGGTGGAGGCCCGGGCCGGGGCCGCCGAAGTGCCGGATCATGTCGCGCAGGATGTCGGGGGTGTGGGTGCTGACGATCCGCCCGGTCCACCGGTCGCTGAGAACCGGCGCGACGGCCGGGCCGGGGTACAGGTGGGAGCTGGCCTCGTACAGGGGCCGCAGGGCCCGGTGGCCCCCGCCGGGCGCGTCGGGCACCGCGGGCAGCAGGGTCAGCGGAAGGGTGTCGTCGAGGCCGAGGAGGCCGTGCGTGACGGCGATCTGGAGGCAGTCGGGACACGAGAGCGAGAGGTGGAGCCGGTAGCGGTGCGACGCGGCGTAGTAGCCGCTGCGCGCGTCACGGCCGATCCGGCCACGGAACGACGGCACGGCGGACGGGGGTGTGGCGGAGGACATGGATCTCCCTGGGATGCTCGGGCACGGGTGCGGGAAGGCGACGGCACGCGACGGGACCGGCGCGGCCGGGACGCGGTTCCTTGAGGGACCGGGACAAGGGCCTCACGGGGCCGGGGCACGGCCTGACGGGCCGGGGAAGCGGTTCCTGTGCGGCCGGTCAGGCATGACCGGGGGCGAGGACACCGCCGTGGGGGCGCCTTGTCGCACTGCACACGCGCATGAGATCGATGTGGCGACGGGACGTCAGCAGGGGAAGCGGCCGGACGGCGACACGGACGGTGTCGCTCCCGAGGTCCAGCGTGGAACTGCCCATGATTCCCCACCACTTCACCAGGGTTTCCTGCACGGAGTGTCGGCCCGTGGGCGGCCCGCGTCAAGACGTGCGGGCGGTTCCTCCGTCCGCCCCCTCGCGGGCCGGGCGCCCTGCGGCGGGGCGGGCGCGCCCGCCCGGCCGGACGTGTGGGGCCCAGGAGGTACGTGGGGCGCGTGAGCCGGTCCCACGGTGACGGCGGGGACGGCCGGGACTGCGGGGACTGCTGCTCGACGTGCACGGCGACGCGGCCCGCTCCCCGGATCTCGGGGAGCGGGCCGCCCGCCCGGGTCACAGGGCGGCGCAGACCGCCCCGTCGAGGGTGAACTGGGCCGGCGCCGTGTTGGCGGCGCCCTTGCCGGCGAGGAATCCGAGCGTGACGGACCCGCCCGCCGGGATGGTGGAGGTGTAGGAGGCGGGCGTGACGGTCACCGCGGTGCCCGACTGGGTGGCGGTGCCGCCCCACATGTTGCTGATCTGCTGACCGTCGGCGTAGGTGAAGGCGAGCTTCCAGTTGCTGACCGGCGTGGTGGCGGTGTTGCGGAGCACGATCTCGCCCTGGAAGCCGCCCGACCACTGGTTGACCACCTTGTAGCCCACCGCGCAGCTGCCGCTCGGCGTGCCACCGCCCGGCGACGTGGTGACCTGCACGGTGGCGGAGTTGGGCGAGCGGTTGCCGGCCGCGTCACGGGCCCGGACCGCGAAGGTGTAGGCGGTGCTCGCGGAGAGGCCGGTGACGGTGGCGGAGGTGGTACCGGAGGTGGCGACGACGGTCTGCGAGGAGCCGTTCACGCGGACGACCTCGTAGCCGGTGACGCCAACGTTGTCAGTCGACGCGGTCCAGGTCAGCGTGGCCGAGGCGGAGGTGACGGCCGAGGACCTGGGCGTGCCGGGAGCGGTGGGCGCCTGGGTGTCGCCGCCGGAGCTGCCGGAATACACGGTGGCCTCGCGGGAGGTCTGGGCGATGCCGTTGGCGCCCTTGAAGAAGCGGGTGCCCCAGGTGCTGAGCGAGCCGGCGTCGAAGCCGTTCACCATGTCCAGGTACTCGACACCGCCGCCGTTGCCGCTCCAGGACCAGCCGATGTAGCCGATGCCCAGGGACTGGGCGGTCGCCATGATGGCGTCCTCGTCCGGGTTGCCGTCGCTGTGGTCGTTGCCGAACTCACCGACGACGATGGGCAGCTTGTTGGTGACGAAGTGGTTCAGGTAGCTCTGCACCTCTGCGGCGGTGTCGTACACGCCGTACATGTGGATCGAGAAGATGGTGTTGCGGTCGGGGTCGGCGGCGAAGACGGAGACAGCGTTGTCACGCATCGTCCCGGACCAGTCCTGCCCCCAGTTGGGGGCGTCCACCATCAGCGCGTGGCGGAAGCCGGCGCCGCGGAGCTTGACGATCGCGTTCTTGGTGGCGTCCGTCCAGGCCGCGGCGTTGTTGTTGCCGTACGGCTCGTTGCCGATGTTGATGACAACGTAGTCTTCCTGGCCCGCGAGAACGTCCTTGAGGCCGATCCAGTAGTTCGCGGCCTGGTCGAGCGTGCCGGCCGCCGACTCCTCTCCGTAGCCCGTGGTGTCGTGCACCTCGAGGACGCAGATCAGCTTGTTGGCCTTGCAGCGGTCGACCACGGCGGCGACGTCCGTGGCGCTGTTGGCGGTCCACCGGTGGCCGTCGGCGAGGACGACCCGGACGGTGTTGGCGCCCAGCGCCTTGATGTCGGCGAACGACTGGGTCTCGCTCTGGTACCAGGTGTGCGCGTGGTTCACCCCGCGCATCACGAAGTCGTTGCCGTTGCCCTCGACGACACGGCCGTCGGTGACCCGGAGCCCGGCCGGGGCCGCCTGGGCCGGCGCGGCACTCAGGGCGAGCAGCCCGACGAGCGTGGCCAGTGCGGCGATCACGGCCGCGAAGGGCCGTCGTCCTGCTACACGTGCGGTTCTCACTCTGCCTCCTGCAGCCGGCGCCGGCTGTGACCGGCGCCGTGAACGGGGGTGCACGGGAAGGGGAACCGGTCTCGCGCCCCGTAGGGGAACGAGCCGGTGGAACACATGCTTGGGAGCGCTCCCATACACCCAGTTCGGAGTGCTCACGTCAAGGTTGAGGTTCCGCCAAGAATCGGCGCCGCGGGGCCTTCGCCCGAGGACGGCCAACACCCCTCGTCACACGGGCCACAGGACCCCGTACCGGAGCGCGCGGACGGCACAACCCCCAGGGAAACACTGGCGCGATAAATCATTGCCCTTCCGTCGACACGCCCGCACACTGCGGATGGGAGCGCTCCCAATACCCTCTTCCCCCCACGAGAGGGGCCAACATGGACATTTCCGGCTTTACGCGCCACCTACGACGAGAGCCGTCACTCGAAGCACCCCTGAAGCACCGCTGAGCCGCCCCTCGCGCCACCGCGCCCCGTGCCCCGCCGGGCGGGCCTCCCCCGCCGGCGGGGCACACCGCTGCCCCCTCGGGAGACGAAACTTTCGGCGAAGTTTCGTAACAAAAATTGCTCCAGGGGGCGCAACTTCCCCTCCAGTTCGCTAATTTCTCGGCTCGCAGCGGTAAACGGCGCCCATGGCCGAGAAGAACGCATCGAAAGTTTCGGCCAGGGCGCCGTCCAAGCCGACCGCTGCCTGCACGATCCTGACCACCCCACAGCGGAAGGGTCGCACCACCATGGAAATGCAAGTCCTATGGCACACGGCCATGAGGAAGGCGGTCGTCCTCGGGACGGCCGGCGCCATGGC
The DNA here is from genome assembly GCF_008974245.1 of Streptomyces abyssomicinicus. Lineage (GTDB taxonomy): Bacteria > Actinomycetota > Actinomycetes > Streptomycetales > Streptomycetaceae > Streptomyces > Streptomyces abyssomicinicus. The sequence goes on along the minus strand of NZ_BBZI01000005.1, from coordinate 713,579 downwards.
CTTGGGCGGCATGGTCGCCATGGCCGGCACGGCCGAGGCGGCAACCACCCTCGGTGCCGCGGCGACGCAGCAGGGCCGGTACTTCGGCACCGCGGTCGCCAACAACCGGCTCAGCGAGACGGACTACGTCAACACGCTGAACACCGAGTTCAACTCGGTGACGCCGGAGAACGAGATGAAGTGGGACGCGCTCGAGCCGAGCCGCGGCAGCTTCAACTTCGCCAACGCCGACAAGATCGTGAACCACGCCAAGGCCCGCAACATGCAGGTCCGCGGGCACACGCTGGTCTGGCACTCCCAGCTGCCCGGCTGGGTCGGCTCGCTGAGCGCCGATGAGCTCCGCAAGGCGATGACCACTCACATCACCGAGGTGATGACCCACTGGAAGGGCCAGATCGCGGCCTGGGACGTGGTGAACGAGGCGTACCAGGACGGTTCGAGCGGCGCCCGGCGCAGCTCGCCGTTCCAGGACAAGCTCGGCGCCGGGTACATCGAGGAAGCGTTCAAGATCGCGCGCTCCGTCGACCCCGCGGCCAAGCTCTGCTACAACGACTACAACACCGACGGTGTCAACGCGAAGTCGACGGCCGTGTACAACATGGTCAAGGACTTCAAGTCCCGCGGCGTGCCGATCGACTGCGTGGGCTTCCAGGGCCACTTCAACTCCAACTCGCCGGTGACCGCCGACTTCCAGCAGAACCTCGAGCGCTTCGCGGCTCTCGGCGTCGACATCCAGCTCACCGAGCTGGACATCGAGGGATCGGGCTCCGAGCAGGCGGCCAACTACGAGAAGGTCGTCAAGGGCTGCCTCGCGGTGAGCCGTTGCACGGGCATCACCGTGTGGGGCGTGACCGACAAGTACTCCTGGCGCTCCAGCGGCACCCCGCTGCTGTTCGACGGCAGCTACCAGAAGAAGCCGGCCTACACCGCCGTCCTCAACGTGCTGAACGGCGGCACCACCACGCCGCCCACCACGCCGCCGACGACGCCGCCCACCACGCCGCCGACGACGCCGCCCACCACTCCGCCGCCCGGCGGATCGGGGTCCTGCACCGCCACCTTCAAGACCGACTCCTCCTGGTCCGGCGGCTACAACGGCACGGTGACGGTCAAGGCCGGCAGCTCCGCCATCACCAGGTGGACGGTGCCGCTGACCATGGCCTCCGGGACGAGCATCACCTCGCTGTGGAACGCCACCCACACCACCAGCGGCAGCACGGTGACGGTCAAGAACTCGAACTGGAACGGCTCGCTGGCCGCCGGCGCGTCGACCACGTTCAGCTTCACGGTCAACGGCGGCAACACGGCCCCGACCGTGGGCACCTGCTCGACCTCCTGAGCCCAGGCCCTCGGGCCTGACGAGGAGACCCTGGCCTGCCGGGCGGAGGACGTGCCCCCCTCCGCCCGGCCGAACGGCCCGGTCTCCGCGACCGTGACCCCCACCACGGTCGGCCGCCGGCCACGTCCCTCGTCGCCGGCGGCCATATCCCAGGCGCCCCCGCCGGACATTCCGGCGGGGGCGCCCACGTGCGTCACCGCTTCACCGGCTTCCGAGGCACTCCCAGAAGCGCTGGACGATGTTGTCGAGGTAGTTCTTCCCCTCCTCGCCCGAGGTCGCGGACCCGGTGGCCCGGCTCAGCGTCCGGGCGATGAGGTTCTGGTACTCCCCGTGCATGGTGCGCAGGGGGTCCTGCAGGTCGCGTTTCTCCATCGACAGGAGGCGGGCGACCGAGCGGATGTGCGCCTGCCAGCGGGTGGAGACTGCCTCCTCGAGGAGGGCCGCGAGTTCCCCTTCGAGGCCGGTGATGGTGACCATGGCGGGCGCCGACAGCTGGAGCGCCGTGCCGAGCTGGGTGGACTGGTAGGCACTTCCCGTCCACCGCCCCGTCTCCTCCATGCGGAGGTAGTCACCGACACTCATGCCGACCGCGTGGGCGACGTCCTCGGGTGCCATGCCCCGGGCCAGCCGGTGCTCCCGCAAGGTGCGGGGTGCTCCCATGAGGTCACCGGGCGCACACCACAACGCCCCGGCGAGTGCCGTGAGTTCCTGCAGGTTGGGCATGGCGACGCCGCGTTCCCATGCGGTGATGTGGTCGGGCGTCACATAGGTCATCCCGTAGGAGGCGCGCATTCCGTACGCGACATGGCCGGGGGCCATCCCGAGCCTCTCGCGCAGTGTGCGGGCAGCGCGTGCGTTGAAAGGGAGTTGTGGATGCACGGGCGGAGACTATGCAGTCACGCGGCGTTGTTCTACGGCCACTGTCGGCGGTGTCCCGGTTGGGCGGGATAGATCACCGTCAGGTTCGTAGCAATGTACGAGAGAGTCACGCATGATCAACTCTGCGTATACACCGAGAAGTTGAGAGTTGGCTCCGGATGCGTATGATCCGCTCCGCGAGATGCCGCACATGCGTTCGCGACCAGTCGGTCATGCGCCGCCGTCCGCGGTGTCTCCACATCTCCTCCCCCTGTCCGTACGTTCCAGGAGACGTCATGCACAAAACAGACGCCGGTCCCGTAGCACCGCCCGCCAGAGCCGGCGGCGGCGGTTTGGACCGGTTCTTCCGCATCAGCGAGCGGGGCTCGACCTACGGTCGGGAAGTTCGCGGTGGAATCGCCACCTTCTTCACGATGGCGTACATCCTGGTTCTCAACCCGATCATCCTGGGCAGCGCCAAGGACAAGTTCGGCGACCAGCTCGACCCCGCCCAGCTGGCCACCGCCACGGCCCTGGTGGCGGCCGTGATGACGGTGATCATGGGCGTCGGCGGCAACCTTCCGCTGGCCCTCGCCGCGGGTCTCGGCCTCAACGCCGTGGTCGCCTTCCAGATCGCCCCGTTGATGGCCTGGGACGACGCGATGGGTCTCGTCGTCCTCGAGGGCCTGCTGATCTGCGTGCTGGTGATGACCGGTCTGCGTGAGGCGATCATGCACGCCATCCCGCAGCCCCTGAAGCAGGCCATCAGTGTCGGCATCGGCCTGTTCATCGCGTTCATCGGCTTCGTGGACGCCGGTTTCGTCACCCGCATACCGGACGCCGCGAACACCACCGTGCCCGTCCAGCTCGGCACCGGCACCCTCGGCGGCTGGCCGATCCTCGTCTTCTGTCTCGGCGTCCTGGTGACGATCGTCCTGCTCGCCCGCAAGGTGAAGGGCGCCATCCTCATCAGCATCGTGCTGATGACGCTGCTCGCCATCGTCATCAACGCGCTGGCCGACGTGAAGAGCTGGGGTCTGACCACGCCGGCGCTCCCGGACAACCCCGTCGCCGCCCCCGACTTCGGGCTGCTGGGCCAGTTCGACCTGCTCGGCTCCTTCGGCCAGGTCACCGTCCTGACCGTGGTCCTGCTGATCTTCACCCTCATCCTGTCCGACTTCTTCGACACGATGGGCACCGTCGTCGGCGTCACCGCGGAGGCCGGTCTGCTCGACGAGCGGGGCCAGGTTCCCGGCCTGAGCCGCGTCCTGCTCATCGACGGTGCCGCGGCCGTCGCCGGTGGCGCGGCCTCCTCCTCGTCCGCCACCACCTACGTGGAGTCGGCCGCCGGTGTCGGCGAAGGGGCGCGGACGGGCTTCGCCAGCCTGATCACGGGCGGTCTCTTCGCCCTCGCGCTCTTCTTCACCCCGCTGCTCACCATGGTGCCCATGCAGGCGGCCTCCCCGGCCCTGGTCGCGGTCGGCTTCCTGATGATGACCCAGGTCCGGCACATCGAGTGGGACCGCTACGACGTCGCGATCCCCGCCTTCCTGACGATCACCGTCATGCCGTTCACCTACTCGATCACCAACGGCATCGGCGCCGGCTTCGTCGCCTACGTGGTCATCAAGGCCTGCCTCGGCCGTGCCCGTGAGGTGCACTGGCTGCTGTGGGGCACCGCGGCGCTCTTCCTCGCCTACTTCGCGATCAGCCCGATCCAGATGCTGCTGGGCGTGAAGTAGCCGCGCCACCCCGGGTGTGACCGGATCGGTCCGCCTCGCGCCCGGGAGTGGCCGGTCCGACGCCGGGCCCGGTGCCGTCCGCCCCGGGCCCGCCCGCGGCGGGGAGCGGTCACCGGCCCGGGTACGCACCGTGACGCTCAGGCCGGGCCGGAGCGTCGCCGCGGTAGCGGCCGCTCCGTCGACCCTTCCGGCCAGAGGAGGTCGGCCGGCGCCGGCCACACGCTCGTGGGCCGGTCCGTCGTCAGCATGACGGACCGGCCCGCGGCCGCGCCGGGACGTGCGGCATGATGGCCGGATCGTGGCCCACATCGTCTTCTTCCCGACGCCCGGAGTCCATCTGCTGGACCTGGCCGGCCCCGCGCAGGTCCTCACCACCGCGCGGGGACTGCCGGTGGCGGGCCTGGAGTGGCCCCGCATCGGGCCCGGGGACCTGATCGTGGTGCCCGGCCGGGCCGCCGGCCCGCACGGGTCCCCCGGTGTCGCCGGCGCCGTCCTGGACGTCCTGCGGGCCCACCAGGCCCGCGGCGGCACGGTGGCCGGTGTGGGCACGGGTACGGAGGTACTGGGCCGGGCCGGGCCGCCCGACGGCCGCACCTGCACCACCCGTCACGATCTGCGGGACGAACCGGCCCGCCGCCACCCGAAGGCGGTGGTGGTGCGGGACGTCCTGTTCACCGCCGACGACCGGGTGCTCGCCTCCGCCGGTTCCGCCGGCGGCATCGACCTGGCGCTCCACCTGGTCGCCACCCGCCACGGCCCGGCGGTGGCCGCGCGGATGGCGCGGCAGTTGGCCGTCCACCCGTGCGCCGACGGCAACCGGCGCAGGAGAGCGCGATGCTCCGGCACCGCGCGCACCTCGACGACCTGCCGCACCGCGCCCAGGACATCCTCGACGCCCGCTTCGGCCTGCGGCTGCCGCAGCTCGCCGCCGCGCTCCGCGTCGGTGAGCGCACCCTGTCCCGGCACTTCACCCGGGCCACCGGCCTCACCCCGCTCCGCCACCAGCAGGCACTGCGGCTGGAGCACGCCGAGCACCTGATCGGCCGTGGGGCGACGCTCGACGCCGCGGCCCGCCCCGCCGGGTTCGAGGACGCGCGCATGCTGCGCCGCCTGCGCGGCCGGGCCGTCCGGCCGTCCCGGCGCCTGGCAGCCCGTCCGGGCGCGTACGACGGCGGGCGCCGGTCTCGTGGCCGGCGCCCGCCTGTCGTTCGGGGTCACGCGCCCCGCGCGGCGTCAGCCGACGCGGAGGTGGGCCGCGGCCCAGGACGTGTGGTCGTAGGAGGTGCTGTCGTTCGCGTTGCGCACCACCAGCCGGAGCAGCCGCACGCCGGTGACGTCCACGTCCACCGGGCGTGGTCCGCCGGCGGCGGTGAGCAGCCCGCTGTCGTACAGCCGCACGCCGTCTCCCCAGACCTCCGCGCTCGTCCCCCCGGCCGCGCTCTGCCGGGCGGAGAAGTCGTCGATGCCGACGACCGCGGTGAGGCGGGAGGCATTGCCTCCGAGGTGGTACACGATCTCGGAGTGGGCGTGGACCCCGAGGCCCTTGGCGTAGGTGACGCCGCCGAAGCTGATCGGGGTGCCGTCGCCCGCCGGCTTCTTGCCGTTGGAGGTGTCGAGTTCCACCGGCCCCCACCCGTTGGTCGCCGAGAGCCAGGGCAGGTCGCTGAGGTAGGTGTCGGCGGTGGGCGCCGGCGGTGGCGTGGCGACCGTGCCCCAGGACTCGAAGCGGACGGGCCGGCGCCCGTACGCCGCGCTCCCCTCGGCGCGCAGCGTCCACCTGCCGGCGGGGGTCCCGAGGGCCGGCGGGGTGACCCGCCAGGCGGTCTCCAGGGCCTCCCCCGGGGCGAGATCGCCGGCCCGTCCCGGGGCGACCGGCCGGACCCGCCAGCCGTCGGGCACCGTGAGTGCGAGCCTGGCGCGCTCCCAGGGACGGGCGGAGGCGTTGGTGAGTGCCGCCGTCGCGGTGAACGTCTCGCCCGGCAGGGCCAGTTCTGGCACCGTGAGCCGGACGCCGAAGCCCTCGCGGTCGTAGGACTCCGCCCAGGCGGCGCGGAGCAGGGCGGTGAGCTCCCGCGTCAGCCCCGGGTGGTCGGCGTGCACGTCGGTGGTCTCGCCCGGATCCGTCCCCAGGTCGTAGAGCTCGAACTGCCACTGCTCGTCGGGCACCGAACGGTCCCGGGCCGGGGCGAAGCGCACGGCCTTCCACCGGTCGCGGCGCACCGCCTCGGCGAGGGTGTTGATGCGGCCCTTGTCCGCCGCCTTCGCCCGCGCCGTGGAGCCGGGGTCGTTGCGGTACCAGTAGAGGTGGTCGTGGTCCGGCGCGGCGCCGGGCCGGCGGGCGAGCAGCGCCGCGGCGGAGAGGCCGTCGATGTCCCGGGGCGCGGGCGCGCCGGCGAGTTCGGCGAGGGTGGGGAGGAGGTCCGTCGACGGGGTGATCCGGTCCGAGACGCCGGGGGTCACGGTGCCCGGCCACCAGGCGAGGAGCGGTACCCGGACGCCGCCTTCGTAGAGGTTGCGCTTGTAGCCCTTCAGCGGCCCGTTGGCGTCGAACAGGTCGGGGTCGACGCCTCCCTCCTCGTGGGGGCCGTTGTCGCTGGTCACCAGGAGGAGGGTGTGGCGGTCGATGCCCAGGCGCCGCAGGGTGTCCACGACCGAGCCGGCCAGCGTGTCGAGGCGGGTGATCTGCGCCGCGTGCCCCTTGTCGGCCGCGCTCCACGGCTGGTCGGCGTACTCACCGGTGCCGGGGATGTCGCTGGGGGCGTGCGGGATGTTCGGGGTGAGGTAGAGCAGGAACGGCTCGTCCGCGTGTGCGGTGATGAAGTCGTTGGCACGCTGCTCGATGAGGTCGACGACGTAGGTGCCCTTGCCGCCGTCGGCGTTCTCCGGGAGGTCGACGCGTTCGTCGTTGTGCCACAGGTAGGCCGGGAAGTACTGGTGGGCGTGGCCGTGCGTGATGTACCCGTAGAACTCCTCGAAGCCGCGTCTGTTGGGGTGGCTGGGCTGGTCGGGCTCCTCCGGACCGAAGCCCCACTTGCCGATGCAGGCCGTGCGGTAGCCCCGGGCCCTCAGCACCTCCGCGAAGGTGGTGTCGTCGTCGCCGAGCGACCCCTGCGGGCCGCCGAAGGGGTTCTCCCGGACCGGTGCGTGGCCACCGTGCAGGCCGGTCAGCAGCGAGGCGCGGGAGGGCGCGCAGACGGCGGCGGCGGAGTAGGCCTGGGTGAAGCGGGTTCCCTCGGCGGCCAGCCGGTCCAGACGCGGCGTCCGGATGAGCTGCTGGCCGTACGAGCCGAGGTCGCCGCTTCCGAGGTCGTCGGCGAGCAGCACCACGATGTTCGGGCGGCGGCCGGGGAGTGAGCCGGCGGCCTCCGCCGCGGCGGCGGGCAGCGTGGCCGTGCCGAGCGCTGCCGCGGATCCGGCGAGGAATTGTCGGCGACTGGGCACCTGGGGCTCCTTTGCTGGAGGGGAAAGAGGCGGGCCGGACCACGAGATCCGGCCCGAAGGCGCGGACCCCGGGGCCCGGCCCGGAAGCACGGACGCCGGGGCCCGGCCGAGAAGCGCGGACCTCGGGGCCCGGCCCGGAAGGCCCGGCCCGGAAGCACGGACCTCGGGGTCCGGCAGGAAAGCACGCAACCGGGGCCCGGCCGGGAAGCACGGACCTCGGGGCCCGGCCCGGAAGCGCGGACGCCGGGGTCCGGGGGGGAAGCACAGACCTCGGGGCCCGGCCGGGAGGCGCAGACCCCGGGGTCCGGCGGGAAGCGCGGACCCCGAGGTGCGGCCGGGAGGCGGATCAGTGGCCGGTGGGACCGGCGAGCACCACCGGCACCTCCTCGCCCGGCTCCACGACCAGCGTCTCGCCCCGGTGCCGGGAGACGCGGCCGTCCGCGTAGGTCTCGCCGGACACCCGGAAGGACAGCGGCGCCTGACCCTCGCGGAGGGTCGCCAGGGGGGCGTCGACCTTGTCGAGCCAGCGGATCAGCTTGTGACCCAGCCGGTGGACCACCTGGGGTTCGTCGTCGGCCCGGTCGTGGCTCTCGCCGATGTCGGCGGCCAGGTCGTACAGCTCCCAGGACCGGCCCTCGTAGTCGTAGATCAGCTTCCAGCGGCCGGACCGGATCACCGACTGCGGATGCTGGTCGCGGGCGTCGTCGATCAGGTAGCCGGGCAGGTGCCAGTAGAGGGCGTCACGGTCCAGCTCGGTGGTGGCGTCGGCGAACAGTCCGCTCAGGTCCGCACCGTCCAGGGGCCTGACGTCGTCCTTCCGCGCACCCGCCAGGGAGGCGAAGGTGGTGTGGAGGTCGGCGCTGTAGACCGGGGTGTGGTCGACGGTGCCGCCGTCCACCAGACGGGGGTTGCCGCTCCAGGCGATGAGCGGGACCCGCAGGCCGCCTTCCCGCAGTGTGCCCTTCTCGCCCCGCAGGGGGCCGTTGTCGGTGAACTTGCCGACGCCGCCGTTGTCCCCGGTGAAGACGACGACGGTGTTGTCGGCCAGGACGTGACCCGGGCGGCGGGGGTCCGCGGTGGTCTCCAGGTGCTCGACCACACGGGCCACGGTCTGGTCGAGCCCCTCGACCAGCGCGCCGTAGGCGGCGTTCGACGGCCCCGCTCCCGGGCTCTTGGCCCGGTACTTGGCGAGCAGGTCCGCGCGCGCCTGCTTGTCGCCCACGGGTGTGTGGACGGCGTAGGAGCTCAGGAAGGCGAAGAAGGGCTCGTCCTTGTTGCGGTCCACGAAGTCGATGGTGGCGTCCGCCAGCGCGTCCGAGACGTGCTTGTCGGTCCCCACCAGTGCGTCCACGGCGGCGGGGTCCGTGCCGTGCGAGAAGGGCTTGATGTTCTCGTCAACGTACTGCTGCGTGTAGTCGGCCGCGAAGGCGTCCAGCTCGGGACCGATCTGCTGGACGAACGTGCCGTTCTGCGCGTGGTAGGCGCCCGGGGCGCCGGCGTGGGTCCCGCCGATGTTCTCGTCGAAGCCGTGCTGGGCGGTGATGTCGGACGGAGTCGCCGCGACGTGGAACTTGCCGAGGTAGCCCGTGGTGTAGCCGGCGCCCTGCAGCCGCTCGCCGACCGTGACCGCCTCGGCGGGCAGCGCGACGTCCTCGTCGGGCAGTCCCTGCGGCGGGCCGACCAGCAGGGTGTCGTCACCGCCGCGGTTGAGGTTGTCGACGAGGTAGATGTTGTTGGTGGGCCGCGGCGCGTACAGGCCGGTGAGCAGGGCGGCCCGGGTCGGCGCGCAGTTGGGGGACGCGTAGGCGTTGTCGAACGCCGTCCCCTCCGCGGCGATCCGCTCCAGCGCCGGTGTCTCGTAGTAGTCGTTCGGGTTGCCCTGGTTGGTCAGGGGGCTGCTGAGGTCGGTCCAGCCGAAGTCGTCGCCGAGGACGAAGACGATGTTGGGACGCTGTGCGCCCGGCCTTCCGGCACCGGCCCCCGTCTCCTGGGCGGCGGACGGAGGACCGACGGCGGTCAGGGTGAGCGCCACGGGGAGCGTGAGCAGGCCGAGGCGCCTGGCGTGTCTGTTCTTCATCGGGATCCTTCGGGGATGCGGGGATCGGGGATGCGGGGATTCGGAGCGTGTCGGTGCGGCCCGCGTCGCGGGCCCACGGGGACGGGGCGACGCGGCGACGGCGCTGTGTCAGGAGTCGTTGGCGCAGCGGAAGCCGATGTTCCCGGTGGCCGAGTCGGCGGTGTTGGCGGAGCGGGCGGCGACCCGGTACCGGTAGCAGTACGAGTCGTGGCACAGGTACGAGCCACCGCGCATGACGCGGGGCGCGGACCGGTCCGGGTCGTGCCAGGGGCCTCGGGGGTCGTCCACGGGCGTCCGGCCGGCCCGGGCCGCGTAGGCGTCCGCCGCGAAGGTGTCGGCGCACCATTCCCAGACGTTGCCGACCATGTTCCACAGCCCGTGGCCGTTGGGCCGGTAGGACTTCACCGGCGCGGTCGTCACGTGGCCGTCCTCCGCGGTGTTGTGGGTGGGGAAGACGCCCTGCCAGATGTTGCACGACCACCGCCCGCGGGGCGTGAGTTCGTCCCCCCACGGGAACCGGGCGCCCTCGAGGCCGCCCCGGGCGGCGTACTCCCACTCGGCCTCGGTGGGCAGCCGTTTGCCCGCCCAGGCGCAGTAGGCCTGCGCGTCGTTCCAGCTGACCTGTGTGACCGGGTGGTTCTGCAGGTCGGCGACGGAGGACAGCGGGCCGTGCGGGCGCCTCCAGGAGGCGCCCCGGACGGTCAGCCACCACGGGGTGCCGGCGGCCTGCCCGAGGATGTCGGGGCGTTCGGCACGGACCGCGAGGTGGAAGACGGCCGAGACGCCGAGGCGTTCGGCGTCGGTGACGTACCCGGTGTCCTTGACGAACGCCGCGAAGGCCGCGTTGGTGACCGTGGTCGCGTCGATGAGGAACGGCCGGAGCCGTACCTGGTGGACCGGCCCCTCCCCGTCGGCGGGGTAGCCCTCGCCCTGGACGTCGCCCATGGTGAAGGTGCCGCCGGGCAGGCGTACCTGACCGCGGGTGGTGCGATCGTCCGGTGCGGGGCGGAAGGGCCCGGGCGGTCCGACCGTGAGGGTGCCGATCAGCGGGCCGCCGCCCGAGGACGTGGCACCGCCCTGTGACGTGGCACCGCACGAGGTGTGTCCCTCGGCCGAGGGGGCGCAGCAGCTCACGGCTCAGCCTTCCGCCACCGCGTCGGCGAACAGCCGCTCCACCTTGCGGACGAGCGCCGGATGCCGTGCCGCGACGTCGGTGCTCTCGCCGGGGTCCTGGTTCAGGTGGTAGAGCTCGACGGGACGGTTCTTCGGGCGCACGCCCTTCCAGTTGCCGAAGCGGACCGCCTGGTCCTTGCGGTCGTGCTCCCAGTAGAGGTAGTCGTGCTCCGGCTGCCGGCGGCCGGTCAGGGCGGGAACGAAGGAGACCCCGTCCAGGGCCTGCGGGGCGGGTGCTCCGGCGACCTCGGCGAACGTCGGCAGGAAGTCCCAGACGGCGACGGGGTCGTTGACGACCGAACCGGCGGCGATCCCCCCGGTGTCCCGCAGGGTTCGCGGGAGCCGGACGATCAGCGGGATCCGGATGCCTCCCTCGTAGACGGTGAACTTGATGCCCCTGAAGGACCCGTTGCTGTCGAAGAACTCCGGGTCGTGCGGCAGCGTGCTGCCGACGTGCTCGAACTTCGCGCCCGCCGAGTGGGGGCCGTTGTCGCTGGCCACCACGACGAGGGTGTCATCGGCGAGGCCGAGTTCGCCGAGCCTGTCGAGGACCCGGCCGATCTCCGCGTCGACGTGGGTGACCTGCGCGGCGTGGTTGCGTTCGCCCTGGGGCCAGTCCTCGTCGCTGTACGGGGCGTCGCTGGGTATCTCGTTGGGAGCGTGCGGGGTGGTGTACGCCAGGTAGAGGAAGAACGGGTCGTCGCCGTTGCGGTCGAGGAACTCCAGCGCCTCCTGGGTGAACAGGTCGGTGGTGTAGGTGACGTCGGCCGTCTCGTTCTCCGGGTAGTGGACCTTCTCGCCGTTGCGCCACAGGTAGGTGGGCCAGTAGTCGTGGGCGTGGGTCTGGTTGATGTGACCGAAGAAGTGGTCGAAGCCCTGGCGGTTGGGGTGGCTGGGGTTGTCGCCGTTGTCCGGTCCCAGCCCCCACTTGCCGATGTGCCCGGTGGTGTAGCCGGCGGCGCGGAGCACTTCGGCCACCGTGACGTCGTCGGCCCGCAGGCCCTTGCCGGCGTCGCCGTTGGACTTCACCGTCGCGTGGCCGGTGTGCAGTCCGGTCAGCAGGGAGGCGCGCGTCGGTGCGCAGGAGGGCGCCGCGTAGGCCTGGGTGAAGCGCGCGCCCTGGGCGGCGAGGCCGTCGAGCACCGGGGTTCGGATCACCTGCTGCCCGTAGGAACCGAGTTCGCCCCGCCCGAGGTCGTCCAGCAGGATCAGCAGGATGTTGGGCGATCTGCCGCCGCGTCCGGTGTCCGCCGCCCCTGGTTCCTCGGCGACGGCGGCCGCGGGGCGCGTCGCTGCCGTGGCCCCGGCCACCGCGGCCACCACCGCCGCGGCGGCGCCGGCGAACAGGGCTCTTCTGGAGACGCCGGTGCGGTTGTCTGTGCTCATGGAGGTGCCTTTCAGCGGCGGTGGGACGCGCCTGCCGTCAGGCGCACGCCGACGGGGCACGGGGGAAGGGTCCTCGGGGCGAGCCGGTCGCTCCGATCGGGCGGTCACGTGGTCACGCGGTCACGCGGTCACGCGGTCACGCGGTCACGCGGGGCATGCCGAGGCCGGTGGTGCCGGGCATGGACGCGCCGCCCCGGTCGTTGGCGGGGCAGCGGTGTTCGGGACGAACGGGCGCGGCGGGGCGGGTGTGCCCGGGCCGCGGAGGCCGGGTCAGCGACAGATCAGGTCGCAGTGGTCGGCGCGGCGCGTGGACCGGAGACGGGCGAGCGGCACAGGACGGCCGGATCGGGCGAACGGCATGACGATCATTCGATCACGCGATCGATGCGAGTGCCACGGATCCTGGCCGGACGAAACACGACTGCCACAGAGCTGTCATGGCGGCCGAAGGCTCCGGACCGGGTGGGACCGGTCCGGAGCCTTCGGTTTCGCCGTGTCACGGCGAACGGGTCGCCGGCGTCACCGGCTGATGGGGCGTGGGCGAACAGCGGTCGGCGAACGGGACACCGGAGGGCGGGTGACCGGAAGGCAGGTCACCGGAAGGCGGGTGACCCGCAGGCAGGTCACCGGAGGGCGGGCCGGTCCTCGCAGCGGATGTCGTGCGCGGGGCGCCTTCCCCCGGTCAGGAAGGCGGTGACGGCGCCGTCACCGCAGGCGTTGCCGTTGTTGAGGTAGACGCCGTGGCCGCCCCGGTCGACGGTGACCAGACGGGCCCGGTCCCCGAGCGCCTCGCGCATCGCGAGCGCGCCGAAGTGGGGGGTGGCGGGGTCGCGCAGGTTCTGGATCATCAGGATGTTCGACGGCCCTTCGTCGGTGATCCGGGCCGGCACGTCGGCCGGCGGGGTCTTCCAGAACGCGCAGGGCGGGACGTTGACCGGCATGCCGTCGGTGAGGGGGTGACGCCGTCGGTCCTCGGCCACCGCACGCGCGTAGGCGGGGACCGCCCGGGGCCAGGCGACGTCGTTGCAGATGGTGGCCACCGTGACCGCGGCGTCCTCGTCGGGCAGCGGGCCGGCGAGCTCGCCGGGCAGGACCGGCGTCGCCCCGGGGTCCTGGGCGTCGATCAGCAGGCGGGCCAGGCCGGGGAAGAGGTCGTCGTCGTACAGGGCGTTCTGGAGGGCCTGGCGGAGCCGGGCCCCGTCGAGCGGGACGCCCGGGGTGGCCGTCTTCCTGGGCCTCCGGTCGAGGCTCTCGGCGAGGGCGAGGAAGAGCGGCTCGACGTCCTCGGGCCGCCGGGCCGTCCGCAGGGCGTCCTTCTCGCGCGCCGGGTCGGCGGCCCAGGCGGCGAAGTCCGGGAACCTCTGGGCGGCTGCCGGCGCCATGTTCGCCAGCCAGCCCCGCGCCACCTTCGCCGGGTCGGGGTCGGCCGTGCTGTCGAGGACCAGCCGGTCGGTGCGCTGCGGGTACTTCTGGGCGTACACGGCCGTCACGTAGGCGCCGTAGGAGGTTCCCCAGACCGACAGCCTGTCCTCGCCGAGGGCGAGGCGCAGCCGCTCGAGGTCACGGACCTCGTTGGCGGTGCTGAAGCTGCGGACCAGGGCGCCGCCGTTGTGCCGGCACGCCTCGGCGATCCGGCGGGAGCGGGCCGCGTTGGCGGTGACCGAGCCGTCGGCGGCCGGCCAGGACCGCAGGGTGACCAGATGACGGTCCTCGGCGGCGATCCCGCACCCGGCGCGGGAGCTGCCGCCGACACCGCGCGGGTCGAACGCCACCAGGTCGTAGGCGTCGCCCAGTTGGGCGCGGAGCGCCTGCGCCGTCCCGGTGAGCCGCTTCACCCCCGAACTGCCGGGCCCGCCGGGGACGACCATGAGCGTGCCGCGCCGCCGGGACGGGTCGCCGGAGGCCACCCGGGACACCGCGAGCGTGATCCGGGGACCGTCGGGATCCGCGTGGTCGAGCGGGACGGACAGGTCGGCGCACTCCTGTCCCTCGGGACCCCCGGCCACCGGACAGGGACGCCAGTCGAGCGGGGCCGGACCGGTGGGCGCGGTGGCGGGGGCCGCGTGCGACGGGAGAGCGGGTGCCACGGCGGTCAGGGTCGCGGCGACGGTGACGGCGGACAGGGCGGCCAGGACGGCCCTTCGGGGCCGGAGGTGCGGTGAACTCGTCATGCCCCAAGGCTTGTTGACAGATCCTCCGGCGCCCATCCGGAGACCCCGACACCGCCGAGGGGGCGTACACCCGGCGCGTACGGGTGCCACCCGGAGGATGGCCACCGGCCCCGCCATCGGTTCGGCCACCGGTCCGGCCGCCGCACGGCCGTGCCCTGCGTGGCCCCGTCGTGTGCGCCGTTGCCCGTCAGTGGTGCGGCGGCTCCGGGGGCAGTTCGGCCGGGTCGAGGCCGGGGCCCAGGGCGGTGAGGGCGGCCACCGGGTCGGGGTCGGCGGTGCCGCGCGGCCACCAGTCGTCGGCGTCCGGCTCGGACTCGTAGGCGTACCAGAGGTTGTCCTGGCCGAGCCGGAGCTGTGCGTGACCCACCGGGTGGGTGAGGCGGTTGCGCCACGGGCGGAACGGGGCCAGTCCGGCCGCCATCAGCAGGGGGCGGGCACGGTCGAAGCGGCCGGCGGGCGGGTCCCACGGGTCGCCCTCCAGCACGTCCAGACCCGCCGGCCCGCCCTGCCGCCAGGCGGCGACCGCGCGGGCCAGGTCGACGGGGGTCCGGCCGGCCGCCGCGGCCAGGGAGGAGTACAAGGTGCGGGTGGCGGCCGTGAGACCCGAGCCGGGACGGGCGGCGGCGACGCGCACCGCGTCCTGCCAGAGCGTCAGACCGCCCACCGGGTCCTCACCCGTGGTCAGCAGCGCGTGGGCACGGGCGGCGGCGTGGGTCGCCAGCTGGTCCAGCGCGTACGGGTCGGGTCCGCCGGGGGCTGCCGGAAAGGCGGGCGGGTGACCGGGGTGCGCGGGAGGCGGCAGCAGGGCGGGCAGCGGCGGGAGGCCGGAAGCTGCGCGGGACAGGGCTTTGGTGGCCCGCACTCCCTGCGGCACGGCGGGGTCGCGGTCCCTCGCGGCACGGGCCTCGGCGGCGGCCCGGGCGGCGTGCGCGGCGTTGCGCCGGGTGAGGGCGTCGAGGATCTCCTGTTCGCTCCGGCCGCGCAGCAGGAGCAGCGCGAACGGGTCCGCGTCGAGGAGGCGGGCGGTCTGGTAGCAGAGCGCGGCGGCGTGCTTGCAGGGGCGGCCGGTGTCGGGGCAGCCGCAGAACGGCAGCAGGTCGCCCCGGCGCGGCAGCAGCGGCGAACCGACGCCGCCCTCGAGCAGGGCCTCGGGCAACTGCCGGTCGAGCAGCGCCGCGATGTGGCCGGGCCGCTCGGCCACGGCGTCCAGGAACGCCTCCCACTCGTCGTCGTCCAGGGTGCGGACGCGGACCTGGGCCCGGTAGGGGCGCGGTCGGCTCCCGTGCACGTAGGCGATGACCAGGCCGGGCGTCACGGTGATCGCGTCGACCCGGCCGCCCTCCGCGTACCGCCGGCCACGGGCCAGCCGGGCGGGGTCCAGCGCCCGCTCGGTCAGCGCGGTCAGCCAGGCCTCCCCCCACGGCGTCCCGGCGAGGGCGGCGCCCTCCTCGCGCGGGGGAAGCCGGTCGAAGGTCAGACGGCGCTCACCGGCGACGGCGCGGGGCCTGGCCGCCGGCACGGGGTGCTCCCGCGGAAGCGTTTCCGGGGCGCCGGCCTCCAGGGTGGGCCGACCGTCCTCCGGCTCGCCGGAGCCACCCTTCGGGGCGGGGCGACCCGCGCGGCGGTGCTCGGCGTCGGCCTCCGCCTCCCCGGGGGTCCGGGCTCTCCCGGCCGCGCCGGACGTGGCGGTCCGCCGGTCCCCGGTACCTCGCGTGCCCCCGGCACGTATGGTGTCCCGGGCGCCCCCGGTGTCCCCGGAGCCTCCGGTGCCCCCGCCGCCTCCCGCGTCCCCGGAGCCTCCGGTGCCCTCGCCGCCTCCCGCGTCCCCAGAGCCTCCGGTGTTCCCGACGCTCCCGGTTCTCCCTGTGCTCCCGGCACCTCCGGTCACCCCGGTGCTCCGGTCCTGTCCGACGCCCCCGGTCCCTGCGGTGCCTGCGGCACCCCCACGGCTCGCACCGAAACCGGTCTGCCCGGCACCACCGTCGACTCCGACGTACCCGACGCCCCCGGCACTGCCGGAGCCCTCGACGGATCCCTCGCTCCCGGCACCTCCGGTCACCCCGGTGCTCCAGGCTCGCCCGGCGCCGCCAGTTGCGGAGGCGCCACCGGTTGCGGAGGCGCCACCGGTTGCGGAGGCGCCACCGGTTGCGGAGGCGCCACCGGTTGCGGAGGTGGCGCCGCCGCTGCCCGCGGCGCTTGCGGTGCTCCCGGCGGCGGAGGCCGGCCCGGGCCGGCCGCTCCGGGGTGTGGGGCCGGCGTCCCGCGATGCCGCCCGCGCGGCGGCCTCGGCTCCGGCGGACGGGGTCGCTCCGGTGGCTCCCCCGTCCGCCGCAGCGCGGATCTCGGCGGCCCGCGCCGCGCGCAGTGCCTCGCGGGCGCGTTCTGCCGGGCGGGGCTGTTCCGGGGCCGCCGGCCGTGCCTCGCCGCTCTCCCCCGTGCCGCCGTCCTGCGCGGCGGCCTCCGGCGCGGGTGAGCGGCGACGGATGGCCGCACGGGCCGCGGCGGACGGGCGGGACCCGGCCGAGCCGGTGGCGGCAGGGCGCGGGGCGGGGCCGGAACCTTCCGGTGCCCGCTCCGCGGACGCGGAGGGACGCGTGAGGGCGCGCGCCACCCGCAGCGCACGCCGCGCCGCCTCGGCAGGCCCCTCGCCTTGGACGGGCCTGTCCGCCTCGCCCGGCGACGGACCCAGCCCCGTGTCCGCGCCCGGCCGTCCGGCGTCGTCCGGCGACCCGGCGCCGTCCCGCGCCGCGTCGTCGTCCAGGGTCCCCGCTCCGTCGGGCCCGGCGCCGTCGGGCCCGGCGCCGTCGGGCCCGGCGCCGTCACCGCGACCTGCCCTGCCGGAGCCAAGGGCATCCGCGCCCGGCGAACCCGGCGCGCCCGGAACCGCGATGCCCGGCAACGCGCCGTCCGCAACCGCGGCGTCCGTGTCCCGAGGGTCCGGCCCACGGCCGTGCGGGGGTGTCATGCGGGCCTCCGCAGGGAGACGAGGTCGGTGAGTTCACGATCGGTGAGTTCGGTGAGCGCCGCCTCGCCGGAGCCGAGGATCGCGTCGGCCAGCGCACGCTTCGCCTGCAGCATCTCGGCGATGCGGTCCTCCACCGTGCCCTCGGTGATCAGCCGGTGCACCTGCACCGGCTGGGTCTGGCCGATGCGGTAGGCGCGGTCGGTGGCCTGTTCCTCGACCGCCGGGTTCCACCAGCGGTCGAAGTGCACCACATGCCCGGCCCGGGTGAGGTTGAGGCCGGTGCCGGCCGCCTTGAGGGAGAGCACCAGCACCGGCGTCGCACCGTCCTGGAAGCGGTCGACCATGCGCTCCCGCTCGGCGACGGGCGTGCCGCCGTGGAGCATCTCGGCGGGGACCGAGCGGGTGGCGAGGTGGGCGGTGATCAGGCGGGCCATGCCGACGTACTGGGTGAACACCAGCATGGACCCGTCCTCGGCGAGGACCGTGTCCAGCAGCTCGTCGAGCAGGGTGAGCTTCCCGGAGCGGTCGGCGCGGGCGCGGTCCGGGGAGAAGCCCTCCTTGAGGAAGAGCGCGGGATGGTCGCAGATCTGCTTGAGGGAGGTCAGCAGCTTCAGGACCAGACCGCGGCGGGCGATTCCCTCGCTGCCCTCGATGACCAGCATGGACTCGCGGACCACCGCCTCGTAGAGCGACGCCTGCTCACGGGTCAGCGGCACCGGGCGGTCCGTCTCCGTCTTCGGCGGCAGCTCCGGCACGATGCCCGGGTCGGACTTGCGGCGGCGCAGCAGGAAGGGACGGACCAGCCGGGCGAGCCGCTCGGCGGCCTCCGGGTCCTCGCCGCCCTCGACCGCGCGGGCGTGCCGGGCGCGGAAGGACTTCAGGGGGCCGAGCAGTCCGGGTGTGGTCCAGTCCAGGAGGGCCCACAGTTCGGAGAGGTTGTTCTCCACGGGGGTGCCGGTGAGCGCGACCCGGGCGGGGGTGGGGATGGTGCGCAGGGCGCGGGCGGTGGCCGAGTACGGGTTCTTGACGTGCTGCGCCTCGTCGGCGACGACCATCCCCCACGCGACGCCGCCGAGCTCCTCGGCGGCGGAGCGCATCGTGCCGTAGGTGGTGAGGACGAATCCGCCGTCGAGGCCGGCGAGGGTCCGGCCGGCGCCGTGGAAGCGGCGTACCGGCACGCCGGGGGCGAACCGCTGGATCTCGCGCTGCCAGTTGCCGAGCAGGGAGGCGGGGCAGACCACCAGCGTGGGCCGTCCGGCGGGATCCCGCTCCGCGCGGCGCAGGTGGAGCGCGATCAGGGTGATGGTCTTGCCGAGGCCCATGTCGTCGGCGAGGCAGCCGCCGAGGCCGAGCGAGGTCATCAGGTCGAGCCAGGCGAGGCCGCGCAGCTGGTAGTCGCGCAGCTCGGCGTCGAGGCCGGCCGGCGCGGCGGCCGGCATCGGCCCGGCGGCCAGGCGGTCCCGGAGGGCGGCGAGCGCGCCCTCCGGGACGGCCTCGACCGTCTCGCCGTCGACCTCGGCGGAGCCGGTGAGGGCGACGGCGAGGGCGTCCACCGGGTCGAGCAGACCGAGGTCACGCTTCCGGGCCTTGCGGACCAGCGCGGGGTCGACGACCACCCACCGGTCGCGCAGGCGGACGACGGGGCGGTGCGACTCGGCGAGGGCGTCCATCTCCGCCTCGGTGAGCGGTTCCCCGCCGAGGGCGAGCTGCCACTCGAAGCGGAGCAGGTCCTCGCTCTCGAAGAATCCGGTGCCGTCGGTGGCGGAGCCGGGGGCGGGGCGGACCACGGCGGTGGCCGAGAGGTCCTGGGCGAGATCGCGCGGCCAGTGCACGGTCACCCCGGCGGCGGCCAGCCGGGAGGCGGCGACGCCGAGCAGGTCCGTCACCTCCTCCTCGCCGAGGGCCATCACGTCGGGGACGTCCTGCTCGGTGAGGCGTTCCAGCGGCGGCCAGACGCGGGCGGCGCGGCGCACCGCGAGGGCGGCGTCGATCCGGGCGCGGGGGCCGAAGGCGTCGGGCGCCCGACCCGCCCAGAGGGCGGCGGCGTCGACCATCAGGGTCGGGTCGGCGAGGCTGTGCACCTGGACGATCGCGGCACCGGCCCGGCGGACCACCGCGCCCGCCCCACCGCCCTCCCCCGCCGGCCCGATGGCGCCGGTCCCGGCGTCGTCGCTGTCGAAGAGGCTGAACGCGGACAGGTCCAGGCGCAGCGAGATCCGCACGCCGGCGTCCATCCCGGAGGCGACCTCGGCGGCCCACTCGTGGGCACCGGGCAGACGCTGCGCCTCGGGCGCGGCGAAGGGCCCGCCCACCGCGTGCGGGGCGGCCGGGGTGCGGGGCAGGGCGTCGGCCACCGCGTCCAGGAAGGCGCGGACCAGCGTCTCGGGTCCGGGCAGCCGCAGTGGGGCCGGGCCGGGCAGCGGAACGGCGTGCCCCTCGGGCGGCAGGGCGGCGGCGACCTCGCGCAGGTGGGCCGCGTCCTCGGGTTCCAGCGGTCCGGCCCGCCAGGCGTCGTAGCCCTCCGGGGTGAGGCCGGGGAGCAGGCGGCCGCGGGCGACCAGCCGCAGCGCGTGCAGGGCGGCGGCGCCCCAGCAGGCGGTGGCCGGGTGGGCCGCCGGGTCCCGCCGGGCGCGGACCAGCAGCGGCAGGGCGGCGACGACCGGGAGGACCACGGCGGGGACGGTACGGCGGCGGACACCCGCGCCGTGCGGCCGGACCACGGTGAGACCGGTGGTCTCCGCGCCCTCGGGAGGCAGGCCGCCCTCCGGGTCCCAGAACGCGACGCGCCCCTCACGGGGCAGGGCGGCGGGGAGGAAGACGGCGGCCAGACGTGTCAGTGCGGTGGCGGCGGTGATGGCGCTGGTGGTTGCGGGGGTGATGGCGCTGGTGGTGTCCGTGCGGTTCACGCGGCTGCCCTCCTCCCTGTGCTCGTGGGGCGTCACGCGACTGATTTCGACTCTACGTTCGGGTTCCGACAACCGGCGCGCGCCACGGCCCCGCCGCATGGGCGGAGGGCCGCCCGCAGGCCCGGACCGGGCGGCGAACGACCCTCTCGTACCGATGGAAGCGCAGGTCAGGGCGTTGTTCGCGAAACCACGTACACCATCGGGTTAGCCGGGTCCGACATGTTGACGACCACGTTCTGCGTCGGCAGCGGATCCTTCTGGGCGCGGGTGAGCCCGTACCAGGGGCCGGGGCTGCGGAACTCCCACCCCGCGGTGCGCCGGTCGCGCTCGCCGACGGTGATCGCGTCCTTCTCCAGGTCGTCCCGGGTGACGCCCATGGAGCGCAGGAAGGTGTCCAGACCCGCGTCGGTGGTCTGGAACTGGACGTGCAGCCGGCTGGTGCGCCAGTTGTTGGTCTCGTACTGGGCGACCAGCTCCGCGGGGTGCGGGATGGGCACCTGGTAGATGCGGCGCTGCACCTTGGACGGCCAGCCCCAGGTGAGGCCGGTGGCGGAGTACCGCGCCTCCTTGTCCTTGCCGCTGTCCCGGCTCTGGGCGCCGGAGATCAGCAGGTAGCCGGCCGGGATCCCGATCAGCAGCACGATCGTGATCAGGGTGAGCGCGCGGCGGCGGATCACCCTGCGGCGGGCCTCCTGGTCGTCGCCGGCCCGCAGCAGGGGGTCCTGGTGCGCGTCCCGAGGGGACGGCCCGCCGGGCTCCGGGGGGCGGGCGTCGGTCACAGGCCGTCCCCGGAGCCGCGGACGGCGGCGTCGGGCACCCGCTCGTACCGCTCCGTCCGGCGCCGCTTGGCGCGGCGGAAACGGCGGGCCACCAGGCGGGACAGGTCGGCGGCGCCCACCATTCCCGCCTCCGGGCCGAGCTGGGCGCGGGCGATCCGGGCCTCGGGGCGGTAGCCGCGGCCGGTCAGGTGACGGCGGAAGGCGTCCCGGGCTGGGCCGATCAGCAGGTCGTCGGCGGCCGAGACGCCGCCGCCGATGACGAAGCAGGACGGGTCGAGGGCGGCCGCCAGGTTGGCGATGCCGACGCCCAGCCACTGCCCGATGTCCTGGAGCAGTTCGACGCACATGGCGTCGCCCTCGCGGGCCAGCTCGGTGATCATCGGACCGGTGATCGCGGAGATGTCGCCCTTGACGTGCTCGATGATCCCGAACGCCACCGGGGAGTCGGCGGCGGCGAGCTCACGGGCCTCGCGGACCAGGGCGTTGCCGGAGCTGTACTGCTCCCAGCAGCCGCGGTTGCCGCACGGGCAGCGGTGCCCGCCGGGGACGACCTGCATGTGGCCGAACTCGCCGGCCACCCCGAACTTGCCCCGCTTGACCCGGCCGTCCTCGAGGATGGCCCCGCCGATGCCGGTTCCGAGCGTGATCATGACCAGGTGGTCCTCACCCTTGCCGGCGCCGAACCGCCACTCCGCCCACGCGGCGGCGTTGGCGTCGTTGTCGACCAGCACGGGCACCGAGAGCCGTTCGGCGAGCCGGTCCCGCAGCGGCTCGTTGCGCCACGACAGGTGCGGGGCGAAGAGCACCCGGTTGAGGTCGGCGTCGATCCAGCCGGCCGCGCCGATCCCGACGGCGTGCACGTCGTGCCGGTCGGAGAGGTCCAGCACCAGCTCGGCGATGGTGTCCTCGACGACCCTCGGGCTCTTGGACTTGTCCGGGGTCTCGGCCCGGAGCTTCTCCAGGATGTTGCCGTCGGCGTCCACGACGCCGGCCATCACCTTCGTGCCGCCGATGTCGATGCCGACCGTGGGGACACGGGGCGCCGACAGGTGCGAACGGCGCTCCCGGGAACCCACCGTCCGCAGGACGGGGGCACGGCGCGAGCCGATCGGGGCTCCGGCCGCCCTGGCCGGGTTCAGTGCCCGGGGCAGTGCGAGGTCGCGGTAGGTGCTCATCGCGCCGATTCTGCCTCAATCCGGTGAGCCGCCGCATGGCGGCGTCCCGCCCGGCCCCGGTGCTCCGGGCGCCGCGCCCGTCCTCGCGGCGCGGGGGCCGCCGCCCGCCCCGCCGGTACCGTCTCCGCGCTCACGACCGCGGCCGCCCCTCGTCCGCGTCGGCCGTCACGGGCGGAGCGGCCGCTTCCGGGCGCTCCAACTCGTGGCGCAGGTCGTCCAGCTCGTCGCCGCCCGCCATCTGCCGGGTCAACTCGTCGAGGGTGATCCCGTCACGGGTGTGGTGGCCCGCCATGGCGCCGCGCTTGAGCAGGACGAAACGGTCACCGACCAGGTAGGCGTGGTGCGGGTTGTGGGTGATGAACACAACAGCCAGTCCAGCGTCCCTGGCGGCCGCCACATATTTGAGGACCACACCCGACTGCTTGACGCCCAGGGCGGCGGTCGGCTCGTCGAGGACCAGCACCCGGGCGCCGAAGTACACGGCCCGGGCGATGGCCACGCACTGGCGCTCACCGCCGGAGAGGGTGCCGATGGGCTGGTCCACGTCGCGCAGGTCGATGCCCATGCGCCGCAGTTCGGCGTGGGCGGTGCGGCGCATGAACTCGACGTCCATGCGGCGCAGCGGGCCGCGGCCCTTGGTGGGCTCGGAGCCGAGGAAGAAGTTCCGCCAGACCGGCATCAGCGGGACGACCGCCAGGTCCTGGTAGACGGTGGCGATGCCGCGGTCCAGGGCCGCACGGGGGCCGGCGAGCCGGGTCTCCTCGCCGTCGATCCGGAAGGAGCCCGCGTCGTGGCCGTGCAACCCTGAGATGATCTTGATCAGGGTGGACTTGCCCGCTCCGTTGTCACCCAGGACGCAGGTGATCTCGCCCGCCCGGGCCTGGAGGGAGACGCCCTCCAGGGCGCGGACGTTGCCGTAGTACTTACTGACCTGCTCCAGCTCGACCAGGGGGGCATCCCCGGTGGTCCGCTCGGCGGTCGGTTCGGTCGCCGTGGTCACTTCGTCGCCTCCGCGCGCTTGCGGACCCAGTGGTTGAGCAGGGTCGCCAGGAGCAGCATCGCTCCGAGGAAGAACTTGAACCAGTCGGGCTCCCACTCGGCGAAGACGATGCCCTTGCTGGTCATGCCGAAGATCAGCGCGCCGACCGCCGATCCGACGGCGGAACCGTAGCCGCCGGTGATCAGACAGCCACCGATGACCGCCGCGATGATGTAGATCAGCTCGTTGCCCACGCCCTCGCCGGACTGGACGACGTCGTAACTGAAGAGCAGGTGCTGGCCGGAGATCCAGGCGGCCAGGGCCACGCCCATGTAGAGACCGATCTTGGTGGCGCGCACCGGCACGCCGACCGCCCGGGCCGCCGCCTCGTTGCCGCCGACGGCGAAGATCCAGTTGCCCACCCGGGTGCGCAGCAGGATCCAGGAGGCGACAACGATCAGCAGCAGCCACCAGAGGATGGTGATCTTGAAGTTGACACCGCCGACCGTGAGCGTGGAGGCGAAGACCGCCTTGGCCTCGGGGAAGCCCTCCATGTCGGCGATGGTCTTGGTGGAGACCGTGTCGCTGATCAGCTTGGTGAACCCGAGGTTCATGCCGATCAGCATCAGGTAGGTGCCCAGGGTGATGATGAAGCTCGGCAGCCTGGTGCGGGTCAGCATGAACCCGTTGAACGCGCCGACGGCCAGTGTGACCAGCAGCGACACGCCGACGCCGACCCAGACGTTGGCGGTCATCTGATAGCTGAACATCGACGACACCAGCGCCGATGTGGTCACCAGCACGCCTGCGGAGAGGTCGAACTCGCCGCCGATCATCAGCAGTGCCACCGGGACGGCCATGATGCCGATGGTGGACGCCGCGTACAGGACGGTGCTCAGGCTCGACGCGCGCAGGAAGCTGTCGGCGGCGAAGGCGAAGAAGACGAAGACGGCCACGGCGCCGACCACCGCGCCCAGCTCGGGTCTGCCGAGCACCCGTCGCAGCGGCGAGGTGCGCAGCAGACGCTCGTCCACCGGGGCGGCCGCGGCCTGGACTGCGGTGCTCATCGGGTTCCCCGTTCCGCGTACTCGGCCAGTTCCCCGGCCTGCTCCTCGGTGACGATCTGCGGGCCGGTCAGCACGGGCTGCCCGCCGCCGAGCACGTCGGCGTTGTACCGGTACAGCCACAGCAGGTCGACGGCCTGGTAGCCCTGGAGGTAGGGCTGCTGATCGACGGCGAAGCCGAGGGTGCCGTCCTTCAGGCCGGCCGCGACCTTGGCGTTGAGGTCGAAGGTGTCGATCTCGGCCTCGCTGCCGGCCTCGGCCTTCGCCTTGGCCGCGGTGTCGGCGAAGGGGGCGCCCAGGGTGACGATCGCGTCGATCTTCTTGTCGGCCTCGAGCTTGGCACCGATGGTGGACTGGACGTCGGGCATGTTGGTGCCCTCGACGTACAGGTTCTCGACCTTGCCCTCGAAGGTCTCCTTCAGGCCGTCGCACCGCTGCTCGTGGCCGACGTTGCCCTGCTCGTGCAGGATGCAGAGGGCCTTCTGCTTCCCGCGGGCGTTGAGCTCCTCGCCGACCGCCCGGCCGGCGACGGTCTCGTCCTGGCCGATGTGGGTGAGGGCGCCGAACTCCTCGGAGACCTCGGAACCGGAGTTGACCGTGATCACCGGGATTCCGGCCTTCACGGCGCGGTCCACCGCGGCCTTCATCGCCTCGGGCTTGGCGAGGGTGACGATGATGCCGTCGACCTTCTTGTCCACGGCGGCGTCCACGAGCTGGGCCTGCTGCTGCGCCTCGGCGTCGTGGGAGTAGAGGAAGTTGATGTTGTCCTTGACCGCGGCCTGCTTGGCGCCGTTCTGGACGATGTCCCAGAAGGTGTCGCCGTCACCGGAGTGCGTGATCATGGCGAAGGTCCACCGCGGGGTGTTCACCGCCGCCTTCCCCTGGGCCGCCGCGGCCTTCCGGGCGTCCTCGGCGCGCTTGCCGCCGGTGCTGCTGCAGCCCGCGACCGAGACGCAGAGCGCCCCTGCCACCGCGATGCCCACCCAGGTCCGAAACCGTCCCACGAGGTGTGTCCTTCTTCCTTCTCGGCCTCCGCGGATCTTCCTCCGCGCTCTCCGGCACGGGGTGACGGCCGTCGGCCGTCCCACCCGAACGCAAAATTATCGAACATCCGGATGGCGGGACGGTCGGCGGGGTGAGGCATCGGCGACACCGGGCCCGGGACGTGGAATGCGTCACTCCGGGGCGAGCAGGCGCTGATCGAGGGACCAGCGGGTGGGCCGGACGGCGTGGTCGGCGTGTTCCACGGCGCGTCCGGCCGCGTCGACGACGACCCGCCGCAGGGTGAGCAGCGGGGCGCCCTCCGTCTCGTCCAGCAGGCGGGCCTCGGACCGCGTGGCCCCCCGGGCGCCGATCCGCTGCCGGGCGCTGTGCGGGACGACGCCGGCGGCGCGCAGCAGCCGGAACAGTCCGGTGGCCTCCAGGTCCGCCGCCGGGGGCAGCGGTCCCCGCAGCGGCAGGTGGCTGCGCAGCACGGCGAGCGGTTCGCCGTCGGCGAGGCGCAGCCGCTCCAGCCGTCGCACCTCGGCGCCCTCCTCGACGCCGAGCGCCTCGGCGACCTCGGCGGGGGCGGCCACCACGGCGTCGTGCAGCACCCGGGTGGCGGGGTGCCGTCCGGCCGCGTCGAGCTCGTCGTGGAGGCTGGTCAGGGCCGGTCTCGGCGCGGCGCCCGCGGCCGCGGCCGCGGGGACGACCCGGGTGCCCACGCCCTTGCGGCGCACCAGCAGCCCCTGGTCGACCAGGGTCCGCAGCGCCTGCCGGACGGTGGGCCGGGAGAGGCCGAGCCGGGCGGCGAACGCGATCTCGTTGCCCAGCAGCATGCCGGGTGCCAGCCGTCCCTGCTCGATCGCGGTGCGCAGCTGCTCGGCCAGCTGGAAGTAGAGGGGGACCGGGCTGCCGCGGTCGACGCCCAGCCCGAGCGACACGAGGGGATCGGTCTCTGCTCTCGCCACGGGCGGAGATTAGCGCCCGTGCGAGGTGGAAGTGAAACCGTATGTCCGGTCAAACGGACATGCGCTTTGACATCACGTCAGGTGAAGGCCATTTTTTGTCCTCATGCGCATCGGAGTCATCGGCACGGGACGGATCGGCGCCCTGCACGCCCACGTCCTCAGCCGTCACAGCGAGGTGGGGTCCCTGGTCGTCACCGACACGGACCAGGAGCGGGCACACGAGATCGGCCAGCGGCTGGGGGCGACGGTGGCGCCCGGTGTGAACGAGGTGTTCAACTGGGGCGTCGACGCGGTGGTCGTCACCGCCGCGACCTCCGCGCACTCCGACCTGATCCGGCGCGCCGCCCGCTACGGGCTGCCCGTCTTCTGCGAGAAGCCGATAGCGCTGGACCTGTGGTCCACGCTGGAGGCGATCGCCGACGTCGAGGCGGCGGGCACGGTGCTCCAGATGGGCTTCCAGCGCCGCTTCGACGCGTCCCACGTGGCCGCGCAGGAGGCCGTGTGGAACGGCCGGCTGGGGCGGCTGCACACGGTGCGGGCCCTGACCGCGGAGCCGGCGCCGCCTCCGGCCGGACACCTGGCGCTCCACGGCGGGCTGTACCGGGACGTGCTGATCCACGACTTCGACACACTCCGCTGGGTGACCGGCCGGGAGGTGTCCGAGGTGTACGCGGCCGGGTCGGCCGCCGGGCCGCCGATGTTCCGGGACGCCGGGGAGGTGGACACGGCGGCGGTGGTGCTCACCCTGGACGACGGCACGCTGGCCACCGTGACCGGGACCCGCCTCAACGGCGCGGGCTACGACCAGCGGATGGAGCTGGCCGGCGAGCTGGACCAGGTGGTGGTGGGGCTCGACGAGCGCACGCCGTTCTTCTCGGCCGGACCCGGGGGGCCGTCCCCGGCGGAGAAGCCCTGGACCGGGTTCCTCGAGCGGTTCGCCCCGGCCTTCCAGGCGGAGCTGTACACCTTCCTGGACGTGGTCCGCGGCGCCCGGCCCAATCCGTGCGACGGCCGGCAGGCGCTGGAGGCGCTGAGGATCGCCGAGGCGTGCGAGCTCTCCCGCCGGGAGCGGCGGCCCGTCCACCTCGGCGAGATCCCCGACGGCATGCGCTGACCCGACGGCATGCGCTGACCCGACGGCCTGCGCCGTCCCGGCGACGCGGACCCGGCGCGGGCCGTGTGACCACCACCGCACAACCGGCCCGGCGCGGGCCGCGTCACCACCGCACGGGCAGGGTGCGCAGGCCGCGCACGAGCATGCCCGGCAGCCAGGCGCCGGGCGGGCCGTCGAGGGCCAGCCCGGGCGCCCTCCGCAGCAGGGAGCCGATCGCGATCCGCCCCTCCAGCCGGGCGAGCGGCGCGCCCAGGCAGAAGTGGATCCCGTGCCCGAAGGCGAGGTGGCCCGCGTTCCGGCGGCGTATGTCGAAACGGTGCGGGTCGGGGTGGCGGGCGGGGTCGCGGTTGGCCGCGGTGAGGCCCACCAACACCTGTTCGCCCCGCGCGATGCGCACTCCGCCCACCTCCAGCGGTTCGGCGGCGAAGCGGAAGGTGGCCGTCTCCACCGGCCCCTCGTGGCGGAGGGTCTCCTCGACCGCTCCCCCGAGCAGTGACATGTCCGAACGGAGCAGGGCCAGTTGCCCGGGGTGCGTGAGCAGTGCGTGGACCCCGGTGGTGATCAGGTTCACCGTGGTCTCGTGGCCGGCCAGCAGCAGCAGGAAGGCCATGGCGGTGAGTTCGCCGGAGGAGAGGCGGTCGCCGTCCTCGGTGGAGACGCGGATCAGGTCGCTCAACAGGTCGTCGCCGGGACCGGCGCACCGCTTGTCCTCGACGAGTCCGGTCAGGAACTCGGCGAAGATCCCGGCGGCCTTGCGCCCGTCGGCCTCGGTGGCCGGCGCCACCGCGTCGGTGGACACGCTGCGGAAGTCGGCGCGGTCGTCCTCGGGGACGCCGAGGAGCTCGCAGATCACGGCCATGGGCAGCGGGTAGGAGAGCGACTCCACCAGGTCCGCGTGGCCCGCGGGGAGCATCCGGTCGAGCAGTTCGTCGGTGATCTCCTGGACGCGCGGCTCCAGCGCCTCGACCCGGCGCGGCGTGAACGCCTTGGACACCAGGTGCCGCAACCGGGTGTGCCGCGGCGGGTCGGCGAAGAGCAGGTGTCTGCCGATCGGGTCCTCGTCGAGGCCGGTCATGCCCAGCTTCGCGGGGTCCTTGGCCAGCCGTGGGTCGCCGAGCGCGGCACGCGCCTCCTGGTGGCCCACGATCAGCCAGGTCTCGTACTCCTCCGGCGCGGGCAGCAGCACCCGGTGCACCGGCCCCCGGCGCCGCAGCTCCTCGTACACCGGATGCGGGTCGGCACGGAAGCGCTCCCCGTACCGCCGCAGGTCCACCACGTCCGCCATCTCGGCTCCCCCTCTCCGCCCCGGGCCGGACGCCCTCGTCCCCCGACCGGTCAACGGACGGGGCGCCCGTGGGGTTCCGAGCCCCGCCGGGCGCCGGCCGGACCGAGGGGTGGACGGACCGAGGGGTGGCCGGGCGGAGGAGTGTCCGGCGGGCGGCGCGGCACCTGCGGGGCGGAGGTTCCGAGGCGTCAGCCGCCCAGTTCGCGCAGGCGGTCGGTGAGGGCGCGGGTCCCCTCCGGGGTGAGGGTGCCGTGGAGGCGCAGACGGGAGATCCCCCCATCGGGGTGCACGTCGAGCCGGGCGTGCGTGCCGGTCACCGGGAAGGGCAGCACGAAGCGGTGGTTGGTGTCGGGCTGCAGGCGGGTGGACGGGACGATCTCGGTCCAGGAGCCGCCGCGCCCGCCGGCGTCGTCGCGCAGGGAGACGGACGCCCAGCCGGCGCTGTTGCCCTTGAGGCAGGCGGTGTCGATCTCGACGGCGCGGACGGACGCCTGCGCGGTGAGCCGGTAGTCGATCCGGTCGTGGCCCCGGTCGCGCCGGCGGCGGGTCTCCCAGCCCTCGTCCATCCGCGCCGACCGGCCGGGCAGGATGGTGTGGACGGCCGGTGAGTAGAAGCGGTCGGAGACGTCCTCGACCGCGCCGCCGTTGGCGAGCGCGACGACGTCGAGGACGCCCAGGGCGGTCAGCCACTCGGGGTCGGGGACGACCTCGCCGTGCACCCTCAGCCGGGCGATGCCGCCGTCGGGGTACTGACGGAGCCTCAGGTGGGTGGACCGCAGCTCCACACCCACCGCGAAGCCGTTGGCCGCGTGACCGCCGACCGGGGTACGCGGCACCAGCGGCGTCCATTTCACGTCGTCGGCGAGCAGTTCCTGCGGGGAGGGTGTGCCGGGCGCGTCGGCGCCCTCGACGGAGATCTCCTGGGGGTGGTTGCCCCGGAAGTGCGCGGTGTCCACGACGACGCCGCGGACCACGCCGGGGGCGCCCAGGCGCACCAGCGCCCAGTCGTGGTCGTCGGCGGCGGGCCACGGCTCGGCGGCCGACGCGCCGCGCCGCCGACGGGTCTCCCAGCCGTCCATCACCTTGCCCTTGTGGCCGAAGGTGTCCGGCTCGAACGCGGGCCTGCCCGGCAGCAGCAGGTTCTCCCGTGGGGCGAAGAACTCGTCGTTGGCGGCGATCACCGCCCCGCCGAGCCGCCGGTCGGCCAGGTCGGGCAGGACGGCGAAGGGGAACTCGGCCGAGCGGTGGTCGGCGTACGGGTCGCCGCCTCGGTAGGGCTCGGCGGGGCCGGTGAAGCGGGGGATCGCCGTCACGGGGAGGTGTCCTGCCTTTCTGCGGTGGGCCGGTGGCGCAGCAGGCGTCCGGCGGGTTCGGTGAACGTGCCGTCCAGGTAGATCCTCCGCCCGCGCAGCCAGGTGGCGCGGACGACGCCCTGGAGGGTGCGGCCGGCGTACGCGGTGACCGGGTTGCGGTGCTGGAGTCCGGCCGGGTCGACGGTGAACGACGCGTCGGGGTCGAGCGCCACCAGGTCGGCGTCACGTCCGGCGGCGACGGCGCCCTTGCGGTCCAGCCCGGCGAGGGCGGCGGTGTGCGCGGACATCCAGCGCACCACGTCGCCCAGGCCGTGCCCGCGGCGCCGCGCCTCGGTCCACACGGCGGACAGACTGAGCTGCAGGCCCGAGATGCCGCCCCACGCGGTGGCGAAGTCCGCGGTCTTGAGGTCCGCGGTGGAAGGGGAGTGGTCGGTGACCACGCAGTCGACGGTTCCGTCGGCCAGGCCCTTCCACAGCAGGTCCTGGTTGGCCGCCTCGCGGATCGGCGGGCAGCATTTGAACTCGCTGGCCCCGTCGGGGACTTCCTCGGCGGCGAGGGTGAGGTAGTGGGGGCAGGTCTCCACGGTGACCGGCACCCCGTCGGCGCGGGCCGCCGCGATCAGCGGCAGGGCGTCGGAGGAGGAGAGGTGCAGGATGTGCACCCGCGCCCCGGTTTCGCGCGCCAGCTCCAGGACCTGGGCGATCGCCCCGTCCTCGGCGTGCCGGGGCCGGGAGGCGAGGAAGTCGGCGTACCGGGGACCGCCGCGCTGCGGGGCCTCGGCGAGGCGGTGGGGGTCCTCGGCGTGCACGATCAGCAGGCCGTCGAAGGCGGCGATCGCCGCCATGGCGTGGGCCAGCCGTCCGCGGTCCAGTTCCGGGAACTCCTCGACGCCGGAGGGCGAGAGGAAGGCCTTGAAGCCGAAGACCCCGGCCTCGTGGAGCGGGCGGAGGCGCCCGGTGTTGTCCGGGACGGCGCCGCCCCAGAAGCCGACGTCCACGTGGACGCGGCCCCGGGCCGCCTCCCGCTTGATCTCGAGGTGGTGCGGTGTGGTGGTGGGCGGGAGGGAGTTGAGCGGCATGTCGATCAGCGTGGTGACGCCGCCGGCCGCGGCGGCCCGGGTGGCGGACCGGAAGCCCTCCCAGTGCGCCCGGCCGGGGTCGTTGACATGGACGTGGGTGTCCACCAGACCGGGCAGCAGCGCCAGGTCCCCGATGTCCTCGAGGAAGGCTCCCGGCGGGACGGGGGCGTCGTGGGCGAGGACCTCGGTGATCACACCGCCGCGGACGCGGACCTGGGCGGCGCGGATCCCCTCTGGTGTGACCACGCGGGTGGAGCGCACCACCAGCTCCGCCCCGGACGGCTCGCTCCCGGACGGCTCGCTCCCGGGTGTCCGGTTGTCGGGAGTCCGGTCCTCCGGAGTCCGGTTCTCGGGCGGCTCTGCCTCGGGCACGAGGACGGCCCTCCTCTTCACGCTCCGCTCCACGCTCCGCGCGACGCGACGCCGGCTTCAACGATTTGTTGAAGGATTCCCCCCGGGCGTCCACCGCGTCAAGAGCGGCCAGGGGAAGCCGGGGTGGGCCGTGGGCGGCCGGGAGCGACCGGGCCGGACCGCGCCGCTGCCGTTGCGGCTACGCTTCCCCCGTTCCCGCACCCGCCGAAAGGACCATGCCCGTGCCCACGTCCAGCTCCCCGAGTGGATCGGTCCAGTCCCTGGAGCGCGCGTTCGACCTGCTCGAGCGGATGGCGGACGCGGGCGGCGAGGTCGGGCTGAGCGAACTGGCGGCGGGCAGCGGACTGCCGCTGCCGACCATCCACCGGCTGATGCGCACGTTGGTCGCCTGCGGTTACGCCCGCCAGCAGCCGAGCCGCCGTTACGCGCTCGGGCCCCGGCTGATCCGGCTCGGCGAGTCCGCCTCCCGGCTGCTGGGGTCGTGGGCCCGCCCCTACCTGGCCCGGCTGGTCGAGGAGACCGGCGAGACCGCCAACATGGCGCTGCTGGACGGCGACGAGGCGGTGTACGTGGCACAGGTGCCGTCGAAGCACTCGATGCGGATGTTCACCGAGGTCGGACGCCGGGTGCTGCCGCACTCCACCGGTGTCGGCAAGGCGCTGCTGGCGGACTCCTCGCCGGAGGAGGTGCGGGCGCTGCTCGCCCGTACCGGGATGCCTGCCGCGACGGACCGGACCATCACCAGCCCGGACGTGTTCCTCGCGGCGCTGGAGGAGGTCCGGCGGGCGGGTTACGCGGTGGACGACAACGAGCAGGAGGTGGGCGTCCGCTGCCTGGCCGTGGCCGTGCCGGGATCGCCGACCCGGGCGGCGCTGTCGGTGTCGGGGCCGGCCGGGCGGGTCACGGACGAGGCGACGGCACGGATCGTGCCGGTGCTGCGCGAGGTGGCGGCCGAACTGGGCGAGACGCTCCAGGGGGCCGCCGCCCTGTGACACGCGTCCGGCGTTCGGCTCCCCGGCCACGGTGGCCGGGGAGCCGAACGCCGGACATCCCCGTCAGAACACCCCGTCAGAACACCCCTTCACGACACCCCTCACGACACCCCGTCAGACCGCCGGCGTCGGGGAGTCGAACTGCTCCACGGCCCGGCGGACCTCGCGCATGCCTCCGGCGAGCGCGGAGACCGAACCGACCGCCCCGGCGATCAGCAGCAGCGAGCGCCGCAGCCGGGCCGGATCGGGCGATCCCTCGGCCGCGAGTGCGGCGAGACCCGCGATCTCCTCCTCCGCCACCGCCCGGTCGGTGAACTCCGACCGGTAGGCGGCCAGTTCACGCCGCAGCCGCGCCACGGCACTCTTCAGCCCCGCCACCCGCGGGTCCTCCCCCCGGCCTTCGGCCGGCGGACGCTCCAAGCTCCGCAACACCGCACTCCCCCTTACGTCGTCGGCCGGGCATCGTGTGTCGCACGTCGACTCCCCTGGGAACTAGGGGCACGAGCCGGCTCGCAGATCCTGCGCTCCCTCATGCGCAACCCCTCCCGCCCACGGCGCTGGTCGGGCGCCGAGAAACGCGGGGCAGCCAGTAAACGCCACCCCGCAGCCGTCGCGCCACTCCAAGGAGACAAATTCCACCCATAGGGTTCACTCCCGGCAACGAAACTGCCGGTCGTCCACAGGACGGAGACGTCGTTCGCGCAGGTCAGGTATGCAGTACCCATGACAGGAACTCACTCCGGCCACGACACCCCCGCCGAGGTCGCCGGTCTGCTGCTCGCGGCGGGCGGCGGGCGGCGGCTCGGGGGCCGTCCCAAGGCCTTGCTGGAGGACCGCGGCGCCCTGCTGGTCGAGCGGGCGGCCGGGGCGTTGCGCGCCGGCGGCTGCGGCCGTGTGCACGTGGTCCTCGGCGCCGGCGCCGACCAGGTCCGGGCGCGGGCCCGGCTGCCCGGTTGCGTACTGGTGGACAGCCCGCACTGGGAGGAGGGCATGGGCGCCTCGCTCCGCGCCGGACTCGCGTCATTGGAGGGGACCGGCGCGGGGGCCGCGCTGGTGTTGCTGGTGGACCAGCCCGGCGTCGGCGGGCGGGCCGTCCGCCGGGTGCTGGAGGCGAGCCTGGCCGAAGGGCCGTCAGCACTGCCCCGGGCCCTGGTCTCGGCGGCGTACGCCGGTGTACGCGGCCACCCGGTGCTGTTCGGCGCCGCGCACTGGGCGGGAATCGCCGCGCGTGCGGAGGGCGATCAGGGGGCACGCGCCTACCTTAGGGCGCGCGAGGCGGAGGTCGCGCTGGTGGAGTGCGCGGACGTGGCCGATCCCCGCGACATCGACACGGTGTCCGATCTGGTCCGGCTACGACCGGAGCGTTGAACTTCCCTTTCCGCCATGGGGAATCTGGTGTCCACTTGTCAGAAGTTCCGCACGTGCCTCTGCTGAAGGAGTCCGCTGATGTCCGCACCCGCGCCGTCCCCGGCCACCGTCGTCGACGCCGAGCCCCTGCCGCGGCAGGAGGAGGTTCTGACCGATGAGGCCCTCGCCTTCGTGGCGGGGCTGCACCGCCGTTTCACCCCCCGGCGCGACGAACTGCTCGAGCGCCGTGCCCGGCGCCGTGCCGAGATCGCCCGCACCGCCTCCCTCGACTTCCTGGCGGAGACCGCCGCGATCCGGGACGACGACACCTGGCGGGTGGCTCCGTGTCCCGAGGCGCTGCGGGACCGCCGGGTGGAGATCACCGGACCCACCGACCGCAAGATGACGATCAACGCGCTCAACTCGGGTGCGCGGGTCTGGCTCGCCGACTTCGAGGACGCCCTCTCCCCCACCTGGGAGAACGTGGTGACCGGGCAGCTCAACCTGATCGACGCCTACCACCGGGACATCGACTTCACCGACGCCGCGTCCGGCAAGTCGTACGCGCTGCGGCCGGACGAGGAACTGGCGACGGTGGTGACGCGGCCGCGCGGCTGGCATCTGGACGAGCATCACCTTGAGGTCGACGGCGAGAAGGTGCCGGGAGCCCTGGTCGACTTCGGGCTGTACTTCTTCCACAACGCCCGCCGCCTGCTGGAGATGGGCAAGGGCCCGTACTTCTACCTGCCGAAGCTGGAGTCG
The DNA here is from genome assembly GCF_008974245.1 of Streptomyces abyssomicinicus. Taxonomy (GTDB): domain Bacteria; phylum Actinomycetota; class Actinomycetes; order Streptomycetales; family Streptomycetaceae; genus Streptomyces; species Streptomyces abyssomicinicus. The sequence goes on along the minus strand of NZ_BBZI01000005.1, from coordinate 679,308 downwards.
CACCTGGAGGCGCGCCTGTGGAACGACGTCTTCGTCCACGCGCAGGACGCGCTCGGCGTGCCCCAGGGCTCGGTGCGGGCGACGGTGCTGATCGAGACCATCACGGCCGCCTACGAGATGGAGGAGATCCTGTACGAGCTGCGCGACCACGCCTCGGGGCTGAACGCGGGCCGCTGGGACTACCTGTTCTCCCTCGTGAAGAACTTCCGCGACTGCGGGCCGCGCTTCGTGCTGCCGGACCGCAACGCGGTCACCATGACGGCCCCGTTCATGCGCGCCTACACGGAACTCCTGGTCCGCACCTGCCACCGGCGGGGTGCGCACGCGATCGGCGGCATGGCCGCGTTCATCCCCTCCCGGCGTGACGAGGAGGTCAACAAGGTCGCCCTGGAGAAGGTGCGGGCGGACAAGGACCGGGAGGCGGGCGACGGCTTCGACGGCTCGTGGGTCGCCCACCCCGACCTGGTGCCGCTGTGCGAGGCGTCCTTCGACGCGGTGCTGGGCGACCGGCCGCACCAGAAGGACCGGCTGCGCGAGGAGGTCGACGTGCGGGCGGCCGACCTGCTGGCGGTCGACTCGCTGGAGGCGCGGCCGACCTACGCCGGCCTGGTCAACGCGGTCCAGGTGGGGATGCGGTACATCGAGGCGTGGCTGCGCGGGCTGGGCGCGGTGGCGATCTTCAACCTGATGGAGGACGCGGCCACCGCCGAGATCTCCCGGTCGCAGATCTGGCAGTGGATCAACGCGGGCGTCGAGTTCGAGGACGGCGAGAAGGCCACCCCGGAGCTGACCCGCCGGGTCGCCGCCGAGGAGCTGGCGAACCTGCGGGCCGAGCTGGGTGAGGAGGCGTTCACGGCGGGTCACTGGCAGGAGGCACACGACCTGCTGCTGAAGGTGGCGCTGGACGAGGAGTACGAGGAGTTCCTCACCCTGCCGGCCTACGGGCACCTGGCGGGCTGACACGGCCCGGACCCACGGTCGCCCCGGTGCCGGCCCCGCGCGCCTCACCGTCGGGGTCGGCCCCGGCGCCGGGGCGCGTTCAGGTCCGAGCCGCAACCAGGTCCGGCGGAGGCGGGTACCCGGAACGGAGGCCCGAGGACGGGCGGGGGCGGGGGCGGGGCACGCTAAGGTCCGAGCCGCAACCAGGTCCGGCGGGGGCGGGTCCGGGAACGGAGGCCCGCGAACGAAGCGCGTCCGGGGGCGGGGACGGGGCGCGCGGCCCGCGGACGGCACGCGCGGGTCCGGGGGGTCCGGGGGCGGGGCGCGCCGAGGTCCGGGGCGTTCGCGCCCAGGTCCGGGGGCTGACTCCCGGCCGGAGCGGTCAGCCGGTTCCGTCCAGGTGGACGGACCAGTCCTGTTCGGCGCCCGGCTTGCCGTGCAGGTCGGGGACGCGCTGGAGCCATCCGGGGCGTCCCTGGCGGCTCTTCTCACGGCGGGCGTACTCCTCCGCGGCGAGCTGGTCGCCGTTGGGGAAGTCGGTGGGCAGCCAGGCGGCCGAGGAGGCGGCCCGGGCGGCCAGCCACCCGGCGTAGGCGTCGCGGACCGCCTGCGGGTCCGCGAAGCCCGGCTCGCCGGCCAGCCATTCGTCGGGCACCTCGGCGACCACCTCGCGCAGCAGTTCCTCGGTGACCCGGGGCGCCAGCTCGGCATCGGCGGCCCGGGTGTCCGGGGCGTACCGGCCCAGCGCGTGGTGGCGGAAGTCGTACACCTTGTCCGGGGCGGTCCCGTCCCAGCGGTGGTGGAAGACCAGGGCCGCGCCGTGGTCGATCAGCCAGAGGCGGGCGGGGGCGGTGCCGCGGGTGGGCCACACCATCAGGTTGGAGCTGTGCACCGTGCGGTCGACGTTGGCGGTGAGGGCGTCGAGCCAGACGACGCGGCCCGCCTCCAGGGGGTCGACGCGGAAGGTCGCGGCGAGCTCGGGGGTGAGGTCGGCGCCGCCGGAGAGGTAGTCCATGCCGAGGTTGAGTCCCGCGCTGGCCTCCAGCAGGCCGCGGACCTCGGCGTGCGGCTCGTGCGCGCCGAGGGCGGGGTCGAAGTGGGCCCGCACGAGTTCCGGCACCCGCAGGCCCAGCCGGCGGCCCAGTTCCCCGACGATCACCTCGGCGACCAGCGCCTTGCGGCCCTGCGCGGAGCCGGTGAACTTGACGACGTAGGTGCCGAGGTCGTCCGCCTCGACGACCCCGGGCACGGATCCGCCGGTCCGCAGGGGCGCGACGTAGCGCGTGACAGCGACCTCTCTCAGCATTCTCCCAGGCCCTACCGGTCGTTCGCCTTGCCGTTCGGGCCGGATCCGGCGCGTCCGCGCCCCGCGGAGGGGGCGGCGCGCCGGGTGTTCCGGGCCTTCGGCACGAAGGGGGCATCGTAACCGGGCGGCCGGGGCGGTCAGGCCAGCGGGTCGTGGCCCCAGTTCATGAGCGAGTACCTCCAGCGGGTCTCCCGCACGTCACCCGAGGGCCGCTGGGCGAGGTGGCGCCGGACGTAGCCGACGACCTTGCGCATGTGCAGGTAGTCGTCGTCGGTGAGGTCGCTCTTCCGGGTGTGCTGGATCTCCGCGATCCTGCGGCCCGAGGCGTGGCCGGTCGACTCGCCGCCGTCCTTGTGCTGCCCAGCGGCCTCGGACTCCGGGGAGGCCAGCCATTTCTCCAGGTCGGCCGGCTTCATGTTCACCAGCTCGCCGAACTCGGACCAGGTCCGCTTCCGCTCGTCGTCGTCCACGCCGGTCACTTCTTCTTCTTCAGCGAGGACGGCTTGTGCACCGCGGACCTGCCCGACTTCTCGCTGCGGACCTGGTACTGCGGGTCCTCCGACGAGGCGTCCACGGTGCGTCCCGCGGCCTCCGTCCGCTCGGTGATCTTCTTCTCCACCTTCCCCTCGGTCTCGCTGCCGTGACTGCTCCAGGCGACCTTGTCGCCCTTGCCCAGCTTCTTGTCACCGCCACCGCTCCTGGCCATCGTCGGCTCCTCGCTGTACTCGGCGGACCGGGGTCGCACCGCTTGCCGGGTGCGGCCACTTCCCAGGGTGAGGCCTCCCGGCCCCGGTCGCAGCTCCGTGCGGGCGGCCGTCCGCTCACACCGGTCGCGCCAGCGGGTTCGGCAGTGGGAGGTAGCGGGCGTCGGCCCCGTCGGCCCCGGTCCAGCGCAGCAGCAGGTTGGTCTTGCCGGGGAGGGTGGGCCGGGTGAGCAGCTCGCGGGCCTCGGGGACGTCGTGCCGGTCCAGCTCACGGCGGACCGCGGGCCACGGGTCGAACGCCGGGTGCCGTTCCCGCAGGGCTCCGGCCAGTTCGCCCAGGTGGTTCACGATCAGGCAGTAGACCAGGCGTTCCCAGCCCGCCGCACGGCCGGCCGGCGGCACCGTCTTGACGCCCTCGGCGTCGCGGAAGAGGGCGCGCACCGGCCGCCCGGCGGTGTCGACGGCGATCAGGCAGTTCTGCAGGTGGGCCTCGAGCACGACGCCGTGCCGGTGGAACAGGTGCAGGACGGGCGGGACCGTGTGGCGCAGGTACGCCGACCACCACGGCTCGGGGTCGTCGCCCAGCCGGTCCAGCGGGTTGCCGTCGAAGCCCTCGGCGAGGGCCGCGGCGAGCAGCGCGGTGGAGCCCGGCGGCAGGTGCGCGCCCAGGCCGTCCCGGACCAGGACGGCCAGTTCCTCGTAGGCGAAGGAGGCGGTCCGGTAGCCCCGGTCGCTGAGCCAGGCGGCGCCCGCCGACTGCGCCGCGGGCAGGGCGGCCAGCGCGGTGGTCACGGTGGCGTCGGTGCGGCGCAGGCGCAGCAGGTCGTGACGCCACAGCCGTCGCACGTCGTTGGTGATCCGCACGTCCAGGCTGAACTTGGCGAACAGGTCCGCTCCGGGCAGGTGGACGGTGCGCACGGCGGCGGTGGGCCAGGCGTGCTGGGCGGTGACCCCCAGGCGCAGCAGCCGTCCGTCGGCGAAGGCCCGGCGGATCCCGGGACTGCCGGCCACCAGCTCCAGCTGCCAAGGGTGGGCGGGGAGCAGCCGGTAGCCGCGCGGGACCCCGCCCCGGACGTCCGATGCGTCCCGGACGTCCGGGACGCCCAAGGCGTCCCCGGCGCGCAGGGCGCCCATCGCGTCCAGGGCGTCCATCGCGTCCAGGGCTTCGGTGTCGCCCTCCTCGACGACGGTGTCCTCCCGGACGGCGAGCAGGGTCAGCGGGAAACGGGCGTGCGCCTCGGGCGCGTACGGCAGCCACGCCGCTGCGGGGCCGCCGCCGCGGGCCTTGGGCGCCGGGTGGCAGGGATGGCCGGTGACGAGGGCCTGTTCGGAGCGGAGATAGGGGTCGGCCGGCGCGGTGGCGGTGGCGCGGGCGGCGAGCAGGGCGGCGACGGCGTTGCGGCTGTCGAGCATCTCGCCGGGCAGTTCGTCGTTGGTGAGTCCGGTGTGCAGGCGGAGCTCCTCGGCGGCCAGCTTGACCAGTTCCGCGTGGTCGAGCCGCCGCCAGCCGTGGCCGTCGCGCACCTCCGGTTCGGCGGGGCGGCGGGCGCCGAGCACCCGCAGCAGCCGGCCACTGCCCGCCAGCCGGTGCACACGCCGCCCTCCGTCGCTCCCGCCGAGGCCGACGCCGCCTCCGTCCGGGCCACCGTCGTTCCGGCCGTCCGCGGGGCGGGCGACCTCGCGCAGCAGGCAGTTGAGGAGCGGAGTGCAGGCATAGGCGTCGGCGCTCTCGCCGAGGTCCGCGATGGGGGGCATCTGCGCAGGTGGTCCGTTCGTTCGGCGGCGCGGTCGCGGTCAGTATCTCCGCCACGACCACCGGTAGCGAGGCCGCACCTCGGCCACCGCCGGCCGGAGTGGCCGCACGGCACGGCGCGGGCCGTCCTCACGGGTCGGCCTGGACAAGTACCGCCCCAGCCTGAAGGATCTTGCCTGATCCCCTGATCCCCTGATCCCCTGATCCCCGATTCCCTCATCCCCGATCCCCTCATCCGTGCTCTGCTGCTCCCCTGATCCCCGATCACCCGACCCTTCGAGCCCTCGCGGCCCGGGCACGGGGCGGGAGGCCACGGCCGGCACCCCTCCGGCACCTCGTCACCACCGCGTTAGGACGACACATGGGCCACCGGCACGACATCGCCTGGGACGACGCCGCCTGGCTCAATCCGCCCGCGGCCACCGCCGTCGACGGCACGGACCTGCTCGTCACCGCCCGGGACCGCAGCGACTTCTGGCGGACCACCGGCTACGGCTTCGTCCGGGACGACGGTCACGCGCTGCTCACCGGCTTCCCCGCCGGCTCGGCGGTGGAGGTGACGTTCGTGGCCGCGTTCGACGCGTTGTACGACCAGGCCGGCCTCATGATCCGCGTCGACGCGCACACCTGGATCAAGGCCGGCGTGGAGATGAGCGACGGCGTGCCGCACCTCGGCGCCGTGGTCACCCACGGCCGTTCCGACTGGTCGCTGTCCCCGGTTCCCGACTGGCACGGCCGCCTCGTCACGGTCCGGGCCAGCCGCGCGGGTGACGCGGTGACCGTCCGCGCGCGGACACCGGAGCACCCCTGGCGCATGGTCCGGCTCGCGCCGCTGGAGCCCGGCGCGACCGCCACCGCCGGCCCGTTCTGCTGCTCCCCCGAGCGCGCCGGGCTCCAGGTCCGCTTCACCCGCTTCACCACGGGTCCCGCGGACGCGGCCCTCCACGAAGACCCCGCCGGCTGACGGACCGCTCAGGAGGCCGAAAGTGCGCCGTTCAGCAGGCGAGGAGAACGCGGTGGCGCGGCAGCTGGCGGACCTGCGCCCCGGTCTGGTCGAGCCGTTCGGCCGGGCGCTGCCCGGCGCCCGGGCCGCGGTGCTGTCCCGGCTGTGGCGGGCGCTGGCCTTCGAGCCGCTGCCGTGGATCGCGGGGAGGGAGCGCACGCGGGACGGCCTGACGGTGCGGCTGGCGGACGGCCGGGCGCTGCGCGGCCCGGACGCCGACCCGTTCGCGGTGGACGGGTCGGTGACCGAGGTCCGGCTCGCGGGCACGGCGTATGACGACCCGGCCTCGCTCGCCGAGGGTCTGGAGGTCCCGCACGGGAAGGCGTTCGCGGCGGAACTCGCGGGCAGTGTCGCGTCGTTGGCGCTGTCACGCGCCGACTCGGCGGCGGCGCCGGCGGCTTCGGCGCCGTCCTGGGAATGGGAGCAGCGGGTGGTCGACGGCCATCCGTACCATCCCGGCTGCCGCTACCGGCCGGGCTTCTCGGTGGCCGATGAGCTGGCCTACGCCCCCGAACACCGGCCGGTGGTGCGGCTGCGGCTGATGCCGGTGGACCGGGACAGCGGTCCGGTGTCCGGGACGTGGCCGGCCGAATGGCGCGACGGCGGGCGGCTGTTGCTGCCCGTGCACCCGTGGCAGGCGGAACACGTGCTGCGCCGGTCCGAGGACGCGGGCGGCTTCGCCGCGCATCCGCTGATGGCCCTGCGCACGCTCGCGGTGCCGGGCGGGCCCCAGGTGAAGACCGCGCTGTCCACCCGGCTGACCTCGTCGGTGCGGGACATCTCGGTGGGCTCGGTCCTCTCCTCCCGCGCGGTCTCCGCGTTCGCGGAGTCCCTGACGCCGCTGCTGGGCGGCCTGCTGCACGTCACCCGTACCCTGGGCGCCGCGTGCGACGGCACGGCGGACCTCGCCGCCGTGGTGCGCGAGGCCCCGGAGGTGTACGCGGGCGAGGGTGAGCGGGTGCTGCCGGTGGCCGCGCTGGAGGCCGCCGGTCCGGCCGCCTCCTCGTCCTGGCTGGACGAGTTCGCGGTGATGGCGCTGCGGGCGGGGCTGCGGCTGCTGGAGCTGGGGGTGGCGCTCGAGGCGCACGGCCAGAACCTCCTGGTGGTGCTCTCCCGCGACGGGCGGCCGGTGCGGCTGGTCTACCGGGACCTGGCGGACATCCGGGTGAGTCCCGTCCGGCTGGCCCGGCACGGCCTGCGGTTGCCCGAGGGGGTGCCGGCCCGGATCGTCACCGACGACGTGGCGGCGTTGCGCCGCAAGCTCTTCGGCTCACTGGTCGCGGGGTCGCTGGGGGCCGCGGCGGGCTCCGCGGAGGCCCTGGCCGGGCTGCTGCGCCGGGCCGTCGGTGAGTTGCCGTCCACCCCGGACCGTGAGGCGTTGCTGCGTGACCCGCTGCCGGTGAAGGCGCTGACCTTGATGCGGCTCTCCCCGGACAGGCCGGGTGATCTCTGGACGCACCTTCCCAATCCTTCGTCCGCGTAGGGGAGATGGGGCGACCCGCCGCCGCCGGGCCCTCTCCCGTTCAATAGGATCCGGCGATGATCAGAAGAAAACGGTTGGCAGCGGGCGCTCTCGCCCTGCTCGCCGCCCTGGCGGCGGGGACCGCGTTCCCCGCGACGGCCGCCGCCGACGAGACGGACGACCGGCCCGCGCCCCAGGTCGAGTTGGTTCTGGACGTCAGCGGCTCCATGCGCGAGCACGACGTCGACGGCGGCAGCCGGATGGCCGCGGCCAAGCAGGCATTCAACGAGGTCCTGGACGCGACCCCGGAGGAGGTGCTGCTCGGCATCCGCACCCTGGGCGCGAACTACCCGGGCGACGACCGCCAGGAAGGCTGCGAGGACACCGAACAGCTCTATCCGATCGGCCCGCTGGACCGGGTGGAGGCCAAGACGGCGGTGGCCACCCTGACGCCGACCGGCTGGACCCCCATCGGTCCCGCCCTGAAGGCGGCGGCCCGGGACTTCCAGGAGGGCGACGGCACCCGCCGGATCGTGCTGATCACCGACGGCGAGGACACCTGCCAGCCGCTGGACCCGTGCGAGGTGGCGCGGGAGATCGCGGCGCGCGGCATCGGCCTGACCATCGACACCCTGGGCCTGGTCCCCGACGCCAAAACCCGCGACCAGTTGCTCTGCATCGCCGAGGCCACCGGCGGCACCTACACCTCCGTCCAGCACAAGGACGACCTCGCCGACCGGGTCGGCCAGTTGGTCGAGCGTGCGGCGGAGCCGACGGTGACGCCGGTCGCGGTCGAGGGCACGGCGGCCTGCGAGGGCGCCCCGGCGCTGGAGTCCGGTCTCTACACCGACCGCGCGGAGTTCGGGCAGGCACGCTGGTACCGGATCGACCTGGAGCCCGGGCAGGAGGTCCGCGCCGCGGTGAGCGTCGCCGCCGACCGCGAGGTGAACCCCGGACACGGTGTGCTGCTGCGGGCGGTCACCGTCCACGGGCGGGAGATGGTGCGCGGCGAGGCGGCCGGACACGGCCGCACCGACCTGATCTCCACGGGCCTGCGCCTCCCCAAGGCCGAAGCCGACGAGGAGGCCCCGGCCGAGGTGGTCTGCCTCGAGGTGACGCACTCCTTCTCACCGGCCGCCGGGGTCAAGACCACCCCCGGTCTGCCGGTGGAACTCACGGTGGACGTGGTGGACGGACCGTCCGACGCCTCCGACGTGGCCGCCTTCGGGCTGGGCCGCGGCTGGTGGCTGCTCGGCGCGCTGATCGTCACCGGATTCCTGGCCGGCCTCGTCTGGGGCTGGGTCTCGCGCTGGCGGGTCGCCGTCTGGAGGACCAACTGATGCGTCTGATACGTGCCTTCGGCGGAGCGTTGCTGTTCCTCGGCCTGGCCGTGGTCCCCGCGGCCGCCGACACCTCCCCCTCTCCCTCCGGGAGCGGGGACGGGGAGAGCGCGGCGCCGACCGAGGCGGGCACCTCGTTCCGCAGCGCCACCGCGATCGGCCCGGGGGTGCGGGCCACGGCCCAGGGCTCCACGGGTGACTACCTGTACTGGTCGTTCGGCGCGGACGCCACCGAGCGGCCCACGGTGCGCGCCTCGGTGCGGCTGCCGGAGGAGCACGCCGGCGAGACCTGGCAGATCGACGTCTACGACGGCCTGCGGCGGCGTCAGGCCTGCCGGTACGGGGCGCAGACCCGTACCGCACCGGCCGGGGTCTCCTCGGTGGAACTGGCCTGTGCGCTGCGCACGGTGCGCGGCTGGGCGGAGCCGTGGTCGGACGATCCGCTGCCGGGGACGTACTACGTCCGCCTGTCGGCGGTGGGTCTTCCCGCGTCGGACGTGGGCCGCGCGATATCGGCCGAGGTGCAGGTGGAGACGGCCGACGCCGGCGGGGCCGCGGCCGTCGACGGCCGGCTGGCCGAACCGCTGATCCCCGGGATCGCCCTGCGGGTGGACCCGGAGGACGCGCCCGAGGACGCTTCCGGGGACGGAGGGTCCGGCGACGACGACGCGCCGGTGCTGTCCGGGACGGCGCTGGAGGACGGCTGGGCCTCGGGGTGGTGGACCGACCGCTGGGTGTGGACCGGGGCCGGCGGTGTGCTGGCCGCGCTCGCCGGGGTCTGGGGCCACGCCCTGACCCGCGGCCGGGGGCGGCCCGGCGTGTGACCACCCCCGGGCGGCCGTCGCCGCGGGGCCCCTGACCGGGCCCCCGCGGCGACGGCCGCCACCCGGTATGCCCACCCGGGGTGCCCACCCTGTGTGCCCACCCGCCGGGCGCCTCCTGGCAGGGCGCCTCCTGGCAGGGCGCCTCGCGTGGGTCCCCCGGACGGTCAACCAAAACCCAGCGGCCACGGCGCTGCCACCCTCCCGTCAACTCCCGTACACCGTGCCCATCGAGAGTTGCGCGGTGCAGAACGACACCGCCGTACGCTTGCCGCAGCAAAGGGGCAGCGTCGCCTCCGGAGAACCCGCCGCTCCCACGCGAGAACACCGCTTCGACATCGATCTGATGCGGCTGATCTGTTCCGCGACCGTCATGCTGGGCCACGTGGGCGCCCAGTTCATCCACGCCACCGGCAACGACCCGGCGAACGGCGCGGGTGCGTACTGGGCGGGCCATGTCGCCGAGGGGATCAACGCCTTCGCCGTACCCCTGTACTTCGCCATAGCCGGCTGGGCCGTGCTGGTCGGCGCGCCGCCCCGGGACAGCTCCCGCATGTGGCAGCGCGTCGTCCGCAACGTCGTCCCGCTCTTCGCCTGGACGGCGGTCTACCTGGTCTGGGCGTGGCTGCGGGGCCGCAACGACCGGCCCATGACCGAGCTGGCGGCGGGCTCCCTCTTCGGCTCGGTGCAGCCTGCCTACCACCTGTGGTTCATGTACACCTACATCCCGATCACCGTGCTGCTCGCCTTCGCCGTGCTGATCAAGGCGGGCCGGCGTCCCTGGGGGCTCGGGGCGGCGCTGCTCGGCATAGCCGTCCTGCCGAGCGCGCTGACCACGGCCACCGAGGTGACGGGCCACGGGATGCCGTCGGTGGCCTGGGGGTTCAGCACCTACTCCGTGGTGTACGCGGTCGGCGGCGCGCTGCTGTTCGCCCTCCCGGCCGGCGTCGTGCGCAAGCGGTGGCCGCTGGTGGTGCTGCTGCCGCTCACCATGGCCGGGGCGGCCTGGTACAACACGCAGGTCCACTACGTGCTGCCCAACGCCCACCTGTTCGTCGCCGCGATGAGCGTCTGCGTACTCCTGCTGGTCAGCAGGGTCCGGGTCCCCGAGGCGTGGCGGCCGCGGCTGCGGAAACTGGCCGACGCGGCGCTGGGCGCGTACATGGTGCACGTGCTGTTCGTCGAGGAGATCGTCGGCCCGCTGGCGTCACCGGATCTGAGCGGACCCGTGGCCGGGCTGCTGCTGGCCGCTCTGGTGGTCACGGTCATGGCGCTGTCGTTCGCCACCAGCCTGCTGTGGGGGAAGCTGCGCCTGCGGCGGCTGCTCGGCTGACCCGGCGACACGGCCGGCGGGCACGTGCCGTCGGGGGCTGCGGGCACGTGCCGTCGGGGCCGGCGGACACGTGCCGGCGGGGCGGACGAGGACGGTACACGGAGGGCTCCGCACCGTTCCCCGGCATGTACGCATCCTGGCGCCGCACCCGCCCCGCGACGGCCGGTCACGCGGGCGTCGCCTCCCTCACGCCTGGCGGTAGCCCTCCAGGAACCGGCCGATGCGTCCGACGGCGTCCCGCAGGTCGGTGACCGAGGGCAGCGTGACGATGCGGAAGTGGTCGGTGTCGGGCCAGTTGAAGCCGGTGCCCTGGACGACCATGATCTTCTCGCTGCGGAGCAGGTCGAGGACCATCCGCCGGTCGTCCTTGATCGGGTAGACCTTGGGGTCCAGGCGCGGGAAGAGGTACAGGGCGCCCTTGGGCTTGACGCAGGTGACGCCGGGGATCTGGGTCAGCAGCTCGTGCGCGACGTCGCGCTGCTCGCGCAGGCGGCCGCCGGGCAGGACGAGGTCCGTGATCGACTGCCGGCCGGCGAGCGCGGCGACCACACCGTGCTGGCCCGGCATGTTGGCGCACAGGCGCATGTTGGCGAGGACGTTGAGGCCCTCGATGTAGGAGTCGGCGTGCGCCCTGGGGCCGGAGATCGCCATCCAGCCCACCCGGTAGCCCGCCACCCGGTACGCCTTGGACATGCCGTTGAAGGTGAGGGTCAGCAGGTCGGGGGCGATCGCGGCGGTGGGGGTGTGGGTGGCGTCCTCGTAGAGGATCTTGTCGTAGATCTCGTCCGAGCAGACCAGCAGGTTGTGCCGGCGGGCGATGTCGGTGAGGCCGCGCAGCAGGTCGTCGCTGTAGACGGCGCCGGTCGGGTTGTTCGGGTTGATGATCACGATCGCCTTGGTGCGGTCGGTGATCCTCGACTCGACGTCGGCGAGGTCGGGCATCCAGTCGGACTGCTCGTCGCAGACGTAGTGGACCGGGGTGCCGCCGGCGAGGGAGACCGCCGCCGTCCACAGCGGGTAGTCCGGGGCGGGGACCAGGACCTCGTCGCCGTTGTCCAGCAGGCCCTGCATGGCCATCACGATCAGCTCGGAGACGCCGTTGCCGATGAAGACGTGCTCGACGTCGGTCTCGATGCCCAGGGTCTGGTTGTGCATCACCACCGCGCGCCGCGCGGCCAGCAGGCCCTTGGCGTCGCCGTAGCCGTGCGCGGTACCGACGTTGCGGAGTACGTCCTCGAGGATCTCCGGCGGGCACTCGAACCCGAACGCCGCCGGATTGCCGGTGTTGAGCTTGAGGATGCGGTGACCGGCCGCCTCCAGCCGGGTCGCCTCCTCGAGCACCGGGCCCCGGATCTCGTAACAGACGTTGGCGAGTTTCGATGACTGGATCAGCTGCATGCCGTGAGCCTACGAGGGCCCGTTTCCGGCCGCACTTGTGTTCTGTGCCACGTCGGGAGGCAAAGCGGCGGACCGTAGGGGGTTGTACAACGAGCGACTGACCTTTTCACCGCACCTCCCTAGGCACACCCGAGCGCCCCCGGGGATTTCACTCCGTCCCCACTGGATCGACAACGGATCTCCATATCTACTTGCCCGTGGCAGCGGCCCGGGTCCCCCGCCACCCGGCGCCCGGTGCCACCGCGAGCGGCGGCCCGACCGGTGTCGGGCCGCCACGGGTACCCCCGGCTGTCGGCGGTCGGGGGTACACCGACCACAGCGCGGGCACGGGGGCGTTATCCCTGTGCGGGTGCCGCACGGCGTCTGCGATGCTCGGGACATGTCCCACTTCGACGACCTGCTGACCGAGGGCTCCTCCGTGCCGACGGACGGCTGGGACTTCTCCTGGTTCGAGGGAAGGGCGACCGAGGAACGGCCCTCCTGGGGCTACGCCCGGCTGCTGGGCGAGCGGATGGCGCGGGCCCGGGCGGCACTCGACGTGCAGACCGGCGGCGGGGAGGTCACCGCAACCGTCCACCGGGCTCCCCCGCTGCTGGTCGCCACCGAGGCGTGGCCGCCGAACGTGGCGATCGCGCGCCGCACCCTGGCTCCGCTCGGCGGGAAGGTGGTGCACGTCGGCGAGAGCGACGGACTGCCCTTCCGCGACGGCCTCTTCGATCTGGTGGTGAGCCGGCACCCGGTGGTCACCCGCTGGGACGAGGTGCGCCGGGTGCTGCGGCCCGGCGGGACGTACCTGTCGCAGCAGGTGGGCGCCGGGACGGTGCGCGAACTGGCCGAGTTCGTGCGGGAGGGGCGGCCGGAGGCGGTCGCCGCGGGCGCGGCCCCGCCGCCGGATCCGTTCGCCACCCGGTCCGGGAGCGCGCCGACGACCGCGGTGGCCGCGGCGGAGGCGGCCGGCCTGGAGGTGCTCGACGTGCGCCAGGAGGCGCTGCGGATGGAGTTCCACGACGTCGGCGCGGTGGTGCACTTCCTGCGCAAGGTCGTCTGGATCGTGCCGGGCTTCACGGCCGGCGCGTACCGCGACCGGCTGGCCGCCCTGCACGGCTTCATGGAGCGGCACGGCCCCTTCGTCGCCCACTCGCAGCGGTTCCTGGTCGAGGCGCGGAGGCCGGAACGTGGCTGACGGCACCGCGGGCGCTCCGACGGCCGCGCAGCGTCGGGTGGTCGAGGCCGCCGACCCCGCGACGGGACGGCTGAGGGGCGCCTCCGCGCAGCTCACGGCGCTGGTCCGGCTCGGCCTGGCGTTCCGCCATCCGCGGCCGCCCCACGACTGCTATCTCACCCCCGCGGGCCGCCGGCTGCGCGGTGCGGCCGCCCTCGGGGAACCGGCGGAACCCGCACCGCAGCCCCCACCGCAACCGCAGCCCTCACCGCCGCCGCGGCCGACCGAGCGCCCGGCGGGCGTGTTCGCGGCCCGGCTCGGCGGGGAGCGCGACGACCCGCCGCGCACCGCGGAGGTACGCGGGGCCTGGCAGGGCCTGGTGGAGCTGCGGCGGATGACCAACCCGGACGCCGCCCTGGACCGCCCCTGCGGCTGGGAACGCTCGCACCTGCCCCAGGCGGCGGCGATCGCCCTGGAGGCCGCCGGCTGCCGGCCGGCGGGCCCGCGCACGGAGGGCTACCGCGTCGCTCCCAGCCCGCAGCCGGAGGCGGTGTCGGTGCGGACCGCGGACCCCGGTCTGCTGCGCGCCTGCGAGGAGGCCCTGAACTCCTCGGGCTGGCACGCGGGCGCCTACACCGAGCCCCGTACCGGCGTCCGCTACCTGCTCGCCTCCCCCCGGCGCCGCTAGGAGCTCCGCCCCGGGCGTCGCTCACGGCCGGTCCGCCGGGTTCCGCCACCTCTGCCGGCCGCCCTGTCCCCGGGCGACGTCGCCCGGGCCGAGGACGCGGGGACAGGACCGCACCGCACTGCACCGCCCTCGCCGCACGCACCGCCCGCGCCGCGCCGCGCGCACCGTGCCCGGAAAACCGCCTGGAGCGCCCCGGCACGCCCGGTTAGGGTCGCGGAATGAGCACACGCACCTTCCGCATCACCGTCCGCGGCGAATTCGACGGCCTGGACGCCGGGCAGCGGGCGGAGCTCCTCGCCCGGGCGGCGGAGCACGACATGCTGCGCGCCGCCTTCACGCCCGAGGGGAACCTCAGTTACGACGTGGCCGCGCGGCCCGCCTTCACCTTCCGCTTCCTGGACTCGGGAGAGGCCGAGGAGGACATCCTGGAGGCCACCGAGCGCGCCGAGGAGGCCGCCAGGGCATGGCTGGCCGAGCGCGGCTACGGCTACAAGCACCTGCGGTCCCAGGCCGAGGACCTCTCCCAGGCGGCGCTGGGCAAGCGGCAGCGCCGGGCCGCCCGGAACCAGGGCTGACGGGCGGCGGCCCGGCCGGGCGCGGGGCCGGCCCCGGGCGCCTCAGCCGGCCTCGTCCGCCAGCCACCGCGCGAGCACGGCCGTATGGCTGATCCCGGGGTCGCGGGTCGCCGTCAGCAGGACCACCGGTCCCTGGTCGGCCAGGGCGCGCAGGCGCTCCGCCGCCTCGCGGTGCGCGTCGTCCTCGAGCTCGGCGAGGTAACGGGCGCGGAACTCCTCGTACCGTGCCGGGTCGTGCCCGTACCACCGGCGCAGTTCGTTCGACGGTGCGACCTCGCGCAGCCACGCGTCGAGGTGGGCCGCGTCCTTGCTGAGACCGCGCGGCCAGAGGCGGTCGACGAGGACCCGCGCTCCGTCGTCGGAGGAGTCGTCGTAGACCCGGTGCTGGGTGATCTGCCTGTCCATGGTTCCACTCTGGCGGCCCTCGCCCGCGCCGCCAGTCGAAAACCCCAGTCGAAAACCCCGGTGCGTCCCCTCGGGCCGCACTGGGATCATCCCGGCATGCGTCCCATCCTCGAACAGCTGGTCCTTCGCCGCACGTTCCGCCTGCCCGCCCCGATCGGCCCGTCCGGAGACGGCGCCGCCCTGGCCGGGCGGCTCGACTCCGCGCTGCTGTCGGCGGGCTTCACGCTCTCCGGCGAGCTGCTGCGGCACCTGTCCGGGCTGTCCCCCGAGGCGGTGGAGCCGGTGGCGAGGCGCACCCTGGCCACGGTGGGGGAGCTGGTGGGCGACCACGTGCGCCACAACGTCTACTTCAAGGACTTCCCGGCCGGCGTGCCGGACACCGTCGAGTTCTGGCACCGCTGCCTGGCCGAGGCGCTCGCGGACGACCGGGCCCGGCCCGGCGTCCAGGCCCAGCTCCGCGACGGTGTGCTGAACCTGCTCACCCTGCCCTCCTACGGCGTCCACCGGCACACCTACGACGAGATGCTCGCCGCCCACGACGAGCTGATCGCCTCGGCAGGTGACCGGATCACCGTGATCCACCTCGGCGGACCCCTGGAGGACGAACTTTCCGCGCTCTACCTGTCGCTCGCCGCCTCGCCCGTCCCGCTCGGCGAGGACGGGCTGGAGGAGCTGCGGCTGCTGGCCGGGCGCTGCGCGCGCGGGCCGCAGCCGCAGACGTTCCCGGTCCGCGAGAACCGCGCGGTGGTCAACGCGGTCCGGGCCGCCGCGGGTGAGGAACTGCTGCTGGACACGGTCACCGACGTGCTGCGCCTGGCGTGCGCCCTCTCCGGCGCGTCGGTCACCCTGCAGGAGCCGGTGCGGTTCCGTTCGCTGCGGCGGCCGCTGCGCCGGGCCCTGCTCGCCGGGCTGGACCGGGTGGTCGCGGACTCCCCCGCGAAGCTCGCGGACGTGCACCGGCACCGTGAGCGGTGGAAGCGGCTCGGCGAGCGGCTCCACCCGCACGAGCACCCGCGCTGGCCGCACGCCGCCGAGGTGTTCGCGGTGGCACGCGGGGAGCGCGAGGCCCCGACGCTCGACAGCCGGGTCGAGAAGCTGATGGCCGACGGCGACCCGGCCGCGGCCGCGCTCCTGCTGGCCCGCGCACCGGGCCGGCTGTTCCGGGCGCTGGACCGGCTGGTGCGGGCCGCCCCCGGGGACGAGCAGCGTACGGCCGTGATCGATGCCGCCGGACGGGTCGCGCCCCAGGTCTCGGGGCGGGTCCTGCTCTCCGTGCGCGAGCATCTGGAGAACCGGGCCGGCCGGTTCGGCGAGCAGCGGGTGTTCCTCAACCGGTCGGGGCGCGCCTGGGCGACGCCCGACACCCGGCCCGGGCTGCCCCAGGAGGTCCGCGAGGCACTCGCCGCCCTGGCCGACGCGGAGCTGCGGCGCCGCCTCCCGGCGACGGGGACGGTGGTCGTGGACCCGGCCGTGCTCGACGTCGCGCTGCCGCTGAGCGGGAAGAACGTCCCGTCGGGCCTCGGCGTGCTGCCACGCGGCTCGGTGTCGGCGGTCGACGGGGAGTTGCTGCGGTTCTTCACGTACTGGAGGCAGACGAAGAGGCAGACCGACCACGATCTGGCCGCGCTCCTCCTCGACGCGGACTACCGGACGCTGGCCTGGCTCGACTGGACCGCGCTGACCGCCGTCGGCGGCGCCCACTCGGGGGACATCACCGACGCGCCGGAGGGCGCCTCGGAGTTCATCGACCTCCGGCTCGCCTCGGTCGAGGCCGGATTCGTCGTGCCGATGGTCCACGTCTACAGCGGCGAGAACTTCGAGCAGGTGGCGGAGTCCTTCTTCGGCTTCATGCTGCGCGACGCCGAGCAGGCGGGGGCGCCCTTCGAGGCCCGCACCGTCCGGATGAAGTCGGAGGTGCGGGGACCCGGCCGGGTGGCGCTGCCGCTGGTCTTCGTCCGTGACGAGCAGGGCGACTGGCACGCCAGGTGGATGCACGTGCACCTCAAGGGGCACCCGGACGCCAACCAGGCCGCGCTGCACCGGGTCTCGACGGGCATGCTGGTGCGCGGCATGGTCGAGCGAAGGCCGCTCACCGTGCGCCACCTGACCGGGCTGCTCCGCGACAACGGTGTGACGGTGACCCGTTGGGACGGGGAGACGGCTCCGGACGGTCCGGTGACCTTCGTCGGCCTGGCACGGCCAGAGGGACTGCACCCCGAGGCGCGCGTGATCACGCCGGAAAACCTCCGCGACCTGATACCGGCGTAGCTGTTAGAGTGCGAGCACGGCGAGGCCATGACAGGGCTTCCTTCTCAGACTCCAACTGACCTCTAGTCCTGTCGCTTTCCTCGCCGCATTTTCCTGCCCTCAGGCCGGTACGGCGCGCTCCAGGTCGTAGACCACCCGGGACCGGGCGATCGTGGTGCGGTGGCGTTCCGCCCAGTCGGTGAGCCGGAGCAGGGTCTCGTACAACTCCCGGGCCACCGGGGTGATCTCGTACTCCACGCGGGGCGGGACGGTCGGGTAGACGGTGCGGGTGACCAGTCCGTCGCGCTCCAGGTTGCGCAGCGTCAGGGTGAGCATCCGGCGGCTGATGCCGTGGACGGCGCGCTCCAACTCCGTGAAGCGGATGGGCCCTTTGGCGGCCGCGACCAGGATGCCGACGCTCCACTTGCCGGAGACCCGGTCCAGGACCTCCTGCACCGGGCAGGCCTCCGCGGTCACTGCCTGCGAGGTAACACCGGTGTTCCGCTGGGACATGAAAGTGCCTCCTTACGCCGGACCTCCATGGTCACCCACGATGTCCTCCGTTACAAGTCGTGCACCATGGACCGTGCAGGGGAGTTCCCGTCATGTCGCTGTTCGAGATCTCGCACCACGAGGACACCGACCGGCTCACGCCGGACGGCCGTTCGCGTTCGCTGTCACTGCTGATCCTCTGCGCGGGCGCGTTGATGACCATTCTGGACGGCAACATCGTCACGGTGGCCATGCCCGCGATCCAGCGCGATCTCGGGTTCTCCGCCCCGGGGCTCGCCTGGGTGGTGAACGCCTACCTGATTCCGTTCGGCGGGCTGCTGCTCCTCGCCGGACGGCTGGGCGATCTGCTGGGCCGCAAGCGGATGTTCACCGCGGGACTGGCCGTCTTCACGGTGGCGTCGGTGCTGTGCGGGGTGGCCGGCGGTCAGGGGACGCTGGTCGCGGCCCGCGCCCTCCAGGGCGTGGGCGGGGCGATGACCATGGCCGTGGTGCTCGGCATGATCGTCGCTCTCCACCCCGAGCCGCGTGAACGGGCGCGCGCCATCGCGGTGTTCAGCGCCGTGGGCGCGACCGGGGCGGCGCTGGGCACCTTCCTCGGCGGTGCGCTGACCCAGACCGTCGGATGGTACTGGATCTTCCTGATCAACCTGCCGATCGGGGCCGTGGCCTGGTTCGCGGCGGTGCGGGTACTGCCCGCCGACCGGGGCGCCGGGCCGGGCCGCTCCGCCGACTGGGCGGGTGCGGTGCTGGTCACCGGGGCGCTGATGACCACCGTCTGGACGATCATCGGCTCCGGCGGGCGGCCGGTCAGCACGACGCTGGTCCTGGCGGCGGTGGCGCTGGCGCTGTTCGCCGCGTTCACCCTGCGCCAGGTGCGGGCGGCCCATCCGCTGCTCCGGCTGGGCATCCTGCGCTCGCGCACGCTCGGCGGCGCCAACGGCACGCAGATCCTGATGCTGGGGACCATGTACGGCTTCCAGTACATCGGCACCCTGTACCTGCAACGCGTGCTGGGATACGACGAGTTGTCGACCTCCTTCGCCTTCCTGCCGGCCCCGCTGCTGATCGGCGCGCTGACGCTGGGCCTGGCCGCGCGGCTGGTGGAGCGGTTCGGGCCGTACCGGGTTCTGGCGGCGGGGCTGGCCCTGGCCACCGCCGGGATGGTCCTGCTCAGCCGGGCCCCCGCCGACGGGTCGTACGCCGCCGACGTGCTGGCGCCGCTGCTGCTGCTGTCGGCCGGGTTCGCGGTGGCCATGCCCGCGCTGACCGGACTGGCCATGGCGGGGGTGGCCGAGGAGGACGCCGGGCTGGCGTCGGGGCTGTTCAACACCACCCAGGTGGTGGGCGGTTCGCTGGGGCTCGCGGTGCTCACCACCCTGGCGGCGAGCCGCACCGAGGGTCTGGTGGGCGAGGGGGCGCCCCTGGTGGCCGCCACGGCGGACGGCTACCGGCTGGCGTTCCTGGTGGCCGCGGGCCTGGGAGCGGCGGCGCTCGCCCTGGCGGCGGTGGTCCTCCGGCCGGCGCGCGCCGGCCGTTGACCCTCGCCGGCGAGGGGGCCCGGTCCCAGCCGGGCCCCCTCCCGCGCACGTTCCCGCGCGGGCGACGCGTCCCCGGAAATCCGCTACCGGGGTGCGGCCGGACGCTGGGACGCTCTGGCCATGAGCACGCGACGCGTCAGACCCAGCCTCTACATCTCCGTGGACATCGAGGCGGACGGTCCGATCCCCGGCCCTTACTCGATGCTCAGCTTCGGCGCCGCCGTGGCCGGCCGGCAGGACGCCGAGGGGTTCACCCCGGCCGACCCCGAGGAGCACACCTTCTACCGCGAACTGCGGCCGGTGTCGGACGAGTTCGACGCCCAGGCGCTGGCGGTGAGTGGCCTGGACCGGGACCGGCTGCGCCGGGAGGGCGCGGACCCCGCCACCGCCATGGCCGAGTTCACCGCCTGGGTGGGCGAAGTCTCCTCCGGCGCCCAGCCGGTGGTCTGCGGCTACCCGGTCGCCTTCGACTGGATGTTCCTGTACTGGTACCTCGTCCGCTTCACCGGCGGCAGTCCGTTCGGCCACTCCGGGTGCATGGACATGAAGACGCTGTACGCGGCCAGGGCCCGCCTGCCGCTGCGGGCGGTCGCCAAGGGGACCATGCCCCGGCACCTGTTGTCGCGGCGCCGGCACACCCATCACGCGCTGGACGACGCCGTCGAGCAGGCGGAGCTCTTCGCCAACCTGATGCGCTGGGAGGGCCCCGCCTCCTGATCAGCTCTCGCCCGCCGCCAGCCGGGCGAGCCGCCGCGCCTCGGCCCGCGTGGAGCGGGCCACGGCGTCCTCGTCGACGGTGAGCAGCCGTCCGTCCTCCACCACCGCGACGCCGCCCACCAGGGACAGCGTCACCGGGGCCGCCGCACCCAGGACGAGCGCGGCCACCGGGTCGGCGATCGAGGCGTGGGCCAGGGTGTCCATCCTCCACAGCACCAGGTCGGCGAGCTTGCCGGGCTCGAGGGAGCCGATCTCCGCCTCGCGGCCCAGCACCCGCGCACCGCCGTGGGTGCCCAGCCGGAGCGCCTGGCGGGCGGTGAGGGCCGCCTCGCGGTGCGGGCCGAGGCGGTTGACCAGGAGGGCGTTGCGCAGTTCGGTGTGCAGTTCCCCGGACTCGTTGGAGGCGGTTCCGTCGACGCCGAGCCCCACCGGAATCCCGGCGGCGAGCATGTCGGGGACGCGGGCGATCCCCGCGGCCAGACGGGCGTTGGAGGACGGGCAGTGGGCCACGCCGGTTCCGGTGCGGGCGAACGCGGCGATGTCGGCGTCGTTCATGTGGACGCAGTGCGCCATCCAGACGTCCTCGCCGAGCCAGCCGGTGGACTCGAAGTAGTCGGTGGGGCCCATGCCGAAGAGCTCGTGACAGAACTTCTCCTCCTCCACCGTCTCCGACCCGTGGGTGTGCAGCCGGACGCCGAGGCGGCGCGCCAGCTCCGCTCCGTGGCGCATGAGGTCGGTGGAGACCGAGAACGGGGAGCAGGGCGCCACGGCGACCTGGGTCATCGACCCGAACGAGGCGTCGTGGTGGGCGGCGACCGTCTCCTCGGTCGCGGTGAGCGCCCCCTCCAGGCTCTCCACCGCGAAGTCCGGCGGCAGTCCCCCGTCCGACTCGCCCCGGTCCATCGAGCCGCGGGCCAGCGTGAAGCGGACGCCCGTCTCGCGGGCCGCGCGCACCACGGCTCCCGAGAGGTCGCCGGTGCCGCGCGGGAAGACGTAGTGGTGGTCCATGGCGGTGGTGACGCCGCCCCGCGCCATCATCGCCAGCGAGCCCTGCGCGGCCGCGTGCACCATCGGCTCGTCGATCCGCGCCCAGGTCGGGTACAGCGCGACCAGCCAGTCGAAGAGGTTGTGGTCGGTGGCCAGGCCGCGGGTGAGCCACTGGTAGAAGTGGTGGTGGGTGTTGACCAGGCCCGGGGTGACCAGGTGCCCGGTGCCGTCGACCCGGCGCACCACGTTCTCGAGCCCCTCGGGGGCCTTCCCCTCCCCCACCGACTCGATCACCTGGCCGGCGACCACCACATGACCGGACGCGTACTCGGTGTCCCGGGCGTCGACGGTCGCGACGGCGCAGTTCTCGATGACGGTGCGGGCGGGCTGCTGGGCTGCGGACGCCATGGGTCTGTCTCCGGGGGGTGAGCGGTGGGCGGGGTGCGTCAGAGGTTGGTGAGTTCGGGCGGGATCCTGGCCTCGGCCCCGTCGCGCAGCACGGTGGCCTCGATCAGGCCGTACGGGCGGTCGGCGGCGAAGTACACCTCGTTGTCGTTCTCCAGCCCGAACGGCGAGAGGTCGACCAGGAAGTGGTGCTTGTTGGGCAGGGAGAGGCGTATCTCGTCGATCTCCGGGCGGTTCTCGATCACCCGGGCGCCCATCCCGTAGAGCGTCTGCTGCAGGGAGAGCGAGTAGGTCTGCGCGAACGCGTCCAGCAGGTGGCGCCGGGCCTCCCGGTAGCAGGCGTCCCAGTCGGGCGCGGGCCGGTCGTCGGTGTCCGCCCAGGAGTAACGCCAGCGGGTGGAGACGTCGGTGGCCAGGATCCGGTCGTAGGCCTCGGGAAGGGTGGTGTACCGGTCCTTGCGGTAGCCCCAGAACTCGGAGTCGGTCGAGTTGAGGACGGTCAGGTCCTTCAGCCCGGAGACCACCTCGGAGCCCTCCCCGTCGTGGACCACCTGGGCGACCCGGGTGCCGCCGCCGGTACGGGCGAAGGAGTGCTGGGTCCCGGGTCCGCCGATGCGTTCCCAGGCGTACTCCTCGATCCTGATCCGCGCCCGGTGGATGGGTTCCTGCGAGTTGACGAAATGCCGCGCCAGCAGCAGCCCGAACTCCTCCGGGGAGCCGATGCCTTGCTCCTTGGCGAAGGCGTACACCGTGTTCTTGGTGGTGTCGGTGGGCAGCACGTGGGCGTTGGAGCCGGAGTAGTGGACGTCGTCCATGTCGCCGGAGAGCGAGACGGAGACGTTGAGGTCCTTGATGTGGTGGAGGTCACCCTCGCGGGTGATCCGGACGACGCGGGTCTCGGCCTTGCCGTACTGGTTCTGGCCGAGCCGGGCGACGCGGGCGGGGTTCTCGCTCATGACTGCTAGCTCCCTCGGTATACGGAGTAGCCGAACGGGTTGAGGAGCAACGGAACGTGGTGGTGCTCGCCGGCCCCGAGGGCGAAGGCGACCGCCACCTCGGGGAAGAACGCGGCGCCGCCCGGGCGGGCGCTCACGTGGTACGCCTCGACGTCGAAGGCGAGGCGGACGTGGGTGGTGCCGGCAGGGGGGACGGGCAGGTCCTTGCAGCGGCCGTCCGTGTCGGTCGCCGACCCCCCGAGCACCTGCCAGGGCGCCTGGGGGCCGGTGCGGGCGGACAGGACGACGGCCACCCCGGCGGCCGGGCGGCCGAGGCTGGTATCGAGGACGTGCGTGGACACGGTGGCGGTGGTGTCGCCGGACGTCATGGGTGTGCGTCCTCCTCGGGCGGGCCCGCCTCGGCGAGGCGGGCGAGACGGATGCGGTTGATCCTGCCGAGTTCGGTGCGGACCGTCTCGCGTTCGGCCTCCGGCGTGTTGCCGAGGCGGGCGCGGGCGGCGTCCCGCATCTCCCCGGCAGTGCGGCCGGTGGCGCAGATGAGGAACACGTGGCCGAACTTCTCCTGGTAGGCCAGGTTGAGTTCGAGCATCTCGGCCCTGAGTTCGTCCGGCGCCCCGGCCATCCCGCGCTGCTCCCGCGCGGAGACCGGGTCACCCGGCTTCGGCCGGCCGATCGGCGGGTGCCCGGCCATCGCCTCCGCGAGGTCGGCGGCCGTCAGCGCGGCGACGGCCGCGTCACCGGCGGCGTACAGCTCCTCCGGGCCGGCGTAGGGGCGGTGCGCGAGCAGACGCGCCGCCCAGGACGTGGAGGCGCAGATCTCACGCAGTACGGACCGGGCCGCGGCGTCGTCCAGCCGGTTGAACCGGGCGAGGCCGGGGGCGGGCGGCATCGGGGTGCTCGCTGTCACACCGGGCAGCCAACCCCACCGGGCCGCCGGGCGTCAACATTTTGTTGAAGTCCGACCGGTCAGCCGTCCACCCGGCCCAGCGGAAAACGGGTTCGCCTGCGCCACCGGCGGCCGTCGAACACCACCAGGTCGACGGCCGTCACCCGCTCGGTCAGCGGCAGGGCGGGGGCGAGCGCCGCCTCGATCAGGTCGTGCTGCGCGGCGCTCCCGCTGTTGGCAACGGTGACATGGGGGTCGAGATCGCCGAACAGGCCGCCGTACGGCGCCTGTTCCGGCCAGCGCGCGGTGACGGCCGCGGTGAGCGCCCGCAGCGGGCCGTCGGGTTCGGGGCGCAGCCAGAGCACTCCGGGGAAGCGGGCGCATCCGGCGAACCGGAGCTCGAAGGGCGGGTGCGCCGCGAACTCCTCGGCGAGGGCGGCGCGCACGCCGTCGTCCACCCGCTCGCGGTGCAGGAACGGGAAGAGGACGGTCACGTGGGCGGTGCCGCCGTGGCGGGCGGCGGTGTCCCAGGCGCGCCGCCAGGGGGCCACCAGGCGGTCCAGCGCGGGCAGCGCGACGCTCAGCGAGGTCGTCCCGGCGGCGACGGGCCACGCCTCGTCCTCGCCGCCCGCCTCGAGGGCGCCCGCCCGCGCGGCCTCCATGGCCTCCGTGGCTTCGGCCGACTCCACCGCCACGTCCGTCCCCGCCGCCGTGTCCGTCCTCGCCGTCCCCGTCTCCGCCGTCTCGCGCACGGGTGTCACCCTAGCCGCGCACCGGCCGGGCGGCTCCAGGGCGGTGCGCGGCGCCCGGCGGGCGTCCGGCGCTCGTGCTCACGGGGTGCCCCGGCGCTCCTCGTGGGCACGGTCGAGGGGGCTCTCGCCGGCTGGCCGTGCGCCGCTGCGCTTCAAGAAATCTCTGACGGTTCTCCGGGGGAAGCCTCCAAGATCAGCTCAGCTGACTGCTGAGGAGTCTCCGCGGGCGGGAGCACGTTCGTCATGCTTCTGCGCCTCGGGCCTTCCGAGCGCGCTCCTCTTGTGAACGCACATAGTTGTAAACGGTGAAGCGGCTGACCCCCAGCGCGGTGGCGACCGTCTCGACGCCGTGACGGACGGCGAAGGCGCCACGGGCCTCCAGGGTGCGGACCGCGTCCTGCTTGGCCTTGCGGTCGAGTTCGGCGAGCGGCCTGCCCGCGGTGCGTTCCATCGCCGCCAGGACGTGGTCCAGCGACTCGGCGAGCTGCGGCAGCCGCACGGCGACCGCCGCCGCCCCGTCCCAGCGCAGCACCACGTCGTCGGGGCCGGCCTCCCCCGGCGGCAGCAGCGCGGCCCCCATGGCGTCGGCCAGCGGCCGCAGCGCGTCGACGAACTCCTCGGCCGCGCCCCTCCCCGCGCTCACCCGGCGTCCCCGTCCACCACGCCGGCACCGGCCCCTGACCCGGCGGTTGCGTCGACGACGTTGACCTGGAGGGTCACCCGCGTGGCCCCGGCGTCCAGGGAGCGGCGCAGCACGGCGCCGACCGCGGCGAGCACGGCGTCCGAGCCGCCCTCCGCGGTGGTGCCGAAGGGGCCGACGTCCACGGAGCCCAGCCCTTCCGCCGTCTCGACGGCCTCCCGGGCCGCGACCGCGTGGCCGGGAACCTCGTCGAGGTCGAACGGCTCGGTCGTGAACTCCACCCGCAAACGCATTCCTGCCCCCAGCGCACCCAGAGCACCGGGCCGGCGCCTTCCGGCCGGCCCGGCGGCGACTCTAACCGAACGCCGCCGGGCCGCGGTCCGCGCGGGCGGAGCGGCCGGTCAGACGCGGGAGAGCGTGCCGCACTCGTCTCCGTCGCTCACGGCGCCACTGCGGTCGTAGGGGTCGACGGTCGGACCCGAGGGGGGCGCGCCGTCCGAGAGGTCGGAGTCGAACTGCGGGTGCGCCCAGCCGTCCGAGAACTCGCAGCCGGAGTTGCCCCATTCGCTCCGGTAACTGGTGATCATGAGCTTCCCCGGGGTCGCCACGTAGCGCGCGGGGTCGGGCATCTCGAACTCCACCACCCGGCGTACGACGGCGCGGGTGACCTCCTCGGATTCCTTCCCGGCCCGGGTCACCGGGTAGACGAAGGTGTAGTCGGCCTTGACGGAGACGGCGCCGTCCTTGCCCTTCTCGAGGACCGTCCGGCCGCGGGTGCGGACCTGGTCGCCGACGACCCGTATCTCCTCGGGGTCGAACCGGCTGAAGAGGTCGAGCGGGTCGTGCTTCCCGTCCGGTTCGCGCAGCGAGGCCCTGAGGTGGTCCAGCAGTTCGGGCTGACGCGGGTCCAGGACGCCGAGCGCGGCCTTCGGTTTCCCGCCGCGCAGCGTGGCCGGGGCGACGTTGGCGTCGACGAGCAGGGTGCGGGCGTCCTCGAGGGCCTTGCCGACCTGCTGCTCGGAGAAGACCCCGACCGCCTTCGGCTCGGGCATCACGATGCCCTCCGCGCCCTCCTGCCAGGCCGCGGCCGGGGACCCGGCGAAGGGGTCGTCGAGGGTCGGGGTGCCGGGCGCGGCGCCGGGCGCCGTCGAGGGCGCGGCGGTCTCGGCGGGCAGCGTCCCGGCCGCGACGGACGTGCCGTCGGTCCCTCCGCCGCCGTACGGGTAACCGGGGAGCAGGGACGGGTTCAGCGCCAGGACGACCAGGCCGGCCACCACCAGGCCGCCGACGGCGGCCTTGAGGCGTCTGCGGCGCGCGGCGTGGGCCCGGTGCCGGTCCAGGTCGGGGCCGGTGCGCCAGCCCTGCGGCACCTCGCCCCGCGCCTCCTGTTCCCTGAGCCGCGCCGTCACCATGCGGGCCCGCGCGGAGGGCTCCTTCGGGGCCTCGCGGGCCGTTCCCTCGGCGCTCTCCCGCAGGAATCGGGCCAGTTCCTCGTCGGACAGGTGCTCGGACACGGTTCTCCCCTCCCTGGCCGCCTCGTGGTCGCGACCGAAGATCCAGAGCGGCAGGTTAGGGGACGCCGCCCGGTGGTCCGGCAGAGGGGTCTCCTCGTTCTTGACAGGCATCGGACGCACCGGCAGCATTCCATATGCCAGAAGTTCGGTTCCGCAGAACGGAAGTCCGGCAGCGCGAACTACACGAGGGGTACCGCTCCATGGGTCTCGCCGGTCAGCGATACACCGTCAATCTCTCGATGCTCTTCACGGAGCTCCCGCTCCTGGACCGGCCCGCGGCGGCGGCCGCCGCGGGGTTCGGCGCCGTGGAGCTGTGGTGGCCGTGGCCCGGGGAACCGGCGCCTGCCCCGGGGCGCCTGGACGCGCTGGGCGAGGCGCTGGAGAAGGCCGGGGTGCGGCTCACCGGACTCAATTTCTACGCCGGGCTGCTGCCGGGCCCCGACCGCGGCGCGCTGAGCCTGCCGGGCGCGGAGTCGGACCGGTTCCGGGCCAACGTGGAGGCGGCCGTGGAGTTCGCCGGTTCGCTGGGCTGCCGGGCGCTGAACGCGCTGTACGGCAACCGGCTCGAGGGCGTCGACCCGGCCGAGCAGGACGAACTGGCCCTGGAGAACCTGGCGTTCGCGGCGCGGGCGGCGGACCGGATCGGCGCCGTGGTGCTGGTGGAGGCGCTCAACGCGCGGGAGTCGCCGCGGTATCCGCTGGTGTCGGCGGCCGGGGCGGCAAAGGTCGCGCACCGGGTCGACGAGCGCACCGGCCTCGGCAACTGCCGTTTCCTGATGGACCTTTACCACTTGGCGATGAACGGTGAGGACCTGCCCGCGGTGATCGACCGGTACGCGCCGGTCACCGGCCACGTGCAGATCGCCGACCGTCCCGGCCGCGGCGCGCCCGGCACGGGGCGGCTGCCGCTGCCCGGTCTGCTGGAGCGGCTCGGCGCGGCGGGCTACGACGGGTGGGTGGGCCTGGAGTACGCGCCCGGCGCCCGGACGGGCGAGGAGGCGTTCGCCTGGCTGCCCCGCGAGGCACGCCGTCCGCGCCGGCACGACTGACAGTCACCCGAACGGCGGTTGGAGGACCGGATGGGCAACACGCTTCCCAGGGTCGCCTGGATAGGCCTCGGCATCATGGGCTCCCCCATGGCCGAGAACCTGCTGCGGGCCGGCTACCGGGTCACCGGCCACACGCTGGAACCCGGGAAGCTCGCCCGGCTGGCCGCTGCGGGCGGGGTGCCGGCGGCCTCGGTGGCCGAGGCGGTCCGGGAGGCCGACGTGGTGATCACCATGGTCCCCGCCTCCCCCGAGGTGGAGGCGGTGGCCTACGGGCCGGAGGGCATCCTGCGGCACGCCCGCCCGGGGGCCTTGCTGATCGACATGTCCTCGATCACTCCGAGCACGTCGGTGGAGCTGGCCCGGGCGGCCGCGGAGCGGGGGCTGCGGGTCCTGGACGCCCCGGTGTCCGGCGGTGAGGCGGGTGCCGTCGAGGGCACCCTGTCGGTCATGGTCGGCGGCGGGAAGGACGATTTCGACGCCGCCGCCCCGCTCCTGGGCGTTCTCGGCCGCACGGTCGTCCACTGCGGCCCGCACGGCGCGGGGCAGACGGTCAAGGCGGCCAACCAGCTGATCGTGGCGGTGAACCTTCAGGCCTGCGCCGAGGCGGTGGTCTTCCTGGAGAAGTCCGGGGTCGACCTGGCGGCGGCCCTGACGGTGCTGAACGGCGGCCTCGCCGGTTCCGCCGTGCTCACCCGGAAGAAGGACGGCTTCCTGACGCGGGACTTCCGCCCCGGCTTCCGTGTCGATCTGCACCACAAGGACCTGGGCATCGTCACCGAGGCCGCCCGCGCGGTGGGCGCGGCCGTGCCCGCCGGGGCGCTGGTCGCCCAGCTGGTGGCGAGTCTGCGCGCCCAGGGCGACGGCGGCCTGGACCACTCGGCGCTGCTGCGGGCGGTGGAGCGGCTGTCCGGCACGGAGGTCCGGCCGTAGCGGCCGCCGGGGCGGGAGCGCGGCCCGCCGAGGTGCGCGTCCGCCCCGTCCGCAGCAGCCTGGGGACATGAACGGACCTGACATCGTGGTGCACCCGCCGGGCCTGGACGGCTCCCGCCGGGTCACCCTGGACGACGAGCCGCTGGGCGTCGCCTCCCACCTGGACGACGTCCGCGAAATCCTCCGGCTGGCCGACCTCGACGTGGGCGACCTGGAGGGCGGAGACCGGATCGACTGGCAGGGCGGGGGTCCCGGCGAGTGGCCGGGACTGGAGGAGCACCCCAACCTCAAATGAACCTCTGAAAGCGCTCCCCTCCCTTCAACAGACTTGGTTCCAGGGCGCATTGTTGTCCGCACGGGGTCCGCCGGCACGGGGGCGGCGGACCTCGTTCCGGCCGCGGGGGAGTCGGAGTGACGGGGGAGGGAACGCCATGGGGGGACACGGCGGGGGCGGCGGGGGACGCCCGCTCGACGTGTACCGCGTCGCCGTGCTGCGCGGGGGAGACCGCGCGGCCGTGACGGTCGCGGTCGTGGCGCTGTGCAGGCGCGGCCTGGTCGAGGCGGCGGAGCCCGGGGTCCTGAGGACCACCGGCCCGCTGTCCGGCCGGGCCGCGCACCCGTTGGAGAAGGCGGTCCACGCCGCGCTGCACCGGCGGTGCACGCTGCTGGAACTGATGGCGCGGCCCAGGGTGCGGATGTGTGTCACCACGGTCCGGGCCTCGCTCACCGCCGAGGGCCTGCTGCGGCGGCGGCTCCCCGTCCCGACGCGCGCCGGACACCGGACGCTGCGGGAACTGCGCGCCGCCCACCCGCCTCCGGTCCGGGCCGCCGAACTGGCCGACGACGACAGCGCCTTGACGGCGGTGGCGCTCCACGGGGACCAGGCACTGCTGCTGGCCGAGCCGCACCTGGCCCGCGACGCCATGCTGACCGGTAAGCCGCCGACCCGCCGGGACCTGCTGGGTGAACCGCCCGACGCGCCGGGCGGACTCACCACCAGGGTGTACCGCGAACTGCACGACGGCGACGGTGGCGGCAGCGACAGCGGCGAGGGGCGCGGCCCGGACGGGGGCTCCGGCGGCCACTCCGACGGCGGTGGCCACGGCTGGGGCGGGGGCTCGAGCTGCGGAGGCGGCTACTGAGCGTCCGGCTCACGCCCGCGGGAGCAGCGCGGGATCACCCCTTCGGTGTGCGCAGCGCCGTCGGCGCGTGCCACGGCTCGGTGGCGGTCTCCTCGAACTCCACCACGGCGCCTATGTCGTTGGTGACCGACATGGAGACATCGGTCACCCGCTCGAGGATCACCTCGACCACGACCGGGACCCGGAACTCGGCCGCCAGCCGTTTCGCCTCCTCGAACGCCGGGGCCAGTCGCGTCGGTTCGGTCACCCGGATCGCCTTGCAGCCGAGCCCCTCGGCCACCTTCACGTGGTCGACGCCGTACCCGCCGAGTTCCGGCGCGTTGACGTTCTCGAACTCCAGGTTGACCTCGAAGTCCATCGCGAAGGCGCGCTGCGCCTGCCGGATGAGGCCCAGGTAGGCGTTGTTGAGCAGGACGTGGATGTAGGGGATGCGGTGCTGGGCCCCGACCGCCAGCTCCTCGATCAGGAACTGGAAGTCGTAGTCGCCGGAGAGCGCCACCACCGGCGCCGAGGAGTCGGCGCGCGCCACGCCCAGGGCGGCCGGGAGGGTCCAGCCGAGGGGGCCGGCCTGCCCGCAGTTGATCCAGTGCCGGGGCCGGTGGACGTGCAGCATCTGGGCGGCCGCGATCTGGGAGTTCCCGATGGCGGTGACGTACCGCGTCCCGGGGCCGAACGCCTTGTTCATCTCCTGGTACACCCGCTGCGGCTTCACCGGCACGTCGTCGAAGTGGGTGCGGCGCTCCATCCGGGCCCGGCGTTCCTGGACGGCCTCCGCCCAGGCCGAGCGGTCACGGAGCCCGCCCCGTTCCTTGCGCTCCCGGGCCACGGCGACGAACAGCTCCAGCGCCGCACGCGCGTCCGAGGCGATACCCAGGTCGGGGGCGAAGATCCGCCCGATCTGGGTGGGCTCCACGTCCACGTGCACGAAGGTCCGCCCGGCAGTGTAGACGTCCAGGCGCCCGGTGTGCCGGTTGGCCCAGCGGTTGCCGACGCCCAGCACGAAGTCGGACTCCAGGAAGGTGGCGTTGCCGAAGCGGTGGGAGGTCTGCAGCCCCACCATGCCGGCGTTGAGGTCGTGGTCGTCCGGCAGGGCGCCCCACCCCATCAGCGTCGGCACCACCGGCACCCCGGTCAACTCGGCGAACTCGCGCAGCGGTTCGCAGGCGTCGGCGCCGACGACACCGCCCCCGGCGACGATCAGCGGGCGCTCGGCGGCGTCCAGCAGGGTGAACGCCTTCTCGATCTGGGCCCGGGAGGCCACCGGGCGGTGGACCGGCAGCGGCTGGTAGACGTCCGGGTCCCACGCGATCTCGGCGAGCTGGACGTCCACCGGCAGGTCGATGAGCACGGGCCCGGGGCGGCCCGAGCGCATCACGTGGAACGCCTGCTGGAAGACTCCCGGCACCTGGGCGGCCTCCAGGACGGTAACCGCCCACTTGGTGACCGGACGGGCGACGGAGGCGATGTCGACCGCCTGGAAGTCCTCCTTGTGGAGCACCGTGGTCGGCGCCTGCCCCGTGACGCAGAGGATCGGGACCGAGTCCGCCCACGCCGAGTACAGGCCGGTGATCATGTCGGTGCCGGCGGGTCCCGAAGTGCCCACGCAGAGACCGATGTTGCCGCTCACGGCCCGGGTGTATCCCTCGGCCATGTGCGAGGCGCCCTCCACGTGGCGGGCCAGGGTATGGCGGACGGCGCCCGAGGCCCGCATCGCCGCGTAGAACGGGTTGATCGCCGCGCCCGGCACGCCGAACGCCTCGGTGACGCCTTCCCTGACCAGGATCTCGACTGCCGCGCGGGCAGCGGTCGTACGGGCCATCGCGCACCTCCCTGTCGGGCCGTTCCCGGTGCCGGGGACGTCGGGAACGGACGACCTCTTTCCGGGATGCGGAAAACTTCTTCTGTTATACGGAATCAGCGTAGAAGCGGAGTCGAAAGGGCGTCAAGAGACGGACAAACGGCCCCGGTCGGGAGCACCATGGGAGTCCGACCGCATCACGTCCTGGAGTGGCCATGTCCGAAAAGGTTCCGGTGTGTTGCCCGGCCTGCCGGCGCGAGCACGTCTACCGGGTACCGGCGTTCCCCTGCGCCTGCGGCACTCCCGTGGCCCCTGCGCTGGACGTCTCGGGCGAACCGGTCCAGCTGACCCGTCGGGTCTGGCACGAGAGCTGGGTGACCGTGCACTGCCCCCGGTGCTCCCTGCCCACGCAGTGGCCGTGGCCGGAACTGGGCTGCCCCTGCGGTGTGGTGCTGCGGCTCCCGGTGCTGACCGCGGAGGGCGCCACCGGTCCGTCGGCGGGCCGGCCGGCCTTCCAGCCGGTGACCATCCGCACGCCGCTGGACGCGGTCTCGGCGGCGGCGCTGTACCTGCGGTGGCTGGGCCATCCGGACGTGCGCCGCGCCGACCAGCGGCCGCCGTCCGGCATCGCCCTGTCGGCCCGCGGCCTGATCGCCCACGTCGACCCGGGCACCGAGCCCTCGTCGGCGCGTGCGGTGGAGTGCCTGTGGCTGACCGCGATGACCGAGTCGGCGCGCGGTGTCCACTTCTCGCTGGCCGGGTACGACCCGCCCGCCCTGGAGCGCGCCGGGCAGCTGGAGATCCCGCTCTTCCTCCTCGACCGCACGGGCACGCCGCAGGCCGTCAACGAGGCCGCGGACACCCTGGCCGAGGGGTGACCTCCCCGCCCGGGGAGTTACGGCCGGCGGTTTCGCGCGCGGCCCCGCCGACCCGGGCGGGGCCGCGCGCGCTGCCGCGCGTCAGCGGCGCGTCGCTCCACCGGGCATTGCTCCGCCAGGCGTCGCTGCACGGGGCGTCGCTGCACGGGGCGTCACCGCACGGGGGGTCACCGCACGGCGCGTCACCCCACGGCGCGTCACCGCACGGGGCGTCCGCCACGGCCGCCACCACGCCCGGCCGCGACGCACGGGGAGCCGCCGCCCGGTACCCGGCGGCCGGTGCGACGGTGTGGTTCCGGCCACCGCCCGCCGCGGGACGGACCGGCCGCCGGGCCCGGCACCGGGCCCCTCCCCCGGCCCGCCGCCCGGAAGCGGTATTCGGCCCGGGTGCGCCCTTTCCTTTTCCCGGATTTCAATTACGCTCCGGACGCCCGGCGTTGTGGGAGAGGCCCCGCCCGCAAGCCGTCCGATTCCCGGGAGCCGATGCTTACCATTGGCCAGGACACGACATTCGAGGGGAGCGGTGACCGTGCCACACGACCTCCAGGACCCAGCCGACCACCGCTCCGGCCTGACGAACGAGCAGGTCATCGGCCAGGAGGAGTTGTTCGCCGCGGCCCGGCGACGACTCGACCGCGGCGGCGGGGTGCTGCTCCACGGACCGGCCGGAATCGGCAAATCGACGGTCGTGAGGGCACTGGCAGCGGAATATGCCGGAAAGTCGCGGACGGTGCTGCGCTGTTCGGCGACCGAGTCGGAATCCCATCTCCCCTTCCTGGCCATCGCCGATCTCCTCGGCCCCGTCCTGGACCGGGTCGCCGACCGTCTGCCGGCCGCCCAGCGCACGGCGCTGGAGGCCGCGCTCACCGGGCACGGTGAGACGGTGCTGCAGCCGGACGGGCACCACGGCCTGGCCCTGCGGCTGGCCGTGCTGGCGGCCTTCCGGGCCCTGGCCGCCGAAGGGCCGGTGCTGGTGGTCGCGGACGACCTCCAGTGGCTGGACCGGGCCAGCACCGAGCTCCTCGGGTTCGCCGCCCGGCGGATCAACGGCAGCCGGGTGCGGATGCTCTGCGCGCTGCGCACCGACAGCCCCGACGGGCTGGACGTCGGCACCTGCCTGCGCGGTCTGCCGCACGACTCCGAGGCGCTGCGGGTCGGCCCGCTGGAGCGCGGGCAGATCTCCGCGCTGCTCACCCGCCGCGGGCACCGGTCGCTGCCCCGTTCCACCGTGCGGGCCATCGGCGCGGCCAGCGACGGCAACCCGATGTTCGCGCTGGAACTCGGCCGCGCGCTGGCCGAGAGCCCGACGGCGCCCCGGCCGGGCGAGCCGCTGCCGGTCCCGACCTCGCTGAGCGCGCTCCTGCTCGGCCGGCTGGACCGGCTTCCGGCCGAGACCCGCCGGACCCTGCTGGTCGCCGCCGCGGGCGCCCGCCCCACCCTGGCCCTGCTGCACGCCGCCGGGCGGCCTGACGCCGAGGCGGACGTCGAGCGCGCCTGCGCGCTCGGCGTGCTGGTCGCCGACCCGGAGAACCGCACCGTGCGGTTCACCCACCCGCTGGTGCCGTCCGCGCTCTACGCGGCGGCCGACGGCCCGGAGCGGCGGGCCGTCCACGCGGCGCTCTCCCGGGCGGCCTTCGACCCCATCGAACGCGCCCGGCACCTCGCCCTCGCCACCGCGGGCGCCGACCCCGAGGTCGCGGCCCGGCTCTCCGAGGCGGCCGGACTCGCCCGCGACCGCGGGGCCCCCTCGGTCGCGGCCGCCCTGGGCCTGCTGGCGGCGCGGCACGCGCCGCGGACGTCACCGAGCTCCCCGGGCGCCCACTCCCCCGACGCACACCGGCTGCGCGCCGCCGAGGACGCGCTGACCGCCGGTGAGACCGACCTGGCCCGCGACATCGCCCACGACGTGCTGCGCCGGGCCACCGAGGCGGCCGACCGGGTGCGTGCCTGGATGGTGGTGATCGACTCGGCCGGCCAGGCGATGGCGGAGGTGGACGCCGTCCTCCCGCAGGCCCTCGCCGACGCCGGGGACGACCCGCGCCTGCTGGGCCTGGTGCACCATCAGCTGGCCTGGCAGGCCCTGCTGGTGGAGGGGGACAGCGGCCGCGCCCACCAGGAGGCGGCGCGCGCCGCGCGGCTGGCCGCCGCGGGGCAGGACCGCCGGACCGAACTGCTCGCGCTCGCCTTCCAGGCCCACATGGAGGTGCTGCGCGGCCATCCCGACGCCCCCGCCACGATCGCGCGCGCCCTCGAGGCCCCCCAGGACGAGGCGGTGGCCTGCGACCCCAACGGGGCCGGGGCGGTGCACTGCCGCTGGATGCTGATGGGCGACCGGCTGGACGAGGCGCGGTCCACCGTGACCGCCCTGCTCCGCGGCGCGCGGCGGCGCGGCATGGTCGAGGCCGAGGTGCAGTACCTGCGGCTGCTCGCCGAGACGGAGCTGCGCTCCGGGCACTGCGGGCGGGCCCTCGACCTGGCCCGTGAAACCCTGCGGCTGGCCCGCGACACCGGGATCGGCGAGGCCGCGGCGGGGGCGCTCGCCGCACTGGCGGAGGCCGCCGGCGGCGACCCGGCGCGCGCCGGGGAGCTGGCCGAGGAGGCGGTGCGCGCGGCGGAGCGCGACGGCGACCAGATCTTCCTGGCCCGGGCCCTGGCCGCGCTCGGCCAGGTGCGGCTGGCCTCGGGCGACCCGGCGGACGCGGTCCGGGTGCTGCGCCGGGTGCGGGCGCTGGAGGCGGGGGTCGGCATGGACGACCCGGCCGGCAGCCGCTGGCACGGCGACCTGGCGGAGGCCCTGGTGCGCACCGGGGAGACGGGTGAGGCGCGGCGGCTGGTGGAGGAGACCCGGGTCCGCGCGGCCCGGCTGGGCCGGGAGGGCGTGCTGGCGGTCCTGGACCGCGCGGAGGCGTTCGCGCTGGCCGCGGAGGGCGATCCGGACGGGGCGGAGTACCTGCTGGGGCGGTCCCGGGACCGGCTGGCCGGGCTCGGGCGACGGCTCTCGGAGGGACGCACCCTGCTGGCCCGGGCCGAGCTGCTGTCCCGCGACGGACGCAACGCGGCGGGCGCGCTGGAGGAGGCGGCACGGCTGTTCCGGCGGTGCCGGGCGCTGCCGTGGCTGCGGCGGGTGGAGGCCGTGGCGCACGCGGCTCCCGCGCCCGTCTCCGGCCCGGCCGCCGCCGCGGGGCCCGGCCGGGCCGGGGCGGCGGCGCTGGAGGGGCTCGCGGCGATGGAACGGCAGGTGGCCGGCCTGGTCATGGAGGGGGCGACCAACCGGGAGATCGCGGGGCGGCTGTTCGTGAGCGTGAAGACGGTGGAGGCGACCCTCACGCGGGTCTACCGGAAGCTGGGCATCCGCTCCCGTATCGACATCGTCCGCCTCACCGCGGGCCACGCGGGCGGCTGACCTGCCTCCGGAGGCACCCGGGCGCACCCGGCACGCGTCGCCCCGGCACGGCCCGGGACGGACGGCCCGGGACGGCGACGCGGGACGGCGGCCCGGGACGGGACTGCGACACGGGCGAGGGGCCTGTGGCTCCGCGCGCGTGGACGGGGCGGGCCGAGGGAGGGAAAACCCTCGGTCCGCCCCGCAGGGCAGTCCCTCATGTGCGCCGGGTGGGCATCCTCCTAGGCTGACCTTGACCCCGACAACGGGCCGAAGACCGGGGGGCGTTGCGGACGACCACGAGCGACCCGCAGCGCCCCCCGTCCAGCTGTGGAAGGGCTGTCACCTTCCTCCCTTGCGGTGCTTGCCGCGGCCTCCGCCCTCGCCGCCGAGACCGCCGGCGTCCACGCCGGGTGAGGGCGAGGACGAGGCGTCCGTGCCCGTGGACGACTCGAAGCCCTCCGTCTCGATCCGCTCCCTGCGGACACGGCCGGTGACGGTCTTGTTCTGGACACGCTCCTCCGTGGTGAGCCGGACCCGCTCGACCGGGACCACCTCGGTCTCCACCACGGGCCGTTCGGAGTGGAGCGTCACCTCGTACTCCGCCTCCTTCAGCGGCTCGCCGGAGAGCGCCGAGGAACGGTTGGCGTCGGTGATCGGCTCGCGGACGACGCGGACCTCCTCGTACCGCAGCGGAACGCTCTGCTGCACCTCTTCCGTGTCGACGTACTTGTGCAGCCTGGCCCGGCCGCTCTCCTGACGCTCGACGCGTACGTGCATGCGCTCCTCGGAGCGCGTCATCGCGTTCTCGGCCGTCTCCTGGCCGACGTCCCCTGCGGCGCCGGACCGGGTTCGGGACTCGAAGCCCTTGCCGCGCGCCTCGGTGCCGGAGCTGCGGCCCTCCGCGCCGGTACCGCCCGCGTAGGCCCGGCCGGTGTCGTCGGCCTCCCCGGCCTTGCGCCCGCGTGCGGACGACGCCTTGCCGGCGATGCCTCCGGCCACACCCCCGGCCGCCCCCGCGGCCCCGGCCGCACCGGCCGCGCCGGCCGTCCCCGCGTCCTTGCCGCTCCGGCCGGACGTCGAGGCCTGGCCCTGACCCTGGCCCTGGCCCTGGCCGGTGGACTCCTCCCACGCCTGGTCCCACTGGACGCCGTAGTACTCGTACAGGCGGTGCTCCTCCTCGCGGGAGAGGTGACCGCCGCTGTCGACCACGACGTCGGGGGCGTCCTTGACCTTGTCCTTGGTGTACGGCACCTCGAGGTGGTCCTCCACCACCGAGGCGTCGCGGATCGGGACGAACGTCTCACCGCCGCCGAAGAGGCCGGTCTTGACGCTCACCCACTCCGGGCGGCCGGTCGCGTCGTCGAGGAAGACGTGCTTGGCCTCGCCGATCTTCGTGCCCGTGCCGTCGTACACCGGATGGTCGAGGACAGCGGGGATCTGGTCTCGGGTGATCATTTCATCACCCTCCTTCCACACTCGGCTCGCCCCAACGGGTAGACACGGACAAAACCAATGAAACGGTCTTTTGCCTCGGATCTCAGCCGATTCTCCGCGTATCCGGCGGATCGTCCGGCCGTAGGGCGCTTGACCTGCGGCGGGGCGGGGACTCGTCCGGCATTGTGCGTACGACCGACGACGCCGCGCACGGGCTCCCGCCGGGCGGGGGCCCGGTACGGCGGATCCTGGTGACCGGGTGGTTCAGCTTCCTGCACGGGGAGGCCACCGCCGGGGACGTGCTGGCGCTCGACCGCGTCCGCGAGGTGCTGGACGGGGCCGGGCTGCCCTACGACGTGGCCTGGAGCCCCGGCTTCCGGCCGGGGGACCTCTCCCTCGAGCAGGCCGATCCGGCCTCCTACTCCCACCTCGTCTTCACGTGCGGGCCGGTGCACGGGTGGCAGATCGAGCGGCTCCACCAGCGGTTCGCGGACTGCGTGCGGATCGCGGTGGGGGTGTCGGTGGTCGACCCCGCGTCGGCCGCGGCGCGCGGTTTCCACCGGGTGCTGGCTCGGGACGCCGCGGGGGCGGCGGCCCCCGACCTGGCGGCCCGAGCCCCGGCCGGGCGGGCCGTGCCGGTGGTGGGGGTGATCCTCACCCACGGTCAGCACGAGTACGCCGGGCGGCGGCTGCACGACGCGGTGGCCGCGGCGGTCACCGGATGGCTCGCGGAGGTGGACTGCGCGCGGCTGGAGCTGGAGACGCGGCTGGACACCCGCGACTGGCGGCGGGCAGCGACGGCGGGACAGCTGGAGGCGGTGCTGCGGCGGCTGGACGCGGTGGTGACGGACCGGCTGCACGGGCTGGTGCTCGGGCTGCGGTCCGGGGTGCCGGTGGTGGCGGTGGACCCGGTCGCCGGAGGGGCGAAGGTGTCGGCGCAGGGGCGGGTGTGGGGGTGGCCCGCGGTCGTGCCCGGGGAGCACGTGTGCCCCACGGCGCTGGAGCGATGGCTGCGCTGGTGCCTCTCGACGGAGGGCCGGGACACCGCGGCGGCCGTCGCCCGCACGGCTCCACGGGACCCCGCCGACGCACTGCTGGGCGCGCTGCACCACGAGGGGTGAGGCGAGGGGCGCCGTACGCCCGCGGCCGGAGCCGCCCCCGGTGCCCCACGGGCCTTCCCGCATGGCCGGACGCCACTCCCGGAATACCCCCAGGGGGTATATGGTTCAGGGGTGCGGGGGCCGCGGCCGGTCCCTCCCGAGAGCCGCCTGACAGTGATGGGGAGAACCGTCATGGAGCACAGCACGGATCACACCGGTGACGCGCACGGCCACGGGCACGACCACGGTCAGGAGCAGGGGCACGGGCACCACCACGGCCACGGCCACGTCCACGGCGGCCGTCCGGCCGGGTCGGGGGCGTCGTGGGCCATGGCCGCGAAGGCGACGCTGCACTGCCTGACCGGCTGCGCCGTCGGCGAGATCCTCGGCATGGTGATCGGCACCGCGCTGATGTGGGGCAACGTCCCGACGATGGTGCTGGCGATCGCGCTGGCCTTCGTCTTCGGCTACTCCTTCACCCTGTTCGCGGTCCGCCGGGCCGGGCTCGGCCTGAGGGCCGCGGTCAAGGTGGCGCTGGCCGCCGACACCGTCTCGATCGCGGTCATGGAGCTGGTCGACAACGGGATCATCGCGCTGGTCCCCGGGGCGATGGACGCCCACCTGTCCGACGGCCTGTTCTGGTCGGCGCTGCTGGGCGGCTTCGCGGTCGCGTTCCTGGTGACCACCCCGGTCAACAAGTGGATGATCGGCCGCGGCAGGGGGCACGCCGTCGTCCACGGCTTCCACTGACGGCTCCCCTCACCCCGTGTACCGCCGGGCGGTCGAGGCGCGTTGCGACGCCTCCAGAAGTGCCAGGCGGGACTCCACCGCCGCCGGCAGCACCCGCCGTTCGCGCAGCACCCACGGCAGCCCCGCCGCCGCGAGGGCGAAGCCGCGCAGCGACGCCGTGTCCCGGGGCACGCTCCGCGCCAGG
This sequence comes from Streptomyces abyssomicinicus, assembly GCF_008974245.1. Lineage (GTDB taxonomy): Bacteria > Actinomycetota > Actinomycetes > Streptomycetales > Streptomycetaceae > Streptomyces > Streptomyces abyssomicinicus. Next base: position 640,614 of record NZ_BBZI01000005.1, on the reverse strand, counting down.
TGCAGGGTGCGCCGCAGCGCCGCGCGGGCCGGGCGCCGCAGCCAGGTGAACCACAGGGTGTTGCGGATGCCGTGGGTGCGCCGCAGGGTGGAGTCCCGTGCCGTGGAGGCCTGGTGGTGGATGGTGAGGGAGTCCGCGTACACCAGCCACCAGCCGGCCGCGGCGAGGTCCGCGGCGAGCAGCTCCTCCTCCCCGCCGAGCCAGAGCCGGGGGGAGAACCCGCCCGCCGCCCGGAACGCATCGGCGCGCAGCACCGTCGCCGCCGCGAGGAACGAACCGAGCGCGGGCCCGGGCAGCCAGGCGGGACCGGGAACGGGCGAGTCGCGCAGTTCGCCGACGATGGGGTCCTCGGTCCCGCCCGGTTCCACCAGGATGCGCGCCGTCACCGCGCCGACCGCCGGGAAGCGGTCGAGGAGATCGGCGGCCCCGCTCAGCGAGCCGGCCTCCCACCAGGTGTCGTCGTCGCAGAAGGCGACGTAGGGGGTGGTGACGTGGCGCACCGCCAGGTTGCGGCCGACCGCGCCGAGATTGCGGCCGGGGCGCAGCAGCCGCACCCCGGGGTGGTGGCGGGCGACCGCGGCGGCGGTGCCGTCGGCCGAGGCGTTGTCGGTGACGATCACCCGCGGCCGTTCCGGCAGGGCGGCAAGCCGGTCGAGGGTGCGCAGGAGTTCGTCGCGCCGGTCGTGCGTGATGATCACGACGGTGACACGCGGGTCGGGGCCGGGTGGTGCGGGGCCCGCGGGGCCGGGCGGTGCGGGGCCGGGCGGTCCCGGCGGTCCGGGGTTCACGCGGGGTCTCCCTCCAGCAGCCGGGCGGCGCGTTCGACGTGCGGGGGCAGCGGTGCGCGGGCCCGCAGGGCGCCGGGGAGCCGGAGCAGTGCCTCGCGCAGGGCGCGCCGGGCGGGGCCGTCCCGCCGTGCTTCGGCGGCGAGTGCGCCGGTGCGGGCCAGGGCGAGCGGCAGGGGGCGGCGCAGCCAGGCGGTCAGTACCTCGTTGCGGCGCTGGAGGGCGTTGCGGTGGGGGCGGGGCGCGGCGGCGGGGTGGTGGTGGGCGACCACGTCGGGGCAGTAGGTCACGCCCCAGCCGCGCGCCGCGAGGTCGTAGGCGAGCAGCGTCTCCTCCGCCCCGAAGAAGAGGACGCGGTGGTAGCCGCCGGCGTCCAGGTAGGCCGCCCTGCGGGCGACGGCGGCGCAGCCGAGGAAGCCGAGCACCTGGGTGCCGGGCAGGTCGGCGACCCGGCCCAGCGGGGAGGTGGCGAGCACCTCGTTCATGGGGTCCTCGGTCCCCTCGGGGCCGACCAGGGTGCGGGCGGCGATCAGGCCGAGCCGGGGGTGGGCCTCCAGGTGCCGCACGGCGGCGGTGAGCGCGCCGGGCGCCCACCAGGAGTCGTCGTCGCTGAACGCCACGTAGGGCGTGCCGAGCAGGCGTACCCCGTCGGTGCGGGCGGTCGCGCCCTGGTTCTCGGCCAGGGCGACCACCCTGACCTCGGGGTGGTCGCGGTCGATCATCTCCCGGGTGCCGTCGCGGGAGGCGTTGTCGACCACCACCACCGGGGGCCGCTCGGGCAGTTCGCGCAGGCGGCGCAGGGTGTGGGCCAGGCTGTCCCGGCGGTCGCGGGTGGCGATCACCACGCCGACGGCGGAGCCGGGGGGTACGGGCGGGGGCCGGCCGTTCACGGCGTTCCGGTGGTGAGGGTCGGGCCCGTCGCACCGGGCGGCGCCGCCGGACCGGGCGCTCCCGCTCCCGCCGGCTGCGCCGCCGCGTCGGGGCCGGGCGCTCCTGACCGTTCGGGTGCTCCGCACGGCTCGGGCGCTCCTGACCGCTCCGGCGCCGGGGCCGGGTGGTCGGGCGCGGCATCCGGGTCGGGAAGCCGGTCGAAGGCGGCGAGGACGTCGGCGGCGGTGAGCCGCAGCAGGGCCGGGTCGGGGCGGCGGGCGTGCGGGTCGCCGGGCGGGCCTGGGTGCCAGAGGACCTGGTGGCGGGGGTGCGCGGGGGGTCCCCAGCGGCTGGGCGGGGTGGGTCCGAAGAGGGAGACGGACGGGGTGGCGTGGGCGGAGGCGAGGTGGGAGAGCCCGGTGTCGCCGCTGATCACGGCGCGGGCCCCGGCGACCAGGGCGGACAGCAGCTCGAAGGGCGGGCCGCCGCCGAACCGGTCGGCGCCGGGCAGTGCGGCGCGGTCGGCGACGGCGGCCACCAGGGCGTCCTCTCCCGGGCCACCGGTGACCACCACCCGGTGACCGCGCTCCCGCAGCGCGGCGGCGACGGCGGCGAACCGGTCGGCGGGCCAGCAGCGGGCCGGGGAGCCCGCGCCGGGGTGCAGGACGACGGCGCCGGGTGCCGGGGAGGCGGTGTGCGGGCGGGGCAGCCGGAGGTCGGCCGGGTCGGTGTCGAGGCCGTACCAGGCGAGCAGGCGGCACCAGCGGTCGCGTTCGTGCTCCTGCGCGTACCACGGGGGGCCGTCGATCGCCGGGGTGTCCGGGTGGGCGAAGGCGAGGAGACGGCCGGGGCGGAGCGCGGCGAGGAGGCCGTGGCTGAGCGGGCCGTTGCCGTGCAGGTCGACGGCGAGGTCGGGCGGGGGCCCGGTCCAGTCGAGGGCCGCGGGCACGGCCCGGCCGGGCGCGGAGGCCGGCAGCAGGCGGTCCACGGCGCCCGACGCGTCGGCCACGGCGGCGAGCGGGGCGGGCGCGGCCAGGACGATCTCGGCGTCCGGGTGGGCGCGGCGCAGGGCGCGCAGGGCGGGGACGCCGGCGAGCAGGTCGCCCAGGCCGAGCGCGCGCAGCACCAGGACGCGGCGGGTCACCGGGGGCCTCCGGGCTCGCGCGCGGCGGCCACCGCGGCGGCTGCCCGGGCGGCGAGGCGGGTGGAGGAGCGGCCGTCCAGATAGGGCAGCAGGACCGCCTGGCCTCCCCATTCCTCCAGCAGCGCCGCCTCCGGCAGGTCGGCGCCCGCGTAGTCGCCGCCCTTGACCCACACGTCGGGGCGCAGCCGGGCGAGGAGCCTCTCGGGGGTGTCCTCGTCGAAGACCGCGACGGCGTCGACACAGGTCAGCGCCTTGAGGACGCGGATCCGGTCGGCCAGGGGGTTGACCGGACGGCCGTCGCCCTTGCGGCGGCGGACGGAGGTGTCGGAGTTGACGCAGACGACCAGGCAGTCGCCGAGGCGGCGGGCCTCCTCGAGCAGGCCGACGTGGCCGGCGTGCAGGAGGTCGAAGCAGCCGCCGGCCGCCACCACGGTCCCTCCGGCGGCGCGGACCTTCTCCGCGAGGGTCCCGGGGTCCTCCGCGTCGAGGCCGGCGGGGAGCGCCTTGCGGGGGTCGCGGAGGCGGGCGTGCCCGCGGGGCGACGGGCGGTCCGCGGCCCCGGCCGCCGGTGCGCAGCCGATCGCCGCCGCCTCGCCCGCCGGTTCGAAGCCGATCGCCCCGGCGGCGCCCGCGGCGACGAACTCGGTGGCGGAGGCGACGGCCCGGGCCACCGCCTCCTCGACGAGCGCGCCGTCGGCCAGGCGTCCGGCGGCGGTGGCGGCGAACCGGTCGCCGGCGCCGCAGGGGTCGCCGGGATGGGCGCCGGGGGCGGGGAAGAGCAGCGGGTTGTCGCCGTAGGAGAGCAGGGCGCCGCGCGCGCCGAGGGTGACGACGACGGCGGCGGCGTGCCAGGAGCGGACCAGCGCGGCGGCGCCCCGGGACACGGTTCGCAGGTCGTCGCCCGGGCCGCTCCCGGCGAACAGGCGGGCCTCCTTCTCGGCGGGTGTGACCAGCCGCGTGCCCGGGACGGGGGCGGCGCCGCGCGGGTGCGGGTCCCACACCTCGGGGGGCCGCCCGGCCAGCACGTCGCGCAGCGCGTCGGCGGCGCCGCGGCCGTAGTCGGAGACCAGCACGGCGTGCGCCGAGCGGATCGCCTCGCGGGCCTCCTCGGTGGCGCCGGCGGCGCGGCCGTCGCCCCGGTCGACGCGGGCCACGGGCCGGTGCCGGGCGAGCAGCCGGGTCTTCTCCGGCAGCGGGCCGGTGACCGGCAGGGCGATGACCCGTACCCGTGGTTCCAGCAGTGCGCGCAGTTCCCGGGCGGCGGCGTCGTCGCCGAGGCCGGTGACCAGCGTGACGGGGTGGCCGTCCCGGGCGGCGAGGTACGCGGCGAGCGCGGCGCCGCCGGGGCGCAGCCGTTCCAGGCAGTCGGCGACCACCGGCACGGGCGCGTCGGGCGCCAGCCGGTCGGCGGTTCCGGTGAGGTCGCGGTCGAGCAGCGCGTCGCCGACCACGACCAGCGGGGCGGGGAGCCTCTCACTCATGCCGGCGGCCTCCTCTCGGCAGGTCGTCGGGGGCGCGCCGGATCAGCCCGGCCTGCAGGGCGTGCGGTCCGCCTCCGGCGCCGCGGGCCGTCGCGGGCGGTGCCGCGGCGGCGCGGGCGGCCTCCTCGGTGCGGCGGCGTCCCTTGGTCCCCCAGCCGCGTTCCAGGGCTGCGTCGAACGCCTCGCAGACCATGTGGACGGCGACCAGGTGGAGTTCCTGCACGGTGGCGTTGGAGGCGGCGTCGACCGCCAGCACCTCGTCGGCGGCGGCGGCCAGCGGGTTGGGTGCCGGGCCGGTGAGCGCCCACACGTGCAGGCCGGACTCCCGGGCGGCCTCGGCCGCGGCCAGGAGGTTGGCGCTGGCGCCGCTGGTGGAGAGGAGCATCAGGATGTCGTCGGAGCGTCCGTGGGCGCGGACCTGGCGGGCGAACACCTCGTCGATGCCGTAGTCGTTGGCGATGGCGGTGGTGCTCGAGGTGTCGGCGTGCAGGGCGATCGCGGAGAACGGCGGCCGGTCGTCGCGGTAGCGGCCGACGAGTTCGGCGGTGAGGTGCTGTGCCTGGGCGGCGCTGCCGCCGTTGCCGGCGGCGAGCAGGCGGCCCCCGCCCGTGAGCACGGCGGCGAGGAGTTCGCCCCAGCGGTCGACGGTGTGCGGGGCCCGGGCCCGGAACTCGCCCAGGGCCTGGTCGAGGGCGTCGCAGTGGCCGCCCGAGGCGGAAACCGGTCGCTTGTCCATCACGCCACCTCCGAGGAAGAGAGTTCGCGGCCCGCCGCCACCTGGCGGTAGACCTCTTCGACGCCGTCCGCGACGCGCCGCCAGGTGAAGCGGTCCAGTACGCGGGCCCGGCCGGCGGCTCCGTAGGCGCGGCGCAGGGCGTCGTCGCCGAGCAGTTCCCGGGCGGCCCGGGCCAGCGGCCCGGGGTCGTCCGGCGGGACCAGCCGTCCGGTGGTCCGGTCGGCGACGCTGTCGCGGTGCCCGCCGACGTCGGTGGCGAGCACCGGGACGGCGCAGGCCATCGCCTCCAGCGGGACGATGCCGAACGGTTCGTAGGAGGGGGTGCACAGCACCAGGTCGGCGCTGCGCATGAGGGCGGGCATCCGGTCGCGGGAGACCGCGCCGAGCATCCGGACGCGGTCGGCGACGCCCAGTTCCTCGGCGAGGGCGAGCAGCCGGGCCGCCTCCGGCACGGCGTCGGCGAGTTCCTGGTCGTTCTCGGTGCGGCAGGCGAACGGGCCGCCCACGAGGAGGAGTTCGGTGTCGGGCACCTCGGCGAGCGCCTGGATCGCCCGGTCGTATCCCTTGCGCGGCACGAGGCGGCCGCAGGCCAGCAGCCGGTGCCGGTGGCGGCGTGCGGGCGCTCCGGCGAGGCCGGGGCCGGGCCGGAACTCGGACGTGTCGACCCCGCAGGGCACCACCGAGACCCGGTCACCGGGCACGCCCATGGCGGCGAGTTCGGCCACCTCGTCGGAGCAGGTGGCGATCACCCGGTCGCAGCCGCGGCCCAGTTGGCGTTCGAGGGCGACGCGCTGGACGGGGCTGGTGTCCAGGGCGCCCTGGTGGCGGCGCTTGACGGTGCCGAGGGCGTGGAAGGTCTGCACGACGGGGATGCCGTGCGGGCGGGCGCCGTCGCGGGCGGCGAGTCCGGACATCCAGAAGTGGGCGTGTGCCGCGCCGGGCCGCTCGCGCGCCCACACCCGGTCCAGGTGCTCGCCGAACTCCGGCATGTGGGCGAGGAGTTCGTCCTTGGGGATCGGCTCGGCGGGACCGGCGGCCACGTGTTCGACGACGGTGCCGGCGGGCATCCTCACCCGGTCGGGCAGGTCGGGGTCGTCGCGGCGGGTGTGGACGGTGACGTCGTGGCCGCGCCGGGCCAACTCCTCGGAGAGGCGGGCCACGTACACGTTCTGGCCGCCGGCGTCGGGTCCGCCGAGGGCGGCGAGCGGGCTGGCGTGCTCGGACACCATGGCGATCCTCATCGGGTCACCTCCTTCAGCAGCCGCTCCCAGTCGTCGAGGAAGCGGGGCAGCCCGTAGCGGGCGAGCGCCGCCGCCCGGGCCCGTGTGCCGACGGCCCGGGCGTGGTCCGGGTCGGCGGTGAACTCCCGCACGGCGTCGGTCAGTACGTCGAGGCGGTTGGAGACGACACCGGCGCCGGCGGGCACCGCCTCGGTGACCTCGGTGGTGGCGAGGGCGACGACCGGCATCCCCAGGTGCATGGCCTCCAGCAGGGACAGCCCCAGGGAGGTCCAGCGGACCGGGTGCACGTAGACGCGGCGCCTGGCCATCTCGGCGTGCAGGTCGCGCTGGACGAGTTCGTGGTCGCGGCAGCGGGCGGGGTCGATGCCGAGGGCGTCGGCGGTGCCGCGGGTGCCCATGCCGAACACGTCGAGCGGTGCGGCGTGGGCGAAGTGCGCCAGGAGGTCGGTGCCGGTGGTGCGTCCGCGACGCAGCGGCTCGTTGACGACGACGGCGGCGCGCGGCAGTTCGCCGGTCCACAGCGGGCCGGGGTCGACGATGCCGTGCTCGATCACCGTCGTGGGCGTGGAACCGGCGTCCCACATCAGGCGGTTGAAGTGGGTGACGTGCACCAGGGTGACGCCGGGGAGGCCGGCGGCCGGGTGCCGGGTGTCGGGCACGTCGCCGTCGGGGGCGTTGTGCTCCAGGTAGACCATGGGCGGGCGGCGGCCCAGCCACCGGTCCACCAGCGCCGCCTCGTGCGGCCGTTGCAGGACGACCAGGTCGATCTCCGCCTCGCGCAGCCGCTCCGGGGGCAGTTCGACCACGGAGCCGGGCCAGTCGAAGGTCCGCGCGCGGCCGAGGCCGTCCGGTCCGCGGTCGGGGGTGACGGGTACGACGTAGGTGTGCGGGCCCTGGACGAACGCGGTCGTCCAGGAGCCGTGCACGTGCCAGATCAGGATCCTCATCGGGACACCATCACTTTCTCCACCGCGGTGAGGACGTCGAGCGCGGTCACCGTGTCCAGGCACGGGTGGCCGGGGACCGGGCAGGTACGGGCCCTGCTGCCGGCGCAGGGCGCCTCCTGGTCGCCGAGCAGGACGTGCGGGACGCCCCAGGGGCGCCAGCGTCCGGCCGGCACCACGGGGGCGAAGAGGGACACCACGGGCGTGCCGACGGCGGCCGCGAGGTGGGCCGGGCCGGTGTTGCCGGTGACCACGGCCCGGGCCCGGGAGAGCACGCCGGCCAGGGTCGCCGCGTCGGTGCGGCCGCCGAGGTCCAGGCCGTGCGGTCCGGCGACCCGCGCGGTCAGCCGGCGCTCTCCGGGGCCGCCGGTGACCAGCACCCGGTGTCCGGCGGCGGCGAGTTCGCGCACCGCCTCGGCGCAGCGGCCGGGGCTCCAGGCGCGGGCGGGGACGCTGGCCCCGGGGTGCAGGACGACGTAGGGCTCGGGTCCGGTGAGGGCGCTGGTGTCGGGAGGCGGCAGCACGGCGAGGCGCCCGTCGTCGTCCTCGGCGGGCGGGAACCCGGCGGCCGCGGCCAGGTCGAGGGCGGCCTCCGCCTCGTGGGCGTGGGCGGCGCGGCGGTGGCGGAGGTCGAGCAGCGCCCCGGGGTAGTCCTCGCTGTCGGCGGCGATCCGCGGGACGCGGGCCATCCGCAGCAGCAGGGCGGTGGGCAGCGGCGACTGGTGGAACGACGTGAGGACGAGGGCGTCGTCCGCGCCGAAGGCGGCGATCCGGCCGGTGACCCGTGCGACGTCGTCCGGGTCGACCGGCGGCGGCTCCGGGCCGACCCAGGGCGCGTCCCAGACGATGACCCGGTCGACGCCGGGCAGCAGCCGGGCGGCGGGCTCGCCGCGCGGGCCGCAGAGCAGGGCGACCTCGTCGGCGTGCCGGGCGACGGCGCGCACGGCGGGCCCGGCGAGCAGCACGTCGCCGAAGCTGTCGAGCCGGACCACCAGCGCTCTCATGCCGGACTCCCCGCCTCGACCGTCTGCCCGGCGCAGTCGAGGTAGGCGACCACCAGCCGCACCGCGGCCGTCAGGTCGGGGGCGACGGCCGGGGCGGCGTCGATCTCCTCGGCGCGGGTGACCGGCGTCGGCACCAGCACGGCGCGCGCCCCGGCGCGCAGGGCGGCGTCCACGTCGGCGCCGATGTCGCCGATCACCACGCAGCGGCCGACGGGGACGCCGAGCCGCCGCGCCGCGGCCTCCACGAGGCCGGGGGCGGGTTTGCGGCAGCCGCAGCCGTCCCCGGGGCCGTGCGGGCAGATCTCCCAGACGTCGAACGGCCCGAGCAGTTCCTCCACGCGGGCGTTGACGGCGTCGACCTGGGCGCGGGTGAGCAGGCCGCGGGCGATGCCGGACTGGTTGCTGACCACGCCCACGGCCACCCCGCGCTCCCGGAGCATGGCCAGGGCCTCGGCGGCGCCGGGCATCGGGCGGACCCGACGGGGGTCGCCGTTGTAGGGGACGTCCTCCACAAGGGTGCCGTCGCGGTCGAACAGGACGGCCGGCACGGCGTTCACGGGCCGACCACCTCCTGCCAGGGCCGGGCCTCGCGGTGGAGCCACAGGCCGGTCAGCCAGTGGCGGGTGGCGGCGGGCGGGATGAGGACGCTGGTGGCCAGCATGGTGACGACCTCGTGGCGGGTGCGGGGCCCGGGGGCGATGCGCGCCCAGGCGAACTCGGCGGTGCCCAGGGTCCAGCCGAGCGCGGCGAGCGCGGCGGCCCGGCGGCGTCCGGCGGCGGCGAGCAGGCACGCCGCCGTGCCGGACGCGGTGACCGCCATGTGGCGGCGGATGCGTCCGCGCGGGGCGGCGGCCTGCTTCCACCAGCCGGGGCCGTGCAGGCGCAGCATGAGCGCGTCGTCGGCGTTGCCGCGCTGCTGACGCAGCGAGACCCACCGGTCGGCGGGCCGCACCGGGTGCCGGGCGGTGCGGCGGCCCCGGCGGATCCGCCAGCCGGCGTCCAGGACGCGCAGGGCGAGGTCGGAGTCCTCCCGGAAGGCGCGCGGGAAGCGCTCGTCGAACCCGCCGACCTGCTTGAGCGCCTCGCCGCGGTAGACCATGTCGGCGGTGATCCACAGCGCCTGGGCGAGCCCCGCGGTGGCGCGTTCCCAGTCGGTGGGGCGGCGCTCACCGGGCAGCGGCACGGCGATCACGCCCTGGACGGCGCCGGTGTCGGGCGCGGCGGTGGTGAGGTCCTCGGTGAGCTGGTCGCACCAGTGCGGGCCGACCTGGACGTCGTCGTCGAGGAAGGCGATCCACGGGGCGGCCACCGCCTGGGCGCCGGTGTTGCGGGCGGCGGCCGGTCCCCTGCCGCCGCCGCGCAGCACGGTGGTGCGCCCGCGCAGGTCGCCGAGGACGGACAGCGGGTGCCGCAGCGGTCCGTCGTCCTCGTTGTCCGGGGTGGGACGGTCGTCGACCAGGACGATCTCGGCGGGCTTGGGGCCGTGGGAGGCGGCCAGCGAGGCCAGGCAGTCGGCGAGGGTGTCGCGGACCAGGGTGGGGATCACCACCGCGTAGCCGCTCCCGGCGGGGGTCGCGTCCGCGGCTCCGTGCGGGCCGGACGTCTCCGCGGGGCCCGTCATGCGAACATCCTTGCGCGCCGGACCGCGAACGGGCCGATGGCCAGCAGGTCGACGGGGGCGGAGCCGAAGCACTCCAGGGCCTCGCGCGGGTCGTCGACCATGGGCCGGCCGGCCGTGTTGAGGCTGGTGTTGACCACCACGGGGAGGCCGGTGCGCCGTTCGAAGGCGTGCAGCATCCGGGCGACCAGCGGTTCGCGGCGCTCCTCGACGGTCTGGACGCGGGCGGTGCCGTCGACGTGGACGACCGCCGGGATGCGGTCCCGCCAGGCGTCGGCGACCTGGTGCACGAAGAGCATGTACGGGCTGGGGAGCCGCCCGGTGAAGATCTCGGCGGCCCGGTCGGCGACGACCATCGGGGCGACCGGGCGGAACTCCTCACGTCCCTTGACCTTGTTGAGGCGGTCCAGGTTCTCCGCGCGTCCGGGGTGGGCCAGCAGGGACCGGTGGCCGAGCGCGCGCGGGCCGTACTCGCTGCGGCCCTGGAACCAGGCGACGACGCCGTCCCGGGCCAGTTCCTCGGCGACCGTCTCGGCGATGTCCTCGGGCTCCTCGAAGGGGACGGCCGCCTCCTGGAGGACGGCGCGCAGTTCGTCGTCGGACCAGCCGCGGCCGAGGTCGGCGCCGGGCATCGGCTCGGGACGGTCGCTCAGGTGGAGGGCGCCGCCGAGCGCGGTCCCGGCGTCGCCGGCCGCGGGCTGCACCCAGACGTCGCGGAACGGGCCCAGGGCGGCGATCTTCGCGTTGGCCACGCAGTTGAGGGCGACGCCGCCGGCCAGGGTGAGCGAATCGCCGCCGGCGGCGGTGTGCAGCCAGTGGACCAGTTCCAGCAGGACCTCCTCCAGCACGGCCTGGGCGCTGGCGGCGAGGTCGGCGTGGTCCTGGGTCCACGGCTCGTGGCTGCCGCGCGGCGGGGCGTGGGCCGCCCAGTCGACGCCGTGCGCGCGGAACCCTCCGTCGTCGGTGGCGTGGACGTGCTCGCGCAGCTGCCCGAGGAAGCGGGGCCTTCCGTAGGAGGCGAGCGCCATCACCTTGAACTCGTCGCTGCTGCGCAGGAACCCGAGGTGTGCGGTGAGTTCCTCGTAGAGCAGGCCGAGGGAGTGCGGCAGCGCCTGGGTGGCCAGGGTGTCGAGCTTGCCCTCGGTGTAACGGCCGGCCAGGTGCGAGGTGCATTCGCCGCGGCCGTCCAGGACCAGGACGGCGCTGTCCGGGAACGGCGAGGCGGGTCCGGCGGAGGCGGCGTGCGCGACGTGGTGCGGGACGAAGACGACCCGGTCGGGGTCGAGGCCGGGCAGCGCCTCGGCGAGGAACTCCGGCGCGCGGCGCGCGTACTCCAGGCGCAGCGGGTCCCAGGGGTCGAAGAGGCCCATCCGGTCGGCCGGCCGCGCCAGCCGGGGGTCGAACGAGTAGGCGACCGCGTCGAGTTCCTCCGGGCGTACGCCGGCGTGCTCCAGGCACCAGCGGGCCGACAGCTCGGGGAGTTCCCAGGCGGAGAAGGGCACCGGGCGCTTGCCGTGCTTGCGTCGGCTGAAGCGTTCCTCCTCGGCAGCGGCGACCGTGCGGCCGTCGACCACCAGGGCGGCGGCGGGGTCGTGGAAGAGGGCGTTGATGCCAAGGATGCGCATGGTGGTGCTCCGTCCCGGACGTGCGGGTCTGGGTCTGGCCACCGGGTCCGCGGTGGGTCTCCGGCTGCTCCGGCTGGGTCCTGCGGTCGGTTCTCGGCGGTCCGCGCCGCTCCTCGCGGCGCGGGTGGGCGGGTGCCGTATCGGCGGAGCGCGAAACCCGGGCCGGGTGACTGTCACCCGCTTGCCGCGCCCGGCGCGCGGGCGGCGGGCGAGGGTGCTGCGGACGCTGCTCGAGGGGTCCCGCGGGGCTTCTGCGGGGGGGCCTGCGGGGGCCGGCACGCGGGGGCCCGCGAGGGCTGGCACGCGGGGTCCCGCGGGAGCCCGCCGGTGGGGTTCCGCAAGGCCTACCCGCGCGCCGGGCGGTCGGCGGCGTCAGGCTGCCTGTGCGGTGCGGGAGAACCAGCCGATGGTCTCGGTGAGCCCGTCGGTCCAGCCGGTCCGCGGCTGCCAGCCGAGGCGTTCGCGGGCCAGCGTGGTGTCGGGACGGCGCCTGCCGGGGTCGTCCACCGGGCGGTCGACGAACCGGATCCGCGAGCCGGAGCCGGTCAGTTCGATCACCCGGCGGGCCAGCTCCAGCATGGTGATCTCCTCCGAGCCGCCGATGTTGACCGGCCCGGCCTCGCCGGACTGCGCCAGGGCGAGCACGCCCTCGACGGTGTCGTCCACGTAGCACAGGGAGCGGGTCTGGCCGCCGTCCCCGGCCACCGTGAGCGGCATGCCGTCCAGTGCCTGGGAGATGAAGGTGGGCACCGCGCGCCCGTCGCCGGTGCGCATCCGCGGCCCGTAGGTGTTGAAGATCCGCACGATCGCGGCGTCGGTCCTGTTCACCTGGCGGTGGGCGGTGGTCAGCGCCTCGGCGAACCGCTTGGACTCGTCGTAGACGCTGCGCGGCCCGATCGGGTTGACGTTGCCCCAGTAGCCCTCGCGCTGCGGGTGCTCCAGCGGGTCGCCGTACACCTCGGAGGTCGACGCGAGGACGAACCGCGCCTCGTCGACGCCCGCCCGCTCCAGGGCGTGGCGGGTGCCGGTGGAACCGACGTCCAGGGTCTGCAACGGCAGCCGGAGGTAGTCGGCGGGCGAGGCGGGGCAGGCGAAGTGCAGCACCAGGTCGAACCGGCCGGGCAGGTCGGCCAGCGTCCCCGGCCCGGTGACGTCGCCCGGGACGAAGGTGAAGCCGGGGTCCTGCTCGAGGTCAAGGACGTTGGCCCGGGAACCGGTGCAGAGGTTGTCCACGCAGACGACCTCGGTGCCCTCCGACACGAGGCGGGCACAGAGATGGGACCCGACGAAGCCGGCGCCGCCGGTGACCAGGGCGCGTCGCCAGGGGCGTCGGGGTCGGCCGAACCAGTTGGGGCGGCTCATACGCCTCTCCTTCCTCTCGCCTGGGGCGGGGAACTGCCGGGCGCGAGTACCCGGGCCTGGCGGGACATGCGCGAGGCTCACCCGTCCGGGTGAATGCGAGAGCTCCGGGGCGGAGTTCCCTACGATCGGCGGATGGCCGAATTCCTGATCGAGCGCACGGTGCCGCTGTCCCTGGACGAGGCGTGGCGGCGGGTGACGGACTGGCCCCGCCACGGGCAGGTGGTCCCGTTCACCCGGGTGACGGCGGACGGCCGTCGGGTGCGGGCCCGCACGGGAGTGGGGCCGGTCGGCTTCCTCGACCTGATGGAGATCACCGTCTGGTCCCCGCCCGGGGACGGTGACGCGGGCGGGGTCTGCCGCCTGGAGAAGCGGGGCCGGGTGGTGCTCGGCTGGGCCGAGCTGGAGGTCCGGCCGGGTCCCGGCGGCCGCGCCCGCGTCCTGTGGCGCGAGGACGTGCGGCTCCGGTTCCTCCCGTCCTTCCTGGACGGGGCGGTCCGGTTCGCGGGCCGGTACGTGTTCGGCCGGGCCCTGAACCGCCTGCTGCGCCGGGCGTGACCCCGCCGGGCTGACGGAGCGTGCGGGGCGGGCCCGCTCCGCGTTAACTGGTCCGGACGCCCCCTCACCCCGGCGACCCGCCCGAGGAGAACGTGAGCACTCCCCCGGACTCCGGCCCCGCCCCGGCTCCGCCACCGGCCCCGACCGCCGCGCGAACCGCCGAGGCCGCCCTGCGGCAGACCCTGCTGAGCCGGGGTTACCTGCGTCTGCTCCTGCTGTCCGCGCTGCTCGGCGTGCCGGTGGCCCTCGCCTGCTTCTTCTTCGTCGCGCTCCAGCACGAACTCCAGCACTGGGTGTGGCAGTCGCTGCCCGAGGCGCTCGGGCACACCGGGCCGCCCTGGTGGTGGCCGCTGCCGGCGCTGCTGCTGGCGGGACTGGTCCTGGCGCCCATCCTGACCCGGATGCCGGGCCGTGGCGGGCACCTGCCGGTGCACGGGCTCGGTGCTCCTCCCGTCGGACCGGTGGAGCTGCCCGGCGTCGTCCTGGCCGCGCTGCTCACCCTCCCGCTGGGCGTGGTCCTCGGGCCGGAGGCCCCGCTGATGGCGGTCGGCAGCGGGCTGGCACTGCTCTCCACCCGCCTGCGCAAGGGCCCGCCCGACCCCAAGGCCGACGCGGTGGTGGCCACCACCGGCTCCACGGCGGCCATCTCCACCATCCTCGGCGGGCCGATCACGGCCGCGGTGATGGTCGTCGAGGCGGCCGGTGTCGGCGGCGCACGGCTGGTGGCCCTCCTGCTGCCGTGCCTGACCGCGTGCGCCACGGGAGCGCTGGTCTTCACCGGTTTCGGTCACTGGACGGGCCTTTCGGTGGGCGCCCTGACGCTGCCGTCGTCCCTGCCGAGGAGCGATCCGGACGCGGGCGACTTCCTGTGGGGTCTGCCGCTGGCCGCGCTGATCGCCGTGCTGATCACCCTCGCACGTCGTCTGGGCCGCCGTACCGCCGCCTGGACCGCCACCCGCACGGCGTGGCGGGTGATCGCCTGCGCCTCGGCGGTGGGCGTCTGCCTCGCCGCGTACGCCCTGGTCACGGGCCGCTCACCCGCCGAGGCCGCCCTCTCCGGGCAGGCCACCCTCGCCCAGCTCGCCGGTGATCCGCACGCCTGGCCGGTCGCGGCGCTCGTGGCGCTGGTGGCCTTCAAGGGGCTGGCGTGGGGCATCAGCCTCGGCAGCCTGCGCGGCGGGCCCATCTTCCCCTCCGTCCTGCTGGGCGCGAGCGCCGCGCTGGCCTGCTCCGGGCTGCCGGGTCTCGGCACGACGCCGGCGCTGGCGCTGGGCATGGCCGCGGCCACCACCTCGGTCACCGGGCTCCCGCTGACCAGTTCGGTGCTCGCGGTGCTGCTGCTGGGGCGTGCGGCGCACGACCAGATGCCGCTGATCGTGCTGGCGTCGGTGGTGGCCGTGGTCGTCACCCAGGCCCTCTCCCGCGCCGGCCGCGACGCCCCCGAAGCCGGCCCCGGCCACCCGGCCGGCCCGAGCGCCGGCGGCCCGGAGAGCCCGGGCGGGTCGGGCGGGTCGAGCCCCCCGGGGGCCTGATGGCCCGGGTAACCCGGGAGGCAGCGACCCGGGGCCCTGGAACCATGACCTGCATGGTGAGGCCGACGAGTCGCCGGCGCCGGTCGCGCTCCCGTTCGAGCCAAGCGGTGATAAACCAGGAACATCACCCCTGCCGGCCCAGCCGGTACCGGGAGTGCCTCCCCACCCGTCTGACCACCCCGGCACGCCACGCGCGCGACACGCTCCGCGACCCGGACCGGCCACGACCACAGCTCCGCGCCCCGCCCACGCCCGCACCGGGAGGGTGGCCGTCCCGACCAGCCGCCGGTACGGCGTACGAGCCGCGGACCGGCCAGTTCCGCCAGCAGGTCGAGCTCGCCGGGGGTGAAGTAGCGGAAGGTGACGCGCACGTGGCGCATGCGGCCGTCGTCGAGGACCGCGTAGTCGGAGGTGCAGTGCTGGCGGGTGGGGTGCAGGGTGCGGGTGCGGAGCACGAAGCTGCGATCAACCGGACGACGGCCAGGCCCTCGTCCGCCGGAGGGCCCGCGCGGCAGTCGGCGGCGATCACTTCGCGTCCGGTGTGCGCGGCGGGCAGAGCGACCGGGTCCGGGTCCCGGGCGGGCCGGCGGGCCGGGACGGCGGCGAGGGGGTCGCGGAGGGCGGTGGCAGGCCCTGCCCAGCGCGTCAGCGCGTCCTGGGAGTGGAGCGGTGGATCGGGAGGGCCGCGCCCGTGAGGGGGACGCCCGTGCCGCCGCGGCGGGCGGCGACGATCTCCGCGGCGATGGACAGCGCCGTCTCCTCCGGGGTACGCGCGCCGAGGTCGAGGCCGATCGGGGACCGCAGGCGGGCCAGCGCCCCCTCCGGCACCCCCTCCTCCCGGAGACGGGCCAGCCGGTCGAGGTGGGTGCGGCGCGAGCCCATCGCGCCGACGTACGTGACGTCCAGTTCCAGCGCCCTCGTCAGCAGCGGGACGTCGAACTTGGGGTCGTGGGTGAGGACGCACAGCACCGTGCGGGCGTCCACGGTGGTGTTCTCCAGGTAGCGGTGGGGCCACTCGACGACCACCTCGTCCGCCTCCGGGAAGCGGCGCTCCGTCGCGAAGACGGCACGCGCGTCGCAGACCGTGACGTGGAAGCCGAGGAACCCGCCGACCCGTGCCAGGGCCGCCGCGAAGTCGACGGCGCCGAAGACGATCATCCGCGGCGGCGGCGCGGACGTCTCCACGAGCAACGAGAGCGGCGCTCCGCAACGAGAGCCCTGCTCACCGATCTCGACGACGGCCCCGTTGCGTCCCGCGTCCAGCAGCGCCCCGGCCTCCGCGGCGACCGTCCGGTCCAGTTCGGGCCCGCGGCAGAACCCGCCGGACACCTCGCCTCCGGGGCCCTCGCCGTCAGGCTCTTCACCGCCGGACCGGATCAGCAGGGCCCGGCCCAGCAGTTCCTCCGGGCCCTCCACGATCCGCGCCACCGCGGCCGGCTCGCGCCGTACCGCCGCCGCGACGGCGGCCGCGTACACCTCCCGTACCGGGTCGCCCCCACGCACCGGCACCACCAGCACCTCGACGGTCCCGCCGCAGGTCAGCCCTACCGCGATCCCGTCGGCGTCGGCGTACCCGAAGCTCTCGCGCACCGTCCGGCCGTCCTCGAGCGCCCGCAGGCACAGGTCGTGGACCGCGCCCTCGACGCACCCGCCGGAGACCGAGCCGACCGCCTCGCCGTCCCTGTCGACGGCCAGCGCGGCCCCCGGCATGCGGGGCGCGCTGCCGCCGACGGCGACCACGGTGGCGACGGCGAAGTCCCGGCCCTCGCCGATCCATCCGTGCAGCTCGTGCGCGATGTCCAGCATGGCCGCGCTCCTTTCCGCCGTGGTTCTCCCTCGGGGGACCCTTACCCACCCGTGAGGTGTTCAGGACGCACCGGCGTCCGCCGCAGGTCCAGCCCGGTCGCCGCCCGGACCGCGGCGAGGATCGCCGGCGTCGAGGAGAGGGTGGGGGCCTCGCCCACTCCGCGCAGTCCGTAGGGCGCGTTGTCGTCGGCGAGTTCCAGCACCTCCACCGGCATCGGCGGGGTGTCGAGGATGGTGGGGATCAGGTAGTCGGTGAAGGAGGGGTTGCGGACCAGTCCCGTGGTGCGGTCCACCACGATCTCCTCCATCAGCGCCACCCCCAGCCCCTGGGTGCTGCCGCCCTGGATCTGCCCGACCACGGCCAGCGGGTTCACCGCCTTGCCGACATCCTGGGCGCAGGCCAGTTCCACCACCTTGACCAGGCCGAGTTCGACGTCCACGTCGACCACCGCCCGGTGGGCGGCGAAGGAGTACTGGACGTGACCGTCGCCCTGCCCGGTGACCCGGTCGAAGGGCTCGGTGGGCCGGTGGCGCCACTCGGTCTCCACCTCGACGGCCTCGTCGCCGAGGATCTCGGCCAGCCCGGCCAGCACCGTGCCGTCCCCGGCGACCACCTTGCCGCCCTCCAGCCGGAGCCCCTCCGAGGACCAGCCCGGCTGCGCGGCGCCGAACCGGGCGCGCCCGAGCTCCAGCACCCGCTCGCGCACCAGCTCGCAGGCCCGTTTGACGGCTCCGCCCGTGACGTAGGTCTGCCGGGAGGCGGAGGTGGAACCGGCGCTGCCCACCCGGGTGTCGGCGGGCCGGACGGTGACCCCGGTGACGCCCAGTTCGGTGCGGGCGATCTGGGCGTGCACGGTGACGCCGCCCTGCCCGACCTCCGCCATGGCGGTGTGCACCGAGGCCACCGCCTCGCCTCCGGCGGCCTCCAGCCGCACCCGGGCCGTGGAGTAGTCGTCGAAGCCTTCCGAGAAGCCGACGTTCTTGATGCCGACCGCGTACCCGACCCCGCGCACCACGCCCTCCCCGTGGCTGGTGTTGGAGAGCCCGCCGGGCAGCGCCCGCACGTCGACCCCGCCCCCGCCGCTCTCCCAGGGCCGCTCCGCGGGCAGCGGCAGCTCCCGTACCCGGTGCAGCAGTTCGGCGACCGGCGCGGGCGAGTCGACGACCTGCCCGGTGGGCATCACCGAGCCCTGCGACATGGCGTTGAGCCGGCGGAAGTCGACGCGGTCCATGCCGACCGCGTCGGCCAGCCGGTCCATCTGCGCCTCGTAGGCGAAGCATGCCTGCACGGCGCCGAAGCCGCGCATCGCGCCGCAGGGCGGGTTGTTGGTGTAGAGGGCGAGCGCCTCCACCTCCACCGCGTCGACCTCGTAGGGGCCCACGCTCAGCGAGGCCGCGTTGCCGACCACGGCCGGGGAGGAGGAGGCGTAGGCGCCGCCGTCGAGCACGATCCGGGCGCGGACGTGGGTGAGCCGGCCGTCCTTGGTGGCGCCGTGCTCGTAGACCAGCCTGGCCGGGTGGCGGTGCACATGGCCGAAGAAGGACTCGTACCGGTTGTAGACCATCTTCACCGGCCGCCCCGTGCGCAGCGCGAGCAGGCAGGCGTGGATCTGCATGGACAGGTCCTCGCGCCCGCCGAACGCACCGCCGACGCCGGCCAGGGTCATCCGGACCTTCTCCTCGGGCAGGCCGAGGACGGGCGCGATCTGCCGGCGGTCGGCGTGCAGCCACTGGGTGGCGACGTAGAGGTCCACCCCGCCGTCCTCGGCGGGGACCGCCATTCCGGACTCGGTGCCGAGGAACGCCTGGTCCTGCATGCCGAACTCGTACTCGCCGCGGACCACGAAGTCCGCGCGCGCGGCCGCCCGTTCGACGTCGCCGCGGACGATCGGCTGGCGGTGCACGACGTTGGGGTGCGGGACGTGCGGAGCGTGGTGGTCGGTGCGGTCCTCGTGCAGCACGGTCGCGTCGGGCGCGGTGGCGCTCTTCTCGTCGGTGAGCACGGGGAGTTCGCGGTACTCGACCTTGATCTTCTCCGCGGCGCGCCGGGCGATCTCCGGGTGGTCGGCGGCGACGGCGGCGATCGGTTCACCGTGGTGGCGGATCCGGCGGTGGGCGAGGACGGGGGTGTCCTGGATCTCCAGGCCGTAGTGCCGGACCTCGGCCGGCAGGTCGTCGTAGGTGAGCACGGCGTGCACACCCGGCGTGGCCAGTGCTTCGGACACGTCGACGGAGAGGATCTCGGCGTGCGCGGTGGTGGAGCGCAACAGGTGGCCCCACAGCATGTGTTCGTGCCACAGGTCCGAGGAGTAGGCGAACTCTCCGGTGACCTTGAGGACGCCGTCGGGGCGCGGCACCGACTCCCCCACGCCGCCGACGTTCCCGGCGCGCTGGGTGAACCGGGTGGGCAGTCCGAGCACGGCGGCGCGGCGCGCCGCCTCCGACCGGACGCCGGGGATGACGGACGGGACGTGCCCCTCGGTGAGGTCGGTCATGCCCGGTCCCCTTCCGGCTCGGCGGAGCGCCGGGCGGCGGCCAGGCGGACCGCGTCCATGATCTTCTCGTAGCCGGTGCAGCGGCACAGGTTGCCCGAGAGCGCCTCCCTGATGTCGGCGTCGGCGGGCTTCGGCTCGCGGTCCAGGAGTTCGTCGGCGGCGACCAGCAGGCCGGGCGTGCAGAACCCGCACTGGACGGCCCCGGCGTCGATGAACGCCTTCTGCACGGCGGACAGTTCGCCCTCCGGCGCCAGCCCCTCCACGGTGACCACCTCGCGCCCCTCGGCCTGTCCGGCGGCGACCAGGCAGGCGCAGACCGGCACGCCGTCCAGGCGTACCGTGCAGGATCCGCACTCGCCCTGTTCGCAGGCGTTCTTGGAGCCGGGCAGTCCCATCCGCTCGCGCAGCACGTACAGCAGCGACTCGCCCTCCCAGACGTCGTCGGCCTCCCGTGGACGGCCGTTGACCGTCAGCCGGACACGCATCATGCGGCTCCCTCCGTGACGCGGGCGCTCCCGCGGTGTTCCTGCCAGGCCCAGCCCAGGGTGCGGCGGGCCAGCACGCCCACCGCGCGGCGGCGGTAGGCGGCGGTGCCCCGTACGTCGTCGATCGGCGAGCAGGCGGCGGAGCAGAGGTCGGCGAACCGCCGCGCCGCCGACGGCGGTGGCGGGCGCCCGGTGTCCCAGCACCGTTCCTCCTCCAGCACGCCGGTCAGGAACTCCTCCGCCTCCCGGGCGCGCACGGGTGTGGGCGCGGCGGAGCCGATGCCGGTGCGGACCGTGCGGCTCTCCGGGTGCAGGGCCAGGCCGAAGGCGCAGACCGCGATCACCATGGCGTTGCGGGTGCCCACCTTGGCGAACTGCTGGGGTCCGCCGGCCCGCCGGACGCGGACCGCGCGGATCAGTTCGTCGGGCGCGAGGGCGTTGCGCTTGGGCCCCAGGTAGAAGTCGTCGATCGGGATCAGGCGGGTGCCGCGCGTGGAGACCGCCTCCACCTCCGCGCCGGAGGCGAGCAGCGCCGGGTGGGCGTCGCCGGCCGGGGAGGCGGTGCCGAGGTTGCCGCCGACGCCGCCGCGGTTGCGGATCTGCGGGGAGGCCACGGTGTGCGCGGCCAGCGCCAGGCCGGGAAGTTCGGACCGCAGCGCTTCCATGATCCGCGTGTAGGGCACGGAGGCGCCCAGCCGCACGGCGGGGCCGTCGCTCTCCCACTCCCCGAGCTCGGTGATCCGCCCGAGGTCGAGCAGCCGTTCCGGGCGGCGGTGGCCGAAGTTGAGCTCGACCATCACGTCGGTGCCGCCCGCGAGGGGCACCGCGTCGGGATGCTCGGCCTTGACGGCGAGCGCCTCCTCCCAGCTGGCCGGTCGTAGGAATTCCATGCCTGGCCGTCCTCCCGGAAACCGCGGTCTACGCGCGTGGCGCGAAGGGGTGGTCCGATACGTGTAGACGCTCGGAGCGTCCAGTACACCGCCCTGTCACCCGGCCGGGTCAGTCGCCGAAAACACGAAGGAATTCGCTGGCCACACCTTCCATCTTGTAGATTCGTATGAAAGGGAGAGGTGCTCGCCCCCGATGTTTCCGTACGGGAACACAGCACCCCCGAAGACTCCACGACCTCGAGACCTGAACGGCGGCGACTGGAATGCGGCTCCGCGCACTGCTGGACACCCCCGGGCTCGGCCTGCGGCTGCTCGGCGGCGAGGACGAGCTGGACCGCGCGGTGCGCGGCGTGATGACGACCGACCTCAAGGACCCCAGCCGCTACCTCACCGGCGGTGAGCTGGTCCTGACCGGTCTCCTCTGGCGCCACGGGCCCGCCGACTCGGAGCGGTTCGTGCGCATCCTCACCGATGCCCAGGTGGCCGCCCTGGGGGCCGGCGAGGCGGAGCTGGCGGGCATCCCCGACGACCTGGTCGAGGCCTGTGCCCGGCACCGGCTCCCGCTGTTCGCGGTGGACGAGTCCGTTGCGTTCGCGAGCATCACCGAGCACGTGGTGCGCCAGGTGTCCGGCGAGCGGGCCGGGGACCTGGCCGCGGTGGTGGACCGGCACCGCAGGATGATGACGGCCGGTCCCACCGGTGGCGGCCCGGACGTGGTCCTGGAACTGCTCGGCTCGGACCTGGATCTGCGGGCCTGGGTCCTCTCGCCCGCCGGCCGTCCGGTCGCCGGCCCCGAGGGCGCCGGCCCCGACCTCCCGCCCGAGGTCCGCACCCGGCTGGCCGCCGAGCACCTGGCCGCCGCGCGCGCGGGCCGCCGCGCACCCCACCGGGTGACGGCCGGCGGGACGACGTACTCGCTCTTCCCGGTCCGCGCCGCGTCCCGCGCGGAGCGCCCCGGCCAGGCCCCGCGCGAGCGCCGGGGGACCCCTGCGGCGGGCCCGGTCCTGTCCGACTGGCTGCTGGCCGTCGAGGCCGACGCCGCCGACTGGCCCGAGGCGCGACTGGACCTGGTACACGGCGTCACCCAGTTGGTGGCGGTGGAGCGGGAGCGCCGGGACGCCGGGCGCACCGTGCGGCGGCGGCTGGCGCATGAGCTGCTGGAGCTGATCCAGGCGGGCGCGGCCCCCGGCGAGATCGCCGCCCGGCTGCGGGTCGCCGCACCGGTGCTGCTGCCCGGCCTGGAGACCGCCCCCGACTGGCAGGTGGTGGTGGCCCGCGTCGAGTGGCAGGGGGCCGAGGACCGCGCCGAGGGCGGACGGCTCGCCCAGGCACTGCTGGAGGAGCTGCTCGTCGACCCGTCGGCGGAGGGTCCCGAGCCCTCCGACCGGCTGGCCGTGGCGCACTCCGGCGAGGAGGCCGTCGCCCTGGTGCCGCTGCCCGCGGGCGGCGAGGACGCCGCCCGCGCGGGCTCCGCGGACGACGCCGGCGCCCCGGAGCGCCGCTCCGCGGGGCTGTCCGCCGAGTCGCTGCTGGCCGCCGTGCGGGAGCCGCTGGCCGCGGGGCTCGGCGACGAGGGGCGGGTCACCCTGGGCGTGAGCGCCGCCGTGCACTCCGCCGAGGGGTTGCGCGGGGCGCTGGAGGAGGCCCGGCACGCCCGCCGGGTCGCCGCCGCCCGCCCGGGCGCCGTCTGCGCCGCCGGGCACCAGGAGCTGGCCTCGCACGTGCTGCTGCTGCCGTTCGTCCCCGACGACGTGCGCCGCGCCTTCACCGCCCGGCTGCTGGACCCGCTGCGGGAGTACGACGGGCGTCACCGCGCCGAGCTGATCCCCACCCTGGAGGCCTTCCTGGAGGCCGACGGCTCGTGGACGCGCTGCGCCGCCCGGCTCCACCTGCACGTCAACACGCTGCGGTACCGGGTGGGCCGCATCGAGCAGTTGACGGGGCGTGACCTCTCGCGCCTGGAGGACAAGCTCGACTTCTTCCTCGCCCTGCGGATGAGCTGACCCAGGCGGATCGTTTCTTGCCACGCACGGGGTCCGGCCACTTTGTGAAATGTTTCACCCGACCTCTTGGCCGGAACATCTGAATCGTGCTGAGATTCCGCCACCACCACATCCGGCTCGATGGCGTGCTCGGGGAGGGCAACGTGGCGTACACCGCCATGTCCGGTACCGCAACGACCACAGCGACGACCGCAGGCGAGGAGTCCGTCCATGCAGCCGTATGGCGTCTGCGGTCCCGGGCGTGCTGGGCCGACGCCGCCGCCCTGCTCCCCCGCGACACCCCCGACGACGCCCTGCACCGGGCCGCGCTGCTCGTGGAGCGCTGTCTGTACACCGAGGAGGGCTGGGAGGACGCCGAGGACGAGCTGCGCAACGCGGAGGCGATGGCCGGCACCGGCGAGGAGCGGGGCGGGGCGGCCTGCGAGCGCGGCTACCTCGCCTACACGGCCACCCTGCACGGCGTGCGCGACCGCGCGGACGAGGCGCGCTCCGCGCTCGGCCGGGCCGCGGCGCTGATCCCGCCCGGGACGCCGCGGCGGGCCCTGCTGGACTTCCGCCGCGGTCTGGTCGCCCAGAACCTCTCCCTGGCCCCGCAGGCGGCCCGGGCCGCCTACCGCAGGGCGCACGCCGGGGCCACCGCCCATCCCGACCCGCTGCTGCTCTCCTTCACCTGGCGGCACCTGGCCGCCCTCGCCCTCCAGGACGGCGACGTCGCCGAGGCGCGGCACGGCTTCGCCGAGTCGCTGCGGCTGCGGGTGGAGCTGGGCTACCTGGTGGGCACGGCCCCCGCGCTGCTCTCCCTCGCCGACACGGAGCCGGAGCCCAAGGCCCGCCGCCTGCGCGCCGAGGCGCGACGGCTGCACCGGCTGCTGGGGGGCGTGCCGACCTGGCTGTCCCGCCATCTGGAGCAGGACGGCGCGGACCCCTCCGACGAGCCCGCCACGGTGGACGGCGCCTAGGGTCCGGCGGCTCACGGCCCGTGTGACGGCGGCCGGGCGCCGCCGGAGCACCGGCGGAAGCGACGGCCCGTACGGCTCGGGCGACGGAACCGGACGGCCCGCACGACGCGGGCGACGGAACCGGACGGCCCGCACGACGCGGGACGACGACATCGTTCAGGCAGGAAAGGGCGGCATGCGGCTCCTCCTCACATCGGCCGGCATACAGAACCCGAGCATCCACGACGCGCTGCTCGACCTCCTCGGCAAACCGGTCGCCGAGTGCGACGCCCTCTGCGTCCCCACCGCCGCGTACGGTCACCCGCAGGTCACCCCCGCCGCGGCCTGGCGCTTCATCAGCGGCCGCGAGCAGACGCCCATGTGCGAGCTGGGCTGGAGGTCGGTGGGGGTCCTGGAGCTCACCGCGCTGCCCAGCATCGGCCGGGACCGCTGGGTCCCCTGGGTCGAGGAGGCGGACGTCCTGCTGGTGGGCGGCGGCGACGCGCTGTACCTGTGCCACTGGATGCGGCAGTCGGGACTGGCGGACCTCCTGCCGTCGCTGCGCGACAAGGTCTGGGTGGGGCTGAGCGCCGGGAGCATGGTGATGACGCCCCGCATCGGGGAGTACTTCGTCGAGTGGGAGCCGCCGGAGGGCGGCGACGCCACGCTGGGGGTCGTCGGCTTCTCGCTCTTCCCGCACCTGGACCACGAGGCGCTGCCGTGGAACACCACGGCCCACGCCGAGCGGTGGGCGGCCGGGATCGGGGTCCCCTCGTACGCGATCGACGACCGGACCGCCGTGAAGGTGACCGACGAGGGCGTCGAGGTCGTCTCCGAGGGGCACTGGAGGGCGTTCACCCCTCCGTCCTGACCGCCGGCGGCCCGCACGGCCGCCCCGCGCCGCGGACCGCTACAGCTCCGCGCTCGCGAAGTGCTCGCGCACCAGCCGCCGGACCGCGTCCAGGTCCCGCTCCGCCAGGGCGTCCAGCAGCGCGCCGTGCTCGGCCGCGTCGGCGACCAGCTCGCCGTGCCCGCGCGTCCCCGCCCCGGTCTGCCCGGGGGCCGGGGGCCACTGCGAGCGCCGGTGCAGGTCCTCCGCGATCCGCACCAGCTCCGCGTTGCCCGCGAGGGACAGCAGGGCGCGGTGGAAGGCCCGGTCCGCCTCGGCGTAGGTGGCCGGGCAGCCCGTGGAGGCGGCCAGCACGGTCCGTTCGGCCAGCGGGCGCAGCTCGGCCCACCGTTCGGCGGGCACCGTGCGGGCGAGCCGCAGCACCACCGGCACCTCGATCAGGGCCCGCACCTCGGCCAGCTCGGCCAGTGCCCGCGCGCCTCGCTCGACGACCCGGAAACCCCGGTTGAGGACCACCTCGACGGCGCCCTCCAGCGCCAGCTGCTGCATCGCCTCACGCACCGGCGTCGCCGACACCCCGAACCGCTGCCCCAGCACCGGCGCCGAGTACACCTCGCCGGGCGTCAGCTCCCCGGAGACCAGGGCCGCCCGCAGCGCCCGCAGCACCTGCTCGCGCACGGAGGACCGCCTGACCGCGGGCCGGGCCCGCGGCTCCCGCGGTGCGGGCAGCGGCGCAGCGGCCGTCGCCCCGTGGGTGTGGTCCCCGCGCGCCGGGGTCGCGCCAGCGCCGCTCGGCGACGCCGACGCGTCCGCCCGCTCACGCGGACGTGCCTGTTCCACGGGGACCTCCTGGCCAAGGCTTCGGTTGCCGGGTTCCGAGGTTCGGGGCCCGGGGTCCGGGGCCGGATTCCGGTTCCGCTCCGGTTCCGTTCGGACTCCAGCACGATAAGCGCAGGACCTCGGTGTTCCCACCCCCGGCAACTATGAGTAAGGTAAGGCTTACCTGTCATCGCCTCCGCAGCTCACGGGAACGGGAGTCCGTCGTGCCCCTTGCCACCTCGGTCTTTCAGGACGCCTACGACCGTCTCACCGAGGCCTACTCCGGCCTGATCGTGACGGAAGTCGCGCCCGGCGAGCCGCTGCCCTGCGAGCGGTCGGACGCCGAGCCCGGCTGGACGTCCGCCGCCCGCTTCGCCGAGGAGGGCCCCGAGATCGCGGAGCTGGTAGCCCGGGACGAGGCGATGGTCGAGGGCTACTACGGCCGGCGGCCCCGTCCGGACGTGGGCGCCACCCTCGCCCTGCACCGGTACGCCTGGCCGGTCTGTCTCCTGTTCACCGCCCCCGCCTTCCTGGCCCGCCGGGTGCCGCGGCTCACCGTGGACGACGTGGCCGTCCACCACCCGTCCGGCCGGATCGCCGTGCGTCCGCGTGCGTTCGCCTGCCTGCCGGACGACCCCGCCGCCGCGCTGCCCGGTGCCCGGGTGGTGCCGGACGAGGACGCCCTGCGCGCCGAGGTGCGGGCGGCGGCGGCCGAGCACATGGGGCCGGTGCTGGGCGTCTTCGGGCCGCGTATGCGCCGCCGCGGCCGCTCGCTGTGGGGGATGGTGACCGACGAGCTGGTCGAGGGCCTCTGGTACATCGGCAACCTGCTGGGCGAGGAGCGGCGGGCGATGGAGGAGCTGGGCCGGATGCTGCCCGGGGCGACCCTCCCGCTGCCCGGCGCCGCCGGTTTCCGGGAGCTGCCCGGCCCGGCCGGCGAAGCGCTGACCACCCGCGACCGGGTCACCTGCTGCCTGGTCTACACGCTGACCGACAACAACACCTGCGTCACCTGCCCGCGCACCTGCGACACGGACCGGGTCGCCAAGCTGACGGCGGCGCAGGCAGCCTGACATCTGATCGGATCTACGCCCGTCCACCGTCAGGCGGCCTCCCGCCACACCACCCCTGAGGGCGATTTCCCTTCGAACTCCCCTCGCATCCCTAGGGCGCGCGTTCGAGAATGAGGGCGCGAACCCGCCCCTCCGCACCACTCCCTCGGTTCCTCTTGTCCGGAAACCCCGTGCGGGCCACGCCGGTTGGGTCAACATGGCCGCCAGCTACGCCCTTCCCACGCAGGCCCGACGCAAGGGACAACCGGATGAGATTGACCGACGTTTCGCTGGACTGGCTGCTTCCGGGCGCCGTACTGCTCCTCGGCGTGCTGGCGGCGGTGGCGGTGCTCGCGCGCGGCCGGAAGGCGTCGGCGGCGGGCTCGGCCTCCTCGGACGACACCTGGGAGCGCAGCGAGGAACGCCGGCGGCGCAAGGAGGCCGTCTACGGGACCGCGTCGTACCTGCTGTTGTTCTGCTGTGCGGCGGTGGCCGCCGCGCTCTCCTTCCACGGCCTGGTCGGCTTCGGCCGCCAGAACCTCGGCCTGGCCGGCGGCTGGGAGTACCTGGTGCCGTTCGGCCTGGACGGGGCGGCGATGTTCTGCTCGGTGCTCGCGGTGCGCGAGGCGAGCCACGGCGACGCCGCCCTGGGGTCCCGGATGCTGGTGTGGCTGTTCGCGGGCGCGGCCGCCTGGTTCAACTGGGTGCACGCCCCGCGCGGGCTGGGCCACGCGGGCGCCCCGCAGTTCTTCGCCGGGATGTCGCTCTCCGCCGCGATCCTCTTCGACCGCGCCCTGAAGCAGACCCGCCGTGCCGCCCTGCGCGAACAGGGCCTGATCCCGCGGCCGTTGCCCCAGATCCGGGCGGTGCGGTGGCTGCGCGCGCCGCGCGAGACCTACCGCGCCTGGTCGCTGATGCTGCTGGAGGGCGTGCGGAGCCTGGACGAGGCGGTGGAGGAGGTCCGTGAGGACAGCCGGATGCGGGAGCAGACCAGGCGGCGCCGTCGTGAGCAGAAGCGGGTGGAGCGGGCCCACCTGAAGGCGGTCAGCCGTGGGCACGCCCCCGCCGCCCTGCCGGAGCGGTCGGCGCCCCAGGTGGAACTCGAGCGCGCCGACGGCGCCGGCCCGGCCGCGGCGGAGCCCGAACAACTGCCGCTGCGCAGCCGTCCGTCGCTCCCGGCGCCCGAGGAGGACACCATGGCGCTGCGGCAGTTGGACACGCTGGAACGCAAACTGAAGGACTTGGAGCAGCAGTTCGGCTGATCCTCCACCGCGCGCGGGGCCCGCTCGGCCCGCCTCCGGTCAGCGGGCCCGGGCCGTCCCGCCGTGCGCCAGCTCGAACCACACCGACTTGCCGAGGGCGTGGCCGCGCACTCCCCAGGTGTCGGCAAGGGTGGCCACCAGGAGCAGGCCTCTGCCGCAGGTGGCGTCCTCGTCGGCCTCCTGGCCCACCGGGAGCCGCCGGGGGCGCACGAAGTCCCGCACCTCCACCCGCAGCCGCCGCCGGTCGACCTTCACCTTGAGCACCGCGCCGCGGCCCGTGTGCACCAGTGCGTTGGTGACCAGTTCGGTGGTGAGCAGTTCCGCCGTCTCCAGTACGTCGCCGTCCTGCGGCCAGCCCGGCGCGTCGCACCGCACCAGCTCCCGTAGCGCTCGCCGCGCCCGGGGCACGGCGCCCAGGTCGGCCCTGCGCAGCCGTTGCCGCAGTCGCGGCCGCCGTATTCGGAGGCGGGGCCGGGGGGCCGGGACGCCGCCCGTCTCCCGTACCGCCGGTCGCACGACTGGTCCGGTGGACGGCTCCGCCGCGTCGGCGACGGCGGAGCTGCCCGCCTGTGGTGCCTGCCTCTTCATGACCCCCCGTTCGCGCCCGTTCGCGCACTTCGTTCTCGAACACGCTCACGGGAATGCATGCCCGCGTCCGGAACGCGGCACTCATCCCGATCCGGCGGGCGGCGGGGAACGGCCCGTCGCCGCGTCAGGGGCGGGGGACGTTGCGCAGGTTGGAGCGCGCCATCTGCAGCATCCTTCCCACACCGCCGTCCAGCACCACCTTGGAGGCCGAGAGCGCGAACCCGGTCACCATCTCCTTCTTGATCTTCGGCGGGATGGACAGCGCGTTCGGGTCGGTCACCACGTCGACGAGCGCGGGCCCCTTGTGCCGGAAGGCGGCCTTCAGGGCGCCCGCGAGGTCCTTCGGCTTCTCCACCCGCGCCCCGAAGGCGCCGCACGCCTCGGCGACGGCGGCGAAGTCCGGGTTGGTGTTGGCGGTGCCGTGCGAGGGCAGGCCGGCGACCAACATCTCCAGCTCGACCATCCCGAGCGAGGAGTTGTTGAACAGCACCACCTTCACGGGCAGGTCGTACTGCACCAGGGTGAGGAACTCGCCCATCAGCATGGCGAATCCGCCGTCCCCGGACATCGAGACGACCTGCCGTTTGCGGTCGGTGAACTGCGCCCCGATCGCCATCGGCAGCGCGTTGGCCATCGAGCCGTGGGAGAACGAACCGATCACCCGGCGCCGCCCGTTGGGGGTGATGTAGCGCGCGGCCCACACGTTGCACATGCCGGTGTCGACCGTGAACACGGCGTCTTCGTCGGCGAGTTCGTCGAGCACGGAGGCCACGTACTCGGGGTGGATCGGTACGTGCTTGTCCACCTTGCGGGTGTAGGCGCTGACCACTCCCTCCAGCGCGTCCGCGTGCTTCTTCAGCATCTTGTCGAGGAACTTGCGGTTCTTCTTCGGTTTCACCCTGGGGATCAGGCACCGCAGGGTCTCCTTGACGTCGCCCCACACCGCCAGGTCCAGCCGGGAGCGGCGGCCGAGGCGTTCGGGGCGGACGTCGATCTGGGCGATCGGCACGTCGTCGGGGAGGAAGGCGTTGTAGGGGAAGTCGGTGCCCAGCAGGATCAGCAGGTCGCACTCGTGGGTGGCCTCGTAGGCGGCGCCGTAGCCGAGCAGGCCGCTCATGCCCACGTCGTACGGGTTGTCGTACTGGATCCACTCCTTGCCGCGCAGCGCGTGCCCGACCGGCGACTTGAGCAGTTCGGCGAGCCGCATGACCTCGCCGTGCGCGTCCTTGCAGCCGGCGCCGCAGAACAGGGTGACCTTGTCCGCCTTGTCGATCAGCTCGACCAGCGCGTCGAGTTCGGTGTCGCCG
The DNA here is from genome assembly GCF_008974245.1 of Streptomyces abyssomicinicus. Taxonomy (GTDB): domain Bacteria; phylum Actinomycetota; class Actinomycetes; order Streptomycetales; family Streptomycetaceae; genus Streptomyces; species Streptomyces abyssomicinicus. The sequence goes on along the minus strand of NZ_BBZI01000005.1, from coordinate 611,222 downwards.
GGGCGGACCGACGGCCGGGAAGTGACCAGGGCGGTGTCGTACGCGCCCTCGGGCGCGGGCTGGTCGGCGATGTCGCCGGGCAGGGTGACGACGCTGACGCCGGAGCGGCCCACCGCGTTCTGGACGGCGGTGTTCAGCAGGCGCGGCATCTGCGCCGGGCTGGAGATCATCTCGCTGTAGTGGCTGCAGTCGCGGAACAGCCGGTCCGGGTGGGTCTCCTGGAAGAAGCCGAGCCCGATCTCCGAGGAGGGGATGTGCGAGGCGAGGGCCAGTACCGGGGCCATGGACCGGTGGGCGTCGTACAGCCCGTTGATCAGGTGCAGGTTGCCGGGACCGCAGGAGCCGGCGCAGGCGGCCAGCTGCCCGGTGATCTGCGCCTCGGCGCCCGCGGCGAAGGCGGCGGCCTCCTCGTGGCGCACGTGCACCCAGTCGATGCCCTTGTGGCGGCGGACGGCGTCCACCACGGGGTTGAGGCTGTCCCCGACCACCCCGTACATGCGCCGCACGCCCGCGCGGGTGAGGATGTCGACGAACTGCTCAGCGACGTTCTGCTTGGCCATGGTGAGGCGTGCCCTTCGCTGCGTGCTCACGATCCGTGTCCGGACCGCTCGTGTCCCCGTTCTGGGGACCATCAATCCACGCGGCCCGGGATCACGCCTCCCAGACGGCCACCGCCGTACGGTCGTCGGCGTAACCCTTCACCCGCACCTGCACGTCCGCCAGGAAGCCGGCGAGTCCGGGCGGCTCGGGCGCGGCCCACCGCCGTGCCAGGTGGGTGAGGAGCGCGGGCTCGTCCTCCATCGGTTCGGCCAGGCCGGCCGCGGACATCAGCAGCCGGTCCCCCGGCCGGGCGACACAGGTGCGGAACCGGAACGGCGCGCGGGGCGGTTCGGGCGCCGGTTCGTAGGGGCTCGGAGGGGTGGCTATGCCGAGGTCGAGGGTGAGCTCGCCGGGCTTCGCCCCGGGCCCGGCGGGGCGGGGTTCGAGGTCCTGCCAGTCGCCGTCGCGCAGCCGGTGCAGGCCGCCCTCGCCGACGCCGAAGAACACCCGGGTGCGGCATTCGGGGTCGGCGGGCAGCAGCAGGCAGCGCAGCGACGCCTCGCCCCCGCCGGGCTCGCGGCCCTCACCGGCGGCGGCGCGGAGACGGCCGAGGCTGCGGTCGGTGAGCCGTTGCAGGCCCGCCCGGAGGTCGGCGCGGCGCCCTTCGCGGATGTCCTCGGCGAGCCGGGCGGCGCTGCGGCCGACGGCCTGGCCGATCCAGCGGCAGGCCGTGGCGGCGGCCCGCTGCCCCTCGGGGGTGGCGCGGGCGCCCGTGGCCACGGCCACCAGGACGAGCGCGCGGTCGCCCACCCCGAACCGGGCGGTCAGCAGCGCGTCGCGCCGGACCTCGCCCCGGTAGCGGGCGGAGTCCCCGCGCACGGACGCGGCCCGCAGGGTCAGCGCGCCGTGCCGCGCGCCGTCCAGGACGGTGTCCGGCACCAGGTCCTCCAGGGCCCCGGGGTCCGCCATGGGCAGCGAGGTCGGCTCGGGCTCGTAGCTCGGCGGCTCCTCCCCCACGTACGCCAACGCCCCGGCCCGCCCTTCGCCCTCGTCCCCGGCACCGGTGCCGGCGAGGTCCAGCGTCACGCGGTCGGGGGGTGGCCCACCGGCCCCCTCGGGCCGTGCCTGCGGCGGCACCCCCCGGTCCCCGGAGGCGCCGGCGCCTCCGGGGGCTCCCGCGGCGTCGCCCGCGCCGGACGTGCCCGCGACAGGCGTGCCCGCGACGGCGCCGGTGCCGGGACCGGCCGCCCGCGCGGGGCTGTCGGCGGGTCCGGTTCCGCTCCGCACGCCACGGGGCGCCCCGGGAACTCCGGCCGCCCGGTCGCCGCCTCGGCCCCCGCCACCGGACGCGGCCCCGCCGTCCCCGACGCCCACACCGCCGGCGCCCCACGACGCCCCACCCGGGCCGCCCCCGCCCCGCGCACCACCGGGCGCCCCGGGCCTGCCACCCGCACCGGCACCGTCCGCCGGATCTCCGGGGTCACGATCACCAGGACCCGTGCTCGTCGGGTAGCCGCTCGAGGCGCCCGCACCGCCGACCGGGTCGGCATCGGCGTCGGCCCCGATGCCGTCGGCCGGGCCGGACCCACTCCCGTAGCCGCCGGGCACTCCCGGCCTGCCACCCGTACCAGCGCCGTCCGCCGGATCTCGGGGGGCACGGTCGCCTGGTGTTCCGCCGTCGTCGGCACCGGGGCCCGGGCGCGAGGTGTAGCTGTTCGGTGCGACCGCGCCGCCGGACCCGGGGCGGCCGGCCAGGCCGGACGCGCTCCCGTTGCCGCCGGGCCCCCTGTCACCGCTCCCGGTCCCGGTCCCGGTCTCGGTCCCGGTCCCGGTCCCGCTCCCGCTCCCGCTCCCGCGAGGACGGTCCGCCGGACCGGCGCCCCGGACGGTGCCCGCACCGGTGCCGAACCACCCGGCCGCACCGGACGTCCAGCGATCGCCTCCCTCCCGGGCGCCGGACGCGGCGTCGTCGGCACGCGGCCCCGTCGCAGGTCCCGGCCACGCGTCCGGACCGCCCTGCTCGGCACCGCCGCCGGCGCCGGCCCGGGGACCGCCCTCCTCGGTCCCGCGTCCCCCCGTGCCACCCCGGTGGTCGCCGTCCCTCATGTAGCCGGGCACCCTCGGTCCCGGCGCGCCCCCACCGCCCGGCGGCCCCGGCCTCCGGTCCTCTCCCTGCGCGGCCCCCAGCGACCGTCCTGTGCCCCGGCCGTCCGGCTCGGCTCCGTCCCCGGCCCCGTCGGGAGCGCCGTCCGTGGCGGCGTCGGACCGCCGCGCCCGGTCGCCCGGCCCGGCCCCGCCGCCCTCCGCCCCGGCGGCCGGGCGGTCGGCATCACCTGCGCCGGCCCACCACGGGGCCGTGGCGCGCGGCCCCACGCCCTCCTTCCGCGGCGGCACGGGTCCGCCTTCCGCACCCTCCTCCCACTCGGCCGGTCCCGCCGCGTCCGCGAGGCCCGGCCGGCGCTCCGGCGGTCCACCGTCGGCCGAAGGGCCCACCCGGTCGGACGGTCCGGTGTTCCCCGGGGCGTCCACCACCCGGTCGGCCGGTCCGGGCCCCCGCACGGAACGCGGCCCGCCGCCCGGCCCCGCCGCAGACCGGTCCCCCGGCGCCTCCCAGGCCACCCCGGCCGGTGGGGCGGAGGGCGCCTCGGACCCGGGCTCGGGCCGCGGCGCGGGAACGCTCCGGCCGACCACCGGGGCACCGTCCTCCGCGCCCGCACCGGCACCCGCACCCGCACCCACCGTCCCCGCCACCGAGGCGAACCGGTCGTCGAGGGAGTCCGGAGCCGCCGTCGGCCCCGTGTCACCGGCGGCATCGTCGTACAACTGGCCCCACCAGTCGTCCTCGGACCCGCCCTCGTCCCGGCGGCCGGTGGGCGTCTCCCCCTGTTGGCTCATGCCCCTAATCATCGACCGCGCCAGGCGTCTGAAACCGCGCATCCGGCATGCGGGCGGGACAGCGCGCCTGGAACACATTCTCGGACGACAACCCGAACAACAATCCGAAGTCACCGCAAACCCACGGCCGCGCCATACCCCGCACACACCGCCCGCTTCCGGCACCCTGGAGGAATGGGAGCGTGGGAACTCCTGCTGGCCGGGGCGGTCATCCTGCTCGGCACCTGCGGAGTCTTGGCGCCCGGGGTCCCCGGGTCCTGGCTCGTGTGGGCCGGTGTGCTGTGGTGGGCGCTCAACGAACCGCGGCCCACCGCCTGGGCGGTGCTGGTGGGCGCCACCCTCCTGCTCCTGCTGGCCCAGCTGCTGCGCGCCCAGCTCGCGCACCGGCAGGGCTCCCGGACCACCGCCGTCGGCCGCCGGTCCGACCTGCGCGGCTACGCGGGCGCCGGCGCGTTCCTCGGCTTCTTCCTGCTGCCGGTCGTCGGCGCCGTACCCGGCTTCCTCGGCGGTCTCTACCTGCACGAACGGGTGCGCGAACGCCGCCGCCCCCGCGAGGCGAGGGCGGCGGTCCGGAACCTGATGCGGTCCGGGGGCACAGTGCTGCTCGTGGAACTCTACGCAGCGCTCCTGGTCCTCGGCGCCTGGCTCCTCACAGTCCTCACAAGCTGAACATCAAGCCTTAACCCCGCAGCGCCTTCAGATCGACCGCCCGTGCCAGCGCCTTCATCCCCGCGTCGTTGAAGTGCAGGTGGTCGCCGGGATCGTAGGCGGGCCGGATCCGGTCCGGCCGCCGCGGATCACGCACCGCCGCGTCGAAGTCCACCACCGCGTCGAACGGCGCGTCCTCGCGGAGGTAGCGGTTGACCTGCTGGCGCAGCGCCTCACGCCCCGGGGTGTAGGCGAGATGCCCCCGGTAGGGCGTGAGCGTCGCGCCGACGACCCTGATCCCCTTCGCGTGCGCCCGCTCGGCGATCGTCCGGTACGCCCTGCGGAACGCCTTGATCCCCTCCCTGCCCGCCGCGTCGGTCATCACGTCGTTGATGCCCTCCAGCACGATCACCGTCCGCACGCCGCTGCGCCGCAGGACGTCGGCGTCGAAACGGTGGAGCGCGCTCGGCCCGGACCGGTCGTTGAGGATCCGGTTGCCGGAGATCCCGGTGTTCAGCACTCCGAGGCGGTGCCGCGGGGGCAGCGCGGCGAGCCGGTCGGCCAGCCGGTCCGGCCAGCGGCTGTTGCTGTCGGGCGTCGTCCCCACGCCGTCGGTGAGGCTGTCACCCAGCGCCACCACGCTCCCGGCCGCCCGCGCGGTGCGGACGTCCACGCCCGTCACGTAGTACCAGGACCGGACGGTCGAGGTGTAGGCCCCGCCGTGGACGTCCGCGGCACGGTCGGTGCCGTAGGCGACGAAGTTGGTCTGCTTGGCGATCCGGTGATACGTCGCCGGCCCGTCGTCGAAGGGCGTGTACACCGACACCAGGAGGTTGGAGTCACCCGGCACCTGGAGCCGCACCGGATCGCTGACGATCTCCTTGCCGGCCGGCACCACCGCCGTGGGTCTGCCGCGGAAGAGCACCTGACGCATGGTGCCCGGCACCGCGTCCGGCCGGGGGAAGTAGCCGTGTTCCTGCAGGGCCAGGGTGACCGAGCCGAGGCGGAGCGGACGGATGCCGAGCCGGTTGGAGAGACGGACCCGCGCCGTGCTGCCGCCGACGCTGGTGTGCACCACGTTGCGGATGGACGCGCCGGGCAGCGGAAGCGCGGTGCCGGAGGCCGCGGCCGCCCAGGTGCCGGTCCATTTCTCCTTCTCCCCCCGACGGTCGGGCGTCGCCGCGTGGGCCGGTGCCGTACCCAGCAGAACCAGGAGCAGCGCCACGATGACCCGTACCGCCTTGACCATGTATTCCGTCCTCCGCACTGTTCAGTTGGCCATGCGTCAGGTGAGCCTTGACTAAGCCGACAGTTCCACAACGTAACGCGACCGACACACTCCGTGTCGGTCGCGTCGTCAAGATCCACCCGCAAGAGGGGTGTGACGGAGGTTTAACCCGGCGTCGACGAGGTGGCGGCGGGGCCGTTCGGCCGCGTCGCCCTCGCCCCGCGCCCTTGCCCTGCGCGCGGTGGCCGCACGTGGCTACCGCGCGCGGCCCCGCTTGGCCTCCATCGCGGCCCGCCCCTCGGCCCCGCGGCGCTTCCACTCGCGCCGCATCTCGGCCCTGGCCCGGGCGTCGGTCTTGGCCACGATGTACTGGTTCTCCCGGAGCAGCTTCCGGTAGCTCTCCAGGCGCCGCTCGGGCAGCTCGCCCGAGTCGAGCGCGGCGAGCACCGCGCACCCGGGCTCGGCGACGTGGGCGCAGTCGTGGAACCGGCAGTCGGCGGCCAGTTCCTCGATCTCCGAGAACACCTGCCCGACGCCCCGGCCGGCGTCCCAGAGCCCGACACCGCGCAGCCCCGGCGTGTCGATCAGCACGCCCCCGCCGGGCAGCGCGAACAGGTTGCGGGTGGTCGTGGTGTGCCGGCCCTTGCCGTCGACCTCGCGCGCGGCCTGCACGGTCATCGCCTCCTCGCCGAGGAGCGCGTTGGCCAGCGTCGACTTCCCCGCGCCGGACTGACCCAGCAGCACGGTGGTCCCGCCGGCCACGGTCGCCGCCAGCACGTCGACGCCCTCACCGGTCTCGGCGCTGACCGCCAGCACCTGCACCCCGGGCGCCGTCCCCTCGACGTCGCGCACCAGGTGCCCGAGCGTCACGGGGTCGGGCACCAGGTCGGCCTTGGTGAGCACCACCAGCGGCTGCGCGCCCGACTCCCAGGCCAGGGCCAGGAACCGTTCGATGCGCGCGTACTCCAGCTCCACCGCCAGCGACACGGCGACGACCACGTGGTCCACGTTGGCGGCGAGCACCTGCCCCTCGGACCGCTTGGACGACGTCGACCGCACGAACGCGGTCCGCCGCGGCAGGTACTCCCGCACGTAGCGGGGTTCACCGCCGACCGGGTCCACGGCGGCCCAGTCCCCGGTGCAGACGACCCGCATCGGGTCGTGCGGGGTGACGAACGCGGTGTCCGCGCGCACCACGCCCTCGGAGGTGACCACGTCGCACTGCCCGCGGTCGACCCGGATCACGCGCCCGGGCAGCAGCCCCTGGGCGGCGTACGGGGAGAACGCGGCCTCCCACCCCTCGTCCCAGCCGAAGCGGGCAAGGGAGTGCGACGAAGCCGAAAGAGAAGAGAGATTCAAGGGAAACCCTTCGAAGGGCGGCCCCGGCACCGCGCATCACAGGCGCGGAAGAAGAGAGAAGTGTCAGCCGGAGGCCACGGAGGTGAACGGAACGAACTGCTGGACGCGGGCAAGGCCCATCACAGAGACAGCCATCGGTCACACCTCCCGGAGAATCTCAACTCGCACGAACAGCACTCACCGAGTGCTTCGCGAACACGGCACAGCTTAGAGCCGGCGACGATCGCGCGCCATCGTATTGTTCTCCGGCCCCCACCTGTCGTGGGAAACCGCTCTCAGAGCGTCGCGAGGCCCGGCACCAGCGGGGCCGCGATCTTGACGAGGCCGAGGGGCAGCAGGAGGAGTTGCTCGCGCTCCTGCTCGGAGGTGAGCGCCTGGCCGGCGTCGGCAAGGCGACCCTCTCGCGCCGTTTCGCCACCCGCGACGAGCTGATCAGCGCCGTCTTCGCCGACCGCATGGACGCCTACGCCGCCGCCACCCGCGAAGCCCTCGCCGACCCCGATCCGTGGCGCGGCTTGCCGATCCTGCTCATGGCCAACGCCGGCGTCCTCCACGCCGCGGGCGACGCAGCCCCCGGCGCCCTGTACCGCGCGATGGTCCGCCTCACCCGCGACACGTCCTGACCCGGGCGGGGCGGCCTTCCGGCGCGTCAGCGCTTCTTGGTCTTCTTCCTCTGCACCGGCGTCCAGTCACCTCGATGCAACTGGCAGCGGGCGTAGCCGATCATCGCCGGGTTCTGACACCTCTTACCCGTCTTGGTCCTGGTCGACCCGCACTTGACCTGCTTCCCCATTCCCCCACACCCCTTTGTCCGGCCGAGATTCCCCATCCACAGCACATGCTCGTCGGACTGGGCATCCACTGCTCTCGGTCCAGCCGAGTTCGACCGGTTAACTACCTTTCCTGCCTGAATCATGATCTTCGGGCTCCGCCGTCAGCCGGGCGAGGAAGGTGGGGCGCCCTGTGGTGGGCCTCACGGAACGGTGGCGCTCGGCCGGCCCGGTGTTCGCGGGGGTTCGGGCCGGCCTGGGGGTGGGTTACCGGCGGCGGCGCTGTGTCACCGGGTTGAGCTTGGCGGCGAGCGCCGTGAGGAAGACCGGGAGTTTGTCGACCATGGCCTTGGGGACCGGGGTGGTCTGGACGGTGCCCGTCCTCATGTCCTGGACGACGAGGATGTGGGCGCCGTTCTCCTCGACGAGTTCGGCGGCGAAGAGCAGTGTCTGCGCGGAGGTTTCCATCAGGGCTCCTGGGTGTGGGTGTCGTCGAGCCACGCGGTCCACGCCTTGGTGGCCTGCTGCTCGTCGGTGTCCTCGGCGAACAGGTGGTGACCGAGCCAGATCGGCACGTTCCAGGTGCTGCCGTTGAAGAAGCGGTACAGGGCGTGCGGGCCGCGCAGTCCGACGAAGTCGGCGCTGAGCCAGTCGACGACCACCTCGACGGGGTCACGGTCCGGGCCGGGGGCGAGGAGCGTGAACCGGTCGCCGACGGCCGCGTCGTCGGCGAGGCCGAGGCGTCGGCGCAGGGCCGCGAAATCGGCCGGGTCGGCGGTGGGTCCGGTGCGCCGGGCCGTGACGTAGACGGCGGGGCGGCCGGCGAAGTACCGGAGGTACTCGGCGAGGCCGTGCTGGTAGAGGTCGACGTGCTTCTCGGCCGCGTCCGCCTTGGCGTCCCAGGCCCATGCCTCGTCGACGACGCCCGTGTGGACCCAGTGGATTCCCATCCGCAGGCGGCTCGTCCGGTCGTCCACCGGTTCGATGTGGTAGCTGAGCGTGTTGGAGAACCCGTCCTCCTGGGTGGCCCGGACGGCGAGGTGCCGCGGCGGCTCCCAGTCCACGACGGTGGCGTCGCCCCGGGTCGCCTTCCCGCCGACGCGGGGCTCGATGTCCATCGGGTAGAGCCAGCCCAGGTTGCCGGCGCCGGTGGCCACCGCGTCCCAGACCTGTTGAGGGGTGGCGGGCAGGTCCTGCTCCCGGCGGACCTCGAACTCTCGGGGCATGGTCGGTGCTGCTCCTTCGTCGTCGTTCACGTGCGGTCGGTGCACGGTCGGTCGGTGCACGGTTGGTCGGTGCACGTGCGGTCGGTGCGCGGTCGGTCGGTGGGTGCGCGGTCAGTAGGTGACCGGGAGGGCGGTCAGGCGCCGCTGCAGCGGGTTGGGCCGCCAGTCCGGCGCCGCCCCGTCGGCCGGCCGCAGCCCGGGCAGCCGGCGGACCAGCGTGCCGACGGCCACCTCCGCCTGGAGCTTGGCCAGCGGGCCGCCCAGGCAGAAGTGCGGGCCGTGGCCGAAGCTCAGGTGCCGGTTGCCGGGGCGGGACAGGTCGAGCCGGTCGGGGTCCTCGAAGCGCTCGGGGTCGCGGTTGGTGGCGCCGAGGAACAGGTACACCAACTCGCCCTCCGCCAGCGTCCGTCCGCCGATCTCCACGTCCTGCGCGACGACCCGGACGATCGCCTGGGTCACCGTGTCGTAGCGGGCGAGTTCCTCGACGGCGCCGCGGATCAGGCCCGGGTCGGCGCGCAGCCGGGCCAGCTGGTCCGGGTGGCGCAGCAGGGCCAGCATGCCGTTGCCGATCAGGTGGGTGGTGGTCTCGTCGCCGGCGGTGATCAGGACGAAGCAGGTGGAGAGCAGCTCGGAGTCGGTCAGCCGGTCGTCCTGCGCCTGGGTGGCGACGAGGGCGCTGATCAGGTCGTCGCCCGGTTCCCATCTGCGCTGCCGGATGAGTCCGGACAGGTACTGCTCGTACTGCTCGATCGCCGCCTCGGACTTGTCGATGTCCTCGCCGAGCCGGCCGAAGCGGCGGAACCAGCTGGTGACCCGCGGCCGGTCCTCGTCCGGGATGCCGAAGAGCTCGCAGACGACGGACATCGGCAGCGGGGAGGCGACCGCCTCGATCAGGTCCATGGCCGGTCCCGCCGCGACGGCCTCGTCGACGAGCCGGTCCACGATCCGCCGGACGCCGTCGCGCAGGGCTTCGACGCGACGGGCGGTGAAGGCCTTGTTGGCCAGCTTGCGCAGCCGGGCGTGGTCCGGCGGGTCGGTGTTGGTCATCACCCGGCCGAGTCGCCCGGTGAGGCGGCTGAGGGCCTTGAGGTCGCCGCCGAGCCCGCTGTAGGCGCGGGCCATCCGGTCCCGGTCGTTGGACAGCCGCAGGTCGCCCAGCGCCGCCTCGACGTCGGCGTACCGGGTGAGGTACCAGATGCCCTGGGGGCTCCGGTGGACCGGGTCCTCACGCCGCATGCGGGCGTAGAGGGGGTACGGGTCGCGCCTGGCCTCGGGCGTGAGCAGGGCCGCGGCGAAGTCGTCGGGCAGGCCGGGGCCCGCGGAGCCGCGGGCCCCGGCCAGTGTGCCGGTGGTGGTCATGTCGGCCTGTTACCGCTGGGCGTCCATGGCGTCGGCGAGGCTCCTGGGCCGCATGTCGGTCCAGGCCCGCTCGACGTGCTCCAGGCAGGCGGCATGGGTGTCGGGCCCGTGGGTGACGGTCCAGCCGGCCGGGACGTCCGCGAACTCGGGCCACAGCGAGTGCTGGTTCTCGTCGTTGACGAGGACGAGGAAGGTGCCGTCCTGGTCGTCGAAGGGGTTGGTCATGGGTCAGTCCTCCTGGTGGGAAAGGGTGAGGTGAGGTGTGTCAGTGGTCTCGGGGGTCGCGAACGTCTCGGGGGTCGCGAAGGTCTCGGGGGCATCGGGGGTCTCAGGGGTGCCACCGGTGACCTCGGCGATCCTGGCGGCCAGGATCGGTCCGATCTGGGCCAGCGAGCCCGCCTGGGTCATCTGGTCGTGCCGGGTGGTGATCTCGTGCGAGTCGATCCGGCCCGCGATGTACGGGCGCCAGACCTCCGGGCCGGCGTCGTCGTCGCCCCGGTCGATGGTGGAGTTGAACAGCAGCAGGTCCCCCTCGTACCGGCCGGGGACGAAGTCGACCGCCAGCTTCGCGTTGTTGATCATGATCTGGACGATCACCTCGACCTGTCGCTCGTTCAGGCCGGCCAGCGCGCTGCCCCGCCGGTTCAGCACCTCGGCGACCTCGGCGTAGGTGATCTCCCGGTCGCCCAGCTCGTCCGGGTCGACGTCGAGCACCCCGACGAGCACGTCCCGCACGGTGGGCACCGGTTCCTCCTCGAACCGCACGTCCTTCACCGGATAGGCGTCGAGGATCGCCAGCAGGTCGGTCCGCTCGCCGCGGGCCTGGAGTTCGCAGGCCAGCGCGTGGGCGATCAGTCCGCCCGCGGACCAGCCGAGCAGCAGGTACGGGCCCTGCGGCTGGATCTTCTGGACGTGGTCCGCGTAGTCGGCCGCCATCTCCTCGTAGGACGCCGGCAGCGGTTCGGGCCGGCCGAGGCCGCGCGCCTGGAGCGCGTGGACCGGGTGCTGCGGCCCGAGGTGGTTCAGCAGCCCGCTGTAGGACCAGCTGATGCCGCCGCCGGGGTGGACGCAGAACAGCGGTGTGCCCGTGCCGGTCGAGCGCAGCGGCAGCAGCACGTCCAGCGCGTCGGCCGGGTCGTTCATGGCCAGGCGTTCGGTGAGCCCGGCCACGGTGGGCGCTTCGAACAGCATGCGCAGTCCCAGCTCCAGGCCGAGGGTCTCGCGGACCCGGGAGGCCAGCCGGGCGGCCAGCAGCGAGTGCCCGCCCAGGTCGAAGAAGCCGTCGTCGATGCCCACCTGCTCCCGGCCGAGGACCTCGGCGAACAGGCCGCACAGCAGCTGTTCCTGCGGCGTGCGGGGCCCGCGTCCGGCGGTGTCCGACGCCCAGTGGTCGGGGGCGGGCAGGGCCGCCCGGTCGAGCTTGCCGTTGGCGGTCAGCGGCAGCGTGTCCACGGTGACGAACGCCGCCGGCACCATGTAGTCGGGCAGTTCGCGGCGCAGCCGGCCGGCCAGGTCGGCCACCTCGGGCGCGCCTTCGGGGGCCGGCACCAGATAGGCGACCAGCCGCTTGTCGCCCGGCCGGTCCTCGCGGGCGACCACGGCCGCCTGGGCGACGCCCGGGCAGCCCGTCAGGACCGCCTCGATCTCGCCGGGCTCGATCCGCAGGCCGCGCAGCTTGACCTGGTGGTCGACGCGTCCGGCGAAGTCCAGCGTGCCGTCGGGGCGCCACCGGGCGAGGTCGCCGGTGCGGTACATCCGGCTTCCGGCGGGCCCGTACGGGTCGGCGGTGAAGCGCTCCGCCGTGAGGCCGGGCCGGCCGAAGTAGCCGCGGGCCACGCCCGTCCCCGCGAGGTACAGCTCGCCGACCATGCCCGTCGGCACCGGCCGCAGCCGGTCGTCGAGCACGTAGGCGCGCATGTTGGCCATCGGTCCGCCGATCGGCACGGTCGCGGCGTTCTCCGGGAGGTCGCGCACCGGGTGGCGGGTGGCCAGGGTGGTGGCCTCGGTGGGCCCGTAGCCGTTGACCACCTCGATGCCGGGGCAGGCCGCGAGCACCCGTGCGGCGGCGGCCGGGGAGACCACGTCGCCGCCGGTCCACACCTCGCGCACCCCGGCGAGCAGGCGCGGTCGCTCCTCGGCGACCAGCCGGAACAGTCCGGCGGTCAGCCACAGTCCGGTCACCCCGTGCGTGGTGACCGTGTGCTGCAGCAGGTCGAGGTCGAGCTGCTCGGGCGGTGCGACCACGATCCGGCCGCCGTTCAGCAGCGGGACCCACAGCTCGTAGGTCGAGAGGTCGAAGGCCGTCGGGGAGTGCATCAGCACCCGCTCATGACCGCCGCCGCGCCATTCGGGGCTCAGCGCGAGGCCCGCCACGTCCCGGTGGGTGACGGCCACGCCCTTCGGCCGCCCGGTCGAGCCGGAGGTGTACATGATGTACGCCACCTGCTCCGCCACGCAGGAGACCTCGGTGTCGCACGGGCCGGTCCCGGACGGGCCGGCGTCCGCGGACCGGGCCAGCGCGGCGAGCACCTCGGGGGTGAGCACCAGGGCGGCTCCGCTCTCCCGCAGGATCAGGTCGATCCGGGAGGAGGGGAAGCGGGAGTCCAGCGGCACGTAGGCGCCGCCCGCCTTGACGATCGCCAGGATCGCCACGACCAGCTCCGCCGAGCGGTCCATCAGGACCGCGACCGGCGTCTCCGGCCGTACGCCCTGGCGGATCAGCGCCCGCGCCAGGCGGTCGGCCCGCAGGTCGAGTTCCGCGTAGGTCAGCTCGGTGCCGCCCGCCGCGACCGCGACCGCGTCGGGGGTGGCCCGCACCTGCCGGGCGAACAAGTCCGGCAGCGAGGCCGACGGCAGTTCCACGGCCGTGGCGTTGAACCCGTGCAGCAGCCGGTGGCGCTCCGCGGCCGACAGGAGGTCGATCCGACTGATCGGCCGGTCCGGGTCGGTGACCGCCGCGCGCAGCAGGCGGGCCCAGCGCTCGAACAGCAGCTGCACGGTGGGCGCGTCGAACAGGTCGGTGGCGTACTCCACCGCGCCGACCAGTCCGTCGGCGCCGCCGTCCGGGCGGAACTGTTCGGCCAGGCTGAACGTCAGGTCGACCCGTGAGGTCCCGGTCGGCGCCTCGAGGTGGCAGGTCTCCAGCCCCGGCAGCGCGAAGTCCCCGACGGGCGCGTTCTGCAGGGCCAGCATGACCTGGAACAGCGGGTGGTGGGCCAGCGAGCGCACCGGGTTGGCCACCTCCACCAGGTACTCGAACGGCACGTCCTGGTGGTCGTACGCGGTGAGCGCCTTCTGCCGCACCCGGCCGAGGAGTTCGGTGAAGCCGGGGTCGCCTCCGGTGTCGGTGCGCAGCACCAGGGTGTTGACGAAGAAGCCGACGAGCTCGTCCAGCGCCTGGTCGGTCCGGCCGGCGATCGGGCTGCCCACCGGGATGTCCGTGCCGGCGCCGAGCCGGGTGAGGAGGGCGGCGAGACCGGCCTGCAGCACCATGAACATGCTGGCGCCGCGCTCGGCTGCCAGGTCCCGCAGCGCCTGGTGCAGTTCGGGGTCCAGCCGGACCACGATCCGGTCGCCGCGCTGGGAGGCCACCGGCGGCCGGGGCCGGTCCGCGGGCAGCTGGACCTGCTGCGGGATGCCGGCCAGCTCGTCCTTCCAGTAGGCCAGTTGCCGGGCGAACAGGCTGTCGGGGTCGGTGGCGTCGCCGAGCAGGTCGCGCTGCCATCGGGTGTAGTCGGCGTACTGCACGGACAGCGGGGACCACTGCGGTTCCTCGCCCCGGCAGCGCGCCGCGTAGGCCGCGGCGAGGTCGCCGGAGAGCGGCCCCATCGACCAGCCGTCGGCGGCGATGTGGTGCACCACGACCAGCAGCACGTGCCGGTCGGGGGCGAGGGCGAACAGCTCGGCCCGCACCGGCGGTTCCGCGGCCAGGTCGAAGCCGCGGCGGGCCGCGTCCGCCAGCCGTTGGACCAGCCGGCTCTCGTCGAGCTCGGTCACCGGCAGCTCCGGGAACGCCCGCACGGGGCTCAGCACGACCTGGTGCGGGACTCCGTCGGTCTCGCGGAAGACGGTCCGCAGGCTCTCGTGCCGGGCGATCACGTCGGCGAGCGCGGCGTGCAGGGCGGCCCGGTCGAGGTCACCGGTCAGGCTCAGCGCGAGCGGCATGTTGTAGGTGGCGCTCGGCCCGTCCATCCGGTGCAGGAACCACAGGCGGCGCTGGGCGAAGGACAGTTCCACGCGCTCCGGGCGGGGCCCGGCGGTCAGCGCGGGCCGCGCCGCGCCCGAACCGTCCAGGTGGGCCGCCAGCTCCGCCACGGTCGGGGTCTCGAACAGGGTCCGGACCTCCAGCTCCGCGCCGAGGGCCGCCCGGACCCGGGAGGCCAGGCGGGTGGCCAGCAGCGAGTGGCCGCCGAGGTCGAAGAAGCTGTCGTCGACGCCGACCTGGGCGAGCCCCAGCACCTCGGCGAACAGCTCGGCGAGGAGCTGTTCCTGCGGGGTGCGCGGCGCCCGTCCGGCCGCGGCCGGTCCGAGGTCGGGGGCGGGCAGTGCGCGGCGGTCGAGCTTGCCGCTGCCGGTCAGCGGCAGCGCGTCCAGCGTGACGAACGCCGACGGGACCAGGTGGTCGGGCAGCCGCCCGCGCAGCCAGTCCCGGAGTTCGCCGAGGAGGGCGCCGGTGCCACGGCCGCCGGTCGGGCGGTTGGTGAGCGAGGACAGCGTCCGGCCCGGGGTCCCGGCGGGCCGGTAGGGCTCGACCGGCGATCCGTGGAGCGTCCGCGGGTCGGCGTAGACGACGTCCACGGCGTCGGCGGCGGTGGCCGACCAGGTGACGGCCACCGCGCGGCCGAACTCCCGGCCGAGGGCGTGGAAGTCCTCGGGATCGGGGAGGTCGCCCGCCTCCGGGATGTGCGACCGCTCCAGCAGGGCGGCGAGCGGCCCGTCCTCGTCCTGTACGGCACGGGCGAGGGCGGTTTCCCCGAGCACCCTGCGGTTCGGCACCCCGGTGATCCGCAGCACCTCGGCGGGCGGCTCGGCGAGCAGCTCGCGCAGCTGGTCCGGGCCGGTGATCTGCCGCCCCCACGCCAGGTCGAGGGACCGGGCCGGGGTCCGCGGGGTGACGGGCGGCTTGTGCAGCGTCACGTCGTAGCGGTGGCGGGTCAGCTCGTTGTGGTGGCGGCCGCGCTTGATCTCCACGGTCACCGCGCCGATGCCGGTGTCGGCGCCCTGCTCGCGCAGGACGGTGAAGAAGTCCGGGTCGACCAGGAGTTCCTTCTCCGTCCGCAGGGCCTGCTCGACCGCGCGGCGCACGGCCGCCCGGTCGGCGTCGTGGCCGGCCCGGTGCAGCTGGACGGCGGTGGCCAGCGGGCGCAGCAGCCGCAGGTTGCGGACGTCGCCGACGAAGAGCGCGCCGCCGGGGGCGAGCAGCCGCATCAGCTTCCCGATCACGTCTGCGAGGTAGTCGGCGGACGGGAAGTACTGCACCACCGAATTGATCACGATGGTGTCGAACTCCCCGGCCGGCAGCCCGTCGGTGTCGTGCGCCGGCCGGGTCTCCAGCATCACGCGTCCGGCCAGCCGCTCCTCCCCGGCCACCTGGGCGGTCAGGGCGTCGATCGCGGTGGCGGAGAAGTCGGTGGCCCGGTAGCTCTCGCAGTGGGGTGCGATCCGCGAGAGCAGCAGACCGGTGCCGACGCCGACCTCCAGCACCCGGCGCGGACGCAGGGCGAGGATGCGGTCCACGGTGGCGTCCCGCCACTCCCGCATCTCCTCGACGGGGATCGGCTCGGAGGTGTAACTGCTCTTCCAGCCCACGAAGTCGTGGCCGAGGTCCACCTTCCCGGGGGCGATGGGCAGGGCGTCGTACAGGTCCTGCCACTCGCCCACGTGGTCCGCCTCCAGACCGCTGTCCCGAGCCGTGTCCTCGCGGGGAACGACGTAGCCGACGAGCGCGTCGCCGTGGGCCGCGACGGCGGCGCGGGCGACGGCGGGGTGCTCGGCCAGCGCGGCCTCGACCTCGCCGGGCTCGACCCGGAAGCCGCGGACCTTCACCTGGTCGTCGGCGCGGCCCACGTACTCCAGCTGACCCTCGGACCGGCGCCGCACCAGGTCACCGGTGCGGTACATGCGCTCACCGGCTCCGAACGGGCAGGCGACGAACCTCCCCGCGGTCAGGCCCGGCCGGTTCAGGTAACCGCGCGCCAGGCCCGCGCCCGCGACGTACAACTCCCCCGTCACGCCCGGCGGCACCGGCCGCAGCCGGTCGTCCAGCACGTACACCCGGGCGTTGGCGATCGGCCGGCCGATCGGCGGCACGCCGGCCTCCGGGGTGAGCGGGTCGCTCATGGTGGCGCACACCGTGGTCTCGGTGGGGCCGTAGGCGTTGATCATGCGGCGCCCGGGCGCCCACCGCTCCACCAGCTCGGCCGGGCACGCCTCGCCCGCCACCACCAGCGTCGACACGGTCACGGTGCCGTCCGGCACGGCGGCCAGGACGGAGGGGGGCACCGTCGCGTGGGTGACGCCGAGGTCAGGGTCGGTCAGCGCGGCGAGCGGGTCGGCGGCAGGAGGCAGCACCAGGGTGGCGCCGCCGAGCAGGGCGGTGAAGAGCTCCGACACCGAGGCGTCGAAGCTGGGCGAGGCGAACTGGAGCACCCGGCTGCCGGGTTCGATCGCGAACCGCTCGATCTGTGCGGCGACCAGGCTCGCCACACCGCCGTGGCCGACCACGACGCCCTTGGGGCGGCCGGTCGAGCCCGAGGTGTAGATGACGTAGGCCGGGTGCCGGACGTCCACCACCACACCCGGATCGGTCTCCGGCCCACCGGAGACCTCGGCCACCACGGCGGGATCGTCGACGACCACGGCGGGCCGCGCGTCCTCCAGCATGAACGCGATCCGCGACGGCGGATACGCCGGATCCACCGGCAGATACGCCGCTCCCGCCTTCAGCACGCCCAGCACCGCCACCACCGACTCCACCGACCGCGGCAGAGCCACCGCCACCACCTGCTCCGGACCCACACCCCGAGCGATCAACGCATGCGCGAACCGGCCCGCCCACGCGTCGAGTTGGCGATACGACAGCTCCCTCCCACCACCGACCAGCGCGACCGCGTCCGGCGTCGCCGCCACCCGCGCCGCGAAGGCCTGGGGCAGCGGGACGGCGGCCACGTCCCGGGCGGTCGCGTTGTCCGTCTCCAGCAGCCGGTGCCGCTCGTCGGCCCCGAGGAGGTCGATGTCTCCGATCGCCTGCTCCGGGTCGGCGGTGACCGCCTTCAGCAGGAGCGTCCAGCGTCGGACCAGGGCCTCGACCGTCGAGCGGTCGAACAGGTCGGTGGCGTACTCGACCGCGCCGGCGATCCCGGCGGGGCTCCCGTCCGCACCGAACCGTTCGACCATGCTCACTCCGAGGTCGAACTTGGCGGTCCCGGTCGCGACCGCGTACGTGGCGACGTCCAGGCCGGGCAGCGAGAAGCGGCCCATGGGCGCGTTCTGCACGGCGAGGATGGTCTGGAACAGCGGGTGGTGGGAGAGCGAACGGTTGGGGTTCAGCGCCTCCACCAGGTGCTCGAACGGCACGTCCTGGTGCGCGTACGCCGACAGCGCCGTCTCCCGCACCCGGCCCAGCAGCTCCGCGAAACTCGGATCACCGCTCGTGTCGGTGCGCAGCACCAGCGTGTTGACGAAGAACCCGACCAGATCGTCCAGCGCCTCGTCCGTGCGCCCCGCGATGGGACTCCCGATGGGGATGTCGGTGCCCGCCCCCAGCCGGGTGTACAGCGCGGCCAGTGCCGCCTGCAGCACCATGAACAGGCTGGTCCCGGTACCGCGTGCCAACTCGGCCAGGGCGGCGTGCAGTTCGGGGTCGAGTTCCAGGTCGACGTGGTCCCCGTGCCGGCCGGCGACGGCCGGGCGGGGCCGGTCGGTGGGCAGCCGGAGCAGCTCCGGCAGGCCGGACAGCTGGCGCCGCCAGTGGTCGAGCTGCTCGGCGAACCGGCTCCGCGGATCGGTGGGGTCGCCGAGCAGTTCGCGCTGCCACAGCGTGTAGTCGGCGTACTGCACCGGCAGGGCAGGGCGGTCCGCCGTCCGGCCCTCGCAACGGGCCGCGTACGCCTCGGCCAGGTCGCGGGCGAGCGGGCCGGTGGACCAGCCGTCGGCGGCGATGTGGTGCATGACCAGCAGCAGCACGTGCTCGTCCGGCGCGAGGGCGAACAGCTCCGCCCGCAGCGGCGGCTCCGTGGCCAGGTCGAAGGGCTGCCGGGCGGACTCCGCGAGGCGTTGCGGCAGTTCGGCCTCCGTCACCTCGTCGGGCCGGGCCCGGAGGCGGACCGCGTCCGGGTCCAGCACGCGCTGGCAGGGGACGCCGCCGGCCTCCGGGAACACCGTCCGCAGGCTCTCGTGCCGGGCGATCACGTCGGCCAGCGCCTGGTCCAGCGCGGTCCGGTCGAGGGTTCCGGTCAGTCGCAGCGCCAGCGGGATGTGGTAGGTCGCGGCGGCGGCGTCCATGCGGTGCAGGAACCAGAGCCGGCGCTGGGCGAAGGACAGCGGCACCGGCCCGGTCCGCTCGGACGGGGTCAGTGCCGGGCGGGCCCGGCCGGCCTCGGCCAGCGCCTCGGCCAGCCCCGCGACGGTGGGCGTCCGGAAGAGCGCGCGCAGTCCGAGTTCCACGCCGAGCACCGAACGCACCCTGGCGGCCAGCCGCGTGGCGAGCAGGGAGTGCCCGCCCAGCGCGAAGAAGTCGTCGTCGACCGAGACCGGGGGCACGCCGAGGACCTCGGCGAACAGTTCGGCGAGGATCTGTTCCTGCGGCGTGCGCGGCGCGCGGCCGCCCGCCGGGGACGCGGCGTCGGGCGCGGGCAGCGCGGCCCGGTCCAGCTTCCCGTTCGGTGTGAGCGGCAGCGCGTCCAGCACCGTGAAGGCGGTCGGCACCAGGTAGTCCGGCAGCCGCTCGCGCAGGTGCGCCGCCAGCTCGGCGGGACGGACGGCCGTGCCGGGGCGGGCCGTCACGTAGCCGGCGAGCCGGTCGCCGTGGGCCGCGACGGCGGCCTGTGCGACGGCGGGGTGCTCGGCCAACGCGGCCTCCACCTCGCCGAGTTCGACCCGGAAGCCACGGACCTTCACCTGCTGGTCGGCACGGCCGACGTACTCCAGCTCTCCGTCCGGACGACGCCGCACCAGGTCGCCGGTGCGGTACATCCGCGTGCCCGCCGGTCCGAACGGGCAGGCCGTGAACCGTCCCGCCGTCAGGCCCGGCCGGTTCAGGTAGCCGCGGGCCAGTCCCGGTCCGGCGACGTACAACTCGCCCACCACGCCCGGCGGCACGACGCGCAGCCGGTCGTCCAGCACGTACGCCCGGAAGCCCGCGACCGGTCGCCCGATGGGCGGCACGCCGGACTCCGGGGTGAGCGGGTCGCTCATGGTGGCGCACACCGTGGTCTCGGTCGGGCCGTAGGCGTTGATCATGCGGCGCCCGGGCGCCCACCGCTCCACCAGCTCCGGCGGGCACGCCTCGCCCGCCACCACCAGGGTGGTGGCCGTGAGCTCGGCCCCCTCCAGCGCGGCCAGGGCCGAGGGCGGCAGCGTCACATGGGTGACGGCGAGCCGGCCGTCCGCCAGGGCCTCCAACGGGTCCTCGGCGGGTGCCAGGACGAGGGCGGCGCCGGTGAGCAGCGCGGCGCACAGGTCCCAGAAGGACGCGTCGAAGCTGGGCGAGGCGAACTGGAGCACCCGGCTGCCCGGCGCCACGCCGAGCCGGTCGACCTGCTCGGCCACCAGGCCGGACACACCCGCGTGGCTCACGACGACGCCCTTGGGGCGGCCGGTCGAGCCCGAGGTGTAGATGACGTAGGCCGGCTGCCGGACGTCCACCACGACACCCGGATCGGTCTCCGGCCCACCGCAGACCTCGGCCACCACGGCGGGATCGTCGACGACCACGGCGGGCCGCGCGTCCTCCAGCATGAACGCGATCCGCGACGGCGGATACGACGGATCCACCGGCAGATACGCCGCCCCCGCCTTCAGCACGCCCAGCACCGCCACCACCGACTCCACCGACCGCGGCAGAGCCACCGCCACCACCTGCTCCGGACCCACACCCCGAGCGATCAACGCATGCGCGAACCGGCCCGCCCACGCGTCGAGTTCGCCGTACGACAACTCCCTCCCACCACCGACCAGCGCGACCGCGTCCGGCGTCGCCGCCACCCGCGCCGCGAACAGCTCCGGCAGACTCGCCCCGGCAGGCATGTCCTCGGCGGCGGGCAGCAGTTCGCCGCGTTCCTCCGCGGACAGCAGGTCGATCGCGCCGATCGGCCGGTCGGGCGCGGCGGCGACCGCGGCCAGCAGCCTGGTCCACCGGGCGGCCAGGGCCTCGACGGTGGAGCGGTCGAACAGGTCGGTGCTGTACTCGACCGCGCCGCCGAGTCCGGCAGGCGCGCCGTCGCTTCCGTGCTCCTCGGCGAAGCCGAAGGTCAGGTCGAGCCGCGCGGTCCCGGTCAGCACGGCGATCCCGGAGACCTTGAGGCCCGGCAGTGCGAAGTCGCCGCCGGGGGCGTTCTGTACGACCAGACCGGTCTGGAACAGCGGGTGGTGGGAGAGCGAGCGGGTGGGGTTCAGCGCCTCCACCAGGTGCTCGAACGGCACGTCCTGGTGCGCGTACGCCGACAGCGCCGTCTCCCGCACCCGGCCCAGCAGCTCCGCGAAACTCGGGTCACCGCTCGTGTCGGTGCGCAGCACCAGCGTGTTGACGAAGAACCCGACCAGATCGTCCAGCGCCTCGTCCGTGCGCCCCGCGACCGGGCTGCCGATCGCGATGTCCGTGCCGGCGCCGAGCCGCGTGTACAGCGCGGCCAGCGCGGCCTGCAGCACCATGAACAGGGTCGTACCTGAGCGTCGGGCCAACTCCACCAGCTTCGCGTGCAGTTCGGCGTCGATGCGGAGTTCGAGCAGGGCGCCGCCGTACGACATGGCGGCCGGGCGCGGCCGGTCGGCCGGCAGCTGCAACTGGTCGGGCAGGCCGTCCAGCGCTTCCTTCCAGTAGGCGACCTGGCGGGCGAAGACGCTGTCGGCGTCGTGCTCGTCGCCCAGGATCTCGTGCTGCCACAGGGTGTAGTCGCCGTACGTCACCGGCAGCGGCGGCCGGTCCGGCGCCCCGCCGCCCTGCCGGGCGGTGTAGGCGGCGGCCAGGTCGCGGGCCAGCGGGCCCATGGACCAGCCGTCCCCGACGATGTGGTGCATGACCAGCAGCAGCACGTGCTCGTCCGGCGCGAGGGCGAACAGCTCCGCCCGCAGCGGTACCTCCGAGGTCAGGTCGAAGCCGCGCACCGCCGCTTCGCGCAGCAGGGCGGGCACCTCCGTCTCGGCGGCCGTCCGCACGGTCAGCGGGACGGCGATGTCGGCGGTGTCCAGCACCCGCTGGTACGGGACGCCTGCGGTGTGCGGGAAGACCGTGCGCAGGGTCTCGTGCCGGGCCACCACGTCCGCGAGCGCGGCGCTCAGCGCGTCCCGGTCGAGGTCGCCGGTCAGCCGCAGGGCCAGCGGCATGTGGTAGGTGGCGCTCGGCGCCCCGAACTGCTGGAGGAACCAGAGCCGGCGCTGGGCGAACGACAGCGGCATCGGCTCACGGCGGGGCCGTGGCACCAGGGCCTGCCGCGCGGTGCCGGCGTCGTGCAGCCCGGCCGCCAGCCCGGCGGGGGTCGGGTCGCGGAACAGGGTGCGCAGCTCCAGTTCGACGCCGAGGGTCGCGCGGACCCGCGAGACCAGCCGGGTGGCGAGCAGGGAGTGCCCGCCCAGCGCGAAGAAGTCGTCGTCGACGCCGACCCGGGCGAGGTCCAGCACCTCGGCGAACAGCTCGCACAGGATCTGCTCCTGCGGCGTGCGCGGCGCCCGGCCGCTCTCCGCGGGGGCGGCCTCCGGGGCGGGCAGCGCCGCCCGGTCCAGCTTCCCGTTCCGGGTCAGCGGCAGCGCGTCCAGCGGCACGACGGCGGAGGGCACCAGGTACTCCGGCACCCGGTCACGGAGGTAGGAGGTCAGCGCGGCCGGGCTCGCCGCCGCCCCGCCGGAGGGGACGACGTAGGCGACGATCCGGTCATCCCGGGCGAGCACCGCGACCTGGGCGACGTCCGGGTGCGTGGTGAGCTCGGCCTCGATCTCGCCCGGCTCGATCCGGAACCCGCGCACCTTGACCTGGTGGTCGACCCGGCCGGCGAACTCCAGCTCGCCGTCGGCGCGTCGGCGCACCAGGTCACCGGTGCGGTACATCCGCGCGCCCGCCGGACCGTACGGGTCGGCGACGAAGCGCCCGGCGGTCAGCGCGGGCCGGTTCAGGTAGCCGCGGGCGACCCCGGCACCGGCCAGGTACAGCTCGCCCAGCACCCCCGGGGCGACCGGCCGCAGCGCCGCGTCCAGGACGTAGGCCCGGCAGTTGGCGATCGGGCGGCCGATCGGCACCGGCAGCGGGCAGTCGGCCGGGTCGGCCGGAAGCGCGTAGGCGGTGATCACGTGGGTCTCGGCGGGCCCGTAGTGGTTGTGCAGCACCCGGCCCGGCCGGCGCGCCCGGAAGCGGCGCACGGCGCCGCCCAGCCGCATGGCCTCTCCGGCCTGGGCGACCAGCCGCAGGTGCGGCAGGTCGAGCCCGGCCTCCTCGGCGGCCTCGGCCACCGCCTCCACCACCAGGTTCGGCGCGAACAGTTCCTCGACCCGGTGCCGGTCCAGCCAGTGGGCGAACAGCTCGGCGCTGCGGCGCTGTTCCTCGGTCGGCACCACCAGGGTCTTGCCGTACAGCAGCGCGGACAGCGTCTCCTGCACGGAGACGTCGAAGCTGATCGCGGTGAACTGCGCGGTACGCGTGCCGGGTTCGCCGCCGACGGCCCGGTGGTGCCACTCCAGCAGGTTCAGCAGTCCGGCCGCGGGCATCACGACGGCCTTGGGCCGGCCGGTGGAGCCGGAGGTGTAGATGACGTAGGCCGGGTGCCGGGTGTCGGCGGGGACGGCCGGATCGTGCTCGGGGAGTTCCCCGGCCGGTGCGACGGCCGCCAGGTCGTCGAGCACCACGGCCGGGCGGGCGTCGTCCAGCATGAAGGCGATGCGGGCGGCCGGGTAGTCCGGGTCGACCGGCAGGTACGCCGCGCCCGTCTTGAGCACCGCGAGGACGGCGACCACGAGCTCGGCCGAGCGGGGCAGTCGCAGGGCGACGACCTGCTCCGGGCCGACCCCGCGCGCGATCAGCGCGTGGGCCAGGCGGTTGGCCCGCCGGTTCAGCTCGCGGTAGGTCAGTGCGGTGTCCTCGAACAGCACCGCCGGGGCGTCCGGCGTCGCCCGGACCCGCGCCTCGAACAGCGCGGGCAGGGTGGTGTCGGGGACCGGGTGGGCGGTGTCGTTGCCGGCGACCAGCAGCTCGTGCCGCTCCTGGGCGGTGAGGACGTCGACGCGGCTCAGCGGACGCTCCGGATCGGCGACCACCGCCGCCAGCAGCCGCAGCCACCGGGCGACCAGGGTCTCCACCGTGCCGTGGTCGAACAGGTCGGTGCTGTACTCGACCCGCCCGACGATGCCCTCGGCCGCTCCCCCGGTCCCGCCGCGCTCCAGCAGGTGGAAGCCCAGGTCGAACATGGCGGTCGGCGTCCGGACCAGGACGATCTCCGAGGACAGGCCGCTCAGCGTGAACTCGGTGCGGGGCACGTTCTGCAGGGCGAGCAGCACCTGGAACAGCGGCTGCCGGCTCTGCGAACGGGACGGGTTGAGAGCCTCCACCACGTGCTCGAAGGGCAGGTCCTGGTGCGCGTACGCGCCGAGCGCGGCCTCCCGGACCCGGCCCAGCAGCTCGGCGAAGGACGGGTCACCGCCGGTGTCCGTGCGGAGCACCAGCGTGTTGACGAAGAAGCCGACGAGGTCGTCCATCGCCTGGTCGGTCCGGCCGGCGATCAGGCTGCCGACCGGGATGTCCGTGCCGGCGCCGAGCTTGTCCAGCAGCGACGCCAGGGCGGCCTGGAGCACCATGTAGACGCTGGCGCCGTGCTCCCGGCCCAGCCGGACGAGCCCGGCGTGCAGTTCGGCGTCCAGCTCGATGGCCAGGTGACCGCCGCAGTAGGTGGGGGTCGCGGGGCGGGGGCGGTCGGCGGGGAGGCTGATCTGCTCCGGCAGGCCGGACAGCTGGCGCTTCCAGTGGTCGAGCTGCTCGGCGTGCCGGCTGCGCGGGTCGGCCGGGTCACCGAGCAGCTCGCGCTGCCACAGCGTGTAGTCGGCGTACTGCACCGGCAGCGGCGCCCACCCCGGCTCCTCGCCCCGGCGGCGTGCCGCGTACGCGGTGGCCAGGTCGGCGGCCAGCGGGCCGAGCGACCAGCCGTCACCGGCGATGTGGTGGATCACCAGCAGCAGCACGTGCTCGTCCGGCGAGACGGCGAACACCTCGGCGCGCAACGGCGGTTCGGCCGCGAGGTCGAAGCCGCGCGCGGCGGCCGCGGCCAGCAGGCGCGGCAGGGTCCGCTCGTCGGCCGGGGTGACCGGCAGCCCCGGGCGCGCCCCTCCGGTGGCCAGCACCTGCTGGCGGGGCACGCCGTCCGTGGCGGGGAAGACCGTGCGCAGGGTTTCGTGCCGGTCGACGAGGTCGCCCAGCGCCGCCTCGAGGGCCGCCAGGTCCAGGGGTCCGGACAGGCGCCACGCGAGCGGCATGTTGTAGACGGAGTCGGCGCCCTCCAGCTGGCGCAGGAACCACAGCCTGCGCTGGGCGGACGACAGCGGGACCACGTCCGGGCGCTGCGCCCGCTCCAGGGCGGGCCGCGCCCGGTCCGCGCCGTCCAGCCCGGCGGCCAGTTCGGCCACCGTCGGGGTGCGGAACAGGGTGCGCAGCTCCAGTTCGACCCCCAGGGTCGCGCGGACCCGGGCCACCAGCCGGGTGGCCAGCAGCGAGTGCCCGCCGAGGTCGAAGAAGTCGTCGTCGACGCCGACCCGCGGCAGGCCCAGCACCTCGGCGAACAGTCCGGCCAGCACGTGTTCCCGCGGCGTGCGCGGCGCGCGGCCGGCCCGCGTCGTGGCGAACTCGGGCTCGGGCAGGGCGCGCCGGTCGAGCTTGCCGCTGCCGGTCAGCGGCAGGGTGTCGAGGCGGACGAACACGGCCGGCACCATGTGGTCCGGCAGCCGCTCGCGCAGATGCGCCCGCAGGTCCTCCGGGCGGGGCTCCGCCCCGTGGGTGGGCTGCAGGTAGGCGACCAGGCGGGAGTCCCGCTCCCGGTCCTGCCGGACGAGGACGGCGGCCCGCGCGACCCGCGGGTGTTCGGCGAGGACGGCTTCGATCTCGCCGAGTTCGACCCGGAAGCCGCGGATCTTGACCTGGTCGTCGGTGCGGCCGAGGAACTCCAGGTCGCCGTCCGGGTTCCACCGCACCAGGTCGCCCGTGCGGTACATGCGCGTACCGCCCGCTCCGAACGGGTCGGCCACGAACCGCCCCGCGGTCAGGCCGGGTCGGTTCAGGTAGCCCCGGGCCAGCCCCGCCCCGGCGATGTACAGCTCACCCTGCACACCCGCCGGAACCTGCCGCAGCGCGGCGTCGAGCACGTACAGCCGGACGCCGTCGAGCGGTCGGCCGATCACCTGTCGCGGGCTCGACCCGAGCGGCGCGAAGACCGAGTCCACGGTGCACTCGGACGGCCCGTAGTAGTTGAGGGAGAACACCCCGTCGGCCGCCCGCAGCCGCTCCCAGAGCCGCTCCGGGACGGTCTCCCCGCCCAGCCCGACCATCGAGGGACGCCACGTGGGGTGGTCCAGCAGGCCGTGGTCGACGAGGACTTGCAGGTAGGTCGGGGTGCCGCCGACGGTGTCCAGTCCGGTGCGCGCGGCGTACTCGAGGTAGGCCCGGGGGTCGGACCAGGTCGCCTCGTCGAGGACGTGCAGCTCGTGGCCCGCGAAGAGGGCGAGCAGCTGGTCGCAGGAGCCGTCGAACGACACGGACGTGGTCAGGCCCACCCGCATCCGCCCGCCCGTGCGGAGGACCAGCCGGCACTGGGCGGCGAACAGGTTGAGCAGGCCGCCGTGGGTTGCCACCACACCCTTGGGCTTCCCGGTGGAGCCGGAGGTGTGGATCACGTACGCCGGGTGGGCCGGGTCGACGGCCACCATCGGGTCCGTCGCCGGGCAGCCCGCCAGCAGGACGGCCGTCTCGGGGTCGTCCAGCACCAGCCGCCCGACCGCACCCTCCTCGGGCAGACGCTCCCCGCTCCGGGAGTCGGTCACCGTCAGCACCGGCCGCGCGTCGTCGAACAGGTACGCGATCCGGGCCGCCGGGTACGTGGGATCGACCGGGACGTACGCCGCACCGGTCTTCAGCACCGCCAGGATCGCCACCACCAGCTCGGCCGACCTCGGCAACGACACCGCCACCAGCCGCTCCGGCCCCGCACCCCGCGCCATCAACGCGTGCGCCAGCCGGTTCGCCCGCTCGTCCAGCTCCCCGTACGTCAGGGAGACGTCGCCGCACACCAGCGCGGGGGCCTCGGGCAGCGCGCGCACCTGGGCCCGGAACAGCTCCGTCAGGCTCTCGGTCGGAGCCACCGCGGCCGGCCCGGTGCCCAGCGCCGCCAGCTCATCGTGTTCCTCGGCGGTGAGCAGGTCGATCCGGCTGAGCGGACGCCGCGGGTCGGCGACGGCGGCGCGCAGCAGCCGCTCCCACCGCCGGACCATCGTCTCGACGGCGGCCGGGTCGTACAGGTCGGCGGCGTACTCGACGGACCCGTCGATCCCCTCCGGGGAGCCGTCCTCCGTGTGGCGCTCGGACAGGGTGAGGAGCAGGTCGAGCTTGGCCGTCGTCGACGTCGGCGGCAGGTCCTCGACGCGCAGCCCGGGCGGCGCGAAGTCGGCCCGGGGGGCGTTCTGGAGCACCAGCATGACCTGGAACAGCGGGTGGCGCGCCAGCGACCGGGACGGGTTCAGGACCTCGACCAGGTACTCGAACGGAAGGTCCTGGTGGGCGTACCCGGCCAGCGCGGTGTCCCGGACCCGGTGCAGCAGCTCGGCGAAGGTGGGATCGCCCGAGGTGTCGGTACGGAACACCAGGGTGTTGACGAAGTAGCCGACCAGCTCGTCCTGCGCCTGGTCGGTGCGGCCCGCGACCGGGCTGCCGACGGGGATGTCGTCGCCCGCGCCGAGCTTGCTCAGCAGCGCCGCGAAGGCTGCCTGGAGCACCATGAACAGACTGGTCCCGTGCGCGCGGGCGAGCTCTCGCAGACC
The DNA here is from genome assembly GCF_008974245.1 of Streptomyces abyssomicinicus. GTDB lineage: Bacteria > Actinomycetota > Actinomycetes > Streptomycetales > Streptomycetaceae > Streptomyces > Streptomyces abyssomicinicus. The sequence goes on along the minus strand of NZ_BBZI01000005.1, from coordinate 583,980 downwards.
GCGGTGCAGATCGGCGTCCAGGCCGGCGGCCACGGAACCGCCCCGGTGCGAGGCGACGGCCGGGCGGGGCCGGTCGGTGGGCAGCTGGAGCTGCTGCGGCAGGTCGGCCAGCTGCCGCGTCCAGTAGGCCGCCTGGCGGGCGAACAGGCTTTCGGGGTCGGCCGCGTCGCCGAGCAGTTCGTGCTGCCACAGCGTGTGGTCGGCGTACTGGACCGGCAGCTCCTCCCACCGCGGCTCCTCGCCCCGGCGGCGCGCCGCGTAGGCGGTGGTCAGGCCCCGCACGAGCGGGCCCATCGACCAGCCGTCGCCCGCGATGTGGTGGAGCACCAGCTGGAGGACGTGCTCCTTCGGCGCGAGCTCGAAGAGTTCGGTCCGCAGCGGCACGTCGACCGCCAGGTCGAACCGGCGGTCCTTGGCCTCCGCCATGGCGGCCGGCAGCTCACCCTCGGTGGTCCGGCGCACGCGCAGCCGCGGACGGGCCGCCACGACGTCCAGCACCCGCTGGTGGGGCACGCCGTCCACCGCCGGGAAGACGGTGCGCAGGCTCTCGTGGCGGGCCACCACGTCCGCCACGGCGGCCTCCAGGGCCCGCCGGTCCAGGTCTCCGGTCAGCCGCCAGGCCAGGGAGATGTGGTAGTTGGCGCCGGCACCCTCCAACTGGTGCAGGAACCACAGCCGCCGCTGCGCGAACGACAGCGGGACCGCCTCGGGGCGCTCGCGCCGGGCGAGGGCGGCCTGCGCCGGGCCGGCCGCCACCAGGGCGGCGGCCAGGCCCGCCGGGGTCGGCGCCTCGAACAGGGCGCGCAGCGGCATCTCCACGCCGAGCGTCGCGCGGATCCGGGCCGCCAGGCGGGTGGCGAGCAGCGAGTGCCCGCCCAGCTCGAAGAACCCGTCGTCGACGCCGGCCGACGCCACCCCCAGGACCTCCGCGAACAGCTCGCAGAGGATCTGTTCCTGGGGCGTGCGCGGCGCGCGGGAGGTGGCCGTCGGGGTGAGGTCGGGAGTGGGCAGCGCCCGGTGGTCCAGCTTGCCGTTGACGGTCAGCGGCAGCGCGTCCAGCACGACGAACGCCGACGGCACCATGTACTCCGGCAGCCGCTCGCGCAGGTGCCCCCGCAGGTCGGCGGCGGTCGGTGCGGCGCCCGCGGCCGGCACCAGGTAGGCGGTCAGCCGGGTGTCGTCGGCCCGGTCCTGCCGGGCGAGGACGGCGACCTGGGCGACGCCCGGGTGGGCGGCCAGCACCGCCTCGATCTCGCCGAGCTCGATCCGGAAGCCGCGCACCTTCACCTGCTGGTCGGCCCGGCCGACGTAGCGCAGGCCGCCGTCCGCCGCACGGCGCACCACGTCGCCGCTGCGGTACATCCGGGAGCCGGGCGGGCCGAACGGGTCGGCCACGAACCGCCCGGCGGTCAGGCCGGGCCGGTTCAGGTAGCCGCGCGCCAGGCCCGCTCCCGCGACGTACAGCTCGCCGGGCACGCCCGGGGCGACCGGCCGCAGGCCGTCGTCGAGCACGTACGCCCGCAGGTCCGGCAGGGCGGTGCCGATTCCGCCGGCGGCGGTGCCGGACCGGTCGAGCGCCGTGTGCGTGACGTGCACCGTGGTCTCGGTGATGCCGTACATGTTGACCAGTCGCGGCGCGTCCTCGGGGTGCCGGTCGTACCAGCTCGCCAGCCGGGCGTGTTCCAGTGCCTCGCCGCCGAACACGACGGTGCGCAGGGCGAGCCGTCGCCCGGTCTCCGGTGCCTCGGCGTCCGCCTGCATCAGCTGGTGGAAGGCGGACGGCGTCTGGTTGAGCACCGTGACCCGCTCGCGGACGAGCAGTTCCAGGAACCGCCCGGGCGAGCGGCTGGTCTCGTGGTCCACGACGACCAGGCGGCCGCCGTGCAGCAGCGGGCCCCACAGCTCCCACACCGAGAAGTCGAAGGCGTAGGAGTGGAAGAGGGTCCACACGTCCTCGGCGGTGAAGCCGAACAGCGCCCGCGTGGTGTCGAAGAGGCGCACCACGTTTCGGTGCGGGACCACGACGCCCTTGGGAGCGCCGGTGGAACCGGAGGTGTGGATGACGTAGGCGGCGTGCCCCGGGTCGACGGCGACGCCCGGGTCCGTCTCCGGCCGCCCGTCCAGGTCGGCGGTGTCCAGGAACAGCCGGTCCACGTGCTCCGCGCCCGGCAGCTCGCCCATCCGGCTCGTCGTCACCAGCAGCGCGGGCCGGGTGTCCTGGAGCAGGTAGGCGATCCGGGCGGCCGGGTACTCCGGGTCCACCGGTACGTACGCGGCACCGGCCTTGAGCACCGCGAGCACCGCCACGACCAGCTCCGCCGAGCGCGGCAGGGCGAGTGCGACCAGCTGCTCCGGTCCCACGCCCCGGTCGATCAGGACGTGCGCCAGCCGGTTGGCGCGGGCGTTCACCTCTCCGTACGTCAGGCTCGCCCCACCGTCCGTGAGGGCGGTCGCGTCCGGGGTCGCCCGCACCTGCCGCTCGAACAGCGCGGGCAGGCTGCTCCCCGGCAGCTCCTCGCCCTGGCCGACAGCGGCCGGCAGCAGGGCCCGGAGTTCGTCGGCGGACAGCACGTCCACCCCGCCGATCCGTCGGCCGGGGTCGGCGGCCACGGCGCGCAGCAGCCGCAGCCACCGCTCGACGATCCCGCTGACGGTGTCCGCGTCGAACAGGTCGGTGCTGTACTCGACCACGCCCGACAGCCCGTCCGCGCCGGGCTGTTCGGCCAGGACGAAGGTCAGGTCGCACTTGGCTGTCCCGGTGGGGACCAGGTCGGCCGTCACCCGCAGCCGCGGCAGGCCGAAGGTGCCCGAGGGCGCGTTCTGCAGGGTGAGCATGGTCTGGAAGAGCGGGTGGTGCGCGAGCGTCCGGGTCGGGTTCAGCGCCTCCACGAGGTGCTCGAACGGCACCTCCTGGTGGGCGTACGCGGCCAGCGCGTCGGAGCGCACCCGGCCCAGCAGTTCGGTGAACGACGGGTCGCCGGACAGGTCTGTGCGCAGCACCAGGGTGTTGACGAAGAAGCCGACCAGGTCGTCCAGGGCCTCGTCGGTGCGTCCGGCGACCGGTGTGCCGATCGGTACGTCGGTTCCCGCGCCGAGCTTGCCCAGCAGGGCGGCGAGACCGGCCTGGAGCACCATGAAGAGGCTGGCTCCGCCCTCGCGGGCGAGTTCGCGCAGGTCCCGGTGGAGCCCGGCGTCGATCCGGACCGGCCGCTGGGCGCCCCGGTAGGACATCGCCGCCGGCCGGGGCCGGTCGAAGGGGAGCTCGATCCGCTCGGGCAGGTCCGCCAGCCGCTCCCGCCAGTAGGCGAGCTGGGTGCTGAGCAGGCTGTCGGGGTCGTCGCCGTCGCCCAGCAGTTCCCGCTGCCACAGGGTGTGGTCGGCGTACTGCACCGGCAGCGGCGACCACTCGGGCTTGCCCCCCTCGCTCCGGGCGGCGTAGGCGGTCGCCAGGTCGCGGGAGAGCGGCCCCGTGGACCAGCCGTCCGCCGCGATGTGGTGCACGACCAGCAGCAGCACGTGCTCCTCTGCGTCGAGCCGGAACAGTTCGGCGCGCAGCGGCGGCTCCTCGGAGAGTTCGAAGCCGTGCCGTGCCGCCTCCGCCAGCCGGTCCGGCAGGTCGCGCTCGCCGGTCTCGGTCATCCGCAGCCGCGGCCGTGCCGCGTCGAGGTCCAGCACCCGCTGGCACGGCACGCCGTCGACCACCGGGAAGACGGTGCGCAGGCTCTCGTGCCGCTCGACCACGTCCGCCAGGGCGGCCCGCAGGGCGTGCTGGTCGAGGGTTCCGGAGAGCCGCAGGGCCAGCGGGATGTTGTAGGTGGCGCTCGGGCCCTCCATGCGGTGCAGGAACCACAGGCGGCGCTGCGCGAAGGACAGCGGGACGGTCCCGGGCCGCTCGCTCGGCCGCAGCGCCGGGCGCGCCCCGGCGGCGACGTCCACCACGGCCGCCAGTTCCGCCACCGTCGGGGCGTCGAACAGGTCGCGCAGCCTCAGCTCCACGCCGAGCACGGACCGGATCCGGGAGACCAGCCGGGTGGCGAGCAGGGAGTGCCCGCCGAGGTCGAAGAAGTCGTCGTCGGCACCGGCCTGCGGCAGGCCCAGCACCTCGGCGAACAGCCCGGCCAGCTGGTGCTCGACCGCGGTGCGCGGGGCGCGGCCCGGCGCGGCGGGCTGCCACTGCGGTGAGGGGAGGGCCCGCCGGTCGACCTTGCCGTTCGGGGTCAGGGGCAGCGCGTCCAGCACCACGAACGCCGACGGCACCATGTGCGCGGGCAGCCGCTCCCGCAGCCGGTCCCGCAGCGCCTCCGCCCGGACGGCCCGCCCCGCGGCGGGGACGACGTGGGCGACCAGCCGGGGCTCCTCGTCGGTGCGCACCGTGACGACGGCCCGCGCGACCTGCGGGTGTTCGGCGAGGACGGCTTCGATCTCGCCGAGTTCGACCCGGAAGCCGCGGATCTTGACCTGGTCGTCGGTGCGGCCGAGGAACTCCAGGTCGCCGTCCGGGTTCCACCGCACCAGGTCGCCCGTGCGGTACATGCGGGTGCCGCCCGGCCCGAACGGGTCGGCCACGAACCGCCCCGCGGTCAGGCCGGGTCGGTTCAGGTAGCCCCGGGCCAGCCCTGCCCCGGCGATGTACAGCTCACCCGGCACCCCCGGGGGCACCTGCCGCAGCGCGGCGTCGAGCACGTGCAGCCGGGCATTGGTGACGGGACGGCCGATGACCGGGCACGGGCTTGAGGCCGTGGACGCGGTCACCGAGTTGACGGTGCACTCGGAGGGCCCGTAGAGGTTGACGCGGAAGGCCCCGTCGTCGGCCCGCAACCGCTCCCAGAGCCGCTCGGGGACGGCCTCGCCGCCGGCCGCGACCAGCGCGGGACGGCGCCGCGGATCGTCCAGCAGGCCGTGGGCGACGAGGACCTGGAGGTAGGACGGGGTGGCCTCGACGTAGTCCAGCCGGTGGCGCGCCGCGTGGTCGACGAAGGCGTCCGGGTCGGTCCAGGTCGCGTGGTCCACGACATGCAGTTCGTGGCCCGCGAAGAGGGCCATCAGCTGGTTCCAGGAGGCGTCGAACGAGACCGAGGTGGTCAGCGCCACCCTCAGCCGCCGCCGCTCCTCCAGCAGCGGTGCGAACAGGGCCAGCCGGTGGTCGGTGAGCAGGTTGAGCAGGCCGCCGTGGGTTGCGACCACACCCTTGGGCTTCCCGGTGGAGCCGGAGGTGTGGATCACGTACGCCGGGTGGGCCGGGTCGACGGTCACCATCGGGTCCGTCGCCGGGCAGCCCGCCAGCAGGGCGGCCGTCTGCGGATCGTCCAGCACCAGCCGCCCGACCGCACCGCCCTCGGGCAGACGCTCCCCGCTCCGGGAGTCGGTCACCGTCAGCACCGGCCGCGCGTCGTCCAGCAGGTACGCGATCCGGGCGGCGGGGTACTCCGGGTCCACCGGGAGGTACGCCGCACCGGTCTTCAGCACCGCCAGGATCGCCACCACCAGCTCGGCCGACCTCGGCAGCGACACCGCCACCAGCCGCTCCGGCCCCGCACCCCGCGCCATCAGCGCGTGCGCCAGCCGGTTCGCCCGCTCGTCCAGCTCCGCGTACGTCAGGCAGGCGTCGCCGCACACCAGCGCGGTGAGGTCCGGAGCCGACCCGACGTGCTCCCGGAACAGCTCCGGCAGGCTCTCGGCCGGAGCTCCGGCGGCCGGCCCGGCGCCGAGGGCGGCCACCTCGCCGTGCTCCTCGGGGGTGAGCAGGTCGATCCGGCCCACCTCCTGGTCCGGGTCGCAGTCCGCGACCGTGTCGAGGAGGGTCAGCAGTCGCTGCTGGTGCGCGGCGAGGTCGTCGTCGCCGTACGCGTCCGGTGCGCCGTGCAGCCGCAGGAGCGGGGGGTTGCCGTCCCGGTAGTCGAAGACCCAGACGGCCAGGTCGGTGGTCGAACCCGACACGAAGTGGTGCACCGAGGCGGGGTGCCCGGCGAAGCTGGGCCTGGCGTTGAAGGCCATGATGTTGACGATCAGCGGGAACGCCGTGCCGATGCCGCCGGGCGCGCCGAGGTCGCGCAGCAGGTCCTCGCTGCGGTAGCGCTCGTGTGCGACGGCCGACTCGACCTCCCGCGCCGCCTGGGCGACGAGTTCGCCCCACGGCATGTCCGGGCGTACGGTCAGCCGCAGGGGCACCACGTTGGACATCGTGCCGGGCACCGACATCAGGTCGCGGCCGGAGCCACGGCGGGCGGTGACGGGGAGGGCGAGCACCACGTCCTGGGCGCCGCTCAGCCGGTGGGCGTAGAGCGCGGTGGCCGCGACCACCACCCGGGACCACCGGACACCGGCCCGGCCTGCCGCGGCCCGCAGGGCCTCGGGGGTGCGCAGTTCCCGCTCCCCGGCCACGCGCAGGGTCCGGTGCGGGTCGGTCGCGGTGGTGTGGCTGAGCCGTGTCGGGGCGGGCAGGTCGGCGAAACGCCCGGTCCAGTAGGAGCGGTCGGCGGTGAAGTCGGCGGACGACCGGTAGGCGGCGTCGCTGTCGACCAGGTCCCGCAGCGTGCCGAACGGGCAGGCCGGGACGGCGCCGTCCTCGGCCAGCGCCGAGTACACCTCGCCGACGCGCTGCCGGACCATGGAGGCGCTGATCGCGTCCAGCACCACGTGGTGGTAGTTGAGGTACCAGAGGAACTCCGTCGCCGAGAGCCTGATCAGCGCGTGGCCGAACAGCGGATCACGGGCGAGGTCCAGCGGACGGGCCAGGTCCCGCTCCATCCACTCCCCGGCCGCCGCCCGCGGGTCGGGCTCCGCCTCGAGGTCGAGGTGGACGGGCGCCCAGTCCCAGCTCTCGCGGAGGATCTGGCGCGGGCCGTCACCGTCGTCGGCGAAGGTCACGTGCAGGGCGTCGACCTCGTCGACCACCCGGCGCAGCGCGGTGTCGAACAGCTCGGGGTCGACCGGCCCGTGGATCTCCAGGCACTCACCGACGCGGTAGCCGGGGATCGGCGTCCGGGAGCGCTGCTCGGCGAGCCAGATCTCCCGCTGGGCCGCGGTCAGGGGAAGGACGTCTCCGTCGCGACGGGACATGGGGGTACCTCCAGAAGTACGGGTGGGCAGGCGCGCAGGGCGTGCCGGGCCGCGCCGACCGCGGTGGTGTCACGCGGTCGGCGGGCGGGCCGGCTTCTTTTCTGCGGTCAGGCGGCGAGTTCGCCGGCCTGGAGCTGCCAGAGGGATGCGTAGAGTCCGTGCTGGGCGAGGAGTTCGTCGTGGGTGCCCTGTTCGGCGACGACGCCGCCCTTGTCCATGACGTAGATGCGGTCGGCGTGGCGGACCGTGGAGAGGCGGTGGGCGATGACGACCATCGTGCGGTCGGCGGCGAAGCCGCGCAGTGTGCGCTGGATGGCGGCCTCGGTCTCGTTGTCCACGGCGGAGGTGGCCTCGTCGAGGATGACGACCGGGGGGTCCTTGAGGATGGCGCGGGCCAGGGCGATCCGCTGCCGCTGGCCGCCGGAGAGCGCTGCGCCGCGTTCTCCGATCAGGGTGTCGTAGCCGTCCGGCAGCGTCGTGATGAAGGTGTGCGCCTCGGCCATGGCGGAGGCCCGCATCACTTCCTCGTCGGAGGCCCCGAAGCTGCCGTAGCGGATGTTGTCGGCGATGCTGCCGTCGAAGAGGAACGGGTCCTGGGCGACGAAGCCGATGGCGCGGCGCAGCCCGTGCCGCCGCAGGTCCCGTACGTCCTGACCGTCGATCAGCACCCTCCCGCATTCCGGGTCCTGGAAGCGCATCAGCAGTTTGGCGACCGTGGTCTTGCCGGAGCCGGTGGCGCCCACCATGGCGGTCACCTGCCCGGCCGGGATGGTCAGCGAGAGGTCCTCCAGAGCCGCCGGCCGGCCGGGGTAGGCGAAGGTGACCCGGTCGAGGACGATCTCGCCCCGTACCTCGGCGGGGTCGAGCGTGCCGGCGCCGCCGTCGGCCTCGACGGGCAGGGCGCGCAGCCGCTGGATCCGGTCGTAGGAGGCGAGGGTGCGCTGGTACTGGTCCGCGATGCCGCCGAGCCGGCTCATCCGCATCAGCAGCATCTGGGGCAGGCCGATCAGCGGGCTGAACACCTCGAAGCGCAGGGTGCCGTTGAGCACCGAACGGCCTCCGACCAGCAGGGTGCCGGCCATCGAGGCGGTGGTGCAGGCGCGGACGGTCTCGGCGTGGCGGATCGTGCTCCGGTCGGCCCGCCGGGTGCTCTCCTGGACCTCCTCGCTCAGCTCGTCGACGCGTTCGGCCTCGTACTCCTCGGTGCAGGAGCTCTTGACGGTCGCGCCGGCCTCGAGCGAGTTGATCACCTGGCTGCCCAGCCTGGCCCGGCGCTCGCCGGTGTCGGCGTACTCCGCCGCCGCCCTGTCCTGGTGGCGCAGCGACAGCCAGGCGACGACCGGGATCGGCAGGAACGCGATCCAGGCGATCTGCGGTGCCAGCAGGAGGAACGCCGGTACCAGGAGGGCGATGCTGGTGGCGAGTTGCAGCACGTCGTTGGCGGGTCCGGCGAAGAAGGCGCCCAGCTGGCCGACGTCGTTGGTGAGCGCGCCGGCCACCCGGCTGGTCCGCTCGCCCTCCAGGTGCCCGAGTTCGAGGTGCTGGACGTGCCGGTAGGTGCGGCTGCGCCAGTCGTGCTCGATGTCCTGGCCGAGTCGGCGCCACTGGAGGTTCGAGGCGTAGGAGAGACCCGCCACCGCGGCGCAGGCGGCGGCCACCAGCCCTGCCAGGCCCCAGAGTTGTGCGGTGGCGGTGGTCAGCCCCAGCCGGGCCAGCGGAGCGGCCTCGCCCTTGATGAGCACCAGGCCGGTCCAGCCGAGGAGGGTGCCGAGCGCCACCTCCGCCGCCTGGCAGGCGACGGACAGGGCGGCGGCCCGGTGGAGGCGGCGTCGGTGCGGTCCGGCGATCTCCAGCAGGGGATGGCGTTCGGCACCGGGCCCGGCCGCGTCCCGGGAAGCGCCGGCCGTTCCGCGCCAGGCCTTCCGGAGGATCACCGCGGTCGCGGCGGCCACCCCGCCCACCGCCACCAGCTGCCTGCTCGGCGCCGACCCCTTGATCAGCGCGACCCCGGCCGCGACACCACCGCCGACGGCGAGCACCGGGCGCACGACCGGGCCGCGGCCCGCCCGCGGGGCCGGCGCGGATGTGGACCGGACCGCCGCCGGACGGCCCGCCCCGGTCGGATTCTCCGCGACCCGCACGACGGTGCCGCGGACGATCCGGCCGACCTCCGTGGCGCGCAGCCGCGCGTCGTGCCGGACGAGCAGCCCGCCGGTGACCGGGTTCGCCTGGGCCTCGGTGATCCCGGGAACGCGGCGCAGCACTGCGGCGAGGATCTCGGCCGTCCGGGGTCGTCCGAGCACCAGCTTGACGTCCCAGCGCTGGCGGCCCGGAATGACCGAGCGCGGGCTCGCAGTCGCTTCCGCGGAGCGGAATGCGGCTGGGGCACCCAGGAGCGATGGCATTGTGTTGGTTCACCTATTTGCAGAGGTCACGAAAACCCGTCACGGACACGACGGATCACGGCGACAGGGCGGAAAATTCGGAGCGGCTGTTTCTGTAAGGACGGACGTCCCACGGACGAACGGCTTGCGGGCGCACGGCCGGTGGGCGCACGGCCGGGGACGAGCGGCCTGCGGGCGGACGGCCTGCGGGCGCACGGCCCACGGACGAGCGGCCCGCCGGGCGCACGGCCCGCGGACGAACGGCCCACGGACGAACGGTCTACGGGCGGACGGCCCGCGGACGGCCACCGCCCGGGCGCGTTGCGTCGCACGGATGTCGACATGCGCGCCCGGCGGCGGCCGCCGAACCCGACGGGTCGTCAGCGCGCCTTCGCGGCGGCGGCGGTCGCGCGGGTCTTCGGGATCCTCGCGCCCTTCTCGGCAATGTCGGCGGCCTCGTCCTTGGCGTCTCCACCGGCGGCGTGCGCGTCGTCGACGGCGGGGGCCTGGATGCCGCCCGCGGCGATCTGGGCGGCCACCACGTCGGCGGCCACCTCGGCCGCGAGGTCGTGGATGTTCTCCCCGGCTTCATGAGCCGCCTTCTTCACCTCCATCGCGATGCCGACGGATGCCTTGATGACTCCACGTACCAGGGGCTTCAGCAGGCGCTTGGTCAGCGGCGCGGCGATGAGACCGATCAGGAAGGGCGGTACTACGGGCGGCATGATGCTCCATCCTCTACGTACACGTATGACAGGGAACCCGGATAAGGCAACCACCGGAACAGCGCACAGCCGGGCGGATAAAGCATTCCCTCCGGAAGTGCGGGATTCACCTGGCGAAGCGAATTCCCGGACAACGGAATGCACCGTCCGATCCAGTGATCACCGTAGTCGAACCAGGCCCACCTGAGCCAAATGGCGGCCCCCGGGTTCACTCCTGCGTGTAAGCACGACCTGCGATTGTCCGATCATCACGCTTATATTCGCGCGCAGCATTCTCCCGTCAATTCGAACGTTTATGCCGCACTCGTTGGTTGACTTATCACCGCGAATCCCCGGTGGCACCATGACGCCATGCCTCGACGCACCCCTCCGGTCGTCCTGATGGCCGCCCTCACCGCCTCGGCCGTCGCCCTGAGCGGCTGCCGCGACGGCGCCGCTTCTTCGACGACCACCCCCTTGGTGGACCACGGCACCGTCCGGATCGCCCAGTCCAGCGAGACGCCGAGCTTCGACCCGTACTCCACCTTCGGCGCCTCCCAGGCCCACTACGCCTACGACTCGCTGGTCAACCTGGCCCCCGACGGCGCCCTGGTCACCGGCCTGGCCGCCTCCTGGCGGGCCACGGCCACGACGGCCGCCTTCACCCTCCGCCCGGGTATCACCTGCTCCGACGGCACCCCCCTCACCGCCTCGGCGGTGGCCAGGGCGCTGACCTACGCCGGCGACCCGGCGCACCAGCTCGCGGGCGCGCGGACCGTCCTGCCGAGCGTCCCGTTCACCGCGAGCGCCGACGACCGGGACGCGACGGTGTCGGTGACCGCCGCGGCCCCCTTCCCGTTCCTCACCCGCACCGTCGGCCTGCTGCCGATCGTCTGTCCCGCCGGGCTCGACCGGCCCCTGTCACTGGACCGCACCACCCACGGCACCGGCCCCTACGTGCTGACCCGCTACACCCCGGGCGGGCCGTACGAGTTCACCGTCCGCGACGGGTACTCCTGGGGACCGGCCGGGGCGACCACCGCCGAGCCGGGCCTGCCCGCACGCATCGTGCTCTCGGTGGTGCCCCAGGCCTCCACCGCGGCCAACCTGCTGCTCACCGGGGGCGTCGAGATCGCGCACGTGAGCGGGCCGGACCGCGCCCGGCTCACCGGCCGGGGTCTGGCCGTCACCGACGTGCCCACCGTCGTGGGGCTGACCTTCTTCAACCAGCGGCCCGGCCGGCCCCTGGCCGACCCGGTCCTCCGCCGCGCCATGGTCTCCGCCCTCGACCGCCGGGGGCTCGCCGACGTGGCCGTCGGCGGCAACGGCAGACCCGCGGCCGACTTCGGCGCCGAGGGCTCCCTCTGCCACGCCGACCTCGCCGACGCGCACCTGCCCTCCCAGGACGCCGCCGAGGCCCTGCGGGCCGGCGGCTGGACCCGGTCCGCCGACGGCCGGCTGACCAAGGACGGCCGCCCGCTCCGGATCCGCCTGATCACCAGCCCCGACCTCGGCCCGACCCTGCCGTCCGTCGCCGAGCTGATGGCCCGGGACTGGACGGCGCTCGGCGCGGACGTCGAGCTGGTCACCGAGAGCCTGCCCGCCCTGGTCAACGCCATGTACCGGAGCGCCGACTTCGACGTGGTGGTCGGCAGCACCCCGGGCTTCGCCCTGCCGGTCGGCTTCGTCCCCTTCTTCTCCGGCCCCGCCCCCGCCCGCGGCCTCAACTTCGCGGCGGTGACCAACCCCGAGTACGACGCCCTGGTCGCCCGGGCCCTCCGGAAGACCGACACGGCGGGCTGCGACACCTGGAACCGGGCCGCCGCCGCGCTCTTCCGCTCGGCCGACGCGCTGCCGATCGCCGAAGGCCAAAGCGGCGTGTACGGCCACCGCACCACCTTCGCCACCACCTTCGGCGGCCGGCTCGTCCCGACCAGCATCCGCCTCCACCAGTGACCGCCGACCCCGGCGCACGCCGACGCCCGTGACCGCCCACATCCGTGACCGCCCACAACAGTGACCGGGGGCCCACCATGTCCGTACCCCAGCTGCTGCGACATCCCTGGACGCTGTTCCTCGGCCGCCGCACCGTGCGGCTGCTGCTCTCCCTCCTCCTCGTCCTCACCGCGTCGTTCGCGATGATCCGGCTCGTCCCCGGCGATCCGGTCCGGGCCGCGCTCGGCGTCGACGCCGCCCCCGACCTGGTGGCCGCCCGCAGACACGCCCTCGGGCTCGACGCGCCGTTCCTGTCCCAGTACCGGCACTACCTCGGCGGCCTCCTGCACGGCGACCTCGGCACCTCCCTGGTCACCGGGACACCGGTCGTGGAGCTGATCCGCACCCGGCTGCCGGCCACCCTGGAGATCGCCGGGCTCGCCTTCGTGGTCACCCTCGCCGTCGCCCTGCCCGGTGGACTGCTGGCCGCCGTCCGCACCCGCGACGGCCGCCGCCCGCGCACCGAGCTGGCGTTCACCACGGTCACCGCCGCCCTGGCCGGAGTGCCGGACTTCGTCCTGGCCGCCGGGCTCACCGCGCTGCTGGCCGTCGGCCTCCAGTGGCTCCCGGTGGCGGGCGCGGCGGGCGTCGGGTCCTTCGTCCTGCCCGTCCTGGCGCTCTCCCTCGCCCCCACCGCCGTCCTGCTGCGCATCGTCCGGGTGGAGGCGCTGAAGGTGCTGGGCGAGGACTACCTGCGCACCGCCCGGAGCAAACGGCTGTCCCCCGCACGCCGTTACCTGTGGCACGTGGCGCCGAACACGGCCACCGCCGCGCTCACCGTCGCCGGGAGCCTGCTGCCCGCCCTTATCGCCGGCACCGTCCTGGTCGAGAAGGTCTTCGCCTGGCCCGGCATCGGCTCCGCCATGGCCCAGTCCGTGGTCGCGCAGGACTACCCGGTGGTCCAGGCGATGGTGCTGGTGCTGGGCACCACCGTGCTGCTCGCCGGCCTCCTGGTCGACGTGCTGCTCGCCGTGATCGATCCCCGTTCGGCGATCCGGGAGATGTGACCGTGCGCCTGCCCTCCCGCCTCCGTCACTCGCCCATGGCCTGGGTCACCGCGGTCATGCTGGCGTCGCTCGTCGCGCTCGCCCTGGCCGGCCCGCTGGTCTGGGGCGCGGCAGCCGACCGCCCGGACCCCTCGGCCGTGCTCCAGGGCCCCTCCGCGGCCCACCCCTTCGGCACCGACGGCCTCGGCCGGGACCTGCTCGCCCGGGTCCTGGCGGCCACCCGGCCGTCCCTGCTGCTCGCGCTGGCGGCGGTGCTGCTCGGCGCGGGCTCGGGAATCCTCGTCGGGGCCTGCACCGCCGTCCTCGGACGGCGCGGCCGCCGGCTGACCGCCGGGCTGACCAACCTGCTGCTCGCCTTCCCGGCGCTCCTCGTGGCGATGTTCCTCGCGGTCGTGTTCGGCGCGGGCGCCGCCGGGGCGGTGCTGGCCCTCGCGGCCGCCGGCGTCCCCGGCTTCGCCCGGCTCGCCCAGACCCTCGCCGCCGGCGTGGCGGGCACCGACCACCTGGCCGCGGCCCGGGTCCTCGGCCTGCGCCGCCACCGGCTGCTGTGGCGGCACGTCCTGCCCAACATCGCCGAGCCGCTGCTCCTGAGCACCACCACGGCGGCGGGGACCACCCTGGTCGCCCTCTCCGGGCTGAGCTTCCTCGGTCTGGGCGTCCAGCCGCCCGGTTACGACTGGGGGCTGCTGCTCAGCCAGGGGCTCGACCGGATCTACGCCGAGCCACTGCCCGCACTGGCCCCGGGCCTGGCCGTCCTCTACGCGGCGCTGGCCTTCCAGATGCTCGGCGAGGTCCTGGCCGGGAGCGTCGCCCGCCGCGCCCCGGCGTCGCGCACACCCGCACCGGCGCCCGGCCCGGGCTGCGGCCCCGCCGAGGACGGGGCGGTCCTCCAGGTCGAGGACCTCACCGTCGACCTCCCCACCCCGGGCGGCACGATCCGGCCGGTGCGCGGGGTGAGCCTCTCGCTGCGGCCGGGCGAGGCCGTCGGGCTGGTCGGCGAGTCGGGGTCGGGCAAGTCGCTCACCGCGCTCGCTGTCGCCGACCTGCTCCCGCACGACGCCCGGGTCTCCTGGCGCACCCTGCGCCTGCTCGGAGCCGACCTGGCCACCCTGGCGCCGAGGGAACGGGACCGGCACCTCGCGACAGGCCTGGCCATGATCTTCCAGAACCCGGCCTCGGCGCTCAACCCGTCCCTGCGGATCGGCACCCAGCTCACCGAGGCCGTCCGGGCCCACCGCGGCGCGAGCCGTGCGCGGGCCGCCGTGGAGGCCGCCGACGCCCTGCGCCGGGTCGGCCTGCCCCCGGCGCTGCTGCGCGCACGTCCTCACCAGCTCTCCGGCGGCCAGCGTCAGCGTGTGATGATCGCCTCGGGGCTGATGGTGCGGCCGGGGCTGATCATCGCCGACGAACCGACCACCGCGCTCGACGTCACCGTGCAGCGGCAGATCACCCGGCTGCTCACTGGCATCCGGCGGGACACCTCCGCCGCGCTCCTGTTCATCAGCCACGACATCGCCCTCGTGCGCGACGTCTGCGAGCGGGTCCTGGTGATGTACGCGGGCACCGTCGTCGAGTCCCTGCCCGCCGGCCGGCTCGCCGACGGCGCCCGGCACCCCTACACCCGGGCGCTGGCGGCCTCGGTGCCGGACCTCGCCGCCGACCGTGACCGGCCGCTGCCGACGATCGAGGGCGCACCGCCCGACCCGAGCGCGCCCGCACCGGGCTGCCCGTTCGAGCCCCGCTGTCCACGGCGCCAGGATCTCTGCGCCGAGCAGTCTCCCCCGCTGCAGGACCTCGGCGCCGGCCACCAGGTCGCCTGCTGGCTTCCCGTGCCGGTGACGGCTGCCCCGGAGTCGGTGACGTCGTCATGACCTCCCTCCAGGTGACCGACCTGACCGTCCGCCACCCCGGCCCCCGTGTCTCCCCCGCCGCCGTGGACGGCGTCTCGCTGGAGATCCCGTCCGGCACCACGCTCGGGCTCGTGGGCGAGTCGGGCTCCGGGAAGTCCAGCCTGGCCCGCGCGGTCGTCGGCCTCGTGCCCGTGCACGGCGGCCGGATCCTGGTCGACGGCCGGGAGGTCCGCACCCGCACCGTCCGCGACCGGCGCCGGCTCGGCCGCCTCGTCCAGATCGTCCTCCAGGACCCGGACACCGCGCTCGACCCGCGGATGACGGTCCGCCAGGCGCTCGCCGAAGCGGCCACCGTCTTCCGCCGGCTCGACCGGGCCACCCGCGCCGAGCGCGTCACCGAGCTGCTCGGCCTCGTCGGCCTGGACCCCGGGCTCGCCGGCCGCCTGCCGCGGCAGCTGTCCGGAGGTCAGCGCCAGCGGGTCGCCCTCGCCCGCGCACTGGCCGTCGAGCCCGGCCTGCTGATCGCCGACGAGATCACCTCGGCGCTCGACGTCTCGGTGCAGGCCTCCGTCCTCAACACGATCCGCGAACTCCAGCGGCGGCTCGGACTGACCGTGCTGTTCATCGGCCACAACCTGCCGGCGGTCTGTCACGTCTCCGACGCCGTGGCGGTCATGCGGCACGGCCGGATCGTCGAGACCGCCCCCACCGACACCGTCCTGCGCGCGCCGGAGCACCCCTACACCCGGACGCTGCTCACCTGCGTGCCGTCCCTGCGCGTTCCCCCGCCCCGGCGGAGCAGCCCTTGACCGGCAGGCGGTCAGGGGCGGTTCCCGCGCAGCTCCCGCACCAGGTCCCCGACCACGCCGGCCACGAACGCGGGCGCCTCGTGAGGGAAGCCGTGGCCCGTTCCCTCCGGTGAGTGCACCAGCCGGGACGCCGTCGACGCCGCCAGGTACCGGACCCTGGTCCGGAGGTAGAAGCGGCTGATGCGCTCGGCCTCGGCGGCGTCCCGGGCCCCGGCGAGCACCGCCTCGCCACCGGCGAGGTCCCGGGGTATCACCAGCACCAGCGGCAGGTCCCCGAGATCCCCGTCGTACACCACGGTCTCCCAGCCGACCCTTGCCAGCCCGGACGGCGACAGCTCGGCGAAGACCGACGCCGCGGCGCAGCTCTGCCCGGCCCGGTTCCCGAGGCCTCGGTGGGCACCGAACAGGTGCCGCACCGCCGTCAGCAGGAACCCGCGTCGTATCCGGGTGAGCCGGCGGGCCCGCGGCGCGAAGGCGACGGCCTCCGGGGGCGTCGGATCGAGCAGCACGAGCCCGGCCACCAGGTCCGGCCGGCGCCTGGCCGCGTTCGCGACCAGCAATCCGCCGAGGGAATGGCCGACCAGCACGAAGGGCGGCTGTTCCCCTGCTCCCTCCAGCGCCGTCAGCAGCTCCTCCGCCTCGCCCGCCGTCGTTCTCGGGAAGGTCCCGGTATCGCTCCATCCGGTGCCGAACCGGTCGATCAGCACCGACCGGGTCCGGGCGGAGAGCATCGTGTGCAGTGGCCGGCAGTCCTCACCGGGGGCGTGCCCGCCGGGCATCCAGACCACCGTCGGCCCGCCCTGGGCCTCCCCCTCGGCGAGGACGTGCATCCTCCGGCCACCCACATCCACCAGCCGCCCCGGCGGGGGGTTCTCCCGCCGCTCGCGGGCCATCAGGACCAGGTGACGTACGGCTCCCGCCGCCAGCAGCACGCCGACGGCCATCGCCAGGCCGCCGAGCGCCGTCGCCCACGCCGTCCCCGCCGCGGCCGGCCCCGCGCCCGCCCCCGCCACGAGCACCGCGACCGGCACGCCGATCCATTCCCGGCTCAACAACGCGAGCAGGGAATTCGCGATGCGTCCGTCCCGTCCGTCCCGTTGGTCGTGCCGCATCGGCCCCTCCGCGAAGGCACAAGAAAACCGATTCACCGCCAGTATCCGCCCTCCGCACCCAGTCGTGTCCATGCGATGCACGACAAATATTTCCCGACAGTGCGACGTCAAGCAGTCATAGCTTTTCTCACCCTCATTGATTAATGAGTGATCTTGAGATCCGTATCCCGTGAGACGATGCGGCGGCGCGGGAATGCGCCCGGCCCCAGGCGCCGGGAATTCACGCGCCGAAAGAGAAAGGAACGGCCCATGGACATTCTCCGAGGCGCACCGGACTCGCCCGAGCGGAGCGCCGCTGCGTGACCGTAGCCCTGGACCAGACCCTGTTCCACCAGACCGGTGCCGGCCTGTCCGTGCCGTTCGCCATCGCCGGAACCGGGATGCACCTGCCACCGACGGTCGTCACCAACCAGGAACTCACCCGCACCCTGGACACCAGCGACGAATGGATCACCAGCCGCACCGGTATCCGCGAACGCCGCCGTCTGGCCCCGCGCCTGGCGACCTCCGACATGTGCATCGCCGCCGCCCACCCGGCCCTGGCCGCCGCCGGCGTCGGGCCCGCCCAGCTGGACGCGGTCGTCGTCGCCAGCTACACCGGGGACCAGCCGCTCCTGTCGACCGCGCTGATCGTCAAGGACGCCCTCGGTGCCCACCGCGCCCTGTCCCTGGACGTCACCCAGGCCGCCTGTGCCTCCGGCATCCAGGCCATGCTGATCGCCGCCCACCTCCTGCAGAACCCCTCCATCACCACCATCCTGCTCCTCGCGGCCGACTGCGCCTCCAGGGTCACCGACCCCGGCGACCGCACCACCGGTGTCTTCTTCGGGGACGCCGCGGCAGCCGTCGTCCTGACCCGCCGCGACACCCCCGGTGCGGGCCTGCTCTCCTACAGCCTGGGCTCCCAGCTGTCCTACGACGTCCAGATCTGCGCCGGAGGCTCCCGGCTGCCCGCCAGCAGTGCGACCGTCGCGGCCGGGGACCACTACCTGTCCATGGACGGCCGCGCCGTCTGGAACACCGCGACCACACGCCTGCCCGAGAGCATCACCAGCGCCGCCCACCACGCCGGCGTGCCGATCGACCAGGTCCGGCACTTCTTCCTGCACCAGGCCAACCTGAACATCCTCACGGAGACCATGGCCGCCCTGGGCGTCCCCCGTGAACGTGCCCCCGTCACCATCGACCGACTGGGCAACACCGGTTCGGCCGGCCTGTTCACCGCACTCCACACCACCATCACCGAAGGCTCCCTGCTCCCGGGGGACGCCTACGTGCTGTCCGGGATCGGCGCGGGCTTCCAATGGGGAACCCTTTGTCTCCGGCACGCCTGACCGGTCACGCGACCCGCCGGCCCGAGCCGGAGCACTGACGTCGCGTCGCCGCCCCGGCCGTTCACGGACGAGTGAACCCCCGGCCGATTCCCGGTACCGCCACTGCCGCGAGCACCAGCATGGGCGGCATGGTCACCACGCACTCCCGGGCCGAACGGGCCGCCCAGGCCCGGGCGGCCGAAGCCCAGCTCGCCGCCGACGACATCGACGGGGTGGTGTTCGGCTGGGTCGACAACTCCGGGCTCACCCGGGTGAAGTCCGTCCCGCTCGCCCGGCTCGTACACGCCGCCGAGTACGGTGTCGGCGCCGTACCCTGCTTCGACGTCGCCCTGGTGGACGACTCCTTCACCACCGCGCCGTCGAGTACCGGTGCGACGGGCGACCTGCGGCTCGTCCCCGACCTCGACCGGCTCACCCCGCTCGCCGCCCAGCCCGGCTGGGCCTGGGCACCGGCCGACCGCTACACCCAGGACGGCGCCCCGCACCCCGGTTGCCAGCGAGGCTTCGCCCGCCGGGCCACGGAGGCGGTCGAGCGGCGCGGGTTCTCGGTGCGGGCCGGGATCGAGATCGAGTGGGTGGTGGCCGACGCCGCCGGGGAACCGGCGACTCTCGCGCCCGGGTACGGGATGACCCGCTTCATCGAGCACTCCGACTACCTGCGGGCGTTGTCGCGCGCCCTCACCGCGCAGGGGCTGGACGTGCTGCAGATCCATCCCGAGTACGCCGCCGGGCAGTTCGAGGTCTCGGTCGCCGCCGAGGGGCCGGTCGAGGCGGCCGACACCACGATGCTGGTGCGCCACACCATCCGGGCCGTCTCCGCCCGGCACGGTCTGCGGGTCTCGTACGCGCCCGTCTTCACCGAGGGTTCGATCGGCAACGGCGGCCACCTGCACCTCAGCCTCTGGCGGGAGGGCCGGAACCTCGGGCACGGCGGTCCGGGCCGCCACGGGCTCCACCCCGACGCCGAGCGGTTCCTCGCCGGCGTACTGGCGGAGCTGCCCGCCCTGCTCGCCCTCGGCGCGCCCGGCGTCGCGTCCTACCTGCGCCTGGTCCCCTCCCACTTCGCCGGGGCCTACCGCTGCTGGGGCCTGGAGAACCGTGAGGCGGCGCTTCGCCTGATCGCCGGCTCCACCGCCGGCCAGGCCAACGCCGAGTTCAAGTGCTTCGACGCCACGGCCAACCCGTACCTGGAGATCGGCGGCGTGCTGGCGGCGGGACTCGCCGGTCTCGACGCCGGGCTGCCCCTGCCCCCCGAGACCCGGAGCGACCCCGCCGCCCTCGGCGCCGCCGAGCGTCTCCCGGCGAGCCTGTCGGAGGCGACCGACGCGTACGAGAAGTCCGCGCTGCTGCGGCAGGCACTCGGCCGGGAACTCTACGAGGCCGTGCTCGCCGTCCGTCGGGCGGAGGCGGAGCTGTTCGCGACGCACACGGACACTGACGTCATCGAAGCGGTGCGCTGGCGGCACTGACCGTGCGTCGGCCCCGCTCCCCCGGCCGGCGGCGCGCCGGCGGCCCGGGGAAGCGCTGGGAAGCGCCCTGGGGCCGCGGGCGGGCCCGGCCGTTCGCGGACGGCCGGGCCTGGCGCCTGCCGCACGCTCAGCTCCGCGTCGTCCCGGCAGACGTCCTGGCAGGTGTCCCGGCGAAGGCCCCGGCAGGCGTCCCGGCAGAGGCGCCGGCAGAGGCCCCGGCGCTTCCCAGGGGCTTCGCCATGTAGAGCGCGTCGGCCCCGTAGCTCGCGGGCAGCCCGACATCGGGCCGCCCGCGGTAGCCCAGCCTGCTCCACAGCTCCCGCGAGCCCTGCACGGAGACCAGGGAGAGCGTCTCGTAGCGGGCCGCCCGCCCGGTCTCCTCCAGTCGCTGCTGCATCCGGCGGCCCAGGCCCTGGCCGCGTGTCTGCTCGGCGATCACCAGGTCGTGGAGGTGCAGGTTGCTTCCCTCCCCAGCGCCTTCCTCGGCGAGGCCCAGGTCCGGGCAGCGCAGGGGCGGGTACGGCAGTGCGAGCAGGTAGCCGCCGAAGCCGCCGGCGTGCTCCAGCACGAAGCAGGTCGAGGGCGAGGCACCGTGCCGGGAGCGCAACGCCGCCTCTCCCTCGGAGAGGCCGCTCGCCGCGTAGGCGCGTTCCTCCAGCGTGACCACCTCCTCCCAGTCCTCCTCCCGGAGCAGCCGGATCAGGATGTCGCTCACGCGCCTTCTCCGTCGGGAACGGGGCCGCCGACGCAGGAGTACGGCAGCGGCGCGAAGCCGTTGAACCCCACGGTGGCGTAGGCGGCGGCGTACGCACCGCAGGACAGGACCCAGACCGGGTCTCCGGAGGCGACGGCCCACGGGACCCGCACCCTGCCGTCCCGGGCGTACGCGTCGTCGCTGTCGCAGGTCGGACCGGCCACCACGGCGTCGACGAACTGCCCGCCGTGGTGGGTCGGGAACTCCAGTGGGTACTGCAACTGGTCCATCTCGTACAGGCCGTTGAACTTCCCGCAGCTGAGGTAGAGCCAGTCCTCACGGGTGCCGTCGAGCCGGTGGCGGGAGGTGAGCCGGGCGACGTGGGCACGGATCGCGCCGTGGTCGGCGACCAGGTGGCGGCCGGGCTCCAGCAGGAAGTCCAGCGGGGCGGCGTTGACGGCGCGCAGTCGCTCCATGCCTTCGCGGATCACGGTGAACATCGTGTCCAGCGGGGGTTCCAGCGGCCGGCCCCGCCGGTCGAGGACACCGAGGGCGGGCAGTCCGCCCCCGAGGTTGATCCGGTCCAGGACGATGCCGTGCCGGTTGAGCTCCTCCAGCGCGGCGGCCAGTGTCTCGATCGCCTCGCTCCAGGCCCCGGCCGTCATCTGCTGGGACCCGACGTGCACCGACAGACCGGAGGGCACCAGTCCGGCGGCCCGGGCGGCACCGAGCACCCGCAGGGCGTCCTCGGGCGAACAGCCGAACTTGTGGCTCAGGCCCCACAACGCCCCGTGTCCGGTGGTGGCGATCCGGCAGAAGACCCTTGCTCCGGGGGCGTGTCGGGCGATCGCGGCGACGTCCTCCAGGCTGTCGGTGGCGAAGTCCCGCACGCCCAGCCGGTAGGCCTCGGCGATGTCGCGGTCGGACTTGACGGTGTTGCCGTAGTGGATCAGCTCGGGCGCCGCCCCGGTGCGCAGCGCCTGGGCGATCTCCTGCGGGCCGGCCGCGTCGAAGCCGGAACCGAGCCGGGCGAGGTGGCCGAGCACCTCGTCCACCGGGCATGCCTTCATCGCGAACCGGACGGCGAGACCGGGGAGTTCGGCGCACAAGGCGGTGTACTGGCGGCCGATGCCGTCCAGGTCGTAGATGACGACGTCCTCGGAGGCCGCGGCGAGCGCGGCACGCAGGACGGGGATGTCGTGCCGGCCCGGACGGTCGTACCGGCCTGTGTGGGGGATGGTGGCCGCGTGCACGGCGGTCGACACGGTCAGGGTGCGTCCGGTTCTGGCACGGTCGGCCGTCCAGCGCTGTTCGACGATCTGACGCGTGTCGGTGGCCTGAGGCCTCACGTGGGAACTTCCAATCCGACGGGGTGAACGATGCCCGGGACTTGCCGGCATCCATGAGAGGAAACGAGGAGAGCGAAGGTCGGTTATGACGCCTGACCCGGCTTTTCTCCCCGCCGGGAGCAGGTCGGAGCGGCCGCCGCCGAGGGCGCCGAGACGTCCGCGCGGCTCGGTCCCGCCCGGCGCGGCGGGGCCGGCCGGATCCGGCGGTGGCCGGTCGGGAAGAGGGTCACCTGTCCGGAAGGACGGCATCGGGCGGAGACCGCACCGCCGGAGACTGGGCACGGTCGGCCTCGCCGCCGGTGCGGCGTGGGACCACCGTCCCCGCGCCGCCCGCCGGCCAGGGCGTACGGTGACAGGACCACCACCCGGGAGGAACGCCGGTGCCGACGTACCACGACGACATGGGCACGCCCGTGCCCCTGCCCCGGCCGCCTCGACGCGTGGTGTCCCTGGTGCCGTCCCTCACGGAGGCGGTCGCCGAGAGCGTTCCTGACGTTCTGGCCGGTGCGACCCAGTGGTGCGGCCGTCCCTCCGGACTCGACGTGGCACGGGTGCGAGGCACCAAGAACCCGGACCGCGCGGCGATCGCGCGGCTCCGCCCGGACCTCGTGATCGCCAACAAGGAGGAGAACCGCGAGCGGGACGTCGTCCGGCTGCGGGCCGCGGGGATCCCGGTGTGGGTGACCGTCGTCGAGACCCTCCCCCAGGCCCTCCATTCGCTCGGACGGCTGTTCACCGAGGCGCTGGCCGCGCCCGTGCCGGACTGGCTCGCCACGGCCCGGTCGCTCTGGAGCGGGCCCCTCCCCCCGGTGTCCGCGACCGTCGCCGTGCCCGTCTGGCGCGATCCCTGGATGGTGGTCGGGCGGTCCACCTTCACCGGCGACCTGCTGCGCCGTGCCGGTCTCGCCAACGCCTTCGCCGAGCACCCGGACCGCTATCCGCACACCACGCCTCAGGAGATCGACCGACCGGGGGTGGACGCCGTCCTCCTGCCGGACGAACCGTACGTGTTCACCGCCGACGACGGTCCGGAGGCCTTCCGCCGCACGCCGACCCGGCTGCTCAGCGGCCGGCTGATCACGTGGTACGGGCCGTCGCTGCTCCCGGCGCACGCGACGCTGCACCACCTGGCCGCCACCCTCCACCGCGGCTGACGGGAGCTCCGGGCCGCGCCGGGCCCCTCCCGGCCGGTATCGGCCGACGACGGCCCTGGTCCCGGAAGATCTGCGACGATGACCGGATGGACGAAGAGGTCATCCCCATCCTTCGCGTCGGGGACGTCGCGGCGGCGGTCGCCTGGTACGAGCGGCTGGGCTTCGCCAAGGAATGGGAGCACCGCTTCGAACCGGGACTTCCCGCGTTCGTCGAGGTGGCCCGGGGCCGGGTGCGGCTGTTCCTGTCGGAGCACACGGGGGATGCCCGCCCCGGCACGTTGGTCTATCTCCGCGTCCACGACGTCGAGGCCGTCGCCTCCGAGTTCGGTGTGCGGGCAGAGGAGCTTCCGTGGGCGCGGGAGATCGAGCTGCGCGACCCCGACGGCAACCGGCTCCGGATCGGCACCCCGGCGGAGTGACGCCATGCGCCGCTCCCCGCGGGGCCATCGCCCGTGCGGGCCCCGGACCTCAGTCCGGGTCCGGGGCCGCCGCCGTGACATGGCTCAGCACACACAGCCAGCGGCCGTCCCGCTCCACGAACACGTCCGTCGTCCACTCGTCGGCGTCGAAGCGCTCGCCCAGGTAATGGGCCGTGTTCGTCACCCGTGCCGTGAGGACCGCGGCAGCGCCGTGGACACGGATCCTCGGCAGGCCGATGGCGGTCATCGCCGAGTGACGCAGGTTCCCGGAGGCGACGAGGGAGAGGAAATCTTCCCTGGTGGAAACGCCCGACGCGGAGACGATGACCCACTCCTCGGCCATGAAACCACCGATCCGGGTGACGTCGTTGGAGACGATGGCGTCCGCCCAGTCGCGCGAGAGCGCGACGAGACGTGTGCGGACGTCGTCGCCCTCGGGGTCCCTCCGGGGTGTGCCTGCGCTGTGGCCCATCGTTCGACGGTAGTGGGGGCGCCCCGGCCGTCACCGTCCGCCACGCCCACGCCCACGCCCCCCGGCCGCTCCCCCTCGTCCTTTCCGCTCCGGATCAGGGTCCGTTCCGGCCGTCGGACCACCGGCGTCTCCCGGCGCGGAGGCCGAGGCGGGGGCGGCCTCGCGTACGGTCGACACCCTGGTGCCCGTGCCGGCCGGGCGCTCGAGCCTTTCGTACGGACGAGGAGACGACCCGTTGAGCACAGACAATCCGCCGACCGCCGGGGACGACGCGTTCTGGCAGGAGCGCCGGCCCTGTTTCCTCACCACCTTCCGGCCCGACGGAACCCCGCACCTCGTGCCCGTCGGGGTCACCTACGACCCGAGGACGCGGATCGCCCGTGTCATCAGCGACGGCGGCAGCCGGAAGGTACGCAACATCCGGGCCGCCCTCGCCGCCGGCGGGGAGGCGCGCGTCGCCGTGGGCCAGGTCGAGGGACGGTGCTGGTGCACCTTGGAGGGGACGGCCGTCGTCAAGGACGACCCCGCCTCCGTCGCCGAGGCCGAGGCCAGGTACGCCGACCGGTACAAGACGCCGCGGGTCAACCCGAACCGGGTCGTCGTCGAAATCACCGTCACCCGCGCCATGGGCACCGCCAAGCCCTCCGGCTGGTAGTTCGGCGCACCCGGCGTCCGGCCCGGCCGGTGACCGCCTCCGCCCGAGGGGCGCGGGGACCGGGGTCCCCGCGCCCCTCGGGCGGCCCGTGCCGCGGCGGACGCCTCACGCACTCGCCGGAAGGCGGGGGCGCGTCCCGCCGTCGGCCCTCTAAAGTGGCTCCATGCCTGCCAGGTTGAGTGCCACGCGAACCCGCACAGCCCTGCGTACGTCGGCGCGCACCAGCGTCGACCTGCTGTTGGTCCTGCTGATGGTCACGGCGGGGCTGTGGCTCCTCGGCCGGATGTGGCCGGTGGTCTGGCCGCTGGTCGTCGCCCTGTTCCTCACCACGCTCACCTGGCCGATGGCGCGCTTCCTGCGCCGGCACGGCTGGGCTCCCGCCCTCGCGGCCTCGGTGGTCACGGTGGTGTCCCTGGTGATCGCGGCGGGCGTGGTGGCGCTGATCGCCGTGCCGGTGACGTCCCAGTCGGGGGAGCTGGTGGACGGTGTGATCGCCGGCATCAAGCACCTGCGGGAATGGGCCGCCGGCCCGCCGTTGAACATCGACGACACGGAGATCACCAAGGCGCTCGACTCCGCGGTGGACCGTCTGCAGAACAGTATGGGGGCCACGGTCTCCGCCGTCGTCACGGGTGTGGGGACCGTCATCAACGGCGTCGTCACGGCCGTGCTCGCCGTGTTCCTCATGTTCTTCTTCCTGAAGGACGGCCCGCGGTTCCTGCCCTGGCTGACCCGTCAGCTGCCCGGCCGGCTCGCCGTCCACGTGCCCACCGTGGCCGAGCGGGGCTGGGACACCCTGGGCGCGTTCATCCGGTCGCAGGCGCTGGTCGGACTGATCGACGCCGTCCTCATCGGCCTCGGCCTGTGGATCCTCGACGTGCCGTTGGTGCTGCCGCTGTCGGTGCTGACCTTCGTCTCCGCCTTCGTGCCGGTCATCGGCGCCCTGTTCGCGGGATTCGTCGCGGTGCTCATCGCGCTGGTGTCGAACGGGCTGACCGACGCGCTGATCGTGCTGGCGATCATCGTCGGCGTGCAGCAGCTGGAGGGCAACGTCTTCCAGCCCATGATCCAGAGCCGGGGCCTGGGCCTGCACGCGGCGGTGATCCTGCTGGCGGTGACGCTGGGCGGCAGCCTGGCGGGCATCGTGGGCAGCCTGCTGGCCGTGCCCGCCTCCGCGCTGATCGCGGTGGTGTGGAACTACATACGGGAACAGCTCGGCGAGCCCGAGGAAGGGCCGGAGGACACCGGGGCTACCCTCGCGGACCCAGCGGCATCCTGACCGGTGTCCCGGACCTGTTGATCAGCAGTTCCGGGACCCATTCCTCGTAGAACCTGATCTGGCCGATCACTCCCTCGGTCCTGGCGTGGAGTGCCAGCCGCTCCACCAGCGCGTGGAGTTCGGGCAGCAGCTCGGCGTGCAGTTCCTGCCGCGCCGTCAGCGCCCAGCCGTCACGCGCGCGGACCAGCTCCCCGGTCCGCACCCCGCCGATGCGTCTCGCCGGACCGCGCCCTGCCAGCAGAGCGGTCAGGTCTCCCTCGCTCTCGCCTCCGCCGTCTCCCTGGTCCGCGCCGCTCGGGGCGTCAGGGGCGCCGAGGTGGAAGCGCAGTTCGTCGAGCACGGCGGCCGGCACGGTGGGCGCGAGATCGAGCGCCAGGTCCACGGCATACATGTCACCCATGGGCCCGACCCTAGGGCGCATCTGGCGATCGGAACCAAAAGGCTTGGAACCAGGCCGAGTTGTGGTGCGTCTGTGACGATTGCGGGCCTCGATTGCGCGACCGCTGCCGGGGCGGCGAAGATGAGGAGAACTGTCGCGACGGATCGGTCGTGATCCTCGCGGTGACCCGACCGGGGGAGGCTTCATGAAGTTCGACATGGGTGCGCAGACGCTGTCGACGCTGCAGCGTGATTCGCGTGGTTCGAGTGATGATCTCGGTGCGTTGGTGCGTCAGTTGGTGGTGGCGGTGCAGCCGTTGGAGGGGAAGTTCAACGGTTCGGGCCGGGTGATGTTCGACCAGTTCAAGGCGCAGGCGGATCAGATCGCGGCGGATCTGAACGGTTCGCTGGGCGCGATTCTGGGTGGTCAGGCGGGGATGGATTCGGCGTTCGCGTCGGGTGACCAGGAGCAGGGTGACAACGCGCGGCAGCAGATGTCGGCCGCGAACTTCGACGCGGCGCGCTTTCGTTGATGTGCTGGCCAGGGTGGCGGGGGCCGGTGCTGCGGCTTCCTGGTGCGGCGGGTTCTTTCTGTCGGGTTCGTCTTTCGGGGAGTGATGTGTGATGGCGGGTGCGGGCGCTGATCGCCGGTCCTACGATTCGGGCGCGTCGTCGGACGCGCAGGCCAACATCCAGGCGGTGGTGGGCCGGCTGGAAGGTCTGCTCACGCAGCGTGAGCAGCAGGTGAAGGCGGCGATGGCGGACTTCGTCGCCGACGGTGTGGCCGACGAATACCACGGCAAGGAGCAGCGGTGGATCAACGCCTCGCAGGAGGTGCGGAACATCATCGCGCTGCTCAAGTCGACGCTGGAGCAGAACGACGGCACGGCGCAGTCGACGATCCAGCGCGCCAAGGCCGCGGTCGACAACATCGGGTGACCGGCGCGCACCTGGGCCGCCACCGGACGCATGCACGTCGTGGCGGGGCGGTCCAGGGCGGAGCACGCCGGCGGGTATGAACGGCCTTCTGTTCGTTTCCAGGCAGTACGGGGGTTTTCGGTGCCGAACTGGGATCTGACGCCACAGGGGATCTCGCACGTTCTGAAGACGACGGGTGAGACGGCGTCGTCGATGGAGGGGTACGCGAAGTCGTTCGGTGAGCATCTGCAGTCGGCGGCGACCAGTGCCGGGACGATTTCCGCGGAGGGTGGTGGCGGGGG
Source organism: Streptomyces abyssomicinicus (assembly GCF_008974245.1). Lineage (GTDB taxonomy): Bacteria > Actinomycetota > Actinomycetes > Streptomycetales > Streptomycetaceae > Streptomyces > Streptomyces abyssomicinicus. The sequence continues at coordinate 556,637 of NZ_BBZI01000005.1, read as the reverse complement.
TGAGCAGGCGGGTGGTCTGGTCGCGTTGGCCTTGTCGCAGTACGCGGAGAAGGCTGCCAAGGAGTTGCAGTTCGTCGCGGCGCGGGCGGGGAAGTCGCTGACGGGTGCGGTGGAGGCGACGACGGCCTATCTGAACGGTGATCTGGAGATGGCGGCGGAGGCGCAGCGTAAGGCGTTGCTGGCGCCGAAGCTGGATATGCCGGGGGTGGGGAAGGCGTGATTCAGCCGGGGCAGATACCTCAGTTCACCGGGAATCTGGCGCAGTTGGAGACGGATTACGGTGCGTTGAGGACCGACGCGGGGAATGTGCGGTCGGTGGGGGCGAAGGTCCACAGTCAGTTCCAGGGTTTGGCGGCGTATTACAAGGCGCCGGAGGCGGAGAAGCTGTTCGCCACGACGCAGGTGGCGAAGGACCGGGCGGATACGTTCGCCGATGGTCTGGAGACGGTTTCGTCGGCGTTGTCGTCGTATGCGACCGAGGTTCGTCCGTTGGTGGACCGGCTGAGGCAGTTGAAGGCCGAGGCGACCACGTTCGTGGCGTCGGTTGAGGACGACGACGAGTGGGAGTACGACGGGGACAAGGTCGAGGAGCACAACCGGATCCGGGATGACATCACCGCGACGGTGGCGGCGTTCTGGGCGGCGGAGCGGGCCTGTCACAACAAGATCACCGCCTTGTGGGGCGGGACGCAGATGGTGGCGGGTGACGGGTCGGATCGTAAGGACCAGTACGGGTTCGACGCCGGTGACATGAAGAACGCGAAGCTTCCCTGGGGTGACCCGGTGGAGGAGAAGCATCACTGGTACGAGGTCGGCCACTGGGTGAAGTCGTTCGTGTGGGACGGGCTGATCGTCGACGGTGTGTGGGGCACCATCAAGGGTTTGGGCACGCTGGTCGGCTTCGGTGGCTGGGAGGCGATGAAGCAGGCGTGGAAGGGTCTCGCGCAGCTGGCCACGGGGCTGCTGATCTCGGCGGTGCCGATCGCCGGGACCTTGTTCTGGACGTTGCCGGACGACAAGCTGCCGTCGTGGATCCGTGATTCGCGTACGGCGATGAAGGAGACCGGCAAGGCGCTGGTGGCGTGGGACGAGTGGGGCAAGAACCCTGCCCGTGCGGCGGGCGCGGTGACCTTCAACGTGCTGACGACCGTGTTCACCGGTGGCGCGGGTGGTGCGGTCTCGGGTGCGGGCAAGGCGGGTGCGGTCGCGAAGGTGCTGGGTGCGGCGGGCAGGGCGATCGATCCGATGACCTACATCGCCAAGGGTGCGGGTGCGGGGCTGTCGAAGATCGGTGACATCGCGACCGCGTTGAAGGGTGTCGGCAACATCGAGATCCCGCCGCTGCCGGCGAACGCGTTCGAGCTGCCGCCCGGTTCGGTGAAGCTGCCCGACGGGACGTTCGACTTCCCGGAGGGTGCGACGCTGCCGGACGGGGCGACGCGGCTGCCCGACGGCAACGTCAAACTGCCGGAGCAGACCGTGCCGCTGCCGCAGGGCACGACGAAACTGCCGACGGAGCCGGGTGCCCCGGCGCAGTACCTGGATCCCGAGGGCAACATCCTCGACGACGCCGGCAACGTCGTGCAGCGGGCCGACGACGCCCCGCGCGAGCCGGGCGGCACCGACCTCGACCCGCCCGCCGGCGCGGACAACCCCCACACACCCACACCGGTGCGGGAACCCGCCCTGGTCGGCGCGGGCGCCCACACCGCCGACAACGCCGCCCACGCCGCGGACAACGCCGGAGGCCAAACCGTCCGCCTCGGCAGCAACGCGGACGACGGCCTCGGCGACCTCGGCCGCACCGGCGACGACACCGGGGTGGAGACCGGCGCCAACATCCCCGCACAGGCCGGCGCCAACATCCCCGTCCAGGCGGGCGCGCACGTGCCCGCACAGGCCGGCGCCAACATCCCCGTCCAGGCGGGCGCGAACATCCCCGCACAGGCCGGCGCCAACATCCCCGTCCAGGCGGGCGCGCACGTGCCCGTCCAGGCGGGCGCGCACGTGCCCGTGCAGGCCGGCGCCGACATCCCCGTGCGGACCGGTGGCGGCGGGCTCCCTGGCGGGAACGTCGGGGACAACCTGCCGGGCGGAAGCGCGGGCGACAACCTGCCGGGCGGAGGCGCGCGCGAACACGGCCCCGGTCCCTCGGCGAGCCACACCGCGACCGATGCCGGCCGCACGGACGTCGGCAACGACGGCCCCGGCAGCACCGGTCAGGGCGGGCCGGGCGGTCAGGGCGGCGGTGACGCCGACTTGCCTGGCAGCCGTGGCTCCGACGACGTGTCGACCGGCGGTGGGGGCGAGACACCGCCGCCCGCCGGGTCGCTGGACGACCTCGGCCGCACCGGTGACGACGCCGTCGGCGATGCCGGTGCCCAGGCCGACAACGCCGACGACGCGGCGGCCGCGGGCCGTGGTGACCAGGAACGACCGCTCACCGCGGCCGAGCGGCAGGAGATCAGCCGCCAGCAGGTGGAACGGGCCAACAACGACCCCGTCTGGCGCGACCGCTACTACGAGCCGGACGGCACCCGCAGGAGCGCCACCGCCAGGGACGAGAACGGCCACGAACTGACGCGGCTCCGGCAGAAGGAATCGGGCGAGTGGTACGACCCCACCACGAGTCCCTCAGCCGGCGCGGAGCAGTACAAGCCCATCAAGCCCGTCGAAGGCATCCGCGACACGGTCGACGACGCTCACCTGCCCAAGCTCGACGAGTCGGCCGTCCACCGCGAGGCCGCCCTCGAACTCAACCGGGCGGAGCGGGCGTTCAAGGCCGACCCGAGCGAGGCGAACGCGGCACGCGTCGAAGCCGCGCAGGAAGCGGCCGGCATGGAGAAGTACAACACCAAGCCGAGCGAGAAATACGGCGAGGACGTTGTGCGGTACCACGCCGTTCCGGACAATTTCCCGAACGCTCACGAGGTCACTCCCCCCGGCACGGGCAACCGGCGTTTCGACCACATCTACGAGAACGGCGACCGGCACCTCCTCGTCGAGGCCAAGGCCCCCGACGGCGTGCTGAAGGACCGGGACGGCGTGGGCCCCATCAATGGTGTGGGCGACGATTCGAGCGGTATGCGGGTCAAGCAGGGCACGCCGCAATACATCCTGGCGACCATCAGCGACATGATGAAGCGTCCGGGCGAAAAGGGACTGGCCCTCAAACTCCTCAGCCAATTGAAGAACGGTAAGCTGGACTACGTATTGGTCCAGGCCGCGGAGACCGCCGGTGAACACGTCGGTTACACGATGAAGCACTTCAAGATTGACTAGAGGGAGTAACGCGGTGCCCGCAATCGTCACTCGTCACGACTACCCGACAGCGGGTGCCGAAGAGGAGAACGAAACGCTCCGTCAGGCCGCTGCCGAAGCGATCGACGGACTGGAGGAAGACCCGCGGAACCTCGAGTTCGCGTTCATGATCACGCTCACCGAGGCGGAAGCGCGGTGCGCGACCGACCCGTCGGCGCAGTACGCGCCGACCTGGCGGGCCTGGGTGGCGGCGATGCAGGTCGGTTCCGCGCTGTTCGCCGCCGCCGACGCGTCCGAGGGGCACGTCGAGACACGGATCGCCGGCAAGGTGCGCTCCCTTCCGGCCACCGGCCCGCACCGGGCCGCGCACGCGGGCAACTGGATCAAGGCGTTCTGGCTGGCCGTCGTCTGCCGTGAGCAGGACCGCATGACCCAACTGTGCCAGGTACCGGTCTCCCTGCTCCGGGCCTCCGGCGCCGAGTTCGACGAGTACGTCTACGCCTGGATCGACACCCTGCAGAGCTACTGGCTGCGCCGTGGCGGCGTGGGCGAGAAGCTCGTGGCCGCCTCGGCCGGCGCGGTGCCCCGGAACGCGGAGATCGCCGGCCCCGACCTGCTGGTCATGGTCCTCGCCCAGCCGATCGAGCTGTTCCACCGCTATCTGCGCCAGGACCCGGTGGAATTCAACAGGGCCTTGGAGGAGAGTCTGCGGCTGCACAAGGAGTACTGGACCGCCGAGGAGGACCGCGCCCTCAGCAGCGAAGGCCTCGTGGCGCTCGGCCCGCTGGCGATGGCGTGCCTGGCGTACGACGCGGAGATGCCGCTCGAGGTCACGTCGGACTACCTGCCCGAGGTCCTGGTGAAGGCCAAGTGGGTCGGTGAGTTCGACACCTGACAGGTGCGCGCACGAGGCCCGGGGCCTCCGGACACCGACTGCGACGAGGGCGGCGCCCGTCAGGTGGTGCCCGCTGCGTCCGGGCGGGCACCCAAGTGCGCGTGTTGAGCGCGGTGTTACTGGAACCCGACTGTACGTGTGGCGCGTCCATGTCCTATGTTGCGATGGCCGGGCCGCAAGCCCGGCTCTCGCTCCAGGTCAGGCCCGGGCGGCCGACGTCCGCCGGTGATCCGGCCGACCACGACCGGCCCGAACCCCATCCTCGATCCAGGACGAACCGAATGGCACGGGACTACGACAGCCAGCTGCTGGAGTCGGTGGCGGTGCGCCGGCGGCGGATGCGGGACGCGCTGCTGTTCGGTGCGCAGCGGGCACGGCGGACGGCGGACGAGCGGTTCGGGAAGGTGTTCGCGGGGATCGCGATCGCCGCCGTGCTGTGCGCCGGGTGCGTCGGCTGGTCGTTCCTCCAGGCCACGATGGCGAAGCAGAAGGCCGAGCAGGAGAAACAGCGGCAGCAGCAGGAGCAGTTGTACAACCCGTCCCCCGCCGCTTCGCCCGGCGGGAACGGCGACAAGCAGTGAACGTGGGGCGGGCGGACGGGAGTTCGCGTGATCATGTCCCTGCAGGGGCCCTCCAGGCCCGTCACGACGCGACGATAGGTTCCGGTGAGCGGTGAGCGCAGCAACGACGTTCCGGACCCAGCTCAGCAGGGTCACTCTGATAGGTGAGCGGCGGCGCGCCGACCTGGTCCTTCCGTCGGACACCCCGATCGGTCAGCTTCTGCCGGACATCCTGCGGTTGCTGGACGACCGGGTGGCGACCCGGCCCACGACGCGGCAGTTGCTGACGGCGGACGGTGCCGCGCTGCCGCACGACGCCACGCTCGCCTCGGCCGAAGTGCCCGACGGCGCGGTGCTGCGCCTGGTGCGGGCCCATGCCGCGCCGCCGGCACCGGTGGTGCACGACGTCACCGACCAGGTGGCGGACGACCTGGACCTGCGGGCCTGGCGCTGGCGGCCCGCCGCGCGCCGGATCTCCGCCGGTGTGGCGGCCGTGGTGTTCGCGCTGGTCGCGGCGCTGCTGGCCCGGCGGGAGTTCGCGCTGGAGGCGGTGGCCGTCGGGCTGGCGGTCGTGACGGCGGTGTGTCTGATCACCGGGGCGGCGGTCGCGAAGATCGGCAAGGGCAACGTGGGTCTGGCCACGGCGCTGCTGCTGGCGTCGGGCGGGCTGGGGCTGATGGCGGCGTGGACCGCCGCCGACGCCTACGCCTGGTCCCCCACCGCCCGGCTGGCGGGCGTCGCGGTCGCGGTGGCGCTGACGCTGGTGCTGCTCGCCCACTGTTCGCCGCTCGGCCGCGGCGGGCTGATCGGGGCCGGCGCGGTCGTCCTCGCGACCGTCGTGTGGGAGGCCGTCGCTCTGCTCCAGGACCGGGGCGACCGGGTCGGGGCGGTGATGGCCGTGGTCTCCGTGGTCCTGCTGGGACTGCTGCCACGGTTCGCGCTGATGGCCTCGGGGCTGACCGCGCTGGACGACAAGCGGTCCTCGGGCACCTCGGTCAGCCGTCACGAGGTGGCCAACGCCCTCGCCGCCACCCACCGGGGACTGGCGCTCGCCACCGTCGTCACCGCCGTGTCGGCGGCGGCGGGCGGCTGGCTGCTGACCTCCTCGGCGGGGTGGAACGTCTGGACGGTCTGCCTGGCGTCGCTGACCGCCGTGGTGCTGCTCTCCCGGGCCCGGGCGTTTCCACTGGTCGCCGAGGTGGTGGCGCTGTTCGGGGCGGCGGGGCTGATCGTCGTGCGCCTCGCCGTGCTGTGGCTCGGCCACTCGGGAGGCGCCGGCGCGCTGGCCCTCCTCGGGGCGGCGGCGCTGCTGCCGCTGCTGGTGCTGGCGGTGGAGCCGCCCGAGCATGTCCGGGTGCGGCTGCGGAGGTTCGCCGACCTGATCGAGTCCATCGGGGTGATCGGCCTGTTCCCGCTCGCGCTCGGGGCGTTCGGGATCTACGGGCAGCTGCTCGACAAGTTCTGACATGGCACGTCCGGTACGTCGGAGACCGGACGCCGGCCGGTCGCCGTTCCTGGCGGGACGGGACCGGACGGCGGCGCGGGAGGGGAGAAGGCGAGATGCCGAGCGGGGACAACTGGCAGAGCGACGTGCTGCGCGACCTGAGGGGCGGCGGTGCGTCCCAGCAGGCTGCCCCGCCCTCGGGCGGGTGGCCCCAGCAAATACCGCAGCGGACACCGCAGCAGACACCGCAACCTGCGCCACAGCCGGCACCGCAGGAGCCACCCCAGCAGGCCTCCCGTCAGGCACCGCGGCAGACGCCCCAGCAGACACCGCGGCAGGCGGGGACGCCCGCGCCGGCGGGGCCCCCGCGGGGGGAGCCCCAGGGGCCGCCGCAGGCCCAGGCAGCCCCCGCCCCCGCCCCCGGCCGGCCGCGTACCCCCGCCCCGCGGGCCCGCGCCCCCCGCTCCGCCCCGGACTCGCGCCCGGTGGTGGACGGCAAGCTCGCCGTGGCCGGCCGCGCGCCGCGCCGGGGGGAGCCGTTCGCGGCGCGTGCCCTGCGGGCGGTGCGGCGGACCGTCTCCTCGTCGGCCGCCCGTGAGGTCGCCGAGACCACCGCGACCGCCGAGGTGCTGCAGCAGCCGGTCACCACCGGCCGTCAGATCGCGGTGACGTCCATCCGCGGCGGGTCGGGCAAGACGACGGTGGCCGCGCTGCTGGGCACGACGTTCGCGCACTACCGGCAGGACCCGGTGCTGGTGGTGGAGGCCGACCCGGCGCTCGGTTCGCTGCCGCTGCGGCTCGGCGCGGAGAGCCTGCGCTGGACCACCGGCGACCTCGCCGACCTGGTCGAGCCGCAGATGACGCTGCTCGACGTCACCGGCTATCTGGTCAAACTGCCGGGCAACGCCTGGCTGTTGCCCGCCAGCCAGGGCCAGGTCGGCACCATGCTCAGCACCAAGGCATACGAACGGGTCATGGTGTCGACCCGCCGCTACTTCGGGGTGACCGTGGTGGACTGCGAGACCATGCCGGCCGAGGTCGCCCGTACCGCGCTGTCCGCCGCGCAGGCCCGGGTGCTCACGGTGCCGGCCACGCTGGAGGGCGTGGCCAGCACGCTCGCGGTGCTGGAGTGGATGCGGGGGCTGCCGCGGGACATCACCACCTCGACCGTGGTGGTGATCTGCGAGACCGTGCCGCACTCCGGCGTCGACCTGGCGAAGGCCACCGAGCGGCTGGAGGCCACGGGGGCGCGCGTGCGGGTCCTGCCCTACGACCGCCACCTGGCGGCGGGCGGGACGATCCGCACCGGGCTGCTGGCCCACGACACCCGGGAGGCCGCCACCCGGCTGGCGGCGGAGGTCTTCCGGCTCTCCCAGCAGAGGCGCTGACCGCCCGCCCCGTCCGGCGGCGCACCCACCGGCCCGCGCACCGACAGGCCCGCGCAGCCACGGGCCCGCGAACCCACCGGTCCGCGGCGCCGCAGGCCGCGACACCGAGGACGCCGAGGAGAAGGCAAGGACGATGAGCACGCGACTGATCCACCGGCCGGCCCGCACCACCCGGCCCCCGGCCTCCCCCGAGCCGCGCACCATCGAGGCGCCTCCCAACCTGCCCGAGGGCAGGGCGGGTTCGGTCGCCACCTCGCTGCTGCCGGTCGCCGGTGTGATGTCGTCCGTCGTGATGATGACGGTCATCCGCAGCAGCCAGTTCGCGGCGCTGGGCGCGATCATCCTCGTCGTCACCGTGGTCGGCGCGATGGTCCTGCTCTTCTCCCAGCGCGGCAAGGCGCAGCGCACCCGCCGCACCCAGCGCGAGGCCTACCTGTCCTACCTGGAGGACCTGCGGGAGGAGCTGTTCCAGGAGGAGACACGGCGCCGGGAGCGCGCCCAGGTGCTCAATCCGCCCCCGGACGCGCTCCACGACATCGTGCGCGACCCCGCCCGGCTGTGGGAGCGGCGCCGGACGGACGCCGACTTCCTGCGCGTGCGGGTGGGCACCGGTGAGATGCCCGTCCGCGATCTGAAGGTGGGCCAGCCGAACTCCACCGTGCTGACCCCGCCCGACGAGTTCATGCTCAACGAGGCCTCCGCGCTGGTGTCGCGCTTCGGCATCGGCACCGCGCTCCCCCTCACCGTGCCGCTGGACCGGGTCGGCGACGTCAGTGTCGTCGGCAGCCGCGAGGACACCCTGCGCGTGGCGCGGGCGCTGATGGCACAGGCCGCGGCCACCCACGCGCCGGACGACGTGGCGATGGCGCTGGCGGTGCCCGGTGACCGGGCGGCCGACTGGGAGTGGGCCAAGTGGCTGCCGCATCTGCTGGACGGCGAGCAGTTCGACGGGCCGGTCGCCGCCCGCCGCATCGAGCCCTCGCTGCTCCAGCTGGCCCGCCGTCTGGGGCCCGAGCTGCGCCGCCGCGCCTCCTACGCGGCCGAGGTCCGCCGGGGGCTGTCCGACCGTGCGGCCCTGTCGATGGCCTCCCGGCTGCTGGTGGTGGTCGACGGGCACGGTGACGACGCGGTGGACCTGCCGCGGCCCGACGACGCGGTGGGGCTGCGCGACATGGGGGTCACCGTGCTGCACCTGCTGGACCGGCGGGTGCAGGAGCCGGGCAGCGTGAGCCTGCGGATCACCGTCGAGGGTGACCGGGTCGAGGTCGAGGACCTGCGCATGCCGGAGCCGATCGCCGCCGGCGGCACCGTCGACGACATCGGCGTCCCCTTCGCCGAGGGCCTCGCCCGGATGCTGGCCCCGCTGCGGCTGTCCGCCGAGTCGATGGCCGACGCGCCGCTCGCCGGGCCGGTCGGCTTCGCCGAGCTGCTCGGCATCGACGACGTCGCCGACCTCGACCTGGACCGGCTGTGGTCGCCGCGCGGCGAGCGCGCCTTCCTGCGGGTGCCGATCGGCGTGGGCGACTCGCACGAGCCGGTGCTGCTCGACCTGAAGGAGTCCTCCGAACTCGGCATGGGGCCGCACGGCCTGTGCGTCGGCGCGACCGGTTCCGGCAAGTCGGAGCTGCTGCGCACCCTGGTGCTCGCCCTGGTCGCCACCCACCCGCCGGACGACCTCGCCCTCGTCCTCGTCGACTACAAGGGCGGCGCGACCTTCGCCCCGTTCGCGGACCTCCCGCACGTCGCCGGCGTGATCACCAACCTGGAGAACCAGGCCGGCCTCGTCGAACGCGTCCACGCCTCGCTCGCCGGAGAGGTCAAGCGCCGTCAGCAGGTACTCAAGAACGCGGGCAACGTCGCCGACATCGGCCACTACGCCGCGCTGCGCGCCGAGAAGCGGCCCGACCTCGATCCGCTGCCGCACCTGTTCGTGGTGATCGACGAGTTCGGCGAACTCCTCACGGCGAAGCCGGACTTCATCGACCTGTTCCTGTCGATCGGCCGGATCGGCCGCTCCATCGGCGTCCACCTGCTGCTGTCCAGCCAGCGCATCGAGGGCGGAAAGCTCAAGGGGCTGGACACCTACCTGTCCTACCGGCTCGGTCTGCGCACCTTCTCGGCCGACGAGTCCCGCACCGTCCTGGACACCACGGACGCCTTCCACCTGCCCCCGCTGCCCGGCTTCGGCTATCTGAAGGTCGACACCAGCCACTACGAGCGGTTCAAGGCCGGCTACGTCTCGGGCGCCTACAACGGCCCGGTGCGGCGCGAGAGCGAGGACAGCGGTCCGCTGGCCCTGGAGTACGCGGCGTACAACACCCTCGGCGAGGACGGCGAGGGCACGGCCGAGGAGCCGAAGGCGCGCCGCCGGGAGACCGGGCCCACCCAGATGGGCATGATGATCGACCAGCTGGAGCGGGCGGGCGCCCGCCCGGTGCGCCAGATCTGGCTGCCCCCGCTGCCCTCCGCGGTCGCCCTGGACAAGGTGGCGGGCCCGGTGGCGGTGGGGGCGCGGGGCATGCAGCTGGCCAGGCGGCGCGGCCCGCTCCAGGTGCCGCTCGGCGTCCTGGACGACCCGACCAGGCAGTGGCAGGGCCAGTGGTACCTGGACCTCACCCTGGCGGGCGGCCACGCGGCGGTGATCGGCGGGCCGCAGTCCGGCAAGACCACCCTGCTGCGCACGCTGGCCCTGTCGCTGGCCCTCACCCACACCCCGCAGGAGGTCGGCGTCTACGGGCTCGACCTGGTCGGCGGCGGCCTCCAGGTGCTGTCCGGGCTGCCGCACGTCGGCGGGGTCGCCGGCCGCGCCGACCGCGAGCGGGCCGCCCGCACCGTCGAGTCGGTGCGCGCCATGCTGGACCAGCGCGAGGAGCTGTTCCGGATCCACGGCATCGACTCGCTGGAGCAGCTGCGCACCCGGCGCGCCGCGGGGCAGGTGCCGGAGCTGGCGTCCACCGAGATCGTGCTGCTGATCGACGGGTTCGGCGCCCTGCGTGACGACTTCGAGGAGCTGGACGACGCGGTCACCGACATCCTCAAGCGCGGCGGCGGCTACGGCGTCCACGTCGTCGCCGGCATGCTCCGCTGGAACGACGTGCGCATCGCCACCCAGTCGCAGTTCGGCACCCGGGTCGAGCTGCGGCTGAACGATCCCGGCGAGTCCAGCGTCGAGCGCAAGCTGGCCCAGACGCTCTCCCCGGAGGAGAAGGGCCGGGTCCTCACCGACGGCAAGCTGTTCGCCCAGGTGGCCCTGCCCCGCACCGACGGTCTCGCCGACGCCGACGACCTGGGGGCGGTGCTGGAGCGCACCGCCCGTCAGGTCCGTGCCACCTGGACCGGCGAGGTCGCCCAGCCGGTGCGGGTGCTGCCCCACGTGCTGGAGCCCGACGTGCTGCCGACCGCGGTGGTGGAGCCGCGGCGCGTGCCGGTCGGCCTCGACCAGTCCCAGCTCGAGCCGGTGCTGCTCGACCTGTTCCGGCACGACCAGCACCTGGTCGTCATGGGGGACAGCGAGTGCGGCAAGACCAACCTGCTCAAGGTGGTCGCCCAGGGGCTGATCGAGCGCCACGGGGAGGACGAGCTGGTCTTCGGCGTCTTCGACCCGCGACGCGGCCTGCGGGGCGCCATCCCGGAGGAGTACCGGGGCGGTTACGCCTACAACTCCAAGCTGGCCGCGGGTCTCGCCGCGGGCATCGCCTCGGAGCTGGAGAAGCGGCTGCCCGACGAGGGCACGGACGGCGAGGACCTGGAGCCGGGCAGCTTCTCCGGGCCGCGGATCGTGATCCTGGTCGACGACTACGACGTGCTCACCACCGCGGGGCAGCAGCCCCTCGCCCCGTTCGTGCCGTACATCCCGTCCGCGGTCGACATCGGCCTGCACTTCGTCGTCACCCGGCGGGTCGCGGGCGCCGCGCGCGGCCTGTACGAGCCGCTGCTGCTGGGGCTGCGCGAGTCCGGCGCCTCGGCCCTGGTGATGGCCGGCGACCGCGGCGAGGGCCAGCTCTTCCCCGGTGTGTACGCCGGTGCGCAGCCGCCGGGGCGCGGCGTGCTGGTGCAGCGGGGGCGGCCCAGCCGGCTGATCCAGACCGTCTACGCGGGGAACAGGTGAAACACGCATGACGAAGGACGTCATCACCCTGACGAAGAACATGCCCGACCCCCTGAGCGTGCTCGCGGGACTCCTGGCCGGCGGCCCCGACCAGCTGGCCGGGGTCGAGGGCGAGGGAGCGGTGGTGCGGCTGTGCGACGCGCAGGGCCGCCCACTGGTCTCCGTCGAGGCGCCCCTGCTGGTGCAGGTCAGGGGTGAGGCGGAGCGGCTGCTGGGCGCGAGCGCGCCGGAGGTGCCGTACTGGTGGACCGAGGCCCGCGCCACGACCGGTGTGAAGGAGGCCGAGCGGCTCGCCGGCGCCTTCGCCGCCCGGCTGGCCACGCTGGTCGGCGGGACCGCCTGGCCGCCCGGGGCCGCCTGGTCGCTGGCGGTGGTCGACACGGACGGGATGAGCGCGGCGCCGGTGCCGGCGGCCGCCCAGCCCGCGGTGGACGTCCTCACCGACAAGGTCGCGGTCGTCATTCAGGACCGCCCGGTGATCGCCATGACGGCGTGGCTGGCGGACGCCTTCCGCGCGGCCGCCGAGTCCGAGCTCGGTCTCCAGATCGTCACCCCGGCCGGCACCCGCCTGTCCCCCGCGGTCCGCGCCAACCTCCCGGGCTGGCCGTCCCGTTGGGTGGTGCAGGACGAGCGGGACGGCTACTACGACGGTCTCTCCGGAGCCGTCCTCCAGTGGCGGGACGGCTTCTTCGCCACCGTGGTGCCCCCTGGCGCGACCGAGGAGGACCCGCGCACCCCGGTGGCGGCGAGCTTCCGGGAGGGCCCGTCCGCGAAGGGGGACGCCGGTGAGCGGCAGTTGGCGATCTCCTTCCGCACCGTCCACCCGGCCGACGACCGGCTGGTGCTCGGCGGCGCCCTGGAGGCCGTGTGGCGGGAGGTCACCGGTGGACCGCCGGCCGGCTGGGGCACCGAGGAGCCCGCCAACCTCCCGTGGTCGCTGCGGCAGCTCACCGAGGTGGCGCACGAGCGGGCACCCGCGCCGACCTGGCTGGTGGTCGTCGGTACCCCCGAGCGCCCGGGTCTGGCGACGGTCCGCGTCACCCGCACCGAGGCGGGTGTGGAGGAGGACGTGACGCTGGCCTTCGGCTACGGCCCGGGCGAGCCGCTGCCGACGGAGGCCGTGGAGGCCGCCGCGGACGCGCTCGCCACCCGGCACCAGCTGCAGTCCATGCTGGTGCAGCTCCGTCGGGCGCGCCGGGACCTGTCCGTCCCGCCGTACTTCGAGGGGCCCGGCGTGCCGCTCGCGTTCGTCCTGGGGGCCGAGGAGGTCCGCGCGATGCCCGGCGACCGGGCCCGCCGGACCCCGCTCGCCGAGCCGCCGCGGGAACTCGGCCCCACAACCCGTCCCGCGCTGTACTACCCGCTGCCGGGCGATCCGTCGGACCTGTCGGGCTGGCAGGAGTTCGAGCGGCTGATGCGGCATCTGAAGGGCGAGGGGGCGTGACGGTGAGCGGCGGGCGGGCGTGACGGGCGTGACGCGGCCGCCGGTTCGTGCCCGCCGGTTCAGCCGTGTGCGGGGCGTTCGTGCCGCAGAGCGGTGTCGAGGAGGCGGAGGAGTTCTCCGGTGCGGCCGCCACCGGCCGGTGCCGGCGGGTAACGGAGGAGCACGTCGGCCACGGCCGGTGGCGCGCGGCGCGCTGCCCGCCGCACGTGTTCCTCGCCGACCGCCGGATCGCCGTCGTCCGTGCCGAGTTCGGCCGCCCGGGCCGCGTGGGCTGCCGAGCCGAGGATGTGCTTGACCTGGGTGGCCTTGGCCAGCGGGTGCAGATAGGCGGCGCCCGCCGCGGCCATCGCCGCGCGGGCCGCCTCGCGTGCGGCGCCGTCCGCCTCCTGGCCCGCCTTGAGCGCCGCCCACGCCGCGTCGCGCAGCGCCTTGCCCCGCTCGCCGCCCCGGGCGAACTCCCGGGCGGTCTCCACCGCGCGGCGGGGACGCGGGTCGTCCGGCCGGTCGGCCTCGAAGACGCCGAGCACCTCCTCCGCGCAGCCCGCCGCGAACGCGGTCACCTCACGGAGGTCCTGACGGCTCAGCTCGATCTGCGGCGCGTGCTCGGTCATGGCACCATCCTCGGGCATCCGGCGGCTTCCTCACGCGGCCCCGTCCGGCCCGGTCGCCGCACCGGGTCCGCCCCCGTCCGGGAGCGGACCCGTGTCGAACGGAGCCGCGGACCCGGGCAGCCTCACGGGCGCGGACAGCCTCACGGGCGCGAGCAGCCCCACGGACCCGAGCAGCCCCACGGACCCGGACAGCCCCACGGACCCGAGCAGCCCCGCGGACCCGGGCGGAGCCGGCGTGGCGACCGGGGCCGGCCTGCGGGCGCGGGCCGGCCCGGGGGTCCCGTCAGCCGACCTCGGTCACCGTCCCCGCGGCCACCGTCCGGCCGCCCTCACGGACGGCGAAGCCGAGCCCCGGCTCCAGCGGGACGGCGGTGCCCAGCTCGACCGTCATGTCCACGGTCTCGCCCGGCCGCGCCGTGCCCGCCTCGCCCAGGTCGACGTCGCCCACCACGTCGGCCGTCCGGATGTAGAACTGCGGGCGGTAGCCCGTGGACACCGGCGTGCGGCGTCCGCCCTCGCGCGCCGACAGGATGCGGGCCCGCGCGGTGAAGCGCCTGCCGGGCGTGACGCTGCCGGGCGCGGCGACGACGTGACCGCGGCGCACCGCGTCCCGCGCCACGCCCCGCAGCAGCAGCGCCACGTTGTCCCCGGCCTGCGCCGACTCCATGGGCCGGCCGAAGGTCTCCAGCCCGGTGACCACCGACTCCAGCCCCGCGCCGAGCACCTCGACCCGGTCGCCCGTGCGGACCGTGCCCCGCTCCACCGCCCCGGTGACGACCGTGCCGCGCCCGGTGATGGTCAGCACGTTCTCCACCGGCAGCAGGAAGGGCGCCCCCAGGTGCCGTTCGGGCATCGGCACGCAGGTGTCGACGGCGTCCAGCAGCGCCTCGACGGCCGCCACCCAACGCGGCTCGCCCTCCAGGGCCTTGAGCCCGGAGACCCGGACGACGGGCACCGCTTCGCCGGGGTAGCCGTGGGCGCTGAGCAGTTCGCGGACCTCCAGCTCCACCAGGTCGGTGAGCTCCGGGTCACCCGCGTCGGCCTTGTTGAGCGCGACGACGATGTGCTCGACGCCCACCTGCCGGGCGAGCAGGACGTGTTCGGCGGTCTGCGGCATCACCCCGTCGAGCGCGGAGACCACCAGCATCGCGCCGTCGAGCTGGGCGGCGCCGGTGACCATGTTCTTGACGTAGTCGGCGTGCCCGGGCATGTCGACGTGCGCGTAGTGCCGGGTGTCGGTCTCGTACTCGACGTGCGCGATGTTGATGGTGATGCCCCGCGCGGCCTCCTCCGGGGCGCGGTCGATGCGCTCGAAGGGGACGTAGCGGGAGGCGCCGCGGTCGGCGAGCACCTTGGTGATGGCGGCGGTCAGGGTGGTCTTGCCGTGGTCGACGTGCCCCATGGTGCCGATGTTGAGATGCGGCTTGGTGCGCACGAATGCCGTCTTGGGCATGGCTGTTCCTCGCGAGGTGGCGTGCGGGCTCCGGCCCGCTCACGGAAGGGAGCGGGCCGGGCGGCGACCCCGGGGGCGGTTCTCCGACCCTCCCCCTACGGGGTCCGCCGGAGGTTCTGTCCGGGGAGGGTCACCTTCGGGCGCCGTCGGCGGCCGCGCCGACTGCGGCGCCCGCTGCGAGGAACACGGCGGCAGCCTTCGCGGCATCCGCGACCGCGGATGCCGCAACAAGGGTGAAGGCGTGCCGGAACATGACGCAGAGGATGTCCGAGCGGCGCGGTGCGCGTCGAACGGTTTTCCGTGGCGCCGGCCGCGGAGCGTCCGCGGCGCCGTCCGCCGCCCAAGGGCCCGCCGGGGTACGCGGGTCGGCGGGCCGGGCCTCGCCGCGGCGCCGCGGCGAATAACCACGTGCCGGGGCCCGGCCGGTGGGGCAGACTCGCGCGCATGGCGGAGATGGCGACGTTCCGGGACGCGGTCGGGAGCTGGGCGGCCGGCGGCTGTGCCGGTCCCGCCGGTGAGCTGGCCACGCGGCTCGGGCTGCGCACCGCGGTGCTGCTGGAGGGGCCGAGCGATCTCGCGGCCGTCGACGCGCTGGCCGCCCTGCGCGGCCGGGACCTCGCGGCGGAGGGCGTGTGCGTGCTGTCGATGAACGGCGCCATGAACGCCGCCCGCTTCGCCCGGGTCCTCGGCCCTCCGGGGCTCGGCCTGCGCCTGACGGGCCTGTGCGACGAGCGTGAACGGCCGTACTACGACCGGGGACTGGAGCGGGCGGGCGCGCCGCTCGGCGGCGTCTTCGTGTGCGTCGCGGACCTCGAGGAGGAGCTGATCCGCGCGCTCGGCGCGGAGCGGGTCGAGGAGACGGTCCGGGCCGAGGGCGACCTGCGCGCCTGGCAGACCTTCCGGAGCCAGCCCGCGCAGCAGGGCAGGTCCCGCGAGCGGCAGTTGCGGCGGTTCCTCGGCACCAAGAAGGGCCGCAAGATCCACTACGGCCGCGTCCTGGTCGAGGCCCTCGGGCCCGACGAGACCCCCGCCCCGCTCCACGGCCTCTTCTCCGGCCTGTGACGTCCACCGCCGCCGGTCCCTTCCGGCCCCACGACCTTCCGGCCTGTCTTCCCCGGCCCACCCCGCACCTTCCGCCCCGCGAGACCGAGAGCGACGACACATGACCTCCCACCTGCACGCGCTCACCTTCGACGCGCTCGATCCGGCCGCCCTCGCCCGCTTCTGGGCGGGCCTCCTGGGCCGGAAGACCGACGACGACACCGCCGACGGGGTCACCGTCCTGCCGGGCGACGGGACCGGCCTCCCGCTCCGGTTCGTCCGGACCCCGGAGCCCAAGTCGGGCCAGAACCGGCTGCACTTCGACCTGACGAGCGTCTCCCCGGACGACCAGCGGGAGACCGTGGCGCGGGCGCTCGCGCTCGGTGGCCGTCACACCGACGTCGGCCAGCTCCCGGAGGAGTCCCACGTGGTGCTCGCCGACCCGGACGGCAACGAGTTCTGCGTCATCGAGCCGGGCAACGGCTTCCTGGCGGGCTGCGGGCTCGTCGGGGCGCTCGCCTGCGACGGTTCGCAGGCGGTCGGGTACTTCTGGAGCCGGGCGCTGGACTGGCCGCTGGTCTGGGACGAGAACGAGGAGACGGCGATCCGGTCGCCCGCCGGCGGGACGAAGATCACCTGGGGTGGTCCTCCGATGATGCCGCGCCTCGGCAGGGACCGGATCCGTTTCGACCTCGCGGTCCGGGCCGGTGACGACCTCGAGGCGGAGGTCGGGCGCCTGCTCTCCCTCGGCGCCGCCCGGCCCGGCGGCGACCGGCGCGAGGACGGCGGACGCGTGGTCCTGACCGATCCCGACGGCAACGAGTTCACCGTGCGGACGGCCCGATAGCCTTGCCCCAGGTCAAGATCGCAGAGGGGCGGAGACGATGACGGACATCGTGAAGGCGGCGGCGCGCAAGGTCTTCGAGCGTTACGACGTCGACGGGGACGGCCAGGTGACGGCCGAGGAGTACCGGCAGGTCGTGTCGGAGCTGGAGGGCGCCGAGATCACCGAGGAGCAGGCACGGGAGCTGATCGACTCGCTCGACACCGACGGCGACCGGCAGATGTCCTTCGAGGAGTTCTGGGCCGCCATGAACGGCTGAGAGGCGTCGGCGAAACACCCGGGCCCGGTGCGCGAGACGCACCGGGCCCGGACGGTCTTCCCCTGTGTACCCCCGGCCGGGATGGCGCTACGGTCTGCGCATGGCCGGATCCCCGTACCGCTACAGCTTCTCCTTCATCGACCGCTGGGAGAAGCGGCTCACCCGCATGATCCTGATCGGCTTCGGCGTGGGCGCCCTGCTGGTCCTGATCGCCCTGGGCGTGGGCGCGTCGCTGGACGGGCGGGTACCGGACGACGATCCGCTCTGGATGTGGGCGTGGGGCCTGATGATCGCCGGCGCGGTGATCGCCGGGGGCCTCGGCATCCTGGTGCCGCTGCTCCTCGGCTGCGTGATGGGCGGGCTCTCGCTGCACCCGAAGGGCTGGGCCCCCGGGCTGGTGCTCTACCTGGGCGTCCTGGCGTTCGCCGTCGGCGCCGCGCTCGACGACGCGTACCTGGGCGACCTGCTGGACGCCTGGCTCGCACCGGCCGGGCTGGTCGCGCTGGTGGTGGGGACGGTCTGGTTCCGCGTGCTGGGCCGGCGCCGCGGTGTTCCGCTGTCCGGCGGCCGGGCCCACGGGACGGACGACCCCGCGTAGGCGCGGCCCGGGAGGGCCGTGACGTTCCACGGCCCCGCCGCCCCTCACCCCGCGGCGGAGGCCTGGTCGGGGCGGCGGCACAGCCAGCCGTTGACCGCGAAACGGCTGTCCTCCGGCCGCCCGCTCGGGCAGCTCACCTTGCGCACCTCGTGCCAGTGGGTGGGCCGGAAGAAGACGATGCTGTCGTGCAGGGGCTCCCAGTCCCGCCACGTGCGGTCCTCCCACCGTCTCGTCCTCCTCCTGTCGAGCGGCTCCGCGCCGTCGAACACGCGCAGTTCGCCGCCCTGGAAGGGCCGGGGCGTGCCGTGGAGGTAGTAGACGAACGTCAGCAGGCGGTCGGCGCACTCGACGCCGTCGGTGTCCTGGTGCGCCCGGTAGAAGTCACCGTCGTTGTGCACGTTCAGGGCGTACGAGGGCACGGTGTCGCGGCAGGGGACGCCGAGCGTCTGCTCCACCGCCGGCAGCACGTCGCCGATGGCGTCGAGGAGTTCGGGGGCGGCGAACCAGCCGGACCGGGAGCGTCGTACGTGGGGAACGACCTGGCGGCCGTCGACCGTGGACGGTTCCAGGGCGCCGGCCGCGGCGACGGCTCTTCGCAGCAGAGCGGCCGATGCCTGCTCCCCCAGGAAGCCGGTGAGCCGGCAGACCACGGGGGCGAGCCGCCAGACCGCGTCCATGGACACCGTGGTCCGTCGCCGGGCCGGCCGCGACGTCGCCGTCGCCGCCGCCGGGTCCTGCACCGTCATCGTTTCCCGCCTTCCTGATCAGGTCCGGCCACCGGCCGTCCGCGGGACGGCCCACCCGGGGAGTGCCGAAGCCGCCGCGGTCGGGCCCGCCGCCCGCAGGACCGGCGTCCGGGTGAGCCGTGCGCTGCGGTCGGATCGCGCTCTCCTCACGGGTCGGCACCGGACGGAAAAGCTGATCGACTGCTGAGAAGCTAGACGCCGCATCGGCCGGACGGTCAGGGCGACCCGCCGGGACACCCGCACGGCACGGCGCATTCCGCCGGACGGCCGCACGGCGGCCCGCGCCGCCTCGCGGGGCCGGACGGTTCCGCTCAGCCGGCGGTCCCGCTCAGCAGGCGGCGCGCCCCGCGGCCAGCGTGATCTCCTCACGGATCCGCTCGAGCCGGTCGTCCAGGTAGAAGTGGCCGCCGGGGAAGGTGAGCAGCCGGAAGGGGCCCGTGGTGTGGCCGGCCCACGCCTCCACCTCGGACACCGCCACCGCCGGGTCCTCCTCGCCCGCGAGGCCGGTCACCGGGCAGGTGAGGCGCAGGCCGGCGGGGGCACGGTAGTGGTTGCTGGCGTGGAAGTCGTTGCGGACGGCCGGCAGGACCAGCTCGAGGAAGGCGGGGTCGTCCGGGATCGGCGTGGCGGAGTCGCCGCCGAGCTGCTTCAGGATGCCGAGCAGTTCCGCGTCGGTGTCCAGCGACGGCGGGGCGCCCTCCAGGGCGAGGGACGGGGCGCGCCGGGCCGAGGCGAACAGGGCGCGCACGGTCGTCCCGCGCCGCTCCAGCCGCACGGCGGTCTCGAAGGCGACGGCCGAGCCGAGGCTGTGGCCGAACAGCACCAGGGGGAGGCCGGACCAGGGTTCCAGCTCCTCGGCGACGCGGTCGGCCAGCTCCCCGACGTCCGCGACGCAGGGCTCGGCGATCCGGTCCTGCCGCCCCGGGTACTGGACGACCAGCGCCTGGACCTGCGGCTTCAGCGCGCGGGACAGCGGGTGGAAGGAGGTGGCCCC
Source organism: Streptomyces abyssomicinicus (assembly GCF_008974245.1). GTDB lineage: Bacteria > Actinomycetota > Actinomycetes > Streptomycetales > Streptomycetaceae > Streptomyces > Streptomyces abyssomicinicus. The sequence goes on along the minus strand of NZ_BBZI01000005.1, from coordinate 536,991 downwards.
CGCGCCTCCGTGCGGGAAGAGCACCACGTGCGGCGCGTCCTGCGCAGCGGTGTGGAACCGTCGTATCCAGGCCGTCCGCCTCGGGCGCTCGGTCACTGCCTGTACCTTCCGTTCGACCCGTCCGACTGCACTCCCCCGGCCCTGATCATCGCACCGCCTCCCCGGACTCCCGGGTACCGGCCCTCCCGTTCCGGCGGCGAGGCACCGGCTCCGGCCTGCGCGTTCGGGGAGCCTGCGGAACTCCTGCGGCTTCCGTCACACGAACGGGAATGTTCCGGTTCGCACCAAATGTTGTGATAGATGCGAAGGGAGACCACTGATGACCACGACCACGGCAGCGCCCTCGACCCCGACCACCACCGACGCCCGCACCGACGCACCCCCCGGCGGCGGGCGCACGAGCGGCGGTGACGCCTGGCGTGGCTTCGAGGGGACCCGGTGGCGGGACCGGGTGGACGTACGGGGCTTCATCCAGGCCAACTACACGCCCTACACGGGCGACGCCTCGTTCCTCGCCGGCCCCACCGGGCGGACCCGCGCCGTCATGGAGCGGCTGAACGGCCTGCTGGCCGAGGAGCGCCGCCGCGGGGTCCTCGACGTGGACGCCGCCACGCCCTCCACGATCACCTCGCACGCCCCCGGCTACCTCGACCGCGCCCGCGAACTCGTCGTGGGCCTGCAGACGGACGCGCCGCTGAAGCGGGCGATCATGCCGAACGGCGGCCTGCGGATGGTGGAGAACGGGCTGCGGGCGTACGGCTACGAGCCGGACGCGAAGGTCTCCGAGATCTTCGGCACGTACCGCAAGACCCACAACGACGGCGTCTTCGACGCGTACACCCCGGACATGCGGGCGGCCCGGCGCGCCCACGTCATCACCGGCCTGCCGGACGCCTACGGCCGGGGCCGGATCATCGGCGACTACCGCCGCGTCGCGCTCTACGGCACGGACCTCCTGATCGAGCGGAAGAAGGCCGAGCGGGCCCTGCTGGACGCGCGGCCCTCCACCGAGCACGTGATCCGCGACCGCGAGGAGCTGGCCGAGCAGACCCGGGCGCTGGCCGAGCTGACCGCGATGGCCGCCACCTACGGCGTCGACGTCTCCCGCCCCGCCGCCACCGCGCACGAGGCCGTGCAGTGGCTGTACATGGGCTATCTGGCGGCCGTGAAGGAGCAGAACGGCGCGGCCATGTCGCTGGGCCGCACCTCGACCTTCCTCGACGTGTACCTGGAGCGCGACCTCGCCGAGGGGACCCTCGACGAGTCCCGGGCCCAGGAGCTGATCGACGACTTCGTGATCAAGCTCCGGATGGTCCGTTTTCTGCGCACGCCCGAGTACGACGCCCTGTTCTCCGGCGACCCGACCTGGGTGACCGAGTCGATCGGCGGCATCGGCGAGGACGGCCGGCCGCTGGTCACCCGCACCTCGTTCCGCTTCCTGCAGACGCTGTACAACCTGGGCCCGGCGCCCGAGCCCAACATGACCGTGCTGTGGTCGGCGGCGCTGCCCGCCGGTTTCAAGGACTTCTGCGCCCGGGTGTCCATCGACACCAGCGCGGTCCAGTACGAGTCCGACGAGCTCCTGCGCGCCCACACCGGCGACGACACGGCCATCGCCTGCTGCGTGTCGGCCATGCGGGTCGGCGAGCAGATGCAGTTCTTCGGCGCCCGGGTCAACCTCGCCAAGGCCCTGCTGTACGCCATCAACGGCGGCCGGGACGAGATGACCGGCGAGCAGGTGGCCCCCGCGGCCGAACCGCTGACCGGCGAGTACCTGGACCACGCCGAACTCTCCGCGGCCTACGACCGGATGCTGGACTGGCTGGCCGGGACGTACGTCGACGCGCTGAACGTCATCCACTACATGCACGACAAGTACGCCTACGAGCGCCTGGAGATGGCCCTGCACGACCACCCGGTGCACCGGTTCATGGCCTGCGGCATCGCCGGCCTGTCGGTCGCCGCCGACAGCCTCTCCGCCGTGAAGCACGGCCGGGTGCGGGTGGTGCGCGACGAGACCGGGCTGGCCGTCGACTACGTGCTGGAGGGCGACGGCGAGTACCCGGCGTACGGCAACAACGACGACCGTGCCGACGCCATCGCCGGGGAACTGGTCGAGTCGTTCATGGCCAAGGTGCGCACCCACCCGGCGTACCGGGACGCCGAGCACACCCAGTCGGTGCTGACGATCACCTCGAACGTGGTCTACGGCAAGCACACCGGCAACACCCCCGACGGCCGCCGCGCCGGCGAGCCGTTCGCCCCCGGCGCCAACCCGATGAACGGGCGGGACCGGCACGGGGTGGTCGCCTCCGCGCTCTCGGTGGCCAAGCTGCCCTACGAGCAGGCACGCGACGGCGTCTCGCTGACCACCACCGTGACCCCGGAGGGGCTCGGTCACTGGCCCGAGGAGCGCCCCGGGAACCTGGTGGGCATCCTGGACGGCTACACCGGCGGCGGCGGGTTCCACATGAACGTCAACGTACTGGACAAGGCCACGCTGGAGGACGCGATGGAGCACCCGGAGCGTCATCCGGAACTGACCGTCCGGGTCTCCGGCTACGCCGTCAACTTCGTGCGGCTCACCCGCGAGCAGCAGCTCGACGTGATCGGCCGCACCTTCCACGGAAGCGTGTGAGATGACGACCGCCACCGCCCCGCGTGAGGCCCCCGCCACGGGGGCCGCCACCACCGGCCGGATCCACTCGTGGGACCTGTCCACCGGTGTGGACGGTCCCGGGACCCGCTTCGTGCTGTTCCTCAGCGGCTGCCCGCTGCGCTGCCTGTACTGCGCCAACCCGGACACCTGGCGGATGCGGGACGGGCAGGAGCGGACCGTCGGCGAGGTGATGGCGGAGATCGACCGCTACCGCGGCTTCATCGCCGCCTCCGGCGGCGGGGTCACCGTCAGCGGCGGCGAGGCGCTGCTCCAGCCGGCCTTCACCGGCGAGCTCCTGCGCCGCTGCAAGGAGGCGGGCCTGCACACGGCGCTGGACACCTCGGGTTTCCTGGGCGCGCGGGCGGGCGACGAACTGCTCGCGGACACCGATCTGGTGCTGCTGGACATCAAGTCCTTCGACGCCACCCGCTACCGCGAGCTGACCGGCCGTTCCCTCACGCCGACGCTGGAGTTCGCCCGGCGGCTGGACCGGCTGGGCGTGCGGACCCGGATCCGGTACGTGCTGGTGCCGGGGTGGACGGACGACGCCGGGGCGATCGACGGCCTCGCCCGCTTCCTCGCCCCACTGGGCTGCGTGGAACAGGTGGATGTGCTGCCGTTCCACAAACTGGGCGCCGCCAAGTACGAGGCGATGGGTTTGCCGTTCCCGCTGAAGGACACCCCGTCGCCGGACGCTCGACTGGTGGAGCGGGTCCGCGGGCAGTTCCGGTCGCAAGGGCTGCGCGCCCACTGAGCCGGCGGGCCCGGCGACAGGGGCGGCCGGGCCCCGCTACAGGGGCCGTCGGTCCCGGCGACGGGGCAGGCGGCACCACAACGACCACCGGAGGGTCACCGGCCTCCGACCTTCCGGCCGAGGGTCCGGGCGCGAGGCGGCTTTGGGGAGCCGCGGACCGCCCGGACCACTCATCACCCCGCCCTTCCCCGATGCCTCCACGGGCTGCGATCATGGCCTGACCTTGCCTTTCGTCCCGCCCAGGAGGTTCTGCGTGACTTCGCACGCCGCCCCTTTCGACGTCGCCGCCGTGCGCGCCCACTTCCCGGCTCTGCTCACCTCCGGCTGGGCCCGCTTCGACGCGCCCGGCGGGACGCAGACCCCCGCGCCGGTGGTGGCCGCGATGGCCGAGGCCCTCACCCGCCCGCTGGCCAACCGCGGCCGGGTCACCGAGGGGCAGCGCAACGCCGACGACATCGTGGCCGGGGCGCGCCGCGCCATGGGCGACTTCCTCAACACCCCCGCCTCGACGGTGGTGTTCGGCCGCAGCGCCACCCAGCTGGTCTACGACCTCGCGCGCACCCTCGCCAAGGGCTGGGGGCCCGGGGACGAGGTCGTCGTGACGCGGCTGGACCACGACTCCAACATCCGCCCCTGGGTACAGGCCGCCGAGGCCGCGGGCGCCGGCGTGCGGTGGGCCGACTTCGACCCGGCCACCGGTGAGCTGCGGCCCGAGCACATCGAGGCGGTGCTGTCCCCCCGTACCCGCCTGGTCGCGGTCACCGCCGCATCGAACCTCAACGGGGCCCGCCCCGACGTGCCGGCCATCGCCGCGCTGGCGCACGCGGCCGGAGCGCTGCTGCACGTTGACGCCGTGCACTACGCGGCGCACGTCGCCGTCGACCTGCCGGCGCTCGGCGCGGACACCCTGGTCTGCTCCCCGTACAAGTTCCTCGGCCCGCACCTCGGGGTGCTGACCGGACGGGCCGAGCTGCTGGAGTCGCTGCACCCCGACAAGCTCCTCCCGTCGAGCGACGCCGTCCCCGAGCGCTTCGAACTGGGCACGCTGCCTTACGAGTTGCTGGCGGCGACGCGGGCCGCCGTGGACTTCCTCGCCGATCTGGCCCCGGCGGGTGCCGGTCCGGGCCGCCGGGAGCGGCTGGTGGCCTCCTTCGCCGCGGCGGAGGAGCACGAGGACCGCCTCCGCGAGCGGATCGAGGAAGGGCTGGCGAAGCTGCCGGGCGTCACCCTCCACTCCCGTGCCGGGCTGCGCACCTCCACCCTGCTGTTCACGGCCGGCCCGGTTCCCGCGGCGGAGGTCTCGCTGCGGCTGGCGGAACACCGCGTGGACGCCCCGGCGAGTTCCTTCTACGCCCTGGAGGCGTCCCGTCACCTGGGCCTGGGCGACGAGGGCGGGGTGCGGGTGGGTCTGGCCCCGTACAACGACGACGAGGACGTCGACCGTCTGCTGGCGGCGCTCGGGCAGATCCTGCGCTGAGTCCGCCTCCTGCCCCTCCTGCGCCTTCTCAGCCGGCGGGCCGGGGGAAGCGGAAGGCGGAGCCCGGCCTGCCGGGCTCCCACCCCGCGGCTCGCGCCGCGCGTACGGCGGCCGCCACGTCGGCCGGGAGGACGGGTACCGCCTCGGCCCGGAAGGCGTTGTCGGGACGCGGGTGGCCGGTCGTGACGAGCAGCACCGTGCCGCCCGCGCGACCGGTTCCGGCCGCCTCCACGGCGTACGTCAGGGGTGACCGCCCGCAGCAGCCCTGGCCGCAGGTGGCCTGCCGCCTGATCCGCCGGCGGCACTCGGTCCCGTCGACGACGATGCGGCGGGACCCCTTCGTGTGCAGGGCCATGCGCCGGACGATATCGAGCGGGCCTGCCCCCGTGCGCCACCTTTTCGCGTCCGCCCGTGGACCGGCCGGACGCCCCCGGCGGTGGGTGTCGCTCCGCCGCCGTGGGGGGCCGCACCGGACCGCGCGAGTCTTCACACAACCTGCCCGGATCGGGGGTGTGAACCCGGAACCGCCGGTACCGAAGGGCCGTCCTCCCCCGTGTTGTAGGAGAGTGCAGGGGAGGCATTTCGTGGCTTGGCAGAACAACCCGCAGCCACCACCACCGCCGGTTCCGCCGCAGCAGCCGGCGACCGCGCCCAGCCGTGCGAAGGGCTGCCTGAGCAGCCTGGTGTCGCTCGGCGTGGTGATCGCGCTGGGATTCGGCGCCTCGCAGCTGTTCAAGGACGACGACACCGGCACGTCGTCGTCCTCGACCGGCGCGACGGACTCGGCGGACGACCAGAAGTCGCGCAGCTGGGAGAAGGGCGACTGCGGCGGTCCCGACCCGGAGAAGGGGTCGGACAGCTACACGATGTTCGACTGCGACGAGTCGGGCGCGACCTTCAAGGCGCTGGAGATCATGGACGGCAGCATCATGCCGGAGTCCATCCAGTGCCCGGCCGGGACGGACCTGATCATCGAGGTGTCGATCTCGTACGGCGGGAGCGACGCGGCCGGCGGCATTCCCAGCGAGACGGTCTGCGGCCGCAACCTGTCCGACGACCACCCCGGCGACGCCGGTGCGGGCGGCGGACAGCTGGTGGAGGGGGACTGCGTCGACAACCAGGCGCAGGAGATCGCCTGCTCCGGCGCGGGCGGGACCGACTACAAGGTCCTCGGTCTGGTGAAGACGAAGGACAAGTGCCCGGCCGGCACCACCGAGCCGATGGAGCTGATGTTCGCGATCGGCAGGCCCTACGACGTGATCTGCGGCGGCAAGGCCTGACCACGTGGCCGAGGGCCCGCTCCCCCGTTCTCACCGGCGGGGTGCGGGCCCTCGGGCCGTGGGTCAGGGTGAGGGAGGTCAGGGTGAGGGGAGCCTGCCCGCGAGGCGTTCGTGGATGCGGGCGCTGGGCTCGTTGAGACCGACCACCGTGACCCGCTTGCCGTGCCTGGCGTACTTGGTCTCGACGGCGTCCAGCGCGGCCACCGAGGAGGCGTCCCAGATGTGCGCGGCGGACAGGTCGATGACGACGTCGTCCGGGTCGCCCTGGTAGTCGAACTGCGTGACCAGTTCGTTCGACGAGGCGAAGAACAGCTCGCCGGCGACACGGTAGACCACCTGGCCGTCCTCCGGCCGGACGGCCGCGGTGACGTCCACCAGGTGCGCGACCCGCCGCGCGAAGACCACCATCGCGGTGATCGATCCGACCACCACGCCGACGGCCAGGTTGTGGGTGACCACCACGCAGACCACCGTGATCACCATCACCATGGTCTCCCCCGGCGGCATCCGCCGGAGCGTCCTGGGGGCCACCGAGTGCCAGTCGAAGGCGGTGACCGAGACCATCACCATCACCGCCACCAGGGCCGCCATGGGGATCTCGGAGACCACCGGTCCGGCCGCCACGCACAGGATCAGCACGAAGACGCCCGCCAGGAAGGTCGACAGCCGTGTCCGGGCGCCGGAGACCTTGACGTTGATCATGGTCTGTCCGATGACCGCGCAGCCGCCCATGCCGCCGAAGAGGCCGGTGACGATGTTGGCGATGCCCTGGCCCACGGACTCGCGGGTCTTGCTGGAGCGGGTGTCGGTGATGTCGTCGACCAGCTTGGCGGTCATCAGCGACTCCATCAGTCCGACCAGCGCCATGGCGAAGGAGTACGGCGCGACGGTGGTGAGGGTGTCCAGGGTGAGCGGCACGTCGGGCAGGCCCGGGACCGGCAGGGCGGACGGCAGCTCGCCGCGGTCCCCGACGGTCGGCACGGCGATGCCGGCCGCCACCGTGATCACGGTGAGGATCACCACCGTCACCAGCGGCGCGGGCACCACCGTGGTCAGCCGCGGGAAGAACACCAGCATGGCCAGACCGGACAGCATCAGCGGGTACACGGCCCACGGGACGTCGTGGAGCTCGGGGACCTGCGCCAGGAAGACCAGGATGGCCAGCGAGTTGACGAAGCCGACCATCACCGAGCGCGGCACGAACCGCATCAGCCGGGCGACGCCGAGCAGGCCGAGGGCGATCTGGAAGACGCCGGCCAGGATCACCCCCGCGATGAGGTACCCGAAGCCGTGCTCCCGGTTGAGCGGCGCGATCACCAGGGCGACCGCCCCGGTGGCCGCGGAGACCATCGCCCGGCGGCCGCCGACCACCGAGATGGTCACCGCCATCAGGAACGAGGCGAAGAGACCGACCGCCGGGTCCACGCCCGCGATCACCGAGAAGGAGATCGCCTCGGGGATCAACGCGAGACCGACCACCAGACCGGCCAGCACCTCGGTGCGCCAGACCTTGGGGTCACGGACCCAGGCGGGCAGGCCGGGCAGGGCAGGGCGGCGGCCTGTGCCGGACGGGGCCGGGGACCACGTGGAGGACATGGGACCGCTCCTGATTCGGGGCTGTGCGAGCGAGGCCGTGCGGGGGCCGGGCCGGGAACGACGGGGGAGGGTGACGGGAGGAGGAGCGGGGGACGCGGTCAGCGGCCGTTGTAGCGGCCGGGCCGGTGGTTCATCGCTATGACCAGGTTGAGCACGGCGACGCCGGCCAGCGAGGCGAGCACCACCCCCGGCTCCACCAGCGGCAGCGCGCAGAGGATCACCACCGCGTCGAGGCCGAGCTGCACGTAGCCGGCCCGCCAGCCGTACCGGTCCTGGAGATGGAGGGCGAGGATGCCGAAGCCGCCGCCGCTCGCGTTGTGGCGGAACACCACGATCATGCCGAGGCCCACGCAGAGGCCGCCGAACACGGCGGCGTACCAGGGACTCATCCCGGAGAGCGTGACCAGCTCCTGCTGGAGGGGCGTCAGCGCCGAGGTGAGCCCGACCACCGCCAGGGTCCGCAGGGTGAAGGACCAGCCCATGCGCCGCACCGCGAAGTAGTAGAACGGCAGGTTGACGGCGAAGAAGACCGCGCCCAGCGGCACGCCGCCCGCGTAGCTGACGAGGAACGACGCGCCGGCGAGACCGCCGGTGACGCCTTGGACGGCGTGCAGGAGGGTCAGCCCCCAGGACATCAGGAAGGCGCCGATCACGTACGCCGCGATGTTCTCCGCGAGGGTGTGCGGAGCGGCCTGGGAGCCGGGCGGGGCCGGCGGGACGGCCGGGGCCGGAGAGGCGACCGGGGCCCGGGTGTCGGCCTCGGTCGAGAGCGCAGAACTCGACATGACCGAAAAAGTATCACCCATTTTTCGCACGCCTGTTTCCCGACGATGTCACGCCGTGGTACAGAGCCGCGGCGCGGCAACCCGGGGAGCGGAAGGCCCCGTGCGGACGACGGCGCCCCGCGCGCCGGCCCTCGAAGGGGGTGGCGCGCGGGGCGGGAGCGGGCCGGACGGTGTCCGGTCAGGCCTGCTCGACGGCCGCGGCGGTGATCTCGTTGTCCACGTACGTCTCGTCGGCGGGGAGGCTGTCCATGAAGGAGCTCACCGAGAAGACGGCGCGACCCGGACCGGGCGGGCCGTAGCCGGGCGGGGAGGAGAGACCGAAGTCCTCCATCGTCCGGCGGTAGGCCTGGAGCAGACGGATGTGGTATTCCAGCGGCGCACCGTCGGGGTTGGTCTTCCCGAGCGGCGTGGTCGGCTCCGGGCACCAGGTGGTGAACCGGGGCGTGATGCCGTTCGACATGAAGAACCGCAGGCCCTCGGTGGTGGAGGCGATGGCCTCGTCGACCGTCTTGAAGCCGAACGGCTCGGCCATCTCGACGCCGGCCACGAAGTTCGGGATCACGTTGCGCGGGCCGAAGATCTCCGCGGAGTCCAGGATGCGCTTGTGCCACTCGTCCCGGCCGACGTAGCGCTCCTTGCCGGGGCAGTACATCTTGAACAGGTACTCGTCCCACACCTCGAAGTTGGGGTGGTAGATCTTGACGCCGTAGTCCTTGAACCGCTGGACGTCGTCCCTGGGCAGCGCCTGGGCCACGACCTTGCCGATCCAGCGGTCCGGGAAGCGCTCCTCGATGGCCTTGGCGTAGTGGCCGTAGAAGTCGGCCTCGTCGCGCCCGGCGACCTTGGAGGTGATGGCGCCGCCGGTGAGCGTGTAGGCGGTGGAGGTCTTCTGGGTGTCGTACTTGTCGATGATCTCCAGGGCCTCCAGCACCTCCTCCACGTCCTTGACGCCCGTGTAGGGGCGGCCGGCCTTCTTGTGCTGGCGCCAGTTGTGGTTGATGTCGCAGTACTGGCACTCCTCCTTGACGCCGAAGTACTGGCACACCCGGAAGACCGTGAGGTAGATCAGGTAGCCCCACTGGATGGTGGGCGCCACCTCCATCACGGACTTCCCGTTGGAGAGCTTGTGCCGGTAGTACTCGGGCATCGGCGGCACGCCGACGTCGGCGATCCGCTTCCCGTCGAGGTAGAGGCCCAGCACGCCGTGGTCGTCGGCGGCGACGCGGTACGGCGAGTTCGGGTTGACGCGGACCGAGACGACGGTGCGCCGCAGGTCGTAGGGGCCGCCGGTGAGGATGATCTCCTCGGGCGGCCGGCGCAGCGCGGCCTCGCCGAGTTCGGGGAGGGTGCCGTGGTCGAAGGAGAAGATGAAGTAGGACTTCGGTTTGACCTCGCCGTCCTCGTTGTCGCTGAGCGCCGAGGCGTCGAAGGCGACCCCGCCTCGCAGCAGGTCCTCCTTGAACACGGCCTCCCGCGGTACCCCGGGGAACCGCTCCATCAGATCCTCGACCAGCGCGGTACGACTGCCCGTGCCCGTGCTCATACCGTTCTCCTTCCCATGCGCGACTTCTCACCGTATGCCGCCGGTGACGCGAGCGCGGTACCGGGTCCCCGTGTCACGCCGTGAAGCCCCCCTGGATGTGGGGCACCTCACAGTCGTCGGCGCAGGTGAGGGGTTTCCCGCCGGTGGGTGAGAGGCTGAGTGCGGGCCGCGCGCCGCGCGCCCGTCACCGCGGTTTCGCGCACGCTCCGAAGGAACCCCGCATGCCCCGCACCACCGCCGCCGCCCCGACCAACTGGGCGGGCAACATCGTGTTCTCCACCGCCGGGCCGATACGGCCCGCCTCGCTCGGCGAACTCCGGGAGACGGTGGCCGGCGCGGGCGCGGTGCGGGTGCTGGGCAGCGGGCACTCCTTCAACACCATCGCCGACCCCGGCCCGGACGGCGTCCTGCTCTCGCTGGACGCGCTGCCGGCCGACGTCGAGGTGGACACCGCGGCCCGCACCGTCCGGGTCGGCGGCGGGGTGCGGTACGCCCGTCTGGCCCGCGAGGTGCACGCGCACTCTCTGGCGCTGCCGAACATGGCGTCGCTCCCGCACATCTCGGTGGCGGGGTCGGTCGCCACCGGCACCCACGGCTCCGGCGCCGCCAACGGCCCGCTCGCCTCGGCGGTGCGCGAGGTGGAGCTGGTCACCTCCGACGGCTCGCTGCTCCGGATCGGCCGCGACGACGCCCGCTTCGGCGGCGTGGTCACCTCGCTGGGCGCGCTGGGCGTGGTCACCGCGCTCACCCTGGACCTGGAGCCGGCCTTCGAGGTCGAGCAGCGGGTCTTCACCGAACTGCCGCTGGAGGGGCTGGACTTCACCGCCGTCTCCGGATGCGCCTACAGCGTCAGCCTGTTCACCTCCTGGCGGCGTCCGGTGTTCGAGCAGGTCTGGGTCAAGCACCGGGTCGGCCACGGCCCCCTCGACTTCGGCTGGGCGCCCGCGGCGGCCGGTCCGATGCACCCGGTTCCGGGGATGCCGGCGGTCAACTGCACCGAGCAGTTGGGCGTGCCGGGCCCCTGGCACGAGCGACTGCCGCACTTCCGGGCCGAGTTCACCCCCAGCAGCGGCGACGAGCTCCAGTCCGAGTACCTGCTGCCGCGTTCCAGCGCCCTGGAGGCGCTGCAGGCCCTCTCCGCGATCCGCGAGGCCGTCGCCCCGGTCCTGCAGATCTCCGAGGTCCGCACGGTGGCCGGCGACGGTCAGTGGCTGAGCCCGTCCTACGGCCGCGACAGCGTGGCGCTCCACTTCACCTGGGTGGACGACACGGCCGCGGTCCTGCCGGTCGTCTCCCGCGTCGAGGAGGCGCTGGCGCCCTTCGACGCGCGGCCGCACTGGGGCAAGGTCTTCACCGTGCCGGGGCCGGTGCTGCGCGAACGGTACGCGCGGCACGCCGAGTTCGCCGCCCTGGCCGACGAGCTGGACCCCCGCCGCGCCTTCCGCAACGCGTTCGTCCGCGACTTCCTGGGCGGCTGACGCCCTCTCCCCCGGCGGGCCCCGCGCGTCCTACCGTGTCGGCATGACGCGCCGCCTGCTGGTCCACACCCGCACCACCGGGTACCGCCACGACTCGATCCCCGCCGCCCTGGCCGCGGTCGGCCGCTTCGACGGGTTCGCGGTGGACGCCACCGAGGATCCCGCCGCCCTGGAGGACGACCTCTCCCGGTACGCGGCCGTGGTGTTCCTCTCCACCTCCGGCGACATCCTGACCGACGCCGGCCGCGCGGGGCTCGCCGCGGCGGTGGAGTCCGGCACGGGCTTCGCCGGCGTGCACTCGGCGGCCTGCACCGAGGAGAGCTGGCCCTGGTTCACCGGGAGCCTCCAGCGGTCGCGGTTCGCCGGTCACCCGCCGTACGGCCCGGGACTCATCCGGGTGGAGGACCGGGCGCATCCGGCCACGGCCCACCTGCCCGAGGCATGGTCGTGGAGCGACGAGTGGTACGACTTCGCCCCCTGCCCCGACCCGGCCGAGGTCCGCGTGCTGCTCCGTGGCGGCGAGGACCGTCACCCGCTGGCCTGGCACCACCGGCAGGGACGCGGCCGCGTCTTCTGGACCGCCCTGGGGCACGCCGAGGAGGCGTACCGCGACCCTGCCTTCCTGGCCCACCTGCGGGGCGGCCTGGAGTGGATCTGCGGGGGGCGGGGGTGACGGGGGTGGGGACAGCCCCCGTACGGCGAAGGGGGCACGCCGGATCGTGACGGCGGGCCCGGCTCCGTAGCGTCGGTAGCGTCGGCAACGGCCGACGCGAAGCCTCGTCCGACCTGAACGGAGGCCCCCCGTGGCCGCAGTCCCCCGCACCGCCCGTGTCGCCCTGGTCGCCACCGGCACCGTCCTCGCACTGGCGGCGCTGAGCGGCTGCGGCGCCGACCTGGAGGACGCCGAGCCGGAGAAGCGCTCCTTCACGACGGCCGCCGACCGCCTCACCATCGACACCGACAACGGGGACCTCTCGGTCCGCCCCGCCGACGTCGACAGCATCGAGGTCACCCGGTGGTTCGCCGGCTGGGCGCTGATCGGCGAGCCGGAGGCCACCTGGAAGATGGACGGCGACCGTCTGGAACTGAAGACCGACTGCGGCCCTGTCGTGGGCGGCTGCTCGGCCCGCTACGAGGTGCTGGTCCCCCGCGACATGCGGCTGACCGTGACCGGGGACAACGGGGACATCCAGGCGGCGGGCTTCACGACGGCGCTGCGCATCGTGACGGACAACGGTGACGTCGAGGTGTCCGGGTCCACCGGCCCCCTCACCCTGGAGGGCGACAACGGGGATCTCCGGGCGACCGGCGTCACCTCCCGCGAGGTGGACGCCGTCTCCGACAACGGCGACGTCCGGCTGGTCTTCGACACCGCGCCGCAGCGCACCAGCGTGGAGTCGTCCAACGGCGACGTGACCCTGGAGGTTCCGAAGGGCACCGCCTACCGGGTGGACGCCCACGCCTCCAACGGTGACGTGAGCACGAAGCTGCCCACCGACCCGGACGGCGCGCACCGGCTCGACGTCCGCTCCGACAACGGCGACATCAACCTGCACACGGCCGGCTGACGCCTCCCGGGCGGCGCCGCCACGGCGGTCCGGTCAGCCCCGCGGTGCGGGCCGGCCGAGCAGCTCGGTCAGCCCGTCGGCGAGTTCGGTGCGCCAGCACAGGTAGTCGTGCCCGCCGTTGAACCGCCGGTGGGAGAAGGCCGCGCCCCGTTCGGCCAGCGCTTCGCAGAGGTGGTCGGTGGCCGGGAGCAGCACCCATTCCTGTGCGCCGGAGGCGAGTCGGATCCGGACGCCGTCGGGCACGCCGTGCTCGCGGATCGCGGCGGTGATCCATTCGCCGTCGGTCTCGGCGTGGTTGGGCCACCAGAACGAGCCGGAGCAGGAGAGGGCGTTGCCGAACCGTTCGGGCGCGCTCACCGCGGCATACAGGGCGGCGAGTCCGCCGAGGCTCTGTCCGGCGACCACCGTGCGGGCCGGGTCGTCGGTCAGCGGGACCCGCTTGCCCGCCCAGGGCAGGAGTTCGGTCCGCAGGAACTCCACGAAGGTCTCGCTGGGGGCGAGTTCGCGGTAGCGGCGCTCGGAACCGAGCGATTCCGGCATCACGGCCGCCACCGGTGGCAGGGCGCCGTCGGCGATCAGGTTGTCGAGCAGGGCGGCGACGTCGAGTTCGGGCTGCCACATCTCGGCGTCGAAGAGGACCACGACGGGGAGTCCGGCGTCGTGGCCGGCGTCGCGGTCGGCGTGGGCGCCCGTTGCCCGGGCGGGGCCGGGGGCCTGTGGGGGCGCCGGTTCGTAGAGCCACACCCGCCGTTCGTTGCCGAGGAGTTCGCTGCGCAGCCGGTGTTCGGTGACGGTACCGCGCGCCACGCCGGGGCGGCGTCGCCAGAGGTGCTCGGCGGTGGGCGCGCCGGGCAGTTCGAGCACGGACTGCGGCACGCCGCCCCAACGGCGGGGCAGGGTGCGGGGGTTGAAGGGGTCCACGCGTGGGCGGGAGCGCAGCCACTGCCAGTAGGTCCGCTCGCCGGGCCGGGGGGCGTGCGGGTCGTCGCCGTCGTCGACGCAGATCGAGTAGGTGGCCTGCCAGTCGCCGCGCATCCGCAGCGTCCAGTGCCACACGTCGGTGCCGGGCACCCGGCGCATCAGGTTGGCGGCGGGGTCGCGCGGGTCGGCCAGCTTGTTGGGCAGGGCCAGGGCGGCGCGGACGCGGTCGTCGCCCCGCCAGAGGAAGGTGACCAGTACGTGGTCGGGCGAGCCCTGGGGGTCGGGTTCGACCAGGGGGGTGCCGGTGGCGCGGACCGACTCCCAGAACGCCTCGGTGCTCTCCGCCCCGGCCTCCAGCGCCGCGAGGCGCGGGCTGTCGGCGAGCTCCATGGCGGCCGGCCTCGGGGTGCGCGGCGGGTGGGGGAGCGACTCGCGGGGCGGGGCGGGGAAGGACATCGGGCGGCTCTCCAGGGGCTGCGGACTCACCGGCCACCCTACGTGGGGGCCTCCGGGCGGAGAACCGGGGACTCCGGGTCGCCGCGGGTGGCGCCCGTGGCGCCACCGGTCGCCGACGACGGCGCCGACGACGACCGGGAGCGGTCCGCGGCGCGATCCCGCCGCCCGGTCCCAACCGTCCGGAGGCCGACGGCGGAGGCGAGGACCGGGCCGGGGCCGACAACCCCGGGCGAAGGCCCACAACCCGGGGCGAAGGCCAGGCCGGAGGCCGGCCCGAAGACCGAAGCGCCGACAGCCCGAGGCAAGGACCAGGCCGGAGACCGACGACCCGGGGCGAAGGCCGGTGCAGGAACCAAGAGCCTGCGCCCGGGCCCCGGCACAAGCCCCGGCACAGGCGCAGGCCCCGGCATAGGCGCAAGCCCTGGCCCGGGCACAGGCGCAGGTCCGGGCCCAGGCACGGGCACGGGCGCAGGGACGGGCACGGGCACGGGCGCAAGCACAGGCGCAGGTCCGGGCACAGGCACGGGCGCAAGCACAGGCGCAGGTCCGGGCACGGGCGCAAGCACAGGCGCAGGTCCGGGCACAGGCACAGGCGCAAGCCCCCGGCACGGGCCCCAGCAGAGGCACAGGTCCGGGCACAGGCACGGGCGCAAGCCCCGGCACGGGCCCCGGCACAGGCACAGGTCCGGGCACAGGCACGGGCGCAAGCCCCGGCACGGGCACGGGCACAGGTCCGGGCGCAGGCCCTGGCACAGGCGCAAGCACGGGCACAGGTCCGGGCGCAGGCACAGGCGCAAGCCCCGGCACGGGTCCGACGGCTGTGGCTCCCGGGTGGCCGGGGGCGGCGGGCCCTCCGCGGCGGCGACGCGTCGCCGCCGCGGAGGGACGCGTCAGGCGACCGGCCGGGCCCGCTCGACGATGTCGGCGAGGTGCGGCGAGTGCGGCAGGGTGCCGAACGCGGTGCCCCAGTCGCCGCCCAGCCGGGAGGCGCAGAACAGGTCGGCGACCGCCGGCGGGGCGAACCGGACCAGCAGGGAACCCTGGAGGACCAGCGCCAACCGCTCCACCACCCGGCGGGCCCGCGCCTCGGCGCCCTCCATGTCCGCGAGCTCGGTCAGCAGCTGCTTGATCGCCCCGTCCAGCCGGTGGTCCGCGCCACGGGCCTGTCCCACCTCGCGCAGGAAGGCGTCCAGCGCGGCCGGTTCCCGGCGCAGCGCGCGCAGCACGTCGAGCGCCTGCACGTTGCCGGCGCCCTCCCAGACCGAGTTGAGCGGCGACTCGCGCAGCAGCCGCGGCATCCCGGACTCCTCGACGTAGCCGTTGCCGCCCAGGCACTCGGCGGCCTCGGCCACCAGTGGCGTGCACCGCTTGGTGACCCAGTACTTGGCCGCCGGCACGGCCAGGCGCAGCAGGGCCCGCTCGCGTTCGTCGCCGTCGTCCTGGACGGCGTCGTAGGCGGCCGCCAGCCGGATCGCCAGGGCGGTGGCGGCCTCGGACTCCAGCGCCAGGTCGGCCAGCACGTTGCGCATCAGCGGCTTGTCGATCAGCAGCCCGCCGAAAGCCTCGCGGTGGCCGGCGTGGTGCACGGCCTGGGCGACGGCCTGCCGCATCAGGGCGGCGGATCCGAGCACGCAGTCCAGGCGGGTGGCGGCGACCATCTCGATGATCGTGCGCACCCCGCGGCCCTCCTCGCCGACCCGGCGGGCCCAGGTGCCGTCGAACTCGACCTCGGCGGAGGCGTTGGAGCGGTTGCCGAGCTTGTCCTTGAGCCGCTGGATGCGGAAGACGTTGCGGGTGCCGTCGGCGAGGACGCGCGGCAGCAGGAAGCAGGTGGGGCCCTCGCCGGCCTGGGCCAGCACCAGGAAGCCGTCGGACATCGGCGCGGAGCAGAACCACTTGTGGCCGGTGAGCTCGTAGGCGCCGTCCTCGGCCAGCGGCCGGGCGACGGTGGTGTTGGCGCGGACGTCGGAGCCGCCCTGCTTCTCCGTCATGCCCATCCCGAAGACCGCTCCGGGCTTCTCGGCGGCCGGGGCGAGCGCCGGGTCGTACAGGGTGGAGGTGAGGCGGGGCTCCCACTCGGCGGCCAGCGACGGTTCGGCGCGCAGCGCGGGGACGGCGGCGTGGGTCATCGACAGCGGGCATCCATGTCCGGCTTCGGCCTGCGACCACACAAGGAAGCCGGCGGCCCGCCGCACGTGCCCGCCGGGGCGGGACCATGCCGCGGTGAGCTGCGCGGAGATGCCCTTGCGCATCAGCTGGTGCCAGGAGGGGTGGAACTCGACCTCGTCGACGCGGTGGCCGTAGCGGTCGTGGGTGCGCAGCACGGGCGGGTTCTCGTTGGCCAGCCGCCCCCAGTCCTGCACCTGGGCGGATCCGGCGCTGCGGCCGAGGCCGGAGAGCTCCTGCCGGGCCTCGTCGAGCAGTTCTGGGTCGAGGTGGCGTTCCACGGCGTCGGTCAGCGCGCGGTCTGCGCCGTACACGTCGTACCCGGTCAGGGGCGGAGGCTGATTCGTCACGGAGTGCGTTGCCGGCATGGGCCGGAACCTACCGTGCCGGGCTCCGTGATCACAGGGTCCGGTGCCGCCTTCGCCCGCTCAGCGGGGCCGACGCCCGCCCCAGGATGTCAGGGACGCGCCGCGCTGCCGTTACCTTTACCCCGTGCAGGCAGCAAGTGAAAACACCGACGAGCCCTCCGGCGGCCGCCTCCACCGGGCCCGCGTCCTCTACCGCAACGTCTCCAAGCGCCGGACGGCCTGGCTCCTGCTGAAGGACACCGTCAACTCGTGCATGGAGTACCGCATCCTCGGCCTGGCGGCCGAGGCGGCCTTCTTCACCCTGCTGTCGGTGCCGCCGCTGCTGCTGAGCCTGGTCGGGCTGCTCGGCTACGTGGACGCCTGGACGGGCGCGGAGACCATCCAGGGGGTGGAGCACAACATCCTGGAGGCCTCCCGCAGGGTCCTCACCGACCGGGGCGTCACCGGGATCGCCCAGCCGATCCTGGACGACGTCACCTCCGGCGGCCGGCCCGACGTGATCTCGCTCGGCTTCCTGCTCGCCGTGTGGTCCGGGTCCCGCGCGGTCAACGTCTTCGTCGACACCATCACGGTGATGTACGGCCTGGACGGGGTTCGGGGCATCGTGCGGACGCGGCTGATGGCGTTCCTGCTGTTCATCGTGGGGCTGCTGATCGGGTCGGTGGCGCTGCCGCTGATGGTGGCCGGTCCGGACGTGGTGATGCGGATCCTGCCGTGGTCCCAGACGCTGGTGCAGCTGCTGTACTGGCCGGTCGTCATGGTGCTGTCGGTGATCTTCCTGACGACGCTGTACCACGTGTCGGTGCCGGTGCGTTCGCCGTGGATGGAGGACATCCCGGGGGCGCTGGTCGCCCTCGGCATGTGGGTGGTGGGCAGCGCCCTGCTGCGGCTGTACCTGACCTCCACCATCGAGGGGCCGACCATCTACGGCTCGCTGGCGGCGCCGGTGGCCATCCTGCTGTGGATCGGCGTGTCGGCGTTCGCGGTGCTGGTGGGCGCGGCGGTCAACGCCGCCATCGACCGGGTCTGGCCGGCCGCCGCGACGGCCGCGGCGCGTGAGGCCAACGAGCGGATCCGCAAGGCGCAGATCGTCGAGTACGTCGCGCGCACCACGACGCCGGGCGCCGACGACGACCCGGACACGCCGTCGGAGTTCCCCGAGCGGTGGTCGCGTTTCCTCCCGCCGGAGGACGTCACCGGACGCCTGCTGCGCGCCCACGCCCGGCACGCCGCGAAGAACGGGGGCGCGAGGAACGGCACGGTGAAGAACGGCAAGGGCCTGGACGAGACGGTCAAGGACGACACCGAGGCGGTGCGCAACAACGAGGCCGCGAAGAAGGGGCTGACCGACCCCGAGCCGTAGGCTCGGTGGCATGACCGGCGCCCGCAGCACCTCCACGACCTCGCGTTTTCCCGCCGCCCTCGCCTCCGCCCCGGGCGGGCTGGTGCTGGACGGCGGCCTGTCGAACCAGCTGGAGGCCGCCGGGCACGACCTGAGCGACGAGCTGTGGTCGGCGCGGCTGCTCGCCGAGCGCCCGGAGGCGGTCACCGAGGCCCACCTGGCCTACTTCGAGGCCGGCGCGGACGTGGCGATCACGGCGAGCTACCAGGCCACCTTCGAGGGGTTCGCCCGCCGCGGGATCGGCGGGCGGGACGCGGCCGCACTGATGACGCGGAGTGTGGAGCTGGCCAGGGCGGCGGCGCGGCGGGCGCGGGAGCGGGGCGTGGACCGGGAGCTGTACGTGGCGGCGTCGGCGGGGCCGTACGGGGCGATGCTCGCCGACGGCGCCGAGTACCGGGGGCGGTACGGGCTGAGCGTGGCCGAGCTGGAGCGTTTCCACCGTCCCCGGCTGGAGGTGCTGGCCGCGGCCGGGCCCGACGTGCTGGCGCTGGAGACGGTCCCCGACACCGACGAGGCACGGGCGCTGCTGCGGGCGGTGCGGGGGCTGGGGGTGCCGGCCTGGCTGTCGTACACCGTCGACGGCGACCGCACCCGGGCCGGGCAGCCGCTGGAGGAGGCGTTCGCGCTCGCCGCGGACGCGCCGGAGATCGTGGCGGTGGGCGTCAACTGCTGCGCGCCCGGGGACGTCGTCCGGGCGGTGGCGACGGCGGCACGGGTGACGGGCGGGCCGGTGGTGGCCTACCCGAACAGCGGCGAGGCGTGGGACGCCGCCGCCCGTGGCTGGACCGGGGGTTCCGCCTTCGACCCCGCGGCGGTCGCCGCCTGGCGCGGGGCGGGGGCGCGGCTGGTCGGCGGCTGCTGCCGGGTGGGGCCGGACGCGATCGCGGCCGTCGCCCACGCGTCCCGCCCCTGACCCGGCGCCCGCGCCGCGGCCGTCCCTCGCCACGGCCGTCCCGCGCCAGGCCGTCCCTCGCCAGGCCGTCCCGCACCACGGAGCCGCGCCCGGCCCCCGACGCCGCGCGCCGTCACCGCACGTCGCGGACCTCGAGCAGTTCGATCTCCACCCCGGACGACTCCGGCCGCGGTGCGGCGGCGCGACGCCGGGGGTCCGCCCGGTAGGCGGCGAGGTCCTCCTCGTGCGGGAAGGTGACGAGGTGGGCCTCGACCCGGTCGTCCGGGGTGCGCAGCCGCCGCTCGAGTCGTCCTCCGTACGCGGCGAGCAGGGGCAGGACGGCGTTCTCGTAGGCGTCGAAGGCCGCCAGGCCCCCCTCGGGTATCCGGGCGAGCATCAGGTAGGTGACGGCCATGGCTTCCTCGCAGCGGTCCCGGGACGGTGGTCCGCCGAGCGTAGCGGCGACGGATCCGCGCGGCCCCGACGCCGGCGCGACGGATCCTAGCCCGGTCGTGCCGGGCCCTGGCGGCGGAGGCGGCGGGGTGCGGGATCGGCCGTACGGCGGGCGCGGCGGGCGAAGGTCCCCGGGAGCGGGAGGGTACGGCGCTGCTCCACGGGCGACGGGACCCCCGGCGCGGTCCACAGGGCGAGTTCCGCGTCGCGCGGGCCGAGGACGGTGCGCGGCCCGCCCGCGTCGAAGACCCGCACGGGGTGCGCCGCGTGCCACGCCTCCCACCCGGGCCCCTCGCCCCGCGCGAACCGCACCCACGCCCCGTGCATGGCCTCGGCCAGTTCACGCGGCGCGCCCTCCCCGGCCATCATCAGCGCCGCGCGCGTCTCCCCGCTGTCGAAGACGAACCCGAGTTCCAGACTGTGGCAGGACCCCAGGTCCGGCAGGTTGGACTCCCAGGCGAACTCGTACAGGTAGGCCCGGCCGCGCCCGGTGGCCGCGGCCCCGGCCCGCGCGTCGGCCATCCTGCGCAGCGGCAGCCGCAGCAGATGGTCCGTCACCATCTGCCCCACGATCTCCGCCGTCCCGGCCCCCGGACGCAGCGCCCGGTAGCCGCGCGGTACGTCCACCGCGCTGCGGCACCGCGCCCGCGCCCCGGCCAGGGCCAGCGGCCCGAGCCGGTCGACCCTCTCCAGGAGTCCGCCCGGCACCAGCCACAGCCGGTACTCGTCCTTCGTCCAGCCCATCAGCAGCTCGACGTCGGCGGCCGCGCCGCCCTCGGCCAGGGCCCGCAGCGGGTCGCCCGGCACCACGTCGCCGTCCTCCACGATCCCGAAGGCCGGCCCGCCCAGCAGGGGGCTGCTGAGCCGCCCGGCCTCCGCCTGCGCGTGCAGCAGCCGTTCGCGGTCGACCTCGGCGAAGGCCGCCGCCGTGGCCGGCACCTTCAGCCTGGCGGCCATCCGCCGGACCATCCGCCGCGCCTTGTCCCGCTCGGTGACCTCCGGCGCCCCGCTCTGCAGGACGGCGCGGCGGAAGAGGCCCCGGGCGCGGGGTGAGGCCAGCAGCGCCCCGACGCTCACGGCGCCGGCGGACTGCCCGGCCACCGTGACGTCGTCCGGATCGCCCCCGAACCCGGCGACGGCGTCCCGCACCCATTCCAGCGCGGCGATCTGGTCGCGCAGCCCGAGGTTGGCCGGGGCGTCCGGGAAGAGACCGTAACCCTCCACGCCCAAGCGGTAGTTGGCGGAGACCAGGACGACACCGTCGCGCGCGAAGCCGGCTCCGTCGTACACCGGTACCGCCGAGGAGCCCCGGGTGAGCGCACCGCCGTGCAGCCAGACCATCACCGGCAGCCGTGCGCCCAGCCCCGGCTCGGGAGTCCAGACGTTCAGGTTCAGGCAGTCGTCGCCCGGGATCGAGGGGTCCGACAGGAACCGTGAGAAGGCGTCCGAGTAGGGCGGTTTGGGCGCGGTCGGCCCGAACTCGACGGCGGGGCGGACTCCCTGCCAGGGTTCCGGGGGCGCCGGCGGGCGGAACCTGCGGGGCCCGAACGGCGGCGCGGCGTAGGGGATTCCGCGGAAGACCGCGATCCGGTCCTCCCACCGTCCGGCGACCCTTCCGTACGGTGTCAGGGCCACCGGCGCCGCGGACGGCCCGTTCCCCTCCGTCATGCGCGTCCCGCCCTTCCGGCTTCCCGCCTTCGTCCCGTGGCCGGCCGACAGCCGCACGGTACACGCCTGACGGGGTGCCACCGGGCTGCTACCGGGCCATCGCCTTCCCGATGTCCTCCAGCACCGACACCGCCGCCAGCGCGCCACCGAGGCTGGTCCACTTGGAGCCGTCGATCTCGGTGACCGAGCCCGACTTCACGGCGCCCAGCTGGGCGAAGGCCGGCTTGGCCCGGAGCTCGTCGAGGAGGGTGCCGTCGGCCGGGGTGAGGGTGCCGATGAAGAGCCAGTCGCCGTCGATCTCGGCCAGGTTCTCGTCGCTGAGCGGGGTGGAGTGGCCCTCGCCCTGCTCCTTCTGGATGCCCGGACGCCGGAAACCGAGGTCGTTCAGCACGTCGGAGATGAAGACGCCCTGCTGCATCACCGCGGTGCCCTTGGGCGAGTAGCGGGCGACGGACACCTCGGCGCCCGACCTGTCGCCGAGCTTGTCCTTGAGCGCCCCGGCCTTGGCGTCGTAGTCGGCGAGGAAGGCCTTGGCCTCGTTCTCCTTGGCGAGCACCTGCCCGGTGATCTCCAGGGCCTTCTTCCAGTTCTTGGTGTCGTCGATGGTGATGACGGTGGGGGCGATCGCCTGGAGCTGCTCGAGGACCTGCTCGTCGGCGAGCTGGCCGGCCAGGATGACGTCCGGCGCGGCCTCGACGACCTTCTCGATGTCCGGGCCGGTGACCGCGCCGACGACCGGGATGCCCGCGGCCCGCTCGGTCAGGTAGGCGGGCGCGCCCTGCTGGCCGCGGCCGGCGGTGAGACCGACCGGCTGGACGCCGAGGGCCAGCGAGGCGTCCAGGTCCATCTCGCTGAGCACGACGACGCGCTCGGGCGCCTCGGGCACCTCGACCTTCTTGCCGGTGGCGTCGGTGACGCTCACCTTGGCGGCCCTGTCGCCGCCCTCCGCCGCGCCGTCCTCGGTGCCCCCGCCGCAGGCAGTCAGCGTGAGCGCGCCCGTGACGGTGGCGGCCACGGCCGCCACCCGGACGCGAGACATTCGGGCATTCATACGCATGATCGGGCACTCCGGAAATACATCGAACAGCGGGCGGGACAAAGGCAGATGCGACACATCCACCCGGCGTTTCATAGGTTAGGCTAACCTAATGTTGATTGCGCAAGAAGGGGTGGGTGGGACGAGCGACCCGCTCCGGGAGGCCGAGGGCCGACCGCACCGGCCCACGCTCTGGACGGCCCTAGGCCTCCTGGCCGTGCTCCTGGCCTGTGCCCTGCTGTCCCTGCTCGTCGGCACCGGGAACAGCCCCGTCGCCCGCGCCTGGGACTTCCTCGCGGGCGAAGCGACGGCACGCGCCGACGCCCAGCTCCGTCTCGCCGTGGTCGACGTCCGGCTCCCCCGCACCGTCGCCGCCGTTCTGGTCGGCGCCTCGCTGGGTGTGGCCGGCTGCCTGCTCCAGGCGGCCACCCGCAACCCGCTCGCCGAGACCGGGCTGCTCGGCGTCAACTCCGGCGCCGCGCTGGGCGTCGTCGTCGGGCTGACCTATCTGGGCGTCGAGTCCTCCTACGGCGTGCTGGTGTGCGCGCTGCTCGGCGGCATGGCCGCCAGCGCGGTCGTCCTTCTGCTGGCCGCCTCCGGGCGCGCGGCGGGATCGCCCCTGAAGCTGGTGCTGGCCGGCTCCGCCCTCGGCGCCACCTTCCACGGCATGACCTCCTACGTCCTGCTGGGGACGCAGTCGACGTTCGACGTCTACCGCTACTGGACCATCGGCTCCCTGGCGGGCGTGGAGACCTCCGACACCTACCCGCTGCTCCCGCTGATCGCGCTCGGCCTGCTGATCGCCTACGGCAGCTCCCGCCCGCTGGCCGCTCTCGCCCTCGGCGACGACAGCGCCCGGGCGCTCGGTCACCACCCCGGCCGGGTACGGCTGGTGGTCGCCGTCTCCGTCACCCTGCTGGCCGGCTGCGCGGTGGCCCTCGCCGGGCCGATCGCCTTCCTCGGCCTGCTCGCCCCCTACGTCGCGCGTGCCGTCACCGGTCCGCGGATCTCGGGGCAGTTGACGCTGTCGGCCCTGACCGGCGCGTGCGTGATGATCGTGGCGGACATCCTCGCCCGGGTCGTCATCCGCCCCTGGGAGACGCCGGTCAGCGTGCTGCTCGCCTTCATCGGCGGGCCGCTGCTCATCTGGATCGCCCGCTCCCGGCGGTTCTCCACGGCGGGAGGCGCGGCATGACCCCCCACGGGACGGCGCACGGGACGAAGGCGCCCGTCACCGCCGGAGAGACGTTTCCCGGGACGGGGCCCGGGCCGGAACCCGAGGCGGGAGCCGGGGCGGGAGCCGGGGCGCCCGACGTGACGCCCCCGGACAGCACGGTGATCCGGGCCGGCCGGCTATCCTGGCTGTTCCCGCGCCGCACCGCCGTCGCCGCCGCCGGCCTGGCGCTGCTCGGCGCCGTCGTGGTCGCGCTGGCCTCGTTCGCCAGCTCCACCGGCATGAGCCTCTCCCGGACCGTCGAGGGCCTGCTGGGCACCGGCGACGCCGCGACCGTGATGCTGGTCCAGGACTTCCGGCTGCCGCGCATCGTGGTGGCCCTGCTGGTCGGCGCCGCGCTGGGCGTGGCCGGCTGCCTGCTGCAGACCCTGGCCGGCAACCGGCTCGCCACCCCGGACGTGATCGGCGTGAACGAGGGTGCCACCGCCGTGGTGGTGGCCTCCGTCGTCGGCTCCGCCACGGGCACCATCGGCGACTGGTGGCTGGGCCCGCTGGGCGCGGCGGCGGCCGCGGCGCTGGTGGTGCTCTGCGCGGGCGGCGTCGGCACCCGCGGCCACCGGGTGCTCGTCGTCGGCATCGGCGTCTCCACCGTCGTCGCCGCCGTCACCGACCTGGTGATGTCCCGGGAGAACGACAACACGGCGGGCGGTGTCTTCCTGTGGACCGTCGGCAGCCTCAGCGGCCGTGACTGGTCGGTGGGCACGCCGCTGCTGTGGGTCCTGGCCGCCTTGGTGCCGCTCGCGCTGGCCGCCGGCAACCGGCTGCAACTGCTGCGGCTCGACGACGAACTGGCCGCGAGCCTCGGTGTCGACCTGCGCCGGACCCGGGGCGCGGCGCTCGCCCTGGCGGTCGCCCTGTCCGGCTGCGCCGTCGGCGTGGGCGGTCCCGTCGCCTTCGTCGCGCTGGCCGCGCCGATCGTCGCCTCACGTCTGGCCGGTCCCACCCGGGTGCCGGTCCTCGGGTCGGCCCTGACCGGGGCCGTGCTGATCGCCGCCGCGGACGCGCTGGGCCGCGTCATCGCCCCCGTGGAGATCCCGGTGGGCGTCGTCACCAGTGTGCTCGGCGGCCCCTTCCTGCTGTGGGTGCTCTTCCGCGACCCCGCCGAGAACGCCTGAACCCCCGCACGCCCGCACGCCCGCACCCCTGCACGCCCGCACGCCCGCACGCCCGCACCGCTGAACGCCTATACGCCTGAGCGCCTGAGAGGAACAACCGTCTTGAGCCTGAAGAGCTCCGCCGAAGGCCTCCGCCTGGAGGTCCAGGGCCTGGTCGCCGGCTACCCCGGCCGACGGGTCGTCGACGGCGTCGACCTGTCGGTGCCGGCGGGCGAGGTGGTCGCGATCGTCGGGCCCAACGGGTGCGGCAAGTCCACCCTGCTGCGTTCCGTCGCCCGGCTGCACGATCCCGAGGCGGGCACCGTGCGGGTGGGCGACGAGGACGTCCGGCGGCTCGGGCGCCGTACCGCCGCGCGCCGCATCGGGCTGCTGCCGCAGGCGCCGACCGCGCCGGAGGCCGTCACCGTGGCGGGGCTGGTGCGCTACGGGCGCCACCCGCACCAGGGGCTGCTGCGGCAGTGGTCCCGCGAGGACGAGGCGGCGGTGCGGGCCGCGCTGGAGGCCACCGGCACGCTGGAGCTGGCCGGCCGCAGGGTCGACCGCCTCTCCGGCGGGCAGCGGCAGCGGTGCTGGCTGGCGGTGGTGCTCGCCCAGGAGACGCCGGTGGTGCTCCTCGACGAGCCGACCTCCGCGCTCGACCTCGGCCACGCGGTGGAGGTGCTGGAGCTGGTCCGTGAGGTCGCGGCGGCGGGGCGCACGGTGGTGATGGTGCTGCACGACCTCGCTCTGGCGGCACGGTACGCGGACCGGGTGGTCGCCATGAAGTCGGGCAGGGTCGTGGCCGAGGGCGCGCCCCGTGACGTCGTCACCGCCGCCCTCGTCAAGGACCTCTACGGCATCGACGCCGACATCCTCACCGCCCCCGGCGACGGCTCCCCCGTGGTCGTCCCCACCGCCCGCGTCCGCGCCCCGCTGTGACCCCGCGGCGGCCACGGGGCGGCTCGGGTCCGCCGGTGCCGGAGTCCGTGCCGGAGTCCGTGCCGGAATCGGAGTCGAAGCCGGTGCGGCAGTCCGTGCCGCGGGCGTAAATGGGATGAAGCGTGCGCGACGCCCCGTTAGGTTCGCCCCATGACCACCCCTCACCCCGCACACATCGCCATGTTCTCCATCGCCGCCCACGGCCACGTGAACCCGAGCCTGGAGGTGATCCGCGAACTGGTGCGGCGCGGGCATCGCGTCAGCTACGCGATCCCCGCGGCCCTCGCCGGCAAGGTGGCGGCAACCGGCGCGCAGGTCACTCCGTGGACCTCCACGCTGCCCTCGCCCGAGGACCCGCCGGAGGCATGGGGCTCCACCCTGCTGGACAACGTCGAGCCGTTCCTCGCCGACGCGATCCAGGCGCTCCCGCAGCTGGAGGCCGCCTACGAGGGCGACCGCCCCGATCTGGTCCTGTACGACATCGCCGCCTACCCCGCCCGCGTCCTCGCGCACCGCTGGGGCGTTCCGGCGGTCTGCCTCTCGCCCGCCATGGTGGCCTGGGAGGGGTACGAGAAGGAGGTCGGCGAACCGCTCTGGGAGGAGCCGCGGAAGACCCCGCGGGGCCAGGCGTACTACGCCCGGTTCCAGAAGTGGCTGGACGACAACGGCGTGCCGCTGGACCCCGACTCGTTCGGCGGGCGCCCCGACCGTGCCCTGGTCCTCATCCCGCGTGTCCTGCAGCCCAGCGCCGACCGGGTGAACGAGGACGTGTACACGTTCGTCGGCGCCTGCCAGGACGACCCGGCGGCCCAGGGCGGCTGGGAGCGCCCGGCCGGGGCGGACAAGGTCGTCCTGGTGTCGCTCGGCTCGGCCTTCACCCGGCGGCCCGGGTTCTACCGCGAGTGCGTGAAGGCGTTCGGCGACCTGCCCGGCTGGCACACCGTGCTGCAGATCGGCAAGCACGTCGACCCGGCCGAACTCGGCGAGGTTCCGCCCTCCGTGGAGGTCCACGACTGGGTCCCGCAGCGGGCGGTGCTCGCCGAGGCGGACCTGTTCGTCACCCACGCGGGCGCCGGAGGCAGCCAGGAGGGCATGGCGAGCGCCACGCCGATGATCGCGGTCCCCCAGGCGGCGGACCAGTTCGGCAACGCCGAGACGCTGGTGGCCCTGGGCGTCGCCCGGCAGGTGCCCACCGAGGAGGCCACGGCGGCGACCCTGCGCGCCACCGCCCTCGCCCTGGTCGACGACCCTCAGGTGGCGGCCCGGCTGGCCGCGATCCGCGCCGGGATGGCCGAGGAGGGCGGCACCCGCCGCGCCGCCGACCTGATCGAGGCGGAACTCCCGCGCCGCTGACCGCCGTTCAGTGCGGCGCCCCGGGCCGCCCGCCGTGCGGCGCGGGCAACGCGTCGACGGCCGCCTGCCACGGGTAGGCGGCCACGTCGTCCTGTCTCGGCCGGTGCGGGACGAACCCTCCCTCGCCGAGCAGCACCCGGGCGCCCGCGTCCCGCAGGAACGCCGCGTGCCGGCCGACGGCGGGGTGCGCGGCCAGCGCGTCGTTGAAGTACGGCAGCGCGACGACGGGCAGCCCCCGGCCGAGCCCTTCGGTGAGCGCCAGCAGGGCCCGGTTGTCGCACATCGCGCAGGCCCACTTCGCCAGCGAGTTGACCGTCAGCGGCGCGGCCAGCAGCGCGTCGGGCGCGGGCAGGGGGTCCTCCTCGCCCCCGTACTCCCACCGCACGGGACACCCGGCGCGGGCCTCCAGCTCCCAGGGGTCCCCCACCCACTCCCGCGCGGCGGGCGTGAGCAGGACGCACACCTCCCACCCGGCCTCCCGGGCCAGCCGCACCCCCGTGTCGATCCGGTCCAGCGGCGGTGCGGCGCACCCGATCAGATACAGCGTCCTCGTCCTCGTCACCCGCGCAGTCCACAGCGGTCGCGTAACCCCGCGCAAGTCCGGGCCCCGCCGTAATGTGGCCGCCATGACGACGTATGCGGCGCTGCTGCGCGGGATCAACGTGGGCGGCGGGCGGAAGCTGCCGATGGCCGAACTGCGGTCCCTGCTGGAGGAGCTCGGACACGCGGAGGCGCGGACGTACCTGCAGAGCGGTCAGGCCGTGTTCACGGCCGCGCACGGTGACGAGGAGTCGCTGGCCGCGGAGCTCTCCACGGCGCTGGCGGAGCGCTTCGGCTTCACCTGCGACGTGCTGGTCCGCGACCACGCCTACCTCGCCCGGATCGTCGCCGGCTGTCCCTTCCCCGCCGCCGAGCTGGAGGGCAGGCAGCTGCACGTCACCTTCCTGGACCGTGACGTGCGGGAGGACCGCTTCGACGGGCTGGACCGCGAGGCGTACCTCCCGGAGGAGTTCCGCCTCGGCGACCGCGCGCTCTACCTGTACCTGCCCGACGGCATGGGACGCTCCAAGCTCGCGGAACAGCTCGCCAGGCCCGGCCTGACCAAGGGTCTCGTCGCCACCACCCGGAACTGGAACACGGTCCTCAAGCTGTCAGAGCTGACGACGGCCCCGTGAGCCCGCCCTCCGCCGCCCGGCGCGCCGCGTCGTAGCGCGCCAGCAGGAGCCGCGCCACCTCGGGTGCCGGGCCGAGGACGTCGGCGAGGACGTCCGCGCCGGCCGCGGCGGCGCCGGCCGCGATGCGGTCGGGGAGGCGGCCCGGGGCGAGGACGTAGGGGGCGACGGCCACCCGCTCGCATCCGGCGGCCCGCAGTTCCCGCACGGCGTCCTCGGTGCGCGGGAACCCCCCGGGAGTCGCCGCGGAGGCGAACGCGGGTCGCACGGCGCACCAACCGGTGTGCCGCCACTCCCGCGCGATGTCAGCGATCACCGCGATCGCCTCCGGGTCGGTGGAGCCCGCCGAGGCCAGGACGACCCCGGTGGCCGGCTTGTCGGCGGGGGCCAGTCCCGCCTCGTGCAGCCGCCGCTCGAGGGCCAGCAGCAGCAGCGGGTCCGGGCCCAGCACCTCGGCGGTGCGGATCCGCAACGACGGCGGTGCCTGGCGCAGCACCGCGGGGATGTCGGCCTTGGCGTGGAAGGCGCGGGTGAGCAGCAGCGGCTGGACGACCACGTCCCGGACCCCCTCGCCGGCCAGCGACTCCAACGCCCCGGTCACCGAGGGCAGGTTGAAGTCGAGGAACGCGGTCTCCACCCGCAGGCCGGGCCGGCGGTCCCGCGCCCGCCGCACCAGCGCGTGGACGGTGGCGGCGTGGCGGGGGTCGCGGCTGCCGTGGGCGACGACGAGGAGGACGGGGGCGTGGTGCATGACGGGAACCGCTCAGCTCTTGACGAGGAGACCGCGGCCGCGCAGGATCCGCCGCTCCAGGGGACTGAAGATCAGCAGGTCGATGGCGATGCCGACGACCAGGATCAGGATGATGGCGAGGAAGACCATGGACATGGAGGAGGCGTTGCGGCCGTTCTCCAGCAACTGGCCCAGCCCGACGCCGAGATCGGGCGAGGAGGCGATGATCTCGGCGGCCATGAGGGAGCGCCAGGAGAACGCCCAGCCCTGCTTCATGCCGGCCACGTAGCCGGGCAGCGCGGCCGGCATCACGATGTGCCAGGCACCCTTGAGCCCGGTGGCGCCCAGGGTGCGTCCGGCCCGCAGGAACAGCGGGGGCACCTGGTCGACGCCGGAGACCAGCCCGTTGGCGATGGAGGGCACGGCGCCCAGCAGGATCACCGCGTACATCATGGAGTTGTTGAGGCCGAGCCAGATGACGGCGGGCGGCACCCAGGCGACCGAGGGCAGCGACTGGAGGCCGGAGAGGATCGGTCCGATCGCGGCGCGGACGAACTTCACCCGGGCGACCAGCAGACCGAGCGGGGTGCCGATGGCCAGGGCCATCAGGAAGCCGAGCAGGCCGCGGGAGACGCTGGTCCAGATGTAGCCGAGGAGTTCACCCTCGAGCCACGACGCCTCGACCTCGGCCCAGACCTCCGAGGGGGCGGGCAGCTTGGTGGGGTCGTCGACGATCTTCAGGGAGACCAGCAGCTGCCAGACCACACCGACGAGCAGGACGGCGACGACCGGGGGGAGGACCTTGCGCAGCAGGGTCTGCCGCAGCGGTGTGCGCCAGGGCTCCACCGCCTCCAGGGCGTCGAGGCCTGCCTCGAGCCCGGCGGTGTCGTCGGCCTGCCGGTCTTCCTTGGCGGCTGCGGAGGTGTCAGTGCTGGCCATGACGGCGGATCTCCCCACGGAGTTGTTCGGTGATCTCTACGGACAGCTCGGCGACCGCGGCGTCCTCGATGCGGCGCGGGTGCTCGATGTCGACCTGCCACTGGCGGGCGATGCGGCCGGGCCGGGAGGAGAGCAGCACGACCCGCTGCGCGAGCCGTACCGCCTCGCGCACGTTGTGGGTGACGAAGAGGACCGAGACGTTGGTCTCCCGCCAGATCCGGGTGAGTTCGTCGTGCAGCACGTCGCGGGTGATGGCGTCGAGCGCGGCGAACGGCTCGTCCATCAGCAGCAGCCGGCTGTCCTGGGCGAGGGCGCGGGCGAGGGCGACGCGCTGGCGCATGCCGCCGGACAGCTCGTGGACGCGCTTGCCGTACGCGCCCTTCAGACGCACCAGTTCGAGGAGTTCCTCGGCCCGCTCGCGGCGCAGGTTCTTCTCGACGCCCCGGAGCTTCAGGGCGAGTTCGATGTTCTTGCCGGCGGTCAGCCAGGGGAACAGGGCGTGTTCCTGGAACATCAGGGCGGGGCGGCCGTCGGTGGTGATGGCGCCCGAGGTCGGCCGGTCGAGGCCGGCGACCAGGTTGAGCAGGGTGGACTTGCCGCAGCCGGAGGCCCCCAGAAGGGTCACGAACTCGCCGGGGGCGACCTCGAGGCTGATGTCGTCCAGGACGAGCTGGGTTCCGGCGGGCCCGGCGAAGGACTTGGAGACGTGCTCGATGCGCGCGGCGCTGCGGACGTCGGTCCCGGTGTCCTCTGCCGTGGCGAGGGTGAAGGTCGCCATGGTCACCTCCTGGGGGAGCTCACGGATGGATGTGGTCGCCCGCCGTGGACCGGCGGCGCGATCGTGGTCAGTCGGTGCCGAGGCCGGCGTCGCCGACGGCGGGCTTCGCGTCCTGCTTCAGGACCTTGTTGAGGAGCCGCAGGTCGTAGATGCCGTCCAGCCGCGGGTTCTCCAGGAGGCCCGCGTCGACGGCGTGGGAGGCCTGGGTGTCCAGGGTGGCGGCCAGCGGGTCGTCGGTGATCCGGATGGACTCCCACGCCGGGTCGAGGACCTCGGCGGGCAGCGCCTTGCCGGAGTCCTGTTCCAGCTGGGCGTTGGCGGCCCGCTTGGCCTCGTCGGGGTGGGCGTTGATCCACTCGTTGGCCTTGACGGAGGCCCGCAGGACGGCCTCGACGGCTTCGGGGTGCTCGGCGAGGAACGTCTGGGAGACGACGATGTTGGTGATCACGAACTGCTGGTCCGGCCACAGGCTCGTCTCGTCCAGCAGTACCTTCCCGCCGTCGGCGACCAGCTTGGAGGCCGTCGGCTCGGGCACCCAGGCGCCGTCGACGGAGCCGGACGCGAAGGCTCCCGGGAGCACCTTGTTGTCGGAGCGGACGACGGAGACGTCGCCCCTGCCGCTCTCCGCGTCGACCTTCCAGCCCTGCTCGGAGATCCAGTGGAGGAAGGCCACGTCCTGGGTGTTGCCGAGCTGCGGGGTGGCGATCCGCTTGCCCTTGACGTCCGCCGCCGACTTGACCCGGTCCGGGTTCACCACCAGTTTGACGCCGCCGGAGGCGGACCCGCCGATGATGCGGAGGTTCCTGCCCTCGGACCTGGTGTAGCCGTTGACGGCCGGTGAGGGGCCGATCCACCCGATGTCCACGGAGCCCGAGTTGAGCGCCTCGATCTCGGAGGGGCCCGCGTTGAACACCTGGTAGGTGGCCCGCGTACCGCCGAGCTCCTTCTGGAAGAAGCCCTGGTTGTTGGCGACCAGCGGGGTGGCGTGGGTGAGGTTGCCGAAGTAGCCGATGCGGACGGAGTCCAGGCCGTCGGTCTTCTTCCCCACGGGCACGGCGTTCCGCGTGTCGCTCTTCGCCTGGGAGCCGTAGCCGCACGCGGCGAGCGCCAGCAGCGGGAGCACGGCGACCAAGGCGGCACCCCGGCGGAACGGGGAGCGGTTGGCAGGCACGGGGAGGGTGTCCTCTCGGTGGCCCCGCGGTCACCGCCTGCGCGTCTGTCAGGCGGTGACCGGGAGGTGGTCGGATCTTCGTTCGGTGCGGGGTCGGTGGCGCCGGATGTGCCGGCCGCGGCCCGCACATCGGGCGACTCCGCCCTGCCCGCTGCCGAGGGTGCCGCTGCCGACACGGCCGCCCTCCTTGGCGAACGTGCCGAAGAAACCCGGGGTGTTCATGGTCAGAAGTCCCAACCGTCCTCGTCCGCCGCGGCCGGGGCGGCCTCGGCGGTGCGCCGGGCGGAGGCGAAGGAGTCGCCGGCCATGCCCGCGGTGAGGGTGGAGCCGTCGGCCGGGTCGATCAGGAGGAACGCGCCGGTGGTCCGGGACTGCGCGTAGGCGTCCAGCGGCAGCGGCTCGGCGGTGCGCACGACGACGCGGGCGATGTCGTTGGCGACGAGCTGCCCGGGCCGCGGGTGCAGGGAGAGGTCGTCCAGGGTGAGCCGGGAGGGGATCTCCTTGACGATCGCCTTGACCAGGCGGGTGCCGTGCTTGAGGAGGACCCGGTGGCCCTCGGTGAGCGGCGCGTCGGCGACGTGGCAGACGGTGGCCTCGACGTCCTGGGTGACGGCGGGGGCGGCATCGGTCGGGGCTATCAGGTCGCCGCGGGAGATGTCCAGGTCGTCGGCGAGGAGCAGGGTCACCGACTGCGGGGCGTGGGCGCTGTCGACGGGCACGCCGAGCAGGTCGATGCCCGAGATCCGGCTGGTGCGGCCGGAGGGCAGCACGGTGATCTCCTGGCCGACGCGGAAGGAGCCGGCGGCGATCTGTCCCGCGTAGCCGCGGTAGTCGGGGTGCTCGGCGGTCTGCGGGCGGATCACGTACTGCACCGGGAGCCGGGCCGGGAGCTGGTCGTCGGTGCCGTCGACCCGGACGGTCTCCAGGTGTTCGAGCACCGTGGGGCCGCCGTACCAGTCCATGTGCGCGGAGGGCTCGACGACGTTGTCGCCGGCCAGCGCGGAGATCGGGACGGTGGTGACCTCGGGCACGCCCAGCTCGGTGGCGTAGGCGGTGAAC
The DNA here is from genome assembly GCF_008974245.1 of Streptomyces abyssomicinicus. Lineage (GTDB taxonomy): Bacteria > Actinomycetota > Actinomycetes > Streptomycetales > Streptomycetaceae > Streptomyces > Streptomyces abyssomicinicus. Next base: position 504,020 of record NZ_BBZI01000005.1, on the reverse strand, counting down.
TCCTCGGCGATGGCCGCGAACACCGGCTCCGCGTAGTCGACCAGGTCCATCTTGTTGACGGCGAGGACGACGTGCGGGACGCGCAGCAGGGCGGCGAGGGCGGCGTGCCGGCGGGTCTGCTCGACGACGCCGTTGCGCGCGTCGACCAGGATCACGGTGAGGTCGGCGGTGGAGGCGCCGGTGACCATGTTGCGGGTGTACTGCACGTGGCCGGGGGTGTCGGCGAGGATGAACCGCCGCCTCGGCGTGGCGAAGTAACGGTACGCCACGTCGATGGTGATGCCCTGCTCCCGCTCTGCGCGCAGGCCGTCGGTGAGCAGCGCCAGGTCGGGGGCGTCCTGGCCGCGGCTGGCGGAGGCCCGCTCGACGGCCTCCAGCTGGTCGGCGAGGACCGACTTGGAGTCGTGCAGCAGCCGGCCGACGAGGGTGGACTTGCCGTCGTCGACGGATCCGGCGGTGGCGAACCGCAGCAGCGTGGTGGGCTCGGCGGCCTGTTCGGTGCTGGTCGTCATGGTTAGAAGTACCCCTCGCGCTTGCGGTCTTCCATCGCTGCCTCGGAGAGCTTGTCGTCGGCGCGGGTGGCGCCGCGCTCGGTGAGACGGGAGGCGGCGATCTCGGCGATCACCTGGTCCAGCGTGGCGGCGTCGGAGTCGACGGCGCCGGTGCAGGACATGTCACCGACGGTGCGGTAGCGGATCAGGCGGCTCTCGACGGTCTCGCCGTCCTTGGGGCCGCCCCACTCGCCCGCGGTCAGCCACATGGAGTCGCGCCGGAAGACCTCGCGCTCGTGGGCGAAGTAGATCGACGGCAGCTCGATCGCCTCGCGCTTGATGTACTGCCAGACGTCCAGCTCGGTCCAGTTGGAGAGCGGGAAGACGCGGACGTGCTCGCCGGGGGCGTGCCGGCCGTTGTACAGGTTCCACAGCTCGGGGCGCTGGCGGCGCGGGTCCCACTGGGAGAACTCGTCGCGCAGGGAGAAGACGCGCTCCTTGGCGCGGGCCTTCTCCTCGTCGCGGCGGCCGCCGCCGAAGACCGCGTCGAACTTCTCGCTCTGGATGGTCTCGGTGAGCGGGACCGTCTGGAGCGGGTTGCGGGTGCCGTCGGGGCGTTCGCGGAGCACACCGCGGTCGATGTAGTCCTGGACCGAGGCCACATGGAGGCGCAGCCCATGTGCGGCCACCACACGGTCGCGGTACTCGATGACCTCGGGGAAGTTGTGTCCGGTGTCCACGTGGAGCAGGGTGAACGGCACCGGCGCGGGCGCGAAGGCCTTGAGCGCCAGGTGCAGCATCACGATGGAGTCCTTGCCGCCGGAGAAGAGGATCACCGGCCGTTCGAACTCGCCCGCGACCTCGCGGAAGATGTGCACGGCCTCGGACTCGAGGACGTCGAGGTGGCCGAGCGGGCCCTGGCCCGCGGCGGTGTCGCGGAGTGCGGCGACGGTGGTCATGCCAGGCCCCTTTCGGTGAGCAGCGCGTGGACGGCGGCGGCGGACTCGGCGACGGTCTGGTCCTGCGACTCGATCCGCAGGTCGGGGGCGGCCGGCGCCTCGTACGGGTCGTCGACCCCGGTGAGGCCGGATATCTCGCCCGCGGCCTGCTTGGCGTACAGGCCCTTCACGTCGCGGACCGAGCAGACCTCGACCGGGGTGGCGACGTGCACCTCGAGGTAGGCGGTGCCGCCCGCCTCGTGGCGCTTGCGGACGGCGTCGCGGCTGTCGGCGTAGGGCGCGATGACCGGCACCAGCGTGGTCACGCCGTTGCGGGAGAGGAGTTCGGCGAGGAAGCCGATGCGCTGGACGTTGGTGTGGCGGTCCTCCCGGGTGAAGCCGAGGCCCGCCGAGAGGAACTCGCGGATCTCGTCGCCGTCGAGGACCTCCACGCGGTGTCCGTCCGCCCGCAGGCGTCCGGCGAGCTCCATGGCGATCGTGGTCTTGCCGGCGCTCGGCAGACCCGTCAGCCAGACGGTGGCTCCGCTCACGTGCTCGTTCTCCTTGCTCATCGCTTGCCCCACCGTCTCCCCCGTGGTTCCGGTGCCGCCGGTCATCCGTGCAGCCCGCACTCGGTCTTGCCGCGCCCGGCCCAGCGGCCGGCGCGGGCGTCCTCGCCCTCCAGCACCCGGCGGGTGCAGGGCGCGCAGCCGACGGAGGCGTAGCCGTCCATCAGCAGCGGGTTGGTGAGCACGCCGTGCTCGGCGACGTAGGCGTCCACGTCGTCCTGGGTCCAGCGGGCGATCGGCGAGACCTTGACCTTGCCGCGCCGCTCGTCCCAGCCGACGACGGGCGTGTTCGCGCGGGTCGGGGACTCGTCGCGGCGCAGGCCGGTCGCCCACGCCTGGTAGCCCTTGAGCCCTTCCTCCAGCGGCTGGACCTTGCGCAGCCTGCAGCACAGGTCCGGGTCGCGGTCGTGCAGCTTCGGCCCGTACTCGGCGTCCTGCTCGGCGACGGACTGCCGGGGGGTGAGGGTGAGGACGTTGACGTTCATCACGGCTTCGACGGCGTCGCGGGTGCCGATGGTCTCCTCGAAGTGGTAGCCGGTGTCGAGGAACACCACGTCCACCCCGGGACGGACCCGGGAGGCCAGGTGGGCGACGACCGCGTCCTCCATGGAGGAGGTCACGCAGAAGCGGTCGCCGAAGGTCTCGACCGCCCACCGCATGACGTCCAGGGCCGACGCGTCCTCGAGCTCCCGGCCCGCCCGCTCGGCGAGCGCCTTCAGTTCCTCGTCGGTGCGCTGCTGTTCCGTCGTGGTCATGTCCCCTCCTCGCCGTCGCTGTCTCCGTGCCGCAGGCCGTCCTGGTGGCCGCCGCCCTGGAACCCGCGGGCGAGCAGTCCGAGGAACTTCAGCCGGAAGGCGCGGTTGCACGCCCCGCACTCCCAGGTCCCCGGTCCCTCCTCACCCGGCCGCAGGTCCTCGTCCCCGCAGTACGGGCAGTGGAAGGGGGCGGCCCGCTCGCTCACGACAGGTCCTTCTCGCCGGCCCGCGCGGTCCAGGCGGCGAACCGCTCGCCGGCCTCGCGCTGGTCCAGGTAGCGGCGCAGCACCCGCTCGATGTAGTCGGGGAGTTCGGCGGAGGTGACCTTCAGGCCGCGGACCTTGCGGCCGAAGCCGGCCTCCAGGCCGAGGGCGCCGCCGAGGTGGACCTGGTAGCCCTCGACCTGCCGGCCGTCCTCGTCGAGCACGAGCTGGCCCTTGAGGCCGATGTCGGCCACCTGGATGCGGGCGCAGGCGTTGGGGCAGCCGTTGAGGTTGATGGTCAGCGGCTCGTCGAACTCCGGGAGCCGGCGCTCGAGTTCGTCGATGAGCGCGGAGCCGCGGGCCTTGGTCTCGACGATGGCCAGCTTGCAGAACTCGATGCCGGTGCAGGCCATGGTGCCGCGCCGGAACGAGGAGGGCTCGACGACCAGGTCCAGCGCGCGCAGCCCCTCGGTCAGCGAGGCGACCTGCTCCTCGGCCACGTCCAGCACGATCATCTTCTGCTCGACCGTGGTGCGCAGCCGGCCCGAGCCGTGCTCCGCGGCCAGGTCGGCGATCTTGGTGAGGGTGGCGCCGTCCACGCGGCCGACGCGCGGGGCGAAGCCGACGTAGAAGCGGCCGTCCTTCTGCCGGTGCACGCCGACGTGGTCGCGCCAGCGCTCCACCGGCTCGGCGGGCGCGGGCCCGTCGGCCAGCTCACGCTTGAGGTACTCGTCCTGGAGCACCTGGCGGAACTTCTCCGGGCCCCAGTCGGCGACCAGGAACTTCAGGCGGGCGCGGTTGCGCAGCCGGCGGTAGCCGTAGTCACGGAAGATCGAGATGACGCCTTCCAGGACGTCCGGGACGTCCTCCAGCGGCACCCAGGCTCCCAGCCGGACGCCGAGCTTGGGGTTGGTGGACAGGCCGCCGCCGACCCAGACGTCGAAGCCGGGGCCGTGCTCCGGGTGGCGGACGCCGACGAAGGCGACGTCGTTGATCTCGTGCGCGACGTCCAGCAGCGGGGAGCCGGAGATCGCGGTCTTGAACTTCCGCGGCAGGTTGGAGTAGGCGGGGTTGCCGACGACGCGGCGGTGGGCCTCCTCCAGCGCGGGGGTGCCGTCGATGATCTCGTCCTCGGCTATGCCGGCCACCGGGGAGCCGAGGAAGGCACGCGGGGTGTCGCCGCAGGCCTCGGTGGTGGACAGGCCGACCGCCTCGAGGCGGTTCCAGATCTCGGGGACGTCCTCGATGCGGATCCAGTGCAGCTGGATGTTCTGCCGGTCCGTGATGTCGGCGGTGCCGCGGGCGAACTCCTGGGAGATCTCGCCGATGACGCGCAGCTGCTCGGTGGTGAGCCGGCCGCCGTCGATGCGGACGCGCAGCATGAAGTAGCGGTCGTCCAGCTCCTCCGGCTCCAGCACGGCCGTCTTCCCGCCGTCGATCCCGGGGCGCCGCTGGGTGTACAGACCCCACCAGCGCATGCGTCCGCGGAGGTCGTTGGGGTCGATCGAGTCGAAGCCGCGCTTGGAGTAGATCGTCTCAATACGTGTCCGCACGTTGAGACCGTCGTCGTCCTTCTTGAACTGCTCGTTTCCGTTGAGGGGGGTGAAGTGCCCGGCGGCCCACTGACCCTCGCCGCGGTGTCGGCTCACCTTGCGGCGGGAGGCGGCGGGATTCTGAGGCGTGGCGGCCATGGTTCACAGTCCTTCGGGACAGGCGGGCAGTGCGACTCTGAGCTGGGCGGATGCGCGCAGGGGCAGAGGGGCGGACCGCGCAGGCGACGGCGCGGGCGCGGAGAAAGGGAGGGGGCGTCGGGCGGCTGAGAACGCGTCAGCAGGCCGGACAGATGGCGCTGGACATGCGGCCGAGGTCGACGTGACGTCGACTCACCAGGGCGATTCCAGTTCCGAACATGGCGGAAGCGTGACATGGCAGCGCGGAGACCGTCCAGCATCGTCCATACTTCGGACGGGGCTGTCTCGGTATGCGGTATGAAGGTGTCATGGACACCGGTGGAGAAGCTGCACGTACACCCAGGTCAAGGGTGGCGGGGACACCACGGTGGCACGCGGTACCCCGGGCTCGGGAGAGGTCCGTGAGACGGCTGGGGATCGCCTGACGGGCCGAGCCTGGCGGTCAGGCCGGGAGGCGCCGGTCGGAGGCGGGGGCGGGCGGTCCTCCGGAAGGGCGGTTGCCGCCGGCGCGCCGGCCCCGGACGGCGGGCCGCGGACGGGGCGGCCCCGCACGGCGGGCCGCGGGCAGGGTGGCTTCCCCGGCGCCGGGTGCACGCAGCCGGGGAAGCGCGCCGCACCTGCTGTCGCGGGCCCACCGGAGGGGACGCGGCCGGCGGCCGCCGCCGGAGGTCCGGACGGCGGTGGCGCCGGGACTACTCCAGGGAGGCGTCGACCGTGCCCAGGGGCACCGTGAACAGGGCCCGCTCCCCGCGCCCGGGCGCGTCCGAGACGCCCCAGAGCTCGCCGGTGCCCGGCCGGTGCGCCAGCCCGCGCGCGCCCGCCGCCCAGCAGAACGGCAACTCGTAGTCCCCGCACCGCGCGGCCCTGGCGGTCCGCTCCCCCGCCGACTGCGCCCACAGGGCCCCCCGGCCCCCGCCCGTCTCCCGCGGGTCCGACGCCAGGTACCAGCGGTCCCTGGTCTCCCCCGGCGCCCGGTAGGACACCACGCCCCGGATCTCGGCCGCCTCCGTCCGGAAGCTCTCCACCGGCCGGGCCGCCCCCGAGCCGTCCACGGAGAGCAGCCCCTCCCGGCCCGGGTACCGGCTGAACGTGTACCGCCACAGCCGCGACGGGCCCTCCGCCCGCCGCTCGGCGACGACCAGGGTGTCGGGTGCCGTGGACCGGTCGAGCGAGAGGGCGCCGAGACAGGCCGACCCCTCCTCCCGGGCACCGCATCCGTCGCCCTCCAGGCGGTACGAGGCGACGGCCGGCAGCACGAACGGCGTCCGTTCCGCGTCCCCCCGCGCCGTCGCCTTCGCCGTGGCCGTCGCCGTCGTCCGGTGGACGCGGTCCAGCGAGAACACGTGCAGCGTCTCCCCGCCGTCGGGCCGCCCCACCGTCGCCAGCAGTTTGTCCTGGTACCAGACCATGCCGCGGACCTCGGCCCCGAGCGGCCGGTAGGCGTCGCCCCGCTCCTCCTGCCCCGGTGCCGCGGGCAGCGCCAGCAGCCCCCAGGTGTAGGTGAGCCGGGCGGGGTCGCCGGCGTCGACGAAGGCGACCCGCGCGGAACCGGGGCCGGCGGCCTCCGGGGCGCGCGTCCAGGCCGAGAGGACGACCCGGTCCTCGCCCCACCGCCCGTCGTCGTCGGCGTCCGCGGAGGTGGTCACCGACACCGGCGTCCAGTCCTCGTCCACGGCGTCGGGCCTCTCCCAGCAGTAGGCCCGCACCACCTCGGGGTCGGCGGGCAGCGCCGCCTCGCCCGCGCAGCCGGCCTCCGCCGACATCTCGTGCCGGGCCTCGCGCAGGACGGTGCCGAGGGAGACGGGACGCCCCAGCCGCTCGGCCAGCGTGTCGAGCCGCCGCCAGGGGACGGCCTCCTCGCGGAGCGCGGGACCCGCCGCGGCGGGCAGCCGCTCCAGTCCGCCCGGCGTGTCGTCGGTCGCCTGCGAGACGCTGATGACCGTCGCCGCCCCGGTGAGCGCGAGTGCCGCCCCGCCCAACAGGGCACGCAGCGCAACACCCCTTCTGCGCCTGCGATGTCTGCCCCGGGCCATGGGGTCCTCCCGCGTCCTCGCCGTCTTCGCCGTAACACTGCGCCCCGGCAACGGACTTCGGGCCGTCACGGGGCAGAGGAGTTGTCCGTGGATGGTACGGCAGTTACGGCCGAGCCGGTCGACAACCCGGTGAACGCGGTGGCGTTCACCGCCACCCACCACCCGGTGCATACCCACGAAGCCGGGAGGATCCACACGATCCGCCCCGCCCCGGCCGCCGCGCGCGACGGGCCCTCGCGAACCCGCGCCGGGGGCGGTGCCACGACGTGCCGTCCGCGCCCCCGAGGGGGACCTGGTGCTGTGCGTCTCCGTGGAGCGGGAGCTCCCGGCCGTGAAGGACCCGCTGCCCGGGGCGACCGGCCTCTTCCGACCTCTCCCGCGGCGCGCCGCGGCCGCCCCCGGACCCGACGGCTCCTGAGCCCCGTCCCGGCCCGCTCCCGAGGGGCGTTTGCGCGGGGAGTGCGGGGACCGCCCGGGCATGCGCGAGCGGATCTCGGACGACGGGTCGGCGGCGGAGGAGGTCACCGCCGTCCTGCCGGCCACCATCGGTCCGTACGTGGTGATGCGGGGTCTCGCCAGCGGGGGCATGGGCGTGTTCCTCCTGTGCCGGACGGCCTCCGGTCCCGCCCGGCACACCGGTCCGCACCCCGGGCCGGGGCGCCGGAGCCGGTCCGGGCCGGGGCCCGGCCGTGGTCCGCCCCGGGCCCCGGCCCGGGGGTCCGCCGCGCGGATGTCAGACTGGGCCCGCACACCCGCACCACCTGCGAAGGACCCCCATGGACGAGGCAACGGCCCGCGCCGTCCTGGCCGCCGCGAGACACGCGCACCCCGAGCTGCGCGGCGTCGCCGCCGAGGACGCCCCGCTGCTGGCCCTCGGCGAGAACGCCGTGTTCGCCGCCGGCGACCTCGTGGTCAAGATCGCCCGCACGCCCGAGTTGCTGGACCGCGCCCGCCACGAGGTCGCCACCGCGCGCTGGCTGGAGGATCGGAAGGTCCCCGCGGTCCGCGCCGCCGCCGGGGAGCCCCGGCTGGTCGACGGGCACCCGGTCACCCTCTGGCACCGCCTTCCCGACGCGGTCCGCCCTGCCGACGCCCGCGACCTGGCCGAGCTGCTCCGCGTGGTGCACGCGTTGCCGGCGCCGCCCGTCCCGCTCCCCCGCCGTGAACTGCTGGGCGGGGTGGAGCGCTGGCTGACGCTGGCCGGGGACGCGATCGCCGCCGAGGACGCCGCCTACCTCCGCGCCCGCCGTGACGGCTTCGCCGCCGAGGCCGCCGCCCTCGTCCCGCACCTCGCGCCGGGCCCCGTCCACGGCGACGCGCTGCCCCGCAACGTCCTCGTCGGCCCGGACGGCCCGGTCCTGATGGACCTGGAGACCTTCTCCTTCGACCTCCGGGAGCACGACCTGGTCGTGATGGCCCTCTCGCACGACCGCTACGGTCTGCCCGCCGAGGCGTACGACACCTTCACCGGCGTCTACGGCTGGGACGTGCGCGAGTGGGAGGGCTGCGCGGTCCTCCGCGGCGCCCGGGAGACCGCCAGCTGCGCCTGGGTGGCCCAGCACGCGCCCCACAACCCCAAGGCCCTCGCCGAGTTCGGGCGACGCGTCGCCTCGCTCCGCGACGGCGACCCCACGGTGCGCTGGTACCCGTTCTGACTCCCGGTCCGACGCCCGATCCCACGCCCGGCCCGCGGGCCGGACGTCGCTACGCCGCTTCCCGCAGCGGCCACGCCCCGTCGACCACCGCGTCCGCCTCCCCCTTGGAACGGAGGAAGTCCTGCAGCCCGGCCGCCCATTCGGCCCGCCATCCGATCTGGAGCCGGTGCAGCTCCGTTGCGCCCAGGTCGGCCACCTTGGCGTGGCGCTCGGCTATCGCGCGGGCCAGGCGGGCCGCGGCCAGGGCGTCGGCGGCCGCGTCGTGCGCGCCCTCCAGCGGGACGCCGTACTCGGCGCAGACCGCCTCCAGCGTGCGCTTGCCGCGGCGGTAGCGGTCGACGGCCCGGTCGACCGTGTACGGGTCGACGACCGGCGCCGGGTCCTGGCCGCCCAGCCGCTCGCGCAGTGAGGGCAGGCCGTGGCGGCGGAGTTCGGCGGAGAGCAGCGTGAGGTCGAAGGCCGCGTTGTAGACCACGACCGGTATGCCCGCCTGCCAGTAGGAGGTGAGCACGCCGGCCACCTCGTCGGCCACCCGGTCGGCGGGCAGGCCACAGGCCGTCACCCGCTCGTTGGTGATACCGTGCACGGCGACCGCCTCGGCGGGGATCTCCATACCCGGATCGGCGAGCCATTCCCGGCGCCCGGCGGCCTCGCCCTCCCTGACCTCGAGCACGGCGGCGGTGACGATGCGCGCCTCGTGCGGGTCGGTACCGGTGGTCTCCAGGTCGAAGCCGATCAGCGGTGCGTGGTGCCAGCCCATGGCGGCCCCCCTTCTCGTGGTGATGCGTCCCCCAGGTGTTTCTCACCTTCGCACGCGCCACTGACAACGCGCGGGCCGCACCGCCTCCCGTACCCGCGCATCACCGCCGGAACCGGGACATCCCGAATCAGGACACCGGCCGCGAATCCGCCCAGGCCACCTCGAACTCCTCGCGGTAGGTGGGGAACAGGGCACCCTCCTCGGGGGCGCCCGACCTGACCACCCGGCCGCCGTTGCGCAGCAGCATCACCGGGGCCTCCATGCCGCGGGTGCGCCGCAGGTAGGACTGGACGACCGCGATACCGTCGGCGCCGTCCCCGTCGACCAGGTAGGCCGTGAACCGCGGCGTCTCGTCGTAGACCTGGATCTCGAAGGCACCCGGATCGCGCAGCCTGGCCCGCACCCGCCGCATGTGCAGGATGTTCATCTCCACCGCCCGGCCCAGCTCGCCCCGCTTGATGCCGAGTTCGCGCTCGCGACGGCGGACGGCGCTGGAGGCGGGGTTGAGGAAGAGCAGCCGCACCCGGGTGCCGGACTCGGCGAGGCGGACCAGCCGCCGGCCGGAGAAGTTCTGCACCAGCAGGTTGAGGCCGATGCCGATGGCGTCCAGGCGGCGCGCCCCGCCGAAGATGTCCTCGGCGGGGAAGTGGCGCAGCATCCGCACCCGGTCGGGGTGCACGGCGACCACGTCGGCGTACCGGTCGCCGACCAGGTCCTCGACCGCGTCGACGGGCAGCCGGCGGGCGGAGGGCACGTCGCCGCCGGAGCCGAGCATGTCGAGCAGCCGCGCGGAGGCGCGTTCGGCCTGGGCGAGGACGGCCTCGGAGAGCGCGCGGTTGCGGGTGACGACGTTGCGGGCGACCTCGAGCTCGTCCAGCGCCAGTTCGAGTTCGCGGCGGTCGTCGAAGTAGGGCTCGAAGCAGGGCCAGTGCTGGACGGTCAACTCGCGTAGCTGCGGGAGCGTCAGGAAGCTGAGCACGTTGTCGTCGGCCGGGTCGAGGAGGTAGCCCTTGCGGCGGCTGACCTCGCGGACGGCGACGGCGCGCTGCACCCACTCCTGCCCGGCGGGGCCGGCGGCGGCGACCACCCAGTCGTCGCCGTGCACCGGCTCGTAGACGGGGCGCAGCACGGCGGCCACCACGGCCCGCATCCGCTGTTCGACCAGATTCAGCCAGATGTAGGCGCGGCCGGCCCGCTGGGCGCGGGTGCGCACCTCGCTCCAGGCGTCGGTGCCCCATTCCAGCTCCGGTCCGATGGCGGCCTCCATCGGCCGGGCGAGTGACACCGCGCCGGGCGGGGCGTCTGCGGAGTCCGCCTCGCGACCGTTGTCGCCAGGGGGCAACTCCAGGCCTCCCGAGCCCACCCGTGCACCGCCTTCCGCTCCCCTGGAGCCGTCCTCTTCAATGATCAAGAAAGATTACTCCGGGTTGGCGGGCGGTGCAGCCGGATGCACAGGCTCCTTCCCCAACTACCGCATCCTGCACGCCTGTTCCAGCAGTGCCAGGGAGACGGAGTGAGTCTTTTCATACTGCATCGGCGGTGGTCGGGGGCCTGCCGGCGGCCGTACGGGCGGACCGGAGGCCAGAATGGCCGGTTCCGCTTCTTTCGCGGCGGTACGGCGTCCTTCATCATTCGCGTCGCCTTTCCGGGTGAGGTTTCGGGGAAGGACGTTGACCCGGGGTACCGAATCCGCACCGACGGCGCGTGCTTCGTCTTCTTTCGGGAAGAATCGCCACGAAGAGGTGCCGTAGATCCGCATCCACCTGGGAGAGTCGAATCCATGCAGGTCTGGCCCGGAGAGGCGTATCCACTGGGTGCCACGTACGACGGCGCCGGCACCAATTTCGCGGTCTTCACGGAGGCCGCCGAGCGCGTCGAGCTGTGTCTGCTCCACGACGACGGCTCGGAGACGGCCGTCGAGCTGCGCGAGAGCGACGCGTTCGTCCGCCACGCGTACCTGCCGGGGGTGATGCCCGGTCAGCGTTACGGCTTCCGGGTGCACGGCCCCTACGCACCCGAGCGCGGGCTGCGGACGAACGCGGCGAAGCTGCTGCTGGACCCGTACGCCAAGGCGGTCTCCGGCTCGGTCCGCTGGGGCGAGGAGGTGTACGGGTACCGGTTCGGGGCGCCGGACAGCCGCAACGACATGGACTCGGCCCCGCACACGATGACGTCGGTGGTGGTGAACCCGTACTTCGACTGGGGCGACGACCGGCCGCCGCGCACCCCGTACCACGAGACGGTGATCTACGAGGCCCACGTGAAGGGCCTGACGATGACCCATCCGGCGCTCCCGGAGGAACTGCGCGGCACCTACGCGGCGCTGGCCCATCCGGCGATCCTGGAGCACCTGACGGACCTGGGCGTGACCGCGCTGGAGCTGATGCCGGTCCACCAGTTCGTGAACGACCACCGGCTGGTGGACCTGGGGCTGAGCAACTACTGGGGCTACAACACCATCGGCTTCTTCGCCCCGCACAACGCCTACGCCTCCTGGGGCGACCGCGGGCAGCAGGTCCTGGAGTTCAAGTCCGCGGTGCGGGCGCTGCACGGGGCGGGGATCGAGGTCGTCCTCGACGTGGTCTACAACCACACCGCGGAAGGCAACCACCTGGGCCCCACGTTGTCGTTCCGCGGCCTGGACAACCCCTCGTACTACCGGCTGACGGACGACCCGCGCTACTACATGGACACCACGGGCACCGGCAACAGCCTGCTGATGCGGTCTCCGCACGTCCTGCAAATGATCATGGACTCGCTGCGGTACTGGGTCACCGAGATGCACGTCGACGGCTTCCGCTTCGACCTGGCCGCCACCCTGGCCCGGCAGTTCCACGAGGTGGACCGGCTGTCCTCCTTCTTCGACCTGGTCCAGCAGGACCCGGTGGTCTCCCAGGTGAAGCTGATCGCCGAGCCCTGGGACGTCGGCGAGGGCGGCTACCAGGTGGGCAACTTCCCGCCGCTGTGGACCGAGTGGAACGGCAAGTACCGCGACACCGTGCGCGACCTGTGGCGGGGCGAGCCGCGCACCCTGGCCGAGTTCGCGTCCCGGCTGACCGGGTCCTCCGACCTGTACCAGGACGACGGCCGCCGCCCCCTCGCCTCGGTCAACTTCGTGACCTGCCACGACGGTTTCACCCTGCGCGACCTGGTGTCCTACAACGGCAAGCACAACGAGGCCAACGGCGAGGACAACCGCGACGGCGAGAGCCACAACCGCTCCTGGAACTGCGGCGCCGAGGGCGACACCGACGACCCCCGGGTGCGCGCGCTGCGCGGGCGTCAGATCCGCAACTTCATCGCCACCCTGATGCTCTCCCAGGGCGTGCCGATGATCAGTCACGGCGACGAGTTCGCCCGCACCCAGCACGGCAACAACAACGCCTACTGCCAGGACGGCGAACTGGCCTGGGTGCCCTGGCCGTCCGGGGGCGGCGACGAGGACTTCGACGAGGAGACCCTGCGGATCCGCGAGTTCACCCGCTCGATGGTGTGGCTGCGCCGCGACCACCCGGTGTTCCGCCGCCGCCGCTTCTTCCACGGCCGCCCGGTCGAGGGCACCCACGACGAGCTCTCCGACATCGCCTGGTTCACCCCGGAGGGCGCCGAGATGACCCGGGAGGACTGGGAGTCCGCGCCGGCCAGCGCGCTGACCGTGTTCCTCAACGGCAACGCCATCTCCGAACCGGGGCCGCGCGGCGAGCGGGTCACCGACGACTCGTTCCTGCTGCTCTTCAACGCCTCGCCGCAGCCCATCGAGTTCACCCTGCCCGACGACCACGGGCAGCAGTGGCAGGTGGTCGTCGACACGGCCCTCGCGGAGGGCGTGCCGGAGGGCGGCGGGGTCAAGCTGCGCGCCGGCGAGCGGCTGACCCTCACCGACCGCGCCCTGACCGTGCTCCGGCGGCCCGCCTGACGCCCTGCCCGCCCCGCCCGTCCGCGGGCGCCCCGCCGCCGGGACGGCTCCCACGTGGAGCCTCCCGGCCGCACCGTTGCTCCCGGCCGCCCGCCCCGTTGCTCCCGCCCGGCCGCACCGTTGCTCCCGCCCGGCCGCCCCGTTCCTCCCGCCCGGCCGCCCGGTGCTTCCCTCCCGCGGGCCCGGTTCCTGCTTCACGCCCGCCCCGTTCACCCCTCCCGTCACACGTCTCGTCCCTCCCGTCACACGTCCGGCGGAAGACGGCGACCCCCGGCGCATCCCGGGGTACATCCCCTCCATGGACTCCCGCGCGCCCACCTCGACCTACCGGCTGCAACTGCAGCCCGGTTTCCCCTTCGCGGCGGCCGAGGCCGCCGTACCCCACCTCGCCGCCCTCGGCGTCTCGCACCTCCATCTCTCGCCGGTCCTGGAGGCCGTCCCCGGCTCCACCCACGGCTACGACGTGACCGACCCGGCCCGGGTACGGGAGGAACTGGGCGGGGAGGAGGGCCTGCGCTCCCTCTCCCGCGCCGCCCGCGCCCAAGGGCTGGGGCTGGTCGTCGACATCGTGCCGAACCACATGGCGATGGTCCCCCGGCACAACCGCCCGCTGTGGGAGGTCCTGCGCAAGGGCCCCGGCTCCCCCTACGCCTCCTGGTTCGACATCGACTGGGAGGCCGGCGGCGGCCGGACGCTGCTGCCGGTGCTCGGCGGCCCGCTCGGCGCCGAGCTCCCGCACCTGCGGGTCGACGGGGAGGTACTGCGCTACCACGACCACGCCTTCCCGCTCCGCGCCGGCACCGAAGGGCTGCCGCTGCCCGAACTGCTGGACGCCCAGTGGTACCGCCTCGGCTGGTGGCGGCTGGCCCGCACCGAACTCGGCTACCGGCGCTTCTTCACCGTCTCCGAACTGATCGGTGTCCGGGTGGAGGACCCGGAGGTCTTCGACGCCACCCACGGCAAGATCCTGGAGCTGCTCGAGGAGGGCGTGGTCGACGGGCTGCGCGTCGACCACCCCGACGGCCTTGCCGACCCCGGGGCCTACCTGCGACGGCTGGAGAAGGCGACCGGCGGCCGCTGGACCGTGGTGGAGAAGATCCTCGCCGAGGACGAGCGCCTCCCGGAGAGCTGGCCGGTGGCCGGCACCACCGGCTACGACGCACTGCGCCGCCTGGACGCGGTCCTCACCGACCCGGCGGGCGCCCGCGGCATGCTGGACCGCTTCCGGCGGTTCGCCGCACCGCCCGACGACCTCGGCGGCGACTGGGAGGCCACCCGGCGCCGCTGCGCCGAGCGGGTGGTCGACCACGAACTCGTCGCGGAGACCGGCCGGCTGACCCGGGCGGCCGCGGCCGCCTGCGCCGCCTCCCCCGATCCCGCGCTGCGCGACCGCGCGCCGTGGGCGCTGCGCACCGCGCTGCGGGAGCTGCTGGTGCGGATGGAGGTCTACCGCCCCTACACCCCGCGGGACGCGGCGGCGCGGCTCACCGAGGAGGCCGCCGCCGAGGCCCGCGCGGCGTTCACGGTGCCCGAGGAGGCCGAGGCGGTCGACGTGGTCCGCGGCCTGCTCTGCGGCCGTCACGGCGAATGGCCCGAACAGGTCGAGCTGTGCACCCGGTTCGCTCAGACCTCGTCGGCGCTGCGCGCCAAGTCGGTGGAGGACAGCGCCTTCTACCGCCACGTGCCGCTGCTGTCGGCCAACGAGGTCGGCGGCTCCCCCGGCCGGCCCGCGCTGGAGCCGGAGGAGTTCCACGCCTGGTGCGCGCGCACCCAGCGGGAGCGGCCGCTCACCGGCACGGTGCTCTCCACCCACGACACCAAGCGCAGCGCCGACGTGCGGGCGGCGATCGCGGTGCTGTCCCAGTGCCCGGACCGCTGGGCGGAGACGGTCGACGAGGCGGCCGCGGCGAGCACCGCCGGCGGCGGTCCGGACCGGCAGCTGGAGTGGGCGGGCTGGCAGACGCTGTTCGGTCTCGGCGACCCCTCCGCGGAACGGCTGACCGGCGCGCTGCTCAAGCACGCGCGCGAGAGCGGCCTGCACACCACCTGGACCGAGCAGGACGCCCGCTACGAGGAGACGGTGACCACCTTCGTCACCACGGCGCTGTGCGCGGCGCCCGGCGAACGGGTGACCGCGCTGCGGCAGTCGCTCGAACCGCACGTCCGGGCCAACGTGCTGGCCGCGGCGCTGCTCCACCTGACCATGCCCGGGGTTCCGGACGTCTACCAGGGCAGCGAGGGCGAGTACCGGGCGCTGGTCGACCCCGACAACCGTCCCCCCGCCGTACTGCCCCACCCCGGTCCGGGGGCGAAGGGCGTGCTCACCGCGGCCGCGCTCACCCTGCGCCGCCGCCGGCCCGGACTCTTCGGCGCCGACGCCTCCTACCGCCCGGTGGCCGCCGAGGGTCCGGCGGCCGGGCACTGCCTGGCCTTCACCCGCTCCGGCCGGGTGCTGACCGCCGTCACCCGGCTGTCGCTGCGCCTGGAGGAGGCCGGCGGCTGGGGCGACACCGTGCTGCCGCTGCCGCCCGGCCGCTGGACCGACGTGTGCGCGCCGGGACGCGAGTTCGAGGGGCCCACGCGGGTCGCCGACCTCCTGGGCGCGCTTCCGGTGGCCCTGCTGGAGCGGGTGGGCGAGGACTGACCGGGCGGCACGGGCGGGGCGCCGCCGACGGCCGCGCCCCGCCGCGCCGGGCGGTCACTCCGGGGCGGGCACCTGTGCCGGGGCGGGCGCCGGGGTGGTGCCGGCCAGGGTGAAGACGTCACCCGTTCGGGCGGTCATCACGCACGCGTTGGGAAAGGTCTCCGTGTACTGCACCGGCCGGCCGCCCCATTCGCCGCGGGCGCGGGCCGTGACCGGCGCGTACCGCATGGGGCAGACGGCGTCCGCGCGCGCCGGGATGGCCGTGGGGTCGCCGCCCGCCCGGGCCAGCTCCGCGCAGGCGCGGTCGGTCTCGCGGTGACCGGCGGCCTGCGGCGGGTCGCAGAGCAGCAGCGTGCCCCTGGCCTCGGCGGGGGCCGCGGAGCGGGCCTCCCCGTCGGTCACGGACACGTAGACCCAGTTGCCCTGGTACGGCTCGGGCGGAGCGGCCTGGGCGGGGGCGACGGCCGGCGCCGACAGCAGCAGCGCGGCGGCCGCCGTCAGCAGGGCGCCGCGCACCGGGAGGCCCCGGACTGCCGGGGCGCAGGGGATCGGTCTCATAGCCGATGCATCGGCATCCACCCGGTTCTGCCACACCAAAGCCACCTGATCGGAGTACGGAATGAGGTGTCGCTCAGGCGGGAAAGGTCGTGATGCCCAGCGCGATGATCCCTTGGTGACGCAGGATGGTCCCGCTGCATCCAGGGCATCCGGGCCCATCGCTGGAACGAGAGGGAGCCGTTCGTGGAGTTCGAGGTGTGGGCGCCGCAGGCCGGTCGGGTGACGCTCCATTGCGACGGGGGCGAGTTCCCGATGGAGGCCGACCCGCTGCGCCGCGGTTGGTGGACGGGGCAGGCCGCCGCGCGGGAGGGTTCGCGGTACGGGTTCGCCCTGGACGGCGGGCCGGTGCTGCCGGACCCCCGCTCCCGGCGGCAGCCCGACGGCCCGGACGGGTTGAGCGCCGTCGTCGACCACGGGCTGTACCGGTGGCGCGTGGACTGGCCGGGCCGTCCGCTGCCCGGGGCGGTCCTCTACGAGCTGCACGTGGGGACGTTCACCCGGGAGGGCACGCTGGACGCGGCCGCGGCGCGGCTGGAGCACCTCGCGGAGCTGGGCGTCACCCATGTGGAGCTGATGCCGCTGTGCCCCTTCCCGGGGCGGCACGGCTGGGGGTACGAGGGCGTCTCCCTGTGGGCGGTGCACGAGCCGTACGGCGGTCCGGAGGCGCTCATGCGGTTCGTGGACCGGGCGCACGAGCTGGGGCTGGGCGTCGTGCTCGACGTGGTCCACAACCACCTCGGGCCGTCCGGCAACCACCTCCCCGCGTTCGGCCCTTACTTCACCGACACCCACCAGACCCCGTGGGGCGCGGCGGTGAACCTGGACGCGCCCGGCTCCGACGAGGTCCGCGAGTTCCTGGTCGACAGCGCTCTGAGCTGGCTGCGGGACTACCGGCTGGACGGACTGCGGCTGGACGCGGTGCACGCGCTGCGGGACACGCGGGCCTACCACTTCCTGGAGGAGCTCTCCACGGCGGTGGACCGGCTGGCGGTCGGTCTGGGGCGGCCGCTGTTCCTGATCGCCGAGTCCGACCTGAACGACCCTCGTCTGGTCGCTCCCCGCGAGACGGGCGGTCCGGGGCTGCACGCGCAGTGGAACGACGACTTCCACCACGCGCTGCACACCGCGCTGACCGGCGAGTCGCAGGGCTACTACGCGGACTTCGCCCGTGACCCGTTCGCCGCGACGGCCAAGACGCTGACCGCCGGGTTCTTCCACGACGGCACGTACTCGAGCTTCCGCGGCCGGCGGCACGGGCGGCCGCTGGACCGCGCCCGGTTCGCCGCGCACCGGCTGCTGGGCTACTCGCAGACCCACGACCAGGTCGGCAACCGGGCGCAGGGCGACCGGCTGTCGGCCACCCTCTCCCCCGGCCTGCTGGCCTGCGCGGCCACCCTCACGCTGACCGCGCCGTTCACGCCGATGCTCTTCATGGGCGAGGAGTGGGGCGCCTCCACGCCCTGGCAGTTCTTCACCGACCACACCGATCCTGAGCTGGCGGAGGCGGTCCGGCAGGGGCGGCGGCGGGAGTTCGCGGCGCACGGCTGGGCGGAGGAGGACGTGCCGGATCCGCAGGATCCGGCGACCCGGGAGCGGTCCTGCCTGGACTGGACGGAGCCCTCGAAGGAGCCGCACGCGCGGTTGCTCGCCTGGTACCGGATGCTGATCGCGCTCCGCCACGAGCAGGGGGACCTCAAGGACCCGGACCTCTCGGACGTGCGGATCGCGTACGACGCGCAGGCGCGCTGGTTCGCGTTCCGGCGCGGGGACCTGCGCATCGTCGTCAACCTGGGTCAGGCGCCGGCCGACGTCCCCCTCGGCACCCGTCCCGTCGACGTCCTGGCGTCCTGGTCCCCCCTGGAGGCCCCCGACGCCGACGGCGTCCTGCGCCTGCCCGCCGAGTCCTGCGCGGTCCTCCTCCAGTCCTGACCCGGCCGGCCGCCCGCGGCACCCTGCGGGCGGCCGGCCCGCCGAGAAAAAGCCGCCACCCGAGAGGCGGCCAGGAACCCGAGGAAAGGGCCGGGGCCCGAGGAAGGTGCCGGGGCCCGAGGAAGGGGGCCCGGTGGGTCAGTAGGACTCGTCGCGGAGGTCGGAGACGCGTTCCAAGAGGATCGGCTCCCACGCCTGCGTGAGCTCCGTCCGCAGCAAGGTGTGCCGCTCCGACTCCGCCGCCCCGAACCGCCGGAGCAGCGCCGCGAGGCGGAGGATGGCGTCGCACCGCGCCAGCCACAGCCCCCGCAGGCAGGGCCGCGGCCCGTACCCGGCGAGCGTCGCCGCACGGACGGCGGCCGGGGAGCCGATGGCCCGGGCGAGCCCCGCGATGTCCTCGGCGGGGTCTCCCAGCACCGCGTCGGTCCAGTCGAGCACCCCCCGCACCCGGCCGTCCTCGCTGATCACCAGGTGCTCGGCGCTGAGCGCCCGGTGCACGAGGACCGCCGTCCCCGGCCGGACCTCCAGCTGGGCCGCCCCGGCCTCGCTCAGCGGCCGCAGCCACGCCGCGTCGATCTCGTCGGCGGCGACGAGTTCCTGGGCCGCCCGCCGGGCGCTCTGCCGCAGCGTCTCCAGCGACCGCGGCGCCGCCACGGGCACACCGGCCGTCTCCGCCTGCCGCAGCGGCACCGCGTGCAGGCCGGTGAGCAGACCGGCGAGGTCCGCCTCACCCAGCGCGGTCACCTTGTGCCGGGCCCCGGCGCCGCCCGGGATCCGGGTGTCCAGCGTGTAGACGAGCCCGGGGCTCCACTCCCCGTGCCCGCGGCTGACCGGCACCGGCACGCCCACGTGCGGCCTGACCAGGTCGCGCAGCCGCAGCTCGCGCAGGCGGCGCGCCGACTGCTCGCGGTCGTGGGCGAGCCGCAGCACGTGCCGGTCACCGACCCACCACGTGCTGTGGGCGCGCTCCGGCTCGGGGGTCTTCTCGTCCACCACGGGCCGGACGTCCGGCTCACCCGGGGGCCCGTCCCCGGACGCGGAGCCCGAGCCGGACCCGGACCCGGACTCGGACTCGGACGGAAGGAGGGTGCGGACCAGCTCGCGCAGCTCGTCGGTGGAAGGCGGTTTCGGTGCCTGATTCATGGTGGTGGTGCCGTTTTGTTCGTGCCGGAGGGGGTTCGGGATGCGGTCGACCGATCCGTGTCGCACGGGTCAGCCGACCGTCACGATCTCACGAGGCGCGTCGTTGAGGCGCCGTCCCCCGCCCTCGGTCACCGTCACGATGTCCTCGATGCGGACGCCGAAGCGCCCGGGGAGGTAGATGCCGGGCTCGACGGAGAAGCACATCCCCGGCACCAGCGGCTGCAGCTCTCCCTCGACCATGTAGGGCGGTTCGTGGGTGGTGACGCCGATGCCGTGGCCGGTGCGGTGGATGAAGCGCTCGCCGTACCCGGCCTCGGTGATCACCTCGCGGGCGGCCCGGTCGACGTCCTGGCAGGTGGCGCCGGGCCGGACGGCGCGGAACCCGGCCTCCTGGGCCTCGCGCACGATGTCGTGGACGCGGCGCTCCTCGTCGGTCGGCTCGCCGACGTGGACGGTGCGGGAGATGTCGGAGCCGTAGCCGTGCATCAGGCCGCCGAAGTCGAGGACGACCATGTCGCCCTCCTCGATGACCCGCTGCCCGGCCTCGTGGTGCGGGTCGGCGCCGTTCGGGCCGGAGCCGACGACGGTGAAGTCGACCTGTTCGTGGCCGAAACCGCGCAGCAGGCCGGCGAGGTCCGCGGCGACCTCTTCCTCGCGGCGGCCCGCGAACCGGACCGTGCGGATCCCGGCGAACGCGGCGTCCGCGGCGGCCCCGGCGGCGGCCATGCGCTCCAGCTCGACGGCGTCCTTGACGGCGCGCAGCATCGGCAGCCCTTCGCCGAGGGCGACGTAGGAGCCGGCGGGGAGGGCGCGGTCCAGGCCGAGGAGGTGGAGGGCCCAGGTGTTGTCGCTCACACCGAACCGGCCGCCGCCGTCGAGACCCCGGGCGGCGACGGCGTAGGGGTCCGTGCCGTCGGTCCAGTCCCGCAGGGCCAGGGCGGGGGCGCCGGCCGCCCTGGCGGCGTCGGCGGCCTCCAGCGCGGGCACGACCAGGACCGGGTCCCGGCCGGGGACCAGGACGAGCAGGGTGAGGCGTTCGGTGTCGGCGGGCGGGGTGTAGCCGCTGAGCCAGACCATGTCGGGGCCGGGCGCGATCAGCAGGCCCGCCAGTCCCGCGGCGGCGGCCTCCCGGGTGGCGCGTTCCATCCGCGCCCGGTGGTCCTCGGCACTGAAGGGTTCGAAGGGGCCGGACATCCGGGGGGCCTCCCTGGCCGTGACGGGCACCGTGCGGACGCGGTGCGGGACGGGCACCGGACGTGTGCCCGGATCTCCAGTGTCCCGCATCGGTCTCCGCCGCGACGCCGCATTCGCGGGCACCGCCCGCGGCCCGCCGCCCCGCCCGCGGCCAGTGGGAGGCGGGCCCCCTGTGTCCGCGCGCCGCGGCGCGCGGACACAGGGGGCGTACCGGTGCGGGCACGCCCCGGCCGGGCGGCCGGGCGGTTCAGCGGGCGGTCAGGAACTGCGGCCCGACGGGGCGGCCGAGCGGGTCCCTGGCACCGATGGACGCCGTGCCGGACGGCTGAACGGCCGGCGGGGCGGGCGGCGCGCCGGGCAGGAACCGGTGGGCGCGGCGGGAGAGCCAGGCGTCCTTGTAGCGGTCGACCTCGCGGTGCCAGTTGAGGATGCCGGCCATCCAGTTCCGCAGGTCGGCCACGTAGCCGTCAACGGCCTCGCGGGCCTCCGCGCCCAGCCCGAGGTCCTCGCGCAGGGCGGGCAGCTCATGGGCGACGACGTGCTGGAACTGCTCCATCCGCCGGGCCGCCAGGTCCTGCACGACCCGGAGGGCGTCGGGGTAGTCGCAGCCGAAGAAGTTCTGCACCACCAGCACGGCGTTGTGGATCTCGCCCTCGAACTCGATCTCCTTCTGGTACGAGAAGATGTCGTTGACCAGGCACGCGTAGTCGACGGCCGCGTTCTCCAGGGACCTGACCGGTCCGCTGCGGTAGACCTCGGGCGGCACGGCGGGGCCGTGGCCGAGGCGGCACAGGCTCATGGTGAGGTCGGCGCCGAAGGTGGCGCGCCGCATCTCCAGGTAGTCGACCGGGTCGGGGACGCGGTGCTGGAGCTGGTTGACGAGCTCCCAGACCCAGCTCTCGGTCATGTCGTCGACGGCCTTGCGCAGCGTCCCCCGCTGGTCGGGGGTCATCGCCTCGGTGGTGCGGGTCCACAGGTCGGCGAGGCCGCGTTCCATGGCGTTGGCGGGCGGCGGGGCCGTGCCGCCGTCGAGGGGCATGCAGGCGGACAGGCGCGCGGTGGTGAGCCGGGCGGCGGCCAGGTCGCGGCGGTGGCCGAAGACCAGCGGGTAGTAGTCGTCGCCGTAGGTGCCCCAGGCCAGCCAGGCGGAGGCCAGGTCGAGGGAGTCGGCGGTGCCCGCGGGGTGGATGCCCGCGGCGCACAGCGGCAGGTCGTAGGCGCGCAGCTTGTCCTCGTCCCACACCCCCTCGGCGAAGATCCCCATCTCCTGCGACCAGTCGCGCAGGCGGCCGCGGGCCCCGTGCAGGTGCGGGCTGAGGGTGAGCGTGAAGGGCATCGGCAGGTCGGGGATGCGGGCGGGCCCGACCCGCTGGAAGGGCACGTGGGTGTGGTTGCGCAGCCGCTGCGCCCCGGCGCCGGCGAGCAGGGCGCGCACGTCGGCGGCGGAGGCTCCCGCCCCGGTCGGGCCGCGCAGCGGGTCGGTGCGGGCGGCGACGGCGCCCTCGTTCATGTACCTGCTGGAGCGCAGGTGCCATTCGTGGCCGCCGGACTGCCAGTCCTGGAGTCCGCGCGCGTAGGCGGCGACGGCGGCGAGCTCGTCCGGGGCGAGGCCGGCCTCCAGGGCGAGGGCGGGGATCTCGGTGAGGGCGGTGTGCTCGAACTGGTGGAGGCGGGAGGTGAGGACGTCGTTGACGATCTCGGCGGCCTGCTGGGTGGCGCAGCCGAAGAAGTTCTCCAGGACCAGGACGCCGTTGCTGAGTTCGCCCTCCTCCTCGACCTCCCGCTGGTAGGAGAACAGGTCGTTGCGCAGGTGGACGCCGTCGGAGAAGGTCTCCATCAGCACCCTCAGCGGGCGGGACTCCGCGACGCGGTGCGGGACCTCGGCGGTGGCGTACTCGACCAGGCCGGCCGACCAGGGGGCGCCGCCGACCTTGCGGCGCATCTCGATGTACTCCACCGGATTGGCGATCCGGCCCTCACCGATGTTGGAGAGCTCCCACAGGGACTCGTTCAGCAGGTGTTCGGTGGCGAGGGCGAAGCGGCGGCGCCAGTGTCCGGACATGGCGGGGACGGTGCGGGCCCACAGGTCGGCGAGTCCGGCCTCCACCGGGTTCTCCGGGGCGGGCACGGGGGTGTCCGGGTCGGAGGGCATGAAGAGCGGAAGCCGCTCCAGGTGGGCCCGGCCCCCGGCCCGGTCCAGGCCGCGCTTGAACATCTCCAGGAAGTGGTCGTCGAAGAAGAAGACCCAGACGTACCAGTCGGTGATCAGTGAGAGGGCGGGACCGTCGCAGTCGGGGTGCGTGTAGGCGCACAGCAGACCGTAGTCGTGCGCGTCGAGGTCGGACTGCTCCCAGACGCCGGAGCCCTCCAGCATCCCCATCTCCCGCGCCCAGCGGGTGGAGTGGGCACGGGCCTCGTCGAGGTGCGGGTTCAACCGGGCGGGATACGGCATGTAGAACTGCGGGAGTCGGAACGGCTGCGTCATGGCCGGGTCCTGCCCCGGCCCCCTTCCGGCCATCCGCCGTCCGCCCCGGCTCCACACCTTCGCGTGAAACCGGGGCGAACGGGAACTCCCGCGCCTGCGGATGCTGTTCGGCAGCCGCCGGGCGGTCACGGACCCGCGCTACCGGACCTTGCGGCCGACGCCGCCGTGCTGCCCGACCGGGGTGGTGTCGGCGCCCTCCTCCGGGTGCCAGAGCGGCACGGGGACCACACCGGGCTCGACCATCTCCATGCCCTCGAAGTACGCCTCGATCTCCTCGACGGGGCGCAGGAAGTACGGGACGGCGCCGGTCTCGTTGTAGCCGTCCTGGGCGCGCTCGTACTCGGGGTCCACGCCCCGGGAGCCGTCGTTGACGCACAGGTAGCTGCCCGTGGGCAGCCCCGCCATCAGCCGCCGCACCAGGTCCAGGGCGGTGTCGTGGTCGCGGACGTGGCCCAGGGTGCCGCTGAGGATGAGGGCGGTGGGCCGGGTGAGGTCGAGGGTCTCGGCGGCGGCCTCGACGATGGCCTCCGGCCGGTGGAGGTCGGCGTCGAGGTAGGCGGTGGCGCCCTCGGGGGTGGAGGTGAGCAGCGCGCGGGCGTGGGTGAGGACCAGCGGGTCGTTGTCGACGTAGACGATCCGCGCGTCGGGGGCGTGCCGCTGGGCGACCTCGTGGGTGTTGTCGCTGGTGGGCAGGCCGGTGCCGACGTCGAGGAACTGCCGTATCCCGCACTCCAGCACCAGGTGGCGGATGCTGCGGCCGAGGAAGGCGCGGCTGGAGCGGGCGATGGTGGTGATGCCGGGGAAGACGGCGGTGTAGGCGTCGCCGGCCTCCTCGTCGACCGGGTAGTTGTCCTTGCCCCCCAGCCAGTAGTTCCAGATGCGGGCCGAGTGCGGGACCGAGGTGTCGATGGGGCGGGGTGACTGGGTGGTCATGTGTGCTCTCCTCCGGCCATGGGGGCAGCGTGGTGATTCCTGATGTCACTGATGTCACTGATGTCACTGATGTCACTGGCGTCGGAACTACCTGTCATGCAGAACTTAGACACCAACATCAACATCCTGCACACGAGTTGGCCGAATACTCCCCCCGGCCGGTCGTCGGCGGTCGGACGGCGTCGGCAATCGGTCGTCCTGGCCGAAACTTGCTCTGGCTTCCCCCCGATCAAGGGTGTTCGAATCAAACTCCACTCCAGACCCAGGGCCTGACGGGGGAAACGCGTGCCTTCCCTGACCTACCAGGAGCTTCACGCCCGCCACACGGACGCCATCCGTGCCGAGGTCGCGGCGGCGCTCGAACTGGCCGGGCCGCCGGGCGACCTGCTGCGGGCCTCCTGCGAGGAGTTGCTGCGCCGGCAGACGATGCGGTACCCGCTGTCGGTGCTGCCCCTCGCGGTGCACGGCGCCGAGACCGGCGACCCGGAGCCGGCGCTTCCGCTGGCGGTGGTGCACCTGCTGTGGTGGACGGCCGCCTGCCGCCTCGACGACCTCGCGGACGCCGAAGCCGCCGCCTCCTGCCCCGCAAGCGCCGCCGCATCCCCCGCATCCCCCGTGTCCCCCGCCTCCGCCGCCCGGCAGGACGGCACCGGGGCGTGCGCGGTCACCGGGCCGGGTGCCCCGGGGCACGAGACGGTGCTGACCACCCTGGCCGCCGGCTCCCTGCTGCCGCTGCGTCTGCTGGACTCCCCGCGCCTCCCCGGCCCCGTACGCCCGGCCCTCACCGCCGAGTTCACCTCCGGCGGCCTCGCGGCGGTGGCCGGTCAGCTGGCCGACCTGCGCGGTGGCGCGAACGGCTCGCCGCGCCGCGAGGCGGTGCTGACCGCCTACCGCGGCAAGTCCGGCGCCCCCTTCGCCATGATCACCACGATGGCCGCGCTGCTCGCCGGGGCGGAGCCGGACCGCGTCCGCCGGTGGCGGGAGCTCGGCACCCTCCTCGGCATCCTCTGGCAGCTCTTCAACGACCAGGAGGACATCGTCACCGGCCGCCACGAGGACCTGCGCAACGGCACCGTCACCCACCTCCTGGCCTGCGCAGCCGAGCGGTCCTCCCCCGAGGAGGCCGCCCGGCTGCGCCTCCTGCGCGCGGCGGCCCGCACCTCGCCGGAGGCCCGCGGGGAACTCCTGGAGCTGCTGCTCACCGGCCCGGCGCTGGAGGACTTCGCCCAGGACCTGGAGACGTACCGCCGTCTCGCGCACGCCCTCCTCGACCGCCTGCCCGGACGGGAGCCCTACGCCTCCTGCCTCCACGACCTGGTCGGCCAGGCGTCCCGTCTCTTCCTCCGCACGCCGGCCCCGGTCGTCTGACCCCTCGGGAAAGAGTCGTCATGTCCCGCCGCACCGCAGTCGTCGTGGGCGGCAGCATCACCGGGATGCTCGCCGCCGCCGTCCTGTCCGAGTACGCCGACGTCACCGTCGTGGAACGCGATCACCTCCCCGACGGCCCGGCGCCACGCCGGGGCCTGCCGCAGGCGCGGCACGCGCACGTGCTGTGGTCCGGCGGCGTCAAGGCGATGGAGTCGCTGCTGCCCGGCCTCACGCAGGCGCTGACGGCCCGGGGCGCGTGGCGCGCCGACATCATGACGGACCTCGTCTCCAAGGCCCCCTCGGGCCAGTGGTTCCGGCGCTTCACCCACTCCCGGCACACCAATGTGGTGTGCAGCCGGGACCTGCTGGACTCCGTGGTCCGCGACCGGGTGCTGCGGATCCCCCGGGTGACCGTGCGGCCGGGCACCGAGGCGGTCGGACTGGCGGGAGGGCCCGGCCTGGTCACCGGCGTCGACGTCGTCGCGGGCGAGGGCGGCGCGCGGGAGCGGATCGCCGCGGACCTGGTGGTGGACGCGAGCGGCCGCGCGGGCCGGGCGCCCGTCTGGCTGGCCGAACTGGGCCTGCCGCCGGTCCCGGAGCGCACGGTGGACGCCGGCATCGGTTACGCCAGCCGCCTCTACCGCGCCCCGGCCGGGGCCGTCGGGCGGTTCCCCGTCGTCAACGTCCAGGCCGATCCGCACGCCCAGGTGGGGCGGGGCGGCATCCTCAACCCGGTCGAGGGCGGGCGCTGGCTGGTCACCCTGGCCGGCAGCCGCGACGGCCGTCCGACGGCCGACGCGGACGCGTTCGTGCCGTTCGCCCGCTCCCTGCCCCATCCGGTCATCGGCGAACTGCTGGAGCGCGCCGAGCCGTTGGGGCCGGTGGTCACCACCCGTAGCACCGCCAACCGGCGGCGCTACTACGAACGCGCCGAGCGTCTGCCCGCGGGCTTCGCGATCCTCGGCGACGCGATCGCGGGCTACAACCCGGTCTACGGGCACGGTCTGAGCGCCGCCGCGCAGAGCGTCGTGGCGCTGCGCGAGGTGCTGCGCCGGCACGACCTGGCCGACCCGCTGACGGCGCGCCGCGTCCAGCGGGCCGCGGCCCGTCCGGTCGAGAACGCGTGGAACCTGGCGGTCGGGCAGGACGTCTTCTACCCGGGCGCCGCGGACCGGCCGCCGACCGGGGCGGAACGCCTGCTGGCCCGGTACGTGGACCGGGCCGTCGACGCGGGGGCCCGCAGTCCGCGCGCGCTGCGGATCCTGCTGGACGTGATGAGCATGGAACGCCCCGCGGCCAGGCTGATGCGGCCGGACATGCTGTACCTGCTGCTCCTCGGCCGCAAGAAGCCCCTGCTGGACGGCCCGCCCCTCACCGAGGCGGAGCTGCGGGCCGCGGGAGTGCCGGTACCGGCGGGCAGGCCGTCCGTCTAGACTGCCGCCCATGACTGCCGGGTCGGCCACGGGCCACGCACGAGTGAGGCGCCCGGCCACGGCATGACTCCGGCGCGGGCCCGCGGCCCGCCCGACGGTTCCGGATCCACGAACCCCGATCCTTCCGGAACCGCACCCAGGAGACCTTTTCCTCATGTCCGTCACCACAGTCCGGCTCGACCACGTCGCCGTCCTCGCCGAGGACCGTGAGCTGTCCGCGGAATTCCTCGCCGCCGTCCTGGGGCTCCGGGTCGGAGCGCCCTTCGGCCCGTTCCTCCCGGTCGATCTCGGCAACGGCGTCACCCTCGACTTCTACGAGCAGCGCGACGAGCCGGTCCAGGGCCAGCACTACGCCTTCCTGGTCCCCGACGAGGAGTTCGACGCGATGCTGTCCCGGCTGGAGACGCTCGGCGTCACCTACTTCGCCGACCCGCGCCACACCGAACCGGGCCGGTTCAACCGGCTCTTCGGCGGACGCGGCGCGTACTTCGCCGATCCGAACGGCCACAACATGGAGATCATGACCCGTCCCTACGCCCGCCCCTGAGCCGGCCGAGGTCCGGCTCTCCCACCGGCCCGGTGGAGGTCGCGCAGCAGCGCGACCTCCGCCCCGTGGTGGATCATCTCGCGGTTGATGTGGAGGACGAGCGAGGCCATCGGGTACTCGGCGAACGCGTGCTCCGCCGGGCCGCTGCGCCGGGCGAGCCCTTCCCCGCCGAGCCTGCGCACCCCCGCCGTCCAGGCCGCGTACGCCTCGTCGAGCTGGGCGAGGGCCTCGTCGGCCGTACCCGCCCAGGAAAAGGTCGTGTGGTCGACGGCCGGGCCGCCGAAGTGCGCGGCGACCCGCATGCCCAGGACGCCGACCACCATGTGGCCCAGCCGCCAGGCGATCGTGGTCACCGGTGGCGGGTCGGGCTCGGGGAAGGCGTAGTCGATGGTGAAGGCGCCGCCGCCGGCCGCGATCGGGGCCGCGCTCCGGCCGCGAGGACGCACGCTCCAGCAGTCCGGCACCGGCTCCCAGAAGTACTCCTCGTCGGTCAGGCCGGTCATCCGCGGCCTCATCTGGTCGCGCCAGTGCCGATCGAGCTGCTCGACCAGCTCGTTGTTCCAGTCGATGGCCATCCGTCCACGGTAGGGCGGGGAGCCGCCGGGGTGCGCAAGCCGCTCCGCCCCGGCGCGTTGTTCGCCTCCCGAGACGGTGTGGACGCCTCCGGCGACGACGGCCGATCATGGGGCGATGAGCGACGACAGCACGCCCGAGCAGGGCTTTCTCATCCTGCACGGCTGGCAGAACCGCCGGCCCGCCGACCACTGGCAGCACTGGCTGGCCGACCGGCTGACCGAGCTGGGGCACGAGGTGGTCTACCCGCAGCTGCCCGACCCGGACGAGCCGCGGCTGGACGTCTGGCTGACGGAGTACGGCAGGCACCTGGCCACGCTGCGCGCCCGGCACCGCACCGTCCTGTGCCACAGCCTGGCCTGCCCCACCTGGCTGCACGCCGTCGCCCGCGGGCAGGTCACCACGCCGGTCGACCGTGTCCTGCTGATCGCCCCGCCGGGTCCCGCCTTCCTGGGCGACCACCCGGAGATCACCCCGTTCACGGCCCCGCCGGTCACCGCGGCCGAGCTGGGCGCCGCGGCCCGCGGTACCCGCGTCGTCTGCGGGGACGACGACCCGTACTGCGTGGAGGGCGCGGAGAACGCCTACGCCGGCCCGCTGGGCGTGCCCGCGGACGTCCTGCCCGGTACCGCCCACCTGAACCCCACGTCCGGCTACGGGCCGTGGTCCGCGCTCCTCGACTGGTGCCTGGCCCCCACCGGTGACCGCCCCGTCGGGGCGGCCCGGTGAGGACGGCGACGGCTCGCTGAGGACGGCGGACGACACTCGGCGGACGACGCGGCGAGAGCCGAGGAGGCGAGGAGGCGAGAAGGCGGGGCGGCCACGGCGGAGGCGAGGGCGACGCGGATCTGGGCCGGTTCAGCCCATGGTCTTCGCCCCGTCCAGGCTCTCCCGGATGATGTCCGCATGGCCCGAGTGCTGGGCGGTCTCCGCGATGATGTGGAGCAGGGTCCGCCGCGCCGACCAGCTGCCGCCCTCCTCGAACCAGGGCGCCTTCGGCAGCGGGTGGCTCGCGTCCAGGTCGGGAAGGGTGGCGACCAGGTCGTCGGTGCGGGCCGCCACGTCCGCGTAGGCGTCGAGCACACCGGCCAGCGTCTCGTCGGGGAGCAGCTGGAACTCCGCGGCGCGCTCCGCCCAGTCGTCCTCCGTCATGGCGGTGAAGTCGCCCATCGACGACGGCCCCTCCAGGATGAAGTCCGCCCAGCCCTTCTCCACGCCCGTGACGTGCTTGATCAGCCCGCCCAGGCACAGCTCGCTCGCCGTGGTCCGCAGGCGCGCCTGGTCGTCGGTGAGACCGCGCGTGGTGGTGCGCAGGAACTCCCGGTGCCGCCGCAGCATCTCCCGCAGGTCGGCCCGCTCGCCGGTCAGGGTTCCGGTGGTGCCGCCGGTCGTGATCATCTCGTTGACGCTCATCTCGGTCTCCGCCTTCGCTTCGGTCTGCCACGGGGGACGTGACGCCCCTCGCCCTCGGACTTGTCCCACGGTATGAGGCATTGCGGCCACTTCCTGTCCGCAACTGCACCGACACTGGTGGACATGGCGAACACCAGCTCACGCACCCTGCGGCTGCTCTCCCTGCTGCAGACGCACCGCTACTGGCCGGGGACCGAGCTCGCCGGCCGGCTCGGCGTCTCCACCCGCACCCTGCGCCGGGACGTCGAGCGGCTGCGCGAACTCGGCTATCCCGTGGAGGCCCAGCGCGGGGTGGACGGCGGGTACCAGCTGGCGGCCGGGGCGGCGCTGCCGCCCCTGGTCATCGACGACGAGGAGGCGGTGGCCCTGGTGGTGGGCCTCCAGACGGCGGCGCAGCACGCGGTGGACGGGATGGCGGAGTCCTCGGTACGGGCGCTGGCGAAGGTGGTGCGGGTGATGCCGGCCCGGCTGCGCCGCCGGGTGGAGGCACTGCGCGCCGTGACGGTGCCGGCCGTCTGGGGCGGCGGCGAGAGCGCCGGCGTGGATCCGGCGGCGCTGACGGCGGTGGCGATGGCCTGCCGGGACGAGGAGCGGCTCCGGTTCGCCTACCGGGCGGCCGACGGCGCCCGGAGCGCACGGCACGCGGAGCCGCACCGGCTGGTGCCGCTGGGGCGGCGCTGGTACCTGGTCGCCTACGACCTGGACCGGGCCGGCTGGCGCAGCTTCCGGCTGGACCGGCTGAGTGCGCCGGAGGGGACCGGTGACCGGTTCCGCCCCCGGGAGCTGCCGGCCGCCGACGCCGCGGCCTTCGTGCGGGCCGGGCTGGAGAACCTGCCCCGCCCGCACCGGGTGGAGGCGCTGGTCGACGCCCCGCCGGACACCGTCCGGCGGCACATCGGGCGCTGGGCCCGGGTGGAGGAGTCGGCGGCGGAGTCGGCGGAGGGCCGCTGCCGGGTGCACATGACGACGGACGACCTGGACTGGGCGATGGCCGCTCTGGGCATGACGGGCGCGGAGTTCCAGGTCGTCGGCCCTCCGGAACTGGTGGACCTGGTCCGGGAGTGGGGCGGCCGGTTCAGCCGCGCCGGTCGAGCCGGTCGCGCGGGGACCGGAAGCCCACCCGGAAGCGGAAGTCCTCCAGCGTGAACGACAGCACCGGGCGGCCCCGGCCGAGGAAGTCCAGCGCCCCGGCCGGGTCGGGGCGGAAGGACGCCCTGGTCAGGGCCGGCCTGCCCGTCAGGTGGGCGGGGACGGCCAGCACCTGTCCGTCGACCTCCTGGAACAGGCGGGTGCGGATCGGCAGCCGGCCGGGCAGCGGCCGTCCCGGGCGGAAGGCGGCGCGCACCTCGCCGGTCCTGGCGGCGCGGAGCCGGAAGTGCTCCGTTCCGGCGGCCCCTCCCCCGGGTTCCAGGGCGAACTCCCCGAGTTCCTTGGGGATGCCCCACAGGGTCCGCCCGCCAGCCCTGGACCGCTCGCTGTCGACCCAGACCGCCACCGCGGTGCAGCCGGTGCGCCGGCCCCGCCGGACGGCGAGCGCCACCAGCAACTCCCGGTAGGACAGCGTCCCTTCGGGCGAGTAGTCGACGCAGAAGGTCAGCAGCGGGCACCGCCCGCCGACGACGAGCGGGCGCACCCCCTCGGGCAGCGGCCACCGCGGCAGGCGGCCGGGGCGGGCCTTCCACAGACCGACGTGCATCCGGCCGCGCAGATCCCACGGCTCGGGCGGAAAGGGCTCTGCTCCACTCATGCCCCCATGGTGCCCCCGCGCCCCGGCGGCGGCGGACGGCGCGCGTGGACGGCCGGGCCCCTCACGCCGTCTCCCCGCGCGGCCCGCGGTGCGCGTCGTTCAGCGTGGCCAGCTCAGCGTCCGTCAACGCGAGCGCTCCCGCCGCCACGTTGGCGGCCAGGTGCTCCGGATCGCCGGTGCCGGGTATGGCCAGCAGGTTCGGCCCCTGCGCCAGGCTCCAGGCCAGGCGGACCTGGGCGGGGGTGGCGTCGTGGGCGCGGGCGATCGCCGAGACCTCCGGACTCCCGCCGCCCACGCCGCCATCCTCCTTGGCGGCCCCGGCTATGGCGTAGAAGGGCACGAAGGCGATCCCCAGTTCGCCGCAGCGGGCCACGAACCCGGCCTGCCCGGCGTTGAAGCCGAGCCCGTAGGGGTTCTGCACGCCGACCACGGGCGCGATCCGCCTGGCCTCGTCGAGGTGCTCGGGCCCGATGTTGGAGAGTCCGAGGTGGCGGATCAGCCCCTTCTCCCTCAACTCGGCGAGCGCGCCGAAGTGTTCGCCGACCGGCCCGGGACGCATCACCCGCAGGTACACGAGGTCCAGATGGTCGCGTCCGAGCTGGCGGAGGTTCTCCTCGACCTGTCCGCGCAGTTCCCCGGGCGCGGCGCTGGTGGCCCAGGTCCCGTCGGCGGCGCGCCGGGGCCCCACCTTGGTGGCGATCACCAGGTCGCTCGGGTAGGGGCCGCCCAGCGCGCTGTTGATCAGTTCGTTGGCGGAGCGGAGCGGGGAGAAGTAGAAGTCGGCGGTGTCGATGTGGTTCACACCGAGGTCGACCGCGCGGCGGAGCACGGAGATGGCCCGCCCGCGGTCGCGGGGCACGGCGTCGGCGACGAGCGCGGTGCCGGTCTGCGGCAGTCGCATCGCCCCGAAGCCGACGCGGCGGACGGGCAGGTCGCCGAGGGTCCAGGTTCCGGAGGTCTCGGCGGTGACGGGCGTCGTCTGCTGTGAGGTCATAGCGGCGGATGATCGCACACCGGGCGCCCCGCGGCCCGGCCCGGCCCGGCCTCGGTCCAGCCCGGCCGGCCTCGCGGCGGCGGTGCGGCGTCTCAGCCGGCCGCGTCGGCGTGCCGGGCCAGGCCGCGGACCAGGTCGCCCGTGAACCGGTGCAGGGCCGCCCGGTAGATCCACCCGGTGCCGGGCACCTTCGCCCGGAACACCGACCGCCACCGGATCGTGGTGCCGCCGTCCTCGCCCGGGGTCAGCTCGACGTCCGCCCGGTAGTCGCGCAGCGGCAGCCCGGAGAGCAGCACGTAGGCGAAGTGCCGGTCGGGCACGCTCGCGACGATCCGCTCCCGCGAGACGTGCCGCCCGGTCCGGAAGACCCGTACCGCGCCCACGCCCTCGCCGCCGCCCGGCGCCTCGGACTCCAGGACGAACGAATCCAGCGGCGACCACGCCGGCCACCCGGCCCCGTCCCGCAGCAGCGCGTGCACCAGGGCCGGGGCGGCCGTGGTGCGCACGGTGTGGGCGACGACCTGAGGTCCCATCGGTGTCCTCCCGTTCCGGCGGCGTCCTGGTGTCGACGATAGGGCCCCCGCGGGCCTCCTGCCCCGCCCGGGTACGCGACTAGGCTGCGCGCCGTGGACGCCTTCCTTCCTCCCCTGCTGGTGCTCGGCGGCCTGGCGGCCGCCGTGGCCGCGTTCGCCCGGCTGGCCCGCCGGGTCCGCCGCCGGGGCACGGCCGGGGCGGCGGCCGCCGCGGCGCTCGCCTCCTGGGAGGAGGCGTTCCGGGTCACCTCCCACGAGGCCTACCAGGAGGTGCGGGTCCAGGCGGAGCGCACGCCGCCCCGGCCCTCGCCGGACGGTCCGGGCGGGCGGGAGCGGTACCGCCGCCCGCCCGACGGAGTTACCCTGCCCCCATGGCCCTCACCCTCTGCTTCGCCGCGTACCGCACCCGCCGCGCCGCCTGAGCGCGGCGACCTTGGCCCCGGTCCGTCACGAGGACCGCACGGCACGACAGCCTCGCCGCGCCCGTAGACCGTCCACAGACACCTCCACGGGCACGGAGATCCGACATGTTCACCCCTTACCCGGAGCTCGACACGCTCCTCACCGGCCTGGCCCGCTCGGTCCGCGACATCCTCGGCGACACCTTCGTCGGCATGTACGTCCAGGGCTCGTTCGCCCTCGGCGCGGGAGACCCGCACAGCGACTGCGACTTCGTGGTCGCGGCCACCCGCCTGCCGGACGGCGGGACGGAGGCGGCGCTGCGCCGGCTCCACGACGGCATCCCGCTGCGTCCCGGCCACTGGACGCGGCACCTCGAGGGTTCCTACGCCGACACCGCCTCCCTGCGCGACGTGGGCGGCCTCGGCGTCCGCTGGCTGTTCAACGACCACGGGCACCGGGAGCTGACCTGGGACACCCACTGCAACAGCGCGCACAGCCGCTGGATCCTGCGCCACCACGGCATCACCCTGGCCGGTCCGCCGGTCACCGAGGTGGTCGACGAGGTGCCTCCCGAGGCGGTCCGCGCGGAGGCGCGGGCGGCGCTGCCCGGGCTGCTGGACTCCGTCGGGACCTGGACATCCTTCGACCTGGCCTGGACGCAGCGCTACACGGTGACGACGTACTGCCGCGTGCTGTACTCGCTGCGGACCGGCCGGGTGACCTCGAAGCCGGGAGCGCTGACCTGGGGCCGTGAGCATCTGGCGCCCCGGTGGCGGCCGTTGCTCACCCAGGTGCTGGAGGACCGCGGCCGCGGCTGGGACGCGGCCGACCCTCCGCGGCCGGGTTCCCTGGAGGCCACCCGCGCGTTCGCCGCCTACGCGGAGTCCTTCGCGCGCTGACCGGCTCCCGTTCCGTACCGGGCGCGTCGCGCCGGCTCCTGGGTGCGGCGCGCCCGGTGCGGGGCGTCCGCGTGCACGCCGGTCACGACGGTCGCCGCGAGTGGGCCGTTCCCGCGCCGGCAGGCCGGCGCGGGCGGGCTTCCCGGCCGGCCGGGAAGGCGCTCAGCCCGTGGCCGGCCGCCCTCCCAGCCACGCGTGGGCGCGCCGGACGTACGCCCGCACCCACGGCACCTCGCCCGCCGGCGTCTCGACACCGTGCGGGGCGCCCGGCATCACGTCCAGTTCCGTCGCGACGCCGGCCGCCCGGAGCCGTCCGGCGTAGGCGCATGCCTCCGGGTGGAAGAGGTCCGCGTCGCCGACCCCGATCCAGGCGGGCGGCAGCCCCGTGAGGTCCCGGCGGCGGGCGGGCACGGCGTACCCGGGCGGCGGCGTCCCGTCGGCGCCGGGTTCCACGCCGAGGTAGGACGACCAGCCGGCCCGGTTGCTGCGGTTGTCCCACACCGGGTGGCGGACGGCGTCCAGGCCGCGGTCCGCGGCCGTGCGGTCGTCGTGTCGACTCCGAGGTCACCGGCGTGTTCCAGCAGCCGGCCCCACACCGCATGGCAGTCGTCGAGGGGCACGGGGTACGGGTGCTCGGTGCGAGCCGGTACTCGGCGCACAGCCGTCCCGCCCACCGGTGGTCCTGCACGGCCGCGCCGCTCACCAGCCCGCCGCCGTGGATCCACAGCACGGCCGCGCCGGTCCGCCGGCTTCCCGGCGCGGGCACGTAGAGCCGTGACGGTCCGCCGGGCAGGCCCGCGACGAGCCCGGACAGGACCCCTTCGGGAAGGCGTCCCGCCGGCAGCCGCGCCCGGACCGCCCGCCCGATCCCGCGCCCGAGCGGCCCCGCGGGGATGCTCGGCAGGAACCGGGCGCGGTTGCGTACGGCGGGGTGCAGCCGCTCGGGCCTCATGCCGGTCACCGTACGGCCGGTCCGGCCTCCCGTTCAACGGTCCCGTCCGTCCCTGCCCGGGCCGCGGCCACGGCCCACACCCCGTCCCGCATCACCTGGCGTCCCCGCATCTCGTGCTCCCCGTTGCGAGCCTCGACCGACCGCGGCCGCACCCGGATCCACACGTGTTCCCGGGCCTCCTCACGCGGGTCCCAGCCCGTCTTCGCCACGAACGCCTCCGCCGCCTCCCCGGGGACCTCCGCGCGGGTGAGGACGTCGGCGTCCCCGTCCACCAGGACCACGTCGAGCGTGTCGCCCAGCGCCAGACGGACACGGCGGACGGCCCGGAGGTTGCGGGCGGTCCGCGTGGCCGGACGGGTGGCGAGCCAGAGGGCGTCGTCGTGCCGGACGAACCAGAGCGGCACCAGGTACGGCGTCCCCCCGGCGTCCGCGGACGCCACCCAGACGTCCGTCTCGTGGGTGAGGCGGGCGAGGACGTCACGGGTGCGCTGTTCCATGCCGCGGGGCGGCCGACCGGTCTGCATGCCCGCACGCTAGCCGCCGGGCCGCACCGGCCGCCCCCGCCCCGGGTCCCTGACCGGCTCGGCCGACGGGCCTAGGACCCGGACCTCCGGACGCCCCGGATGTCGCATTTCAGATATATTGACCATCGACTTCGCCCGGCGAAAGCGGTTGAGCATGACGTCACTGCAGCAGAAGCCCGAGACACCGACGGCGGCCGCCGACGAACCCGTCCCGCTCCTGTCACCGGTCAACTCGCACAACGAGTGGGATCCGCTCGAGGAGATCGTCGTCGGCCGCCTCGACGGGGCGACCATCCCCACCCGTCACCCGGTGGTGGCCTGCAACATTCCGCCCTGGGCGGCCCGCCTGCAGGGCCTGGTGGCGGGCGTCCGCTATCCGCGGGCACTGATCGAACGGGCGCAGGAGGAACTCGACGGGTTCGTCACCCTGCTGGAGTCCCTGGGCATCACGGTCCGGCGCCCGGAGGCCGCCGAGCACCGCAAGCGCTTCGCCACCCCCGACTGGGCGTCACGCGGCTTCTGCAACACCTGCCCGCGCGACAGCATGCTGGTGATCGGCGACGAGATCATCGAGACGCCGATGGCCTGGCCCTGCCGCTACTTCGAGACGCACACCTACCGCCCGGTCCTCAAGGACTACTTCCGGCGCGGCGCCCGCTGGACCGCGGCTCCGCGCCCGCAGCTCACCGACGAGCTCTACGACGGCGAGTTCCGCATCCCGCGGCCCGGCGAGCCGATGCGGTACATCCTCACCGAGTTCGAGCCGGTCTTCGACGCCGCCGACTTCGTCCGCGCGGGGCGGGACCTGTTCGTGACCCGCAGCAACGTCACCAACCTCAGCGGCATCGAGTGGCTCCGCCGCCACCTCGGCCCCCGGTACCGGATCCACGAGATCGAGAGCCGCTGCCGGGCCCCCATGCACATCGACACCACCTTCATGGTGCTGGCCCCGGGGAAGGCGCTGGTCAACCCCGAGTACATCGACGTCGACCGGCTGCCGGACGTGCTGCGGTCCTGGGACATCCTGGTCGCCCCCGAGCCCGACCCGATCCGCGACCCGCTGCTCAAGCTCACCTCGCTGTGCGGCAGGTGGCTCAGCCTCAACGTCCTGATGCTGGACGAGAAGCGGGTGGTCGCCGAACGCCACCACACCGGCATGCTCCGCGCGCTGGAGAAGTGGGGCTTCGAGCCGGTCCCCTGCGACCTGCTCCACTACGCGCCGTTCGGCGGCTCCTTCCACTGCGCGACGCTG
This sequence comes from Streptomyces abyssomicinicus, assembly GCF_008974245.1. Classification (GTDB taxonomy): domain Bacteria; phylum Actinomycetota; class Actinomycetes; order Streptomycetales; family Streptomycetaceae; genus Streptomyces; species Streptomyces abyssomicinicus. Next base: position 467,486 of record NZ_BBZI01000005.1, on the reverse strand, counting down.
GACATCCGCCGCCGGGGGACGCTGCAGTCGTACTTCTGAGACCCTGACGCGAGACGGTGAGGCTCCCCCCGCCCGGTGAGGCGGGGGGAGCCTCACCGCGCGTGCGGCTCCGCGGTGGCCCGCATGCGGCCCGAGTGCGGCCCGAGTGCGGCCCGAGTGCGGACGGGCACCGCGACGACCTGCGGTTCGTTCAGTCCGCTGAACACCCATCGGGTACGCGAACGACGATCACCGTCAAATCCCGCCCTGCGCAGCGTATTGACGCCCCATCACGGCACTTCTACTGTGACGGCACCCATTCAGGGATCTGTCAGCTATTCATGTCCATGAACGCGAGGAGCCGAGATGGCCGCACTGGACTGGGTGGTGCTGGGCGCGTACTTCTTCGTAATGGTCGGCATCGGCCTGTGGTCGAGGAAGCGCATCCACACCATCGCCGACTTCTTCACGGCCCGTGGCCGCATACCGTGGTGGCTCTCCGGCATCTCGCACCACATGTCCGGGTACAGCGCGATCATGTTCGTCACCTTCGCCGCGGTGGCGTACGACCACGGGGTCACCGTCTACTTCTGGTGGCCGCTCACCATCGGCGTGGGCATCGGCATCGGCGCCTTCGTCTTCGCCGCGCGCTGGAACCGGCTGCGGGCCAAGCACGGCGTCAACTCGCCGCTCGCCTACCTCGCCGTCCGCTACAACCTGCCCACCCAGCAGGTGCTCGCCTACAGCGGCGCCGCGCTGAAGGTCGTCGACATCGCCGCGAAGTGGGTCGCCATCGCCCTGCTGCTCCAGGGGTTCGCGGACATCCCTCTCGTCTGGGGCATCACGCTGACGGGCGTCTGCACCATGTTCTACATGGCCTTCGGCGGACTGTGGGCCGACGTCCTCACCGACTTCGGGCAGTTCGTCATCCAGGCCGTGGCCGGCTTCGCGATGCTCTTCGCGCTCTTCGCCCACCTGGACGGCGTGGCCACCCTGTGGACCATGTGGGGCGACCTGCCGGAGAGTCACGGCGACCCGGTCACCGGGCCGGTCACCTCCGGTCTGATCATGGCGTTCCTCCTGGTCAAGACCTTCGAGTACAACGGCGGCATGTGGAACCTGGCGCAGCGCTACATGGCCGCCCCGTCGGGCTCCCGGGCCAAGCGGTCGGCCCTGCTCTCCAGCTTCCTGTGGATCGTGTGGCCGTTCATCCTCTTCATCCCGATGATCGCCGCCCCGCTCGTCGTGCCCGGCATCGAGAACGGCGAGCAGTCGTACATCATGCTGGCCCAGGAGCTGCTGCCCGCGGGCATCATCGGGCTGCTGCTCGCCGGGTTCTTCTCGCACACGATGGCCATGGTGGCCTCCGACTCCAACGTCATCACGGCCGTCATCACCCGTGACCTCGCCCCGGTGCTGTTCCCGCGGGTCCGGCGCCTCACCCAGGCCGGGCAGCTGACGTTCGCCCGGATCACCACGGTCGCGTTCGTCACGGTCAGCATGACCTTCGCGCTCTTCGCCGATCCGGACGGCTTCATCATGACGGTGGTGGTCAGCATCGTCGCCGCGACCATGGGGCCGATCTCCATCCCGCTGATGCTCGGGCTGCTCCCCTGGTTCCGGCGCCACGGCCCGCTCGCCGCGATCACCTCCTGGGCGGGCGGCCTGTCGGTGTGGGCGTACCTGTACTGGGGCGTGGAGGACGCCACGCAGACCATGAACGTGGGGCTGCCGGTGCTCACCTCACTGACCCTGTACGTGGTCGTCGGGTTCCTGCGGCCCGAGCGCAGCACGGCGCGCGACACCCTGATCGACTCCCTCGACAGCGACCCGTCGGACGCCGAACGCGCGGCGCTGGAGGCGAGGTTCGAGGGCGACCTGCCCGGCTCGGACGGCGACGCCGTCGCGGAGACGGTCGTCACCCGCTGACAGACAGGCACGGCCGCACGGCGCCGTCCGTCCCCCACACCGGGGGCGGGCGGCGCCGTGGCGCGTCGCGGCCTCGCGGCACGCCCACGTCGCTCGCGCCCCGGGAACACCGCGGCCCGGCCCCCAGGTCGGGGGCCGGGCCGCGGAGGGCGCGAGCGCAGGGTGCGGGGCCGGGTCAGGCGCCTGCCGCGCCGTCGGTGTCGGGGTCCGCGCCGGCGCGGGGCGCGGGCAGCGCACGGCCCGTCTCCGGGCGGCCGTCCACCCGGCGCGGGAGCCCGAGGGGGTTGTCGTCGTGGAGTTCTTGCGGGAGCAGGGCCTGCGGCGCCGACTGGTAGGCGACGGGCCGCAGCCAGCGCTCGATCGCGGTGCCGCCGACCGAGGTGGAGGTGGAGGTGGTGGCCGGGTACGGGCCGCCGTGGTGCTGGGCGGGGGCGACGGCGACCCCGGTGGGCCAGCCGTCGACCAGGACGCGTCCGGCCAGCGGGGTGAGCAGCGCGAGCAGGGCCGCGCCCCGGCCGTCCGCGCCCGCGGCCTCGTCGGCGCCGAGGTGGACGGTCGCGGTGAGGTTGCCGGGCAGACGGCCGAGAACGGCGGCCGCCTCCTCGTCGCTGCCGTAGCGCGCGACGACGGTGACCGGCCCGAAGCACTCCTCCAGGAGCGCGTCGTGCCCGTCCCCGGCGGCCAGCGGGCCCGCGGGAACGGTCAGGAAGCCCGCCGTGACGCCGTGGTCGCCGTCCGCCCCGGGGAGCACCGGCGCCTGCACACCGGGCAGGGCGGCGCGCTCGGCGGCGCCGGCGAGGAACGCGTCGCGCATGCGGTGGTCGAGCATCACGCCGCCCCGGGCGCCGGCCACCGCCTCGGTGAGCGCCTTGACCAGGCCGTCCCCCGCCGCCCCTTCGGGGACCAGCGCGAAGCCCGGCTTGGTGCAGAACTGGCCCGTCCCCAGGGTCGCCGACGCGGCGAGCCCGGCCCCGATCTCCTCCCCGCGCTCGGCCGCGGCGGCCTCGGTGACCAGGACCGGGTTGAGGCTGCCGAGTTCGCCGTGGAACGGGATGGGCACCTCCCGCGCGGCGGCCGCGTCGTACAGCGCCCTGCCGCCGCGCACCGAACCGGTGAACCCGGCGGCGGCGACCAGCGGGTGGCCGACGAGCGTGACGCCCGCCTCGAATCCGTGGACGAGGACGACGACGTCCTCGGGCAGGCCCTCCTCGGCCGCGGCCCGGCGCAGCAGCGACGCGCAGAGCTCGGAGGTGGCCGGGTGGTCCGGGTGGGCCTTGACGACGACGGGGCAGCCCGCGGCGAGGGCGCTGGCGGTGTCGCCGCCGGGCACCGAGAAGGCGAGCGGGAAGTTGCTGGCGCTGTACACGGCGACGACGCCGAGCGGCACCTTCCAGCGCCGCAGGTCGGGCCACGGCGGGGTGCGGGTGTCGTCGGCGTGGTCGATGCGCACGTCGAGGAAGCCGCCCTCCTCGACAATGTCGGCGAAGGCCCTCAACTGGGCTGTGGTGCGCGCGAGTTCGCCGGTCAGGCGGGGGACGCCGAGGGCGGTCTCCGCGTCGGCCGTGCCGACCACCTCGCCCTGGGCCTCGTCCAGGAGACGGGCGGCGGTGCGCAGCAGGGCGGCCCGCGCGGGGCGTTCGGCCAGCGCCGCGCGGGCGTCGTGCGCTGCGCGTACGGCGCGGTCCACGTCCTCGGACGTGGCCTCCTGGGCGACCTGCTCCCGGCGCTTCCCGGTTCGGGGATCGACGCTCCAGACTGGTGCTGCGGTCACGGTGGGGTTCCTCCGGATCCTGCCGGTGCGCCGGTCCGCCGCGACGGCCGGGGACGACCGGTGTGCGTTCGCTATTCTGAACGTCATTCCTGTGTATGAATGTCAGGAACTCTATTTGCGGGCGTTCGAAGGGGTCAAGGGGAATGCCGACTGCCGAGACGGGTGGCGCACAGGTCAAGTCCGCCGTGCGGACCGTGGAGTTGCTGGAGTACTTCGCCGGGCTCCCCGGGATGCACAGCCTGGCCGCCGTGCAGGAGGCCGTCGGGTATCCGAAGTCCAGCCTGTACATGCTGCTGCGCACCCTGGTGGAGCTGGGCTGGGTGGAGACGGACGCGACCGGCACGCGGTACGGCATCGGCGTGCGCGCGCTGCTGGTCGGTACCTCGTACATCGACGGGGACGAGGTGGTGGCGGCGGCGCGGCCGACCCTGGACCGGCTCTCCGACGACACCACGGAGACCATCCATCTCGCCCGTCTCGACGGCACCAACGTGGTCTATCTGTCCACCCGTCAGTCGCAGCACTACCTGCGGCCCTTCACCCGCATCGGCCGCCGCCTCCCGGCGCACGCCACCTCGCTCGGCAAGGCGCTGCTGGCCGCCCTCTCCGACGACCAGGTGCGCGAGCTGCTGCCGGAGACGCTGCCCGCGCTGACCGAGCACACCATCACCGACCGGGAGCGGTTGATCGAGGAGCTGCACCAGGTCCGCGAGCAGGGGTACGCGGTCGACCGGGAGGAGAACACGCTGGGGCTGCGGTGCTTCGGCACGGCGATCCCCTACCGCACCCCGGCGCGTGACGCGATCAGCTGCTCGGTGCCGGTGGCCCGGCTCACGTCCGCCCACGAACAGTCCATCCTGGACGCGCTGTTCGACGCCCGGGACCGGCTCACGATGGCCACCCGCAGGCTCTGACGCCCGCCCGGCCGCCCGTGCCGCCCGTCCGCCCCGTGCCGTCGGGGTGCGGCGGCGGTCACGCGGCGCGCCGCAGGGCGGCCCGCGCGTCCCAGTCGCCCAGGTACGCCCCGGGCGTGTGCGCGGCGGCCTCGGCGGCGGTGAGCCGGGGCCGGTTCTCCGGCACGGTGACCCGGGCGCCGGGTCCTCGGTTGGCGTACTCGCGGAACAGGAAGCTCTGCCACGGGTACTGCTCGCGCATGTTCGCGTACGGCGCGGTGGCGTCGGTCCCGGCGTCCAGGAAGCTGTCCCGGACGACGAGGCGCGGCCACGCGGTGGGGTCGCTGCTCGGCACCCAGGGCCGGGCGAGCTTGTAGGCGCCGTCGGGTGCCGCGCTGGTGAAGCGGCAGCGCACGGCGAGGAAGCCGTGCGGTGTCCCGGCGGCCGTACTGGGCGCGAAGACGAAGCCGTAGGGGGTGAAGTCCACGGGCCGGTCGAGCGTGCGGAACTCGCCGCCCGCGTGGACGGCGGTGGCCCGCCCGAAGACGAAGTCGACGTCGCCCTCGGTGTAGCAGTGGTGGAAGTACTGCCGGGCGGTGAGCGTGCGGTGCCGGGTGTCGGTGAGCAGGGTGTCCTGGTGGCCGAGGAAGCGGCAGCGGTCGAACAGGCTCCGGTCGCCGAGCACCCGCAGCGCGACCGCCTGCTGCGCGGAGATCTCCGGGTGGTCGGCGCGCAGGAAGTCGTTGGCGAAGGTGAGGCGGCGGGCGGTGAACCCGTCGGGCGCGGCGGTGACGGTGGCGCTGCCGGAGGTGCCGTACGTGCCGGAACCGTCGGGTCGCGGTGTGCCGGAGGCGTTGTCGTACACGATCACGGTGTCGCGCGGGTCGCCCGTGGAGCCGAGCAGGGTGAGACCGGTCTTGGTCTCGGGGACGCCGACGGTCTCCCGGTACGTGCCGGGGGCGAGGACGACCGTCCAGGGCCGGTCCGGGTGGTCCGGGGTGGCGTCGACGGCGGCCTGGACGGTGGGGAGGTCACCGGTGCCGTCCGGCGTGACGCGCAGGGTGCGGGGCCGGCCGGGCGTGGGCCCGGCGGCGGCGCGGGCGCTCGGGGCGCCGAGGCCGAGGGCCGCGGCGGCGCCGGTCCCGACGCCGGCGAGCAGCGCGGTGCGGCGGGTGACACGGGGCGTGGGGTCGGCCGATGCGGTCAAGGCGTGCCTCCTGGGGGTTCGGGGTTGCGTCCCCTGGCCGGACGGCGGGGACGCGTGGACGGCGGGGCGGGTACGGCCACGGTCCCCCGGCCCCCACTTGGGCCGCGCCCTGCGACCCCCTGCACCCGCCCGGGACCGGGGCCCGTGCGGGACCGGGGACCGTGCGGGACCGGGGCCCGTGCAGGACCCGGGCCCGTGCAGGACCCGGGCCCGTATGAGGCCGGAGCCCGTATGAGGCCGGGCCCGGGGCCGGTGCGAGGCCGGTGCGAGGCCGGTCGGGGCCGGCGCCCGTACGGGGCCGGTGTGGGGCCTGGGCGAGGCCGGGGCCGGTGCGGGGCCGGTGCGGGGCCGGTGTACACGTGGGGCCTGTGCCCGTGCGAGATACTGCGCCCGACCGGGACACCGGCATCCGACCGGGACACCGGTGCCCGTCCGGGACCGGGTACGCGCGCAGGCCGTCGGACCGTACGGGTGGAGCACTTGTCCACGGCCGGGCCCGCGTGCGGCGGGTGCCCGTGCCGGGCCGGGCCCGTGTGGTCCGTCGGTGCACGGGCGGGGCGCACGCAAGGGCACCGGCCCGTGCGGGGCGGCGTCCGTGGGGAGCTGCCGCCCGCACGGGACCGGACCCGCGCACCATGCGGGCGGGCGACGCCCCGCGGGCCCACCGGCACCGTGCGGGACGGCACCGGGAGGGGCACCGCCGCCCGTGCGGGACCGGTGTCGATGCGCCTGCGCCGGCCCGCGCGGGCGGAGCACCCGCGCGGGCCGGCGGCGTGGGCCGCGCGGGATCAGAGTTCGTGCGGCTCGCACTCGTCGAGCTGCCCGGCCCCGGCCCAGCGGGCGACGAACCCCGGCACCTCACCGGTCTCGTCGACCCGCGCCCGCAGCTCCGGGCTCCAGCCCGCGTCCGACCGGAGCAGGGCGTCCGGGTGCCCGGCGTTGTACGCCGCGATCAGGTCCACCTCGGCTCCGTTGACGAAGTTGTCCTCGGCGGTGATGGGCGCCTCGCTCCACTTGTACAGGACCTCACCGGCGGAGACGGACGCGGGAAGGGTGAAGTGGTTCTTCTCGGCGAAGATCGCCGACTCCCGCCCGACGCCGTAGGCGTAGCCGAAGACTTCGGCGTCGCGGACCAGGTGGTGGTTGTTGTAGACGTCGACCTGCCCGAAGCGGACGCGCGGCGTGCGCTCCCCGGTGTCCCGGAACAGGTTGTGGTGCAGGGTGACCCGCAGCCTGCCGCTGTCCGTGGCGCCCGCGCCGTCGCTGTTGCCGATCAGGATGGTCTTGCTGTGGTCGGCGAAGACGTTCCAGGAAGCGGTGACGAGGTCGGCGCCCCGCACGACGTCGAGCTGCCCGTCGTGCTGCTGGTAGAGCTGCCCGTAGTGGCGGGGCTGGGCGTCGTCGGGACGACGGCCGTCGGTGAACGTGTTGTGGTCGACCCACACGTGGGTGGAGCCGTACACGACCAGGCTGTCGTACTCGGAGTTCCAGGCGCCCTCGGCCCCGTCGGTCGGGTCCCACTGCGGGAAGCAGTCGAAGGTGTCCTCGAACGTCAGGTTGCGGACGATGACGTTGTCCACGCCGCGGACCTGGACGTTCGCGCCCAGCAGCCGGGCACGGTCGCCGATGCCGACGATGGTGGTGTTGGCCCCGACGTCGAGCCGGATCCGCTCCGCCTGGCGGCGGGCGGAGGCGACGCGCGCGTCCTCCAGCGGCCCCGACGGCTCGGCGGTTCCCCAGGTGGCCGGGTCGTAGGCCGCGAGGTAGCCCTCCTGGGTGTAGCCGTCCGTGGCGTAGTCGGCGCAGCCCAGCGGTTCGCCCGCGGCGTCGCTGTTGGCGTCGAGGGTGCCTCTGACCCGGATGATCCTCGGGGTGCCGTCACCGTTGCCGACGGCCGCCTTGAGCTCCTCCCAGGTGTCGACGGTGTACACGTGGGCGGCGTCGGCGGCGGCGCCGCCGGTGGTTCCGCCGTCGGCGGCGGCCCAGCCGTCGTTCTGCGGGAGGACCTGGCGGGCGGGGTTGCCCGCCTTGGCCGGGGCGGCCCCGGCGGCGCCCGCCGAGGTCACGGCCAGGACCAGCGCGGTGCAGCCCACGACGGCTGCCCGAATGAAGCGTGCATGACACAACTGACTGCGCATTGCGGCTCCTGAGAAGGGGATGAGGGAGGTGCGGTGCTACGGCCGGCGGAGCGCGGCGGGCGGGACCGCGGTGTCCGGGCGCGGGCGGCGGGGGACGGCCGCGCCCGGACGAACGGCGGTGCGGTGCCCGCCCGCCACCGAGGTCACTGCTGCTGCTTCCACTCCGCCTGGGCCTCGTTGAGCTTCTCGGCGAGGCCGTCGGCGAACTGCTTCGCGGTGATCTCGCCGAGCAGCAGCTTCTGGAAGTCCGGCTCGCTGTCGGCCTTGCTGATGTTGTTCCAGTCCGGCAGGTAGTACGGGAGCTGGACGACCTTGGTGCCGGGGTCGTTCAGGGACTCCATGGCCGCCTTCACCGGCTTGACCTCGCTGATCCAGGCGTCGCCGGAGGCGTCGGTGTTGGCGGGGATGGAGCCCGCCTCCTGGTTCCAGAGGCTGTTCATCTCGTGGGACGCGGCGAACTCGATGAACTTCCAGGCCGCCGTCTTGTTCTTGCTGCTCTTGAACAGGCCGAGCCCGTCGACCGGGTTGGAGACGATGGTGCGCGGGCTGCCCTCGGCGGACGGGGGCAGCGGAATGCCCTCCACCTTGCCCTCCCCGAACGCCTTCACGTGGTCGGTGTAGGAGCCCAGGTTGTGCTGGAGCATGCCGATCTCGCCCTGGCCGAACTGGGCGACCATCTTGGCGAAGTCGTTGTTCAGGTCGGCCTCTGGCGTGGCCTTCTTGTAGAGGCCGACGTACTTCTCCAGCGCCGCGACGTTCTTCGGGTCGTTGACGGTGGTCTTGTCGCCGTTCCAGAAGGTGTCGACGCCGGACTGGGCGTACATCATGTCGAGCGCCTGGGCGACCGAGCCCGCGCCGCCGCGGATGGTGAAGCCGAACTTGTTCTTCTTCGCGTCGGTGAGCTTGTCGGCGGCGGCGTAGAAGCCGTCCCAGGTGGTGGGCGGCTCGGCGCCCGCCGCCTCGAACAGCTCGGTGCGGTACCACAGGGTGCCCTGGTTGGCGCTGGTCGGCACGGAGTACATCTCGTCGCCCCGGCCGGCCGCCGACCTCACGCTCTCGGCCATCTGCTCCGAGAGCTTGCCCTTGAGCGCGCCGGACTCGATCCGGTCGCCGACCGGTTCCAGGGCGTCCTGCGCCACCATGTTGGCCAGGTAGGCGGTGCCGACGCCGCCGACGTCGGGCAGGCCGCCGCCCGCGATGGCCGTGTCGTACTTGGACTGCACGTCGGTGATGGGGATCGGCACGTACTTGACGTCGATGTCCGGGTTCTTCTTCTCGAACTCGGCGATGATCTTCTCCCAGACCGGGGTGCGGACACCGCCGTTGTTGTCCCAGAAGGTGATCTCGCCCTTGCCCGAGCCCTCGTCACCGCTGCCGCCGCTGCCGTCGTCGCCGCAGGCGGTGGCCGTCAGGGCGAGCACCGCGGTCAGCGCCACGGCTGCCGCGCCTCTTCGGTTCCGGTGGATCGTCAGCTTCATGTCGGCTCTTCTCTCGTGGGATGGGTTTCTCTCGGGAAGTGCGTTCAGGCGGTCAGGCGGTCAGGCGGTGGTGCGGTACCGGGTGAAGACGGCCGTGCCCGCCTCGCCCGTGCCGGGCGGGGCGGCCGCGAACAGGCCCAGCAGGGCGGCGACCCAGCCCCAGGGGGCGGCGGCGAAAACCTGGCCGAAGGGGCGGAAGCCGTCCCCGTCGCCCGTGTCGGCCGAGAAGCGGCACCGGGCCCCCGGGGAGACCTCGACGCGCAGCCGGGCACGTCCGGCGGGCGCGTCCCTCGGGTGCGCGGCGTCCCGCTCCCCCGCCGCCGTGTCCTCGGAGAACCGATGGACGAGGCGGACGCCGTCGGCGGTGCGTTCGAGGCCGATCCAGGCGTAGGCGCCACCGACGACGGCGAGCCCGGCCCTGGCTCCCTCGGCGGCGCCGTCGAGGGAGAGGTCCACCTCGGCGGTGAAGGTCTCGGCGGGCATCCGCTGTGTCAGGACGTGGGCGAGGGCGCGCAGGTCGTGGACGCGGTCGGCGCGCACGCAGGTCAGGCGCAGGCCGTCGCCGTCGTGCGCGGCGGTCCACCCCTCGTCGGGGTTGGCCGCCCACTGCCACTGGAGGCCGAATCCGCCGCCCGGGAAGTCGTCGTCGGTGGCGGGCGCCGCGGGAGGCCCCGGCGGGGCCTGCGGCTTGCGGTGGACGGCGACGGGCGCGCCGTCGTCGCCCAGGACCGGCCAGGGGCGCCCCTGCTCGTCGGTGGTCCAGCGCATCGGCTGCAGGTGGACGACCCTGCCGTACGCGCCGCGTGACTGGAAGTGCAGGAACCAGTCCTCGCCCTGCGGGGTGCGGACCCAGCCGCCCTGGTGGGGGCCGTTGACGTCGGTGCGGCCCTGTTCCAGGACCACCCTCTCCTCGTAGGGGCCGAAGAAGGACCGCGCCCGGAAGGCTCCCTGCCAGCCGGTCTCCACCGACCCGGCGGGGGCGAGGATCCAGAACCAGCCGTCGTGCCGGTAGAGCTTGGGGCCCTCGAGGGTGAACCAGCCGGGCAGCCGGTCGCCGTCGACGACGATCCGGCCCTCGTCGAGGAGGGTGCGGCCGTCGGGGCTCATCCGGTGGCCGGTGAGACGGTTCTTCACCCCGGCGCGCGACCTGGCCCAGCCGTGCACGAGGTACGCCTCGCCGGTCTCCTCGTCCCACAGCGGACAGGCGTCGATGAGTCCCCTGCCCGGCTTCAGCAGGTGCGGGGTGGTCCAGGGGCCCTCGATGCCGGGGGCGTTGACCTGGAGGACGCCCTGGTCGGGGTCGCCCCAGAAGATCCAGAAGCGGCCGGCGTGGTGGCGCAGCGCCGGGGCCCAGACACCGCAGTCCTGGCGGGGCACGGTGAAGTCCGCCTCGGGCGTGAGCCGTTCGAGGGCGTGCCCGACGAGGGTCCAGTTGACCAGGTCTCGGGAGTGCAGCAGCGGCAGGCCGGGGGCGCGGCCGAAGCTGGAGGCGGTGAGGTAGTAGTCGTCGCCGACGCGGATCACGTCGGGGTCGGACCAGTCGGCGTTCAGGACCGGGTTGCGGTAGGTGCCGTCGCCGAGGTCGGCGGTCCACGGCCGGTCACCGGGGGCGTTCACTGCGCGGTCGCCTCCTTCACGAGATCCTGGGCGGCCTGCCGGCCGAGGCGGCCGTCGGCGACGACGGTGACCAGGCTGCGTACCAGCGGTCGCCCGGCCGGGACGGTCAGCGGGCGGGACCAGGCGAGCGACGAGCCGACGCCCGGGTACTCGGTGGTCCGCACGAACCAGGGGTCGCGGCGGGTGGTTCCGTCAGCCGCGGCGAAGACGAGCGTCCAGCCGTTCCCGGCGAGCGCGATCCAGTCGGCGACCTGGCCGTGGACGGCCTCCTCGCCGTCGGCGTCCGGGGTGAGGACGGCGGGGGCCTCGGCCTCCTTGGGGGCGCGCCAGAAGAAGCCGCCGTATCCGGCGCCGGGGCGGCCGTTGGTGGCGGGGCTGCCGATCGTGACGGGGCCGTCCGCGGGGGTGAGCGCGAAGGTGAGGCCGAGCGCCCAGGCGCGGTCGGTGAGCGCGGTGGCGGTGACGGTGCGGTGCTCGTGCAGCAGCGGGGCGCCGTCGGCCTCCCACACGAGGTCCTCCTCGAACCGGCCGGCCTCCCGCAGGCGCCAGCCGGTGTGGCGCTGCGTGCCGTGGTTGTCGAGCGGGACCGGGCCGCGGTCCCGGACGAAGGTGCGGCCGCCCCAGAAGTTGCGGCCGTCGACGTCGGGGACGGCGAGGCCCGCGCCGAGGTGGTGGAGGTGGTCGCCGGGCAGTTCCTCGGTGACCAGGGCGCCGCCGAGGGTGGTCACCGGGTGGAGGTAGGGGCGGGGCGACAGGCGGGGGTCGAGGCCGGGGCGGGTGGCGTAGCGGGCGACGGTACGCCCGGCGCAGCGCAGGTCGGCGAGGACGTCCGGGAGGGGCGCGGCCTCCTCGGGCCCGGTCGGGGCGGCGGTCACGTGGTCGGTCATGCCGTTCTCGTTCCGGAGGGGGCGGAGGGTGCCGTCCAGGGCGCGGCACCGGTTTCGGAGAAGAGCCGGAGGGTGTCGGCGCAGGCGGCGACCAGGCCGTCGACGCCCGGCACCACGCGCCGGGGCGTGGGCGTGTCGTGGGCGGTGTGCCAGGCGTCCGGTGGCAGCGGGAGGGGATCGGGGGCGGTGCGGACCGCTTCGAGGACGCGCATGAAGGCGCCGGACCGGGCGGGCGGGGCGAGCAGTTCCGTGCCGTCCGCGAGGTGCGCGAGGAGGTTCTCCAGCAGGTCGGTGCGGCCGTGGACGTGTTCCTCGGGGCCGTGTCCGGCGCGCTGCACGAGCACCCGGTCCTGCTTGTACCAGAAGGTGATCCGGCCGCTCTCGCCGTGGACGAGCACGTACGGTTCACCGGGCCGCTCGGCGCACAGCGTGGCGGCGACGACGACGTCCACCCCGCGCGTGGTGGTGACCCGCACGCAGGAGGTGTCGTCGGCCTCGATGTCGTTCGCCCGCAGCAGTTCCGTCTCGACGCCGGTGACGTCCTCGGCGCGGTCGGCGTCGGCGAGGGCCAGGGCGGTGGACACGGCGTGGGCCAGGGCGTTGGTGAGCACGCCGTCGACCACCTCGACGGTGCCGAGGCGGCGCCTGCCCGCCCAGGGGGCGCGGCCCCAGTAGGCGGCGTCGCGGACCCAGGCACCCGCGGCGCCGATGCCCCGGACGCGGCCGACGGCTCCGGAGGAGATCAGCGCGCGGACGGCGGGCAGCGCGTGGGAGCCGAGGGCCTGGAAGCCGATCTGGCAGGCGGTGCCCGCCTCCCGCACCGCTTCCTCGACGCGCCGGTGGGCGGCCCAGGAGGCGGCGGGCGGCTTCTCCAGCAGCAGGTGCACGCCGCGCGCGGCGGCGGCGGTGGCGAGGTCGGCGTGCGTCTGGAGGGGCGTGCAGACGACGGCGGCGCGGGCCCCGGTGGCGTCCAGCAGGCCGGCGAAGTCGGCCGACTGCCGCAGCGACGGCGAGAAGCCGTCCAGTTCGGCGCCGGTGAGCGGGGTGAGGTCGCAGACCCCGGCGAGCCGTACGAGGCCGGTGCGTTCGAGGCGGCGGATGTTGTCCAGGTGCCGGCGGCCGTGGCCGCGCGCCCCGGCGAGCACCAGGGGAAGCGGCGGGGGCGGGTGCGGGACGCGCATGGTGCGGACCTCCTTGGGCGTACGCGAGGGGGAAGGGGCTGGGGCGGTGGCGGGGGCGGGGGTGACGGCGGGTCAGCCCTTGACCGCGCCGGCGCTGAAGCCGGTGATCAGCCACTTCTGGATGAAGGCGAAGACGATGACCACGGGGACGGCGGCGATCACACCGCCGGCGGCGAGCGCCCCGAGGTCCACGCTGTCGGCGCCGATCAGGGTGTTGAGGCCGACGGGGATCGTCTGCTTGTCCTGTTCGCTCAGGAACATCAGCGCGAACAGGAAGTGGTTCCAGCTGTGCACGAAGGCGAACGACCCGACCGCGATCAGCCCCGGCCGCAGCAGCGGCAGCACCACGGCGCGGAAGGCGCGCAGCCGCGAGCAGCCGTCGACCCAGGCGGCCTCCTCCAGGGAGACCGGGACGTTCTTGATGAAGCCGCTGATGAGGATCATCGACAGGGGGAGCTGGAAGACCGTCTCGGCGATGATGACGCTGCCCAGCGAGTTGATCATGCTGAGGTTGCGGAAGATCTCGAAGAGCGGCACCAGCATGAGCGCGCCGGGGATGAACTGCGAGCACAGCAGCGCCAGCATGAAGGCGTTCTTCACGCGGAACTGGAACCGGGCCAGCGCGTACCCGCCGGCGAGGGCGATCAGCGTGGTGGTGACGAGCGTGGCGACGCCGACCAGCATGCTGTTCTGGAAGAAGACCCCGAAGCTGCGCTCGTTCCAGACCTTCTCGAAGTGCTCGAAGGTGATCGGCCAGGGCACCAGCGAGGTCGATCCGGCGGGCCGCAGCGCGAAGAGCAGCATCCAGTAGAACGGCACCAGGGTGAAGAGCAGGTAGAGCCCCAGCGGCAGGTAGATCTGCCAGCGCGGCACCTCGTCGAAGGCTCGCTGCCGCCGGCGGCGGCGCTTCGGCGGGATCACGGGGGTGTCGGACGGTGGCGCCGTGCGGCGGGCATCCGTCTCGGTGAGTGCGGCGGTCACCGGGAGTCGCCTCCGAACTTGCTCAGACGCAGGTAGAGGATGGAGCAGAACAGGAGGATCACGAAGGCCACCGTCGTCAGCGCCGAGGCGTAGCCGAAGTCGTGGCCCTCGATGCCCGTGTTGGCGACGTAGAGCGGGAGCGTCGTGGTGACGCCCGCGGGGCCGCCGCCGGTCAGGGTGTAGAGGAGGTCGACGTTGTTGAACTCCCACACGGCGCGCAGCAGCGTGGAGAGGATGATGGCGTCCTTCAGGTGCGGCAGCGTGATGTGGACGAACTGCCGCAGCCGCCCGGCGCCGTCGACCGACGCCGCCTCGTAGAGGTCCTTGGGGACGGACTGGAGGTCGGCGAGGATGAGGATCGCGAAGAACGGCACGCCGCGCCAGAGTTCGGTGACGACCACGGCCCAGAAGACGGTGCCGGTGTCGGACAGCACGGAGGTGCCGTACGAGCCGATCCCCGCGTCCGCCAGGTAGCGGCTGACGCCGGTGGACGGGTTGTAGAGCAGCATCCAGATGGTGGTCGTCAGCACCCCGGAGACGGCCCAGGGCGAGAAGACCAGGGCGCGGGCGACGGCGCGGCCCACGAACGTCTGGTTGACCAGCAGGGCCAGCGCCAGGCCGAGGACGAGCTGGAGCGAGACCTCGGTGACGACCCACTTGGCGCTGAACACCAGGGAGTCCCGGAAGAGCGGGTCGTCGGTGAAGACGCGGGTGAAGTTGTCGAGGCCCGCGAAGCCGTTGCGCCAGGGTTTGGTGACGTTGTAGTGCTGGAGGCTGTAGTAGAAGACGCTGATCACCGGGTACGCGATGAAACCCAGCATGAGCAGCCCGGCGGGGGCGATCAGCAGGTACGGCAGGTGGCGGGGTGTGCTGCTGCCGGTCCTGCGCCGTCCGGGCGCACCCCGGGGTGTCTTCGCCACGGCTGTGGCTGCGGCCTGCGCTGGGGCCATGACCTCTGTCTCCGTTCTCACTCACGGTCGTGCGTGTCGTACGGGACTCCCGTGCCGGACCCGGACGGGTCCGGCACGGGCCGCCGGCCGCTCGGGCCGACGGACTGACGGATGTTGACGGGTGATGGGGCCGTGGGGCCGTGGGGCGGCAAGTAGAAAGCGCTTGCTCCATGGCCGTGCGGAAAGCGGTGGTGCGAGATGGTGCGCGGTGGTGCGGATGTCGTGACGCGGGGGCGACGCGGTGCGGATGTCGCGGTGCGGGATGTCGCGGTGCGGGATGTCGCGGCGGGTGGTGCGCCGCCGGCCGGGGCACGGGGCTCGGCCGGCCGGCGGCAGCTCAGCCGGCGTAGGGTTCGGGCACCTTCCCCGGGCGGGCCAGGAAGGCGAAGTCGCAGCCGGTGTCGGCCTGGGTGATCTGCTCCTGGTACAGCGCGCCGTAGCCGCGTTCCCACCGCTGCGGCGGCGGTGTCCAGGCGGCGCGGCGGCGCTCCAGCTCCGCGTCGTCGACCTCCAGGCGCAGGGTGCGGGCCGGGACGTCGAGGGTGATCGGGTCGCCGGTGCGCACCAGGGCCAGCGGGCCGCCGACGTACGACTCGGGCGCCACGTGCAGCACGCAGGCGCCGTAACTCGTGCCGCTCATCCGGGCGTCGGAGATGCGCACCATGTCCCGCACGCCCTCCTTGAGGAGGTACTCGGGGATGGGCAGCATCCCGTACTCCGGCATGCCGGGCCCTCCTTGCGGTCCCGCGTTGCGCAGCACCAGCACGTGGTCGGCGGTGATGCCGAGCGCGGGGTCGTCGATGGTGCGCTGCATGGTGCGGTAGTCGTCGAAGACGACGGCCGGTCCGGTGTGCCGCAGCAGGTGCGGCTCGGCGGCGATGTGCTTGATCACCGCGCCGTCGGGGCAGAGGTTGCCGCGCAGGACCGCGACGCCGCCCTCGTCGGCCAGCGGCCGCTCGCGCGGGCGGATGACCTCGTCGTCGTGGACTAGGGCGCCCTCGAGCTGGTCGCGGAGCGTGGGGTGGGCGGCGGTGGGCCGGTCCAGGTGGAGCACGTCGGTGAGGCGGGAGAGGAAGCCGGGCAGGCCGCCCGCGAAGTGGAAGTCCTCCATGAGGTACGCGCCGCCGGGCCGCAGGTTGGCGAGGACCGGCACGGTGCGGGCGATGCGGTCGAAGTCGTCGAGGGTCAGCGTGACGCCGGAGCGGCCCGCCATGGCGATCAGGTGGATGACGGCGTTGGTGGAGCCGCCGAGCGCGAGGACGGTGGCGACCGCGTCCTCGTACGCCTCCCGGGTGAGGATCTTCGACGGGGTGACGTCCTGCCAGATCATGTCGACGATCCGGGCGCCGGCGGCCGCGGCCATCCGCTCGTGACCGGAGTCGACGGCGGGGATGGACGAGGCGCCGGGCATCGTCATGCCGAGCACCTCGGCGGCGGCGGTGAGCGTGGAGGCGGTGCCCATGGTCATGCAGTGGCCGGGCGAGCGGGCCAGCCCGTTCTCCAGCTCGGAGAGTTCGCCGTCGCCGATCTCGCCGGTGCGGCGCTGGTCCCAGTACTTCCACATGTCGGTGCCGCTGCCGAGGACCTCCTTGCGCCAGTGGCCCGGCAGCATGGGTCCGGCCGGCACGAACACGGCGGGCAGGTCGGCGCTGGCGGCGCCCATCAGCAGCGCCGGGGTGGTCTTGTCGCAGCCGCCGAGGAGGACCGCGCCGTCCACCGGGTAGGAGCGCAGCAGTTCCTCGGCCTCCATGGCGAGGAGGTTGCGGTAGAGCATCGGGGTCGGCTTCTGGAAGGTCTCCGACAGCGTGGAGACCGGGAACTCCAGCGGGAAGCCGCCCGCCTGCCACACCCCGCGCTTGACGGCCTGGGCGCGCTCCCGCAGGTGGACGTGGCAGGGGTTGATGTCGGACCAGGTGTTGAGGATCGCGACGACGGGCTTGCCGAGGTGCTCCTCGGGCAGGTAACCGAGCTGGCGGGTGCGGGCGCGGTGGCTGAAGGTGCGCAGGCCCGACGAGACGGAGTCGCCGTACCACCGGTGGCTGCGCAGGTCCTCGGGGCGCAGGGCCTCGGGGCGCATGGCCGCGGGGCGCACGTCCTCGGGGCGCACGTCTTCGGGGTGCGGGGCCTCAGGGCGGGTGGTCATATCTCCCACCCCGTCAGCAGGGCGGCGACCGCGGCGCGGCGCTCCTCGGTGATCTCGTGGCTGGGCGGGCGGACGTCCCGGCGGCACAGGCCGAGCACGGCGAGGGCCTCCTTGACGACGCTCACGTTGTCCGCGGACTGCCGGTCGGCACGCAGCTCCTCGAAGGGCCGGATCCGCTCCCACACCTTCATGGCGGCGGGGACGTCGCCGGAGCGCAGCGCGTCGAGCATGGTGAGCGAGACCGCGGGGGCGACGTTGACCAGGCCCGAGGTGAAGCCGGTGGCCCCGCCCGCCCAGTAGGAGGGGGCGTACAGCTCGGCGAGGCCCGCCACCCACACGAAGCGGTCGAGGCCCGCGTCGCGGGCGAAGGCGGCGAAGTGCGCGGCGTCCGGCACGGCGTACTTCACGCCGATCACGTTGGGGCAGGCCGCGCCCAGTTCGGCGAGGGCCTCGCCGTCCAGGTGCGGGTTGCGGACGTAGGGCACGACGCCCAGTTCGGGCACGGCCTCGGCGACGGCGCGGTGGTAGCCGATCCAGCCGTCGCGGGAGACGTAGGGGTGGACGGGCTGGTGGACCATGACCATCTGCGCGCCCGCCTCGCGGGCGTGGACGGCGGCGGCCACGGCGGTCGGCACGTCGTGTCCGACACCCACGAGGACCGTCGCCCGGTCCCCGGTCTCCTCGAGCGTCACCTCGGTGACGGTTCTGCGCTCCTCGGGGGTCAGCGCGTAGAACTCCCCGGTGTTGCCGTTCGGGGTGAGGGTGCGCACGCCCGCGTCGAGCAGGCGGCGCAGCAGGGCCCGGTGCGCCGTGAGGTCGAGACCGCCGTCGTCGCCGAACGGCGTCACGGGGATCGCGACGACGTCGGCCAGTGCCGTTCTGAGGGGAGTGTGGTCCGCGTGCGCCATGGGGGCCGCCCTTTCTTCTGCGTGACGTTGTCCGTGCACCTGCTCGGCCTGACCGGTCGGTGTCACATGCCGCCACCGCCCTCGGGGAGGTCCGCGGGGAAGGACCGGTGGACGAACGAGGCGATGTGGTCGTGCAGGCAGCGGGCCGCGCCGTCCGCGTCGCCGGCCCGCGCCAGCCGGAGGATCTCCCGGTGCTCGGCGGCCTCGCGCTCCCAGGAGGGCATGGCCCCCCACACCACGGCGGAGACGAGCGCGGCCTGGTCGCGCACCTCGTCGAGCATCCGGGCGAGCAGCGGGTTGCCGCACGGCAGGTACAGCGCCCGGTGGAACTCCCGGTTGGCGAGGCTGCGTTCGGCTTTGTCCTCGGCGCCGTCGGCCCGCACGAGCGCCTCCGCCGCCGCCTCCAGGGACGCCTGGCGGGCGATGGTGCGGCGCAGCGCCTCGGGTTCGAGCAGCAGGCGGACGTCGTACACCTCGTGCGCCATGGCCGCGTCCACCTCGCGCACGGTGACGCCCTTGTACTGGCTCATCACCACCAGCCCGGTCCCCGCGAGGGTCTTGAGCGCCTCGCGCACCGGCGTCTTGGAGACGCCGAACCGCGCGGCGAGCTCGGTCTCCACCAGCGCCTGACCTGGCACGAGCTGTCCGGTGAGGATGCCGTGCTTGATCGCGTCCAGCACGTACTGGGTGCGCGAGGGGATGGGACTGGGGGCGGCGAAGGCCATGGGGTCTCTTTCATATCTGACGTATCGCGTCTCATATATGACGTACGAAGTACGACGCGATGAAGCTAGGACCGTGGCTGTGTTTCGTCAATGCTTCGGGCAAGGAAAATCCGTACACGCGCGCCGAGTTGCCCGTGGCGGCCGCCTCGTCGGGCGGCATGCGCCCGACACGCGGGCACGCCCCTGGCGCCCCCCGCGGAACGGGGGGCGCCAGGGGCGTGGAGGGGTGGGCCGGGCCTGGGCCCGGCCCGGATCAGCCGAGCGCGGCGAGCTGTTCCGCGACGGCGCGCAGGTCGGCGTCGGAGGCCAGACCGGCGTGGTAGAGCCGTAGTTCGGTGGCGCCCAGCGAGGCCGCGTGGCGGGCGTCGGCGGCGAGCGTGGCGGGGCTGCCGCCCATGCCGGAGACGACCGTGAGGTTGGCGGCCAGCGCCGTGCCCTCGCGGCGGTGGGGCCCGAAGGGTGCGAGGACCGCCTCACGGGCCGCGGCCCCGCCCGTGCAGGGCAGGACGACGCCGTCCGCGAGGCCCAGTACGTGGCCCGGGTCGACGCCGGCGTTGGCGCCGCAGCGGTGGGCCGCCGGGTCGGCGTGGAGCAGGACGCGGAAACCGGGCGGCGCGGCGGCCCGGACCGCCCCGACGGCCGCGTCCTGGAGCGCGCGGGCGGCCCGTGTGCGCCAGGCGAGCGTGGCGGCGGCCGGGCCCGCGCCGAGCAGTTTCTCCACGGCCGGCCACCCGGCGCCGTCCGCGCCCGCCCCGCCCCACACGGGTTCCAGCGCGCGGCGGACCAGCGCCGCCAGTTCCCCGGGGTCCAGTCCCTGGGCGGCGTACCCGTCACGGCAGTCCGGGCAGAAGCACAGCGACATCAGGTACTGGGCCGCGTCGCCGAGCGCCACCCCGCCCACCTTGTCGTGGGCGTGCAGGTGCGCGAAGCCGTACCAGCCGCAGGACTCCAGTTCGGTGCCCGTGGCGCCGGGGCGGACGGCCGCCTCGGCGGCGAGGCCGGTGAGGTACTCCCGGACGGCGGGCCGGGCGATGCACGGGGCCCACGGGTAGCGGTCGCCGTACGCGTTGACCACGCAGAGGTCCGGACGCTCCACGCCCAGGCGGGAGTTGTGGGCGAGCACCACCCAGGAGTGGACCTCGAGACCGGCGTCGGCGAGGGCGTCCGCGGCCTGCCCGAAGGGGTCGTCCCCGGCCGGGGCCCAGGCGCCCGCGGGGTACGGCCGCAGTTCCCGGCCCGCCCAGCGGCCGTCGTCGGGCGGGTAGAGGACCGCGGCGTGCTCGGCGGTGACGATCCGGTGCGCGGGGTGCCGGGGGGTGAGCGCCCGGGTGGAGTGGTAGGCGGAGGCGAGTGTCACCTGCCGCACGCCGAGGGCGGCGGTGCGGGCGGCGGCCTCCGGGTCGCCGACGACGTCCCAGGGGTAGAGGAAGGCGGACGCCCTCACGCCGCACCTCCGCCGTCCGCGCCCGGCAGGCCCTCCGGGCGTTCGGCCTCCGGCAGCAGGGCGTAGCCGCGGGTGACGATGTCGGCGAGTTCCTTGACGTGCTCGGCGGCCGGTTCGCTCAGCGGCGGCCGTACCTCGCCCACCTCGCCGCCGCGCAGCCGCACACCGGCCTTGACGAGCGAGACGGCGTAGCCGCGGCCCTGGGAGCGCAGTTCCACCAGCGGCCGGTAGAAGCCGTCGATGAGGCGGTCGACCGTGGCGTCGTCGCCGGTGGTGAGGGCCCGGTGGAAGGCGACGGCGATCTCCGGGGCGAAGCAGAAGGCGGCCGAGGAGTAGAGGGTGACGCCGACGCCGCGGTAGGCGAGCGCGGTGAGTTCGGCGGTGGGGAGCCCGTTGAAGTAGAGGAAGTCCTCGCCGGGCCGTTCGGTGCGGACGGCGCTGACGATCCGCTGTACGAGGTCGAGGTCGCCCAGACCGTCCTTCAGGCCCACGATCCGCGGGTGACGTGCGAGCCGGGCCACCGTCCGCGGGGTGAACACCGCGTTGTCGCGCTGGTAGACGATGACGTCGAGGGCGGTGGCGTCCGCGAGGGCGGTGTAGTGGGCGAGCAGTCCGTCCTGGTCGGCGGCGACCAGGTACGGCGGCATGGCGAGCAGCCCGTCGGCGCCCGCCTCCTCGGCGGCGCGGGCGTAGCGCACGGCGAGCGCGGTGCCGTACCCGGCGCCCGCGAAGACCGGCACCCGCCCGGCGGCCTCGGCCACCGCCGCGGCGACGCAGCACTGGAACTCCTCGGGTGTCAGGGCGTGGAACTCGCCGGTCCCGCAGCACGCGAAGACGGCGGCGGCGCCGGCGTCGATGCCGTCGCGCACATGGGCGCGGAAGGCGTCGAGGTCGACGTCCCCGTCCGGCCCGTACGCGGTGACGGGGAAGAACAGCACGCCGTCGAGCCGGGCGCTGAGAGCGGGCGAGGTCGGTGAGGGTGAGGTCACGGGACTCCCTGGACGACGTACGGCGGCGCGACAGCGACGTACATGCACCTGACCGATGTTTACATTTCTGAACGCCGGTCACGCTAGGGCAGCCGCCATTCCCGGTCAAGGTACGTGAACACACACTTGACGCTGCGTCGGAGAACTCCCTAGCGTGCCCACGCACGTGAACTCCGTCCACGCATGCGGACCAGAGGTCCGCGCCCGCCGGCCCAGCGCCGCCCCCGACCCGAGGAGAACGCCATGCCCGCTCCCCGCTCCGTCCTGCTCACCGGCGCCGCGGGCGGACTCGGCACCCTGATGCGGGACCTGCTCCCCTCGTACGGGTACACCCTGCGGCTGTTCGACGTCATGCCCGTCGAGGGGGCGCGGGACACGGAGGAGGTCGTCACCGCCGACCTGGCGGACCGGGCGGCGCTGCGCGAGGCCGTGAGCGGCATGGACGCGGTGATCCACCTCGCGGGCATCTCGCTCGAGTCGTCCTTCGAGAAGATCCTGCGGGCCAACATCGAGGGCACCCACCACCTGTACGAGGCGGTCCGCGAGGAGGGCGTCCCGCGCGTCGTCCTCGCCTCCAGCAACCACGCCGTCGGCTTCACCCCGGCCCCGCGCGAGGGCGAACCCCTGATCCCCGTGGACACCCCGCGCCGGCCCGACACCTTCTACGGCCTGTCCAAGGCGTTCGGTGAGGACCTGGCGCAGCTCTACTGGGACCGGCACGGCGTGGAGACCGTCTCCGTCCGCATCGGCTCCTGCTTCCCCGAGCCGACCACGGTGCGGATGCTGTCGGTCTGGATGAGTCCGGCCGACGGCGCACGGCTCTTCCACGCGGCGCTGACCGCCGAGGACGTCGGCCACACCGTCGTCCACGGCAGCTCCGCCAACACCCGCCTGTGGTGGGACCTCTCCTCGGCGCGGGCGCTCGGGTACGAGCCCAAGGACGACTCCGAGCCCTACGCGGCCAAGCTCGTGGCCGAACAGGGCGAGCTGGACCCGTCCAACCCCGAACAGGGGCTCCTCGGCGGGCACTTCACCACCAACCCGCCGATCTGGCCGCACTGAGCGGCGACGCCGCCCGGAGCGCGGGGCGCGGCGCCCGCCCCGCGGCGCCGCCCACCGCGTCCGCGGCGCCGTTCACCGGCCCGGCGCCGCTCACCGCGCCGGCGGCGCGCCCGTCGAGGCCCGGACGACGAGCCGGGCGGAGACCGCGGCCACCCTCCCGGCGGGCGGCTCCTCCGTGCCGAGCGCCAGCCGCCCGGCACGCGCGCCCGCCTCGTGCAGCGGCAGCCGGACGGTCGTCAGGGCCGGGACGGCGTCCGCGCTGAACGGCAGGTCGTCGAAGCCGGCGACCGAGACGTCCTCGGGCACGCGCAGCCCGGCCTCGCGCAGGGCGGCGCAGACGCCGAGCGCCACCGTGTCGTTGGCCGCCACGATCGCCGTCAGCTCCGGGTCGCGGCGCAGCAGTTCGCGCGCGCCGTCGTACCCGGAGCGCCGGTCGTACGGGCCGTGCACGGTCAGCCGCCGGTGGGTGCGGTCGTCGCCGGCGCCCGCGGCGGCCAGCGCCGCCCGCAGGCCCTCCAGCCGGTGGCGGGTGGTGGTGCGCTCGGCGGGGCCCGCGACGTGGCCGATCCGCCGGTGGCCGAGCTCCAGCAGGTGCTCGGTGAGGGCACGCGCGCCGCCCCGGTTGTCGAAGGGGAGCGCGGCCACGACGGCGTCCGGGTGCGCGGCCAGCGGCGGGCGGCCGCAGAGCACCACACGGGTCCCCGCCTCCGCCAGTCTCGCCAGTTTCGCCGCGACCGCGGCCGAGTGGGCGGGGTCCTCGACGGCGTCGCCGGTCAGCAGGACGGCGGCGGCGCGCTGGCGCTGCAGGAGGGTGAGGTAGGTGAGTTCGCGCGTCGGGGAGCCGCCGGTGTTGCAGACGACGGCGAGCTTCTCCCCGCCCGCCCGGCCCGGCCCGGCCGCCTCCCCGCCCCCCATCTCGGACTGGGCGGCCGAGGCCATGATGCCGAAGAAGGGGTCGGCAATGTCGTTGACGAGGATGCCGACCAGGTCGGAGGTGGCGGCGGCGAGGGCGCTCGCGGGGCCGTTGAGCACGTAGTCCAGCTCGTCGACGGCGCGCAGCACGCGTTCCCTCGTCGCTGCGGCGACGGGGTAGTTGCCGTTCAGCACGCGGGAGACCGTGGCGGGCGAGACCTTGGCACGGTTCGCCACGTCCGACAAGGTCACTGGCATGGGGCCCTCCAGGCGCCGGGGGTCACGGTGGTCGGTGGGAAGCGGGGCTCGGGGTCCGCCCCCGCCCGGACCACCGGCATCGTCCCATCATCGCGGCTCCCGGCGGTGCGGGCCCTCGGTCCCGCGGCCCCTGCCCGCCCTCGCCCGTGCCCTCGCCCGTGCCCCCGCACGGCCCTTGCCGCAGCCCCTGCCGCCCCGCCGCCGTCCCGGCCCTCACCCCTGTCCGTGCCCGCGGCCTCTGTACAAGGCACCGCGCGATCGCTAGCGTGCGTCGGCAGAAAGCGCTTTCTACGGCGCTTCCGCGGATCCGGCCACCGGCTCCGCCCGATCCGCGCGCCCGGCGGACGGCCCCGCGACCACAGCCAACGGCCCCGGCCCGCGGCCTGCGGCCCGCGGCCCGCCGGGAAGCGAACCGCCCGCCACTCCTCGAAGGGAAGCACGTGACACGCAGAACAGTGCGCATCGCCATGAACGGCGTCACCGGACGGATGGGATACCGCCAGCACCTGGTCCGCTCCGTCCTGGCCCTGCGCGAACAGGGCGGCCTCGACCTCGGCGACGGCACGGTGCTGTGGCCCGAGCCCGTCCTGGTCGGCCGCCGTGAGGACGCCCTGCGCGAGATCGCCGGACGGCACGGCCTGACCGAGTGGTCCACCGACCTGGACGCCGTCCTCGCCGACGACACCGTCGACGTCTACTTCGACGCCCAGATCACCTCCGCCCGCGTGGAGGCCGTCCGCAAGGCCGTCGCCGCGGGCAAGCACCTGTACGTCGAGAAGCCCACCGCGACCTCCCTGGACGCCGCGCTGGAGCTGGCCCGGCTGGCGCGCGACGCCGGCGTCAAGCACGGCGTCGTCCAGGACAAGATCTTCCTGCCGGGCCTGCTCAAGCTGAAGCGCCTCGTCGACGGCGGCTTCTTCGGGGAGATCCTCTCGGTACGCGGCGAGTTCGGCTACTGGGTCTTCGAGGGCGACTGGCAGGAGGCCCAGCGTCCGAGCTGGAACTACCGCGCCGAGGACGGCGGCGGCATCGTCACCGACATGTTCCCGCACTGGGAGTACGTGCTCCACGAGCTCTTCGGCCGGGTCACCTCCGTCCAGGCCCTGGCCACCACCCACGTCCCGCGGCGCTGGGACGAGAACGGCAAGCCCTACTCCGCCACCGCCGACGACGCCGCGTACGGCGTCTTCCAGCTGGAGGGCGGGGCCGTGGCCCAGATCAACTCCTCCTGGGCGGTGCGGGTCCACCGCGACGAGCTGGTCGAGTTCCAGGTCGACGGCACGCACGGCTCCGCCGTCGCGGGGCTGCGGAACTGCCGCGTCCAGCACCGCTCCGCCACACCCAAGCCCGTGTGGAACCCCGACCTGCCGGTCACCGAGGCCTTCCGCGACCAGTGGCAGGAGGTGCCCGACAACCTCGCGCCGGGGGCCGGGTTCGACAACGGCTTCAAGGCCCAGTGGGAACTGTTCCTGCGGCACGTGTTCCTCGACGAGCCGTACACCTGGGACCTGCTGGCCGGCGCGCGCGGCGTGCAGCTCGCCGAACTCGGGCTGCGCTCCTCGGCCGAGGGCCGCCGCCTGGACGTCCCGGAGCTGACGCTGTGACGATCCTGCTGCCCCGCCCGGACGGGGGGACCGCCCCCTACACGCCGCGCACGACGCCCGCGGACCTCACGGCGGACGGCACGCCGCTCGTCTCCCGCACGGTCCTCGCCGCGGCCCACGTGGTCGCCGACCCGTACGCCGACACCACCCCGGACGGCCCGGCCGTCGTCGACTGGGACGCCACCCTCGCCTTCCGCCGCCACCTGTGGTCCCACGGGCTGGGCGTCGCCGAGGCCATGGACACCGCGCAGCGCGGCATGGGCCTGGACTGGGCGGGCGCCCGCGAGCTGATCCGCCGCAGCGCCGCCGAGGCGAAGGCCGTCGGCGGGCACGTCGCCTGCGGTGTCGGCACCGACCAGCTCACCGTGCCCGGAGCGTCCCTCGGCGAGGTGCGCGCCGCGTACGAGGAGCAGCTCGCCGTCGTCGAGGAGGCCGGCGCGCAGGCGGTGCTGATGGCCTCGCGGGCGCTGGCCGCCGCCGCGAAGGGCCCGGAGGACTACCTGGAGGTGTACGGCGCGCTGCTGCGGCAGGCGTCCGAGCCGGTGGTCCTGCACTGGCTCGGCCCGATGTTCGATCCGGCGCTGGAGGGCTACTGGGGCGGCGACGACCTGGACGCGGCCACCGACGCCTTCCTGGAGGTCGTCGCCTCCCATCCGGACAAGGTCGACGGCGTCAAGGTGTCGCTGCTGGACGCCGGCCGGGAGGTCGCGCTGCGGCGGCGGCTTCCGGACGGGGTGCGCTGCTACACCGGCGACGACTTCCACTACCCGGAGCTGATCGAGGGCGACGAGCGGGGCTTCAGCCACGCGCTGCTCGGCGTGTTCGACCCGCTGGCGCCGCTCGCCGCGCGGGCCGTACGGGTACTGGACACGGGCGACGCGGCGGGCTTCCGGGAGGTCCTCGACCCGACCGTGGAGCTGGCCCGGCACCTGTTCGCCGCGCCCACCCGCTTCTACAAGACGGGCGTGGTGTTCCTGGCCTGGCTCGCGGGCCACCAGGACCACTTCGCCATGGTGGGCGGCCTCCAGTCGGCCCGCTCGCTGCCGCACCTGGCGCGCGCGTACGAACTGGCCGACGGGATCGGCCTGTTCCCCGACCCGGCGCTCGCCGGGACCCGGATGCGGAACCTGCTCTCGGTGTACGGGGTGGACCAGTGACCGACGTCGATCTCTCGAGGTTCAGCATCAACCAGGAGACCGTCAAGCAGTGGTCCCTCCCCGAACTGGTCGAGGGCTGCCGCAAGGCGGGGGTGGCGCGAATTGGCCTGTGGCGCGCGCCCGTCCAGGAGTACGGGGTGGAGCGCGCCGCGCGGCTGGTGCGCGAGGCGGGCCTCACCGTCACCAGCCTGTGCCGCGGCGGCTTCCTCACCGCGACCGGCCCCGGTGAGCGCGCCGCCGCCCTCGACGACAACCGGGCAGCGATCGACGAGGCGGCCGCCCTCGCCACCGGGACCCTGGTCCTGGTCTCGGGCGGGCTGCCCGCCGGGGACCGCGACCCGCACGGTGCGCGCGAGCGCATCGCGGACGCGCTGGCCGAGCTGGCGCCGTACGCCCGCGAGCGCGGGGTGCGTCTCGCGATCGAACCGCTGCACCCGATGTTCGCCTCCGACCGCTGCGTGGTCTCCACCCTGGGTCAGGCCCTGGACCTCGCCGAACGCTTCCCGGTCGAGGAGGTGGGCGTCGTCGTCGACGCGTACCACATCTGGTGGGACGACACGGTGGAGGCCCGGATCCGGCAGGCCGGGGCGGCCGGTCCCGACGGCGGCCGCATCGCGGCCTTCCAGGTCGCCGACTGGGTGACCCCGCTGCCCGCCGGCGTGCTGCTGGGCCGCGGTCAACTCGGCGACGGCTGCGTGGACATGCGCCGGCTGCGCGAACTGGTCGACGCCGCGGGCTACGCCGGACGACCGATCGAGGTGGAGATCTTCAACGAGGGCCTCTGGGCCCGGGACGGCTCCGAGGTGCTCACCGAGGTGATGGAGCGGTACGCGGCCCACGTCCTGTGACGCTCCGGGAAACCCGCGGACATCACTGAACACCCCCGCACGTTCCCGCGTGGCACGGATGCGGCGCCTTTCCGGTTCGAAACATTCGCGCCAATAAACACCGGACGGCGCCGCATACCGCCACGCTTTTCGATCCACCGTGAAATTCGCGCCGCACCCACCGCTCTCACCAGCAACTACGTCTCGTGACGGCACACTTGAGCGAAGCGAAGCTTTCGAAT
Source organism: Streptomyces abyssomicinicus (assembly GCF_008974245.1). GTDB lineage: Bacteria > Actinomycetota > Actinomycetes > Streptomycetales > Streptomycetaceae > Streptomyces > Streptomyces abyssomicinicus. The sequence continues at coordinate 440,204 of NZ_BBZI01000005.1, read as the reverse complement.
TCCACTCCGAAAGCGTTGACAATCCCGGCGCAGGCCGGTTCACACTGTCGGTGGTTCCGGCGCGCCGTGTACAGCGGCGCGCCGCCGACTCCCGTTCCACGGCCGGGCCATCGGTCCCGGCTGTCCTTCGTCACGGAGAAAGGGACATCCCCCCATGCGTTTCGCACGCGTTCCCGCGCTTCGTTCCACAGCAGGGCTCCGCTCCGCACTGGGCGCGCTCGCCGCCGTCGCCCTGGCCGCGGCGGCCACCACCACGCTGGCCGCCGGCCCCTCCCAGGCCGCCCCGGACCGGGCGACCGCCTGCAACGGCTACGTCGGGCTCACCTTCGACGACGGCCCGTCCGGCCAGACGCCCGCCCTCCTCAACGCCCTCAAGCAGAACGGCTTACGGGCGACCATGTTCAACCAGGGCAACTACGCGGCGTCCAACAGCTCCCAGGTCCGTGCCCAGGTCGACGCCGGCATGTGGGTCGGCAACCACAGCTGGGACCACCCGCACATGACCCAGCTCTCCCAGGCGTCCATGGACTCGCAGATCTCCCGGACCCAGCAGGCCATCGCGAGCGCCGGCGGCGGCACCCCGAAGCTGTTCCGGCCGCCCTACGGCGAGACCAACGCGACCCTCAAGTCGGTGGAGGCCAAGTACGGCCTGACCGAGATCATCTGGGACGTCGACTCGCAGGACTGGAACAACGCCAGCACCGACGCCATCGTCCAGGCCGCGGGCCGGCTGACCAACGGGCAGATCATCCTGATGCACGACTGGCCCGCCAACACCCTCGCGGCGATCCCGCGGATCGCGCAGACCCTGTCGAGCAAGGGACTGTGCGCCGGCATGATCTCCCCGTCGACCGGCCGCGCGGTCGCCCCCGACGGATCGGGCGGCGGCGGCACCACGCCTCCGCCGAGCGGGGGTTGTACCGCGACCCTCTCCGCCGGCACGTCGTGGAGCGACCGGTACAACCTCAACGTCTCGGTCTCCGGCTCGAACACCTGGAAGGTGACCGTGCGGGTCCCGTCCCCGGAGAAGATCGCCACCACCTGGAACGTCAACGCGACCTACCCCGACGGCCAGACCCTGGTGGCCACGCCGAACGGAAGCGGCAACAACTGGGGAATGACGATCATGAAGAACGGCAGCAGCACCTGGCCGACGGTCTCCTGCAGCACCAGCTGACCGTGTACCCCGCGTGAGCCCGGGCGGGCGCGGTGACAGCCGTCACCGCGCCCGTCACCGGCCGTCACCCGCCGTCGCCGGCAGGGGACGGCGGCTCAGCTCTCGCACACCCCGAAGTCCCGCCATCCCGTCGCCGGCAGCCGCCGGTCGTCGTCTCCCGCGTAGCCGGCGACCTCCCGGCGGCTCACACTCACTCCCCCGTCCTCCTGGCGCCCCACGTGCTGGGAGAGCGTCCCGTCCCCGCCCGACTGCCAAGGCCACGGGCATCGATCTCAGCGACCTGGCCGAGCTCAAGCGGAAGCGCCCTCGGTACCCCGACATCCCGTAGCTCGGCACGGCCCCTCGGGGACGGGCCCCGCTCATCACCGCACCACGCAAGGCTGGTCCATGGCCGAATCCTGACCGAGGAGAACGCCTCGGACCAGTGAGTTGTCGGATCAGCCGGTTCCGGTCGGTGATCAGGTGGTCGTCGAGGATGGCGCGGTGCAGCCTGGCCCGGACAGGGTCCGGCTCCAGGGCGCGAAGCGCCGGCAGACCGTGGGCCGCCCGCTGGACCGAACACCGGCGGAAGGTGCCGCCAGGTACAGCCCGATGTGGCCACGCCGGTCCGGGTGGGCGGCCGACGCGATTCCGCCGCCGTTCCGAAACGATCGGGTTGACCGCGAGAAGGCCACGGCTCCCTCCTTTTCGGAGGATTGTGACCATCCTCATCTCCGCGAACCACCTGTGCGCGGGGACCGTCCTACGACCGAATGCCTTCAAGAAACGAACGCTGAAAGCGGCGAAGACGACCGCGCTTTCACGGGCACCACGGGGAAAGGACCCTCATGAGACTGACAGTCAAGGCCGCGACGGTGGCGGCGGCCATCGCCTCCACCCTCGTACTGGCGGCGCCGGGGACCGCGTCGGCCGCCGACCCCAAGGACGGCTTCATCGGGGGGAAGATCTACCTCTTCGACGGCCACAACAACACCGGGGACGTGCTTGCGCTCGAACCGGCGGACATCCTCAACATCGGCTGGGCGTGGAACGACCGGGCCAGCTCGGTGTGGAACCTCAGCAACGATCAGGTCTGCATCTGGACCGACATCGACCACCACGGCTACTACTTCAGCATCCCGGCCGGCGGGAAGCAGGAACTCCTGTTCCTGTACGACAACGCGGTGTCCTCCATCTCGGTCAGCGGCTGCGGAGGCTGAGCCGACCGATGTGACCAACCCGCCGTCCGCCCGCACTTCGAGGGTGGACGGCGGGATGTGGCCGCCCGGCCGGCCCGAGCCGCGGGCGGCACCCGTCAGTACCTGATCTCCACGGGTCGCCCCTCCGCGTCCCGTTCGGGGGTCTCGGGCAGCCGCTTCGCCGTCCCGAGCGCGATCCGGTGCGCCGACCACGCCGCCGCCGCGGCGTCGAGCACGTCGTCGACGGGGACGCGGTCCGCCTCGCCGATCTCGTCCGGCAGCACGATCCCGGCCTCGGCGAGCAGGGCGCGCCGCAGGTTCTGGCCGCGCCAGGTCTTCTTGGCGTACGCCGGCGGCACCCCGTCGGCCAGCGCGCGGAAGGACAGTTCGGGGTGCACCTCGTGCGTCCGCCCGTCCGCGAGCCAGCACGCTCGCGCCTCCAGCAGCTTCGGCCTGAGCGCCCACGCCTGCTGGGTGAGCCGGTTGCCGGTGAGCTCCTGGCAGCGGTCGGCGGCCGCCGTGTAGTGCTGCTCCTGCCACGCCGTCCTCGGCGCGACGAGGAAGAGGCTGTGGCGCCGCACCTCCAGCAGTGCCTTGGCCGCGAGGTCCGCGGCACGCCAGCCCCGCTCCACCAGCCCCAACGGCATGTCGACCGCGACGGCGTCCACGTCGCCCGCGCGCGCCACCAGGCTCTCCAGCCGGAGATCGACCAGGCTGCCCGCGTACGCGCCGTCCGTGAGCCTGATGCCCACCCACCCCTGCTTGCCGCAGGCGTCGACCCCGAGGACGTCCATCCCGCTTCTCCTCCCGCGCACCGGACCGCCGCAACGTAGCAGTCCCCGCCGGGACAGGACCCGGCCAGGTGGCGGCGCGGCCTTCCGCGCCGGTGCCCCCCGGCCGTAGAGCTCCACCGGCTGATGGGTGATCACCGATGACCGGCCATCATGTGACCCGCGTCACGTTACCGGCGGTATCTGAAACAGGGCGTCGCAGGTAAATTGCGAGTACCGCGTGCAGGAGAGCCGCACGGCCACGTGTCCGATCAACCACCGACGCCTCCACCGGCGTTGCGCCTTCCGTCCCTGTCTTCCCAGGGCCCACGAGCGAGAGCGAGGACCTTCCGCGATGGAGCAGCAGCACGTCGACGTCCTGGTCGTCGGCGCCGGCATATCCGGCATCAGCGCCGCACACCATGTCCTGCGCGGCAATCCCGGCGGCTCACTCGTCGTGCTCGAGCGCCGCGCCCGGGTGGGCGGGACATGGGACCTCTTCCGGTACCCCGGGATCCGCTCGGACTCCGACATGCCCACCTTCGGGTTCGGCTTCCGCCCCTGGCGCGACGCGCGCATCCTCGCCGACGGCGCGCGGATCCGGCAGTACGTGGAGGACGCCGCGGCCGACGGCGGCATCCTGGACCGCATCCGCTTCGGCCGCCGCGCGATCAGCGCCGACTTCTCGCGCGACACCGGGCGTTGGAGCGTCGAGGTGGAGGACGAGGGCACCGGCGAACGCGAGTCGTACAGTGCCGGCTACCTCATCGGCGCGACCGGCTACTACGACTACGACGAGCCGTACCGCCCCGAGTTCCCCGGAGAGGCCGACTACCGGGGCACACTCGTCCACCCCCAGCAGTGGCCGGAGGGCCTCGACCACGGCGGCAAGCACGTCGTCGTCGTCGGCTCCGGCGCCACCGCCATCACCCTGCTGCCCGCGATGGCCGGCACCGCCGCGAGCGTCACCATGCTGCAGCGCTCGCCCACCTACGTCCTCACCCTCCCCAAGACCGACCCGCTGACCTCGGTCCTGCAGAAGCTGCGCGCCCCCGACCGGCTGACGTACAAGCTCGTCCGGGGTCGCAACATCGCCCTGCAGCGCGGGAGTTACGCCTTCTGCCGCCGGTTCCCCCGCCTGGCCCGCAGGACGCTCCTCTCTCTCGTCCGGGCCCAGGCGGGCAAGGGCGTCGACATGCGTCACTTCAGCCCCACGTACAAGCCCTGGGACCAGCGGCTGTGCGTCGTCCCCGGCGGCGACCTGTTCAAGGCGCTCAGGAGCGGCAAGGCGTCCATCGCCACCGACCACATCGACACGTTCACCGCCGACGGCGTCCGCCTGAGGTCCGGTGAGGAACTCAAGGCCGACATCGTCGTCACCGCGACGGGCCTCAACGTCCGCCTCATGGGCGGCATGGAGGTGACCGTCGACGGCCGCCCGGTGGACGTCAGGAACCGCGTCCTCTACAAGGCCGTCATGCTCGAGGGGGTACCGAACATGTCCCTCGTCATCGGCTACACCAACGCCTCCTGGACGCTGAAGGCGGACCTCGCCGCCGACTGGACCGCCCGCCTGCTGGCGCACATGCGCCGCCACGGGCACGACATCGCGACCCCGGTGGCCTCCGACGGCGACCGCTCACCGTTCTCCGTCATGGGCGAGGCGCTGACCTCCGGCTACATCACCCGCGCCGACGAGGTCATGCCGCGCCAGGGCACCCGTGCCCCGTGGCGGTTGTGGAACCACTACTACCGCGACCGCGCCATGCTCCGGAGCGCCCCGATCGAGGACGCTCCGCTGCGCTTCACCAAGGCGGTCGGCCGGCCCTCCGGCGCGCAAGCGGCGGACGCGCCGGAAGCGGCGGAAGCGGCCGTCGCCCGGGACGCGGACGCCCGCATCGCCTGACCGCCGGCGGCACCGCTCCCCGCGCCGCCCCGCACCGTCGCACAGACCACTCGACCCCCCACCCGCCTCGCCTCCGGGGCGGCCCGGCCGACAACCGAGGACGAAGATGACCGCGAACCTCAGCAGGAAGGCCTACGACGAGCGCCTGCGGACCCTGTCCGAGGGCTCCGTCAACGTCAACTTCAACCCCTTCACCGACATCAGGTGGGACGACCCCGAGTTCGCCGTGGACACGAGCGACCCCCGCTGGGTGCTCACCTCCGCGGACGCCCTGGGCGCCCACCCCTGGTACCAGGAACAGCCGCTCGAGACCCGGATCCGCATCGGGATCTGGCGCTGGGCGGTCATCGCCAAGGTGGGAATGCAGTTCGAGAACCTCCTCATGCGCGGGGCGCTGGACTACGTCTACCACCTGGGCAATCAGGACGAGGAGTTCAGGTATCTCACCCACGAGATCACCGAGGAGACCCACCACACCCAGATGTTCCAGGAGCTGGTCAACCGCACCGGCGTGGACACCGCGGGCGGGAAGCGCTGGTTCCGCCAACTCAGCCGGATCCTGCCGCTGTTCGGCTCCCTGTACCCCGAGGCGTTCTTCACCGGCATCCTGGCCGGCGAGGAGCCCATCGACCACCTGCAGAAGGGCGCCCTGCGCAGCGGGGAGCCGGTGCACCCCCTCCCGCAGCGGATCATGCAGATCCACATCGCCGAGGAGGCCCGGCACATCTCCTTCGCCCACGAGTTCCTGCGCCTGCGCGTGCCGCACTTCGGCAAGGTCCGTCGCGGCGCCCTGTCCGTCCTCTTCCCGCTGATCATGCGCGTCCTGTGCGACGTCATCATGATCCCCGACAAGAAGTCCGCCGCACTGGCCGGCATCCCCGACCGGGTGATCAAGGACGTCTTCTGGAAGTCCGAGGCGGGCCGGAAGATGCTCCGCGAACTCTTCTCCGACGTGCGGATGCTCGCCGAGGAGATCGGTCTGATGAACCGGGTCTCCCGCCCACTGTGGCGGGCCCTGCGCATCGACGGCCGCCCGGCCCGCTTCCGCGGCGAGCCCGCCCCGCTGACCGAGTAGCAGCCGCCCGGGCCGCCGGCCGGCCCCGCACCACCCTTCCCCCGAACGCCCGAACGGAGACCAGTCCGCCGTGCCGTACGTCGTCACCCGATCCTGCTGCGCCGACGCCTCCTGCGTGCTGGCCTGTCCGGTCAACTGCATCCACCCCGCACCGGGCGAGCCCGGTTTCGCGACCGCCGAGATGCTGTACGTCGATCCGCGCACCTGCGTGGACTGCGGCGCCTGCACGAGCGCCTGCCCGGTGGACGCGCTGAAGCCGCACACCGCCCTCGGCGAGAAGGAGTTGCCGTTCATCGAGCTGAACGCCGCCTACTACAAGGAGAATCCGCACGCCGACCGCGCGCCCATGTACGTCGTCCCCCGGCAACGCACCCTGCCGGAGGGTGAGTTGTCGGTGGCCGTCGTCGGCGCCGGTCCCGCCGGTCTCTTCGCCGCCGACGAGTTGCTGCGCCACCCGGGTGTCCGCGTCACCGTCTACGACCGGCTCCCCACCCCGTACGGTCTCGCCCGGGCCGGCGTCGCGCCGGATCACCAGGACACCAAGCAGGTCACCGAACTCTTCCGGACCATCGAGTCCCAGCCCGGCTTCAGCTACCGTCTCAGCGTCGAGATCGGCACCGCCCTCACCCACGCGGACCTGCTGCGCGCGCACCACGCGGTGATCTACGCGGTCGGCGCCGCGACCGACAAGCGCCTGGGCATCGAGGGCGAGGACCTGCCCGGCAGCGTGTCCGCCACGGACTTCGTCGCCTGGTACAACGGCCACCCCGACCACGCGCACGACGTCCACGACCTCGGCACCGAACGCGCGGTCGTCATCGGCAACGGCAACGTCTCCCTCGACGTCGCCCGCATCCTCACCGCCGACCCCGACGCCCTGGCACGTACGGACATCTCCGACCGGGCGCTCGCGGCGCTCCGCGGCAGCCGGATCCGGGAGGTCGTCCTCCTCGGCCGCCGCGGGCCCGCCCAGGCCGCGTTCACCGTGCCCGAACTCCTCGCGCTGTCCGCCCTCGAGGACGTCGACGTGAGCGTCGAGGGCCGGCCCGGCGACCTGGCGCCGGACGGCGACGAGAAGACCCGGCTGCTGTCCGAACTGGCCGCCCGTACACCGGTCGAGGGCCGCCGCCGGATCGTGCTGCGCTTCCTGACCGTACCGGTGCGGATCACCGGCGAGGGAGGGGTACGGGCCCTGGAGGTCGCCCCGGCCACGCTGCGCACCGACGACGACGGCACGGTGCGTGCCGTGCCCACCGGCGAGACCCGCGTCCTGGAGACCGGCCTGGTCCTGCGCGCCGTCGGGTACCGCGCCCGGCCCGTCCCCGGCCTGCCGTTCGACGAGGACAGCGCGACCGTCCCGCACCGGGCGGGCCGGGTCGAGCCCGGTGTCTACGTCGCGGGCTGGATCAAGCGCGGCCCGACCGGCTTCATCGGCACGAACAAGACCTGCGCCCACGAGACGGTCGAGTCCCTCCTCGACGACTTCGCCGCGGGCCGCCTCACCGCGCCGGTGCCGGGTGCGACCGTGGCACCGAACGCCCTGGACCTCGCCGCCTGGCGGGCGATCGACCGCGCGGAGCGCGCGGAGGGCGAGGCGCAGGGCCGGCCCCGGGTCAAGCTCACCGACACGGAGTCCCTGCGGCGCGCGGCGGCGGGCGTCCCGGCCGTGACCGGCGCTCCGGCGGCCCGGTCCCGTCAGCCGTGAGCGGCCGCGAGCTCCTCGAGGTCCGACACGCGCTGCTGCGGCGACAACTCCACGCCCAGACTCCGCAGTGTCGAGTCCAGGACCGCCCAGACCGACCGGCAGAGCATCGCGCGCAGCTCGTCCTCCGACTGCTCGGGCTCGGGATCACGCATCCACTGGTTGACCGCGGTGTCGACGAACCCCACGATCCCGACCGCGACCGAACGGATCGGCGCCCGCGGCACTCCGAGGGCCTTCAGCACGTCCCCGAACCGCTCGCCCAGCATCAGCGCGATGGCCGTCTTGGTGTCCGCCACCAGGGAGCCGTCCCCCATGGAGTGCTCGGCGACGCCCATGTAGGCGTAAAGGCGCGGGTGCTGGGACACCCAGTCCAGGTGCGCGCCCACGACACGGTGCACGGACTCCTCGATCGTCCCGTCGAAGGCGAGCGTGGGCTCCATGCGCCGCACGAAGGACTCCACCACCCTGCGGCGGATCGACTCGTCCAGTGACGCACGGTCCTTGAAGTGCCGGTAGAGCACGGACCGGGGCAGCCCCATGCGTTCGGCCAGGCGCTGCATCCGGAAGTGCGCGCCCTCCTCCTCGATGAGCGCGACCGCCCCGTCCACCAGCTCGCCCTGACGCTGTTCCTTGTGCTTGTGCCAGCGGGTGGAGCGTCCGTCCGTCTGCGGCTCGTCACCCGTTCCGTCCACCATCGCGCCAGGATATCGGCCGTTCGAACAGGCGAGCGTCCCCGAGCGCGGCGGCATCCGCGCGCACCGTCGCGGGACGCGGCGGTCACCACGTGAGGAAACCGCGAAGACCCGGGCACCCGGGGTCCGTCGGCGGATAGCGTGTGCACCCGTCCGGCCCGGCACGGCCGGGTCCGGTGGGACAGGGGAGGTCTCCGGCATGGCGGACGTATCTTCGGTTCACGGCGACGGGCTGTCGCGGCGCCGACTGCTCGCGTCGTCGGCCGCCGCGGGCGGCGCGGTGTGGCTGCTGCGCGGGCTGGTCCGGCCCGGCGGCGCGTACGCCGCCGACGCGCCCCCGCCGCCGCCGGGTTTCCCGGCCGGACCCGACGTCTACCGCCGCGTCTACGAGAACTGGGCCGGCGAGATCCGCACCGACCAGTTGTGGACGTGCGCCCCGCGCCACCCGCAGGACGTGCTCTCCATCGTCAACTGGGCGCACGGCGCGGGCTGGACGGTACGCGCGCAGGGCAAACGGCACGGCTGGGCGCCGCTCACGGTGGCCGACGGCACACCGGCCGCGACCCGGGTCGTCCTGCTGGACACCACCGCGCACCTCACCGCCATGTCGCTGGAGCGGCGGGCCGCCGACGGCTCGGCCGAGGTCAGGGTCCAGACGGGCGCCACCCTGGAGGACCTGCTCGCGTTCGCCGGCGCGGCCGGTCACGGAGTCACCGCCGCGCCGGCGCCCGGGCAGCTGTCGGTCGGCGGCGCGCTCGCCGTCGGCGCGCACGGTACGGCCGTCCCCGCCACCGGCGGGAGCACGCCGCCCGGCCACGGCTACGGCTCGCTGAGCAACCTGGTCACCGAGCTGACCGCGGTCGTCTGGGACCAGGGCACCGGCCGCTACGTGCTGCGGACCGTCGGCCGGACGGACCCCGACTGCGACGCGCTCCTCGTCCACCTCGGCCGTTCGCTCGTCACCGAGGCCGTCCTGCGCGTGGGCGCCGACCAGAACCTGCGCTGCCAGTCCCTCCTGGACATCCCGGCCGCCGAACTGTTCGCCGCCCCCGCCGACGCGGCCGGGAAGCGGACCCTGGCCGGCTTCGTCGACCGGACCGGCCGGGCGGAGGCGATCTGGTTCGCCTTCACCGACAAGCCCTGGCTGAAGGTCTGGAGCGTCGCTCCGCGACGGCCGCTGGGCTCGCGCGCGGTCGACGAGCCGTACAACTACCCGTTCTCCGACTCCCTCCCCGAGCCGGTGGCCCGGCTGGCCGGATCCCTGGTCTCGGGGGCCTGGGCGAGCGCGCCGCTCTTCGGTCAGGTGCAGTACCTGCTCGCCAAGGTGGCGCTGACCGGCGACATCACCGACGTCCTGCTCTCCGGCGACCTCGTGCGGGACCTGCTGACCGGTGACGTCCTGACCCACCTGCTGGCGGGCGGGCTGCGGTCGGACCTGTGGGGCGCCTCCCGCAACCTGCTGCAGTACATCCGGCCCACCACGCTGCGCGAGACGGCCAACGGCTACGCCGTGCTCGTCCGCCGCGCCGATCTGCAGTGGGTGGTCAGCCAATTCGCCGACTTCTACCGCACGCTGCTCGCCGCGTACGCGGCGCGCGGCGAGTACCCGGTCAACGGCCAGGTGGAGATCCGCGTGACCGGCCTGGAGGACCCGTCCGTGTGCGGCGTACCCGGCGCGCGGCCACCTCTGCTGTCCGCCGTGCGGCCGCGCCCCGACCGGCCGGACGTCGACACCGCCGTGTGGATCGACGTCCTCTCCCTGCCGGGCACGCCTGCTCTGCACCGCTTCTACCGGGAGCTCGAGCAGTTCCTGTTCGCCCTGGACGGGGACCGGGCGACGGTCCGGGCGGAGTGGTCCAAGGGCTGGGCCTACACCGACACCGCCGCGTGGTCCGACCCGGACGTCCTCGCCCACACCGTCCCCGCCTCCCTGCGCGCCGGGGGCGGCCCGGGCTGGGACGAGGCCGTCGCGACCCTGGAGCGGCTCGACCCCCACCACGTGGTGTCCGGCCCCTTCGTCGACACCCTGCTGCGCTGATCCCGCGGGCGTGCCGGTGCCGGTGGGGGCCCGCCCCACACCCTCGTCACGGGACTCCCCGGCCGTCGGCCGGTGTTCGGAACAAGATCCAGGAAGAACTGGCCTTCGGGCGCGTCGAGTTGAGAGGATGCCCGAGAGCCTTTGGCCAACGCGCCACGGGCTGTCACGCCGACATGGAGGGGATCAGCCGCATGGACGACATCTTCGGGGAGTTCATCGAGGAGATCGTGGAGGAGACGGCCGAGGAGTTCGTCGAGGAGGCCGTCGAGGACGCCGTCGAAGGCTTCTTCGGCTGACGGGCGGGCCGTCCGACGCGGCGACGGCCCGCTCCGCCGCCGCGTCCCCACCGCCGCCGACGTCCCCGGCGTCGCCGCCGGGGACGTCCACCTGGCCGGTCATACGGCGTGCCCGTGCGCGTCCGGCGGGTTCGGCACCTCAAGCCCCAGGGTGACGGTGCGGGAGCCCGGGGAGAACGCGGCGAAGGACTGTTCCCAGCTCTCCCCGGACCAGCGGTAGGTGACGCGGCCTTCCGCCGGACGGCAGTGGGCCGTGTACACCGTGCCCAGCCGCTGGTCGTACGCGCCTTGGTGCAGCGGCGGTCGCAGCATCGCCGCCGGGTCGACGCCCGCCGCCCGCACGGCGGCCGGCCGCTCCTGTGTCCGGGTGAGGCGTTCCTGCTCGTCGGGAACCGGGGGTGCTGATGGTTGGCGGCGCGGGAATCCTGCGCCTCGGTCAGCGGGATGTCGGGGGCGTATGACGCGTACTGCCGTCCGGCCGGCGACGGCCGCGCGGCTCCCGACGCACCGGGCCCCGGCCGACGTGCGACCGGGGCCCGGGCGGCAGGGGGGACGAGGACGGCTCAGTCCTGCGCCGGCTCCAGCCGCAGGGAGATCGAGTTGATGCAGTACCGCTGGTCCGTCGGCGTCGGGTAGCCCTCGCCCTCGAAGACATGACCCAGGTGGGAACCGCAGCGCGCGCAGCGGACCTCGGTGCGGACCATGCCGTGCGAGGTGTCCTGGATCAGTTCGACCGCGTCGGAGTCCTTCGGGTCGTAGAAGGACGGCCAGCCGCAGTGGGACTCGAACTTGGTGCCCGAGGTGAAGAGTTCGGCCCCGCAGGCGCGGCAGGAGTAGACGCCCTTCGCCTTGGTGTCGGTGTACTCGCCGGTGAAGGGGCGCTCGGTGCCGGCCTGGCGCAGGACGGCGTACTCCTCGGGGCTGAGTTCCGCGCGCCACTGCTCGTCGGGCTTGTCGATCTCGTAGGCCATGGTGTGCGCCTCCCCTTCTACCGGTTCTGCTCTGCGAGACGGTCCAGGATCAGCGGGCCGAGGTCGGTGACGTCGCCCGCTCCCATGGTGAGAACGAGATCACCGGGCTTGGCCATTCCCGCGATCACCCCGGGGGCCTCGGCCTTGTCGTGGACGGCGGTGACGTCGGCGCCGGTCTCGCGGGCGGCGTCGATGATCAGCTCGCTGGTGATGCCCGGGATCGGGTCCTCGCGGGCCGGGTAGATGTCGAGGACCACGGAGGCGTCGGCGAGGGCGAGCGCCTGGCCCATCTCGGTGCCGAGCTCCTGGGTGCGGGAGAACAGGTGCGGCTGGAACAGAACCAGTATCCGGCCGCCCACGGGAAGCCCGGCGCGCATCGCCTCGAGGTCCGCGGTCATCTCGGTCGGGTGGTGCGCGTAGGAGTCGATCACCTGGACCCCGGCCGCCTCGCCCTTGAGCTGGAGCCGCCGCTTGACGCCCTTGTAGGCGGCGATCGCGGGCGCCAGCTCCTCGGCCGGGATGCCGAGCGCCACGCCCGCCGCGAGGGCGGCGACCGCGTTGTGGGCGTAGTGGCGGCCGGGCACCGAGACCGTGAAGGTGAGCGGCGCGTCGTCGATCTGCACGGTGACGTCGCTGGTCAGGCCCTTGGCGACGACGGCGCCGACCCGGACGTCGGCGTCCGGGGACTCGCCGTAGGTCACCGTGCGGATGCCGGTGCCGGCCAGGCGGGCGGTGAGTTCGCGGGCGCCCTCGTGGTCGGCGGAGATCACCAGCGTGCCGCCGGGGACGATCCGGCCGGCGAAGATCCGGAAGGAGTCGTAGATCTCCTCCATGGACGCGTAGTTGGCGTGGTGGTCGAGTTCCACGTTGAGGACGATGGCGACCTCGGGGGCGTACTTGTGGAAGCTGCGGTCCGACTCGTCCGCCTCGGCGACGAAGATCTCGCCCGAACCGTGCGCGGCGTTGGACCCCGGCACGTCCAGGTCGCCGCCGATGGCGTACGACGGGTCCAGGCCGAGGGCGCTCAGCGAGACCGCCAGCATGGAGGTGGTGGTGGTCTTGCCGTGGGTGCCGGCCACGGCGATGGGGCGCAGGCCGTCCATCAGGCGGGCCAGCGCGTCCGAGCGGTGGACGACCGGGATGCCGAGCTCGGCGGCGCGGGCCAGCTCCGGGTTGTCCTCGCGGATGGCGGAGGAGACCACCACGCAGGTCGCGTCGTCGGCGAGGTGGGCCGCGTCGTGGCCGATGTGGACGGTGGCGCCCAGGGCGCGCAGCGCCTCGGCGGTGGCGGAGTCCTTGGCGTCGCTGCCGGCGACCTTGGCGCCCCGCTGCGCGAGGATCTTCGCGATGCCCGACATACCGGCGCCGCCGATGCCGATGAAGTGCGGTCGGTCCATGGCGGTGGGCAGGCCGGGTGCCATGCGTGTCTCCCTGCGGTGGTGCGGTCGTGTCCGCGCACAGCCTAGTACCGACGACCGGCACGGCCCCGGACGGCCGCACCGGGCCGGTACCGCGGCAGGACCGCCGAAACGGCCCGCGGCGCGCCCGCGGTGCCCGCACGACACGGGCCGCCGTCGGACGCTCGGACGCCGTCGGCCGCCGTCCCCGCGGCGGGACGCCCGCGGCGGGCCGCCGTGGCGCGGGCCCGTCCGCCGCCGCGCGGCCCCGCCGCTCAGGTCGCGGACTGGCCCTGGGTCCTGCTGTGCGAGAAGAGCTTGAGGACCGGCACGCCCACCTTGTGGCGGGCCCGCGAGGCCCAGTCGCGGTGGAAGAACTCCTCGACGTAGTGCGGGTCGGTCAGCACGATCACCTCGTCCGCGCCGACCTCCTCGACGACGGATCTCAGCGCGTCCAGCGGGTGGTCCTCGATCAGCCGCCCCTCCGCCTCGCTCCCGGCGGCGCGCAGCGCCACCAGCGAGATGTCGAGGGCCTGGCGTCCCTGCTCGGCGGCGTCCTTGCCCTCCGGCTGGGCGGCCTCCCGGGCCGCCTCGTCCAGCGCGCCGAGGGCGATGTCGTCGATGGCGCGGAGCAGCCGGTCGGCCTGGTCTCCGCGGGGCTGGAGGAGGACATGGAAGGAAACCGGCTCGTCGCCGTGCAACGTGGTGACGAACTCCACGTCGGCCGAGGTCAGAGCCTTCTCGATCATCAAAACGCTGGTGAACACGTCAGGCGCCCCTTTTCTCCACTCACGGACCTGAGGGGCCCGCTGTCGTCCGTGGCCGGGCAGCGGCGCCGCATGCCGCTGCTGAAACCATCCTGCCCGTTCGCTCCGGCGCGGACCGAGGATTTCCGTCGGCTCGGGCCGGGCCCGGAGGATCTCCATGTTCCACCGATCCCGCGCCTCAATCCCGGCCGAACGGGCGCCTCCGGGCCGGTCGGAGCCTGTCCGGGCCGGTCAGGGCCGGTGGTAGCGGCTGAACAGGAAGCCGTCCTCCTCCAGCAGCGAGCCCAGCACGAAGCGGTGCGGCACGGCCACGGAGGGGCCGCCCGCGACGCGCTGGGCGTCGCCGGCCGTGAGCATCGGGGCGACGGTGAGGCACAGCTCGTCCAGCACGCCCGCGGCGACCATCTGGCCCAGCAGCCGGGGTCCGCCCTCGGTGAGCAGCCGGGTGTGGCCGAGCCCCGCCAGCGCGTGCACCGCGCGGGCCGGGTCCACGCCCATGCCGTCGCCCGCCACCACCACGCGGGCGCCCGCCTTCTCGGCGGCGGCGACCCGGTGCGGGTCGGCGGCGGCGCCGGTGAGGATCAGGGTGGGCGTCGTCGGCGAGGTGAACAGCGGCAGGGAGAAGTCCAGCTCCAGGCCCGCGGAGACGACGGCTATCGCGGGCGCGGGCCCCTGCCCGGACGCCTCGCGGCGGGCGGCGAACTCCTTGCGGGCGCGGGCGGGCCGGTACCCCTCCTGCCGGACCGTTTCGGCACCGACCACGACGACGTCGGCCAGGGCCCGCAGCGTGCCGAAGATCCGCATGTCCGCGGCGCTGGAGATGGGGTGCGAGCGGCCGTCGTGCTGGGCCGCGCCGTCGAGGGTGGAGACCATGTTGGCGCGCAGCCAGGGCTCTCGGCTGCCGGGCCCGCCCTGCGGGTCGGTGGGGTGGGTCGGGTACGCGTAGGCGTCGGCCAGTTCGTCGAGGGTCCACTCGCGGTCGGCGGCGGCCGGGGCGGTGGCTGTCTCTTGGGTCACAGGGAACAGGCGTCGCATGACACGCAGTGTGACATGCCGCTTAACATGGGGAAGCGTGTCGCCTTCCCCCTCCGCCGCCGGTCGCGGACCCATAGCCGAAACGGCCCCGCAGTCCCTGTGCGCCCGTGAACCCCACGTTCCCGCCGACCGCCTGGTGGCGGAGATGGTGCCGCCGCCGCGTTTCGGCTCGGCCCGCTTCGGGACGTACATACCGGACCCGAACCAGCCGAGCCAGACCGAGGCGGTCCGCGTCCTCGAGGGGTTCGCCGCCTCTCTCGACGGGGCCCCGGCGGACGGCGGCGGCGGTGCGATGCGCCGGCTGTTCGGCCGCGGCAGGGCGAAGCCGGCCGCCCCGGCCGGACCGCGCGGCGTCTACCTGGACGGCGGGTACGGCGTCGGCAAGACCCACCTGCTCGCGTCGCTGTGGCACGCCACCCCGGCGGAACCGGCGCTGAAGGCGTTCGGCACCTTCGTCGAGCTGACCAACCTGGTGGGCGCGCTGGGCTTCCAGCAGACCGTGAAGACCCTCTCCGGGCACCGGCTGCTGTGCATCGACGAGTTCGAGCTGGACGACCCGGGCGACACCGTGCTGGTGTCCACGCTGCTGGGGAAGCTGGTGGAGGCCGGGGTCGCGCTGGCCGCCACCTCCAACACGCTGCCGGGCAAGCTGGGCGAGGGCCGGTTCGCGGCGGCGGACTTCCTCCGCGAGATCCAGGGCCTGTCCGCGCACTTCCGCGCCCTGCGCATCGACGGCGAGGACTATCGCCACCGGGGCCTGCCGGAGGCGCCGCCGCCGTTCTCCGACGAGCAGGTGCGGCGCGTCGCCCAAGCCACGCCGGAGGCCACCCTGGACGACTTCCCCGCGCTGCTCGACCACCTCTCACGGGTCCACCCCAGCCGGTACGGCGCGCTGACCGACGACCTGGCCGCGGTCTGCCTCACCGGTGTGACGGCCGTGCCGGACCAGTCCACGGCGCTGCGGCTGGTGGTCCTGGCCGACCGGCTGTACGACCGTGAGGTGCCGGTGGTGGCCTCGGGGGCGCCGTTCGACGAGCTGTTCAGCGCGGAGATGCTGGCCGGGGGGTACCGGAAGAAGTACTTCCGGGCCATCTCGCGGCTGACGGCGCTGGCCCGCGACGCCAAGCCGCTGGTCGAGGCCTGACCGTCCCGCCCGGGCGGGACCCGGCCGACGGCCGCCGCGCCCCCGGGCCCGCCCGGGCGGCCCGCCCGCCCGGGGCGACTCGAGCGGGACGGTCCGAGCGAGGCAGCACCGTTCGAGGACGGCTCGGGCGGACCGGCGTCGATCGGACCGGCACTGATCGGGCGGGCCCGGGGTACCCGGCGCGGCATGAGCACTCGTTACCCTCCGCTCGGACCGTCCTACTGGATGCGGACGGCCCCCGGCGACGAGCCGTATCCCTCCCTGGCCTCCGACGTGGACGTGGACGTCGCGATCATCGGCGCGGGCATGGCCGGTCTCAGCACGGCCCACGAGCTGATGCGCGCCGGCCGGACCGTGGCCGTGCTGGAGGCGGGCCGGCTGGCCGGCGGTGTCAGCGGGTACACCACCGCCAAGCTGACCGCCCTGCACGGCATGGTCTACGCACGGCTGCGCAGGACCCGCGGCGCCGAAGGGGCCGGCCTGTACGCGCGGTCGCAGACCGAGGCGGTCGAGCACGCCGCGGCCCTGGTCGAGGAACTCGGCATCGACTGCGACTGGGAACCCCGCAGCGCGTACTCCTACGTCACCGACCCCGCCCGGGCCGACGAGGCCAAGGCGGAGGCGGAGGCGGCCCGGGCGGCGGGACTGCCGGCCGTGTTCACGCAGGTCACAGGACTGCCGTTCCCGGTGGCCGGGGCAGTGCGGGTCGACGGGCAGGCCCAGTTCCACCCGCGTTCCTACCTGCTGGCGATCGCCGCCGACCTGGCCGCGCAGGGGGCGCTGATCCTGGAGAACACCCGCGTCACCGGCCTCACCGAGGGCGAACCGCACCTCCTGGAGACGGACACCGGCAACGTGGTGCGCGCCCGGGACGTCGTGGTCGCGACCCACTACCCGGTCTTCGACCGGGCCCTGCTGTTCTCCCGGCTGAAGCCGCGCCGCGAGTTCGTGGTGGCCGGGCGGATGCCGGACTCCCTGGACCCGGACGGCATGTACATCACCTCCGAGGAGAACACCCGGTCGGTGCGGACCGCGCCGCTGGACGCCCCGGGGAAGCGGCTGCTGATCGTCACCGGCGAGCACGTCCTGCCCGGCACCGGCGACCCGGAGGAACGTTTCCGGCGGCTCGCGGACTGGGCGGTGGCCAACTTCCCCGGCGTCGAGCCGGCGTACGGCTGGGCCACGCAGGACACCGACGCCACCGACACGGTGCCGCTGGTCGGGCCGCTCCACCCGGGGGCGCGGGGGCTGTGGGTGGCCACCGGGTTCCGCGGCTGGGGCATGAGCGGCGGCGTCATGGCCGGCCGCCTGCTCGCCACCTTGATCGACGGCGGCACCAGCCCGTGGGCCGCGCTGTACGACCCGCGCCGGGTGCTGCCGGTGGTCCGGGAGGCGCCACGGTTCCTCCGGACCCAGACGGAGGTGGCCAAGCACTTCGTCGGCGACCGGCTGGCGGCGGCGTGCCGGCCGACGCCGGTCGAGGACATCGAGCCGGGGGACGGGGCGGTGGTGCGGGTCGGCGGTGAGTCGCTGGCCGTCCACCGGGACGACGAAGGGGCGCTGCACGCGGTCTCGGCCCGCTGCACGCACCTCGGCTGCCTGGTCGGGTTCAACGCCGCCGAACGCGCGTGGGAGTGCCCGTGCCACGGCTCCCGCTTCGCCCCCGACGGCTCCGTCCTCCAGGGCCCGGCGACCCGGCCCCTGGCCCGCCGCGACCTCCGCCACCGCCACGACACCCCGCCTTCCTGACGCCGATCCGGCGCCCCGGGGCGCCGGCCCCCTCCCGCGGCCGCGGGAGGGGGCCTCGGCCGGAGCACCACCTGGGCCGGAGCACCACCTGGGGGTTTGGCAGACTGTCCCCGTGACGACGTCGCCCTTCACCATCACCACCGATCCCCGGGACGAGAAGCCCCAGTACGTGCTGCCGCTGGTGGTGCGGCTGGAGAAGACGGATCCCCCCGCCCGCACCGACGCGCTGGAGACCTCGGCCCGCGCGGTGCTGACCGTGCTGGACGACCCCCGCTCGAGCGGCGACGGCGAGTGGGCGGAGGCGGTCGATGCCTGGCAGGACGCGCGGATCCGCAAGGTGGTCCGCCGCGCCCGGGGCGGCGAGTGGCGCAAGGCGCAGACGCTGCCCGGGATCACCGTGACCGGGAGGTCGGCCGAGGTGCGGGTGTACCCGCCGGTCCCCCTGGACGGCTGGCCCAGGGAACTCGCCAAGCTCCAGGTCTCCGGCACCGACCTGGACGACCCGGAGCCCCCGCCGCCCGCCGGCCCCGCCACCCCGGTGCTCTGGCTGAACCCGGAGGTGCACATGTCGGCCGGCAAGACGATGGCCCAGACCGGCCACGCCGCCCAGCTGGCCTGGTGGGAACTCTCCGACGCCGACCGCGCCGCCTGGCGGGACTCCGGTTTCGCCCTCGCGGTCCGCACCGCCTCGCCCGAGCGCTGGGCGCGGTTGCTCCGGTCGGACCTCCCCGTGGTCCGCGACGCCGGTTTCACCGAGATCGCGCCGGGCTCGTGCACGGTGATCGCCGGCCACCCCGCGCTCCTCTAGCGCCGGGCCCGGCGGGCCCGGCGAAACCGCCACCGCGCACGGCTCGCGGCGTCCGGCCCGCCGCCATACTGTGCGCATGCGTTCCGGAATGCTCGAAGCGGTCCTGTACTGCCTGCAGTTCAGCCGGAGCCTCGGCGACGAGGAGGTCGAACGGATCTGCGGCATGATCCTGGAGCAGCCGTTCCACGACCTCGCCGTGGAGGACCAGTACGCCGGGATCGAGGCCGAACTCGCCGCCGGCGTGTGGCGGACGGACCTTTCCTGGCAGCCGCACGACGAGTCGGCGGTCCGGGACTTCCTGCGGCGGGTACTGGCGCGCCTGGACGCGTCGCGGCCGTGGCGGGAGCCGCCGTTCCGCCGTCTCGGGACGGACCGCTGGGAGGAGTTCAAGGCCGGGACGCCGCTGGCCCGCGTCCGGCTGGTCTCCCCCGCGCGGGACCGGATGCACGCGCGCCTGCGGGCCGTGCCCGGGGACGAGCACGGGCTGCGGGGGCTGGTGCTGCGTCTGCGCTCCGGGGACGAGGTCGCCCTGGTGGCACCGCCGTCGCGGGACGGGGACGAGGCGCTGCTGACGGCCGTGCCGCCGCACCGGCCCGCGCACGCCGTGATCGACGCGTTCGTGACCCACACCGGCCACCCGCGGGAGCGGGTGTCGCCGGTGGTCCGGCGGTGGTGGGGACTGCGCGGCGGTGGCGCGCTTCCGCCGGGGGTGCGGCCGCGGCGGGGATGAGCGGGCCCGCGCGGCCGACGACCGCGCCACACCGCGCCGTGCCACAACACCCGGCACGGGGCACCTGGCACGGGCCACCCGTCCCGGTCCGTTAGCTCAAATCCAGCTCTGAACACGGCCGAACGCGATTCGGCACACCCGCTTCGGGGCCAAGACTCCCTCACACGGGCACGTACACGGCTACGAGGGGAGGGCCACGATGGCGCACCTGGGGACGGGGATCGGCTGGCGGCCGGAGATCGCGGACGCCGTGGAGGCGATGCCCGGCGTCGACTGGGTCGAGGCGGTGGCGGAGAACCTCTGCGCCGGTCACCTGCCCGCCTCGCTGGCCCGGCTGCGCGAGCGCGGCGTCACGGTGGTGCCGCACGGCGTCTCGCTGGGGCTGGGCGGCGCCGAACGCCCCGACGAGCGGCGCCTGGCCGCGCTGGCGGAGCGCGCGCTCATGCTGGACGCGCCGCTGGTCACCGAGCACATCGCCTTCGTCCGCGCGGGCGGCGCGCTCACCGCCTCGCCCGCGCTGGAGGCGGGACACCTGCTGCCCGTGCCCCGCACCCGCGACGCCCTGGACGTGCTGTGCGAGAACGTGCGGATCGCCCAGGACGCGCTGCCCGTGCCGCTGGCGGTGGAGAACATCGCCGCGCTGCTGGCCTGGCCGGGCGAGGAGCTCACCGAGGGTCAGTTCCTGTACGAGCTGGTGGAGCGCACCGGCGTGCGGCTGCTGATCGACGTCGCCAACCTGTACACCAACCAGGTCAACCGGGGCGAGGACGCGGCGAAGGCGCTGGACGAGCTGCCGGTGGAGGCGATCGCCTACGTCCACGTCGCCGGCGGTGTGCTCAAGAACGGGGTCTGGCACGACAGTCACGCCCACCCCGTGCCGGAGCCGGTGCTGGACATCCTGGCCGACCTGGCCTCCCGGGTCTCCCCGCCCGGTGTGCTGCTGGAGCGCGACGACGACTTCCCGCGCGCCGCCGAGCTGGAGCGGGAACTGGGGGCGATCGGCGCGGCGGTGGCCCGCGGGCGTGCGGCGGGCGCGGGCACGGGTGCGGGGACCGCCACCGCCGCCACCGGCGACCGCCCCGCGACGGCCGCGCCCGCGTCCGCCCGGTCCCGGCAGCGCGTCGCCGTCGCCCAGGCGTCCCTGCTCTCCGCCCTGGTCGCCGACGGCCCCGTGCCCGAGGGCTTCGACCGGGCGCGGGTGGGCGTCCAGGCCCGGGCGCTGGCCGCCAAGCGGGCGGGGATCGTCGCCAAGCTCGCGCCCGAACTGCCCCGGATCCTGGGCGACTCCTACCGTCCGCTGTTCCTCGGGTACGCCCTCGGCCGGCCGCCGGGCGGCGGATACCGCCAGGACGCGCTGGACTTCGCGGAGCACCTGCTGCTCTCCGGCCGACCGGAGAACGCCCGGCGGCGCAACCGGCTGCGTGCCTGGTGGCTGGAGCGCTCCGGTCCCGCGCCGCTGCCGAGTTCCCCGGCGGCCCGCGTCGCCCGCGCCACCCGCCGGGTGCTGCTGGGCGGTTGAGCCCCAGGTGGGAACATGTGTCCGTATGGTGAACGACCCATGGTGCGACGACGCCCCGGTGACATAGAAACACCGCATGCTCTGGGTCTCTCTCCTGCTGGTCGCCTGGGTCCTCGTGGGAGTGGCCTGTTTCCACCTGTGCCGTGCGGCGGTCGCCGCGACGGCCGCCGAACGGCTGGACGACGGCCGTGCGTCGCTGAGCCTGTACGAGACGGCGTTCCTGGCGGGCGGCCCGGTCCGGGTCGCCGACCTGACCCTGGTGGCAATGGCCCGGGAACGCCGGCTGCTGCTGGCCCACACCGGGTGGGCGACGGTGGTGGATCCACGGGGCCGCGACGAGGTCGAGGGCTCGGTGATCGCCGCGATAGGGCCCGGGGGACAGCGGCGGATAGCGCCGGTGCGCGCCGCGGCCGCCGCGGCCGAGGCGGTGGACCGGCTGGCGGACCGGCTGGTGGCGGCGGGACTGGCCGTGCCGGAGCACGCGGGCACCGTCGCGGACGGGGTGCGGCGGGTGCGGTCGGCCGCCGTGGCGGTGGCCGTCCTGGGCGCGGTGGCGGTGGTGCTGCCGGGCGAGGAGGGCGGGCCGACGGCCGCGCTGACGGCGGCCTGGTTCGCCGCGCCGCTGGCGATGGCGCTGGGCACCCTGCTGATCGCCCGGATGGAGGCCCACCCGTACCCCCGGCGCGCCTCGCCGGCGGGGCAGCGGCTGGTGGCCTCTCTCGGGCACCGCGTCGACGAACTCGACGAGGACCTGCGCCATCTGACGGCGGTGGCGCTGCACGGACTGCGCGCGGTGGAGGAGCCCGCGCTGCGGGCGGCGTTCGCGGCGGGCGCGGACGAGGAGTAGGACACGGCGCGGCGCGCTTGCCCCGGCGGACCGCCGGGCGAAGCATCCTCCGGGAGACCACACGCCCGAAGGACCCCGTATGCGCCCTCTCGTCCTGTTCGCCGCCGTGGCCGCGTTGGCCTCCCTGGGAGCCGCCGCCGCTCCCGCACCGTCCGGTGCCGCTCCCGGACCGTCCGCCGCCGTTCCCGGGCCGGCGGCGACGGCGGAGGCACGCGGGGTCGCCCGGGCCGCCGCACGGGCCGCGCGCGAGGGCATCCGCTGGGGCCGGTGCACCGGCCAGGACGCCATGCCCGGCACGGCGCGCTGCGGCACCGTCACCGTGCCGCTGGACTACGCCCGCCCCGGCGGCCCGGCCGTCCGCCTCACCGTCAGCCGCTCCCGCGCGACGGGCACGACCGGCACGGCCGGCGCGACCGGCGCGACCGGCGCGACCGGCGCGACCGGCGCGACCGGGGGCACGGGCAGCACGGCCGGCACCACCGCCCCGGTCCCCCGCCAGGGCGCGCTGGTCCTCGGCCCCGACGGTCCCGGCGCCTCCGGCATGGCCTTCCCCGCCGTCGCCCTGCTCCCGGAGTGGAAGCCGCTCGCCGCGGCCTACGACCTGGTCGGCTACGCCCCGCGCGGCGTGGGCCGCTCCACCCCTCTGCTCTGCGCCGATCCCGCCGGCCGTCCGGCCGGCCCCCGCCGGGCGCCCACGCGTCCCTCCGAGGCGTTCAAGCGCGAGCGCCGCGCCGAGGCGCAGCGGTACGCCGAGGCCTGCGCCCGCCGTGGCGGAGCCGCCCTTCGCCACCACACCTCGCTGAACAACGCCCGCGACCTGGAGGTGCTCCGTGCCGCGCTCGGCGAGCCCCGGCTGACCTTCCTGGGCACCGGGTACGGCGGTTACCTGGGCGCGCTCCACGCCGACCTGTTCCCCCACCGGGTACGGCGGATGGTCCTGGACTCACCGGTGCGTCCGGACCCGGCGGGCGTCTGGTACCGCGACGTCCTCGAACGGTCCGCGGCCTTCGAGCGCCGCTGGGCCGACTTCCGCGCATGGACGGCCCGGCACCACGACGCCCACGGCCTCGGCACCGACCCCCGCGCCGTGGCGCGCGCCTACGCGCGGACGGCGGCGCGGCTGTCCGCACGGCCGGCCGCCGGGACCGTCGGGCCGGAGCAGCTGCACGCGGCGATGCTCGCCGCGCTCCGCTCCGACGACCTCTGGCCGCACCGCGCCCGGGCTCTCGCCGACCATCTCCTCGGTGACGACCGGCAGTTGCTGGCCCAGGCCGGCCCTCTCCCGGAGGCCGGGGCGCAGGCGGCGCGGGCGGCCGCGGAACAGAACTCGAGGGCGGTGTACACGGCGGTGAAGTGCAACGACGCCCCTTGGCCCACCGACTGGAAGGTCTGGGACGCCGACGGCACCCGCCTGGCCCGCACCGCGCCGTTCGAGACCTGGCACGGCGTGTGGGCCCACCTGCCCTGCGCCTTCTGGAAGGGTCCCCGGCAGGAACCCCGGGACGTGCGCACGGCGCCGGGCGAGCTGCCGCCGGTGCTGATCCTGGCGGCGGAGCGGGACGCGGCGGCGCCGTACCGGGGCGCCCTGGAGCTGCGGGGGCGGCTCGCCGGGGCGGCGCTGGTGACCGAGCGGGACGCCGGCTCGCACGGCCTGGCCGACGGGCGCAACGCCTGCGTCGGCGGCCACCTGCGCGACTACCTGCTCCTCGGGCGCCTCCCCGTGGGCGGCGAGGCCGCCTGCGCCCCGCGTCCCGGGCCGCGTCCGCGCCCCGGCCGGGCGGCCAGGGGCACGGAAAGGGCGACGGCGCCGGCGGTCGGCGGACCGCCGGCGCCGTCGGCCGGACCTCGGGGCGGGGGTCCTCAGGCGAGGCCCTCCACCAGCTCGGCCACGCTCTTGCGGCGGCCGGTGTAGAAGGGGATCTCCTCACGGACGTGCAGCCGCGCCTTGGAGGCGCGCAGGTGGCGCATCAGGTCGACGATGCGGTGCAGCTCGTTCGCCTCGAAGGCGAGCAGCCACTCGTAGTCGCCGAGCGCGAACGAGGCGACCGTGTTGGCGCGGACGTCGGCGAAGCCGCGGGCCATCTTGCCGTGCTCGGCGAGCATCGCCCGGCGCTCCTCGTCCGGCAGCACGTACCACTCGTAGGAGCGGACGAACGGGTAGACGCAGACGTAGTCGCGGGCCTCCTCCTCGGCGAGGAAGGCCGGGATGTGGGCGCGGTTGAACTCGGCGGGGCGGTGCAGCGCCATGTTGGACCAGACCGGGTCGAGCGAGCGGCCCAGCCGGGTGCGGCGGAAGAGGTTGTACGCCTCCTGGAGCTGGTCGGCGGTCTCGGCGTGCCACCAGATCATCACGTCGGCGTCGGCGCGCAGGCCGGACACGTCGTAGGTGCCGCGGATGGTGACGTCCTTGGCGGCGAGCTGGTCGAACAGCTCCTGGACCTCGTCGGCGTAGCCGGCGCGGTCCTCGGGGAGGACGTCCTTCAGCTTGAAGACGGACCACAGGGTGTAGCGGATGACCTCGTTGAGGTCCTTCGCCTTCTTGCCGATGTTGGGGATCTTGGCGGGGGCTTCGTCACTCATGACCCTATTCTCACTTTCCGGTTCCGAGGCCGAGCACCGGGTCGGCACTCAGTGCGTCGACGGCCGCGTAGGCACTGGCGATGGTGGCGGGCACCCCGACACCGTCGTACGCGGCGCCGCAGACGGCGAGGCCGGGGACGGCGGCGATCTGCTCCCGGATCCGGGCGACCCGGGTGTGGTGGCCCACCGGATACTGTGGCAGGCCGTCGTCCCATCGGGTGACCGTCGTCGCGACCGGTTCGGCGGTCAGTCCGGTGGCCTCGTGCAGATCATGCCGTGAGACCTCGACCAGTTCTTGGTCCGAACGGCCCAGGATCGCGGTCTCCTGGTACCTGCCCACCGAGGTGCGCACGACCAGGACCCCGGGGTCCTCGTCGGCGATCCACCCCCACTTGCGGGAGGCGAAGGTGGACGCCTTGATGGTCCGGCCGTCGACCGGGGGCACCAGGAAGCCGCTGCCCTCCGGCAGCTGGGCGTCCGCCTCGGAGCGCCGGAAGGCGAGGCTGATCAGGGCCATGGAGGCGTACTCGACGCCGTCCAGCCCGGCGGCGGCGCCCGGCGAGACGTCCCGCAGCACCCGGGCGGCCGCCGCGGCGGGGGCGGCGACCACCACGGCGTCGGCCCGCACCGGCCGGCCCCCGGCCAGCGCCTGCCATCCGTCGGCGTCGCGGCGCAGCGCGGTGACGGGGGCGTCGAGCAGGATCTCGCCGCCGCGCGAGCGCACCGACCCGGCGACCGCGAGGGGGAGCCGGCCGACGCCGCCGGCGATCCCGGCGAAGACCGGGCCGGTCCTCGGGTCCGCCGCCGTCTTCTCCTGGAGCGCGCGCACACCCTCGGTCAACGACGTGTGGTTCCGGGCCACTTCGAACAGCTGGGGCACCGCGGCGCGCATCGAGATCTGGTAGGCGTCGCCCGCGTAGACCCCGCCGAGGAGGGGCTCCACCAGGCGGTCCACGACCTCGCGGCCGAGCCGTTCGGCGACGTACGCGCCGACGGCGATGTCCTCGCCGACCTCGGTGCGGGGCAGTTCGGCGTCCTGCTCGATGCGGCGCAGGCCCTCCTCGGAGAGCACGCCGGCCAGCGCCCCGGCGGTGCCGGGCACGCCCATCACGTGGCCCTTGGGCATCGGGCGCAGGGCGCCGCGGGTCCAGAGCGCGGCGGTGGCGGTGGCCGGGGGCTGGAGGTCGTCGGCGAGGCCGGCCGCACGGGCGAGTTCCACGGCCTCGGGGCGGCGGGCGAGCAGGGACTCGGCGCCGAGGTCGACGCGCACGCCGGCGATCTCGCCCGGCAGCAGCTTGCCGCCGACGCGGTCCGAGGCCTCGGCCACGGTCACCGTGGCGCCCCTGTCCAGCAGCCGGTGGGCGGCGGCCAGGCCGGCGACACCGGCTCCGACCACGAGGACGTGCGGGGAACGGGCGGTGCCGTGGTGGGTCCCAGTTGCCATGATCCCACTCTCTCAAACCGCCCGTCCGGCACGACGCCGACCCCCGGCCTGCCGTTCGGAGACCGGACCGTGACCGCATCGCGACCTGGGGGGCCAAACGCGGCGGCCCTCTGCGGCGTCGAAGAGGCGAAGGCAAGGACAAGGACAAGGGCGAAGGGGCGGCCGAGCGCCACGCCCACGACCCACACGATCCGGGGGGACCCACATGGCCCGCAGAACCCTGGCAGCGATGCTTCTCGCCGCCTCGCTCGCCCTCGCCGGCTGCGGGGCGGGCAGCAGTTCCGAGCTCAGCTCCGCCGCCGACGACAAGTCCGTCTCCCGCGACAACGCGAAGGCCGCCGCGCCCGAGGGGGCGGCGGGGAGCGCGGCCGACGACGGGGCGGCCAAGAAGGGCGACCCGGGGCGGTCCGGCACCGCCCTGGAGAACGCGCACATCATCCGCACCGCCCAGCTCTCGGTCAGTGTGAAGGACGTCGACGACGCGGTCGCCGAGGCCCGCCGCGTCGCCGGGAGCGCGGGCGGCTACGTCGGCAAGGAGGAGTCCCACTCCTACGACTACGACCGCACGGACGAGACCGAGGTCGTCCTGCGGGTTCCGTCGGAGAAGTACGAGGCGGTCCTGAAGGACCTCAAGGGCACCGGCCGCGTCTACTACCACTCGGCCCAGGCGGAGGACGTCACCGACGAGGTCGTCGACGTGGACAGCCGGGTGAAGTCCCAGCGGGCCGGCGTGGAGCGGCTGCGCGAGCTGATGGACGAGGCGACCAAGCTCACCGACGTCGTCGCCCTGGAGAGCGAACTGGCCTCGCGGGAGGCCGAGCTGGAGTCGCTGCTGGCCCGGCAGGCGTCCTTGGAGGACCGGACCTCGCTGGCGACCATCACCCTGACCCTCACCGACGAGGACCACCTCGACGAGGAGAACCGGGAGGATCCCGACCCCGGCATCCTCGACGCCCTCGAAGGCGGCTGGGACGCCTTCGTCTCCACCCTGCACTGGATCGTCCTGGCCGTCGGCGCCGCCCTGCCGTTCGCCGTCGTGCTCGGCTCCGGCCTGTGGCTCTGGCTGCGCCGGCGCCGCCGCGGCGGTGCCGCGCGCGGCGCCCGGACCGGTGGGCAGGCTTCCCCGCAGTCCGTGTCGTCCCGTGCACGCCAGGAGGCCGAGGAGACCCGGGAGCCCCGGGGGTCGCAGGAGTCCTGAACCGGGCTGGGGACCTGAACCGGGACGAGGGGACCTGAACCGGGACGGGGGGACCTGAGGCGGGACGGGGGGACCTGAGGCGGGCTGGGGGCCTGCGGCGGGCGGGCCCGGTCACCCCTCCGCTGCCGGTCCCGCCCCCGGCGCTAGGTTGGCTCCATGAGCAGCGGCGCGAGGCGGGACCGGGAACGACTGGTGGTCATCGGCGGCGACGCGGCGGGCATGTCCGCCGCGTCGCAGGCCCGCAGGATGAAGGGCGCCGAGGAGCTGGAGATCGTCGCCTTCGAACGGGGGCACTTCTCCTCCTACTCGGCGTGCGGCATCCCCTACTGGGTCGGCGGCGCGGTCGGCGACCGCGAGCAGCTGATCGCCCGCTCGCCCGAGGAGCACCGCGCCCGCTCCATCGACCTGCGCACGCGCACCGAGGTCACCGCGATCGACCTCGGGCGCGAGCGCGTCCGGGCGCGCGACCTGGACACCGGCGAGGAGTCCTGGACCTCCTACGACAAGCTGGTGATCGCCACCGGCGCCACCCCGCTGCGCCCCGAACTGCCCGGCATCGACCTGCCGGGCGTGCACGGCGTGCAGACCCTGGACGACGGGCAGGCCCTGATCGACACGCTGTCGCGCACCGCCGGACGGCGCGCGGTGGTGGTGGGCGCCGGCTACATCGGCGTCGAGATGGCCGAGGCGATGATCAACCACGGCTTCGAGGTCACGGTGGTCAACCGCGGCAAGGAGCCGATGTCCACCCTCGACCCGGACATGGGCCGGATGGTGCACACCGCCATGGAGGGCCTCGGCATCACCATGGTCAACGACACCGGCGTCACGGCCGTGCTCGCCGGGGAGGACGGCCGGGTCCGCGCGGTGGCGGCCGGCGACCGCGAGTTCCCGGCGGACGTCGTGATCCTGGGCATCGGGGTCCGGCCGCGGACCGACCTGGCCGAGGCCGCCGGTCTCCCCCTCGGCGCGAGCGGCGGCCTCCTCACCGACCTGGCCATGCGGGTCCGCGGCCACGAGAACGTCTGGGCCGGCGGTGACTGCGTGGAGGTCCTCAACCTGGTCTCCGGCCAGCAGCAGCACGTGGCGCTGGGCACCCACGCCAACAAGCACGGCCAGGTGATCGGCGCGAACGTCGGCGGCGGCTACGCCACCTTCCCCGGTGTGGTCGGCACCGCGGTGAGCAAGGTCTGCGACCTGGAGATCGCCCGCACCGGCCTGCGCGAGAAGGACGCCCGGCGGGTGGGGATGCGGTTCCACGCGGTCACGATCGAGTCGACCAGCCGGGCCGGCTACTACCCCGGGGCCTCCCCCATGACGGTCAAGATGCTGGCCGAGGAGCGCACCGGGAAACTGCTGGGCGTGCAGATCGTGGGCCGGGAGGGCGCCGCCAAACGGGTGGACGTGGCGGCGGTCGCGCTGACGGCCGGGATGACGGTGGAGCAGATGACGGCCCTGGACCTGGGGTACGCGCCGCCGTTCTCCCCGGTCTGGGACCCCGTGCTGGTGGCGGCCCGCAAGGCCGCCGCGGCGGTGCGGCCGCGCACGCCCTGACCGCCGCCACGCCCCTGGGATCCTGTGCGGCACCCCGGAACGCGGCGGGTTCCCGGATCCTGCTGCTTAAATGCAGATGTGATCGAACTCGTGATCGGCCTGACGGCGGGCGGACTGACGGCCTGGCTGCTCCGCCGGAAGGTGAGGCGCCGCGCGGTCCGTGCCGCTCAGGGCGATGTGATCAAGGTGCCCTGCCTGCTGCGGCATCCCTCGCTCGAAGGCCGGTGGCTTCGCGGGCGGTTGGTGGCAGGCCCCTTCACGGTGGCCTGGGAGCCCCGCACCAGGGCTGGGGCCGCAATGTCCCTTCCGGCGGGAGTGCGGCGGGTCGGCCTGCGGTCACCTTCGCTGCGGGAAGCGATGAAGATCAACGGCGGCTCCACGATCGTCGAGTGCGCCTCCTCCGAAGGTGCTGTTCTCATCGCCGTGATGCCGAACGAGCTGGATCACGTGCTCACCGCCCTGAGCAGGAACGGAGCCGGGTGAGGGTGCCGTACTCGGGGTGAGCGGCACGGACGCGGGCGCGGCGGGCGTGGTGAGCGCCCGCCGCGCCCCGCGCGGGCGGCGTGGCCGGTGTCAGGCGGCGGTGGCGGCGCGGGTCACCGCGGCCAGTTCGGCGCGCAGGGCGGCGAAGCGGGGGTCACCGCGCAGGGCCGCAGCGTCCGTCGCCGTCCCGCGCGGGAGGGGCACCGCCACCTCGTCGACGATCCGGCCGGGACCGGCCGCCATCACCAGGACCCGGGACCCGAGCAGCACCGCCTCCTCCGCCGAGTGGGTCACGAACAGGACCGTCGTGCCGGTGACCTCGGCCAGCGTCCGCACCTCCTCCTGGAGCCGTTCCCGGGTGAGGGCGTCCAGGGCGGCGAACGGCTCGTCCATCAGCAGGATCTGCGGTTCGGTGGCCAGCGCCCGGGCGATGGCAACGCGCTGCTGCTGACCGCCCGACAGCTCCCAGGTGCGCCGCCGCGCCGTGCCGGCCAGACCGACCAGCGACAGCAGTTCCTCCACGCGGCCGGGCCGGTCGGCCCGTGCGACACCGTTGCGGGCCAGCGCGAAGGAGAGGTTGCCGCCCACCGTGCGCCAGGGGAAGAGGCGTGGCGTCTGGAAGACGACGCCGGTCCTGCGGCGCACCTCGACGGTGCCCTCCGCGGGCCGCTCCAGCCCGGCGACCAGCCGCAGCAGCGTGGTCTTCCCGCATCCGGACGGCCCGACCAGCACCACGAACTCCCCCGGCAGCACGGTGAGGGAGACATCGGCGACGGCGGTGACGGGATGCCGCGCGGTGCCGTAGCGGACGCTGACGTCCCGCACCCGGACGTCGGGCTCAGCCGGTGACACGGGCCAGCTCCTCGACGGCGAGGGCCTTCTCGAAGACGGACCGCTCGGGGACGGCGTCGACGGCCTTCTGCGAGGCGAGGAACTCGGCGGCGTCGTGGAGGTTGCCGGCGAGCCCGCCCGGTGCGCCGGGGGTGCCCAGGTGGTCGGCCGCGGCCTGCTCCTCGGCGGTGAGCAGGACCAGCTGGCCGAGCTGCTCCTCCGCCTCACCGGCGCTCAGGCCGAGTTCGGCGCCGATGGCGGCGGCCGCCTCGCCGGGGTTCTCCCGGGCGAGTTCCACCGCCTGGTTCTCCGCCTCGAGCCAGGCGTCCACGATGTCGGGGTGCTTGTCGGCGAAGGCGTCGGTGACGATGCCGAGGTCGGCCGTGGGCCGGCCCTGCTCGGCGATCTCTCGGCTGCTGACGAGGACGGTGCCGTCCTTCTTCAGCTCGGTGAGGGTGGGCGTCCACACGTAGGCGGCGTCGATGTCGCCGCGCTGCCAGGCGGCGAGGGCGTCCTGCGGCTGGAGGTCCACCAGCGTCACGTCCGACTGCTTCAGCCCGGCCGACTCCAGCGCGGCCAGCAGGGAGTAGTGGGTGGTCGACCCGAACGGGGCGGCGACCTTCCTGCCCTTGAGGTCCTTGACGGAGGTGATGCCCTTCCGGGCGACGAGGGCCTCGTTGTCACCGATCACGTCATGGATCCAGAGGACCTTGTAGGGGATGTTCAGAGGCTCCGACAGCCCCTTGGCGACGGCGCTGGACCCGGCGAGGCCGAGGTCGACGGACCCGGCGATCACCGCCGTGTTGACGTCGGCCCCGGAGTCGAACTTCACCCACTTCACGTCGGCGTCCGGGAGCGCCTTCTCCAGCAGCCGCTGGTTCTTGACCACCAGGTCGGCGTTGGGTATCGCCTGGTAGGCGATGCGCACCTGGGTTCTGCCCCCGCCGTCGGCGCCGGAGCCGCAGGCGGTCGCGGTGAGGGCGGTCAGGGCGGCGGCGGAGGCGAGGAGGAGGGTGCGGCGGGCGAGCAGGGCCATGACGGTTCCTTCGGGCGAGGCGGCGCGGGGGCGCGCGGCGGAGGGGAGGTGCGGAGCGGGGCGGGAACGGGGGTCGGGCGCGGGGCCGGATCGGGCGCCGGAACGGAGGCGGGACGGAAGGCGGCCCGGAAGGCGGGTGTGACGGCGAGGGCGCAGGCGACGGCGAGGGCGCCGGATCAACGGCGGCCGCGCCAGGGCACCGTCAGCCGTTCCACCCCCCGGAACAGTGCGTCCAGGACGATGCCGGAGAGGCCGATGGCGATGATCCCCGCGATGACGACGTCGGTCTGGTTGTATCGCTGGGCGTCGCGGATCATGCCGCCGATGCCCGGCACGCCGTTGACGGTCTCGGCGGCGACGACCGAGGTGTAGGCGACGCCGAGGGCGATGCGCACGCCGGTGAGGATCTCCGGGAGCGCGGCCGGCAGGCGCACGGACAGCAGCAGCGTCACCGGGCCCGAGCCCAGGGTCCGCGCCGCCTCGACGAGGTCGCCCGGCACACCGCGCACCGCCGCCGCGGTGGCCGCCGCGATCGGCGGCAGCGCGGCGACGACCAGCAGCCAGATCTTCGGCGACTCGTCGATCCCGAACCAGATGACCAGCAGCGAGAGGTACGCCAGCGGGGGAAGCGTCCGCAGGAAGGTGACCGCGGGTTCCAGCACCACGGCGAGCGGTTTCACCACGCCGATCAGCAGCCCGAGCGGAATGCCGACCAGGGCCGCGTAGCCGGTGCCGGTGCCGATCCGGCGCAGCGACACCGCCAGGTGCTCGGTCAGCAGGTACCCGCTGTGGCCGCGCACACCGTCGTGCACGGTCGAGGCCTCCACGAACGCGTGCCACACCTCGGCCGGGGACGGGACGAGGACGCGCGGCCACACCCCGGCGGCGACCACGGCCTGCCAGGCGGCGAGCAGGACGGCCAGGGCCACCAGCCGCAGGGCGGTCCAGCGCAGGACCGCGGGCGGGCGACGCCTCCTGGGGGCCGCGTCGGCGGGCGGCGCGACGGGCGGTGTCCGTTCGACGAGGGTCACCGGGCCGCCTCGGTGAGGGCGCGCAGCCGGGGGGCGACCTCTTCGCCCACCCGGTAGGCCTCCTCGAGGTGCGGGTAGCCGGAGAGGACGAACTCGTCGATGCCCGACTCGCGGTACGCGAAGAGGCGTTCGGCGACCTCGTCGTGCGAGCCGACCAGGGCCGTGCCGGCGCCCTCGCGGACCAGGCCGATGCCCGCCCACAGGTTGGGCGCGACGGTCAGGTTCTCCGCCGTGCCGCCGTGCAGTGCCGTCATACGGGCCTGGCCGGCGGAGTCCATGCGGGCGAACCGCTCCTGGGTGGCGCGGACCGCCTCGGGGTCGAGGCCGTCCAGGATGCGGTCGGCCTCGGCCCACGCCTCGGCGGCGGTGTCACGGGTGATGACGTGCAGCCGCAGCCCGAACCGCACGGTGCGGCCGGCGGCCGCCGCCCTGGCCCGGAGGCGGTCGACGCGTTCGGCGACGGCGGCCGGGGGCTCGCCCCAGAGCAGCTGGACGTCGGCGTGGTGCGCGGCGACGTCCTCGGCGGCCGGCGAGGCGCCGCCGAAGTAGAGCGGCACCGGGGTGGCGACGGCCGGGTTCTCCAGCCGGGCCCCCGTCACCCGCACGTGGTCCCCCTCGTGGTCGACCGGCTTGCCCGCCAGCAGGTCCCGGATCACCCGCATGAGTTCACCGGTGCGGGCGTAGCGCTCGTCCTTGGACAGGTGGTCGCCGTAGGCCCGCTGCTCGACCGGATCGCCGCCGGTGACCACGTTCAGCGCGATGCGGTCGCCGAACAGCCTGCGGAAGGTGTCGGCCTGCTGGGCGATCAGCGTGGGGCCGGTCAGTCCGGCGCGGAAGGCGACGAGGAAGCCGATCCGCTCGGTGACCGCGGCGACGGCCGACGTCAGCACCCAGGGGTCCACACAGCCCAGACCCACCGGGGTGAGCAGCTTGTCGAAGCCGGCCCGCTCGGCCGCACGGGCGACCTGGGCCAGGTACCCCAGGTCGGCGGGACGCCGGGTGGCCGACCGGGACCGCGACTGGACGGCGGTCACCCCGCCGGGATCACGGCCGTCGCCGCCGGTGGGCAGGAACCAGTGCAGGACGGGGGCAGGACGCGCAGACATGCGAGTGGACCTCTGGGAGGGGTGAGCGGGCGGCGCCCGGAACGGGGACCGCGGGAGGGGGCTGCGGCGCGCGGACGCGCCGTCACCGAGGTGCGGAGAGGAGGGAGGTGCGCCGCCGGGGCGGGAAGGCTTCCGTCAGCGCGGCAGGCGGGTGCGCGCGGTCAGCGACAGGCGGCGCGGCACCGGCGGCCGGCCCGACACAGCATCCCGGCGACACGCAGAAGATCCACGTGGCGACGGGAGACGAGGAAGGGGGCCATGGGCGGATTCTGGCCCGCCCGTTGCGCGCACATCAAGCCAAGTCCGCGATGCGGACGCCGATCTCTCCTGTCGGACACCTCCCGCGTGCGTCCGCGGTCCGTTGACGCCCGGGGTGCCCCGTGCTTCCATCGCCCCATGCCGCACCGGAGGCTTCTGACCCGCCGTCGCGCCGTGGACCTGGTCCGCGTCGCGGCCGCGCTGTGTCGCCTCGACGGCTGACCGGACGCCTCCCCGCTCCGCGCCCACCGGCCCACCCGCTCCGGGCCCGTACCCGCCGCCGTTCCGGCCGGTGCCGTACCCGAGGCCGGTTCCCCGCCGGACGCCGGTTCCGCACCGGACGCCGGTGCGGCGCAGGCGGCGGACCCGCAGCGGCGGGTGCCCCGTTCCGTCCTTCCGTCGTTCGCCCCCTCGGCGTCACGCATCCCGACGTTCCCGCGAGGAGCACCATGCCGCCCCTTCCGCCCGCACACCGTGACGAGACCTCCTACGAC
Organism: Streptomyces abyssomicinicus; assembly: GCF_008974245.1. Lineage (GTDB taxonomy): Bacteria > Actinomycetota > Actinomycetes > Streptomycetales > Streptomycetaceae > Streptomyces > Streptomyces abyssomicinicus. The sequence goes on along the minus strand of NZ_BBZI01000005.1, from coordinate 406,385 downwards.
CGGCGCAGACTGCGCCAATGGCTGGCCGGCGAGGCCAGGGCCGACGTCTCCCGCCGCCACCTGCTGACCCTGCTGGCCGCGACCGCGGCCGGTACCGCCCTTCCCGCCGCGGTCCCGGGCGGCGAGGCCCACGCCGCCGAGCCCGCCGCGACCGCCGGCGGTGCCACGGCGGCGGCCGCCGACACCATCGTCAAGCCGCTGCCGCCGGAGTGGTTCGTCCGGCACGGCACCAACGCGGAGACCCGCTGGGAGGCGTTGCGCGGCGTCGGCCGCACCACCCCGAACGAGCTGTTCTTCGTCCGCAACCACACCTCGACGCCGCAACTGGACGCAGCCGACTGGCGGTTGCGCCTGTGGGGCGACGGGCTGCGCGGCACGCCCGCCGAGGACCGTCCGGTGGAGTTCGGCTACGACGACCTGCGCGCGCTGCCGTCGGTGTCCCGCACGGCGTTCGTGGAGTGCGCGGGCAACGGCCGGAGCTTCTACGGCGTCCAGCAGGGCCAGACGGTCAGCGGCACCGCCTGGGGCCTGGGCGCGGTCGGCGTCGCCCGCTGGCGCGGCGTGCGCCTCGCCGACGTGCTGCGCCGCGCGGGGCTGTCCCCGTACGCGGTGGACGTCCAGCCGCGCGGCCTGGACGCCGAGTACGTCAGCGGCGGGCAGAACCTCGGCCGGGTGCGCCGCCCGCTGCCGCTGTCCAAGGCCCTGGACGACGTGCTGCTCGCCTACGAGATGAACGGCGAGCCGCTGCCGCCCGACCACGGGTTCCCGGTGCGGGTGCTGGTGCCGTCGTGGGTGGGCATCGCCTCGGTCAAGTGGGTGGGCGACATCGAGGTGTCGGCGCAGCCGCTGTTCTCGCCCTGGAACACCACCTTCTACCGGCTGTTCGGCTCCGCGCACGGCGACGGCAGCGCGCCGATCACCCGTCAGGCGGTCAAGAGCGCCTTCGAGCTGGCCTCCGGCGCCGTCTTCCGCGCCGGGGAGGGGCAGGTGCTGCACGGTCGTAGCTGGTCCGGGGCCGGCGGCATCGCCGAGGTCGAGGTCAGCACCGACGGCGGGGCGACCTGGCGGAGGGCGTCACTGCACGACCGTCCGCGCGCCGGAAGCTGGAGCCGCTGGTCGGTGCCCTGGCGCCCCGCGTCCCCCGGCGCCACGCAGCTGCTGGCCCGCGCCACCGACACCGGCGGCCGGAGCCAGCCCGACGAGGCGGTGCACAACACCCAGGGGTACTTCTTCGACGCCGTGGTGCGGCATCCCGTCACCGTGGTGTGACACGGCGGCGGCCCGGGGGCGGCCGGCCCGCCCCCGGGCCGCCCGCCCCCGGCCCGCGGAGCCCGCCGGCACGGCGGGACAATGGGGCCATGCGCATCTCAGCCAGGGCGGACTACGCGGTACGGGCCGCACTGCAGCTCGCCGCGTCCCGGGACGACGAGCCACTCAAGGCGGAGGCCATCGCCGACGCCCAGGGCATTCCGCACAAGTTCCTCGAGGGCATCCTCAACGACATGCGCCGGGGCGGACTGGTGACGAGCCGGCGCGGCGGCAACGGCGGCTACCGCCTGGCGAGGCCCGCCGAGTCCGTCAGCGTCGCCGACGTCATCCGTGTCGTGGACGGTCCCCTGGTCTCGGTGCGCGGCGTACGGCCGCCGGACCTGACCTACAGCGGCCCGGCGGAGTCGCTGCTGCCCCTGTGGATCGCGCTCCGTTCCCATGTGCGCGAGATCCTGGACGGGGTGTCGCTCGCCGACCTCGCCAACTCTCAACTCCCGGACAATGTAACGGCGTTGGCGGACTCCCCGGACGCGTGGGAGAACCCCTGACCCACCCGGGCCACCCCTTCTCGTCCCAGCATCCGAGAAGACCCCGTCCAGAATGTGAAAGCAGTCTTGGTGTCGGCCTGGCTTTCTGCCACGATCCCCATCATTCAGGTAGGAAAACTGGGAATCGAAACGAGGGGTGACATGCGTCCGTCCGACCGCGCCACCCTGTCGTTCCTCCTGCTGACCTCGCGTCGGCACGTCGATCTCGGCCGCACCTCGAGCGCCATCTGTCGCTCCTGCTGAGCCGCCCGGAGGGAACCCTCCGGGACGGCGGCACCGCCCTTCTCCGGGCGTGCGCACCACCCGCGCCCCATCACTCCGCCCCCTGACCCACGACGCCCCTCAAGGCCGGGTCCGGCGGCGGGGTCGCCGACCGGGAGTTCCGGCGAACCGGCACATCCGGGTTCCGCCCCCGCGTTCCACGCCTTCCTCGATCAGCCCTTTGATCAGCCCTTTCCCGAGAGGACACCTCCGTGTCTGCCGTCAGACCGCTCAGCGCCCTGCGCGCCCTTGCCGCCCTCACCGCGCTCCCCCTCCTGCTCACCGCCTGCGGCTACGGTTCCGACGCCGCCGACGACGCCAAGAAGACCGAGGTCTCCGCGGACGCGAAGAAGCTCTCCGCCGACGAGGTGAAGATCGGCTACTTCCCCAACCTGACGCACGCCACCGCCCTGGTGGGCGTCCAGGAGGGGCTGCTGCAGAAGGAACTCGGCGGCACCCGGATCAAGGCGTCGACCTTCAACGCCGGCCCGTCCGAGATCGAGGCGCTGAACGCCGGCTCCATCGACATCGGCTGGATCGGCCCCTCCCCCTCCATCAACGGATTCACCAAGTCGGACGGCAAGAGCCTGCGCATCGTCAGCGGTTCCGCCTCCGGCGGCGTGAAGCTGGTCGTCAACCCCGACAAGATCAAGACCCTCGACGACGTCAAGGGCAAGAAGATCGCCACGCCGCAGCTCGGCAACACCCAGGACGTGGCGTTCCTCAACTGGATCGCGGAGAAGGGGTGGAAGGTCGACGCCCAGAGCGGCAAGGGCGACGTCTCCGTCTTCCGTACCGACAACAAGATCACCCCGGACGCCTACAAGTCCGGCTCCATCGACGGCGCCTGGGTCCCCGAGCCGACCGCCTCCAAGCTGGTCGCCGAGGGCGGCAAGGTGCTGCTCGACGAGTCCGACCTGTGGCCGGACAAGAAGTTCGTGATCACCAACATCATCGTGTCGCAGAAGTTCCTCAAGGAGCACCCGGACGTCGTCGAGGCCGTGCTGCGGGGCTCGGTGAAGACCAACGAGTGGATCAACGCCAACCCGGACGAGGCCAAGGCCTCCGCCAACGCGGCGCTGAAGGAACTGTCGGGCAAGGAGCTTCCGGCCGAGGTCATCGACCCCGCCTGGGAGTCCATCACCTTCCTCGACGACCCGCTGGCCGCCACCTTGAACGCCCAGGCCGAGCACGCCGTCAAGGCCGGTCTGCTGGAGCAGCCCAGCCTCACCGGCATCTACGACCTCGCGCCGCTGAACAAGGTCCTCGCGGCCGCGGGCAAGGAGAAGGCCGACGACGCCGGCCTCGGCGTCAAGTGACGGATTCCGCTCCCTGACCGATCCCTGGGAGGCCGCGGCGCCGGTGGCGCCGCGGCCTTCCCGTGCGTACCGGGAGACCGCGCCCCGCACAGGGGTGCTACGGTGGGAGCGCGGCGACGACCATGCCGCCCGGAGAGACCAGGAGAAGGTGAGTTGATGACTGTCGTGGAGACCACCGCTGTGCGCGGTGCCCGGACCATCCTCACCTTCCGGGCCTCGGCCTGACCCTCGCCTGCCCGCCTTCCTCCTCGCGGAGGTCGGCCCTGGCACGCCTGCCGTCCGGCACGGGGCCCCTTTCCCAAGGACTCCACGTTGTCTCGTCAGCCAGCTTCACACCGACCGACCCTCCCGTCCTCCGAGCGCGGGATCACTCCCTCCGGCCCCCGCCCGGACGCCGGCCGTGAGCGTTCCGACGCCCCGCCGCCGGCCGACGGTCCCACCCCGAGCACGCCGGTGGTGGACCTTCCCCGCATCTTCACCGTCCGCGAGGGCGGTCACCGGATCCACAATCCGTTCACCCACGCCAAGTTGGCCGCTCTCGGCGAGGCCCTCCGCCTGACCCCGGGGACGCGGGTGCTCGACCTGGCCAGCGGCTCGGGCGAGATGCTGTGCACCTGGGCGCGCGACCACGGCGTCACGGGCACCGGGGTGGACATCAGCACGGTCTTCACCCGGCAGGCCCGTGTTCGCGCCGCCGAACTCGGTGTCGCGGACCGGGTCGCCTTCGTCCACGGCGACGCCTGCGGGCACGTCGCGGACCGTCCCGTCGATCTGGCGGCCTGTGTCGGCGCCACCTGGATCGGGAACGGGGTCGCCGGGACCACCGAGCTGCTCGGCCGCAGCCTCCGCCCCGGAGGCCTGATGCTGATAGGCGAGCCGTACTGGCGGCGGACCCCTCCGGACGAGGAGACCGCCCAGGCCTGCCATGCCACCCGCATCGCCGACTTCGCCGAACTCCCGGACCTGATCGGGCGGTTCCAGGACCTCGGGTACGACGTCGTGGAGATGGTGCTGGCCGACCAGGACAGCTGGGACCGGTACGCCGCCGCCCAGTGGCTCAGCATGCGCCGCTGGCTCGACCGCAACCCGGACGACGAACTGGCCCCGCAGGTACGGCAGGAACTCACCACCGAGCCCGCCCGCTACGCGCGGGGCACGCGTGAGTACCTCGGCTGGGGGGTCTTCGCCCTGATGGAGCGCTGATCACCCGTCCCGTGCGGGGCCCGGAGGTCACACCGTCCGGGCCCCGCGCGGGGCGTGCCGACGCCGCGGCACGGCACGGTGTCGGCGCCCGCGGCACGGTGTCGGCGCCGCGGCATAGGGTCGGCGGCATGAGCGAACCGGCCTCCGCCCCGTCCCTCCTGGCGCTGACCTCCTTCCCGACCTGGGCGCCGCTGCTGCGCGCCTGGACACAGGGGATGGAGGCCAAGGGCGCGGACGGGGTCCTGCACCTGGCCGGTGCCATGGGCCCGGACGGCACGAGGGCGTCCGGCGGGGTCCCGGCCCGCGCGCGGGACTCGGCCGCCGCCCGGGAGGCCGCCGCACTCGTGCGGGAGGCCCTCACGGCGGCCGCCGCCGGGTCCGTCACCTTCTCCGCACGGATCGAGCCGTCGGGCCGGACCCGGCTGCGGATGACCGGCCCGAGCACCGCCGTCGAGCAGGAACGGTCGGACGGCACGACGCTGCTCCTCGCCGAGGGCGCCGTGCCCGAGCCCTGGCGGAGGCCGCCCGGGCGGTTCGCCGGGGCCCGGCCCGCCAGGCCGGGGGACGCGGCGGCGCTGGAGCGGTGGCTGCTGGAGCGGATACCCGGCCCCGTGGGGGTGGAGGAGGCGGAGTTCGCCGCCGTCGAGGAGCGTCTGGGCCTGAGGCTGCCCGACGATCTCAAGGCCCTGTACCGGGTCGTGGGGGCGCGCCCCGAGGACTGGGACACGCCGGTGTACAACCACCTCCGCATCGAGCTGTTCCCGTTGGCGGACCTCCGTGCCGCCGACGCCGCGTCCCGGCCCGCGCCGTGGCGCTACGCAGCCTGCGAGGCGGTCGCCTCCCGGCCGGACGCCGCCGTCCAGGGGCTCGTCGGCTCCCCGGGCTGGATCGCGTTCGGCGACAACGGGTGCGGTGACGTCCTCGCCCTCGACCTGACCCCGGGGCCCGCCGGCCGGACGGGCCAGGTCGTGGCGATCAGCCACGAGGCTTTCATCCGAGCGGAGTTGGCGGCGGACTCGCTCCTCGACCTGGTGCGGGACATCGAGCCACCGGACGAGCCGGCCGGGGAGGGCGGCAGGCACCCGGCCGTGGCCCACGTCGGACCGGGCGGTCCGCACGGCGTCGACGCGGTCGCGTGCCCCGAGCTGGAGGTGCTCTGCGTCGCGGCGCCGGCCGGCTCGCGGCCCCCGGTGGACCCGGTGGACCCGGTGGACCTCGCCCCGCTGGCGGGCCTGCCGCGCCTGCGGACCCTCACGGCCGACCCGGGCACCCTCGCCGACCCCCGGCAGGTCGGCCGGCTCGGCGGGCTGGAGTACCTGGAGCTGGGGCCGGCGGAGTGGCGGACCCTGCTGGACGCCGGTGCGGTCCCCCGCGGCCTCGCGGCGGCCGCCGTCACCACCCGCGGCCTGCGCGACCACGAGCCCCTGGTGGGCCTGTGCAACGAGATCCTGGCCCTGTGGGGCCGGCCGCCGGTCGTCCGGGCCGTCATCGACGGGGACCTGGGGCCGCTGCCGCATCACCGGCCATGACCGCGCCGGACGTCGTCCGGGGCTCCGCGGCGTGACCAGGCCCGACTCGTGGGCGAACACGACGAGTCGGACGCGTCGCGGGCGCGCGGTCCGGCCATGGCGCGGTCGACGTGCGTCTTGGCGATCGGCCGGGCCGGTGCGGCACCGACGACCGCGGGGTCCGGCTGGGCGACGTACCGGGCGATCAGCCGGCGGGTGAGCGAGGAGCGAGCGGGGCGTCGCCCCGGGGTGCGCCGGGGCCGCCACCCTCGCGGACGTGCCCGCCACGCGCCTCGGAAGCAGCCGCTGGGCGCACACCCCGCCCCGGGGCCCGGTTCGTCCCGGGCCGCGGTGGCGGCCCGGGGCGGCGCCGGGTCCCGGTCAGTGGGCGCGCAGGGCGTTCCGCACGCCGGTGGTGGTGAAGGCGAGGGCGGCGACGGAGACGAGGACCAGCAGGGCCAGGCCCAGCGCGTAGGAGCCGTAGGCGCCGTACAGGGCGCCCATCAGCAGCGGGGGGACGAAGCCGCCGAGGCCTCCGGCGGCTCCCACCACCCCGGTGACCGAGCCGACCCGGTCCGCCGGGGCCAGCAGCGCCACCAGGGAGAACACCGCCCCGCTGCCCGCGCCGAGCGCGGCGGCCATGGCCAGGAAGGCGGCGGTCCCGCCGGGCATCAGCTCCGGCTCCAGGGCGAGCGCCAGCGCCCCCGCGGCCACCACGCCGAGGCTCGCGTCGAGGACCCGCACCGGTCCGATCCGGTCCGACAGCCAGCCGCCGAACGGCCGCGTCACCACCGCGAGCAGGACGAAGCCGGCCATGCGGCTGGAGGCGTCCGCGGCGTCCAGGCCGTAGCCGGTCCGCAGGTAGGTGGGCAGGTAGACGGAGAGCGCGACGTAGCCGCCGAAGGTCACGGCGTACAGCGCGGACGCCTGCCAGGTGACGCCCAGCCGGAACGTGCCGGCCAGCCCGGGCAGGAACGGCTCGCCGGGTGCCGACCGTCCCGGCGCGTCCCGCAGCACCAGCCCCGCGAGCACCGCGTATCCGGCCAGGACGCCCGCGGTCACCAGGAACGGGTTCGCCATGCCGTGCGCGTCGACCAGCGGCACCGTGGTCAGCGCGCTGATGGCGGTGCCTCCCATCCCGGCACCGAACACCCCGATGGCCAGGCCGCGCCGCCGGGGCGGGAACCAGGCGCTGACGAAGGGCACGCCGACCGCGAAGGCGGTGCCGCCGATGCCCAGCAGGAAGCCGCCGGCGAGGAGGGCGGCGAACGAGGAGTGGCCCCACAGCCCCAGGTGGAGCACCGGGACGACGGTGACCGCCGAGACCAGCGGGAACATCACCCGCCCGCCGAACCGGTCGGTCAGCGCGCCGACCGGGACCCGCCCCACCGAGCCGACCACCACCGGCACCGCGACCAGCAGCGACTGCTCGAACGAGGTGAGGCCGAGGCCGTCCTTGAAGCGCGGGCCCAGCGGGCTGAGCAGCGCCCAGGCCCAGAAGTTGACGGCGAATCCGAGCGTGGCGAGCCCCAGCATCAGCCACGCCCGGCCGGCCACGGCGCCCGGGGCGCCCGGGGCGTGCGGCGGTGGGGCCGGGGCCTTCGGGGTCCTGGTGTCTTCCGGCATCGTGGTGTTCCTCCCTGGCCGTGGGCGGACGGGCCACCACGGCCCGCCCGGCCGCATCCACGGGCCCACGCCGGTGGCGGGGCCCCGCTCAGGAGGATGGATCGGCGGCCCTGCGCCGGGAGTGGGCCGTGCGGCCCGGGCCGCCGGGCCGAAGGGGCAGACGGCGGGGCACGGGAAGGGACGTCCGGCGGCCGTCGGTCCCGGACCCCGGGCGCGGGCCGGCGGGGACCGCCGGGACGCCCGCCAGGTCAGCGCTCGAGCGCAACGGGCGCCCGCGGCGTGGGCGCGCCCTCGGGGCCGTAGCCGAACCGCACCAGGATCTGCGGGCGCACGCCTCCTCCGCACAGGGCGGCGACCGCGCCGCGGGTGTCGGGCCACTCCATCGCCTGGTGCAGCGGCGCGGTGCGCACCCCGCAGGCGGTGGCCGCCAGCAGCACCCGCTGGAGCGCCTGGCCGGCCAGCAGCCGGTCGCGCCGCTCGTCCAGGCGCGTGCACAGCACGGCGAGCTGGACGTGCCGTTCGAACCGGGCGGGCGGCGGGCGCAGCGCGGTCACCGGGCCGGTGAAGTCCCGTGCGGGGACCCGTCCGGAGAGGTCCGGCGGGCCGAGCGCCGTGACCGGGATCCCGTACGGGCCGCCGCCGGGCGGCAGGAGCCAGGCACGGGACTCGGCGAGGCGGCCCGGGTCGCGGTGGTTGCGGGCCTCGGCCACCGCGGTCAGCCGCAGCAGCCGGCGGGTCACCGCGTACGGCGGCACCAGCAGGCGCGCGCCGCGCGCGCGGGCCGCGGCCGCCATGCGCGCCGTCACGGTGTCGGGCACGGGGCGGCCGGTGAACGGCAGGCGGCTGGTGCGGCGGCGGGCGACCGCCCCGTACAGGTCCAGGTCCGCGAGGGGGTCCTGGCCCTGCCGCTCCCCTCGCCGCTCGGCCGTGTCGACGACGGCGAGCAGGTCCTCGTCGCGCGGGTCGGGCAGCAGCCGCACCGCGGGGACGAGCCCGAGGTGCTCGGCGGCCAGCCGCGCGTTCTCCAGGGCGGCTCCCACGGAGACCAGCCGGGCCCGGTGGTCCGGGTCCGTGCGGGGCAGCGCGCGCCGCCGGGCGAGGCGGACCTCCAGCGCGCCGGTGACCGGGTGGAGCCGGAACAGCCAGGGCTGGGTGTTGTGCACGGACGGCGCGGCGGCCGCCGCCGTGAGCATGGCGTCGAGCGCCGTGGAGCCGGGTCGGGGCACGGGGACGGACCGCATGCCTGCCTCCTTCGGGTTCGGGGTCGGCGGGGCTGCCGCCCTTCCTCGGGACGGCGAAGGGGGGCTGCCGCCCTTCCTCGGGACGCCGGGGCTGCCGCCCTCCCCTGGGGCCGGCACGCACCGGCCGTCAGGTCGCGGGCAGCGCGCTCGCCGCCAGGACGACGCCGAGCGACCCGACGAGCGAGGCGACGGCCAGTGCGCGCGAAAGCCGGGCGCGGCCCCGGGAATGGGCGATGCCGTGACCGGCGGCGGCGAGCATCACCGCGCAGAACAGGGCGAGTTTGACGGCGAGGGTGCGCCCGTAGCCGGGTTCCGACAAGGAGGCCCAGGTGACCCCCTTGTGCCAGGCGACGGCCCAGCCGGTGGTGAGCTGCACGGGCAGGAAGACCGCGACGGTGAGCAGGCCGAAGCGGCGTCCGGCCGCGGCCGCGAAGTCGGCGACCGCCTCCGGGGCCAGCCGCCGGCGGGCCAGTGGCAGGATCACCAGCGACAGCAGCATCTGGCCGCCCACCCACAGCAGGGCGCCGGTGACGTGCAGGAACCGCACCAGGGTCCACAGTCCGAGCATGCCGGTCAACCTTCCGTTCGATCATCGGACAGGATGCGCTCCGCGCCCCTGCGGCCGCCTGTGCCCTTCGGTCCGCGGGCAGGGGCCGAAGGGCCCGGCCGCGCCCGGCCGGGCAGGGACCGGTGGAGGCCCCCACGAGGTCCTTCGGCCCAGGGTGGGCGGACGGCGCGCGGCCTAGCTTCGGGGCCATGGCAGAAGATGAGGCAGGCAGGCCCGGCGGCCGCGACTGGCCCCTGGCCGGGCGCCGGCTGCTGACGCGCCGCGAGACGTCGGCCGACGGACGGGCCGTGTTCGAGGAGGGCGCCGGCGGGGGCGACGGCCCGTACCGCGAGCGCTGGGCCCACGACAGGGTGGTGCGCTCCACCCACGGGGTGAACTGCACCGGGTCGTGTTCCTGGATGGTGTACGTCAAGGACGGGCTGATCACCTGGGAGCACCAGGCCACCGACTACCCGTCGATCGGCGCCGACTGCCCGGAGTACGAGCCGCGCGGCTGTCCCCGGGGGGCGTCGTTCTCCTGGTACACCTACTCCCCCAGCCGGGTCCGCTACCCCTACGTGCGCGGCGAGTTGCTGAAGCTGTGGCGGGAGGCCCGCCGCAGGCTGGGGGATCCGGTGGCGGCCTGGGCGGAGATCACCGGTGATCCGGCGAAGGCCCGCGCGTACAAGCGGGCGCGCGGCAAGGGCGGCCTGGTGCGGGCCGACTGGAACGAGGTGTCGGAGCTGGTCGCCGCCGCCCACGTGCACACGATCCGGCGGTACGGCCCGGACCGGGTGGCGGGTTTCTCCCCGATCCCGGCGATGTCGATGGCCTCCTTCGCGGCGGGGGCCCGCTTCCTGTCGCTGATCGGCGGCACCCTGCTCTCCTTCTACGACTGGTACGCGGACCTGCCGATCGCCTCGCCGCAGGTGTTCGGCGACCAGACGGACGTGCCGGAGGCCGCCGACTGGTGGAACGCCGGCTATCTGGTGATGTGGGGCTCCAACATCCCCGTCACCCGCACCCCGGACGCGCACTTCCTCACCGAGACCCGGTACAACGGCACCAAGGTCGTCGCGGTCAGCCCGGACTACGCGGACAACGTGAAGCACGCCGACGAGTGGCTGGCCCCGCACCCCGGTACCGACGGGGCGCTGGCGATGGCGATGGGCCACGTCATCCTCCGCGAGTTCCTCGTCGACCGGCGGGTCCCCTACTTCCGCGACTACCTGCGCACCTGCACCGACGCCCCGTTCCTGGTGACGCTGCGGGAGCACGGGGCCGGGCTGGTGCCCGACCGGTTCCTGACCGCCGAGGACCTGGGGCTGGGCAGTCAGGAGGAGAACGCCGCTTTCAAGACCGTCCTGGTGGACGACGCGACCGGTGAACCGGTCGTCCCGGCGGGGTCGTCGGGGCACCGCTGGGACAAGGAGCGGCCCGGCCGCTGGAACCTGGACCTCCAGGGGGTGGAGCCCCGGCTCTCCCTGCTGGACGGCGCGGACGGCCCGGGCGGCGGGAACGGCGCGGACGGTGCCGGCGGCGCCGTGGAGACCGTCGAGGTGGTGCTGCCCCGGTTCGACGAGGGCGCCACCGAGGGCGGCTCGACCATGGTGCGCGGGGTGCCGGTCCGCCGGATCGGCGGCCGGACGGTCACCACCGTCTTCGACCTGCTCCTCGCCCAGTACGGCGTCCCGCGGCCCGGGCTGCCCGGGGACTGGCCGTCCTCCTACGAGGACGCCTCCCGGCCGTACACCCCGGCCTGGCAGGAGACGGTCACCTCGGTGCCGGCCGAGCAGGCCGCCCGGATCGCCCGCGAGTTCGCCCGCAACGCCGAGCGCACCCGGGGGCGTTCGATGATCGCCATGGGCGCGGGCACCAACCACTGGTTCCATTCCGACACCATCTACCGGGCGTTCCTGGCCCTGACGACCATGACCGGATGCCAGGGTGTCAACGGCGGCGGCTGGGCGCACTACGTCGGGCAGGAGAAGATCCGCCCGGTCACCGGCCTGCAGCACCTCGCCTTCGCCTTCGACTGGCAGCGCCCCACCCGGCACATGGCGGGCACCTCCTACTGGTACCTCAACACCGACCAGTGGCGCTACGAGGCGTTCGGACCGGACGAACTGGCCTCCCCCACCGGTGCGGGCCGGTTCCGCGGCAAGGGGTTCGCCGACTGTCTCGCCCAGGCGGTGCGGCTCGGCTGGACGCCCGGCCACCCGGGGTTCAACCGCAACCCGCTGGACCTCGCCGACGAGGCCGCGGCGGCGGGAACGCCGGTCGCCGACCACGTCGTCGGGCAACTGACCTCCGGCAAGCTGCGGTTCGCCGCGGAGGACCCCGACGACCCGGCCAACTTCCCCCGGGTGCTGACCGTCTGGCGGGCCAACCTGCTCGGCTCCTCCGGCAAGGGCAACGAGTACTTCCTGCGCCACCTGCTCGGCGCCGACAGCGCCGTCCGCAGCGAGGAGACCCCGCCGGAGCGGCGGCCCGAGGAGGTGGTGTGGCGCGAGGAGGCCCCGGAGGGCAAGCTCGACCTGCTGGTCGCCATGGACTTCCGGATGACCTCCACCGGTCTGTTCGCCGACGTGGTGCTGCCGGCCGCGACCTGGTACGAGAAGGACGACCTGTCCAGCACGGACATGCACCCGTTCGTGCACGCCTTCACCCCCGCGATCAGCCCGCCGTGGCAGGCCCGCACCGACTACGACGCCTTCCTCACCATCGCCGACCGGTTCTCGGAGCTGGCGAAGGACCGTCTGGGCAGGCGCACCGACGTCGTCGCGGTGCCGCTGCTGCACGACACCCCGGACGAACTGGCGCAGCCGGGCGGGGTGGTGCGCGACTGGAAGGCGGGCGAGTGCGACCCGGTGCCCGGCCGCACGATGCCCAGGCTGGTCACGGTGGAGCGGGACTACGGGGCCGTCGCGGAGAAGATGCGCGCGGTGGGCCCGCTGCTGGACACCCTGGGCACCACCACCAAGGGCGTGACGGTCCGTCCCGACCGGGAGATCGAGGACCTGCGGCACCGTCTGGGCACCGTCCCGGACGGCGTGGCGGCCGGCCGGCCCTCGCTGGCCACGGCCTCCGACATGTGCGAGGCGATCCTCGCCCTGTCCGGCACCACCAACGGCCGTCTGGCCACCGAGGGTTTCCGGGAGCTGGAGCGGCAGACGGGCGCGAGGGGGCTGGTGGAGCTGGCCGCGGAACGGGAGGCGGAGCGGATCACCTTCGCCGACACCCGGGTCCAGCCGCGGGCGGTGATGACCTCCTACGAGTGGTCGGGCAGCGAGACCGGCGGGCGGCGCTACTCGCCCTTCGTGATCAACGTCGAGCACCGCAAGCCCTGGCACACCCTGACCGGCCGCCAGCACTTCTTCGTCGACCACGACTGGATGACCGAGCTGGGCGAGCAACTGCCCGTCTACCGCCCGCCGCTGGACGCCCGCCGCCACTACGGCGACGAGCACCTGCGCGACGGGGCGGCCGAGGTCACGGTCCGCTACCTGACTCCGCACTCGAAGTGGTCCATCCACTCCGAGTACCAGGACAACGCCTACATGCTGGCGCTCTCCCGGGGCGGCCCGGTCATCTGGATGTCCACCCAGGACGCCGCGAGGATCGGCGTGAAGGACAACGACTGGATCGAGGCCTACAACCGCAACGGCGTGGTGGCGGCCCGGGCGGTGGTCTCCCACCGGATGCCCGAGGGGACCGTGTACATGTACCACGCCAAGGACCGCACGGTGAACGTGCCGAGGACCGAGGTCAGCGGCAGGCGGGGCGGCATCCACAACTCGCTGACCCGGCTGCTGCTCAAGCCGACCCATCTGGCGGGCGGTTACGCCCAGTTCACCTACGCCTTCAACTACTACGGCCCCACGGGCAACCAGCGCGACGAGGTCACCGTCGTCCGCAGGCGCAGCACGCCGGTGGAGTACTGAGATGCCGGAGAACCTGACATGCGCGTGATGGCACAGATCGCCATGGTGATGAACCTGGACAAGTGCATCGGGTGTCACACCTGCTCGGTCACCTGCAAGCAGACCTGGACCAACCGCACCGGGGTCGAGTACGCCTGGTTCAACAACGTCGAGACCAAGCCCGGCATCGGCTACCCCCGCCGCTACGAGGACCAGGAGCGGTGGAAGGGCGGCTGGGCCCTGGACCGGCGCGGCCGGCTGGTGCTGCGGTCCGGGGGGCGGGTGCGGCGGCTGCTGTCGCTGTTCTCCAACCCGGACCTGCCGGCCATCGACGACTACTACGAGCCGGTCACCTACGACTACGACAACCTGGTGAGCGCCCCCGCCGGGCGGCACGTGCCGGTGGCCCGGCCCCGCTCGGTGCTCACCGGCGAGCCCACGGCGATCACCTGGGGCGCCAACTGGGAGGACGACCTCGGCGGTGCGGCCGAACACGCCGCCGGTGACCCGAACCTGACGGGCCAGCTCGCCGAGAAGGTGCGGTTCGAGTTCGAGCAGACCTTCATGTTCCACCTGCCCCGGCTGTGCGAGCACTGCCTCAACCCGGCCTGCGTCTCGGCCTGCCCGTCGGGGGCGATGTACAAGCGGGTGGAGGACGGCATCGTCCTGGTCGACCAGGACCGCTGCCGGGGCTGGCGGATGTGCGTCACCGCCTGCCCGTACAAGAAGGTGTACGTCAACCACGCCACCGGCAAGGCGGAGAAGTGCACCTTCTGCTTTCCCCGCGTCGAGGCCGGCCTGCCCACCGTGTGCTCCGAGACCTGCGTGGGCCGGCTCCGGTACCTGGGCCTGCTGCTGTACGACGCGGACCGGGTGGGCGAGGCCGCGGCGACGCCGGACGAGAAGGACCTGCTGGACGCGCAGCGCGGGGTCTTCCTCGACCCGCGCGACCCCGGGGTCGCGGCGGCGGCCCGGGAGTCGGGCATCCCCGAGGACTGGCTGGAGGCCGCCCGCCGCTCCCCGGTGTACGAGCTGGTGGTCCGCCACCGGGTGGCGCTGCCGCTGCACCCGGAGTACCGGACGCTGCCCATGGTCTGGTACGTGCCGCCGCTCTCCCCCGTGCTGGACGCCGTCGGGCAGGCGGGCGGCGAGGCGGAGAACCCCGACCACGTCTTCGCGGCCGTCACCCGTCTGCGGATCCCGCTGGAGTACCTGGCCGGCCTGTTCACCGCCGGGGACGCCGACGTGGTGGCGGGGGTGCTGATGAAGCTGACCGCCCTGCGTTCCTTCATGCGCGGCCGGGCCCTGGGCGGCGACGGCGATCCCGCCCTGCTGGAGCCGGTCGGGCTGACCGCCCGCGACGCCGAGGACCTGCACCGGCTGCTCGCCGTCGCCAAGTACCAGGACCGTTACGTGGTGCCCGCGGCCCACCGGGAGGACGCCGCGGCGCTCTCCGCGACGGAGACCCGGTGCCCGGTGGAGTCCTCCGGCTCCCCCGGCGCGCCGGGGGGCGACGGACGCCGGGTGGCGCTGGGGATGCCCACCCTGCGCACCCGCACCCGCGCCCGCGCCCGCGCCCGCACCGAGGGAGGCCACCGGTGACCCCGTCGCCCTCCGCACTGTCCGGCGCCGTCCGCGCCCGGGTCCGCCCGGCCGGCCGCCGCACCCGCGGGCCCGAGGACCCCGGGCAGCGCGCGCTGCTGCTGCGTCTGCTCTCGCTGTCGCTGCAGTACCCGGACGCGGAACTGACCGCGGCGCGGCCTGCGATCGCCGCGTCGGCCGCCGCCCTGCCAGGCTCGGGGGCGGCCCGCGGCCTCGCCGCGTTCGCGGCCTGGTTCACCGCCGAGGACGCCGACGCGCTCCAGCGGCACTACGTCGAGACCTTCGACCTGCGCCGGCGCAGCAGCCTGTACCTCACCTACTACCTGCACGGCGACACCCGTCGCCGCGGCATGGCGCTCCTCGCCCTGGCCCGGCGCTACCGCGCGGCCGGCTGGGACAGCGACGGCGGTGAGCTCCCCGACCACCTGCCCGTGGTCCTGGAGTTCGCCGCCCTGGCCGGCCCGGGCCGGGGCGAGGCGCCCCTGCGTCAGCACCGGCGCGGCCTGGAGCTGATCCACCGTTCGCTGGCCGAGGCGGACTCCCCCTACCGGCACCTGCTGGGCGCCCTGCTCTCCCTGCTGCCGCCGGCGACCGGGGAGGACCTGCGGGCGGTGGCCGAGCTGGTCGCCCAGGGGCCGCCCGGGGAGGAGGTCGGCCTCGACCCGTACGGTGCGCCGGGGCCGGGCCCGGCGGTCTTCGCGCCGCCGGGCGCCTTCGTCCCGCCGCCTCCCGCCCCGCCCTCGCGCGTTCTCCCGCTGATTCCTGCGAACGAGGAAGGCCGCCCATGAGCGCCCCGAACCTCCTGCTGTGGGTTGCCCTGCCCTACGTCTGCCTCGCCGTGTTCGCGGCCGGGCACGTCTGGCGCTACCGCCACGACCAGTTCGGCTGGACGTCCCGCACCAGCCAGCTCCTGGAGCACCGGTGGCTGCGCCGGGGCAGCCCGCTGTTCCACGTCGGCGCCTTCATGGTGATCGCCGGCCACGTGGTGGGCCTGGCCGTCCCCGCCTCGTGGACCGAGGCGGCCGGCGTCGACGAGCACACGTACCACACCGTGGCCGTCTGGGCGGGCTCGGTGGCCGGCCTGGCCATGGTGGCGGGGCTCGGCATGCTCTGCGCCCGCCGGGTGCTGACCCGGCGGATCCGGCCGACCACCAGCCGCAGCGACAAGCTGCTCTTCCCGCTGCTGGCGGCCACCGTGCTCCTCGGCATCGCGGCGACAGTGGCGCACAACGTGCTGGGCGGCGGCTACGACTACCGCGGCACGGTCTCCGTCTGGTTCCGCGGCCTGTTCGTCCTCCGGCCCCGGCCCGAGGCGATCGCCGGCGCGCCGCTGCTGTTCCGGCTGCACGCGCTGACCGCCTGCCTGCTGTTCGCCGTCTGGCCCTTCACCCGTCTGGTCCACGTCTGGAGCGCCCCGATCGGGTACCTGGTCCGCCCCTACGTGGTGTACCGCCACCGCGCGGCGACCAGGTGACGCCCGCTCCCCGGGGGTGACGGCCGTCCCCCGGGGAGCCGGCCGTCGCCCGCGCCCGGTCCCCCGGCTGCCCCGGTGGGTTTGTCGCGGCGCGACCGGTCGCGGAGGGTCGTGACATGAGGCGTCGAAGCACCAGGGCCGCCGAGGACCGGCCGGGGCCACTGCACCGCGCGTGGCGGCGGCTGGCCGCGACCGCCCTGATCCGTCAGGCCCGCGACCTGGAGCTGATGCACCGTGCCCTCGGCTTCGCCACCCTCGCCCTGGTCACCCTCGCTCCGCTGCTGATCGTCGTGGCCGCCGCCGACCCGCTGGGACGGGGCGGTTTCGCCTCCTGGCTCGCCGACGGGATGGGGCTGCCGCAGCGGTCGGCGGAGGTCCTCACCGACATCTTCAGCCCGCCCCCCAAGGTGGTCGGCTCCACCAGCGTGCTCGGCGGCATCACCCTGGCCCTGTTCGGGGTGGCCCTCGGCGGCAGCGTGCAGAACGGCTACGAGCGGATCTGGGGCCTGCCCTCCGGTCCCTGGCACCGCGTCTGGCGGCAGATGGTGTGGCTGATCGCGCTGACCGCCTACCTGTACCAGGAGGTCCTCACCCGCGACCTTCCCGGCGGGGTGCGGATCGCCCTGAGCTCGGCGGTCGGCACCGTGTTCTTCTGGTGGGGGCAGCACTTCCTGCTGGGCGGTCAGGTGCCCTGGCGCCGCCTGCTGCCGGGCGCCCTGTCCACCATGGCCGGCCTGATCGGCCTGCGCGCCTTCTCCTACTACGTCTTCACCCCGCTGATCGTGACCAACGCGATCAGCTACGGCGCCGTCGGCATCGTGCTGGTCGTCGAGTCCTGGCTGATCGGCGTCGGGTTCGTGTTCCACGGCGGGGCGCTCTTCGGCCACTGGCTGGTCCACCACCACGGCACCGGACGCGAGCGGCCTCCCCGGCGGATCCGGGTGCTGTGACCCGCGCCGTGCCCTCCGCGCGGGCCGCGGCACCGCGCCCTCCGGTGCCGCGGCGGCTGGACGGGCGCGTCCCGGCGGGCCGATGATCGGTCCCCGCCGCCACGTCTTCACCCCTGGGGGGAACGGATGACCGTCGTCGACTGGAAGCACGTGCTGGAGCCGATGCTGCGGGCCTGGGACCCGCGGCCGGAGGCCGCGGTACTGGTGGGCAGTCAGGTCAGGGGCGAGGCGACCGCGTGGTCGGACATCGACGTCGTGTGCGTGGGTCCCGGCCCCGGCTACGTCTTCCGGCTGACCGGGCTGGGTCCGGTGTCCTGGAGCTTCGCGACCGCGGACGAGCACCGGGCCCGCATGGCGGACCACCACTCCTGCGGCCAGGTGGTGCCGGCCTGGCGGGACGCCCTCGTCCTGGACGACCCGCACGGCCGTGCGCGCGAGCTCGTCGAGCGGGCGCGGGCCTGGAGCTGGGACGACCTCGACCCCTCGCCCGAGACCTGGGCGGCCGGGCAGGTGTACGGCTACGCGGAGGAGGTGCTGAAGCTGCGCCGGGCCGTGGCCCGGCGGGACCGGGTCAACGCCCGCGTCCAGGCCTCCGTCCTCGTCGTCCACCTGGCTCCGGTGGTCGCGGCCGGCACGCGCACCTTCTTCACCTCCGAGAACCACCTCTGGCACCTCCTCGCGGACCGCCTCGGCGAGGACTGGCGCCGCCACCAGGAAGCGGCCCTGGCCACCCGGGGCGAGGGGTTCGAGGAGAGCTGCGCGGCCGCCGTCGCGCTCTTCGGCGCCGCCTGCGCCCTGTTCGAGGACGCCATGACCGCGGAGCAGCGGAGCATCACGGCCCACGCGCTCCGCACCGGCCCCAGGCACCTCGCGTAGACACCCCGGCCTCGGGATCACAACTAATCGACTCGACCTTGTCAGAGATTTACGAAGCTAACGCAACATCTTGCGTTCCCTTGTCGGTGGTGGTTGAGTGTGCCGCGCCCCACAACGCATCCGCCGTCCGGTGGTGGGGCGACCTCCACGTTCATGCCCGAAGGGGACCACCCATGAGATGTGCCCGGTTCCGCCGTACCCGCCGTGCCGGCGCGGTCGCCCTGGCGTCCGCTCTCACGCTGACCGTGCTCGCCGCCTGCGGCACCAGCAGCAGTGACGACGACGCCGATTCCCGTGCAAGCGGCTCGTCGGATCCGGCCGCGCCCCTGGATCCGGCGGCGAAGGTGACGATCACCATCGACTGCATGCCCCCGGCGGCGAAGGCGGCCGAGCTGAAGCAGTGGAAGGAGGACGTCGCGGAGTTCAACAAGACGTACCCGAACGTCACCGTCCAGGGCCGCTCCACCCCGGGCCAGTGCCTGGAGCCGCCGCGCTTCACCGCCATGCTCAAGGCGAAGTCCCAGCCGGACGTCTTCTACACCTACTTCACCGACCTGCCGCAGGTCCTGGACAACGACGGCGCCGAGGACATCACCGCCTACGTCAACGACCGAACCGTCCCGCTGCTGAAGGACATCGATCCGAACGTCCTGGCGTCCCTGCGCCACGAGGGCAAGCTGTACGGGCTGCCCACCAGCAACTACACGATGGGCCTGCTGGTCAACCGCAAGCTCTTCGAGCGGGCGGGCCTCGATCCCGACAGCCCGCCGCGCACCTGGGAGGAGGTCCGGACCGCCGCGAAGAAGATCGCCGCCCTGGGCGACGGCATCGCCGGCTTCGGCGAGTACAGCGCGGGCAACACCGGCGGCTGGCACTTCACCGCCCAGCTGTACAGCGTCGGCGGGGACGTCGTCGACGCGGACGGCGAGAAGGCGGCCTTCAACACCGGCCTCGGCGAGCAGGTCGCCCGGAACCTGCACGCCATGCGCTGGGAGGACGACAGCATGGGCAAGACCCAGCTGCTGAAGTGGGGCGACCTGCAGAAGCAGATCGCCTCCGACAAGCTCGGCATGTTCCTCGCGGCCCCCGACGACATCGCCTACATGGTCCAGCAACTCGGCGCGAAGTACGAGAACTTCGGCATGGGGCCGATCCCCGGCGGGAAGGCCACGCTGGCCGGCGGCAACAGCTACATGATCAAGAAGGGCATCTCGCCGGACCAGGTCAAGGCCGCGATCGCCTGGCTCAACTTCAAGAACCTCACGGTCGGCAAGGGCCAGTTCGCGTGGGAGCGCACCAAGGCCGACGGCCTGCCGGTCGGCGTCCCGCAGCCCAACTTCTGGCTGAACGGTTCCAAGTCCGAGGACGACGCCGCCCGGGCCGAACACGCCACCATGCCGGTCGAGAACTTCCGGACCTTCATGGACAACCCCGTCGCCGGCAAGGCCGAGCCGCCGAAGGCGCAGGAGATCTACAAGGTCCTCGACAACGTGATGTCCGGCATCCTCACCAACAAGGACGCCGACATCGACAAGCTCCTCGCCACCGCCGAGTCCCAGGTCAACCAGATCCTGGCCCATCAGTGACCACGCCCGGCCGGGGGCGGACCGCGCGGCCCGCCCCCGGCCCGGCCACGGCACAGGCACCTCCGGGACCTCCAAAACCTCGACCCGGACACCGGACACCGCAGATCAGTACCGAGGAGCGACGATGGCGGCCACCGGCCTCACCCCGAGCAAGGCGGGACCCTCCCGCCCGTCCGCACCGCGCGAGGCGGCGCCCGCGCCCCCCGGCGGCGCCTTCGCCCGAGCGCTGCGACGCAATCTGACCGCCCACGCCTTCCTCATCGGCGCGGTCCTCTGCTTCGCCGTGTTCTCCTGGTATCCCATGGTCAGGGAGTTCTTCCTGGCCTTCCAGACGACCGAGAACGGCGAGGTCAGCTGGGTCGGCCTGGACAACCTGGCCACCGTGTTCAACGATCCCGCCTTCTGGCAGGCCTGGCGCAACACGCTCCTGTTCACCGTGCTGGCGCTGCTCCTCGGATTCGCGGTGCCGTTCCTCGTGGCGATCGTCATCAACGAGTTCCACCACGCCCAGGGCTATCTCCGGCTGCTGGTCTACCTGCCGGTGATGCTGCCTCCGGTCGCCTCCGTGCTGCTCTTCCAGTACCTGTACGACCCCGGCTACGGACTCCTCAACGAGCTGCTGCGCCTCCTCCACCTGCCGGAACAGCAGTGGCTCCAGGACCCGGACCTCTCGATGCTCTCCATCGTGGTCGCCTCCACCTGGATGAACATGGGAGGCGCCACCCTCATCTACCTCGCCGCGCTCCAGGGGATACCGGGCGAGCTCTACGAGGCCGCGGAACTCGACGGCGCCGGCCTCCTGCGCAAGATCTGGCACGTGACGATCCCGCAGACACGCCTGGTCCTCTCGCTGATGCTGCTCATGCAGGTCATCGCGACCATGCAGGTCTTCGTCGAGCCGTTCCTGCTCACCGGCGGCGCCGGCCCGGAGGGGTCGACCACCACCGTCGTGTACCTCATCTACCAGTACGCCTTCAACTTCAACGACTACGGCGCCGCCGCGGCGCTCGGGCTGCTGCTGCTCGTGCTCCTCGCCGGTTTCTCGGCGGCGTACGTGCGGCTCAGCCGCGCCCAGGACGAGTAGGCCGGGAGACCACCATGTCCACGCGTACGCTCATCTCGCCGGCCCAGCTCGCCAGGCCCCGCGGCAAGGCCGTCTACCGGATCGTCCTCGCCCTGGTGGTCGCCGGCTTCACCCTGGTCTTCCTCGGCCCGCTGTACTGGCTGGTCGCCGGCGGTTTCAAGGACGCCCAGGAGGTGATCCAAACCCCGCCGACCCTGGTGCCCCACAGCTTCACGCCGGAGAACTACAGCCGCGCCTGGGAGGTCATGGACCTCGCGAAGCTGCTCGGCAACACCCTCTACTACGCGTTCGGGGCGCTCGCCTTCCAGCTCGTCCTCGACGTGGCCGCCGCGTACTCGCTGTCCAGGCTGCGCCCGGTGCTCGGCAAGGCGATCCTCGGCCTGATGCTCGCCACGCTCATGATCCCTGCGACCGTGCTGCTGGTGCCCCAGTACCTGACGGTCCTGGACGTGCCGGTCGTCGAACGGAACCTGCTGAACACGCCGTGGGCGATCTGGCTGCCGTCGGTGACCAACGCCTTCAACATCTTCCTGCTCAAGCGGTTCTTCGACTCGATCCCGCGGGAACTCCTCGACGCCGCCTCGATGGACGGCGCCGGCCCGACGCGCGTCCTGTGGTCCGTCGTGCTGCCCATCTCGCGGCCGATCCTCGGCGTGGTCTCGATCTTCGCGATCGTGGGGGTCTGGAAGGACTTCCTCTGGCCGATGCTCACCCTGCCCGATCCGGCGATGCAGACGCTCAACGTCGGCATCTACTCCCTGTCCACCGGGGTGCCGGTGAACGTCCTGATCGCGGCGCTGACCATCGCCTCCGTGCCCACGCTGCTGATCTTCCTGGTCTTCCAGCGCAACATCATGAGCGGCCTCACCGCCGGCGGCGTCAAGGGCTGAGCGCCCCTACTTGCGCCCGAACCCGCACCGCACCCATGCCTTCGCCGCCGGTCCGCGCCCAGCCCGCTGCTGCGGGCCGGCGGCGAAGATCCACCCTGCCCGAAAGGACCGCCACGTGGCAGCCCCCACTCCGCACCGCTCCGCCGACTGGTGGCGCGACGCCGTCATCTACCAGGTGTACCCGCGCAGTTTCGCCGACGGAGACGGCGACGGCACCGGGGACCTGGCGGGCGTCCGCGCGCGACTGCCCTACCTCGCGGAACTCGGCGTCGACGCCGTCTGGTTCACCCCCTGGTACCTCTCGCCGCTGGTCGACGGCGGCTACGACGTGGCCGACTACCGCACCATCGACCCGGCCTTCGGCACCCTCGCCGACGCGGAGAAGCTGATCGCCGAGGCCCGCGCGCTCGGCATCCGCACCGTCGTCGACATCGTCCCCAACCACGTCTCCGACCAGCACCCCTGGTTCCGGGCCGCTCTTGCGGCGGGCCCGGGCAGCCCGGAACGGGAGCTGTTCCACTTCCGTCCCGGACGCGGGGAGGCGGGCGAACTCCCGCCCAACGACTGGCCGTCACAGTTCTCCGGAACCACCTGGACCCGCGTCCCCGACGGCGAGTGGTACCTGCACCTGTTCACCCCGGAGCAGCCCGACCTCAACTGGGACCACCCCGCCGTGCGTGCGGAGCACGAGGACATCCTGCGGTTCTGGTTCGAGCGCGGCGTCGCCGGCGTGCGCATCGACTCCGCGGCGCTGCTCGTCAAGGACCCCGCCCTCCCGGACTACGAGGAGGGCACCGGCCGGCCGCCCTTCATCGACCAGGACGCGCTCCACGACGTCTACCGCTCCTGGCGCGCCGTCGCCGACGAGTACGGCGGCGTCTTCGTCGGGGAGGTGTGGCTGCCCGACGCCGAACGCTTCGCGCGCTACCTGCGCCCCGACGAACTGCACACCGCCTTCAACTTCAACTTCCTCACCTGCCCCTGGGACGCCGGACGGCTGCGCCGCTCCATCGACGGCACCCTCGCCGAGCACGCCCCGGTCGGCGCCCCGGCCACCTGGGTGCTGTGCAACCACGACGTCACCCGCACCGTCACCCGCTACGGCCGTGCCGACACCGCCTTCGACTTCGCCACCAAGCGCTTCGGCACCCCCACCGACCTCGTCCTCGGCGCCCGGCGCGCCCGCGCCGCCGCCCTGCTGAGCCTCGCCCTGCCCGGCTCCGTCTACCTCTACCAGGGCGAGGAGCTGGGCCTGCCGGAGGCCGACATCCCCCGGGACCGCATCAAGGACCCGATGCACTTCCGCTCCGGCGGCACGGACCCCGGCCGGGACGGCTGCCGGGTGCCGCTGCCCTGGGAGGCCGGGGCGCCGTCCCACGGGTTCGGGGCGCGGTCCGAGCCCTGGCTGCCGCAGCCCGCCGACTGGGGCGAGTACGCCGTCGACCGGCAGAGCGCCGACCCGGACTCGATGCTCTCCCTCTACCGGGCGGCCCTGCGGCTGCGCCGCGGCGAACCGGGTTTCGGGGACGGGCCATTGACCTGGCTGGACGCCGGCGACGGCGTACTCGCCTTCCGCCGGACGCACGGCCTGGTCTGCGTCGTCAATCTCGCCGGGGCGCCCGCCGTCCTGCCGCCGCACGAACGGCTGCTCCTCGCCAGCGGTCCGCTCGGCGCCGACGGGACGCTGCCGGCGGACACCGCCGTGTGGCTGCGGACCTGACCGGCCGACGCGGGTCGTCCGTCCCCGCGGACGGGTGACCCGGCCCCGCCCCGGCTCGGTTTGCACCCGCTTGCGCTGGGCGGGCGACGGCGGCGCGCATGTCGGCGCCGCGGGCGGACGGGTGACCGACGTGGAGAGGAGAGAGGACTGCAATTACTTGCACGGTTTGCGTTAGGCTTGCGCTCATGACGCGACGACTGGCCCAGGTGGCGAAGAAGGTGGGGGTCAGCGAGGCCACGGTCAGCCGTGTCCTCAATGGCAAGCCCGGTGTCTCCGAGGCGACACGGCAGTCCGTGCTCACCGCGCTGGACGTCCTCGGCTACGAGCGTCCGACCCAGCTGCGCGGGGAGCGCGCCCGGCTGGTCGGCCTCGTCCTCCCGGAGCTGCAGAACCCGATCTTCCCGGCCCTCGCCGAGGTCATCGGGGGCGCGCTCGCCCAGCAGGGGCTCACTCCGGTCCTGTGCACGCAGACCAAGGGCGGCGTCTCGGAGGCCGACTACGTGGACCTGCTGCTCCAGCAGCAGGTCTCCGGGGTGATCTTCGCCGGCGGCCTGTTCGCGCAGGCCGACGCGCCGCACGAGCACTACCACCTGCTGGCCGAGCGCAAGGTGCCGGTCGTCCTCGTCAACGCGTCGATCGAGGGACTGGACTTCCCCTGCGTCGCCTGCGACGACGCGGTCGCCGTCGAGCAGGCGTGGCGCCATCTGGCCTCCCTCGGCCACGAGCGGATCGGCCTGGTCGTCGGGCCGGCGGACCACATGCCCTCGCGCCGCAAACTGGAGGCCGCCCGGGCGTCCGCGAAGGTCATGGGCATGGAGCTGCCCGACGCGTTCGTGCAGCCGTCCATCTTCTCGCTGGAGGGCGGCCAGGCCGCGACCGCCCGCCTCCTGGAGCAGGGCGTCACCGGGATCGTCTGCGCCAGCGACCCGCTCGCCCTCGGGGCGATCCGGGCGGCCCGCCGCCGCGGGCTGTCCGTACCGGGGGACGTCTCGGTGGTGGGCTTCGACGACTCGGCCTTCATGACCTGCACGGAGCCGCCCCTGACGACCGTGCGCCAGCCCATCGAGGCGATGGGCCGCGCGGTGGTCGACCTGCTGTGCGCGCAGATCGAGGGCTCCCACTCCCACCTGGGCGAGCTGCTGTTCGAGCCCGAGCTCGTCGTCCGCGGATCGACCGCGCCTCCCCGGACGCGCTGACCCCGCCCCTCACCGGCACCGGTGCCCTCCGCGTCTCGCGGGGGGGGCACCGGTGCTTTGTCGTGCCCTTGACGGATTCATTGACAAACACGTCACGCAGTAGAAACCTCTCACTCCGACAACGCAAACAAATGACGGAATCACTCAATAAGTTTGCTGGGAGTGGTCATCATGAGACGTGCACGTCCGATCAGGAGATTAGGGGTGGGCCTGCTGACAGCGGGCCTGCTCGCCGTCGGCCTGACGCCCGCGCCCGCGTACGCGGCGGACGACGGCCCCAACCTGGCGCTCGGCCGGGTGGCGACGGCCGGCGGCACGCACGGCGGGTACCCCGCGACGAACGTCACCGACGGGAGCCAGCAGACCTACTGGGAGGGGCCGGCGGGATCGTTCCCCCAGTGGGTGCAGGTCGACCTGGGGACCTCGGTGGACCTGGACCGGGTGGTGCTGAAACTGCCCACGGGCTGGGAGGGGCGCTCGCAGTCGCTCGCCGTGCTCGGCAGCTCGGACGGGGACTCCTTCACCCCGCTGGCCGCGGCCCAGGCACGTGCCTTCGACCCGTCGGCGGCGAACACGGTCGGCATCGGCCTGTCCTCCGCCTCCGCGCGCTTCGTCCGGGTGCAGGTGTCCGCCAACACCGGCTGGAACGCCGCCCAGTTGTCGGAGCTGGAGATCTACGGCGAAGGCGACGACGGCCCCGTCGACCCGCCCGTCGAGGGCACCGACCTGGCACGGAACAAGCCGGTCGAGGCGACGTCCACCACGCAGGACTACCGGGCGGCGAACGCCAACGACGGCAACACCGGCACCTACTGGGAGTCCGCCCAATTCCCGGCCTCCCTGACGGTGCGGCTGGGCGCCGACGCGGACGTGACGGCGGTGGTCGTGAAACTCCCGCCGGAGCAGGTGTGGGGTCCGCGCAAGCAGTCCTTCGAGGTCCTGGGCCGGGCCGACGGCGCTTCGGCGTTCACCACGCTGAAGGCCAGGGCCGAGTACGCCTTCAGTCCCTCCTCGGGGCAGAACTCCGTGGTGGTCCCGGTGACCGGCCGGGTCGCGGACCTGCGGCTGACCTTCCACTCCAACACCGGGGCCACCGGCGGCCAGGTCGCCGAACTGCAGGTCGTAGGCCGGGCGGCGCCCCGCGCCGACCTCGTCGTCACCGACCTGTCCTGGTTGCCGGCGGAGCCTTCGGAGCGGGACGAGGTGACGGCGCGGGCCACCGTCCGCAACGCCGGCACGGTGACGTCCGCCGCGACCACGGCCGACGTCACCGTCGGGGGGACCGTCGCCGGTTCCGCGCCGGTCGCCTCCCTCCCGGCCGGCGGCTCCGCGACGGTCTCCGTCCCGGTGGGCAGGCGCCCGGCGGGCTCGTACACCGTGTCGGCGGTCGTCGACCCGACGGACACCGTCGCCGAGCTGGACGACACCAACAACAGCCGCACCGCGGACGGGAAACTGACCGTCTCCCGGGCCGCCGGCCCGGACCTGCGGGTCACCGGCATCACCACCGACCCGGCGTCACCGGCGGTCGGGGCGTCCGTCTCGTTCACCGTCGCGGTGAACAACCGCGGCACCACCGCCGTCCCGGCCGGCACCGTCACCCGGCTCACCGTCGGCGGCCGGACCTTCGACGGCACGACCGGGGCCGTCGCCGCAGGAGCGACCGTCGCGGTGGCCCTCGACGGCACCTGGCGGGCCACCGGTGGCGGGGCCACCCTGACCGCCACCGCCGACGCCACCGCTCAGGTCGCGGAGACCGACGAGGACAACAACGTCCTCGCCCGCTCCCTCGTGATCGGCCGCGGTGCCGCCGTCCCGTACGTCGAGTACGAGGCGGAGGACGGCAGTTACGACGGGACGCTGCTCACCGCGGACCGGCTGCGCACCTTCGGCCACACCAACTTCGCCACCGAGTCCTCCGGCCGGAAGTCGGTGCGCCTGGACGGCACCGGCGACCACGTCGAGTTCACCTCCCGCGACGCCGCCAACTCCGTCGTCGTGCGCAACTCGATCCCCGACGCGGCCGGAGGAGGCGGCCGCGAGGCCACCATCAGCCTGTACGCGGACGGCGAGTTCGTCCGCAAGCTGTCCCTGTCCTCCAAGCACAGCTGGCTCTACGGCAGCACCGACGACCCCGAGGGCCTGACCAACACCCCGGGCGGTGACGCGCGCCGGCTCTTCGACGAGTCCCACGCCCTGCTGACGCAGACCTATCCGGCCGGCACGAAGTTCCGTCTCCAGCGCGACTCCGGCGACACGGCCGCCTTCTACGTCATCGACCTGATCGACCTGGAGCAGGTCGCCGCCCCGGCCGCCAAGCCCGCCGCCTGCGCCTCGATCACCGAGTACGGGGCGGTGCCCAACGACGGCGTCGACGACGCGGACGCCATCCAGCGCGCGGTCACCGCCGACCAGAACGGCACGATCGAGTGCGTGTGGATCCCGGCCGGCCAGTGGCGTCAGGAGAAGAAGATCCTGACCGACGACCCGCTGAACCGCGGGCAGTTCAACCAGGTGGGCATCCGCGACGTCACCGTCCGCGGCGCGGGCATGTGGCACTCGCAGCTGTACTCGCTCACCCCGCCGCACCAGGCCGGCGGCATCAACCACCCGCACGAGGGCAACTTCGGCTTCGACATCGACGACAACACCCGGATCTCCGACATCGCCGTCTTCGGCTCCGGCACCATCCGCGGCGGCGACGGAGGCGCCGAGGGCGGGGTCGCGCTCAACGGGCGCTTCGGCAGCGACACGGAGATCAGCAACGTCTGGATCGAGCACGCCAACGTCGGCGCCTGGGTCGGCCGCGACTACGGGAACATCCCCGAGCTGTGGAACCCGGGCGACGGTGTGGAGTTCACCGGCGTGCGGATCCGCAACACCTACGCCGACGGGGTCAACTTCGCCAACGGCACCCGCAACTCCACGGTCCACAACTCCTCCTTCCGCAACACGGGCGACGACGCCCTGGCCGTCTGGGCCAGCAAGTACGTCAAGGACACCTCGGTGGACGTGGGCCACGACAACCACTTCCGCAACAACACGGTGCAGTTGCCCTGGCGCGCCAACGGCATCGCGGTCTACGGCGGTCACGGCAACACCATCGAGAACAACCTGGTCTCCGACACCATGAACTATCCGGGGATCATGCTGGCCACCGACCACGACCCGCTGCCCTTCTCCGGCCGGACCCTGATCGCGAACAACGGTCTGTACCGCACGGGCGGCGCCTTCTGGAACGAGGACCAGGAGTTCGGCGCGATCACCCTGTTCGCCCAGGGGCCGGACATCCCCGGCGTCACCATCCAGGACACCGACATCCACGACTCGACCTACGACGGCATCCAGTTCAAGACGGGTGGCGGCGCGATGCCGGACGTCAAGGTCACCGGCGTCCGCATCGACGGGTCGGTCAACGGCTGCGGCGTCCTCGCCATGTCCGGCGCGCGGGGCAGCGCGACGCTGACCTCGGTGACCATCACCGGTTCGGCGGAGGGCGACGTCTGCGTCGAGCCCGGTTCGCAGTTCGTCGTCAACCGCCCCTGACCCCACCCCTCGCCGGTGCGGCGGTCCGCCCCTTCCCCTCGGGCCGCCGCTCCGGCTCCCGCTTGCGCACCCCTGGAACAACCCGCAGTGCACCACCCCCACCGAACCGGTCGCGCGTCCCCCGGTGCGCGACCGAGGAGCGAGGATTCGCATGGACATCCGCACAGGGAGATCACGGTGGCTCAGCGCCGTGGTCGTGGCGAGCCTGCTGGGGCTGGGCGGTCCGCTGACCGCCGCCCGGGCCGCGGGCGGGCCGAACATCGCGCTGGGCGACACCGCCTCGGCGAGCAGCTCGCACGCCGAGTACGGAGCGCGGAACATCACCGACGGCGACCAGGGCACCTACTGGCAGAGCGCCGGGCCGAACCTGCCCCAGTGGGTGCAGGCGGACCTCGGGACGGCCACCCGCGTGGACGAGGTCGTCCTCAAGCTGCCGGCGGGCTGGGAGAGCCGGAACCAGACGCTCTCCGTCCAGGGCAGCGCCGACGGCACCAGCTTCACCACCCTGAAGACCTCCGCCGCCTACACGTTCGCCCCGGGCACCGGCAACACCGTCACGGTGTCCTTCCCGGCCGCCCGGACACGGTTCGTCCGCGTGGACATCACCGCCAACACCGGCTGGCAGGCCGCCCAGCTCTCCGAGCTGGAGGTGCGCTCGGCCGACGCGTCCTCCGTCGACCTCGCCGCCGGGCGCACGCTGACGTCCAGCAGCCACACCGAGGTGTACACGGCGGGCAACGCCAACGACGGCAACCGGGCCAGCTACTGGGAGAGCGCCAACGGCGCTCTCCCGCAGTGGCTCCGGGCCGACCTCGGCGCCTCCCGGGCCGTCGACCGCGTCGTGCTGAAGCTCCCGGCCGGCTGGGAGGGCCGCAGCCAGACGCTGAAGATCCAGGGCAGCACCGACGGCACGGACTTCACCGATCTGACGGCCTCGCGGGCCTACGCCTTCGACGCCTCGAACGACAACACCGCGACCGTCTCCTTCGACACCGTCACCACCCGCCACGTGCGCGTCCTGGTCACCGCGAACACCGGGCGGCCCGCCGCCCAGATCGCCGAGCTGGAGATCTACGGCCCGGCCTCCGGCGACACCCGGGCCCCGACCGCGCCCTCGGGCCTGGCGATCACCGAGCCCGGCACCGGGCAGATCCGGCTGACCTGGAACGCCGCGAGCGACGACACCGCCGTCACCGCGTACGACGTCTACGCCAACGGGGCACTGCTGACCAGCGTCGCCGGTGACGTCACCGCCTTCACCGACGACCGCCCGGCGAACCAGACCGTGTCGTACCGCGTGCGCGCCCGGGACGCGGCCGGCAACCAGTCCGGCGACAGCAACACCGTCACCCGTCTCGGCGACGGCGGCGACACCCAGGCCCCGACCGCCCCGGCGAACCTCGCGTTCACCGAGCCCGAGGCGGGCAAGGTCAGGCTCACCTGGACGGCCTCGGCCGACGACGTCGGCGTGAGCGGATACGAGATCTACGCCGACGGCGTGCTGCGGGAGACGGTGGCCGGGAACGTCACCGCCTGGACGGACACCCAGCCGGTGACGAACACCGTCACCTACGCCGTCCGGGCCAGGGACGCCGCCGGCAACCGGTCGGGCGAGAGCAACCGGGTGACCCGCGACGGCAGCGGCGGAAGCGGCTCCGAGCTGGCCGTCGGCAAGCCGATCGAGGCGTCCTCCACGGTGCACTCCTATGCCGCGGCGAACGCCAACGACAACAGCACCGCCACCTACTGGGAGGGCGCCGGCGGCAGCTACCCGCAGACCCTCACCGTCCGGCTGGGCGCCGACGCCGACCTGGACCGGCTCGTGCTCAAGCTGAACCCGGACACCGCGTGGTCCGCCCGCTCCCAGACCATCGAGGTCCTCGGCCGGGCACGGAACGCCTCGGCGTTCACCACCCTGGTGGCCGCGAGGAGCTACGCGTTCAGCCCGGCGAGCGGCAACACGGTCACCGTCCCGGTCACCGGCCGCGTGGCCGACGTGCGGCTGCGGTTCACCGCCAACACCGGGGCCCCGGCCGGGCAGCTCGCCGAGTTCCAGGTCGTCGGCGTCCCCGCCCCCGCCCCCGACCTCGTCGTCACCTCCCTGACCGCCTCGCCCGCCGCGCCCGTCGAGTCGGACGACATCACCGTCGCCGCGACCGTCAGCAACGACGGCCCGGCCGCCGCGCCCGCGAGCACGGTCGCCCTGCGCCTGGGCGGCACCAAGGTCGCCACCGCCCGGACCGGGGCCCTCGCACCCGGGGCACGGACCACGGTGGAGGCGTCCGTGGGCACCCGCGCGGCCGGCTCCTACGAACTGAGCGCGGTCGCCGACGAGGCCGAGGAGGTCGCCGAGCGGAACGAGACCAACAACACCCACACCCGCCCCTCCCCCCTGGTCGTCAAGCCGGTGGCCGGACCGGACCTGGTGCCCGGCCCGGTGACCACCACGCCGTCCAGCCCGGCCGCCGGTGACGCCGTGACCTTCACGGTGCCGGTGCGCAACGAGGGCACCGAGGCCAGTGCCGCGGGCGGCCACGCGGTCACGCTCACCCTCCTCGACGGCGACGGGTCCACGGTCAGCACCCTGACCGGTTCGCACACCGGGGTCATCGCCGCCGGCGCCACCGCCGAGGTGTCCCTCGGCCCCTGGACCGCGGCCAACGGCTCGTACACGGTGCGGACCACCGTCGCCGCCGACAGCGGCGAACCGCCGGTCAAGCGGGAGAACAACACCTCCACCCGGCCCCTCTTCGTCGGCCGCGGCGCCGACATGCCGTACACGACGTACGAGGCGGAGGACGGCACCGTGGGCGGCGGCGCGAAGGTGGTAGGCCCCAACCGGACCGTCGGGGACGTCGCCGGTGAGGCGTCCGGACGCAAGGCGGTGACCCTCGACGCGACCGGCGAGTACGTCGAGTTCACCACCCGTGCCGAGACCAACACCCTGGTGGCCCGGATCTCCGTCCCGGACGCGCCGGGCGGCGGCGGCATCGACACCACCCTCAACGTGTACGTCGACGGCGTCTTCAGGAAGGCGCTGCCGGTGACCTCGAAGTTCGCCTGGCTGTACGGGGCGGAGACCGCGCCCGGCAACAGCCCGGGCGCCGGAGGCCCCCGCCACGTCTACGACGAGGCGCATCTGCTGTTCGGCGAGACGCTTCCGGCGGGCAGCCGGATCCGCCTGCAGAAGGACGCGGCCAACTCCGCCGCCCACTTCGCCGTCGACTTCGTCGACACCGAGAAGGCCGCCCCGGCCGCCAATCCCGACCCCGCCGCCTACGCCGTTCCGGCCGGCTTCACCCACCAGGACGTGCAGAACGCCCTCGACCGGGTCCGGATGGACACCACCGGCAAGCTGACCGGCGTCTACCTGCCGCCGGGCGACTACGCGACGGCCGGCAAGTTCCAGGTGTACGGCAAGGCCGTCAAGGTGGTCGGCGCCGGGCCCTGGTACACGAAGTTCCACGCGCCCGCGACGCAGGAGAACACCGACGTCGGCTTCCGCGCCGACGCGACCGCCAAGGGCTCGCTCTTCAAGGGCTTCGCCTACTTCGGCAACTACACCTCGCGCATCGACGGGCCCGGAAAGGTCTTCGACTTCTCCAACGTCTCGGACATCACCGTCGACGACATCTGGAACGAGCACATGGTGTGCCTGTACTGGGGCGCCAACACCGACCGGGTCACCATCAAGAACTCCCGGATCCGCAACATGTTCGCCGACGGCGTCAACATGACCAACGGGTCGACGGACAACCGGGTCACCAACAACGACGCCCGGGCCACCGGCGACGACAGCTTCGCGCTGTTCTCGGCGATCGACGCGGGCGGCGCCGACATGAAGGACAACGTCTACGAGAACCTGACCTCGACCCTCACCTGGCGTGCCGCGGGCGTCGCCGTCTACGGCGGGTACGACAACACCTTCCGCAACATCCGCATCGCCGACACCCTCGTCTACTCCGGGATCACCATCTCCTCGCTGGACTTCGGCTACCCGATGAACGGCTTCGGGACCGGTCCCACCACCTTCGAGAACATCTCCGTCGTGCGGGCGGGCGGCCACTTCTGGGGCAACCAGACCTTCCCCGGGATCTGGGTCTTCTCCGCCTCGAAGGTGTTCCAGGGGATCCGGGTGCACGACGTCGACATCGTGGACCCGACCTACAGCGGGATCATGTTCCAGACCAACTACAGCGGCGGGCAACCGCAGTTCCCGGTCAAGGACACCGTCTTCACGGACGTCTCGATCACCGGGGCGCGCAGGAGCGGCGACGCCTGGGACGCCAAGTCGGGCTTCGGGCTCTGGGCCAACGAGAAGCCCGAGGAGGGCCAGGGCCCCGCCGTCGGCGAGGTCACCTTCAACTGCCTGCGCATGAGCGGCAACGCGCAGGACGTCCGCAACACCACCACCACCTTCAGGGTCAACGTCAACCCGTGCTGACCTGACCCGGAGGCTTCCGGCGCCCGCCGCCTCGCGCGGCGGGCGCCGGACACGTGTCGGCCCGCGCGCGAGTCGGTGGCCTGAAATGCACGGGCCGGTGCCTCGGCGGAGGGGAAGGAACCCGGTATGGCATCCACACCGTCCGCACGCCCCTCCGCGCCCGCCCCACGCGCCCTGCCGCTCGCGGCGGCCCTGCTCACCGGGACCGTCGCGCTCTACATGACCCTCGTCGCGTTCGGGAACATCACCGACTTCGGCACCAACCAGGCGTTCGTCCGGCATGTGCTGGCCATGGACACGACGTTCAAGGACCCGGACCTGATGTGGCGGGCCGTCACCGGCGAGCGGCTCCAGGACGCCGCGTACGTCCTCGTCATCGTGTGGGAGAGCGTCGCGGCGCTCGTCCTGCTGTACGGGACGTGGCTCTGGTTCCGGCGCGAGCGGCCGCGGGCCCGGCGGATCAGCACGTACGGGCTGCTGATGGTGATGCTGCTGTTCGGCGCCGGGTTCATCGGGATCGGCGGTGAGTGGTTCGCGATGTGGCAGTCCGAGCAGTGGAACGGCCTGGACGCCGCGACGCGGATCTTCGTGATGAGCGGCGTCGTACTGATCGTGGACCACCTGCCGTTCGGGGCGGCGGCCGCCGAGGAGTAGCCACGCGGAAGCGGCGGCTGAAGCGGTGGCTGAAGCCGCGGCGGAAGCGGTCACGACGGCGGTCGCGGTGGCGGTCGCTCGCCCCGGAGACGGGCGGGTGCCGGTCGCGGTGCGATGATCGACCGCTGATCGACCACCGCCCCGCACCGGGCCCCGCCGAGGAGCACTTCATGCGCGCGCTGCCCGCACCCACCGGCCTCGACCCGTACGCCACCCTGGTCGTGCGCACCGGCCACCACGACGCGGCCGCCTGGCGGGCGGTGGTCGCCGAACTGCGGGCGACCGCGGACGCGCCGGGCGGGGAGCCCGCGGTGCTGCTGCTGGACGACCCGGTGTGGGCGGACGCCACCGTCGAGGAGGTCGTCGCGGCGCTGCGCGGCGACGAGGACCGCGGCGTGGTCTTCCTCGCCGACGCCGACACCCTGCGCGGCCCCTCGCACCCGTTGCTCGCGGCCACCCTGGTGACCAGGCAGGAGTGCGAGGACGACGAGGAGTACGCGGCGCACGTCGAGTTCGGCGCAGCGTTCCGGGTCACCCCGGCGATGTCGCACGACGTCCACGCGAACGTCGCCCTCGGCAACCTCGGCTTCGAGGAGTTCGCCGCCCGGGCGGCCGAGGCGGCCGACGGCGTCCTTCGGCCGTTCCTCCCCGTGGCACACCCGGGCCGGGGAGCCCGAACGCTCCCTTAAGGTGGTCGCGTGTCCACCGGTAATGACGTCGTCGCGCGCAACACGCGCCTGCTGAGGGAACAGCGCGGGCTCTCCATGGCCGAGCTGGCGAGGCAGGCGGGTCTCGCCAAGCAGACCCTCTCCACGGTGGAGCAGGGCACCGGCAACCCCACCGTCGACACCCTCTTCGCGATCGCCACCGCCCTGGAGGTGCCGGTGACGCGCCTGGTCAGCGTGCGCGAGGAAGTGACCATGGTGCAGCGCGGCGACGAGGCCCTGTGGTACGAGCGCTCGGGCTACGCGGTCCGGAGCCTGGACCACGTGTACGGCTCGGGCGTGATCGAGAACTTCCTGCTCCGCATCGGCCCGGCCGGCCCGCCGGACGAGCAGGGCGGTGAGGCGGGGCAGAGCGCCCCGCACCCGGCCGGGACCCTGGAGCACCTGTACGTGATCAGCGGCCGGGTCCGGGTCGGCCCGGTGGACAGCCCGGTGGAGCTCGGCGCCGGCGACTTCGTCCGCTACCCGGCGGACATACCGCACCGGTACGAGTCGCTGGACGGCGGCGAGGGCCTGGCCCACGTCGTCGTCAGCGTCCCGCGCGCCCTCCCCGGCACGGGAGCGGGCGGCTCCCGCTAGGCGACGGCCCGCGCCGGACCGCACCCGCGGCCCGGGGCCCGTCCTACGCGGCGGCCCGTCGGCGGCGGTCGGTGGCGAGGGTGCGGGCGGCGCGGTGGGCGACCTGGCGCAGGGCGGGCGTGAGGCGGCGTGCGTCGAAGCGCGAGGTGGCGGTGGCGACCGACAGCGCCGCGACCGGCCGGCCCGCCGTGCCGAGGACCGGTACGGCGACGCAGCTGAGCCCCGGCGTGGACTCCTCGTGGTCCTCGGCGACGCCGGCCGCGCGGATCCTCGCCAGGTGGGCGCGGAACGCCTGCGGGTCGGTGACCGAGTGCGGGGTCGCCCCGTGCAGCCCGGCCTCGATCACCGCCTCCGCGGCCTCGGGGTCGAAGGCGAGGAGCACCTTGCCCACCGCGGTCACCGACGCGGGCAGCCGGGAACCGATCCGGGACGGGCAGGGCGTGGGCCGGTGGCCGTGCAGCTTGTTCGCGTAGACCACCTCGGTGCCGTGCAGCACCGCGAGGTGCACCGTCTCGTGGGTGGCCTCGTACAGTTCCGCCAGGTGCGGCACCAGTCGCTCGCGCAGGCCGATCGAGGAGCCGTAGACGCCGCGGGTGCCGAGGTCGTAGAGCTGGGTGCCCAGGCGGTAGGCGCTGCCCACCTTCTCCACCACGGCGTTGCGTTCCAGGATGCCGAGCAGCCGGAAGGCGGTCGACTTGCTGAGCCCGGTGCGGCGGGCGAGCCCGCTGACACCGATGCACTCACCGGTCTCGGCGAGCGTCATCATCAGATGCAGTGCCTTGTCCACGGCGGTCTGCTGCCCGGCGGTCCCGGAGGCGGGTTCGTGCGGGGTGGGGGTGCCGTGGGACATCGGATGGCCTCCAGCGGTGGGCGTCATCGACCAACGACCACTCGAGTGGACGCTCGTCCAGCTTAGATGACGACCGGTGGCCTGTGAACGCGGGTCCGCGTCACACCCCGGGGCGCGGGAGCCTCAGGGGCGGACGACGACCTTGCCGTTCAGCCCGCCCGTGATCATCGCGCGGAAGCCGTCGTGGATCGCGGTGAGCGGCAGCACCCGGTCGATGCGCGGGCGCACGCCGGTGTTCTCCAGGAAGCGCAGCAGCCGGACGAACTCCTCGCGGGTGCCGCCGGTGGAACCGATCACCCGCTGCTGGAGGTAGAAGACCCGGTTGAGGTCGGCCGGCGGGTTGGCCCCGCTGGTGGCGCCCGCCACCACGAGGGTTCCGCCCGCCTTCAGCGCCTTCAGGGAGTGCGACCAGGTCGCCTCGCCCACCGTCTCGACCACGATGTCGGCCTTCTCGGGCAGCCGCGCCCCGGTCTCCAGGGCGGCGTGCGCACCGATCTCCAGCGCGGCCCGCCGCTTGGCCTCGGAGCGGGAGGTGGCGTACACCCG
Source organism: Streptomyces abyssomicinicus (assembly GCF_008974245.1). Lineage (GTDB taxonomy): Bacteria > Actinomycetota > Actinomycetes > Streptomycetales > Streptomycetaceae > Streptomyces > Streptomyces abyssomicinicus. Next base: position 370,218 of record NZ_BBZI01000005.1, on the reverse strand, counting down.
GGCCCCCGCGGCCCGGGCCAGCGCGATGGCCGCGGTGGCCACGCCGCCGCCGGCGCCCTGCACCAGCACGGTGTCCCCCGGGCGCAGCCCGGCCCGGGTGAACAGCATCCGGTAGGCGGTCAGCCAGGCCACCGGCAGGCAGGCGGCCTCCTCGAAGCTCAGCCCGGCCGGCTTGGGCACCAGGTTGCGGCGCGGCACCGCCAGCAGCGGCGCGAACGCCCCGTGGTGCCGCTCGGAGAGCAGGGCGCGGCCGGGGTCCAGGGTCTCGTCGCCGCCGCCCGCCGCCGGGTCGCCGATCACCGGGTGGACGACGACCTCGTTGCCGTCCTCGTCGAGTCCGGCGGCGTCGCAGCCGAGGATCATCGGCAGGCGGTCCGCCGGGTGGCCGACACCGCGCAGGGTCCACACGTCGTGGTGGTTGAGGGCGGCGGCCTTCACCCGGACCAGCGCCCAGCCCTCGGGCGCCTTCGGCTCCTCCACCTCCCGCAGCTCAAGCCCGCTCAGCGGGTCCTCGGCGTCCTGGCGTACGGCGACGGCGGCAAGCATGCGGTTCTCCTTCGGGCGGCGCGGCCCCCTGCGCGGGGCACGGCGCCGACCCTGGACCGCGCGCCGCCGCGGCCACCAGCGGTCGTGCCGGACGGTGGAACGCTCCCGGGCGGCCGGCCGTCCGTCGCGCGGACCGTCCGTTCCGCGATGCGGCACACCCGCTGGGCAGGCACCCGCCGCCGGGCGTCCACTGAGGCCACACGCGGCGGGGGACGCGGCGGACGGGACCCGCCGTGCCCCTGACCGCTCCCGTGGTCCTGGCCCGGCGGCATGCCGATGGGGAGGCGGACGCCCCGGGCCCGTACAACCTCTCAGCAGAAGGGATCCGCCATGCGACTGAGCGGACTCGGTTACTTCGGACTGCGCACGGCGAAGGTCGAGGAATGGCGCGCCTTCGCCGAGGACGTCCTCGGGATGGGTGTCACGGACACCGCCGACGGCATCCGGCTGCGCAACGACGACCGCGCCTGGCGTATCGCCCTGCACCGGGCCGACGGCGAGGAGTTCGGTTACGCGGGCTGGGAGGTCCCCGGCCCCGCCGACCTCGCCGAGGCCCGTGCGGAGCTGAAGGCCGTCGGCGTCGCCTTCGAGGAGGCCACGGCCGAGCTGCTCGCCGAGCGCGACGTCATCGACCTGATCCACTTCGAGGACCCCAACGGTGTCCGCGTGGAGCTCTTCCACGGCGCCAAGCTGGAGATCGCCCACTTCGTCTCGCCCACCGGCGTCCGCTTCGTCACCGGCGAGCAGGGCCTCGGCCACATCGTCTTCAACGTCGACGACTACGCGAAGACCTACGCCTTCTACACCGGGCTGATGGGCTTCCGGCCCAGCGACTTCTGCGACCTGGGCCGCAAGCGGATCGCCTTCCTGCACTGCAACCCGCGCCACCACTCCCTCGCCTTCGCCGGTCTGGTGATCGACCCGGAACGCCCGCTGCGCAAGGACATCGATCCCGGCGAGCTGTTCCACTTCATGCTCGAGGTCGAGGACCTGGACACCGTCGGCCGCTCCTACGAGGCCGCCCGCGCCAAGGACTGCGTGGCGCTGACCCTGGGCCGCCACGCCAACGACCGGATGGTGTCGTACTACGCCCGCACCCCCTCGGGTTTCGAGGTCGAGTACGGCACGGGCGCCATCACCGTCTCCGACCCGTGGCCCGCCGTCCGCGCCGCCGGCACCAGCCTCTGGGGCCACCACCGCACCGAGAAGCAGGAAGGGAAGAACGCGTGAGCCTGCTGCCCCGCGACCCCGCGCCCGCTGCCGACGTCAGCGAGTACTTCGACCTCGACCGCGGCCTGCTCGACCGGGAGATCTTCTCCGACAACGGCCTCTACCGGCAGGAACTGCGCCGTGTCTTCGCCCCGAGCTGGCTCTTCCTCGCGCACGAGAGCCAGTTCAGGAAGCCGGGCGACTTCTTCACCACGTACATGGGTGAGGACCCGGTCCTGGTGACCATGGGCAAGGACCGCAGGATCCGCGCCTTCCTCAACGTGTGCCGCCACCGCGGCATGCGGGTCTGCCGCGCCGACGCCGGTTCCGCCAAGGCGTTCACCTGTAGCTACCACGGCTGGGCGTACGACACCTCGGGCAACCTGGTCAACGTCCCCAACGGCGACGACTACCCGGACGATTTCGCGAACCGCGACTGGGGCCTCGCCGAGGTCGCCCAGCTGGACACCTACAAGGGCCTGGTCTTCGCCACCTGGAACCCCGAGGCGCCCCCGCTGGCCGAGGCGCTCGGCGGGATGACCTGGTACATGGACGCCATGCTCGACCGGGACCCGGAGGGCACCGAGGTCGTCGGCGGCGTCCACAAGTGGGTCCTGGAGGGCAACTGGAAGCTCGCCGCCGAGCAGTTCGCCTCCGACTGGTACCACGTCAACATCTCGCACGCCTCCGCCCTGATGGTCATGTCGCCCACCGGCAAGGGCCCCAAGCAGGAGATCGTGCAGACCCCGGGCCGCCAGTACACGGACGCGAACGGGCACGGCGCCGGCTTCCCGACGCACCCCAAGTCCCGCTTCGACGACCGGATCGTGCACCGGCACTACGACTACGACCAGCTGCGGGAGCGGCTCGGCAAGGAGCGCGTGGAGGGTCCGATGACCACGGGCCACGCCACCGTCTTCCCGAACTTCTCCTACCTCCCGGTCAACGGCTCGATCCGGGTCTGGCACCCCAAGGGCCCGGACCGGATGGAGGTCTGGGCCTGGACCCTCGTCGACAAATCGATGCCCGACGAGGTCAAGAACGCGCAGCGCCTGTACAACCTGCGCACCTTCGGGCCGACCGGCATCTTCGAGCAGGACGACGGCGAGAACTGGTCCGAGGTCCAGGCCACCGCGCACGGCTTCGTCTCCGGCGGCCTGACCCTCAACTACCAGATGGGGCTCGGCATGGAGACCGAGGACGGTGTCCACCCCGGCACCACGAGCCGTCTCTACTCCGACGGCGCCGCCCGCGGCTTCTACACCCGCTGGCGCGACCTGATGAACACCCCCGCGTGGCACGAGAAGCCGCGCGCCGAGCAGCGCAGCACCCAGGAGCGGTCATGACCACCACCGAGACCGGCATCAAGGTCGCCGACGCCGGCGGGATCGAGGACGGCGAGGCCCTGGTCGTCGACCGGGACACCACCGGCCACGACGACGACATCGCCGTCTTCCACAGCGACGGCGCCTACTACGCCCTCGACGACACCTGCTCCCACGGCTCGGCCTCACTGGCCGACGGGTGGATCGAGGACGGCGAGGTGGAGTGCCCGCTGCACAGCGCGCGGTTCTGCCTGAGGACGGGCGAGCCGCAGTGCATGCCGGCCACCCTCGCCGCCCGCCGCCACAAGGTGGAGGAGCGCGACGGCGCGCTCTACCTGTTCCCGGGTCAGGAGCCGGCCGCATGAGCACCGTGGACCGCGTCCTGATCGTCGGCGGCGGCCTCGCCGCCGTCTCCCTCGCCGACGCGCTGCGCTCCGGCGGGCACACCGGCGACATCGTGATCCTCTCCGCCGAGGACCACCTGCCCTACGACCGTCCGCCGCTGTCCAAGGACGTCCTGCTCGGCAGGAGCGGCCTGGAGGACATCCGGCTGCGCCCCGACGAGTGGTACGAGCGGGTCGACTTCCGGACGGACGCCCGGGTCGCCTCGCTCGACCCCGACGCCGGCCGGGTGACCCTCGCCGACGGCTCCGAGGTCACCGGCGACCGGATCGTGCTCGCCACCGGCGGGGTGCCCCGCACGCCGGGCGGCGACCCGGCCGTGCACGTGCTGCGCGTCTGGGAGGACGCCGAGCGGCTGCGGCCCAGGCTGGTCCCCGGCGCCCGCGTCGCCGTGGTCGGCGCCGGTCTGATCGGCGCCGAGTCGGCCGCCGTGGCCGCCGCCCTCGGCTGCGAGGTCACGCTCATCGACCCGACCGAGATACCGCTGCTGCCCGTGGTGGGCCCGGAGATCGCGACCGTGCTCCACGCCCGGCACGCCGAGGCCGGCATCCGCTGCCTGAACGGCGGCGTCGAGTCCATCGAGCGGGACGGCGAGTTCCTGCGGGTCGCGGTGACCGGCCTGGACGAGCCGGTCACCGCCGACACCGTGATCGCCGGCATCGGCATCGTCCCCGACACCGCCCTCGCCGAGGCCGCCGGTCTCACGGTGGACAACGGCGTCGTGGTCGACGCGGGGTACCGGACCTCGCACCCCTCGGTGTACGCGATCGGCGACGTCGCCCGCCGCGCCGACGAGCCCCGCCGCCACGAGCACTGGGACCACGCCCGCACCTCCGCGGAGAGGGCCGCCGCCACGCTGCTCGGCCAGGACGCGCCCGCCCAGAAGGCCGGCTGGTTCTGGTCCGACCGGCACGGTTCCCGTCTGGAGGGCGTCGGCACCATGGCGGACGCCGAGACCCGGATCGTCCGCGGCGACGCGGCCGACGGCGCGTTCACCGTGTTCGGTGTCGCCCAGGGCCGCCTGGTCGCCGCCGCGGCGATCGACCGGCCCCGCGACATCCAGGCCGCCCGCCGCCTGGTCGGACGTGAACTGCCGGTCGACGCCGCCGCTCTCGCCGACCCCGCCACCGACCTGCGCAAGCTCCTGCGCGCCCGACCCGTCCGGGAGGAACGATGACCGCCCCCGAGACCGAACCCTCCGCCGAACCCTCCGGCGAGTACGCCGCCGAGCCCCTTGCCGGGCCCTCCGCCGGGGCGGCCGTCTCCGTGGAGGACATGCTGCTCCACTTCGAGGTGCGGCAGCTCTACACCCTCGAGGCGAACCTGCTCGACGAGCACCGCTACGCCGACTGGCTGGAGCTGCTCACCGACGACCTGCACTACTGGGCCCCGGTGCGCACCAACCGCCTGCGCCGTCAGCAGTCCCTGGCGAACGGCGGCCCGGGCGAGGTGGCGATCTTCGACGAGACCAAGGCCAGCCTTCAGTGGCGGATCCGCCGCTTCGACTCCGGCATGGCCTGGGCCGAGGACCCGCCGTCGCGCACCCGTCACCTGGTCACCAACATCGCGGTACGCCCCGACGGGAACGACGGCGAGTACGTCGCCGAGTCCGCGTTCCTCTGCTACCGCAACCGCCTCGAGCGCGAGGTCGACCTCTACGCAGGCGGCCGCACCGACCTGCTCCGCCGTGACGAGCGGGGCCGGCTGAGGATCGCCCGCCGCCACATCCTCCTCGAGCAGAACGTCCTGCTCGCGAAGAACATCAGCACCTTCCTCTGAGCCGCGGGAGCAGCCATGACCGACGTTCCGCTGACCCACCACACCGTCGAGACGACCCTCGGCGCCGTCTCCGTCTCCGAGGCCGGCCAGGGCCCCGTCCTGGTGATGCTGCACGGCGGCGGCCCGGGCGCCTCCGCCGTCGCCAACTACCACCAGAACCTGGCCGGGCTGACCCGGCACTTCCGGGTCGTCCTGCCCGACCAGCCCGGCTTCGGCGGCAGCTACCGGCCCACCCAGGAGGACCTGGACGCCCGCTCGATCACCGAGATCACCGTCGACGCCCTGCTGCAGACCCTCGACGCGCTGGGTGTCGACCGGTTCTTCCTGCTCGGCAACAGCCTCGGCGGCGCGGCCGCGCTCTCCCTGGCGATGACCGCGCCGCAGCGGGTCGAGAAGCTGGTCCTGATGGCGCCCGGCGGCGGCTGGCTGCCGTTCGGCCCGGCGCCCACCGAGGGCCAGAAGGCGATGTTCCGCTACTACAACGGCGAAGGCCCGACGGTGAGGAAGATGCGGGACTTCATCCGCGTCATGACCGCCGAGCCCAAGAAGTGGGAGGACACCGTCCAGGCCCGCTACGAGGCCTCCCTGGACGAGTCGCACATCGACTTCTACCACCGCTACAACGCCGCCTTCGCCAAGCGGCACGGCATGGACCCGCTCTGGCGCGACCTCCACAGGGTGAAGTGCCCGACCCTGCTGCTGTGGGGCCGTGACGACCGGACCATCACCCTGGACGGCGCCCAGCTGATGCTGCACCGCATCCGCGACGTCCAGCTCCACGTCTTCGGCAACTGCGGCCACTGGGTGCAGCTGGAGCGGCAGTCCGAGTTCGAGCGCCACGTCACCGACTTCCTCGGCGGCCGGGCGTGAGCGCGGTGACGCCGCGCACCGACGGCTGGCTGCGGGGCGACACCGCGCTGATCACCGGCGGCGCCTCCGGCCTCGGCCGCGCCGTCGCCCTGCGCTACCTCGCGGAGGGCGCGAACGTCGTCCTGCTCGACCGGGACGCCGACCGGCTGAAGGAGGTCGAGGAGGCCGCGGGCCCGGTGTACGCGGACCGGATCCTCACCACCACCGGCGACGTCCGCTCCCCGGACGACCTGCACGCGGCCGTCGCCGCCGCGGTGGACCGCTTCGGCAAGCTCGACGTCCTGGTGCCCAACGCCGGCATCTGGGACTACCACCGCAGCGTCACCCGGCTCGACGGCCACGCCCTCGCCACCGCCTTCGACGAGATCTTCGGGGTCAACGTCAAGGGATACCTGCTGGCCGTGGAGGCGGCCTGGCGGGAGCTGGTGAAGTCCCGCGGCGCGATCGTGATGACGCTGTCCAACTCCTCCTTCCACACCAACGGCGGCGGCCCGCTGTACACCGCCAGCAAGCACGCCTGCCTCGGCCTGGTCCGCGAGTTCGCCTACGAGCTCGCCCCCCGGGTCCGGGTCAACGGCGTCGCCTGCGGCGGCATGCGCACCCAGCTGCGCGGCCCGGAGAGCCTCGGGCTGGAGGACCGTTCGCTGGAGGCGTCCTTCGCCCGGCGCGACGAGGCCCGCGCCCGGGGCGAGGACCTGCCGATGATCCCGCTGTACGAGTCCAGCGTGGAGCCGGAGGACTTCACCGGTTCCTACGTCCTGCTCGCCTCCCGCCGCGACGCCGGGAACATCACCGGAGCGGTCCTCCCGGTCGACGGCGGCATCGCCGTCCGCGGCTTCGGCCACCCGGCGGGCGGCGCCGGACTCTGACGCCGCCGTTCCCCTCGGCCCGGCCGGCCCCCGCCCGCCGTCCCCTCACGCACACGCCACGCCATGAGCACCGAAGGAGCCGTCCATGGCACAGGTCGACATCAGCCCGGCCACCGCGCTGTACCGCCGCGCGCGCTACGCCCCCGCCGGCATCGCCCTCGTCGACGAGGAGCAGGAGATCACCGCGGCCGCGCTGGCCGACTCGGTACGGCGCCTGGCCCGAGGGCTGGCGGAGGGCGGGGTGCGGCGCGGTGACCGCGTCGCCTATCTCGGTTTGAACAGCGCCGACTTCTTCCGGACGATGCTCGCCGCGCACCACCTGGGCGCGGTGTACGTCCCGCTCAACTTCCGTCTCGCCGCGGACGAGATCCGGCACATCCTCACCGACTGCGGCGCCCACACCCTGGTCGCCGAGGAGGGCCACCGCGAGATCGCCGAGTCCGTCCTCGGCGAGACCCCGGTGCGCCTCCGGGTCCTGGCGGGCGCCGGCCCCGCGGAGGGCGGGGCCGCCTCCTGGCGTGCCCTGGCCGGCCTGGCCGCCGGGGAGGGCTCCGACCGGGACCCGCAGCCGTGCGGCGAGGACGACCTCGCGGTCCTGATGTACACCTCCGGCACCACCGGACGCCCCAAGGGCGTGATGCTCACCCACGGCAACGTGTGGTGGAACGCGGTGAACGTGGACGGCATGGTGGACACCCGCCCGCACGACGTGAACCTGGCGGTGGCCCCGCTGTTCCACATCGGCGGCCTCAACGCGCTCACCCTGCGCGCCCTGCTGCGCGGCGGCACGGTCGTGGTGCGCCGCCGTTTCGACGCCGGGCGCACCCTGCGGGACATCGCCCGGTACCGCGTCGACTCGCTGTTCGCGGTGCCCGCCATGTTCGCCGACCTGTCCCAGCACCCCGACTTCGCCGCGGCGGACCTGGGCTCGCTGCGGGCGTGCATCGTGGCCGGGGCCGCCGTGCCTCCGCAGCTCATCCGCACCTGGGCGAACGCCCACGGCGTGATGCTCCAGCAGGCGTGGGGCATGACGGAGACGGCGCCCTTCGCCACCTACCTCCCCGCCGAGCACACCCTGGGCAGGACCGGTTCGGCCGGGATCCCGATGCCGTTCACCGACGTCTGCCTGAAGAACCCGGCCACCGGCGAGAGTGTCGACAAGCCGATGGAGCGCGGCGAGATCTGCGTCCGCGGCGCCAACGTGACCCGCGGCTACTGGGACAACCCGGCCGCGACCGCGGCCTCATTCGACTCCGCGGGCTGGTTCCACTCCGGCGACATCGGCTATCTCGACGAGGACGGCTACCTGTACGTGGTGGACCGCCTCAAGGAGATGATCATCTCCGGCGGGGAGAACGTGTACCCGGCCGAACTCGAGCGCGTGCTGGCCGAGTTCCCCGGTGTGACGGAGGCTGCCGTGGTGGGCGTGCCCGACGCCAGGTGGGGCGAGACCGTGGTCGCCGTGATCACCTGCGTCACGGGCACCCCGGCGCCGACCGTGGAGGAGGTCCGTGAGTTCGCCGGCCGGTACCTCGCCCGCTACAAGCTGCCCACCCGCGTCATCGTCGTCGACGAACTCCCGCGCAACGCCAGCGGCAAGCTCGCCAAGGCGCCGCTGCGGTCCCTGGCCGCCGACGACTGAGAGGAGCCACCGTGCACCACGCCGACGTCCCCCCGCCGCCGGTCCCCGCCGCCGAGGGCTGGACGCTACGGCCCGACGGGCCCGGCGTCTGGACCGCCACCCGCTCCGACGGGTCGGGCGAGCCGTCCGTGCGCGTCGAGCTGGCCCGCGTCCTGGGCCTCCCGCTGCGCCACGCCTACCCGGTGGGCGCCCGGGACCTCGCCGTCCGGACCGACGGCGACCGGGCGACGTGCGCGGCCCTGCTGCCCCCGCTCACCGCCGCCCTGTTCGCGGGCGATCCCGACTGCCGTCGCGTCCTGGCCGCTCCCGCCCTGGAGGACGCCGACGCGGTCGCCCGCTACCGGGACGGCGGTTTCCGCCTCGTCGCCGAGGCGGACCTGCCCGGCGGCCCGGTCGCCCTGATGGTGGCCGAGCCGCCGGACGTCGCGGGCATCCCCACCGCCCTGGACGACATGCCGCACTGACCGTCCCCCGGCGGGCCGGGGCCGTCCTTCAGGCGATGCCGAGGTGGTGCCTGAGGGTCGGCCCCTCGTAGTCGTGCCGGAAGAGGCCCGCGCGGCGCAGCTCCTCGGTCACGCCCCGGGTCAGCAGCTCCAGGCCCTCGGGCACGTGGCTGTGCGACAGGACGAAGCCGTCCGCGGCCCTGGCCCGGAAGAGCGCGGCCAGATCGCCGGCCACCTTCTCCGGTGTGCCGGTGAAGCCGAGGTGCAGGCTGTTCTGCCGGTGCCTGACCGCCAGCTGCCGGAGCGTGCCGCGGTGGTGGGTGCGCAGCCAGGAGGCGCCCCGCTGGTGGCGCTCGTCACCGAGCGCCTCGGCCTCCTCCAGCAGCGTGACGGGTATCGGCTCGTCCAGGGGCAGTTCGGCCAGCCGCAGGTGCGGACTCACCACCGTCTGGAGGTAGTCCACCGCCTTGCCGATGTCGATGCCGTCGACCCATTCCCTCTCCAGCGCCCGCGCGTCGGCCTCGGTGGCCCCGAGGACGACATGGGTGCCCAGCAGGATCTTCAGGCTCTCCGGGTCCCGCCCCTTGCGCCGGGCCCGGTCCTTCATGTCGGCGTAGAACGCCTGGGCGCCGCCGATGTCGTCGGCGGCGGCGAAGATCACGTCCGCGTGGGTGGCCGCGAAGTCCCGGCCCTCCTCGGAGCGTCCGGCCTGCACCAGCACCGGCCTGCCCTGGGGCGGGCGGTGGATGTTCAACGGCCCCTCGACCTGGAAGTGTTCACCGCGGTGGCGGATCGGGCGGATCCGCGTCTCGTCGGCGAAGACGCCCGTCTCGCGGTCGAGGACCAGCGCGTCGGGCTGCCAGCTCTCCCAGAGCCCGACGGCGACCTCCACGAACTCCCGTGCGCGGGCGTACCGTTCGGCCTTGGGCGGCAGCGGCTGGTCGCCGTAGTTCTCCTCGCCGACCGTGGACGTGACCATGTTCCACCCCGCCCGGCCACCGCTGAGGTGGTCCAGGCTCGCGAACTGGCGGGCCAGGGTGTACGGGGCGTTGAAGGTGGTCGACGCCGTGCCGATGAGGCCGATGTGTTCGGTGCGGGCCGCCAGCGCCGACAGGACGACCATCGGTTCCAGGTGGTGCGGCGGGCCGCTGACCCGCACCCGTGAGGGGTCGAGCCGCATGTTGTCGGCGCGGAACAGCGTGTCGAACTTCGCGTCCTCGGCGGCCCGGGCGACATCGGACAGCAGGGACAGCGAGAACGCCTCCTCGACGCGGCTGTCCTTGCGCCGCCAGAGCTGGCCGGCGGGCCGCCCGACAGACAGCGCGAGATGGACGCGGCGTGGTCGTTCCGCGGCCATCAGCGAGAACCGTCGGGCACTGCCGCATCGACGACCGGAAGGGCCTCGGCGTGCCAGCGCCGGAATCCACCCCTGACGTGGGTGACATTTCGGTAGCCGTACTCGTTCAGTTTGTCCACGATGGGATCGGAGCCGAATTCGGAATTGCAGAAGACCACGATCTCCCCGCCGTCCGGCAGTTCGGAGAGCTGCTCGACCAGCTGCGCGGAATCGGGGGCGAGCAATTCGTCCGCGCGCGCCTTGTCGACCTTGACGGCGCCTTCGATGTCGCCCTGCGGGGCGTCCGGCCGGTTCCGGCGCACGTCGATGAAGAGGGCTCCTTCCTGGCGCTTCCTCTCGGCCACGTCGGGCTCGATCAACTGGTCCGTGTGGTGGACGACGCGGGTCTGCGGCTCGGCCATGTCCGTGTTTCTCCTCTACGTGAAAATGATCGGGGGGCGATGATCCGGCGGAACGGGCACCCCGTAATTTTCCTTACAATTGACAGGACACCCGTCCGCCGTTTGCAACGCTATTTCTTCGGTCCCGCCGGACACAACCCCGAATCGATTCCTGAAAGCCGAATCAAAAGATTCATGACCGGGAAATGATTCACGAACGGCGGGCCGTACGGAATTCCGTTCAGAAACCGACCGGCAGACGCGGCGTGTACGGGGCCTCGAGACGCGCGGTCTCGTCCGCGTCGAGCTTGACGTCGATCGCCCCGAGGAGCTCCTCGAGCTGCTCGACCCTGCTCACCCCGACGATCGGAGCGCTGACCGCCGGCTTGTGCAGGTTCCACGCCAGCGCCACCTGCGCCCGGGTGAGGCCCCGCTCGGCCGCGACCGCGCCCACCTCCTCCACGACGGCGCGGTCCGACTCCTGCGCCTGGTTGTAGAAGGTGGCGCCCGGACCGTCCGTCTCGAGCCGGTGCGTGACCGTGCCCCACTCGCGGGCCAGCCGGCCACGGGCCAGCGGGCTCCACGGGATCACACCGATGCCTTCCTCCTGGCAGAACGGGTGCATCTCCCGCTCCTCCTCCCGCATCAGCAGGCTGTACTGGTCCTGCATCGACACGAAGCGGGTCCAGCCGTGCAGGTCCGCCGTGTACTGCGCGCGGACGAACTCACGGGCGTGCATGGAGGAGGCCCCGATGTAGCGGACCTTGCCGGAGCGGACCAGGTCGTCGAGGGTCTGGAGGGTCTCCTCCACCGGCACCGAACGGTCCAGGCGGTGGATCTGGTAGAGGTCGATGTAGTCGGTGCCCAGGCGGCGCAGGCTCGCGTCGACCTGGCTCAGGATGGCGCCGCGCGACAGCCCGCCGCCCTTGGTCCCCGGACCCATGCGGCCGTTCACCTTGGTCGCGATCACCACCTCCTCACGCACCCCGAACTCCCGCACGAGGGCGCCGAGGATCTCCTCGCTCGTCCCGTCGGAGTAGACGTTCGCCGTGTCGAAGCAGGTGATGCCGGCGTCCAGCGCCGCGCGGACGACCGGGCGCGCCTCGTCGATGCCGATGGACCACGGGTGCGGGCCGCGGTTCGGCTCGCCGAAGCTCATACAGCCGATGATCAGCCGCGAGGTGGTGAGGCCGGACTTGCCCAGGCGTGTGTATTCCATGCGATGCGTCCTTCTCCTTCTTGTCTGTTCTCTTCCGTGGCCGGGTCCGGCGCGCGGCCGGCCCGGCCGATGTGCCGCCGTCAGCCCGGCTGTTCGCCGGTCGCCACGGGCCGGGTGGGGTCCGAGCTCCACTCGGACCACGAGCCGGGGTACAGCGCGGCCGGGACTCCGATGGTGGTCAGGGCGAGGACGCCGAGGGTGGCGGCGACGCCGCCGCCGCAGTACAGGCCGGTCCCGGTCCCTTCGGCGACGCCCAGCGCGGCATAGCGCTCCCGGAGGTCCTCCGGTCCTTCCAGCAGCCCGTCCGCGCCGAGGTTCGCGGCCCCCGGCAGGCTCAGGGCGCCGGGGATGTGCCCTCCGCCCGGCCCGCCAGGCCCGCCCGGTTCACCCGTGTACGCGGCGGCCTGGCGGGCGTCCAGCAGCCTGCCGGTGCGCGCCAGTCGCGCCGCTCCGTCGGCGTCGAGCGTCGGCATCGAGCCGGGGGTCACCGTGAAGCGGCCGTCGCGCCCCGACGGCCGCCCGCCTCCGAGGCGGCCGCCCGCGGCGATCCAGGCGCCGACTCCCCCGTCCAGGTAGCGGACGTCGGGCACGCCGGCCCAGGCGAGGATCCACCAGCCCCGCGCGGCCAGGGAGGCTTCGGCGCGGGTGTGCACCACGACCAGTGAGTCCTCGTCGATCCCCCAGCTCCGGACCCGCTGCTGGAGCGCGTCCGGGTCCGGCAGCGGGTGGTTGCCGGAGCCGGGGCGGCGCGGACCCGCGAGCTCCGTGGGCAGGTCGACGTAGTGGGCTCCCGGCAGCCGTTCCTCCGGGCCCGGGGCGTGCGGGGATTCCCGTCCGACCTCGAGCAGGACCACGTCGCGGCCGCGCTCCAGTTCCTCCAGCAGTCGTTCGGCCGAGATCACTGCCCGGCGCGTCCGGGTGTCCGTCATCGTTCTCCTCCTGCGCCGGCCACGACGCGTTCGGCCACGACGCGTTCGGCCACGGCGGGTTCGGCCGCGGCGGGTTCGGCCACGGCGGATTCCTCGCCGTGGAAGGGGGCGGCCCACAGTCCGGCGAGCACGCCGCGGGCCGTGCGGTCCGTCTCGCGCAGCGCCACGGCGTCGGCGTGCGGGGCGGGCGCGGCCAGCGAGTTCACCCGGCTGTCGCGCATGAGCACGCCCAAGGCGTAGAGCGCGGGCGCCCGACCCGGGCGCTCGCCTCCGGCCGCTTCGAGCAGCCGGCCGGTGAGCGGTTCGGCCCGCGGTGCGGCGGTGGGGACCGGTCCGTGGGCCGACGTCAGGTGGAAGACGTCCGCGAGCCCTCGGCGCCGCAGGCTCCGCAGCAGCGGGTCGGAGCCGGTGCGCAGGTCGGGCGTCGCCACGCGCGCCTCGATCACCACCTCGGCCCGTACCCCGCCGCCGCGCACCCGCGGCGACGTCCATGTCTCACGCCCGTCGGGGCCCAGCTCGCCGTTCGGGGCCGCGCGCGGTCCGAGGAAGGTGACCAGGCCCGCGTCGTGCAGGGCCAGCAGTTGCCGCAGGCGTACGGGCGGCGGGCCGTTGTTGAGGCGGAAGGCGAGGTCGACGAAGCGGGCGTGGTCCCCGAAGTAGGCCTCCGCCGTGAGTCCGCCGTCCTCCACCGCGGCGACCAGGAGTCCGCGGGCCTTGCCGAAGGAGCGGTGCGCCACCTTGAGGCTGCTCGCGGCCCCCTTGGCCGTCTCGGCCAGATCGGCCAGGAGACGGCCGCGGACCGCGCTCGCGAACGCCTCCGGGCCGGCCCACTCCCGCCGTGCGAGGGCGGCGTCCTCGTCCAGGTCGAGCCGGTGCGCCGGGTCGGGCACCGCCTCGGCGAGGACGGCCCGCCACTCGGCCCCGTCGGGAGGCAGCGCGGCGAGCGCGTCCCGCAGCCGGGGCAGGGGGACGGCGAGCGCGCCGGGGTGGGTCGTCGCCAGGTGCGTGCAGTGGTCCCAGAGCGTGTCGCGCAGGATCGCCGGGCCCAGGTGGCCGAAGTCCCCCGGGCGCGGCTGACGGCGCAGCGCCTCGCGAAGGAACCGGTGCCCGCTGTCGCCGTCCGGCACCTCGGCGCCCGGACGGCTCCGGTACGGGAGGCCGTGGCGCGAGGTGGCGTGCAGCACCGGTTCGGAGCCGGACGGTTCGTAGCGCAGCCCGGACGCGGCGGTGCCGTCGGGCACGAAGCGGCCGCCGCGGCCGACGGTGAGCAGGGTGGCCGTGTCGAAGAAGCTCAGTCCGAGCCCTTCGACCACGACGTCCGCGCCCGGCTCCGCCGCGGCGAGGTCCTGGTCGCTCGCGTTGTCGCCGCGCAGCCGCCGGATGCCGGCCTGCCGGGGGCCGGACGCCGGGCGGTGGGCCGGCATCGACCAGCCGGTGCACAGGACGACGGCGTCGGCGACGAGCGGAGCGGACCGGCCCGCGAGAAGGACCCGGTAGCGCGCCCCGTCCGGCTCGACGTCGGTGACGCGCTCACGCCGCCACTCGTGGCGCACGCCCTCGGGGAGCGAGGCGACCACCGTCTCGTGGCACCAGCGCAGGTAGTGGCCGAGCAGCACCCGGGGGGTGTAGGAGTGCGGCGTCGCCGCCCGGACGAAGTCGGCCAGTTCGGGCCGCCGGGCCAGGTCGGCGGCCAGCTCGCCGGTCAGCACGGTGCGGCCGGCGTTCGTCGTCGACGCCGTGCGGCCTCGGCCGGCCGTCGGCCCGGTCAGGGCCGCGGCGACCAGCCGCTGCCACTCCCACAGGCTGGGCCCCGCCGTCCTCGGCCCGGGGGAGCTGACCGACGCGTCGAGCCATACGGTGAAGGCGGAGGCGGGGGTGTTCATGAGCAGGGCGGCGCACTGGTCGGTGCGCCAGATGCGGCCCGGCCCGGGCGGGTGCTCGTCGACGGTGACGATCCGCAGCCGCCCGCCGGGAGGGCGGAACTCGCCGGCGTTCGCCGCCAGCCGCTCGAGGACCGAGGTCCCGCGGAAGCCGCCGCCGACGACCACGACGACGCGCTCGGCCGTGCCCGCGGCCGGCCCGCCGCGCGTCGGCGCGGGTGACGTCCCTGTCTCAGCCATGGACGGCGGCCGCCTCGGACCGTCGCTCCGGACGGGCGAGCCCGTAGTGCCGGCGCAGGGTGGTCCCCGTGTAGTCCGGCGGGCGCAGGCCCCGCCGCCTCAGTTCCGGCACCAGGTGCTCGACCAGCGCGTGGGTGCCCTGACGCAGCAGCTCCGGCTGGAGGTTGACCCCGTCCAGCGCCCCGGCCCGCGACCACGCCTCCAGTTCGTCGGCCACCGTCGCGGCGTCCCCGACCAGCAGGTTGTCCGCGCCGAGTCCTCCGCCGAGCCCTTCGACGAACTCCCGGACGTCGCGGGGGCGTCGCTCCTGCACGAAGCGGTGGACGGCCTGCAGGTGCGAGCGGTAGGCCTGGGAACTCTCCACCGGCGGCACCGCAGGGAGCGGGGCGTCCAGCGACAGGTGCCGCAGGTCGTACCCGCTGAACAGGGCTATCTGCCCGAGGACATGGCGAGGGTCGACCAGGCTGTTCAGCTCGCGCTCGAGCGCCCGGGCCTCGGCCGTGGTGGCGGCGACGAGCACGCGGAAACCGGCGAACACCCGCACGGAGTCCGGGTCGCGCCCCTCGGCGGCCGCCCGGGCGCGCAGGTCGGCGCGGAACGCGACGCCCTCGTCGATCGTGCTGACGACCGTGTAGACGGAGTCGGCGTGCCGGGCCGCCAGCGTGCGCCCGGAGTCCGACGAGCCGGCCTGAACGATGACCGGCCATCCCTGCGGCGGGCGCGGCGAGTTGAGCGGGCCGGCGATCCGGAAGTGCTCGCCGGCGTGGTCGACGGGGTGGATCTTCTCCGGGTCGACGTACCGGTTGCTCCCGCGCTCCTGGACGATCGCGTCGTCCTCCCAGCTGTCCCAGAGCTTCTTGACGGCCGTCACGAACTCGTCCGCCCGGCGGTAGCGCTCGTCGTGGCTGGGGAGGTCGTCCTGGCCGAAGTTGCGGGCCGCGGCCGGGATGGCGCTGGTCACCACGTTCCAGCCGAGCCTGCCGCGGCTGATCCGGTCCAGCGACGCGGTCTGGCGGGCCACGACGAAGGGGTCGGAGTAGGTGGTCGAGACGCTGCCGATGAGGCCGATGCGGCTGGTGCCCACCGCCAGGGCGGACAGCAGGGTGAGCGGCTCGAACGCCGGGGCCACGGCGGCGGCCTCCCGGGAGAAGGTGAGCTTGTCGGCGAGGAACAGGGCGTCGAACCCGCCTCGCTCCGCGGTGCGGGCGATGTCCAGGAGGGCGTCGATGTCGTTGATCTCCGCCAGGTCGACGGCGGGGTGGCGCCAGGCGGCCGGGTGCGAGCCGGCCGGTTTGACGTTCAGGTTCAGGCCGAGTGCCGCTCGCGACGGTCCGGGCACGCTGGTCTCCTTCGGTTCGGGTCTAGGCATAGAGGTCTCGCATCTGGCCGTGCATCGCGCGCCCGATCGCGTCGGCGAGCCGGTCGGTGGCCGCCGTGTCGTCCGGGAGCCGGAGCGTGGCGATGCGCAGGTGGCCGGTCGCGGGCGGCTCGACGAAGCTGCGGCTGCCCGCGCCGACCGAGTAGCCGGCGGTGGCGAGGTCGATCAGGGTGTCGGCCTCGTTGTTCACCTCGACCCAGAGGAACTGGGCGTTGGGGCCGGAGCGGCTGGGGATGCCGCGGCGCAGCAGCGCGTCGGCCAGCGCCGCCTTGCGTCCGGCGTACACCCCGCGGGCCCGCTTGAGCCTGCGGGCGGTGGCCGGGCTCTCGATGAGGTGGGCGAGCGCCTCCTGCAGGATGCGGCTGTTGACGGCCAGTCCGTAGCTGCGGTTGTCGCGGATGCGCTCCACCGCCGCCCGGGGGCCGCCGATCACCGAGGTCCGCAGATCGGCGCCGTAGGACCGGCAGTAGGACCGCACCCGGACGGCCTGGCCCGGCAGGACGGTGCCGAACGTCGGGCCCGCGACGTTCGCGAGGGGGCCCACCGCGTCGTCCTCGACCACGAGGACGTCGTCGAACGCGGCGATGACGTCGGCGAGTTGCCGGACGCGCGCGGGGGTGGCGGGCGGTGTCATGGCGTACGGTCCGGTGGGCTGGAACAGGTAGGTGCGGGCGCCCTGCCGCAGGGCCGCGGCCAGTGCGTCCGGGTCGGCCCCCTCCTCGTCGGCGGGCACCTGGAAGACCTCCAGTCCCAGCCGCCGGATGTGGTCGAGCAGACCGGGGTTGGCGGGGACGTCGACGGCGAGCTTCCCGCTGGGCGCGGCCAGGGTGCCGACGCACAGCAGCGCGGCCTCCGCGCCGCTGCCCCCGGCGATGTAGGCCTCGGCCTCGAACGGCCAGTCCCGCTGGGCGACCGTGCGCAGCCGGTCGGTGATGTACTGCCGGACGTTGGAGTGCAGTTGGGGGGTGCGCAGGCCGGCGGCCAGGGCGTCCGTCAGGTCCGGCAGCAGCCCGGGGTCCGACGAGGCCTGGGCGAGCTCGCCGGCCGTGTTCACCGGGTCGGTCGGGGCGGCGGGTTCGGCGGCGGGCGCCGGGCGCGCGGCGCGTGGATCGGCCACCACGGTGCCGCCCCGTCGGCGGGTCTCGACGAGGCCCTTGCCGCGCAGCACCGCGACGGCGTCGCGGATGTTGCGGAAGCTGACCCCGGTCCGCTCGCTCAGCGTGCGGATCGTGGGCAGCCGGGTGCCCGGCGGGATCGCTCCTTCACGGATTCTGCGTTCGAGCAGCGGCACGACGGACTCGGCCGAACCGGCCTCCGCGATGTGACGGACCAGCCAGTCGTCGGTCGGCCCGGCCTGGCCGGCGTCGACGGCGTACGGGGTGTCGTTCTCGTGCGTCTTGTCCATCGTCTCTCTCGCCCGCGTGGTCCTCGGGCCGGTCGGTCCGTGCGCCGGTTCGGGCGTCACGGCGGGCCGGGCCGGCGGGCGCTGCCCCTCTCTTCTGCTCCTCGTGGCACGGCAGGGGGCGCGTCCGGGGCCGGACCGGCACGGGTCCCGTCCGGACGCGCCGGGTCACTGCGCCTCCACCTGATACACGTAGCCCTGTGGCGTGAACTCCGTGGCGCCGATGTAGTCCTTGGACCACTCCTCCACGACGGACAGCGGGTCTACGTCCTGGTAGCGGTCAGGGTAGGCGAACGTCGCGAAGAAGAGCGGCGAGATCTGGTTGCCCGCCAGGTCGAACGCCCAGGGGTTGAAGAGGAACAGCTTGCCGTTGCGGACGGCCTTCAGCTTCTTCCAGCCCGGCCGGGCGAGCAGCTTGTCGGCGATCTCCTCGTACTCCGCCTCGGACCGCCCGCCGTACACGTTGTCGGTCTCCACGACGATGACGTCGGGGTCCGCCGCCAGCACCGCGGCCGGCTCGGAGTCGATGGTGTTGCCCGGGCTGTCGGCGAAGATGCTCCGGACGTTGGCCTGGCCGAACGCCAGGGTCTTGCCGCCCTCCTCGCCGCTGGTCCGGCCCGCCTTGTCCTCGTAGTAGGCGGTGGCCCGGGTCTGCTCCTTGCCGGCCCGGGCGGTGAGCGCCTCGACCTTGTCGGTGAAGGCCAGCACCTTGGCGGCCTCCTTGTCGCGCCCCAGCACCTTGCCGAGGAGTTCCACGTTGGTCTTCCAGTCCTGGGCCACCCAGGAGCTCACGACCAGCACCTGCACGCCGGACGACTTCAGCGACGACTCCGCGGCCTGCCACGGCTGGTTGCCGTACATCACCACGGCCTCCGCGCCGCTCTGGATGATGCGTTCGTAGTTCAGCGCGTCGGAACTCGCCCCGATGGACAGGCTCGAGGGGAAGTCGGCGAAGTTCTCCTGCGCGATCGTCTTGTCGTCGATGCCGACGATCTGGTCGCGGGCGCCGAGGGCCAGCGCGAGGTCGACGTTGAAGCCGCCGACGAGGGCGACCTTGCCGACCGGGCCGTCCGGGAACTCGACCGTGCGCTCGGCGCTGTCGGTGACGGTGACCAAGGACGCGCCGGACCGTGTTCCGGACCGCCCGGCCGTCCCGTCGTCGCCGTTCTGGGCGCCGCACGCGGTCGCGAGCAGGGCGGTGACGGTCAGCAGGGCCGCGGCGGCGACCGCGCGCAGCCGGCGGGTGGATGGATGGTTCACTTCTCTCCTCATGGGTGAAGGCGACGCGGAACGTCAGGTCAGGGCGGACGCGGGAAGCGGTGCGTGGCCGTGCGGTGCGGTGCCGGGACGGGCTTCGATGACGGGGTGCACCTGGACCGCGCCGTCGCGTTCGAAGAGGTCGACCTCGAGGCCGTAGACCTCCTCCAGCAGTTCCCGGTCGTAGACCTCGTTCGGCCTGCCGAACGCGACGATCCGGCCGCCCTGGAGGATCGCGACCTTGTCGCAGAAGCGGGCCGCGAGGTTGAGGTCGTGGATGGCGATCAGCGAGACGAGGTTCCGGCCGCGGGTCAGGTCGCGTACGTGGCGCAGGGTCTCGACCTGGTAGCGCAGGTCCAGCGCGCTGGTGGGTTCGTCGAGGAGCAGGATCTCCGGCTCCTGTGCGACGGCCCGGGCGACCAGCACCCGCTGCGCCTGGCCGCCGCTGAGGTCGCCCACGGAGCGGGAGGCCATGTCCGTCAGCCCCATGTGTTCGATCGCGGCGTCGACGACCTCCCAGTCCGCGCGGCGCGGCCGCATGCCGAAGTACGGCGTCCGGCCCAGCAGGACCGACTCGCGTACCGACAGCTGGAAGGTCGGCTCTCCCGACTGCGGGACGTAGGCGACCACCTTGGCGTGTTCGCTCATCCGCAGCCGGCCGAGTTGCCGGTCCTCGAAACTGATCGACCCGGTGCGCAGGCGGTTGACCCGGGCGAGGAGTTTGGTGAGCGTCGACTTGCCGGAGCCGTTCGGGCCGAGCAGGCCCACGAACTCTCCTCGTCGTACGGTCAGGTTCACGTCGTGCAGCACGGCGCGGGAGCGGGAGTAGGAGAAGGCCACGCCTTCGACGGAGAGCGTCATGACTGGGCCAGCGTTCCCTTCGACAGGACGAGGTTGATGAACAGCGGTGCGCCGATGAGCGCGACGACGATGCCGACCGGGATCACGACCGGCGACAGCACGGCCCGGCCGACCACGTCGGCGTAGAGGATGAGCAGGCCGCCGGCGATGGCCCCGAACGGCAGCAGGTAGCGGTGGTCCGAGCCCACCACCAGGCGCGCGATGTGCGGACCGACCAGTCCCACGAAGCCGATGACACCGGTGAAGGACACGACGACCGCGGTCAGGACGACCACCACCACGATGAGGACCAGGCGGGTGCGGCTGACGTTGACGCCGAGGCTGGCCGCCGCGTCGTCGCCGGCGAACGCGATGGCGTTGAGGGCCTTGGCCCGGGCGAACAGGTACGGCAGGGTGACCGCCAGCAGCACGGACACGACCAGCACCTGGTGCCAGGTGGCGTCGTTCACCGAGCCGAAGGTCCAGTGCACGATCTCGGCCAGCGTGTTCTCGTCGGCGAAGAACTGGGTGGCCGAGGTGAGCGCCTCGAAGAGCTGGAAGAACGCCATGCCGACCAGGAGCAGGGTCACGGCCTTCATCCGCTTCATCGACGCCACGCCCAGCACGATCAGGGAGACGACGAGGCTGAAGCCGAGGGCGCTGAGGATCGTCACGAGCGAGGACGGCGTGTTCCCGGCCTTGTTGGAGAGCATGATGGCCAGCGCCGCTCCGAAGGACGCCGCCGGTGAGAGCCCCAGGGTGTAGGGGCTGACCAGCGGATTGCGCAGCAACCCCTGCATGACGACCCCGGAGACGGACAGGGCCGCGCCGGCCAGGAACGCCAACAGAGCGCGTGGCAGGCGGAGTTCGGTGACAATGACCTCGGTCCGGCGGAAGCTGTCGGTCGACGGGACGCCGAAGAGGTGGATGGCGATCGTGTGGAAGACGTCGCCCAGTCCAATGCCCGCCGTACCGACGACGACCGACAGCGCCACGGACAGCAGCGACACCACCAGGCCGGCGCCGATGATCAGGGACCGGGACGGCCGGCCCCGGCGTGGCACGGCGGGGAGGGCTCGGGTGAGTACGTTGGTCATAACGCTCCGGGTCGCAGGCGGACGCCCCACGTCCGCGGCGGGACGGAGTGCGCGTCGGCAGAATGGGGGTGGATCACATGACCGTTCCCGAATATGATCCGCGCCACCGCCCGGCGGGCACCGGTAGCCGGCCGGCCGTCGGCAGGGCGCCGCAAGCCGGAAGGAGATCGAGAACATGTCGGTCCGAACGGATCGGACTCAGCGGAGAAAGGCCTGACACAGGCAGGGCCGCGCGCGCCGCGCGTCGGCCGGAAGGGTGACGCGGTCGCTAGACGGAGGCGATGTCAGCCGGACAACAGCGGCGACAACAACAGCGACAACAGCTGAGCCGCACCACACTCGCGCGAACGCGGTCGGCCTGCGGCGGCACGGCGCCCGGCGCGGGGGCCGGGAGGGGGGAGACGGACCGCGCGTATGCCTCCACGAGGTACCCGCTCATGATCCACCTCCCCGTTCTGATCCGTATCGCGGCGAATCATTTTCTTGATTCGCCGTCACTCATGCATCTTATGCACGCCAAATGCAGGGAATCAATTCCCTCCGGAATCATCTCCCCATGCGGACAGAGCAGTTGGCGCGCGGCCCTCCCGGGCGCCCTCACCCGGCGGGTTCGGCCACTCTCAGCACCAGCTTGCCGCGCACCTCGCCCCGCTCGATCCTGCGGTGCGCCTCGGCCGCCGCGCTCAGCGGCAGGACCTCGACGGCCCGCGGGCGCAGCAGTCCCTCGGCCATCACGGCGCCTACGCGGGCGGCCGCCTCGGCCACCTCGTCGGCCCGGGCGTGGGAGATGGTGAAGCCGCGCACCGACCCGTCCTTCAGGTAGAGCGGTCCGGCCGGCAGCACGGGCCGGCTGCGCAGGCCGGCCAGGACCACGACGCGGCCGCGCGGGGCGAGCAGTTCCACCGCCTCCTCCAGGTCGTTGTGTCCCGAGGTGTCGACGTACAGGTCGACCCCGCCGGGCGCGGCCGAGCGGATCAGCGCGGGCGCGTCGGGGTCGCGGTAGTCGACCACGTGTCCGGCGCCGAGGGAGCGGCAGTGGCCGGCGTCCCGTGCCGAGGCCACGGCCACCACGCGCGCTCCGGCCCGTGCGGCCAGCACCACGGCGGCGCTGCCCACGTTGCCGGCGGCGCCGAGGACGCAGACGGTCTCCCCCGCCCGCAGCCCGCCGTGGGTG
Source organism: Streptomyces abyssomicinicus (assembly GCF_008974245.1). Taxonomy (GTDB): domain Bacteria; phylum Actinomycetota; class Actinomycetes; order Streptomycetales; family Streptomycetaceae; genus Streptomyces; species Streptomyces abyssomicinicus. Next base: position 347,980 of record NZ_BBZI01000005.1, on the reverse strand, counting down.
AACAGCGCGAGGTGGGCGGCCGACGCGGGATGGGAGAGGGCCACCGCCTCCACGGCGTCGACGCCGTCGGGCAGCCGGTGCAGCCGGTCCGCGGGCACCACGGCCTGTTCCGCGGCGGCCCCCTGCCGCCCGGCGTGGCCCAGGCTGTTGCACCAGACACGGTCCCCGGGCCGGAAGCCCGGCGCGCCGGGCCCGGCCTCGGCGACGGTGCCGACGAGGTCCCGTCCGACGACGAACGGGAAGGGCACCGGCGTCCTGAAGGCTCCCGAGCGCACGAAGGTGTCGACCTGGTTCACGGCGGTCACCTCGACGTCGACGAGCACGTCGCACGGTCCCGGCCGGGGAGGGGGGAGTTCTCCGACCCGGATGACGTCGGGGGGACCGAGTTCTTCGATGTACGCGGCCAGCATGCGGCCGATTCTGCTCCGGCCGACGCCCCTCCCGCGTGACCCGGCGGCCCTCACGGGTCGTGTCGCGGAAACGACACCCGAGGCCTCGCCATGGACGTCGGCACCCCTCGCCGAACCGCACCGACGTCGAGCCGGCCCGGCTCGACGTCGCCGTCCTGCTGCGCTACGGCCTGACCGCCGAACCCGGCCCCCGCCGCACGGCCCTCTTCGGCGACGGCGCCGCGGGCGTCGGGCGGGCTCGCCACACCCCCCGCGTGAGCTGTGCCGCATCCCCTCCGTCCGCTCACGTCGCGACACGCCCGGCGGTACCCTTGCGGCAGCCCTTGACCCGCGCCGCGGGCAGGGAGCCGTCATTCTCGGGAGTTCGCATGCTGCGCACCATGTTCAAGTCCAAGATCCACCGCGCCACGGTCACCCAGGCCGACCTGCACTACGTGGGATCGGTGACCGTCGACGCCGACCTGCTGGACGCCGCCGACCTGCTGCCCGGCGAGCTCGTGCACATCGTCGACATCACCAACGGCGCCCGCCTGGAGACCTACACCATCGCGGGTGAGCGCGGGTCCGGCGTGATCGGCATCAACGGCGCCGCCGCCCACCTCGTCCACCCCGGCGACCTGGTGATCCTCATCAGCTACGCCCAGGTCGACGACGCCGAGGCGCGGGCGCTGAAGCCGCGGGTGGTGCACGTGGACGAGGCGAACCGGATCGTGGCGCTGGGCTCCGACGCCTCCGAGCCCGTGCCGGGCACCGACCAGCGCCGCAGCCCGCAGGCCGTCGGGGTCCGACCCGCCTGAACGGCGGGACGGCCGCCCGCGTCCGAGCGGCGGCCGTCCCGTGTCATTCCGGGTCCTCCCCCGCACGGTCGCGCAGCACCGCCCACACGGCGTCCGCACGCAGCGGCAGGTCCGTGAGGCGCACCCCGATGGCGTCCCTGACCGCGTTGGCGAGCGCCGGGGCGACGGGGTTGAAGGGCAGCTCGCTCACCGGCTTGGGCACGGAGAGCATCGCCCCGTCACCCTCGGCACCGGCACCGGCACCGGCACCGGCACCGGCACCACCGTCGGCGGTGACCAGGTGCACCTCGGTGGGCGGGAGGTCGCCGAGCCGGGGCACGGTGTAGCCGCGCAGGCTGTCGTTGGCGACGCGGCCGTGCGGGTCGGTACGCAGTTCCTCCCACAGGGCGAGGCCCGCTCCCTGGGTGACGGCCCCCTCGACCTGGTCACGGCACCGCTCCGCGTCCAGCACCCGTCCCGCGTCAACCACGTGCACGCTGTCCAGCACCCGCACGACCCCGGTCGCCGGGTCGACGGCGACCCGGAACCACTGCGCGCACGCCGCGACGCCCAGCGGCAGTTCGTCGGCCGGGGCGCGCCCGGTGGCGGACACCGGGCGTCCGGGGTTCTCGGCCATGCGGTCCCGCAGGGCCCGGCAGGCCCGTTCGACGGCCTTGCCGGTGAGCAGCACGCCGGTGGAGCCGTAGCCGCCGGTGTCGTGGCCGAGCAGGTCGGTGTCGGCCTGCCGGTGGCGCACCCGCTCGGGCGCGACACCGAGCGCGGCGGCCGCGAGGCGGCGCAGCACCGGTCCGGTCCCGCTGCCGAACTCCGGTGCGCCAGTGGACAGTTCGTAGTGGCCGTCGTCTCGTAGTGTCACCGCCGCCTCGGCGATGTGGCCGTCGCCGGGCAGGGTCGGCTGGGCGGCGAACGCCAGGCCCTCGCCGATCGCCGCACCGGGCGGGAGGCCGTCCGGGCGGTCCCGGCGGCGGCGTTCCCGGGCCTCGGCGAGGACCTCGACGCACCGGGCGAGCCCGTCGTCGACGACAGGCGGCCGTCCGGGGCTGCCCGCGACGGGCGAGGACCCGCCGGCGGGCGGGTGGACCCGGCGGCGCAGTTCCAGGGGGTCGAGGCGCAGGAGACGGGCGAGGTCGTCGAGGGCGCTCTGCACGGCGTGGGCGGCCTGTCCGGCGCCGTAGCCGCGGAAGGCGCCGGAGGGGACGTGGTGGGTGCGGACGCTGTACCCGTCCACGGCGACGTCCGGGCAGTCCAGCAGCAGGACGGCGGCCGTGCAGGCGGCGTCGAGGACGGCGGGGCCGTGGTTGCCGTGGGCACCGGTGTCGGCCACCGCGCGGATCCTGACGCCGGTGAGCCGTCCGTCCCGGCGTACGCCGAGCGTGACGCGGATCCGGAAGGGGTGGCGGACGGTCGCGGCGGTGAGTTCCTCGGTCCGGGTGAACTCCCACTGGACCGGGCGGCCGGTGCGCAGCGCGGCGAGCACGGCGAGGTCCTCGGTGAGCATCTCCTGCTTGCCGCCGAACGCCCCGCCGAGCCGCCCGGCGGTGACCCTGACCCGCTCCTCGGGCAGTCCGAAGATCCGGCACAGGGTGCGGCGGACGAGGTGCGGCGCCTGGGTCGCGGTGTGCACGCGCAGGCGGCCGTCGGGGTCGGTCCAGGCGCGGGTGGCGTGGCACTCCAGGGCGGTGTGCTGGGCGCGCGGGCTGCCGAACACCGCCTCGTGCACCACGTCCGCCTCCGCGAGCCCGCGGTCCGGGTCGCCGGCCCGCCGGTGGACCTCGTGGACGATGTTGCCGTCGGGGTGGACCCGTGGCGCGTCGGGCCGTAGCGCCTCCTCCGGGTCGAGGACGGCGGGGAGCGGCTCGTACACCACGTCGACCAGCCGGGCCGCCCGCTCGGCGGCGGCGGGGCTCTCGGCCACCACCGCGGCGACGCGCATGCCGACGTGGCGGACCACGTCGTCGAGGACGCGGGTGTCGGCGGGGTCGTCGCCGGGGCGGTCGAGCAGCGGGTGGCCGGGGCGTCGTGGTGGGTGAGCACGGCGTGCACCCCCAGGGCGGCCAGGGCGGCGGTGGTGTCGACGGAGACGATCCGGGCGTGGGCGTGCGGCGAACGCACCACCGCGAGGTGCAGCAGGCCGCCGGGCGGCGGGTCGTCGAGGGTGAACCGGGCGGTGCCGGTGACGACAGCACGGGCCTCACCGTCGGGCACGGCACGGGCCTCACCGTCGGGCACGGCACGGGCCTCACCCTCGGGTACGGCTCCGGGAGGGCCCCGGCGGGCCGCACGGGCCGCCTGTGTCAGGGCGCGGTATCCGGTGCAGCGGCACAGGTTGCCCTTGAACGCCTCTGCCGGGTCGTCGGCCTGCCCGGGTGTCAGCGCGGCCGTGGTCACGACGAAGCCGGGGGTGCAGTAGCCGCACTGGTAGGCGCGGGCCTCGGCGAACGCCTCCTGCGCCGGGTGGAGGTGCTCCCCGGCCAGGCCTTCGACGGTGGTGACCGCGCGTCCGTCCACGCGGTGGGCGGGGTACAAGCAGCTGTGCACGGGCAGCCCGTCGACCAGGACGGTGCAGGCCCCGCAGTCGCCGGTGTCGCAGCCCTTCTTCACGCCGGTGCGGCCGAGGTCGCGCAGGTAGGTGCGCAGGCACTGTCCGGGCGCGGGCGGGTCGCCGGCCTCGCGGCCGTCGACCCGGACGTGGAACGGCATCGGCTCAGTCCTCCCCCGCCGGGCTCCGGTCGGCCGCCCGCCCCCGGGGCTCCTCCCGGTCCGTCTCCCCCGCCAGGTCCCGGCGGGCCTGTTCGGCGAGGTGCAGGGACAGGTGGCGCCGCCAGGCCGGGTGCCCGTGGACGTCGTCCAGCATCACCCCGGGCGGCAACGCCTCCTCGAGCGCCCGGCGCAGCACGGCGGCGGACGGCGGCGCGGGGAAGCGGACGGTGACGGGGCGGACGGTCGCCGCGGTGACGGTGCACGCGGTGCCGGCGTGCGCGGCCCCTCCCCCGCCGACGGTGACCAGCGCCGCGGACCGGCCGTGCGGCTGGAGGCTCACCCTGCGCAGCGCGGTGCGACGCTCCAGCGCGGCGGCCGGCAGGGTGACGTCGCGGAGCAGCTCCCCCGCCGCCAGCCGGGTACGGCCGTTCCCGCACACCAACTCCTCGACGGCCGAGGTGCGTTCGGAGCCGTCGGGGCTGACGAGACGGCACCGGCCGTCCAGCGCGACGGCCATCGAGATCATCGGCCCGGCGGGCAGGGCCAGGCAGATGTTGCCGCCGACGGTGGCGGTGTTCCAGATCTTGAAGGAGGAGGAGAAGGCCCGGCAGCAGCGGGCGACGAACGCCCGCCCGCGCGGCCAGGGGCGGCGGGGATCCTCGGCGAAGGCCAGCAGTTCGGCGACGGTGCAGGTGGCCGCGACGGTCAGGCCGTCGCGGCCCGCAGTGAGCGGCGGCCACCCGAGTCCCGTGAGGTCGCGCAGGCGCAGGAGGTGCGGGCGCGGTTCGGCGAACAGCGCGGTGCCGCCCGCGAGCCACGCGTCGCCCGGCCGCCAGCCACCGGCCTCGCGCGCGTCGACGACTTCCCGGACGGACGTGAGATCCACGCCCTCACCATGGCCGCTCCGGTCTCCCGGCCCGGTCAGCACACGCGGAGCGCGCCGCCCCGTCACCCCTCGGGCACAGCTGACTTCTTTTCATGAATGCGTGCGCGAGGGCTTGTCGAGGCATCGGTTCATCACTTAAATCAAACCCTGAATTAAGTCGCACAGTTCCAGCGTGCGCGAGCGGACGTCATCCCCCCTCGTACTTCCACCCGCATGGAGCCAGGACATGAGACTCAGATCCCTGGGTGCCGCTCTCGTCGCCACGGCGGCGTTGCTCACCCTCCCCGCACAGTCCGCCTCGGCGCGGCCCGACCAGGCGCCGGCGGCGCCGGCCGCCGCCGAGGTCCCCCTCTCCCAGGGCCGTACGGCCACCTCCTCCTCCGACGAGAGCCCGGTGTACGCGGCCGGGCTCGCGGTCGACGGCGACACCGGCACCCGGTGGTCGTCGACGGCCGCCGACAACCAGTGGCTCCGCGTCGACCTCGGCGCGCGTGCCTCGGTCACCCAGGTGGTGCTGCGCTGGGAGGCCGCCTACGCGGCCGACTACCGCGTCCAGTTCTCCCAGGACGGCACCACCTGGACCGACGCCCGCAAGGTGACCGGCGGCGACGGCGGCACCGACACCGTCGACGTCTCCGGCGACGCCCGGCACGTGCGGGTGTACGCCGACCGCCGGGCCACCCAGTACGGCGTCTCCCTCTGGGAGTTCCAGGTGTTCGGCACCACCGGCGCCGCCTCCGGCTGTTCGACGGCCAACGCCGCGCTGAACCGCCCGGCCACCGCCTCCTCCACCGAGAGCGCCGCTCTCGCCGCCTCGGCGGCCTTCGACGGCAGCGGCTCCACCCGCTGGTCGAGCGCCCACGCCGACCCGCAGTGGCTGCGGGTCGACCTCGGCTCCGTCCAGGACGTCTGCCGGATCGACCTGGACTGGGAGGCCGCGTACGCCCGCGACTTCACCCTCCAGGTGTCCGCCGACGGCACCACCTGGACCACGCTGAGGAACGTCACCGGCGGCACCGGTGGCAAGGCCTCCTACGAGGTCGCCGGATCGGGCCGCTACGTGCGGCTGCACGGCACCGCACGCGCCACCGCCTACGGCTACTCGCTGTGGGAGATGGCCGTGCGCACCGGATCGGGCGGCGGCGTCCCGCCGGTCACCGGCGGCGGCGACCTCGGGCCCAACGTGATCGTCGTCGACCCGTCCACGCCCAACCTCCAGCAGCGCTTCGACGACGTCTTCGCGCGGCAGGAGTCCGACCAGTTCGGTGAGGGCCGCTACCAGTTCCTGCTGAAGCCCGGCACGTACAACGGCATCAACGCCCAGATCGGCTTCTACACCTCGATCTCCGGCCTCGGCCTCAACCCCGACGACACGCAGATCAACGGCGACGTCACCGTGGACGCCGGCTGGTTCAACGGCAACGCCACCCAGAACTTCTGGCGTTCGGCGGAGAACCTGGCCATCACCCCGTCCAACGGCACCAACCGGTGGGCGGTCGCCCAGGCGGCCCCGTTCCGCCGCATCCACGTCAAGGGCGGTCTCAACCTCGCCCCGAACGGCTACGGATGGGCCTCCGGCGGCTACATCGCCGACTCTAAGATCGACGGCACGGTCGGCCCGTACTCGCAGCAGCAGTGGTACACCCGCGACAGCTCGGTCGGCGGCTGGACCAACGGCGTGTGGAACATGACGTTCACCGGCGTGCAGGGCGCTCCGGCGACCAACTTCGCGACCGGCCCGTACACCACGATGGACACCACGCCCATCTCCCGGGAGAAGCCGTTCCTCTACCTGGACGGCTCCGCCTACAAGGTGTTCGTCCCCGCCAAGCGCACCAACGCGCGGGGCGTGTCCTGGCCGGCCAACGCGGGCACGTCGCTCCCGCTGGACCAGTTCTACGTGGTCAAGCCGGGCGCGACCGCGGCCACCATCAACGCCGCGCTCGCCCAGGGGCTGCACCTGCTGGTCACCCCGGGCGTCTACCACCTGGACCGGGCGATCGAGATCGACCGGGCCGACACGGTGGTCCTGGGTCTCGGCCTCGCCACCTTCATCCCGGACAACGGCGTCGACGCCATGCACGTCGCGGACGTGGACGGCGTGCGGCTGGCGGGCTTCCTGATCGACGCCGGCGCCACCCGCTCCGACACCCTGCTGCGGATCGGCCCGTCCGGTGCCTCGGCGGACCACGCCGCCAACCCGACCACCATGCAGGACGTGTTCGTCCGCGTCGGCGGCGCGGGCCCCGGCCTGGCCGTGAACGGCGTGGTGATCAACAGCGACGACGTGGTGGTCGACCACACCTGGATCTGGCGCGCGGACCACGGCGCCGGGGTCGGCTGGGAGACCAACCGGTCCGACTACGGCATGGTCGTCAACGGTGACGACGTCCTGACCACGGGTCTGTTCGTCGAGCACTTCAACAAGTACGACGTCCTGTGGCAGGGCGAGCGCGGGCGCACCATCTTCTTCCAGAACGAGAAGGCGTACGACGCTCCGAACGCCGCCGCGATCACCCATGACGGGATCGTGGGCTGGGCCGCCTACAAGGTGGCGGACTCGGTCGACACGCACGAGGCGTGGGCGCTGGGCAGCTACTGCAACTACACGTCCGACTCGTCGATCGTGCAGCACCACGGCTTCCAGGTGCCGGTGAAGCCGGGGATCAGCATGAACCACCTCCAGGTGATCTCCCTGGGCGGCATGGGCCAGTACCGGCACGTCATCAACGACACAGGGTCGGCCACCTCCGGCTCGGACACCGTCCCCTCGAAGGTCGTCCGCTTCCCGTAGGCGGCCGTCCGGCACGTGGCATGCGCCCGCTCGCGCACCGCACGAGGAAGGCCCCCCGGGAGACCGGGGGGCCTTTCGTCGCGCCGGGAGGGTCAGACCGTGGAGTCCTGCTCCTCCCCGCCCGCCGTGTGGGAGCGGACGATCTCCGCGTACCGCCGGCCGCTGGACTTCACCGTGCGCCGCTGGGTCGCGTAGTCGACGTGGACGAGCCCGAACCGCTTGTCGTAGCCGTACGCCCACTCGAAGTTGTCCAGCAGCGACCAGGCGAAGTAGCCCGCCAGCGGGGCGCCCTTGCGGGCGGCGGAGGCGCAGGCCGCGAGGTGGCGCTCCAGGTAGGCGGCCCGCTCCGGGTCCCGCACGCTCGCGTCCTCGCCCACCACGTCGGGGTAGCTGGAGCCGTTCTCGGTGACGTACAGCTCGCGGGCCCCGTACTCCTCGGTGAGCCGCAGCAGCAGCGACTCGATGCCGCCGGCGTCCACCTGCCAGTCCATGCCGGTGCGCTCCACGTCGGGCAGGCGGACCTCGCGGACGAACGGCGCGGGGCCGGCGGGGTCGTCGGCGACGGTCATCGGGAAGTAGTAGTTCAGGCCCAGCCAGTCCAGCGGCTGCGCGATCGTCTCCAGGTCACCGGCCCGCTCCGGGAGCTCGACGCCGTAGACCTCCCGCATGTCCTCGGGGAAGCCGCGCCCGTGCACCGGGTCCAGCCACCAGCGGTTGGTGTGCCCGTCCATCCGGCGGGCGGCGGCCAGGTCCTCGGCGCCGCCGGTGGCGGGGCGGATCTCGGAGAGGTTGTTGACGATGCCGACGCGAGCGCCGGGCGCGGCGGCCCGGATGGCCTGTGCGGCCAGGCCGTGGCCGAGCAGCAGGTGGTAGGAGGCGCGGACGGCGGCGGTCAGGTCGGTGAGGCCGGGGGCCATCCGGCCCTCGAGGTGTCCGATCCAGGCGGAGCAGAGCGGTTCGTTGAGCGTGGCCCAGTGCTTCACCCGGTCGCCGATCCGTCCGGCCAGCGCGGAGGCGTAGGCGGCCAGGTGGTGGGCGGTGTCCCGTTCGGGCCAGCCGCCGCGGTCCTGGAGGACCTGCGGCAGGTCCCAGTGGTAGGCGGTGACCGACGGCGTGATGCCGGCCTCGAGCAGGGCGTCGACCAGCCGGTCGTAGAAGTCGAGGCCCCGTTCGTTGGCGGGTCCGTCGCCGCCGGGGACGACGCGGGGCCAGGCGGCGGAGAGCCGGTAGGCGTTGACGCCGAGTTCCCTCATCAGCGCGATGTCCTCGCGCCAGCGGTGGTAGTGGTCGCAGGCCACGTCGCCGGTGTCGCCGTTGTCGACGCGGCCCGGGGTGTGCGAGAAGGTGTCCCAGATGGAGGGCGAGCGGCCGTCCTCGGCGACGGCGCCTTCGATCTGGTAGGCCGAGGTGGCCGTGCCCCACAGGAAGTCGCGGGGCAGCGCGGCGAGGTCGATGGACACGGGTTTCCCTTCGGAAGGTACGAGGTGCGGGGCGGTGCGGCCCGTCACTTGACGGCGCCGGCCGTCAGGCCGGCCACCAGATAGCGCTGGAGGAGCAGGAACCCGGCGACCACCGGCACGCTCACCACCAGGGAGGCGGCCATGATCTGGTTCCAGTAGACCTCGGTCTGCGTGGCGTATGCCTGCAGGCCGACCGCGAGGGTGCGGGTGGTGTCGTTGGTCATCACGGAGGCGAAGAGCACCTCGCTCCAGGCGGTCATGAAGGCGTAGACGGTGACGGCCACGATGCCGGGCACCGCGGCCGGCACCACCACCCGCAGCAGCGCTGCCAGCGGTCCGCAGCCGTCCACCAGCGCCGCCTCGTCCAGCTCGCGCGGGACGGAGGCGAAGTAGCCGATCAGCATCCAGATGGAGAACGGCAGCGAGAAGGTCAGATAGGTGAGGATCAGACCGCCGCGCGAGCCGAACAGGGCGACGCCGGTGGCGTTGCCGATGTTGACGTAGATGAGGAAGAGCGGCAGCAGGAAGAGGATGCCGGGGAACATCTGGGTCGAGAGCACGGTGGTCGTGAAGATCCGCTTGCCGCGGAACTCGTACCGGCTCACCGCGTAGGCGGCGAAGACCGCGATCACCACCGAGCAGACCGTCGCCGCGCCCGCCACGATCAGCGAGTTGACGAAGTAGCGGCCGAGCGGGACGGTCGACCAGATGTCGATGTACGGACTGACGGTGAGTTCGGCGGGCAGCCACCGGAACTCCCCCGAGACGTCCTGGAGCGGCTTGAGCGAGCTGGAGATCATCACCCAGACCGGCACCGCCACGAAGACGGTGAGCAGGGTGAGGAACACGCGCCGCGACCAGACGAAGGAGCGGGGCGCGGCCATGGGGGACCTGGGGGTGTCAGCCATCGGCCTTCCTCCGTCCGCGTGAGGTGATCAGCAGGAATCCGGCGGTGACCACGAGCAGGAAGAGCAGCAGCAGGACGGACATGGCCGATCCGCTGCCGAAGTTCCAGGTGACGAAGGACGCCTGGTAGATGTGGATGGAGACCAGGTCGGCGGCCTCCGGCGCGGACTTGCCGAAGAGGACGAACGGCGTGTTGAAGTCGTTGAACGTCCACAGGAAGAGCACCAGGACGAGCACCTGGTTGACCGACCGGAGCGAGGGCAGGGTGACCCGCAGCAGCTGCTGCCAGCGGCCCGCGCCGTCGAGGGCGGCCGCCTCGTAGAGCTCGCGGGGGACGGTCTGCAGGCCGGCCATCACGATCAGGAAGGCGAACGGCCAGCCCCTCCAGACCGAGACGGTCAGCATGGCCCAGAAGCTGTTGTCGCCCAGCAGCCAGAACGGCGCCTCGTCGAACAGCCCGAGCTGGTCGACCAGGACGTGGTTCACCAGGCCGTTGTCGCGCTGGAACATGAAGGTCCAGGTGATCACGGCGGCGTACATGGGCAGCGCGTACGGCACCAGGTACAGGGCGCGCAGCAGGCCCCGGCCGCGGAAGGACTCCTGGAGGTAGACGGCGGTGGTCATGCCCAGCAGCCAGCACAGGCCGACCGACAGGACGGTGAAGAGGCAGGTGACCCAGAAGGAGTGGAGCAGCGCCGCGCCGACGGGCGTGTCGACGTCGACGGCGACGCGGAAGTTCTCAAGTCCCCGCCAGGGGGCGGTGGTCCAGTCGCGGATGTAGAACTGCGTGAGCTCCTTGAAGCTCATCAGCAGCCCGTACACCATCGGCACCAGGTGGACGAGGAGTTCGAGGGCGAGCGCGGGCAGCAGCAGCGCGTAGGGCAGCCAGGCCCGGCGCAGCCGTCCGGGGCGGCGCGGTGCCCGCGCCGCCCCCTTGGCCGCCCGCTTCCCCTCCGGGGGAGCGAGTGTGGTGGTCATGTGCTGTGTCACCCCTGCGGCATCTGCTGCTGGGCCTTGGTGAGCTTCTCCCGGACGAGGTCCTCGGTGACCGGCTTCCCGGCGGCGGCCTCGGCGAAGAGTTCCTTCACGGCGGTGCCGACGGCCGTCTCGAACTGCGACTCGGAGGGGACCTGCGGCAGCGGCGCGGCGCTCTTGGCGAGGGTGTCGCGGACCACCTTCTGGGTGGGACCGTCGAAGGCCGGGTCGTCCTGGGCGGCCTTGACCGGCGGGATGGAGCCGTAGGCGGAGTTGAGCGTCTTCTGCTCGGCGTCGCTGGTCATGAACTTCACGAATTCCAGGGAGCCGTCGAGGTTGTCCGTGTTCTTGAAGACGGCCATGTTGATCCCGGCCACCATGGAGTTGACGGCGGTGCCGCCGCCGGGCTCGCCGGACTGCACGGGTATCGGGGCGACGCCCCAGTCGTCGTCCGTCATCCCGTGGGAGGCGAAGGCGGTCTGCGCGTTCTGCCACATGACCATCGCCGTCTTGTTCTTGGCGAAGTCCTGGAGAGACTGGTTCTGTGCGTACTCGGCGTTGCCCGGAGCGATGATCTCGTGCTCGGCCATCAGGTCCACGTACTGCTTCACGGCGTCCACGGCGGCGTCCGAGGTGAAGTCGGGCTTGCCGTCGGCGGTGAAGAAGGTGGTGCCGTGCTGCCGGCCGAAGGTGAACACGTGGTGGATGTTCTCCGAGAGGTTGGCCCCCTCGGCGCCCAGCGCGAACTTCCCGTCACCGCTGAGCCTCTTGCCGGTCTCGACCACCTCGTCCCAGGTGGCGGGCGGTTCGGTGATGCCGGCGTCGGCGAACATCTTCTTGTTCCAGTAGAGCGTGTAGGCCATCGAGTACAGCGGGACGGCGGCCGGGTCCTGGCCCTCGGCGCCCGCCGAGGCGATCGCGGACTCCACGAAGCGGTCGCGGCCGCCGATCTTCTCGAAGTTCTTGTCGTCCCAGGGCAGCAGCGCGCCGGTCGCCTGGAGGGACGCGGACCAGGTGTTGCCGATGTTGAGCACGTCCGGCCCCTGGCCGGAGGTGGTGGCGGCGAGGATCCTGTTGAGCAGGTCGCTCCAGGGCACGACCTCCAGCTCGACGTCGATCCCGGTGTCCTTCTCGAACTTGGCGATCTCGGCGGTGAGGATCTTCTTGTCCGCCTCGATGCTGGGGCCCTGGTTGGAGGCCCAGTAGGTGAGCTTCTCGGGCGAGTCGCCGGACCCGCCGCCGGTCGCCGAACCGCCGCCGCAGGCGGATACGGCGGCCAGCAGGGAGACGGTGACCGCGCCGGCGGCCGCGGCTCGGATTCTGCGCATGGGTACGTAGGTCCCTTCCCGGGAGTCGACGGTCGGCGGCCCGCTTCCGCGGCGCTTCCCGTCACGACTTAATTCAGGGCGTGAGTTAAGACCTGTGAGAAGGTCGCGTCAAGGCGTCGCGCAGAGGTATCTTGCGTTCTGGGATACGAACGGAAGGAACCGGATGAGGGCGCGGAACGGACGCACGGTGCGTGACCTGCGGCGGGGCAACCGGGCGGCCGTCCTGCGCCAGTTGTACTTCGACGGGCCGCTGACCCGCTTCGATCTCGGCCCGGCCACCGGGCTGAGCTCGGGGTCGGTCAGCAACGTGGTCGCCGAACTGATCGCCGACGGCGTGGTGGAGGAGGCCGGCAGCGTCGACTCCGACGGCGGCCGCCCCAGGACGCTGCTGCGCGTGGTGCCGGAGAGCGGGCACCTGATCGGCGTCGACGTCGGCGAGACCCGGGTCCGGGTCGAGTTGTTCGACCTGGCGCTCGCCGAGGTCTCCCGCACGGAGAGACCGCTGGAGCCCCAGCGGTACGACGTGGAGGTGGTCACCGGCCACATCCGGGACGGCGTCGCCGAGGTGCTGGCCACAGCCGGCCTGGCGCCGGAGCGGCTGCTGGGCGTCGGCATCGGCGTGCCCGGCATCGTCGCCGGCGACCCGGAGCGGGGCGCGACGGTGCACGGGCAGACCATCGGCTGGGACGCCGTCCCTCTGGAGGCGCTGCTGCGCGAGCGCTCCGGACTCCCCGAGCGGGTCCCGTACTTCATCGACAACGGCGCCAAGACCCTCGGCCAGGCCGAGATGTGGTTCGGCGCGGGCCGCGGCGCGGGCGACGCGGTGGTGGTCCTGTTCGGCTCGGGCGTCGGCGCCTGCCTGGTCGCCGACGACGTCGAGCACGGCCGGGCGCTGGAGTGGGGCCACCTGACGGTGCGGGTGCGCGGGCGGCGCTGCCGGTGCGGCGCGCTGGGCTGCCTGGAGGCGTATGCGGGGGCGGAGGCGCTGGTGGCCCGCTGGCGGGAGGCGGGCGGGCGGCCTCCGGAGGGCGCCGACGAGGAGACCGCGCTGACCGCGCTGCTGGCGGCGGCCTACCCGGAGCCCGGCGGCGCGCCCGACCCGGTCGCCCTCGAGGTGCTGGAGGAGACCGCCGAGTACCTGGGGGCGGGCCTGTCCGACCTGGTCAACCTGTTCCAGCCGGAGCGGATCCTGATCGGCGGCTGGGCCGGCCTGCAGCTGGGGGCGCGCTTCCTGCAGGCCGTCCGGCGGCACGCCACGGCGTACTCGCTGACCCATCCGGCGGGGCGGGTGCGGATCGAGCTGGGGCGGCTGGGGCCGGACGCGGTGACCGTCGGGGCGGCGACGCTGCCGCTGGCGGACTTCCTCGCCCGCGGCGGCCACCGGGACGGGCCGGCGGACCCCGGGGAGCCGGGTCCCGCCTGGCGCAGCGCCCTGCGCGAACGCGTCGTCCGCTGAACCCGCGCCCCGGGCGCGACCGTGGGCGCGGCGCCGGGGGAACGAACGCGGGCGGCACCCCCGCACGAGGGGGTGCCGCCCGCGCGGCGCGTCGGGAGGGTCAGCGCGCCGTCTGCTCGTGGACGTACTCGGTGAGCCGGGTCAGGGCTCCCGGGTCCGTGGTCGGCAGCACGCCGTGGCCGAGGTTGAAGATGTGGCCCTCCAGCCCGGACGCCGCGTCCAGCACCTCCCGCGTCTTGGCCTCGACGGCCTCACGCGAGGAGAACAGCACGGCCGGGTCCAGGTTGCCCTGGAGCGCCTTGCCGGGGCCGACACGGCGCACGGCCTCGTCCAGCGGCACACGCCAGTCGACGCCGACGACGTCCGCGCCGGCCTCGCCCATCAGGCCCAGCAGCTCGCCCGTGCCGACGCCGAAGTGGATCCGCGGCACGCCGTAGGGGGCCACCGCCTCGAACACCTTCGTCGAGGCGGGCATCACCGAGCGCCGGTAGTCGGCCGGGGCCAGCGCGCCGACCCAGGAGTCGAAGAGCTGCACCGCGGAGGCGCCGGCCTCGATCTGCACCTTGAGGAAGGCTGCGGTGATGTCGGCGAGGCGGTCCAGCAGGTCGGCCCAGAGCTCCGGGTCGCCGTACATCAGCGCCTTGGTGTGCTCGTGGTTCTTGGACGGGCCGCCCTCGACCAGGTAGCTGGCCAGCGTGAACGGCGCGCCGGCGAAGCCGATCAGCGGCGTGGCGCCCAGCTCGGCGGTGAGCATCCGGATTGCCTCGGTGACGTAGGAGACGTCCTCGGGGGTCAGGTCGCGCAGCCGCTCCAGGTCCGCGCGGGAGCGGATCGGCTGCTCCACGACGGGGCCGACGCCCGGCTTGATGTCCAGGTCCACGCCGATGGCCTTCAGCGGGACGACGATGTCGCTGAAGTAGATGGCCGCGTCCACCCCGTGCCGGCGGACCGGCTGCAGGGTGATCTCGGTGACCAGCTCGGGCCGCATGCACGACTCGAGCATCGGGATGCCCTCACGCACCTTCAGGTACTCGGGAAGCGAGCGCCCGGCCTGCCGCATGAACCAGACCGGGGTGTGCGGCACCGGCTCTCGGCGGCACGCCTTGAGGAAGGCTGACTCGGCGACGGCGGGGTTCTCGGGCTTGTCGATGGCACTCACGCGGAAAGTCTCCCATGCCCGCCCCGGCCGCCGACGCCGACTCCGTCCTACCCGTCCGGCGGACCGGCCGCCGCCGGCCGCCGCCCGCCGGACGGGCCGGTGAGGGGGGTTCGAACGGACCGGTGAGGGGGGTTCGAACGAACGGGATCGAACGCGCCGGTCGGCAAACCTCGGAACTGTTCGCGCAGCGCGATCCGGACCGACGCCCGGCGCTGGGGTGTCCTTCACGCCGCGGGGACCCCGCGCCCCTTATCTTCTGCGCATGGCTGCGGCTCAGGGACGACTGACGGACGGTGCCGGCGGAGCGGGCGAAGGGAAGGACGGGGAGCGGGAACTGCATGCGGACGCCTTTGCGCCACTGCCCTTCCGGGCCGCCGTCGACGCGCTGCGGGCCGCGCGGCCGAGGCCGCGCATCGAACTCGAGCCGGTGGCGCCGCCACGGCGGCTGGCGCCCTACGCGTACGCGCTGGAGGCGGCGGTGCTCGACGAGGACGGCGACGAGCTCGCCGACGGACGCCTGATCCTGCTCCACGACCCGGACGGGCACGACGCCTGGCGGGGCGCCTTCCGGCTGGTGACCCTGGTCCGGGCGGAGCTCCAGGAACCGGAGATGGCGGCCGACCCGCTGCTCCCGGAGGTCTCCTGGTCCTGGCTGACCGGGGCGCTGGACGCCCGCGGCCTCGGCTACGAGGAGGCGGGCGGCACGGTCACCCGGGCGAGTTCCCACTACTTCGGGGCACTGGAGGAGCGCCCGGCGGCCTCGCAGATCGAGATCCGGGCCTCCTGGACCCCGCGCGAGGGACTGGGCGGCGTCCCCGACACCGGGGGGCACCTCGCGGCCTGGTGCGACCTGCTGACGCAGGTCACCGGTCTGCCTCCGGCCGGCCCGGGCGGCCCCGAAGGTCCGTCGGCGGCCCCGGCCGCCCCGGTGGTCCCGCTGCCCCAGAGGCGCGGGCCCCGCCCCCAGCGCTGAGCCGCCGGCACCGGGCCCAGCCGCCCCGCCGTCCGTCGGCGGCCGCCCGGTGCCCGGGCCGCCGGTCCCCGGGCCCCGCGGTACTCCCCCGGCCGGGCACCGCTCGGGCTCCGGCCCCGGCCCGCCTGCGGCCCGTCTCCGGCTCGTCTGCGGCCCGACCCCGGCTCGACTCCGGCCGCGCCGCTTTGTGAGTGCGGTTTTGTCGATACGGACACTTTGCGACCTTGCCTGACCACCCGTCGACAGGGTTCGACTCGCGCCGTTCTTCGGATGATCGATCGCTCGTCCGAATTGCCCCGATTTCCCCTCACCTAATCGTGATCATCCCCTAAAGGAGGAGGGGTCTGGTGCCGAAGCAGACAGTGACCTAGCAAGCACGGTTCGTCCGTCCCGGCTTCATCCCCCGTGAGCCGGCTCCGTCCCCCACCCAGGAGGCCTGGTGTCCGTTCTCCTCGAGCAGCCCTCAAGCCTGGTCGCCTACCGCCCGAACAAGCCCACCGCCATGGTCGTCGTGGCCGATCCGCGCGTGCGCTCCACCGTGACCCGTCATCTCTGGGCCCTGGGAGTGCGCGACGTGATCGAGGCCTCGTCCGTAGCGGAGGCTCGTCCCCGCATCGGCAACCCCCGTGACATCTGCGTCGCCGACGTCCACCTGCCGGATGGTTCCGGCCTGACCCTCCTGTCCGAGACCCGGGCCGCCGGCTGGCCCAACGGTCTGGCCCTCTCCGCCGCCGACGACATCGGCGCCGTGCGCAACGCCCTCGCGGGCGGCGTCAAGGGCTACGTCGTCACCGGCACCCGTACCAACATCGGCCTGCCGGGCCGTCCCGGCGCCGCTCCGCTCGGCGCGGCCCACCGCATGCACCGCCGCCCCCCGGGTGCCCCGAGCCACCCGGGCGGTTACCGGGAGCTCTCCGGCCGTGAGGTCGAGGTCCTGCGGCTGGTGGCGGAGGGCCAGTCGAACAAGGCGATCGGCGTCTCCATGGGGCTGTCCGCCCTGACCGTCAAGAGCCACCTCGCCCGCATCGCCCGCAAGCTGGGCACCGGCGACCGGGCCGGGATGGTCGCGGTGGCCCTGCGTACCGGCATCATCCACTGATCACCCGGTCGCCGCGCCCGCCGAGGGAACGTTCCCTCGGCGGGCGCGGTGCATGTGCTCGGTACACAGATACCCTTGACAGGTGACCGACGCCCATGACACCGCAGCAGACAGCCCACTGCGAACCACCGGAGGCGCCCCTCCGGACGACGGCGGAACCGGCGGGACTTCTGCTTCCCGGGCGGCGGAGCCGGTTCCCCTGCTCGAGCCCCGTGAGGGCATCCCGCCGGTGATCGCCGACGCCCAGGGCCTGGCGGCGGTCGTCGCCGCCTTCGCCGCGGGGAGCGGCCCGGTGGCCGTCGACGCCGAACGGGCGTCCGGTTACCGCTACGGACAGAGCGCCTACCTCGTGCAGCTGCGCCGTGAGGGCGCCGGCAGCGCGCTGATCGACCCGGTCGCCTGTCCCGACCTCTCCGGGCTGGGCGAGGCGATCGGCGGCGCCGAGTGGGTGCTGCACGCCGCCACCCAGGACCTGCCGTGCCTGCGGGAAATAGGCATGGTCCCCGACCGCCTCTTCGACACCGAGCTGGCCGGCCGTCTCGCCGGGTTCCCGAGGGTCGGACTCGGCGCGGTGGTCGAGAGCGTCCTCGGTTTCGTGCTGGAGAAGGGCCACTCCGCGGTGGACTGGTCGACCCGGCCGCTGCCGGAGCCCTGGCTGCGGTACGCGGCGCTGGACGTGGAGCTCCTGGTCGACCTGCGCGACGCGCTGGAGAAGGAGCTGGAGCGGCAGGGCAAGCTCGAGTGGGCCCTCCAGGAGTTCGACGCCATCGCCTCCGCGCCGCCGCCCGCACCGCGCAAGGACCCGTGGCGCCGCACCTCCGGCATGCACAAGGTCCGCCGGCGGCGCCAGCTCGCCGTGGTGCGCGAGCTGTGGGAGGCCCGGGACCGGATCGCGCGGCGGCGTGACGTCTCGCCGGGCAAGGTGCTCGGGGACGCCGCGATCGTGGAGGCGGCCCTGGCGCTGCCGGCCAACGTCCAGGCGCTGACCGCGCTGAGCGGGTTCGGCAACCGGACGGGGCGGCGCCAGCTGGAGCAGTGGCAGGCGGCGGTGGACCGGGCCAAGGCGCTGCCGGAGAGCGCGCTGCCGCTGCCCGGGCAGGCCGTGGCAGGGCCTCCGCCGCCGCGGGCGTGGGCCGACAAGGACCCGGCCGCGGCCGCGCGGCTCTCCGCCGCGCGGGCGGCGGTGTCGGCGCGGGCGGAGGAGCTGCGGATGCCGCAGGAGAACCTGATCGCGCCGGACACCGTACGGCGGGTGTGCTGGGCGCCGCCGGCCGCGGCCGACGCCGCCTCGGTCGCCGACGCCCTCGCCGCGCACGGCGCCCGCCCCTGGCAGGTCGAGCAGGTCACCCCCCTGCTGGTCACCGCGCTCGCCACCGGAGCCTGACCTCCCGGAGCGGCGCGTACGACGGCCCGGGTCCCGGCGGGCGGCGGGCGGGCTGCCGGCGACGCGCGTACGCGCCGCCCGCAGCCCGTCGCCCCCGGACCCCGCCGTACGCGGGGGTACGCCCGCCGCCGTGAGCACCGGTCTCCGCTCCGCCCCGGGTCCCGGTTCGAGCCGGGCCCGGGACGCCCCCGTCACCCCGCTGCCGCCCGGCCGCCCGGCCGCCCGGCCGTCAACGGGAGGTCCCGCACCAGGCCCGGGTCTGCCGGTCACCCGCCGCGGACCGGACCGGGGCGGCGGTCCGCCGCCCGGGTCCGTCACACGACCCGCTCCACGTGGACAGGCCGCCCCCGCCGCCCTCCGTCCGGCCCGAAGGTCCCGCGATCGGGTTGTTACCCCCGGAAACCGGACAGGCGGACATGTGTGCGACAGCCGAAAATTTCGTGGACGCCCGTCACTCCTTCCGGTGACCCCCGCACCGGGCCTGGCGTGCGAGGTCCCCGCCCGGCGGGAGGTTCCGGACGATCCGCCGACGCTGCGGACAAATGCGGTGAATACCCCTGAGCCGCCTTCACAAGCTCCCTCCCCCGACTGGCCAGAAGGCACCTTGCCGCCTCAACTACCCGGCGTACAGGGTGAGTTGAGAACGCAGGCATCAGGAGTCACAAGCGCGGCGCTTGGCCCCGGCGACCGAGAGGTCCGGGGTTCTGACGGGGGAAACTGATGTGGTGCGCGCTGCAGCGTCGCCCTGATAGGTGGCGTCTTCGCGCTCCCGAACGGGAATGCCTCCCTCCGCCATCTTCTGGTGCATTTGTCCGGTGCCCAGGACTGTCCGAGTCAGGGACAAAGGAGGGGGAAAGCCGATGAGCGCGGTGCGCGCCACCAGGCCGACGTATCCAGGCGTCCACGTCGAAGAGCTTCCCAGCAGCACCCGAACGATCTCCACGCCGACCACGTCGGTGACCGCCTTCGTCGGCCACACCCGGCGCGGCCCGCTGAACGAGCCGGTCCGGGTCAGCAGCTTCACCGAGTTCGAGCGCCGCTTCGGCGGCCTGTGCTCGCGGAGCGCCGTCGGCCACGCGGTGCACCAGTACTTCGGCAACGGCGGCTCCGTCGCCGTCGTCGTGCGCGTCGCCAGGGCGGGCAGCGGCAGGGCCGCCGGCGTCACCCTGAAGTCGACCGAGGGACACAGCGAGGGCCCGGTCCTCGAGGTGCGCGCCAAGGAGTACGGCGCCTGGGGCAACGGCCTGCGCGTCACCGTGGACCACGACACGCCGTGCCCCGACGAGACCTTCGACCTGCGCGTCCTCGACGCCGGGGGGCGGGCCCGGGAGAGCTTCACCGGCCTGTCCATGGACCCCTCGCACGACCGGTACGCGCCCGACACGGTCAACGCCGGTTCCCGGCTCGTGCGGGTCGAGGTCGTCGGCGAGGGCCGCCCCGATCCGTCCGGCACCGTCTCCAAGCCGTTCGGCCACGAACTGCCGAACCTGGCGGTGGAGCTGACCGTCAAGATCGGCGACGAGGAACGCCGGTTCACGCTGCACGACCCCGACCGTGACGGCGACGCACCGTGCAGTGTGGCCGAGCTGGCGCTGCTCCTGGAGCGCAAGCTGCGCGCCCTGCCCGACGCTCCCGGCAGGCGTGCCTTCGCGGGCGTCGAGGTCACCGCCTTCGGCCGCCGCGTCCAGGTCGTCGCCGGCTCCACCGACCCCGACGACGTCGTCCGCTTCCTCGGCGAGTGCGCCAACGACCTCGGACTGGAGGCCTCGGTCAACCCGCCGGTGTTCCCGATGGACCGCGGCGCGGACGGGGCGGCTCCCGGGCCGCACGACCTGATCGGCAGCGAGGCCGGGAAGACCGGCATCCAGGCCCTGCGCGGCGTCGCCGACGTCAACCTGCTCGTGCTGCCGGAACTCGCGTCGTACGAGCGGACCGAGGACGCCCTCACCGTCATCTCCGCGGCCCGGCTGCTCTGCGAGGAGCGGCGGATCTTCCTGCTGGTCGACGCGCCGAGCGCCTGGACCGGGGTCGACTCCGCCCGCGCCGGGCTCGCCGCCTTCGACGCCGTGCGGGGCGACCACGCCGCCCTGTACTTCCCCCACCTGCGGCTCACCGACCCGCTCACCGGCCGGCTGCGCTCCTTCCCGCCCTCCGGGGCGGTGGCCGGCGTCATCGCCCGCACCGACGCCGAGCGCGGCGTGTGGAAGGCCCCGGCCGGCACCGGCGCACGGCTCGCGGGCGTGCGCTCGCTCACCGTCGACCTGACCGACCGCGAGACCGGGCTGCTCAACCCGCTCGGCGTCAACTGCCTGCGCGCCTTCCCGGCGACCGGACCGGTGGTGTGGGGGGCGCGGACGCTGGCGGGTTCGGACGCGGCGGAGAGCGAGTGGACGTTCGTGCCGGTGCGGCGACTGGCGCTGCACGTCGAGGAGAGCCTGCAACGCGGCCTGCAGTGGGTGGTGTTCGAGCCCAACGACGAGAACCTGTGGCAGCAGATCCGGCTCGCCGCCTCCGCCTACCTGCACACCCTCTTCCGTCAGGGCGCCTTCAAGGGCAGCACCCCGCGCGAGGCGTACTTCGTCAAGTGCGACAGCGACACGACGACCGCCGAGGACATCGAGAACGGCGTCGTCAACGTCCTCGTCGGCATCGCACCGGTGCGGCCGGCGGAGTTCGTGATCGTCCAGATCCAGCAGACGTCCGGCCAGTTCGCGCTCTAGCGCGGCGCCGCCAATCGTGGAGATTCGAGAATCCGATGGCTGAGTTCACGGTCAACGCGTATCGCTTCGACCCCTACAAGAACTTCAAGTTCCTTGTCCTGTGGGACGGTCGGACGGTCGCCGGCATCAGCAAGGTCAGTCCGCTGAAGCGGACCACGGAGGTCGTCAAGCACCGTCACGGCGGCGATCCCTCCTCGCCCCGCAAGTCGCCGGGCCGCTCCGAGTTCGAGGGCATCACCCTGGAACGCGGAGTCACCCACGACCCCGAGTTCGACCGCTGGGCCAACAAGGTCTGGCAGATCGGCGCGGGCCTCGGCTCCGAGGTGTCCCTCGCCGACTTCCGCAAGGACATAGTGATCCAGGTCCTCAACGAGGCCGGGCAGGTCGCCGTCTCGCACAAGCTGTACCGGACCTGGCCGAGCGAGTACCAGGTCCTGGGCGAACTCGACGCCAACGCCAACGCGGTGGCCATCCAGTCGCTGAAGCTCGAGTGCGAGGGCTGGGAACGGGACTACGAGGTGCCCGAGCCGCAGGAGCCGTCGTTCCTCAACCCGGCGTAGCCGGCGCCTGGTTCCCGGGGGACGGGATGGGGATCACAGGGGCCGCGGGACTGCTGGCGGCCTGGGAGACGGGCCTCGCCGAGGCGCCTGCGGGGCGGGCCCTGCTGCTGCACCGCACGGCACGGCCGGACCTCGACGCGGCGGCGCTGCCGGTGCTGCCGGTGGGCGAGCGCGAGGCCGACCTGTTCGCGCTGCGCCGCGCCCTGTTCGGGGACCGGATGCAGGTGCGGCTGGAGTGCGCGGCGTGCGGGTCGGACATGGAGTTCGACCTGGACGCCGGGGAGTTCGCGCGGACCCTGGGCGGTTCCCGTGATCCGGGCCGGTCCGTCGTGCGGGTGCGGCTGGACGGCTGGGACGTGGAGTTCCGGCTGCCCGGGGGCGCCGACCTGACGGCGGCGGCCCGGGCCGCGGACCCGCGGGCCGCCCTGCTCGCCCGGTGCCTGGTCCGGGCGCGGCACGACGGAGCGGAGGTCTCCGCCGAGCACCTGCCGGCCGCGGTGCGGCGGCGGATCGCCGAGGAGGCCGAGGCCGCCGATCCGGGCGCCGACGTGACGCTCAACGTCAACTGCCCGGAGTGCGGGGAGGCGACTCGGGCGGAGCTCGACATCGCCTCGTACCTCTGGACCGAACTGGACTCCTGGGCGCGCGACCTGCTGCTCGACGTCCATCTGCTGGCCACGTCGTACGGCTGGAGCGAGCCGGAGATCCTGGCGCTCAGCCCGCTGCGGCGCCGCTACTACCTGGAGCTGTGTGCGGATGTCTGACGACGAAGGGGCACCGGCCGCGGACTTCCTCGACCGGCTGATCGCCCGCCACTCCCCGGCCGCCGCGCACCCGCGTCCCGGTGTGGCGCGGGTACGGCCCCGGCTGCCGGGTCCGTTCGAACGGGTCGAGGCGGTGCGCGGCGGGGCCGTGGAGCCGGACGACGGCGACGGCCCGCCGTGGCCCTCCGCGGATCCGTCGCCGGCGCGGCGGGAGGAGGCGCCGCGCCCGGCGGCGTCCGCGCCCCGGCCGCGCGCGGAGCGGGAGCGGACCGTCGTCCGCGGCGAGCCCGGCCGGCCGGATCCCGCGCCGCGGCCCGGGCCGGGGCACAGGCCCACGGCACCGTTGCTTCGTCCCGTCGCCCCCCTCGTGCCGGGGCCCCGGCCGGTCCAGGACACCGCCCGTCGCACGAAGGACGCCGAGCGCCCGGACCGCGCCGGCCCCCTGAGCCCGGTGCCCGCGCCCCTGCGCCCGGCCCGGGACGCCGTGCCCGCCGCGGCGGCGCCCTTCGCGCGGCCCGCCGCCGCGGACACGGCGGCGGCCCGCGACGCCGTACGGCAGGCCGCGGCACGGCGTCCCTCCCGGGCGCCGGAGCAGGTGGTGCAGGTGCAGATCGGGCGGCTGGAGGTGACGGCCGGGCCCGCGCCGTCCGGCGCACCACGGCGGCGGACGCCCCCTGCGGGGCGGCCGGGAACGACCCTGAGCCTCGCGGAGTACCTGGCGCGGGGGCGGGAGTGACATGACGGACCTGACGGACCGAGGAACCGAGGAGCCGACTCCGTGAGCAACGCACTGGCCGTCGCCCATGTCACCCGGGCCCTCGCCCTGCTGCTCGAGTCCCACGTGGGCCCGGAGTTCGGCGAGGCCGTACGGGTCGAGCCGCGCAAGCCGCCGGCGGAGCCGCCGGACCAGCCCACTCTCAACGTGTTCCTGTACCAGGTCACGCCCAACCCGTCGATGCGGCACGGCGACCTGCCGACCCGGGCGCCCGACGGCTCCCTGATCAGGCGGCCCGTCGCGGCCCTGGACCTGCACTACCTGATCAGCGCGTACGGCGAGGAGACGAAGCTGGTCGGGCAGCGGCTGCTCGGCTCGGTGGTGCGCACCCTGCACGAGATCCCGGTCCTGCCGGCCGACGTCATCGCGCAGGCCGGTGAGGAGGCGTACCTCGCGGGCAGCGACCTGGCCGAGGCGGCCCAGCGGGTGCGCTTCTCGCCGACGGTGATGGACGTCGACGAGACGTCGAAGCTGTGGGGGATGCTCCACCAGACGCCGTACGCGCTGTCGGTGGTCTACCAGGCGTCCCTGGTCCTCATCGACGGACGCGGAACGCCGGTGCCGGCGCGGCCCGTGGAAGGGCCGCGGGTGAGGGTGCTGCCGTTCGGCGCGCCAGGGGCACCCGTACCGCCGATGCCGCCGGTACCGCCGATGCCACCGGTGCCGCCGGTCCCGCCGGTGCCGGGCGGGAGCGCCCCGGAAGGCGGGGCCGGCGCGGCGGCCACCGGTGGGACGCCCGCCGGGCCGGCCGGTGCGGTCACCGCGAAGGGCGGCCGGGCCGGAACGCGGTCCGGAACGCCGGCCGGGGAGCGGGCCACGCCTGCTGCGGCAGCGCCCGCCGAGGCGGCGGGGCGGACGCCGGTGAAGGCTGCCGCGAAGACACCTGGCGCGAAGACACCAGGCGGGAAGACACCTGGCGGGAAGACACCTGGCGCCAGGTCGTCTGCCGCCCGGTCGTCTGCCACCGGGACGTCGCCGAAGGCGGCTGGCAGGACCCCGGCCGGGGGCGGCAGGGCGGCCCGGGCCGCCGGACGGTCGTCGACGCCGGACGGGGCCGCGGGCACGGACCCGGGCGGCGCCGCGTCCGACGCGACGACGGACAGGGACACGAACAAGGACACGGACACCGGCGGCAGCGGCGGCACCGGCGGCAGCGGCCGCACCGAGAACTGAACCGGCACGACAGGGCATCGACGGGGGGCGGGTGAGCACATGGCGGCCAAGGAGAGGCGCGCGGCGGACGCGGCGGCCCCGGCGGACCGGCACGAGGCCGGCGGGACGCTGACCGCGGAGATCCGGCGCGTCCTGCACCGCGTCGACGCCCACGCCGCACAAGCCGGTCAGGAATCCGGCCAGGCGTCCGGCCACGGCACCGGCGGCGGGCCCGGTGCCCCGGACGCCGCCGGCCCCGCGG
Source organism: Streptomyces abyssomicinicus (assembly GCF_008974245.1). GTDB lineage: Bacteria > Actinomycetota > Actinomycetes > Streptomycetales > Streptomycetaceae > Streptomyces > Streptomyces abyssomicinicus. Next base: position 323,420 of record NZ_BBZI01000005.1, on the reverse strand, counting down.
ACCCGGCTTCCGCGAACCCGGCTTCCGCGGCGGGCCCCGGCACCGCCGCCCTCGACGCCCTCGTCGACTGCTTCGGCCTCACCGCCTTCGAACGGGACCTGATCCTCCTCACCGCCGCGGAGGAACTGGACCCCACCACGGCGGCACGCTGCGCCGCCGCCTGCGGTGATCCCCGGCGCGCGTACCCGACCTTCTCGCTCGCCCTGGCCGCGCTCGCCGAACCGCACTGGAGCGCGCTGACCCCGGTGGCGCCGCTGCGGCGCTGGCGGATCGTCGAGACGGCGGACGAGTCCCGCCTGACCACCTCCCGGCTGCTCCTGGACGAGCGCATCCTGCACTTCCTGCTCGGCTCCCCCTACCTGGACACCCGGCTGCACGGCCGGCTGCGCCGCGTCCCCGTGCCCGACCGGCTCCCGCCGTCGTACGACCTGGCGGCGGGCCGCGTCGCCGAGGGCTGGACCACGGCGGCGGGCCCGGAGGCCCCGCCGCTGGTCGAGGTGACCGGCGGCGACCCGCGCAGCCGGGCCGACATCGCGGCCACGGCGGCCGCCCGGTCGGGGCTCGGCCTGTACGCGATGGGGGCCGAGGACGTGCCGGCCGACCCCGCCGAGCGCGACCGGCTCGCCCGGCTCTGGCAGCGCGAGGCGGTCCTGCTGCCCGCCGCGCTGCTCGTGGAGGCCGGTGAGCTGGACCGCGACCAGCGGGCGGCGGCCGAAGCGTTCCTGGCCGGGGCCGCCGTACCCGTCGTCGTGTCGAGCGAGGACCCGCTGCGCACCGACCGGGTGCACGGCGCCCGGGTGACCGTGCCGCACCTCGACGACGACGAGCAGACCGCGCTGTGGGCCCAGGCCTTCCAGCCCGTCACCGCCCTCGGCGAACGCGAACTGCGGTCACTGGTGGCCCAGTTCCAGCTGCCCCCGCACGTCGTGCGGTCGGCCGCCGCCACCGTGGGCCGGCGGCTGCCGGACGAGGACCGGCCGGACGCCGCCCGGCTCGCCTGGCAGGCCGGTCTGGAGGAGGCCAGGGTCGGCATGGACCAGCTGGGCCGGCGCATCGAGCCGGAGGCCGGCTGGGACGACCTGGTGCTGCACGAGCGGCAGTCGAGCGTGCTGCGGGAGATCGTCGCGCACGTACGGCAGCGGGCCACCGTCCACCAGGAGTGGGGCTTCGCGGGGACCCTGCGCCGCGGCCTCGGCGTCACCGCGATGTTCGCGGGCGGCTCCGGCACCGGCAAGACGCTGGCCGCCGAGGTGATGGCGAAGGAGCTCGGGCTCGACCTGTTCGTGATCGACCTGTCCCAGGTCGTCAGCAAGTACATCGGCGAGACCGAGAAGAACCTGCGCCGCGTCTTCGACGCCGCCGAACGCGGCGGCGCGCTGCTGCTGTTCGACGAGGCGGACGCGCTCTTCGGCAAGCGCAGCGAGGTCAAGGACAGCCACGACCGGTACGCCAACCTCGAGGTCAGCTACCTGCTGATGCGCATGGAGGCGTACCGCGGTCTCGCCGTCCTCACCACCAACATGAAGCAGGCCCTGGACACCGCGTTCCTGCGCCGCATCCGCTTCGTCGTCGACTTCCCCTTCCCCGCCGAGCACGAACGCGCGGAGATCTGGCGCCGGGTGATCCCCCGGCAGGCCCCGGTGAAGGGCGTCGACCCTGACCTGCTCGCCCAGCTCACCGTGGCGGGCGGCTCGATCCGCAACATCGCCCTGTCCGGGGCGTTCCTCGCCGCCGAGGAGGGCGACCGGCTGGAGATGCGGCACATGCTGGCGGCCGCCCGTACGGAGTACCAGAAGCTGGAGCGGTCCCTGACGCCGGGGGAGGTACGGGGATGGGTGTGAACGGGGGAAGCGACAAGGAGCCCCGCGAGATCCGGGGGATCCCGGAGCCCCGCGAGATCCGGGTCGAGATCGGCGAACTCGCCCTCCACGGCTTCCGCGTGGACGCGGACCACGTCTCGGCCGCCTTCGAGCACGAACTGGCCCGGCTGATCCGCGCCCATGGCGTTCCGCTCGCCGCGGACGGCACCCTGCGCGCCGACGCCCTCGCCGGCCTGCCGCCCCTGCCCACGGGCCTCTCCGCACGCCGCCTCGGCCAGGAACTGGCCCGCGCCGTGCACCAAGGACTCAGCGGCCACGGGGAGGTGACCCGGTGAGCGGCTCCCCCACCCAGGACGCGCACTCCGAGCAGGCGGCCGAGGCACGCCGCCGCAAGCGCAAGGAGCGCGCCGCCAAGTCCCGCGCCCCGGAGCCGAAGGACATCGTCGGCGGCGCCGGCCAGCCCCTCGACCCGGGCGTGCGACGGGAGTTGGAGGAGCAGCTCGGCCATGACCTGAGCCGCGTCCGCCTGCACACCGACCGCGACGCCGGACAGCTGACCGCACTGCTCGGCGCCGACGCGGTCGCCGTCGGCCAGGACATCTTCTTCCGCGAGGGCGCCTTCGCACCGGGCACCACCGAGGGCCGCCGCCTCCTCGCCCACGAACTCCTCCACACCGTCCAGAACCCGCACGGTCTCGGCGCCCTGCGCGTAGGGCGCGAACTGGGCGCGGTGAGCATGCCGCAGCAGGCGATCGAGCGGGAGGCGGAGTCGGCGGCCCAGGCCCTCGTGAATGGGCAGGCCCAAGCCTCCCAGGTCCACGAGGTCGAGGCTGGTCAGGCGACGCCGGGATGGCTGCGCTATGCGACCGTGGACGCGGACCGCCGCCGGATGGAGCAACTGGACCCCACCACGCTGGTCGACCGGCTGGCCAACACCGTTCTGCGGTCCCTGCGCGGCGACCCGGACGACCGGTCAGGCAGGGTGCGGCTCCAGCTGGCGCGTATGTCGGCACAGGTGCAGGACATCGTGTTCGACCGGCTGGAGACGAGACTGCCGACGCCGGTGCTCGACCGGCTGCTGGAGGCCGTGGAGGAGACCGAGGAGGCCGGACCGCTGCCCAGGGACGCGGCAACGGCGCCCCTGGCGGTGCCCGGCGCGGCGGACGAGGTCGCCGAGGAGCGCCGGGGCGAGGAAACGGCTGGTGCGCTCGACGGGCGCGAGCGTTCGGAGGACACCGAGGGCGGCTCCCGCACCGGCGGTGAGGGGAAGCAGGACGAGCCCGGAGGAGATACGAAGGCAGGCACCGGCGGCGGTACGGGCAGGGCTGCCGACAGCGAGGGGGGCGCGTCACCGGAGCAGGTCACCTCCGAGGACGAGGAGGAGGCCGGTGCACGCGAGCAGGACCGGTCGGAGTCCCGGCAGCAGGACAGGGCCTCCGCCACCCGCGAGGACAGCAGCGTCTCCGCGCAGGGCCAGCGGCAGGCCACGGACGAAGCACAGACGGACGAGCCCGCCGACGAGGATTCCGAGGCCCAGGAGGAGGCCGCGCAGGAGCCGGAGCGGCAGGCGGGCGAGCAGCAGACACGCCGGGACGAAGGGCTGGAGACTGTCGCGAGCACTGCGCCCGCCCCGTCACCTATGGACAGGAGCGGCGCCGAGCCCGGCGAGAAGCCCCGTACCGGCGGGGACAGCCGTCCCTTCCGTTCGATGGGGGATCCGGAGAACGATCAGGGCGTCGATGACGAGCCGTTGGGAATGGAATCGGATTCCGTCGAGCGGGAGCGGGTCTCCGATGAGGGCACACCTACCGCACACGGAGACGAGCCCGTCGCCGACATCGACCTTGTCGGCTACACGGAAGCAGCCAAGAACCCGAGCCTCGTGGAGGAACGGAGAAAGGGCACCGCCCCTCGGCCGTCCCTTCCCCCCACGGATGCCGGACCCGAGCCGGACACCCGGGACGAGGAGTCCCGGCCCGCCGCCGCGCGAGAGGCCTCGGCGGGTCCCGGTCCGGACGACGATTCCCAGGGACTCACGGGCCAGGACCTCTTCACCGGCGCATCGCCTGACCCGGGGCCCGCCGGGGCCGACGAAGCGACCGGTGCGGGGGGCGAGGGGGCCTGGGTCATGGGGCCGACGGCCTCCGCCGGAGACGTCGGCGACAGGCTGCAAACTCAACAGCGGGCCGAGGACGCCGAGGCCCGCCGACGGGACGAGGAAGCCCGCACCGCTGACGGTACGGCGACGGTGGCGCCTCCGTCGGCCGGTGAGCCGGCCGGACCTGAACGACTCGCCAAGGCGGACGAGGACGCGCGCTCCCAGGACTCCGGTGCGCCCCGGACGTCCGGCCCGGCGGCCGACGGTGGCGGCCAGGCCGGCGGCGCCCCGGCGAAGGGCGAGACGCCACCGGGCGCCGGGGCCGACAGCAGCCCTTCGGCACCCACGGACAGGCGTGCGGACGTGACCGACGGCACCAGGGCGGGAGCCGGAACGGACCGGGGCACGCAGAGCAGCCGACCGAACCCGGGCACCGACAGCCCGGACGTCACCGAGGGCAACGGCCACGCCACCTCCCCGGGACCGGAAACCGGACCGGACCGGGTCTCCACCCCGGGGTCCGGTTCCGCTCCGCCCCTGGCTCCGGGCAACGGCCCCTCACCCGTCTCCGCCGCGGAGGCGAGGACCAACGCGCCCAGGCCTTCCGATACCGCAGGTAGCAGGGGCGGCTCTTCCACCCGGTCCAAGCCGAAGAGCAGCAAGGGCCAAGCCGCGCGGCAGGCGGCCCGCAGCGCCCGCGGTGGCGGCGGGAGCGGCGGTGGCCGCTCGCCCTCTGCTCCCACGCAGGCGCGGGGTGGCAGCCGCAGAGGCGCTTCCGCTCCGGGGAAGCCGAGGAAGGAGACTCCCGCACCGGACCTCTCCAACGCCACGCCCGAGACGGGACTCGCTGCGGCGGCGGGCCTGAAGCCACATCAGATGCTGGACACGCTCAAGGGTGTCAACGGGGCGGTCGGGCGGTCGGTCTCCAAGGAGCGTGTGGCTCTGCGGAAGGCGCCGCCGAATGAGCAGCGTCCGACCGGCTCGCCACGGACCGTGCCGGGCGGCCCCACACCGGCGGCCCCCGGCACGTACACCGGCGCCAAGGTCGCCCGTACTGAGGCAACGCCGGGCAGGACACCCGAGATCACCGGCGAGCGGAAGCCGGAGGGCGAGGTACCCGGCGCGAACATGCCAGAGCCGAGCTGGTGGGACATCGCGGTGACCATCGGCGCCAAGCTCCTCGGCGACCTCCTCAAGGACATCCTGCCGCTCGACGACCTCATCGACTCGATCCTGGGCATCCCGACGAAGGACGAAGGCCTTCAGAACGCCAAGGTGGGTGACGCGCCGCGACTGCCGCTCGAGAACGACTCGGACCCTCGGCGCACCGACGAGCAGAGCTTGAAGCTCGACGAGCGCAAGACGGAACTGCACCGCTCCGGCCGGGAGGACGCCGCCCGCCCGATGGGCGAGGACCAGATCTATCCGGACGTACCCAGGGAGACGTTGACCGGCAAGGTGCCCGGTGGCAGCGGGAAGCGGGCCACGGGCGGCGGGCGGAACATGTCCGGCGGCGGGGTTCCCGTCGAGTCCGCGTCCGCCGTGGCCGAGCACGACCGCAGCCCGCAGATCCAGGCCGGCTTCGCCCAGGGCCGCCAGAGGATGGCGCTGGAGCGCAGGTCCAAGGACGACAAGGCGCTGGCGGACCGCCGGAAGCATGACCAGGACCTGAAGCGCGAGGTGGACCGCAGCAGCGGGCAGCAGGCCGACACCCGCGACAAGGGCCGCTCCGACATCTCCGCCGCCCGCGACACCTGGCGCAAGGAACAGGACGACACGACCGCCGAGATCGATGGCAAGAAAGGCAAGAAGTACGACGAGGTCCGCAAGAACATCAAGGACAAGGAGGAGCAGACCGACAAGGACGTCGACAAGCGGGCCCAGGACGACAACAAGAAGATCACCGACGAGCAGTCCAGGGCCGAGACCGAGGCCGAGGGGAAGCAGCAGGAGGGCAAGGACGACGCCGACAACTGGCTCGAAGAGGCCATCGAGAAGCTGAAACAGTTCTTCGAGGACCTCAAGAACGCCATCAAGAGCGTCTTCGAGAAGGCCCGGCAGTTCGTCACCGACGTCATCGACAAGTTCAAGCAGCAGGTCTTCAAGCTCATCGACGACGCTCGCAACTGGGTGATCGACAAGATCAACAAGTTCGCGGACGCGCTGATCGCCCTCGGGGACGAACTCCTCGCCGACTATCCGGCGATGCGCGACAAGTGGCGCAGGACCATCGACGGCGCGCGCGACTGGGCGGTCGAGAAGGTCAACCGGTTCGCGGACGGGCTGAAGGAGATTGCCGGGAAACTTCTCGACGGCCTGTGCCGGGCGCTGGTCGCCGGGCTCGACCTTCTGGAGTCCGGGATGCTCGCGGCCGTCGAGGTGGCCGAGACCGCAACCGTCGGAGCACTGGAATTCGGTGCCGCGGTCGTCGCGGGCCTCGGTGAGTGGGCCGCCATCTTCAACGACATCGTCTCCGATCCCGGCGACTGGATCAGCAAAGCAGGGGCCGCCGCGGACACCGGTGCCAGGGAACACCTCTTCACCGAGGTCACCGCCGCGGTGAGGGCGTGGTTCCACCAGAAGGTCCAGGAGATCATCGGCGTCCCGGTGGAGGACTTCCAGGAACTGGTCTCCGGCGGCGTGACGGTCGAGCAGATGGCCCAGATGGCATGGGACGAGGCGCTGCCCCAGCTCCCGGTCATCATCGGCGTGCTGGTCGTGGAGAAGGTGGTCGCCAAGCTGATCCCCGGGGCCGGCTGGGTCATGGCGGTCATCGACGCCCTGCAGACGGCATGGGGTGCGCTGAGTGAGATCCTCGCCGCGTTCGGCCTGTTCATGGACTTCCTGAAGTCGGTCAAGAGCGGCAACGGCGCACAGCCCTTCGCCAAGGCGGTGGCGGCCGGTGTCGTGGCGCTGCTCGAGCTGATCTACGAGTTCCTGATCGAGGGCGTCGGAAGGTTCATGGGCAAGGTGACCGACAAGCTCGGCGACCTGCTGAAGAACCTCCGCAAGAAGAAGGACGGCCCGGACGGCCCCGACGCCCCGCCCGGGCAGCCGGATGCTCCTGGCAAGCCCAAGGACCGGGACTCGGCGCCCACGAACGACGACAGGTCTCCGGACCGGCCGGCCGACCGCGATGATCGCCCCACGCCGAGCAGGCCCACCACCAACCAGAAGTCCCGCCCCCCGGCTAGGCCTCGTCCCGGGAAGCGATCCTCCCCGGAGAAGAGGCGCCCCTCGCACACCACACGGCCGAGGAAGCGCCGTGACGACGAGCGGCGTCGGGAGGAGGGCCGCGAGGTGAACGCCGCCCGTAAGCGGATCCGGGACGCGGAACGACGCACACGCGACGACAAGGCGGACGGCCCTGGCACCCCGTCACGCCGTCGGCCCGGCACTGACCGCACGGACAGCCGTGGCCCTGGGCGTGACCGCCCCGGCGACAGGCGTGCGGACGACGGACGCCCTACGAAGGACACGCGTCCGGACGACAGGCGCACCGACGACCGCCGCCGGGACACAGACCGCGACGGCGACCGGCCCCGCCGCCCCGGCAACCGGCTCCGGCGCGCCCGCCAGAGCGTCAAGTCCGCCGTCAGCAGGGCCCGCCGCGCCGTCACCAGGCTCTCCGGCAAGGCCCGCCGAAGGCTCGGCAGCCGTTTGAACGACCAGCTACGAAAACTCCGGGAGCAGTGGCGCCGCCGTCGCGACGAGCTCGGACCCGACCGGACTTCCGATCGCGGCAGGGACCGGGGACGCGCCGAGGACCGACAGCGGGAGAACAACGGGATCACGGACTTCGACCTGCCCAGGGTGCGGTTCCGAACGAAGGACGGCGAGGCACACACGTTGCAGTTCGACGGGAAGGGCAGAAACGCCGACTTGGCCGTGCGGAGTGTGCTGCAGGACATGGCGGGCTACTTCGGGGAGTGGGAAACGGAGATCGCGGAGCTCAAGCAAAAGGGCAAGACGGATCTCGCGGACGCCATGAAGCGTCTCCTCGACGCGGCACGTCACAAGGCCGAGCTGATCGAGGCCCGGCAAAATTCCCTGCCCAAGCCACGCAACAAGCACGGCATCAGCCGGGGCACGCTCGGAGATGTCGCCTTTCAGCGGCAGATCGAGCGGCTGCGGGACGCCATGGAGATTCTGGCGGACCTGCTGGAGCAACGGAACTCCGGAGACAAGGAGCCCCCGCTGCCGCACACCATCCTGCCGCCGTTCGTGGATGGCCCCATGGCGTTCAACTTCAAGGCCAGGTTCATCCGTCTGAGCACACCGCCGGGTACGGAGGCCCAGGAGCGGAAAAGCGTCAGCGCCCACCCCGTGGGCTGGAAGGAACTGGAGCGGCTACCGGGCGGTGTGGCCGAACGGGGTCGGTTCTGGGTGCGCATGCACATGCTGCCGACGAAGATCGGCGGCCACGCCTCCACCTCCAATCTCGTTCCTGCGTTGGGCGCCATCAACACGCGCGCCATGGTGGCGATCGAGCACCCGGCTCAGGCAGCCATCGGCCATGTCGTCGAGCACGGAAAGATCCCCACTCCCCCCGAGAAGATGATCTGGTATCAGGTCTCCATCGATTACCGCGGCAGATACCCCGGTTTTCCGCGCCGCGTCGGTGTGCGGTACGGAGGATATCGAGTGGCAGGTAATCGATGGCAGGAGAAGAGTGCGACAGGGAAATGGGCGGAGTCATTTCCGAAACCGAACATTGCCGAGGGACTGGACATCAAGAAGGCAAAGGCTGCCGCCATCAGGATGGTCACCAGAGTCTCTGATTCCACCGCACAGGACATTGTCGCGCTGCTCAAGGCGACACCCGGCAAATACAACAGCGTCGACGACCTCGCCAAGGACTTGCAGGCAAGCGCCGGCAACCTCACCGGAGGGCCGTCACAGCGGCTGAACAAGGACCTCGCCAAGCTACGGGCCGCACGAACCAAGATCACATTCTGAGTCCGGGGGAACAATGGAGCCCACACCTGCCGAGCGTGCCTGGCTCGACACATTTGAGGAACTGCGTAACTCTCCTGACGTCGAACTGGAGATGGAGACACTGGAGTTCGCGAAGGGGGAGCCACCAGACGCGGACACCGCCTTCGGAACGCTCGCCGAGCACGACGGCGTGGTCCTCGACCCTTCCTTGCAGAGGTGCTATCTGCGTTTTGCGGGCATGGGCGCCAGTTGGGGCGCCGGGATGACCGACGAGGACGAGGATCCCCTCTTCGGTGGCGACTTCTATGTCATCCCCCTCCTGCAGGCGATTCGTGACACCGCTCCGATCGACCGCTACCCCCTGGCCTCGCCGGAGGAACGGCCCTTCATCTCAGAACTCCGGGATATCGACGTCACCAGCGTGTCAGGCGCGGGGATGGTCACCTCTCTGCGCATTCGACCAGGAGCTTCACACAACCCGGAGGTCTGGTTCAGCGACACAGCGCGCGGCTTGTACAAGTTGGATGTCGATCTCTGTGGATATCTCGACGCGCTGCGGATCACCAAGGGAACGCTCGGCTGGCAGTACCTGTTCGCCGACGTCTCCCTGACGGACGACCGGTTCGAGGTGACGGCGCGCTTCCTCACCACAATGCTCCAGGTCTTCCCGGATCTCTTTCCCGCGCACGACTACACACAACTGCGGACCCGACTCGAGGAACGCCTGTGACCCGCTACGCCGACATTCCCAAGCCCATCCGCTCCGGCATCGCCGTCCTCGACCCCGGCACCGGTACCCCGCAGCAGATCATCGTGCTGCAGTTCAACCCGGACACCCTGGAGCGCAGCGTCTCCCCCCAGTCCGCCGGGGACGGCGGGGACGCCGGTGGCGGGGGTGCCGGGAGCGGGGACCGGAACGAGGCGTTGCGGCTCAAGGGGCCCGCGCAGGAGACCTGGAAGTTCACCGCCGAGATCGACGCGACGGACCAGTTGGAGGTCGCCGCGCCGGACGGGATCCACCCGCAGCTGGCGGCGCTGGAGATGCTGGTGCAGCCGACGACGGCCCAGCTCAGGGCGGCGAGCGAGCTGTCGAAGCAGGGTGCCATCGAGATCACGCCGATCGAGATGCCGCTGACCCTCTTCACCTGGGGCAGCAAGCGGGTCATGCCCGTGCGGCTCACCGAGCTGTCCGTCAACGAGTCGGCGTTCGACGTGAACCTGAACCCGATCCGGGCCTCGCTCAGCATCGGGATGAAGATCCTCACCGTCAGCGACCTGCCCGCCGGCCACAGGGGCGCCGACCTGTACATGGCGCACCTCGCGCAGAAGGAGCGCCTCGCCGCGGCCGCGCGCGGCGGCAGCGTCGCCCGGCTCGGGTTCGCCGGGGTCAGCACCGCGACCGGTAGAGGCTGAGGAGAGGAACCATGGCCGAGATCCAGCCGTACGAGAGCGCCCTGGACGCGATCCCCGGCGCGCACCCGTACCCGCGCGCCAGCCGGTACCACGACGCCGAGATCGGTATCCACCGCCTGCCCGACGGGACGGAGGTCCGGTACGCCAAGCGCCGGTTGCTGCCCCCGCTCCCGGACGGGGACGAGGTCCACCCCCACACCGTCGCCGCCGGCGAGCGGCCCGACCTGCTCGCGCAGCACTACTTCGGCGACCCCGGTCAGTGGTGGCAGATCGCGGACGCCAACCCCGTGCTCGACCCGCGGGAGCTCACCGACGAGGCGGGGCGCGTCATCGGCATCCCGCCCGGCGGCGGGTTCCCCGGCGGCAGGAGGTGACCGGCGTGTTCGACCTGCCCGTGCGGGAAGGTCCCGTCCACATCAAGCTGCTCATGGGGCCGCGGCTCGTCCGGCCGGTCCCCGCCGAGGTGGCCGAGGCCCTGCTGTCCGCCCAGATCACCGCGACCGCGGGCGAACGCAGCGGCTTCCAGCTCGCCTTCGACCTCACCAAGAACGGGCTCGTCACCCGGCGGCTCCTGCCCGAGGGGTACTTCGACCCCAAGACCCGGCTCGTCGTCACCGTGAGCGTCCGGGGCACCGCCGCCGTGCTGTTCGACGGGCTGGTCGTCCGGCACGAGGTCGGCGCGAGCAACCGGCCCGGGCACTCCACCCTCACCGTCACCGGTGAGGACCTCACCCTCCTGATGGACCTGGAGGAGCGCGCCGTGCCGTACCCGAATCTCCCGCCCTCCCGGCGCGTTCTGGAGATCCTGCGCCGGTACTCCGACTACGGCATCCGGCCCGACGTGTACGACGAGCAGATCCCCCAGCCCCCGCACCAGGACACCCGGGTGCACTACCAGACGCAGACCGACCTCCAGTACGTCACCGAGCTGGCCCGCGCCAACGGCTACACCTTCTACCTGGAGCCCGGCCCCGGTGTGGGCGAGTCCTCCGCACGGTGGGGGCCGGAGAACCGCGGCGGCGAACGCCAGCACGCTCTCAGCGTCAATCTGGACGCCAACTCCACCGTCGACCAGCTGACCTTCGCCTACGACGGCACCGCGCGCGAGGAGCCCCAGGCGCGCTGGCAGGATCCGGTGACCCGGCAGTCGACACCGCTCCCCCAGCCGTCCATCGACCCGCTGCGCCCGCCGCTCGGCAAGCGGCCCACCCCGGCCCTCCGGCGCAGGACGCTCACCGGCACCGCCAAGCACCAGCGCGGGCAGGCGGAGGCCGCGCTCCTCGCCCGCGCCGCGATCTCCGCCGACGTCGTCTCCGGTTCCGGCTCGCTCGACGTCCTCCGGTACGGCTACATCCTCCAGCCCCGCCAGCTCGTCGGCGTGCGCGGCTCGGGACGGGCGTACGACGGCGACTACTTCGTCAAGTCCGTCACGCACAACCTGCGCCCCGGTTCGTACCAGCAGAACTTCACGCTCTCCCGCGAGGGACTGGAGGCGCGCAGCGACGTCGTCCGGCCGTAGAGCGCGCCCACCAACGATCATCCCGCACCGACCCACCCATCAGGAGAGCAGCTTCCATGGCGGCACCCAGCAATCGCTACCTCGGCAAGTTCCGCGGCCGGGTGGTCAGCAACGACGACCCGCTGCGCATCGGCCGCATCACCGTCGAGGTCCCCGACGTCCTCGGCAGCGAGCCGTCGACGTGGGCGCTGCCCTGCCTGCCGTTCACGGGGACGCGGGCCGGGCACTTCGCGGTGCCGCAGGAGGGCGCGGGCGTGTGGGTGGAGTTCGAGCAGGGCGATCCCAGCTACCCGGTGTGGACGGGGTGCTGGTACGGCAGCGCGGACGAACTCCCGCCCGACGCACGCGTGGCCGCCGCCGCCGGGAAGCCCGTCGTCGTGCAGACGCCGGGTGCGCACAAGATCGTCATGAACGACGGGGCCGGGGCCGAGGAGGGGATCCTCCTGCGGGCCAGGGACGGCGCGTACATCCGCATCACCGAGGGCGCGGTGGTCATCTCGACCGGCGCCGGCGCGGAGATCTCGCTGCGCGGCAACGAAGTAACCATCAACGAGGGCCAGTTGACCGTCCTCAACCAGCGATGAAGGAACACGGGGGATCACACACCATGTCCGGGAGTCTGCTAGCCGCCGACGCCGTGATCGGCTGTCCGCACGGCGGCCGGGTCACGCCCGCCGCCACACCCTCCGGCGGCGTCCGCGTCGCCGGTGCCGTCGTCGCCACGGCCGCGCACGGCTACCTCGTCACCGGCTGCCCGCACACCGTCGACGGCGTGCCCTCGCCCTGCGTGAGCGTCCGCTGGACCGCGCACGGCGGCGGCGTCACGGTGGACGGCGAGCCCGTGCTGCTCGACACCTCCGCGGCCGAGTGCCTGAGCGCCGCCTTCCTGTCCCAGGGGCCGCCCGTCGTCCGGTCCGCGCGGCGAGGGGTCGTGGTCCGGTGAGCCCGTACACCCACGCCCGCCCCGGGCAACGCCCGCGCGGCGACGTCGCGTTCCCGTTCCGCCCCGACGGCCGGGGCCGCACCGCGCACGCGGGCCACGGGGAGCACGTCCACGACCTCGTCGAGCAGGTGCTGTTCACCAGCCCCGGGGAGCGCGTGATGCGCCCCGACTTCGGCTGCGGGCTGCTCGACCTGGTCTTCGCCCCGACCGCTCCGGAACTGGTCAGCACCGTCGAACTCTCCGTGCAGGCCGCGCTGCGGCGCTGGCTCGGCGACCTCGTCGACGTCGAGCGTCTCGACGTGGCCGTCGAGGAGCACGTAGTCCGCGTCCACCTGTCGTACGTGGTGCGCGCCGACGGCACCCGGCGCGACGACGTCTTCGAAGGGAGGACCACGGCATGACGGGCACGACCGGCGGCAGGACCGCCCCCCGCCGGGCCAGGGTCCGCGCCGCGCAGCTCAACGGGGTCGACTTCGTCGAGGTGAGCGACGACGGACTGCTGCTCACCGTCACCTTCCTCGGCAAGGCACCGCACGGCCTGGGCGCCGAGAACGTCCGCATCGACGGCGGGCGCCGCGTCACCGGCCTCACCGCCGTGGACGTCAGCGTCGAACGGGAGCGGGACCCGGAACTGGACGACCGGCTGTACGTCACCCTGGACCAGGCCGGCGACACCTCCCGCTACCGGCTCTCCCTGGTCGAGACCGACCCGTACGGCCGGCCCGGCACCGAGCCGTTCCGCGGCTTCGACCAGCGCTACCACAGCGCCTCCTTCGTCTTCCGGCCCGACTGCCCGAGCCCCTTCGACCGCGGGGAGGACCGCGGGGAGCGCGCGCCGGAGGAGCCGGCGTTCCCGGCCGCGCCCGTCATCGACTACACGGCCCGCGACCACGACAGCATCCGCAAGCTGCTCCTCGACCGGCTGGCGCTCACCACCCCCGACTGGGTGGAGCGCAACCCCGCCGATCTCGGCATGACCCTGGTCGAGCTGCTGGCGTACACCGGCGACCGGATCAGCTACCAGCAGGACGCGGTGGCCACCGAGGCCTACCTCGACACCGCGCGCCGCCGCGTCTCGGTGCGACGCCACGCCCGGCTGATCGACTACGCGATGCACGACGGCTGCACGGCCCGCGCCTACGTCACCGTCGGGACCGCCGGCGACCGCACGCTCGCCCCGGGCTCCTACCGCTTCGCCTCCGTCGACGTCCGCGCCCTCGACCCGCACGAGCGGCCCGCGCCGGGCACGGTGGTCGACGAGTCGGGCCTCGGCGACCTGGACGAGCACGGCGCGGTGGAGGTCTTCGAGCCGGTCGTCGCCGGCGACCCGCTCGAGCTGCGCGTCGCGCACAACACGATCCGCCTGTGGACCTGGGGCGGCGAGGTGTGCGCGCTGCCGCGGGGGGCCACCTCGGCCACCCTGCGGGACGAGTGGGTGGACCGGGAGACCTGCCGTGAGCGCCTGCTCGCGCTCCGGCCGGGCGACGTGCTGATCCTGGAGGAGGTGAAGGGGCCGCGCACCGGCACGCCCGGTGACGCCGACCCGGGCCACCGCCGGGCCGTCCGCCTCACCTCCGTCACCCCGGCCGTCGACCGCGTCGAGGACCAGCCGGTGCTGGAGGTCACCTGGGCCGCCGGGGACGCGCTGCCCTTCCCGCTCCGCCTCACCACCCGCGGCGGCCGCGACTGCCTGCCCGTCGAGGACGTCACCGTCGCCCGCGGCAACGTCGTCCTAGTCGACCACGGCCGCACCCTCCACGGGCTGCCCGAGACCTTCACCGTCCCGCAGGTGCCCGCCGTGGTGGCGCCCTGCGGCCCTTCCGCGGCCCTTGGCTGCGCGGACCGCCGGGAAGGCAACGCGCCCGCCCGGCTCGTCGGCTCCCTCACGGACAAGGCCGAGGGCGGCGAGCCGCTCCACCCCGACGACGTGCGGGCGCTGTCCGGCGTCCTCGGCCGGGCGGCGGTCGACCGGGCCGGGCTCGGCCTCGAGCGCGCCGGCCGGCCCGACGAGCGCGTCGTGCCGGGCGGCGCGGACGCCCAGGCGGACGCGCTGCGCACCCTGCTGGCCCAGTCGGTGTACCCCGGGATCCGGCCCCGGTTCCGGCCCGTGCTGGGCCGCGCCCCCGTGGTGCAGGCGGTGCCGTACCCGGATCCCCGCGTGGTCGCCGCCGGGCAGGCCGAGCGGATCGCCACGATCCCCGGGCGCGTCCGGCAGCGCCTCACCGACCTGTGGCGCAGCGCCCGCGACCGGGACGGGCTGTCGCCGGAGGAGATCGCCGAACTGTCCCTGGTCTTCGGCCGGAAGGCCGTCGAGCGGAGCGGCCTGCACCGCCACCCCGTCCCCGCGCTGCGGGAACTGCTCTTCCGCGTCGACGAGTTGCTGGACGCCAGGCTCCGCAGGATCGACGTCCTGACGGCGCGGGCCCGGGCGGGGACCGTCCTGGACGGCGGCATCGCCTGGGAGATCGCCCACAGCTGGGGTCCCGCCTACGCCGAGGGCCTGCACCCCGGCGAGCCGGTGCTGCGCGGTGGGGCGACGGCGGCGCTGGTCCAGGACCCGCGCCGCGCCCTGCCCGCCGTCCGTCTCCACCAGGAGGACGGCGACCGGGGCGACGGCCCGGCCTGGGAGCCGCGACGGGACCTGCTGGACAGCGGCCCGCGCGACCGGCGGTTCGTCGGCGAGCTGGAGGACGACGGCCGTCTCGCGCTGCGTTTCGGCGACGGACGGCACGGCGCGAGGCCGGTTCCGGGCACCGGGCTGGCGGCGCGGTACCGCCTCGGCGGCGGCGCGGCCGGGAACGTGGGCGCGGAGGCGATCGGTCACCTCGTCGTCCCGTCCGGCTGCGAGCCCCCGCCGGTCACCGCGGTGCGCAATCCGCTGCCCGCCGTCGGCGGGACGGAGCCCGAACCGGTCGAGCAGGTGCGCCGGCTGGCTCCGCTGGACCTGCGCCGGACCCGGCTGCGGGCGGTCACCGCCGAGGACTACGCGGCGCTCGCCTCGGCCCTGCCCGGCGTCCAGCGGGCCGCGGCGGAGCTGCGCTGGACCGGCAGTGTGCGGGAGGCGCACGTCGCGGTCGACGCCTTCGGTTCCGGCGTCCCGTCCGACGCCCTGCTCACCTCGGTCGCCCAGGCCCTGGAGCCGTACCGCCTCGTCGGCCACGATCTGGTGGTGGGCGCGGCGCGGCGGGTGGCGCTGGACGTCGCGCTGGCCGTCTGCGCCGGGCCCGGCCACCAGCACGGGCAGGTCCTCGCCGACCTGTACCGCGCCCTCGGCACCGGCGCGGGGGGCTTCTTCCACCCGGACGCGCTGACCTTCGGCACCCCGGTGCGGCTCAGCCGCCTGGTCGCCGTGGCGGCCGCCGTGCCCGGCGTGGAGAGCGTGCGCGTCGACCGGCTGCGGCGCCTGTCCGAGCCGGACCGGGGCGAGCGGGAGGACGGCCTGCTGCGCCTCGGTCCGTTGGAGATCGCCACCTGTGACAACGACCCGGACCGGCCGGAGAACGGCCGGCTGGCGATTTCCCTGGGAGGCGCCCGATGACGCACGACCCCACGACCGACGGCTCCACGACCGGCGGCTCCGCGACCGGCGGCTCCGCGACCGACGGGGCCCACGGCTGCGGCTGCGGCGGCGCCTGCGGCAGCGGCGGCCACGACGAGCGGCTCGCGCCGCGCCCGGTGCACAACCCGCCCGGCCGCACCGCGCTGGACTACCGCGTCGGCGTGTACGGATCCTTCCTCGCCGCCCTGCTCGACCGCCTCGCCTCGCCCGCGTACCCGGCGCTGAGGCGCCTGACCGTGCGTACGCCGGACGACCCGGCCATCGGGCTGCTCGACGCGACGGCCGTCCTCGGCGACCTGCTCACCTTCCACTCCGAGCGCATCGCCGACGAGGCGTACCTCCGGACCGCGCGCGAGCACCGCTCCCTGGTGCTGCTCGGCCGTCTGGTCGGACACCGCCCGCGGCCCGGTGTGGCGGCCGCCGCCCACCTGGCGTACACGCTGGAACGCGACCGGCGCGCCGAGGCGCTGCCCGTGCTGATCCCGCGCGGCGCCCGCAGCCACAGCGTGCCCGCCTCGGCCGACGAGCAGGCGCTGACCTTCGAGACCGGCCGTGACCTCACCGCCCGCTGGGACTGGAACGAGCTGCTCGTCCGCCGCCGCCGTCCGTCCCTCATCACGCCCGAGGACCTGGAGCGGCGCTCGCGGATCTTCGTCGAGGGCACCGCGCACTCCCTGCGCCCCGGCGAGCCGTTGCTCTTCGTCTTCGGCGAACGGGCGGGTGGCGTCCGCAGGCTGCTGCCGGTCGCCGGTACGCGGGTGGACCGGGAGGACGGGATCACGGCGATCTCCCTGCCGCGCTCGGCCATGCCGACCCTGCGGGAGCTCGTCGAGGAGGTACGGCGCTGGACCGCCGCGCCCTCCGTGCCCGGGGAGCCCGGCGACGAGCCGCCGACGCCCGAGGTGCCCAACCCGCGCCCGGTCAGCCGGCTGGTCGAGGACGTCGAGGACCAGGTCCTCGCCCCGCTGCGGGCCGACCTCGACGGCGTCCGGACCCCGGAGCGGCTCGCGGCCCGGCTCGCGGAGCCGGTCGCCCGGCTCGGCGAGGCTCAGGTGCTGGCCGGGCCGTACGAGGAGGTGGCGGCCTGGTTCGAGCAGCTGGAGGCGGTGCTCGCCGAACTCGCCGAACGCGCGCTGGAGCTGGCTCCGGCGCAGCCCGTCCCGGCGCCGCCCGACGGCGGCGGGCCGGCCCGCCCCGCGGGCGGCGGCGTGGACGCCCGCGCCGCGGCCCTGCGGGCCCTGGGTTCGGTCCTGCCCGCGCTGCGCGGTGACGCCGCGCCCGCCCGGTCCGGCGGCACCGGCCGCCGCCCGGGAAGCGACACCGCGCGTCTGCTCTCCGCCCTCGACCCCGGCCTCGGCGGCCTCTACCCGGCCTGGCGCCGGGCCGCACCGGCCGTCCCCGCGCCCCCGCGACCGCTGCGCGAGCTCCTCGCCCTGCGGGTCACGGCGGCGCCCTTCGGCGCCACGGCTCCGCCGAAGCCGGTCCAGGACCATCGCGGCCGGGTCATCCGCACCGCCGACTGGCCGCTCACCGGCGCGGTGCTGGCGAGCCTGCGGGTCGTCCTCGACGCGTCGGGCCGGACGCCGGTCCGCGCCGAGTTCCAGTACATCGAGGGCGGCAGTTCGGACCAGCGCGCCGAGAACCTGCCCACGCCCCAGCCGGTGGGGTTCCCGCTCGGCGCCGGCCGCGTCGAGCTGTCCGTGCGTTCCGCCCCGGACCGCGGCCTCACCTGGCTCAACAGCCGCCCCGTCGACTCCCAGGAACCCGGCGTCACGGCGCACTTCCACTCGGGTCTGCCCGAACGCACCGTCTTCGTGTCCCAGCCGGACGCCGAGGGCCTGGTCCACGTCGTCCTCGGCAACGGCACCACGGAGCAGATCGCCCTGCGTCCCGGCGCGGCCGAACAGATCACGCACGGCGAGTACGAGGTCAGCCTCAGGTACACGGCCGTCCCGCCCGAGCCGCACGTGGAGGTGGTGATCGCCGGACGGCCCGAGCCCCTCGACCGCCGCGTCCTCCAGCTCGACGCGGTGCACGGCGCGATCACGCCCGGCAGCTGGGTCGTCGTCCGGCGTCCCGCCAAGGGCGCACCGAACGGCGTCCCGGGCGACGCCGGGCTCGCCTTCGTCGCCACCCGGGCCGTCGCCGTCCGCGAAGCGGTGTACGGCAATTACGGCATCACCGGACGCGGCACCGAGATCACCCTCGCCGACCCGTGGCTGGACGAGTTCGACGTGCTGCTCTCGCACATCCGCGACACCACCGTGCACGCGGCCGGCGAGCCGCTGCGCCCGGCCGGCGAACCGCTCGGTCAGGACGTCCACGGCAACGAGATCGAACTCGCGGAGCTGTACGACGGGTTGCGGCCGGGGCGGACGCTGCTGGTGACCGGTGAGCGCAGCGACGTCCCGGGGACGGCCGGCGTCGAGGCCACCGAGGTGGTGACGATCGCCGCCGCTGACCCGGCCGTCGACCCGCGGCTGCCCGGCGACCACGTGCACACCCGGCTCACCCTGACGGCGGACCTCGCCCACCGCTACCGCCGCGAGACCGTCAGGATCCTCGGCAACGTGGTGGAGGCCACCCACGGGGAGAGCCGCGAGGAGGCCGTCGGCAGCGGCGACTCCGGCCGCGTCGGCCAGACGTTCGCGCTCTGGCAGTCGCCGCTCACCTGGCTCGCCGCCGACGACCCGCTCGGCGCCGCCCCGGTCCTGGAGATCCGGGTCGACGGCATCCTCTGGCACGAGGCGGACAGCCTCGCCGGACGCGGCCCGGGCGAGCGGGTGTACGTCGTCGGCACCACGGCCGACGGCCGGACCACGGTGACCTTCGGCGACGGCGTCAACGGCGCCCGGCTGCCCGACGGCCACGAGAACGTCCGCGCCCGCTACCGCTTCGGCACCGGCAGCGCGGGCAACGTCGCCGCCGGCCGGATCGCCCAGCCGCTCACCCGTCCGCTCGGGGTCACCCAGGTGACCAACCCGCGTCCCGCGCGGGGCGGCACGGACGCGGACGGGCCCGGCCTGACCCGCCGCACGGTCCCGCTCGCCGTCTCCGCCCTGGACCGCCTGGTCTCGGCGTCCGACTACGAGGACTTCGCCCGCTCCCGGGCCGGCATCGGCCGGGCCGCGGCGCGCGAACTCTTCGACGGACAGCGGCGCGTCCTGCACGTGACGGTCGCCGGCACCGACGACGTGCCGGTCGACGGGGGCTCCCCCGCGCTCGAGGCGCTGCGCGGCGCGCTGACCGCGTACGGGGACGCGCACCTGCCCGTCCGGGTGGACCCGCGGGAACTGGTGCTGCTGCTCGTCGCCGCCAAGGTGAAGGTCTCCCCCGGCCACACGTGGGAGGTCGTGGAGCCGCGGCTGCGCGAGGCCCTGCTGCGCCGGCTGGGATACGTGGGCCGGGAGCTGGCGCGGCCCGCCCGCCTCTCGGAGGTCCTGGCCACCGCGCACACCGTGCCCGGCGTCGACCACGTGGACGTCGACGTCTTCACCGGCGTCCCCGCGTCCGCCACGCCCGAGGAGATCACCCGGATCCTCACCGACCCGGGGCCGCCCCGGTCGTCGGTCGCGGCGCGCCCGGCGGCGTACGAGGAGAGGACCCACACGGTCCGCGCCGCCGACGGCGAGACGCTGTCGCAGATCTGCGCCGCGCACCAGGTCCCGCTCGCCGAACTCCTGCGTCTGAACCCGGACATCACCGACACCCGGCGGCTGCCGAAGGGCCGGTCGGTGCTGGTCTTCCGCGGTGTCCGCCCCGCCCAGTTCGCGCTCCTGTCACGGCGGGCCGCGGACACCCTGATCCTCACGGAGGTCAAGTGATGGCCGCTCACCCGGCGGACGCCCCGTTCGAGACGTCCGCCCCCGCGGGGCCCGACGCGCTCGCCGCGCTGCTGCCCCGCCTGCACCTGCTGCGCGACGCCGAGGAGGGCGGGCCGCTGCGCGCGCTGCTCGCGGTGATCGCCGAGCAGCTCGACCTGGTCGGCGACGGCGTGCGGCAGGGGTACGAGGACCTGTTCGTGGAGACGGCCGCGCCCTGGGTGCTGCCGTACCTCGGCGACCTGGTCGGCCACCGCACCCTGCCCGGGTACGAACGCGTGCTCACGGCCGGCCTGCACGAGGGCGGGCGCGCCGCCCTGGCGGAGGCCGTCGCCCCGCGCGCCGACGTGGCCGCCACCGTGGCCGACCGCCGCCGCAAGGGCACCCTCCGCCTGCTGGAGGAGGTCTCCGAGCGGGTCACCGGCTGGCCCGCCCGGGCCGTCGAGCTGTCCCGGCAGGTCGCCCACACCCAGCCCGTGCGGCTGTACGGCGCCACGGACGCGCACCGCTCCCCGCGGGCCGGGCGCGGCCGGCTGGCCGACCTGCGCGACGGCTCCGCGCTCGCCGTCATTGGCGGCCCCTTCGGCACGGCGGCCCGCACGGTGGACGTCCGCCGCGCCGGTTCCCGGTACCGGCAGGGCGGCTGGACCCCGGCCGGGCTGGCGCTCTTCGTCTGGCGGCTCAAGGCCCACTCGCTCACGCGTTCCCCGGCGTACTGCGTCGACCGGGCCCGCAACCTGTACACCTTCTCGATCCTCGGCAACGACACCCCGCTGGTCACCCGGCCCTTCGCGGAGCCGTCGCCCGGCCTCCCCGGCTCCCGGCCCCGCCCGGGCCAGGCGGCCTCCGCCGCGGCCGCCGACGAGATGCCCGCGTTCGTGACCCGCCGCCTGCTCCACGACCGGCTCGCCGACCTGTACGGCCCCGGCAAGAGCCTGGTGGTCCGGCGGGACGGCGACGACCGGCCGGTGCCGCTCCGCGACATCGTGGTCGCCGACCTGTCCGGCTGGCGCTACCGGCCCGGGCGGGGGCAGGTCGCCGTCGACCCGGAGCTGGGCCGGATCGCCTTCGGGTCACGCTCGGCGCCCCGGCAGGGCGTGTGGGTGGACTACCGTCACGCGGCCGCCGCGGACCTGGGCGGCGGGGAGTACGACCGCCCGGACCGGGAGCCGCGGCCGGACGCGCGGGTCTACCGGGTGGGGCCGGGGCAGCCGTACCACCGGATCATGGACGCCTACCGGGCCTGGCAGGACGACCGCCGGGCCGGCCGGAGCGGACCCGCCGGCATCGTCGAGATCACCCACAGCGGTGCCCACCAGGAGCAGCTGGACTTCGACCTCGACGCGGGCGACCGCCTCGAGGTCCGGGCGGCCGAGGGCGCCCGGCCGGTGATCCGGCTGCTCGACTGGTACAGCAACCGGCCGGACGCCCTCAACATCCGGGCGGTCGGGGACGGCTGCGCCCCGCACGAGCGTCCGCGCGTCGTCCTCGACGGGCTGCTGGTCGCCGGGCGCGGCATCAACGTCACCGGCCCCGTGGGCTCGGTCGTGGTGCGCCACTGCACGCTGGTGCCCGGCTGGTCGCTGGAGCCCGGCTGCTCACCGCACTCCCCCGAGGAGCCCAGCGTCGTCCTGGAACGCACCACCGCGTGCCTCCGGGTCGAGCACAGCGTCCTCGGCACCATCGAGGTCATCGGCGAGGAGGTGAGCGAGGACCCCCTGGACATCCACCTGCGGGACAGCGTCCTCGACGCCACCGGCCACGACCGCCAGGCGCTGTCGGCGCCGGACTGCCGGCACGCCCACGCGGTGCTGCACCTGCACCGCACCACCGTCATCGGGGAGGTCCGTACCCACGCCGTGCGGATCGCCGAGAACTCGGTGTTCACCGGGCGGCTGCACGTGGCCCGGCGCGGTGTCGGAAGCCTGCGGTACACCTACGTGCCGCCCGGTTCCCGCACCCCGCGCCGCCACCGCTGCCAGCCCGACCTGGCCGGTCGGGAACAGGCGGGCCGGGTGCGGCCGCTGTTCGCCTCGGAGCGTTACGGGACGCCCGGGTACGGGCTCCTCGCCGACGCGTGCGCCGAGGAGATCCGGCGGGGCGCGGACGACGGCGCGGAGATGGGCGCCTTCCACGACCTGTACCGGCCGCAGCGCGAGGACGGCCTGCGGGCACGGCTCGCGGAGTACACGCCCGCGGGCACGGACGCCGGGGTCTTCTTCGTGACCTGAGCCGCCGCCCCGTGACACCGAGCCGGCCCCGCGTCCGGCACCCGAGCCGGCCTCCGGGCCGCACGAGCCACCGAACCCGCACGCACCTTCCCGACCAGGGGGACCTTCCTCATGCACGCCGACCTCTCCCGTTCCACGTTCCGACCGGAGCGGCACTACTCCGCGGTCCTCGCCCAGCAGGGCCGCGTCCAGCTCGACGCCGACCTCAACGAGCAGGCCGCCATCCAGCTCCACCTGACCCGGGCCCTGGCCGCGGACCTGATCGGACCGCACGGCGGACCGGCCGGCGCGACCGGCTTCCGCATCGAATACGTGGGCGGACGCCACGACCTCGACACCCTGTACATCCACGGCGGCCGCTACTACGTGGACGGCATCCTGTGCGACGCCACCCCGCCGGCGCCCGGCACGCCCGTGCCCGAGGAGGACCGCGCCGGGGAGGAGGGCGCCGGGGGGCCGCCGCGGCCGCCCGCGCACTGGACCTATTGGGACCAGCCCGACGGGTTCCGCGACCCGGAGAAGCCCGGCGACCGGCTGCCCTCCCCCGCGCAGGCGCCGTTCCTGGCGTACCTGAGGGTGTGGGAGCGCGCGGTGACGGCGGCCGAGGACCCGGCGCTGCGCGAGGTCGCGCTCGGGGCGGCGATGCCGGACACGGCCGCCCGGGTCAAGGTCGTGTGGCAGGTCCTGCCGCTGTCGCTGGGCGAGCTCGGTCTCGGGGAGGCCGAGCCGACGAAGGAGGCCGTCCGCGCCGCCTTCGACCGGTGGGCCGAGCGGCAGGCGGCTCCCTCGGCCCGGCTCGCGGCCCGCGGCGAGCGGCCCGGCCACGCCGACGAGGACCCGTGCCTGGTGCCGCCGGACGCCCGATACCGCGGGGCGGAGAACCAGCTGTACCGGGTGGAGGTGCACGCGGGCGGCGAGGCCGGTGAGGCCACCTTCAAGTGGTCGCGGGAGAACGGGTCGGTGGTGCTCGCGGTCGACGAGTTCGACGGCTGCTGGGTGCGGCTGGCCTCGCTCGGCTTCGACGACAAGCTCGACCTCGACGTCGGCGACCACGTCGAGGTCGTCGACACCGCCTACGCCTCCCGCCTCGAACCGCTCCCGCTGCTGCGGGTGGAGGAGCTCGACCTGCCGGGCCGCCGGGTGAGGCTGTCCGCCGAACCGGACGGGTGCGTGGGGCGCCTGCCCGGCCTCCATCCGTTCCTGCGGCGCTGGGACCAGCACGGGGGTCCGCGCCGAAAGGGCCGCACGGCGGCCCTGTGCGACGGGGCGGTCCGCGTCGAGGAGGGTGAGTGGCTGCCCCTGGAGGACGGCGTGGAGGTGTACTTCGCGAAGGGCGGCGTCTACCGCACCGGAGACCACTGGACCGTCGCGGCCCGCACCGCCACCGGCGGCGTCGAGTGGCCGGCCGACGCCTCGCGCCGCCCGCTGCTGCGGGGGCCCGCCGGGATCGCCCGCCACTTCGCCCCGCTGGCCCTGGTGAAGGGCGAGGGCGAGGCCGTCGACCTGCGCAACGCCTTCGGGCCGCTGGCCGGCCTCGTGCCCGCGGCGGACGGGGCGGCGCTCGCCGCGGAGGCACGTGCGCGCCGGGAGGAGCTCGCCGCCGAGTCCGCCTCCGCGCAGGACGGATCACAGGCCGCGGAGGAGTCCGGGGCCACGACGGAAGGGGACCGGTGATGGCACAGCCGCTGAGCGCGTCCAGGATGGTGGAGATCCTGCGCGCCGAGGGCCTGACGGTGCACGAGGTGCGCAGCTGGCGCACGCACCACCGCAACGCCAAGGGCCCCTGGGGCCCGGTCAACGGCGTCATGATCCACCACACGGTCACCTCGGGCACCGAGGCGTCCGTGAACATCTGCTACAACGGCTACTCCGGCCTGCCCGGGCCGCTGTGCCACGGTGTCGTCGACAAGAAGGGCCACGTCCACCTGGTCGGCAACGGCCGCGCCAACCACGCGGGGCTGGGCGACCGCCATGTGCTGGCCGCCGTCGTCGACGAGAGACCGCTGCCGGCCGACAACGAGGCCGACACCGACGGCAACCGGCACTTCTACGGCTTCGAGTGCGTCAACCTCGGCGACGGCAAGGACCCCTGGCCCGAGGCGCAGAAGGAGGCGATCGAGAAGGTCGCCGCCGCGATCTGCCGGTACCACGGGTGGAGCGAGCGGTCGGTCATCGGCCACAAGGAGTGGCAGCCCGGCAAGGTGGACCCGCGCGGCTTCACCATGGACGGCATGCGGGGGCGGATAGCCGGCCGGCTGAAGGACGGCGGCGACGCGGACCCCTCGCCCGAACCGCCGGCGAAGCCCGCGCCCAAGCCCCCGGCGAAGCCCGCGCCGAAGCCCTCGTACGAGCCGTTCCCCGGCCCGGCGTTCTTCCGCGCGGGGCGCAGGTCTCCGGTGATCACCGCGATGGGCCGCCGGCTGGTGGCCGAGGGCTGCGGCCGCTACCAGCAGGGGCCCGGTCCCGAGTGGACCGAGGCCGACCGCCGCTCCTACGCGGCCTGGCAGCGGAAGCTGGGCTTCAGCGGCACGGACGCGGACGGCACGCCCGGCAGAACCAGCTGGGACCGGCTGAAGGTGCCCGACGTGAAGTGATCCCGGGCCCCCGGTCCGTCCCCCTCCCTTCGCCTCCCTCCCGCCTGCTCCGGTCCTGCCGGGCCCGGGGCGGGACGCACCGGCGGGGGACGGACCGGCGGGGGACGGACCGGGGCGGGTCACCCGGGCGGAGCGGAGCCCCTCGTTAGGGTGTGACCTTCGCCGCTTGGCACCGCGGGGGTGGGCACTATGGTTACTCGCAAGTAGCATGACGGGTGAGCGGGCGCTCAGACTTCGACGGGCCCGCTCGCGCAGCAGTGCCGTACCGCATCCCTGGAGGAGAGCCATCGTGCCTCGTACCGTCAGGGACGTCGTCTTCGTCGACGGCGTCCGCACCCCGTTCGGCAAGGCGGGCCCGAAGGGCATCTACCACGAGACCCGCGCCGACGATCTCGTGGTCAAGTCGATCCGGGAGCTGCTGCGCCGCAACCCGGGCCTCGACCCGGCGAAGATCGACGAGGTCGCCATCGCCGCGACCACCCAGATCGGTGACCAGGGCCTGACCCTGGGCCGCACGGCGGGCGTCCTGGCGGGTCTGCCGCAGTCCGTCCCGGGCTACTCCATCGACCGCATGTGCGCGGGCGCGATGACCGCGGTGACCACCACCGCCGGTTCCATCGCCTTCGGCGCCTACGACGCCGTCATCGCCGGCGGCGTGGAGCACATGGGCCGCCACCCCATGGGCGAGGGCGTGGACCCCAACCCGCGTCTCGTCAGCGAGAAGCTGGTCGACGAGTCCGCCCTGTTCATGGGCATGACCGCCGAGAACCTGCACGACCGCTACCCGGCGATCACCAAGGAGCGCGCGGACAAGTACGCCGTCGCCTCCCAGGAGAAGGCCGCCAAGGCGTACGCGAACGGCAAGATCCAGCAGGACCTGGTCCCGATCTCCGTCCGCCGCACCAACGCGGACGCCGGCGAGACCGGCTTCGGCCTGGTCACCGCCGACGAGCCGATGCGCCCGGGCACCACCCTGGAGAACCTGGCCGGCCTCAAGACGCCGTTCCGCGTCCACGGCCGCGTCACCGCGGGCAACGCCGCCGGCCTGAACGACGGCGCCACCGCGGCCCTCCTCGCCTCCGAGGAGTTCGCCACCGAGAACGGTCTGCCGGTCAAGATGCGCTTGGTCTCCTACGCCTTCGCCGGCGTGGAGCCCGAGGTCATGGGCTACGGCCCGATCCCGGCCACCGAGAAGGCGCTGGCCAAGGCCGGCCTGTCCATCTCCGACATCGGCCTGTTCGAGATCAACGAGGCGTTCGCCGTCCAGGTCCTCGCCTTCCTCGAGCACTACGGCATCGCCGACGACGACGCCCGCGTCAACCAGTACGGCGGCGCCATCGCCTACGGCCACCCGCTGGCCTCCTCCGGCGTGCGTCTGATGACGCAGCTGGCCCGCCAGTTCGAGGACCAGCCGCACGTCCGCTACGGCCTGACGACGATGTGCGTCGGCCTCGGCATGGGCGCCACGGTCATCTGGGAGAACCCGAACTTCGAGGGGGACAAGTGAGCAACGTCGCCGAGCTTCTGAAGGGCGCCGCCGCGCTCTTCCCCGACGAGGTCGTCACCGAGGCGCACGTACGCCACTTCGACCTCCCCCTGGGTGCTGGCCGTTTCGCCCTGATCACCCTGGACAACGGCTTCGACCACACCAAGCCGAACACCTTCGGCCCGCAGTCGCTGGCCAAGCTGGACGCCGCGATCGACCAGGTCGAGCGTGAGGCCGCGGCCGGCGAGATCGTCGGCGTCGGCGTCACCGGCAAGCCGTTCATCTTCGCCGTCGGCGCCGACCTCAAGGGCGTCGAGGCGCTGAAGGACCGCGACCACGCGGTGGCGATCGGCAAGGGCGGCCACGACGTCTTCAAGCGTCTGGCGACGCTCGCCGTCCCGACCTTCGCGTACTACAACGGCGCGGCCATGGGCGGCGGCGTCGAGGTCGGCCTGCACTGCCGGTACCGCACGGTCTCGGCCGCGCTGCCCGCGTTCTCCCTCCCCGAGGTCTTCCTCGGCCTGGTCCCCGGCTGGGGCGGCTGCACCCTGCTGCCGAACCTGATCGGCGCCGACAAGGCCGTCTCGGTGATCATCGAGAACTCGCTCAGCCAGAACCGCCAGCTCAAGGGCAAGCAGGTCTTCGAGCTCGGCATCGCCGACGCCCTGTTCGAGGGCGCCGACTTCCTCGAGCAGTCCCTGGTGTGGACGGCCGCCGTCCTCAAGGGCGAGATCGTCGTCGACCGCCCGGAGATCGACCGCGGCGAGGGCTGGGACAAGGCCGTCGAGCGCGGCCGGTTCATCGCCGACTCCAAGGTGCACGGCGCGGCCCCGGCCGCCTACCGCGCGCTGCAGATCATCGACGACGCCAGGAACGGCGACCTGCAGGCCGGTTACGACGCCGAGGACGAGGCCCTCGCGGACCTCATCATGGGCGACGAGCTGCGCTCGGGTCTGTACGCCTTCAACCTGGTGCAGAAGCGCGCCAAGCGCCCGGCCGGCGCGCCGGACAAGTCGCTGGCCCGCCCGGTCACCAAGGTGGGCGTCGTCGGCGCCGGCCTGATGGCCTCGCAGCTGGCGCTGCTGTTCCTGCGCCGCCTCGAGGTGCCGGTCGTGCTGACCGACATCGACCAGGCGCGGATCGACAAGGGTGTGGGCTACGTCCACTCCGAGATCGACAAGCTGCTCGGCAAGGGCCGCATCAACCAGGACAAGGCCAACCGCCTCAAGGCGCTGGTCACCGGTGTCCTGGACAAGGCCGAGGGCTTCTCGGACGCGGACTTCGTCATCGAGGCCGTCTTCGAGGAGATGGGCGTCAAGCAGCAGGTGTTCGCCGAGGTCGAGGCCGTCGCCCCGGCCCACGCGATCCTCGCCACCAACACCTCCTCGCTGTCGATCACCGAGATGGCGTCGAAGCTGAAGAACCCCGAGCGGGTCGTCGGCTTCCACTTCTTCAACCCGGTCGCCGTCCTGCCGCTGCTGGAGATCGTCCGCGGCGAGCGGACCGACGACGCCTCGCTGGCCACGGCGTTCGCCGTCGCCCGCAAGCTGAGGAAGACCGCGGTGCTGGTGAAGGACGCCCCGGCGTTCGTCGTCAACCGCATCCTCACCCGCTTCATGGGCGAGGTGCAGAACGTGATCGACGAGGGCACCCCGGTGGCCGTGGCGGAGAAGGCGGTCGAGCCGCTGGGCCTGCCGATGTCCCCGCTGGTGCTGCTGGAGCTGGTCGGCCCGGCGATCGGCCTGCACGTCTCCGAGACGCTCCACCGCGCGTTCCCGGACCGCTTCACCGTCTCCGCCAACCTCAAGCGCGTCGTCGAGGCCGGCAAGCGCGGCTTCTACGTCTACGACTCCGGCAAGCCGGAGCTGGACCCCGAGGTCGCCGCACTCCTGCAGCAGGGCGACGCCGTGCTGACCGAGGAGCAGGTCCGCGAGCGGGTGCTGGGCGCGGTCGCCCAGGAGATCGGCCTGATGCTCGACGAGGGCGTCGTCGCCGAGGCCCAGGACATCGACCTGTGCCTGATCACCGGTGCGGGCTGGCCCTTCCACCTGGGCGGCATCACGCCGTACCTGGACCGTGAGGGCGTCGCCGAGCGCGTCAACGGCAAGCGGTTCCTGGCGCCGGGCGTGGCGTCGGTCCCGGCGTAACGCCGGCGGTTCCGGCCGGAGGTTTCCGGCCGGGCGGTTCCCTCCGAACCCTGCGCGACGGGTCCGGGCGTCCTGGTGGACGTCCCGGGCCCGTTCGGCGTTCCGGGGCCGGGCGGCGCGTGAGAGCCTGGGCGTGTGACCTCGGCCCCTCTCCTGGTGATCGTCGACGCGGCCAACGTGGTCGGCTCCGTCCCCGACGGCTGGTGGCGGGACCGGCGCGGGGCGGCGGAGCGGCTGCGGGACCGGCTGGCCGCGGAGGGGCTGCCGCAGGTCGCCCCCGCGGTGGAGATCGTTCTGGTGGTGGAGGGCGCGGCGCGCGGGGTGGAGTCCGTCCCCGGGGTGCGGGTCGAATCCGCCGACGGGAGCGGGGACGACCGCGTCGTGGACCTGGTCGCCGCGGCGCGGCCCGCCCGGCCGTGCCTGGTCGTCACCGCCGACCGCGAACTGCGCCGCCGTGTCACCGCCCTCGGCGCCGACGTCACGGGCCCCCGCACCGCCCATCCCTGACACCCCCGCCCGCTCCGGCGGGGCCGAACCGTGCCCTTCCCCCTCTGCGGGCGAGCGTGCCGCCAAGGGCGGTGGGGGTACTCCCCCAGACTCCGTCCGGGGACACCCCCACCTGCTCGGGCTGCGCGGCGGCCGGGCGGAGCGGGGTCAGTGGGGGGTGGTGTCGGGGGTGGGGGTGCGGCCGGGGGCGAGGAGGCTGCGGCGGTGGCCGTAGGCGAAGTAGACGACGACACCGAGCGCCATCCACACGGCGAAGCGGATCCACGTCTCCGCCGGCAGGTTGAGCATCAGCCACAACGACGCCAGCACCGACACGACGGGCAGCACCGGCACCCACGGCGTCCGGAACGCCCGCGGCAGATCCGGCCGCGTCCGCCGCAGGATGATCACGCTGAGCGCGACGACCACGAAGGCGAAGAGCGTGCCGATGTTGACCAGCTCCGCGAGCTCCGCCAGCCGCGTGAAGCCGGCCACGACCGCGATGATCACGCCGAGCAGGATGGTCGGGCGGTAGGGGGTCTTGAAGCGGGGGTGGACGTGGGAGAAGAAGCGCGGCAGCAGCCCGTCGCGGCTCATCGCGAAGAAGACCCGGGTCTGGCCGAGCAGCAGGATCATGCAGACGGTGATGAGTCCGACCGCCGCGCCGAAGCTGATCACGCCGGCGAAGAAGGGGTGCCCGGTGGCCTTGAACGCCTCGGCGAGCGGGGCGTCGACGGACAGCCGGGTGTAGTGCTGCATGCCGGTGACCACGATGGACACCAGCACGTAGAGGGCGGTGCAGATGGCCAGGGAGCCCAGGATGCCCCGCGGCATGTCGCGCTGGGGGTTGCGGGTCTCCTCGGCGGCGGTGGCGACCACGTCGAAGCCGATGAACGCGAAGAAGACCACCGACGCGGCGGTGAAGATGCCGAGGACGCCGAAGTTGGACGGGGCGAACCCGAAGATCAGCTGGATCAGCGGCGCGTGCAGGCCGCCGCCCGCCTCCTGGGGGACCGAGGCGGGGATGAAGGGCTTGTAGTTCTCGGCCTTCACCAGGAAGGCCCCGGCGACGATCACCAGCAGCACCACGCCCACCTTGATCGCGACGACCACCGAGGTGATCCGGGCGGAGAGCTTCATGCCCACGACCAGGACGACGGTGAGCAGCAGCACCAGCACCGCGGCGAGGAGGTCGAAGCCGAAGCCCGTCGTGCCGTCCCGCCCGGAGAGCACCTCCGGCAGCGTCCAGCCGATGTTCTCGAGCAGCGAGCGGATGTACCCGGACCAGCCGACCGCGACCACGGCCGTGCCGAGCGCGAACTCCAGGACCAGGTCCCAGCCGATGATCCAGGCGGGCAGCTCGCCCAGGGAGGTGTAGGAGAAGGTGTAGGCCGACCCCGCGACCGGGACGGTGGAGGCGAACTCCGCGTAGCACAGGGCTGCCAGGGCGCAGACGACCCCGGCCACGGCGAAGGCGATCGCCACCGAGGGGCCGGCGTTCTCCTTGGCGACCTGCCCGGTGAGGACGAAGATGCCGGTGCCGATGACCACGCCGACACCGAAGACGGTCAGGTCGAGGGCGGAGAGCGTCTTCCTCAGCCGGTGTTCCGACTGCTCGGCGCTGTCGAGCGAGTGCTCGACCTTCTTCGTCCTGAAGACGCTCCTGCTGCTCACGGATTTCCTCCCTTGGGTCCCCGACACGGTCGAGAGGGTGTTATCCGCTTTCCCCGGCAGTGGTGCGTCAGACGGCCGGGCCCGTCCGGTCACCGGGACGAGCGAACGCCGTGACGGAACCGGCCCAGTCGCTCTGCGGAACCGGCCGGGAGATGCCAGGACCCGGCGGGAAGCGCCCGCCGGGTCCTGGTGGGAGGGGTCAGCTCCGGCGGGAGCCCGCCTTGGCCGGGGCGGACTCGAAGCCGTCGCGGCCGTCGATCCGGGAGACCAGTCCGGTGACCTGGCGGGCGATGTCCGGGGCGGTGAGCCCGATCTCGGCGAGGACCTCGGCGCGGGAGGCGTGGTCCAGGAACTGCGGCGGGATGCCGAAGTCGCGCAGCGGGACGTCCACGCCCGCGTCGCGCAGCGCCTGGGAGACCGCCGAGCCGACGCCGCCGGCCCGGGAGTTGTCCTCGACGGTGACGACGACCCGGTGCCGGGCCGCCAGCGGCGCCATCTGCTCGTCCACCGGCTTGACCCAGCGCGGGTCGACGACGGTGGTGGAGATGCCCTGCTTCTCCAGCAGGGAGGCGATCTCCAGGCACATCGGGGCGAGCGCGCCCACCGACACCAGCAGCACGTCGGGCTGCTCGGTGCCGGCCTCGCGGAGGACGTCCATCCCGCCGACGCGGCCCACGGCCGGCACGGCGGGCCCGACGGCGCCCTTGGAGAAGCGGACCACGGTGGGCGCGTCGTCGACCTCGACGGCCTCCCGGAGCTGGGCGCGCACCTGCTCCGCGTCGCGCGGGGCGGCGAGCCGGAGGCCGGGGACGACCTGGAGGATCGACATGTCCCACATGCCGTTGTGGGAGGCGCCGTCGGTGCCGGTGACGCCGGCCCGGTCCAGGACGAAGGTCACTCCGCACTTGTGCAGGGCGACGTCCATCAGGACCTGGTCGAAGGCGCGGTTGAGGAAGGTCGCGTAGACCGCGAAGACGGGGTGCAGGCCGCCGGTGGCGAGACCGGCCGCGGAGACCGCGCCGTGCTGCTCGGCGATGCCGACGTCGAAGACGCGCTCGGGGAAGACCTTGGCGAACCGGTCGAGGCCGACCGGCTGGAGCATCGCGGCGGTGATGGCGACGATGTCGGCGCGCTCCTCGCCGAGCTTGACCATCTCGTCGCCGAAGACGGAGGTCCAGTCGGCGCCGGCGGTGGCGACCGGCAGGCCGGTGTCCGGGTGGATCTTGCCGACCGCGTGGAAGCGGTCCGCCTCGTCCTCCAGCGCCGGGCGGTAGCCGCGGCCCTTCTCGGTGAGGCAGTGCACGATGACCGGGCCGTTGAACCGCTTGGCGCGCGAGAGCGCGGACTCCAGGGCCTCGATGTCGTGGCCGTCGATCGGGCCGACGTACTTCAGGCCCAGGTCCTCGAACATGCCCTGCGGCGCGATGAAGTCCTTGAGGCCCTTCTTCGCGCCGTGCAGCGTGTCATAGAGGGGGCGGCCGACCACCGGGGTCCGCTCCAGGACCTCCTTGGTACGGGCGAGGAAGCGCTCGTAGCCGTCGGTGGTGCGCAGGGTGGCCAGGTGGTTGGCGAGGCCGCCGATGGTGGGGGCGTAGGAACGCTCGTTGTCGTTCACCACGATCACCAGCGGGCGGTCCTTGGCGGCCGCGATGTTGTTGAGCGCCTCCCAGGCCATGCCGCCGGTGAGGGCTCCGTCGCCGATGACGGCGACCACGTGGTCGTCCTTCTTCAGGACCTCGTTGGCCTTGGCGAGGCCGTCCGCCCAGCCGAGGACCGTCGAGGCGTGCGAGTTCTCGATGACGTCGTGCTCGGACTCGGCCTGTGAGGGGTAGCCGGAGAGGCCGCCCTTCATCTTCAGCTTCGAGAAGTCCTGCCGGCCGGTGAGCAGCTTGTGCACGTAGGACTGGTGACCGGTGTCCCAGAGGATCTTGTCCTGCGGCGACTCGAACACCCGGTGCAGAGCGATGGTGAGCTCCACCACGCCGAGGTTGGGGCCGAGGTGGCCGCCGGTCTTGGAGACGGCGTCGACGAGGAAGGTCCGGATCTCCTCCGCCAGCTGGTCAAGCTGCGCCGGGGTGAGCCGGTCCAGATCGCGCGGTCCCCTGATGCGGGTCAGCAGCGGCACCCGTGCCTCCTTGCAGTAGAGCTGTTGAGCGTTGCAGGGCCTGTCGAGTCTAATGTTCCGCTCCGCGTCCCGCAGGACGGCCCTGTGCGTCCCGGTGTCTGAACGTCCGGGCGGGGGGAGCGGTTCCCTGGTGGTACACCCGTTCGGGTGGTTCCGCCACCCGGGAGAGCCGGGCCGGGAACCGGGGCCGAAGCCCTGGCCGAAGCCGGGGCCGGAGCCGGCCGAACCCCGGAGCCGAAGGCCGGGCCGGAGGGCCTGGTCAAGGCCGGAGCCGGGTCCGTAGCCCGGAGCCGAAGGCCGACAGCCGGGTCCACAGCCCGGAGCCGACAGCCAGGGCCGGAGGCCAAAGCCAAAAGCCAGGGCCGGAGCCCGCAGCCGGAGCCGGAACCGAGGCCCGAGACCAAAAGCCAAGGCCGGAGCCCGGAGCCGGAAGCCGAGCGCCGGAGCCCGACAACCGACCGCCGAAGCCAGGACCCGAGCCCGCAGCCAGGGCCGGAGCCCGCAGCCGAAGCCTGGGCCAGGGCCGGAAGCCGAGAGCCAGAGCCCGACAACCGACCGCCGAAGCCAGGACCCGAGCCCGGAGCCGGGGCCGGAGCCCGCAGCCGAAGCCTGGGCCAGGGCCGGAAGCCGAGAGCCAGAGCCCGACAACCGACCGCCGAAGCCAGGACCGGAGCCCGCAGCCGAGAACCCGAGCCCGAAACCAAGAGCCAGGGCCGGAACCGAGGCGCGCCCGGGTCTGAAGGCCGGAGCCCCAAACCAACCGCCGAAGCCGGGGCCGGAGACCGGAGCCGAGGGCCGAAGGCCGAGGCCAGGGCTGGAGCCCGGAGCCGGACCCAGGGGCCCGGAACCGGGACCCGGGAACCGGGGCCCGGGGCCCCGCACCGGGAAAAGCAGGTGCCCGGCATCGCGAGGATGCCGGGCACCGCGGGCTGCGTGGGCGTTACGCCCGGCCCGCCGCCTTCTGGCTCCGCCGGGAGACGGAGTCGATGACGACCGCGCCGAGCAGCACGGCGCCGGTGATCATGTACTGGATCGACGCCTCCATGTTCAGCAGGCTCAGGCCGGTGCTGATCGACTGGATGACGAGCATGCCCAGCAGGGCCGACCACACGGTGCCCCGGCCACCGAAGAGGCTGGTGCCGCCGATGACCGCCGCGGCGATCGCCAGCATCAGGGTGTTGCCGCCGCCCGCCAGCATGGTGGCGCTGGAGGTCTGGCCGGCGAAGAACATGCCGCCGAGGGCCGCGAAGCCGCCGGCGATGGCGAAGACGGTGATACGGACCAGCTCGACGTTGATGCCCGCGCGGCGGGCCGCCTCGACGCCGCCGCCGACCGCGAAGACCTTGCGGCCGAACGAGGTGCGGCGCAGGACGAAGTCGATGATCACCAGGCAGACCAGGAAGATCACCAGCGCGTTGGGCACGCCCGCGGAGTTGTTGAACATGACCGCGGCGGCGAAGGCGACCACCGCGAGGGCGACGACGCGCAGCACGATCTCGCTGGTCGGGCGGAACGGGACGCCGGCCGCGCGGCGGCGGCGCTGGTCCATGAAGGAGCCGACGAGCAGCGACAGGACGGCGAGCCCGGCCAGCAGGTAGGCGCCGACGATGTCCTGGTCCAGCAGGAACGACGACTTGCCGAGCAGGCTGACCGGGCCGTCGTCGGAGGGGATGTTGATGGTGCCGCTCGAGCCGAGCAGCCACAGCATCAGGCCGTTCCAGCCGAGGAAGCCGGCCAGGGTGACGACGAAGGCGGGCACGCCGATCCTGGCGAAGAACCAGCCGTGCAGCGCGCCGATGGCGACACCGGTGACGATGGTGAGCAGCAGGGCCAGCCAGGCGTCCATGCCGTGCTTGGTGACCACGACGGCGAACACGGCGGAGGCCAGGCCGCTGACCGAGCCGACGGAGAGGTCGATCTCGCCGAGCAGCAGCACGAAGACCAGGCCGATGGCGAGCATGCCGGTGGCGGCCATGTAGTAGCCGATGTTCGACAGGTTGTCGGCGCTCAGGAAGCGGTCGTTGTTGAGCTGGAAGACCGTCGCGATGACGATCAGGCCGACGACGACCGGGATCGAGCCCAGCTCACCGCCCTTGACCTTGCGCTTGAACTCCGTGATGTAGCCCTTGAAGCCCTCTTCGCGCACCAGCAGGCGGGGGTCGACGGCGGGGGCCGCCACCGCCGCGGCGGTGGGGTCCTCGGCAGCGGCCGGGACGGTGCCCTTGGGGGTGGGGGTCTTGGTCGTGTCGCTCACTTTGCCGCCTCCGTGGTGCGACGCTCCGCGCGACGGGTCACGGCGTTGTCCGTGGCACCCGTGATGGCGGCGATGATCTCTTCGTGGCTGGTGTCCTTCACCGGGAAGGTGCCGTTGTTCTTGCCCAGGCGCAGCACGGCGACGGTGTCCGCCACCGCCTTGACGTCGGCCATGTTGTGGCTGATGAGGATGACGCCGAGGCCGCGCTCGCGCAGCCGCTCGACCAGGTCGAGGACCTGGGCGGTCTGCTCGACGCCGAGGGCGGCGGTGGGCTCGTCCAGGATGACGATCTTGGGGTCGCCGATCAGGGCGCGCGCGATGGCGACGACCTGACGCTGACCGCCGGAGAGGCCGGCGATCGGGATGCGGACGCTGGGGATGCGGATGGACAGCGTGCTCAGCAGCTCGCGGGCCTTCTGCTCCATGGTGACCTCGTCGAGGACGCCGCGGCGGCGCAGCTCCCGGCCGAGGTAGAGGTTGCCGACGACGTCCAGGTTGTCGCACAGGGCGAGGTCCTGGTAGACGGTCGCGACGCCGAGCTCCTGGGCGTCGTGCGGCTTGCTGATCGAGACCGGCCGGCCCTCCCACTCGACGACGCCTTCGTCGATGGGGTGGACGCCGGCGATCGCCTTGACCAGCGTGGACTTTCCGGCGCCGTTGTCGCCGACCAGCGCGACGACCTCTCCGGCGTGGACCTCCAGGTGGACGTCGGTGAGGGCCTGGACCGCACCGAATCGCTTGGAGGCTCCGCGCAACGCCAGCACGGGCGTAGCGGACACGTGAATCATCTCCTTCGCCGCCTGACCGGCGGGGATGCCGCGTCCTGCGGACAGGACGCGGAGGGGCGCGCGAAAGCGCGGGTTTGCGGGGGGAGGGAGTGCGCGCGCTCTCGCGGAGCGCGGACGGTGGTGCCCCGTACCGGCCGCTGCCCCGAGCCGTCCCTCGGTGGGGACAGGACGGGGCAAAGGCCGGGCGGGGGGCGGCGGGATCCGCGGTTCGGCTCGTCCCGCCGCCGGGCCGGCCGCCCCGTCGGGCGGGCCGGCCGGAGCCGCTTACTTGCTGAGACCGGCCTTCTCGCACGCCTTGGCGAACTCGCCGGCGCAGATCTCTTCGACCGTGTACAGGCCGTCCTTGACGACGGTGTCCGCGATGTTCTTCTGGGTCACGGAGACCGGGGCCAGCAGCTGCGCGGGAACCTTGTCGCCGGAGCCGCTGGTGACCTCCTGGGTGGCGAGGGACTTGACGTCCTCACCGTTCAGCAGCTTGACGGCAAGCTCGGCGGCAGCCTCGGCCTGCGGCTTGAACGCCTTGTAGACGGTGGCGTACTGGGTGCCGGCGACGATGCGCTGGATGGCGGCGAGCTCGGCGTCCTGGCCGGTCAGCGGGATGTCGCCGAGGCCCTCGCCCTTGAGGACGTTGGCGATGCCACCGGCCATGCCGTCGTTGGCGGAGTAGACGCCGGTGATGTTCTTCTTGCCGAGCTGGGTGATGGCGGCGGACATCTTCTCCGCGGCGACCGTGTCCTTCCAGAGGCCGGTCTGCTCGTAGGCGATGTCGACCTTGCCGTCCAGGGCGCCGTGGGCGCCCTTCTTGAACTGGGCGGCGTTCGGGTCGGCGTCGTCACCGTTGATCATGACGATCTTCGACTTCGGGGTCGCCTTGTCGCCCAGACCCTCGAGGAGGGCCTCACCCTGGAGCTGGCCGACCTTCTCGTTGTCGAAGGAGACGTAGGCGGACACCGGGCCCTGGGCGAGGCGGTCGTACGCGATGACCTTGACGCCCTTGGACTCGGCCTCCTCCACGGAGGACTTGATGGCCGCGGAGTCCTGAGCGCTGACCACGATCACCTTGACACCCTTGGTGATCATGTCGCTGACCTGCTGGGCCTGCTTGTTCGGGTCGGCGCCGGCGTTCGCGTACTCGACGGTGCAGTCGGAGCAGAGCGCCGTGACCTTGTCCTCGAAGTAGGGCTTGTCGAACTTCTCGTACCGGGCGGTGACAGTGTCGGGCAGCAGCAGACCGATGGACTTGCCGCCCTTGTCGCCGGAACCGCCCTCGTCCTTGGCGTCGTCGCCCGCCTTGCCACAGGCGGCCATGGACAGAGCCATAGAAACAGCGGCAGCGCCGATCACGACGCTACGAATCTTGGCGTTCATAAGAGAGGTGCCTCCCTGACGCGGCCGCACCGTCGCGGCCGAGGTAAGTGACCGAAGTCAACTCGAAATCGATGTTTGACGTCAAGAAGTGAATACTTAACGGTCTGGCAACGACCGGCTGTGTTCTCTAAGTGAACGAGTTAGGTACGGAGCGTAGCGGCGTGCCCCCGAGCAGGGAGGCGTCGCCCACCTCGTTCAGCGCGAGGGCCAGCGCCCCCAGCACCTCGGCCCGGCCGCCCAGTCCGCCCGGCACGACGGAGAGCAGGCGGGCGGCGCTCGGGATCGCGTACCGTCCCACCGACTCCCGGATCGGACCCAGCATCAGCTCCCCCGCCTCCGCGAGGTCGCCGCCGATGACGATCCGCCCGGGGTTGAGGAGGTTACACAGATTGGCCACCCCGCTGCCCACGTGACGCCCGATGTCGCCGATCATCCGCCGGCACCCCGGATCGCCCTCCTTGGCCAGGCGCACCATGGCCTCCATGGTGAGTTCCGGGCCATGGGTCGGCTGGAGCAGCGGCAGCACGTAGCGCGCCGCGGTGAAGGTCTCCAGACAGCCGCGGTTGCCGCAGCGGCAGACCGGGCCGGACTCGTCGAGGGTGATGTGCCCGATCTCGCCCGCCGTGCCGCCCGGGCCGCGGTAGATCTTGCCGTCGATCACCAGGCCGGCGCCGACACCGCTGGCCACCTTGATGTAGGCCAGGTCCTTGACCCCGCGGCCGCTCCCCCAGGTCAGTTCACCGAGGGCGCCGAGGTTGGCATCGTTGTCCACGTGGACCGGGACGCCCAGCCTGGCTTCCAGTTCCTCGGCGGGGCGGGTGCCGCGCCAGCCGGGCAGGATGGCCGTGGAGCCGAGGGTGCCGGACTCCAGGTCGATCGGGCCGGGGACGCCCAGACCGACGCCGGCGATCTTGTCACGGTCGGCGCCGACACTGTCGATCAGGCGCCTGACCAGCTGTTCGGCCCGGTCGAAGCCCTGCGCGGCGGAGACGTCGACGTCCAGCGGCTCGGTCTGCTCGGCCAGCACCTGGTGGGCGAGGTTGCCCAGCGCCACCCGCAGATGGGTGTGGCCGAAGTCGATGCCGACCACGATCCCCGCGTCCCCGCTGAGCGAGACGGAGCGGGCGCGGCGGCCGCCGGCCGAGGTGGGGGTCACCTCGACCATCCCGGCATCCTTCAGTTCCCGCACGATGTTCGAGACGGTCGCGGCCGACAGACCGGTGGTCCGGGCGATTTCCGCCTGGGTCAGGGATCCGGCGAGTCGTACCGCTCTGACCACTCTCTCCAGGTTTGCCCGGTGCAGTGACGACTGCGACCCTGGAGTCTCCACGACGACCTCCCGCACGGGGCCGCTCCGGCGAGGCCCCGCCTTGTCCAACAAGTGAAGTCCAAGCTGACCGGTTCCCTCACCGTTGCGTCAAGAGGTGGAACCGGATCGTTGAACGGGAGGAGAACGCCGGGCGTCTGCTTCGGTCCGCTTCGGCCTACTTCAGGGCCCCCGCGGTGAGCCCCTGGACGACCTGCCGCTGGAAGACGATGTACGCGCCGAGCACCGGCAGCATGGCCAGCACCAGGCCGGCGAAGAGCGCGCCCCAGTCGCTCTTGTAGCCTGCGACCGCCGTCATCTGCACCAGGCCCTGGGTGAGCACCCTCTGGTCCTCCTCGGTGTTGAGCACCGTGGGCAGCATGTACTGGTTCCATTGGCCGAGGAAGTTGAAGATCCCGACGCTGATCAGGCCGGGCTTCGCCATCGGCAGCATCACCTGGAAGAAGGTCCGGGTGTGCGAGGCCCCGTCGACGAAGGCGGCCTCCGCGATCGAGGTGGGCAGCGTGCGGAAGAAGGAGGTCAGGAAGAAGACGGTGAACGGCAGCGAGTACGCGATGTAGACCAGGATCAGCCCGTGGGTGGTGTTGAGCAGGCCGATGTTGTTCACCACGTAGAACAGCGGCACCAGGGCGAGCATCACCGGGAAGCTCATGCCGCCGACGAACAGGAAGTAGACGAGCCGGTTGCCCGGGAAGTCGAACCGGGCCAGCACGTACGCCGCCATGGAGCCGAGCACCAGCGTGCCGATCAGCGAACCGCCCACCACGACGACCGTGTTGAGGAAGTAGTCACCGATCTGCGCCTGGGTCCACGCCCGCGCGAAGTTGTCGAAGTGCAGGCTGTCCGGGAGCGACCAGGGCGAGCTGATGATGGCCCGGTTGTCCTTGAAGGCGGTCATCACGGCCCACAGCAGCGGCAGGGTGACCATGATCGCCCACAGCACCAGCACGCCGTGCGAGAAGACGTTGAGGATCTTTCCCTCGCCCTCCTTGGCCCGGCGCGCCGGGCGCTCCGGACGTTCGGAGGTGCGGGTGCTCAGGGCGCCGGGGCCGGGGAGGACGGCGTCGTCGCCGGGCGGCGGGGTGTCGGTCTTCATCTCTCAGTACTCCAGCCGCTCGCGGCGTCCCAGTCGCATCACGAGGGCGGCGAACGCCAGCGTGACGGCGAGCAGGGCGACGCCGATGGTGGTCGCGTAGGCGGCCTGTCCGTCACGGAACGCCTTCTGGTACACGTACAGGACCATGACGGTGGTCGAGTAGTCGGGACCGCCGGGGCCGACCGTCATGATGTGCACCACGGCGAACGACTCGGCGCCCAGGGCCAGGATGCCGATGTAGACCCAGCCGGACTGCACGGTGTCCCACAGCAGCGGCAGGGTCACCTTGAAGAAGGTGGTCACCCGGCTCGCGCCGTCCAGCAGGGCGGCCTCGTAGAGCTCGGCGGGGATGGAGGCCATGCCGGCCGAGAACAGCACCACGAAGAACCCGACCGTCGCCCAGACGACCACGGCCATCACGCACCACAGGGCCAGGTTCGGGTCGCCCAGCCACTCGGGCTGCGCATCCACCCCGATCCCCGCCAGCAGTGCGTTGATCACGCCGCTGCGCGGGTTGTAGATGAACTGGAAGAGCAGGGCGATGATGACGATCGACAGCACCTGCGGGAAGAAGTAGACGATCTTGTAGAACGACGACCCGCGCACTCCGGTGATCGCCGGACCACCGCGCCGCTTACGGCCGCCCACGTTGACCATGAAGGCCAGGAACAGCGCCAGACCGATGGTGACCACCGGGACGAGCAACGCGAACAGCACGCTGTGCCAGAGCGACTTCCAGAAGACGTCGTCCTCGACCAGGCGCGTGTAGTTGTCGATCCCCACCATGGAGAACTCCGGACTCAGGCCGGACCAGTTGGTGAAGGAGTAGAAGATCGACTGGATGAAGGGCCAGACGACGAAGATGGCGTACAACGCCAGGGGGGCCGTCAGGAATCCGACGACGAAGCGGTACTTACCGTGCTGCATCCGCTGGTGACCCGATCTGTGCGGCGGTGGGTACGGCGGTGGAGGCCTCCGCCGGGCGCGGTCCGCGCGTCAGGTGACGGACCGCGCCCGGCGGACGGGCTCACGTGGCGTGCTCAGGTGTCCTTGCTCAGGTGTGCTTGTAGTGCTTGATGGAGTCGTCCTGGGCCGCCTCGTCGGCGTAACCCTGGATCTTCTTGATCGCCTCGGCCGGGGTGAGACGGCCGGCCATCATCTCGCCGAGACCGGCGGTGCCGATCTTCTCCTTCTGCAGCGCCACGTACCAGTCCTGGATGCGCGGGTTGAGGATGTTGTCGCCCGCCTTCTCCAGCGCGGCGACACCGGACTTGAGACCGGGGGTGAGCTCGATGCCGTCGGTGCCGCCGTCGAGGGCGGACAGCGACTTCACCTTGGAGGTGAAGTTCTTCGACGACTCCTCGCTGAGCATGATGCGCAGCTGCTCCATGCCGCCGGCCTGGTTCTTGGCCTTGGCCGGGACGACGAAGGGCTCGGCGCCGGACGCCCACAGGGTGCCGAAGGGCATCTTGTCGGAGCTGTCCAGGCCGGAGGGGGCTCCTATCGACACCCCGAAGTCGGCCGGGATGACGTCCGCCGACTCGTTCTCCACCCACGAGCCGTTCGGGATGAACAGCGCCTTGCCCTCCGCCCAGGCGGCCTGCGACTGGGTGTGCGAGAGACCCGGCGTGCCCTTGAGGATGTAGCCCTTGCGGTAGAGCTCGTAGTACGCCTCGAAGCAGGCCTTGACGGCGGGGTGCTTCCAGG
Organism: Streptomyces abyssomicinicus; assembly: GCF_008974245.1. GTDB lineage: Bacteria > Actinomycetota > Actinomycetes > Streptomycetales > Streptomycetaceae > Streptomyces > Streptomyces abyssomicinicus. The sequence goes on along the minus strand of NZ_BBZI01000005.1, from coordinate 282,026 downwards.
CGTTGGGCTCCAGATTGTCGATGGCCTTGAGCACGTCCGGGCCGCCGACCTTGCCGATCATCGCGTAGAGCGAGAAGGGGATGTAGTACGGGTACTGGCCCGGGTAGGTCCAGCCCGCGATCCCCTTCTTCTTCGCCTTCGCGCAGACGGCGAGCATGTCGTCCCAGGTCTCCGGGTACGCCACCTCGAGCTCGTCGAGGGCCTTCTGCGAGTACCAGACGCCGTAGGTGGTGTACGCGTAGTACATGATGTACACCGGGTCACCGTCGAACTGACCCATCTCGACGATGCCGGGCCGCAGGGTGTCGCGGACCTTCTTGCTGGGGTCGTGGTACGACGGGGCGTCCAGCAGCGGGGTGAGGTCGGCCAGTTGCTTCTGGCCGACCAGGACGCCCATGTCCATCTGCTCCCGGCCGGAGTTGTCGATCAGGTCCGGCGGGGTGCCCCCGTTGAAGCGGGGCTGCAGGGTCGACTGGATCGTCAGGGTGGCGCTGAACTTCACCTTGGACTGGGGGAAGTTCTTCTCGTAGATCTTGACGGCGTCCTCGCCGTACTCCTTGCCGAACCCGCCGTTGAAGAGGACGAACTCCATCGGGGCGTTCGTCTTGACGCCCAGCGGGTTCTTGGCGGTCACCGATCCCTTCTCGGGCCCGTCGGTGGAGTCGTCCCCGCCGCCGCTGGCGCAGGCGGAGAGGAAGCCCGTGGCCGGCACGGCGGCCAGGCCGAGCGCGGCGGACCGCTTGATCAGATCACGGCGTCCGACGCCGTTGACCGCGCCGCTCGTGTTGTTCTCGGCATCGGCGGAAGTGGATCCCATGCGCAAGTCCTCGCCTTCTCCAGGACTCAGGCGGTGAACCGGTTCCTCCCCGGCACCGCGGTCGGTCGAGCTGGGTCGTGCAGGGGTGGTGCGGGTGGTGCCAGAAACACATACAGCGCCAAGGCCCTGACAGGGGCGGAAGGCAGGGGCTTCGGTGTGTTGCCCTCCCCGCCTCCCCCGGACCCGGACATGACCGACAGGTATAGTCCACTCTCCGCGCGTGGACAAGATCGCGCACAGGGTTGCGACGGGTCTTTTCCTAGTTGAGACCTCCGGGTCACACCCCGCGAAAACGACGGCCGGGCCGCGCCCTCCCGGGAAGGAGGACGCGGCCCGGCCTGGTGCGGCGGAAGATCTACTTGCGGATCAGGTTCCGCAGCACGTACTGCATGATGCCGCCGTTGCGGTAGTAGTCCGCCTCACCCGGGGTGTCGATGCGGACGACCGCGTCGAACTCGACACCGGTGTCGGTGGTGACCTTGACCGTCCGCGGCGTGGTGCCGTCGTTCAGCTCGGTGACGCCGGTGAAGGAGAAGGCCTCCTCGCCGGTGAGGCCGAGGGACGCGGCCGACTGGCCCTCCGGGAACTGGAGCGGCAGGACGCCCATGCCGATGAGGTTCGAGCGGTGGATGCGCTCGTAGGACTCGGCGATGACGGCCTTGACGCCCAGGAGCGCGGTGCCCTTGGCCGCCCAGTCGCGGGACGAGCCGGAGCCGTACTCCTTGCCGGCCAGGACGACCAGCGGGATGCCGGCGGCCTGGTAGTTCTGCGAGGCGTCGTAGATGAAGGCGACCGGGCCGCCCTCCTGCGTGAAGTCACGCGTGTAGCCGCCCTCGGTGCCCGGCGCGATCTGGTTGCGCAGGCGGATGTTGGCGAACGTACCGCGGATCATGACCTCGTGGTTGCCTCGGCGCGAGCCGTAGGAGTTGAAGTCACGACGCTCCACACCGTGCTCGGTGAGGTACTTGCCGGCCGGGGTGTCGGCCTTGATGGCGCCGGCCGGGGAGATGTGGTCGGTGGTGACCGAGTCGCCCAGCTTGGCCAGGACACGCGCGCCGGTGATGTCCTCGACCGGCGTGGTCTCCATGGTCATGCCCTCGAAGTACGGGGGCTTGCGCACGTAGGTGGACTGCGGGTCCCACTCGAAGGTGTTGCCGGTCGGGACCGGCAGCGCCTGCCACTGGGCGTCGCCCGCGAAGACATCCTGGTAGGACTTGTTGAACATGTCCTCGCCGATGGCGGAGGCCACGACCTCGTTGACCTCGGCCTCGGAGGGCCAGATGTCCTTGAGGAAGACCGGGTTGCCGTCCTGGTCGGCGCCCAGGGCGTCCTTGGTGATGTTCACCTTCATCGAGCCGGCGAGGGCGTACGCGACGACCAGCGGCGGGGACGCCAGGTAGTTCATCTTGACGTCCGGGTTGATCCGGCCCTCGAAGTTGCGGTTGCCGGAGAGCACCGAGGTGACCGCGAGGTCGTGCTCGTTGACCGCCTGGGAGACCTCGTCCGGCAGCGGGCCGGAGTTGCCGATGCAGGTGGTGCAGCCGTAGCCGACCAGGTTGAAGCCGACCTTGTCGAGGTAGGGGGTCAGGCCCGCCTTGTCGAAGTAGTCGGTGACGACCTTGGAGCCCGGGGCGAGGGTGGTCTTGACCCACGGCTTGCGGGTCAGGCCCTTCTCGACCGCCTTCTTGGCCACCAGCGCGGCGGCGACCATGACGTACGGGTTCGAGGTGTTGGTGCAGGAGGTGATCGCGGCGACGGTCACGGCGCCGTGGTCGAGCTCGTAGCTCGAGCCGTCGGGGGCGGTGACGAGGACCGGCTTCGAGGGGGTGCCGTCCGGGATGGTGGACGGGGCGTCGGAGCCCGGGAAGGACTCCTTGCTGGCCTCGTACTCGTCGCTGACGTAGTTGAGGATGTCGCGGCCGAACTGCTCGGCGGCGTTCGCCAGGACGATGCGGTCCTGCGGGCGCTTCGGGCCGGCGATCGACGGGACGACGGTGGACAGGTCCAGCTCGAGCTTCTCGGAGAAGTCCGGCTCGGCGGACGGGTCCAGCCAGAGGCCCTGCTCCTTGGCGTACGCCTCGACCAGCGCGACCTGCTGCTCGCTGCGGCCGGTCAGCTTCAGGTAGTTCAGCGTCTCGTCGTCGATCGGGAAGATCGCGGCGGTGGAGCCGAACTCCGGCGACATGTTGCCGATGGTGGCGCGGTTGGCCAGCGAGGTGGCGGCGACGCCCTCGCCGTAGAACTCGACGAACTTGCCGACGACACCGTGGTGGCGCAGCATCTCGGTGATGGTGAGCACCAGGTCGGTGGCGGTGGTGCCGGGGCGCAGCTCGCCGGTCAGCTTGAAGCCGACGACGCGCGGGATCAGCATGGAGACCGGCTGGCCGAGCATCGCGGCCTCGGCCTCGATGCCGCCGACGCCCCAGCCGAGCACGCCGAGGCCGTTGACCATGGTGGTGTGCGAGTCGGTGCCGACCAGGGTGTCCGGGTAGGCCTGACCGTTGCGCACCATCACCGTGCGGGCCAGGTGCTCGATGTTCACCTGGTGGACGATGCCGGTGCCCGGCGGGACGACCTTGAACTCGTCGAACGCGGTCTGGCCCCAGCGCAGGAACTGGTAGCGCTCGCGGTTGCGGCCGTACTCCAGCTCGACGTTCTGGGCGAACGCCTCGTGGGTGCCGAACTTGTCGGCGATGACCGAGTGGTCGATGACCAGCTCGGCCGGGGCCAGCGGGTTGATCTTCGACGGGTCGCCGCCGAGCTCCTTCACGGCCTCACGCATGGTGGCGAGGTCCACGACGCAGGGCACGCCGGTGAAGTCCTGCATGATCACGCGGGCCGGCGTGAACTGGATCTCCTGCGACGGCTGGGCCTGCGAGTCCCAGTTGCCGAGCGCACTGATGTGGTCGGCGGTGATGTTCGCACCGTCCTCGGTGCGCAGCAGGTTCTCCAGCAGGACCTTGAGGCTGTACGGCAGGCGGGCCGAGCCCTCCACCTTGTCCAGCCGGAAGATCTCGTACGACTCGTCGCCCACCTGCAGCGTGCTGCGGGCGTCGAAGCTGTTCGCCGACACGACAGTCTCCTTCATTTATGTGCGCGTACCACCGCGCCGCATGGTGCCGCCACGCCGGTTTGGCGATCCGCCGGGGCAAGGCTAAGTTAGGTAAGCCTTACCGGAGCGGCAGCAGCGGCGTTCCTCCGACAGATATCTCGATGTCGAGATAACTCTAGTACATAGGGTCGGCCTGGTCATGCCCCGGCCCCGTTCAGCATGAGCCGTCACGGGCGAAGGAGCCATGCGAGGCCCGCCTCCGGGTATCCGCTCGGAGACAACTCGAAAAGCCCGTCCGCAGAACCGGCGAGAGGATCGCACCGTGCCGCTCACGTTCCGCAAGAGTTTCCGGATATTCCCCGGTGTCCGGCTCAACATCAACAAGAAGTCGTGGTCGCTCACCTTCGGCTCCGGCAACGGCCCGAAGCACACCTACAACTCCACCGGCCGCCGCACCACGTCGATGGACCTGCCCGGCCCGTTCGGCTACCGGAGCACCACCCGGCGCCGCTGACCCGGGCCCCGGTCACCCGGACGGCCGCGCCACACCGCCCTCGAGATGCGTCATCTCATATCTGAGATAGCCTCAGTCACATGGCAGACGACTACCTCGTACGCATCGGCCGCCTCATCCGTGACGCACGGCAGCATCGTGGCTGGTCACAGGCGCAGCTGGCGGAAGCCCTCGGCACCAGCCAGAGCGCGATCAACCGGGTCGAACGCGGCAACCAGAACATCAGTCTTGAGATGATCGCCCGCATCGGTGAGGCTCTCGACAGCGAGATCGTCTCCCTCGGCTATGCGGGCCCGATGCACCTCCGGGTGGTCGGCGGGCGCCGGCTCTCCGGTTCCATCGACGTCAAGACCAGCAAGAACGCCTGCGTGGCGCTGCTGTGCGCCTCGCTCCTCAACAAGGGCCGCACCACCCTGCGGCGGGTGGCCCGGATCGAGGAGGTCTACCGCCTGCTGGAGGTTCTCAACTCCATCGGCGTACGGACCCGCTGGATCAACGACGGCGTGGACCTGGAGATCGTGCCGCCCGCCGAGCTGGACATGGCGTCGATCGACGCGGACGCGGCCCGCCGCACCCGCTCGATCATCATGTTCCTCGGCCCGCTGCTGCACCGCCTGGGAGAGTTCAAGCTGCCCTACGCCGGCGGCTGCGACCTCGGCACGCGCACCATCGAGCCGCACATGATCGCGCTGCGCCGCTTCGGCCTCGACATCGCGGCCACCGAGGGCCTGTACCACGCCCAGGTGGACCGGACGATCACCCCGGGCCGTCCGATCGTGCTCACCGAGCGCGGCGACACGGTCACCGAGAACGCGCTGCTGGCCGCCGCCCGCCACGACGGCGTGACGGTCATCCGCAACGCCTCGTCGAACTACATGGTCCAGGACCTCTGCTTCTTCCTGGAGGCGCTGGGCGTGCGGGTCGAGGGCATCGGCACCACCACGCTCACCGTGCACGGTGTGCCGGACATCGACGTGGACGTGGACTACTCGCCCTCCGAGGACCCGGTCGAGGCGATGAGCCTGCTGGCCGCGGCCGTGGTCACCGAGTCCGAGCTGACCGTCCGGCGGGTGCCGATCGAGTTCCTCGAGATCGAGCTGGCCGTCCTGGAGGAGATGGGTCTCGACCACGACCGCTCCCCCGAGTACAACGCGGACAACGGCCGTACCCGCCTGGTGGACCTCACCGTCAAGCCCTCCAAGCTGGAGGCGCCGATCGACAAGATCCACCCGATGCCGTTCCCCGGTCTGAACATCGACAACGTGCCGTTCTTCGCCGCCATCGCGGCCTCGGCGCAGGGCCAGACCCTGATCCACGACTGGGTCTACGACAACCGGGCGATCTACCTCACCGACCTCAACCGCCTCGGCGGCCGTCTCCAGCTCCTCGACCCGCACCGGGTCCTGGTCGACGGCCCCACCCGCTGGCGCGCGGCCGAGATGATGTGCCCGCCGGCACTCCGCCCGGCCGTTGTCGTGCTGCTGGCCATGATGGCCGCGGAGGGCACCTCGGTGCTGCGCAACGTCTACGTCATCAACCGCGGCTACGAGGACCTCGCGGCGCGCCTCAACTCGGTGGGCGCGCAGATCGAGATCTTCCGCGACATCTGACGGGGAGGTACCGTCGCATCCTCTCTGACCTGCGGTTACGCGGATCTCGGAGGAGGTGCGGCGGCACCTCTGGGCCTTCTCGGGCCCTTGGCGGGATCGGACTCGCCCTCCACAGTGATCACCAGTCGCGCTGAGTGACCATTCACGCAGCGCGACCGTCCGGAGCTCGCAGCGCCGTCCCAGCACCTCGTCGATGGGAGACCGCAAAGCAGTCACCGGAGGTCATCTGGGGCCCGTCCACTCCGCCGCGCGGGCACTTCCGGCGACGACGGTCCGGATCTCCTCCAGCAGCTCCGGCCAGTGTTCGCCGCACGCGTTCACCGCGTGCCACACCGCTTCCACCGCCGCCTTCAGCGGGTCGGCCTCGGCGGCGGCCGGGACCGTGGGGAGGGCGAAGTGCGGCTGGGAGATCAGCTCCGGGGCTGCGGGGTCACCGGCCGGGGCCGTCATGCGCAGCACCTCCACCTGCCCCGAGGCGGACGGTGCGAGCCTTCCGTCGGCCGGTGCGGTCCTTACCCACCTGCCCAGGAGCCGGCCGGACGTCGTGTCCTCCTGCACGTCGTCGCTCAGGCCCGCCTCCGGAATCCACTCCCACCCGGTCGGCTCCGGAGGCGGCGGGAAGTACGGCGTCCGGGCGGGTGGCACACCCTTCGCCACCGCGCGACTCGGTACGGCCGGGTCGGAGCGCAGTCGCTGCCACATCAGGGCCTCGTCGTCGAACGGCGCCCCCGGTGGGCGGCCCTCGGCCAGAGCGGTGAGCGCCCGGGCGACCCAGGGCACCTCGGTCAGGCCCGCCGCCTCGCAGGCGCGCCGGGCGGCCAGCGACGCCACCGACCGCTGGGTCGCGGGTCCCGCGGCGTGGAGGTCGTGCACCAGGTCGCTGTCGTAGTCGAGCAGACCGAGCACGTTGCTGTGGCGCAGCCGGCGGCGCAGCTCCTCGCCCGGCGGTCGCCCGTGCCATTGCCACAGTTCGTAGTGCTGTCGCCGCCACTCCTGCGCCGTCGGTTCCTCGTCCGTCACCGGTCGGTCCACGGTGCTCCCTCTCGTCCGGGACGGCCCGGGAAGCCCCTGCCGGGCAGGCCGCCACACGCCCCGCATCTTCCCGCAGGGCACCGACACTCCGCGGCCTCTCACGGGGCGTCGCTCTCGCGGAGGCGGTGCAGCGGGCGCCGCTGGTGGTCGCGGCCTGCGGTCTCGTGGCCGAGGACGAACGAGGCCGCGCGCGAAGGCGGTCACGGCGTCGCGCAGGTGTCCCTCGGCCGGCATCTCGGCGACCTGGGAGGAGGCTGTCCCCACCGCGACCACGAACGTGAGGTCGAACAGCAGCTCCAGCGGGGTGCGGTGCGTCCCGGCTCGGCCGGACCCCGGCCGGTCGTCCGCTCCCTGCGCACCGCCACGCGACGGCGGCCGTGTCGTCGTTCGGGTCTGCGGCGGGCGGGGGATCGCTTACGGGCCAGATGATGCCCCATGTCGGGCGCCCCGGCGTGCCGCGGGCGTCCGGGCGGGCCCCGCAGTTCTGCCTGCGGTTCTGCCTGATGAGCCGGGTGGGGCGCTGCGTGACGACCACCTCTGCGCCGGATCAGGTCCTGGAGCGGCAGCTCTCCGACCTGCCGTTCGACCAGCCCGCGTCATCCGGAGGAGCGCCTCAGCGGCAGGGGCGGTGAAAGGGCGTCAGGGTTTCGCCCGAACCCAGGGCGCGTCGACGGTCCGGTAGCGGTACGCGGCCGCGGTGGCCGCCGCCAGCAGCACCAGAGCCAGGGCGAGGGCCGCCACGAGGCGGTCGCCGAGGACCAGGGCCGCCCCGAGCAGGGCGCCGATGAACAGCGCGGCCACCGACAGCACCCGGCGCCCGGAGTGCGGGGCCCCTCCCCCGGCGGGTGTGGAGTCGGCGGCCAGGCCGGCGAGGGTCCGCGTCAGCACGGTCGTGGTGAGGTCCGGGACGCCCAGGCGCCGGACGACGGCGTTCTGCAGGCCCATGGCGAGGGCCAGGGAGACGATCAGCGTGTACCGGGCGCCGGGCGTCGACGTCGCGTCCAGCACGGCGGCCACCACCAAGGTGACCGCCACCGGTGCCGTCTCGACGGCCGCGGCCGCCGCCAGCAGACGCGCCCGGTGCCCGGCGAACCGGGCGCCGAGTCTTCCGCCGGCCACCGCTCCGAGGAGGAAGGCGGCGATCGCGACGAGCGAGGCGCGCGCGGACAGGTCGTCGTCGCCTGCGAGGGCGAACCCGAGGAAGATCACGTTGCCCGTCATGTTGGCGACGAACACGTGCCCGAGGGCCAGGTAGCTCACCGCGTCGACCAGCCCGGACGCCACCGTCAGCATCAGCAGGAGGGGCGGCAGCGGGCCGTGGAGCTCCTCGCCCCGCGGCCACAGCGTGCGGAACACGTCATTCAGCAGCCTGCGCATGCCTCATTACTCCCCCGGCGGCGGCCGCAGGTGCAGGACCAGTCGGGTGAGCAGACCGCTCACCGGGCCGGTCACGACCGCGGCCACGGGCAGCCACACCGGCCACGGGGTGCGGGCCAGGGCCTGGTCCGCGGACCACCGCCCCGGCCGCGACTGACGCTGCGGTGCCGCCGCGCCCCGTCGAACCGCGCAACGCGGTCCGCGAGGGGTGCGGCGGCGCCTCCGGCTCCGGCCTGGGGCTTCCGGTCCCCCGCGCGCTCCTGACGGCCATCGCCCAGGGACCTGCGTGCGGCTGCGCCCCGACTGCGCCGGGGCTCAGTCGGCGCTCCCCTTCCCGATCGCGCATTCCCTCTCCGTGAGCGGCCGCGCGTCCCCGGCCACCCGGCTGCACACCACCCGGGAGTGCGAGGACCCGTTCTCGCGGCGACGGACCTCCATGAGGGCGATGCTGTGCCCCTTGCGGCCCGCGTAGAGCGGCGCCTGCCGGAAGTCGATCGTGCCGGTGGCCATACCGTGGAGCCGTACGGCCCGCAGATTGACCCAGGTGGAGCTCCTGCTCTGGGCGGTGTCGTCACGGGAGGCCGCGTCGAACAGGGCCCGGGTCGCGTCGTACGACAGGGCGGTCTGCCCGCTGGCCAGCGCGGGCGAGTCGTGACGCACCGTGTCGCCGACGCCGGGCAGGTACTCCGCGGCGTGGTTGTAGAACTCGGTGTCCCGAGCGGCCTTGCGCAGCTCCGCCAGCGCCGCGTGGTACAGCGTGACCTTGGGAGCCACACTCTCGTTGCCGGGCGCGAAGACGGCCTTGGACAGGTCGTCACCGGTGATGACGGACATCTCCCGGCCGGCGCATCCCGAATGCGTGCCGAGCTGTTCCATGAAGGGGCTGACGTCCTCCACCCGGCCGGCGAAGTAGATCACCGATGGCACGTCGGCGCTCTCACAGATCTTCTGGGCCGGCCCCCGGAACTCCGGATCGCCACCCGGGCTGAGGGCGTACGACAACGGATCCTGCAGGGCGAAGTCCTCCCGGTCGAGCATCTCTCCGCCATAGTGGGCCTGTTCCTCCGTGTACCGGTCGTCGGAAGCCTTGGTGTCGCGGGCGACCACCATGGCGGGCGGCCGCCGTTCCCCGGCCGCCCGGCGCAGCTGCCGTGCTATCAGGCCGAGTTGCGAGGTCTGCCAGTCGTCCGGCGCGGCGAGGCTGAACCAGTTGGCGAACTGCTTCGGCAGGTAGGTGGCGGAGTTGGTCCCGGACACGACGGGCAGCCCCGCCCGCCGGAGCGTTCGCGTCGTCTCCTCGCTGGAGTCGAGGTCCCGGCCCGTCCCGACCACGCCCACCAGTGTCGGGTCCCGCTCGGCGTACGCGGCGATCAGCTCGGCCATCTCGACCTGGTCACGCAGGTCGACGCCCCCGTTGGCCACGAGCACGCGCAGCTTCACACTGGACGCCTCGTTCACCACCGCCTGGGCGAGGTACACACCGCCGAGCTCCTCCAGCCCCTTCACGGGTGAGTAGCCGCGCCGTTCGTCGGCACTGAGCGGCCCCGCGTAGACCACCGTGACGTACTTGCCCCGGCCTGCCCCCAGGGCCGTCTCGTTCTGCTCCGCGATCCTCGTCTCCAGCTGGGACAGGGTCCAGGGCGCACCGCCCGAGCGGGACCCCTTCCCGTCGGCCGGTTCACTGTCGCCGCCCGGCAGCCATGTGGAGAACCGCACTCCCTCCGTGGCGATCCCGATGCACTCCCCGGTGCGGTCGCCGGAAGCGGCCTTGCGGTGGGTGTCCCGGTTCGCGGTCAGCCAGGTGGTGGAGCAGTGCCGGTCGGACAGCACGTCGGCGTACGCGACGGTGCCCCCGGCCAGCAGGGCCAGCGACAGGGCGAGCGTCTGCGCCGACCACACCACCCGGGCGACGGTGCGCCTCGTGGACGCCTTCACACACTGCCCCGTGTCCAGCGGGGTCTGGCGCTCCTTCGCGGGCACCGGGATGCTCACCACCCAGGGCAGACCGCCCCAGTGGCTCGGGGACTGGCCCACGCGCAGGTTGACGGCCCACGCCATGTGCCAGTCGGAGAGCTGTGTCCGGTCGGCCTCCCGCGCACGCCCGCCGCCCCCGGCCGTTCCCGCTTCCGCTCCCCTTTCCGCCGGAAGGCCGCGCCTCAGGAGCTCGATGCTGTCGCAGGGCACGGCGGCGACCACCAGCAGCGGGTCGAGCTCACTGCGACGGCTGCGGATGTCGCTGACGGCCTTGATCAGCTCGATCCCCCCGTTGTCCGCGTCCGCCACCGGGAGGAACATCATGGGCGGCCGGAGCCGCTTGAACCCGCGAAGGTCCCAGCTCCACCGACGGTGGCTGTCCCGCAGGTCCTCGAGCAGGGCCAGCACGTGCAGCCGCAGCCGGAAGGCGTCCTTCTCCTGGCTGTCGGTCATGGCCTGGGCGACCTCGTAAAGACGCGCCGCGACGGCGTCCCGGGACCGCAGCGGCCGCAACGGCGACGCGGCGACGGGCCGGCTCTGCGCGGCGGCCGCCCGCAGGAACGTGGTGGTCATGAACCAACGGCACTCCCTGCGCAGCCACTGGAAGACCGGCATGCTCCGCGGCACGAAGTTGAGGATCAGGAGCAGCGCCACGAGGCCGGTGCCGCAGAGCGCCGCCATGAGACCCGAGACGTCTGCGAAGGTCGCCGCCAGGGTGGCGGCGCCGATCGTCATGATGACCATCGGGAACACGTGGCTCATGTCGCTGACCGTTCGCCGCGGCACCCAGTGGGAGAACCGGGGACGACGCTCGTCCACCAACGCCCTCAGCAACGCCTTCTCGGAGGCCCGCCGGTCCGCCTCGCCCGCCGGGGCCGACTCCGCCCACCTCTTCACGGCGTCGTCGACCGCGACGACGAACCGGGTCCGGGGGAAGGCGTACCGCCGGTAGTCCGAACGGTCCCGGTCGGCGCGCGAGCCGACGCCGTTCCACTTCTTCGGATCACTGAGCTCACCGACCGCGCGTATCGCGTTGCGTAACCCCTCCGCCCTGACGTCGTCCGGCCCCGCGCCCTGGTCGGGCTGTGCCGGCCGGCGCCCTCCTGCCATCGCCGACGGGACGGCGCACCGGGTGCCGTGGCTCTTCTGCACCTCGCACAGCTCCGTCGCGATGCTCCGCGCGCCGGTGTCGTCGTCCGAGTGCAGGACGACGACGGGCATGGGCGGGTCGCTCGAACGGAAGTCCTGTACCACCGCCTCCAGCTGCCGCTGGACGTCGAACCCCTCCCTGGTCCCCATCCGCGGATTGGCCGAACAGGCCGGCAGCGCTTCGCGTTCCCCGTAGTGCACGTCCAAGCCCCCTCAAGTCCGTGTGCAGACAAGGTACTTGAGGTAACCCTGGTGGAGCGGTCGCCCGGTGCGCCTTCCGTTGACGCAGACATGCGCAGTGGCGGGCCGGGTCACGGCCTCGGGGCCGCGGCCGTGACCGGAACCGTGCACATCCGTGACTCCCGGGCCGCGACCGGCCGCCGCCGCGCGAGGATCGCGTGGCGGCGCCGCTGTGTGTCCGCCCCGGGCCCGCCGTGCCGGCGGGGTGTCCGCTACCGCAGGGAGTTCAGCGTGGCCTCCAGGGCGTCGGCGTAGAGCGTGGCTCCGTGGAGGTTCGGGTGGAAGGACTTGCTCGAGGTGACCCCCAGGTCGGCCTGCGAGTGGCCGGTGAGGATGACGCCGTGGAGCCCTTCCGGATCGCCGCAGATTCCCTTCCCCTCGAACTCGTCGCGCGGGTCGGAGAAGACGGCGCGGGTCCCGTACCGGGAGTTGGCGTCCGCGACGGCGCCGGCCATCTCGGCCGCCAGTACGTCCGCCAGCCCGTTCAGCCAGACCTTGTTCTGCTCGTTGATGTTCGCGCAGGTCGCCCCGGTCAGGAGTCGGGGATAGCCCATCAGGACGATCCGCGCGTTCGGAGCGCGTTCCTGGATGCTCTTCAGGGTGGTGGCCAGGCGGGGACGCACCGTGTCATGCATCCAGACGGGCGCCCATGCCTCCAGCGGGCCCGTCTCCTCGTCCGGGATCTTGTCCCCGGTGTCCGGGTCGACGGCGCCGATGCTGGCGTCGGAGCAGTGCGGGATCCCCGGAAGGACGCATTTCGTGGCGACGTCGGCGAACCTCGCGTCGTTGCCGCCGATCGAGACCGTCACCAGCGAGGTGTGCTGGTCCAGCGCCCCCTGGGCGATCTGGCCCGGCTCGTGATGCTGACCCTCGCCGATGAGGTGGTAGTGCCGCGCTCCCGAGCAGGCGACGAACTGGAAGTCCAGGGACGGGTCCCCGGCATCGGCCAGTGCGCCGATCGAGGAAGCACGTCCGGGGAGGACCGCCTGCCGGGACCACGCCTTGCGGGACCGGTGGCAGCCGTTCATGGTCTCCTTCTCACCGTTGTAGAAGTCGGTCTCCGGGTAGTAGTCCACGCCGCCAGCTCCTTCCGTGACACCTTCGCCCGAGGAGTACGAGTCACCCATGGCCACGATCTGGTCGCGGGGCTTCCCGCCCAGCGGCTGGAACGCCACGGCGTCCCAGGCCACGTCCTCGGTTCCGTTGCCGTCCCCGGTGATGTTCGACAGGGAGACGCGGGGCTGGCCGGTGAAGTTGAACGCGCCGAGCGACACCCACTTGTTGGTCATCACCCGCTGGGGTTTGGCGCGGTGCGGACTGGTGGAGTCGGTCCCCAGCACCGAGTAGAGGGCCTGGCGGGTGTGGGCTCCATGGTCGGGCAGATGCACCCATGCCCTCATCCAGCCGCGGTGGTTGCCTCCCAGGGCCCAGGTACCGGTGACCTTGGCACGGGGCGGCTCGGTGCCGCGCTGCTGACGGGTGTGCGAGAACCAGAAGTGGTTGTCGTATCCGGCGCCGATCTGGTGGAGATCGATCCGGCCGGAAGGTGAGGCGAAGTCGAACGTGAACGTTCCCGCCGACTCCGACGGCCCGCAGTCGCGGTTGTCGGAGCCGCCGGGTGTGGCCCCGGCGGGGATGTCGTCGACCACGAGGCTGCCGGCCGGCAGTCCGGCCGAACACCTCGGGGGGTAGGCGGAGCCGTCCGGCTGCTCCACGTAGCCGGTGTTGAACCGGTGCAGTGGATAGCCACAGGCCCTTACGGCGGGACCGCAGTCCTTCCAGGTCGCGGGCTGGTGGTACCAGCACTTGAGGTACAGCGGATCGGTGTCCTCACCGGGGAGCAGGCACGGTCCGCCGCCGGTGTGGTTGGTGGCGTCCTCGCCGATCTTCGAAGGTGCGCAGTCGTTCCCGCTGTCACAGAACAGGTCGATCGGCGGCTTCGCGGTGGTGCGGAAGCCGGGGGTCAGCCAGGTCGCCTGCCGGTAACCGGGCTGGAAGTCGCCCGGCGCGAACATCGCGGAGATCGGGCGGGCCGCCCAGCCGATCACCTTCTCCTGGTACGGCCAGTTCTGCGGGTCCTTGGCGTCGGCGTACTGGTCGCCGCCTCCGTCGGACTCCAGGAACGGGTTGCGGTTCTCCTTCCACAGGGGGTTCGCCGGGTTGTTGGTCCAGCCCACGCCCCACTTGCCCGAGTACTTGTGCGCCTCGGCCTCGGGGTAGTAGCCGGAGTTGTAGGCCCACAGGGCGAAGAACCAGTTCTCGATCCATTTCGGTTCGCCGTTGTTGACGACGAGACCGTCGGCCCGGGTCTGGTTCCACTTGTCGGCGAGGATGTCCGCGCCCTTGGCGATGTTGGCGGCGTAGTCGAGGGCCACGGCTTCCTGCTGGACCGGACTCAGCGTGAGCTGGCCCTTGTCCGGCAGTCGCATCCCGTCGGTGACCTGGGTGATGCCGTAGCCGCAGTCGGCTTCCGCCCAGTCGATCGCCCAGGGGTCGTGCTGCGTGCCGTCGGCCGAGTACTGCACGCCGTAGAAGTTGCCGACCAGAGGGTTGGCCGTGACGCCGGGCACCGCGTAGCGGGTGGCCTGCCACATGTTGGACTCCTGCGCGGTGATGCCCAGCAGGATCTGCGCGGGGATGCGCCAGTCGTCGCCGGTCCCGCCGGTCAGGGACCGGAGAGGGAACAACGTCTGGGGCGAGTACGCGGGCATGCCCATCCCCTTCCAGTCGGCCGGGCGGCTCGCGTGCGCGTTGAGGTTTCTCACCACGGCCTGGTCCACCGCCCATTCGACCTGCCGGGGGGTCGGCTGGAACGCCTGCTTGCGTATGTCGCCGCGCGGGACGGAGCAGGTGCGGTCCGCCTCGACCGGCGACTCGGCGGCCGAACGGAACGATTTCGCGTCCGCCTCCGCCTCCACCGGCCGGGGCAGGGCCGGGCTGGTCGCGAGCGAGGTGTCCTGCGCCTTCGCGCTGCCGACGCGCTCGTGCGGCATGGCGTCGAGTGTCACGCTCTCGCCGGTGCCCAGCGCCTTCAGGGTCACCCTTGCCGGCCGGGCCGCCAGGGCGTCCCTGGAGGATGTCCGCGGGTCCTTGCCGTCGGCCCACGCGGTGGTGAGGGCGGCGCGGCCGTGACTGGAGATGCGCGCGTTCTTGGCTATGCCCCCCGGGTTGCGCACCGAGCCGGGGAGCTTTCCGCCCTGCTCCGTACGGGCGGTGCCCGTGACGAAGACCGTGCCGTCCGCCGCCCTGGCCAGGTCGAAGGCGGTCAGCTTCCCCCTGGCCAGTCGCTGGGCGGTGTTCTTCGCCGCCGGCGAGCGCAGCTGTGCGGGGGTGACGCGGAAGACGGCGGCTTCGGGCCCGGCGTCGGCCTGTGCGGCGGAGCGCGCCGCGCCGGGCAGACGGTCGATGAAGGCGACGCCGCCGTCCGCGTCCGGCTTGAGCTGGAACGGCACGCCGTGGGTACGGGCCACCACCCGTACCTTCCGGCCGTCGATCTCCACGATCCGACGGCCCTGGGCGGCGACGACGTGTCCGCCGACGGGTACCGCCGAGGTGATCTGCCCGTCCAGGCGAACCTTGCGCGTCGTCCCGCTCGGCCCGGCGACGGTGATCAGCCGCGTCTCGGAGGTGGCCGAGGACACCTCATCGGTGAACTGGGAGAAGACCGCGTTCTCACCGCTGCCGCAGCCCGGCGAGAAGTAGCCCAGGGACGCCTGGAAGGGCAGCTTGCGGACGTTCCCGGTGACGAGGTCGACGATCGCGGTGAAGGCGCCCCGGCTCATCAGCTCGGGCTTGTTGGTGAACGTCCGGGGCGCGTACGCCACGGCGGCGTACCGGCCGGACTCCGTCACGCAGGCGTTGCCGATCCAGGCGTCCGTCTCGAAACCGGCCTCGGACAGGGTGGCGGCGGTCCGCCACCCGTAGCCCTTCTTCTCCTCGGCCACCATCACATGGAACCCGGTGGCGTCTCCGGAGGTGGTGAACGCACGGTCCTCGGAGCCGGCGAAGTCCTCACCGAGTACGGCGGCGCGACGGTCCTCCGTCACCGCCGAGGGCTTGAACGCGGGCTTCGCGCCCGTGGACTCGCCGTCGTCCCTCGGCGCGGCCTCCGTCCCGGCCGGCCGGCCGTCGACCGCCCGCGGGCGCGAACCGTCGGCGGACGCCTGTGGCGCGCCGATACCGACCGCGACCGCGAGCGCGGCCGCCGAGGCCGCTACGGCGCGCAGGCGTCTGAACATGCTGCGTCTCAACTTCCCTGTCCTTACCTACGCGGGAGCGGGGGGCACCGTCCGGCACCCCCCGCTTCGGTCATCGCCTCGTGCTCCTGGCGGTCAGCGGCACGTGTAGAACGCGCCGGTGGGAGTGAAGTAGGGGAACTTGATGGCACGGCCGGTGTAGTAGCCGTACACCCCGTCGGAGTCGACCCCGGCGAGCTTGCTCTGCGCGTTCTTCAGAGCGATGAAGGTGGCCGGGCCGAAGGACCCGTCCACGGCGATGTTCTGCTGGTAGCAGTACTTCAGGCTCCTCTGGAGTGCCCTCACTCCGCTTCCCTGGTCGTTCTGGCGGAGCGTGCACTCCGTGCTGTAGATCCCGAAGCTGTAAGGGATCCACGCGCTGACCTTCATGGTCGCCGAGTGCGAGGCCATGAAGCGGGCCTCGTACGTGTCGCAGGTATAGGGGTCGCCGGCCGCCGCGGAGGCCCCGGGAGCAGCGGTCGCCGCGGCGCCGAGCAGTGCGACCGTCGCGGCGACGACCGTGCCGGCGGTTCTGATGGCCCGACGTATGGAGAGGTGCATAGGGGTCCCCGTCCGATCCGGTGGAAGTGGTGTATCGCTGAGGGAACTTAGGCCCGTCGGAGAGCCGTGACTTTGCCGTGCGTGCCGGATGCTTTGCTCGCCATGCCGGCACACCGCCTCTCCCGCACCCCGGCGGTTGCACCGCGGGTACGCGTCACCCACACTCGTCCCGGAACCATCCGTGTCGAGGGGGGCGCGTGGAGCGAGGAACCAAGGTGGTGCCGGGGCGGGCGGGGTGCACCGGATGAGTCCGGCGCTGGACACCACGTCCATACGGCCGCAGGACCGCGAGGAGGTCATCCGGGACGCGGTGTGGGGCTCGGTGGTGGTCGTCGACATCGACCACCGGCCTCCGGCCGGGGAGATCCGGGCACGGATGGACGTCGGGTCCGTCGGGCCGCTCAGGGTGTGTTCGGCACGGTCGACGGCGGTCAGACTGCGTCGCACGGAGCGGCTCGTACGGAAGGACGAGGAGCCGTCCCTCTTCCTCAGCCTTCAGGTGACCGGCACCAGCATCGGCGTGCAGAACGGGCGCGAATGCGTCGTGGGGCCCGGGGAGTTCGCCATGCTGCGGTCCGACGCCCCGTACACGCTCCTCTTCGACCAGGGCATCGACCACCACTTCCTGCGGCTGCCGCTGGCAGCCCTCGCGCTGCCCGACCGGCTGCTCCGGGACACCACCACGGTGACGTTCGGCGCCGGGAACCCGCTCGCGCGGCTGGCCTACACGTACTTCTCGCAGCTCGCGGTCAGCGAGGAGCTGCACCGCGACGACGCCGACGAGGCCGTCGTCGCCCCCACCATCGAGCTGCTGCGTGCCCTCCTGGTCTCCCAGCACGGGGACGCCGGCCCTGCGAAGGGGCCCCTGGAGGCGACGCTCAGTCTGCGGATCACGCAGTACATCCGGGAGCACCTGGCCGACCCCGACCTGTCGGCGGCCCGGATCGCGGCCGCGCACGGCATCTCCGTACGGCATCTGTACGCCGTGCTGTCCCGGGCGGGCATCAGCCTCGGGGACTGGATACGTGCCCGGCGGCTCGATGCGTGCAAGCGGGAGCTGGCCGGGCCCGCCGGGCGGTCGCGGACCGTCGCGGCGATCGGGCGGAGCTGGGGTTTCATGAACGCGACCCACTTCAGCAGGGTCTTCAAGGACGCGTACGGGGTGCCGCCCCGGGGCTGGCGCGACCGGCACCACGCCCGCGGCCCGCACGACTGAGCCGCCGGTCCGGCTCGCCCCCCTCGTCTCCCCGTACAGGGCGCCGGACCGGCGGCGGGCGTGCGTCCACCTCTTCCACCACGTCGTGCGCGGCGGCCGGTATGCCCGGCCCTGTGCCGCCCCGGCGGGAGCGTCGTGTGACCTGTCCGGCGGCGCCGGGGCGGGTGCCGGGCCGGGGCACAGGTCCGGGCCCGGCACCCGCCGCATACCGGTCAGGGCTCCGGCGCGGCCGGCGCCCTGCCGGTCAGGGCTGCCTCTCCTCGCGAGCGGCGGCCGATCCGCCCGGCACGGCGCCGGGGGCCGCGGCGCCGGTTGCCGAAGGGCGCGGGTTGTTCCCGAGGGGCTCGGCCGCGGCGGCAGCACCGGGGCCGGGGGTGGTCTGCGGTTCCCACACACCGTTGCAGTCCAGCTGGTCCGAGCCGTCTCCGCCGATGACCTTGTCGCAGCTCGTCTCGTAGACACCCCCGTCCGTCGTCAGCACCTCGACCCTGACGACATGGGCCACCTCGGAGACGGAGACGCCGCAGGCACCCTCCGGGTACCCGCCGCCGGGGGTCTGCGTGAGGTCGTACCAGGTGAACTCGCGCCCGACGCCTCCGGTGACGTTCTTGATCCCGGCGTAGGCGACGCCGTTCGACACCACCGCCTTGGCCTCGTACATCTCCTGCGCCACGGAGTCGATGTCGTAGCAGCTGGCCGGTCCGGCCGGCCCGGGCTCGCCCTGCGGGCCCGCCTCGCCCTGGGGGCCCATCTCACCCTGGGGGCCCTCGGGGCCCTGAGGTCCCTCGGGACCCTGGTCACCCGGAATCCCCGGAAGTCCCGGAACCCCGGGGGGACCGATTTGGCCTCGGGGACCTTCGGGGCCCATCTCGCCGGGATCACCCTGGGGACCGGGCTCACCCATGGGCCCCGGAGGCCCCTCCGGCCCGTCCACGCCGGGAGGACCCTCGGGGCCCGTCTCACCGGGATCACCCTGAGGACCGGGCTCACCTTGCTCACCCTGCGGGCCGGTCTCACCGGGAGGCCCGGGCTCACCCTGCTCACCCTGCGGGCCCGGGTCACCCTGCTCACCCTGCTCGCCCTGCGGGCCGGTCTCACCGGGAGGCCCGGGCTCACCCTGCTCACCCTGCGGGCCCGGGTCACCCTGCTCACCCTGTTCACCCTGCGGACCGGTCTCACCGGGATCACCCTGAGGCCCAGGCTCACCCTGCGGGCCCGGGTCACCTTGCTCGCCCTGCGGACCGGTCTCACCGGGTGGTCCGGTGTCGCCCTGCTCGCCCTGCGGGCCCGGGTCACCCTGCTCGCCCTGTTCACCCTGTTCACCCTGCGGACCGGTCTCGCCGGTCTCACCCTGAGGCCCGGGCTCACCCTGCGGGCCCGGGTCACCTTGCTCACCCTGCTCGCCCTGCGCGCCGGTCTCGCCCTGAGGACCGTCCTCACCCTGCGGTCCGGCCTGTCCTGCCGGTCCTTCCGGACCGGCGGGGCCGACCGGGCCCGCGGGGCCTTCCGGTCCGGTGGGGCCCGGCGGTCCGCCTGCCGGACCCGCCGGTCCCGTGGGGCCGGCCGGTCCTTCCGGTCCCTCCGGTCCTGCCGGTCCCGCCGGCCCGGTCTGTCCGTTCTGTCCCGCCGGACCCTCCGGTCCTGCGGGTCCTGCCGGGCCGGCCGGTCCTGCGGGGCCGGTCTGCCCCGCGGGACCTTCCGGTCCGGGAGGTCCGGGCGGTCCCGGCTGCCCTTCGCCCTTCCCCTTGCACTTGTCGTCCCCGTGGCCACCCCGCTGGTCGTGCTGGTGGTGGTCCCCCTCGCTCCGGCACCTGTCGCCGAACGCCTGCACGCCGGCCGACTGCTTGCCGTCCGCCGCTGCGGGGTTGGTGAATCCCAACATCACCAGCGCCATCGACACCACCGCGCCGCCCGCGATGGCTCTGGCCGGCCGGGGAAGCGGACCCAGCCTGGTCGACGGCTCTCTGCCCTTCGGTCTCATGCACTGCTCCTCGTGGAACGAAATCGGAGAGGCACACGGAGTGGCCGCGCGCCTCTCCCTCAACCTCCCGCGTCAACCGCCCATGAAGTACACAAATGACCTAATAATCACCTTATCGGAATATGCGATGCGGTCATGCGACGTCCCGGTGGCCCGGAACGGCGAAGCCGCCGTGCACCTCGGCGAGGGGCACGGCGGCTGCGGGACGACGGGAGCAGGGGCTTACTCGCCCTGGAGGTCCTTCAGGGCGTCCTCGACGCGGTCGAGGGTGTAGTGGGCGTCGGTGTAGCCCGCCACCGTGTTCTTGCCGCCGACGTAGACGTGGCCGTCCTTCACCGCGGGGAGCTGCTCGTAGAGGGAGGTCGCCTGAAGGTCCTTCATGAAGGCGTTCACCTCGCCGCGCAGGTTGGAGTCGAGGAAGAGGACGTCGGCGTCGCCGACCGCGGACTCCAGCTTCTCGTGGGAGAGGGTGGCCTCCGGCTCCTTCTGGTCCTTGACGATGTCACTCTCCTGCTTGGACCAGGTGAAGCCGAGCGGCACGAGCAGCGAGCCCTGCATGTTCTTCTCGCCCCAGGCGTAGAAGTTGTTCTCCTCGTACGCGCCGACGACGCCGACCGTCCTGCCCTTGATGACGTCCGCGTAGGTGGTCGCGATGCTCTTCTGGCGCTCGGTGAACTCGCTCTGGAGCTCGTCGGCCTTCTCCGGCACGCCGAGGGCGTCGGCGATCTCCTCGGTCCGCTGCGTCCACTTGGCGCGGTCGCCGCCGCGGAGGGTGAAGGTGTAGACGGGCGCGATGTCGTTCAGCGCCTCGGAGGTCTCCTCGTCGTAGATGTTCGGGGCGAAGATCAGGTCCGGCTCGAGGGCGGCGATCTCCTCCAGCGCGGGCTCCTGCTGGGCGACGACCGGGACCTTCTCGGCCTCGGCGGCCTGGTCCTCGGGGATGATGCCCTCCTCGAACGCGCCCTGGCCGACCAGCTCGAAGCCGAGGTCCAGGACCGGCTGCGTGGCGGCGTAGTGCAGGGTGACGATCCGTTCGGGGGTGCCGGGCACCTCGACCTTCGCACCGGTGGCGTCGGTGACCGTGCGCGAGGCGGCGGGCTTCGCGGCCTTGTCGCCGTCGGAACCGGCCTCGTCCGAGGAGGACGAGGAGCAGCCGGTCAGGGCGAGGGCGAGGGCGGCGGCGCCCGCGACGAACGCGGCGGGGGTGGACTTCATGGTGCGACCTTCCGGAGTTGCGAGGAGGAGGAGGCGGGCGCCGTGCGGCGGCCCTGGTGCCGGGTGATGATGTGAGGACCGCCGTTGACCGGGTCCTCGATGATGGTGGCCTGGATGTCGAAGACGTCGGCGAGGAGCTCGGTGGTCAGCACCTCTGCCGGGGGGCCCTGCGCGACGACGCGCCCGTCGGACATCACGATGAGGTGTCCGGCGTAGCGGGCCGCGTGGTTGATGTCGTGGAGCACGGCGACGATCGTGCGGCCGGCGGTGTGGTGGAGATCGGCGAACAGGTCCAGCAGGGAGATCTGGTGCGAGACGTCGAGGAACGTCGTCGGCTCGTCGAGCAGCAGGATCGGGCTCTCCTGCGCGAGCGCCATGGCGACCCAGGCGCGCTGGCGCTGCCCGCCCGACAGTTCGTCGACCGGGCGGTCCGTCAGCTCCGTCATCCCGGTCTGCCGCAGCGCCTGGCGGACGCTGTGCTCGTCCTCCTGGCTCCACCGCGAGAGGACGGACTGGTGCGGGTAGCGGCCGCGCCGGACGAGGTCCAGGACGCGGATGCCGGCCGGGGTCACCGCGGACTGGGGCAGCAGGCCGAGCCGGGTGGCGAGGTCCTTGGCCCGCATCCGGTGGATGTCCTTGCCGTCCAGCCACACGGTGCCCTCGCGCGGCTCAAGGAGCCGGGACAGGGAGCGCAGCAGGGTGGATTTGCCGCAGGCGTTGGGGCCGAGGATCACCGTGAACTCCCCGTCGGGGATGCCGACCGTCAGGTGTTCGCCGATGACCCGGCCGTCGTAGGCCATGGTGATGTCGTCGGCGCGCAGCGAGGTGGCCGGCGCCGGGCGGGCGGGGTTGGTCACAGGGTGCCCTTCCGGTTCTCACGGACGAGGAGCGTCAGGAGGTAGAGGCCGCCGACGGCGACGGTGACCACGCCGACGGGGAGGGAGACCCCGGGTACGGCGTGCTGGGCGATCAGGTCGGCGCTGGCGAGGATGAGGGCGCCTGCGCAGGCGGCGGGCGCGAGCGCGGTGCCGGACGCCCCGGCGAGCCGTCGGCCGACGTGCGGTGCGGCCAGCGCCACGAAGGCGATGGGGCCCGCGGCGGCGGTGACCACGGCGACGAGGACCACGCCGCCGAGGACGAGCAGCAGGCGCAGCCGGGCGGGCCGGACGCCGAGCGTGGTGGCGACGTCCTCGCCGAGGTCGAACAGGGGCAGGGCCCGCTGGAGTCCGGCGCAGACGACGAGGGTCGCGACGGCGCCCACCACGAGGGCGGGGCCGGTGTGGGTGAAGCTGACGGCGTTCAGCGATCCGGCGCCCCAGACCGCGGCGACCTGGGAGATGTCGGAGTCGGCGACCAGATAGAGGTACGTCTCCAGCGCCACCAGCATCGCGTTGAGGCCGATGCCGACGATGACCAGGCGGAAGCCGGCGGTGCCGCCGCCGCGGGAGAGCAGCACCACCAGCAGGGTCACGACCAGGCCGCCGGCCAGGGCGCCGCCGGTGACGGCCGCGAGTCCGGAGCCCGCGAACGTGATCACCGCGACGCCGCCGGCCGAGGCGCCGGCGGTGAAGCCGATGACGTCGGGGCTGCCGAGCGGGTTGCGGGTGATGCACTGGAAGAGCGCGCCGGCCACGCCGAGCATCGTCCCGAGGACGACTGCGGCTACGGCCCGCGGCAACCGCCACTGCACGACGAACAGTTCGCTGACGCGCGTGCCGTCGCCGGTCAGCGTCCGCAGGACCTCGGCCGGCGAGTACGTCACCTTGCCGAGCATGAGGGCGGCCAAGGTCACGGCGGCGGTCACGGCGATCAGCGCGGCGCAGACGGCGACGGAGCGCACGGGCAGCCGTGCGGAGATCCGGAGGCGGCCCGGCACGCGGACCACCAGGTCGCCCTGGTCGGCCGTCATCCACGACCACGTCCGCGTCGGTCTCGGCGTCGGCGTCGGCGTCGGAAGCGGCGTCTTCGCGGTCACTGGGTGTGCACCTTCCGGTGGGAGATCAGCCGGATGAGCACCGGTGCGCCGACGAACGCGGTCACGACGCCGACGGGCATCTCGCGCAGCGGGAGCGCCACCCGGGCCACGACGTCGGAGACGACCAGGACCACGGGTGCGGCCAGCGCGGACAGCGGGATGATCCGGCGCTGGTCGTTGCCGGCCAGCAGGCGGCAGGCGTGCGGGACCATCAGCCCCAGGAAGGTGATGGGCCCGGCCACGGCGGTGGCCGTGCCGACGAGCAGGGTGACGGCGACGATGGTCAGCAGCCGCACGCGCCGGGTGTCGACGCCCAGTGAGGCGGCGGTCTCCTCGCCGAGCGCGACCGCGTTGAGCGGGCGCACCAGGGTGAGGGCGAGCAGCAGCCCCACGGCGAGGTATCCGGCGACTCCGGCCAGGTCGTCGAGCGAGCGCCCGGCCACCGACCCCGCGGCCCAGGACCGGTACCCGTCGAAGGTGGTGACGTCGAACAGGCGGATGGCGGTGGTGAAGCCGCCGAGGACCGCGGCGAGCGCCACACCGGCGAGGACCATGCGGACCGGGGTCGCCGGGCCCTTGCCCGCGGAGGCGAGCAGGAGCAGGGCGACCGTCGCCAGCATCGCGCCGGCCAGCGCGGGCAGCACCAGGGCGCTGGTGGAGGTGGAGGCCCCGGCCCACAGCGCGAGGGTGACGCCGAGCGCCGCTCCTCCGTTGACGCCGAGGATGCCGGGGTCGGCGAGCGGGTTGCGGGTGAACGCCTGGATGAGCGCGCCGGCGACTCCGAGCGCCGCGCCGACGGCGACGGCGACGACGGTGCGCGGCAGCCGCGAGTCGAGGACGAGGGCGTCGGCCTGCCGGTCGCCGTGGCCGAGGACCGCGTCGAGGACCCGGCCCGGGGCGATGCCCTCGGCGCCGACGAGGAGGCTGGCCGCGACGGACAGCAGGAGGGCCACGGCCAGTCCGGCGAGGACGAGGGGCATGCGCCGCGACGGCCGGTCCGCGACGGTACGCGGCGCACGGGTCGTCCCGGACGCGGCCGTCCCGGACGCGGCCGTCCCGGACGCGGCCGTCCCGGACGCGGTTGTCTCGGACGCGGTTGTCTCAGACGCGGTTGTCTCAGACATGGGCGACGGTGACCGTTCCGAAGTGTCCGAAGCCCCAGCCCAGCATGGTCCGTTCGACCGTGCGGGCGCCGGCCTCGCGCAGCAGGTGGTCGATCCCGGTGCTGGAGCGCAGCGGGAGGCCGGTGACGGCGAGGCTGGTCAGCGCGTGCTCGGCGGCGTGGTCGTCGACGGCGGCCTTGTCGCTGGTGCGCTCGAACAGGACGAGGGAGGAGCCCGAGGTGAGGGCCTTGCGGAGCAGGTCGTGGCACTCGTCGTCGGTGCGGCCCTCCAGCGCGGCGACGAGGACGGCGCAGTCGTGGGCGGGCCATGCGGCGGCGTCCGTGCCCGGCAGGTGCACGGTGCGGCCGCGGGCGATCTTCTCGGCCACGTGGGCCGCGCCGTCGCCGGCGACGGCGAGGGTGCGGGCGTCCCGCACGGCCGGGAGGTCGGGCAGCAGGTCGAGGACGTACGCCAGCTCCTCTGCCGCCCGGTCCTGGTGGGCGGCGTCGAGGACGGCGTCGTCCGCGCGCCGCTCGCGCCAGGTCCGCTCGCCCAGGCGCGCGGCGTGCCCGCCGGCGCGCAGGACGTCCGCCAGGTCCACGAAGGCGAGCGCCTCCCGGTTGGCCGGGTTGTCCAACGAGAGGTCGTCGTGCGCGGAGTCCTCGCACAGCACCGCGCCCAGCGGGGTGTTGCGGAAGTGGGCGCCGTCGCGCTCCAGGAGTCCGAGCGCCGTCATGCCGTCGAGCAGCGGGGCGAGCCGGGCGGCCGGTACGCCGGTGTCGGCGGCGAGGCCGTCCAGGGTGGTCACCCCGTAGGCGACGGCCGGGTTGACGCCGAGGGTGACGGCGACACGGGTGATGACGGGCGGGGCCAGTTCGGTCATCTCGTGGAGCTGCGCGAGCAGGTCGGCGGAGGTCTCCTCGCCCTCGTCCGCGGCGACCGGCGTCAGGCTCTCGGCGTTGTCACGCGGAGCCCGCCCGTCGCCGGTGGCGGTCTTCGGGCGCCGCCAGTAGCCGGTGACCTCGACGTCCTCCTTGGGGAGGGCCCGCTCGTCGCGCAGGTAGCGGCGGATCGGGGCGATGGTCATCGCCTCGCCGGCGACCCAGGCGTAGACGCGTCCTTCGGGCAGTTCCACGCGGCGGACCGCGTCGAAGAGCCGGGTGCCGGTGCCGGCCGGCGCGTCGCCGCGGACCAGCCACTCGACGCGTACGTCGGCCCGCGTCCCGACCTGCTGGCGGTCCTCCGCGGTGGGGACCTCGACCACGACATGGCCGCGGGTGCCCTCGGGGGCCTCCTCGAGCCAGCGGGCGATGGCCGGCAGGGCGGTCTCGTCGCCGGCGAGGAGGTGGAAGTCTGCATCGGTGTTGATCCGGGCGCAGGACTTCGGTCCGGCGAAGTGGATCCGGTCGCCCGGCCGCGCGGCGAACGCCCAGGAGGCGGCGAGGCCGTGGTCGTGGCGGACCACGTCGATGGAGAAGGTGTTGGCGGCCGGGTCCCAGGAACGGACCGTGTAGTCACGGGTGTTGCCGAGCACCTCGGGGTTCCACGCGAAGCGCGTCTCCTCCTGGGTGCCGACGCGCGGCAGTTCTCCCCCGGCGGGCGGCACGACGAGCTTGACGTGGTCGTCGAACCCCTCGGAGCGGAAGGCCGGGCGGTGGTATCCCTCCCCCATGACGCCCTCGGTGAGGTCCTCGCCGGTGAGCGTGATCCGCCGCATGTTCGCGGTGACGTCCTCGACCCCGGCCACCTCCACGTGGCGCATCACGATCGGGAAGATCTGGAGGGGACGGGACGAGCGAGGCATGAACACTCCGACCGCGAGAAGAGCAGGAAAAGTAAGGTTAGCCTACCCTAATTTTAGCCATCTTCCGCTGGTCGTGACGCATTCGAGACCCCGGCCTCAGCGGGGCGCGGGGACCGGGTGCCGCGAGGGCTCCTCCTGTTCCGGCCCGAGTCCCGTCCAGCTCCACCACAGTTCGGCGTACCGTCCGCCCGCCGCGAGCAGTTCGGTGTGCGAGCCGCTCTCCACCACGGCGCCCCGGTCGAGGACGAGGATCCGGTCGGCGCGTTCGGCCTGGGTGAGGCGGTGCGCGACCAGCAGCGTGGTCCGGCCACGGGTCGCCGCCTCGGCCGCCTCCTCCAGCACGCGCGCGCCGGCGCTGCCGGCCTCGGCCGTGGCCTCGTCCAGGACCGCGACCGGAGGGTCCGCCAGCACCAGCCGGGCCAGGGCCAGATGGGCGGCCTGGGCGGCGGTCAGCGGGTGCGCGCCCTCGCCGACCTGGGTGGCCGCGCCGTCCGGCAGCGCTCGCGCCCACTCCAGGGCGCCGACGCGGTCGAGCGCGGCGAACACCGCGTCGTCGTCGGCGTCGGGGCGGGCGAGGCGCACGTTGTCCAGCAGGGTGCCGTGGAAGACGTGCAACTCCTGGCTCAGCAGGGCGACATGGCGGCCCAGCCGGCTCTCGCCGATCCGCTCCAGCCGTTCGCCGCCCAGTCGTACCGTGCCCTCGAGCGGCCGCAGGACGCCGGCGGCCACGGAGGCGAGCGTGGTCTTGCCCGCCCCGCTGGCCCCGACCAGCGCCACCCGTTCACCGGGCGCGACCCTCAGGGTCACCTCGCGCAGCACCGGCTCTCCGCCGTAGGCGTGGGTGACACCGGTGAGTTCGAGGCTCGCGTCGGCCGGCGTCCGGGGGCTGTCGGGTTCCGGCGGCGGGCTCATCGTGGCGACCCCGGCGAGGCGGGCCAGGCTCGCCCCGGCCTCCTGGAACTCGTCGAACTGCGTGACCAGGAAGCCGATCGGGTTGAACAGGCGGTGGAAGTAGAGTGCCGCGGCCGTCACGGCGCCCACGGTCACGGCGTCGGCCCGCACCAGGAAGAAGCCCGTGACGAGCACGGTGGCCAGGCCGACGAACTCGGCGAGGTTGAGGCGGGATCCGAACCGGGTGTACATCCGGAACACGGTGAGGGCCAGGTCGCGGGCCACGGCCGACCGCTGGTCGACGCGGGCCACGTGCTCCTCCTCCCACCGGTAGGCGCGCACGGTGGACGCCCCGTGCAGGGCGGCCGACAGCGCCTGGGTGCGCGCGCCGGTCGCCACGCGCTGCTCGGCGTAGAGCGGGGCGGAGCGCGGCAGGTACCAGCGCAGCGCGAGCACGTACACCGGCACCGCGGCGAGGCCCGCCACGCCGAGCCGCCAGTCCAGGGCGAACAGCCCGCCGCCGGTGAGCACCACGATGCACAGGGAGCTCATCAGCGGCGGCACGACGCCGGATATGGCGGCGGTGACGACCGCGACGTCGTCGCCGGTGCGGGAGAGCAGGTCGCCGGTGCCGGCCCGCTCCAGGGTGGCGGACGGCAGGCCGAGCGCGCGGTCGAGCACCCGGGCGCGCACCCGGGCCAGCACGGTCTCGCCCACCCGCGCCACCAGGGCCGAGCCCACCGCGGTGAGCACGCCGGCCGCCAGCGCGGCGGCCACCAGGGCGGTCACCGCGGAGGGCAGCCGCTCGGTTCCGGCGCCCGCCCGCACGTCGTCGACGAGCCCGCCGAGCACCCAGGGCGCGACCAGGCCCGCGGCTCCGGCCAGCAGCATGACGACCACGGCCGCCGCGGCGAGCCCGTGGTGACCGGCCAGCTCCTCGAGGAGCAGCGACCAGGTCCGGCGCGGCGAGGCGACGGGCAACAGTACGGGGTCCTCGGCCCGGTCCGGACCGCGTCCGTCCGCGGCCTCGTCGGCACCGGTCCGGCCGGCACCGGTCCGGCCGGGCGCGGGCGTCGTTCGCTGTTCGGTCATCGCAGAACCGCCTTCTGGTACGCCGGGTCCGACGCGGCGAGCTGGGCATGGGTGCCGGTGCGCGCCACGCGCCCGTCCTCGATCACGACCACCCGGTCGGCGCGGGCCAGCACCGCGGGACTGCTGGTGATCACGACCGTGCAGTGTCCGCGGCGGTGGGCGGCGAGCCGGCTCGCGATCGCCTCCTCGGTCACCGCGTCGACGGCGGTGGTCGGCTCGTGCAGGACGAGCACGGGCGGCGCGGCGAGCAGGGCGCGGGCGAGGCCGATGCGCTGGCGCTGCCCTCCGGACAGCGAACCGCCCCGCTCGGTCACCTGGTGCTCCAGGCCGGCGGGGAGCTGGGAGACGATGTCGTCGGCCGCGGCCGCGGTCACCGCGCGGGCGATCGCCGCGTCCCCGTGGCCGGCGCCCGCCGTCAGGTTCGCCCGCAGACTCCCCTCGAACAGCGCCACGTCGTGCTGTTCGACGAGGACCGTGCTCCGCCGTGCGTCCAGGGAGAGTTCAGCGGCGGGCACACCGCCGATCAGCACCTCTCCCCCGTGTCCGGCGGCCTGGCCGGAGACCACGGCCAGCAGCGCGTCGGCGTCGCGCGGGTCGTGGGTGACGACGGCGGTCAGCGCCCCGTGCGGGGCGTGCAGCTCGAGGCCGTCCAGGCTCCGGTGCACCACGTCACGCAGCATCAGGTCCGCCTGTCCGGGCGGGGTCGCGCGGGTGCCGGGGAACGTCTCGGGGGCGGCGTCCACGGCGCCGGCCCAGCGCCGGGCGGAGGCCCGCGCCCCGGCGGCCATCTGGCCGCAGAAGCCCAGGGTGCGCAGCGGCTCGGCGATGAACTGGGCCAGACCGACGACGGTGACGAGCTGCCCCACCGTGAGCCGGCCGGTCAGTGCCGACCAGCCCGCGAACGCGGCGACCCCGGCGAGGAAGAGGCCGCTGACGGCGGCCGTCACCCCCTGGTGCAGCCCGGTGGTCGTGGCCGCGCGCAGACCGGCCCGCAGGGCCTCCTGCCCGGTCGCGCGGTAACGGTCGGAGGCGGCCGACCGGGCGCCGATGCCGCGCAGGGTGCGCAGTCCGCCGAGCAGGTCCGCGGCCATGGCCGTGACGTGCCCGGTGGCCTGCTGCAGCGCGGCGCTGTGCCGGGTGAGCCGGGGACCGACCCGCCCGTTGAGGAACACCGACAGCGTCACCCCGGCCAGCACGCCGAGCCCCAGGGGGACGTCGATGACGAGCAGGGCCACGGACGAGACGACGATCGCGGTGACCGCGGCGATGGCGAGGGACACCGCCCGGATGACCAGCGAGGTCCGCTGGGTGTCCGAGGAAGCCACCGCGAGCAGTTCGCCGGTGCGCAGACCCGTGCGGCGCCCCCGCGGGTCCAGGGCGGCATGGGCCACCTCGACGCGCAGCAGGTGCGCCTCCCGTTCCAGCGAGGTCACCCCCTGCCGGGAGCCGAAGCGGTACGCCAGCGTGAGCACGGTGAACAGGACGGCGAGCGCGGCCACGGACCAGCTCAGCGCCGTCAGGTCACCGGTGGCCACGGCACGGTCGATGATCAGGCCGATGGCGATCGGGACGGCGGCCTCCGCAGCCTGGTGCAGCGCCAGCAGCAGCCAGCCGACCGACAGCCGACCGCGGTGCCGCCGCAGGGAGGCCGCGAACACCGCCCGGGGCGAACGGGGCACGGGCGGCGCCGGCACGGGGTCCGGGCCCGACGCGTCCGGCGGACGGTCCGCCGTCCGCGTGGTGCCGCTCGAGGGCGAACTGCCGGGCATACGTGAGCCCTTCACGGTCGGGAGCACGGTCGGCCCGCACACGTGCGGGGCGCATCGCCCTCGCGGTGGGTCGAGTGGTGCGCGGAGGGGCGGGATCCGGCGGGCGAGGACGAACTCCCGGCCGCCGTCCCGTCCGAGAACGTCGACAAATTAACAGGCGAGGTTAGGTGAGGCAAACCTCACTCCTGCCGGCCGGCACGTCCCACTCCTCCGGGAGCCCCCAGGAACCGGTCCACCGTCGGCGCGTGGCCGGGCCCCGCGCATGACGACGGCCGCCCCGCCGGACCGTTCGGTGCGGGGCGGCCGTCGCCGTGAGGTGCCGTCAGCGCTGCTGGGCGAGCCACTCGTCGAAGGTGGTCGGCTCGATGCGGGCGTCCGCGGCCGGCAGCATGACGTCGCCCGCCATCTCCGGGCCGAACAGTCCCGACCACGTCGGCACCAGCCTGACCGAGCGGCCGCGCGCCTCGTTGGTGCGCCGGGCCATGTCCACCAGGTCCTGCGGATCGGGCCCGGCGACGTCGCGGTACCGGCCCTGGGGTGCGCCCGTGGCGACCTCGGCGAGGACGTGGGCCACGTCGTCCGGTGCGACCGGCTGGAGGAGCAGCGGAGCGACCGTGGCCGCGCCGTCCTGTTCGGTCCAGCCCGTCACCATCGCGGCGAAGTCGTGGAACTGGGTGGCCGGGACGATCGTCCACGGCACCGGGCCCTCGCTGACGAGGCGCTCCTGCTCGCGCTTGCCGGCGTAGTGCGCGTTGCCCTCGACGCGGTCCAGGCAGGCGATCGAGAGCAGCACGTGGTGGCGGACACCGGCGCGCTCCCCGGCGGTGAGCAGGTTCCGGGTCGTGGCGCCGAAGTACGCCACGACTTCGTCCCGGTCGGTCGCCGTGCAGTTCGTGGCGTCCACCACGGCGTCGGCTCCGGCCAGAGCGGCCTCGAGGCCGTCCCCGGTGGTCAGGTCCACGCCGAGCGAGCGGCTGATGCGCACCACCTGGTGTCCCGCCTTCTCCAGGGCGGCGGTGGTGAGGGCCCCGATGTTCCCCGTCGCCCCGGCCACGGCGATCCTCAGGCTTCCCATGGTGATCTCTCCTCTGTCTCCCGCGCTGCACCGGACGCTGTCCGGACCGGACAGCCTGCCACGTCGTGGCCCCGCGCGAGGCGAAGTCCGCACGAGCCGCCCGGGTTTCCCGGTCCGGGCCGGCCTGTGCGGCCCGGACGGCCCCGCCGGTGCGGGGTGGGCACCCGGCCGGCCGGCGGTGTGTCGCTGACCGGGACGGGTGACAGCCCATCAGGCGACGAGTTGTACGACTATCCGACGGGACATGTACTCCTCGTCCGCGCGACAGCGCGCCGCGGCTCGGCCGTCGGCTCCCGCGTACCGCCATGCCCGAGGAAGCGAGAAACACCATGGGACGTCCACCACGTCCGTTCCGGCGAAAGGCCCGGGCCGGGGAGGGCCCGCCGGCCCCGCCGCCGCGCCGGCGGAGGAAGTGGCGCACGTCGGCGCTCACGGCGCTGGTCACCCTGGCCGCCGGTGCGGGGCTGACCGCCCCCACACCGGCGGTCGCCCAGCCGTGGGAGTGCTCGGCGCAGCCCGGGAGCGCGCAGGGGTACCTCGTGCGGGACGTCACCGACCCGGTGTCCGGTGATCCCGTCTCGTCGGTGCTGCTGCGTGTCGATCCGTCCACCGGGGCGACGACGCAGGCCGCCACCCTCGACGGTCTCGTGGACGGCATCGGCTTCAACACGGTCGACGGCTACTTCTACGGTGTCCGGGCCGACGACCGGCGGGTGGTCCGGATCCACTCCGACGGGAGGCTGGAGCCGGTCGGCGCCACCCTGCCGTTCGGGACCGGCGAGCCCGGCACCCTGCTGGCCGACTTCCGGGGCGGCGCCATGCTGGTGGCCAACAACAGCGGTGACTGGGCGCTGTACGGCCTCGTGCAGGGAGCGCCCGGCGGGTTCGGTCAGATCGCCGCCGAGGGCACGGTCGAGCCGCCGTCCGGCCTGGCGATGCCCGGCGACTGGACGTACATGCGGGGCCCTGCGGGCACCGGCTTCTACGGGGTGTCACGGACCACGTCCGGTGACCCGGCCGAGGCGCACCTGGTGTTCTTCGACCTCGTCGCGCGCACCCTGACGGACCTGGGGGTCCGGGCGGAAATGGCGCCCGGCGGTGACGGCGTGCCGTACCGCGCGACGTTCACCGACGGCATGGGTGACCTGTACGTCGTCCGCCCCGACGACACCTCGCTGTGGCGGCTGACGGATGTCGGCGGTGCGCAGACCGAGGTGAGCGACACGCTGCCCGAGGACGTCCGCGACGGCGCGCAGTGCCGGCAGAGCGGGGGCAGGGCGACGGTCACCCTGGCCAAGAGCATCGAGGGCGGCCGCGCACGCCCGGAGGACCAGTTCTCGGTGTGGATGGAAGAGGCCTACACCGACAGGATGATGGGAAGCATCCTCACCTCGGGCACCCAGACCCACCTCGAGGGCGACCCCATCCCGGTCGACGTCGGCGGCTGGTACTGGGTGCTGGACGCCGACGGACGGTACCCGGAGTCCTGGGTGGGCCCCCCGGACGAATACCTCGCGCTCATCCGGTGCGTGGACAGCGTGGGCAACGTGGTGGCCGGCCACGAGTACTCCAGCCACCACCTGTTCTGGCAGGTGCCCTACCGGGACGACTTCGTGTGCACCGCCACCAACCGGAACGTCGGCCTGGTCCAGGGGGAGCTGCACAAGGACGCCGAGCCCCGCGAGGTGTCGGAGGCCGGACAGGTCATCACCTACCGCTACAAGCTCGTCAACTCGGGGAACACGACGATCACCGAAGCGCGGCTGAACGACTGGCACCGGCCGTCCGGCGAACACTGGGAGGTCGACTGCCCGGTGCCGCCCGGAGGGCTCCGGCCGGGCGATGCGGTGGAGTGCGGGACCCGCGAGTACGTGGTGACCGAGGAGGACCTCCGGCACGACTGGATCGAGAACGACGCCGACGTGCAACTGCGCGACGAGTTCGACCGCTACGGGCACGCCCACGACTGGGAGTACGTCGAGGTGCACGTGCCCAGCCCCGGCATCGGTCTGACGAAGTCCGCCGAGCCCGCCAGCGTCTCCAGGGCGGGTGAGAAGGTGACCTACACCTACCGGGTGGTGAACACCGGGGGCGCGCGGCTCGACGACGTCACGGTGCGGGACCACGTCCTCTCCGGCTCCGGCGACCTCTCGCCCGTCGACTGCCCGTCCACCACCCTGGCGCCGCAGCAGGAGATGACCTGCACGGCCACCTACACGGTGTCCCAGCAGGACGTCGACCAGACCGACGACCTGTTCAACAACGCGATCGCGTCCGGCGTGAGCCCGCGCGGCGAGACCGTCGAAGGCCATGACGGCGCCTTCGTCGAGGTGGAGCCCACCGTCTCGCTGAGGCTGACCAAGTCTGCGGCGCCGGCCCGGGTGAGCGACGCGGGGCAGAACGTGACGTACTCCTTCGTGGTCGAGAACACCGGCACCGCCACCCTCGACAACCTGGAGATCGACGACCCGCGGCTCACCGGCCACGGCAGGCTCGGCCCCGTCTCCTGCCCGACGACGGTCCTGGCGCCCGGCGAGCGCACCACCTGCACCGCGAACTACCACGTCAGCCAGGCCGACATCGACGCGGGCGGCTTCGACAACACCGCCACCGCGACCGCCGACGGCGCCGGCCGCCGGGTCACCGACGAGTCGTCGGCCCGTGTCGACGCCGACCGCACCCCCGGCCTGTCGCTGGTGAAGACCGCGGACCTGGCGGACGACCGGTGGGCCGCCGGCCGGCAGGTGACCTACCGTTACCAGGTCACCAACACCGGGAACACGACGCTCTCCAAGGTCGCCGCCGCCGACACCGCCTTCGACGGCCACGGCGCCGAGCCGGAGGCCACCTGCCCGGACACCACCCTGCTCCCCGGCGACTCCACCACCTGCACGGCGACGTACACGCTGGTCCAGGCGGACATCGACCAGGGCCTGGTGACCAACACGGCGACCGCCACCGGCGCGTCACCGGGTGGCGTCGCGGTCACCTCCAACGAGTCCGACGCGGCGGTCACCGGCACCCCCGACCGTCGTCTGACCCTCACCAAGCGGGCCGAGCCGGCGACCGTCACCGGTCCCGGCCAGGAGGTCACCTACCGCTTCACCGTGAACAACACCGGCGGCACCACTCTGACCGGCCTGCGGATCGT
Organism: Streptomyces abyssomicinicus; assembly: GCF_008974245.1. GTDB lineage: Bacteria > Actinomycetota > Actinomycetes > Streptomycetales > Streptomycetaceae > Streptomyces > Streptomyces abyssomicinicus. The sequence continues at coordinate 248,193 of NZ_BBZI01000005.1, read as the reverse complement.
CGAGAACGAGTTCACCGGCACCGGCGGTCCGCTCGGGGCCGACTGCCCCGTGACCACCCTCGCCCCCGGCGCCACCACCACCTGCACCGCGGCCTACCGGGTCACCCGCGAGGACCTCGACCGGCCGGAGATCACCAACATCGCCACCGCCGTCGCCGACGCCGGGGCCACCGAGATCGTCTCCGAGCCCGCCGAGGCCCAGGTGCGGACCGGGGCGACCGCCCGGCTGACCCTGAAGAAGTCGGCCTCACCGGCCAGGGTCACCCACGCCGGCCAGGTGATCGAGTACACCTACCTGATCACCAACGCCGGCGATGTCACCGTCCGCGAACCGGGCATCGACGACGACCGCCTCCAGGCGCCCGGACCTGACTGCGGGTACCTCCGGATCAGGCCGGGCGAGACCGTGACCTGCGTCGGCGCCTACACGGTCACCGCACAGGACGTCGCGGCCGGCCGGATCGTCAACAGGGCCACCGCCTACGGCGCCCGGGCGGACGACGCGCGGACCGTCACCTCCGACACGGCGACCGCCGAGGTCAAGGTGGCACGGCCCAGGCTCGAGCTGACCAAGACGGCGGAGCCCGCCGAGGTCACCCGGGCCGGGGAGGAGATCTTCTACCGCTTCACCGTCACCAACCGCGGCGGCACCGTCCTGGACGAGATCGCCGTCCAGGAGACCCGCTTCACCGGCAGCGCGGGCCCGCTGCGGACCGACTGCCCGACCGGAGCCCTCGCCCCCGGCGACAGAGCCGTCTGCAACGCCCACTACACCGTCACCGAGGCCGACATCGCCGCCGGCCGGGTCGACAACGCCGCCACCGCCACCGCCCTCGTGCCGGGCGGCCCCGCGGTCACCTCGCCCCAGGCGACCGCCCAGGTGAAGACCGGCGGCACACCGCCCAGGAGCTCCCTGTCCGTCACCAAGAAGGCCCAGGTGAAGGACACCGACCACGACGGGCGCACCGACCCCGGCGACGTGATCGTCTGGCACTTCACGGTCTCCAACACCGGCACCACGCCGCTGACGGCCATGACGGTGAACGACCCCCGGGCGGGCAAGGTGACCTGCCGGACCGGCGTGCTCGCCCCGGGCGCCTCCACCACCTGCGTCTCCGCCCCTCACCGGATCACCAGGAAGGACGCCAAGGCCGGCTCGATCACGAACACCGCGACCGCGACCGCGAAGGACCCCGCGGGGAAGAAGGTCACCTCCGCGCCGGCCCACTCCACGGTGCGGATCCACACCTGCTCCCACCACCACAAGCCGCGGCCCCCGCACCGGCCGGGCAAGTGACCTGACCGCCTGACGACGAGGGCCCGCCGGGACAGCCGGCGGGCCCTCGGCACGTCCGGCTGCCCGCCGGTCTCCGCGGAGCACCGCTCACGCCGCGCCGGGCGCCGCCTCGCCCGGGTAGCGGACACCGATCCGCTCGCGGATCGTGTCGAGGGTGGCCATCACCGCCAGGGTGCCGTCCAGGGGGACCAGCGGCGATTCGGTCTCCCCGGCGCGCAGGCAGCGCACGACCTCGGCGGCCTCGTGGTGGTAGCCCGGCGCCAGGGTCGCGGGGGACCGGAAAACCTCCGGTTCCGCGCCGCGGCGGTGGAGGGTGAAGTCCGTGGCGGAGAACAGGCCGTCCGGGAGGTCGATGCGGCCCGTGGCGCCGGTGACCGACACCGTCCCCGGGGTGTCCGCCACGATCGAGCAGGTCAGTGTGGCGACGGCTCCGCCGGCATGGCCGAGGACCACGCCCGTCGTCTCGTCCACGCCCTCCGGGCCGAGCCGGGCCCAGGCCGCGACGTGCTCGGGAGGGCCGAGGAGCAGGTGCGCGAGCGAGACCGGGTAGACGCCCACGTCGAGCAGGGCGCCCCCGCCCGCCGCCGGGTCGCGCAGCCGGTGCGTGGGATCGGCCGGGGCGACGAATCCCAGGTCGGCCTGGACGCACCGCACGTCACCGATCGCCCCGTCGCGCACCAGTGCGGCGATCCGGCGGACGATCGGCAGGCAGTGCGTCCACATGGCCTCCATCAGGAAAAGGCCGCGTCCGCGGGCGAGCCGGACCAGGTCGGCGGCCTCGGCGGCGTCGAGGGTGAACGGCTTCTCGCACAGGACGTGCTTACCCGCCTCCAGGCAGAGTCTCGCCGCGGCGTGGTGCGCGGTGTGCGGGGTCGCCACGTGGACGACGTCGACGTCCGGGTCGGCGGCGAGTTCGGCCCAGGTGCCGTAGGCGCGGGAGACGCCGTACCGCTCGGCGAACCGCCGTGCCGACGCCTCGGAGCGCGACCCGACCGCGACCAGTTCGGCGTCGGGCAGCAGTTCCAGCGCCTCCGCGAAGGCCGCGGCCATGCCGCCGGTGGCGAGGACGCCCCAGCGGACGGGGCGGCCGGTCACGCCGGTGCGGGGAGTGTCGTGGGAGCCCATGGCAATATCCGTCCCTCCCGGTCGTCGACCGGATCGTGACCATCGGGAACAACCGTCGGGGAACAGCCGTCGCGGCACAACTGCCGTGGAACGACTGTGGCGGAACAGCCGTCGCGGAACCGCCGTCCCGGGACAACTGTCGGGGCGGCGGCGTCGGGGTGGCGGCGTCGCGGAACCGCCGTCGGGGCGGCGGCCGGGAGGGCGTGTTCCTCGCCCCGCGCCCGGCCGCCGCCCCGCGGCGTCGCCTACAGCGGCCGGACGCTCACCGGCACGGTGAGCACCCGGTCGGCGCCCAGGACCCGCTCCGGTCCGTCCAGCGTGAACGACGCGCGCAGCGGCAGGTCGGCGCTGGACGGTCCCGCCTCGGCGTGGATCACTCCGGGTTCCACGACGCGCCGGAGGCCGGCCCCGGTGAAGGAGACCCGGTCGGCGTGGACGGTGAACTCGACCCGGGCGGCCCGGCCCGGCTCGAGCCGTACCCGGGCCCATCCGGCGAGCGCGCGGACGGGCCGCACGACCGAGGCCACCGGGTCGGAGAGGTAGAGCTGGACGACCTCGGTGCCGGCCCGCTCCCCGGTGTTGCGCACGGTGACGCCGACCCGCACGGTGCCGTCGGTCGCGATGACCTCGGAATCCGTGGTCAGGTCCTCGTAGGCGAAGGTGGTCCAGGTCAGGCCGTGCCCGAACGGGTACAGGGGCGTGGGGTCGGACGTGCTCACCATCGACGGCTCGGCCGTCGCGGCGTGCAGGTAGCTCCCCTGGTGGCCGCCCGCGTGGCGGGGCATGCTCACCGGCAGGCGCCCCGAGGGCTCCACCCGGCCGGACAGGATGCCCGCGAGGGCGCCCGCCCCCTCCTCGCCGGGGAAGAACGCCTGGACCACGGCCGCGGCCCGTTCGGCGAGGCCGCCCAGGGCGTAGGGACGGCCGGAGAGCATCAGCAGCACGGTGGGCGTTCCGGTCGCCAGGACGGCTTCGGCGAGTTCGGCCTGCCGGCCGGGCAGCGCCACCGTCTCCGCGTCGCATCCCTCCCCGGAGGTGCGGCCCCCGGCGCCGAAGAGGCCGGCGCGGTCGCCGAGCGTCAGCACGCACACGTCGGCGTCGCGGGCCGCGGCCACGGCGGCGGCGATGTCCGCGTCCCGCGTCACGCGGAGGTCGCCGGCGGCGGTCACCTGGATCTTCGCGTCGGGCAGTTCGGCGGCCAGCGCGTCACCGAGGGAGGCGACGTGCACGCCTTGTTCCATGCCGGCGCGCGCCGACATCTCGTCGAGGAAGTCCAGCGAGTTGTGGTTGGCGAACGCGTAGCAGCCCATCATGGCCAGCGGCTCCTCCGCGAGCGGGCCGACCAGCGCCAGCGAGCTCGCGCGCAGCGGCAGCGTGCCGTCGTTGGCCAGCAGCACCACCGACTCCTCGGCGAGCCGGCGGGCCAGGGCCCGGTGCTCGGGCGGGTCGAGGTCCCCGCGCTCCAGGGCCGGGAGGGCGTCGAACTCGTCCTTCCACGCCTCGTCCAGCATGCCGAGCTCGCACTTCAGCGTGAGGACCCGGGACGCCGCCCGGTCGACCAGCTCCTCCTCGACGCGTCCCTGCCGGACCATCTCGACCAGCGGGGGCCCGTAGCAGTGGATGGTGGGCAGCTCCATGTCGACGCCCGCCCGCAGCGCCACCGCCGCGGCCTCCTCGCGTGAGCCGGCCACGCCGTGGATGTGCTTGAGGTGCCAGATCCCGAAGTAGTCGGCCTGGACGATGCCGTCGAAGCCCATCTCGCCGCGCAGCACGTCGTCGATCAGGTGCCGGTCCCCGGTGGACGGGACGCCGTCGACGTCGTTCTGGGAGACCATCACCGACCGCGCCCCGCCCAGGCGCAGGGCGGCGACGAACGGTTCGAGGATGACGTCGGCGAACTCGCGGGGCCCGCAGGTCACGGGCGCCATGTTCCGCCCCGCGGCGGCGGAGGAGTGCCCGGCGAAGTGCTTGAGGGTGGCGACGATCCCGGAACCCTCCAGGCCGCGGACGTAGGCGGAGCCGATGATCCCGACGAGGTAGGGGTCGTCCCCGATCGTCTCCTCGGTACGGCCCCAGCGGTAGTCCCGCGTCACGTCGAGGATGGGCGCCAGCCCCACCTGCGCGCCGATGCTCCGCAGGACTCCGCCGATGGCCGTGGCCATCTCCTCGATCAGTTCGGGGTCGAACGCCGCTCCCCAGGCGAGCGGCGTGGGGAAGACGGTGGAGGTCCACGACAGCAGACCGGTGAGGCACTCCTCGTGCACGAGGGCGGGGATCCGGAAGCGGTTGGCCCCGATCACCGTGTTCTGCAGCAGGCGCAGCCGCTCCAGTCCCGCGGCGGGGGTCAGCGGTTCGGTGCCGTGGACCCGGGTGAGCTGTCCCAGACCGTTGGCCGCCGCTTCCTCCAGCGGCCCGGGCAGGGGGTCGGTGGCGCCCTCCGGCACCGCGAGGACGGGTTCGCCGGGGCGCAGCGGCGCGGCCCAGAACGCGCCGAGCTGTCCGACCTTCTCCTCGAGGGTCATGCGGTCCAGCAGGTCCGCCACCCGGTCGCTCACGGGTAACGACGGGTCGCGCCACGGCTGTTCGGCCGACGGGGGTGCTGCGGCGTCCTGGAGCGGTTCGGGCATGCGATCTCAACCTTTCGCCGTGTCCGGCTGTGGTGCGGGGCGGTGGGACGACGAGGACCGGGGCGGCGCGGGGCGTGACCGCGGCCGGCCGGTCCTCAGGACGGGTCGGCCTGGGAGTCGAGGAAGGCGCGGCTCTCCGCGAGCGCCTCGAAGACGTCCCCGTCACAGGTCTGGAGTTCGACGATGCGCAGCGCCGCGGCCGGCGCCGCCGCCAGGATCCGCGCCGTCGGCATCTCGCCGCGGCCGAGGGCGGTGTGCGCGGCGCCCTTGGCGATCGGCCCGTCCTTCAGGTGCAGGGCCCGCACCCGCTCGCCGAGCCGGGTGACGACGCCGGGTACGTCGGCGCCGCCCAGGGCGGCCCAGTAGTCGTCGATCTCGAAGAAGACCTCGGGGGCGAGCAGGTCGGCGAGCACCTCGGCGGCGTGCCGGCCGTCGATCTCGGACTCGAACTCCCACCAGTAGTTGTGGTAGCCGAGGACCAGGCCGTGCCGTGCCGCCCCTTCGGCGAGGGAGTTGAGCGTGGCGGCGGTGCGTGCGAGGGCGTCCCGGCCGGCGAAGGCCTCCTCGAGGAGGCCGTACGGCACGATCACCAGGTCGGTGCCCAGGGTGTTCACCGCCTCGAAGACCGCGTCCGGGTCGTCGGCGCCGAGGAGTTCGTGCGAGTGGGCGCTGCAGACGGCGAGTCCCAGGTCGTCGGCGATCGCGCGCAGACCGGCCGGGTCGTCGGTGGCCTCGTAGGGCTCCACGGCGTCGTAGCCGAGGTCGGCCAGGCGGCGCAGCGTGCCGGCGCGGTCGGCCGCCAGGTGGTCGCGGACGGTCCAGAGGTTGACCGCGGTCGGTGTCGCCATCGACAGTCCCTTCCAGGGGTTCCGGTCGTCGGGGGTTCCGGTCGTCGGGGGTTCCGGTCGTCGGAGGTGCCGGTCGTCGGGGGTTCCGGTCAGCCGTTCTGGGGGCTCTGGGTGCTCTTCCCGAGCGTGAAGGAGGCCGCCCAGGTCACCACCAGGAGGCCGGCGCAGAGTCCGTAGGCGAGCGTGCTCGCGGCGTGGGGCGACCCGCCCTGCGCGACCTGGTTGAAGATCACCGTCGAGAACACCGCCGTGGCCACCGCGCCGCCCAGCTGCTGGAGGGAGTTGATGGCCCCGTTGGCCAGGCCGAGTTCGCGGTCGTCGACGGACGCGAGGACGAGGGCGAGGAACGGCACGAAGAACAGGCCGGTGCCGATGCCGGAGACGATCAGCGCCGGGGCCAGGTTGAAACTGGTCAGGGCCGTGTCGATGAGCGGGCCGTCGGGGCCCGGGTGGGTGGTGTCCTTGGCGTACACGGCGACCGTCAGCGCGGCGAGGACCATCCCGGCCGCCTGGGTCAGCACGCCGGCCTGCAGGACCCGCCGCGGCGGCATCCGCCGCGCGAGGACCGGCCCGACGCCCATGGCGAGCATGGTGCCCAGGGACCACCACGAGCCGGTGAGGCCGACGCGCAGCGGCGACCAGCCGGCGTACAGCTGCAGCAGCAGGGGGCTGACGATGAAGGCTCCCGAGCAGGCACCGAAGAAGAGGAAGACCGTCAGCGTGCCGCCGGTGAAGGCGCGTTTGCGGAACAGGCCGGTGTCGATGAAGGAGTCGAGCGCCCTCGCGCGCCGGGCCCGGGCGTGCAGCGCGAAGACCGCCAGGACCGCCACCGAGGAGAGCATCATGGCGAAGGTCCACCAGGCCCAGTGGTGTTCGCGTCCCTGGACGACGGGATAGACGAGCAGCCCGACCGCGGCGGAACACAGGATCATGCCGAGGACGTCGAACTTCGGCCGGATGCCGTCGTCCTGGTGCTTCGGCAGCACGCGGACGGCGAAGAAGAACGCGATCGCGCAGGCCGGGAGGTTGATGAGGAACACCCAGCGCCACGACGCGTAGGTGATCAGCAGCCCGCCGAGGACCGGCCCGAGCGCGGACGCCAGGCTGATGAAGGGCGAGAAGATCGCGAACGCCTTCGGGCTGTGTTCCTGGCCGAAGCTCTCACGGATCATGCTGACGCACTGCGGGATCATCATCGCCGCAGCGGCGCCCTGCACCAGCCGCGCGGCGATCAGCTCCGCGGGGTTCTGGGCCGCCGCGCACAGCCCCGACATCACCGCGAAGCCGGTGAGGCCGATCAGGAACGTCCGGCGTCGGCCGATGATGTCACCGAGCCGTCCGCCGGCCAGCAGCAGCACCGAGAACGACAGCACGTAGCCGATGTTGATCCACTGGAACTGCGATTCGGACGCGCCGAGACCGAGTTTGATGGCCGGCGCGGCGACGCCCATCGCCGTGGCGTCCAGCATGTCCATCATCGTCGCGCCGAGCACAGTGAAGAGGACCGCCCAGGCACCCTTGGGCACAGGCCGGGCCCCGGGCCGGTCGTCATGGAGTGAAACCCCTGACACTTCTGCCGTCCCACTCATGACATACCTTTCCGGGCCCGGAGCCCTCAGCCTTGCCGAAGGTCAGTGCCGGCCGAGCATGTGCTCGAGCGCGAGCTGGTTGAGGCGGGAGTAGTGGAAGCCGCGGGCGCGCAGGGCGTCGAGGTCGGCCTCCTCCGCGCGCAGCGACTCGTAGCTCTCGCCGGGGGCGATGGTGGACTCGGCGAGCTCGTAGATCCCGCTGGCCTGCATGGCCTCCTGGACCTCGGGGTCGGCGCGGAAGGCCGCGGCGCGCTCCTTGAGGAGCAGGTAGGTGCGCATGTTGGCCTCGGCGGAGACCCACACGTCGTCGGCGTCCTCGGTGCGTCCGGGCTTGTAGTCGAAGTGCCGCGGGCCGTCCCAGCCGCTGTGCTCCAGCAGGTCGACGAGGAAGAAGGCGCTCTTGGTGTCACCGTGGCCGAAGACCAGGTCCTGGTCGTAGCGAATACCGTGCTGGCCGTTGAGGTCGATGTGGAAGAGCTTCTCCTGCCACAGCGCCTGGGCGATGCCGTGGACGAAGTTGAGCCCCGCCATCTGCTCGTGGCCGACCTCGGGGTTGAGGCCGACCATCTCGCCGTGCTCCAGGGTGGCGATGAAGCCGAGGGCGTGACCGATGGTCGGCAGCAGGATGTCGCCGCGCGGCTCGTTCGGCTTGGGCTCCAGGGCGAAGCGCAGACCGTAGTTCTGCTCCTTGACGTACCCGGCGAGGAAGTCGATCGCCTCGCGGAAGCGGTCGAGCGCCACCCGCACGTCCTTGGCGGCGTCGCTCTCCGCGCCCTCGCGGCCGCCCCAGAACACGTAGGTGTTGGCGCCGAGTTCGGCCGCCAGGTCCAGGTTGCGCATCACCTTGCGGATCGCGTGGCGGCGCACCTCGCGGTCGTTGGAGGTGAAGGCGCCGTCCTTGAAGACCGGGTCCTTGAAGAGGTCGGTGGTGGCGGTGGGAACCACCAGGCCGGTCTCGTCCAGGGCCTTGCGGAAGGCCGCGACCGCGGTGTCCCGGTGGGACTCGACGGCGAGCAGGTCGTCGTCGTGGAAGGTCACACCCCAGGCCCCGAGCTCGGCCAGCTTGTGCACCGTGCGCACCGGGTCCAGGGGCGCCCGGGTGGCGTCGCCGAACGGGTCCCGCTCGCGCCAGCCGACGGTCCACAGGCCGAAGGCGAACTTGTCCTCGGGGGTGGGCTGCAGACGGGTCATGCCCGCTCCAATCAATTCGTCAATGATGTGGACCAAACCTAAGCACTGTCGGACGCGCTTGCCAAGCCCCTGTCACCCGGTGGTGGCCGACGACCTTGTCGGAGGCACAACTCGAGGGCCCGGACGATCAGTTGATGATCTTCGATGCAACCGGACGGTTTCCCGCCGGATGGCCGGAACCAGCCCTCCGTTTCGTCCGCACCCAGGGCGCACGGACCTTCCGACACCTCCCCGACGCTCCATTGCGTCTTTCGGCAAGCGCGTGGATTAATGGCCGCCATGCCTCGGACCTCCGCCCCGCCCGGATCCTCCGCCACCCCCCACGCCGCGGCGACCGCCAGGGTCGCGGTCGTCGGCGCGGGCCCGACGGGAGTGGGCGTGACCGAGCGATTACTGGCCAACGCCCCGTTACTGGCGCCGGGCCGGCCGGTCGAGATCGTGCTGGTGGACCCGCACCCCGCCGGCCCCGGAAGGGTCTGGCGCGACGGCCAGTCGCCGCTGATGCGCATGAACTCCTTCGCGAAGGACGTCACCCTCTTCCCCGGCACGTCCGTACGCTGTGACGGCCCGCCGCGCCCGGGCCCGTCGCTGGCAGCCTGGGCCGCGGACACCGCCGCGGGGCTCCTGCCGCCCGTCGACCCGCGCCTCGCGCCCGACCTGCGCGAGACGGGTCCGGACACCTTCGCGACCCGACGATTACAGGGCGCCTACCTGTCCTGGTTCCTCCACGAGGTGACGCGCCAGGCGCCGCCGGGGGTGCGCGTGAGCGTCCGCCCGGGGCGGGCCGTGGCCCTCACCGGGGCACCGGACGGCGGGCAGCGCGTCCTCCTGGAGGACGGCTCCCCGCTCGACGCGCACGCGGTGGTCCTCGCCCTCGGCCACCTGGACGCGAGACCGCGGGGCGAGGAGGCGGCCGCCGCCGCGTTCGCGGAGCGCCACCGGCTGACCTACCTGCCGCCCGGCCTCGTCGCCGACGCCGACCTCTCCGCCGTGCCGCCGGGCGCCGACGTGCTGGTCCGCGGCCTGGGGCTGGCCTTCTTCGACCTGATGGCCCTGCTCACCGAGGGCCGGGGCGGGCGTTACGCCCGCGACGGCGACGGCGCCCTGCGGTACGTCCCGTCGGGACGCGAGCCGCGGCTGCTCGTCGGCTCCCGCCGGGGCCTGCCCTACCGCGGCAAGCCGACCCACCGGCCGGTCCTCGGACTCCCCCGGGAACTGCGCTACTTCCCGGACGTCGCGGAGCGGCTGCTCGCGCGGGACGGGGCCGTCGACTTCCGCCGGGACCTCTGGCCGGTCGTCGTGAAGGACCTCGGCCACGCGTACTACCGCGAACTGTTCGCCGCACGCCCCGAACACACCACCATGCCGTGGTGGCAGTTCGAGGAGCTCCACGCCACGGCCACCCCGCAGGAACTGGACGAACTCGTCGCGAAGGCCGTCCCCGAGCCCGCCCACCGGTTCGACCTCGACGATCTCCGCGCACCGCTGCGGCACGCCGCCCTCGGGTCCGCGGAGGCCTTCGGGGCGCACTTCGCCGCCCTGCTGGAGCGGGAGCTGAGGCGCGGCGCCGACCCGGCCCGGTCCGCCGACACGGCCGTCTACGGCGCGCTGCTGCTCCTCTTCGACCGCCTCCCGCGGCTGCGCGGGCGGATGGACCCCCGGTCCGAGGCCGAGGAGCTCGACGGCGCCTGGCTCTCGCTGTTCAACCTGGTCGCCAGCGGTCCGCCGGCGTTCCGCCTGGAGGAACTGGTGGCACTGTGCCGCGCGGGCGTGGTCCGGCCCCTCGGCTCGGTGACGAGGGTGGAACTCGACGAGTCGGCCGGGCTGTACCGGGCCGGCGGCGCGAACTTCCCCGGCACGGTCACGGCCGCGGTCCTCGTCGACGCCCGGGTGCCCGACCCGACGGTCACGGGCACCGCCGACCCGCTCCTGGCGTCGCTGCACGCCGCCGGGGAGGTGTCGGAGGAGGTCCTCGGCGATCCGGCCACCGGGTACCGGACGACGACCGGGAGGATCGCCGTCGACGGGCACGGACGCCTCGTCGGCGCCGACGGCCGGGCGCATCCCGCACGCTACGCGCTGGGCTGGAACACCTCGTTGCGCGGTGCGCGGGCGTTCGCCATACCCGGCACGGACGCCGCCACCTTCCGGCACGGCGACCGGGTGGCGCGGGCGGTCCTGTCGGGGCTGCCCGGACCGCCGCCCGGCGTCCGGCCCGATTAAGTCCAGATCATTGACACGTTCATGATCATCTGTTGTATTGGTCAACGTTCTGGATGAATTAGCTCGGCCGCCCTGCGGCCGACCCGTCCACGCCCCGCCCGTCCCGTGCGGGGCGGGCGCAGACCGTGCGGATCCCGGGCCCCTGGCCCCGCGTCGCCGGCCCCCCGGCACGAAGCCCGTACGCCGACCACCCACCGAACTCCGTGATCTCCGAGGTGACGTGATGCTTGATCTGGAACTCGCGCGCTTACTGCACCGTGAGGATCGGCATTATCTGGAATCCATCGACCTGATCGCCGCGTCCAACGCGCCGATCGCGGCCGCGCGCGACAACGGCACCTGGGGCGTCGCCCAGTTCCGGTCCGCCGAAGGACACGTCGGCCGCAAGCCCTACGCCGGCACGTCGATCTTCGACGAGGTCGAGAAGCTGGCGGCGGACCGGGCGCGCGCCGTCTTCGGCGCCGAGCACGCCAACGTGCAGCCCGTCTCCGGCTCCCTGGCCAACCTCGCCGTCTACCGGGCCCTGATGCAGCCCGGCGACACCCTGATGTCCCTGGCCGTGGGCTCCGGCGGGCACCTCTCGCACGGCCACCCCAAGCACCTCGTCTCCGAGCTGTACCGGGTCGTGCCCTACACGGTCGACGCCCGGACCGGCCTGCTGCCCTACGACGACATCCGGGCCATCGCCGGGCGGGAGCGCCCGCGCGTCATCGTCGCCGGATACTCCGCCTATCCCCGGGCCGTCGACTTCGCGCTGCTCTCCAAGATCGCCCAGGAGGTGGAGGCGACCCTCGTCGCGGACATCTCCCACATCGCCGGGCTGGTGGCGGCCGGGCTCCACGACAACCCGTGCGCCTACCCGGGAACCGTGGTGACCACGTCGGTGGAGAAGACGCTGCGCGGCACCCGCGGGGGGATCGTCCTGTGCCCCGCGTCGCTGAAGGCGCGGATCGACTCGGCGATCTTCCCCGGGCTGCAGTCCTCCGTCGGCATGGCCGGCCTGGTCTCGCTCGCGGCCACCCTCCACGACGCCTCGACCCCCGGCTTCCGCGCCTACCAGGAGCGCGTCGTGGGCAACGCGCGGCTCCTCGCCGGTCTGCTGCTGGACGGCGGTCTCGACCTGGTGACCGGCGGCACCGACACGCACCTGCTGGTCGTGGACCTCACCCGCACCGCGCTGACCGGCCGCGATGCCGAGGGGCGGCTCGAGGACCTGGGGATCCTCTCCAACCGGAACATGCTGCCCGACGACCCGCGGCCCCCCTTCGTCGCCAGCGGACTGCGCCTGGGCACACCGACGATCACCTCGCGCGGTTTCGACGAGGACGACGTCCGCGAGCTCGCGGACATCCTGCTGACCGCGCTGCGCGCCGAGGAGTGGGACGAGACCCGGATCACCCTCCTGCGCAAGCGCGCGGACGCGCTGCGCACACGGCCCCGCCCCGACGACGCGCTCGCCGACCTGGCCGTGCCCGCGGTCGCGGGCCACGACGTCTGATCCGGCCGGGACCGACAGCAGGAAAGGCGGTACTCACATGCCACGGGGACCGGTCACCGGCTTCCACCGCTTCCGCAGCTACGCCGGCCACCCCGGCAAGGACGGCGCGAACTTCGCCTACACGGAGGTCGGCCGCCTGCTGGGCGAGAGCCCGGACGTCCGGGCCAGGCCCCACGACTTCGTGGAGCTGTTCCGCAGCGACGAGGCGGCGCGGGAGGCCCTGACGGGCTGCGACGTGGTGGTCGCGACGGTGGGCCCGCACGCCTACCTCTACTTCCATCTGCGCGAGCGGCTCGGGCTCGACTTCAGGATCGTCCGGGACGCGCGCACCGCGCTGTGGAACGGCTATCTCCAGCAGGAGGCGCTCTCGGCTCCCTACCTGCGCCCCGACGACGTGCTCTACCACTCCTCGCGCTACTCGCTGGCGCTCTACACCAGGCTGTTCCCGCAACTGGCCGCCTCCCGGCAGGCCGTCTGCTACCCGCTCCTGCGCTGGTTCCCCGGCGAGCTGGCCGGGTCGTGGACCGGTTCGGGCAGCGGCGGTCCCACCCGCGTCGGCTTCGTCGGGCGGCTCACCGACGACAAGAACCACGCCCAGGCGGTGGCCCTCCAGCGGGAACTCGCCCGGCGCGCCCCCGGGGCGTTCGAGACGGTGGCGATCGGCGAGGACCCGCGGAGCGGCCGGCCGGACCCGGACGCACCGCCTCCGCCGGCGGGCTACAGCTGGCGACCGCCGGTGGACCGGGCCCGGCTGTGGCGGGACTACCAGGAGATGGACGTGCTGTTCTTCCCCAGCACCTCCTCCCTGGAGACCTTCGGACGGGTCCTGGTGGAGGCGTCGTACATCGGGACACCGGTCATGGCCTCCACGCACGCGGCCGCCTCCGAGCTGCTGCCGTCGGAGTCGCTGCTGCCCACCGTCCTGCGCGAGGACACCGACTTCACCACCCACCTCGCGGCCCGGCTGGGCGACGTCGACGTCGCCCACGCGGCCGACCTGCTCGTCTCCGGGGCCTTCCCGCCCGCCGGGAAGGGCCACCAGTTCTACGCCGATCACGACGAGCTGCTGCTGGGGCTCGTCCACGGGGAGACCCAGGACGCCGCCGACCTGGAACCGACCGCCGTCCAGCGGGCCTTCCTCGACCGGCTGCGCATGCGCGACCTGGACGTCCCGCCCGACCGGGCCGCCGCGGACGAGATGATCACCGGGCTGCGCCGGTCCTTCACCGCCCTGCACCGCAGGGGCACTCCGCGGTACCTGGCCACGCTGGCCGTCCTGCTGGCCCGCTCGCGCTACCGGGCCAAGACCGCGGCGTTCGTCCGCAAGAGCCTGTTCCACGGTGAGGACTTCAGCAACATCGGCGGCGTCGACCTGCAGCTGAGCCATCTCATCGGTTTCGAGCCCCGTTTCACGATTGCTCCCGACAGCGACCACGGAGGAGACTCGTGCTCAACAAGCTGATCATCCCCTACGACACGCGGCGGTTCGACTTCGCGGGCGCGACCCGCGCGGCCACCGGCGTGGCGGACCTCGCCCACTGGCACGACGTCCACGCCCCCGAGGGCGAGGAGCAGCCGGGCTTCGGCGACCAGGCCTCCGCGATGCACCAGAAGCTCTACGGCATCGAGACGATCTCCGTGCTGTACCGGGAGTTCGTCCGGTCGGTGATCACCGAGCTGGTCGGGGAGGAGGTCCGCTACCAGCACGTGCCGAACTGGCGCATCCAGCTGCCCGGCCGCCACGGGGTCGGCAGCTTCCACCGCGACCGCAGCGGCGGCCACAACGACTGCGAGATCACGTTCTGGGTGCCGCTGACGGACATCACGGCGGAGAACAGCCTGTGGGTCGAGTCGAGCGAGGGAGCCGAGGACTTCCGCGCGCACCCCATGCGCTACGGCCAGATGCTCGCCTTCGACAGCGCGAACCTCAAGCACGGCAACCAGCGCAACGTCTCGTTGCGGACCCGGGTCAGCTTCGACTTCCGGGTGATCCCCGCGTCGCGCTTCCACGAGGGACTCGTCACGCCGCACCACACGGGCATCGCCGGGCCGATCCGGTGGCTGCCCTCGCACCCCGGCGATCCGGCGTGACCGCGCGCCCGAGGCACTCCGTCCGCGGGCGACGCGCACGGGTCGCCTGACCCCCGACACGTACCGACGGGAGCAGCTGGACTGTGAACGACATCGAGGCCGCACCGGGTGAGGGGTACGACGCCGTCGTCGTCGGCTCCGGGTTCGCCGGTTCCTGGGCCGCGAAGGAGCTGACGGAGGCGGGGGTGAGGACCCTGGTCCTCGAGGCCGGTCCCCCGCGCCGGGCCGAGGAGATACCGGACCGCGCCGTCTCGTACGCCGCGGCCGCGGGCGGCGACGACGGCGCCTCCTGGCCCCGTCAGCCCGTCCAGAGCGGCCACTTCCATTTCCGGCCGCGTGGGCCGCACCTCTTCGTCGACGACGTGGAGCACGCCTACGAGACGCCGCCCGACCGGTCCTACACCTGGATCCGGGGCATGCAGGTCGGCGGCCGGTCACTGGTCTGGGGCGGGTCGGCGCTGCGTCTGTCCCGGTTCGAGACGGAGGCCGCCGACGTCGACGGGGCCTCGCTGCGCTGGCCGGTCCGCTACGAGGATCTCGCCGGCGCCTACGACCGCGTCGAGGAACTCCTCGGGCTGCGGGGAACGCCGGAGGAGGACCTCCCGCAGCTCCCCCACGGGCGGTTCCGGGGTGAGCCGCCGGTGCTGACCCCCGCCGAGTCGGACTTCCGGCGGTCCTACCGGCGGCCGGGGACGCGGCCCGTGCCGGTGCGGTACGTGCCGGCCGACCCGGGCGCCGGGGGCTGGCCGGGGTTTTCGGTCCAGGCCGGCGCCCTCGCCGCGGCGGAGCGGACCGGGCGGATGGTGCTGCGTCCGCACGCCCGCGTCACCGAGGTGACCGCCGACCCGGTGAACGGCCGGGCGACCGGCGTGCGGTACGTGGACGTCACCACCGGGGTCCGGCACGCGGTCCGCGCCCGCGTCGTCCTCCTGTGCGGCGGCACCATCGAGACCGCTCGGCTGATGCTGAACTCGCACGGCCCGCGCCACCCGCGGGGGCTCGGCAACAGCAGCGGCTGGCTGGGGCGCGGTCTGATGGACCATCCGCTGCTCACCTCCACGGGCGTCCTCGAGGGGTGTTCGCCGGACGCCGCGCAGCCGTGGACGGGACGCCAGTGCGGCCTGCTCGTGCCCCCGCCGCAGCCGCAGGGCGGCGACGTCCGCCCCTTCGCCCTGTGGGTGTCCCTCCAGCGGCGCGTCGCGAACGGCGCGGCCCTGGGCGGCATCGACGCCCAGGGGGAGATGCTGCCCTCCTGGGACAACCGGGTGCGGCTCGGCGACCGGCGGGACCGGTGGGGTGTTCCGGTGCCGGTCGTCGAGTGCGGTTACGGGCCGCACGAGGAGCGGATGTACGCCCTGATGCGACGGGAGATCGAGCTGGCCGCCTCGGTCGCCGGTCTGAAGGACCTCGCCGTCGCCGGTGCGCTCACCGCGCCGGGAGGCAACGTCCACGACCTGGGGACCGTCCGCATGGGGGCCTCCCCGGCCGATTCCGTCCTGGACCCGCACAACCGCTGCTGGGACGCGCCGAACGTCCTCGTCGCCGACGGCGCCTGCTTCCCGTCCGGCGGCTGGCAGAACCCCACCCTCACCATCATGGCGCTCGCGGCGAGAGCGGGACGCTTCGCGGCGGGACTGCTGCGGGACGGGGAGTACTGATCACACGTGACGCCGACCGACGGACCCGCGGAGGGCACATGACGAACGACAGCGAGCAGACCGGCCGTGCGCCGGAGACGTCCCACGAGACGGTCGGAGTGGTCTTCGTCGGCTGCGGGTACGCCGCGGACTTCTACGGCGCCACCATGCCCAACTACCCCCATGTCGAGGTCAGGGGCGCGTTCGACCTGGTGCCGGAGCGCGCGGCGACGTTCACCGGTGAGTACGGCGGGCGCGTCTTCGACGGCTTCGACGAGGTGCTGGACGACCCGGGCTGCGCCGTGGTGGTGAACCTGACGCCCGTGTCGGAGCACTACCGCGTGACCAGGGCGGCGCTGCTGGCCGGCAAGCACGTCTACTCGGAGAAGCCGCTGGCGTCGACCTACGAGGAGGCCGCGGAACTCGTCGAACTGGCGCGGGAGCGCGGGCTCCTGCTGTCGAGCGCTCCGTCGACCGTCTTCAGCCGGTCCGCGCAGACGCTGCTGCGGGCCGTCGGCGACGGGCTGATCGGCACACCGCGCCTGGTGCACGCCTCGCTCGACATGGGCGCGCTCGCCTTCATGCCGTACACCCAGTGGCGGAGCCGGCGCGGGGTGCCGTGGCCCTACCGGGACGAGGTCGCCAACGGCTGTGTCATGGAGCACGCGGGCTACCAGCTCAGCTGGCTGGTGGCGATGCTGGGCCCGGTGGTCCGCATGGCGGCGCACACCTCGCTCCAGCTGGGCGGGGAGTGGCCGGAGGGGAGCGAGCCGGCCCCGGACGTCTCCCTGGGGTTCCTGGAGTTCGCGAGCGGCGCCGTGTGCCGGCTCAGCATCGGCTGGGTGGCCCCGGCCGACCTGTCCCTCATGGTCGTCGGCGACCGGGGGGTGCTGTCGGTGGGCGACGTGTGGCAGGCCTCCGCCCCGGTCTCGCTGCGGCGGCACGTCAGGACGAACGGCAAGACCAACGCGTACCTCGGCGAACCCGAGCAGCTGCCCTTCGTGGCGCCGCCCGCCCGGCACCGCTACACCGACACCCACGACCTCACCGTCGGCGCGGGCGTGGCCGACCTCGCCGCGGCGGCCCTCAGGGGCGAGGCGCCCTTCCTGAGCGCCGACCTGTGTCTGCACGTGCTCGACGTCAGTCTGCGGCTCTCGGAGGGCCGGGGCGCCATGGAGGACGTGACGCTCCCCGTCCCCCTCGACCTCAAGCCGGCGATCGCCTCCGCCCTCAGCGGTACGGCGGCCCCGTGACCGGGGCGGTCCGGCCGGCCGCCGGCCCCGGTACGCTCCCTGCCCGGACGAACCCCCGCCGATCACAGGAGGAGACGACATGACCGGCCCGTTGCGGATCGGTGTGGTGGGCGCCGGCAACATCAGCGGCGAGTACCTGCGGACGCTGTCACGGCTCCCGAACGTGCGCCCCGTGCAGGTGGCGACCCGCCGTGCCGAACACGCCGAGGCCGCGGCCGCGCGGTTCCCCGGGGTGCGTGCGGTGAGCCTGCCGGAGCTCTACGCCTCCGACGAGGTGGACCTGGTCCTCGGCCTCACCACGCCCGAGGCGCACCTGGAGGTCTCCCACGCCGCGATCGGGGCGGGCAAGCACCTGTACGGGGAGAAGCCGCTCGCCATGACCACCGGGGAGGCCCGTTCGGTCCTCGACGCCGCGTCGGCCGCGGGCGTGCGGGTGGGCTGCGCGCCGGACACCGTGCTGGGCACCGGCATCCAGACCGCGCGGGTGTGCGTGGAGCGGGGCGAGATCGGCACGCCCGTCGCGGCGACCGCCTTCATGACCACGCCCGGCCACGAACTCTGGCATCCGGACCCGGAGTTCTACTACCGGCCGGGCGGCGGTCCGCTGCTGGACATGGGCCCGTACTACCTGACCGCGCTGGTCCTGATGCTCGGACCGGTGCGCCGCGTCACCGGCCTGTCCGCCGCTCCCCGCCGCACCCGCACGATCGGCGGCGGCCCGCGCGCGGGCACGGAATTCCCGGTGGAGGTGGCGACCCACGTCACCGGCGTGCTGGAACACCACGGCGGCGCGCTGACCACCCTCATGATGAGCTTCGACGTGTGGGACAGCACGCTGCCCAGGATCGAGGTGTACGGCACGGACGGCACGCTGTCGGTGCCCGACCCGAACAGTTTCACCGGCGACGTCCGCGTCCGCCGGGCCGGGGCCTCCGCCTGGCAGCAGGTGCCGGTGCTGGGCGGCTACACGGGCGGGGCCCGGGGCATCGGCGTCGCGGACATGGCGCACGCCATCGCGTCGGGGACGCCGCACCGGGCGGGCGCCGAACTCGCCTACCACGTGCTCGACGTGATGGAGGCGCTGCTCGCCGCGGCGGAGACCGGCGACAGCCGCCGGGTGGACAGCGGCTTCCCGCTCCCCTACCCGGTGCCCGCCGGCACGCGCCCGGAGGACCTGCCCGCGGGCTGAGGCCCGCCCCCGCGCTGAGGGCCGGGCGGCCGCACCCCGCGGGGTGCGGCCGCCCGGCCCTCAGCGCAGCAGCAGCGCGGGGTCGGCGTGGACGGTCTCGATGACCTGGCCCGCGGCGCCGAGCACGGCCGCGTTCTCGCCCAGCGACGACACCACGACCGCGGGGACCTGCCCGTAGAGCCCGCCGGCCCGCAGCGCCGCCTCCACCGAGGGCGTGGTCCACCGGGCGAGCGCGGAGAACACCCCGCCGAGCACGATCGTGTCCGGGTCGAGCACCTTGACCACGGCGGTCAGCGCCCGGCCCAGCGCGTCGCCGGCCCGGCCCACCGCCTCGGTGGCCGCCTTGTCGCCGGTGTCCAGCAGCGTGGTCAGCGCCGTCAGCGGTTCCAGCGGCCCGGCGACGGCGTTGTCGGCGAGCGATTCGCCGATGCCGGCGGCGCGCAGGATGGCGTCCCGGCCCGCGACGCGCTCCAGGCAGCCGCGCGCGCCGCAGGCGCACGGCTCACCGGCCGGATCCACCTGGAGGTGGCCCAGTTCCCCGGCGTAGCCGTGCGCTCCCTGGAACACCCGGCCGCCCAGCACCACGCCCGCGCCGATGCCTATCTCTCCCGACACGTGCACGAAGTCGCCGAGGTCGGCGCGCCCGGCGCCGAACCACAGTTCACCGAGCGCCGCCAGGTTCGCCTCGTTCTCGGCCCTGGTCGGCAGCTTCAGCGCGGACAGGCCGAGGTCGGTGAAGGCGGCGGCCGGGACGTCGTGCCAGGGGAAGTTGGGGGCGCGGAACATCCCGGTGCGGTCGATCATGCCGGGCAGTGCCACGGTCGCCCCGATCACCGGCAGGCCCTGTTCCGCCGCGGCGTCCGCGGCCTGCCGGGCCAGGCGGGCCAGCGCGACGGCGATCTCGCCGGGCTCGCGGCCCCGGTTGTCCGCCGCGACCAGCAGCCGGTAGCGCACCCGGCGGCCGAGGTCGAGCACGGCCGCGGCCAGGTAGTCGACGTTCACTTCGAGCCCGAGTCCCGCGGCGCCCGCGCCGTTGACCGCCACGCCGATACCGGGTCGTCCCCGGTCCCCTTCGTGCAGCATGTCGCCGTCATGCACGAGACCGGCTTCGGCGAGCACCGCGATGAGGTTGGAGACGGTGGTCTTGGTGAAGCCGGTGAGCGCGGCGAGCCGGGCCCGGGTGACCGGCTGGTGCGCGGCGATGACACGGAGCAGCACGGCCAGGTTCCGTTCCCGCATAGCGGCATGGCGCATGGGCTCGCGGATTTCGGATGGCATGGGCCAAGGCTATCGGTTGTGGTCGCGACTGCGGCCCCGACCTGGCATTTAAGCCCACCGGACCCGGGATCGCGCACGGGCCGGCGGCGCCGCGTCCGGCTGCCGCCCGGAAACGGCGGAGGCCGCCGCCGTACCGGGGTGCGGTACGGCGGCGGCCTCGCCTCGGGTTTCTCAGTGCATCGCGGCCACGGAGGCGCCGGGCGCCTGCCCGTCCGTCGCGGCGGACTTGCGGCGCGGCAGGAACAGCGCCGGGACCAGGCACGCCACGATCAGGACCAGCGCGACCGTGTCGGTGCTGCCGAACGCCTCGGCCAGGGCCGACCTGCCCTGCTCGAGCAGCGTGGGCGGAACCTGGTCGGCGGGCACCTTGCCCTGGACCACGGCGCTGTACGCGCCGGCGGCGGTGCTGTCGAGGACGCGGTTGGTGAAGATGACCGACATGACGGCCGTGCCGATCGACCCGGCGGTCTGCTGCACGATGTTCATCATCGTGGAGCCCCGGGCGATCTGGTGGTCGGTGAGGGTGCTCAGGGCGGCGGACATGATCGGCATCATCGTGACGCCCATGCCCATGCCCATCACGAAGAGGGCGCTCAGCAGCACGAAGTAGGACGTGTCGGCGCCGACCTGGGTGAAGACCCCCATGCCCGCGCTGATCACCACGATGCCCGCCAGCACCAGCTTGCCCGGCCCCATCTTGTCGGTGAGACGTCCGCCGATGGGCATGGTCAGCATCGCGCCCAGGCCCTGCGGGGCCAGCAGGAGGCCGGCGTCGAGGGTGTCCTCCATCCGGACCTGGAGGAAGTAGCTGGGGAACAGCAGCATCGCGCCCATGAACGCGACCGAGAACAGCGTCATCGTGATCACGGCGATGGTCACGTGGCGGTTCTTGAACAGGCTGAGGTCGATGAGGGCGTTCGCCTTGCGCAGGGCGTGCAGCACGAACGCCACCACGAGCACCAGGCCGATCAGGCCGGGCACCAGGACCTTGGCCGCGGCGACGGTGCCTTCCTCCGGGATGGTGGAGACGCCGTAGAGGAAGAGGGCGAGACCCGGCGACAGCAGCAGCATGCCGACGACGTCGAACGGCTCCGACGGCTGCGCGGTGTCCTTGGGCAGGACCTTCCACGCGGCGAACAGGGCGACCGCGCCGATCGGCACGTTGATCAGGAAGATCCACTGCCAGCTGGCCGCGTCGATCAGCCAGCCGCCGAGGATCGGGCCGCCGATCGGGCCCAGCAGCATGGGCACGCCCAGCACGGCCATGACGCGGCCGACGCGCTCCGGCCCGGCGGCGCGGGTCATGATGGTCATGCCCAGCGGCATCAGCATGCCGCCGCCGAGTCCCTGCAACGCGCGGAAGACGATCAGCGGGCCGATGTCCCAGGCGAGGCTGCACAGCGCCGACCCGGCGACGAACAGCACGATCGAGGTCAGGTACAGGCGCCTGGTGCCGAACCGGTCCGCGGCCCATCCGGTGATCGGGATGACCGCGGCCAGGGCCAGGGTGTAGGCGGTCATCGTCCAGGCGACGGTGGCGTAGTTCGCGTCGAACTCACGCTGCAGGGTCGGCAGGGCGACGCTGACCACGGTGACGTCGAGGATCGACATGATGGCGCCGATGACGACGACGCCGGCGACCTTGAGGACGCCGCGGTCGAGTTTGTCGGCCGCCCCGGGGCCGGCGGCGGGCCCGGCCGGAGGCGAGCCTGTGTCAGTACTCACGGAAGAGGGTTCCTTGTCAGTAAGCCGATCGTTGGTGCGACCGGCGGTCACCAGCGACAGCTCTGTGCAGGAGGGTGCGTCGGCCTCCGGGAGGCCCGCGACGACGGGAGCCTCAGGCTTCGCCACCGCGCGATGGTAACAACTGTCCGCTTGTAGGAGGAATGAATTTCAATCGACCGGTGTCGGGCGCGGCGGTGCCGGTGATTTCACTGATTCCGGCTCCCGGAGAGCCCGGTTGACTCGGCATGGACCGATTTCCCGCACGATCTCCGGCGACCGGGAGCACGTGTGCCCGCGGCCGGCACAACGAAGGGAACGCAGACATGTCGACTCCAACCCGCCGCCGCCTGCGCCGACGCCTGCGCCTGTCCGCCGCGGCGACCGCCTGCGTCGTGGCCGCGGGCGCCGCCGGCGTCCTCTCCTCCCCCGCCTCCGCCGCGACCTCCGTGTTCGGCGAGGACTTCTCCGGCGGGCTCGGCGCCTTCACCTCCACCGGCTCCGTCAGCGCCGCCACGGGCGCCGCCAGGATGAGCGGATCACTGCTGTCCGACCCGACGCTCACCTCGGCGCCCGTCGCGCTGTCCGGTTTCAGCGGCATCTCGGTGTCGTACACACGGACCGCCTCCGGGCTCGACCTCGGGGAGTCCTTCACCGTCGCCTACTCCGTCGACGGCGGCACGTTCACCACGCTGGAGTCGGCGCGCACCGCCTCGGGCGCGGCGTCCTTCCCCCTGCCGTCGTCGGTCGACGGCCGCACCGTGCGGCTGCGGTTCACGCTGGACGCGAGCAGCGCCCTGGAGAGCCTGACCGTCGACGACGTCCTCGTGCGGGCGGCGGGCGGCGGGAGCGGCGGTCCGACCGATCCCCCGGGCGGATCGCTGCCACCGGTGACGGACGTGACCGCGCCCGGACCGTACGCGGTGACCGTCGACACCACCGCCGGGCCCGGGAACGACGGATGGCTGGTGTACCCGGCGGACGCCGGGAGGGACGGGGTGGACCACCCGGTGCTCGTCTGGGGCCCGGGCGCGGGGTCCGACCCGGCCGCCTACGAGGACATGCTGCGCCAGTGGGCCTCCCACGGCTTCGTGGTGTACAGCGAGGTCTCCTCCAGCGACGGCTCCTACATGGTGGACGCCCTGGACTGGATCGAGGACCGGAACGCGGACCCGGCCGACCCGCTGTACCAGGACGTCGACACCTCTGAGGTGGCCTTCGGCGGCCACTCCCGCGGCTCGATCGGCACGTTCGACGTGGCCGACGACCCCCGGCTGGAGACCACCGTCCACGTGGCAGGCGGCTCCTTCGACGGCAACGGGCCCGACTCCCTCCGCAACCCCGCCCTGTACATCGGCGGGGACGACGACTTCGCGACCTCCAACGTGGAGCGGGACTACACCAACACCGACGTGCCGGTGTGGCTCAACGTCCTGGACGGCACCGACCACATCGCCGCCACGCGCAACGGGCAGCACATCATCACCGCATGGCTGCGGTGGCACCTCGCCGACGAGGAGTTCCGCCGCACGCGGGACTTCCTCGCCCCCGGCTGCACCTTCTGCGGCCTCGGCGAGACGCGGTACAAGAACTGGTGAGCCGCGAAAGGGCGCCTGCGCCGGCCGCCGGCGCAGGCGCCCTCCGGCGTACGGCGGCCACGACGGCGGTCGCCGTGTCAACCGCCGCGGGAGCGAGACGTCTCCGCCCTCGCGGTGATTGACGCTCCGTCAGGTCTCGGATTGACTGTCGAACCTTGTCCGAACGCAGTGCCGCGAGATGAGGACCGAGCATGGGGGAAGCTCCGCACACCATCACCACGTTGCCCACGGAACGCCCGCCCGGGCGCCCGTTCGACCCGCCGCCGGAGCTGGTCGAGGCACGCCGGCACGGCCCGATCAGCGCCTACACCTTCCCCGGTGGGAAGCAGGGCTGGCTGGTCACCGGCTTCGACCTGGTCAGGCAGGTCCTCGCCGATCAGCGGTTCAGCTCCCGCAAGGAGCTGATGCTCCACCCGACCGTCGACTACGGGGACTTCGTGGTCCCCCCGGCGCCGCCCGGCGAGTTCCTGCTGATGGACGAGCCGCGGCACGGCCGCTACCGCAGGCCGCTGACGGCCAGGTTCACCGTCCGGCGGATGCGGCTGCTCACCGAACGGATCGAGCAGGTCACGGCCGAGCACCTGGACGCGATGGCGAAGGCGGGGCCGCCGGCCGATCTGGTGACCGCGTTCGCCAAGCCGATCCCGGCCGTCATGATCTGTGAGCTGCTCGGTGTGCCGTACGAGGAGCGGGGCTCCTTCCAGGAGAACGTCGACAAGTTCATGGACGGTGAGACGAACGACGAGGACCTGATGGCCGCCTACACCTCGACCCAGGAATACCTGGCGGGGCTGGTGGCGGCCAAGCGCGCGAACCCCACCGACGACGTGCTCAGCGAGCTCACCGAGAGCGATCTGGACGACGAGGAGTTGCGCGGCATCGCCCTGATCCTGCTGGCGGCCGGCATCGACACCACCGCCAACATGCTCTCCCTGGGCACCTTCGCCCTGCTGCGCCACCCGGAGCAACTGGCCGCGCTGCGCGGCGATCCCGCGCTCGCCGACCGGGCCGTGGAGGAGCTGCTGCGGTACCTCAGCGTCGCCAAGACCTTCATGCGGACGGCGCTGGAGGACGTGGAGGTCGGCGGACAGCTGATCAGGGCGGGTTCGCCGGTGATCGCGTCGTACCACACGGCCAACCGGGACCCGGACCGCTTCACCGATCCCCACGGCCTGGACCTCGCCCGGCAGGAAGGCGGTCATCTGGCCTTCGGGCACGGCATCCACCAGTGCCTGGGGCAGCAACTGGCGCGCGTGGAGATGCGGGTGGCCTTCCCGGCGCTGCTCGGGCGCTTCCCCACGCTGCGTCTGGCGGTGGACCCCGAGGAGGTCGACCTGCGCCCGGAGACGGCGGACATCTACGGGGTCAAGCGCCTCCCGGTCACCTGGGACGCGTGAGCCATGAGGATCACCGTGGACACCGAGCGGTGCATGGGCTCCGGCATGTGCGTGCTGACGGCCGAGGAGGTCTTCGACCAGCGTGAGGACGACGGCAAGGTCGTCGTCCTGCGGCCCGAGCCGCCCGCCGGGGACCGGGACGCGGTGCGCGAGGCCGTCGGCCTGTGCCCTGCCGGGGCGATCACCCTGTCGGCCGGCGACCGCACCTGATCTCTGCAGCGCGAGGGGGCCCGCTCACCGGGAGGACCTGGAGGCGGAACTGTCGGACCTCTTCGGCCTCGTGTCCGTGCAGCACGGGCCCATCGTGCTGCACCGTGACAACGACTTCGCCGCGGTGGCACGGGTGCTCCCCGAACTCGAGCAGCAGGACATCCGCGGCGGCCCCTGACAGCGCTGCGGGGCCGCACGCACCTGGTCCGGCCCGGTGGGACGGGCCGGACCGAGGCGCGACCGGGCAGGGCGGCGGTTCTAGCCCGCCACCGGCGTCGTCGTGAACGGCAGCACCAGGCGGGACGGGTGGTCGGCGTCGCGGTAGATCTTGTGGGTGACCGCGCGGCCCACCGGGAGGTGGAAGGCGTCCGGCGGCAGCAGGGAGTTGTGCTCGTCGACCAGCGGCTCGGCGTTGGAGAGCTCGGCGACCAGCCGGTGCCCGGGCAGGAACGTCGCGGCGAAGGGGTAGATCCGCAGCACGTACTCCTCGATCCGCCCCGGCTCGACGGGGACCGCGCGGGTGTGCGGGTGGTACGGGTCGCCCTCGGTGGTGCGCTCCTCGTCCAGCTCGCGGTGCGACGCCTTCAGGTAGGCGCTGGTGATCAGCTGGCGCTTGCCGCCCGGCGCCTCGTCCCACATCCGCAGGATGAAGTTGGTGTCGCTCCGGTCGATCTCCGCGAAGAGGTGGGCCGCGCCCTGGCCCATCATCTCGGTCGGCTCGGTGAACGGGGCGGTGGACCAACTCAGCTTCTGCACCGTGTCGGTGACGGTCAGCGGCGCCTGGTAGAAGCCGTCCGGTGCGGCGTACTCGGCGGCCATCGGCTCGGGCTCGGCGGAGAGCCCGCCGCGCGGGCGCAGGTACAGCGGCCGGTGCTCGACCGGCCTCGGCGGCCACTGCGCGCCGGTGACGGTCTCCCGGGATCCCTCGACGTGGACGGTCACCGCCGGCTCGTCCATCACCCCGTTGTCGACGCCCTTGAGCCAGTACTCGTACCAGCGGAACATCTTGTCGTGCTCCTCGACGAAGGGGCGCGACTGCATGGGCGGGTAAGGGCCGATGTCGAGCTTCTTGGGGCCCCCCAGCCGGTGGTAGAGCTCGATGGTGCCGTCCAGGGTCCAGCCGCGGCCCTGGTCGAGCTGGAGCCAGACCGGGATGTCGATGGCCGGCGCGAGGGTGACCGGGTTGCGCTCCTCGTACCACTCGCCGTCGACGTCGTTCATCACGATGTCGAACCAGGCCTCGTGGTTCTTGGGGTAGTTGAGGACGTGGACCAGGTTGGGCCAGGCGGCCACGTCCGGGTCCGCCAGGCGCCGGGCGACCTTCTCCTTGATCTCCTCGGACGAGAAGGTCTCCAGCATGCGGGACTTGACGCCGTCGGTGAACGCCCAGCCGGAGTCGCCGCCGCGGCCCTCACGGGCGGCGCGCGGCATGAACCACATGACGCCGCCGTGGTAGGTGGTCTCGTAGAAGTCGTAGTGGCCGCCGCTGACGAAGATCGCCTTGAGCGACGGCGGCCGCTCGGCGGCGGCGAGCACCTGCATGGAGCCGAAGTACGAGATGCCGATCATGCCGACGTTGCCGTCGCACCACGGCTGGGCGGCCACCCACTCGATGAAGTCGTAGGCGTCCTGGCCGAGGGGGACGCCGCCGGCGTTGTAGTTGCCGATGTGCTCGCCCTCGGAGGCGCCGGAACCCCGCAGGTCGCCGATGACGTGGACGTAGCCCTCCTCGACGACCCGCGCGATGTCGCCGGCCTCGATGCAGCCGTCCCACATGGGGCTGGGCCGCCGCTGCGGCGGGGTGGTCAGGGCGAGGGCCTGGAGCTCCTTGCCGTAGGGGCTGAGGGCGACCAGGGCGGGGCGCGGGGCGTGGTCGGTGCCGGCGTAGGCGTCGGCGGCGAGCGTGACGCCGTCGCGCATGGGGACGCGGAGGTCCTTGCGCACGGTGATCGTCCGGTGGCCCGCACGGAGGGTCTGGAGGTCGGTCATCGGTGGTGCTCCTGGGTCACGAGGTCTGCTGGGCTTGCGTGCGGTAGCCGTGCAGGGAGGTGAAGAACGGCGACGGCTCGAGCGTGGGGTCGCCGGCGTAGCCGAGCTCCTCGGCGACCCGGGCGAACGGGGAGTACGGCGAGCCGGTCTCGCGCAGGCCGGCCTCCAGGCAGCCGCATGCGGCCGCGGCGACACGGCCCTCGGCGGCGAGGCTCTGCCCGATGGCCTCCCGGGCCTCGCGCTCGTCGAGTGCGACGCCGTAGGGCGTGCCGTCGGCGCGGCGGTACGGGTGCCCGAGGAACAGGCGCCGGGGCCGGATCTCGTCGCGCAGGTACTCCAGGCTGCTGCGGTAGGCGGCGGGGTCGGTGTAGCCGGGGAAGCCGTTGGCGGCCCCGTGGACCTGGACGGCGTCGCCGGTGAACACGTCGCCCTGACCGTCGAGGACGTAGGCGAGCGAACCGGGCGTGTGCCCGGGGATCGCGTGCGCGGAGACGGTGACGCCGCCGCCGAGGGAGATGGACTCGCCGCCGCTCAGCAGCGAGGAGGGTTCCATCTCCCCCGAGATGACGGCGTTCGCGGCGGCCGTCACCTTGGCCTCCCCCTCGGGGTCGGCCAGGTACCGCCCGCGCCCCGCGAGGTACTCCTCGACGTGGGCCCTGCGCGAGCGGAGCATGGGGGCGTCGGCCTCGTGGATCACCACCTTCGCCCGGCGGCCGGTCATCTCCCACAGGGCGTGGGCCCCGCCGACGTGGTCGATGTGACCGTGCGTCAGCAGGATCCAGCGCACGTCCTCGATGCGCCGGCCGATCGCCGCCAGCGCCGGCGCCATGCCTTCGGCGGGCGAGGAGGCGATGCCGGTGTCGACGATCGCCGGCTCGGGTGCGTCGATGTAGAAGCTGTAGAGACCGAACCGTCCCCACGGCGAGACCAGGGGGTGGACGTCGACCGGCCGGGTCATGCGCTCACGCCTTCCCTGCGATGAAGTCACGGGTGCGCGCGAAGACTTCGTGGTACTCGGGGATCCAGGAGAAGTGCTGGACGAAGCCGTGGCCGGCGCCCTCGTAGCGGGCCACCGTCGCCTCGACGCCGGCCTCCCGCAGCCGCTTCCCGTACAGCTCGCCCTCGTCGCGCATCGGGTCGAACTCGGCGGTGACGACGAGGGTCTTCGGCAGCCCCGAGAGGTCCGCCCGCTTGAGCGGGGAGACGCGCGGGTCGGCCGGGTCGGCGCCGCTGTCGAGGTAGAAGGCGTTGAACGGCTTGAGCCCCGCTGTCTCCAGGCCGTAGCCGACGGCGTTCTCCCGCAGCGAGGGGTGGCGGTCCTCGTCGAAGTCCAGGTCGAGGGAGGGGTAGTAGAGGATCTGGTGGGTGATCCGGTCGAAGCCCTCGTCGTGGGCCCGGGCCACCACGGCGGCGGCGAAGTTGCCGCCGGAGCTGTCGCCCGCGACGGCGAGGGTGGTGCCGTCCCACCCGAGGACCTCGCCCTGTTCGGCTGCCCAGCGCACGACGGCGTGGCAGTCGTCGAGCCCGGCCGGGAAGGCGGCCTCGGGCGCCAGGCGGTAGCCGACGGAGACGACCGTGAGCCCGGTCTCCTTCGCCAGCGAGCGCGCCACGTGGTCGTGGGTCTCCAGGCTGCCGAGGAAGAACGCGCCGCCGTGGAAGTAGACGATCACGCCGTGGGCGTCGGCCTCGGTGGGGGTGTGGACCCGCACCGGTACGTCACCGGAGGCGGTGTGCGCGGTCAGGTCCTCGACACGGTGCAGCGGCAGGCGCTCGGCGAGGGGGGCGACGTGCGCCTCGTCGCCGGCCCGCATGGCGACCGGGTCGAGGGGGCCCTCGGGCGGGGCGGGCAGGGTGGCGAGGAACCGTGCGATCTCGGGGTGCAGCGGCATGGTTCAGTCCTCCGTCGTCGTGGCGGTCGTCGCGCCGATCTGGCCGGGCTTCTGGCCGGGGAAGACGTCGTTGACCTCGTCCTCGGTCCAGCCGTTGCGGGAGATCCGCTGCAGCTCGTCCGTGATCGGCTTGCGCTGCGCCTGGAAGGCGGCCAGCGCCTGCTCCACGGATTCGGCGGCGGCGAGCGCGTCGGCGAGGGCTCCCGCGTCGAGGACGGCGGAGTTGGCGCCCTGGCCCTGGTGGTGGCACATCGCGTGGGCGGCGTCGCCGATGAGGACGACGGACGCGGAGTGCCAGACGTCGACCGGGTCGATGTCGTAGACGGCCCGCACGTTGACGGTGTCCATGTCGAGGTTGCGCGTCATCTCGACGATCCGCTCGTCGAAGCCCTCGACCGTCCTGAGGATGTCCTCCTTGGTCACCGCCGGCGCCCAGGTGCCGTCGGTGTGCAGGGCGGTGATGTCGAAGGAGACCTGGCCGCGGTGGAGCAGCGGCAGCAGGTAGACCTTGGAGCCGCGGCCGATGTACATCCGCAGGTTGCCGTCGGCGACCATGCCGTGGGTGCCGGCCGCGTCGATGACGGCGCGGTAGGCGTGCTCCCCGGCGAAGACGGGCTGCCGGTCGCTGAAGAGCTGCTCGCGGACGACGGACCGGATGCCGTCGGCGCCGACGACCAGGTCGGCGGTCACGCTCTCGCCGTGGGCGAAGTGCAGGGTGGCCTCGCCGCCCTTGTCCTCGATCCTCTCGAGCTTGTGGCCGAGTCGGACCATGCCCTCGGGCAGTACGCCGACGAGCGCGTCGATGAAGTCGCCGCGGTGGATGAAGCGGGTGGTCTCGCCGTAGGCGTCCTTCTCCGGCCACTCCTCGATGGCGATGCGGTGGCAGTCGGCGGTGAGGATCTCGAAGGCGTCGCTGGGCGAGCTGACCGCCTTGACGGCCTCGCCGCTGCCGCGGGTGTTGAACTGGTGCATCGACGACGGGCGCAGGCCGATGCCGGCGCCGACCTCGCGGATCCGGCGTGCCTGCTCGTAGACGGTGACGTTCGCCCCGAGGTCGCTGAGGGCCTTGGCCGCGGCGGCCCCCGCGTAGCCGGCGCCGACGACGGCGATGTCGAGATGGGTGATGTCCATGGTCACGGCTTTCGGTCGGGCTGGATGCTGAGGAAGTCGGCGGGCAGGTCGACGAAGATCCTGGTGATGGTGGCGTCGTCGACGCCGTGCTCGCGCAGGGCGGGGATCAGCACCTCGAAGAGGTAGTTGACGGTGTGGCCCTTGACGCCGGGCCAGCCGAGGGGGCTGCAGTTGGCGTCGGCGGAGGCGAGGACGCTGTCGACCAGTCCGTCGCGCAGGTAGCCGAGGAAGTGGTCGAGGCGTTCCTGCCGGGGGCGGCCCCAGAACGGCGGGTCGGGCAGTTCGAGGTCGTAGCCGAAGGTGTCGAAGCCGATCCGGCCGCCCTGTCCGGCGATCCACCGGTCGCGCACCTTGCCCTGGCTGACGCCGTCGTCGGCGTGCCCGAAGAGCACCCGGTGCAGGGGCAGGCCCTCCTCCCGGAAGATCTCGACGGCGGGCTCGGCGTCGACCGCGAGGTGGGTGAAGATCGGCACGCCGGTCTCCAGCGCGGCCCGCGCGGCGGCGCGGTAGATCCGCAGGTCGAGCTCCTTCATCCGGAAGCCCCGGCTGACGCCGACCTTGATGATGCCCGCCCTGCCGCCGGTGTCGCCGATGCCGACGGTGATCTCGTGGACGAACTGGCGGTAGAGGTAGTCGACGTCGGCGCGCTCGAAGAACGGCAGCGCCGTGTCGCCGCCGACGAAGCCGGTCGAGGCGACGATGTGCACGCCGGTCTTCTCCGAGAGCGACCGGTAGTGGTTCACGTCCCGGCCGTTGCAGATGCCGGTGGCGTCGACGAAGGTGGCGCCGCCGTAGGGCAGCGTGTGGTCGTGGAAGGCGCGCAGCTTGGGGACGGTCTCCTCGTAGCGCTGCTCCGGCGTCTTCCACCACCGGGTGTCGAGTTCGGATCCGGGCATGCCGTACCCGATGTGCTCGTGGACGGCGACGAAGCCGAGTTCCTCGGCGGGGACCGGCCCGAGGACGGTGTTGACTCGCGACATAAGCCTTTCAGCCTTCTCTCTTTCAGCGCACCGCGAGGAGGGCGGCGGGGTTCTCGGCCAGCAGCCGCCGGACGTCCTCGTCGCCGAGGCCCTGGCCGCGCAGGGCGGGGACGAAGTCCGTGAGGACATGGGCGTAGGGGACGTCGGTGGCCGGGTGTCCGAAGGCGGCGCCGGTGGCCGAGGAGGAGAGCAGCACGCGGCCGCCCAGGCCGGCCGCCACCAGTCCGGCGACCAGGGCCGCCCGCTCGTCGTCGGTGAGGTAGTCGGCGCCGTCGTGGTGCCGGCCGGCCGTGCCGACGTGGTCGAGGGCGGCGTACGCGCCTCGCCGGGCGACCTCGCGGGCCAGGCCGACGGCGTCGGCGCGGTCCAGTCCGGCGACGACGACCCGGTCGGCGGCGAGGCCTTCGGCGAGGACGACGTCGAGTTCGGCCAGGGCGTCGCCGCCGTGGCGGAACGAGACCGCCACGCCGGTGGCGAGCGCGGCCCGGGCGGCTCCCCTGAGCAGTTCGGTGTCGGTGGCGGTGGCTCCGGTGCGGCTGACCGCGGTGGCGATCAGGCCGGCCGGCGCGCGGCGTTCGACGCGCGGCACGACCATGCCTTCGGTGATCTCCCTGCCGAACAGGTCGGCCCACTTCTCGGCCGGCCAGGGCGTCGGCGGGTTGGTCTGCGGGGTGAGGAAGTAGCCGCCGAGCAGTTCCTCGGGTCCCTGGCCGGTGGAGGCGACGATGTGCACGCCGGTCGAGCGCGACAGGGCCTCCAGGAGCTTCGGGTCACGGCCGTGGAACTGGCCCGTGGCGTCGACGACGGTGCCGCCGCCGGCCTCGCGGAACCCGGTCAGCCTGGCTTTGAGCAGGGCGAAGACCTCGGCGCGGTCGATGGCGACGTCGTAGGCGTACTGCGCCCCCGGGAGCACCGAGAGCAGCGCCTCGTGGACGGCGACCACGCCGAGCTCGTCTGCTGCGACCGGGCCGAGGACGGTGTTCACGATGGGGGTACTGACGCTCATGACTGCCTCACGTGTCCGGTGTGGGCGCGCTGGACGCACCCTGTGGCTGCCGTCACGCTAGCCATTCGCTTTACATTGCGTCAATGAAATGAACGCCACGAAAAATTTGGTTACGCGGGGGTTGCGCAGACGGGATCCGTCACTGCCGCCCGCGGGTGCGGAACCCTTCTCCGCAAGGGCGGCACGCACCCTGCCGGCATGCACCGCACGTATATGACGGCATGCGAATCATTCATTTGTTCGATGAGGGGCGGGCCACTTCACTGGGTCGGCATGAGCAACCCACCCGTCTCCGACGTCGACCTCTTCTCCGACGAGGTCCTCCTCGACCCCTACCCGGCCTACGCCGGACTGCGGGAGCAGGGCCCCGTGGTCCGGCTCCCCGCCAACGACGTCCACGTCCTCACCCGTTACGACGTGATCCGCGACGCGCTCGCAGACTGGGAGTCGTTCTCCTCGGCGTCGATCGCCTTCAATCCGACGGCGAACGAGGCGCTCACCGGCACCTCGCTGGCCTCCGACCCACCGGCGCACACCCTGCTGCGGGCCACCCTCACCGAGAACCTGTCGCCGCGCGCGCTGCGTGGTCTCAGGGGGCGGATCGAGGAGAAGGCGGACGCCCTGGTCGCCGAGCTGGTCGGGACCGGCTCGTTCGAGGCGATCGACGCCCTCGCCCGCGCCTTCCCGCTGGAGGTCGTCGCCGACCTGATCGGCTTCACCGGCCACGCGCGCGAGAACATGCTGCGCTGGGGCCAGGCCGCCATGCAGGTCCTCGGCCCGATGAACCGGCGCACGGTGGAGAGCTTCTCCGTCGCCGGTGAACTGTACGGCTGGTGCTCCGAGGTGAGGGCGGAGGACCTCGCCGAAGGGTCGGTGGGGCGCGGCATCTTCGACGCCGAGGCGCGGGGCGCCGTCCCCGAGAACACCGCCGGGCACATCATCCACCAGTACCTGGGCGCCGGCGTCGACAGCACGGTGGCCGCCATCGGCAACATCGTCGCGCTGTTCGCCGCGCACCCCGGTCAGCTCGCACTGGTGCGCGCGAACCCGGCGCTGGTGCCGGCGGCGTTCAACGAGGTGCTGCGGTTCTGGCCTCCGGTCAACGCCTGGGGCCGCCGCGTCACCGAGGAGGTCGAGATCGGGGGCGTCCGCATCCCCGAGGGGGCGCAGGTCGCCGTCCTGCTGGGCGCCGGCAACCGCGACCCGCGGCACTACGCGGACCCGGACGTGTTCCTGGTCGAGCGCAACCCGGTCGACCACCTGTCGTTCGGCTACGGCCCGCACGGCTGCGCGGGTCAGGGACTCGCGCGCCTGGAGGCCCACGCCGTGATCGGTGCGCTCGCCCGGCGGGTCGGGCGGCTCGTCGTCGGGCCCGAGGTCCGCGTTCCCGCCAACATCACCCGGAGCATCGACAAGCTCCCCGTCCTGGAGGTCGTTCCCGCATGAGGATCGTTCTCGACCGCCCCCGCTGCGAGGGCCACGGCCTGTGCGAGGAGGCCGCCCCGGAGCTGATGCACCTCGACGACGACGGTGAGCTGGTGCTGGACCGCGCGGAGGTCGGCGAGGCCGACGCCGCCCGGGCCGGCGCCGCCGTCCGCGTCTGTCCCGTCGCCGCGCTGAGGATCGCGTGAAGGGCGCCACCGTCCGCCGGGTGGTCGTCGTCGGCAACGGCATCGCCGGGGTCACCGCGGCCGACGCCCTCCGCGAGGCCGGGTTCGACGGCGAGCTGACCGTCGTCGGCGACGAGCCGTACCCGGCGTACAGCCGGCCGGCGCTGTCCAAGGCGCTCCTGACCGACGGCGACGACATGTCCTCCTGCCTCCTCCCGCCGGCCGGCCACGGTGCGGACGAACGGCTCGGCGTCCGGGCCACCGGCCTTGACCTCGACGGCCGGCTGGTCGTGCTCGACGACGGCACGGCGCTGCCGTACGACCGCCTCGTCCTCGCGACCGGCTCCCGGGCACGGCGGCTGTCCGCCCTCCCCGGTGAACTCACTCTGCGCGGGCTCGACGACGCGCTCGTGCTGCGCGGCCGGCTCGCGGCGCGGCCCTCGGTGGTCGTGGTGGGCGGAGGGCCGCTCGGCATGGAGATCGCCTCCGGGTGCCTGGCCGCCGGCTGCCGGGTCACCCTCGTCTCCCGGGGAGTCCCGCTGAGCGCCCGGCTGGGCCCCCACCTCGCCGGCGTCTTCGCCGGGGCGGCCCGGGAGCAGGGGCTCACCGTCGTCGAGACCGGGGCGGCCCGGCTCGGAGGAGGGGCGGGCGGCACCAGGGTCGTCCTCGCCGACGGCACCGTCCTCGACGCGGAGCTGGTCGTCACCGCCGCCGGGGACGTGCCCAACACCGAGTGGCTGGCGGGCACCGGCCTCACCGCGGACGGCGCCGTCCCGGTCGACGTCCGGGGGCTCGTCCGGCCCGACGTCGCGGCCGTCGGCGACCTCGCGGCCCTCCCCACCCCGTACGGGCCGCGCCGCGTCCCCCTGTGGAGCAGCGCGATCGAGCAGGCGAAGGCCGCCGCCAGGGCTCTGCTCCACGGGGTGGCGGCACCGCCGCTCAGCTTCCAGCCGTACTTCTGGACCGAGCAGTTCGGGCTGGGGCTGAAGGCGGTGGGGCACCTGCCGGGCGAGGGCCGGCCGGTGTACCTCGAGGGAGGGCCCGGCGGCGGCCCGGCGCTGATGCGCTGGACGCACGCCGACGGGACCGGGGTGGCGGTGGCGCTCGACCACCGCGTCTCCGTCCCCCGGCTGCGCCGGCTGAGCCGGACGGCCGCGTAGGCTCCCCTCGCATGAGCGAAGGCGCACCGGCGACCGGGGGGACCTCGGGTTCCGGACTCGACCGGCTGGCGTCGGTCAACCTCAACCTGCTGGTCCCCCTCCTCGCGCTCCTGGAGGAGGGCTCGGTGACCAGGGCGGCGGAGCGGGTCGGCCTGTCCCAGCCGGCGATGAGCCACGCCCTGACGCGGATGCGGCGCCTGCTGGGCGACGACCTCGTCGTCCGGCAGGGCGCGGGCATGACGCTGACCCCCAAGGCACGGGAACTGATCGTCCCGCTGCGCGGGGCGCTGCGGCAGGCGGCCCACGTGGTGAACCTGCCGCGTTTCGACCCGGCCACCGACGCGCGTGCCGTCACGGTCGCCATGACGACCAGCACGGCGTTCGTGGTCGGCCCCGCCCTGGCGCGGCTGGTCGCCGAGCGCGCCCCGCACGCCACCCTGCGGCTGCACACGATCACGGTGCCGACGGAGGCCACCTTCACCGACCGGGGGGTGGACGTGGTGCTGCTCTCGGAGGGGCACTTCTCGCCGTACCCGCGGGAGCGGCTGTACGACGACCGCTGCGTGGTGGTGGCCGCCCCGGACAGCCCGCCGGAGGCGACCGCGCTCGACCTCCTGACCACGCAGCCGCACATCGTGGTCGACACCGACCGCCGGGTCTTCCCGTACTCGGTGCTGGAGGAGAACGGCGTCGCCTACCGGGTCGGCCGCCTGGTCTCCGACTTCCTGCTGGTGCCCTACCTGGTCGCCCGGGCGGGCGGGGTCGCCCTGCTGCGGCACCGGGTCGCCGCCGCCATGCGGACGCTGACCGGCCTGCGGATCGAGGAGTTCCCCTTTCCGCTGCCCGGGCTGGGGATCGACATGGTGTGGAACCCGCGGCCGGCCGACGAGCACTTCGTCGCCTGGCTCCGGGAACTGCTCCTGGAGGCGGCGCGGCAGCCGTGAGGTGCCGGTGCACGAGGTGCCGGGGCGTGAGCCGGCGGGGCGTGAGCCGGCGGGGCGTGAGCCGGCGGGGCGTGAGGTGTCAGGGCGTGAGGTGTCAGGTGAGGAGCCGGACCCAGCTCTCGGCGAGTTCGCCGAGCATCTGCTCGCGGGTCAGCTTCCAGTCGGCGCCGTCCCAGTGCTGGGCGACGAAGTCCAGCTCGGCCATGGCGAGGACGCCGCGGAAGTGGCGCTGGTGGGGCCGGAAGCGCCCGGCGCGCTCCAGTCCGTCCTCGATGTCGCTGATGGCCTCCTCCAGCCAGCGCTCGACCAGGTCCTTGAGTTCCGGCTCGATCACCGCGGCCTCGCGGCCGATGCGGATGATCGGCCGGATGGCCGGCCAGTTGTCCGCGGTCGCGCGCAGCCAGGCGGCGATCGCCTCCGGCGTCCCCTCGGCGACGGTCGCGACGAGGTCCTGGGCGGTGGAGCCGTGCTCGGAGGAGCGGACGCGCTGGAGCACCTCGTTGAGCTGCTCGTCGATGAGCGCCTTCATCAGCTCGCCCCGGGAGGGGAAGTAGGCGTAGAAGGTCACCCGTGTGGTGCCCGCCGCCTTCGCGACGTCGTCGACCGTGGTGGCGGCGTAGCCCTTCGCCGTGAACAGCTCGAGTCCCGACTCCATCAGCAGCCGGCGAGTCATCCGCTTCTGTGCCTCACGAAGGTTCGCCATGGACGAGATCCTAGAGGGCGACGACCGCGCGGTCGTCGCCCCCTGCCCGCTGCCCGCGTCAGTCCCGCGAGGTCACCGGGATCGGCGTGAACATCTCCGGCTCCTCGTCGGGGGTGAGCGCGGTCGGGCCGTAGACCCAGTCGGTGAAGGAGTAGTCGTAGGTGTCGCGCGCCAGCAGGACCTCGTTGCGCCGCACCCGGTCCTCGCCGCCGAGGTGCCACAGTTCGCCCCAGGAGCGGGCCGTGGTCTGCACCCGGCGGCAGTGCTCGACGCGGACCGCCTCGTACGCCGCGAGCGCGCCGTCCCAGTCCGGCGTCCCGCCGTCCCCGGCGGCCTCCGCCATCCGGCCGTAGTGCTCGGACAGCACCCAGCCGTCCTCGATCGCCATGATCGCGCCCTGCGCCATGTACTGGAGCGGCGGGTGCGCGGCGTCGCCGAGGAGGACGATCCGGCCGTGCACCCACGTCTCGATCGGGTCGCGGTCGAACATCCGCCACCAGCGGTCCCGCCACATCAGCGGGATGCCGTCGCGCACGGTGTCGCAGGTGGCCTCGAAGGCCGCGTCCAGCTCGTCCGGGGTGCCCCAGTCCTCCTGGCCGGCCAGGGCCTTGGGCGACTCGAAGACGGCGACCTGGTTGAACATCTCGCCGCCGCGCAGGGCGTACTGCACGAAGTGGCAGCCGGGGCCGACGTGCAGGGTGACGTCCTTCTCCGCGACGCCGCCGCCGTCGCGGCCCGTGTGGCGGACCTTCTCGATGGGCACGGCCGCGCGGTAGGCGACGTAGGAGGAGCTGACCACGTCGTCGCCGACGAGCTGCCTCCGGGCCACGGAGTGCAGGCCGTCGGCCGCGACGACCAGCGGGGCCTCCTGGACGCCGCCGTCCTCCAGGCGGACCAGGGCGCCGGTGGTGCCGTCGTCGTGGGTGACGTTCTCGTAGCCGGTGACGGTCCGGTCGGTGAGCAGCTCGACCCCGGCGCGCTCGCAGGCGCGCAGGAAGATCCCGTGCAGGTCGCTGCGGTGGATCACCATGTAGGGGAAGCCGTAGCGGCGTTCGAGGTCGCGCAGGTCCAGCCGGGTCAGTTCGGTGGAGTCGAGCGCGTCCCTCATCACCATGGACTCGGGGACGACGCCCAGCCGCTTGGCCTCGTCCAGCAGGCCGTACTCGGCGAGGATGCGGGTGCAGTTGGGGGCGATCTGCAGGCCGGCGCCCACCTCGCCGAACTCCGGCGCGCGTTCCAGGACGCGCACCCGCAGGCCCCGGCGGGTCAGGGCGAAGGCGGTGCTGAGGCCGCCGATGCCGCCGCCGACCACGAGGACGTCGGGCCGGTCCGCGGCGCTGGATTCAGAATTCATGATCAGTTCCTTCGGTGGCGGGGCGGGGCCTGGGTCAGAGCCAGGGGCCCAGCACGGGGGCGGGCGTGCCGTCCGCGGCGTGCGGGCCGGCGTCCCGTCCGGTGAGGTAGGCGGCGAGGGCGGGCAGGCCGCCGGTCACCCGCACGGGGTCGCCCTCGCCCGGCAGCGTCCAGGCGGCGTCCGGCGCCTGGAGGGTGACGGCCGGGCCGGGGGTGGTGGCGCGCTTGGCGACGACGTCCTCGCACAGGGCGGCGAGGAAGTCGTCCGGCAGGTCGGCGAAGGTGACGCCGGCCGCCAGGTCGACGGCGTGCACGCACACCTCGCGGGCGCGCATCCAGGGCACCTCGGTGGCCGGGACGGTCCGGCCCTGGGCGGTGACGACCTCGGTCCGCCACCGCTCGTCGCCCAGCGCGGCCATCCCCTTCTCCAGGGCGTCCGCCGAGCGGCGCAGCCATCCGGTGAGGTCACCGGCCGGCAGGGAACGGCCGCGTTCGATGCCGGCGGCGCGCTCCTCGGGCGAGGCGTACATGGGGGTGACCTCGCCGGTGGCGGCCCAGTGCACCAGGTTGGACAGCGCCTCGGCGTTGGCGGCGACGTGCGCGGCCAGGTGGGCGCGGCTCCAGTGCGGCAGGGCGCTGGGCGCGGCGTAGGCCTGCTCGTCGAGGCCGGCGGCGGCCCGCAGCACCAGTTCGGTGCCGAGGGCCGACCAGCGGCGGGCGTCGGCGAAGGTCCGGGTCGCGGGCATCAGGCGGACTTCTCCGCGACGACCCGGTTCTCCAGGCGGCCGATGCCCTCGATCTCGGTGACGACCGTCTCGCCGCCGGTCAGGTAGCGGGCCGGCTTGCGGGCGTGGCCGACGCCGCCGGGGGTGCCGGTGGCGATGATGTCGCCGGGGTTGAGGCGGACGACCGTGGACACGTACTCGACCAGGTCGACCGGGTCGAAGAGCAGGTCCCCGGTGGTGTCGGACTGCATGACCTCGCCGTCCACGGTGAGCTTGACGTCGAGGGCGGGTCGGACGCCGCCCGGCAGCTCGTCCGGGGTGACCAGGTACGGGCCGACCGGGGTGCTGGAGTCCCACATCTTGCCCTGGAGCCACTCACGGGTGCGGAACTGCCAGTCCCGGCAGGTGATGTCGTTCAGGACGGTGAAGCCGGCGATGGCCTGCTCGGCCTCCTCGCCGCGGGCACGGCGCACCGGCCGGCCGACGACCACGGCGAGTTCGACCTCCCAGTCGAAGGCGTCGGTCTCCCCGGGGCGGAGGATGTCGTCGCGGGCGCCGATCAGCGAGTCGGCGAACTTGGCGAACAGGGTGGGGTGTTCGGGCAGGTCCCGGCCCATCTCCTGGATGTGGTTGCGGTAGTTGAGGCCGACGCACACCACCTTGGTGGGGGCGGGCACCACCGGGGCGAGGTCGGCGCCCGCCACCGGGTACCTCGTGCCGTCCGCCGAGGCGGCCAGCTCCCGCCAGTCGTCCCGGGCGAGCAGCGCGCCCACGTCGGCGACGCCGAGGTCGACCAGTTCCTCGCCGTCGAGCCGGACGGCCCGGGTGGTGCCGTCGGTGCGGAGGGTGGCGAGCTTCATCGGGTGGTTCCTTCCACGTGGGTGCGGTTGAGCCGCAGGGCTTCGAAGACGGGCGAGTCGCTGAACCGGAAGAGGTCCAGGGCGCCGGAGTCGGAGTCGGTGGAGCCGGCCTCGGAGCGGACGGACAGCGGCTGCCAGGACGGCACGACGAACAGGTCGCCGCGGGTGACGGACCAGGTGGCGTCGCCGACGGTGACCGTGCCGGAGCCGTCGAAGACCTGGTAGACGGAGGAGCCGGTCTCACGGACCGGGGCGGTCTCGGCCCCGCGGGCGATGCGGTGCATCTCGGCGCGGAGGGTCGGCAGCACGTCGGCGCCGGTCGCCGGGTCGGTGAAGCGGACCGCGGCGTGCCCGGGCTCCACGGTGCCCCCGTAGCCCTCCGCCTCCAGGGCGAGCTGGTCGCTCAGCGCCCGGTCGGTGTGCTCCCAGCGGTAGGCGAGCAGCGGCGAGCCCGGGCCCGTGGCGCCGGCGGCGACGGGCTTCAGGCCGGGGTGGCCCCACAGCCGCTCGGAGCGCGAACGGTCCGGGGTGATGCGCTCGGCGTCGCCGATCGCGTCGCGGCCGAACTCGAAGAACTGCGCCTCGTTGGCGTACTGGAAGGGGATGTCCAGGCCGTCGATCCAGGCCATCGGCTCGGAGGTGGCGTTGTGGTGGGCGTGCCAGTTCCAGCCGGCCTGCGGCAGGAAGTCACCGCGGCGCATGGCCACCGGGTCGCGCCCGACGACCGTCCAGACCCCCTCGCCCTCGACGACGAAGCGGAAGGCGTGCTGGGTGTGCCGGTGCTCCGGGGCGTCCTCGCCGGGCATCAGGTACTGGATGGCGGCCCACAGGGTGGGCGTGGCGAAGGGGCGGCCGCCGAGGGAGGGGTTGGCCAGGGCGATGGCCCGGCGCTCGCCGCCGCGGCCGACCGGGACCAGGTCGCCGGCCTGCGCGGCCAGCTCCCGCAGACGCGTCCACCGCCACAGGTGCGGCACGGCGCGCGAGCGCGGGTGGGCGGGCATCAGGTCGCCGATCTCGGTCCACAGCGGGACGAGCAGCTGCTGTTCGAAGCCCCGGTACAGATCCTCGAGTGCCGGGGTGACCTCGGGCTGTCCCTCGGCGGAGACGGCCTGGAGCCGGACCGGGGAGTCCTGGGCGGTGTCTGGGGCGGTGGAGGGCTGAGTCACATTGATCAGACTGCGTCGTGTCTGGAGTGAGAACATGAAGATTCTGGACAGCAGAATTCGGAGCCCGCGCCATGGACAAGCCGCTCAAGAATCCCCCGCCCTACCCCATCGCCAGCGTGGACCACGCGCTGCGGGCGGCGACCATCCTCCAGATGGAGGGCGGCGCGACCGTCTCGCAGATCGCCGAACGCCTGGGGGTGGCGCGGTCCACCGCCCACCGGGTGCTGGCGATGCTCGTCTACCGGGACTTCGCGGTGCACGGCGAGGACCGCGTCTACCGGGCCGGCCCGGTGCTGGAACTCGCCGCGCACTCGCAGTCCCTCGCGTCCCGGCTGCGCGCGGCGGCCCTGCCCCACCTGCACCGGCTGGCGGACCTGCTGGACGAGACGGTGAACCTGACGGTGCGCACCGGGGACACCACCCGGTTCGTCGCCAGCGTCGAGTCCCGGCAGGCGCTGCGGGTGGGTTCCCGCGAGGGCATGGTCTTCCCTGCCCACCGCACGACGGCCGGGCTGCTGCTGCTCGCCGACCTCACCGACGAGGAACTCGAGGAGGTCTACACCCCCGAGCGGTACCGGGACCGCCCGGCGGACCGGCCGGACCTCGCGCGGCTGCGCGCGGAGCTGCGGCGTCTGCGCCGCAACGGGTTCGCCGTCAACAAGGAGCGGTCCGAGCGCGGCCTGGTGGCCGTCGGCGTGCCGGTGCGCGACCGTGACGGCACCGCGCTGGCGGGGCTGTCGGTGTCGATGCCCAGCGTGCGCTACGACCCGCACCGGCTGCGCTCCCTGGTCGCCACCCTGGAGACGTCCGCGCACGCGCTGGAGACGGACCTGACCGTCGCACGGTGAGCCCCGCCCGGCTCGCAGCGTGCCCGCCTTGCACCGGACCCGCCTCGCAGCGGACCTGCCTTACACCGGAGTAGTTCACCTTAGATTCTGAACATTTCATTGACGCGACGTAAAGCGAATGTCATTCTCCCGGCATCACGCAGCCGCGACGCGCAGCCCTCTGCCCCCCACCGCGTCCGCGGAGCCGCGTCCTTCCACGCTCTTCGGCTCCCGCCATCGGGATGCCTCTTTCCCAGCCAGGGAGAACAGCAATGACGCTCAACAACGGGACCGCCGCGTCCCAGGGCCCAACCGCGGGGGCCGCCCGGAGACCGGGCTACGCGGGAACACTGGCTGCCGCCTGCGGTGCGGTCTTCGTGGCCCAGGTCGCCAACGCGCTGCCGGCCTCGCTCAACGGTCTCTTCCAGCAGGACCTGAACACCCACGGGTCCCAGCTCACCTGGATCACGGCGGCCTTCATGATCGCCGTGGTCTGCTTCGAGTTCACCTTCGGCGTCCTCGGCGACCTCTTCGGACGGCGCAAGCTCGTCGTGGCCGGTACCGCCCTGGTCGCCGTGGGCAGCACCGTGGCCGCGCTGGCGCCCGACGTCCGGACCCTGTGGGTGGGAGCCGCCGTGAACGGCCTGGGGGCCGGCGCCATGTTCCCCGGCTCGCTCACCGCCGCCACCTCGGTCACCCGCACCGCGCGGGAACGGTCGCAGGCGGTGGCTCTGTGGAGCGGCTTCCTGTCCGCCGGTGCCGCCGTCTCGCCGCTGCTCGGCGGCATGTTCGCCAAGGTGGGGTCCTGGCGCGGCTCCTTCTGGGTGCTCGTCGGCCTCGCCCTGGTCAGCATGGTGCTCACCGCGACGCTGGCCACGGAGTCCCGGGAGCCCGAGGGCCGCAAGCTCGACGTGGCCGGTCAGATCACCTTCGCCCTCGGCCTGATCCTGGTGCTGTTCGGCCTGGTCGAGGGGCCCGAGTCCGGCTGGACGACCCTTCCGGTGATGCTCTCCCTCGCCCTCGGCCTCTGCTTCCTGGCCGGGTTCGTCGTGGTGGAACTGGGAGCGCGGTCCCCGATCTTCGACCTGCGGCTGTTCCGCAACCGGGCCTTCGCCGTGTCGTCCGTGGTGGCGGTCGTCGGCATGCTCGCCTTCCTCGGGGCCTGCTTCACGACGAGCATGTGGCTGGGCCCGGTGCAGCACCAGGACCCGATCCGTGTCGCGGTGCCGTTCCTGCTCCTGCAGGGTCCCGCCTTCGTGCTGGTCCCGGTGGTCTCGCGTCTCCTCCACCGGGTTCCGGCCTCCTGGCTGCTGACCTCCGGCTTCGCCGCGATGGCGGTCGGCTGCCTGCTGGGCGCCCGGCTCGACGTCCACGACCCGGGGCTCGGCCCGTTCGTCGCGCCCACCCTGCTGATCGGCGTGGGCTTCGCCCTGACCGTCAGTTCGGTGACCGCCGTGGCGCTCGACAGCGTGCCGCGGAAGCTGGCGGGCATGGCCAGCGCCACCACCAACATGCTGCGCGACCTGGGCTTCGCCCTCGGTCCCGTGGTCGTCGGCGCGGTCGCCCTCAGCGGCGCGGGGTCCGCGTTCGCGGCGAGCCTGTCCGGCGCGGACCTGCCCGTCCACCAGCTGGCCGCGGCCCGGGAGATCGGTGAGGCGCAGGGGCCGATCGCGGTGAACGGCCTGCCGCCCGGCGCCCCCGGTTCGGCGGCGCACGACCTGGCCCTGGACGCGCTGGGCAGCGGCTTCAGCACCGCGTACCTGGTGTGCGCCGGAGCGGCCGCGCTCGCCGCGGTGCTGACCGCCGTCGGCATGGGCGGTCTCCGCCGTGACCGCGCCGCCCGGCACGAGGACGCCGCGCCCGCCCACGCGCCCGCCACCGTGTAGACCCGCTCCCGCCCGAGGCGCCGCCGCCCCACGCCGCCGTGGGGCGGCGGCGTCCGCGCGGGTCGCGTCAGGAGGCCGCGGCGAGAGGCCGTGTCGGCCGGCTGTGTGCAGGAGTCCCTGTCAAGACGCAGGGGGCGGCAGGACCTCGACGCCCTCGGCGCCGGGCGCCAGGAACGACAGCAGCGCGGCCCCCTCCCTCTCCACCTCCTCGCGCTCCCGCGCGGAGAGGGCGGAGTGGGGGGCGACGGCCAGGCGCACGGCCCGGCCCTCCTTGACCTTGCGCCAGGTGCCGCGGACGAAGCCG
Source organism: Streptomyces abyssomicinicus (assembly GCF_008974245.1). Classification (GTDB taxonomy): domain Bacteria; phylum Actinomycetota; class Actinomycetes; order Streptomycetales; family Streptomycetaceae; genus Streptomyces; species Streptomyces abyssomicinicus. The sequence goes on along the minus strand of NZ_BBZI01000005.1, from coordinate 204,887 downwards.
TCGACCAGGAAGGTGCCGGGGATCACCGCGTTCCTGGTCATGATCCGCCGCCGGCTCTCGGCGCCGATGATCCGGGACCGGTCGGCGTGCGAGAGGATCGCGTTGTCGAACTCGGCCAGGAAGCGCACCGGGGCCGGGGTGTCCGGGTCCGGGCGCGGCGCGTCCGGGAGGTCGAGGAGTTCGGTCCCGGACTCGTCGGAGAAGACCAGCAGTTCGCCGCGCAGCGCGTCGACCGTGTCCTTCAGGCGGGTCAGTCCGGACCACGTACCCATGTCGGCCACCGACGCCGGGCCGAAGGCGGCGAGGTAGCGGCGCACCAGCGACTCCCGGTCGGGGGCCGGGGCCTGCGGGGCCGACAACCAGTCCTCCACGGTCGCGTAGACGGGCTGCCCGGAGCGCCCCCACACACCGCGCGGCGGGATCTGCACCATGGGCAGGACCACGCGCAGCGCGTTCCCCAGCAGGGAGCGGTCCAGGCCGGGCCACCGCTCCTCCAGCAGCCGGGCCAGCTCGGCCGCGCTGCGCGGCGTCCCGTCCAGCCAGGCGCGCCCGGCGGCCGCCAGCCCCGCGGGGTCCACCCCTTCCAGCTGCGCCCACACCCGCGACCCCAGCGCCCTGTCGAGGCAGGGCTGCACGGTGGGACGCAGCCGGCGGCAGTCGGCGGCGGTCACCAGGTGGACGGTGCCCCGCATCACGACGACGCGTACGACGGACCGGTCCAGCAGCAGGGCGGACAGCTCCTCGGGGGCGAAGTCGCGCGTCCTGCTCCACAGGCCGACGTAGGGGGCCTGTGGGGCCTGCGCCTGGAGGCCGGCCAGGTGCTCGACGACGGCGTGCGCGGTGAGCGGGGCGCGCTCCAGGAGCAGCTGGCGGGCCAGGAAGGCCCGGTTCAGCGCCCGCCGGGACAGGGTGGCCGGGCGGGCCGAGGTGATCGCCATACGGGTGCCGTCCTCTTTCAGCCGTGGTCCGTGCTGCGGCGGGGCTCCCCCGCCCGTGTCTCGACGATAGGCGGGATTGCGGCCACTTTCCGTCCTCTTGACGCAGGCGCCGGCGGACCCCGCGGGGTCCGCCGGGGTCCGCCGGGGTCCGTCCGGCGTGGCGTGGCGGTCCCACCGGCGTCCGGCGCGATGCTCGCCAGGACGGGTGGCCGCCGGCGGCGACCCGTCCCCCGGCCGCCTCCGGCCGGGCCGCCCCCGGTACCACCGGGCGGCACCGGGAGCGCCGAACGACACCGGGAGCGACGACATGACCGTGGCGGTCGTCCTGTTCACCGCGGACCTGCGTCTGCACGACCATCCCCCGCTCGCCGCCGCCCTGGCCGCGGCGGACGAGGTGGTGCCGCTCTTCGTCCGCGACCCGGGCGTGCGTGCCGCCGGGTTCGACGTGCCCAACCGCGCCGCCTTCCTCGCGGACTGCCTGGCCGACCTGGACGCCTCGCTGCGCCGCCGCGGCGGGCGGCTGGTGGTGCGTTCCGGGCCGGTGGAGCGGGAGGTCGCGGCGGTCGCCGCCGAGTGCGGGGCCACCGAGGTACACCTGTCCGGCGGGATCACCGGCTACGCCCAGCGGCGTGAGGAGAGGCTGGGTGAGGCGCTGCGCGGGCAGGGTGTGGCGGTGTGCCCGCACGACGCGGTGGTGACCGCCGTGGCGCCCGGGGCCGTCACCCCGGCGAGGGCCGGCCACTACGCGGTCTTCAGCCCCTACTTCCGCCGCTGGTCCGACGAACGGCTGCGGGACCCCCTTCCCCCGCCGCGCGCGGTCCGGGTCCCCGAAGGGGTGCGCGGCGAGCCGCTGCCGTCCCGCGAGGCGACGGCGGGGGTCTCGCCGGGGGTTCCCCGCGGAGGCGAGACGGCGGGGCGCGAGCGGTTCGCCGGGTGGCTGCCGTCGGGGTCGGCGGCCTACGACCGGCGCCAGGACGACCTGGCGGGCGACGCCACCTCCCGGCTCTCCCCCTACCTGCACTTCGGGGCCCTGTCACCGGTGGAACTGGTACGGCGGGCCCGCGAGCAGGGCGGTCCGGGGGCGGACGCCTTCGTGCGCCAGCTGTGCTGGCGGGACTTCCACCACCAGGTGCTGGCGGCCCGGCCCGACGCCTCGGTGCGGGACTACCGTCCCCGGGGCGACCACTGGCGCGGCGAGGCGGAGGCGCACGAGGAGATCGCCGCCTGGCGGGAGGGCCGCACCGGCTACCCCCTGGTGGACGCGGCGATGCGCCAGCTGGTCCACGAGGGCTGGATGCACAACCGGGGGCGGCTGCTGGCGGCCAGTTTCCTGACCAAGACCCTGTACGTGGACTGGCGGATCGGGGCCCGGCACTTCCTCGACCTGCTGGTGGACGGCGACGTCGTCAACAACCAGCTCAACTGGCAGTGGGTCGCCGGGACCGGAACCGACACCCGTCCGCACCGGGTGCTGAACCCGGTGGTCCAGGGCAAGCGGTTCGACCCCCGGGGGGACTACGTGCGCCGGTGGGTGCCGGAGCTGCGGGGACTGCGGGAGGGGGAGGAGCGCTTCGTCCACGAGCCGTGGCGGCTCCCGGAGGACCGCCGCGCCGGACTCGGCTACCCGCCGCCGCTGGTCGACCTCGTCGACGGCCTGGCCCGCTTCCGTCACGCCCGGGGCCGGGACGGCGGCGACGGCGGCGGCGACAGCGACAGCGACCGCGACCGCGGCTGATCCGGCGGGACGGTCCCGGCGGGGTCGCCGCGGGTCTCCGGGGCGCGGGCCCCGGCTGCCGTGGGGAGCCGGGGGAGCCGTGCGCGGCCGGGGGCGCGGCCTGCGTTTGCCCGGCGGCGGGAGCACACTGGAATCGGCACTACTCAGTCTCTGGAGGCGGTCATGATCCTCCTCGGAATCATCCTGCTGATCATCGGGGCCATCGCCGACCTGGCCTTCCTCTGGACGATCGGCATCATCCTCGTGGTCGTCGGCGCGGTGCTGTGGATCGCGGGCGCCCTGGGCCACGCGGTGGGCGGACGCAAGCACTACTGGTGATCCCGGCCCGGCGGAAGGGTCACAGGCCGTCGCCGCGGCGGTGAGGGTCGCACCACCGCGCACGCGGTCACCGGTGGCGGTGACCGCGTGCGCCGCATGCCGGGAGTGAGCCGTCGCGCACACCGAACGCGCTTCGTTCGGGCGCGAGTTGGGGGACACCCGGCCGGATGAAGTGCCGCGGCGCGCCCGTCCGGCCCCGGCGATCTTCACGCCCCGCCCACAGTCTCCCGCCCACATCCCCAACTCCCTTCACCGCAGGGGACATTGGCATATGCGGACGCACGAGCACGCGCGGCGTACGCCGTTCGCATCAGACCGCGCGCACACCTCCGCAGAGCGTTTCGAACACCCCTGTGGACCTTGGACTCGACGCTCGTGGACACATAGCGTAGTAGGTGTCATACACCCCGTAACGGTCGGCGCATCCGGATGCTCAGTGCCGGCGATCCCGGGGTGACCAGAGGCCTTTGGTTCCCGCGCCGCCCGTCGACCACGACGGCGGTGCGAGCCCGCCCCGAATCCACGGGCCGGGCCGGTCCCACGCCTCCCGCCGCCGCGCCCCGCCCAGGGAACGGCGGCGGGCGGTGCACTCTGACGAGAACGGCACCGCCATGACACAACGACGCATGCACGACTGGTCCCCCGCCGCCGTGGTCTTCGACTGCGACGGCACCCTGGTGGACTCGGAGTCCCACTGGCAGGAGGCACGGCTGCGCGTCCTGCACCGCCACCGCCTCGTCCCGGCGCCCCGGTTCGCCGACCGGGCGGCCGGGCTGCACTACAGCGCCTGCGGCCGGCTGATGGCCGAGGAGTCCGGGAAGCCCGAGCTGGCCGAGGAGTTCGCCGGCCAACTGCTCGACGAGTTCCGCCGGTTGGCCGCGGCCGCCCCGGTGGTCATGCCGGGGGCGCTCGCCCTGGTCCGCCTGCTGGCCGCCCGGCTGCCGCTCGCCGTGGCGAGCAACTGCCCTCTCGACGTCGTGGAGACGAGCCTGGCCGGTGCCGGGCTGCTGAGCCGGTTCGGCCCGGTGGTGGTGCCCGGCGAGGGGCTGCGCCCCAAACCGGCGCCCGACCTGTACGAGACGGCGGCCCGCCGCTGCGGGGTGGAACCGGCCGAGGCGCTGGCCGTGGAGGACTCGCTCACCGGCGTCGACGCCGCCCGGGAGGCCGGTCTGCGCGTGGTGGGCGTGGGCCCGCGGCCGCCCGCGCCGGACGCCGGGCGCGCCGACCTGTGGGTGGGCTCGCTGGCCGATCCGGGGCTGCTGGAACTGGTGTGGGGCTGGCTCGCCGACGGGTGAGCCGCCCGCCTGCGGTCACCGCCGGCCGTCCCGGACCCGGTCACCGCCGGCCGTCCCGGACCCGGTCACCGTCGGTCGCCCGGCCCCGGGCCTCTTCGGCCGGCCGGAACGGGTCAGCTCACCGCCGGTGACAGGTACGGGGTCAGCGCGGTGACGGTGCCGCCCGCCGAGGTGAGGAAGAGCGCGACGCCCACCGCTCCCGGGTCGGGCACGTCGGCGGCGCGTTCGCGCAGGTAGCTGGCGCGGCCCAGCCGGGCCCGCAGCCCCGCGGTGTCCCGCACCCCCTGCCAGGCCGCCTCGGCCGCCCGGCGCAGGGCCTGATCGGGCGGGGTGGGCGCGCCCGCCGCGGCGAGCGCCTCGGCGGCGGGGTGGAGGGCGTCGACGAGGGTCTTGTCGCCGGGCTCCGCCTCGCCCACCCGGCGGATGGCGGCCAGGCCCTCGGCCACTCCCTTGGCCAGCGCGGGAGTGGTCAGCCGGTCGTCCTCGACATCGGCGGCCGCGGCGAGCGACTGGAGGAGGAGGCCGAAGAGGGGACCGCTGGTGCCGCCGACCTCGTCGAGGAAGGCGGTGGCCGCGGCGTCCAGCGGGCCCGCGGCCCGCCGGCGTCCGGCCGCGTCCGGGGGGCCGGCCGCGTCCAGCCGCGCGAGGGCGGCGGTGGTGCCGGCGTTGAGGTTCACGCCGAAGTCCCCGTCGCCCGACTGCTGGTCGAGCGCGGTCAGTTCGGGTTCCGTGGCGCGCGCCGACGCGGCGAAGCGGCGTATCCAGCCGTCGGTGAACGCGCCGTCGAAGTGGGCCGTGGTCATCGCTTGCCTCCCAGGACTGCCGGTGGTCACCAGCTGAGCGCGGCGGTACGGACGGGGGCGTCGTACCGTTCCAGCACGAGGGGGTCGGCCACCATCAGGGTGATCGAGAAGCCCCGCATGTCCAGCGCCGTCACGTAGTTGCCGACGAGGCAGCGCGCCAGGTCGAGTCCGCGGTCGTCCAGCAGGCGGCCCAGCTCGCCGAAGATGCCGTACAGCTCCAGCGGGGTCACCGAGCCGAGGCCGTTGACCAGGGCGATCACCGCGTCCCCGCGGGACGGGGCGAGCGTCTGGAGCAGCGACCCGGTCATCTCCGCCACCAGCTCGGACGACGGTCCGTGGGCGCGGGCCCGGTCCGCCCGCTCGCCGTGGATGCCGACGCCGTACTCCAGCTGTCCGGCGTCGAGTTCGAAGGCGGGACCGCCGGTGGTGGGGGCGGTGTGGGCCCGGGAGGCCACCGCGAGGGTGCGGCAGCGCGCCACCAGTTCGCCGCCCAGCTTGGCGAGTTCGTCGAGTGCCAGGCCGCTGTCGGCGGCGGCGCCGAGGATCTTCTCCACCAGCACGGTCCCGCCGGTGCCGCGCCGGCCGGCGCGGATCTCCTCCGACTCCGAGGCGAGGTCGTCATCGACGAGCACCCGGGCGCAGGGGATGCCGCGGCGGGCGAGGCGTTCGGCGGCGATGCCGAAGTTGATCCGGTCGCCGGTGTAGTTCTTGACGACGTGCAGCACGCCGTCCTCACGGGCGGCCGCCACGGACGCCTCGTAGACGGAGCGGTTGTGCGGCGAGGCGAAGACCCGGCCGGGGACGGCGGCGTCGAGCATGCCGCGTCCGACGAACCCGGTGTGCAGCGGCTCGTGGCCGGAGCCGCCGCCGGAGAGCAGCGCCACGCGGCGGCCGGGGGCGGGGTCCCGGGCCAGCAGGTAGCCGTGCTCGGTGTCGTGGGTCACCAGGGACGCGTGGGCCCGGGCGAAGCCCGCCAGGGCGTCGGGCACCAGGTCCTCGGCGGCGTTGCCGAAATACGCGGCCATCGGGGGTCTCCCTCCTCAGGTCCGCCCTCGGACCACGGTCCGCCCGTGGCCGGGCGGACCCGCCTGGGCCATCCTGCCCGGATACGACTGCCCTCATGCTGGGCGCACGGGGGGCCCGCGGCAACTCGGGGCAGGACCCGCCGCGCCGCGCGCCCCCGCCTCCAGGGCCCCGGCCACCACGCGCCACGGCCCCTCCGGGCCCGGCCCACGGCGGGGCTCCGGACCACGGCAGGGCCCCGGCCGGCGCCCCGCCGGAGGGCCGCCGCGGGCCGGACTCGCGGCGGCCCTCCGGCGCGTGGGGTGCACGCCCCGGCGCGCCGCGCTCCGGCTCGCGTCACCACTCGTCCGGCACCGGCCGCCGGTCGCCCTTGCGGTCGCGCCGGGTGAGCAGCCGCTGGGCCCGGGCGAGGCCCCCCGGGAGGCGTCCGTGCAGGGCGGCACGGGCCGCGTTGGCGCCGGGCGCCCCGTGCACGCCGCCGCCGGGGTGGGCCGCGGCGGACGCCAGGTACAGGCGCCGCACGGCGGTCTCCGGGCGGCCGGTGCCGGGGACCGGGCGGAAGACCAGCTGCTGGTGCATGGCGGTGGTGCCGCCGTTGATCGCGCCGCCGCGCAGGTTGGCGTCCATCGCCTCCAGGGTCGGCGGCGCGAGCAGGCGGCGGGCGCGGATCCGGTCGCGGAAGCCGGGCGCGAAGCGTTCCACCTGGCGTTCCACCCGGTCGGCCATCCGCTCCGCCTCGGCGGCGTCCCAGCTCCCGGTGATGCCCTCGTCCCCGGCGTCGCCGCGCACCGTGTGGGGCACGTGGGTGTAGGCCCACGCGGACTCGGTGCCGGCCGGGGAGCGCGTGGGGTCCGCCGTCGTCATCTGGCCGAAGACGCAGAACGGCCGGTCGGGGACACGGCCCATGGCGAGCTGGGCGGCGAACCGGGTCAGTTCGTCCACCCCGTCCGCGAGGTGCACCGTGCCGGCCTGCCCGGCCTCGGGGGACGCCCAGGGGACGGGGCCGTCCAGCGCCCAGTCGACCTTGAAGGTGGCGAAGTCCCACTGGAACCGCTCGAGGTCCTTCAGGACCTGGTCGGGCAGATGCTCCGGGCGGACCAGCTCCCCGTAGAGCGCCGGCACGGAGACGTCGGCGAGCACCGCCCGGCGCGCGTCGAACGTCTCCCCGTCGGCGGTGCGTACCGCGACCGCCGTGCCCTGCCGCACCACGATCTCCACCGCGCGCTGCCCGCAGCGCACCGCGCCGCCGCGTTCCTCCAGACGGGCCACCAGCGCGGTGATCAGCCCGCCGGCCCCGCCCTCGGGCACCGGGAAGCCGTAGCTCTGACCGAGCATGGCCATCAGCCAGCCGAAGCCGCCGCTGCCCGCGGCCTCCGGGGCGAGGTCGGCGTGGAGGGCGTTGCCGGCCAGCAGCAGCCGGCCGCCCTCCTCGCGGAACTCCTCCTCCCCCAGCCTGCGCACCGGCAGCACCAGGCTGCGGGCCAGCCGCAGCCCGCCGGTGCCGCGCAGCCGCAGTGCCAGCCGGGCGCCCGCCTTGACCGGCGGGAAGGGGGTGAACAGGGCGTCCAGCAGGTCCGGCCGCAGCCGTTCCCACACGTCGTGCAGGTCGCGCCATGCCTCGCCGTCACCCTCCGCGAAGCCCTCCAGGGAGGCCACGGTCTGCCCCAGGGTGCGGCCCAGCACGGCGCACCGTCCGTCGCTCAGCGGATGCGCGACCACCCTCGGCGCGTGCCGCCAACGCAGCCCGTACCGCTCCAGGCGCAGGGTCTCCAGGATCGGCGAGGCGGCGGCGAGCGGGTAGAAGGCGCTGAACAGGTCGTGCACGAACTCCGGGTCGACGCCCCGGTCGTGCCGTACCGCGCCCCCCGGTTCGGGCTGCTCCTCCAGGACGACGACGCTCCAGCCGGCGTCCGCCAGCAGATTGGCCGCGACCAGCCCGTTGGGGCCGGCGCCGATCACCACGGCGTCGGGCATGTGCGCCTCCTCAGGCTCCGGCGGGCCGGACGCGGCCCTGGTCGGACAGTCCGGGCCGTCCGCCGTCGCGGCGGCACGCCTCCTCGCAGACCTCCTCCAGCCGGCGCAGCATCTCCCGGTGCCGCAGCTGGATCAGCGCCTCCACGGCCACGTTGTGGATCTTCCCGCCGGCCCCCTGCAGCGGGTGCTCGTCGACGATGATCAGGGTGTCGTCGCCCCAGGAGCGCAGTTCCAGCGCGATCCGCGCGGTGCCGAGGGGGCCCGCCTTGGCCTCCAGTTCCAGCTCGCGGCCGGGCAGGCAGCGGCGCACCACGGTCTCGTTGTGCAGCCTCAGCGGGCCGAGCCGGATCTCGTACGTGATCGCCGCCCCCACCTCGGGCCAGTCGCCCCGCACCGGCCGGGAGCGCGCGGTCCCGACCACCCAGTCCGCGTAGCGCCCGCCGTCCGCGAGGATGCCCCAGACCTCCTCGGGGGTCGCCCTGATCAACCGGTGCCGCTTGGCCATGCCGTCTCCCGCGTCCTGGGGCTCCCGGTGCCGACGGGGCCCTCGGTGCCGATGGTCGCGGGCCGGGTGCCCCGTCGCGCGGGGACGAACCCGGGAGGCGGTCCGGCGCCGCCCCGCCCTCCGGGGGCGGCGGGGAGCGGCGGCCGGGTCCGGGCGCCGCCGGGACGTCAGGTCCCGCGCGCGGGCGGCCCGGGGGACGCGGGCGCGCGGGCGGCCAGGTCGGCCGCCCCTCCCGCGCCCAGCGGGCCGGTGTGCTCCAGCGGCCCGGCCGCCTCCAGCCGGGCCAGCTCGTGCCGGGACACGGCGGTGACCACGACGGGCATCGCGGCGCGGATCCCCTGCACGGCCCGCAGCCAGGCGGGGACGTAGATGGCGGCACGGCGGTGCTCGACGGCGTCCGCGAGCCGCCCGGCGACGGTGGCGACCGGGTGGATCCGCCGGGCGGGCGGCGGCATGTGCCCGCGCAGTTCGCGCAGCACGGGGTACTTGTCGCCGTCCCTGATCATGTCCGTGTCGGTCCAGTTCAGGTACCCGATGCCGACGCCGACCCCCCGGTGCGCCAGCTCGGCGCGCAGCGAGTGCGCGAAGGCCTCGACGCCCGCCTTGGAGGCGCAGTACGCGCTCATCATGGGCGCGGAGCCGAACGAGGCCAGCGAGGCGACCTGGAGGAAGTACCCGTGGGTGCGGAGCAGGTCGGGCAGGAACACCCGCGCGGTCACGGCGCTCCCGGTCAGGTTCACGTCGATCACGCGCCGCCACAGCGCGGGGTCGGAGCTCACGAAGGGCCCGCCCTCGGCGATCCCGGCGTTCGCCACCACCGCGGACGGCAGCCCGAGCCCCTCCCGCACCTCGCGGGCGGCCGCCGCCATCCCGTCGTCGTCGGTGACGTCGGCCTCGACGGCCTGCGCGGGCGTCGGCAGCTCCGCCGCCAGCCGCTCCAGCCGGTCCCTGCCGTGGCCCAGCAACGCCACGTGCGCCCCGCGTCCCGCGAGGTCGCGCGCGAGCGCGGCCCCCACACCACGGGCGGCTCCGGTCACCACCACGACCCGGCCCTTGAGCGGCCGGCGTCCTCTGCACCGCGTGGACTGTCCCACTGGCCTCGCCTCCGCCGCCCGGGTCCCCACCGGCGCGCGGGCTACTCGCCCAGCAGTTCCCGCACCGCCGGGTACGGCAGCGCGGTGAGGTCCGCCGTCGCGTCGCCGTCGCGGACGGCGGTGGCGGCGGCCACCGCGGCGGTCAGGGCCCTGCGGTAGAGCAGCGAGCCGAGACTGATCCGGCGCACGCCGAGTGCGGCCAGCTCGGTGAGGCCGGGGCCGCTCGGCGTGTACAGGATGTTCAGCGGGACGCGGAGCGCCGACGTCAGCGCGGCGATCCCGGCCGGGTCGGACAGCCCGGGCACGAACACCCCGTCCGCGCCCGCCCGTTCGTAGCGCGCGAGCCGTGCGGCCGTCTCCTCCTCGTCGCGGGACAGCCAGTGGGTGTCGGTGCGGGCGTTGACGAACAGGTCGGGCACGGCGGCCTTCACCGCGGCGATCTTCGCGGCGTGCAGGGCGGCGGGGGCGAGCGTCCCGTCCGGGCGGCCGTCCTCGAGGTTGATCCCCGCGGCGCCCGCCTCGTGCAGGCTCCGGGCCAGGCGGGCCACCTCCCGCGGATCGTCGCTGAAGCCGCCCTCCGCGTCCACCGTGAACAGGAAGGACGCCCGTCGCCCGAGCCGGCGGGCCAGTGCCAGCGTCTCCCCGGCGGTCGCGCCCTCCCCGTCCGGCAGCCCCGCGGCGGCCGCCACGCCCAGGCTCGTGGTGCCGATCGCCGCGAAGCCTCGGGCCGCCAGGGCGGCGGCGGAGGCGTGGTCCCAGGCGTTGGGCAGCAGCAGCGGCCCGGCCCGGTGGTGCAGGCGGGCGAAGGCAGTCGTCGGGGCCGCCGCCCGCACGTCGGCGCGGCGGTCAGGTGTGCGCGTGGTGGGCCTCATGCCCCGACGGTAGGCCCGGGACGGTTCGGCGCCCCCCGAACCGTCCCGCACCCGCTCCGCGAGGCCCCGCCGGAAGCGGCTGCCTGCCGCGGGCCGCCGGACCGCCCGGTGTCACTTCAGGTGGCGGTCCAGGAACCGGCAGCCGTCCTCCAGTTCGAACCACGGCGTGCCGGTGTGTCCGCCGAGGTTGGCGTGCAGCGTCTTCTCCTCGCTGCCGAAGGCGTCGAACAGGTCGAGCGCCCGTTGCCGGGAGTTGCCCTCGTCGTCCCACTGGAGCAGGAACAGCAGGGGAACGGTGACCTGCCGGGCCTCCTCACGCTGGGCGCGGGGCACGTACCCCCCGGCGAAGAAGCCTGCGGCCGCGATGCGCGGCTCGGCCACCGCCAGCCGGATGCCGAGGGCGGTCCACCCCCCGGAGTACCCGACCGGACCGCGGCCGATTCCTGGCAGGGTGAGGAGGGCGTCCAGGGTGGTCCGCCAGTCCGGGACCGCCTTCTCGACCAGCGGGCCGATGAAGGACTCGAAGATCTCGTCGGTGGGCCCACCCGCCCGCATCGCCCGCCGGAAGTCGGCGCGGGCCTGCTCCTCGGCCGCGGAGCGGGGCCGGTCCCCGCACCCGGCGGCGTCGATGGTGGCCACCGCGTAACCGCGCGCCGCGGTGTACCGGGCCCGGGCCACCAGCCGGGGGTCCGCCTTGGGCAGGCCGTTGTTGTGGGCCATCAGGACCAGCGGGGCCGGTGCGGCGGGGGCGGCGGACGCGGGCGTCCACAGGGTGCCGGGGATCTCGCCGAGGGTGAACTCGCGCTCGAGGACGCCGTCGTCGAGGCGGGCTGCGGAAGTGAACTGCATGGTCGTGCCTTTCGGGAGTGCTCGTGAACGGCGCTCCCGGACGACCTATCGCCCGGCCGTGACCCCGGAGGGGAGCACCCGTGTCGGTACTGCGTCCACGGCTACCACCTCCTCGTTCTCTCGCACGGCCGTCGGGAGACTAACAACGGCCGTGCCGGTCCGCCAACGGGTTTCCCGCCGCGCGACCGGTATCCGGGTCAAGGGGCCGCGGCGCCCGCGGTGTCGGGGTCCGTGACGACGTCGAGGCCACGGCGACGTATCCGGTCACGGCCCCACTCTCCGAGCGGGAGCAGCGCCTCGTTCAGCGCCGCACCCGATTCGGTCAGGGAGTACTCCACCCTCGGCGGCACCTCCGCGAAGACGGTGCGGTGGACCAGTCCGTCCTCCTCCATCTGGCGCAGATGCTGTGTCAGCATCTTCTCGCTCACTCCTGGCAGCGCACGGCGCAGTTCGGCGAAACGCCGGATGCCGTGCGTGTGCAATTCCCAGAGGACGAGGCCCTTCCACTTGCCGCTGACGACGTCGAGTGCGGCGTCGATGCCACAGATGTAGGGGCCGTTGCGGGGAGCCTTCGTCATGCTTTCTCCTCACTCACCAAAAGGTAAGTACCGCAGTAAAGAGTGGGTACTTCCCTCACGGTACAGCGATGTACAGCATGGTCGGCATGTCTGAACCCACGCGAAATCCGGTCGGGCCCACCGACGTCAGCATGCTCGGTCTCGGCGCCATGGGCAGCGCGCTGACGACCGCGCTGCTCGACGCCGGGCGCTCCGTGACCGTCTGGAACCGGACCCCTGACCGCGCCGCGGGACCGGTGGCCCGCGGCGCCCACGCCGCCGGCTCGGTCCGCGAGGCCGTGGCGGCGAGCCCGGTGGTCGTCACCTGCCTGCTCGGGTACGCCTCGGTGCGGGAAGCCCTCGGCCGGGCGGCCGGGGAACTGCGCGGCCGCACCCTTGTCAACCTCACGACCACGACCCCGAACGAGTCCCGCGAACTGGCGTCCTGGGCCGCCGAGCACGGCGCCGACCACCTCGACGGCGCCGTCATGGCCGTGCCCGCCATGATCGGAGCCCGCGAGGGCCAGATCCTCTACAGCGGCTCACGGGCGGCCTACGACGCCCTGCTCCCCCTTCTCGGCGTCTGGCCCGCCGGCGAGTTCCACGGGGAGGACGCCGGCCGGGCGTCGTTGGTGGACCTCGCCATGCTGTCGGGGATGTACCAGATGTTCACCGGCTTCTTCCACGGCGCGGCGATGGTCGCCTCCATGGGGATGAGCGCGTCCGACTTCGCCGCCCGGCAGGCGCCGTTCCTGTCCGCCATGACCCACGAACTCGCCGGATACGCGAAGGTCGTCGACGGCGGCGACTACACCGTCCCGGGCCAGCAGAGCCTGGACTTCTCCGACCTGTCGGACCTCGTGCGGGCCAGTGAGGAGGAGGATGTCGAACCGGCCCCGATCGCCGCCGTCCAGGAGCTGATCAGCCGGCAGATCGCCGCGGGGCACGGCTCGGAGGGATTGCCGAGGATCTACGAGAGCTTGCGCGGGGCCGGCCCCACGGCGGGCTCCGCCGAGGGCGGTGCCGCATGAGCGCCACGCCCGTCACACTGATCGGTCTGGGCCCGATGGGCCAGGCCATGGTCCGTACGCTGCTCGCCGCCGGCCACCCGGTCACCGTCTGGAACCGCACCGCCCATCGCGCCGACGACGTCGTGGCGGAGGGCGCCACCCTGGCCGCCTCGCCCGCCGACGCCCTCGCCGCGAGCGAGCTGGTGATCCTCAGCCTCACCGACTACCAGGCGATGTACGACATTCTCGGCCCCGCGGCCACGGCCTTGGCCGGTCGCACGGTCGTCAACCTGAGCTCGGACACCCCCGACCGGGCCCGTGAGGCCGCGGCCTGGGCCGCCGGGCACGGGGCGCACTTCGTGACCGGTGGTGTGATGGTGCCCGCCCCCATGGTGGGCACCGGGGCGGCGTACGCGTACTACAGCGGACCGCGCGGGGTCTTCGAGGCGCACCGCCCGGTACTGGCCCGGCTCGGAGCGCCGCGCCACCTCGGCGAGGACGCCGGGCTGGCGCAGTTGATGTACCTCGCACACCTCGACGTGTTCCTGACGAGCCTCTCGGCGCTGATGCACGCCACCGCGCTGCTGGGCTCGGCCGGCATCACCGCGGCGGAGGCGGTCTCGGAGCTGATGCCGACGTTCACCGGCATCCCGGCGATGCTCCAGGCCGGCGAGGACATCGGCCCGCAGATCGACGCCGGCGAGCATCCGGGCCACCTGAGCACGGTGACCATGATGGGCGCGACGGCGGACCACATCGTCGCCGCCAGCGGCGGCGCCGGGGTCGACCTCGCCCTCCCCCGTGCCGTGCAGGCGCACTACCGGCGCGCGATCGCCGACGGCCGCGGGAAGGACAACTGGACCCGCATCGTCGACGGCATCAGGACGCCGCGAACGGCGCCGGCCGGTTGATCCCGGCGGGCGCTCCGGTCGGCAGTGCCACTCCGCCGCAGCCCACCGGTTCGCCGTGCGACCGGGCGACCGGGCGGCCGGGCGACCGCGCCTCCGGCGGGGGCCGGCCGGGTCCTCGGCCGACCCGCGCCGTCGGTCACAGCCCGCAGGAGCCGCGGTCGAGGTGGAAGTACCGGCCGTTGGACCAGCGGCACAGCCGGATCCCGACGACGACGCCGACGATGGTGACCAGGGCGGGCAGGTATCCGCCGGCGACCTGGATGATCGGGATCGCGGGGCACCCGCCCGAGATCGCCCAGCCGGTTCCGAACAGCACCGCGCCAGGGATCACGCCGGCGTGGATCCGCCCAGGGGTACGGCGGACCCGCAGCAGCGCGAACACGCACGCGATGATCACCACGGCGCCGCCGAAGGAGAGGAGCATGCGGGGGTCCTGGAAGGTGAACATGCGGTTCAGCTCGGCGTAGTCGCCGAAGCCGATGTTGGTGACGGTGAAGCCGAGGCCCAGTCCGGTGACGACGGTGGCCAGCAGTATCGCGCCCCGGGTACGCATCAGAACACCTTCCACAGGAGGAACGACACCGCGGCGGCGGTGCCGAAGAACACGGCGGTCGCGACGATGCTGACCGGGCTCAGACGGCCGCAGCCGTTGAGCCCGTGGCCGGAGCTGCAGCCGCCCGCCAGCCGGGTGCCGAAGCCGACCAGCACGCCTCCCGTGAACAGGAGGACGATCATCATGGTCGGATCCGCGGTCACCAGGCTCCGGAAACCCGGGCCCATGTCGAGGCGGAGGTCGAACCGCCCGGAGGTGACCGCGGCGATCAGCCCGCCGAGGAAGATCGAGACCAGCAGGGCGGCCTGGGTGACCAGCGGGGCCGGGCGCACGCTCGTGGGAGTGGGGGCGTCACTCACCGGCGGTTCGACGTCCGCCCGCTGCGGCCACGACTGCCCGTGGACGTCCGCCCGGTGCGGCCACGACTGCCCGTGTGCGACCTGCTGCGCGGCGGACGGGCCGGTGCCGAAATGCTCGGCCGTGGCCGCCGCGAGCGCCTCGGCGAGAGCCTGGTTGTCGGCGAATTCCTCGTCCATCCGCTCCAGGCGGCGTTCGCGGCGCCAGTGCAGCACGCGGTCCCACGCGGACGACACCCCGAAGGACCGGTCGGTGGCGAGGGAGTAGTACACGGTGACCAGAGCGAGTCCGACGGCACCCGCCCAC
The DNA here is from genome assembly GCF_008974245.1 of Streptomyces abyssomicinicus. Classification (GTDB taxonomy): domain Bacteria; phylum Actinomycetota; class Actinomycetes; order Streptomycetales; family Streptomycetaceae; genus Streptomyces; species Streptomyces abyssomicinicus. The sequence continues at coordinate 189,787 of NZ_BBZI01000005.1, read as the reverse complement.
CAGGGCCAGTAGGTGGTCATGCGGCTCCTCTCATCCAATCGGTGAACCGGGCCCACCAGCCGCGCCGGGAGCCGCGCGCCTGCCGCCCGTGTCGGGTGGGGTGCGCATGAGGCCGGGAGACCCCCGGAGGTGATGACGGCCGGTCGTGCGTGACGGGCCTCGGCGCGGACGCCGCCCACGGGGTCACGCTGTCCGGCGCCGGGATCCGATGTCCGGGCGGCGCGGGCGGCCGGGCCGCTGCCGGCCGTGCCCCGAACGCGTCCCCTGACGCCCACGGGTCGTGCCGTGGTGGCGGGGCCTGCCGCGGCGCCTGCCCCGGGCCGGCGGGGCGGGACCGGCCCGTGTCGGCGGCGGCGTCCTCGAAGTGCCGTGCGTGAGCCCCGTTGGGCAGCAGGCTGATCGGCACGCGCTCGCCGGTGAGTGACATCTGGTAGCGCGCGCAGCCGAGCCACTGGTCGTCGCTGTCGCAGTAATAGTCGCGCCAACCCCGCAAGCTCTCCCTGAGCAGCGGGAACAGGGGACACCCTGTGGCGTGCGAGCAACTCACGTCGCTCCTTCCCGATCGGCCGCGCCACCCGTTCCGAAAGGGCGGTCGCCGTTCTCGATTTCATGCCTTCGCCGCGCCGGGTCGACAATCTCGAGACGGCACCGTGACGGCCTGTCATGTCGCGGAGGCGGGCCTCCATTTCTTTGACGGGCGAGATGGAACCACCGTTCCGCACCCCGCGCAAATCCGGGGAGAATTCCCCGGACCGGGGCCGATTGACATCAATGCGCGAGATATGCCGTGCGCTGCTCGTAAGCCTTTGTCTGCCATGTCAGGACATTCGGCGGTGGCATTTCAGCCCTTTCGAACGTGACGGGAGCCGACGGTAAGTCAATTGTTTGTGACGCCGGTGAGTGTGCGCATTCGGTTGTGGCGGAATCGTGAATGCGATTGTGAAGAAACCGCTGATCTTCCGTGTGCCGGATGAAGGCTTTGGTGGGGAATCACGTCGGCGCCTCCCTGGCCGCGGTCGCCCGCGCCGCCGACATGGGCAGGACGGGCGCGCTGGCACCGGCCGACCAGGTGCCAGGTCGGCCGGTGCCGGGACGGCCCGCGCGGGCGCGCGCGGCGCGCGCGGGTGCGTCAGCGCGGCGCGCGCGGGTGCGTCAGCACCCGGTGGCGGCCGCCTGGGGGCCACGCGCCTTCCGAGGGCCGCCGGCCGGCCGACGGTGGCGACCGGGCCCGGGCCGACGGGGAACGGGTCGTGACGGACGCGGTCGTCCGGGACACCGGACTGCCGCAGCAGTGCGGCGGTGGTGGCGACCAGCCCGGCGGGGCCGCTCAGGTAGGCCGTGTGGTCGCTCCAGTCCGCGGCCCGCACGACCGCCGCGGGCAGGGCGTCCGGCCCGTCGGCCTCGGTGACGCGGGTGACCCGCAGCCAGGGGGACCGTGCCTCGAGCCGTGCCAGGGCGGTGCCGTCGTAGAACCCCGCCGCGCCGCGGGCGCCGACGAACAGGTGGACGGTGCGGCCCAGGGGGCGGCGGTGGGCGAGTTCCTCCAGCAGCGCCTTCGCCGTGGCCCAGCCGGTGCCGCCGGCCACGATCAGCACGTCGCGGTCGAGGTCGTCGTCCAGGACGGTGCGGCCGTCGGGGCGGCCCAGGGACCCGAGGCGGGTCGGGGTACGGCCGGGTGACGGTGGATCACCCGGCGGGCCGGGTCAGCCGCCCTCGGCCGGGGAGTCCGCGGGACGGGCGCACGGTGCGGGCTCGTGCCGCAGCCAGACGTAGGCGACCGGCTGGGCGGCGTTCCAGTCCCGCGCGAGACCGGGATCGACCGGCGTGAACCCGGCTCCCCGGTAACACCGGATCGCCCGCTCGTTGTCCGGGTGCACCCGGAGGAAGACGTCCTCGAACCCCGCGTCGCCGGCCCGCTCCGCCAGCGCCCGCACGAGCTCCCGGCCCACCCCCCGGCCACGGGCCCCGGGATCCACGATGAGCCGGGCCAGTTCGGCCTCGTCCTCCTCGGTGTCGTGCCACACCTCCCCGTAGGCGAGGAGGCGCCCCTCGTCGTACAGCCCGAAGGCGTGCACGTCGTCGTCCTGCCGCCAGGTGTCGACGGTCCGGGCGGGGACGGGGAACTCCCGGGCCCCGCACCACAGGACGGCTTCGGTCGCGGACGCCGGCCAGCCGGCCACCGCCGCCGAGTGCGCGGGGTCGAAGGGGAGGAGTTCCGTCATGCCGTTCCGCTCCCACGAGTCGGGCCACCGGTTCCGCCGCCCGGTCCGGCGGCGCGGAGGCCGAGATTACGTGCGCCGTCCGCGGCGGGCCAACCGTGTTTCCCGGCCCGCGGCGGCAGCGGCCGAAGCCCCCCGCGAGAGCGAAACGTCGCCTTCGCACCCCCGCCGAAGCGTCGAGTGGTACGGCATGATCCTCGTACTGTCACAGCGGCGTCACCACGCGGGGCCTTCCGCCCCGCCTGCGTCATGCTTCCGCCTACGCGTCCAACACATCGGGGGAATCATGCGCATCCGCACCACCACCGCGGCCGTCACCGCCGTACTCGCCCTCACCCTCGTCGGCTGCGGCAGCGGCGACACGAACGGTGACCGCGCCGACGACGGCAAGGCAGGTTCCGCCGGGAGCAGCGCTCCCGCCGCGCCCGACGCCGCGGACGGCAGCGCCGCCGCCGAGGCCGCCGGCATCCCGCCCGAGCCGGACGGCGACCTGCGAAGCGCCGTCCTCCAGGCCGTCCAGGACGTCAACGGCGAGCTCATCCACGACGAGGACAAGGCCATCGACGCGGCTCGCAACCAGTGCGCGGCTCTCGACGGCGGCGCCGAGGACCCCGACCACGCGGCCGCGCAGCGGTTCTCCTACGACGGCGTCACCCTGACCGACGACGACGGACGCCACCTCAACATCGGGCTGCGCAGCACCCTCTGCCCCGAGTCCTGACCGGCCGCCGGTCCGCTCCCCCGGGCGCCCCCGGCGCCGCGGGGTCGCGCTCAGGCCGGTGACGGGGCGACCGGCTGCGCGACACGCCCCGTGCCGGGGTGCGGGGCCGTCACACGGCTTCGGGGGCGGTTCCCGGCCTGCGCAGCAGCCACTGTCCGAACGTCCGCCGCGGCGGCCGGACGACGATACGGCCGTGGGTCTTCTGGCCGGTCAGCTCCACCCGCAGGACGGCCGGCGCGTGCGCGGCACCCGGCGAGGGGTGGTTGCTGACCCGGCAGAACCCGAGTTGCAGACCGTCGGTGTCGACCTCGACGCCGGGCCTGGTGATCAGGGTCAGGGTCTTCCCCACCATCTGCACGTCGATCCGCAGGGTGTCGTGCGTGATCACCGCGTCGGTGAAGTCGAGCGTCACGTCGCAGAAGGTCACCGCGAGTTCGAGCTTCCGCGGTACCACCCAGCGCCCCGCGCGCCGCACGGCGCCGCTGTGGGCCTGTTCGATGCGGACGAGGTCCTTGACCTCGGTGCCGGCCGGGGCGCCCGCGACCGCCACGGGCGGCAGGTCGGCCGTGAGCGGCTCCAGTTCACCGAGGGTCCGCGCGGACAGGGCGACCTCCAGGCGCTCGTCGAGCTCCTCCGCGGTCAGCAGCCCGTCCCCCGCCGCTACGCGCAGCACGTCCACCACACGGTCACGGTCCGCGTGGGAGGCCCGCAGTTCGGGCGACGACCCGGAGGCGGAGTGCTTTCCGGTGGGCGGCTTCTCTCCCGGCATGCTTCCGTCCTGATCCTGTCGAAATCCTGTCGAACGTCTCCGCGCGACGCGGGCGGCGACGCGGGCGACGACGCGGAGGGAAGGCCAACGCTATAGGGCGGCATGCGTCCCGGCCAGGCGTTGTCGGCAGCGCCGGAACGCGCGCGCACACCGCCCCGGACGTGGCGGGTGGGGCCGGGGCCTCGGAACCGCGGGGGCCACTCCCGTCAACTCCGGCGCGGTGAACCCAATGCGACGGTTGTCGGATTCCCATGGCTTGGTCACGGCCTGCGGCGGTATCTACCGGAGAGCCCGGGGCCGCTGTACGATCCTCGCGGTGTCCGCGGACCGGGGGGTCCGGGGGCCGTGGGGGCTGTAAGGCATGGACCGGGGGGTCATCGTGAGCGGTGGACGACATGTTCGTGTGCTGAGGCCCGGGCAGCTCGGGGCGGAGGAGACCGAGAGCTGGCGGGAGTTGCGGGTCACGTCGGGCGCGATCAGGAATCCCTTCATGGAACCGGAGTTCGCGGTCGCCCTGGGCCAGGTCAGGCCGCGGGCGCGGGTGGCGGTGATCGAGGAGAGGCGCGGCGCGAGCGGCGGTGCCGACGACCGGGGGATCGTCGGGTTCCTGCCGTTCGAGAGGAACGTGTGGGGCGGCGGACGGGCCCTCGGGCTCGGTGTCTCCGACCTCCAGGGCGCCGTGCTGCGGCCCGGAACGGCCCTGGGCGGCGAGGAGTTGCTGCGGGCGTGCTCGCTGAACAGCTTCACCTTCGACAACCTGGAGGACGGCCAGACGCTGTTCGCCGACCACTGCGCCGATGCCTACCCGTCGTACGTGATCGATGTCGCCGACGGCTATCCGGCGTATCTGGAGGACCTGCGGCGGCGGTCGCCGAAGTTCCTGAGGACCACGCTGGCCAAGGAGCGCAGGCTCGGCCGCCAGGTCGGCGAGGTGCGGTTCGTCTTCGACGAACGGGACCCGCGGGCGCTGGAGACCCTGATGGCGTGGAAGTCGGCGCAGTACCGCCGCACCGGACGGCGGGACCGCTTCGCGCAGGAGTGGATCAGCCGCCTGGTGCGCCGGCTGGCCGTCACCCGGGCGCGGGAGTGCGCGGGCGTGCTCTCGGTGCTCTACGCCGCCGACCGGCCGGTGGCCGCGCACTTCGGACTGCGCTCGTCGACCGTGCTGGCCTGCTGGTTCCCCGCGTACGAACCGGAGTTGGCGAAGTACTCGCCGGGACTGGTGCTGCACCTGCGGATGGCCGAGGCGGCCGCCGCGGCAGGCATCGGGCTGCTGGACATGGGACGGGGGGCGGCCGAGTACAAGGACGCGCTCAAGACCGGGGAGCTGCGGGTCCACGAAGGGACTGTGATCCGGCCGGGGGCCGGCGCCGCGCTGCACTGGCTGGGACGTGAACCCGCACGCCGGGCCCAGGGGTTCGTGCGGAGCCGGCCCCGCCTGGCCTCACTGGCGTCCCGGAGCCTCAAGGCCGCGGGGAGACTGCGGGGTTGAGAGGCGCGGCGCCCCGCACCACCGTCACGTTCAGCAGTCACCGCAATCGCCGGAGCACGTCGGACACGGCCTGACCCGGCCGGACACAGGGGGAGTTCGGATGCGCAGCGGTACGACACAGCGGGAGATCGACAGATTCCTGGCCGTCCGGCCCGTGCAGGTCGCCGAGCTGGACCTCCCGGACGCCGCGGAGGCCCCGCCGGTGCTCCGCCCGGGCCCCGGGAGCCCGCCGCTCACGCACGGGGAGGTGTTCGCCCTGGTCCGGCGGGGCGGGGTGCCTGCGGGCACGCTGCTGGTCACCGTGCCGGAGGGCGAGGAGCCGCGGGACGTGGTGGCCGAGGCCGCGCGGGCGTTGCCGTCGCCGCCCGACGACGGGCCGCCGCCGGGGCGGCCGCCGCGCACCACCGTGGTGGTCGCCACCCGGGAACGGGCGGAGCAGCTGGCCCGGGCGGTCGACTCGCTGCTCGCCCAGGACCACCCGGACTTCGAGGTCGTCGTGGTGGACAACGCGCCGGTCACCACGGCCACCCGCGAGCTGGTCGAGGGCCGGTACGGGGAGCGCGTGCGGTACGTGCGGGAGCCGGGCCCCGGGCTCGCCCGCGCCCACAACGCGGGCCTGGCGGCGACGAGCGGCGAGGTGGTGGCGTTCACCGACGACGACGTGGTCGCCGATCCGCGCTGGCTGTCCGAGCTGACCGCCCCGTTCGCCGCGGACCCCGGGCTGGGCTGCACGACCGGGCTGATCCTGCCCGCCCGGCTGCGCACCCCGGCGCAGGTGCTGCTGGAGAGCAACGGGGGCTTCGCGAAGGGGTTCGCGCCGCGCGTGTACGACCCCGCCGCTCCGCCGGCCGACGATCCGCTGTTCCCGTTCACCGCGGGGCGGTTCGGGTCGGGGGCGGCGATGGCGTTCCGCACCGCGGTGCTCCGCTCGGTCGGCGGGTTCGACGCGGCGACCGGCACGGGCACCCCGGCGCGGGGCGGCGACGACCTGTACGGCTTCGTCCGCGTGATCGGCGACGGCCACCGGCTGCGGTACGTGCCGCGGGCGCTGGTCTGGCACCACCACCGGGAGACCTGGCGCGACCTGGAGAACCAGGCGTTCGGCTACGGCGCCGGGCTGACCGCCTACCTGACGGCGGTCCTGGTGCGCCGCCCCGCGCTGCTGCCCGCGCTGCTGCGCCGGCTGCCGGCCGGCCTGGCCCACGCCCGGCGGCTCACCGCCGCCCGCGACGCGGGCGGTGACGGCGCGGCGCCGGGCGGGCACGACCGGCGCGACCACCCCTGGCCGAGGCGGCTCTCCCGGCTCCAGCGCCGGGGCATGCTCTACGGGCCGCTGGGCTACGCGCGCGCCCGTCACGCGCTGCGTCGCGGGGTGTCCCGGTGAGCGGGGCCGGCGGTCCGCGGGCGGACGCCGTTCCGGTGCTGCTCTACCACGCGGTGATGGACGACCCGCCGGAGTGGATCGCCGAGTTCACCGTCACGCCGCGCCGGTTCGCCGAGCATCTGGACGCCGTGGTGGCCAGCGGCCGGACCCCGGTGACGGTGAGCGCGCTCGCCGACCACCTGGCGGGACGCGCCCCGCTGCCACCGCGACCGGTGGTGCTCACCTTCGACGACGGTTTCGCCGACCTGCCGGGCCCCACGGCAGCCGCCCTGGCAGGACGGAACCTGACCGGCACCGCCTACCTCACCACCGGCGCCCTCACCCCTTCCGGGCGGTGCCTGCTGCCGCCGGCGCCGATGATGAGGCTGGACGAGGCGCCGCTGCTGGAGGACGCGGGGCTCGAGGTGGGCGGCCACACGGTGTCCCACGCCCAGCTGGACACCCTGGGCCGCCGCGCCCTGGAGTTCGAACTGCGGATGTCGAAGCAGGTGCTGGAGGACGTGCTCGGTCACCCGGTCCGGCACCTGGCCTACCCGCACGGGTACAACAGCGGCGCCGTGCGGCGGATGGCCGCGCTGACCGGGTACGAGACGGCGGCCGCGGTGCGCCACGCGCTGAGTTCCCGGCGGGACGAGCGGTACCGGATCGCGCGGCTGATCGTCCGGCGCGGCCACACGGTGGCCGACGTGGAGTCGTGGATGCGCGGCGGGGGCGCGCGGGTGGCGCCCTACCGGGACGGCGCGCTGACCGTCGGCTGGCGCTGCTACCGCAGGGCCCGCGCCGTGGTGCGCGGGCCCGAGTTCGCGGGCTGAGGCGCGCCCGGACGTTCGCGGGGCGGGGCGCGCCCGTACGATTCGCGGGCCGGGGCGCGCCCGGACGCGGTCACGGCGGCGGCTGGTTGAGGTAGGGGTCCGAGGCCAGCCCTCGCATCGCCTCCCAGGACTCCTCGTTGGCGAGCGCCAGGTCGCAGTGCGGGCCCGGGTCGCGGTGGTTCCACTGGAGCGCCGCCTTCACGCCGTCCAGCCGTTCCAGCACGCCGGGCACCTCCCGGTACCACCGGGCCTGCCGGGAGGGCCGCCCGGTGTCGTGCGCGGAGCCGAACTCGGAGAGCATCAGGGGCTTGTCGTCCGAGAGGTTGGCGCGGATCCACCGGTGCACCGACGTCTGGGTCCGTGCGAAGGACACCCACTCGGTGTCGTGGCACTTGTAGTAGTTGTACTGGTTGTAGCCGATCCAGTCGACGTAGTCGTCGCCCGGGTAGAGCCGTTCGATCAGGTCGTGGTGTCCGGGATAGCCGGTGGTGATCCAGGTCCAGATCACGTTGTCCACGCCCAGCCCGCGGAACCGGTCGTGGATGTGGCGCCAGGCGGACACGAACTGCTCGGCGGTGCCGTTGCCGGGGACGCGGGTGTCCATCTCCAGGTCGAAGGAGAGGAAGACCTTCCGGCCGTCGTTGCGTTCGCCGTACTCCTTGATCCGGCGTGCCTGGACGTCGATCACCTCGGCGTCGTACGTCCCGGCGGCGATGTCGCTCCACCGGGGCTGCTCGTCCTTGGTGCCGCCCCAGACCTTGCTCTCCCAGGACAGCAGAAGCAGCCGGTCCCGTCCGAGCCGCTGTTCCTGTTCCGTCAGCAGCTGCCCCTCCAGGCGGGAGGCGGTGACCTCGGACATGTCGTGGTACGTGTACACGATGTCGAGGCGGCGGCCGATCCGCTTCTCGTAGGCGGCGACCTTCTCGGCCAGGTCCGACTTCTCGTGCGGCACGAACGCCCCGAACCAGGCTCCGCAGGGCGGCTCCAGCAGGTCGGAGACGGGTTCCCGGCACTCCGGGGCGACGCCGGGCTCACCGGTGCCGGCCCGCACGGCCAGGGCGGCGACCAGTGCGGCGCAGACCGCGGCGACGGCGAGGTGGAGCCGCCGGCGGCGTCCGCGCGGACCGGTCCACCGGCGCCGTGCGTGACGCGGTCCGCCCGCGGGCGGGCCGTCGGCGGGCGGGCCGTCGGCGCGGGGGGAGCGGCCGCCTGCGGACGGGGGGCGGGGACGACGGGGCAACCTCACGGGACCGGCCTTCCTCGGGTCATGACGGACGCGTCCTCGGGCAGTACGCGGCGAGCATGGTCAGCAGGGTGAGCAGCAGCAGCACGCGCCGTCCGCTGAACGCCTGGGCGGCCAGCAGGGTGGTGGCGGTGACGGTCACGGCGGCGACGCTGACCAGCGGCACCAGCATCAGCCGCTCCAGCAGTGCGGACCGTCGGCCGAACCGGGGGTCCCCGGCGCCGGCCGGTCCCTCGAGGGGGCGGACGGCCAGCGCGGGCCACCAGATCCGCACCAGGGCCGCGCCGGGCCCGGCCGCCAGGAACACCACCACGGCGGCCACCCGCGCCGGGGAGCCGTCGGGGAGGGTGAGCGCGCCGACGGCCAGCCAGCCGGCGAAGGGCGGCAGCATCCGCGCCACGAGTTCCTGCGCGGTCATCGGGCGGCCTCCTCGACGGCCTCGGCCGCCTCGACGGCTTCGACGGCTTCGACGTCGAGTTCGTACACCGATCCGGCGGCGTTGCCCGCCACCCGCTCGAAGAACGGCGACGCGGCCACCGACTCCTCGATGCGGCGCCACTCCGCCTCGCTCAACTGCCCGTTCATCTCGGCGTTCGCCCGCTGCCCCTGGGTGAACAGGAGGTAGCAGCGCCCGGGTTCGGGCTGGTCCTTCATGTCGGACGCCAGCGCGCGGGCGGGCCGCCGCAGGATGCGGTCGACCGCCGCGCGGTCCTCCTCGAGAAACCAGTAGTGGTCCAGTCGCCAGTAGTCCCCGTACGCCAGCGGGTAGTTGCGGTTGGGGGCGGCGACGAGGGAGCCGTCGGGCGCCTTCTCCACGAGGTCCGCGACCAGGGCCACCTCGGCGGGCGGGAAGTAGCTGAGCCGGTCCTTGCCCATGTAGCTCGGCACGAAGGCGAAGGTGACGGCCAGCAGCACGGGCAGCGGCAGCCATCCGGGCCGCACCGGCGCGGGCGCACCCGCCGGCGTCTCCGCGGTCGCCTCCCCGGCCGCATCAGCGGGTCCCTCCCCAGGCGCATCCGCGGGTCCCTCCCCGGGCCGCCGCGGCGCCCGGCCCGGCGGCCCCGTCCTGGGCAGCAGCGCGGCCGCGGCGAAGAAGGCGGCGCCGGGGAGCATGAACATCAGCACCCGGAAGATCATTTCGCTGCCGTAGTCGTTGGCCGCGATCAGCAGCGGCGGCACCCCGGTGAGCAGCAGCAGCGGTCTGGCGTGCCGGCGCAGCTCCCGCTGCCGGACGGCCCCGAGCAGGGCCAGCAGCATCACCGCGGCGGACAGGCCGCGCGCCGCCCAGGAGGTGGCGACGGCCCCGGTGCCGGTGGGCGTGGTGCCGTAGCCGGTCTCGACGTTGCCGCCGATGTCGCCGAGGGAGGCGACCATCTCGGGCAGCGCCGCGGAGAGGAAGGGCAGCGAGGCGGTGAGGTTCCAGGCGGCGAAGAGGGCGACCGCGGCCAGCAGCGGCACCCAGTCGCGGTGGCGCCGGGTCAGCGCGAGCACGCCGAGGGAGGCGATCAGCACCACCGGGGTGAGCTGGTGGGAGAGGACGACCGGGACCATCACCGTGATCAGCGCCGTGGTCCACACGGCCTGCCGGGGCCCGCGGCGTTCGGCGGCCGGGAAGCGGCGCAGCACCAGCGCGATCACCGCCAGGTGCAGTGTCAGGGCGAGCGACTGCGGCGAGAAGTAGTCCTGGCCCACCCAGTTGCCGACGCAGAAGACCCAGACGGCGGTCCAGATCAGCCGCCGGTCCTCGGTGAAGGTGCGGTAGACCAGCACCAGCGGGGCGAGCACCAGCACGCTGGAGATCAGCGGCCACCAGCTCATCAGGGTGAGCGTGTTCTCCACGCCGGCCAGCCGCACGGCGGCGGCCTGGAGGGCGAAGAAGCCGGGCCACTGGTCGTAGACGGCCATGTCGCCGAGTTCGTCCCCGGTCCGCAGGCCGCCGGCGGTCAGCAGGTGGCCGACGACGGCGTCGTGCTTCCACGCCCAGGCGTGGAGCGGGGTGGGGTAGACGAGGGCCTGGGTGGCGCGCTCCATGACCAGAAGGACGAGGACGTACGCCAGGGACCACGCGTCGGCGCGGCCCGTGCGGCGGACGGTGGACCAGAACCCGGCGGTGAGCACCGCGAGTCCCGCCCAGAAGGCCGGATGCACGGCGGTGACCAGGCCGAAGTCGTCCAGCGTGGTCACGTCGGTGGAGCGGACGGCGTACGCCCAGAGGGCGGCCGCGGCGAGCAGCGGGCCGGCGGGCCGCACCGCGCTCCAGCGGCTCCCGCGCGCTGCGGGGCGCGGATCGTCGCCCGCGGCGGGGCGCGGGGTGGCGCCCTCGGGGGCGTGCGTGGGTGTCGCGTCGGGCACGGCGGCCTCCGCCTCGGCTCTCCCGCCCGGTGTCGCTGTCGGTCGCACGGTCCCCCCGCGGCTCTGGTCGGTGCGGGCGGTGGGCGCCCGCTGCTCGTCGTCCGGCTCCTGGTCGTCCAGGTGCGGTCCTCGTCGTTGCTCGCTTCGTCCTCGCACGCTTCGTCATCGCGCGCTCAGTCCTCGCGCGCTTCTTCGTCGCGCTCTTCGTCGTCAGCGGCCGTCGGCCCGGTCGCTCCGCGCCGGCCGGCCGCCCTCTCCTCCCTGACGGGGAACGCGCGGCAGGTGCGGGACCGCGACGGACGGCCGGTCGCGCCCGCCACGGCGGGCGAGGGCGCCCGCCACGGCGAAGAGGAGCAGGGCGGCGAGGAGACCCGGGGCGGCGGGGGCGAGGGTGTCGCGCAGTGCCCAGGTGAGGACCGCGGCGGGCCACAGCAGCCACCAGCACGTCTCCCCCGGCAGCCGCAGCGCCCACCGCAGCACCAGCCACAGCGGGATCAGTGCCAGCGCCAGGAAGGCGTACGGCGCCGGCCGGAGCACCTCCGCGAGCGCGCCGTCGGCCGTTCCCGCCCACCAGGCCACGCGCCCCGGCGGCGGCCCCGTGCCGAGCGCCAAGGGGGCGCTGTACAGGGCGACGACCAGGGTGGCGAGCGCGGCGGAGGCCAGCCGGGCGTCGGCGGGCGCGCAGAGGGTCAGCGCGGCGACGTAGACCAGGAGCATCAGCACCGCGGCGGCCAGGGCGATGCCGGGCAGCTCGGCCAGGATCTCCTGCGCCGTGCGGTCGGTGTCGACGGCGCCGGTCCTGGCGCCGACGGACCGGTCGTCGGCGGCCGGCCACGGCAGGTGCCGCAGGGCCGCCGCGTAGAACACGCCGGCCGACCCCAGCAGCCACCACAGGGCGATCCGCAGCCGCCGCTCCCCCCGCGGCCCGAGCGGCGCCCGGGCCCGGGCGAGCGCCCTGCCGTACACGGCTCCGCCGTACGCGGCTCCGCCCCCCGGCACGGCGCTCCCCCGGCCCTCGGAAGCACGTCCCGCCGCGCCCTCCCCCCGGGCCGGGGCGTCGCCGCCGCCGGTCGCGCGCAGGCGCGCCCAGCGGGTGCCGTACGGCGGGGTGTCGGCCAGGTCGGCGCCGGCCCTGGCCTCGCCGCGCAGCGCGGCCCGCAGCCCCGGCACGCACATCAGCGCGACCACGGTCATGCTCAGCAGCACGCCCCAGCCGGCCCCGTCGATACCGGCGGGGGTGAGCAGCAGGGCGGCGGAGCCGAGCACCAGCACGCACATCACGCCCTGCACCAGGGCGAGCATCGCGGTGCGGCCGGCCACCCGGAGGACGCCGATGTACAGCTCCACCGCCACCCGGGGCAGGGCTGCGGCGGCCAGCAGCCGCAGCACCATGGCGCCCCGGTCCGCGTAGTCCTCGCCGAACGGGGCGAGCACCAGCGGCGCGAAGGCCGCGAGGACGGCGACCACCGGCACCAGCAGCAGCGCCATCCGCCGCAGCGCGCCCCGCACGCCCTCGGCGAGGGCGCGGGGGTCGCGGGAGGCGTGCGCGGTGAGCGAGGAGGCCATGTTGATGGCGAGGAACTCCATGGTGCCGCCGACGGTGTAGGCGACGTAGAAGTAGCCGTTCTCGACGGCGCCGAGGCGCACCGCCACCATCACCGGCAGCAGGTTGATCATCAGCAGGCTGAACATGGCGCCGACCGAGTCGCCCGCGACGAACCGGCCGATGGCCCGCAGGGTGGGCGGCCGGCGGCGGTGGTCGGCGGCCGCCTGCCGGGGGATCAGCCGGCGGAACACCAGCCAGCCGAGCGGCACGGTGGACAGGGCGATCGCCGCGCCCCAGGAGACGAACACGCCGAGCACCGGCATGGCCCCGGCGAGGAGGATCAGCAGAATCAGCTTGCCCAGGGAGAAGACCGCGTTCCCGATCGGCACCCAGAGCGCCTCGCGCAGCCCGGTGAGCACCCCGTCCTGGAGGGTGAGGATCGCCCAGGCCACGCAGGAGGCGACGAACAGCGCTCCGGCCACCGGCGTGCCGAGCGGGGCGTAGGAGGGCCCCCACAGGTCGAGGGTGAGCAGGAAGACGATCCCGGCGGCCGTCACCACCAGCGAACTGACGGCGTAGGCGCGCAGCACCAGTGATCCGGTCGCGCGTCCGGCGCGCGGCACGAAGCGGACCACCGCGCCGATCATGGTGGTGGCGGTGATGCTGGCGAGCAGGCGCATGGCGGCGACGGCGGCCGAGCCCTGGCCGACCGCCTCCTGGGAGTAGTGGCGGGCGGCGACCAGCCAGAAGGCCAGGCCCAGCACGGCGGAGACGCCGGTGCTCAGCATGAGGAAGTAGGCGTTCCGGAACAGCGAGTCGCCCTCACGCTTCGGGGACCGCCCGGTTCCGGCGGTCCGCGGGCCGGTGTCCGTGACCTCCGCCACCTCCTGGTCCTGAATGCCTCCCCGGACGTCCTCCTGGACGCCGCCCTCCTGGACGCCCTCGCGGATGTCAGCCACCGCCGCCGCCTCCCGCTCCCGGCACCACGTCCGGGCGTTCGGCCACCGGCGGGGCGGCCGGCCGCGCCCCGGCCCGTCGTAGCGCGGCGATCGCCTCGGGCGCGCGCAGCGGGTCCACCGGCAGGGCGTGCCGGGCGAAGTGGCGGGCGGGCCCGGGGCGGGTGGAGAGGTCGGTGAACTCGGGGCCCGCGTAGTCGTCCAGGGGCGGGTCGTAGAGGTAGCCGGTGACGATGCCGTGCCGGGCCAGCGCGGAGATGGCGGCGTCCCGGTCGTCGACCAGCAACGGCACCCGGAACAGGGGCTGCGGCGGTCCGGCGGACGCTCCGGGCGCGGCCCATTCGGTGCCGAGCAGCAGCGCGGTTCCCTCACGGTGGGCCCGCAGCACCTCGTCGAGGCGGCCGAAGCCCCGCGCGATCCGGCGGGCACGGAGCGGGCCCGGGGTGCGGCGGTAGTCATGCATGTCGACCCGGACCCAGGAGTGGTGGGTGCGGAGCCCGGGCGCCGAGGCGGTGGCCTCCGCCAGCTGCGCGGCGCGCAACGGCATCCGGATCCCGTCGCGTTCGCTCGCTCCGACCAGCCGCAGCGCGGCCAGGGCGGTCCTCCGCAGCCCCAGTCCGCGCACCGCCGCCTCGGCGAACGGCCGCACACCGTAGAGGAGTTCCGCCAGTGCTCGGGGTGGCTCCAGCAACTCGTCGCGCGCCCGGGCCAGTTCCTCGCGCAGTCCCGGTCCGCCGTCGAAGGCCAGGACACCCCCGGCCCGGACGCCCACGTGCTTGGACAGGCTGAACGAGGCCGCCTGCCCGATGGAACCCACCGGACGCCCGGCCGTCTCGCTGCCGATGGCGTGCGCCGCGTCCTCGATGAGCGGGATGCCCAGCCGGTCGCACCGCGCGCGGAGCCGGGGCGCCGGGTCGGGGTTGCCGTACAGGTTGGCGGTGAGCACGCCGGCCAGTCCGCGCCACACGTCCGGTTCCACGGCGTTGACGTCGATCGACCCGTCGAACGGGTTCAACGGCGCCTGCACGGGCCGCAGTCCGGCGGCCAGCACGACGAAGAAGATGACGTCGTCGTTGACCGGCGACATCAGTACGCGGCCCCCCGGCCGGCACCAGTGCCGCAGCGCCAGGTACAGGCCCAGACGGCACGACGGCACGTAAAGACATTCGCGGCCCAGACGTCTGCGCATCGCCTCTTCCAGCCGCTCCAGCCGGAACATCGACCGCGCACCCGCCCCGCCGACCACCCCTATGGTCATGCGCCCCCCGGCGACGTGCCGTGCGGGGTGCCTCCCCTGGCCCCCCTGACACAGCGCCCAGGTTCCTCCATTACGGCCAACTGCGTCAAGAGCGCCTTATCCGGACAACTCCACTCCTTTTCCGGCGGGCGCCGCGGACCGGAACGGCCTCCGCCGACGACCGCGTCGAACCCCTGCCGTACCGTCGTCCCGACGAGCCGTCTTCGACCATCGCACAGCCAGGGCAGCCGACCAGTGAGTGAATCAGTGCAGTCCGCCGCGGACACGCGGCCGCCGGCCCGGACCGGCCGGGAGGCCGGGACCCCGGACCCGTCCGGGACCGGACGGGACGACGTCCGCCGTGAGGACGCCCCCGGAAGCGGGGGCGCGGGCAGGGGCGGGCGCGTGCGCCGGGTGGTCCGCCGCCTCTCCCGGCCGGGGCCGTGGAAGCGCGGCCCGGTGCTCACGGTGCTGGCGGTGCTGCTGGGCCTGCTGATGGCCTTCCACGGGCGGATCACGGACCTCGGCGGCCTCGGCAGCCTGGTGGAGACCTTCCTGCCGTGGTGCGGCCTCCTCGTCCCGGTGCTGCTGGCCGGGGCGCTGCGGCGCCGGTCGGCCGCCGCGGTGGTGGCGCTGCTGCTGCCGGCCGTGGTGTGGCTCGGCCTCTTCGGCGCCCTGCTGGGCGACGGGTCCCGGCCGGGCGGCGACCTCACCGTGGCCCAGCACAACGTCGGCGACGCCAACCCCGACCCGGCCGGCACCGCCCGCGCCCTGGTCGCCTCCGGGGCGGACGTGCTGGCCCTGGTGGAGCTGACCGAGGAGGCCCGGGGCACGTACGAGAGGGAGCTGGCGACGGCGTACCCGCACCACACGGTGCAGGGGACGGTCGGCCTGTGGAGCAGGTGGCCGCTGTCGGACGTCCGCCCGGTCGACACCGCGATGGACGCCGGGCCGCTGGGCGCCGCCAAGACGGAGGACGAGAAGGCGGGTTACCAACGGGCGCTGCGCGCCACGGTGGCCACGGAGCGGGGACCCCTGGCAGTCTACGTCGCCCATCTGGGATCCGTGCGGCTGATGCCGCGGGGCGGGTTCTGGACGGAGAGCCGGGACCGCAACGCGCGGGCGCTCGGCGAGGCCCTCGCCGCCGAGAGCGGCGAGCGCGTGGTGCTGCTCGGCGACCTGAACGGCACCACCGACGACCGCGCGCTCGCCGCCCTCACCGCACGGCTGCGCCCGGCCCACACCGAGGCCGGTGACGGCTTCGGCTTCACCTGGCCGGCGGGGTTCCCGGTGGTGCGGATCGACCAGATCCTGCTCCGGGGAGTGGAGGCGGAGAGCTCCTGGGTGCTGCCCGCCACCGGCAGCGACCACCTGCCGGTGGCGGCCAGCGTCAGCTGGTGAGCGCGGCCCGGGAGCCCTCGCGCCCGGGGGTCACAGGGCGGAGACCCAGTAGCGGTCGAAGGTGAACCGGCCGTTGCCGCCCGCGCCGTTGCGGGTGCCGGTGGTCTCGCGGGCCAGGGTGTACCAGGCGTCGACGAAGTCGGCGTCGTCGGTCCAGAACGAGGTCGGGATGGCGTCCACGACCGGGTCGACCAGCGGGATGTATGCGCCGAGGTCGGCGATGGTCAGCAGGGCGGCGGCTATCGCCTTGGCCAGTCCGGAGTAGTTGGTGTCGCCGTCGTCCTCCATCATCACGACGTCGGCCAGGTTGTACTTGTACTGCGACCAGTTGACCAGGATCTGGTTCGGGTAGTACGTGGTGCCCGCGTCGTCGAGGTACGGGTGGGTGACCGTGTCGACGCGGACCTTGCCGTCCAGGCCGAAGCCGCTGACGATGCTGAAGATCTCGGCGTCGCCCTTGATCCAGGTCTCCTTGTCGTCGGCGACGGAGACCGAGGTGATGCGGGAGGTCCAGTAGCCGGTGGCGGCCGCGGTGGCGGTCGCGGACCGGACGGCGTCCGCGTCGGCGGTGGTGACCCCGGCGGCGGCCAGTTCGCGCTCCAGGACCTTCATGCCGGCCTCGACGGCCTTCTCCCCGTCGACGCCGACGACGTACACCGGGGCGTCGGGGACCTCGGCGGCGTCCAGGGTGTGCGCCCGGCCCGCGGTGTCATAGGCGGTGACGGCGGTGGCCTCGTCGTCGGAGGGGGCGACGGCGACCAGCGGAGCGCGGCGGGAGCCGGCGTCCCCGGCGAGCGTCACGGTGAGCAGAGCGCCGGTGTCCGCCGCCAGGCCCTTGGCGGCGAGGGCGGAACGGTCGGCGCGCGCCACGTCGGCGGCGAGCGAGGCGGCGGCACCGGTGCGGGAGCCGGCGGCCAGGGCCTTCAGCCCGGTCTCCTCCCCGTCCGCGACGGCCCGGCCGACCTCGGCGCGCCAGGTGGTGTCGGCGAGGGACCGTGCCAGCGCGCGGGCGGCGGCGTCCTCCGCGGCCGCCACGGGCGAGACCTTCGCCGCCCGTTCCGGCGCGGGCGCCGCCACGGCGAGACCCTGGGTGGTGGTCAGCACGACGCCGGTGAGGGCCACGCCGCACAGGGCGGTGCGCAGTTGCTGTCTGACGGACAAGACGTCCTCCAAAGGAAGTCGGGCGCCCGGGGTTCCCGGGCATGCCAAGGAGACCGGTCGCGTGGGTACGCGGCCGGACAGCGGTGCGGGTGGAGCAGCACCATCATGGCCGGAGGATGTCTACGCGTATAGAAGGCACCCGACGTCCGTGCGGGAGAAGCCGGTCGGACATCCGCCGGCTTCCGCGGACGCGATGGCACCACGCCGGTCGGCGTCGCCCGCGCGATCACGGCGCCGGACGCACGGCGGCCTCGAGCAGCCCGTCCGCCTCGCGCACCACGTCCGGACGGCCGGTCTCGATGAGACGGCGGAGCAGCACGGCCGCCTCGTCCCGCTCCCCGTCGCTCAGGTGCATGCGCGCGAGCAGCATGCCCGCCTCCGGCGAGTGCTCGGGATGACCGGCGTCGAACGCCGCCCGCAGGTGCCAACGGGCGGCGTCCCGGCGTCCGGTGCGCAGGCTGAGCCTCCCCAGGTACACGTGCGCGCAGACCGAGTGCTCCGGGTGCCCGGACCCGATCACCTGGCGGTAGAGGGCCGCGGCGCCCTCCACGTCGTCAGCGCGCTCCTGGATCATCCCCAGGACGAGCGGGCCGCGGACCGCCAGCTCGGGGTCGCCGGTCCCGACGGCCCTCTCGATCAGCCGCTTCGCCTCGGCGACCTGTCCCCGGCCGGCCAGCCGGCCTCCCAGCGCGAGCGCCGCCGACGGCATGAACTCGGGGTCCGCGCTGTCGACGGCGACGCGGTACCAGTCGTCCACGACGTCGTCGTCCAGGCCGTGGTCCGCTCCCAGCAGGGCCAGGTTCAGCGCCGCCTTCGCCCTCACGTGCGCGTCCTGCGCCCGCGCCGCGCGCTCGAAGGCCGCCGTCGCCGCCTCATCCCGCCCGGCCCGCCTCTCGAGCAGTCCGAGGTTGAGGGCGGCGCGTGCCACCGTGGGGGTGGTGCCGGTCCGCATCACCTGCGACCAGGCCCCGCGCGCTCCGCTCCGGTCCCCCCGTTCGTCCAGCAGCACTCCCAGTTCGAACAGGGCCTCCTCCGCGTGGGCGCCACCGCACCGGGCCACTTCCTCGAACACCTCGCAGGCCTCGTCGGTCTGCCCTTCGGCCACCAGGAGCCGGGCGGCGCCGAAGAGCGCCCGGGCGCGTGATCCGGGGTCCTCGCACTGGGCGGCGTCCCGGAACGCGGCGAGCGCGCCCGGCACGTCCCCCAGCGCGCGCAGCCGGCCGGCCCGCTCCACGAGCGCCTCCGCGTCCCCTTCGGACCCGCCCGGGGCGCGCCCCACGGTGTACTCCGCCAGGCGTTCGCGCAGTGCGGGGAGGAGTTCGCGCAGCAGCTCCCGCACCCGCGGGTTGTCCCACTCCGCGGCCCGGTCGCACGCCTCCAGGGCTCCCCTCACGTCACCGCGGCTGTCGCGCAGTGTCGCCACCATCGCCCACGACCTCGGGGCCAGCTCGGGGTGCCCGCCGGCGGCGGCCTCCAGGAAGAAGGACTCGGTCTCCTCCGATAAGTCGTACTGCTTCCTCACCCTCATGAGACCGAGCTGGTGCCAGGCCATCGGCGCGTGGAACTCGTCCCCGGTCGCGGCGGCCGCGCGCCAGGCCTCCTCGGCTCCCACGAAGTCGTCATGCTTCTGCCGGAGGTCGCCGAGCCGCACCAGGGCCTCGCCCCGCACGGCGGCGTCCCCCTCGTCCGCCGCCCCGTGCAGTGCCTCCTCGGCCGCCGCGCGCGAGCCGAGCGCGCTCCTCGCCCGCCCCAGTCCCAGCAGGGCGTACGCACGGTGGTCCCGGTCCTCCACGGCCTTCGCGAAGGCGGCGGCCGCGTACACCTGCGCGTCGCGGCGGTCCGCCTCGTAGCCGATGTGCAGGCACTCCTCGGGCGTGGCCAGGTCGATCAACTCCCGCCACAGGAAGCGCGGCACGGGGCCCGTGTCGGCCGCCTCGACGAGTTCCTCCGCCGCCCGCCACCGGTGCCCACCGGCGGCCTCCGGCGCCGGCCTGAGCAACGCCCGGCCGCCTGCGGCGGGTTCCTGGGCCCAGCGCAGTCCCTCCTCGGCCCGGGCGGCCGTGGCGGCCGCGGCCCCCAGCGCATCGAGGTAGGCGGGGAGCAGCCGGAGCAGCTCCGGCCGGGTGAGGCCGCGCCGCAGGCCTGCCCGGCGGCAGTCGACGGCGGCCTGTACCACGCACGCGCCGACCGGCTCGGACGACCGCGCGATGTTGAGCCGGAGCAGCAACTCCCTCGGCGTCGCGGCGTCCAGGGCGTCGGCGAAGCTCCTGGGTACCGTGCCGCCCTCGAAGTACCAGGCCGCTGCGGCGCGTTCGGCGTCGTCGAACTCCAACGGGAGGTGGACGAGGTTCACTTCGCGCAGGGCTGCCCGCGCGACGGGGTCGCCGGACTCGACGATCTCCCGGCACCGGCGGGTGGAGAGCGTCCCGGCCAGCACGGCCCACTCGGAGAGCCGGTGCAGCAGGTGCGGCGGCATCCGCTCGAAGTCGGCGATCGTCAGGTCGTCCATCCAGACGATCGCGGGTCCCCCGTCCCGCCCGCGCGGATCCTCGGCGGAGGCGAGCCCGGCCAGCGACGCGCCGTCCCGGGGGATCAGGACGGGCGTCCGCTCGGGGAAGACGGCGCGCAGTGCCTGGACGGCCGTGCGGGACTTGCCCGCGCCGTCCTCGCCGTAGGCGACGACCTGCGGGTAGGGCGGCCCTCCGAGGGCCAGCATGCTGCGCATCTCCTCGTCGGTGTGGGCCCGGGCCAGGTAGCCGCCGCTCGTGCCGGGCAGCCGCCGGGCCACGCCCAGGTCCTCGTCGCCGAGTTCGCCCAGACGGGGCGGCCGGTTCCCGGGCGCCATCCGCAGCATCCCGGGCAGCCCGCCGGCCGGCCGCTGTTCCGTGGGGCCGTCCAGGGAGCGGACCAGTTCCTCGTGGCGGCTCCTCCAGGCGGTCAGGGCGCCGAGTTCTTCCGGGACGTCGATCCCGCCCGCTCGCGCGTGTTCCAGACAGGCGCCGACCACCTCGCGCACGAGTTCCCAGCGCGGCGCCCTGCGGATCTTGCCGGCGAACAGCTCGCTGAGGGTGCTCGCCCCGGGGCGTGAGGGCATCCGGCGCCTGAGGTCGCCGAGCGAGGGCGCGCCGGACGCGAACTTCAGCTCGCGCAGGCCGGCGCAGAAGTGGAGCAGAGGTCCGGGAGCGGGCTGCGGGGTTGCCATGCGTCTCCTCACGGTCTCGCCGATGAGCCGTCATCACGCTACTGGAGGGCACAAGTTGGGGGCCCTTCACGATCGTTCGAGATCCTTCGGAGTCGTTCACCCTCAGCGGCCGCCGGCCCGTCGGGACGGCAGGCTGACATCCCGCCCGTGGTTCCCTGCCCGGGGACCGCGGGACGGGCGGAACTTCTCACGACCGCTGGAGGTCACGCCATGCCGCTCTTCGACGTCCGCTCCCTTCTCGCTCTCACGGTGGGCCTCCTCGCCGCCGCCGTCACGGGCGGCCTGACGCTCCTCGCCGGCGCGTCCTGGCCGACGGCCCTTCTCACCGCCGGCGGCGCGGGGTGGGCGGTGCTGGCCGGACTCCCGCACCTGCTGAGGTGA
Organism: Streptomyces abyssomicinicus; assembly: GCF_008974245.1. Lineage (GTDB taxonomy): Bacteria > Actinomycetota > Actinomycetes > Streptomycetales > Streptomycetaceae > Streptomyces > Streptomyces abyssomicinicus. The sequence goes on along the minus strand of NZ_BBZI01000005.1, from coordinate 168,911 downwards.
CCACGGCGCGCGGCCGGGCAGGGCGCCGCCTGCGGCCCGTCCGCGGCTCCTCACCGGCGACGGGGCCGACCGGCCCGTCCCGCGACAGCCGGTCGTGCCGCGCGGCGGCCGGGGACGAGGCTCCCGACCGGCCCTGGACGCGACCGGGCGGAGACCACCACGCCACCCGCCGCGGCACCGCGCACACGGCACGGCTGACGCGGCACCGCTCACACGGCGGTGAACCGTTCGACGGCCTCCCAGAGTTACCCTTCGCGGCGCGGGTCGTACGACTCCTCCGACGAGCGGGCCACGCGGTCGCGGTCGACATAGGACCCGGTCGGTGCGGGCGTCGCGCCGAGGACGACGTCCGCGAGGTGGCGGCCCGCGGCGCCACGACCGGTCGCCAACGGCGTGAGGGTCACCACCGGCAGGACGTACCGCATCGCGAAGCGGGAGACGCGGCCCGCCTCGCGGGCGAGGCCGGTACTGGGGACGAACCCGGGGTTGTGGGCGACGGCGCCGATCCCGGCCGGCAGCCGGCGCGCGTACTCGTGGACGAGGTGGATGACCGCCAGCTTGCTCGTCGAGTAAGCGGTGCGCCCGGCCGCCGCGGTGTGCGGCCCGGGGAACGCGCCGACGCGGGCCAGGACGTCCGGTGCCTTCCAGGCCGGGCCCGGCACCATGCCCAGGTTGTGCCTGAGGTCGCCGAAGTGGGTGTCGCTGGTGGTGATCACGATCCGGGCGGGAGGCGCGAAGCGGTCCTGGAGCAGCCGTACGAACAGGTGGTTGGCGAGCACGTTGACCGTGAAGGTCGACTCGAAACCGTCGGGCCCCTCGGTGAGCGCGTCGGTGTACTGGACGCCCGCGTTGCCCACGAAGCCGCGCAGCGGCGGGAGTCCTCCGTGGTCGAGCCGGTCGCGGATCGCCGTCGCGGCGGCGCGGACGCTGTCCAGCGAGCCGAGGTCGGCCGGTACGTGCGAGACGGCGTGCCCGCCTGCGGCGAGTTCGGCGGCCGTCCGCGCCCCGGAGGCCCCACGGGCGACGACGAGCAGGTGGGTGTCCGGCGACCGCCGCAGGATCCGCTCCGCCGCGGCGCGGCCGATCCCACGGCTCGCGCCGGTCATCACGATGGTGTGCCGCATGACGTCTCCTCGTCCGGTCCGCTCCTGCCGCCCGGTCGGGCGGATCTCCACGTTCGCCGTCCGCGTCACCGCGGGCCAGGGCCGTCCCCGTCACCAGGATTGGCGGTACCCAGGCTGATCCGTGACCGCGCGGCGAGAATGGCCCGATGGCCGCTCCCTCCCGCTCCGACTTCGCCGCGCTCCTGCGCGCCTGGCGCGACCGCCTCTCGCCGGCCGACGCCGGGTTCACCGTGACGGACCGCCGCCGGGCCCCGGGGCTGCGCCGCGAGGAACTCGCCCAGTTGGCCGGACTCTCCGTCGACTACGTGCTGCGCCTGGAGCAGGGCCGGGCGAGGAATCCGTCGGCCCAGGTGGTCGGCGCCCTCGCCCGGGCCCTTCAGCTCTCCCGCGCCGAGCGCGACCAGTTGTTCCGGGGCGCCGGGCTTCTGCCGCCCCGCGACGGGACGGTCGACACCCATGTGCCCCCGGGGATCCGCCGGCTCGCCGCCCGCCTGGCGGACGTGCCGATCGGGGTGTTCGCCGCCGACTGGACCCTGGTGTGGTGGAACGCGATGTGGTGCGCGCTGCACGGCGACCCCTCCGCGCTGCCCACCGCCGAACGTAACCTCGCCCGTGCGCTGTTCGGCGACGGCGCCGCCCGTGCGGCGATGCGTCCGGTCCGGCCCGGGGGCGGGCGGGAGGCCTTCGCGGCGGCGATCGTCGCCGACCTCAAGGACGCCGTCTCCCGCTACCCCCAGGACGCCCGGCTCGGACGCCTCGTGCGCGAACTGCGCGACACCTCCGGCGCCTTCGCCCGTCTGTGGGCCACGCCCACGACTGCCGCGGCCGTGCACACGAGCGACCGCAAAACGGTCCGCCATCCGGAGGCCGGTGACATCGTCCTCGACTGCGACGTCCTCGTCGTCCCCGGCGCGGACCTGCGCATGGTCACCTACACGGCGGCCGCAGGAAGCGACGACGCGGGGAAGCTGGACCTGCTGCGCGTCACGGCCGGCCGTGCGGTGTCGGGGGGCGTCACGTCGTGAGGCCGTCTCCTCGGTCCTCCGGGCCCGCCCATTCCCGCGAGCGCCGCGGCCGGTCGCCCGGGAGCGGCCGCGGAAGGGGCACCGCGAGCAGCCGCCGGCCCGAGCGGTCAGCCGCCGGTCAGTCGCCGGACGGCCTGGAGGACTTCACCCGCTCCGTCCTCGGTCCGCAGGTGCCCCGCCGCCCTCGCGGCGGCCCGGCCGAGGGCCGGCTCCGAGACCGCTCGCCCCAGTGCGTCGGCGAGCCGTTCGGCGGTGAGGGACCGGAAGGGGATCGGGTCGGTGGCGGCGCCGAGGGCGGCGAGCCGGACCGCCCAGAACGGCTGGTCCGCGGTCACCGGCACGGTGACCGCGGGCACTCCGGCGCGCAGCGCCGCGGCCGAGGTCCCGGCCCCGCCGTGGTGGACCACGGCGGCCAGCCGCGGGAACAGCAGGGCGTGCGGTACGTCGCCGACGGTCAGCACGTCGTCCCCGGCGGCGGCGAGTCCCGCGCTGCCGGTCTGGAGGACGCCGCGCAGTCCGGCGCGGCGCAGGGCGCGCACCGCGATCTCGCTCAGCCGTTCCCCGTCGCCGGACGCCATGCTGCCGAACCCGACGAAGGCGGGCCGGGGGCCGGCGCTCAGGAAGTCCTCGAGACCGGCCGGCAGCCGTCCGGCCTCGTCGTGGTGGGGCCACCAGTTGCCCACGACCTCCAGGCCGGGGCGCCAATCGCGGGGGCGGGGCACCAGGGCCGTGCTGAAGCCGTGCAGGACGGGCCAGTTCGCCCGCTCCTGTCGACGGCGCGTCGCGGAGGGCGAGGCCGGGGGCAGCTCGAGGCGGTCACGCAGCCGTGCCACCGCCTGGCCGTAGAGGCGGTCGGCCATCCGCAGCGCGAGGCGTCCGGCCGCCCGGTTGGCGGGACGGCCCAGTGAGCGGGTGCCGGTGACGACGGGCGGGAAGTCGCCGGTCGGCGCGGTGGGCTGGAGGTGGACGCCGAGGCTCGGTGTGCCCGTGGCCTCGGTGAGGTGCCAGCCTAGCGGCGCCGTGGTGGTCGAGAGCAGGAGCAGGTCCGTGTCGTCGTCCACCGCGTCGGCGAATCCCTGCCCCAGCTCGGAGACGAACGCGGCGGCGGCGCGCATCAGTTCACGTCCACCGGTGACGCCGCCATGTCCCCGGGTGTCGGCGGGGAGGCCGCGGAACGCCAGCCCGGCGTCGTGCGCGAGGGGTGCGAAGGCCTCGGTGGCGGCGAGGGTGACGTCGTACCCGGCGCGGCGCAGTGCGGCGCCCAGGCCCGTGTAGGGCGCGACGTCACCGCGCGACCCGGCCGCGGCGATCAGGATCTTCATCGGTTCTCCTCGACGGACATCAGCGGTCCTCCCCGACGGACTTCATCGGTCCCCCCGACGGACATCAGCGGTCCTCCTCGGCGTCGGTCCGGCCGCCCGCGTGGCGGACCGCGTTGGCGTGGACAGCCCTGCACATGTAGGCGGCCAGGCCCGGTCGTTGCTGGGACGGCGGCACGACCAGGGCGAACGCGCGCGGGTCGGTGACGAAGTCGTCCGCGATGCGCCGGTGCATGTCGGGCGGGCAGGCGGTGAACCAGCGGGAGACGTGCAGGCGGTGCTCCTCGGCGAGGTCCATGGCCCGCTCGCCGTCGCTCGGCTCCCCCTCGTCGAAGGCCGCGAGCAGCTCCGCGCGCCAGGCGGTGGCCTCGCGCATCAGGCGGCGCCAGTCCTCCTTGGTGTGGGCGGTCGCGCGCGCCATCGCCTCGCGCTGCCCCTCGGAGTGGGCCCACTTCAGCTCCGCCTCGGTGGCGTAGCTCAGGTCGAAGGTGATCTCGCCGAAGACCTCGAAGCGTTCCTGAGGCGTCAGGGAGACCCCGGTCCCCTGGACCTCTATCGCCCGTTCGGCCACCTCGGCCAGCCGTTGCAGTCTGGCGATCTCCTCGCTCAACTGCCGTTGCCGGGCCCGGAGCCGCTCCACGGGATTCGCCTGCGGATCCTCGAGGATCGAGGCGATCTCGTCCAGGGGGAAGCCGAGTTCACGGTAGAAGAGGATCTGCTGGAGACGGACCAGGTCGGCCTCACCGTAGAGCCGGTAGCCCGCGTGGCTGCGGTCACCGGGCGAGAGCAGCCCCGTCCTGTCGTAGTGGTGCAGCGTGCGCACCGTCACCCCGGCGAAGGCCGAGACCTGCCCCACGGAGTAGCTCATCCACCTGCCCTTTCGTCGGGACACAGCCTGAAGCCTGACGTAAGGGGAGGGTCAACCCGGGGCCCGCCCGGCTCCGCGGGAGGGGACGGGCATCCCCCTCGGCGGGCCCGCGCCCGGCCACCGCACGACGGGCGGAACCATGCCGAGGGGAGCCGTCTCAGCCCTCGCGGCCCGCGTCCGCCGTCGCAAACGCGTCGACGCCCGTGAGCTCGGCGGACAGCGTCCACAGGCGCGCCGCCTGCGCGGGGTCGGTGGCGTGTGCGTGCACGCCCCCTTCCACGCCGTCGCGGGCCGGCTCGGCCACGTCGCAGTCCTCGCAGTACACGCCGCCCATGCCGGTCAGCCGGGGAGAGGTCGCCGCCCACACCTGCGTGGCCGCGCCCTGCCCGGGTGTCTTGAAGGTGGGGTCGGCCGGGTCGCCGTTCTCGTCGATCCATCCCGCCTCCACCATCTCCTCCTTCGCGAGGTGGCGCTGCAGCGGGGTGAGGATGCTGCCCGGATGCACGGCGAACGCCCGGATCCCGGCGTCGCGGCCGAGCGCGTCGAGCCGCACGGCGAACAGCACGTTCGCCGTCTTCGCCTGCCCGTACGCCTGCCACCGGTCGTAGCCGCGCTCGAAGTGCACGTCGTCCCAGCGCATGCCGGTGATGCCGTGGGCGCCGGAGGACACGGCCACCACGCGCGCGCCACCGCGGGCGAACGCCGGCCGGAGATGGTTGACCAGCGCGTAGTGACCGAGGTGGTTGACGGCGAACTGCGCCTCCCAGCCCGGTCCGACCCGCGTCTCGGGACAGGCCATCACTCCGGCGCTGTTGATCAGGATGTCGACCTCGCGGCCCGAGGCCAGGAAGCGTTCGGCGAAGGCGCGGACGCTGTCGAGGTCGGAGAGGTCGAGGTCGTCGGTCTCGACGCCGTCGATGCCCTTCACCGCCTCCTGGGCGGCCGCCCTCCGCCGGGCGGGGACGACGACGTGTGCTCCGGCCGCCGCCAGGGCGCGGGTCGTCTCCAGGCCCAGTCCCGAGTGGCCGCCGGTGACGATCGCGGTGCTGCCGGACAGGTCGGTCCCGCCCAGGACGTCGTCCGCAGTGCTGCGGGCGCCGTGACCCGATCCGATCCGGTGCTGAGGTGTCTGCATGACCCGGACGCTAGGCGCTGGAGCGCGCTCCAAGTCAAGGGCGGCCCCCGGGGGGGTCGGTCAGGCGCCGTGCAGCTCGTCGACGAGGGCGAACCCCTCGGCGATCCAGGTCAGTTCGGTGCGGGCGCGGGCGATCAGGCCGTCGTAGGCGTACACCTTGTAGCGCACCGCCAGCTCGGCGTCGCGGCCGTCCAGGGTGGAGAGGCGGGCCGCCAGGGTCGGGTGGGTGCGGTCGAGCAGGGCGGCCCGGGTGTCCTCGAGCATGCTCAACTGCTCCTCCCAGTAGGCCTGTTGCTGCCGTAGCTGCTCGCGCACCGACGCGGGGTCGGCGAAGTCGAAGTAGGCCGCCTTGAGGTACGCCGGGTCGCGCTGCCGCAGCGGCGTCAGCGGGGCCTCCATCCACGCCCGGAAGTCGGCCAGGCCGGCGTCGGTGACGTGGTACTCCTTCTTCGTCCCCTTCTTGCCCCACCGCACCTCGACCGAGGTGAGCAGCCCGTCGCGCTCCATCCGGTTGAGCTCGGGATAGATCTGCGAGTCCGGGGCGTGCCAGACGTGGGCCACCGAGCGGCTGAAGCTCTTCGAGATGTCGTACCCGGTCATCGGCCGGCCGGTCAGCAGCGCGATCAGCGCGTAACGCAGCGACAAGGGACCTCCCCCTCCGAAAAAGCCAAGCTACACACCCTTGTCATCTCACTATATCGATAGTTAGTTTGTGGCCCGCACAACACGTACCTCTCTTCATAGGGAGTTCCATGTCCCGCACCGCCTCCCCCCTGCCTGCCACCGCGCCACCGGCCACCGCTGCGGCGAAGATCTTCAATTACCCCCGCAACGCCTGGTACGTCGCCGCATGGGACCACGAGGTCACCGGCAGGCAGCCGCTGGCCCGGACGGTCGCCGGCGTGCCGCTGGCCCTGTGGCGCAACACCGAGGGCCGTGCGGTGGCCCTCGCGGACGCCTGCTGGCACCGGCTGGCGCCGCTGTCGATGGGCAGGATCCTCGGCGACGAGCTGCAGTGCCCGTACCACGGCCTCCGCTACAACGCGACGGGCCGCTGCACCGGGATGCCCGCGCAGGAGACGATCAACCCCAGCGCGGTGGTCCCCTCCTACCCGGTCGTCGAGCGCCACCGCTACGTCTGGGTCTGGGTCGGCGACCCGGACCTGGCCGACCCGGCCAGGGTTCCGGACATGGGCCGGATGGACGACCCGGCCTGGGCGGGCGACGGCGAGACGATCCACGCCGAATGCAACTACCAGCTCATCCTCGACAACCTCATGGACCTCACCCACGAGGAGTTCGTGCACTCCTCGAGCATCGGCCAGGAGGAACTGTCCGAGGCCGAGTTCGACGTGACCCACCAGGGCGACACGGTGACCGTCACCCGGTGGATGCGGGACATCGACGCGCCTCCGTTCTGGCTGAAGAACATGCGCGACAAGTTCCCCGGCTTCTCCGGCAAGGTCGACCGCTGGCAGATCATCACCTTCGAGGCGCCGGGCACGATCAGCATCGACGTCGGCGTGGCGAAGGCGGGCACGGGCGCCCCCGAGGGCGACCGCAGCCAGGGCGTCAACGGGTACGTGATGAACACGATCACCCCCGAGACCGACCGCACCTCCCACTACTTCTGGGCGTTCATGCGCAACTACCGCCTGGAGAGCCAGACGATCACCACCCAGCTGCGGCAGGCGGTGCACGGGGTGTTCGGCGAGGACGAGGAGATGCTGCGCGCCCAGCAGCGCGCCATCGACGCCAACCCCGGCCACGAGTTCTACAGCCTCAACATCGACGCCGGCGGCATGTGGGTGCGCCGGATCCTGGAGCGCATGCTCGCGGCCGAGGGACGCCCCTCCACCGCGCCTGCCGCAGGTCAGGGGGCCTGACATGGCAGTGCAGACGCAGGCCCGTCGACAGCGGGCCCGGGTGGTCGAGGTCTCCGACGTCGCCGAGGGCGTCCGCCGGGTCGTCCTGGCGCCGGAGCGGCCCGAGCACGCCGCGCCCGGCACGCACATCGACGTCGAGGTGGAGACCGCCAACGGCGTCCGCCGGGTGCGCTCCTACTCCGTGGTGCGCTCCGAGGACGGCGGCCGGCGGCTGACGCTCAGCGTGCGGCTCTCCCCCACCTCGTCCGGCGGCTCGGCGGCGATGCACCGGCTGCGGGCCGGGGACGAGCTGACGGTCACCGGACCGCTGCAGAACTTCCCGCTCGCGGTCGGCGCGACCCGGTACGTCCTGGTCGCCGGCGGCATCGGCGTGACCGCGCTGGTGGCGATGGCCTCCGCGCTGCGCCGCCGCGGCGCCGACTACGAGCTGCGGCTCGTCGGCCGCAGCCGCGCCGTGATGGCGTACCTGGACGAGCTGGTCGCCGAGCACGGCGACCGGGTGCGGGTCCACGTCGACGCGGAGGGCACCGGGCTGGACGTGGACGACCTCGTCGCCACCATCTCCCGCACGCCCGCCGCGGCGGGCACCGAGCTCTACATGTGCGGCCCGATCGGGCTGATGAACGCCGTCTCGCGGAGCTGGGCCGAGCACGACCTGCCGGCGACCAACCTGCGCTTCGAGACCTTCGGCTCCAGCGGCCGGTACCCGGCCGAGGAGTTCCTGGTCCGCCTCCCCGACCTCGGCCGGGAGGTCACCGTCGCACCCGACACCTCGATCCTGGACGCCCTCGAGGCGGCCGGCGTCGAGACGCTCTCGGACTGCCGCAAGGGCGAGTGCGGGCTGTGCCTGGCGAAGGTGGTCGGCTCCACCGGCACCGTCGACCACCGCGACGTGTTCCTGAGCGACTCCCAGAAGGACCGCTCGCACAGCCTCTGCCTCTGCGTCTCCCGTGCGGTGGCGACCCCCGCGGGGTCCGGCGACGGCCCCGGCGACCCCGTCGCCCCCGCCGTCCTCTCCCTCCGCCTCACCTGACCCGGCCGCACCACCGCGTACGCCCGGATCCCTCACCACCTGGACACCCACACCCATGAACATCACCGCGCGCATGGCGCAGGCGCCGATGAGCGGCTACCAATGGCTGATCGTCGGCCTGTGCACCTTCATGAACTGCCTGGACGGCTTCGACGTGATGGCGGTGGCCTTCACCGGGCCGTCGGTCACCGAGGAGTTCGCGCTCAGCGGCTCGGAGTTCGGCCTGCTGGTCTCGGTCGGTCTGATCGGCATGGCGGTCGGCTCGATGCTGCTCGCCCCCTTCGCCGACCTCATCGGCCGGCGCCCGCTGATCCTGATCAGCCTCACCCTCGGCACGATCGGCATGTTCGGCGCCGCCATGGCGCCGTCCGTGACCGTGATGAGCCTCTTCCGCCTCGTCACCGGCATCGGGGTCGGCGGCATCCTGGCCAGCACCAACGTGATCGCGAGCGAGTTCTCCAACGCCCGCAACCGCGGTCTGGCCATCGGCATCTACACCGCCGGGTACGGCATCGGCGCCACCGCGGCGAGCCTGGTCGCCAAGACCGTCGTGGGCGGCGACTGGCGCGTCGTCTTCTACGCCGGCGGTATCGGGACCCTGTTCGCCCTGATCGTGATCGCCGTGGTGCTGCCCGAGTCGGTGGCCTTCCTCGAGCAGCGCCGGCCGGGCAACGCGCTGGAGCGGATCAACAGGACGCTGGCCCGGATGCGTATGGAGCCCGTCACCGACGCAGACCTCGACCGTGCGGCCGCCGCGCGGACGGAGACCGGGCGGGCCGGCTCGGGATGGCTCAAGCAACTGCTGACCCCGACGGTCCTGCTCTGGCTCACCTTCATCACCATCATGTTCGGCTTCTACTTCGTCAACAGCTGGACGCCCACGCTCCTGGTCGAGGAGGGCCTCTCCGAGAGCGCGGCCGTGACCGCCGGAATGGCGATCTCCATCGGCGGCACGGTCGGCTCGGTCCTCTACGGCGTCGCCGCCCGAGTGCGCACACCGCGTGCGGTGCTGATCGGCTTCTCCCTGCTCTCCGCCGCGATGATGATCGTCTTCATCCTGAGCACCTCGACCCTGTGGCTCGGGTTCGCCGTCGGCGTCGTCGTCGGAGCCCTGATCAACGGCTGCATCGCGGGCGCCTACACGGTCGGCCCGCCGCTCTACCCGGCCAACGTCCGCAGCGTCGGCATGGGCTGGGCGCTCGGCATGGGCCGCATCGGCGCCATCCTCTCCCCCACCGTCGCCGGCATGCTCAAGGACGCGGGCGCCTCGGCGACGCAGCTCTACATCGGCGCCGCCGTGGTGGTCGCCCTCTGCGCGGCGGTCCTGGTGGGCCTGCGCCGGTACGACCCGGAGTCCCGTCCCGCGGCTCCGGCGGCGAAGGAGACGCTCGCCGCGGCCTGACCTCCGCCGGCGTGTTCCTCACGACCGCGGGCCGCCGGTTCTCCGGCCGGCCCGCGGTCGTCCGCCGTCCCCGGCGGACGCGACACTTCTCACTGACGCCGGCGTGGTGACGAACCGGCGCATCCTGACGACCGGGCCGGCACCGGAGCCCAGGGGCCCGCCGGAGCCCCGGGGGGCCGCCCGAGCCCGGTGAACGCCTCGCCCTGCGTGGAGTTCCGGCACCTTCCGCGGGAACCGACCGTCGCCGCCCATCGGTCGCGTGACCAATGTCGCGGCGCGGTACACGCCTGGTGCAGAGCGAGCGACAGCTGGCCGGAACCCCAACGGGCCCTGTTCATCATCCACTACAGTGACGCGCACTCCCGGTCGCAGAAGAACCGGCCACGATCGTCAGGAACGAAGTCAAGTCGCACCACCTTCATCAGGGGGAGGTCGTCCGTGTGGGACCTGACGCCGTCCGATCCGCGCACGGTCGGGCCGTACCGGACCCGCGCGGTACTCGGCGAGGGCGGCATGGGCCGCGTGTTACTGGCCACCGACCCCACGGGCGGCCTCGTCGCGGTCAAACTCGTCCGTGACACCTTCGCCGCCTACGACGACACCTTCCGCCAACGCCTGCACCGTGAAGCCGTCGCCGCCCGAAGAATCCACAGCCCCCACACCGCCCGAGTCGTCGACGCCGACGCCGACGCCGGAATCCCCTGGCTGGCCTACGAGTTCCACCACGGCCCCACCCTCCACCGCGCCCTGACGGCCACCACCGCTCTCCCGCCGGACACCGTCCTCCACCTCGCCGCGGGACTCGCCACCGCACTCCACGACATCCACACCGCCAACTTCATCCACCGCGACCTGTCGACCGCCAACGTCCTCCTCACCGACACCGGCCCCGTCGTCATCGACTTCGGCATCGCCAGACCCACCCGCCCCACCACCGGAA
>NZ_BBZI01000005.1:155634-158154 GCF_008974245.1 Streptomyces abyssomicinicus | reverse complement strand
AAACCCGCTACAACGTCATGACCGCCACCGCCGACCTCACCCACCTCCCCACCCCACTACGCCACATCATCGAACCCTGCCTCACCCCCGACCCCCACCAACGCCCCGACGCACAGACCTTGCTGGCCACCATCCGCACACCGCCCCTCACCACACCCCCGTGGCCCGAAGCCATCCACACACTCACCCGCCAACAACACACCGAACTCCTCCGCTACACCCAGATCGACCCCACCACCGTCCTCCCCGGACCACACGACCTCGACCCCACAAAAATCTTCACCACGGACGCGACGGAAGCAGCGGAAGCGGAACCGAGCGCCGGTCCCGATCCGTCCCCGGCCGAGGAGCCCGGGACAGTCGGCACACCCGGCAGGAAGTCACGCACCGTTCTGCACGTGCTGGCCGCCATGGTCGCCCTGGCCGTCGCTTTGGCCGCCGCCGTCTTCTGGCCGAACGGTGACGACGGCGAAGCCACGCCGGAGAAGCCGGTCGAAGCCGCGGCCGACACCGACGCGTTTCCCGTCACGATCGAGCACGACTACGGGGAGACGGTCGTTCGGTCCAGGCCCCAACGGGTGGCCGCCTACGGCTGGGGCGCCGCCGAGGCCGCGATCGCGCTGGGCACGTTCCCGGTCGGCATCCCCGAGGACGATTCCGCATCCGGCCAGGGCATGCTGCCCTGGGTCGCGCATGCCTACGAGGACGAAGGTCTCGGCACTCCCGTCCTCTTCAGCAAGACCGGCACCGGGAGTTGGACGCTGCCCGCCGAACAGATCGCCGCGACCGCCCCCGACCTCATCCTCGCTCCCTACTCGGGTCTGACCGAGGAGCAGTACGAGCAACTCAGCGCGATCGCACCGGTCGTGGCCCGCCCTGTGGGCGCCTCGCTGGAACCGTGGGAGGGCGTCGTCACCACCACCGCGAGGGCGCTGGGCGTGTCCGCGGAGGGCGAGGAGTTGCTCGCGGAGTCCGACGCCCGGCTGGCTGAACTCGGTGAGCGGCACGGCCTCAAGGGGTTGTCCTTCGCGGCGGTCGTCAACGATCCGCCCGGGGACCGGGTGCACGTCTACTCCGACGCCAGCCCGGTCGTCCGGGTGCTCGAAGGGCTGGGCATGCGGCTGGCGGACTCGGTGGTCGGGCTGGATGCCGACGGCGACGGCATGATGTACACGCTGGACTACGAGGATCTGGACCGGCTCGAATCCGATGTCGTCGTCCTGTACGCCACTACGCCCGAGACGGCCGAACTGGATCTGGCCGACGAGCAACTGAACGCCCTGCCGGCCTTCTCCGCGGGGCGGATCGGCCAGCTGTTCGGCACCGACGAGTTCGCCTCGGCCGCCTCCCCGACGGTGCTCTCGATCCGCTGGCCCGGCGGAATGCCGGTGCTGGCCGAGTCCCTGCAGAAGGCGGAGGCCGCGAACTGACACCGCGCTCCGCCCACGACACGACACCCGTTCAACGGAAGGACCTGCCTCTCATGTTCCGTCCAAACGCCGCGCTCGCGGCCTGCCTCGTCTCCCTGGCCCTGCTGACCGCCTGTTCCGATCAGAAGGACGACGCCCCGGCCAAAGCCGGCAGCACCGCCCCTTCCTCGGCGCCCGCAGCCGGAGCGACGGAAGAGGGACTGGAGAAACAGGACGACGTCCCCGACGAGTGGCCTCCGGAGATCCCCTTGCCTCTCGGATACGAGATCAGGGCGGCCTCGGAACCCACTCAGGCCGAGTACCACAGCGCGCAGGTGATCGGCCTGCCCAAGGAGGCGGTGACGGCCACGCTCGAGGAGTTCGAGTCCGGCGGATTCACCGAGAAGGGCCTCAGTGACGCCATGAACGACCGAGGCTTCTTCCGTTACGTGAACGAGGATTGGGCGGTGGACCTCACTGCTGCCCCGATGGACGAGAAGGGGGAACCCACCATGGAGGACACCGGGGTCTACACGTTGCTGTACATGGTCGGCCCCGCCGAGTAGTACGTTCCTCTGCATCGATCCGGACTGTTGTGGGAGGTCGTCCGTGTGGGACCTGGCGCCGTCGGATCCGCGTGTGGTCGGGCCGTTCCGGACCCGTGCGGTACTCGGCGAGGGCGGTATGGGCCGCGTGTTACTGGCCACCGACCCCACGGGCGGCCTCGTCGCGGTCAAACTCGTCCGTGACACCTTCGCCGCCTACGACGACACCTTCCGCCAACGCCTGCACCGTGAAGCCGTCGCCGCCCGAAGAATCCGCAGCCCCCACACCGCCCGAGTCGTCGACGCCGACGCCGACGCCGGAATCCCCTGGCTGGCCTACGAGTTCCACCACGGCCCCACCCTCCACCGCGCCCTCGCCACCGCCGGCACACTCCCGCCGGACACCGTCCTCCACCTCGCCGCGGGACTCGCCACCGCACTCCACGACATCCACACCGCCAACTTCATCCACCGCGACCTGTCGACCGCCAACGTCCTCCTCACCGACACCGGCCCCGTCGTCATCGACTTCGGCATCGCCAGACCCACCCGCCCCACCACCGAAG
>NZ_BBZI01000005.1:0-155365 GCF_008974245.1 Streptomyces abyssomicinicus | reverse complement strand
ACACCCGCTACAACGTGATCACCGCCACCGCCGACCTCACCCACCTCCCCACCCCACTACGCCACATCATCGAACCCTGCCTCACCCCCGACCCCCACCAACGCCCCGACGCACAGACCTTGCTGGCCACGATCGCCGCACCGCCCGCCGTTCCACCCCAGTGGCCCCAAGCCATCCACGCACTCATCCGGCAACAACACACCGAACTACACCGCTACACCCAACTCGAACCCACCACCGTCCTCCCCGGACCACACGACCTCGACCCCACAAAAATCTTCACCACGGACGCGACACAGGCGACCGAGCCGACGCAGGCCACCGACCCTCTGGAACCGGAACCGGAGCCGGAAGCGACCGCGCACCCCCCGCGCTCCTGGCGGGCGCCGCTCGCCGTCCTCGCGCTCGTGGCGGTCGCGGTGTTCGGCGCCTGGTGGATCGTGACCGCGCTGTCCGACCCGGACGGCACCAGCGGCACCGGCAACACCGGGGCCACGCACCAGGCGAGCCCGTCCGACGACGCGGCCGAGCCCGGCCACGCCTTCGTCGACGTGTCCCGGGGCGACTGCTTCCGCAACGCCGGGACCATGCGGGACATGGACTTCAAGCCGGCCGGGTGCGGTGGGGGTGACGTGTTCGAGGTCCTGCGCGCCTTCGAGAACACCACCGACCGCAGCGTGTGCGACTACGTCGACCACGTCGAGTGGCGCTACGCCGTCCGCGGTCCGGACATGACGGTCTGTCTGGTGTACCGCCACCGCGACGGCGCCGCGTACAACGCGGACCGGGGCGACTGCGTCGGCGGCGGCCCCGACGGCAAGGCGACCGTGGAGCAGTGCCGTCCGGGCGGATTCGTGGTGGTCAGCCGCATCGAGGGCGAGAGTTCCCCGGCCGACTGCGAGCGGGTCCCCCACCACAAGAGGGACCACTACTTCACCGTGGACGGGTCACCCGAACTGAACGTCCGCCTGTGCATGGGCAGGATCGCACCCGACACCGCCTAGGCAGGGGGTGGCCACCGCGCGTTCCTCAGGGGGTCCGCCCCTGAGGAACGCACGGTCGCCGTCCTCACGACCGGTCAGCAGTACGACCAGCCGGTGGGCCAGGACTTGAAGTTGTCGGCGGACATCCAGCCGTAGTCCGAGGCGCTGCTTCCCCCCGCCACGCGTCCGTACAGCCACAGGTTCCCGGCGTCGTTGTAGCCGCCGCACCAGAAGTAGAACGTGGTGTTCGTGCTCACGCTGCGCTGGTTGGGACAGGAGGCGGAGGGGCCGTTCTTGAGGTTGTAGGTCCCCTTCATGACGCCCTGGCCGCCTCCGTTGACGCCGCCGTAGACGTTGCAGTAGACGGCCTGTGAGCCGGCGTGCGACGTGCCCGCTGTGGCGGCCCCCATACCTCCGAGCAGCAGAAGGGTGGTCAGGACGGACGCGGTGTTGCGTCCCGCACGGGTGCGCAAGAACATGTGCCCCTCCGAGTGGAGTAGAGGATCCCCGGTGGGGATCCGTTGAGCCGCGACTCTAGGAGCGGCGAGGGGCGGCATTCATCCGCCGGACGTTGACTTTGTCCGTCAACCTTTGCCGGAGAAACGCCCGGCTCGTCACCTCTGATACGACACGTCGGTCGACTCCGTGCCGACGGGATCCCCCGGGACGCCGGGATGCCCGGGCGAGGCGGGGGGCCGGTCCGGTGAAGGGCCGGGGCGGCACGGCCGGCGGGTCTGAGATCCTTGGCCGCATGAGCACACCACCGGACGGACTGCCCGTCTACCGCGTCCTGACCGGACCGGACGACGCCGCGTTCTGCCGACGGGTGAGCGAAGCGCTCGCTCTCGGCTACGAGTTGCACGAAGGACCCGCCGTCACCTTCGACGGCGAGCGCGTCGTCGTCGCCCAGGCGGTGCTCTGGCCGAGGGGTACGTGAGGGGTACGTGAGGGGCCCGGCGGCGGGGTGGCGGGGCGGGCGCACCGGCGGGGGCTCGCCGGTGTTCCGACCGTGTCGGCGCGGCCCCGCCGCGGGGCCACCTGACGGTCAGAGCACGTCGCGGTCCTCCGGGCGGCCACCGAGGGCCGCCCCCAGGTCGGAGAGGTCCGCGTTGAGAGCGGCCATCAGCTCCTCCATCTGCTGCAGCAGGCCCGCCGGCTGCTGCGGGACGCTCTGCACACTCGACGCAGCGGACTGCGGCACGGTCTCTTCCGGCATGAAAAGGCTCCCAGGCCCTGGCCCCGAAGGGGCGAACGCGACAGACGCCCCGGCGTCGGAGCACCGGGGCGGAGCCGGGTCGGCCCGGCTCCGCCCGAACCAACGATCACCCCAGATGGCGGTCACTGCATCGGCCATCGAACCGTCGCCGGGTTGACGCTTTTTCACTCTGCCGGTGAGCACGGGGAACGTGGGACCGGTGGGCGCGGTGTGACCTCCGCCCGCGATCGGGTGCAGGATGGGGGCATGGACCTGCGAATCTTCACCGAGCCCCAGCAGGGGGCGACCTACGACACCCTGCTCACGGTCGCGAAGGCCACCGAGGACCTCGGCTTCGACGCCTTCTTCCGCTCCGACCATTACCTGCACATGGGCGACGTCACCGGCCTGCCCGGCCCGACCGATGCCTGGATCACCCTGGCCGGCCTCGCCCGGGAGACCAAGCGGATCCGCCTCGGCACGCTGATGACGGCGGGCACCTTCCGCCTTCCCGGCGTGCTCGCCATCCAGGTCGCGCAGGTCGACCAGATGTCCGGCGGGCGCATCGAACTCGGCCTGGGCGCGGGCTGGTACGAGGACGAGCACAAGGCCTACGGCATCCCCTTCCCCAAGGAGAAGCTGGCCCGCCTGGAGGAGCAGCTGGAGATCGTCACCGGGATGTGGGCCACCGAGGTCGGCAAGACCTTCAGCCACCACGGGACGTACTACGACCTGACCGACTCCCCCGCCCTGCCGAAGCCGGCGCAGTCCAAGGTGCCGGTCCTGATCGGCGGCACCGGCGCCAGGCGCACCCCGCGGCTGGCCGCCCGTTACGCCGACGAGTTCAACGCGCCGTTCATCTCCGTCGAGGACAGCAAGGCCCTGTTCGAGCGGGTGGGCGCCGCCGCCGTGGAAGCCGGCCGGGCCGCCGACGACCTGACCTACTCCAACGCCCTGGTGGTGTGCGTGGGCCGCGACGACGCCGAGGTGGCCCGCCGCGCCGGGCGGATCGGCCGTGAGGTGGACGAGCTGAAGCTCAACGGCCTGGCGGGCTCCCCCGCCGAGGTCGTCGAGAAGATCGGCCGCTACGCCGAGGCCGGGTCGCAGCGCGTCTACCTCCAGCTGCTCGACCTGGAGGACCTGGACCACCTGGAACTGATCGCCTCCCAGGTGCAGAGCCAGCTCGGCTGACGTCCCTCGCCGCACGGCCGGATAAACGAAGGGCGCAGGTCGCACCCGTTGTGCGATGGTGAGCGGCGTCGTCCTGCGAACCCCCGGGACAGCGTGTCCCGGGGGTTTCGCGCGTCCCGCCGCGGTCGTCGCCGACGCCGTGCGGGCCGAACGGGAGAGGAGCCCGGATGTTCCTGACCATCACCGCCACCGGCACGCCGGGGAGCCCGGCCACCGACCTCGGGTTCCTGCTGCACAAGCATCCCGACAAGGCGCAGCCCTTCTCCACGTCCTACGGCACCGCGCACGTCGTCTACCCGGAGGCCACCGAGGAGCGCTGCACGGCGGCGCTGCTGCTGGAGGTCGACCCCGTCGCGCTGGTGCGCCGCGGCCGGGGCAAGGGGCGCGGCGGGGCGCCGGACTCGGCGCTCGCCCAGTACGTCAACGACCGCCCGTACGCGGCGTCCTCGCTGCTGGCGGTGGCGCTGAGCACGGTGTTCTCCACGGCGATGAAGGGGCAGTGCGCGGCGCGTCCGGAGCTGCCCGGCCGGGCGCTGCCGCTGCGGGTGGAGATCCCGTCGCTGCCGGCGCGGGGCGGCCCGGAGCTGGTGACCGGGCTGTTCGAGCCGCTGGGCTGGACGGCCGTCGTGCGGCCGGTACCGCTGGACGTGACGTTCCCCGAGTGGGGCGACTCCCGGTACGTCTCGCTGGTCCTGGAGTCGGACCGGCTGACGGTGGCGGAGGCGCTGCGCCACCTGTACGTGCTGCTGCCGGTGCTGGACGGCGCCAAGCACTACTGGGTCTCCCCCGACGAGGTCGACAAGCTGCTGCGGGCGGGTGAGGGCTGGCTGTCCGACCACCCGCAGCAGCGGCTGATCACCAACCGGTACCTGGCGCGCCGGTGGTCGCTGACCCGGCAGGCGGAGGAGAGGCTGGAGACCGAACGCCAGGAGCTGCTGCGGCTGGCGCAGGCGGACGACACCGAGGTCGAGGAGATCGACAACGCGGTGCCCGCCGAGGCGGAGCCCGAGGCCGGTGCGGACACCGGGCCCGACTCCGACGCCGCCGCCATGGAAGTCGGCGCCACGGAAGCCGCCGCCGAGGAAGCCGCCGCCGGGGAGCGCCCCGTGCCGCTGGCGCGGCAGCGCCGGGAGGCGATCCTGGCCGCGCTGCGCGAGCGGCGCGCCGCCCGGGTCCTGGACCTGGGCTGCGGTGAGGGCCATCTCGTGCGGGAGCTGCTGAAGGACACCCGGTACGACGAGGTCGTCGGGGTGGACGTGTCGGTGCGGGCGCTCGCCATCGCCTCGCGCCGGCTGCGGCTGGAGCGGATGGGCGAGCGGCAGGCGTCGCGGGTCCGGCTGCTCCAGGGATCGCTGGTCTACACCGACAGCAGGCTCAAGGGGTACGACGCGGCGGTGCTCAGCGAGGTGATCGAGCACCTGGACCTGCCGCGGCTGCCGGCCCTGGAGTACTCCGTGTTCGGCTCGGCGCGGCCCCGCACCGTCGTCGTCACCACCCCGAACGTCGAGTACAACGTGCGCTGGGAGTCGCTGCCGGCCGGCCACGTCCGGCACGGCGACCACCGGTTCGAGTGGAGCCGTGAGGAGTTCCGCGCCTGGGCGGACTCGGTCGCGGCCCGGTTCGGCTACGACGTGGAGTACCGGCCCGTCGGCCCGGACGACCCCGAGGTGGGGCCGCCGACCCAGCTCGCCCTGTTCACCCTGTGCGCGGACACCGGATCCGAGCGGCACGCCGGTCCGGCCCGCGCCCGTTCCGGGCACGCGACCCGTGAGGAGGCATCGGCATGACCGACGCACCTGTGCAGGAGGCCCGGCCCGCCGGGCGTGTCCTGCCCGTCACCGACCTGTCCCTGGTGGTGCTGATCGGCGCCTCCGGCTCCGGCAAGTCCACGTTCGCGCGGCGGCACTTCAGGCCCACCGAGGTGATCTCCTCGGACTTCTGCCGCGGGCTGGTGTCCGACGACGAGAACGACCAGAGCGCCACCAAGGACGCCTTCGACGTCCTGCACTACATCGCCGGGAAGCGGCTCGCGGCCGGCCGGCGGACGGTGGTGGACGCCACCAACGTGCAGCAGGAGGCCCGCGGGCAGCTGGTCCGGCTGGCGCGCGAGCACGACGTGCTGCCCGTCGCCATCGTGCTGGACGTGCCGGAATCCGTGTGCGCGGAGCGCAACGCCGCCCGCGCGGACCGGGCGGACATGCCGCGCCGGGTCGTCCAGCGGCACACCCGCGAACTGAAGCGCTCGCTGCGGCACCTGGAGCGCGAGGGCTTCCGCAAGGTGCACGTGCTGCGCGGCGTCGAGGAGGTCGAGAACGCCACCCTGGTCACCGAGAAGCGGTTCAACGACCTGACCCATCTGGCCGGTCCGTTCGACATCGTGGGCGACATCCACGGCTGCTCCATCGAACTGGAGTCGCTGCTGGCGAAGTTGGGCTACACCGACGGCGTGCACCCCGAGGGGCGGACCGCCGTGTTCGTCGGCGACCTGGTGGACCGCGGTCCCGATTCGCCGGGTGTGCTGCGGCGGGTGATGTCGATGGTGGAGTCCGGGAACGCGCTGTGCGTGCCGGGCAACCACGAGAACAAGTTCGGCCGCTACCTGCGGGGCCGCCAGGTCCAGCACACCCACGGCCTGGCCGAGACGGTCGCCCAGATGGAGGGCGAGAGCGAGGAGTTCAAGGAGCGGGTCGGCAGGTTCATCGACGGGCTGGTCAGCCACTACGTGCTCGACGAGGGCCGGCTGGTGGTCTGCCACGCGGGTCTGCCGGAGAAGTACCACGGCCGGACCTCCGGGCGGGTGCGCTCGCACGCCCTGTACGGCGAGACCACCGGGGAGACCGACGAGTTCGGGCTGCCGGTGCGCTACCCGTGGGCGGAGGACTACCGGGGCCGGGCCGCGGTCGTCTACGGCCACACCCCGGTGCCGACGGCCACCTGGCTCAACAACACCATCTGCCTGGACACCGGTGTCGTCTTCGGCGGCAAGCTGACCGCGCTGCGCTACCCGGAGCGGGAGCTGGTGGAGGTGCCGGCCGAGCGGGTCTGGTACGAGCCGGTGAAGCCGCTGGTGAACGAGGCACCGGGCGGCCACCAGGGGCGTCCGCTGGACCTGGACGACGTGCGGGGCCGGCGGATCGTGGAGACCCGGCACGCCGGACGGATCTCGGTGCGCGAGGAGAACGCGGCGGCCGCGCTGGAGGTGATCAGCCGGTTCGCGGTGGACCCGCGGCTGCTGCCGTACCTGCCGCCGACCATGGCGCCGACGGCGACCTCCGGGGCCGACGGCTACCTGGAGCACCCGGCGGAGGCGTTCGCGCAGTACGCGGCGGCCGGTGTCGGGCGGGTGGTGTGCGAGGAGAAGCACATGGGCTCGCGCGCGGTGGCCCTGGTCTGCCGGGACGCGGCGGCGGCCCGGGAACGGTTCGGCGTGGACGGGCCCACCGGTTCACTCTACACCCGCACCGGGCGGCCGTTCTTCGACGACGGGCAGGTCACCGAGGAGGTCCTCGGCCGGCTCCGCTCGGCGATCGACGGCGCCGGGCTGTGGGCGGAGCTGGACACCGACTGGCTGCTGCTGGACGGCGAGCTGCTGCCCTGGTCGCTGAAGGCGGCCGGGCTGCTGCGCAACCAGTACGCGGCGGTGGGGGCCGCCTCCGGGGCGGTCTTCCCGGGCGCGCTGGCCGCGCTGGAGGCGGCGGGGGCGCGCGGCGTGGACGTGTCGGGGCTGCTCGCCCGGCAGCGTGAACGGGCGGCGGACGCGGGGGCGTTCACCGACGCCTACCGCCGGTACTGCTGGAGCACCGAGGGTCTGGAGGGCGTGCGGTTCGCGCCGTTCCAGCTCCTGGCCGGGCGGGGCCGCAGTCTCGCGGGCGTGCCGCACGACGAGCAGCTGGCGTGGCTGGACCGGCTGGTGGAGGCCGACGGCAGCGGGCTGCTGCGGCGCACCGGGCGGCTGCTGGTGGACACCGCCGACCCCGCCTCGGTGGCCGCCGGCGTCGACTGGTGGCTGGACCTGACCGGCCGGGGCGGCGAGGGCATGGTCGTCAAACCGCTCGGCGCGACGGTGCGGGACGCGGAGGGACGGCTGGTGCAGCCCGGCGTCAAGTGCCGGGGCCGGGAGTACCTGCGGATCATCTACGGTCCGGAGTACACACGGCCGGACAACCTGGAGCGGCTGCGGCAGCGGCACCTGGGGCACAAGCGGTCGCTGGCGCTGCGCGAGTACGCGCTGGGGCTGGAGGCACTGGACCGCCTCGCCGAGGGGGAACCGCTGTGGCGGGTCCACGAGGCGGTGTTCGCGGTCCTGTCGCTGGAGTCCGAGCCGGTGGACCCCCGGCTGTAGGGCGGCCGGGGGCACCCGCACCGCGACCGGGGCGCGGGGCCCGGCGGGCCGCCCGGAGTGGAGGCGGCGCGTACGCACGCACCGCCTCCACCGCCCCCTCCCGCGCTCCCGCACGGGAGGGGGCGTCACGCCTGGGGGACGACCTCCGCGCGCAGCACCGAGTACCCCACCATGTCCCGCCAGGCACCGCCGCGGAAGCACGCGCCCCGCAGCACGCCCTCACGGGTGAAGCCCGCCCACTCCAGGGCCTTCTGCTCGGCGACGTTGGCCACCTCGGTGCCCGCCTCGACACGGTTCACCTGGGTGTGGGCGAAGAGGTACTCGACGAGGAGGCGCTGGGCGCGCTTGCCGTACCCGTTGCCGCGTTCGGCGGTGAGGAGCAGGATCCCGATGTTCCAGCACGGGGACGCCGGTCCCTGCAGCACCTGGTGCCACTGGACCTCACCGAGGAACCGGTCGTCGTCGGCGTGGGCGACGGCCAGCCGCCCGCCCTCCGCGGTGAGGAAGCCCCGCTCCGACCACTGGCGGCGGAGCTGCCCCGGGTTGCGGTGGCCGAAGAAGCCCAGCTCCCCGGCCTCCGCGGGGTCCTCGTGAAGACGCTCGAAGAGGTCGAGATCCCTCTCGGCGACGGGGCGCAGTCGTACATGTTCAGACATGGCGGCCAGCCTAACCAGCACGCCGGTCCGCCCCGAAGCGGCGTCTGCGCGATCGGTCACCGCTTCCGGTCACCGGCCGCGGCGAGGGCCGTCCGCCCACTCGTCGCGCCGCCGGTCAGGCGGGTGCCGGGGTACGGGAGAGGGCGGTGCGCAGCGCGAAGACGCCGAGCAGGCCGCGCGCCGTGAACCGCTGGACGGCCATGACGCGGGGCCGGGCGGACAGGCCCGCGGCCGCGGCCGGCAGGTGGCACAGGAACCCGACCGCGGTCCCGCCGAGGGTCACCAGGCCCGCCCTGCGGCCCTGGGTGATCGCGCGGGAGGCGAGGTGGACCATGTTCGGTCCCGGCGTCAGGGCCATCCCCAGTTCGATCAGGGCCACCCCTGCCACCGCGCTCAGTGTGATCACCGGTCGGTTTCCTCTCCGCAGTCGGCGACCGGATACCACGGCCTGCCGTCCGGCACCCGCGCCCCCGACGGCGGGGCTCCGACGACGAGGCCCGGTGACAAGGCCTCCGGCGACGAGGGCTCCGGCGACGAAGCCTCAGGCCTGCCCGACGAAGCTGCACGCGCCCTCGCGCAGCCGTTCGCGCAGGGCGCCGAAGAGCGCGGCGGCGCGCGGCCCCGGCCAGTCCGCGGGCAGCAGCCGCGGCGGCAGGCCCGGATCCGCGTACGGCAGCTCGCGCCAGGCGTCGAGGGTCAGCAGGTAGTCCCGGTAGGCCTCCTCCGCGGGGGTGTCGGCCCGCTGCTCCCATTCCCGCAGCAGCCCGGTGTGCCGGTCGAGGAAGTCCTCGTAGCGGGCGGCGATGGCGGCGAGGTCCCACCAGCGGGCCAGCGCCTCCCCGGTGGGCGGGAACCCGAGGTGCTCGCCGCGGAAGAGGTCGACGTAGGCGTCGAGGCCCAGCCGGCCGAGGGTGTGCCGGGTCTCGTCGTGGACGCGGGCCGGGGCTATCCACACGCCCGGCGCGGCCGCGCCGAACCCGAGGCGGGCGAGCCGGGTGCGCAGTACGTGGCGGCGCTGCCGCAGTGTCTCCGGCACGGAGAAGACGGCGAGCAGCCAGCCCTCGTCCCCGGGCGGGCCGGCGAGCAGCCGGCGTCCGGCGTCGTCCAGCAGCTGCCGCGCGTCCGCGGAGAGCTCGTAGCCCGCCGCGCCGCAGGAGGTGCGGGCGGGGACGAGCATGCCGCGCCGCTTGAGCCGGGAGACCGCCGAGCGGACGGCGGGGGCGTCGACGCCGACCGCGGCGAGCAGCCGGATCAGCTCCGAGACGGGCAGCGGTCCTGGCAGGTGACGGCCGTACGCGCCGTAGAGCGTGACGATGAGGGATCGGGGAGCGCGCTGGTCGGACACGTTGATCATTTTAGGCGGGCGGGCATGACGGAGTGTCACCGGGGGGCCGCGGCGGGGGGCTCCGCGGCCGGTCCGGGCGCTCATGCCCAGCCGAGGCGCGCGGCCTGAAGCCCCAGCTGGAGGCGGGTCTGGGCGCCGGTGAGCTTCATCAGCTGGCCCACCCGGCGCTGCACGGTGCGCAACGACAGGCCGAGGCGGACGGCGACCGCCTGGTCGGTGAGCCCGGCGACCAGCAGGCTCATGATGCGGGCGTCCGTCTCGTCCAGGGCGCTCGACGTGGACTCCAGCACCTGCCCCGCCCGGGGCGCCGTGAAGCGCGAGCTGCGGTGCCAGACGAGCTCGAAGAGGCCCATCAGGGCGTCGAGGAGACCGCTGGGCCGCACCAGCAGGGCGCCGTCCGCCGCGTCGCCCCGGCCGCCCATCGGCACCATCGCCAGCTCGCGGTCGGCTATCACCAGCTTGACCGGGACGGAGTCGGTGACCCGCACCTCCTCCCCCGCTTCGGCCGCGCGCTCCAGCTCCTCGACGATGCCCTCGCTCTCCTCCAGCATCCGGCGCTCCAGCACCACCCGGTAGGCGACCCCGCGCGCCGCCGCGGCGGCCTCGGTGGCGGTGTTCTCGGCGACGGAGACGAAGCGGGCGGGGGCCTGGGAGAGGCAGAGGAACTCGCTGCGCGCCCCGGTCTGGAGCTGTTCCAGCCGCTGCCGGGTGGCGTCCGCGCCGCGGACCACGTCGAGGACGTCGGAGGAGGACCGCTCGGCCATGGTCGCCCGGTACACCTCCTCCAGCGAGCCGAGTTCGAGTTCCGCGAGCCGCAGCGCGTTCTGCTGGTGGACCAGCATCGAGCCGAGGGCGAGCCGGGGCGGGGAGGCGCTCAGCCGGCCGGGCGCCTGCCCGTTGCGGGCGGCCAGGCCCAGCGATTCCAGACGGCCCATCAGCCGCGCCGCCTCACCCTCGGGCACCTCCAGCACCCCGGCCAGTTCCCCGGCGGAACAGGAGGGGCGGCGCAGCAGCTCGCGGTAGGCGTTCGACTCGTTCTCCGTCAGTCCCAGCACATCCTGGATCATCGTGGCCCCCACTCGTTCCTGTCCCGCCCGGGCACGGCGGGTTCATGCCATGGCGCAATGCCGCAACTTCGCACGGATCTTGTCCGGCGTAAAGCTCCGGGCGGGCCGGGGCTGCTGCTTGCGGGCGGAAGGAGCAGGTGAACAGGGATGAAGTCGGGCCGTCGCGGTCAGGATGAGTGGCATGGGATTCCACGTCGACTCAGAGGCCGGCCGGCTGCGCCGGGTCGTGCTGCACCGTCCGGGCCTGGAGCTGAAACGGCTCACGCCCAGCAACAAGGACGACCTGCTCTTCGACGACGTGCTCTGGGTGCGGCGCGCCCAGGCGGAGCACGACGCCTTCGCCTCGGTGCTGCGCGAGCGCGGCGTCGCCGTGCACCTCTTCGGCGACCTGCTGGCCGAGACACTGGACTTCCCCGAGGCCCGCGCCCTCGTCCTGGACGAGGTGTTCGACACCCGGGAGTTCGGCCCGCTCGCCACCGGCCACCTGAGATCCGTCTTCGAGGCGCTGCCGTCCGGCCGGCTGGCCGAGGCGCTGATCGGCGGCATGACCAAGCGGGAGTACCTGGACGAGCACCCGGAGCCCGTCTCCGTCCGGTTCCACGTGATGGAGCTGGACGACTTCCTGCTGGACCCGCTGCCCAACCACCTCTTCACCCGCGACACCTCGGCCTGGATCTACGACGGGGTGTCCATCAACGCGATGCGCTGGCAGGCCCGGCGGCGCGAGACGGTGCACTTCGAGGCGATCTACCGGCACCATCCGCTCTTCCGCCGTGAGGAGTTCCACATCTGGTCGCAGGGGCACGCGGACTACCCGTCGACCATCGAGGGCGGCGACGTGCTGGTGATGGGCAACGGGGCGGTACTGATCGGGATGAGCGAGCGGACCACCCCGCAGGCGGTGGAGATGATCGCCCACAAGCTCTTCGCCACCGGCTCGGCGCGCACCGTGGTGGCGCTGGACATGCCGAAGCGCCGGGCGACGATGCACCTGGACACCGTGATGACCATGGTGGACCGGGACACCTTCACCCAGTACGCGGGCCTCGGCATGCTCCGCTCCTACACGATCACGCCGGGCGGCGCCGGGCGGCGGATCGAGGTCGCCGACCATCCGCCGGAGCACATGCACCGGGCGATCGCCTCGGCGCTGGACCTGAGCGAGATCCGGGTGCTGACCGCGACCCAGGACGTCCACGCGGCGGAGCGGGAGCAGTGGGACGACGGGTGCAACGTGCTGGCGGTGGAGCCGGGCGTGGTGGTCGCCTACGAGCGGAACACCACCACCAACACGCACCTGCGCAAGCAGGGGGTCGAGGTGATCGAGATCCGGGGCAACGAGCTGGGACGGGGGCGGGGCGGGCCGCGCTGCATGAGCTGTCCGGTGGAGCGGGATCCGGTGTAGGGTCTCGCTTTCCACCTCGGGGTGAATAATCATTCTTCCCGTCGTATAGAATTCCAGCATCCCCGCAGCAGCCCAGGAGCTTGTGATGCCCCTCCTCCCCTCCGCCCTCGCCGGCCGCAGCTTCCTCAAGGAGCTGGACTTCACCCGTGAGGAGTTCCGCGGTCTGGTAGAGCTGGCCGCCGAGCTGAAGGCGGCCAAGAAGGCCGGGAGCGAGACCCAGTACCTGCGGGGCCGCAACATCGCGCTGATCTTCGAGAAGACCTCGACCCGCACCCGCTGCGCCTTCGAGGTCGCCGCCGCCGACCAGGGCGCCTCGACGACCTTCCTGGACCCGTCGGCCTCGCAGATCGGGCACAAGGAGTCCGTCAAGGACACCGCCCGGGTGCTGGGCCGGATGTACGACGGGATCGAGTACCGCGGCGACAGCCAGGCCAAGGTGGAGGAGCTCGCCGCGCACGCGGGCGTGCCGGTCTTCAACGGCCTGACCGACGACTGGCACCCCACCCAGATGCTCGCCGACGTGCTCACCATGACCGAGCACGGCGACCGGCCGCTGGAGGAGACCGCCTTCGCCTACCTGGGCGACGCCCGGTTCAACATGGGCAACTCGTACCTGATCACCGGCGCCCTGCTCGGCATGGACGTGCGGATCGTCGCGCCCCGCGCCTACTGGCCGGCCGAGGAGGTCGTCGCCCGGGCCCACAAGCTGGCGGAGATCAGCGGGGCGCGCGTCACCTTGACCGAGGAGGTCGCCGAGGGCGTCCGGGGCGCCCACTTCGTCGCCACCGACGTCTGGGTCTCCATGGGCGAGCCCAAGGAGGTCTGGGGCGAGCGGATCGCCGCGCTGTCGCCGTACGCGGTGACCATGGACGTGCTGCGCGCCACCGGCAACCCGGACGTGCGGTTCCTGCACTGCCTCCCCGCCTTCCACGACCTCGGCACCGAGGTCGGCCGGCGGATCCACGCCGAGTACGGCCTGGACTCCCTGGAGGTCACCGACGAGGTCTTCGAGTCGGAGCACTCGGTCGTCTTCGACGAGGCGGAGAACCGCCTGCACACCATCAAGGCCGTCATGGTCGCCGCGCTCGGCCGGTGACGCACCGGACCCCGTGATCCTCCCCCCGCGGCCGTCGCGCCGCGGGGGCCCGACCGCCGGGCGGCGTGGAACCATCCCTTCCTGTGCCGCCCGACCCGCGACCCACCCCGTCGCGCCGCGACCCACCCCGTCGCGCCCCGCACCACCCAGAAACGAGCACCACCCGCATGCCCGCACCACGCGTCAAGCCGTCCCAGCTCCTGATCGCCGAATCGGGCCATGACCTCGAGGGTCACGGCCTGAAGCGGACGATGGGCCTCTTCCACCTCATCTGCTTCGGCATCGGGGCCGTGGTCGGCACCGGCATCTTCGTCGGCCTGTCCGGCTCGGTCGCCGAGGCGGGCCCCGCGGTCGTCGTCTCCTACGTCCTCGCCGCCGTCACCTGCGTCTTCACCGCCTTCTCCTTCGCCGAGCTCGGCGGCGCCATCCCGGTGGCCGGTTCGTCCTACTCGTTCGCCTACGCCGGTCTCGGCGAGACGGCGGCGTTCCTGGTCGGCTGGTGCCTGCTGCTGGAGTACGGCATCTCCATCTCCGCGGTGGCGGTCGGCTGGAGCGAGTACGTCAACGAGCTGCTGGACAGCCTGCTGGGCTTCCAGCTCCCCGCCGCCCTCTCGCACGGGCCCACCGAGGGCGGCGTCGCCAACCTGCCGGCCGTCGTCCTGATCGGCCTGGCCACGCTGCTGCTGGTCCGCGGTGTGCGGGAGAGCGCCCGCGCCACCGCCGTGATGGCGGTCGTCAAGATCACCATCCTGCTGGTGTTCTGCGCGGTCGGGTTCAGCGCCTTCCAGGACGGGCACCTCAGCCCGTTCGCCCCCGAGGGCGTGGCGGGCGTCGGCGCGGCCACCTCGGCGGCGTTCTTCTCCTACATCGGCTTCGACGCCATCACGACGGCGGGCGAGGAGTCGCGCAACCCGCGCCGCGACGTGCCGATCGCGATCCTGGTCTGCATCGGCCTGGTGACCGTCCTGTACTGCGCCGTGGCCCTCGCGGCGATCGGCGCCATCGGCTCCGAGGAGGTGGGCAGCCGGCCGGCCGCGCTGTCCCACGTGGTCGACGTGGTCACCGGTTCCGACATCGGCGGGGCGGTCATCGCCTTCGGCGCGGTGGTGGCCATCGCCTCGGTGACGCTGGCGGTGACCTACGGGCAGAGCCGGATCCTGATGTCGATGTCGCGCGACGGCCTGATGCCGCGGCTCTTCGAGAAGGTCTCGCCGAAGACCTCGACGCCGGTGACCGGCACGGTCGTCGTCGGCGTGGTCTTCGGACTGGTCGCGGCGTTCGTGCCGCTGGACGGCCTGATCGACCTGTCCACCATCGGCACGCTGGGCGCCATGGCCGCCGTCAACGTCGCGGTGATCGCGCTGCGGCGGCGGGAGCCCGGGCTGGCGCGGCCGTTCCGGGTGCCCCTCGGGCCGGTGCTGCCGGGGCTGGGCGTGCTGTTCTGCCTGTACCTGATGTACGAGACGGGGCTGTCCACCTGGGTGCAGTTCGCCGGGTTCCTGGCGGCGGGTCTCGCCCTGTACCTCGGCTACGGCCGCAAGCGCTCCGTCCTGGCCTCCCGCGCCACCGGGGAGGCTCCGGTCCTCACCTGGCGGTGACACCGGCCGGTCACGGCGAGGGGCCGCCGCGCGTCGCGCGGCGGCCCCTCGCCGTGTCCGTGGGCCCCTCCCCCGCCCCGGCAGGCGGAATTCTGTCCACGGGGTGGGGCAGGAGCACCTGGGGCGGTGGAGTGTCCGCGGACCGGTCGCCGCGGCGACCGTCACCGTCCGCCGGGCCCGCCGCGCGGAGGCCGTCAGGACCCGCCGGAGACCCGGTCCCGGAGGATCTCGCCCAGGGACTCCGCACGCCACCGGCGCAGCAGGTCGTGGAAGGCGACCGCGCCGTGCGGGTAGGCGGACGGCCCGTCGGGACGGCCGAGCCCTTCCCGGTTGTAGTACCCCGGCGTGCACTGAGCGTGGAACCACTCGTGGTGCGGCGCCCCCTCGGCGAGGACGGCGAGCCAGGCGTCCTCCGCCTCCCGGCTGGGCTCCACCACCGCGCCCGCCGCCTCGGCCGCCGCGACCAGCGCCGCCGCGTGCACCGCCTGCTCGTCCAGGACGTGCGTGAAGTTGACGCTGGCCGCGTTCTGCAGCGATCCCATCTGGACGAGGTTCGGGAAGCCGTGGCTGGTGAAGCCGTGCAGGGTGCGCGGCCCCCGCTCCGCCCACGCGTGGAGCAGCTGGACGCCGCCCCGGCCGTGGACGGGGAGCCTGCCGGAGACGACACCGGACACCCCGACGGAGAAGCCGGTGGCGAAGATCAGGCAGTCGAGCGCGTACTCGGTGCCGCCGACCACGACGCCCTCGGCGGTCACGCGCTCCAGGCCGTGGGTGTCCGCGGTGTCGACCAGTGTGACGTTGTCCCGGTTGAACGCCGGGTAGTACAGGTCGGAGAAGGTGGGCCGCTTGCAGGCGTAGCGGTACCACGGCTTCAGCCTCTCGGCGACCTCCGGGTCGGTGACGGCGCGCTCGACGCGGGTGCGCAGCGCGTTCATCTTGGCCGCGTCGGCGGCCTCGTAGGCCGCCTCGAACGCCGTGCGGTCACCGTCGCGGCGGAAGCTCGGCAGGAGCTTCTCCAGCAGACCGGCCGACTCCGTCCAGGCGTCCGCCACGAGGTCCTGCCCGGCGGGTTCGCCCGAGACGACGCGCAGGAAGTTCTCCCGCCGCTCGCGCGCCCAGCCGTCGCGGCCGGCGCCGACCTCCTCCGCGCCGGTGCGGCGGTTGGCGCGCACGTCCACGGTCGAGGGGGTGCGCTGGAAGACGTAGACGTGCCCGGCGTCCTCGGCCAGCATCGGGACGACCTGCACGCCGGTGGCGCCGGTGCCCACGACGCCGACCCGCTTGCCCGCCAGCCCCGTCAGGCCGCCGTCCGGACCGCCGCCGGTGTAGGCGTAGTCCCAGCGCGAGGTGTGGAACGTGTGGCCCTTGAAGTCCTCGACGCCGGGGATGCCGGGCAGCTTCGGCTCGGACAGGGTGCCGGTGGCCGTGACGACGTACGTGGCCCGGAACTCGTCGCCCCGGTCGGTGGCCACGATCCACACCTCGGCGGCCTCGTCCCAGGTCAGGGAGGTGACCGTGGTGGAGAAGAGGGCGTCCGGGTACAGGTCGAAGCGCTCGGCGATGCGCACGGCGTGCCGGCGGATCTCCTCGCCGGGGGCGTACTTCCACTCCGGCACGTACCCGGTCTCGTCCAGCATCGGCAGGTACACGTGCGACTCGACGTCGCAGTGGACGCCCGGGTACCGGTTCCAGTACCAGGTGCCCCCGAAGTCGCCGCCCTTCTCGACGATCCGGACCCGCTCCACGCCCCGCTGACGCAACCGGGCCCCGGCGAGGATGCCGCCGAAGCCGCCGCCGACGACGGCCACGTCCACGGTGTCCCGCAGCGGCTCGCGCGCGGGGACGTCGCCCGCGTAGGGATCGGCGGCCCAGTAGCCGAACTCGGCGTCCGCGGCGCGGTACTGCCGGGCGCCGTCGGGCCGCACCCGCCGTTCGCGTTCCTGGCGGTAACGCTGCCTCAGCTCGGCGAGCTCCTGGCCGGAAGGCGCCTGAGGGGTCGTCATACGAGGGGGCCTCGATTCTGTGAAGTGGGGTGCCGGCGTACCGGCCTGTCACGCAACTCGACGCAGCCGCCCGTGAATTGGCGGCGGCACATCGGCTACCGTACCCCTACCGGACAACACTGTCCGGTACGAGGACGGACGCACGGCGCCCGTACCCGGCGGACAGGAAGAGTGGTCACCCCATGCAGCGACTCCCGTTCCGATTCCCGATCCGGCTTCCGGCCTGGCTCGCCGCCGCCGGCGTGCTGGCGCTCGCCGGGTGCGGCACGGTCCCCGCCTCCTCCTACGACGACGGGAGGGCGGGCGCCGGGAGGTCCGGCGCCGGAAAGCCGGCGGCCGTCCCCGCCAGGATGCTCATGCGGCTGACCGAGGTGCACGAGGCGACCGGGATGACCCTGCTGGAGGGCCCCGCCTTCGGCGAGGACGGCCGGCTGCTGGTCGTCGACGTCACCGCGCCCGAGGGCGAGCCGAAGCTGATGAGCGTCGACGTGCGCGGGAAGACCTCACGGGCGCTGCACACCGACGGCCGGGGCGCCTACACCTCCGCGCAGTTCGGTCCGCACGACGGACGCATCTACCTCACCGACTTCGCCGGCGGGGTGATCCTGAGCCTCGCCCCCGACGGCAGCGATCCGCGGACCTTCTTCTCCGGTGAGGTCGACGGCGCGCGGATGAACCCCGACGACCTCGCCTTCGACCCGGAGGGCAACCTGTACGTCAGCGACTCGCGCGGCTACCGGGAGGGCGAGGACCGGGGCCGCGTGGTGCGCATCGACCGCGACACCCGGAAGGCCACCGTCCTGGCCGACGGGATGGCGGCGCCCAACGGGATCTCGTTCGACGAGAGGCACCGCGGGCTGTGGGTCTCCGAACTCACGGAGAACCGGATCTCCTACTTCCTCCTCGACGGGAAGGGCGGCGTGGCGTCCCGGCACACCGCGATCCGGGTCGACGGCGGCGTCGCGCAGACCGACTCGATCGCCGTGGACGCGGACGGCAACCTCTACCAGGCACTGCACGGCCGGCCCGCCATGGCGGTGTACGACCGGCACGGGGAGCGCCTGGCGACCGTCGAGGTGCCGGAGGCCGACGCCGAGGGCCTGGAGTCGGCGACCAACGTGGCGATCACGCCCGGCGGCACGAAGGCGTACATGACGGTCAGCGGGCCCGCCGGAGGGTACCTCTACACGTTCAAGGCGCTCGCCGAGGGGACCCGGCAGTCCAACGGCGGCTGAACGGCTGCGGGGCGAGCAGCGGCGGGTCGAGCGGGCGGCGGGTCAGGTGGGCGGCGGGTCAGGCGTCGAAGGGCCGTACCGGCCCGACCTCGACGCCCAGCAGCCGCCAGGCCGCCAGGGCCCTGCCTTCCCGTTCCTCCCGGGTGAGGCCGGTGACCGCGCCGGACACCATGGCGACGGCGAGCATGAGGTCGTCCGCCGCGGCGGGCCGGGGCGGGGGCGGCAGATGCCGCAGGACGGCGCGCTCCACCCGGTCGGCCAGCACCAGGGCGTGCGTGCGGCCGTCGGTGCGACAGGTGGTGGCGCCCTCGGCGCGCAGCAGGTCGATGAAGGCCGCCGACTCGGTGAGATGCCAGGTCAGCACACCGAGGACGCCGGCGAAGGCGGCGTCCTCGGCGGCGGCCGCCCGCTCGATCTGCCGGACGTTCTCCTCCAGGACGGCGGCCGCCATCGCGGCCCGGTCGGGGAAGTGCCGGTACAGGCTCCCCTGCCCCACCCCGGCCCGGCGCGCGATCGCGGACAGGGGTGCGGCCAGGCCGTGCGCCGCGTAGATCTCCCGGGCGGCGGCGACCAGGGCGGCCCGGTTGCGGGCCGCCGCCTTGGACCCCTCGTTGGCGGGGCGCCGCTCCTGCGCCATGGGTTGCTGCGTCACGCCCGAAGGGTAACCGGGCCACCGGGGTCGCCCCGGCCCGGGCGGACGGGGAGTCCACCCACTGCGGGGCGGGGCACGGTTCAGGACAGGCGGCGGATCATCTGCAGGACGCGGTCGCGGGACTCGTCGGCCGCGTCGATGGCCTCCATGCACTGCCAGTAGGTGTCGTCGTCGGCGGCCGCCGGGGCGAGGCCGATCATGGCTATGCCGGCCTCGGACAGCAACTCCCCCAGCAGCTCCAGCACCTTGGACGGCTCCCCCAGGGAGGTGATCCGGGCCGCCCGGAGATGCTCGCCGCCGAACGGGGCCGGCCCGAGCACCCCGCAGCCCCGCCCGGCGAGCTCGGTCAGGCCGATGGCCTCACCGCGCAGCTCCGGCGGGCCGGAGACCGCCAGGCGGCTGCCGACCGCCTGGGCCAGGGCGTGCGCCTGCCACACCTCGGCCAGCACCGCCTGCGGTTCCTCGCTGACGGCCAGCGCGCGTCTGCCCGCCTCGATGAGTCGTGCCGCGTCCATCCACGCCGCCCCCGTTCGCTCCGCGTGCCCCCGCGCACGCCGTACCGCTTCCACTACCCAGAGTGAAGGGTCGGGCACGAATACGCCAGACCATGCCGGAAATCTGTGGAAAACTCTGCGGGAACGTCCCGCTCCACGACTCCGGAGAGTGAAGGACCGCCACCGACATCTTCGCGGTTCACGCCCCGGGCGTAGGAAACCTCTCCTCGTTGCGCCCGATCTTCGCATCCAGCGCCGACAACGGGTCCACCCCCAGCGCCGTGCACAGTTGCAGCAGGTAGGCGAGCACGTCCGCGATCTCGTCCTCGACCCGGTGCGCCTGCCGCGGGTCCTCCATCACCCGTGCCGACTCCTCCGGCGTCAGCCACTGGAAGATCTCGAGCAGTTCGGACGCCTCCACGCTGAGCGCCGCCGCGAGGTTCTTGGGCGTGTGGAAGGGCTCCCAGCGGCGCGCGGCGGCGAAGTCCGCCAACCGCCGCTGCAGGGCGGCCAGATCACGGTGGTGATGCTCCTCGGTCATGGCGCAAGGTCTACCACCCGTGCCGTGTCGCTCCCCTCCTCGCCCTCCACCCAGGAGAGGTCGTTGACCGCGCCGACCAGCCGGATGTGCCCGCGTTCGCACATCCGGGCCGCCAGCCGCAGCAGTTCGCGGCGCTGCCGGGCGTCGAGCCCGTGCCCGAACCCGTCGGCGAGCACGGTGAGCGTCTGGTATGCCTCGGGCACCTCGACGGTGTCGACCTCCAGCACGCCCGGCCCGGTGAGCAGCACCAACGCGAGGGCGATGTACCGAAGTTCACCGTCACCGAGGCGCGCCAGGTCGGTGCGGGAGCCGTCACCCCGGTCGATCAGGGCGCGCACCCGCCCGTCGGTGGTCCGGTCGGCCAGCAGGTCGGCGACCGGCCCCGCGCACCCGGCGCGCACGGCCTCGACCAGCAGCCCGTGCCGCCGGGAACACTCCGAGCGGGTGCGGAACAGCACGTCGGCGAGGTTGTCGCAGCCGCGCAGCAGGCGCCCGCTGCCCAGGGGCACGGCGGACCGCATCACGGCGGGTCTCGGGT
This sequence comes from Streptomyces abyssomicinicus, assembly GCF_008974245.1. GTDB lineage: Bacteria > Actinomycetota > Actinomycetes > Streptomycetales > Streptomycetaceae > Streptomyces > Streptomyces abyssomicinicus. The sequence goes on along the minus strand of NZ_BBZI01000005.1, from coordinate 135,024 downwards.
GGCACACGAAGACGGACCGCAGGGCGACCACCATCTGTTCGGCGGCCCCCAGCACCCGGCGCTGGCCCTCGGTCTTGCCGGCCACCCGCAGCGGCAGCAGCGGGGTGCCGAGCCGGTCGTCGGGCAGCGGCGCGCGGGTGACCGGTGCGGCGCCCGCGGTGTGCCAGGCGGCCTGCACCGCGCGGCGGCCGGGGTCCCGCAGGGCGGTCTCCAGCAGGGTGAGTCCGCCGCCGGTCAGCCGCTCCCCCACGATGCGCAGTTCGGGCTCGACCTGGACGGCGACGTCGAGTTCGACCGGGCCCTCGGGGCCGTCGGCGGTGCAGCCGATGCGGAAGCCGCGGCGGCCCTGCCCGTCCGGCCGGGCGCGGTCGGGGACGCAGGAGGGGGCGTCGGGGAACGTCTCGCCCAGTTCGGCCCCGGCGGCGAGCCGGGCCAGTGCCTCGTAGGCGCGCAGGACACCGGACTTGCCGCTGCCGCTCGGTCCGGCGACCAGGGTGAAGGGCGCGTCGAGCGGGACGCGCAGCCGCCGGTGGGAGGCGAAGGCGGACAGCCGGAGTTCGGTGACGCGGGCCCGGCCGGCGACGGCACGCTGGGCGGGCACCCACGCCTCCTCCGCCTCGTGCGGGAACGGGGAGGGGGAAGGGGCGTCGGACGGCATGGACACGGTCATGACCGGACCGTAGGCGGGCGCCGGGTCGGCGAACCGTTCCGCCCCGTGGGCCTTCCTACGATCGGGGGACGCGGTCAGCGGCCGCTGGGGTGTCACCCCCCGCGCGCCGCCGCTGTCACCCTTGCCTAGAGCGGGAGTTCCCGCCTCCGAGGCCCTCGATCAGACCCTGCACCTCGACACCGCGCGGGGTGAGCAGGAAGACGTTCCGGTCGACCCGGTGCATGGAGGCGGCCAGGCCGAAGACCACGCCGGTCGAGAAGTCGAGGACGCGCTTGGCGACGTCGGGCTCGGCGCCGGAGAGGTCGAGCAGCACCGGGGCGCCCGCCATCAGGGTCTCGGCGACCTCGCGGGCGTCGGCGAAGACGTTGACCCGCAGCACCACGAAGCGGCGGCGGGGTTCGGTGGCCTGCGCGGGCAGCGCCCGGTGGTCCACCTGGGAGGGCCAGGCGTCCCGGCCCCGCAGCGGGACGACCTCGGCCAGGCCTTCCCACTGTTCATCGGTGACGTCGTGCCTGCGCCTGCTCATCACCGTCGGTCCCCCGCCTCGTGTCCGGATCGTCTGCTGGGCCCCCATTGTGGCGTGCGCTCACCCGTTCGGCCGAATCGACGCGCGGGGCGGGAGCGGCGAGGTTCGGGGGATCCGGCGACGCGCCCGGAGCCGGCCGGGAGGAAGCGGCGACGCGCGCCCCGGGAGCGTCCCCCGGGGCGCGCGTCGCCCTTCACCCCGTGCCGGGTGTCAGCGTGCCGCGGCCTCCGCGGCGGCCGCCTGCTCCTCCGCCGGGACGCGGGAGCGGATGCCGACGGCGGCGACGACCGCGCCGAGGACGCACAGCACTCCGGTGACGATCACGGCGGCGTGCAGCCCGTTGACGAACGCCTGGGCCGCGCCCTCGACCACCGCGGCCCTGATCTCGGCGGTCATCTCCGGGGAGACGGGCGCAATGCCCATGGTGACCGCGTCCTCCGCCTTCTCCAGGCCGTGCGCCACGGCGGGAGGAACGCCCGCGCCGGTGAGTTCGGCGAAGAGCGAGGAGCCGACCCGGCCGGCGATGACCGAGACCAGCACCGAGGTGCCGAGGGCGCCGCCGATCTGCAGCATCGTGGACTGCAGGCCGGAGGCGACGCCGCCGTCCCGCACCGGAGCGTTGCCGATGATGGTGTCGGCGGTGGCCGGCAGCACGATGCCCACACCGAGGCCCATCGCGATGTAGGGGACCCACATGGTGGCGTAGGACGAGTCGACGGTCCAGGTCAGCATGGAGAACATCGCGACGGCCGACAGCAGCAGTCCGACCGGGACCGAGACCCGCGCGCCGAGCCGCTGGCTCAGCTGGGCGCCCAGCGGTGACGCGACCAGGGAGGCCAGCGACATCGGCAGGGTGGCCACGCCGGCCTCCACCGGGGTGTATCCGCGGACGTTCTGGAGGTACAGCATGATGAAGAAGATGCCGCCGAGCATCACGAAGAAGTTGAGCACCGTCATCACCGCGCCGATGGTCAGCGAGCGGTTGCGGAACAGGCGCATCGGCAGCAGCGGGTGCTCCTGGCGGGTCTCGTACCGGCCGAACAGCACCAGGACCGCCAGGCCGGCCGCGAGCAGGCCCAGGGTGCCGGCGGAGGTCCAGCCCCAGGTCTCGCCCTTGACGATGCCGTAGACCAGGGCGAGCAGACCCGCGGCCAGCAGGACCACGCCCACGACGTCGAACCGGTGGCGGCCGGTGGGGTTCTTGGACTCGGCGAGGACCCACGCGGAGAACAGGAGCGCGACGACGCCGATGGGCGCGTTCAGGTGGAAGACCCACTGCCAGCCGACGTTCTCGACGAGCAGGCCGCCGACGATCGGGCCGAGGGAGGTGGAGACGGCGGAGACCATGCCCCAGATGCCGACCGCGACCGGGAACCGCCGGGGCTCGAAGACGGCGCGCAGGATGCCCAGGGTGTTGGGCATCAGGATGCCGCCGCACAGACCTTGCAGGGCGCGGAAGAGGATGACCGTCTCGATGCTGCCGGACAGGCCGATGGCGACCGAGGTGACGACGAAGCCGCCGATGCCCGCCAGGTAGTGGAGACGCCGGCCGAACCGGTCGCCGAGCTTGCCGCCCAGGATCATCGAGGCGGCGAGGGCCAGCAGGTAGGAGTTGGTCACCCACTGCAGTTCGGCGGTGCTGGCGCCGAGGTCACGGCCGATCGCCGGGTTGGCGATGGCGACGACCGAGCCGTCGAGCTGCACCATCAGCAGACCGAACGACACCGCGATCAGGGCGAGCCAGGGGTTGCCCCGGCGCGGGGCGGGCGCGGCGGCCGGCGGAGACGGGTCCACGAGTGTGGAAGCCATGGAGGATCGAGCCTTTGCCTTGTGGAGGGGGGAACCGCGAACACCGCCCGGACGAGCGGCGTCCTGCCGGTCGTCGGGCGTGGTGGTGTCCGGGATGAAGGGATGCCGCGGCGGCGCCGCGGAACAGGCCGACGGCACCGCCGGAGAAAAAGGGACGGGGAACGCCCCTGCGGGCGACCGGGGCGCGGTGGGCCCTAGCCGCCGTCGCGAACGGCGCGCTCCAGGGATCCCAGGGCCGACAGCGCGGAGCCCAGGGCGTCCAGTTCGCCGTCGGTGAGGGCGCGCAGCGCCTCGGCGAGGACGCCGGCCTCCAGCTCGCGCACCTCGGCGATCCGGCGACGCGAGGTCGCGGTGAGGTGCAGGTGGGCGACGCGCTTGTCGGCGCCGTCCTGGCGGCGCTCCAGTTCGCCCTGCTCGGTGAGGAGCGACACCAGCGCGCTCACGTTGTTGGGCTTCATCTGGAGCGCCTCGGCGGCCTCGCGGACCGTGGCGCCGTCGTGGCCCTCCACGTACCGCAGGAGGGCGAGCTGGGCCTCGGGGGGCTTGGGGACGTGGTACTCGCGTGCCACGCGCCGTTCCAGTGCCCGGTGCAGCGCGGGCAGGCACGCCGCGAGGCCGGAGGCCACGCGGTCGGTGCGCCGGGGCAGCGCGCTGTGATCGGACATGCCGCCAGGATAGGTATCAGCAGATACCTATGTCAAAAGATGCACCTGGGCCGCTGCCCCCGCCCGGCAGGGCGAAGCCCCCGGACGGGGCGGACCGGGGGCTTCGCGGACCAAGGGCTTCGCGGACCGGAGGCGGCGCGGGACCGGGGGCGGCGCGGGACCGGAGGCTGCTCGAGGATCCAGGGCGGCTCGGGGCCGGGTCAGGGCGCTCCGGCGGCGGTGCGGCGGACGGATTCCACGACCACGTCGCGCAGGCTTCCCGTCTTCTGCCACAGCTCGAGCTGGAACCGGGCGCCGTTGCCCTCGGCGAAGAGACGGTCCACCGTGCGGTGGGCGAGGTCCCGGTCTCCCGCCTCGCCGAGCGCCTCGTCGAGGTGCTCGAGGAGCGCGCCGACCACCTCGCGGGCGGGCGCGGGGCGGAAGGTGAGCGGGTGGAGCAGGTCCTCGTCCAGACCGGAACGCGAGGCCTGCCAGGCCGCGAGCTTCATCAGGCTCACGCTGGCGGGCGCGGCGGGCTCGGTGCCGGACCGCCACTGCGCCGCGGCGGTGTCGACCAGGCCGCGGGCGAGGGCGGCGATCAGCACGGGGGTGTCGGCGTCCAGGCACACGTCGGAGACGCGGATCTCGACCGTCGGGTAGGCGTCGGACAGGCGGGCGTCGTAGTACGCCATGTGCCGGTCGAGGACCGCCCCGGTGGCGACCAGCGCGTCGGTGCGGCGGTGGTACTCCTCCGGGGTGCCGAAGGGCTCGGTCGGGCCGGCCGAGGGCCAGCGCTCCCACACCTGACGGCGGTAGCTGCGGTAGCCGGTCTCCTTGCCCTGCCAGAACGGGGAGTTGGCGCTCAGCGCGGTGAGCACGGGCAGCCAGTTGCGGATCCGGTCGAGGACCGCGACGCCCTCCTCGTCGGACTCCACGGACACGTGCACGTGGCAGCCGCACACCATCTGTTCCTGGGTGGCCAGGCCGTAGCGGTCGACCATCCACCGGTACCGCTCGCTGGTGCTGACCTTGGGGCTCACCGGGAGCGGGGAGGTGGCCAGCGCGGCGACCGCGGTGCCGGTCCCGGCGGCGTGCCGGGCGGCGTCCGCCCGCCAGCGGACGATCTCCTCCTGGAGCTTCGCCAGCGAGGACTGCGGATGCGTGGCGAACTCCAGCATCTGGCCGTGGAGCTCCTTCTCGAACACCTCGGCGTCCGCGGGGTCACGCTCCGCCCGGGCCAGCACGGCCGCGGACAGGGCGCGGGGCTCGCCCGTCTCCGGATCGACAAGGAGCAGTTCTTCTTCGACTCCGACGGTGCGCACGGGGGCCTTTCTCTAGTGAGCGGTTTCCCTCGTGTTCCCGGCGGTCCTCGCGATCAGTCCTCACCGGTTCGCCCCGTCGCCCGGCGTTTGGGGCCGTGACCGCGGGGCGACCCGTACACGGTGACCCGGCCCGGCGACCGGACCGGGTGGCCGGACGTGAAGGAGGAGGAGCCGTGGACCATTCACGCGTGCCCGTGCTGGAGGCGCTGCAGCAGTTCCGCCGACGAGGGGACGTGGTCTACGGTCCGCCGGGTCACCGTCAGGGCCGCGGCGCGGATCCGCGGGTGAAGGAGATCGTCGGCGAGGGCGTCTTCGCCTCGGACGTGCTCAACATGAACGGGCTCGACGACCGCCGCCTGTCGCAGGGCGTGCTCAGCGACGCCCAGGAGCTGATGGCGGACGCGGTCGGCGCCGACCAGGCCTTCTTCTCCACCTGCGGCAGTTCCCTCTCCGTGAAGACCGGGATGCTGGCCGTGGCCGGGCCCGGCGAGAAGCTGCTGATCTCCCGCAACTCGCACAAGTCGGTGATCGCCGCGGTGATCATCAACGGCGTGATCCCGATCTGGGTGCACCCGAAGTTCGACGCCGGCCGTCACCTGGCGCACCCGCCGGAGCCCGACGACGTGCGCCGCAAGCTCCAGGAGCACCCGGACGCCAAGGGGATGCTGCTGATCACGCCCACCGACTGGGGCTCCTGCGCCGACATCCGCGGCGTGGCGCGGGTCTGCCACGAGTTCGGCGTCCCACTGATCGTGGACGAGGCCTGGGGCGCGCACCTGCCGTTCCACCCGGAGCTGCCGGCCTGGGGGATGAACGCCGAGGCCGACATGGTGGTCACCAGCGTGCACAAGATGGGCGGCGCGATCGAGCAGAGCTCGGTGTTCCACCTCAAGGGCGACCGCATCTCCGCCGAGGTGCTCGAGCAGCGCGAGGACCTGCTGGGCACCACCAGTTCCTCGTCACTGGTGTACGCGACCCTCGACGGCTGGCGGCGGCAGATGGTGGAGCAGGGCCGCGACCTGCTGGACACCGCCCTGGCCCGCGCCCGGCGGATCCGCGAGGCGGTGGCGGAGGTGCCGGGCCTCTCGGTGATGGGCGGGGAGATCGTCCGCGAGCGCCTGGCGTTCGAGCACGACCCGCTGAAGCTCACCGTCGACGTCCGCGAGCTCGGCATCACCGGCATGCAGGCCGCCGAGTGGCTGCGCACCGCCTGCCACGTGGACGTCGGTTCCGCCGACACGCTGCGGATCTGCCCGCAGATCACCCACGGAGACGACGACCGCACCGAGGCGCTGCTGGTGGAGTCGCTGCGGCGGCTGGCGAAGGAGGCCGCCGACGGTGACGGCATGGAGCGGGCGCCACGGGTGATGCTGCCCTCCCCGGGCGGGCTGGAGCTGGAGCAGGCGATCCGGCCGCGTGACGCCTTCTTCGGCAACGTCGACCATGTGCCCGCCGACCGGGCCGCCGGGCGGGTGGCCGCCGAGACCATCACCCCGTACCCGCCCGGGGTGCCGGCCGTGGCTCCGGGCGAGGTGATCACGCAGGAGGTCGTGGACTACCTCCGCAGCGGGGTGGCGGCGGGCATGCTCCTGCCGGACGCCGCCGACCCCGGCCTCGAGACCTTCCGCGTCGTCACCTGACGGGTGAGGGCCGTCCGCGTCGCCCCGCCCTCACGCCGCGGCCCCGCCCTCACGCCGCGGCCCCACCCGCCGGTCTCACGCGTCACCCGCCGGTCTCACGCGTCGGTGCGGACGATCACCTCCAGGGTGCGCGGGCCGTGGACGCCCTCCACCCTCTCGAGCTCGATGTCGGAGGTGGCCGACGGCCCGCTGATCAGGGTCGTCGGCCGCTCCGGGACCAGGCGGGCGACCGCCTCGGGAACCCCGGCGACCACCGACGACAGGTCGACCACGCAGACGTGCAGGTCGGGGACGAGGGAGAGGGCGCGGCGGCCCTGGTCCGGGGAGCCGTCGAGGAAGATGGTGCCGGTCTCCGCGCAGGTCACGGCGGAGGCGGTGACCACACCGTCCAGGTCGCCGAGCCGGGGCGCGGGGATGCCGGCGGAGTCCTCCAGGACCTCCCCGTCGAAGGCGGCGAGCCACTCCGGGTCGAGCCCGGCAGGCACGCCGATCCGCCGGGCGCCGCGTGCGCTCAGCGCCTCGGCGACCGTCCGGGCGGTGCGGTCGGCGGTGCAGACCCGCACGCGCGCCTTGTAGTCGACCAGGCGGTCGGTGAGGAGTTCCAGCCGCTGGGCGTCGGGGAGCGTGCGTCCGGTGCGGTAGGCGCGTTCCACGGTCACCTCCCGGGGGTCCGCCAGGGCGAGGGCGTCCCTGATCCGGCCGAGCACCGTCTCGCGTGCGGTCGCGGTCACCGCTCCTCCTCGCCGTGGTGCGGGTCGCCGTGCCGGCCGTCCGGCCGGTCGTCGTCGTGCTTGCCGTCGTGCCCGTCGTCCGGCCGGCCGCCGCGTCCGTCGCGGGAGCGGCGGCCCTCCTCGGCGGCGGCGCGCAGGGCGGCGGCCCCCTCCTCGGAGGCCATCCAGGAGCGGAAGGTCTGCCGGGGCGGGGCCGGGAGGTCGCGGCTGTCGGTCCAGCCGTCGAACGGCGGGGGCAGGCGGGAGATCACCTTGTCCCGTCCGGCGACCAGCCGGGCGGGAGCGGCCGCCTTCTGCGCGGCGGTGAAGAGCTGGGGCCTGCTCATCACCGCGGCGGCTGCCTTCATCGCCAGCTTCTCCGCGGTGGTGCCGGCCTGCTCGGTGTGCTGGTGCCGCAGCTCGACCAGGAGCGAGGGGATGTCGATCTTCACCGGGCAGGCGTCGAAGCAGGCGCCGCAGAGGCTGGAGGCGTAGGGCAGCGAGCTGTTCGGGTCGTTCTTCGCCGCGTCCATGCCGGCCAGCTGGGGGGTGAGCACCGCGCCGATGGGCCCCGGATAGGTGGAGCCGTAGGCGTGGCCGCCGGTCCGCTCGTAGACCGGGCAGACGTTGAGGCAGGCCGAGCAGCGGATGCAGTTGAGCGCCTCGCGGCCGATCCGGTCGGCCAGGGCCGCGGTCCGGCCGTTGTCGAGGAGGACCAGGTGGAACTCCTCGGGGCCGTCGCCGGGGGTGACGCCGGTCCACAGCGAGGTGTACGGGTTCATCCGCTCACCGGTGGAGGACCTGGGCAGCAGCTGGAGGAAGACCTCCAGGTCCCGGTAGCGGGGCAGCACCTTCTCGATGCCCATCACGGTGATCAGCGTGCGGGGCAGGGTCAGGCACATCCGGCCGTTGCCCTCGGACTCGACGACCGAGAGCGTCCCGGTCTCGGCGATGCCGAAGTTGGCGCCGGAGACGGCGACCGGCACGGTCATGAACTTCTCGCGCAGGTAGGCGCGGGCCGCGGCCGCCAGGTGTGCGGGCACCGCGTCCAGGCCGGGGTCGACGCCGGGGATGCGGTCGCGGAAGATGTCCCGGATCTCCTCGCGGTTGCGGTGGATGGCGGGGACCAGGATGTGCGACGGCTTGTCGCCGGCGAGCTGCACGATCAGCTCGGCCAGGTCGGTCTCGTGGGCCGCGATGCCCCGGCTCTCCAGGTGCTCGTTGAGGCCGATCTCCTGGGTGGCCATCGACTTGACCTTGATGACCTCGTCGCTGCCGGTCGCCTCGACCAGCCGGGTGACGATCTCGTTGGCCTCGACGCCGTCACGTGCCCAGTGCACCGTGCCGCCGCGTTCGGTGACCTTGCGCTCCAGCTCCTCCAGCAGCTCGGGCAGGCGGTTCATGGTGTCGGTCTTGATCGCCGACCCTGCCTCGCGCAGCCGCTCCCAGTCGGGGAGTTCGCCGGTGACGGCCAGCCGCTTGCCGCGGATGGTGTGGGTGGCCCTGGTGAGGTTGCGGCGCAGCTGCTCGTTGCCCAGCTCCTCGCGGGCGGCCCGGGGGAAGGCGCGGTCGCCGCGCAGGTTGCCGGTGCCGTAGGGCGAGCGGGGCGGGACGGCGGGCAGGCCGAGGAAGGTGCCGCCGCCGGAGCGGCCGGAGCCGTCCGGGTGCGTGGGGTCGGGGCGCGTGGGGCTGCTGCTCATCGGGCGGCCTCCGGCTGCGGGAGCGGGAGCGGGGCGGTGCGCGTGGCGGCGAGGATCTGCGCCAGGTGCAGGGTTCGGGTGCCCGCCTTGATCCGGGAGAGACCGCCGCCGATGTGCATCAGGCAGGACGAGTCGCCGGCCGTGCAGACGTCCGCGCCGGTGGAGCGCACGTGGTCCGTCTTGTCCTGGAGCATGGCCGCGGAGGTGCCCGCGTTCTTGAGCGCGAAGGTGCCGCCGAAGCCGCAGCAGGCGTCGGCCTGGGGCAGTTCGACGAGGTCGATCCCGTCCACGGCCCGCAGCAGCCGCAGCGGCTTGTCCCCCACCCGGAGCATCCGCAGCGAGTGGCAGGTCGGGTGGTAGGTCACGCGGTGCGGGAACCAGGCGCCGACGTCCGTGACGCCGAGGACGTCGACCAGCAGCTCGGAGAGCTCGTAGGTCTTCGCCTTGACGGCCGCGACGCCGGCCCGCAGGGCCTCGTCCCCGTAGCGGTCGGCGACGATCTCGTGCTGGTGGCGGACCGAGCCCGCGCAGGAGCCGGAGGGCATCACCACCGCGTCCAGCGACGGGTCGCCGAACTGGTCGGCGAAGTTCCGCACCAGGGGCACCGGCTCACGCTGGTAGCCGGTGTTGACGTGCATCTGGCCGCAGCAGGTCTGGCCCGGCGGGAAGACCACGTCGTGGCCCAGCCGGGTGAGCAGCACGGCGGTGGCCTTCACCGCGTCGGGGAAGAGCGTGTCCCCCAGACAGGTGGCGAAGAGTCCGATCCGCATGGAACCTCCCGTCGTATGGTCCGACCACATTAGGACCAGGGTCCGGTGAAGTAAAGTGGTCCGACCTTATTGACATGTGACTTTTTCAATGACGTACTGATGCCCGCCGTCGGCGCGACCCGGCCCGACGGCGTTTCGCGTACCTGTGAGGAGCACGCACGTGAGCATCGCGCCACCGTCCGTCGCGCTGGCGGCCTACACCCCGGACGTGACAGCCGTCGCGGACAGCCTGGCGGCCACCGCCCTGCTGGGACTGCTGCCCCTGGCCGCCTTCTTCGTGTTGCTGATGGCGGTCCGCCTTTCGGCCCTGCTGTCCGCTCTGGGCGCCCTGGTGGTCGCACTGCTGGTGGCCGTTCTCGGCTACGGCATGCCCGTGGGGCTCGGCGTGCTCTCGGCCGGACAGGGCCTGGTCTTCGGCCTGTTCCCGGTGATGCTGATCGTCGTCGCGGCCATCTGGTTCTACGAGCTCACGGTGGCGAGCGGCCGGTTCGACGACCTGCGCCGCTCGTTCAGCGCGGTCGGCCGCGGAGACCTGCGGGTCCAGGCGATGCTGATCGCCTTCTGCTTCGGCGGCCTGCTGGAGGCGCTGGCCGGGTTCGGCGCCCCGGTCGCCATCACCGCCGCCATGCTGATGGCGATCGGCCTGCCCCCGCTGAGGGCCGCGGTGACCGTCCTGGTCGCAAACACCGCGCCGGTGGCCTTCGGCGCCATGGCCATCCCGATCACCACCGCCGGCAACCTGACCGGCATCCCCCCCGAGGAGATCGCCGCGGTGGTCGGACGCCAGACGCCGCTGCTGGCTCTGGCGGTGCCCACCCTGCTGCTATTCCTCGTCGACGGCCTCCGCGGGGTCCGGCAGCTGTGGCCGATCGCCCTGGTCACCGGTGCCGTCTTCGCCCTCGCCCAGTACTGGTGCTCCGCACACTTCGCCTACGAGCTCACCGACGTGGTCTCCGCCCTGGCCGGCTTCGCCGCCGCCGTGCTGATGCTGCGGTTCTGGAAGCCCGCCACCCCCGAGGACCAGCGTTCACAGGTCGAGGCCGAACCCCTCACCACCCGCCGCGTCACCCTGGCCGTGCTGCCGTACGTGCTGGTCATCGCCGTCTTCGCGCTCGCCAAGCTGCGGATCGGTCCGCTGGACGTACCGGCGCTGCTCGGCGGGTTCGGCCTCGAGTTCGCCTGGCCCGGCCTGTACGGGGAACTGGTCTCCGCCGACGGCACGCCCGCCGGCAGCGCCCTCTACAAGCTGGACGTCCTCGGCAACCCCGGCACCCTGCTGATCGTCACGGGCCTGCTGGTCGTCCTGGTCTACAGCCGCGCCGCGGACCGGGACAGGTTCCCGATGACCGCCCGCACCGGCCTGGCCGCCGCGGTGCGCACGGTACGGAACATGAGGGCCGCCATCGCCACCGTGGCCACCGTGCTGGCGCTCAGCTACGTCATGAACCAGTCCGGCCAGACGGTGGCCATCGGCACCTGGCTGGCCGCCGTGGGCAGCGTCTTCGCCCTGCTCTCACCGATCCTGGGCTGGCTCGGCACCGCCGTCACCGGCTCCGACACATCCGCCAACGCCCTGTTCGCCACGCTCCAGCAGACCGCGGGGAAGACCGCGGGCATCGACCCGACGCTGCTGGTGGCGGCCAACACCTCGGGCGGCGTGGTCGGCAAGCTGGTCAGCCCGCAGAACCTGACCATCGCCGCCACCGCGGTGGCCATGCCGGGGTCGGAGCGGATCCTGCTGCGCAAGGTCGCCGGGTACAGCCTGGCGATGCTCGCCGTGCTGTGCGTACTGGTGCTCCTCCAGTCCCTGCCCGTCCTGGCCTGGATGCTGCCCTGATCCGCCGCGGCCGGGGGCGGCGCACCGCCCCCGCCCGCCCGTCAGGCGTCGTCGCGCCGCTGCTTCTCGTCGACGAGCGTGCCGTGGAAACCGCGGATGTGCCGCTCGACAAGGTCGGCGGCGCCCGCCCCGTCGCCGGTCCGCACCAGGCGCAGCAGTTCGGCGTGCTCGGCGTTGAGCCCCGCCGCCGTGGCGGGCCAGTCGTCGGCCGACTCCAGGGCCCTGAGGATCAGCGGGCGCACCGACTCCCGCACGGCCGAGGTCAGGGTGGACGTCAGCCGGTTCCCGGAGCTGCGGGCGAACAGCACGTGGAAGCGGGTGTCCAGCTCGTTGAAGTCGGCGACGCCCAGCGCCGGGTCGCCCATCCGGGCGAGCAGGTCCTCCGCCTCGGCGAGGTCCTCCGCCGTGGCGTGCCCCGCGGAGGCCTGGAAGCTGGACCGTTCCAGCGTCACCCGCGCCTCCAGGACGTCCTCCAGGCTGTAGCTGCCCAGGGCGAAGTGCAGTCGCAGCAGCCGGCCCAGCGCGTCGTCCGGGTTGCGCACGATCCGCGCGCCCGCGTCGGGCCCCCTGCCCTGCTGCGCCACCAGCACCCCAATGGTCTCCAGCACCCGCAGCGCCTCGCGCAGCGCCGACCGGCTGACCCCCATGACGGGCGCCAGTTCCCGCTCGGGCGGCAGCCGGTCACCGGCCTTCAGGTCCCCGGCGAACACCCGCTCCTCGATGCTCTGCAGCACCAGTTCGTGCGTACGGGCCTGCCGCACCGGCTGCCACTCGACCGACATGTCGCGACTCCCTGACTGGCTGACTGGCTGACTGGGCCGGGCTCGGCCGTGCCGAGATCCTGAGCCCGGACCGGGCGTGCTCCGCCGGTCCGGACCCAATATGTCACAGAAACAAAAAGGTCGGACCAAACGGGCCCGCCGGCGCGGGCCGAACGGGGCCGCCGGGCGCCTCAGAACTCGAAGCGGTATCCCATCCCCGGCTCCGTGATGAAGTGCCGCGGGTGCGACGGGTCGGCCTCCAGCTTGCGGCGCAGCTGGGCCATGTAGACGCGCAGGTAGTTGGTCTCCCGGGTGTACGTCGGCCCCCACACCTCCTGGAGCAGCTGCTTCTGGCTGACCAGACGGCCCGGGTTGCTGATCAGGATCTCCAGCAGGTGCCACTCGGTCGGGGTGAGCCGCACGTCCTGCCCGTCCCGGCTGACCTTCTTGGCCATCAGGTCGACGGTGAATCCCGCGGTCTCCACGACGCCCTCCTCGCCGGAACCGGCGGCCGCCTCCGGTTCCGCCCGGCGCACGGCGGCCCGGACCCGCGCCATCAGCTCGTCCATGCCGAACGGCTTGGTGACGTAGTCGTCGGCGCCGGCGTCCAGCGCCGACACCTTCTCGTCGCTGCTGTGGCGCGCGGACAGCACGATCACCGGCACCCGGGTCCACCCGCGCAGCCCGCGGATCACCTCGACGCCGTCCATGTCGGGCAGCCCGAGGTCGAGCAGCACCACGTCCGGGTGCCGCTCGACGGCCAGCCGCAGCGCCTGCCCGCCGTCCGCGGCCACGTCCACCGCGTAGTGACGCGCCTTGAGGTTGATCACGAGCGCCCGCGCCATCTGCGGTTCGTCGTCGACCACCAGGACCCGGGTCGGCCCCGGTCTGCGGGCCGCATCCCCCGTGCTGCGCGGCATGGCGGTTCGCCTCTCTGTCTCGTTCCGCTGTCGTCCCGGTGTCGCACACCGGTTCCCCGGGGAGACTACGCGCGCTCCCGCGCGGGCGCGTCCCCGGCCGCCTCCCGGCGGGCGGCCGGCAGGGTGAGGACCATGGTCAGCCCGCCGCCGGGGGTGTCCTCCGCGGCCAGCGCCCCGCCCATCGACTCGGCGAAGCCGCGTGCCACCGCCAGTCCCAGACCGACGCCGACGCCGCGCGGGGCGTCCCCGAGCCGCTGGAACGGCTCGAACATCCGCTCCTTGGTCGCTTCGGGAACCCCCGGCCCGCGGTCGACCACACGCAGCTCCACCCGGTCGCCGAGCGCGCTGGCGGAGACCCGCACCGGGGCGGGGGCCGGGCTGTACTTGACGGCGTTCTCCACGACGTTGGCGACCACGCGCTCCAGCAGTCCCGGGTCGGCGGCGACCATCGGCAGCGACTCCGGCACGTCCAGCACGACCCGCCCCGCCTGATCCTGCGGCACCCCGCCGAGCGCCCTCGGCACCACCTCGTCGAGGTCGACCTCCCGGATCAGGGGGGTGACGGTGCCGGTGTGCAGCCGGGACATGTCGAGGAGGTTGCCGACCAGCTGGTCCAGCCGGTCGGCGCCGTCCTCGATGGAGGCCAGCAGCTCCGCCTGGTCCTCCTCGGACCACTCGACGTCCTCCGACCGCAGCGAGGAGACGGACGCCTTGATGCCGGCGAGCGGGGTGCGCAGGTCGTGGCTGACGGCGGCGAGCAGCGCGGTGCGGATCCGGTTGCCCTCGGCGAGTTCCCGGGCCCGTTCGGCCTCCCGCCGCAGCCGCTGGTGCTCCAGGGCGACGGCGGCCTGCGCGCCGAACGCGGCCAGCACCCGGCGGTCCTCGGCGGGCAGCACCCGGCCGGACAGGGCGAGCGCCATCCGGTCGCCGACCGGTACGTCCACGTCGGCGTCCTCCGGCCGGGCCACCACCGGCCCCGGTCCCACACTGCCCGCGCAGGTCCAGCGGACGTTCCCGTCATCGCGTTCCAGCAGGGCCGCGGACTCCAGGGAGAAGGTCTCGCGGACGCGCTCCAGCAGCGCCTGCAGGCCGGTTCCGCCGCGCAGCAGGCTGCCCGCGAGGTAGGAGAGGATCTCCGCCTCGGCGCGCAGCCGCACGGCCTGCTGGGTGCGCCGGGCCGCCAGGTCGACGGCGGAGGCGACGGAGACGGCGACCGCCACGAACACCACCAGGGCGAGCACGTTGCGCGGCTCGGAGATGCTGAGGGTGCCGGCGGGCGGCGTGAAGAACCAGTTGAGCAGCAGGGTGCCGACCGTCGCGGAGGCCAGCGCGGGCAGCAGCCCGCCCAGCAGGGCGGCGGCGACGGTCAGGCCGAGGAACAGCAGCATCTCGTTGGCCAGGCCGATGTGGCCGCCCACGCCCACCCCCAGGAGCAGCAGGGTGAGCAGCACCGGGCCGGCCACGCCGGTCACCCAGCCGGCCACCGTCCGGGACCGGCCGAGGCGGCTGCCGCGGGCCATCGGCAGGCCGCGGCCCTTGCCCGCCTCGGCGTGGGTGACCAGGTGGACGTCGATGTCGGGCCCCGAGTCGCGGGCGACGGTCGCGCTGACACCGGGGCCGAGGACGTACTGCCAGGCCTTGCGGCGGGAGACGCCCAGCACGATCTGGGTGGCGTTGACGCCGCGGGCGAACTCCAGGAGCGCGGTGGGGACGTCCTCGCCGACGACGTGGTGGAAGGTGCCGCCGAGTTCCTCCACCAGGGTCCGCTGGAGGGCGAGTTCCCTGGGCGGGGCGGGCGGCAGGCCGTCGCGGCTGGCGATGTGCACGGCCAGCACCTCGCCGCCGGCGCCCTTCTCCGCGAGCCGGGCGGCCCGGCGCATCAGCGTGCGGCCCTCCGGCCCGCCGGTGAGACCGACCACGATCCGTTCGCGGGACCCCCAGACGGCGGAGACCCGGTGCTCGTTGCGGTAGCGCGTCAGGTACTCGTCGACCCGGTCGGCGACCCACAGCAGCGCCAGTTCGCGCAGCGCGGTGAGGTTGCCGAGGCGGAAGTAGTGGGAGACCTGGGCGTCGATGCGGTCCGGCGGGTACACGTTGCCGTGCGCCAGGCGACGGCGCAGCGCGGGCGGCGACATGTCGACCAGCTCGATCTGGTCGGCGCGACGGACCATCTCGTCCGGCACGGTCTCCGGCTCCCGCACGCCGGTGATCGACTCGACGAGGTCGCCGAGCGACTCCAGGTGCTGGATGTCGACGGTGGTGATCACCTCGATCCCGGCGTCGAGGAGCGCGGCCACGTCCTGCCAGCGCTTGGCGTGCCGCCCGCCGGGAGCGTTGGTGTGCGCCAGGTCGTCCACCAGGGCGACGGCCGGCGCGCGGCGCACCACGGCGGGCACGTCGACCTCCCCGTCGGCCCGGCGCGCCACCGCCTCCAGCCCTTCCAGCCGCCGCGCGGTGCGGGGGCGGTCACGGGGCTCCACGGCGGCGATCACGCAGTCCGTGCCGCGCTCGACCCGGCGGTGCGCCTCGTCGAGCATCGCGCAGGTCTTGCCCACGCCGGGTGCGGCGCCCAGGTAGATGCGGAGGCTTCCGCGCGTGGGGGTCATGGGGCTCGTACCTCGGCATTCCGGTGTCGTCCTGCGGCGCTGGGCCTCCCCCTGCGACCTCTGCGATTGTCCGGCACGACGGCCCCGGGGTGTCGCCCGGGTGCGCCGCGCCCGGTACCCGGACGCCTCGAACCCGGCCGCGGGCCGCGCGCGGGCGTGCCGTGGGCGCCGGTGCGCCGGCGGCGGACGGCGGACGGCGGACACATGGACGCGGGGGACGCATGGACAGCGGACAGCAGACAGCAGACAGCAGACAGCAGACGGCGGACGCGTGGACGCGTGGACGCGTGGACAGGCACAGGAAGCCCCCGGCGGCACGGGCGATCCCGGTCGTGGGCCCGTCCACCAGGAGCCTCGTCGCGTGCGCGGGTCACCCGGCACACGCGCCGGCCCGTCGGGCACGCGGTCGGCGAGGGCGGTGCGGCTCACCGCCCGACGACGGCGCGCACGGCCGTCGCCGGTCTCACACCGCCTGGTAGGTCCGCCGGGCGAACCATGCGGCGAGGCGCGGGGCGAGGACAGGGGCGAGGCGGACCAGGCGGTCGCAGTTCCTGGCGTCCCCGCCGACCAGGATGCGCGCCCGGTTCGCCTCCACGCCGTCCACGACGGTCCGTGCCGCACGCTCCGGGGCCATGCGCAGCAGCTTCCTCTCGAACGCCTCGCTGCGCCGGATCTCCTCGGGACTCATCTCCCGCCCTTCGCGCCGGCGGCGTTCCCGCTCGTTGCGCTTGATGCCGGTGCGCACTCCACCCGGGTGCACCACCGACACCCGCACCGGATGCCCGGCCACCAGCAGTTCGGCGCGCAGCGCCTCGGTGAACCCCCGGACCCCGAACTTCGCCGCGCAGTACCCTCCCGCGCCGGGCAGGGCCAGCAGGCCGTTGAGGCTGGAGACGTTGACGACGTGCCCGTCGCCGGAGGCGATCAGGTGGGGCAGGAACGCCTTGGTCCCGTGGATGACCCCGAACAGGTCGACCCTCAGGACCCGGTCGAAGTCCGCCCACTCGGACTCCAGCACCGAGCTGCCGGGGGAGGCGACACCGGCGTTGTTGTAGACCTGGTGCACCGCGCCGAAACGCTCCGCCACCTCGGCCGCGAGGGTCTCCACCGCTGCCCGGTCCCCGACGTCGACACGCGAGGCGTACACCTCGGCTCCCCCGGCCTTCACCCGGTCGGCGGTCTCGCCCAGGCCCAGCTCGTCGATGTCGCAGAGGGCGAGCCGCGCCCCGCGGTCCGCCAGGCACAGGGCCAGCTCCCTCCCGATGCCGGAACCCGCCCCGGTCACCACGGCGACCTTGCCCCGGACCTTGCTCATGCGCGCCTCCTGACGCCCGTACCGCTCGACGGCTTCGGCGCGAAGCTATCGGACATCAGGAACATACCCGGCGGGCGACACGGGCGGGCCGCCCGGGCAGGCTCCGCGCCGGCCGGGCGGCGGGGTGTCCCCGGCGGCCCGGGTCAGGCCCTGCGGGCCACCCCCGCGTACGTGGAGCTGACGCCGTCGCCCTGGCCCGGGACCGGTTCGCCCAGCTCGGGCCGCCACCGCTCGGCGAGGACCACGCCCGGCTCCACCAGTTCGAGGCCGTCGAAGAACCGGGTGAACCGGTCGCGGCCGCGCGGGCTGACGTCGTAGCCCCGGGCTCCGGCCGCGCCGGTCGCCTCCCTGACCTCCTCCTCGGAGTGGAAGTCGGTGGTGAAGTGGGACATCACCAGGTGGCTCCCGGGCGTCAATGCCTCCTTGACCCGCTCAACCAGCCGGTCCGCGCCGTCCTCGTCGCTGACGAAGTGGAGCAGCGCGATCAGCGAGACGGCGACCGGACGGCCGAAGTCCAGCACCTTCGCGGCCCGTTCGAGGACGACGTCGATCTCGCGGGCGTCCGCGTGCAGGAACTCGACGGTCCCCTCGGGCGTGCCGCGCAGCAGTGCGCCGGCGTGCGCCAGGACGGTCGGGTCGTTGTCGCAGTAGACCACCCGGGCGTCGGGCGCCGCCTCCTGGGCGATCTGGTGCAGGTTGGGCTCGGTCGGTATGCCGGTGCCGATGTCGAGGAACTGCCGGACGCCCTGCCGCGCCAGCCAGCGGGTGGAGCGGTGCATGAAGCCGCGGTTCATCCTCGCCATCAGCGGCAGGCGCGGCTCGATCCGCAGCATCCGCCGGGCCAGTTCCTCGTCGGCCGGGTAGTTGTCCTTGCCGCCGAGCATCCAGTCGTACATCCGGGCGGGATGGGGCTTTCCGGTGTCGACGGCGGGGGTGCCGGCGGGCCCGGGGGTGCCGTCCGTGCTGTCCTTGCGGTCCGGTCCGGACATGGCGTACTCCCGTAGGTCGGCGGTGTCGCGTCAACTGGCGGGGATTGTAGGCGTGTTGGACGCCGCCGTGGACGTGTGGGACGTACTCCGCGGGCGGGCCGGCCGCATGCCCGCCTCCCGTGGCCGGTGATCCGGCGGGCCCGGCGGACGGACGCGGCCACCGAAAAGGGGAGGCGGCCGGCGCGGCCGGCGGGCGATCATCGGGGTTCCGTCGTGACGTCGTCAGGAAGGCCCCCGCCGTGTCCCCCGTGCCCCCGGAATCCCCCGCCGTGTCCCCCGCGCCTCTGGACTCCCCCGACCTGGTCCGCCTGCTCGCCGACGGGACCCGGGCCCGGGTCTTCGCCGCCGTCACGCTCGGGGCGCGCACCGCCGCCGAGGCCGCGGAGCGGTCGGGGCTGCGGCCGAAGGAGGCCGCGCAGGTCGTGCGGCGGCTGGTCGACGGCGGGGCGCTGGCGGAGGGCCCCGAAGGGCTCACGGTGGCGTACGACCGCCTCCGCGAGGCCGCCCGCCGCCCGGCGGCCCCGGCCGTGGACCACGGCACGGGGGACGCGGCGACCGAGGCCCTGCTGGAGACCTTCGTCCGGGGCGGCCGCCTGGTGCGGCTCCCGGCCCGCTGGGACCGCAAGCGGCAAGTGCTGCGGCACATCGCGGAGCGGTCGTTCGACTTCGGCGTCGCCTACCCGGAACGCGCCGTCAACGACCGCCTGGCCGCCTGGTGTTCGCAGGACGCCCCGGTGGACCACGTGACGCTCCGCCGCTACCTGGTCGACCTCGGCCACCTCGAGCGCCGGGACGGCGTCTACCGCCGCCCGGCCGGGACGTCCGTCACCGGCCTCGCGAGCTGAACCGGGCCCGCGCCGCCGGACGCGCCTCAGGACACGCCTCAGGACACGGGTGACGCGGGTGATGCGGGTGATTCCCGCCGTCCGGGTCGCCAGGGCCGCACCGGCCGCGGGACACGTCCGCGTCGTTCGCGGGTGCCTGCCGCGCCGTCACCCGTCGGACGCCGTGGAGGGCTCCGCGGGCCGGCACCGTCGGGCGGGCCGGGCGGGGAGAGGGGCCGTCGGCGACGGCGGTGGTCCGCCGGGTGACCGGCGGGTGACCTGCGGAGCGTGGGCGTCCGGTGCGGCCGGGGGGCGACTTCCGGCCATCCGCCGTCCGGCGCGGTGGTGGAAGTCGCCCGGGTCTGCATAATCGCCTGGCATGACGATCACGCGCGGAGGGCCACTGACGGAGATCGGCCCGGGGCTGTACGCACTGCTGCCGGGGCGGCCCGGCTGGGGCCTGGCCAACTGCGGGCTGCTGGTCGGCGAGGACTCCGCGCTGTGGATCGACAGTCCCTACGACCGGCGCCTCGCCGAGGCGTTCCTGGCGGCGAGCCGCGAGCGGCTGCCCTCGGGGGCGGACGTGGACCGGGTGGTCGTCACGCACGCCAACGGCGACCATCTCTGGGGCGCCTGCGTCCTGCCGGACGCGGAGATCGTGGCCACCGAGGAGGCCCGTACCCATCTGTGCCTGGAGCCCACGCCGGACCAACTGCGGGCGCTCGCCGGGTCGGTGAACCCTTCGACGCCGTGGGGCGCCTACGTGGGACGGCACTTCGGGGTCTTCGACTGGTCGGCCACCGAGGTCCCGCCGGTCACCGAGACGTTCACGGGCGAACTGGAGCTGACGGTGGGCGGGTTCCCGGTCCGTCTCGCCTCACTGCCGCCCGGGCACACGGCCGGCGACCTGTTCGTCCATCTGCCGGAGCAGGGGGTGGTGTTCACCGGCGACGTGGTGTTCGGCAGCACGGCCGCGACGCCGGGGGACCATCCGTCGCACTGGGCGGGCCCGCTGAGCAACCTGATCGGTTCCTGCGAGCGGTTCCTGGCCACCGGCGCCCGGACCTTCGTCCCCGGCCACGGGCCCGTGCTCGACGCCGCGGGGATCAAGGAGCACATCGGGTACCTCGAGTACGTCGCCGAACGCGCGCACGCCTTCCACGCGGCCGGGGTCCCCGCCGCGGAGGCCGCCCGTCGGGTGATCGCCGAGCGCAACTACCCCGAACTCGGCCTGCCCGAGCGGCTGGTGATCACGATCGGCAGCGAGTACCGCGCCCTGGACGGCGACGACCATCCCGGGATGCTGCCGGTCATGCGGCAGGTGGCCCAGCTGGCCTGGGACCTGGCGGGCGAGGGCCCCTGACCACCGCCCGTCGCCCGTCGCCCGACGGCCGACGGCCGACGGCCGACCGCACCGCCCCACGGTCCGCCCCCGTCCACGCCGGCAGCGGCGGGGACCGCTCCCGCACGGGAGGGTCCCCGCCGCCCCGGTCCGGGTGTCGACGGCATCATGACGGCCGGCATCAGACCGTGTCGAGGTCCCGTTCCCGCGTCTCCGGCAGGGCCAGGATGCAGACCAGCGACAGCAGGGCCATGGCGCTCATGAACCAGCCGCCGACCGACGGGCTGTACGTCTCCGCGAGGGCGGTGACGACCAGCGGGGCCACCGCGCCGCCGAGGACGCCGCCCAGGTTGTAGGAGAAGCCGGCGCCGGAGTAGCGCAGGCGCGTGGCGAAGAGTTCGGGCATGTACGCGCCTGCCGGGCCGTAGATGATGCCCATGCAGAGCAGCGCGCCGCTCAGGGCCACCGCGATCAGGACGTAGTTCCCGGTGTCCAGCAGGGGGAAGACGAGTGCTCCCCAGACCACACCGAAGGCGGCGCCCGCGATGATCAGTCTGCGGCGGCCGACCCGGTCGGACCACTTGGCCACCAGGTAGGTGGAGACGCCCAGCACGACGACCGCGACCAGGGTGAGCGCCAGCATGTCGTTCTTGGGGATGCCCAGGGTGCCGGTGGTGTAGGTCATGCAGTACGTGGCGGCCGTGTAGAACATCACGTAGACGACCGTGATCATGCCCGCCCCCAGCAGCATCTCCTTGGGGTGCTTGCGGAAGGCCTCGGCCAGCGGGGCCTTGGAGGTGCCGTGCCGCTCCATGGCCTTGGCGAAGGCCGGGGTCTCCGAGATCCGCAGCCGGATGACCAGGCCGACGGCGACCAGGACGAAGGAGAGCAGGAACGGGATGCGCCATCCCCAGCTCTCGAACATCTCGTCCGGCATCACGACGCCGAGCAGCAGGAACGTACAGGTCGCGGCGAAGTATCCGACGGGCGAGCCCAGTTGGGGCGCGGCGGCGTAGAGGCCGCGCTTCTTGCGGGGCGCGTGCTCGACGGCCAGCAGGGCTGCGCCGCCCCACTCGCCGCCGAGCCCCAGGCCCTGGATCAGGCGCAGCAGCACCAGCAGGACGGGGGCCATGATGCCGAGCGTGTCGTAGCCGGGGAGCAGACCTATGAGGCCGGTGGACAGGCCCATCATCAGCAGGGAGACCACCAGCACGGCCTTGCGGCCCACCCGGTCGCCGAAGTGGCCGAACACCGCCGCGCCGATGGGGCGGGCCGCGAAGCCGACGGCGAAGGTGGACAGCGTCGCCAAGGTGCCCGCCGTCTTGGACAGTTCGGGGAAGAAGGCCTCGTTGAGGACGAGCGCGGCGGCCGTTCCGTAGATGTAGTAGTCGTAGAACTCGATCGTGGTGCCGATGAAACTGGCGGTGGCGATCTTGCGCATGCCCTGGGGCGACTCGGCGGCGGCCGGGTCCGAGGAGGAGGGCGGGGCAGAGCTGTTCATGGGGCTGCTCCGGGAAAGTGGCTGAAGGACCCGGGTAGAAGTCCGGGCCGGAAGGCGAATCTAGGGCGGGGCCGCCCGGCCGGTTCTCGTCCTCCGGGACAGTGATCGCGGGCCCCCGCTGTCCGTCCGGACAATGCCCGCCGCCCGTTTCCTTCCCTCTCGGCCTCCGGGTTCCTCCCAGCCGTCCCCACGGCCGCCCTGCAGCCGTCACCCCCACGGCCGTCCTGCCCGCCGGACGGCCGGCGGACGGCCGCCGGTCGCCCGCCGGTCGACGCCGCCCCGCCTCAGAACGCCCGACCGCCGGCTTCGCCGTCGCGGGCCGGGAGCCGGAGCTGGAGCATGGCGGCGAGCCGGTGCTCGGGGTCGTCGAGGTCGAGCCCCGAGACCGCGGCCGCCTTGCGCACCCGGTAGCGCAGGGTGTTGGGGTGCACGTTGAGGGCCGCGGCCACCGGCCCCACGTCCCCGAAGGCGTCCAGGTACAGCCGCAGCGAACGGGCCAGCTCGGTGCCGTGTTCGGCGTCGTGGGCGACCAGGGTGGTGAGGCCGGGATGCCGGATGCCGCCCTGGGCCGCCATCAGGTCCACGGCCTCGCGGACCAGCATCGACGACACCAGCCCGCTGTAGGCGCCCACCGGCCGCCCCGGGTCGTCGGCCAGGATCCGCAGGCCCCGGTGGCCGCGGAGCTTGACCTCGGGGATCTCGTCCAGCCGGGCCGCGGTGCCCGCCACGCAGGCCTGGACCGGTGTCCGGGTGTGCTGCCGCAGCGCGGCCACCAGGTTCTCCGCCCAGCGGACCAGCGCTGGCTCGGCGGCCGTGGCGGCGGTGTCCTCGGGGCCGGCGGTCCCGGCCGGCTCCGGCAGCATCGCGTAGATCTGGCCGCAGGCCTGGGCGACCAGGGCGTCGCGGCGGTGCGCGGCCGCGTGCACCGAGACGACCACGGCGGCCTCGGCCAGCCGCGCGTCCCGCCAGGTGCCGTCCCCGCGGGCGGTGGCGTCCCGGAGGTCGAAGGCGACCACGGAGGCGCCGGACGCGGCGGGGATGCCCAGGTGTTCGGCGAGCGCCGTCGCGTTGAACCGCCCGGTGAGCAGACCGTGCGCCAGTTCCTCCCGGGAGCGCAGCCGGGCGCCGGAGTCGCCCCGGTAGTAGTGGTCGATCAGCTGCGTCCCGGCGATCCTGGCGGCGCCGCGCAGCGCGCCCTCGGTGTCCGGCGCGAGGGGGCGGCCGCCCTCCTGCACCCAGACCGTGCCGAGCGGCCGGGCCCCGGCGTTGATGCCGGCGACCATCCGCCGCCGGATGCCCTTCTCCGGCACGGCCGCGACCTCGACGACCTCCTCGCCCTTGCGGACCCGCTGGTACACGCCCCAGTCGCGGAGCATCGCCAGATACGGCTCCGGGCAGGTGCGGCCCAGGATGGAACGCCGCCGCAGCTCGTCGGCCTCCTCCCCGGGACCCGCGTAGGCGACCACCCGGTGCGCGGTGTCCTCGATGCTGACCAGGCCGTGGGTGAGGGTGGCGACGGTCTGCGCCAGCGCGTACAGGTCGCCCTGCTGTCCGGCGCCCCCGCGGATCAGCTCCCGCCGGGCCTCGGCCTCCACGGTGTCCCAGCGCACCCCGGCGGGCAGCCCCAGCACCGGCACTCCGGCCGCCGCCGCGGCGTCCCGCACGGCCGGGGTGACGCCGTCCCCGCCGACGCGTACGGCGACGCAGGCGGCGCCCGCCGCACCCGCCGCCGCGATCAGTTCCGGCGCCTCCTCGTCACGGACCCCGACCGCCAGCACCAGGACGCCCGGCATCCCCACCAGGGTGTCGCCCGGCTCCGCGATGACCACGTCGCTGATGCCGTCGTCGGTGGCGTCCGCCGCGGCCGCGCGTGTCAGCACCGCGCCCAGCGCCTCGGCGATCCGCTCCAGTGGTGTGCCCAGGGAGCCGCTCCCCGGCAGGTCGTGCTGCATGGCCGACAGCGTAGACAGGCCCCGTTCGCGGCCGTAAGGGCCGCCGTTGTGACGCGGGACACCCGGCTTCGCCCGGTGTGCCGCGGGGCCGCCCGGGTGTGTCGGTGGTGCCGGGGAGACTCGGGCCATGTCGCACAGACCTTCGCCGGTAAGCGCCGCCTGGACGCGCATCGACAACTGGCTCCGCACCTACGCACCCGGGTCGTACGAGAACCTCTCCCCGCCCGCGGACCCGGCGGCGGTGGAGGAGGCGCAGGCGGTGATGGGCCTGCGGTTCCCCGACGAGTTGCTGGAGTCGCTGGCGTGCCACGACGGCATGCGGTGGCAGGACAGCACCTTCCCGGTGCGCTCGCCGCGGTCCGTCGCCGCCATCGTCTCCTTCTGGCGGACGGCCATGGACATCCTGCGCCACGAGGCGGACGACCCGGAGGACGAGGCGCCCGGCGACGGCGCGGAGCCCTGGTGGCACCCGCTGTGGATCCCGTGGGCCCACGGCGACGGGGACGCGCAGATCATCGACATGCGCGAGGGACCGCACCAGGGGCGGTTGGGAGAGCGCCGGCATGACGACTGCGGCCACTTCGGCGGGGGGTGGCCCACGCTGGCCGCCTACCTCGAGGAGGTCGCGGACACGCTGGAGTCCGGGGGAACCGTCGGGAGCCTCGCGCCCTTCCTCGGCGAGGGCTACGTGGACGGCATGCCGGAACTGCACTGGGAGGTGCCGGACCCGGCGAAGAGGTCGCGCTTCTCGCGCGGCGGTGTGCCGGCCCCGGTGTCCCGGCCACCTCGCTGACAGCGACACGGTGTCCGCGTCGTGAGGCGGCGGCCGTGCACCCCCGGCCGCCGCACCGCACACCGCGGCGTGCGCACCGGGGCGTGCGCACCGCGGCACGCACGCCGCCGCCCGCCGCCCGCCGCCCGCCGCCCGCCGCCCGCCGCCCGGGACCTACCGGCCGCCCGCCACCCGCAGCACCGCTCCCGTCGTGTAGGAGGCGTCGTCCGACATCAGCCAGGCGACCGCGCCGGCGATCTCCTCCGGCTGCCCGGACCGGCCCATCGGCGTGGTCTCCCCCATCCACGCGGGCCGCTGCGGATCCTGGTGGAACTCGGTCCACACGGTGCCGGGAGCCACGCAGTTGACGCGGATCCCGTCCGCGGCGACCTCCTTGGCCAGGCCCACCGTCATCGTGTCCACCGCCGCCTTGGCCGCCGCGTAGTGGACGTACTCGCCGGGGCTGCCCAGGGTCGCCGCCGCGGAGGAGATGTTGACGATCGCGCCGCCCTCCCCCGCCGTCATGTCGCGGACCGCGCGCCGGGCGCAGATCAGGTAGCCGAGGACGTTGACCCCCAGCGCGTCCCGCATGCCCTCCGGGTCCGCGTCGGCGAGCCGGCCCACCGGTCCGCTGATCCCCGCGTTGTTCACCAGGCCGGTGACCGCGCCCAGCCGCTCGGCCGCGGTGTCGAACAGCCGGTCGACCGAGGCGGCGTCGGAGGTGTCGACCGCCACCGGCACCGCGCGGACCCCCAGGCCGGCGGCCTCGGCCGCCACGCGCTCGGCGGCGGCCGCGTCGGAGCGGTAGCCGACCACCAGGTCGTGGCCCCCGGCGGCGAGACGACGGCAGACCGCCGCTCCGATACCCCGGCTGCCCCCGGTGACGACGGTGATCCTGCGCTCAGTAGTCATACCGGCCATGATCGCAGTGCCGGGACGGCGCCCCACGCGCGCCGTTGATCACGACGGCCGGAAAAACCGCCGCCCGGCGCAGCCGGACGAGCTAGCCTGACGGGCCGTCACCGACGAAGGGATGTCACCCGTGCAGGTCAACATGGTGGGAACCGCGTACGCCGCGAAGGACCCGGCCCGTGCCGCGGCCTGGTTCGCCGAACACTTCGGGCTCCGGGTGAACATCGACCTCGGCTGGTACGTGAACACCCAGCACCCCGCTCACCCGCAGTTCAGCCTGGACTTCGTGCAGCGGGACCACGAGTCCTGGCCTGAGGCCACCCGCGGCCGGGAGGTCGTCGGCGCCCTGCTGGCCTTCCTGGTGGAGGACGTGGACGCGGAGTTCGCGCGGCTGAGCGGCACCGGGGCCGAGATCGTGCTGGACCTGGTGACCGAGCCGTGGGGGCAGCGGCGGTTCCAGGTGGCCGGGCCGGACGGGCTGCTGATCGAGGTGCTCCAGGCGGTCGCCCCGGACCCCGCGTGGCTCGAGGCGAACGGCCTGGGCTGAACCGGGGCCCGGGCGGGGCCGGGTGGGGCATGGGCAGGCCGCGCGGGGCCGGGTAGATTCTCCGGCGGCACGGCCTCCCGCCGCGCCAGCCCCACCGACCACAGAACGGGATCCCATGTTCGGACTGAGCGAGCTCGCCGTCGTCCTGCTCGTCGTCGCCGCCGTCCTCGCGGCGAAGCGGCTGCCGGACCTGACGCGGTCCATGGGGAAGTCGGCCCGCATCCTCAAGGCGGAGTCACGCGCGCTGAAGGACGAGCCCGCGCCCGGCGCGCCCAGGATCGTCCAGGGCGAGGTCGTCGACCGCGACGCCGCCGGGCGGCCGGACCGCGCCGCCGGAGCCTGATCAGTCGTCCTGGCCCGGCCGCCGTTCCTCCGGGGGCAGCCTCCGGGCCAGCGCGTCCTCGGTGAGCGACTCCTCGGCCAGCGCGGACGTCCGGTAGGCGGTCCGGCCCACGATCTGCCCGGTCACCGGGATGGTCAGCAGCTGGAACAGCGCCACCAGGGCCAGCGGCACCGCGTACCGGGGCGCGTTCTGCAGGGCGGCGCCGAGCAGGATCAGCAGCAGCCCCAAAGTCTGTGCCTTGGCCGCCGCGTGCTGCCGGCCCACCGCGTCGGGGAAGCGGAGCACACCGACCGAGGCGAGCAGGCAGAAGACCGCGCCGGCGATCAGCAGCAGGGCCGACGCCACGTCCAGGGCGGTGTTCACCGCATCCCCTCCCGTTCCTCCACCAGGTGTGCCGCCGTGACGGAGCCGACGAAGGCGAGCAGGGTCACCGCGAGCAGCACCGGCAGCCCGGTGCCGTCCTCCCGCCGGGCGGCCTCCGCGGCGATGCCGGCCGCGAACAGGGTGACCAGCACGTCGAGGGTGACGATCCGGTCCAGCACACCCGGGCCGATCACCAGCCGGACGACCGTCAGCAGGGCGGACAGGCCGAGCAGGATGAACACGACGTAGTAGACGGCGGTCACGCGTCGTCCTTCCGTGACGTCGGGGAGGTGGAGGGGTCCGGCCGCCGGCCCAGCGCGGCCACCAGCCGGCGTTCGGTCGCCAGCAGTTTCCGGCGGGCCTCCTCGGGCTCGCCGGACGCGGCGACCAGCAGGACGTGGACGTAGAGCACGCCCCGGTGGCGGTCGATCTCCAGCACGAGGCTGCCGGGCGAGACGTTGGTGACCAGCGTCGCGAGGGTGACCAGCAGGTCGGTGTCCGCGTCGAGCGGCAGTTCCACGATCGCGGCCCGCACCCGGGGCCCGTGCCTCAGGGCGGCCCAGCCGACGGCGGCGGCGGAGACCACGAGGTTGCCGGTCATCCGCACGCACAGCGCGAGCAGCCGCAGCGGGCGCACGGTGATCTGCCGGGACACCTCCGGGAAGCGCGAGACGGCGAGCACGGCGACGGCGACGAGCAGGCCGCCGAGGACCACCAGCGGGCTCGGCGTGGACCAGAGCAGGATCCACAGCAGCCACAGCCACAGCAGTGAGGGCAGCCGGCGCAGCAGGGAACGGTTCACGGGCCCTCCCTCTCACCGACCAGCACCGCGTCCCGGTAGCCGCCGGGCCGCACCAGTTCGGTGGCCGCCCGCTCCCCCATGGAGGCCAGCGGTCCCGCGGCCGCCGCGAGCCCCAGGCCGGTGAGGGTCATGGCGACGGCGGCGGACATGGTGAGCAGCACCCCGGGCCGGCGGCGGAGCGGGAGCGGTTCGCCGAGTCCCGGGGAGAAGGCCCCGCGCCAGACCCGGACCATGGCGTACAGGGTGAGCACGCTGGTGACCAGCGCCGCCGCGGCGAGCAGCCAGGCCGCGACCCCGCCGTGCGCGGCGGCGGCCCGCAGCAGCGCGAACTTGGCGATGAAGCCGGAGAAGGGCGGCACGCCGGCCATGCTGAGCCCGCCGACCAGGAAGAGCAGTCCGGTGACGCCGTGCACCCGGCGGGCGCCCTCGCCGCGTTCCATCCGGGAGAGTTCCGCGGTCCCGGCGGCGTTGACGATCAGTCCGGCGACCAGGAACAGGGTGGCCTGGGCGGTGATGTGGTGAAGGATGTACAGGATCGTGCCGGTCAGCCCGGCGATGTCGGAGAGCGCCAGGCCGAAGATCATGAACCCGACGTGGCTGACCAGGGTGAACGACAGCAGGCGGTTGATGTCGTCCTGGGCGATGGCGCCGAGGATGCCCACCAGCATGGTGGCCACCGCCAGCACGGCCGCCACCCACCAGGCGCCGTCGCGGGGGAAGACCAGGCTCTCGGTGCGCACCATGGCGTAGACGCCGACCTTGGTGAGCAGCGCGGCGAAGACGGCGGTGATCGGGGCGGGCGCGGTCGGATAGCTGTCGGGCAGCCAGAAGTGGAGCGGCACGACGGCGGCCTTGATGCCGAAGACGACCAGCAGCATCAGGCTGAGCGCGGTGCGCAGGCCGGGCGGCAGCCGTTCCGCCTGGACGGCGAGGTCGGCGAGGTTGACGGTGCCGGCGGCGGAGTAGACCAGGCCGAGGGCGGTGAGGAACAGCAGCGACGAGGTGAGGCTGGTGATGACGTAGGTCATCCCGGCTCGCACCCGGTCCGGTCCCGCGTCCAGGGTGATCAGCACGTAGGACGCGGAGAGCAGCATCTCGAAGGCGACGAACAGGTTGAACAGGTCGCCGGCGAGGAAGGCCAGCGTGATCCCGGCGACCAGCACCAGGTAGGACGGGTGGTAGGGCACGGTGATGCCGGGCCCGCGGTCGGCGTTGTCCTGGCCGACGGCGAACAGCAGCACCGCGAGGGCGACCAGGACGGCCAGGGCGAGCAGCATGGCCGCGAGCAGGTCGGCGACGAGCACGATGCCGATCGGGGGCGCCCAGTCCCCGGCCCGCACCACGATGGTGCCGTCCCGTTCGACGACGACCAGCAGGGCGATCGCGTCGGCCAGCACCAGCGCCAGCGCGGTCAGGGTGACGGTGCGCTGGCGGTCGGTGCTGGCGGAGACGATCAGCGAGAGCCCGGCGGCGAACAGCGGCACCAGCACGGGGAGGGCGACCAGGGCGAGCGTCATCCGGCGTCCCCCCGGTCGTCGGACGGCAGGTGCGGGGTGGGGTCGTCGTCGGCGCGTTCGGCGACGTCGCCGATGCGGCGGTCCTCCGGGTCGTTCTGCACCTCGTCGTGGCCGGTCAGCCGCCACGAGCGGTGGGACAGGGCGAGCAGGAACGTGGTGACGCCGAAGGTGATGACGATGGCGGTGAGCGCCATGGCCTGCGGCAGCGGGTCGGAGTAGGCCTCGACGTCGACCTCCGGTCCGCCGCCGGTGATGGGCGGTTCGCCGAGCGGTCCGCCGGCCTCCAGGAGCAGGAGGTTGGCGCCGTGGCCGAGCAGGATGATGCCGAGCACGATCCGCATCAGTGAGCGTTGCAGCAGCAGGTGGACCCCGGCCGCGAACAGGCCGCCGACGACCAGTGCCATGGTCACGTCGAGGCTGGTCATGTGCTCCTCCCCACGGCGGTGCCGCCGCCGGTGCCGAGCTTGGGGACGGGGGCGCGCAGTGAGGTGCCGGCGGCCGAGAGCAGGGTCAGGATGACTCCCAGGATCAACAGGTAGACGCCGATGTCGAAGACGAGGCTGCTGGAGGTCTTCACCTGGCCGAGCAGCGGAAGGTGGACGCTCCACAGGGTGCTGGTGAGCGGCGGGTCGCCGAAGGCGAGCGGGACCATGGCGGTCGTCGCGGCGAGGGTGAGGCCCACGCCGATCAGGTGGCCGGGGCGGACGCGGACGGCGTGCTCGACGTCGGTGGGGCCGCCGACCAGGTAGCGGAGGATGAAGGCCTGCCCGGCGACCAGTCCGCCGGAGAAGCCGCCGCCGGGCCGGTAGTGGCCGGAGAGCAGCAGGAACAGCGAGACGACCAGGATCGAGGGGAAGAGCAGCCGGGTGACGACCTCCATCAGCACCGACCGTTCGGCTCCGAGCAGGTCGGTGCTGCCGGGCAGCCAGTGTTCGCGGGGCTCGTCCCAGCGGTCCGTGGGGTATCCGGTGGACTCCGTGACGACGTCGGGGCCGGCGCGGCGTCCGGCGGCGGTCCGGGTGTCGGTGCGGGTGCCGAGCCGGATCAGGCTGATGACGCCGAGGGCGGTGACCATCAGCACGGAGATCTCGCCCAGGGTGTCCAGGGCGCGGAAGTCCACGACGATCGCGTTGACGACGTTTTCTCCGCCGGTCTCGCCGACCCGGCGCAGGTAGTCGCCGGCCGGTCCGGCGTTCTCGCGGCCCTGGGGGGCGGTCAGCGCGAACCCGGCGACGAAGAGGCCGACGAGGAGGGCCACGGCGGCGCGCGCCCAGCGCCCCGGCCCGGTCTGCGAGGCGGGGGTGAAGCGCGGCGGCATCCGGCGCAGCACCAGCACCACCACGACCAGGGTGAGGGACTCGACGAGGAACTGGGTGAGCGCCAGGTCGGGCGCCCCCTGGACGACGAAGAGTCCGGCCACCGCGTAGCCCACGGCGCCGGTGACCAGCACGGCGGCCAGCCGGTGCTTGAGCACCGCGGCGCACGCGGCGGCGATCACCACGATGACCGCGAGCGGCAGTTCGGCCGGCGTCCACCAGGCGCGCACCTGGTCCAGCGGTGGCATGGCGGTCAGCACGGCGAAGGAGGGCAGCACCACGACGGTGATCAGGATGGCGGTGAGGTAGAGCGGGAGGGAGCCGACCTGGGTGTACCGGGTGAACACCACGGCGCCGTGGTGCAGGGCGATCATGCCGCGCCGGTAGCACCGTTCGGCGTCCGGCAGCCGGGGAAGCCGGCGCAGCAGCCGGGAGAACGGGCGGCGGGCGGCGTGCAGGGCGAGGCCGAGCACCACGATCAGCAGGGCCAGCCACACGACGGGGGTCCAGCCGTGCCAGAGCGCCGCGTGGAAGGGCTTGCCGGTGGGCTCCGGGTACTGGTCGGCGTAGGGCGCGGTCAGCGCGTCGACGGCCGGGTAGCAGAGGCCCGCGACCAGGCCGAGCACGGAGAGCACGGCGGCGGGGGCGAGGAAGAGCGGTCGGGGCGGGCTCGCGGGCCGTCGCGGCCTGTCGTCCCGCTTGGTCGCGAACCCGCCCTGGAGGAGGCGCGCGGTGTAGGTGACGGTCAGCACCGAGCCCAGGCAGAGGGCGGCGGTCGCCCACGCGGCGCCGGTGAGGTGGCCGTGGAGCATGGCCTCCAAGGCGCCGTCCTGGGCGATCCAGCCGATCGTGGGCGGCAGTTTGGCCATGGAGGCGCCCGCCAGCAGCGCCACCACGGCGACGGCGGGCAGCGCCCGGCCGAGGCCGGAGAGTTCCCTGAGGTCGCGGGTGCCGGTCTGGTGGTCGACCACGCCGACCACCATGAACAGGGAGCCCTTGAACAGGGCGTGGGAGAGCAGCAGCACCGCCCCGCCGATCGCGCCGGTGCGGGTGCCCATGCCGAAGAGGGCGATCATCATGCCGAGTTCGCTGACCGTGCCGTAGGCCAGCAGCCGCTTCATGTCGGTCTCGCGCAGCGCCCGCCACGCGCCGACGACCAGGGTGTAGAGGCCGACGGTCAGCACCAGCGGCCGCCAGGGCGCCACGTCGGCGAAGCCGGGGGCCAGCCGGGCCACGAGGTAGACGCCCGCCTTGACCATGGTCGCGGCGTGCAGGTAGGCGCTGACCGAGGTGGGGGCGGCCATCGCGGCGGGCAGCCAGGCGTGCAGCGGGAACTGGGCGGACTTGGCGAACGCGCCGATCAGGATCAGCACCAGGGCCGTCGTCACCATCGCGTCGGCCGGGGGCGGGTCGGCGAGCAGCGCGGAGATCCGGTAGGTGCCAGCCGCCCGGCCCAGCATCACCATGCCGAACAGCATGGCCAGTCCGCCGGCGACGGTGGTGAGCAGGGCCTGTTCGGCGGCCCGCTGCCGGTCGCCGCCCTCGCGGCGTCCGGCGATCAGCAGGAAGGAGGCGACGCTGGTCAGCTCCCAGAAGACGTACAGCAGCAGGAGGTGGTCGGCGAGGACCAGACCGAGCATCACCGCGGCGAACGCCAGCAGCAGTCCGGCCTCGCGGCCGTGGCCGAGGTGGTGGTAGTACGCGCCGTAGACCATCACGCCGACGCCGACGCCGGTGACGACCAGGGCCATCAGCAGGGCGAGGGGGTCGAGACGCAGCGCGATCTCCAGGCCGAGCGTCGGGGACCAGGCGTAGGTCTCGGTGTACGTCGTGCCGTCCAGGACGGCCGCCGTCCGGGTGAGCAGCCAGGCCAGGGAGCCGGCGAGCACCAGGGCGGCGACCGCCCAGACCCCGCGGCCGATGCGCCGCGCGGCCGCGGGCAGTGCGGCGGCGCACGCCAGCTGCGACAGCACGACGACGAGCACGCGACCTCCGGACGCTGGGCGGTGTGCCTCCGGTTCCCTGTCCGCTCCACCCTTAACGTCCTGGTCGCCGCGCGCCTCCCGTACTGCCCTACATGGCCTAGGAGCCGGCCCCCGCGGAGCGGCCGGGCGCCTCGCCGGCGGCGGCGAGCAGCGCGGCGGCGTCCACGGCGCGCGCGGCGGTCGCCGGGACGGTGCAGGCGTAGGCCCCGGCGACCGCGCCGAACCGTCCGCACCGCTCCGCCGGTTCGCCGCGCAGCCACCCGTACAGGTAGCCGGCCGCGAAGGCGTCCCCCGCGCCGTTGGAGTCGACCACCGGCGCGGGCGGCTCGGCGGGGGCGATGCGGCTGAGCGTGCCGTCGGCAAGCTGGAGCGCGCCCTCGGCGCCCGCGGTGACCACCACCACGCGCGCCCGGCCCTCGCGGGCGATGCGGCGCATCGTCGGCCCGGGGTCCGCGGGCAGCGCCGCGGCGGAGACGAACACCAGGTCCGCGCCGAGGGCGTAGGGCAGGTGGTGCGCGGCCTCGCCGTCCCAGTCGTGCAGGTCGGTCGAGACGGTCACGCCCGCCTTCCGCAGCACGGGCAGGGCGCGTTCGCAGGGCTGGGTGATGGAGACGTGCGCGTGCCGGCACCTCGCCGCGAGGGCGGCGACCGTCTCCTCGGGGTAGTGGCCGCCGCCCCGGGCCCCGTCGTAGAGGGAGGAGCGGCGTCCGTCCGGGCCGACCAGGTTCACGGCCCGCCGGGTGCCCTTCGGGGCCGGCGGGGCGGTCAGCGGGATGCCCCTCTCCCGGTGGAAGGCGCGCACCAGCTCGCCCTCCGGGTCGTCACCGACCACGTCGAGGTGGTGGACCCTCAGCCCGAGTTCGCTCAGGCCGAGCGCCACGAAGTCGCCGGTGTGGCCGGCCCGGGCCTCGATGCCCTCCACCAGCCTGCTGTCGGCGTCCTCGAGGGGCAGTCCGGGTACGTACACGATGGTGTCCACACCCGCGCCGCCGAGGACCAGTACGTCGAAGTCGTCGTCCGTTCGCTGCATCCGCCCATCCTGGCGTGACCTGCCGTGTCGTTGGGCAGGAACCCCTTACCGGCCGGGGAACCGAACGGGAAGGAAGCGCGCGGGAAGCGGAGGAAGCGGACATGGGTGTCGTGGCGTGGGTGGTGCTGGGGCTGGTCGCCGGGGCGATCGCCAAGGTGCTGATGCCGGGCCGGGATCCGGGCGGCCTGATCGGCACCACCCTCATCGGGGTGGTCGGGGCGTTCCTGGGCGGCTGGCTGTCCGCCCGCTTCTTCGACCGCCCGGTCGACCGGGACTTCTACGACCCCGCGACCTGGGTGTCCGCGGTCGGCGGCGCCCTGGTGCTGCTGATCGCCTACCGCGTCCTCTTCGGCCACTCCCGCGAGCGCGGCTGAGCGCCACCGGGCGTCCGGCTCACCGGGCCGCGGCGGACCGGGCGGCGGCGGACCGGGACGCGGCTCACCGGGTCGGCCGGTAGGTGGCCAGCGACCAGATGACGAACACGTAGAAGGCGATCAGCAGGACCGACCAGACGGGGGCGTAGGGCAGGAAGACGAACTGGTCGATCAGGCTGATCACGGCCAGCATCAGGCCGACGATCCGCGCCCAGGCCTGCCCGCTCAGCAGCCCCAGTCCGGTGACCAGCAGCAGCACGCCGACCACCAGGTGGAAGACGCCCCAGCCGGTGAGGCTGAACTCGAAGACGTAGGAGCCGATCCGGCGGTACACGTCGTCACCGGCGAGCGCGGCGATGCCCTGGAGCGCCGTCACCACTCCGGAGACGCCCAGCAGCATCCCCGCGAAGGTGATGCCGCCCTCGGCCAGCAGCTGTTTGCTCCCGGTGCCCGCATGCCCGCTCATCCGCGGTCCTTCCGCCGTGACGTCTGGTCCTTCCGAGGGTGCGCCGCAGGCGCCGGAGCGGCACGTCGTGCGCGGCGGACGGGCTAACACCGTGCGGGGCCGGGTGCTTTCGCCCGCACCCACCCCGCACAGCCGAACTTTGGTTAGGCTAACCTAAGCTCGTCGCACAGGGCCTCAGCCCTGTCTCCACGCCTTCTTCTTGGGCTTTTCACACCCTTCGCCCCATCAGGAGCATCCGCAGCCATGCCTCCCTTCAGAGCCGACCGCGCCCCCCGTTCCCCCGGCCGCCTGGGCAAGCTCGCCGCCGCCACCGCCGGCGCCGCGCTCACCATCGGCGCGCTGACCTCCCCGGCGATCGGCGCGGGCCAGAACGAGACCGGCCCCGCCGCACGGGCGGCCGCCGACGTCGCCCCCTCGGTCTCCCTGGGGTCCCCGTCGGCCGCCGCGGGCGCGCAGCTCTCCTTCTCGGTGAAGGACTTCCCGGCCGGTGAGACCCTCACGGTCAAGCTGGACAAGGTCACGCAGCTCGGCCGGTTCACCGTCGGCACGGACGGCTCGGTCTCCGGCTCGGTCACCGTGCCCGCGGACGCGGTCGCGGGCACGCACACCCTGCACTTCCTCGCCCCGGGCACCTCCGTCCCGGTCGAGTTCGGCGTCCGCGTCCCGGCGGCCGAGCTGCTGGCCTCCTCGGTCCGGGCCGGGGAGAGCGTGCCGTTCCGCGTGAGCGGATTCCCGTCCGGGGTGAAGCTGAGCGTCAAGCTCGACGACGCGGACCTGGTGGCCCAGTTCACCACGGGCGCCGACGGCTCCTTCTCCGGCAGCGTCACCATCCCCGCCGGCACCGCCGCGGGAGACCACTGGCTGCGCTTCCTGGCAACCGGCACCAGCGTGAAGAGTTCCCCCCTCGAGGTCACCGCGCCCGCGCCCGCCGCCCCGAAGGCCGTGATCACCGCGGGTTCCTCGGTGGCGGCGGGCGGCAAGGTGTCGTTCGCGCTCTCCGGCTTCACCCCGGGGCAGAAGATCACCGTCAAGCTCGACGACGACAAGATACTCAAGCAGTGGGACGACGCGATCGCGGCGGACGGCACCTTCTCCGGTACCGTCACCGTCCCCGCGGGCACCGCCAAGGGCGCCCACTGGCTGCGCATCCTGGCCCCCGACCCCTCCACCAGCCTGCGCGCCGACTTCACGGTGACCTCCACCGGCGGCGGCTCCGGCTCGGGCGGCTCCACCGGCGGTTCGGGCGATGCGACCGGCGGCTCCGGGGGCGGCAACGGCGGGTCGACGGGCGGCGGGTCGACGGGCGGCTCCACCGGCGGGTCGGGCGGCGGGTCCAAGGGCGGTTCCGGTTCCACCGGCGGAGGCACCAGCAGCGGCGCGTCCGCGTCCATCACCGCCGGTGCCGACGTCAAGGCGGGCGGCAAGGTCTCCTTCCGGGTCACCGGCTTCCCGCCGGGCCGGCGCCTGACCGTCAAGCTGGACGACTCCGACATCCTCGGCCAGTGGACCATCGGCACCGACGGCTCCTTCTCCGGCAGCGTCACCGTCCCCGACGGCACCACCAAGGGCGCGCACTGGCTGCGCTTCCTGGCACCGGACCCCTCCACCAGCCTGCGCGCCGACTTCACCGTCACCGACGGCGCCGAGCCCGGCTCCGCCGGCACCGGCGGCCCCGCCGGCACGGGCGGCACGGGCGAGGTCCCGGCCGCGACCGGCGCACCCGCCTCGGCCTCCAACTCCGCGGGCGCCAAGGCGGAGATCACCGCCAGCGAGGTCCAGCCGGGCGGCAGCATCCACTTCAAGGTGACCAGGTTCCCCGGGAACGAGACCGTCACCATCAAGCTGGACGACGACGCGATCCTCGGCCAGTGGAAGACCGACGCGGAGGGCGGCTTCGAGGGCGACGTCGAGGTCCCCGCCGAAACCCCGGCCGGGGAGCACTGGTTCCGCTTCCTCGCGCCCAACCCGCCCACCACGCTGAAGGTCGACTTCACCGTGGTCGCCGCGGACGGGAGCGGGGCGGCCGCGGCCGGCTCCACGACCGCCCCGGAGGCCGCCGCCGAGACCCTCGACGGCGCCGCCGCGGCCTCCACGACGGCCGCCGCCTCCCCCGTCTCCTACGCCACCATCGCCTGGTCCACGGCCGGCGGCGTGGCCGGCGGCGCGGCGGGCGCAGCGGCCGCGAGCTACCTGGTGCTGCGCCGCGCGAAGTTCGCGTCGCAGTCGCCGAAGGCCGCCGGGACCGCCACCGGCGACTGAACCGGCCTCGCCCCCGCTCCGGCCGCCCTGCGCGGCGCACGACTCATGTGAGAACTGCGCCGCGCAGGGCGGCTCTTGCGTGTCCGGCGCTCAACTCCCTTACGGAACAAGGGAGTTGTGATATTGGCCATAGCGGGAATGGGGGTTCAAGTTAGGTAAGGCTAAGCTAAGTTATGATCAGTCAGACGCTCTCCGGAGCACCGTCCCAAGGAGCTTGATCACCCATGCGCAACACCTCCCGCACCCTCCGTCGCGCCGCCGCGATCGCGGTCGCCGCCGCCGCCGGCCTCTCCCTCGCGGTCCCGGCCGCCACCGCCGGCCCCCAGGCCGGCAAGGGCGCCGGCAAGCACGACGTCCCGTCGATCGCGACCAAGACGGCCGTCGCCAAGGGCCAGTACCAGACCGCCTACTCGGAGCGCAACGACGTGCTCTGGGCCGCCAGCGCCGTGGGACGCCCGCCGGTCACCCAGACCGCGCTGCTCAAGCTCGACCCGGACACCCTCGAGGTCATCGACACCATCACCCCGCCGCTGGTCAACGAGACGACCGGCGCGCGTGAGGCCGTCTACGGCGTCGAGGTGGACGACGAGAACAACACCGTCTGGGTCACCAACACCCGCGACAACGGCGTGGCCGTCTACAGCCAGCGGACCGGCGAGCACCTCGCCTTCATCCCGAACGTCAGCCACGCCCGCGAGGTCGTGATCGACACCCGCCGCGACACCGCCTGGGTCAGCGCGGTGAACTCCGCCGAGGTCGTCGCCTTCGACACCGACACCTTCGAGGAGAAGCGCCGCGTCACCGTCGAGGGCTCCCGCCCGGCCGGCCTGGCGCTCGAGGAGCGCAGCGGCAAGGTCTACGCGAGCGACCTGAACGGCGACCAGATCATCGAGATCTCCCCCTACAAGGAGACCGTGGAGCTGCACCCGGCCGGCGCCGGCGCCATCTCGGTCTCGCTGTCCAAGAACGGCAGGACCGCGTACACCGCCAACCAGACCGACGGCACCGTCACGGTCACCGACCTGCGGACCAGCACCGTCACCGCGACCATCCCGACCGGCGAGGGCGCCCTGTCCGTCCGCACCGACTTCCGGACGGGCAAGCTGGTCGTCGCCAACCGCGTCGCCGCCACCGTCTCGATCGTCGACCCCAAGCGCGGCACGGTCCAGAACCTCGTCACCGAGGCCAACCCGAACCACGTCGAGATCGAGGACGGCATCGCCTACGTGGTCGACAAGTCCGGCGCCAACGCCGAGGGCGGCGACTTCGCCTACCGCATCGACCTGGGTCACTGAGCCACACCCGCACCCCCACCGACGGAGCCCCGCAGCCGCCCCTCCCGCCCGGCTGCGGGGCTCCCGCGTACCCGGGCGCACCCACGCCCGGGGGACGACGAGTGGCCGGGCCCCGAGGAGGGGCCCGGCCACCGTGGCGCGACCGGCTCGTCAGCCGGCC
Organism: Streptomyces abyssomicinicus; assembly: GCF_008974245.1. Taxonomy (GTDB): domain Bacteria; phylum Actinomycetota; class Actinomycetes; order Streptomycetales; family Streptomycetaceae; genus Streptomyces; species Streptomyces abyssomicinicus. The sequence continues at coordinate 97,045 of NZ_BBZI01000005.1, read as the reverse complement.
GGGGTCACTCGCCCGCCACCGCGACGAGACGTCCGACGACCCCGCCCTCGGCCAGGCGGCGCAGGCCGTCGGAGATCTCCTCGAAGGTGATCGGGGTGAGCTGCGGAGAGAGCTCGCCCGCCGCCATCAGGGCGTAGACGCCCTTGACCGCGTCGATGTCGCCGCCGCAGGAGCCGCGCAGGATCACGGACTTCAGGATCAGCGACTTGGTGGAGATGGTGGACTCCAGCCGGCCCATGCCCACCTGGACCACGGTGCCGCCCGGACGGATCGCCTCGACGGCGCCGGCGGTGGTGGTGCCGAAACCGGCGTAGTCGACGATGACGTCGAGCTGCTTGTCGGCGAGTTCGGTGACGTCCTTGACGATCTCCTTGACGCCGATCTCCCGGCCGAGCTCCCAGACCTTCTCGTTGGGTTCGGCGGCGTAGACCTCGCAGCCGGTCAGCACGGCGACGCGGGCGCCGATCTGGCCGAGGCCGCCCAGGCCGATGACGCCGACCCGGTCGCCCTTCTTGATGCCGCCCTTGGCGACGACGGCGTGGTAGGCGGTCATGCCGGAGTCGGTGCCGGCCGCGCCCTGTGCGAACGAGACGGAGTCGGGCAGCGCGACCAGCGTGGCGGCCGGGACGGCGCACCGGGGCGCGTACCCGCCGTCGAAGGCGTAGCCGACGGCTCCGTGGCCCTCGACGGTCGGGCAGACGCCCACGCGGTCGCCCGCCTTCCAGCCCTCGACGCCCTCGCCGACCTCGGTGATGACACCGGCGACCTCATGGCCCGGGGTGATCGGACGCTTCGCCAGCATGTCGAGCCAGCCCTCGTCCTCCAGGAGGCCGACGTCCGAGTGGCACAGGCCCGCCGCCCTGACCTCGAGGACGACCTCCCCGGGGGCGGCCTTCGGCTCGGGAACCTCGTTGAGCACGAGCGGCTGATGGGTGTCGGTGAACTGCCAGGCCTTCATCGGACCGGCCCTCCTGTTGTGCGTGGGGTGCTTCCGGGACGCCGCGGCGACCGGTGGGTGCGCCGCCGCGCCCCACCACGCTACGCCTTTCTGTCTGATCAGGACAACAAGTCCGGATCTGACAAAAAACCCTCGCCCTCGCGGCGGGCCGGGTCCGGCCACGGCCGTCCCGGCGCGCCGCACCCGCGCGGTAACCTCGTGACGCGGGCCCCGCACCTGGGCCCACCTGCGGAAACGGCGGGACCCAACGGCGGGAGGGGCAGGTATGGAAGGGCCAGGCAGGGCGGACGGCGCCGGCGACTCCCCGGACGCGGCCCGCGGCCCCCGGCGGCCGGGCCGCCCCCCGCTGACCGAGCGCCGCAAGGAGGCCACCCGCCTGGAGATCGCGCACGAGGCGGTGCGCCTCTTCGCCGCACGGGGCCTCGCGGCGACCTCCTGGGACGACGTCGCCCGCGCCGTAGGCGTCTCCACCCGGACCCTCAGCCGCTACTTCGCGCGCAAGGAGGAGTGCGTGCGGCCCCTGCTCACGGTGGCGGTGGAGCGGTTCGTCACCACCCTGCGCGCCTGGCCCGCGGACCGTCCGCTGCACGAGATCACCGGGCCGCTGTGGCCGCCGGCCGACTCCGACCCCGAGATGGGGACCCTGCGCGAACTGCTCCGCCTGACCCGCGCGGAACCCGGACTGCGCTCGGTCTGGCTGGACCTCCACTACGAGGCGGAGCGCGTCATGGTCCCGCTGCTGGCGGAGCGCACCGGCCTGCCCGCCGGTTCCCCCGAGGCGCAGGCCCTCGCCCTGGTCGTCAACGGCTCGCTGCGCCTGGCGGTGGAGCTGTGGGTGGACCAGCCCGGCACGGACTCCTACGCGGACGTCGTCCACGCCCTGCTGCGCCGCACGGTCACCCCGGCGCTGGAGGACGGCGGGCGGGGCCCGGCCTGACGCACCCCGCCCGGGCCGCCCCGGCCGCGGATGCGGCCCGACGCCGCCGCGGACCTGCCCGGCCTCGGGTCCACCGGGAGCGCCGCACTGGGTACCCGGTGGACGCGTGCCCGCCCGGGGCCGCTTCCCGCCCCCGTCTTCCGGAGGAGGCCGGTTCGACATGAAGGCTCTCCAGTACCGCACCATCGGCTCCGCGCCCGAGGTGGTGACCGTCCCCGACCCGGAGCCCGGACCGGGCGAGGTCCTGCTGAAGGTGACCGCCGCCGGCGTCTGCCACTCCGACATCGCCGTGATGGAGTGGCCCGCCGAGGGGTTCCCCTACCAGCTGCCCATGACGCTCGGCCACGAGGGCGCCGGCACCGTCGCCGCGCTGGGCGCGGGCGTCACCGGTCTCGCCGAGGGCGATCCGGTCGCCGTCTACGGTCCGTGGGGCTGCGGCCTGTGCGCGAAGTGCGCCGAGGGCAAGGAGAACTACTGCCTGGTCGCCCGGGAGCGCGGCATCAACCCGCCCGGCCTGGGCGCGCCCGGCGCGATGGCCGAGTACCTGGTCGTCGACTCGCCGCGCCACCTGACGCCGATCGACGGCCTGGACCCCGCGGAGGTGGTGCCGCTGACCGACGCGGGCCTCACCCCGTACCACGCCGTCAAGCGCTCGCTGCACCAGCTGGTGCCGGGCTCCACCGCCGTGGTGATCGGCACCGGCGGCCTCGGCCACGTCGCCATCCAGCTGCTGCGGGTGCTGACCCCGGCCCGGGTGATCGCCATGGACGTCAGCGAGGAGAAGCTGGAGCTCGCCCGCACCGTCGGCGCGGACGAGACCGTTCTGTCGGACGCCCAGGCCGCCGGCCGGGTCCGGGAACTCACCGACGGCCTGGGCGCGCAGGTGGTCCTGGACTTCGTCGGCGCGGAGCCCACCGTGCGGACGGCCGCCGGCTCGGTCGGCGTCGAGGGCGACATCACCATCGTGGGCATCGCCGGCGCGGGGCTGCCCGTCGGGTTCGGCCTGCTGCCCTTCGAGGTGTCGGTGGCCGCGCCCTACTGGGGCACCCGCGGGGAGCTGATCGAGGTCCTGGACCTGGCCCGTGCCGGGGCGGTCTCGGTCCACACCGAGCGGTTCTCCCTGGACGAGGCCCCCGACGCGTACGCCCGCCTGCACGAGGGTCGGGTCAACGGCCGCGCGGTGGTCCTGCCCGGCGGCTGACCCGCCGCCCTGCCGGCCGGCCGGCGCCCCGGCCTCGGCCCGGTGCTCCGTCGCACCCGACGTGCCCGCCGGGCGCATCCGGTTTACGGTGCCCATGCGAACGAATCGACACAGATCGCCCGGGAGGATGATCCCCGCCGCGTGCGCCGCGACCCGACACCCCGGCCGCGCGCCCGGGTCGGTCGCGCGCCCGGGTCGGCCGCACACCAGGAAAGTGAGCACCGACTGTGAGCACCGACTACGCCACCGAGTTCGCCGGGCGCGCCGCCCTCGTCACCGGGTCGGCCTCCGGCATCGGCCTGGCCATCGCCCGCCGCCTCGCGGAGGGCGGCGCCCAGGTCGTGATCGCCGACTACAACGCCGAGGGCGCCGAGCGGGCCGCCGCCGACCTGAGGAGGGACGGCTTCGAAGCCGCCCCCTTCACCGTCGACGTCTCCGACGCCGCCTCCGTCCAGGCCGCCGTCCGCTTCACCGTCGACACCTTCGGGGGCCTGCACCTGGGCGTCAACAACGCCGGCATCGGCGGCGACAGCGCCCCCACCGGCGAGCAGACGCTGGCCAACTGGGACCGTGTGGTGCGCATCAACCTGGACGGCGTCTTCTTCTCCGTGCGCTACGAGATCGAGGAGATGGAGCGGTCCGGCAAGGGCGGCTCCATCGTGAACGTCTCCTCCATCCTCGGCTCGGTGGCCTTCAGCGGCTCCTCCGCGTACGTCGCCGCCAAGCACGGCGTGCTGGGCCTGACCAAGTGCGCCGCCGTGGAGTACGCCGCGAAGAACATCCGGATCAACTCCGTGGGTCCCGGCTTCATCGAGACGCCGCTGCTGGAGAACCTGGACGCCGAGACCCGTGACGCCCTGGTGGGCCTTCACCCGGTCGGCCGCCTGGGCCGGAGCGAGGAGGTCGCCGAACTGACGGCCTTCCTGCTGTCCGACCGGGCCTCCTTCGTCACCGGCAGCTACCACCTGGTCGACGGCGGCTACACCTGCGTGTGACACCGGACGGCGGGAACGCCCGTGGGGCCGCCCCCCTGACACGGGGGCGGCCCCACGGGCGTGCGGAGCGGACCGGGATCAGACCTTCGCCGTCTCCTGGCCCTGCGCGCCCTCGACCTCGAGGTCCACGCTGTCGCGCAGCTCGGTGGAGGTGAGGAAGAGGGTCGCGACGATGCCGAGGACCGCGACCGCCGCCGCGACCAGGAAGATCTGGCCGGTGGCCTCGCCGTAGGCCGCGCGGACGATCTCCTGGATCGGCGCGGGCATGGCGGCGATGTCGAGGTTGCCGCCCGCCTCGGCGCCGCCGCCCGAGGTGTCCACGCCGAGCTTGCGCAGGCCGTCGGCGATCTTCGTGGAGACCCCGTTGGCGAGGACGGCGCCGAGGACCGACACGCCGATGGTGCCACCGAGCGAGCGGAAGAAGGTGATCGAGGCGCTGGCCGCGCCGAGCTCGGCGAGCGGCACGGTGTTCTGGAGCACGAGGACCAGGTTCTGCATCGACATGCCGACGCCCACGCCGATGAGGAACATGCCGCCGAAGACGTGCCACATCGGCGTCGTGTGGTCGATCACCGACAGGGTCAGGAAGCCGAGCGTGAGGATCACGGTGCCGGAGACGATGTACGGCTTGACCCGGCCGCTCTTGGAGACCAGTCGTCCCGCGATCGTCGAGGAGATCAGCACGCCCGCCATCATCGGGATGGTCATCAGGCCGGCCTTGGTGGGCGAGTAGCCGCGGCCGATCTGGAAGTACTGGCCCAGGAAGACGGCGCCGCCGAACATGGCCACACCGACCGCCAGGCTCGCGATGATCGCCAGCGCCGGGTCACGGCGCTTGATGACCTTCAGCGGCACGACGGGCTCGGGGACCCGCGACTCGACGAACACGGCGAGGCCGAGCAGGACCACCGAGCCGCCGACCATGGCGCCGGTCTCCCAGGAGATCCAGGCGAACTCGTTGTCCACGAAGGTGACCCACAGGAGCAGCAGGCTGACGCCGGCGGCGATCAGGGTCGCGCCCAGGTAGTCGACCTTGGGCTTGTCGCCGCCGCGCTCCACCACCGGGAGCTTCAGCGTCCTGGAGAGGATCACGAAGGCGACGGCCGTGAACGGCAGGGCGAAGAAGAAGCACCAGCGCCAGCCGAGCCACGAGGCGTCGGCGATGGCGCCGCCGAGCAGCGGTCCGCCGACCGTCGCCACGGCCATCACGCCGCCGAGGTAGCCGTTGTAGCGGCCGCGCTCCTTGGGGCTGATCATCGCGGCGATGATCACCTGGACCAGGACCTGCAGCGCGCCCATGCCGAGGCCCTGCACGGCGCGGAAGGCGATCAGCGTCTCGGTGTTCTGCGCGAAGCCGGCTCCGAGCGAGGAGACGAAGAAGATCACGATCGCCGTCTGGAGCAGCGCCTTCTTGCTGAAGAGGTCGGCGAGCTTGCCCCAGATCGGCGTGGAGGCGGTCGAGGTGAGCAGCATCGCGGTGACCACCCACGTGTACTGCGACTGCGTGCCCTTCAGCGCTCCGATGATCTGCGGCAGCGCGACGGAGACGATGGTGCTGCTGATCATGGTGACGAACAGCAGCAGGAGCAGGCCGCTCATCGCCCTCAGGACGGCCCGGTGACCCATCTTCGGGGCGGCGTCACCCCCGGGCGGTGCGGCATCGGTGGCGTCGGCGACGGGCGCGCTCAAGAAGGACCTCCGGAGAAGGAACGAGGAAAAGGGAATGCCCTCGGGAAGTGAGGGGGATGTCTTCAAGATACATGCACACTGTGCAACTTTGCTCATTGGGCATTTTTCTTGCCTTGGCCTTACCATTGCCGCGATGGACATCACCGACCGCACCGCCGCCCCGGGCGGAGCCCCGGGCCTGCGCGAACGGAAGAAGGCCGCCACCCGCGAGGCGGTGCACCGCGCCGCGCTGCGCCTGACGGTCCAGCACGGCCTGGACCACGTCACGGTCGAGGCGATCGCGGACGAGGCCGGGGTCTCCCGCCGGACCTTCTCCAACTACTTCGCCACCAAGGAGGACGCCGTCCTGTGGGGCGAGGAGCAGCAGGCCGCCGCCCTGCTGCGCGAGGTCGCCGACCGGCCCTCCGGCGAGTCCCCCTGGGCCGCGCTCGGCGCCGCCCTGCGCACCCTGGAGCCCGGCCCGGTCTTCCCCGACCGCGAGACGATCACCCGTACCCGGCTCGCCCTGCGCCACCCGTCCCTGCTGGGCCGGCAGCTCGCCACCCACGCGCGGCTGGAACAGGACCTGGCCGCCGTCCTCGCCGGACGGGGCGCCGAGCCGCTCCCTTCGCGGGTCCTCGCGGCGGCGTTCCTGGCCTCCATGCGGACCGCGATGCGCGCCTGGGTGGAGACCGAGCACCCGGGCGAACTGCTCGACCTGGTCCACGAGGTCCTGCGCCTGATGGGCCGGCCGTTCGACGGACCCGGCGCCGGGCGCGACTGAACGGCACGTCCGGCGGGTGACCGCCCCGCCTCCCCGCACGCGACCCGCCCGTCCACGTCACGCGACCCGCCGCGCGTGCGGCATCCGGCCCGCCGCGTGCCGCATGTGACCCGCCGCGCGTGCGGCCGTACCGCCGCGCCACCCTGACGGGGCGTCGGCCGTCGTCCCGGTGAACCCTTTCGGCGCGTCACGTCACGCGAATTCACGTACCAGCCACTCCGGCACCCTCACCATGTCACCGCCGGGGAGCAGCCTTCCGGATGTCCCAGCCCGACCTCCGAGGAGGCACCATGGCCGACCTGCACCGGTCCCGCAGAAGCGTCCTGGGCCACGGCTCCGCCGGCGCCGCAGCCCTGATGCTCGGCACCGGACTCTGGACCTCCGGCTCCGCGTGGGCCGCCCCCGTCATCGCCGACGACCCGTTCACGCTCGGCGTCGCCTCCGGTGACCCGCTGCCGGACGGCGTCGTCCTGTGGACCCGGCTCGCCCCCGACCCGCACGCCGCCGACGGCCTGGGCGGCATGCCGCGGGTACCGGTCCGCGTGCAGTACGAGGTGGCGGCCGACCGCCGCTTCCGCCTGATCGTCCGCCGCGGCAGCGTCGTCGCCACCCCCGAACTCGCGCACTCCGTCCACCCGGAGGTCGGCGGCCTGCTTCCCGACCGCGTGTACTACTACCGGTTCCGCGCCGCCGGCCACATCTCCCCCGTCGGCCGCACCCGCACCACCCCGCAGGCCCACGTGAAGCCCGCCGACCTGCGGTTCGCCTTCGCCTCCTGCCAGGCCTGGCAGGACGGCTACTTCACGGCGTACGACCACCTGGCCGAGGAGGACCTCGACCTCGTCGTGCACCTCGGCGACTACCTGTACGAGTCGGGCGTGCGCACCAACCGGCGCGGCGTCACGACCGACCCCAGGTTCCACACCGAGACCTTCGACCTGGCCCGCTACCGCCTCCAGTACGGCCTCTACAAGTCCGAGGAACCGCTGAGGAAGGCCCACGCCCGCTTCCCGTGGGTCGTCACCTTCGACGACCACGAGGTGGAGAACAACTGGGCGGGCGACCTCTCCCAGGCCGACACCGAACCCGACCAGGACCCCGCCGTCTTCCGGGCGCGCCGCGCCGCCGCGTTCCAGGCGCTCTACGAGCACCAGCCGCTGCGCCACACGCAGATGCCGCAGGGCCCCCACCTCCAGGCCTACCGCCGCCTCTCCTACGGCCGCCTCGCCGACCTCACCATGCTGGACACCCGCCAGTACCGCGACGACCAGCCCGACGGCGACGGCGAGTCGGCCACCAGCACCGCGCGGTTCGACGAGAACCGCACCATCCTCGGCGCCCGGCAGCGCGACTGGGTGCTGAAGAACTTCTCCCGCTCCCCCGCGCAGTGGCAGATCCTCGGCAACCAGGCCCCGATGGGGCAGACCGACAAGGACCCCGGTCCGGCCGAACTGGTCTGGCTCGACCCGTGGGACGGCTACGTCGCCGACCGCAACCGCCTCCTCGCCGAGGCCGACCGGCGCGGCGTGCGCAACCTCGTCGTCGTCACCGGGGACCGCCACCAGAACTACGCCTGGGACCTCAAGCGCGACTACCAGGACCCCGGATCGCCGACCGTGGGCGCGGAGTTCGTCGGTACGTCGATCACCAGCGGCGGCGACGGCGCGGACATGACCGCCGACGGCGAGACGTTCCTCGCGGCCAACCCGCACATGAAGTTCTTCAACTCCCAGCGCGGCTACGCCCGTGTCCGCGTCGACCACCGGCGCTGGACCACCGACTTCCGCGTCCTGCCCTACGTCCAGCGGCCGGGCGCGCCGGTCACCACCCGCGCCACGGTGGTCGTCGAGGACCGGGTGCCGGGGGTCCAGATCTGACCTTTCCCCGGGGTCGGGGTCTGCCCTAGAGTCGGTGGCCGCATCGCGTGCCGGCCACCGACCGGGTGGGGCATGGAGGTGCCGGGATATGCCCGTTGGAGGCATACCTTGTCCGTCCGGTTCAACCACACCATCGTCCACGCCCGGGACAACCGGGAGTCCGCCCGCTTCTTCGCGGAGCTGCTGGACCTCGCCGTCACCGCCGAATGGGGGCCGTTCGTCGCGGTCGCCCTCGACAACGGCGTCACCCTCGACTTCGCCACCGTCCCCGAGGGTGACATCGCCACCCAGCACTACGCCTTCCTCGTCTCCGAGGAGGAGTTCGACGCGGCCTACGCGCGGATCAGGGCCCGCGGCATCGAGCACTGGGCCGACCCGCGGCAGACCCGCCCCGGCGAGATCAACCGCAACGACGGCGGCCGCGGCGTCTACTTCCTCGATCCCGCCGGCCATGCGATGGAACTGATCACCGTGCCGTACGGCGGCTGGTAGGCCGGCCGCCCGCTACGGCAGGAGCAGCCGCACGGCCAGAGCCGTGACCAGGGCGCTGGAGGCGAGGGCGGTCACCAGCCGCCCCCGTTCCCCGGTCAGTGCCCGCCCGAGCAGCGCGCCGCCTCCCGCGAGCAGCAGCTGCCAGCTCGCGGAGGCGGCGAGGACGGCCAGCACGAACACGGCCTGTTCCGCCGGCGCGGGATCGACGGCGGCCCGGCCGCCGAGCACCAGGGCGGCGAAGTAGACCACCGTCATGGGGTTCAGCAGGGTGATCCCCAGCAGCGTCAGGTAGGCCCGGCCCGGACCGGTGGGGCTCTCCCCGGTCCGGGTCCCGGACCGCCGTGCGCGGTGGCGGCGGACGGCGCCGACGGCTCCGGCCGCCGCCACCGCGACGAGCACCAGCGCGGACACCCACCGCAGCGGGTCGGCGAACGGCCGGATCACCGCGGCGAGCGCGGAACCGCCGAGGACGGCCAGCAGCGCGTACAGCCCGTCGGCCGTGGCGACCCCGAGCGCCGCGCAGGCGCCGGTGCGCGGCGTGGTCCGCGCGGTCAGCGTCACCAGGTACGCCCCGACCGCCCCCACCGGGACGGCGACCCCGTACCCCGCGAGCAGCCCCGCGACCAGCGCGGTGTTCACCGCCGGGCCGGGGCCGCCCCGCACGGGCCGCCGTGCCGCCGCTGTCGGCCCCGTGCCGACCGGGCGTCGGAGGAGGGCAGGGGGCGGGCGGGCGTGGAGTTCATGCGCCGATGGTCGGCGGCGCGGGAGGGACGGCGCAAGCCGATTTCCGCAGGACCGCGCCGCGCCGGGGCGGGGCAGGGCGGGGCGGGACGGCGCGGCGGTGAGCGGGGTCAGTCCCGCGGGTCGAGCCGCATGGTGGTGGAGCGGGCGGCTTCGCCGAGGATGGTCTCCAGGGAGGCCGGGTAGGCCTCGTACTTCGCGTAGTAGGCGGCGTCGACCCGGTCGTTGAGCCGCGGGTCGGCGTCGACGACGGTGACGTCCCGCTCGACGCCGCCCGCCCGGACGCGGCCCTCGTGGCGGGCGCGGGTCCCCCGGTACCAGCGGGAGCCGGGCCCGTAGACGGACCGGACGTAGACGTCGTCGCCGTCGCGGACCACCCAGATGGTGCGCCAGTCGCTGAGCGAGCCGTCCTCGCCCACCGAGGCGATCTCCAGTTCCTCCGCCTCGCCGATGGCCGCGAGTTCGGTCCGGGTCCAGGTGGTCATCACTCTCGGCTCCTCGCTGCGGTCCGGTGCACGCCTGCTCCCAGCGGAACGTTTCCGCGGGGCGCACGCCACCGGTGGGCGTCCGGACGGACCACGCCGGCCCTTCCGGACGCCCCGCACCGGGGAGCGTCAGCAGAGCGGCACGCCGGGCAGCTGGGCCGCGGGGTGGTCGATGTAGATGTTGGAGACGAACCCGTTCTGGTCGCGCAGCTTGCTCCACCAGTTGTTGCTGTAGCCCTCCGCGGCGACCGTGTCGCCCTGCTTCTGGCACAGCACCCGCACGGCGGTGGGCCCGCTCAGGGTCGCGACCACGGGGGCGCTCAGCCGGGCGTCCGCGCGGACGTTGACGCCACTGCCCCAGGTGGTGAAGGGGACGCCCGTGCCACTGCCGCCGCAGCCGTTGTCGCTGGTCAGGTAGGCCTGGTTGTAGGAGCCGGGGTAGGAGAGCGCGGCGCCGTTGATGACGATGTTCTGTCCGGTGCCGTTGTAGAGCTGCTCGTAGTGGATGTGGGCGCCGGAGGAGTTGCCGGTGGAGCCGGTGGTGCCGATCTGCTGGCCCTGGCCCACGGACGCGCCGCTCGCCACGGAGTACGCGGCGAGGTGGAAGTAGTAGGTGCGCCAGCCGCCGCCGTGGTCGATCACGATGTAGTTGCCCGCGCCGCCCGCCTGGTAGTAGCGGGTGGCGGTGCCGGCCGCGGAGGCGAGGACGGGGGTGCCGGCGGTGGCGCCGCCGTCGGCGCGGACGAAGTCCAGGGCCCGGCGCACCTCGGCCGAGTGGTGGCTGTACGTCCAGCGCTGCCCGCAGGGGAACGGTGCCTTGAAGTTGGGGGCGGCGGCGACCGCGTCCGGGGCGGCCTGCGCGGGTGCGGCGGCGAGGCCCGTCAGGGCGAGCAGCACGGTGGCCAGCAGGGCGGGGAGGCGTCTGAGCAGGGACAAGGAATGCTCCTTGGGCCGGGGGGGGAACGACGCGGGACGCCCGGAACGTAGGGCCCGTCCCCCGCTTCCGGCAAGGGCGGGTTCCGGCCGTCCACCACCCCGCCGCGCTTCTTGCTCTTATATGACTGTCCAGATCGTATGCACCCTCCCCTCGTCTCGCACATAAGGCGCACTTTGACTGCGTCAAACCGCTTCGGTTACTGTCACCGCCCAAGTGGGCACTTCTGGTGGACGAATGACCGGAAGAGCCACGACGTTCCGAAGTACAGAGTGAGGACGGTGGCCCGATGTCGGCCTCGGAGACCGGCGGCGCGCTGAGCCGCCGCAGACTGCTGAGCCTTTCCGCGGCCGGGGCCGGCGTGCTCGCCGCCTCGGGGCTGCTCGGGGCGTGCGCGCCGCAGGCCGCCGACCAGGGTGACTCCGGCAAGGGCGCGGCCCAGGGCGCCGACGTGCCGCTCGGCGAGCTGACCTTCGCCCTGCCGTCCTCCATCTCCTCGCTGGACGTCGGCCGTGAGTCCGGCGTGCTGAACTACCTGGTGGCCACGCTGGTCCAGGAGTCGCTGCTGTCGGTGACGCCGGCCGGCGACCTGAAGCCGGGCCTGGCCACCTCCTGGAAGCAGCCGGACGCCACGACGTACGTCTTCACGCTCCGCCGTGGCGTCGTCTTCAGCGACGGCACCCCCTTCACCGCCGCCGACGTGGTCGCCTCGATCGAGGAGATCCGCGACCCGGAGAACGCCTCCGTGCTGGCCTACGCCTTCGCCGGGGTGAAGTCCGTCGAGGCCACCGGCTCGCACGAGGTCACCGTCCGGCTCAAGGCCGCCGACGGCGCCTTCCTGTGGAGCGTCGCCCCGGGCTGCCTGCCGATCGGCGGCGAGAAGTTCCTGCGCGCCAACCGCGGGAAGATCGGCACCGAGAAGACCCTGCTGCTGGGCACCGGCGCGTACCGGATCACCGAGTTCGCCGCCGACAGCCACGTGCTGCTGGAGAGCAACCCGCGCTGGTGGGGCGAGAAGCCCGCGGCCGGCAAGCTCAAGCTCTCCTTCGTGCCGGACGCCGGGACCCGCCTGGTGGCCATGAAGTCCGGCGAGGTGGACGGCGCGCTCGCGCTCGCCTCGGACGAGACCGAGGGCTGGGGCTCGGCCGCCGAGGTCGGCTACACCGCCGACCGCTCCGTGGTCTCGCTCGCCTTCGACACCTCCAAGGCCCCCTGGAACGACCCGCACGTGCGCCGTGCCGTCGCGTGCGCCGCCGACCGCGAGGGCATGGTCGAGGGCATCCTCCAGGGCAAGGCGGAGATCGCCAACGCCCTGGTGTCCCCCGCCATGTGGGGCGACCTGATGCCGGCCGACGAGGTGCGCGCCGCCTACGCGGAGATCCCCGAGTACGCCTTCGACCTGGACAAGGCGCGCGCGGAGCTCAAGAAGTCGAAGCACGCGGACGGGTTCACCGCCGAGCTGCACTACCCGGCGAGCGGTCCCCAGGTCGGCAAGGCGGCCCTGGCGCTGGCCGACTCGCTGAAGAAGCTCGGCATCACCCTGAAGGTCAAGGAGATCACCCTCGAGGCCTGGGTGAACGAACTCGGCTCCGGCAAGCAGCCGCTGCAGTTCCTCTGGTACTTCCCGGTCACCGGCGACCCGGCGGAGCTGGCCGACGCCTACCTGAACGCGGCGGCCACCGCCACCAACATCGCCCACTACGACGAGCCGGCCGTGAACAAGGCCCTCGACGGGGCCAAGACGGACACCGACCCGGCGAGCCGCGGCAGGAAGCTGATGACCGCGGTCACCACGGCCGCCGGCGACCTGCCCTACCTGCCGCTGTGGTGGGCGCAGACCGCGACCGCGCTCTCCCGGGACATCGTCCTCCAGGAGCCCGGCCCGTTCGCCTTCGTCGGCCCCTGGGCGACCCGCATCCGCAAGGCCGCCTAGGACCCTCCCCGCGAGCCGCCCCGCGGCTCCCCGACCGGTGGGCGGGGACGACGGCCCCCGCGCCGTCCCCGCCCACCCGCTCGTTCCCACGACTACACACGGACCCCGCATGCTTCCCCCCGCCGCCCCTTTCCCGTCCCCGGACCGGCCCACGGCACACGCCGTGCGGCGGGTGCGGGAGGCCATGCTGCGGCTGGTCCACCCCGCCGAGGCCCGCATCAGCCCCGACGGGGCCACAGTGGCGGTCACCGCCATGGGTCCGGACCACACCCGCATCGTGCTCACCCCGGCGACGGAACGTTCCTCCGCCGGGGACGCCGTCTCGGCCGCCGACGACGGCACGACCTGGCGCCACACCCCGCGCTGGCTCCCCGACTCCCGCACCCTGCTGCACGTCGCGCACCCCGACGAGGCCGGGGAGCCCGGGGAGGCCGGGGAGCCCGGCCGCCACCCGCACCTGGCCCTGCTCGACACGGTCACGGGCGCGGTACGCACCCTGCTCCGCGCCCCGGGCGAGGTGGAGGACCTGCTGCTGTCCGACGACGGCACGCGGGCCCTGCTGCTCACCGCGGACGACGGCGCGGAGCGTGACGGGATGAGCCTGGGGCTGCCGGTGCGGCTCGGCCCCGCGCCGGACCCGGAGCGGTTCGCGCCCGGTCTGGGCCTGCGCCGCCTCCACCTGGCCGACCTGGCCACCGGCGCCCTGCGCGAGGTGGGCCCCGAGGGGCTCACCGTCTGGAACGCGGCCTGGCGCGGCGGCGACCTCGCGGTGGCCACCGTCTCCGAGGACACCCTGCCCTCCGGCTACTACGAGGCCCGCCTCGCCGCGGTCGACCTGACCACCCGCGCCGCGCGCACCCTGTACGTGCCCGAGGGGCAGCTCACCGCGCCCGCGATCGACGCGGAGGGCCGTCATGCCGCCGTGGTGGAGGGCATCTCGATCGTCGCCGGACGCCCCGTGGTCGTGGACCTGACGACCGGGGAGGCCACGCACCGGGCCGGGCCGGAGGACGTGACCTGGCTCGAGTTCGCCTCGCCCGGCACTCCCGGCGGCTCCGGGGCCCCCGCGCTGTGGCACGCCGGCTGGGACGGCTTCGGCTCCCGCGTCGGCCGCACCCCGGCCGGGGGCGGGACCGAGGCCTCCTGGAGCTGCCCGGTGACACTCACCGGCTCCCATTTCACGCCCGCCCTCTCGCTCAGCGCCGACGGCCGCACCGCGGCCGCCGTGCTGGACGCCCCCGGGCGGCCCGCGGAGGCGGTCGTCGCCGCCACCCACGGCCCCGACGCCTGGCGCTGGCGGCCGGTCACCTCGCTCAACGAGGGCCTGCGGATCGGCGGGCTGCGCACCACCGTCACCGCCTGGGACTCCCCCGACGGCACGCCCGTGCACGGTCTGCTGCTGGAGGGCGACGGGCCCTCCCCCGCCGGTCCGCGCCCCCTCGCGGTGCTGCTGCACGGCGGCCCGTCCTGGCTCTGGACCTCCGCCCACGCCCCCGGCGACGTGCTGGGCCTCGCCCCGGCGCTCGCCGCGGCCGGGTACCTGGTGCTGCTGCCCAACCCGCGCGGCAGCAGTGGGCGCGGGCTGGACTTCGCCCGTGCCGTGGTCGGCGACGTCGGCGGGCGCGACCTGGAGGACGTGCTCTGCGGCGTCCGTCACCTGGTCGCCGCCGGCCGGGCCGACGGGGACCGGGTGGCGGTGCTGGGCCACAGCTACGGCGGCCACCTCGCCGCGCTGGCCGCCGCCCGCACCGACCTGTTCCGCGCCGCCGTGGTCGTCTCCGCGCCCACCGACTGGTCGAGCTTCCGGGACACCAGCAACATCGGCGGCGGCTACGACGACGCCTACCGGATCCACCCCGCCCGGGAGCGCTCGGCGGTCGCCGCCGAGGGCGGGTCCGGCACCCCGACCCTGATCATCCACGGCGCCGAGGACCGGGTCACCCCGGTCGGGCAGGCCCACCAGCTGTACCGTTCGCTGCGCCGCGCCGGCCGGGCGCCGGCCGAGCTCTGCGTGTACCCGCAGGAGGGTCACGAGTTCACCGACCCGGCCCGGGTGCTGGACGCCGCGGCCCGCGCCGAGGCGTGGCTGGCCCGGCACCTGCCGTTCGACGGCACCGGCACCCGGACCGGCACGCACACCGACATGGACACCGGCTCCGTCACCCGAGCCGGCACCGGCACCGGCACCGGCACACCCGAGGGAGGCGACGGCCCATGACCGCGCGTTACGTCCTGCGCCGGCTCGGCGGCACGCTGGTGCTGCTCCTCGTGCTGTCGGTGGCGGTGTTCGCGCTGCTCCAGGCGGCTCCCGGCGACCCGGCCCGCACCCTGCTCGGCCCGCGCAACGCCACCCCGGACGCGCTGGCCGCCGTCCGCGCCCGGCACCACCTCGACCAGCCGTTCGCCGTGCAGTACCTGCGCTGGGCGGGCGACGCGCTCCGGCTGGACCTGGGCACCTCCATCCGCACCGGCGCCTCGGTGTCCGCGACCATCGGCGGACGGCTCGCCCTGACCGGGCAGCTGGTGGGGCTGGGGCTGGCGATCGCCGTGCTGCTGGGCGTCCCGGGCGGTGTCCTCGCGGCACTGCGCCGGTACCGGGCCACGGACCGGGCCGTGCAGACCGCCTCGCTGATCGCCCTCTCCACCCCGGCCTTCGCGGGCGGTCTGGTGCTGATCTACGTCTTCTCGCTGATGCTCGGCTGGTTCCCCGCGTACGGCCCCGGCACGGGCGGCGACCGGCTGCCGCACCTGGTGCTGCCCGCGGTGGCGCTGGCCCTGGGCGTCACGGCGGTGCTGCTCAAGCTGACCCGGGCGGCGGTGATCCGTGAGCTCGACAAGGAGCACGTGGTGTTCGCGCGCGCCCGCGGGGTCGCCGAGCGGCGGATCCTGGTCCACTACGTGCTGCGCGGCGCCCTGGTGCCCGTGCTCACCGGCGTCGGGCTGGTGGTGGCCTACCTGCTGGCCGGCACGGTGATGGTGGAGCAGGTGTTCGCGCTGCCGGGCCTGGGTTCGCTGCTGGTCGACTCGGTGACCTACCGCGACGTTCCGCTGGTGCAGGCGGAGGCGCTGCTGATCGCCGTGCTGGTCTGCCTGGCCGGCCTCCTCACCGACCTCGCCCAGCCCCTGATCGACCCGCGCCTGCGCCCGGCCGCCGACGCGCCGCGCCGGCCGAAGGAGCGCCGATGACCTCCCCCCGTGCCCTCGGCCGCCCGCGCGGCCTGCCCGGCCCGTCCGGCCTGCGGCCGCTGACGGCGCTCAGCGTCCTGGTGGCCTTCCTGCTGCTGGCGGCCTCCTTGTTCGGCCAGACGCTGCTGCCGCACTGGGACGCCCAGGACATCACCGCGGGCGCCCGGATGCCCGGCGGCGGTCACCTGCTCGGCACCGACGAGCTGGGCCGGGACATCGCGCAGATGGTGATCGCCGGAGCCCGGTCCACGCTGACCGGTGCCGCGCTGGTCGCCCTCGGCTCGATGGTGATCGGCAACGTCCTCGGCCTCCTCGCCGGGTACCTCGGCGGCTGGACCGACGTCCTGGTCCGCCGCTGGGCCGACCTGCTGTTGGCCGTGCCCGCGCTGCTGGTCACCCTGGTGGTGGCCGGCATCGGCGGCGGGGGCTGGGCGCTGGCCGTCTGCGCGCTGATCGTGCTCACCTCGCCCTCCGACATCCGCCTGGTGCGCACCGCCGCGCTGGAGCAGCGGCACCTGCCCTACGTGGAGGCGGCGGAGACGCTGGGGCTCCCTGGGCGCACGGTGATGCTGCGCCACATCTGGCCCAACACCCTGCCGGTGGTGTTCGCCAACACGCTGCTCAACTTCGCGGGCGCCGTGGTCTCGCTGAGCTCGCTGTCCTTCCTCGGCCTCGGCGTCCCGCCGGGCGCCCCGGACTGGGGCCGGATGCTCTCCGAGAACCGGAACCTGCTCTGGACCAATCCGAGCGCGGCGCTCGCGCCCGCCGTCCTCATCGTCCTCTCGGCCGTCGTGCTCAACCTGCTCGGCGACCGCGTCCTGGAGGCGTTCTCCAAGCGAGGCAAGTCGTGACCACCACCACCGCGGCCACCACCACGTCCACCACCGCGCCCGAACCGCTCCTCGCGGTCGACGGCCTGTCCGTGGCCGTGGCCTCCGGGGCCCGCGCCCTCGTCGTGGACGGGGTGTCGCTGACCGTGGCGCCGGGCGAGTGCGTCGGCGTGGTCGGCGAGTCCGGCAGCGGCAAGTCGCTGACCATGCGGGCCGTCGCGGGCCTGCTCCCCGAGGGCCTGGACGTCACCAAGGGCACGGTCCGCCTCGGCGGCGAGGAGGTCCTCGGCCTGGCCCCGCGGGCGCGGGCCGCGCTGCGCGGCCGCCGGATCGCGCTGCTGATGCAGGACCCGTTCGCGATGCTGCACCCGCAGCTCACCTGCGGCCGGCAGATCGCCGACGGGCTGCGCGGGCAGGGCGGCCGCGGCCGGGCCGTCCGCGCGGCGCGGCGCGCCGAGGTGGAGCGGCGTCTGGCCGAGGTCGGGCTGGAGCCGTCGGTCGCCGACCGCTACCCGCACGAGCTGTCCGGCGGCATGCTCCAGCGGGTCGCCACCGCGGCCGCGCTCGCCGGCGACCCGGACCTGCTGATCGCCGACGAGCCGACCACGGCGCTGGACACGGCCACCCAGGCCGCCGTCCTCGACCTGCTGGGGCGGTTGCGGCGGGAGCGCGCCATGGGGCTGGTCCTCATCACCCACGACCTGCGGGTCGCCTTCTCCGCCTGCGACCGCGTCCACGTGCTGTACGCGGGCACGGTCGTCGAGCACGGCCCCTCGCACGCGCTGCGCACCGCGCCCCGTCACCCCTACACGGCCGCCCTGCTGGCCTCCGAGCCCTCGGCCCGGGAACGCCGCCCCCGCCTGACGGCCGTCCCGGGCTCCGTCCCCGCCCCCGGTGAACGCGGCCCCGGCTGCCCCTTCGCCGACCGCTGCGCCTTCACCGCCCCGGCGTGCCGGACCACCCCGGTGGCCCTCGTGCCCCTCGCCCCGGCGACCGCCGGCGGGGCGGGCACCCCGGCGCCCCGCGCCTCCGCGTCCGCCACGGACCCCGGCACGTCCGCCCCGGACCCCGGCTTGTCCGGGCCGCACGCCGCGGACGCCGGCGGCCGGGCCACCGCCTGCCTGCGCGCCGCCGGGCTCGGGCCGCTCGACCCGCCCGCCGGCGAGGCCGCCGCGGACGGCGCGGCGGGCACCGGCCCGGAGACGGACGACGCCGCACTGGTCGTGAGCGACGTCGGGCGCCGGTTCGGATCCGCCGCCGGGGACCGGCAGGTCCTCGCCGACGTGTCGCTGACCGTCCCGGCCGGTGAGGTGACCGCGCTCGTGGGGCGTTCGGGCTCCGGCAAGACCACGCTGGCGCGGATCGCCATCGGCCTGGAGACCTTCGACTCCGGCACGGTCCGCACCGGCCCGGTCGACCTCCCCCCCGGCCGCCGTCCCTCGACCGCCGACCGCCGCCGGCTGGCCGGGCACGCGCAGATCGTCTTCCAGGACCCGTACGCCTCGCTCAGCCCGCTGCGCACCGTCGGCGCCACCCTCCGCGAGGCGCTGGACGCGGCCCGGCGCGGCGGACGCGGGGACGGCGCGGAGACCGTGGAGTCGCTGCTGGCCAAGGTCGGCCTGCCCGAGCGGTACGCCGCCCGGCGCCCCGCCGCCCTGTCCGGCGGCGAGCGTCAACGCGTCGCGGTGGCAAGGGCGTTGGCGGCCCGGCCCCGGCTGTTGATCTGCGACGAGGCGGTCGCCGCGCTGGACGTCTCGGTGCAGGCCCAACTGCTCAACCTGCTCGACGAGTTGCGCCGGGACCAGGGCTTCGCCGTGCTGTTCATCACCCACGACCTCGCCGTGGTGCGGCAGATCGCCGACCACGTGGCGGTGCTGCACGACGGCCGGATCGTCGAGACCGGGCCCGCCGCCCGGGTGCTGGACGCCCCCGGGCACCCGGAGACCCGCCGGCTGCTCGCCGCCGTTCCCGCCCCACGGTAGAGTCGGCCACCCCTGACCTGCGACGACCCAGGAGGCTCCGGTGACCGGGACGACGACCCGGGCGACGGTCCCGCCCCAGGCCGGCGACCCGGCGGGATCCGCCGCGCCGGCCGCCTCCGGCACCCGCGCCTCGCTCGCCGGGAACGTCAACAGGCGGCGTCTGGCACGGGGGTTGAGCCTGCGGGAGCTGTCCGCCGCGACGGGGGTCAGCAAGGCGCTGCTGTCGCAGATCGAGCGTGCCGAGGCCAACCCGACGGTGGAGGTGCTGGTCCGGATCGCCGAGGCGCTGGGGACGACCTGCGACGAGCTGCTGCGCCGCCCCCTGCTGCGCCCGGAGATCGTCCGCGCCGCCGACCTCGACGAGCCGCCCGGCGAGACGGCCGTCAACCTGCTCTTCGCGGGGCACGAGCCGGGCCGCGTCGAGCTGTACCGCACCCGTCTGCACCCGCACGCGCAGAGCCAGTTGAGCTCCCACGGGGCGGGATCGGTGGAGTACGTGGTGGTCCTCTCCGGCGAGGTCACGCTGACCGTCGACGGGCAGCCGCACCGACTGGGCACCGGGGACAGCGCCCGGTTCTCCGGTCTGAGCAGCCACTACTACAGCACCGAGGCGGCCCCCGCCGTCACCCTCACCATGGTCGGCCACCCCCGCCACTGACGGCCGCCCACCGGCCCCCGGCGCCGGCCGGGCGCTCAGAGCCGGACCAGCGCCCTGGCGCGCCGCCGCGCCCAGGCCAGCATGGCCGCGGCCACCGCCCAGCACGCCACGGTCCGGACCGCCGTCGGTCCCTGCGTCCCGCCGAGGAGCGCCGTCACCGCCGTGACGCCCGTCAGAGGTCCCGCGGCGTGCCGGAGCAGGGCGAGCGCCGGTCCGGCGCCGGCCAGCGCGGCCGACCCGTACAGCAGCGCGGCGGGGGTCGGCGGCCGGTAGGCGCTGACCAGCCCGGCGGCAACCAGTACGGGGACCGCCGCGACGAGGAACGGCAGCGCCGGCCGGCCTTCCCCCAGCAGCGCCGCCCCGGCGCCCACCACCGTCGACACGGCCGTCAGCACCGCCGTCGGCGCCACCGCGTGGGCGAGCACGGTCCACTCGAACGGCCGGGGCGACCAGGCGGCCCGGCGCGGGTCGTCCCCGTCCAGCCGGGCGGGCTCCAGGAGCCGGGCGGCCGCGCCGTGGACCGCCAGGGCCGCCACCGCCGTCGCCGCCGGCCCGCCGCCGGCCGTCGTGACCACCGCCGCGGCGAGGAGCAGCAGCGCCACCGCCGACGCCGTGCGCCGGGGCGCCGCGAGGAGGGCCACGGTGTCCCGCCACGCCATCAGCGGACGCGGGGACCGCGGCGCGGTCAGGCTCCCGGCCCACCGCGCGGTCCGGCCCCGGCCCCTCGCCTCCCGCGCCCGGGCCGTCGCCAGGCGCACCACGCGCGGGTCCGACGCGAGGAGGCCGGCCAGCACGCCGTCGGCGGCCCGTGCCCGGGCCCGCAGCGTCCCGGCCGGGATGTCGCCCACGTGGCGCACGGCGAGCGCCAGCACCGCGGCGGTGAGCGACACCAGCAGCAGCGCCGCCACCGGCCACAGCGGGGCCGCGCCTCCCGCGGCCGCCAGCACGGGCTGCGCCGCCCATCCCCAGGGTCCGGACCACAGCTCCGCCGTCTCCAGCCACCGCGCCCTCTCCCCACGGGCGGCGGCGACGGCCTGAACGCCCATCAGCAGCAGCGCCGCCACGGCCCACGGGGTGACCCGGTGGACGGCGCCCGCGGCCCTGCGCGAGCGCTGGACCAGCGTCGCCGACGCGACGGCGAGCAGGGCCGTGCAGAGCGCGCCGCCGGCGCAGGCGGCCGTCAGCGGGCCCAGGGCGCCCAGGCCGGTGGCCGCGAGCAGGGCGGCTCCGGCGACCCCGAGCAGCAGCGCGGCCACCGCCCAGATCCCGGCGGACAGCGCCCACCACGGCAGCAGCACCGCCCTGCGCCGCACCGGCAGGGCCAGCAGCCAGTCCACGTCCGGCCGGGGCGGTGTCACCGGGCCCCGCCAGAGCGCGTCGCGCACGGTCGCCCACAGGACCGCGGCGGCCGCCGCCGCGAGTCCGGCGGGCAGCACGTCCCCGCTCACGTCGGCGTGCGCGGCGAACGGCCGCTCCCGCACCTCGGCGAGCAGGCCGGCCAGGAAGAGGCCGTACCACCCGGCGAGCAGCACCACGGCCG
The DNA here is from genome assembly GCF_008974245.1 of Streptomyces abyssomicinicus. Taxonomy (GTDB): domain Bacteria; phylum Actinomycetota; class Actinomycetes; order Streptomycetales; family Streptomycetaceae; genus Streptomyces; species Streptomyces abyssomicinicus. The sequence goes on along the minus strand of NZ_BBZI01000005.1, from coordinate 75,844 downwards.
TCCAGAGGCGGGAGGCGAACCGCTGCCTGCGCCCCGCCCCGCGCCGCGCCCGCAGCCAGGCCCGGACCTCCGCCGTCCGGTCCTCGGGGGGACGGGCCTCGCGAGGGCCGTCCCCGTGCCCGCCGTCCCGGTGCCCGCCGTCCCGGTGCCCGCCGTCCCCGTGCCCGTCGTGCCCGCGGTCCTCGTCGCGTGCGCCCGCCCGCGCCGTGCCGCTCACGTCGGCGTCCCGGCGAGCACCTCGTCCGCGGGACCGTCCGCGACCACCGCGCCGTCCTCGATCAGCACCACCCGGTGGGCGGCGCGGGCCAGCTCGCGGTGGTGGGTGGCGTAGAGGACGGCGGTGCCCCGGGCGCCCTCGGCGCGGACGACGTCCGCGAGGCGGCGGCGCGCGCCGGGGTCGAGCCGCTGCTCGGGTTCGTCGAGCACCAGCAGGTCGCGGGGCCTGATCAGCGCGGCGGCCAGCAGCAGCGACTGGAGCTGCCCGGAGGACAGCGCCCCCGGGAGGGAGCCGCCGTGGCCGTCCAGCCGCAGTTCGCGCAGGACCGCGTCGATCCGCGCCCGCTCCACCCCGTGGGCGACCGCGACCAGTTCCAGGTGCTGCCGCACGGTGAGGTCCGGGTACCAGCTCGGCGTGTCGGCGACGACGGCGACCCGGGCCCGCACCCGGGGGTCGTTCTCGGTCATCGGCGCCCCGTCGAAGACCACCGTGCCGGCGTCGGGCGCGTCCCGTCCGGCGGCGATCCGCAGCAGGGTGGACTTGCCCGACCCGTTCGGTCCCATCAGCGCGACGAGTTCGCCGCGCGCGACGTCCAGCCGGACGGTACGCAGCGCCACGCGTTCCCCGTAGCTCCGGCTCACTCCCGTGGCCGTCAGCAGAACCGCAGGTCCCATCGCCCCGCTCCTCCCCCGCGGGCGGTTCCCGCTCCTCCCCCGCGGGCGGTTCCCGCCCGCCGCCGCCAGGCGATCATCACACCACGCGGGAGGGCGGCGGGGTGGAGACCCCCGTCACTCGGCCGCCCCGACCGGCCCACCGGCCCTCCACCTGTGCTACGGTCGCAGAAGTTGCAGTTTTGGTTCCCAGAGGCTTCGAGTGCTCTTCCGACCCTTTCGTCGACGAGCACTCTTTTTGTTTTCGGCGGTTTCACCGCTTGCCGGACATCTCCGGACGGGAAATCATCGCAGCGACTCCGGTTCCACACGGTGTGGTTCCGGGCACTGCCCCAGAAGGAGATTCAATATGGCATCTGGCACCGTGAAGTGGTTCAACTCGGAAAAGGGTTTTGGCTTCATCGAGCAGGACGGCGGCGGCCCCGACGTCTTCGCCCACTACTCGAACATCGCCACCTCCGGCTTCCGTGAGCTTCAGGAGGGCCAGAAGGTGAACTTCGACGTCACGCAGGGCCAGAAGGGCCCGCAGGCCGAGAACATCGTTCCTGCCTGACGCCGGACACGTACGACGGACTGGGGCCCGCACTTTTCGGGGTGCGGGCCCCAGTCCCGTGCTTTCCCCCGCACCACCCGACGGCCCGGCCGCATCGCCGCCGTCGCCCGCCCGGACGACCACGGTACGGAGATTCACCTCCCGTACACCGTCCGGCCCATTCTTCCGGCGCAGCCGCCCGCCCGTTCCGGCCGGCGCTGTCTCGCCCACCCACCGGCTCAGTATTGCGAATACCCGCATGGCGTTCATCCGCCCGGGGGAATTCCTCGATACGTGTGCCGCATCGAGGAAGGTTCCGCATGAACCGCACCACACGCTCCAACGGCTCGCGTCCCGACCGTCGTTCGGCCGGCGGCTCGGGCTCCGGCGCCGGCTCGCGTGGCGGCCGTTTCCGTTCGCAGGGCTCCGGCGGCGGCGGCCGTCAGGGCGCCCCGTCCCGCAAGGGCGGCTCCCGCCGTCCCTCCTCCCCGGCCCGTTCCGCCGAGTTCGCGCCGCCCGCCACCATCACCCCGGCGCTGCCGGCGGTGGAGGCGTTCGCGGAGCTGGACCTGCCCGCGGCGCTGCTGTCCGCGCTGACGGCGCAGGACGTCACCGCCCCGTTCCCGATCCAGGCGGCCACGCTGCCGAACTCGCTGGCCGGGCGTGACGTGCTGGGCCGCGGCCGCACCGGCTCCGGCAAGACGCTGGCCTTCGGGCTGGCGCTGCTGGCCCGTCTGGCCGGGCAGCGCGCCGAGTCGCGTCAGCCGCTGGGCCTGGTCCTGGTGCCCACCCGTGAGCTGGCCCAGCAGGTCACCGACGCGCTCACCCCGTACGCGCAGGCGCTGCGGATGCGGCTCACCACGGTGGTCGGCGGCATGTCGATCGGCCGGCAGGCGAGCGCGCTGCGCGGCGGCGCGGAGGTCGTGGTGGCCACGCCGGGCCGTCTGAAGGACCTCATCGACCGCGGCGACGTCCGGCTGGACCGGGTGTCGATCACGGTCCTCGACGAGGCCGACCAGATGACCGACATGGGCTTCATGCCGCAGGTCACCGCGCTGCTGGACCTGGTGCGCCCGGACGGGCAGCGGATGCTGTTCTCGGCCACCCTGGACCGCAACGTGGACCTGCTGGTGCGCCGCTACCTGCACGACCCGGTGGTCCACTCGGTGGACCCGTCGGCGGGCGCGGTCACCACGATGGAGCACCACGTGCTGCACGTGCACGAGGCCGACAAGCACGCGACGACCACGGAGATCGCCGCCCGCGACGGCCGCGTGATCATGTTCCTGGACACCAAGCACGCGGTGGACCGGCTCACCAAGCACCTCCTGTCGGTGGGCGTGCGCGCCTCCGCGCTGCACGGCGGCAAGTCGCAGCCGCAGCGGACGAGGACGCTGGCCCAGTTCAAGGACGGCCTGGTGAACGTGCTGGTCGCCACCAACGTCGCCGCGCGCGGCATCCACGTCGACAACCTCGACCTGGTCGTCAACGTCGACCCGCCGGCCGACCACAAGGACTACCTGCACCGCGGTGGCCGTACGGCCCGTGCGGGCGAGTCCGGCACGGTCGTCACGCTGGTGCTGCCCAACCAGCGGCGTGAGATGGACCGGCTGATGTCGGACGCGGGGATCACGCCCCGGATCGCCAAGGTGCGCTCGGGCGAGGCGGAGCTGACGCGGATCACCGGCGCGCAGGCGCCGTCGGGTGTTCCGGTGGTCATCCAGTCGCCGCCGGCCGCCGCGCCCGCCACGCGCTCGGCGGCCTCCCGCCGCGGCCGTCGCAGCCGTCCCTCCCAGGCGCGCCGTCGCGCCACCGGCGGCGGCACCACCCGCTGAGGCCGCGCGGAGCGGAGCGGCGAGGGGCCCCGAGGCGAGGGGCCCCGGCCCCGCTCCGCGCCGCCTGCTCCGCCCGCGCCGCCTGCTCCGCCCGCGCCCCGCTCCGCCCGTGCGGGGAGCGGGGGCGGGACGGGGCGTGACGCGGGGCGCCTCGTCACGGCATCGTGCCCGGTCCGCCGTCCCCGGGTCCGCCGGCGGCGCCGTACGGGCCGGGCGCGGTGGCGCGGTCCCGGGTGAGGATCAGCGCGAGGGCGATCATGCCGAGGCCCAGGAACAGGTGCAGCCAGTTGTCGGCCGTGTTCACCGGCACGAAGTTGGCGCCGGTGTGGTGGTCGACGACCACCAGCCCGTACACCCACAGCACCAGGTAGACCAGTCCGCCGCCGATCAGGTAGGCGCGGGCCGCCGACGCCGTGCGCGACAGCGCGAGGCCCACCACGCCGAAGAGCAGGTGAACCAGGTTGTGCAGGACGGAGACCTGGAAGAGGCCGAGCAACTGCGCCCCCGACGTGTGCGACGCGAACTCCATCTCCCCGTAGTGGGTGGTGATCCCCGGGACGAACCCGAGGACCCCCACCAGCAGGAACACCAGGCCCACCGCCTGGGCGGCCCGCTGCACCGGGGCGTACTCACCGGCCGGCCCGGACTCGTTCACGGTCATCGTCGTGGCGCCTCCTCACGGCGGCGCCGGCCTTCGGCTCCCGCCTCGTGCACCGCCGGTGCCCCGGTCCGCGTGCGGGTAGACCGAAGATCACCCACCCGGCGGAGCCGCGCGTTTTCCCGCCCCGCCCCCGGGCACTCGCCCGCCATGTCCAGCAACCCGTCTGCTCTCGCCGACCGCACCGCCGCGCTGCTGCTGAAGGGGTACGCCTGGCTGCCGGGCATGGTCCGGCGGCACGGCAGCCCCCTGTTCACCCGGCTCATGGGCCGCCCGGCCGTGGCCGTGCGCGGGCCGGAGGCGGTCCGGTTCGTGTACGACGAGCGGCACGTGGTGCGCGGGCCGGCCATGCCCGAGCCGGTGCTGAGCACGCTCTTCGGCAAGGGGGCCGTGCACACCCTGGACGGGGAGCCGCACCGGGTGCGCAAGGCGATGTTCCTGGCGCTGCTGACCGACCCCGGCCGGGTCGCCGACCTGACCGAGCAGGTCGCCGACGCCTGGGAGCGGGCGGTGCCCGAGTGGTCGGAGCGCGAGGAGATCGTGCTGTTCGACGAGGCCGCGGTGGTCCTCGCCCGGGCGGTGTGCCGGTGGGCGGGCGTGCCGCTGGAGGAGGCGGACGTGCGCCCGCTGGCCCGTGACCTGGTGGCCATGGTGGACGGTTTCGCCACCGCGGGCCCGCGCCACTGGCGGGCGCGCCGCGCCCGCTCCCGCCGCGAGTTCTGGGCGGCCGGGATCGTCGAGGAGGTCCGTGACGACGCCCTCGCCCCGCCGGAGGGCTCCGCGCTGGACGTGATCGCCCGGCACCGTGACGCGGACGGTCTCCTGCTGGAGCCGAGGGTCGCCGGCGTGGAACTGCTCAACGTGCTGCGGCCGACGGTGGCGGTGACCTGGTTCCTCTCCTTCGCCGGGCACCTGCTGCACCACCGGCCCGACGTGCGGGACCGGCTGTGGGCCGACGACGCCGCCTACCTGGCCGCGTTCGTCCACGAGCTGCGCCGCTTCTACCCGTTCGCGCCGCTGATCGGCGGCCTGGCCCCGGCGGACGTGTCCTTCCAGGGCCGCGGGATCCCCGAGGGCGCCATGGTGGTGCTGGACCTGTTCGGCCAGAACCACGACGAGGAGCTGTGGGGCGACCCGTACGTCTTCCGGCCGGAGCGGTTCCTGGAGCGGCCGGTGGAGCGCGACGAACTGGTCCCGCAGGGCGGCGGCGACCCGGCGCACGGCCACCGCTGTCCCGGCGAGGCGGTGACCATCGCGCTGCTGGAGGCGCTGACGCTGCGGCTGGCCCGGCTGGAGCACCGGGTGGTGCCCGGGCAGGACCTGCGGATCTCCCTGCACCGGATGCCGGCCCGGCCGTGCGGCGGCCTGCGCATCACCGTGACGGGGAAGTGACACCGGTGCCCGGGGCCGGGCGCCGCGGTCCGGGCGCGGCGGATCCGCCCGCGCCGCGCCTCGGCGGCCGGCCGGCGCGGCCCGCTCGCCGCTCCCGCCGGCAGCGCACCCGTCCCCGGCAGCGCGCCCGTCCCCGGCCGTGACACCGCACACATCGGCGTCCTTGGGTCCGGCACGCTTGCCCCGGCGCCGAGGCGCGGGGGATGGTGGGGAGAGCAATGTCGTACAGAAGGGCGGTCGGCGCGCCAGTTGTCGCGCCCGTTTTCCGTGGACACTTCACAGCCTCTCCACGACACCCCCTCGCCCGCGGGACACGACCGCGGGGCAGCCCTGACCGCTCCGTTCCCCGTCCTCACGGCCGATCCGGTGGGTGTCATGACCTCGCTGAATCCGGCCGCCGCCGCCCTCTTCCCGCGCGGCGCGGCCGGCGTCGCGCTGCGTGAGGCGGTCCCCACCTGGCTGGCCAAGGCCCACGACCGCCTCGGCCGCGCCTCGGCGGCCCCACACGCGCGTCCCCCGGTGTGCGGCCCGGTGGGCGACCTGTGGTTCCGCGCCGCCCCGGTCCCCGCCGGGGACGGGAGCGTCACCTGGTGGCTGACGGACGACACCGCGCGCCACACCGCCGAGCGGCGGCTCTCCGAGGAGCGACGGCAGGCCGCCGTGCTCGCCGAGGTGTCCGGCGCGCTGCTCGCCACGCTGAACGCCGAGCGCTGCATGGAACTCGTCGCACGGCTGGCCGCCGAGCACCTGGCGGACGCCGCCGTGGTGGTCGCCCCCGCGCCGGGGCGGGGCCTGCCGGTGGCGGTCGCCGGCCCGGACGGGCTGACGGAGTACCAGGTGCTGCGCGCCGACCCGGAGGAGGTCCCGGGCCTGGAGGAGGCGCTGCGGGGCCGTCCGCCGTCCCCGGAGACGGTCGCCGTCGACCCCGCCGCGCTGCCCGGCTGGGCGCTGCCCGGCTCACTGGCGGGGCCGGTCGTGCGCGCCTCGCTCACCCCGCTGCCCGGACAGGGTCTCCCGGCCGGGGCGCTGCTGCTGCTCGACACGGGCGCCTCGGACGGCGCGCGGGACGCCCGTCCCGGACCGGGCTTCGCCCGCCTCTTCGCGATCCGGGCCGGCGCCGCGCTGTCGGCGGCGCGGCTGCACGCCGAGCAGGCTGCGATCACGGCCACCTTGATGCGCGGTCTGCTGCCGCCCGCCCTGAGCGCCGTGCACGGTGTGGAGTACGCGGGCGTGTACCGCCCGTCGGGGGCGAGCGAGCGGGTCGGCGGCGACTTCTACGACGTCCACCCGGGGGCCGGACCGGACGACGAGACGCTGGTCGTGCTGGGCGACGTGTGCGGCAAGGGCCTGGAGGCGGCCGTCCTCACCGGCAAGATCCGCAACACCCTCCAGGCGCTGCTGCCGCTGGCCGACGACCACCAGCGGCTGCTGGGCCTGCTCAACGGCGCCCTGCTGACGCCGGCCAATCCGCGCTTCGCCACGCTGGCGCTGGCCTCGGTGGTGCGCGACGGCCCACGGGTGCGGCTGCGGGTGACCAGCGCGGGGCACCAGCCGCCGGTGGTGGTCCGCCGCTCCGGCGCGGTGGAGGAGGTCCCCACCCGCGGCACCCTGGTCGGCGCGTTCCACCGGATCACCTCCACCACCGTGGAGGTGGTGCTGGAGCCGGGTGAGACCTGCGTGTTCTTCACCGACGGCGTCACCGAGGCGCGCGGCGGGCCGATGGGCGACGAGATGTTCGGCCAGCGGCGGCTGGAGGCGGGCCTGTCACGGTGCGCCGGGATGCCGGTCCACACCCTCGTCGACCATGTGCACATGCTGGCCGCCGAATGGCTCGGCGGGAACGACCACGACGACATCGCGGTGGTGGCCGTCGGCGCCCCGTACCGCACGAACCCCGAGGAGGGGACGACCGCATGACCACACAGCACCCCGCACGGACCGGCCCGGGGACCCCGGCCGTCCTCACCCAGGAGGTCCACGAGCGCCTGTGGGCCGCGCTGCGCGACGGTGACGAGTACGCGGCGTCCGGTGTCGTCATGGACGCCGTGGAGGCGGGCGCGGGCGTCGAGGAGGTGCTGCTCGACCTGATCGCGCCGGTCCAGGCACGGATCGGCGCGGAGTGGGCCGCGAACCGGATCACGGTGGCCCAGGAGCACTCCGCGACGGCGGTCAACGAGCGGGTGATGGCGGCGCTGGCCCACCACCCCGCGCACCGGCCGCCGCCCCCGCACCGCGGGCGGATCACGGTGGCCTGCGTGGACGGCGAGTGGCACGCGCTGCCCGCCCGGCTGGTCGCGGAGGTGCTGCGGCGGCGCGGCTGGGAGGTGGGCTTCCTCGGCGCCCACGTGCCCACCCCGCACCTGGTGGCCGAGCTGCACGCGACGGCGCCGCGCGCGGTCGCCCTGTCCTGCTCGATGCCGCGGCACCTGCCGGTCGCCCACCGGGTGGTGGCGGCCTGCCAGGCGGCCGGGTTCCCGGTCCTCGCGGGCGGGCGCGCGTTCGGTCCGGACGGCCGTCACGCGCGGGCGCTGGGCGCGGACGGGTGGGCGCCGGACGCCCGGGGCGCGGCCGAGGTCCTGGGGTCCGGGCTGGCCGGCAGCCTGCCGAGGCCGGCCCACCTGCCGGTCGAGGACCTGCCCCACCTGGACGACCAGGAGTACACGTCGGTGACCCGGGCGCGGCGGCGGCTGGTGAAGGAGACGCTGGCGGGGCTCGAGGACCGGTTCCCGCCGATGCGTGCGTACACCGACGTGCAGCGGGACCGCACGGCCGAGGACGTCGCCCATGTCGTCGACCACCTGGCGGCGGCGCTCTACGTCGACGACGACGTGCTGTTCACCGGCTTCCTCACCTGGACGGCGGACGTCCTCACCGCCCGCGGGGTGCCCGCGGTGAGCCTGGACCCCACCCTGGACCTCCTGGCCGCCGCCCTTCCCGCCGCCGCCCCGCGCGCCCGCCGCATCCTCACCGCCGGCCGCGCGGAACTCGCCGCCGCCTGAGGGGGACGCGCGGCAGCCGCTGCGCCGACGCCGGCCCCTTCACCGGCGCGGTGACCCCTCACCGCCGGCCGGCCGGGCCGCGAGCCGGGCGGCCCGCCTGCCCCGGTGGGCGCGGCCGCGCCGGTAGAGTCGTCCCCTGCTCCCGAGCGTCCGCCCCCGAACGACCGTGAGGTGCCCGTGCCGGCCGTCCCCCGCGAACTCGCCGATCTGCCGTACGCCGGCCACCTGGAGCCGCTGCGCGGCGAGCTGGAGACGGAGGGCGTCTACGACACCGTCCACGCCGGCGAGCGGGAGTTCCTGGACGCCCGGGCGGGCGGCGCGCGGTTCGTCGAGTGCGCCTTCACGTCGGTGGCGTTCGAGGGCGGGCGGATGCGGCGGGCACGGTTCACCGACGTGTGGTGCCACACCGTGCGCTGGGTCGGCACCGACCTGGCCGAGTCCGGGTGGATGGACGCCTCGGTGGTCTCCGGGATGCTGGCCGGCGTCCAGGCGTTCGGCTCCACCCTGCGCCGGGTGACGTTCTCGCACTGCAAGCTGGACTCGGTCAACTGGCGCTCCGCGGCGCTGCGCGAGGTCCGTTTCGAGGACTGCCTGCTGCGCGACGTGGACTTCGGCGAGGCGACGCTGACCGACGTGTCCTTCTCCGGTTCCACCCTCGACGGCGTGCGCCTGCGCGGCGCCCGGCTGAGCAAGGTGGACCTGCGGGGCGCGGCGGCGCTGGGCGTCGCGGACGGCGTGGAGGCACTCCGCGGAGCCACCATCGACCACGGTCAGCTCCTCGACCTGGCACCGGCCTTCGCGCAGGCGCTGGGCGTCACGGTCACCTCGCGCTGACGGCGCGTCCACGCCACCCACGCCACTCACGCCACTCACGCCGCCCACCCCTCTCACGCCACTCACCCCGGCGGGTGGATCGGCCCGCCGTCCGGCTCAGCCGCACGGCACCGGCACGGGGCGACGCCGGGGCCGCGCGGCTACCTTCCGCTGGACCGGTGCGTCGAGACCGCGATCGCCCCGACGGAGGAGACCGATGGCGTCCCAGACCCGACCCGTCGCCGTCCAGCACTGGCTGGGCGCCGAGGGGATGCCGCGCCGGTACGCCGACCACCTCGCGGCCGACGGGTTCACCGCCCTCGACACCGTGTCCTCCGTCGCGGCGTTCCTGCTGGGCCTGTCGGCCCTGCCGTTCCTCCACAACGTCCGGAGGACCGCCAGGTACGGCCGGCGGATCGAGGCGGACGACCCCTGGGGCTTCGGCCGCTCGCTGGAGTGGGCCGCCTCCTGCCCGCCGCCGCGCCACAACTTCGAGGTCCTGCCGCGGATCCGCTCGAAGTCCCCGGCGTTCGACCTGCACCACCCGGACCTCGCCGCGTACGACGCGGACGAGAACGACGTCGAACGGGACGTCCTGGACGCCGCGAGCCACCGGGGGTCGAGGACGTGAACCCGGAGGGCCGGGACGAGCGCGCGTACTCGCCCGCCGTCGAGATGGAGGGCCATCTCATCGCCCACACCCACCGTGAGCGGGCCCGCGAGGAGGCCGAGGGCCTCTGCGCCCGGATGCCGTGGCTGACGACGGCGCAGGCCGAGGACCTGACCCGCCAGTACGTCCTGCTGCGCATCGGGCTCACCCGCCGGATGCTGCTGGACGCCGCCGAACGCGCCGACCGGCTCGGCGAGGAGTACGAGGCCCGCTACCAGGTGCTGCGCCGCGCCCTGCTGCGCCGCCACGCCGGCGGCCTGCGCCGTCCTGGCCTGCGCGGCGGGCGTGGCCGCCTGGACGCCCCTCGTCGCCCGCTGACGTCGGCGCGGTCCGGTCGCGCGGCCCCGGTCGCGCGTCCGGCCACGACCGCGGCCCGCGCGGTCAGACGACGCGGATGCCGATCAGGCAGGTGTCGTCGTCGGTGTCGGACTTGCTGTGCGTGAGCAGGCGGTCGAGCCGCTGCTCCAGTCCGGCCCCGGGGACGCGGGCGTTGGACAGGAGCCGGGCCAGGGAGTCCTGGACCGACTCGTCGCGGCGCTCGACCAGACCGTCGGTGTACATCAGCAGCGTGTCACCGGCGTCCAGTTGCAGCTCGGCCTCCTCGTAGGCCGCCTCGGAGAGGGCGCCCAGGAGGATGCCGCCGGCCGGCTGGAGCGGCGACGCCTTGTCGCCGCGGATCAGCACCGGCGGGAGGTGCCCGGCGCGGGCCCAGCGCAGCGTGCGGGTCTCCGGGTCGTAGAGGCCGCAGACGGCGGTGGCCGTGACGTGCTCGGTGAGGTAGTGGGCCACGATGTTCAGCCAGGCCAGCAGCTGTCCGGGGCCGGCACCGGTCACCGCGAGGCCGCGCATGGCGTTGCGGAGCACGACCATGCTGGTGGCGGCCTCGATGCCGTGACCGGCGACGTCGCCGACGCAGAGCATGACCTGCTTGGAGGGCAGCACCACCACGTCGTACCAGTCACCGCCGACCATCGACTCCGACTCGGCGGGCCGGTAGCGCACCGCGACCTGGAGGCCGGGGCTGTCCATGCCGGAGTGGCTGGGCGGCATGATCGCGTGCTGGAGCTGGAGGGTGAGCCGGTTGCGTTCGGCGGCCTGCTGCTCGGTGTGGGCGAGCTGGTCGCGGGTGGCCGCCAGCGCCACCTCGGTCCAGTGCTGCGCCGAGATGTCCTGGTAGGCGCCGCGTACCGAGCGCAGCCGGTTGTCGTCGTCGAGGACGGGCTCGGCGACCACCCGGATGTGCCGGGTGATGCCGTCCGGCCGCTGGAGGCGGAAGGCGGCCGAGGCGGGCCTGCGGTGGTGCAGCACCGCGCGGACGAACCGCCCGATGGAGACGGCGTCGTCGGGGTGGGCGTGCTCCGCCATCTCCTCCAGGGACACCGGGCGGGTGTGGTGCGGCAGCCCGTACAGGTCGAAGAGCTGGTCGTTCCAGACGATCTCGCCGGTGAGGACGTTCTCCTCGAAGCCGCCGATCCGGCCGAGCCGCTGCGCGTGCTGGAGCAGGTTGGCCAGCCGCGCGGTGTCGTCCTCGATCCGCCAGATCAGCAGCACGCTGCCGCCGTGGCGGCTGACGCTGACGTCGACGGTGGTGTCCAGGGGCACCTGGTCGACCAGCGTGGTCAGCGTCATCCCCCGGGCGCGGTACGCCTCGCCGGTCGCGTAGACCCGCTCGATCTTCTCGAACAGGCCGCTCTCCCCCATGGCCAGCGGGTACGACTCGAGCAGCAGGGTGCCGCCGACCGCGTTGCGGGGGCGCCCGGCGGGGTCGGTGAAGGAACTGTTGACGTGGTGGATCCGGAAGTCGGCGAGCCGGCCGTCGGGCCACAGGTGGGGGGTGAGGACCAGCGCCGGGTCGTACAGGCCCTCGGCGAGGTCGACCAGCTCGGACAGGTCCGACGGCACGCTCCAGGTGTCCGCGGCCGGGGTGACCGCGGACCCGGGGCCGCCCTCCAGCGTGTGGGCGCACAGTTCGGCCAGCGCCTCCACCTGGCGCAGGATCTGCGGGGGCTGCGGTTCCAGGGGCTCGGGCCAGCAGATCTCGAGGATGCCGTGGACGCGGCCGCCGGTGCCGGCCGGAACGGCGATCCGCCCGCCGCGCGGGTTGTGGGCCCAGCCGATCGAGGGCATGGCGGAGGAGGGCTGCGTCCCGGCGAGCACGGTGCGCCGGTCGGTGAGCGCCTGCCGGGCCAGCGTGCACACGCCCGGCGGCACGTACCGCCACCGGCCGGCCTCGTCGGCGGGGAAGCCGGCGTGCCCGGCCAGGGTGAGCGAGGCGTCGGAGCCCGCCGCCCAGACGGCGACCGCGGTGGCCCCCAGCGGGGTCAGCGCGTGCTCCAGCAGCGACTCGGCGACCGCCTGGGTGTCCCCGGCGGCGGCCGCGCCGCTCTCGGCGGTGCGCAGGCGGACGGCGACGGTCGCGGCGTCCTCCGCCTCGGGCACGTCCTGGTCGTCGTGGCCGTCGCCGTCGTGGGCTCCGGTGGCGGTGGCGCGGCGCACGAAGTCGGCGGCCACCTCGGCCACGTGGTCGCGGGCCGCCTGGTTGACGATGTCCGCCGCGAGCTCCAGCTGCGACAGGCCCGACTCCTCGGCCAGCGTGGCCAGCTGGCGGCCGGCGGCGGTCGGCCCGCAGCCGAGCCGCTCGATCAGCACGCCCTTGGCGAGCTCGATCAGCGCCCGGCCGTCCGCGGCGGCCTGCGCCGCGCGGATCTCGTCCCGCAGCCGGGCCACCGTGGCGGCCAGCCGGCCCATGCCGGCCGCGCCCTCGGGCCCACCCGCCCCGGAGCTGTCCGCGCCCGCCTCCGTCCTGGCCGCGGGTACGCGAGACACCTCTCCGGCGACGGTCTCGTCCGCCCGCTCGGGATGGGCGGGCTTGTCGGGAGTGCTCACGGTGCTGCTGACTCCTCGGTAGGCGGTGGACGGCTGGCGTGGGGTCGTGGGCGGACGGCGCGGGGCGCGGCGGGCGCCCCGCGCCACCGGGTCAGTCGGACAGATGGCGCTCGATGCAGGCGATCAGGTCGTTGGCGTCGACGGGCTTGGTGACGTAGTCGGTGGCGCCCGAGGCCAGGCTCTTCTCCCGGTCGCCGGGCATGGCCTTGGCGGTCACCGCGATGATCGGCAGGTCCGCGTGGCGGGGGTCCTGCCGGATCGCGCTGGTGGCCGTGTACCCGTCCATCTCCGGCATCATCACGTCCATCAGGATCAGGTCGATCTCCGGGTGGGCGTGCAGCGACTCGATGCCCTTGCGGCCGTTCTCCGCGTGCAGCACCTCGATGCCCTGGAGCTCGAGGATGCCGCTGAGCGCGTACAGGTTGCGGGCGTCGTCGTCCACCACCAGCACGGTGCGGCCGGCCAGGCCGCCGGCGACGGTGCGCTCGGGCTGCCGCCGGTTCTCCTCCTGGCGCACCAGGGGAAGGACGTCGCCGGGCTCCTCTGCGGAAAGGTGCAGGGTGATCCGCTCGCGCAGCTCGTCCAGGCTGGAGATCAGCTCCAGCGGCCGCATCCTCGCGAGGAACTGCACCTGCTGCTCCTGGGTGACGTCCATGCGGCGGCTGTTGTGGGCCAGCACCGGGACGCTGGAGAGCGCGGTGTCGCCGTCCATCGCCTGGAGGAAGCGGATGGCCGCCCCGTCGGGCATGTCGATCTCCAGGACGACGCAGTGGAACGGGCCGGCCGCCAGGTTCTCGGCCGCCTCCTGGGCGCCCACCGCGGTGATCACCTCGATGTCGCCGACCGGCTTGCCGAGGCCCGCGCCGGCCATGAGGTCGCCGACGGCGCTCTCGGCGACCAGGGAGAGCAGCCCGCGGCTGCGCTCCTCGACCACCAGCAGCCGGCGCCTGGGCCGCTGCTCCGGTGCCGGGCGCTCCTGGGCGGCCGGGACCACGGCCGGGCCGGCCGCGGCGCCCAGCGCGGCCGGGGACGCGGCGCCCGCGCCCAGGGCGTTCTCCCAGTCCCCGCGGGCGACGGGGAGGTAGAGCGTGAAGGTGCTGCCCTCGCCGACGGTGGAGCGGGCGGTGACGGCGCCGCCGAGCAGATGGGCGATCTCGCGGCTGATGGACAGGCCCAGGCCGGTGCCGCCGTACTTGCGGCTGGTGGTGCCGTCGGCCTGCTGGAACGCCCCGAAGATGGCCTCCAGGTGCTGTTCGGCGATGCCGATGCCGGTGTCCTTGACCTGGAAGGCGATCACCGGGCCGCCGCGGTGCACGAAGGGCGGCACCTCGTCGGCCTCGGCGGTCTCGATGCGCAGTTCGACGCTGCCGTGCTCGGTGAACTTCACCGCGTTGGAGAGCAGGTTGCGCAGCACCTGACGCAGCCGCGCGTCGTCGGTGAGCAGCTGCCCCGGGACGCCGGGCGCGGTGCTCACCGTGAAGTCGAGGTTCTTCTGGGTGGTCATCGGCCGGAAGGTGGCCTCGACGTAGTCGACCAGCTGGCGCAGCGGCACCTGCTCGGGGTTGATGTCCATCTTGCCCGCCTCGACCTTGGACAGGTCGAGGATGTCGTTGATCAGCTGCAGCAGGTCCGAGCCGGCGGAGTGGATGATGCCCGCGTACTCGACCTGCTTCGGCGTCAGGTTCCGCGTGGGGTTCTGCGCGAGCAACTGGGCGAGGATCAGCAGGCTGTTGAGCGGGGTGCGCAGCTCGTGGCTCATGTTGGCCAGGAACTCCGACTTGTACTTCGACGCCAGCGCCAGCTGCTGGGCGCGGGCCTCGAGTTCCTGGCGGGCCTGCTCGATCTCCAGGTTCTTGGTCTCGATGTCCCGGTTCTGCGCGGCCAGCAGTGCGGCCTTCTCCTCCAGCTCGGCGTTGGAGCGCTGCAGTTCGTCCTGCTGGACCTGCAACTCCGCGGAGCGGGCCTGGAGTTCGGCGGTGAGCCGCTGCGATTCGTCGAGCAGCTCGTCGGTGCGGGCGTTGGCGACGATGGTGTTGACGTTGACGCCGAGCGTCTCCATCAGCTGTTCCAGGAAGTTCTGGTGCACCAGGGTGAACGGCGTGAAGGAGGCGAGCTCGATGACGCCGAGCACCTGCTCCTCGACGACGATCGGCAGCACCACCAGGCTGCCCGGGGGCGCCTCGCCGAGCCCGGAGGAGATGGTGACGTAGTCGCCGGGAACCTGCTGGACGACGATGGTGCGGCGGCTGCGCGCGGCCTGGCCGACCAGGGACTCGCCGAGCCGGTAGCGGGCGTGGCCCACGAACTCGGCGGGCCGGCCGTAGGAGCCGACCAGGCTCAGCTCGGTCTCGCCGTCGTTCTCCTCGGCGAGGTAGAAGGCGCCGTACTGGGCGGCGACCAGCGGGGTCAGCTCGTCCATGACCAGTTCGGCGACGACGGCCAGGTCGCGGTGACCCTGCATCAGGGAGGAGAACTTGGCCAGGTTGGACTTGAGCCAGTCCTGTTCCTGGTTGGCCCGGGTGGTCTCGCGCAGGGACTCCACCATCGAATTGATGTTGTCCTTGAGTTCGGCGACCTCGCCGGAGGCGTCGACGGTGATGGAGCGGGTCAGGTCGCCCTCGGCCACGGCGCTGGCGACCTCGGCGATCGCGCGGACCTGGCGGGTGAGGTTGCCGGCCAGCTCGTTGACGTTCTCGGTGAGCCGCTTCCAGGTGCCCGAGACGCCCTCGACCTCGGCCTGGCCGCCGAGGCGGCCCTCGCTGCCGACCTCGCGGGCGACGCGGGTGACCTCGGCGGCGAACGAGGAGAGCTGGTCGACCATCGTGTTGATGGTCGTCTTCAGTTCGAGGATCTCGCCGCGGGCGTCGACGTCGATCTTCTTGGACAGGTCGCCCCGGGCCACGGCGGTGGTCACCAGGGCGATGTTGCGCACCTGGTTGGTCAGGTTGTTCGCCATGGAGTTGACGTTGTCGGTCAGGTCCTTCCAGGTGCCCGCCACGTTGGGGACCCGGGCCTGGCCGCCGAGCTGGCCCTCGGTGCCCACCTCGCGGGCCACGCGGGTGACCTCGTCGGCGAAGGCGGAGAGCGTGTCGACCATGGTGTTGATCACCCCGGCCAGCGCGGCGACCTCGCCCTTGGCCTCGACGGTGATCTTCTGCGAGAGGTCGCCCTTGGCGACCGCGGTGGCGACCTGCGCGATGGAGCGCACCTGACCGGTCAGGTTGGACGCCATCACGTTGACGTTGTCGGTGAGGTCCTTCCAGGTGCCGGAGACGCCGCGCACGGTGGCCTGGCCGCCGAGGTTGCCCTCGGTGCCCACCTCGCGGGCGACGCGGGTGACCTCGTCGGCGAAGGCGGAGAGCTGGTCGACCATCGTGTTGATGGTCTCCTTCAGCTCCAGGATCTCGCCGCGGGCGTCGACCCGGATCTTCTGCGAGAGGTCGCCCTGGGCCACCGCGGTGGTGACCTCGGCGATGGAGCGCACCTGGGCGGTGAGGTTGTCGGCCATCACGTTGACCGACTCGGTGAGGTCCTTCCAGGTGCCGGAGACGCCCTTGACGTCGGCCTGGCCCCCGAGGCGGCCCTCGGTGCCCACCTCGCGGGCGACCCGGGTGACCTCGTAGGAGAACGCGGAGAGCTGGTCGACCATCGTGTTGATGGTGTTCTTCAGCTCCAGGATCTCGCCGCGCGCGGTGACGTTGATCTTCTGCGACAGGTCGCCCTTGGCGACCGCGGTGGCGACCTGGGCGATGGAGCGAACCTGGGCCGTCAGGTTGCCGGCCATGGAGTTCACGGAGTCGGTGAGGTCGCGCCAGGTGCCGGAGACGCCCTTGACGTCGGCCTGCCCGCCCAGGATGCCCTCGGTGCCGACCTCGCGGGCCATGCGGGTGACCTCGTCGGCGAACGAGGAGAGCTGGTCGACCATCGTGTTGATGGTGTTCTTCAGCTCGAGGATCTCGCCGCGGGCGTCGACGGTGATCTTCTGCGACAGGTCGCCCTTGGCGACCGCGGTGGTCACCTGGGCGATGTTGCGCACCTGGTCGGTGAGGTTGCCGGCCATGAAGTTGACCGAGTCGGTGAGGTCGCGCCAGACGCCGCCGACGCCGGGCACCTCGGCCTGGCCGCCGAGGCGGCCCTCGCTGCCGACCTCGCGGGCGACGCGGGTGACCTCGTCGGCGAACGAGGAGAGCTGGTCGACCATCGTGTTGACGGTGTTCTTCAGCTCCAGGATCTCGCCTCGGGCGTCGACGTCGACCTTCTGCGACAGGTCGCCCTTGGCGACCGCGGTCGCCACCTGGGCGATGTCGCGGACCTGGGTGGTGAGGTTGCCCGCCATGGCGTTCACCGAGTCGGTGAGGTCGGCCCAGGTGCCGGAGACGCCCGGCACCTCCGCCTGACCGCCCAGCGTGCCCTCGGTGCCGACCTCACGGGCGACGCGGGTCACCTCGGAGGTGAACAGCGAGAGTTGGTCGACCATGCCGTTGAAGACGGTGGCGATCTCGCCGAGGAGACCGTCCTCCTCGTCGGAGAGCCTGGTCCCGAAGTCGCCGTCGCGTACCGCCGTGAGACCGGCCAGGAGCTGCCTCAGCTCCGCCTCGCCGACCTTCCCGCCCCCACGCGGGGACCGCGACCGCGGCGCGCCACGCGTACCTTCGACCGCCGTCGCCTCAGCCACGACCGACCTCTTTCCCTCATCGTTGCCATGACGCAGTGATGCCATGGACGAAAGGCCGCACGGCGAACCCCTCGCCTACCCGGAATTCCCGGCACCATGCTTCCGGTTTTCCGCCCATGCCAAAGGACGACTCCGGAGGTTACTTCACCTTGTGAAGGAAGTGGAAACACCCCTCGCCCCTGGGGACCGACGGGCACGATTTCCGGCCGCCTGCGCTTCCTGCCTGCCCCGATCCACCGTACGACCCCGGGGAGGCTTGCGCCGGGACCGTCCTGCGGGCGTACCGTGGCACGACGGATCCCCCCGGAACCATCGCGAAAAATTCGCAGGTGTGTGGCGTGTGAGCCGGGGTATCGGGAGCCAGACGTTTCCGTCGTGCCGTCCCGCCTGCGCGGGGAGGCGCGCCGCGCCGACACTGCCGTCGCAACCGGTGGCGAGTGCATGTATCAGAGGAGTTCAGCGGTGGCAGGGCAAGAAGTTTCCAGCAGACTCGTCGAGCTGCTGACGGCCAAGGACGAACAGCTCGCCTCCGCCTGGGTGGAGGCCGTCTCCCGCACGCTGCGCGGCCGGATGTCGCTGGCCGAGCTCGAGCGTGAGCTCCGCGAGCTGTACACGGCCCTGGTGGACGGACTGCGCAAGGGCGCGTTCGACTGGCAGGGGGACGCCTACGCGGAGCTGCGGGCGCTGCTCGCCGAGCTGTCCCGCAGCCGGGCCCGGCAGGGCTTCACGCCCACCGAGACCGCGACCAGCGTGCTGGCCTGCAAGGACATCCTCGCGCCGACGACGGACACCCCGTCCGACGACATCCACGCCTACCTCCACCTCGGCAAGCTGATGGACGCCCTGGCGCTGTTCACGCTGGAGGTCTACGCCAAGACGCGCGAGGAGATCATCAGCGCGCAGTCCGAGCAGCTGATGGAGCTCTCCACCCCGGTCGTGAAGCTGTGGGAGGGCGTGGTCGCCGTCCCGCTGGTGGGGACCCTGGACTCCGCGCGCACCCAGGTGGTGATGGAGAAGCTCCTCCAGGCCCTGGTCGACGTCGACGCCGACCAGGCGATCATCGACATCACCGGGGTTCCCGCGGTGGACACCGAGGTCGCCCAGCACCTGCTGAAGACCGTGGTGGCGGCCCGTCTGATGGGCGCCGAGTGCATCATCTCCGGCATCCGCCCGCAGATCGCGCAGACCATCGTCGCGCTGGGCATCCAGTTCGGCGACATCGTCACCAAGGCGTCCCTCGCCGACGCCCTCAAGCACGCGCTCCGCCGCGGCGGGGCCGACGTCACGACCAGTGGCGGCCAGGCGTGACCGAGCGCGTACCCGTCCTGAAGATCGGTGACGTCCTCCTGGTGTCCATCCAGGTCGACCTGGAGGACCAGATCGTCCTGGACCTCCAGGAGGACCTGGCCGCCCGGATCGTGGAGTCCGGCGCCCGGGGCGTCGTCATCGACATCACCGCGGTGGAGATCGTCGACTCGTTCGTGGGCCGCATGCTGGCCACCACCGCGGCCATCTCCCGGATGCTCGACGCGGAGACCGTCGTCGTCGGCATGCGGCCGGCCGTGGCCATCACCCTCGTCGAACTGGGCCTGTCGCTCGGTGGGGTGCGGACCGCTCTCTCGCTGGAGAAGGGCCTGGATATGCTGGCCCGACCGGGCGACGACCGTCCGGCACAACGATGAACGGGCCCCTGCCCGAGCTCGGCGCCGACGACCAGACCCTGCCGATCGCCTCCAACGACGACGTGGTGCGGGCCCGGCAGCTGGTGCGGACGCTCGCCCAGCGCTGCAAGCTCTCGCTGGTCGACCAGACCAAGCTGGTGACCGCCGCGAGCGAGCTGGCGCGCAACACCCTCGTCTACGGAGGAGGCGGAGTCCTGCGGATCGGTCTGGTCCGGCGGGACGGAAAGACCGGGGTGACGGCGGTGTTCGACGACTCGGGGCCCGGCATCCCCGACGTCGACCAGGCGCTGACCGACGGCTGGACCTCCGGCGGAGGTCTCGGGCTCGGCCTCAGTGGCGCGCGCCGTCTCGTCGACGAGTTCGCCCTGGACACCGAGGCCGGCGGCGGCACCCGGGTTTCGGTGACCAAATGGGGCCGCTGACCTGGGCGGTCCTGGACGCGGAGGATGTGGTCTGGCTCCGCGACCAGGAATCGTTCCCCGCCGCCGCCCGGATCGCGGCCGTGTCCGTGGCCCGGCGCATCGGCTTCGACGAACAGCGCTGTGCCGAGGTCGCCCTCGCGGTCAGCGAGGCGGCGACCAACCTGCGCCGGCACGCCGTCGACGGCGCGCTCCTGCTGCGCGTGGTGCGGACCCGGCACGACGCCGGCGTCGAGTTCGTGACGACGGACGCGGGCCCGGGCATGGCCGACGTGGCGCGCTCCCTGACCGACGGGACCTCCACGGCGGGCACCCTCGGGATCGGCCTCGGAGCGATATCCCGGCTCGCCGACACCTTCCGGCTGCACTCGCTGCCGGGGCGCGGGACCGTCCTGACGGCGCGCTTCTGGACCAAGGACGCGGGCCGGGGGCAGGCCGCCTCGGCGGCCCCGCTGGTCGAGGGCCTGACCCGCGCGATCACCGGCGAGGAGGTGTGCGGGGACTCGTGGGCGGCCCGCCTGGTCGGCACGCCCACGGCCGGGTCCAGTACCGCGGGTTCGCTGCCGGCCGACACCGCCGCCGAGGCCAGGTCCGATTCCTCCCGTGGCGTCCTGGGCTGGGCGGAACTCACCGGCCTGCGGCCCCCGCCGGAACACGCCCGCGCGCTCCCCGACCGGCTGACCGCGTACCGCGGCGGCCCGGACGCCGACGGGCGGGCGCTGATGGTCATGTGCTGCGACGGCCTGGGACACGGGCCGCTCGCCGGACGTGCCTCGCAGGCCGCGGTGACGGCCTTCCGCGCCTCGAAGGCGGAGGACCCGGCGGCGATGCTCGCCGACCTCCACAGGGCGCTGCGCGGCAGCCGCGGCGGAGCCGTCGCCGTGGCGCGGATCGAACCGGCCTCCCGGAGCGTGTACTTCTGCGGCGTGGGGAACATCAGCTCCTTCGTCGTCGACCCCGCCACCGGGGTCCGCCGGTCGCTGGTGTCCGCGCCCGGCATCGTCGGGCACCAGATGCCCACCCTGCGGACGGTCCGCCAGGACCTTCCGCCGGACGGCGCCGTGATCATGCACTCGGACGGTCTCACCGAACGCTGGCAGGCCTCGGACATGCCCGGGTTCCTCGACCACACCCCGCTGGTGGCCGCCGCCCAGCTGCTGCGCGAGGCGGGCGTCCGCCGCGACGACGCGGGCGTCGTCGTGGCGAAGGGGTCGTGGTGAGCATGGCCGCGGCGTGCGGGGCGGTGCCACTGGTGTCGCTCTCCCTCACCACCGAACAGGACGTCTTCGTGCTGCGCCGCAGCGGCAAGACGGCGGCCGAGGCGCTCGGCGTGGAGCCGCAGGACCAGATCCGGCTGGCGACCGCGCTGAGCGAACTGGGCCGTGACCTGGTGGGCTCCAGCGAGCTGTCCGTCTCCTTCGCGCTGGTGGGCGAGGGGCGCCAGAGCCTGCGGTTCACCCTGCTGTGGACGGACGGTCCCGGTCCCGGCGAGGAGGCGCTGCTCGCGGCGTCCCGGCTGGTGACGGTGGAGCACGCCAGGGTGGAGCGCACCGTCGTCATCGAGCAGCCGCTCGGGGCGCGGGCGCCGTCGGCCGAGGTCGTCGCGCGGACGCGGGAGGTGCTCCGGACCCACAAGGGGGCGACCGCCGTGGAGGACGCGCGCGCCCAGACGGTCGATCTCATAGCGGCGCTGGAGGAGTCGCGGGCGCAGCGGGAGGAACTGCGCCGCCTCAACGCGGAGCTGGAGGAGACCAACCGCGGGGTGATGGCCCTGTACTCCGAGCTCTCCGAGGAACTCGAGGAGACCAACCGGGGCGTGGTCGCCCTGTACGCCGAACTCGACGAGAAGTCGCGTCAGTTGCGGGAGGCGAGCGAGGCCAAGACCCGATTCTGGGCCAACGTCAGCCACGAGCTGCGCACCCCGGTGAACGCCGTGGTGGGCCTGGCGCGGCTGCTGCTGGAGTTCGACGTGGAGCGGCTCAACGAGGAGCAGCACCGGCAGGTGTCGCTGATCTCCGCCTCGGGTTCCACGCTGCTGGCGCTCGTGGACGAACTGCTGGACGTCGCCAAGGCCGAATCGGGCCGGCTGGAGCCCAGCTTCGGGCCGGTCGACCTGAGGGCGCTGCTCGGGCAGTTGCGGGGCACCCTGGGCGGGTACGCCCGGCACGGCGACGCGGAACTGGTCGTGGCGGAGCCGGAGATGGAGATCGTCAGCGACGACGTGATGCTCACCCGGGTCCTGCGCAACCTGCTCTCCAACGCGCTGAAGTTCACCGAGGCCGGCACGGTGCGGCTGGACGTCGCCACCGAGGCCGGGGACGGGGACGGGGACGGGAACGGCCAGGTGGTGTTCACCGTGACGGACACCGGCGTGGGCATACCCGAGGAGGAACAGCAGCAGATCTTCGAGGAGTTCTACCAGGTCCGGGGTCCGCACCAGCGGGGCCGTTCGGGCACCGGCCTCGGCCTGCCCTACGCGCGCCGGCTGACCGAGCTGCTGGGCGGCACGCTCAGCCTGACCAGCACGCCGGGGACGGGCACCCGGGTCACCGTGCGCCTGCCGTTGGACCCCCGCCGCGAGGAGCCCGGCGCGGCGGGCGGCCCGCTGGTCACCGTCCTGGTGACCGTCGACGACGACGACGTCTTCCGCGCGAGGATCCGGCCGCTGCTCGACCAGCTGGCGGAGCGGGTCGTGGAGGTGGACCGGGGCGACCGGGCGAGCCGGGCGGTCCGCGAGGAGCGGCCGGACGCGGTCCTCCTCGATCTGAACATGCCGGACGTGGACGGGTACGCGGTGCTGGGGGAACTCGCCGCGGACCCTGATCTCAGCGGCATCCCGGTGGTCGTCATCACCTCGGCGTCCCGGGACGGCCTGGACCACGAGCGGCTCCGCCACGCGCGGGCGGTGCTCGACAAGTCGGCCCTGTCGCTGTCGCAGCTGACGGCGGCCTTCGCGGGACGCGTGACACACGTGGTACAGGGGGCGAGCAGGAAGGATCCACGGCCGTGAGCCCCTGTCTCCAGCAGGACAGCGCCGTCGCCAAGGTGATGGTGCTCGACGACAACGACACCAAGCGGTACATCATCAGCAGCTGGCTGCGCCGGGCCGGCCACACGGTGGTGGAGGCCGCCGACGGCGCGGAGGGCCTGGCCCTGCTCGCCGGTTCCCCCGACGGGGAGCTGCCGGAGCTGGCGGTCGTCGACGTGAAGCTGCCCGACATGAGCGGTTTCGAGGTCTGCGAGCAGATCAAGGCGGACCCGCGGACCGCCTCGCTGCCGGTCATCCACATCTCGGCGCACGCCATCGAGGTGAGCGACCGCACCCAGGGCCTGCACCGGGGCGCGGACGCCTACCTCACGGACCCGATCGCCCCGGACGAGCTGCTGGCGACGGTCACCGCCGCGCTGCGCTACGCCCGGGCCCGCCGCCGCGCGGAGCGGCTCGCGGCGCGGGTGGCGGCGCTGAACAGCAGCACCCTGGCGGTCTACGGGGCGAAGGACGGCTGCTCGTTCGCCGAGGCGGCCGCGACCGGCGCGGCCACCTTGATGCAGTCGCCCGCGGTCGCGGTCGCCCTGAGCCCGGACAACAGCACCCTGCACATCGCCGCCGCGGCCCGGAACACGGAGCAGGGGGCGGCCCCGGCCGGCGTCGTCGCGCCGGTGAAGGTGTTCCGGTCGGAGCCGCGGCTGCTGGACCTGCTGGCCGGCCGGGTCCTCGGGGACGGCACCGGCACCGCCACCGTGCTGCTGTCCGCCGCCGAGTGGCGCGGCACGGTCTGCCGCGCGGACGGCGCCGAGGCCGACGTGTTCGCGGGCGAGGTCGCCCTGATCCTGGCCCGCACCAAGAAGGGCAGGCCCCCGGTCGCGCTCGCCGTGGACGGCGAGGCCCTCGCCCGGGTGGACGACCGTGATCTGCTCTCGCAGCTCGCCCAGGCCTGCGCGCTGGCGCTGGAGGCCCTGCGCTCGCGCAGCGAGGAGCACGCGCTGGTGCTCACCCTCCAGCGCA
Source organism: Streptomyces abyssomicinicus (assembly GCF_008974245.1). Classification (GTDB taxonomy): domain Bacteria; phylum Actinomycetota; class Actinomycetes; order Streptomycetales; family Streptomycetaceae; genus Streptomyces; species Streptomyces abyssomicinicus. The sequence goes on along the minus strand of NZ_BBZI01000005.1, from coordinate 52,389 downwards.
CCTTCCTGCCGGACCGGCTTCCGGAGGTGGCCGGTGTGGACCTGGCGGTGCGCTACGAGCCGGCGGCCGACGACTCGGAGATCGGCGGCGACTTCTACGAGGTCATCGAGACCCCGGCCGGTCTGCTGCTGGCCATCGGCGACGTGGCGGGGCACTCCCTGAAGGCGGCGATGATCATGGGCGAGGTCCGGCACGCGTTGCGCGCCTACGCCATCGAGGGCCACGACCCGCGCACCCTGCTGGACCGGCTGGACGCCCTGCTGACCCGGCTGCGGCCGGCGATCACGGTCACCGTCTGCCTGGTCCTGGTGGAGCCCGGTGCGCGGCGCATCCAGGTCGCCAACGCCGGTCACATACCGCCTCTGCTGCGCTGTCCGGACGGCTCGACCCGCTACCTGACCGAGCACGGTCCCCTGCTGGGCCTGAACGTGCGGCATCCTCCGGCCACCGCCCACGACGTGCCGGAGGGAGCCACCCTCCTGATGCTCACCGACGGCCTGATCGAGGTCCCGGGAGTGGACCTCGGTGACAGCCTCGCCGCGCTCCAGGCCACCCTCGCCGACGCGCCCGGCGAGATCGGGGACCTGTGCGACCTGCTGCTGGAGCGGTACGGCAGGGAGAAGACGGACGACATCGCCCTCCTCGCGGCCCGCCTGAACGGGACGCCGGACACCGCCACCGCGGCCTGACGGGCAGCACCGGCCCGATGGGCACGGCCTGACGGACGGGTCGGCCCCGGTCAGGCGCCGCCGCGTTCGCGCCTGCGCCGCCGCAGCACGACCAGGAGGTCGAGCGCCGCCAGCAGGGCGATCAGCGCGCACACCACGGTGGTCCCGACCAGGGTGCCCCGGGTGGGGCTCTCCCCCGGGTCGGCGTCCGCCGCCCAGAGGGCGAAGTGGACGGTCAGCGCGACGAAGACCGGGACGAAGACGGCGGACAGGACCAGCCGCAGCCCGAGGGCGCTGCGCGCGGTGACCGGTTCCGTGCCCGTCCGGGGGGAACGGCGGCCGATCATCCCCGAGTTCCGCCGCGTCGTGGGCTCTGTGCCGGCACGGTCGCGCGGGCCGTCGCGGCGGGGGCCACTGCCGCGGGACCCGTCGCGGCGGGGGTCTTCGCGGCGGGACTCGTCGTCGCCGGTCATGACCTGTGTTCGCTCAGTATGCCGACGACCTCGTCGTCGCCGACCTGCTCGAAGTCCTCGTACCAGAGGCCGACCGCCTGGAAGTCCGTGGGCTGCCGGAGGCAGACCACGTCGTCGGCCTCGGAGCGCAGCGCGGAGACGGCCTCGGGCGCGCCGACGGGGACCGCGAGGATCAGCCGGGCGGGTTCACGGCGGCGCAGGTGGCGCAGGGCCGCGCGCGCGGTGACGCCGGTGGCCAGGCCGTCGTCGACCAGGAGCACGGTGCGGTGCTGGACGTCGGGCAGGGAGCGGTCGCCCCGGTAGAGCAGGGTGCGGCGTCTCAGTTCCTCCCGCTCACGGGCCACGTCCGGCGCGAGCCGTTCCTCGCTCAGTCCGAGCATCTCCAGGGACGCCCGGTCGAAGAGGGGCGGGTCGTCGCCCACGACGGCGCCGACGCCCACCTCGGGACGGCCCGGCAGGCCGATCTTCCGTACGACGAGGACGTCCAGCGGCGCCCCCAGTGCCCGGGTGACCTCGGCGGCCACCGGCACGCCGCCGCGGGGCAGGGCGAGCACGACGGGCTCGAAGAGTTCGCCTTCGGAGGCCCACTCCATCATCCGCAGGCCGAGTTCCTGGCCGGCTTCCCGGCGGTTGTGGAATCGCATGACGTGAGGTCTGCCTTTCCCTCGGTGGCGGTGGTCGGGCCCCGGGTGGTCCGGGTTCCGTGCCGGCCGGCGCCCGAAACGGCCCGCGCCCGGTCCGGCCCGCGCGGCCTCACCCGGCGGGCGGCCGGTGGTCCGTGAGGTGCTCCTGGAACCAGCCGGCGGCGGCCCGGGTGACCTCTTCCAGCGCTCCGGGCTCGGGGAAAAGATGGGTGGCGCCGGGGACGACGTGGATCCCGTGGACGGCCCGCAGCCGCCCGGCCGCCTGCCGGTTGAGGTCGAGGACGGTTCCGTCGTCGCCGCCCACCACGAGCAGGACCGGTGCGGTGACCTGGGCCAGGGCGTCACCGGCGAGGTCCGGCCGGCCGCCCCGGGAGACCACCGCGGCGACCCGTCCGGGCCGTTCGGCGGCCGCCACCAGGGCGGCCGCCGCCCCGGTGCTCGCCCCGAACAGGCCCACCGGCAGGTCCGCCGTGTCCGTCCGGGCCCCCAGCAGGTCGACGGCGTCGGCCAGCCGCCCGGCCAGCAGGGCGATGTCGAAGCGGAGCCGGGCGGTGGCGGTGTCCTCGAGTTCCTCGGCCGGCGTCAGCAGGTCCATCAGCAGCGTCCCGAACCCGGCCCCGCGCAGTCCCTCGGCGACCGCGCGGTTGCGGGGACTGTGGCGTGAGCTGCCGCTGCCGTGCGCGAAGAGGACGACGCCGCGGGCGTCGGGCGGGACGGCGAGATCACCGTCCAGCCGCACGCCCCCCGAGGGGACCTCGACGGATTCGGCCACCATGCCCGCTCATCTCCTCAGGCCGTCCGGCGCCCGGGGAGCGGGGCGGACCGCACCGGCCTCTCCCCCGGGCTCTGTCGTTCCTCCGGGTAGCCCGCGGGCCGTGGGGTCAATCGCCGCGCGCCGCCGGTGACTCCCCGGGCCCGGCCGGTGGCCCGGCGTTCGGGCCGCCAGGTCGCCACCAGCGCGCCGGCCAGCAGCAGCTCGGCGAGGTCCCCGCCGTAGTACATGATCTCGCCGCCCTGCCGGAGCTGGACGGCCGGAGCGTCGACCTGGACGTGGAACCCGCCGTAGAGGGCCTGGGAGACGAGGGCGTGCGCGGCGATCGCGACGCCGAGCCAGACCAGGCGGGCCCGCACGCCGGGGCGGGCGGGCGCCGGGTCGGGCCCGGCGATCACGTGGGCGAACAGGCAGCCGGAGGCGAGGAAGTGCAGGTGCAGCAGCCGGTGGCCGGCCGGGTGCGCCGTGGCCGCCTCGTACAGCGGGGTGAAGTAGACCAGCGCCAGCGTGCCCGTGCCGAGCAGGAGGGCCACCGCGGGGTGGGTCACCACCCGGACGGGCGGGCTGTGCAGTACGGCGGTCAGCCGGCGGGCGTGGGGTGCGGGGAGCGCGCGCAGCAGGAGGGTGGCCGGCGCGGCCAGCACCAGTGCGAGCGGCGCGTACATGCCGATGATCAGGTGCTGGGTCATGTGCGCGCGGAAGTCGGAGTGCGCGGCCGGTCCCAGCGGCGGCAGCAGCGCCAGGGCGAGCAGCGCGAGTCCGCCGAGGAACGACGCCGAGCGCCGGACGTTCCAGCCCTGGACGGGGTTGCGGCGCCGGGCCCGCCGCACGGCGAGCAGATAGCCGCAGGCGAGCGCGGCCAGGACGAGGACGGTGAGCGCCGGCTCCAGCAGGCTGGGGGCGCCGCCGCCGTGGTGGTGCTGCCCGTGGTCCATCAGGCGCGGCCTCCGGCGGCCCGCGCGGCACCGCGCGGGGCGCTCGGGTCGAAGGGACGGCCACCGCGCCGCAGCAGGTGGCCGGCGGTCACGAGCAGGACGCCGAGCACCAGGAAGCCGGCGTCCCACCACGCCTGGTGCTCACCGGAACGGACGTGGTGGATGCCGAGGATCTGATGGTTCAGCAGGCCCTCGACGATGTTGAACAGGCCCCAGCCGGACAGCACCCAGCCCCACAGCACCCGCGAGGTCCACACCGCCCGCCGCTCGTGCGTCACCCTCCCGTAGAGGACGGCCAGGCCCGCCAGGACCAGGACCCAGCACAGCGCGTGGAAGAAGCCGTCCCAGACCGTGTTCATCTCCAGACCCGGAACGGTCCTCGGGTCGTAGTACCTGACGCCGATGCGGTCGTGGTCGGTGCTGCTGAGCAGGTGGTGCCACTGGAGGATCTGGTGCAGGAGGATCCCGTCCACGAACCCTCCGAGTCCCGCCCCCAGCAGGATTCCCGGCAGCCGGAGGCTGCTGGGTGTCGCGGCGTGCGGCCGCGCGTCGTCTTCCGGGGCCATGGGTGTTTTCCGTCCGTTCCGTCGTCCGGGCGTGACCGGCGCTCCGGACACGGCTTCCCTCCCGGTCTTCTGCGAATCTCCCGCCCGCGCCCGGCGACCCGGACGGCCCAACTGCGCACGCGTCGGGGCGGACCTGCGGTGAGAGTGGGTCCATGGCAGACAACGGTGAGCGGCGACGCGCCTCGGCCACGGCCACCCGGCGCGCGCCGCGGGAACGCAAGGTCCGCACCGCGGCCGACGCGGCGCGATGTGCCGCCGACGGCCTGGCGGAACTCGTCCATCACCCCCAGGAAGGCGTGTCGGCGGTCCGCAGGACCGAGGACGGCGGCTGGACCGTCGTGCTGGACGTGCTGGAACTGGCCCGCATCCCCGACACCACCAGCCTGCTCGCGTCCTACGAGGTGGAACTGGACGCCGGGGGCCGGATGCTCCAGTACTGCCGCACCGCTCGCTACCGGCGCGGGGGCGCCGACCAGTAGGCGGCCGTACCCCCTTCCGAGAGGAACGCCACATGACCGTCGTGACCCCGTCCCCGTACGCCGACGAACTCGCCTGTGTACCGCGCGCGGGCACCCTCTACGACGTCCTGGACCTGATCCTCGACCGCGGCATGGTCATCGACGTCTTCGTCCGCGTCTCCCTGGTGGGCATCGAGATCATCAAGATCGACGCCCGGATCGTCGTGGCGAGCGTCGACACCTACCTGCGGTTCGCCGAGGCCTGCAACCGGCTCGACCTGGAGCGCACCTCGCGCAGCAAGACCGTGCCGGAACTCTTCGGCGGCGGCGGGGCGGTGGGCAGGACGGCCGCGAAGGCGGGCGCGCGCAAGGCGGGGCGGTCCCTCGGCGACAAGGTGCGCGGGGTCCTCGGAACCGACGGTGAGCAGGACCGCGACGACCGGGACGACCGGGACGCCGGGTACGCGGGGGACGAGCTCGGCGAGGAGGAGTACGCGTACGAGGAGAGCCCTCGGCCGCAGCGGCGCCGCCGGCCGGAGGAGGGCCGCCGCCGGCCGACGGGCGCCTCCAGGGACCGCGACCGCGGCCGCGATCGTGACCGCGACCGTGACCGTGACCGCGACCGCGACCGGCCGCGTGCCCGGCGCCGTTCGGAGGACTGACCGTGGCCACCGCACCCTTCGCGCCCCCCTCCCGGTCCTCCGCCGCCGGAGCGCCGGCCGGCACCGGGCCCCTCTACGTCTACGGCATCGCCCCGGCCGGCGTCCCGGTTCCCCTCGCCCGGGGTGTGGACGGCGCCGAGGTCCGGCTGCTGACCTCCTCGGGGCTGTCCGCCGCGGTCTCCGCGGCCCCCGCCGAGATCCGGGCCCGCCGCCGGCATCTGCTGGCGCACCAGACGGTGCTCGGCGAACTGGCCCGGCAGGGCCCGGTCCTGCCCATGCGGTTCGCCGTGCTCGCCCAGGACCAGGACACGCTTGCGTCGTACCTGCGGGAGCAACGTTGCCATTTCGAGGCGCAGTTGGACCGGATCCAGGGCTGCGTCGAGATGAATGTCAAGGGCACGACGGTGCCCGGCTGCTTCGAGGACCTGGTCCGCCGCGACGACAAGCTGCGGGCGCTGGCCCGGCGGACCCGCCGCCGTCCCGACTACGACGCCAACGTCCGGCTGGGCGAGGCGCTGTCCCGCGCGGTCACCAGGGAGGCGGAGCGCGCGGCGCGCGAGGTGCACTCCCGTCTCGCCACGCTGGCCACCCGCACGGCACGGGGCGAGGTGGACGACACCGTCGTGCTCAGCGCCTCCTTCCTGGTGCCCGCGGACGCGGAGGAGCGCTTCCGGCAGGCCGTGGAGGAGCAGGCACTGCGTCACGGCGCGCGGATCGCGCTCGCTCTGACCGGGCCGCTGCCCTGCTACAGCTTCGTGGACGCTCCCACGACCGCCGTCACCGCCCCGCGCGCCACCGTCACGTCCGCTCCCGGCTCGGCGGGGAGGTAGGGGCGTGGGACTTCTGACCGAGATCCTGCTGCTGCCCCTCGCCCCGGTCCGGGGGACGGTGTGGATCGCCGACCAGCTCGCCCGCGAGGCCGAGCGGCAGGCCCGTGACCCGCGTCTGGTGCAGGCGAGGCTGGCGGCGCTGCACCGCGCCCTGGACGAGGGCGCCATCGACGAGGCGGCCTTCGAGAAGGAGGAGGACCGCCTCCTGAGGCTGCTGGAGGACCCTGTCCGCCGCGTGGGCGGCCGCCCCACCACTCCCGCTCGCACCCGTACTCCCGAGGGACTTCGATGAACCAGAACTGCAAGGCGGCGATGGCCGCCGCCGTCGCCGGTGGATATCTCCTGGGCCGCACGAAGAAGGCCAAGCTGGCCCTGGCCGTCGGCACCTACCTGGCGGGGCGGCGCTTCAGCATGTCGCCCTCCCAGCTCGCCACGCAGGGCCTGTCCAAGCTGCGGGAGACCCCGCAGTTCCAGGACCTCACCGACCAGGTGCGCCACGAGGTGCTGAACGCCGGCCGCTCGGCGGTCACCGCGGCCGCCCGCCGCAAGCTCCTCGACCTCAGCGACTCCCTGCGTGACCGCGGCGAACGCCTGTCCGGCGGGGCGGGCCGCGGGGACCGGGACGAGGACGACGCGTACGCCGACGACGACTCCGCGTACGACGAGGAGCCCGTGAACGAGGCGGACGAGGACGACGAGGACGCGTACGACCGGGACGACGCCTACGACGAGGACGACGACGAGCCGGACGGGAAGCCTGCCGCGGGCACGCCGAGGCGGCGGACCTCGGCGGGGTCCGCGGGCCTGCGGTCGTCCGTGGCCGACCGGGGCACCGCGCGCCGGGCCACGGTCCGCCGCGCCGCGTCGACGGGTCCCTCGGTGGCCAACGCCGCGGTCAAGAAGAGAGCTGCCACCAAGTCCGGCTCCGGGTCCGGCACTCGGCGAGGGAAGTGAGCGACATGACGAACGGACGTCAGGAACGCGGCGGCGGCCGGGACCACCAGGACGAGGGGCTCCCGTTCGACGAACTCAAGGACGCCTTCGGCGAGTTGATCGGCGCCCTGGGCAGCAGTCTGGTCTCGAAGGCGGGCGACCGGCTCGGCGGCGTCACCGACCGCCTCCTCGACGCGGCGGACGGCGTGGGCGGCAAGGCCGGCAAGGCCGGCGGCCTGGGGGCCGTGGCCGGACGGGTGATCAAGGGAGAGTCCCCGGCGAAGGCCATGCTGTCGGAGAAGGCCAAAGGCGTGAAGGACACCGTCAAGGACAAACTCACGGGCGGTGGCGGTGGCGGTGGCGGAGGTGGCGGCGGGAAGGGCGGCGGCGGTGGCCTCAAGGCCACCAACATCGTCGAAGTCCTCGACGTGGCCGTCCCGTTGCGCACCGCGTACGACCAGTGGACGCAGTTCGAGGAGTTCAGCGGCTTCACCAAGGGTGTCCGCGGGGTGAGCCAGAAGGACGAGATCACCTCCGACTGGAACCTGAAGATCGGCCCGTCCAGCAGGAGCTGGAAGGCCACCGTCGAGGAGCAGATCCCGGACGACCGCATCATGTGGACCTCCGAGGGCGCCAAGGGCAGCACCCGGGGCGCGGTCACCTTCCACGAGCTCGCCCCTCGCCTCACCCGCATCGTGGTGGTGGTCGAGTACTACCCGGCCGGATTCTTCGAGAAGACCGGCAACCTGTGGCGCGCCCAGGGCCGACGCCTCCGTCTGGACCTCAAGCACTTCGCCCGGCACGTGACGCTCCACGGCGACGAGGAGCTGGAGGGCTGGCGCGGCGAGATCCGCGAGGGCGAGGTGGTCCGCAGCCACGAGGAGGCGATGGAGGACGAGGAGGCCCGCGAGGCGGAGGAGCGGGACGAGGACGAGGAGGACGAGGACGAGTACGAGGACGACGAGCCCTACGGCGAGGAGGACGAGGAGGAGGGCGAGTACGGCGACGACGAGGAGGACCTCGACGAGGACGAGGAAGAGGAAGAGGACGGGGACGACGAGGAGCCGCGGAACGCGGATCGCGACGACGGCCGTGGCGGCGGCCGGCGACGACGTCGCCGTGACCGGCGGGGAGCACCGTGACGGACGTGTCCGGTTGGGCGGACCCGGAGGACACGACCGTGTACGTCCCGGGCCCCAACAACAGCACCCTCGCCGACCTGCTGGAACGGATCCTCGACAAGGGCGTCGTCATCGCCGGCGACATCAAGATCGACCTGCTGGACATCGAGCTCCTCACCATCCGACTCCGCCTCTTCATCGCCTCCGTCGACACGGCGAAGAGAGCGGGCATCGACTGGTGGGAGACCGACCCGGCGATGTCCTCGCGTGCCGCGCGGGACGCCCTCACCGAGGAGAACGAGATGCTCCGCGAACGTCTGGCGGCCCTGGAGAGCCGCCTGGAGGGCGGGAGCGGCAGCCCGTCCACACCCACGACCAGGTCCACGCCCACGGAGAGCACCCCGGAGAACCGCGTCCGATGAGCAGCAGCGACACCGTCACCTATCTCTTCGCCCTGTGCGCCGCCCGTCCGCCGGACGAGGCGCTGTCCGCCGTCGCCGGGCACTCCGGCGGCGGCCCGCTGCGGGCCCTGCGGGCCGGGGCGGTGCACCTGATCGTGCAGGACGTCCCGGCCGCCGACTTCGACGAGCGCACGCTGGCCGACCGGCTCAACCGGCCGGGGGACCTGCGGCGTTGTGCCCTCGCCCATCACCGTGGCGTGGCGGCCGGGGCGCCCTGCGGGCCGGTCGTGCCGCTGCCGATGGCGACGGTCTACCTGAGCGACGACAACGCGGTCGCCGCCGTGGCCGCCCGGGAGGAGGCGGTCCTCGCGGTGTTCCGGCGGCTGACCGGCCGGACCGAGTGGGCCGTCAAGGTGCACGCCGCCCCCGGGGAGCCGGCCGGCTCCCCGGCGCCGCCCGCCGCCGCGCGCGCGGCCCCGGGCGGCACGGGCACGGGCGGCACCGGTGACAGCGGAGGCAGCGGCGCGGCCGGCGGCAGGAGCTACCTCAGCCGGGCGAGCGCACGGCAGCGGTCGCGGCGCGACCTGCACGAGACGGCCCGGGCCGTGGCCCGCACCGTCGACCTGACGCTGCGGAGGTACGCCGTCGACGCCACCGCCCACCGCCCGCAGAGCGAGCGGCTGACCGGCCGCAGGGCCCCCCAGCTCCTCAACGCGGCGTACCTGGTCGACGACGCCCGCCACCGCGAGTTCACGGCCGCGCTGGAACGCCTCCGCGCCGACGAACGCCTGCGCGAGGTGGAGATCACCAGCTCCGGACCGTGGATCCCCTACTCCTTCGCCCGCCTCGACGAGCCGGAGGCCATGGCGGTGGCCACGCCGGAGGCCACGGCCGGGGTGACGGCGGGCGCGGGTGTCGCCGGTGTCCCCAAAACGGGGGCGCCGTGATCCTGCCCGACGCCCGGGAGGACGGGCTGCCGCCCCCCGTTCCGTGGGACGGTGACGAGCCGTACGCCCCGATCGGGCTCCCCCTGGTCGACCTCCTCGACCGGGTGCTCGGCGCGGGCGTGGTGGTCAGCGGCGACCTGGTCCTGGCCATCGCCGACGTCCCGCTGGTGCGCGTCTCGCTGCACGCCCTGCTCTGCTCGGTCTCCTCGCGCGTCCCCTCCCCCTGGGCCGACAGCGGTCCCCTGTGAGGACCTTCGTGAACCCCCTGTGAGGACCTTCGTGAACCCACCGCCCGCCCCCCGCGACGGAACGCTCGACCTCGATCCGGAGAAGGTCGCCGACGGCCTGGCCCAACTCGTCCTCACCGTGGTCGAACTGCTCCACCAGCTCATGGAGAAGCAGGCGGTCCGCCGCTTCGAGGAAGGCACGCTCACTCCCGAGCAGGAGGACCGCCTCGGCACCGCCCTGATGCTCCTGGACCAGCGCATGGACGACCTCTGCGCCCGGCACGGCCTGACCCGCGACGACCTCAACCTGGACCTCGGGCCGCTGGGTTCGCTGCTCTGACCCCGTCGGCCCGCGGGCCGTCTTGTACGGCCTTTGTATGCCGGCCTCCTTCAATCGCCGGATCATCCCCACCACCACGGGAGGATCCATGGCGAGACGAGGATTCACCGCACGCTCCCTGCCCGCCGCGCTGGCGGGTCTGACGATGGTCACCGCCCTGCTCCAGGGCTCTCCGGCCGCCGCGGACGCGGACGCCGCCCGGCCGGCGTTCCGGATGCCGTTCGTCTGCGACCAGTCCTGGCGCGGCAGCAACTGGGACGGCCACAGTCCCGCCCACTCCATCGACTGGAACCACTACGACGCCGCGGGCAACCCCGACGACCTCGGCCGCCGGGTCCTGGCCAGCGCCGGGGGGACCGTGCTGTCCTCCTACTACGCCACCGACACCGGGTACGGGAACACCGTCGTGATCGGTCACGGCGACGGGTGGCGGACCCGCTACGCCCACCTCCAGAGCCGGGACGTGCAGAAGGGCGACACCGTCGACCGCGGGCAGCTGATCGGCAAGGTGGGGGCGACGTCCGCGCTGTACTCCCTGTCGCCGCATCTGCACTACGAGCAGATCCACGACGGCTCGGTCGTCGTCGCCGTCGTCCAGGGAGTCACCTGGAACGACTACCTGGTGCGCTACCAGACCAGTACGAACGGCTGCTGAACAGGGCCTCGCCCGCGGCCCTGAGGGCTTCGCCGGGGGCCACGCCGAGCTCGGCGGCGAGCAGCCGCCGCGCGTCGGCGTAGGCGACGCGGGCCTCGGCGGTGCGGCCGGCGCGGTCGAGCGCGCTCACCAGCAGCTGCCACAGGTCCTCGCGCAGCGGGTCGGCGGCGATCCGGGTGCGCAGCTCGGCGACGAGCGGACCGTGGTCACCGGTGACCAGCCGCAGGCGCAGCGACTCGTCCTGGACGACGGTCCGCAGCTGTTCGGCACGGGTCAGGACGGGGTCCCACAGCACACTGCCCGGCAGGTCCTGCAGGACGCCGCCGCGCCACAGGGAGAGCGCCGACAGGTAGCCCCGCAACGCGGCGGCGTGCTGCCCGGCGTTCCGCGCGGTCCGCGCCCGGTCCACGCGTCTCTCGAAGAGCAGCAGGTCGTGGTCGAGCGGGGGCACGTCGAGGACGTAGCCGCCGTGGCGGGTGCGCAGCCCCGTGGTGTCCACCCCCGCCGCGGCCAGCGCGCCGCGCAACGCGCGTACATAGGTGCGCAGGTTGGCGACGGCGGAACGCGGCGGCCGTTGCGGCCACAGCACTTCGGTCAAAGTGTCGAGCGAGACGAACGCGCCGGGACGCAGCAGCAGCGTGGCCAGGACGGCCCGCGGCTTGGGTCCTCCGAGCGGGACGCAGCTCCGCGCTGCGACGCCTCTGATCTGCAGCGGGCCCAATATGCCGAACGTCGGCTCCCTCATCCGCCTGCCCCCATGCCGCGCCCCCGGATCCTCCGTGACCGGGGCAGCGTAACGACGCCGGACACATCCGGAACAGGACTTCCCCGGCCGCGCTCCCCCAGCCTGTCTCAACATGCCATTGACGCTGCCCCCGCGCCCTCAGCAGACTCACCATCCCCACAAACGTACGCACCGGTTCCCCCCGGGCCGGTGCGCCGACCGAGCGGAGATCCTCCTCATGGGAAGCCGATCAGAACTTCCGTTATTCAAGGGTTTGTTGGGCAGGCGTGGACCCGAGCGCCGCCGCACCGGCGCCCTCGCCGCCGCCGCACTGGCCCTCACCACCACCGCCGCGGCGGTGGCCGCGCCCGAGGCCGAGGCCCCCGCCGTCCTGGCGTCGTCCGTTTCCGCGGCCGCGGCCTGCGGGGAAGGGTCCTACCAGGCCGAGGCCGTGCTCAACGGAAGCACCTGGACCGCCCGTCGGGGCTCCTCGACGGTGTACACCGGCAGCGATCTGCGCGCCGCCGTGCAGGCGGCCGTGAGCAGCCTCACCGCGAACCGCACGTACAAGGAGCGCGTGGTCGTCCGCGGCTCCGGCTCGATGTCGGCCGGCTCCCGCATCTCGCTGCCCAGCTACACCACCCTGGACGTCTGCGGCACCATCAACGTCACCGGCAGCGGTTCCGGCGACCAGGCGCCGGTGTACTCGCGCGGCACGAGGGACGTGGAGGTCCAGCACCTCAACGTGACCGGCGCCCCGCTGTACGGCATCTTCATGCGCAACGTGCAGAACGTGGTCCTCGGCCAGATCGACATGCGCCTGTCCTCCGGCCTGGGCGTGCGGATCGACAACCGGGGCGACACCAGCCAGTGGAGCCGCAACATCCGCATCGACAACGTCTACGTCTCGGGCGCCTCCAGCCACGCCGTCGAGACGTACGGCGTCGACGGCCTCACCGTCGGCACCGTCACCGCCCGCAACGTCGGCGAGTCGGGCCTGCTGCTCAACCAGACCATCAACGCGACGGTCACCAAGGTCGACGCGGAGAACGCCGGCACCGGCACCGGCTACGCGGCCTTCCGGATGGCCAACCGCAACGGCCGGGTGGGCAGTTCGTACCCGACCAACATCCGGGTGGGCGAGGTGGTGGCCCGTGGCGGCGGGCGCGGCGTCTTCTGCGTCTCGGAGAGCGGCGGCGCGGTCATCGACCGGGTGAACATCTCCAACACCGGCAACAACGCCGTGCTGATCGAGAACTGCTACAACGTGACCCTCGCCGCCCAGAGCGGCACGGTCAGCGGCGGCGGCGAGATCCGCCTCGCGGCGCGCACGGAGTTCCCGAACAACGCGGACATCTGGGTCCAGAACCTGACGGTGACCAACTCCGCGATCCGTGAGAGCCCTTGCGGCACCAACACGACGTTCCGCAACAACACGCTGGTCAACAGCAGCCAGTCCATCTGCTGACCGGACCGTCCCCCGCCGTCCCTCCCCGGTCACTAGGATCCGCGGGATGGACGGCATGGTGGACGGCCTGGAAGCACTCGTTCCGGCGGCGGGGCAGGCCGACATGGACGCCCTGCGGACGGTCGACGCGGGGGAGCTCGCGGCGTACGTCGCGCATCCCTCGCATCCGTGGTGGCGGCGCAGGGCCTGCGCCGCCGCCCTGGCCGGGCGGGTGCCCGACGCGCACGTCGCCGAACTGTCCGCCCGCGTCCGGGACACCGGGGACACCCCCGAGGTCCGCACCGCGTTGCTGGAGGTCCTGTCCGAACGGGCGGAGTTGCTGCCGTGGCTGTGCCATGAGGACCGGCTGCGGGAGACGGGCTACGGCATGTCCCCGGCGATCCTCCAGGCACGCGGACGGCTCGGCGACCTCTCGGCGGCACGCGAACTGGCCACCCTCGCGTTCGCCCCCGTCCGGCGGGCCGCCGGGGAGGCGGGGCTGGACGCGCTGGCCGCCCGGTACGGGGACGAGGCGATCCGGGCCGAGCTCGGCACCGAGCGGCCGGAGGACCGGGCCGCCCACCTCCGGATCCGGCACCGTGCCGGCGAGGACGTGTCCGACGGCATGGCGGACCCCGACCCCGGGGTGGCCTTCGAGGCCCAGGAGTACCTGACGGACCCCGAACGGCTTCGCGCCCACCTCCACCGGGCGCCCACGACCGACGCGAAGCTCTGGGCCGCGTTCGCCCTGTACCGCCTCACCGAGGACGTGGACGAGCCGCGTGCGGTCTACGAGTCGCTGGGGCGCCCGCGGGTGGAGGTGCCCGGCCTGGACGAGGAGATCCGCCGGGCGATCGTCCACCGGTACGCGCCCTGGCACTGCGAGCGGAGCACCGACCCCCGCTGGCGGCTGGAAGCCCTCTGCACCGCCCCGCCGCCCCCGGTCGACCACCGGGCACAGCTTCACCGCGCCGTGCGCGCCCTCACCGCGGCGGGTCTCGAGCCCGGCCGCCCGGTCTCCGCCGACGAGTACCACCAGCAGGGAGAGGGCACCTACGACCTGATCGATTGCGGCGACGACACCGTGCTCATCAGCACGCTCGGCCGCTTCGCCACCTCGGGTTCCGGGGGCGCGGCCGCCCCCGCCGCCCGCGACGCCCTGATGTCCGCCGGTTTCCGCTGGATCGACACGTCACTCGCCGCGATCCCGGTCACCGGCCTGTGCGTCTACTACTTCGGCAGCAGGAAGCCCCTGCCCGTCGACACGCTGCTCTTCCACTGGCAGGACTGAACCAGGCGCCCGGCCCTCTCAGTCGGAACGGCCCCGGCCCACCACGGCGACGAACCCGGCCCACGCGTTCCGCCCGAAGGCGACCCGGGGGCCGCCGCGCGCCTTGGAGTCCCGCACGTGGATCGCGGCCCGGTCGACGGCGACCTCGACGCATTCGCCGCCCTCGTCGCCGCTGTAGGTGCTTTTGAACCAGCGGAGCCCTGCGGGCTGTTCGGTGTTCATAGGTCTCCCAGCAACTTCTCGACAAGGCGCAAGGATTCGTGGGTGGAAAGCGCCTGCCCTCGGATGCTGCCATACTTCGCGGCCAGCACCCGGACCTCTTCGGGCTCGGTGACCAGCCGGCTGACGTGCTGGACCTCCAGGTATGCCATGCGCGGCCTGTCCTTGAGTTCGAGCATGGTGAACGGGCCGCCCATTCCCGCGTGTTCCTCGCTGCTCATCGGCATCACCTGGATCTCGACGTGCCGCAGGCCACCCACCTGCACCAGATGCCGCAACTGCTCACGCTGGACCGTGGGTCCGCCGAAGGACTGCCGCAGCACCGCTTCCTGCACCACGGCCGTCACCTTCGGCGGCGGCCACTTGGTCAGCAGTTCCTGCCGGGCGAGCCGTGCAGTGACACGCTGCTCGATGGTCTCCTCGTCGAAGTAGGGCTGACGGTTGGAGAAGACGGCACGCGCGTACGCCTCCGTCTGAAACAGGCCGGGGACGGCCTGATTGGCGAAGTAGCACAGCTCGACCGCCTTGCCCTCCAGCTCCGCGTAGTCGCGGAACCACTCCGGATGCCTCACCCGCCGACGCGTCTTCGCCCGCTCCACGTCCTCCGCGGCGACGGCCAGCAGGCCGCCGCAGCCGAGCAGTTCGTCCGCCGCCCGCAGGAACTCCGGCTGCGGTGTGCGCCGCCCGCGCTCCAGGGAGGAGATCTGTTCCTCGCTGTATCCCAGCCGCCTGCCCAACTCCCGCTGCCCCAGCCCCGCCCGCTCCCTCGCGGCCTTGAGCTGGCGGCCGACCGCCCGGAACAGGTCCGCCGCCTCGTCCGAGGCCGCCGGGTCCTCCGTGTTCACTCCGACTCCCGCTGCCATCCCTGCCACCACCTTGCTCCACTGATCACCGAGCGTGACGAACGGCAAGCACGCCCGGACACCCGGACAACCCGGCCGCCCGTCCGGACAGATCGCTCGGCGCCGCCGGACAGTGGCCGTCGGTACCGGCCCGGATGCTCCTCACAGTAGATCCATCACGTCACTCTCGGTGAGGTGAACGAGAAATCCGGAACCGCTGTCCACCGCCCCCGGCCGGCCGCGCGGCCGCCGCGCTTCGGCACGCTCTTCCCCGCCACCCCGCGCGGTGCGCACGCCGTGCGCCGTGCCGCCGAACGCTGGCTCGGCACGCACCTGCCGGCCGGTGACGGCCTGATTCCGACCGCCGCCCTGCTCGTCGCCGAACTCGCGGCCAACGCCGCCCTGCACGGCCGGGTGCGTGGCCGTGGGGCCCGGCTCACGCTCCTGCTGGACGCCGCCGAGCTCCGGATCGAGGTCACCGACGCCCGGGGCGACCGCCCGCCCGTGCCGCGGGCGGACCCGGACGGCACGTCAGGGCGCGGCCTGTTCCTCGTCGAGGCGCTGGCGGACGACTGGGGCGTCCGGCCGTACCATCCGGGCGGGAAGACGGTGTGGGCC
This sequence comes from Streptomyces abyssomicinicus, assembly GCF_008974245.1. GTDB lineage: Bacteria > Actinomycetota > Actinomycetes > Streptomycetales > Streptomycetaceae > Streptomyces > Streptomyces abyssomicinicus. The sequence continues at coordinate 36,616 of NZ_BBZI01000005.1, read as the reverse complement.
ACCCTCCGGTTGGGGGACACCCCGTCACGCGTCGTCCCGCACGGCCGGGAAGACCGTGTCGACGAGGTGGAGCACGGTGCGCGTCAGCATGACGTGCAGATCGCTGCGGCCGAGCGTGCCGCGCACCAGCCACTCGCGGGAGGCGGCCTTGAGCATGCCGCTGTGGGCGCGGATCATCGCCCGCAGCTTCTCCCGGCCTTCCACCACGTCGGTCATCATCGCCGCCTCGAGGACCCGGTCGGTGGCGATCTCGTCGGCCTCGAGCATGATCCGGTCGATCTCGGGGTCGTTGCCGAGGGCTTCCAGTCCGATCGCGGAGAGCCACATCTCCCGGTTGCGTTCGACGACTTCGAGCCACCGGTCGACGCAGATCGAGACCCGCTCCTCGGCGGTGGTGGGCGGCAGCCGCTCCGAGACGGAGGCCGGCACGACCATCATCTGCCGCACCACCTCCAGGTACAGCTGCCGCTTGCCGCCGAAGTAGTGGTTGATCAGCGCCCGGGCCACCCCGGCCCGGGCCGCGATGTCCGAGGTGGACACCGTGGCGTAGCTCTTCGCCCCGAACAGCCCGCGGGCGACGGCCAGGATCTCCGCCCGGCGGGCGTCCGGGTCCATCCTGCGTCGTGGTGCCTGGCGCCGACCGTCCATGCCCTCATCCCTCCCGTTGCCGTGTCCTCGGCGGCGAGGTGCCGCCGAGGACGGACCTACGTGTACATCGACTCGATCGTCGCGGCGTGCAGCCGGTCGATGTCCCGTCGCCGCAGGCTCAGTTTGGGCGTCAGCTCCCCGGACTCCGCGGTCCAGGGGCCGGCCAGCACGCGGTGCCTCTTCACCTGCTCCGGGCGGGAGAGCCTGGCGTTGGCCTCGGCGACCGCGGCGTCGACGGCGGCGAGCACCTCGGGGTGGCGGGCCAGTTCGTCCAGGCCGTCGGCGTCGATCCCGTGTGCCTCGGCCCACCGCGGGGCCGTCTCCTCGTCCAGCACCAGCAGCGCGGTGATGTACGGCCGCCGGTCGCCGACGGCGACGGCCTGGGCGATCAGGGGGTGCGCGCGCAGCAGGGATTCCACCCGGGTGGGGGCGACGTTCTTGCCCCCGTCGGTGATGATGATCTCCTTCTTGCGGTCGGTGACGGAGACGATGCCCCGTTCGTCCACCGCGCCGAGGTCACCGGTGGGCAGCCAGCCCTCCGCGTCGGTCGCCGGGTCGACGCCGCCCTGCGGGTTCAGGTAGCCGGGCACCACCACGGGGCCGCGGACGAACAGCTCGCCGTCCTCGGCGGCCTTGACCTCGATGCCGGGACCCGGGCGTCCGACGGCGCCCAGGGCGAACGCGTCGGGGACGCCGACCGTGGCCGCGCCGGTGGTCTCGCTCAGCCCCCACACCTCGTACACGGCGAGGCCGACGCTCGCCAGGAGTTCCAGGACGGCGGTGGGGATCGGCGCCGCACCGCTGAAGGCGCGGCGGCAGTCGTCGAACCCGACAGCGGCGCGGATCGAGAGCAGCACCTCCTCGTCGAGCCGACGCAGCGAGGCGGCGACGTCCTCGGGGACCCGCCGGCCCTCGGAGCGCAGGCGGAACGTCTCCAGCGCGAGCTTGCGCGCCTGCTCCACGGCCTCGGCCCGTTCCCCGGTCAGCGTGGCGAGCCTGGCCTCCAGGCCGGCGGCGAGCTTCTCCCAGACCCGGGGGACGCCGAAGAACCCGTGCGGGCGCACCTGGAGCAGTCCGGGCAGGAGCTGAGCTGGGTCCGGGCAGATCGTGACGTGGCCGGCGTTGCAGATCGGCAGGTAGATGCCGAGGACCCGCTCGGCGATGTGCGCCATGGGCAGGTACGCGAGGGTCCGGGGGTGCTCGGGGACGGCGACGAGCTGGTCCTGCATCAACGACTCGTGGATGACGTTGCGGTGGGTGAGCACCACGCCCTTCGGGTCACCGGTGGTGCCCGAGGTGTACACCACGGTCATCGGCTGGTCGGTGGTGACCGCTTCGGTGAGGGCCTCGAAGGCGGCCTCGTCGGGCTTCACCCCGCCGCGTACGGCCTGGTAGCTGACGAACCGCCCGTCGCCCTCCGGGGCGGCGCTCCAGTCGAGGACGACGACGGCCCGCAGATGCGGCAGGTCGTCCAGCACCGGACCCCAGCGCCGCATCTGCTCCTCGCCCTCGAGGACGAGGACGGTGGCCGCGCTGTGCCGCGCGACGAAGCGGATCTGCTCGGTGCTGAGGGTGTCGTACGTGGAACAGGACAGGGCGCCGAGATGGATGGCCGCCAGGTCGGCGACCCAGTGCTCGGCCCGCTTCGACATCGCGATGAGCATCCGCTCGCCCTGCCGGAGACCGAGTGCGGCGAGTCCGCGGGTGAGGGCGGCGACCTCGGCGCGCAGCTGGGACCAGGTCAGCGTCCCCTCCTCGGGGCCGATGCCTGTGGTGAGTGCGGGAAGTGCGGCGAACTGCCCGGCGTTGCGCCGCAGCAGCCTGGGAATGGTCAACCCCTCGACGGACTGTCGCAGTTGCTCTGCTGTGGCCACGGCGGGCTCCCTCCATCGCGAACCGTGAGCGGACTCCTCGAGCGGGGCCCACCGTGGACCCGTAGTTGGCCGGGTGTCAATAGGCCGCGCACGAACCGCCCGTGGGACGACGGGAAGAAGTCAACTCGCCCCAGCGACACGGCAGATGGTCGCCACGAATCCGTTGACAGGGCGCCAACGGACGGCCTGCTCCAGCCTCCCACCGGGCACGGCGGGCAGGGGAAAGTCCCCGGACGGGCCCACGGACGGGCCGACGGACGCCGGCGACAGAGCACCGGCGACGGCCGGCCCGCCCGCCTGCGGCGCCCGCCGCCCCGGCGCCCGCCCCGCCGCTAGCGCGGAGGCTCGAGCATCGGCACCAGGAACCGCCGGGCCACCTCGCGCATCCGCTCGTCGTCCTCGATGTCGACGACGTGGCTGGGGATGACCAGGAAGGACGCGGAGATCCGGACCATCATCTCGGCCACCAGATCGACGTCGACGCCCTCCGAGACGTTGCCGGCGAGCTGCTCCCGCCGCAGGCCGCCGGCGAGGAACTGCCGCACCGCGGCCAGCGTGCGGCCGCCGTCGCTGGTCATGGACGGCACCACGGCGTCCGGCTCGACGGTCATCAGGCCGCCGATGAGAGCGTTGCGGCGGATGGCGCGCAGCGAGCTGACGAAGCCGATCACGACCCGGTCGGCGACGGTCTCGGCGCCCTGGATGTCGTGGACGAACTGGTCGAAGTACCGCCGGAACTCGCGGCGCACCACCTGCTCGACCAGGACGTCCTTGCTCGCGAACCGGCGGTAGACGGTGATGCGCGAGACCCCCGCGAGCTTGGCCACGTCGGCCATCGTGGACCGCTTGATGCCCATGCGGCAGAACTGTTCGTAGGCGGCGTCGAGCAGGCGTGCGGCCGTCTCGTCCTCCGGGTCCGCGCCCTGGACGGCCTCGGTGAACGCGATCTCGAGCAGCGACGGGGCGTCCGGGGTGGTCATGGGGCCGACCGTACAGGGTGCACGCGCGCCTTCGCCCAGGCGCTCGGGTTCGCCGTGTCCACGGGTTCCTCCTTGGTGCTGTTGAACCTCTGGCGTTCCGGCCTCCGTTGTGCTCCTCTAGGGAGGTACACGGATACGCATCGTGTATCAGGATACCAAATCGGTGCGTGCGTGACCGCGGACTCGAGGAGGAGCTGGGAGTCATGGACGGACTCGGCAGACGCGGCGTGCTGGCCGCGGGCGGTGCCCTGGGGGTGCTGGGGGCGCTGGGCCTTGCGTCACCGGCGAAGGCCCGGTCCCTGTGGACCTGGTCGCCGGCCGGATCGGTGGCGGGCAGCGGGGCGGGCGTCGACCCCGAATGGGTGTGGGACGAGGAGGTCGACCAGCTGGTCGCCGCCGTGATCGACCGGGGCGACGTCCCCCGGGTGAACGAGGCGCTGCGGACGTGGACCCGCAACGACCAGCCGCTGCCCGCCGCGCTGCCGGCCGACGTGCGGGAGTGGATGGAGGAGGCCCGCCGGCTGCCCTCGTGGGCCGACCGGTCCAAGCTCGAGCTGGCGGCCGACTTCAACCGGCGCCGGGGCATCTACCTCAACCTGCTCAACGGCGTGGGCGGCGGCATGCTGAGCACCGCCATCCCCCGCGAGGCGCGCGCCGTCTACTACTCCAAGGGCGGCGCCGACATGGAGGACCGGGTCGCCAAGACCAGCCTCCTGGGCTTCGCCGTCGGCGACCTGAACGCCTACCGGCCCGACGGCAAGGTGGTGGTGGAGTCGGTCAAGACGCGCCTGGTGCACGCGGCCGTGCGGCACCTGCTGCCGCAGTCCCCCGGCTGGTCGCGGACCAGTGGCGGCCAGACCATCCCGATCAGCCAGGCCGACATGATGGTCACCTGGCACAGCCTGCCCACCTACGCGATGCGCAAGATGCTCGAGTGGAAGGTGCCGATGCCCGCCGCCGACAAGGAGGCGTATCTGCACCTGTGGCAGGTCAGCGCGCACATGCTCGGCATCCGGGACGAGTACATCCCCGCCACCTGGGCGGACGCGAACTCCCAGTACCGGCAGGTGCTGGAGCCGATCCTGGCCTCGACCCCGGAGGGCGTCGAGCTGACCGACATCCTGCTGGGCCAGCTCGCCGAGCAGACCAGCCCCGGCGGCATCGACCGCCCCCTGTGCGACGCCCTGGCCCGGTACCTCGTCGGCGACGAGATCGCCGACATGGACGGCATCCCCCGGGAGCCGTTCTGGGAGGGGGCGATCAGGACGGCCTGGCCGGCGCTGGTGGCCTTCCGCGAGAAGCTCATCCCGCTTCCGCTGGTGCCGCCGCTCGCCTGGACGGTCGACGAGGCCATCCGCCAGTACATCCTCTTCTACCTGACCAAGGGACAGGGCACGCACATCGACATCCCCGACACCAACCGCCCCACCAACCCGTGACAACCCAGGAGGCATGCACACATGGCTGACATCAACCGGCGCAGGTTACTGCTGGCGGGCGGCTCGCTGGGCGCCTTCGGCGCGCTGAGCCTGGCGTCCCCGGCCCGCGCCCGGTCCCTGTGGACCTGGTCCCCGACCGGGTCCGTGGCGGGCAGCGGGGCGGGCGTCGACCCCGAGTGGGTGTGGGACGAGGAGGTCGACGCGATCGTCGCCGACGTCATCCGGCGCGGCCAGGTCCCCATGGTCAACGACCTGCTGCGGGACTGGGTCCGCAACGACCAGCCGCTGCCCTCCGGGCTCCCCACGGACCTCGGGGTCTGGATGGAGGAGGCCCGGAAGATGCCCGCCTGGGCGAACCCGGCCAAGCTGCAGGCGGCGGTCGAGTTCACCCGGAGGAAGGGGCTGTACACCGGGGCCCTGTACGGCCTGGGCAGCGGCCTGCTGAGCACCGCCATCCCGCGCGAGGCGCGCGCCGTGTACTACTCCAAGGGCGGCGCCGACATGAAGGACCGGGTGGCCAAGACCGCCCAGCTGGGCTACGACGTCGGCGACCGGTACGCCTACCAGCCGCAGGGCGGCATGATCGCGACCTCGGTGCGGACCCGCCTGGTGCACGCGGCCGTGCGGCACCTGCTGCCGCAGTCCCCCGGCTGGTCGCAGACGAGCGGCGGCCAGACCATCCCGATCAGCCAGGCCGACATGATGGTCACCTGGCACAGCCTCCCCACGTACGTCATGAAGACCCTCCTGAAGTGGAAGGTCCCGATGACGACCGCCGAGTCGGAGGGCTTCCTGCACGTGTGGCAGGTCTCCGCCCACATGCTCGGCATCAAGGACGAGTACATCCCCGCGACCTGGGCGGACGCCAACGCCCAGTCCCGGCAGGTGCTCGACCCGATCATCGCCCGCACCCCCGAGGGCGTGGCGCTCACCGACGCGCTCCTGGGCATCATCGCCGAGGTCGACGCCGGGCTCACCGAGCCGCTGATCAACGCGTATTCCCGCTACATCGTCGGCGACGACGTGGGCGACAAGATCGGCCTGGACCGCGAGCCGATCCTGAAGCCGATCGTCGCGGCCGCGTGGCCGCTGGTGGTGGCCTTCCGCGAGGGCCTGATCCCGCTGCCGGGGATCCCGTCCATCGCCTGGGTGCTGGAGGAGGCGCTGCGCAAGTTCGTGCTCCTCTTCATGGCGGAGGGCCGGCCCATCCACCTGGAGATCCCGGACGCCAACCGCCCCTCCTGAGCGCCGGCCCGCTCCACCGCCGCCCGCTCGCCCGCTCGCCCGCTTCCACCGGGGCGCGGGGCTCCGCCGCCTCCACCGGCGGGGCCCCGCGCCCCGGACCGCCTCGCAGGGCACGACATCCCCACACGACGCCCCCTTGCCGCGCGCGTGGCCCCACGGCAAGGTGTGCGAGCCGCAACCGCCCGACCACGATGGGAACCTGACGACCATGTCCAGTGACGGGACCGCGACACCGCGAGACACGGCCGGTGGCCTCCACCGTCCGGCACGGCCGGAGTCCGGCCCGCCCGCCCTCGGACGGCGCCGCTTCCTCGGGTACGTGCTGGCCGCGCCGACCCTGGTGGCGGCCGCCGAACTCGCCCCCGCGGCACCGGCCCGGGCCGCCGGGACGTCCTCGGCGGGCGCGGCGTCCTCGGCAGGCGCGGCGGCGGGGATCCCCTCCCTGGAGATCACCGACCTGCTCGACCTGAACGACGCGATGACCATCGCCGCCCTGCCGACCTCGGGCCTGATCACGGTCGAGGTGCACACCGACGGCACCGTCTCGTTCGCCCTGCCGCGGGCCGAGGTCGGCCAGGGCATCACCACCTCCACGGCCATGCTGATCGCCGAGGAGATGGGAGTGCCGGTGGACCGGGTGCGCGTCACGCTGGCCGACGCCCGGCCCGAGCTGCTGTTCAACCAGCTCACCGGCGGCTCCAACACCACCATCTCGACCTACACGCCGGTCCGTGTCGCCGCCGCCGTCGCCCGGCTGCGGCTGCTGCGCGCCGCCGCCGCCGAACTGGACGCGCCCGTCGGTGACCTGCGCCTGGACGCGGGCGTCGTCACCGGCCCCGCCGGGCGGCGGATCGGCATCGGCGAGCTCTCCGCGAAGGCCGCCGCCCTGCGGACCGAGGCGGAGTCGGTAGAGCTCAAGGCGAGCGAGGAGTTCACCGTCGTCGGCCGCCCCCACAACCGCGTCGACGCGCTCGACGCGGTGACCGGGCGCAAGAGGTTCACCATGGACCTCCAGGTACCCAACGCCCTGCCGACCATGGTCTGCCGCCCTCCGACCATCAACGGCAAGGTCGGCTCGGTGGCCAACCTCGACGAGGTCCGCGCCATGCCGGGCGTCACCGACGTCGTGGTGATCTCCACGGGGGTGGCGGTCCGGGCGCGAACCTTCGGCCGGTGCGTCGACGCCGTCCGTGCCCTGCGGGTGACCTGGAAGCCGGGCACCGCCGAGGGCAAGTCCGACGCGACCGTCCTCAAGGAGCTGCGTGCCGCCGAGATACCCATCGGGCTGCCGCCGCTGACGCCGCACGTGGAGGGCGAGTTCACCTTCCACTTCCGCAGCAACAGCGCGCTGGAGCCCAACTGCGCGATCGCCGATGTACGGCCCGGCCGTGCCGAGATCTGGGCGTCCCTGAAGTCGCCGATCGTCGCCCAGGAGACCATCGCCGCCCGGCTCGGGCTGCCGGTGGGCGCGGTCACCGTCCATGTCACCGAGGGCGGCGGCTCGTTCGGCCGCAAGCTCTTCTTCGACGCCGCGCTGGAGGCCGCCGAGGTCTCCCGGAAGACCGGCAAGCCCGTCAAGCTGATGTGGCACCGCGCGGACGACTCCCGCCAGGGGCGCACCCATCCGATGGCGCGCTCGCGGGTGCGCATCGCCTACGCCGGGAACACCGTCCTCGGCTACCGGCAGCGGCACACCGGCGTCGCCACCGACCTCGGCCACGGTCTCGGTGAGCTCCTCACCGCCACGGTGGCGCAGCTTCCGGTCGGCGACGCCGCCTTCTCCCAGGTCTTCTTCCAGCTCTCCCAGTCGATGCCCTACGAGTTCGGCGTCAACAGCCGCCTGCTGAACGAGACCGACAAGGGGTTCAACACGGGCAGCATGCGCAACGTCTTCTCCCCGGACGTCACCTGCGCACGGGAGCTCATGGTCGACCGGGTCGCCGCGAAGATGGGCAAGGACCCCTACGCCTTCCGCCGTGACCTCCTGCGCGACGACCGCGCCCGGGCGGCGCTGGAGGCGGTCGCCGAGGCGGGGAACTGGGGCCGCGCCATGCCCGCGGGCACGGCGCAGGGCATCGCGCTGCACACCGAGTACCGCTCCGTCAACGCGGTGCTGGTGGAGATCGACTGCCGGCCGGAGACCGTGAACCGGCCGGTCCGCGACGGCGTGGCCGGCCCGCGCGTCACCAGGGCGTTCACCGCCGTGGACGTGGGCCTGGCCGTCAACCCGCGCGGTCTCGAGGCGCAGATGATGGGGTGCCTGATGGACGGCATCGCGCTGACCCTGACCTCCAGCCTGCACCTGCGCGACGGCCACTTCCTCGAGGCGAGCTGGGACAACTACTTCTACACCCGGCAGTGGAACACGCCGCCCGAGGTGGAGGTCATCGTCCTGCCGGACACCACCGGGAAGCCCGGCGGGGCGGGCGAACTGGGCGTCGCCGCCTCGATGGCCGCCGTGGCCTGCGCCTACGGCCGCGCCACCGGCACCATGCCCACCACCTTCCCGGTCAACCACGGCACCCTCTCCTTCGAGCCGAAGCCGACCGTCCCGCCCGTCCCGGCCTCGCCCACGGACGGCCTCGACCACGTCCGCTGACCCGGCCGCCCCGACCCGCCACGAGCCGCTCCGACCCGACCCGCCCCGACCCTTGGGAGAACCGAGAACCCATGCCCGAGCACACCTTCCGCCTGAACGGCGAACAGGTCACCGTCGACGTCGACGACGACGAGCGGCTGCTGTGGGTCCTGCGCGACGTGCTGGGCGTCACCGGGCCGAAGTACGGGTGCGGCATCAACGTCTGCAAGGCGTGCACCAGCCACCTCAACGGCCGCGCCGTGAACCCCTGCGCCGTCCCGGTGAAGGACCTCGCCCCCACCGACGAGATCACCACCATCGAGGGCCTCGCCGCCACGGTGGGCGCCGACCTGCACCCCATGCAGCGGGCCTGGCTGGACCAGGACGTGGCCCAGTGCGGCTACTGCCAGCCCGGCCAGATCATGGCCGCCGTCGCCCTGGTCCGCCGGGTCGCCGAGGAGGGCCGCGAGATCACCGAGGCCGACCTCGACGGCATCCGCAACATCTGCCGCTGCGGCACCTACCCCCGCATCCGCGCCGCGATCAGGGCAGGGGCCGCGGACATGTGACCCGCGGAGCGGGCGGGGGGGGGACCATGCACGGGGAGTACGCGTCCCGGCCTGTCGAGGACGCTGTCCGGCAGAGGGCGCGGCAGACCCCCGACCACCGTTGCCATGCGTCCGGATGGTCGGTGTCTCCACCCTCACCCGGCCCTGCTCCGTGAGCACCTCCACCGCAGGGCCGCCTTCGAGGCCCACCACGGCATGGGGTGCGCCGAAGCCGCCCAGCGCACTGCGGACGGCGCCCAGGGTGACCGCTGAGGCGGAGAGTTCGCGACGGAGACCAAGGCGGGGATCGTCTGCTCCGGGGACCTTGGCGGCCGCTCGGCGTACTGCCTCCACGGTCGGTCCATCGGTCCATACGACGCCGAGGCCGTCTGCCTCCGCGCGGAACTCGTGGCCCAGATGTATGCCCAGTGCTTCCGCTGCCCGCCGTGCGTCGCCCCCTTCGGTACCGCCCCTCCGCCGGCGTCGGATCTAGACAAAGCCACCAGCCCTTCCGTGACCTCTCAGTACTGACGCCGCAGCCGTTCGCGTACCTCGGCCACCACGTCGCCGAACCACTCGTCGTCCTCATCGGCTGACAACCGGGCAACCGACTCGGCCGTCAGCTCCCGCCCGAAGGCGTACGGGAACAGCGGGTCCTGGAAGCAGGAGCTCACCAACGGGTCGTAGCCCTCCTCCTCGCAGAAGTCGAGGAAGCCTTCCGAGATCCACCACGTGCTGCCATCGCACCAGAACACGCTGCTGGCCCAGTGAAGGGTCTCGCCGCTCTCCTTGTTGATGACGGTCGTGCTCACTTCGTCGTCGTTGCGTACGAGAGCGACGAGGTCGTCGGGGACGTCCCGGTAGAACATCTCCATGGTGGGGTAATCGTCCGAGGAAGGTGTGGTGTCCGCGAGCCCCTCATAGGTCAGCAACAGAACCTGCCGATCCGGGGTGAAATACCACACCACCCACTGCCCGATGCCTTGGTTGAACTCGTAGCGCTGCGCGCCGCGCAGCTCTCTGACGAAACGGGGGCCGAGCGTCTCGCTGACGGCCGCCACACGTCTGCGCACCTCGCTGGGCGGAGTGCCTCGCAGGGCCTCCCATGTCTCATCTGCCATGACCTAAGAGTAAGAAGTCGTGCAGGATGGCCCCAGCTCGACCGGCTCGACGTCGGCGAACGGCATGATGGCGGCGATCGCCTGGGCCCGCTGGAGACTGTCGCAGTCCAGCTGTGACGGATCGGTGATTCCCTCACGTCACCCGACGCTACTGCGGTCCTCACAGTGCGAGGACCTCAGGCCTCCCCCTGAACAGCAAGATTCCAGCCGGGCGCTCCGAGCGAGGACCGAGGACGGCACGACCGAGTAATCTGTCGTGCCGCCAGGTCCCGCAGTCACGGAAGCGGATCGGTAGGAGGGTGGGGCTGTTGAACGGCGAAATCGTGATCGCGGCAGGAAGCCTGGCAGTCGCTTTGGTGGCAGCCGGTTTCACCCTGTCCCAGGCTCGCTCCGCCCGGCAGTCGGTCCGCCGCTCCACCGACGCGATTCGTATCGCAGAGCACGCGAACCGACAGGTCGCCGATCTTCAGAAACGAGCCCAGCTCACCGAACTTCGGTCCGTTCTGCGCACTGCGCTCGCCGAAGTGCGGATGGCCGCCTTGAACCAGGCTCGTTGGCAGGGCGTGCACCTCCCCGAGGTTCGGGCGGCCCTGGCGGGACTGCACGCGCAACTGCCGCACTGCGCTGCGCTACTCACCGTGCCGCTGCCCGGTGTTCCCGCCCTCACCACCGCCATCGAGGAGACCACCCGGGTCGCTGAAGCCACCGCGGTGACGGAATCATGACCAACGGCGTCACCACCGGCCTCGTCGGCGCCCATGACGATTCGAGCGCCGAACGACGCTTCCGGGCCGGTCAACGCGCGCTGATCCAGGAGTTCAAGCCTCGGCGTGTGCCGCTGCTCGCCCGCGCAGTGACCGCGGACATCGTGTTTCCTCTGGTGCAGGACATGCGCGCGGAGGGCGGAGGCCTGTTGAGCGTCGTCGCCGACGCCGGTTCGGGCAAGACGGTTCTCCTGGGGCACCTGTACGAACTGCTGGGCAGCTCCGGGCCCTCGACCCCCGTCATGGTCCGCTGCGACCAGGTCCTCCTCCCGGAGTCGCCGCCGACAGCCGCGTCGGCGCCGTTGACGGGCCAGCTTCCCCTCGCCACGGCCCTGGCGTCCGAATCCCTGGACCAGGCCTTCGGCGCGGCGTCCGGCGCGGGCCGGCTCACCGCGGCGCTCGAGCAGTTCTCGGGCGAGGGCCGGGTCCTCCTGCTCGACACCCTGGACCTGCTGCTCTCCCGCCAGTGGGCCGACCCCCTGTGCGCCTATCTCTCGGAACTCTCCGCCACCGGCACCACGATCGTGCTGACCTGCCGCCCCCGCGAGTACAGCGCGTACTGCGGACCGCTGACCACGCTGGTGGACGAAGGCGGCCACAAGGCCGTCGTCAAGTCCGTGCCTGCCCTGGATCAGCAGGAGATCGTCGACTTCACCCGGCAGTATCTGACGGCCAAGGGCATCCGCCCGGCGATCGGCGAGGAAGAGTTCGGCCAACGGCTGATCACCATCTCGTCCGGCGGCGCGCACGTCGGGCTGCGCCGCCTTCTCAGCAGCCCGCTCCTGCTCGGGATGGTGTGCGAGATCTTCGGCGGCACCGACGGACACGTGCCCCAGGACCTCACCACCAGCGGTCTCTACGCCCGGTACTGGGCGGAGAAGGTGTCGAGCACCCGTTTGACCGGTTCCCAGGAGGCCATGGACGAACGGATCGAGGACAAAGAGGCCCTCTGCCGATACATGGCCTCGCTGCTGTGGCGGGAGTCCCGTACCCGATTCCAGGACCGGCTGACCAGGAACCGTCTGACGGGAACGGCCGGCGGTGGGCCCGCCGGGCTGGACACGGGCAGCGCGCGGCGCAGGGCCGCGCTCCAAGAGCTCTGCGACGACGGTTTCCTCAACGAGGTCGAACAAGGAGCGATGCCGATCAAGGTGGTGGAGTTCCGGCACCAGACCCTCGCCGAGTACGCCGTTGCCCACTGGCTTGTCGAACTCGACGACGAGCGGCGGGAGTTCTATCAGCGGCTCTGCAGCGACCCGGCGGGGTACGGGTTCGCGCTACCGGTCCTTCGGCACCTGCTGGGAATGGAGGACGTACTTCACCGGCTCGACGACGTGGTGCCCGAACTCCGCCTCGATGACCTCGGCATCTTCCGCAACACCGCCTTCGCCGTCGCCAACTGCGGCAACAGCGCTCACATCAGCGGCCTCGCCCAGGAGGCGACCGGACGGCTCGACCAGCGGATCGTCTCGCTGTGGGACGCACTGGAAGCGGTGACCGAACCCGGCCTGGACGCCGCTCGGGCCGTCGCCCTCGGCGGACTGCGCGACCTTCCGCATCAACAGGTCTCCGCCTCCGTCGCGTTGTTCGGTCTGTTGTCCGTCCGCCGACGGCCGGGGGACGATGTGGCCGACCTGGCCCCCGGCATCCGGGCGGTGCATGCGCGCAGAGCGGACTGGCCCCGGCGGGGGCCCACGGTCGTCCGGCAGCCGGACGAAGCTCTCCAGGACATGCTGGGGCCCGCGTTGGAGGTAGGCGCCCCGGTGTCCGTGGAAACCGTTCAAGCCGTCCAGGAGGACTTCGAGGCCGCGGGCCGCAAAGTCCGCGAGGTGTACATCCGTCTGGTGGGCACGCCAGGAACACCGGCCGGAAGCAGGAACACCTTCCTCCGGTTCCTCGTGGCGCTGCCCGACGACGTCTTCGTCCCCGCGGACGAGGGTGCCCGGTTCGTCGCCACGGCGCTCCTCGAGGCGGAACCGATGGCGGAACGCGTGCTGGACAAACTGATCACCGACACGGACACGTTTCCGAACTCCCGGTTGGCCCAGCACACGGCACGGCTCCTCGCCAGGGAACGGCCCGTACTGCGGGACGCCTTGTGGCGGTGTCTGGACGCGGGCTCCGGCGCTGTGGAAGTCCGGAAGCGCGCGGCGAACGTGCTGGGGGACCTGTGTTCCGAGCCGGACGTCGCCACGGAGGTCGCGACCTGGTTCCAGTCCCTTCCCCTCCCCTGGGACAAGACATATTCCGACGAAGTCCGAGCCGTCCTCTATGGGCTTGGACGACGTGTCTCCTCCTTCATCGCCTCCCCCGAGGAGAAGACCCGGCTGGATCGCCTGCTGGCGCGGACGGCCCCGCCGGAGCGGCAGCGGGGAACCGACCGGCTCCTGGAAGGCACCCTCGACCGCGAGACCGTACGAAGGCTTTCCCTGGACGAAGTGGTCGTCGTCTCGGCAGGTCACGCCCACGACGTCACCGCCCGGCAGGCGGCCAGCAGGCTGCCGCAGGCGTCCGGGAACGGCACGGTCCTCACCGCCGCGCAGTGGCGGCACCTGCTCTCCTCCCGGTGGAGCGGAACGCGCCGCGCGGCTCTCTCCATGCTGGACAAACTCCTGCGCCAAGGACACCGGCAGGCAAAGGACGCCACGCCCGCGCTCCTCGGCTGCACCGGACCGGACGCCACTCCCGGCGAGCGGCAGGCGCTGTACACCACCTTCGACAGTTGGCTCCGCGCCTTTCCTGACAACGCGGAGCCCCACCGTCGGGAATTGCAGGTGCTCCTGCGGAACGCGGCGCACAGCGGCGAATGCGCGGGGGAGCCCGCGAAGGCCTGGGTCGCGCTGGTGCGCACCTGTTTCGAATGCGCCTTGACCAGCCCTCCGGCCGAGCGCTGGGAACAGGCGCGCACGGCACTCGAGGTGTACGGAACGGGCGCCGCCTCCGGAGTCCTGCCCGTCCGGGGCCGAGGCAGGACTCTGGGAGAAATGCTTCTGGTCCGCGCGGTGGGAAAGGGCGTCACCACCCCGGAGGAACTGGTGGCCTTCATCGGCAAATGGCAGTGCGGTGGCCAGTGCGCCGCTGTGACGGCGTGCTCCCAGACCGCGTCCGAAGGCGCCTGGAATCCCCTCCTCCAGAATCTCCTGGAGGAGGGCGTCCTCTGCCCTGAGGCCGAGGCCCTCCTGCTGCAGCTGCGGGAGACGGAGTGAGCGCATCTCCACACCGAGCCGCTTCTGCCCCACCCCGTCCTCCTGCCGTACTGGTGCACTCCGCCCCGCCATGTCCGGCCGTCTCCTAGAACTGCACGTGGAGAACTTCCGCAGCCTGCGTGATGTGAGCATCCCGCTCGGCCCGCTCACCGTGCTGGTGGGTCCGAACGGCGTGGGGAAGTCAAACGTGCTCAATGTGCCCGGCGGCCATGCGCCCGAGGCTGTCCGTGATTCCGTCGTGCTTCTCCACGGCTTCGGTCGACGTGTAGGTCCCCATGACCTGCTGGAGCAGGTTCAGCCTGGCCTCGCGTGCCTCCCGCTGGGCCGCTGTCTCCAGTGGGGGGATCTGGGCTCCGCCTCGTCGTGGCCGTATCCCAGAACGGCTGACTCGAGGGCGTGCCCGAGGGCGTCGAAGCCGATCGGTTCAGGTCCGGCATGGTGACCCAGTCGCCCGCCGTCCGGGCCGTGAGGGGGTGCAGCCGGTTCTCCAGTTCCGCCCCGGGCAACCGGACGAAGGGAAGGCACGGCCGGCTCACGGTCCGCTCGTCGTCGTTGTTCTTGTCCCAGTCCAAGATGACCCACCCGCGAGGACCGTCGGCCTCCCGGTTCATCACCGCAAGCGCGTCCCGCTGACAGCCGGCGCGGGTCCTCGGGCGGTCGCCGCGAAGGCGTACACGTCCTCCACCAACGCACCAATCGGTCAAAGTCGACGACGCCATTCTCGGTCCCGGCCGTGCGCCCGGCACCTCGCAGGCGGGCGGCGGCGCGAACTTCAGCGGGCCTGCTCACTGGTCTTCGTCGCCGCGACCCGGGCGCGGGACAGCGTCGACGTCTTCCGGCACGGGGAGCCGAGCCCGTTCCTGTCGGGGTGACGCGGTCGCAGCCGCAGTGGGCGGCGCGGCCTCCGCCGCGCGGCTCATGGGCCGCTCGTACGGCCCCGGCACGGCTGCAGAGCCCCTGGCACGGCTGCGGAGCCCCGGCCACGGCTACGGAGCCCCCCGGGCGGCCCCGGGCAGCCGGTGCGTCGGGGCTCCGTACCCCTGGTCCGCCGCGTCGCCGAGGAGGACCGCGAGATCACCGGGCCGGCCCAGCGGCATCCGCGGGCATCCGCCGCTGCGGGACCTGACCGCGCATCCGGGCCGCGATCAGGGCGGTGGGGCGGCGGGGCGGCGAAGATGGAGCCCTTGGAGCCGGCTTCCGGCGGGAGGAGACGCTCCGAGCCGTCACCACGCCTCGCCCGGCCGGCTCGAATCCCGCACGACACTCGGTATGGTGGATGGTATGGCAACGAAGAAGTACACCGTCACGCTCCCTGAGGAGCTGGCCGAGGCCATTCGCGCCGAGGTGGGCCCCGGCGGGTTCAGCCGTTACGTCACCGCTGCCATAGAGCGCCGCCGGGAGCAGGACCGGCTGGGCGAGGCGGTCACCTGGTGGGAGAGGGAGTACGGAGAGGTCACCGAGGCGGAGCTGGCGGAGGCGGAGGCCGAACGGCGGGAGACCGAACGCCGGCACGCGGAGCTGGCCAGGGCCCAGGAAGCCGGCACGGGCGAGCCGGGCCTGCCGTCGTCCGGGCCGGGGCAGCGGGGGGCAGCGGCTTGAGAGGGGGCGCCGCCTACCTCCTGGACTGCGAGGGCCTGTCCCGGTGGGTACGCGGTGAGCGCCGCATGGGCGCCCGGATCAAGGAGGCGCATCGCTGCGGCATCCGCGTCATGACCACCTCCATGACCTTGATCGAGGCGTACGACGTGAGGACGTACACGCCGGCCTGGCACCGGGCGCTGTCCCTCATCCATGTCGAGCCGGTGACCGCGGACGTCGCCGAGGAAGCTGTCGGACTCCTCAGGGAGGCCGGTCTCCACGGGCACAAGTACGCCATCGACGCCGCGCTCGCCTCCGTGGCCCTGCGGCATCCGGGACCGGTCACCGTCTTCACCTCCGACGAGGACGACCTGCGCAAACTGTGCGGTGACGAGATCGTCGTCATCGGGCTGCGGTAGGCCCGCCCGGCGAGGCCCCGCCGCGCGGCCGCGGGCCTCGCCGGGCGGCGCCTCAGCCGGTGAAGCGCACCTCGGCGAGGCGGAGTTCCCCGCGCAGGGTGACGCGGACGTCCCGCACGCCCGACGCGGTGAACGGCGCGGTGAGGGTGGTGTGGTCGTACGGGCCGGCGGTGGGGGCGGCCGGGGAGAGCGTCGCCGTGGCCGGGGCCCCGCCGGAGGCCGGCGCGGCGGTGACCTCCACCGTGCCGCCGCCCGCGACGGTGACGGTGACCGAGGTGACACCCTCGCCGAAGTCACAGGCCCGGTAGAGGAGTTCGGCGCGGCCGTCCACCGGGGTGACCGCGTCGCCGGACGTCTTCGCGCGGTCCACGACCGCGGCCCCGGAGTGCTCGTCGAAGTCCGCCGCGGACAGCCCGGACACCCCGACCGGGCGCGGCGCGCCGGGCTCCCCCGGCAGGTGGACGACGGCGCGCAGCCGGACGTCCTCGCTGGACGCCCCGACGAGCAGCTCGTAGGGGCCCGGGGCCACCCGCCGGCCGCCGCGGGCCACGTCCCAGAACCCGAAGTCCGGCAGCGGCACGTCGAAGACCTGCTCGGCCGCCTCACCCGGGGCCAGCCGCACCCGCCGGTGCGCGGCCAGTTCGCGGCGCGGGCGGACCACCGGCGGCTCCACCGCCCGCGTGTACAGCTGCACCACCTCGTCCGCCGTGACCTCCCCGGTGTTGGTGACCGTGCAGGACACCCGCAGCGAGCCGTCCACGACGGCCGCCGACAGTCCGGTGTAGGAGAACGACGCGTAGGACAGCCCGTGGCCGAAGGGGAAGAGCGCCGCGCCCTCGAAGTACAGGTAGGTCTGGCGTGAGCCGATGACGTCGTAGTCCAGCAGGCCGGGCAGGTCGGCGTCGTCGGCGTACCAGGTCTGCGGCAGGCGGCCGGCGGGCGAGACGTCGCCGGCGAGCACCCGGGCGAGCGCGGTGCCAGCGGCCTGGCCGCCGTGGGCCGTCCAGAGCACCGCCGGCAGCGCCTCGGCCGGCACCGCGTAGGGGTAGGAGGAGACCAGGGCGAGCACGGTCCGCGGGTTGGCGGTGCGCGCGGCGTGCAGCAGGCGCCGCTGGTGGCCGGGGAGGCGCAGCGTGGTGCGGTCCTCGGTCTCGCGGCCGTTGATGTGGGGGTCGTTGCCCGCCACCACCACGACCGCGTCGGCCCGCGCGGCGGCCCGCGCGACGGCGTCGGCGCCGCGCTCCTCGACCACCACGTCGAAGAGTTCGGCGGCGTCCTCCCCCTCCGCGGCCACCCGGACCCCGTCCGCGTCGGCCACGACGGGGCGGCCGGTGCCCAGGTGTCGCAGGACGTGGGCGCTTCCCCGCGGCTCCAGGCGGAACGTCTCCCGCACGACCCAGCCGCCCGGTTGCTCGGCCGAGGCGCGCACCCGGCCGTCCTCCGCCGCCGACAGGTACCGCCCGTCCGGGGCCCGCAGCGTGAGCACGCCCTCGCCCCAGTCGGCGAGGTCCAGCACGGTGCCGGCGCCGCCGGTGACCAGCGGCGGCAGGTCGGTGCGGCCCGCCAGCAGCGCCGGGTCGAGCGCCCCCTGCGCGCCGCGGGCCTCGTCGCCGGCGTCGTCGGCCGCGGGCACCTCCAGGAAGGCGCCGTCCGCGGTGCGCAGCCGTACCCGGTCCACGCCCTCGGCGAACTCCACGTGCTCCGCCCCGAAGCGCTCACGCAGTCCCTGCAGCGGGGTGGAGCGGTGGAGGAGCGTGCCGCTGTACCAGTCGAGCTTGCACTCGTCGGCGAGGAGTCCGACCACCGCGAGCCGGGTTCCCGGCGGCAGGGGCAGCAGGCCGTCGTCGTTCTTCAGCAGCACCACGGCCTGCTCGGCGGCCTCCCGGGCCAGTTCCCGGTGGGCGGGGGTGTCGAACGCGGCGGTGCGGGCGTGCGGGTCGTCCCCGGGGTCGAACTCGCCGAGCCGGAAGCGGACCGACAGGTGGCGGCGGGCCGCCCGGTCGATGTCGGCCTCGGTCAGCAGGCCCTTCTCGAGGGCCCGGGTGATGCGCCCGGTCATCACCGAGCTGTCCGTACCGTGGTCGGTGAAGCTGTCGACGCCGGCCCGCAGGGCGGCCGCGGTGGCCTCCTCGTGGGTGTCGAAGTAGTGCTCGGAGTCGACCAGGTTGGACGGCGCCCCGGCGTCCGAGCACACCAGCAGCGGCTCGTCGGTCCAGGTGCGCAGGTGCTCCTCCAGGTAGGGGGAGACGTGGTTGGGGCGGCCGTTGACGAGGTTGTAGGCGGGCATCACCCCGGCCGCCGTCCCGGCCCGCACGGTCTCCTCGAAGGCGCGCAGGTCGTACTCGTGGAGCACGCGCGGGGGGACGGAGGAGGAGGTGACGTCGCGGCCGGTCTCGTTGTTGTGCGCGAGCCAGTGCTTGAGCACCGGGGCGGTGCGCCAGTACACCGGGTGGTCCCCGCGCAGCCCCCGGGTGTAGGCGGTGGCGATCGCCGAGGTGAGCCGCGGGTCCTCCGAGTAGCCCTCCTCGTTGCGGCCCCACAGCGGGTGGCGCAGCAGGTTCACCGTCGGCGCCCACACGTTGAGGCCGACCCTCTCGTCGCGGGCGCGCATGGCGCGCGCCTCGCGGGAGACCGCCTCGCCGACGCGGCGGACCAGGTCGGTGTTCCAGGTCGCGCCGAGCCCGACCGCCTGGGGGAACACCGTCGCCGGGCCCATCCAGGCGACGCCGTGCAGCGCTTCCTGGCCGGTGCGGAAGGCGGCGACGCCGAGCCGGTCGACGGCGGGCGCGAACTGGTGCAGCAGGGAGATCTTCTCGTCGAGGGTGAGCCGCCCGAGAAGGTCCTCGACGCGCTTCTCGAACGGCAGCCGGGGATCGCGGAACGACGGTGCGGGGGGCATCGCTGCGGTCACTTTGGTGGTCCCCTTGCAAGGCGGCGGCGGAAGGCTTTCGAAGCGCTTCGATGCTGGTTTCGGGAGGGGGTCCTGTCAAGCCCGTAGGGCGGCCGGGTCCGCCTTCCCGCCCTTTATTCCGAGACATTCCCGGTGTTTCGCGGGTTCCGGGGCCCGTTGAGGAATCTTGGCGACGGACCTTGTGCACCCCGAAGTGTTCACCTAACCTCGCCTCCAGCTTCGAAGCGCTTCGACAGAGCCGCCGCAGTCGATGGGCCCGGGTGTCCGGGCGCCCCACGAAGGGTTGACGCAATGACGCCGAACGCCGCCCCCGCCCCCGCCGGCGCGAGCCGGAGAACCTTCCTCGCCTCCACGGCGGTCGCCGCCGTGGCGGTGGCCGGCGGGACGCCACTGCTCAGCGCCTGCGGCGCCTCGGACAGCGGCGGCCAGGGAGGGTCCTCCTCGGACAAGGGCGCGAAGAAGCTGCTGCCGTCCTACGTCGCGAACAACGTTGTCACCCCCGACATCCCGTCGAAGAACGGTTCGGCGGTCGGCTTCACCGCCGAGCTCGACCTCGCCACGCTCAAGACCTCGGTGCCCGAGAAGCTCGGCAAGGGCAACAAGGTCACCGTGATGTCGCCCTTCTGGGGCTCGCCGCCGAAGCAGGACAACGCCTACTACAAGGCGATGAACGACCTGATCGGCGTCGACGTCGTCTGGCAGAACCAGGACGGCAACACCTACGACCAGAAGCTCGGCGCGGTCCTCGCCTCCAGCGCGATCCCGGACGTGGTGGTGGTGCCCGGCTGGAACATGGGCGGCAAGATACCCACCGCCCTCACCAACAAGTTCGCCGACCTCGGCCCGTACCTCTCCGGCGACAAGGTCAAGGACTACCCGAACCTGGCCGCGATCCCGACCGACGCCTGGCAGCGGTGCATCATCGGCGGCAAGCTCCGCGGCCTGCCGATGCCGTCCTCGTACGTGCCCAACAACGTGCCCTTCTACCGGCAGGACATCTTCGAGAAGGAGGGCTACGAGATCCCGCGTTCCTGCGCGGAGTTCGAGGCCCTCTGCAAGGAGATCACCCGCCCCGCCGCCAAGCGCTGGGCCTGCCTGGACATGAAGTGGACCGCGTTCAGCGCCTTCGGCGTGCTCTCCGGCGGTGAGAAGCCGCTCGCCTGGAACCTGGTCGACGGCAAGCTCGTGCACCGCACCGAGACCGACGAGTTCCTCGAGGCGCTGGAGTGGACCCGCAAGCTGTTCGCCGCCGGGTACGTCCACCCGGACGCCAAGCTGGGCAAGAACCAGCCCGACCCGGGCCCGAAGTTCGCGGCCGGCGAGTTCCTCATGTACAACCAGGACATCTCGCAGTGGTGGAGCCGCACCGCCGAACAGGCCGTGCAGAACCCGGACTTCAAGATCTCGGGGTTGGACTTCTTCGGTCATGACGGGGGCGACCCGCTGCTGTGGGCGACCCAGCCGGCCAACATCTTCGCCTTCGTCAACAAGAAGGCCTCCGAGGCCGTGGTCCGTGACGTCCTCGCGGTCGCCAACGTGACCGCCGCGCCGTACGGCACCAAGGAGTACATGGCCGTCAACTACGGCGTCGAGGGCACCCATTACGCGGTGAAGGACGGCGTGCCCGCCAAGAACGACCAGGGCAACAACGAGGTGATGAACGCCTTCGTGATGATCGCGAGCCCCTCCGCCACCATCGCCCACCCCGACTTCCCCGAGGTCGCCAAGGCGCAGGTGGAGTGGCAGCAGCGGATGGGCGCCTTCACCAGGAAGTCCAGCTTCTACGGCCAGATGATCACCGAGCCGTCGCGCTGGGCCGACCTCGGCAACGACTTCGAGCAGCTGGAGGACGACATCGTCCGCGGCCGCAAGAAGGTGTCCGACATGCAGCAGGCCGTCTCCGAGTGGAAGAGCAGGGGCGGCGACGAACTGCGCGACTGGTACCGCAAGCTCCTGGACGAGAACGGCTCGGCGGCCGGCTGACCCGGCCCCACACAGGCGAGGAGAGGGCCGTGTCCCACAGCACGGCGCCCCGGAGCGACACCGGGGCGGCGAAAGAGCCGGAGACGACCCCGGTGGTGTCCGGCGACACCACCGGGGGCACCGGCGGCGGCCGGCGGAGCACCGCCGGTCCTCCCGAGGGGTCGCGGCTGCGACTGCGGCTGCGCTGGCGGCGGGACCGCGCGCTGCTGCTGATGTCGGTCCCGGCCGTGGCCCTGATCCTGGTCTTCAACTACCTGCCGATCCTCGGCAACGTCGTCGCCTTCGAGGACTACGACCCCTACATCAGCGACAACGGCGTCGTCTCGATCCTGAACAGCTCCTGGATCGGCCTGGAGCACTTCGAGCAGCTCTTCGGGGACCCGGCCTTCTGGCACGCGGTGCAGAACACGCTGATCCTCTTCCTGCTCCAGCTCCTCCTCTACTTCCCGGTGCCCATCGCGCTGGCCCTGCTCATCAACAGCGTGGTCAGGCCCCGGGTGCGGGCGGTGTCCCAGGCGATCCTGTACCTGCCGCACTTCTTCTCCTGGGTGCTGGTCATCGCCGTCTTCCAGCAGCTGCTCGGCGGCGCCGGGCTGCTCTCCCAGCTGCTGCGGCAGCACGGGTTCGACGGCATCGACCTGATGACCGATCCGGAGACCTTCAAGTACCTCGTCACCGCGCAGAGCGTGTGGAAGGACGCCGGCTGGGGGATCATCGTCTTCCTCGCCGCGCTGGCCTCGGTCGACCAGGAGCTCTACGAGGCCGCCGCGATGGACGGCGCCGGACGGTGGCGGCGCATGTGGCACGTCACACTGCCCGCGCTGCGTCCGGTGATCGCCCTGCTGCTGGTCCTGCGGGTGGGCGACGCGCTGACCGTGGGCTTCGAACAGATACTGCTGCAACGCGACGCCGTCGGTCCCGAGGCCTCGGAGGTCCTGGACACCTTCGTGTGGTGGTACGGCGTCCGCAACCAGGACTTCGGCTACGCCGCCGCCGCGGGCCTCGTCAAGGGCGTGGTCAGCATCGGTCTGGTCCTCGCCGCGAACAAGGTCGCCCATCTCATGGGCGAGCAGGGGGTGTACCGCAAGTGACGACCGAACTCGCCGAGGCGCCCGCCCGGCAGCGGTGGTGGGCGGCGCCGCCGCGCCCCGTGTGGGAGGAGCCGCCGGGCCGTGCCGGCCTCGCGGGCAAGGGCCTGGTGCTGACCTTCGCCTGCCTGGCCATCCTCTTCCCGCTGTGGATCGTCGTCGTCACCAGCCTGTCGTCGCGGAAGACGATCGACGAGGCGGGCGGTCTGGTGATGGTCCCCCAGGACATCACCTTCGTCGCCTACCGGGAACTGCTCAGCGGCGGGCAGGTCAGCCGGGCGGCCGTGGTCAGCGTGCTGGTGACGCTGGTCGGCACGCTCTTCTCGATGGCGGTGTCCGTGCTGTGCGCGTACGGCCTGTCGCGCAGCGGCTCGCTGGGGCACCGCTGGATCCTGATGACGCTGATGGCGACGATGTTCTTCAGCGCGGGCCTGATCCCGTCGTACCTGCTGGTGCAGTCGCTGGGCCTGATGGACACCTACCTCTCGCTGATCCTGCCGAGCGCGGTCAGCGTCTTCAACATCCTGGTGCTGCGCGGGTTCTTCATGGGCATCTCGCAGGAACTCGTCGACAGCGCCCGGATCGACGGTGCCGGGGAGTTCCGCATCCTGTGGCAGATCGTCCTGCCGCTGTCCCGGGCCGTCGTCGCGGTGATCACCCTGTTCTACGCCGTCGGCTACTGGAGCGCCTGGTTCAACGCCTCGCTGTACCTGAACGACCAGGACAAGATGCCGCTGCAGAACGTCATGATCCAGCTGGTGCAGAAGCAGCAGGCGCCGGTGGGGCTCGGCCAGGCGATCAAGACGGGCGAACTGTCGGGCCTGGCGGTCCAGATGGCCGTGATGGTGCTGGCTCTGCTGCCGGTCGCCGTGCTGTCGCCGTTCGTCCAGAAGCACTTCAGGAAGGGCATGCTGACCGGCGCGGTCAAGGGCTGACCGTCCGCTGCCTCCCGCGGTCCCTCCCGTCCGCTCCCTTCCCGTCCGTCCCGTACGCGTAGGCACACGACAAGGCAGGCGCCCATGGACCGGCCCCGAGACCCCGTACTGGCCGACGCCGCACGCGGCCGCATCCTGTTCGGCGGCGACTACAACCCCGAGCAGTGGCCCGAGGAGACCTGGCACGAGGACGTCCGGCTGATGAAGGAGGCCGGGGTCAACACCGTGACCCTCGGCGTCTTCTCCTGGGCCCGGCTGGAACCCCGGCCCGGAGCGCGGGAGTTCGGCTGGCTCGACACCCTGATGGACCTGATGCACGACAACGGTGTGGGGGTCGTGCTGGCCACCCCGACGGCCTCTCCCCCGCCCTGGATGGGCCGCCTGCACCCCGAGACGCTGCCCCGGGACGCCGACGGCCACGTCGAATGGTGGGGCGGCCGGCAGCACTTCTCGCACTCCAGCGCCGTCTACCGCCGCTACGCCGCCGCCATCACCGAGGACCTGGCCGCCCGGTACGGCTCCCATCCGGCCCTCACCCTGTGGCACATCAACAACGAGTACTGCACCTTCGACCACGGCGACGAGGCGGCGGCCGCGTTCCGGCGCTGGCTGCGCGACCGGTACGGCACCCTGGACGCCCTCAACGACGCCTGGGGCACGGCTTTCTGGAGCCAGGGCTACGACTGCTGGGACGGCGTCCTGCCCCCGCGTCGGGCCCACTACCTGAACAACCCCTCCCAGGTGCTGGACTTCCGCCGCTTCACCTCCGACATGCTGCTGGAGTGCTTCACCGCCGAACGCGACATCGTCGCCCGGCACACCCCGCACATCCCGGTGACCACCAACTTCATGCCGCTGTGGACGGGGCAGGACGGCTGGCGGTGGGCCGAGGAGGAGGACGTGGTCTCCGTCGACCTGTACCCGGACGCCCGCGACCCGCTCGCGCCCCGGTCCGCCGCACTGGTCCAGGACCTCACCCGCTCGCAGGCCCGGGGCCCGTGGATGGTGATGGAGCAGGCCGCAGGCGGCGTCAACTGGCGTGCCGTCAACCAGCCCAAGCCGCGGGGCCTCAACCGCCTCTGGTCGCTGCAGGCCGTCGCCCGCGGCGCCGATGCCGTCTGCTACTTCCAGTGGCGCCAGTCCCGGCAGGGCGCCGAGAAGTTCCACTCCGCCATGCTCGGCCACGCCGGTCCGCGGGGCCGTGCCTTCCAGGAGGTGAAGCGGCTCGGCGCGGACCTGGCAAGGATCGGCGCGGAGGTCGCGGGTACGGGCATCCGGGCGGACGTCGCCGTCCTGCACGACTGGCACGCCTGGTGGGCCGGCGACCAGGACGGCCGCCTCTCCACCGAGGCCGGGGCCGACTACCCGGCAGTCCTCTCCGCCTGGCACGGCGCCCTCTGGGAATCCGGCGTGACCTGCGACTTCGCCCATCCCGAGCACGACCTGTCCGGCTACCGGATGGTCGTCGCACCCCAGCTCTACCTGCTCACCGACGCCGCCGTCGACAACCTGCTGGCCTACGTGCGCGGCGGCGGCACCCTGGTCGCGGGCTTCCTGACCGGCACGGCCGACCAGGACGACAGGGTCCGGCCCGGCGGCATGGACGTGAGGCTGCGCGAGCTGTTCGGCGTCCGCGTGCTGCACGAGTGGTGGCCGCTGCCGGCCGGTGAGCAGGTGGACTGCGAGGGGTTCACGGGGATCCTCTGGTCGGAGGAGATCGAGGCCGCGGACACCGTCGACGAGGTCCTCGCCTACCGGGGCGGGGAGCTCGACGGCATGCCCGCCGTGCTCCGCAGGGACCGGGCCTGGTACTTCTCGACGCTCCCGGAACCGGAGGCGCTGCGCGCCCTGCTGGCGCGGATCGCCGCCGGGGCGGGGGTCCGCCCGGTGCTGGACGGACTGCCCCCCGGGGTGGAGGCGGTGCGCCGGGGCGGCCTGCTGTTCCTGCTCAACCACGGGCGCGCCCCCGTGACCGTCCCGCTCCCCGGCCGCCACCACGACCTGCTCGGCGGGGCCGCCGTCACGGACGCCGTCACCCTGGACCGCTACGGGGCGGCGGTGCTGCGGTCATGACCACCGGCCCCGTGCACGGCACCTGGGAGCCGTCACCGGCGGCCCGCTGGGAGGACGCCTTCCTCACCGGCAACGGCCGCCACGGCGCCCTGGTGTTCGGCGACCCGGACGACGACCGGGTCGTGGTCACCCACCACGCCCTGGTCCGCCCCAACGGCAGCGCCGAGGCCGGGCCGCCCGCCCTGGCCGGCGCCCTCCCCGCACTCCAGGACCGGCTGCTCGCGGGGGACCTCACCGCCGCCGAGGAGTTCACCGACGGACGGCCGCTGCACTGGGTGCAGCCCTTCCACCCGGGCTTCCGGGTCCGGCTGCGGTCCGCCGGCGGTGACGGACGCGCCTCCCCGATGCGCCGGTCCGTGGACTTCACCACCGGGGAGGCCGTCACCGAGCGCGGCGGCCGGCGCTCGCGGGTCTTCGTCTCCCGGGCCGACGACGTGATCGTCCACCAGGTCACCGGGCCCGCGCCGGATCTGCGCGTCGAGCTGGACCACCGGCTGCCGGGCGCCCCGGAACACCTGCGCGTCGGCCACCGGGTGCGGCTCACCCGATCGGGCGCCGTGCTCGGCCTGACCGCCCGTCACCCGGGCGGCGACCTCGGCTACACGGGCGTCACCCTCGTCCGGGTCACCGGCGGCCGCGTCGAACCCCTCGCCCGCGGCCTGCGGATCACGGGCGCGGACTCGGTCCTCCTGCTGACCCGGGTGCGGCGCCACACCGGGGAGGCGGACCCCGTGGCCGAGGCGCGGGCGCTGCGCGACCTGCTCGCGACCGGGACGTACGACTCCCTCCTCGCCCGCCACACCGCCCTGCACCGCACGGCCTACCTGCGGGCCGGACTCGACCTGGCGGCCGACCCCGCCGAGCGCGCCCTGCCCGGCTCCGCACTGCTGCGCCGGCCGGACAGCGCCGCCCTCCTGGAACGTCTCTTCGCGGCGGGCCGCTACCACCTGCTCTCGGCCGCCGGCCTGCTGCCTCCCCGGCTCACCGGCCTGTGGACCGGCGACTGGGACACCGCCTGGTCCGGGGCCGTGACCACCAACGCCAACGTGAACCTCCAGACCGCCTCGGCGGGCGCCGCGGCCCTGCCCGAGGTCACCGGGGCGCTGGCCGCCCTGGTCGAGCGGCAGCTCCCGGACTGGCGGGAGAACGCGCGCGCCGTCTTCGGCGCCCGCGGCGTCGTCGCCCCCTCGCACACCGACGGATGGTCGGGACTGACCCGCCACTTCAGCCGCGAGTACCCGCTCCACCTGTGGACGGCCGGGGCGGACTGGCTGCTGGTCCCCCTCGTCGAGCACGACGACATCCACGGCGTGGCCACTCCCGCGACGGCGGCCGCGCTGGCCGAGACCGCCCTGTTCTACGAGGACTTCCTCACCCGCACCGACGACGCGGGCCACCTGGTGGTGGTGCCCTCGTACTCGCCGGAGAACCGTCCCGCGGGCGGGAGCTGGGGCGCGCTCAACGCGGCCATGGACCTCTCCGCCGCCCGGCACGCCCTGCTCACCGCCGCCCGCTACCATCCGGGTGCCGACGCCGACCGCTGGCGCGCGCTCGCCGGCCGGCTGCCGCCGCACCGCGTCAACGCCGACGGCGCCCTCGCCGAATGGGCCTGGCCCGGTCTCGGCGACACCTACGACCACCGGCATCTCAGCCACCTCTACGGCGTCTGGCCGCTCGACGAGATCAACCCCTACGACACCCCGGCCCTGGCGGCGGCCGCACACCGGGCGCTGGAACTGCGCGGCGCCGAGAACGACTCCGCCCACGGCCACCTGCACCACGCTCTGGTCGCCGCCCGGCTCCGGGACGGCGAGCGGGTCGCCCACGCGCTCGGCCGGGTCCTGCACGGTGACTACTTCCACGCCTCGCTGATGAGTTCGCACTACCCGCGCCGCGACGTCTACAACGCCGACGCCGCCCACGCCCTGCCCGCCGTGCTGATCGAGGCGCTGGCGCAGTCCACGCCCGGCAGGCTGGTCCTGCTGCCCGCGCCGCCGCCGGGGTACCCCAGGGGCTCCCTGCACGGCGTGCGCACCCGCTTCGGCGCCGTCCTCGACCTCACCTGGAGCCCGGACGGCGTCACCGCCGTCCTGCACCCCACCCGCAC
The DNA here is from genome assembly GCF_008974245.1 of Streptomyces abyssomicinicus. Lineage (GTDB taxonomy): Bacteria > Actinomycetota > Actinomycetes > Streptomycetales > Streptomycetaceae > Streptomyces > Streptomyces abyssomicinicus. The sequence continues at coordinate 9,119 of NZ_BBZI01000005.1, read as the reverse complement.
GCTCCGGATCGAACTCAGGACTTCGGCCGGCGCCGGGTTCCTCGACCTGGTCGCCGGTGAAGACCGCGTCCTCACCCTGACGGCGCGGTGACCTCGTGATTCCCCCCACCCATGGAAGGAACACCATGGCAACAGGCACCCTCCGCAGCATCGCCCGGGCCCTGCTGGCGCCCGCCCTCGCGCTGGGCATCACCACGGGCCTCGCCACCGCCCCCGCCCAGGCGGCCGTGTGGAACTCCTGCGACCAGTGGGGCAACACCAACCTCAACGGCTACACGCTCTACAACAACATCTGGGGCTCCGGCGCGGGCAGCCAGTGCGTGTGGGCCAACTCCGGCACCAACTGGGGGGTGTGGGCCAACCACCCGAACACCGGCGGCATCAAGTCCTACCCGAACTCCAAGAAGGTGGTGAACCGCACCATCTCCTCGCTGCGCACGCTCACCAGCAGCTACAGCGTCAGCGTGCCGTCGGCGGGCGCGTACAACACCTCGTACGACATCTGGGACACCGACTACGACTACGAGATCATGCTCTGGGTCAACCAGTACGGGCCGGTCGGCCCGCTCGGATCGTCCCAGGGCACGGTGACGCTCGGCGGCCACACCTGGAACGTCTACAAGGGCGACAACGGCTCCAACCAGGTCTTCTCGTTCCTGCGCACCTCCCGTTCCACCTCCGGAACGGTCGACATGCTGCCCATCCTGCGGTGGATCAAGGACACCAAGCGCTGGATGGGCGACGAGACCATCGGCGACGTGCAGTTCGGCTACGAGATCACCTCGTCGTCGGGCGGCCTCGACTTCCGCACCGACAACCTGACGGTCACGGCCAACTAGGGTCCGCCTCATGAGTGGATCAGGGTCCGCCGTGAGCCACTCGTGGAGCGTGGAGGTCTGACGGGCGGGCGACGGACCGGGCCGGAGGCGCTGTTGCCGGCGGGCAGGAAGCCGGGGCGGCCTCCGGTCCGGTCCGGGCGGCAACCGGTCCGGTCCGGGCTGCGACCGATCCGGTCAGGGTTGACGGCTACCGCATGGCCCTGTCGAACTCATCCTGGTCCAGGGCGTGCTGGGGAAGCGGGGTGGGCCGGGCCCGGTCGTGACGCAGACCGTCCAGGACGAGGGTGAGGTAGCGCGTCCACAGCTCGGGGCGGACGTCACGGCTGTGCTGGGTGACCGCCCCGAGCATGAGCTGGATGAGCGGGACGTCGGTCGGGGTGATGTCGTCACGCAGCCGGCCGGATTCCTGGGCCCGTGCGATGACGGCGCCGACCGCGGGTGTGAGACGTTCCCGGGCCGCGGCCGACCGGTCCTTGGCGCCCGTGCCCTCCAGCAGGATCTCGCGCAGACCGCGGTCGTCGGCGAAGTGCCGGCCGGTGGCGAGGAACATCTGCACCAGCCCCTCCCAGGGGTCTTCGTGGGAGAGCGCTTGTTCCGCCAGGCCGATCATGCGCTGCAGCGTGCTCTCGAACACGGCGTCGATCAGTTCGTCGCGGTTGGCGAAGCGGCGGTAGGCGGTGCCGACGCCGACTCCCGCGTGGCGGGCGACGTCGTCGAGCGTGACGTCGAGCCCACGCTGGGCGAAGACCTCCTGAGCGGCGGCGATGAGGCGTTGCCTGTTGCGTTCCGCGTCCGCTCGCAGCGGGCGCTCCGGAGGGCTCTTCGGATACGGGGTGGAGGCCGCCTGTCGGGTCATGGCATCCAGGTTACCCGGCCAAGTGGAGATGTCATCTCCGATTAGCTGCTAGCGTGGGACCCGTAAGTGGAGATCCGATCTCCACTTGATGGTCCCTGCCCGGGGGAGTCATGAGCGCCTGCCTCGGTCCCACGGCCCTGCCGGGACGCGCCCGGCGGGCATCGGAGAGCAGAAGGAGACAGACCCGTCATGAGATCCCCCCGCGCCCTGATCGTCGGCATGGGCATCGGCGGCCTCGCCACCGCCATGCGCCTGCACGAGATCGGCTGGGAACCCGTCATCGTCGAACGCGCCGAGCAGCGACGTCCGGCCGGCTACTTCATCGGCCTCTTCGAGACCGGCCGTGCCACCGCGCAGCGGATGGGAGTCCTCGACGCCATCGGCAACCGGGCCGGCGCCGACAGCATCACCTACGACGTGGAGCGCTCCGGCAAGCGCCGTCCGGGCCTGGGGTACGGCGATCTGCCCGGCGACCCGCGCCTGATCCTGCGAGGAGACATCGAGGCCGCCCTCCACGACGTCGTCGCGCCCCGGACCGAGATCCGCTACGCGACGACACCGGTGGCCCTCGACGAGGCCCCCGACGGCGTGGACGTGACGCTGCGCACCACGGGCGGCGCCGCCGCCGGGACCACAGAGACCACCGAGACCACCGAACGGTTCGATCTCGTGGTCGGCGCCGACGGCCTGCGTTCCACCGTGCGCCGCCTGGCCTTCGGCCCCGACGCCCGGTTCATGCGACCGCTGAACCACATCATCGGTGCCACCATTCTCAAGGAGCCGGTCCCCGGGTTCCGGCCCCACGACGGGATCGTCCTGGCCGAACCGGGCCGCTCCGCCTGGACCTTTCCCTTCACCGACCACAATCCCGGCCTGCTGTTCAGCTACCGCACCGACGACGAGGACGCCCAGTTCCGCCGCCCGCCCATCGAGTCCCTGCGCCGGGCCTTCGGCCCCGAACCCACCGGGCCCGTCCTGGAACACCTCCTGGAGCAGTTCGAACAGGCCGACGACCACCTCTTCGACTCCGTCCACCAGGTGGAGATGGAGAGTTGGCACACCGACCGCGTCGTCCTGCTCGGCGACTCCGCGTGGTGCCTGACCCTCTACTCCGGCATGGGCGCGTCCACCGCCCTGGCCGGTGCCGACCTGCTGGGCACCCTGCTGCAGCGCAACGGCGACGGCATCCCCCGTGCGCTGCGCGAGTGGCAGCAGAGGCTGAGCCCGTTCATGGCCGCTCAGCAGCGCAGCGGCCGTACGCAGGGCCTGACCATGTTCGTTCCGCAGAACCGCAAGGACAAGGCCCTTCGGACGATCATGCAGTCGCTCGTGAGCCGTCCGCTCGGCAAGCGCGTGATGACGGCCCTTGCCGCCCGGCAGTTCAAGGAGAAGTCCGTCGACATCGCCGCGGTCTGACCGCCGGCGCGTGGGCCGCCCGCGTCCGCGCGGGCGGCCCCTCCCGGCCTCAGGACTCGCGGACCGGCAGGCTCGCCCCGTCGCGCAGGAACAGCGGGATGCGGTCCAGCGGCGCCTTGACGGTCACCTCCGCGCCGCCCTCGTACTCCTCGTCCGTCCACGCGTCCGTCCAGCGCGCGCCCGCGGGCAGGCGCACCGTCCGCGCCGTGGCCCCGGCCTCGAGCACCGGGGCGACCAGCAGGTCGTGGCCGAAGAGGTACGCGTCGTCCACCGACCAGGCCGCCGGGTCCCCGGGGAACTCCAGGAACAGCGGCCGCATCACCGGCAGCCCCTCCTCGTGGGCCTCGCGCATGACCTCCATGACGTACGGCTTCAGCCGCTCGCGCAGCCGCAGGTACTTCTCCAGGACGGCGCCGGCCTCCTCGCCGTACGACCACACCTCGTTGGGGCCGCCGGTCATGTCCGGGCCGAGCGGCATGCCCGGGTCCCGGTAGCCGTGCAGCCGCATCAGCGGCGACAGCGCGCCGAACTGGAACCAGCGCACCAGCACCTCCCGGTAGGCCTCGTCGTCCGGGTCGCCGCCGTGGAAGCCCCCGATGTCCGTGTTCCACCAGGGGATGCCGGACAGCGCGGTGTTGAGGCCGGCGGCCAGCTGGCGGCGCAGCGTCGCGAAGTCGGTGCCGATGTCGCCGGACCACAGGGCCGCGCCGTGCCGCTGGCTGCCCGCCCACGCCGACCGGTTCAGCGTGATCACCTCGCTCTCGCCGGCCGCGTGCAGCCCCTCCTGGAAGGCCCGGGCGTTCTCCCGCGGGTACAGGTTGCCGACCTCCAGGCCGGGGCCCGCCCAGTAGCGCAGGTTCTCCGGGAAGCCCGGCTTGAGCTCCGGTTCACCGGCGTCCAGCCAGAACGCCGTGATGCCGTAGGGCTCCAGGTAGTTGTCCTTGATCCGGGACCAGACGAACTCCCGTGCCTCGGGGTTGGTGGCGTCGTAGAAGGCGACCTGGACGGTCGAGGCGACCTCCTTGTCGGGCCAGTCGGCGTGCGCCAGCGGCCCGTACTGGGTGCCGATGAAGTATCCGCGCTGCTCCATCACCGGATGGTTCTCCGACAGCGGCGAGACCGACGGCCAGACCGAGACGACCAGTTTGACGCCGAGTTCCTCCAGCTCGCGGACCATGGCCGCCGGCTCGGGCCACTCCTTCGGGTCGAACTTCCACTCGCCGAGGTGAGTCCAGTGGAAGAAGTCGCAGACGATCGCGTCGAGCGGCAGGCCCCGGCGCCGGTACTCGCGGGCCACGGCGAGCAGTTCGTCCTGGGTGCGGTAGCGCAGCTTGCACTGCCAGAATCCGGCGGCCCACGCGGGCAGCATCGGGGAGCGGCCGGTGACCGAGGTGTAGGCGCGCTGGGTGTCCGCCGGGGCGCCGGCGGTGATCCAGTAGTCGATCTGCCGGGCGGAGTCGGCCACCCAGCGGGTGCCGTTGCCCGCGAGCTCCACCCTGCCGATCGCCGGGTTGTTCCACAGCAGCGTGTAGCCGCGGCTGGAGGTCAGGACGGGGATGCTCACCTCGGCGTTGCGCTGCACCAGGTCGATCACCAGGCCCTTCTGGTCCAGCCTGCCGTGCTGGTGCTGGCCGAGGCCGTACAGCTTCTCGTCCTCGTAGGCGGCGAAGCGCTGCTCCAGGCGGTGGTGTCCGTTGCCCACGGCCGTGTAGAGCCTGGGGCCCGGCCACCAGAAGTGGGCGCGTTCCTCGGCGAGGAGTTCCGCGCGGTCGTCCGTGCGCAGGAACCGCAGCATGCCCTGGGCGTCGACCTCGACGGTGAGCGTGCCGACCGTCAGGGTGGCGGTGCCGTCACCGATCCTGACCGTGGCCGCGGCGTCGGGCGCGGTGTCGAGCAGCGCTCCGGGCAGCCCGTCGAGGACGGGGCCGCCGAGCCTGGCCCGGACCCGGACCGCGTCCGGGCCCCAGGGCTCGACGCGGACGGTCTCCTGCCGTCCGCTCCACTCCAGGCCGCCGTCGCGCTCCCGCAGGACGCCGACGGTGGGTGAGGACTGGGCGAGGCCGACCTCGGGAGGTGTTCCGACCGGCTGGTTCACGTGGCGTGCTCCTTACGAGTGCGGACGACGGGCCGACCGGGATGCCCCGGGCAGCGTGGGGCCGGCCGGCGGCCTCAGGGGGCCACGGGCGCCGGCCCGGTGCTCGCGCGGACCACCAGTTCCGGCGCGAGCAGCACGATGTCTTCGTTTCCACGCCCCTCGAGCTTGGTGAGGAGGTGTTCCACGGCGCGCCGGCCCATCTCCTGCGCCGGGATGGCCACCGAGGTGAGCCGCACGGACGCCTGGACGGCGACCTGGTCGGGGCAGACCGCGACCACCGACACGTCCTCGGGGACGGCCCTGCCCTGCTGGCGCAGCAGGGCGAGCAGCGGTTCCACGGCGGACTCGTTCTGCACGACGAAGCCGGTGGTGCCGGGGCGTTCGTCGAAGACGCGGGCGAGGGTGACGGTCAGGGCGTCGTAGCCCCCCTCGCAGGGGCGGTGCAGGACCCGGACGCCCAGCGCCCGCGCGCGGGAGCGGAGTCCGTCGAGGGTGCGCTCGGCGAAGCCGGTGTGCCGCTCGTAGACGGCCGGCGCCTCGCCGATGACCGCGATGTCACGGTGCCCGAGCATCGCCAGGTGCTCCACGCACAGCGCGCCGGTCGCGGTGAAGTCGAGGTCGACGCAGGTCATGCCGGTGGTGTCGGCGGGCAGGCCGATCAGCACGGACGGCTGGTCGGCCTCACGCAGCAACGGGAGCCGCTCGTCGTCGAGTTCGACGTCCATGAGGATCATGGCGTCGGCCAGTCCGCTGCCGGTCACCCGGCGCACCGCGTCGGGGCCCTCCTCGCCGGTGAGCAGCAGGACGTCGTAGCCGTGGAGGCGGGCGGTGGTGGCCACCGCGATGGCGATCTCCATCATGACCGGCACGTACATGTCGGTGCGCAGCGGGATCACCAGGGCGATGATGTTGGACCTGCTGCTGGCCAGGGCGCGGGCGCCGGCGTTGGGGTGGTAGCCGAGCTCGCGGATGCTCTGCTCGACGCGCTGCCGGGTGGTGGCCGAGATGGACCGTTTGCCGCTGAGGACGTAGCTCACCGTGCTGGCCGAGACTCCGGCGTGCTGGGCAACCTCAGCGAGGGTGACCATCCAGCTCTCCAAGGTTGTGAAGCGCTTCGACAGTGCGCTGTGCCGATTTGTGCGAGTCAGATCGGGTCGACAGTAACTGCACCACGCCCGGGTGTCCATAGGTGTCGAAGCGCTTCGACAGCCTTTCTCGCCATGGATGTCACGGAGGCGGAATCCCGCGCCTTCGGCCCGCCGGCCGGGGGTACCCGGGGCGGTCACGGAAGGGCGGGTGCGGATGTCGGTCGACCTCGCGGGCTTCGTCGGTGTGGTGCTGGTGGCGTACATGGTCCCCGGTCCGGACTTCCTCGTGGTGCTCCGGTCGGCGGCCGGGCATCCGGCGAGGGGGCGGGCCGCGGCGCTGGGCGCGCAGACCGGGCTCTGCGTGCACATGCTCGCCGCCGCGGTCGGGCTGTCCGTGGTCGCCGCCCGCTCACCGGCGGTGTTCGACGCCGTGCGGCTGCTGGGCGCGGCCTACCTCGTGCACCTGGGCGTCCGGGCGCTCCTGGCCGCCCGCCGCGCCGCGCGACGGGCGTCCGGCGGCTCCGGGCGGCCGGGGGCGCGGCCGGCCACCGGCGAGCGGGAGTCCGCCCGCGGCCGGTGGCGGCAGGGCTTCGCCGAGGGCCTCGTCACCAACGTGCTCAACCCCAAGGCGGCACTGTTCTTCCTGAGCGTGCTGCCGCAGTTCGTCCACGGCGGCGGCTCCGTGACGCGGCAGATCTTCCTCCTCGGCACCCTGGACGTCCTGATCGGCGTCGCCTACTGGTTCGCGCTGGTGGCCGTCGCCGGGCGGCTGCGCGTGTTCCTGGCCCGCCCGGGGGGGTCCGGCACCGGTGGGAGGTGGCCACCGGCTGGCTCTTCATCGCCATCGGCGCCGGCGTCGCCGTGGCGGCGTGAGCGGTCTGCGCGGCGTGAGCGGTCTGCGCGGCCCGTGTCCGGGCTGCCCGCGGCCCGCGGTCGGGGCGGCCGCCGCCCCGGTGCCGTGCCCGTGCTCAGCCGCGGTGCTTCCCGTGCAGGAAGCGCCGCAGGCGCGGCAGCGGCCAGGTGTTGATCACCTCGTCGGCGGTGAGCCAGCCGCGCCGGGCCGTGCCGACGCCGAAGCGCAGGTGGGACAGGTCGGGAACGGAGTGGGAGTCGCTGTCGATCGCGAACCTGACCCCGTGCCGCCTGGCCCGCAGGATGTCCTCGTCGCGCAGGTCGAGGCGGTTGGGGTGGGCGTTGATCTCCATGGCGGTGCCGGTGCGCGCGCACGCGGCGGACACCTCGTCGAGGTCGAACTCGATCCCGGGCCGCTTGCCGAGGATGCGGGTGGTGGGATGGCCGATGATGTCGACGTACGGGTTCTCGCAGGCGCGGACGAGCCGGCGGGTGAGTTCCTCGCGGCTCTGGTGGAAGTGCGAGTGGATCGAGGCGACGCACAGGTCGAACCCGGCCAGGAACTCCCCCGGCCAGTCCACCTCGCCGTCGGGGCCGATGTTCAGCTCGACCCCGTGCAGCAGCCGCATACCGCCGCCCTTGCCGGTCCTGCCCCGCCTGCCGAACGCGCCGTCGAGGGCGCGGACCTCCTCGCGCTGGGCCAGGATCCGCTCCTCGGTCATCTGCTGCATGGACAGGTCGGGGGCGTGGTCGGTGATCGCGTAGTAGGCGTGGCCGAGCCTGGCGGCCTCGGCGGCCATCCGTTCCAGCGGGGCGAGGCCGTCGGTGAGGTCGGTGTGGGTGTGCAGGTCGCCGCGCAGGTCGGACTCCTCGACCAGGTCGGGCAGTTCACCGCGGCGCGCGGCCTCGGTCTCGCCGCGGTCCTCCCGCAGCGGCGGCGGGATCCAGGGCAGGCCGAGCCGGGCGTAGACCTCCTCCTCGGTCGCGGAGACGATCTTCTCGCCGCTCTCGGCGTCGAACAGCCCGTACTCGGAGAGTTTCAGCTTCCGGTGCACGGCCGTCTCCCGGATCCGGATGTTGTGCGCCTTGGAGCCGGTGAAGTACAGCAGGGCCGCGCCCCAGGAGCCGGGCGGGACCACGCGGAGGTCGACGGCGAGACCCCGGGCGGTGCGCACCGAGGTCTTCGCGGGGCCGCGGGCGGTCACCTCCGAGACGTCGGGCAGCGCGGTGAAGGCCCGCATGAACGGCTCGGAGTCCTCGGCGGCGATTAGGACGTCGACGTCGCCGATGGTCTCCCTGCCCCGGCGCAGCGATCCCGCGTACGCGCACCGCAGGCAGCCCTCGATCTCCGACAGGCGGGCGACCACCTCCTCGGCGAGGTCCAGTGCGGTGCTGATCAGCACCCGGTCCCCGGAGGACCGCAGCAGTTCCACGCCGTGCCGGATGTTCTCCTCGGTCCTGGGCCCGAAGCCCTTGAGGTCGCGCACCCGCTCCTCGCGGACGGCGTCGAGGAGTCCGTCGACGGAGGAGACGCCGAGTTCCTGGTGGAGGGTGTACGCCTTCCTGGGGCCGAGCCCGGGGACGGCGGTCAGCCGGCGCACCCCGTCCGGGATCCTCTCCCGCAGCTTCTCGACCGCGGCGACGGAGCCGGTGCCGAAGTACTCGGTGACCTTCTCGGCGATCGATTTCCCGACCCCCGGGATCTCCTGGAGCCCCTTGACGTCGAGCGTGGCGACGTCGGCGTGGTGCCCGCCGATCGCCCGGGCGGCCTTCTCGTAGACGCGTGCCTTGAAGGCGTCGCCCCCGGTGATCGCGATCAGGTCCGCGTACTCCTGCAGCAGGGCGGCGACCTCGTCGTTGGACCTCGGCATGGGGGACGAGTGGGCAGATCCCCGCCCTTCATGCCTACCGCCCGACTCCACCGGGGTGGGCAGCGCGTCTTGCGTTCGGTCCGGACACCCGGCAGGTCGGGC
>NZ_BBZI01000004.1 GCF_008974245.1 Streptomyces abyssomicinicus | reverse complement strand
GTACTGGATGCATCTGCAGGATATCGCGGCCGCTCTAAACGTGGTAAATTGTTAACTCCGAGCTAGACTTCAGGTGGCCGTATTTATCAGATTTCCTCGTTGTGTCCTCAGAAAAAAATGCCAATACCACTTTCAGCTGTGAATATCCACCATGAAGGGCAAGACATGCTCATAATTAACTGTCAGGCAGGCCAGGCCTTCAGCTACAACGACCTTGAATTGGTTTATTCTGCTTGTCCTCTATAAGTTTGCCAGAGGGAATCACACATGAGCCAAACCTATTGAAGAAAGCATTAGGACAGTGCCAGTCTTAATCACAGTGGGGGGTATGTTATTCCCAATGAAGTCGTCCAGAAACGGACTAGGTAGTTAGCTTTTTCTAGTGCCCAACACATTAGAGGTGTGGTTTTTTTTCTCTAAAATAAGGGTGGCCATAGGCTCTTTTAACCAGAATCGGTGTAGTCAGCTGAAATTGACTTGCACGCCTGGGTCCTGTGTGTCTACTAACTTTCTCGCGAACGATAGCTAACGGATCCCCCGGGCCATACT
>NZ_BBZI01000003.1 GCF_008974245.1 Streptomyces abyssomicinicus | reverse complement strand
GGGGGTTGGTGGTGTCGGTGGGGAGGAGTTCGGTTTCGATGTGGTGGGCGAGGAGGGTGGGGTTGGGGTGGTCGAAGACGAGGGTGGCGGGGAGGCGGAGGCCGGTGACGGTGTTGAGGTGGTTGCGGAGTTCGACGGCGGTGAGGGAGTCGAAGCCGAGTTCGGTGAAGGCGCGTTCGGCGGGGATGGTGTCGGGTGTGTCGTGGCCGAGGACGGCGGCGATCTCGGCGCGGACGGTGTCGAGGAGGAGGCGGGTGCGTTCGGGGGTGGGGAGGGTGAGGAGTCGTTGGGCGAGGGCGGAGGTGTGGCCGGTGCCGGTTTGCGCGGTGCGGCGGCTGGGGGTGCGGATGAGGCCGCGCAGCAGTGCGGGCACGGCCGGGGCCTTGCGGAAGGCCGCCAGGTTCAACCGGACCGGCGCCACCGCCGGAACACCCGACACCACACCCGCGTCGAACAGGGCGAGGCCTTCGTCGGGGGCGAGCGGGGGTATGCCGCCGCGGCGCATGCGGGCGAGGTCTGCGGCGTCGAGGTTCTGGAGCATGCCGCTGTCGGCCCAGGGTCCCCAGGCAAGGGAGGTGGCGGGCAGACCGGTGGTGTGGCGGTGGGTGGCGAGGGCGTCGAGGAATGCGTTCGCGGCGGCGTAGTTCGCCTGACCTGCCGAACCCAGCACACCCGCCGCGGAGGAGTAGAGGACGAAGAAGGCGAGGTCCAGGTCGGCGGTCAGCTG
>NZ_BBZI01000002.1 GCF_008974245.1 Streptomyces abyssomicinicus | reverse complement strand
CCTAGTGACCTGAGTCGGAGATTCGTCGTTGGTTGGGCATGAGTCGTCCGGGTCCGAAGATTCCACCGTTGTCGGTGACTGATGCCCAACGAGCCGCGCTGGAGGGATGGGTCCGTCGTCGCACGACGGCCCAAGCCCTGGCCCAGCGGTCGCGGATCGTGCTGGAATGCGCCGAGGGCCACTCGATCATGGAAGTGTCCCGCCGGTTGCGGATCACCCCGGACACCGTCCGCACCTGGCGACGCCGCTTCCTCGAGCGGGGCCTGGACGGCCTGTGCGACGACCCGCGTCCGGGCGTCCCGCGCAAGATCACCGACGCGGACGTCGAGCGGGTCATCGTCAAGACGCTCGAGGAGACACCGAAGAACGCCACCCACTGGTCGACCAGATCGATGGCGGCCGCCACAGGGATGTCGCAGTCGACGATCTCGCGAATCTGGCGGGCGTTCGCCCTCGCCCCGCACCGGTCGCAGACGTTCAAGCTGTCCACCGACCCGCTGTTCATCGACAAGGTCCGTGACGTCGTCGGCCTCTACCTCGACCCGCCGGAGAAGGCACTGGTGCTCTGTGTGGACGAGAAGTCGCAGATCCAGGCACTGGACCGATCCCAGCCCGTCCTGCCGATGATGCCCGGCGTCCCCGAACGCCGCAGCCACGACTACGTCCGTGCCGGCACCACCACCTTGTTCGCCGCCCTGGAAGTGGCGACCGGCAAAGTCATCGGCTCGCTCCACCGGCGCCACCGGGCCGCCGAGTTCAAGAAGTTCCTCGCCACACTCGACAAGGAAGTACCGGCCGACCTCCAGGTCCACCTGATCCTCGACAACTACGCGACGCACAAGACACCCGACATCAAGAAGTGGCTCCTGGCCCATCCCCGGTTCCAGTTGCACTTCACGCCCACCAGCGCGTCCTGGCTGAACCTGGTCGAGCGGTGGTTCGCCGAGCTGACCCAGAAGAAGCTCAAGCGTGGCGTCCACCGCTCTGTTCAGGCCCTCGAGCGTGACATCCGGGGCTGGCTCGCCGACTGGAACGAGCACCCCAGACCCTTCGTCTGGACGAAGACGGCAGACGAGATCCTCGACAAAGTCGCCGCCTACTGCCGACGAATCTCCGACTCAGGTCACTAG
>NZ_BBZI01000001.1 GCF_008974245.1 Streptomyces abyssomicinicus | reverse complement strand
GGGTGCCTCTATGTCCTTCGTCAAGCAAGCCGTGGGCTTCTCGGTTCGTAGAAGGTTCCGTCGCGGAGCATGGCGAACAGGACGCTGATGCGGTGGCGGGCGAGACGGAGGAGGGCTTGCGTGTGGGTTTTGCCGCGGGCTCGGCAGCGGTCGTAGTAGGTCCGGGAGGCGGGATCGTGCAGCGCCGCGAACGCGGAGAGGAACATTGCCCGCTTCAGCTGCCGGTTCCCGCCTCTGGGGGCGTGTTCGCCGTGGATCGACGTGCCGGACTGCCGGGTCGCCGGGGCGAGGCCCGCGTAGGAGGCCAGGTGGGCGGCGCTGGGGAACGAGCTGCCATCGCCGACCGTGGTCAGGAGGACTGCGGCGGTCCTGACGCCGATGCCGGGCATCGACGTCAGGACCTCGGAAAGAGGGTGGGCCTCCAGCAGAGCCTCGATCCGGGCCTCCAGAGCCCGGCGTTGTTCGTGGACGGCGGCCAGCGACTTCGCCAGCGACGGGACGATCACGTCGAGGGTGCCGGTGCCGGGGACGACGACGGTCTGCTCGTCGAGCGCGGCGAAGATGTCGTCGACCAGCCGCCCGGCCATGCGCGGGGCCCTCGGGCGGACGACCTCGACGAGCCTGCGGCGGCCCGCTTTTCGCAGGGCCTGCGGGGACCCGTAACGCTCGAGAAGCCAAGTCACCGCTTGATGGTCCAGGCGCGGACCCAGGACGCGCTCCAGGCTGGGGTGGAACTGGGTGAGCAGGCCGCGGATGCGGTTGGAGGTGCGGTTGGCCTCGCCGGCGAGGTCTTGGTCGAAGCCGACCAGCATGGTCAGTTCCGCGGTGACCTCGTCGGTCAGGTCGAGGGTCCGCAGGGTGTGGGGCATGGTGCGGGCGGCATCCGCGATGACGGCCGCGTCCTTCGCGTCGGTCTTGGCCTCGCCGGGGTAAAGGTCGGCGATCCTGCGCATCGCGAGGCCGGGCAGGTAGGCGACCTGGCAGCCCGCGTCCCGGGCAACCGTCAGCGGAAGGGCGCCGATGGAGGCGGGCTGGTCCACGACCACGAGGACGGTGCCGAACTTGGCCTTGAGCTTGTCGAAGACGGCCCGCAGTTTCGGTTCGGTGTTCGGCAGCGGCTTGTCGAAGACCGTCTTCCCGGCCGGGGTCAGTCCGTGGCCGTGATGCGCGGCCTTGCCGACGTCCAGCCCCAGGAAGACGTCCACCCCGTCGATGCTGATCACCGTGCCCCCACATGTGTCGACGCGTGCCGGCCCCGCACTCGGGTGCCGTTCTCGCGCATCCACGTTATGCAGACCTGCCGCCCGACAGCGGCCGGGCATTGCGCCCGGCCGGGCGGTGGTCGGACCTCTGATCAGCGTCTCCGACGGCACCCCTCGGACCCGGTGACACCACCCCCCAGGTCATCCCATCGACAGGGGGCAACAGTCATACCGGGCCCGGAGGCCAGCGGCCCTCTTGCAGGACCGCGAAGAAGATAAC